>NZ_JBZWGT010000003.1:0-4600887 GCF_058661735.1 Enterobacter sp. 4974935
TCCCTATAATGCGCCTCCACTGACACGGAACAACGGCATACACGCCGCCGGGTCAGCAGAGAAAAGCAAAATAAACGCTTGACTCTGAAGCGGGAAAGCGTAATATGCACACCCCGCGCCGCAGCGAAAACGTAGCGGCACTGCTCTTTAACAATTTATCAGACAATCTGTGTGGGCACTCAAAGTGACATGGATTCTTAACGTCCTCGGACGAAAAATGAATACCAAGTCTCAACGAGTGAACACGTAATTCATTACGAAGTTTAATTCATTGAGCATCAAACTTTTAAATTGAAGAGTTTGATCATGGCTCAGATTGAACGCTGGCGGCAGGCCTAACACATGCAAGTCGAACGGTAACAGGAAGCAGCTTGCTGCTTCGCTGACGAGTGGCGGACGGGTGAGTAATGTCTGGGAAACTGCCTGATGGAGGGGGATAACTACTGGAAACGGTAGCTAATACCGCATAACGTCGCAAGACCAAAGAGGGGGACCTTCGGGCCTCTTGCCATCGGATGTGCCCAGATGGGATTAGCTAGTAGGTGGGGTAACGGCTCACCTAGGCGACGATCCCTAGCTGGTCTGAGAGGATGACCAGCCACACTGGAACTGAGACACGGTCCAGACTCCTACGGGAGGCAGCAGTGGGGAATATTGCACAATGGGCGCAAGCCTGATGCAGCCATGCCGCGTGTATGAAGAAGGCCTTCGGGTTGTAAAGTACTTTCAGCGGGGAGGAAGGCGACAGGGTTAATAACCCTGTCGATTGACGTTACCCGCAGAAGAAGCACCGGCTAACTCCGTGCCAGCAGCCGCGGTAATACGGAGGGTGCAAGCGTTAATCGGAATTACTGGGCGTAAAGCGCACGCAGGCGGTCTGTCAAGTCGGATGTGAAATCCCCGGGCTCAACCTGGGAACTGCATTCGAAACTGGCAGGCTAGAGTCTTGTAGAGGGGGGTAGAATTCCAGGTGTAGCGGTGAAATGCGTAGAGATCTGGAGGAATACCGGTGGCGAAGGCGGCCCCCTGGACAAAGACTGACGCTCAGGTGCGAAAGCGTGGGGAGCAAACAGGATTAGATACCCTGGTAGTCCACGCCGTAAACGATGTCGACTTGGAGGTTGTGCCCTTGAGGCGTGGCTTCCGGAGCTAACGCGTTAAGTCGACCGCCTGGGGAGTACGGCCGCAAGGTTAAAACTCAAATGAATTGACGGGGGCCCGCACAAGCGGTGGAGCATGTGGTTTAATTCGATGCAACGCGAAGAACCTTACCTACTCTTGACATCCAGAGAACTTAGCAGAGATGCTTTGGTGCCTTCGGGAACTCTGAGACAGGTGCTGCATGGCTGTCGTCAGCTCGTGTTGTGAAATGTTGGGTTAAGTCCCGCAACGAGCGCAACCCTTATCCTTTGTTGCCAGCGGTCCGGCCGGGAACTCAAAGGAGACTGCCAGTGATAAACTGGAGGAAGGTGGGGATGACGTCAAGTCATCATGGCCCTTACGAGTAGGGCTACACACGTGCTACAATGGCGCATACAAAGAGAAGCGACCTCGCGAGAGCAAGCGGACCTCATAAAGTGCGTCGTAGTCCGGATTGGAGTCTGCAACTCGACTCCATGAAGTCGGAATCGCTAGTAATCGTGGATCAGAATGCCACGGTGAATACGTTCCCGGGCCTTGTACACACCGCCCGTCACACCATGGGAGTGGGTTGCAAAAGAAGTAGGTAGCTTAACCTTCGGGAGGGCGCTTACCACTTTGTGATTCATGACTGGGGTGAAGTCGTAACAAGGTAACCGTAGGGGAACCTGCGGTTGGATCACCTCCTTACCTTAAAGAACCTGCCTTTGTAGTGCTCACACAGATTGTCTGATGAAAAACAGCAGTAAAAAATCTCTGCAGGCTTGTAGCTCAGGTGGTTAGAGCGCACCCCTGATAAGGGTGAGGTCGGTGGTTCAAGTCCACTCAGGCCTACCAAATTTTTGCTGATGCTGCGTTGCGGCGACACTCACATACCTGAGTATGCTTCGTGTCACCACGCCTTGCCTCAACAAAAATTACCGGTAGAGAGATAACTACGATGGGGCTATAGCTCAGCTGGGAGAGCGCCTGCCTTGCACGCAGGAGGTCTGCGGTTCGATCCCGCATAGCTCCACCATCCTTTACTGCGAACACAAGAAAACTTCAGAGTGAACCTGAAAAGGTGCACTGCGAAGTTTTGCTCTTTAAAAATCTGGATCAAGCTGAAAATTGAAACGACACACAGCTCATGTGTGTTCGAGTCTCTCAAATTTTCGCAATCAGAAGTGAAACATCTTCGGGTTGTGAGGTTAAGCGACTAAGCGTACACGGTGGATGCCCTGGCAGTCAGAGGCGATGAAGGACGTGCTAATCTGCGAAAAGCGCCGGCGAGGTGATATGAACCTTTGACCCGGCGATGTCCGAATGGGGAAACCCAGTGCAATCCGTTGCACTATCGTTAACTGAATACATAGGTTAACGAGGCGAACCGGGGGAACTGAAACATCTAAGTACCCCGAGGAAAAGAAATCAACCGAGATTCCCCCAGTAGCGGCGAGCGAACGGGGATCAGCCCGGAGTCTGAATCAGCTTGTGTGTTAGTGGAACGGTCTGGAAAGTCCGACGGTACAGGGTGATAGTCCCGTACACGAAAGCACACATGCTGTGAACTCGAAGAGTAGGGCGGGACACGTGGTATCCTGTCTGAATATGGGGGGACCATCCTCCAAGGCTAAATACTCCTGACTGACCGATAGTGAACCAGTACCGTGAGGGAAAGGCGAAAAGAACCCCGGCGAGGGGAGTGAAAAAGAACCTGAAACCGTGTACGTACAAGCAGTGGGAGCCTCTTTATGGGGTGACTGCGTACCTTTTGTATAATGGGTCAGCGACTTATATTCTGTAGCAAGGTTAACCGTATAGGGGAGCCGAAGGGAAACCGAGTCTTAACTGGGCGTTAAGTTGCAGGGTATAGACCCGAAACCCGGTGATCTAGCCATGGGCAGGTTGAAGGTTGGGTAACACTAACTGGAGGACCGAACCGACTAATGTTGAAAAATTAGCGGATGACCTGTGGCTGGGGGTGAAAGGCCAATCAAACCGGGAGATAGCTGGTTCTCCCCGAAAGCTATTTAGGTAGCGCCTCGTGAATTCATCTTCGGGGGTAGAGCACTGTTTCGGCTAGGGGGCCATCCCGGCTTACCAACCCGATGCAAACTACGAATACCGAAGAATGTTATCACGGGAGACACACGGCGGGTGCTAACGTCCGTCGTGAAGAGGGAAACAACCCAGACCGCCAGCTAAGGTCCCAAAGTCATGGTTAAGTGGGAAACGATGTGGGAAGGCACAGACAGCCAGGATGTTGGCTTAGAAGCAGCCATCATTTAAAGAAAGCGTAATAGCTCACTGGTCGAGTCGGCCTGCGCGGAAGATGTAACGGGGCTAAACCATGCACCGAAGCTGCGGCAGCGACACTATGTGTTGTTGGGTAGGGGAGCGTTCTGTAAGCCGTTGAAGGTGTCCTGTGAGGGGTGCTGGAGGTATCAGAAGTGCGAATGCTGACATAAGTAACGATAAAGCGGGTGAAAAGCCCGCTCGCCGGAAGACCAAGGGTTCCTGTCCAACGTTAATCGGGGCAGGGTGAGTCGACCCCTAAGGCGAGGCCGAAAGGCGTAGTCGATGGGAAACAGGTTAATATTCCTGTACTTGGTGTTACTGCGAAGGGGGGACGGAGAAGGCTATGTCAGCCGGGCGACGGTTGTCCCGGTTTAAGCATGTAGGCGGAGGTTCCAGGTAAATCCGGTACCTTATTAACGCTGAGGTGTGATGACGAGGCACTACGGTGCTGAAGTGATAAATGCCCTGCTTCCAGGAAAAGCCTCTAAGCATCAGGTAACACGAAATCGTACCCCAAACCGACACAGGTGGTCAGGTAGAGAATACCAAGGCGCTTGAGAGAACTCGGGTGAAGGAACTAGGCAAAATGGTGCCGTAACTTCGGGAGAAGGCACGCTGATATGTAGGTGAAGCCCCTGCGGGCGGAGCTGAAATCAGTCGAAGATACCAGCTGGCTGCAACTGTTTATTAAAAACACAGCACTGTGCAAACACGAAAGTGGACGTATACGGTGTGACGCCTGCCCGGTGCCGGAAGGTTAATTGATGGGGTTAGCGGCAACGCGAAGCTCTTGATCGAAGCCCCGGTAAACGGCGGCCGTAACTATAACGGTCCTAAGGTAGCGAAATTCCTTGTCGGGTAAGTTCCGACCTGCACGAATGGCGTAATGATGGCCAGGCTGTCTCCACCCGAGACTCAGTGAAATTGAACTCGCTGTGAAGATGCAGTGTACCCGCGGCAAGACGGAAAGACCCCGTGAACCTTTACTATAGCTTGACACTGAACACTGGTCCTTGATGTGTAGGATAGGTGGGAGGCTTTGAAGCGTGGACGCCAGTCTGCGTGGAGCCAACCTTGAAATACCACCCTTTAATGGCTGGTGTTCTAACGTAGACCCGTAATCCGGGTTGCGGACAGTGTCTGGTGGGTAGTTTGACTGGGGCGGTCTCCTCCCAAAGAGTAACGGAGGAGCACGAAGGTTGGCTAATCCTGGTCGGACATCAGGAGGTTAGTGCAATGGCATAAGCCAGCTTGACTGCGAGCGTGACGGCGCGAGCAGGTGCGAAAGCAGGTCATAGTGATCCGGTGGTTCTGAATGGAAGGGCCATCGCTCAACGGATAAAAGGTACTCCGGGGATAACAGGCTGATACCGCCCAAGAGTTCATATCGACGGCGGTGTTTGGCACCTCGATGTCGGCTCATCACATCCTGGGGCTGAAGTAGGTCCCAAGGGTATGGCTGTTCGCCATTTAAAGTGGTACGCGAGCTGGGTTTAGAACGTCGTGAGACAGTTCGGTCCCTATCTGCCGTGGGCGCTGGAGAATTGAGGGGGGCTGCTCCTAGTACGAGAGGACCGGAGTGGACGCATCACTGGTGTTCGGGTTGTCATGCCAATGGCACTGCCCGGTAGCTAAATGCGGAAGAGATAAGTGCTGAAAGCATCTAAGCACGAAACTTGCCCCGAGATGAGTTCTCCCTGAGACCTTGAGTCTCCTGAAGGAACGTTGAAGACTACGACGTTGATAGGTCGGGTGTGTAAGCGCAGCGATGCGTTGAGCTAACCGATACTAATGAACCGTGAGGCTTAACCTTACAACGCCGAAGCTGTTTTGGCGAAGAGAGACAGACACGATTTTCAGCCTGATACAGATTAACAGAATTTGCCTGGCGGCTTTAGCGCGGTGGTCCCACCTGACCCCATGCCGAACTCAGAAGTGAAACGCCGTAGCGCCGATGGTAGTGTGGGGTCTCCCCATGTGAGAGTAGGGAACTGCCAGGCATCAAACAAGTGAAGAGGCCATCCGAAAGGATGGCCTTTTTGCGTTTCTGCACCTGCTTCCTTTCCATAAACTAATCACCCATCCCTTCGTATATACGGTAAACTATCCCGGTTTTTGCATCAGGATAGCGTCTATGAATCACTCCCTTAAGCCCTGGAATACCTTTGGTATTCAACGGAATGCTAATCAAATTGTACGTGCCGACAGTGCTCAGCAGTTGCTGAATGCCTGGCAAAACGCAACAGAAAACGGTGAACCCGTACTTATTCTGGGCGAAGGAAGTAATGTCCTGTTTCTCGATGATTTTGCGGGGACGGTAATCGTTAATCGCATCATGGGGATTGAGCGTAAAGAGAGCGCTGACAGCTGGCATTTACACGTGGGTGCTGGCGAAAACTGGCACCATCTGGTGCAATATACCCTTGAAAAAGGGATGCCCGGACTGGAAAACCTGGCCCTCATCCCGGGCTGTGCAGGATCATCTCCTATTCAAAACATCGGTGCCTACGGCATTGAACTGAAACACGTCTGCGAATATGTCGACTGCATCGAACTCGCGACCGGAACGGCGAAGCGTTTGACCGCAGAGCAGTGCCGCTTTGGCTATCGCGACAGCATTTTCAAGCACGACTATCAGGATCGTTTTGTCATTGTGGCCGTTGGCCTGCGTCTGGCGAAAGCATGGAAACCCGTTCTGACTTACGGCGATCTGGCCCGTCTCGATCCGGCTACCGTCACACCGCGTGAGGTTTTTGATTCCGTTTGCCACATGCGAATGACCAAGCTACCGGACCCGAAAGTTAACGGAAATGCGGGCAGTTTCTTCAAAAATCCGGTGATCGGCAGCGAAAATGCGAAAGCGTTTCTCGCAGGCTGGCCAACGGCCCCGCATTATCCTCAGGCGGATGGCAGCGTAAAGCTGGCCGCAGGCTGGCTTATCGATCAATGTGAATTAAAAGGTACTACGCTTGGTGGCGCTGCTGTTCATCGTCAGCAGGCGCTGGTACTGATCAACCAGTCCAACGCGACAAGTGAGGATGTCGTCAACCTGGCGCACCATGTTCGCCAGCGTGTGGGCGAAAAATTTAACGTCTGGCTGGAGCCTGAAGTTCGCTTTATTGGCCGAACGGGCGAAGTGAATGCCGTGGAGACCATTGCGTGAAGGACAATACTATTCCGTTAACTCTCATCGGTATTCTTGCTGATGGCGAGTTTCATTCTGGCGAGCAGCTGGGCGAACAGCTGGGCATGAGCCGCGCTGCCATCAATAAACATATTCAAACGCTCCGCGACTGGGGCGTGGATGTGTTTACGGTACCGGGAAAAGGTTACAGCCTGCCGGAACCAATCCAGTTACTGAATGAAGAGATCATCCGCAGCCAGATTGGACACGGTAACGTCGCGGTATTGCCGGTCATTGATTCGACGAACCAGTATCTGCTGGATCGCCTGAGCGAGCTGAAATCCGGTGATGCCTGCGTTGCCGAGTACCAACAGGCAGGACGTGGCCGCCGGGGGCGTAAGTGGTTTTCGCCATTTGGCGCCAACCTCTACCTTTCCATGTACTGGCGGCTTGAACAGGGGCCAGCTGCGGCCATCGGGCTGAGCCTGGTCATCGGCATTGTGATGGCAGAGGTGCTGCACGATCTGGGTGCCGATCAGGTGCGGGTAAAATGGCCCAACGATCTGTATCTCAACGATCGAAAGCTGGCGGGGATCCTGGTCGAACTGACGGGAAAAACAGGCGATGCCGCACAGATCGTCATTGGGGCGGGGCTGAACATGGTGATGCGAAACGTGCAGAACGATGTCGTGAACCAGGCCTGGACCAACCTGCAGGAAGCGGGGATCACCATCGATCGCAATACGCTTGCCGTCCGCATGATCAATGAGTTGCGTAGTTCGCTGACGCTCTTTGAACAAGAGGGGTTAGCGCCATTCCTGTCCCGCTGGGAAAAGCTGGATAACTTTATTAACCGACCGGTGAAGCTGCTGATTGGGGATAAAGAGATTTACGGCACATCACGCGGCATTGACGCGCAGGGCGCGTTGCTGCTTGAACAGGATGGCGTGATTAAGCCCTGGGTGGGCGGTGAAATTTCGTTACGAAGTGCAGAGTAACCCTCTCCCCACAGGGGGAGAGGGTGTAGCAGGTCACTGCGGATACGGCACCCAATCCCCGGCATTCAGCCGGACATAAGGCTTATTCTGATACTGGATCACCACCGCATTGGCGTTTTCCGATACCTCCGCCGTCTGCGGCAGCCCGCTGGTGAGCTGATCCCAGTTCACGCTATCTTCCACAAACAGCTTACCGTCTACAGCGCGAGCAACCAGTTCCGAGATGGCCAGATAGCTGCTTGGCTGGGTGATCTCAACTGGCGCGCCCTGATGCGGTGCCTTCATGCCAAAGAACTTAATCCCGGCCGGAACGTTTGTGATGGACGGGCTTGGGATATCGCGCAGACCAGACACCTGCATCCTGTCGCCTTTCAGCGCTCCACCATGTTCCGGGACCACCACCACCATCACTTTACGACCTGATTTTTCCAGCTCGTTAAAGAACGCGTTCAGCTCGTCAAAGAACTTCTGCGCACGGGCCTTGTAATCGGCCGTTTTGCTTACGCCCGGATAATGGTTCCCGTCGTGAAGCGGCAGCGTATTATAGAACGTCGCGCTACGCGTCCCTTCCTCTTTACCGACGGTGTCAAACCAGCGCTGAAGTACGGCGGTATCGTCATAGACCGGCGAGCCATCGAAGCCCAGTAACGTCACTGGCAGCCCTTTCTGGTCCATCAGTGGGGCCTGCATGCCACCCTGTTCACGCACTTCTTTCAGGAAGTTACCGAACTGACCGTTATGGCCCATCATCAGGTGTTGGGTAAAGCCCAGTTTTGCCAGGTTATCAAACAGGTAACACTGGTTAGCTGCCGGCTGGTAGAGGTTCTTATGCGAGGGCTGCCCACAGCTCGCGCGCAGCAGGCGGATAGCCGCTGGGCCGCTGTACGACGTGGCCGAGTTGAAGTCTTTGAACTGAATATCGAAATGCGACCACAGCGGGTGCGACATCAAACCAGCCGCGTCAACGTCAGCCCAGGACAGAGAACAGATGTTAATGACCAGCAACTCAAACGGCTGAGCATCGGCAGGCAGCGCGTCCGGGAATTTCGTCTGGCGCTTATCTTCCGCAGCGTAAAAACTGGAGAGCCACGCGTTCAGGTTCGTGGATGTCGGCGGCGCCGTCTGCGCTGGAATATCCCCAACCACAGGCGTATCCCCTGCTGTCGCGACGGTAGCGGCGGCGGAACCGCCCGTGGTGGTTACGGTTGTCGTCGGCTGACCGGCTGGCCACAGCGAGAAGCTCGGGCCCGTCAGCGTCAGTACGTTTAGCCAGATCATAATCGCGACGACAAACACCGTCACCCGGATCCACTGAGACAGGAACAGCCAGGCAACCAGCAGGACAAATACCGCGCCAATCATCTGCCAGTTAATAAAGCGCTCAACCAGATCGAGCATATAGTCCGCACTGAAACCTGCGACCTGGGAACCCTGGCTCATAATGCTTTCGGGGCCGGGTAGCCAGGTATCATGCCAGAACAGGGCGAAACCGATAGGGATAGCAATCCAGTGACGTATACGGTGCAGCCTGAGGTTCGGGATTGGCATCAGCAGGAATGCCATAAACACCAGATTAAGCAGCGGGTGGAAATTAAGATAGCCTGCCCACAGCAGACCAAACTTCACCAGAAAGTAGAAATTCCAGCCGGACAGACCGCGCCAGTATTGCCAGAGTGGCGATGGCGCTGAAGAGGTATAGGTAGAATTAGTCATGTTTTCGGTTTGCCTTGACGTTTGAAGCGCGAGTCAGTGTTCCGGCGGGTTTAATATAGCGAGGTTTGACGAACAGTAATCTGATCGTATCGCGAATACGGCGCAGGGAATGGCGTGCATAGTAGCCAAGCGGCAAAAAAATCAGCGCGCACAGAACAACCAGTTGGATGATATCGCTGATATTCATAATGGAACGCTCTCCTTGTTCTCATCCATTAAGCGTAGCGGCTCAGGAACCCGACGCCATACGTGCCCATCATGTTTCGCGTTCAGAACCGGTTTGGCACCACTTGTTACAGGCAACGGTTTGGCCCATTTTTCAGGTGCCAGGGCTCGCATCTGGACAAGCTCAGCGCTGATCAAATTATCTTCAAACCAGACCATGCGGTTCGAGAAAATATCCCCGGTAGGCAGCGGGAAGATATGGTTCAGGGCGGTATCCAGATCGTTCACCCGACAGAAGGAGAGGAACAGCACCAGGCGATTATCGCCAATGGTCATGATATCCCCGATACGATTAGGGCGGCACAAGGTGAGCGCCTGCTCAACGCGAATGCCCGGCACAGGACGCAGGGCAACCATCACCCCTTTTCCGTCTGCCGGTAAAAGCGTATTGCTCATCATGTTGCCCACCGCATCGCAGAAGGTGTCCCATTTCTGGTAGCCGCGCAGTTTCATCGGCTGCGTCATTGAAAGCAGGGTGCTGATATCTTCCGGAACATATCGATTAAACTGCTGGCCCTGAATGCTTTCGATCAGCGTCAGACAGCGCGACAGGGGAGCATTCCAGGGAATGACCATATTCGCGCCGCAGCCCAGTAATAAGCGCTCATCGGTGGCGCGCAGGCTGGTATTATTTTCACGTACCACGATTTTTAACGCGCTGCCGCGCTGGCGACGTAATGTGTGAATGTGCCGTGCCAGCGTTTCGATTTGGTTATTCTGGATCAACGAGAAGATAATGGTCGCCGCCTGCGTGGTGCGCGCCTCATCAAATAAGGCCTCGTTGGTTTCGAACAGTGACCAGTGCTCAGACAGTGCAGGCGCACCTTCCAGTACCGCAATATGACTCAGAACGCGCTTTTCATCACTGCGTGGCTGAACCACCGTCTCTTCCTGTTGAGCAAGATGCCACTCGTCCCCGACATTTTTGAGGGTAAGCTGCTGTCGGGAGCTCACCCCTTTTTCATTGCACCAGAAAGCCACGTCGTAAAGATGGCTGTCAGTCTGGACACGAATACTGGCCAGGCCATAGAGGGAACGGTATTCACTCATTAAAAGTGAAAAAAGTTTGTCGTTATTACTGCCCGGGTTAACAACCAATAAGGTGCAATTTTGATTTTTTGCCCATCTGCTGATTCTTCCCAGCCATTTCAGCAGTTTTTCAGACGGGATATTTTGTAGACCGTTTTGAGAACATTTAAGAATCAGTAAATAGTGTTCAGGAACAATAGAGCACTGAATATCGCGGGGCAAAAAGTATAAACTGTCGGCCTCCGCTGGCATGGAAAATAATCGTACTGTCTGGGGTCCACGGTCAGTTTCGAGCCTGATGATTGACTTTGGCTCATCGCCCATCGTAATGACGGCCACGCGGTAATCCTTACCCTGCGCCGCTATCGTCTGGTTTACCAGACTGATGGCATCTTCATTACGATCCGTATTAACCCACCAGACTCCTCCGACTGGCATGTGGCGCAATTCGTCCCATAATGACTGGATGCCAATAGAAAATATGGAGTCCACGGTGTCCCTCTTTTCGTCGAATTTCTATGTCTCTCAGTTTACTAGCGAAAGCGTAGAAATAAACCTAACATTGAAATTAAAGAACATCAGATTTAGCATGTAAATGAAATTTCGTGGGCAGGACGCCTCGCTGCATCTGAATCTTATGATTTTACTCAAAGGGATGAAATAAGAATGCAAAATAACGAACCCGCAACTCCAGTCGACCCAAGCCTGGGTTACACATTCCAAAACGATTTTCTGGCGCTCACGCAGGCTTTTTCATTGCCTGAAATAGATTACACCGATATTTCCCAGCGGGAACAGTTGGCTGCGGCTATTAAACGTTGGCCGTTATTAGCTGAGTTTGCCCAACAACAATAAGGAAGCCATTGATGGCCGTACTAGGATTACAGGGCGTCCGTGGTGGAGTGGGTACAACTTCCGTAACCGCGGCGCTGGCGTGGTCATTACAGGTTTTAGGTGAATCAGTACTGGTTATTGATGCCTGCTCCGATAATTTGCTGCGCATGTCATTCAATGTCGACTTTACACATGAAAACGGCTGGGGGCGCGCGCTTCTGGACGATAAAGACTGGCGGGATGCGGGTTTGCGCTATACCTCCCAGCTCGATTTGCTTCCCTTTGGTCAGATGACGGAAACCGAACGCGGGAATGAAGCTGCGTTTCAGCGCCTGTTCTCTCGCTTCACCACCGCTTTGCAGAGTCTGAAAGAGAGCGGACACTATCAGTGGATCCTGCTGGACCTGCCGCACGGCGCCGCGTCGCTGACCCGCCAGCTTCTGTCGCAGTGCGACCATGTGCTCTCCATTGCGAACGTAGATGCGAATTGTCATATCCGTCTGCATCAACAGGCAATGCCTGCCAATGCCCATATTCTGATTAACGATCTGCGCATTGGCAGCCAGATCCAGGACGATCTGTACCAGGTCTGGCTCCAGAGTCAGCGCCGCCTGTTGCCAATGGTTATTCATCGTGACGAAGCGATGGCGGAGTGCCTCGCTTCCAAACAACCGCTTGGGGAGTACCGTAGTGATTCACTGGCGGCAGAAGAGATCCTGACGCTGGCCAACTGGTGTCTGCTGCACTTTGCTAAACGGCCGGAGCCTGCCGGGAGTTCAGTATGAGCCGCCTGACCAACTGGTTGCTCATCCCGCCGGTCAGTTCGCGCTTAAGTGAACGCTACCGCCATTACCGTCATCACGGCGCCTCATCGCTGAGCGCTGCGCTGGGCTGCTTCTGGATGATTCTGGCGTGGATGTTCATCCCCCTCGAACATCCACGCTGGCAACGTATTCGTGCGCGGCACGGTGAACTCTATCCGCATATCAACCCTGACAAGCCGCGTCCGCTCGATCCCGCGCGCTACGCTATACAGTCCATCTGGCTTCTGGCGACCTCAACGGGTGCGGAGAAAAAAACGTCCCGCTGGCGCAGCTTCGATCGCGTGCAGAACTTACGTGAACATTATCACCAGTGGCTTAACCGGCTACCCGACCGGGTTGGCGATAGAACAGGTCATTTAGATAATCACAAAGAGCTCGGGCACCTTCACCCGGGCTTACGGCGTTTTATTCTCGGCGTGGTGGTGGTGTTCTCGCTCATACTGGCGCTGGTCTGTATTACCCAGCCCTTCAACCCGCTGGCACAGTTTACCTTCCTGATCCTGCTGTGGGGCGTGGCGCTGCTGGTGCGGCGCATTCCGGGGCGTTTTTCTGCCCTGATGCTGATCGTGCTGTCGCTGACCGTTTCCTGCCGCTACATCTGGTGGCGATATACCTCAACGCTGAACTGGGACGATCCGGTCAGCCTGGTGTGTGGGTTAGTGCTGCTGTTCGCTGAGACCTACGCCTGGATCGTGCTGGTGCTGGGTTACTTCCAGGTTATCTGGCCGCTGAATCGACAGCCGGTGCCGCTGCCAAAAGACACGACCCAGTGGCCAACGGTGGACCTCTTCGTGCCGACCTACAACGAAGACCTGTCGGTGGTGAAAAACACCATTTACGCCGCGCTGGGTATCGACTGGCCGAAGGATAAAATCAAAATCTGGATCCTTGATGACGGTGGCCGCGCCGAGTTCCGCCAGTTCGCGGACGAAGTAGGGGTCGAGTACATCGCCCGTACCACGCATGAACACGCTAAGGCCGGTAACATCAACAATGCGCTGAAATATGCCAAAGGGGAGTTCGTCTCTATTTTCGACTGCGACCACGTGCCAACGCGCTCGTTCCTGCAAATGACCATGGGCTGGTTCCTGAAGGAGAAAGAGCTGGCGATGATGCAGACGCCGCACCACTTCTTCTCGCCGGATCCGTTTGAACGTAACCTTGGTCGTTTTCGTAAAACCCCGAACGAGGGCACACTGTTCTATGGTCTGGTGCAGGACGGGAACGACATGTGGGACGCAACGTTCTTCTGCGGCTCCTGTGCGGTGATCCGCCGTAAACCGCTGGATGAAATTGGCGGGATCGCCGTCGAGACGGTCACGGAAGATGCGCACACTTCGCTGCGTCTGCACCGTCTTGGCTATACCTCCGCCTACATGCGCATTCCTCAGGCGGCGGGGCTGGCCACGGAATCCCTGTCGGCGCACATCGGCCAGCGTATTCGCTGGGCGCGCGGCATGGTGCAAATTTTCCGCCTCGATAACCCGCTGATGGGTAAAGGACTGAAACTGGCGCAACGGCTGTGCTACGTTAACGCCATGTTCCACTTCCTGTCGGGTATTCCACGGCTTATCTTCCTCACTGCGCCGCTGGCGTTCCTGCTTCTTCATGCTTACATCATCTATGCGCCTGCGCTGATGATTGCCCTGTTCGTTCTGCCGCACATGATCCACGCCAGCCTGACGAACTCGAAGATTCAGGGGAAATATCGCCATTCGTTCTGGAGTGAAATCTACGAAACGGTGCTGGCCTGGTATATCGCGCCGCCAACCATGGTGGCGCTGATTAACCCGCATAAAGGGAAATTCAACGTCACCGCGAAGGGCGGGCTGGTGGAAGAGGAGTATGTCGACTGGGTGATCTCCCGGCCCTATATCTTCCTGGTGCTGCTGAATATTGTGGGCGTGATTGTTGGGGTCTGGCGCTACTTCTACGGCCCGGAAAACGAAATTCTGACGGTCTTCGTGAGTATGGCGTGGGTGTTTTATAACCTGATTATCCTCGGTGGCGCGGTGGCGGTATCGGTGGAGAGCAAACAGGTTCGCCGCGCGCATCGCGTCGAAATCAGCATGCCAGCGGCCATTGCCCGCGACGATGGACATCTCTTCTCCTGTACCGTACATGACTTTTCGGATGGCGGTCTGGGTATCAAGATCAACGGTCAGGCGAAGGTGCTTGAGGGGCAGAAGGTCAACCTATTGCTTAAGCGCGGCCAGCAGGAGTATGTCTTCCCGACGCAGGTGGTGCGTGTGAGAGGAAATGAAGTGGGTCTGCAACTGATGCCGCTGACTAAAAAGCAACACATCGATTTTGTGCAGTGTACGTTTGCCCGCGCGGATACGTGGGCTCTCTGGCAGGACAGCTTCCCTGAGGATAAGCCTCTGGAAAGCCTGCTGGATATTCTTAAGCTGGGGTTCCGTGGCTATCGTCACCTTGCAGAATTTGCCCCGTCGTCGGTGAAATTAATTTTCCGGTCACTTACTTCACTGGTTTCCTGGGTCGTGTCGTTCATTCCGCGTCGACCTGAGCGAGATGAAGCGAAGCAGGCGGACCCGGTTATGGCTCAACAATGATGATAACGCGATGAAAACAAAACTTTCCTGGTTATGTGCAGTGGCAATGGGGATGAGTGCGCTCCCTGCAACAGTGGCTAACGCGGCGCCTGATAACGCAGCGACCACACCCGCGCCAACGGTGCCTGTCGTCGCGCAAGCGACCGATCCGGTAGTGACGGCGGCGCCGGGGCAGACGGAAAACGTCGTCCCGAATCAGCCGACGACGGGGAATACGCTGCCCGCCGACAACCCGGTGGTTGGGCAGGTTATGCCTGGCGTGCCGGGAGCCAGTGCACCGGTGGTTGCGGAAAATACGCCGTCGCGTGACGTTAAGCTGACGTTCGCCCAGATCGCGCCTCCTCCGGGCAGCATGGTTCTGCGCGGCATCAACCCAAATGGCGGTGTCGAATTCGGTATGCGTAGCGATGAAGTCGTGTCGAAAGCGATGCTCAACCTGGAATACACGCCATCGCCGTCGCTGCTGCCGGTGCAATCCCAGCTTAAGGTCTATCTGAATGATGAGCTGATGGACGTCCTGCCCGTCACCAAAGAGCAACTGGGTAAGAAAACCCTGGCTCAGGTGCCGATTAACCCGCTGTTTATCACCGACTTTAACCGCGTGCGTCTGGAATTTGTCGGCCATTACCGCGATGTCTGTGAAAACCCGGCCAGCAGCACCCTGTGGCTGGATGTTGGTCGTAACTCTTCGCTTCAGATGACCTATCAGCCGCTGGCGTTGAAAAACGATCTCTCCGCCTTCCCGGTGCCGTTCTTCGACCCGCGTGATAACCGTCCACTGAACCTGCCAATGGTGTTTGCGGGCTCTCCTGATGTGACCGAACAGCTGGCGGCCTCTATCGTGGCATCCTGGTTTGGTTCCCGCTCCGGCTGGCGTGGCCAGAGTTTCCCGGTTATGTACGACAAAATGCCGGACAAAAACGCGATTGTGTTTGCCACCAACGCCAAACGCCCGGCATTCCTGCGGGACCATCCAGAGGTGAAAGCGCCCACCATCGAGATGATCAGCCATCCCGACAATCCGTACGTGAAGCTGCTGGTGATCTTCGGGCGTGATGATAAAGATCTGGTGCAGGCGGCAAAAGGCATTGCGCAGGGCAATATCCTGTTCCGCGGTAATAGCGTCGTGGTGGATGAGGTGAAACCGCTGCTGGCACGTAAGCCTTATGATGCGCCGAACTGGGTCCGCACCGACCGCGCGATTACCTTCGGCGAGCTGAAAACCTATGAAGAGCAATTGCAGTCAACCGGGCTTGAACCTTCTCCTGTCAGCCTGTCGCTGAACCTGCCGCCGGATCTCTATCTGCTGCGCACCAACGGTATTGATATCAACCTGAACTACCGTTACACCGCGCCGGTAACCAAAGACAGCTCGCGCATGGATATCAGCCTCAACAACCAGTTCCTGCAATCCTTCAGCCTGACCAGCAGCCAGGAGACAAACCGGTTGATGCTTCGTCTGCCTGTATTGCAGGGGCTGCTGGATGGCAAAACCGATGTGTCGATCCCGGCGCTGAAGCTCGGTGCGGTGAACCAGCTGCGGTTTAACTTCCAGTACATGAACCCGATGCCGGGTGGATCGGTGGAAAACTGTATTACCTTCCAGCCGGTGCAAAACCACGTGGTGATTGGTGATGATTCCACAATCGACTTCTCGAAGTATTACCACTTTATCGCGATGCCGGATCTGCGTGCGTTTGCTAACGCCAGTTTCCCGTTCAGCCGCATGGCTGATCTCTCTGAATCGATTGTCGTGATGCCAAAAGCGGCCAACGAAGGCCAGGTTGCCACGCTGCTGGACACCATGGGCACCGTCGGGGCGCAAACCGGCTTACCGGCTATCAACGTGACGGTGACGGATGACGGTAGCCAGATCCAGAACAAAGATGCCGATATCATGGTCATCGGCAACATTCCGGACAAGCTGAAAGACGAGAAGCGCGTCGATCTGCTGGTGCAGGCGGCTCAGTCATGGGTCAACACGCCGCTGCGTCAGACCGAGTTCCCGAGCATCATGCCGGACAGCGGCGATCGCCAGGCCAATATCAGGACGACCGTAAGCTCAACGGGTCCGATGGCTGCGATTGTCGGTTTCCAGTCTCCGTATAACGACCAGCGCAGCGTGATCGCCCTGCTTGCGGACAGCCCGCGCGGCTATGAGCTGCTCAACACGGCCATGAACGACAGCGGTAAACGGGCGGCAATGTTCGGTTCCGTCTCGGTGATCCGTGAGTCGGGGGTAAACAGCCTGCGCGTGGGGGATGTCTACTACGTCGGTCATCTGCCGTGGTTCGAACGCCTGTGGTACGCCCTCTCTAACCACCCGGTGCTGCTGGCCGTGCTGGCTGCGCTCAGCGTTGTATTGCTGGCGTGGGTACTGTGGCGTCTGCTGCGAATCATCAGCCGTCGTCGTCTTAACCCGGACCATGAGTAAGCCGTGATGAAAATCTTTCGCGGGTGTGTAGTCGCAGCGTTGATGCTGGCGGCGGCGAATCTTCACGCCGCCTGTCGCTGGCCTGCCTGGGAGACGTTCAAACAGGATTATATGAGCGAAAGTGGGCGCGTCATTGATCCCAGTGACGCGCGCAAAATTACCACCTCCGAAGGGCAAAGCTACGGACTGTTCTTTGCCCTGGCAGCAAACGATCGCAAGACGTTCGATCTGCTGCTGACATGGACGCGCGATAACCTTGCCGAGGGGGATTTAGCCCAACATCTCCCGGCGTGGCTATGGGGAAAAAAGGACGACAACACCTGGGCGGTTATCGACCCTAACTCCGCGTCCGATGCCGATATCTGGATTGCCTGGTCGCTGCTGGAAGCCGGGCGGCTGTGGAAAAATCCCGATTACACGCGCACGGGTAAGGCGCTGTTGACGCGCATTGCCAGTGAGGAAGTGGTGAAGGTGCCGGGGCTGGGTTCTATGCTGCTGCCGGGTAAAGTCGGTTTTGCCGAAGAGAGTGTCTGGCGCTTCAACCCCAGCTACCTGCCGCCGCAGCTTGCGAGCTATTTCACCCGTTTCGGCGCACCGTGGACAACGCTCCGTGAAACCAACCTGCGTCTGCTGCTGGAGACCGCGCCAAAAGGATTTTCCCCGAACTGGGTGAAATACCAGAAAAAGGGCGGCTGGCAGTTGAAGCAGGATACGACCCTGATCGGCAGTTACGATGCGATTCGCGTCTATCTGTGGGTAGGTATGATGAACGATAACGATCCGCAGAAAGCCCGGCTACTGGCGCGTTTCAAGCCCATGGCGACCACCACAATCAAACAAGGCTTACCGCCGGAAAAAGTGGACGTAGCGACCGGAAAACGTACCGGAGATGGGCCGGTAGGGTTTTCTGCCTCCCTGCTTCCATTTTTACAAGAACGGGACGCGCAGGCGGTGCAACGCCAGCGTGTCGCCGATCGTTTTCCCGATAACAATGCTTATTACAGCTACGTTCTGACCCTCTTTGGACAAGGGTGGGATCAGCATCGTTTTCGTTTCACCGCGCAAGGTGAATTACTACCGGATTGGGGCCAGGAATGCGCACGTTCACACTAAATCTACTCGCCTTATCGCTTGGCCTGGCGCTCATGCCCCTGGCCCAGGCCGCCAACTCCCCGCAGCAGAGACAGCTGCTGGAACAGGTTCGTCTGGGGGAATCCACCCAGCGTGAGGATTTGGTGCGCCAGTCGCTCTATCGCCTTGAGCTGATCGACCCCAACAACCCGGACGTGATTGCCGCTCGCTTCCGCTACCTGTTACGACAGGGGGATACGGCGGGCGCGCAAAAAGAGCTGGATCGCCTGAAAGGAATGGCACCCGATTCCAGTGCGTATCAGTCCTCCCGTACGACCATGCTGCTCTCCACGCCGGATGGTCGCCAGGCCCTCCAGCAGGCTCGCCTGCTCGCCACCACCGGGCACACGCAGGAAGCTATTGCCGCGTATGACAAACTGTTTGACGGTAATCCGCCCAGCGGCGACATCGCGACGGAGTACTGGAACGTGGTGGCGAAAGAGCCTGCCCGCCGCAATCTGGCCATTAATCAGCTGAAGAAAATCAACGCCAGCAGTCCGGGCAACGCCCCGCTACAGGCTTCGCTGGCGCAGCTTCTGTTCCAGAGTGGACGGCGTGATGAAGGGTTTGCGGTTTTACAGGAGATGGCCAAATCGAACAATGGCCGCAGTCAGGCGTCGGACATGTGGTACCAGCAGATCAAAGATCAGCCGGCCAGCAGCGCCAGCGTTACCGCGCTGCAACAATACCTGAGCGTGTTCAGCGATGGCGATAACGTGACGGCGGCGCGCGCCCAGCTTGAAGCGCAGCAAAAACAGCTCGCCGATCCGGCGTTTCGCGCCAAAGCCGAAGGGTTAGCCGCAGTGGATGCCGGGCAGGGCAGTAAAGCGGTAACGGAGTTGCAGAAAGCAGTCAGCGCCAACCACGCCGACAGTGAAGCCGTAGGCGCGCTGGGGCAGGCCTATTCGCAGAAAGGCGATCGCGCCCGCGCGGTTGCGCAGTTTGAAAAGGCGATCGCCCTCGATCCGCAGAGCGACAACCGGGGCAAATGGGACAGCCTGCTGAAGGTTAACCGATACTGGCTGCTGATCCAGCAGGGTGATAACGCCCTGAAAGCCAACAAGACAGCCCAGGCGGAACGCTATTATCAGCAGGCGCGCAACATTGACAATACGGACAGCTACGCGGTCCTGGGGCTGGGTGACGCGGCGGCGGCGCGGAAAGATAACGACGCGGCTGAACGCTATTATCGCCAGGCATTGCGGATGGACAGCGGCAACAGCAACGCGGTACGCGGTCTTGCCAATATTTATCGCGAGCAGTCTCCGGAGAAGGCGACGCAGTTTATTCAGTCGCTCTCTGCCAGCCAGCGCCGCAGCATTGATGATATTGAACGTAGCCTGACGAACGAGCAGCTCTCGGCTCAGGCTGAACAGCTGGATAGCCAGGGAAACTATGCGCAGGCCGCAGAAATTCAGCGCCGACGCCTTGCGCTTTCCCCGGGCGACGTGTGGATCACCTACCGGCTATCACGCGATCTGTATAGCGCGGGTCAGCTCAGCCAGGCGGATAACCTGATGCGCCAGCTGGCAAGCCAGAAACCGGGCGATCCGGATCAGGTTTACGCCAGCGGGCTGTACCTGTCCGGTAACGATCGGGACCGGGCCGCGCTGGCGCATCTGAACACGCTGCCGCGCGACAAGTGGAACGGCAACATCCAGGCGCTGGCGGACCGCCTGCAAAGTAATCAGGTGCTGGAAACCGCCAACCGCCTGCGCGACAGTGGAAAAGAGCAGGAAGCGGAAGCGCTGCTTCGCCAGCAGCCCCCGTCCACCCGTATTGACTTAACGCTGGCGGACTGGGCTGAACAGCGTGGCGATCACGAGGCCGCGAAAACCGCCTACAACACCGTCCTGCAACGGGAACCGCAGAACGAAGACGCAATTCTCGGCCTGACCGAAGTCAATCTTGCTCAGGGCAACAGGGACGCCGCTCGCGCTGAGCTGGCGAAACTGCCCGCGGCACAAAACGGCGAACCGCTCTCCCTCAATATGCAGCGCCGGATCGCCATGGCGCAGGCCGGTCTGGGTGATCCTGCCGCGGCAGAAAAGACCTTCAACGCCATTGTTCCTCAGGCAAAATCGCAGCCGCCTTCTATGGAAAGTGCGCTGGTGATACGTGATGCCGCCCGCTTCCAGGCACAAAATGGTCAGCCTCAGCAGGCGCTGGACACCTGGAAAGATGCGATGGTCTCATCGGGCATCACGACGACCCGTCCGACCGATAACGACAGCTTTACGCGTCTTACGCGTAACGATGAGAAAGATGACTGGCTGAAGCGCGGCGTGCGCAGCGATGCAGGCGATCTTTATCGTCAGCAGGATCTGAACGTCACGCTGCAACACGACTACTGGGGATCCAGCGGCACGGGGGGCTATTCCGACCTGAAAGCGCACACCACTATGCTCCAGGTGGATGCGCCGCTATCGGATGGCCGCATGTTCTTCCGTAGCGATCTGGTCAATATGAACGCCGGTTCCTTTGACACCAATAACGGAACCTACGATCCGACATGGGGTACCTGCGCCGAAACGCCATGTCACGGCAGCACGAACCAGTCGGCCAACGGCGCCAGCGTGGCAGTCGGCTGGCAGAACAAAACCTGGGCGTGGGACATCGGTACAACGCCGATGGGCTTCGACGTGGTCGATGTGGTGGGCAGCCTGAGCTACAGCAACGACTTGGGGCCGATTGGCTACACCCTGAACGCCCATCGTCGTCCGATTTCCAGCTCTGTGCTGGCCTTCGCCGGGCAAAAAGATCCCAATACCGACACCACCTGGGGCGGCGTGCGTGCTACCGGTGGCGGCGTGAGCATGAGCTACGACAAAGGCGAAGCTAACGGGATCTGGTCAAGCCTGAGTGCCGACAGCCTCACCGGGAAGAATGTCGAAGATAACTGGCGGGTCCGCTGGATGACCGGCTATTACTACAAGCTTATCAATCAGAACAACGAGCGTCTGACGGTCGGCGTGTCCAATATGCTCTGGCATTACGATAAAGATTTAAGTGGCTATTCGCTGGGCCAGGGCGGTTACTACAGTCCCCAGGAGTATGTGTCGTTCGCCTTACCGGTGAACTGGCGTAAACGCACAGAGAACTGGTCATGGGAGCTGGGCGGTTCCGTCTCATGGTCCCATTCAAAAACAAAGGATGTGATGCGTTATCCGTTGCAGGGGCTGATCCCGGACAATGAGCCAGGCCGTTATACCGATAAAGGTGTGATGGGAACCGGAAGTAGCTCGTCAGGGACGGGTTATACCGCAAGGGCGATTGTTGAACGCCGTGTGACGTCCAACTGGTTTGTCGGTCTGGGCGTCGATATTCAGGAAGCGAAAGACTATACCCCGAGCCATGCGCTGCTCTATGTTCGGTATTCTGCCGCAGGCTGGCAGGGTGATATGGACTTACCGCCGGAACCGCTGGTGCCTTATGCAGACTGGTGATCGGATTTTTGCTTAATCTAATTGTAAGTCTCTCTTAAAAGTGCAGCTATCGGGTATACTCGGGCGCACCAGGTTTACGCCCTGGTGCGCCCTGCGCTTCGAGTTTTGTGGAGAGTCATTTTGCGTGTCAGCCGTTCCTTAACGATCAAACAGATGGCGATGGTGTCTGCCGTCACAATGCTGTTTGTCTTCATCTTCTGCGTCATTTTGCTGTTTCATTCCGTACAGCAGAATCGCTATAACACGGCTTCGCAACTGGAAAGTATTGCTCGCTCGGTGCGGGAACCCCTGTCGGCCTCGATCCTGAAAGGGGATATCCCCGAGGCGGAATCCATCCTGAAGCGCATTCAGCCCGCCGGTATCGTGAGCCGCGCCGACGTCGTGCTGCCGAACCAGTTCCAGGCGCTGCGGATGAGCTTTATCCCGGAGCGTCCCGTCCCGATGATGGTGATGCGCCTGTTTGAACTGCCGGTGCAGATTTCCCTGCCTCTCTATTCCCTAGAAAGACCGGCTAACCCGCAGCCGCTGGCCTATCTGGTACTACAGGCGGACTCGTACCGCATGTATAAATTCGTCATGAGTTGGGTTGCTACGTTAGTGACTACTTACTTACTTTTGACCTTAATGTTGAGCGTGGCGCTGACGTGGTGCATCAACCGGTTAATTGTGCATCCGTTGCGCCGCATAGCCCGGGAGCTGAATGACCTCTCTCCGCAGGAGCACATGGGGCATCAGCTTCCCTTGCCGCGTCTGCATCACGACGATGAAATCGGCATGCTGGTCCGCAGTTACAATATCAACCAGCAGCGTGTCCTGCGTCAGCAGGAAGAGGTCAGTAATAACGCCACCCGTTTCCCGGTTTCCGACCTGCCAAACAAAGCGTTTTTAATGGCCCTGCTGGAGCAGACCGTCGCTCGCCAGCAGACCACCGCGCTGATGGTGATTGCCTGCGAGACCTTGCAGGACACGACGGGCGTGCTGAAAGAGAGCCAGCGCGAGATGCTATTACTGACGCTGGTGGAAAAAATCAAATCTGTGCTGGCGCCGCGCATGGTACTTACCCAGGTCAGCGGCTATGACCTGGTGGTGATTGCGCACGGTGTAAAAGAGCCGTGGCACGCTATTACGCTAGGTCAGCAAGTACTCACTGTCATAAATGAGCGGCTACCCATTCAGGGTATCCAGCTACGCCCAAGTGCCAGCATTGGTATCGCAATGTACTACGGTGGTCTGACCGCCGAGCAGTTATACCGTCGGGCTTTCTCAGCAGCGTTTACCGCGCGCCGAAAAGGCAAGAACCAGATCCAGTTCTTTGATCCGGAGCAAATGGAAAAAGCCCAGCAGCGCCTGACGGAAGAGAGCGACATTCTGACGGCGATGGACAATCGCCAGTTTGCGCTCTGGCTACAGCCGCAGGTGGATTTGCGCACGGGTGAAGTGACCAGCGCCGAAGCGTTGCTGCGCATGCAGCAGCCGGACGGCACGTGGGAGCTGCCTGAGGGGATGATCGAACGTATCGAGTCCTGCGGCCTGATGGTCACCGTCGGATACTGGGTGCTGGAAGAGTCGTGCCGCCAGCTTGCGGCCTGGCAACAACGGGGCATCACGCTGCCGCTGTCGGTGAATCTTTCTGCGCTACAGCTGATGCACCCGACTATGGTGCCGGATATGCTCGAGTTGATCCATCGCTACCGCATCCAGCCCCACACGTTGATCCTGGAAGTCACCGAGAGCCGTTGTATTGACAATCCTGACGACGCTGTCGCCATTCTGAAACCGCTGCGTAATGCCGGGATCCGCATTGCGCTTGACGATTTTGGTATGGGGTATTCCGGCCTGCGTCAGCTCCAGCACATGAAAACCCTGCCGGTGGACGTCCTGAAAATCGACAAAACCTTTGTGAAAGGGCTGCCGGAGGATTGCAGCCTGGTGCAGGCCATTATCCAGATGGCGCACAGCCTGAACCTGCACGTGACTGCCGAAGGTATTGAGGCCGAAGCCCAGCGCGAGTGGCTGGCTGCGGCGGGTGTGGAGAGCGGTCAGGGCTTCCTGTTTGGCCGCGCCGTGCCGACGGATACCTTTGAGCGACGCTATCTCGCCGACGCTGGCAATAACGCAAAAGTGTAATTTTGTTGCTGGCTTGTGCGAGCCAGCTCAAAGTTCTTAACATTTGTGTTTCAAATTTGAACCCCGTTTATTTCTGTCCTGTTATGTGGGTGTTATTTTAAAGCCGCAGGTTAACCATAACCTTACAAAGCCTGTAGTTATTCTTTCCAGGGACACCCTATGAAAACCTCACTCTTCAAAAGTCTTTACTTCCAGGTCCTGACAGCCATCGCCATCGGTATTCTGCTCGGTCACTACTACCCGGAGCTGGGCGCGCAAATGAAACCGCTTGGCGACGCGTTCGTTAAGCTCATCAAAATGATCATCGCGCCGGTCATCTTCTGTACCGTGGTGACCGGTATCGCCGGCATGGAAAGCATGAAGGCGGTCGGGCGTACGGGGGCGGTTGCCCTGCTGTACTTCGAGATTGTCAGTACCATCGCGCTGATTATCGGCCTGATTATTGTCAACGTGGTACAGCCTGGCGCGGGCATGAACGTTGACCCGGCCACGCTGGATGCGAAAGCGGTGGCGGTTTACGCTGAACAGGCGAAAGATCAGGGGATTGTTGCCTTCCTGCTGGACGTGATCCCGAGCAGCGTGATTGGCGCGTTCGCCAGCGGAAATATCCTCCAGGTACTGCTGTTTGCCGTGCTGTTTGGCTTTGCCCTGCACCGTCTTGGCAGCAAAGGTCAGCTGATTTTTAACGTCATTGAAAGCTTCTCGCAGGTTATCTTCGGCATCATCAACATGATTATGCGTCTGGCCCCGATTGGTGCCTTTGGCGCGATGGCCTTCACCATCGGGAAATACGGCGTCGGCACGCTGGTACAGCTTGGCCAGCTGATTATCTGCTTCTACATCACCTGTATTCTGTTTGTGGTGGTGGTGCTCGGCTCCATCGCTCGTGCGACCGGCTTCAGCATCTTCAAATTTATCCGTTACATTCGTGAAGAGCTGCTGATTGTCCTCGGCACATCCTCTTCTGAGTCCGCGCTGCCGCGTATGCTCGATAAAATGGAAAAGCTGGGCTGTCGTAAGTCAGTGGTGGGGCTGGTTATTCCTACGGGCTACTCCTTTAACCTGGACGGCACCTCGATTTACCTGACGATGGCGGCGGTCTTTATTGCTCAGGCCACCAACAGCCACATGGATATCTTCCATCAGATTACGCTGCTGGTCGTCCTCCTGCTCTCCTCGAAAGGGGCGGCGGGCGTAACGGGTAGCGGATTTATCGTGCTGGCGGCCACTATCTCAGCGGTTGGCCATCTGCCGGTGGCGGGTTTGGCCCTGATCCTCGGTATCGACCGCTTTATGTCTGAAGCCCGCGCGTTAACCAACCTGATTGGTAATGGTGTAGCGACGGTTGTGGTGGCGAAGTGGGTAAAAGAGCTGGATCACAAGAAACTTAACGATACGCTGAATAATCGCACATCTGAGGACAAAACCCCCGGTTTATCCTCTTAATCCCTCATAAATGCCCGTATTCCCTTGTGGGGATGCGGGCACCTGCGCATAATAACCGCTCATACCTGTCATATTTCGACAAAATTTTTTTGGGTATATTTCGCTTCCGCCCGTGACGTTTAGCCGAACACGCTGTCTAATCGGAAGGTTTTCATCGTCATCTTTGAGTGCTCACGTCGCGAGACACTCTCTTTAACCAGGAATGTTGATCAGGGGTTCACATGCAGGGCACAAAAATTCGACTCTTAACCGGCGGTTTGCTGATGATGGCAGCAGCCAGTTATGTGCAGGCAGATGCGCTCCAGCCAGACCCGGCCTGGCAACAGGGAACACTGGCGAACGGATTCCAGTGGCAGGTGTTATCCACTCCGCAACGTCCGAGCGATCGCATTGAAATTCGTCTGGCTGTGAATACCGGCTCCCTCACTGAAAGCACCCAGCAGACCGGCTTAAGCCATTTTATTCCTCGACTGGCGCTCACCCAGAGCGGCAGTTTGCAGGCGGTTCAGGTGCGTTCTTTATGGCAACAGGCCATCGATCCTAAACGTCCGCTGCCCCCGGCTGTGGTCTCCTATGACTACACCATGTTTAATCTGAGCCTGCCCAACAACCGTAACGATCTGCTTAAAGAAGCGCTGACCTATCTTTCCGATGCCACCGGCAAACTGGCGATTACGCCTGAGACCGTAAACTATGCGTTGAGCAACAGCGACATGGTGGCGACCTGGCCGACGGATACCAAAGAAGGCTGGTGGCGCTACCGCCTGAAAGGGTCCACGCTGCTTGGCCACGACCCGGCAGAACCGCTGAAACAGCCGGTGGATCCAGAGCAGGTGAAATCTTTCTACCAGCAGTGGTACACCCCGGATGCCATGACCCTCATTGTAGTGGGCAACGTGGACAGCCGTGCGGTGATAGAGCAGATCAACAAAGCCTTTGGCGATCTAAAAGGGAAGCGTGAAACGCCCGCCCCTGTTCCTACTTTGTCCCCGCTGCGTCCTGAGACGGTCAGTATCATGACGGATACCGTGCGTCAGGATCGTCTTTCGATGATGTGGGATACCGCCTGGCAGCCGATCCGCGAGTCCTCGGCGCTGTTGCGTTACTGGCGTGCGGACCTGGCGCGTGAAGCGCTGTTCTGGCATGTTCAGCAGACGCTCAGCAAGAACAACGTGAAAGACATTGGTCTGGGCTTTGACTGCCGCGTGCTGTTCCAGCGCGCCCAGTGCGCCATTAACGTCGAATCGCCGGGTGATAAGCTGAATGCCAATCTCGGCGTGGTGGCGAAAGAGCTGGCTAAAGTGCGTAAAGAGGGCCTGTCTGAAGAGGAATTTAACGCGCTGGTGGCGCAGAAATCCCTCGAATTGCAGAAACTGTTTGCCACCTATGCCCGCGCCGATACCGATATCTTAATCAGCCAGCGCATTCGCTCCTTACAGAATCAGGTCGTGGACATCGCGCCGGAGCAGTATCAGAAATTGCGTCAGGATTTCCTGAACGGTCTGACCGTGGAGATGCTGAATCAGGATCTGCGGCAGCAGCTGTCTCAGGATATGGCGTTGATTCTGTTGCAGCCGAAAGGTGAGCCGGAATATGACATGAAAGAGTTAAAGGCCACCTGGAACGCCATCATGGCGACGCCGTCGCAGCCAGTACAGGCGGCGGCCGATGATTTGCACCAGGATGCGAGCGATATTCCGCAGGGCCAGTAAGGCCCTGCGTTCCCTCTCCCTGTGGGCTGAGGGATTTTATGCAGAAGCAATAAAGTTGCTTTCTAAATGACTGAGGGCTGTCAGCGATGCCCTGGTCCGGCTGTAAATCGCTGAGGCGTTTGCCTTCCGGCCGGGGCGAGGCGCAGGGATGCGCCGAGAGGGCGGCTTTACAGGGACGTTGCCTCCGCCCGTACCCGATAAGCCGGAAGGAATAAGCCGAGGTCACCGCGAAGCGGCGATTTACCGCCGGGAGCCCGGGTCGCCAGGGTGGTGGCGACTGAGCCACCCTGGCACGTTCACCGGTCATGTCGTTACAGAGTAGCAAGGAACATAAAGTGAACGGAATGACCACCACCGCCGTATGTTCCCCTCACTCTCACCCTCTCCCCGGAGGGGCGAGGGGATTGCTCAGTGCTCGCATTAATTTGTGGGGAACCCTCAGCCCTGTGGGAGAGGGTTAGGGTGAGGGCATCAGCCCGCCCATTCCTTAAGCAGGCATCGCCTCGCGCGGAATAATCGCTCCGCGATACTGAATCACCGTGCTGGCCGTCAAGTGTCCGCGCTGCGCTGCCGCTTCTGGCGTACCTCCCGTCAAACGTACCGCCAGATACCCCGCGCTGAAAGAATCGCCCGCCGCAGTGGTATCAATCACTTTCTCTTTCGCCAGCTTCACCGCCGGCACCTCTTTCACGGCTTCACCCGCCACCGCCACCAGGCAAGACTCCGCCCCGCGCTTAATCACCACTTCGCTGACCCCAGCGGCCTGCGTCCGGGCGATGACCTCATCAACCGGCTTTTCACCCCACAGGGCATCTTCATCGTCCAGCGTCAGGAAGGCGATATCGGTGCATTCCAGCATCTGCTGATACACCTGCTGCGTCTCTTCACGGCTGGCCCAGAGGCGCGGACGGTAGTTGTTATCGAAAATCACCTTACCGCCGTTGGCACGGCATTCACGCAGCAGTGACAGCAGCTTTTCACGGCTCTGCTGGCTCAGGATCGCCAGGCTGATCCCGCTCAGGTAGAGGTAATCGAAGGTGGCCAGCTCTTCGCAAATCGCAGCGGCGGCATCGCTTTCCAGCCAGAATTTGGCAGCCGCTTCATTACGCCAGTAATAGAAGGTGCGCTCGCCGGTACTGTCGGTTTCGATGTAGTACAAACCCGGCAGACGGTTTTCCATTCGCTGGATCAGCGAAGTTTCAACGTTTTCACCCTGCCAGGCCTCCAGCATCTGCTGGCTGAAGCTGTCCGTTCCCAGCGCGGTAACGTAGCTCACGCTCAGCGCGTCGGGGGCGACCTGACGGGCAATGTAAACGGAGGTGTTCAATGTATCGCCGCCAAAACCGCGGCTGACTTCCGCGCCTTTCTGGGACAGCTCAATCATGCATTCGCCAATCACGGCAATTTTCTTAGACATAGTCGTGAACCTGAACAGAGTAATTAAGGGTAGTGTGCGCTGTGTGTTTTTTACGGTCAACCATATTAAAACGACGTTCCATTATTTTTTTTGAGCCAGCGCGTGTTCCGGCATATTTCTGTCATCTTAATTTCATTTTCCCGCTGAATTGAACATAAAGTTCTCACCTGGCGGGCCGATAACTCAGTGACGAGTCCAGAAAGGCTATCCCATACAACAGGACATCCGAAATGAAGTCAGAGCAGGTTATCCAGCGGCTGAGCACTACGCCTGAGGCAAGTATTGAGAACTTGCAGGAGCATCGCTACTGGCTGCAATGTGAGCGAGCGTATACCTATCAGCCTATCTACCGTACTGACGGTCGGTTAATGGCAATTGAGGTGTTAACGGTCGTCACTCATCCATCGAACCCTTCGCAGCGTATCGCGCCGGACCGCTATTTTGCGGAGGTTGCCGTGCGTCAGCGCATCGACGTGCTGGAAGAGCAGTTGAGAATGCTGGCGACGAAGCAGGCGTTCTTCGAGCAGCACGGTATTCTGGCTTCGGTGAACGTGGATGGTCCAACCCTGATGGCGTTACGTCAGAATGCGACGCTGCAGGCGCTGATTGCCACCCTGCCGTGGATGCGCTTCGAGCTGGTGGAACATGTTCAGCTGCCGCAGGACTCCTCATTTGCCTCGATGTGTGAGTTTGGCCCGCTGTGGCTGGATGATTTCGGTACCGGTATGGCCAACTTCTCCGCCCTGAGCGAAGTGCGTTATGACTACATCAAAGTGGCCCGCGATCTGTTTATCATGCTGCGCCAGACACCGGAAGGACGGAACCTGTTTACGATGCTCCTGCAACTGATGAACCGCTATTGCCAGGGCGTCATTGTGGAAGGCGTGGAAACGCTGGAAGAGTGGCGCGACGTGCAAAATTCTCCGGCAGCGGCGGCACAGGGTTATTTCCTCTCTCGTCCTGTCCCCATGGATACCCTGGAAAAGGTGATAACCACCCTCTGATCTGCCCGCTTCCCTTTGTCTGAACTATAGTTTTAAAGGCAAGTTCATCAGGAAAGGGGACAACAATGACAAAAACAACCAGGGTGATTTCCTGGACAGCAGGGATTTTCTTGTTGCTGATCGTGGTCTTAATCATCATTATCGCCACGTTTGACTGGAACCGCCTCAAACCGACCATCAACCAGAAAGTCTCGACCGAGCTAAACCGCCCCTTCGCAATACGTGGCGATTTGGGGGTCGTGTGGGAGCGTCAGAAAGAGGAAACCGGCTGGCGAAGCTGGGTGCCCTGGCCGCACGTTCACGCTGACGACATCATTCTTGGCAACCCGCCGGACATCCCCGAAGTGACCATGATCCACCTGCCGCGCGTGGAAGCCACGCTGGCGCCGTTAGCCCTGTTAACCAAAACGGTGTATCTGCCGTGGATCAAACTTCAGCAGCCCGACGCGCGGCTGATTCGCCTGTCGGAGAAAACCAATAACTGGACGTTCGATCTCGCCAGCAGCGGCGATAAAGATCCGAATGCGCAGCCCTCTTCGTGGTCCTTCCGCCTCGACAATATTCTGTTCGATCGGGGGCGGATCGCCATTGACGATAAAGTAAGTAAGGCTGACGTGGAGATCCTCGTCGATCCGCTGGGCAAGCCGCTGCCGTTTAGCGAAGTGACGGGCAGCAAAGCCAAAGGCGATGACAGCAAAGCTGGCGATTACGTCTTCGGCCTGACAGCGAAAGGGCGCTACAACGGCCAGCCACTGACCGGTAAAGGCAAAATCGGCGGTATGCTGGCGCTCAGGAGCGAGGGTACGCCGTTCCCGGTGCAGGCGGACTTCCGCTCGGGCAATACCCGCGTGGCGTTCGTGGGCACGGTTAACGACCCGATGAACATGGGCGGCGTCGACCTCCAGCTTAAGTTTGCCGGGGATTCGCTGGGTGAACTGTACGATCTCACCGGCGTGCTGCTGCCGGATACCCCGCCGTTTGAAACGGACGGGCGGCTGGTCGCAAAAATCGACGCTGAAAAATCGTCCGTCTTTGACTACCGGGGGTTCAACGGCCGCATCGGCGATAGCGATATACACGGCACGCTGACCTACACCACCGGAAAACCGCGCCCGAAACTGGAGGGGGACGTTGAATCCCGCCAGCTGCGTCTGGCCGATCTTGGTCCGCTGATTGGCGTAGATTCGGGTAAAGGCACGAAGTCAAAAGAGGTCAAAAAGGACGCTCAGCCTGCGGGTAAAGTGCTGCCCTATGACCGCTTCGAAACCGACAAGTGGGACGTAATGGATGCGGACGTGCGCTTCAAAGGACGTAAAATTGAGCATGGCAGCACGCTGCCGTTGAGCAACCTCTCGACCCATATCATCCTGAAAAACGCCGATCTGCGCCTGCAACCGCTGAAGTTTGGCATGGCCGGGGGAACCATTTCCTCGAATATCCACCTTGAGGGGGATAAAAAGCCGATGCAGGGAAGGGCGGAGATCCAGGCGCGTCGTCTGAAGCTGAAAGAGCTGATGCCGGACGTGGAGTTGATGCAGAAAACCCTCGGTGAGATGAACGGCGATGCGGATATTCGCGGCACGGGTAACTCTGTGGCCGCGCTGTTAGGCAGCGGAAACGGCAACCTGAAGCTGCTAATGAACGATGGGCTGGTGAGCCGTAACCTGATGGAGATCCTGGGGCTGAACGTCGGTAACTTCATCGTCGGACAAATCTTCGGAGACGATGAAGTGCGCGTGAACTGCGCGGCGGCAAACGTGGACCTGGTCAACGGTGTGGCGCGTCCGCAGATTTTCGCATTCGACACGGAAAACGCGGTTATCAACATCACCGGTACCGCCAGCATGGCGTCCGAGCAGCTGGATTTAACCATCGATCCGGAAAGTAAAGGCATTCGCATCATCACCCTGCGCTCGCCGCTCTACGTTCGCGGGACCTTCAAAGATCCGCAGGCGGGCGTGAAGGCCGGGCCGCTGATTGCGCGCGGTGCGGTTGCCGCCGCCCTCGCCACGCTGGTCACCCCTGCGGCGGCGCTGCTGGCGTTGATTTCGCCGTCAGAAGGCGAAGCGAATCAGTGTCGGACGATTTTGTCGCAGATGAAGAAGTAAGGTGTGGCCTGTTCTTGCCGGGTGACGCTGCGCTTACCCGGCCTACATGTGAATCGTAGGCCGGGTAAGGCGTAGCCGCCACCCGGCATTCGCTTACAGAGTCTGATGCTTAGTTTCGTGCGTCAGCAGCAGCGCAATCAGCGTCAACGCTGCCATGGCCGCCAGATAGACACCCACATAGAACAGACCATAGTTCGCCTGAAGCCACGTGGCGATATACGGGGCCACCGAGGCGCCCAGAATAGACGAAACGTTATAGGAGAACGACGCGCCGGTATAACGCACTTCAGTCGGGAACAGCTCCGGCAGCAGCGCGCCCATTGGGCCAAAGGTCAGCCCCATCAGGCTCAGACCAATCAGCAGATACGCCATCACCAGCGCAGGGCTACCTGAACCCAGCAGCGGCGGGAAGACAAACAGTGCGAACAGGATGATCAGCGAGGTGATGACGATCATGCTTGAACGACGGCCAAATTTATCCGCCAGCAGGCCCGCGATGGGCACCATCACGCCAAATCCAATAACCGCCATCATCAGCATCCACAGCACTTCGTTACGCGGCAGGCCCAGTCCGACCGGTACGGCGGCGGTACTGTAGGTCATGGAGTACACGGTCATGATATAGAACAGCGTGTAGGTCGCCAGCATGATGAACGTACCCAGCACGGTCACGCGGAGGTGTTTGGTCAGCAGCGTCCCCAGCGGAACTTTAACCTGCTTTTTCGCCGCGGCGACTTTAGCGAAGACCGGCGTCTCGTGCAGCGACACGCGCACGTACAGGCCAATCAGCACCAGCACGGCAGAGAAGACGAACGGAATACGCCAACCCCAGCTCATGAACTGTTCATCGGTCAGCAGCCAGGAGAGGAGCAGGAAGGTGCCGTTCGCGAAGAAGAAGCCAATCGGCGCGCCCAGCTGTGGGAAAGAGCCATACAGGGCACGCTTACGCGCCGGGGCGTTCTCGGTCGCCAGTAGCGCCGCGCCGCCCCATTCCCCGCCCAGCCCCAGGCCCTGACCAAAGCGCGCCAGCGCCAGCAGCACAGGCGCCAGAATGCCGATAGTTTCATAGGTCGGCAGCAGGCCGATGGCGACGGTGGAGATCCCCATCGTCAGCAGCGAGGCAACCAGCGTCACTTTACGACCGACGCGATCGCCAAAGTGGCCAAAGACCGCTGAACCTATAGGACGCGCAACGAAGGCGATAGCAAAGGTAGCTAAAGACTGTAGCGTGGCTGCCGTCGGGTCGCCCTGCGGGAAGAAAATATGCGGAAAGACAATGACCGCAGCGGTGGCGTAAATATAAAAGTCGAAGAACTCAATGGCGGTGCCAATCAGCGATGCGACGACGACTTTATTGCGGGAGTTGACCGGAACGTGTTCCGCCCCTTCGTTAAGTGTGGTGGCTGTTGCTTGCATAATATTTTCTTATTTTTGGACGAACGAAGGGCCATATTAGGCACAGCAAAAGCGACATTTCAATCTGTAACAAAGGCGTGACATGGTCATAAAAGCAACAAAAAGCGGATAATTTTCAGGCCAGCGAAAACACTTCCATGAAATGCTTCACACATTTTAAATATCAGTCATTAAAACTGGTTTTGAGTTAAATAAAAGTTACGGTCTGGATTTATATGCTGAAATGATGAATCGGGCTGAAATATCAGCCCGACAGGACATCAGTGGTGGGTTTTTCCCGGCATGCGCGGGTCGTCTTTATACTCTGCGGTGGCGATCCACGCGGCACAGAACAGCGTCAGGCGTGCGAAGAAATAGAAGAAGGCCATCAGCCCCAGCACCGAACCAAAGGCCGCGCCGGAGGGGGACTTCACCAGCGATGGCAGCGTATAGGTCATCACAATTTTGATCACCTCAAAGCCAATGGCGGCAATCAACGTCCCACGGATCAGCGCCTTCTTGCGCGGCCGATGGCGGGGCAAACGCCAGAAGATCCAGAAGAACAGCAGGTAGTTAGCAAAGATGGAGATAGCAAGCCCTATACCGCGCCAGGCCGGTTTCAGCCATTCAATGTAGTCCAGATACAGCGCGGAGATAATCATCTGCTGCGCAGAACCGGCGACCGAGGTGATAGAGAGCGTGATGACCAGCGCCACCAGCAGACCAATCAGCGAGATAAAGTCGCGCAAATACTTCACCCATATCTTCTCCTGATCCTGCGGCGTACGCTCCCAGACGTCACGCGACTGGGCGCGAATGGCCTCACGCAGGTTGCCCATCCAGTTAACCCCGGAATAGAGCGCAATCAGCAACCCGACGATACCCACGGTGGTACGCTGCTGCACGGCGGTATTGATGGTGCTTTTGAGCGTCGTGGCGAGCGTCTGGTCGCTGACGTTGGTCAGGATCTTATTGAAGATGTCCTGCAACAGCGTCGGGTGAGACGCCAGAACAAAACCGGCGGCAGCAAACGACACCATCAGGATGGGGATCATCGACAGGAAAGAGAAGTAGGTGATCGCCGCGCCAAACTGATTTCCCATGCGGTCGTTAAAGCGCTCAGCGGCGCGGATCAGGTGAGCAATCGCGGGTATCTGCTGAATTTTTTCGGCTATGCCGGTCACGGTGCCCAGCGCTTTGCTGGTCGTTCCAGGCTCCTTCGGCGCTTCAGGCTCGTTATCCATCTTTTTGATGGGTTCATAATCTAAATGTTGAGTCGGTCGTTGCGGGTTATTTTCCGGCGTCACGCGCATTTTCCTTTTCGTTGAGCTGGATGTTACTGAATTATAGCTTGCGACTAGTCCACGTAACTTTTTGTGAGTTCGGTAAGCCACTCCATAAACACATGCACCCGACGGGAGAGGTTACGGCGGTGGGGATAAATGAGGGAGACGGGCATTGGTTCAGCCCGATATTGCGGCAGGATCTCAACGAGTTTTTTCGTGCGCAGGGCATCACGCACCCCGACGCGCGGGACCTGAATAATGCCAAGCCCGGCGATACAGGCGGCCTGGTAGGTTTCCGTGCTGTTAACCGTCAAAACGCCTCCCGTTTTTATCCACTGGGTCGCGCTGCCGTTGAAATACTCAAAACCCAGAGGACGGGTGCCCAGCGTGGCGGAGTAATGAATGAGGGCGTGTGAGCCCAAATCATCCAGCGTCTCAGGGTAGCCGAATCGCGTGAGATAATCCGGGCTGGCGCAGTTAATCACTGAAAGCTTCCCAAGCGGGCGGGCGATAAGCCCGGAGTCCTTCAAGTTTCCCACGCGAACCACGCAGTCAAATCCTTCGCGGATGACATCGACCAGACGATCGCTGCTGCTCAGCTCAAGCTCAATGCCGGGAAACTGTTGTAAAAATGCAGGCAGTTTCGGAATGACGACATTTCGTGCAATGGCAACGGGCATATCTACACGTAGCCGACCGCTGATGGTGGAAGGGTCGTGCAGAAACATGCCGTCCAGTTCGTCCAGATTCATCAGCAGATCTTTTGCGCGTTCGTAATAAACCATGCCGTCCTGCGTCAGGCTGACGCGGCGGGTAGTGCGGTGCAGCAGTTGAGTGCCAAGCGTGTTCTCCAGCGCCTGGATCTGCCGCGAGACACTCCCCTTCGGCAGGCTTAACGTCTCCGCCGCGCGGGTAAAACTCTCCAGTTCCGCGACGCGAAGGAAAAGCTGCATTGCGTATATTTTATCCATAGATATGGGTCATTGTTATTTGAAATGAAACAGTGAAGCGTTGGCGGCACTATTTATTGATTTTTTACCATCTAATAAGCTCATTCTCAATCTTCATCGCAGTCGAAACGAGGTGAATTATGCGTGAACGTATTGCATTAGTGACGGGCGGTAGCCGCGGCCTGGGTAAAAATGCGGTTTTGAAGCTTGCTGCGGAAGGGACAGATATCATCCTGACCTGGAACAGCAGTCAGCAGGAGGCGCAGGAAGTTGTACGCGAAATTGAGGGAAAAGGTAGAAAAGCGGCAGCATTGCAGCTTAACGTCGGCGATACGGCAAGTTTTGCGCGCTTCGCTCAACAGGTGAAGGAAACCCTTACACACGTCTGGCAACGTGACACCTTTGACTATTTAGTGAACAACGCAGGTACAGGGTTATACGCACCCTATACCGAGACGACAGAAGCGCAGTTTGATGATGCGGTGAATATTCACTTCAAAGGTCCGTTTTTCCTCACACAACAGCTGCTGCCGCTCATAAAAGACGGAGGACGGATCCTGAACGTCTCAAGCGGACTGGCCCGTTTTACTCAGCCAGGTTCAGGGACTTACGCGGCAATGAAAGGGGCGATGGAAGTGCTGACCCGCTATCAGGCAAAAGAGCTTGGCGTGCGCGGAATTTCCGTCAATATCATCGCGCCTGGCGCGATTGAAACCGACTTTGGAGGCGGACGCGTAAGGGATAATGCGGAGCTTAACCAGCTGCTGGCCTCGCAGACGGCGCTGGGACGGGTGGGCCTGCCCGATGATATCGGTGACGCCATTGCGGCGTTGCTCAGTGACAAACTGGGCTGGATGAATGCGCAACGTATTGAAGTTTCAGGCGGTATGTTCCTGTAATGTTCAGACTTAAGGGGGAAGGAACCCTCTTAAGGAAATCCTTAAAGCAGGTGTGTCTAAATGATGAAAGATATAAAGAGAGCTGGGTGAATTGTAACCTCTCCATTCATTGAGTTTTTTCTTAAAAAATGCCTCTGTAGAATCCCCCTTCGCTATTCTCAGAGGAGTAATACGATGCGAGTAATCATGTTTGACAGGCAGTCATTATTTATTCATGGAGCGAAGTGCAGTTTGCAGAAATTAATTCCGGAAATAGATTTGACAGGAACTCGTCAGACTGATGAATTATGGGCACACTTATCCGCGTCACCTTCCGCTATCGTCATGATAGATGGGTATTTAATTCATGATAACGGTGTGGCTTTACCGGAAGAGATTATGAATCGTTTTCCAACAGCGCGCGTGGTGCTGGTGTTAACGAAAAAAGAGCCTCGCTGGGTTGAGCAAATGCTACAGCGCAACGTGGTGGCAATAATCCCTCGTAATGCGAATCCCGAACGCTTTTCCGCCGTGCTGGATTCTGTATCGCGAGGGATGGTCTGTTTTCCCGGCGAGTGGATGAACCAGCACTCCTCTCATGATGAGCTGTCATTGTTAAGTGAGCGCCAGCGTGAGGTATTGAAATTACTGGCGGCCGGAGAGTCAAATAAAGAGATAGGTCGTAATCTCAATATCAGTGCGGCAACGGTAAAAGCCCATCTTGAGACGCTTTTCCGTCGTCTTGATGTCAAAAACCGGACGCAGGCCGCGATGTACTATACCCGGGCGACGGCCTGAAGGATCTTCTCTGGCAGAGGGGGATCTTCCCCAAAACTGAAGAGCGTTAATACCAGTGCATCATGCTGCTGTTGGGTTAATGGGCGTTTGTTCATTTCCCGCAGCAGCGACTCACATAAATGAATATCATTGAAAAGCAAATTCTCCGCCTCAGTCGGCGTGATGAGGCCGTTAAATTTTTCCCACTGGCGAATCACGTGACCGTAACCTATAACCCATATTCCCTTTTCGTCACGGTATTTCTCCAGGGAAAGACCCTGCTGTTTTTTAATTAATGCGATTGCAGCAGAAGATATCTGCATTGCATAACCCGTCATAAGCGTTTCCTCTTTATGGCGGAACTATAAAGGGAAAACAGCCCGGGGAATATCCGCCAAATGGCCGTTGATCAGGTTTTACTGAACGGATATTCCTTTTTCAGTAAACCGAATAGCCAGTCGTTATGCCATTGCCCTGAAAGGAAATAACTCTCGCGCAACTCACCTTCCAGCTGAAAACCTGTTTTTTCCAGCAGTCGCCTTGAGGCGATATTTCCCGCCGTCACGGTCGCGGTGAGCCGACGGATATTGCCCTGGGTCAGCGCGAAATCACACACCGCCCGCAGAGATTCAAAGCCGTAACCTTTCCCCTGCGCAGAGGGCGCAAAGAGAAAACCGACTTCGGCACAATCTGCTTCCCGGTGCACATAGCCGGTTACGCCCAGCGGCGTCTGGCTGGCCGTCTCACGCACCATAAGGCAGAGCCAGTGCGAGCTGCCCGGTGCCCACGGCAACAGACGAGACTCAAAGGCCTCCCGAATGTCAGCCTCGCTACGCTCATGGGCGACAAAACGCATCACGTCAGGATTTTGCTGTAGCGACAGAAAAAAGGGCCAGTCTTGCTCTTGCAGCGGCAAGCAGGTGAGACGCGCGGTGGTTAAGGCGGGCATGACGATCCTCCGGAGACATTGCAAATGATTATAGGGTTGTCACTTTATTTCAACAGAAAGTCAGGTATGTTTAACCTCCTATAAATAAAAAGAAAAACGACTTTTAATGCCGCTTTGGCGGTACTCATTGTCTCTCAAGGAAAACAATGATGATTAGCTCATCGCATCATACCCGCGAACAGTTTGAACACTGTCTGGCGGCGATCCGCCAGGCGTCTGTTGAAATCTTACTTCTGTTGAATGTACATGTTTCTGAAGGAAAAGATCCACGCTGGTTTCTGGAACAACTGGATAGCGCCCGCCTGGGGCTGGGCGGGTGGGGTGCCGTAGCCAGAAAGCTGAACCTGAATGATGCGGAAATGACGGCCATTACGCTGCAATTACGCTTGCTTCAGCAGCGCGTTCCCCAGTATGAAAGCGGGCAGGATGTCAGCGAAAACCAGCTGATTGCGGCGATGCGCTTCGTCACATCCCTTGAATATCTGCGTCTGCAACAGCCCCTTCTGACCTACGATACCGGGAGGGTGCCAGACAAGGCGAGCCAGCTCCAGGCGCAGAAACAGGTGCGTGCCATTGAGCTGATGATAAAAGGATTGATACAGCAGGCATGGCCCGATCCGGTGCGGCTGAATAATCATCTTAAGACCTTGTTTAATGCTGAACGTGTGCGTCGCTGGCTGAAAAACGGTGAAATTAATGATGTTCTGAGCGGCATGTTATTTAGTGAGCTGGCCCAGCTGCTGGTGGATAAGAAAGAATTTAGCCGCTACTACGCGTCGCTGTTTAACGCCCCGGACATGCTGACGCTGCTGGTAGAACCCCGCAAATCCCTGCAAACCTTCCTCGAAGATATCCGTCAAATCCGCAACAGCATCACCGTGCAGCAGCCGTTGAGCGGGGCGCAAATCCAGCTGCTCGACAGCTATTACACGCAGATCACCCGCTCCGTTCAGCGCGCGTTTGAGGAAGGGCGGACACGCGTTAACCCGGCGGCGCTGATGGCGGTGGATGAAAGCGAGCTGCATGCATTCTGGGAAAAGGCGCAAAAAATAGACCGCACCACAGGCGGCGATCTGTTTGAAGTGCGTGACAGCATAGAGAAACCGACTCAGCGCGCCGCGCGTACGCCAGAGCAGCGCGAACAGCTGATTTCCGGCGTGCTGTGGGGAGCGGTTGGCGTGATGGTTATCGCGATTGTCGTGGGAGGAGCCTGGCTGGTAACCAGCAGTAAACCGCAGCCGACTGTGGCCAGCACGGCATCTCCCGCGCCGGTGCAGGAGATGCGCGAAACGCCTTCCTCGCGAGAAACGCTGACGCGCATGGGTGTCACCTGGGATGAAAACAACTTCCGTTCAGCGATTAGCCGCAATGATACCCGCGTGGCGCTCCTGTTCTTGCAGGGCGGCATGGACTGGAAAATGTCATGGACGGAGGAGGCGTTGTCGGCAGGCTACGATGACGTGCTGGAAGTGATGTTGCGCTACCGCCTGCAAATGACAGAGCAAAAGCCCTGCCGACGCTTTATTAATACGCTTAGCCATGCGATGGCGAACGGCGAATCGCTGACGTCTATGCGTAAGCAGTACCTGAAAGCATTCTGTACCGTCCCGGCGGTAGTGAAACGTCAGCAGCACGAGGCCGATATGGCAACGCGCCGCGCGAAGACGCAGCCCGATGCCAGTACAAAAAAATGGCAGTCCATCCAGACTGCCATTTATGAAGTGATCCGCTGATTATTTTTCCCCCTCACCCCGGCCCTCTCCCCAAAGGGGCGAGGGAGAAAAGGCCGCACCGTTAAGTCCCCTCTCCCCTCAGGGGAGAGGGTCAGGGTGAGGGGTGAGACTCAGGGCTCCCCATATAACCCAATCAACCGCCGCACCACCCCATTCGTCCAGCCGAAGCCATCCTGCAACGGATACTCACCCCCGCCACCTTCGCGTGGCGTGCTGCTGGCGATGTGGTACTTCTCAATCAGCTTATGATGGGTTTTGTAGTAATGGTTTACCGTGTGCAGCCAGCTCCAGGCGATCTCATCCCCCAGCGAGTCGTTGCCGTACTGCTTGAACCCCTGGATCGCCATCCATTGTAGCGGTGCCCAGCCGTTCGGCTTATCCCACTGCTCACCTGTTTCATATTCGGTGGCGAGAATACCGCCCGGCGTGAGCAGACGGGCTTTAACGGCATCGGACAGCCGTTCAGCCTGCTCATGGGTCGCCATGCCCACATACAACGGCACAATGCTGGCCGCAGAGAACAGCGCCAGGGCTTCACGGCGCCAGTCGTAATCACGATAACAGCCGTTCTCTTCGTCCCACAGATAGCGGTTCACCGCCGCGCGCCGGTCGCTGGCTTTCTGGCGAAATAGTTCAGCCGTCTCTTTATCCCCTTTCGACGCTGAGATATTGGCGATAGCGCTCTCCAGTTTGAACAGGAATGCGTTCAAATCGATGGGGATAAATTGCGTCGTGCGGATGCTGGCCAGCCGCGCAGGATCGCGCAGCCAGCGGGACGAGTAATCCCATCCTGAGGCTGCCCCGGCGCGCAGGTCGCGATACACCTCGTTCGGCGGGCGACCGGAATGACGGGCGGTTTCAACGTCCTCAATCCAGGATTCATCCCGTGGCGTATCACGATCGTCCCAGTAGCGGTTGAGCAATGAGCCATCCGGCATGCGCACCGCACTGCGATAGGCCTGGTTGAGCAGCAGCGAGTCCGCCCCGTCCATCCAGAAGGCGTACTCCATCTTGAGATGCTCAAGATAGCGCTTCGCCCCGCGCACGCCGTCCTCTTCAAACAGCTCCACCATCAGGGCAAAAACCGGCGGCTGGGAGCGGCTGAGGTAGTAGGTGCGGTTGCCGTTCGGGATATGTCCGTAGCGCTCAATCAGCCAGGCGAAGTTATCGGCCATGCATTTCAGCAGATCGTTACGACCGCTTTCTGCCAGCCCCAGCATGGAGAAATAAGAATCCCAGTAGTAGGTCTCGCTGAATCGCCCGCCGGGCACAATATAGGCCTGCGGCAGCGCCAGCAGCGACGACCACGGGATGTGATCCTGCGGCTCGCGCGTCAGCACCGGCCACAGGTTATCAATGTGTTCTTTCAGGGAGAAGCCGGGATCAGAGACATACTCTTTACTGTAGTCCTCCGGCAGCCAGAAGTGATTCTCCACAAAGCGCGCCAGGTCAAAATCCCGATGACGACGCACTTTACGGTAGCGGATCAGGATATCCAGCGGGTCCATTTTCGGCGCGCAGTCTGGGAAAGTTTTGCTGTCCGCAAACAGCCGTGTCGACTGCACATGTTCGAACAGTTCAAGATAACGATCGGCAGGCGTCAGGGCATCGGAGGCAGGTAGCCCCTCGATCATTTCGGGTTCCGGCTCCGCCTCAATCATTTCATCCAGTTTCAACTCGCAGGGATCGGTCTCGTAGCGCAGCTCTTCTGCAATCTCGAACTCGATGTTCTCGGTAGCCTGTAGTTTCTGGTTGAACATGGTGATAAGGACCTCCGGTTGTGTGTTCTAAAAGACAGGTTTTTCCGGGCGTCTTATAAGCGTAGACATTCGCTTCGGTGGATGTGGAGGGATATGTGCGTTAGATCACGATTTTCGGAGCATTCGTTTTGCAACGATTTATGAATGTTAAAAAAATGCCCCTTTGAAGAGGGGCATCAATATCAACGCATTGTTACAAACTCTTCTGCCGCAGTGGGGTGGATCGCCACGGTGTTATCGAAGTCTTTTTTCGTTGCGCCCATCTTCAGCGCCACTGCGAAGCCCTGCAGGATCTCGTCCATGCCAAAGCCTATGCCGTGGATGCCGACGATTTTCTCGTCCGGGCCCACACAGACCAGCTTCATGCGGCACGGCTGACGGTGCGAGGTGACCGCGGTATACATCGCGGTAAACGCCGATTTATACACTTTCACCTGATTGTCGCCGTACTGCTCGCGCGCCTGCGGCTCGGTTAAGCCGACGGTGCCGATTGGCGGGTGGCTGAAGACCACGGTCGGGATGTTGCTGTAATCCAGATGTTCGTCCGGCTTGTTGTTAAACAGACGCTCGGAAAGACGACGCCCCGCGGCCACGGCAACCGGCGTCAGTTCTACGGCACCTGTGTTATCACCAACGGCATAAATGCCCGGTACACTGGTATTCTGGAACTTATCAACGACGATGTAGCCTTTTTCATTGGTTTTCGCCCCGGTTGCGGCCAGGTTGAAGTTGTCGGTGGCCGGTTCACGACCAATCGCCCAGATCAGGCAATCAACGGTCTGGCTGCGGCCATCTTCCAGCTCCAGAGTCAAGCTACCGTCCGCATTTTTAACCACCGCTTTTGGCACGGCGTTGGTGTGCAGGGTTGGGCCTTCGGCGTTCATCACCTCGACCAGCGTGTCGACGATTAGCGGATCAAAGCTACGCAGCGGCGCGTGTTTACGCACAAACAGGTGCGCTTCCGCCCCAAGGCCGTTAATCACGCCGGCCAGCTCAACCGCGATGTAACCCGCGCCTACAATAGCAACGCGCTCTGGCAGAGCAGGCAGCTCGAAGAACCCGTCGGAGTCGATACCGTATTCCGCGCCCGGAATGTTCGGATGGCTCGGACGGCCACCGGTGGCGATCAGGATGTGATCGGCAGTGATCGTCTCGCCGTTCACTTCGATCGTCTTCGCATCCACGAAACGGGCGAAGCCGCGGATCACGTCGACGTTATTCTTGCCCAGCACGTTATCGTACGAGGTGTGAATACGGTCGATATAGGCGGTACGGCTGGCGATCAGCTTATCCCAGTCGAAGTGGTTGATGGTGGTGTCAAAGCCGTAGTCCGGGCCATACATATGGATAGCTTCACGGATTTGCGCGGCATGCCACATCACTTTCTTCGGTACACAACCCACGTTTACGCAGGTGCCGCCGAGTTCTTTGGCTTCAATCAGCGCACACTTCTGGCCGTACATGGCCGCACGGTTGATGGAGGCGATGCCGCCGCTGCCGCCGCCGATTGCGATGTAGTCATAATGCTTAGTCATAGCTTTTGTCCTTAATCGTGAATTGCCGCGATTGTATACCTGAAATCAATAGGTTCCACCGATGGCTGCGATTACTCCGGCACGATCCAGCTTACGGTGGCGTGGCCCGTACCGGCTGGCACCAGCGTTTTGTGCAGCCACGGCAGCACGTTGTTCATCTGCGCTTCGAGCTTCCACGGCGGGTTAATCACAATCATGCCGGACGCGGTCATGCCGCGCTGGTCGCTGTCGGGACGCACCGCCAGCTCAATCTGCAGGATTTTGCGGATGCCGGTCGCCTCCAGATCCTTGATCATGCGCTTAATTTGCGCGCGTAGCACTACCGGATACCACAAGGCATAGGTTCCGGTCGCAAAGCGTTTGTAACCTTCGTTGATACCGGCTACCACCGCCTGATAGTCGGTTTTGATTTCGTACGGCGGGTCGATCAGCACCAGGCCGCGACGCGAAACCGGCGGTAGTTTGGCTTTTAGCTGCTGGTAGCCATCGGCTTTGTCCACGCGGGCGCGGTTATCTTTCTGAAACTCAGCGCGCAGCAGCGGGAAGTCGCTTGGGTGCAGCTCGGTCAACTGGAGGCTGTCCTGCTCGCGCAGCAGCTGGCGGGCAATCAGCGGAGAGCCAGGGTAATAGCGCAGCTGGCCGTTGCGGTTGAAATGATTCACCACGCCGATGTACGGCTCCAGTTCGGCAGGCAGATCGTCCTGCTGCCAGATACGGGCGATGCCTTCCAGATATTCACCGGTACGCTCGGCATGTTCGCCGCTCAGCTGATAACGGCCCGCCCCCGCGTGGGTGTCCAGGTAGAGAAACGGCTTGTCTTTCTCTTTAAGCGCTTCAATGATCAGGCTCTGAACGGTGTGTTTAAGGACGTCGGCGTGGTTGCCAGCGTGGAAGCTGTGGCGATAACTGAGCATGGGTAATGATTTTCCGCTGAATTGACGATTTTCCACAGTTTACAGCAGAACGGCACAGATTACCCGTAGGCCCGGTAAGCGCAGCGCCACAGGGCGTTTTTCGACAACCTCCGGCATTGAAATCCTCTACACTTAACCCCATTACAGAAAACAATATGCACAGCGCCGGATGCGCGCTTCATTCATCTATTTCAACAGGACAGCGTTTATGACCAATCCATTACTGACGCCTTTTTCGTTGCCACCGTTTTCTAAAATCCTCCCTGAGCATGTGGTTCCAGCCGTTACCCAGTCGCTGGAAAACTGCCGCGCGGCGGTAGAGAACGTGGTCGCGCAGGGCGCGCCGTACACCTGGGAAAATCTGTGTCAGCCGCTGGCCGAAGTGGACGACGTGCTGGGGCGCATTTTCTCCCCGGTGAGCCACCTGAACTCGGTGAAAAACAGCCCGGAGCTGCGTGAAGCCTACGAACAGACCCTGCCGCTGCTCTCCGAGTACAGCACCTGGGTCGGCCAGCACGAGGGGCTCTACAAAGCCTACCGCGACCTGCGCGACGGCGACCATTATGCCGAACTGAACACGGCGCAGAAAAAATCGGTTGATAACGCGCTGCGTGATTTCGAACTGTCCGGGATTGGCCTGCCAAAAGAAAAACAGGTTCGCTACGGCGAAATCGCCGCGCGCCTGTCCGAGCTGGGCAACCAGTACAGCAACAACGTCCTCGACGCCACCATGGGCTGGACGAAGCTGATTACCGATGAATCCGAACTGGCCGGTATGCCGGAAAGTGCGCTGGCGGCGGCAAAAGCCCAGGCCGAAGCGAAAGAGCAGGAAGGCTTCCTGTTAACGCTGGATATCCCAAGCTATCTGCCGGTGATGACCTACTGCGACAACCAGGCCCTGCGCGAAGAGATGTACCGCGCCTACAGCACCCGCGCCTCCGATCAGGGACCGAATGCCGGTAAGTGGGACAACAGCCCGGTGATGGCGGAGATCCTCGCCCTGCGCCACGAGCTGGCACAGCTGCTGGGCTTCGACAGCTACGCGGATAAATCCCTCGCCACCAAAATGGCCGAGAACCCACAGCAGGTGCTCGACTTCCTGACCGATCTGGCGAAACGCGCCCGTCCTCAGGGTGAAAAAGAGTTAGCCCAACTGCGCGCCTTTGCAAAAGCGGAGTTCGGCGTGGACGAGCTTCAGCCGTGGGATATCGCATACTACAGCGAAAAACAGAAACAGCACCTCTACAGCATCAGCGACGAACAACTGCGTCCGTACTTCCCGGAAAACAAAGCCGTCAACGGTCTGTTCGAGGTAGTAAAGCGCATCTACGGCATTACCGCGAAAGAGCGTACCGATATCGACGTCTGGCATCCGGACGTGCGCTTCTTCGAGCTGTATGACGAGAACAACGAGCTGCGCGGCAGCTTCTATCTCGATCTCTACGCGCGTGAGAACAAGCGCGGTGGGGCGTGGATGGACGACTGCGTGGGCCAGATGCGTAAAGCGGATGGTTCCCTGCAAAAACCTGTTGCCTACCTGACCTGTAACTTCAACCGTCCGGTGAGCGGCAAACCTGCGCTGTTTACCCACGATGAAGTGATCACCCTGTTCCACGAGTTCGGTCACGGCCTGCACCACATGCTGACCCGCATCGAAACCGCTGGTGTCGCTGGTATCAGCGGTGTGCCATGGGATGCGGTCGAGCTGCCAAGCCAGTTTATGGAGAACTGGTGTTGGGAGCCGGACGCGCTGGCGTTTATCTCCGGTCATTACGAAACGGGCGAACCGCTGCCGAAAGAACTGCTGGATAAAATGCTGGCGGCGAAAAACTACCAGGCGGCGATGTTTATCCTGCGTCAGCTGGAGTTCGGCCTGTTCGACTTCCGCCTGCACGCCGAGTTCAGCCCGGAGCAGGGGGCGAAAATCCTCGAAACCCTGGCTGAGATTAAAAAGCAGGTTGCCGTCATTCCAGGCCCGACCTGGGGACGCTTCCCGCACGCGTTCAGCCATATCTTCGCAGGCGGGTACGCCGCAGGCTACTACAGCTACCTGTGGGCCGACGTGCTGGCGGCGGATGCCTTCTCGCGCTTCGAAGAAGAGGGGATTTTCAACCGCGAAACAGGTCAGTCGTTCCTCGACAACATCCTGACCCGCGGCGGTTCAGAAGAGCCTATGGAGCTGTTCAAACGCTTCCGTGGCCGCGAGCCGCAGCTGGATGCGATGCTGGAGCATTACGGAATCAAAGGCTGATTGCTACGTGAAGATCTGCTTAGTAGATGAAACAGGCGCCGGTGACGGCGCCTTATCTGTTCTGGCGGCCCGCTGGGAGCTGGAACATGATGAAGAGAACCTGATGGCGCTGGTGATGACGCCGGAACATCTGGAGCTGCGCAAGCGCGATGAGCCAAAGCTTGGCGGGATTTTTGTCGATTTTGTCGGCGGCGCGATGGCGCACCGGCGTAAGTTCGGCGGCGGTCGCGGCGAAGCGGTGGCCAAGGCGGTTGGCATTAAAGGGAGCTATCTTCCGGACGTGGTGGACGCCACGGCGGGGCTGGGGCGCGATGCGTTTGTGCTGGCCTCGGTGGGCTGCCGTGTGCGGATGCTGGAGCGTAATCCGGTTGTCGCCGCGCTGCTCGACGACGGGCTGACGCGAGGCTATGCGGACCCGGAAATCGGCTCGTGGTTACAGCAACGTTTGCAACTTATTCATGCCTCCAGCCTGACGGCGCTGACCGATATCACCCCGCGCCCGCAGGTGGTCTATCTCGACCCCATGTTCCCGCATAAGCAGAAAAGCGCGCTGGTGAAGAAAGAGATGCGGGTGTTTCAGTCGCTGGTGGGGCCAGATTTAGATGCCGATGGCCTGCTGGAGCCGGCTCGTCAACTGGCGACGAAGCGGGTGGTGGTGAAACGTCCTGACTATGCGCCGCCGCTGGCGGACGTTGCGACCACTAACGCGGTGACCACCAAAGGGCATCGCTTTGATATCTACTCAGGTACGCCGGAATAAAAAAAGCCGGGTGGCGGCTTCGCCTTGCCCGGCCTACATTCAGTGCCGCTTGTAGGCCCGGTATGCGTTAGCGCCACCGGGCTTTTTTGCACTTACTCGTCTTCTTCGTCACGCAGTGGAACAATCAGCATATCCACGTGTACGGTGTTAATCAGCTGACGTGCGGAAGACATCAGTTTGCTCCAGAAGTCCTGATGGTGACCGCATACCACCAGGTCCATATCGTATTTCTTAATCGCATCAACCAGCACCTGGCCCAGATCGCCGCTACCGCTTAAGGTTTCAGTGATTGGATAGCCCGCGTTGGTAGAAAGCTCGCTCAGCGCGTGGTGAGTCTCTTCGGAGATGCGTTTCTGCATATCGCCGAGATTCACGTCGATCAGACCGGTGTAGAGGTCGGAGTAATTCACATCAACATGAATCAGCGAAACTTTCGCGTTGTAGGGACGTGCCATGGATACTGCTTTATCAACCAGCACTTTACTCTCCGGGGAGAGGTCTACCGCGATAAGAATGTGTTTGTAAGCCATAGTGTTACTCCTTCCTTAAGTTATCGATGACTAAATGGGAAAGCCGTCGTCTGATGCTTTCATTACGGCCCAGTTAAACATATTTTTCAAGCTTTGGTGTTGATAACGATTAACCTTGTGGCAAAAAAATTAACGGATCTCCTACACTATTTAATGAGCCGTTCGGATATTAAAACGCGAACCGGATCGACTTTTAGTCATTCTTTCACTGAACTGTCTGTCAGGGCATTGGGGTGCGGTAGCTCAGGAGCCTTGCTTCGTGGGTGGACGCCGGGGAGGATGTATGATTAGCACCGTCGCATTGTTTTGGGCGTTATGCGTGGTTTGCATAGTGAATATGGCGCGCTACTTCTCATCGTTACGTGCGCTGTTAGTGGTACTTCGTGGTTGCGATCCGTTGCTTTATCAATATGTGGACGGTGGAGGGTTCTTCACCTCGCACGGACAGCCCAGCAAGCAGATGCGTCTGGTGGGGTATATCTACTACCAGCGCTACCGCGATCACCACGATGAAGAGTTTATCCGTCGCTGCGAGCGCCTGCGTCGTCAGTTCATTTTGACCAGCGCCCTGTGTGGTCTGGTTGTGGTGAGTATGATTGCGCTGATGATATGGCACTGAGCATAAAAAAAGCGGGCCAGTTTCCTGACCCGCTTTTTTGTCGCCTTCAGCCGATTAAATTAGCTTCAGCGAAATCCAGTACAGACCGCCAGACAGCAGGATGGACGCCGGGAGGGTGAACACCCAGGCCATCAGAATGTTGGTCACGGTTTTACGCTGCAAACCGCCGCCGTCAACAATCATGGTACCTGCCACGGACGAAGAGAGTACGTGGGTGGTGGAGACTGGCATACCGGTGTAGCTCGCCAGACCGATAGACACTGCCGCCGTCATCTGCGCGGACATGCCCTGAGCATAGGTCATGCCTTTCTTACCGATCTTCTCACCGATGGTGGTCGCCACACGACGCCAGCCAATCATCGTACCGATACCCAGTGCCAACGCGACCGCCATGATGATCCAGATTGGCGCGTACTCAATGGTGTTGAGCATATCGCCTTTCAGTTTCTTCAGCAGACGCTTATCGTCAGCATTGACCTCTGGCAGCTTCGCGACTTTATCGGTCACGTCGGAGATGCAGAGCATGATACGACGCAGCTGACCACGCTGTTCTACAGCCAGTTTGTCGTAGCTTTCGATATCGGCCAGCATGCCTTTCGCACGTTCCAGCGCGTTAATCGCGTTTGCCGGGTGGCAATGGAACTCGCCCGGTGCAGTCAGTGCGCCAGAGTCAGGAGAAGGGATCAACTGGTCTACGCCGGTCGCTTTCTTCAGCAAATCAGGATGCTGCTGGAAGTAAGTCTCAACGTTGTTTACCGCATCACGGGTACGGGTGATCTCATAGCCAGAGGCGTTCATGTTAACCACGAAGCCTGCCGGTGCGACGCCAATCAGAACCAGCATCACCAGACCGATACCTTTCTGACCATCGTTCGCGCCATGAGAGAAGGCGACGCCGATAGCGGAAATGATCAGCGCGATACGCGTCCAGAACGGCGGCTTTTTCTTGCCGTCTTTCTTCTCACGCTCTGCTGGCGTCAGGTGGATACGTGCACGTTTCTTCGTGTTGCTCCAGTAGCGACGCAGGATGAAAATCAATCCACCTGCTACCACCAGACCGACGATAGGGGAGATGATCAGAGAGCCGAAAATACCCAGTACTTTAGGAAGGTTCAGCGCATCAACAACCGATGTACCGGTCATCAGGGCGTTAGTTAAACCGATACCGATAATCGCGCCGATAAGGGTGTGAGAGCTGGATGCCGGCAGGCCGAAATACCAGGTACCGAGGTTCCAGATAATCGCAGCAAGCAGCATTGAGAACACCATGGCCAGGCCATGACCGGAACTCACGTTAAGCAGCAGATCCGTTGGCAGCATATGCACAATGGCATAGGCAACGCTCAGTCCGCCCAGGAGGACACCAAAAAAGTTAAATACCGCCGCCATAACGACCGCAAGCTGCGATCGCATTGCGCGAGTGTAGATAACCGTTGCAACTGCGTTTGCAGTGTCGTGGAAGCCATTGATCGCTTCGTAAAACAGCACAAAAACCAGAGCAAGCAATAATAAAAGCCCGGTATGTAAATCCAGGCCGGCAAACAAATGTAGCATAGGACGTTACGCCATTTTGAGGACATGAACGCGGCGCATTATCCAGGACAAATGCGCAACGGGCAAAGTGAAATATAGACTTTTTTTGACATACCACCTGATTTGAGAAATGTGCCTGAATAGATAATCTTTAAATATCAATGAAATGGCTTTGTAATATCTTTTTACGCTGGTGCGACCACTGAGGAAACTTTACAATCCGCGGCAGTTAACGAAGAGGATTTTGACGTGGAAAGGTTTGATGCCGTAGTAATTGGCGCCGGTGCGGCGGGTATGTTTTGTGCGGCAATGGCCGGACAAGCGGGTCGTCGTGTGCTGCTGCTGGATAACGGAAAAAAGCCTGGCCGCAAGATCCTGATGTCCGGTGGCGGGCGCTGCAATTTCACTAATCTTTATGTCGAGCCTGCGGCCTATTTGAGCCAGAACCGTCATTTTTGTAAATCTGCGCTGGCGCGCTACACGCAGTGGGATTTCATCGAACTGGTGGGTAAACACGGTATCGCGTGGCATGAGAAGACGCTGGGACAGCTGTTCTGCGACGACTCCGCCCAGCAAATCGTGGATATGCTGGTGGCCGAGTGCGAGAAAGGCGGCGTAGTCATGCGCCTGCGCACCGAAGTGCTGGACGTCGCCCGTAACGAGCAAGGGTACATGCTGCAACTCAACGGCGAAACCGTCAGCGCCGATAACCTGGTGATCGCCAGCGGCGGCCTCTCGATGCCGGGGCTGGGTGCCTCACCGTTCGGCTACAAAATCGCCGAGCAGTTTGGCCTGAAAGTATTACCCACGCGCGCCGGGCTGGTGCCGTTCACGCTGCATAAGCCGCTGCTGGAACAGCTTCAGACGCTCTCCGGCGTGTCTGTGCCGTCGGTCATTACGGCCGAAGACGGCACGGTGTTCCGCGAAAACCTGCTCTTTACCCATCGCGGTCTCTCGGGGCCAGCGGTATTGCAGATCTCCAGCTACTGGCAGCCGGGGGAGTTTGTCTCCGTAAACCTGGTGCCGGACTGCGATCTGGACGCCTTCCTCAATGAGCAACGCGCCGCGCACCCGAATCAAAGCCTGAAAAATACCCTGGCGATGCAGCTGCCGAAGCGTCTCGTGGAGTGCTTGCAGGTGTTAGGGCAAATTCCGGATGTTGCGCTTAAGCAGCTCAACAGCCGCGAGCAGGACACGCTGGTGGAGACGCTGACGAACTGGCGCGTGCAGCCAAACGGCACCGAAGGCTACCGCACGGCGGAAGTGACGCTGGGCGGCGTGGATACAAACGAACTCTCATCCCGCACGATGGAAGCCCGCAACGTGCCGGGTCTTTATTTCATTGGTGAAGTGATGGACGTGACCGGCTGGCTCGGCGGGTATAACTTCCAGTGGGCGTGGGCCAGTGCCTGGGCATGCGCGCAGGCGCTGGCTGAGGGTAAATGACAAGCGGGCGCGGTCATTCATCATTGCATTTCAGGGGCTGACGGCGACGTCAGCCAGGTGTACAACGTCCAGAATATTGCTGGCGGCCACGGTTCCCATCTTGATGTATGACGCTGCGCTGACGCCGCCAATATGCGGCGAAATGATGACGTTATCGACGGTCTGCCACAGGTTCGGGGCGGTCAGTGGCTCGCTGTTAAAGCTGTCGAGTGCTGCGCTGTGCAAGGTTCCATCCTTCAGCGCGTGTAACAGGGCTTCATCGTTAATTAACCCGCCGCGCGCTGTGTTCACCAGAATCGCGTTACGTTTACAGTGCGCGAGCGTGTCTGCGTTGATCATTCCTCTGTTGTCGTCAGTGAGCGGACAATGCAATGAGATAACATCGGCACGGGATAAAAGGTCGGGTAAGGTGTTTGCCCGTTCACAACCAGAAGGCATCGTTTTAGCGTAAGGATCATACGCCACAATCTGCATGCCGAATGCCTGCCCCACCAGCGCAACCCGCGAGCCAATCGCCCCCAGACCGATAAGCCCCAGCGTCATGCCTTCCAGCTCGATCGATTTGTGCGTGGCTTTATCCCAGTGCCCGTCGCGCAGGCGTTTATCAAGGGTGACCACCGATTTGGCACAGGCAAGAATCAATGCCCAGGTATGTTCTGCAACCGCTGCCGCATTGGCGCCGGGGGCGGAACGAACGGCGATATTACGCGCCGCTGCCGCTGGCTGGTCTATCACGTCAATGCCGCTTCCGTGTTTCGATATAACCTGTAATTCAGGGGCTGCATCCATGACCCTTGCGGTTATTTTGCCGTAACGCACCAGGATGGCCACAGGATTGTGCCGTTCGCACAGCGTAACCAGCTGATCTTCTGTGGGCTGGTGACCGGCATACACCACGTCAAAGTCTCGCAGCATGTTGACAGCCTGGTCCGCCAGGTCGCATCCCGTGACCAGTACAACGCGTTTGTCTTCCATTACAGCGTCTCCCCGTCAGATAACATGCCTGCCTTACGCAGCGCGTCGTTAAGCCAGTGTGGACGTAAATCGCCCTCACGAATAGCAGCAAGACGTCGGGTCTCTGTTTCGAGTTTCCCTTTGGCCATGGCGATAACGGCCTGCACTTCATCACGCGGGATCACCACCACGCCGTCGATATCCGCGACCACCAGATCCCCGGCTCGTACCGTTGCACCAGCGATAGAGATGGGGTGATTAACCCGGCCAGGAATGGATTTTGTCGGGCCACAGGGGTTAAGACCGGCGGCGAAGACGGGGTAGTGCCCTTTACTCAGGGTATCGGCATCACGTACCGCCCCGTCAATGATGATGCCCGCAATACCGCTTGCCTGGGCCTGCGTCGCCATAATCTCACCGAGCAGCGCACAGGTCAGGTCGCCTTTCCCGTCAACAACCAACACATCGCCAGGCTGTGCTACGGCCATTGCGGCATGGATGGCCAGATTATCTCCCGGGCGCACCTCCACGGTGACTGCCGGGCCCGCAACGGCCATGTGAGGCGCGAGCGGTTTGATACGACCATGGAGTGTACCGCGGCGACCGGCAACATCCGCCAGAATGGCGGCCTGATACTCGGCAGCCTGGTGAACCTGTTCAGCCGATACGCGTTCGACCTGACGATTAATCAATGATTTTTCAGAAACGGACATATATGCCTCCATATTGTTTTACTGTGTACAATGCAGGTGTACAATACAAAACAACTATAGCGGTGTTACTTTCCCATTAGCCAGATCTGCGATGGCGTTTGTGATGTAAACACGAAGTGACTCACAAAAATTGAGGTACACTCACTGCCGAGCAGAAAAGGAGATGATGATGGGTAACGAAGGCGTTGTAGCGGTCGAAAAGGCGCTGGCTTTACTGGATTGCTTCCGTCCCGGCGATGAGAGCCTGACGCTGACCGCGCTGGCGCAGCTATCGGGTTATCACAAAACCACGGTTTACCGGTTAATGAATTCGCTTGAGCGAATGAACTATGTCGTCAGGCATGATGACGGCAATTATGCGCTTGGCCCACGTCTGCTTTACCTTGGCAAACTTTATGAACAATCTTTCCATCTTTCCCGGGTGGTGCAGCCTGAGCTTCAGGCGTTATCACAGGCCTCTCAGGAGAGCGCCAGCTGGTATGTGTTAGAAGGCGGGCAACGTCTGTGCCTGTTCCGGGCAGAAGCATCGCACGGGTTGCGTCACAGCAATCTGCCGGGTACTCAGTTTCCGCTGGACGATTCTGCCATCAGTAAAGTGCTTCGCCACTGGGGCCTTAATGACGCGCTGCCAGAGGGGGAGCCCGTTGTTCCGCTCTATACCGCAGGCGCCCGTGACCCGCATACTGCGGCGTTCGCAATGCCCGTCTTCGGCGTCAATGACAAGCTGATTGCGGCGCTGGCGTTGACCGGGCCCATCTCCAGACTGACTGAAGATCGCCGTGAACAGGGGATCAGCCAGCTAATGCATGCCACCGCCAGCCGCCTGTCACAGAAAATGGGGGCCAGTAAGCCTTTTTGCCAGCAGTTTTATGGGGAAACGCAGGATACTGCGGAAGAGAGTCTCTAAGCATAAAGCGGGACGTGCGTCCCGCTTTTGTTATGTCTAATGGGTGACCTGCTTTTCATGCAACTGAGCATTGCGGGCCTGGCGTCCCATCACCAATACCGCGATACCCCCCGTGACGCATAACGCCGCCAGAGGAAGCATGGCCAGCGTGTGGCTACCCGTCCGTTCGTTGATAATACCGTAAGCGTTGACCATCACCGCACCGCCGATAAGGTTAGCGATGGCGCCAATTGCAGCCAGCCCCGCAGCCGCCGACGTGCTGCTCATCCAGCCTGACGCCAGCGCCCAGAAAGGCCCCTTCATTGAATACGCCCCTATCAGCATGATGCTCAGGATAACAATGGTGGCGGAAAGAGAGACGCTGACAAAGGCGGCAAATACGCCTGCGGCAATAATGAAAAGGGTCAGAGCGGTATGCCAGCGGCGTTCGTTGGTTCGGTCCGAACTGCGTCCCCACACAATCATCAGTACGGATGCCAGACCGTAAGGAATGGCGTTGAACAGACCCGTCTCCAGATTATCCAGGTGGAACGATTTCAGCAGCTGCGGTGACCAGACGCTGATGGTGGTGCCCGCTGATGACGCGCCTGCGTAAATCAGCGCCAGCAGCCAGATTTGACGATGCCTGAGCAACTGCCATGTCGTCTGGTGTCCGATATTTTTTTGCTGTTGACGCTCGGTTTCAAGCGTCGTTTCCAGCCATTTTTTCTGTTCCGCGTTAAGCCAGTTAGCCTGGTGCGGACGATCGCGAAGAACAAACCAGGCGGCAATACCCAGCAGGACGGCGGGTAAACCTTCAATGATAAACAGCAGATGCCAGCCGCGCAGATCCAGCCATCCATCCAGCGACAGAATCAACCCGGACAGCGGCGAGCCAATAAAATTGGCCAGCGGGATCGCGACCATAAAGGACGCGATAATTCGCGCACGGTAGCGGGAAGGGATCCACCAGGTCAGAAAGAGTACGACGCCGGGGAAGAAGCCCGCCTCCGCGGCACCCAGCAGAAAACGCACGATATAAAGCGACGTCGTGTTTTGTACCAGTGCCATACACATGGATACCACCCCCCAGCTGATCATAATGCGGGGGATCCACAGACGTGCGCCAACTTTCTGCATTGCCAGATTGCTTGGAACTTCAAACAGAAAATACGCCACGAAATAGAGGCTACTGGCGAAGCCAAACGCCGCTTTGCTGAGACCGAGATCCTCATTCATCTGTAGCGAAGCCATGCCGATATTGCCGCGATCGATAATGGAGACCAGATAACTGACTATCAGAAACGGGAGGATACGCCAGATCACCTTGCGCATAGTCTCTCTTTCTATGTCCTCAGTGGCGGCAGTGCCATTACGAATATGTTCTGTCATGTGTTCCTCGCAGGGTCTGTTCTTAGTTTTATTAGGTACAACTCTGTTTTATTAAACAAAACCACTATAGCGTCGGCGCCTTCTTTTTATCCAGTTAATGGAAGGTTTAAATGATGTAAATAAGACGTGACTCACAGTTAACGGGCTTTACCTCGTGAGCCTAAACGACAGATGCGCCACCCCCCGTTGTGAGGTAAAGTACACACCTTGCGCAGCCAAAGAGCTGCGGTTTTGTGGGGTATAGGCGAATAACACGCTCCCCCATTCTCACTTCTGGTTTACGCCAGCCTGCATGGTGTTGTGTTTTGTCTTCTTAAAAGGGTTGTCTATGTCTGCTGCTCATCTCGGTTTCCCGACGGAAACCGTTGTTGTCTTTGTGGTGATGGCCGTTGGGGCGATGTTTATCGACCTCTTCATGCACCGTCACGATAAACCGATCTCGCTGAAAAGCGCGGCCATGTGGTCCATCTTCTGGGTCATGATGGCGATGGCGTTTGCTGGCTTCTTATACGTGCACCACGGCGCGGAGATGGCCAGTCTGTTCCTCACCGGCTATGCACTGGAAGAGGTGCTCTCCGTCGACAACCTGTTTGTGATGATGGCGATCTTCGCCTGGTTCGGCGTGCCGGATAAGTATCGTCACCGCGTGCTCTACTGGGGCGTGCTGGGGGCGATTGTGTTCCGCGGTATTTTTGTTGCCATCGGCACCAGCCTGCTGAGCCTGGGGCCATACGTTGAGGTGATTTTTGCGCTGGTCGTCGGCTGGACGGCGGTGATGATGCTGAAACGCAATGAAGAGAGTGATGAAGTCGAGGATTACTCCAACCATCTGGCGTACCGCCTGGTAAAACGCTTCTATCCGGTCTGGCCAAAAATCAGCAGCCACGCGTTTATCCTGACCCAAAAAGAGGTGGACGCCGAGCTGGAGAAGCCTGAAAACAAGGATGTGATGGTAGGTCGTGTGAAGAAGGCGAAGCGCTACGCGACGCCGCTGCTGCTCTGCGTGGCGGTGGTAGAGCTGTCCGACGTGATGTTCGCCTTCGACTCCGTTCCCGCGATCATTGCCGTCAGCCGCGAGCCGCTGATTATCTACAGCGCCATGATGTTCGCGATCCTCGGCCTGCGTACCCTCTACTTCGTGCTGGAAGCGCTGAAGCAGTATCTGGTGCATCTTGAGAAAGCGGTAGTGTTACTGCTGTTCTTCGTGGCGTTCAAGCTGGGGCTGAATGCGACCGATCACTTCTGGCATCACGGTTATAACATCGGTGCCACGGCAAGCCTGTTTGTGGTGCTGGGGGTTCTGGCGCTGGGGATTATTGCGAGCGTGATGTTCCCGGGTAAACGTGAGGCCTGATGTATCGCCCGGTGGCGCTTCGCTTACCGGGCCTACGATTGGGATGTAGGCCGGGTAAGGCGCAGCCGCCACCCGGCAAAAGGCTACTTTATTATCGGTGAGTTTCGGCGCTTGCGCGGATGATGGAAATGGCGCCAGTGCGGATCCTGCGCCGCCGCCAGCAGCTCGTGGTCGCCACGCGTGTCGCCCCAGGCGCGCAGGTGATATGCGTTCAGATCGCCATACACCTTTTCCAGCCTCGCCACTTTCTGCGCGCAGCGGCAGTTGTTACCGGTGATCCGCCCGGTCAGCTTGCCGTCTTTCACTTCCAGCTGCGTGCCAATCAGCTTAATGCCGAGCTTATCGGCCCACGGCTGCAATACCAGCGCCGGGGAGGCGGAGCAAATCGTCACTTCCGCACCGGAATTAACTTCGTTGGCGACAGCCATGACCCCTTCCGGGCGCATCAGCTTGTTCCAGTATTTTTCACAGAAGGCCTCTGCCTGCTGACGTAACCAGTGCTCATCCACCCCCGTCAGGAAGGTTTTGATCAACACCTCTTTCAGCTCATCACGCGTCAGCTTGCGACGCACGCAGTGCAGCGTGGGCAGGGCCATGCGCACCAGGCGACCCGCAAAGTAGCGCTTGCCAAAGGCAAAGCGCAGGAACGGAATAAAACTGTCGTGGTGCGTCAACGTACCATCAAAGTCAAAGACAGAGAGCACGCTGGACTTCGCCACGGCTTCGTCGGCAATCATATTGGTCATAAATACGTCTTAGCTGAAATACACATTCTGTTCACTAGTTTACCTGCTTTACCTTCACAGTCCTTCTATCCGATCTCATTTTTTCTCGAACCTGTGGCCTGACGGGTCAAACTATGTCATCCACCACGCCACCGTCAACGCGCAGCGCCGCGCCGGAAGTCGCGGAGGCCTGCATGGAACAGACATACACCACCATATTCGCCACTTCTTCTACCGTTGCGGCGCGCTGAATAACCGAGCTGGGGCGATTCTCCATCACGAACGCTTTCGCCAGCTGCTCCAGCGATTTGCCGGTTCTCTCCATCTCGTCTTTCATCATCGCGGCAAAACCGTCCGACATTGTCGGGCCCGGCAGCACGCTGTTCACCGTGACGCCGCTGCCTGCCACGAACTTCGCCAGACCGCGCGCCAGCGAGAGCTGGGCGGTTTTTGTCACGCCATAGTGGATCATATCCGCAGGAATATTGCAGGCCGATTCTGACGAGATAAACACTACCCGACCCCAGCCTTTTTGTACCATACCGGGCAGCAGGGCACGGGAGAGGCGCACGCCGGACATCACGTTGGTTTGCCAGTAGCGTTCCCAGGTCTCGTCGTCGGTGGAATAAAAATCCTGCTGGCCATAGATCCCGGCGTTATTCACCAGAATATCGACGTGCGTGGCGACCCTGAGTAGTTCGTCAACGCCCTCCTGCGAGCTCAGGTCGGCGATGGCGGCACGGACCTGTACGCCTGGCACCACCTGCTGGAGCGCCTGAATGCCTTTGTTCACCGAGTCGACGCTGCGCCCGTTGACGATCACTTCCGCACCGCTCTCCGCCAGTCCGCGGGCGATGGCAAACCCAATACCGCCGGTGGACGCGGTCACCAGCGCTACTTTCCCCGTTAAATCGATTTTCATCGTTCACTCCTTGTCGTTTTATGGTTCAAAACTTAAAGCGTAGCAGTTGACGATGACGGCTCCTGTTTAAAAAGGCGCAACAGCGTCTCAACCTGCTCGTCCAGCGGGCTGAGGGAGCGTTTAACGATGAGGTGCAGCGGCGTGGCGCGTCGAACGCCGTGGCTGAGGGGCAGGATTTTGAGGATGCCCTGCTGGAGCGGGGTCTGAATGCGTTCTTCCGGTAACCAGCCATATCCAACCTGATACATCACTGCTTCGATCGCGGCATCGATGGTGGAGAATGTCCACGACTCCCCGGTGGGGCGAACGGTGGGCTGGCTGTCTGCGATCTGAATGCGCGGCCACGGTCGAAGCATCTCGTCGTTAAGCGGTGTATCCAGCGCAAACAGCGGGTGCGCGTGATGCGCGACGGCAACAAAATCGATATTCATCAGCCATTCGCCCAGGCCGGTAATGTCCTGGCGGCGGGTTAAGACCATCACGTCGGCCTCATCATTGAGCGCATCTGCGCGGCTGTTTTCCAGCACCTCGGTAAGCCGCACCTGCGTTTGCGGGTACAGCTGCTGAAACTGGCGCAAAATCGCGAACAGCCGGCTGCGCGGAAAAATACTGTCTACCATCAGGTCGATACGGGTTCGCATCCCGCTGCGCAGGGTTGCAGCGCGCGTTTCAACGTAGGCGAAGGCTTTCAGCAGCGGTTTAACCTGATTCAGCAACAGCTCACCCGCCGGGGTCAGCACGGCACGGCGTCCCTCTGTCATCAGGAGCGCTACGCCCAGCCGCTCCTGCAAAAGCGACAGGTTATAGCTGACCGAGGACTGGCTGCGATGGGTCTCTTCCGCCGCCTTAGCGAAGCTGCCAGCCTCGATGACTCTTTCCAGCAAGGCCCACTGTTCGAGCGTCGTCTTGTGCATGATTAATCTAAATTTTGGATGAATTTGATTCAAAAATAGCGTTATTCATTCATTTTTTGAAGGGGTACGATCGTCTCATCAAAACAAAGGAGACATCTTATGAGCACCTTCGATAAACATGATTTAAGCGGCTTCGTCGGCAAACATCTGGTATATACCTACGACAATGGCTGGAACTACGAAATTTACGTTAAAAACGAGAACACGCTCGACTACCGTATTCACAGCGGTCTGGTGGGCAATCGTTGGGTGAAAGATCAGCAGGCCTACATTGTCCGCGTCGGGGAAAGCATCTATAAAATTTCCTGGACGGAGCCAACCGGTACCGACGTGAGCCTGATTGTGAACCTGGGCGACCGCCTGTTCCACGGCACCATCTTCTTCCCACGCTGGGTCATGAATAATCCGGAAAAAACCGTCTGCTTCCAGAACGATCACATTCCGCTGATGAACAGCTACCGTGATGCCGGGCCAGCGTATCCAACCGAAGTGATTGATGAATTTGCGACGATTACTTTTGTACGCGACTGCGGTGCGAATGACGATAGCGTTATTGCGTGTGCTGCCAGCGAGTTGCCAAAAAACTTTCCTGATAATTTAAAATAAGCTTAGCAACGCGTTAAATGCGCATCGGCCATTTCGGTTTTAACCCGAATGGCCGTTTTTTATGCTGCAGAAATACCGGAGTAAGTCACCGATTCCGCCGTTAAGGTGAAAGGCGTAGGAGTACAGACCGCCAGGCTCAGCGAGCCGAAGCGCAGCTGGCTGACCGGGAGCGACTGGGCGGTGCTGTCAATGCTGACAATCTGCCACGCGCTGCCGCCACGCTGTTTGACGATCGCCTCTTTGCGCGTCCAGATGCGCCAGAATGCGGAAAGCTGTTCTTCCGGCGCTTCACGCTCCAGCTCGTCATGCTCGGTGAGGCTGAAAACGGCATTCGCCAGCGCCTGCCAGTTCTCCCGCGGGCGGATCACTTCGATATCGCAGCCAACCTCGCCTTCATCGCTTATCAGCATGGCAATGTCGTCCCCGCTGTGGCTCAGGTTAAACCACAGCGGATGGCCGTTAGCGAATGCCGGTTTTCCCTGCTCGCCGTAGATTATCTCGGGAAGCGGTGAGGGGGATAAAGTTCTGGCGAGCAGCGTCCGGCCTGCAAGCCAGGAAGCGTATCGCGCACCCTGAGGTGCCATGTCTGCGAGCGTTGACGCCAGCGGGTCCGCGCTAAGGGTGGAGATCTTTCCCAGTACAAACTGGTACATAGTTACGCCCAGCGTTTAATGATTATCGAGGTATTAATGCCGCCAAAGGCAAAGTTATTGCTCTGAATAAATTCGCAATCAATCGGGCGGGTTTCCCCCATAATATAATCTAAAGCGCCGCATTGCTCATCCGGTTGTCTTAAATTGAGCGTCGGCGTGAACCAGCCCTCCCGCATCATATGCAGACTCAGCAAGGCTTCCAGCGCGCCGCAGGCACCCAGGGTATGGCCGAAATAGCTCTTTAAGGATGAGATGGGCACGCTGTCGCCGAAAATAGCGGCGGTCGCCTGACTCTCGGCGATATCCCCGCGATCGGTTGCCGTGCCGTGGGCAGAAATGTAGCCAATGTCCTGAGGGCTAAGGCCCGCCATCGCCAGCGACTGCTCCATACACACCTGCATGGTTTCACGCTGGGGCTGGGTGATGTGCGCCGCATCGCAGTTGGTGGCAAAGCCCACGATCTCACCATAGATTGTCGCCCCGCGTGCTCTGGCGTGATCCAGCGCTTCCAGCACCAGCGTGCCCGCCCCTTCGCCAATCACCAGGCCATCGCGCTGAACGTCAAACGGCGACGGCGTGGTTTTGGGCGCGTCGTTACGCTGGCTGGTGGCAAACAGGGTATCGAAAACCGCCGCTTCCGACGGGCACAGCTCTTCCGCGCCGCCTGCCACCATCACGGTCTGGTAGCCGTGACGAATCGCTTCCCAGGCGTAGCCAATCGCCTGGCTGCCAGAGGTACAGGCGCTTGAGGTGGGGATCACCCGTCCGCGCAGGCCAAAGAACAGTCCGGTATTCACCGCCGTGGTGTGCGGCATCATCTGCACGTAGGTGGTGCCGGTGATGTTGTGGGTGTGCTTTTCGGTGAGCATGGAGGCAAACTCGCTGACCGGCCCGGTGCTGCCCGTCGACGAGCCGTAGGCGATGCCGGTCTGACCGTTGGTCAGCACCGCGTCGTCGATCAGTCCCGCCTGCTCCAGCGCCAGCTCGGTGGCGCGGGTTGAGAGCAGCGACACGCGGCCCATAGCGCGAATGCGCTTACGGGTATAGTGAGCGGGCAGAGTGAAATCTTCAATCGGCGCGGCGAGCAGGGTTTGCAGGCCGTCATACGCCTGCCACTCCGTCACGGTACGTACCGCATTTTCATACTCGCGCAGACGGCGCGAGATGGTCGGCCAGTCCTCGCCGAATGCGGTGATGCCGCCCATGCCCGTAATCACTACCCGGCGGGTCATAGCATGCCTCCGTTGATCGATATCACCTGTCGCGTCACATAGCCTGCTTTATCCGACATCAGGTAGCTCGCCAGCCCGGCCACTTCCTCGGCCTGGCCCATACGCTGCATCGGGATCATCGACATCGCCGCGTTCAGCGCGGCTTCATCCATCTCGATCATACCGGTATCAATCAGCCCCGGCGCGATGCAGTTGACGGTGATTTTGCGTTTTGCCAGCTCGGTGGCGAGCGCTTTGGTGGCGCCGATGATCCCGGCTTTCGCCGCGCTGTAGTTCACCTGCCCACGGTTGCCCATAATGCCTGACACCGACGACAGGGTGATGATCCGCCCGCCCTTGCGGGTGCCGATCATCGGCATAATGCAGGGATGAATGACGTTATAAAAACTGTCGAGATTGGTGTGGATCACGCTGTCCCAGTCATCGTCGCTGAGCGCCGGAAATGCGCCGTCGCGGGTAATACCGGCGTTACTGACCACGCCATACCACGCGCCGTGGTCAGCGATCGCCTGTTCCAGCACCGTACGGCACTGCTCGCGGTTGCCCACGTCGAAGGTGAGTAAACGGCCCGCGCCGCCTGCCTGGACAATCGCCTCCAGCGTCTCTTGCGCGCCCGCTTCATCACGATGGTAATGCACGCCGACGGTGAAACCGTCCGCCGCAAGCTGAAGGGCGATAGCGCGGCCAATGCCTTTGCTGGCGCCGGTGACCAGTACGGATCTCATGATGGTGTTCCCTGGTTGAAAAGTGTGGTTAATTCTTCCTCGCTCGGCTGGAAGGTGTTCACGCGGCCCGTGGCGAGGGAAATATTATCCGCATGAATGGTGCACTCGAAGCTGCCAAAGCGCTCATCCTGCATCAGACGTTCGATGGTAATGGTCAGCGTGCTGCCTGCGGCAAAATGCCCTGCGTCGCACACCAGCTCGCGCGCGCCCAGCACCATACCCAGCGCACAGTGCGGCAGCCCTTTTTGCATTCGGTGCCATTCAGACCAGACGCCCACGGTCTGAGCCATCAGCTCCAGCGCAAACCAGCCGGGCAGGTTGCCGCCTGCGTCCAGAAACGGCGCCAGAACGCCCCGATCGTTCACCGTCACGTTGCAAACGGCGCGGTCATCGGTGACGCTTTCCACGCTCTCAAGCAGCAGCATCGGCGTGTCGTGAGGAAGATAATCCCCGGGTGGTAAGTAGCGCATCATACTCTCCCCAGCAGAAGGCTGGCGTTGTTGCCGCCAAACGCGAAAGAGTTTGACAGGATCACTGGTTTATTCAGCGGTGCGCTCTGGTGCAGTAGGCCGAAGGCGGGCAGGGTGTCGTCCGGCGCGTAGCGGGAAAAATCCTGCGGCGGCAGCGGCAGGTCTCGGGTCAGGATCAGCCAGCTCAGGGCGGCCTCGGTGATCCCGGCGGCGCCCAGCGTGTGGCCGGTAAGATGTTTCGTGGAGCTGCACGGCACGCGGTCGCCAAAGAGATCGTGGATCACCTGCGCCTCAATGCGATCGTTCAGCGGCGTGGCGGTGCCGTGCAGGTTGATATAACCGACGTCCGCCGCCGTCATGCCCGCCTCGTTCAGCGCCTGGGTGATGGCGCGGATCGCCCCTTCGCCCTGCGGATGTGGGGCGGAAATATGGTACGCATCGCTGGATTCCCCCGCGCCCAGGAGCACAATCTCGCCCGGCTCGCGGGTCAGTACCATCAGTGCTGCCGCTTCGCCAATGGTGATCCCACGACGGTTGCGGCCAAACGGTTCGCACAGGGTCGGGGAGAAGGATTCCAGGCTGTTGAAGCCGTTGACCGGCATGCGGCTCAGGCTGTCGGCCCCGCCGACGATGGCGACGTCCACCAGACCGGCGTCGATCAGGCGACGGCCGCTGATGATCGCCCGTGCGCTGGAGGAGCAGGCGGTCGAGATGGTATACGCCGGGCCGTCCAGCGCAAGCCAACTGGCGAGAAAGCGCGACGGATCGCCCAGCTCCTGCTGCGGATATTGCCACTGCGGACTGCGCTCGCCGTTCTGCGCGCGGCGCACGTACTCATCACCCTCGTCCAGTCCGGAGGTGCTGGTGCCCAGCACCACCGCCACGCGGTCGCGCCCCACGCGCGCAATGGCCGCATCGACGGCGGGCCGGATTTGCGCCAGCGCCGCCAGCAGCAGCTGGTTGTTGCGACTTCGATGCGCAGAAAAAGACCCGGGAACAGGGGGAAGATCACCCTCCACCCCGCCCAGCACGGCCTCGGGTAGGCCCTGTAGCCAGCCCGCACGCTGGCGCGTCCCGGGGGCTACGCCAGCGTTCAGGTTTGCCGCTATTTCATCAGCCGAGTTGCCGAGCGCGTTGACCATGCCAACGGCAGAAAGGTAAATCATCTCAGTCACCCAGATATTGAATGGTGATGTGGTAGTGAAAAGCGTGCTGCACAATGCTAATCGGTTCGCGCCTGCCGTTACGGTTCAGGTAGGCAATTTCCGTGACCAGTTTGCCATCGGGGTTGCGCAGTTCGCGTCTGGTGTCAGTATCGTTCAGCGTCCAGCCTTTCGGCAACTGCGGCTGCCAGGCGCTGAGCGGCCAGTGGCTGAGCATCACGTCGGCCAGCACCTGGCTGGCGGGCGGCAGCTGCGGCATCACAACCGACTGCTCGGTGTGGATCCCGGTGTCGTCGTAGGTGGCGAGGAACAGGCGGATCCCGACGGAGGAGAGGCCGGCAAGCGTCACTTTATCGCCATCGGCGTTCAGCATCACCAGCAGCGACTGGGTCTGGCCTTTAAAACTGCCGGTAAGCAACTGCTGCGCGCGGATGGCAGGCGTGATGCCCGGCGGTGGCAGCGTGACGCGGGTGCCGGGCTGGAGCCAGGCCTGAGGGCGCGCGTCATCGCGGTTCGTCGTATGGCTACACCCCGCCAGCAACAGGGCCATCATCACTGCCGCCAGGCGAATGAAACGGGTCATGGTAAGTTCTCTTTGTTAGTCGGCATCGCCAGCGGGGCGAGCAGGAACGCGGTGAAGATACCGCTCACCAGCACAATGCCAAAGCTGCTGATGGCCTGAGTGGTGCTGAACACCAGCATCCCCAGCGTCAGTAGGGTGGTCATCATGGCGAGGGTAATCGCCAGCATGGAGGTCAGCGGCGTGCCGCGCGGGTTGCTGAAAAACAGCGTGTAGTTGATGCCAATGCCGAGGACCAGCACCAGCGCCAGCAGGGAAAACAGGTTCACCGGATGGCCCGTCACGGCCAGCGCCGCCAGCCCGCCGCCCAGCGACAGCACGGACGGCACCAGCGCCACCAGCCCTTTTCGCCAGCCGAGGCGCACCACCGCGCCGCAGGCTATCACCGCCAGCGCCACGCCCAGCAGCCCCGTCAGCAGCGCGCGGTAGAGTGCAAACAGGCTGTCGAAGCTGGCCTTACGGTCAACCCAGACGACTCCGGGATGGCGGGCGGCCAGCTCACCGAGCGCAGCGCTGTTTCTGACGCCATCGACCGGGACCAGCACACCGCTTTTGCCGTTCGGCAGCGTCAGCCACAGCAAACGCCAGCCCTCGCTGGCCGGGCTGGCGAGCCACGCCTCCACGCTGACAGGCATGGCGTTCAGATTCGGGGCGACGGCATTCAGCCCCGTGCTTTGCAGCATTTTCGTCACCGTCGGCGCGGCGTTACGCAGAAGTTGCAGATCGCTGTTCTGCCGCGCCAGCGAGTTCAGCGGCAGGGTGCGCCAGCGGGTTAATTCTCCGGCTTTTTGCGCCAGCGCCAGCGCCGGGGCAAACGCCTCCAGCCGCTCCAGCGTTTCCTGAGCCGACGCGCCATACACCACGAACCACTTCTGATCGACATTTTGCCCGGTCAGGGCGGTGATGGTTTTTTCCTGCGCCAGAATGTCCTGCGGCAGCGCCTGAAGCCGGGCGATATCGTCATCCACCCGCAGGCTGGCGATCCCGATGGCGGAGAGCAGCGCCAGTGCTACCGGCAGCCCGACGGAGAGGGCTTTGCTGTCGCGCCAGGCGTTCAGCCAGCGCTGCATCATCCCTCTCAGGGGGATCGGGCGAACCGGCATGCCACGGCACAACCACGGGTGCCAGAAAATTACCGTCAGGCACGAGGCGCTCAGCCCTGCGGCGGCGAACACCGCCATCTGACGAATGCCGGGGAAGGGGGCCAGCATCATGAAGAGATACGCCACGACGGTAGTCAGCAGCGCCAGCAGCAGCGCGTTACGCACTTTTGCCAGGCTTTGCCAGGGTGAGTGTTCCGCGCCGTGCACCATCCGCTCCGTGAGGTAGTAAATCGTATAGTCCGCCGAGATGCCGATGATGCTCATGCTCATCACCAGCGTCATCAGGTGCAGCTCACCGAACAGCAGGAGCGTCACGACCGTCCCCGCCAGTGCGCCGATGGCAATGGAGAGCAGGCTCAGCAGCAGCGGACGCACGGAGCGAAACACCGACACAATCAGCAGGATCACCCCGAGCACCGTGGCGACGCCGAGCGTGGAAATATCTTTTTTAGCCTGCTGGCTGGCGTAATCGCTGTAGAACACCGTCCCGCGCGAGAGCAGCTGCGCCTGTGGATACTGGCTTTTCAGCGTCTGCTGCAACGCGTTGAGGGTGGTCACCAGCTGGTGGGTTTGCTGCATGTCAAACGACGAGCCCGCCAGCTCGCCGTGCAGCAGATACCAGTAGTTCCCGGCCGCATCTTTTGTCACCAGCCAGCCGTCCATCAGCTGCATCTTCTGGCTGTTCTTCGCCAGCGCGAGCTGCGCGCCGCGCATCAGCATCAGCGGATCGTTTTGCAGCTCCTTGCCGCTCACGCCGGAAAAGGCGGAGTAAAGCTGGGACAGGATCCACTGAGCCTGCGCTTCACCGCCGTTTTGCAGGCGGGCGCGGGTGGCCGGATCGACCAGGCCATTGCGGTGCTGCCAGAAGAAATCTCCCCAGGCCTGTTGCCCGGCGGCGTCCAGCGGGCCTTTTACCTCGCTGAGCGCCTGGCTGCGTTGCAGCAGGGTTAACCACTGCTGCGCCACGCGCGGGTCCGGCTGTTTACCGGGGCTGACCAGCCAGATGAGCTGGCGGTCGAGGCGCTGCATAAATCCGTCGTTGAGGGCGGGAGGGATCGCGCCGAGCGTCTGTTTCGGCAGCATGGCGAGCACGCTGCTGTTCAGCCGCGCGCCGGGCAGCAGCGACAGCAGCACGCCCAGCAGGATCAGGCATACCGCGGCCCACAGCAGCGCCGGGCGCAGGGCGTTACGGTGCGGCAAAGCGCTGGCGTTCTGCATCGGTCAGGCGGGCGGGCGTCAGTTGGTGGCGGGAGAGGGCGATATCCGTCGTGTCGCCTTGCTTATCGTTCAGGCGAATGGATTCCAGATAGATCGCGCCCTTCAAATCAAGGGTGGAGAAAATCTTGTCCAGCGGCGTGGTAACGGGCGTCAGCACCAGCGACCAGCGGCCTTCGCCCAGGTCTTTGAAATCGATGCGGAAGTTCTCTTCCAGCACCTTGCGGTCGGCCTGGAACAGCGCCCGCAGCAGATGGTTGAACTGGAACATCTGCGGGTTAGTGTCGGCGGTAATGGTCTGCGGCGGCTGACCGTTGACGATTTGCACCATTCGTTTGTCATCCAGCAGCAGCGTCATCGGGAACGGCGCTTTTTGATCCCACAGCAGGCCATTGTCACGGGCGATCAGCATCTCCCCCTGCGAGCGCAGGGGCTGAGGCATGTCCTTGATCGTGCGGGTCTGTTCGAAGTGTGCGCGCACCACCGGTTGCTCCGCAAACCGCTGTTGCAGTTCATCCAGCGTGACCGCGTTCACCAGCGGGCTTACCAGCAGCGCGAGTAGCGTTATCCACTTCATGGCGCGATCCCCATGCGTTCGAACAGAATGGCCGGGCTGACAAAGCACATCTCCCGGCTTGCTTCCTCCACGGCCACCTGAATGGTGTAGCCGGTGGTGGTGCGTTTCCCGGTTTGCGCGTCGAAGATTTGATAGGCGATGCGCAGACGGTTTTCAACCTCTTCAATGTGGGCGCGGACGCGAATGCGCTGCTCGAAGGTCACCGCGTCGCGGTATTTCACCCGGGTATCCACCACCGGCCAGACGTAGCCGGACGCTTTCATCTGGCGATAGCCGTAATCAAACTGGTTGAGCAGCGCTTCGCGGGCAATCTCAAAATAGCGGAAATAGTTGCCGTGCCACACCACGCCCATCATATCGACGTCGTGGAACGGAACGGTGATTTCAACTTCAGCCGTAAAGCGGGGATCGGTCAGCACCCTTTACTCCTTCTCGTTGACCTCTGGCAGCTGCCAGAAATCGAAAAAATTAAACCAGTCGAGCGGCGACAAGAGCGCGTAATGCTCCAGCCGCTGCGCATAGCGATCGACGGTCTGCTGTAGCGCCTGCTGGCGTTCGCCGCGCGGCAGCAGCAGCGGGTCGGCAAACGGCTCGCAGTGCAGGGTCAGCTTTCCCTGCTGGCAGAGGGCAAAAATCAGCACCACCGGGCAGCGCAATAGGGACGCCAGAATAAACGGTCCCTGCGGGAACGGCGCGGGTTGGCCCATAAATTCGCTCCATATCACCCGCCAGCTGCCGCCGCGCTGCGGGGTGACGGCGATGCGATCGCCCACGATCGCCACCCATTCGCCGCGATCCAGCTTCTCTTTAATGAGGATGGCGGTCTCCGGGCCAATGTCGGTGACCGGCATCAGGTGAATGCCCGCCTGCGGCGCCATCTCCTCCATCACCTGTTTAAAACGCTGAGCATTGTCGCTAAAGACCAGCGCGTTGATGGTTTTCGCCCCTTCGCGCTGGGCCAGCGCCCGGCAGGCTTCCACATCGCCAAGATGCGACGCGAGCAGCAGTTTGCCCTGAGGATCGTCAAGACCCAGCGCCTCCTGCGCGCCTGGCGCAAAGACCAGATCGCGATGAAGCTTCATTTCGCCGCGCCAGCTGGCCACTTTGTTCAGCATGGCATGACCGAAGCGCAGGAAGTGGGAAAAACTGTTAAGCCGTACGGGTTGCGGCATTTGCCGCTGTGCCATCACCGTTTTAACCCGCGTCAGCCACTGCTGCGACGCCTGACGCGCAGCGCGGGCGGTCAGCCAGTAGACGGCCGTAACCGGCCACAGCAGGATGGTAAACGCCTTTCGCCCCAGCAACTGCCAGACGCGCAGCATCAGGCGCATGCCCCATAATCCTTTCACCTCCTGCTGCTGCGCCCAGTGCTGCGAGCGGCGACGCATCAGCAGGGAAGGAATGCGCGGCAGCATGCCGAGAAACAGGCGGGTATGCATCAACGAGATGCGCACGTTGTCTTTCAGGGCATCGAAATGGGATACCCCGTTCGGCGGATAGGTCACGCGGGTGGGCAGAAAATAGCTGGTGTTGCCCTGCCAGTAGAGGCGCACCATCACTTCGGTATCAAAATCCATTCGCCTGCCGAGCGGCGTGGTTGCTGCAAGGCGCAAAACCGGGGCTATCGGGTAAACGCGAAACCCGCACATGCTGTCTTTCAGTTGCAGGGAGAGGGTTTCAATCCAGACCCAGACGTGCGTTATCCAGCGGCCGTACAGGCGCGAACGGGGGATCGAGTCATCGTAAACGGGCTGCCCGGAAATGAGCGCATCGGGATGGCGTTCGGCCAGCGCCAGCAGTTTGGGGATGTCTTCGATAGCGTGCTGGCCGTCAGCGTCCACCTGAACGGCGTGGGTGAAGCCGCGATCGGCACAGGCTTTCAGCCCCTGCATCACCGCCGCGCCTTTGCCGCTGTTTTCGGCGAGGCGCAGCAGCGTGACCTGCGGACGATCCGCCGCCAGCGCTTCAAGCGTGCGGCGCGTGGTTTCATCGCTGCCGTCGTCCACCACCAGACAGGGCAGATCGAAAGGCGCCAGGCGCGCCAGCACCGAAGCCATCATCGCCCCGTGGTTGTAGCACGGGATCAGCACGCAGGGACGGAAGGTTACTGACATAAGCGAATCTTCCCGCTGCTGGCGGTGTGGCGCTCGTTACCCGCATGGCGCTGGTAGCTAAAGGTCAGCATCTGGCGTTCGGGCTGCCAGGCAAGGAGCAGCGTGACCGTGTTCTCCGGCAACAGCGGGGCGGCGAACTTTACGTTCTGAATACTGTGAAAACGGTAGCCCGGCGCCAGCGCGGCGGCGTAATGCATCACCCGGTCGAGCTGGGCTACGCCCGGCAGCAGCGGCTGTACGGCAAAATGTCCCTTAAACCAGAGCAGGTCAGGATCAAGATAAAGGGTTATCTCCAGATACCCGGGTCCAGGCTCGCGGCGTTCGATTTCAGGGATTTTCATGAAACAACTCCTGTAGCTGCGCAGTTACGCGCTTGTTCATGCTGTTGACCGGAATTTCATCAACGATCCGCCAGTAGCGCGGCACGGCAACCGGTTCAAGCCAGGGGCGAAGGGCGCGACGCCAGGCGAGCTCCTGCGCTTTTTTGCTCTGTTCGTGTTGCTGACGCACCGCTTCATTCAGCACCAGCAATACGCCAATACCCTGACGCCCGCCGCGCGTCACCGTCAGCGCGGCGGCTTCGCGGATGCCGTCCAGCGCCAGCAGGCGGCGCTCAATGTCATCGAGCGAAATGCGCTTATCTTCAATTTTGACCACCCGACCGCGGCGCCCGACGAGGCTGAACTGCCCGTCAGCCGTGAAGTGCAGGATATCATCCAGCAGGACCCCCTCCGCCTCGGGGATCAGCGGCGACGTCACGCGATCGCCGTGAAACGTCACGCCGGGGAAAGGCTGCCAGCGGATGCTTTCCTCCTGACGGTAGCGCCAGGCCATAACCCCCGTTTCTGTGCTGCCGTATATTTCATCCGGCCAGACGTTGAGCCAGGCCTGAACCGCGGCGACCTCCTGCCAGGGCAGCGCGCCGCCAGCGGAGAAGAGCAGGTTGACGGGGGGCGGCGTCAGCGACGCGTCCAGCCGCTTGAGAAACGCCGGACTGCTGATGAAAAGATAGCGTTTATTGTCGGGAAGGGCAGAGAGCTGCTCGGCATAGTTGAGCAGGCTGGCGTGCAGCGGCAGGCCGAGCGCCATGGGTAAGACGACACGAAACGTCAGGCCATACAGATGGTGCAGCACCACGGAAGCGACGACGTGACAGCCTGCCAGACGATCGCCAAAATGTTCCGCCAGCAGACGAGCCTCACGATCCAGGCTGACCACCGGCTTACTCACCCGCTGCGGCGTGCCGGTCGAGCCGGAGGTGTAAAGCTCGATCGTGCGCATCTCATCGATGGCAGGCAGCGGTGAAAAGGGATGGCCTGCCCGCTGAAGGGAAGCCACCCGCAGCTGTCGCCCCTGAAAATCGAGCGTGGTGTCGCTCAGGACGCCGCTGAACAGCGCCCGCTGTTCGTTAAGCTGTGCCGCCCGGCTGTGCCCGGGGAGGACCGGCGTTTTACCCGCATGCAGCGTCGCCAGCAGCGCGACAATAAACAGATAGCCGTTTTCGATGCACAGCGCCCAGCGCTCGCCTTCTTCATCACGCAGCGTGTCGACCAGCTGAGTGACGTCGTGGCGCAGATCGCCAAGCGTCCAGAGATGGTTGTCCTGCCAGGCGACAGGGGTGTCGTCAGGGCGGGGGGCACTGAGCCACTGGCTAAGCGGGAGAGGGTTAAGCATCGTTTTTCATCACCCGTTGTCGCACCAGCCACTCGCCGGCCATCAGCGTGCCCATCAGGAGATAGGCTATCATTCCGTTCCACAGCGTCCACAGACGGATATCGGCGTGTAATACGGTAAACAGCGCGATCGCCCCGTTAATAATAAAAAAGCCGCACCAGACTTGGGTAACCCGGCGCGTGTAACGTACCCCGACGGGGGAGAGATCCGGTTCACGCAGGCGCGCCAGCCGTTCAACGACAGGCATTGCCGTCCACAGCGAACCGCCAAACACCACCAGCATCACCAGATTCACCATCACCGGATAAAACAGCACCCACTGGTGCGCGTGCAGGACGTAGCTCGCCGCGCAAAGCGCTATGCCAGCCAGCGCCACGCTCACGAAAAGATAACGCAGGGGACCGCCCTGCCGACGGGCCTGGCAGACGCGTAACAGCAGCACCAGCGCCATCACGGGCAGTATCCCGTGCAGGCTATTATTCGCCAGCCCGAAGCCGATCAAAAACGGCCATGCCAGCAGCATCAGCCCCGTCAGGGCGGGAAGAACTGGAATCGAACGCACGTTACGCGTCGCGCTGAAGCTGTTCCACAACGTCCACGACGTCCTGCACCGTGCGCACCGCTTTGAAGGTTTCGGGCTTGATTTTATGGCCCGTTTTCTTTTGCAGGTGCACTACCATATCGACGGCATCAATGCTGTCGAGATCCAGATCCTCGTAAAGCCGTGCCTCAGGGGTAATATCCTCCGGGGCGACTTCAAACAGCGTAATAAGAAGCGCAGAGACTTCCTGATAAATCGTTTGTTGTTCTGTCATAGCGGTCATTCTCAGGCGCGTTGTTGATGAATAAAAGCCGCGAGCGTGGCAACGGAATAGAAGTGCTGACGCATCTCGTCACTTTCGGCAGAAAGCACTACGCCGTACTGATTTTTTACCGCCAGCCCCAGCTCAAGGGCGTCGATTGAGTCCAGACCGAGGCCGTCGCCAAAGAGCGCGGCGTCTGTATCAATATCCTCTGGGGTAAGTTCTTCCAGATTCAGCGTAGAGATAATGAGATTCTTAATTTCAAGATAGAGCGCTTGCATCTTTCGTTCCTGACAAAGATTGAAGACCGGTTGTTAACTGATGCTGCATATGCCGGTTTAACTGCCTTGCTGCCAGCGCGGGTTCGTGCTGACTCGCATCATAAAAATCATGAATGTTGATGCGTTCGCGAACATCCACGGTGAAAACAGGTTTGTTGGGGGGCACGTTATACCAGCTGCTCTGTTTATCCAGCATCCGTTCGCTACAGTGGATCACCACCACGCGCACGGCGCTGTTGCAGCGAACGGCGATATTCGCCGCCCCACGCTGCAGGGTCATGGCTTCTCCCACCCGGGTGCGGGTGCCTTCGGGGAAGATAAGCAGGGTGTCGCCCTGGGCCAGACGCTGCTGGCTTGCGGCAAGCAGCGTGTCGGCTTCGCTGTTAATCAGATAGTCAGCCGCGCGGATCACGCCGCTGACGAACGGGTTACGCAGCAACGCGCTTTTCACCAGACAGTCGGTTTCGTTCATCACCGACGCCAGCAGAACGTAGTCCAGCAGCGAGGGATGGTTCGCAATCACCAGACAGCCCCGCTCGGCGCGCAAAACGTCCAGGTTGTTGAAACGGTAATCCAGTACCCCTACACCGCGTACCACCGCGAGGAACAGGCGGAAACTGGCAGAAATAGTGCGGCGTGCCAGGCGGCGACGTTGGGTGCGGTCACGCTGGAAAATCAGCAGCAGGTTAAACCACACCAGCGACAGCGTCAGCCCGCCGAGGCCGAACAGGGCGAAGCACAATCCGGTCATCAGCATGCGCCATACCCGATCGAGGCGGGAACGTAACCCTCTCATTGGCGCGTCCATTGCCACAGCAGGCGCTCGCCCGGCAGGGTAAACTGGCGCTCGTCTCGCAGGTAATGGCGCAGGAACTGCAGGCTTTGCGGCAGCGAGGGCTCTTCAGGCCTGCGATTGGCGTGCGTTTCACAGCTGAGCGTATTTCCGGCCTCAATTACCAGCGCCAGCGCGTAGGGCCAGACGGGCATCTGCGGCGGCAGCCCGGCGTGATAAAACTCCGGCAGCAGACCGTCGAAATCTACCAGCAACACGCGTGAGTAGCCCGCATGTAGCAGACTCAGCACCTCGCATAAGCTCTGCTGGAAGGTATCCATACCGGCGGAAACCGACGAAGAGACAACAGGCTGACGCGCGGCGATAGTGAGATTGCCGACCGCCGAGTTGTGTACCGACATGGCAAAATCGGTGGGGGAAACGGGCTGATCTGCCGCCAGGGCCTGGAGAATACGAAAATTGCGTTCCAGCTCCCCGTGACGGCTGCTGTAGACGACGGCGTCGATGCGGTGTTTGCGCAGCATCATCAGGCCAAGATCGACGGCCAGCTTGCTGCCTGAATTCAGGCGGCGGGCGGTCATCATCGGCAGATCGGTCAGTTTCGCCAGCGGTGCATCAGGATCGATGGCGTCAGACCGGCGTGACCATGCCTGCCATTCGTCGGCATCGCTGAGTCCTGGCGCTCTTGCCTGCCAGTCGATAAAGGTAAGTGTAAATTTCATCTACGCGCGTCCGCGATAAACCTGTTTCTGTGACTTTTTCTTCGCCAGCGCGATTTGCTGCGCACATCGTACAATGTTGTCGTCGCGCTGGCGAATAAACGTCACTTTTAACCCTTTCCACCCGGTTATCCCGGCAAACGGCTTTTTGGCCGACCCGGACCCAGCAGAATGGCGAGTTTACTGCCTCCTTTCGTGGTTTCCATCCAGATTTTACAGACGCTGGTGAGCGGCACGGAGAGCAGCATGCCCACCGGTCCCAGCAGCCATCCCCAGATCAGTAACGATAAAAACACCACCATCGTCGACATGCCCAGACGGTGACCCATCATGCGCGGTTCGAGAATATTGCCCAGCACCATATGCACGACGAGGAACAGCGCCCCTACCAGCATGCACTCATAAAAACCGTTAAACAGGAACGCCTGGATCATCGGCGGAACGGCAGAAAGCACCGCGCCGATATTGGGCACGTAGTTCAGTAAAAACGCCAGCACGCCCCACATCAGCGCGAACTGCACGTCCAGCAGCACCAGCCCCAGCCAGACGATCACGCCGGTCCACAGGCTTAACAGCGTTTTCAGCGCCAGATATTTGGACACACCCTTCAGCGCGCGATGCAAGCCGGCAATGTGGATCTGCGGATTGTTCAGGGCAAAACGCAGCTTATACGGCACGTGGCGCACTTCGAACAGCATAAACACCACCGTCATCACCAGCAGCAGAATGCTGGCCATTGCCCCGGAAAGCCCGGTCATCAACGTGGTGGCGTAGGTCATCACCTTCTCGGAATCCATCCGGCGCAGCATCCGTTCCGGTGAGATATGCAGATTCACGAACGGCAACATGCGCTGGAGATCGACCAGCTTGCGCGTCAGCTCTTTATTGTACTGCGGCAGCATGGTGGAAAATTCGCTCAGCGAGGCGGCGAGCACGCCGAACAGCGCCGTCAGGACAACCAGCATCACCATCACCACAATGGTAATCGCGACCGGGCGGCTGATGCCCCGGCGTAAAAACCACGTCACCAGCGGGTTGAGGACGATGGCGAAAAACAGCGCCAGCAGAAGCTGAACAATGATATCCGCCGCCGCATGGATACCCGCAAGGATAACCACCAGGCAGGCGAGTTTTAATAAAATATGAAGTCCGGCTTTGTCGGGCGGGCTGGCAGTCATAAGAATTCCTTTTTCCGGGGGGCTTGCTAATTGTAGTGCGCCGGATTCGCTTCGTCTGGAGCGTTAGTCTTAAAGTCATGGAAAAAAAATGGCCCCCGGCGCAAGCGACGGAGGCCACGTCATCCCGGTGAACGATTACTGGATCACGAGGGTGTTAATGATGTTTTCAGCGGTTGCCTGCGCTTTTTGCTGATTATCTGCAGGCAGAGTGATCTGCATGGTCAGCAGTTTATTATCTACCTTGCCGAGAACCACGGAGGAGTAAGCGGTCTGGCCTTTGGCGGAGATGATGCTGTCCAGCTGTTGCAGCGTGTGGCCTTTCAGCTCGATAGACTTATTGGTCACCACCTGAAGCTGCGGGTCGCGGCTGCGCTGCTGATCTTCCAGACGTTTGGACAGCACACCCAGATCTTCGTTGGTATCGTCACCGACAATCACAATGACTGCTTTTTGCCCGGTGGCATCGGAGTAGACGTGCATGTTGTTCGCCTGGGTGCCCAGCTTACCGCTCTGATCGGTCATGTCCGCGGGCAGAGAGAAACTGAGTTTGCCATCCATCAGGCTCACCGGCTGACCGGTGGCGTTGCTTTCTGCTGACGCGCCCTGAGCAGGCGTTTTGGTGTCGCTGTTATCACAGGCTGCAAGGCCAACAACCAGCAGGCCAATCCCGACATATTTAACCAGATTGCGCATTGACTTCTTCCTTTCGATAAACGGCCATAGCGGCTCATTCGTTCATCTTATCACAACTGATAAAGCGAACCCTTAACCTGCCTGCAATGCGGAGATTTCAGATTTATCTGCCAGTCTTTTCAGCAGCATATTCAACAGCACGCCATACATCGGCAGGAAGAAGACCAGGCTGATAAGCACCTTAAAGGCGTAGTCCACCAGAGCGATTTCCATCCAGTGTTCTGCCATGAAGGCGTCCGGGCTGCGCCAGAAGGCAATGAAGAAGAAGGCCAGCGTATCGCTCACGTTACCGAACAGCGTGGAAGCCGTTGGTGCCATCCACCAGCGATGGTTCTGACGCAGGCGGTTAAACACGTGGACATCGAGGATCTGCCCCAGGGCATAGGCCATAAAGCTGGCGGCGGCAATACGCGCGACGAACAGGTTGAAATGCGTCAGGGCTTCGAAGCCCTGCCAGCTTCCCATGTAAAACAGCGAGGAGATGGCGTAGGAGACAAACAGTGCCGGGATCATCACCGCAAAAATAATCCGCCGCGCCAGCGGTGCGCCAAAAATACGCACGGTTAAATCCGTCGCAAGGAAAATGAACGGGAAACTGAACGCGCCCCAGGTGGTATGGAAACCAAAAATGGAGATGGGGAGCTGTACCAGATAGTTACTGGAGATGATCACCAGCAGATGAAATAGCGAAAGCCAGAACAACGCCTTGACGCGCTGCGATTGTGTAAAGGAGTTCATATTGTACCTTTTTGATTAATATTTGGGGTGAGGGAACCCAATAAAGCCGCCGCATGATACTGCTTTAACGACACTTTGCAATGGCTAATTTTCACGCAATCGTTAACCTGGTTTGCATTGGCGATAGCGGGGCGTAAACTACAGCCGTTTTTACCTGAACGAGAAGAACATGACCGACCTGTTTTCCAGCCCAGACCACACGCTTGATGCTCAGGGCCTCCGTTGCCCGGAGCCGGTAATGATGGTGCGTAAGACCGTCCGTAACATGCAGAGCGGCGAAACGCTGCTGATCGTCGCCGATGACCCGGCTACCACCCGTGATATCCCCGGCTTTTGTACCTTTATGGAACATGAGCTGGTGGCGCAGCAAACCGAGACCTTGCCGTACCGGTATTTGATTCGTAAGGGGTAAGTGCGGCCTGACGCCCGGCGGCGCTTCGCTTGCACGGGCCTACGGGTGTAGTAGGTCGGGTAAGGCGCAGCCGCCACCCGACAAGTACTCATCACAATTTCGAACCATCGTTTCAAAATTTCGCGCTTTTTGTGAGGCGCTTCACCCTCCTTTTTCCAGCCGTAGTCTAATTTTTAAACGTCAAAAACTAAAACATCGTTTTAACGCTTATTTCACTACCCTGGAGTTGACTCAATGAAAACGACCCTCAAGCCGTTACTGGCTGCTCTGTGCCTGTCTGCTTTTGCCTGCACCGTTTCTGCCCAGACCATCAAAGCCGCCGATGTGCATCCTGAAGGCTACCCGAACGTGGTGGCGGTTCAGCAGATGGGTGAAAAACTCAAACAACAAACCGATGGCAAGCTGGAGATTAAGGTCTTCCCCGGCGGCGTGCTGGGGGATGAAAAGCAGATGATTGAGCAGGCGCAGATGGGGGCGATAGACATGATCCGCGTCTCTATGGCGCCGGTTGCCGCCATCCTGCCGGATATCGAAGTGTTTACGCTGCCCTACGTATTCCGCGATGAAGACCACATGCACAAGGTGATCGACGGGGATATCGGCAAGCAGATTGGCGACAAGCTGACCGCCAACCCGAAATCGCGCCTGGTCTTCCTCGGCTGGATGGATTCCGGCACCCGCAACCTGATCACCAAAGAGCCAATCGTTAAACCGGAAGACCTGAAAGGGAAGAAGATCCGCGTTCAGGGTAGCCCGGTGGCGCTGGCCACGCTGAAAGCGATGGGGGCGAACTCGGTGGCGATGGGCGTCAGCGAGGTTTACAGCGGCATGCAGACCGGGGTGATCGATGGCGCGGAGAACAACCCGCCAACCTTTATCGCCCACAACTACATGCCGATCGCCAAAAACTACACGCTGAGCGGCCACTTTATCACTCCGGAAATGCTGCTCTACTCCAAAGTGAAATGGGACAAGCTCAGCGCTGACGAACAGCAAAAGATCCTGACGCTGGCCCGCGAAGCGCAGTTCGAGCAGCGCAAGCTGTGGAATGCGTATAACGACCAGGCGCTGGCGAAAATGAAGGCCGGCGGCGTGCAGTTCCACGATATCGACAAAACGGTGTTCATCAAAGCCACTGAGCCGGTGCGCGCGCAGTATGGCGACAAGCATCAGGATCTGATGAAAGCCATCGCTGACGTTCAGTAATCCGGAGTACGTATGTCCGAACTCTACCTGAAGTGGATGGATCGTCTGTACCTGCTCGCCATGGCGGTGGCGGGTCTCTCGCTGCTGGTGATGACGATTGTCATCCCCATCGGCATCTTCTCACGCTACGTGCTCAATCGCGGCGAATCCTGGCCGGAGCCGATCGCCATTATCTGCATGGTGACGTTTACCTTCATCGGCGCGGCGGTAAGCTACCGCGCCGGGTCGCATATTGCGGTCAACATGCTTACCGACCGCCTGCCCGCGTCGCTGCAAAGGCTGTGCGCGCGGGTAGTGGATCTGCTGATGCTGCTGATTTCTGGCCTGATGTGCTGGTACAGCTACTGGCTGTGCGTCGAGCTGTGGGAGCAGCCGGTGGCGGAGTTTCCGCTCCTGACCTCCGGCGAAAGCTATCTGCCTCTGCCTGTCGGGTCGGCCATTTTGATCCTGTTTGTGCTTGAACGCCTGCTGTTTGGCTCGCAGGAAAACCGTCCGGTCGTGCTGATCGGCAATCACAGTTAAGGGGTGAACAATGGATGCTTTTGTTTTGTTATTCACCCTCGCCATTTTGCTGGCGCTGGGGATGCCGGTGGCCTTCGCCGTCGGCTTAAGCGCCGTGGCGGGCGCGCTGTGGATTGACCTGCCGCTGGAGGCGCTGATGATCCAGATCACCAGCGGGATCAATAAATTTACCCTGCTGGCGATCCCGTTCTTCATTCTTGCCGGGGCGATCATGGCGGAAGGGGGCATTGCCCGACGGCTGGTGAATTTCGCCTACGTGTTCGTCGGCTTTATCCGCGGTGGGCTGTCGCTGGTGAACATTGTCGCCTCGACGTTCTTCGGCGCGATTTCCGGCTCGTCGGTGGCGGATACGGCGTCTATCGGCAGCGTGATGATCCCGGAGATGGAGAAGAAGGGTTATCCGCGCGAATACGCGGCGGCGGTGACGGCCAGCGGGTCGGTGCAGGCGATTCTGATCCCGCCCAGCCACAACTCGGTGATTTACTCCCTGGCGGCGGGGGGAACGGTCTCCATCGCCACGCTGTTTATCGCGGGCGTGCTGCCGGGCCTGCTGCTGGGCGTGAGCCTGATGGTGCTCTGCCTGTGCTTCGCCCGCAAGCGCGGCTACCCGAAGGGGGACAAAATCCCGTTCAGGCAGGCACTGAAAATCATGCTCGATGCCCTGTGGGGGCTGATGACGGTGGTGATTATCCTCGGCGGGATCTTGTCCGGGATATTCACGGCGACCGAATCTGCCGCCGTGGCCTGCCTGTGGGCGTTCTTCGTCACCATGTTTATCTACCGCGACTACAAGTGGAGCGAACTGCCGAAGCTGATGTGCCGCACGGTGAAAACCGTCACCATCGTGATGATTTTAATCGGCTTTGCCGCGGCGTTTGGGGCGGTGATGACCTACATGCAACTGCCGATGCGCATCACCGAATTCTTCACATCGCTCTCCGATAACAAGTACGTGATCCTCATGTACCTCAACATCATGCTGCTGCTGATTGGCACGCTGATGGACATGGCGCCGATCATCCTGATCCTGACGCCGGTGCTGCTGCCGGTGACCAATGCACTGGGTATCGACCCGGTGCATTTTGGGATGATCATGATGGTTAACCTGGGGATTGGGCTGATCACGCCGCCGGTCGGATCGGTGCTGTTTGTGGCGAGTGCGGTGAGTAAGCAGAAGATCGAACACGTGGTGCGGGCGATGCTGCCGTTTTACGGTATGTTGCTGGTCGTGCTGGGGATGGTGACGTACATTCCGGCGATTTCATTGTGGTTGCCGGGGCTGTTAGGAATGCAGTGACGCGTGCGGCCTGATGCCCTCACCCCGGCCCTCTCCCGCGGGGAGAGGGGGCAAACACGAGAAACGGCAACCCGGTTGCCGTTTCACTTTTACCTTTGACGCAACAGCCGCAACGCGTTCGCCGTAACCAGCACCGTCGCCCCCGTATCCGCCAGTACCGCCAGCCACAGTCCGGTCATGCCGAGCAGCGTGGTGACCAGGAAAATCCCCTTCAGACCCAGCGCAATGGCGATGTTCTGCCGAATATTGGCGCGCGTTGCCCGCGCAAGTTCTATCATCTGCGCCAGCCCGGTCAGGCGGTTGTGCGTCAGCGCCGCGTCGGCGGTCTCCAGTGCCACGTCGGTGCCGCTGCCCATCGCAATGCCGATGCTGGAAGCTTTCATTGCCGGGGCATCGTTTATTCCGTCCCCGACCATCGCCAGCGGGGCGTTGCTGTTCAGCCCGGTTACCGCGCTGACTTTATCCGCAGGCAACAATCCGGCCTTAAACTCCAGCCCCAGCTCGCCGGCAATCGCCGCCGCCGCGCGCGGATTATCGCCGGTCAGGATCACGCCCTGTACTCCCAGCCTGTGCAGTGCGTCGACGGCCTCTTTCGCATCGTCACGCAGGGTGTCGCGCAGCGCCAGCATGCCCATCGACACACCGTCCTGCATCACGGTAACGACCGTCTGCCCGGCCTGCTCCAGCGCCTCAACCTGTGGAGTAGTGCGCGCGTCCGCCGCGGCGATCAGCACTTTTTTGCCTTCGACCACAGCTTCAATCCCTGACCCGACCAGCGCTCGCTGGGCCGTTGCCGGAGGGATGTTCAGCCCGCGGCCCTTCGCTTCACGCACAATCGCCTGCGCCAGAGGGTGGGTGGAACCCTGCTCCACGGCAGCGGCCAGCGTCAGCAGGGCGTCTTCACTGATGTCCTGCGGATACACGCCGGTCACCTGCGGCCTGCCGACGGTCAGCGTGCCGGTTTTATCGAAGGCGATGTGCTGGACCTGACTCAGTTGCTCCAGCGCCGCGCCGCCCTTAATCAGCGCCCCGCGACGTGCCGCCGCCGCCAGCCCGGAGGTAATCGCCGCCGGGGTGGAGATCACCAGCGCACACGGACAGCCGATCAGCAGCAGCGTCAGCCCTTTGTAAATCCAGCCCTCCCACGGTGCGCCGAAGAACAGCGGCGGGACGACGGTGACCAGCAGCGCCACCAGCATGATGGCGGGGGTGTAAATCCGGCTGAAGCGATCGATAAAGCGTTCTACTGGCGCGCGGCGCTCCTCGGCCTCTTCAATCAGCCTGAGGATGCGGTCGATGGCGCTGTCGCCCGGTTCGGAAAGGACCGTCAACTGCACCAGTCGGTCGACGCTGGTGGCGCCCGCAGGCACCTTTTCACCCGCCGCGCGCGCTACCGGGATGGATTCCCCGGTCAGGGCACTTTCGTCAAAACTTGCGGTGGCGGTAACGAGGGCCCCATCGGCTGGCAGACGTCCGCCTGCGGGCACTTCAATCACGTCACCCGGGCGCAGGGTGTTGATGGCGACCGTTTCACGCTGACCATCAATAACCCGCGTGGCGGTTTCCGGCTTTAGCGCCATCAGCGCGCTCACCCCTTTACGCGCCCGGCTCGCCGCCCAGCCCTCAAGGCGTTCGCCAATTAAGAACAGCAGCAGCACCATCGCCGCTTCCGCCGTCGCGCCAATAAACAGCGCCCCGATAGCCGCCACGCTCATCAGCGTTTCGATGGCAAACCAGCTGCCGCTTCTCATCAGACGCAGCGCCTGACGGGCAATCGGGAACAGGCCAACCAGCGTGGTGGCGATAAACGCCAGGTTGCCGAACGGGTGGTTGATCTGCTCCAGCCCCCAGCTCAGGGCCATCATAATGATGAGGGTGATAAGGGGCAGGTTTTCTTTTAGCGGGGACGTTTTTTCTGCGGGCGCCGTTTCGCTGCGCAGGGTATAACCCGCTTTGCTGACGGCGGCTTCAACCTGTCTGCTGACGTCGTTTTCGGCGCTGACCAGCAGCTTTTCGGTAGCGAACAGCACCTGAACGTGGCTCACGCCCGGCACCTGCTTCACCGCGTTTTCCACTTTGCGGGCGCAGGCCGCGCAGTCCATGCCGTTGACGACCCAGCTGTAGTGATTGCCGCTTTCAGGCAGCGTTTGAGTTTGCGTTTCGCATGCGCCCTCGCAGCAGCAGTCCTCTTTTGGCGGAACCGGGCTGAGCTTAAGTGCCGAGAATTTGGGAACTTTTTTAGGTATTTCTGGAGTCGACATGGCAGTCTCCGGTAATGATAATTTTCTCATTAACCGCAGCATACACTCTGGAGTCGACTCCAGAGTCAAGCGTTATTTAGATATACAGTGAACGCACAATCAGGAAGTGTCCGGCAAAGTAACAGGCGGCAGAAATCGCATTATCCGCACGGAAGCGGCGGCGATAGTGGCTGCCCAGCCAGACGATGTTACCCAACAGCAACAGTGCGGCACCGAAGAACGCGGACATCGCAGGCGCTGTCGGACGGAAGAACCACAGCTCGCCCGCCAGCCACACCATCACCAGCGTCATGGCGATAAACGTACACACCGGCAGACGCATCTCTTCCAGACGCGACCAGATCACCGCGATCAGCAGGGCGCCAATCACCAGCAGCACCAGCGGCAGCGGCCAGAAGATGGAGAGCGTCATCTGGCTGGCAAAGTAGATGGTATAGAGCAGATGCGACAGGAAGAATGCCCCCACGGCGTACAGCAGACGCTGGCGCGGCAGCAGGGTTAAGGCATCGCCAATCAGGGACGCACACAGCCCCGCGAGGACAAGATAGCTGATGGCGTTAAACATCGGTGCCTGCCAGGCAAGCAACAGCAGGAGCAATAGCGTGACGGGTTTAAACAACCAGCGCTGCCAGGCTGGGCCACGGTAAGACGCATCGACGTAAAGCCATGCGGAAAAACAGACAGCGATAAATGACCAAAGCATATTAACTCCCTGTAACTGTTGAGGCTGAATGATCAGTTTCTGATCCAGTGTAGTGACGCGAGCGGGCGTTTGGCAATGCCGGGGCAGGCGAGGTATCCTGAATTCCGCATAATCTGATGGGATTTTTCAATGAGCAAGATGCCGCTGTTTTTTATTGTCGTGCTGGCGATTATCGTCATTGCCGCCTCGTTTCGCTTCGTGCAGCAGCGCCGTGAGAAGGCCGACAACGATGCCGCGCCGCTGATGCAAAAGCGCGTGGTGGTGACGAACAAGCGCGAGAAACCGCTTAATGACCGCCGATCCCGCCAGCAGCAGGTGACGCCTGCGGGCACAACGATGCGCTATGAAGCGAGCTTTAAGCCGGAAACCGGCGGGCTGGAGATGACCTTCAGACTGGAGGCGCAGCAGTACCACCAGTTGACGGTGGGGGAGAAAGGCACGCTGAGCTACAAAGGGTCGCGGTTTGAAGGTTTTAGGGCTGAATAATGCGCGATCGGTCCCCTCTCCCAGTGGGAGAGGGTTAGGGTGAGGGCATCACACCGCACCTTACTTCTTCACCTGCGCCTTAAACTTCTTCATCCACACCAGCAGCTCAAATACGCCGAAAATAAACACCCGCAGCTGCTGCCAGCCGGTCATCGGTGGGCTATCTTTCGGCAGTCCGTTTTTCAGCATCACCATCTGCAAGGCATGCATGAACGCGGTGAAAATCAGCGCCACGTTAATGAAGATATTCAGCGGACGCGGGAACGGGTGCACCAGATTCAAAATCAAAAATGCCCAGACGCCCAGCATCAGCAAGCGCCCTACGTTAATCAGTACTGGCATCGGATCCTCCTTGTGCCTGACGATGATACAGACGATAAGCCACCTGGCCGGCGACCTTCTCGCGGTGCAGATCCCAGTGAACGGGAACGGACGGCAGACCATTTTCCACTTCGCTTTCAACGTAAATCAGCGCGTCGTCTGCCAGCCAGCCATTTTTTTCCAGCAACGATAATGTCTCTTCCAGCAGCCCTTTACGGAACGGCGGGTCAACAAACACCACGTTGAACGGCGTCCCCTGTTGCGCGAGGAAGCTCAGCGTGTTGGTATTCACCACTTTGGCGTTGGTTGCTTTCAGCGTAGCCAAATTTTGCTGCAACGTCTGCGCGACGCCGCGCTCCATCTCCAGCAGCGTGGCGCTCGCAGCATAGCGCGACAGCGCTTCCAGCCCTAATGCACCGCTTCCGGCGAAGCAGTCCAGGCAATGGGCGTCTACCATTGACGGGGCGAGCCAGTTAAACAGCGTCTCGCGAACGCGGTCCGTGGTAGGGCGTAAACCGGGGCTGTCCGGCACCGGTAATTTCCGGCCTCGCCACTGACCGCCGATAATGCGAATTTGACCGGCCGGGGCGCGGGTGGGTTTCTTCATCTCAGGAAAGCTCTGTTAACAATGCCCTGCGATTGCGGGCGGTGATGTCAATTAAGTAAAGTGTTAGACTATTTCATCATTTTTTTAGCTTCCCTGTATATAGCGCCGCGAGGAGTGTAGTCGCAGATGGCAAAACAAAAAAAACGTGGCTTCTTTTCCTGGTTGGGTTTCGGTGAAAAAGAGCAAGAAACAGAACAGAAAACCGAAGAACAGCAGGTTGTAGAAGAGCAGTCACAGCCTGAAACGCCTGTCGAAACCGCTGCGGTTGTCGAAGCGGAAGAGCCAGCCCACAGCAAAGAAGAGATTGAATCCTTTGCCGAAGAGGTGGTTGAGGTTACCGAACAGGTTCAGGAGAGCGAAAAACCAGAGCCGGTCATCGTTGAAACCCTTACCGAAGCGCCGCAGGCCGCTATCGAACACGAAGCGCTGCCGCTACCGGAAGAGGTGAAAGCTGAAGAGGTTTCTGCCGAAGAGTGGCAGGCCGAAGCGGAAACCGTTGAAATTGTTGAGGCGGTGGAAGAAGAAGCGGCCCTTGAGCCAGAGCTGACCGACGAAGAGCTGGAGGCCCAGGCGCTGGCGGCGGAAGCGGCTGAAGAAGCGGTCATCGTCGTGCCGGTGGAAGAGCAGGCCGAAGAAGAGATCGTTCAGGAGCAGGAAAAACCGACCAAAGAAGGTTTCTTCGCGCGCCTGAAGCGCAGCCTGCTCAAAACCAAAGAAAACTTAGGTTCCGGATTTATCAGTCTGTTCCGCGGCAAGAAGATCGACGACGATCTGTTTGAGGAGCTGGAAGAGCAACTGCTGATTGCGGACGTGGGCGTGGAAACCACCCGGAAAATCATCGCCAACCTGACCGAAGGAGCGAACCGCAAACAGCTGCGTGACGCCGAGGCGCTGTACGGCCTGCTGAAAGACGAGATGGGTGAAATTCTCGCAAAAGTTGACGAACCGCTTAATATTGAAGGCAAAATGCCCTTTGTTATTCTGATGGTTGGCGTCAACGGCGTGGGTAAAACCACCACCATCGGCAAGCTGGCGCGCCAGTTTGAGCAGCAGGGCAAATCGGTGATGCTGGCGGCGGGCGATACCTTCCGTGCGGCAGCGGTGGAACAGCTCCAGGTGTGGGGCCAGCGCAACAATATTCCGGTCATTGCCCAGCACACCGGCGCGGATTCCGCGTCCGTGATTTTCGATGCCATCCAGGCGGCGAAGTCGCGTAACGTGGACGTGCTGATTGCAGATACCGCAGGGCGTTTGCAGAACAAATCGCACCTGATGGAAGAGCTGAAGAAAATCGTTCGCGTCATGAAGAAGCTGGACGAAGATGCACCGCATGAAATTATGCTGACTATCGACGCCAGCACCGGACAGAACGCCATCAGCCAGGCGAAGCTGTTCAATGAAGCGGTAGGACTGACCGGGATCACGCTGACCAAGCTGGACGGCACCGCGAAAGGCGGGGTGATCTTCTCCGTGGCCGACCAGTTCGGCATTCCTATCCGTTATATCGGTGTGGGCGAGCGTATTGAGGATTTACGTCCGTTTAAAGCGGACGACTTTATTGAGGCACTATTTGCCCGAGAGGACTAACAATGATTCGCTTTGAACACGTCAGCAAGGCCTATCTCGGCGGGAGACAAGCGCTGCAGGGGGTAACATTCCACCTCCAGCCAGGCGAGATGGCATTCCTGACCGGCCATTCCGGCGCGGGGAAAAGTACCCTGCTCAAGCTGATCTGTGGGATCGAGCGGCCAAGTGCCGGGAAAATCTGGTTCAGCGGCCATGAAATTAGCCGTCTTAAGAACCGTGAAGTGCCGTTCCTGCGTCGTCAGATTGGCATGATTTTCCAGGATCACCACCTGCTGATGGATCGCACGGTTTTCGATAACGTCGCGATCCCGCTGATTATTGCCGGCGCCAGTTACGATGATATCCGCCGTCGCGTTTCGGCGGCGCTGGATAAGGTCGGGCTGCTGGACAAAGCGAAGAACTTCCCGATCCAGCTCTCCGGCGGTGAGCAGCAGCGCGTGGGCATCGCCCGTGCGGTGGTGAACAAGCCTGCCGTCTTGCTGGCGGATGAACCGACCGGTAACCTGGACGATGCCCTCTCTGAAGGGATCCTGCGTCTGTTTGAGGAATTTAACCGCGTGGGGGTCACGGTACTGATGGCGACGCACGACATGGGGCTTATCTCACGCCGTTCGTACCGCATGCTGACCCTGAGCGACGGGCATTTGCACGGAGGCCACGGTGAATAAGCGTGATGCAATGAACCAGATTCGGCAGTTCAGCAACCGGTTTGACCGTTTCCGCAAGCCTCAGGGCGGCGGGGACGGCAATCGCCATGCGCCTAAGCGTGCCAAAGCGACACCGAAACCGAACTCCCGTAAAACCAACGTCTTCAACGAACAGGTGCGCTACGCCTTCCAGGGCGCGTTGCAGGATCTAAAAAGCAAACCGCTGGCGACGTTCCTGACGGTGATGGTGATTGCCATCTCCCTGACGCTGCCGAGCGTCTGCTACATGGTTTACAAAAACGTGAACCAGGCGGCATCCCAGTACTATCCGTCGCCGCAGATTACCGTTTATCTGGATAAAGCCCTCGACGATAACGCGGCGGCTCAGGTAGTGGGGCAGATTCAGGCCGAGCAGGGCGTGGAGAAGGTGAACTATCTTTCCCGCGATGAAGCGCTGGGCGAGTTCCGCAACTGGTCCGGGTTCGGCGGCGCGCTGGATATGCTGGAAGAGAACCCGCTGCCCGCCGTGGCGGTGGTGATCCCGAAGCTCGATTTCCAGGGCACCGATTCGCTCAACACCCTGCGCGACCGCATTACCCGCATCAATGGGATTGATGAAGTGCGCATGGACGACAGCTGGTTTGCCCGCCTTGCCGCCCTGACCGGGCTGGTGGGGCGCGTATCGGCGATGATCGGCGTGCTGATGGTGGCGGCGGTGTTCCTCGTCATCGGTAACAGCGTGCGCCTGAGCATCTTCGCCCGTCGCGATACCATCAACGTGCAGAAACTGATTGGCGCAACGGATGGTTTCATCCTCCGCCCGTTCCTCTATGGCGGCGCGTTATTAGGTTTTTCTGGTGCATTTCTTTCATTGATTTTGTCAGAAATTTTGGTGATGCGGCTGTCGTCTGCCGTCACCGAGGTGGCGCAGGTTTTCGGGACGAAGTTTGATATCAGTGGCTTAGGGTTCGATGAGTGCCTGCTGTTGCTGCTGGTCTGCTCCATGATCGGCTGGGTGGCGGCATGGCTGGCAACGGTTCAACATTTACGCCACTTTACTCCCGACTAATAAAAGCGTGATATAATCTTTCCCTGCACCGAGATGTTCGCTTGCAGGGAAAGCGTCCCTGTTGTCTCTTCCCCTGTAATCATCTTCATGTCACATTTTGTGCGTAATTTATTCACTGTTGCACCTGGAACTTGTGGATAAAATCACTGTCTGATAAAAGAGTGAATGCTAATCTCGTTGCTCAAACGCTTTGGCATGGTTGTTGCCTGACGGGGACAACCTGGACCAGAAGAAACATTGAGAGGAATGAATGACCAAAGAAATGCAAACTTTAGCTTTAGCCCCTGTTGGTAACCTGGAATCTTACATCCGGGCTGCGAACACCTGGCCGATGTTAACGGCTGAGGAAGAAAAGGAGCTTGCTGAAAAGCTGCATTACCAGGGCGATCTGGAAGCAGCTAAAACGCTGATCCTGTCTCACCTGCGCTTTGTTGTTCACGTTGCTCGTAATTATGCGGGCTACGGCCTGCCGCAGGCGGACCTGATTCAGGAAGGTAACATTGGCCTGATGAAGGCGGTACGTCGCTTCAACCCGGAAGTGGGTGTGCGACTCGTCTCCTTCGCCGTGCACTGGATCAAAGCGGAAATTCACGAATACGTCCTGCGTAACTGGCGTATTGTGAAAGTCGCTACGACGAAAGCGCAGCGCAAACTGTTCTTCAACCTGCGTAAAACCAAGCAGCGTCTGGGCTGGTTCAATCAGGATGAAGTGGAAATGGTGGCGCGCGAGCTGGGTGTTTCCAGCAAAGACGTCCGCGAGATGGAATCCCGAATGGCCGCGCAGGACATGACGTTTGATATGTCTGCCGACGACGATGCCTCCGACAGCCAGCCGATGGCCCCGGTCCTGTATCTGCAGGATAAAACCTCTAACTTTGCTGACGGCATTGAAGAGGATAACTGGGAAGACCAGGCGGCAAACAAGCTGACCTTCGCGATGGAAGGCCTCGACGAGCGTAGCCAGGATATCATCCGTGCCCGCTGGCTGGACGAAGATAACAAGTCCACGTTGCAGGAACTGGCCGACCGCTACGGCGTCTCCGCTGAACGTGTGCGTCAGCTTGAGAAGAACGCCATGAAAAAACTTCGCGCCGCTATCGAAGCGTAATTTCCGCGAAGTACACCGAGAACCCCTGGATGAGAGTCTGGGGGTTTTGTTTTTTTAGCGCCCGCTCTGGCGAATTTCTTCCCCCTGGCAAACACTTACTGATGCGCTAAGCAGGCGACTTTCAGAGGGTGACAGGGTGAAAAATAACGAACTGAACGACCGGCGTTTACAGGCGACGCCGCGCGGTATCGGCGTCATGTGTAACTTCTATGCCGATAAAGCCGAAAACGCCACGGTGTGGGATGTAGAAGGTAACGAGTATATTGATTTTGCCGCCGGGATCGCCGTGCTGAATACCGGGCATCGCCATCCTAAAGTTATCGCCGCCATCGAAAAACAGCTTCATGCCTTTACCCATACCGCTTACCAGATCGTCCCCTATGAAGGTTATGTGGCGCTTGCCGAGCGCATCAACCAGCGCGTACCCATAGAGGGGCCAGCCAAAACCGCCTTTTTCTCAACCGGTGCAGAAGCGGTCGAAAACGCGGTGAAAATTGCCCGCGCGTACACCAGACGTCCCGGCCTTATCACCTTCGGCGGCGCGTTCCACGGCCGTACCTTTATGACCATGGCGCTGACCGGCAAAGTGGCGCCCTATAAGCTCGGCTTCGGCCCGTTCCCCGGCTCGGTGTACCACGCGCAATTCCCCAACAGCCTGCACGGCGTCAGTACCGCCGAAGCGTTAAAAAGCCTGGAGCGCATCTTCAAAGCCGATATCGCGCCCGATCAGGTGGCGGCAATCATTATTGAACCGGTTCAGGGCGAGGGCGGATTCAACGTCGCGCCCGCTGATTTTATGCAGGCGCTGCGTGCCCTGTGCGATACCCACGGGATTTTACTGATTGCCGACGAAGTGCAAACCGGCTTCGCCCGTACCGGCAAGCTATTCTCCATGGAAAACCACTGCGTGAAGCCCGATCTGATCACCATGGCGAAAAGCCTGGCGGGCGGAATGCCGCTCTCTGCCGTCTCTGGCCGGGCAGAGGTGATGGACGCGCCCGCTCCGGGCGGACTGGGCGGCACCTACGCGGGTAACCCGCTGGCGATTGCGGCGGCCCATGCGGTGCTGGACGTGATTGACGAGGAAGATCTCTGCACGCGCGCGTCTCATCTCGGCCATCATCTTGTCGAGGTGCTGAATAAAGCGAAGGATGGCTGTCCCTGGATCGCCGATATCCGTGGGCAGGGCTCGATGGTGGCGGTGGAATTTACCGATCCGCAAACCGGACAGCCGTCGCCGGAATTTACCCGTCAGGTTCAGGAGCGCGCGTTGAACGAAGGGCTGCTGCTTTTGAGCTGCGGCGTTTACGGCAACGTTATTCGCTTCCTCTACCCGCTCACCATCCCCGAAGCGCAGTTCCGTAAAGCGCTGGATATTATTTCCGCCTCGCTGACACGATAAAGCCAAAAGCCCGGCTGAAATAACGGTCGGGCTTATCATATTTTCATTTCAAATTAGCTATTCCAAAATCATAAAAATGGGGTATGTTTTAGCAGAGTATGCTGAAAAAGCGCGAACAGCACGCCTATAACTGAAATAAAGCGCTACACAACAACATCACAACAATCGTTGTAACCATAATAATGGGGAATCTCAGGATGAACATGAAGGGTAAAGCGTTACTGGCAGGATGTATCGCGTTGGCATTCAGCACTATGGCGCAGGCCGATATTAAAGTGGCCGTGGTGGGCGCGATGTCCGGTCCGGTAGCACAGTACGGCGACCAGGAATTTACGGGCGCGGAACAGGCGGTTGCAGACATTAATGCTAAGGGCGGCATCAAGGGCGAAAAGCTGCAAATCGTAAAATATGACGATGCCTGTGACCCGAAACAGGCGGTCGCGGTGGCGAACAAAGTGGTAAATGACGGGATCAAATACGTTATCGGTCACCTGTGCTCCTCTTCCACCCAGCCCGCGTCTGACATCTACGAAGACGAAGGCATTCTGATGATCACGCCGGCTGCGACGGCACCAGAGCTGACCGCGCGCGGCTATAAGCTGATCCTGCGTACCACCGGTCTGGACTCGGATCAGGGGCCAACCGCCGCGAAATACATCGTGGAAAAAGTGAAGCCGCAGCGCATCGCGATTGTTCATGACAAACAGCAGTACGGCGAAGGCCTGGCCCGTGCGGTGCAGGATAACCTGAAAAAAGCGAATGCCAACGTGGTGTTCTTTGACGGTATCACCGCCGGTGAGAAAGACTTCTCGACTCTGGTAGCGCGTCTGAAGAAAGAGAATATCGACTTCGTTTATTACGGCGGCTACCACCCGGAAATGGGGCAGATCCTGCGTCAGGCGCGTGCGGCGGGTCTGAAGACACAGTTCATGGGGCCAGAAGGCGTGGCGAACGTTTCCCTGTCTAACATCGCGGGTGAGTCTGCTGAAGGGCTGCTGGTGACCAAACCGAAAAACTACGACCAGGTGCCTGCGAACAAACCTGTTGTAGATGCCATCAAGGCGAAGAAACAGGATCCAAGCGGTGCGTTCGTCTGGACCACTTACGCAGCGTTGCAGTCTCTGCAAGCGGGCCTGAACCAGTCAGCCGATCCGGCGGAGATTGCCACCTGGCTGAAAGCGAACTCGGTGGAAACCGTGATGGGGCCGCTGTCCTGGGATGAGAAGGGTGACCTGAAGGGCTTCGAGTTCGGCGTGTTTGACTGGCATGCCAACGGCACGGCGACAGACGCCAAATAAAAGCAAAAAGGCAACGTAAGTTGCCTTTTTTAATGTTTTCTCCCTCTCCCCGTGGGAGAGGGCCGGGGTGAGGGCATCAGGCCGCACAGCCCCGCTTTTGCCCGGTGGCGCTTCGCTTACCGGGCCTACAATCAGCCTGGGAAAATGCGGCAGATAATGAATGTAGGCCGGGTAAGGCGCAGCCGCCACCCGGCTTTCTTTTAGCGCTTCTCCCACCCGTTCGCCTGCGCCGTAAACCCTAACGCCTGCATAAACGCCGCCATTACGCCGCGATCCTCTACGCCCACGTCGGCCATCCACCAGGAGGTCACGCTCGGGTTTTCGCGGATCACCTCTTCAATCAAATACTGCCCGACCCCGCGACGACGGGTCACGTCGCGCACGCGCAGGGAGTCCAGCGCCCCTTCCGTGCCGCTCAGCGTTACGCGGACGGCGGCCAGCAGGCGCTCGTTAAAGCGCGCGGCATAGATGCGGTGGTTCTCATCGACGGCCAGCGATGAAGAGGAATATTCCGGCCAGATCTTGCCCAGGTCGATATGATCCTGGTCGCTAAAGGTCACCAGACGCACGATAGTCAGTTTCATTAGCTGCTTGTCCAAATCAAAAAGAGTACGGCCAGTGTACTCAATTTAATTGCTCAGGCACTTTCTCTTTTTCTTCCCATTTACCAGGTGATTAGTTTTTTGGCAACGCGATGGGCAGTTTGAAAACACATGGATCGAAAAATAAGCAGAATTTTAACCTGAATGGTAGTGATTTATTCGGCGCTTTGTACCGTTATTTTATGCTGCAAACTGCGCTTTTATTTGTTTATCTCCGTCTGATTTCAGAATATTATCTTTGCTTAATCGCCTGAAAAATAGAGATATTAGTCTGGTTTTTGTTAAAAACCTGCGCTAAACCATTAAAGGCACTGGTAAAAATAGCGTTGTTCATTAAAAGTACAGAATGCTTTTTAACCATAATAAAACAAAATATAAACATCACTTCACGAATGGGGATTCTGAGATGAAAAGGAACGCGAAGACGTTAATCGCGGGGATGGTCGCACTGTCGATCTCGCATGCCGCTATGGCAGACGACATTAAAGTTGCGGTAGTGGGTGCGATGTCCGGCCCCGTTGCCCAGTGGGGCGATATGGAGTTCAACGGCGCGCGTCAGGCCATCAAAGATATCAATGCTAAAGGCGGCATCAAAGGCGACAAGCTGGTGGGCGTGGAGTATGACGACGCCTGCGATCCAAAACAGGCCGTCGCGGTCGCCAACAAAATCGTTAACGACGGTATCCAGTACGTCATCGGGCACCTGTGTTCCTCCTCCACGCAGCCTGCGTCTGATATCTACGAAGACGAAGGCATCCTGATGATCACCCCGGGCGCCACCAACCCGGAACTGACCCAGCGGGGTTACCAGCACATTATGCGTACCGCCGGTCTGGACTCCTCGCAGGGGCCAACCGCCGCCAAATACATCCTCGAAACCGTTAAGCCACAGCGCATTGCCATCATTCATGACAAACAGCAGTACGGTGAAGGCCTGGCGCGCTCCGTACAGGACGGCCTGAAAAAAGGCGGGGCGAATATCGTCTTCTTCGACGGCATTACCGCCGGTGAGAAAGACTTCTCCGCGCTGATCGCCCGCCTGCAAAAAGAGAATATCGACTTCGTTTACTACGGCGGCTACTACCCGGAAATGGGGCAGATGTTGCGCCAGGCGCGCGCCACCGGTCTGAAAACCCAGTTTATGGGGCCTGAGGGCGTCGGTAATGCCTCCCTGTCGAACATCGCGGGCGATTCTGCCGAAGGCATGCTGGTGACGATGCCAAAACGCTATGACCAGGATCCGGCGAATAAAGCTATCGTGGATGCGCTCAAGGCACAGAAGAAAGATCCGAGTGGCCCATACGTCTGGATCACCTACGCGGCCGTGCAGTCGCTGGCCACGGCCATGGATCGCACCGGCAGCAAAGAGCCGCTGGATCTGGTGAAAGATTTAAAAGCACACGGGGCGAACACCGTGATTGGGCCGCTGAACTGGGATGAGAAAGGCGATCTGAAGGGATTTGAATTTGGTGTCTTTAAGTGGCACGCCGACGGTTCGTCCTCGGTCGCCAGATAATAATCCCACCGCCCGGACCGCCGGGCGGGTATAAAAAGGTTTGCATATGTCCGAGCAGTTTCTCTACTTTTTGCAGCAGATGTTTAACGGCGTCACGCTGGGAAGCACCTACGCGCTGATCGCCATCGGCTACACGATGGTTTACGGCATTATCGGCATGATCAACTTCGCCCACGGCGAGGTGTACATGATCGGTAGCTACGTCTCCTTTATGATCATCGCCGCGTTGATGATGATGGGCATCGACAGCAGCTGGTTGCTGGTGGCCGCCGGGTTTGTCGGCGCGATTGTGATTGCCAGCGCCTACGGCTGGAGCATCGAACGGGTGGCCTACCGGCCGGTGCGCAGCTCCAAGCGCCTTATTGCGCTGATCTCCGCCATCGGTATGTCCATCTTCCTGCAAAACTACGTTAGCCTGACAGAAGGTTCGCGTGACGTGGCGCTGCCAAGCCTGTTTAACGGCCAGTGGATTGTGGGGGCCAGCGAAAACTTCTCTGCCTCTGTCACCACCATGCAGCTGGTTATCTGGATTGTGACCTTCCTGGCGATGCTGGCCCTGACCGTTTTCATCCGCTACTCCCGCATGGGACGCGCCTGCCGCGCCTGCGCGGAAGACCTGAAGATGGCGAGCTTGCTCGGGATCAACACCGACCGCGTGATTGCCCTGACCTTCGTGATCGGTGCAGCGATGGCGGCGGTGGCGGGCGTGTTGCTCGGCCAGTTCTACGGCGTAATCAACCCGTACATCGGCTTTATGGCCGGGATGAAAGCCTTCACCGCCGCGGTACTGGGCGGTATCGGCAGCATTCCGGGCGCGATGATTGGCGGCCTGATTTTGGGCGTGGCCGAAGCGCTCTCCTCGGCGTACCTGAGCACCGAATATAAAGATGTGGTGTCGTTTGCCCTGCTGATTCTGGTTCTGCTGGTGATGCCTACCGGTATTCTGGGCCGTCCGGAGGTAGAGAAAGTATGAAACCGATGCATTTTGCGATGGCGCTGCTTTCTGCCGCCATGTTCTTCGTCCTGGCGGGCGTCTTTATGGGCGTCCAGTTAGGGCTGGACGGCACGAAGCTGGTGGTCGACACCGCCGCTGATATTCGCTGGCAGTGGGTATTTATCGGCACCGCCGTGGTGTTCCTGTTCCAGCTGCTGCGTCCGCTGTTCCAGAAGACGCTGAAGAACGTCTCCGGGCCGAAATTCGTCCTGCCGGCGATCGACGGTACAACCGTGAAGCAGAAGCTGTTCCTTGTGGCGCTGCTGGTGGCTGCCGTGGCGTGGCCGTTTATGGTATCGCGCGGGACGGTGGATATTGCCACCCTGACCATGATCTACGTGATTCTGGGGCTAGGTCTGAACGTGGTGGTGGGGCTGTCTGGCCTGCTGGTGCTGGGCTACGGCGGGTTCTACGCCATCGGCGCGTACACCTTCGCGCTGCTGAACCATTATTACGGCCTCGGCTTCTGGACCTGTTTGCCGCTGGCGGGGCTGGTCTCTGCCGCCGCGGGCTTCCTGCTCGGCTTCCCGGTGCTGCGCCTGCGCGGTGACTACCTGGCGATTGTGACCTTAGGCTTCGGCGAAATCGTCCGTATCCTGCTGCTCAACAATACCGAAGTGACCGGCGGTCCGAACGGCATCAGCCAGATCCCGAAACCGACCTTCTTCGGCCTGGAGTTCAGCCGTACCGCCCGCGAAGGCGGCTGGGATACCTTCAGCAACTTCTTTGGCATCAAATACGACCCGTCCGACCGCGTGATCTGGCTCTACCTGGTGGCGCTGCTGCTGGTGGTGATTACCCTGTTTGTGATCAACCGTCTGCTGCGCATGCCGCTGGGCCGCGCATGGGAAGCGCTGCGTGAGGATGAGATCGCCTGCCGTTCCCTGGGACTGAATCCGACCCGTATCAAGCTGACCGCGTTTACCATCAGCGCCGCGTTTGCCGGTTTCGCCGGAACGCTGTTTGCCGCGCGTCAGGGCTTCGTCAGCCCGGAATCGTTCACCTTTGCCGAATCGGCCTTCGTGCTGGCGATTGTGGTGCTCGGCGGGATGGGTTCCCAGTTCGCCGTGATCCTCGCGGCCATCCTGCTGGTGGTCTCGCGCGAGCTGATGCGCGACTTTAACGAATACAGCATGCTGATGCTGGGTGGCTTGATGGTGCTGATGATGATCTGGCGTCCGCAGGGCCTGCTGCCGATGACGCGTCCACAGCTGAAGCTTAAGAGCGCGGAAGCGAAAGGAGAGCAGGCATGAGTCAGCCATTATTATCCGTTAACGGTCTGATGATGCGTTTTGGTGGCCTGCTGGCGGTCAACAACGTGAATCTGGATCTGCATAAGAAAGAGATTGTCTCCCTGATTGGCCCGAACGGCGCAGGGAAAACCACAGTATTCAACTGCCTGACCGGTTTTTACAAGCCGACAGGTGGCACCATCATGCTGCGCGACCAGCACCTCGAAGGGCTACCGGGCCAGCAGATTGCCCGCATGGGCGTGGTGCGTACCTTCCAGCACGTGCGTCTGTTCCGGGAGATGACGGTGATTGAGAACCTGCTGGTGGCGCAACATCAGCAGCTCAAAACCGGCCTCTTTTCCGGCCTGCTGAAAACCCCGGCCTTCCGCCGCGCGCAGGAGGAGGCGCTCGATCGCGCCGCCACCTGGCTTGACCGCATCGGCCTGCTTCAGCACGCCAACCGGCAGGCGAACAACCTGGCCTACGGCGATCAGCGTCGTCTGGAGATTGTGCGCTGCATGGTGACGCAGCCGGAGATCCTGATGCTCGACGAACCGGCGGCGGGCCTTAACCCGAAAGAGACCAAAGAGCTGGACGAGCTGATTGCCGAGCTTCGCGATCATCACGACACCACCATCCTGCTGATTGAGCACGACATGAAGCTGGTGATGGGCATTTCGGACCGTATCTACGTGGTAAACCAGGGCACGCCGCTGGCAAACGGCACGCCGGAAGAGATCCGCAGCAACCCGGACGTGATCCGCGCATACCTTGGTGAGGCATAAGATGGAAAAAGCGATGTTAACGTTCGACAAGGTCAATGCGCACTACGGCAAGATCCAGGCGCTGCACGACGTCAGCCTGCATATTAATCAGGGCGAAATCGTCACCCTGATTGGTGCCAACGGCGCGGGGAAAACCACGCTGCTCGGCACCCTGTGCGGCGATCCGCGCGCCACCAGCGGGCGGATTGTGTTTGACGGCAAAGATATTACCGACTGGCAGACGGCTAAGATCATGCGTGAAGCGGTAGCGATCGTCCCGGAAGGGCGTCGCGTGTTCTCGCGCATGACGGTCGAAGAGAACCTGGCGATGGGCGGTTTCTTCGCCCACCGGGATGAATACCAGACCCGCATCAAATGGGTATACGAACTCTTCCCGCGCCTGTGGGAGCGGCGAATTCAGCGCGCGGGCACCATGTCCGGCGGGGAGCAACAGATGCTGGCGATTGGCCGCGCGCTGATGAGCCAGCCGCGTCTGCTGCTGCTGGATGAACCGTCGCTCGGGCTGGCGCCTATCATCATTCAGCAGATTTTCGACACCATCGAGCAGCTGCGCAAAGAGGGGATGACCATCTTCCTCGTCGAGCAGAACGCCAACCAGGCGCTGAAGCTCGCTGACCGTGGCTACGTGCTGGAGAACGGCCGCGTGGTGCTCTCCGATACCGGCGATGCGCTGCTGGCGAACGAAGCGGTGCGGAGCGCGTATTTGGGCGGCTAAGCCGTCTGTATCGCCCGGTGGCGCTGCGCTTACCGGGCCTACGGATACCATGTAGTCCGGGTAAGGCGAAGCCGCCACCCGGCTTTTTTTCATATTAACCCCTTCACACAACCATCATCCCTCTGACGCCTGGCTGTCACCTATCTGTAAACAAACAGTTATTTTTCTGTCATTCGAGCATGTCATGTTACCTCGCGAGCACAAAACGCGTGATATCGCGCATCCGGCATAATAAGAGAGATGACAATGACATCGTTACGACACACAGCTTTGGGTCTGGCAATCGGTCTGGCTTTTGCGACGAACGCAATGGCTGTGACCACCATTCCGTTCTGGCATTCTATGGAAGGGGAGTTGGGTAAAGAGGTTGACTCCCTGGCGCAACGTTTCAACGACACCCACCCGGATTACAAAATTGTGCCGGTGTACAAAGGCAACTACGAGCAGAGCCTGAGCGCGGGCATCGCCGCCTTCCGTACCGGGAATGCGCCAGCCCTGTTACAGGTTTATGAAGTCGGCACCGCGACCATGATGGCCTCCAAAGCCATCAAGCCGGTCTATGAAGTGTTCAAAGACGCGGGCATCAACTTTGACGAATCCCAGTTTGTGCCGACCGTCTCCGGTTACTACACCGATTCCAAAACCGGCCACCTGCTGTCTCAGCCGTTTAACAGCTCCACGCCGGTGCTGTACTACAACAAAGATGCCTTCAAAAAAGCCGGTTTAGATCCGGAACAGCCGCCAAAAACCTGGCAGGATCTGGCGGAGTACACCGCGAAGCTGAAAGCGGCGGGGATGAAGTGCGGCTACGCCAGCGGCTGGCAGGGCTGGATCCAGATTGAAAACTTCAGCGCCTGGCACGGCCTGCCGGTTGCCACCAAAAACAACGGCTTCGATGGCACCGACGCGGTTCTGGAATTTAACAAGCCGGAGCAGGTGAAGCACATCGCGCTGCTGGCCGATCTGAACAAGAAGGGCGACTTCAGCTATTTCGGGCGCAAAGACGAATCCACCGAGAAGTTCTACAACGGTGACTGCGCCATTACTACCGCGTCTTCCGGTTCGCTGGCGGACATCCGTCACTACGCCAAATTCAACTACGGCGTGGGCATGATGCCGTACGACGCTGATGTAAAAGGCGCGCCGCAGAACGCCATCATCGGCGGGGCGAGCCTGTGGGTGATGCAGGGTAAAGACAACGGCACCTACAAAGGCGTGGCCGAGTTCCTCGACTTCCTGGCGAAGCCGGAAAACGCCGCCGAGTGGCACCAGAAGACCGGCTACCTGCCGATCACCAAAGCCGCGTACGACCTGACTCGGGAGCAGGGCTTCTACAGCAAGAACCCGGGCGCGGACATCGCGACGCGTCAGATGCTGAACAAGCCGCCGTTGCCGTTCACCAAAGGCCTGCGTCTGGGCAACATGCCGCAGATCCGCACCATCGTTGATGAAGAGCTGGAAAGCGTCTGGACCGGGAAGAAAACGCCTCAGCAGGCGCTGGATTCAGCGGTAGAGCGCGGCAACCAACTGTTACGCCGCTTTGAGCAGTCGACGAAGTCTTAATTAAAATCTTACCCCTCACCCTAACCCTCTCCCCATAGGGGAGAGGGGACTGCACGGAGCCGTCTTTTCTCCCTCGCCCCTATGGGGAGAGGGCCGGGGTGAGGGGCGAAAACCTACTTGAGCTAACCTATGTCATCATCCCGTCCGGTGTTCCGTTCCCGCTGGCTGCCGTACCTGCTGGTCGCGCCGCAGCTGGTCATCACCGTAATCTTCTTTATCTGGCCTGCGGGCGAAGCGCTGTGGTACTCGGTACAAAGCGTCGATCCGTTCGGGCTTTCCAGCCAGTTTGTCGGGCTGGACAACTTTACCGCGCTGTTCCATGACAGCTACTACCTGGACTCCTTCTGGACGACGATCAAATTCAGCGCGCTGGTCACCGTCAGCGGTCTTGTCGCGTCGCTGTTCTTCGCCGCGCTGGTGGATTACGTAGTGCGCGGCAGCCGTCTGTATCAGACCCTGATGCTGCTGCCTTACGCTGTGGCTCCCGCCGTGGCCGCCGTGCTGTGGATCTTCCTGTTTAACCCGGGGCGCGGGCTGATTACCCACTTCCTGGGCGAGTTTGGCTATGACTGGAACCACGCCCAGAACAGCGGTCAGGCCATGTTCCTGGTGGTGTTCGCCTCGGTGTGGAAGCAGATCAGCTACAACTTCCTGTTTTTCTTCGCCGCGCTACAGTCTATCCCGCGTTCGCTGGTGGAGGCCGCCGCGATTGACGGCGCAGGGCCAGTGCGCCGCTTCTTCCGGCTGTCGCTGCCGCTGATCGCCCCGGTGAGTTTCTTCCTGCTGGTGGTAAACCTGGTGTACGCCTTCTTCGACACCTTCCCGGTGATCGACGCCGCCACTGCGGGCGGTCCGGTACAGGCGACGACCACGCTGATTTATAAAATTTACCGCGAAGGCTTTGCCGGGCTTGATCTCTCTGCCTCTGCCGCCCAGTCCGTGGTGCTGATGTTCCTCGTCATCATCCTCACGGTGGTGCAGTTCCGCTATGTCGAAAGTAAGGTGCGCTACCAATGATTGAGAACCGTCGCGGGCTGACGATTTTCAGCCATACCCTGCTGATCCTGGGCATCCTCGTCATCCTGTTTCCACTGTACGTGGCCTTCGTCGCCGCCACGCTGGACACCAAAGCGGTGTTCGACACGCCGATGACGCTCGTCCCCGGCGGGCATCTTTTCGAGAACATGAAAACTATCTGGACCCAGGGCGTGGGGGCCAACAGCGCGCCGTTCTGGCTGATGATGCTCAACAGTTTCATCATGGCGTTCGGCATCACCGTCGGCAAAATCACGGTGTCGATGCTCTCGGCGTTTGCCATCGTCTGGTTCCGCTTTCCGCTGCGTAACCTGTTTTTCTGGATGATTTTCATCACCCTGATGCTGCCGGTAGAGGTGCGTATCTTCCCGACGGTGGAGGTGATCGCCAACCTGAAGATGCTCGACAGCTACGCGGGCTTAACCCTGCCGCTGATGGCTTCGGCGACCGCCACCTTCCTGTTCCGCCAGTTCTTTATGACCCTGCCGGATGAGCTGATTGAAGCCGCGCGTATTGACGGCGCCTCGCCGATGCGCTTCTTCCGCGACATCGTGCTGCCGCTGTCGAAAACCAACCTTGCGGCGCTGTTTGTGATCACCTTTATCTACGGCTGGAACCAGTACCTGTGGCCGCTGCTGATCGTTCAGGACGTCAACCTCGGCACCGCCGTGGCAGGCATCAAAGGCATGATCGCCACCGGCGAAGGCACCACCCTCTGGAACCAGGTAATGGCGGCGATGCTGCTCACCCTTATCCCCCCGGTCGTTATCGTTTTAGCCATGCAGCGTGCGTTTGTGCGTGGTTTAGTGGACAGTGAGAAATAAGATGGCAGGTTTAAAATTACAGGCAGTAACCAAAAGCTGGGACGGCAAAACCCAGGTCATTCAGCCGCTGACGCTCGACGTGGCGGACGGGGAATTTATCGTCATGGTCGGTCCGTCCGGCTGTGGGAAATCCACGCTGCTGCGCATGGTGGCGGGGCTGGAACGCGTGACGTCCGGGGATATCTGGATTGACCGCCAGCGCGTTACCGAGATGGAACCCAAAGATCGCGGCATCGCGATGGTGTTCCAGAACTACGCCCTCTATCCGCACATGAGCGTGGAAGAGAACATGGCCTGGGGGCTGAAAATTCGCGGCATGGGCAAAGGCCATATCGAGGAGCGCGTGAAAGAAGCCGCGCGCATTCTGGAGCTTGACGGCCTGCTCAAGCGTCGCCCGCGTGAGCTTTCCGGCGGCCAGCGTCAGCGCGTGGCGATGGGGCGCGCCATCGTGCGCGACCCGGCGGTCTTTCTGTTCGACGAACCGCTGTCAAACCTCGACGCCAAGCTGCGCGTGCAGATGCGCCTTGAGCTACAGCAGCTGCATCGCCGCCTTAAAACCACGTCCCTCTACGTGACCCACGATCAGGTAGAGGCCATGACTCTCGCCCAGCGCGTGATGGTGATGAACAAAGGCATCGCCGAGCAGATTGGCACCCCGGTGGAAGTCTACGAAAAACCGGCCAGCCGTTTTGTGGCGAGTTTTATCGGCAGCCCGGCGATGAACCTGCTGGACGGGCGGATCAATGCTGCAGGAACCCATTTTGAGCTGGAAAGCGGGATGGCGTTGCCGATCAACTGGTACTATCGTGGCTACGCCGGGCGTAAGATGACGCTCGGTATCCGCCCGGAGCATATTGGTTTGACGTCTCAGGCGGACGGCGGCGTGCCGCTGGTGATGGACACGCTGGAGATGCTGGGCGCAGACAACCTGGCGCACGGACGCTGGGGCGAACAAAAGCTGGTGGTGCGCCTGCCGCATCAGGAGCGCCCGAAGGCAGGCAGCACGCTGTGGCTGCATATGCCGGAAAATCACCTGCACTTATTTGACGGTGAAACAGGACAACGAGTATGAGCAACTGGCCTTACCCCCACATTGTCGCCCACCGTGGCGGCGGTAAACTGGCGCCGGAAAACACCCTGGCGGCAATTGACGCTGGCGCGCGCTACGGCCACACGATGATCGAGTTCGATGCCAAGCTGTCGAAGGACGGCGAAATTTTCCTGCTGCATGACGACAACCTTGAACGCACCAGCAACGGCTGGGGCGTGGCGGGCGAACTGCCGTGGCGCGATCTGCTGAAGGTGGATGCCGGAAGCTGGTTCAGCGGGGAATTCAAAGGTGAACCGCTGCCGCTGCTGGCGGAAGTGGCGGACCGCTGCCGCCAGCACGGCATGATGGCTAACATCGAAATCAAACCGACCACCGGCACCGGGCCGCTGACGGGCAAAGTCATCGCGCTGGCCGCGCGTGAGCTGTGGGAAGGGATGACGGTACCGCTGCTGTCGTCGTTTGACATCGACGCGCTGGAAGCGGCACAGGCGGCCGTACCAGAGCTGCCGCGCGGGCTGCTGCTGGACGAGTGGCGAGAAGACTGGCGCGCGCTGACTGCCCGCTTAGGTTGCGTGTCGATCCACCTCAACCATAAGCTGCTGGATGAAGCGCGCGTGACGCTATTGAAAGAGGCTGGTCTGCATATCCTGGTCTACACCGTCAACAAACCCCAGCGTGCAGCCGAGCTGCTGCGCTGGGGCGTGGACAGCATCTGTACCGATGCGATTGACCAGATCGGGCCGAACTTTATTTATTAAGCATACTGCCGTTCTGCTGGGTCGGCAGCATATGCTGCTGACCGCTGCTTTGCGACACCCCGCCCCCTAACATCCCACCGTTTGAGTTTGACAGCGGCTGCTCGCGCATCTGGCCCTGCTGCACGCGCTGGGTATTAGCGTTCATCTGGTTTTGCAGGTGCTGCTGCTGCACCTGGGTCTGCGTCTTTAACTGCTGATTAAGCATCCCTTTCTGCTGCTGTTGCTGGCTCATCATCTCCGTCTGCATACGCTGCTGGCTCGGAATGACATAGCCCTGCTGGTTTGGGTTGTTCAGCGTGTTTATCGGCTGTGCGAGCGCGGCGAACGGAAGCAGCGCGATCAGGATCGGTAATCGTTTCATGGTTATCTCCTCCTTTGAGGCTTCTCTTAAGTTTATCCTGATTCCGGCATAACGATGATTTTTTAAGAGTTGTGAACCAGGCTTAAGCGGGGAATATAGGCCCCTTCACCTGGAGAACAATAATGATGAAACCAACCTTTTTGCGCTGGGTCGCCATCGCTGCGCTGATGGCAGGCGGCACATTTACCGTGGTGGCCAACCCGCCCGCCGCTCCTCCGGTCTCTTACGGCGTGGAGGAGGATGTTTTTCATCCCGTGCGGGCGACGCACGGCATGGTGGCCTCGGTTGACGCGCTGGCAACTCAGGTGGGCGTCGATATTCTTAAACAGGGCGGAAACGCGGTGGATGCGGCGGTCGCGGTCGGGTACGCGCTGGCGGTAACGCATCCACAGGCGGGGAACCTGGGCGGCGGCGGGTTTATGATGCTGCGCACGAAAGACGGTAAAACTACGGCCATCGACTTCCGTGAGATGGCACCGAATCAGGCCTCCCGCGATATGTTCCTCGACGATCAGGGCAATCCGGACAGTAAAAAATCCCTGACCTCGCACCTTGCCTCCGGCACGCCGGGCACCGTTGCGGGGTTCTCGCTGGCGCTGGAAAAATACGGCACGCTGCCGCTGAATAAAGTGGTACAGCCTGCCATCAGGCTGGCGCGCGACGGCTTCGTCGTCAACGGCGCGCTGGCGGACGACCTCAAAACCTACGGCAGCGAAGTTATTCCCAATCATGAAAACAGCAAGGCTATCTTCTGGAAAGACGGCGAGCCGCTGAAAAAGGGCGATAAGCTGATGCAGAAGAACCTCGCAAAAAGTCTCGAACTGATTGCCGAAAACGGTCCGGACGCCTTCTATAAGGGGCCGATTGCCGATCAGATTGCCGATGAGATGCAGAAGAACGGCGGGCTGATCACCAAAGCGGATCTGGCGGAATATAAGGCGGTGGAGCGCGAGCCGATCAGCGGCACCTATCGCGGCTACGAGGTCTTCTCCATGCCGCCGCCGTCCTCCGGGGGCATTCACATTGTGCAGATCCTCAATATTCTGGAAAACTTCGATATGCACAAGTTCGGCTTCGGTAGTGCCGATGCCATGCAGGTGATGGCGGAGGCGGAAAAGCGCGCCTACGCGGACCGCTCGGAATACCTTGGCGATCCGGACTTCGTGAAGGTGCCGTGGCAGGCGCTGACCAACAAAGCCTATGCCAAATCGATTGCCGATGAGATCGACATCAACAAGGCTAAACCGTCCAGCGAGATCCGCCCGGGCAAGCTGGCGCCGTATGAAAGTAACCAGACCACCCACTTCTCGGTCGTGGACAAAGACGGAAACGCGGTGGCGGTGACATACACGCTCAACACCACCTTCGGCACCGGGATTGTGGCGGGCAACAGCGGTATTTTGCTGAACAACGAGATGGATGACTTCTCGGCCAAGCCGGGCGTGCCGAACGTCTACGGGCTGGTCGGCGGCGATGCAAATGCGGTCGGGCCGAAGAAGCGCCCGCTGTCGTCCATGTCGCCCACCATCGTGGTGAAAGACGGCAAAACCTGGCTGGTGACCGGCAGCCCGGGCGGGAGCCGGATTATCACCACCGTGTTGCAAATGGTAGTGAACAGCATCGACTTTGGGATGAACGTCGCCGAAGCGACCAATGCGCCGCGTTTCCATCACCAGTGGCTGCCGGACGAGTTGCGCGTGGAGAAGGGCTTTAGCCCGGATACCCTCAAGCTGCTTGAGCAGCGCGGGCAGAAGGTGGCGGTGAAGGAGGCGATGGGCAGCACCCAGAGCATTATGGTCGGGCCGGACGGTGCCCTGTTTGGCGCGTCGGACCCACGGTCGGTGGATGATTTAACGGCGGGGTATTGAGGGCTCCCCTCACCCTAACCCTCTCCCCATAGGGGAGAGGGGATTGCACGGTGCGGTCTTTTCTCCCTCGCCCTTTCGGGGAGAGGGTCGGGGTGAGGGGTTACTTCATCCGCGCCATATAATACGCGTCCACGTACTCGCCGTTGCGCAGGGCGTAGCGCCTGCCGGTGCCTTCAATCTCAAACCCGTGCTTTTTGTACACCGCGATTGCCGGTGCGTTATCGACAAACACCGTTAACTCGATGCGGTCGACGCGCAGCCAGTTATCGCACATATCAATCATGGTGCGTATCAGCGCGCTGGCGACGCCCCGGTTTTGCCACTGCGCACCCACACAAATTCCAAAATCGGCGACGTGGCTGCGGCGCGGACGCTGAGCTACGGCAATGCACAGATGCCCGGCGACGGTATCATCAATACAGGCGACCAACTGCTTGATACCGGGCTGATCGGTTAGCCGGTCATGCCACATCTGCTCTGAGGGATGAGGAACCTGTAGCGTGTTGTGGTACACCTCCGGCTGGGCGTGGATCTGACGAATGGCGTCGTAATCTTTCGGTTCAGCGTGGCGTATCACTATCTCACTCATTCCTTGTTCCTCAGTCAGTTAAAAGTCCCTTCCAACATCAGTGACTTTAAAAGTTGAGTCAATCGCTATTTTTTGCAAAAAGTGTTGGACAAGTGCGAATGAGAATGATTATTATTGCTCTGCATTCAGGAAGACCTCCTACGGGAACCTGAAAGCACGACATTGCTCACATTGCTTCCAGTATTACTTTAGCCAGCTTCTCGCTGGCTTTTTTTTTGTTATGGTTAGACTCAGTAACCTTCCAAAAGGACTGAGCCATGACACTACATTGTGCATTTATTGGATTTGGCAAAAGCACCACGCGTTACCACCTTCCGTATGTTCTTAACCGAAAAGAGACCTGGCACGTGGCCCATATCTATCGCCGCCGCGCGAAGCCAGAAGAGCAGTCTCCGCAGTATTCCCATATTCATTTCACCAGCGATCTTGATGAAGTGTTAAATGATCCGCAGGTGAAGCTGGTGGTGGTCTGTACCCACGCCGACAGCCACTTTGACTACGCAAAACGCGCGCTGGAAGCAGGTAAAAACGTGCTGGTGGAAAAACCGTTCACCCCGACCATCGCCGAAGCGAAGGAACTCTTTGCGCTGGCGAAAAGCAAAGGGCTGACCGTCACGCCGTACCAGAACCGTCGCTTTGACAGCTGCTTCCTGACGGCAAAAAAGGCAATCGAAAGCGGCAAGCTCGGCGAGATCGTTGAAATCGAAAGCCACTTCGATTACTACCGCCCTGTGGCAGAAACCAAACCCGGCCTGCCGCAGGACGGTTCGTTCTACGGTCTGGGCGTACACACCATGGACCAGATCATCTCCCTGTTTGGCCGCCCGGACCACGTGGCGTACGACATCCGCAGCCTGCGCAATAAGGCCAATCCGGACGATACCTTCGAAGCACAGCTCTTCTACGGCGATCTCAAAGCCATCGTCAAAACCAGTCATCTGGTGAAAATCGACTACCCGAAATTTATCGTTCACGGCAAGAAAGGCTCCTTTATCAAGTACGGTATTGACCAGCAGGAGACCAGCCTGAAGGCCAACATCATGCCGGGCGAACCGGGCTTTGCGGCAGATGATTCCGTGGGCGTGCTGGAGTACGTGAACGACGAGGGCCTGACGGTCAGGGAAGAGCTGAAGCCGGAAACGGGCGATTATGGACGCGTCTACGATGCGCTGTATGAAACCCTTTCCAGCGGCACGCCGAATTACGTCAAGGAATCTGACGTTCTGACGAACCTGGAAATCCTTGAAAGGGCCTTCGAACAGGCTTCCCCTGCCACGGTAACCCTCGCCAGATAAGCAAAAATGGCTCCTTTGTGCTTGTTCTAAATTTTTGAACAGAGGAGTCAATTTTCACCCTCTATGATCCCTGAGCGTTTGCGTCCACACTTACTCCATCGAAACGAACTGAGGGTGAAAACAATGATCTACTTACGCAAAGCAAACGAACGTGGTCACGCGAATCATGGCTGGCTGGACTCATGGCATTCATTCTCGTTTGCCGACTACTACGACCCGAACTTCATGGGCTTCTCCGCGCTGCGCGTCATTAACGACGACGTGATTGATGCAGGCCAAGGCTTCGGTACCCACCCGCACAAGGACATGGAAATCCTGACCTATGTGCTGGAAGGGGCGGTTGAGCACCAGGACAGCATGGGCAATAAAGAGCAGGTTCCGGCGGGCGAGTTCCAGATTATGAGCGCGGGGACCGGGGTGCGTCACTCTGAGTACAACCCGAGCAAAACGGAAAAACTGCACCTGTATCAAATCTGGATCATTCCAGAAGAGACCGGCATCACGCCACGCTACGAACAGCGCCGCTTCGATGCGAAACAGGGTAAACAGCTGGTGCTCTCCCCGGATGCGCGTGAAGGTTCCCTGAAAGTGCATCAGGATATGGAGCTGTACCGCTGGGCGCTGGCGAAAGATGAACAGTCTGTGCACCAGATCGCCGCCAACCGCCGCGTCTGGATCCAGGTGGTGAAAGGCGAGGTGTCCATCAACGGCACCAAAGCCACCACCGCCGATGGCCTTGCAGTCTGGGATGAGCAGGCGCTCTCCGTGCATGCCGACAGCGAAAGTGAAATTCTGCTGTTTGATCTGCCGCCGGTCTAAATAATTTCTCAACCTTCCCTTTAAACGGGGAAGGTTGAGCTTTGTCCGTGATAAACTGAGCAAATCTCTCACTTCAAGATTTCTCAGGACGATGAAAAAGAAACGCCCCGTACTTCAGGATGTCGCCGATCGCGTCGGTGTGACCAAAATGACGGTCAGCCGTTTTTTACGTAACCCGGAGCAGGTTTCCGTGGCGTTGCGTGGCAAGATTGCCGCCGCCCTTGATGAACTGGGTTATATCCCCAACCGCGCGCCCGATATTCTCTCCAATGCGACCAGCCGTGCGGTGGGCGTCCTGCTTCCTTCCTTAACCAACCAGGTTTTCGCTGAAGTGCTGCGTGGCATCGAAAGCGTGACCGATGCCTTTGGTTATCAGACCATGCTCGCCCACTATGGGTACAAGCCGGAACTGGAAGAGGAACGTCTTGAATCGATGCTTTCCTGGAACATTGACGGCCTGATTTTAACGGAACGTACTCACACCCCGCGCACGCTGAAAATGATTGAAGTGGCAGGCATTCCGGTGGTGGAGCTGATGGACAGCCAGTCGCCGTGCCTCGACATCGCCGTGGGGTTCGATAACTTTGAAGCGGCGCGTCAGATGACGGCGGCGATCATCGCCCGCGGTCATCGCCATGTGGCCTATCTGGGTGCGCGTCTGGATGAACGTACTATCATCAAACAGAAGGGATACGAGCAGGCGATGCTCGACGCCGGTTTAACCCCGTACAGCGTGATGGTGGAGCAATCTTCCTCTTATACGTCGGGTATTGAGCTGATGCGTCAGGCGCGACGCGAGTATCCGCAACTGGACGGTATTTTCTGTACCAACGATGACCTTGCGGTCGGCGCCGCGTTTGAGTGTCAGCGTCTGGGTTTAAAAATCCCGGATGATATGGCGATTGCCGGCTTCCACGGCCACGACATTGGCCAGGTGATGGAGCCGCGTCTGGCAAGCGTCCTGACCCCGCGTGAACGCATGGGCCGCATTGGTGCAGAACGCCTGCTGGCGCGCATTCGTGGTGAGGCAGTTACCCCTAAAATGTTAGATTTAGGTTTCACCTTGTCACCGGGTGGATCTATTTAATCCGACAAATTTGAAGTAGCTCACACTTATTCACTTCACGCACGTTTGGATATTGCTTCTCTTATGCCCCGGCAGGACAATGTTACCGATAACTGTTACCCGTAACAATTGACTGAGGGACACCCTTTGAGCACGACTAATCACGATCACCACGTTTACGTCCTGATGGGCGTGTCCGGTAGCGGTAAATCTGCCGTGGCGAGCGAAGTGGCGCATCAACTCCAGGCTGCGTTTCTTGATGGTGACTTCCTCCATCCGCGCAGCAACATCATGAAAATGGCTTCCGGCGAGCCGCTGAATGACGACGACCGCAAACCCTGGTTGCAGGCGCTGAATGATGCCGCGTTCGCGATGCAGCGCACCAATAAAGTCTCCCTGATAGTCTGTTCCGCGCTGAAAAAAACCTATCGCGACCTGCTGCGCGATGGCAACCCGAACCTCTCTTTCATCTACCTGAAAGGCGATTTCGGGGTAATTGAAAGCCGCCTGAAGGCGCGTAAAGGCCACTTCTTCAAAACCCAGATGCTGGTAACGCAGTTCGAAGCGTTGCAGGAGCCGGGGGCTGACGAACAGGATGTCTTAGTGGTTGATATCGATCAGCCGCTGGAAGGTGTTGTTGCCAGCACCATCGAGGTTATTAATAAAAGGCAGTAAGTTTTGAGTACATTAACGCTAGTTTTGACAGCAGTGGGTTCCGTATTGCTGCTGCTGTTTTTAGTAATGAAGGCACGTATGCACGCCTTCGTTGCTTTGATGGTGGTTTCTATTGGTGCCGGTCTCTTTTCCGGAATGCCGCTCGACAAAATTGCGGCGACGATGGAAAAAGGGATGGGCGGCACGCTCGGCTTCCTGGCCATCGTAGTCGCGCTCGGCGCGATGTTTGGCAAGATTTTGCACGAGACGGGCGCGGTCGATCAGATTGCCGTCAAGATGCTGAAATCCTTCGGACACAGCCGTGCGCACTACGCGATTGGTCTGGCTGGTCTGATTTGCGCGCTGCCGCTGTTCTTTGAAGTGGCGGTGGTGCTGCTGATTAGCGTGGCGTTCTCCATGGCACGCCATACCGGTACCAACCTCGTGAAGCTGGTCATTCCGCTGTTTGCGGGCGTGGCGGCGGCGGCGGCGTTTCTGCTGCCGGGGCCTGCGCCGATGCTGCTGGCCTCCCAGATGCATGCTGACTTTGGCTGGATGATCCTGATTGGCCTGTGTGCGGCGATCCCGGGGATGATTATCGCCGGTCCGCTGTGGGGCAACTTCATTAGCCGTTACGTTGAGCTGCACATTCCGGATGACATCTCCGAGCCGCACCTGGGCGAGGGCAAAATGCCGTCCTTCGGCTTCAGTCTGTCGCTGATCCTGCTGCCGCTGGTGCTGGTGGGCCTGAAAACCATCGCCGCGCGTTTTGTGCCGGTGGGGTCAACCGCTTACGAATGGTTCGAATTTATTGGTCATCCGTTCACTGCGATCCTGGTGGCGTGTCTGGTGGCAATTTACGGCCTGGCGATGCGTCAGGGCATGCCAAAAGATCGCGTGATGGAGATATGCGGTGCCGCGCTACAACCGGCGGGGATTATTCTGCTGGTGATCGGGGCGGGCGGCGTGTTCAAGCAGGTGCTGGTGGATTCCGGCGTTGGCCCGGCGCTGGGCGAAGCGCTGACCGGGATGGGCCTGCCGATTGCGGTCACCTGCTTCGTGCTGGCCGCGGCGGTGCGTATCATTCAGGGCTCCGCGACCGTGGCGTGCTTAACCGCGGTGGGGCTGGTGATGCCGGTAATTGAACAGCTGAACTACTCCGGCGCGCAGATGGCGGCGCTCTCTATCTGTATCGCGGGCGGCTCGATTGTGGTATCTCACGTGAACGACGCAGGCTTCTGGCTGTTCGGTAAATTTACCGGCGCAACCGAAGCGCAAACCCTCAAAACCTGGACGCTGATGGAAACCATCCTCGGCACGACGGGTGCGGTTGTCGGGATGATTGCGTTTACGCTGCTGAGCTAACGAGACCGTATTTTGTCGGGTGGCGGCTTCGCCTTACCCGACCTACAAAAAAATCAGGTCCTGTAGGCCGGGTAAGCGTAAGCGCCACCCGGCTTTTTTACATCTTCACCCTTTCATCCATGCCCGGATCCCATCCAGGAACATCTGCGTCGCCATCATCACCAGAATCAGCCCCATCAGGCGCTCGAGGGCGTTCACCCCTTTCTCGCCCAGCAGGCGCAGGAACAGCGATGACTGCAACAGGATAATAAATGTCCCGCCCCAGGCGATCAGCAGGGCAATGACCAGGTGGCTCATCTGATTCGGGTACTGATGCGACAGCAGCATCAGCGTTGCCAGAATCGTTGGCCCGGCGACCAGCGGAATCGCCAGCGGCACGATAAACGGTTCTTCACCCGCAGGCAGGCCGCTGCTGCTGCCCTCCGCGCTCGGGAAAATCATCTTTATGGCAATCAGGAACAAAATGATCCCGCCGGAAATGGAGACCGTTTCGGCACGTAAGTTCAGGAAAGCGAGGATTTTTTCACCGGCGAACAGGAAGATAAACATCACCAGCAGGGCGATGAGCAGCTCGCGGATCATGATCGCCCGACGGCGCTTCGGCTCGGTGTGCTTCAGCACCGACATGAAGATCGGCAGATTACCGAGCGGATCCATAATCAGGATCAATAAAACCGCTGCGGAAATGATTTCACTCATCTTAAATTATCCCTGATACTTATTGTGGTCATTGCGATGATTAGCACTTTTTCTGATTGCCGGGCAATCATCGATTAATTTCGCTTGCGACTTTGGCAGCATTTTGTAATGTGAAGCATATCCCAGTTCAATACTGGCTTGCACAATCAGCACACACCCCTTGCAGGAAAAAAATGCTATGAAAAACGTTGGTTTTATCGGCTGGCGCGGTATGGTCGGCTCTGTACTCATGCAACGCATGGTTGAAGAGCGCGATTTCGACGCCATCCGCCCGGTCTTCTTCTCCACTTCCCAGCTCGGCCAGGCTGCACCGTCCTTTGGTGGTACCACAGGCACGTTGCAGGATGCTTACGATCTGGAAGCGCTGAAGGCACTCGACATTATTGTGACCTGCCAGGGCGGCGATTATACCAACGAAATTTATCCGAAGCTGCGTGAAAGCGGCTGGCAGGGCTACTGGATTGACGCGGCCTCTTCGCTGCGTATGAAAGACGATGCCATCATCATTCTCGACCCGGTTAACCAGGATGTCATTACCGACGGCCTGAACAACGGCGTGAAAACGTTTGTTGGCGGTAACTGCACCGTCAGCCTGATGCTGATGTCCCTCGGCGGCCTGTTCGCACAGGATCTGGTGGAGTGGGTCTCCGTAGCGACCTACCAGGCGGCGTCCGGCGGCGGCGCGCGTCATATGCGCGAGCTGCTGACCCAGATGGGCCAGCTGCACCAGAGCGTCGCGACCGAACTGGCAAACCCGGCGTCCGCGATCCTCGATATCGAGCGTAAAGTCACTCAGCTCACCCGCAGCGGCGAGTTGCCGGTGGATAACTTTGGCGTACCGCTGGCCGGCGGTCTGATCCCGTGGATCGACAAACAGCTGGATAACGGCCAGACCCGCGAAGAGTGGAAGGGCCAGGCTGAGACCAACAAAATCCTCGCCACCGCGAACACCATTCCGGTTGACGGTCTGTGCGTGCGTATCGGCGCGCTGCGCTGCCACAGCCAGGCTTTCACCATTAAACTGAAAAAAGATGTGTCTATTCCGACCGTGGAAGAGCTGCTGGCCGCGCACAACCCGTGGGCGAAAGTGGTGCCAAACGATCGCGATATCACCATGCGCGAACTGACCCCGGCAGCCGTTACCGGCACGCTGACCACCCCGGTTGGCCGCCTGCGCAAGCTGAACATGGGACCGGAGTACCTCTCCGCGTTCACCGTTGGCGACCAGCTTCTGTGGGGTGCCGCCGAGCCGCTGCGCCGCATGCTGCGCCAGCTGGCGTAATAATTTGTTAAACACCGGGGGTGAATGTCACCCCCTTTTTTTGCGTACTACATGGAGTAAAACGCAGATGTCTTATTTTTTATCAGGAGGGCCCACGACGTTGGCTATGCTTTAAGGAAGATTTATTTCTCACCTGAGGGTAGGGCGGAGCAGAGAGGATTAACTGCACCGTTTAGGTCACATTAAAAGTCGTCCCGGAGCGCGTAAAAAGGGCGACATAAAAAAACAGGATGAATACCATGTCCGATCGTATTTCGAGAGACGTGATTAATGCGCTTATTGCGGGTCACTTTGCCGACCCCTTTTCTGTGCTAGGGATGCACCGTACAGAGGCCGGACTGGAAGTTCGGGCGCTGTTACCGGATGCAACAGAAGTGTGGGTTATCGAACCCAAAACCGGCCGCAAGGTGGGTAATCTGGAATGCCTCGACTCGCGTGGCTTCTTCTCGGGCGTCATGCCCCGCCGTAAAAATCCTTTTCGTTATCAGCTTGCCGTTATCTGGCACGGTCAGCAAAACCTGATTGATGATCCCTATAGCTTCGGCCCGCTCTTAAAAGAGATGGACGCCTGGCTGCTGTCCGAAGGGACCCATTTACGCCCCTACGAAACGCTGGGTGCCCATGCGGATACCATGGACGGTATCACCGGCACGCGCTTTGCCGTATGGGCGCCAAACGCCCAGCGCGTCTCCGTCGTCGGGCAGTTCAACTACTGGGACGGTCGTCGTCACCCCATGCGCCTGCGCCGGGAAACCGGTATCTGGGAGCTGTTTATCCCCGGCGCGCACAACGGTCAGCTCTACAAATTCGAGATGATCGATGCCAACGGCAAGCTGCGTATTAAATCCGACCCGTACGCCTTTGAGGCCGAACTGCGCCCGAATACCGCCTCGCTGATTTGCGGCCTGCCGGAGAAGGTTGTCCAGAGCGAGGAGCGCAAGCAGGCCAACCGCTTTGATGCGCCGATCTCCGTCTATGAAGTGCATCTCGGCTCCTGGCGTCGCCACACCGATAACAACTTCTGGCTGAGCTATCGCGAGCTGGCGGACCAGCTGGTGCCGTACGCCAAATGGATGGGCTTTACCCATCTGGAGCTGCTGCCAATCAACGAACACCCGTTCGACGGTAGCTGGGGCTATCAGCCGACCGGGCTATATGCGCCTACGCGCCGCTTCGGCACGCGCGATGACTTCCGCTATTTCATTGATGCCGCGCACGCCGCCGGACTGAACGTGATCCTCGACTGGGTGCCGGGCCACTTCCCGTCGGATGATTTTGCGTTGGCAGAGTTTGACGGTACGAAGCTGTACGAGCACAGCGATCCGCGCGAAGGCTATCACCAGGACTGGAACACGCTGATCTACAACTACGGTCGCCGTGAAGTGTCAAACTACCTGGTCGGAAACGCGCTGTACTGGATCGAACGTTTCGGCATTGATGCCCTGCGCGTCGATGCAGTGGCGTCGATGATCTACCGCGACTACAGCCGCAAAGAGGGTGAGTGGATCCCAAACGAGTATGGCGGGCGTGAAAACCTCGAAGCGATTGAGTTTCTGCGCAACACCAACCGCATTATCGGCGAGCAGGTGGAAGGCGCCGTGACCATGGCTGAAGAGTCAACCGACTTCCCGGGCGTTTCCCGTCCACCGGCAATGGGCGGCCTGGGCTTCTGGTACAAGTGGAACCTCGGCTGGATGCACGACACGCTCGACTACATGAAGCTTGACCCGGTTTATCGTCAGTATCACCACGATAAGCTCACCTTCGGGCTACTCTACAACTACACCGAAAACTTCATGCTGCCGCTGTCGCACGATGAGGTGGTACACGGCAAGAAATCCGTTCTCGACCGCATGCCGGGGGACGCGTGGCAGAAGTTTGCCAACCTGCGCGCCTATTACGGCTGGATGTTCGCCTTCCCGGGCAAAAAGCTGCTGTTTATGGGCAACGAATTTGCGCAAGGGCGCGAATGGAACCACGACACCAGCCTTGACTGGCATCTGCTGGAAGGCGCGGACAACTGGCACCACGGCGTGCAGCGTCTGGTTCGCGACCTGAACCTGACCTATCGCCACCACAAAGCGCTGCACGAGCTGGACTTCGATCCGTACGGCTTTGAGTGGCTGGTGGTGGACGACCACGAGCGCTCGGTGTTTGTCTTTGTACGACGTGATAAAGCCGGTAACGAGATCATCGTCGCCAGCAACTTCACGCCGATACCGCGCGAACACTACCGCTTCGGCATAAACCAGCCGGGCAAATGGCGCGAAATCCTTAACACCGACTCCATGCACTACCACGGCAGCAACGCCGGTAACGGCGGGCTGGTACAGAGCGACGCCATCGAAAGCCACGGTCGTCCGAACTCCCTTGGCCTGACACTGCCGCCGCTGAGCACAATCTGGCTGGTGCGGGAGGGAGAATGACGCAGCTCTCGGCAGGTAAACCCGAACCGCTCGGGGCGAGTTTTGACGGAAAGGGGGTGAACTTCACGCTCTTTTCTGCCCATGCTGAGCGGGTGGAACTCTGTGTGTTTGACGGGGAAGGTAACGAACACCGTTACGATTTACCGGCGCGCACGGGGGATACCTGGCATGGCTACCTGCCCGGAGGACGGCCGGGGATGCACTACGGTTTTCGCGTACACGGCCCCTGGGAGCCCTCTCAGGGGCACTGGTTTAACCCGGCGAAGCTGCTGATTGACCCATGTGCGCACCGCGTGGACGGCGAGTTTAAAGACGACCCGCTGTTCCACGTTGGCTACGGCGAACCAGACCACCGCGACAGCGCACCCGTCGCGCCCAAAAGCGTGGTGGTACACGATCTCTACGACTGGGAAGACGATGCCCCGCCGCGCACGCCGTGGGGCAACACCGTTATTTATGAAGCCCACGTCAAAGGGCTGACGTATCTGCATCCGTCAATCCCCAAAGAGATGCGCGGTACCTACAAAGCGCTTGGGCATCCGACGATGGTCGCGTACCTGAAGCACTTAGGGATCACCGCCCTGGAGCTGTTGCCCGTGGCGCATTTTGCCAGCGAGCCGCGGCTGCAGCGTCTTGGGTTAAGCAACTACTGGGGCTACAACCCGCTGGCGATGTTCGCCCTCGACCCGCGCTACGCGGTGCATCCGGAGAAGGCGCGGGATGAGTTTCGCGATGCGGTGAAGGCGCTTCACGCGGCGGGTATCGAGGTCATTCTGGACGTGGTGTTGAACCACAGTGCAGAAAGCGATCTTGATGGCCCGACGCTCTCACAGCGCGGAATCGATAACCGTAGCTATTATTGGATCAGGGACGACGGCGATTACGAGAACTGGACCGGGTGCGGTAACACCCTCAACCTCAGTCATCCGGCCGTTACGCATTACGCGTACGCGTGCCTGAAATACTGGGTTGAGACGTTCCACGTGGACGGTTTTCGTTTCGACCTGGCGCCGGTAATGGGGCGCACCCCGGCGTTCAGCCAGCAGGCGCCGCTGTTTGAGGCCATCAAAAACTGTCCGGTGCTTTCAAAGGTGAAGCTGATTGCGGAGCCCTGGGACATCGGCGAGGGCGGTTATCAGGTGGGGAACTTCCCGCCGCTGTTTGCCGAGTGGAACGACCACTTCCGCGATGCCGTCCGCCGCTTCTGGCTGACGCGCGATCTGTCGCTGGGGGAGTTTGCCGGTCGCTTTGCCGGCTCCAGCGATCTCTTTAAGCGTGACGGCAAACGTCCGTCGGCCACCATTAATCTGGTGACGGCGCACGACGGTTTTACGCTGCGCGACTGCGTTTGTTTCAATCAGAAACACAATGAGGCAAACGGCGAAGAGAATCGCGATGGGACTAACAACAACCATAGCTTTAACCATGGTATAGAAGGGTTAGGCGGAAGTCTGGATGTGATCGAGCGGCGACGCGCCAGCGTTCATGCGCTGCTGACGACGCTTTTGTTGTCGCAGGGCACGCCGATGCTGCTGGCGGGCGATGAGCACGGTCACAGCCAGCACGGCAACAACAACGCCTATTGCCAGGACAACACCCTGACCTGGCTCAACTGGGAAGAAGCGAACAGCGGGTTGACCCATTTCACCGCGGCGCTGATCCATCTTCGCCAGCGCATCCCCGCGCTCACCGCCGACTGCTGGTGGGAAGAGGGCGACGGAAACGTTCGCTGGCTGAATAAAGACGCGCAACCGTTAAGCGCGCAAGAGTGGCAACACGGCATACCCTGTCTGCAAATCCTGCTTTCGGATGCGTGGCTGGTGACGCTGAACGCGACGGATGACGTCGCAGAGATTGTTTTACCTGACGGGGAATGGCGAGCCATTCCTCCCTTTGCCGGAGCGGATAATCCGGTTGTTATGGCTGTCTGGCACGGGCCTGCGCACGGAGTGTGCGTATTCCAAAGATGATAAAAAAGGAGTTAGTCATGGTTAGATTAGAGAAGAACGATCCGTTAATGTTGGCGCGCCAGCTACCATTAAAAACAGTTGCCCTGATCCTCGCGGGCGGGCGTGGTACCCGTCTGAAAGATTTGACCATCAAGCGCGCCAAACCGGCCGTTCACTTTGGTGGTAAGTTCCGTATTATCGATTTTGCACTGTCCAACTGCCTGAACTCAGGCATTCGCCGTATTGGCGTCATTACCCAGTATCAGTCGCACACGCTGGTGCAGCACATTCAGCGCGGCTGGTCATTCTTCAGCGAAGAGATGAACGAGTTTGTCGATCTGCTCCCGGCGCAGCAGCGCGTTCACGGGGAGAACTGGTACCGCGGCACGGCGGATGCCGTGACCCAGAACCTCGACATCATTCGCCGCTACAACGCGGAATACATCGTTATCCTCGCCGGGGACCACATCTACAAGCAAGATTACTCCCACATGCTGATCGACCACGTCGAAAAAGGTGCGCGCTGCACCGTGGCGTGTCTGCCGGTGCCTGTTGCAGAAGCAACCGCGTTTGGCGTGATGCATGTAGATGGCGATGACAAGATTATCGACTTTGTCGAAAAACCGGCGAATCCGCCAACCATGCCGGGAGACGACACCAAATCGCTCGCCAGCATGGGGATCTATGTCTTTGATGCCGATTATCTTTATGAGCTGCTGGAAGAAGACGACAAAGACGAAAACTCCAGCCACGACTTCGGTAAAGACATCATCCCGAAAATTACCAAAGCTGGCATGGCGTATGCACATCCTTTCCCATTGTCCTGCGTGCAGTCCGATCCAAATGCGGAACCTTACTGGCGCGACGTCGGCACGCTGGAAGCCTACTGGAAAGCTAACCTCGATTTGGCGTCCGTGACGCCTGAACTGGATATGTACGACCAGAACTGGCCGATTCGCACCCATATGGAATCGCTGCCGCCGGCGAAGTTCGTCCAGGATCGCTCCGGCAGCCACGGTATGACGCTGAACTCGCTGGTCTCTGGCGGGTGCATTATCTCCGGTTCGGTGGTGGTGCAGTCCGTGCTGTTCCCGCGCGTGCGTATAAACTCATTCTGTAATATCGATTCGGCAGTCCTGCTGCCGGATGTCTGGGTAGGGCGCTCATGTCGTCTGCGTCGCTGCGTTATCGACCGTGCCTGCGTCATTCCCGAAGGGATGGTGATTGGGGAAAACGCGGAAGAAGATGCACGTCGTTTCTACCGATCGGAAGAGGGGATCGTGTTAGTAACACGGGAAATGTTGCGGAAGCTGCAAATCAAACAGGAGCGATGATGCAGGTTTTACACGTATGTTCTGAGATGTTCCCGTTGTTAAAAACGGGCGGACTGGCGGATGTTCTTGGTGCATTACCGGCGGCGCAAATTGCCGGAGGGGTGGATACCCGCGTGTTGTTACCCGCTTTTCCGGATATCCGGCGTGGTATTCCCGATGCGAAGGTTGTTACCCGCCGCGAGACCTTCGCGGGACGTATCACCCTGCTGTTTGGACATTACAATGGCGTAGGGATTTACCTGATTGATGCGCCGCATTTATACGACCGACCCGGCAGCCCGTATCACGATACCAACCTGTACGCCTATACCGATAACGTGCTGCGCTTTGCCCTGCTCGGCTGGGTGGGGGCGGAGATGGCCGTCGGGCTGGATCCGTTCTGGCGTCCGAACGTGGTGCACGCGCACGACTGGCATGCGGGGCTGGCTCCTGCGTATCTGGCGGCGAAAGGACACCCGGCGAAATCGGTGTTTACGGTGCACAACCTGGCGTATCAGGGCATGTATTACGCGCATCATATGAATGACATCGATCTGCCATGGTCGTTCTTTAACATGCACGGACTGGAGTTTAACGGACAGATTTCGTTCCTGAAGGCCGGTCTGTACTACGCCGACCACATCACGGCGGTCAGCCCAACCTACGCGCGGGAAATTACCCAGCCGGAGTTCGGTTACGGTATGGAAGGGCTACTGCAACAGCGCCACCGTGAAGGTCGTCTGTCGGGCATTCTGAACGGCGTGGATGAACAGATCTGGAATCCGGAAACGGACCTCCTGCTGGCAGCGCGCTATGGTCGCGACTCCGTGGAGGACAAAGCGGAGAACAAGCGTCAGCTACAGATTGCGATGGGGCTGAAGGTCAACGACAAGGTACCGCTGTTTGCGGTGGTCAGCCGCCTGACCAGCCAGAAAGGGCTGGATCTGGTGCTGGAAGCGCTGCCGGGATTACTGGAGCAGGGTGGGCAGCTTGCGCTGCTCGGCGCGGGCGACCCGGTATTGCAGGAAGGTTTCCTCGCGGCCGCGGCGGAACATCCGGGGCAGGTGGGCGTGCAGATTGGCTATCACGAAGCGTTCTCGCACCGCATCATGGGCGGCGCAGACGTGATTCTGGTGCCGAGCCGTTTCGAGCCCTGCGGCCTGACGCAGCTCTATGGTCTGAAATACGGCACGCTGCCGCTGGTACGCCGCACGGGCGGGCTGGCGGATACGGTGTCTGACAGCTCCCTGGAAAACCTGGCGGATGGTATCGCCAGCGGGTTTGTTTTCGAGGACAGTAATGCCTGGTCGCTGCTTCGGGCGATCCGGCGTGCTTTCGTCTTGTGGTCCCGTCCATCCCTGTGGCGTTACGTACAACGTCAGGCGATGTCCATGGACTTTGGCTGGCACGTTGCGGCGCAGTCCTACCGCGACCTTTATCAACGCTTGATGTAACGAGGCGAAGTTACTGATATGAATGCTCCATTTAGCTACTCTTCCCCCACGCTCAGCGTTGAGGCGTTGAAACACTCCATCGCCTATAAGCTGATGTTTACCATTGGGAAAGATCCCGTTATTGCCAACAAACATGAGTGGCTGAACGCCACGCTGTTTGCGGTGCGTGACCGTATGGTCGAACGCTGGCTGCGCTCCAACCGCGCCCAGCTCTCGCAGGAGACGCGACAGGTGTATTACCTGTCGATGGAGTTTTTGATTGGTCGCACCCTCTCCAATGCGCTGTTATCGCTCGGGATTTATGACGACGTCAAAAACGCGCTGGAAGAGATGGGGCTGGACTTAGAAGAGCTGATTGACGAAGAGAACGACCCGGGGCTGGGTAACGGTGGTCTCGGGCGTCTTGCCGCCTGCTTCCTCGATTCACTGGCGACGCTGGCGCTGCCGGGACGCGGGTACGGTATTCGCTACGACTACGGCATGTTCAAGCAGAACATCGTTGATGGGCGTCAGAAAGAGTCGCCGGACTACTGGCTGGAGTACGGTAACCCGTGGGAGTTCAAGCGCCACAACACGCGCTACAAGGTGCGTTTTGGCGGGCGTATTCAGCAGGAAGGGAAAAAATCCCGCTGGGTGGAAACCGAAGAGATCCTCGCCGTGGCCTATGACCAGATTATCCCCGGCTACGACACCGATGCGACCAACACGCTGCGCCTGTGGAACGCGCAGGCCAGTAGCGAGATCAACCTCGGTAAATTCAATCAGGGTGACTACTTCGCGGCGGTGGAAGATAAAAACCACTCTGAGAACGTGTCCCGCGTCCTGTATCCGGATGACTCGACCTACTCGGGCCGCGAGCTGCGTCTGCGTCAGGAGTATTTCCTCGTCTCGGCAACGATTCAGGATATCCTTAGCCGTCACTATCAGCTGCACAAAACCTATGCGAATCTGGCGGAGAAAACGGCGATTCACCTCAACGATACCCATCCGGTGCTGTCGATCCCTGAGCTGATGCGCCTGCTGATTGACGAGCATAAGTTCAGCTGGGATGACGCGTTTGAAGTAACCTGCCAGGTGTTCTCGTACACCAACCATACGCTGATGAGTGAAGCGCTGGAGACGTGGCCTGTGGATATGCTCGGCAAAATTCTGCCGCGCCACCTGCAAATCATCTTCGAGATCAACGACTACTTCCTCAAGACCTTGCAGGAGCAGTACCCGAACGATACCGGTCTGCTGAGCCGCGCCTCGATCATTGATGAATCCAACGGGCGTCGCGTACGCATGGCCTGGCTGGCGGTGGTGATCAGCCATAAGGTTAACGGGGTTTCAGAGCTGCATTCGAACCTGATGGTGCAGTCGCTGTTTGCAGACTTTGCGAAGATCTTCCCGACGCGTTTCTGCAACGTGACCAACGGCGTCACCCCGCGCCGCTGGCTGGCGCTGGCGAACCAGCCGCTGTCTGACGTGCTGGACGAAAATATCGGCCGCACCTGGCGCACCGATTTGAGCCAGCTGAGCGAGCTTGAGCAACACATTGATTTTCCGACGGTGAACAAAGCCGTACGGGAAGCCAAGCTGCTGAACAAGAAACGGCTGTCAGTCTGGCTGGCGATGCATCTCAACGTGGTGGCGAACCCGAAAGCGCTGTTCGACGTGCAGATCAAACGTATCCACGAGTACAAGCGTCAGCTGATGAACGTCCTGCACGTCATCACTCACTACAACCGCATTAAGGCTGACCCGACGGCGGAGTGGGTGCCGCGCGTGAAAATTTTTGCCGGTAAGGCGGCCTCCGCGTACTACATGGCGAAGCACATCATTCATCTTATCAACGATGTGGCGAAGGTAGTGAACCAGGATCCGGACATTGGTGACAAGCTGAAAGTGGTGTTTATCCCGAACTACAGCGTAAGCCTGGCGCAGCTGATTATTCCGGCGGCGGATCTCTCAGAGCAGATTTCCACGGCGGGGACGGAAGCATCCGGCACCAGCAACATGAAGTTTGCCCTGAACGGCGCGCTGACCATCGGCACGCTGGACGGCGCAAATGTCGAAATGCTGGAGCATGTGGGCGCGGAGAATATCTTTATCTTCGGGAATACGGCGGAAGAGGTGGAGGCGCTTCGCAAGCAGGGCTACTCGCCGCGTGAGTATTATGAAGAGGATGAAGAGTTACGCCAGGTGCTGACGCAAATCGCCACCGGGGTGTTTAACCCTGAGGAGCCTGGGCGCTATCGTGACCTGGTGGACTCGCTGATTAACTTTGGCGATCACTATCAGGTGCTGGCGGATTACCGCAGCTACGTGGATTGTCAGGATAAGGTGGACGAACTGTACCGTCAGCAGGAGAAGTGGACCAGCGCCGCGATGCATAACATCGCCAACATGGGATACTTCTCGTCAGACAGGACCATCAAAGAGTATGCCGAGAATATCTGGCATATTGATCCGGTGAGGTTGTAAAACAAAGCCGGGTGGCGGCTCCGCCTTACCCGGCCTACTCGATCCTGTAGGCCCGGTAAGCGCAGCGCCACCGGGCATTTTTTGTCACCCTCAGGACGCCAGTGACAATTCACGCTTTCCCGCATGTTGTTGCAACCACTGCGCCACGCGAGACTGCTGCTCGGCATTCAGCCACATCCCTTCTTTAGTACGACGCCAGATGGCATCGTCCAGACGGCGCACCCATTCGTGTTCCACCAGGTAGCGCAGTTCCGCTTCGTACAGCTCATGGCCAAAATGCTCGCCCAGATCGGCAATCTCTTTTGCGTCGCCGAGGAACAGTTCGGTATTGCTGCCGTAGGTGCGGGCGTAGTGGCGCGCCATTCCTTCGGTAATGAACGGGAAGCGGCGACGCAGCTTCGCGGCGTAATCGTCGCGGTTATTGCCGATATCGCCGCCAGGCAGCACGGCGCCTTTCGTCCACGCCGGGCCGATGCCTTTGTAATACGGCGCCAGTTTCTCCAGCGCGTGCTCCGCCAGTTTACGGTAGGTGGTAAGCTTACCGCCAAACACCGACAGCAGCGGCGCCTGACCGTCTACGTCATGAATATCAAGCGTATAGTCACGGGTGATGGCCTGCGGTGAGTCAGACTCGTCATCACACAGCGGACGCACGCCGGAGTAGGTCCAGACCACGTCATCGCGCGCCAGCTGTTTTTTAAAGTGTGCGTTGTACACTTTCAGCAGGTAGCTGACTTCGCTCTCTTCAATCTCAACGTTTTTCGGATCGCCCTTGTACTCCACGTCAGTGGTGCCGATGATGGAGAACTCGTCCATCCACGGGATCACAAACACGATGCGCTTGTCTTCGTTTTGCAGGATATAAGCCTGCTTCTGGGTATGCACGCGCGGCACCACAATGTGGCTGCCCTTGATCAGGCGGATGCCGTACGGAGAAGGCAGGTGCATACCGTCATCGAAGAACTGTTTTACCCACGGGCCGGTGGCATTCACCAGGCCGCGCGCTTTCCAGCTAAACTTCTCACCGGTATCTACGTCTTCCGCTTCCACAATCCACAGGCCGTTTTCGCGGCGCGCGGCGGTCGCGCGGGTACGGGTTTTCACCTCGCCGCCTTTCTTCTCGACCATCTGCGCGTTAGCCAGCACCAGACGCGCATCGTCCACCCAGCAGTCAGAATATTCGAAACCGCGCACGATTTCAGGCTTAAGGACCGATTCTGAGCCAAAACGCAAACCGGTCGAACCCGGCAGGCTGGTGCGTTTACCCAGATGATCGTACATGAACAGGCCGATGCGGATCATCCACGCCGGACGCAGGTGCGGGCGGTGAGGCAGGCGGAAGCGCATCGGGATCGCCAGATGCGGAGCCATTTTCAGCAGCACTTCGCGTTCGGCCAGCGCTTCGCTGACCAGGCGGAATTCGTAGTGTTCCAGGTAGCGCAGGCCTCCGTGGATCAGCTTGGAGCTGGCGGACGACGTCGCGCAGGCGAGATCGTTAGCTTCCAGCATCAGCACGGATAAACCGCGTCCTGCGGCATCAACCGCAATACCGGCACCGTTGATGCCCCCGCCTATCACAATCAGATCTTTGGTTTCCATAACACCCTCATGCACTTTCGTTAAAGCTCAAAAATGTTCGATATCGCTCATAATAGCAAAGGAACGCGCTTTTGGTAACATCAAAAAAACAATTTAGAGTGATATGGATAACATAATGGCGTTTACCCGCCGCCAGGACGTACACTACGGGGTAAAATGGTGCGGTCTGATGCCCTCACCCCAGCCCTCTCCCACGGGGAGAGGGTGATCCGTTTCCCTCTCCCTCCGGGAGAGGGTAGGGTGAGGGGAAAACCGCACCACGCCTGAATATAAGATGAGAACACCATGGATCAGTTTGAATGTATTAACGTAGAAGAAGCCCATCAGAAGATGCACCAGAAAACCGCGGTGCTGGTGGATATCCGCGATCCGCAGAGCTTTGCGATGGGCCACACGCCGGGCGCGTTCCATCTCACCAACGACACGCTGGGCGCGTTTATGCGCGATAACGACTTCGACACGCCGGTGATGGTGATGTGCTATCACGGCAACAGCAGTAAAGGCGCGGCGCAGTATCTGCTCCAGCAGGGTTACGACGCGGTATACAGCGTCGACGGCGGCTTTGATGCATGGCATCGTCATTTCCCGGCAGAAGTTGAATACGCGTTTGAGCGCTGATCCCGCTATACTGTCCCCTTTTGTGTGGAAATAAGCGACCGCTGCCCATGTTGATGATCACCTCTTTTAGCAACCCGCGCGTCGCCCAGGCGTTTGTCGACTATATGGCGACGCAGGGCATTATCCTGACTATTCAGCAGCATACACAGACGGATGTCTGGCTGGCAGACGAAAGCCAGGCTGGGCGCGTGAACGCCGAGCTGGCGCGTTTCCTGGAAAACCCGGGCGACCCGCGTTATCTGGCAGCAAGCTGGCAATCCGGCCAGACCGACAGTGGCCTGCACTATCAACGTTTTCCGTTTCTCGCCACCCTCCGCGAGCGCGCAGGACCGTTTACGCTGCTTTTGATGGCAGCCTGCATCATCGTCTTCATTATTATGAGCGTGGTGGGCGACCAGAGCGTGATGATTGCCCTCGCATGGCCGTACGATCCCTCCCTGCAATTTGACGTCTGGCGCTACTTCACGCATGCGCTGATGCACTTCTCGGTGATGCATATCCTCTTTAACCTGCTGTGGTGGTGGTATCTCGGCGGAGCAGTGGAGAAGCGGCTCGGCAGCGGCAAGTTGATTGTGATCACCCTTATCAGCGCCCTGTTAAGCGGCTATGTGCAGCATAAATTCAGCGGTCCGTGGTTTGGCGGGTTATCCGGCGTAGTGTACGCCCTGATGGGTTACGCCTGGCTCAGAGGCGAGCGCGACCCGGAAAGCGGCATCTATTTACAACGTGGATTAATAACCTTTGCGTTAATATGGCTTATTGCCGGATGGTTTGATCTGTTTGGTATGTCTATCGCCAATGGTGCGCACGTTACCGGCCTGGCGGTCGGGCTGGCGATGGCGCTGGCCGATACGCTCCATGCGCGAAAACGAACATAATTCCCAGGGATATTTCATGAAACAAACACAACGTCATGACGCCATTATCGAACTGGTAAAAAAACAGGGATACGTCAGTACTGAAGAGCTGGTGGAGCAGTTTGCCGTCAGCCCGCAAACCATCCGTCGTGACCTCAACGACCTGGCCGATCAGAACCGTATTCTGCGCCATCACGGCGGCGCGGCGCTGCCGTCCAGCTCGGTGAACACCTCATGGCATGATCGTAAGGCGACGCAAACGGCAGAGAAAGAGCGTATCGCCCGTAAAGTGGCGAGCCAGATCCCGAACGGCGCGACGCTGTTTATTGATATCGGCACCACGCCGGAAGCGGTCGCCCATGCGCTGCTGAATCACGAGAACCTCCGCGTGGTGACCAACAACCTGAACGTGGCCAACACGTTGATGCAGAAAGACGATTTCCGCATCATCCTCGCGGGCGGCGAACTGCGCAGCCGCGACGGGGGCATTATCGGCGAAGCGACGCTCGATTTTATCTCTCAGTTCCGCCTCGATTTCGGCATTCTGGGGATCAGCGGCATCGACACCGACGGCTCGCTGCTGGAGTTTGATTACCACGAGGTGCGCACCAAGCGCGCGATTATTGAGAACTCGCGCCACGTGATGCTGGTGGTGGATCACTCGAAATTTGGCCGCAATGCGATGGTCAACATGGGCAGCATTAGCATGGTGAATGCGGTCTACACCGACGAGATGCCGCCGGCGGGCGTGTTGCAGGTGATTAAGGATAACAATTTGCAGCTGGAGTTGTGCTAGCGGTTGTGTCGGGTGGCGCTGCGCTTACCCGACCTACAAATTGTTCTCCCTCTCCCTGTAGGAGAGGGCCGGGGTGAGGGCATCAGGCCGCACAAAACTAAACTCCGTACCCCATCATCTTCAACAACTGCTGCGCATGCTGCACTGCGTCCTGACGGTGCGCCACGCCCAGCTTCTGATACAGATTGCGAATGTGCGTTTTGATGGTGGTTGCCGCCACCGCCAGCTCACCGGCTATCTGCTCGTTGCTGTAGCCTGAATAGATCAGCCCCAGCACCTGCCATTCACGCTGTGTGAGCGGGCTGGTGCGGATAAGCTCCGGTACTTCCGGATGGTTCAGCAGACGTTCAACAAAGTTCTCATCGAAGTGCGCAAACTTGTGGCGATGGTGCTGGTTGATCTCGCGCAGAATGCGCTGGGCGCGATGCTGGTCGAGTTCCGGCAGCGTGTTGAGCTGAATCAGCTGGCGCAACTGCTGGGCCATCACTTCACCCTCAATCACAAAGTGGCTTATAAACCCGGTGCGGTTCGCCAGCTGCAACGCTTCCAGCAGCACGCGCTGGGCATCGTTTTTACGTCCCGCCTGCCAGTAAAGCTGGTTTAACAGCAGCAGGTTGCGGTTTAAATCGCTCATCAGGCGCAGGCTACGGGCGTTTTCGTTTAACTCTTCCAGCACGATTTCGGCAGGCTCGAAGTCACCCAGCAGGATCTGCACGCGGGCAATATTGCGCCACTGGCTTTGCAGGAAGTGGTTATTGGCAAATTCTGGTTTAGGCGTGTGACGCAGCCAGTTGGCGGCGGACTTTTTATCGCCGGTCATCTGCCAGTATATCACCCGGACCTTATCGGCGTTGGAGACCCAGTCGCTATGGTACTGCCCGTTGCCGAGCAGGTTTTCCAGGCGGTTAAGGTGGTTGCGGGCATTATCCAGGTCGCCGCGCGCCAGCGAGCACTGCACCAGCAGGGCCAGGCACTGGAGTTGCTGCTGCGGCTGGAAGCTCGAAAGCACATTCAGGCCCTGGCGGGCGCAGCTTTCTGCTTCATCCAGACGCGACCATGCCCAGAGCAGCTGAGCGCGAATACGCAACAGGAACTCGTGCATCGGCAGCTGTTCCAGATGCTGTTCACGGATCAGCTGGAACGCTTTCTCCTGGTTTTCCCAGGCGGCCTGCAGGAACCCCTGAGCAAATAAAATCTCGCTTTGCTGGATCAGGCTCCAGAGGGCGTAATGCCAGACATCGTGGCGGCGGGCCATCTGTTCGGTTTGCTGCATGAGCGAAAGCGAACGCGTGAGGTCGCCCTTACAGTGCAGCACTTCGCCGTGTACCGAGGTGGCCACAATACGGCTGTAGAAATTCGCCAGCGGCAGCTCATCCAGCGCGACCATCGCCAGCCGTTCGGCTTCTTCCGGGTCGCCGTCGTTAATCGCCACCTGCGCACGCAGGGCGTTAAATTCGCCGTGCAGGGTGGCATCCATCTCGCTTTCCATCTCCTGCTCGGCGCGCGCCAGCAGGGTGTTCACTTCGCTGTAGCGATGCTGGCTCTGCATCAGCCAGGCCTGGAGCAGCACCAGACGCGGATTCTCCAGCAGGCTCTCCCACGGCAGCGCTTTTAACGACTCTTCCAGCAGCGTCAGTTCGCTGTGGTTGAACAGTCCCCACGCGTGGTTGAGCAGAATATCGCGCAGCATACCGGCATCTCCGGCGGCCAGCGCATGGTGGATAGCCTCGCTCGGGAAACCTTGCGCCATCCAGCTTTCGGCGGCGGCGCGGTGAATTTCTGGCAGCTCTGCGGCCATCTCCCACTGGCAACGCTGGCGCAGGAAGCTGCCAAACAGCGGATGGTAGCTAAACCATTCGCCGGGATCGTCCATTCGCGTCAGGAACAAACCCTGACGTTCAATCTCTTCGAGCTGAAGCTGCCCGTTTTCAATACCGGTGACGCGCACAATCAGCGCATCGTTCATCGAACGTAGCAGGGAGCTTTTCAGCAGGAAATGGCGGGTAGTGAGGTCTACGCTGTTGAGTACCTCATCCACCAGATAATCCGACAGGTGGCTGGCGTTGATGCCCGCCAGGCGGCGCGCGGACTGGTGCGTTGGGCTATTGTTTTGCCGCGCGGAAAGGGCAATCAGCTGAAGCGCCGTGGCCCAGCCTGCAACGTCATCACACAGGCGGCTGCTTTCAGACGCCTCAATCGGAGAAGTCAGACGGCAGTCAAAGAACTGTTTCGCTTCCTGATGGGTAAAGGCCAGCTGCTGACTGCCAATTTCCAGTAGCTGATCGCGCACCCGCAGGTTGGCAATGCCCAGCTGCGGAAGGTTGCGCGACAGGACGACCAGCGTCAGGTTTTCCGGCTGATGGCGCAGGAAGAACCGCATGGACTCGTGAATAACCGGGTTGGTGATCAGATGATAATCATCAATCACCACATACAGCGGGCGATGCCATTCGGCCAGTTCGATAAACAGCTGGGAGAACAGAGAGGACAGGCTGGCGTACTGGCGCTTTTGCACCATCACCTCGCTGGTGACGCAGTGTCCGTTGGTTGCCTGCTGAATTGCGGCAATTAAATAGCTGGCAAAACGCTCCTGCTGGTTATCACCTTCATCCAGAGAGTACCAGCCAAGATCGCTTTTACCTGCCGCCCATTGCGAAATGAGCGTTGTTTTTCCATAACCCGCAGGACTCGTAACCAGCGCCAGTCGGAAATTATGCGCACCGGAAAGTTTAGCCAGCAGGCGCTCGCGGACCACAGTATGGTCAAGACGAACCGGGCGACTTAATTTGGACGGAATCAACATAGTTTTCACTTCACTGTGGGGAACGAGAGAATTTATTTTTTTTGCGCTTCGTAATTAATATCTATAAGTTCGGCCAATAGAGGAACTATTGCAAGTTATGTCTGGGTTTGGAGGCTCTGAATTTGCACTCTGTCACAAAACATTCTCATCATTGGTGGAACTTTTCATAAATGGCTGGATGCCGCGCTGTTACTGGCTTGTCTGCATGGCGCGCGGTTGCGCTGAAACTGGTTTCAGAAAGAGATAATGACGGTGAAGTTAATTAACTTTAGGGAAAGTTGCTCTGGCTTAATAGTGTTGCTGGAAAGCCGCTGTACGTGAGAAATATTATTCTACGTAAGTAATCATTTCAGCGATGATTAATTTCCTCCGAAACTGCATTTCATTTCTTTGACGCTCTTCCGGGATCGCTTTTTCAGCGAAGCGCACACTTACACAGTGGCCTCGATCACACTTTTATGCTCATCCCCGCTACTCCTCCCTGCCTAATCCCCGACAGGAGGAGGAAGAGGCGCAATGAGCCAGGCACACTAGCGCCAAATGTGTTTTCTCTCTACAGGATGCCGATTCCCTATGTCACAGCCTACTTTCAACAAAGCTCAATTCCAGGCTGCCCTGACGCGTCAGTGGCAGCGTTTTGGCCTTCATGCTGCAAACGAGATGACGCCTCACCAGTGGTGGCAGGCGGTGAGCGGGGCGCTCGCAGAGCAGCTGGACGCTCAGCCCGCGACGAAGCCTGTGAAAGGCCAGCGTCACGTCAACTACATTTCGATGGAGTTCCTGATTGGCCGTCTGACGGGTAACAATCTGCTGAACCTTGGCTGGTATCAGGACGTCGGCGATGTGCTGAAAGAACACGACATCAACCTGACCGATCTGCTGGAAGAAGAGATTGATCCGGCGCTGGGTAACGGCGGTCTGGGACGTCTGGCAGCCTGCTTCCTGGATTCCATGGCAACCGTGGGCCAGTCGGCCATTGGCTATGGTCTGAACTACCAGTACGGTCTGTTCCGCCAGTCGTTCGCTGACGGCCACCAGATGGAAGCGCCGGACGACTGGCATCGTAATACTTATCCGTGGTTCCGCCACAACGCACAGCTGGATGTGCAGGTCGGGATTGGCGGGAAAATCACGAAGCAGGGGCTCTGGGAACCAGCGTTCACCATTACCGGTGAAGCCTGGGATCTGCCGGTGCTCGGCTACCGTAACGGCGTGGCGCAGCCGCTGCGTCTGTGGCAGGCGAAGCACGCGCATCCATTTAACCTGACTAAATTCAATGACGGTGATTTCCTGCGCGCCGAGCAGCAGGGTATCGACGCCGAGAAGCTGACCAAAGTGCTCTACCCGAACGACAACCATCTGGCGGGTAAAAAGCTGCGCCTGATGCAGCAATACTTCCAGTGCGCCTGCTCCGTGGCGGACATTCTGCGCCGCCACCACCTGGCGGGCCGCAAGCTGGCGCAGCTGCCGGACTTCGAAGTTATTCAGCTCAACGACACGCACCCAACCATTGCCATCCCGGAACTTCTGCGCGTGCTGATCGACGAGCATCAGCTGAGCTGGGACGACGCCTGGGCCATCACCAGCCGCACCTTCGCCTACACCAACCACACCCTGATGCCGGAAGCGCTGGAGTGCTGGGATGAGAAGCTGGTGAAAACGCTGCTGCCGCGCCATATGCAGCTCATCAATAAAATTAACGACCAGTTTAACGTGCTGGTGGAGAAAACCTGGCCGGGCGACAAAGCCGTCTGGGCGAAGCTGGCCGTGGTACACAACAAACAGGTGCGCATGGCGAACATGTGCGTGGTAAGCGGCTTTGCGGTGAACGGCGTGGCCGCGCTGCACTCTGATCTGGTGGTGAAAGATCTCTTCCCGGAATACCACCAGCTGTGGCCGACCAAATTCCACAACGTGACCAACGGCATTACGCCGCGTCGCTGGATCAAACAGTGCAACCCGCTGCTGGCCGGCCTGCTGGACAAGACCCTGAAGAAAGAGTGGGCCAACGATCTGGACCAGCTCATCAACCTGGAAAAATACGCTGACGACGCGAAGTTCCGCGAGCAGTACCGCGCCATTAAGCTGGAGAACAAGGTACGTCTGGCCGAGTTCGTGAAAATGCGTACCGGAATTGAAATTAACCCAAATGCGATTTTCGATATCCAGATCAAACGCCTGCACGAGTACAAACGTCAGCACCTGAACCTGCTGCACATTCTGGCGCTGTACAAAGAGATCCGCGAGAACCCTCAGGCCGACCGCGTCCCGCGCGTGTTCCTGTTCGGTGCGAAAGCGGCGCCGGGCTACTACCTGGCGAAAAACATTATCCTTGCCATTAATAAAGTGGCGGCGGCGGTCAACAACGATCCGAAAGTGGGCGACAAGCTGAAGGTGGTGTTCCTGCCGGACTACTGCGTCTCTGCGGCTGAAATGCTGATCCCGGCGGCGGATATTTCCGAGCAGATCTCTACCGCCGGTAAAGAAGCGTCCGGCACCGGCAACATGAAGCTGGCCCTGAACGGCGCGCTGACCGTCGGCACGCTGGACGGTGCGAACGTCGAAATTGCCGAGAAGGTCGGCGAAGAGAACATCTTTATCTTCGGCCATACTGTTGAAGAAGTGAAAGCCATCAAAGCCAAAGGGTATGACCCGGTGAAATGGCGTAAAAAAGACAAAGTGCTGGATGCGGTGTTGAAAGAGCTGGAAAGCGGGAAGTACAGCGACGGCGACAAGCACGCGTTTGACCAGATGCTGCACAGCATGGACAAACAGGGCGGCGACCCGTACCTGGTAATGGCGGACTTTACCGCTTACGTTGAAGCGCAGAAGCAGGTCGACGTGCTGTATCGCGACCAGGATGCCTGGACTCGCGCATGTATCCTGAACACCGCGCGCTGCGGTATGTTCAGCTCTGACCGCTCAATCCGTGATTATCAGGCTCGTATCTGGCAGGCAAAACGCTAAGGAAGCGCGATGGAGAGTAAACGTCTGGACAGTGCCGCGCAGGCGGCGGGAATTAGCCTCAGTTACATCAATGCGCACGGCAAACCGCAGTCTATTGGTGCGGACACCAAAAGACGTTTGCTGGATGCCATGCACAAAACCGACGCGAAAGCGTCGGGAGCGCCGGTGCCGAACGTGAAGGTCTTTACCGCGGGCAAAAAGATGCCGCTGGCGGTGGAAGGACGCGGCGAGTTCAGCTGGCTGCTCACCACCGAAGAGGGGCATCAGCATAAAGGCCATGCCACCGGCGGCAAAACCCTCACCCTTCCGGCGAAGCTGCCGGAGGGCTATCACAGCCTGACGCTCACCCAGAATGACAGCCGCTTCCACTGTCGGGTGATCGTCGCGCCGAAGCGCTGCTATGAGCCGCAGGCGCTACTCGAAGGCAAAAAGCTGTGGGGCGCCTGTGTGCAGCTTTACACCTTGCGTTCAGACAGCAACTGGGGCATTGGCGATTTTGGCGACCTGAAAAAGATGCTGGCATCTGTTGGTGAGCGCGGCGGGGCATTTATCGGTCTCAACCCGATCCACGCCCTCTATCCGGCGAATCCGGAAAGCGCCAGCCCGTACAGCCCGTCTTCCCGCCGCTGGCTGAACGTGATCTACATCGACGTTAACGCGTTAGACGATTTCAAAAACAGCAAAGAGGCGCAGGCGTGGTGGAAGCTGGACACCACCCAACAGATGCTGAAACAGGCCCGCGATGCGGACTGGGTCGATTATGCCTCCGTGACCGCGCTGAAAATGGCGGCGCTGCGTCTGGCCTGGAAGGGCTTTGCGAAGCGTGACGACGAGCAGATGGCAGCCTTCCGCCAGTTTGTGATGCAGGAAGGCGAGAGCCTTTACTGGCAGGCGGCGTTTGATGCGCTGCATGCGTATCAGGTCCAGGAGGATGAGATGCGCTGGGGCTGGCCGGTGTGGCCGGAAGCGTATCAGTCCGTGGATACCCCGGAAGTGAAGGCGTTTTGTGAGACGCATGCCGACGAGGTGGATTTCTATCTCTGGTTGCAGTGGCTGGCGTACAGCCAGTTTGCTGCCTGCTGGCAGGTGAGTCAGGGCTATAACATGCCGATCGGTCTGTATCGCGATCTGGCCGTCGGCGTGGCGGAAGGCGGGGCGGAGACCTGGTGTGACCGTGAACTTTACTGTCTGAAAGCCTCCGTCGGTGCGCCGCCGGATATTCTGGGCCCGCTTGGTCAGAACTGGGGCTTGCCGCCGATGGATCCGCACGTGATGGCGGCGCGTGCCTACGAGCCGTTTATCGATCTGCTGCGCGCTAACATGCAGAACTGCGGCGCGTTGCGTATCGACCATGTGATGTCTGTGCTGCGTCTGTGGTGGATCCCGTACGGTGAAACGGCCGATCACGGGGCGTACGTGCAGTATCCGGTGGACGATCTGCTCTCAATCCTCGCGCTGGAGAGTAAACGTCATCAGTGCATGGTGATTGGCGAAGATCTCGGTACCGTGCCGGTTGAGATTGTCAGCAAGCTCCGCGACAGCGGGGTTTACTCCTACAAAGTGCTCTATTTTGAAAACGACCATGAGAAAACCTTCCGCGCGCCGAAAGCGTACCCTGAACAGTCAATGGCAGTCGCGACGACGCATGATCTTCCTACGCTCAGAGGCTACTGGGAAAGCGGCGACCTGACGCTCGGCAAAACGCTGGGTCTCTACCCGGATGAAGAGGTTCTGCGTGGGTTGTATCAGGATCGCGAGCTGGCGAAACAGGGGCTGCTGGATGCGCTGCATAAGCATGGCTGTCTGCCGAAGCGCGCCGGGCATAAGGCGGCGCTGATGTCGATGACGCCAACGCTTAACCGTGGCTTACAGCGCTATATTGCCGACAGCAACAGCGCGTTGCTCGGTCTGCAACCGGAAGACTGGATTGATATGGCGGAGCCGGTAAACATACCCGGTACCAGCTATCAGTACAAAAACTGGCGTCGCAAGCTGTCCACTACGCTTGAAGCGATGTTCGCCGATGACGGGGTGAACAGGCTGATTAAGGATTTGGATAAACGGCGAAAAGCAGCCGCGAAGAAATAATAAAAAACCCGCCAGTGGCGGGTTTTTTATTATCAGGTCGTGCTCATGTAGGTCGGGTAAGGCGTAGCCGCCTCCCGACTCATGGCATTAAATCACCATATTCAACAGCAGCACCCCGACCAGACCGCACACCGAAATAATGGTTTCCAGCGCGGACCAGGACTTGATGGTTTCACCGATGGTCAGGTTGAAGTACTCCTTGAACAGCCAGAAGCCCGGATCGTTCACGTGGGAGAAAATCACGCTGCCCGAACCGACCGCGATAACCATCAGCTCAGGGCTTACGCCCGTGGTCGCAATCAGCGGCGCAACGATACCACCCGCGGTAATCGCCGCAACGGTTGCAGAGCCCAGCGCGATACGCAGCACCGCGGCAATAGACCATGCCATCAGGAGCGGCGATACGTTGGTTTCATGCATCATGGCAGCAATGTATTTATCCACGCCGCTGTCGACCAGCACCTGCTTAAACGCGCCGCCACCGCCGATGATCAGCAGCATCATAGCAATGATTTTGATGGAAGAGGTCAGCGTGTCGTTGATCTGATCCATGGAACGACCACGGTTAAGACCGAAGGTGAACATGGCGATCAGGACCGCAATCAGCGTTGCCATCACCGGGTCGCCCAGGAACTCCGCAACGGACAGGAACGCGTGACCTTTCGGCAGAACCATCTCTGCTACGGCACGCATTGCCATCAGGATCACCGGCACCAGAGAGGTCCAGACGCTGACGCCAAAGCCAGGCATCTCTGCATCTGTGAAGGTTTTGGCGCTGTACAGGCCTTCCGGGATGGGCTTATCAATGCCTTTCAGGAAGCGCGCATAAACAGGACCGGCCAGGATAACCGTTGGGATCGCCAGAATCGTACCGAACAGCAGGGTTTTACCCATGTCGGCGTGGAAGATGGTGGCGATAGCCGTTGGACCCGGATGCGGCGGCAGGAAGCCGTGGGTGACGGACAGCGCCGCAGCCATCGGTACGCCTACGAACAGCAGCGGGATGTTGGCGGCAGCGGCGATGGTGAACACCAGCGGCAGCATCAGGACGAAGCCCACTTCATAGAACAGTGCGAAACCGACGGTAAAACCGGTTAACACCACCGCCCACTGGATGTGCTGCTTGCCAAATTTATCGATAAGGGTAGTGGCAATACGCTGCGCGCCACCGCAGTCCGCGAGCATTTTACCGAGCATGGCGCCGAAGCCCATGATCAGCGCCAGGCTGCCGAGCGTACCGCCGACACCGGCTTTAATAGAGCTGATAACTTTAACCAGCGGCATTCCCTGCATCAGACCGACTGCAAGTGCCACCAGAACCAGAGCGATAAATCCGTTCATTTTGAAGCGGATCATCAAGAGCAGTAATAACACAACACCGATAGCGACGATGACTAATGGCATGATTGACCTGGCCTTTGAATTGTTATGGGTAACGTCATTGTTTCAACGACAAATTCCGGTTGTCCCAACTGGGAACAGAGTATTAACGGCACTCATACTGATGCCTGCGAAAACGATAAGTTTAGTCGGCTGTTATAAGGGTGTTGAGTGCCCATGGGAATGATACGGGTAACATGACGTGATTGAGAATCACCCAGGGAGGCAAAATTTGAATTATGAGACGCAGGTCAACATATAGAGGGGGAGGCAAGAAAAAGCAGGCCCGGTAAGCGCAGCGCCACCGGGCAATACAGACGGGCACTGAATTAGTAGTAAGAGTGCTCGCCGCGCTGGTGTTCGGTCAGATCGCGCACGCCTTTCAGTTCCGGGAATTCGTTCAGCAGCTGCTTCTCGATCCCTTCTTTCAGGGTTACATCGACCATGGAGCAGCCGTTACAGCCGCCGCCGAATTGCAGGATCGCCAGACCATCTTCGGTGATTTCCATCAGGGAAACACGTCCACCGTGCCCGGCCAGCTGCGGGTTGATCTGCGATTGCAGCAGATATTCCACACGCTCCATCAGCGGGGCATCGTCAGAGACTTTACGCATCTTCGCGTTTGGCGCCTTCAGCGTCAGCTGAGAACCCAGCTGGTCGGTGACGAAATCAATCTCCGCATCTTCAAGATACGGCGCGCTCAGCTCATCAACGTATGCGGTGAGCTGTTCAAATTTAAGGGCAGTGTCAGTTGCTTCCACAGCATCCGGAGGACAATAAGAGACACCACATTCTGCATTCGGAGTGCCTGGATTGATCACAAACACGCGGATCTGCGTCCCTTCTTCCTGATTTGCCAGCAGTTTGGCAAAGTGCGCTTGTGCAGAATCGGAAATACGGATCATAGCTTTGGCCTAATAGTTGACTAAATTACCTGGGTATAATCATACGCCCATTGAAGAAGGGCTACAAGGTACGGCACAGACACCATACCTGAACTGACGCGGCGCCGCTTTGCAAAAGCAGTCGGGAAAGTTCAGCCACGGTACTGCCCGTGGTGACGACATCATCCACAATCGCGATATGGAGACCGTTGACCGGCAATTCAAGGCGAAAGGCGTTTTTCAGGTTTCTTTTGCGCGACCGGGCGTTGAGCCGGTGCTGAACGGCAGTGGCATGAATACGTTTCAGCGCAGAGGCGGGGTACCGGCAACCCAGCCAGCGGGCGAGCGGACGGCACAGCAGGTCGCTCTGATTGTATCCCCGCCGCCAGTGCCGACGCTGAAAGAGTGGCACGTTCACGAGCGTGTCGACCGACGGTAGCCCACGCGTTCTTCGCGCCTGCAATACCGCCAGTAATAACAGGCGTGCCAGTGGCTGCGCCAGCGCGAACTGGCTGGAAAACTTAAACTGATGAACCAGACGACTCAGCGGCAAAACGTAATCATCCACCGCCACCAGCGCGCTCCACGGCGGCGCTTTTTTCAGGCATCGACCACAGGGGAGCGTCTGGCTTACGGCAGGCAAGCCGCATTGCGGACAGCCCTTCAGGTAACCCAGCGCTCCCGTGCAAACGGAACAGACGCCCCACGCGCTCAGCGCAAGTGGCATTCGGCATAGCCAGCACAAGCCCGGCACTGTTAGCATACGCAACCTCCATGTGAAAAAAGAGAACGTTAACTGATGAAGACGCTGTGGTGGCAGACCGTTGGAACGGGAAATTGTCATCTTGTGCTGCTGCACGGATGGGGACTGAACGCCGAAGTGTGGCGTTGCATAAGTGAGGAACTGGCCTCGCAATTTTCGGTACACCTGGTGGATCTGCCGGGGTATGGCCGTAGCCACGGCTACGGCGCGATGACGCTCGAGGACATGGCGGAGCAGGTTCTGGAAGCGGCGCCGCAAAAAGCCGTCTGGCTCGGCTGGAGCCTGGGCGGGCTGGTGGCAAGCCAGATTGCGCTGCGCCATCCTGAGCGGGTGCAGGCGCTGATCACCGTTGCCTCATCACCCTGTTTCAGCGCCCGCGAGGCGTGGCCGGGCATCAAACCCGAGGTGCTGGCCGGGTTCCAGCACCAGTTGAGCGAAGATTTCCAGCGGACGGTGGAGCGTTTCCTTGCGTTGCAGACGATGGGAACAGAAACCGCCCGTCAGGACGCGCGAATGCTGAAGCAGACGGTGCTTTCCCTGCCGATGCCGGAGGTTGAGGTGCTGAACGGTGGACTGGAGATCCTGAAAACGGCCGATCTGCGTGAGCCGCTGGCGTCACTGACGGTGCCGCATCTGCGTATTTATGGCTATCTGGATGGGCTGGTCCCGCGCAAGGTGGTTCCGCTGCTGGATGCGCTGTGGCTGGAGAGTGAATCAATGGTGGTTGCCAAAGCGGCACATGCGCCGTTCATCTCTCATCCTGCTGAGTTTTGTTCGGTGCTGACCGGTTTTATCAGCGAAGCGTCCACCACTCCCTGAGGCAGGCTTTACCTTCCGGACAACTTTTACAACTGCCGGACAGACAACTGTCCGGCTCTTCCTGAATGCGCACGGCTTTCCCCATCGCCTCCAGCCTTTCCAGCATGGCATCGATCATCGGCTGCGGCGTATGCAGGCTGAGGCTGAGCTGCTTCGCCTCCATTCGTCCCTGTAACGCCAGTAGGTCACGGACCTGAATCAACGATGCCATCTTTTTTCCCCTCAGTGACAGTCGCCCGCAGGGCTACTACAGCAGGTCGTTGGGGTTTTGCGCGTTGCCAGCAGGTTAACGTCAACGCGGCTACGCGCCCGGCGCAGCAGGCCAATCACCATCACGTTAAACAGGATCACCGCGAGGATACAGACCAGGCTGTAGCGCGGATGCTGGCTGTAATTGACGGCCTGATAAAACACGGTCGCCAGCGAGTAGGCAATGTTCAGCCCCCACAGAATGGAGAAGCCCATCCATCCGCGGCTGGACTCACGGGCAATGGCGCCCATGACCGAGATGCACGGAATATAGAGCAGGACGAAGATCAGGTAGCTGTAGGCCGCCGACGCGCTGCCAAATTTCTGGCCCATCACGCTCATTGCTCCGGTCGCCATTACGCCGTCGCCTTTGCTGGCTTCAATCGGGTTCGCCAGCACGCTCAGGCTGAAGGTGTCTTTCAGGCTCTGCCAGGTCTCTTCTACTGCACCCAGAAGTTCGTCACCGAGGCTGAACTCAGCCGGGTTGAACTCCTCTTCCTGGATGTTTTCCGCGGTGTAGAGCGTGTTCAGGGTGCCGACAACCACCTCTTTTGCCATCGCGCCAGTGAACAGGCCCACGGTTGCCTGCCAGTTGTCTTCCTGTACGCCAATCGGTTTGAAGACCGGCGTAATGATCCGGCTGACGGAGGCAAGGGCAGAGTCATTAATGTTGTCCGCTGCCTGGCCGCTCAGGGTGAAGCTGTTCAGGGCGCTCAGGAAAATGCTGACCACTACAATCACCTTACCGGCGCGCAGAACAAAGCCCTTCAGGCGCTGCCAGGTTTGAATAATCAGGCTTTTCAGATGCGGAACGTGATAAACCGGCAGTTCCATCACGAACGGCGACGCTTCGCCACGCATGATGGTGTGCTTCAGCATCAGGCCGGTGAGAATAGCCATCACGATACCCAGCACATACAGGGAGAAGACGGCCAGCGCCCCTTCCTGACCAAAGAACGCCGCGGCAAAGACCGCGAAGATCGCCAGACGTGCGCCGCAGGACATGAACGGCGCCATCATGATGGTCATCAGGCGTTCGCGCGGTGCGTCCAGCGTACGCGCGCCCATGACTGACGGCACGTTACAGCCAAAACCGACAATCAGCGGCACGAAGGATTTCCCCGGCAGCCCCAGCGCCTGCATCAGGCGGTCCATCACGAAGGCGGCGCGTGCCATGTAACCGGAATCCTCAAGGAAGGAGAGGAACAGGTACATCATGCCGATCTGCGGTACCAGCGGCAGGACGGTGTTGATCCCGCCGCCGATCCCCTGCGCAAGGAAGATGGTCAACCATTCCGGGAAGTGGAGGGTGTAGCCCAGCCACTGAATACCGTGCACGAAGATAGCGACAGAGCCGCCATCAAAGATGGGTTGTAATGCACCGCCGATGTTTATAGCGAGCAGGAACATTACGTACATCACCAGTAAAAAGATTGGCAAACCGAGGAAGCGGTTGAGCACAATCTTATCCACGGCGGCGGTGAAGCGGCTGGGTTCAGCGGTTAATGCATTGCTGACCACGTCACAGATAGCGGCGATGGCCTGATAGCGCGCATCCGCAATATGCAGGGCCGGGTCGTCGAGCTCGTCGCTCAGGCGAGCCTGTGCAACGCTCAGTTTATCCGCCGCATCGCCTGCGTAGGCGCGGCTGTAGATATCGCCTTCCAGCATTTGCAGGCCAAGCCACAGGCGCTGTCTGGCGGGCATGGTGTTGTCCATCTCCTGCGCCAGCTGCCCGGCCTCGCGCAGCAGCGGCTGGGCGTAGTGCACCAGTTCGACGTCGGCATTGCCCGTGTGGCGGTCAATTGCCAGCTTCAGGGCGTCAATGCCGCGCGCGCGGGTAGAAACCAGCGGAACCACCGGGCAGCCCAGACGGGCGGAGAGGGCGTCGACGTCGATGCGCAGCTTTTGCTTCTCGGCGATGTCGAGCATGTTAAGCGCTACGATGCAGGGGATCCCCAGCTCCAGCAGCTGTAGCGTGAGGTACAGATTTCGTTCGAGATTGGAGGCATCCACCACATTGATGAGCAGATCCGCGTCGCCGCTCAGAATATAGTGGCAGGCAATTTGCTCATCGAGAGAGGTCTGAGATGAAATTGTGGTGAGTGAATAGGTCCCCGGTAAATCAACCAGCGTGACCTGATTATCTGTCGTGGTGAACTGGCCTTCTTTGCGTTCAACCGTTACGCCTGCCCAATTTCCCACACGCTGGCGTGCGCCGGTTAACTGATTAAATAAGGTTGTCTTGCCGGAATTAGGATTGCCAATTAAGCCAATAGTTAATTTTTTCATTGTTTTAGACTCACTGAAACCGCTGGCTTGTTAACGGGATAAAGATTCAACTTCAATTAATGCGAGGTCTTTTTTACGCAGAACCAGATTAACGCGTCGGGTTTCGATATGAACAGGATCGCCCAACGGCGCCACGCGCACCACCTGGAATGATGAGCCGGGTAGCATGCCCAGTGACAGTAGCTTCTGCCGATAGGCCGGGCTTATCTCACGGGTAAAACCGATAATTTTCCACGCACTTTCTGGAGTGAATTGCATAGCGCCTGATTCCACGAGAGGTTAAATAATCAACACTGCGATGATAATGAGAATAGTTTTTATCAGCAATAATAAAAATGTGACGGGATGTTGTTAATCGTATTAATTTGCGGTCTGCTTGACCTTGCTCAATATTTGCGGGAATACCCGGGAAGGAATAAAAAGCGTATTTGTTAATGGAGTGATAAATAGCGGTTTAAATATGGATATGCAATCGGTTTCATATTTTACGATATAATTTTTCCCCTCACCCCGGCCCTCTCCCCAAAAGGGCGAGGGTGTTCAAGTTCCCTCTCCCCTTTGGGGAGAGGGTTAGGGTGAGGGGCATTTACAGGATTAGCGTTTCTTACCCATCGCCGCTGCCAGAGCATCCATCATCGCGCTGTTGCCTGCTGGCTGTGCGTCACGTCCGCGTGGCTTCGCGGCTTTCGCTGCCGGACGCTGCTGTTCACGGCCACCGCCATTACCGCCACGGCGCGCGTTAGTGTCGCCCGGCTGCTCGTCCAGACGCATGGTCAGGGCGATACGCTTACGCTGAAGATCCACTTCCAGCACTTTCACCTTCACGATGTCGCCCGCTTTGACCACGGTGTGCGGATCTTCAACGAACTTGTCGGCGAGGGAAGAGATATGCACCAGACCGTCCTGATGCACGCCGATATCCACAAACGCGCCAAAGTTGGTGACGTTGGTTACCGCCCCTTCCAGCACCATGCCCGGCAGCAGGTCGTTCATGGTTTCCACGCCGTCAGCAAAGGTCGCGGTTTTAAACTCAGGACGCGGATCGCGGCCCGGTTTTTCCAGCTCTTTGATGATGTCAGTGACCGTCGGCACGCCGAACTGTTCGTCGGTAAAATCCACCGCTTTCAGGTTACGCAGCGCGCTGCTGTCGCCCATCAGGTCTTTCAGCGCCTGCTGGGTGGCGGCCAGGATACGCTCGACAACCGGATAGGCTTCCGGGTGAACGGTAGAGGCATCCAGCGGGTTATCGCCGTGGTTGATGCGCAGGAAGCCCGCGCACTGCTCAAAAGCTTTTGGCCCCAGACGGCTCACCTTCAGCAGCTGCTGGCGGTTCTGGAACTGACCGTTCTCATCACGCCAGGCGACGATATTCTGCGCCATCATACGGGTCAGGCCTGCTACGCGGGTCAGCAGCGGAACGGAAGCGGTGTTCAGGTCCACGCCGACGGCGTTAACGCAGTCTTCCACCACCGCATCCAGCTTGCGCGCCAGTTGCGTCTGGCTCACGTCGTGCTGATACTGGCCCACGCCGATGGATTTCGGGTCAATTTTCACCAGCTCCGCCAGCGGATCCTGCAAACGACGGGCGATAGAGACCGCACCGCGCAGGGAAACGTCCAGTTCCGGGAACTCCTGCGCTGCCAGCTCAGAGGCGGAATAGACAGATGCCCCCGCTTCGCTGACGATCACTTTCTGCGCCGTCACTTTCGGGAACTGCTTCTGCACGTCGAGATAGAAACGTTCGGTTTCGCGGGACGCCGTACCGTTACCGATGGCAACCAGCTCAACGTTGTACTTTTCGCACAGCGCGGCGACCACGACAGCCGCTTTCGCTGCCTGACCGGTGTGCGGGTAAATGGTGTCGGTGGCAACCAGCTTGCCGGTGCCGTCAACCACGGCCACCTTCACGCCGGTGCGCAGACCCGGATCGAGACCCATGGTGGCGCGCAGGCCAGCCGGCGCAGCCATCAGCAGGTCGTGCAGGTTACGGGCGAAGACGTTGATCGCTTCGTCTTCGGCGCGCTCGCGCACGGTGCCCATCAGCTCGGTTTCGAGGTGCATGAGCACCTTGATGCGCCAGGTCCAGCTCACCACGCCTTTTCGCCAGCTGTCCGCCGGGGCGTTGTTCAGGCGCAGGCCCAGATGGTCGATTATGATCTGCTCACAGTGACTCTCTTTAGGCGGCTCGTCAAACTGCGGATCGGCATTCAGGGAGAGCTGCAGCACGCCTTCGTTACGACCGCGGAACATCGCCAGCGCGCGGTGAGACGGCGCGGTAGAAATGGGTTCGTGGTGATCGAAGTAGTCGCGGAATTTCGCGCCTTCGTCCTCTTTGCCGGACACCACGGTGGAGACGATATGGGCGTTCTTCCACAGGTAATCACGCACTTTGGCCAGCAGTGCCGCGTCTTCGGCGAAGCGCTCCATCAGAATGTAGCGAGCGCCGTCCAGCGCGGCTTTGGTGTCCGCTACGCCTTTTTCGGCGTCGATAAATCTGGCGGCTTCGGTTTCCGGATCGTGAGACGGCTCGTTCCACAGCAGGTCGGCCAGCGGCTCAAGGCCGGCTTCGATCGCAATTTGCCCGCGCGTGCGGCGCTTCGGTTTGTACGGCAGATAGAGATCTTCAAGTTCGGTTTTGCTCAGGGTACCGTTAATGGCTTTTTCCAGGTCACTGGTCAGCTTGCCCTGCTCGCCGATAGATTTGAGGATCGCCTGACGTCGGTCTTCCAGCTCGCGCAGATAGCCCAGACGGGTCTCAAGGTTACGCAGCTGCGTGTCATCCAGACCGCCGGTGACTTCCTTACGATAACGTGCAATAAACGGCACGGTGTTCCCTTCATCAAGCAGACGAACGGCAGCTTCTACCTGTTCGGCTCTGGCCTGAATATCACCCGCAATAATGCGGCAGAGCGACTCTTTCATCATGGTCAGTTCATCTTGTGGATCGAAAATCAGGGGGATAGTTATACGGGCTGACACCAAAAAATGCCAGCCGGGGAGGGCGCTCTCGGACTATTTAACATACTCGATTTCGTTGACGTACCAGCTTGCTTCACCCGCGGGCGTCTGGACAACGGCTAAATCGCCCACCTCTTTTTTCAGCAGGGCGCGGGCCATGGGTGAATCGATAGAAATGTAATCCTTACGACCGAAAATTTCATCATAGCCAACGATACGAAAATGCAGGGTGTCGCCGTTGTCGTTTTCAATTTCGACCCACGCGCCGAAAAACACTTTACCTTCCTGCTGCGGGGAGTAATCGACAATTTTGAGATTCTCGAGGCATTTCGTCAGGTAGCGTACCCGGCGATCGATTTCGCGCAGTCGCTTTTTATTGTACTGATAGTCCGCATTCTCGCTGCGGTCGCCCAGACTTGCGGCCCAGGTGACTTTTTTGGTCACTTCCGGACGCTCTTCGCGCCACAGGTAATCCATCTCTTTTTTGAGTTTCTCGTACCCTTCGCGGGTGATCAGAGGCGTTTTCATGGTGCTGCCTTTAATGCCGGTTAACTGTCTTTGCGCACAATACGTAGCGCACAGTGTAACAGACAAGATTAATAATGATTTATGTGATGAAATGAACAGATAAGCTGCTGTTAAATATGCTTTGTAACAATTTCGTCTAGAATTTATACCAGAATTTGCTGGTCGAACCCGTGCACTTTTTTAGAATACGCTGTTCCAGGCTTATCCGAACCTTTGGGAGTACACACAATGCAAGAGAACTACAAAATTCTGGTCGTAGATGACGACATGCGCCTGCGTGCGCTGCTGGAACGTTATCTGACCGAGCAGGGCTTCCAGGTTCGTAGCGTCGCGAACGCGGAACAGATGGATCGTCTGCTGACGCGTGAATCCTTCCACCTGATGGTGTTGGACCTGATGCTGCCTGGCGAAGATGGGCTCTCTATTTGCCGTCGTCTGCGTAGCCAGAGCAACCCGATGCCAATCATCATGGTGACGGCGAAGGGTGAAGAAGTTGACCGTATCGTCGGCCTTGAGATTGGCGCTGATGACTACATTCCTAAGCCGTTCAACCCGCGTGAACTGCTGGCGCGTATTCGCGCCGTGCTGCGTCGTCAGGCGAACGAGCTGCCGGGCGCGCCGTCTCAGGAAGAGGCCGTCATTGCATTCGGTAAGTTCAAGCTGAACCTCGGCACCCGTGAAATGTTCCGTGAAGATGAGCCAATGCCGCTCACCAGCGGCGAGTTTGCGGTACTGAAAGCGCTGGTCAGCCACCCGCGTGAACCGCTTTCACGTGACAAGCTGATGAACCTGGCGCGCGGCCGTGAATACTCCGCAATGGAACGTTCTATCGACGTGCAGATCTCTCGTCTGCGCCGCATGGTGGAAGAAGATCCGGCGCATCCTCGTTATATTCAGACCGTGTGGGGTCTGGGCTACGTGTTTGTCCCGGACGGCTCTAAAGCATGAGGCGAATGCGCTTCTCGCCGCGAAGTTCGTTTGCCCGCACGCTGTTATTGATCGTCACCCTGCTGTTTGTCAGCCTGGTGACGACCTACCTGGTGGTGCTGAACTTTGCGATCCTGCCGAGCCTTCAGCAGTTTAATAAGGTGCTGGCATACGAAGTGCGTATGCTGATGACCGACAAACTGCAACTGGAGGACGGCACGCAGTTGGTTGTTCCCCCGGCATTCCGTCGGGAAATCTACCGTGAGTTGGGCATTTCTCTCTATTCGAACGAAGCGGCGGAAGATGCCGGCCTGCGCTGGGCGCAGCACTATGAATTCCTTAGCCATCAGATGGCGCAGCAGCTTGGCGGCCCGACGGAAGTGCGCGTTGAGGTCAATAAAAGCTCGCCGGTTGTCTGGCTGAAAACCTGGCTGTCACCCAACATCTGGGTGCGTGTTCCGCTCACCGAGATTCATCAGGGCGACTTCTCACCGCTGTTCCGATACACCCTGGCGATCATGCTGCTGGCTATCGGCGGCGCATGGCTGTTTATTCGTATCCAGAACCGACCGCTGGTCGACCTGGAGCATGCGGCATTGCAGGTTGGTAAAGGTATTATCCCACCGCCGCTGCGCGAGTATGGCGCATCGGAAGTGCGCTCGGTAACGCGTGCTTTTAACCACATGGCGGCAGGCGTTAAACAGCTGGCTGACGACCGTACGCTGCTGATGGCGGGGGTTAGCCATGACCTTCGCACCCCGCTGACACGTATCCGGCTGGCAACAGAGATGATGGGCGAGCAGGATGGTTATCTTGCAGAGTCCATCAACAAGGATATCGAAGAGTGTAACGCCATCATCGAGCAGTTTATCGACTACCTGCGCACCGGGCAGGAGATGCCGATGGAGATGGCGGATCTGAACGCGGTTCTGGGCGAAGTTGTTGCCGCCGAAAGCGGTTATGAACGTGAAATTGCGACCGACCTTCAGGCGGACGAGATTCAGGTACGTATGCACCCGCTCTCCATCAAACGCGCGGTGGCGAATATGGTGGTCAACGCGGCGCGCTACGGCAACGGTTGGATCAAAGTCAGCAGCGGTACGGAACTCAACCGCGCCTGGTTCCAGGTGGAAGACGATGGCCCGGGCATCAAGCCTGAGCAGCGTAAGCACCTGTTCCAGCCGTTTGTGCGCGGCGACAGCGCGCGCAGCACCAGCGGAACCGGCTTAGGCCTGGCGATTGTGCAGCGTATTGTTGATAACCATAACGGACTGCTGGAAATTGGCACCAGCGAACGGGGTGGTTTGAGCATTCGCGCATGGTTACCGGTGCCGGTTTTACGGGGGCAGGTGAAAGAGAGTTAAAAAAGGGTGGGGCCTGATGCCCTCACCCCGGCCCTCTCCCACGGGGAGAGGGAGAAAACATTAAAAAAGGCAACTTTCGTTGCCTTTTTGCTTTTACCTTGGTCCCGCACTCACCAGCGCAGCACCCGCCGGGGTGTCGGTATACTTCTCAAAGTTTTCGATAAACAGTTTCGCCAGCGATTCTGCCTTCTCACGCCACTGTTCCGGTGAACCATAGGTGTTACGCGGATCGAGGATACGCGTATCCACGCCAGGCAGCTCTGTTGGGATCGCCAGATTGAACATCGGCAGCGTAAAGGTCTCGGCGTTATCCAATGAACCATCCAGAATCGCGTCGATGATGGCGCGTGTATCTTTGATGGAGATACGTTTGCCCGTCCCGTTCCAGCCGGTGTTCACCAGGTACGCCTGTGCGCCGGATGCCTGCATGCGTTTCACCAGCACTTCCGCGTACTGCGTTGGGTGCAGCGACAGGAACGCCGCGCCGAAGCAGGCAGAGAAGGTTGGGGTTGGCTCGGTCACACCGCGCTCGGTACCCGCCAGCTTAGCGGTAAAGCCGGAGAGGAAATGGTACTGCGTCTGGCTGGCGGTCAGGCGGGAAACTGGCGGCAACACGCCGAACGCGTCTGCGGTCAGGAAAATCACCTTCGTGGCGTGGCCCGCCTTCGACACCGGCTTCACGATGTTGTCGATGTGGTAAATCGGGTAAGAGACGCGGGTGTTTTCGGTTTTGGACGCATCGTCGAAGTCGACAGAGCCATCGGCACGCACGGTGACGTTTTCCAGCAGCGCATCGCGGCGAATCGCGTGGTAGATATCCGGCTCTGCCTCTTCAGACAGGCGAATGGTTTTCGCGTAGCAGCCGCCTTCAAAGTTAAACACACCGTCGTCGTCCCAGCCGTGCTCGTCGTCGCCAATCAGACGACGTTTTGGATCGGTGGACAGAGTCGTTTTACCGGTGCCGGAAAGGCCGAAGAACACCGCCACGTCACCTTTTTCACCGACGTTCGCCGAGCAGTGCATGGAGGCGATACCGCGCAGCGGCAGCAGGTAGTTCATGACCGAGAACATCCCTTTCTTCATTTCGCCGCCGTACCAGGTACCGCCGATCAGCTGGATACGCTCGGTCAGGTTGAAGGCGATGAAGTTTTCGGAGTTCAGACCCTGTTCTTTCCACTGCGGGTTGGTGCATTTCGCGCCGTTCATCACGATAAAGTCAGGGGTGAAGTTTTGCAGTTCTTCATCGGTCGGACGAATGAACATGTTCTTCACGAAATGCGCCTGCCAGGCCACTTCAGTGATAAACCGAACGGAGAGACGGGTGTCGGCGTTAGCGCCGCAGAAAGCATCGACGATGAACAGACGCTTGCCGGAAAGCTGATGGGTGACGAGCCCTTTCAGATGCTGCCAGGTTTCAGGAGAGAGCGGTTTGTTATCGTTCTTCCCTTTGCCTTTATCGGCCCACCACAGCGTATCGCGGGTGGTATCATCTCGGACGATGTATTTATCTTTCGGCGAACGGCCGGTAAAAATACCGGTATCGACGGCGATAGCACCAAGATTCGTCAACACACCTCGCTCGTACCCTTCCAGTGCCGGATTGAGCTCTTCCTGATACAGCGTATCGTAATCGGGGTTGTAGACCACTTCCTGGACGTCGTGAATACCATAAGCCTTGAGATCTTGCGGGGTTAAACCATTAACACGCATATCACTGCTCCTTAGCCAATATGTACTGCCTGAAATTGTAGGGTTTTTCTGGGGATGTTAACCGCGACGGGGCTCATAGATTTACGTATCTGGTCAAAACCCTTACTAACGGAAAACGCTGCGACTCCAGTCACAGGGCGGGCAGATTATCGCAGGAATCGCTTTTTGGTTGGGGAAAATGTTCTTAAAAGGTTAATCTCTGGTGAATTTATCCAGAAGAATGTGAATGTAATCGCATACATGAAAGAAAATTACGTAAGAGTTACATTGGGAAAACGATTCAGGTCTCTTGGGTCAGCTATTTTCAGAGTTTGAGGTGGGGGCCAGACTTTTGCCTTGATGAGACAATAGATTTTTCATGAACAAGGGATGAGAAATGGAAAACCGTGAGACGTTATCTCCTTCAACGCGCGTAGCCGTCGTGCTGGCGGGGGCTCTACAGGGCGTAATTTGCTATGTAATTACGTGGTATATCGAGTACGCAAAATTGCCATCGGATACGCTGTGGCTGATGTGTGTAGTACCTGCCACCGTGGTAATGACAACCACGTTGTCTCTTGCCATGACGTCATTCAGAAAGCCATTTTTGTGGCTGTCACTCGGGATGATCGGCGCGGCAGTCGCGGGTATGGGCGGCTGGCTTAAGTGGAGCGTTGCAGGACTCGAAAGCTGGAATCTCAGAGATGAGATGCTCGTTTTCGGCTTTCATCTGCTGCTGATGACGCTGTTCGTGTTGCCATGGCTTCAGCGGCGTCTGGATCCCGTCCCGACTACCTCGTTCTACAGCGACTTTTATCAACGAAACTGGCATAACGCGCTGACACTGCTCATTATTTTTGTTTCGAATGGTCTCTTCTGGCTGGTGCTTTTCCTCTGGGCCGAGCTTTTCGAACTTATCGGCATCGGCTTTTTTGATCGGCTTTTCTTTCATTCTGACGGGTTTATTTCAGTGGCGATTGGCGTGGTTTCAGCCAGTGCGGCCGTGCTCACGCGCATGCAGGTAAGGTTAATCCTTGCCCTGCAAAATCTGCTGACCCTCATCGCCACCGGTCTGCTTCCCCTGATGGCGGCGCTGGCGCTGCTCTTTATTGGCGCGTTGCCTTTTGTCGGCTTTGAATCCATTTCAGCCAGAATATCCGCCGCGGGCTTGCTGACCACCTTAGCGCTGCTGCTGTTATTCCTGGTGACGATAGTGTGGCATCCACAGCGTCAAACGCTGCCTTACTATGCCCCGTTGCGAGGGATGATTCGCCTTGCTGTGGCTATCGTACCCGCGTATCCGGTTCTGGCGGGGTGGGCGCTGTGGCTACGCATTTCGCAATACGGCTGGTCACCCGAGCGTCTGTACGGGGTATTGATAACCATCGTGGCGCTGGTCTGGGCGGTCGGTTTTTGCGCCAGCGTTCTGATTCAGCGCCGTGAGCCGCAGAAGATCCATGCGTACGTCATCCCGACGACCGGGCTGCTTTCCCTCATCTTCCTGGCGTTGATCCATACCCCCGTGCTGGATCCGTGGCGAATAAGCGTTGCAAGCCATATGGCCCGCTATCAGGACGGCAGAATAACTGCGGATCAAGTCAGCCTGTATATGCTCAGTAACGCTGGACGAAAGGGGCGGGAGGCGATGCTCACGCTGCAAAACGATCCGCAGTTTATCTCTAACCCAAAACGCCAGCGTGAAATAAATGGTCTTCTCTCCAGGAACGCTGGCGGAGCAGGTAAGATGACCGCCGCGATGCTGGAAAAACAGGTCCAGCTCGCACCGGGAATGGCTCGTCCTGATAAGACATTGTGGCAAGCCATGCTCAGCAATCAGTATCGCTTTGAGAGCTGCGATAGCGCCCAGAGTAACTGTTTACTCATGCCGCTGGATCTTAACGGCGACGGCAAGCCTGAGGCCGTGCTATTTCAATTTACCGATCGCACGATCGTGGCTTACACACAAACCAACACGGGCTGGAGGATCGCCGGGGACGCGTGGAAAATGCCGGAGGCATTGACCAGAGAAGAACTTGACCGCGCATTAAGGCAGAGGAAAGTGAAATCTGTCGTGAAGCCCTGGGCGGATATTGAGATTTTTGGGGAGCGTGTCGATATGAGCTACGACAGTTACAATAATGCGCGGCGGCGTTAGTGCTCTTGCTTGCCGGGTGGCGCTACGCTTACCCGGCCTACAATTAGCAATCATATCAAAAAATTGCACAATTCATTGTAGGCCCGTGCGAGCATAGCGCCGCCGGGCAACAGGCTCAGAGCTTAGTGAACCTGCGGATCCGCCGGAGAGGCGTTATTGCGGATCTCCGCGATATCCATCGAATTGAACACGTAGTGCGTACCACAGTAGTCACAGTGCATATCGATTTCACCGTCTTCCGCCATGATGCTGTCGATCTCTTCATCCGGCAGCGTTTTCAGGGCGCCAGCACAACGCTCGCGGGAGCAGGTGCACTTAAATTCCACCGCCTGCGGATCGTAAACCGTCACTTCTTCTTCGTGGTAGAGACGCCACAGCACGTCGGTCGCCGACAGGGTGAACAGCTCTTCCGCTTTGATGGTTTCCGTCAGCGTTGCCAGATGCTCGAAATCATTGGTCTGCGCATCCTGCGCGGGCAGAACCTGAAGCAGCATACCACCGGCAGCAGGCTGACCATCCACTTCACCGGTGCGGATGAACAGACGGGTTGGCAGCTGTTCGGAACGCATGAAGTAATCTTCCAGGCAGGCGGCAAGCGTATCGCCTTCCAGACCGACAACGCCCTGATAGCGCTCACCTTCTTCAGGCGAGATCGTGATAACCAGGTAGCCGTTACCGACCAGCGTTTTCAGATCCGCATTTTCAGGGATATCGCCCTGAACGCGCGCCACGCCGCGCATCTGCTGCTGGTTATTGCCGTTGATCACCGCCAGTGACATTGGGCCATCGCCCTGCAACTGGACGGTAATATCGCCAGCGAACTTCAGCGTGGCGGTCAGCAGGCTGGTGGCAACCAGCAGTTCGCCCAACAGGGTTTTTACCGGCAGCGGGTAGTTGTGGTTTTCCAGAATCTGTTTCCAGGTTTCGGATACGGTGACCAGCTCGCCGCGCACGGCGAATTGTTCAAACAGATAGCGGTGTAATTGGTCGTGTTGGGCCATTTTCATCTCTCATGCAGGTGAGGGTTACTCGCTCTCACCGTGTTTAAATTTCATCAGATCGCGGCGCTCTTTTTTATCCGGTCGCCGGTCCGGGTGAGGCATCGTCAGCGCGTTCATTTTGCGCGCCAGCGCGGTTTTCTCGCGCTTCTCTATGCTTTCGGCCGTCTCTTCATACAGCAAAACGGCTTCGGTTGCGGGCCGCCGCTGTTCGGTAATGGCTTTCACCACCACCGTTTTCTCATCGTTGCCCTGGCGAAGCGTTAACGTGGCATTCAGTTCAACCAGCTTGCTCGGTTTGCTGCGCTGACCGTTGTAATGCACCTTTCCGCCGTCAACCATTTCTCGGGCAAGGGCGCGCGTTTTGTAAAAACGGGCGGCCCACAGCCATTTATCCAGTCTTACCCCATCAGAGGGTTTTTCTTTCATGGCGTCTCCTTCACGGTGAGTGAGGGGATCATCCGGCGATAGTCGTTCAGCCCCGGATGTCGCAGATAGCTTTTTTCAGCCAGGCCGGAATCAGGATTGGTCACGCCCAGACAATAGCGAATGCCAAATGCGGCCGCAGAATCCAGAATCGGCTCGCTGTCGTCAATGAACAGCGTGCGTTCCGGCTGTAAACCGGTCTCTTCCACCACGGCATGCCACAACCGCTGATCCTCTTTCGGATAACCAAATGTGTGGGTGGAAAGCAATAAATCAAGGTGCGAAGCAAGACCGGTATGTTCCAGCTTCACGGCCAGGTTATGGGGATGCGCATTTGTCAGCAAAATACGGCGCTTACCGCAGGCTTTCAGCGCGTCCAGGAACGGGACCGTATCTTCGCGCAGTACGGCGCGTGCGCCCTGGGCGGTGGTCATGGCGCAAATATCCAGACCGAGTCGCTCGCTCCAGTAGTCAAGACAGTACCAGTTTAGCGTATGCTGCACCGCGCTATATTGCGAACGAATGAATTCCTGCGCTTCCGCCGGGGAGATCCCCTGCTGTTCACCGTACGTTTCCGGAACCAGCTTTTGCCAGAAATAGTTATCAAAGGCGAGATCAAGCAGCGTGCCGTCCATATCAAGCAGGACGGTATCGACCGCCTGCCAGTCGATATTAAGATGCATAAGGGGGAACTCCAGCCAGAAGAAACGTGCGCGACAGGGTAGCACAACTTGTCGCGCAGGGACGTTATCCGATCAGGCTCTCAGAAGAGGAGATCAGTTTCGGGTTTAGGCAATTTTCGTAGTAGGCCTGGATTTCTGCCAGTCGCGTGCGGGAGCGCTGATAGCGGCGTACGGCCTGATAACCGTTCCAGACAATACACGCCAGCATCGCAATCAGCAGCAGGGATGTCCCTACATAGCGCCACAGGCCAGCGCTATCCGGCATACGGTGCAGGCCAATATGACGCGTGCCGTTGGCGTCGGTAAAGAGGGTAGTGACGATCCCTTCCGCGCTGAATGGCGTCTGCATCAGCATCTGCGCCAGACGCTGGAATTCGCTCCACTGCTCCTGGGCTGGATAGTCATACAGCGAAACCTGCGGATAGGGTTGATCCACCAGGTCGCTGCCTTCATCGCTGGCAATCACAAAACCGCCAGGCGCCGGGCTGTTAAGCGCCTGGGCGGCACGGGTGGTTTCACGCATCACGAAGGGGGCGGTAGAGGTCGCCACCAGGTTATCCAGCGACTCGGCGCTGACCGGACGCAGAAGCACATTCACACCATCGAGGCGTCCCGCTTCGGCGCGTTTCACCAGCGCGTCCCAGTCTTTGCTGTTGCCGAGGTTGACCAGCGCGTTCTTCAGCCGGATACAGTCATCCTGAGCTGAGCAGAGATCTTCTGTTTTCAGGACGATTTCGCCAAAGTCATCCAGCAGCACCATGCCGGACTTCTGAATGGCCGAACGCAGGGCAGGGCTGACGCGAGAATCATCATCCGGTTTTGGATGGAGCTGGCGATTAATCGTCTGGGTGAGCGCGGCAGCCTTATTGACCACATCCGATTCCGGAAGCGGCAGCGGAGAGGCGTCATTCCAGATGATCTGAGAGCAGTCGAACGGCGCGAACGGCGAGTTCTGGCGCGTGTTCCAGGCGCCCGGTGAGTGGATATTACACATCCCGGTGCCTTTCAGCCGCAACGTATCCCCCACGCGTACACCCGCTTCTTCGAGCTGCTGTACGCTGGTGGCTTCCACGGTTTGCGCCCCTTTGATCCATGACAGGGTAAATTTAATCGGCATATCCAGCGGCACGAAAAGCAGCAGCATGAGGAAGATTAACGCGGCGCCACCGGCAATCACCGCGCTGCGAAGCCAGTGCTGAAGCGGGAAGTTTTTTACTTCGTCGTGCAGGGATAAGTAACGTCCCTGGCGTACAACGTGGCGGTCGAGATAGATATCAATATCCGTTTTGTGGCCCAGGTCCTGCGCAATCCACGGCTGCCAGTGGCGCGGATAGATAAGATCGATGATCCCGAGCGAGATATTGTTGATATGTTCCTGATCGTTTTCGCCGAACAGTCCCCAGCGTTTTGGGGTTCCGCGCAGGCAGTGAATTTCGCGTAATGACGTTTTTGCCGGCGGGGCAAATATGCCCCACAGCCCGGCGGCCAGAAGCAGTACTGCGCCGCCCGCGAGCCACGGAACAAACACGTCCGGCGTCAGCAGGCAGATGAAAAAGAGCAGGAACGAGACGACAATCAGCACCGCTTCGCGAATGCCATCCGGGCGGCTCAGGACGTACTCTTCATGCGTTTCCTGGCGGATGTTGAGCAGTTCAATCTGCTCTGTCTCTTCACCACGAATAGAGGCCTGCGTTCCGCTTGCGCGTTCCAGCGCAAAGCGTGGCGCTTCCTGAACATATTCGCTCAGAGTATGACCATTAAGGGAGATAACCAGCGGCAGCGTATCGGTATGGATGAGCTCGACGCTGTTTTCGTCGTTGATATACTGCTCCCAGAAGGGAGGCAGGTGCACTTCAACAGAGTCGAGATAGTAACGCCATTTGTTGGGATCGTCGGTTGTGATGCCGTAGCGGGTAATAGAGCGCGTTACGCACAGAACGGTGTCGCTTTGGGCGTTAAGGTTGAGCGATACGGGGGCGGCGCTGGCGCCGGTAGGGCCAGGCGAAAGCCGGGATCGGTTCAGCGTGTCGAGATACTGCTCAACGGTGCTACGTTCCTCTGGCGAAAGCTTGCGCGTGTTTGCCCCGGCAAACGCGTTCAAAAAGGGCAGCCGATAACGGCGATGTACGCGGCGCCTGAATACCCACACCGCAATCGACGCGCAGGCCAGCACAGCAGCGAGAAAAATCAAAATGGTGCTCATGCTTTCCCCATCTTACTTATCTTCTTACAGGTGTTGTCAGTCGCACCTTTTGTACAATGAATGAGATTCTGTGGTCGGCTATCGGCAAGTATGGAGTCTAACTTGAGCATGTTGACGCGCATCCCAGTGACCGGTAATGATAACAAAGCCTGTTCCGGCGCGATATCAGCAAATTCCTGGAAACTTTTCAACCTCTTGACATTTGTTTTGAAATGAGAATTGCCTACAGTTACGTTGCATAAATGTAAATAAAGAGCAATTGACATTGCCGAAACCGTGCGGCGTATCGCACAATAAAGCCAGTTCACCCAGCAAAGACCCGTCAAGATGACCAAACCCTTACAAAAGCCCACCATTCTGAATGTTGAAACCGTCGCAAAATCGCGTCTGTTTAATGTTGAAAGCGTGGATCTGGAGTTCAGCAACGGTGTGCGTCGTGTTTATGAGCGTATGCGCCCCTCCTCGCGTGAAGCGGTGATGATAGTGCCTATCGTCGACGAGCACCTGATCCTCATTCGTGAATACGCTGTGGGCACAGAATCCTACGAGCTGGGCTTCTCCAAAGGACTGATCGATCCGGGCGAAACGGTGTTTGAAGCGGCAAACCGGGAGCTGAAAGAAGAGGTCGGCTTTGGCGCGAAAGAGCTGACGTTCCTGAAAAAGCTGAGCATGGCGCCGTCCTATTTCTCCAGCAAAATGAACATTGTTGTCGCGGAAGATCTCTATCCTGAATCGCTGGAAGGAGACGAGCCGGAACCGCTGCCGCAGGTTCGCTGGCCGCTGGCCCACCTGATGGATTTGCTGGAAGATCCTGACTTTAACGAGGCACGCAACGTGAGCGCACTGTTCCTGGTGCGGGAGTGGCTGAAGGGGCAGGGGCGTTTGTAGCGCCACCCGTAAAAACGGCAACCGATGGTTGCCGTTTTGCATTACGCTGTAGGCCGGGTCAGGCGTCGCCACCGCCCGGCTTTTTTGTTGGCGTCAGAACAGTTCGTGCGTTTCGCCGTTATCAATGATTTCGGTACCCACCTCATGCACCGCCTGCGTGGTTGGCTGCGTACCCTCGATGAAATACTCGGCACGGCTGTTGCCGCCATTCGCGAGCTGTCCGGTGCTGCGGTCAATATTGATCGTGACAATGCCCGGCGGAGGCGTTAGCGGCTGCTCCGGCACGCCCTCGAGAGCGGCCTTCATGTAAGCATCCCAGGCCGGTTGCGCACTCTTAGCCCCACCCTCGTAACCGGAAATCTGATCTTTAATCGCGCCAGAAGCGGTTGTGCGCCCCAGAGTGCGGCGGTGATCGTCAAAACCAATCCAGACCGAGGTGACAACGCCCGGGCCATAACCTGAGAACCAGGCATCTTTTGAGCTGTTTGTTGTGCCTGTTTTGCCGCCGATGTCGCGGCGCTGCAAATCGCGGCCCGCTCGCCAGCCGGTGCCTTGCCAGCCCGGTTCGCCAAAGATGTTGGTGTTCAGCGCGCTCTTAATCAGGAACGACAGCGGCGTGCTGATCACGTGCGGAGCATACTCCTGCGCGCCACTCTGGGCGACCAGCGCCTGATTGGCCTGTTCCAGCTGAGGCTGCGGCACCGCCAGATTCTGACGTTCCTGAGAGATGGCAACATCTTCCATGTCCTTGTTTTCAAGGACATTGGATTTTGGCGTGTCGCCGTAAATCACCGGAATATCGCATTCAGGGCAGGCAATTTTCGGCTTCGCTTCAAACAGTACGCCGCCCTGATCGTTCTCGATTTTGCTGATGAAATACGGATCGACCAGGAAGCCGCCGTTTGCCATAACCGAGTAGCCACGCGCGACCTGGAGCGGTGTGAAGGACGCGGAGCCGAGCGCCAAAGATTCGGTATGAACGATGTTTTGCGCCGGGAAGCCGAAGCGTTGCAGATACTCTGCCGCATAATCAACGCCCATCGCACGCATCGCGCGAACCATGACCACGTTCTTCGACTGGCCAAGGCCCTGACGTAGACGGATAGGGCCAGCGTATTGCGCCGGAGAGTTCTTCGGCTGCCAGTCAGAGCCCGCACCGGCATCCCATCGGGAAATTGGCACGTCGTTGAGAATGCTGGCGAGCGTTAGCCCCTTGTCCATCGCCGCGGTATACAGGAACGGTTTGATGTTCGAACCGACCTGACGCAGCGCCTGGGTTGCACGGTTAAATTTGCTCTGGTTGAAATCGAACCCGCCAACCAGCGCCATCACGGCACCGTTCTGCGGATTGATGGAGACCAGGGCAGAGTTGACGTCCGGCACCTGTGCCAGCCACCAGGCATCGCCTACCTGACGCACCCAGATTTGTTGTCCGGTTTGTACCACATCCGTCACTTTACGTGGAGTAGGCCCCTGAAGGGTGTCAGAACGGTACGGACGCGCCCAGCGGATACCCTCCATACGCAGCGAAACGGATGTACCATCGGCCATCATCGCCACCGCTTCCTGCGGATCGGCCTGGGTGACCACCGCCGGACGCAGCGGGCCATAGGTCGGCAACGCTTTCAGGGAATCAGTAATTTTTTTGCTGTCCCATGCGCCTTCGCCCACTCTCCACAGCACGTTGGACGGGCCGCGATAGCCGTGACGCATATCGTAATCCATCACGTTATTACGCACCGCCTGCTGGGCAGCCTGCTGCACCTTGCGGGTCACGGTGGTATAAACGCGATAGCCGTCTTCATATGCTTTGTCGCCGTAGCGGCGCACCATCTCCTGGCGAACCATTTCCGTCAGATACGGCGATGAGAAAGCAATTTCCGGTGCATGGTAATTGGCATCAATCACATCGCTGCGTGCCCGATCGTACTCATCCTGGCTGATGTAGCCTTCGCTCAACATACGCGATAGCACAACGTTACGGCGCGCGGTGGCGCGGTCCAGCGAATAGAGCGGGTTAAACGTTGATGGCGCTTTTGGCAGGCCGGCAATGGTCGCCATTTCGCTCAGCGTGAGCTGATCGATCGACTTACCGAAATAGACCTGAGCCGCAGCCCCTACGCCATAGGCGCGGTAGCCCAGATAGATCTTGTTGAGGTAAAGCTCAAGGATCTCGTCTTTGCTCAGCAGTTGCTCAATGCGGATCGCGAGGAACACTTCTTTGATCTTACGTATCAGCGTCTTTTCCGGGCTGAGGAAGAAGTTACGCGCCAGCTGCTGGGTAATGGTACTTGCCCCCTGAGAGGCATGACCGGAGAACAGCGCCACGCTTGCCGCACGGAAAATACCGACCGGATCGACACCGTGGTGCTCGTAAAAACGGCTGTCCTCGGTGGCGATAAAAGCCTTCACCATCACGGGTGGAATTTGATTTAAGGTCAGTGGGATACGACGTTTCTCGCCGTATTGCGCCATCAGTTCACCATCGGCGCTAAAGACCTGCATAGGGATCTGAAGCCGCACATCACGAAGTGTGGCGACATCAGGGAGTTGCGGCTCGACATATTTGTACAAACCAATAATCGAGCCTGCTCCCAGCAGAATGCAACAGACTGCAAGGATCAATAAATACTTTACGAACTTCACCGGAGATTTCCCATTTGGTTTAGCCTGGGCAGTTTCTAAACAATCGCGCGGTAGTATAAAGGCAAGCCTGATTCATTGATATAGCCGTCACTCCGACGGGCGATAAGGAGATCGTGAAGTATGGCTTTTAAAACGTGGCAAACAGGCGTTCATATTCAACAGGATAAGGTGATTGCCGTGGCGCTGACCAGAGAGCGGGCCGGCTGGCGTTTACGGCGCTGGTGGGCGGTGCCGCTGTCGGACGGGGTTATCGGTGAAGGCAAAATACTTAAGCCAGAACAACTGGTTAACGCATTACGTGGCTGGCGGAAAACATTGCCGCACTCGCATCGGGTATTTCTCTCATTTCCGGCAACGCGCGTTCTGCAACGCGCGTTGCCCCGTCCATCCGTTACCTTGCGTGACAGCGAACAGCTCACCTGGGTAGGCGCCGCATTAGCGCGTGAGCTGGAGATGCCTCCCGATACGCTCTGCTTTGACTACGCGCAGGATACGTTCAGCAACACTTTTCAGGTTACCGCCGCGCAAAACAGAGAGGTCGATACCCTGTTGTCGCTGGCGAAAGCGCTGCGTTTGCGCCTGGCCGCAATCGTCCCGGATGCCGGCGCACTGGCTAATCTTCTCTCTGCTGTTGCCCCCGTCCGGTGCGTAGCCTGGAGGGATAAACACCAGTGGCTGTGGGCGATGCGTCACCAGTGGGGGCGGCGCTACACCACAGAAGCGGCGACGGTGAATGAGCTGGCGGCGTTGCTTGCACTTTCTTCTTCTGATATCGCCGTGTTTGATGCTGCCCGCGATCCGTGGGAAGCGGTGACGCTGTGTCAGCCGCCGTTGCCAGAATGTGGTGCTGATTACACCGTCGCCCTGGCGCTGGCCATGAGCGAGGCGCCGTAATGAGCATGCCCAATCTTTTACCCTGGCGTCGGCAGCAACGTAATCAGCGCCTGCGTTTTTGGGGGCTGCTGTTTACCGCCTCATTGTTGGTGATGCTGGCGGGAGGCGTCAGCCTTCGGGCGACGCAGACTCTCGCGTCACAGGCGTTGCAGAGCGATCTGGCGGGAACGCGTGCGGTGCAGAAGGTATTGAAAGCCCGTCAGCCGCAGTCTGCGGGGCTGGAACCCCTTTCGCAGCCGCCTGAGACGGTGGCATGGCAACCCGCGCTTGAATCCCTTGCCAGTGCAATGCCCCGGCAGGCGTGGCTGACGGCGCTGCGTTATCAGCCACCCTCGCTGATCCTGACGGGCTATACCACCTCACTCCCGACGCTCTCCGCCATGACCGATGCGCTGAAAAGGGTGACGGGGTTTAACCCCGGACCGGCAGGCGAATTGCAACAGGATAGCCAGGGGCGATGGATGTTCTCTTTTCAACTGCATAGCCGGAGGTAGCCAGTGGGCATCTGGTATCAACGCTGGACAGATGCACGTCCTTCCCGGCGCGTCCTTTGCTGGTTGATCGCGTCGGGGATCGTTGCGTTTGCGATTTGGGGAGCGCTGCTCAGACCCGCTGCTCTGTGCTACGCCGATATTCAGGTGCAGGCCAGCAGTGCGAAGCGAATCAACGCCTCGCTGTGGCCGAAGGCCGGGCGGCGACCTGTGGTTACGCAAGTGAAGCCGGTGCAGCCCTTTTCTCCGCTGGCATTTCAGCGTGAGGACGCAAGGCTGGTGTACTGGAAACCGCAGCAGAGTGGGGGAGAGCTGGCGCTGGATGCCTTGTGGGGCGCAGTTCCGGCGCTCTTTTCCCGGCTGGCGCTTGAGAACGTGCGGGTGAGCGCGTTTTCCATCACCCCACAGGGAAAACAGCTACGCCTTAGCCTGCAACTGGAGATAGGTCATGCGCAGTAAAACCCGTTTGCTGATCCTGCTTTCTCCGCTTTTCCTGACCGGGATGCGGGATCCCTTCTCCGTGCCGGAAGAGCGTTGCGCAGCAGGGCAACTCAGCCAGTGGCGGTATCAGGGAGTCGTCAGCGGCAGCAGGGATATCGGCCTTATGCAGGACGGTCAGAACCGCTGGCACCGGGTAAAAACGCAGATGCGGTTACCGCCAGGCTGGCGGGTGAGTGCGATAGATACACAACAACTGACCGTTGATGTCGGCGAGATGTGCGAGCCGAAGCGATGGACATGGCAGCGAGAAGGAACGAAAAAAAGTGAAGATATGGATAGGGCTGTTACTGGCGGCACTCAGCCAGCCCCTGTGGGCCGCGACGCCAAAACCGGTCACCCTGCTGGTGGATGATGTCCCGGTGGTGCAGGTATTACAGGCGATGGTAGCGCAGGAGGATCGCAATCTGGTGGTGTCGCCGGATGTCAGCGGTTCGCTTTCGCTGAATCTAACGCGGGTGCCCTGGAGGCAGGCGCTTCAGACGGTAGTGAACAGTGCCGGGCTGGTATTGCGGGAAGAGGGCGGCATTTTTTATGTGCATACGGCGGCCTGGCAGCGGGAGCAACAGACGCGTAAAGCGCAGGAGCGGGCCCAGCGTCTGCTCGACGCTCCGCTGCTCTCTCACAGCATTCCGTTTGCTTATGCGGATGCGGCCGAATTGCAAAAAGCGGCGGAAAAGCTCTTAAGCCCGAAAGGCAGTCTCGCCGTCGACAAGCGCACCAACCGTCTCCTGGTCAGGGATAACAAGTCGGTGGTGGATATGCTCCAGCGCTGGGCAGCGCAGATGGATCTGCCCGTCGAGCAGGTAGAACTGGCGGCGCAGATTGTGACCATCAGTGAAAAAAGCCTGCGTGAACTGGGGGTGAAATGGAACCTCGCTGACGCAACGGAGGCCGGTAAGGTGGGTCAGGTCACGACGTTGGGCGCTGACCTGTCGGTGGCCAGTGCAACCACACACGTTGGGTTTAATATCGGGCGCATCAACGGCAGGATGCTGGATCTTGAGTTGTCGGCGCTTGAGCAAAAGCAGCAGGTGGATATCATCGCCAGCCCGCGGCTACTGGCGTCGCACATGCAGCCGGCCAGCATCAAGCAGGGCAGCGAAATCCCGTATCAGGTTTCCAGCGGCGAAAGCGGGGCGACCTCCGTTGAGTTTAAAGAGGCGGTATTAGGCATGGAGGTCACGCCGGTGGTGCTCCCGGGCGGCCGCGTTCGTCTGAAGCTGCATATCAGTGAAAATATGCCTGGCCAGGTGCTGCAACAGGCGGACGGCGAAACGCTGGCGATTGATAAGCAGGAGATCGAAACGCAGGTAGAGGTAAAAAGTGGGGAAACGCTCGCGCTGGGCGGGATCTTTTCGCAAAAGAATAAAACCGGACGCGACAGCGTGCCCGTGCTGGGCAACATTCCGTGGCTGGGTCAGTTGTTCCGCCATGACGGAAAAGATAACGAACGGCGCGAGTTAGTGGTGTTTATCACGCCACGTCTGGTCAGTATTCATTAATGGGTAACGATCCCCGCAATGATTTTGCATTCAGTTTGTTGCAGATGTTTGACGTGGGGCATGAATTAGCATACAAGGAGTACCGATTTGAGTTGGACTTACGTCTTATTTCCTTATGCGCCGGGAACGGTGATTTAATCAGTTGCCAAACAAGCCGGAGTATTGAGATAATTTTTCGTCTGACTCTCGCTCTATTGCAAATGAGGTTTCAGTTCATGTCCTGCTACGCCGGGTGTCTGCGCAGCGGGGATTACCATTAACGAATAGTCTTAGTAGTACCGAAAAAATGGCAGAGAAACGCAATATCTTTCTGGTTGGGCCTATGGGTGCCGGCAAAAGCACTATTGGGCGTCAGTTAGCTCAACAACTCAATATGGAATTTTACGATTCTGATCAAGAGATTGAGAAACGAACCGGAGCGGATGTGGGCTGGGTCTTCGACGTAGAAGGCGAAGAAGGTTTCCGTGACCGAGAAGAAAAAGTGATCAACGAACTCACGGAAAAACAGGGCATTGTGCTGGCAACAGGCGGCGGCTCTGTAAAATCTCGCGAAACCCGCAACCGTCTCTCCGCCCGTGGCGTAGTGGTCTATCTTGAGACGACCATCGAAAAACAGCTGGCACGCACGCAGCGTGATAAAAAGCGCCCGTTGTTGCAGGTTGAAACACCGCCACGTGAAGTTCTGGAAGCTTTGGCCGATGAACGCAATCCTCTGTACGAAGAGATTGCTGATGTGACCATTCGTACTGACGATCAAAGCGCTAAAGTGGTTGCAAACCAGATTATTCATATGCTGGAAAGCAACTGATTCTGGCTTTATATACACTCGCCTGCGGGTAAAAGCATTTAAGGTGGATGTCGCGTCATGGAGAGGATTACAGTTACTCTCGGGGAACGTAGTTACCCTATCACCATCGCGGCTGGTTTGTTTAACGATCCAGCTTCCTTCTTACCACTGAAAGCGGGTGATCAGGCGATGCTGGTCACCAACGAGACGCTGGCTCCGCTTTATCTCGACCGTGTACGCCACCTGCTTGAGCAGGCGGGCGTGAAGGTCGACAGTGTGATTCTGCCCGATGGCGAGCAGTACAAAAGCCTGACGGTACTGGATACCGTCTTTACCGCACTTCTGCAAAAACCGCACGGTCGTGATACAACACTGCTTGCCCTGGGCGGCGGCGTTGTGGGCGATCTGACCGGTTTTGCAGCCGCCAGCTACCAGCGCGGTGTGCGCTTTATTCAAATTCCAACCACGTTGCTCTCACAGGTCGATTCTTCTGTGGGCGGTAAAACGGCGGTTAACCATCCGCTCGGCAAAAACATGATTGGCGCGTTCTACCAGCCTGCATCGGTGGTGGTGGATCTCGACTGTCTGCAAACCTTGCCAGCGCGCGAACTGGCGTCCGGCCTTGCAGAAGTGATCAAATACGGCATTATTCTTGACGGTGAGTTCTTCACCTGGCTGGAAGAGAATATGGATGCGCTGCTGCGCCTCGATGGGCAGGCAATGGCCTACTGTATTCGCCGGTGCTGTGAGCTGAAAGCAGAAGTCGTTGCCGCAGATGAGCGTGAAACCGGCTTACGTGCTTTACTGAATCTGGGGCATACGTTTGGTCATGCGATCGAAGCCGAAATGGGCTACGGTAACTGGCTTCACGGTGAAGCTGTCGCTGCCGGAATGGTCATGGCGGCCCGTGCCTCTGAACGTCTGGGGCAGTTCAGACCGGAAGAGACAGCACGTATCATCACGTTGCTTAAACGTGCTGGCTTGCCGGTGAGTGGTCCGCAGGAAATGTCTGCGCAAGCGTACCTTCCCCACATGATGCGCGATAAAAAAGTATTGGCAGGTGAGATGCGTCTGGTACTCCCGCTTGCAATAGGGAAAAGTGAAGTGCGCGGCGGAGTGCCGCACGAAGTCGTACTTGGCGCTATTGCTGATTGTCAGCAGGCGTAACAACTAGAAAGGTCAGGCTGCTGTAACAGGTGGTCGTTTTAGCTTCAGGTAAATGCAGAGTCGTTGGCAGAAGCCTTTGAGTGGGGTGTTAAATGGATGAATTCAAACCAGAAGACGAGCTGAAACCCGATCCCAGCGATCGTCGTACTGGTCGTTCTCGTCAATCTTCAGAACGTGATAACGAGCCGCAGATCAACTTTGACGATGTCGATCTGGATGCAGACGATCGTCGCCCTTCGCGTAGCCGTAACGCGCGAAATGAGCGTGAAGACGAGGAGTATGAATCCGAAGAAGAGTTAATGGATGAACAGCCTGTTGAACGTCGTCCGCGCAAACGTAAAAAAGCGGTAGCGGCAAAACCGGCCTCCCGTCAGTACATCATGATGGGCCTTGGCGTTCTGGTTCTGGTATTGCTGATTGTCGGCATTGGTTCCGCGCTAAAAGCACCTTCTACCCATTCTACCGAGCAGACAGCGTCTGCCGAGAAGAGCATCGACCTGTCTGGTAACGATGCGAGCAACCAGGCGAATGGCGCTCAGCCAGCGCCGGGCACCACTTCCGCAGAGCAGACCGCAGGTAACACCAGCGCCGGTCAGGATATCTCTCTGCCGCCCGTCTCTGCGACCCCAACTCAGGGCCAGGCGCCTGTTACGCCGGAGGGCCAGCAGCGTGTTGAAGTTCAGGGCGATCTGAATAACGCGCTGACGCAGCCGCAGAATCAGGAGCAGGTTAACGCTGCCGTGGTGAACTCCACGCTGCCTACTGAACCTGCCACCGTTGCGCCAGTTCATGGCAGCAATGCCCAGCAGCAAACGGCGGCAACGGAAACCAAACCGCGCCATACCCAGACTGCGCCGCGTCAGGAGCGTAAGCAGGCTGTGATTGAGCCGAAGCGTGAGACGAAACCGCAGACCGTGGCAAAAGCGCCAGAAACGAAAGCGCCAGCGCAGACAAAACCTGCGGTGAGCCAACCGGTTAAAGCGCCAACGCCTGCGGCAACCGCTGCACCTAAAGCAACGGCGACCACAACCGCGCCTGCTGCAACTGCGGCACCGGCTGCTACGCCAACCGCTAGCGCATCCAGCACCGCGGCAGGTAAAACGACGGGTAACGTGGGTTCTCTGAAATCCGCATCATCCAGCAACTACACGTTGCAGCTGAGCAGTTCGTCTAACTACGACAACCTCAACGCCTGGGCGAAGAAATCGAATCTGAAAAACTATGTGGTTTATCAGACGACCCGTAACGGACAGCCTTGGTACGTTCTGGTAAGCGGAGTTTATGCCTCAAAAGATGAAGCAAAACGAGCCGTCTCCACGCTGCCTGCCGATGTGCAGGCGAAAAACCCGTGGGCGAAGCCAATTCATCAGGTGCAGGCCGATCTGAAGTAATGTTTAAAGCGCAGGATGCTGTCGGAGCTTTCTCCACAGCCGGAGAAGGTGTAATCAGTTAGTCAGCATGAAAAAAAATCGCGCTTTTCTTAAATGGGCAGGGGGGAAATACCCCCTGCTCGACGATATTAAAAAGCACCTGCCGAAAGGCGAGTGTCTTATCGAGCCCTTCGTGGGTGCTGGATCGGTATTCCTGAATACCGATTTTTCTCGTTATATCCTGGCGGATATCAACAGCGACCTTATCAGCCTCTATAACATCGTCAAACTGCGTACCGATGAGTATGTGGAAGAGGCGCGGAAGCTGTTTACGCCAGAGAACAACAACCCGGACATTTACTATCAGTTCCGCGCTGAGTTTAATCAGAGCCAGGACCCGTTCCGTCGCGCGCTGTTGTTTCTTTATCTCAACCGCCATGGCTACAACGGTCTGTGCCGGTATAATCTGCGTGGCGAGTTTAACGTGCCGTTTGGCCGCTATAAGCGTCCCTATTTCCCGCAGGACGAGCTGTATCACTTTGCTGAAAAAGCGCAGAATGCCGAGTTCTACTGTCTCTCCTATGAAGAGTGCATGGAGCTGGCGGGCGTAAACTCGGTGGTCTACTGCGACCCGCCTTACGCGCCGCTGTCTGCCACGGCAAATTTCACCGCCTACCACACCAACAGCTTCAGCCCGGCCGAGCAGGCGCGTCTGGCTGAGATGGCGGAAAAGCTGGTCAGCAAAAGAATTCCGGTGTTAATTTCGAATCACGACACGCCTGATACGCGCGAATGGTACAAAGCCGCGAAGCATTTTCAGGTAAAAGTGCGGCGTAGCATTAGTAGCAATGGCGGCACACGTAAAAAGGTGGACGAACTTCTGGCGCTTTATCGACCCTGAGCCTTTGCCCGCCGGTAAACACATTTCAAGGAGATGCGGATGAAACAGTTTTTGATTGCCCCCTCAATTCTGTCGGCCGATTTTGCCCGCCTGGGTGAAGACACTGCCAAAGCTCTCGCGGCTGGCGCAGATGTCGTCCATTTCGACGTTATGGATAACCACTACGTTCCCAACCTGACCATCGGTCCGATGGTGCTTAAAGCGCTGCGTAACTACGGGATCACCGCGCCCATTGACGTGCATCTGATGGTGAAACCGGTTGATCGCATCGTGCCTGATTTCGCCGCGGCGGGTGCCAGCATCATCACTTTCCACCCGGAAGCCTCCGAACACGTTGACCGCACGCTACAGCTGATCAAAGAGAACGGCTGTAAGGCGGGGCTGGTCTTTAACCCGGCGACCCCGCTGAGCTATCTCGACTACGTGATGGACAAGCTGGACGTGATCCTGCTGATGTCCGTCAACCCGGGCTTTGGCGGCCAGTTGTTTATTCCTCAGACGCTCGACAAGTTGCGTGAAGTGCGCCGCCGCATTGATGAGTCTGGCTATGATATTCGTCTGGAAGTGGACGGCGGCGTGAAGGTCAATAACATCGGTGAGATTGCGGCGGCAGGGGCGGATATGTTCGTCGCAGGCTCCGCCATCTTCGATCAACCGGATTACAAAAAAGTCATTGATGAAATGCGCCGTGAACTGGCGAAGGTAAGTCATGGATAAATTGCAGGCTATTCGGGGTGTAGCATTTGACCTCGACGGCACGCTGGTCGACAGCGCGCCTGGATTAACCCGCGCCGTCGATCAGGCGCTGTATGCCCTTGAACTCCCCGTTGCCGGCGAAGAGCGCGTCGTGACGTGGATTGGTAACGGTGCAGACGTGCTGATGGAGCGCGCGCTGACCTGGGCTCGTCAGGAACGTGCCTCTCAGCGTTCTGCGCAAGGGAAACCGAGTGTTGACCACGCGGATATTCCCCAGGATGAGCAGCAGCGTATTCTGCGCAAACTGTTCGACCGTTTCTACGAAGAGACCGTCGAAGAGGGCAGCTTCCTGTTCCCGGATGTCGCTGAAACGCTGAGCGCGCTACATGCGAAAGGCATCCCGCTGGGGCTGGTGACCAACAAGCCAACACCGTTCGTTGCGCCTCTGCTGGAAGCGCTGGATATCGCGAAATACTTCTCCGTAATTGTGGGCGGCGATGACGTGCAGAATAAAAAGCCGCATCCGGAACCGCTATTGCTGGTGGCAGGAAAATTATCCTTAGCGCCTGCGGAGCTGCTCTTTGTCGGGGATTCCCGCAATGATATTCTGGCTGCCAGAGCGGCAGGTTGCCCGTCTGTTGGGTTGACCTACGGCTACAACTACGGTGAAGCCATTACGCTGAGTGAGCCGGACGTTGTGTTCGACCACTTCAAAGATTTGTTGCCCGCACTCGGGCTCTCGCACAGTGAACATCAGGAATTGAATAATGACTAAGCCCATCGTTTTTAGTGGCGCACAGCCTTCAGGTGAACTGACCATTGGTAACTACATGGGTGCGTTACGTCAGTGGGTGAGCATGCAGGATGACTACCACTGCATTTACTGCATCGTGGATTTGCATGCTATCACCGCGCGTCAGGATCCCGAGAAGCTGCGCAAGGCGACGCTCGATACGCTGGCGCTGTACCTGGCGTGCGGTATCGATCCAGAGAAGAGCACCATTTTCGTTCAGTCTCACGTGCCAGAGCACGCGCAGCTGGGCTGGGCGCTGAACTGCTACACCTATTTCGGCGAGCTGAGCCGCATGACCCAGTTCAAGGATAAATCTGCGCGCTACTCTGAAAACATCAACGCCGGTCTGTTTGATTATCCGGTGCTGATGGCGGCAGATATTCTGCTGTACCAGACCAACCAGGTACCAGTGGGTGAAGACCAGAAGCAGCACCTGGAGCTGAGCCGCGATATCGCCCAGCGCTTCAATGCGCTTTACGGCGACGTGTTCAAAGTGCCTGAGCCGTTTATTCCGAAATCCGGCGCGCGCGTGATGTCGCTGCTGGAGCCGACCAAAAAGATGTCCAAGTCTGACGATAACCGCAACAACGTTATCGGCCTGCTGGAAGATCCGAAATCGGTGGTGAAAAAGCTCAAGCGTGCGGTGACCGACTCCGACGAGCCGCCAGTGGTGCGCTACGACGTGCAGAACAAAGCGGGCGTATCCAACCTGCTGGACATTCTCTCCGGTGTGACCGGACAGAGCATCCCTGAGCTGGAAAAACACTTTGAAGGCAAAATGTACGGCCACCTGAAAGGCGAAGTGGCAGACGCCGTTTCCGGCATGCTGACCGAGTTGCAGGAGCGCTATCACCGTTACCGTAACGACGAAGCTTTCCTGCAAAAAGTGATGAAAGAGGGCGCGGAAAAAGCCAGCGCGCGCGCCTCCGAAACCCTGAAAGCGGTGTACGAGGCGATTGGGTTTGTGGCGAAACCTTAAGCCGCTTTGCCGGGTGGCGCTTACGCTTACCCGGCCTACGGGACCGTGTAGGTCGGGTAAGGCGGAGCCGCCACCCGACAAAACTGACGAAACAAAAAAACCGGGAAATCCCCGGTTTTTTTACGCCTGAAAAACGCTTACTGCTGTGCCGCCGGGCCGCAACCGCCGATGATCTTCGAAATGGAGATTGCCGGATGCAGCAGGTAATCGTAGCTGCAATTATTTTTAGTATTTTGAACGTGACCGGTGCAGGCCGTCAGAGTTGTTAACAGGCCGACCAGAACGGCAGCTTTTGCCAGTTTGAACATACGCATTCCTTGTCAATAAAATCAAAAAATTGGATGTAACACGAGGGAATAAATGGAAAAGTTCCATTACGCGGGCGGTATGTTATCGACTGAGGTAAGAAGGGAGTAGTCCGCTTCAAGACTACTCCCGGGAGAGAGATTGTGCGTTAGTGGCTGGAGAACCAGTTCAGTTTTTCACGCAGTGCTACCACGCGGCCCACCACGATCAGCGCCGGGCTTTCAACCTGCTGCGCCAGCTCGCCCAGCTGCGTCAGTACGCCATCGACCACGCGCTGCGTAATGGCGGTACCGTTTTCTACCAGCGCGACCGGCATATCTGCTTCCATGCCGTGCTCCAGCAGTTTCGCCTGAATCGTGGCTGCCTGATTTAGCCCCATATAGAAGACCAACGTCTGCTTTTCAGCGGCCAGATTATGCCAGTCCAGTTCGCTGCCGGTTTTCAGGTGGCCCGTCACCAGGCGCACGCTCTGGGCATAGTCGCGATGGGTTAACGGAATGCCGGAATAGGCAGAACAGCCGGATGCCGCCGTAATGCCCGGCACCACGGAGAACGGAATGCCCGCGTTGCAGAGAGTTTCCAGCTCCTCGCCGCCGCGACCAAAGATAAACGGATCGCCCCCTTTCAAACGCACCACGCGCTTACCTTTTTGCGCTTCCCGGAGCAGGATCTGGTTGATCTCCTCCTGCGGTACGCAGTGATAACCTGCCCGTTTGCCGACGAATACGCGGTCAGCATCGCGGCGCACCAGATTCATGATGTCATCAGAGACCAGACGGTCATATACCACGATGTCCGCCTGCTGGATCTGCTGGAGACCCTTCAGCGTCAGCAAGCCCGCATCGCCGGGACCCGCGCCCACCAGTACCACTTCACCGCGATGATCCAGCGGTTCAGAGAGGAGTTGCTCGGTCGTCTCTTCAACCGCTTTGGTGTCCTGATTGGCCAACGACTGCGCCAGCCTGTCGTTGACAAAGAACTTCTCCCAGAAGCGACGGCGTTCGCCCACGGTTGCGAAGGTTTGCTTCACGCGGGAACGCAGCTGCCCGGCGTAATGGGCAATCTGACCAAGGTGTTGAGGCAGCACGGCTTCCAGTTTTTCCCGCAGCAGACGGGCAAGAACGGGCGAGCGGCCACCGGACGACACCGCAATCATCAGCGGCGAGCGGTCGATAATGGATGGCATGATAAAGCTCGCCTCTTTCGGCGCATCCACCACGTTACAGAAGATGCGGCGCGCTTCGCAGGCGTCGCTGACGCGCTGGTTAACGTCATCGTTATCCGTTGCGGCGATGGTCAGCCAGCAAGTATCCAGCAGGGATTCATCAAATTCGCCCTGCACCTGCGTGAGCATCCCTTCCTGCGCCCAGACGTCAAACTGTGGGGCGAAGGTGAGGGCGTTAACGGTCAGTCGGGCGCCCGCCTCTAACAGCAGGCGCGCCTTGCGTTCAGCCACATCGCCGCCGCCCACGAGCAGGCAGTCGCGGTTGCGTAATTGACAAAAAATCGGCAGGTGATCCACGACGTTACCTCACAGCATTCATGGCGGGGGAAGAATTGACGTCAGGATAACAGCAGGAATCGTACAGAACATACGGTTTTTCCTGCCGTTACCCATAAGGGGTCATAAGCCTTTCCTATTGAAAAGGCGAGGGGTTACGCTTTCAGCTGCACCTCGCCGTCCTTCACGCGGACGTCGTAGTGTTTGACCGAGAAGCTTTCATCTTCCATGCAGCGCCCGTCGGTTAAGCGGAAGCGCTGCTTTTTCAGCGGGCTGGCAACCCACAGTTCGCCCTGGTGCTCCGCAATCAGACCGCGGGAGAGCACGCTGGCCTCGAAGAACGGGTCGATATTGCTGATGGCAAAAACCTGTTCATCGTGGCGAGGGCGGAAAATCGCTACCTGCTCGTTGCCCAGCAGGGCACAGACGCCGGTTGCTGGCAGAATGTCGTTAATGTTGCAGATGTTTACCCACTGGCTCATGCGTTTTCCTCCACCAGCATCACCGGAATACGTTCATACGGGGTCGCTGGACGATGCTGTTCGCGCTCCGGCACCACCTGCACGTTCGGGTCGCGCTGGGTGCTGTTGATAAAGTGTTTGAAGCGCGTCTGCGCCGCTGGCGTGTTCACGGTTTCGGTCCACTCGCAGATAACCGCCTCGCGCAGGCGAGTCATCTCGGATTCCAGCTGTTCATTCAGGCCCAGCTTGTCGTCGATAATGACTGACTTCAGATAGTCGATGCCGCCTTCGAGATTATCCAGCCAGGACGCGGTACGGGTCAGCTTATCGGCGGTACGAATGTAGAACATCATGAAGCGGTCGAGGTATTTGATCAGCGTATCGCGATCGAGATCGGCAGCCAGCAGATCGGCGTGGCGAGGTTTCATCCCGCCGTTACCGCACACGTACAGGTTCCAGCCTTTCTCGGTGGCGATAATACCCACGTCTTTACCCTGTGCTTCCGCACATTCACGGGTACACCCTGAGACGCCGAACTTCATTTTGTGCGGCGTACGGATACCTTTGTAGCGGTTTTCCAGCTCGACGCCGAAGCCCACGCTGTCGCCCACGCCGTAGCGGCACCAGGTGCTGCCCACGCAGGTTTTCGCCATGCGCAGCGCCTTGGCGTACGCGTGACCGGTTTCGAAGCCCGCCTCAATCAGCTGACGCCAGATTTCCGGCAGATCATCTTTCTGCGCACCGAACAGGCCGATACGCTGGGAACCGGTGATTTTAGTGTACAGGTTAAACTCACGGGCGATACGGCCCACGGCGACCAGCCCTTCAGGGGTAATTTCCCCCCCGGCAGAACGCGGGATCACCGAGTAAGTCCCGTCTTTCTGAATATTGGCCAGGAAGTTATCGTTGGTGTCCTGAAGCGGAGTGTGTTCTGGTTTGAGCACATATTCGTTCCAGCAGGACGCCAGCAGGGAACCGACGGTAGGCTTACATACTTCACAGCCGTAGCCCTGGCCGTGTTTCTCCAGCAGTTCGTCGAAGGACTTAATGCCTTCCACGCGGATCAGGTGGTACAGCTCCTGGCGAGAGTAAGCGAAGTGCTCGCACAGGTTGTTGTTCACTTCAATGCCCTGTTTTGCCAGCTCGGCGTTCAGCACCTGGGTGACCAGCGGGATACAGCCGCCGCAGCCGGTCCCGGCTTTGGTTTCCGCCTTCAGCGCCGCAACGGTGTGGCAGCCTTTGTTAATGGCGGAGATCAGCATGCCTTTGGTCACGTCGAAGCAGGAGCAGATTTGCGCGCTGTCCGGCAGTTTATCCACGCCAATGGACGGCTTACCGCTGGAGGCGTGCGCCGGGAGGATCAGCGCGTCCGGGTTTTCCGGCAGCTCAATGGCGTTCAGCACCAGCTGGAGCAGGTTGCCGAAGTCGCTGGTGTCGCCCACCAGCACCGCCCCGAGCAGGGTTTTGTTATCCTGGCTGACGATAAGACGTTTGTAGACTTCTTTGCTTTCGTCCAGATAAACATAGCTGCGGGAGTTCGGGGTGCGACCATGCGCATCGCCAATACCGCCCACGTCCACGCCCAGCAGCTTCAGCTTCGCGCTCATGTCTGCGCCGGTGAAGGCATTTTCGCTGCCGAGGATATGGTCAACGGCGACCTGCGCCATTTTGTACCCAGGTGCAACCAGACCGTATACGCGGTTATTCCAGCTGGCGCATTCGCCGATGGCGTAGATGTCCGGATCGGAGGTCTGGCAGGTATCGTTGATCATGATCCCGCCGCGCTGCGCAACGGCCAGACCGCACTGAGTAGCCAGCTTGTCGCGCGGGCGAATGCCGGTGGAGAAGACGATGAAATCCACTTCCAGCTCGCTGCCGTCGGCAAAGCGCATGGTTTTACGCGCTTCAGTGCCTTCCTGCACGATCTCTTTGGTGTTCTTGCTGGTGTGAACCTTCACGCCCATGCTTTCGATTTTACGGCGTAACTGGTCGCCACCCATATGGTCCAGCTGTTCCGCCATCAGCATCGGGGCAAATTCGATGACGTGGGTTTCAACGCCGAGGTTTTTCAGTGCGCCTGCCGCTTCCAGACCCAGCAGACCACCGCCGACAACCGCGCCACGTTTGCTTCGACGTGCGCAGGATTCAATGGCGTTGAGGTCTTCAATGGTACGGTAAACGAAGCAATCCTGGGTTTCCGAACCTTTAATCGGCGGGATCCACGGATACGAGCCTGTCGCCATGATCAGCTTATCGTAAAAAACCGTACGTCCGGCGCTGGAGTGGATCACTTTCTCCTGACGGTTGATGGTGATAGCGCGTTCGCCCACCAGCACTTTTACGCCATGCTTCTCGTAGAAACCTTCACGCACCAGAGAGAGTTCTTCGGCGGTATGGTGAGAGAAGTAGGAAGACAAGTGCACACGGTCGTACGCCTTGCGGGGTTCTTCACAGAACACGGTAATATCGAACTGGTTAGCATCGGCTTTATCGAGAAGATCCTCAATAAAGCGGTGGCCGACCATGCCGTTACCGATGATAGCGAGTCTGACTTTGCTCATTTTTGCCTCGATTTCTTTTCTATTACTGCCTACCTTAACGATTCAGCAGGGGCACTTATTGATGCAAATCAAATACGCCTTCACCTACCCCTTAGGGGGTATATCTATGATTTGTCAGGATTTTTATAAGTGACGGATATTGTTTGATTTTTGTGCTTGCTTGTTTTTCACAAAATTTTGGTGGGGTTTTTTACCCATCGGCGGGCAGGGCGGGTGAGCAGGGGAAAACCCCTTTGCAGTACGCAAAGGGGTTACGGCGATTAGTGGGTAGCTGTTGCCGGGTTGTGTTGACGGTGACGGGTCACAAAGCCCAGCACGAAGCACATGATGAACACCACGGCGTACAGACCGTTAGCGGTATGCAGCGCCGCCAGCGGGCCGCTGTGCGCCACAATTGGGCCCGTGACCACGAAGGTCAGCATGGTGCCGATGGTGCCGCAGGTCAGCACGAAGTTCACCAGCTTCGGTGAGGCCACTTTGGTCTGAAGAGAGCCAAGGGTGATGATCGAGGTATAAATCGCGCTGGAGAAGAAGCCCAGGGTCAGGATGAACCACGGCATATGCTCCGGGGAACCGTTGATGAACAGATACATCAGCACGGTTGCCAGACCCGCCAGAACGGTCAGGATCCGTTGCAGGTCGAAGAAGCGCAGGATAAAGCTAAACGCCCACATGCCGAACATGTAAGACATCCAGAAATCGCTCACCAGTTTACCCGCGTCGTTCAGACTCATGCCCAGACCTTTCGCGTATTCAGGAACCCAGGAGATAAAGCCCAGCTGGCCGAGGATGTAACACAGCGCGGCGATGGAAAGGAACAGCACGCCGATACCCCATTTTTCTTTCGCAACTGGCTCAGACGTGGTCTGCGCTTTTTTGCCCAGCACCGGGAACTCGCAGCCGAAGGTGAGAATAAAGATCGCGACATAGACCAGACCAATGCAGGCGTATACCCAGTACCACTCAATGCTGCGCGCCAGAAGATACGCGGCGACCATCGGGAAAATCATCCCGGCCATGCTGAAGAAGGAGTCGGTGAACAGCAGACGCGCGCCGCGCTGGCGACCTTCATACATATGGGTGATCAGGAACGTACCGATCGACATGGTGATCCCGCTCACCAGGCCCAGCACGAACATGGCGGCAGAGAAGAGGGCGATGCTGTGGCTCAGCACCAGGCCCGCCACGGCGGCAACCATCAGTACGAAGCCGAAGCGCAGCTGGGTTTTCAGCGGCACGATTTCCATCAGCCAGGCATTAAGGAAAATAGAGATCAGGATCCCCGCGTTCAGGAAAGTGAAGGTATTGCTCATGCTGGAAACGGGCAACTGGAAGTAGTCTGCGATATTTCCCATCACCATCCCGGTGACGATCACCAACGCGCCGGTCAGGGCGTAGGAGAAGAAGCTGATCCATGTGAGCTTGATGCGATTGCTGTTAGTCATGTCTGGCCTGTTAAAAGTAAAGAAAAACGCAATGACTGCGTTTGAGCGGGCAGATTTTAGTCGCGAAAGTGATCTAATTAAATCTTTTCAGAAAATATTGAGCACAATTGCAGGCTTTAACGTGATGGAGATCACATTAAATCGCGGGGTGAACAATCGTTTGCGCGGTAATAATTGTTTCAATTTCGTAAAATTAGGTAAAAGACTGGTCTGGGGTCATACTGCTCTTTAGAATCAAGCCATTCGCTTTTTATACTGCGCTTTGTTAAGGAATTCTCATGCTCAAATCAACACTGGCGGCTGTCGCAGCTGTGTTTGCTCTTTCTGCCGTTTCCCCTGCTGCGCTGGCAGCTAAAGGAGACCCTCACGTCCTGCTGACTACCTCTGCGGGGAATATTGAGCTGGAGCTGGATAGCCAAAAAGCCCCTGTTTCTGTGAAAAACTTCCTCGACTACGTGAACAGTGGTTTTTATAACAACACCACGTTCCACCGCGTGATCCCGGGCTTTATGATTCAGGGCGGCGGTTTCAACGAGCAGATGCAGCAGAAAAAACCTAACCCGCCAATCAAAAATGAAGCGGATAACGGCCTGCTGAACAAGCGCGGCACCATTTCTATGGCGCGTACGGCGGATAAAGACAGCGCCACCAGCCAGTTCTTCCTCAACGTGGCGGATAACGCCTTCCTGGACCACGGCCAGCGCGACTTTGGCTACGCGGTGTTCGGTAAAGTGGTGAAAGGCATGGACGTGGCGGACAAGATCTCTCAGGTTCAGACTCACGATGTCGGTCCATACCAGAATGTGCCGTCTAAGCCAGTGGTGATTCTCTCCGCGAAAGTGCTGCCGTAATCGTTCCCTCACACGGGCACATCCTGCCCGTGTCTTTCCGCCCTCCCTGCGAAAGCGCGTTTTGCTGCTTATACTTGTGGCAAACGGACTATTCAGGGAGGCGTAGTGAAAAAACTCACCGACAAGCAAAAATCCCGACTCTGGGAGCAACAGCGTAGCGTCAATCTTCAGGCCAGTTGCCTCCTTGAAAAAGGCAAGGGTCCCGCTGAACCCGATATCGAGACGCTGGCACTGGGGCCTTCTGCACCGGGTTTACCCCATCTGTGCCTTATTCACCGCCATTTATTCCGCAACGAAATGAAAGGCGCTGGCGAGCTGCGCACCGCCGATATTTCCAAGGGCGACATTCCATTTTGCCATTTCGAGTACATCGAGAAGGTGGGTAATGAGCTGATGGCTTCGCTGGAAATCGATAAATATCTGGTGGGCCTTCAGAAAGAAGAGTTTACAGACAGAATCAGTCATTACTACTGTGAAATCAACATGCTACATCCGTTTATGAGCGGTAATGGCGTGGCTCAGCGGATCTTCTTTGAACAGCTGGCGATCCATGCGGGCTACGTGCTGAACTGGCAGGGGATCGACCCGGACGACTGGGCATCCGCCAACCAGAGCGGGGCGATGGGTGATCTGACCGCCCTGAATGCTATCTTTGCCAAAGTTGTGAGCGAAGCGCGGGGATCTGAGTAAAATAGGGCGGCCATTTTTTCAGGAGCCGCCATGATTCTGCTGATTGATAACTACGATTCCTTTACCTGGAACCTTTACCAGTATTTTTGTGAACTGGGGGCAGAGGTGGTTGTCCGCCGTAACGATGAGATCGCGCTGGCTGACATTGACGCGCTGGCGCCCCAGAAAATCGTGATTTCGCCCGGGCCGTGTACGCCGTCGGAGTCCGGCATCTCGCTGGAGGTAATCCGCCACTATGCGGGCAAGCTGCCGATTCTGGGCGTCTGCCTGGGTCACCAGGCCATTGCGCAGGTCTTTGGCGCCACCATTGTTCGTGCCGCGAAAGTCATGCACGGCAAAACCTCACCGATCACGCACACCGGTACCGGCGTGTTCCTGGGGCTAAACAATCCGTTAACCGTGACGCGCTACCATTCTCTGGTGATTGATCCGCCGACCCTGCCCGCAGACTTTGAAGTGACCGCCTGGAGTGAGACCCGGGAAATCATGGGCATTCGCCACCGCGAGTACGATCTGGAAGGGGTGCAGTTCCACCCGGAAAGCATTCTCAGCGAACAGGGGCACGCACTGCTGGCCAATTTCCTTAATCGCTGAATATCTGTTGCCTTGTTGTGATTTTTTATGCATATTTTGTGATTATATTTTCACAATCACTGTGACATAAAAATGGATGGTCATGACATGGCAACTGAACAACCAGCAATTACCCGCGCGACATTCGATGAAGTGATCCTGCCGATTTATGCACCGGCTGAGTTTATCCCGGTGAAAGGGAGAGGCAGCCGCGTCTGGGATCAGCAGGGCAATGAGTATGTTGATTTCGCAGGCGGTATTGCGGTGACGGCGCTGGGCCATTGCCATCCTGCGCTGGTGGACGCGCTGAAAACGCAGGGCGAAACGCTGTGGCACACCAGCAACGTGTTCACTAACGAACCGGCGCTGCGTCTGGGGCGTAAGATCATCGATGCCACCTTCGCCGAACGCGTGCTGTTTATGAACTCTGGCACCGAAGCCAACGAAACCGCCTTTAAGCTTGCGCGCTACTACGCAACCACGCGTCATAGTCCGTACAAAACCAAAATCATCGCCTTCCATAACGCCTTCCACGGTCGCTCGTTCTTTACCGTTTCCGTTGGCGGCCAGCCGAAGTATTCCGACGGCTTTGGTCCGAAACCTGCGGATATCATCCACGTGCCGTTTAACGATCTGCACGCCGTTAAAGCGGTGATAGACGATCACACCTGTGCCGTGGTGGTCGAACCCATTCAGGGGGAAGGCGGCGTCACGGCGGCCACCCCGGAATTTCTGCAAGGGCTGCGCGAACTGTGCGACGAGCACCAGGCGCTGCTGGTGTTTGATGAAGTGCAGTGTGGGATGGGGCGTACCGGAGACCTGTTCGCTTATATGCACTACGGCGTAACGCCGGATATTCTGACCAGCGCAAAAGCGCTCGGCGGCGGTTTCCCGGTCAGCGCGGTGCTCACCACCCAGGATATCGCTTCCGCATTTCATGTGGGCTCACACGGCTCCACTTACGGCGGTAATCCGCTGGCGTGCGCCGTGGCGGGAGCGGCGTTCGACATCATTAATACGCCGGACGTCCTGAATGGCGTGAATGCGAAACGCGCCCTTTTTGTGAAACATCTTCAGCAGATTGACGAACAGTTTGATGTCTTCAGTGAAATCCGCGGGATGGGGTTACTGATCGGCGCCGAGCTGAAGCCTCAGTACAAAGGCCGCGCGCGCGATTTCCTGCACGCCGCCGCGCACGAAGGCGTCATGGTGCTCAACGCCGGGCCGGACGTGATGCGCTTTGCGCCGTCGCTGGTGGTGGAAGACAAAGACATCGAAGACGGGTTAACCCGTTTTTCCGCGGCGGTGGCGAAGATCGTCAGAGGCTAATACGCGGTTCGTTTTAACCGGCGCGTTAACCAAATCCCGTGATGCGGACGCTGACGCCATGCCACCGACGAAATGGTGTGCATGGTGTTGAGATGCCCGAGAACGCGCTGTAAATGCTGCTCAAGGGTGCTCATCGGCCCGTGGGTCAGCGTCTCCGGCGCTTCCAGAATGTTCGAATCCCCTGACTCCCCCGGCGCGTCGTACTCCAGACGCTGCTGACAGCGCTGGAGGGCAATTTCACACGACTGCAAATAGCGCTGCGCCAGATCCGGCGTCAGCATGGTGTGCTCGCGCGCCAGCGTGGTCATGGCATTGATGTGTTCGACGATAAACTGGCTGTGCGTGACCCACAGCTTCATGTCTGCCAGATAGTGCGAGTTGAAGCCCGGCTCCTGCATGGCCTGGTTAAGGGAGTTGAACAGGGCATTATGCGCCTGGTTGACCTTCATGCGCTCGTAGGCCAGTGGAGACGGCTGCGGGTCGTCGCTCAGGATCAGGCGAATGGCCTGCTGATCCGCCTCCAGCGCGTCGTGGGCGTTTTGCCTCAGTAATCCACTTTGCCACTGCGGCCACAGCCAGACCATGCCGCCAAAGGCGATCAGGCAGCCAATCAGGGTATCGACCAGGCGGGCAATAATTAACTGATCGGCGTTGAGCGTAAGCAACTGCAGGGTGTACACCGCCGTTACCGTAAAGCCCACCGTCGCCCAGCCGTAGTTTTTACGGATGATCAGATAACTCACCATCGTAATCGCCAGCATGCCGACCAGCGTATACCCTTCCGGCACGTGGAAGTGCAACGTTACGCCCGCGATAATCAGCCCCGCCATCGTGCCGCCCGCCCGATGCAGAATGCGCACCCGCGTGGCACCATAGCCGTTCTGGGTGACAAACAGCACGGTCATTAAGATCCAGTAGGGTTTCGGCAGGTGCAGGGCCATTCCCATCAGGCTGGCGATGCTGAGCATGACGCTAATTCTTGCGGCGTTGCGCAGGGCGGAAGACTTCAGCGACAGGTAGCTTTTGAGCGCAGGCAGCAACGGCAGTCGTTTTTGCTTATCGGCCATCAGGTCCCGGGCATAAAGCGGGCGCTGGGTGCGCAACACCCGGGCGATGCGGCTGAAATGCCAGGCGGCAAACTGCCCGACCGGGTTATCCGCGTGCTGACGCGCAATCTTTTCCAGCGCGCCGAGCTGTTTGTCCATGTTAAAGCGCGTCGGATAGCGGTGATAGAGGATATCCTCAGCCAGCACCCGCAGGCGCGCCGCGACGGTCTGCGCGTTCCAGCGGATCACCGCTTCCGCATGGCTGCGCTCCACCAGCTTTTGCACCTCTTCCGGATTATGAAGGCTGACGGAAATATGCTCCTGCAAATCCAGCCCGACCTGGAAGGTACGCAGCAGCCGCTTATATTCATGATTTTTGTTGGCGGCAAGCATGTGCAACTGCTGATAGCACTGGCTGATCAGATCCACCACTTTTTGCTGGCGTGCCAGCAGCGGCGGCAGGGATTTTTCCGGGTCGGTATGTTGCGTGAGCAGGGTGTATTTTGCTTCGCAGTATTCAGCAAGCTGCACGTAGAGCAGGCTCAGGGATTCGCGAAGCGGCTGTTCCCGCCACAACCAGAACCAGAACCAGTTAAACAGCCCGTACCACAGCGTGCCGAGGGCGTAGATCAGCAATGGCTCCCACACCGGCATATTGCCCGCAAGGCTTAAGGTGAAGATGGCGGCAATCAGCGACGCGGGAAGCAGGCGGGCGTGCAGCGAGCTGATTTCAGCGGTTACGCCAAGCGTCATCGCCAGCACGGTCAGGATCAGCGGCAGAGGAATGTCGCGGGCCAGTAAGAGTTGCACGGCAAGGCTACAGCCGGCAAACAGGCAGCCGCCAATAATCAGGCGTTTGAAAAAGCGTTTATGCGGGGTGTCCAGACCGGCAATGTTGCAGCAGGCGGGCACGAGGGAAAACAGCAGGCCTTGCTGAAGATGTCCGAGGATCAGGCCCACGGCCACGGGAAGACACAACACCAGCGTTTGTCGCAGTGCGTAGTTAACTTCCGGGTGATAGATCAGCCTGCGCCACATAAGGAGTAGAGACAAAAACGGCGTGCCACCCTGCGGCGGCACGCCGTCTGACCGGAATTAACGGGTCCCGTAAACCACGATGGTTTTACCGTGGGCGGAGATCAGGTTTTGATCTTCCAACATCTTCAGGATACGGCCCACTGTTTCACGGGAGCAGCCGACGATCTGACCGATTTCCTGGCGGGTAATTTTAATTTGCATACCGTCAGGGTGGGTCATGGCGTCTGGCTGTTTCGCCAGGTTCAACAGCGTCTGCGCGATACGACCGGTCACGTCCAGGAAGGCGAGGTTACCCACCTTCTCAGAGGTCACTTGCAGACGGCGTGCCATCTGGGAAGAAAGACGCATCAGGATGTCAGGGTTGACCTGAATCAGCTGACGGAATTTCTTGTAAGAAATTTCAGCCACTTCACATGCTGTTTTTGCACGAACCCAGGCGCTACGTTCCTGGCCTTCTTCAAACAGGCCCAGTTCACCGATAAAATCGCCCTGGTTCAGATAAGAAAGGATCATCTCTTTCCCTTCTTCATCTTTGATCAGCACGGCCACCGAGCCTTTAACGATGTAATACAACGTTTCCGCTTTTTCACCCTGGTGAATCAGCGTGCTCTTTGATGGGTACTTATGAATGTGGCAATGAGACAAGAACCATTCGAGAGTCGGGTCTGTTTGCGGTTTGCCAAGCACCATGCGCTGTTATCCTCTGTTATAAGCTGTCACCAGAGTCATAAGATGCATCCGGACTCTGGGGTTGCAATCGAATTCTTACCCATACCTGGGAAGTCGGCTGTCGTAACGTTTCGCAGCCAGTAAAGTTTGATGTCCTCTGCATACATGTGTAACGTCAATGTATTACTGTAGCATCCAGAGTGTTTTAGCATAGCTTTCGCCGCGTGTCTCCTGGTGTCTCGCTTCAGCATGACGCAGGTCGCCTTCCGTTGCGAGAAATGTAACGTACACGTAATCTGTCATAAAAAATGCAACGTTGGAGTGAGTGAATATGCAAGCGCGTGTGAAATGGGTTGAAGGGTTAACGTTCCTGGGCGAGTCTGCTTCCGGGCACCAGGTTTTGATGGATGGCAACTCCGGCGATAAAGCTCCCAGCCCGATGGAAATGGTGCTGATGGCGGCTGGTGGATGCAGCGCGATCGACGTAGTGTCGATCCTGCAAAAAGGCCGTCATGACGTGACCGATTGTGAAGTGAAGCTGACGTCAGAACGTCGCGAAGAGGCGCCACGTCTGTTCACGCATATTAATCTGCACTTTATCGTCACCGGCAAAGAACTGAAGGATGCGGCGGTCTCGCGTGCGGTTGACCTGTCTGCGGAGAAATATTGCTCTGTGGCATTAATGCTGGAGAAAGCGGTAAACATCACCCATTCGTATGAAGTGATCGAGGCTTAATTTTTGGCGGGTGGCGCTTCGCTTACCCGCCCTACAAAAGCACGCCCGTAGGCCCGGTAAGCGCAGCGCCACCGGGCAAAACAACTCACGCGATTTGCTTTCCTTCCATCAGCCGCTGCACCAGCGGCGTCATGATCAGCTCCATCGCCAGCCCCATTTTTCCGCCCGGTACCACTAACGTATTCATGTGCGAAATAAACGAACCTTGTAGCATCGCCAGCAGCCAGGGGTAATCAATGCCTTCCAGGTTGCGGAAGTGGATCACCACAAAGCTCTCGTCCAGGGAAGGGATGCTTTTTGCGGCGAACGGGTTGGAGGTGTCCACGGTGGGGACGCGCTGGAAGTTAATGTGGGTTCGGGAGAACTGCGGCGTCAGGAAGTTGATGTAATCTTCCATGGAGCGCACCACCGAATCCATTACCGCCTCTCGCGAATGGCCGCGCTCGCTCATGTCACGCGTCAGCTTCTGGATCCACTCAAGGTTAACAATCGGCACCACCCCCACCAGCAAATCCACATGGCGCGCCACGTCGTGCTGAGGCGTCACCACGCCGCCGTGCAATCCTTCGTAAAACAGCACGTCAGTCGGTTCCGGCAGCGGCTGCCAGGGCGTGAACGTGCCGGGGACCTGGTTCCAGGGCACGGCTTCATCGTAGGTGTGGAGATACTTGCGGGACTGCCCGGTGCCGCTCTGCCCGTATTCACGGAAGGTTTGCTCCAGCAGGCCGAAGTCATTGGCCTCCGGGCCAAAATAGCTGATGTGTTTACCCAGATCGCGCGCCTTGCGGATGGCCATATCCATCTCCGGGCGCGTGTAGCGGTGAAAGCTGTCGCCCTCTACCTCTGCCGCCCGTAAGTTAAGCTGGGCGAAAATCTTGCGGAAGGCGAGGCTGGTGGTAGTGGTTCCCGCCCCACTCGAACCCGTAACGGCAATAACCGGATGTCTGGCAGACATAGCAACTCCCTGACTGGAAAAGTGTAAGATCAGCCATGAAACGCGTTGCGGGGCATGATATTCACCGTCTCATGCAGTTCGGACCATACCAGCACCACGTCGCCGCTTTTAAGCTGGCGCTTCACATCGCTGACCTTTTGTTCAAGCGAACGTTCATGTTCACCATAATCGGTGCCTTCGCGCAAGACAAAGCTTTCAATCAGATTATCGAGCGTGTCGGGAGAGAGATCCTGCCAGGGAATAATCATTTTTTACCGTCCAGATAAGCCGTTAACCAGTCGGGTATACGCGTCTCAAGCCACATTTTTGGCCGACGCAGCGTGCCGCCAACAAAGCCCACGTGCCCGCCGAACTCGGTGAGCTGATACTCCACGTTATCCGGCAGATAGTCAGGGGCGGGGATCGAGTGATGATCCATAAACGGATCGTCTTTGGCGTGGATAATCAGCGTGGGTTTCGTGATTTGATTCAGTAAAGGCATGGCGCTGCACTGACGGTAATAGTCAATCGCATCGGCAAAGCCGTGAATTTTCGAGGTGATCAAATCATCAAACTCGCGCAGGCGCTTCACGCGTTTGAGCTGTTGCAGCGTCACAGGCAGCGTATCCGGATAGGCCTTAAGTTTACGCGCGGCGTTGGCTTTCAGCAGGTTGAGCAGGTAGCGCTGATAGACCCGCGAAAACCCTTTTTCCATATGATAACTGCACTGCTCCAGCATAAAGGGCGCAGAGACAATCACTGCCGCATCCAGCGGTACGGCGTCGCTCTCCTTCGCCAGCAGGCAGGCCAGCATATTCCCGCCCAGCGAATACCCCACCGCTGCCGTTGGTGCTTCGCCGAAATTGTCTCTTAGCCAGCGCAGGAACCAGGAGCCGTCCTCGGTTTCACCCGAGTGATAAATGCGTTTCTGACGGTTAGGCTCGCCGCTGCATCCGCGAAAATGCATCACCACCCCAAGCCAGCCGCGGGCTTTCGCCGCCTCAATGAGACCGTGTGCGTAAGGGCTGTGCAGGCTGCCTTCCAGGCCGTGAAACACCACCAGACGGGGTTTATGTCTGGCCTGATCCGGATCTTCGCTCCAGGCGAGATCCAAAAAGTCACCGTCCGGCAGGTCAATGCGCTGCCAGTGGGGGTTGAACTGCACCTTGCGGCGGATCAGGCGCGGCAGCATGGTTTGCAGGTGAGGGTTAGCCACACCGCGCATGGGCACGAACTCTGCGCTCTCTTCGGCTGCAATGTCGAAGTCTGAGGGAATGATTTGGGTCATAAGGGCGATGCTGATTCTTGTCAGAAATTAACTATACCTTCCGAATTGTACCCCGTTTAGCCCGTTTTTCCGAAACATGAACTGATCCCGATCACATTTCTTTACCTTGATTATTACTCTCAGGCTAATGATTACGTCCTACGCTTAATTGATGCCTTTCTCACCAGAGCGCACACTTTACTCAACGTTAAGCAAATCAGAATGATGTGCTGAATCAGGAGGTTAATAATGTTATCTGGGCAAACACCCACCCGGCAATGGAACACCCGACGCAGCGAGAAAGCGCGTCGTCTGGCGTCCGTACCGGTGCAGGGCAAGGTACTGCCAACCGGCGATCTTGTCGCCATGCTGGAAAAACTGATCGCACCAGGCGACAAAGTCGTTCTGGAAGGCAACAACCAGAAGCAGGCGGATTTCCTTTCCCGTTCACTGGCCGAAGTGAACCCGCAAATCGTGCACGATCTGCATATGATCATGCCGAGCGTGGGCCGCAGCGAACATCTGGACATCTTTGAGAAAGGCATCGCCCGCAAGCTCGACTTCTCCTTCTCCGGTACGCAAAGCCTGCGCATTTCGCAGCTTCTGGAAGATGGTCAGCTCGAAATCGGGGCGATTCACACCTACATCGAACTCTACTCACGTTTATACGTCGACCTTTCGCCAAACGTGGCGCTGATTGCCGGTTTTAAAGCGGACCGTAAAGGTAACCTCTACACCGGGGCGAGTACCGAAGATACCCCGGCGCTGGTGGAAGCCGCCGCGTTCCACGACGGCATCGTCATCGCACAGGTGAACGAGCTGGTGGACGACGAGTGCGACCTGCCGCGCGTCGATATTCCGGGCTCGTGGATCGATTACGTGGTGGTGGCGGACAAGCCGTTCTTTATTGAGCCGCTCTTCACCCGCGACCCGCGCCTGATTAAACAGGAACACATCCTGATGGCGATGATGGCGATTAAAGGCATCTACGCTGAACACCAGGTGCAGTCCCTGAACCACGGGATTGGCTTTAATACCGCAGCGATCGAACTGCTGCTGCCAACCTACGGCGAACAGCTCGGACTCAAAGGCAAAATCTGTAAACACTGGACTTTGAACCCGCATCCAACGCTGATCCCGGCCATCGAAAGCGGCTGGGTGGAGAGCGTCCACTGCTTCGGCGGCGAGCTGGGGATGGAAGAGTACATCCGCGCCCGTCCGGACGTGTTCTTTACCGGTGCTGACGGCTCCATGCGCTCTAACCGCGCCTTCTGTCAGCTGGCTGGTCAGTACGCGGTCGACATGTTTATCGGTTCCACGCTACAGGTTGATGGTTACGCTAACTCCTCAACCGTGACCCGCGGCCGTCTCTCCGGCTTCGGCGGCGCACCAAACATGGGCCACGATCCGCACGGTCGTCGCCACGCCACACCGGCCTGGCTGAACATGATCACCGAGCCTGACCCGATGCAGCGCGGTAAAAAGCTGGTTGTGCAGATGGTGGAAACCTTCCAGGCGGGCGTGAAGCCAACCTTCGTGGAGAAACTCGACGCCGTAGACGTGGCGAAAGCCTCCGGCATGCCGCTGGCGCCGGTTATGATTTACGGCGATGACGTCACCCACGTGCTGACGGAAGAGGGGATTGCTTACCTCTACCGGGCAAAAGATCTGGAAGAGCGTCGCGCCATGGTCGCCGCCGTGGCGGGTATCACCGATATCGGTCTGGGCGTTGACGCCAAACGCGTGGCGGAACTGCGCCAGAGCGGCAAGGTTGTGTATCCGGAAGATATGGGCATTCGTCGTACCGATGCCACCCGCTCTCTGCTGGCTGCGGGCAGCGTGGCTGACCTCGTTGAGTGGTCCGGCGGCCTGTATAACCCACCTGCGAAATTCCGGAGCTGGTAATGAAACTTCTGCCCCAGATCCAGGTTGAAGGCGGTGCCGAATGGCTGGCGCGAACCGCCACGCAGTGTCTGATTGACGAAGCACGTTTAAGCCCGAAGCCCGGTCTGGTGGACAGCCGGGGGAACGGCGCGCATCACGATTTATCGCTTGCGCTGATGGAGCGCTCCGCTCACAGCCTGACCCCCACGTTTCAGGCGCTGGCGCAACAGAGCTGGCAGCGTCCGGCGGATATTGCCCTCAGGCAAACCGTTGGCCGCCTGGGTCGTGAAGGCGAACGGCAGATGATGGCCGCTACCGACGGCGTGAACACACACCGTGGCGCGATCTGGGCGCTGGGATTGCTGGTGAGCGCGGTGGCGATGCTGGGCGGCGATGCCCGGGCGCAAACCGTCGCGAACACCGCCGCTCAGCTGGCGAAACTGCCGGATGACGCGGCGCCGAAAGTATTCAGCAAGGGGTTACGCGTCACGCACCGCTACCGTGTACCGGGCGCGCGTGAAGAGGCTCAGCAGGCGTTTCCGCACATCATGCAGCGCGCGCTGCCGCAGCTTCACCTCAGCCGTCTCAACGGCAGCAGCGAAACGCAGGCCAGACTCGACGCGCTGATGGCGATCATGACCTCGCTCACCGACACCTGCGTGCTGTCGCGCGCCGGCATGGAGGGGCTGGATGCCATGCAGAACGGCGCCCGTGCGGTGCTGAACGCGGGAGGATGCGCAACACTTGCGGGGCAGCAGGCGCTGGCGCGGTTAGACCGTCAGATGCTGACGCTTAACGCCTCGCCGGGCGGAGCCGCAGACCTGCTTGCCGCCACGCTGTTTCTTGACCGCGTCGAAACGCCCTATTCAAAGCATTAAGAGGATGTTATGGAAAAAATCACATTGACCGTGCCCGCCAGCCGCGAAGTAAGCGGCAGGGCGCTGGCAGGGGTAGTCGGTTCCGGGGATATGGAGGTGCTTTTCACCGCCGAACCGGGCCAGACCTTAACCATTGATATCACCACCTCCGTCGACAACAGCCGTGGGCGCTGGGAGGCGTTGTTCAATCGCCTGCAAACCGTCAGCAGCCTGCCCGCAGGTAAGCTGACCATCCACGACTTCGGCGCGACGCCGGGCGTGGCACGCATTCGTATCGAACAGGTTTTTGAAGGGGTGAACCATGCGTGATGACAGCAGCTTTATCGAATTAAAAGCGCGCCAGCGTGCGCAGGCGCTGCTCGACGACGGCAGCTACCGCGAACTGCTGGATCCGTTTGAAGGCATTATCTCTCCGTGGCTTGGGCCACAGGGGATTGTTCCTCAGGCCGATGACGGCATGGTAGTCGCGAAAGGGACCATCAACGGCCAGCCTGCAGTGGTGGTGGCGATTGAAGGCACCTTCCAGGGCGGCAGCATGGGCGAAGTGTCCGGTGCCAAAATGGCGGCGGCGCTGGAGCTGGCGGCGGAAGATAACCGCAACGGCATTCCGACTCAGGCGGTACTGTGCCTCGAAACCGGCGGCGTACGTTTGCAGGAAGCCAACCTTGGCCTGGCGGCGATTGCCGATATCCACGCCGCGATCGTTGACCTGCGTCGCTATACCCCGGTTGTCGGGATTGTCGCCGGGACCGTGGGCTGCTTCGGCGGGATGTCTATCGCCGCGGCGCTGTGCAGCTACCTGATTGTGACCCGCGAAGCGCGTCTTGGCCTCAACGGCCCGCAGGTTATTGAGCAGGAAGCGGGCATTGAAGAGTATGACTCCCGCGACCGTCCGTTTATCTGGAGCATGACCGGCGGCGAAGTGCGCTATGAAAGTGGGCTGGTGGACGCGCTGGTGGGCGACGGCGTGAACGCGGTGAAAGCCGCGATGAACGAGGCCATCGCCAAAGGCGTACCGGCGAAACATCGCACCGATAACTACGACGATTACCTGAACCGTCTGACGAATTTCGACACCCGCAAACAGGCCGATGCCGAACAGATTAAAGCGCTTTTTGCCCGGGAGGTGAAATGATGACTAACTCAATTAGCCGTGGCGAACTCTGGCTGGAAACTCTGGCCCCGAACGCGAAACGTCTGGAGGGGTTATGCCCGTCCGTGCAGGCGGCAGACGGCGAGCTGAACGGTGAAACGGTGCGCTTTGTCGCCGTGGTGCCGGACGCCAACAACCACTTCCCGCGCGCGGCGCAGGGTGAAGTCGGCCTGCTGGAAGGATGGACGCTGGCAAAAGTGGTCAGCGAAACCGTCGCCGCTGACGCCGATAAAGCCGTGAAGCGCCCGATTGTGGCGGTGATCGATGTCCCAAGCCAGGCCTATGGCCGTCGCGAAGAGGCGTTTGGTATCCACCAGGCGCTGGCCGGCGCCGCTGCCGCCTATGCCAATGCGCGGCTGGCGGGGCATCCGGTGATTGGTCTTATCGTCGGTAAGGCCATGTCCGGCGCGTTTCTGGCGCACGGCTACCAGGCCAACCGCCTGATTGCCTTCAACGATAAAGGCGTGCTGATCCATGCCATGGGCAAAGAGTCTGCGGCGCGCATTACGCTGCGTACCGTGGAGGCGCTGGAAAAACTGGCGGCAACCATTCCGCCAATGGCGTACGACATCAGCAACTACGCCACGCTGGGGCTGCTCTCCGACCTGCTGGATATCAGCAACCCGGATGCCCCTTCCGAAAGCGATCTGACGCGGGTGAAAACTACCCTGCAACAGGCCATCAGCGACGCTCGTCAGGACACCACGTTGAAAAACCGTCTGGGTGCTGACAACCGCCGCAGCTCGGCGCTCGTACGTGAACGTATGCGAGCCAGCTGGTAAGTAAAAAGAGACCTGCCAGATGCATTACCCCGTGGGCGCGCCCGTTGCGTCCACGCGGGAACCTGCATCCTGAAAATAATAAACATCGCGCCAGTGCTTAAACTTTTTTACTACAGGTGATTTATGACTTACGTAATTGTTCATGCTCTTGCACCGATTTTCGTCATCATGCTGCTGGGATTCTGGGCCGGTAAAGCAAAGATGGTCGATAACAAAAATGTTTCCCTGCTGAATATCTTCGTTATGGATTTTGCACTCCCTGCCGCGCTGTTCAGCGCCACCGTGCAAACCCCGTGGACCGGCATTGTGGCGCAGTCGCCGCTGATCCTGGTGCTCACCCTGGCGATGTGGATCACCTATGCGGCCATCTACTTCCTCGCCACCAAAGTCTTTAAAAAATCTCCGCAGGATGCGGCCGTACTGACGCTGACCGTCGCTCTGCCAAACTATGCGGCGCTCGGCCTGCCGATTCTGGGCAGCGTGCTGGGTGAAAGTTCTTCTACTTCACTCTCCGTGGCGGTCTCCATCGCCTGTGGTTCGGTGCTGATGACCCCGTTCTGCCTGCTTATTCTGGAGCGTGAGAAAGCCCGCGCGGAAGGCAATAACTCCGGTTCAACGCTTTCCATGCTGCCGGTGCTGATGTGGCGCTCCATTAAAAAACCGATCGTGATGGGCCCGCTGCTGGGTGTGATCCTGTCCGCTATCGGCATCAAAATGCCGGAGCTGGTACTGGCGGCGATTAAACCGCTGGGACTGTCCGCGACCGCTGCGGCGCTGTTCCTGACCGGGGTGATCCTCTCCGCGCGTAAGCTTCAGATCAACACCATGGTGATCACTTCCACTATCGCCAAGCTGCTGATCCAGCCAGCGATTGCCTGGGGTATCGTTTTAATCTTCGGTCTGCACGGCTCCGTGGCGATCACCGCCATCCTGATGATTGCGCTGTCTGCGGGCTTCTTTGGCGTGGTGTTCGGTAACCGCTTTGGCGTGCAGTCGCCGGATGCTGAAGCCGTGCTGCTGTTGAGCTCCATACTGTGTATCCTGTCGCTGCCGCTGTTTATCTCGCTGACTTCAGGAATGTAATTATGACCACAACATTACGCCCACACGACCTCATCTGGCTTACCGCGCGCGACGCCCTGGAAAGGATTACCGAATCCTGGGTAGACGCGGCCTGGCATACCGGGCTGCCGGTAGTGGTGCGGCGTGATGTTGATAATGAAGGCCGTATTCCCGTTGGCGTGCGCGGATTGCGCCGCGACCAGCGGGCGGCCGGATGGGTGAAGCCTGAGAACGTGTTGCGCGTGGTGTCGCCCGAAGAGTTGAGCGTTGCCGCCGACCTGCTGCGTTCGCCGTTTGTCACTCAGCCGCCGGTTCAGGTGGCTCTTCAGCTTGCGCAGCAGTCGTGGCCGTGGACGTGGGGGATAACCGGCAGTACGGGTTATGCGCTGGCGACCGGCATTCCGGTGATCCACGCCGACAGCGATCTCGATCTGCTGATCCGCGCCCCGCGTACCGTTTCCCCTGAGGCGTTTACTGACTGGCAGGCTCAGCTCAACCGTGCGTTGTGCCGGGCGGATACGCAGGTGGACACGCCCGAGGGCGGATTCGCGCTGGCAGAATGGTTACGCGACGGCAAAACGCTGCTAAAAACGCAATGTGGACCGCGCCTGGTAGCGGATCCATGGCACAGGGAGGAGTAATGAAAATACTGTTTACCTTTCCGGGGCAGGGCACACAGCACGAAGGTATGCTGCAAAACCTGCCGGGAACGGAGCTGGAGCAGGCCCGTGCTGTGCTGGGGGCGGAAGTCGATACCCTGGACAGCGCATCCTCGTTAACCCACACCCGTGCGGTTCAGCTTTCACTGCTGATTGCCGGCGTGGCCTGGGCGCGCGAGCTGGAACGTCGCGGCGTGTCGCCGGATATTGTCAGCGGTCTGTCCATTGGCGCTTATCCTGCGGCGGTTATCGCAGGCTCGCTGGACTTTACGGATGCGCTGAAGCTGGTGGCGCTGCGCGGTGATTTGATGGAGCAGGCGTATCCGCACGGCTACGGCCTGACGGCGATTATGGGGTTGACCCTGCCGCAGGTGGAAAACCTGATTCAGGGGACTGGAACCTATATCGCTAACCTGAACGCCGAAACGCAGATCGTGATTGCCGGAACCGATGACGGTATGGCGCAGGTGGCGGAGCGCGCGCTGGCGAAGGGCGCAAGCAAGGCCAAACGGCTGGCGGTGAGTGTGCCATCGCACTGCGCGCTGCTGGCGGAACCGGCGAAGAAGCTGGCAGCGGCGTTTGAATCGGTCACGCTTTCCCGTCCCCGCTGCGCGTACCTGAGCGGCAGTACCGGACGCGTGCTCTGGCAGCCGGAGAAAATTGCCGACGATCTGGCAATGAACATGGCGCGAACCGTGCGCTGGCAGGAGGCGGTGATTTCCGCTAACGAGCGTGAAGCGCGGCTGGCGATTGAGATGCCGCCGGGAGGCATATTAACCTGCCTGACGCGGCAGGCGGCGTGGGAAGGCGAATCCATTTCGCTGGAGCGCAGCGGGGTGGACGTGGCGGTGCATCTGGCGGGGCGGCTTCGTGCGTGAGTTTTTTTGCCCGGTAGCGGCTGCGCCTTACCGGGCCTACGGGTTCGGTTGTATTATTTTGTAGGCCGGGTAAGACGCAACGCGTCGCCACCCGGCAAGGCCTCAGGCTCCGTCCTGCAAACTTCTGGCGTACATCCGCCCTTCCGCGGCCAATGCTCGCAGGCTCGGATCCTGCTCGCGGTTGCGGGCAAAGACGATCGCAATCAGCTGCTGCATCTGGTACGGCTGTGCCAGCTTCAGTAGCTGCACCGAATTTTCGTACACTTTCTTCATCCTGCCCGGCATCAGCGTAAACCCGACCCCCGCCTGTACCAGGCTCAGCATCGAGAAAATATCGTTTACCCGCGTCACAATCTCCGGCTCGAAACCGGCAATATGAAACGCTTCCTGAAACCCGGCGTAAGTGGCGAACCCTTCCGCGAGGGCGACAAACTTCTGATCTTTATAGTCACGCAGATCGGCGGGACCGCTGGTATTCAGCGTGGCAGAGGCCGGTGCGGCAAGGAAAATATCGTCATGGAACAGGGGCAGCACTTCGAGGCTGTTACGGTCGATATCGCTCTCGGAGATAGAGATTAAAATCGCATCCAGCGAACCCTCATCCAGCATATGGAGCAGGGTTTCGTTCGAGCCCATCGTCAGATCCATCTCCAGATCCGGACGGCGCAGCTTCATGCCCATTATCAGGCGCGGCACGGTTTCCAGCGTCAGCGAGTAAAGCGTACCGACGCGCAACCGTCCCTGGCCGATACCGGCAATCTTGCGCGACTCTTCCAGCCCGCGCTCCATCACCTGCATCACCTCCTGACAATACTCCAGCAGCGTCCACGCAGAGGGGAGGGCAATCAGGTTACGCCCTTTGTGAGCAAAGAGCGGGCAGCGGACGTTCTCTTCGAGGGTATGCAGCGCGCGGTGAACACTGACACCGCTCAGGCCGAGCGTTTCGGCGGTACGTGCGATATTGCCCTTGTCCATGAACGTCATGAAGATGCTGAGCTTACGGAATGTAATCTCGCTCGTGGTATCGAAGCCCATAACCCTCCCGGCGTGTTAGTCGGCTTGCAGCATCGCTTCCAGCTGTTCCTGCGCGTCCAGCCATGCCATTTCGCACTCTTCGAGACTGGATTTGGTTTTCGCCTGCGTTTGCAGACAGTCCGTCAGCTCCGCTTTGCGGCTCTGATCGTACAGTTCGCTGTCGCCCAGCTTCTCTTCGACGGCGGCAAGCGTGGCGTTAAGCTTTTCCATCTCTTTTTCGAGACGGGTAATCTCTTTACGCAGCGGCTGAGTCTGGGTGCGCAGTTCCGCTTCACGGCGCTTCTGGTCTTTACGCGCCTGGGCGCTGTTGGCGTTGTCTTTCGCTGACTCTTCCGGCTGGTTTTCCTGCTTCTGCACGTCCGTCAGCCACTGCTGGTAATCTTCCAGATCGCCGTCGAACGGTTCCACTTTGCCGCCGTGAACCAGATAGAGATCGTCGGTGGTGGAGCGGACCAGGTGGCGATCGTGCGAAACGACAACCAGCGCCCCTTCGAACTCGATCAGCGCTTCGGTCAGCGCCTGACGCATGTCGAGATCGAGGTGGTTGGTCGGTTCATCGAGCAGCAGCAGGTTTGGACGCTGCCAGACGATCAGCGCCAGCACCAGACGCGCTTTTTCGCCGCCGGAGAAACGCGCTGTATTTTCAGTCACCTTATCGCCCTGGAAGCCAAAGCCGCCGAGGTAGTCGCGCAGCTTCTGCTCCATCTCCTGCGGCGCCAGGCGCGCCAGGTGCTGGATCGGCGATTCATCGGCGCGTAAAAATTCCAGCTGATGCTGGGCGAAGTAGCCAAGCTTGATGCCCTTCGCCAGCCCGATTTCGCCGCTGACCGGGTTAAGCTCGCCCGCCAGCAGCTTGATCAGCGTCGATTTACCGGCGCCGTTACGCCCCAGCAGACCGATGCGTGAACCCGGCACCAGGTTGAGCTTGATAGAGTCGAGAATAATGCGATCGCCATAGCCCGCGCTCACTTTTTCCATCTTCAGCAGCGGGTTCGGCAGGCTCTCCGGCTCGCGGAAGCTGAAGTGGAACGGGTTATCCACGTGCGCGGGGGCGATCATCTCCATGCGTTCCAGCATTTTGACGCGGCTCTGCGCCTGCTTGGCTTTTGACGCCTTGGCCTTGAAGCGATCCACAAAGCTTTGCAGGTGCGCCACGCGCTGCTGCTGGCTTTCATACATCGCCTGCTGCTGGGCGAGGCGCGTCGCGCGCTGGCGCTCGAAAGAGCTGTAGTTGCCGGTGTACTCGAACAGGCTTTGCTGTTCGATATGAATGATTTTATCCACCACCGGGTCGAGGAAGTCGCGGTCGTGGGAGATCAGAATCAGAGTGCCCTGATAGCTCTTGAGCCACTTCTCCAGCCAAATAACCGCATCGAGATCGAGGTGGTTGGTCGGTTCATCGAGCAGCAGGAGGTCAGAGCGGCAGATCAGCGCCTGCGCCAGGTTAAGGCGCATACGCCAGCCACCCGAGAAATCGCTCACCGGGCGTTCAAGCTGTTCGTTGCTGAAGCCCAGGCCGTGCAGCAGGCTGGAGGCGCGGGAGCGAATGGTCCAGGCGTCGATGGCGTCCAGCTTGCCGTGGACGGTGGCGATGGCGTGGCCGTCGTTGCGTTCGTTGGCGGCGTTGAGCTCCGCTTCGAGCTTGCGGTATTCACGGTCGCCGTCGATAACATAGTCGAGCGCCGGTTCGCTCAGCGCGGGGGTCTCCTGGTTTACCCAGGCGAGCTGCCAGTTGCCCGGGAAGGTAAAGTTCCCGCCATCCGCGCTTATCTCGTTTTTCAGCAGTGCCAGCAGGGTGGATTTACCGCAGCCGTTTTTGCCGACCAGCCCCACTTTCTGGCCCGGGTTGATGGTAGCAGTCGCGTTATCCAGCAGGACGCGCACGCCGCGACGAATTTGTAACGAGGAGAAAACAATCATAGAAGCGCCGTATGTTCCGACTATGTTAATTTGTCATTATGATAATGTAAGGTGTGGGCCAATTTCCCCACCGGGCCGCCATGGTAGCCCAAAACGACAACAATACACAAAAACAGAACCGGGAGGGGAGTGATGTCTCAGACAGCGAAAGTGCTGCTGCTGTATGCCCATCCGGAATCACAGGACTCGGTGGCAAACCGGGTGCTGCTTAAGCCGGCCACACAGCTCAGTAACGTAACGGTGCACGATCTCTACGCGCACTACCCCGATTTCTTTATTGATATTCCTTACGAGCAGGAACTGCTGCGTCAGCACGACGTGATTGTGTTCCAGCATCCGCTTTATACCTATAGCTGTCCGGCGCTGCTGAAAGAGTGGCTGGACCGCGTGCTGAGCCGGGGCTTTTCCAGCGGGGTGGGGGGCAACCAGCTGGCGGGAAAGTACTGGCGGAGTGTCATCACCACCGGTGAGCCGGAAAGCGCTTACCGTCACGACGGGCTGAACCGTTACCCCATGAGCGACATTCTGCGGCCGTTTGAGCTGACGGCGGCGATGTGCCGTATGCACTGGATGAGCCCGATTATTATCTACTGGGCACGGCGGCAGGATCCGAAAGCGCTGGCGAGCCATGCCAGGGCCTATGGCGAATGGCTGGCGTCACCGATTCCGGCGGGAGGACGCTAATGGACGGTTCGAATTTACTCCTCGCCGGGGTGCTGTTTTTGTTTGCCGCCGTCGTCGCGGTCCCCCTTGCCGCGCGTCTCGGCATTGGCGCGGTGCTGGGCTATTTGCTGGCGGGGATAGCCATTGGTCCCTGGGGGCTTGGGTTTATCAGCGATGTGGATGAAATTCTCCACTTCTCCGAGCTGGGCGTGGTGTTCCTGATGTTTATCATCGGGCTTGAGCTTAATCCGTCCAAGCTGTGGCAACTGCGGCAATCTATTTTTGGCGTCGGGGCGGCGCAGGTGTTGCTCAGCGCCGCCATTCTGGCGGGCCTGCTGATGCTGACGCAGTTTTCCTGGCAGGCCGCGGTGATTGGCGGGATCGGTCTTGCGATGTCTTCGACGGCGATGGCGCTTCAGCTGATGCGCGACAAAGGGATGAACCGCAACGAGGCGGGGCAACTGGGCTTTTCGGTGCTGCTGTTCCAGGATTTAGCGGTGATCCCGGCGCTGGCGCTGGTGCCGCTGCTGGCAGGCTCCGGAGACGATCATTTCGACTGGATGAAGATCTCCATGAAGGTGCTGGCCTTCGCGGGGATGCTGATCGGCGGACGGTTTTTACTGCGTCCAGTGTTCCGATTTATTGCGGCATCCGGCGTACGCGAGGTCTTCACCGCCGCAACGCTGCTGCTGGTGCTTGGTTCAGCGCTGTTTATGGATGCGCTGGGGCTGTCGATGGCGCTCGGGACGTTTATCGCCGGGGTGCTGCTTGCGGAAAGCGAGTACCGCCACGAGCTGGAGACCGCCATCGATCCGTTTAAGGGGCTGCTGTTAGGGCTGTTCTTTATCTCGGTGGGTATGGCGCTTAATCTTGGCGTGCTCTATACCCATCTGCTGTGGGTTATTGCGAGTGTCGCCGTGCTGGTGGCGGTCAAAACGCTGGTGCTGTATCTCCTCGCGCGGATTTACGGGCTGCGCAGCTCGGAAAGGATGCAGTTTTCCAGCGTGTTAAGTCAGGGCGGAGAGTTTGCGTTTGTGCTGTTTTCCACTGCGTCGTCTCAGAAGCTGTTCAAAGATGACCAGATGGCGCTGCTACTGGTGACGGTCACGCTGTCGATGATGACCACGCCGCTGCTGATGAAGCTGGTGGACAAACTGCTGTCGCGCCGCCTGAATCCCGCAGACGATGAAGACGAAGCGCCGTGGGTGGAAGATGATAAACCGCAGGTGATCGTCGTGGGCTTTGGCCGCTTCGGACAGGTGATTGGTCGCCTGTTGATGGCAAATAAAATGCGCATTACGGTGCTGGAGCGCGATATCAGCGCCGTCAACCTGATGCGCAAATATGGTTATAAGGTGTACTACGGGGATGCGACGCAGCTTGAGCTGTTGCGCTCGGCGGGCGCAGAGGCTGCGGAGTCCATCGTCATCACCTGTAACGATCCGGAAGACACAATGAAGCTGGTGGAGCTGTGCCAGCAGCATTTCCCACATCTGCATATTCTGGCGCGTGCGCGCGGACGTGTTGAGGCTCACGAACTTTTGCAGGCGGGTGTGAAACACTTCTCCCGCGAAACCTTCTCCAGCGCGCTAGAGCTGGGGCGCAAGGCGCTGGTTTCGCTGGGTATGCATCCTCACCAGGCGCAACGTGCCCAGATGCATTTCCGCCGGCTGGATATGCGAATGCTGCGTGAACTGATGCCCGTGCACAGCGACACGGCGCAGATCTCCCGCGTGCGGGAAGCGCGTCGCGAACTGGAGGAGATCTTCCAGCGTGAGATGCAACAGGAACGACGCCAGCTCGACGGCTGGGATGAATTTGAATAAAGGGTAACGAAAGATGGCTTTACGTAAACGCTTTATCGCGGGCGCAAAATGCCCGTCCTGCCAGGCGCAAGATACGCTGGCCATGTGGCGGGAGAATAATATCGATATTGTTGAATGTGTTAAGTGCGGTCACCAGATGCGTGAGGCCGACAAAGAAGCCCGCGATCACGTTCGCAAAGAAGAGCAAGTGATCGGCATTTTTCATCCAGACTAGCGATATGCTCTGAGTTTTTTTAAGCTTAAGGGTACACGGGTGCAGAATTCCGCTACAATCTGCGCCAGCAATTTTCCCACGCTCAGGAGATATCATGAAAGTAGCAAAAGACCTGGTGGTCAGCCTGGCCTATCAGGTACGTACAGAAGACGGTGTGTTGGTTGATGAGTCTCCGGTGAGTGCGCCGCTGGACTACCTGCATGGTCACGGTTCCCTGATTTCCGGCCTGGAAACGGCGCTGGAAGGTCATGAAGTTGGCGACAAATTCGACGTTGCTGTCGGCGCGAACGACGCTTACGGTCAGTATGATGACAACCTGGTTCAGCGCGTTCCTAAAGACGTGTTCATGGGCGTTGACGAGTTGCAGGTTGGCATGCGCTTCCTGGCTGAAACTGACCAGGGTCCGGTTCCGGTTGAAATCACAGAAGTTGAAGACGACCACGTTGTGGTTGACGGCAACCACATGCTGGCTGGTCAGAACCTGAAGTTCAACGTAGAAGTTGTTGCTATCCGTGAAGCGACCGAAGAAGAGCTGGCTCATGGCCACGTTCATGGTGCGCACGGTCACGACCATGACCACGATCACGGCCACGACGGCTGCTGCGGTGGTCACGGCCACGATCATGGTCATGACCACGGCCACGGTAAAGGTGGTTGCGGTAACGGCGGCTGCGGCTGCCACTGATTCCGTACTGCGGAAAATAAAAAAGCGGGATAATCCCGCTTTTTTTACGCCTCAATAATGAGGTGGTGGCGTCTCTTCAGCCTGAGAGGCGATGTGCGACGACTGCGTTGCCTTCACTTTTTCAGTGAGAAGTCGCATCAAATCGCGCATTTTTGCCATTTCAAGCTCATGAGCCGTCACGGTCTGGTTCAGTTCTTCGATGGTGATGTCCTGAAAAGCCAGGCGGCTTTCCAGCTCAGCCAGTCTCGCTTCGATCGTTGTATCCTTCATCATTCACCTCGTTTATCTCTCATGCGCCATAATGGACCAGCGGCGGCGAAGTTTATCTGACTTTTTCCTTAAGTACAGTATCCATCTCCCTGACAAGAAACTTATTTAAACAAAAATAGTCTGAAAAGAAGCGACATTCGGGGGAGTCTGTCTGTAGATTTCTTCCACAACGTTTTATAGTACGTCACTCATTTACGTTTAACACTGGGGTGAGAGACCTCAGGTCCTGGAGATATGGATGAAATCACTGTTTAAAGTTACGCTGCTGGCGACCACTATGGCTGTAGCGCTCAATGCGCCGCTGTCTTTCGCTGCTGATACTGCTGCGAAGCCTGCTGCGACTACAGACAGCAAAGCGGCATTCAAGAATGACGACCAGAAATCCGCCTACGCACTTGGCGCGTCTCTGGGCCGTTACATGGAAAACTCTCTGAAAGAACAAGAGAAACTGGGCATCAAACTGGACAAAAACCAGCTGATCGCAGGGGTTCAGGATGCGTTCGCAGACAAGAGCAAACTGTCTGACCAAGAAATCGAGCAGACTCTGCAAGCGTTTGAAGCGCGCGTGAAAAGCGCCGCTCAGACCAAGATGGAAGCAGACGCTAAAGATAACGAAGCGAAAGGCAAAGCCTACCGCGATAAGTTCGCTAAAGAGAAAGGCGTTAAAACGTCTTCTACAGGCCTGATCTATAAAGTTGAGAAAGAAGGTACCGGCGACGCGCCTAAAGACAGCGACACCGTTGTAGTTAACTACAAAGGTACGCTGATCGACGGTAAAGAGTTCGATAACTCTTACACTCGCGGTGAGCCTCTCTCCTTCCGTCTGGACGGTGTGATCCCGGGCTGGACCGAAGGCCTGAAGAACATCAAGAAAGGCGGTAAAATCAAGCTGGTCATCCCACCGGATCTGGCTTACGGCAAAACCGGCGTTCCGGGTATCCCGGCTAACTCTACGCTGGTATTTGATGTAGAACTGCTGGACATCAAACCGGCGCCGAAAGCGGATGCGAAAACAGACGCACCGGCTGACGACAAAGCCGCAGCAGCTAAGAAGTAATGCTGAAAAAAACCGCCGCCTTTACAGGCGGCGGTTTTTTTATTGTGGGGCAGATATAATTAACACTGGAAAGCGTTATACACGCTGTATTAATTTAGTTGTCCGTGTAGATAATGAGCCTGCCCTGAAAACCTAACGACAGGCTCCTGAAAAGGAGTGTTTTTTTCATGTCCAGGTCGCTTTTAACCAACGAAACCAGTGAACTTGATTTGCTGGATCAACGTCCATTTGACCAGACCGACTTCGATATTCTGAAATCCTACGAAGCGGTAGTGGACGGGTTAGCGATGCTCATTGGTTCCCACTGCGAAATCGTATTGCATTCCCTGCAAGATCTTAAGTGTTCCGCTATCCGCATTGCGAATGGTGAGCACACTGGCCGTAAAATTGGTTCGCCAATCACCGACCTTGCATTGCGTATGTTGCATGACATGACCGGCGCGGACAGCAGCGTCTCAAAATGCTATTTCACCCGCGCCAAAAGCGGCGTGCTGATGAAATCAGAAACTATCGCGATTCGAAACCGCGAACACCGGGTAATCGGTTTGCTGTGCATCAACATGAACCTTGATGTGCCATTCTCGCAAATCATGAGCACTTTCATTCCGCCAGAAACGCCGGACGTGGGCTCATCGGTGAACTTTGCCTCTTCTGTTGAGGATCTCGTGACACAGACGCTGGAGTTCACCATTGAAGAGGTGAATGCCGATCGCAACGTATCCAACAACGCCAAGAATCGTCAGATCGTCCTGAACCTCTATGAGAAAGGGATTTTTGATATCAAAGATGCCATCAACCAGGTGGCCGATCGCCTGAATATCTCCAAACACACGGTTTACCTCTATATTCGCCAGTTCAAAAGCGGCGACTTCCTGGGGCAAGACAAGTAATGCGTTTTGCGTTAATGGTGACGGGCCCGGCGTACGGTACCCAGCAGGCCAGCAGCGCGCTACAGTTTGCCCATGCGCTGCTTGATTCCGGTCATGAACTGGCAAGCGTCTTCTTCTATCGTGAAGGGGTCTATAACGCGAACCAGTTTACGTCCCCGGCGAGCGATGAGTTTGACCTTGTGCGCGCCTGGCAAAAATTAAACGAAACGCAGGGCGTCGACCTGCATATCTGCGTCGCGGCGGCACTGCGTCGCGGCGTGACGGATGCGACTGAAGCCGAACGCCTTGGTCTGGCAGGGGCTAACCTGCAACCGGGCTTTTCGCTCAGCGGATTAGGCGCATTAGCACAGGCGGCGTTGACCTGCGACAGAGTGGTGCAATTTTGATGAAGCGCGTAGCGTTTGTTTTTACTTCTGCCCCGCATGGCAGCGCTTCAGGCCGGGAAGGGCTGGATGCATTGCTCGCGACCTCGGCTTTAACCGAAGATATTGGCGTCTTCTTTTTAGGCGATGGCGTATTCCAGCTTCTGGCAGGCCAACAACCGCAGGCCATTCTTGCGCGCGACTACATTGCGACCTTTAAAGTTCTGCCGCTCTATGACATTGAAACCTTCTATGTGTGCGCCGACTCGCTGGCCGCTCGTGGGTTAAATGAGAAAATACCGTTCGTGCTGGACGTGACGATCCTGACATCTTCTGCGCTGCGCGAACAACTTTCTCACTACGATACCGTTCTGACTTTCTGAGGCTATCATGCTCCATACCCTGAGCCGTTCACCGTGGCAATGCGATATCGACACGTTACTGAGCATGCTGCGCGAAGGCGATGATCTGCTGCTGATTCAGGATGGCGTGCTCGCGGCGCTTGATGGCAGCCGTTTTGTTGAAATCCTCGCTAATGCCCCCATAACAGTCTCTGCGCTTAAAGAGGATCTGGATGCGCGGGGTCTTTCTGGTCAAATTTCAGCCAAAATTGACGTGGTTGGCTATACTGATTTCGTCAATCTTACTGTGACGCACGCCAGTCAAATGAACTGGTGATTTGAGATCGCTGTATATTTCTTGACACCTTTTCGACGTAGCCCTAAAATTTCGCGTCCTCATATTGTATGAGGTCGTTTTATTACGTGTTTACGAAGCAAAAGCTAAAACCAGGAGCTATTTAATGGCAACAGTTAACCAGCTGGTACGCAAACCACGTGCACGCAAAGTTGCAAAAAGCAACGTGCCTGCGCTGGAAGCCTGCCCGCAGAAACGTGGCGTATGTACTCGTGTATATACCACCACTCCTAAAAAACCAAACTCCGCACTGCGTAAAGTATGCCGTGTGCGTTTGACTAACGGTTTCGAAGTGACTTCCTACATCGGTGGTGAAGGTCACAACCTTCAGGAGCACTCCGTGATCCTGATCCGTGGCGGTCGTGTTAAAGACCTTCCGGGTGTTCGTTACCACACCGTTCGTGGTGCGCTGGACTGCTCAGGTGTTAAAGACCGTAAGCAGGCTCGCTCCAAGTACGGCGTGAAGCGTCCTAAGGCTTAATGGTTCTCCGTTAAGTAAGGCCAAACTGATTTATCTTAATGTCAAACTAAACTCGTAGAGTTTTGGACAATCCTGAATTAACAACGGAGTAATCCCATGCCACGTCGTCGCGTCATTGGTCAGCGTAAAATTCTTCCAGATCCGAAATTCGGATCAGAACTGCTGGCAAAATTTGTAAATATCCTGATGGTAGATGGTAAAAAATCTACTGCAGAAGCAATCGTATACAGCGCGCTGGAGACCCTGGCTCAGCGTTCTGGTAAAAATGAACTGGAAGCTTTCGAAGTCGCTCTCGACAACGTGCGCCCGACTGTAGAAGTTAAGTCTCGCCGCGTTGGTGGTTCTACTTATCAGGTTCCAGTTGAAGTTCGTCCGGTTCGTCGTAATGCTCTGGCAATGCGTTGGATCGTTGAAGCTGCTCGTAAACGCGGTGATAAATCCATGGCTCTGCGTCTGGCGAACGAACTTTCTGATGCTGCAGAAAACAAAGGTACTGCAGTTAAGAAACGTGAAGACGTTCACCGTATGGCAGAAGCCAACAAGGCGTTCGCACACTACCGTTGGTAATCCCTTCGGAGTCGTAGTCACCAGGCGGGCGCTTCAGAGAAGCCGCCCGCTCTGGGTAACTTAACTGAACGCCTAAAGATATAAACGAGGAATCAAATGGCTCGTACAACACCCATCGCACGCTACCGTAACATCGGTATCAGTGCGCACATCGACGCCGGTAAAACCACTACTACCGAACGTATTCTGTTCTACACCGGTGTAAACCATAAAATCGGTGAAGTTCATGACGGCGCAGCCACCATGGACTGGATGGAACAGGAGCAGGAGCGTGGTATTACTATCACCTCCGCAGCGACTACTGCTTTCTGGTCAGGTATGGCTAAGCAGTACGAACCGCATCGCGTAAACATCATCGACACCCCAGGGCACGTTGACTTCACCATCGAAGTAGAACGTTCCATGCGTGTTCTTGACGGCGCGGTAATGGTTTATTGCGCAGTTGGTGGTGTTCAGCCACAGTCTGAAACCGTATGGCGTCAGGCTAACAAATATAAAGTTCCACGCATCGCGTTCGTTAACAAAATGGACCGTATGGGTGCTAACTTCCTGAAAGTTGTTGGCCAGATCAAAACCCGTCTGGGCGCGAACCCTGTTCCGCTTCAGCTGGCAATTGGTGCTGAAGAAGGCTTCACCGGTGTTATCGACCTGGTGAAAATGAAAGCCATCAACTGGAACGAAGCAGATGCGGGCGTTACCTTCGAATACGAAGATATCCCGGCAGAGATGCAGGACCTGGCTGACGAATGGCACCAGAACCTGATCGAATCCGCAGCAGAAGCTTCTGAAGAGCTGATGGAGAAATACCTGGGTGGTGAAGAACTGACTGAGCAAGAGATCAAATCTGCTCTGCGTCAGCGTGTTCTGAACAACGAAATCATCCTGGTAACCTGTGGTTCTGCGTTCAAGAACAAAGGTGTTCAGGCAATGCTGGATGCGGTAGTTGACTACCTGCCATCCCCGGTTGACGTTCCTGCGATCAACGGCATCCTGGACGACGGTAAAGATACTCCGGCTGAGCGTCACGCAAGTGATGACGAGCCGTTCTCTGCGCTGGCGTTCAAAATTGCTACCGACCCATTCGTGGGTAACCTGACCTTCTTCCGCGTTTACTCTGGTGTGGTTAACTCCGGTGACACCATCCTGAACTCCGTGAAATCGGCGCGTGAACGTTTTGGCCGTATCGTACAGATGCACGCTAACAAACGTGAAGAGATCAAAGAAGTTCGTGCGGGCGACATCGCTGCTGCTATCGGTCTGAAAGACGTGACTACTGGTGACACCCTGTGTGACCCGGATCACCCGATCATTCTGGAGCGTATGGAATTCCCTGAGCCGGTAATCTCCATCGCGGTTGAACCAAAAACCAAAGCTGACCAGGAAAAAATGGGTCTGGCTCTGGGCCGTCTGGCGAAAGAAGACCCATCATTCCGCGTATGGACTGATGAAGAATCTAACCAGACCATCATCGCTGGTATGGGTGAACTGCACCTGGACATCATCGTTGACCGTATGAAGCGTGAATTCAACGTTGAAGCGAACGTGGGTAAACCTCAGGTTGCTTACCGCGAAGCGATTCGCGCGAAAGTTACCGATGTTGAAGGTAAACACGCTAAGCAGTCTGGTGGTCGCGGTCAGTACGGTCACGTTGTGATCGACATGTACCCACTGGAGCCGGGCTCTAACCCTAAAGGTTACGAGTTCATCAACGACATCAAAGGTGGTGTAATTCCTGGCGAATACATCCCTGCCGTTGATAAAGGTATCCAGGAGCAGCTGAAAGCTGGTCCTCTGGCTGGTTACCCGGTTGTAGACATGGGTGTTCGTCTGCACTTCGGTTCTTACCACGACGTTGACTCCTCTGAACTGGCGTTTAAACTGGCTGCGTCTATTGCCTTTAAAGAAGGCTTTAAGAAAGCAAAACCAGTTCTGCTTGAGCCAATCATGAAGGTTGAAGTAGAAACTCCGGAAGAGAACACCGGTGACGTTATCGGTGACTTGAGCCGTCGTCGCGGTATGCTGCGTGGTCAGGAATCCGAAGTAACTGGCGTTAAGATCCACGCTGAAGTTCCGCTGTCTGAAATGTTCGGATATGCAACTCAGCTGCGTTCTCTGACCAAAGGTCGTGCATCATACACTATGGAATTCCTGAAGTATGATGATGCGCCGAACAACGTTGCTCAGGCCGTTATCGAAGCCCGTGGTAAGTAATCCACAGGATTAAAACCTAAGTCCCGTGCTCTCTCCGAAGGGGAGAGCACTATAGTAAGGAATATAGCCGTGTCTAAAGAAAAATTTGAACGTACAAAACCGCACGTCAACGTTGGTACTATCGGCCACGTTGACCATGGTAAAACTACCCTGACTGCTGCAATCACTACCGTACTGGCTAAAACCTACGGCGGTGCTGCTCGTGCTTTCGACCAGATCGATAACGCACCAGAAGAAAAAGCTCGTGGTATCACCATCAACACCTCTCACGTTGAGTATGACACCCCGACTCGCCACTACGCACACGTAGACTGCCCAGGCCACGCCGACTATGTTAAAAACATGATCACCGGTGCTGCGCAGATGGACGGCGCGATCCTGGTTGTTGCTGCGACTGACGGCCCTATGCCTCAGACTCGTGAGCACATCCTGCTGGGTCGTCAGGTAGGCGTTCCTTTCATCATCGTGTTCCTGAACAAATGCGACATGGTTGATGACGAAGAGCTGCTGGAACTGGTAGAGATGGAAGTTCGTGAACTGCTGTCTCAGTACGATTTCCCAGGCGACGACACTCCAATCGTTCGTGGTTCCGCGCTGAAAGCGCTGGAAGGCGAAGCAGAGTGGGAAGAGAAAATCATCGAACTGGCTGGCTACCTGGATTCTTACATCCCAGAACCAGAGCGTGCGATTGACAAGCCATTCCTGCTGCCAATCGAAGACGTATTCTCCATCTCCGGTCGTGGTACCGTTGTTACCGGTCGTGTAGAGCGCGGTATCATCAAAGTTGGTGAAGAAGTTGAAATCGTTGGTATCAAAGAGACTGCGAAGTCTACCTGTACTGGCGTTGAAATGTTCCGCAAACTGCTGGACGAAGGCCGTGCTGGTGAGAACGTTGGTGTTCTGCTGCGTGGTATCAAACGTGAAGAAATCGAACGTGGTCAGGTTCTGGCGAAGCCAGGCTCAATCAAGCCACACACCAAGTTCGAATCTGAAGTGTACATTCTGTCCAAAGACGAAGGCGGCCGTCATACTCCGTTCTTCAAAGGCTACCGTCCACAGTTCTACTTCCGTACAACTGACGTGACCGGTACCATCGAACTGCCAGAAGGCGTAGAGATGGTAATGCCAGGCGACAACATCAAGATGGTTGTGACTCTGATCCACCCAATCGCGATGGATGACGGTCTGCGTTTCGCAATCCGTGAAGGCGGCCGTACCGTTGGCGCGGGCGTTGTAGCTAAAGTTCTGGGCTAATTAATTATCCCTGAAATAAAAAGGACGCTTCGGCGTCCTTTTTTGTTTTCTGCCGTTGGGCATTGTCATAAAAATTCGCATTTTTTGCTTTCTCCCGCCACGTATTCCGACGCCCGTGCTATTGTAATCATAACCATTCTCACTTACACTTTGCGCATATTTTGAACGGGAGTCTTTATGTACGTTTGTTTATGTAATGGTGTAAGCGACAAAAAAATTCGTCAGGCCGTTCGCCAGTTTCAACCACAATCTTTCCAGCAGCTTCGTAAGTTTGTTCCGGTGGGAAATCAATGCGGTAAATGCGTTCGCGCAGCGCGTGAGATCATGCAGGACGAACTGATGCAGATCCCGGAATTCAAAGAGATCGCGTAAGCCTCCATCTTTTTTTTGACATCCCTGTAGCCCGATCTACGCTTCAATGAGTGGAAGCGGAGGGACTATATAATGAAAGGTGATGTTAAAATCATAAGTTATCTCAATAAATTATTGGGAAATGAGCTTGTCGCAATCAATCAGTATTTTCTCCATGCAAGAATGTTCAAAAACTGGGGACTGACTCGCCTCAACGATGTTGAATACCATGAGTCCATTGATGAAATGAAACACGCCGATAAATATATTGAGCGTATTTTATTCCTCGAAGGCATTCCTAACCTACAGGATCTCGGAAAACTGGGCATCGGAGAAGATGTTGAAGAGATGTTGCGTTCTGATCTCCGGCTGGAGCTGGAGGGTGCAAAAGACCTGCGTGAAGCCATTGCCTATGCGGACAGCGTACATGACTACGTCAGCCGGGATATGATGATCCAGATCCTGGCCGATGAAGAAGGGCACATCGACTGGCTTGAGACCGAACTGGATCTCATTAGCAAAATTGGCCTACAGAACTACCTTCAGTCTCAGATCAAAGTGTAAAGTTAATCAGGCTTTCCCAGCCAACGCATAAACCCGCTGCCGCCAGAAATGGCCCAAAAGGCAGTGGGTTTTTTAATGCCTGCTTATCAGGGTTGAACAACGAGAAACCAACCAGATACAGCAGAGCCATTAACGCGGCCACTAATGCCAGTACTGGCAGTACACACCAGCCATGCCATGCTCCCAGCGCCGCCAGATATTTTATGTCGCCATACCCCATCCCTTCACATCGGCAGATGAGTCGATATCCCCAATAGATAACGGCGAATCCGGCGTATCCTGCGGTCGCACCCAGTACCGCGCTCGGCAAAAAACCAGGATGAAGACAAAGCTGGTAGAGCAGGCCCGTCCATAGCAGCGGGCAAAGGAATTTATCGGGAAGCAGCCCCGTGCGAATATCGGTGCGTACAAGCAAGGCCGATAACGCAAAATAGATCAGCAGAAAGGGGAGGGACATTAGCATAGCGAGAGCCTCAAAATGGTTTGAGCGCATACTCGTAATAATCTGCATGCCCGGCAATGTGTAAAAACAACAATTGCATAGCGGCTTCAGACAAAGAGTTGTGAAGGGATACTTTGCATAAAAAATTGCGAGGCCTTACGCAGAGTACGACTTTGGCGCTTAATTTCTAAACGGCACTTGCGTCTTTCGCTGATTTACGTATAATGCGCGGGCTTGTCGTAATTGACGGCGGGTTCAATCTGAACCAGAGTAGCTCACTTTGTTACTCAACAATGCTCCCAATTGGGGAGCTACGTAAGAACGGTTACACTCTCCCATCAATCGTAATGGGTTTGAGGAGTAATCATTTTCGTTTATAAAATAATTGGAGCTCTGGTCTCATGCAGAACCAAAGAATCCGTATCCGCCTTAAAGCGTTTGATCATCGTCTGATCGATCAATCAACCGCGGAAATCGTCGAGACTGCTAAGCGCACTGGTGCGCAAGTCCGTGGTCCGATCCCGCTGCCGACCCGCAAAGAGCGCTTTACCGTTCTGATCTCTCCGCACGTTAACAAAGATGCGCGTGATCAGTACGAGATCCGCACTCACAAGCGTCTGGTTGACATCGTTGAGCCAACTGAGAAAACCGTTGATGCTCTGATGCGTCTGGATCTGGCTGCCGGTGTAGACGTGCAGATCAGCCTGGGTTAATCAGGTCATCGAGCGATTGAGAGGTTGATACAATGATTGGTTTAGTCGGTAAAAAAGTGGGCATGACCCGCATCTTCACTGAAGATGGCGTTTCAATCCCAGTAACCGTAATCGAAGTTGAAGCAAACCGCGTTACCCAGGTTAAAGATCTGGCTAACGATGGCTACCGCGCTGTTCAGGTGACCACTGGTGCTAAAAAAGCTAACCGTGTAACCAAACCAGAAGCGGGTCACTTCGCTAAAGCTGGCGTAGAAGCTGGCCGTGGTCTGTGGGAATTCCGTCTTGCTGAAGGCGAAGAGTTCACCGTAGGTCAGGACATTAGCGTTGAGCTGTTTGCTGACGTTAAAAAAGTTGACGTAACCGGTACCTCTAAAGGTAAAGGTTTTGCTGGTACCGTTAAGCGCTGGAACTTCCGTACCCAGGACGCTACTCACGGTAACTCCTTGTCTCACCGCGTTCCGGGTTCTATCGGTCAGAACCAGACTCCGGGCAAAGTGTTCAAAGGCAAGAAAATGGCAGGTCAGCTGGGCAACGAACGTGTAACCGTTCAGAGCCTGGACGTAGTACGTGTTGACGCTGAGCGCAACCTGCTGCTGGTTAAAGGTGCGGTCCCGGGTGCAACCGGTAGCGACCTGATCGTTAAACCAGCTGTGAAGGCGTAAGGGGATAGCAATGGAATTAGTATTGAAAGACGCGCAGAGCGCGCTGACTGTTTCCGAAACTACCTTCGGTCGTGATTTCAACGAAGCGCTGGTTCACCAGGTTGTTGTTGCTTATGCAGCTGGTGCTCGTCAGGGTACTCGTGCTCAGAAGACTCGTGCTGAAGTAACTGGTTCAGGCAAAAAGCCATGGCGCCAGAAAGGTACCGGCCGTGCGCGTTCAGGTTCTATCAAGAGCCCGATCTGGCGTTCAGGTGGCGTGACCTTCGCTGCGCGTCCACAGGACCACAGTCAAAAAGTTAACAAAAAGATGTACCGCGGCGCGCTGAAAAGCATCCTGTCCGAACTGGTACGTCAGGATCGTCTGATCGTTGTCGAGAAGTTCTCTGTTGAAGCGCCTAAAACTAAGCTGCTGGCACAGAAACTGAAAGACATGGCTCTGGAAGATGTGCTGATCATCACCGGTGAGCTGGACGAGAACCTGTTCCTGGCCGCGCGTAACCTGCACAAGGTTGACGTACGCGACGCGACTGGTATCGACCCGGTTAGCCTGATCGCCTTCGACAAAGTCGTAATGACTGCTGATGCTGTTAAGCAAGTTGAGGAGATGCTGGCATGATTCGTGAAGAACGTCTGCTGAAGGTGCTGCGCGCACCGCACGTTTCTGAAAAAGCGTCTACTGCGATGGAAAAAACAAACACCATCGTTCTCAAAGTTGCTAAAGACGCGACCAAAGCAGAGATCAAAGCTGCTGTGCAGAAACTGTTTGAAGTCGAAGTCGAAGTCGTTAACACCCTGGTAGTTAAAGGGAAAGTTAAACGTCACGGACAGCGTATCGGTCGTCGTAGCGACTGGAAAAAAGCTTACGTCACCCTGAAAGAAGGCCAGAACCTGGACTTCGTTGGCGGCGCTGAGTAAGTCGGAGGAGTAATACAATGGCAGTTGTTAAATGTAAACCGACATCTCCGGGTCGTCGCCACGTAGTTAAAGTGGTTAACCCTGAGCTGCACAAGGGCAAACCTTTTGCTCCGTTGCTGGAAAAAAACAGCAAATCCGGTGGTCGTAACAACAATGGCCGTATCACCACTCGTCACATCGGTGGTGGCCACAAGCAGGCTTATCGTATTGTTGACTTCAAACGCAACAAAGACGGTATCCCAGCAGTTGTTGAGCGTCTTGAGTACGATCCGAACCGTTCCGCGAACATCGCGCTGGTTCTGTACAAAGATGGCGAACGCCGTTACATCCTGGCCCCTAAAGGCCTGAAAGCTGGCGACCAGATTCAGTCTGGCGTTGATGCTGCAATCAAAGCAGGCAACACCCTGCCGATGCGCAATATCCCGGTTGGTTCTACCGTTCATAACGTAGAAATGAAACCAGGTAAAGGCGGTCAGCTGGCGCGTTCTGCGGGTACTTACGTTCAGATCGTTGCGCGTGACGGTGCTTATGTCACCCTGCGTCTGCGTTCTGGTGAAATGCGTAAAGTCGAAGCAGACTGCCGCGCTACTCTGGGCGAAGTTGGCAATGCTGAGCATATGCTGCGCGTTCTGGGTAAAGCTGGTGCTGCACGCTGGCGTGGTGTTCGTCCTACCGTTCGCGGTACTGCGATGAACCCAGTCGATCACCCACATGGTGGTGGTGAAGGTCGTAACTTTGGTAAGCACCCGGTAACTCCGTGGGGCGTTCAGACCAAAGGTAAGAAGACCCGCAGCAACAAGCGTACTGATAAATTTATCGTACGTCGCCGTAGCAAATAATTTTAGAGGATAAGCCATGCCACGTTCTCTCAAGAAAGGTCCTTTTATTGACCTGCACTTGCTGAAGAAGGTAGAGAAAGCGGTGGAAAGCGGAGACAAGAAGCCCCTGCGCACTTGGTCCCGTCGTTCAACGATCTTTCCTAACATGATCGGTTTGACCATCGCTGTCCATAATGGTCGTCAGCACGTTCCAGTCTTTGTTACCGACGAAATGGTTGGTCACAAACTGGGTGAATTCGCACCGACTCGTACTTATCGCGGCCACGCTGCTGATAAAAAAGCGAAGAAGAAATAAGGTAGGAGGAAGAGATGGAAACTTTAGCTCAACATCGCCATGCTCGTTCTTCTGCACAGAAGGTTCGCCTTGTTGCTGACCTGATTCGCGGTAAGAAAGTGTCGCAGGCCCTGGACATCCTGACCTATACCAACAAGAAAGCTGCGGTATTGGTCAAGAAAGTACTGGAATCTGCCATTGCTAACGCTGAACACAACGATGGCGCTGACATCGACGATCTGAAAGTCGCGAAAATTTTCGTAGATGAAGGCCCAAGCATGAAGCGCATTATGCCGCGTGCGAAAGGTCGTGCAGATCGCATCCTGAAGCGCACCAGCCACATTACTGTGGTTGTGTCCGATCGCTGAGACTCTGGAGACTAGCAATGGGTCAGAAAGTACATCCTAATGGTATTCGCCTGGGTATTGTAAAACCATGGAACTCTACCTGGTTTGCGAACACCAAAGAATTCGCTGACAACCTGGACAGCGATTTTAAAGTACGTCAGTACCTGACTAAGGAACTGGCTAAAGCGTCTGTATCTCGTATCGTTATCGAGCGTCCAGCTAAGAGCATCCGTGTGACTATTCACACTGCTCGCCCTGGCATCGTTATCGGTAAGAAAGGCGAAGACGTAGAAAAACTGCGCAAGGTCGTAGCGGATATCGCTGGCGTTCCTGCACAGATCAATATCGCTGAAGTTCGTAAGCCTGAACTGGACGCTAAATTGGTTGCTGACAGCATCACTTCTCAGCTGGAACGTCGTGTTATGTTCCGTCGTGCTATGAAGCGTGCTGTACAGAACGCAATGCGTCTGGGCGCTAAGGGTATCAAAGTTGAAGTTAGCGGCCGTCTGGGCGGCGCGGAAATCGCACGTACCGAATGGTACCGCGAAGGTCGCGTACCGCTGCACACTCTGCGTGCTGACATCGACTACAACACCTCTGAAGCGCACACCACTTACGGTGTAATCGGCGTTAAGGTATGGATCTTCAAAGGTGAGATCCTGGGTGGTATGGCTGCTGTTGAACAACCGGAAAAACCGGCTGCTCAACCTAAAAAGCAGCAGCGTAAAGGCCGTAAATAAGGAGCGTCGCTGATGTTACAACCAAAGCGTACAAAATTCCGTAAAGTGCACAAAGGCCGCAACCGTGGTCTGGCGCAGGGTACGGATGTTAGCTTCGGCACTTTCGGTCTGAAAGCTGTTGGCCGTGGTCGTCTGACTGCACGTCAGATCGAAGCAGCACGTCGTGCAATGACCCGTGCAGTTAAGCGTCAAGGTAAGATCTGGATCCGTGTATTCCCGGACAAACCGATCACCGAGAAGCCACTGGAAGTTCGTATGGGTAAAGGTAAAGGTAACGTGGAGTACTGGGTTGCCTTGATCCAACCGGGCAAAGTCCTTTATGAAATGGACGGTGTTCCGGAAGAGCTGGCCCGTGAAGCCTTCGGCCTGGCAGCAGCGAAACTGCCTATCAAAACCACCTTTGTAACTAAGACGGTGATGTAATGAAAGCAAAAGAGCTGCGTGAAAAAAGCGTTGAAGAGCTGAACGCTGAGCTGCTGAACCTGCTGCGTGAGCAGTTCAACCTGCGTATGCAGGCTGCAAGTGGCCAGCTGCAACAGACTCACCTGCTGAAGCAAGTGCGTCGCAATGTTGCGCGCGTTAAGACTTTACTGACTCAGAAGGCGGGTGCGTAATGACCGATAAAATCCGTACTCTGCAAGGTCGTGTTGTTAGCGATAAAATGGAGAAATCCATTGTTGTAGCTATCGAACGTTTTGTGAAACACCCGATCTACGGTAAATTCATCAAGCGTACGACCAAACTGCACGTACATGACGAGAACAACGAATGTGGTATCGGCGACAAGGTTGAAATCCGTGAATGCCGTCCACTGTCCAAGACTAAGTCCTGGACGCTGGTTCGCGTTGTAGAGAAAGCGGTTCTGTAATAGAGTACGCATTCTCAATACGAATAAACGGCTCAGCAATGAGCCGTTTATTTTTTCTACCCATATTGCAGAAGCGGTGTTATAATGCCGCGCCCTCGATATGGGGCTTTTTAACGGCTCTGATTTTAGAGTCTCAGGTAGTAGTTGACATTAGCGGAGCACTAAAATGATCCAAGAACAGACTATGCTGAACGTCGCCGACAACTCCGGTGCACGTCGCGTAATGTGTATCAAGGTTCTGGGTGGCTCGCACCGTCGCTACGCAGGCGTAGGCGACATCATCAAGATCACCATCAAGGAAGCAATTCCACGTGGTAAGGTCAAAAAAGGTGATGTGCTGAAGGCGGTAGTGGTGCGCACCAAGAAGGGTGTTCGTCGCCCTGACGGTTCTGTCATTCGCTTCGATGGTAATGCATGCGTTATTTTAAACAATAACAGCGAGCAGCCTATCGGCACGCGTATCTTTGGGCCGGTAACTCGTGAACTTCGTACTGAGAAGTTCATGAAAATTATCTCTCTGGCACCAGAAGTACTCTAAGGAGCGAATCATGGCAGCGAAAATCCGTCGTGATGACGAAGTTATCGTGTTAACCGGTAAAGATAAAGGTAAACGCGGTAAAGTAAAAAATGTTCTGTCTTCCGGCAAACTCGTCGTTGAAGGTATCAACCTGGTTAAGAAACATCAGAAGCCGGTTCCGGCCCTGAACCAACCAGGCGGCATCGTTGAAAAAGAAGCTGCTATTCAGGTTTCTAACGTTGCAATCTTCAATGCGGCTACCGGTAAGGCTGACCGTGTAGGCTTTAGATTCGAAGACGGCAAAAAAGTCCGTTTCTTCAAGTCTAACAGCGAAACTATCAAGTAATTTGGAGTAGTACGATGGCGAAACTGCATGATTACTACAAAGACGAAGTAGTTAACAAACTCATGACTGAGTTTAGCTACAATTCTGTCATGCAAGTCCCTCGGGTCGAGAAGATCACCCTGAACATGGGTGTTGGTGAAGCGATCGCTGACAAGAAACTGCTGGATAACGCAGCAGCTGACCTGACAGCAATCTCCGGTCAAAAACCGCTGATCACCAAAGCACGCAAATCTGTTGCAGGCTTCAAAATCCGTCAGGGCTATCCGATCGGCTGTAAAGTAACTCTGCGTGGCGAACGCATGTGGGAGTTCCTTGAGCGCCTGATCACTATTGCTGTTCCACGTATCCGTGACTTCCGTGGCTTGTCCGCTAAGTCTTTCGACGGTCGTGGTAACTACAGCATGGGTGTCCGTGAGCAGATCATCTTCCCAGAAATCGACTACGATAAAGTCGACCGCGTGCGTGGTTTGGATATTACCATTACCACTACTGCGAAATCTGATGAAGAAGGCCGTGCTCTGCTGGCTGCCTTTGACTTCCCGTTCCGCAAGTAAGGTAGGGTTACTGAATGGCTAAGCAATCAATGAAAGCACGCGAAGTAAAGCGCGTAGCTTTAGCTGATAAATTCTTCGCTAAACGCGCTGAACTGAAAGCGATCATTTCTGATGTGAACGCTTCCGACGAAGATCGTTGGAATGCGGTTCTCAAGCTGCAGTCTCTGCCGCGTGATTCCAGCCCGTCTCGTCAGCGTAACCGCTGTCGTCAAACAGGTCGTCCACATGGTTATGTGGGCAAGTTTGGGTTGAGCCGTATCAAACTGCGTGAAGCCGCCATGCGCGGTGAAGTACCAGGCTTGAAAAAGGCTAGCTGGTAATTACCAATTGAATCACGGGAGTAAAGACAGATGAGCATGCAAGATCCGATCGCGGATATGCTGACCCGTATCCGTAACGGTCAGGCCGCGAACAAAGTTGCGGTCACCATGCCTTCCGCCAAGCTGAAAGTGGCAATTGCCAACGTGCTGAAGGAAGAAGGTTTTATCGAAGATTTTAAAGTTGAAGGCGACACCAAGCCGGAACTGGAACTTACTCTCAAGTATTTCCAGGGTAAAGCTGTTGTAGAAAGCATTCAGCGTGTCAGCCGCCCAGGCCTGCGCATCTATAAGAAAAAAGATGAGCTGCCAAAAGTAATGGCTGGTCTTGGTATCGCAGTTGTTTCTACCTCTAAAGGTGTTATGACTGATCGTGCAGCGCGCCAGGCTGGTCTTGGTGGCGAAATTATCTGCTACGTAGCCTAATCGGAGGAAAGAATGTCTCGTGTTGCTAAAGCACCGGTCGTTATTCCTGCCGGCGTTGATGTCAAAATCGACGGTCAGGTTATTACGATCAAAGGTAAAAACGGCGAGCTGACTCGTACCCTCAACAAAGCTGTTGAAGTTAAACATGCAGATAACGCTCTGACCTTCGGTCCACGTGATGGTTTCGTGGATGGATGGGCTCAGGCTGGTACCGCGCGTGCCCTGCTGAACTCAATGGTTGTTGGTGTTACCGAAGGCTTCACTAAAAAGCTTCAGCTGGTTGGTGTAGGTTATCGTGCAGCTATCAAAGGGAATGCAGTAGGCCTGTCTCTGGGCTTCTCACACCCTGTTGAGCATCCGCTGCCGGCCGGAATCACTGCAGAATGCCCGACTCAGACTGAAATCGTGCTGAAAGGCGCTGATAAACAGCTGATCGGTCAGGTTGCAGCAGATCTGCGCGCCTACCGTCGTCCTGAGCCTTATAAAGGCAAGGGTGTTCGTTACGCCGACGAAGTCGTGCGTACCAAAGAGGCTAAGAAGAAGTAAGGTAACACTATGGATAAGAAATCTGCTCGTATCCGTCGTGCGACCCGCGCACGCCGCAAGCTCAAAGAGCTGGGTGCAACTCGCCTGGTGGTACATCGTACCCCGCGTCATATTTACGCACAGGTAATTGCACCGAACGGTTCTGAAGTTCTGGTAGCTGCTTCTACTGTAGAAAAAGCTATCTCAGAACAATTGAAGTATACCGGTAACAAAGACGCCGCTGCAGCTGTAGGTAAAGCTGTTGCAGAACGCGCTCTGGAAAAAGGCATCAGCAATGTTTCCTTTGACCGTTCCGGGTTCCAATATCATGGTCGTGTCCAGGCACTGGCAGATGCTGCCCGTGAAGCTGGCCTTCAGTTCTAAGGTAGAGGTGTAAGATGGCTCACATCGAAAAACAGGCTGGCGAACTGCAGGAAAAGCTGATCGCGGTAAACCGCGTATCTAAAACCGTTAAAGGTGGTCGTATTTTCTCCTTCACAGCTCTGACTGTAGTGGGTGATGGTAACGGTCGCGTTGGTTTTGGTTACGGTAAAGCGCGTGAAGTTCCAGCAGCGATCCAGAAAGCGATGGAAAAAGCCCGTCGCAATATGATTAACGTCGCGCTGAACAACGGTACCCTGCAACACCCAGTTAAAGGTGTTCACACGGGTTCTCGTGTATTCATGCAGCCAGCTTCCGAAGGTACCGGTATCATCGCCGGTGGTGCAATGCGCGCCGTTCTGGAAGTTGCTGGAGTTCATAACGTTCTGGCTAAAGCATATGGTTCCACCAACCCGATCAACGTGGTTCGTGCAACTATTGATGGCCTGGAAAATATGAATTCTCCAGAAATGGTCGCTGCCAAGCGTGGTAAATCCGTTGAAGAAATTCTGGGGTAATTGACCATGGCAAAGACTATTAAAATCACTCAAACCCGCAGTGCAATCGGTCGTCTGCCGAAACACAAGGCAACGCTGCTTGGCCTGGGTCTGCGTCGTATTGGTCATACCGTTGAGCGCGAGGATACTCCTGCTGTTCGTGGTATGGTCAACGCGGTTTACTTCATGGTTAAAGTTGAGGAGTAAGAGATGCGTTTAAATACTCTGTCTCCGGCCGAAGGCTCTAAAAAGGCGGGTAAACGCCTGGGTCGTGGTATCGGTTCTGGCCTCGGCAAAACCGGTGGTCGTGGTCACAAAGGTCAGAACTCTCGTTCTGGCGGTGGCGTACGTCGCGGTTTCGAGGGTGGCCAGATGCCACTGTACCGTCGTCTGCCGAAGTTCGGCTTCACCTCTCGCAAAGCAGCGATTACAGCGGAAATCCGTCTGTCTGACCTGGCGAAAGTTGAAGGCGGCGTTGTAGACCTGAATACGCTGAAAGCAGCTAACATTATCGGTATCCAGATCGAGTTCGCGAAAGTGATCCTGTCTGGTGAAGTTTCTACTCCGGTAACTGTTCGTGGCCTGCGTGTTACTAAAGGTGCTCGTGCTGCTATCGAAGCTGCTGGCGGTAAAATTGAGGAATAAGTAGCAGATGGCTAAGCAACCGGGATTAGATTTTCAAAGTGCCAAAGGTGGATTTGGCGAGCTGAAACGCAGACTGCTGTTTGTAATCGGCGCGCTGATTGTGTTCCGTATTGGCTCTTTTATTCCGATCCCTGGTATTGATGCCGCTGTACTTGCCAAACTGCTTGAGCAACAGCGAGGCACCATCATTGAAATGTTCAACATGTTCTCTGGTGGTGCTCTCAGCCGTGCTTCTATTTTCGCACTGGGTATTATGCCGTACATTTCGGCATCGATTATTATCCAGCTGCTGACGGTCGTTCATCCGGCCCTGGCAGAGTTGAAGAAAGAAGGGGAGTCTGGACGTCGTAAGATTAGCCAGTACACCCGTTACGGCACTCTGGTGCTGGCAATATTCCAGTCGATCGGTATTGCTACCGGTCTTCCGAATATGCCTGGTATGCAGGGCCTGGTATTAAACCCAGGCTTTGCATTCTATTTCACCGCTGTTGTAAGTCTGGTCACAGGGACCATGTTCCTGATGTGGCTCGGCGAACAGATTACTGAACGAGGTATCGGTAACGGTATCTCAATCATTATCTTCGCCGGTATCGTTGCGGGTCTCCCGCCGGCCATCGCCCATACTATCGAGCAAGCGCGTCAAGGCGACCTGCACTTCCTCCTGTTGCTGTTGGTTGCAGTATTAGTATTTGCAGTGACGTTCTTTGTTGTCTTCGTTGAACGTGGTCAACGCCGCATTGTGGTGAACTACGCTAAACGTCAGCAGGGTCGTCGTGTCTATGCTGCACAGAGCACACATTTACCGCTGAAAGTGAATATGGCGGGGGTTATCCCGGCTATCTTCGCTTCCAGTATTATTCTGTTCCCGGCAACCATCGCGTCATGGTTCGGGGGCGGTACTGGTTGGAACTGGCTGACAACAATTTCGCTGTATTTGCAGCCTGGGCAACCACTTTATGTGTTACTCTATGCGTCTGCGATCATCTTCTTCTGTTTCTTCTACACGGCGTTGGTCTTCAACCCGCGTGAAACAGCAGATAACCTGAAGAAGTCCGGTGCATTTGTACCAGGAATTCGTCCGGGAGAGCAAACGGCGAAGTATATCGATAAAGTAATGACTCGCCTGACTTTGGTTGGTGCGCTTTATATTACTTTTATCTGCCTGATCCCGGAGTTCATGCGTGATGCAATGAAAGTACCGTTCTACTTCGGTGGGACCTCACTGCTTATCGTTGTTGTCGTGATTATGGACTTTATGGCTCAAGTGCAAACTCTGATGATGTCCAGTCAGTATGAGTCTGCATTGAAGAAGGCGAACCTGAAAGGCTACGGCCGCTAAATGGTCGTCTGAGAAGTTACGGAGAGTAAAAATGAAAGTTCGTGCTTCCGTCAAGAAATTATGCCGTAACTGCAAAATCGTTAAGCGTGATGGTGTCATCCGTGTGATTTGCAGTGCCGAGCCGAAGCATAAACAGCGCCAAGGCTGATTATTTCGCATATTTTTCTTGCAAAGTTGGGTTGAGCTGGCTAGATTAGCCAGCCAATCTTTTGTATGTCTGTACGTTTCCATTTGAGTATCCTGAAAACGGGCTTTTCAGCATGGTGCGTACATATTAAATAGTAGGAGTGCATAGTGGCCCGTATAGCAGGCATTAACATTCCTGATCAGAAACATGCTGTGATCGCATTAACTTCGATCTACGGCGTCGGCAAGACCCGTTCCAAAGCCATTCTGGCTGCAGCGGGTATCGCTGAAGATGTTAAGATCAGTGAGCTGTCTGAAGAACAAATCGACACGCTGCGTGACGAAGTTGCCAAATTTGTCGTTGAAGGTGATCTGCGCCGTGAAATCAGCATGAGCATCAAGCGCCTGATGGATCTTGGTTGCTATCGCGGTTTGCGTCATCGTCGTGGTCTGCCAGTGCGCGGTCAGCGTACTAAGACCAACGCACGTACCCGTAAGGGTCCGCGCAAACCGATCAAGAAATAATCGGGGTGATTGAATAATGGCAAAGGCACCAGTTCGTGCACGTAAACGTGTAAGAAAACAAGTCTCTGACGGCGTGGCTCATATCCATGCTTCTTTCAACAACACCATCGTTACTATTACTGATCGTCAGGGTAACGCATTGGGTTGGGCAACAGCCGGTGGTTCCGGTTTCCGTGGTTCTCGCAAATCCACTCCGTTCGCAGCTCAGGTTGCAGCAGAGCGTTGCGCTGAAGCCGTAAAAGAATACGGCATCAAGAATCTGGAAGTTATGGTTAAAGGTCCGGGTCCGGGTCGTGAATCTACTGTTCGCGCTCTGAACGCCGCTGGTTTCCGCATCACGAATATTACTGATGTGACTCCGATCCCTCATAACGGTTGTCGTCCGCCGAAAAAACGTCGCGTATAACGCTCGTTTTTTAGGTTAGTTGGAGATAGAAAATGGCAAGATATTTGGGTCCTAAGCTCAAGCTGAGCCGTCGTGAGGGCACCGACTTATTCCTTAAGTCTGGCGTTCGCGCGATCGATACCAAGTGTAAAATTGAACAAGCTCCTGGCCAGCACGGTGCGCGTAAACCGCGTCTGTCTGACTATGGTGTGCAGTTGCGTGAAAAGCAAAAAGTTCGCCGTATCTACGGTGTGCTGGAGCGTCAGTTCCGTAACTACTATAAAGAAGCAGCACGTCTGAAAGGCAACACAGGTGAAAACCTGCTGGCTCTGCTGGAAGGTCGTCTGGACAACGTTGTATACCGTATGGGCTTCGGCGCGACTCGTGCTGAATCACGCCAGTTGGTTAGCCATAAAGCAATCATGGTAAACGGTCGTGTTGTTAACATCGCTTCTTATCAGGTTAAAGCGAATGACGTTGTTAGCATTCGTGAGAAAGCGAAAAAGCAATCTCGCGTGAAAGCCGCTCTGGAGCTGGCTGAGCAGCGTGAAAAGCCAACCTGGCTGGAAGTTGATGCTGGCAAGATGGAAGGTACGTTCAAGCGTCAGCCTGAGCGTTCTGATCTGTCTGCGGACATTAACGAACACCTGATCGTCGAGCTTTACTCCAAGTAAAGCTTAGTACCAAAGAGAGGACACAATGCAGGGTTCTGTGACAGAGTTTCTAAAACCGCGCCTGGTAGATATCGAGCAAGTGAGTTCGACGCACGCCAAGGTGACCCTTGAGCCTTTAGAGCGTGGCTTTGGCCATACTCTGGGTAACGCACTGCGCCGTATTCTGCTCTCATCGATGCCGGGTTGCGCGGTGACCGAGGTTGAGATTGATGGTGTACTTCATGAGTACAGCACCAAAGAAGGCGTTCAGGAAGATATCCTTGAAATCCTGCTCAACCTGAAAGGGCTGGCGGTGAGAGTTCAGGGTAAAGATGAAGTTATTCTTACTCTGAATAAATCTGGCATTGGCCCTGTGACTGCAGCCGACATCACCCACGACGGTGATGTTGAAATCGTCAAGCCGCAGCACGTGATCTGCCACCTGACCGATGAGAACGCAGCTATTAGCATGCGTATCAAAGTTCAGCGCGGTCGTGGTTATGTGCCGGCTTCTGCCCGAATTCATTCGGAAGAAGATGAGCGCCCAATCGGCCGTCTGCTGGTCGACGCATGCTACAGCCCTGTAGAGCGTATTGCCTACAATGTTGAAGCAGCGCGTGTAGAACAGCGTACCGACCTGGACAAGCTGGTCATCGAAATGGAAACCAATGGCACAATCGATCCTGAAGAGGCGATTCGTCGTGCGGCAACCATCCTGGCAGAACAACTGGAAGCTTTCGTTGACTTACGTGATGTACGTCAGCCGGAAGTGAAAGAAGAGAAACCAGAATTCGATCCGATCCTGCTGCGCCCTGTTGACGATCTGGAATTGACTGTCCGCTCTGCTAACTGCCTCAAGGCAGAAGCTATCCACTATATCGGTGATCTGGTACAGCGTACCGAGGTTGAGTTGCTGAAAACGCCGAACCTGGGTAAAAAATCTCTTACCGAGATTAAAGACGTGCTGGCTTCACGTGGTCTGTCTCTGGGCATGCGCCTGGAAAACTGGCCACCAGCAAGCATTGCTGACGAGTAACCGGATCACAGGTTAAGGTTTTACTGAGAAGGATAAGGTCATGCGCCATCGTAAGAGTGGTCGTCAACTGAACCGCAACAGCAGCCATCGCCAGGCTATGTTCCGCAACATGGCAGGTTCACTGGTTCGTCATGAAATCATCAAGACGACCCTGCCTAAAGCGAAAGAGCTGCGTCGCGTAGTTGAGCCGCTGATTACTCTTGCCAAGACTGACAGCGTTGCTAATCGTCGTCTGGCATTCGCCCGTACTCGTGATAACGAGATCGTGGCAAAACTGTTTAACGAACTGGGCCCGCGTTTCGCGAGCCGTGCCGGTGGTTACACTCGCATTCTGAAGTGTGGCTTCCGTGCAGGCGACAACGCGCCGATGGCATACATCGAGCTGGTTGATCGTTCAGAGAAAGCAGAAGCTGCTGCAGAGTAATCTGTAGTAACGTAAAAAAACCCGCCTCGGCGGGTTTTTTTATATCCGCAGAATCTCCACTTATCTACAATGTCTGTATCTTTTCTGCTCATCCCCTGGAGTTCATTATGTGGTTGCTCGATCAGTGGGCTGAACGCCATATTAGCGATGCCCAAAACAAAGGCGAGTTTGAAAATCTCCCCGGTAGCGGTGAGCCACTGGTGCTGGACGATGATTCACACATTCCCCCTGAATTACGAGCCGGTTATCGCTTACTGAAAAATGCAGGTTGTTTACCCCCTGAACTTCAGCAACGCAATGAAGCCGTCGAGCTTGCCGATCTGCTTAAAGGCATTCATAAGAATGACCCGCGGTACTCCGAAATCAGCCGTCGATTAGCGCTCATCGAAATAAAACTGCGCCAGACGGGAATGAATACTGACTTTTTGCATGGTGAGTACAGTGAAAGGTTAATGCAAAAAATAAACGAGGAGTAGCCATGTACCGCATAGGTGAACTTGCGAAGCTTGCTAACGTAACGCCGGATACTATCCGCTACTACGAAAAGCAGCAGATGATCGATCATGAGGTCAGAACAGAAGGTGGATTTCGCCTTTATACGGATAACGACCTGCAACGCCTTCGTTTTATCCGCTATGCCCGGCAACTCGGCTTCACGCTGGAGTCGATCCGTGAACTGCTGTCGATCCGTATCGATCCTGAACATCATACGTGTCAGGAATCTAAAAGCATCGTTCAGGCCCGGCTGGATGAAGTTGAAGGACGAATTCAGGAGCTGCAGGCCATGCAACGATCTCTACAAAGGCTGAATGACGCGTGCTGCGGTACTGCTCACAGCAGTGTTTATTGCTCAATACTGGAAGCCCTTGAACAGGGCGCCAGTAGTGAAACTCAGGGTTGTTGATTTTTTATCAGCCACGGACTAGACTCCCGCCGATATTAACTATGCTCAGGAGAAATGATGAGCCGCTATCAGCATACTAAGGGACAAATTAAGGATAACGCCATTGAGGCATTGCTTCACGACCCGCTTTTTAGACAGCGTGTTGAGAAGAACAAGAAGGGAAAAGGGAGTTATTTGCGTAAAGGTAAACATGCACAACGTGGTAACTGGGAGGCCAGTGGCAAGCAAGCTAATCGCTTTTTTACCACTGGCCTTTCTGTTTCTCTCGCCTGATTAAACGCGGTTATTCTGCTCTTTTAACAGATCGCGAATTTCAGTCAGTAAGACTTCTTCTTTAGTTGGTGCTGGCGGGGCAGCAGCCGGTTCTTCTTTTTTACGGTTAAGTCTGTTGATAAGTTTGATCGCCATGAAAATGGCAAATGCCACGATCACGAAATCAAATACGTTCTGAATGAATACGCCGTAGTGCATTACAACCGCAGGGATATCGCCCTGAGCTTCCCGAAGGGTGAAGGCGAATTGTTTGAAATCAATGCCTCCAATCAACAGTCCTAACGGCGGCATAATAATGTCGGCGACTAATGATGAAACGATCTTACCGAACGCCGCACCAATAATGACACCCACAGCCAAATCCACCACATTCCCGCGCATCGCAAATTCGCGAAATTCTTTAATAAAACTCATTATGTTCTCCTTGTGCCAGCTGACGCCTATAAGTTTAACAAATGATTAGCTAATTGCCATTGGGGATAAATAATCGTTATGAAAAATAAAAGGCATGAAAATTAGAAGGTTAATATTTGCGTGCCCTCGTCTGAGCACCCAAATCATTACAGGAAGAACGGGCTTGGCTGGAATAAACGCTCGACGTCGGTAATAAATTTTTTATCGGTCAGGAACATAATAACGTGGTCACCCTGCTCAATACGTAAATTATCATTGGCGATCATCACATCATTACCTCGCACTACTGCGCCGATAATGGTGCCTGGTGGAAGTTTAATTTCATCGATTGCGCGACCAACAACGCGTGACGTCGTTTCATCCCCGTGAGCGACGGCTTCAATGGCTTCAGCAACACCACGACGAAGAGATGACACGCCGACAATATCCGCTTTACGCACATGGCTTAGCAGGGCAGAGATGGTGGCTTGCTGGGGTGAAATAGCAATATCAATTACGCTACCCTGTACCAGATCGACATAAGCCTTACGCTGGATAAGCACCATAACTTTTTTCGCCCCCATACGTTTAGCGAGCATGGCGGACATAATATTCGCTTCGTCGTCGTTGGTGACGGCAATAAAAAGATCAACCTGATCGATATGCTCTTCGGCCAGCAATTCCTGATCCGAAGCATCGCCATAAAACACGATGGTATTCTGAAGTTTTTCAGCCAGCTCTGACGCGCGTTGTTGATCCCGTTCGATCAGCTTCACGCTGTAGTCTTTTTCCAGCCGTCTCGCCAGACCTGCGCCAATATTACCGCCGCCAACCAGCATAATACGTTTATACGGTTTTTCGAGACGCTGTAGTTCACTCATCACCGCACGGATATGCTGAGAAGCCGCAATAAAGAAGACTTCATCCCCGGCTTCTACAATGGTGGAACCTTGCGGACGAATAGGTCTGTCGTGACGGAAAATCGCCGCAACACGCGTATCGATATGTGGCATATGCTCGCGCATTGTCGACAGGGCATTACCAATCAGCGGGCCCCCGTAATAAGCCTTCACGACCGCCAGGCTTACTTTCCCTTCAGCAAAGTTCACAACCTGCAACGCGCCCGGGTACTCAATCAGACGATAAATACTGTCGATAACCAGCTGTTCAGGCGCAATAAGATGGTCGATGGGTACCGCTTCGGAATTAAACAGCTTCTCCGCATCCCGGACATAGTCCGGAGAACGAATGCGGGCGATGCGGTTTGGGGTGTTGAAAAGCGAGTAGGCCACCTGACATGCAACCATGTTGGTTTCATCAGAACTGGTTACTGCAACCAGCATGTCGGCATCGTCCGCGCCCGCTTCCCGAAGCACACGTGGATGAGAGCCGTGCCCCTGAACAACGCGGAGGTCGAACTTGTCCTGCAAAACGCGCAGGCGATCGCCATTGGTATCCACAATGGTGATATCGTTGTTTTCACCCACGAGATTTTCCGCCAGCGTTCCGCCAACTTGCCCTGCGCCCAGAATGATAATTTTCATCTTTCGTGACCTGTTCTCAACATCACTCTTTGATTAGCTTAGCGTAAAAGAAGCCATCACCCTCTTCTGCGCCCGGCAGGTTTTGCAGACCCGGGTGCTCAGGCGTTCCCGTATCGTGCAGCGTAGCGTCCGGGGTGCGTTTCAGGAAAGCCGCAATTTGCTGACTGTTCTCTTCCGGGAGAACAGAGCAGGTTGCATACACCAGGGTTCCGCCGGGTTTGAGATGCGGCCAGATGGCATCCAGAATTTCGGATTGCAACTGGGCAAGCTCCTTGATATCACGATCGCGACGCAGCCATTTGATATCGGGATGACGACGAATCACGCCGGTTGCTGAGCAGGGGGCGTCCAGCAAAATGCGATCGAACCGGGTATCACCACACCAGTCAGCGGGTTTGCGTCCATCGCCTTGCTTAACCTGTGCTTTCATACCCAGACGCTTAAGGTTGTCATAGACGCGTGAAAGGCGCTGCTCATCAACATCCACGGCCATCACGCTGGCCTGCGGCGCCACTTCCAGGATGTGCGTTGTTTTACCCCCTGGCGCCGCACAGAGATCGAGGATCTGCTCCCCGTCTTTCGGCTCAAGCCAGGTCATGCAGCCCTGAGCAGATGCGTCCTGTACCGTTACCCAGCCCTCTTCAAAACCGGGTAATGCATGTACCGGTGCAGGGGAGGCTAAACGAACCGCATCAGGATAAGCAGCGTGTGTGAAGCCGCTCATTCCGGCCTCTTCCAGCAGGGCCAGCCATGCGTCGCGTGTATGATGGTTACGATTGACGCGTAACCACATCGGCGGACGTTGATTATTGGCATCCACAATGTCTTGCCATTGCTGTGGGTAGGCTTTTTTAAGGCGATTCAGCAACCATTCAGGGTGAAGGAAGCGCGCTTCGCTTTGCGCAAATTCTGCCAGCAGTTCGTCCTGCTGACGCTGGAACTGACGCAGCACGCCGTTGATCAATCCTTTTAGCTGAGGACGTTTAATCGCAACGGCACCCTCCACTGTCTCGGCCAGCGCAGCATGAGGTGGAATGCGGGTATGAAGAAGCTGGTAGAAACCGACCATGATCAAATAATGCACGGTACGCTGCTTGCCGCTCATCGGGCGTGACATCAGCTTGTTAATCAACCACTCAAGCTGAGAGAGGGTGCGCAGCACGCCAAAGCACAGCTCCTGAAGCAGGGCTTTGTCTTTATCGGAAACCTTTTGTTGCAGTGGAGGCAGGACATTACTCAGTGACTGGCCCTGCTCGATAACCTGCTCAACGGCCTGAGCCGCCATAGTGCGTAGATTTTGTCTTTTCATAACCGTAAAAATAAAAATGCCCGGAAACACCGGGCCTTAAGAATAAATTTGTTCAGGCAAGGCGATTGCCAGGGATGAACCATTCACGACGAGAATTTAATAGATCCTGCGCGCTCATTGCCTTTTTACCGGCCGGTTGCAGCGATTCAAGATTCAGTATCCCTTCTCCGGTCGCAACCTGGATACCGTTTTTGCTGGCGTCGATAATCGTACCGGGCTCTGCCGATGCATTGCCGTTAATAACTGAAGCTTTCCAGACTTTCACTGGCTGCTCATCAATCATCAACCAGCTCATCGGCCATGGATTAAAGGCGCGAATGCAGCGTTCGAGTTGAGCTGCTGACAGAGACCAGTCGATCCGGGCTTCTTCTTTACTCAGTTTCTCAGCATAGGTCACCTGTGCCTCATCCTGCACTTCAGGTGTCGCTGTATTGTCAGCAAGCTGTTGCAGCGTCTCAATCAGCCCCTGCGGGCCGAGATCCGCCAGCTTGTCATACAGCGTGGCGCTGGTATCTTCTGCGGTGATGGGACACGCCAGTTTATACAGCATGTCGCCCGTGTCTAAACCTACGTCCATCTTCATGATTGTCACGCCAGTTTCAGCATCGCCTGCCCACAGAGCGCGCTGAATAGGGGCTGCACCACGCCAGCGTGGGAGCAAAGAACCATGAACGTTAACACAGCCCAGGCGGGGCATATCAAGTACTGCTTTCGGCAGAATGAGGCCGTAAGCCACAACTACCATCACGTCCGCGTTCAGGTCTGCCACTAACTTCTGGTTTTCCTCAGGTCGTAATGACGCAGGCTGGAAAACCGGTAAACCATGTGTTTCTGCCAGTACCTTAACCGGGCCAGGCATCAGTTTTTTACCGCGGCCAGCCGGACGGTCCGGCTGAGTAAATACGCCAACAATCTGATGGCCAGACGTTAACAGCGCGTCGAGATGACGCGCTGCAAAATCAGGGGTACCCGCGAAGATTATACGTAGTGATGTAGACACGTTATTCCTTGTATCCGGGGGCGTTAAGCGCGAGAACGCAAACGATCCAGTTTCTCAACTTTCTGACGAATACGCTGTTGCTTCAGAGGTGAGAGGTAATCGATAAACAGTTTACCGACCAGGTGATCCATCTCATGCTGAATGCAAATCGCCAGCAGATCGTCGGCTTCCAGCTCAAACGGATTGCCGTCACGATCCAGTGCGCGGATTTTAACTTTTTCGGCACGTGGCACCAAAGCGCGCTGTTCAGGGATAGACAGACAGCCTTCCTCAATACCTGTTTCGCCGCTTTTTTCCAGCAGCTCAGGGTTGATCAGCACCAGGCGCTCATCACGATTTTCAGAAACGTCGATCACAATAATACGTTTGTGAATGTCTACCTGGGTCGCGGCAAGGCCAATGCCTTCTTCAGCGTACATGGTATCGAACATATCATCGACGATACGCTGAATTTCTGCATTCACTTCTTTAACCGGTTCCGCGACGATGCGAAGGCGCTCGTCAGGAATATGTAACACTTGCAAAACTGCCATAAATTTCCAGAGTCGTGTTCAGGAGTTGATAAGAATATTACTTCTATTCTAGACAAATCCCCGGTCGATTGACAGCATCAGTGACCAATCGCAAAGATTGCTGAGGCTGCTTATGGCAGGGAAAAGGATGACGTCCACAGAGATATGGTTACGGCTTATAAACATCGGGTCGTTATACGGTGATGCGATGCTGGAGATTGCGCAGAGGCTGCTTCGCCAGGCAACCGTCGATGCTGAAGCTGTCAACGCGTCAGGGCTTTCGCCCAAACATGCCGTAAAGTTTTTTTCGTTCAGCGAGAGTGAGCTTGAACATAGTCTGGAATGGCTGGAACACGCCGACAACCACCTTCTCACGGCGGATGATCCTCGCTTCCCGCCATTGTTGCGTTCTATCCCTGATTTTCCCGGGGCGCTATTTGTGCGAGGCCGCGTTGGCGTGCTTAATAGCATGCAGCTTGCGGTTGTGGGCAGCCGTGCGCCCTCGTGGTATGGCGAGCGTTGGGGGAAAATGCTGAGTGAACAGCTGTCCCAATGTGGCTTTACGATCACCAGTGGCCTGGCTTGCGGCATCGACGGTGTAGCACATCATGCGGCGTTGTCCGCAAAAGGGCGAAGTGTCGCCGTGCTTGGCAATGGTCTTTTTAGTCTCTATCCGCGTCGTCATCATATTCTGGCTGAGCAACTTATTGCTTCAGAGGGGGCAATAGTGTCTGAGTTTTCACTCTCAACACCGCCCAGACCGGGTAACTTTCCACGGCGTAACCGGATCATTAGTGGGTTAAGCCAGGGCGTGCTGGTGGTCGAAGCTGCGATTCGGAGTGGGTCGCTGGTTACCGCAAGGTGCGCACTGGAGCAGGGGCGTGAAGTTTTTGCGCTGCCCGGCCCGTTGGGGAACCCCGGCTGCGAAGGCCCTCACTGGCTGATAAAACAGGGGGCGACGCTGGTGACCTGCAAAGAAGATATCCTTGAAAATTTGCAGTATGGACTGCATTGGTTGCAGGATGATCTCCAAAAGCGACATATTTCATCGGATCAGGAGGCAGTAGCATTGCCATTTCCCAAGCTCCTGGCTAACGTAGGAGATGAGGTAACACCTGTTGACGTTGTCGCTGAACGTGCCGGCCAACCTGTGCCAGTAACGGTAGCACAGCTACTCGAACTGGAGTTAGCAGGGTGGATCGCAGCTGTACCCGGCGGCTATGTCCGATTAAGGAGGGCATGCCATGTTCGACGTACTGATGTATTTGTTTGAGACTTACATCCACAACGAAGCAGAAATGCAGGTGGATCAGGACAAATTAACACGGGATCTGACCGACGCAGGTTTTGAGCGGGAAGATATATATAATGCGTTGATGTGGCTGGATAAGTTGGCTGATTATCAGGACGGCCTCGCCGAACCGATGCAGCTTGCTTCTGACCCATTGTCTGTGCGCATCTATACAGCTGAAGAGTGTGAAAGGCTGGATGCCAGCTGCCGGGGATTCATTTTATTCCTCGAGCAGATTCAGGTGCTAAACCTCGAAACGAGAGAGATGGTGATAGAGCGCGTCATGGCGCTGGATACTGCTGAGTTTGAACTGGAAGATCTGAAATGGGTGATCCTGATGGTTCTGTTCAACATTCCAGGCTGTGAAAATGCCTATCAGCAAATGGAAGAATTACTCTTTGAAGTGAATGAAGGTATGCTGCATTAATTCTATGTGCAACAACAAGAGTTGTTATGGCCAAATCAGCACTCTTCACGGTGCATAAAAACGAGCCCTGCCCACAGTGCGGGGCAGAACTTGTTATTCGGTCCGGGAAACACGGTCCGTTTCTCGGTTGTTCACACTATCCGGAATGTGATTATGTCCGTCCCCTGAAAAGCCAGGCGGATGGACATATCGTCAAAATTCTGGAGGGACAGCTTTGTCCTCTCTGTGGCGGTGAACTGGCGCTGCGGCAGGGGCGGTTCGGGATGTTTATCGGATGCAGCCGCTACCCGGAGTGTGAACATACGGAACAAATTGATAAGCCAGATGAAACGGCAATTGCCTGCCCTCAGTGCCAGCGTGGCCAATTGGTGCAGCGGCGCTCTCGTTATGGCAAGACCTTCCATTCGTGCGATCGCTATCCTGAATGCCAGTTCGTCATCAATTTCAAACCAGTAGCGGGCGTCTGCTCTCATTGCGATTATCCGTTACTTATAGAGAAGAAAACCGCGCAAGGCTTGAAACGCTTTTGCGCCAGTAAACAATGTGGAAAGCCGGTTTCGGCGGATCAAATCAGTGAATAATAACCTGCCATCAGGCTCCATCGCGCAGGCGGTGGAAATCCTGAAAAAAGAAGAAGTCATCGCCTATCCAACAGAAGCCGTTTTCGGGGTCGGGTGTGATCCTGACAGCGAAGTCGCCGTTAACCGTCTGCTGGCGCTAAAACAGCGGCCTGTCGAAAAAGGATTGATTTTGATCGCTGCGAACTACGAGCAGCTTAAGCCTTATATTGATGATTCCATGCTGACACCTGCACAGCGGGAAACCATTTTCTCTGCGTGGCCTGGTCCCGTGACGTTTGTTTTTCCTGCACAGCCGACAACGCCGCGCTGGTTAACCGGGCGTTTCGATTCACTCGCGGTACGTGTCACCGACCATCCGCTGGTGGTGGAGTTATGCCAGGCATTTGGTAAACCTCTGGTTTCAACCAGCGCCAACCTGACCGGGCTTCCCCCTTGTCGGACAACCGAAGAAGTTCTGGCGCAGTTCGGGAATGATTTCCCTGTTGCCGTGGGTGAAACCGGTGGTCGTCTTAACCCGTCAGAAATTCGCGATGCCTTGACCGGCGAACGTTTTCGCCAGGGATAATGTGATGGAAACCTATGCTGTTTTTGGTAACCCGATCGCGCACAGCAAGTCGCCTCTGATCCATCGGCTGTTTGCGGAGCAATTGCATATAGATCACCCGTATGGTCGGGTTCTTGCGCCTGTTGATGCATTTATACCGACGCTGAATAGCTTTTTTGATGCGGGTGGTAAAGGTGCGAACGTCACGGTGCCTTTTAAAGAAGAGGTTTTCGGGCGCGCGGATGAACTGACCGAACGTGCGTCGCTCGCTGGCGCCGTCAATACTCTTAAGCGGCTTGAAGATGGTCGCCTTCTGGGCGATAACACCGATGGGATTGGTTTACTCAGCGATCTGGAGCGATTGTCGTTTATTAAACCAGGCTTTCGGATCCTGCTGATCGGCGCGGGTGGCGCCTCGCGCGGCGTATTGCTTCCTCTTCTTTCGCTGGATTGTGCGGTGACAATCACCAACCGTACTTTCTCCAGAGCAGAAGAGCTGGCGGCGTTGTTCGCACACACAGGCAGCGTAGCTGCGGTAGCACCTGACGATCTCGCGCGTCACGAATTTGATCTTGTGATTAATGCCACCTCAAGCGGTATTAATGGAGAGATCCCGGCGATTCCTGCATCCCTGATTCATTCCCACATCTACGCCTATGACATGTTTTATCAAAAAGGGAAAACGCCCTTTCTGACCTGGTGCGAACAACAGGGGGCAAAACACGTGGCTGATGGTCTGGGAATGCTGGTGGGGCAGGCGGCTCATGCGGTGCTACTCTGGCATGGCGTGTTACCCGCTGTAGAACCGGTGATTGAAAAGCTGAAACAGGAACTGACGGCGTGAATCAGGCGATTCATTTTCCCGACAGAGAAATCTGGGATGAAAACAAGCAAGCGGTTTGTTTCCCGGTGTTGGTGCATGGAATGCAGCTCACCTGTGCGATTAAAGGGGAAACGTTGCTTCAGCGCTTTGGGGGGGCAGATCCGTTAGCGGTCTTTTGCGAAAATCGCTGGGACCTGGAAGAGGATGCCAGCGATTTGATCCGCGATCAGCAGGAAGACGATCAGGGTTGGATCTGGTTATCCTGATCCAGATAGTCATTTTTCCATTTAACGTAATTGTTCGCTGAGTATTTCAATCCTTCGATCTCCGTCTCTTTTAGGGGGCGGATCTGTTTAACCGGGCTGCCTAAATAGAGATACCCACTTTCAAGACGCTTGTTTTGCGGAACAAGACTCCCTGCGCCAATCATTACGTCATCTTCTACAATGACGCCATCCAGCAAAATCGATCCCATCCCAACGAGAACCCTGTTACCGATCGTGCAGCCGTGGAGCATCACTTTATGGCCGACGGTAACATCTTCCCCAATAATGAGCGGGTTGCCCTCAGGGTTATAAGATGACTTATGAGTCACATGCAACACGCTGCCGTCCTGAATATTGGTGCGTGCACCGATTGCAACGTAGTTAACATCGCCCCGGATCGCGACAAGTGGCCAGATGCTGACATCATCGGCCATGCGAACATCACCAATGACCACGCTGCTGGCATCGATCATCACGCGATCGCCTTTTTGGGGGAACAGATCTTTATAAGGACGTAATACTGCAAACATATCTACCTCGATACAGATGAGCGTTATTAAAGAAGACTTTGATCGTATTCCTGGAGCGAGGCAAGGCAAAATGCGTCAATTTTTAAGCGGATCGGGTGGGTTTTCAGCGAAAAGCACGGAAAATCATCAGTTGGAAAAAAAGATCTAAAAAATACTTGTGCTAAAAACTGGGATCCCTATAATGCGCCTCCATCGACACGGCAGATGTGAATCACTTCACAGACAACCCGGTCGGTTGAAGAGAAAAATCCTGAAATAACGGGTTGACTCTGAAAGAGGAAAGCGTAATATACGCCACCTCGCGACAGAGCGCTGAAGCGCGTCGCAACTGCTCTTTAACAATTTATCAGACAATCTGTGTGGGCACTCAAAGTGACATGGATTCTTAATGTCCTCGGACACTAAATGAATACCAAGTCTCAACGAGTGAACACGTAATTCATTACGAAGTTTAATTCATTGAGCATCAAACTTTTAAATTGAAGAGTTTGATCATGGCTCAGATTGAACGCTGGCGGCAGGCCTAACACATGCAAGTCGAACGGTAACAGGAAGCAGCTTGCTGCTTCGCTGACGAGTGGCGGACGGGTGAGTAATGTCTGGGAAACTGCCTGATGGAGGGGGATAACTACTGGAAACGGTAGCTAATACCGCATAACGTCGCAAGACCAAAGAGGGGGACCTTCGGGCCTCTTGCCATCGGATGTGCCCAGATGGGATTAGCTAGTAGGTGGGGTAACGGCTCACCTAGGCGACGATCCCTAGCTGGTCTGAGAGGATGACCAGCCACACTGGAACTGAGACACGGTCCAGACTCCTACGGGAGGCAGCAGTGGGGAATATTGCACAATGGGCGCAAGCCTGATGCAGCCATGCCGCGTGTATGAAGAAGGCCTTCGGGTTGTAAAGTACTTTCAGCGGGGAGGAAGGCGACAGGGTTAATAACCCTGTCGATTGACGTTACCCGCAGAAGAAGCACCGGCTAACTCCGTGCCAGCAGCCGCGGTAATACGGAGGGTGCAAGCGTTAATCGGAATTACTGGGCGTAAAGCGCACGCAGGCGGTCTGTCAAGTCGGATGTGAAATCCCCGGGCTCAACCTGGGAACTGCATTCGAAACTGGCAGGCTAGAGTCTTGTAGAGGGGGGTAGAATTCCAGGTGTAGCGGTGAAATGCGTAGAGATCTGGAGGAATACCGGTGGCGAAGGCGGCCCCCTGGACAAAGACTGACGCTCAGGTGCGAAAGCGTGGGGAGCAAACAGGATTAGATACCCTGGTAGTCCACGCCGTAAACGATGTCGACTTGGAGGTTGTGCCCTTGAGGCGTGGCTTCCGGAGCTAACGCGTTAAGTCGACCGCCTGGGGAGTACGGCCGCAAGGTTAAAACTCAAATGAATTGACGGGGGCCCGCACAAGCGGTGGAGCATGTGGTTTAATTCGATGCAACGCGAAGAACCTTACCTACTCTTGACATCCAGAGAACTTTCCAGAGATGGATTGGTGCCTTCGGGAACTCTGAGACAGGTGCTGCATGGCTGTCGTCAGCTCGTGTTGTGAAATGTTGGGTTAAGTCCCGCAACGAGCGCAACCCTTATCCTTTGTTGCCAGCGGTCCGGCCGGGAACTCAAAGGAGACTGCCAGTGATAAACTGGAGGAAGGTGGGGATGACGTCAAGTCATCATGGCCCTTACGAGTAGGGCTACACACGTGCTACAATGGCGCATACAAAGAGAAGCGACCTCGCGAGAGCAAGCGGACCTCATAAAGTGCGTCGTAGTCCGGATTGGAGTCTGCAACTCGACTCCATGAAGTCGGAATCGCTAGTAATCGTGGATCAGAATGCCACGGTGAATACGTTCCCGGGCCTTGTACACACCGCCCGTCACACCATGGGAGTGGGTTGCAAAAGAAGTAGGTAGCTTAACCTTCGGGAGGGCGCTTACCACTTTGTGATTCATGACTGGGGTGAAGTCGTAACAAGGTAACCGTAGGGGAACCTGCGGTTGGATCACCTCCTTACCTTAAAGAACCTGCCTTTGCAGTGCTCACACAGATTGTCTGATGAAAAGTAAATAGCAAGGCGTCTTGCGATTGAGACTGTACGTCCCCTTCGTCTAGAGGCCCAGGACACCGCCCTTTCACGGCGGTAACAGGGGTTCGAATCCCCTAGGGGACGCCACTTGCTGGTTCGTGAGTGAAAGTCACCTGCCGTCATATCTCAAAACTGACTTGCGAGTCATGTTTGAGATATTTGCTCTTTAAAAATCTGGATCAAGCTGAAAATTGAAACGACACACAGCTCATGTGTGTTCGAGTCTCTCAAATTTTCGCAATCAGAAGTGAAACATCTTCGGGTTGTGAGGTTAAGCGACTAAGCGTACACGGTGGATGCCCTGGCAGTCAGAGGCGATGAAGGACGTGCTAATCTGCGAAAAGCGCCGGCGAGGTGATATGAACCTTTGACCCGGCGATGTCCGAATGGGGAAACCCAGTGCAATCCGTTGCACTATCGTTAACTGAATACATAGGTTAACGAGGCGAACCGGGGGAACTGAAACATCTAAGTACCCCGAGGAAAAGAAATCAACCGAGATTCCCCCAGTAGCGGCGAGCGAACGGGGAGCAGCCCGGAGTCTGAATCAGCTTGTGTGTTAGTGGAACGGTCTGGAAAGTCCGACGGTACAGGGTGATAGTCCCGTACACGAAAGCACACATGCTGTGAACTCGAAGAGTAGGGCGGGACACGTGGTATCCTGTCTGAATATGGGGGGACCATCCTCCAAGGCTAAATACTCCTGACTGACCGATAGTGAACCAGTACCGTGAGGGAAAGGCGAAAAGAACCCCGGCGAGGGGAGTGAAAAAGAACCTGAAACCGTGTACGTACAAGCAGTGGGAGCCTCTTTATGGGGTGACTGCGTACCTTTTGTATAATGGGTCAGCGACTTATATTCTGTAGCAAGGTTAACCGTATAGGGGAGCCGAAGGGAAACCGAGTCTTAACTGGGCGTTAAGTTGCAGGGTATAGACCCGAAACCCGGTGATCTAGCCATGGGCAGGTTGAAGGTTGGGTAACACTAACTGGAGGACCGAACCGACTAATGTTGAAAAATTAGCGGATGACCTGTGGCTGGGGGTGAAAGGCCAATCAAACCGGGAGATAGCTGGTTCTCCCCGAAAGCTATTTAGGTAGCGCCTCGTGAATTCATCTTCGGGGGTAGAGCACTGTTTCGGCTAGGGGGCCATCCCGGCTTACCAACCCGATGCAAACTACGAATACCGAAGAATGTTATCACGGGAGACACACGGCGGGTGCTAACGTCCGTCGTGAAGAGGGAAACAACCCAGACCGCCAGCTAAGGTCCCAAAGTCATGGTTAAGTGGGAAACGATGTGGGAAGGCACAGACAGCCAGGATGTTGGCTTAGAAGCAGCCATCATTTAAAGAAAGCGTAATAGCTCACTGGTCGAGTCGGCCTGCGCGGAAGATGTAACGGGGCTAAACCATGCACCGAAGCTGCGGCAGCGACACTATGTGTTGTTGGGTAGGGGAGCGTTCTGTAAGCCGTTGAAGGTGTCCTGTGAGGGGTGCTGGAGGTATCAGAAGTGCGAATGCTGACATAAGTAACGATAAAGCGGGTGAAAAGCCCGCTCGCCGGAAGACCAAGGGTTCCTGTCCAACGTTAATCGGGGCAGGGTGAGTCGACCCCTAAGGCGAGGCCGAAAGGCGTAGTCGATGGGAAACAGGTTAATATTCCTGTACTTGGTGTTACTGCGAAGGGGGGACGGAGAAGGCTATGTCAGCCGGGCGACGGTTGTCCCGGTTTAAGCATGTAGGCGGAGGTTCCAGGTAAATCCGGTACCTTATTAACGCTGAGGTGTGATGACGAGGCACTACGGTGCTGAAGTGATAAATGCCCTGCTTCCAGGAAAAGCCTCTAAGCATCAGGTAACACGAAATCGTACCCCAAACCGACACAGGTGGTCAGGTAGAGAATACCAAGGCGCTTGAGAGAACTCGGGTGAAGGAACTAGGCAAAATGGTGCCGTAACTTCGGGAGAAGGCACGCTGATGTGTAGGTGAAGTCCCTGCGGACGGAGCTGAAATCAGTCGAAGATACCAGCTGGCTGCAACTGTTTATTAAAAACACAGCACTGTGCAAACACGAAAGTGGACGTATACGGTGTGACGCCTGCCCGGTGCCGGAAGGTTAATTGATGGGGTTAGCGGCAACGCGAAGCTCTTGATCGAAGCCCCGGTAAACGGCGGCCGTAACTATAACGGTCCTAAGGTAGCGAAATTCCTTGTCGGGTAAGTTCCGACCTGCACGAATGGCGTAATGATGGCCAGGCTGTCTCCACCCGAGACTCAGTGAAATTGAACTCGCTGTGAAGATGCAGTGTACCCGCGGCAAGACGGAAAGACCCCGTGAACCTTTACTATAGCTTGACACTGAACACTGGTCCTTGATGTGTAGGATAGGTGGGAGGCTTTGAAGCGTGGACGCCAGTCTGCGTGGAGCCAACCTTGAAATACCACCCTTTAATGGCTGGTGTTCTAACGTAGACCCGTAATCCGGGTTGCGGACAGTGTCTGGTGGGTAGTTTGACTGGGGCGGTCTCCTCCCAAAGAGTAACGGAGGAGCACGAAGGTTGGCTAATCCTGGTCGGACATCAGGAGGTTAGTGCAATGGCATAAGCCAGCTTGACTGCGAGCGTGACGGCGCGAGCAGGTGCGAAAGCAGGTCATAGTGATCCGGTGGTTCTGAATGGAAGGGCCATCGCTCAACGGATAAAAGGTACTCCGGGGATAACAGGCTGATACCGCCCAAGAGTTCATATCGACGGCGGTGTTTGGCACCTCGATGTCGGCTCATCACATCCTGGGGCTGAAGTAGGTCCCAAGGGTATGGCTGTTCGCCATTTAAAGTGGTACGCGAGCTGGGTTTAGAACGTCGTGAGACAGTTCGGTCCCTATCTGCCGTGGGCGCTGGAGAATTGAGGGGGGCTGCTCCTAGTACGAGAGGACCGGAGTGGACGCATCACTGGTGTTCGGGTTGTCATGCCAATGGCACTGCCCGGTAGCTAAATGCGGAAAAGATAAGTGCTGAAAGCATCTAAGCACGAAACTTGCCCCGAGATGAGTTCTCCCTGAGACTTTAAGTCTCCTGAAGGAACGTTGAAGACTACGACGTTGATAGGTCGGGTGTGTAAGCGCAGCGATGCGTTGAGCTAACCGATACTAATGAACCGTGAGGCTTAACCTTACAACGCCGAAGCTGTTTTGGCGAAGAGACAGACACGATTTTCAGCCTGATACAGATTAACAGAATTTGCCTGGCGGCTTTAGCGCGGTGGTCCCACCTGACCCCATGCCGAACTCAGAAGTGAAACGCCGTAGCGCCGATGGTAGTGTGGGGTCTCCCCATGTGAGAGTAGGGAACTGCCAGGCATCAAATTTAGCGTGCTGATATGGCTCAGTTGGTAGAGCGCACCCTTGGTAAGGGTGAGGTCCCCAGTTCGACTCTGGGTATCAGCACCACTTTATACTTAGGTTAAAGTTCGGCAAGAAGTAAAAGAATTTGTCTGGCGGCTTTAGCGCGGTGGTCCCACCTGACCCCATGCCGAACTCAGAAGTGAAACGCCGTAGCGCCGATGGTAGTGTGGGGTCTCCCCATGTGAGAGTAGGGAACTGCCAGACATCAAACAAGTAGAAAGGCCATCCGAAAGGATGGCCTTTTTGCGTTATGCCCTCAGCTAAACCAATTTCCTTATCAGATATTCCAACGAGTGCCGTTAATACCTTACTTGACGTATTAAAGCGTCTTAACCCAGCTATAAATGAATTCACGGAATGCATAATGCTTACTCGCAGCAGCGTTAAATCAATTCAGTGATTCAGACGGAGGTTGTATGGGTAAGGAAATAGGGCTATAAAAAAAACAGGATACTGAATCTAAAAATTATCTGATGATATCTGAGAGGGGAAATATACATCCCTTTGATTAGATAAAATAAAAGCGCGGCGATGGCCGCGCTTTTAAAAGGATTATTTAGTCAGGGCGACAATACCGAGAGTCAGGCCAGCTATTGCTGCGGCGCCACCGGCAATCGCACCTGCTGTTTCCCAGTTATCCTGGGTAGTCCCCTTCATACAGGTATTGGTGTGAACCAGTCGCCCCTGATCGTCGTATACCGGTACACAGGGAGAGTCGTGCGCGCAACCCGCAAGCAGCGCAGCGAGGAGTGCAACGGAAAGGAATCTTTTCATGATGTTACCTCAATATGATCGCTTATTCGCTTAAGAGCCGATGCGGCAATTTACGAATTGATGATTATTTTACCACCGCACTAATACCATACAGCACGGGGAATAATCTCAAATTGTGTGGATTGTAAAAATCATGGAGAAAAAAGAGGGGCGTTGATTATTTATGGAGGAAATGTGAAGAGATGTCTTTTTATTAGAATGCTGACAGGAAATTAAAAAGGCACCAGAGGTGCCTTTATGATTTTCATTAATCCTTATGCTTTGTAAACCGTCTCCGGACAACAACGAAGAAAACAGGAACAAAGAAAATGGCCAGCAGAGTGGCTGACAGCATCCCGCCCATCACGCCCGTCCCGACAGCGTTTTGTGCCCCACTACCTGCGCCACTACTGATGACCAGAGGCATCACACCAAGGATAAATGCCAGAGAGGTCATCAGGATAGGGCGCAGACGCATACGTGAGGCTTCCAGCGTGGCTTCAATAATCCCTTTGCCTTCTTTATCCATAAGATCCTTGGCGAACTCAACGATCAGTATCGCGTTTTTGGCTGATAAACCAATTGTCGTAAGCAGACCAACCTGGAAGTAAACGTCATTGTTCAGCCCACGTATTGATGCAGCCAGAAGCGCGCCGATCACCCCCAGGGGCACAACCAGCATGACCGAGAATGGAATTGACCAGCTTTCATAGAGAGCCGCCAGACACAGGAACACCACAATCAGTGAAATGGCATACAGTGCTGGAGCCTGATTTCCGGAAAGACGTTCCTGATAAGACATCCCCGTCCAGTCGTAGCCAATTCCGGAAGGCAGTTTCGACGCAAGGCTTTCCATCATCTCCATTGCCTCACCGGTACTTTTGCCTGGCGCAGACTCACCGAGGATCTCCATTGATGGCATCCCATTGTAACGTTCCAGACGAGGTGAGCCGTACACCCAGTGAGAGCTGCTAAAGGCAGAGAAAGGCACCATTTCGCCGTTAGCACTACGCACATACAGGTCGTTAATATCTCCTGGTAACATACGGAAGCGAGCATCAGCCTGGACATAAACTTTTTTCACGCGTCCATGATCGATAAAGTCGTTCACATAAGTGCCACCCAATGCTGTTGAGATGGTCTGATTGACATCAGATATGCTCACACCCAGCGCCTGGGCCTTCTCCTGGTCGACATCCAGTTTGTACTGTGGCGTATCTTCCAGTCCGTTAGGACGCACGCGGACCAGTAAGTCAGGATGTTCCCTTACCATGCCAAGCAGTTGGTTACGTGCCTGCGTGAGCTGCGTATGTCCCAGGTTTGCCTGGTCAATCAGTTCAAAGTCAAAGCCTGTTGCGGTACCCAGTTCAATAATGGCAGGGAGGTTAAACGGAAATACAAGACCATCTTTGATCTGGCTAAACGCTTTCGTTGCGCGGCTGACAATCGCCTCAACGCCGTTTTCCTTGCCCGGGCGTTCTTCCCATGGCTTCAGGCTGACGAAAGCGATACCGGAGTTCTGCCCCTGCCCGCTAAAGCTAAATCCGTTTACGGTAAAGACCGATTCAACGTTCGCTTTCTCTTTCGTCAGATAATAGTCCTGAACCTGATCGAGTACCTGCTGGGTACGCATCTGCGTCGCCCCTGCCGGCAGCTGAACCATCGTCATAAACACCCCCTGATCCTCTTCCGGCAGGAAGGAGGAAGGCAGGCGCAGGAACAGTATTGCCATGCCGCCGACGATGATGACGTAAACCAGCAGATAGCGTCCGGTCTTACGTAAAATGCCGCTCACGCTGTTGCTGTAGTGCTCCACGCTCTTATCAAAAAGCGCGTTAAACCAGCCGAAGAATCCACCTTTCTTTTCATGATGGTCGCTGGAAACCGGTTTGAGCAGCGTTGCACATAAAGCAGGCGTTAATATCAACGCCACCAGCACCGATAAGGCCATCGCGGAGACAATGGTCAGCGAGAACTGGCGATAGATAGCCCCGGTTGAACCTCCAAAAAATGCCATCGGAATAAACACCGCTGAAAGCACCATGGCAATGCCCACCAGAGCGCCCTGGATTTGCTCCATCGACTTCTGGGTCGCCTCTTTTGGCGGCAGCTTGTCCTCAACCATGACGCGTTCTACGTTCTCAACCACCACGATGGCATCATCGACGAGCAAACCTATCGCCAATACCATCCCGAACATCGTCAGGGTGTTAATGGAGAAACCAAACGCAGCCAGTACCGCGAAGGTACCCAGTAGCACCACGGGCACGGCAATAGTCGGAATAAGGGTCGCCCGCAGGTTTTGCAGGAACAAGTACATCACCAGGAACACGAGAACGATCGCTTCAAACAGCGTCTTCACCACTTCATGGATTGAGATCTTCACGAAAGGTGTGGTGTCGTACGGATAAACGACTTTCAGGCCCTGAGGGAAGAAGGGCTGCAACTGCGCCAGTTTACTCTTAATGGCGGCAGCGGTATCCAGCGCGTTTGCGCCAGTCGCCAGCTTGATCCCGAGCCCCGTTGCTGCCTGGCCATTGATTTTGGTGACCATGTTGTAGTTTTCGCCACCCAGCTCAATGCGGGCCACATCTTTCAGGTGGACCATTGAACCGTCCTGGTTCACCTTCAGCGTCACACGGCCAAACTCCTCCGGTGATTTCAGGCGCGTTTGAGCAATAATTGAGGCGTTCAGTTGCTGCCCTGGTACGGACGGCGTTCCTCCCAACTGGCCCGCAGCAATCTGGTCGTTCTGCGTTTTCAGTTGGTTAATGACATCCAACGGCGTGAGCTGATATTTATTCATCGCGTTGCTGTCCAGCCAGATGCGCATTGCATACTGCGCACCGAACAGCTGCACATCACCGACGCCGGAAGTACGGCTGATCGCATCTTTTACGTTAGAAGCGACATAGTCGGAGATATCATCCTGAGTGAGGTTTTTATTATCCGACACAAATCCCGCGACCAGCAGGAAGCTGCTGCTGGATTTTTCCACGCCGATCCCCTGTTGCTGTACTTCTTGCGGTAGCAGCGGCATAGCGAGCTGGAGTTTGTTCTGAACCTGCACCTGCGCGATGTCAGGATCCGTACCCGACTCGAACGTCAGGGTGATGGTGACGTTACCGGCAGAATCACTGGTGGACGACATGTACATCAGATTGTCGATTCCGTTCATGTTCTGTTCGATAACCTGCGTCACGGTATCCTGGACCGTCTGGGCATCAGCGCCAGGGTAGGTCGCTGTCACCGCAACTGCTGGCGGCGCAATGGTTGGATATTGCGCCACCGGCAGTTTTAAAATGGCCAGCCCGCCCGCAATCATCAGAATGATGGAGAGCACCCAGGCGAAAACAGGCCGTTGAATAAAGAAATTAGCCATCTCGTTATCCCTTAACTGGCTGGAGTCGCGGCGGTATCAGGAATAGCCACGGCGGTGACGCCAGGGCGAACTTTTTGCAGGCCGCTGATAATGACGCGGTCGCCATTTTTCAGACCTTCCGTGATCAACCACCGATCGCCAATCGCCTGCGGTGCAACGACAGTGCGAGATTCCACCTGGTTTTTATCGTTTACCACAAGCACGGTTGCATCACCGCGAGGTGTACGGGTTACCCCCTGCTGGGGAACAAGGATGGCATCAGGCTGTGTGCCTTCGTCAATGCGTGCACGGACAAACATACCCGGTAACAGCATATGCTGAGGGTTAGGGAAGAGAGCGCGAAGGGTGATTGAGCCGGTACTTTCATCTACCGTGACATCAGAGAACTGGAGCGTTCCTTTCAGCGGATAAGGCTGGCCATTTTCCATCAGCAACTCAACGCTGCTGGTGTCTCCCTTTTGCAGGCTCGTCTGCTGCTTTAGACGCATAAAATCGCTGCTGGATTGCGTTACATCGACATAAATGGGATCGAGCTGCTGAACTGTCGCCAGTGCGGTTGACTGACCATTAGTGACTAACGCCCCTTCAGTGACGCTGGATTTGCCAATGCGCCCGTTGATTGGCGATGTGACTTTCGTATAAGCAAGATTGATCCGCGCGCTTTCAACGCCAGCTTTCGCGGCAACGACGCTTGCATCCGCCTGCTGGGCGGTTGCCACCGCCTGATCATACTCCTGCTTGCTCACATATTGCGTACCGACCAGCGGAAGGTAACGTTTTACCGTCAGATGGGCTATGTTTGCCGCAGCCTGCGCTTTTACCAGTTCACCTTTCGCATTGTCGTAGGCTGCCTGATAGGTGGCCGGATCGATCTGATAAAGTGATTCACCCGCTTTGACGTCGCTGCCTTCGGTAAAATTACGGTGCAGAATGATACCACTTACCTGGGGACGAACCTCCGCTACACGATAAGCGTCAGTTCTGCCTGGCAATTCCGTCGTTACGGCCAGTGGCGCGCTTTTGACAATATGAACACTGACCTGAGGAGCTTGCCCATGCTGCTGTGGGTTTTCTTGCCCATCGCACCCGGCGAGCAGTGCAGCACAGACAATGAAACCGGATAAGGGTAAGCGTCTGAAGTGATTCGTCATTACTGTTCCTTAAACTACCCTTGAACCGATATATGCCATAAGTCGGTGAAAGGGTGTGAGGCAAAAAAAGAAATGTAGCTGCGTATAATAATGAGGGTATTCAAGGTTTTTTAATTTATAAGTGCTGATGGAGGCAATAAAAAGCAAAATCAGATTCTGAACCAGTGTATTCGAAATCCGGCTTCTGTCAGGATAATCAACGGAATACTTATGAGTAAATACAAACTATTTATTTAATGAATTTGATTCGCTCAATTTATTCGTATGAATTATAAATTAAATGAATTGACTTTTTTTGTGCAAAACTAAAACGGGTTATGGTGAATACTTTGACTTACACGACCCTTTAATAACGTTTGATGTCGTATCAACCGTATAAGTAATGAGTAGCAGGCTATGGCGCGTAAAAAGAAAGAAGAGGCTCAAAAGACCCGGCAGCAGCTGATTGAAGCCGCTATCGGGCTATTCGCGACACGTGGCGTGGCTAATACCACGCTTACCGACATCGCCGATGCTGCTCAACTTACTCGCGGGGCGGTTTACTGGCATTTTTCGAGTAAAGCGGAAATATTTAACGCCATCCGGGAACAGCAATTGCCGCTGCGTGAAATGATTCGTGACAGGTTAATACTTTCTGAAAAAGATGACCCTTTGTTAATGCTTCGTGAACAGTTTATTGTCGCGCTGCAATATATTGCGAGCGAGCCACGTCAGTATGCTCTTTTACAAATTCTGTATCATAAGTGTGAATTTCATGACGATGTGATTTCAGAATGTGAAATACGCAAGCGGATCGGTTTAAACGATACTTATCTTCGCAGGACGTTGAGACAATGCGTTGCGCGTAGCATTATTTCTTCCCAAACTAATATTGAACTGGCGCTGATTGTTTTCCACGCATTTTTTAGCGGAGTCATTAAAAACTGGTTAATGGATAGCAACAGTTTTAATCTGTACAAACAGGCGCCGGCGCTGGTGGATAATATTCTTGCGACACTAAATATCACTCGAGTGGCGCCAGTGTTCTACGATACAGCCTCATGATTGCATACGGGATGGTGACATCTCCCCGTGCTGGCACTGTTCCATAATAGCCTGCGCGGTAATCGGTTTGCCCAGCAGATAACCCTGTAGCGTATTGCATCCCAGTTCTGTCAGAAAGGTCTGCTGCGCTGCGGTTTCGACCCCTTCTGCCACGACCTTCAGATTCAGCGTTTTTGCCAGGGCAATAATCGCCGAGACGATCGTCGCATCTTCACTCTCTCCACTTAACTCTTTTACAAAAGCACGATCGATTTTCAACTCGCAGGCAGGGAGTCGCTTAAGATAAAGAAGGCTTGAATAACCTGTACCAAAATCGTCTATCGAGGCTTTTACGCCCGCATCCGTCAGCGCTGTCAGGACACGAACGCTTTCGTCCGGATTGCTCATCGCCGTGGTTTCGGTCACCTCCAGGATCAACATGCCGGGCGGTACGCTATGGCGCGTCAGACAATCGAGAACCGTTTTAACCAGCGACGGCTGTTCGAACTGCAACGTAGAAAGATTCACCGCCATTGACCAGTCCGTGTGGCCCTGAAGGTGCCATTCTCGAAGCTGGCGGCAGGCCTCGTCGATTACCCAGTTTCCAATTGGAATAATCAGCCCGGTTTTCTCTGCAAGCGGTAGAAACAGGTCGGGGGGCAGTAATCCCTGTTTGGGATGCTGCCAGCGTAACAGCGCTTCGAATCCGATGACCGGCCCGGCAGGGGCGTGGAATTTAGGTTGATAAAGCAGACGTAACTCATTACGGTCGATGGCCTGCCACAGATCATTCATCAGCTGAAGATGCGTCTGCGCCAGCGTATTCATTGACGGCTGAAAGAAGTGATAACCGTTACGACCCATATGTTTCGTGTGGTACATCGCAGCATCAGCGTTAAACATCAGTTCACGATCGGTTTTGCCATCGTGTGGATAGAGCGCAATGCCAATGCTCAGGGTGACCATCAATTCGTAAGGATCGAGATGGAACGGGCTATCAATGACGCGTACCAGTGAATTTGCCAGTGAGGCAGCATCATCCGGGGTAGTGGTTTCGGCCAGCAGGACAAATTCATCCCCACCGATACGCGCCAGCGTGTACTGACCTTTCAACTGCAACAGCAAACGCTGAGTCACCGCAACCAGAAGATTGTCACCGACATCATGGCCATAGGCATCGTTGACGGTTTTAAAGCCATCAAGATCCATAAACATCAGCGCGAAAGGGCTTCCTTCGCGATCGGCCTTGCTGATGGCCTGATCGAGGCGATCCTCAAGCAGAATACGATTGGGTAAGCGCGTCAGCGTATCATGCAACGCCAGCTGTGCGAGTTCACGGTTAGCTTCTGCCAGGGATGAGGCCAGCAGCGAGGTACGAGCCTGAAGGCGGGCATCGAACATCGACACCAGCAGCGTAATCCCCAGAATAGCGAGCGCGACCACGCTAACCAGTATCGCCAGCCAGCTCCCGTTAATACCATGATGGTGGACCATCGTCGACATTGGAAATTGTGCTGCTTCCATGCCGGCGTAATGCATGCCAGCGATAGCGATGCCCATGGTGATCGCCGCCCCCAGACGCATCAACGCCATTCGTGCAGCTTCCTGACGTAAACGGAACGTCAGCCAAAGAGCGGCCAGTGAAGCGGAAAGGGCTATGCCCACAGAGATAGCCATCCACGTTTTATCCCAGACAATACCCGGAGTGACCTCCAGGGCAGCCATACCGGTGTAGTGCATGGTAACTATGCCTGCACCCATCACGACGGCGCCAGGCAGCAGTCGGCGCAAATGTAGCTGCTCGCCGCTAACGAGCCACAGGGCGAACATTGACGAGCTGATGGCGATAATCATCGAAAGCACGGTCAGGGTCGCGTTGTAACTCATGCTCATGGAAAGATCCATCGCCAGCATACCGATGAAATGCATCGCCCACACGCCAATCCCCATCGAAACACCGCCACCTGCCAGCCAGACGCGTGCAGCGACGCCCTGGCTTCCGGCAACGCGCGCAGCCATATTCAGCGCGGTATAGGCGGCAAGAATGGCGACAATAAAGGAGATGACGACGAGGATTTGGTTGTATTGGCTAACCAGCATGGTCTGTTCACTCGTTGTGAGACGTTAAGCAAGAGCGGTTGGAAAGGGCACAGACATTATCATCGTCAGGAAATGACGAAAAGTGATTTAAGTCCCTGTTTTTATTGGGTGATAACAGAGGGGTACAGGATGGAAGAGGCTAGTCCAGCTCTGAGCAGTTGACCAGTTTTAGCGGGTTCACGGAATTCATATTGCGACATTTATCGGTTTCGGTGCTCATCAGTTCAATCCACTGCATCAGCAGCGCATCGAAAATGAAAACAGAGACAGCAAAAACGACCAGCCACCAGTATTTACGAATCATGTGTCATTCCGCGAAAAGAGAGCCTGTAAGGTGGTGGAAATATACACGAAAAGCGGGCGTTGAAAAGTGGGGAAGGAGAAGGTTTACAAAGCGTTGACGGTCGCTCATCCGGGCAATAAAAAAGGCGCTTCCCCATGCCGAAGAGCGCCTTTTTAAACAAGCATTTAACTGATTAGTATCAGTTCATGCCGTATTTTTTCAATTTCTTACGCAGGGTACCACGGTTGATGCCCATCATCAGGGCAGCGCGGGTTTGATTACCACGGGTGTATTGCATCACCATGTCCAACAGTGGCTGTTCAACTTCAGCCAGTACCAGCTCATACAGGTCATTAACATCCTGACCGTTCAGTTGAGCAAAATAGTTCTTCAGTGCCTGTTTAACCGAGTCACGCAGGGGCTTTTGAGTCACCTGATCCTGAGAGTTAACGGTAGAAACGGTCAGTACGTCAGAATTTACGCGTTGTTCGAACATAGTTCTGTCAGCTCTTTATTTCATTACGCAAGATTTTCGAAGTATGCCTCCAACGCCTCCAGCTGTTCGCTGGCATTCTCAATGGCGTTGAATGTGCGCCGAAACTGGTCATTTGGAGCGTGCTCCTGGAGATACCAGGATACGTGTTTACGCGCAATTCGGTACCCTTTTGCCTGGCCGTAGTGGTCATGCAGTTCCCGAACATGCGAACAAAGCAAGCGCTTAACCTCTGCCAGAGGCAGCGGGGCAAGCAGCTCCCCAGTGTCCAGATAATGCTGGATTTCCCGAAAGATCCAGGGTCTTCCCTGAGCGGCACGTCCTATCATCAGAGCATCAGCTCCCGTATAGTCGAGCACAGCTCTGGCTTTAAGCGGGTCAGTTATGTCGCCATTCGCGATAATCGGAATGGAAACTTTCTGCTTAACTGCCCGAATGCTGTCGTATTCAGCTTCACCGTTGAACAAACAGGCGCGAGTGCGTCCATGAATGGTCAGGGCCTGAATGCCACAGTCTTCGGCCAGTTGGGCAATCTCTACACAGTTACGGTGTTCCGGCGACCAACCCGTGCGAATCTTCAACGTAACAGGAACGTCCACTGCGCTGACAACCGCCGTCAGGATTGACTTCACCTGGTCGGGGTATTGCAGAAGGGCTGAACCTGCAAGCTTGCGATTCACCTTTTTGGCCGGGCAACCCATATTGATATCAATAATCTGGGCGCCACTTTCCACGTTAATACGCGCGGCATCTGCCATCTCTTCAGGCACGCTTCCGGCAATTTGCACGGTGCGGATACCTGGCTCATCCACGTGCACCATCCGAAGGCGGGACTTGTCGCTTTCCCAAACCTGCGGGTTAGACGACATCATCTCGGAAACGGTTAATCCTGCTCCCATCTCGTAGCACAGCGTCCTGAACGGCCGGTCGGTAATACCTGCCATTGGGGCTGCGATCAGGCGATTTCTAAGCTGGTGGTGTCCGATGCGCATGAGTTAAGAAATGACCATACTGTGACTGCAAGGCGGCGTATATTACGCATTTTTTGCACGAGATGAAAGGCCAAACTTTGAACAATCCTCTGTTGTAGATCAAGGAATCGCCAGTCATTCTTTTCGGATAAGATTATTCGCTATTTAAATCATTGTGTTATGAAGAAATGAACATTTTGTGGGCGCTTACAATTTCCCGTAACTTCTCATCATTTCTGAATAAATGAATCAATTGGCCGGGATAATCTGCTGCGATATGCAGCAGATTATGGCGCTTCTTTGCGATCTGCGTCGCATTTCAGCACAGGATATCAGCGCAAAAAATCGGCTTATTCAACAACCAGACGGCCATGAAGCGGCTGAACCGGGCGGCTGTTTTCGTGGTGCATAGTGTGAGTGAATTTTTGCAGCTGTTCAGCAGAGACGGTCAGCGGATGCTTGAGCACCAACCATGTCACCCCTTCTGAGCACGGTGGCGTGGTCAGGGAGCCGCTAAAACGCCAGTAGGTTTTATCCGCAGGCAGTAATTTATTCATATCGAGGGTTGGCTTAATTGTAACGTTCTGGTCAACCTGTCCTGGCATCACGCCCCAGAGTTTATCCAGTGCAGCGTTTGCCGCGCCCTGATCGAACATAACGGCAACGACCGTCAGTTCGCCGTCAGCGTTTTTATGGACCAGATGCATTTCCATTGCGTATTTTTTACCGTGCACCGTGTTTTCGGAAGGCGCATGGAAATGGAACTGCTGTAATGTCCAGGTCTGTTTATCAAGCGTGATGCTGTCGCGTGTATCGGCATTTTCACTCGCCTGGATAGTATGGCCGTTGTTTGTCAGTGTGACCGGGCCGTCGATATAGTGCGTTTCCAGCGGAGAGATGTGAGCTTTGACCGTATTATCAATGTTAACCGGCGACTGATACATCCCGCTTTTACACGTCTTGTACGCCTCGTCCAGTTCGCCCCAGTGTTCCGGTGCGCCTTCTCCTTGATAGCTCCAGTGTGAGGCGTAAGTTGAAGCCGAAATCACGCTCAGCGCCAGCAGCGCTGCCTTGCCTGAAATGTGTTTCATCGTATTCTTCCTGTGAATTTTATTATCCAAATCAATGATTAACATTGTGATTTGTGTGGTTATTTTATCGAAGAAAGGATGAAGGGGGGAGAAAAAACCGAAGGAAAAAGGCGTGGTCAGACGACCACGCCAAAGGCTTATTTTTTACGACCGGTGATGCGACACCACTCTTCTTTCTCGACAACCGGGTCGAGCGCAAAGAGATCGGCGTAGGCTTCACAGACGCTGTCTGCCTGGCTGGCAAGGATACCGGACAGGCCCAGCAGACCGCCTTCAACCGGCAGCACGCTGATTAACGGCGCCAGCTCGCGTAACGGGCCAGCCAGGATATTCGCGACCACCACATCGGCTTTCATGGCCTCTGGCTGTGCATCAGGCAGATACAGTTCAAGGCGATCGGAAACGCCATTACGCTCGGCGTTATCACGGCTGGCCTGAATCGCCTGCGGATCGATGTCGATCCCGATGGCTTTTGCCGCGCCCAGTTTCAGCGCCGCGATAGCGAGGATCCCGGATCCGCAACCGAAGTCGATCACGGTTTTGCCTTCCAGATCCAGGCCATCCAGCCATTGCAGGCACAGGGAGGTTGTCGGGTGGGTACCGGTGCCGAACGCCAGACCCGGATCCAGCATTACGTTGACCGCATTTTCATCGGGAACGTCGCGCCAGCTTGGGCAGATCCACAGACGCTGACCAAACTGCATCGGATGGAAGTTGTCCATCCACTCGCGTTCCCAGTCTTTGTCTTCCAGCTGTTCGATTTTATGCGCGAAACCCGCGCCCAGCAGCGGATGGTTTTCCAGAATCGCCACGACCTCTTTCATGTCGGTTTCTGCATCGAACAGGCCGATAACGTCCGTATCACCCCACAGGCGCGTTTCGCCTGGTAGCGGCTCAAAGACCGGCGTGTCATGCGTGTCCTGGAACGTGATAGAGACCGAACCGGCCTCCATCAGCGCATCACTCAGTTCTTCGGCGTTCGCGCCGGTTGTGTTCAGTTTCAATTGGATCCACGGCATGGCAAAACTCTTTATTTATCAGTAGAAATCAGGGTGGCGGGTGGAACGGGACGGCCAAAACGGTTACCCACCACAAACGCCAGTAAACTTAACAGTAACGAAGGCACGATCGGGTGAAAGCCAAGATACTGAATTTTCAACGTGGCGAGAACGGCATACAGGACGCCCCCGACAATCATGCCGCTTAATGCACCCGCGGCATTCGCGCGTTCCCAGTACAGCCCCAGCACCAGCGGCCACAGGAAAACGGCTTCCAGCCCGCCAAAGGCGAGCAGGTTCAACCAGATGATCATCTCCGGTGGACGCCACGCGGCCAGCAGCAGCAACGCCCCCAGCACCAGGGTAATCACCGCCGACATGCGCTTGAGGCGTCGCTCATTTTCGACCTGTTCAGGGCGCAAATTCAGATAGAGATCTTTAATGATCGTAGCGGAACTTTGCAGCAACTGAGCGTTGATGGTCGACATAATGGCCGCCATGGGTGCGGCGAGGAAAATTCCGGCGGCAAACGGCGGAAGTACTTTCACCATCAGGGTTGGAATGACCAGATCCGGTACGGTAAGGTCAGGGATCACCGCGCGTCCCAGCGCGCCCGCCAGGTGCATACCAAACATCAGGATTGCCACCACAATTGTCCCGATAATAATCCCGCGGTGTACCGCTTTGCTGTCTTTATATGAGATGCAGCGCACGGCGGTATGCGGCAGGCCAATCACGCCAAAGCACACCAGCACCCAGAACGAGGTCATAAAGGTTGGAGAGAGGATGTCATCCGCCCCCTGCGGCGAGACCAGTTTCGGATCGATCGCTTCCAGGGTTTCAACCGCATGGCTCAGGCCCCCTGCGGCATGCACGATACCCACCAGCAGAACGAGAGTGCCAATAAGCATCACCATTCCCTGCATCGTATCGTTCAGAACGCTGGCACGGAACCCGCCAAACGCGGTGTACAGCGCGATACTCACACCGAAAATGACCAGACCCGTCTCGTAGGGGATCCCGGCTGCCGTTTCCAGCAGACGTGCGCCGCCGATAAACTGCACCGTCATCGCACCAATAAACGCCACCAGCAGACTCAGGCTTGCCAGCCATACCAGCAAGCGACTCTGATAGCGGGCAAACAGCATATCGTTCAGCGTCACGGCATTGTAGCGACGGGCCAGAATGGCAAACTTTTTACCCAGTATGCCCAGAGAGAGCCAGATGGCAGGCAGCTGGATCATGGCCAGCAGTACCCAGCCCAGTCCGTACTTATAAGCGGCGCCCGGGCCACCGATAAACGAGCTGGCGCTGATGTAAGTAGCGGTCAGCGTCATGGCCAGCACGACGCCACCCATTGAGCGGCTCCCGAGGAAATACTCGTTCAGAAAGGTGCCGGTCGAACGTTTACGCATCGCATAAACCGACAGGCCAAACACCAGGAACAGGTAAGCGACAAGCGGCAGAATGACTTCAAGCTGCATCATCGTCCTCCAGGGAGATATCGCGATAGATGAATTTCACCATCGCCCAGCACAGCACAATAAACACCAGCGGCAGCAGCAGGCAGGCCATTTCAAACCAGTGCGGGAGGCCGGTAATGCCAATCGCTGAATCAGGTAAGTAAGCAGTTACTAACCATGCAGCGAGATAGAGAAGGGTCAGCCACAGCGCCCAGCGCGCTTCTTTATGGGCCTGAACAAAACGTTTGTCCATTTTTTGTCCCTTGTGGATGAAGAAAGCGGGGATTGTACATGATGGGGCTTTGCGATCCCCAGAAATAAAAAAGGCCGGATAATCCGGCCTTTTAGCATCACTGATCTCTTACTTCTCGTTCAGACCGAGTTTTTTCTCCAGGTAGTGGATGTTAGTACCACCATTCTGGAAGTGCTCGTCGCTCATGATGCGCATCTGGAGATCTACGTTGGTTTTGATCCCGTCGATGATCAGCTCCTGAAGGGCGTTCTTCATGCGGGCAATGGCCACGTCACGGTTTTCGCCGTAGCAGATCAGCTTACCGATCATTGAGTCATAATACGGCGGTACGGTGTAACCGGCGTAAATATGGGACTCCCAGCGCACACCAAAGCCACCCGGCGCGTGGAAACGCGTGATTTTACCCGGGCTTGGCAGGAAGGTGTTCGGGTCTTCGGCGTTGATACGGCACTCTACCGCATGGCCTTTAACCACAACTTCTTCCTGTTTGATGGACAGCGGCTGACCGGCTGCGATACGCAGCTGTTCTTTGATCAGGTCAACGCCGGTGATCATTTCGGTAACCGGGTGTTCAACCTGAATACGGGTGTTCATCTCAATGAAGTAGAACTCGCCGTTTTCGAACAGGAACTCAAAGGTACCCGCCCCGCGATAGCCGATATCGACACACGCTTTGGCGCAACGCTCACCGATGTAGCGACGCAGTTCCGGCGTAATGCCCGGCGCTGGCGCTTCTTCGACGACTTTCTGGTGACGACGCTGCATGGAGCAGTCACGTTCAGCCAGATAGATCGCGTTGCCCTGACCGTCAGCCAGCACCTGAATTTCGATGTGGCGTGGGTTTTCCAGGTATTTTTCCATGTACACCATGTCATTGCTGAAAGCCGCTTTCGCTTCCGCTTTGGTCATGGAGATGGACTGCGCCAGTTCAGCATCGCTGCGTACAACGCGCATACCGCGACCGCCGCCGCCGCCAGACGCCTTGATGATAACCGGGTAGCCAATGCGTTTAGCATGGGCGCGGTTAGCATCCATATCGTCGGTCAGCGGGCCGTCAGAGCCCGGTACGGTTGGCACGCCGGCTTTTTTCATCGCGGTGATGGCAGACACTTTGTCACCCATCAGGCGAATGGTGTCGGCTTTCGGGCCAATGAAGATAAAGCCAGAGCGTTCAACCTGCTCAGCAAAGTTGGCGTTCTCAGAGAGGAAACCATAACCCGGGTGAATCGCGACCGCGCCAGTGATTTCGGCGGCGCTGATGATCGCCGGGATGTTCAGATAGCTTTTTACGGACGGAGCCGGACCGATACAGACCGTCTCATCCGCCAGCAATACGTGTTTTAAATCGCGATCCGCGCTTGAGTGCACGGCCACGGTCTTGATGCCCAGTTCTTTACAGGCACGAAGAATACGCAGTGCAATCTCGCCACGGTTGGCGATAACAATTTTATCCAGCATGTTCGCCTCGTTACTCGATGACGACCAGCGGCTCGTCAAATTCTACCGGCTGACCACTTTCGACCAGAATCGCTTTCACAGTACCTGATTTGTCTGCTTCGATCTGGTTCATCATTTTCATGGCTTCAACGATGCACAGGGTATCGCCTACGTTGACTTTCTGACCCACTTCGATGAACGCTTTCGCGTCCGGGCTCGGGGTGCGGTAGAAAGTACCAACCATTGGGGAACGTACGATGTGACCACTGATTTCTGCAGCTGCTGCAGGTGCGGCTTCTGCTGCTGGTGCAACGGCTGCGGAGAGCGCAGGCTGCTGCACTGGCGCAGCATAAGCTTGCTGCATTACCGGGAAGCTAGCGGCTGGGGCTGCACGGCTGATGCGTACAGACTCTTCGCCTTCAGAAATTTCCAGTTCGGAGATGCCTGATTCTTCAACCAGCTCGATCAGTTTTTTAATCTTACGAATATCCATGAGTGGGTTCCGTACTCTTGTTTAGTGTGATTGTGACAAGCGTTTTACCGCTGTCTGTAAAGCGTATGAATAGCCGTCTGCACCCAGCCCACATATCACGCCAGCGGCGATATCTGACAAGTAGGAATGGTGGCGGAACGGCTCTCGGGCGTGCACGTTACTCAGATGGATCTCGATAAACGGGATACTCACCGCGAGCAGTGCGTCGCGTATAGCAACACTGGTGTGCGTAAACGCGGCCGGATTGATCAGGATATAGTCCACAGTGTCTTTAGCCTGATGAATACGGTCGATGATTGCGTACTCCGCGTTTGACTGAAAATGGTCCAAATCCACATTCAGCGAGGCTGCTTCCGTACCCAGACGGTTAACAATTTCGCTCAATGTCAGCGTGCCGTACTTCTCTGGCTCACGGGTGCCGAGCATGTTCAGGTTCGGTCCGTTCAATACTAAAATTTGGAATTTGTCAGCCATTGTGCCGCTATCTCCTGCGATTTTCGGGTAAAAAACAACATATACCCTCAACACGCAATTGTCACCCTTTCAGAGGCCAAAAACCCCTGTCCGGAAAACCGAAGTCGCACATTATAACGATTTCGTAGCATTTGGCAGCTAAATACTGGTCTTATCAGGGAAGATTATCAACCGCTATCCGAAAAAGATTCGCGGCTGATAAATAATCTGCGGGAAAACGCACAGTTTCGTGGACTATCGTACCCACTGGCGGAACTTCTTATAACGCCATGCTAAAAGGGCCAATGCCAGCAGGGTGTAGATGACCGGCTGAGGAGATAATATCTTCACCGACCACAGGTAATGGATGGGCGCGAGGATCGCGGCAAGATAGACGAAGTTGTGCAGCAGTTGCCAGCGCCGTCCCATTTTTCGCTGCGCGTACTGCGTGGATGTCAGCGTCAGCGCCAGTAAAACCAGCCAGCTTACGATACCCAGCGTCAGATAAGGACGCGTAACCAGTTCGCTGCCAAGGAGTGCCAGGTTGTTAATGCCCAGTTCCAGCAGGGCGTAACTGGTGAGATGCAGCGTCGCCCAGGCAAAACACCATAGCCCCAAAAGCCGACGGGTACGTATTAGCAATGGCTGTTTAGCGTAGCGCGCAAGCGGTGAGACGAGCAAGGTCGCCAGCAAAAATTTCAGAGCCATCCGACCCGTAAAATGCTGAATATCTTTAGCCGGATCGGCACTGAACTGTCCCTGGCTGGCTGCCCAAAAGAGCCAGATAAAGGGGAGCAATCCGGCTAAATGCAGGAGTACCTTCAGCCAGGTTATCTGCTTTGCCGTTAAACGCACTTAGAAGTTCTCCCGTAAATTCAGCCCACGATAGAGGGATGCCACCTCATCTGCATAGCCGTTAAACAGCAGCGTTGGCTGGCGTTTAACATCCAGCGCGCCGCCGGAACCGATAAAACGTTCCGTCGCCTGCGACCAGCGTGGATGATCAACGTGCGGGTTAACGTTGGCAAAAAAACCATACTCATCTGGCGCTGCGAGGTTCCAGGTGGTGGGTGGGCGTTCACGGGTGAGCTTAATGCTGACGATCGATTTGATGCCCTTGAAACCGTATTTCCACGGTACGGTCAGGCGAATGGGCGCCCCGTTTTGCGGCGGCAGCGCTTTGCCGTAAACCCCGACGGTGAGCAGCGTAAGCGGATGCATGGCTTCGTCGAGACGTAAACCTTCAACGTAGGGATACTCCAGCCCGCCGCCGATAAACCGATCCTTCTGGCCTGGCATCTCGTCCGGGGCATAGCGCGTCTGGAAGGAAACATACTTCGCGTTGCTGGTGGGCTCAACCAGCGCCAGCAGTTTATGCAAAGGGAAACCTACCCACGGCACCACCATCGACCAGGCTTCCACACAGCGCATACGGTAAATGCGTTCTTCAAGTGGGAAGCGGGTGGTGAGGTCATGATGATCCAGCGTCAGCGGCTTTGCCACTTCGCCATCAATCTTCAGCGTCCAGGGATCGGTTTTCATGCTCCCGGCGTTGGCGGCAGGATCGGCCTTATCGAGGCCAAACTCATAGAAGTTGTTATAGCCGGTGACTTTATCTTCCGGCGTCAACGTCAGTTTATTCTGCCACTGCGCCGGTTTCGTGAAGTTAAGCGGTGCGCCAGAGGGGGCTTTCGGGCGGTCGTTGCCCTTAAACCAGTCGAGCAGATCGGCGTGGGCCGCAGGGGTGAGCGTCAGGGCAGTGGCGCTGATGCCAAGCATTTTCAGGATCTGGCGACGCTGTAGCATAAAGACAGACTCGGACGTTACGTCTGCTTCCGTCAGTTTTCGGGTTTTCATGGCATCCTCCGTCAGGCGTTTTTCTAAGCATGACGGAGGAGGAGGGTTAGCGCGAATATGTCACGAAAATTTGAAGATTAGGCGATTTTAACCAGCGCACGACCGTGGAACTGGTTGTCCATGATTTTATTGGCGTACTCTGGCGCCTGGCTCAGGGTAATCTCAGTGGCGCTCTGCTTATAGAATGAGGCTGGCAGATCCCGCGCCAGACGTTCCCAGGCCTCAGCCCGCCGCTCGGCTGGGGTCATGACCGAATCGACACCCTGAAGACGCACGTTACGCAGAATAAATGGCATCACCGTCGTCGGCAGGGCAAAACCACCCGCCAGACCACAGGCCGCCACGCAGCCACCGTAATTCATTTGCGCCAGTACCTTCGCCAGCACTTTGTCGCCGACGGTATCTACAGCGCCAGCCCAGACCTGTTTTTCCAGCGGACGGGTCTCGGCGAATTCGTCGCGGCTCAGAATACGGCTTGCGCCCAACTGACGTAGATAATCATGCGTACTTTCGCGGCCAGAGACGGCGGCGACCTGGTACCCCAGCTTGTGCAGCAGCGTGACGGCCGTGCTGCCCACGCCACCGCTGGCGCCGGTCACGACAATTTCGCCAGAGTCAGGACGGATCCCGGCCTCTTCCAGCGCCATCACGCAGAGCATGGCGGTGAAACCTGCCGTGCCGACGATCATCGCCTTACGGCCGTCCAGGCCTTTCGGCATCGGGACCAGCCAGTCACCTTTTACGCGCGCCTGCGCTGCCAGTCCTCCCCAGTGGTTTTCACCTACGCCCCAGCCGGTGAGCAGCACCTGCTGTCCGGCGTGAAAACGCGGATCTTCACTGGTATGCACGCGGCCAGCCAAGTCGATGCCTGGCACCATTGGGAAATTTCGGATGATTTTACCTTTTCCCGTAATGGCCAGTGCATCTTTATAGTTCAGGCTTGACCAGTCGATATCTACGGTCACGTCGCCCTCCGGCAGGCGGCTCTCGTCAATGGCTTGCACCGAGGCAACGGTTTTGCCGTCCTGCTGTTCTAAGATCAAAGCCTGCATACAGGGTCCTCACTAGGATTGATGATGGGAAAATATGTACTGAAGACTATACTCGCTCAATGAAACGCATTGCCGATTTAACGCAATAAATTGCCAGATACACCAGGTTTGGTAGTATGCCGCATTTGAAATGCAAGTTAGCGCTCACTTGCGACCCCTTCAACCCACGGAGTAATCTCAAGGATGCGATTAACGACGAAGTTCTCAGCTTTTATCACCTTGCTGACGGGACTGACCATATTTGTCACGCTAATCGGCTGCTCGCTGAGCTTTTATAATGCCATCCAGGATAAGCTGGTTAACCGGGTAGAATCGGTTGCATCGGTTATCGACACTCGCCTGATTACAACCTCTTTCCCGGCACTTTCGCGTGAACTGGATGAGTTAATGGTGCCTGTGGATATCGTGCAGATCGACATTAAACAGGGGAAGCAGACCGTTTTCAGCCATACCCGTCAGGGCAGCTACCGTCCTGCCGGCACGGTAGATCAGTATCGGGACATAACGGTACGCTCACTTAAACATCCGGGTATGACAATCCATCTGATGTACCAGGATCCGATGAGCAACTATTTACGCTCGCTCATGACCACCGCGCCCTTAACCATCGCCGTTGCCTTGATCGTCCTGCTGATTTTCCTCGCCGTTCGCTGGCAGCGTCGTCAACTTTCCGGCCAGGAACTGCTGGAAACACGCTCGGTGCGAATACTGAATGGCGAGCGGGGTCCGCAGGTACGGGGATCGGTTTATGAATGGCCATCACGTACCAGTAGCGCCCTGGACGTGCTGCTCTCCGAAATCCAGTTTGCCAGCGATCAGCGTAGCCGTATGGACACGTTGATTCGCTCCTACGCCGCGCAGGATAACAAAACGGGCCTTAACAACCGTCTCTTCTTTGATAATCAGCTGGCTACGCTTCTTGATGATCCCGAAAAGGTGGGGACGCATGGCGTGGTAATGATGATTCGCCTGCCCGACTTCGATCTGCTCCGTGATACCTGGGGCCAGCGCGTGGCGGAAGAGAACCTCTTCACGCTGATTAACCTGCTATCCACCTTTATTATGCGTTACCCCGGCGCGTTACTGGCACGCTACCACCGCAGCGATTTTGCCGTCTTGCTGCCGCATCGCACCTTAAAGGAGTCCGAGAGTATCGCCAGCCAGCTGCTGAAAGCCGTCGATGCGCTGCCCCAGAGCAAAATGCTCGACAGAGACGATATGGTGCATATGGGCATCTGTGCCTGGCGCGGCGGTCAGTCGACGGAGCAGGTGATGGAACATGCGGAAGCGGCCACGCGTAACGCCGTATTGCAGGGGGCGAACGGCTGGGCAGTCTATGATGATACGCTGCCGGAGAAAGGGCGCGGCAACGTGCGCTGGCGAACCCTGATTGAACAGATGCTGAGCCGGGGCGGACCGCGCATCTATCAAAAACCGGCGGTCATGAAGAATGGTCATGTTCATCATCGTGAGCTGATGTGCCGTATTTTTGATGGCACTGAAGAGGTTATCTCCGCGGAATATCTGCCCATGGTGTTGCAATTCGGATTGTCCGAAGAGTATGACCGCCAGCAAATCACCCGCCTCATTCCGTTTTTATCGTACTGGCCTGAAGAAAATCTGGCTTTACAGGTGACCGTCGAATCGCTGATCCGTCCGCGTTTTCAGCGTTGGTTACGTGACACGTTAATGCAATGCGAAAAATCGCAACGCAAACGCATTATTTTTGAACTTGCAGAGGCAGATGTAGGTCAACACATCAGCCGGTTGCGCTCGGTTGTGCGGTTAATCAATGCGCTTGGGGCTCGCGTGGCGGTAACACAGGCGGGTCTTACCCTGGTCAGCACCAGCTGGATCAAAGAGCTGGATGTCGAATTATTGAAGCTGCATCCGGGTCTGGTAAGGAATATCGAAAAGCGCACGGAAAACCAGCTGCTGGTACAAAGCCTGGTGGAGGCGTGCAAAGGAACGCAAACGCAAGTATTTGCCGCAGGCGTACGTTCACGCAGTGAATGGCAGATGTTGACAGAGCGCGGCGTGACGGGCGGTCAGGGGGATTTTTTTGCCGCCTCTCAGCCGCTTGACACCAATGTGAAAAAATATTTGCAAAGATACTCTGTTTGACCTGCCGTTTACTTTGTTTTCACGTAGAATATCGCGCCTGTAGCTTTGAGTAAGACGAGCATAAAAGCCAGTGAACGACCTTTTATAGGTTACAAGTGAAAGTGAGGGACGCTGCTGTTTACTCAGCCCTGAGGGATTCAGGGGATGAATTTGTAACAAAGGAAACGTGCTGCACTAATTTTCACCGTAGCAGACGATTTTTGCGCCTTGTCGCTGCTGCGTGTGGTTGGTAAAGTAAGCGGATTTTGTTTTCCGCCCCAGCTTTCAGGATTATCCCTTAGTATGTTGAAAAAATTTCGTGGCATGTTTTCCAATGACCTGTCCATTGACCTGGGTACCGCGAATACCCTTATCTATGTAAAAGGACAAGGCATCGTATTGAATGAGCCTTCCGTTGTGGCCATTCGTCAGGATCGTGCTGGCTCGCCAAAAAGCGTGGCCGCAGTAGGCCATGATGCGAAGCAGATGCTGGGCCGTACGCCGGGCAACATTGCCGCGATCCGCCCAATGAAAGATGGCGTTATTGCTGACTTCTTCGTGACCGAAAAAATGCTTCAGCACTTCATCAAGCAGGTTCACAGCAACAGCTTCATGCGCCCAAGCCCGCGCGTACTGGTGTGTGTGCCGGTTGGCGCAACCCAGGTTGAACGCCGTGCAATCCGTGAATCCGCTCAGGGTGCCGGTGCGCGTGAAGTGTTCCTGATTGAAGAACCGATGGCTGCGGCAATTGGTGCGGGTCTGCCGGTTTCTGAAGCAACCGGTTCTATGGTGGTGGATATCGGTGGCGGTACCACTGAAGTGGCCGTTATCTCCCTGAACGGCGTGGTGTACTCCTCTTCCGTGCGTATCGGCGGCGACCGTTTCGACGAAGCCATCATTAATTACGTTCGCCGTAACTACGGCTCTCTGATCGGTGAAGCGACCGCAGAGCGCATCAAGCATGAAATCGGTTCTGCCTATCCGGGTGATGAAGTTCGCGAGATCGAAGTTCGCGGTCGTAACCTGGCAGAAGGCGTGCCACGCGGATTCACCCTGAACTCCAACGAAATCCTGGAAGCGTTGCAGGAGCCGCTGACCGGCATCGTGAGCGCGGTGATGGTAGCGCTGGAACAGTGCCCGCCAGAGCTGGCCTCCGATATCTCCGAGCGCGGTATGGTTCTGACCGGTGGTGGTGCGCTGCTGCGTAACCTCGACCGCCTGTTAATGGAAGAGACAGGTATTCCTGTCGTAGTTGCAGAAGATCCACTGACTTGCGTCGCCCGTGGTGGTGGCAAGGCGCTGGAAATGATCGACATGCACGGCGGCGACTTGTTTAGCGAAGAGTAGTCGGGTGTGAGAGGGTAGCAAATGGCTACCCTTTCTCTCTGACGCGAGAATACGCATAGCCTATGAAGCCAATTTTTAGCCGTGGCCCGTCGCTACAGTTTCGCCTGATCCTGGCGGTTCTGGTGGCGCTCGGGGTCATTATTGCCGATAGCCGCCTCGGTACGTTCAGCCAGATCCGAACGTACATGGATACCGCCGTCAGTCCTTTCTACTTTATTTCAAATGGTCCCCGTGAACTGCTCGACTCCGTGTCGCAAACGCTTTCATCGCGTGACCAGCTCGAACTCGAAAACCGTGCATTACGCCAGGAACTGCTGCTGAAAAACAGCGAGCTACTGATGCTGGGGCAATATAAGCAGGAAAACGCGCGTCTGCGGGAACTGCTTGGCTCGCCGCTGCGCCAGGATGAACAGAAAATGGTCACCCAGGTGATCTCCACCGTAAACGATCCATACAGCGATCAGGTGGTGATTGATAAAGGCAGCGTGAACGGCGTATACGAAGGTCAGCCTGTCATCAGCGATAAAGGCGTTGTGGGCCAGGTCGTGGCGGTTGCCAAACTGACCAGCCGTGTGCTGCTGATTTGCGATGCCACCCATGCACTGCCGATTCAGGTGCTGCGTAACGATATTCGCGTAATTGCCGCCGGTAATGGTTGTACGGACGATCTGCAACTGGAACACCTGCCCGCCAACACGGATATCCGCGTGGGTGACGTGCTGGTGACGTCTGGTCTGGGCGGTCGTTTCCCTGAAGGCTACCCGGTTGCGGTTGTCTCTTCCGTGAAGCTCGACACTCAACGTGCCTACACCGTGATCCAGGCGCGTCCAACGGCTGGCTTGCAGCGTTTACGCTACCTGCTGCTGCTATGGGGCGCCGATCGCAACGGCGCTAACCCGATGACGCCGGAAGATGTGCATCGCGTGGCCAATGAGCGCCTGATGCAGATGATGCCGCAGGTGCTGCCTGCGCCGGATGCAATGGGGCCACCTGCGCCCGTACCGGCTCCGGCGACGGGGTTAACGCAGCCGCTACCGGATGCGCCGCCACCGCCGCAAGTCTCGGGTGGAGGGCAGTAGTGGCCAGTTATCGTAGCCAGGGGCGCTGGGTAATCTGGCTCTCATTCCTCGTTGCATTGTTGCTGCAAATTATGCCCTGGCCGGACGACATTCTTGTTTTCCGGCCAAACTGGGTATTACTCATTTTGCTCTACTGGATCCTTGCCCTGCCGCACCGCGTAAATGTCGGCACAGGTTTTGTGATGGGTGCCATACTGGATCTTATCAGTGGCTCTACGCTTGGCGTCCGCGCCTTATCCATGAGCATTATTGCGTATCTCGTTGCACTCAAATTCCAGCTCTTTCGTAACCTTGCGCTCTGGCAACAGGCGCTGGTGGTGATGTTGTTGTCGCTCGCTGCGGATATCGTTGTTTTCTGGGCAGAGTTTTTAGTGATCAACGTCTCTTTCCGACCGGAAGTGTTCTGGAGTAGTGTAGTAAACGGTGTGCTCTGGCCGTGGCTGTTCCTGCTGATGCGTAAAATTCGCCAGCAGTTTGCCGTGCAATAAAAGGTTTCTATGACGTCTTTGTATCTTGCCTCCGGTTCTCCGCGTCGCCAGGAACTGCTTGCGCAGTTGGGTGTATCCTTCGAACGCATCGTTACCGGTATCGAAGAAAAACGTGCTGAGGGCGAAAGCGCTCAGCAGTATGTCTCCCGTCTGGCGCGTGAAAAAGCGCAGGCGGGCGTTGCATGCGTGCCGCGTGACTTACCGGTGCTGGGGGCCGATACCATCGTCATTCTCAATGGTGAGGTGCTTGAGAAACCCCGCGACGCAGACCATGCTGCGCGGATGCTGCGTAACATGTCCGGGCAAACCCATCAGGTGATGACGGCGGTAGCGCTGGCAGACAGCCAGTACGTTCTGGATTGCCTTGTGGTAACGGAAGTGACGTTCAGAGTCCTCACCGACGAGGAGATCGCCGGCTATATCGCCAGCGGTGAACCTATGGATAAAGCAGGTGCATACGGTATTCAAGGGTTGGGTGGCTGTTTTGTCAGGAAGATAAATGGCAGCTATCACGCCGTAGTCGGCTTACCGCTGGTGGAAACGTATGAGTTGCTGAGCAATTTTAACTCACTGCGTGAGGGAAGGGATAATTATGACGGCTGAATTGTTGGTAAACGTAACGCCATCGGAAACCCGTGTGGCCTACATTGATGGTGGCATTCTTCAGGAAATTCATATTGAGCGTGAAGCGCGGCGCGGAATCGTAGGCAATATCTACAAAGGTCGTGTCAGTCGTGTACTGCCGGGTATGCAGGCGGCTTTTGTAGATATTGGGCTCGATAAAGCGGCGTTTTTACACGCCTCCGACATCATGCCGCATACCGAATGCGTGGCAGGCGAAGAGCAAAAACAGTTTGCCGTGCGCGACATCTCTGAGCTGGTGCGTCAGGGCCAGGATCTGATGGTGCAGGTGGTAAAAGATCCGCTGGGCACCAAAGGCGCGCGTCTGACCACCGACATCACCCTTCCTTCACGTTATCTGGTCTTTATGCCGGGGGCGTCGCACGTCGGCGTGTCACAGCGTATTGAGAGCGAAAGCGAGCGTGAACGCCTGAAAAAGGTGGTCAGCGCCTACTGCGACGAGCAGGGTGGGTTTATTATCCGTACCGCAGCGGAAGGGATCAGCGAAGAAGACCTGGCCTCGGATGCGGCCTATCTGAAGCGCGTCTGGACCAAAGTGATGGAGCGTAAAAAACGCAACCAGACCCGCTACCGGCTGTACGGTGAGCTGGCGCTCGCTCAGCGCGTATTACGTGATTTCGCCGATGCGCAGCTCGACCGAATCCGCGTGGACTCCCGTCTGACGTACGAAGCCTTACTGGAGTTTACCGCCGAGTACATCCCGGAAATGCCGGGGCTGCTGGAGCATTACACCGGACGCCAGCCGATATTTGATCTCTATGACGTTGAAAACGAAATCCAGCGTGCGCTGGAGCGTAAGGTTGAGCTGAAATCGGGTGGCTATCTGATCATCGATCAGACCGAAGCGATGACCACCGTCGACATCAACACCGGCGCGTTTGTCGGCCATCGCAACCTCGATGACACCATCTTTAATACCAATATAGAAGCGACGCAGGCCATCGCACGCCAGCTTCGCCTGCGTAATCTGGGCGGTATTATCATCATCGACTTTATCGATATGAATAATGAAGACCACCGCCGTCGCGTGCTGCACTCCCTGGAGCAGGCGCTGAGTAAAGATCGCGTGAAAACCAGCATCAATGGCTTCTCGCAGCTCGGTCTGGTGGAAATGACCCGGAAACGGACCCGCGAAAGCGTGGAACATGTCCTGTGTAATGAGTGTCCAACCTGCCATGGACGCGGAACGGTAAAGACGGTGGAGACGGTCTGCTACGAGATCATGCGTGAGATTGTCCGTGTCCATCATGCCTACGACTCAGACCGTTTTCTGGTCTATGCTTCCCCTGCGGTGGCAGAGGCCTTGAAAGGGGAAGAGTCGCACGCGCTGGCGGAAGTGGAAATCTTTGTCGGCAAACAGGTAAAAGTGCAAATTGAGCCGCTCTATAACCAGGAGCAGTTTGACGTCGTCATGATGTAAACGCAGTTCGCTGCGAGATTTAAGGCTGACAAGGAGAGACGCGTGAGGCGATTGCCGGGGATTTTACTGCTTACAGGGGCAACGCTGGTCGTGATTGTCGCGTTGCTCGTGAGCGGGCTGCGTCTCGCCTTGCCGCATCTGGACAGCTGGCGGCCGCAGATCCTGGCAAAAATCGAATCTGCCACCGGTCTGCCGGTGGACGTGAGCCATATCGAGGCAAGCTGGCAGAACTTTGGCCCGACGCTTGATGCGCGGGATATCAGCGCCAGCCTGAAAGATGGCGGCCATCTTAAAATCAAACGCGTCACCCTGGCGCTGGATGTCTGGCAAAGCCTGCTGCATCTGCGCTGGCAGTTTCGCGATCTCACCTTCTGGCAACTTCAGCTGATGACCAACACGCCGCTGCAAAGCGGCGACAGCGATCGTGGGCTGGAAACCAGCCGTATCAGCGATCTCTTCCTGCGTCAGTTCGATCATTTCGATCTCCGCGACAGCGAAGTGAGCTTTATAACCCTTTCCGGACAGCGCGCTGAGCTGGCGATCCCACAGCTGACCTGGCTAAACGGGAAAGATCGCCACCGCGCCGAGGGGCAGGTGAATCTCTCCAGCCTGAACGGGCAGCACGGCGTTATGCAGGTGCGGATGGATCTGCGCGACGACAATGGCCTGCTGAACAACGGCAGGGTGTGGCTACAGGCGGACGACGTGGACGTGAAGCCGTGGCTGGGTGAGTGGCTACAGCAGAACATGCAGCTGGAAACCGCGCGCTTCAGCCTGGAAGGCTGGATGACCCTGACGAACGGGGCGTTCGCCAGCGGCGATATCTGGCTTAAGCAGGGGGGCGCGAGCTGGAAGGGGGAAAACCATCAGCATCAGCTTTCCGTCGATAACCTCACCGCACACGTGACGCAGGATAAAGGCGGCTGGCAGTTCGCTATTCCGGATACGCGCATCTCCATGGATAACAAACCCTGGCCGCGCGGCGCACTGACGCTGGCGTGGATGCCGGAGCAGGACGTCGGCGGGATAAACGGTAAACGCAGCGATGAGCTGCGTATCCGTGCCAGTAACCTGGATCTGACGGCGATCGAAGGGTTGCGTTCAATGGCCGCAAAACTCTCACCGGAGCTGGGCGAAATCTGGCTGGCGACGCAACCGAGCGGGCAGATAAACCGGCTGGCGCTGGATATTCCGCTCCAGGCCACGGAAAAGACGCGTTTTCAGGCGGCATGGAAAAATCTCGCATGGAAACAGTGGAAGCTGCTGCCGGGTGCCGAGCACTTCAGCGGTAAACTGGAAGGAAGCGTGGAAAACGGCAGGCTGACGGCAGAAATGCAGGAAGCAAAAATGCCGTACGAAACGGTCTTCCGTGCGCCACTGGAGATCGAAAAGGGAAACGCCACCCTCAACTGGCTGAAGAATGACAAAGGTTTTCAGCTCGATGGTCGCGATATTGATGTAAAAGCCAAAGCGGTACATGCCCGCGGTAATTTCCGTTATCTACAGCCTGAAGGCGATGAGCCGTGGCTGGGCATTCTGGCGGGCATCAGCACGGATGACGGTTCGCAGGCGTGGCGCTACTTCCCGGAAAACCTGATGGGGAAAGCGCTGGTAGACTATCTCAGCGGCGCCATTCAGGGCGGTCAGGCGGATAACGCCACGCTGGTCTACGGCGGCAATCCGCACCTGTTCCCGTATAAGCATAACGAAGGCCAGTTCCAGGTTCTGGTGCCGCTACGCAACGCCACCTATGCCTTCCAGCCGGACTGGCCCGCGCTGAAGAATCTGAATATCGAACTCAACTTCCTGAATGACGGCTTGTGGATGAAGACGGACAGCGTTGCGCTGGGCGGCGTAACAGCAAGCAACCTGACGGCAAACATCCCGGATTACTCCAAAGAGAAACTGCTGATTGATGCGGATATTAATGGGCCGGGTAAAGCGGTTGGCCCATATTTTGAAGATACGCCGCTGGATGACTCCCTGGCGGCCACTCTCCAGCAGTTGCAGTTAGATGGTGATGTGAATGCTCGCTTACATCTGGATATCCCGCTCGACGGTGAAATGACCACCGCCAAAGGCGACGTTCGTCTGAACAATAACAGCCTCTATATCAAGCCGCTGGACAGCACGCTGAAAAACCTTAGCGGTCAGTTCAGCTTTGTTAACGGCAATCTGAAAAGTAAGCCGCTGAAAGCGACCTGGTTCAATCAACCCGTCAATATCGATTTCTCCACCACCGAGGGCGATAAAGCCTACCAGGTGGCGGTCAATATGGACGCGAACTGGCAGCCGTCACGCATGGATGTTCTGCCGAAGCCGATTGAGAATGCGGTGGACGGCGCGGTGTCATGGAATGGCAAGGTCGCCATCGACCTGCCTTATCATGCCGGTGCGCGCTATAACGTCGACATTACGGGCGATCTAAAAAACCTCAGTAGCCAGCTTCCCGCACCGCTGAACAAGAAAAGCGGTGAAGCACTGCCCGTCAACGTTAAGGTTGCGGGCAACCTTAACAGCTTCGATTTAACCGGAAACGCTGGCGGAACAAACCACTTCAACAGCCGCTGGCTGCTTAACCGCAAGCTGACGCTGGACAGGGCGATCTGGACGACGGACAGCCGTACCACGCCGCCGCTGCCGGAGCAGGCGGGCATTGAACTGAATCTCCCGCCGATGGATGGCGCAGAGTGGCTGGCACTGTTTCAGAAAGGTGTCGGGCAAAACGTCGACCAAACGGCGCAGTTCCCGCAGTCCATTACCTTGCGCACGCCTGCGCTGACGCTGGGTGGGCAGCAGTGGAACAACCTGAGTATTGTCTCCCGGCCGACGGTGAACGGCTCAAAGGTCGAGGCGCAGGGGCGTGAAATTAACGGTTCGTTGACGATGCGCGATAACGCGCCATGGCAGGCGGCTATCCGTTATCTCTATTACAACCCGACCTTTACGGCGTCTAAAACACAGTCGACAAGTACGTCTCCTTTCAGCAGCAGTGGAACGTCGCGCGTGGATTTCAGCAACTGGCCCGATCTCCAGCTGCGCTGTGCGGAGTGCTGGCTGTGGGGACAGAAATATGGCCGTATCGACGGTGATTTTGCTATTCAGGGCAATACGCTGAGCCTCTCTGGTGGGCTGGTGGATACCGGCTTTGGCCGCATGACCGCCGCTGGCGAGTGGGTGAACAAACCGGGTGAACAGCGCACCTCGCTGAAGGGCGATATTAAAGGCAACAAGCTGGACTCCGCGGCTAACTTCTTTGGGATCAGCACGCCGCTTCGCGGATCGTCCTTCGATGTGAATTACGATCTGCACTGGCGCGCGGCACCGTGGCAGCCGGACGTTGCCTCGCTGAACGGTATCCTCAGAACCCGTTTTGGTAAGGGACAAATTGCCGATGTTAGCACCGGTCATGCAGGGCAAATACTGCGCCTGCTGAGCTTTGACGCGCTGCTGCGCAAGCTGCGCTTCGATTTCAGCGATACCTTCAACGACGGTTTCTATTATGACTCCATTCGCGGAACGGCCTGGATCAAGGACGGCGTGATGCATACCGATGATACGCTGCTGGACGGCCTGGAAGCGGACATCGCCATGAAAGGATCAGTGAACCTCGTGCGCCGGGAGCTGGATATGGAAGCGGTTGTTGCCCCGGAAATCTCCGCTACAGTGGGTGTTGCTACCGCTTTTGTGGTCAATCCGATAATCGGCGCGGCGGTATTTGCCGCCAGCAAAGTGCTGGGGCCGCTCTGGAGCAAAGTCTCGATTCTGCGCTACCGCATTACGGGCCCAATCGATAAACCGCAGATTAATGAAGTGCTGCGCCAGCCGCGCAAAGAAGCACAGCAATGATTTGACGTGGGCAGGTAATTGCCTCACTCTCAATAATATTGATTTTATACCGCCACTGGCGGCAACGAACGAGTAGCAATACGATGAGTCTGAACCTGGTAAGTGAACATTTGCTCGCAGCGAACGGCCTGAGCCATCAGGACCTGTTCTCCATTCTTGGTCAACTGACCGAACGCCGCCTCGACTACGGCGATCTCTATTTCCAGTCGAGCTATCACGAATCCTGGGTTTTAGAAGACAGCATCATTAAAGATGGTTCTTATAACATTGACCAGGGCGTCGGCGTGCGCGCCGTCAGCGGCGAAAAAACCGGTTTTGCTTATGCAGACCAGATAAGCCTGGCCGCGCTGGAGCAGAGCGCGCAGGCGGCGCGAACCATTGTGCGTGATACCGGCGACGGTCGCGTGAAAACCCTGGGTGAAGTGCAGCACGCTGCGCTTTATACCAGCATCGACCCACTGCAAAGCATGAGCCGCGAAGAGAAGCTGGACATCCTGCGTCGCGTGGACAAAGTGGCTCGCGCGGCGGATAAACGCGTGCAGGAAGTTTCTGCCAGCCTGAGCGGTGTTTATGAACTGATCCTGGTGGCGGCGACGGACGGTACGCTGGCCGCCGACGTGCGTCCGCTTGTGCGCCTCTCTATCAGCGTGCAGGTGGAAGACGACGGCAAGCGCGAGCGCGGCTCAAGCGGTGGCGGCGGTCGTTTTGGCTACGACTGGTTCCTCGGCGACGTTGACGGCGAAGCGCGCGCGGATGCGTGGGCAAAAGAAGCCGTGCGCATGGCGCTGGTCAACCTGTCTGCCGTGGCGGCACCTGCCGGTACGCTGCCGGTGGTTCTGGGCGCAGGCTGGCCTGGCGTGTTGCTGCACGAAGCGGTCGGTCACGGCCTGGAGGGGGATTTCAACCGTCGCGGGACGTCCGTATTCAGCGGTCAGATGGGGCAGCTTGTCTCCTCCGAGCTGTGTACCGTGGTGGATGATGGCACCATGCTCGACCGTCGCGGCTCGATTTCTATCGACGATGAAGGCACGCCGGGCCAGTACAACGTGCTGATCGAAAATGGCGTACTGAAAGGTTACATGCAGGACAAGCTTAACGCGCGTCTGATGGGCGTTGCGCCAACGGGTAACGGTCGTCGCGAATCCTACGCGCACCTGCCGATGCCGCGCATGACCAACACCTACATGCTGCCGGGTAAATCCACGCCGCAGGAGATTATCGAATCCGTTGATTACGGTATCTTCGCGCCGAACTTTGGCGGCGGCCAGGTGGATATCACCTCCGGTAAATTTGTCTTCTCTACCTCAGAGGCGTATCTGATTGAGAAGGGCAAAGTGACCAAAGCGGTAAAAGGGGCGACGCTGATCGGATCCGGGATTGAAGCAATGCAGCAGATCTCCATGGTCGGTAACGATCTGAAGCTGGATAACGGCGTGGGCGTCTGCGGCAAAGAGGGTCAGAGCCTGCCGGTAGGCGTGGGCCAGCCTACGCTGAAGGTTGATAACCTGACGGTGGGCGGCACGGCGTAATTTTTTCATTTTCCCCTCACCCTAACCCTCTCCCCAACGGGGAGAGGGGACTGCTCCGTGCCGTCTTTTCTCCCTCGCCCCTTTGGGGAGAGGGCCGGGGTGAGGGGGGAGGCCTACTCTTTCCTTCTTCCCCGCATCCCCTGAAACAGCTCTGCCACTTCCACAAAATAGTCCGTCAGATAGTTAATACAGACCTGCACCTTCAGCGGCAGCTTGTCCTTTTCGGTATAGAGCGCGTACACCGGGCGCGGATCCGACTGGTAGCGCGGGAAGAGGATCTCCAGTTCGCCGCTGTTGATCTCGTTGATCACCCACATCAGCGGCACGTAGGCGATCCCGGCCCCGGCCACCAGCCAGCGTGAGATGGTCATCGGATCGTTGGTCACGAAGCGGCCTTCAGGCAGCAGTTTGGTGGAAAGCCCTTCTGGCGCGATCAGTTCAAATTCGTTATCTGGGCGAACGCTGTATTCCAGCCACGAGTGGTTGCTCAGGTCAGCAGGTTTTTCCGGTACGCCATACTGTGCCAGATAGCTTTTCGAAGCGCAGACCACCATCGGCATGCTGCCCAGTCGACGCGAGAACAGGCTCGAGTCCTGCAATGCGCCAACGCGGATCACCACGTCTAACCCATCGGCAATCAGATCCGGTGCCGGAATACCCGTTACCAGATTAACGGTTAAACCGGGATACTCTTTCAGCATTTCCGCCGTCATGGCAGCGAGAACATTTTGTGCCATAGTTGAAGAACACCCGATACGCAGCGTGCCGATAGGCGTGTTGTTAAAGGCGTAGAGCTGCTCGTGAACATCCTGCACTTCATGCAGCATTCGACGGCAGCCCTGATAGTAAATTTTACCCGCTTCCGTCAGCCCAATGCTGCGGGTGCTGCGGTTGAGCAGCTTCACCTGGAGCTCATCTTCCAGTTTTGACACTGTCTGGCTAATGGATGAGACGCTCATTTGTAGCTGACGTGCTGCGGCGGTAAAAGAGCCTTGCTCAACCACTTTCGCAAAGACGGACATGCGTTTTAGACGTTCCATTATTCACTCTGGCTTAAAAGTGATTTAGATCACATATGATAGATAACAGCATAACAGTTACGTTAATATATTATTAATTACATAACGGCTGCGCCACTCTCGCCCGGCAATTCATGCTCTCCTGCGGCGGCGTGAGCTTAATAATCCAGTAACCTGCATCTCTTTAATCAAGGTCAACATGAGTCTGTTTCCCGTTATCGTGGTGTTCGGTCTGTCGTTCCCACCGATATTTTTCGAGCTTCTTTTATCACTGGCGATCTTCTGGCTAGTGCGCAAGGTGCTGGTCCCTACCGGGATTTATGATTTCGTCTGGCATCCTGCATTGTTTAATACCGCGCTGTATTGCTGCCTGTTCTATTTAATATCGCGCATGTTTGTCTGAGGTTGATGTGAAAACGCTAACAAGAAAAATCTCCCGCACTGCCATCACTATGGCGCTGGTCATCCTGGCGTTCATCGCTATTTTTCGCGCCTGGGTTTATTACACCGAATCCCCGTGGACGCGCGATGCGCGTTTCAGCGCGGAGGTGGTCGCGATAGCGCCCGATGTCGCCGGTCTCATTACGGCGGTCAATGTCCACGATAACCAGCTGGTGAAAAAAGATCAGGTACTGTTCACTATTGACCAGCCGCGCTATCAAAAAGCGCTGGAAGAAGCGGAAGCCGATGTAGCGTATTACAACGCGCTGGCCGCTGAAAAACGCCGTGAAGCAGGACGTCGTAACAAGCTGGGCATCCAGGCCATGTCCCGGGAAGAGATTGATCAGTCCAATAACGTGCTGCAAACCGTGCTGCATCAGCTGGCAAAAGCGCAGGCGACGCGCGATCTGGCGAAGCTCGATCTGGAACGTACCGTTATCCGCGCCCCGTCCGATGGCTGGGTAACCAACCTCAACGTCTATGCGGGTGAGTTTATCACGCGCGGCTCCACCGCCGTGGCGCTGGTGAAACAGAACTCCTTCTACGTCCTCGCCTATATGGAAGAGACCAAGCTGGAAGGCGTGCGTCCGGGCTATCGCGCCGAAATCACGCCGCTCGGCAGCAACCGGGTCCTGAAAGGAACCGTGGACAGCGTGGCCGCGGGGGTGACCAACGCCAGCAGTACCAATGATTCAAAAGGGATGGCGACCGTCGATTCTAACCTCGAGTGGGTTCGTCTGGCGCAGCGCGTACCGGTACGCATTCGTCTGGATGAGCAGCAGAGCAACCTCTGGCCCGCAGGCACCACGGCGACGGTAGTGATCACCGGTGAAAAAGACCGTGATGCCAGCCAGGATTCTATCTTCCGTCAAATCGCCCATCGCCTGCGCGAGTTTGGTTGATCGCTATGGGCATTTTTTCCATCGCCAGCCAGCACATCCGCTTCGCCGTGAAGCTGGCATGCGCCATTGTGCTGGCGCTGTTTGTTGGCTTCCATTTCCAGCTTGAAACGCCGCGCTGGGCTGTTCTGACCGCCGCGATCGTCGCCGCCGGTCCTGCCTTCGCGGCGGGTGGCGAGCCTTACTCCGGGGCAATTCGCTATCGCGGGATGCTGCGTATTATCGGTACCTTTATCGGCTGTATCGCCGCCCTGACCATTATCATCCTGATGATCCGCACGCCGCTGCTGATGCTGATTGTATGCTGTATCTGGGCGGGTTTTTGCACCTGGGTCTCTTCGCTGGTGAAGGTGGAGAACTCGTACGCCTGGGGCCTGGCGGGATATACCGCGCTGATTATTATCATCACCATTCAGAGTGAACCGCTGCTTGCTCCGCAGTTCGCCGTGGAACGTTGCAGCGAGATTGTCATTGGTATCGTCTGCGCGATTGTCGCCGATCTGCTCTTCTCTCCGCGATCCATCAAGCAGGAAGTCGATCGTGAGCTGGACGCGCTGATTGTTGCCCAGTACCAGCTCATGCAGCTGTGCATTAAGCACGGCGACAGCGAAGAGGTCGACAAGGCCTGGAGCGCGCTGGTGCGCCGCACGCAGGCGCTGGAAGGGATGCGCAGTAATCTCAATATGGAGTCTTCCCGCTGGGAGCGTGCCAATCGTCGTCTGAAAGCGATCAATACCGTCTCGTTAACGCTGATCACCCAGGCGTGTGAAACCTACCTGATTCAGAACACTCGCCCCGAAGTGGTAACGGATACCTTCCGCGAACTGTTTGATGAGCCTGTGGAGACGGTGCAGGACGTGCATCGACAGCTTAAACGCATGCGTCGTGTGATTGCCTGGACGGGCGAACGGGATACGCCAGTCACTATTTATACCTGGGTTGGCGCCGCAACGCGCTACCTGCTTCTGAAACGCGGCGTGATTAGCAACACCAAAATCAGTGCGGCGGAAGAAGAGGTGTTACAGGGCGAAGTGGTGATCAAACCGGAATCCGCCGAGCGTCATCATGCGATGGTTAACTTCTGGCGTACCACCCTGGCCTGTATACTCGGCACGCTGTTCTGGCTGTGGACCGGCTGGACGTCCGGCAGCGGCGCGATGGTGATGATTGCCGTCGTTACCGCGCTGGCGATGCGTCTGCCCAACCCGCGCATGGTCGCTATTGATTTTCTGTACGGCACCATTGCGGCGTTACCCATTGGCGCGCTCTACTTCCTGGTAATCATCCCCTCGACGCAGCAAAGCATGCTTTTGCTCTGTATCAGCCTGGCGGTGATGGCGTTCTTTATCGGGATTGAGGTACAAAAACGCCGTCTGGGATCGTTAGGTGCGCTGGCGAGTACGATTAACATCCTCGTGCTGGATAACCCGATGACCTTCCATTTCAGCCAGTTCCTGGATAGCGCATTAGGCCAGCTGGTGGGCTGTTTCCTGGCGATGATGGTGATCCTGCTGGTGCGGGATAACTCTCAGGCGCGGACAGGGCGCGTGCTGCTCAATCAGTTTGTGTCGGCCGCCGTATCGTCCTTGACCACCAACACCGCGCGGCGCAAGCAGAACCACCTTCCGGCTCTTTACCAGCAACTGTTCCTGCTGTTGAATAAATTCCCGGGCGATGTCGCTCGCTTCCGTCTGGCGTTAACCATGATTATCGCGCACCAGCGTCTGCGGAACGCGCCAGTGCCGATCAACGACGATTTGTCCGCTTTCCACCGCCAGCTACGGCGAACGGCGGACCATGTGATATCGGCATCCAGTGATGACAAACGTCGCCGCTACTTTAAGCAACTGCTGGAGGAGCTGGATATCTACCAGGAGAAACTGCGAGTCTGGGAAGCCCCGCCGCAGGTTACCGAGCCGGTAGAGCGGCTGGTGTTTATGCTGCACCGCTACCAGAATGCGCTGACAGACAGCTAACGAAGAGAAAACCGACGCCAAAAGCGTCGGTTTTTTTGTGGCTATACTTATTCTTGCAGGTTCAAACATTCAGGAAGGGAGGACACATGACAACCCAGGCTCTTCAGGACAGTATTCTTTTTCAGACCGGGTATCTGGTTAACGGTATCTGGAAAACACTCGACACCACGTTTGATGTGCTAAACCCGGCCACGGGCGAGGTGGTTGCGAAAGTGGCGAAAGCAGGGAAAGCCGAAACCGAAGAGGCCATTGCGGCCGCGACGAAAGCCTTTCCCGCATGGCGCGCAAAAACGGCAAAAGAGCGTTCCGCGATCCTCTATCGCTGGTATGAACTGATTATCGAGAACAAAAGCTGGCTCGGGCGGCTGATGACCACCGAGCAGGGCAAGCCGCTGAAAGAGGCTGAGGGCGAGGTGGACTACGCTGCCAGCTTTATTCAGTGGTTTGCGGAGCAGGCCAAGCGCGCTAACGGTGAAATCATTCCTCCGGTTAAACCCGGCTCCCGTATTCTGGCCACTCGTGAACCTGTTGGGGTGGTTGCTGCTATCACGCCATGGAATTTCCCGATGGCTATGCTCACCCGTAAGCTCGGCCCGGCGCTGGCAGCAGGATGTACCGGCGTCATCAAGCCTGCAAACAACACGCCGCTGAGCGCCTTTGCGCTGCTGACGCTGGCGAAGCAGGCCGGTGTGCCGGATGGTGTGCTGAATGCGGTCGCGGGGAGCACCTCAGAAATTAGCGACGCCATTATGGCCAGCCATGACGTGCGCAAAATCTCGTTTACGGGGTCAACCGCCGTCGGGAAAACGCTGGTTCGCAATTCCGCTGAGACCATGAAAAAGGTATCGATGGAGCTGGGCGGCAATGCGCCGTATATCGTTTTCGAGGACGCGGATATTGAGGCCGCCGTCAAAGGCGCCATCGCCAATAAATTCCGTAACGCCGGGCAGGTCTGCGTCAGCGTAAACCGTTTCTATATTCAGGAGACGGTCTATGACAAGTTTGTCAATCAGCTTGCCGATGCGGTGAAGGCGCTGAAGGTGGGTAACGGTCTGGACGAGGGCGTCGTTGTCGGCCCGCTGATTGAGCCTTCGGCTGTCGAGAAAGTCCGTGAGCACGTCGAAGATGCGGTAGCGAAGGGGGCCACGGTGCTGGCTGGGGGTAAACCGCACGAACTTGGCGGCAACTTCTGGATGCCAACCGTACTCGGTGACTGCCATGAAGGCATGAAGCTGGCAGAAGAAGAGACCTTTGGTCCCGTTGCCGCCTGCTTCCGCTTCACGTCGGAAGACGAAGTGGTTATGCGCGCTAACAATACGCCTTACGGGCTGGCGGCCTACTTTTATACCCAGAATCTCTCGCGCGTGTTCCGCGTCTCACAGGCCATTGAGAGCGGCATGATCGGAATTAATGAATGTGCGGTCTCGACCGAGCTGGGTCCGTTTGGGGGCGTAAAAGAGTCCGGGCTGGGACGCGAGGGGTCTGTGCTGGGGCTGGAGGAGTTTCTGGAAGTTAAAACCCTGCATATCGGGGGCTTATAATAGACAGGGCGGCATCTGCCGCCCGCCTGTACCGGGTGGCTGGCAATGAAAATTTATACCTTTGATTTTGACGAAATTGATAGTCAGGAAGACTTCTACCGCGAGTTTATCCGGGCGTTCGACCTGGAGCGGGGCAGCGTAAACAATCTTGATATGCTGTGGGATGTGGTTACCGGCGACAGGCTGCCGTTACCGCTGGAGATCGAATTTACCCATCTGCCTGAAAAACTGCGCAGACGCTTTGGCGCATTGATTTTATTGTTTGATGAAGCGGAGGAGGAGCTGGAAGGGCAACTGCGTTTCAACGTGCGCCAGTGATAAAAAAGCCCCTGACCGGGAGGTCAGGGGCAAGTCGTATGATGAGATACGACGAGGGTTTATTTGTACAGTTCTGCGGTAGCGTGCCAGTGGTCGCCACTGCGCGCTTCGATGATGCGATAAGATGACGCACCCTGTTCTTCCGCTTTTTTGTTCAGCATTTCGTGCATGTCCATCGGAGAAGTACCGATGGCACCAACAGAAACGGTCCCGATAGCCTGACGGGATTGTGCCTGTTCGGCGTTAATAGTGTCGGCTGCAAACGCACCGAATGACAGGACTGACAGTACGCTCAGGGCAGCTACAGTGGTTTTAATTTTCATGATTATTTACCTCGTCAATTATTTTACTGGGGTCTTTGTTCTGTGACCCTCATCACAAAATCAAGTATACACTAATCACGGAAAAAATTAATACCAGACTAATGGTTTCGCCTGTTATTACGTGTTAAAAACATCATTTTTTATAACGGGAATGAATAAAAAAGGGCGTTACTCTGCAGGTGTTATGATTTTTTATTATGTAAATCAATTGGATAGGCGGCTTTGATTTTTAGTGCGATTTTACGGCAGATCATTCACTGAATGAATGTTAACAGGCGGTAAAAAGCACTATTTGCAAAAGCAGCAGGCAGAGAAAAGCAGGGTAAAACGAGGCGGCCGCAGAATGATCCCCGTAGCCAGGCGCTACGGGGCAGAAGATTACAGCTCCTGTTCGAACAGGACCAGAATCGCTTCGTAGAGGTCTTTCACCGAGAAACCATTTGCCGGGGTCGTAAAAATGGTGTCATCGCCGGCGATGGTCCCGAGGATCCCCTCTGCTTTACCCAGCGAGTCCAGCAGGCGGGCAATCAGCTGGGCTGCACCCGGGCTGGTGTGGATCACGACCACGGCATCGTTATAGTCAATGTCCAGAACCAGGTTTTTCAGCGGGCTGGAGGTCGTTGGCACGCCAAGTTCAGCAGGCAGGCAATAAACCATCTCCATTTTGGCGTTGCGCGTACGCACTGCACCAAACTTGGTTAACATGCGGGAGACCTTCGACTGGTTGATGTTGTCGAAGCCTTGCTCCTGCAACGCCTGAACAATTTCTCCCTGAGAACTGAATTTCTCTTCTTTGAGTAGCGCTTTAAACGCTTTCACTAATTCTTCTTGCTTAGACGAGCTTCGCATAAGTCACCCGGAATATGACGATAGAAACAACATTATTATGCATGTGGATGAATTTTTATGCAAATTATCTACCTGGCACCAGGCTGAAATAATGTTATGAAAGGGAGAGATTTTATCAGATTTCGTTATCAGAAAACATGCCTGGGTCACGCCGCGCAAATAAGCTTAAAAGTAAATTAAATGTTATCAAAATGATGTTGTTTTGGTGGCGTGGCAGGGTGTATTGTAACCCCCTCTTAATTCGTTGTTGCCCACAGCCTGATAGCATTCGGGTGAAGGTCAAAGACGTGCGACCTCAAATTCTTTAGCGATGAAAATTGTAATTAATGACGTGCTGAATTATGGTCGCCGCAACGGAGTTACAGATACTTAAGTTAACCATAATAAGGAGTTTAGGATGAAAGTCGCAGTCCTCGGCGCTGCTGGTGGTATCGGCCAGGCGCTTGCCCTACTACTGAAAACCCAACTGCCTTCAGGCTCAGAACTCTCCCTGTACGATATTGCTCCGGTAACCCCAGGTGTGGCGGTTGACCTGAGCCACATCCCGACAGCTGTGAAAATCAAAGGCTTCTCCGGTGAAGATGCGCGTCCTGCGTTGCAGAATGCCGATGTGGTGCTGATCTCCGCGGGTGTTGCGCGTAAACCGGGTATGGATCGTTCAGACCTGTTCAACGTCAACGCGGGCATCGTGAAAAACCTGGTTCAGCAGATCGCTGAAACCTGCCCGAAAGCGTGCATCGGTATCATCACCAACCCGGTGAACACCACCGTTGCCATCGCAGCAGAAGTGCTGAAGAAAGCGGGCGTTTACGACAAGAACAAACTGTTCGGCGTAACTACGCTGGATATCATCCGTTCCAATACCTTCGTGGCTGAGCTGAAAGGCAAGCAGCCAACGGAAGTGGAAGTGCCGGTTATCGGCGGACACTCTGGCGTGACCATCCTGCCTCTGCTGTCGCAGATCCCGGGCGTGAGCTTCACCGAGCAGGAAGTGGCTGACCTGACTAAACGTATTCAGAATGCAGGCACCGAAGTGGTGGAAGCGAAGGCGGGTGGCGGTTCTGCAACCCTGTCTATGGGCCAGGCGGCGGCGCGTTTCGGCCTGTCTCTGGTTCGCGCGCTGCAGGGCGAGAAAAACGTGGTTGAATGCGCTTACGTAGAAGGCGACGGTGAACACGCGCGCTTCTTCTCTCAGCCGCTGCTGCTGGGTAAAAACGGCGTTGAAGAGCGTAAGTCTATCGGCACGCTGAGCGCGTTTGAGCAAAACGCGATGGAAGGCATGCTGGATACGCTGAAGAAAGACATCACGCTGGGCGAAGAGTTCGTTAACAAGTGATCTTGTCCCGGTAAAAAAAACGGAGCGCTAAGCTCCGTTTTTTTATGCCCGTCAGTTAGTGGCCGGGTATTCCTGGATGGTGACCTGAATCGTGAGCTTCTTGTCATTACGCATGACTTCTACGGGGATGATAGAGCCCGGTCGAATTTCCGCCACCTGGTCCATCGTTTCCAGCGCAGAGACCGCCGGCGTGCCGTTGACGGAAAGAATAACGTCGTTCACCTGGATACCTGCATTGGCCGCCGGGCCGCCAGGCGCCACTTCGTTGACCACAATCCCCTGGATCTGATCGATACCACCGCCCTGCGTATGCATCGGCGCGATTTCACGCCCGCCAATACCGATGTAGCCACGGATCACGCGGCCATCGCGGATCAGCTTGTCCATGATCTTGGTCGCCAGCTGGAACGGAATGGCAAAGCCAATCCCTTCCGGTGTTTCACCATCGTTGCTCTTGTCAAAGGAGAGGGTGTTAATGCCCATCAGTTCGCCCAGAGAGTTCACCAGCGCACCGCCGGAGTTACCGTGGTTGATCGAGGCATCGGTTTGCAGGAAGTTCTGCCGCCCTGACGGGTTCAGTCCAATTCGACCTGTCGCGCTGATGATCCCCTGAGTGATGGTCTGGCCCAGGTTGTACGGGTTACCGATCGCCAGCACCACATCGCCGATGTGCGGCGTTCGTTTGCGATTAATCGGGATAGTCGGCAGACCGCCCGTGGCGTTGATCTTCAGCACCGCCAGATCGGTCAGGCTGTCCGACCCCACCAGCAGGGCTTCAAACACGCGGCCATCCTGCAAGGCGACGATAATCTGGTCGGCATCGTTGATCACGTGTTTATTGGTGATGATGTAACCCCGGTCATCCATGATCACACCGGAACCAAGCGTGCGGATCTCCAGCTGGTTATGAGCGGAACTGTTAAGCCCGCGGTTATAGACGTTAACCACGGCGGGGGCGGCACGGCGTACCGCCTGATTGTACGTTGCAGGCGTTTCATCCGTGCTGTCGAACTGAGGAGCCGACAGTTTGTTGAACTGGCGTAAAGATGGCATAGCCACCAGCAGCAGACCGGCAACGATCAAACCAATGACAATTGAACGAAAGAGCTTTAAAAGCATGATGCGTGTGTCGTTAAAAAAGGAACGGTTTGCAGCATAACATGAGTTATCCGGACATCACACGCAGCGGCGATGCCCGGAGTCGCAAATGGTTAACGCAGTAAAATGTAGAGGGTGTCGTTGCCACGGATAATTTGCAGGGCAATGACCGCCGGTTTACTCTCCAGCACCTTGCGCATTTCGGCAATAGACTGCACGCGAGTGCGGTTCACGCCCACGATCACGTCGTCCTGATGTAAACCTGCCTGCGCGGCTGGACTGCTTTTCTCAACGGCAGTGACAGAAATGCCTTTCGTGCCGTCTTTAAGCTGACCGTCGCTCAGCGTTGCGCCCTGTAGCGCCGGGGAGATCTGTTCTGCACTGGCGGAAGAGGAAGTGCTCTTGTCCAGTGTCACTTCCACGGTCAGCGGTTTGCCCTCGCGGATCAGGCCCAGCTTCACTTTAGCGCCAGGCTCCGTGGTGGCAATACGCGAACGTAATTCAGCGAAGCTGCTCAGCGGTTTATCGTTCAGGCTGACAATAACGTCACCGGATTTCACGCCCGCTTTCGCAGAGCCTGAGTTGGGCAGCACTTCGCTGACAAACGCCCCGCGCTGGACGTTGAGCTTAAAGGCTTTGGCGATATCGGCGCTCATCTCCATGCCTTTAATGCCCAGCAGCCCGCGCTTAACCTCGCCAAACTGTATCAGCTGTTGAGACAGGGTTTTCGCCATGTTACTCGGAATGGCAAAACCAATTCCGATGCTGCCGCCGCCTGGTGCGAGGATAGCGGTATTAATGCCGATCAGTTCGCCGTTCAGGTTAAGCAGCGCACCGCCGGAGTTGCCCCGGTTGATGGAGGCATCGGTCTGGATGAAATTTTCCAGCCCTTCGAGATTCAGGCCGCTGCGCCCCAGGGCAGAGACAATCCCGGAGGTGGCGGTCTGCCCTAAACCGAACGGATTACCGACCGCGACGGCAAAATCACCCACGCGCAGCTTATCGGAATCGGCGATGGCGATCTGGGTCAGGTTGCTGGGGTTTTGCACCTGTAGCAGGGCGATATCACTCTGATCGTCACCGCCGATCAGTTTGGCGTCAAACTCCCGGCCATCGTTCAGCTGAACGCTGATTTTATCAGCCTGGCTGATCACGTGGTTATTGGTCAGGATATAGCCTTTGGCCGCGTCGATAATCACGCCCGAACCAAGGCCTTCAAACGGCTGAGCCTGCTGATCCGGCACCTCTTCGCCAAAATATTTCTTCAGCTCTTCGGGAATACGCTGGCTTTGGCGTGCCGTCCCTTCCACCTGAACGCTGACTACCGCAGGCAGGACTTTTTCAAGCATCGGCGCAAGGCTGGGAATGGCTTCTTGTCCTGGCACCTGCGAAGGTAGTGCCGCACTGGCGGGGAAGGACGCCGAGAGAGATAACCCGACACTTAACGCTAAGGCGCTCAACAGCTGGTTTTTTTTCTTCATCGATGCTGACTCTCGTATCCTGGAATGAAAAAGAACGGCCCCAAAAACATCTTGATGTTATTGAATTTTCAACCGCTGAACAATGAGGTGTTTGACTAAATAATAGCTGGGGACGGGAAGAAAGGACGGGCGCATAAGGTGCGCCCGTAAAATTTATTCAGGTTGTGCGATTAATCGCGTTTTACGCCACCGCGCAGCAGGCCGGACGCGCCGTCTGAATAGTCGCGTGGCATCTGAACCGGTGCCTGATCGTTACCGGCCTCAGAGTCCGCCAGACGATTGCGGAAGGGGTTGCTCTCCGCTGTCATTTCCGGCAGCAGGCTGCTGGAGCTTTTCGCCATGTGCTGGTAGAGCTGGCGATAATCTGTCGCCATGTTGTCCAGCAGCTCAGCGCTACGGGCAAAGTGGCTGACCAGCTCTTCGCGGTATTCTTCCAGTTCGGCTTTGTTCTTTTCCAGTTCGTATTGCAGTGACTGCTGCTGACGCAATTTGCGGTTACCGAAACGCATGGCCACAGCACCAATGATGATGCCGACGACTAAACCGATTAGCGCATATTCCCAGGTCATGAACTTCTCCCGTTGTCTTGTTGTTCCGTAGGGTGTTGGCTCGGCTCCTGCCTGTGCCTGATTATGCCACTATAACCGCTATTTCCGCAGAAGTGGAATCCTGACGTATCATCGCGTAGTGTAGAACGGCCTTTTTTTCTTCAGCCACGACCGCTGATGAGGTTTAACTAAAGGAATAACAATAACATCATGCAAAACCTGTCCCCATCATCGCGTTACCAACTCGCCCTGAGTGAGGGCACACACCAGCCGGATGATGTCCAGCGTGAAGCGGTAAACCGCCTGGACACGATTTACCAGGAGCTTCTGGCGAAACCCGCCGATGCGGTGCAGAGCAGTGGGCTGAAGGCGGCATTCGGCCGTTTACTGGGCAAAAAAGAGCCCACGGTAAACGCACCGGTTCGTGGCTTATATATGTGGGGCGGCGTTGGGCGGGGTAAGACCTGGCTGATGGACATGTTCTACCAGAGCCTGCCCGGCACGCGTAAGCAGCGTCTGCACTTTCACCGTTTTATGCTGCGGGTTCATGAGGAGTTGACGGCGCTCCAGGGCGAAACCGACCCGCTGGAAATCGTGGCGGACCGCTTCAAGGCGGAAACGGACGTACTCTGCTTCGACGAATTCTTTGTTTCCGATATTACGGACGCGATGCTGCTGGGGGGGCTGATGAAAGCGCTGTTTGCGCGTGGGATCACCCTGGTGGCGACCTCAAATATCCCGCCGGATGAGCTTTATCGCAACGGTCTCCAGCGGGCGCGTTTCCTGCCAGCCATAGATGCCATTAAGCAGCACTGCGACATCATGAATGTCGACGCTGGCGTCGACTATCGTTTGCGCACGCTGACGCAGGCGCACCTGTGGCTTTCACCGCTGAACGCCGACACAGCCAGCGAGATGGATAAACTCTGGCTGGCGCTGGCAGGGGCGCCGCGGGATAACGCACCAGCGCTGGAGATTAATCATCGTCCGTTGCCGACGCTTGGCGTAGAGAACCAGACGCTGGCCGTCTCGTTTGCAACGCTCTGCGTGGACGCCCGCAGCCAGCATGACTACATTGCGCTTTCGCGACTGTTCCATACCGTTATGTTATGGGATGTGCCCGTCATGACCCCTCTCATGGAGAGCGAAGCGCGCCGCTTCATCGCGCTGGTGGACGAGTTTTATGAGCGCCACGTCAAGCTGGTAGTCAGTGCCGAGGTGCCTTTATATGAGATCTATCAGGGCGAGCGCCTGAAGTTTGAGTTCCAGCGCTGCCTGTCGCGCCTGCAAGAGATGCAGAGCGAAGAGTACCTCAAGCGTGAGCATATGCCATAAATGCTACCCTCTCCCCGTGGGAGAGGGGCTGGGGGTGAGGGCACCAAGCCTTAACAAACGCTACCCTCTCCCTGTGGGAGAGGGGCTGGGGGTGAGGGCACCAGACCGCACAATACGCAACCCCGAAAAACCCATCCCAAATCACATTTAAGGGTCGATCTTTGACCTCAACTTCTCTATAATCTTGCGACCCCACGTTACGAGAAGGTTTTTTTCCCGAAACTTTCTATGTGTCGGCATGTGCTATTCGAAGGGGTAGGTTTGCCGGACTTTGTCGTGTGAACCTCAACTGACTAAACGTTTGGGTGTTCACCAACGTGTAACTTATTATTTGGGTAAGCTTTTAATGAAAACTTTTACAGCTAAACCAGAAACCGTACAGCGCGACTGGTATGTTGTTGACGCGACCGGTAAAACTCTGGGCCGTCTGGCTACTGAACTGGCTCGTCGCCTGCGCGGTAAGCATAAAGCGGAATATACTCCGCACGTTGATACCGGTGATTACATCATCGTTCTGAACGCTGACAAAGTTGCTGTTACCGGCAACAAGCGTACTGACAAAATGTACTACCACCACACCGGCCACATCGGTGGTATCAAAGAAGCGACCTTTGAAGAGATGATTGCCCGCCGTCCTGAGCGTGTGATTGAAATCGCGGTTAAAGGCATGCTGCCAAAAGGCCCGCTGGGTCGTGCTATGTTCCGTAAACTGAAAGTTTACGCAGGCAACGAGCACAACCACGCGGCACAGCAACCGCAAGTTCTTGACATCTAATCGGGATTATAGGCAATGGCTGAAAATCAATACTACGGCACTGGTCGCCGCAAAAGTTCCGCAGCTCGCGTTTTCATTAAACCGGGCAGTGGTAAAATCGTAATTAACCAGCGTTCTCTGGAACAATACTTCGGTCGCGAAACTGCCCGCATGGTAGTTCGCCAGCCGCTGGAACTGGTTGATATGGTAGAAAAACTGGATCTGTACATCACCGTTAAAGGTGGTGGTATCTCCGGTCAGGCAGGTGCGATCCGTCACGGTATCACCCGCGCGCTGATGGAGTACGACGAATCCCTGCGTTCTGAACTGCGTAAAGCTGGCTTCGTTACTCGTGACGCTCGTCAGGTTGAACGTAAGAAAGTGGGTCTGCGTAAAGCACGTCGTCGTCCACAGTTCTCCAAACGTTAATCTATTCTGCTTACGCAGAACGATTGGCGAAAAACCCGCTTCGGCGGGTTTTTTTATGGATAATGCGCAGGTTATCCACAGTAACATTTCATATATCTTCTCTTTTTCCACATTTCCGGCATCCCCTCACCACAAAGCCATCAAAATCTGGTAAACTATCATCCAATTTTATGCCCAAATATCGGTGAATACTCGATTTTTGTTCGATTCTTGAACAATGTGTTTTCTCTGGGATGGGCGATACATCATCTGGCTAGCCCCGTTGGGCTGGTAGCAGTAAAAATTCTGAATATACCTGGAGGTTTTCATGGCTGTCGCTGCCAACAAACGTTCGGTAATGACGCTGTTTTCTGGTCCTACTGACATTTATAGCCATCAGGTTCGTATCGTGCTGGCCGAGAAGGGTGTCAGTTTTGAGATCGAGCATGTGGAAAAGGATAACCCGCCTCAGGATCTGATCGATCTCAACCCGAGCCAAAGCGTACCGACGCTGGTGGATCGCGAGCTGACCCTGTGGGAATCCCGTATCATTATGGAATACCTGGATGAGCGTTTCCCGCATCCGCCGCTGATGCCTGTTTACCCTGTTGCGCGTGGTGAAAGCCGCCTGTACATGCAGCGTATCGAGAAAGACTGGTACTCGCTGATGAACGTTATCGTTAACGGTTCCTCTTCAGAAGCGGATGCTGCGCGTAAACAGCTGCGTGAAGAGCTGCTGGCGATTGCGCCGGTATTTGGTCAAAAACCTTTCTTCCTGAGCGATGAGTTCAGCCTGGTAGATTGCTACCTGGCACCGCTGCTGTGGCGCCTGCCAACCCTGGGCGTAGAATTCAGCGGTCCTGGCGCGAAAGAGCTGAAAGGCTACATGACTCGCGTATTCGAACGCGACTCTTTCCTGGCATCCTTAACTGAACCGGAGCGCGAAATGCGTCTCGGCCGAGGCTAATGACTGTGGAAATGTCACAACTTTCACCACGCCGTCCGTATCTGCTGCGCGCCTTCTATGAATGGCTGCTGGATAACCAGCTCACGCCGCACCTGGTTGTGGATGTGACGTTGCCGGGCGTGCAGGTTCCAATGGAATACGCACGCGACGGACAGATTGTACTGAATATTGCGCCACGTGCAGTGGGTAACCTGGAACTGGCGAACGACGAAGTGCGCTTTAATGCGCGTTTCGGCGGCGTGCCGCGTCAGGTTTCCGTTCCGCTGGCTGCGGTTCTGGCTATCTACGCCCGTGAAAACGGTGCAGGTACCATGTTCGAACCGGAAGCGGCTTATGATGAAGAGGTCGCCAGCCTGAACGATGATGGGACATCCGATGAACGTGAAAGCGACACGGTAATGTCTGTGATTGATGGCGATAAACCCGACCATCACGACGACAATGACCCTGATGACGATCCGCCTCCGCGCGGTGGTCGTCCGGCACTCCGTGTCGTCAAATAAACTTCATAAAGCACAATATTTTTTCCGAACCTGCACAACTGTGCAGGTTTTTTTATTTTCTGCATAAAATTACTCTCTAAAAAACTTGTGTCTTTGCAAAAGATATAGGTCTATTAATTGGCATGGGATTAATCTTGTTGGGTTATTTTCTGTAGGACAGTTAAATTTATCTTCAATAATGTTTTATTTTAATTTGATTGTATCCGATATCACCCTGTGAAAATATATATGTGCGTTAACAAAAACGGATTTTCTTTTAAGGACAAATTATGAATATCACTTTTAAAAAATTATTTTCATCTGCTGCTATTTGTGCAGCCCTCGCCATGTCAAATGCACACGCTGCTAATGATGTGACGTTGAAAGTTATTGGTAATATCGTTCCTGGTTCCTGCGTACCCTCACTGCCAAACGGTGGAGTGGTAGATTATGGCACAATGCCAGCTTCTACCATCAATCCAACTGGCACGGCGAATACACTGGTTCAGTTGGGGGCTAAAAGTATTACTCTCACTATTACCTGTGACAGCGATACCAGCGTTGGGGTGACTTCTACGGATAACCGCCATGATACTCGTGTGGGCCTGGGGAGCGCCGCTTATATTGAAAATGGGTTTTTCGATAATGTAAATGCTAACGCTTCAGGAAACGCCTATGGCTTGGGTAAAACGAGTGCGGGTGTGAATATTGGCTCCTATGTAATTGCAGCAGATCCCGTTAATACAACAACAGATGGTGTTGTCGCTGATCTCATTGCAGCCACAGGTACCGATACATCAAATTATACCTGGGTAAAATCCAGTACGGGTGCTTTTGCACCAGTTAACAGTGGCACAGGCCAGACACGTGTCTTTACGGCTGCTGCATCGGGAACCACCACACCAAAAGCTTTTAAAGTTATGAATATGCCGTTACGCATTACAACTGCGCTTCAGGACAACACTGTATTGGGTACAGGCGATACTATCACGCTTGACGGTAATGCCACGCTGAGCCTTGTTTATCTTTGATATTCGTTATTGCTAAATGCTGTAGAAAATAAATCGGGAAATGAAAATAATGGAATTTAAAAAAGTACTCTCGGCAGCAACCGCCGCCGTAGCCTTCGGTTTATCCGCTTTTGCTGCCCAGGCCGCGAACGATGTTACGCTGAAAGTTGTCGGTACGATTAACCCGGCTGCATGTACGCCGACCCTGCCTGATGGCGGCGTTGTAGATTATGGAACGGTACTGAACCAAAATATTGCACCGACCGGTGCGACAAACAAGCTGGTACAATTGGGGCAGAAAAGCATCACGCTAAATATCAGTTGCGAAAGCAACATGAGCGTTGCTTTTACCTCCACCGATAACCGCCTGGACAGTCGCGTTAACCTGTCTTCAACCGCGTTTATCGCAGGTAGCGGTACGGATAAATCAGACTTCAGCAACACCGCTGGTGCCTTTGGTCTGGGTAAAACCACCGCTGGCGTGAGCATTGGTGCTTACACCGTTGCCATCAATACTGAAGCGGTCACAGCGGATGGCGCGAATGTTGACACCCTGGTAACAGGGAGCATCACTGAAGGCCAGCGTTCCTGGGAGAAAGTTGCGCCAGGCCTGGGTTACCTCTGCTCGCTTAATGGCTGCACGGGCTACCAAAAAGCGAATACCGTAGCAACAGCCGGTACCACGCAGCCAAAAGCCTTCAAACAGCTTAGCGTGCCGTTGCTGGTTACCTCTGCAGTGCAGGATAACTCGGTATTAGGTACGACTGACGTAATTACGCTGGACGGTAACGCAACCATTAGTCTGGTATATCTCTAATAATTTAACGCTTAATTAACGTGGCAATGGTTAGAGTATTTAAAAGCCATTGTCACGCTTTTTTTGCATTAAAATAGCTTTCTCTGCCGCAAGAATAATAAAAATAATGCCGGTATGATTTTTATTTATTTATGTGAGTGGAAAGTCATGAAGAAAATTCTATATCTTGCGTTGTTGGCTGTAGCGACAAAGTGTTGTGCCACCGGTATGGTTCCAGAAACATCGGTTTTATTAGTCGATGCACAAAAAGGCGAAGCCAGTATGAATGTTAAAAATACGGATTCGCAACCTGCATTGCTTTATACAAACATTGTAGATTTACCTGATAGCGATAAATCTATTCGTTTAATCGTTTCTCAACCTGTAGTCCGTGTCGACGCCGGGGAAACACAGCGAATGCGTTTTCTGCTGCAAACCAGCAAACCCATGAAGTATGAAGAACTTAAACGCGTCACGTTCGAAGGCATTCCTCCAAAGGAGAAAGGAGAAGATAAAGTTGCGTTGACTATCCGCCAGGATCTTCCTGTTGTAATTCATCCTGCGGGTCTACCTGAGGAGACGCAGCCATGGAAATTTTTGACATGGAACAAAAAGGGTGATGGCCTGGTTATCAACAATCCCAGCGATTACGTTGTTCGTATAACGGCATCCTTTAAAACATTACCCTCAGGAAAAGCGGGTGTCCTGGATAAGACCTACATCCTTCCTCACACCTCGATAAAAACAACATTACCAAATTTCTCTGATAATAAAGTTGAATTCTATCCGGCGAGTCGTTACGGCTATAAAGGGGATCGCTTTACTACAGATTTGAAGTAAGCCTCTATAAGGACAGCAAAGGATATGCAGCAAAAAACGTTACTCGCCTGTCTCATTGGCCTGGTCTGTTCTGGCCAGGCGATGGCTCAGCAGATGGAAACTGCTGCCATTAATTTTGATCAGGAAACGCTTCGTTCACTGGGGATAAACCCGGACGTATCAAATTATTTCTCTCGCAAGACGAAGTATTTACCGGGTAGCGTTTCCGTCGCCCTGAAGGTGAATGGTGATAATAAAGGCAACGTTATTGCTCGTTTCGACAACAACGGCGATCTCTGTTTCGACAAACCTTTTATGGAGCAGGCAGGATTAAAAGTTCCCTCTGACTATGAGTCCGGCTGCTACGATTATACCGGTCATATCCCGAGCGCTATTGTGGAGGCTTCGCCTGCGCAAGAATCTCTAAGTCTGGTTGTACCGGCGGATCGGATAGCAAACAGCGAATCGGATATCGGAGCTTATACTTCCGGTGGCACTGCTGCGCTGTTGAATTATTCTCTTCTCTCCTCGCGCAATGAGTTTGGTGACGGGCACTCTGACTATTCACAGGCCATGCTGGACGGTGGGGTCAATTTCGACGACTGGATCTTACGTACTCAGCAACTGCTGAGCCGGAGCGACGGAGAATTCGAGAGTAATAACTCGTCGACCTATTTGCAGCATACTTTTGTCCCCCTGAAAAGTACCCTGAGGGCGGGCGAGGTCAATATCAATAACTCCCTTCTTCAGGGAACGGGAATCTATGGTATCGAGCTTTCACCGGAGAGCGCCTTACAACAGGGGGGTAGCGGAGTGAGCGTGTCCGGTATCGCCAATACGCCTCAGGCCCGTATTGAAGTGCGTCAGCAAAATGTTCTGGTGTACAGCACACTGGTGCCGGTCGGGCCGTTTAATCTCACCGATGTGCCGGTACGTAACGGCGTTAGCGATCTGAACGTGACGGTAGTGGAAACCGATGGCAGCCAGCACAGCTATGTGGTGCCCGCAGCGCTGTATAACCAGAGCGCAGGGGCGCCTTCAGGATATCACTTCGCGCTGGGACGAGTGAGCGATAGCTATAGTGAAACGCCATGGGTAGCCAGCCTTTCTGGAGGCTGGAAACTAAGCGAACGGGTGAATGTCAACGCAGGCTCAATCGTAGGCGAAGATTACCAGGCTGTCGCCACCAGCCTTGATACAGTGCCGCTACCAGCCTGGCTTGTTTCACTCCAGGCGAACCAGTCCAACGATTCGAAAGATTCACTGAAAGGGCAGAGGTACACGCTATCGGCAACATGGAGTTCTGACCCCGCATTTGGCATGGGGGCTAACGCCTCTGTTACGCATAAATCGCAAGACTTTCGCGAACTTTTTGAAGCACTGGATGATGATTTCGACAGCGGTAATAAAAATGAGTATTCCGCCGGGCTGACCTGGAGTGTGCCCTACTTAGGCACGCTTAGCACCAGCTACTACCAAACGCAGGGTTATGATAAGTCAGATGATTCCCGCTTCATCTCTGCGGGTTGGAACAAGTCATTCAAGTACGCCACGATTTCCATGAACTGGCAACATCAGTTGAGTGCAGATGAGGAGAATGAGGATGATGGCGATCTGTTCTACGTCAACCTCAGTATTCCTTTTGGTGCCAGCAATAGCGTTAGCCTGTACAGCCGTCATGATGACCATAAAACGCGGTATGGCGCCTCTGCGCTTGGCGTTGTAAGTGATACCACATCCTGGTCGCTGGGAGCTGAACACGATCAGGCCACGAATCGCGATAATGTAAACGGTGGGATAAGCAGCAACCTTCACTATACGCAGCTTGGCCTGAGCGCCAGTTCGGATAACGAGAATAGCCGCAGCTATTCAGGATCGCTACAGGGGGGCATCGCGGTTCATGGACAAGGCGTTACGTTCTCTCCATGGGCGATCCGCGACACGTTCGCGATCGCTGCTCTGGATAAACCCGTCTCCGGTGTGAGGATTGACACGCCCCAGGGGCCGGTATGGACCGACTTCCGTGGTCAGGCAGTGGTACCGTCAGTGGGAGCCTGGCGCCCAGCGCGGGTAGAAGTGGATACGGAAACATTGCCGAAAAATATGGATATCGGGAATGGAACCCGTGTCGTCACGCTTGGCAAAGGAGCGGTAGGGCATCTTGATTTTACTGCGTTAACCCAGCGACGTGCACTGGTGAACGTTACCCTGGCAAACGGTAAAAAGCTGCCGAAAGGGATCGCCCTTGAGGATTCGCACGGAAATTATCTTACGACCTCAGTGGATGACGGCGTGGTCTTTTTTAACGATGTTGAACCTGCTCAACAGGTGGTGGCAAAACTGGATAACGGCACCTGTGCATTTGGTCTGAAGCTTCCGAAAGAGGCAAATACCGATACATTCTATGAAACTGTCAATGAGGTGTGTAAATGAAGGCGCTTTTTTTAGCCGTGTGCGCAATGGCGTTTTCTCTGCATGCTATGGCTGACTGCCAGTTAGTATCAAGCCAGCAAAAACTCAGCTATGGCCGTATGAGTGCCGCAGAGCGCCAGGCGGAAGGGAACAGGTTGATTGAGATGCCGGAGAAACAGATTGTCCTGAACGTGATATGTGATGAACCGTCGCGTATTCGTCTCTTTCTGGGAAGTAACGTACCGAAAGGGCATGAATTTGGTTTTGGTGATAACGGCGTCATGCGCGTTACTGCCGCGCAGGCAACGGTGGACGATCGTACAGTCAATCTGGCGGCTATCCATGCCGGCGACCCGTGGGTTACCAATGGCGGCGTGAGAGAGATCGTGCCAGCGCTTAACGAAGGGATTGCGTTTATCAACGGTCAGGAGCTGCGGGGAAAAACGGCGTCTGTCACGCTTACCATCAAACCGCGCTTCAAAAGTAACCATATTACGGACAGAGAAGTGTGGCGCGGAAATTTACGCGTAAGGATGGATGTACAATGAAAAAGCGTATAGCGCTATTACTCTGCGGAATGTCTGCCGCTTCAGCGGTATGGGCAACTGATACGGTCAATATTGATGTGGATGTCACCGTTGACGCTGCCGCCTGTACACCGGCGTTGAGCAATGGCGGTGTGGCAGATTTCGGCACGCGCTATGCGGGGTCGCTCTCCTCCAGCGCATTCACACAGCTTGGTACTCGCGATCTTACACTATCGGTGACGTGTGAATCTTCTACGGGAGTTGCGATTACCGCGCGTGATACCCGCGCCAGTTCCGTGGTCGTTGGCAAAGATAAATCCGGGCAAGAAGGGGTAAAATTCCAGATAAATAACGGTGCCTATGTGCGTGATACGACCCGCCTGTTTGGTTTAGGATTGACCAGCGAGCAGAAGCCGATTGGCAGTTATGGGGTGCAAATTAACGCGGCAGGCGTGACGGCAGCCGACGAAAGTGCCGCTGTTCAGGTGGAGATCGCCGGGGCCGCGACCAAAAATGGTCCATGGACGCGCACGACGCTATTGCCCTTGCCGACCCAGCAGGACTTTTTCTATACGTTTGTGCAAAAAGGCACGGATATTCCGCAGCCGATCTCATCGGCGGTTGTTCCGCTACAGGTGAGCGCCGCTGTCGCCAACGGGCTTGGCAGCGGGCAAGAGATCAAGCTGGACGGCGAGGCGGTGATTACGCTGGTCTATTTATAATCTCTTTTCTGTAAAAGAATATCGAAAATAGACGCGCCAGTTCACCACTGGCGCCGCGCTTACCAGGTCTGCAAAGAGGCTGCGATTTGTAGACCTGATAAAGCGTAAACAGGCTGATACGTCTCCGGATGAGATTTCCTGAAGCGATAATTACCGTTTAAAGGTTACCGCTTCCGGCTGCGTCAGATGCAGCGTTGTCTGGCTGGGTACCGTCTCGGCGATAACCCGCCCGTGACGAACAGAATAACGCGCAGGCGTCTGGCGACGAACCGCATCAAAGCCATTTTCGGCCGGTAAAACAACCAGGTTCGCAGAATTACCCACCTTCACGCCGTAGTCCTGCAGGTTGAGCGTTTTCGCGCTGTGGGTGGTGATCAGATTCAGCCCGTCGTTAATCTGCCCGTACCCCATCAGCTGGCAGACGTGTAAACCCATATGCAGCACCTGCAACATATTGGCGGTGCCCAGGGGATACCACGGATCGAAAACGTCATCATGCCCAAAGCAGACGTTGATCCCCGCCTCCAGCATCTCTTTCACGCGCGTTACGCCGCGGCGCTTAGGATAGGTGTCGAAACGGCCCTGAAGGTGTATGTTCACCAGCGGATTGGCGACGAAGTTGATGCCCGACATTTTCAGCAAACGAAACAGGCGGGACGCGTAGGCGCCATTATAGGAGTGCATCGCTGTGGTATGGCTGGCGGTAACGCGCGCGCCCATCCCGTCACGGTGCGCCAGCGCAGCGACGGTTTCCACGAAGCGCGACTGTTCATCATCGATTTCGTCGCAGTGTACGTCGATCAGCCTGTCGTACTTCTGCGCCAGTGCGAAGGTTTTGTGCAAAGACTCCACACCATACTCGCGGGTAAATTCAAAGTGCGGAATTGCGCCAATAACGTCCGCCCCCATACGCACCGCCTCTTCCAGCAACGCTTCACCGTTGGGATAAGAAAGAATGCCCTCCTGGGGGAACGCCACGATTTGCAGATCGACCCACGGGGCGACCTCCTGCTTCACTTCCAGCATCGCTTTCAGCGCCGTCAGCGTGGGATCGGAGACGTCAACGTGAGTACGCACATGCTGAATGCCGTTGGCCATCTGCCACTTCAGCGTCTGCATTGCGCGGGTCTTAACATCTTCGTGGGTGAGCAGCGCCTTACGTTCAGCCCAGCGCTCAATCCCCTCGAATAAGGTACCAGACTGGTTCCAGCTCGGTTCACCAGCCGTTTGAGTGGTATCCAGATGGATATGCGGCTCAACGAAAGGGGGAATGACCAGCCCGCCTTCAGCATCAAGCACCTGGCCCGCAGGTGACGATGCCGCGTCCTGCGGTTCAATACGGCTAAAGCGCCCGTTTTCAATTGCGATCTGCCATAACCCCTCTTGCCCCTGTAAACGGGCCTGACGAATGGTGAGGGTATTATTCTGCATGGGGAGCCTCCGGGGCGGTAGCAAAGGTACGTCTGACTAAGGGGGTTAACAGAAGGTAGCTGAATACGCCGCCGAGGACCGCATTCACCGGCACTATACCGGGAATAATATTCCCGGCAGCCACGCCGAGCGCGACCGAAAGAATGGCTACCCAGTTGACCGGCACAAAGGTAGCGCTATGGAAGCTGGCGTAGCGGCGGCGGTTGATCAGATAGTCGGCGATAATCACCCCACCGACGGGAGGGATCGCCGCCGACAGAAAGGTGAGCCAGCCGACAAAGTTATTGTACAGCCACAGCGCGCAGAGCGTGCCGATAATACCGTTAACCACCGACAGCGTGCGGCTGGAAAGGCCGGTCACGTTGGCAAAGCCCAGACCCGACGCATAGAGCGCGTTGTCGTTGGTTGTCCAGATGTTCAGGCCGAGAACGATAATGGCGGGCAGCAGTAGCCCCTGAGCGATCATCACGTCCGAGATATCCGCCTGTCCAACTGCCGCGGCGCCTGCCGCACCGAAGATAAACATCAGCGAGTTGCCAAGGAAAAACGCCACCATTGCCACCACCACGGCGCCTTTCGCGTTACGCCCAAAGCGGACGAAGTCGGCGGTCAGCGTTCCGGCGCTGATGAAGGAGCCGACGACCAGCGCCAGCGCGCCTGAAAAACTGAGCGGGGTCTGCGGCACGATCGCTTTTAAATGATCCAGCCCGCCCACGCCGTCCACCGCCAGCCAGACGGAGTAGCTGCCGAGGATAACTATCGCGGGAACGGCGATGATCGACAGAATCGTCAGCGCTGAGATACCAAAGAAGATGGTCATGGTCATCAACAGACCGGATACCGCGATCAGGATATTGACGTCGATGCCCGTGGCTTTACTCACCGGGATGGCAAACATCGCTACGCCGACGCCAAACCATCCTACCTGCGTACCGCCTAAAAGCATGGAGGGAAGCCAGGAACCTTTTATACCGAACGAGTAACGCGCAAGAAGATGGGTTGAGAGGCCGGTTTTTGCGCCAATGTAGCCAAGAAAAGCAGTGTAGATACCGAGGAGGAGATTGCCGAAGAGAACTGCGAGGAAGAAATCATTATAGGAAAGACCGGTACCGAGCGTACCTCCGGTCCACATACTGGCGGAAAAAAAGGTTAACCCTAACATCACAAAAGTGAGTGGAATCACGCCTTTCCGCGCCGCCAGAGGGACGGGGCCCTGGCTATAATTGTTATCTTGCGACACAACGCCTCCTTGAATTTTGGCCAAAAAATCCGCCGCATAATATACATTTTTTTCATGAAAGCAAACGTTTACGTCAGGATTTACGCTGCTTTTTTGCTTAAAAAGGTATCATTAACTTAAGGGCAGGCTACTGAAAACAGGCTCCCCAGCGTTCCGCTTTATGCTTCTGCCGGGGAGTCAGAGGGGCTTACACTTCCAGGAAGTTCATGATCCCGTCAGCCGCTTTACGGCCTTCGGCAATCGCCGTGACCACCAGGTCAGAGCCGCGAACGATGTCGCCACCGGCGAAGATTTTCGGGTTGCTGGTCTGGAACGCGTTGTCGCTGCCTTCCGGCGCAATTATGCGGCCCTGAGAGTCCAGCTCTACGCTGTGCTTCGCCAGCCACTCCATGCTGTGAGGACGGAAACCAAACGCCATCACCACGGCGTCAGCCGGGATCACGTGTTCAGAACCGGCCACGATCTCCGCGCGACGACGGCCTTTCGCATCCGGCGCGCCCATCTCCGTGCGCGCCATCTTCACGCCGCTCACTCTACCGTTGGCATTCACCTCAATACCCAGAGGCTGGATGTTGAACTGGAACTCCACGCCCTCTTCACGCGCGTTTTTCACTTCGCGCTTAGAGCCCGGCATGTTCTCTTCGTCACGACGGTAAGCACAGATGACGTGCGCCGCGTTCTGACGAATGGAGGTACGCACGCAGTCCATCGCGGTATCACCGCCGCCCAGCACCACCACGCGTTTGCCTTCCATGCTGACGAACGGCTCATCGGCGGTCTCACCGTAGCCCATGATCTGCCTGGTGTTGGCAATCAGGAACGGCAGCGCGTCGTACACGCCCGGCGCATCTTCGTTCTCCAGGCCACCGCGCATGGACTGATAAGTACCCACGCCCAGGAACACGGCGTCGTAATCCTTCAGCAGGTCGTCGAGCTGCACGTCACGGCCCACTTCCACGTTCAGTTTGAACTCAATGCCCATGCCGGTGAAGATTTCGCGGCGGCGGGTCATCACCTCTTTCTCCAGCTTGAAGGCCGGGATACCGAAGGTCAGCAGGCCGCCAATCTCCGGGTGGCGATCAAAGACCACCGCTTTCACGCCGTTACGGGTCAGCACGTCCGCACAGGCAAGGCCTGCCGGGCCCGCGCCAATAATCGCCACGCGCTTGTCGGTTTGACGCACACCGGTCATATCCGGCCGCCAGCCCATTTCGAACGCTTTATCGTTGATATAACGTTCGATGTTGCCGATGGTCACCGCGCCAAACTCGTCGTTCAGCGTACAGGAGCCTTCACACAGACGATCCTGAGGGCACACGCGGCCGCACACTTCCGGCAGGGTGTTGGTCTGATGAGACAGCTCGGCGGCTTCAAAAATACGCCCTTCGTTGGCAAGCTTCAGCCAGTTCGGGATGTAGTTATGGACCGGACACTTCCATTCGCAGTAAGGGTTACCGCAGGACAGGCAGCGGTCTGCCTGTGCTTTGGCCTGGCCTTCTGAAAACGGCTCGTAGATTTCAACAAATTCAATTTTACGGATCTTCAGCGGTTTCTTTGGCGGATCAACACGCTGAAGGTCGATAAACTGGTAAACGTTCTGGCTCATCTGAATTCCTTACTGCGCCTGCACGCGCAGCTCTGCTGCGCTACGACTACGGTGACCCAACAGGGCTTTAACATCGCTGGACTTCGGCTTAACCAGCGCAAATTTCGCAGAGAACGCCGGCCAGTTGGCCAGGATCTCTTCGCCGCGCGAAGAACCGGTATGCTGCACGTGTTCGGTAATTAAACCGCGCAGGTGTTCTTCATGGATGGCCAGCGTATCAACGTCCAGCACTTCCACCAGTTCCGGGTTCACGCGTTTGCGGAACTCACCGTCTTCATCCAGGACGTAGGCAAAACCGCCCGTCATGCCCGCGCCAAAGTTCACGCCGGTTTTACCCAGGACGCACACAATTCCGCCCGTCATGTATTCACAGCCGTTATCGCCGATGCCTTCCACCACGGTGATGGCACCGGAGTTACGCACCGCAAAACGCTCGCCCGCACGGCCCGCGGCAAACAGACGACCGCCGGTTGCACCGTACAGACAGGTATTGCCGATGATGCTTGCTTCATGGCTGCGGAAGGCTGAACCAACCGGAGGACGCACCGCCAGCAGACCGCCCGCCATGCCTTTTCCGACGTAGTCGTTGGCATCACCGGTCAGGTATAACTCAACGCCGCCCGCGTTCCACACACCGAAGCTCTGACCCGCGGTACCGCTGAAGTGCGCGGTAATCGGATCCGACGCCAGGCCCTGGTCACCGTGCGTTTGCGCGATGTAACCGGAGAGGGATGCACCCACGGAACGATCGGTGTTGCGGATATCAAACCAGAACGTTTTGCTCTGCTTCTCATCCACGTACGGCTTCGCCTGTTGCAGCAGCTGCGCGTTCAGCACGCCGTTGTCGAACGGCGGGTTGTTCTCGGTGCAGTAAACCGCTTTGCCAGGATGCGGCTGAGCGGTTTCCAGCAGCTTAGACAGCTCCAGCTTCTGCTGCTTGGCCGTGAAGCCCTCAAGCTCTTTCAGCAGGTCGGTACGGCCAATCAGATCCACCAGACGCTTCACGCCCAGCTGCGCCATCAGCTCGCGGGTTTCACGGGCGATGAAGTCAAAGTAGTTAGTCACTTTGAACGGGAGGCCGTGATAGTGATTCTTACGCAGCTTTTCGTCCTGGGTAGCAACGCCCGTTGCGCAGTTGTTCAGGTGGCAAATACGCAGGTATTTACAGCCGAGCGCAACCATCGGGCCGGTACCGAAGCCGAAGCTTTCCGCACCCAGAATCGCCGCTTTGATGATGTCGAGGCCGGTTTTCAGCCCGCCGTCTACCTGCAAACGGATCTTGTGACGCAGGCCGTTGGCGACCAGCGCCTGCTGGGTTTCCACCAGACCAAGCTCCCACGGACAACCCGCGTATTTTACGGAGGAGAGCGGGCTTGCGCCGGTGCCGCCGTCGTAGCCGGCGATGGTGATCAAATCCGCATAGGCTTTCGCCACGCCGGTGGCGATGGTGCCAACGCCCGGCTCGGAAACCAGCTTCACGGAGATCATCGCTTTCGGGTTGACCTGTTTCAGGTCGAAAATCAGCTGCGCCAGATCCTCGATAGAGTAAATATCGTGGTGCGGCGGCGGGGAGATCAGCGTCACGCCCGGCACCGAGTAGCGAAGCTTAGCGATGTACGGGGTGACTTTATCACCCGGCAGCTGACCGCCTTCACCCGGTTTCGCACCCTGCGCGACCTTAATCTGGATCACGTCGGCGTTAACCAGGTACGCAGGCGTTACGCCGAAACGGCCGGACGCTACCTGCTTGATACGGGACACTTTATTGGTGCCGTAACGGGCAGGATCTTCACCGCCTTCGCCGGAGTTGGAGTTGCCGCCGATGCTGTTCATGGCTTCCGCCAGCGCTTCGTGGGCTTCCGGGCTCAGCGCGCCGATGGACATCGCCGCGGTATCGAAACGTTTGAACAGCTCAGATGCGGGTTCAACCTCGTCAATGCTGACCGCTTCCTCACCCGGATTGAGGGCAATGAGATCGCGCAGCGTCGCCGCCGGACGGTTGTTCACCAGCTCAGCATACTGCTGATAATCGCTGTACTCGCCGCTTTGCACCGCCTGTTGCAGTGTGCGCACCACGTCCGGGTTATAAGCGTGATACTCACCCCCGTGAACGTATTTCAGCAGACCGCCCTGTTCCAGCGGCTTACGTGCCAGCCAGGCGCGTTTCGACAGGTTCACCAGATCCTGCTGGAAGTCAGCAAAGCCTGCGCCACCGATACGGCTGATCACGCCCTGGAAGCAGAGGTTGGCAACGTCGTCATGCAGACCGACCGCTTCAAACAGCTTCGAGCAGCGGTAAGAGGCGATGGTCGAGATGCCCATTTTGGACATGATCTTGTACAGACCTTTGTTGATGCCGTTACGGTAGTTCAGCATCACAGCACGGTAGTCTTTATCGATCGCGCGGGTATCCACCAGGCGGGCCAGTGTTTCGTAGGCCAGATACGGGTAGATCGCCGTGGCGCCAAAGCCTAACAGCACCGCAAAGTGGTGCGGGTCGCGCGCGCTCGCAGTTTCAACGATGATATTGGCATCGCAGCGCAGGCTCTTGTCCACCAGACGCGTCTGGATAGCCCCCACCGCCATGGGTGCAGGCACCGGCAGACGGTTTTTCGCGATGTTGCGGTCAGACAGCACCAGCAGAACGGTGCCGTTACGCACCATCTGCTCGGCTTTGTCGCACAGCGCGTTCACCGTCTCTTCGAGGCTCGTTTCGGTCACGTCGAAGGTGATATCGAGCGTGTCGGCGCGATAGTGCTCCTCGGTCATGGTGGTGAGCTGTTTGAAATCGGAGTACAGCAGGATCGGTGATTTAAAGGTCAGACGGTGCGCCTGGCCTTCGGCTTCACAGAATACGTTCATCTCACGGCCGATGCTGGTGGCCAGCGACATGACGTGGGCTTCGCGCAGCGGATCGATTGGCGGGTTGGTGACCTGCGCAAACTGCTGACGGAAATAGTCGTAAATAATGCGTGGCTGGCTGGAGAGCACAGCAAACGGGGTATCATCACCCATTGAGCCGACCGCTTCCTGGCCGTTTTCGCCGAGCACGCGAATAACCGAGTCCAGCTCTTCCGCGCTGTAGTTAAACTGCTTCTGGAAGCTCGCGAGGGTGTCATCGTCCAGCTCGCGGCTACCCACTTCTTCGTCTGACAGATCTTCAAACGGCACCAGACGACGCACGTTTTTCTCCATCCACTCTTTGTACGGATGGCGGCTCTTCAGATCGTTGTCGGTTTCAGCAGAGTGCAGAATACGCCCACCGCGGGTGTCAATCACCATCAGCTCGCCCGGTCCGACGCGGCCTTTCTCGACCACTTCGTCTGGCTGGTAATCCCAGATACCCACTTCAGAGGCACAGGTGATGAGCTTGTCTTTGGTAATGACGTAGCGCGCCGGACGCAGACCGTTACGGTCCAGGTTACAGGCGGCAAAACGTCCGTCGGACATAACGATGCCTGCCGGGCCATCCCACGGCTCCATGTGCATGGAGTTAAAGTCAAAGAACGCGCGCAGCTCAGGGTCCATATCCGGGTTGTTCTGCCAGGCCGGCGGTACAAGCAGACGCATGGCGCGTACGATATCCATACCGCCCGCCAGCAGCAGTTCCAGCATGTTATCCATTGAGCTGGAGTCCGAGCCGGTTTCGTTCACGAACGGCGCGGCATCGTGCAGGTCCGGGATCAGTGGGGTCTGGAACTTATAGGTACGGGCGCGGGCCCACTGGCGGTTACCGGTGATGGTGTTGATCTCACCGTTGTGCGCCAGGTAGCGGAACGGCTGAGCCAGCGGCCAGCGTGGAACGGTATTGGTGGAGAAGCGCTGGTGGAACAGGCAAATGGCCGATTCCAGACGCAGATCCGCCAGGTCCAGGTAGAAGCGCGGCAGGTCAGCCGGCATACACAGACCTTTATAGATGTTCACCAGGTTAGAGAGGCTACAGACGTAGAACTCTTTATCGTCCTGAAGACGTTTTTCAATGCGGCGGCGGGCAATAAACAGACGGCGTTCCATATCACGCGGACGCCAGCCCGCAGGCGCGTTGACGAAAATCTGTTCAATACGAGGCAGCGAGGAGAGGGCGATTTCACCGAGCACCCCTTCGTTGGTTGGCACGTCGCGCCAGCCGACAATCGACAGGGTTTCACGCTGAAGTTCTTCTTCAACGATGCGGCGTGACGCGGCAGCTTTTTCAGGATCCTGATTCAGGAACAGCATACCGACAGCGTAGTTTTTGGCTAAACGCCAGCCGCGCTCTTCCGCCACGATGCGGAAGAAACGATCCGGTTTTTGCAGCAGCAGACCGCAACCGTCGCCGGTTTTACCATCGGCAAGGATGGCGCCACGGTGCTGCATACGGGCCAGTGCGTGAATAGCAGTACGCACTACCTTGTGGCTAGGTTCGCCTTCTATGTGGGCGATCAGGCCGAAACCACAGTTATCCTTCTCAAGGGATTTATCGTACAACATATCAGTGAACCTCCCCAGGCTCGTCGGGCTTCCCACTGAACTTTACCGTGGCGCACAGGCGCAGAAAGAGCATGGCGACGGGGTTAGCGTTTCATACGCGGACCTCGCATTCGCCCTCTTTTTCATCCTTTCGCGCAGGTAAACAAGTTTGAGGACTTGCTTCAGAGGGAATCTCAATTACTGCATAAATATGATGAGCAGGCCGCTCATCCAGAAAGCTTCCAGCGGATTTCCAACTTATCGGGAATTGGTACACAGGTCAAATGGCAATCTTATTTATACAAAAATGTGCTAAAGAGTGGTCATATTGTTGTTTTTATTGATGATTTCACTATTTTTACAACCACTTAAAGCGCCGGGAAGGTGCAGGGGAGTGTGATCTGACTCACTATATGAAAGCGGTATTATCAATGCAGCGTGCTGAAATGCAGATTTATAGCAGAATAATAATCTGGGGTGGCATTCAAACCCGCATAAAATCACTGTTTTTCAGACCTGGCGCTATAAATGAAAAAAACCATCAGAACATAAGGAAAAGTAATTACGTGCAGGGTGAATGAAATCTCGGTAATCGTGATTATTTATTCAAATAGATAAAGGCCGTCCAGGGCGATTGATCCAGGTCATCGCCGACAGAGGCTAAAAATGGCAGGCTTGTCCCCTTTCTTCGGGACGGTCTATCAGATTATGCAGTTACAGAAATTAGTCAATATGTTTGGTGGGGATCTTTTGCAGCGCTACGGACAAAAGGTTCACAAACTGACGCTGCACGGCGGCTTTAGCTGTCCGAACCGCGATGGCACCATCGGGCGTGGTGGCTGCACCTTCTGTAACGTGGCCTCGTTTGCTGATGAAGCTCAACAGCATAAATCTATCGCTGAACAGCTCGCCCATCAGGCGAGTCTGGTGAACCGCGCGAAGCAATATCTGGCCTATTTCCAGGCCTACACCAGCACGTGGGCGGAGGTGCAGGTGCTGCGCGCTATGTATCAACAGGCGGTTGCTCAAGCGAACATTGTCGGGCTGTGCGTGGGGACGCGTCCGGACTGCGTGCCGGACGCCGTGCTGGATTTACTTAGCGAGTACAAAGAGAAGGGCTACGAGATCTGGCTGGAGCTGGGCTTGCAGACCGCGCACGACAAAACCCTGCACCGTATCAATCGCGGGCATGATTTTGCCTGCTACCAGCGCACCACGCGTCTCGCCCGCGAGCGTGGATTAAAAGTCTGCTCGCATCTGATTGTCGGCTTGCCGGGAGAAGGGCAGCAGCATGGTCTTGAAACGCTGGAAAAAGTCGTCGAGACCGGCGTGGACGGCATTAAGCTGCACCCGCTGCATATTGTTACGGGAAGCATTATGGCGAAAGCCTGGGAAGCGGGGCGGTTAAGTGGTATCGAACTCGACGACTATACGGTGACGGCGGGGGAGATGATTCGCCACACGCCGCCGGAGATTGTTTACCACCGCATCTCGGCAAGCGCCCGCCGCCCAACGCTTCTGGCACCGCTCTGGTGTGAGAACCGCTGGACGGGGATGCTGGAAATCGACCGCTATCTACAGGAGAACGGCGTACAGGGGTCGGCGCTTGGCCGCCCGTGGGTTCCACCGCTACCGGCGACGGCCGCCTAACAGACTTCCCAGCATGCCGCGCACTATCTGGTTGGTAATCTGACGCGTCGCGCTTTTTGCCATGGTCTGCACCACGCCATCGCGTTTGCCGCCGCGCGGCCCGGTGCTGCCGAACAGAATATCTTTCAGCCCGCCGAGAATGCCGTCGTCCACGGCTACAGATTGCCCTTTGGCGGCAGGCGCATTCTGCGATTCGGCAGTCGCCTGCACCCCTTTTTGCAGCATCTCGAACGCGGATTCGCGATCCACCTCGTCTTCATACTTCCCGTACACCGGGGAGTGGTTGATCAGGCCGTTGCGTTCATCGTCCGTTACTGGCCCCATGCGCGAGCAGGGCGCAATCACCATCGCGCGCTCGACAACTGTCGGGCTGCCTTTTGCATCGAGGAACGAAATCAGCGCTTCACCGGTGCCCAGCGCCTGAATGGCGGTTTCGGTATCAAAGGCCGGATTGGCACGCATGGTTTGCGCCGCGGCTTTCACCGCTTTTTGATCTTTCGGCGTAAAGGCGCGCAGGGCGTGCTGCACGCGGTTACCCAGTTGCCCCAGTACGTTGTCCGGAATATCCGACGGGTTTTGCGACACAAACCAGACCCCGACGCCTTTGGAGCGGATCAGGCGGATAACCTGTTCAATTTTATCCAGCAGCACCTGCGGCGCGTCGTTAAACAACAGGTGCGCTTCGTCAAAGAAGAACACCAGTTTGGGTTTTTCCAGATCGCCTGCTTCCGGCAGTTGTTCGTAGAGTTCAGAGAGCATCCACAGCAGGCTGGCGGCGTAGAGCTTCGGCATCTGGTAGAGCTTCTCTGAGCTCAGAATGTTGATGATGCCTTTGCCGCTGCTGTCGGTGCGCATCCAGTCTTTGATATCCAGCATTGGCTCGCCGAAGAAATGCTCGGCGCCCTGTTGCTCCAGCGTCAGGAGCCCGCGCTGAATGGCGCCCACCGAGGCGCTGCTGATATTGCCGTACTGGTTCTGGAAGGATTTGGCGTTATCGCCAATGTACTGGGTGATGGCGCGCAGATCTTTGAAGTCGAGCAGCAGTAAGCCCTGATCGTCGGCGATACGGAAGATAATGTTCAGCACCCCGGACTGCACGTCGTTAAGATTAAGCAGACGGGCCAGCAGCAAAGGGCCGAGGTCGGAGACGGTGGCGCGCACCGGATGCCCTTTTTCGCCGAAGATATCCCAGACCACCACTGGATTACCGTGCGGCGTCCAGTCCGTGATGCCGATATTTTTCAGGCGCTCGAGCAGTTTTTCTGACGCCGTGCCTTCCTGAGCCACCCCGGTTAAATCGCCCTTCACGTCAGCCATAAAAACCGGCACGCCAGCCTCGGACAACGACTCAGCCAGCTTTTGCAGGGTGACGGTTTTTCCCGTCCCGGTCGCGCCTGTGATCAGGCCATGACGGTTCGCCATCGCGGGCAGTAAAAACAGCTCTTTTTCCAGCGTCCTGGCGATTAACAATGGTGTACTCATGATGCACGTCCTCTCGTAGTCCTGGGTGGAGTATAGGCAACCTGACGGCAAAATGTCTGCGTAAATTCCTCACTTTGCGGCGCATTATCCAGTGCGGACTATGCTTTTGCATACGGTAAACAAAATTTTGGGAAACTATGTCCAGATTCTTTTTTAACGACCGCAAACAGCTTGTCAACGATGCCATTGAAGGCATACTTCTCTCCGCGCCGCACGGTAATCTCGTCAAACTGGATATCGATCCGGCCATCCGCGTGGTGGCACGCGGCGACTGGGATAAAAGCCGCGTGGCGGTGATCTCCGGTGGCGGCTCCGGCCATGAACCGGCACATGCCGGGTTCGTCGGTAAAGGCATGCTTACCGCAGCGGTGTGTGGCGATTTGTTCGCCTCCCCAAGCGTGGATGCGGTCCTCAATGCCATTGTGGCGGTGACGGGCGATCGTGGCTGCCTGCTAATTGTGAAAAACTACACCGGCGACCGGCTTAACTTTGGCCTGGCGGCGGAAAAAGCCAAACGCTACGGCCTGAAGGTGGAGATGGTTATCGTCGCGGATGATATTGCCCTGCCGGATAACAAGCAGCCGCGTGGTATCGCGGGAACGGCGCTGGTGCATAAGATTGCGGGATATGCGGCAGAGCAGGGGAAATCGCTAAACGACGTGCGGGATATAGCGCAACAGGCCTGCGATAACCTCTGGAGCCTGGGCGTGGCGATGCAAACGTGCAACCTGCCGGGCAGCGATGATGAAGAGGGGCGCATAAAACAAGGCCATGTCGAGCTGGGTTTGGGCATTCACGGCGAGCCGGGAGCTTCCGTCGTGGATACGCAAAACAGCAAAGCCATTATCGACACGCTGGTGACGCCGTTACGCGCGCAGGCGGGGGACGGGCGCTTTGCGGTGCTGATCAACAACCTCGGCGGCGTGTCAGCGCTTGAGATGGCTCTGCTCACCAAAGAGCTGGCGCATTCGGCGCTGAAAGAGAACATTGCGTATCTGATTGGCCCGGCGCCGCTGGTGAGTGCGCTGGATATGAAAGGGTTTTCGCTAACGCTGTTAAAGCTCAACGATTTCTTCGAGAAGGCGATTCACGCCGAGGTCGAGACGCTGGGCTGGCAGAAGCCCGTCGCGTTCGCGCCCCTGCGTACCGTCCCCCATAGCGCCCTTCGTGACCGCGTGGAATATACCCCATCGGACAATCCGCAGGTGAGCGAGGCCGTCGCTTCGGTAACGAAGACATTGATCCAGCTGGAAAACCGCCTCAACGCGCTGGATGCCAAAGTAGGCGATGGCGATACGGGCTCCACCTTTGCGCAAGGGGCGCGGGATATTGCGCAGCGACTTGAGGAGAACAACCTGCCCCTTAACGACGTGCCGACATTACTCCTGCTGGTGGGGGAGCGGCTGGCTACGGTAATGGGCGGGTCGAGCGGGGTGCTGATGTCGATCTTCTTCACGGCGGCAGGACAAAAGCTTCACGATGGACAGCCGCTACCAGAAGCATTGTTGAGCGGACTGGCGCAGATGAAGCAGTATGGCGGGGCCGATCTTGGGGATCGCACGCTGATCGACGCCCTGCAACCGGCGCTGGAGGCGTTAAGGGATGGCGATCTGCGGACGGCGGCGCAGGCTGCGCAGCAGGGCGCCGAAGCAACGGCAAAAATGGCGAAAGCCGGCGCGGGACGCTCGTCGTATGTCAATAAAGAGAACCTGGATGGGGTGATGGATCCGGGAGCGGTCGCGGTAGCGGAAGTATTTAACGTATTGGCGCAGCAGTGAAAGTAGGCCGGGTCAGGCGAAGCCGCCACCCGGCAAACTCACATCAGAAATCCGCTTTCAACACCACGCGGTAGCGGGCTTTACCGTCGCGCACGTGCTGGATTGCTTCGTTGATTTTTGACATCGGATACAGTTCGGTGGTCGGCGCCACTTTTGTGCGTCCGGCAAACTTCATCAGCTTGCGTAACTCATATGGCGTGCCGGTAGCAGATCCGGATACGCTGCGATCGCCGCCGATCAGGGTAAACGCCGGAACCGGCAGCGGCTTCATCACCGCACCCACGGTGTGGAAGTTACCGCCGTAGGCCAGGGCTTCAAAGTACGGCTGCCAGTCGAGATCGACGTTGACGGTGTTGATGATCAGGTCAAACTGGCCTGCCAGGGCGGTGAGCGCCTCGGGATCGCGACTGTTCACCACTTTATCCGCACCCATCGCCAGCACTTCCTGCTCTTTCGCCGGGTTAGAGCTGAACGCCGTCACTTCACAGCCCATCGCGTGCAGCAGTTTGATGGCAATATGCCCCAGCCCGCCAATACCGATCACGCCCACGCGGCTGGTGGCAGTTACGTGATGCATCAGCAGCGGTTTAAATACGGTGATACCGCCACACAGCAGCGGACCTGCGGATTCAATATCAATGCTGTCCGGCAGCGGGATAACCCATTGCCAGTCGGCGCGTAGTTTATCGGCGAAACCACCCTTGTTCAGGATGGTCGGCGTAGCGCCCTCAAGGCAGTTGATCTGGTTACCGCTAATACAGGCGTCGCAGTGGCCGCAGCTGCGTGCCGTCCAGCCGATACCCACGCGCTGGCCCACTTTCAGCCCTTTGTCCTGCGCGGCGCTGCCGAGCGCCACGACGCGGCCAATGACTTCGTGCCCGGCAACCAGCGGATAGCTGGAAAAGCCCCATTCATTGTCGATCATCGAGAGGTCTGAATGGCAGATCCCGCAGTAATCCACCTGTACTTCGACGTCTTCCGCTTTTAGTTCGCCCGCATCGTACTCGTACAGCTCAAGTTCTGCACCCGCCTGCGGTGCGGCGTAGCTTTTTATCTTCGACATCGCGTTTCCCCTGTTTTGGTGTGAACTGTGAGTGTAGAGCATTCAGTTTACAGACGCTTAACAGAAGACGGCAGGAACAAAACTTACAGACTTTTCAGCATCCTGACTTCGCAGTCCACGTGGCCCGTGCAGCCCAGTGGGGCATCGATATGCTCAAAGCCCAGATGCTCATACAGGCCAATGGCCTCTTTAAGGAAAGCGGTGGTTTCAAGGTAGCAACGTTTAAAGCCCTGTGAGCGTGCATGTTCCAGGGCGACCAGCGCCAGCTTTTTCGCCAGGCCTTGTCCGCGTATCGTTGGCAGGAAATACATTTTCTGGAGTTCACAGATATCCGGCTCGCTGCAGAGCAGGGGGGCAATGCCGCCGCCGCCCACGACCTGGCCGTCCTGCTCGATGACCCAATAGGCATGGCCCGGCTGGCTGTACAGCTGAAAAAGTTCGTCCAGATTTGGGTCGGCCACGGTGTAGCCTTTGTCGGCGGTCAGGCCATATTCGGCCGATACCGTGCGGATAACGGCGGCGATAGCCGGGTTGTCCTGCTCAGTGATCCGACGCATTGTCGTCGCGACGGGGGTAATCACGCTCATAGCATTACTCATGACAAAAATTGACACACAACTGCTGTTAATAGCACCGCAGAAAGGGGAGTGCAAGCGAGGAGTTTTCAGGAAGGATACCCCTTACGCCCTGAAGCGTAAGGGGTAAAAGCATTACAGGGCTGCGATAACCGCCTGCTGCTCGATCAGTTTGGTCTTCGCATCGGCGAAGGCAACCAGACGCTCACGCTCTTTGGCGATGACCGCTTCCGGCGCGCGGGCCACAAAGCCCTCGTTCGCCAGTTTGCTTTCGATTTTGCCAATTTCCACGTCGACTTTCGCCACTTCTTTCGCCAGACGAGCCAGCTCAGCGTCTTTGTCGATCAGGCCCGCCATCGGGATCAACAGCTCCGCGCCATCGATGATTTTGGTGACGGAAACCGGACCTTTATCATCGGCAGGCAGCACGGTGATGCTTTCCAGACGCGCCATGGTTTTCAGGAAGGTGTTGTTCTCGGTGACGCGACGAACGGCAGCTTCGCTGCAACCGCGCAGCAGCAGCTCCAGTGGTTTACCCGGAGCGATGTTCATTTCCGCGCGGATGTTACGTACCGCAACGATCGCCTGTTTCAGCCACTCGGTATCCGCAGACGCGGCTTCATCCACTTTCGCGGCGTCGAATGCCGGGAACGGCTGGAGCATGATGGTATCGGCGTTTATACCGGCAATTACCTTCACGCGCTGCCAGATGGTTTCGGTGATGAACGGAATGATCGGGTGCGCAAGGCGCAGCAGACCTTCCAGGACGGTAATCAGCGTATTACGCGTACCGCGCAGCTCCGCCTCAGTGCCGCCGTTCATGACCGGCTTCGCCAGCTCCAGATACCAGTCACAGAACTGGTTCCAGGTGAATTCGTACAGGATGCCTGCCGCGATATCGAAGCGGTAGCTGTCCAGCGCGTCGCGGAACGATTTCACCGTCTGGTTAAATTCCGCCAGGATCCAGCGGTCTGCCAGAGACAGGGTCATTTCGCCGCCGTTAAATCCGCAATCCTGATCTTCGGTGTTCATCAACACGAAGCGGCTGGCGTTCCACAGCTTGTTACAGAAGTTACGGTAACCTTCGAGACGCTTCATATCCCAGTTGATGTCACGACCGGTGGAGGCCAGCGCCGCCAGGGTGAAGCGCAGGGCGTCGGTACCGTGAGATTCGATCCCGTTCGGGAACTGCTTCTCGGTACGCTTGCGGATTTTCTCCGCCAGCTGCGGCTGCATCATGTTGCCGGTACGTTTTTCCAGCAGCTCTTCCAGAGAGATACCATCAACCATGTCCAGCGGGTCGATAACGTTACCCTTGGATTTGGACATCTTCTGGCCTTCGTCGTCGCGGATCAGGCCGGTCATGTAAACGGTATGGAACGGAACCTGCGGCTTGCCATCTTCGTCTTTGATGAAGTGCATGGTCATCATGATCATGCGGGCGATCCAGAAGAAGATGATGTCGAAGCCGGAGACCATCACGCTGGTTGGGTGGAACTGACGCAGCGCGTCGGTGTTTTCCGGCCAGCCGAGGGTCGAGAAGGTCCACAGCGCGGAAGAGAACCAGGTATCCAGCACGTCTTCGTCCTGGCGCAGCGCAACGTCAGCGCCCAGGTTGTTTTCCTGACGCACTTCCTCTTCGGTGCGGCCAACGTAGACGTTGCCTTCATTGTCGTACCACGCCGGGATACGGTGACCCCACCACAGCTGACGGGAGATACACCAGTCCTGAATATCGCGCATCCAGGAGAAGTACATGTTTTCGTACTGCTTCGGCACGAACTGAATGCTGCCGTTCTCAACCGCTTCCACAGCCGGTTTCGCCAGCACGTCGGCACGCACGTACCACTGGTCGGTCAGCATTGGCTCGATAACCACGCCGCCACGGTCGCCGTACGGCACGGTCAGATCGTGAGGTTTAATCTCTTCCAGCAGGCCGAGCGCGTCCACGGCGGCTACGACGGCTTTACGCGCGGCAAAGCGCTCCAGCTTCTGGAACTCAGCCGGGATGTCGCTGGAATAAACGTCGGATTCGTTGCCTTTGGTGTCGTACACTTCTGCGCTTTCGCGGATATCGCCGTCGAAGGTCAGAATGTTGATCATCGGAAGTTGATGACGACGACCGACTTCATAGTCGTTAAAGTCGTGCGCCGGGGTAATTTTCACGCAGCCGGTGCCTTTTTCCATGTCGGCGTGTTCGTCGCCCACAATCGGAATACGGCGGTTCACCAGCGGCAGCACCACAAATTTGCCGATCAGATCTTTATAGCGCGGATCTTCCGGGTTAACGGCCACGCCGGTATCGCCCAGCAGGGTTTCCGGACGGGTGGTCGCCACCACCAGGTAATCTTTACCGTCGGCGGTTTTCGCGCCGTCGGCCAGCGGATAGCGGATGTGCCACATGGAGCCTTTAGACTCGCGGTTTTCCACTTCCAGGTCAGAGATGGCGGTACGCAGTTTCGGGTCCCAGTTGACCAGGCGTTTGCCACGGTAAATCAGGTCTTCTTTGTACAGGCGCACGAAGACTTCTTTCACGGCGTTGGACAGGCCTTCATCCATGGTGAAGCGCTCACGCTCCCAGTCCACGGAGTTGCCGAGACGGCGCATCTGACGGGTAATAGTGCCGCCGGATTCCGCTTTCCACTGCCAGATTTTGTCGATAAACGCGTCGCGACCGTAGTCGTGGCGGGTTTTACCCTCTTCAGCGGCAATTTTACGCTCAACCACCATCTGGGTCGCGATACCCGCGTGGTCAGTCCCCGCCTGCCACAGGGTGTTTTTACCCTGCATACGCTGGTAGCGGATCATGGTATCCATGATGGTCTGCTGGAAAGCATGCCCCATATGCAAACTGCCGGTGACGTTCGGCGGCGGGATCATGATGCAGAAGGACTCTTTGCTTTCGTCGCCGTTAGGCTTGAAATAGCCCTGCTGTTCCCAGTGCTCGTAAAGCGGCTGTTCGATATCGCGTGGGTTATATGTCTTTTCCATTATTTCCAGGTTGCCGTATTCAGGTTAAAACCGGCCAGGCGGTACGCTTTGTAGCGTTCGCGCGCCAGCTGTTTCAAAGATTCTTCGTAAGGGACAAAGTCTACCACTTCTGTGAAAGCGGTGGCAAAATCTGCAAAGTCTGTCCGCAGGCTAATGAGAATGTCGCGCGCGCTGCTGTTGCGTTTTTGCGGCCAGGCAATCTCCACCGGTGCCCCGCCGCGTGGACCTTCGCCCGACAGGTTATGCGGAACAAAACTCTCCGGCGGGCGCGCCCATAGCGCTTCATCCAGACGAATCGCCTGCTGCTCATCTTCACAGGCAATCAGGACGCGTTTACCTGCGCGCCAACGTTCTGCGGCAATTTCACACACCAGTTGTTCAACGGCGCTGAGGCCATCCTGATGGGTGTCATTGTCCAGAAGGTAGAACGTTGCATTCTTCATATATGGGGTTTCTTGTCGTGGATTTAAATGCAAAGCCGGGTGGCGCTACGCTTACCCGGCCTACGGTTGAGTGACGTTGTAGGCCGGGTAAGGCGAAGCCGCCACCCGGCGTTTTTCATCACTCGTCGCCGTTAAAACCCGCGCGATTGAGCAGGAACTGCGACAGCAGGGCCACCGGACGTCCCGTCGCGCCTTTGGCTTTACCGGAGCGCCATGCGGTCCCCGCAATGTCCAGGTGCGCCCAGTTGTACTTGCGGGTGAAGCGCGCCAGGAAGCAGCCTGCGGTAATTGCGCCGCCAGGACGACCACCAATGTTCGCCATGTCCGCGAAGTTAGACTCCAGCTGTTCCTGGAACTCGTCCCCCAGCGGCAGACGCCACGCGCGGTCGCCAGCCTGTTCGGACGCGCCGATCAGCTCATGCGCCAGCGGATTGTGGTTCGACATCAGGCCGGTGATGTGATGCCCCAGCGCAATCACGCAGGCGCCGGTCAGGGTAGCTACGTCGATAACCGCTTCAGGTTCGAAACGCTCAACGTAGGTCAGCACGTCGCACAGCACCAGACGGCCTTCGGCGTCGGTGTTCAGCACTTCAACGGTCTGGCCGGACATGGTAGTCAGCACATCACCCGGGCGATAAGCGCGGCCGCCAGGCATGTTTTCGCAGCCCGCCAGCACGCCGATCACGTTGATGGGCAACTGAAGTTCCGCGACCATGCGCATGACGCCGTAAACCGCCGCCGCGCCACACATGTCGTACTTCATCTCATCCATGCCTTCTGAAGGCTTGATGGAGATACCGCCGGAGTCGAAGGTCAGCCCTTTGCCAACGAGCACGATCGGACGCGCGTCTTCAGACGGATTGCCTTTGTATTCGATGACCGACATCAGGGATTCGTTCTGGGAGCCGTTACCGACCGCCAGATAAGAGTGCATCCCCAGCTCTTTCATCTGCTGTTCGCCGATAACGCGGGTGATGACGTTCTTGCTGTAGGCGTCAGCCAGCTGGCGCGCCTGTGACGCCAGGTACGCGGCGTTACAGATGTTTGGCGGCATATTGCCAAGATCTTTTGCCGCTTTAATACCGGCAGCAATCGCCAGACCGTGCTGAATGGCGCGCTCGCCGCTGGTCAGCTCGCGACGGGTCGGCACGTTAAAGACCATTTTACGCAGCGGGCGACGCGGCTCGCTTTTGGTGGTCTTCAACTGATCAAAGCTGTAGAGGCTCTCTTTTGCGGTTTCGACGGCCTGGCGTACTTTCCAGTACGTGTTGCGGCCCTTAACGTGCAGCTCCGTGAGGAAGCAGACGGCTTCCATCGAACCAGTATCATTCAGTGTATTAATGGTTTTCTGAATAACCTGCTTGTACTGGCGCTCATCAAGCTCACGTTCTTTACCGCAGCCAATCAGCAGAATACGCTCGGACAGGACGTTTGGAACGTGGTGCAGCAACAGGGTCTGCCCTGGTTTGCCTTCCAGTTCGCCACGGCGCAGCAGGGCGCTGATATAGCCGTCGCTGATTTTATCGAGTTGCTCGGCGATCGGGGAGAGTCGGCGTGGTTCAAAGACGCCCACAACGATGCAGGCACTCCGCTGTTTCTCCGGGCTACCGCTTTTTACACTGAACTCCATGCACTACGCTCCTGAATCTTAAAGACAACGGCGGCGGCTACGGATAGAATTGAAACCTTTCGTAACTCATGTCCGCCGTTGTGGTGACTTCGTGTTAATCTTACGTTACTACGGTTTCGACACGTCAATAAATGTCATGAAGCGCGAATCCGCCGGGTTTTTTAATCTTAGCGATGATTTCGACGACTCAAGAGAATAAATGACGTTTAAGCCATGAAACAAGCTAAATTCCTGCATAAGACGAGTTTTAACGGGCGTATTTAAAGTGATAATCATAAGATATCTGGTTCGGGAGACGCTGAAGAGCCAACTGGCGATCCTCTTTATCCTCCTTCTGATCTTTTTCTGTCAGAAGCTGGTCAGGATCCTCGGCGCGGCAGTTGATGGCGAAATCCCAACGAATCTGGTGCTTTCCCTGCTCGGGCTTGGCGTGCCGGAAATGGCGCAGCTTATCCTGCCGTTAAGCCTGTTCCTTGGTCTGCTGATGACCCTGGGTAAGCTCTATACCGAAAGTGAAATCACCGTGATGCATGCCTGCGGCCTCAGTAAGGCCGTATTGGTAAAGGCAGCCATGGTGCTGGCGCTGTTTACGGGCATTGTTGCCGCGGTTAACGTCATGTGGGCGGGGCCGACCTCGTCCCGTCATCAGGATGAGGTGCTGGCGGAAGCAAAAGCTAACCCGGGGCTGGCGGCGCTGGCGCAGGGGCAGTTCCAGCAGGCGACCGACGGTAACTCCGTGCTGTTTATCGAAAGCGTCGATGGCAGCCGCTTCAATGACGTGTTTCTTGCTCAACTGCGCCCGAAAGGTAACGCTCGCCCTTCTGTGGTAGTGGCGGATTCCGGTCAGCTGGCGCAGCGTAAAGACGGCTCTCAGGTTGTCACGCTGAACAAAGGAACGCGTTTCGAAGGCACGGCTATGCTGCGTGACTTCCGTATCACCGATTTCCAGAACTACCAGGCCATTATTGGTCACCAGGCCGTCGCGCTCGATCCAACGGATACCGAGCAGATGGATATGCGCACCTTAATGAATACTGATACCGATCGTGCGCGTGCTGAACTGCACTGGCGTATCACGCTGGTATTCACCGTATTTATGATGGCGCTGATGGTGGTTCCGTTGAGCGTGGTAAACCCGCGCCAGGGCCGCGTGCTGTCGATGCTGCCAGCGATGCTGCTGTATCTGGTGTTCTTCCTGCTGCAAACCTCAATCAAGTCTAACGGCGGGAAAGGTAAAATTGACCCGATGATCTGGACCTGGGTCGTGAATGGTTTGTATCTGCTGCTGGCAGTCGGACTCAACTTGTGGGACACGGTGCCTGTGCGTCGTCTTCGTGCCCGGTTTACGCGTAAAGGAGCCATCTAATGCAGGCGTTTGGCGTACTTGACCGCTATATCGGTAAAACAATTTTTACCACCATCATGATGACCCTTTTCATGCTGGTGTCGCTCTCGGGCATTATCAAATTTGTCGACCAGCTGAAAAAAGCCGGGCAGGGGAGTTACGACGCGTTGGGCGCCGGGATGTACACCCTGCTCAGCGTACCAAAAGATGTGCAGATCTTCTTCCCGATGGCGGCCCTGCTGGGTGCGCTGCTGGGCCTGGGGATGCTGGCTCAGCGTAGCGAACTGGTGGTGATGCAGGCATCGGGCTTTACCCGTATGCAGGTTGCGCTGTCGGTGATGAAAACCGCGATCCCGCTGGTGCTGCTGACCATGGCGATCGGCGAATGGGTCGCGCCGCAGGGTGAACAGATGGCGCGTAACTACCGTGCTCAGGCGATGTACGGCGGTTCTCTGCTCTCCACGCAGCAGGGATTATGGGCGAAAGATGGCCAGAACTTCGTCTATATCGAACGCGTGAAAGGGGATGACGAGCTGGGTGGCGTGAGTATCTATGCTTTCAATAACGATCGTCGATTGCAGTCAGTGCGTTATGCCGCCTCTGCTAAATTTGATGCAAACAACAAGCTGTGGCGGTTATCCCAGGTTGATGAATCTGACCTGACTAACCCGAAACAGATCACCGGTTCGCAGACCGTTAGCGGTACCTGGAAAACCGACCTGACGCCGGACAAGCTCGGCGTCGTGGCGCTTGACCCCGATGCGCTCTCCATCAGCGGTCTGCATAACTACGTGAAGTATCTGAAATCGAGCGGGCAGGATGCGGGGCGTTACCAGCTCAACATGTGGAGCAAAATCTTCCAGCCGCTGTCCGTGGCGGTGATGATGCTGATGGCGCTGTCGTTCATCTTTGGACCGCTACGTAGCGTGCCGATGGGGGTTCGCGTGGTAACCGGTATCAGCTTTGGCTTCGTGTTCTACGTCCTCGATCAGATTTTTGGTCCGCTGACGCTGGTGTATGGCATTCCGCCAATTATCGGCGCGCTGTTGCCGAGCGCCAGTTTCTTCCTGATCAGTCTCTGGATGCTGCTAAAACGCTCCTGATAAACCTTCTTCCTCGCTCCCGCTTGCCCGGGGGCGAGGCTAATCTCCTGTTTCACGCCGCACTTTTTCTCACAACCTTCAACGCCTCGCCGTGAATTTGAGTATTATTGAGCGATAAAGTCGTGAAGGGATCCTCTATGAAGCAAATTCGAATGCTGGCCCAGTACTACGTCGACCTGATGATGAAGCTCGGGCTGGTGCGTTTTTCCATGCTGCTGGCGCTGGCGCTGGTCGTTCTGGCCATCGTCGTGCAAATGGCCGTGACCATGGTTCTGCATGGTCAGGTCGAGAGCATCGACGTGATCCGCTCTATTTTCTTTGGCCTGCTGATCACCCCATGGGCGGTCTATTTCCTCTCCGTGGTGGTTGAGCAGCTGGAAGAGTCCCGACAGCGTTTATCGAAACTGGTGGATAAGCTGGAAGAGATGCGCGAGCGCGATCTTAAACTCAACGTTCAGCTCAAGGACAACATTGCCCAGCTGAATCAGGAAATTTCAGACCGTGAGAAGGCGGAAGCCGAACGTCAGACCACGCTGGAGCAGCTGAAAATTGAGATGAAAGAGCGTGAGGTCACGCAGATCCAGCTTGAACAGCAATCCTCTTTCCTGCGCTCGTTCCTCGATGCGTCGCCGGATCTGGTGTTCTACCGTAATGAAGATAAAGAGTTCTCCGGCTGTAACCGGGCCATGGAATTGTTGACCGGGAAAAGCGAAAAGCAGCTGATCCACCTGAAACCTCAGGATGTCTATTCCGAAGAGGCGGCGGCAAAAGTGATGGAGACGGATGAAAAGGTGTTCCGTCATAACGTCTCGTTGACCTATGAGCAGTGGCTGGACTACCCCGACGGGCGCAAGGCCTGCTTTGAAATCCGCAAAGTGCCTTATTACGACCGGGTGGGTAAACGTCATGGTCTGATGGGCTTTGGCCGTGATATCACCGAGCGTAAGCGATATCAGGATGCGCTGGAGCGCGCCAGTCGTGACAAGACCACCTTCATCTCCACCATCAGCCATGAGCTTCGTACGCCGCTAAACGGTATCGTGGGGCTGAGCCGTATTCTGCTGGATACCGACCTGACCAATGAGCAGGAAAAATACCTCAAAACGATCCACGTTTCGGCGGTCACGCTGGGCAATATCTTCAATGATATTATCGACATGGATAAGATGGAGCGCCGTAAGGTTCAGCTCGACAACCAGCCGGTTGATTTTACCGGCTTCCTCGCGGACCTGGAGAACCTGTCAGGTTTGCAGGCCCAGCAGAAAGGACTGAGCTTCGTGATGGAACCGACGCTGCCGCTGCCGCATAAAGTGGTGACGGACGGCACGCGTCTGCGTCAGATCCTGTGGAATCTCATTAGCAACGCCGTGAAGTTTACCCAGAAGGGACAGGTTGCGGTGCGCATTCGCTATGATGAGGGGGACATGCTGCACTTTGAAGTTGAGGACTCGGGTATCGGCATTCCTCAGGATGAGCAGGATAAGATCTTCGCCATGTATTATCAGGTTAAAGACAGCCACGGCGGTAAACCGGCGACCGGCACGGGCATTGGCCTGGCGGTGTCGAAACGTCTGGCGAAAAGTATGGGTGGGGATATCACCGTTGCCAGCCAGCCGGGTAAAGGCTCCACCTTTACGCTTACCGTCCACGCCCCTGCTGTTGCTGAAGAAGTGGAAGATACGTTTGAGAACGACGATATGCCGCTTCCAGCCCTGCACGTCCTGCTGGTTGAAGATATTGAGCTGAACGTCATTGTCGCCCGGTCGGTACTGGAAAAACTCGGTAACAGCGTGGATGTCGCGATGACCGGCAAAGCCGCGCTGGAGATGTTCACGCCGGGCGAGTACGACCTGGTGCTGCTCGATATTCAGCTACCGGACATGACCGGGCTGGATATCTCCCGCGAGCTGACGCGCAAATATGCTCCTGACGAGCTGCCGCCGCTGGTTGCGTTGACCGCAAACGTGCTGAAAGATAAAAAAGAGTACCTCGAGGCCGGTATGGACGATGTGCTCAGCAAGCCGCTGGCAGTACCTGCCCTGACGGCGATGATCAAGAAGTTCTGGGATACCTGTGATGAAGAGGAGAGCACCATGACGTCTGTTGATAGCGCCAAAACCCAAACGATACTGGATACCGCCATGCTGGAGCAGTATATCGATCTGGTGGGACCCAAACTGATCACCGATGGCCTGGCCGTGTTCGAAAAAATGATGCCGGGCTATCTGAACGTGCTCGAATCCAACCTGACGGCGCGTGACCAGAAGGGCATCGTCGAAGAGGGACATAAAATCAAAGGCGCAGCTGGTTCAGTCGGGTTACGCCATCTCCAGCAGCTGGGCCAACAGATTCAGTCGCCTGATTTACCTGCCTGGGAAGATAACGTAGGTGATTGGGTTGAAGAGATGAAACAAGAGTGGCAAAACGATGTGGCAGTGCTGAAAGCCTGGGTAGAATCCCGAAAAAAATGACCCCGGCTATACCGGGGTGCGCGAATACTGCGCCAACACCAGGGAAATCGTGGCTGCGCCTGATTTTTATGGGTTGTTTTCGCATGGACGCCGCCTGAAAATTAAGGCTGCACGCAGATAAGATAGCAAATCTTAAACAGTTTGTTACATGAATCAGTGAAATGTGTGAAGCATAGCGTTTTAATCAGAATTTTTAATGTGCTTCAGCGAGTTGCATAGAAGGATCGTCAGAATGAAGAAAGTGGGTGTCGTGCTGAGCGGATGTGGCGTTTACGATGGTTCAGAGATACATGAAACCGTATTAACGCTGCTGGCATTATCGCGTCAGGGGGCCGACGTTATCTGCTTCGCTCCGGATAAAACGCAGGCAGACGTGGTTAATCATCTTACCGGCGAGCCAATGGCGGAAAGCCGTAACGTGCTGATTGAAGCGGCACGTATTGTGCGCGGGGATATTCATCCGCTGGTACAGGCCGATGCGGCTGAGCTAGATGCGCTCATCGTGCCGGGCGGCTTTGGCGCGGCGAAAAACCTGAGCACGTTTGCAACGCAAGGCGCGGCGTGCCATGTCGATCCCGATTTGAAAGCGCTATCGCTGGCGATGCATGCGGCAGGTAAGCCGCAGGGCTTTATCTGCATTGCGCCAGCCATGCTGCCGAAGATTTTTGATTTCCCGCTGCGGCTCACGATCGGAACCGACATTGATACTGCTGAAATTGTCGAAGATATGGGCGGCGAACACGTGCCATGTCCGGTAGACGACATTGTGGTGGATGAGGACAATAAAATCGTCACCACACCGGCGTATATGCTGGCGCAGAACATTGCCGAGGCTGCTGCAGGCATTGAAAAGCTGGTGGACAGAGTGCTGGTTCTTACCGAATGAGTCGTAAATTATCCCCTGGCGGGTGGTTAAAACGGATCCTGCTGCGTATTGTGCTGGTCCTGGCCGTTTTTTGGGGCGGAGGCATTGCGCTGTTCAGCATCCTGCCCGTCCCGTTCTCGGCCGTGATGGCAGAGCGGCAGATTAGCGCCTGGCTCTCGGGTGATTTTGGCTATGTTGCCCACTCAGACTGGGTCGGCATGGATGAAATCTCCCCGTGGATGGGGCTGGCGGTCATTGCGGCAGAAGATCAGAAATTCCCGGAGCACTGGGGTTTTGACGTGGCGGCTATCGAGAAGGCGCTGGATCATAATGAACGTCATGAAAACCGCGTCCGCGGTGCGTCGACGCTTTCTCAGCAGACGGTAAAAAATCTGTTCTTATGGGACGGTCGCAGCTGGGTGAGAAAAGGGCTGGAGGCCGGGCTGACGCTGGGCGTCGAGACGGTGTGGAGCAAAAAACGCATTTTGACCGTCTACCTGAATATCGCGGAGTTTGGTGACGGCGTGTTTGGCGTCGAATCGGCATCGCAGCGCTATTTTGGCAAGCCCGCCAGCAGGCTGACTATGTCCGAAGCGGCACTGCTTGCCGCCGTGCTGCCGAACCCGCTGCGTTTTAAGGCCAGCGCGCCGTCAGGCTACGTGCGAAGCCGCCAGGCGTGGATTATGCGCCAGATGCGTCAGCTGGGTGGGGAAGGGTTTATGGAGCGAAATAATCTTATGTAAAGCGGGTAAGCGCAGCGCTACCCGCCGACGTGGCGAACGTTAATCTTCGTCAAACCCGGCGTTAAACAGGGCAATCACTGCCGCCAGCGCTTCTTTTTCCTGCGGGCCGGTGGCTTCAACTTCAATCTGGCGGCCTTTGGCAGAATCCAGCATCAGCAGCGCAATCACGCTGTTGGCTTCTGCCTCGGTTCCCTCATCGTTGCGCAGCAGCACCTCAGCATCAAAACCCTGCATCAGTTCAAACAGCTTCATCGCCGGGCGCGCATGCATGCCCAGCTTATTGGTGATTTCGACGGTCTGTTTTACGGTCATGTTTTGCGTTTTTCCAGCGTGCGATGACGGGACTGGACGTTCTTCCCGCGTGAGCGGAAGTAATCGGCCAGCTGTTCGGCAATGTAGACCGAACGATGTTTACCGCCGGTACAGCCAATCGCCACCGTCAGATAGCTACGATTGTTTGTCTCCAGCATAGGTAACCATAGCTCAAGGTAGCTTCGCGTCTGGTAGATAAAATTGTGTACTTCTGTGTGTCGGTCGAGGAACGCCGCCACCGGCTTATCCAGACCGGTCATCGGACGCAGTTTCGGATCCCAGTGTGGGTTCGGCAGGAAACGCACATCAAAAACGTAATCCGCATCGATAGGGATACCGTGCTTAAAGCCGAAGGATTCAAACACCATCGTCAGTTCGCGCTCGCGCTTGCCGAGTAAGCGAGTACGCAGCATTTCCGCCAGCTCGTGGACGGACATTTCTGAGGTGTCGACAATCAGGTCGGCCCGGGAACGCAGCGGCTCAAGCAGATCGCTCTCTTTATCAATGGCGCTTTCCAGCGAAAGATTTTTACTCGAGAGCGGATGCAAACGACGTGTATCGCTGTAACGGCGGATCAGCGTGTTGCGGTCAGCATCCAGGAACAAGAGCTGAGGCGAGAAGCACTCCGGCAGGCTGTTCATTGCCTGCTCGAAGATTTCCGGCGATTCCGGCATGTTACGCACGTCAATACTGACGGCGGCAGAGATTTGCCTGTCCGCCAGCGTCCGCGCCAGATCGGGTAACAGCACTACCGGCAGGTTATCTACGCAGTAAAATCCCATGTCTTCCAGCGCGCGCAGGGCCACGGACTTCCCGGACCCCGAACGACCGCTGACGATCATCAGCACCATGTTCCGTTTCTCCTCAGGGAAGCCGTTCTGAAGGCCCTTTCCCGATTATGCCTCATCCTGATTGCCTTCTGCTTCAGTGATAATTTGATAAAGTTCTTCATCACTTTGAGCTGAGCGCAGTCGACGACAAATGGTTTTATCCGCCAGACGTTTGGCAACCAGCGACAGCGTGTGCAGGTGGGTTTTGGTCTGATCGGCAGGAACCAGCAGCGCGAAGAGCAGATCCACAGGCTGGTTATCGATGGCGTCAAAAGCGATAGGCGTTTCCAGTTGCACAAACACCCCCACGGCACGCAGCGTATCTTCTTCCAGCTTGCCATGCGGGATCGCAATGCCATTGCCGATGCCGGTACTGCCCATTTTTTCACGGGTCAGAATGGCTTCAAACACGATCTGCGGCGGCAGACCCAGCTGTTTTGCGGCCAGCTCACTGATGATTTCCAGCGCACGTTTTTTGCTCTGGCAGTGAACGCCACTGCGGGTACAATCCTGGTTAAGGACATTGCTCAGTTGAAGAGCGGAATCGTTGTTTATCATAATTTCACCTAAGCGCTAACTGTACAAATGGCCTGTTGTGTTTCACAACAGGCCGTCCTGCACCCGTTAACTGCCCGGACAATTAGTGTTGTTTCAGTTTATCTTTATGTTTATTGAGCTGTCTCGCAAGCTTATCAATCAAGCCGTCGATAGCCGCGTACATGTCTTGCCCTTCCGCACTGGCATGAAGTTCCCCTCCGTTGACGTGCAGGGTCGCATCCGAGATATGCGTCACTTTCTCCACTTTCAACACAACATAGACCTGGTTGATCCTCTCGAAATACTGCTCGAGTTTCGCGAACTTAGCGTTTACAAAATCGCGTAAAGCCTCAGTAATTTCGACGTTATGTCCGGTGATATTGAGCTGCATAGTGTCTTCCTTATCGGTTGTGTCAAACCAGTTGTTTACGCTGGTTAGACGGCGGAATGGATAAAGACTCTCGATACTTCGCGACAGTACGGCGTGCCACCATAATACCCTGATCGGACAGCATGGTGGTTAACTTACTGTCACTGAGTGGCTTCGCGGGGTTCTCCGCGGCGATCAACTTCTTCACCAGGGCGCGAATAGCTGTTGACGAGGCTTCGCCGCCGCCTTCGGTGTTCACGTGGCTGGAGAAGAAATACTTAAGCTCAAAAATACCGCGTGGGCTGTGCAGATACTTCTGCGTGGTCACGCGGGAAATGGTTGATTCATGCATCTCGACGGCCTGGGCGATGTCCGCCAGCACCATCGGTTTCATAAATTCTTCGCCCTGCTCAAAGAATGCCTGCTGCTGTTCGACAATACAGCGGCTGACGCGCAGCAGCGTGTCATTACGGCTTTCCAGACTCTTAATCAACCAGCGTGCTTCCTGAAGGTTGCTGCGAATGTATTGATTATCAGCGTCGTTACGGGCGCTGGTGCACATGGAGGCGTATTGCTGGTTGATTTGCAGGCGAGGAATGCTGTCGGCGTTCAGTTCAACGACCCAGCGGCCATTGTGTTTTCTCACCAGCACATCAGGAATAACGTATTCCGGTTCGCTGGTCTGGATAGATTGCCCCGGACGCGGATCGAGTGACTGGATCAGATTCACCGCTTCCTTCAGCACCTCTTCTTTGAGGCGCGTGACGCGCATCAGGGTGCGGAAGTCGTGATTTGCCAGCAAATCCAGATGCTCGCTGATGATGAGCCGGGCTTCATCAATCCACGGTGTCTCTTTGGCAAACTGCGAAAGCTGGATCAGAAGGCAGTCGCGCAGATCTTTCGCGGCGACGCCAATCGGGTCGAAACGCTGAACGCGTTTCAGGACGGCTTCGATCTCTTCCAGTTCAATCTCGTCATCGCCGATGCTTTCCAGAATCTCGTCCAGCGTCACGGTCAAATAGCCCGTGTCGTCAACGGCATCGACAATCGAGGTGGCAATGGCGCGATCGGTATCGGAGAAAGGCGTCAGCTCCACCTGCCACATCAGGTAGTCCTGAAGCGACTGGGTAGTTTCGCCCTGGTAGACCGGGAGTTCATCGTCCTGGTAATCTGCACGCGTCCCGGAAGGGGTACCCGCGGTGTAGATTTCATCCCAGCTGGCATCCAGCGGCAGTTCCTCCGGCATCTCTTTCTGTTCGAGCGCATCTACGGAGTCGAGCGTTTCTGTGTCCTGCGTCTGCTGAGCGTCTACCTCGTCATGAAGATCGGTTTGCTCCAGCAGCGGATTGCTGTCCAGCGCCTGCTGGAGCTCCTGCTGGAGTTCTAACGTGGACAGCTGCAACAGACGGATTGCCTGTTGTAGCTGCGGCGTCATGGCCAGTTGCTGGCTGAGCCGTAATTGCAAACCTTGCTTCATGTTCAGAGCGTTTTTCTCCGGTTCGGCGTGACTTAACCTCTACCCTATCAGAGTCTGAAGTCTTCCCCAAGGTACACGCGCTTAACATGCTCATCTTCGAGGATTTGCTGTGGCGTGCCGTGGGCAATCAGATGGCCCTGGCTCACTATGTAGGCGCGCTCACACACGGCCAGCGTTTCACGAACGTTGTGGTCCGTGATCAGTACGCCAAGCCCGCTGTCGCGCAGGTGCTCAATAATACGTTTGATATCGATAACGGAGATGGGGTCAACGCCCGCAAACGGTTCATCCAGCAGGATAAATTTCGGGTTTGCTGCCAGCGCGCGCGCAATCTCAACGCGGCGGCGTTCACCACCGGACAGCGCCTGACCGAGGCTGTCACGCAGATGTTCGATATGAAACTCTTCCATCAGCTCGTTCGCACGGTCAGTGCGCTGCTCGCTGGTCAGATCGTCACGGATCTGAAGCACGGCCATCAGGTTGTCGAAAACGCTTAAGCGGCGGAAGATGGAGGCTTCCTGCGGCAGATAGCCGATGCCACGACGCGCGCGGGCATGCAGTGGCAGCAGGCTGATATCTTCATCATCGATGATGATGTTGCCGGCGTCACGCGGGACAATGCCCACCACCATGTAGAAGGTCGTGGTTTTACCCGCCCCGTTAGGGCCAAGCAAACCCACGATTTCGCCGGAGTTGACGGTCAGACTGACATCTTCGACGACGCGGCGGCCCTTATACGCTTTCGCGAGGTTTTTTGCAGTTAAAGTTGCCATAACGAATTAGTTACTCTTTTTCTGTGCCGGAGCCTGGCCGTTGTTCTTGTCCTGCAATTGCGAAGGCACAAGAACGGTCGTGACGCGTTTGCCTTTTTCACTGGAGGCCTGCATTTTCTGCTCTTTCACCAGATAAGTGATCTTGTCGCCTTTGATATTGCTGTCCAGCTGTTCCAGGTAAGCATTACCGGTCAGGATGACCAGATCCTTCGCCAGTTCATAGTGCATATGCGAGGCATGGCCTTTCACCGGCTTGCCGTTGTCCTGCATCTGGTAGAAGGTAGCCGGGTTGCCATAACCATCGATAATCTCTTTGCCCTGCTCGCCGCCCGGTCGGGTAACGACCACTTTGTCGGCGTTGATTTTGATGGTGCCCTGGGTCATGACCACGTTGCCGGTAAAGGTGACGACGTTACCCTGCATATCCAGAGACTGGGTATCGGATTCAATATGAATCGGCTGTTCGGTGTCGCCAGTCACAGCAAGCGCGGGAAGACTGGCCGCCAGCAGCGCGCTGGCGATAACAACTTTAAGGCTGAGTTTGTTTGTTTTGAATTTCATAGGAGGTTCTAACCTTTTCAATCAGCTCGGCGTTTTTGCTGCGTAAGTTCCCGCGCATTCTTAAACCGCTGGAATTAAATGTTGTGCCATACAGGGTGACTAAATCCTGCGACGTGACATCCTGGGTGACCAGGTTGATCTGGGCGTTATCCGTCGTAATTTTTCGCAGTTGCGCGTCAGCGGTCAGGGCGTTGACTTCAACGTGACCATACAGGTAAAGCATACGGTCATTTGTCAGTTTTGCCCGGTCAGACTTGATAGACCACGTCGGCACTTTGTCCGTATCAAAGGTGGTCATGACCGGTTGGGTAAACCACGAAGTACCGTCATCTGAAAAATATTCTACATGCTGAGCAACGAGGCGATAGTTCAGCGCGCCTTCCGGGCTATAGACCACGGTGTCGCTGTGATCGCTTTTATAGGTCGGGTCGCTCGTGTTAACCACTTCCGCTTGCGTATCTTCGCGGTCAGCGAGGTTTACGCCAATCAGTACCAGGGCGACAAGCGCAAGCAGAATGATAACCCAACGTCTGGTTTTACTCATATCGATTGCCCTTTCGCCTCATCAAGCTTGCCCTGCGCCAGCAGAAGCAGATCGCAGACTTCACGGACGGCGCCGCGGCCACCGTGAATATGGGTAACGTAATCAGCACGCGGGATCAGCAGCGGGTGCGCGTCAGCCACGGCGATGCTCAGACCCACCTCCGCCATGACTGGCCAGTCGATCAAATCATCCCCGACGTATGCCACATTCTCTGGTGCAATGGCCAGTTTTCCCAACAGATCCCGGAAGGCTACCATCTTATCAGACTGCCCCTGATAGAGATGGGTAATGCCCAGCGTTTCACACCGATCTTCTACCAGTTTAGCTTTCCGCCCGGTGATGATTGCAACTTCAATACCGGACGTGAGCGCACAGCGGATACCGTAACCGTCGCGAACGTTAAAGGCTTTCAGCTCTTCGCCGTTATTGCCCATATAAATCAGACCGTCGGAGAGCACACCATCCACATCGAGGATCAGCAGGCGGATATTTTCCGCCTTTGCCATCATGTGGGCGCTCACCGGGCCATAACAGGTTGCAAGGGATGCACCCGCATTACTCATTGTCTTATCCTTCATTACACTACGCCAGCGCGCAGCAGATCATGCATATGTACCACACCCAGCAGTTGGTCGCCATCGGCAACCATCACTGAGGTAATATGACGGGACTGCATCAGGTTCAGTACATCTACCGCCAGCGTGCCCGGACGGACGCGGATCCCGCCTGGTGTCATTACATCAGCGATGCCCAGCGTTCGGACATCCACACCCATATCGAATACCCGGCGCAGGTCGCCGTCGGTGAAAATGCCCTGAATCTTCATCAGATCGTCGCAGATAACCGTCATGCCCAGGTTTTTACGGGTGATCTCCAGTAACGCGTCGCGCAAAGAGGCCTCTTTGCTGACGTGCGGGATCTCATCCCCGGTGTGCATAATATCGTTGACCCGCAGCAGCAGTTTGCGCCCGAGCGCGCCGCCGGGGTGAGACAGAGCGAAATCTTCAGGCGTAAAACCGCGGGCTTCCAGCAGCGCAACGGCAAGGGCATCGCCCATCACCAGCGCGGCGGTTGTGCTGGAGGTCGGCGCCAGCCCCAGCGGACAGGCTTCTTTCGGCACCTTCACGCACAGGTGAATATCTGCCGCACGCGCCATGCTGCTTTCCGGGCGGCTGGTCATGCAAATCAGCGGTACGTGCAGACGCTTCAGCACCGGGATCAACGCCAGGATTTCATTCGATTCCCCGGAGTTGGACAGCGCAATAACCACGTCCTGCGGCGTAACCATGCCGAGGTCACCGTGCGCGGCTTCACCGGGATGAACGAAGAATGACGACGTGCCGGTACTGGCAAAGGTCGCCGCCATTTTGCGCCCGATATGGCCGGATTTGCCCATCCCCATCACCACGACTTTACCGGCGCAGTAGAACATCTTCTCACAGGCCAGACTAAAATCCTGATTAATGTACTGATCTAACTGCGCCAGACCTTCACGTTCAATCTCCAGAACGTCTTTGCCTGCTTTCTGAAAGTCAAAACCCGGCTGCAATTCTATTTGCGACATAATGCGTTTCCGTTTACCCAGAGAGAAGTGGCGAGAGCCAGTACAGCATCGCCAGCCATACGATAAATCCACCCGTCAGCAGCGCGCCCGCGCCTTTGCCGATCTGCTCTTTTCGCCGCCAGCAGAGCAGGGCGAAAATTACGCTGACCAGTAGCATCACACCGTAATCGCGCGTGAAGACCATAGGGTTAAACGGCCCCGGTGAGATTAATGCTGGCAGCCCCGTCACGATCGCGATATTGAAAATATTCGAGCCAATGATATTGCCGATGGCGATATCATCTTCCCCTTTACGCGCCCCGGCGATGGCGGTAGCCAGCTCTGGCAGGCTGGTGCCGATGGCGATGACCGTCAGACCGATTGTCAGTTCGCTCATCGCAAACGCGTTCGCCAGCACCGTCGCGTTATCGACCACCATCCGCGTGGCCATTGGCATTATGATCAGCGCGACGCCCAGCCACAGCAGGGCGACGGGTAAGGTCCCTTCCCGTGGCAGCTCGGCGAGATGCTCACGCGTGAGGCTATCATTACCCTGTTTTTCCGCCAGACGTGCGATCTTCACGCTGTAAAGCAACCAGATCACGGCCAGGGCGAGCAGGAATATACCGTCACCGACGCTCAGCACCCCGTCATAAAGCACATAGCCTGCCAGCAGACTGACGACTAACATTAGCGGCAATTCACGACGCAAAACATCGGAATGTACGCGAAATGGATGCAGTAATGCGGCTAAGCCTAAAATCAGCAAGATATTGACGATGTTAGAGCCAATCGCAGTGCCAATAGCGAGGTCGACCTGGCCATGCAACGAGGCTGAAACAGAAACGATGATTTCAGGAAGCGATGTGCCTACACTGACCACCGTCATCCCAATAATGATGGGCGGCATGCCAATGAGTCGACAGAGAATGGATGCGGCAAAGACCAAACGGTCAGCACTGTAGACCACCAACAGTAAACCAATTATTAACAGTGCTGTTGCTAAAAGCATCAAAAGTCCTTTCTTCAGGTATACTCGCTGGTCCACTGCGCACGAATTTTAGCGCCAGATGAAGTCTGAGACGTGACGAATTCCTAATTTTGACTTTATGCGCCGGAAAAGTAAAACAAATGCCAGCTTTCGCTAACCCCAATAGTGAATATTCTGTAAAAATGCGGGGTTTAGGGCTGATTTACGCTTCATGCCAGCAGTGAAGCAAGGTAAGTAAGGAACCATAAATGAGCCAAACGATGGCGAATATAGTCGATGTCCGGGGCGTCAGTTTTTCTCGCGGCAACCGGGTGATATTTGATGATATTTCGCTGACCGTGCCGCGCGGTAAAATCACCGCCATCATGGGGCCGTCAGGGATCGGTAAAACGACGTTGCTGCGTCTTATCGGTGGGCAAATCCCCCCTGATAGCGGCGAAATTCTCTTCGACGGTGAAAACGTCCCGGAGATGTCTCGCTCGCGCCTCTACACGGTTCGCAAACGGATGAGCATGCTCTTTCAGTCGGGTGCGCTGTTCACCGATATGAACGTATTTGACAACGTGGCCTATCCGCTGCGTGAGCACACCCATCTTCCTCCTGCGCTGTTGCACAGCACGGTGATGATGAAGCTCGAAGCTGTGGGGTTGCGGGGGGCTGCGAAACTTATGCCGTCCGAACTCTCGGGTGGGATGGCGCGCCGCGCCGCGCTGGCGCGTGCTATTGCCCTGGAACCCGATTTAATCATGTTCGATGAACCGTTCGTCGGGCAGGACCCTATCACCATGGGCGTGCTGGTGAAGTTAATCTCGGAGCTGAACAGCGCCCTTGGCGTCACCTGCGTGGTGGTTTCCCACGACGTGCCGGAAGTGCTGAGTATTGCTGATTACGCCTATATTGTGGCTGACAAAAAGATCGTCGCCCACGGCAGCGCTCAGGCGTTGCAGGAGAATGGCGATCCGCGCGTGCGGCAGTTCCTGGACGGTATCGCAGATGGGCCGGTGCCTTTCCGCTATCCGGCGGGCGACTATCATGACGATTTACTGGGAATAGGGAGTTAATCCACTCATGCTGTTAAATGCGTTGGCGGGTCTTGGACACCGTGGCCTAAAAACCATCAGTACGTTCGGGCGTGCCGGATTAATGTTGTTCAACGCGCTGGTTGGCAAACCGGAGTTCCGCAAGCATGCGCCGTTACTGGTGCGGCAGCTTTATAACGTCGGTGTGCTGTCGATGCTTATTATCATCGTGTCGGGTCTGTTTATTGGCATGGTGCTGGGGTTGCAGGGGTATCTGGTGCTGACAACCTACAGCGCGGAAACCAGCCTTGGCATGCTGGTGGCGCTCTCGCTGCTGCGTGAACTCGGGCCGGTTGTAGCAGCGCTGCTGTTCGCCGGGCGTGCCGGATCAGCGCTGACGGCTGAAATTGGCCTGATGCGCGCCACAGAGCAGCTCTCCAGTATGGAGATGATGGCGGTCGATCCGCTGCGCCGGGTGATCTCGCCGCGCTTCTGGGCCGGGGTTATCTCCTTGCCGTTACTGACTATCCTCTTTGTGGCGGTAGGTATCTGGGGAGGCGCGCTGGTTGGCGTCAACTGGAAAGGCATTGATGCCGGGTTCTTCTGGTCTGCCATGCAGGACGCCATCGATCTGCGGATGGATCTGGTGAACTGTCTGATCAAGAGCGTGGTTTTCGCTGTGACGGTTACCTGGATTGCGTTGTTTAATGGTTACGATGCCATTCCGACGTCGGCGGGCATTAGCCGTGCAACGACGCGTACTGTCGTACATTCGTCGCTGGCCGTTTTAGGTCTGGATTTTGTGCTCACCGCACTGATGTTTGGGAATTGAGTTCATGCAAACGAGAAAAAATGAAATTTGGGTTGGCGTGTTTTTGCTTCTGGCGCTGCTGGCCGCGCTGTTTATCTGCCTGCGCGCGGCGGACATCACCTCTGTTCGCACCGAGCCGACGTATCGCGTCTACGCGACTTTCGATAATATCGGCGGCCTGAAGGCGCGCTCACCGGTCCGTATTGGTGGCGTCGTTATTGGACGTGTCGCTGACATTACGCTTGATGAGAAAACCTATCTGCCGCGCGTCGCAATGGATATCGAAGAACGCTATAACCACATTCCTGACACCAGCTCGCTCTCTATCCGCACCTCTGGCCTGCTGGGGGAGCAATATCTGGCCCTTAACGTTGGTTTTGAAGATCCTGAGCTGGGAACGTCTATCCTTAAAGACGGTAGCGTAATCCAGGATACCAAGTCAGCGATGGTGCTGGAAGATATGATTGGTCAGTTCCTTTACAACAGTAAAGGGGATGATAAAAAGTCTGACGATGCCCCTGCGCAGAGTGAAGACCACACCAACGTCGAACCGACGCCAGGCGCGACGAATTAATTTCAGGAGAAGTCATTCATGTTTAAACGACTGTTAATGGTTGCCATGCTGGTCATTGCCCCTCTAACCGCGGCGCACGCTGCGGATCAGAGTAACCCGTACAAACTGATGGATGAGGCCGCGAAGAAAACCTTCGACCGTCTTAAAAACGAACAGCCCAAAATCCGTTCTAACCCTGATTATCTGCGTGATGTGGTGGATCAGGAGCTGCTGCCGTATGTGCAGATCAAGTACGCGGGCGCACTGGTGCTGGGCCGTTACTACAAAGACGCGACCCCGGCGCAGCGCGAGGCTTACTTTGCGGCGTTCCGTGAATACCTGAAACAGGCTTACGGCCAGGCGCTGGCGATGTACCACGGGCAGACCTATCAGATTGCCCCTGAACAGCCGCTGGGCGATGCCACCATCATTCCTATCCGCGTGACGATTATCGATCCAAACGGTCGTCCACCGGTACGCCTGGACTTCCAGTGGCGTAAAAACAGCCAGACCGGAAACTGGCAGGCGTACGACATGATCGCTGAAGGCGTCAGCATGATCACCACTAAACAGAACGAGTGGAGCGATCTGCTGCGCACCAAAGGCATCGATGGCCTGACGGCTCAGCTTCAGTCCATCTCTCGTCAGAAAATTACCCTGGACGAGAAGAAGTAATGTCACAGCAGCTTAGCTGGGCGCGTGACGGCGAGACGTTGACGCTGACGGGAGAGCTGGATCAGGATCTGCTTAACCCGCTGTGGGACGCTCGCCATAACGCGATGCAGGGCGTGACGTTGATTGATCTCCATGGCGTCACGCGGGTAGATACCGCCGGTATCGCCCTGCTGGCGCACCTGGTGGCCACGGGCAAAAAGCAGGGGAGTAGCGTCACCCTGACGGGGGTAAGCGATAATGTCGTAACCCTTGCACAGCTTTACAATTTGCCTGAAGACGTATTACCTCGCTAACTTTTTCAGTACGTTACTTCCGAAAGCCCCGACAGTTTACGCGTCGGGGCTTTTTGCTTGTTTAAGACCGCGCCACTTTGCTCTAAGATGTTGAGCTTGTTTTCACTATCAGATGATGTAGACCCCATGGAAAATAATGAAATCCAGACAGTGCTGATGAATGCACTCTCCCTTCAGGAAGCCCACGTCTCTGGCGATGGCAGTCACTTCCAGGTTATTGCTGTGGGTGAGATGTTCGACGGAATGAGTCGCGTGAAGAAACAGCAGGCTGTGTACGCGCCGCTGATGGAATACATTGCGGATAACCGCATCCACGCCCTGTCGATTAAAGCGTTCACCCCACAGGAGTGGGCACGCGATCGCAAACTAAACGGTTTTTGAGCTGAGGGCGAAGCGCCCGCAGCACGGTTGAATTTATAAGAGAGCAAACGATGGATAAATTTCGTGTACAGGGACCCACGCGTCTCCAGGGCGAAGTCACAATTTCTGGCGCTAAAAACGCCGCGCTGCCCATTCTTTTCGCTGCGCTGCTCGCAGAAGAGCCGGTAGAGATCCAGAACGTACCGAAGCTGAAAGATATCGACACGACCATGAAGTTGCTCGGCCAGTTGGGCACCAAAGTGGAGCGTAACGGTTCCGTCTGGATCGATGCCAGCAACGTGAACAACTTCTCAGCGCCGTATGAGCTGGTGAAAACCATGCGTGCTTCCATCTGGGCGCTTGGCCCGCTGGTGGCGCGTTTCGGTCAGGGACAGGTTTCACTGCCGGGCGGATGCGCTATCGGCGCCCGTCCAGTCGACCTGCATATCTTCGGTCTGGAAAAGCTGGGCGCGGAGATCAAGCTGGAAGAGGGGTACGTTAAAGCGTCCGTCAATGGTCGCCTGAAAGGCGCGCACATTGTCATGGACAAAGTGAGCGTGGGCGCAACGGTAACCATCATGTCGGCTGCTACGCTGGCAGAAGGCACTACCATCATCGAAAACGCCGCCCGAGAGCCGGAAATCGTGGATACCGCGAACTTCCTGGTCGCGCTGGGGGCGAAGATCAGCGGGCAGGGCACAGACCGTATCACCATCGAAGGCGTTGAACGTCTGGGTGGTGGTGTGTACCGCGTACTGCCAGACCGTATCGAAACCGGTACTTTCCTGGTAGCGGCTGCCATTTCTGGCGGTAAGATTGTTTGTCGTAACGCACAACCGGATACCCTGGATGCGGTGCTGGCGAAACTGCGCGATGCGGGTGCGGACATTGAAATTGGTGAAGACTGGATCAGCCTCGATATGCACGGGCAGCGTCCTAAAGCCGTTAACGTGCGCACTGCGCCACATCCGGCATTCCCGACGGATATGCAGGCACAGTTCACCCTGTTGAACCTGGTGGCCGAAGGCACAGGCTTCATCACGGAAACTATCTTCGAAAACCGTTTCATGCACGTACCGGAACTGATCCGTATGGGTGCGCATGCTGAGATTGAAAGCAACACGGTCATTTGCCACGGCGTTGAAAAACTGTCCGGTGCGCAGGTGATGGCGACCGATCTGCGCGCGTCTGCGAGCCTCGTACTGGCAGGTTGTATTGCAGAAGGGACTACCGTTGTCGATCGCATCTACCACATCGATCGTGGTTACGAGCGTATTGAAGACAAACTGCGCGCGCTGGGTGCGAATATCGAGCGTGTGAAGGGCGAGTAATCGTTCCGGCACCCCCCTGCCAGAACAGGCCGGGGGATTGCTGTTCCTGTAAATCCGGGTGCATCAGTCCTGATGTGCTTTCTTCGCTTTGCTCTGGCGCATCATGCGCGTTCTGTCGATAAATTCATGGGTAATGGGATCGTGATAGCGTGACGGCCATATCACCCACGGATGCGTATCCAGCGCCGTCGCAATAATCAGTTCCCCCTTCGGCCATGGGCGGGTCAGGGCGTTTGCCAGCGTCGACGATCTCAGCCCATGACGACGTGATTCGGCAGCCAGCGATGTCCCTTTTTTACGCAGTGCCGCAATAATGTCAGCAGAATGCCAGTCGATGAATTTTGTATCCATAATGCTGTCCTTGTGTTCGTTATCGTCCACGTCGTTTCGTGTGAAAAGACAGCATTACTATACTCACTTCGAACATCTGTTCTAAAAAGTTCATGTTACGAGAAGCAATATTCAGAATAAGGCACGGCTTTATACATACGGCCTGTAACCTGATGAGCTTACGCGTAAATGTAATTTATTGGTGCGTACTGGAACCTCCCTACGAGATCGCAGGGAGATGAGGAGGGGATTAACGGTCGCGCTGGACGGCGATGTGCGCGAGGCCGATTAGCGCATCACGCCATGGGCTGTCGGGAATGACCTGAATTGCGGCGATGGCTTTGTCTGCTTCTTCTTCAGCACGCTGACGCGTCCATTCAAGGGAACCACAGATGGCCATTGTTTCCAGTACCGGTTCCAGAAGATGGCGACCATTTCCCTGCTCGATAGCCTCCCGGATCATTTTCGCCTGCTCTGGTGTGCCATTGCGCATCGCGTGGAGCAGCGGCAGCGTTGGCTTGCCTTCGTTCAGGTCATCGCCAACGTTTTTACCGAGCGTTTCGCCATCCGCGCTGTAGTCCAGCAAATCATCAATCAGCTGGAACGCGGTGCCGAGGTAACGGCCGTAGTCCTGAAGCCCTTTTTCCTGAGCTTCGCTACAGCCTGCCAGAATGCCGGAGCACTGCGCGGCGGCTTCAAACAGACGTGCGGTCTTGCTGTAAATCACCCGCATATAGTTTTCTTCGGTGATATCCGGGTCGTTGACGTTCATCAACTGTAGGACTTCGCCTTCAGCGATAACGTTTACGGCTTCTGACATCACTTCCAGCACCTTCAGCGAGCCAAGGCTGGTCATCATCTGGAAGGCTCGGGTATAGATAAAATCCCCTACCAGAACGCTTGCCGCATTACCAAACGCGGCATTGGCGGTGGCTTTGCCACGACGCATGTCTGATTCATCCACAACATCGTCATGAAGCAGGGTGGCGGTGTGGATAAATTCGATCAGCGCCGCGATCGTGACGTGGGCATTTCCCTGATAGCCAACCGCGCGTGCGGCCAGAATGGCAATCATCGGACGAATACGTTTACCGCCGCCGCTGACGATGTAATAGCCCAACTGATTGATCAGCTGAACGTCAGAGTTGAGTTGCTCCAGGATTGCTGCATTCACACCCGCCATATCTTGCGCGGTTAACTCATTGATTTTTTCTAAATTCATCGCAAAAGCCGGGCTTTTTATCCTGTTTATCCCACACGAGATGGGTACACAAAGGGTTTCGGTTTATAAATAGTATTGCTGATTGTACTGAAAAAATGGCTCAGATAAACGTTACCGTACGTGTTGTGTTTTTTTTCTTCATGTATTGATGGTAGCACTTGTCAAAGGCTCGCGTTTTGCGTAATATTCGCGCCCTATTGTGAATATTTATAGCGCACTCTGAATCATACGAGGATGTGCGCGGAAGCGGAGTTTATATGTACGCGGTTTTCCAAAGTGGTGGTAAACAACACCGAGTAAGCGAAGGTCAGACCGTTCGCCTGGAAAAGCTGGACATCGCAACTGGCGAATCTGTTGAGTTCGCTGAAGTTCTGATGATCGCAAACGGTGAAGAAGTCAAAATCGGCGTTCCTTTCGTTGATGGCGGCGTTATCAAAGCTGAAGTTGTTGCTCACGGTCGTGGCGAGAAAGTTAAAATCGTTAAGTTTCGTCGTCGTAAACACTATCGTAAGCAGCAGGGCCACCGTCAGTGGTTCACTGATGTGAAAATTACTGGCATCAGCGCCTAAGACCTGAGGAGAGATTTAAATGGCACATAAAAAGGCTGGCGGCTCCACACGTAACGGTCGCGATTCAGAAGCTAAACGCCTGGGCGTTAAGCGTTTCGGTGGCGAATCCGTTCTGGCGGGTAGCATCATCGTTCGTCAGCGTGGCACCAAGTTCCACGCGGGTACCAACGTAGGTTGCGGTCGTGACCACACTCTGTTTGCTAAAGCAGACGGTAAAGTGAAATTTGAAGTTAAAGGCCCGAACAACCGTAAATACATCAGCATCGTTGCTGAGTAAGGTTTTCTCGGTCCGGTAACGGATTAAAGCCCCGCAACGTGTTGCGGGGCTTTTTACATTGGAAACCCGGAAAATTTTCTGTAGGGAAAACGGGCATGAAGCAGCAGGCCGGCATTGGTATTCTTTTGGCGCTCACTACCGCAATGTGCTGGGGTGCACTGCCAATTGCAATGAAGCAGGTACTGGAAGTGATGGAACCGCCCACGGTGGTGTTTTATCGCTTCCTGATGGCAAGTATAGGCCTGGGCGCCATTCTGGCCGTCAAAGGTAAGCTGCCACCGCTGCGCATCTTCCGAAAACCGCGCTGGCTGGTGTTACTGGCTATCGCGACGGGCGGTCTGTTCGGTAACTTCATTCTGTTCAGCTCTTCCCTGCAATATCTTAGCCCTACAGCGTCGCAGGTGATTGGTCAGCTATCACCGGTCGGCATGATGGTCGCCAGCGTATTCATCCTCAAGGAGAAGATGCGCGGTACGCAGATCATCGGGGCAAGCATGTTGCTTTGCGGTCTGGTGATGTTCTTTAACACCAGTCTGATCGAGATTTTTACCCGCCTGACGGATTACACCTGGGGTGTCATTTTTGGGGTGGGTGCAGCAACGGTCTGGGTGAGTTATGGCGTCGCGCAAAAGGTGTTATTGCGTCGACTTGCCTCACAGCAGATCCTCTTTTTGCTGTACACTTTGTGTACACTGGCATTATTGCCGTTAGCTAAGCCGGGGGTGATTACCCAGCTCAGCGACTGGCAACTGGCGTGCCTCTTTTTTTGTGGGCTGAACACGCTGGTCGGTTATGGCGCGCTGGCTGAAGCCATGGCGCGCTGGCAGGCAGCACAGGTGAGCGCCTTAATCACGCTTACCCCGCTGTTTACGCTGTTATTTTCAGATTTGTTATCAATGGCCTGGCCCGATGTCTTCGTCAAGCCGATGCTCAACCTGTTGGGTTATCTCGGTGCGTTTGTCGTGGTTGCGGGCGCGATGTATTCCGCCATTGGTCATCGTCTCTGGGGGCGTTGGCGCAAAAATGAAGCGGTTGTAATAGTCCCCCGCTCAGGCGAATGAGTTACGGAGAGTAAAATGAAGTTTGTTGATGAAGCGACGATTCTGGTCGTGGCAGGTGATGGCGGTAACGGTTGTGTAAGCTTCCGCCGTGAAAAATATATTCCTCGTGGCGGTCCTGACGGCGGTGACGGTGGGGACGGTGGCGACGTGTGGCTGGAGGCGGATGAAAACCTCAACACGCTGATCGACTACCGTTTCGAAAAATCTTTCCGCGCCGAACGTGGGCAGAATGGCCAGAGCCGCGACTGTACCGGTAAACGCGGTAAAGACGTGACGATCAAAGTGCCGGTAGGTACGCGTGTCATCGATCAGGGCACGGGCGAAACCATGGGTGATATGACCAAACACGGTCAGCGCCTGATGGTGGCGAAAGGCGGCTGGCACGGTCTGGGTAACAGCCGTTTCAAATCTTCCGTTAACCGTACCCCGCGTCAGAAAACCATGGGTACCCCGGGTGATAAGCGCGACCTGCAACTGGAACTGATGCTGCTGGCGGATGTGGGGATGCTGGGTATGCCAAACGCCGGTAAATCGACGTTTATCCGTGCGGTCTCTGCGGCGAAACCAAAAGTGGCGGATTATCCGTTTACGACACTGGTACCGAGCCTGGGCGTTGTCCGTATGGATAACGAGAAGAGCTTCGTGGTCGCTGACATCCCGGGTCTGATTGAAGGGGCAGCAGAAGGCGCCGGTCTGGGGATTCGCTTCCTGAAGCACCTTGAGCGTTGTCGCGTACTGTTGCACCTCATCGACATCGATCCAATCGACGGTTCCGATCCGGTTGAAAACGCCCGTATCATTATCGGTGAGCTGGAGAAATACAGTGAAAAACTGGCGCAAAAACCGCGCTGGCTGGTATTTAACAAGATCGACCTGATGGATAAAGCGGAAGCTGAAGCGAAAGCTAAAGCGATTGCCGAAGCGATGGGTTGGGAAGATAAGTACTACCTGATCTCTGCCGCCAGCCAGGTTGGCGTGAAAGATCTCTGCTGGGATGTGATGACCTTTATCATCGAGAATCCGGTTGTTCAGGCAGAAGAGGCGAAACAGCCTGAAAAAGTCGAATTCATGTGGGATGACTACCACCGCCAGCAGCTCGAAGAGCTGGAAGCGGAAGAAGATGATGAAGACTGGGACGATGACTGGGATGAAGACGACGAAGAAGGCGTCGAGTTCATCTACAAGCACTAACCTCAGTATAAAGCCCCTTAACGGGGCTTTTTTTTATCCTATTTTCGCCGGTAACCAACAGCTGGCGATGAGGCCGCCCGCAGCGCCATTCTCCAGCGTTAAATGGCCATGATGGAGCTGTACGATACGCTGTACGATGCTCAGCCCAAGGCCGCTGCCGCCGTAGCGCTGGTCGAGACGTCGGAAAGGTTCGGTGATCGACTGGCGGTGTGCCTCATCAATACCCGGCCCCTGATCGGTAACGCTCACCCGGGTACCGCTTTCCGTCGCTGTTAATGCCACTTCAATGGTTGTGCCTGCCGGGCTGTAGCGGGCGGCATTCTCCAGAAGGTTCCTTAGCATCAGACGTAACAGGACGGCGTCCCCCTGAACCGTCAGCGCGCTGTGGGCCGGCCATATCACCGTATGCTCTTTGGCTTCATGCTCCAGGCTAAGCGGAGCAATGATCGTCTCAGTCCAGTTCACGGTATCGTAATGGCCGCTGGCCATCGCCTGTCCGGCACGCGCCAGCATCAGCAGCTGTTCCACCGTGTGCATCAACTGATCGATCCGGTTTATCAGTGGCGTGGCCTGCGGGGAACCGGACTGAGCCATCAGTTCCAGATGGAGCCTGATCCCCGCAAGCGGCGTACGTAACTCGTGTGCCGCATCGGCGGTAAACAGGCGTTCCTGTTGAATAGTGTGGTCCAGCCGGGCGAGGAGTTGATTGAGCGATGTGGTCACAGCGCCTATCTCTTCCATATCAGAATACATCGGCAGGGGAGTCAGATTATCCGCCGAACGGTTCGCAAGGCTGACGCGAAGTTTGTTGAGTGGTCGGGTGATCCAGGTGACGGCCCAGAATGAGAAGAACAGGGTAAAACCGACCATCACCAGAGAAGGAACCAGCAGGGAGGCAATGGCTTCGCGGATCTCTTTTTCGACATGGTTGTTGCGCGCTTTCGCAGACAACGTTTCGTTCACCAGAAAACCGATTTGCTCGCGGCTCTCATGCCACAGCCAGACTACGCTAACCAGTTGAAAAAATAGCAGTATAACCGCCAGCAACACCATTAATCGCCGGCGCATACTGTTCATTTCTGGCTCTCCAGACGGTAACCCACGCCACGTACGGTTTTGATGCGATCTTTACCGAGCTTGCGGCGCAGATTATGAATGTGAACTTCAAGCGTGTTTGATCCTGGATCGTCCTGCCAGGAGTAGATGTCCTGTTGCAGCGTTTCACGGTGCACGGTCTGCCCGCTGCGCATGATCAGACGCGTCAGCAGAGCGAACTCTTTTGGGGTCACTTCCACAGGCTGAGACTGGCGCAGCACCTGCTGAGTTTGCAGATTGAGGGTGATATCCCCGTCCGTCAGCAGGTTGTCGCTGTGGCCCTGATAGCGGCGGATTAACGCCCGTACGCGAGCCTGTAGCTCGGCAAGGGCGAAGGGTTTTACCAGATAATCGTCAGCGCCAGAATCCAGCCCGTTAATTCTGTCTTCAATGGCATCGCGGGCGGTGAGAATCAATACGGGATTCTCCACTCCGCGACGACGCCACTGGCAGAGCAGCGTCGCGCCGTCTTTATCCGGCAGTCCCAAATCCAGAATCACAAGGCTGTATTCTCCGCTCTGGATCAAGGCATCTGCTTCAGCCGCCGTGGCGGCACAATCCAGGGCGTAGCCCTCATTCCCCAGTGCCAGCGCTAACCCTTCCTGTAATAACAGATCGTCTTCAACTATCAGTAGTTTCATCGCTAGTTATTCTGGTAGATGTCCTTATAGAGCCTGCTTTCGAAACGCACCAGTGGAATACGACGATTGCGCTGGTCAGCCGGTTCGACGGCATAGCCGGAAAGATACTGCACAAAGGCCATGCGTTGCCCGCTGGCTGTCGTGATAAAACCGGCAAGGTTGTAAACGCCCTGCAGGGAACCCGTTTTGGCTGACACTTTGCCATCCACGCCTGCAGCGTGAAGGCCCGCACGGTACTGAAGTGACCCATCGTGTCCGGCGAGCGGCAGCATTGTAATAAAGTTTAGCTCAGCGTCATGCTGAGCGATGTACTGCAACACCTGCATCATGGTGGCCGGTGAGATCAGGTTATGGCGCGATAAACCAGAACCGTCGACAGCGATCGTATTGCCCAGATCGATACCCGCCTGCTGGCGCAGGATCTGACGTACGGCATCAGAACCGGCCCGCCAGGTTCCTGGCACACCAAAGCGCGCGTGCCCGATCATACGGAACACCGTGTCGGCAATCATGTTATCCGACTTTTTCAGCATAATCTTAAGCAAATCATGCAGTGGCGCGGACTGTTTACTGGCAATCACCGTGCCTGGTTCATTCACCTGCGTCTGGCGCAGCAGCGTTCCGGTGTAGGTTATGCCCGCCTGCTTCAGTTCATCTTTAAAAATGGCACCGGCATAGCCTGCGCCATCCTGAATGGCAAAGGCCAGCGGGAGGGGATCGGCCCGCTGGGTCAGGCAGCCGGTGAGCGTATAGCGATTGAGATCGCCCGGTACCACGTCGAGCTCACAATACTGCGCCTCCGGGGAGCCTTTCGCCAGCGTCCGCACCTGGCTGAACATCGTGACCGGGTAGTAAGACGCCACGCGGATAAACGCTAAGTCATTGGGTTTTGGCGCGCTGTAAAGCGATACGGAGAAGCAGTTACGGTCAACGATGGCGGCGGCTGGCGGGGCGCTAAAGCACTGCGTCATGTCGTTCCATGGCCAGCCAGGCGCTTTATCGTGGCTGGCGAAAATGGAGGTGTCGATCAGCACGTTGCCATCAATTTTTGTTACGCCGGATTTTTTCAGTACCGCCACCATGTTGCGGACATCCTGGCGCTTAAAGGTGGGATCGCCACCAAAACGGGCGATAAGATCGCCTTTCAGTTCGCCACCCTCAACGTTACCTCTGGTTTCAAGGGTGGTAGTAAAACGGAAGTCAGGCCCGAGCTGGAGCAGGGCGGCGAGGGCAGTGATCACCTTCTGGGTACTGGCAGGCAGCGCCATCTGTTGACTGTGATAGTCAATCTCGGGAGCCTGCGCGCCAACCTTCTGCACCATCAGGGCAAGGTTCGCGCCGGCGGGCAGTTGATTAATGTACTCATCAACATTCGCGGCCTGAACGGTGAACGTTATACTGGTAGTCAATCCGATGATAAAACTGGAAAATCGCATAATCTCGCGCTAACAACCCGAAAACAAACCGTCATACTACGGTGCATGGCACTGTAAAGTAAACGATGACCCATAGTGAACTTCGCGGTAAAATGCGTATCAAATTGAAAAATTGCTGCTGACCTGGGGCGTTGCTCCCGGGTCGGTTTTCTTTTTGCTTCTGGCCTGTTCAGGTGGGCTGGAGCAGGGAACACTGCTCCCAACAGGAATGTTTAAGAGGTATAACAAATGCAAGCTATTCCGATGACCTTACGTGGTGCCGAAAAACTGCGCGAAGAGCTGGATTTTCTGAAATCCGTACGTCGCCCTGAAATCATCGCCGCTATCGCGGATGCGCGTGAGCATGGCGACCTGAAAGAGAATGCTGAATACCACGCGGCGCGTGAGCAGCAGGGTTTCTGCGAGGGGCGCATCAAAGATATCGAAGCGAAACTGTCCAACGCGCAGGTTATCGATATCACTAAAATGCCAAACAACGGTCGCGTGATCTTCGGCTCTACCGTCACCGTCCTGAATCTGGACAACGACGAAGAGCAAACCTATCGCATCGTGGGTGATGATGAAGCGGACTTCAAACAGAACCTGATTTCGGTGAACTCCCCGATTGCTCGCGGCCTGATTGGCAAAGAGCAGGATGATGTTGTGACTATCCGCACCCCGGGTGGCGAAGTGGAATACGAAATTATTAAGGTTGAATACCTGTAATTCGCTTCTCTTCTAAGATGTTGATACATTGTAAAGAAAAGAAAAAGGCCGCATAGCGGCCTTTTATCAACTCAAGGAGCATGGCATTTTGCTCGCCTGCTGTAAGAAATCCCTCGTTTCACACAGAAAATGTGTTTGATTCAGGATATCCTTAACGTGGCAGCGAGATTTTGCGCTCTTTAGATGGGCGATAGAGCACCAGCGTTTTACCGATGACCTGTACATTACAGGCGCCGGTTTCGCGCACGATGGCTTCCACGATCAGGTTTTTAGTGTCTCTGTCTTCAGAGGCGATTTTCACCTTGATCAGCTCGTGGTGTTCCAGCGCTTGTTCAATCTCGGCAAGCACCCCTTCGGTCAAACCATTGTTGCCAAGCATCACTACAGGCTTGAGCGGATGTGCCAGACCTTTAAGGTGCTGTTTTTGTTTAGTACTCAGATTCATCGTATATTTTTGCTTACGTTGGGATTGAAAACGGTTCATTCTACCGCCATCTCCCTAATATCGCCAAATAGCTGCGTAGAAATTTACGTCACAGGCAAGTAACGATGAACCAGGACGGAAATGTTAAATGACAGGTAAAAAGCGTTCTGCCAGCTCCAGCCGCTGGCTTCAGGAACACTTTAGCGATAAATATGTTCAACAGGCGCAGAAAAAGGGGTTACGTTCCCGCGCCTGGTTTAAACTTGATGAAATACAGCAAAGTGACAAACTTTTTAAACCGGGAATGACGGTGGTCGACCTCGGTGCGGCACCTGGCGGATGGTCCCAGTATGCGGTTACGCAGATCGGCGGAACGGGCCGAATCATCGCATGCGATCTTTTACCAATGGATCCCATCGTCGGTGTCGACTTCCTTCAGGGCGACTTTCGTGATGAATTAGTGCTTAAAGCATTACTTGATCGTGTAGGTGACAGTAAGGTCCAGGTTGTCATGTCGGATATGGCACCAAATATGTGTGGAACACCGGCGGTGGATATCCCCCGCGCCATGTATCTGGTGGAACTAGCGTTAGAAATGTGTCGTGATGTACTAGCGCCTGGTGGTAGTTTTGTTGTGAAGGTGTTTCAGGGCGAAGGTTTCGAGGAGTATCTTAAGGAAATTCGCTCCCTGTTTGCGAAGGTCAAAGTTCGTAAGCCGGACTCTTCCCGGGCCCGTTCCCGTGAAGTGTATATTGTAGCGACCGGGCGAAAATGATAACCGGTAGATTTCAGGCGAAAGTTTGAATGAAACTGGATATAGAGTATCCTGACGCTGTTTTTAACACAGTTGTAATATGAGGTTAATCCCTTGAGTGACATGGCGAAAAACCTAATACTCTGGCTGGTCATTGCCGTTGTGCTGATGTCAGTTTTCCAGAGCTTTGGGCCCAGCGAGTCGAATGGCCGCAAGGTGGATTATTCTACCTTCCTGCAAGAGGTCAATCAGGACCAGGTTCGCGAAGCGCGTATCAACGGACGTGAGATCAACGTTACCAAGAAAGATAGTAACCGTTACACGACTTACATCCCGGTGAACGATCCTAAGCTGCTTGATAACCTTCTGACCAAAAACGTCAAAGTGGTAGGCGAGCCGCCGGAAGAACCAAGCCTGTTGGCTTCTATCTTCATTTCCTGGTTCCCGATGCTGCTTCTTATCGGTGTCTGGATCTTCTTTATGCGCCAGATGCAGGGCGGTGGTGGCAAAGGTGCCATGTCGTTCGGTAAGAGCAAGGCGCGTATGCTGACGGAAGACCAGATCAAGACCACCTTTGCTGACGTAGCAGGTTGTGACGAAGCAAAAGAAGAGGTGGGTGAACTGGTTGAATACCTGCGCGAGCCGAGCCGTTTCCAGAAACTGGGCGGTAAGATCCCGAAAGGCGTCCTGATGGTCGGCCCTCCGGGTACCGGTAAAACCCTGCTGGCAAAAGCCATCGCGGGTGAAGCGAAGGTCCCGTTCTTTACTATTTCAGGTTCTGACTTCGTTGAAATGTTCGTGGGTGTCGGTGCATCTCGTGTGCGTGACATGTTCGAGCAGGCTAAGAAGGCAGCACCGTGCATCATCTTCATCGATGAAATCGACGCCGTTGGCCGCCAGCGTGGCGCAGGCCTGGGCGGTGGTCACGATGAACGTGAGCAGACCCTGAACCAGATGCTGGTTGAAATGGACGGCTTTGAAGGTAACGAAGGTATCATCGTTATCGCGGCAACTAACCGTCCAGACGTACTCGACCCTGCGCTGCTGCGTCCAGGCCGTTTCGACCGTCAGGTTGTGGTCGGTCTGCCGGATGTTCGTGGTCGTGAACAGATCCTGAAAGTGCATATGCGTCGCGTACCGCTGGCACCAGATATCGACGCGGCAATCATCGCGCGTGGTACTCCAGGCTTCTCCGGTGCGGATCTGGCTAACCTGGTCAACGAGGCAGCACTGTTTGCCGCTCGCGGTAACAAGCGTGTAGTGTCCATGGTGGAATTTGAGAAAGCGAAAGACAAAATCATGATGGGTGCGGAACGTCGCTCCATGGTGATGACGGAAGCGCAGAAAGAGTCCACGGCATATCACGAAGCGGGCCACGCGATTATCGGTCGTCTGGTGCCGGAACACGATCCGGTACACAAGGTGACGATCATTCCACGCGGTCGTGCGTTGGGTGTGACCTTCTTCCTGCCTGAAGGCGACGCGATCAGCGCCAGCCGTCAGAAGCTGGAAAGTCAGATTTCAACCCTGTACGGCGGTCGTCTGGCAGAAGAGATCATCTACGGTGCGGAACATGTTTCCACCGGTGCGTCGAACGATATTAAAGTGGCGACAAACCTGGCACGTAACATGGTGACCCAGTGGGGCTTCTCCGACAAACTCGGTCCGCTGCTCTATGCAGAAGAAGAGGGCGAAGTATTCCTGGGCCGCTCCGTGGCAAAAGCGAAACATATGTCCGATGAAACGGCTCGTATCATCGACCAGGAAGTGAAAGCGCTGATTGAGCGTAACTACGCTCGCGCCCGTCAGATCCTGAATGACAATATGGACATCCTGCATTCGATGAAAGATGCGCTCATGAAATATGAGACCATCGATGCGCCGCAGATTGACGACTTGATGGCTCGCCGCGAAGTGCGTCCGCCAGCAGGCTGGGAAGACCCCGGCGCGTCTAACAATTCTGACAACAATGGCACCCCGCGTGCACCGCGTCCGGTCGATGAACCGCGTACGCCAAACCCGGGCAACACCATGTCAGAGCAGTTGGGCGACAAGTAAGTCACTGCTGTTGAAGCGTTTGTCTGTACATCAAACCCTGGAGCGTGCTCCGGGGTTTTTCTTTTTTATATAAACATGCAAATAACAGGGATTTAGCCATGAAACTCTTCGCCCAGGACTCGCATCTCGACCTTTCACATCCGCATGTGATGGGGATCCTGAATGTCACGCCTGATTCCTTCTCTGACGGCGGCACGCATAACTCGCTTATCGACGCGGTTAAACACGCGAATTTAATGATCAACGCGGGTGCCACCATCATTGACGTTGGAGGGGAGTCAACGCGGCCTGGCGCGGCGGAGGTTTCGGTGGAAGAAGAGCTGGCGCGCGTGGTGCCGGTGGTGGAGGCTATCGCCCGGCGCTTTGAAGTGTGGATCTCTGTTGATACCTCCAAACCCGAAGTGATCCGTGAAGTGGCGAGAGTGGGTGCTCACATTATTAATGATATCCGCTCGCTGACCGAGCCGGGCGCAATTGAAGCCGCCGCTGAAACCGGGCTACCTGTGTGTCTGATGCATATGCAGGGCCAGCCTAAGACAATGCAGGAGGCGCCGAAATATGAAGATGTGTTTGACGACGTCACCCGCTTCTTTATTGAGCATATCGAACGCTGTGAACGTGCGGGTATCGCAAAAGAGAAATTGCTGCTCGACCCGGGCTTCGGTTTCGGTAAAAATCTCTCACACAATTACGCGTTGCTTGCGCGCTTATCAGAGTTTCATCAGTTCGGCCTGCCACTGCTGGTGGGAATGTCGAGAAAATCGATGATTGGTCAGTTGTTGAATGTCGGGCCGAACGAACGTCTGAGCGGCAGTCTGGCCTGCGCGGTGATTGCCGCGATGCAAGGTGCACACATCATTCGCGTCCATGACGTAAAAGAAACAGTAGAAGCCATGCGTGTGGTGGAAGCCACACTGGCAGCGAAGGAAAACAAACGCTATGAGTAATCGTAAATATTTTGGTACCGATGGCATCCGTGGGCGCGTAGGCGATGCGCCAATTACCCCTGACTTTGTCCTGAAGCTGGGCTGGGCGGCGGGTAAGGTACTGGCGCGTCATGGCTCCCGTAAGATCATTATTGGTAAAGATACCCGTATTTCGGGTTATATGCTTGAGTCCGCGCTGGAAGCCGGGCTGGCGGCGGCGGGGCTTTCAGCTTCCTTTACGGGGCCAATGCCGACCCCTGCTGTTGCCTATCTGACTCGTACCTTCCGTGCGGAAGCGGGCATCGTCATTTCAGCTTCTCATAATCCGTTCTATGACAACGGTATCAAATTCTTCTCCATCGACGGCACTAAACTGCCGGATGACGTGGAAGAGGCGATTGAAGCGGAAATGGAGAAAGAGATCACCTGTGTCGACTCCGCTGAGTTGGGTAAAGCCAACCGTATTGTCGATGCCGCAGGCCGCTACATTGAATTCTGCAAAGGCACGTTCCCGAATGAACTGAGCCTGGCACACCTCAAAATTGTGGTGGACTGTGCAAATGGTGCGACCTATCACATTGCGCCGAATGTTTTCCGCGAGCTGGGTGCGAAAGTGATCACCATCGGCTGCGAGCCGGACGGTCTGAACATCAATGAAGAAGTCGGCGCGACAGACGTGCGTGCCTTGCAGGCGCGTGTACTGGCTGAAAAAGCCGATCTGGGTATTGCCCTGGATGGCGATGGCGATCGTGTGATCATGGTTGACCACGAAGGTAACAAGGTCGACGGGGATCAGATCCTCTACATCATTGCGCGTGAAGGCCTGCGTCAGGGGCAACTGCGCGGTGGCGCGGTGGGCACGCTGATGAGCAATATGGGTCTGGAGCTGGCGCTGAAACAGCTGGGCATCCCGTTTGTTCGCGCGAAAGTGGGTGACCGCTACGTGCTGGAAAAACTTCAGGAAAAAGGCTGGCGCATTGGCGCGGAAAACTCCGGCCACGTGATCCTGCTCGATAAAACCACCACCGGTGACGGCATTGTGGCGGCGCTTCAGGTTGTTGCCGCGATGGCGCGTAACCATATGAGCCTGCACGATCTGTGCAGCGGCATGAAAATGTTCCCGCAGATCCTGGTGAACGTGCGTTTCACCGCTGGTAAAGGCGACCCGCTGGAAAATGATAACGTGAAAGCGGTGATGGCAGAGGTGGAAGCGACGCTTGGCAGCCGTGGACGCGTCCTGCTGCGTAAGTCGGGTACCGAGCCGCTGATCCGCGTGATGGTGGAAGGTGAAGACGAAGCGCAGGTAACTGAATTTGCGCACCGCATTGCGGATGCAGTGAAAGCTGCATAATCTTTCAGAATAAGTGTTTAAAAAGGCGGCGTTTGCCGCCTTTGTTTTAAGCAATTAATGGCTTTTTGCTGTTTTTTTCCGCAGTTGATACAATGCCTCGAAAATGCCCTTGCGAAGGTGATTCGCTTTGGTTAGTATTCACACCCGCTTCAGTGGGAAACAAAATCCTGCTAATTGGTCGAAGCATTGGTATGCGGCAAATCCGCAAGGAACAGGTTGATTATGTACGAAGCTCTTTTAGTTATTTTCCTTATTGTAGCCATCGCTCTCGTAGCGCTGATTATGCTGCAGCAAGGTAAAGGCGCTGATATGGGAGCCTCCTTCGGAGCAGGCGCTTCCGGTACGCTGTTCGGTTCAAGTGGTTCTGCGAACTTCATGACCCGTACGACGGCGATCCTGGCTACGCTGTTCTTCATCATCAGTCTGGTGCTGGGCAATATCAACAGCAACAAGACCAGTAAAGGAAGCGAGTGGGAAAATCTGAGCGCGCCAGCAAAAACTGAGCAAACTCAGCCAGCTGCACCGGCTAAGCCAACCAGCGATATCCCGCAGTAAGTATTCAGTACCGAGGTGGTGGAATTGGTAGACACGCTACCTTGAGGTGGTAGTGCCCTAACGGGCTTGTGGGTTCGAGTCCCATCCTCGGTACCAATATTCCAGAAGAAAGACGTCGCAAGACGTCTTTTTTTTCGTCTGTACATTCTGTGTTTCCGATCTATTGTAGGGCGGGTAAGCGCAGCGCCGCCCGCCGTTTTGCCCGATGGCGCTGCGCTTACCGGGCCTACGAAGACCACAAAAAAGGCGCCCATTAGGCGCCTTTTGCATGTCTTGCTGTCGATTACTTCTTATCGCTGTGTTCCAGGTTCTCAACCTGCGGCAGACCATTACCGGAATTCGCGGAGAGCAGGCCATTCTCAACATAGTTGAACAGCTTCTCACGGGTATCGGTGATGTCCAGGTTACGCATGGTCAGCTGGCCAATACGATCGTCCGGAGAGAATACTGACTCACCTTTCTCCATGGTCAGACGCTCTGCTTTATAGGTCAGGTTGTCAGACACGGTATTGAGGATGGAGTAATCATTGCCGCGACGCAGTTCCAGCGTCACTTCGCCGGTGATTGCGCTCGCCACCCAACGTTGCAGGGCGTCACGCAGCATCAGCGCCTGTGGATCAAACCAGCGACCCTGATACAGCAGTTTGCCCAGCTGACGGCCATGAGCGTGATACTGCTCAATGGTGTCTTCGTTGTGAATACCGGTCAGCAGACGCTCGTAAGCGATGTGCAGCAGCGCCATCCCCGGAGCTTCGTAAATGCCACGGCTTTTCGCTTCGATGATACGGTTTTCGATCTGATCGCTCATACCCAGACCGTGACGACCGCCGATGCGGTTTGCTTCCAGCATCAGTTCAACATCGTCTGAGAAGGTTTTACCGTTCAGGGCAACCGGATGACCGCGTTCGAAACGCACGGTCACTTCTTCCGCCGGGATCTTCACGTTCTCATCCCAGAATTTTACGCCCATGATCGGGTTAACAATTTTTACGCTGGAGTTCAGGAATTCCAGGTCTTTCGCTTCGTGCGTCGCACCCAGCATGTTGGAGTCGGTTGAGTAGGCTTTCTCAACGGACATCTTATAGTCAAAGCCGCAGGCAATCATAAACTCAGACATTTCATGACGGCCACCCAGTTCGTCGATGAAGTCGGTATCCAGCCACGGTTTGTAGATCTGCAACTCGGCGTTGGTCAGCAGACCGTAACGATAGAAACGTTCAATATCGTTGCCTTTATAGGTACTGCCATCACCCCAGATGTTCACGCCATCTTCTTTCATGGCGGCGACCAGCATGGTGCCGGTGACAGCACGACCCAGCGGAGTGGTATTAAAATAGGTCAGGCCGCCGGTAGTGTTATGAAAAGCACCGCACTGGATAGCGGCAATGCCTTCAGCGACCAGTTGCTTACGGCAGTCAATCAGACGTGCGTTCTCTGCGCCATACTCCATGGCACGACGAGGGATCGCGTCATAATCTTCCTCGTCCGGCTGACCCAGGTTCGCAGTATATGCATACGGAACCGCTCCCTTCTGGCGCATCCACAGCAGTGCAGCGCTGGTATCCAGGCCGCCTGAGAAAGCGATGCCAATACGTTGTCCTACCGGAAGATGCTTGAGAATCGTCGTCATAGAATAAAACCCTGCTTGATTGACTGATTAGAGACCGCTTTCGCTCTCTTGTGCATTTTTATGCAAAATAAGTGAGTATTCATTTAATCATCTTTTGTCGAAGACCGGAAGAGACTCGTGCGTTTTTTGTAAAAAAATTGGTCTGTTCTGTCTGGCAGAAGCTGGGTTGACAGGTGGGGTCAACTATCAATATACTAAACGCCGATTTTACGTCCCGTCTTCGGTACCAAATCCCAGCATTATTTGCAAATTCTGTCCAAAACGCGTAGAATTTGCCACGTTTCAGGCGCGGGGTGGAGCAGCCTGGTAGCTCGTCGGGCTCATAACCCGAAGGTCGTCGGTTCAAATCCGGCCCCCGCAACCACTTTCCTATAAAGTTCTTTTTCAAATATACTGTGAAGACTTAGAGCCTTCGTAGCTGGATTTGAAAAAATTCTTTCGGAAAGTGCTCCAGGCCACAGTTGTGGCTATAGGGTTCAGTTATCTAAAGCCCCGATTTATCGGGGTTTTTTGTTATCTGACTACAGAATAACTGGGCTTTACGCCCTTTTTTTATGTCTTGGGGGTGGGCTTGTCCACATTAGAGCAAAAATTAACAGAGATGATTACTGCACCGGTCGAAGCACTGGGCTACGAACTGGTCGGCATCGAATTCGTTCGCGGCCGCACATCGACGCTGCGCATCTATATTGATAGTGAAGATGGCATCAATGTTGATGATTGTGCTGATGTCAGCCACCAGGTGAGTGCGGTTCTTGATGTTGAAGATCCGATTACCGTTGCGTACAACCTGGAAGTTTCCTCACCTGGCCTCGATCGTCCGATGTTCACGGCCGAGCACTATGTGCGCTTTACCGGTGAAGAAGTGGCTCTCGTTCTGCGTATGGCCGTACAGAACCGCCGTAAATGGCAGGGAATTATCAAAGCCGTTGATGGTGAAATGATCACGGTGACAGTCGAAGGCAAAGATGAAGTGTTCGCGCTGAGTAATATCCAGAAGGCGAACCTGGTTCCCCACTTTTAACAGTCTGGATTGAGGTGAAAAGCCCGCGATGAACAAAGAAATTTTGGCTGTTGTTGAAGCCGTCTCCAACGAGAAATCACTGCCGCGTGAGAAGATTTTCGAAGCGCTGGAAAGTGCACTGGCTACAGCAACCAAGAAAAAATACGAACAAGAGATCGATGTTCGCGTAGAAATCGATCGTAAAAGCGGTGACTTCGATACATTCCGTCGTTGGGTAATCGTTGAAGAAGTGACCCAACCGACCAAAGAGATCACACTGGAAGCGGCACGTTTTGAAGACGAAAGTCTGAACGTGGGTGACTACGTTGAAGATCAGATTGAATCTGTCACCTTCGACCGTATCACCACCCAGACCGCGAAGCAGGTTATCGTGCAGAAAGTTCGCGAAGCCGAGCGCGCGCTGGTTGTCGATCAGTTCCGCGATCAGGAAGGCGAAATCATCACTGGCGTGGTGAAGAAAGTGAACCGCGATAACATCTCTCTGGAGATCAAATCCGAAGGGCTGCCGGGTAACGCTGAAGCCGTTATCCTGCGTGAAGACATGCTGCCGCGTGAAAACTTCCGCCCAGGCGACCGTATTCGTGGTGTGCTGTATGCCGTACGTCCTGAAGCACGTGGTGCACAGCTGTTCGTGACGCGTTCTAAACCAGAAATGCTGGTTGAACTGTTCCGTATCGAAGTGCCGGAAATCGGCGAAGAAGTTATCGAAATCAAAGCGGCGGCCCGCGATCCGGGCTCCCGTGCGAAAATTGCGGTGAAAACCAACGACAAGCGTATCGACCCGGTCGGTGCTTGCGTCGGTATGCGTGGCGCACGTGTTCAGGCGGTTTCTACCGAACTGGGCGGCGAGCGTATTGATATCGTTCTGTGGGACGACAATCCGGCGCAGTTCGTGATCAACGCAATGGCACCGGCTGATGTGGCGTCTATCGTTGTTGACGAAGACAAACACACCATGGATATCGCTGTAGAAGCGGGCAACCTGGCGCAGGCGATTGGCCGTAACGGTCAGAACGTACGTCTGGCGTCACAGCTGAGCGGCTGGGAACTCAACGTGATGACCGTTGATGACCTTCAGGCCAAGCATCAGGCTGAAGCCCACGCGGCGATCGATACCTTCACCAAATACCTGGACATTGACGAAGACTTCGCCACTGTGCTGGTTGAAGAAGGTTTCTCTACGCTGGAAGAACTGGCCTACGTGCCAATGAAAGAGCTGCTGGAAATTGACGGTCTGGATGAACCAACCGTTGAAGCCCTGCGTGAACGCGCTAAAAACGCACTGACCACCCTGGCGCTGGCTCAGGAAGAAAGCCTTGGCGATAAGAAGCCGGCTGATGACCTGCTGAATCTGGAAGGTCTTGATCGTGCGATTGCGTTCAAGCTGGCTGCCCGTGGTGTTTGTACGCTGGAAGATCTCGCTGAGCAAGGCGTTGATGACCTGGCTGATATCGAAGGTTTAACCGACGAGAAAGCCGGCGAACTCATCATGGCCGCACGTAATATTTGCTGGTTCGGCGACGAAGCGTAATAAACTGTAGCAGGAAGGAACAGCATGACTGATGTAACTGTAAAATCGCTGGCTGCTGAGATTCAGACCTCCGTGGACCGCCTGGTACAGCAATTTGCTGATGCAGGGATCCCGAAGGCCGCTGATGACTCGGTGACCGCGCAAGAAAAACAAACCTTGTTAGCGCACCTGAACCGTGAACACGGCTCTACGCCTGACAAGTTAACGCTGCAGCGCAAAACGCGTAGCACGTTGAACATCCCTGGTACCGGTGGCAAAAGCAAATCGGTACAAATTGAAGTCCGCAAGACGCGCACCTTTGTAAAACGTGATCCGCAAGAGGCAGAACGCCTTGCTGCGGAAGAGCAGGCACAGCGTGAAGCGGAAGAACAAGCTCAGCGTGAGGCAGAAGCCACTGCTAAACGCGAAGCAGAATTAAAAGCTGAACGTGAGGCCGCAGAAAAAGCGAAACGCGACGCCGGTGAAAAAGCGAAGCGTGACGCTGCGGAAAAAGACAAAGTGAGCAATCAACAGACCGACGAAATGACCAAAACTGCCCAGGCTGAAAAAGCCCGCCGTGAAAATGAAGCTGCCGAGCTGAAGCGTAAAGCGGAAGAAGAAGCCCGCCGCAAGCTTGAAGAAGAAGCTCGCCGCGTCGCCGAAGAAGCGCGTCGCATGGCAGAAGAAAACGAGAAGAACGGTGTGAATACCGCTGAACCAACTGAAGACAACAGCGATTATCACGTCACCACCTCTCAGCATGCACGTCAGGCAGAAGACGATAACGACCGTGAAGTTGAAGGTGGTCGTGGCCGTACTCGCAGTACAAAAGCGGCGCGTCCTGCGAAAAAAGGTAACAAGCACGCTGAATCTAAAGCTGACCGTGAAGAAGCACGTGCAGCGGTTCGCGGTGGTAAAGGCGGTAAGCGTAAAGGTTCCGCTCTGCAGCAGGGCTTCCAGAAGCCAGCTCAGGCCGTTAACCGTGACGTTGTGATCGGCGAAACCATCACCGTTGGCGAACTGGCTAACAAGATGGCGGTGAAAGGCTCTCAGGTCATCAAAGCGATGATGAAGCTGGGCGCAATGGCCACCATCAACCAGGTCATCGACCAGGAAACCGCACAGCTGGTTGCCGAGGAGATGGGCCACAAAGTTATCCTGCGTCGTGAAAACGAGCTGGAAGAAGCAGTAATGAGCGACCGTGATACGGGCGCAGCGGCTGAACCGCGCGCACCGGTTGTGACCATCATGGGTCACGTTGACCACGGTAAAACCTCTCTGCTTGACTACATTCGTTCTACTAAGGTTGCCTCCGGCGAAGCGGGTGGTATTACCCAGCATATCGGTGCTTACCACGTAGAAACCGAAAACGGCATGATCACCTTCCTGGATACCCCAGGCCACGCAGCGTTTACCTCAATGCGTGCTCGTGGTGCTCAGGCAACGGATATCGTTGTTCTGGTTGTTGCTGCCGATGATGGCGTGATGCCACAGACCATTGAAGCTATCCAGCACGCGAAAGCGGCGCAGGTGCCTTTGGTTGTTGCAGTCAACAAAATCGATAAGCCAGAAGCCGATATGGATCGCGTTAAGAACGAACTGTCACAGTACGGCGTTATGCCGGAAGAGTGGGGCGGTGAAGCGCAGTTTATCCCTGTATCTGCAAAAGCAGGTACCGGTATCGACGACCTGCTGAACGCTATCCTGCTTCAGGCTGAAGTTCTGGAGCTGAAAGCGGTTCGTAAAGGTATGGCGAGCGGCGCGGTAATCGAATCCTTCCTGGATAAAGGTCGTGGTCCGGTTGCAACCGTTCTGGTTCGCGAAGGTACTCTGCACAAGGGCGACATCGTTCTGTGTGGTTTCGAATACGGTCGCGTTCGTGCGATGCGTAACGAACTGGGTCAGGAAGTGCTGGAAGCGGGTCCGTCCATCCCAGTGGAAATCCTCGGCCTGTCCGGTGTTCCGGCTGCCGGTGACGAAGTAACCGTGGTACGTGACGAGAAGAAAGCACGTGAAGTGGCGCTGTATCGTCAGGGTAAATTCCGTGAGGTGAAACTGGCTCGCCAGCAGAAATCTAAACTCGAGAACATGTTCGCCAACATGACTGAAGGCGAAGTTCACGAAGTGAACATCGTTCTGAAAGCGGACGTACAGGGTTCTGTGGAAGCGATCTCCGACTCCTTGCTGAAACTGTCTACCGACGAAGTGAAAGTGAAGATCATCGGTTCTGGCGTAGGTGGTATCACCGAAACCGACGCAACCCTGGCAGCCGCGTCCAACGCTATCCTGGTTGGCTTCAACGTTCGTGCTGACGCATCTGCGCGTAAAGTTATCGATGCTGAAAGCCTGGATCTGCGTTACTACTCCGTCATCTATAACCTGATTGACGAAGTGAAAGCAGCGATGAGCGGCATGCTGTCTCCTGAGCTGAAACAGCAGATCATCGGTCTGGCTGAAGTACGTGACGTGTTCAAATCACCGAAATTCGGTGCGATCGCGGGCTGTATGGTTACCGAAGGGACCATTAAGCGTCACAACCCAATCCGCGTACTGCGCGACAACGTGGTTATCTACGAAGGTGAGCTGGAATCCCTGCGCCGCTTCAAAGATGACGTTAACGAAGTTCGTAACGGCATGGAATGTGGTATCGGTGTTAAGAACTACAACGACGTTCGCGTTGGCGATATGATCGAAGTGTTCGAGATCATCGAAATTCAGCGTACCATCGCGTAATCGTCGTCAACTGAAGATTAATTAGCGTAGGCCGGGTAAGCGAAGCGCCACCCGGCAGTAATTTTAAAAAGGGGCTTAAGCCCCTTTTTTGTCTGGAGAATTTATTATGGCGAAAGAATTTGGTCGCCCACAGCGCGTCGCGCAGGAGATGCAGAAAGAGATCGCTCTCATTCTGCAACGTGAAATCAAAGATCCACGCGTGGGGATGATGACCACCGTGTCTGGCGTGGAAATGTCCCGCGACCTGGCGTACGCCAAAGTGTTTGTGACATTCCTGAATGACCAGGATGAAGACGCCGTGAAGAACGGCATTAAAGCGCTGCAGGAAGCCTCTGGTTTCATCCGCTCTCTGCTTGGCAAAGCGATGCGTCTGCGTATTGTGCCGGAGCTGACCTTCTTCTACGACAACTCGCTGGTTGAGGGTATGCGTATGTCCAACCTGGTGACCAGCGTGGTGAAACATGACGATGAGCGTCGTGTTAACCCGGCGGACGACAGCAAGGAGGACTGATGAGTCGTCCTCGTCGTCGCGGTCGTGACGTGCATGGCGTGCTGTTGCTGGATAAACCACAGGGCGCATCCAGCAACGACGTGCTGCAAAAAGTAAAGCGTATTTATAACGCCAATCGCGCGGGGCACACCGGCGCGCTGGATCCGCTGGCAACCGGGATGCTCCCGATCTGCCTGGGTGAAGCGACAAAGTTTTCCCAGTATCTGCTGGATTCCGATAAGCGCTACCGCGTGATTGCCAAACTGGGCCAGCGTACGGACACTTCCGATGCGGATGGTCAGGTGGTTGAAGAGCGTCCGGTAACCTTCAGCGCAGAGCAACTTGATGCGGCGCTGGAGAGCTTCCGGGGCGACACAATGCAGGTGCCGTCGATGTATTCGGCGTTGAAATATCAGGGCAAGAAGCTTTACGAATATGCGCGTCAGGGCATTGACGTTCCGCGTGAAGCCCGTCCGATTACCGTGTATGAGCTGTTGTTCATTCGCCACGAAGGTGATGAGCTGGAGCTGGAAGTGCACTGCTCGAAAGGGACCTACATCCGCACCATCATTGACGACCTCGGTGAAAAGCTGGGCTGCGGCGCGCATGTGATTTATCTGCGTCGTCTGGCGGTCAGCAAGTATCCGGTCGAACGTATGGTAACGCTTGAGCATCTGCACGCCCTGGCTGAACAGGCGCAAGCGCAGGGAATTGCGCCGGCAGATCTGCTGGATCCGCTGCTGATGCCAATGGACAGTCCGGCAGCAGATTTCCCGGTTGTTAATCTTCCTTTAACATCGTCCGTTTATTTTAAGAACGGAAACCCGGTCCGCACAACGGGGGCGCCGCTTGAGGGCCTGGTCCGTGTGACGGAAGGGGAGGAAGGCAAGTTTATCGGGATGGGCGAAATGGACGGTGAAGGGCGCGTTGCCCCGCGTCGTCTGGTCGTCGAATACCCGGTCGAAGCGTGACGGTGATAACGCCTCACCTTGCGATAAGCAGGGGAGACGAGTAGAATATCGCCGCTTAACGCCTGGTAAATTGTTTAACAATCTGCGGGGCGTACATGGGATAGCTGAATTAGAGATCGGCATCCTTACATTCTTTATACTTTGGAGTTTGAAAATGTCTCTAAGCGTTGAAGCTAAAGCTAAAATCGTTTCTGAGTTTGGTCGTGGTACTAACGACAGCGGTTCTACCGAAGTTCAGGTTGCACTGCTGACTGCACAGATTAACCACCTGCAGGGTCACTTTGCAGAGCACAAAAAAGATCACCACAGCCGTCGTGGTCTGCTGCGTATGGTTTCTCAGCGTCGTAAACTGCTCGACTACCTGAAGCGTAAAGATGTTGCACGCTACACCGCGCTGATCGAGCGTCTGGGTCTGCGTCGCTAATTCTTGCGAGTTTCAGAAAAGGGGGCCTGATGGCCCCTTTTTTCAACCAGACGGCAGCAATTCAGGGGAAACTATTGTATTGTTGCTATAAATGATCTTCATTGCAGAGGTTCGCGCGGCTAATGAGAGGCTTCACCCATGGGGGTGTCGGTTGTCATTAGTCGCGAGGATGCGAAGAAGGTCGGGTTAAATCGTCAGCACACCTGAGGTGTGCTTTCAAACATTTAAGAAAGGACAGAATTTTGCTGAATCCGATCGTTCGTAAATTCCAGTATGGTCAGCATACCGTCACGCTGGAAACCGGCATGATGGCTCGTCAGGCTACTGCTGCCGTAATGGTAAGCATGGATGACACTGCTGTATTCGTTACCGTAGTTGGCCAGAAAAAAGCTAAACCAGGTCAGGACTTCTTCCCACTGACCGTGAACTACCAGGAGCGTACCTACGCTGCCGGTAAAATCCCGGGTGGCTTCTTCCGTCGTGAAGGCCGTCCAAGCGAAGGCGAAACCCTGATCGCGCGTCTGATTGACCGCCCGGTTCGTCCGCTGTTCCCGGAAGGTTTCGTCAATGAAGTGCAGGTTATCGCAACCGTTGTTTCCGTTAACCCACAGGTTAACCCGGACATCGTAGCGATGATCGGTGCGTCTGCTGCCCTGTCACTGTCTGGTATCCCATTCAATGGCCCAATCGGTGCCGCGCGCGTCGGTTACATCAACGACCAGTACGTGCTGAACCCAACTCAGGAAGAGCTGAAAGAGAGTAAGCTGGACCTGGTTGTTGCCGGTACTGAAGCAGCAGTTCTGATGGTTGAATCTGAAGCAGAACTGCTGAGTGAAGACCAGATGCTGGGCGCAGTGGTCTTCGGCCACGACCAGCAGCAGATTGTTATCCAGAACATCAACGACCTGGTGAAAGAAGCCGGTAAACCACGTTGGGACTGGCAGCCAGAAGCGGTAAACGACGCGCTGAACGCACGCGTAGCTGCACTGGCAGAATCTCGTCTGAGCGATGCATATCGCATTACAGACAAACAGGAGCGTTATGCTCAGGTTGACGTGATCAAAGATGAAACCATCGCAACCCTGATCGCGGAAGACGAAACGCTGGACGCTAACGAGCTGAGCGAAATCCTGCACGCTATTGAGAAAAACGTTGTTCGTAGTCGCGTACTGGCAGGCGAGCCGCGTATTGATGGCCGTGAAAAGGACATGATCCGTGGTCTGGATGTGCGTACTGGCGTGCTGCCACGTACTCACGGTTCCGCGCTGTTCACCCGTGGTGAAACCCAGGCGCTGGTTACCGCTACCCTGGGTACTGCACGTGACGCACAGAACATCGATGAACTGATGGGCGAGCGCACTGACAGCTTCCTGTTCCACTACAACTTCCCTCCGTACTCTGTGGGCGAGACCGGTATGGTTGGCTCACCGAAGCGTCGTGAAATTGGTCACGGTCGTCTGGCGAAGCGCGGCGTGCTGGCAGTAATGCCAGAAGCAGACAAATTCCCGTACACCGTACGTGTCGTGTCTGAAATCACTGAATCCAACGGTTCTTCTTCCATGGCTTCCGTGTGTGGTGCCTCTCTGGCGCTGATGGATGCAGGCGTGCCGATCAAAGCCGCCGTTGCGGGTATCGCAATGGGTCTGGTGAAAGAAGGCGACAACTTCGTTGTTCTGTCTGACATTCTGGGTGACGAAGATCACCTGGGTGATATGGACTTCAAAGTGGCGGGTTCCCGCGACGGTATCTCTGCCCTGCAGATGGATATCAAAATTGAAGGTATCACCAAAGAGATCATGCAGGTTGCTCTGAACCAGGCTAAAGGTGCGCGTCTGCACATCCTGGGCGTGATGGAACAGGCTATCAACGCACCACGCGGTGATATCTCTGAATTCGCTCCGCGTATTCACACCATCAAGATCAATCCAGACAAGATCAAAGATGTTATCGGTAAGGGCGGTTCTGTTATCCGTGCACTGACCGAAGAAACGGGCACCACCATCGAAATCGAAGATGACGGTACTGTGAAAATCGCAGCAACCGACGGTGAGAAAGCGAAATATGCTATCCGCCGTATCGAAGAGATTACAGCAGAAATCGAAGTGGGCCGTATCTACAATGGTAAAGTGACCCGTATCGTTGACTTTGGCGCATTCGTTGCCATCGGTGGCGGTAAAGAAGGTCTGGTACATATCTCTCAGATCGCTGACAAGCGCGTTGAGAAAGTGACCGATTACCTGCAAATGGGTCAGGAAGTACCGGTGAAAGTTCTGGAAGTTGACCGCCAGGGCCGTATCCGTCTGAGCATTAAAGAAGCAACCGAGCAGTCTCAGCCTGCTGCGGCGCCGGAAGCTCCGGCTGCTGAACAGCAGGGCGAGTAAGGTTGCCATTTGCCCTCCGCGCAGGCGGAGGGCTTATTATCAGGCAGGACGCCTTGTTAAGCCGCCGGGGGACAGGACGTTCATCCAATAGTTGTCTTCGGGAGTGGGAAATGAAGCCTTTTTTGCGCTGGTGTTTCGTTGCGACAGCTTTAACGCTGGCAGGATGCAGCAACTCTGCCTGGCGTAAGAGCGAAGTCCTCGCAGTGCCATTGCAACCGACTTTGCAGCAGGAAGTGATTCTGGCACGCATGGAACAAATACTTGCCAGTCGGGCTTTAACCGATGACGAACGCGCACAGCTTTTATATGAGCGCGGAGTGTTGTATGATAGTCTCGGTCTGAGGGCATTAGCGCGAAATGATTTTTCACAAGCGCTGGCAATTCGACCTGATATGCCTGAAGTATTCAATTACTTAGGCATTTATTTAACGCAGGCAGGCAATTTTGATGCTGCCTATGAAGCGTTTGATTCTGTACTTGAGCTTGATCCAACTTACAACTACGCGCACTTGAATCGCGGTATCGCATTGTATTACGGCGGTCGTGATAAGTTAGCGCAAGATGATCTGCTGGCGTTTTATCAAGACGATCCTAATGATCCTTTCCGCAGCCTGTGGCTTTACATCGTTGAGCAGAAGCTCGATGAGAAGCAGGCCAAAGAAGCACTGAAACAGCGCTTCGAGAAATCGGACAAGGAACAGTGGGGATGGAACATTGTCGAGTTCTACCTGGGCAACATTAGCGAAGCAACGCTGATGGAACGCCTCAAGGCGGACGCAACGGATAACACCTCGCTCGCTGAGCATCTCAGTGAAACCAACTTCTATTTAGGTAAGTACTACCTAAGTCTGGGGGATATGGACAGCGCTACGGCACTGTTCAAATTAGCGGTTGCTAACAACGTACATAACTTCGTTGAGCACCGTTATGCATTGTTGGAATTATCGCTCTTGGGCCAGGAGCAAGACGACCTGGCAGAATCGGACCAGCAATAGCTGACGACATAAACATCAGCCCGTAATCTTTTGATTGCCATCACCTTCACTGGTGAGGGCGTTGTTGTTCGTCAATACACCTAATTTGAGCCGGTTCACACTTTTCAATGAAAATTGCTAATCATTTTCACGATGAGCTAAGTAGACTGGCCGCCATTAATATCGAGGCACTTGTACTACATGGCTGAATTCGAAACCACTTTTGCAGATCTGGGCCTGAAGGCTCCTATCCTTGAAGCCCTTAACGATCTGGGTTACGAAAAACCATCTCCGATCCAGGCTGAGTGTATCCCACACCTGCTTTCTGGTCGTGACGTGCTGGGCATGGCCCAGACCGGTAGCGGTAAAACCGCAGCATTCTCGCTGCCGCTGCTGAACAACATTGATCCGGACCTGCGTGCACCGCAGATCCTCGTCCTGGCTCCAACCCGTGAACTGGCTGTTCAGGTTGCTGAAGCAATGACGGAATTCTCTAAACATATGCGCGGCGTAAACGTGGTAGCCCTGTACGGCGGCCAGCGTTATGACGTGCAGTTACGCGCCCTGCGCCAGGGCCCACAGATTGTTGTCGGTACGCCGGGCCGTCTGCTGGATCACCTGAAGCGCGGTACCCTGGACCTCTCTAAGCTGAGCGGCCTGGTACTGGATGAAGCAGATGAAATGCTGCGTATGGGCTTCATCGAAGACGTTGAAACCATCATGGCGCAGATCCCGGAAGGTCATCAGACCGCTCTGTTCTCTGCAACCATGCCAGAAGCGATCCGTCGCATTACCCGCCGCTTCATGAAAGAGCCGCAGGAAGTGCGTATTCAGTCTAGCGTGACCACTCGCCCGGACATCAGCCAGAGCTACTGGTCTGTATACGGCATGCGCAAAAACGAAGCGCTGGTCCGTTTCCTGGAAGCGGAAGATTTTGATGCGGCGATTATCTTCGTACGTACCAAAAACGCGACCCTGGAAGTGGCTGAAGCGCTGGAGCGTAGCGGCTATAACAGCGCAGCGCTGAACGGCGACATGAACCAGGCGCTGCGTGAGCAGACTCTGGAGCGTCTGAAAGACGGTCGTCTGGATATCCTGATTGCAACCGACGTGGCAGCACGTGGTCTGGACGTTGAGCGTATCAGCCTGGTTGTAAACTACGATATCCCAATGGACTCCGAGTCTTACGTTCACCGTATCGGCCGTACCGGTCGTGCGGGTCGTGCGGGCCGTGCGCTGCTGTTCGTTGAGAACCGCGAGCGTCGTCTGCTGCGTAACATTGAACGCACCATGAAGCTGACCATTCCAGAAGCGGAACTGCCAAACGCAGAACTGCTGGGCAAACGCCGTCTGGAAAAATTCGCCGCGAAAGTACAGCAGCAGCTGGAAAGCAGCGATCTGGATCAGTACCGTGCGCTGCTGTCCCAGATCCAGCCTGTCGCTGAAGGCGAAGAGCTGGATATGGAAACTCTGGCCGCAGCACTGCTGAAAATGGCGCAGGGCGAACGTAGCCTGATCGTGCCACCTGATGCACCGATGCGTCCTAAGCGTGAGTTCCGTGACCGTGACGATCGTTTCGAACGTCGTGGCGACCGTAACGACCGTGGTCCACGCGGTGACCGTCCAGAGCGTGGTGGTGAAGACCGTCCACGTCGCGAGCGTCGTGACGCTGGCGAAATGGAACTGTATCGCATTGAAGTGGGCCGTGATGATGGTGTTGAAGTTCGTCACATCGTTGGCGCGATCGCTAATGAAGGCGACATCAGCAGCCGTTACATCGGTAACATCAAGCTGTTCGGTTCACACTCAACGATCGAGCTGCCAAAAGGCATGCCGGGCGAAGTACTGCAGCACTTTACTCGCACCCGCATTCTGAACAAGCCAATGAACATGCAACTGATGGGTGATGCACAGCCTCGCTCTGACCGCGGTGGCGAACGCCGTGGCGGTGGTCGCAGCTTCGGTGGCGAGCGTCGTGAAGGCGGTCGTAGCGAAGGTCGCACTGGCGAACCTCGTCGTTTCTCCGGCGAGCGCCGTGAAAATCGTGGCCCACGCCGCGAAGAAGGCACCAGCCGTCGTCGTTTCGGTGACGCGTAAGCCTTTTCGCTTTTGACGTAAAGTAAAATATACAGCCCCGATAGTTGTTATCGGGGCTTTTTTTATTCCTTTTGTACTCTTGTACTGGTACAGTGCATCACATTAAAATGCACACCACATTTTTGACTGGAGATAAGGCCGCATGGCAACACTAACCACCACCCAAACGTCACCTTCGCTGCTTGGCGGCGTGGTGATCATCGGCGGAACCATTATTGGTGCCGGGATGTTCTCCCTGCCAGTGGTTATGTCCGGTGCGTGGTTCTTCTGGTCGCTGGCGGCGCTGGTTTTCACCTGGTTCTGCATGCTCCATTCCGGGCTGATGATCCTTGAAGCAAACCTGAACTACCGCATTGGCTCCAGCTTCGACACCATCACCCGAGATCTGCTGGGCAAAGGCTGGAACCTGGTGAACGGGTTGTCCATCGCGTTTGTACTCTATATCCTGATCTACGCGTACATTTCAGCGAGCGGGTCGATTCTGCATCACACCTTCTCCGAGATGTCGCTGAACGTTCCGGCGCGTCTGGCGGGTCTCTGCTTCGCGCTGGGCGTGGCGTTTATCGTCTGGATGAGCACCAAAGCGGTCAGCCGCATGACGGCGATCGTGTTGGGCGCCAAGGTCATCACCTTCTTCCTGACCTTCGGCAGCCTGCTGGGGCACGTCACGCCGGCCACGCTGTTTAACGTTGCGGAAGTGAACACCTCCTACACGCCATACCTGCTTATGACGTTGCCATTCTGTCTGGCGTCGTTCGGCTACCACGGCAACGTACCGAGCCTGATGAAGTACTACGGCAAGGATCCGCGCACCATCGTGAAATGCCTGATTTACGGCACGCTGCTGGCGCTGGGGCTGTATGTGATCTGGCTGCTGGGGACGATGGGTAACATCCCGCGTCCGGAATTTATCGGCATTGCGCAGAAGGGCGGTAACATTGATGTGCTGGTACAGGCGCTGAGTGGCGTGCTGAACAGCCGCAGTCTGGATCTGCTTCTGGTGGTCTTCTCTAACTTTGCGGTGGCGAGCTCATTTCTCGGCGTGACGCTGGGCCTGTTTGACTACCTGGCAGATCTGTTTGGTTTTGATGACTCTGCGATGGGGCGCTTCAAAACGGCGCTGTTAACCTTCCTGCCACCGATTGTGGGCGGCCTGCTGTGGCCGAACGGTTTCCTGTACGCCATCGGCTATGCAGGACTGGCGGCTACCATTTGGGCGGCGATTGTACCGGCGCTGCTGGCGCGTAAATCACGTAAGCGCTTCGGCAGCCCGAAATTCCGCGTCTGGGGCGGAAAACCGATGATTGCGCTGATCCTGGTATTTGGTCTCGGCAATGCGGTGGTGCACATGCTGTCGAGTTTTAATCTGTTGCCTGTGTATCAGTAAACAGAAAGCCCGGTGGCGCTACGCTTACCGGGCCTACAGGGATCGCGTAGGCCGGATAAGGCGAAGCCGCCATCCGGCAAAAAACTACCCCACCAACTCCTCTTTCACCTGCATCGCCAGATCAAATGAATGCAAACGCGCCTGATGATCGAAAATCTGTCCGTTGACCATAATTTCATCCGCCTGCGTTTCTCGTAGCACTGCCTCCAGACCGTGACGCACCTTCGCCTTATCACCCACCAGCGACATGCTCAGGGCCTGCTGCACGCCATACTGCTCGGAGGCCGACCACAGCTGATGCATATTTTCAACCGGTGGCGGCAACTGGCCCGTCTCGCCGCGACGCAGCTTCACAAACGCCTGCTGCATGGAGGTAAACAGGAATTCCGCGTCGCGGTTGCTGTCGGCGGCAATGATATTGATGCACACCATCGCATACGGCTTCTCAAGACGCTCGGAAGGCTTGAAGTTTGTGCGGTAGAGATGCAGAGCCTGATGCAGCATATCCGGTGCGAAGTGGGAAGCGAACGCGAACGGCAGCCCCAGCTGTGCGGCAAGCTGTGCGCTGTACAGACTTGAGCCTAACAGCCACACCGGGATTTTCTCGCCGTAGCCCGGCACCGGGCGCACGTGCGGGTTAGGATCGCTCGCATCGAACCAGTCTACCAGCTCCGCTACATCACGCGGGAAGTTGTCGATATCGCCGCTCATATGGCGACGCAGTGCGCGCATGGTCGGCTGGTCGCTGCCCGGCGCGCGGCCAAGACCCAAATCAATGCGACCGGGGTAGAGTGTATTCAGGGTGCCAAACTGCTCGGCAATCACCAGCGGGGCATGGTTCGGCAGCATCACGCCACCGGAGCCAAGGTGCAAAGTAGTGGTATTCGCCGCCAGATAGCCAATCAGTACTGAGGTGGCGGCGCTGGCGATGCCCACCATGTTATGGTGCTCCGCCAGCCAGTAGCGGTGATAGCCACGTTTTTCGGCAAGCTGAGCCAGATCCAGAGAGTGCGAAAAGGCTTCTCTTGCCGAGGAGCCTTGTGGAATCGGTGCCAGATCCAGCACCGAAAACGGAATGGTTTTGTCAGTCATAACAGCTCACTTTGTCGACGGTCAATCTTTAATACTGCATTAAAAAATGATAACCGTTGTTAACAAAGTGAGCTTTTTTACCCCTGCAATTCCAGCCCGGCGAGACGTTTCCAGTAACCGTTGCAGTCGCTGTTTGCCGTCAGCGGCAGCGGCGAGGCGCCGTTTTCGTTGGCACGGAAGGCGTCCAGCATGGTGAACACGCCGGTATCGAGCGGCGAAAGACGCACCATATCCACCAGCCCATGCATTGACGCCAGCTCGTTGCCGAGGTTATAGACGTAACCGCTCATAGTCTGAATGCCGTTGAGGACAAACACCTGCTGATTCTCCTGCGACAGCATGCTGCGTCCGTTCGGGTACTTAATGCAGCAGGTTTCACACTCGTCTTTCGGGCGATCTTCGGAACGCGCGGTGAAGCAGCGGGCAGAGTAGGCCAGCGGTAGATGGCCGTAGCTCAGCACTTCGACTTCAAACTGATTGCGAATGCCCAGCTCGTCACACTGATTTAGCAGGTTGACCAGCCAGTCGCGGGAGAGCTCAACCGGCATGCACCAGCGTGTCATCCCCTGTTTGAGCAGCAGGCGCAAGGTCACCGCGTTATAGCAGTTCAGCGCATGTCCGGCGACAAACGGCAGCTTACGCTCGGCGCACATGTTCACCACGCCCAGGTCGCTCGCCTCCAGCAGGAACTCACCGTTTTCGACGTAGCGCTTCAGTTCGCCCAGTTCAGAGGACGCCTGCACCAGCGCCAGCGTCGAGAGCACCACCTGCTTGCCGCTGCCGGCCAGGCTTTTCGCCATATCCAGCCAGTCGCCCACTTTGGTGGCACGGCGCTTGCTGCACACCGCTTCGCCGAGGTAAATCACATCGGCGCTGCTGTTAGCCGCCTGCTGGTAAAAATCTTCCAGCGTCTCTTTTGGCCAGTAGTAAAGCACCGGCCCTAATGAATATTTCATGATTATCTCACTGCCATTTACGGTGATACGCGCCGAGCGTGGTTTGCGTGCCTTCGGACATCGCGCCGAGCGTCTCCATCCAGGCCGCCTGCGGGGCGTAGTTTTGCGGGTCCGCCATGCAGCGGTCGATGGCCTGACGCCACACCTTCGCCACCTGGCTCACGTAGGCCGGGCTACGCTGGCGGCCTTCGATTTTCACCGAGGCAATGTTGGCGGCCAGCAGTTCCGGCAGCAGCTCCAGCGTGTTGAGGCTGGTGGGCTCCTCCAGCGCGTGGTAGCGCTCGCCGTCCACCAGATAGCGGCCTTTGCACAGCGTCGGGTAGCCCGCGTTTTCACCGTCCTGATAGCGGTCGATTAACACATCATTCAGGCGCGACTCCAGCCCCTGCGGCGTTTGCTGCCAGCGAACGAAGCGGGCAGGCGAGCAGGCACCGACGGTGTTTGGCGATTCCCCGGTAAGATAGGAAGAAAGATAGCAGCGGCCTTCTGCCATGATGCACAGGCTGCCGAAGGCAAAAACCTCCAGCGGCACTGGCGTGACGCGCGCCAGTTGCTTAACCTGATGAATAGAGAGCACGCGCGGAAGCACCACGCGGGCTACGTCAAAGTGTCGATGATAAAAACGCACGGCCTCTTCATTGGTGGCCGATGCCTGAACAGAGACGTGGCGCTCAATATGCGGATAACGTTCTGCCGCATACTCAAGCATAGCGAGGTCGGCCAGGATCAACGCATCGGCACCCAGCTGGGCCGCCATATCCACGGCGCGCTGCCAGCGGGCGTAGCCATCAGGATGGGCAAAGGTATTGATGGCGATGTGCAGTTTGCGCCGGTGCTGGTGAACGAAGTTAACGGCTTCCTGAAGCTTTTTCTCCGTAAAGTTAAGACCCGCAAAATGGCGGGCATTGGTATCATCTTTCAGCCCGATATAGACCGCATCGGCCCCATTTTCGATGGCCGCCTTAAGCGCCGGAAGGTTTCCGGCAGGGCAGAGCAGCTCCATAATTTATCCCGATGTTGTCGATCGCAGGGATCGTAAAAAATGTTAACGAGCTGGGATTTTAATTAACCCATACGCGACAATTTTTGATTTAAGGCAGCTAATGGCGTATTGATGGCACCAATAATGAGGTATACCGGACAACGGTTTGTTGATTTACGCCGCTATCTTCTTGTCGGGATATGGCAAAATAGCAGGACTATAGCTATCAGGGAGTAAAGCTCGTGCTGGATAAACTGCGTTCACGTCTCGTACAATTCGGTCCATCAATGCTGAGCGTGCCGGTAAAACTGGCGCCGTTCGCGCTTAAACGCCAGGTGCTGGAACAGGTACTGAGCTGGCAGTTCCGCCAGGCGCTACAGGACGGTGAGCTTGAGTTTCTGGAAGGCCGCTGGTTAAAGATTGAAGTACGCGATATCGGGTTGCGCTGGTTTACTTCCGTAGAGAACGATCGGCTTATCGTCCGTGAAACCGCCGAGGCGGATGTCAGCTTTAGCGCGGATGCCAGCGATCTGCTGATGATCGCCGCGCGCAAACAGGATCCGGACACCCTTTTCTTCCAGCGTCGTCTGGTGATTGAAGGCGACACGGAGCTCGGTCTGTACGTCAAAAATTTAATGGATGCCATTGAGCTGGAGCAGATGCCGAAAGCGCTGCGTATGATGTTGATGCAAATGGCAGATTTCGTTGAGGCCGGGCTAAAAACCCCGCCGGACAGTAAACACACTTCAGTAGGTGAACCATGCTGATTCGAGTCGAAATTGGGATTGATGCGCCGGGTATCGATGCGTTGTTACGCCGCTCTTTTGCAGGCGACGCCGAAGCTCAACTGGTTCACGATCTTCGCGAAGATGGCCTGATTACGCTGGGCCTGGTTGCCACCGACGATGAAGGGCAGGTGGTCGGCTACGTGGCGTTCAGTCCGGTGATTGTGCAGGGCGAAGAGTTACAGTGGGTCGGCATGGCGCCGCTGGCGGTGGATGAAAACTACCGTGGACAGGGCCTGGCACGCCAGTTGGTCTATGAAGGGCTGGATTCCCTGAATGAATTTGGCTATGCCGCTGTCGTCGTTCTGGGCGATCCGGCGTTCTACGAGCGTTTAGGCTTTGAGCCAGCGTCCAGATACGATCTGCGCTGCCACTGGCCAGGCACGGAAACATCTTTCCTGGTACATCCTCTGGCGGACGATTCGCTCGACGGCGTTACCGGTCTGGTGGAGTACCACGATCATTTCAATCGTTTTTAAGCAGGCTTTCGCGTAGCGCCTCGAAAGAGCCGTCCCCGTTGACGAGACGCTCTTTCTGGCGCTTCGTCAGCTGCTTGATGCGGTATTCCAGCCTGAGCGCCAGGGATCTGTCGCCCACGGCGGCTGAAAACGCCAGCTGAAGTTCACCTTTCCCCCGCAGTGCTTTCGCCCCTTTTCCCGTTTGATGTTGTAAAAAACGCCGTGCCACATCGGTAGTGATCCCGGTGTAGAGTGCGTTATCAGCGGTTCGGACAAGATAGAGAAACCAGCACACGGTAAACAGATTCAGTATGTTAAGGTGAACGCACCATAGCATGAGAGAGAGCGAAAATGGAAACACTGGCCGCCATTAACCGCTGGCTGGCAAAGCAGCATGTTGTGACCTGGTGCGTCTGTAAAGACGAGGAGATGTGGTGCGCAAATGCCTTTTATTACTACGATCCCGAGCGCGTGGCCTTTTACGTGATGAGCGAAGACAAAACGCGGCATGCGCAGATGACGGGCCAACAGGCAAAAGTGGCGGGCACGGTAAATGGACAGCCTAAAACCGTTGCGCTGATCCGCGGGGTCCAGTTCAAAGGCGAAATTCGTCGCCTGGAAGGTGAGGAAAGCGACGCCCAGCGTAAACGCTATACGCGCCGCTTCCCGGTGGCCGCAGCGCTAAAAGCCCCGGTGTGGGAAATCCGCCTCGATGAGCTGAAATTTACCGACAACACCCTGGGCTTTGGCAAGAAGCTGCACTGGTTACGCACCGAGCAGGCGTAGCGCTTCGCGGTTAAACGCTGGAAGATCGTCCGGCGTACGGCTGGTGATCAGCTGATCGTTATCGTTCACCACTTCCTGATCGTAGAACTCGGCACCGGCGTTTTTCAGATCGATAACGATCGGTTTCACCGCGGTGAGCTTACGCCCGCGTACCACCTCGGCGCTGATCAGCAGCTGCGGACCGTGGCAAATGGCAAACACCGGTTTACCGGTGCCGACGAAGTCACGGGTAAAGGTGACGAAACGCTCGTCCCCGCGCAGGGAATCCGGTGAATGGCCGCCCGGTAACAGCAGGGCGTCGAAATCCGACGGGCTGACGTTATCAATGGATTCGTCAATGGTCACGCTGGCTTCACCCTTGTGGCCCTTCACGGTTTTACCCGCTTCTTTTTCGATGGTGACCACCTCGTGGCCCGCCTTGCGGAATGCCTCTGCTGGCGACGTAAATTCTGAATCTTCAAACTCGTCGGTAATCAAGACTGCGATTTTTTTACCCATGCTTCCTCCGTTGTTTTCGCTTCAGACTGTTTTTTTCCCGTTTGTGGTAAATACTTACCGGTAACAGACTTTTAAGTGTGGTAGAGCAGGCCCAGATCGCAAACGGACAATTCTGTAAAGGGGACAAGATGAGTCAGGTACTGATTACCGGCGCAACCGGGCTGGTGGGTGGACATCTGCTGCGGCTGTTGATCCAGGATCGGCATATCAACTATATCGCCGCCCCGACGCGTCGCCCGCTGTTGGATATCACCGGCGTCTATAATCCGCACGATCCCCAGCTTACCGACGCGCTGGCGCAGGTGCAGGATCCCATTGATATCGCCTTTTGCTGCCTTGGCACCACCCGACGGGAAGCGGGCAGTAAGGAAGCCTTTGTCCATGCAGATTACACGCTGGTGGTAGATACCGCCCTGACGGCCAAAAAGCTGGGTGCTAAGCATTTCCTGGTGGTCAGCGCGCACGGCGCGAACGCAGGCTCGCCGTTTTTTTACAACCAGGTGAAGGGCAAAATGGAAGAGGCGTTAATCGCGCAGCAATGGGAGCGCCTGACCATCGTACGGCCTTCCATGCTGATGGGCCACCGCGACGAACGGCGTTTTAACGAGTCTTTTTTCGCTCCGCTGTTTCGCATCCTGCCCGGTAACTGGAAGTCCATCGAGGCGCGGGATGTCGCGCAGGCGATGCTGAAAGAGGCACTGGCTCCGTCGCAAGAGGGGGTTAATATTATCCCTTCGGCAAAACTGCGTGAAATCGCGCAGGGCGAGGCGTAAACTTCCCCGGCTTATTAAATAACACCTTCCGGGGAATGGTATGACTGGTCAGTCTTCATCTCAGGCGGCAACACCTGTTCAGTGGTGGAAGCCCGCACTCTTCTTTCTCGTGGTCATCATTGGCCTCTGGTATGTGAAATGGCAGCCGTACTACGGTAAAGCCTTCACCGCCGCCGACACCCACAGCATCGGTAAATCGATTCTCGCGCAGGCCGATTCCAGCCCGCTTCGCGCGGCGTGGGATTACGCAATGGTCTATTTTCTTGCCGTCTGGAAAGCGGCGGTATTGGGCGTATTGCTGGGCTCGCTGATTCAGGTACTTATCCCCCGTAACTGGCTGATAAAAACCCTGGGACAACCGCGCCTGCAGGGCACGCTGCTGGGAACGATTTTCTCCCTGCCGGGCATGATGTGCTCCTGCTGCGCTGCACCGGTGGCGGCGGGTATGCGCCGACAGCGCGTGTCGATGGGCGGTGCGCTTGCCTTCTGGATGGGTAACCCCCTGCTGAACCCGGCAACGCTGGTGTTTATGGGCTTCGTTCTCGGCTGGCATTTCGCGTTTATCCGTCTGGCGGCTGGCCTGCTGACGGTGGTGCTTGTCGCTACGCTGGTGCAGCACCTGGTGAAAGACAACGAGGCCGGGCCTGCCTCCGTTGAGCTGGACCTCAGCGATCCGCAGGGCAGTTTCTTAGCTCGCTGGGGCAAAGCGCTGTGGCAGCTTTTCTGGAGCACAATCCCGGTCTATATCCTGGCCGTACTGGTGCTGGGGGCGGCGCGCGTCTGGCTGTTCCCGCATGCGGATGGCGCTATCGACAACACGCTGATGTGGGTGATTGCGATGGCGGTGGCCGGTTGCCTGTTTGTGATCCCAACCGCGGCGGAGATCCCGATTATTCAGACCATGATGATGGCTGGCATGGGTACCGCACCGGCGCTGGCGCTGCTCATCACGCTGCCGGCGGTGAGCCTGCCGTCGCTGATCATGCTGCGTAAGTCATTCCCGGCGAAAGCGCTGTGGCTGACGGCGGGGCTGGTGGCGTTGAGCGGAGTGATTGTGGGGAGTATGGCGCTTGTGTGAAAGAAAGCCCGGTGGCGCTGGCGCTTACCGGGCTTACAGTCAGGTGTGAATTACTTGATATAAGTAAACGCGGTGGTGACGTGCTTCACGCCGCTCACCCGGCTGGCGATATCCGCCGCCGCTTTCCCTTCACGTTCTGTCACTAGGCCCAGCAGGAACACTTCGCCGTTCTCCGTGGTTACTTTCACGTTTGAGGATTTCACCTGGTCGGTACCCAGCAGCTGGGAACGCACTTTGGTGGTGATCCAGGTATCAGATGACGCGGTGCCGAGACCAATCGGCTGGCCCTGGCGGATCTCGTTAAACACTTCCGCCGTACCTTCTACGCCCATCGCGATCTGTTTGGCGCGCGAGGCGAGTTCAGGGGTTGGCGCCTGGCCTGCCAGCAGAACTTTGCCCTGATAAGCCGTCACGTTAATGCGTGCTTCCTTCTTGATCTGTTCGTCTTTCGACAGCGCACTGTTTACGCGCAGCTCAAGCGTACCGTCATCCACCTGCGTCCCAACGGTACGCGGATCGGTCGCTGCTTTGGTGCCGACCGCTGCGGTACCGACTACAGCGGCAGCGATGCATCCCTGAAGCAGTAATGCAGACATCACGACTGCAAGGGCCGATAAAACCTTCATGAGAACTCCTTAATCATCCTGGTGAGGGAAAAGCGTGTTATCGATCAGATCGCATAAGCAGTTCACCGTGAGCATATGCATCTCCTGGATGCGGGCGCTACGGTGCGAAGGAATGCGGATCTCCACATCCTGCGGCCCCAGCAGGCCAGCCAGCTCACCGCCGTCGTAACCGGTCAGGGCGACAATCGTCATGTCTCGGGTTACTGCCGCTTCAACCGCCTTAACGATATCCCGGCTGTTACCGCGCGTGGAGATCGCCAGCAACACGTCTCCGGCATGGCCTAAGGCGCGCACCTGCTTGGCGTAAATTTCGTCATGCAGACGATCGTTGGCAATCGCAGTTAAGACCACGTTATCGGTGTTTAGTGCAATGGCAGGTAAACTCGGTCGCTCGGTTTCGAAGCGATTGATCATGCTGGCAGCAAAATGCTGTGCGTTGGCGGCGGACGTGCCATTGCCACAACAGAGGATTTTGTTGCCGTTGAGCAGCGACTGAACCAGCGTCATCGCTGCACGCGAGATCGCGTCCGGAAGGGCTTCCGCTGCGGCAATCTGCGTTTGAATGCTTTCTGTGAAGCACACTTTTATTCGTTCGAGCACGGTATCCCTTTAAAATCTTATTTATGCGTCTTCGCCAAACGCGTTTTTAAGCCAGTCGATTGCATTTCCGGTGAAGGCTACCACATCGAAACGGCAATCCACAGTATCAAAACTCCCATTATGGCGGGCAAGCCACAAGTGGGCAGTCTGTAATAATTTTTGTTGTTTGGCGAGCGTCACGCTGGCGGCAGCACCGCCAAAACGGGACGACTGTCGGTAGCGTACTTCAACAAACACGATGGTTTGACCGTCTTTCATAATCAGGTCAATCTCGCCGCCGCGCCCGCGAACGTTGGCGGCGACAAAGCGCAGTCCTTTGCCTTCAAGCCAGCGGCGCGCTTTTAGCTCCCACGCGTCGCCGGTCTCTTTGCGGCTTAACTGGCCGGGACGATCTGCCCCTGCTGGTATTTGAGCCATGATAACTTCCTGTTAATCACACAATCCTGATCGGCGGTCAGATCGCCGGTATTCCCGTTAAGCTCAAAGCCCGGTACCTGGCGCATCTGGGTAAAGTGGTTTGCCAGCGCCCAGGCATCGACGCCCATCGCGTACAGACGCGCCAGGGAATAATCATTGCGCACCGCGCCCAGCGCCTGCTGCATCAACTGCGGGTTGCTGCCTGCCAGCATAGGGATCTCGCTGTATTGCAGTCCTTCCATTTCCAGACGGAAATCCGGGCCTGCAGTACCCTGTGCGCTGCGTGAGCTGGCGTAGAGCGTTGCGCCGCTCTGGCTGCCGTTACGCATGGCGATCATTGGTTTGATAAAGGCGATCTCTTCCGGCGTAGCGACGATGTACGCCGAATCCACTTTACCGCCGCCGCTGATTTGCGCGTCGGTAGGGGGGGCCGGGATCGTCAGACCGCCGATGGTGACGCTCTGCTGCTGCGGCAGGCTGGCGGATACCGGGCTACCGTTGAGGGCAATACCTGCCCCGCCGTTCACGCCCGCTCTCAGTTCGGAAGCTGAGCCAAATTTCTGCTGCAACACCACGCCACCGCCAAGGGTCTGCCACTCTTGCGCAAAGGCGTTGGCAACGCGGTCGCCCAGCGTGCTGCGTGGGATCAGCAGCAGCGGCGCCTGCTTGCCCTGCTCGTGAATATGACGGGCCGCATCGCGGGCTTCATCCTCCGGAGAGAGGGCGAAGTAACAGATATTGGCGCGGTTCTGAACCTGCTCAGGCTGGTTAAGCGCCAGCACGTTCAGCGCGGTGTTGCTCTTCATCAGCGCTTCCACGTTGTTTTTCAACAGCGGGCCGACAACGATGCTGGCCCCGTCCTGCTGAACCTGCGCCAGCACCTGGTCAAGCGGCTGGGCGCTGGTGTCGTAGATTTTCAACTCTGCACCAGGGTTAGCGCTGGTGGTGGCCACAGCCTGCGGCTGGGCTACTGGCTGCTGTTCCGGCTGCGCGGTTTGCGGCTGAGGTTGTTCTGCCGTCGCGGGCGCCGGAGTTTCAGCCGGGGCCTGTGTTGCCGCAGGCGCTGAGGTAGCGGGTTGCGTCGTTGGGGCGGTAACCGGATTCTGCATGGTGCCCTGGGCAGGGGTTTGCGCGGTGGTCAGGTCGCTGGTTTCGGCGGCTGACGGACTGACGACGTCATTCACATTCGCCGCCTGTGCTGCCTGCGCCGGAACGGCGCTGCCGGTGACGGCGGTAGTGCCGTTTTTCGCGGCTTCAAAACCTTGCTGAATGGCGCGGCCAAACACCGCTGCCTGGCCGTTTAACGGCAGCAGCAGGGCGATTTTGCTGGTGGAGGCGGGCTTAAAGTTTTGCACGTTCACCAGCTGCGTTGGCAGCATTTTTGCTCCCGGGTTTTGCGGGTAGCGCTTTTGCCAGTCGGTAATGCCGGCTTTCAGCATGTTCGGATCGCTGCGGTTGTTGAACCACATCTGTTGCAGATCCAGCCAGCCTTGCAGGACATTTTCATCGGCGTTGATCACCAGCGCTCTGGCCTGATCCTGGGTCATGGAGGCGAGTGCCTGCCAGGTTGCGTCAATATTTTTCTGCTTGTCCGCACCCGCGAGCAGAGGCTCCTGGGCAATCAGCGCGCGGAGAAGCGTCAGGGAGGGGCGACCCTGCTCAGCGGTGATACCGGCCTGCCAGAAACGGGCCTGCTGATTCTTATCCAGCGCGCTCAGTTCGATAGTGCCGAGGATCTTCTTCGCGCCGTCGAAATCTTTCTGCGCGACCTTCAGTTCTGCCGACAGCAGCGTCTGCTCATGGCGCTGATCGTCGTTAAGATCCTGCGGCAGCTGGCTGAACAGCTCGGCGGCCTGCTGGGTTTTTCCTTCCTTCAGCAGTGCACGAATGGCGAGTAATTGCCAGTTGATCCTGGTATCATTTGAACTCTGCGACATTTGTTGCAGATAAAAGCCAGAATCAGCCTGAGCGGATCCCTGCATATGAGCAGTGCTCTGGTCAGGTGCCTGGGTGCCGCAGCCGGTAAAGATCAGGGCTGCCAGCAGGAGGGGCACGCTGTGCGCGGCTTTTTTTCGAAGAAACGTTAACGGTACCATACTGTATCCAGTGATTTTTTTACGCAATGCTCAATATTAAATCGGCAATACGGACGAAACAATGAAACAACACGAAACGGCAGATAATTCTCAAGGCCAGCTTTATATTGTACCTACTCCTATCGGGAATTTGTCTGATATTACCCAACGTGCACTCACTGTATTGCAAGCTGTTGATTTAATTGCTGCTGAAGACACCCGTCATACCGGTTTACTGCTGCAGCACTTTGCCATTAACGCCCGTTTGTTTGCCCTGCACGATCACAATGAGCAACAAAAAGCCGAAACGCTGGTGGCGAAGCTGAAAGAAGGGCAGAACATCGCGCTGGTCTCCGATGCGGGTACGCCGCTTATCAACGATCCGGGTTACCATCTGGTGCGCACCTGCCGTGAAGCAGGGATCCGCGTTGTGCCGCTGCCGGGGCCGTGTGCTGCTATTGCCGCATTAAGTGCGGCGGGCCTGCCGTCCGATCGTTTCTGCTACGAAGGTTTCCTGCCTGCTAAATCCAAAGGCCGTCGCGACGTGTTAAAGGATCTGGAAGCAGAGCCGCGTACCCTGATTTTTTACGAATCAACCCACCGCCTGCTGGAAAGCCTGGAGGATATGGTTACCGTCTGGGGCGAATCCCGCTACGTGGTGCTGGCGCGCGAGCTGACCAAAACCTGGGAAACCATTCACGGCGCGCCGGTTGGCGAACTGCTGGCGTGGGTGAAAGAGGATGAGAACCGCCGCAAGGGCGAAATGGTGCTGATTGTCGAAGGGCATAAAGCGCAGGAAGACGCCCTGCCTGCCGATGCGCTGCGTACGCTGACCCTGCTACAGGCTGAACTGCCCCTGAAAAAAGCGGCGGCGCTGGCGGCGGAGATCCACGGCGTGAAGAAAAATGCGCTGTATAAATATGCGCTGGAGCAGCAGGGGGAGTAAGCCCCTGCCGCCTGTTTTGCCGGGTGGCGGCTTCGCCTTACCCGGCCTACACCGTGTCAAAGCCTTACTATTTTCCCGGAATCGCCTCAAACACCAGCGTTTCCAGCGGTTGCAGCGTAATCACCACAGCGTTTTTATATTCCTCTGGTACGGTCGAATTACTGCCGTACACGGCTTTCAGGGTAAACTGCGAGCGCTCTCCTGCCGGGATCTCAAAATCTTTGGTTAAATCCAGGTAGTAACGTTGCGGCTTATCCGACGGGTTGCGTAAACCAAAAATCGCTTTGTCTTTACTCCATGAGGCCCAGCCGTAAACCTCAAGCGAAGTTGGGTCACCGCCAATCCAGTGCGTATCCACCAGCACGCTGGCATTCTCACGCGACCACTTCGCCGCCTGTGCCAGGGTGTCCCACTTCGCCTTGTTAAGCATGGACGGCGTGATGTACAGCTCCTGAAGTTGAGTTCCGGTCGCGAAGTAGCTCCAGACCTGATCGGCAAAATCACCGTCCGTTTGTACTTTCTCCAGTCCATAGTAAGCGTTCTCTGCACTGACGATCCCGTGGTACATCAGGGAGTTCAGCGGGAACAGCGGGCCTTTGCGTACGATGGAGCGATAAGTTTCGGCATCCCGGTAGGTCATCCACTGCTGCACTGGCGTGCCGGGACCGTACAGGTTGATATCATCGCCCTGACGCCAGATTGAATCAGCATAGAGCAGCCAGGACGGGCTCGCGTCGGTCCCGGTGGTCAGGTTGATAAACAGGTTCGGGTTTGCGCTGCGCATGTTGTGCAGCAGGGCAATGGACGCGTCAAAATCCGATGCAAATGGGCTGCCCTTGATATGCGAATTGGCGTTACCCATTCCGTCGAGCTTGAACGAGGTAATGTGCTCGTTTTTGATCAGCTTAATGATCTGATCGTTAAAGTTTTTAAAGTAGTTCGGCCCCGACAGCGCCAGCTTGCCGTCTACGGTTTCGAAACCATACTCTTTTGCATGCGAGACGCGAATATCGCGCGGCTTGTTGTAACCGCCCCACGGTGAAAGCCACAGCCCAACCGAGCTATGCAGGCTATCGGCTTTTTCCCTGACTTTGCCAAAACCGTTGCTGAATGCCGGGCCAAACAGCCAGCGTCCGGTGCGATCGTCCCAGCCATCGTCCAGCAGGAACGCGTCCAGCGCCACCCCGCGTCCGGCAATAAATTCTTTATTCCATTCGTCCATTCGTCCAATGACATCCTGCTCGGAGTAAGGAGTAAAGAAGCCGATGTCCATCCAGCTGTTGTAGTGCAGATAAGGCTTATAAGGCCGCGGGCGCACGGCATCGATAAACTGGTTTACGCTGCGCCGCAGCTGATTAGTTTCCGGGAAAGTGCCGAACCAGGTGGTAAAACTGACCGGTGTCTCAGGCAGAATTGGCGTTTTCAGCTCCACGTTGAGGTTCGTGGTGGCTTCATAAGCGTAAGTATTCACAATCGGTTTGTCTGGCAGGATGAAGAACGAGTCGGCCACGATTGGCGAGCTGTTAATCGCCCCGTCAACGTAAGGTGCCTGAGACTGCTTCTTCGTCGGGAAGAAGGTCATTTTCGCTACGTCCCGCGGCTGCCCGACGGCGGCGATGGTGTAGCCGATGCTGGCGTATTTTCCCTTCACCAGGTTCAGTTTCACCGTTACGTTAAAATCCGGATGCGTAAAGTCGATGACTATCGCGTTGTCCTGCTTTTCGACGTGCTTGATTTTGAAATCAGCGGTGTGGATTTTTGTTTCATCCGGCAGTGTCAGAAAGAACAACTCCTGTGGCGTGAGCGGATGGTTAGCCTTGCTGTCCGTTACTACTACCGTTGCATTTGCATCATCAAACGAAAGGGCAATATTGTTGTTACTGAGCGCGTAGTTTGCTGCCGCCGCGCCATGAGAAACACAGAGAGCCAGCAGCGAGAGAGTGAGCCTTGTTTTCATCGGGGTAAGATCCTTATCAGTAATGCTTCAGCATTCGGTTGATGGACTGTTCCAGCCAGTAGCGCTGGGTGCCGAAGTTAATACGCAGGTAGTTTTCGCCGTTTTGTACGTAGTGGCTGCCATCTTCGATGACCACGCCAGCCTGTTTGGCGAAATGTTGGGTTAGCGCCGTCGCACTGCGATCGTCCGCACTGACGTCTATCCAGGCGAGATACGACGACTCCGGGTTCATCATCTTCCATGCAGGGAAGTGGGTCTGGATGGCATCCGCAAGGTAGCGGGCATTGCCGCGCAGATAACCATTCAGCGCGTCGAGCCATGGCAGACCTTGCTGATAGGCCAGAATAATCCCCCACACGCCGAAGATATTCGGCGAGGTAATGGAGTTCTTCTCCAACTGCTGGCGGAAACGCTGGCGCAGCGAATCGTCTGGAATCATTGAGTAAGATGTTTTTAGCCCGCCAAGGTTGAAGGCTTTATTGGGGGAGGTCAGCACAATCAGGTTGTCCTGGGCGGCACAGCCCGAAGTCAGACAGCTGACGAATGTACCGTCCAGAATGTGCTCGGCGTGAACCTCATCAACCACCAGAATCGTGCCGTAGCGCTTACAGAGATCGGACACCTGGCGTATCTCATCCGCGCGCCAGATGCGGCCCGAGGGGTTATGCGGCGAGCAGAAGAACCACAGTTTTGGACGGTGAGTTTTGAGCTGAACTTCAATCAGATTAAAATCCAGCTGATAGCGGTTTTCCTTCACGCTCAGCGGATTTGCAAGCACCCGCACGCCCTGTCGCTGTGTCGCCATCGCAAACGGGTCATACACCGGGGTGTTCATCATCACGCAGTCGCCGGGATTGCAGAACGCCTGAACCGTATAGTGCAGCGTAGAAACGGTGCCGTAGGTCAGGGTGATCCATGACTTATGCACCTCAACCTGATGACGGGTGCGCTGGAAGGCGATGACCGCATCGTAGAATTCGTCGAAGCACCAGGTGTAACCGAAGGTGCCATGCTCCACGATGCGCTGAAAGCCTTCAATCACGGCGGGTGGCGAGGTGAAATCCATGTCTGCTATCCACAGCGGGATAAATCCCTCCGGGACATCACCGAAACGCGAACACACAAACGCATGATCCCATTTACGGCATTTATCGCTTTTACGCTCAATGATTCTGTCGAAATCAAACACAACGACCCCCTGTTAAATTAAGGCTTCAATGCCGGATTTGACGCTCTGCACCTGCGGGCCGATGATCACCTGAACGCTGTGGGCATCAAGCACCACGACTGACAAGGCGCCAGCGGCCTTCAGCGCCTGCTGGTCGATAAGCCCCATATCTTTCACCACCAGACGTAAGCGGGTAATACAGTTGTCGAGCGACTCAATATTCTCTTTACCGCCAAGCGCGCGAAGAATAAGCCCATGATCGTATTTTGATTTTCCACGTGCCCGGGTATTGGCTTCCACCGCCTGGAGCGCACCCTGCGCGTCAACCTCACGGCCTGGCGTTTTTATATCGTGCTTGAGGATGTACCAGCGGAAGACGAAGAAGTAGATAGCAAACCAGGCAATACCCACCGGGAACAGCAGATACCATTTGGTCGACATCCCCTGCATGACGCCGAAGATCAGCAGATCCAGAATACCGCCGTCAGTGTTGCCGATGGTGACGCCGAGCAGCGCCATCACCATTAGCGCCAGGCCAGACATAACGATATGAAACGCGTAAAGCACAGGGGCAATAAACAGGAACAGGAACTCAATCGGCTCTGAAATACCCGTGACAACTGAAACCAGCACGCCTGAAAGCAGCAGCCCTTTAATCACCGGACGGTTTTCCGGGCGCGCGGTGCGGTAGATAGCGTAAGCCACGGCAGGCAGGCCGAAGATAAAGGTCGGCATAAACCCTTGCGATAAAAATGCCGTAACGTGCGGGCTAAACGGCAGACCCGCTTTCAGCTCGGCGTAGAAAATGTTCAGCGCACCGGCCACTTCCTGGCCGTTAACCATCTCAATGCCGCCCGCCGGGGTGAAGCGCACCATCGCCAGCAGAATGTGATGCAGGCCAAAAGGTTTGAGTAGCAGCACGCCCACGCCATACAGGAACGGTCCAAAGACGCTGGTGCTCTGGATGATATGACCAATCCCGGCAATGCCCATTGCCACATATTCCCACAGCAGGGGGATGACCAGGCCGACCAGCGACAGGGTGAGGGCGGTAACAATCGGAACAAAACGAATGCCGCTAAAGAAGGCAAATGCGTCGTGCAGCACCGTGTCCTGGAAGCGTTCGTGCAGGAAGTAGGTGATCACCCCTACCACAATGCCGCCGAGCACGCCCATCTCCAGCGTTTGAATGCCAAGCACGATGGATTGTCCCACCTGTCTCATGGTGGCGGCATCCGCAAGCTGGTGGGTGGCGGTCAGGTAGTAGTTGATGCTCATGTTCATCAGCATGTAGCCAACGAATCCGGCAAAAGCGCCCACCGCTTTATTACGCCTGGCAAGGCCCATTGGGATCGCCATGGCAAACATCAGCGGCAGATAGGTAAAAGCAAAGCCACCGACCATGGCGATAAAACCAAAGGTGAGCTGCGTTAACTCGCCGCCCAGAAAGGGAAAACTTTTGATGGTGGAAGGGCTGGTGACAGAACTACCGATACCTAACAACAACCCCATAAAGGCCAATAGCGAAACCGGGAACATAAACGTCTTTCCCAGGCTCTGGAAAAACTCCCACGCTTTCGATTTAAACGACTTTTCCTGTGTCATGTAGGGACTCCTCGGATTTTTAGGATAATGGAAGGCGCTGTCCGGCTTAAGGACGCGCCTTCATATTTGCGAGGCTTATAGTTATTTTTTAGGTACTAACGTTATGCGCGATGGGTTCAGGCTTCAGCCGGAAGCAGCAGCCGGTTCGCCGAGCCGCAAACGGTGATTTTGCTTCTGACCACCTCTTTCATGGCATCCATGCCGACGCGCATGTAGAAGCGCGGATCGTTGCCCTGTGGGTTCTCGGCAAACCAGGCTTTGACTGCGTCAGAGAAGGCGATTTTCAGCTCTGTTGCGACGTTAACTTTGCAGACGCCCAGCTCAATGGTGCGGCGCACATCCTCATCCGGAACATCGCTCGCACCGTGCAGTACCAGCGGCACTGTCACTACCTCGCGGATCTCGGCCAGCCGCTGGAAGTCGATTTTTGGGCGTTTGGTATAGAGGCCGTGCGCGGTTCCGATGGCAACGGCGAGGCTGTCCACGCCTGTCAGTTCGACAAAGCGTTTTGCTTCCTGCGGGTCGGTCAGGAACGCGCTTTCGGCGTCGACGCTCATGTCATCTTCCACTCCACCCAGTCGGCCCAGTTCGGCCTCGACGCTACAGTCGTTGAGGTGACAGAAATCGACGACCGATTTCACCAGCTTGACGTTTTGTTCGAAGGGGTAATGGCTACCGTCGATCATTGCGCTACGTACGCCGGCATGGACTTTGCGGCGAATGTCATCCAGCGATTCGTGGTGATCGAGGTGTAGCGCCAGCGGCATGTCATAAGTAAGGGAATATGCGCTGCACAAGGCGTAGATCTCTTCCAGCGCAATATGTTTAAACGTCCCCGGCGTACCCGCGAGGATCACCGGGGATCGCATTTCGCTACAGACTTCGAGGATCGCCTGGATCGTCTCGGCGTTATGAATGTTAAAGGCCGGAACGGCATAGCCCTTCACCTGTGCGTCCTGCAAAAGATATTTGGTAGAAATAATACTCATGAGCCTGTCCTCTTAAGCCTGCCACGGATGAATAACGACGCCCTGGACCACACGGTTAACCGTACCGCTGGCGGATGGCGTATCTGGCGTATTGCCAACGTGCAGAGACTGGGTCAGTGCGAAGACCTGGGCGTACATCAGGAAGCAGAACGCCTGCTCCATATCGTTAAATGAACGAGAAGGCGGCAGCAGGATATGCGGGCCAGCTTCAATGACCGGATCCGTTTCGGCTGCAATGGCTACCACGCGCATAGCCTGACGATCGCGACGCAGCTCGGCGAGCAGATCCAGATCGTACTGACGCGTGTACGGATGGCTGGAGACAAACACGACGACCAGCGTTTCGTTGTCCACCAGCGACTTAGGCCCGTGACGGAAACCCGTTGGCGAATCGTAGAATGCCGCCAGCTTGCCGGCGGTCAGCTCCAGCACTTTCAGCGCAGACTCCCGTGCGGCGCCCTGTAATCCACCGCTGCCCAGATAAACAATGCGTTTCCACGGTTCGTTACCAAAGACGCCGGGGCTGAAATCGCCAAGCGATGTGAGGATCGCCTGACAGCGATCGGACACGTCGCGGAACGTTTTGCTGTTGATCGTTTCCGGTGCGAATACCGCCAGGCAGCTCGCCATCATGGTGGTGATGCTGCTTGTCATCGCGAACCCGCGATCGTGCGTTTCGGCTGGCATGAGCAGAGCGCAGGCGTTATCGCTGTCGACGGCATTCTGGTACAGGCTGCCCGCTTCATTACAGGTGATCGACAGGTGGTAGCACTCCGGTACGAACTGATTCGCCAGCTCAACGGCGGCGACGCTCTCCGGGCTATTGCCAGAACGGGCGAAAGAGACCAGAAGCAGCGGGTGCGCAGGGCTGAAATAATCCATCGGGTTGGTGACCAGATCGGTCGTAGGTATCGCGGTGATGTTTTTCCCCGTGTGGCTGGCAAGCCATGGCGCAATGATGTCGCCGATAAAAGCGGACGTACCCGCGCCGGTCAGAACGATCCGCAGATCGGGCTTGCGCAACAGTGGCGTCAGAAAACTGTCGATCGACGCGCGCAGATTATCAATATTGTTGAGCGAGCGAAGCCAGCTGGCTGGCTGCTGGCGGATCTCTTTTTCGGTCCAGGTGCCGGTGGTGGCGGTAGTGGTTTGTGGCATAACTCAGTCCTTAGTCGTGTGAATTCCACATCAGACGCTGGCAAACGTGTCGCTATCTTTCGTTTCGTTTCACTTGTTCACTTTAGCAGTTAAATAAAATCTATAGAAAAGAAATCGAAAGTTCAATGACGTAAAAGAAATAAAACGAAAAGTGTGATCGCGAAAGGAAAGGAGAAAATCAAGGAAAGGAAAAGAAAGGCCTTACGATCGTCTTCCGTAAGGCCAACAGGGCACACTGTGAAAGGGCTACAGGGAAAGAGCCTGACCCTGGATCCAAATCTGCCGGAGGTGTAAACCCGCATCCAGCGCAATAATATTGGCGCGTTTGCCAGGCGCTAACGATCCCAGCAAGTGATCCATACCGAGCAGACGGGCGGGATGCAGTGAAGCCATATGGATAGCTTGCTCTGGGGCGACCCCCGTATGCTCCACCATATTTCGCACGGCGGCATCCAGCGCGAGCGTGCTGCCCGCAAGCCCGCCTGAGGCCGTGCGGACAACGCCGCCCTGCATCTCGACATTTCCACCACACAACGTATAGCGTCCATCAGGCATACCCGCCGCCTGCATGGCATCGGTAATCAGCACCGTACGATCCTTCGCGCAGCAACAACACAGCCGCATGGCTCCAGGATGAACGTGATGCCCGTCGGCAATAAGCTCCAGCCACGCGCGTGGGTCCGTAAGGCCAGCGCCAACCATGCCGGGCTCCCGGTGGTGTAACCCCGTCATGCCGTTGTAGCAGTGCACCAGCCCGGCTGCGCCTGCATCAAATGCGGCCAGGGTTTGCGCGTATGTAGCGGCGCTGTGACCCAGCATGACGCGTATCCCTTTTTGCTTGAGGTGATGGATCGCCTTCAGGGCTTCCGCTTTTTCCGGAGCAAGCGCCACTATCCGCAGCGTGTTCTGCGAAACCGCAATCAGATCATCAAGTTCCGCGAGATCCAGTTCGCGAAACAGTTCTTGCGGATGTGCCCCTTTGTTCTGCGGCGTAAAGTACGGGCCTTCCAGATAGCTGCCCAGGACCTGCGCACCGGGGCCACCGACATGACAGCGTCGGGCAATGCGCCGTAACGCGCCATGGATCGCCTCCAGCGGAGCGGTGACGGTGGTAGGCAGAAACGCCCCCACGCCTTCACGCGCTTTATGCATGGCTAACCGGTCCAGCACGTCGGGGGCATCATCCATCACATCCACACCCGCGCCGCCGTGGACGTGAATATCAATGTATGCCGGGCAAAGCAGGTCTGCCTCGCGGGTGTTAACCCCTGCCGGAATCGGCTCGATGGCGGTGATGACGCCTCTATCCATGCGCAACTGATGGTCATCCAGCCAGCCCTGCCCGGTAAGCAGACGACGCGCGCGCAGCAGCTGGCTCATATCCCTTCCTCGGCTGGCGCTTCCTCGCGACAGCGTGCAAGCTCATCCACCAGGCTGGTCAGGCCGCGATGGCCGCACTCCAGCGCCTGCAAACGAAATGCTTCACTGCTTAACCCGTCGCGCTCCAGAACCATCTCCAGCAAAAGCTGGAGATTGGTGCCGGTGATCACTTCGCTGCCGGGGTGTTGCATCGCGAGGGTAGAGGCCACACGAAACGGCGTACCGCCGAGAAGATCGGTGAGAAACACGATATCGTGTTCTGCATCCAAATCATTCACTGCCTGCTCAAGCTGCGCGGTCAGCCGCGCAGTGGTGGAGCTTTCCGGAAAATCGATGGCGATAAACTGCGGCTGTTCGCCGAGGATTTGCTTCATCGCCTGTTCCAGCCCGCTGGCAAAACCGCCATGACCCGTCAAAATAATGCCTAACATCGCAACCTCTTTGCTTTTACAGGAAGTGACAGAATTTACCGACAACGCCCAGCACCACGGTGATACCAATCAGGCGCAGCGGGCTCCAGCCACGGCGTACCAGCCAGAACATGGTCAGGGTGTAGACCAGCGGCAGAAAGGCGGGCATCAGTTTGTCGATCACGTCGGTTTGCAGTTTGACGACCGCATCCCCGGCTTTAATCTCGAGTGTGGTATTCAGGCGCACATAGGTTGCCACCAGCGCACCAATCACCGTCATCCCGACAATGGACGCAGCATGACCAACCTTTTTGGTGTTGGCCTTGATCAGCGGGATCGCGGCGACACCCATCCGGTAGGCATAGTGCGCCAGACCAAAACGCAGGCCGAGATGCACCACGTTAAACAGCACGATAAAGACCACGGCGCCAAGAATGGATCCCTGTAGCGCCAGGCTGGCGCCAATCCCCCCACAAATAGGCAGCAGGGTTAGCCAGAACATGGCGTCACCAATGCCACCGAGCGGTGCACCGACGGCAATTTTAGTGCTCTGGATGCTGTTCACATCCTGCTTGGAACGCTCCATTGCCAGAATAATGCCGATGACGAAGGTCACCAGGAACGGGTGGGTGTTAAAGAAGCCCATATGGCCTTTCATGGCGCGCGCCAGGTCCCGCTTATTGGTGTGGATCTTTTTCAGCGCGGGCAGTAGCCCATACAGCCAGCCGGAGGCCTGCATTCGCTCGTAGTTGAACGAGGCCTGTAGCAGCATGGAACGCCAGGCGACACGGTTAATATCCTTTTTCGTTAGCTCAGCGCCAATACTCTGGTCTTCGTAGACGTTTTCATTCACGCCGGTCAGCAGCGTCTCTTCACTTTCAGACACGCCCGGCAGGGTGGTTGGATTAGATGCCATCTTCAAATTCCTCTTTCTGGGCCGCAGGCGCCGTCGGTTCAGGCGATTTGCGCAGCAGGTCGATCAGCGCCATCGCCAGCGCAGCCGCGGCAATCGCCAGCACCGGCAGTTTCAGCCAGGCCGCGGCGACAAAGCCGATAATGAAGTAAGGGATGTAGACGTTTTTCATCATGATCTTCAGCAGCACGGCGAAGCCGATCGCTGGCATGATGCCGCCCGCGACGCCCAGACCGTCGATCAGACGTTCCGGCAGGACATCAATGGCGGTTTTCGCGTGTTCAGCCCCGAAGTAGATGGGCAGAAACGCACACAGGAAGTAGAAGACGCCGAGCGCCAGCAGTGCCAGATAGTTGACCCGTTCAATACCACGGGTGTCTGCGTTAGCCGCCATGCGATCGCAGCGGGACATCACGCCGGACATCACCGAGAAGAGGAAAGTGATCCCCATCTGAACCGCCACGGCAAACGGCACGGCGACTCCAACCGCGACATCCGGTTTCACGCCTGTGGTAATGGCAAATGTGGTGCCAACGATGGTGCCGATAATCACGTTTGGCGGCTGCGCGCCCGCCAGCGGCGCGAGACCCATCCAGACCAGTTCTAACGTACCGCCGGTCAGAATTCCGGTGTGCAGATCGCCCAGAATCAGGCCAACCAGTGGCCCGAGCACCACCGGACGGTGCATGTGTGTTAAGCCGTTAAACATATCCAGGCCCGCGATAAAGGCGAGAAGCCCCAGCGCGAAAGCCTGCAACAGACTGATTTCCATTGTGAATCCCTCAGAGCAGTTTAAAGAGATCCAAAGCAGTCTCTGTTGGAACGCCCTGAACGAAGCATTCCACTCCGGCCGCCTTCAGGCCGTTAAACGCGGCGATATCGTTCGCGTCTACAGATACCGTTTTGGCAATTTGCTGTTTGCCACTGGCATAATGCATATTTCCGACGTTGATACGGGTGATAGGCACGCCGCCCTCGACCAGCGTTAAAAAATCAGCCGGTGTTTTACAGACCAGCAGAATTTTCTGCCGATCGGCGGCGCGATGAATGTTGTCGATCACTTTTTGCAGGGACCAGAAACGCACGGCGATGCCTTCCGCAAGCACCATCTCCATCAGGTTTTGCTGAACCGGATCGTCTGCAACCTCGTCATTTGCCACCAGCACCAGGTTCGCCCCCGCAAACCCCACCCACTGTACGCCCACCTGACCGTGGATCAGGCGTTCATCAATGCGGCATAAGACAATGTTTGGCATAGCGTTTTCCTCTTTTTTAATTATGCGTGTTGAGTCGTTACGCCTTCGCAGGCGGTATGGTACTGCTGGAGTATGTCCTGAATGTGGTCGAGAATGAGCTCCCGTGGTATGGACCTGAGAGCACCCTCGCGAACTTTGCTGTACTGCAACGGTAGATACTGGCTGATCAGCGGCAGTGGGATCGGTTCATCCGCCAGGTTGCGTACCAGTCGCTCAAAAGCCTCGTCAATCTGGCTGTCTGGCCAGTAATAGCGCACGCGGTCGGAATAGCTGTAACCGCGGGCCAGGCGACGGGCATTGCCGTCGCCGTGATAGTGGCTTTGCCAGTATTCCGGGCGATCGAGCATCACGTTTTCCAGGACGTGACGCAGTCCTGAGCAGGCTTTTGCCGGTAAAAGCTCTTCTTCAATTGCAGCCAGGGAGAACAGCGCTTCGCGCAGCGCGAAGGTTAGCGCAGGGCCGACTTTCAGAATGGCGAAGTGATCTTTCACCAACTGGCGCAGCGCCTGCGGCGTCTGGTAATCGGTAGAGTGTGCTTCAAATACGAGCGTGTCGTAGGCTTCAACCATCTTGCTCAGTGCGACGGCTTTATGCGGTTGATAGTCACAAACGTGCGCATGGTCGAACTCAACGCCAGGCTGAACCACCAGGCCAATAATGCGCGGCCAGATGTCGCTTAACCCTTCCTTCTCGAATGCGTGGCGGTGTGCCTCAAGCGTGGCACGTGCCGCCTCTGGTGTGGTGACCTCAAGCTCGGTCAGCGTTTCGTGTGCCCCACCGGGAACCGGAACTTCCGTGCCGATAACGTAGACCAGATCCGCTACGCCAAATTGCTCGAGACAGGTGGTTTCGGCAATTTTAGCCAGCCGAGCGGCACGCCCGGCAACGATTGCATCGGTTAAAGGAACCGGATCGTCTTCGCAGGACATGCTGCAATCGAGGTGAATTTTTTTAAATCCGGCCGCCACGTAGCTTCTGATCAGATCGTCGGCGTTCGCCATCGCCTGCAAAGCTGGCAGGTTTTGCCAGCGGTTTGGACCTAAATGATCGCCGCCAAGGATCAGCTGTGAGGTGGGGAAACCGAGGGATCCCGCCAGATTGCAGACAAACCCATAAAAATCGGCGGGCGTCATACCGGTATAGCCGCCAAACTGATCCACCTGGTTTGAGGTGGCTTCAATCAGCAGAGGCGTCTGTTGTGAATGGGCGTAACGAATTGCAGCTTCAAGTACCAATGGATGTGCGGAACAGACGGCGTAAATCCCGTTTGTATTCCCCCGTTTATGTTGTTCCACCATTTCTGTCAGATGTTTCACTTTCCTCTCCATTTCGGATGGTGTTGGTATTCATCTTTCGTTTTGTTTCATTTGATACTGCATTATGGTGGGGTAAAAATAAAACGAAAGATAATAGTTTTCCGATCTGTTTCACAAAAGAAACATAATGAAAGGTTTCAGCGGCGGTTAAGCTTGCGTCTGCTCACCATACAGGGCTTGCATTCCCTCAAAAGAAAGGCGTTAATAAGCAAAACGAAATGAAACGAAAGTTTATTTACTAAGGAGCTCGTATGAGCAGCACCGATTCATCCGCAGAGAAGCGCATCACCGGCACCAGTGAAAGGCGAGAGCAGATCATTCAGCGGTTGCGGGCGCAGGGAAGCGTGCAGGTTAACGATCTTTCTCTTTTATACGGCGTGTCGACGGTGACGATCCGTAACGATCTGGCCTTTCTGGAAAAGCAGGGGATTGCCGTTCGCGCTTACGGCGGCGCGCTGATTTGCGAAGGTAATGCCCCCGGCGTGGAGCCGTCCGTTGAGGACAAAAGTTCCCTTAATACGGCTGTGAAGCGCAGCATCGCGCAGGCGGCGGCTGAACTGGTGAAGCCGGGTCACCGCATTATTCTGGACTCCGGCACCACGACCTTTGAAATTGCTCGCATGCTGCGCCAGCACACCGATGTTATTGCCATGACCAACGGGATGAACGTGGCAAACGCGCTGCTGGAAGCGGAGGGCGTAGAGCTGCTGATGACCGGCGGGCACTTGCGCCGTCAGTCGCAGTCCTTCTATGGTGACCAGGCGGAGCAGTCCTTACAGAATTACCATTTTGACCTGCTGTTCCTGGGCGTCGATGCCATCGATCTCGATCGGGGGGTGAGTACGCACAACGAGGATGAAGCCCGTCTGAACCGGAAAATGTGCGAGGTGGCGGAGCGTATTATCGTTGTCACTGATTCCAGCAAGTTTAACCGTTCAAGCCTGCATAAAATCATTGATACTCAGCGGATCGACATGATTATCGTTGATGAAGGTATTCCGGCGGAAAGCCTGGAAGGGTTACGCAAAAGCGGGATCGATGTGGTGCTGGTCTAAAGAGGCTTTTCCCCTCACCCTAACCCTCTCCCCATAGGGGAGAGGGGACTGCTCGGTGCGGTTTTTTTACCCTCTCCCCGGTGGGGAGAGGACAGGGTGAGGGGCCATCACGTCACCGGCGCCGGGTTAAACACCGCCAGCGAGTTATGCAATCCCCATTGATCGGAGAAGGTTTTCTTCCGCCCGCTTGCCACATCCAGAATGAAGTGGAACAGCTTCCAGCCCACCTCTTCAATACTCTCTTCCCCGGTGGCGATGGTGCCCGCGTTGATATCCATTAAGTCATACCAGCGGTTTGCCAGCTCGGTGCGGGTCGCCATTTTGATCACCGGTACCGCCATCAGGCCGTACGGCGTGCCGCGTCCGGTGGTAAAGACCTGTACCGTAATGCCGGATGCTACCTGCTGGGTGCCGCACACGAAATCACTGGCAGGCGTTGCCGCGTAGATCAGACCGCGTTTGGTTGGTCGCTGGCCAGGTGAGAGCACTTCCACAATCGCGCTCTGGCCGGATTTGGCAATCGACCCGAGGGCCTTTTCCACCACGTTCGCCAGGCCGCCTTTCTTGTTACCCGGAGACGGGTTGGCGCTGCGGTCGGTTTTGCCCATGTCGAGATAGTTATCGTACCAGGCCATCTCCTCCAGCAGGCGTTTGCCCACCTCTTCGTTGACGGCGCGCGGCGTGAGCAGGTGGATAGCATCACGCACTTCGGTGACTTCGGAGAACATCACCGTGGCGCCGCAGCGCACGAACAGATCGGAGGCATAACCTACCGCCGGGTTAGCGGTGACGCCGGAAAACGCATCGCTGCCGCCACACTGTGTCCCAACCACCAGTTCAGAGGCCGGGCAGGTTTCACGCTGGCGTTTGTTCAGCTTCTCCAGATGGCGCTCTGCCACCTGTAAAATGTCGTCGACCATCGATCTGAAGCCGACATGGTGTTCATCCTGAAGACGCACAATACTGGCCTCGTCAACCGGAATGGCTTTCACATCCTCAGTACCCTGCAACAGGCGTTCTGGCTGCAATTTTTCACAGCCGAGGCCAATCACCATCACCTCGCCGCCAAAGTTTGGGTTAAGGGCGATATTGTGGATCGTGCGGATCGGCACGACCGCTGCGGGCGCGTTGATCGCCACGCCGCAGCCGTACAGGTGGTTAAGCCCCACCACGCCGTCAACGTTGGGGTATTTCGGCAGCAGATCGCGCTCAATAATTTTCACCACGTAATCCACGACACCCGCCACGCAATGCACGCTGGTGGTGATGCCAAGCAGGTTTTTGGTTCCCACGCTGCCATCCGCGTTGCGGTAACCTTCGAAGGTATAACCCTCCAGCGGAGGTAACGGCTCAGGGACGCGGGTAGCCAGCGGCAACGTCTCCAGCGGCGGGGCGGTGGGCAGCTCAACCAGCGACTCCTCAATCCAGCTACCCTGCGGGATAGCGCGCACCGCATAGCCGATGACTTCGCCGTAGCGCACGATTTCGCCCTGCGCCGGGATATCGACCAGTGCGACTTTATGCCCCTGCGGAATGTGCTCAATCAGCTCCAGCCCGTCCGGAAAGCGGGTACCCGCTTTTAAGCCATTGTCGTTGACAATAATCGCCACGTTATCGGTATCGTGCACTTTTATATAGAACGCCGTCGGCGCCGCCTGTCGAATTTCAATATCGGCCATTGTTCACTCATCTCCAGCAAAATATCTGATACTAAATATAGCCAGATGGTTAATCGTTTCTTATTGAGGAAATAAAGAATGTCAGGAGAGGAAAAGTGAGAATGTGATCGCGATCGCTCCCGAAACACTAATCGTTGATTCTGTGCATCAGCGCCCACTGCATTGGGCATATGCTCAAAATAGCGTGCTAACCCCGTTGGATAATTGAGCATTGAGACAATGTGCTGCCGGGTGGTGACGATTATACTGAATGACGATTTTATAAAGCCAAAATTCAGTCAGGAAAATAAATATAACGCTGACGCTGAGTCGGAATAAATAAGAAAAGCTACTGGCTAAAACTGCGGAATTAAAAAAGGTATACGTAATGAGTAACGACATCTTCCCGAATAAATTTAAAGCGGCCCTTGCGGCGCATCAGATTCAGATTGGCTGCTGGTCTGCGCTGGCCAACCCCATCAGCACCGAAGCGCTGGGCCTGGCCGGATTCGACTGGCTGGTGCTGGACGGCGAACATGCGCCAAACGATATCAACACGTTTATTCCGCAGCTGATGGCGCTGAAAGGCAGCCACAGCGCGCCGGTGGTGCGTGTACCTACCAACGAGCCGGTGATCATCAAGCGTCTGCTGGATATCGGCTTCTACAACTTCCTGATCCCGTTTGTTGAAACGGAAGAAGAAGCGGTGCTGGCCGTAGCTGCCACCCGCTATCCGCCGGAAGGGATCCGCGGCGTGTCTGTCTCGCACCGCGCCAACATGTTTGGCACCGTGCCGGACTATTTCGCCCAGTCCAACAAGAACATCACCATTCTGGTTCAGATCGAGAGCCAGCAGGGGGTCGATAACGTCGACGCCATTGCCGCGACCGAAGGTGTCGACGGTATTTTCGTCGGCCCGAGCGATCTGGCGGCCGCCTTTGGTCATCTGGGCAACGCCAGCCACCCGGACGTGCAGCGGGCAATCCAGCACATTTTTGCCCGTGCCAAAGCGCACGGTAAACCGTGCGGCATTCTGGCGCCGGTGGAAGCTGATGCCCGCCGCTACCTGGAGTGGGGCGCAACGTTTGTCGCCGTCGGCAGCGACCTCGGCGTATTCCGCGCCGCCACGCAGAAATTAGCAGACGCTTTTAAAAAATAACCATCATTGAGGAAACAGATTATGACGCTGAAAGTGGGTTTTATTGGCCTGGGTATCATGGGCAAACCAATGAGCAAAAACCTCATCAAAGCAGGTTACTCACTGGTGGTTTTAGATCGTAATTCAGACGCGGTGGCAGAAGTGATTGCGGCTGGCGCAGAAACGGCGACAACTGCAAAAGCGATCGCCGAGCAGTGCGATGTCATTATCACCATGCTGCCAAACTCCCCGCACGTGAAAGAGGTGGCGCTGGGTGAGAACGGCATTATCGACGGCGCGAAGCCGGGTCTGGTGGTGATCGACATGAGTTCTATCGCGCCGCTGGCGAGCCGCGAAATCAGTGAGGCGCTGAAAGCGAAAGGCGTGGAGATGCTGGATGCGCCGGTCAGCGGCGGCGAACCGAAAGCCATCGACGGTACTCTGTCGGTGATGGTGGGGGGCGATAAAGCCGTGTTCGACAAATACTACGACCTGATGAAAGCCATGGCTGGCTCCGTGGTGCATACCGGTGAAATTGGCGCAGGCAACGTCACCAAGCTGGCAAACCAGGTGATTGTGGCGTTGAACATCGCGGCCATGTCCGAAGCACTGACGCTGGCCACCAAAGCGGGCGTTAATCCGGATCTGGTCTATCAGGCCATTCGCGGTGGTCTTGCGGGCAGCACCGTGCTGGATGCCAAGGCACCGATGGTGATGGATCGTAACTTCAAGCCGGGCTTCCGCATCGATCTGCACATTAAAGATCTGGCGAATGCGCTGGATACCTCCCACGGCGTGGGCGCGCAGTTGCCGCTGACTGCCGCCGTCATGGAGATGATGCAGGCGCTGCGTGCGGACGGTCTGGGCACCGCCGATCACAGCGCGTTAGCGTGCTATTACGAAAAGCTGGCGAAGGTTGAAATTGCTCGCTAATGACGTCCCGCCCGGTGGCGTTACGCTTACCGGGCCTACGGCTCAGGCATACAACTATGAAAATCGTAATCGCGCCAGACTCTTATAAAGAAAGCCTGTCTGCCACTGAGGTGGCGCAGGCGATAGAAAAAGGATTTCGGGAAATTTTCCCCGACGCTCATTACGTGTCTGTTCCCGTTGCTGACGGCGGAGAAGGTACGGTTGAAGCGATGATCGCCGCGACGCAGGGCACCTGGCAGCAGGCTGTCGTCACCGGCCCGTTAGGGGAAAAGGTGAAGGCCAGCTGGGGGATCTCGGGCGACGGTACCACCGCGTTTATCGAGATGGCCGCCGCCAGCGGCCTGGTACTTGTTCCTCCCGCGCAGCGTAACCCGCTGGTCACGACGTCGCGCGGGACGGGGGAGCTGATCCTCCGCGCGCTGGATAAAGGCGCGCGCAACATCATTATCGGTATCGGCGGGAGCGCAACCAACGATGGGGGCGCGGGTATGATGCAGGCGCTGGGCGCGAGGTTTACGGATGCGAACGGGACGGAGATCGGCTACGGCGGCGGCAGCCTGATGGCGCTGAACCGTATTGATATTTCGGTTCTTGATCCGCGTCTTCAGGGGTGCGCAATCCGCGTCGCCTGTGACGTGACGAATCCGCTGGTCGGTGAAAGCGGCGCGTCGCGTATTTTTGGCCCGCAAAAAGGCGCCACGGAGGAGATGATCCTCGAACTCGACGCCAGTCTTAGCCACTACGCCAACGTGATCAAAGAATCCCTGCGCATTGATGTCAACCGGGTTCCGGGGGCTGGAGCGGCGGGCGGCATGGGCGCGGCACTGATGGCCTTTTTGGGCGCTGAGCTGAAAAGCGGCATTGAGATTGTCACTCAGGCGCTCAATCTTGAAGAACATATTCACGACTGCACGTGGGTGCTGACGGGAGAAGGGCGCATCGACAGCCAGAGCATTAATGGCAAAGTGCCCGTCGGCGTGGCGAGCGTCGCCAAAAAATACCATAAGCCGGTGATAGGGATTGCCGGAAGTCTGACGCAGGATGTGGGTGTGGTGCATCAGTACGGCATCGACGCGGTGTTCAGCGTATTGACCCGCATCGGTTCACTGGAAGAGGCGTTCCAGGGAGCGTACGACAACATTTACCGCGCCTCGCGCAATATCGCGGCCACATTGCAGGTAGGCATGCGTAGCCAGGGGTGACAGCGGCGCGCAAACCCTCTATACTGCGCGCCGAAGCTGACCAGACAGTCGCCGCTTCGTCGTCGTCCCTTTCGGGGGAGACGGGCGGAGGGGAGGAAAGTCCGGGCTCCACAGGGCAGGGTGCCAGGTAACGCCTGGGGGGGAAACCCACGACCAGTGCAACAGAGAGCAAACCGCCGATGGCCCGCGTAAGCGGGATCAGGTAAGGGTGAAAGGGTGCGGTAAGAGCGCACCGCGCGGCTGGTAACAGTCCGTGGCACGGTAAACTCCACCCGGAGCAAGGCCAAATAGGGGTTCACATGGTACGGCCCGTACTGAACCCGGGTAGGCTGCTTGAGCCAGTGAGCGATTGCTGGCCTAGATGAATGACTGTCCACGACAGAACCCGGCTTATCGGTCAGCTTCAACTTCTTACGAAACCCCGCTTCGGCGGGGTTTTTGTTTTCTGAAGGTTGCAGGCCGGGTCAGCGAAGCGCCAAACGACATCAATTCTCAGTTTTGCGACGCTAAGCACATTTCACTGTTTTACCGACTATGCGTTCCTTTCATCTGCTGCGCATGATCGTAATCACAAAATTTAACGCTATAAAATTAGAAAATTTTAGTGTTGAGCAGATGTTGTGAATGTTGACTCAGTGATGCTGAATGTTATTCATTTGATAATTTAATATTGAATCTAAAAACATTCTTCTGGTGAATGTGTGATATATCCCACTCTTTAACCGGAAGCTGAGAAAATATTCCTGATAAAGTTGATAAACCACAAAAATGTTTTAAAAAAATAATGATGGTTTATTAACCTTTAATTGCCTGAAAGATAGTCTTTATTAATATTGTTAAGGCAAAAAAATTCATGCTGGTTATTGCCATAAAATAAATTTATTACCGCGGATTTTGTTGATCAATATCAGCGTAATTGCGTATTTTTAGCTATCTAACTGTTTGAATAATAAGATTATAAATCGATTTTAAATGTGGTTGTAAAAAGGGCATCCTGGCAAATTGTGAGTAACAGCACATACCCCCTGAAACAATATTGGGTAGAATCCGCTGCGTCATAGGGAAATAAGCGCAGAATATTATGAATACTATTATTCTACCGAAAACACAGCACCTCGTGGTATTTCAGGAAGTCATCAAAAGTGGCTCTATAGGTTCTGCTGCAAGACAACTGGGGCTGACGCAACCTGCCGTCAGCAAAATCATCAGCGACATCGAATCTTACTTTGGGGTGGAAGTGATGGTGCGTAAAAACACCGGCGTAAAACTCACTGCCGCCGGTCAGGTGCTGCTGTCCTACGCTGAGTCGATCACCCGCGAAATGAAAAACATGGTGAGCGAGATCAACAGCCTCAGTTTCAGTACCGTCATGGACGTCTCCTTCGGCTATCCGTCGCTGATTGGTTTCACCTTCCTGTCCGGGATGATCAAAAAATTCAAGGAAGTGTTTCCGAAGGCGCGCGTCTCAATGTATGAAGCGCAGCTCTCTTCATTCCTGCCCGCCATTCGCGATGGCCGGCTGGATTTCGCCATCGGCACGCTGAGCGACGGGATGTTGCTCCAGGATCTTCACGTTGAGCCACTCTTTGAATCTGAGTTTGTGCTGGTGGCGAGTAAATCACGAACGTGCACCGGCCCGACCAGACTGGCATCGCTCACGCACGAGCAGTGGGTGATGCCGCAAACCGATATGGGCTACTACAACGAACTCCTGACCACCCTGCAAGATAACCACATCAGCATTGAAAACATCGTCCAGACCGATTCCGTCGTCACCATCTATAACCTTGTTCTCAATGCCGATTACCTGACGGTGATCCCCCGTGACATGATTGCGCCATTCGGCTCGGACCAGTTTATTGTCCTGCCGGTGGAAGATGCATTACCTGTGGCGCGTTATGCTGCCGTGTGGTCAAAAAATTACAGTATTAAAAAATCGGCGTCAGTATTAGTTGAACTGGCAAAACAATATTCGTCGATGAATATCGAAAAACGACGATAGAAATAATGATGATTTAAAATGCCCGGAGCGACGCTTTTTAACGCTCTGATACCCTGACTTTGCCTGAAAACAATGAATTATTATAACGAGGATATTATGCACATTACTTACGATCTCCCGGTGACCATTGACGATATTCAGGACGCCAGAAAAAGACTGGCGGGAAAGATCTATAAAACCGGTATGCCGCGCTCAAATTATCTGAGCGAACGGTGTAAGGGTGAGATATTCCTGAAATTTGAAAATATGCAGCGTACCGGTTCGTTTAAAATACGTGGGGCGTTTAATAAATTAAGCTCGCTGACCGATGCGGAAAAACGCAAGGGCGTGGTTGCCTGTTCCGCAGGGAACCACGCGCAGGGGGTGTCGCTCTCCTGCGCCATGCTCGGCATCGACGGCAAAGTGGTAATGCCTATGGGCGCGCCGAAATCCAAGGTGGCCGCCACGCGCGACTACTCCGCCGAAGTGGTGCTGCACGGCGAGAACTTTAACGACACTATCGCCAAAGTGAGCGAAATCGTCGAGATGGAAGGGCGCATATTTATCCCGCCTTACGACGATCCGAAAGTGATCGCCGGTCAGGGCACCATCGGACTGGAAATCCTCGAAGATTTATACGACGTGGATAACGTGATTGTTCCCATCGGCGGTGGTGGTTTAATTGCCGGTATTGCGACAGCAATTAAATCCATCAACCCAACTATCAATATTATCGGCGTGCAGTCTGAAAACGTGCACGGAATGGCGGCGTCGTATCAGACCGGTGAAATAACGAACCACCGCATTACCGGCACATTAGCGGACGGCTGCGACGTGTCTCGCCCGGGTAATTTAACCTTCGAAATCGTTCGTGAACTGGTTGACGACATTGTGCTGGTCAGCGAAGACGAGATTCGCAACAGCATGATCGCGCTTATTCAGCGAAATAAAGTGGTTACGGAAGGTGCTGGCGCGCTGGCGTGCGCGGCGTTATTAAGCGGCAAGCTGGACCATTATATTCAGGGCCGTAAAACCGTCTGCATTATTTCCGGTGGCAATATTGATCTCTCCCGTGTTTCCCAAATTACCGGCTTCGTTGACGCATAAAGGTGACCTATGAGCAACACAGAAAGCATTATCGTTGGCCAGACAAAAACGTCCTCCTGGCGTAAATCGGATACCACCTGGACGCTCGGCCTGTTTGGTACCGCCATTGGCGCTGGCGTGCTGTTCTTCCCCATCCGCGCAGGCTTTGGGGGGTTGATCCCTATTCTGCTGATGCTGGTTCTGGCGTTCCCCATTGCCTTTTACTGCCACCGCGCGCTGGCGCGTCTGTGTTTGTCCGGCAGTAACGTCTCCGGCAACATCACCGAAACGGTGGAGGAGCATTTTGGTAAGACCGGCGGGGTGGTGATCACCTTCCTCTACTTCTTTGCCATTTGCCCGCTGCTGTGGATTTACGGCGTCACCATTACCAACACCTTTATGACCTTCTGGGAAAACCAGCTCCAGATGCCTGCCCTGAACCGCGGCGTGGTAGCGCTGTTCCTGCTGCTGCTGATGGCCTTTGTGATCTGGTTCGGTAAAGACCTGATGGTGAAGGTGATGAGCTACCTGGTGTTCCCGTTCATCGCCAGCCTGGTGCTGATTTCTCTCTCGCTGATCCCGTACTGGAACTCAGCGGTGATCGACCAGGTTAACCTGAGCGATATCGCCTTCACCGGTCATGACGGCATTCTTGTCACGGTGTGGCTGGGGATTTCCATTATGGTCTTCTCCTTCAACTTCTCGCCTATCGTCTCCTCGTTTGTGGTCTCCAAGCGCGAAGAGTACGAGCCGGAGTTTGGTAAAGAATTCACCGAGCAGAAATGTTCCAAAATCATCGGTCGCGCCAGCCTGCTGATGGTGGCGGTGGTGATGTTCTTCGCCTTTAGCTGCCTGTTTACGCTCTCTCCGCAGAACATGGCGGACGCCAAAGCGCAGAACATTCCGGTGCTCTCTTACCTGGCGAACCACTTTGCGTCGATGTCAGGCAGTAAATCCACGTTCGCCACGGTGCTGGAGTACGGCGCGTCCATCATCGCGCTGGTCGCTATCTTTAAATCCTTCTTCGGTCACTACCTGGGCACGCTGGAGGGGCTGAACGGCCTGATCGTTAAGTTCGGCTACAAGGGCGACAAGAAGAACGTCTCCGTGGGCAAGCTGAACACCATCAGCATGGTCTTCATCATGGGCTCCACCTGGATTGTGGCCTATGCCAACCCGAACATTCTGGACCTTATTGAAGCCATGGGCGCGCCAATTATCGCCTCTCTGCTGTGCCTGCTGCCGATGTACGCCATCCGCAAAGCGCCGGCGCTGGCGAAATACAAAGGCCGGACCGAGAACATCTTCGTCACCGTGGTCGGCCTGCTGACCATTCTGAACATCGTGTACAAACTGTTTTAAACCAAAGCTCAGGAAGAGCGGAGCCATACCATGATTGAGTTTCCGGTAGTACTGGTCATTAACTGCGGATCGTCCTCTGTTAAGTTTTCGGTGCTGGACGCCGCAGGCTGCGATGCCCTGCTGACGGGCATTGCGGACGGCATCAACACAGAAAAAGCCTTTATTTCCGTGAATGGGGGTGAGCCAGTCAGACTGGCTCATCAGGACTACGAAGGGGCGCTGGCCGCCATCGCCCTGGAGCTGGAGAAGCGCGACCTGATGGGCAGCGTGGCTTTGATTGGCCATCGCATTGCCCACGGCGGCGATCTCTTCAGCGAGTCAACCCTGATCACGGAAGAGGTGATGACGCAGATCCGCCAGGTCTCCCCGCTGGCGCCGCTGCATAACTACGCCAACCTGAGCGGCGTGGAAGCCGCCGGGCGCCTGTTCCCCGGCGTGCAGCAGGTGGCGGTATTTGATACCAGCTTCCACCAGACCATGGCGCCGCAGGCGTATCTGTACGGCTTGCCGTACCGCTATTTTGAAGAGCTGGGCGTGCGCCGCTACGGCTTCCACGGCACCTCTCACCGCTACGTGGCGGCGCAGGCGCACGCGCTTCTCGGGCTCTCCGCCGAAGACAGCGGCCTGGTGATTGCCCATCTCGGCAACGGGGCGTCCATTTGCGCGGTGCGTAACGGCGTAAGCGTGGACACGTCCATGGGGATGACGCCGCTTGAAGGACTGGTGATGGGCACGCGCTGTGGCGACGTAGATTTTGGCGCGATGGCGTGGATTGCCCGGCAGACCGGCCAGTCGTTCGAGGATCTGGAGCGCGTGGTCAACAAAGAGTCCGGGCTGCTGGGGATCTCCGGCATCTCCTCCGATTTGCGCGTGCTGGAGAAAGCCTGGCATGACGGCAACGAGCGGGCGCGGCTGGCGATAAAGACCTTTGTCCACCGCATAGCGCGGCATATCGCCGGTCATGCCGCATCCCTGCACCGTCTGGATGGCGTGGTGTTTACCGGCGGGATCGGTGAGAACTCCGTGCTCATACGCGCGCTGGTGGTGGAGCACCTGAAGGTGTTTGGCATCATCCTCGATGAGTCCAAAAATGCCCTGCCGGGCAGCGCGGGTGAGCGCGTGATCTCCACCGAGTCGTCCCGCGCGGCCTGCGCGGTGATCCCTACCAATGAAGAAAAAATGATCGCGCTGGACGCCCTCCGTCTTGGGAAGGTCACCCCGGCTGCGGCTTACGCCTGATAAAGCGAGAATCTGATGAAAGTAACAATCGATACGGGCGTCGCGCCTTACAGCGACGCATGGGCCGGGTTTCGCGGTGAAGAATGGAAAAACGCCGTTAACGTGCGCGATTTTATTCAGCATAACTACACCCCTTATGAAGGCGATGAAGCTTTCCTCGCGCAGGCGACGCCAGCAACGACGGCGCTGTGGCAGAAGGTGATGGTCGGCATTCGCCAGGAGAATGCTACTCACGCTCCGGTGGATTTTGACACCAACATCGCCACCACCATTACCGCGCACGGGCCGGGCTATATTGACCAGGAGCTGGAGACGATCGTCGGCCTGCAAACCGACAAGCCGCTCAAGCGGGCCCTGCATCCGTACGGCGGGATCAATATGATCCGCAGCTCGTTCGAAGCCTACGGTCGCGAGATGGATCCGCAGTTTGAATATCTCTTCACCGACCTGCGCAAAACCCACAACCAGGGCGTGTTTGACGTTTACTCCCCGGAGATGATGCGCTGCCGAAAATCCGGCGTGCTCACCGGTCTGCCGGACGGCTACGGGCGCGGACGCATCATCGGCGACTACCGCCGCGTGGCGCTATACGGCATCAGCTATCTGGTGCGCGAGCGGGAACTTCAGTTCGCCGATCTCCAGGGGAAACTGGAGCGCGGAGACGATCTGGAGTCCACGATCCGCCTGCGCGAGGAGCTGGCGGAGCATAAGCGTGCGTTGCTCCAGATCCAGCAGATGGCGGCGAACTATGGCTTTGATATTTCACGTCCGGCGATGAATGCGCAGGAAGCGGTGCAGTGGGTCTACTTTGCCTACCTTGCCGCAGTGAAATCCCAAAACGGCGGGGCGATGTCGCTGGGGCGCACGGCCTCGTTCCTCGATATCTACATTGAACGCGACATGCAGGCAGGAAGGCTGAACGAGGTGCAGGCCCAGGAGCTGATCGACCACTTCATCATGAAGATCCGCATGGTGCGCTTCCTGCGCACGCCGGAGTTCGACACGCTCTTCTCCGGCGATCCGATCTGGGCCACGGAAGTGATCGGCGGCATGGGGCTGGATGGCCGTACGCTGGTGACCAAAAACAGCTTCCGCTATCTGCATACCCTGCACACCATGGGGCCTGCGCCGGAGCCAAACCTGACGATCCTCTGGTCCGAACAGCTGCCGATCGCTTTCAAGAAATACGCCGCGCAGGTCTCGATCGTCACCTCCTCGCTGCAATACGAGAACGACGATCTGATGCGTGCCGACTTCAACAGCGACGACTACGCCATTGCCTGCTGCGTCAGTCCGATGGTGATCGGCAAGCAGATGCAGTTCTTCGGCGCACGCGCCAACCTGGCGAAAACGCTGCTGTACGCGATTAACGGCGGGGTGGATGAGAAGCTGAAGATCCAGGTGGGGCCGAAAACCGAGCCGCTGCTGGATGAGGTACTGGATTACGACACCGTAATGGCGAGCCTCGATCACTTCATGGACTGGCTGGCAGTGCAGTACATCAGTGCGCTGAATCTCATTCACTACATGCATGATAAATACAGCTACGAAGCCTCGCTGATGGCGCTGCACGACCGGGACGTTTACCGCACCATGGCCTGTGGCATTGCCGGACTGTCGGTGGCGGCGGATTCCCTGTCAGCCATCAAATACGCCACGGTAAAACCGGTGCGCGACCACACCGGTCTGGCGGTCGATTTCGTCATCGAAGGCGACTATCCGCAATACGGCAACAACGACGATCGCGTGGACAGTATCGCCTGCGATCTGGTTGAGCGCTTTATGAAGAAAATCCAGGCGCTGCCGACGTACCGCAACGCCGTGCCGACGCAGTCGATCTTGACCATCACCTCCAATGTGGTTTACGGGCAGAAGACCGGCAACACGCCGGACGGACGTCGCGGCGGTACACCGTTTGCGCCTGGCGCCAACCCGATGCACGGGCGCGACAGAAAAGGGGCGGTGGCCTCGTTAACGTCGGTCGCCAAGCTGCCGTTCACCTATGCCAAAGACGGGATCTCCTACACCTTCTCCATCGTGCCGCAGGCACTGGGCAAGGACGAGCTGGTGCGCAAAACCAACCTTGTCGGGCTGCTGGACGGGTACTTCCACCACGAAGCGACCATCGAGGGCGGGCAGCACCTGAACGTCAACGTGATGAACCGGGAGATGCTGCTGGATGCCATCGCCCATCCGGAGAACTATCCGAACCTGACGATCCGCGTTTCAGGCTATGCGGTGCGGTTTAACGCTCTGACGCGCGAGCAGCAGCAGGACGTGATTTCGAGGACGTTTACGCAGGCGATCTAACACAGGCTCCATCTTCAGCCTCCTCAGATGAGGAGGCTTTTAATTTTGTGAACACCGTCAATTTTAGAAAACTCGCTCTCTTTTCTGCTATCCCGAAGTAATATTTTCCTCTTGCATTAGTAAATCCCTATAAAAGTTGTGACTTTTTTCTCCCGCGCTCCGGATATGATCTCCCCATACCAATAACTCACACCTGCACCCTCTGACTCGCAATCGCTGGCGATCGGAACCTTATAAAAACAAATCGTTACCCTACAAAATAAGCGAGTGCCCAATGAATATGGCAACAAACAGCAGTGTGATTGTGAGTGATTCCCCTGCGGCAAGGCGGGCGGGAATGAGCGAAAGCGAATGGCGAGAGGCGATTAAATTCGACAGCACCGATACGGGCTGGGTCATCATGAGTATTGGGATGGCTATCGGCGCGGGCATTGTTTTTCTTCCGGTGCAGGTTGGATTAATGGGGCTATGGGTATTTTTACTCTCGTCGATAATTGGTTATCCGGCCATGTACCTGTTCCAGCGCCTGTTTATTAATACGCTGGCGGAATCACCGGAATGTAAAGACTATCCGAGCGTTATTAGCGGATATTTAGGCAAAAACTGGGGCATCTTATTGGGTGCACTTTATTTCGTGATGCTGGTGATCTGGATGTTTGTCTATTCGACGGCCATTACCAACGACAGCGCATCCTATTTACACACCTTCGGCGTAACCGACGGTTTGCTCTCGGAAAATCCGTTCTACGGCTTATTCCTGATCTGCATTCTGGTCGCCATTTCGTCGCGCGGTGAAAAGCTGCTGTTTAAAGTCTCCAGCCTGATGGTGCTGACCAAATTATTTGTGGTGGCGGCGCTGGGGCTTTCGATGATTGGCCTCTGGCATTTAGCCAACGTCGGCATGCTGCCGCCAATGGGGCTGCTGATTAAAAACGCCATTATTACGCTGCCTTTCACCTTAACCTCCATTCTGTTTATTCAGACATTAAGCCCGATGGTGATTTCCTATCGTTCAAGGGAAAAATCCGTTGAGGTGGCGCGTCATAAAGCGCTGCGGGCAATGAATATCGCCTTTGGCGTGCTGTTTGTGACGGTCTTTTTCTACGCTGTCTCCTTCACCCTGGCGATGGGGCACGACGAGGCGGTAAAAGCCTACGAGCAGAATATTTCCGCCCTGGCAATCGCAGCACAGTTTATCAGCGATGACGGCGCGGGCTGGGTCAAAATTGTCAGCGTAATCCTCAATATTTTCGCTGTGATGACCGCGTTCTTTGGCGTCTATCTCGGCTTTCGTGAGGCGACGCAGGGCATTGTGATGAACATCCTGCGCCGCAAAATGCCGGCGGAGAAAATCAATGAAAATGCCGTCCAGCGCGGGATTATGCTGTTTGCCATCCTGCTGGCCTGGAGCGCGATTGTGTTAAACGCGCCGGTGCTGAGCTTCACTTCCATCTGTAGCCCTATTTTCGGGATGGTGGGCTGCTTAATTCCGGCGTGGCTGGTCTACAAAGTGCCCGCACTTCATAAATATAAAGGCGTATCGCTGGTGATTATTGTGATTACCGGGCTGCTGCTTTGTGTTTCTCCTTTCCTCGCCTTCTCATGAGGTTAAATAAGGTCGTAACGATGTCTGAGCAAATTAATCCTTTATGGAACCATTTTATTCGCGCGGTGCAGGAAGAGGTAAAGCCTGCGCTGGGCTGTACCGAACCCGTCTCGCTGGCGCTGGCGTGCGCGATGGCTGCCGGACAGCTTGACGGTGAGGTGACGCGTATCGAGGCGTGGGTATCGCCGAACCTGATGAAAAACGGGCTTGGCGTAACGGTGCCCGGTACCGGTATGGTCGGTTTACCCATCGCGGCCGCGCTGGGGGCGACAGGCGGTAACGCACATGCCGGACTGGAGGTGTTGAAAGACGCGTCGTCCGAGGCGCTAACGCGCGCCAAAGCACTGCTGAACGCGGGTCTGGTGCAGGTAAAATTGCAGGAGCCGTGCGATGAGATCCTCTATTCACGTGCCTGCGTTTACGTCGGTGAATCCTCGGCGATGGTGACCATCGCCGGCGGGCACACCCGTGTGGTGGAGATGGTGTGTCAGGGCGAAACGCGCTTCAGGCTTGACGATAATCAGAGCCAGAACAGCGACGATCCGCTGGAGGTGCTCTCGACCACCACGCTGTCGCAGATCCTTGAGTTTGTGGAACAGGTGCCGTTCGACGCGATCCGCTTTATCCTCGATGCGGGACGGCTGAACGATGCGCTCTCCCGGGAAGGTTTACGTGGCAACTGGGGGTTGCATATTGGTGCGACGCTCAATAAACAGCGCACACGCGGATGGATGGCGCAGGATCTGGGGTCAGACATTGTTATCCGCACCAGCGCAGCCTCGGATGCCCGCATGGGGGGCGCGACGCTGCCGGCGATGAGCAACTCGGGTTCCGGGAATCAGGGCATCACCGCCACCATGCCGGTGGTGGTGGTGGCTGAGCACGTTCAGGCCGATGACGAACGGCTGGCGCGGGCGCTGATGCTCTCGCACCTGTCGGCGATCTATATCCATTACCAGCTTCCGCGCTTGTCCGCGCTGTGTGCGGCGACAACAGCCGGAATGGGGGCTGCGGCGGGGATGGCGTGGCTGATGGGCGGTTCTTACCAGACAATTTCCATGGCGATCGGCAGTATGATCGGCGACGTCAGCGGGATGATCTGTGACGGGGCGTCTAACAGTTGCGCAATGAAGGTCTCGACCAGCGTCACCAGCGCCTGGAAAGCCGTGATGATGGCGTTGGATGATACTGCCGTGACGGGTAATGAGGGGATTGTGGCGCACGACGTGGAACAGTCGATCGCGAACCTGTGCGCGCTGGCGTGCCGCTCGATGCAGGCAACGGACCGGCAGATTATTGAGATTATGGCGAGTAAGGTGTAAAAATTTCCCCTCACCCCAACCCCTCTCCCCATAGGGGCGAGGGGCTCGATCGTTCCCTCTCCCCTTTGGGGAGAGGGCTAGGGTGAGGGGGGGGGTTAAACCGGCAAATCAATCAGCAGCGCGCGCAGCGGCGTATCCGCCACCAGGGTGATATTCGCTTCATCACGAATAAACGCACCGTCTCCGCAGGTGAGCGCCTCTTTCTCTTCCGCGTGCGTCACCGCATGCACCGTTCCGTGAATGGACTGCAGATAGGCGCGCGGGCCATGAAGCTGGAAGCTTGCCTGTTCACCTTTTTTCAGTTCGATATGGTGCAGCCACACCTGCTGGCGTAACTGCAGGCTGCCTTTGCTGCCGTCTGGCGAGGCAATCAGCTGCTGTTTATTGCCCTTCAGATCGATTTTTTGCACCAGCGGATTTTCCCGCTCCGGACAGGCATCCAGCCACAGCTGCATGCGGGTCAGCGTTTTGTCTTTGCTGAGGTTATGCTCGCTATAGCTAATACCCGGCTGCGTGGAAATTAACAGCGCCTCGCCAGCCTTCGCCTGGACATGATTGCCCTCGCTATCGCGGTATTCTGCCTCGCCTTCCAGGATCAGGTTCAGGATATCGACTTTCGGGTACGTGCGCGGCTGGAAGGACGCGCCCGGGGCGAGCACTTCCTGGTTCAATACGCGCAGTGAAGCGTAACCGAGAAGTTTAGGGTCAAAGTAGTGTCCAAAGGAAAAGGTGTAGCGGGCCTGCAACCAACCGAAATCGGCTTGTCCGCACTGTTTCGCTGTTCTTGTCGTAATCATAAACTTGACCTCACTTTACACTAAATCAATGGTAAAGGTATGGACGCTGCATTGTTAGCCAGATATTCTGCCCGGTATGTTCAAATTTCCTGAATGAGAACGAGATGGCTAAAGAGAGAGCATTGACGCTTGAGGCGCTTCGCGTCATGGACGCGATTGACAGGCGCGGCAGTTTTGCCGCGGCGGCAGATGAACTGGGGCGCGTTCCGTCTGCGCTGAGCTATACCATGCAAAAGCTGGAGGAGGAGCTGGATGTTGTGCTCTTCGATCGCTCCGGTCATCGAACAAAATTCACCAACGTTGGGCGGATGCTGCTGGAGCGCGGCCGCGTATTGCTGGAAGCGGCGGATAAACTGACGACCGATGCCGAAGCGCTGGCCCGCGGCTGGGAAACCCATCTGACGTTAGTGACCGAAGCGCTGGTGCCCACCGAGGCGCTGTTCCCGCTGGTGGACAGACTGGCCGCGAAAGCCAATACCCAGCTGTCGATCATCACCGAGGTACTGGCCGGGGCGTGGGAGCGTCTTGAGACGGGCAGGGCGGATATCGTCATTGCGCCGGATATGCATTTCCGCTCATCGTCAGAAATTAACTCGCGCAAACTGTACAGCGTGATGAACGTCTACGTCGCTGCGCCGGGTCACCCGATCCATCAGGAGCCGGAACCGCTCTCTGAGGTCACGCGCGTGAAATACCGCGGCGTGGCGGTGGCGGATACCGCGCGCGAGCGCCCGGTGTTAACGGTGCAGTTGCTGGATAAACAGCCGCGTCTGACGGTGACGTCGCTGGAAGATAAGCGTCAGGCGCTGCTGGCGGGGCTGGGCGTGGCGACCATGCCGTATCCGTTCGTCGAAAAGGACATTGCAGAGGGACGGCTGCGCGTTGTCAGCCCGGAATACACCAGCGAAGTGGATATTATTATGGCGTGGCGTCGTGACAGCATGGGCGAAGCCAAATCGTGGTGTTTACGCGAAATTCCGAAGCTTTTCACGCAATATAATAAATAAAATCGTAATTTGTAGGCCCGGTAAGCGAAGCGCCACCGGGCTTTTTTTTATGCGCAGATCTTCGGATCCGGACCAAAGCGGTTTTCTCCCGGCGTTCCGCTCTGACAGTTGAAAATCAAAATGACGATCCAGCCGATAAGCGGGATCAACAGCAACAGCAGCCACCACGCCGAACGATCGGTGTCGTGGAGACGACGAAACAGTACGGCCCATGAAGGCAGCAGAACCAACACACCATAAATGGTGGTGAGAATGCCTTCGCCCCCCTCGCGTTCCCAGCCGAGGATTTTGTCCACAATACCCAGCACCATAATCAGGACGAAGTTCACCAGAACGAACATCCAGTACTCTTTACGGCGGGCACGGCCACCAAATCCAACGTAGTTGCGCAGTACTTTTAAATACCAGTCCATTTTTCCTTGCCTCTTAGTCAGTCAATCACTTGTTTTCTAAGCGATCGAGGTAAGGATAGATGTATGCCGTGAATTAAAAAAGGGAATCAATTGATTCCCTAAATAATTATCCGAAACGCACGTCGCGCCCGTGTGGTTCATCCAGATCCTGCCACGGACCAATGGAGATAATGCCCGTTGGGTTGATGGTCTTATGACTGCGGAAATAATGGGTGCGAATATGGTCAAAATTGACCGTCTCCGCAATACCCGGCATCTGATAGATGTCGCGCAGGAAACCGTGCAGGTTCAGATAATCGCTAATGCGATGCTTGTCGCACTTGAAGTGGGTGACATACACCGGATCGAAGCGGATCAGCGTCGTCCACAGGCGGATGTCTGCTTCGGTGAGGCGATCGCCCGTTAAATAACGATGCTGGCCGAGGATCTGCTCCAGACGTTCCAGGGATCCAAACACGTTGCCGACCGCTTCGTCGTACGCTTCCTGACTGGTGGCAAAACCGGCTTTATAGACGCCGTTGTTGACGTTGTCGTAGATCCAGCCGTTCAGCTCGTCAATTTTCTCGCGCAGCTCAACCGAATAGTAATCCCCGGCGCGGGCGCCGTGCGCGTCAAACGCGGTATTGAACATGCGAATGATTTCAGCGGATTCATTGCTGACGATCGTCTGGTTTTTCTTGTCCCACAGCACAGGCACCGTTACGCGTCCGGTGTAGTGCGGATCGGCGCGCAGATAGAGCTGATACAGGAAATCGTGATGATAAAGCTCATCACCCGTCGCGGCCGGGAAGTCACTGTCGAACGTCCAGCCGTTTTCCAGCATCAGCGGGTTGACCACCGAAACCGGAATTAGCGATTCGAGACCTTTAAGTTTGCGCACAATCAGCGTGCGGTGCGCCCACGGACAGGCGAGAGAAACATACAGATGATAACGATCTTTCTCCGCCGCAAAGCCCCCTTCGCCACTCGGGCCGGGTGCGCCGTCGGCGGTCAGCCAGTTACGGAAGGCCGAAACAGAGCGCTTAAAGCGTCCACCGGTGGATTTGGTGTCATACCAGACATCCTGCCAGACGCCGTCTACGAGTTGTCCCATTTTTTACTCCTCCGTCAGATAGCAAAAGCGAGGAGATGTCTCCTCGCTTTGAATTTAATCAGTATAGCGTGCTTACCACTTCTTATTCAGAAGACGGTCGATGCTGTAGGCGCCCGGACCCGTGATAGCCAGCAGCAGGAAGCCACCCGCGATGGTCAGGTTTTTCATGAACATCAGAGAGTTCACGCCTTCCGCAAAGTTGCTGTGGAAGATGAACGCGGTCAGCAGGGTAAAGCCTGCGGTGAACAGCGCCGTGGTGCGGGTCAGGAAACCGAACAGCACTGCCAGGCCGCCGCCGAACTCAAGCAGGATGGTCAGTGGCAGCAGGAAACCCGGTACGCCCATCGCTTCCATATACTGCTGAGTGCCCGCATAGCCGGTAATTTTGCCCCAGCCTGCGGTGATGAACAGCACAGGCATCAGAATACGCGCTACCAATACACCAACATCATCTAATTTTTTCATTTTACTCTCCAGGAAACCACATCAGCGGCTAAACGTTATTTGCGTGCAAATTCGGGTAGATACCGCGTCTTTGCTGTCGATGGAGAGGAGTGTAAACGGGGCGGATGGCAATTGTTAGCAAGGAAAACTGTCAATCTTTTTCAAAGATATTGAGTAAGAGAGCATGAAGAGATTTTGCCTGGTGACGGCTACGCCTTACCCGGCCTACTTTTTTACCGTAGGCCGGGTAAGCGCAGTGCCACCCGGCGAGAAGGCTAGCGCAGCTGCTGCTGACGAATCGTTGCTTTCACCAGACGCCATGCGCTCCAGACACCAAAGCCACGGCGTGCCCAGCGAATCAGCATGTTTGGATGACGAATCGTCCAGATCGCCATCACGCTGCTACCCACCAGCGCCCACGAACGCAGGCTCAGAAGAGTATTCCAGCCGCGATCGTAACGCTGGGTCAGCTCCAGCCAGTCGCGACGGCTGGCGGACAGGTCCAGCCGCTGCTGCTGGATCTGGCTCAGCAGATACGCTTTCCGCTTTTGACGTTCGGCTTTGTCGCTCACGACTTATCATCCTCCAGCAGGGCGCGGTCGTTGGCCAGCTCCTGGCGAGTATGGCGCAGGAAGGTCGACGTGCGCGCTTTATGCAGGGTCCAGATACCGCCTATCAGCGCCGCCACCAGCAGAACCACGGTAGTCGCAATCATCGCGTTCAGCCGATACTGTGGATCGATAGCCCAGATGATTAACACCATCAGGCTCATCAGACCAAACGCGGCAAAGAGCATCGTAAGCCCAAGCATGAGCAGCATCTGGAAGAGATTGGCTTTCTCCTCTTCCAGTTCCACTACCGCAAGCCGGACGCGCGTTTCGGCAATCCCGACCAGCGTCGTAAGAATACGCTGGCCGATGCCGAGGACGTTTTTAGCAGGCCCTTGTGCGTGACGTGGATCTTCCATAATCAACGACGCGTCAGCAGGACACCCAGCACCACACCCACTGCGGCACCAATACCAACGCCTGTCCATGGATTGTCACGTACATATTCGTCTGCGCGCGCAGCCGCTTCGCGGGTCTGTTTCGCCAGTGCATCACCGGTTTCACCCAGACGGTAACGGCTCTCTTTCAGTGCCTGCTCCGCTTTGCTGCGCAGTTTGCTGACTTCTTCTTTCGATTTATCGGCAGAAGAGTTTAGCACCTCTTCCAGGGTGTCCGCCAGGGATTTCAGCTCAGCGCGCAGATGTTCTGAAGTTGTATCTTTTGACATGATTCTCTCCTGTTGAGATTTCCGTTAACTCAATAATCGCGAGCTTCCAGCGCTTTCAGTTCGTCCTGCGCCTCTTGCAACTTCCTCTCGCGCTTGGCAATTTTTTCCGCATCACCTTTCTCTTTCGCTTCTTGCAGGTCTTGACGGCGCTCGGCTATCTCGTCCTTCTGTTCAGCGATTTTTTCCTGATGATCGGCACGCAGCTTGCTGTCCGTACAATTGTCTTTCACTTCGCTCAACGCTTTTTTCAGTCCGTCGATCCGGTGCTGATTGTTATGCTTTTCGGCATAACTGATTTCGCGTTGAATATCCTGTTCTTTCTCCTGACAAAGAGACATAGCGAAGGAAGCTGTGCTTAAAGAAAAAAGGGCCAGAGCCAGGGTGATGCGGTATTTCATTATAGAAACCTTCCATTGTGTTACGGCGTAAGCCGTGTTCCAGAACTATGCGGAGAACATCTGAGGGGTGCTCCGCGTACTTAAGCATAGTAAGTAAACGGGAGTTTCACCAAAGTGGGTGAAAATATTCGGAATATTAGTCGTTAGCCAAATCGATGCGACGTGTCGCGTAACCGTGACATCCAGGAGGCTACGTGGCTGTCATCATCCTGTTGCGCGATGATGTAACCCTGCGGCAACGTGCGGTCCAGCACCGCTTTCGCCGCGGCGCTTTGCGCACTGGAGTCAAATTTTATCAGCAGCACATCGTCTTGCGGCGTGATGCTCTTAAAGCGGATCCCGTTAGCATCCAGATGATGCCAGATGGAAAAACCATCCGGCACGCTGGTTCCTTGACTCACAGGACGGATAGTCAGCGTCGACTCCTGGTGCTGTAGGGCAGACCATAGCAGGATGAGAGCGCTGAACATCATTAGCGCGACGATGGCGTAAGAGAAGCGGCGCAGCGCGAGCGGGGAGATAACCATCGTTAACCCCTGGCTCCGTATTTCTTTTTCCACAGTACGACCAGTGAACCGACCAGGCCAAACACCAGCAGGACGACGGGCAGCAGCATCAGGCAAGACATCAGCTGGTCTTCATATTTCATAAAGACCGGCGTTTTACCGAGCGCGTAGCCGAGCGTGGTCAGGATCAGAACCCACAGCAGGCCGCTCATCCAGTTAAAGAACTGGAAGCGCGCGCTGCTCAGGCCGGACAAGCCCGCAATGGTCGGCAGCAGGGTGCGTACGAATGCGATAAAGCGACCAATCAGCAAGGCGGAGAGCCCGTGCTTATGGAAAAGGTGGTGCGCTCGCTGGTGATAATGTGCCGGAAGATGCGAAAGCCAGTTCTGAACGATTCGCGTGTTGCCCAGCCATCGCCCCTGAATATAACTCACCCAGCAACCCAGGCTGGCGGCAATGGTCAACAGCAGAACCGTTTGTGGGAAAGCCATCGCCCCTTTTGCACAGAGCACCCCAACCAGCACCAGCAGGCTGTCGCCCGGTAAAAAGGCAGCAGGCAGCAGGCCGTTCTCAAGGAACAGGATCATAAATAACACAAAGTAGAGCATGCCAATCATGGACGGGTTGGCCAGCGTTTCGAAATCCTGAGCCCAGAGGGCGTTCAGTAGTTGGGTCAAAAGTTCCATTCAGTGTTCCTGGAAATCGGTTAACGTCACGCCTGTCATTCGGGAAAACAGCACGGCGACATTGTTATGATTTCATTATGGTCGCTCGCGGACACAATGATGTGTGGCCAACACTGTTCCCTGTTAATTGGCTGGTTAGCAAGCACTAACTTACAAAATAACGAAGTGAATCCAATTGTAACAAAGCCCGACGTTCTGCGTCACAGAATTTGAGGGGAAACACGATTTTGGCGTAAGCCACGGAGGGGAGCGAGAGATTTTACAAAGGCTGACACTATAGAGGTTTTCTTACCCTGTCTGGCCGGAAGGCGCGGCGGTGCGCCTGCCAGCAGTTCAGGAGGTTATTTTGCGACATTGGTCGCGGTATCGAGGTGAACCACCGGATTATCAGCAAAAAGATAGCGGTCAGCGTTAAATTCAAAGTCATCACTCGTTTCATTAAAAAGCATCTGTTTAGTGTTCTCCAGATGCTGCCACATTGCCAGTTTCGCCGCATGCGGATCTTTACGAATCAGGGCCTTAAGAATCTGGTCGTGGTCGTCACACCAGTTATCTACCGTGCGGGAATCAATGTGATCGTGCAGTTTCTTCCAGTACGGGTTGTGAACGCGCTGAGTCCACATTTTTTCAACGATTGCCGCCAGCGCTGTGTTCTGAGTCGCAAGGGCGACCTGGACGTGGAATTGCAGGTCCCATTCGGAATCGCGGAAACATTTTTCTTTACGCGCATGATCCTGGATTTCCATCAGCTTCATGATGTCCTGCTTGGTGACCTGCGTCGCTGCGAATTCTGCGATATTGCTTTCAATCAGCTGGCGAGCCTGGAGAAGCTCAAACGGACCGTAGCTGGCAAATTCCAGACTTTCGTCCGGCGTGGGGGAGTGTTTCGCCTGGCTGGAAATCACGTGAATACCGGAACCTTTGCGTACCTCAACATACCCTTCAACTTCCAGCATGATGATGGCTTCGCGGACCACCGTACGGCTGACGCTTTTTTCATCCGCAATAAAACGCTCAGCGGGAAGTTTATCACCGACAAGATAGACCCCTTGCTCGATGCGATCTTTCAGCTCGGCGGCAAGTTGTTGATATAAACGACGTGATTCGGTGATTTCCATATGCGCTCCAGGCAGGGTACGGCGAATGATTTGTTATACCACTTTTGCTTGCCAGTCTCCAGATTTCGCCATTAAAAAAGCCGCCCGGAGGCGGCTTTTGCGACGTTTTTGCCGGGTGGCGCTACGCTTACCCGGCCTACGGTTTTATCGGGTGTTGTAGGCCGGGTAAGGCGGAGCCGCCACCCGGCACAACAAGCTAACTCTGCGTCGCCGGTCCCCCAAGGGACTCTTTCGCCAGTTCCTCGGCGGATTTACTCTTCAGCACCGTCCAGATAACCACTGCACCCAGCAGGTCGAAGATGGCCAGTACCGCGAACAGCGGGCTGAAACCGATGGTGTCTGCCAGCGCGCCTACCACCAGCGCAAACAGGGTACTTGCGGTCCAGGCGGCCATCCCGGTCAGACCGTTGGCGGTGGCAACTTCGTTACGACCAAACACGTCGGACGAGAGCGTAATCAGCGCGCCAGACAGAGACTGGTGAGCAAAGCCCCCGATACACAGCAGGGCGATAGCCACGTAAGGACTGGTGAACAGGCCAATCATGCCAGGGCCAATCATCAGCAGGGCGCCCATGGTGACCACCATCTTACGGGACACAATCAGGTTCACGCCAAACCAGCGCTGGAACAGCGGTGGCAGGTAGCCGCCGACGATACAGCCCAGGTCTGCAAACAGCATTGGCATCCAGGCGAACATCGCGATCTCTTTCAGGTTAAAGCCGTAGACTTTGAACATGAACAGCGGGATCCAGGCGTTGAACGTACCCCAGGCCGGTTCCGCCAGGAAGCGTGGCAGGGCGATACCCCAGAACTGACGGGTACCCAGGATCTGCCAGACGGACATTTTTTTACCGTTGTCGGTCTGATGATGAGATTCCTGACCATTGATAATGTAGTCACGTTCTTCGGTAGACAGCTTTTTCTGATCGCGCGGGTGTTTATAGAAGATCAGCCACGCCACGGCCCAGGCAAAACTCAGCACACCGGAGATGATGAACGCCATTTGCCAGCTGTGCATCACAATCGCCCACACCACCAGTGGCGGAGCGATCATCGCCCCGATGGAGGAACCCACGTTGAAGTAACCGACAGCGATTGAACGTTCTTTTGCCGGGAACCATTCAGAGCTGGCTTTCAGACCCGCAGGGATCATCGCCGCTTCGGCAGCACCTACCGCACCACGCGCCAGCGCCAGCCCGCCCCAGCTGCCAGCCAGCGCCGTCGCCCCGCAGAAGACGGCCCATGCTACAGCGAAGAAGGCATAACCAATTTTTGTACCCAGAATATCAAGAACATAACCTGCAACAGGCTGCATTACGGTGTAAGCGGCAGAATACGCCGCAATGATGTAAGAGTATTGTTGTGTGGAGATATGTAACTCTTCCATCAACGTTGGCGCCGCTGCTGCCACGGTGTTACGTGTCAGGTAGCCCAGCACGGTGCCGAGCGTCACCAGTGCGATCATGTACCAACGTAACCCTTTAATTTTACGCATGTAAAACCTCATCGTTATGTTATTTCCGTGTCGGGACACGGCAACAACTCAACCGTTGCCGGGAGCTGTTCTGTAACGGGAGGGGCGTAACCGGGAACCTGTCCCGGAACGGCCCGAACCTTGCCATAAGTCATCGTGCTAAGTCGGCTTCCGTACCGTTAAATCCGATGTAACAAACACCGGTAATGCATTCCGTCGGCTTATAGTTTGCGACGGCGAAAAGATAACTTGTCATACAACTTTAAAAGGTGAGTGACATCACAAAAGAGTGAATCTTTGTAGGGATATTATGAGGCGTGCGCAAAGCCAGATCTGGCGCGGTCTGCAAGAAGGTTTACCCCTTTGAGGGTAATTTATTTGTCGACGTTTATTGATCTAACTCACGAAAAAAACGTCGGACTCTGGAAATTGGTGTGATAACTTTGCAGCATCTGAACATAAGCTTTCTGACGCTCCCGTAATGAGGAAGACGATAATGACACCGTTTATGACCGAAGATTTCCTGTTAGATACCGAATTTGCTCGCCGCCTGTACCACGACTACGCAAAAGATCAGCCGATTTTCGACTACCACTGCCATTTACCGCCGCAACAGGTTGCCGAAAATTACCGTTTCAAAAACCTGTATGATATCTGGCTGAAGGGTGACCATTATAAATGGCGCGCGATGCGCACCAACGGCGTGGCCGAGCGCCTGTGTACCGGCGACGCGACCGATCGCGAGAAGTTTGACGCCTGGGCCGCTACCGTTCCCCACACCATCGGTAACCCGTTATACCACTGGACGCACCTCGAACTGCGTCGTCCTTTTGGTATCACCGGCAAGCTGCTCTCTCCCGCCACGGCGGATGAGATCTGGGATCAGTGCAACGAACTGCTGGCGCAGGATAGCTTCTCGGCGCGCGGCATCATGCAGCAGATGAACGTGAAGATGGTGGGCACAACCGACGATCCGATCGACTCCCTGGAGCACCACGCGGTTGTCGCGAAGGACAGCACCTTTGACATCAAAGTGCTGCCAAGCTGGCGCCCGGATAAAGCCTTCAACATTGAGCTGCCGACCTTTAATGACTACATGACGAAGCTGGCGGAAGTATCGGATACCGATATCCGTCGTTTCGCCGATCTGCAATCCGCGCTGACCAAACGTCTGGATCACTTTGCCGCACACGGCTGTAAAGTGTCTGACCACGCGCTGGACGTGGTGCTGTTCGCGGATTCCAGCGAAGCCGAGCTGGACAGCATCCTGGCGCGTCGTCTCTCCGGCGAAGCCCTGAGCGAGCATGAAGTCGCCCAGTTCAAAACCGCGGTGCTGGTGTTCCTCGGTGCGGAATATGCCCGTCGCGGCTGGGTTCAGCAGTACCATATCGGCGCGCTGCGTAATAACAACCAGCGTCAGTTTAAACTGCTGGGCGCGGACGTAGGCTTTGACTCCATCAATGACCGCCCTCTGGCGGAAGAGCTGTCAAAACTGCTGAGCAAACAGAACGAGCAAAACCTGCTGCCAAAAACCATTCTCTACTGCCTGAATCCGCGCGATAACGAAGTACTGGGCACCATGATCGGCAACTTCCAGGGCGAAGGGATGCCGGGCAAGATGCAGTTCGGTTCCGGCTGGTGGTTTAACGATCAAAAAGACGGCATGGAGCGTCAGATGACGCAGCTGGCGCAGCTCGGCCTGTTGAGCCGCTTCGTTGGCATGCTGACTGACAGCCGCAGTTTCCTCTCCTATACCCGCCATGAATATTTCCGCCGCATTCTGTGCCAGATGATTGGCCGCTGGGTGCACGCGGGTGAAGCGCCAGCGGATATCCAGCTGCTGGGCGAAATGGTGAGAAACATCTGCTTTAACAATGCGCGTGACTACTTCGCCATTGAACTGAACTAAGGCCGTTTGAGGTTGATATGCAATACATCAAAATCCATTCGCTGGATAACGTTGCCGTCGCGCTGGCCGATTTAGCCGAAGGGACGGAAGTGACCTTCGACAACCAGTCGGTGACGTTACGCCAGGCCATTGGACGTGGACATAAGTTTGCCCTGATCCCCATCGCGAAAGGGGAGAACGTGGTGAAGTACGGTTTGCCCATCGGTCATGCGCTGGCGGATATTGCGCCGGGTGAATACATTCATTCCCACAATACCCGCACCAATCTCAGCGATCTGGACGAGTACAGCTATCAACCTGACTTCCAGCCAGAAGAAGGACAGGCGGCCGATCGTGAGGTACAGATTTACCGCCGCGCCAGCGGCGAGGTGGGGATCCGCAATGAGCTGTGGATCCTCCCGACTGTCGGCTGCGTGAACGGGATCGCGCGTCAAATTCAGACGCGTTTCCTGAAAGAGACTAATGATGCTGAAGGCACCGACGGTGTGCATCTGTTCAGTCACACCTATGGGTGCTCCCAGCTGGGTGACGACCACATCAATACCCGTACCATGCTGCAAAACATGGTGCGCCACCCGAACGCGGGCGCGGTGCTGGTGATCGGCCTCGGCTGCGAGAACAATCAGGTCGACGCCTTCCGCGACACGCTGGGCGAATTTGACCCTGAGCGCGTGCACTTTATGGTGTGTCAGCACCAGGACGACGAAGTGGAAGCGGGCGTTGAACAGCTGCATCAGCTGTACGAGGTGATGCGTCACGACAAGCGCGAGCCGGGCAAGCTGAGTGAACTGAAGTTTGGCCTGGAGTGCGGCGGATCTGATGGCCTTTCCGGCATTACCGCTAACCCAATGCTGGGTCGCTTCTCGGATTACATGATTGCCAACGGCGGCACTACGGTGCTGACCGAAGTGCCGGAGATGTTCGGCGCAGAGCGCATTCTGATGAGCCACTGCCGCGACGAAGAGACCTTTGAGAAGACCGTCACCATGGTCAACGACTTCAAACAGTACTTCATCGCCCATAACCAGCCGATATACGAGAACCCCTCGCCGGGTAACAAAGCGGGCGGGATCACCACGCTTGAAGAGAAATCCCTGGGCTGCACTCAAAAAGCGGGCGCCAGCCAGGTGGTGGACGTGCTGCGTTATGGTGAACGGCTGAAAACGCACGGCCTGAACCTGCTCAGCGCACCGGGCAACGATGCGGTCGCCACCAGCGCGCTAGCGGGAGCGGGCTGTCATATGGTGCTGTTCAGTACCGGGCGCGGTACGCCGTACGGCGGGTTTGTGCCGACGGTGAAAATCGCCACTAACAGCGAACTGGCGGCGAAGAAAAAGCACTGGATCGACTTTGACGCGGGCCAGCTGATCCACGGCAAAGCGATGCCGCAGCTGCTGAGCGAATTCGTGGACACGATTGTGGAATTTGCCAGCGGCAGGCAGACCTGCAACGAGAAGAACGACTTCCGCGAGCTGGCGATCTTTAAGAGTGGTGTGACGCTATAAGTCGGGTGCGGGCTGGTGCCCTCACCCCGGCCCTCTCCCACAGGGAGAGGGTGCAAACACTAAAAACGGCAACACATGTTGCCGTTTTGCATTTACCTTGTAGGCCCGGTAAGGCGTAGCCGCCACCGGGCTTTTCTTTTTAACTGCGCAGGGCGTTCTTCGCTAAACGCGCATCTTCCGCCTGACAGGCTGCGGCGGTAAACAGCACGTCGGTAGAGGAGTTCAGCGCGGTTTCGCAGGAATCCTGCAATACGCCGATAATGAAACCGACCGCGACAACCTGCATGGCAATCTCGTTCGGGATACCGAACATGTTACAGGCCAGCGGGATCAGCAGCAGAGAGCCGCCCGCCACGCCGGATGCGCCACAGGCACACAGTGATGCAACGACGCTCAGCAGCAGCGCGGTTGGCAGATCTACCGGAATACCCAGCGTATGCACCGCCGCCAGCGTCAGCACGGTGATGGTAATCGCCGCACCGGCCATGTTCACGGTTGCACCCAGGGGAATCGACACCGAATAGGTATCGCGGTCCAGGTTCAGCTTCTCCGCCAGCGCCATGTTCACCGGTATGTTCGCCGCTGAGCTGCGGGTGAAGAAGGCATACACGCCGCTCTCGCGCAGGCAGGTCAGCACCAGCGGATACGGGTTGCGGCGGATCTGCCAGAACACCAGCAGCGGGTTGATCACCAGCGCCACCAGCAGCATACAGCCGACCAGGACGACCAGCAGCTGCGCGTAGCCCCACAGTGCGTCGAAACCGGTGGTGGCCAGCGTCGAAGAAACCAGACCAAAGATACCGACTGGTGCAAAGCGAATCACCAGCTTCACCATGAAGGTCACTGCATTGGACAAATCGTTAACCAGGTTTTTCGTGGTCTCGTTGCCATGACGCAGCGCGAAGCCCAGACCAATCGCCCAGACCAGGATGCCAATGTAGTTTCCGTTCATCAGTGCGGTGATGGGGTTAGAGACCATGCTCATCAGCAGGCCGCGAAGGACTTCCACAATCCCGGACGGCGGGGTGATATCACCGGCCGCGCTGGTCAGGTGCAGCGTGGACGGGAACAGGAAGCTAAACACAACGGCCGTTAAGGCAGCAGAGAAGGTTCCCAGCAGATACAGGAACAGAATAGGGCGAATGTTGGTTTTTTGTCCGTGCTGGTGGTTGGCAATCGACGCCATCACCAGCATCAGCACCAGTACCGGGGCGACGGCCTTCAGTGCGCCAACGAAAAGGGTGCCGAGCAGTCCCGTCGCTTCCGCCGCAGGTTTTGACACCATCGCCAGCAGAATACCCAGTACCAACCCGACCAGAATTTGTTTTACAAGACTGCCCTGCGCCAGGCGCGCAAGCAGGCCCTTAGATTGTGTGCTCATACGTTATTCCTGAGTGAAATTGCGTTCCATCCTGGATGTGCTCTAAGTCACATTTGTATCCGGATGTAAGTATTTGTTTGCCTGGTTGAGTATCAGGGAAAGCAGCGAAAGGCGGAAGCGTAAAATGCTGGATTTTACGTGTTGCGTCATGTTTTTTAACTATTGGTTAACGAAAGTGCCGGGTGGCGCTGCGCTTACCCGGCCTGCATTGCATTTCCCCCTCTCCCCGTGGGAGAGGGGTGGGGTGAGGGCATCAGCCCGCACCGAACGTTGCACTAAGCCTGCTGCTTCTTATCGTGCTGGCGGTTAACCCAGGTATTGATAATCAGCGTCACCAGCAGAATGCCAAACACCACGCCGAGCGAAATGGCGATCGGGATATGGTAGAAATCAACAATCAGCATCTTGATACCGATAAAGACCAGAATCACCGACAGACCGTACTTCAGCATTGAGAAGCGCTCTGCCGCGCCCGCCAGCAGGAAGTACATCGCACGCAGGCCGAGGATGGCGAACAGGTTCGAGGTCAGGACGATGAACGGGTCGGTAGTGACCGCGAAGATAGCCGGGATACTGTCCACGGCGAAAATCACGTCGCTCAGCTCGACCAGAATCAGCACCAGCAGCAGCGGGGTGGCGAACAGCAGGCCGTTCTTACGCACGAAGAAATGCTCGCTCTCGATCTTGTCCGTCATGCGCAGATGACCCCGGATCCACTTCACCAGCGGCTTATCACCGATACCGGTATCGTCTTCTTTCGCCAGCGCCATTTTGACCCCGGTGAACAGCAGGAACGCACCAAACACGTACAGCAGCCATTCGAACTGGGTAATCAGCCAGCTACCGGCGAAGATCATGATGGTACGCAGGATGATGGCGCCTAGCACGCCGTATACCAGCACGCGGCGTTGCAGGGCCGCAGGCACGGCGAAGTAACTGAACAGCATCAGCCAGACGAAGACGTTATCAACCGCCAGCGCTTTTTCAATCAGATAGCCGGTGAGGAAGGCGAGTGCCTGAGGATCGGCCACCGCGCGACCTTCGGTTGAGGCCAGATACCACCAGAAGGCGGCGCAGAAAAGAAGTGAGAGGGTAACCCATACCAGCGACCAGACGGCGGCTTGCTTAACGCTCATGCCGTGTTCGCCGCGACGACCCTGCAAAAAGAGGTCGATCGCCAGCATGATGAGCACGACAACCGCGAATCCGCCCCACAGCATTGGAGTGCCGACAGAATGCATACTATTTTCCTTACACATAAAAAAACAAAAACGGCTATGGTCAGAAGACGATAGCCGTTAGCTTTTTATGCATAGACCTCGCCTTCCGGCAAGGTCTCACTTACAACCACGAAGGTTGCCCGGCGACCGGATGCGGTTTTGCACGCATCGTAATGACGATCCACCGGCGAAGAAGTTACTCCCCTTTGCAGGTAACAAATTATGTCAGACCATCGATTTCGTCAATGGTCTGCACGATTTCATTACACAGCTTTACGCGACGGCTTCCACATTCACGCCGTCTGCGGGGAAGATTACGCCGGTCTGTCGGCGGATCTCCGTTTGCAGCTTCGCCGTGGTGCGGCTGATCGCCAGTCCCGGGTGGTTCACTTCGTTGTCTTCTACCAGACGGGCGAAGACCTCTGCCTCATAAAGCATAGTGTTAATATGCTGAGGCTGCGTCAGCTCCTGCGCTTTTCCGCCGCGCGGAACGATGCTGAGCTTCTGGCATTCGGAGATTTTTTCGATCACCAGCGAGCCGTCTTCGCCCTGAATTTCGCTTGGCAGCACGGAGTCGCTGACCTTCGAGTGCTGCAACGTCACGCTGAAATCACCGTAGTCCAGCACCACAACGCCGTGTGCATCCACGCCGCTCTCCAGCAGGCTGGCGGTGGCCGTCACGCCGTGTGGTTCCCCCCACAGCGCAACCGCAGAGGCCAGGCAGTAAAAACCGATATCCATAATCGAGCCATTCGAGAAGGCCGGGTTAAAGGTGTTCGGGTTTTCGCCGTCCAGATAGCGCTGGTAGCGCGAGGAATACTGGCAGTAGTTGATAAAGGCTTTACGCACTTTGCCAATTTTCGGCAGGGACTGCTGCAACAGCAGGAAGTTGGGCAGGCTGGCGGTTTTGAACGCTTCAAACAGCACCACCTGGTTTTCGCGGGCAAGCGCAATGGCGGCTTCCACTTCGTGGATATTCGACGCCAGCGGCTTCTCGCAGATCACATGCTTTTTATGGCTGAGGAACAGCTTCGTTTGCGGGAAGTGCAGAGCATTCGGGCTGGCGATATAGACCGCGTCAATGGCGTCGCTTTGCGCCATCTCATCGAGTGAGGTGAACAGATGTTCAACCAGGTAGTCATTCGCAAAACTTTGCGCCTGCTCAAGGCTGCGGGAATAGACTGCGGTGAGCTTATATTTGCCGGTTTCGTGGGCGGCGTCGACGAACTGGCGCGTGATCCAGTTCGTACCGATGACTGCGAAACGTATCATAAACGTTTACGTACTCCGTAGCAGGGAACCTAAAGCCACTGTAGCACGTCCTCATGACATTTCGCGTGCGCTACTGCGCATTACTCTTTAACGATAAATGCGTCAGCCACAAACGGGTATCAAACTCCAGCTGGTGGTACTGCGGCTCCATATGGCAGCACAGGGAATAGAACGCTTTGTCGTGATCTTTCTCTTTCAGGTGCGCCAGCTCGTGCACCACGATCATCCGCAGAAAGGCTTCCGGTGCATTGCGAAAGACGGTCGCGACGCGGATCTCCGCCTTAGCCTTCAGCTTGCCGCCCTGCACGCGGGAGATGGCGGTATGCAGGCCGAGCGCGTTTTTCAGCACGTGGATCTTGTTGTCGTACATCACCTTGTTGATCGGCGGGGCGCTCTTCAGATACTGGCTTTTCAGATCCTGCGTATACTGCCAGAGGGCTTTGTCAGTCGCGAAATCATGCGTGCCCGGGTAGCGTTTTTCCAGCACCGCGCCGAGCTTTCCCGCGGCGATCAGGTCGCGAACCTGGGATAGTAATTGCTCCGGGTAGCCCTGGAGATAAGTCAGCTGGTTCATCAAAACCCCAAAATAGTGTGAAAACGGGTATACTCACGCACCCTTTTCAGGGATACGCCAAATTTTACCATTCAGGAGGGCCGATGAGCCACTTAGACAACGGTTTCCGTTCACTCAACCTTAAACGTTTCCCGGAAACGGACGACGTGAACCCGCTTCAGGCGTGGGAAGCGGCGGATGAATATCTGCTGCAGCAGTTGGATGAGACTGAAATCCGCGGCCCGGTACTGATCCTGAATGACGCGTTTGGCGCGCTGGGCTGTGCGCTCGCGGAACATGCGCCTTACAGTATCGGCGATTCTTACTTAAGCGAGCTGGCGACGCGTGAAAACCTGCGTCACAACGATATCGACGAATCCAGCGTGAAGTTCCTCGACAGCACCGCGGACTACCCGCAGGCGCCAGGCGTGGTTCTGATTAAAGTGCCCAAAACCATGGCGCTGCTGGAGCAGCAACTGCGCGCGCTGCGCAAAGTCGTGACGCCAGAAACGCGCATCATCGCGGGCGCCAAGGCGCGTGATATTCACACCTCGACGCTGGAACTGTTCGAGAAAGTGCTCGGCCCGACCACTACGACGCTGGCCTGGAAAAAAGCGCGCCTGATCAACTGTACCTTCAGCGCGCCGGAACTGGCCGACGCGCCAGAGACCCTGAGCTGGAAGCTGGAAGGGACCGACTGGACCATCCACAACCACGCGAACGTCTTCTCCCGTACCGGTCTGGATATCGGCGCACGCTTCTTTATGGAACATCTGCCGGAAAACCTGGAAGGGGAGATTGTCGATCTCGGCTGCGGTAACGGCGTGATTGGCCTGACGCTGCTGGTGAAGAACCCGGAGGCCAGCGTGGTGTTCAGCGACGAATCGCCAATGGCGGTGGCTTCAAGCCGTCTGAACGTGGAAACCAATCTGCCGGAGGCGCTGGATCGCTGCGAGTTTATGATCAATAACGCGCTGTCCGGCGTAGAGCCTTTCCGCTTCAACGCGGTGTTTTGCAATCCTCCGTTCCACCAGAAGCACGCCCTGACGGATAACGTCGCGTGGGAGATGTTCCACCACGCGCGCCGCTGCCTGAAAATCAACGGCGAGCTGTACATCGTGGCGAACCGCCATCTGGACTACTTCCACAAGCTGAAGAAGATTTTCGGTAACTGCGTCACCATTGCGACAAACAACAAGTTTGTGGTGCTGAAGTCGGTGAAGCTGGGGCGTCGTCGATAAGATCGTTTTGCCTGGCGGCGTTTCGCTTGCCCAGGCCTACGGTTTCAAATGCCCGGTGGCGCTTCGCTTACCGGGCCTACAATGGCCTCGGACCCGTAGGCCCGGTAAGCGAAGCGCCACCGGGCGATGCCGTTAAATACTCAGCGCCAGTTTTGTCCCCTGCGCAATCGCCCGCCGCGCATCCAGTTCCATCGCCACGTCGCACCCGCCGATCAAATGCACCGTTTTACCCGCTTCGCGCAGCGGATCGGCCAGATCGCGCTTTGGCTCCTGTCCGGCGCACAAAATCACATGATCCACGCGCAGCAGCTGCGGTTCACCACCGATCAGCACATGCAGCCCGTCGTCGTCGATCTTCTGGTAGCTCACCGCCGGGATCATCTTCACCCCGCGCGAGAGCAGGGTGGCGCGGTGGATCCAGCCAGTGGTTTTGCCCAGCCCTTCACCCGGCTTGCTGGCCTTACGCTGGAGCATCACGATCTGACGCGGGCTTTTCGGCAGCTGCGGCCCTTCCGGGCGTAAACCGCCGGACTGACTGAGACTGGTATCAATGCCCCATTCCACGCAGAACTCAGCGATGTTCTGGCTGGTGGCTTCGCCCGGCTGGCTTAAATACATCGCGGTATCAAAACCGATCCCGCCGCAGCCGATGATCGCCACCTTCTCGCCAACCGGCGCTTTGTCGCGCAGCACGTCCAGATAGCTCAATACCTTCGGATGATCGATGCCTTCGATCGCAGGGGTGCGCGGGGCGATCCCACTCGCGAGGATCACCTCGTCGAAACCGATCAGATCCGCCGCGCTGACAACCTGATTGAGCCGCAGATCGACGCCCGTCACCTCGATCATCCGGCGGTAATAGCGCAGCGTTTCATAGAACTCCTCTTTGCCGGGGATCTGTCTGGCGATAGTAAACTGCCCGCCGATTTCCGCCAGCGCATCAAACAGCGTCACGCTGTGCCCACGCGAGGCGGCATTGACCGCAAACGCCAGGCCAGCGGGTCCTGCGCCCACCACGGCCAGACGCTTCTTGTTGGTCGCAGGAACGATCGGCATTTTGGTTTCATGGCAGGCGCGGGGATTCACCAGGCAGGAGGTGACCTTGCCGACGAAGATCTGATCCAGACACGCCTGGTTACAGCCGATACAGGTGTTGATCTCATCCGCACGGCCGCTTTGCGCTTTGGAGAGCAGTTCGGCATCCGCGAGGAACGGACGCGCCATCGACACCATATCGGCGTCGCCGCGGGAGATCACATCGTCCGCCACCTGCGGATCGTTAATGCGGTTAGTGGTCACCAGCGGAACGGAGACTTTGCCTTTCAGCTTGCGCGTTACCCAGCTGAACGCCGCACGCGGCACCGGCGTGGCGATGGTGGGGATGCGCGCTTCGTGCCAGCCAATCCCGGTGTTGATAATGGTGGCACCGGCGGCTTCAATCGCCTGCGCCAGCTGCACGGTTTCGTCGAAGGTGCCGCCGCCTTCCACCAGGTCGAGCATCGACAGGCGGAAGATGATAATAAAATCCGCACCGGCACGTTCACGCACCGCGCGCACCACCTCCACGGCAAAACGCATGCGGCGGGCATAGTCACCACCCCATTCATCGTCGCGCTGGTTGGTGCGTGCGGCGAGGAATTCGTTGATCAGGTAGCCTTCTGAGCCCATCACCTCCACGCCGTCGTAGCCCGCTTCCCGCGCCAGCGCGGCGCAGCGGGCGAAGTCCTCTATCAGCGCCAGGATCTCGTCATGGCTGAGGGCATGGGGAGTAAAGCGGTTAATCGGCGCCTGAATAGCCGAGGGGGCAACCAGGTTCGGCTGATAGCTGTAGCGCCCGGTATGCAGAATTTGCAGGGCGATTTTGCCGCCCTCGTTGTGAACCGCGTCGGTCACAATGCGGTGGTGCGGCAGCTGTGTCGCATCGTTCAACACCGCGCCGCCCTCCATCGTCACCCCGGAAGGGGCAGGGGCTACGCCGCCGGTGACAATCAGCGCCACCCCGTGGCGCGCGCGCTCGGCATAGAAGGCTGCCAGACGTTCAGCCCCGTCCGGACGCTCCTCCAGCCCGGTGTGCATTGAGCCCATTAACACGCGGTTTTTGAGGGTAGTGAACCCCAGATCGAGAGGGGCGAATAACGACGGGTAGCGGCTCATAGTCTCTTCCAGTGTAAAATTATTGTTATGTGGTCGGATGAGTTACTAATTTAGCCAGCGGCGGCAGAAAGGTAAAAGCGGGATCGAATGATTGTGATAGATCTCAAAGAACTTCACCCCTCACCCCGGCCCTCTCCCCTCTGGGGAGAGGGTTAGGGTGAGGGGCGTGTGTCGCGCATCAGGCCCGGCGCCTGCCACATCGAGGTTGTCAGCCCGCTGTCCACCAGCCCGAGCTGGTCCGCGTATACCGCCTGCCATTTCTGCATCATGCCGTCGTACAGCTCCCGGTGCGCCGGGTTTGGCGTGAACTCGCGGCTCCACTTCACCAGCCGCTCGCCCGTCGAGGCCATATCCGCGAACAGCCCCGCGCCAGCTCCTGCGGCAATGGCGCAGCCGAGCGCCGTTGCCTCTTTGACTTCTGGCACGCGCACCGGCAGGCCGGTGACGTCGCTTAAAATCTGGCTCCACAGGGCGCCCTTTGCGCCGCCGCCGGCAAACACCAGGCTCTCAAACGTCACGCCGGAGAAGCGCGAAATCTGCGCCAGGTTGCAGGCCGAGACGATCGCCGCGTTCTCTTCCAGCGCGCGGAACAGCGTCGCTTTGTTGCACTTTTCCGGGTCGATGGAGAGGTTAATAAACGACGGCGCGGCGTGGTACCACTGTTTGAAATGCATCGCGTCGGAGAAGATCGGCATCACCCCGTGGGAGCCCGGCGGGACGCGGCTCGCCATCTCTTCGAGCAGGGAGTAGGGGTCCATTCCCATGCGTTCGGCAATCAGCTTCTCTTCGGCGCAGAAGGCGTCGCGGAACCAGCGCATGGTCAGCCCGGTAAAGAAGCTGATCGACTCTGCCTGCGCCATGCCGGTGATAACGTGCGGGTTTACGCGGATGTTCATCTCAGGGTCGGTGCGCACCTGCGGCAGGTTCACCACCTGTTGCCAGAAGGTGCCGCCCAGCACCGCCGTTTGTCCGGCGCGCACCACGCCCAGCCCCAGACAGCCCAGCTGCACGTCGCCGCCGCCCATCACCACCGGGGTGCCCTCGCGCAGACCGCTCTGTTGTGCGGCTGCTTTGGTGATGGCCCCCAACACGGTGCCGGTCTCTTTTACCGGGGAGAGGATATCGGCGCGTAGCCCGGCCATGTCGAGCAGCGCCGGACGCCAGTCGCGGGAGAAGAGATCCAGCATGCCCGTCGTGCCCGCATTGGACGGGTCCACCGCCAGCTCGCCGGAGAGCTTCGCCGCCAGCCAGTCGCTGATCATGGTGATGGTGGCGGCTTTACGATAAATATCCGGACGATGGTGCGCCAGCCACAGCAGGCGCGGCATGGCGCTGAGGGCAAGCGTCTGGCCGGAAACGTCATACACTTCGGATTCAAACCGGTAGTCGTGGATCTCTTTGAGTTCAGCTACCTCGCGGCTGGCGCGGGCGTCGACGTTGGCGCAGGCCCAGATAGCCTCGCCGTTGCGGTCGTACAGCACAATCCCTTCGCGCATCGAACAGCAGGCGACGGACTGAATATCCGCCGCGCTCAGGCGCGCGCGCTCCAGCGCCTTATGAATACACCGGCAGGCCAGCTGCCAGTTGGTGTCGAGGTCGAACTCCATCGAGCCCGGCACGTTCTCGACGCTCAGGTGTTTCCACTCGGCCTGGCCAACGGCAATCTGGTTGCCCTGCAAATCGAAAATAACGGCGCGAACGCTGCCTGTCCCTGCATCTAACGCTAAAAGGTAACTCATGAGCATGCCTCATTGTTAGCGCAGGGAGGGCTCTTAAATGGCCAGAGCCAGCACCGCGCGGGCTGTCGTCTCTTCCGTCACCAGGCCATTAATACGGCGGCCCTTCAGTGCGGCATAAATCGCATCGGCTTTCTCTTCCCCCCCGGCCACGCCTACGATGGTGGGCAGCTGTGCCAGTTCATCGAGCGTGACGCCCAGTAGTTCTTTGTGGATCTCCAGCTCCTCGACGCATTCCCCTTCGGCATTGAGGAAATAGCCAAGGATATCGCCGACCGCGCCCTTGCGGGCGTACATCAACTGTTCACCTTCGCTGATATAGCCGGAGCGCAGTATCGTCGCGTCACGGCGCTGGTTCACCGAGCCAATGCCGACCACCGCCACGTCAGCGGCGGTGGCGGCGAGGATCACGTCCCGCACGCTGGTTTCGCGCTTTAAGATCCCGGCGACTTCAGCGGATGACACGCGAAGCGGGGCAGGGATCATGCTGACGCTACAGGCCGCATCCAGCTGGCCGATACCGGTCATATACGGCCCCACGCCGCCGGAGAGCGTCACCAGGCGGATCTGCTGTGAGCTGATAAAGCCGCTCAGGTGTTGCAGGCTGCTCATGGTGGTTTCACCGAAGCCCACCGCTAACAGCTGGCCGGGCTCCAGCACGCCCATCAGCGACTGGGCCGCGCCAATGCCTAACCGCACGTTCATCGGCGGCGTATTCAGGGCGGGCATCACGCGCACCAGCTTCAGGCCAAATCGTTGTTGCAACTCGGTTTCCAGCGCCAGGCAGCCCTCGTAGCGGGAGTTTATCTGCACGCGGATCACCCCGGACTGACGGCCTTTCTCCAGCAGGCGGGAGATCTTCAGGCGCGGCAGCCCGAGCCGCTCGCCGATGTCGTTCTGGGTCAGCCCGTCGTGGTAGTAGCACCAGGCCACGCGCGCCACCAGCTCCTCTTCCGCCAGTGCCAGCCCGGCAAACCGTCCTTCTTCCGCAGTGCGTTTATCGCTCATAGTTGAACTCTTATAAAAATTTAGATCATATGTTCGTGATGGTGCGGCGTGAAAATGTGAGCCACGCGACAAAACGGATCTTTTCGATCCTTTCCGGTTTATCTGAATCTCAATCGATAAAACTGTGATCCCTGCACGGTTGTAAATATAGTTCACCGTCTACGCTTTTGAACATTATTAAATCTAAAAATCATTTGTTCAATAGCGGAGCGATGATGACACCACTTCTCGAGGCACGTGACATCTGCAAACAGTTCTCTGGCGTGCCTGTGTTAAAAGGCATTGATTTCACGCTGCTTGCTGGGCAGGTGCATGCGCTGATGGGCGGTAACGGCGCGGGAAAATCGACGTTGATGAAAATCATCGCCGGGGTTGAAACGCCGGATCGCGGTGAGCTTTCGGTTGCGGGCGAGTCTTTTGCACGGCTTACCCCGTCGCAGGCGCACCGGTTAGGCATTTATCTGGTGCCACAGGAGCCGCTGCTTTTCCCCAACCTGACGGTGCGGGAAAACATCCTGTTTCGTCTGCCGCGCGAACGAGATCGGGAAAAGCGGCTGGCGGAGAAACTCCAGCAGCTGCAATGTCAGCTTAATCTTGATGCCGCTGCCAGCACTCTGGAAGTCGCGGATCAGCAGATGGTGGAGATCCTGCGCGGGCTGATGCGCAACGCCAGAATTCTGATCCTCGACGAACCCACGGCATCGCTCACGCCGGGCGAGACCGAACGCCTGTTTCGCCAGATCCGCGCGCTGCAGGATCTCGGCGTTGGCATTGTTTTTATCTCGCACAAGCTGCCGGAAATTCGCATGCTTTCGAGCCACGTCTCGGTGATGCGCGACGGCGCGGTGGTGCTGAGCGGCGAAACCGCGCACTTTGACGATAACGCCCTGATCGCCGCGATGACGCCGGTCAGCCGGGAAAAGTCGCTAAGCGATACGCAAAAGCTGTGGCTGGCGCTGCCGGGCAACCGCCGAACCCAGGCGCAGGATTTCCCGGTGCTGCGGGTGGAGGATCTCACCGGGGAAGGGTTTATCGATCTCAGCCTTGAGATTTACGCCGGGGAGATCGTCGGTCTGGCCGGGCTGGTGGGGTCCGGGCGTACCGAGTTTGCCGAAACGCTTTACGGCCTGCGTCCGGTACGCGGCGGGCGGGTGTGGCTGGAGAACCAGGAGATCACCGCCGATCCGGTCAGTTCCCGTCTGGAAAAAGGGCTGGTTTATCTGCCGGAAGACAGGCAGGTGTCCGGCCTGTTTCTCGACGCGCCTGTCCGCTGGAACACCGTGACGCTGAACGAGCCGTCGCTCTGGCAGCAGCGAAAGCGGGAGTCTGCGGTAGTGGAGCGTTACCACCGGGCGCTGGGGATCAAGCTCAACCATGCGGATCAAACCGTGCGCACGCTCTCCGGTGGTAATCAGCAGAAGGTGCTGCTGGCGCGCTGCCTGGAGGCTAATCCTTTATTGCTGATCGTCGATGAACCGACGCGCGGCGTGGACGTATCGGCGCGCGCCGATATCTACCAGCTGCTGAAAAGCGTGGCGGCGCAGAACGTGGCAGTGCTGATGATCTCAAGCGATCTCGATGAATTTCCCGGCCTCGCGGATCGGGTGCTGGTAATGCATCAGGGCGTGCTCAGCGGCGAACTGCCGCGCCAGGCCGTCAGCCTCGATCGGATGATGGCGCTGGCGTTTGGAGGGCAATCATGAAGATCTTACTGAAAAACCGCGAGCTGAGCGCGTTTCTCGCCATTCTGGCCCTGTTCGCCGTGCTGGTGGCGCTGAACCCGTCCTACCTTAGCTTACAGACGCTGGGGATGATCTTCGCCAGCTCGCAGATCCTGATTTTGCTGGCCATCGGCGCGGCGCTGGTGATGCTGACCCGCAATATCGACGTCTCCGTCGGCTCCACCGTCGGGCTGTCCGCCATTGCCGTCGGCGTGGCGCTCAACAGCGGCTACAGTCTGCCCGTTTCCATTCTCTTCGCGCTGTCGATTGGCGCGCTGGCGGGGGCGTTCAACGGTTTTCTGGTGGTGGGGCTGCGCATTCCAGCGATTGTCGCCACCCTCGGCACGCTGGGGCTGTACCGCGGAGCGATGCTGCTGTGGACCGGCGGCAAGTGGATTGAAGGGCTGCCGCCGGGGCTGAAATCCCTCTCTGAGCCTGCCGCCGTCGGCATTTCTCCGCTCGGCATTGTGGTGTTGATAATCGTGGTTACAGGCGCGTGGACATTGTCGCGCACCGCCTTTGGCCGTGATTTCTACGCCGTGGGGGATAACCTCGCCGCCGCACGTCAGCTGGGCGTGGCGGTGAACCGCACCCGCATGATCGCCTTTACCCTCAACGGCATACTCGCGGCCTGCGCCGGGATCGTCTTTGCCGCGCAGATTGGCTTTGTGCCCAACCAGACCGGCAGCGGGCTGGAGATGAAGGCCATCGCCGCCTGCGTGCTCGGCGGCATCTCGCTGCTGGGCGGCACCGGCACGCTGATCGGCGCCTTCCTCGGCGCGTTCTTCCTCACCCAAATCGACACCGTGCTGGTGCTGTTCAGGCTGCCGGCCTGGTGGAATGACTTTATCGCCGGGCTGGTGCTGCTGGGCGTGCTGGTGCTCGACGGGCGGCTGCGTCAGGCGCTCTCACGGCATCAGCGGGCGCTGAAATACAGCCGTTTCCAGCCGGGTAACAGAGGGGGAAAGCACGTCACCCCGCTTCCCAAACGCAACAAAGAGGTGGCGTAAATGAGGCTTAACTGGGAAAGCGCGCTGCTGATTTTACTGGTGCTGGAGATCCTGCTCTTCGGCGCCATCAACCCGCGCATGCTCGACATCAATATGCTGCTGTTCAGCACCAGCGACTTTATCTGCATTGGTATCGTGGCGCTACCGCTCACGCTGGTGATTATCAGCGGCGGGATCGACATCTCCCTCGGCTCAACCATCGGCCTGTGCGCTATCGCGCTGGGGGTGATGATGCAGGCGGGGTGGCCGATGGCGGTCGCCATCCCGCTGACGCTGCTGCTCGGCCTGCTGTGCGGACTGTTGAATGCGGCGCTGATCCACTACACCGGTATCAGCCCTTTAGTGATCACCCTCGGCACGCTCTACCTCTACGGCGGCGGGGCGCTGCTGCTCTCCGGCATGGCGGGCGCGACGGGCTACGAGGGGATCGGCGGCTTTCCGGACAGCTTCACGGCGTTCGCTAACCTGACGGTGTTGGGCCTGCCGATCCCGCTGGTGCTGTTCGCGGTGATTACCGCTTTCTTCTGGCTGATTACCCATCGCGGGCGCTTTGGTCGGCATCTGTTTTTAATTGGCCAGAATCCGCGCGCGGCGCGCTATGCGGCGCTGTCGGTGAACGGTATGCCGTATGCGCTGTACGGCCTGGTGGGCGTGGCCTCGGCGGTTGCCGCGCTGGTGATGGTCTCCTATTTCGGCTCCGCGCGTTCGGATCTGGGGCGCGATTTACTGATGCCTGCGCTCACCGCCGCCGTGCTCGGCGGAGCGAATATCTACGGCGGCTCAGGTTCGGTTGTCGGTACGGCGCTGGCGGCGCTGCTGGTGGGGTACCTGCAACAGGGTTTACAGATGGTTGGCATCCCCAACCAGGTGTCGAGCGCGCTGTCAGGGGCGCTGCTGGTTGTGGTGGTGATGGGGCGTTCGCTGAGTCTGCACCGTGAATGGGTGCGTTCTCTCTTCAGAAAACTATCCGGAGCGTAAGATGAAAACAAAACTGCTCGTCCTGGCAATGGCCCTCAGCTTCGCTTCGGCGCAGGCGGCGGACCGCATTGCCTTTATCCCGAAACTGGTGGGTGTGGGATTCTTCACCAGCGGCGGCAACGGCGCGAAAGAGGCGGGGAAAGATCTTGGCGTGGACGTGACTTACGACGGCCCGACCGAGCCGAGCGTCTCCGGCCAGGTGCAGCTGATCAATAACTTCGTCAACCAGGGCTATAACGCCATCATCGTCTCTGCCGTGTCGCCGGACGGTCTCTGCCCGGCGCTGAAGCGCGCGATGCAGCGCGGCGTGAAGGTCCTGACCTGGGATTCCGACACCAAACCGGAGTGCCGCAGCATTTACATCAACCAGGGCACGCCGGAACAGCTGGGCGGCCTGCTGGTGGAGATGGCAGGCAAACAGGTCACCAAACCGAACGCTAAAGTGGCGTTCTTCTACTCCAGCCCCACCGTCACCGACCAGAACCAGTGGGTGAAAGAGGCGAAGGCCAAAATCGAGAAAGACCATCCCCAGTGGCAGGTCGTCACCACGCAGTTTGGCTATAACGACGCCACTAAATCCCTGCAAACCGCCGAGGGGATCTTAAAAGCCTATCCGGATCTGGATGCGATCATCGCCCCGGACGCCAACGCCCTGCCGGCGGCGGCACAGGCGGCGGAAAACCTGAAGCGGGAAGGGGTGGCGATTGTCGGCTTCAGCACGCCAAACGTGATGCGTCCGTACGTTGAGCGCGGCACGGTGAAAGCCTTCGGCCTGTGGGACGTGGTGCAGCAGGGCAAAATTGCAGTCAATGTCGCCGATCGTTTGCTGAAAAAGGGCGATCTTAACCCTGGCGACATCGTGGAGGTGAAAGATATCGGGACGCTGAAGGTCGAGCCGAACAGCGTGCAGGGCTACCAGTATGAGGCGAAGGGCAACGGCATCGTGCTGCTGCCGGAGCGGGTGGTGTTCACCAAAGAGAACATCAGCAAATACGATTTCTGACGGGGGAGCAAATGGCTGATTTAGACGACATCAAAGACGGCAAGGATTTTGGCATCGGTACGCCGCAGCAGAATGTGCCGTACACCCTGAAGGGCTGCGGTTCGCTCGACTGGGGCATGCAGTCCCGTCTTTCGCGCATTTTCAACCCGCAGAGCAACCGCACGGTGATGCTGGCCTTTGACCACGGTTACTTTCAGGGACCGACCACCGGCCTTGAGCGTATCGATCTCTCCATCGCGCCGCTGTTTGGCGAAACCGACGTGCTGATGTGTACCCGCGGCATCCTCAGGAGCCAGGTACCTGCCGCGACGAACAAACCGGTGGTGCTGCGCGCCTCCGGCGGTAACTCGATTCTGGGCGAGCTGTCTAACGAGTGCGTGGCGGTTGCGATGGAAGACGCGCTGCGCCTGAACGTCTGCGCGGTGGCGGCGCAGGTCTATATCGGAAGCCCGTTTGAACATCAGTCGATCAACAACATCATCAAGCTGGTGGATGCGGGGGCGCGTTACGGCATGCCGACGCTGGCGGTGACGGGCGTGGGTAAAGAGATGGCGCGCGACGCGCGCTATTTCTCGCTCGCCAGCCGCATCGCTGCCGAAATGGGGGCCCAGTTCGTCAAAACCTACTACGTGGACGAGGGCTTTGAAAAAGTGACCGCCAGCTGCCCGGTGCCGATTGTTATCGCGGGCGGCAAAAAGCTGCCGGAGCATGAGGCGCTTGAGATGTGCTGGCGGGCGATTGACCAGGGCGCGTCCGGCGTGGATATGGGGCGCAACATCTTCCAGTCCAGCGCGCCGCTCGCCATGCTGAAGGCGGTGAAGAAAGTGGTTCACGAGAACATGAGCGCCCGTGAGGCGTTCCAGTTCTGGCAGGAAGAGAAACAGGGAGAAGCAAAATGAACGTGACGCTGGTGGAAATCAACATCAAACCCGAGCGGGTGGATGAGTTTCTGGAGGTATTTCGCGCCAACCACGAGGGGGCGATCCAGGAGCCGGGAAACCTGCGCTTTGACGTCTTGCAGGACCCGAGGGTGAAAACCCGGTTCTTTATCTATGAGGCCTATAAAGACGAAGAGGCGGTGTTGGCGCATAAGCAAACGCCACACTATCTGGCGTGCGTGGACAAGCTTGAAGAGTTGATGTCAGAGCCGCGCAAAAAACGCTGCTTTGTGGGGTTGTTGCCGGAGTAGCGTTTTGCCCGGTGGCGCTGCGCTTACCGGGCCTACGGGGGCGAGAGGGGGCGGTGTTTGCCCGGTGGCGCTACGCTTACCGGGCCTACGGGAGGATGGTGCGGTGTTTGCCCGGTGGCGCTGCACTTACCGGGCCTACGGGTACGGGGGGGTTGATTTTGTAGGCCGGGTAAGCGAAGCGCCACCCGGCGTTGTTCACGCCAGCTCCAGCAACTGAACACGCGCCGTCGCGCCCGGCATCAGCTTTTGTAGATTGCTCACCAGCTCATCGCCAGCTTCCTGTAATGCCGCTAGCGGCATCGACGGCAGGCTTTCGAGAATAAACCACATGGACTGCGCCTGGCTGTCCAGACGTGTGCGTATCCCCTGTCGCCAGTTCCAGCGGCGGCAGGTGACGCCAAGATCGTCACGCCAGATAACTTCGCCTGGTTCCGGGTTTTCGACTACCGGCTCACCCTCTTTAAAGGTATCAAACGGCTCGCTGCCGTCGGCCAGCGTCAGGCGCGGCGCACCCGCGTAAGCCGCCAGATTTTCTCCCCCCACCGGAATAGCGTAGCGGATGCTGATGGCATTATAGATATCCACCACCGGGTCGAGCGGCGGCAGCGAACCGTCTCTCATCACGCGCTTACGCAGAGCCGAGGCCGAGCAGGGCGTACGTTTGGGTTTTGCACCAAAGGCTTTAAACACCTCATCCCAGGCGGCGAGATGATTTTCTGCCCAGGGCACATCATCATTGAGCATCTGCTGGCAGACCTGCGCCAGCGCGGCGGGAGCAACCTCCGGTTGGGTGATCGGGGCGGCTTCAACCTGAATGCTCAACGCCCGAAAGCCGGGCGCGATCCCGACAAGTCGCGAATCTATTGACGGTGCTACAAGAGACATAAATAATCCTGTATTGACTGTTTTATACCATGGTAGTGACCAGTGACTGATAAAGTCAATATAATGACCGACGCGGGCGCCGATGTTGCCCAGGTAAGCCTGGCCGTCGCGAACCGTATCCGCAGCTGGCGGAAAGAGAAAAAACTGTCGCTGGACGAGCTTTCTCGCCGCGCCAGCGTCAGCAAAGGCATGCTGGTGGAGATCGAAAAAGGGGCTGCCAACCCCAGCATTGCCATTCTGTGTAAACTGGCCGCCGCGCTTGGCGTTTCGGTGGCAGATATCGTTAATGTCTCCAGCGAGCCGCAGGTACACATTATTCAGGAAGAGGCGATCCCAGTTCTGTGGCAGGGCGCACAGGGCGGTTACGCCAGATTGCTGGCAGGCACCGCAGGCCCGGACATGATTGAGCTGTGGCAGTGGGAGATGCATCCGGGAGAAACGTTCACCTCTCCGGGACATCCGGCGGGAACGTTTGAACTGCTGCACGTGAACGAAGGCGTATTAACCCTGACGGTGGACGAGACGGTGGCACAGGTTAATGCTGGCGCGTCGGCGGTGGCGAAAACGGAAGCGGCGCACGGCTATGCCAATGAAAGCGATACCGTGCTTCGCTTCACCATGACGGTGGCAGAGTTTCACCGATAAAAAGCAGCCCGGTGGCGCTGCGCTTACCGGGCCGACATCTGCAGTATGTTGTAGGCCGGGTAAGCGTAGCGCCACCCGGCGTTTTTTACGCCTCTTCCACGCTCACCCGCAGCGCCGCCAGCGCCTTACGCGCCGCCTTCAGCACCTGCTCACACTGCTCAATGGTGAGCGTCAACGGTGGCTCAATGCGGATGGTTTTCGAGTTGTTGAGCGTTCCCGCCACCAGTACCCGCTGGCGGAACATCTCGCTTGCGAAGCTATAACCGGTTTCGTTATCAACGAACTCAATCGCCATCAGCATCCCTTTCCCGCGTGCATCCTGTACCAAATCCGGGTATTCCCGGCCCAGCTGACGGAAGCCGTCCAGCAGCATGTCGCCTTTCTGCTCCGCCTGCGCAGGCAGGTTTTGCTCCAGCAGCACGTTGATGGTGGCCAGCGCTGCCGCACAGGCCAGCGGGTTACCGCCAAAGGTGGTGGTATGTAAGAACGGGTTGTCGAATAGCACCGAGAAGACCTCCTCAGTGGCGACCGTTGCGCCAATCGGCATCACGCCGCCGCCGAGCGCTTTCGCCAGGCATAAAATGTCTGGCTGAACGTTCTCATGCTCGCAGGCGAACATCCTGCCGGTGCGCCCCATCCCGGTCTGCACTTCGTCGAAGATCAGCAGCGCGCCAAACTCATCGCACAGCTGACGCACGGCGGGCAGATAGCCCTGCGGCGGGAGGATCACCCCGCCTTCGCCCTGAATCGGCTCCAGGATCACCGCCGCCACGTCGTCGCCGGTTTTACGGCATTCACTCAGCATGGTGCGCATGGCGTTGATGTCGCCGAACGGTACGTGGCGGAAGCCCGGCAGCAGCGGCATAAACGGTTTGCGGAAGGTGGATTTGGCGGTCGCCGACAGTGCGCCCAGGGATTTCCCGTGGAACGCGCCGCTGGTGGCGATAAAGGTGAATTTCCCGCGCGGCGACTGGTACGCTTTGGCGAGTTTAATCGCCGCTTCGACCGATTCGGTGCCGCTGTTGCTGAAGAAGCTGTATTTCAGCTTACCGGGCGTTAAGGCTGCCAGCGTTTTCGCGAGCATGGCGCGAAGCGGATCGAGCAGTTCCTGGCTATGGAGAGGTTGTTTCGCAAGTTGATTCTGTACGGCGGAAACCACAACTGGATTACGGTGCCCCACGTTGAAAATACCAAAACCACCCAGGCAATCGATAAACTCCTGTCCCTGGGTGTCGACAAGCGTATTCAGACTCCCCGCTTGCCACTCTACGGCTCCGTAATCCCCGCCGGCGGTAACAGATTTGCGATACTCCAGAAAACCAGGATTCACATGCTCTTTAAAGTAATCAATGACCTCACGGTTAAGTTGTTTCATCTCCTCATGATCAAGCGTTCGCTTTTCAATGAGATTCAGTGCGTGCGCGGTACAGGCAAGAGCCGAGGCGCTGGAAGGTAACCTGTTCAAAATATGCTCCCGGGGATCGCGTATCACATGATACTGAGTTAAGTATTGCAGGGATTACGCCACCTCAGATGCCTTAACAAAAATCGGGATAAACGCCAGGTGAAATCAAAGTTGCACAATATTTAATCATGCCATCGCGCGCCGCACGGGATAAGGGATAACGAGCCGGGGATGGGGTTTCGTCAATTGCACTGCTCCAGGGCAGGAAATGTGCCTTAAGTGTGCGCCGGGGGATCATGCTTTGTAGGTAGTTTCGTGTCGAAAGTATTTTAAATCAATTAATTAGAAAAGCGTACGAAAAGTGCGGTTTAACCGAGATTTGCGATCTCAATCATATTTAACAACTAAAGATAAATTTTTTATCGCCGAAAAAACATAAGCCACAAAATTAACATTCAAATAACCTGCAAGGGATGCTCACTATGTCCTCTCCTGACTATGTCACCCAGAATGAATATCCGCTGGACGATGACACCACGCTTATGTCGACCACCGACCTCCACAGCTACATGACCCACACTAACGACACCTTTGTGCAAGTGAGTGGCTTTACGCTTCAGGAGTTGCTCGGGCAGCCGCACAACATTGTGCGCCACCCCGATATGCCGAAAGCGGCTTTTGCCGACATGTGGTACACGCTGCAAAAGGGCGAGCCCTGGAGCGGGATTGTCAAAAACCGACGTAAAAATGGCGATCACTATTGGGTACGCGCCAATGCGGTACCAATGGTGCGTAACGGTCAGATGACGGGCTATATGTCCATTCGTACCCGCGCCACCGAGGACGAGGTCGCCGCGGTGGAGCCGCTTTATAAGGCGCTCAATGAAGGACGTAGCAAAAAACGCATTCATAAAGGGCTGGTGGTACGCAAAGGCTGGCTCGGCAAATTACCGGCGATGCCGCTGCGCTGGCGCGTGCGTAGCGTAATGGCGGTACTTTTCGCGGTGATGGCCGCAACGCTGGTTGCCAGTGCCGCGGGCTGGGCTTCGCTGGCGGCGGCAGCCGTGGTGATGCTGCTTGGCACCCTGGTGTTTGAGCAACAGATTGTCCGCCCGGTGGAAAACGTCGCACGGCAGGCGCTCAGGGTCGCTACCGGCGAGCGTAACAGCGTGCAGCATCTTAACCGCAGCGATGAACTGGGGCTGACGCTGCGGGCCGTCGGACAACTGGGGCTGATGTGCCGCTGGCTTATCAACGACGTCTCCAGCCAGGTGGTGAGCGTGCGCGACGGCAGCGACAGGCTGGCGCAGGGCAATGAAGATCTCAACGACCGCACGCGCCAGACCGTGGCTAACGTGCAGCAGACTGTGGCAACAATGAACCAGATGGCGGCGTCGGTACAAAGTAACTCCGAGACCGCAGCCGAAGTCGACAAGCTGTCGATGGCTGCCAGCAGCGCGGCCACGCAGGGCGGCACCGTGATGCAGACCGTGGTGAAAACCATGGATGACATTGCCGACAGTACCCAGCGCATTGGCTCTATTACCTCGCTTATCAATGACATCGCCTTCCAGACCAATATTCTGGCGCTGAACGCCGCGGTTGAGGCGGCACGCGCGGGCGAACAGGGGAAAGGCTTTGCGGTGGTGGCGGGCGAAGTGCGTCATCTTGCCAGCCGCAGCGCGAACGCGGCTAACGATATTCGCAAGCTGATCGACGCCAGCGCCAGCAAAGTGCAGTCGGGCGCCGATCAGGTCCACGCCGCGGGACGTACCATGGATGATATTGTCGAGCAGGTGAAAAACGTCACGCAGCTTATCGCGCAGATCAGCCACTCCACCTCCGAGCAGGCGACAGGCCTGACAGAGCTGACCCGTGCCGTGGCAGAACTGGACAGCATTACGCAGAAAAATGCTGACCTGGTCGAAGAGAGCGCGCAGATTTCCGCGATGGTTAAGCACCGGGCCGGACGTCTTGAAGATGCGGTTACCGTGCTGCATTAAGAAATGCATGCTTCGATAAAGCCGTTTATTCCTCCGGGGTAAACGGCTTTTTTGTTTTTCAGAATAAGTTATGTTGTTAATGAAATATTAAGTAACTAAAAAAAGTACCCGATTTTTAATTGCTATGCCCCGGATTCATTGAAAGTGAGAAATAAAAAAACGATCAAAGTCATAAAGTTAGCGAGTTTCCTACCGATAACAGCGATCGTCTGAGAAATAATCACATCGATGGGGTAAATATGTTCATACATGACGTAAAGATCGGCACGAAATTATTTCTGGCGTTTGGATTATTTATTGTCCTGATGGTCGTCAGCGCAAGCTTGTCTCTGATGAGCCTGAATCGGGCAAACAATGGAATGCAAACCATTCTTACCAGCGACTATCCAACTACGGTAAAAGCGAACCAGTTAATCGACAACTTCCAGGAATTTATCAGCACGCAGCAGCTCATGCTGCTGGACGAACAGGGAACGTACACGACGCAATCAGAACAGCGTCTGAAGGCGATAAGCGAGCGCATCACCGCAATCCTGAGCGAGCTGGACAACGCTCTCAAGGATAAAAAATCCCAACAGGTGCTGGCGGACATCCACGGCGTACGCCAGCAATATCTTGACTCGCGCTACCGCATTTTGCAGGCCGTGCAGAATAACGACCGTGCGGGCGCGATAAACGAGATGATGACCAACACCCTGGACCTGCAACAGTCTTATAAAGCGAAAGTGCAGGCGCTGATTGCGATCCAGGATCATGAAATGCAGAGTGCGGGCGAGCAGGTGGAAGGCGATTTCCGCACTAATCGTCTGCTGCTGATCCTGATTACGCTTTTCAGCGTCGCGGCAGCCAGCCTGACTGGCTGGTTCATTGTGCGATCCATTACCCGCCCGCTGAACGACGCGGTGAATTTTGCGGAGGCCATCGCCGATGGCGATCTCACCGGCAGTATTACCTCGCACGGTAAAGATGAAACCGGACTGCTCCTCACCGCATTGATGGAGATGAAAACGCGCCTGCTGGAGATTGTGCAGCAGGTGCAAACCGGATCGGAAAACATCTCCAGCGCCGCCGCGCAGATTGTCGCAGGCAACCAGGATCTGGCTGCCCGCACGGAGGAGCAGGCCAGTTCCGTTGAGCAGACGGCCGCGTCGATGGAGCAGATTACCGCCACGGTGAAGAACACCGCGTCCCACACCGGAGAAGCGACGAACCTGTCTGCCGATGCGGCTGCCGTGGTAAAAAACAACGGCGAGATGATGAAGCAGGTCACCAGCAAAATGCGCCTGATTAACGAAACATCGAACAGGATGTCCGACATTATCGACCTGATCGACGCCATTGCCTTCCAGACCAACATTCTGGCGCTGAACGCGGCGGTCGAAGCGGCGCGCGCAGGTGAGCATGGTCGCGGCTTTGCGGTGGTGGCGGGCGAGGTACGCCAGCTCGCGCAGAAAAGTGCAACATCAGCGAGTGAGATCCGCCAGCTGATTGAAAGCTCCACAAGCCAGACGCAGGACGGCATGAACCTTGTGGAGAAAGCCAGCGGGCTTATCAACGGCATGGTCGGCAACGTGGAAGAGATGGACGTCATCCTGCGTGAAATTCGCCAGGCCAGCCATGAACAGACGGAAGGTATCTCGCAGATCAACAGCGCGATTGGCCTGATAGACGCCACCACCCAGCAGAACTCCGCGCTGGTGGAGGAGTCCGTTGCGGCGGCGGCATCCCTTAACGAACAGGCGATGCACCTGAAAGAGCTGGTCCGCGTGTTCCGCGTGAGCGACGGCGTGCTGGCTTAATCCAGCTGGGAGATCTCCAGTGCCGCGCGGTCAATCACGCCGATAATCTGTTTTAACTGCGCGTCGCTGAGTTCTCCCTGATTAACCTTCAGATCCAGAACCGCTTTGAAGTTATCCAGCGCCCGCTTCATCTGTGGGTTTTTGCGCAGCTGGAACCCGACGGAGCGCGCCTTGATACGCGTCTGGATCTGCTCCAGCTGTTCCCGATTGTCATCCAGCCATTGCTGCCCGGCGGCGTTAATCGCAATCCGCTTACGGCCGTTCTCTTCTTCGGTAATGGTGATCAGCGCCTGATCCTGCAAGTAATCCAGCGTCGGGTAGATCACGCCAGGGCTTGGCGTGTAATGTCCCTGCGTCAGGTTCTCGATCTCTTTAATCAGCTCATAACCATGGCTCGCGTTGCGGGTCAGGATATCCAGGATCACCAGCCGCAAATCACCATGGCCAAAAAATCGTGGCCGGCGTCCGCCGCCGTCGTGTTCGTGTCGCATGTTTCTTCCTCAATTTGATATATCTAAACTATATCTAAGATATATTCAGATGCAATCTAAAAGATCTTGATTTCTGAGTTAATAGCAATCATTATCATTAAAAATTCATTCCGATATATCGTATTCACCTGAGAAGGGCATCAACATGGCATCTACCCGTTACCCTCAACGTGTCCGCAATGACCTGCGTTTTCGTGAGCTGAACGTGATGCGCACTGAGCGAGTCAGCGCAGGATTTCAGCGCATTGTACTAGGCGGCGAGGCGCTGGAGGGCTTTAGCTCTCGCGGCTTTGACGACCATACCAAAGTCTTTTTCCCGGCACCGGGCACCCCTTTCGCGCCGCCTGTGGTGACCGATGAAGGCATCGACTGGGGCGACGGGGTGCGTCCGCAGGCGCGTGACTACACCCCGCTGTACGATGACGAAAAACACGAGCTGGCGCTCGATTTTTTCGTGCATGATGGCGGCATTGCCAGCAACTGGGCGGTAGAGGCGAAGGTGGGCGACAAGCTGACCATCGGCGGTCCGCGTGGTTCGCTGGTGGTGCCGGAAGATTACGCCTGGCAGTTGTACGTGTGCGACGAGTCGGGTATGCCCGCGCTGCGTCGCCGTTTAGAAAGCATCGCAAAACTGCCTGTTCCCCCGGCGATCCACGCCATCGTCACCGTGGGCGATGCGGCGTACCAGGACTATCTGGCGCACCTGAGCGGGTTCAACATCACCTGGGTTATCGGCCACAACGAGCAGGCGGTAGCCGACCATCTTGCAGCGCTGGCCGTGCCGGAAGAGGATTACTTTATCTGGCTGACCGGAGAGGGGAAGGTGGTGAAACGCCTGAGCCGTCAGTTTGAAACCGACGCAATTGACCCACAGCTGGTACGTGCCAGTGCGTACTGGCACGCCAAATAATCAGGCTGCGGGATCCAGCTGCGCTTCGCTCACCTGATGTTCGAGCGAGGCGCATACCTCTCTCAGCGCTTTCTCCTGCTGGGCAAAGTAGGCTTCCATATTGCTGAGCGACGAGACGAGCAGCCAGGACTCTTCCTTCTCCAGCTCTGCCAGCTCGTTCACCAGGGTGTCGATTTGCTCACGCACCTGCGCCATTTTTTTGCGAATACGTTCCAGGTCGTTCAGCCTGTCGCTCGCCATCATCGGTTCAAACCCTTGTTGCAGACGGGCGACCAGCGAGCGAATGGCCTTCACGTCGCCGCGCTGTTTGGCCTGGTTGAGTTGCACCATCATCCTGTTGGCTTCCTCTTTTAAATCATCGGCAACCAGATCCGGGTGGCATAGCTTGCTCGCCTGACGCCAGAGCCGCTTCAGCTCGTTCCGATCCTCTTCAGAGAGAGCCTTGCCTTTACCCAGGCGCACTTCGGCATCATGATGCTGTTCGCGATACTTTTTGTACTCTTCGTTGGCCTCATCGCGCGCCTGACGTGCTGGCTCTTCTTCACGCGTTAAACCGTTCTCCAGCTCCATCGCTTCGGCCAGCAGGTTGGCAATCAGATTACTTTGCTGCTGAAGATGCTTGCGCGCCTCTGCCGCCTGAACGGAATCCGCAGGCAGATCTCGCCAGCGCCGGGTGAGCGTTGTCAGAACCTCTACGGCCTGCGCCATATAGCCCTGGCAGCGGCGGTAATCCTCTTCCCGACGACGCGTCTCCGCCTGCTGACGACGCAGGTTAAGCTCCGCCAGCGTTTTACGCAGGGCGAGGATCTGCTGCATCAACGGCCCGAGGCGGGAGAAATAGAGATCGTTGAACTCATCAAGCTGCTGTACCCGGGCGTTACGGCGATCAATCAGATCGCGCAAGCGCTCTTCCAGAGCTTTCAGCTCCAGCTTGCTGGCCGCCAGCTGCGGGTCACGCCACGGGGTAACGGCGCGCTGGCTTTGCAGCCAGGCGGTGATAGCGCGAAGGGCTGCGGTGTAATTTTTCTGCTCAAGCGCCGCGACGATGGACAGGAGATTATCGTCAAAGGCTTCCTCTTTGAGACGTTTCAACTGGCTCCGGATGATGTCGTCATCTTCCAGCTCAATGGCATTTTTAATGATTTCTAGCCGTTTGATCGGTGTGCTCATGATGCCTTTCGCTCTGGCGCTTAAGTATTTGAGTTAAGGTTAGTTGTTGTAAAAGCTACTGGAAATAATACACACGGATGATGATCGGCGCGATGGGGGATTTCTTTAGAATTGCAGAATGTGAAGATGGGCGCGTAAAAGATGAAATGAGCAGGTTGCTTTTGATGATAAGCGCTAATCCGTTGAAATAACTAGCAATCGCTTTAAAACCAAGACCAGTCCCTACTTAAAATTACCAGGTAAAACGCGTATTCCCCCGAATAGTTTGCCCTTTCGGGAGTGCTTACGCTTCGTGTCACTGACTTTTCCTGACACCGGCAGACGATGGTTCGCCGTGCGGAATGCTTTTCCAAAGGAGTGTTGATGAAGATGAAAGCTATTGTAGTCGCCCTGCCGATCGCGATGATCCCGGCTACCGTTCTGGCGGCAAACAGAAAGAGCACTTAGGCGGTGAGCGTCTGTATGTCGACCGGGGCACTATTTCGATATGGGTAAGATCGACAGTGGATATAACAACTATGCGAACATGCGTGGCTTAAAGGATGAGCAGATGAAGGCGCATATTGTCTCTAACGAATTTACGCTGGGCATGTGTTACGTGTTTTAACCTGTTGTGAATATCACTGCTTTAAAGCAAGGCCAACACCGTGGGAGTGTGGGGCTGGCTTTTTTCTTGTGCGCATGTGGCATGTGGGGTTCCTGATTTCCATCAAAACCAACGATTATGTTTTACATAAAAATAGGTAACGATGATGATCCATGTCAGGGTAAGAATACCAAAATAGTCAGGGATGAAACGCGCAAAAAGATAAGCACCAGCAACGATGAGCGCTATAGGGATATAATAAATATATGATTGCAAAAACCATAATATTGCTCGTTTCATCTTCTTAATAACTCATATAAAGCATCGCCGATTATTTCCTCATTGTTGCCACCTGATTCAATTTGATAAATTATTTTTGTCATTTGCGGTTCAATAAGAAAGTAAAGCATCTCCAGATTCTGTTGGTACAATGCCTGGTAATATGCAGAGTCCTGAAATTTGAGCTTATTAGCTGCTAGCGCCGCCACCTGTGCTTTCGAATAGATTATAGCACCGTTAACATACATTGATGATAAAGAATTAACCATTCTGATATGCGACTCGTGAAAATCGCCGCTACTGATTATCAGCTTTGCAATAGTTAAGGACAGCGCTAGTTTGCTAGATTTCTCAGCGTACTCATAAGCCTTATCGCCTAATTCCTTTTTAAGAAATGCAGCGAGATTGTTACTTTTTTGCTCTCCCAGTCTTTTGAGAGTTTTCTGAAAGTAAATCTCAACCATATCAAGAGCAACATCGTTTCGGTTATAGATTTCGGCAAGTGCTAATGTGAGACGGCGGTCTTCATTTATTAGCTCGCGACAGGTATTGCGGTAGTAATCGTCTGGTATCAGGCACGAACCATAGTTAATTATACGTTGTGTACCAAGCTTTAGATTTTCGATAGCACTCATATTGGTAGCTTGTATTTCTCGCAATGCTTTGGTTAGCGCCAGGGCTAGATTCCTTTCTGATTGCAACTTCATTTTTGCATAGCCGTCTGCCATTGTAATTTCCCTTGTTGTAACATTACCCTGTCAATAATTGATCATCATTGTCATAGGGGGCAAGGAAGAAAATGAAAAAAAGCGGTAGAGTGGCAATTTATGTTCTAGTGGTGATTATTTTCTTTCTAACTATTCCAGAGATCGTCGTTCGTGTACTCACTCCGGAGCAGTTTGCTCGATTGGGTGATTTTACAAGCTTTGGTGGCTTGTTTAGTCATATCCTTTCTTTATTGATTTTCCTTGGCTTAGCTTCAATTCTGCTGGGCATACTCGCCATTTTTGTAACGAAAAAAATTTACCGCCATGTCACTCGATACAAAAGCTAATCTTCAAAACTGATCCACAAGGCGGCAGGTGAGGGGGGAGTTAAGTGTGTTCTGATCTGCGTCATACAATTGGGGTCTGGATCGAGATCGGGTTCAGTTAAGATGCCATGTAACGATAATGGAACACTGTCAGTTACATAGAAAAAGCCACTCGTTAGAGTGGCTTAATTATATGATTCTAAAGCTAAAATTTGGTGGCCCCTGCTGGACTTGAACCAGCGACCAAGCGATTATGAGTCGCCTGCTCTAACCACTGAGCTAAGGGGCCGTGGCGGTGAATTATAAAGTAACTCCCCTCATCAATCCAGCCATTCACACCTGCCTGCTGTTTTTATAAACAACGCATAATCAATCCTTTATACTTATCTTAAGATGCATAGACAGGAGTAGAGATGATCAATGATATTCTGGCCCCTGGCCTGCGGGTGGTGTTCTGCGGAATCAACCCGGGCAAGTCCTCGGCGCACACCGGTTTTCACTTTGCTCATCCGGGAAATCGCTTCTGGAAGGTGATCCACCAGGCCGGTTTTACCGACAAACAGCTTAAGCCGGAAGAAGAGCAGCAGCTGCTGGATACGCGCTGTGGCATCACCATGCTGGTCGAGCGTCCAACGGTGCAGGCGAGCGAAGTAAATCTGCATGAGCTGCGTACTGGCGGGCGGGAACTGGTGAAGAAGATTGAAGACTACCAGCCCGCGGCGCTGGCGATCCTCGGCAAGCAGGCCTACGAGCAGGCGTTCAGCCAGCGCGGTGCGAAGTGGGGTAAGCAGAACATTACCATTGGCGTAACGCAGGTGTGGGTGTTGCCGAATCCGAGCGGGCTGAACAGGGCGACGCTGGACAAGCTGGTGGAGGCGTATCGGGAACTTGATGAGGCGCTGGTGGTGAGGGGGCTTTAGCTCCTCTGCGGCCTGATGCCCTCACCCTGGTCCTCTCCTACAGGAAGAGGGAATAAACAAAAAAAAAGCTCCCGATTGGGAGCTTTTTCATTTCAGGACCGATTAATCGTCCAGGAAGCTACGCAGCACTTCAGAGCGGCTCGGATGGCGCAGCTTACGCAGCGCCTTCGCTTCGATCTGACGGATACGTTCGCGGGTCACGTCAAACTGTTTACCCACTTCTTCCAGCGTGTGGTCGGTGTTCATATCGATACCGAAACGCATACGCAGCACTTTCGCTTCACGGGCGGTCAGGCCAGCCAGCACGTCGTGCGTAGCGGCACGCAGGCTCTCGGTGGTGGCAGAGTCCAGCGGCAGCTCGAGGGTAGTATCCTCGATGAAATCACCCAGATGCGAATCTTCATCATCACCAATTGGTGTTTCCATGGAGATTGGCTCTTTAGCGATTTTCAGCACTTTACGGATCTTGTCTTCCGGCATCAGCATGCGTTCAGCCAGCTCTTCCGGCGTCGGCTCGCGACCCATCTCCTGCAACATCTGGCGAGAAATACGGTTGAGCTTGTTGATGGTCTCAATCATATGCACCGGAATACGGATGGTGCGCGCCTGGTCTGCGATAGAGCGGGTGATCGCCTGACGGATCCACCAGGTAGCATAGGTGGAGAACTTGTAACCACGACGGTATTCAAACTTATCTACCGCTTTCATCAGACCGATGTTGCCTTCCTGAATCAGATCCAGGAACTGCAGGCCACGGTTGGTGTATTTCTTGGCGATAGAGATAACCAGACGTAAGTTCGCTTCAACCATCTCTTTCTTAGCACGGCGGGCTTTCGCTTCACCGATAGACATACGACGGTTGATGTCTTTCACCTGCTCGATGGTCAGGCCGGTCTCTTCTTCAATCTGATGCAGCTTTTGCAGGCCGCGCTGTACGTCTTCTTTCACGTCGTGCAGCTTTTCAGACCACGGCTTGTTCATCGCGATAGCGGCGTTGAACCAGGTTTCGCTGGTTTCATTGCCGGTGAAGAGGGTGATGAAATTCTTCTTCGGCATTTTGCACTGTTCAACACACAGCTTCATGATGATACGTTCCTGGGTACGTACGCGATCCATCATCACGCGCATGCTGTTCACCAGGTAGTCGAACTGTTTTGGCACCAGGCGGAACTGTTTGAACACTTCCGACAGCTTCAGGATCTCTTCCTGAGCGGCAGCATGGCTGCGGCCTTTCGCTTTGATGGTGTCACGCGTCACTTCGTACTGAGTACGCAGCTCGGCAAACTTCTCGCGCGCCAGTTCAGGGTCGATGCTGTTGTCGTCGTCGCTGCTGTCGTCGTCTTCTTCTTCATCTTCGTCTTCGTCGTCATCCATCTCTTCCTGAGACAGCTCAGAACCGACGTGAGTGGCGGTTGGCGCCATATCTTCTTCAGCGTTCGGGTCGACAAAGCCAGTGATCAGATCGGACAGACGCGCTTCTTCCGCTTCAACGCGATCGTACTGCTCCAGCAGATAGGTAATCGCTTCCGGGTATTCGGCAACAGAGCACTGAACCTGGTTGATCCCGTCTTCGATGCGTTTTGCGATGTCAATTTCGCCTTCGCGGGTCAACAGTTCAACGGTACCCATTTCACGCATGTACATGCGGACCGGGTCAGTGGTACGCCCGATTTCAGATTCCACGCTGGACAGTACCTGTGCAGCAGCTTCTTCCGCATCTTCGTCAGTGTTGTTGGAGGTTTCAGCCAGCAACAGATCATCGGCATCCGGTGCTTCTTCCATCACCTGAATGCCCATGTCATTGATCATTTGGATGATATCTTCGATCTGATCTGAATCGACGATATCTTCCGGCAGATGGTCATTGACCTCGGCATAGGTCAGATAGCCTTGCTCCTTACCGCGTTGGACAAGAAGTTTCAGCTGTGACTGCGGGTTTTGCTCCATAAGACGGTATCCACACTTAATTCGTTTGATTGGTGTCGGCGATAGGGCTGCCAACCTTTAAAGCGAGGGCGTACTTATATTTTTGCCGCTGCCTCTCAGTGCGGCTGCCGGGGGCTTCCCGATCGATATTCGGCACTTAAGCCGTTAAATTTTTTATTTCTTCGCCAGTTCCTGGTTAATCATCCAGAGCTCCCGGCGTTCTTCGCTGCTTAAGCCATGGGTGCGCTCGCGAGCTATCAACTCTTCCTGGCGCAACTCAAGCATCGAATCAAACATATGGTTGAGTGAGTCGGTGAACGTTTTTTCTGCGATATCCTTATCTGCTATATCGTCCCACATCGACAGTTTTTCAAGGGTAGCGGCCTCTTTTGTGCCGCGATAATGCTCTAAAAGTTGTCCGGTGGTCAGACCTGGCTGCGACAAACAAGTGTTGACCAATTCTGAAAATAAGCCAAGTCCGGGCAATTTTTCGTGGTTCAAACCCGCCAGTGACGGCACTTGCGGAGCAAGTTCGGGGTTTTGCACCAGCAACCCTATCAGTATACGCATGGTTGTGCGTTTTAGCTGAGGCGCGGGGCGTACCGTGCCGTTTTCAGCCTGTTTAGGCATTAAACGTTCAAGCTGGCTGTCATCCAGAATGCCGAGCTTGTTGCCTAACTCCTGACGCAGATAGATGCGCAGCGTTTCGCCGGGCACCTGGCTGATTAACGGCAACGCCAGCGTGCTGAGCTGCGCGCGCCCGTCAGGGGTACTCAAATCCACCTGCGGCATCAGGCTGTTAAACAGAAACGTGGAGAGCGGCTGAGCCTGCTCCATCCGCGCTTCAAATGCCGCTTTGCCCTCTTTACGCACCAGCGTATCCGGGTCTTCACCGTCGGGCAGGAACATAAAGCGTAGCTGACGCCCGTCGGTCATATACGGCAACGCGGTTTCCAGCGCTCGCCAGGCGGCGTCGCGTCCTGCGCGGTCACCGTCGTAACAGCAAATCACGTTGTTGGTGACGCGGAACAGCAACTGGATATGGTCCGCCGTGGTGGACGTTCCCAGCGACGCAACGGCATAGTTAATGTCGTACTGCGCCAGCGCAACAACATCCATATAGCCTTCGACGACCAGAAGACGCGGAGGTTCCGCATTATCCTGCTGTGCCTCATAAAGACCGTAAAGCTGGCGGCCCTTATGGAAAATATCGGTTTCCGGGGAGTTAAGGTATTTCGGCAGGGCATCACCCAGCACGCGACCACCAAAACCTATCACCCGGCCACGCTTGTCGCGGATCGGGAACATCACCCGTTCACGGAAGCGGTCGTAGCTTCGTCCCTGGTCGTTGGTGACCAGCATGCCTGCGTCGATGAGGGATTTACGATCTTCGCTATTGCCGCCAAAACGCTTTAACACGTTGTCCCAGCCGGGCGGGGCGTAACCAATAGCGAAACGCGCAATCACATCGTCGCTCAGTCCGCGCTTGTTCAGATACTGACGCGCAGGCTCAGCCGCAGAGTGCTTAAGAGACTGTTGGTAAAACGAATTCAGGCCATCCATCAACTGATATAGCGTTTGCCGCTGATGGCGCTCGATCTGACTTGGCCCACTGCCTGCTTCATACGGCACTTCAAGGTTATGCATCGCCGCCAGCTCTTCGACGGTTTCAACGAACTCGAGCTTATCGTAGTTCATCAAAAAATCGACGGCATTACCGTGTGCGCCACAGCCGAAGCAATGGTAGAACTGCTTTTCACCGTTTACGGTGAAAGAGGGGGTTTTTTCGTTATGGAACGGACAGCACGCATGGTAGTTCTTGCCCTGCTTTTTTAGCTTCACCCGCGCGTCGATGAGATCGACGATGTCGGTTCTGGCAAGCAGGTCATTGATGAAAACGCGTGGGATTCTTCCGGCCATATGCCCCAAAAATTTAAGCGACTTATAAACGAAAACAAGCCGCGCATTCCTTCCGGAAGCACGGCCTTACGACTACAACTCTGTCTGTCAATTGAGGGCTGTGGCCCTCAACAGATTAGTACAGACGAGTACGGCGTGCGTTTTCGCGAGCCAGTTTCTTCGCGTGACGTTTCACAGCGGAAGCTTTAGCGCGCTTACGTTCGGTCGTTGGTTTTTCATAAAACTCACGACGACGAACTTCAGCCAGAACACCTGCTTTCTCGCATGAACGTTTGAAGCGACGCAGTGCTACGTCGAACGGCTCGTTTTCACGTACTTTAATTACCGGCATGTAACTCTCACCTTTAATAAATTCGGTTTGCCGCTGGCATCAACGCCAGCTTATTTCAAAATGGTGCGGAATTTTACTGCAAATGCTGCTGCTTTGTAAAGCACCGATGCGATTTTGAAAGGGACTTTTATAAGGGGGAAGAGTATACACGAGGCTTCTTCCTGGGGCGAACAAAGTTTTACATCAACCCGCCCAGGCTCTACACTGCGCGGTATTGAAACGAGGTAAAACAAGTCATGCGTGTACTGGGTATTGAAACATCCTGCGATGAAACCGGCATCGCGATTTACGACGACGAAAAAGGGCTTCTGGCCAACCAACTGTATAGTCAGGTGAAATTGCACGCTGACTACGGCGGCGTCGTGCCTGAACTGGCCTCTCGTGACCACGTGCGTAAAACGGTTCCCCTGATTCAGGCGGCACTGAAAGAGGCCGGGTTAAGTGCAAAAGATATTGATGCCGTGGCCTATACTGCAGGACCGGGCCTGGTTGGCGCGCTGCTGGTCGGCGCAACGGTAGGGCGTTCGCTGGCCTTCGCGTGGGACGTTCCGGCCATTCCGGTTCACCATATGGAAGGACATCTTCTGGCTCCGATGCTGGAAGCCAATCCGCCAGCGTTCCCGTTTGTGGCGCTGCTGGTCTCCGGCGGTCATACGCAGCTGATTAGCGTAACGGGCATTGGCAAGTATGAACTGCTGGGCGAATCGATCGACGACGCGGCCGGTGAAGCCTTCGACAAAACCGCCAAGTTGCTGGGCCTGGATTATCCTGGCGGCCCAATGCTGTCGAAAATGGCCGCGCAGGGAACGGAAGGGCGCTTTGTCTTCCCGCGTCCGATGACCGATCGTCCGGGGCTGGATTTTAGTTTCTCCGGTCTGAAAACCTTCGCGGCGAACACCATTCGCAATAACGACGACAGCGAGCAGACGCGTGCCGACATCGCCCGCGCGTTCGAAGATGCGGTGGTGGATACGCTGATGATCAAGTGCAAGCGTGCGCTGGATCAGACGGGCTTTAAGCGCCTGGTGATGGCCGGTGGCGTGAGCGCCAACCGTACGCTGCGCGCGAAGCTTGCCGAAATGATGCAAAAGCGTCGTGGGGAAGTGTTCTACGCGCGTCCGGAATTTTGTACCGATAACGGGGCGATGATCGCCTACGCCGGGATGGTGCGCCTGAACGCTGGCGCCACGGCTGACCTGAGCGTGTCCGTGCGTCCGCGCTGGCCGCTGGCGGAGCTGCCTGAGGCGTAAGTCTTTTGCCCGGTGGCGCTGCGCTTACCGGGTCTGCAAAAATCGTAGGCCGGGTCAGGCGAAGCCGCCACCCGGCAATAAACCGCACTACATCCGCAGCATCCCTTTCTCTTCCAGAAACGCAATAATCGTCGCCAGCCCGTCACCCGCCTTCAGGTTGGTAAAGGTCCACGGACGCTCGCCGCGCATGCGATTAGTGTCGCGCTCCATTACCTCCAGCGACGCCCCCACGTACGGCGCGAGGTCGGTTTTATTGATCACCAGAAAATCGGATTTGGTGATCCCCGGCCCGCCCTTGCGCGGGATTTTTTCCCCTTCGGCCACGTCGATCACGTAGATGGTGAGGTCCGCCAGCTCCGGGCTGAAGGTCGCGCTCAGGTTATCCCCGCCGCTTTCGACGAAGATCAGATCCAGATTGCCGAACTTCTCGCTCAAGGCTTCCACCGCCGCCAGGTTCATTGAGGCATCTTCGCGGATGGCGGTGTGCGGACAGCCGCCCGTTTCCACCCCTACGATGCGCTCTGGCTCAAGCGCACCCGCCTCGGTCAGGATGCGCTGATCCTCTTTGGTGTAGATATCGTTAGTCACCACCGCAAGATGATAGGTGTCGCGCATCGCCTTGCAGAGCGCTTCCAGCAGGGCGGTTTTGCCCGACCCTACCGGGCCGCCCACGCCAACGCGCAGGGGATGTTTGTAATCAGCCATATTGACTCCTCAGGAACGGAATAGTCGTGAATATTGGGTTTCGTGGCGTGCGGAGGCGATGGCGGACAGCGGCGTAGCTGCCCCCAGCGCGTCGTCGCCACGTAAAAATGCCTGTTCAAACCCGGCGGCAAAATGGTCGCTCAGGTCGATAATCAGCTGTTGTGCGGCCTGCTGCCCAAACGGCACCAGCTTGACGCCCGCCATCACCGCGCTCTCAATCCAGCTGTAGCCGAGGCTCAGCGCCAGCTCGCGCGCGCTAATGCCCCAGCGCACGCCGAGCCACGCCATACCGCCGAGCTGGCTCTGCATCAACAGCGGCAGCCATTCTGGCGGGCAGGCGGGTTCCCAGCTTTTAACCAGGCGCGTAAAGGCTGCGCCGCGGTTGCGTTCTTCCTCGCGCAGTTCGCGCGTTTCCCGACAGGCGAGGAGGTATGCCGTCCAGCGTTTTGCTGCCGCGACGTCCTGCTGCTCGCAGGCACAGTACAGGCGGATAAACAGCGGCAGGTCGACGCAGAAAAAGCTCTGCTCCATCTGCTGGATCTGCCAGCGCCTGAAGGCCTCAGCGTCCGTGATCCACCCGGCCTCGACAGCCCACTCCAGCCCCTGTGACCAGGTATACGATCCGACCGGCAGGCTACTGCTGGAGAGCTGCATCAGGCGCAGCCGCTGGCGGGCGTGCTCCATCAGCTCATCAGCGCCAGCAGGGCAGAGACGATCAGCCCGCCGCCGAAGGTTTTACGCAGGCCGTCGTGACGGCGCAGCAGCAGCCCTGCCGCGAAGCTGGCGCACAGCACCGTGGCACTGGCTAACATAAATCCGCTGGTAAAGAGCCAGAAGCTGTGGCCGGACATCTCCACGCCGTGCGCCCAGCCGTGGAACATCGCCAGGGCTGGCACTGCCAGCAGCAGGCGATTTTCAGTCTTAAACATCATCACGCCGCAGACCGCCAGTGAGGCGATAATCAGCATCTCCATGCCGCTAAAGCCGCCGAGCAGGCTGCCCGCAATGGCGCCAGCCAGCATCATGCCGAGCGTTGCTAACGGCAGCAGCAGCTTGCGGCCGCTCAGGGCGGACAGCACGCCAGCCCCCGTCAGCATCAGCAGGTGATCCAGCCCGGTCAGCGGATGGAGAAAACCTGCCTGAAAGCTGTCGGTCCCGTGACCGGGATGGGCAAGCGCCGGAACGGAAAAGGCCAGCAGAAACAACGGCAAATACTTACGCATGATGAGTCCTTAATGTGAATGAGCGTGGGAGTGGCCATGGCTGTGGGCATCGCTGGTGTAAGCGCCCGCTTCCGGTTCAAAGGGCAGGCTGGCGAAGGTCACCTCCAGCCCGAACTGACGTAGCATGTCGTCGAGAACGTGATCGTGGTGGTAGCGCAGTTCGCCGGGCATGATTTGCAGCGGTACGTGGCGGTTGCCTAGGTGATAACAGGCGCGGGCGAGCAGGAAAGGGTCGGCGCAGCGCACCACGGAAACCGACTCCGGGGCGGCGATCACTTCGATCACTTCGCTGCCGTCGTCGGTAGTCAGCAGGTCGCCCCCGCGCAGCAGCAGGCCGCGCGGCAGCATTAGCCCGGCTTCGCGACCGTCGTTCAGCGCCACGCGGGCGCGGCTTTTCACCCGCACGTCAATCGGCAGCGTGACGCTGGAGGTAATCGGGTGCGCGTGGTCCAGGCGTTGGGTTAAATAAATCATCATCACTCCTCAAAACAGAAAATAGCGTTGCGCCATCGGCAAAACTTCTGCCGGTTCGCTGGTGATCAATTCGCCGTCGACGCGAACCTCATAGGTTTGCGAGTCAACGGTGATATTCGGCTGTAAATCGTTGTGGATCATGTCGGCCTTTTTCACCGTCCGGCAGCCTTTCACCACCGCAGTGGCGCTTTGCAATCCGAGCCGCTGCGGAATGCCGCTGGCATCAGCGGCCTGCGAGACAAACGTCAGCCGCGTGGCGTGGCGTGCGGCACCAAGTGCACCAAACATCGGGCGGTAATGCACCGGCTGCGGCGTGGGGATCGAGGCGTTGATGTCGCCCATCGGCGCGCAGGCGATCATCCCGCCTTTGACGATGGTGGCCGGTTTGACGCCAAAGAAAGCGGGGGACCAGACCACCAGATCCGCCAGCTTGCCCGCCTCAATAGAACCGACCTCATGGGCGATGCCGTGGGTAAGAGCCGGATTAATGGTGTATTTGGCGACATAGCGCTTCACGCGGAAGTTGTCGTTCTCGCCTGTCTCTTCCGGCAGTGCGCCGCGCTGCACCTTCATGCGGTGCGCCACCTGCCAGGTGCGGATAATCACTTCCCCCACGCGGCCCATGGCCTGTGAATCTGACGAGGTGAGCGAGAACGCGCCGATATCGTGCAGCACGTCTTCGGCGGCGATGGTTTCCCGACGAATACGGGATTCCGCAAATGCCACGTCCTCGGCGATATCCGGGTCGAGATGGTGACAGACCATCAGCATGTCCAGGTGCTCGTCGATGGTATTCACCGTGTAGGGCAGCGTCGGGTTGGTGGAGGAGGGCAAAATATTCGGGTGCGCGCAGGCGGTGATGATATCCGGCGCATGGCCGCCGCCCGCCCCTTCGGTGTGGAAGGTGTGGATGGTGCGCCCGGCGATGGCAGCCAGCGTGTCTTCGACAAAACCGGACTCGTTCAGCGTGTCGCTGTGCAGCGCCACCTGAATATCCATCTCTTCAGCGACCTCCAGCGAGCAGTTGATTGCCGCAGGCGTCGCGCCCCAGTCTTCGTGGATCTTAAGCCCGATGGCGCCAGCCGCGATCTGCTCGCGCAGCGCGTCCGGGTTTGAACCGTTCCCTTTGCCCAGCAGGCCAATATTCACCGGCAGCGTATCGGCGGCCTGCAACATGCGGGCGATATACCACGGCCCCGGCGTGCAGGTGGTGGCGTTTGTACCTGCCGCAGGGCCGGTGCCGCCGCCGATCATGGTGGTGACGCCGGAGACCAGCGCCTCTTCCGCCTGCTGCGGACAGATCCAGTGGATATGGGTGTCGATCCCGCCAGGGGTGACGATCTTCCCTTCGGCGGCGATCACTTCCGTTGCCGCGCCAATCGGGATCGTCACGCCGGGCTGAATGTCCGGGTTTCCGGCTTTGCCGACGGCGAAGATCCGCCCATCTTTTATGCCGATATCCGCTTTCACAATCCCCCAGTGATCGACAATCAGCGCGTTGGTGAGCACCAGATCCACGCAGTCGTCGGCGGTCATCTGCCCCTGTCCCATGCCGTCGCGGATCACTTTTCCGCCGCCGAATTTAACCTCTTCGCCGTAGATCGTGAGATCGTCTTCCACTTCGATCCACAGCTCGCTGTCGGCCAGCCGCACTTTATCCCCGGTAGTGGGGCCGAACATATCGGCATACGCCTGGCGTGAAATCTCAGCCATGTTTCACCTCGCCCATGACCTCGCCGCGAAAACCAAAAATGCGCTGCGCTCCCGTCACCTGCACCAGCGCCACTTCCCGCTTCTGGCCGGGCTCGAAGCGCACGGCAGTACCGGCCGGGATGTTGAGTCGGTAGCCTCGGGTGGCTTCGCGATCGAATTTCAACGCCGGGTTGACCTCGTAAAAGTGGTAATGCGAGCCGACCTGGATCGGCCTGTCGCCGTGGTTTTCCACGATCACACTTCGGGTTTCGCGCCCGACGTTGAGCGCAATGTTGCCGGACTGGATCCGGTATTCGCCTGGGATCATCACGCGCTCCTTACACGATCGGATTGTGGACGGTGACGAGCTTGGATCCGTCCGGGAAGGTGGCTTCCACCTGGATATCCGGGATCATCTCCGGCACGCCCTCCATCACCTGATCGCGCGTCAGGACGTGGCGGCCGGCTTCCATCAGCGAGGCGACGGTTTCGCCATCGCGCGCGCCTTCCATAATAAAGGCGCTGATCAGCGCGACCGATTCCGGGTAGTTGAGCTTTACCCCGCGCGCGAGGCGGCGTTCGGCAACCAGCGCGGCGGTGAACAGCAACAGCTTGTCTTTTTCTCTGGGAGTCAGTTCCATAGCGTTTCTCTTATGTCTGCCAGATACGCGGCGAACAGGCGGTTTTGGGGGTTAAAAGCGGGCGAAGCGACTGCCAGATATCGCGCATCACCCGCTGGCAAATGAGGTTGTCGTGGGAGAGAAAACGCACCGACAGCAGGTCGTCGGTGAGCGTCGCCCCGCCAAAGTTTTCCAGCGGGGCGAGCCGCTCGCGCACTGTATCAAGATGTGCTTCCCGGGCCGGGTAGAACAGCAGCGTGCCGACCCACGGATGGCCTGCGACGGGCGACAGATCGCCATCGTTAAGATGCAGTCGCTCAATCAGACGCGGCTCGCCATCCACCCACACCTCAAGGCGGCTCTCCAGCGTGCCGTGGCTGAAGGATTCGTTTATCACCGGACGGCCCAGACAGTACAGCTCCCACGCCAGCAGCGTGCTGGTGGCCTTAAGGTGGAAGACGGAACGCAGCGCGGCGTTAGCGCCGGGGAAAATTATGGTGTCCTGCGGCAGCCACTCCAGCGTGGCCTCTTCGTCGAGGTAAAATTGCTGATTCAGACAGGCCTGCGGGCCGCTGCTGCGATAGAACTTGCTGGCGCCGGGCATGGTGATGAGGGCATGGCTTTTGGCGTCGAGCCGCACGGAAATATCCAGCGTATCCCCGCCCACAATCCCGCCTGGCGGATGCAGCAGGTAAAGATGGCAGGTCTCGCCTTCAGGGTAAAACGGGCGCTGAACGGTGAGCGGCCCGGTGTGACGCGCGGAATGGAGGAGGGTTTTCTCAGGGGTATAACAAAACTGGAGGGCAAGCGTGGCCTGCCAGCCTTTGTATGAATTATCAGTGACCTGAGTTGCTAACATGGTGCTTCCACTTCCGCACTATCGGGATACGTTTCAGTATGCCCTGGCGGAAATGAAGGCTGTCATATGAGTCGCTTATGGATAAAAAACCGGCTCATGTGAGCCGGTTTCAGTAGTGTAGGCCGGGTAAGCGCAGCGACACCCGGCAAGAAAGGCTAGCGATAATCCTCTGCATCCACATCATACCCCGACGGCTCCCAGCGGATCGCCAGCAGCGATACCAGGCCGATAAACGGCGCCAGCGCAATCACCCAGAACACGGCGGTATCCAGCGATGCGACCAGTAGCGGGAACAGAAACAGTGACAGCGTTGAACTGCTGCGCATCAGCGTCTGGTTAAGCCCCACGCCCACGCCGCGCAGCGAGGTCGGGTAGCTCAAGGAGGCAAACGTCATGGTATGCGCACCCGGACCAAAACCCTGGCCAAACAGGAACAGCGCCAGCATCGCGACGGCGACCACGCCTTCCGTGGCCCCGTCAGGGCGGCCAATCAGCGCCAGACCGAGCAGCGCCACCAGCTGGCAGGCGTAACCCGCCAGTGACATTCGCCACGCGCCGAAGCGCGGAACATAGCGCACTGCCAGCAGCCCGCCGACAAACGCAAACAGCAGGTTAAGCGCCAGCGAGATCAGAATGGTGGTCAGCATCGACTGCACAAAGAAGCTGGAGATGATCACCGGCAGGCCAAAGGCTACGGCGTTATAGGCGAACGAGGAGACGACCGACAGCATCGTGGCGAGCGTGGTACGCCGCAGATAGATACCGCGGAACAGGTTCAGGTAGTTCGACCATTTTGCCTTATTGACCACCGGCGCGGGCTGGTCAAGCGCATCCTGTGGCACGTGGGCATTAATGTTGTACGACTGCCGCAGGATGGACGCCGCCTCCTTCAGATTGCCCTGATTCGCCGCCCAGACCGGGGATTCGCTCATATAGCGGCTGCGGATGGCGATAATCACCAGCGCGGGCACCGCGCCGAAGCCAAGGATCAGACGCCAGAGCCAGTCGCTGTGGCCTTCCGGCAGCACGGCGTAGAAGAAGAGCACCAGAAGATAAGAGATGCTGATGGCCGCATACCAGGTGGGGCACCACATTGCCACGCTGGAGGCTTTATTCCCCGGGCCTTTCAGCCTGGCGAACTCGCTGAGAAACGCCATCGCCACGGGAAGGTCGATCCCGACGCCAAGACCCATCACAAAGCGTGCGCCCGCCAGCACATATTCGTTCGGAGCCAGCGCACAGGCGATGGCGGCGACGACAAAGAACACCATGTCGGCCATAAAGACGCGGTAGCGCCCGATTTTATCCGTAAGATAGCCGCCAAGCAGCGCCCCGACAATGGCACCAAAGGTAATGGCTGAAGCCACCATGCCGGTACCAGCGGGCGTCAGGTTAAATTCGCGGGTGATGTCTTTGATGCCGAATGCCAGCGCGCCGAGATCGTAGGCATCGAGAAAAATTCCCCCGAGCGCGATACCGACCACGATGCGGGCATTGGCCCGGCCCTGAGAGCCGTCATTAACGAGACGTGAAACGTCCGATGCGCTGCGTACCCACTTGATGTCGCCATCCGGGGTGTTTCCTGCCGTTGGGAGGGGAGTTGTGTCTGTGATTTCTGCCATTTTCTTTTATGTGGTTGTGTTGTGTACCTAACAGTTACCACAGGCAGAAGGGGACAAAAATCACATTTGGTTATAAGGCATAACGAACGGTTTACTGAGAGTCTTTCTTTTTACGCTTGAGCTTCGTCCAGATCTTGGTTTCCTGGCGACGCCACAGGCGCTGAATGTTGTCATGATGACGCAGCAGGATCAGGCACGAGAGCATCGATACCGGGAAGGTAAACTGCGGTTTAAACCACCAGACATAGAACGGGGCGATCAGCGCGCTGACGATGGCGCCCAGCGATGAATAGCCGCTCAGCAGGATGGTCAGCAGCCAGGTGCCCGCCATCACGCCAGTGAGATCCCAGCCGATCGGCGCAATCGCGCCAAACGCGGTTGCAACGCCTTTACCGCCTTTAAAACCAAAGAAAACGGGCCAGATATGGCCGACGCAGGCGGCGATAGCAATCAGCCCCAGCCAGAAGGGTGTGACGCCCAGCGCATACGCACCCCAGACGGGGAGCATTCCTTTCAGAACATCAAAAATCAAAACCGCTACGGCTGCTCCCTTGCCGCCAATTCGTAGTACATTGGTCGCCCCCGGATTCCCGGAACCACTTTCACGCGGGTCAGGCAACCCGGCGATGCGGCAGACCAGAATGGCGCTGGAGATTGAGCCGCAAAGGTAGGCGAGGATAATCATTCCAGGCGCGATTGCACTCATAACGCTGTTCCGTTTTGAAAATGTATCTGTATTCTCAGCATCTGTGGATAATACGCATAATTCGCCGGAAGTGGTATCCGGTTTAGCCAAAAAGCAGGCAGGTCGTGATGGATATTGTATTTATAGAGCAACTTTCGGTAATCACCACAATTGGTGTTTACGACTGGGAACAGACCATCGAGCAGAAACTGGTGTTCGATATCGAAATGGGCTGGGATAACCGCAAGTCAGCAAAAAGCGATGATGTGAATGACTGTCTGAGCTACGCCGACATCAGTGAAACGGTCATCGCCCATGTGGAAGGGCAACGATTTGCGCTGGTGGAACGCGTGGCGGAAGAGGTAGCGGACCTGCTACTGAGCAAATTTAACTCCCCGTGGGTGCGCATCAAACTAAGCAAGCCGGGCGCGGTGGCGCGCGCCGCCAATGTGGGCGTGATTATCGAGCGTGGCACAAATCTGAAAGGAAAGATTTAACGTCATAATTGCTAAACCATTTTAGGTTATATCGGTCTTAAAGCTGTATCTTTCACGGTTGTCCGCGTGGGACACCGTTTTTTTATATCTTTTTAGGGGTTTATAGATGAGCGATATGCACTCGCTGCTGGTGGCGGCAATTCTGGGTGTGGTCGAAGGATTGACGGAGTTTTTGCCGGTGTCCAGTACGGGCCATATGATTATCGTTGGCCATCTCCTGGGCTTTGAAGGCGATACCGCAAAGACGTTTGAGGTGGTGATTCAGCTGGGCTCTATTCTGGCGGTGGTCGTCATGTTCTGGCGTCGTCTGTTTGGTCTGATCGGCATCCACTTCGGGCGTTTACCGCAGCGTGAAGGAGAGGGCAAGGGGCGCCTGACGCTGATTCATATTCTGCTGGGGATGATCCCGGCGGTGGTGCTGGGGCTGGTGTTCCACGACACCATAAAATCGCTTTTCAACCCGATTAACGTGATGTACGCGCTGGTTGTCGGCGGCTTCCTGCTGATTGCCGCCGAAGTGCTGAAGCCAAAAACCCCGCGTGCAGAAGGTCTGGACGATATGACGTATCGCCAGGCGTTTATGATTGGCTGCTTCCAGTGTCTGGCGCTGTGGCCGGGCTTCTCCCGTTCAGGGGCAACCATTTCCGGCGGGATGCTGATGGGCGTGAGCCGTTACGCGGCGTCTGAGTTCTCGTTCCTGCTGGCGGTACCAATGATGATGGGCGCCACCGCACTGGATCTCTACAAAAGCATCGGCTTCCTGACCGTAGGCGACATTCCGATGTTCGCCGTGGGCTTTATCACCGCCTTTATCGTGGCGCTGATTGCCATCAAAACCTTCCTGCAACTGATTAAGCGTATCTCGTTTATTCCGTTCGCGATCTACCGCTTTATCGTCGCGGCTGCCGTGTACGTGGTCTTCTTCTGATGACCGACCGCCCTCAGTCTTTCGGCTGAGGGCAACGTTTTTCCTTCCACGCCGCAACCGCATCAATCCGCCGTTTCGTCAGCTCTTCGCGGATCTCCGGGCCTTTAAACCCTGCCTCCACCACCTCTTTCGTTGGCACCGCTTTTGCGATTTCCCACGCCTCGCGCAGCAAACGACCCTGCGGATAATCGGACGCTTCAAACCCGGTACGGCCGCGCACGTCCGCTTCGCTGGTCAGCGCAATTTGCTCCACGCGCTGCGGCTTGCGCCAGGCGTCGATGTTATCGAACAGCCTGACGATGGTGGCGGGTTTCAGGATCGGAAAGGTGTGGATCAGGTCGTGGAACTCGGCGACCAGTTTTGCCAGATCGCGAATGTCATTCGGCACGCGCAGGCGCTGGCAAAGCCCTTCAACCAGCTTTACGCCAGCCGGACCGTGCCCGTGGTGGCGTGGCCACAACTCCTTTGGCGTTAACCCCTTGCCGAGGTCATGGCAGAGGGTGGAAAAGCGCACGTCCACTTCAGGGCTGAGCATGGCGGCCATGCTCAGGGTCATCAGGGTGTGAATGCCGGTATCAATTTCCGGGTGCCATTTCGCCGGGGCGGGCACGCCAAACAGCGCGTCTATTTCCGGGAACAGCACTTTCAGCGCCCCGCAGTCGCGCAGAACCTGGAAAAAGACCTGTGGGTTGCGGGTGGTCAGGGCGTTTTCGGTCTCTTTCCAGACGCGTTCTGGCGTCAGGTGTTCCAGCTCGCCCGCGTCGGTCATGGCCGTCATCAGCGCCATCGTCTCGTCGGCGATACGGAAGCTCAGATGGGCATAACGGGCGGCAAAACGCGCCACGCGCAGTACGCGAAGCGGATCTTCAGAAAAGGCGGGGGAAATATGGCGTAAAAGACGATCTCGCAGATCGTTCTGGCCGCCGTAGGCGTCGATGATATGTCCGTTTTCGTCCTGCGCCAGGGCGTTAATGGTGAGATCGCGGCGCAGTAAGTCCTGCTCCAGCGTGACATCCGGCGCGGCATAGCAGGTGAAGCCGGTATAACCGGAACCCGATTTCCGTTCGGTACGCGCCAGGGCGTACTCTTCGCGGCTTTTCGGATGGAGGAACACAGGAAAATCGCGGCCTACCTGCTGGTAGCCCGCGTCAATCATCGCTTCGGGCGTGGCACCGACCACGACCCAATCTTTATCTTTGACCGGCAGACCTAATAACGCATCACGTACCGCACCACCGACCAGATAACTCTTCACGCCAACACTCCCGTTTTCTCTTTTCGCAAGATGATACGTAAGTGTGGCAGAGAAGACGAGTTAGTTCATCCAGCGGTCTTTACGTTTACGGCTTGGGATAAGGTGAGGAAGCACCAGACCCAGCACCAGACCGACGCCCAGTACGCCGCCGCCATACATAAACCACTGCATGATGATGGTGCGTTGTTTGTCATCCAGCTGTAGATTAGCGGCGTTTACTTTCTTCTGTGCGACGATCAGCTCATTTTTCAGCTTCTGATTTTCGTCTTTCAGACCGGCGATCACGCTGTCGCTTTGCGCCACTTTCTGCTGCATCTCTGCGGTGCGCTGGTTCCAGGTACCGTCAATGTTGTTCAGCTTATCGGTCAGGGTTTTCACCTGATTTTCCAGATCCGGCACGCGGGTGCGCAGGCTTGGCACTGTGCTTAGCTCTTTCAGCGGGATCCATGAGGTGCGGCCAGAGCTGTCACGAACCTGACCGTAATTGGTGTCTGCGTTAGTTTGCAGCAGAGTCACTTCCTCGCCGGCATTTACCGTACCCACGAGGCGATAATTGTCTCCAGGGCCGCTGCGTACCCAGGTATTCAGTTCATCAGAAACGTAACGTTTCTCTTCAGCGTGGACCGCGGTTGCGGCGCTAAAAGCAAGTAAAGTAAGTCCAATCAGGCGTAATTTAAGCATATCAGTCGTTATTTTCATAAAAAGTGGAACGATAGTAGTGGTATCAGTGTCGCTACGCAAAGGATTCATCATCAATCGGAATCATCTGTGTCATGATTTCCACCGCTTTAAACTTTTACGCCCGTCAAATTGCTCATTGCGTGGCAATTTGGCGCAAAATACTATGTACTGACAAACAAATGGCGAGGAAGTTCGCCTTCATCGACGCGTCTGTGACGCACGCAAAAGTACAAGGCTATGGCACAAGAGATCGAATTAAAGTTTATCGTCGAAAAAGACAGCGCTGACGCGCTCCGCCAGCATCTGAACACGCTGTCCGGCGAGCACCATGAACCCGTACAGCTGCTCAACATCTATTACGAAACGCCGGACAACTGGCTGCGCAACCACGATATGGGCCTGCGCATCCGTGGTGCGAACGGGCGCTACGAGATGACGATGAAAATCGCCGGTCGCGTGGTGGGCGGTTTGCACCAGCGTCCGGAATACAATATCGACATCAGTAAGCCAGAACTTGAGCTGGATCGTTTTCCGGCGGAAGTGTGGCCGGAAGGGACGCTGCCCGCAACGCTGTCGGCAGAGGCGCAACCGCTTTTCAGCACCGATTTCTGGCGCGAGAAATGGCTGGTGACGGAAGGCAAGAGCCGCATTGAGATTGCGTTTGATCGAGGTGAAATTAAGGCTGGTGAAGAGCAGGAGCCGATCTGCGAATTGGAACTCGAACTGCTGGAAGGTGAGGCGAGCGACGTGCTGAAGCTGGCGCACAAGCTGGTGAACCAGCCTGGCCTGCGTCAGGGCAGCCTGAGTAAAGCGGCACGCGGCTATCACCTGGCCGCCGGGAATGCGCCGCGCGTGCTGCGAGAAACCCCGATTCTGCGCGTTGTGCCGAAAGCCTCCGTTGAGCAGGGCATGGAAGCGGCGCTGGAGCTGGCGCTCTCTCAGTGGCAGTACCACGAGGAGCTGTGGGCGCGTAACGTGAAAAATGCCAAAAAACAGGTGCTCGCTGCTATGGGGCTGGTGCGTCACACCCTGGCACTGTTCGGCGGTATTGTACCGCGTAAAGCCAGTGCTCACTTACGTGATCTGCTCACTCAAACCGAAACGCTGATGCTTTCTGACGTGTCGGCACAAACGGCGATCTACAGCCCGCAAAACGCCAGCGCGAAACTGGCGTTGACCGAATTTCTGGTGACGCGCGGCTGGCGCATTTTCCTCGATGCGAAAGGGCAGACTAAAATCGCGGAAAACTTCAAACGTTTTGCGGATATCCACCTCTCCCGTCACGCGGCCGAGCTGCGAACCACCTTCGCGCATCCGCTGGGCGATCAGTATGGCGATCAGCTTCCCCGCCTGGCGCGTAACATCGACAGCATGTTGCTGCTGTCAGGTGCGTATGAGGGCGTGAAGGCGCAGGCCTGGCTGGAGAACTGGCAGGGGCTTAAGCATGCCATCGAGACCCGTCAGCAGATTGAGATCGAGCATTTCCGCAACGAGGCCATTTCGCAGGATCCGTACTGGCTGCACAGCGGAAAACGTTAATTCTGGCAAGGAACCCCTGATATGCCGCTTTCTTCGCAGTTACAGCAGCACTGGCAGACCGTTTGTGAACGCCTGCCTGAGTCGTTACCCGCGTCGTCGTTAAGCGAGCAGGCGAAAAGCGTGCTCACGTTCAGTGATTTTGTGCAGGAGAGCGTCAGCGCTAACCCGGACTGGCTGGCAGCGCTGGAAAGCGCGCCGCCGCAGGCTGACGAGTGGCGGCATTATGCTGGCTGGCTGCAAACCGCGCTGGCAGAGGTGGCAGATGAACCCACGCTGATGCGCGTTCTGCGTCAGTTCCGCCGCCGGGTGATGGTACGCATTGCCTGGGCGCAGGCGCTGGAGCTGGTGAGTGAAGAGAGCACCTTGCAGCAGTTGAGCGAGCTGGCGCAGACGCTGATCGTCGCCGCGCGGGATTGGCTCTACGCCGCCTGCTGTAAAGAGTGGGGCACGCCGTGCAGCGAAGACGGGGTTCCGCAACCGCTGTTGATACTGGGGATGGGCAAGCTGGGCGGCTGCGAGCTCAATTTTTCCTCAGACATCGATCTGATTTTTGCCTGGCCGGAAAACGGCTCCACGCGCGGCGGTCGTCGCGAGCTGGACAACGCCCAGTTCTTTACCCGCCTCGGCCAGCGGCTGATTAAGGCGCTGGATCAGCCCACCCAGGATGGTTTTGTCTACCGCGTGGACATGCGTCTGCGTCCGTTTGGCGACAGCGGGCCACTGGTGCTGAGCTTTGCCGCGCTGGAAGATTATTACCAGGAGCAGGGGCGCGACTGGGAGCGTTACGCGATGGTCAAAGCGCGGATCATGGGCGACAGCGACGATGCCTACGCCAACGAGCTGCGCGCCATGCTGCGCCCGTTCGTGTTCCGCCGCTACATCGACTTTAGCGTGATCCAGTCCCTGCGAAATATGAAAGGGATGATTGCCCGCGAGGTGCGTCGCCGTGGCCTGAAGGACAACATCAAGCTCGGCGCGGGCGGTATTCGTGAGATCGAATTTATCGTCCAGGTCTTCCAGCTGATACGCGGCGGGCGCGAACCTTCTCTGCAATCCCGCTCGCTGCTGCCAACGCTCAGCGCTATCGATCAGCTGCATCTGCTGCCGGAAGGCGACGCGCAAACGCTGCGTGACGCTTATCTCTTCCTGCGTCGTCTGGAAAATTTGCTGCAAAGTATCAACGACGAACAAACCCAGACGTTACCGGGCGATGAGCTGAACCGGGCGCGTCTGGCCTGGGGGATGCGGGTGGATGACTGGGCAGCGCTGACGGAACGGCTGGAAGCGCATATGGCGGGCGTGCGCCGCATCTTTAACGATCTGATCGGCGACGACGAAAGTGAATCGCAGGACGATGCGCTCTCCGAGCACTGGCGCGAACTGTGGCAGGACGCGCTTCAGGAAGATGACACCACGCCGGTGCTGGCGCACTTAAGCGACGATGCCCGCCATCGCGTGGTGGCGTTGATTGCTGATTTCCGTCTCGAACTGAACAAACGCGCCATTGGCCCGCGCGGTCGTCAGGTGCTGGATCAACTGATGCCGCATCTGCTAAGCGATGTCTGCTCCCGCGAGGATGCGCCGGTGCCGCTGTCGCGCATGATGCCGCTCCTGAGCGGGATCGTCACGCGTACCACCTACCTTGAACTGTTAAGTGAGTTTCCCGGCGCGCTGAAGCATCTGATTTCCCTTTGCGCCGCCTCCCCGATGGTGGCGAACAAGCTGGCGCGTTATCCGCTGCTGCTCGACGAACTGCTCGACCCGAATACGCTCTATCAGCCGACGGCGACGGATGCTTACCGCGACGAGCTGCGTCAGTATTTGCTGCGCGTGCCGGAAGAGGACGAAGAGCAACAGCTTGAGGCGCTGCGTCAGTTTAAGCAGGCACAGATGTTGCGCGTGGCGGCGGCAGATATCGCCGGTACTCTGCCGGTAATGAAAGTGAGCGATCACTTAACCTGGCTGGCGGAAGCGATCATCGACGCGGTGGTCCACCAGGCGTGGGTGCAGATGGTGGCCCGCTACGGGCAGCCGAAGCACCTTGCTGACCGTGAAGGCCGCGGTTTTGCGGTGGTGGGGTACGGCAAGCTGGGCGGCTGGGAGCTGGGCTACAGCTCCGATCTGGATCTGATTTTCCTGCACGACTGTCCGGTTGACGTGATGACCGACGGCGAGCGCGAAATCGACGGGCGGCAGTTCTACCTGCGCCTGGCCCAGCGCATCATGCACCTGTTCAGCACTCGCACCTCATCCGGCATTCTGTATGAAGTGGATGCGCGTCTGCGCCCGTCCGGCGCGGCAGGCATGCTGGTTACCTCCACGGAGGCTTTTGCCGACTATCAGAAGAACGAAGCCTGGACGTGGGAGCATCAGGCGCTGGTGCGCGCCCGCGTGGTGTACGGCGATCCGCAGCTCAAAACGCAGTTCGATGCGATCCGCAAGGCGGTCATGACGACCCCGCGCGAAGGCTGTACGCTGCAAACCGAAGTGCGGGAAATGCGTGAGAAAATGCGCGCGCACCTTGGCAACAAACATCGCGATCGCTTTGATATCAAAGCTGATGAGGGCGGGATTACCGATATTGAGTTTATCACTCAGTATCTGGTGCTGTTGCACGCGCACGATAAGCCGAAGCTGACCCGCTGGTCGGATAACGTGCGCATACTGGAACTGCTGGCGCAGAACGACATTATGGATGAGCAGGAGGCGCAGGCATTAACCCGCGCCTACACCACGCTGCGTGACGAGCTGCACCATCTGGCCTTACAGGAACAGCCGGGCCATGTGGCGCTGGACGGTTTCACCGATGAACGCGCGCAGGTGACCGCAAGCTGGCAGAAGTGGCTGGTGGAACCGTGCGTAACAAAACAAGTGTGATATTATCGCGCGCAAATTGTGAATCTTTCTGGAGTCAGGAATGAAAGTAACACTGCCAGAGTTTGAACGTGCTGGAGTTATGGTTGTCGGGGATGTGATGCTGGATCGCTACTGGTATGGGCCGACCAGCCGTATCTCTCCGGAAGCGCCGGTGCCGGTAGTTAAGGTCGACACCATTGAAGAACGTCCAGGCGGCGCGGCAAACGTGGCGATGAACATAGCCTCGCTGGGCGCGCATTCGCGTCTGGTGGGCCTGACCGGCATTGACGATGCGGCGCGTGCGCTGAGCCAGTCGCTGGCGGACGTGAACGTGAAGTGCGACTTCGTTTCTGTTCCGACCCACCCAACCATCACCAAGCTGCGCGTGCTGTCGCGTAACCAGCAGCTGATCCGCCTCGACTTTGAAGAAGGGTTCGAAGGCGTTGATCCTGAGCCGCTGCATGAGCGCATTAGCCAGGCGCTGGGCAATATCGGCGCGCTGGTGCTGTCTGATTATGCCAAAGGCGCGCTGGCGAGCGTACAGACCATGATCCAGCTGGCGCGCAAAGCCAGCGTTCCGGTGCTGATCGACCCGAAAGGCACCGATTTCGAGCGCTATCGCGGCGCAACCCTGCTGACGCCCAACCTCTCTGAGTTCGAAGCGGTGGCGGGCAAGTGCAAAACTGAAGAAGAGCTGGTTGAGCGCGGCATGAAAATCATCGCTGATTTCGAGCTGTCTGCGCTGCTGGTGACCCGTTCCGAACAGGGCATGACGCTGCTGCAACCGGGCAAGGCGCCGCTGCATATGCCAACCCAGGCGCAGGAAGTGTACGACGTGACCGGTGCCGGTGATACGGTGATCGGCGTGCTGGCGGCGACGCTGGCGGCGGGTAACACTCTGGAAGAAGCGTGCTACTTCGCGAACGCCGCGGCGGGCGTGGTCGTCGGTAAACTCGGAACCTCCACCGTTTCGCCAATCGAGCTGGAAAATGCGGTGCGTGGGCGTGCGGATACCGGCTTTGGCGTCATGACCGAACACGAGCTGAAAGTGGCCGTTGCCGCCGCGCGCAAACGCGGTGAAAAAGTGGTGATGACGAACGGCGTGTTCGACATCCTGCATGCGGGTCATGTCTCGTATCTGGCGAATGCGCGCAAGCTGGGCGACCGCCTGATTGTGGCGGTCAACAGCGATGCCTCAACCAAACGTCTGAAGGGTGAAACGCGTCCGGTGAACCCGCTGGAGCAGCGCATGATAGTGCTCGGCGCGCTGGAAGCGGTGGACTGGGTGGTCTCATTTGAAGAAGACACCCCGCAGCGCCTGATTGCCGGAATTCTGCCTGACCTGCTGGTGAAGGGCGGTGATTACAAACCAGAGCAAATCGCAGGTAGCGAAGAGGTCTGGGCGAATGGCGGTGAAGTGATGGTGCTCAACTTTGAGGACGGGTGTTCAACCACCAACATCATTAAGAAGATCCAGAAAGACAGTCAGTAAAAAACGGGCCAGTTGGCCCGTTTTTTTATGTCGGGTGGCGGCTGCGCCTTACCCGACCTACGCGTTCATGTAGGCCCGGTAAGGCGTAGCCGCCACCGGGCACAACAGGCCGCACTATGCCTGGTCATCCACCGGTGGAATAGCTGGCGCTGGCTTCACCTCTTCCGGCGCATTGCGGCTCTCCAGCTCGCTCAGACGCTGTTCCAGCAGCGCCAGCTTCTCGCGGGTGCGCAGCAGCACCTGCGTCTGCACGTCAAACTCTTCGCGGCTGACTAAATCAAGGCGAACCAACTGTGCCTGCAACGTCTGGCGAATTTTCTTCTCAACGTCATCACCAAACTCACGAATACCTTTCGGCATGGACTCATGAACCTGACGCGCGATCTGCTCAATTTTCTTTGGGTCAATCATTGTCGTTTCCCTTGATGAAAAGGTGTTAGTGCCTATTGTAGCGCGTCATGCCGCGGGTTAAACAAAATTGTTTGAAGCTTATGCATTGCCCAGGGTAATCAATAGCGTTATAGTTATCTCGCTTATTCTCAGGGCGGGGCGAAATTCCCCACCGGCGGTAAATCAGCTTAACGCTGAAAGCCCGCGAGCGCTTTGGGTGAATTCTCAAAGGTCAGCAGATCCGGTGTAATTCCGGGGCCGACGGTTAGAGTCCGGATGGGAGAGAGTAACGATCCAGTCGGGCAAGGCCCGCTCACGTTATTTTTTTGCCGCTTGTACGGCGCTCCTAAGACTGCCCTGATTCTGGTAACCATAAAGTTAATGAGGTTTTTTTACCATGAATCAGACGCTACTTTCCTCTTTTGGCACTTCAACTCAACGTGTTGAACATGCACTGGATGCACTGCGCGAAGGCCGCGGTGTGATGGTGCTTGACGATGAAAACCGTGAAAACGAAGGCGACATGATTTTTGCCGCCGAGAACATGACCGTTGAGCAGATGGCGCTGACCATCCGTCACGGTAGCGGCATCGTATGCCTGTGCATCACCGAAGACCGTCGCCAGCAGCTTGATCTGCCGATGATGGTTGAAAACAACACCAGCGCCTTTGGTACCGGCTTCACCGTGACCATTGAAGCGGCACATGGCGTCACCACCGGGGTGTCGGCGGCTGACCGCCTGACTACCGTGCGTGCAGCGATTGCTGATGGTGCAAAACCCTCCGATCTGCACCGCCCTGGTCATGTCTTCCCGCTGCGCGCGCAGCCGGGCGGCGTGCTGACCCGTGGTGGTCATACCGAAGCGACCATCGATCTGGTGACGCTGGCTGGCTTCAAACCCGCAGGCGTGCTGTGCGAACTGACCAACGATGATGGCACCATGGCGCGCGCGCCGGAGTGCATCACCTTTGCGCGTCTGCACAATATGCCAGTGGTGACGATTGAAGATCTGGTTGAATACCGCCGGGCGCATGAGCGTAAAGCCAGCTGAACATGCTGATGTGAAAAAGCCGGGGAAACCCGGCTTTTTTGTTTCTAGTGGTAGTTAATTTTGAACAGTACCACGGTTTCAAACGGCCCGGACTGAATCGCTTTTCCTTCATCCCGCGAAAGTTCAGCCGTGTAGTTTTGCTCAAGATTCATCATATCGCCCGTAAAATCGGCGTATTCCTTGTACTGGTTGAATGTGTAAGGCTCCGTTCCGTTAAGAATACGCAGCTTTAACCCATTCCCTATCAGTACCGCGGTGTCGTCTGCGCTGAGCGTTTCGGTTGTGTAAAATGACGAGTCCATCTTAAATCCGTCCGAGCACTGGGCATCCTGCACTTTGGTGGTTCGAATTGAAAACGTGCGAATACGCTTCTGCTGATTCACAATGTCGCGCGCACTGAAGGTGCCGAAGTCGATCTCCTGATTCTCAGGGTAAATGCTAAACGTCGCCCCGCAATCAAGGACCGTAATGTTTTGCAGCCCGTTGATGTGATACTTCAGGTTCTTCGCGTCGGCCATCTGATTAACGCCACCCTTACCGTCAAATTGCACAACGATGTAATCGCTGAGCGAACTGACATAGCCATGCGGCGGCACAGCCTTTATTCTCACGAAAAGTCGTAATCGGGCGACGAACGTGCGCGAAATATGGATATCATCCGGATTACCAGAGCAAATGCGATTCTCCCACCCCATCTGGCGGATTTGAGCAGGGGTGTAAATAGTGATGTTATTGTTGTCCAGACACTGGCGGGTATCCACGCCGTTGGGCTGACCTGTAGCATCGTAATCTATACCTTCATAGGTGACGCCCAGTTCATAGTAGGGATCGGTTGCGGCAGGATAAGGATTTACCCAGGCAAAGACATCTTCCGGCTTAAAATTGCTCGAGACGTTGTTATCACACGTCACCGGAATCTTAATGTCATCAGACTCCCATATTTTTTGGCCAATTTGGGCGTTGCTGGGTATGGCAAAGGGGGAGATCGTTTTTGTCTCCTCGACGGAACCGCCAGAGCCACCCAGATAACAGTTAAGCGCCATCGCATCTTCCAAAGGTAGCGCTGAAAGCAGCAATGTAAGCAGGACACTAGCGAGCTTTCGCATCTTTATCGATTTTCCGTTCGGTAAGTTTACATTGCGCCGTTCCGGTGCACTGCACGTCGACTTTTTTCAGGGCACCGTAATCGTCGATATAGCCGATGCTGTAATAACTACCGTGGTAATCGCCGGTAGACGCGGTTGCCGTGGCGAAAGGCGCAATCATCAGACTGTCAAAACCCGGCAGCATGGTTTTAGCATTTTTGCTCAGCCACGCCAGCGTGATGTAGTACGGCGTAGGGTTGTGGACCGTGAGCCCATTCGCGTTGGCGGAAATTTCCATTCGCATTTCAGTCAGTTCGCCGGATTTTTTGCTAATCGCTTCTGGACGCCAGAACAGCTTAATTCGGCTCTGCATTGCTACCTGCATCACGCTGCGCTCCTCGCTGGCGCTGGTGTTTTTTGGCGGTACTTCACGCAGGTTGAAATAAAACAGCGATTCCCTGTCTCCTGGCAGCTGGCGAGTAGCGGCTTGTTTAACAATCCTTATCTGCGACGAGGTGCCCGCTTCGATACGTTGAATGGGGGGAAGCGCCATAAAGTGCGTATCTTCTTTTTGTCCCTTTTCATCTTCAATCCAGGAGAGCGCCAGATAAGGCAGCACCTTGCTCTGATTGTCCACTTTCAGGCTGCTGGCCTTGTCGCTTTCTGGAAAAACAATGCGCGTGCGGTCCAGATTAATGGCTGCGTGGGTAGCAAATGCTGTGCTGGTTAGCATCAGGCACAGGCTTTTAAACGGCGTTAATTTCATGATGATTTCTTACTGACACGGCAGTATCAACTGCATACTGTTTTCTAAGTGAGAAGGTAACGAGAAGCGACACTGTTGGTTGTCGCCCCATGTCACGCGAAACTGCTGTTCTGGCTCAACGGCGGCCAGCCAGACGCGGCCTTCATCGGCCACCATCCCAACCTGCAAATTGCTTGCTTCCAGGCGAACAATCGCCCCGAGAGGTGGCGCTCCTGATGACATTCGCAGAACGCCTGTCACGTCCTTACCTGCGCGCGTGGCAATCTGACGATAACCAATGGCTCCCTCAGTCCAGGTTGAGGTCACGACGCGGTTGTCTACGTCCACGCCATCAGGGAGGTTGTTCAGATTGACCTGCACGCTGGAGGGGGAATAGCTGGAGAATGACGGTAAAACGCCGATGCCAAAACGGTTGGTCTCATCTCGCGACATGTTCAGCGGGATATTGCCTACCCCGTCGGTGCTGACCATCACACGAGGTTCATTACCGTAGCTGCGCCGGTGCAGCGCGGCGCCTTTCGCCGTTGAGGTGAAGGAACCACTCCAGCTCGCGCTGAGGGAGTTATATTCGTCAGCTTTATAGCTGCCTGAGAGATTGAGATCGCCGTACGTAGAATAATGCTGATAATTCCCGCTGACCTGCGCGCCGGAATCTGGCTTTCCGCTCTCCGCGCCTGCGGAAACGCCCCAGGTATTATTGCGATCCGACGTGTCATACCACGACACGTTATGACTCAGCGCTTCGCTGTTACGCAGGTCATAGTTAAGACGATGATCGGGATCGAGCGGTACGCTGAGCGAGAGATAGAACTGAGTATCGTCACTTTCGTCTTCCTCATCGTAATGCGTTTTACTCCAGGACAGGGTTACGCCGAGGTTCTTCCAGCGGCCCATATCAAAGTTGTAGCCCGCCGTGATGCTGCCGGTCGTGGAAGGTGAATCATTCCACCATGTCTGACGCAGCATGTTGACGTACAGGTTCAGGGATAACGCTGAAATGTACTGGCTTGCCGTCACGCTCAGGGTTTGTTTCTCCGACTGGCGGTCACCGTCGTCATAATCAAGGTAGCGGGCGTAGCTCAAAAACTGGGGGTCTGAGTAGCGGTAGCTGGCAAGCGTAAGCTGACTGCCGGTGGTATCGAAACGCTTGCTGTAGTTAATGCGATAGCTGTAACCCGTCTGACTGCGCTGGTGTGGCAGCTGGCTGGTGGCCTGCGTGACGTCAAAAGAGAGCGCCCCCAGCCAGGCCATATTCTGGCCGATCCCGGCAGCGACGGAACGATAACCGTCGCCATCAGTCAGCGTGCCGCCATACAGGGAGGTGTGTGACAGCATGCCCCAGGAAAATTCGCCGCTCATGAAGGCGTTATCTTCAACGTTATGGGAGGCACCCTGGCGCGCTTTACCCGCCGCGAACTTGTAGCGAACCTGACCCTTGCGCGTTAAAAACGGCACGGACTCGGCAGAGACCTGGAATGTGCTGACGCGGCCGTCCTCTTCCGTGACTTTGACGTCCAGCGTGCCCTGAACCGACTGGTTAAGATCCTGAATAACAAACGGGCCTGGTGGCACTTTACTTTGGTAAATCACGCGATCGGCAAGGCTTACGGTCACCGTGGCGTTGGTTTGCGCTATCCCGGTAATCTGCGGGGCATAGCCGCGCAGCGACCATGGCAGCATACGTTCTTCGCTGATTAGCGATGCGCCGGTATAGGTAAAGGCGTCAAAAATTGCGGACTGGAAATCCGTTTCACCCAGCGTTAGTTTCGCTCCGATTGAGGGCAGAGGGCGGAACATATATACGCGTGAAAAACGGCCATCCTGCTCTGAGCCTGCTTCAGTATCGCTTCGCGTGTACTGGTAATCGCTTCGCAGGCGCCACGCGCCCATGTTCGCACCGACGGTGCCATAGGTATTGGCGTTGTTATTGCTGCTGCCGCTATTGGGCTGATAATGGCTGGCAAAAAGATTGTAATCCAGCAGTACGCCCGGCACGCCGTTGTCCCAGGTGGATGGCGGCATCCAGTCCACCGCACGGTATTGCAGCCACGCCTGGGGGATCGTCACATTCAGGGATTGGCTATCTTGCTCAAACGTAAATCTGATGTCTGGTCTGGCGGCGAAATCAACGCATCCCTCTTTTTCTGGCAAAGCGTGACGAACCTCATCCTGTAACGCAAATGTATCGGCCAGTTCGGGAGGAATACACACTTGAACTGCATTATTTATTTCTCTCCAGCGAAGGAGCCAGCCATTTGCCAGCGGAATATCATTAACTGAAACCGTAACGAAATAGCTTCCCGGCGTAACCGATATTTGATCTTTAAAACGTGACAAATCGACGCTGCCGCGCTGATCTTTATCGATGGCGTTTATATTAAATTCAGTGGCAGAGGTAAGTCTCGTCATTAACAGGGATGCAATGATGATTATCCATTGTAATTTGTATGTCATCATCCTGTTACTCGAATATATATAGGATGCCGACCGGCATGAATTACCAGTCGGCTAATACTGTGACGTAACAGAACTATTTGTACAACAGGACGTAGTTAGCCGTGGCTTCAACCTGGCCTGCCGTCGCAGTTTTACCCGTGGGGACTTCCATAACCGCTTTGAAATGCAGCGTCTGGGTGGTTGATCCTGCCAGCAACTCAACCTCGTTGGATTCTCCCAGCGTGATAGCAGCCTCCGCATTATCCAGCAGACGTACACCCACGTTCTGCGCACCACTTGCATAGGTGTTACTCATCAGGCTGGTGTCTGTCGCGTCTGTCGCTGCGCTGGTGAAGGTGACATCCACTTTGGTAATTGGCGTGTCGGTTTCGTCTGCCGGATCGTCAAGCTGGCAGTTTTCCAGATTAATATCGACCGGAACCGGCGTGGATTTTTTGTTGGCGTTGATAACGGCCGTAGTCACTTCACCCAGATCGACTTCTTTATCAACGCTGTCTGGTGCGATGCTGCACGGTGCGTCAATAACAACACCTTTGAATTTGATTTTGCCAGAGCCTTGATCTTCAGCAAAAGCAGAACCCGACACAATGCCAGCCATAGCCGCTGCTAACAGTAATTTCTTACCCATATACATGGAAATATCCTTTTTCAGAGTGATTCATAATGTGAATATTAATTTCAGAATACTTGCAAAGTATACGGATTGGGGTGGGAATACGCGATTAACGTGACTTAAATATATTTGTAGGTGCTTTTAGTTAATATTTTCAGGCTATCTTAAGAGACGCCTTTTTTTGAAATTCTAATGGGTTTATATTTGGTGGGTTATTATAGGGTAAATATATAGGATTGTTATTTTGAATAGTATAATGCCTCCGTATGAAACGGAGGCATTAATTCTTAACCAATACCTGCCGTTTGTAGCAGAACCAGACTCATCCCCATCACTGACATTCCACACAGCACGCCGTAGCTTGGGTTATTGTTGGGATCGATCTCTTTTGCCAGCGGCATCAGCTCATCGACAGAGAGCGCGACCATAATTCCGGCCACGGCAGCCATAATTGCAGCCATTACAACCGGGGATACGAGGCTACCGAGGATCAGCCACGCCAGCACGCCGCCGAGAATTTCAGCCATCCCGGAGATACCCGCCCAAAAGACAGCTGTACGTTTTGAACCCGTGGCGGCATAAACGGGCCCGGCAACGGCAAGTCCTTCAGGAATATTGTGCAAAGCAACGGCCAGCGCGACACCAAAACCCATTTCCAGGTTGCTGCTGGCCGTGACATAGGTGGCGATACCTTCCGGAAAGTTATGCAGGCTGATACCCAGCGTCAGCAGAATGGCCGTGCGTTTGATATTGCCAGGGATGGGGGCAACGCTTTTTTGCATTAGATCCTGCGGGTGCGCGTGAGGAAGGATACGGTCGAGTGCAAAATAACCCAGCAGGCCAATGATAAACATGCCATAGCCCAGAACAGGCGACATCCCTTCGGCGTGAAGCGCGGCGGGCAGCATCTCCATCAGCGAGATAAGCAGCATGATCCCGGCGGCGAAACCCAGCGAGAAGGCCAGCAGGCGATTAGAGGGTTTTTGACCGAGTACCCCAAGGAACGCACCGATAAAGGTCGCGGCGCCCGCAAGTAAGGTCAAAATCAAAGGTACTGACATGCATTCTCCTTAAGCGATATCTGGCATTCAAATTTCCTGATGATGATCTTCACGGTTATCTACGTTCATCTTCACCTGAATGCGCGTAATGTAGGCCCATCACTTTGTCACTTCCTCTAAGGATATCACCATGTCTCCTTCTCGTATGCCAGCACTGTTTTTAGGCCATGGCAGCCCCATGAACGTTCTGGAAGATAACGTCTATACCCGCGCCTGGCGTCAACTGGGTAAGACGTTACCGCGTCCGAAGGCAATTGTGGTGGTCTCTGCGCACTGGTTTACCCGGGGTACCGGCGTGACGGCCATGGAAGCGCCAAAAACGATCCATGATTTTGGCGGTTTTCCGCAGGCGCTGTACGATACGCATTATCCGGCCCCCGGTTCGCCTGAGCTGGCGCAGCGGCTGGTTGATCTGCTCGCCCCTGTTCCGGTTGCGCTGGACAAAGAAGCCTGGGGCTTTGACCATGGCTCGTGGGGCGTGCTGATTAAGATGTATCCTGATGCGGATATCCCGATGGTGCAACTGAGTATCGACAGCACCAAACCGGCTGCCTGGCACATGGAGATGGGGCGTAAGCTGGCTTCGCTTCGTGATGAGGGCATCATGCTGATTGCCAGTGGCAACGTGGTGCATAACCTGCGTACGGTACGCTGGCACGGTGAAAATACGCCTTACCCCTGGGCAGCGGCCTTTAATGACTATGTAAAAGACAACCTGACCTGGCAAGGGCCGGTCGAACGGCACCCTTTGGTGAACTATCTGGATCACGACGGCGGTTCGCTCTCTAACCCGACGCCGGAACACTTCTTGCCATTGCTGTATGTATTAGGCGCATGGGACGGTCAGGAGGTTATCACAACACCGGTCGACGGTATTGAGATGGGGAGCTTAAGTATGCTGTCGGTGCAGGTGGGGTAAAACATGCCCGGTGGCGCTGCGCTTACCGGGCCTACGCTCAACATGTAGGCCGGGTAAGGCGAAGCCGCCACCCGGCAAGTCTTATTCAATAAAAATATGCGGGTAGAAACGCGACAGATCCTGCGTAATCAGCGCGCGATCTTCGCGAATACCAATCCCGGCAGGCTGATCGTTAATAAGCCAGCTGCCGATCAGCGTATAGCTGTCGCCAAACTTCGGCAGTTGATAAAACGCCTGGACGATCATCCCTTCCTCACCGTACGGCCCTTCAACCGCTTCCAGCGTTTTACCGTTTTCGATAATCGAGACGTTCGCGCCTTCACGGGAGAAGATTGGCTTAACGACGTATTTCTCCATCGGCGGGAAATCATCTTCGGCAAAGTAAGCAGGCAGCAGGTTCGGGTGGTTCGGGAACATCTCCCACAGCATTGGCAGCAGGGCTTTATTGGAGATAATGCTCTTCCAGGCTGGTTCCAGCCAGCGCACACCGGCGTCTTCCAGCTTGGTAGAAAACATTTCGCGCAGCATGTATTCCCACGGGTAGAGCTTGAACAGGTTGCTGATCACCTGATCCTGCGTGTCCGTAAACTGACCTTTTTCACCTAAACCGATCTCTTCGATATAGAGGAATTCCGTCGCCACTTCCGCTTCGGCTGCGCAGTCCTGCAAATACTGAACCGTACCGCGATCTTCTTCGGTATCGCGACAGCAGGCGAGGTGCAACAGGTTGAAACCGTGCTGTTCACGCAGTTCGGCGAAACGCTCAATCAGTTTTTCCTGAAGGCTGTTGAACTGGTCGCTGCCTTCCGGCAAGTTTCCGGCATTCGCCTGATCTTCCAGCCAGATCCACTGGAAGAACGCGGCTTCGTACAGGGAGGTTGGCGTATCTGCGTTGTTTTCTAAAAGCTTCGGTTCACCCACGCCATCCCATGCCAAATCGAGGCGAGAGTAGAGCGAAGGCTGGTTCGTTTTCCAGGACTGACGAACAAAGCTCCAGGTGTGCTTCGGAATGCGGAATTTGGTCATCAGCTCATCGCTGTCGATGACTTTCTCTACCACCTTCAGGCACATCTGGTGCAGTTCTGCGGTCACCTCTTCAAGCTTTTCGACCTGCGCGAGCGTGAGCTTATAGTAAGCGTCTTCACACCAGTACGGCTCGCCGTACATGGTGTGAAAGTTGAAACCGTATTCGGTGGCTTTTTCGCGCCAGTCCGGGCGCTCGACAATACTGACTCGTTCCATGATCAGCCGCCCATTGAGCGAGTCGAAGAGCCGGTCGCACTACGCTGCATGGTGGTTTGTTTCGCCACAGACTCACCGAAGCCGCCACGGGTAATGGTGCTGGTAGTGGCTGGTTTCGGTGCCATCGCGGTTTTCGGTACGGTCATCGTACGGCCAGGCGTTGCAGCACCGTAACCCTTGCCGGTGGCATCGGTGTATTTACCGTACGCCGGGCTGTTTGGGTTTTTAGAACTAAACAGCGGTTGCTGCTGGTAGCCCGCGCCGCCGCTCATCAGACGGCCCATCATATAACCCGCCATCAGAGGCATCCAGAAGCTACCGCTGGACTGTGCCTGCGCCTGGTTTTCCGGCGCCATACCTGCCTGAGCAGGAGCCTGCTGGCACTGGCCTTCGCCGAATTCGGCTACACAGTCTTCGCGTGAGGCATATTTCGGCGCGGTACGTTCTGCCTCTTTCAGGGCGTTGTTATAGGCCGTCGTACACTCGGCGGCTTTACCGGTTGCGCTCGCACAATCGTCAGCGTTTTGATAGAGCGACACCGTTTCGTCGCTTTGCTCACAGCCTGCCAGCATAAAGACGGCGGTGACCGCCAGCGCGACAGGTGTCAGGTGGCGTGCGTTCCAGCTTTTGCGGAACGACGCGTGATTCATCGTTTTTGTCCGTTTCATATTTGTCTTCCAGGACCCAGGGGTATTAACGCTCAGGATAGAGGATGAGTGGTTGAAAATGAAGCGAAGAGGGGCGAAATCCGGGGGATCTTTACGTTGGCTTACGTTCGGGGGGGATTAATGTGCTCCCTCTCCCTGTGGGAGAGGGCTGGGGTGAGGGCATCAGGCCGCATTGGGCCTGATGACACACTTAGTTACGGAACGGATTCGTGCCGCTGCTCGCAGGTGAGGTGCTGCGCGCTGCCGCTGGCTGTGCAACCGGGGCGCTGCCGTTAGCGTTGAAGTTATCAACCGCGGCATCCTGCTCTGGATTTTCCGGCGCCACGCTGTCAGGCGACGTGGATACCGGTTTACCCAGCGTACTGTTCAGCATTTGCAGATCCTGCTCGTTCAGCGTACCCAGCGCCTGCTTGATGTTCAGCTGGTTAATCAGGTACTGGTAACGTGCGCTGGAGAGCTGCTGTTTCGCGTTATACAGTGTGGTCGTTGCGTCTAACACGTCAACGATGGTACGCGTACCGACGGAGTAGCCTGCTTCCATCGCGTCCAGAGAGCTTTGCGCAGAGACAACGGCCTGTTTGTAGGCGTTGATGCTACTGATAGAGGCATTGACGTTGTTAAAGGAAGAACGCACGGTCTGCACCACGTTGCGGTGCGCGCTTTCCAGCTGCTCGCTGGCACCCACAAAGTTGTACTGCGCCTGTTTCACCTGAGAGTTAACCATCCCGCCCTGGTACAGCGGCAGAGAGAAGCTGAGGCCCACTTTGTTCTGGCCAACGTTGCTGTCGTCATAGGCCTGAGACGTCGTTTTAGACCCGCTGTAGCTGGTATCCGATACGCCGGTAGAGGCGCTCAGGCTCAGGGTTGGCAGGTGACCATCCTGTGCAAGGCGGATCTGCTCGCGTGCCAGATCCTGGCTCAGGCGCGCCTGCAATAAGGTCAGGTTACGGTTTTCCGCTTCTTTCAGCAGAGCATTAACCGCCTGCGGTTTGTCCGTTTTGAAACTGTCCACGTTCAGAGAGGCCAGCTCAGGATAGTAGTTACCGGTGACCTGACGCAGTGCTTCCAGTGCGTTGTCGAGGTTGTTACGTGCGGTCACTTCGTTAGCCAGTACGGTATCGTACTGTGAACGGGCGTTCTGCACGTCCGTGATCGCGACCAGGCCTACGTTAAAACGCTGGGTGGTTTGATCTAACTGGCGGTAAATCGCCTGTTTCTGCGCTTCGGTATAGGAGAGCGCGTCAATCGCGCTCAGTACCTGGAAATAGGCGGTCGCGGTATTCAGGATCAGCGTTTGCTGATCGGTCTGATAGGTGACATCCTGAATGCCTGCGCTCTTTTCCTGCAAACTCAGTTCACGCCATTTGGACATGTCGAACAGGGTCTGTGTAAGCTGTAAAGAGGCGCTGGTGGCATTCGAGTCGATGCCATTGTTATCGCGAAAACCGTTAGTGTAGGTATAATCTGCACCTAAGCCTAACTGCGGCAGCAGTGGACTACGTGCTTCGTTAATCTTTTCAAACGCAGCATCACGATCGGCCGCTGATTTACGTAAATCAGGGTTGCCCAGACGTGCCTGCTGGTAGACCTGTAACAGGTTCTCTGCCTGGCTCATTGCACTGAAGCCCGTCAGGCTCAGGCCGATAAGGATGGGGAGCAATTTCTTCATTTGCATTCCTTGTTGTGAAGCAGTATTAGCGCTGATCTAATTAAAAATAATTGCCGATTCTAACAGAATCATCCACACCAAAAGGTTGGCGTAACGTGCCATCTGGCGGTAATTTGCTCCAATCTACCATATAGCCATACAAACGGCAGCCAAACAGCCTTGAAATTCACAATTTCATCACCATTGCTACCAGGACTCGACCGATGCAAAAACCAGAAAACGTGCCTGTCACCTTCGCCAAAAACGATGTAGAAATTATTGCACGAGAAACGCTTTATAGCGGTTTTTTTTCAATGGAACTTTACCGTTTCAGGCATCGCCTGTTTAACGGTGAAATGAGCGGTGAAATCAAACGCGAAATTTTTGAGCGCGGGCATGCGGCAGTCTTGCTACCCTTTGACCCAGTGCGTGATGAAGTCGTGCTGGTCGAGCAGGTCCGTATTGCGGCGTATGATACCAGCGAAACGCCGTGGTTGCTGGAGATGGTGGCCGGGATGATCGAGGAGGGTGAGTCGGTCGAAGACGTCGCTCGCCGCGAGGCGCTGGAAGAGGCAGGCCTGGCGATCGGTCGGACGAAACCGGTGTTGAGCTACCTGGCAAGTCCGGGGGGAACAACGGAACGCTCATCTATTATGGTGGGCGAAGTGGACGCCACGACAGCGAAAGGGATCCACGGTCTGGCAGATGAAAACGAAGATATTCGGGTTCATGTGGTGAGTCGGGAGCAGGCTTACCAATGGGTAGAAGAGGGTTTAATCGACAACGCAGCGTCTGTCATCGCCTTGCAATGGCTGCAACTGCATCATCAGAATTTACGAAACGAGTGGAAAAAATGAAGCGCTATACACCTGACTTCCTAGAAATGATGCGCCTGTGCGAAACCAATTTCGCCCAGCTGCGCCGCCTGCTGCCGCGAAACGACGCGCCCGGCGAAACGGTAAGCTATCAGGTGAGCAACGCGCAGTATCGGTTAACGATAACAGAATCAACGCGCTACACTACGCTGGTGGAGATTGAGCAAACGGCGCCGAGCATCAGCTACTGGAGCCTGCCGTCAATGACGGTACGTCTTTATCATGATGCGATGGTCGCTGAAGTGTGTTCAAGCCAGCAGATCTTTCGCTTCAAAGCGCGGTATGATTATCCGAATAAAAAGTTGCATCAACGCGACGAAAAGCATCAAATTAACCAGTTTTTAGCCGACTGGCTAAGATATTGTTTAGCACATGGAGCAATGGCGATTCCGGTTTGTTAGCGTCATAAACCTACCTAAGGACACCATTTGGAAAGCCTGTTGAACCTGACTGTTGCTGGTGGGGCGCCAGTCAGGATATTACAAATCACCGACACCCACCTTTTTGCCGAAAAGCATGAGACGCTTCTGGGCGTGAACACCTGGGAGAGTTATCAGGCGGTTCTTGACGCGATCCATGCTGAAAAGCGGCCATGCGATCTGATCGTCGCGACAGGCGATCTGGCGCAGGATCAATCCTCCGCAGCCTATCAGCATTTCGCCGAAGGAATTGCGAGCTTTAGTGTGCCTTGCGTCTGGCTACCGGGCAATCACGATTTTCAGCCCGCCATGTACAGTTCGCTTCAGGAGGCGGGGATTTCGCCGGCAAAATGTGTCTTTACGGGGGACCAGTGGCAAATTCTGCTCCTCGACAGTCAGGTGTTTGGCGTTCCGCACGGTGAGTTGAGCGACTATCAGCTTGACTGGCTGGAGACAAAACTGGCCGCCGAACCGAATCGTAATACGCTGCTGTTACTGCATCATCATCCGCTGCCGGCGGGCTGTAGCTGGCTTGATCAGCACAGCTTACGCAACTCTGCGGCGCTGGATAGCGTGCTGGCGAAATTCCCGCGCGTGAAAAATTTGCTGTGTGGGCACATTCACCAGGAACAGGATCTCGACTGGAACGGTCGCCGCCTGCTCGCGACGCCGTCCACCTGCGTGCAGTTCAAGCCCCATTGCGCTAACTTCACGCTGGACACCATCGCACCGGGCTGGCGCTGGCTGGACCTGCATGCCGACGGCTCGCTGACCACCGAAGTGTGCCGTCTGGCTGGCGCGCAGTTCCGCCCGGATACCGCTTCAGAAGGCTATTGATGTCGACGCTCCTCTATCTGCACGGGTTCAACAGTTCTCCGCGTTCCGCAAAGGCGACGCAGTTTCGCCAGTGGCTGAGCGAACATCATCCGCACGTGGAGATGATTATTCCGCAGCTGCCCCCTTATCCGGCGGACGCGGCAGAAATGCTGGAATCGATTGTGCTTGAACACGGCGGCGAATCGTTTGGCGTTGTTGGCTCGTCCCTCGGCGGCTACTACGCCACCTGGCTGTCGCAATGCTTTATGGTGCCCGCTGTCGTCGTTAACCCGGCGGTCCGGCCATTTGAGCTATTAAGGGACTTTCTTGGCGAAAACGAGAACCCCTACACCGGCCAACAATATGTGCTAGAGTCACGCCATATTTACGATCTCAAAGTTATGCAGGTCGACCCGCTTGAAGCGCCCGATCTTATCTGGCTGCTGCAACAGACGGGAGATGAAGTGCTGGATTACCGCCAGGCAGTGGCGTATTACGCATCCTGCCGCCAGACTGTAGAAGAGGGCGGAAACCATGCTTTCACGGGCTTTGAAGATCATTTCACCCAGATTGTCGATTTTCTTGGACTGCACAGCCACTGACAATCAATGCGAATTGCTAGCTTAAATCATGACGCAAACCTATAACGCTGATGCCATTGAGGTACTCACCGGGCTTGAGCCGGTTCGCCGCCGCCCGGGGATGTACACCGATACGACGCGCCCAAACCACCTGGGCCAGGAAGTAATTGATAACAGTGTGGACGAAGCGCTGGCAGGTCATGCCAAACGCGTGGACGTTATCCTGCACGCCGATCAGTCGCTGGAAGTCATCGACGATGGCCGCGGCATGCCGGTGGATATTCACCCGGAAGAGGGGGTTCCTGCCGTTGAGCTGATCCTCTGCCGTCTGCATGCGGGCGGTAAGTTCTCCAACAAAAACTACCAGTTCTCTGGCGGCTTGCACGGCGTGGGGATCTCTGTGGTTAACGCCCTGTCAAAGCGCGTGGAAGTGAACGTCCGTCGCGACGGCCAGGTGTATAACATCGCGTTTGAAAACGGCGAAAAAGTGCAGGATTTGCAGGTCGTCGGGACGTGCGGTAAACGCAACACCGGCACCAGCGTCCATTTCTGGCCTGACGAAAGCTTCTTCGACAGCCCACGCTTTTCTGTTTCCCGCCTGACGCACCTGCTGAAAGCCAAAGCGGTGCTGTGCCCAGGCGTAGAAATCACCTTTAAAGATCACGTTAACAACACCGAACAGAGCTGGCGCTACGAAAAGGGTCTGAACGATTACCTATGCGAAGCGGTTAACGGCCTGCCGACCCTGCCGGAAAAACCGTTCGTCGGGAATTTCGAAGGTGATACCGAGGCGGTGGACTGGGCGCTGCTGTGGCTACCTGAAGGCGGTGAGCTGCTGACGGAAAGCTACGTCAACCTGATCCCAACGCTGCTCGGTGGGACGCACGTCAACGGCCTGCGTCAGGGTCTGCTGGATGCGATGCGCGAGTTCTGCGAATACCGCAACATTCTGCCGCGCGGCGTGAAGCTTTCCGCAGAAGATATCTGGGACCGCTGCGCCTACGTGCTTTCCGTGAAAATGCAGGATCCGCAGTTTGCCGGTCAGACTAAAGAGCGCCTGTCGTCACGCCAGTGTGCGGCGTTTGTTTCCGGCGTGGTGAAAGATGCGTTTACCCTGTGGCTGAACCAGAACGTTCAGGCCGCAGAAATGCTGGCTGAAATGGCGATCTCCAGCGCCCAGCGTCGTCTGCGCGCGGCGAAGAAAGTGGTGCGTAAAAAACTGACCAGCGGCCCCGCGCTGCCGGGCAAGCTGGCGGATTGTACCGCGCAGGATCTCAACCGCACCGAGCTTTTCCTGGTGGAAGGGGACTCGGCGGGCGGATCGGCCAAGCAGGCGCGCGATCGTGAGTATCAGGCGATCATGCCGCTCAAGGGTAAGATCCTGAATACCTGGGAAGTCTCGTCTGATGAAGTGCTGGCCTCGCAGGAAGTACACGACATCTCCGTGGCGATCGGCATCGATCCGGACAGCGACGATCTGAGCCAGCTGCGCTACGGCAAGATCTGTATCCTCGCGGATGCGGACTCCGATGGCCTGCACATCGCCACGCTGCTGTGCGCGCTGTTCGTGAAGCACTTCCGCGCGCTGGTGAAAAACGGTCACGTCCACGTGGCGCTGCCGCCGCTGTACCGTATCGACCTTGGCAAAGAAGTCTACTATGCGCTGACGGAAGAAGAGAAAGCGGGCGTGCTGGAACAGCTGAAGCGCAAGAAGGGCAAACCGAACGTGCAGCGCTTTAAGGGGCTGGGCGAGATGAACCCGATGCAGCTTCGCGAAACGACGTTGGATCCGAACACGCGCCGTCTGGTGCAGCTGACGATCAGCGACGAAGACGAACAGCAAACCAACGCCATGATGGATATGCTCCTTGCCAAGAAACGTTCGGAAGACCGACGTAACTGGCTGCAGGAGAAAGGCGATATGGCGGATATTGAGGCCTGATGCTGAAAAAGCCCTGCGATGCAGGGCTTTTTTTTGCCCGGTGGCGCTGCGCTTACCGGGCCTACGATCGATCCCCTCGCCCCTCTGGGGAGAGGGTTAGGGTGAGGGGAACGCCTCGCACTGACGTCAAAACTCCATCTTCACCGTAAACTGCACTTCACGCGGGTCGCCAATCTGGTTGCCCAGGTTATTGGTCGCAATCGACGACGTGTAGTAGGTCTTATCAAACAAATTCTTCACGTTCACCTGTAGCGTCAGCGGATATTGCAGCTTCATTTTGTACGCCGCAAATGCATCCGCCACGAAATAGCCCGGCAGATAATAATCCGCACCGTTAGTCGCTGAACGACGGCTCACGCCGTGCCCGCCGCCGCCAATTGTCAGCGTATTCCCGGCAAACGCATTGTGAATATCGTACGTCAGGAACAGGGAGCCGGTATGGCGCGGCACGTTCGGCAGCGGTTTGCCCGCGTAGTCCGGGTCTTCCAGCACCTTCGCATCGGTATAGCCGTAGCTGGCGATAATGTTGGTGTTCTCGGTCAGCGATCCGGCGAGATCCACTTCGACACCCTGCGAGCGCACGCGGCCCGCGGTTTTGGCGACGGTTTCATCACCGATGCTCTCGGTGTACAGCACGTTGCGCTTGTGGATATCAAACAGCGCGATGTTGGCAGTAATGCCGTCGAACAGGTCGAATTTAGCGCCTATTTCATACGCGTTCGACGTTTCCGGCGGCAGGTCGCCGATGTAGCTCGCAATGGACGACTGCGGCATAAACGTCTGGGAATAGTTAGCAAACAGGGAGACTGCCGGCGTGAGCTTGTATACCAGGCCCAGCTTCGGCGTCCACTGGTCGTCGCGGCTGTCGGTGTTGACGTTAAACGGACGGCCTTTGCCCGCGTACTGGGTGTAATACTGGTAGCGCAGTCCGGCAACGGCGATCCATTTATCGGTCAGGTACAGCGCGTCCTGCGCGTAGGCGGAGTAGCTCTCCTGCTTGATGGTTTGATCGCTGTCGGATGCCGAGACGGTGGTGCACTTGCCGAGGCTGCCGTAGCTCGGGTTGTAAATATTGAAATCCTTAACGTTCTTACAACGGATCATGTCCGTACGCAGCAGATCGTAATTCTCATACGACACGCCGGTCAGGATCTCATTGTAAAAGCCCGCGATGTCCACGTTCCCCTGCAAATCTGCCCGCGTTGTGTGCATACGCTGGGTCGAACCCTGGGTCGCATCCACGCGGCGGGTCAGGTTGCCGGTTTTTGAATCGTAGGCCATCACGCGAGCCTGGTTATCGCTGTACTTATCCTGGCTGTAGCTGTAGTCGAACTTCGCGGTCCACTGGCTGTTAAGGCGATACTCCGCGTTAAGCTGAGCGAGGTCGGACTGACCGTCGGTCACGTTAAATGGCTCATCAAAGCGGGTTTTGCGATCGACGTCGACGGCCTTTTTGGTGTTGAGATCGAAGATCGTTCCGCGATCGAACGGCGTTTTATAGTCGCGATGCGAATAGAGCACGGTCACGGTGGCATCATCGCCGAACCAGGTCAAAGACGGGGCGATAAAGGTGCTGCGTTCGGTGCCGTAATTACGCCAGTAATCCTCGTCCTGATACTCCCCCGTCAGGCGATAGGCCAGACGCGTACCTTCAATCGGACCGGTGACGTCAAACTGTCCGGTACCGCCGCCAAAGCTGGTTGATGTGGCAGAAATCGAGCCGCCGAAGGTTTTCTCCGGGCGTTTGGTCACTACGTTAATCAGGCCGCCGGGGTCGAGAATACCGTAAAGGGTCGAGGCCGGGCCTTTTAGCACCTCCACGCGCTCGGTTGCGGCATTGAAGCTGCGCGGCAGCACGGTGCGCAGGCCGTTGGTCATGATCGAGCCATCGCGGTTTGCGCCGAAGCCACGGCGCACGAAGGCATCCTGCGTGCCGCCCAGGGTGTTGGTCTGCACCACGTTGCTGACGTTATACAGCGCCTCGTCGAGCGTGGTCGCGTTTTGGTCTTCCAGCACTTTATCGCTGACGGTATTGACCACCTGCGGGATGTCCAGCATCGGCATGTTGGTCAGCGTGGCGGTGGAGGTGTTCAGGGGCTGATAGCCGCTGGTGGCGTCGGTGGAAGCGTAAGGGTCGGCAGTGACGGTAAGCGTCTCACCGTCTTTTGCTGCTGCGTGCACCAGAGGCGCCATGAACAGGAGTGAAAAGAGCGCGCGCCCTTTTACCCCGGCGAATGAAGGTGTGAACTTGGCCATTACATCTGTTTTCCCAAAATATCCTGCGATGAAATGCTCGCGGAAGAATGTGTGAGTCATTGCCCTTACGGTCTGTCCGTTAGCCTCTACGGCATCGGACTTGTAATTGAGAATCATTCAAGCATGAGGGGGTGTAGTAGTAAATGGAATAAATAAAAATTTCGCTACAGAGGTTTCTCTCTGGCTAATACGCGTTGGTTTCTTGTTTAAGGCATTGAAAATAGTTGATAAAAATGAATTTTAATTTGTGCAGAGATGCTCAATTATCCCTGGGGTTTACAGGGTGTATCTTCGCTTGACTACTACATGGCGCGGCGGCAAACTCACAAAAGAGAATGAGTTTTATTTTTATTTGTTGGTTTTTTTTCTTACGTTGGCGTTCACGTGGCTCACTACATCAAAAAGCCGGGACTGGTTCTTGAGAACCTCTCCGCGGGTTACCAGAAAAAAATCATCGTTGATGATATCTCCCTTGCGATCCCCCAGCAGAAAATGACTGTTCTGGTGGGCGCAAACGGCTGCGGAAAATCGACGCTGTTAAGTACCCTCGCGCGGCTGCTTCAGCCGCTCGGCGGCAGCGCGGTGCTGGACGGCAAAGCCATCCACTCGCAGCCAACCAAAGCGGTCGCCCGCCAGCTCGGGATCCTGCCGCAGTCTCCGCTGCTTCCAGAAGGGTTAACCGTATTTGAGCTGGTCTCGCGCGGACGTTTCCCCTGGCAGAACGTGATGCGCCAGTGGAGCGAAGAAGACGAGCGGGCCGTGGAAGAGGCGTTACGCCTGACCGGAACGGCAGAGTTTGCCCATCATCTGGTTGAAAGCCTGTCCGGCGGCCAGCGCCAGCGCTGCTGGATCGCCATGGTACTGGCGCAACAAACGCCCTATATCCTGCTGGATGAACCCACGACGTACCTCGATCTTCGCTACCAGGTGGAGATCCTCGAACTGCTGCACACGCTGACGCGCCGGCACGGGCGCACCGTGGTGGTGGTTCTGCACGATCTCAACTTCGCCGTGAACTACGGTGATTCGCTGGTCTTTTTACGTCAGGGAAAGGTTGAGGGGGTACTGCATGAGGGCGACGCCTGCACGCCGGAGCTGATCAAAGCGGTGTTTGATGTCGACGTGCATATGTCGGTTAACCCGTTGACCGGCAAGCCGTTCTTTATGCCGTTCCGTCAGGCTGTCGACAAACCATGATGCGCACGTCTGTGGCCTTTATTCTCTTTACGCTGCTGCTTCTGGCAGGCGCGATTGCGCACCTGAGCATCGGGGCGCGCGTTATCGCCCCCCGGACGGTAGTAGACGCATTTTTCCACTTCGACCCGCGCAATTTTGAGCATAGCGTGATCGTCAGGCTGCGCTTGATGCGACTGTGCGCCGCCCTGGTGACGGGCGCGGCGCTCGGCGTCGCGGGCGTGCTGCTGCAGTCAGTGATCCGCAACCCGCTCGGCGAGCCGCATATCCTGGGGCTAAATGCAGGGGCGGCGCTGGCGGTGGTGCTGACGAGTGCCCTCGGGCTGTCGCTGCCGTTTGGCCGCCCTCTGATAGCCGCAGCCGGCGCCGCCGCGCTCTTTTTGCTGGTGCTAACGTTCTCCTCATCCGGGCGTACCGGTCTCACGCCGATGAAAGTCACGCTGTGCGGCGTGGCGATGTCGGCATTTGCCTCATCGATAACCGCCACGGTGTTGATTCTGGATGAACAGACGCTGCTGGCCATGCGGACCTGGCTTGCGGGGGATGTGGCGGGAGTCATCGGCGAGACGACCGCTAGCGCCGCGGGGGCCGCTGCCGTGGGTTTTGCGCTGGCGCTCTGGCTGTCGCCGTCGCTGAACATGCTGGCGCTGGGGGACAGAATGGCGCAGGGGCTTGGCGTGTCGCTGATGAAAACGCGCCTGCTCGCGCTGCTGGCCATCGCCCTGCTGTGCGGCGCGGCGGTTTCAGTTGCCGGACCGATCGGGTTTATCGGACTCGTGGTGCCGCAGCTGATTCGCCGTCTGGTATCGGTGGACCTGCGCGTGATGGTGCCGCTCTCAGCCCTGTGCGGGGCGCTGGTTCTGCTGATGGCGGATATCGCCGCCCGCACGCTGTTTACGCCGTATGAGCTGGCAACCGGCGTGATGACTGCGCTGGTCGGCGCGCCGGTCTTTATCCTTATGGCGTCAAGGATGTTCAAATGAACCGGGCTGGATTGAGGGCAGTACGATTTTCCTCCTTCTCGGCGCTGGTTCGCCCGAGGGCGCTGCTGTATCTGACCGTTTTAACCCTTGCCGTTTTACTGCTGCTAAGTTTTGGCCTGACGCACGGCTCGCTGCCCATTCCTGCTTCCGCCATCGGACGTGCGCTGTTTTATCCTGAACGTCTGACGGCGGATGCGCATTACATTGTGATGGATATCCGCCTGCCGCGCCTGCTGATGGCGGTGCTGTGCGGCGCGATGCTCGGCATGGCGGGGGCGGCCATGCAGTCCATTACCCGCAACGGCCTTGCTGACCCCGGACTTATCGGCGTGAAAGAGGGCTGTAGCGCGGCGGTGCTGCTGCTGATTTTTCAGTTTCCGGGATTGGGGCCGTACTGGCGTCCACTTATCGGCATGGCCGGTGGGCTGCTGACCGCGCTGCTGGTAGTGGCGCTGGCGCGTGATATCTCGCGCCCGCGATTCATCCTGATCGGCATCGGCGTGTCATGGGCGTTTGCCGCCGCGATGGGGGTCTTTATGACGACCGCCGACGTGCGCGACGTCCAGACGGCGATGCTGTGGCTGGCGGGGAGTCTGCATGCGGCAAGCTGGACGCTGGTCAGCATCGCTGCTGCCTGGACAGTGCCGGCGTTTGCGCTGCTGCTCTTTACCGCGCGCGCCGCAGACGTAGCCTTGCTCGGCAACCACATTGCGACGGGGCTGGGCGTGCGGACTTCACGCCTCGCGCTGCTGCGCGTGTTTGCCCCCGTGGTGCTCACCGCGGCCTGCGTCTCCTGCGTGGGGAGTATCGGCTTTGTCGGGCTGATTGCCCCGCACATGGCGCGCCTGCTGCTGCGCGGAGGGCAAACGGCACTGCTGACGGGAAGTGCCGTACTGGGCGCGCTGCTGGTGCTGCTGGCGGATAACGTCGGGCGGCTGGCATTTCTCCCGTTGCAGCTGCCGGCGGGAATTGTCATTTCACTGATTGGCGGACCGTTTTTCCTGCTGCTGCTCTGGCAGCGTCGGGATCGATTTTAGGGGATAGAAATGCGCGTATTTTTTGCAATGCTGGTGCTGGTGGGTTTTGCTGCAGGAGCCGCAGAGCCAACGCAGACGTTTACTGACGACCTGAACCGCAAAGTGGTGGTGCCGGTTAACCCGAAGCGGATTGTGTCCCTGCACGACCTGGATATCACCATTCCGCTGATCGAGCTTGGCGTACCGCCGGTTGCCAGCCATGGCCGCACCCGACCGGACGGCAGCCATTTTCTGCGCTCCAGCGGCATGCTGACGGGCATCGATTTTGATAATTCCGACATCACATTCATCGGCACCGCCGATATCGATATTGAAGCCATCGCCGCGGCGAAGCCGGATCTTATCATCACCGAGCCGACCCGCAACACGCCGGTCGAACAGCTGGAAAAAATTGCCCCGACGGTGAGTATCGATCACCTCGACGGCGGCGCGCCGGAGATCTACCGCAAGCTGGCGCAGCTTACCGGGACAGAGGCGCGGCTGAAGATTCTGGAGCGTCGCTATCAGGAGCAGATCGAGGCGCTAAAGGCGACCATCGATACGAGCAAACTGACCGTCTCGGTGATTCAGGCCAATCAGGGCAAAATCAACGCCATGCACAGCTACCACTCGCTTGGGCGCGTGCTGCGCGACGCAGGGTTCAGGTTCCCGCCGCTGATTGAGAGCATCCCGGAGGGCGGGCGCATCGACGTCAGCGCCGAGCGCCTGCCGGAGCTGGATGCTGATTTTGTCTTTGCAACCTGGCGCGGGGACACCGGCGGAAAACCGCAGGACGAGCTGGCGGCGATGGATGCGGTGATGCCGGGCTGGTGTCAGTTTCTCAACGCCTGCCGAACCGGGCATTACGTGCTCATCTCCCGCGAGGAAGCGATCTCAAATTCATTTGCCTCGCTGGGGCTGATGGCCGCGCAGGTGCAGTCGCAGATAGCGGGCCGTCCGCTGCCGGAGGCCGCACGATGATCCGAAAAATTGATGTCTACGGCGACCGCCTCCGCTCGCGGGCGCACCAGCTGACGCCGCGCCTGCTGCAGGTGGCGAGCTATATCAATGAAAATCGTGAAGCGGTTATGGAGCAGACGGCAATGGAGATTGCCGCTGTGCTACACACCTCGGACGCCACCGTGGTGCGTGCCATTCAGGCGCTTGGGTTTGGCGGGCTGCGGGATCTCAAGCAGACCCTGGAGCAGTGGTTTGGCCCGGTGGTCACCTCCAGCGAGAAGATGTCCACGACGGTAAACACGCTTACCAGCGACGTCGACGCGAGCATCGATTTTGTACTGGAAGGCCATCAACACACCTGCGCGGTGTTGTCCGAACCGGGCAACCGCTACGCGATGGCGCAGGCGGTGTCGCTGCTGGCGCAGGCGAGACAGGTCGCTATTTTTGGCATTGGCGCATCCGGCATTCTGGCTGAGTACACCTCGCGACTGTTTAGCCGTATAGGCCTGCCTGCGATCCCGCTCAACCGCACCGGTATTGGCCTCGCCGAACAGCTGATTGCCCTACAGCGCGGTGACGTGCTGGTAATGATGGCGCAAAAATCCGCGCACCGGGAGGGACAGACCACGCTGCGCGAAGCGAAGCGCCTGGGTATTCCCACCATTTTGCTGACCAACGCCACTGACTCGCGCTTTAGCAAAGAGGCAAGCGTAGTGATCCACGTCCCGCGCGGCGGCGAGAAGGGCAAAATCCCGCTGCACGGCACGGTGCTGCTGTGCCTGGAGATGATTATTCTGTCCGTCGCCTCCACCGAGCCGCAGCGCACCATCAAGTCGATGAAGCGCATCAACGAGTTACACCGCGGATTAAAGCCGGGCAAGAAGAGCGGTTGATTTTCCCCCTCTCCCTGTGGGAGAGGGCTGGCGTGAGGGCGTCAAACCGCACGATGGTTCTTCCTGTACTGCAGCGGCGTCTCGCCAATCCCTTTTTTAAACGCGCTGATAAACCACGTCACGTCGGAAAAACCCGTCTGTGCGGCAATGTCACGCACGCTCGAATCAGTGTGGAGTAAACACTCACACGCCTTACGCAACCTTAGCGTATTCAGGTAGTCGTGAATTTTTTCGCCCGTTTCCGCATGGAATTTTCGCGATACGTAGCTGCGGGATTTACCCAGCTCATTGGCCAGCGCATCCAGACGAAATTTCTCCTGATAATGCTCGTCGAGCCAAAACATCACCTGGCTGGCGATCCCCTGGCTGTTTCCCGGCTCGCCGTCGCGATCGTCGGGCAGCATCGCGAACAGGCCTATCAGCAGGCTGGCGATGCTCTCGCCGTTCATCGGCGGTTTATAGCAGCTAAACAGATGGTCGATATGATGATGGAAGTGGGCTAAATCGGCGACCCACGCTTCGCCGCCACGGCGTGACAGCCGCTCCAGACGCTGCCGGGTCTGGGGAAAATCCCGCAGGATCTTCAGCACCGCGTGCTGGTCGAGATGAATAATGGTGCGGCGGTAAATTGCCTCCGCCTGTTCGTCCACCATGACCTTGTGCAGCGTAAAAGGCGGGAAGAAAAACAGCCGTCCGGGGCGCATGGTGTAGTGACGATTATCGACAATCGCTACGCCAAAGCCCTCTTCCACATAGAGGATCTCCAGACACTGGTGCCAGTGATGGTAGCGCACGGTATTGGCAAACAGGCGGCTGAACGAGGCCACGGTATCGTTCAGGGCGATCAGTTCCAGAAGATCGGATGTCGGCGTGTCGCGCATAGTGCAATAAAACTCAACTTTTTCCCGTCTGACCGTCTTTATAAACCACCTTTTTAAATTTTCTCAACTGGAGGTTTATTCATCGTTCATGCCTGTGACACGGCTAACATTTCTGCCCCTTGCGGATTCACTATGCTTTGCCGCAGTTGATTACGAGGGCGAACCGATGTGGGCGGCAAACAAAGAAAAATCAAATCCGTTGTCTTCACGCCAGGATGTAGTGGCGTCGTTGAATGCACTTTTACAGGCGCTGGACACGCAATTTCCGGCGAACCGTTCACGATTCTCGCTGGGTGATACCTGCGCCCATTACACAGCGGATATTGCGCAGATGGAGGGACTTTCCCGCGCGCTGTGGGGGCTGTTTCCGCTGATGGCATCCGGCGAAAGCACGCCGTTCAGCGAGAAGTACCTTACTGCCATTAAGCTTGGTACCGACCCGCAAAGCACCGGCTACTGGGGTGAAACCGGCCCGTACGATCAGCGTCTGGTAGAGATGGCGGCCTACGGTCTGGGGCTCGCTCTGCTGGGAGATAAACTCACCGCGCACTTTACCGGGCGCGAGGTGATGAACCTGCACGCGTGGCTCAACCAAATCACCGACGCGCAGATGCCAGACAGCAACTGGAACTATTTTGCCATTATGGTCCAGCTCGGCTTTAAGCGCGCCGGCCTGCCGTACGATCAGGCCGCCATTGACCACCGCTTTGCGCTGATGGATGCCTACTATCTCGGCGACGGCTGGTACTCCGACGGTCCCGGCCGCCCGAAAGACTATTACATCTCCATGGCTTTCCATTTTTACGGCCTGATTTACGCCACCCTGAGTGACGACGAGGCGAGGGCGAAGGTGCTGCGCGAGCGCTCGCGTCTGTTCGCGGAAGACTTAATCTACTGGTCCGCCGCCGATGGTGCCTCGGTGCCGTTTGGCCGCAGCCTGACCTACCGCTTTGCCATGGTTGCCTTCTGGAGCGCGGTGGCTTTTTCTCAGCTGGACGTCTTCACCCCGGGTATCGTGAAGGGCATTGTGCTGCGGCATCTGCGCTGGTGGCAGCAGCAGTCGATTGTCGATCGCGACGGTATTCTTACCCTGGGGTTTGCGTATCCGAACCTGGCGATGTGCGAGGATTACAACTCCCCCGGTTCACCGTACTGGGCGCTGAAAACCTACCTGATCCTGGCGCTGCCGGAGGCGCATCCGTTCTGGCAGGCCGACGAGCAGCCGCTGCCCGCGCTTGCTGAAAAACATGTGATCCCGCATGCGCAGCAGATCCTGATGCATTCGAAAGCTTCGCAGCACGTCGTCATGCTCACCGCTGGTCAGCTGGAGCTGAATAACTACGTCAACACCGAAGCGAAATACACCAAATTTGCCTACTCCAGCCGCTTCGGATTCACCATTGAGCGCGGGCGTTTTGGCCTGAAGCATGCCGCCTGCGATTCGATGCTGCTGCTGGCGGACGAAGATGACTATTTCCGCGGTCGTCGCGAGTGCGAAGAGGTTCGGGTGGATGAACATTACATTTTCTCGCGCTGGTCGCCGTGGCGCGACGTGCAGATTGCGACCTGGCAGATCCCGTTCGGGGAGTGGCACCTGCGCCTGCACCGCATCAACAGCGCGCGCACTCTGCAAACCGTCGAGGGCGGCTTTGCGGTGATGAAAACCGCCCACCAGGTGCGCGATCGCGGTTGTTATCTGATGGCTGAAAACGGCAGCAGCGTCATTGTCGATCTTTCGCCGGTCATTCACCGCCAGCCAGACAGCATCGTCACGCCGCCGAACAGCAGCATTATGTTTGCGGAGTGCGCTTCCATTCCGTTGTTAAAGGCCGACCTCCCGCAAGGGGAAAGCTGGCTCTGTTGCGCCGTTCTGGCTGACGGAAAACAGCCCGTTGCGGCGACGCCGCAGCTGAATATAACCCATAGCCGGGTCGTCATTAGCGAACCCGGAAGCGAACGTAAGCTGTCGTTCACATTATAAAAATCTGGCCCTACACGTCGGCGAGGATGATATGAAAAGCACATCGACAACTAACAGAACTGAATATTACAAAATCAGTAGCTTTATCTTTCTCTATTTCTTTACCTGGTCTGCCAGTATTGGACTGCTGGCGATCTGGCTTGGCCAGAAAGCCAATCTCAGCGGCTCGGTGATTGGAACCGTTTTTGCGGTGAACGGGATATTCTCCGTTATTCTTAAACCGATCTACGGCTATATTCTCGATAAGATCGGCATGAGCAAATACCTGCTCTATTTTGTGGTGATCATGTCGGCCCTGATGGCGCCGTTCTTTATTTACGTATACCAGCCGCTGTTAATGTCTAATACCCTGCTGGGGATTATTATCGGCGCGCTCTATTTAAGCTTTGCCTGGTACGCGGGTGTGGCGGCGTGCGAATCGTATTCTGACCGCTTTAGCCGCTTAAACGGCATGGAGTTCGGGCAAATTCGCATGTGGGGTTCGCTCGGCTGGGCGGTGGCATCGTCCTTCTCCGGCCTGCTGTTTAACCTCTCACCGGCGTATAACTTTATTCTCGGCAGCGTGGCGTCGGTGGTGATGCTGATCGTCCTGCTGAGCCTGAAAGTGAACACTAACTCCATTCACGCGGGCGAGGTGCTGACGAAAGAGAAAATCGCCCCGTCAGACGTTTACGCCCTGCTGCGAAACCGCAAATTCTGGGCCTTCTGCCTGTACGTGGCGGGCGTGGCGTGGATGATGTTTATCGCCGAACAGCAGTTCTCGCGCTATTTCGTCACCTTCTTCGATGATATTCATGAGGGCAACGCGGTATTCGGTTATCTCGGGACCGTGCAGTCGGGCATGGAATTTGTCATGTATATGGTGGTCCCGCTGTTTGTGAACTTTATTGGCGCCAAACGCGGGCTATTAATTGTCGGGCTGGTGGTCGGGGCGCGTCTGATTATTTCCGGCATGTGTGATTCTCACCTGTTAATTTCAGTGCTTAAGCCGCTGTACGGTCTGGAAATTTGTCTCCTGCTGGTGTCGGTATTTAAATATATCGCCGAGCATTTCGACAAGCGCGTCAATGCCACCATGTATTTACTCGGCTATCAGGCAATGCTCTACGTTGGCAACGTGGTGGTCTCTTCCCCAGCCGGGTATATGTATGACCGTATTGGCTTTGAGCACACCTATATCATCATGGGCGCAACGGCGCTGACCTTTACCCTTATTTCTGCTTTTACGTTATCCGCCTGTCAGAGCAAATGGCGCGGGGCTCGTGCGCTGAACGTAGCAGAAACGTCAACACGATAAATTACGCCGTCAAAGAAGGAACCGAAATATGTTAAGTCGTATCAAAGAAGAACGTCTGCCTGTTATCGCTGCGCCCGTTGACTCCCGCGCATTCAGCGATGAACTGAATTCGGCGCGCAGCCACGTTCTGGACCTGATTAGCCGTCATTTAACGGAGTTCGGCGACAAATTCCCGGCGGAAACCTGCCAGAACGGTTTTTATCCGCTGACTGACAACGTGGAGTGGACCACCAGCTTCTGGACCGGGCAGCTATGGCTGGCATGGGAGATGAGCGGCGAGGAAAAATTCCGCGCGATGGCGGAAAAACACGTGCGCTCGTTTGGCCTGCGCATCGCCGGGCGCAACGACACCAACACCCACGATTTAGGCTTCCTCTACACGCTCTCCTGCGTAGCCGCGTGGCGGCTGACCGGAAACCGCGAGGCGCGCGGCTTCTCGCTGCTGGCGGCGGAAGCTCTGCTGGAACGCTTCCACGAGAAGGCGAAGATCATCCAGGCGTGGGGCGATCTCTCCGATCCGGACCAGGCCGGGCGGATGATCATCGACTGCAACATGAACCTGCCGCTGCTCTACTGGGCAACGGAGCAGACGGGCGATCCGCGTTTTGCCGACGCCGCAAAAGCGCACGTCATGCAGGCGGCGACGTACCTCATTCGTGACGATGCCTCCACCTTCCACACCTACTATATGGATGTGACAACCGGCGCACCGCGCTACGGCAACACCCAGCAGGGCTACGCCGACGACTCCTGCTGGTCACGCGGGCAGGCGTGGGGAATTTACGGCTTCCTGCTGAGCTATATCTATACCGGCGACGAGACGATGATCGCCCTGTCAAAACGGCTGGCGAACTACTTCCTCAATCGCCTGCCCGACGACTACGTCTGCCACTGGGATCTGGCGCTGGTGGGCACCGACGCGCTGCGTGACTCTTCCTCGGCGGCGATTGCGGTATGTGGGCTGCTGGAGCTGGTGAAACACCTGCCGGTCACGGATCCGGATCGCGAGCGCTATATGGAGTGGGCTAAAGGGATTATGTCGTCACTGACGAAACACTATCTGATGGGGAGAGAAGAAAAGGGCAACGGGCTGCTTAAACACTCGGTTTACCACCTCGGGAGCAACAAAGGCGTGGATGAGTGCGCAAGCTGGGGAGATTACTTCTACGTTGAGGCGCTGGTGCGTTTCACCCGGAGCTGGAAACTGTACTGGTAACTGGCCGGGGGATTACCATCCAAGCACGTCTTTAATGACGCGCCGGTAGGGCGTATCAAGCTGGGCAGGCACGCGGCAAATATAGTCCCGCGCATGGCTGCGGGTCTCTCCGCTGAGGCCGTCGAGATAAGCGATGGCTTCGTCCACGGCAGGAACCCTGCCTTCCTGTGACGCGCTTCTCGGCGGGAGCCCGGTCCAGATGATCGCTTCAATACCTTTCTCCCTGGCCCATGTTGACAGGATACCCGTGTCGCGTCCGGTGATTAGCAGCGAGCCAATGCCATCGCAGCGATCCTCGGGAATGGCTTCGCGCTCACGCAAAGCGCGGCAGGCCACGCTCAACGTTGTGGCCTCCAGCCATGCCCAAAGCACCGGCACGGCAGGGGCATTCATACAGATGGCGGTCGCCAGTTCACCGCCATCGCTGACCCGACAGAACTCGACGGGCAAAGAAGGCCCGTCGGTCTGCCACTCACCGGCTACCGGTAACGCGCCGCTTTTCCAGATTAACGAACCCCAGCCAAGACAAGCTATTTTCATTCTGTTCCTCTGCGCGACGTGAACCGACTGTTTTAGACGTTATGCTTTAGGAATACGCAGCGTCTGGCCGGGATAGATTTTATCGGGGCTGGAGAGCATAGGGCGGTTAGCCTCAAAAATCTTGTTGTACTGGTTAGCATCGCCGTACACGGTTTTAGAGATCGCGCTCAGGGTATCGCCGGATTTCACCGTATAGTAAGTAGCTTCATCTTTGGCATCTGTCGCGGTGATGTTGTTCTCCACCTCGCTGACGCCTGCGATGTTGCCGACGGCGACCTGGATTTTTTCTTTCTGCTCCTGCGTCAGCCCGTCGCCCGTCACGCTGGCTTTGCCGTCGGTGACGTCAACCTGAACCTTATCGGAACCGGGAATGTTGAGTTTCTTGAGGTGTTCGGTGATTTTGTCGCTCTGACCCTTATGATCGGTCAGATTGTCCCACAGCTTTTCGCCTGCTTCTTTTACGAAATTAAAAAGACCCATTCCATCCTCCTGTTTAACATGAAGTCAGAATAAGCATAGCAGTTGAGTGTTAAGGTGATAAAAAAAGCCCGGTGGCGTTAACGCTTACCGGGCCTGGGAGGGAAGTTGTAGGCCGGGTAAACGCAGTGCCACCCGGTAAATTTCACAGAACTTAAACCCCTTGCTCCAGAATACGAATATGGGTTTCCAGAACGTCCCCTTTCACCGCGTCGCTCCACGCTTTCATATGCGCGGTCTGCAAATGCGCTTCAAGGTGCGCGACGGTTTCCCACTGCTCAACCATGATGATCGAGTCTGGCGCGGTCGCCTGGAAGCTTGCGCTGGTGGCGGCGTCCACCATTGGCGCGTAGCCGTGGCAGCCTTCTTCTTTCAGTACGGTCGGGATGATCTTTGCGAACTCATCCAGCACCGCCTGGCGGTGATGTTGGCCAGGACGCGTACGGATTTCAGCAATAACGGTAAGCATAATTAACTCCTTCTAATTCCAGGCTACCAGTTAAGCAAAAATTTCCGCGAGATGCTTGCGATATTCTGCGATATAGCGTGGGACGTCCGGCATTTTAATTACGTCATTGACGATAAAGGTCGGCAGCGGCTCCATAGCCAGGAACTGATTCGCCTTGTGGAATGGCAGATACGCGCCGTCTACGCCTACGCCTTCAAAGAACTGATCTTGCTCGGTGAACGCTTCAAGCGGGGCATTCCAGGTCAGGGAGAGCATGTATTTCTTGCCCTGCAACAGGCCGCCGGAACCGTATTTTTTAGACGCGTCTGAGCGGGTGCGGCCGTCGCTGGCATACAGCGAACCGTGACCTTCGGTAAACACATCGTCCATGTATTTTTTCACGGTCCACGGTGCGCCCATCCACCAGCCCGGCATCTGCCAGATAACCACGTCGGCCCACAGGAAGTTCTGCACTTCGGCCTTCACGTCGTAATCGCTGTCCGCGCGCACGACCTTAACATCATGTCCGGCGTCGCGCAGGAAACCATCCGCGACCTCGGTCAGGGTGTCATTGAGCTGGCCTTTAGAGTGCGCAAATTCTTTCGCGCCGTTGATAATCAGAATGTTGCTCATTATTTGTCCTCGATGCTGAGAGTATGCCAGGTATTCTACGCGCGAGGACGGAGCGGAAAAATAAGCAAAATGTGCAAAGTCTTTTGCGCTCAGCGCAATAATGGCTACCAGCTGACGGTCACCTCAAAGCCCCCTTCAGGCGCATTGCCCAGCGAGACGCGCATCCCGTGTAACGCCGCGATGCGCTTCACAATAGACAACCCCAGACCGCTGCCGGTGGCGTCCTGGCCCGGTGGACGATAAAAGCGCTCGCCGAGACGCGCCAGCGCATCGGTTGAAATGCCCGGGCCGTTGTCGCGCACGGTAAAGCTTTGGGTGTTCAGCGTCACGTCCACCACGCTGCCGCGCGGGCTATAACGAACGGCGTTGTCCAGCAGGTTACGCGCCAGCAGGCTCAGCAATAGCGGCTGTCCGTGACGCATCACCTCGGGCGCGTTGACGTTGAGCCGAATATCAATGCCCGCCTGCTGCGCCGGATGCCAGATATCCAGCACCGCGGATTGCAGCAAATCGGCCATCATCACGGGTTCGACGTCATCAAGATTATCCAGTGAATCCAGGCGCGACAGGGTGAGAAGCTGATCCACCAGCCGGGAGGCGCGGTCGATGCCCGCATGCAATTGCCCCAGCGCTTTAGACTGCGCCCCGGGATCGTCAAGGGAAAGCTGCGCCACGTCGGTTTGCACCTTCAGCGCGGCAAGCGGGCTGCGCAACTCATGAGCGGCATCCGAGGTGAAGCGGCGCTCGCGGGCCATCATCTCCTGCGTACGGGCGAAAAGATGGTTAAGCGCATCAAGCAGCGGGCGAACCTCCGTCGGCACGCCGTGGGTGGGCAGCGTATCGGTCGCATCCGGCGAGCGTGAACGCAGGGTCTGCGCCAGGTTTTTCAGCGGTTTCAGTTCCCGGCTCAGCAGGACAATCAGCAACAGCAGCATTACGGGCAGCGCCACCAGCCACGGCGTCAGCTGCGAGCTGACCACGTCCAGCGCCATATCCTGTCGGTACTCCCACTCCTGGCCAACCACCACGCGGTATTTCCCGTCCGGGGAGGTCAGCCACAGGAAACGCCATTCGTCGTTGTCATCCTGCAACCGACCGTCATCAAATCCGTCCCGGCGGTAGTGATAAGGTATGTCACGCCCGTTCTCACCGTCGTTAAGCACCATGCTGCCGTCTGCGGTGAAGATTGCGAAGGCCAGCGCATCGTCGTCAAGATGGCCGTGTTTGGCTTTTTTCGGCACCTCGCGCATGCGTTCCGGGGCGCGGAGTTCGTCCACGTCCATCGTCAGCAGCCGTTTGGCAAACAGCATCTGCTGGGTATCGAACAGCTTATCGAGCTTGTCGGTCGTCTGGTGCCAGGCCACCACGCTTGCGGCAAACCAGGCCGCCAGGGACAGCAGCAAAAAGAGGAGCGTCAGGCGCAGCTTCAGGCTCAGGCGTTGGGTCAGTTTCATGCGTCACCCAGGGTATAACCGATGCCGTGCACGGTGCGGATAAATTCGCTGCCGAGCTTGCGGCGTAAATGATGAACGTGGACTTCGACGGCGTTGCTGGAGACGTCATCATCCCAGTTGTAGAGTTTCTCTTCGATGGCCTTGCGCGGCAGCACGCGGCCCGCGTTGCGCATCAGCAGTTCCAGCAGGGCGAACTCTTTGGGTTTGAGCACCAGCGTTTCGCCCTCCAGCGTGGCGACGAGACTTGCCGGATCGAGCGTGACCTTGCCGTGACGCAGCTCGCTGCGCGCCTGCCCGTGGCTGCGGCGCACCAGCGCTTCGAGGCGGGCTGCCACTTCAATCAGCGCGAACGGCTTACACAGGTAATCATCCGCCCCCAGGCGTAACCCTTCGACGCGCTGATTCAGCGCATCCCGCGCGGTGAGGATCAGCACCGGTTCGCTCTTACCGCTTTCGCGCCAGGCGCGCAGGATCGCAAGCCCGTCGATTTCCGGCAGCGTCAGGTCCAGCACCACGGCATCGTACGGCGCGGTGTACAGGGCCGCCTGCCCGGTTTTACCGTCGGTAAACCAGTCCACGTTAAAGCCCATTTTGCTTAAGCCCGCTTTGATGCCATCGCCGATGAGCTTGTCGTCTTCTACCAGTAAAATGCGCATATTTCCTCCTTGATGCCGTCAGTAAACCTTCTGCAAGCGACTGCTGTACAGTAAAAATAAATAAATTTTCCCCTTAAGAAGTTGTTAAGGTTTACCCTGTTTAATGGATTGTGAAACGACATTAAAGGGAGAGATTAAGATGAAAAAATACGCTGCAATTGCTGCCATCATGATGATGACCACTGCCCCTGTTTTTGCTGCACAGGGTGGCTTCTCTGGCCCATCTGCGACACAGACCCAGACGCAAACCCAGCAGGGTGGCTTTGTCGATAATAACGCCAACCTCACTACCGCGGCTAAAGTCAAAGATATGAAGGACGACAGCTGGGTGAAGCTGCGCGGTAATATTACCGAGCGCCTGTCCGATGACCGTTACACCTTCCGCGATGAAAGCGGCACGGTGGTGGTGGAGATCGACCACAAGCGCTGGAACGGCGTGACGGTGACGCCACAGGATAAAGTCGAACTCCAGGGTAAAATCGATAAAGACTGGAACGAGTTTGAAATCGACGTGAAGCAGGTTATCAAGCTGAACAAATAACCCGGAAAGGGCCGCATGAGCGGCCCTTTTTCTTTGTGACTCAACTCGCCAGATGAGGTAGTATCTGCGGCAATATTGCCTGAAACCCATCGGTTTCTGAGTTGAGGAATCACACGTAATGAGCGATATGGCAGAGCGCCTCGCGCTACATGAATTCACGGAAAACGCCTACCTGAACTACTCCATGTACGTCATCATGGACAGGGCGTTGCCGTTTATCGGGGATGGCCTGAAGCCCGTTCAGCGCCGCATCGTCTATGCGATGTCCGAACTGGGGCTGAATGCGACCGCCAAGTTCAAGAAATCCGCCCGTACCGTCGGTGACGTGCTGGGGAAATACCATCCGCACGGTGACAGCGCCTGCTATGAAGCGATGGTGCTGATGGCCCAGCCGTTCTCTTACCGCTATCCGCTGGTGGATGGCCAGGGGAACTGGGGGGCGCCGGACGATCCGAAATCCTTCGCGGCGATGCGTTATACCGAATCCCGCCTGTCTAAATATGCCGAAGTGCTGTTGGGCGAGCTGGGGCAGGGTACGGTCGACTGGGTGCCAAACTTCGACGGTACGATGCAGGAGCCGAAAATGCTGCCTGCGCGTCTGCCGAACATCCTGCTGAACGGCACGACCGGTATCGCCGTGGGCATGGCGACGGACATTCCGCCGCACAACCTGCGTGAAGTGGCGAAAGCCGCCATCACCCTGATTGAGCAGCCAAAAACCTCGCTGGACGATCTGCTGGATATCGTGCAGGGGCCGGACTATCCGACCGAAGCCGAGATCATCACCTCGCGTGCGGAAATCCGTAAAATCTACCAGAACGGCCGCGGCTCCGTGCGCATGCGCGCGGTATGGACCAAAGAGGATGGCGCCGTGGTGATCACCGCGCTGCCGCACCAGGTCTCCGGCGCGAAGGTGCTGGAGCAGATTGCCTCCCAGATGCGCAATAAAAAGCTGCCGATGGTGGACGACCTGCGTGACGAATCGGACCACGAAAACCCGACCCGTCTGGTGATTGTGCCGCGTTCTAACCGCGTGGATATGGAGCAGGTGATGAACCACCTGTTCGCCACTACCGATCTGGAAAAAAGCTACCGCATCAACCTGAACATGATTGGTCTGGACGGTCGCCCGGCGGTGAAAAACCTGCTGGAGATCCTCACCGAATGGCTGGCCTTCCGCCGCGATACGGTGCGCCGCCGTCTGAACCATCGGCTGGAGAAAGTGCTTAAGCGCCTGCATATCCTCGAAGGTTTGCTGGTGGCGTTCCTCAACATTGACGAAGTGATTGAGATCATTCGTACCGAGGACGAACCTAAGCCTGCCCTGATGTCGCGCTTTGGCATCAGCGAAACCCAGGCTGAAGCGATCCTCGAACTGAAGCTGCGCCATCTCGCTAAGCTGGAAGAGATGAAGATCCGCGGCGAGCAGAACGAGCTGGAAAAAGAGCGCGATCAGCTTCAGGCGATTCTGGCGTCCGAGCGCAAGATGAACACCCTGCTGAAGAAAGAGTTGCAGGCCGATGCCGACGCCTTTGGCGACGACCGTCGTTCTCCGCTGCATGAGCGCGAAGAAGCGAAGGCGATGAACGAGCACGACATGCTGCCGTCCGAGCCGGTGACCATCGTGCTTTCCCAGAGCGGCTGGGTGCGTAGCGCCAAAGGCCACGATATCGACGCGCCGGGTCTGAGCTACAAATCCGGTGACAGCTTCAAGGCGGCGGTGAAGGGCAAGAGCAACCAGCCGGTGGCGTTTATCGACTCCACGGGCCGCAGCTACGCTATTGATCCGATCACGCTGCCATCCGCGCGCGGGCAGGGCGAACCGCTGACCGGCAAGCTGACGCTGCCGCCGGGCGCCACGGTTGACCATATGCTGATGGAAGCCGACGATCAAAAACTGCTGATGGCGTCTGATGCTGGCTACGGCTTTATCTGCACCTTTAACGATCTGGTGTCGCGTAACCGCGCCGGTAAAGCGCTGATCAGCCTGCCGGATAACGCCCACGTCATGCCGCCGCTGATCATCGAGAACGAAAGCGATATGCTGCTGGCGATCACCGCTGCCGGACGCATGCTGATGTTCCCGGTCAGCGATCTGCCGGAGCTGTCGAAAGGGAAGGGCAACAAGATCATCAGTATCCCGTCAGCGGAAGCGGCAAAAGGCGAAGATAGCCTGGCGCATCTCTTCCTGCTGCCGCCGCAGAGCACGCTGACCATTCATGTCGGCAAACGTAAGATCAAACTGCGTCCGGAAGAGTTGCAGAAGGTGGTTGGCGAGCGCGGACGTCGCGGCTCACTGATGCGTGGCCTGCAGCGCATCGACCGCGTGGAGATCGACTCGCCGGCGCGCAGCAAAGCGGACGACAGCGAAGAGTAACCTGTTTCATCCCCCCCTCTTTCCGGAGGGGGATTACCATAAAATTTCCCGTAAAAACGTTGTTAATTCGTGCGTTGCGATTAACAATACGCGCTCGTAATAAAGTCCTTACCTGGCCACAGGTGAAGTATAATTGTCAGCTGTCAGGGCTTCAGAGGTCGCTATGCTATACATTGTTCGTCTTATTCTTACCGTTATTTACTGCATTCTGGTCTGTATTTTCGGATCGATTTATTGCCTGTTCAGCCCGCGTAACCCAAAACATGTCGCGACGTTCGGGCACATGTTTGGTCGCCTTGCGCCATTGTTCGGCCTGAAGGTTGAAAAGCGTCTGCCTGAAGGGGCGGAGAATTTCGGTAACGCCATCTATATCGCTAACCATCAAAACAACTACGATATGGTGACGGCCTCAAATATTGTTATTCCGCCGACCGTAACCGTCGGGAAAAAGAGCCTGCTGTGGATCCCGCTTTTCGGCCAACTGTACTGGCTCACCGGTAACTTGCTGATTGACCGCAACAACCGTGCGAAAGCGCATGGCACCATTGCGGAAGTGGTGGATCAGTTTAAAAAGCGCCGGATCTCAATCTGGATGTTCCCGGAAGGGACGCGCAGCCGCGGTCGCGGCCTGCTGCCGTTCAAGACCGGCGCGTTTCATGCTGCAATTGCGGCAGGCGTTCCAATTATTCCCGTGTGCGTTTCCAATACATCGAATAAGATTAATCTTAACCGTCTGAAAAACGGACTGGTCATTGTCGAAATGCTACCGCCGGTGGATACCTCCAAATACGGTAAAGACCAGGTGCGCGAGCTGGCCACGCACTGCCGCGAGCTGATGGCTCAGCACATTGCACAGCTCGATAAAGAAGTTGCAGAGCGAGAAGCCGCCGGTAAGATTTAACCCGGTTTCGTTCAAGGGAAAACGAATTCCCGCGTTGTTAGTCGTTTCAGATGGAGCTTATATGTCACTCAGTCGGCGTCAGTTTATTCAGGCTTCGGGTATCGCCCTTTGTGCGGGTGCGATGCCGCGGACAGCCAGCGCCGCCGGGCAGCAACAGCCGCTGCCTATTCCGCCGTTGATTGAATCCCGTCGCGGACAGCCGCTATTCCTCACGCTTCAGCGTAGCCACTGGTCCTTTACCCAGGGAACGCGCGCGCAGGTATGGGGCATTAACGGACGCTACCTCGGGCCGACCATTCGCGTGTGGAATGGGGATGACGTCAAGCTCATCTACAGTAACCGGACGACGGAAAATGTCGCAATGACCGTCAGTGGGTTGCAGGTGCCGGGGCCGCTGATGGGCGGCGCGGCGCGCATGATGTCGCCGAATGCCGACTGGGCGCCCGTCCTCCCGATTCGTCAGAGCGCGGCGACATTGTGGTATCACGCCAACACCCCGAACCGCACCGCCCAGCAGGTCTATAACGGCCTGGCCGGGATGTGGCTGATTGAAGATGAGGTCAGTAAAACGCTGCCGATCCCGAATCACTACGGTGTTGATGATTTCCCGATCATTATTCAGGACAAGCGTCTGGATAACTTCGGTACGCCGGAGTACAGCGAGCCGGGCAGCGGTGGCTTTGTGGGCGATACGCTGCTGGTTAACGGCGCGCAAAGCCCGTATGTCGAAGTGTCTCGTGGCTGGGTGCGTCTGCGTCTGTTGAATGCCTCTAACTCGCGCCGCTACCTGCTGCAAATGAGCGACGGCCGCGCCCTGCATGTGATTTCAGGCGATCAGGGGTTATTACCTGCGCCGGTGTCGGTGAAACAGCTGGCGCTTGCGCCGGGCGAACGTCGTGAAATCCTCGTGGATATGACCAACGGGGATGAAGTGTCCGTGACCTGCGGCGAAGCGGCAAGCATTGTTGACCGCATTCGCGGCTTCTTTGAACCGTCGAGCGTTCTGGTCTCCACGCTGGTGCTGACGCTGCGCCCGACCGGCCTGTTGCCGCTGGTGACCGACAGTCTGCCGATGCGCCTGCTGCCGCAGGAAATTGTGACCGGCCCTGCAGTACGCAGTCGCGATATCAGCCTTGGCGACGATCCGGGCATCAACGGCGCGCTGTGGGACGTAAACCGTATTGATATCACCGCCCAGCAGGGAACCTGGGAGCGCTGGACCGTCCGCTCGGAGATGCCGCAGTCGTTCCATATTGAAGGGGTGTCATTCCTGATCCGCAACGTCAACGGGGCGATGCCGTTCCCGGAAGACAGGGGCTGGAAAGATACCGTTTGGGTGGATGGGCAGGTAGAACTGCTCGTCTACTATGGACAGCCGTCATGGCCGCACTTCCCGTTCCTGTTCCACAGCCAGACGCTGGAGATGATGGACAGGGGGTCGGTAGGGCAGATGCTGGTGAATCCGGCACCGTAAAACGAGTCGGGTGGCGGCTTCGCCTTACCCGACCTACAGGCCCGTAGGCCCGGTAAGCGTAGCGTCACCGGGCAATAAATACCCCTTCATTTCCCCCGATAAACCAGCGTATAATCCCGCTCCTTTTGTCTATTTTTTCTTCGGAAGCATTATGAGCGCAATTTCCCTGATCCAGCCGGATCGCGACCTCTTCTCCTGGCCCCAGTATTGGGCAGCCTGCTTTGGACCGGCGCCGTTCCTGCCGATGTCCCGGGAAGAGATGGATCAACTGGGCTGGGACAGCTGCGATATCATTCTGGTGACGGGTGATGCGTATGTCGATCACCCGAGCTTTGGCATGGCGATCTGCGGCCGTATGCTGGAAGCTCAGGGTTTCCGCGTGGGGATTATTTCTCAGCCTGACTGGAACAGCAAAGACGACTTTATGCGTCTGGGTAAACCTAACCTGTTCTTTGGCGTGACCGCGGGCAACATGGACTCGATGATCAACCGCTATACCGCGGACCGTAAGCTGCGCCATGACGACGCTTATACGGCTGACAACGTGGCGGGTAAACGTCCCGATCGCGCGACCCTCGTCTACACCCAGCGATGCAAAGAAGCATGGAAAGACGTGCCGGTGATCCTGGGCGGCATCGAGGCGAGCCTGCGCCGCACCGCGCACTACGACTACTGGTCTGACACCGTGCGCCGTTCGGTGCTGGTGGATTCGAAAGCCGACATGCTGATCTTCGGCAACGGCGAGCGTCCGCTGGTGGAAGTGGCGCATCGCCTGGCGCAGGGTGAAGCGGTCAGCGAGATCCGCGACGTGCGCAACACCGCGATCATGGTGAAAGAGGCGCTGCCGGGCTGGAGCGGGGTGGATTCCCGCATTATCGATATGCCGGGCAAAATCGACCCTATCCCGCACCCGTACGGTGACGATCTGCCGTGCGCGGATAACAAACCAGTTGAGCCGAAGAAAGCGGAAGCAAAGGCCGTGGTGGTGCAGCCGCCGCGTCCGAAGCCGTGGGAAAAGACCTATGTGCTGCTGCCGTCATATGAGAAGGTCAAAGCTGACAAGGTGCTCTACGCACACGCCTCCCGTATTCTGCACCATGAAACCAACCCGGGCTGTGCCCGCGCGTTGATGCAAAAGCACGGCGAGCGTTATATCTGGGTTAACCCGCCGGCGATCCCGCTCTCTACCGAAGAGATGGACAGCGTTTTTGCCCTGCCGTACAAGCGTGTGCCGCATCCGTCATATGGCAACAGCCGTATTCCGGCGTACGAGATGATCCGCTTCTCGGTCAACATCATGCGCGGCTGCTTCGGCGGGTGCTCCTTCTGTTCGATCACCGAACACGAAGGTCGTATTATTCAGAGCCGTTCCGAAGAGTCGATTGTTAACGAGATCGAAGCGATTCGCGACTCGGTCCCGGGCTTTACCGGCGTAATCTCCGATCTGGGTGGTCCAACGGCTAACATGTACATGCTGCGCTGCAAATCGCCGCGCGCTGAGCAGACCTGTCGTCGTCTCTCCTGCGTCTATCCGAGCATTTGCGAGCATATGGACACCAACCACGAGCCGACGATCAACCTTTACCGTCGCGCCCGTGACCTGAAAGGCATCAAGAAGATCCTGATCGCCTCCGGCGTGCGTTACGACATTGCGGTGGAAGATCCGCGCTACATCAAAGAGCTGGCGACGCACCACGTTGGCGGTTATCTGAAGATCGCCCCGGAGCACACCGAAGAGGGCCCGCTGTCCAAAATGATGAAGCCGGGCATGGGCAGCTATGACCGCTTTAAACAGCTGTTTGATACCTTTTCAAAACAGGCGGGGAAAGAGCAGTATCTGATCCCATACTTCATCTCCGCGCACCCCGGCACCCGTGATGAAGACATGGTGAATCTGGCGCTGTGGCTGAAGCAGCGTCGATTCCGTCTGGATCAGGTGCAGAACTTCTACCCGTCGCCGCTCGCTAACTCGACGACCATGTATTACACCGGTAAAAACCCGCTAAGTAAGATTGGCTATAAGAGTGAAGACGTGGTGGTGCCGAAAGGGGATAAACAGCGCCGTCTGCACAAAGCGCTGCTGCGCTATCACGACCCGAAAAACTGGCCGCTGATCCGTCAGGCGCTGGAAGAGATGGGGAAAAAGCACCTGATCGGCTCGCGTCGTGATTGTCTGGTGCCAGCGCCAACGCTGGAAGAGATGCGCGAAGCGCGTCGCCAGAACCGCAATACGCGCCCGGCGCTGACCAAGCACACGCCAATTGTGCATCAGCGTTCGAACGGTGGGGCTTCGGGGACGAAAAAAACGGGAAAACGTAAGATCGGATAACGATGATGCCCTCACCCCGGCCCTCTCCCACAGGGAGAGGGTGGAAAGCATTCCCTCTCCCTGTGGGAGAGGGTTAGGGTGAGGGGAAACTACCCGCCAAACTGATCCGGGTCCGGCCCAAGCCGCTTGCCCTGATCCAGCTTCGCAATCTCACCCAGCTCGTCTTTATCCAGGCGGAAATCCCAGACGTCGAAGTTCTCGGCGATACGCGATGGCGTGACCGATTTCGGGATCACCACCAGACCGCTATCCAGATGCCAGCGAATGACGATCTGCGCCGGCGTTTTGCCGTACTTATCCGCCAGTTCACGAATGATTTTCTGGTCAAACACCCCTTCGCCGCCCTGAGCCAGCGGGCTCCAGGATTCGGTCTGGATCTTGTGCGTGGCGTTCCACGAATGAAGCTGGCGCTGCTGCATCAGCGGGTGTAGCTCAATCTGGTTAATCACCGGCGCGACGCCCGTTTCATCAATCAGGCGTTGCAGATGATGAACCTGGAAATTACAGACGCCGATGCTTTTTATCAGCCCCTCTTTTTGCAGCTCAATCATCCCTTTCCAGGCATCAACGTAATGGTCGATAGCCGGTACCGGCCAGTGCATGAGATAAAGATCGACGAAATCGAGCTGGAGTTTCTCCAGGCTCTCCTGCAACGCTTCGCGGGGACGCTTTTGATCGTCGTTCCACAGCTTGGTGGTGATGAATAACTCATCGCGGGGAATGCCAGCGCTGGCAAGCGCGGTCCCCACGCCGTCCTCGTTTTTATAGGCGGCGGCGGTATCAATGGACCGATAGCCGACTTCCAGGGCTTTATGAATGGCGGAGACGACCTCGTCGTTACCGGCTTTCCATACACCTAGCCCCAGCTGGGGCATCACGTTGCCGTCCTGTAGCTTGATTACGGTTTGGTTTGCCATTTTTCCTCCTTCAGGTGCTCATCGCCGGAGGGAACCTCCGACGATGTGATGTGCATTAAGTCTGGACGAAATGTCAAAAAACGAAAGTCAGGATCCTAAAAACGCTTAGCGTGCCGCTTCGTAAATACGACGGCTGACGTCCAGGGTGATGTCGCCGTGCTCGCCGATCTGCGTCATACCGTGTGCTTCCAGCTTCGCCAGCAGGGCAGGGATGGAGCTGCCGTCCAGGTCGTAGTCAGAGAGACGCGTTGGCACACCCAGGCTTTCAAAGAAGTGACGGGTGGCTTCAATCGCGGCATCAATACGCGCATCGTCGGAACCCTCGGTGATGTTCCAGACGCGTTCGGCGTACTGGAGCAGTTTGGCGCGTTTAGCGTCACGTTTTTCATTCCACAGCGCAGGCAGAACCACCGCCAGCGTCTGGGCGTGATCCAGGCCGTGCATCGCCGTCAGCTCGTGGCCGAGCATATGGGTAGCCCAGTCCTGTGGCACGCCTGCACCGATAAGGCCATTCAGTGCCTGTGTTGCAGCCCACATCACGTTAGCACGCACGTCATAGTTTTCAGGCTCTTTCAGCGCTTTCGGACCTTCTTCAATCAGCGTCAGCAGAATGCCTTCCGCGAAACGATCCTGAATTTTGGCGTTTACCGGGTAAGTGACGTACTGCTCAACGGTGTGAACAAAGGCGTCGACCACGCCGTTCGCCACCTGACGCGCAGGCAGGGTATAGGTGTAAACCGGATCGAGGATCGCGAACACGGGCTGAACGTGTTCGTTCATAAAGGCCTGCTTGTCACCGGTGGTTTTACGGGAGATGACCGCGCCTTTGTTGGACTCAGAGCCGGTGGCCGGCAGCGTCAGCACGGAGCCCATCGGGATCGCACTGCTGATGTCGCTGCCGCCCGTTTCCAGAATATGCCACGGGTCGATGCCGTCAGCGTAATGCGCTGCCGCCGCGATGAATTTGGTGCCGTCCAGCACGGAACCGCCGCCCACCGCCAGCAGGAAAGTGATCTGCTCGTCACGGGCGATTTTTACCGCGTTCATCAGCGTTTCATAAGACGGGTTAGGCTCGATACCGCCGAACTCGCGTACGTCCAGCCCTTCCAGAGCGCTGTAAACCTGATCCAGTACGCCGGTTTTTTTCACGCTGCCGCCGCCGTAGGTAATCAGGACGCGGGCGTCCGTCGGGATTTGCGCGCGCAGGTCAGCGATAGCGTCTTTACCAAACAGAATGCGGGTTGGGGTGTGAAGATTAAAGTTGTTCATGGCTTGTTCCCTGTAGTGGGTAAAAAATCGTGGTGGCGCAGAAGGCAACCTGATGCTGCACATTGTGGCGGGCAGGCGCTATCCTCTCAATGCACATTCCTGCCGATGTCTTGCCCATTTCTACAGCGCTCTGGAGAAACGGTAAGAAAATGCGCACACTGTCAGCGTCGGAAACCGTACCCGGAGTAACTGAAAATGAACCGTGATGCCATCTGCCGCCAGCTAACGTCGCAGATTAAAAGACTGATAGATAACGGAAATGATTCGGCTGAGCTGTTGCCGGATATCCGATTGCTCTACGGTACCCAGCCCGGAACGCGCACCCCGGTGATGTATCAGCCCGGCATCGTGTTTCTCTTTTCTGGCCATAAGATTGGCTATATCAATGAGCGCGTGTTCCGTTACGACACCAATGAATATCTGCTTCTGACTGTACCTTTACCCTTCGAATGTGAAACTTTCGCGACAGAGGAGGTACCGCTGGCCGGGATCCGCGTCAACGTCGACATTCTCCAGTTGCAGGAGTTGCTGATGGAGATTGGGGAGGACAAACTTTTCCGGCCGTCGATGGCGGCAAGCGGTATCAACTCCGCGACCTTATCGGAGGAAATTCTCTGCGCGATTGAACGCCTGTTAGACGTGATGGAAAGGCCTCTGGATGCGCGTATTCTCGGAAAGCAGATTATCCGCGAAATTCTTTACCATGTGCTGCTGGGACCGGGCGGCGGGGCGCTGCTGGCGCTGGTAAGCCGGCAAACGCACTTCAGCCTCATTAGTCGCGTGCTGAAGCGCATCGAGAGCCAGTACACGGAAAACCTCAGCGTTGATCAGCTGGCGGCGGAAGCCAATATGAGCGTCTCGGCGTTTCACCATAACTTTAAATCCGTCACCAGCACGTCGCCGTTGCAGTACCTCAAAACTTACCGTCTGCATAAGGCGCGGATGCTGATGATCCACGATGGCATGAAGGCCAGCGCCGCGGCGATGCGGGTCGGGTATGAAAGCGCTTCGCAGTTTAGTCGGGAATTTAAGCGTTACTTCGGCGTCACGCCGGGGGAAGATGCGTCACGTATCAGAACCATGCAGGGAGCGTGAGGGGAAACGGAGGCCGGGTAAGCGGTAGCGCCACCCGGCTTTTATTTATGCGCTGCAATACTTTTTCTTGATCACCACCGCAATGGTACCCACCAGCCCTGCAACCAGCAGGAAAATCGGCAGGATCATCAGGAAGGTCATCACCTGGTCTTCATGGCGCTTAACAAAGGGGATCATATTCAGCGCGTAGCCGAGCGTGGTAACCACGCCCACCCAGAGCAGGGCGCTCAGCCAGTTGAAGAACTGGAAGCGGCGGTTAGAGAGGCCTGAAATACCCGCCATGGTAGGCAACAGGGTGCGAACGAACGCCAGAAAACGCCCGGCAAGCAACGCCAGCAGGCCGTGACGGTCAAACATGCAGGTCGCGCGCTGATGATATTTATGCGGCAGCTGCGCCAGCCAGCCTTTCACCACGCGGGTGTTTCCAAGCCAGCGCCCTTGCAGGTAGCTCAGCCAACAGCCGAGACTGGCCGCAGAGGTGAGGATCACCATTGTCGGTGCGAAGTCCATCACGCCCTTGCCGATTAACGCCCCTGCGAGCAGGAGCAGGCTGTCACCGGGTAAAAATGAGGCTGGCAGTAATCCATTTTCCAGAAACAGCGTCGCGAACATCACGAAATAGACAATCCCGACGACATGTGGGTCCGCCAGCGCGGCAAAATCGTGTTGCCAGAGCGCCGTGATGATATTTTGAATAACAGCCATGGACTTTCCTGTGGAACAGCAGATATAACGCTATTGTACTCCCAATTTTGCCTGTCGGGGTTGATCGCAGGCGCATCTCATACAGACTTTTCTGCTTGCGGTGTTCAGAATAGCGTCCAGGGAGTACATGTCAGCCAGCACTTTACACGATGCGCTCAAATCCTGCCGATAAATCCGCAATTAAATCGTCCACATTTTCCAGCCCGATATGCAGGCGGATTAAGGTCCCCTCGAAGTCCACCTCGCCGCCCGGGCGCAGGGCCGCAATCTGCTCCGGCTGATTGGGCAGGATCAACGATTCAAACCCACCCCATGAATAGGCCATGCTGAAGAGGGTAAAGTTATCCAGATAGCTTGCCAGCTCGGCGTCATTCAGGCGCTTCTTAAGAACAAATGAGAACAACCCGCTGCTGCCCGTAAAGTCACGTTGCCAGTATTCGTGGCCCTTGCTGCCCGGCAGCGCCGGATGGTTAACGCGCTCCACCTGCGGATGCAGCGCCAGCCACTGTGCAATTTGCAGGCTGCTTTCGTGATGCTGACGCAGACGCACGCCGAGCGTACGGATGCCCCGGCTGGTCATGTAGGCGGTATCGGCATCCACCATCTGGCCCATCAGGTAGGCGTTTTCACGCAATTGCTCCCAGCAGCGGGCATTAGATACCGCCGTACCGATCATGCCGTCTGAGTGGCCAATCAGGTATTTGGTCGCCGCCTGAATGGAGATATCGATGTCAAATTCCAGGGCTTTAAACAGCACACCTGCCGCCCAGGTGTTGTCGATCATGATGATCGCTTCCGGCGCTATGCTGCGCACCGCCTTCACGATGGCCGGGACGTCATGCACTTCCATAGTGATGGAGCCGGGAGATTCCAGGAACACAACGCGCGTGTTGGGCTGAATAAGCCCGGCAATACCGGCCCCAATCAGCGGATCGAACCAGCTGGTGGTGACGCCGAGCTTGCTGAGTATTTTGGTGCAGAAGTCCTGGCTTGGCTCGTAGGCGGTATTGGTCATCAGGATGTGGTCACCCTGTTCAACAAACGCCAGAATGGTATTGGCGACCGCCGCCGCACCGCACGGGAACAGCGCGCAGCCCGCGCCGCCCTCCAGTTCGCACATGGCTTCCTGCAACGAGAAATGGGTTAACGTGCCACGGCGACCGTAAAACAGCCCGCCCTTAGCGCGATTACGCGTGGCGATTTTTTTATCTTCGACGGTATCAAACACCAGCGAGGAGGCACGCTGGATCACGCTGTTGACCGAGCCCTGGGTGTATTTTTTACTGCGTCCTGCCTGCACCAGCGTGGTCTCAAGCTGCTTTTTAGTCATGTTCGCTAACCCTATTTTTATACGTCTGGACGTCCAGACTACCACGATTGTCACAATGTGCATCCGGATGCTTATCGAATAAGCAGAAAATATTATCAAATATTCGCATAAGAAATTTTTACTGCGTAAGCGCAAGGAAAGTGAGCGAAAATTACGGCACTATGTAAATACTAATGAGAACTACTATCAATTCGACGACGTTTTGATATTATTACGTTCAGATTGTGTGATTTGCGTCCTGGAGATACAGAGTGGGTAATAATTTGATGCAGACGGATCTCTCCGTTTGGGGCATGTATCAACATGCTGACATCGTCGTTAAGGTTGTGATGATCGGCCTGATTCTGGCGTCCGTGATCACCTGGGCTATCTTCTTCAGCAAGAGCGCCGAACTTCTTTCACAAAAACGCCGCCTCAAGCGTGAGCAGAAGCAGCTGGCGGAAGCCCGCTCTCTGGATCAGGCTTCTGATATCACCTCATCCTTCCATGCGAAAAGCCTGACTACCCTGTTAGTGAACGAAGCGCAGAACGAGCTGGAACTCTCCGCAGGCAGTGAAGATAACGAAGGCATTAAAGAGCGTACCGGCTTCCGTCTGGAGCGTCGCGTTGCGGCCGTGGGTCGTCATATGGGCCGCGGTAACGGCTACCTGGCGACTATCGGCGCTATCTCCCCGTTCGTCGGCCTGTTCGGTACCGTCTGGGGCATCATGAACAGCTTTATCGGTATCGCCCAGACGCAGACCACTAACCTTGCGGTCGTCGCGCCGGGTATCGCAGAAGCGCTGCTGGCAACGGCTATCGGTCTGGTTGCCGCTATCCCTGCGGTAGTTATCTATAACATCTTCGCGCGCATGATTGGCAGTTACAAAGCCACACTGGGTGACGTTGCCGCGCAGGTTCTGCTGCTGCAAAGCCGCGATCTGGACCTGAACGCCAGCGCCGTTAAACCGGTGCATGCGGCGTCCAAACTGCGCGTAGGTTGATTGTATGGCAATGCGTCTTAATGAAAATCTGGACGATAACGGTGAAATGCATGAGATCAACGTGACGCCGTTTATCGACGTCATGCTGGTTCTGCTGATTATCTTTATGGTTGCCGCGCCGCTGGCGACGGTGGACGTGAAGGTGAATCTGCCAGCGTCCTCCAGCCAGCCGCAGCCGCGTCCGGAAAAGCCTGTCTACCTGTCCGTGAAGGCCGATAAGTCCATGTTCCTGGGCAACGATCCGGTGACGGATGCCTCGGTTATTCCGGCGCTGGACCAGCTGACCGGCGGCAAGAAAGACACCACCGTCTTCTTCCGCGCGGATAAAACCGTCGATTATGAAACCATGATGAAGGTAATGGACACGCTGCATCAGGCGGGATACCTGAAGATTGGTCTGGTCGGCGAAGAGAAAGCGGCCGCGAAGTAAAACGAAGGCGAAGCCGCCTTCCGTGCCGGGTGGCGGCTTCGCCTTACCCGGCCTACAATCTCAGGCTAGCGCCGCCGGGCGAACCACGTTGTCAGCAGTTAGAAGATGTTGTTGACGCCTCTTCATCGAGCGCCACGCAGGTGACGTTTGATGTGCGATAGTTGCCTTCCGAGAGTTTACGGGTCAGGCGCAGGGTGGCTGTCTCGCGTGCCAGCAGGTACTGATAGTTCGTCTCCAGTCGCCCAAGGATCTTCTCTTTAAGCTCAGGGCGCAGCTCAATAATGGCGTTCATCACCGCGCCGTAAATCTCCTCTTTGGCCTGCAAGGCATAAATTTCCCGACGGTTCTGCCATTTCAGGCGCACCAGCGTGGCCGGAATCGAAACCAAGTCCTGCGTTATTCGCGTCATCTCGTCATTTTTTATCTTTTTCAGGGCGTCGAGATTCTGCTTTAAGATAAATTCATCGCTTTTCTTATCATCTAAAGTCAAATAAACGTTATTACCGCTATCATCATTCACGTTAATCATCCCCCAGGTTATAAAAAATGGGATTGCTTTTTTCACGCGTAATTAAGTTAAGCCAAATTTCATTGCCAGCTTCATTTATTTGCTGTGTTTTCTCGGCCATTATTTGACTTAGAGCCTGGGCATCTATTTCCCCTTCGGCCTGTAAATCATTTAGCAGATGAACTAAGGCTTCAATCTTGATGGCACGAAATAACCGTTCTTTTAAATGGCGATCGTGCTCTTCCAGCACCATATTACGGGATTTGCCGGTGCGTGAAACACCAATTAATATATCGGCTTCATAGTCGGAGAGTTTTCTTTTTCCTTGAGTGAAATTCGCCTCTTTATCTGCTTCCGTCGAAGGCTGTTCCACAGGCGTAATGTGGTACTTTGCCGGGACAAGATTGTCGGGCAGCATTTTAATTTCCTTTAATTTCAAAAGGGTGGGGTTGGAAAAAGGGTGAGATTCGTTGACAATATCATGAGGCAATTTTAAAATCAAAAAAAATGGAGCCTACCCATGAACAGCATTTTCTTCACGGTCGTAACGTTACTATTACTGACCGCTGGCGTGCTTTTATTGATGCAAGAGTTCAATAAAACGAAAGTGTCAAATGACGCCAGTGAACCACCGCAGCCTGAATTGATGTCCAAAGAGGAGGGGGAAGATCATTTCTCCGTCTTGATGAACGCCGTGACGCCAGTCTGGTACTGGCGGGTGAATCACGAATATATCGATTTTCTCCATGCGACAATTAAGCGAATGAAAATGGCCGAAATTAATGATACGCCCGGCCTGTTCGACGCGCAGCGCCGCTGTAGCGACCTTAATTCGGCGGTCTATAAATATTACGACAATATCAAAAAGCGCTGTCTGAATGGCGAGAAGGTGTCGTATTCCGATTTAGACGTATTAAATCTGCGCCAGTGTTTTCGCGAGTTTAGCCTGGAAGCCTACCCGGAACTGGTCGCACTGGTCTGGCCGGAGTATGCGCGTCCGGATGTGGATCCCAACGAGGTATAGTTGAGATATACTGAGCGCTGGTTTCGTTTGCAGACAGGATTTTATGGAACGCTTCTTTGAAAACGCAATGTATGCCTCTCGCTGGCTGCTCGCACCCGTCTATTTTGGTCTCTCTCTGGCGCTGGTCGCCCTGACGATCAAGTTCTTCCAGGAGATATTCCACGTCCTGCCAAACATTTTCTCCGTGGCAGAAGCCGATTTGATTCTGGTTCTGCTGTCGCTGGTGGATATGACGCTGGTAGGAGGATTACTGGTGATGGTGATGTTCTCCGGTTATGAGAATTTCGTCTCTCAGCTTGATATCGCCGAGCACAAAGAAAAGCTCAACTGGCTGGGGAAAATGGACGCCTCATCGCTGAAAAATAAAGTCGCGGCGTCGATTGTGGCGATTTCGTCTATTCACCTGTTACGTGTCTTTATGGATGCTAAAAACGTCCCGGATAATAAGCTGATGTGGTATGTGATTATCCACCTGACGTTTGTACTGTCGGCGTTTGTGATGGGATATCTGGATAAGATCAGTAAGAAATAAATTTACCAGGCCCCTCACCCTGCCCTCTCCCCAGAGGGGAGAGGGTGTTCAAGTTCCCTCTCCCCTCTGGGGAGAGGGTTAGGGTGAGGGGCGAAAGCATCGGACCGCACTATTTATTTATCCGACGACGCCTGCCACAAATTCAGCTCACCATCCGCCACGTGCTGGTCAATCCGCGTCAGTTCATCTTCGGTAAAGCACAGGTTATTCAGCGCCTGAACGTTCTCTTCCAGTTGCTCCGGGCGGCTCGCGCCGATGAGCACTGACGTTACACGTGTATCTTTCAACAGCCAGCTTAGCGCCATCTGCGCCATCGTCTGCCCGCGCGCGTGCGCCATCTCGTTCAGCAGACGAAGGCTGCTCAGGTTGGCTTCGGTCAGCATTTTCTCCGTCAGGCCGCGCGCTTTTTTCCCTTCGCGCTGCATACGTGAACCGTCCGGAATACCGTTCAGGTATTTCCCGGTCAGCAGGCCCTGCGCCAGCGGGGTAAAGGCGATACAGCCCGTTCCGTTTTTCTCCAGCGCGTCCAGCAGACCAGTCTTGTCGACCCAGCGGTTAAGCAGGTTGTAAGAGGGCTGGTGGATCAAAAGCGGGATCTTCCACTCGCGCAGCAATTCGGCCATCACCGTCGTGCGTTCCGTGGAGTAGGACGAAATGCCGACGTACAGCGCTTTTCCGCTCTGCACCGCGTGTGCCAACGCGGCGGCGGTCTCTTCCATCGGCGTGTTTTCGTCTACGCGGTGAGAATAGAAAATATCCACATACTCCACGCCCATGCGTTTCAGGCTCTGGTCGAGGCTGGCGAGCAGATACTTACGTGAACCACCCGAACCATACGGTCCTGGCCACATGTCGTAGCCCGCTTTGGTGGAGATGATCAGCTCGTCGCGATACCCGGCAAAATCTTCTCGCAGCAGGCGGCCAAAATTTTCTTCAGCGCTGCCTGGAGGGGGGCCGTAGTTGTTGGCAAGGTCAAAATGGGTAATGCCGAGATCGAAGGCCTTACGCAGCAGCGCGCGCTGGGAATCGAGCGCCTGAACGTGGCCAAAGCTGTGCCACAGACCCAGCGACAGCGCCGGTAAGCGCAGGCCGCTTTTGCCGCAGTATCGGTACTGCATGTTTTCGTATCGGCCGGTGTAAGGGTGCCAGGACATGATGTCTCCTTTCTTATCGGTGAATTTTCGAAACAGCGTTTTTATTCTAAGCTTATCAAATCATAAATCATGGAGATAAGCGATGACGCGCCTGACTGCCAAAGATTTTCCGCAAGAGCTGCTTGATTACTATGACTATTACGCCCACGGTAAAATCAGCAAACGCGAATTTCTGAATCTCGCGGCGCGCTATGCCGCAGGCGGCGTAACGGCGCTGATGCTGTTTAATATGCTTAAACCCAACTACGCCCTCGCGGAGCAGGTTAAATTCACCGATCCCGATATTCGTCCGGAATACATCACTTATCCCTCGCCCAATGGTCACGGCGAAGTGCGCGGTTACCTGGTGAAGCCGGCCAAAGCTACCGCGAAAACGCCCGCGGTAGTGGTCGTGCATGAGAACCGGGGGCTGAATCCGTATATTGAAGACGTGGCACGACGCGTGGCGAAAGCGGGGTATATCGCGCTGGCTCCCGACGGCCTGAGCTCGGTGGGGGGATACCCCGGCAACGACGACGAAGGAAAGGTTTTGCAGCAGAAGGTCGACCCGACAAGGCTGATGAACGACTTTTTTGCCGCCATAGAGTTTATGAAAAATCATCCGGAAGCCACCGGTAAGGTGGGGATTACCGGTTTTTGCTACGGCGGCGGCGTATCGAATGCCGCCGCCGTAGCGTATCCGGAACTCGACTGCGCGGTGCCCTTCTATGGTCGTCAGCCGCGGGTGGAGGATGTGCCAAAAATTAGCGCGCCGCTCCTGCTTCATTATGCCGAGCTGGACAAAAATATTAACGAGGGCTGGCCTGCCTATGAAGCCGCGCTGAAATCAAATAATAAGGTTTATGAAGCGTATATCTACCCCGGCGTAAACCATGGATTTCACAACGATTCTACCCCACGCTATGACCAGCCCGCAGCCGAGCTGGCCTGGTCGAGAACGTTAAGCTGGTTTAAAAAATATCTGGAATGATAAGCCCTGCTTAAATAAATCATCATAAAGGGTTATCTTTTCCCCTGTCCCTGCCGATAACGAGGGTAGTACTCGCCTCTGGGCGAATTCACCCTCACGGCAAGGAATACTCAATGAAGATGCTTCGTAATTTCACCATCCGTTTCGTCATGCTGACGGTACTGGGGATCTTTTGTGTCATGTGGGCAGGCGTGGGGCTTTACAGCACCTGGTCTCTGTCTCGTGTTTCTGATGGTAATGACGTTGACCGCCAGCTGGTCAGGCAGATGACGGTGCTGAGCCAGGGCAACGATCAGTATTTCCGTTTCGTCACCCGCCTGAGCCGGGCGATGGAAGCTAAAGCAGCGGGCGGCACGCCGGACCTGGCTCCTGCTCAGCAGGCGCTGGATAACATGAGTAAAAAGCTGGCAGAGATGAAAGCTATCTCCCCGGGCCCGATGGATGAAAAGGTCTCTGCGCAGGTGATTTCCACCTGGCAGGCGCTGCTCGATCGGGGCGTTACGCCTCAGATGGTGCAGGCAAAGCAGGCGACGCTCGAAGGCTATCGTCAGCATGCCAACAACGTTACGCCGCCGCTAAGCCGCGCGTTTGGCGCCGCGGTTGAGAACTTTAACAATTCTGCGGTGAAGGCGCTCGACAGTACGCGCGTTGTGGTCGACAGCCTGACCAGCATGACCCGGACGGTGATTATTACCGCCACGATCGTGGGTCTGCTGATCCTGCTGTTCACCGACCGCTACCTGGTGGCGCTGCTGGTAAAACCGCTGGAGCGTATCCGTCAGCAGTTCCGCCAGATTGCGCAGGGCGATCTCAGCCAGCCGATTGAGCCCATTGGCCGCAACTGCGTGGGGCAACTGGTTCCGCTGCTAAGCGCCATGCAGGACAGCCTGCGGGAGGCGGTCAGCACGATTCGTTCCGGCAGCGAGAATATCTGGCGCGGGGCAACGGAGATCTCCAGCGGGAATAACGATCTCTCTTCGCGTACCGAAGAGCAGGCCGCTGCGCTGGAAGAGACCGCGGCCAGCATGGAGCAGCTTACCGCAACGGTGAAGCTGAACGCCGAAAGCGCGCGCCAGGCCAGCCAGCTTGCGGATGTCGCCTCCAGTACGGCCAGCCGCGGCGGGTCGCTGGTAGACGATGTGGTCACGACCATGAGCGGCATTTCGGACAGCTCGAAGAAAATTGCTGAAATCACTACCGTTATCAACAGCATCGCCTTCCAGACCAATATTCTGGCGCTGAACGCCGCGGTGGAAGCGGCTCGGGCCGGGGAGCAGGGGCGCGGTTTTGCGGTCGTGGCGGGTGAGGTGCGTAATCTGGCCAGCCGCAGCGCGAATGCGGCAAAAGAGATCGAAGGGCTGATTGCGGATTCCGTTGCCCGCGTGGAGCAGGGGGCGCAGCTGGTGAACGATACCGGCACGACGATGGAAGCTATCCTGCGCGACGTGACGGAGGTGACCGTCATTATGAAGCAGATCGCCACCGCGTCAGAGGAGCAGAGCAAAGGTATTTCTCAGGTCGGCGTAGCCATCACGCAGATGGACGGCGTGACCCAGCAGAATGCCTCGCTGGTGGAGCAGGTTTCCGCCGCTGCGGCCGCACTGGAACGGCAGACCGAAGAACTCCAGCGCTCAGTGCAGAAGTTCCGTCTCTCCGCGTAACATCATCGCGTCAGGCCGTCTCTGGCGGCCTGACATTTATCGCTCTGAATAATCTGTGTCACCTGCGACAGCTGACCGATTTTCACTTCGCTTGCCCGCATAAATTTACTTTTGTCGATCAGCAGCAGCGACTGGCTGGCCCGGTTTAACAGCAGCGCCTTAAAGCCCGCGTTGTGCTCGGACGGATCCCAAAGGATGCCATGCTCATCAACCCCTTCACACGAGAAGATAAACAGATCGATCTCCAGTCCTTTAAGCTGCGTCACCAGCGCCGGATTAACATAGCAGCGATACTTACGCTCAAGCGTTCCGCCGGAGCAGATAAGCGTGATCCGCTCGCGCTTTGCCATCTCGTGGCAGACAGGCAGGCTATTGGTAAACACGGTGAGTTCGATATCCGGAAGCTGGCGCGCCAGATGAAAGCAGGTCGAGCTGGCGTCGAGGGCGATGGTCATCCCTTCGCTGATCCAGCCCAGCGCGTGTCGGGCAATATCGGCTTTGTCGGCATAATGGCTTTTCAGGCGTGCGCCAAAGGGTTCACCGCTGTCGCGGCTGTCCGGGTGAATCAGACGCGCACGCCCGTGCTGGCGCAGAAGTTTCCCCTGCTGCTGTAACGACTTCAGATCCCGGCGGATCGTCTCTTTGCTGACGGAGAGCTTTTCAGCCAGGGCATCGGTGGTCAGCCAGTCACTTTTACTCAGCAGGGTGATGATGCTCTGCTGTCGGGTCGCTTTTAGCGTCTGGTCTGACATTCGAGGATCCTTGCTCACGCGTGCTGACTCATTTTTCTCATCGCAGAAGAGGGGCGGCGAACCGCCCGGTCATGGGTCAATCCTGACGTTTATCTTCCGTCTGGGTATCGAAGTCGCTCGCTGAATGGCGCTCATGCAGCTGCTCGTTCAGCTCGCCGTTGGTGCGGTTAACAATGCGCCCGCGTTTAACGGCCGGGCGATTCGCCACATCTTTTGCCCAGCGCTGCACGTTGGTGTACTTCCCGGCGTCGAGGAATTCGGCGGCGTTGTAGACGCTGCCCAGCGCCACACAGCCAAACCACGGCCAGATCGCCATATCGGCGATGGTATATTCCTCACCCGCTACATAACGACCGCGCCCCAGCTGCTTGTCCAGCACGTCGAACAGGCGTTTAGCTTCCATGGTGAAGCGATCGATAGCGTACTCAATCTTCACCGGCGCGTAGTTATAGAAGTGGCCAAAACCGCCGCCGAGGAACGGGGCCGCGCCCTGTAACCAGAACAGCCAGTTCAGGGTTTCCGTTCGTCCTGCCGGATCTTTTGGCAGGAAGTGACCAAATTTCTCGGCCAGATAGAGCAGGATATTGCCGGATTCAAAGACGCGCGTCGGCGGGGTGGTGGAGTGGTCACGCAGTGCCGGGATCTTCGAGTTCGGGTTCACGTCGACAAAACCGCTGGAGAACTGATCGCCCTCACCGATGCGGATTAACCATGCGTCGTATTCCGCGCCCGTCACGCCCAGCGCCAGCAGCTCTTCCAGCATGATGGTAACTTTCTGTCCATTCGGCGTACCCAGAGAGTACAGCTGGAGCGGGTGCTCGCCCACAGGCAGCTCTTTCTCGTGCGTAGCGCCCGAGACGGGACGGTTGATATTGGCGAACGCGCCGCCGTTATTCTGTTTCCATTCCCACACTTTCGGTGGCTGATAGGTGTTATCTGACATGTTGGCCTGCCTTTTTGGTGTTGTGTTGAGGCAGTGTAGCAGGAGATAGGGGAACCGTTTAACGATGCGAGCGTAATGGGCAGGGCGGGTGTATGATAACGCCACCTCTGTCAGTTAATTACAACGTGCAGACGACGACAACCCCACAAAAAAATTGCCGCCTGCCTGTTTTAGGTTGGACACATGCGTAAAGGAACGTTAAGCAGTGACGCACCCTTCGGGACGTTATTAGGCTATGCGCCGGGTGGCGTGGCGATTTACTCTTCAAATTACGGCAGTCTCGATCCGCGGCACTATCCGGAAGACGCGGAATTCCGCAGCTATATCGGCAACGAATACATGGGCCATAAATGGCAGTGCGTTGAGTTTGCGCGCCGTTTCCTGTTTCTCAACCACGGGTTTGTCTTTACCGACGTCGGGATGGCGTGGGAGATCTTCTCCCTGCGTTTTTTACGCCAGGTGGTGAATGACAACATCCTGCCGCTACAGGCCTTTGCTAATGGCTCGAAGCGCGCGCCGCAGGCCGGTGCATTGCTCATCTGGCAAAAGGGCGGTGAATTTCAAGAGACCGGCCACGTCGCCGTCATCACCCAGTTGCTGGACGACAGAGTGCGCATTGCCGAGCAGAACGTTATTCACTCTCCGCTGCCGATGGGGCAGCAGTGGACGCGCGAGCTGCGTCTGAGCGTTGAGAACGGTTGCTATACGCTTCATGATACGTTCAGCGATACCGAGATCCTCGGCTGGATGATCCAGACGGAGGAGACGGAACACAGTATTCCTCAGCCGGAGATCGACGGTGAGCTGCTGAAAATCAGCGGCGCGCGGTTGAAGAACAACCGTCAGTTCGACGGAAAATGGCTCAATGAAAACGACGCCCTGCAACAGGCGTACATTCGCGCGAACGGCCACGTTATTAACAACGATCCCTGCCAGTACTTCACCATTACCGAAAGTGCCGAGCAGGAGCTGATCAAAGCCACCAACGAACTGCACCTGATGTACCTTCATGCCACCGACAAGGTGCTGAAAGACGACAGCTTACTCGCGCTTTTCGACATCCCGAAAATTCTCTGGCCGCGTCTGCGCCTCTCCTGGCAGTGGCGTCGTCACCATATGATCACCGGTCGTATGGATTTCTGCATGGATGAGCGCGGCATTAAGGTTTACGAGTACAACGCGGACTCCGCCTCCTGCCATACCGAGGGCGGGCTGATTCTTGAAGAGTGGGTGAAAAACGGCTATCGCGGCACCGGCCACAATCCGGCGGAAGGCTTGCTGGAGGAGCTGACCGGCGCCTGGAAGCACAGCCACGCGCGGCCGTTCGTCCATATCATGCAGGACAACGATATCGAAGAGGATTACCACGCGCTCTTTATTCAGCGCTCGCTGATCCAGGCCGGGTTTGAAACCAAAATCCTGCATGGACTGGGCGCGCTGAGCTGGGATGCCGCCGGGCAACTGATTGATGATGAAGGCCGTCACGTCAACTGCGTATGGAAAACCTGGGCGTGGGAAACGGCGATCGAGCAGATCCGCGAGGTGAGCGAAACCGAGTACGCCGCCGTGCCCATCCGTACCGGTCACCCGAAGGGTGAAGTGCGCCTGATTGACGTCCTGCTGCGCCCGGAAGTGCTGGTCTTTGAACCGCTGTGGACGGTGATCCCAGGTAACAAGGCGATCCTGCCGGTGCTGTGGCAGCTGTTCCCGAACCACCGTTACCTGCTGGATACCGATTTTGAGGTGAATGCGCTGCTGAAACGGACAGGCTATGCCGTTAAACCGATAGCCGGACGCTGCGGGAGCAATATCGATCTGATCGGCGCCCAGGATCAACTGCTGGACCAGTCCAGCGGCAAGTTTGTTGACCGCAAAAATATCTACCAGCAGCTATGGTGCCTGCCAAAGGTTGACGGCAGATACATACAGGTCTGCACCTTTACCGTGGGCGGAAACTATGGCGGAACCTGTCTGCGTGGGGATGACTCGCTGGTGGTGAAGAAAGAGAGCGATATTGAACCGCTGATTGTGGTGAAGGATAAATAACGTCTCCCTGTTATAAAAAAGCCCCCGCAGGGTATGCTGCGGGGGCTTTTTATTACTCTTCTTCCTTGACCTGCTGCTCGCTGATCTTCAAATCAATGATCCGGCCGATCTGGTCATGATAGACCGTCAGCAGGTTGTACTGGCTCATCTCGGACATAATGTGCGGCGTGACGTTAAAACTTTGGGCAAGCTCGTCATGGCGCAACATTTGCGGATGACGCCGCCTCACATGCGCGCGGCGGCGATTGTACTGATACCACAGGATCAGCAGCCAGCCGTTGAACGCGGCAATCAGCAGATAGACCAGCACTGTATTAAAAGAGGCGATAATCACGCTCCAGCGGTGATCGCTCTCCTCGGTTAACTGCATCCACAGCCTGGCATACAGGAAAAACAGGAATCCTCCCCAGGCTATCAGCGTTAATGCGGCATCGAAAAGACGCGGTGCCAGCCGATGTTCAGTCAAAATTAACGTATTCTCGTTCATTGAATGCTCCCTTTTCCCCGGTCCGGACTGATCCAGCGCGCGCGGGCGCGTTTACGTTTAAGCATGACTTTCGGAAATGCCACGAGGGTGGTAAACAGGCCAATCATCCAGTACACCATCGGGAACCAAATCACCCAGAACAGCGAGCCTGCCACTTTCCGCTCGTAGCGCCGCTCGATATACAAACTGACGAGGAATTGCAGCAGGCACATCACCCCCAGCAGCAGCCCGGTAAACGCCGGGGGAAACAGACTCGCAACGGCCAGGTTCGCGGGAAGAGGGATAATATGGCTAAGAATGAACAACACCACGGTCGCTCCATAGGCAAACGCCCACAGCGTTGATAGCGCGTACTCGAGAAACAGGGGCCACATCCGATGATGCTCCCAGCGGGCCATTTTGCGCAGGTTAACCAGAAACACCTCTGCACCGCCCTGAGCCCAGCGCAGACGCTGTTTCCACAGCCCCTTGAGCGTCTCCGGCATCAGGATCCAGCACAGCGCCCGCGGCTCGAAAAAGATATCCCAGTGGCGCAGCTGAAGCTTCCAGCTTATGTCAATGTCCTCTGTGATCATATCCGGGCTCCAGTACCCGACATCCGCCAGCGCCTGTCGGCGAAAGGCGGCGATGACGCCGGAGACCGTAAAGACCCGGCCATAGATCCGCTGCGTTCGCTTGATAAGACCAATAATGGAAGAAAACTCGCCCACCTGAATACGACCAATCAGCGTTGAGCGCGTGCGAATACGCGGATTTCCGGTGACGGCCCCAACGTGGGGATACTGAATCAGCGGTGCCACCAGATACGCGGCCGTATCGCGATCGAGCAGGGCGTCGCCGTCAATGCAGACCAGCAGATCGCCCCGGGCCGCCGCCGCACCAGCCTTGAGCGCCACGGCTTTCCCCTGATTCTCCGCGAGATTAATCACCCGCAGGCGCGGCTGCTCCTGCGCCAGTTGATGCAGCACCTGCGCGGTATTGTCCGAAGAGCCGTCGTTGATGGCGATAACCTCAACATTCCAGTACCGCTGACCCAGCGCGGCGCTAATGGTCTCCCGTGCGTTGCGTTCCTCATTAAAGCAGGGAATAAGAATCGAGATTAACGGTTCACCGGCTAAGGCGGGCGCGGGTGTTGCGTTATCCCACGACCAGTGCCGTTCAAGCTGAAACCAGAAATAGAGGCCGCCGGTTACCCAGAGCACGGACATAAACAGCGGCCAGAAAAAGACAAAGTCCAGAATCAGTTCGCCGGTAAACAGCGCGGCTACGCCTAACGGCAACCCGAATACCAGACACAAAATAGAGAAGGCGATAATGCGATCAGTCATTGTCAGGATACCAGTACGAAGAAAATTCAGGCCTGATACGCGAAATATCAGGTTGGTTGTTGAGGAAGTCGTCGGGGTAATAACCGTAATTTTTGATGCCGTTCAGCTGGAGCACCTGCATCCACTCCACCAGACGTTCATCGGCTACGGCACGCTGCGGTTTCTGCGCCCAGTCCCTGGCCTGTAGCTCAAAAATCGTTTTATTCAGCGCGCCGGGGCGTGCGGCGACGGCGTTGACTAAACGCGTCAGCCAGGCATTGCTCTCTTCTGCCGGGACGGACTCCATCAGTGGCATTGCCATCGGCACCGTCCAGTCGTAGGCCGACAGAAAATCATCCAGATTTTGCGCAAACCACGCTTCGCTTTCGGGCTGCAGAATGGGGAGGGCGAACATATTGCGCGCGGTCTTGATCTGCGGGCCACGGATGTTTTTCACCGCCTGGCTCAGCGTGCGGGTAAAGCCGATAAGCTGCTGGCTCTTCTGGCGGGTCGTCTCCTGTCCGGCATCATCAACGTCCGTCAGCACCGCGTCGTCATGGAACAAGATCCCGTTGAAGCTGGCATAGCGGGCCAGATCTTCATAGATCTCCGTCACCTGTTGGCGAACCTGTGGACTCCAGGGGGAGAGCCGGATATAGGGCTCGGCGGCCACGGTCAACTCTCCCGTTTGACGATCCCGGCGCTGCACGCGCGGCAGGGCTGGACTGAGATCGAAAGAGAGGACCGGCATCCACGCAAAGACTTTCACTCCCGCGCGGGTTTGTAGCTGCCAGGCGACAAAATTAAAGAGATCGGCCCGGACCGGAAGCCGGCGGTTGGGGAAATAGAGCGCGCCGATCCTGCCGTCGCCCCGCGGATCCGAAAACGCCTGGAGAAACACATGGCTGATTTTCATGTCGTAGACCCGCTGGACGAGTTTGTTGATGTTTTTCGTCTGCTGGGTCGGATCGGGATCGTAGACATAATCGAGATCAACATGCATGACGCGCACCGGGTCAAACTCCTGAACGCGGCTAACCGTGTTGGCAAAGGTTTTTATCGACGGATTTCCGGCAATCAGCAGGCGCGGGATGTTGCCGAGGTCGCGCACGTTTGCCAGCCCGTCCTCCAGGGTAAAGGCCAGCTGATAGCCCTGTTTCTGGGCGATAGCGAGCGATGTACCGTTGGCAGCCCCATAGGGCCACACCCAGGCACGCGGCGCTTTTCCCGTCACCTGGGTGATTTTTTCGGTGACTTTCCGTACGTCTGCGGCGATCCGCTGGTTGAAGTGTTCATCGGTTTCGTAATGCCCCGTCGCGTTATCGAAAAAACGGTTGGCGATAGCGGGTTCACGGCTTCCCTGCGGGTTGGCCGGGATGCCGTAATGCGAGGCCCAGGTATGCGAGCCAATTTCAACCAGCGGGGAGCGGCTTAACTCGCGCACCATGTCCCATGTCGCGAACCGATCGCGGGGCGTCATCAGACCGCCGAAGTTAACTTTTTGATTTGCCGGCGTATCCACCCAGCTGCCCACCGGCGCCCACAGCGCAGGAACGTTCCAGGCCTGAAGCAGGGGCCAAACGCGGGTGTAAAAGCTGCTGTAGCCGTCGTCGAAGCTGAGCAAAACGGCTTTCGGCGGCAGCGTTTTTTTTCCTTCATGCGCATCCAGAATGTCCTGCACGCTGATGGCGTGATAGCCGTTGTGCAAAAGCCAGCTTATCTGCTCGTTTAACGCGCTGGTGCGAACGGAGAGGTAGCGCTGATCGGCAGCATCATCTTCGACGTCGTGGTAGGCCAGGACCAGAAACTGATTCTCCGGCCAGGGTTTGCTGGCCTCCAGCTGCGGCCTCTCTTCAGGAGCCATAAAGGAGAGCGGCTGCGCGCAGAGACTCGCGCTGAGGCAGAGCCAGCCGATGACGATCAGGCTTACAGAAAAACGTGTATTCAGCATATTCATCCTTAAAAGCGTAAAGTCGCATCTAACGTGACGGAGAGATTACTCTCGCGTTTGCCGTCGTAAGGGCGTTTATCCCAGTTCAGCATCACGCCAGTATCGACAACGTTGTTCCACTGAATGCGTTGCCCGTAACCCAGCAGGGTAATGGCGCCAGGCGACTGATTTTTCTGCCAGTAGCTGCCGCCGCCTGCCACGAACTGCTGGTTCCAGAGGGTGTCGTAGTGGCGGTACATCTCATGGTCAACGGACAGGGCTGCCGTCACGGACAGATCCCGTGCCGGGTTGTAATAGAGCGTATTCCGCAGGCTGTTTTTACTGGCGGCGATCCCCGGTTCGAGATCCAGCGTCAGGGTCGGGGTCTGCCAGAGACGCTCTTTCCCAGAGAGGGTGTATTCCTGACGGCGGTTGTGGTCTGAGAAGCGGCTGACGGCGGCGTTGAACTGGTATTCACGTCGCTCGTTTTGATACCAGCGCACCCCACCTTCACCCCGGTTGGCGCTGATCCCATTGCGTAATGCCCGTAAGGGTGTCGCGCGTGATAAGCGCTCGAGGCTACCGCTGACCTGCCAGTTATCACTCAGGCTGTAGGTTGTTGAGAGCCGTGCACCCGGCCTGTTTGTGCCGTGATAGCGGTTGCTGGAGAGCTCGGCTTCGAGCGTGAGGTCACGTGGGCGCCACTCAACGCCGCCCAACAGGTGGCGGCTGATGCCTTTACCTTCGTCGAAATTCCCCTGTGCATAGCGGGCGCCAGCAAATAGCCGCCAGTTATCCGCCACGGGTGGGCCATAGAGCGTGGCGTCCCAGCTCATGTCGTGGCTACCGCTGACGGGGTTATCTGAATGCAATCCTTTACCCGCGTTCAGACGCAGCTCTGACATATGGTGGACCGCTCTGAGCCTGTCCAGGCGACGGGCGCTGCGATCGGCGGGGGCGCGAGCAATTACGTCATCAGCCAGTAAATCCATCTGGCGCCACTCCTGAAGGTCCATTGCGACGTAAGCCTGCTGTTTTTCAAGCTCCAGATTCGTGGGTTCGAGCGCCTCTGCTCGTTTAAGCTTTTGCTCGGCCGCGCGCGGCAGGCCCCTGGCCTGAAGAAGGGCGGCATAATCAATCTGTAATCCCTGATTTCCCGGCGCCGTTGACGCCAGACGATACGACAGCTTTTCGGCTTCCGACAGGGCGTTGGTCGCCAGCAAATAGTTAAGTTTGAGTGACTGTCCGGTGAGCCACCGATCGTTCGGCTGAGCGGTCGGGGATCCGAAATCGTAGCGGGTCCAGGGAACGCTGCGGGTCTCGCGCTCAACGTAGCGGCGGGCGGTTTGATACTGCCCCGTATCCAGCCAGGCGTAGAAAAGCGCATGCTCCTCATCCTGCGGATCGGAGGCGTAGTGTGGATAGCGTTGTACAAGCGAGAAGGCGGCGACGGTGTTTTTCTCCTGCAAATATGCAGAGATCACCCAGCCGATGGCCCAGTCCGGCACCGGATGCTGTGCGGTCGTCAGCGCCTCATATTCGCTAATAACCTGCCGGTAATCACCCTGCGCATACAGCGCGCCAAGCCGATCGATACGGGCAAGGATGATGTCTTCAGCCGCCTGCGGTTCGTTTTGCCAGCGGGAAAGCAGGACGTGATAGCGATCTAATGCGTTTTGTGCCAGCCGCAGCCGCTCTTTCTCCGTTCTGCCAGGCACATCCGCCAGGCGTACCTTTTCAGCCGCGGCGTTACGCTCAAGGCGGCGACGCTCCGCGGGGGACATCGCTGCGCTTTGCGACAGCCAGAGTGCGGGCGTGCTTACCCGGTTATCCGTTAACGCATCGATCGTCTCGCGAAGAAGGGCGTTATTCCCTGGTGCGGCGTTTAGAGCGCGCATGTCCGCCAGCAGCCGGTCCCCGTTTTTTCCCTGGCGCATCCAGACATAGGAGAGCGTCTCAAGGTGCGCGGGAGAAGGATCGTCCTTAACCAGCTGCCGGGCTTCCGAAAGCGCGAGGCGATCTCTGCGGGCATCGGCCAGGGTCTTAACATAGCCGATGCGGTAATCGTTGTTATCCGGCGCAAGGCTGAGCGCCTCTTTCCACAGCGATAAGGCGGATGGCCAGGCTTTTTGGTTTCTTCTGGACTGGGCGACAGCAGCGATGGCGCGAGCGGGCAGCGGCATATAAATACCATAACGCTGCCAGACTCGAATAACCACATCATCGCGTCCTGCCCAGGAGGCTACCTGTAACCAGTCCGCAACCTGTCCAGGTGTTAAAGCATGCTGTTGCTCATAGCGCTGTAGGTAATCAAGAAACAGAGCGTAATTACCGTTACGTGCCTGTTGTATCTGATGCTCATAAACGGATTCATCAGCCTGAACCAGAACAGGAAAGAGTAAAAGCAGGAACAATAATATTGTGGTGCGATAAAAGAATAACGTAGTGAAGCTAAGCGATCTTTCCATATCTATTTGCCATTTGTTTATCGTGAATCCATTGCATAACACGGCCGCCTTTTAACTCTGCGTTAAAGGGCATAAAGGAGAACATTAAATCTGAATGATGCTACGTTATGGGGTACTTACTTAAAGGTAATTATGCGCCCTCATCTCAGTGGTCTGATTGGACTTAATGTACACCCGATGTGTTGGGGGATAAATAAGTTGAAAAGCGGCTGGGAGGTTTTGAGATAATTCTGGAAGAAGTAAGTTTTTTAGATAATTCAGTGCAGGATTGTTCTTTTTAAATGATTGATATTAAATGTTTTTTTCTTTGCTGTTTGCAGTTTTTTTATATTTGAAATGAAGTTCTTCTGAGTTAATTAAAGTACTTTCCGGTGCATGTTTGGGAAGTTTCATGACAAAAATTCTTAATGTTCAGAGAAGTGACTTTTCTGAAATTCTTTTTTATTTATAATTAACGCCAGGCATTGAGTGATAGTCTGCAAAAAGTCTAGCTCACCAATGTCATATTGAGGGATGATCAAAGCCAGAAAACATTTGCCGTTAATGTAAAGCGCTATAAACGAAAGCGTCCTTGTTTCTTAAGAGGCGGGCTTGCTTTAATCTAAAAGGGATGATTAGTGGCGACTTCAATAGTGTTAGTGACTCAGGATTGTTTCCTTGTCAGGGGGATGCGGCTATTTTTCCCGGATATAATTTGCCTCTGTTCGATAGACAGAAACATATTTGATACCGACGCAAATGAATATACTGTACTGATTGATAGCCGTACGCCGCTCCGTTTATATGATTACCTGATACGCCATCCGGCCAGAACGAGAAAAACCATCTGCTGCGTTATGCTGGATATGCGCCCTCGAGAGGAGGATCTGCACAGTATGAAGCTGTTTATGAACACGTCGCTTACGCCTCCGGATATGGCGTCGTTATTCAATCTGGTGCTTGATATGAAAGGCTGGCGTCTGACAACCAAATGGCTGCTTAACTTACGGCTGAGTAGACATGAAGCGATAATGCTCCGGTTGCTGAAGGCAGGGAGGTCAATGGAAGAGATTGCAGATAAGCTGAATATGTCGGTTAAAAGCCTCTATCGCAAGCGAACGGCGCTATCGGAGCGGTTAGGGGCAGGGAACTTCAACGAGGCGTGTTTGTTTATCTTCAAAAACAAACTGCTGGACGCGGCTGGGAACGATCCCTAGCTTCGTCAGAAGCCAAAAGCACAAACCCGCCACGAGGGCGGGTTCTTTTAATGGAAATAATTCAGAACGACCAGCGCAGATTGGCGTTCACCGAGTTGACGCGGGTATCCGCACCATATTGTCCCTGGTAACCCACATCCAGCGTCGCAGCACGCGACAGCTGTACGCTCACGCCGATATCACCCACCATTACGTCCTCATCCACGGCTTGCCCCTGAGTAATGAACGCGTCGCTGCCCGCAAACGCCATGCGCGAAGAGGTATTCTTATCGCCATAAGCGTGCTGCCAGCCCAGCGAACCGTAGAGGTTAACGTTCTTCGGCAGCTCGGTCACACCGCGCACCCCGAGTGTGGAATAGAAGGTGTTCATCGTTTCGTTACGGACGCTCAGCGCAGCGGCACCGCCGTCTTCCCTGAAGCTGTCGGTATGCAGCCGGATGTACGATAAATTGACGAACGGCTCAATATTCCTGTCTGGCTGGCCGAAACGGTAGCCCGCTTCGGTAAACGCCAGCAGCGAGTTAGCGTCGTAATCTGACTTCAGCCGATCCGAGAAGCCGCTGAAATCAACATTGCGCTCGCCCTGGATCTTGTGCCAGGTGTAACCCAGCGCGCCGCGAAGGGAGAACGCATCCTGTTGACCCGCCGCATACAGGCCAAGGTGATAGTTGTCGGTATCCGTTGAGGAGCGACGGCTGTCGACGTCGTAATCACCCCGGCTGTAGCCGAAGTAGCCGCCGACACGCACGTTATGGTCCGCCAGCTTGCGATCTGCCCCCAGCAGGAAGCCGGTGGTGTTGCCGTCCAGCTTGCCCACGTTTCCGTCGCCGCTGTTTCGGCTCCAGGAGCTGAAGGTCTGGCCCCAGACGCCATTGTTTTGCGGCTCCGGCTGCTGCACCAGCGACATGGCTAACGGTGGGATCGGCAGGCTGTCGTTATCAAACGCGCGCTGCATACGCTGGTTTAACACGTTAAACACCTGCGTGCTGCCAGCGATCAGGTTGGACTGCATTGATGGATAAACTTCACCAGACAGCTGGTTGAACGCCTCGCGCGCTTCCGGCGCGCTCAGCAGAAGCAGCGAGTTATACAGCGCCAGCGACGGGCCACTTTGCGTCAGAGTGGAGAGCGCGCCAGCGGTATTCCACTGGTTGCTGCTTTGGGCCACGGTCTGGAAAATGCCCGGCTTGCCGCTGCCCGGGTTTTCTCCACCCGGGTTCTCACCACCCGGGTTTTCACCGCCAGGATTCTCACCGCCCGGGTTTTCACCTCCGGGGTTTTCACCGCCCGGGTTCTCGCCTCCGGGATTTTCACCGCCCGGGTTCTCGCCCCCAGGATTTTCACCTCCGGTCTCTTTCTGCGCGATGGTCAGATCGACGGCGTTGGTGCTTTGCTCAAGCGCCACGTCCAGGAAGGCGGATTTGGAAATCGCTCCGGCGAACTCACCGTCAATTCCCCCGTCGGAGGTCAAAATGCGGTAGCTTTGGCCCGTTTTATAGCTGGTTTGCGGATCCAGCGCGGTGACCTGTACCTTAGCCCGATCGCTGATGGTGGTTTTGCCCGATACCAGTAGCTGGTCGCTGCTGCCATCGCCCGCGATATCCACGTCATAGAAGGATTCGCCGATAAAGTTCAGATAGCGTTTCAGCGTCAACGTACCGATATTGCCGTCGCCAGGCGAGATATGCCCGCCAGACAGGATCTCGGTCTGGCCCAGCGTGCCGTTGCCGCCCAGCGTGCCGCCGGACTTGATTGACGCGGCGCTGCTGTAACCGACCCCGTCGCTGACGTCTGAACCCGCCGTCGCGTTGAGGATTAGCGTACCGCCGTTCTCGGCGCTAAGCGTCTGAACATCAAAAATATCGTCTTCTGGCTGGGTATTAATATTGCTGGCAATGATAACTTTACCGCCCCGCGCGGTTACGTTCGCCTTGAGTGCGGAAAGATCGCCGTTCAGCGTCGTTTGCCCGGAGGTGTTGATCACATCACCTTCACCGCTCATCGTGTTGCTGAAGATGTAATTTCCGTCGGTATGGTTGAAGTAGACATAGCTGCCGAACAGTCCGCCACGCAGGCTTATTGCCGTCTTCGCATCGAGGGTACCTGCGCCGCCCGCCGTGCCAAGCGTTGGCTCAGTTAAACCCGTGCCGGTGTCCATATTGCCGCGGCTGCCGATGATGAGCGCACCCCGGTTCGAGCCGGAACCCGATGTCCCCACGATCAGCGCATTGCTGCCAGCGGAAAATGAACCGCCGTCAATCACAGACAGCACGCCATTGCCGTAATCGCCCACGCTCACGCTGCTGCCGCTGGTAAAGCGCGAGTCCTCGCCCGCAATAACCAGCTCGGCGGTTTTCCCTGCCCCGGAGACGCCTGCCACCTGCACGCCGCCAACGTTAACCGCTCCGCCGTCCAGTACGTCCAGGTCGCCATAAAGCGTCAACGTACGGCCAACGTTCCACTGTGAGCCACTCCCCGTGACGGTGGCTTTCGGGCTCAGCGTGTCGGTTTCACCCGGTCCGGTACCGTTGCCGATGCGTGCATCGTAAGCGGTATTGAGCGCAGCGCCGTCTTCAATCGCAAGCGTGGAGCGTGCGCCCAGATCGGTGCCTACGCTGAGAAAATTACTGGTCACACGAGAGCCAGCACCCGTGGCGATAAGGTGGCTGTCGTAGCCGCGGGTGGTGCCGACAACAATCTCCTTTGCACTCGCCAGCGCGCCCTCTTCGACTCGCAGGGTGCCGAGGCCAAGATTCAGGTCGCCGCGCAGGACGTACCGATCGTTCACCGCGTTAAGCTCAGCGTCTGGCCCACGGACCGTGACCACGCTTTCATAAATTTTGCCGTCGAACAGCCGACCGATATTGATGTTATAGGCGGTGATTTTGCCATTATCGATCAGCAGGTTTCCGCGTTGGTTACGTCCAACATAAACATCTCCGGTGTAACCCAGCGTTTCGGTAATACGCGCGTCGCCATCAAAAAAGGCATCGGCTGCACGCGCGATATCGGCAGGTAAAAACAGTAACAGCGGCGCGGAAAATAGAGCGAGGTAAAGTCTGGAAAGCGGCGTCTTAACCGCTAAAGCATGCGATGTAGAGTTATTCACGGGCTATCTCCGTACTCATTAGCGTGATGTCTGGAAAATCGTTTTTATGAAAACTCAGATACGTCAGAAAATGTAAAAGGCGTTATTTATGTACGCCTTTTGATGCGGCGTTAATTATTTATGTGTGACAACAGGTGTACAGGTTGGCGCGCTTAGCGTCGGTGCGGATCCTAAAATCCCCGGCATCATCATTGATGAACAATCGAAAATACGCCCTTTTTCTGTCGTGGCGCGATAAGACAGTTTTTGTCCTCCCAGTGCGTCCGGCTGGGCGCCATTAACGTTGGTCACGGTTATTTCATCCGATGAGCCCAGTCCCAGCATTTTAGCGGTCTCCGCTTGCAGGAGTGGAATAGCCTGATCGGTTTTCAACGTGGAACAACCGGCTAGCATCAACGTAACGGTTAAAACGATTAGTGGTTTTTTCATAAATTATCCTTGATATCCAACCAGTTAATTTCACTGATTGTATTTATGTTTTCTTTTACCCAAATCAGCGAATAATATATTTCTCTTTCCTAATCGAAAAAACCCTCCTAAAGTAGGGTGGGTAGATAATAATTCATCTGTACTCTAAGATATGCGAAGGTAAAAGGAGGCTCCTTTGGGACAGAATTATGCGTTAGTCGTTGATGACCATCCATTGGTAGCAAGCGGCATCGCCAATTTTCTGATTACACATTGCCAGTTTAAACAGGCGTGTGTGGTGACGAATGAGGATGATTGCTACCGCCAAATTAGGGATCATGGCCCGCCACGTTTGCTGGTAATCGATTTTTGGCTCTCTTCCGGAACGGCCCTGAAATTACTCAAAGAAGTAAAACAACTTTACCCACAGGTACGACTCCTGGTGGTCAGCGGGGATGACAATAATGACATCTGGCGCAAAGTTAATGCCGCCGGGGGACACGGTTTTGTATTGAAAAGCGAGCCACCTGAGATGTTCTCGCGGGCCGTTTTCGCACTCACTGATAATCAGACCTGGTTTCCTGAGGGAAACGAAATTTCCGTTAAGGCAAATAATGAGAAGTTAAGTAAATTTAACTTAACGCCGCGACAAATAGACGTATTAAATATGATTATGCGCGGCCTGCCAAATAAACGAATCGCCGCACAGCTTTCAATTTCTGAGCCCACGGTCAAAGAACACATCAGCAATATATTGAAAAAGATAGGTGTTAACAGCCGGGTCGAAGCCATCACGCTTCTGCACGGCAAGCAGGAACCGTCGGAATGAGGTTTTTCCAGAGCTTACAAAACGAAGGTATCTCTGCTCCGGCGCAGATCCGTTTGCTAAACAACACCTTTCTGCGGCTGGTATTTAGCTTTAGTGCTGTGCCCTTTGTGGGTATTCCTTTCGCCATCTGGATTTATATGCTTGGGGACGACCTCGGCCCAACGATTATCTGGATAATTATTTATCTGCTATGTGCAGGGGCGATACGACTATTGCACCGACGCTATCAGCGTGAAGCGAAAGAAAACGGTGATAGGGACGTCCTGCGACGCTGGCTTCCGCGTATTAATAATATCGCCTTTATTCACGGGCTGGGCATTTCTTCACTCTATTTAATTACTCCACAGACGCAGAATTTTGACTTTTTCCTGTTACTTAATATCAGCATCGCCGCTATCGTCGCCGCCAATGCGACGCATCTGACGCCGGTCATCAGCACCTTTACGCGCTTTTTCTTCGCCTCCTGGGGGGTGCTGAACCTCGGTATTATCTGGCGGCTGGATGAGTTGATGTTCATCGTGCTCATGCTGAATCTGCTTTACGGCTTCGCAATTTACCGCCATGCGTTAACTTCCCATGCGTTCTTTATTCAGCAGGCACTGCTTGAGGAAAAAAGCTCACGCCTGGCGGAACAGTTTCGTCAGGCCAAAGAGGACGCGGAGCAGGCACTGCTGGATAAAAATCAGTTTCTGACCACCGCCAGCCACGATCTGCGCCAGCCCGTACACGCTATGGGCTTTCTGATCGAAGCCATCCTCCACCGAAACCGGGACGACAGCCTGACGCCACAGCTTCTTGACCTGCAGCAGAGCGTTCGCTCGGTACATTTAATGCTCAACTCTCTGCTCGATCTCAGCAAAATAGAATCCGGGAATGTCCTCTCTGTCCCGACCAAAGTGGATATCGGTGCTCTGCTCGACTCGGTCATCACGCTGTTTCGCGAAGAGGCCAACAGCCGCGCGCTTAGGCTGTGCATCCGGCGGCCTAAACGCCGTATCTACGTGATGGGCGATTCGCTGCTGGTACGACAGTCCCTGATTAACCTGATTCAAAACGCCCTTCGTTACACGCTCCAGGGCGGGGTGCTGATCGCCATCCGACCGCGCGGTGACGAGTGTATGGTGGAGGTGTGGGACACGGGAGTCGGTATCGCCGATGAAGAGAAGGGCAAAATCTTCTCACCTTACTACCGCCCCGAGCTGGCATGGAAGATCGACAGCGCCGGACACGGGCTGGGACTGGCCGTAGTGGCCCGTTGTGCCAAGCTGATGAAGGTGAAATACGGGATGCAATCCATTGAAGGTAAAGGCTCACGCTTCTGGATGCGCTTCACCCAATATGCTGGCGAAGATAGCGCCCTGGATATCCCGCCCGCCGCTGACAACACCGCCACGCCGGTACGCTATGCCCCGCTGCACGGTTCCTGCCTGGTCGTCGATGACGACCCGCTGGTGACGTCTGCCTGGGAGAGCCTGATGAGCGTCTGGGGAATCGACGTACGCTGTGCGGCCTCGGCTGAAGAAGCGTTTGCCATAATCGACGACGGCTTTACGCCGTTCGCCGTGCTGTGCGACCAGCGTCTGCGATCCGGCGAAAGCGGCTTCGATATCCTGAAAGCGCTTTTTGACCGTCTGCCGGATATGAGCGGCGCCATAGTCAGCGGCGAATTTAATTCACCGGTTCTGCTGGAGGCGGAGCAGGAAGGGTATCTGGTGCTGCGCAAGCCTCTGGAGCCGGCTAAACTGCATGCGCTGCTGACGCAATGGTCAGGGTGTCGTGGATAGGGGAATAGATAATAGCAGCATTGCGCTTCACTGTAGGGCCAGATAGTACGCGGTGTCCTGCTGTGATGCCAATGTGTCGGTATGGTTGAGCCGCTGAGGGAGGATTTCGCGGGCCTGATTAATGATTTCATCGTGCATGATTCAGCCTCCTGTGGTGATCTGCATGTTGCTTCTACCGGGCAGGGCGGGAGATGTTGGAAACGGCCCCGAAGGAGTCATTAGAGTTGCTACCTGCGAAGTTCCGCAGTGGGCAATAATGTCAGTTTTCGAGCGTATACTCTAAGATATCTTCAACTCGTTGATATATATAAATTTGACGAATATCGTCAGGTAGCGATTTATCCGCCAAATTAAGTTAAACTTCGTCACAGGTTTCAGTGAGTTATGGGACGGATAACAGAATGACCAGCGAAGAGGCACTTTTAAAATCAGGTTTTAGCAAACGAGATCTTCAAAAGTTAAAAAACAATATTGAAAATTACGGTGGTTCGTTTGATAGCGTAACTCATGATCTGGCCAATCGTTTTAAGGCTATGAAGTGGATAACTATTATTGCCTTCATCATACTGGCTTTAACTCTTTTACTTGCATCCAAGGATACAAGCCTGACACTTGCGCTCACATTATTGATTGTACTACCTTTCATCTGGTATATAACGCCAGCAAAACTTGGCTACAAATCCTGGCGTTATCGTAAAATGCTGACTAATTCTGGGACGGGTCGCTGACGGACAACAGATCAAAAATAATCTTAGCTTTCACGCCATAACCCGCTATTTTCATTGTAAGCTGCGGGCGGCTCAGTGTGCTCACCTTTCGGTAATAGTCAGCAGGGAGATAACGAAACAGTCGCCAGGTACCAGGTCGCCGTAACAAGCCAAAAATGGTGTACGCATTAGCGGCCAGTGAAATTGATTTGTAGACACCTAACCCATTCTCACGACTAAAGCCCATAAACTCAGCTGTAGACATCGCGGCATTCGCGACCAGCCCTTCACTGGTAGTGTTGTTAGTTGCGTAGCGAGCCACTTCTTTACTGATGCTGTTTGTCCCGTCAGTAACCAGAATCGCACCAGCAAGAACCCCGAGAGGGGTCATAGTGCCTATGAGGGTAAATCCTGCGGCTATTTCAGCACCGGCCAGGACAACACTAACAGCCGAGATCACATACCCAACAATTTTGTTATTCTCTCGGATAAACTCGACTTTAGCGCAAAGCTTCGCTGCCTTCGTTCTTAATTAACGCGCTTGTTCCAGCAGGTTACTGTTTTCTTCTCTGAGAATTTTAACGCATTCCATGCATTCTTCATCTGATTTAGCCCGACGAGCTAACGTAAACTGATGTTCTATGAGGTCCCGAATTTCCTGAACAAACTTCATTCGAGTCAAACTATCGCTGAGATGAAAAGCCGACAGAGTGTTGGCTGTATTTTCCAGTTTCCTGGCTTCCATATTCACCATAGTTTCCGCCCAGGCTTTATTTCTTCCATCTGAGCGCATCATGTTAAGTAATGCTGCATCCATTGTAGTTCCTCTCAATTGCTTTACCGGCCTCTGCTTAGACTGATAAACGCCCCCATGACAGCCATGCGTGCCAACGCACACACAATATAGTAGCAATGTGGTTACGGTGTCTGAAGTAGAAGTCGCTTTTTACAGCTTCGTTCCTCGGCCTACTTTACTGCGGTTAGCCAGGGCCTGTTCCAGCAGTGTACGGAACGCCGAAAGGTCACTTTTCAGGATGTCCCGGATGGATTTACCACCGATGAATCTAATAAAACAGTTAGCCGATGGGGGGTAATCACGGATACGTGATGCCGCTCTGTCGGGCTCTGTCCAATTGATATGTGCATTTGTAATGCTCAAATAGATCGGTGAAGGTCAGGTTTTTCTGCTTCTGTGTGGCGGTAAAGGCGGTAAACAACGCCAGTTGTACCACCGGGAAGCGGGGCCGGAGGAGAGATAAGGGCGGTAACTACTGTTCAAACAACGAGTTGCTGACTCAGAAAGCAAAAACCCCCGCCGAAGCGAGGGTTATAAATAAGTGGTGCCCGGACTCGGAATCGAACCAAGGACACGGGGATTTTCAATCCCCTGCTCTACCGACTGAGCTATCCGGGCAACGGGGCGCATTAAACCCGATCCTCCCTCCGACGTCAACGAAATTTGTTGTTTTCGGTGCAGACTGCACACTCTCTCACCATTTCGTCGCAAACTTAAGCGAAAAAGTGCGTCCAGAGCGCGGAAAGCGGCATCGCGAGCAGCAGGGCAGGGAGCATGTTCACCACTGCAAACATCTTAATGCCACAGATGCGCAGCCCTGTCGCCAGCAGCAGCAGGCCGCCGACGGCGGTAAAGTCCGCCATCATCGCAGGCGTCGTCAGCGGCAGGATCAGCGTGGCGCAGGTGGCCAGCGCCAGCTGTATAAGCAGCATCGGTACACAAATCGCCGCCACGGCGATGCCGAGGGTGGTGGCAAAGATGGTGGCAGTAAAGAAATCCAGAAACGCTTTCGCAATCAGTATGCTGGGATCGCCGGTCATCCCTTCCTGCATCGAACCGAATATCCCCGTGCCGCTGGCGCAGAACAGAATAATGATCGCAACGTAGTTCTGAATAAACGACTCGTGCGTGCCGTGCTTTGCCTTGCCCGGTCGGGCAATCAGATTTTTGGCTTTGCCTACCGCGTGATTAATGCCTTTTTCCAGATAGCAAAACTCGCCGATCAGCGCGCCGAGCAGTGTCGCCAGTACCATCACCGGCAGGTTGGCGCATTTCACCACTAAAAGGATACCAATCCCTAACGACGCCAGGCCAAAAATGGAGGGCATGGAGACGCGAATACGCTCCGGCAACCGCTGGCTTAATACTGCCCCAAGTACACCGCCCAGCAATACGGCTCCCGCATTGATAAAGGGTCCAATCACCACGTCTAACTCCTGTTATTTAAGCATTGGCATTGCATGATTATGGCACGTCCGTCCCTGATTATGCTTAGCTTTGGGAGGCGTAACGCATACTGATTCCTTCTTGCACCTGAAAATAAAAGGTGACATGATTGCGCGAATTTTCTCCTTCCTGTCTCACCGTTCGGTGAGGGTATTTGCGCTTATGAAAACCATGAAAATTGCCGTCAGCCGTGAGCTGGTATCCAAAGTTTCTACGCATCGCGAAAAGGTTATGCTGGATAACACCGATTTCACCGATGTGGCGGCAGTCGTCATTACGGTTGTTGAAAGCTACAGCGGCATTCTTGCGTTGCTGAAGCGTACGGGCTTTCAGCTACCGGTATTTATGTTCTCAACAGAGCCAGGAGAGGTGCCAGAGGGTGTCACGGCGATCATCTCGGGTAAAGCACAGGAATTGCTGGAACTGGAATCTGCCGCCTGCCGGTATGAAGAGAACCTGCTGCCACCCTTTTTTGACACCCTGAGCCAGTATGTGGCGATGGGAAACAGCACCTTTGCCTGTCCGGGTCACCAGCACGGCACCTTTTTTAAAAAACATCCCGCCGGGCGGCAGTTTTACGACTTCTTCGGTGAAAACGTGTTTCGTGCCGATATGTGCAATGCCGACGTGAAGCTCGGTGATTTGCTGATCCACGAAGGTTCTGCCAAGCACGCGCAAAAGTTCGCGGCGAAAGTGTTCAACGCGGATAAAACCTACTTCGTGCTGAACGGCACGTCGGCGGCCAATAAAGTGGTGACCAATGCGCTGCTGACCCGTGGCGATCTGGTGCTGTTCGATCGTAACAACCATAAGTCCAACCATCATGGGGCGCTGATCCAGGCCGGGGCAACGCCTGTCTATCTTGAGGCAGCCCGTAATCCGTTTGGTTTTATCGGCGGGATCGATGAACACTGCTTTGATGAGGCCTGGCTGCGGGAACTGATCCGTGACGTCGCGCCGCAGAAAGCCGCCGAGGCGCGCCCGTTCCGTCTGGCGATCATTCAGCTCGGCACCTACGACGGCACGATCTACAACGCCCGTCAGGTGATCGACAAGATCGGTCACCTTTGCGACTACATCCTCTTTGACTCCGCCTGGGTCGGCTACGAGCAATTTATCCCGATGATGGCGGAAACGTCTCCGCTTCTGCTGGAACTGAACGAGAACGATCCGGGAATTTTCGTGACCCAGTCGGTCCACAAACAGCAGGCCGGGTTCTCGCAAACCTCACAGATCCATAAAAAGGATAACCATATTCGCGGTCAATCGCGCTTCTGCCCGCACAAGCGGCTGAACAATGCGTTCATGCTGCATGCCTCCACCAGCCCGTTTTACCCGCTGTTTGCGGCGCTGGACGTGAACGCCAAGATCCACGAGGGTGAGAGCGGACGCAGGTTGTGGGCTGAGTGCGTCGAGCTGGGCATTGAAGCGCGCAAAGCCATTATCGCCAACTGCAATATGATCAAACCCTTTATCCCACCGGTGGTGGCGGGGCGGCCATGGCAGGATCACCCCACGCAGGCTATCGCCAGCGAGCGTCGCTTCTTTAGTTTTGAACCGGGTGCAAAATGGCACGGTTTTGAAGGCTATGCCCGCGAGCAGTATTTCGTCGATCCGTGCAAGCTGCTGCTGACCACGCCGGGCATTGATGCGGAAACAGGGCACTATACCGATTTCGGCATTCCGGCGACCATTCTCGCCCACTACCTGCGCGAAAACGGCATTGTGCCGGAGAAGTGCGATCTCAACTCCATCCTGTTCCTGCTGACGCCAGCCGAGAGCGCGGAGAAGCTAATGCAGCTGGTGGCGATGCTGGGGCAGTTTGAACAGCATATTGAAGACGATACGCCGCTCGTGGATGTGCTGCCGACCATCTATCAGAAATACCCGGTGCGTTACCGCGACTATACGATCCGTCAGCTGTGCCAGGAGATGCACGATCTCTACGTCAGCTTTAACGTGAAGGATTTACAGAAGGCGATGTTCCGCCAGGAGAGCCTGCCTGCCGTGGTGATGAACCCGCAGGATGCCAACCAGGAGTACATTCGCGGGAACGTCGAACTGGTGCGTATTCGTGACGCCGAAGGACGCATTGCCGCCGAAGGTGCGCTGCCATACCCGCCGGGCGTGCTGTGCGTGGTACCGGGGGAAGTCTGGGGTGGAGCAGTACAGCGCTACTTCCTGGCGCTGGAAGAGGGCATTAATATGCTGCCGGGTTTCTCGCCAGAGTTGCAGGGCGTTTACAGCGAGAAGGATGCCGACGGGATCAAGCGACTGTATGGGTACGTGTTAAAGTAGGGCCCCTCACCCTAACCCTCTCCCCAAAGGGGAGAGGGGATTGCACGGAGCCGTCTTTTCACCCTCGCCCCTTTGGGGAGAGGGCCGGGGTGAGGGGAGTTAAGTCGCACTACGCCGGTACATCCTTCTCGGATGCCCAATCTTCCCGTACAGCATCTCCACCGTCAGAAAACCCACCTCCACGCAGTGTTCCAGATAGCGCCGGGTGGTGGTTTTACTCAGGCCCGTCTCGCTCACCACCTCATCCACCGTAAAGCAGTGCGCCGCCTTGTTGTTAAACAGCGTTTGCACCCGCGCCAGCGTGTTCTCCTCTATCCCTTTGCTGCCGTTGTCCAGTCGATAATTTTTCGCCTGTAGCTGATAGAGTGAATCCACGTTCTGCTGGTCGACAATCTTCCAGACGCGCTGCTGTTCGGCAAACTGCACAAAACGTTCCAGCGACTGGCTCAGGCGTTTCCAGGAAACTGGCTTGAGGATGTAGTCGAACGCGCCGTTACGAATCGCCTGGCTACAGGTGTCCATATCGCTGGCGGCGGTGATGAAAATCACCGAGCAGTTGGCGCGGGTGAGCATCGGGTTGCTGATAAGGGTGATGCCTTTGCCGTCCGGCAGATAGTTATCCAGCAGCATCAGCTTCGGCTGTTTGCTCTCCAGTTGTACCTGCGCGTCGGCCAGTGACGCGGCAATCCCCACCAGCCTCAGGCGCGGATGTTTACCGATAAGCTCCGCGTGCAGTTGCGCCAGTTCGTTCTCGTCTTCAACAATCAGTACGTCGATAAGTTCATGTTGCATAGTCGGTATCTTCCAGTTCCTGTACGGGGTGCCGGACCGTTCCCGTGGCGGGAATAAACAGTGAGAAAATGGCACCGCGTGGGGTGTTATCGGCAACTTCAATTGCACCGCCAGCCTGCGTGACGTAGCTTTCAATCAAATACAGGCCAATACCGTGATCGCCGCGCGTTTTGGTAGTGATGCCGCGCTCAAAGATCCGGTCGCGGATCTCCGGTGTGATGCCGACGCCCTGGTCGGCGACTTCAATAATCAGTTCCTGCTCGTTCAACTTTATTAGCACGTCTACCGGGGCATGCGGGAGCGGGGCGCGCTGGGTCGCTTCGATGGCGTTATCCAGCAAGTTCCCGATGATCGAGACTAGTTCCGATTCGAGCAGCGGCAGGAAGGGTTTGTCCACCCGGCAGGCCGGATCGAAGCTCAGCTCAACGCCTTTTTCACGCGCGCGGGCGGCCTTTCCAAGCAGCAAACCGCACAGCGTCGGGGAGCTAAAGCGGGACGAGATAAAGTCCAGCAGCTCCTGAGCGTGTTCAGACTGCGCCTGTATATAGCGAATTGCCTCGTCATAACGGCCCATATGCAGCAGGCCGGACAGCGTGGTCATGCGGTTCAGCTGTTCATGGCGCATAATGCGCAGGTTATCAACATAGCGCTTCACCTGGCTGAGCTGGGCGCTGAGCGAGTCGATCTCGTTGCGATCGCGAAAGGTGATCACCCAGCCCTGCAACGCATCTTCCAGCATGATCCGCACCCGGCTGGCAATAACCGTGAGATCGTTAAAGCGACAGATCTCATCGTGGGTGTCTTTCGCAAGCATGGTTTGCGCGTTAAAGAACGGGACGGGCGCGATCACCTGGCTGATGAGTTGACCCCGCAGTTCGCGGGCGGGCTGGCGTAAGCCTAATAATTTACGCGCCGCCTGGTTAATCACCTCAATGCGGAGATCGTCGTCGATGGCAATCACCCCTTCATAAATGGATTCCATCATCGCCTTTTGCTGACGCACCAGCAGGCCGATTTCGCGCGGCTCCAGAGAGAATATCTGCTTCTTGATGCTGCGGGTGAAGAACCAGGAGAAAATAAACAAGGCGATAAGCAGCAGCACGGCGGCAATCAGGATATTAACCACCTTGCTGACGGTGATGGTGTCCAGATAGCTTGTGAGATAGCCTACCGAAACAATCCCTACCACCTGCCCGGCATCATTAAAAATGGGCGCTTTGCTGCGCAGCGAAATGCCTAACCCGCCCTTGCGGATGGTGATGGTGCTTTTGCCGTGTAATACCTCGTCGTTGTCTCCGCCAACCAGCGTTTTGCCTACCCGGTCGGCAAACACGGAATGGAAAAGATGCAGCCCTTTATTGTCACCAATCACAATAAAACTGGCGTCGCTGCGGGCGGCTATTTTCTGCATAAAGTCATGGATGCCCTGGATATCCTTTTGTTCGACTTCTTTTCGCAGAGAAGGAATAAGCGCAATTTCTTCGGCCTGTATTTTTGCGCGCGCGCTCATTTCCTGATAAAGCTGCCTGCCGACATCGACATAATAATATCCGCCCAGTAATGCGAACAGCACTGAGAAAAAGGCGACCAGCGAAATAAACAGCTTGATCTGAAACGATACTTTCATAACTATCACGCGAGATATCAACAGGTCGGCTGAATATATCATCTTTTAAGGCCAGGATGCCCGCTTTGCCGAAAACTTGTGATCCCTTGCACAGCGCAGCCTGTAAAAGATTTTTCCGAAAGTCTCATCCTCTTAAGGTTAAATGAATAAATGTTATTTCTTTGTTCAGTTAAGAAAAGAAACCATAAAAACCACGGCAATAAATAAGGCATAAATCACATTAAATAAAAGAAACCATTAAAACCATAGCGGCCATTAAAACTTCGCTTTTAATATGCCATTCCTCACATAAAGTAAGCCTTTGTGACTCTAAGCTGAACGCACAAAATAACTAAGGGGCTTATTATGAGCACAACTGACGATTCATTCTCTGTTACCCACGACCCGATTGATATTCAGCGGCCATCGCTCAAAGAGCGCTGGTGGCATATTATGGATACCTGGAAAATCGGCATTATTCCTCTGCCACTGTTCGTTCTGGCGGGCGCGCTGATTGCGATAGATTGCCTGGGCGGAAAACTGCCGAGCGACATCGTAGTCATGGTGGCCACGCTGGCCTTCTTCGGCTTTGCCTGCGGTGAGTTCGGCAAACGCCTGCCGATTGTCGGCAAGCTCGGCGCGGCGGCAATTTGCGCCACCTTTATCCCTTCCGCGTTGGTCTATTACGGCCTGCTGCCGGACGTGGTGGTCGAGTCCACGACCAAATTCTATAAATCCACCAATATTCTCTACCTCTATATCTGCTGCATTATTGTCGGCAGCATCATGAGCATGAACCGCACCGTGCTGATCCAGGGCTTCCTGCGCATCTTCTTCCCGATGCTGTGCGGTGAAATCGTCGGCATGATTGTCGGCATGGGCGTTGGACTAGCGCTGGGCCTTGAGCCGTTCCAGATCTTCTTCTTTATCATTCTGCCGATCATGGCGGGCGGCGTCGGAGAAGGGGCGATCCCGCTCTCTATCGGCTATGCCACCCTGCTGCACATGGATCAGGGCGTGGCGCTCGGCCGCGTGCTGCCGATGGTAATGCTCGGCGGCCTGACGGCGATCATCATCTCCGGTTGCCTCAACCAGCTCGGTAAACGCTATCCGCACCTGACCGGTGAAGGCCAGCTGATGCCTAACCGCGCCAACGCCGATGCCACCGTCTCTCAACCCGCGTTCTCCGGCAAAGCGGATGTGACCACCATCGCCTCCGGCGCGCTGCTGGCGGTGCTGCTGTACATGCTGGGCATGCTCGGTCACAAGCTGATTGGTCTGCCAGCGCCGGTCGGTATGCTGTTTATGGCGGTGCTGGTGAAGCTCTGCAATGGCGCCTCTCCGCGTCTGCTGGAGGGTTCCCAGGTGGTGTACAAATTCTTCCAGACCTCCGTGACCTACCCGATTCTCTTCGCCGTTGGCGTGGCGATTACCCCATGGCATGAACTGGTGGCGGCGTTCACCGTCAGCAACCTGCTGGTGATTATCAGCACCGTTTCCGCGCTGGTGGCAACCGGCTTCTTCGTTGGCAAAAAGATTGGTATGCACCCGATTGATGTCGCCATCGTCTCCTGCTGTCAGAGCGGGCAGGGCGGTACTGGTGACGTGGCGATCCTGACCGCAGGCAACCGCATGAGCCTGATGCCATTCGCCCAGATTGCTACCCGTATCGGCGGGGCGATTAACGTCTCTGTCTCACTGCTGATTCTGGGCAACTTCCTCGTTTAAGTTTTCAGGAAAGAACAATGAAACTCGCAAGCTTTTTATACCAGGGTAAACGCAGCTACGGCATCGTTCAGGCCGAGGGCGTGATTGATTTAGGCCGCCGCCTGGGCGACCGCTATGGCGACCTTAAAGCGCTGTTGCAGGGGAACGGGCTGGCGCAGGCCACCCGTTTTCTGAACGACGCGGTGGATGTACCGCTGAACGCCATCACCTTCTTACCGGTGATTGTCCAGCCGGAAAAAATTCTCTGCGTGGGCATGAACTATGCCGACAAGCGCAAGGAGTTTGATCAGCATAACCCGGCCCCGACCCTGTTTGTCCGCTTCCCGGATTCACAGACCGGCCACAACGAACCGGTGCTGAAGCCGCGCCACTCCAGCGAGTTCGACTACGAAGGCGAGCTGGCGGTGATCATCGGCAAAGGCGGGGAGAACATCAGCCGCGACGACGCCCTGCGCCACGTGGCGGGCTACAGCTGCTACATGGACGGCTCCGCCCGCGACTGGCAGCACACCTGGTTCACCGCCGGGAAAAACTGGCGGCAGACCGGGGCGTTCGGCCCGTGGATGGCGACGGCGGATGAGATCCCGGACCCGCACAGCCTGGCGATCCGCACCTGGCTGAACGGCCGCATGGTGCAGGAGGACAACACCAGCAGCATGATCCACAAGGTGGCGGAGTTGATCGAGTACATCAGCACCTTCACCCGTCTCAGCCCGGGCGACGTGATCATCACCGGCTCGCCTGGCGGGGTGGGTAAAAAGCGCAACCCGCCACTGTTTATGAAGGAGGGGGATCGCATTGAGGTGGAGATCGAACATATCGGTCATCTGAGCAACGTGATCGTGGAAGCGCCAGCCGTCGGGCTCGCGGCAGCGCACTGAGTAAGGCGGCAGCATGCAATCGCAACCCATTGATTTTCGCCACACCGTTGTGGCGAAACACCCGGAACGCTTAAGCCAGATCCGCTACCTGCTGGCAGACAGCGGCCTTGGCCTGGACAACGACATCACGCTGTTTGTTGAAGCCTGGTCCGGCGCGCAGCTGGTGGGTTGCGCCGGGCTTGCTGCCAACGTCATCAAGTGCGTGGCGGTCAACGAGCAGCTTCGTGGGGAAAACCTCAGCGCGCGTCTGCTGGCAGAGGTGGAAAATGCGGCGCTGGAGCGCGGCCATTTTCACCTCTTCCTCTGCACCCGTCCGTGTAATAAGGAGCGCTTTGGCCGCAGCGGTTTCTGGCCGGTTGCCCAGAGCGGGAACAACGCGGTGCTAATGGAGAACACTCCGCAAGGGATCGTGCGCTACTGCCGATCCCTGCGCGCTAGCCGCAAGTGTGGGGAGAAGATTGGTGCCATCGTGATGAACGCCAACCCATTCACCCTCGGTCACCGTCATCTGGTGGAGCAGGCGGCGGCGCAGTGCGATGCTCTGCATCTGTTCGTGGTGCGTGAAGACGCCTCGTTCTTCCCGTTCAGCGCGCGCCTTGAGATGGTGCGCGCGGGCGTGGCGCATCTGCCGAACGTGGTGGTGCATGAAGGCTCGCAGTACATCATCTCCCGCGCCACGTTTCCGGCCTACTTCCTGAAGGAGACCGGCAAAGTGCAGCAGGCGTGGAGCGAGATCGACGTGCTGATCTTCCGGGACTTTATCGCCCCGGCGCTGGGCATCACGCACCGTTTTATTGGTTCGGAACCGTTCTGCGATATCACCCGCCAGTACAACCAGACGCTGCACGATCTGCTGGCCTCGCACATCGACGTGGTGGAAATGCCGCGCATCAAAGCCACCGGCAACGCCATTTCGGCCTCGGAAGTGCGCCGTTTACTCAAGACACAGCAGTTTTCCCGGATCCGGGAGATTGTCCCGGACTCCACCTTCGCGCACCTCGAAGCACATTATCGTGCGAGTGCGGAAGTCGCATAACTATCAGGAATTTATCATGAATATTGTAAGGGAGGCGCTGGCCGGAACGCAGGAGTCCAGCGACCTGATGGTGAAAATCGCCCCCGCTCACGGTGAGCTGGAGATTGTCATCCACAGTGAAGTGATTAAGCAGTTTGGCGAGCAAATACGCCAGGTGGTCAACGACACATTGCGCGCCATGAACGTGCACCAGGGATTAATCATTATTGAAGACAAAGGGGCGCTGGACTGTGTGATCCGCGCCCGCCTGCAAAGCGCGCTTCTGCGTGCCGCCGATGAACAGGCCATCAACTGGGGGGCGCTGAAATGAGCAAACTCCGCCGCAGTATGCTGTTCCTGCCGGGCGCCAATGCCGCCATGCTCTCCACCGCCTTTATCTACCGCCCCGACTCCATCATGTTTGACCTTGAGGACGCCGTGGCCCTGCGCGAGAAAGACACCGCACGCATGCTGGTGTTCCACGCGTTGCAGCACCCGATGTATCAGGATATCGAAACCGTGGTGCGTATTAACCCGCTGAGCACGCCGTTTGGCCTGCTGGATCTGGAGGCCGCCGTGCGCGCGGGCGTAGACGTGATTCGCCTGCCAAAAACCGACACCCCGGACGATATCTACGAGCTGGAAGGCCACCTCGAGCGCATTGAGCAGGAGTGCGGGCGTGAAGTGGGTTCCACCCGCGTGATGGCGGCGATTGAATCGGCCATTGGCGTCATCAACGCCGTGGCGATTGCCCGCAGCTCCCCGCGACTTATCGGCATCGCGCTGGCCGCCTTTGACTACGTAATGGACATGCAGACCGAGCGCGGCGACGGCACCGAGCTGTTCTACGCCCGCTGCGCCGTGCTGCACGCCGCCCGCGCGGCAGGCATCGACGCCTTCGACGTGGTGTGGTCAGACGTTAACGACGAAGCCGGGTTCCTGCGCGAGGTCGATCTGATCCGCAAGATGGGCTTTAACGGCAAATCGCTGATTAACCCGCGCCAGATTGACCTGCTGCACAACGCCTACGCCCCGACACGGGAAGAGGTGGAGCACGCCAAACGGGTGATTGAGGCGGCAGAAGAGGGCGAGCGTAACGGCCTGGGCGTGGTCTCGCTCAACGGCAAAATGGTGGATGCACCGATTATTAACCACGCGCAGGTGGTGCTGGAGCGCGCGGCGGCCTCCGGCGTGCGTCGGTAAGGATGACATAATGAATCAGACAGAACTTCTCCATGTGAATTTCCCCCATCTGCGGGATCTGAAGCCTTTTGATACCGCCCACAGCGCGACGCCGTGGCTGGCGGACAGCGAGGCGAAACACAACCGTAAGCTTTGCGCCTCCCTCGAAGAAGCCGTCATGCGCAGCGGCTTGCAGGACGGGATGACCATCTCTTTCCACCATGCCTTTCGCGAAGGCGACCGGGTGATCAACACCGTTGTGGCGCTGCTGGCGCGGATGGGTTTTAAAAATTTGACCCTGGCCTCCAGCTCGCTGATGACCTGCAACGACGCGCTGATCGAGCATATTCAAAGCGGCGTGATCGCCCGAATTTACACCTCCGGTATGCGCGGCAGGCTGGCGGAGGCCATCTCCCACGGGCTGATGGACGAGCCGGTACAAATTCACTCCCACGGCGGGCGCGTGAAGCTGCTCCAGGATGGCGAGCTGAATATCGACGTGGCATTTCTCGGCGTGCCGTGCAGCGATGAGTTTGGCAACGCTAACGGCACGCAGGGCAAATCGTGCTGCGGTTCGCTGGGCTACGCCATGGTGGACGCACACTTTGCCCGTAAGGTGGTGCTGCTGACCGAAGAGCTGGTGCCGTTCCCGAATATGCCCGCCAGCCTGGTGCAGGATCAGGTGGACTACATCGTGCAGGTGGAGAGCGTGGGCGACCCGGCGAAAATCAGCGTCGGTGCGGCGCGCGTCACCAGCAACCCGCGCGAGCTGATGATTGCCCGCTATGCGGCGGACGTGATTGAGCACTCAGGCTATTTCAAACCAGGTTTCTCGATGCAGACCGGCTCCGGCGCGGCGGCGACCGCCTGCACCCGCTTTATGGAAGAGAAGATGGAGCGCAGCGGCGTGAAGGCGCGCTTCGCCCTTGGCGGTATCACCGGCAGCCTGGTGGATTTGCACGAGAAGGGGCTCATCGAAAAGCTGCTCGACACCCAGTGCTTTGACGGCCAGGCAGCGGCCTCGCTGGCGCGCAACCCGAACCACGTGGAGATCTCCACCAACGTCTACGCCAACCCCGGCAGCAAGGCGGCAAGCTGCGACCAGCTCGACGTGGTGATCCTCAGCGCGCTGGAAATCGACGTCGATTTTAACGTCAACGTCATCACCGGATCCGACGGCGTGATGCGCGGTGCATCCGGCGGGCACTGCGACGTGGCGTCGGCAGCCAACCTGACCATTGTGGTCGCGCCGCTGCTGCGAAGCCGCATCCCGACCGTCGTGAAGCGCGTTACCACGCGCCTCACGCCGGGGGAGAGCATTGACGTGCTGGTCACCGACCACGGTATTGCGGTCAACCCGGCGCGCCCGGAGATCCGCGAACGACTCATGGAAGCAGGCCTGAAGGTTGTAGATATCAACGCGCTCTATGAGCGGGCGATTTCCCTGACCGGCGTACCGAAACCGATTGAGTTCACCGACAAAATTGTCGGGGTGATCCGCTACCGCGACGGCAGCGTGATCGACACCGTTCGACAGGTAAAGGAGTGAATATGACTATTGCGACACCCGTGCGGACGGGTGTCAGCCTGGACGCGCTGCTGGCGGCGAAAGAGCGCCGCGCAGCCCGTCAGGCTGACTGGCTTACGCACCATCAACAACCGGTGATCTCCCTAACGCTGGTCACGCCCGGGCAAATCAAAGACAGCCTGCGCTATCGCAACACCATGGGCGTGGCGTTACAGATGTGCGACCAGCTGCTGTGGGAAAACCGCTGGCAGGTGCTGGACCGCCAGGTGCTCTGGCTACCCACCGGACCTGAAGCGCTGTGGTGCGTCGCGCATCCGGCGGCGGAAATTAAAGCGCACTGTGCTGAACTGGAGCAGACGCACCCGCTCGGCAGACTGTGGGATCTGGATGTGATCTGCCCTGAAAACGGCCACGTTGGCCGTCAGTCGTTGGGTTCACACCTCAGGCGCTGTCTGATTTGCGACGAGCCTGCCCACGCTTGTTCCCGTTCTCGGCACCATCCCGTTGAGCAGGTGGTTTCCCGCGTGGAGAAGATGATAGATGACTGGTTTGCTCGCGACTAAACCGCGCCCGGTTGATGTCCCTGCGCTTGCCGCAGAGGCGCTGTGGCAGGAGCTGGAGCTGACGCCCAAACCGGGGCTGGTGGACAGGCTCAATAACGGCTCCCATCGCGATATGGACCATACCTTATTCCTCCGCAGCATTGCGGCGATTACGCCGTGGTTTGCCCGGTTTGCGGAACTGGGTGAAGCACATGCGGCCAAACCTGCCGATCGGCAGTTGCGGATTCTTCGCCCAATGGGAATGGCCTGCGAGCAGGCAATGTACGCCGCCACGGGCGGGGTAAATACCCACAAGGGCGGGATTTTTGCCCTCGGTTTGCTCTGCTTCGCCGCCGGGCGTGTGAAAAATATCTCTGCGGATAGCCTCTGTTGTGAGGTAAGTAACATCTGCCATGGGCTGGTGGCGAGGGAGCTGGCCGGGCGCAGCGGGCAGGCAACGGCGGGGGAGCAGCAGTTTCAGCTGTACGGTTTAACCGGCGCGCGCGGTGAGGCAGAGAGCGGCTTCAGCACGGTGCGTAAGGCGCTGGCTCAGTGGAAGGGAAACACCCTTCATGACCTGTTATTGCGCCTGATGGCCATCAACCAGGACAGTAATCTCGTTTCGCGCGGCGGCACTGAAGGGCTGCGCTACGTCCAGGATTATGCACAGGAGCTGCTGGCGAACGGCTGGGATCAGGATGCGTTGCTTAGGATGGATAACGCGTTGATTGAACGAAACCTGAGTCCGGGCGGCAGCGCGGATTTGCTGTCGGTGGGGTGGATGCTGTCTGGAATAAAATAGCCGGGTGGCGCTAACGCTTACCCGGCCTACGATTTGCGGTTTGTAGGCCCGGTAAGGCGAAGCCGCCACCGGGCACAACAATCAATGCGCGATCGGCTGCGCACCGTGTGGTTCGCGTACGTGCTTGTACTTGAACAGCACGATGAACGCGAAGAAAAGCACCAGTGAGTACCCGGCGAAGATCAGCCACACTGGCTGCCAGTTGGTGATGCCGTTGGTGGTATACATCTCAACCACTTTACCGCTCACCACGCCGCCCAGAATACAGCCGAAGCCGTTGGTCATCATCAGGAACATGCCCTGCGCGCTGGCGCGAATTTCAGGTTTCACCTCTTTTTCTACAAACACCGAGCCGGAGATGTTGAAGAAGTCGAAGGCGCAGCCGTAAACAATCATCGACAGAACCAGCAGCACGGTACCGAACGCGCTTGGGTCGCCGTAGGCGAACAGACCGAAGCGCAACATCCAGGCAGCGATACTGATCAGCATGACGTTCTTGATGCCGTAGCGGCTCAGGAAGAACGGGATGGTCAGGATGAACAGCGTCTCAGAGATCTGCGAGATGGACATCATCACCGACGCGTGTTCAACGATAAAGCTCCCGGCAAACAGCGGATCGTTATCGAAGCTGTGCAGGAAGGTATTACCGAACATGTTGGTGATTTGCAGTTCCGCCCCCAGCAGCATGGAGAAAATAAAGAAGATCGCCATGCGCTTGTTTTTGAACAGGGCGAAGGCATCCAGGCCAAGCATGGTGCTCCAGCTCTGGTTTTTCTGCTGGTTAGAAACCGGAATGGTGGGCAGCGTCAGGGTGAACAGCGCCAGCAGCACGGAGAGCGCGGCACCAATATACAGCTGCATGTGGCTCAGCTCGAAGCCCGCGAAGCTCACGCCCCACATTGCCATGATAAAGCCGATGGTGCCCCAGATACGGATTGGCGGGAAGTCGGTGACGATATCCAGACCGGCAGATTTCAGGCGGTAGTAGGAGATGGTGTTGATCAGGCCAAGCGTTGGCATATACGCCAGCGAGTTAAGCAGGATCACCATAAACATCGCCCCCGGCGTGGTCACTTCGGCCGCCATAAACAGCGTCCCCGCACCCACCAGATGGCAAAGCATATACAGCCATTTCGCACTTAACCATTTATCCGCCACGATACCGAGCAGCGTTGGCATGAAAACAGCCGCAATACCCAGCGAGCTGTAGACGGCACCGATTGACGCACCATCGAACTTGAGCGTCACAAACATATAGGAGCCGAGTGTAGTCAGCCAGCTACCCCACAGGCAGAACTGCAGAAACGACAAGATTTTAAGCTGCAGCTTAAGGTTCATGTTACTTTCCTCACAAGTGAGCGGGAGATATGTTGTTATAGGAACATTCAGGGTTGTTATTTGATGCAATTCTATCAGTTGGCAACGATATGTTTTGTTACCTCCCGCAAAAAAATGCAATCCACATTAATTTGCAGTTTGGATTGTGATGCAAATAGCATTTTTGTATGGGTGGGATGAGATGGGTGCGGTCTGATGCCCCCTCACCCTAACCCTCTCCCCAAAGGGGAGAGGGAACTTGAACACCCTCTCCCCTTTGGGGAGAGGGCAGGGTGAGGGGGGGGGTGGTTTCTAGCGACGACGATAGTTCTTCTGCGCCGTATTCACCTTATACAGATAGCGGCGTGATTCCGCAGACGGGTGGCGAGTGGTGAGGGTTGAGTAGACATCCCCCGGCGCCATGCTGTTGATGATGTTCGCGGCCTGAACTTTATCGTTCGAGAAGACGCGCAGGACGCTGCCCGCGCCGCCGTTGTAGGCGGTGATCACCGCATAGCGACGTGAAGTCGGGTTATCAATCCCGCCGAGATAAACATTGTTCAGCATCGCCAGATATGCGGTACCGGTATCAATGTTGCTTTGCGGGTCAAACAGGTAGCTGCGGCTCGGCGTACCGGATTTCCCCTGCGCGCGGAACACGTCTTTACCGGCGCTGTGCTGCACAACCTGCATCAGCCCCAGCGCGTCGGAACGGCTCACCGCATACGGGTTGAACGAGGATTCGGTCTGCATAATCGCCAGGATCAGCGACTCATCCACGCCATACTTACGCGACGCCTGACGCACCATGCCCAGATACTTATGCGCACGCTTGTCGAGGTGGTTCGGCACCAGGTTTATCGTAACGCTATAGATCACCTTCAGGCCATTGGTGCGGCTTTTCAGGCGCGTTTGCAGCAAATAGTCTGCGAAGTTCGTCGCGCGACCTTCCCAGCGAATCGGCTGACCGGTCTGGTCAACGACCTGGCCATACAGAAACGGCTCTTTGGAGATGGTGATGTCATCGGCATCAGAGTAGAGGTCGATAGACCCCGGATCGTCGCCCATCAGCAGGGTTTTGATGATGGCCTGACGTAAATGCGCCGCAGGTTCAGTCCCCGCGATGGTTTCAATCGTAATCGTACCGTCATCGAAGTTGATGTGGCTACGGGTCTGATAGGCGTCGGTATACTTAACGTAGTCCTTCGGTCCGGCAATAAGAACTTCGTTAAATCCCCATATGTTCTCGATGTTATGGGCAAACTGCCCCATCAAAATGTCAAAACCGTTGGTGTCCTTAACCCAGGCTTCGTTATAGCTATCGCCCTTTTTGGAAGAACAAGACACAAGCAACGGCGCAACAAGTGCTAGCGCTAATAGTTTTTTCATCATTCCGGGAGTGCGTGTTGTGTTTGCTTTGAGGTTGCTGTTGCCGGGTGGCGCTGCGCTTACCCGGCCTACATAACCGTAGGCCCGTGCAAGCGCAGCGCCGCCGGGCAGCAGCCGCAGAGTATTATTTTTCCGGTGGCGTATAGCCTTCGATGTGGACGTCTTTACCCTCGAACAGGAAGTTCACCATCTCCTGCTCCAGCAGCTTGCGGTGTTCCGGGTTCATCATGCTGAGCTTTTTCTCGTTGATCAGCATGGTCTGTTTTTTCTGCCACTGTCCCCAGGCTTCTTTGGAGATCTCGTTGTAAATGCGTTTACCCAGGTCGCCCGGGTAGAGCTGGAAATCCTGGCCTTCAGCGTCGCGCTGCAGGAAAGTACAAAAAATGGTTCTGGCCATACTCATTCCTCTTTGTCTTGCCGATGCTAAACCATTGCACCGACACGTAATTGCTGTAACAGGCGCTCCACGGGAGCCGCCAGCCCGACTGATGGCGGTTGCGCTAAGTTATACCAGAGAGCGGTGCCTTCATCCATGCAGGAGGTGAATGAGGACACGGGAAGCCACATAGGCACAATATCCAGATGGAAATGGCTGAAGGTATGACGGAACGCGTTGAGTTGCGTCAGGGTATCGGCCGCAATGCCGCGCTGTTCAAGCCATGCCCGAAGCGAAGCTTCATCCTCAAACTGTGGGAAGCAGTATAGACCACCCCACAGGCCACTCGGCGGGCGCTGGGCGAGAAACACCTCGTCGCCATGCTGCATCAGCAGCATGTACCCGGTGCGTTCAGGCAGCGTCTGCTTCGGTTTTTTCCCCGGATACTGCGCCCAGGAGTGGTTCGCATAGGCCACGCAGAGGTTATTTACCGGGCAGAGTTCGCACTTCGGTTTTGAACGGGTGCAGACCATCGCGCCCAGATCCATCATCGCCTGGTTAAAACGCTCCACCCCTTTCGCCGGAGTGACCGCTTCACTGATCTCCCACAGGCGCTTCTCAACCTCTTTCTTGCCCGGCCAGCCTTCTACGGCGTAGCAGCGTGCCAGCACGCGCTTGACGTTGCCGTCGAGAATAGGGAAATGCTTGCCTAAAGACAGGGAAAGGATTGCGCCTGCGGTTGAACGCCCGACGCCGGGCAAATCCGCAACCTCGTCAAAGGTCTCTGGGAATTTACCGTTGTGGCGGGTGGCGACCTGCTGTGCGGCTTTGTGCAGGTTGCGCGCGCGGGCGTAATAGCCGAGGCCTGTCCACAAGTGCAGTACCTCGTCTAACGGCGCGTTGGCCAGATCGGTGATTGTCGGGAAGCGCGCCATAAAACGCTCGAAGTAAGGAATGACCGTCGCGACCTGCGTTTGTTGCAACATCACCTCGGAGAGCCATACTTTGTAAGGCGTTTTTTCAATTTGCCAGGGCAGGGTTTTACGCCCGTATTTGTCGTACCAGTCCAGCACCTGGGCTGAAAATTGAGAGGCTTGCATGGTCATCGATTCGCTTAATCAGGGAGGCAGATTGCAGCACAGCGTCAATCTGCTGTAAACCGGATCTTTCCCATGCTTGCATAGAAGCCTTAACTTTGGATAATGCCCGTTTCCCGTACACTCTCACAAGCAGACAACTCTTTTATGAAAAACGACGTCATTTCACCGGAATTTGATGAAAACGGTCGCCCGCTGCGCCGTATTCGCAGCTTTGTCCGCCGTCAGGGCCGCCTGACAAAAGGGCAGCAACACGCGCTGGACAACTACTGGCCGGTGATGGGCGTTGAGTTCAGCGAGCAGCCGCTCGACTTTACCGAGCTGTTTGGTCGCGATGCGCCAGTGACGCTGGAGATCGGTTTTGGCATGGGCACCTCGCTGGTCACTATGGCGAAAGCGCGACCGGAGCAGAACTTCCTCGGTATTGAAGTGCACTCGCCAGGCGTCGGTGCGTGTCTGGCAACGGCCCATGAAGAGGGCGTTGAGAACCTGCGCGTTATGTGTCACGACGCGGTGGAAGTGCTGCACAAAATGATTCCTGACAATTCTTTGAACATGGTTCAGCTCTTTTTCCCTGACCCGTGGCACAAAGCGCGTCATAATAAACGCCGTATCGTTCAGGCGCCGTTTGCCGAGCTGGTGAAAAGTAAGCTTAAGCTGGGCGGCGTCTTCCACATGGCGACCGACTGGGAACCTTATGCGGAACACATGCTGGAAGTGATGTCGTCGCTGGACGGGTATAAAAACCAGTCTGAAAGCAACGACTACGTACCGCGTCCGGATTCACGTCCGGTGACAAAATTTGAACAGCGTGGCCATCGTCTTGGTCACGGCGTATGGGACTTAATGTTCGAGAGGGTGAAATAATGGCAAAGAATCGTAGCCGTCGTCTGCGTAAAAAGATGCACATCGAAGAATTCCAGGAAGTGGGTTTCTCCGTTGCCTGGCGTTTCCCGGAAGGCACCAGCGTTGAGCAGATCGATCAGGACGTTGATGCGTTCATCAACGAGGTGATCGAACCCAACAAGCTGGCCTTCGACGGTAGCGGCTATCTGGCGTGGGAAGGTCTGATTTGCACCCAGGAAGTGGGGAAATGCACCGAAGAACATCAGGCGCTGGTACGCAAATGGCTTGAAGACCACAAACTGGAAGATGTCCGCGTCAGCGAACTTTTCGACGTTTGGTGGGACTAATAAAGCAAGAACGGGGCCAGCATTAGCTGGCCCATTTTGTCTGAGGGAGTGTTGAAGATGCGTAAAACGTTGCTGGCGGTTGCTTTACTGGCAATCGGAACCACCGCCCATGCGGAGTATAAATGTAGCGTCACCCCGCGTGACGACGTGGTATTAAGCCCGCGAACCGTGCAGGTTAAGGGCGAGAATGGCAATCTGGTGATCACGCCGGATGGCAACGTGACGTTTAACGGCAAACAGCAAAACCTGACGGCCGCCCAGCGCGAGCAGGCGATGGACTACCAGGCCGAGTTGCGTACCGCGCTGCCATGGATAAACGATGGCGCGCTGACCCGCGTTGAGAAGGGCCGCGTGGCGCTGGATAAAATCATCACCAAAGAGGTGGGGGAGAGCAGCAATATGCGCACCCGCCTGACGAAGCTGGATAAACAGCTGAAAGAACAGATGAACCGCATTATTGAGACGCGCTCTGATGGCCTGACGTTCCACTATAAGGCGATCGATCAGGTGCGAGCCGACGGTCAGCAGCTGGTGAACCAGGCGATGGGCGGCATTCTCCAGGACAGCATCAACGAGATGGGCGCCAAAGCGGTGCTGAAAGGCGGCGGTAATCCGTTGCAGGGTGTACTGGGTAGCCTGGGCGGACTGCAAACCTCGATTCAGAACGAGTGGAAGAATCAGGAAGCCGATTTCCAGCAGTTCGGCAAAGACGTGTGTAAACGCGTGGTGTCCCTGGAAGACAGCCGGAAGGCGCTGGTGGGGACGCTGAAGTAACGCCTCTGCGCGTAGGGCCCCTCACCCCGGCCCTCTCCCCAGGGGAGAGGGAGTAACCAGTTCCCTCTCCCTGTGGGAGAGGGTTAGGGTGAGGGCATCAGGCATTGCAATCGTTGCAGAATAGCCATCAGCATCTCCTCCTCATTAGCCCTGAATTCATGATTCCAGAACCGTACGACTTCCCAGCCGTTCGCATTCAAAAACTCGGTGCGACGAGAGTCATAGGCCTCTTTATCCTGATGTTGCCCCCCGTCCAGCTCAACAATCAGTTTCGCCTTAAAGCAGGCAAAATCCACGATGTACGGCCCAACCGGCATCTGTCGGCGAAACTTATACCCAAAGAAGCGGCGACCTCTGAGCAGATACCAGAGGCGTAATTCTTCGGGTGTCATTTGTTTGCGGAGTTGTTTTGATTTTTCCATCCCCACACTCTGCCAGCCTTTCCCTCAACCAGCAGAACGGGATGTAAAATCCTGAATCAGCCTTCAGGATTTTCAGCGAGGAACAGCTCAAGAAGGGAGTTTAGGAACAGCTTACCGTGCTCGGTGATCTGCCAGTACTCATTACACTCGGTCAGATACCCCTGCGCCAACGCCTCGTCAATCTGCGGACGAATCACCGACTCTGACAACCCGGTGTAGAGCGCAAACTCCGCGCGCGGTGCGGCTTCCAGCAGACGGAAGCGGTTCATAAAGAACTCAAACGGCTTATCCACCGCCTCGACGTCATGCTGACGCTCCAGGTAGCGGCCTTCCATAAACCCGCGCGGATGACGCGTTTTTGCAGTGCGCAGAATGCGCCCGTCCGGGAAGGTCACTTTGCCGTGTGCCCCGCAGCCAATCCCCAGATAATCACCAAAGCGCCAGTAGTTCAGGTTGTGCTGACACTGATAGCCCGGCTTCGCATACGCCGAGGTTTCGTATTGCTGATACCCCGCCGCGGTCAAAAGCTGGTGGCCCTGCTCGAAGATATCCCACAGCGCGTCATCGTCCGGCAGCACCGGAGGACGGGAACCAAACAGGGTGTTCGGTTCAATGGTCAACTGATACCACGACAGATGCGGCGGGTTCAGTTCAATTGCCTGACGCAAATCGTCCAGCGCTTCTTCCAGCGACTGATCCGGCAGGCCGTGCATCAAATCGAGGTTAAAACTGCGCAGCCCAAGCCCCGTTGCCAGGTTCGCCGCGCGCTTTGCCTCTTCCGGGCCATGAATGCGCCCCAGACGCTTCAGCTTTGGCTCGCTAAAGCTCTGCACGCCGATAGAGATACGGTTCACGCCCGCGCGCTGATACTCGACAAAACGGTCGGCCTCAACGGTGCCCGGGTTGGCTTCCATCGTAATTTCAGCATCCGCTGCCAGGTTCAGGCGCACGCGCACGCCGTCCAGCAGCGTCTGCATCGCCGGGCCTGAAAGCAGGCTCGGCGTACCGCCACCAATAAAAATGGTCTTCACTTCACGTCCCTGTGCGTACGGTACATCGGCATCCAGATCGGTCAGCAGATGCGCGACGTAATCATCGTGCGGCACTTCGCCCTTCAGCGCGTGCGAGTTGAAATCGCAGTACGGGCATTTCTGCACGCACCATGGGATGTGAATATAAAGACTCAGAGGCGGCAAATTAGCCATTACGCAGTGCTTCCAGTAACAGTTTCAGGGCGCGTCCACGGTGGGAGATCGCGCTTTTCTCTTCGCGGGTGAGTTCCGCAGCGGTTTTGCCCTCGGTCGGGACAAAGAAAATCGGGTCGTAACCAAAGCCGCCGTTGCCCGCCGCTTCACGGGTGATCACGCCCGGCCAGCTGCCGTGACAGACAATCGGCGTGGGATCTTCCGCGTGACGCATGTAGACCAGCACGCAGTGGAACTGCGCGGTACGCTGTTCGTCAGGGACGTCGTTCAGGGCCACAAGCAGCTTTTCCAGGTTCTGCTGGTCGGTGGCGTCCACCCCGGAATAGCGGGCGGAGTAAATCCCCGGCGCACCGCCCAGAAAATCCACGGCCAGACCGGAGTCATCGGCAATCGCGGGCAGCCCGGTTACCTGCGCCGCATGGCGCGCTTTCAGAATGGCGTTTTCGATAAACGTCAGGCCGGTTTCTTCGGCGGAGTCCACGCCCAGCTCGGTCTGAGCCACCACGTCCAGCCCAAAATCATGTAATAGCGAGGCCAGCTCGCGCACTTTACCGGCGTTACCGGTGGCGAGAACAACTTTCTGCATGGTTTAGTCCTGTTTTGTCAGAGCCGCGACTTCCGTCGGGATAGATTGCGGGTTAAGGATTTTTACCTGTTTATGCCGGCCAAGTTCACCTTTCTCAATGATGACCTGGCTTTTAGCGACGCGAAACTGTTTTGCCAGATATTTAGTCAGATGCGCATTCGCCTGGCCGTCAACGGGCGGGGCAGTGATGGCGACTTTTAGCTCGTCGCCATGCAGCCCAACAATGCTGTCGCGGCTGGCTTTCGGCTGAATGTACAGCCGTAAAACCAGCCCGTCGGCGCAGGGGCTAACTGCACTCATAACGCCATCCACAGCCCCGGCAGCAGCATATTACCCGTCGCCTGTAACAGTTCCGCGATACCCATATTCAGCACGTACAGCAGCAAAACGAGAAGCATCGGGGAGAAGTCGATTCCGCCCATCGCAGGCAGCAGGCTTCGGATCGGACGCAGTAACGGTTCAGTCAGCTGAATCAACGCGTACTCCACCGGGCTACGGCCCCGGCTTACCCAGCTCATAATCGCCATCACCAGCAGGACCCAGAAGATCAGCGAGCCGACGGTTTTAACCAGGATCAGAACGGCTGAAATCCAGATAATCGGCTGGAAAGTGATGACCATAAACAGTACGATCGCTTTGATAACGCTCAGAATAGACGCCATCAGCAGAGATGAACTGTCAATCGGCCCCATTGCCGGAATGATGCGGCGAAGCGGCCCCACAATGGGCTGCGTGATTTTCACGATAAATTGTGAGAATGGATTGTAAAAATCACAACGGGCCCACTGCATCCAGACGCGCAGTAGCAGCGCCATCGTATACAGTTCAATGACCGTTGAAAGCAGGAAAGTCAACGTCTTCATGGCGTTCCTCAGGTTTCCTTATTATTGGGTGTAATCGCGCGCACCGAAAATTGCTGTGCCGATGCGCACCATGGTGCTGCCTGCCGCGATGGCGGCTTCCATATCATCCGACATGCCCAGAGAAAGCGTGTCTACCGTGTCATAGCGCGCTTTAAGCGCCTCAAATGCTACAGCCATTTGCTGTGCTACGGCAAACTGCCTTTCATAACTTGACTCTGGTGCCGGAATGGCCATCAGTCCGCGCAGGGTTAAGCGCGGCAGCGCCGCCACGTCCGCCGCCAGCGCATCCAGTTCGCTCAGCGTAATGCCGGACTTGCTGTTTTCATCACTGATGTTGATTTGAATCAGCACGTTAAGCGCTGGCATCTCCATAGGGCGCTGGTCGCTCAAACGGGTAGCGATACGCAGACGATCGATGGTGTGACACCAGTCGAAGTGCTCTGCTACCAGACGGCTTTTGTTCGACTGTAGCGGACCGATAAAGTGCCACTGCAGGTCTGTATTTCCCCGCTCCCGGAAAGCGCGAATCTTATCTACGCCTTCCTGCACATAGTTTTCACCAAAGGCACGATGACCGGCGGCTATCGCTTCTGCGATGGCGCTCGCAGGCTTGGTTTTGCTGACTGCAAGCAACGTAATTTCTTCTGAAGCACGGCCGCAACGCGTTGCCGCGGCTGAGATTTTGTCCCGGACCTGTGCCAGGTTATGCGCAATGTCGTTCATTTTCCGAGGAGTTGTCTATGGATGTGGAAGAAATTGTGGCCCTTAGTGTAAAGCATAACGTCTCCGATCTACACCTGTGCAGTGATTCACCACCGCGCTGGCGCAGGTCAGGCCGTCTTGAACCTGCGCCGTTTCCGCCCCCGGATGTGGAGGCGTTATTAAAAGCGTGGCTCAATGACGAACAGCAGGGCGCCTGGTGGGCAAACGGGCAGGTAGATTTTGCCGTTACCCTCACAGGCGGTCAGCGGCTGCGCGGCAGTGCGTTTAAGCATATGCACGGCGTTTCGATCGCGCTACGCCTGTTGCCGCTGACGTGTCCGCAGCTCTCTGCGTTAGGCGTGCCGCGCGCGATCCCGGAGCTTTTGTCCAATGACAATGGCCTGATTCTGGTCACTGGCGCTACCGGCAGCGGGAAATCGACCACCCTGGCCGCGATGGTCGATTTTCTCAATCACCATACGGACGGGCACATTCTGACCCTGGAAGATCCGGTGGAGTTTATGTACCAGAGTGAACGTTGCCTCATCCGGCAGCGGGAGATAGGCCAGCATAGCCCGTCCTTTGCCGAGGCCCTGCGCAGTGCGCTGCGTGAAGATCCGGATGTGATTCTGCTTGGTGAGCTGCGCGACAGCGAGACGATACGCCTGGCGCTGACGGCGGCTGAGACTGGCCATCTGGTGTTGGCCACGCTGCACACGCGCGGTGCGGCGCAGGCGATCGAGCGCCTGGTCGATACCTTCCCGGCGCAGGAGAAAGATCCGGTTCGTAATCAGCTGGCGGGAAGCCTGCGTGCGGTACTGGCGCAGAAGCTGCGTCAGGATGTCCAGGGCGGGCGCGTGGCGCTGTATGAGCTACTGGTGAATACGTCGGCGGCGGCAAACCTGATCCGCGAAGGTAAAACCTGGCAACTGCCGGGCATTATTCAAACGGGGCAGCAGGCGGGGATGCAGAACTTTGAGCAGAGTCTGGCGGAGCGACGGGCGCAGGGGCGGCTGTAGGCCCCGGCGCTCAGTAACCCTGTTCGAAATAGCTTTCGAGGATAATGACGGCTGAAGCTGAATCCACGCTGCCTTTGTTCAACGCCCGGAAGCCACCGTGCTCGAACAGGCCAGCGCGTGCCTCGACGGTGCTCAAACGTTCATCGTGCAGCTTAACGGAGACACCAAAGCGGCCATGAATTTTGTTCGCGAACTTGCGTGCGCGGGCGGTAAGCGGTTGCTCGGTGCCGTCCATGTTCAACGGCAGACCGACAATCACGTCGTCCGGCTGCCACTCTTTGAGCAAGCGCTCAATAAGGTTCCAGTCCGGCGTGCCGTCGTTAGCTTTCAGCGCCGTGAGCGGGCGGGCGGTGCCGGTGATCCGTTGACCCACAGCGACGCCGATGCTTTTGGTGCCGAAGTCAAAGGCGAGAAGGGTGCCGCTCATTACGCGTGCCCCGCAACGCCAGGCATGGTCAGAATATCAATGCCAATCAGTTTTGCCGCGTCACGCCAGCGATCGGCGATAGGGGTTTTAAACAGGATATTCATATCCGCAGGGGCCGTCAGCCAGGCGTTGTCCAGAATTTCTTGTTCCAGCTGCCCTTTTTCCCAGGAAGCGTAGCCGAGCGCAACCAGCACCTCAGAAGGCTGATTTGCCGTGCCCAGTGTTTCGAGCACATCGCGAGAGGTGGTGACGACGGTGTTATCGGAGATACGAATGCTGGACGAGAAAACCGGCGGGGTATGCAGGATAAAGCCACGATCTTCTGCAAGCGGTCCGCCGAGCATCACCGGTTTATCAAGACGGATTTCCGGCAGCCGCGCTTCAGCGGGGATTTTCAGCTTGTCCAGAATGCCTTCAACCTGAAGGTTTTCCAGCGGCTTATTGATGATAATCCCCATTGCGCCGTCTTCGTTGTATTCGCAAATATAGACCACGGCGCGGCGGAAAATCGGATCCTGGAGAGCAGGCATGGCAATAAGAAAGTGATGCTGTAAATTCATTGTCAGAGGTACTGTTTCCTGGTTTAAAAAGCGACAGCGCCCAGTATGGGGATAAACACAGGCGCTGTCACAGGTTATTTCTGTAAACGTTTTTCGATAGCGTCCATTAGCATTCCGGTGATCGAGATCGGGAATTCCGCTTCGATTTCACGAATGCAGGTCGGGCTGGTGACGTTCACTTCGGTCAGACGATCGCCGATGATATCGAGGCCAACGAAGATCAGGCCTTTGGCTTTCAGCGTAGGGCCGACGCGGCGGGCAATTTCCCAGTCGCTTTCGCTTAACGGACGCGGTTCGCCACGGCCTCCGGCCGCCAGGTTGCCACGGGTTTCACCACCCTGCGGGATACGCGCCAGGCAGTACGGCACCGGCTCGCCGTCTACAACCAGCACACGCTTGTCGCCGTCTTTAATGGCCGGCAGATAGTTTTGCGCCATGCAGTAGCGGGTTCCCAGCTCGGTCAGCGTTTCGGCAATCACGCCAATGTTCGGGTCGCCCTCTTTCACGCGGAAGATCGATGCGCCGCCCATGCCGTCCAGCGGCTTCATGATGATGTCGCCGTGCTTCTGCCAGAATTCTTTCAGCTGCGTTTTGCTGCGGGTGACCAGCGTTTCCGGCGTCAGGTCAGAGAACCATGCGGTATAGAGCTTCTCGTTGCAGTCGCGCAGGCTCTGCGGCTTATTGACGATCAGCGTGCCTTTCTCTTCGGCACGCTCAAGGATATAGGTGGAGTAAATGTATTCGGTGTCGAACGGCGGATCTTTACGCATCAGGATGACGTTAAGGTCGGCCAGGGCAATATCCTGCTCGGTGCCGAATTCGTACCATTTTTCGTAGTTCTGCTCGACGTTAACGATGCGGGTACGTGCGCGGGCTTCACCGTTGATGAGGTACAGATCGTTCATCTCCATATAGTGGAGTTCATAGCCGCGACGCTGCGCTTCCAGCAGCATAGCGAAGCTGGAATCTTTCTTAATGTTAATGTTTGCGATGGGGTCCATCACGATGCCGAGCTTAATCATGTTCTTCTCCGGTTATGGGTCAGGCTTTGCTTCAACCCAGATCGCCAAATCGCACCTGTAGGGCGGTAATGGCGGTGAGTGCCGTTGTCTCAGTGCGCAGAACGCGAGGTCCCAACAGAATATCAGTAAACTGGTAACGCGCCGTCATGGCGATTTCGTCAGCCGACAGGCCGCCTTCCGGGCCAATCAGCAGGCGTACGCGCTCAACGGGCAGCGGCAGCGTATTGATGCTGGCGCTGGCGCGCGGATGAAGATTAAGCTTAAGCCCGCTTTCCTCTTCTGCACACCAGTCCTCCAGATCCATCGCCGGGCGGATCTCCGGGATGCGGTTGCGGCCACTCTGTTCACAGGCTGCAATGGCAATTTTCTGCCACTGCTGGATCTTTTTGTTCAGACGTTCCGCATCCAGTTTAACGCCGCAGCGCTCAGAAAAAAGTGGCGTAATGAGGCTTACACCCAGTTCAATGGATTTCTGAATGGTGAACTCCATCTTTTCCCCGCGCGACATCACCTGGCCAAGGTGAATGTGCAGCGGGGATTCCCGGTCGTCCACATCGCCACGCAGCACCTTCACGTGCACGCTTTTTTTATCGGCGCGCGTAATTTCAGCGTCAAAAATCTGATTAGAGCCGTCAAAGAGCTGAATCGCCTGGCCTGCGCCCATGCGCAGCACGCGGCCTACGTGGTTTGCGGCATCATCAGACAGGGCGATTTCGCCGCCTGGGGTAATCAGTTCAGGGTGATAGATGCGAGGGATGCGCATAGTCAGAAATTCCATGTGTCATGCGATATAAGCGAATTGCCGTAGTGTAGGTTAGCTCTTTTGCGCCTGGCAAGCCCGCTGGACGTAAGGGTTGTGATTCCCCTGGACTTTGGCGATACGTTCGTCGCGCTGGCATTCCCAGTCCGTCACCGGGTAGAGCTTGTCCCAGGCATTGAAGAGCTGCGTCTGCTGGCGGGAAAGGTTGAGATCGTAGCGGTCGCGCATATAGAAGTAAGTGCGGGCGATGCTGCCGCGCGCGCGGGCAGGCGGTTCGGCGAGTTTCTCTTTGAAATCGACCTTCATGGCGCACTGACCGTACTGGCCTTCGCCACCGTTCCACTGGCTGTACATGAAGTTTCCGCGGTCGCCATTGACTTCACCCACGGCGGGTTGCAGGTTGTGCATATCGCTTTCCATCTGGCGGTAGACCGGATCTTTTGCGCAATTTTTACGTCCACCGTCCTGCCAGCACTGGCGCTGGTGGCCAAACTGCCAGGCCGGAACAACGTGTTCCCATTCGATTCGGCTGGCGCGGTTCTCGTTCTTGCGCACCTTATAGCCGCAGGATCCCAGATCCACGACCCCTTTCTTACCCTGCCAGTTAATTTTACAGCCGCAGTAGAAATCACCCGGTACGTCGGCGTTAATCTTTACGCCTGCGGTTTTTGCCTGTGAGAAACTGTGAATACCGTCGGCCAGAGCATGGCCGGAGAGCGCCGCCGCCAGAAAAGCGACTGCGAGAGAAACATTACGGGACATCTTACACTCCGTGTCAAAACGAGCCCGCAACGTAACGAATGTTGTTCCCGTATGCAATCAGTCAGATCAGGAAAGTTCCTGAAAGTTCGAGTGATTATTCCGCCACCAGTGGTTCGCCGCACTTTACGCAGCGATAGGTCGCCTCGCCGCGCACCACGCGGTTGTGACGGCGCACGGTAAGCTGGTGCTGCTGGCACTGGCAGCGGTAGGGAAATGTATTGCGGCGTACCGATTCCAGCTCGAACTGGTGGGTGCGGCGAGCCGGAACGCCGAGCACCGCCTCCATCATCCATTTCCACTCTTTGCCGTGCGGCGCGACGCGGCCAAAGTGTTTCCACACCAGAAGGTGGGCCAGCTCGTGCGGCACCACTTCTTCGATAAACGCCTGCTGATTTTCCATCATCAACACCGGATTCAGGCGGATCTCATACGATTCCAGCCAGGCGGTGCCTGCCGCGGTGCCACGCTGCTGATAGACCAGCTTCGGTTCAGGATAATTGCGGCCGAGCTTCAGGTTGGCCTGGGCGAGTTTTTCCCGCAGGCTGCGCATGACGGCTTGCTGAATGGCGATGGGGAGACGGGGAGATTTCATAGGGGCAGAGCATAAAGCGGGAAGCGGGGAGGCGCAAGAGGCGCCTCCCCGCAGGAGGATCAGTCGTGTGCGCCGATTTCGCGCAGAGGACGACCTTTCATCAGGTTACGTTCAATGTGTTCCAGTGAAACATGTTTGGTTTCAGGAACCAGCCAGATCGTGAGAACAATAAAGAACAGGTTCAGACCGGCGTAGACCCAGAAGGTATTGGCATTACCCAGGGTATTGAGCATGGTCAGGAACGTTGCGCCGACGATCATGTTGGCAATCCAGTTGGTTGCGGTAGAGCAGGTGATACCAAAATCACGCCCTTTCAGCGGCTGGATCTCAGAACACAGTACCCAAATCAGCGGACCGGCGCTCATCGCAAACCCAATAATAAACATCAGCAGCATCGCCACGGCGAAGTACTGTGCCGTTGGGGAGTGAATGCCCATGTGCATCATGGTACCCAGCACGCCCATCCCGACGGCCATGACCAGGAAGCCCAGCGTCAGGGTTGGTTTACGCCCCCAGCGGTCCACCAGACCGATAGCGATAAAGGTCGCCAGCACGTTGGTCAGGCCGACGATCACGGTGCCCCACATCTGTTCGGTGGTGTTGGTGTAGCCCGCCAGTTCGAAGATTTTCGGCGCGTAATACATGATGACGTTCATCCCGGTGAACTGTTGCATGATCTGTAACAGCACACCGAGGAACACCGCGCGGCGGAAGTTGCTGTTCTCTTTGAACAGCGCCCAGCCGGACTGTTTGACCTTCAGGCTTTCGCGGATCTCTTCCAGCTCGTTTTTGGCTTCGGCGCTGGTATCACGCAGGCGTAAGAGCACGCGTTCGGCATCGTGGAAGCGGCGTTTGGCGGCGAACCAGCGTGGGCTGTCCGGCAGGAAGAAGACACCAATCAGCAGCAGAATGGCCGGAATGATGATGACGCCCAGCATCCAGCGCCATGCGCCGCTGTAGCTGAAGGCGGTATCGGAAAGATACGCCCCCAGAATACCGATGGTGATCATCAGCTGGTACATGGAAATCATGCTGCCGCGGATTTTTTCCGGTGCGATTTCAGACAGGTACAGCGGGGCAGTATAAGACGCCACGCCCACTGCCAGACCGAGCAGCACGCGGGAGAGGATCAGCACTTCAACGTTAGGCGCAGCGGCAGAGAACAGTGAGCCGGCAACGAACAGGATCGCGCCGATCATCAGGCTCTTTTTACGCCCGAGCTTAAAGGAGAGCCAGCCGCTGCCGACCGCGCCGACGGCGGCACCGAACATCATGGAGCTGACCACCCATTCCTGAGTGTGTGCGCTAATCTGGAACTCATCGGTGATGAAAGGTAATGCACCGGCAATTACGCCAATATCCAGGCCAAAGAGTAATCCTGCCAGAGCGGCGAGGAAGCAGACGAAGAACGTCATTGCCTTATTGGACGTACGCCCCTGTTTATTATTGTCAGGCATTATGCCCTCCAGTTGGGTTATCAGTTTTTACGATATTAAGAGTAGGTGAGCGGCTCATAAAAATATGTGAGTCAAATCACAACGGTGTAATCGGTTACACTAGTTTGTAACCGTAAAAATAATTAAAGCTTTGAAAATATAGAGGTAAATTAATTGATATGCATCGCGTTTGCACAAATTTCAGACTTAACTGAAAGGGAATGTAACAGCAGAAGAAATGCGATCATGCAAAGAGAATATTCTGAAAGCGGGGTATAGAGAGTGAGGTGTAAACGGTTCCAAACATTGCCGGGTGGCGGCTGCGCCTTACCCGGCCTACCAAAATTCACTACCCGTAGGTCGGGTAAGGCATAGCCGCCACCCGACATAAAAAAGGCCAGCACAAAGGCTGGCCTGTTTAAGCTGCTGGCAGTCGATTATTTCAGACCGGCAGCATCACGCAGCAGGGCGGCTTTGTCGGTTTTTTCCCAAGGGAAATGTTCGCGACCAAAGTGACCGTACGCTGCAGTTTCCTGGTAGATTGGGTGCAGCAGATCCAGCATCTGAATCAGACCGTATGGACGCAGGTCGAAGAACTCACGCACCAGCAGGGTCAGCTGTTCAGAAGGCACTTTTTCAGTACCGAAGGTTTCCACCATGATGGAGGTTGGCTCAGCCACGCCGATGGCGTAGGAAACCTGAATTTCACAGCGGTCAGCCAGGCCCGCAGCAACGATGTTTTTCGCCACATAACGTGCAGCGTACGCCGCAGAACGGTCCACTTTAGACGGGTCTTTACCGGAGAACGCGCCGCCACCGTGGCGCGCCATGCCGCCGTAGGTATCTACGATGATTTTACGACCGGTCAGACCGCAGTCACCCATTGGGCCGCCGATAACGAAGCGTCCGGTTGGGTTGATGAAGAATTTGGTCGCAGAGCTCAGCCATTCAGTTGGCAGAACCGGCTTGATGATCTCTTCCATCACCGCTTCCTGCAGGGATTTCTGGTCAATATCTTCAGCATGCTGCGTGGAAAGAACCACGGCATCAATGCCGACGATTTTCCCGTCGTCATACTGGAAGGTCACCTGGCTTTTTGCATCCGGACGCAGCCACGGCAGGGTGCCGTTTTTACGCACTTCAGCCTGACGCTGCACCAGACGGTGTGCGTAAGTCACCGGCGCTGGCATCAGCACGTCGGTTTCGTTGGTCGCGTAGCCGAACATCAGGCCCTGGTCGCCCGCGCCCTGTTCCAGCGGATCGGCACGGTCAACGCCCTGGTTGATGTCCGGGGACTGTTTGCCAATAGCGCTCAGTACGGCGCAGGAGTTGGCATCAAAGCCCATATCAGAATGTACATAACCGATCTCACGCACCGTGTTACGGGTGATCTCTTCGATATCAACCCATGCGCTGGTGGTGATCTCACCGCCAACCAGAACCATGCCGGTTTTGACATAGGTTTCACACGCTACGCGCGCCTTTGGATCCTGCGCGAGGATCGCATCCAGCACCGCATCGGAGATTTGGTCAGCAATTTTATCAGGATGTCCTTCTGATACGGACTCGGACGTAAACAGGTGTTTTGCCATGTTTTATTTCACCTAAAAGGAATTTGGTTAGCTCGAACTGCTGTGTGGAATAGCCAAAGGAGATAATTCTACCAAGGCCTGCAGGATTTTGACACTGGCAGTCTGAGTGTTAATCGGTATGGATGGATTAACATCTGGACGTCTATTTTAGGTCACTTCTTCACCCGATTTCCAGTTTTTTTTGACTCACCTCTCACTGCGTTGAAAACACGGCTGGAAATTTTTCCTGACGGCGCTGGCAACCTGCGCATTTTTGTTTTGCTTTTTAGCGACCTTCTCGGTATAAAACGCGGCGCGCGGCTCATATAAAATAAGCGCTCGATGAACACATCGTGTCGCCACTTCCAGCCGGGTTAAGCAGTGAACTTTTAGCTTTGGCTTGTGGTCCGTTTCAGCAGAGGCGGCCGTGGAGGTGATACGAGATAATGAACCATTGTTTTCCGCTCATTCAGCGCAGCCGTTCTGGCGCGCATTTGATTCCCACCCGCACTTCTGGTCTAAACACCTGCCGATGTTATACCCATCTCGGTGCTTCTCAGGATTCCAGAGCCGGTCACGCTTTGTGAAAACTGAACAAGGGCGCTCTTGTTAATACAGGAGTTTTCTCGTGGTTTCGCCGAACCTTGTCATACAGAGTTCGGATACGTGTTTTACAATGATATGAATAAGAAACCGGTCGCACGGTCTGGATTTCAGCATACTCTGCTGGGAAATGGAGCCGTTAATGGGTTGTTATCGCCGTATAACGCTGCGATAGTAGTCAACTGTTTTACACTTAATACAAAGAGTTGAGGTTCGCTATGTCTGACGACATGTCTTCGCTTTCGCCTTCGTCAGCAGGCGAACAGGGTGTACTACGTTCTATGCAGGAGGTTGCGATGAGCTCCCAGGAAGCCAGCAAGATGCTGCGCACTTACAATATTGCCTGGTGGGGCAATAACTACTACGACGTTAACGAGCTGGGCCACATCAGTGTCTGCCCGGATCCGGACGTCCCGGAAGCGCGCGTGGATCTCGCTAAGCTGGTGAAAGCCCGTGAAGCCCAGGGTCAGCGCTTGCCTGCACTGTTCTGCTTCCCGCAGATCCTGCAACATCGCCTGCGTTCTATTAACGCCGCGTTCAAACGCGCGCGGGAATCGTATGGTTATAACGGCGACTATTTCCTCGTTTACCCGATCAAGGTAAACCAGCACCGTCGCGTGATTGAGTCCCTGATCCACTCCGGCGAACCGCTGGGCCTGGAAGCTGGCTCCAAAGCGGAGCTGATGGCGGTTCTGGCGCACGCGGGCATGACCCGGTCGGTGATCGTCTGTAACGGCTATAAAGACCGCGAATACATTCGTCTGGCGCTGATTGGCGAGAAGATGGGCCACAAGGTCTATCTGGTGATCGAGAAGATGACCGAAATCGCGATCGTGCTGGAAGAGGCCGAGCGTCTGAACGTGATCCCACGCCTTGGCGTGCGTGCGCGACTGGCGTCGCAGGGTTCCGGTAAATGGCAGTCTTCCGGCGGTGAAAAATCCAAGTTCGGCCTCGCGGCGAACCAGGTGCTTCAGCTGGTGGAAATTCTGCGCGAGCGCGGTCGTCTGGACAGCATTCAGCTGCTGCACTTCCACCTTGGCTCGCAGATGGCCAACATTCGCGACATCGCCACCGGCGTGCGTGAATCGGCACGTTTCTACGTTGAGCTGCACAAGCTTGGCGTAAATATTCAGTGCTTTGACGTGGGCGGTGGCCTGGGCGTGGATTACGAAGGGACACGCTCGCAGTCTGACTGCTCGGTCAACTACGGCCTGAACGAATACGCCAACAACATTATCTGGGCGATTGGCGATGCCTGCGAAGAGCACGGCCTGCCGCACCCGACGGTGATCACCGAATCCGGCCGCGCGGTCACTGCGCACCATACGGTGCTGGTCTCTAACATCATCGGCGTTGAGCGCAGCGAAATCACTGAAGCCACGCCTCCGGCAGACGATGCCCCACGTTCCCTGCAAAGCATGTGGGAAACCTGGCAGGAGATGCACGAGCCGGGCACGCGTCGTTCTCTGCGCGAATGGCTGCACGACAGCCAGATGGATCTGCACGACATTCACGTCGGTTATTCTTCAGGCACCTTTAGCCTGCAGGAACGCGCGTGGGCGGAGCAGCTCTATCTGAACATGTGCCATGAAGTGCAGAAGCAGCTCGATCCGAGCAACCGCGCACACCGTCCGATTATCGACGAGTTGCAGGAACGTATGGCGGACAAAATGTACGTCAACTTCTCCCTGTTCCAGTCGATGCCGGATGCCTGGGGTATCGACCAGCTGTTCCCGGTTCTGCCGCTGGAAGGGTTGAATCATGCGCCTGAACGCCGCGCGGTGCTGCTGGACATTACCTGTGACTCAGACGGCGCGATTGACCACTACGTCGACGGTGACGGTATCGCAACGACCATGCCAATGCCGGAGTACGATCCGGAGAACCCGCCAATGCTGGGCTTCTTTATGGTGGGTGCGTATCAGGAGATCCTCGGCAACATGCACAACCTGTTCGGTGATACCGAAGCGGTTGACGTGTTTGTCTTCCCTGACGGCAGCGTGGAGGTTGAGCTGTCCGACGAAGGGGACACCGTGGCGGATATGCTCGAATACGTTCAGCTGGATCCGAAAAAACTGCTCACCCAGTTCCGCGATCAGGTCAAAAACACCGGTCTGGACGATGCCTTGCAGCAGCAGTTCCTGGAAGAGTTTGAAGCGGGTCTGTACGGGTATACGTATCTGGAAGACGAGTAGTAAAACCTCCCTCTCCCGGTGGGAGAGGGTTGGGGTGAGGGCATCAGACCGCACAATGCCCTATACTCACTTGAACCCGTATGAATTAACGGCGATAATTCGCCCCACTATGCGATTTACGAATCAATCCCTTCCTCGTCGGGTTTAACGACGCGGAGGGGATTTTTTTTCATCTGTTTTTAATGTATCGACTTTATAAGAGGTCAGGACATGAGCACTTTAGGTCATCAGTACGATAACTCTCTGGTATCTAACGCGTTTGGTTTTTTACGCCTTCCGATGAACTTCCAGCCTTACGACAGCGATGCTGACTGGGTGATCACCGGCGTACCGTTCGACATGGCAACGTCCGGTCGTGCGGGTGGACGTCATGGCCCGGCGGCAATCCGTCAGGTTTCCACCAACCTGGCCTGGGAGCACAACCGCTTCCCGTGGAACTTCGACATGCGCGAGCGCCTGAACGTGGTGGACTGCGGTGATCTGGTGTACGCCTTCGGTGACGCGCGCGAAATGAGCGAAAAATTGCAGGCGCACGCCGAGAAGCTGCTGGCGGCCGGTAAACGCATGCTCTCCTTCGGCGGTGACCACTTCGTGACCCTGCCGCTGCTGCGCGCCCACGCGAAGCACTTCGGTAAAATGGCGCTGGTGCACTTTGACGCGCATACCGACACCTACGCGAACGGCTGCGAATTCGACCACGGCACCATGTTCTACACCGCGCCGAAAGAAGGCCTGATCGATCCGAACCACTCCGTGCAGATCGGCATCCGCACCGAGTTCGACAAAGACAACGGCTTCACCGTACTCGACGCGGGCCAGGTGAACGATCGCGGCGTGGACGATATTCTGGCTCAGGTTAAGCAGATCGTCGGCGATATGCCTGTCTACCTGACCTTCGACATCGACTGCCTGGATCCGGCATTCGCACCGGGTACCGGTACGCCGGTGATCGGCGGCCTGACGTCAGACCGCGCCATCAAGCTGGTGCGCGGCCTGAAGGATCTGAACATTGTCGGGATGGACGTGGTGGAAGTGGCTCCGGCCTATGACCAGTCCGAGATCACCGCGCTGGCCGCGGCGACCCTGGCGCTGGAAATGCTCTACATCCAGGCAGCGAAAAAAGGCGAATAAGCCTTACGCGCTGATTGCTGCTGCGCGCCGCATGCGCAGCAGCAACATTCCCCAGGCCAGCGTGAAGGTGTGGACAAACCCCGGTTATTTCGCGGGCGATGACCATTCCCGTCAGCGAGCCTAACAAAGGCGAAATCGCGCAGTCCGCGGCCCAAAGCGCAATGCTGCTTAATAATCCCTGCCGATAATGAAGTTTGCTTTCAATAACCGACGTTAATAATAGAGCGGAAAAACCATAACCCAGAAGAAAGCAGGTCATGAGTAGACCCTGTAACATTCTGTTTTCATTTAACTGAAAATGTTCGGCAAATTCCGGGTTTAAATCATTACCGAGATATTTACCCGATCGACGTACGAAATAATAATGAGTAATAAAAGCGCAATCGTGCCTTGCCATCTTGCCGTCATCATGTCCGCCTTACGTTTTTTGTAACTTATATTTTTCATCAATGTGATTGTCACAGAGCTAAAATGATTCACCTGTGAAACTCATTGTTTATTAAAGATAAATTAAAAATGAGTTTCACCGGTGAAACGCGAAAGAGGTGACGTTAATTTATTTTTAAAGAGTAAAAAGAAAGGAAGTCAATATCTTTTATTCAAAATAAGAGACCATTAAAAAAACGTATTTCTCACGCTGTAATAATGAAAATTTCATATCGCTGCATTTTTTCGTGATCCCTTGCACACTTAGTAAATTAATTGCCGATCGATTAACAAATTCGTCACATTGTCGCTTGACGAAACATTCATCGCTTTTATATTGACCGTATTAAATAAGAAACAGAGTTTCATATATGAAACAAAAGCCTGGAGGATCGTGATGAGCTGGATAGGCGTATGTGACGCAGAACAAGTACAGGAAGATTTCCCTTTTAGCGGCAACGTCGACGGGAAAGAGATCGGCGTTTACCTGATCGACGGTGAATATTACGCGCTGGAAGACGTATGCCCCCACGCCTATGCCCTGCTGAGTCAGGGCTTCGTAGAAGACGGCAAGGTGGAATGCCCGCTGCACGAGGCGGTGTTCGACGTCAAAACCGGCCAGTGTCTGCACGGCCCCGGAGGACGCAACCTCAACCGTTACCCGGTTCGGGTCTTTGAAAACCAGATTCAGATTACCTTTGTTGAGGAGACCGTGGCATGAGCGACACGCTGAACTACAACCCGGCGCTGCCGGAAAGCCGCCAGTTTACCCCGCCGGCAGAGGGCGGTAATGGCGCCATTCACAAGCCGGGCGAGTACCAGAACCTGATCTGGCAGACCCGCAGCCGTGAGCCGGAAAGCTGGGAGGTGAAGCTGATTGCGACGCTGGAAGATCTCTTCGAGCAGGGCGTTGAAACCCTGCCGGAGCTGGTAAACGGGCTGAACGCGGTGCGCATGCACGACCAGCAGGGCGAGCCGTGGAGCGACGCCAGCTTCCAGGTATTCTTACAGGTTAACGGCTACTGAGGGCAACGCGATGACAACGACCGTACAACACTATCTGGATAAAGGCCTGCGCGGCCTCTGGTATCCGGTGCTGGCGAGCTGGGAAGTGCAGTCTGCGCCGGTGGGCATCACCCGCCTGGGCGAGCAGATTGTGGTCTGGCGCAACAAAGACGGCCAGGTGCAGGCGCTGGAGGACCGTTGTCCGCACCGCGGCGCGCGCCTGTCGATGGGCTGGAACCTCGGCGACCGCATCGCCTGCTGGTATCACGGCGTAGAGGTGGCGGGCAACGGCGAGGTGAAAGACGTGCCCGCTGTGGATAAATGTCCGCTGGTCGGCCAGCAGTGCGTGCGCAGCTATAACGTGCAGGAGGCGCACGGCGCCATCTTCCTCTGGTTTGGCGTCACCGCGGACCAGCAGCCGGACGAACTGGCCTTCCCGGATGAACTCGCCGACACGGAAAACTTCAGCAACTTCCTCTGCACCGCCGCGTGGAAATGCAATTACCAGTACGCGCTGGAAAACGTGATGGACCCGATGCACGGCACCTATCTGCACTCCTCCTCGCACTCGATGGCGGAAGGGGATCGCAAGGCCGACATGGTGCTCCAGCCGACCAAAACCGGCTTTATCTTTGAGAAGAAAGGGCAGAGCGGCGTCAACTTCGACTGGGTGGAGCTGGGCAACAGCGGCACCTGCTGGATGCGTCTCTCCATTCCGTACAAGAAGCGTTTCGGGCCGGGCGGCCACTTCTTTATCGTCGGCATGGTGGTGCCGGAAGATAACGACAACTGCCGCGTCTTCTTCTGGCGCATCCGCCGCGTGCAGGGCTGGCAGCGCGATATGTGGCGCTTCATGTACCGCAACAGGCTGGAAAAACTGCACTGGGAAGTGCTGGAGCAGGACCGCGTGGTGCTGGAGAGCCTGGCGCCAAACGCCCGCGATCATGAATACCTGTATCAGCACGACGTTGGCCTCTCGCGCCTGCGTCGCATGATGCAAAAGGCCGCCAAAGAGCAGCTGGCGATGCGTGAAGCACAGCAGGGGGCCGCCTGATGAACGGGCTGCTGAGCGGCAAGCGCATCGTCATAACCGGCGCCGCGCGCGGGCTGGGCTACCACTTTTCCCAGGCCTGCGCGGAGCAGGGCGCGGCGGTGGTGATGTGCGACATCCTCAAAGGCGAGCTGGCCGAGAGCGCCCACCGGCTGAGCGAGCGGGGATATGCGATCGAATCGCACGTTATCGATCTGGCCGATCCGCAGTCCATTGAGCAGGTGTTCAGCGCGATTGGCGAGCAGGGGCAGATTGACGGTCTGGTGAACAACGCTGCGATGGCGACGGGCGTCGGCGGCAAAAATATGCTCGATTACGATCCGGATCTCTGGGATCGGGTGATGCGCGTCAACGTCAAAGGCACCTGGCTGGTAACGCGCGCCGCCGTACCGCTGCTGCGCGAGGGGGCGGGCATCGTGAACGTCGCGTCCGACACCGCGCTGTGGGGCGCGCCGCGCCTGATGGCCTACGTCGCCAGCAAGGGCGCCGTGATTGCCATGACCCGCTCAATGGCGCGCGAACTGGGTGAAAAGCGTATACGCATTAACGCCATCGCGCCGGGCCTAACCCGCGTCGAGGCGACGGAATATGTCCCCGCCGAACGGCATCAACTCTACGAAAACGGCCGCGCGTTAACCGGGGCACAGCAGCCGGAAGACGTCACCGGCAGCGTGGTCTGGCTGTTAAGCGATCTGTCGCGGTTCATCACCGGACAGCTGATCCCGGTCAACGGCGGTTTTGTCTTTAACTAAGGTAGGGCGATGATGGCAAACGATCAGGAAGTGAAGTATCTGGTGCCGGGGCTGGAGCGCGGTTTACAGCTGCTGTTGGCCTTTGGCGAGCAGCATCGCGATCTGACCTTTGCCGAACTGCATCGGCTGGTGGATATGCCGAAGGCCACCGCCTATCGCGTGGTACAGACGCTGGAGTACATGGGATTTCTGGAGCGCAACACGCGCACCAATACCTTTTCGCTGGGCATGAACGTGCTGCGTCTTGGCTTTGAGTACATCGCCTCGCTGGACGTGGCGCAGGTCGGCCAGCCGGTGATCGAGCAATTGCGCGACGTGAGCCAGTGCAGCAGCCATCTGGCGATCCGCGACGGGCGCGACATTATCTATATCGCCCGCGTCAGCGCCGCCGGGTCGCGTATCAACCAGGTCAGCATTGGTACCCGTCTGCCGGTGCACTGCACCTCGCTGGGCCGCATGCTGTTGACCGATATTTCCCGCGCTGATTTCGAACAGCTGTTCCCGCATGAGCGCCTGCCGGGCAACACGCCGGGGCAGCTTCACGACCGCGAAGCCCTGTGGCAGATGGTACAGCAGGACAAAGCCCGCGGGTATGTCATCGGCGAATCCTTCTTCCGCCACGGCATCTCTTCCATCGTCTACCCGGTGTATGACCGAAGCGGCCGCGTGGCGGCGGTGGTCAGCATTCTGGTGCCGTCGGAGGAGATCCCACTGAGCGACCGCGAGCGCCTGCAAAACGAGGTTCGCCTCGCGGCGGATAAAATTTCTGGCTTCTTAGGGTATCTGTCACAGGCCAGTTAAATCAGTGAGTTAACGTCAGGCGCTTGACTGCGTCGGGCATGTTTTACGCCCAATCTGGGCCAGATGAGGCAACGAACGATGAGTATAACCGGAATTGAAAAGCTGGAATTTGGTGTGGAAGACCTGACGCACTGCGCCAAATTTATGCGTGATTTTGGCCTGACGGGCGATGCCAGCGGCCAGCGTTTCATCACCCTGAGCGGCGCGCGCGTGGAGCTTAACCCGATCGACAGCCCCGACCTGCCGCCCGCGTTTGAAGCGGGCAACACTCTGCGCCGCATGACCTGGGCGGTTGCCAGCCAGTCTGAGCTGGATGCGCTGCGCCCGAAGCTGGCGCAACAGCCAGGTTTTCGTGAAGTGGGCGACGCGCTGGAATGCCTGGATCCGAACGGCATGACGCTGCGCGTGCAGGTGACCCAGCAGACCGACGTGGAGCTTAACGTCGAGCCAATAAACCAGTGGGGCGACGCCCGCCGTATCGACACGCCCAGCCCGGTTTACGATCGCGCCCAGCCGATCAACGTGGGGCATGTGGTGTTCTTCGTGGAAGAGCTGGCGGCAGTAGAGGAATTCTACCACGAGGTGCTCGGCTTCCAGGTCTCGGATCGCTATATCAACCGCGCCGTGTTCCTGCGCTGCGGGGCGCGTGGCGGCCATCACAACCTGTTCCTGCTGCAACTGCCGAACCGCAAGCGCGGCCTTAACCACGTGGCCTTCACCGTGCGCGACATCCACGAGGTGATCGGCGGCGGTATCGCGATGAATAAACATGACTGGAGCACCTTTATCGGGCCGGGCCGTCATCCGGTGTCGTCGGCGTACTTCTGGTACGTCAACAGCCCGACCGGCGGCGCGTTTGAGTATTACACCAACGACGACTACCTGACCGAAAACTGGCAGCCGCGCGAGCTGGAGCATTCCCTGGTCTCCTTTACCGAATGGGCGGTGGAGGGCGGGATTGACCACGACACGCGCCGTCAGCAGAAAAAGCCGGAGGCGGTATGACATCGCGCATTGTCATTATCGGCGGCGGCCAGGCGGGCGGCTGGGCGGCGAAAACCCTGCGTGACGAGGGCTTCGACGGCGAGATTTGCGTGGTGGCGGAAGAGGAATGGGATTTCTACGAGCGGCCGCCGCTGTCAAAAGCGTCTCTGCTGGAGCCGGACTCCGCGCTTCCGCGGCTGTTTAGCGAAGAAGCGCAGCAGGCGCTGAACCTGATCTGGTACCGCCCGCTGCGTGCTGAATCAGTCGATCGTGAAGAGAAAATCGTGCGTTTAAGCAACGGCGAACGTCTTAGTTACAACATCCTTTTAATCGCTACCGGCGGGCGGGCGCGCCTGCCTTCGCAGGCGTGGGCCAGCCATCCGCAGGTCTACACCCTGCGCCACTGGCAGGACGCGCAGCGCCTGAAAAGTCGCCTGTCGGAAAGTCACAAGCTGGCGATTATCGGCGGCGGCTGGATTGGCCTTGAGATTGCCGCTTCCGCGCGGAAAAGCGGCGTGGCGGTCACCCTGTTCGAGCAGCAGCCTGCGGTGTGCATGCGCTCGGTGAGCAGCGAGGTGTCCCAGCGCCTGGAGGCCATCCACCGCGAGCAGGGGGTGGAGATCCGTACCGGCTGCGGCGCGCTGGAGCTGGAGGACGATAATGGCCTGCCGGTCATCCACTGCGACGGCAACCGTGAAACCTTTGATACGGTCGTGGTCGGGATCGGCGTCGATCTCAATCTGGAGCTGGCGCTTGATGCGGGGCTGAAAACCGGGCGCGGGATCGTGGTGGATGCCCATGGACGCACCTCGGATCCATTCATCTTTGCCGCAGGAGATGTCGCCCAGCACCATCACTACGGCTTGTGCATCCAGTCCTGGGCCTTCGCCCAGAATCAGGCGGTGGCGACGGCGAAAGCGATGCTCAACCGCGATGCGCCAGGTTATGACGACGCGCCGTGGCTGTGGTCGGATCAATATCAGCACAATATTCAGATCCTCGGTATTCCGCAGCCGGAGAGTAAAACGATAGTGCGTGAAGATGCGCTGTTCTTCTCGCTGGATGAAAACGGGCGGCTGACGCAGCTGGTGGCGTTCAACGATGCGCGCACCGTCAAGCTGGCGAAGCGCTGGATGGCGGCGGGGCGGGATCTGTCGAACGTACCGCTTGCCGACCCGACATTTTCACTGATGTCACTGCGATAGCTAACCCGCACCCGTAGGGGGAGAGATGACCACACTAGAGACGAACACCGCGCCGGTTGAGGCGAGCGGTGAGGGGACCCGCACGCCCGAAAAAGCGGTGCGCTGGGCCATCCCGCTGTCGCTGCTGGCCTGCGTGCTGCTGGCGTTTTTCGACAAAATCAGCATCGCGGCGCTCTTTTCGGATACCCATTTCCAGCAGGCGATGGGCATTGATTTCGACACCACGCGCCTCGGCATATTGATGAGCGCCTTCCTGCTGAGCTACGGCTTTTCGTCGGTATTTTTGAGCGGTTTAGGCGACAAAATTGCGCCGCTGCGCCTGCTCACCGGGATGATGGCTGTGTGGTGCGTGCTGATGGTGGCGATGGGCTTTACCCATAACTACACGCTGATGATCGTCCTGCGCATCCTGCTGGGCGTGGCGGAAGGGCCGCTGTTCCCGCTGGCTTTCGCCATCGTGCGCCACAACTTCCCGCAGCATCTGCAGGCGCGCGCCACCATGCTGTGGCTGCTGGGCACACCGGTAGGGGCGGCAATTGGCTTCCCGCTCTCCCTCTGGCTGCTGAACACCTTCGGCTGGCAGAGCACCTTCTTTGTCATGGCCATGCTTACCGTGCCGGTGCTTATCTTTGTACGCATCGGCCTGCGCGGGATCCGTCTGGAGGCTAAACCCGGCACTTCGCAGGCGTCTCAGGACGAGCGGCGCGCGGCGCGGCGCGAGCTGTTCGTCAGCCCGCATTTCTGGATCATCTGCATCTTTAACATCGCGTTCCTGACCTACCTGTGGGGCATCAACGGCTGGCTGCCGGGCTACCTGATCAAAGGCAAAGGCATTCACCTTGAGCATGCAGGCTGGCTGTCGTCGATGCCGTTCATCGCCATGCTGGCGGGGGAAGTGATTGGCGCGTGGCTCTCGGACAGGGTCGATAAGCGCGCGGCGGCCTGCTTTATCTCGATGGCGGGGGCGGCGGTGGGGCTGGCGGCGGTGATGCACCTCGATACCCCGCTCGCCGTCATCGCGGCGATGAGCTTCAGCACCTTTATGTGGGGCACCGGCGCGCCCAACATTTTCGCCCTGCTGGCGAAGGCCACCCATCCCCGGGTGAGCGCCACGGCGGGCGGCATTTTCAACGGGCTGGGAAACTTTGCAGGCGCGCTGTCGCCGGCGGTGATGGGCGCGCTTATCGCCTTCACCCACAGCATGGATTCCGGGCTGATTTTTCTGGCGGTGATGGCGGCGGTGGGCTGCGTCCTGTTACTGCCGCTGCTGAGACGTTACTGAGGAGAGTGTCATGACTGATTCAACCGTAACCCACAAAACGGGCATCAAACCTGACCATCTGACGATGGAAGAGTGGGTCGAGTCGCGCATCGCGCGCTTCGAAGGCCGTAAATACGACTGGAACGCGCTGAAGTTCCAGGCCGATTTTGACCCGAAATACCGCCGGGCGCAGATGCGCTACATCGGCACCGGCGCAACCGGCGTGGCGAACGACACCAATACCGTGCAGGCGGACCATTTTACCTTCTCCACCATGGTACTGCCGTCGAAGTGCGAAGGGCCGCTGCACCTGCACGACGACGTGGAAGAGGTGTTCTTCATGCTCAAGGGGCAGATCACGCTGATGATCCAGGACGGCGACAACTACACCGAAACCGTGCTGCGCGAGCGTGACCTGATCTCCGTCCCGCCGGGCATCTATCGCGGCCTGTTTAACCACGGGGAAGAGGAAGCGCTGATGTGCGTCATGCTGGGGACCAACAAGCCGGAAATCCCGACCTATCCGTCCGACCATCCGCTCTCGAAAGTGAAGCGGAACTAAGGGGGCGCCATGACGGGTTTTCGTGAACAGGGAAGCGGCATTCCGCTGATGCTGCTACACGGGATCAGCTCTGGCGCTGCGTCCTGGCACAAGCAGATGGCGCTGAACGGTTTTCGCGTGCTGGCGTGGGACATGCCCGGTTATGGCGAAAGCCCGATGCTGGCCGTCGCGCGGGCAAACGCGGGGGATTACGCCGACGCGCTGGCGGCGATGCTGGATCGCGCCGGTGTCTGGCAGGCGGTGCTGGTGGGCCATTCCCTGGGGGCACTGGTCGCAAGTGCCTTTGCGGCGAAGTTCCCGGATCGCGTCATTCATCTTGTACTGGCCGACGCTGCGCAGGGCTACGGCAATGCCGCGCCGGAGCAGCGGGAGCAGGTCTGGCGCAACCGCGAGCAGCAGATGGCGTTGGGCGGCGAAATCCTCGCCCAGACCCGTGCCGCGAAGCTGCTGCGCCCCGGCGCGCGCGCGGAAGATATCGCCACCGTCGCGGCGGGCATGCGCACGCTGCGCCCGGAAGGCTACCTTGCCGCCGCGTGGATGCTGGCGCATGACGACATTCACGGCTGGCTTAAACGATACTCCGGCACGTTTGAAGTCTGGTGCGGCGAGCAGGACGCGATAACGCAGCCCGAACTGGTGCAGGGGCTGGCGCTGCGCTACGGCATGCCGTTTACCGCCATTCCGCAGGCCGGGCACGCCAGCTATCTCGATAACGACGTGTTTTTCAACCAACAGCTTTTACGCATTAACGAAGAGGTGCGCGATGAATGCACAAATTGACGGGCGCGTAGCGGTAGTCACCGGCGGTTCTTCTGGCATTGGCTTTGAAACGCTGCGCCTGCTGCTGGGTGAAGGGGCGAAAGTCGCCTTCTGCGGCCGTGACCCGGATCGGCTCGCCAGCGCCCATGCGACGCTGCAAAACGAATTCCCCCACGGGGAGATTTTTTCTTACCGCTGCGACGTGCTGAACGCCGACGAGGTTCAGGCCTTTGCGGATGCGGTGCAGGCGCGCTTTGGCGCGGCTGATCTGCTGATCAACAACGCCGGGCAGGGCTACGTGGCGCACTTCCATGACACCCCGCGCGAGGCGTGGCTGCACGAGGCAGAGCTGAAGCTGTTTGGCGTCATCAATCCGGTGCAGGCGTTTCAGCCGCTGCTGGAGCAGTCAGACATTGCCTCTGTTACCTGCGTCAACTCCCTGCTGGCGCTACAGCCGGAGGAGCACATGATCGCTACCTCCGCTGCTCGTGCCGCGCTGCTGAACATGACGCTGACGCTCTCGAAAGAACTGGTGGGTAAAGGCATTCGCGTCAATTCCATTTTGCTCGGCATGGTGGAGTCCGGCCAGTGGCAGCGCCGCTTTGAAAACCGGGCGGACAAAAGCCAGAGCTGGCAGGAGTGGACGGCGGATATCGCGCGCAAGCGCGGCATTCCAATGGCGCGCCTCGGCAAGCCGCAGGAGCCCGCGCAGGCGCTGCTGTTCCTCGCCTCGCCGCTGGCCTCGTTTACCACCGGCGCCGCGCTGGACGTTTCCGGCGGCTTCTGTCGCCATCTGTAAGGACGCATCATGAAAAAGGTAATGTTGATTGGTTTTGGTGCCATGGCGCAGGCGGTGATTGAGCGCCTGCCCGCCGGTGTGGCTATCGGCTGGATCGTGGCGCGCGCGTCTCACCATGCCGCCATTCACGACCAGTTTGGCGATGCGGTCGAGGCGCTGTCGTCGCCAATGGCGTGCGCGCAAACGCCGGATCTGGTGCTGGAATGCGCCAGCCAGCAGGCGGTGGCCCAGTACGGGGAAGAGATCCTGCGTCGCGGCTGGCATCTGGCCATCATTTCCACCGGCGCGCTGGCGGACAGCGCGCTGGAGCAGCGTCTGCTCGCTGCGGGCGGAAAACTCACCCTGCTTTCCGGTGCGGTGGCCGGTATCGACGGGCTGGCGGCGGCGAAAGAGGGCGGCCTTGAGCGCGTTACCTATCAGTCGCGCAAAAGCCCGGCCAGCTGGCGCGGCAGCTATGCCGAGCAGCTTATCGATCTGAATGCGGTGTCAGAGGCAGAGGTCTTTTTTGAAGGCAGCGCCCGCGAGGCGGCGCGGCTGTTCCCGGCGAACGCCAACGTGGCGGCGACCGTGGCGCTCGGCGGCGTCGGGATGGATGACACCCGCGTGCAGCTGATGGTTGACCCGGCAACGAAACGTAACACTCACACGCTGCATGTCGAAGGATTATTCGGCGAGTTCCATCTGGAGCTGAGCGGGCTGCCGCTGGCGTCTAACCCTAAAACCTCCACCCTGGCGGCACTGAGCGCGGTGCGCGCCTGCCGCGAGCTGGCCCTGAGCTGAGGAGTGACGATGGACGATCTGAAGATTTTTATCGGCGGCCAGTGGCGACACGGCGGAGGTAACCCGATGCAGAGCCACTTCCCGGCAGACGGGTCGATCAACGCGACGCTGAACGCCGCCAGTCTGGATGACCTGGAGGAGGCGGTAGACGCCGGAGAGCGCGCCTGGCGCGATCCCGCCTGGCGTAACAGCCTTCCGCACGTGCGGGCGAAGATCCTGCACAAGGTGGCGGATCTTATTGAATCCCGTGTGGATGAACTGGCGCAGATGCAGAGCCGGGATAACGGCAAGCCGCTGGCGGAAGCGTGCGGGCTGGTGATGAGCGCGGCGGGAACGGCGCGCTACTTTGCCGCCGCCTGCGAGCTGCTGGAGGGTGAACTTCCGACACCGCGCCAGCCGGATCTGCTGACGCTGAGCCGCTACGAGCCCCTTGGCGTGGTGGCGGCCATCACGCCGTGGAACTCGCCGATTGCCAGCGAAATGCAGAAGGTCGCACCGGCGATTGCCGCCGGGAACGCGGTGATCCTCAAGCCCGCCGAAGCCACGCCGCTGATGGCGCTGGAGCTGGCGCGGATTTTTGAACAGGCCGGGCTGCCCGCCGGGCTGCTGAGCGTGCTGCCGGGCAAAGGCTCGGTGATTGGCGATGCGCTGGCGCGTCATCCTCGCGTGCGCAAAATTTCCTTTACCGGCGGAACCACTACGGGCCGTCATCTGGCGCACGTGGCGGCGGAAAAACTGATCCCGGCCTCGCTGGAGTTGGGCGGCAAATCGCCGACTATCGTGCTGGAGGATGCCGATATCGAACAGGCCGCGCGCGGGATCTGCTACGGCATTTTCAGCTCGGCGGGGCAGGCGTGCATCGCCGGATCGCGGCTGTTTATCCACGAGAGTATTTACGCCCCGCTGATGGCGAGGCTGCTGGAATTAACTCGCGGGCTGCGCGTCGGGCATCCGTTTACCGACGGCGTGCATGTAGGACCGCTGATCGGCGAGAAACATCGCCAGAGCGTAATCGAGTACGTCGAACTGGCGAAGCGGGAAGGGGGCCGCGTGCTGTGCGGCGGCGAGATCCCCGCCGATCCCGCTCTGGCAAACGGCAGCTTCTTCCAGCCAACCATTATCGAAGGGCTACACAACAGCGCCCGCGCATGTCAGGAAGAGATCTTCGGCCCGGTGCTGGTGGCGATGCCGTTTCGCGATGAAGCGGCGCTTATTCGCGTGGCGAACGACTCGGTTTACGGCCTGGCGGCGGGGATCTGGACGCGCGATACCGGGCGCGCCCTGCGTCTCAGCGAGCAGCTGGAGGCAGGCACGGTGTGGATCAACACCTACAAAGTTTTTGCGATTTCGACCCCGTTCGGGGGCTTTAAAGAGAGCGGTCTGGGCCGCGAGAAGGGTATCCAGGGGCTGAAAGCCTGGATGCAACAAAAGAGCATTTATCTGGCGACGGGTAACAGCGTCAACCACTGGTGCGACTGAGAAAGGGTGAGCAATGAGCGAAATGATAACCGTCGGCGACGCCATCGCCAGAACGCTGGAGCAGTATCAGGTTGAGGCCATCTACGGCGTCATCTCCATTCACAACCTGCCGATAGCGGATGCGGTTGGGCAGCGGGGCAATATCCGCTTTGTGCCCGCGCGCGGTGAAGCCGGTTCCGTCACCATGGCCGATGCCCACGGGCGCTTTTCCGGCCTCGGCGTGGCGCTGACCAGCACCGGCGCGGGGGCCGGGAACGCGGTAGGCGCGCTGGTGGAAGCGATGAATGCCTGCACGCCGCTGCTGCATTTAACCGGGCAGGTAGAGAAAGCCTGGCTGGACGCCGACACAGGGTTTATCCATGAAACCCGCGACCAACTGACCTTCCTGAAGGCCAGCTCAAAACGGGCGTACCGTATCAGCAATGCGAATCAGGCGATAGCCATTCTGCATAAAGCCATCCAGGACGCGCAGACCCCGCCGTGCGGACCGGTTTCGGTGGAAATCCCGATTGATATTCAGGGCGCCAAAATTCCGCTGTCGCTGGTAACCGCCCCGGTAAAACCGGCATCGGTTCCAGCCGTGGATACCGGGATGGTTGACGCGCTGTGGGCGCAGCTCAAACAGGCGAAACAGCCGCTGCTGTGGCTGGGCGGCGGGGCGCTGGGAAGCGCTGAGGCGGTGAAAAAACTGGCGGATGCGGGCATCACCGTGATTTCCAGCACCCACGCGCGCGGCGTGCTGCCGGACGACCACCGCGCCAGCCTGCGGGCGTTCCACAACTCGCCGTCGGTGGAGGCGCTGATTGCGCAGTGTGATTTTACGCTGGTGGCCGGTTCACGTCTGCGCAGCAACGAAACCCGCTCCTGGACGCTTGAGCTGCCGTCCCCGCGGGTGCAGATTGATATCGACCCGGCGGCGGCCAGCCGTAACTACCTGATGGATAGCACGTTGATAGCAGATTGTTCAGCGCTGCTTGGCGCGCTGGCTAAAAAAGTGCAGGGCCGCGAGTGGGGCAACGCCCAGTGGGATATGCAGGTGCAGCAGGCGGTCGGGCAAGCTGAGCAGGGGCTGCGCGAGCAGTGCGGCGCCTATGCGAAGCTTAACGACGCCATAGAAAAAGCCCTGCCGAAAGACGGCCTGCTGGTGCGCGATATCACCGTGTCCGGCAGCCTGTGGGGTAGCCGCCTGTTCAGGGCTAACGGTCCGCTGCTGAACATTCACTCCCTCGCCGGGGCGATTGGTATGGGACTGCCGATGGCCATCGGCACCGCGATTGCTAACCCGCAGCGCAGGGTGGTGGGACTGGTGGGCGACGGCGGCCTGAGCCTGAATTTAGGCGAGCTGGCGACGCTGGCGCAGGAGAAAGCCAACGTGACGCTGCTCATCATGAACGACGGGGGCTACGGCGTAATGCGCGGTATTCAGGATAAATATTTTGGCGGGCGTCAGTATTATAACGAACTGCATACACCGGACTTTACCCTGCTGGCGCAGGCGATTGGCCTACAGGCCTGGAGCGTTGAGCGGGCTGAGGACTTTGATGCGGTGATGACGGAAGCGCTGGCGATGCCGGGGCCGTCGGTGGTAGAAGTGCGGATGGGGCAGATTGGCGCCCTGAAGTTTGCCGGGCCGCCACAGAAAACGCTGTACTGATTGAGCCTTGTTGCCCGGTAGCGCGGCGCGCACCGGGCCGAAGTTTTATTTAATTCCGTCTGCCGCCATGCGGTCACGGATATGCTGCGCGCGTTCAACGGAGGCCGGGTGATCGTCAAACATGGAGCTTTGACGGCCTTCCTCCAGTTTCGCCAGTTTTTCGAAGCTGGTGGCTAAACCCGATGGATTGATGCCGCGTTTGCGCAACAGATCGTAAGAGTAGTCATCCGCTTCCGACTCCTGACGCTGGGAGAACTGGGAGTTAACCAGTTTCTCACCCACGTCGCCCAGCTGCGACTGGGACAGGCTGCCGACAATGCCGCCCGCAGAGGCCGCCGCAGCACGCACGGCATTGGTGCCCAGCGCAACCTGCATCCCTTTCTTTACGTGACCGAGAGCAACGTGACCCATTTCATGGCCGATCACCGCTTCCACTTCGTTGTCGGTCATCATGTCCATCAGGCCGCTGTAAACGCGGATACAGCCGTTAGCCATCGCGAAGGCGTTGACGTCTTTCGCCATATACACCTTGTAGTTCACCGGCTGACCGTTAATGTTGTCGCCCAGCGCGGAAGCAATCTTGTTCAGACGCTGCGTGTAGGTGCTGTTTGCCGGGGCAAGCGTAGCTTTTCCATCCATATCCTTACAGGCCTCGTCGCTCAGCGCTTTCACCTGCGCATCGCTCAATGAGTAGGCCTGAAAAGCTTCTGCGCCTGAGGTCATCAGGCCGTTAGAATCCATATTCTGACAGCCGCTTAGCAGGAGCGTTGTTCCCACAGCCAGCCCAATTGCACGCATTTTCATGATGTTGCTTCCGTACTCGTTAATCTGAATTAATTCCGAAAAATGCACCGTCAACGAAGCCGGTGTCGGGCTAAGTATAAGGAATATCTACAGGGGCGGGCGAGTAGATTGCGCAACATGCGAGCATGATCCAGAGATTTCTTAAGCTGCAAAAGAATGGTCCATGTACATGCCCTGCGGCTTGGGTTACATTGTTGGCACTTTTTTCCGGCGTAGCCCAAAACGCGCTGTCGTCAAGGGCATGGCCTTTAACAGTCCGATCTGGAGTTAAAATGTCCTCACGTAAAGAGCTTGCTAATGCTATTCGTGCGCTGAGCATGGACGCAGTACAGAAAGCCAAATCCGGCCACCCGGGCGCCCCTATGGGCATGGCTGACATCGCCGAAGTCCTGTGGCGTGATTTCCTTAACCACAACCCGCAGAACCCGGCATGGGCAGACCGCGACCGTTTCGTGCTGTCTAACGGCCATGGCTCTATGCTGATCTACAGCCTGCTGCACCTCACTGGCTACGATCTGCCAATCGAAGAGCTGAAAAACTTCCGTCAGCTGCACTCCAAAACTCCAGGTCACCCGGAAGTGGGCTACACCGCTGGCGTTGAAACCACTACCGGTCCGCTGGGTCAGGGCATTGCGAATGCCGTGGGTATGGCGATTGCTGAGAAGACCCTGGCGGCACAGTTCAACCGTCCTGGCCACGACATCGTTGACCACTTCACCTATGCGTTCCTGGGCGACGGCTGCATGATGGAAGGCATTTCTCACGAAGTGTGCTCCCTGGCAGGCACCCTGAAGCTGGGTAAACTGGTTGCGTTCTACGACGACAACGGCATCTCCATCGACGGTCACGTTGAAGGCTGGTTCACTGACGACACCGCCGCACGTTTCGAAGCCTACGGCTGGCACGTTGTGCGCGGCGTTGATGGCCACGATGCTGACTCGATTAAACGTGCCGTAGAAGAAGCGCGCGCCGTGACCGACAAACCGTCCCTGCTGATGTGCAAAACCATCATCGGCTTCGGTTCTCCGAACAAAGCGGGCACTCACGACTCCCACGGCGCACCACTGGGCGACGCGGAAATCGCACTGACCCGTGAAGCGCTTGGCTGGAAACACCCTGCCTTCGAAATCCCATCTGAAATCTACGCGCAGTGGGATGCGAAAGAAGTGGGCCAGGCGAAAGAAGCGGCCTGGAACGAGAAGTTCGCGGCTTACGCGAAAGCCTTCCCACAGGAAGCGGCTGAATTCACCCGTCGTATGAAAGGCGACATGCCGTCTGACTTCGACGCGAAAGCGAACGAGTTCATTGCGAATTTGCAGGCGAACCCGTCTAAAATCGCCAGCCGTAAAGCGTCTCAGAATGCGATCGAAGCGTTTGGTCCTCTGCTTCCAGAATTCCTCGGCGGCTCCGCTGACCTGGCGCCATCTAACCTGACCCTGTGGTCTGGCTCTAAGCCAATCAACGAAGACACTGCCGGTAACTACATCCATTATGGTGTACGTGAATTCGGTATGACTGCGATTGCCAACGGTATCGCTCTGCACGGTGGTTTCCTGCCGTACACCTCTACCTTCCTGATGTTCGTAGAGTATGCACGTAACGCCGTGCGTATGGCCGCGCTGATGAAACAGCGTCAGGTGATGGTCTACACCCACGACTCCATCGGTCTGGGCGAAGATGGTCCAACTCACCAGCCGGTAGAGCAGGTGGCTTCCCTGCGCGTGACCCCGAACATGAGCACATGGCGTCCATGTGACCAGGTTGAATCTGCGGTGGCGTGGAAATACGGCGTTGAGCGTCAGGACGGCCCGACTGCGCTGATCCTCTCCCGTCAGAACCTGGCGCAGCAGGAACGTACCCCAGAGCAGCTGGCAAACATCGCCCGCGGTGGTTACGTGCTGAAAGATTGCGCGGGCCAGCCTGAGCTGATCTTTATCGCGACCGGTTCTGAAGTTGAACTGGCCGTTGCCGCATGGGAAAAACTGACTGCTGAAGGCGTGAAAGCGCGCGTGGTTTCCATGCCGTCTACCGATGCGTTCGACAAGCAGGATGCCGCGTACCGCGAATCCGTACTGCCTAAAGCGGTCTCCGCTCGCGTGGCAGTGGAAGCGGGTATCGCTGACTACTGGTTCAAATACGTTGGCCTGAACGGCGCTATCGTCGGTATGACCACGTTTGGTGAGTCTGCGCCGGCTGAACAGCTGTTTGAAGAGTTTGGCTTCACCGTTGAGAACGTTGTCGCTAAGGCGAAAGAACTGCTGTAATTGCCGTTTTGCCCGGTGGCGCTAACGCTTACCGGGCCTACAAATGGCATAAAATGTAGGCCGGGTAAGCGTTAGCGCCACCCGGCTTTTTTGTATGCACGATTCCTCAGACATGTAACTGCTCTGTAAATTATTCCACCGAAAATGTGATGCAAGTCATATAGCTCGCTTATTCATCTGGACAGAGATTCCTTTTATTCCCCGATTCGCTTATTCTTGCTGAAGCGTTTCAGTCGATTAAATGTTCGACAATTGACCAATCAATCGCAGTTTGTGACAGCAAGGATTCCCCTTCGGGCGTCGCTGGATTACTCTTTCAGCCACCTCAAACTCAGGGATAGCTTTGCAGGAGATCTATGACCGTACGCGTAGCGATTAATGGCTTCGGTCGCATCGGGCGCAACGTGGTTCGTGCTTTATATGAATCCGGGCGTCGTGCGGAAATCACCGTGGTGGCAATCAATGAACTGGCGGATGCTGCGGGCATGGCGCATTTGTTGAAATATGACACCAGCCACGGTCGCTTTGCCTGGGACGTTCGCCAGGAAAGGGAACAGCTGTTCGTCGGTGACGATGCCATCCGCGTGCTGCATGAGAACAGTATTGAAGAGCTGCCCTGGCGCGAACTGGGTGTGGATGTGGTGCTGGACTGTACCGGCGTGTACGGTAACCGTGAACATGGCGAAGCGCATCTGAATGCTGGCGCGAAAAAAGTGCTGTTCTCCCATCCCGGCAGTCACGACCTCGACGCCACCGTCGTGTTTGGTGTCAACCAGCACGAGCTGCAGGCTGAACACCGCATTGTCTCCAACGCCTCCTGTACCACCAACTGCATTATTCCGGTCATTAAACTGTTAGACGATGCGTATGGCATTGAATCCGGTACCGTGACCACGATTCACTCCGCCATGCATGATCAGCAGGTTATCGACGCCTACCATCCGGATTTACGACGCACTCGCGCGGCGAGCCAGTCCATCATTCCGGTGGATACGAAACTGGCTGCCGGGATCACGCGTATTTTCCCGCAGTTTAACGACCGTTTCGAAGCGATTGCCGTGCGCGTCCCGACGATAAACGTCACCGCAATCGATCTTAGCGTGACGGTGAAAAAGCCGGTAAAAGCCTGTGAAGTCAACCTGTTGCTGCAAAAAGCGGCACAGGGAGCATTTCATGGTATAGTTGACTATACGGAATTACCGTTGGTCTCAGTAGATTTTAACCACGACCCGCACAGCGCCATCGTGGATGGCACGCAGACGCGAGTCAGTGGTGCGCACCTCATCAAGACGCTGGTCTGGTGTGATAACGAATGGGGCTTTGCTAACCGAATGCTCGACACCACGTTAGCCATGGCCGCAAAAGGTTTCAGGTAGAGCGCACCTTGCGCTTGCAAAACTTTAAGAATCAACGAGAGGATTCACCATGTCTGTAATTAAGATGACCGATCTGGATCTGGCAGGTAAACGCGTTTTCATCCGTGCCGATCTGAACGTACCGGTTAAAGATGGCAAAGTGACCAGCGACGCGCGTATCCGTGCATCTCTGCCAACCATTGAACTGGCTCTGAAGCAGGGCGCTAAAGTGATGGTCACCTCCCACCTGGGCCGTCCAACTGAAGGCGAGTACAACGAAGAGTTCTCTCTGCTGCCGGTTGTTAATTACCTGAAAGACAAACTGTCCAACCCGGTTCGCCTGGTGAAAGATTACCTGGACGGCGTGGAAGTTGCCGAAGGTGAGCTGGTTGTTCTGGAAAACGTTCGCTTCAACAAAGGCGAAAAGAAAGACGACGAAACCCTGTCCAAAAAATACGCTGCGCTGTGCGACGTATTCGTGATGGATGCATTCGGTACGGCTCACCGTGCGCAGGCTTCTACCCACGGTATCGGTAAATTCGCAGACGTCGCCTGTGCAGGTCCACTGCTGGCTGACGAACTGGAAGCGCTGGGTAAAGCACTGAAAGAACCTGCTCGTCCGATGGTCGCTATCGTTGGTGGTTCTAAAGTTTCTACCAAACTGACCGTTCTGGATTCCCTGTCCAAAATCGCTGACCAGCTGATCGTTGGCGGTGGTATCGCGAACACCTTCGTTGCTGCGCAAGGCCACAACGTGGGTAAATCCCTTTACGAAGCGGATCTGGTTGACGAAGCCAAACGCCTGCTGAGCACCTGTGATATCCCGGTTCCAACTGACGTTCGCGTGGCGACCGAGTTCTCCGAAACTGCTACCGCAACCCTTAAATCTGTTAATGACATCAAAGATGAAGAGCAGATTCTGGACCTGGGCGACGTTTCTGCACAGAAACTGGCTGAAATCCTGAAAAACGCAAAAACTATCCTGTGGAACGGTCCTGTCGGCGTGTTCGAATTCCCGAACTTCCGCAAAGGGACTGAAATCGTGGCTAACGCTATCGCAGACAGCGAAGCGTTCTCTATCGCAGGCGGTGGTGACACCCTGGCAGCTATCGACCTGTTCGGTATCGCTGACAAGATCTCCTACATCTCCACTGGTGGCGGCGCATTCCTCGAATTCGTGGAAGGCAAAGTCCTGCCAGCAGTAGCAATGCTCGAAGAGCGCGCTAAGAAGTAAGCCATTCAGGGGCAGGGAAACCTGCCCAATTTTCAGCGCGCTTATCAGAGCTCGCACCTTTTCTAACGGCCGAAGATACAGGACTAAGCAACATGTCTAAAATTTTTGATTTCGTAAAACCTGGCGTTATCACTGGTGATGACGTACAGAAAGTGTTCCAGGTAGCTAAAGAAAACAACTTCGCTCTGCCAGCAGTTAACTGCGTAGGTACCGACTCCATCAACGCCGTACTGGAAACCGCTGCAAAAGTCAAAGCACCGGTTATCGTTCAGTTCTCTAACGGCGGCGCTGCGTTCATCGCAGGTAAAGGCGTGAAAACTGACGTTCCTCAGGGCGCTGCTATCCTGGGTGCTATCTCTGGCGCACATCATGTTCACCAGATGGCTGAGCACTACGGTGTTCCGGTTATCCTGCACACTGACCACTGCGCGAAAAAACTGCTGCCATGGATCGACGGTCTGCTGGACGCAGGTGAAAAACACTTCGCAGCAACCGGTAAGCCACTGTTCTCTTCTCACATGATCGACCTGTCCGAAGAGTCTCTGGAAGAAAACATCGAGATCTGCTCTAAGTACCTGGCGCGTATGTCCAAAATGGGCATGACCCTGGAAATCGAACTGGGTTGCACCGGCGGTGAAGAAGACGGTGTGGACAACAGCCACATGGACGCTTCTGCTCTGTACACTCAGCCAGAAGACGTTGATTACGCTTACACCGAGCTGAGCAAAATCAGCCCACGCTTCACCATCGCAGCATCCTTCGGTAACGTGCACGGCGTGTACAAGCCAGGTAACGTGGTTCTGACCCCGACCATCCTGCGTGATTCTCAGGAATATGTGTCTAAGAAACACAACCTGCCGCACAACAGCCTGAACTTCGTCTTCCACGGCGGTTCCGGTTCTTCTGCTCAGGAAATCAAAGATTCCGTAAGCTACGGCGTAGTGAAAATGAACATCGATACCGACACCCAGTGGGCAACCTGGGACGGTATCCTGCAATACTACAAAACCAACGAAGCTTACCTGCAAGGTCAGCTGGGCAACCCGAAAGGCGAAGACCAGCCGAACAAGAAATACTACGATCCACGCGTATGGCTGCGCGCTGCCCAGACTTCTATGATTACTCGTCTGGAGCAGGCTTTCAAAGAACTGAACGCGGTTGACGTTCTGTAATTTGTACTGCTGACAGCACATCAGAAGGCCCGCAAATGCGGGCCTTTTTTTATGCTTTTTCAATATCCTGCAATACCTGATTTTGTGATCTGTTTGGCATTACCCGCTCTTTTTGTTTACCCTTTACTGACCTGCCTGTCCCCTTAAGGGATAGATTTTGTGTTTTGGTTTAGCAAAAGGAAGAATAAATGGAACAACTTGATGTTGTAGACAGCATCAATCACGCGGGTAACTGGCTGGTGCGCAACCAGGCGCTACTGCTGAGCTACGCTGTGAATATTGTTGCCGCTATTGCCATCATCATTGTCGGGATGATCGTGGCGCGTATCGTATCGAACGCGGTCAATCGAGTGATGGTTGCACGTCACATTGACGCCACGGTCGCCGATTTCCTCTCCGCGCTTGTGCGTTACGGCATCATCGCCTTTACGCTGATTGCGGCGCTGGGGCGTGTCGGCGTGCAGACGGCATCCGTCATCGCTGTGCTCGGTGCTGCCGGTCTGGCCATTGGTCTGGCATTACAGGGTTCGCTGTCGAACCTGGCGGCGGGCGTACTGCTGGTAACCTTCCGTCCGTTCCGTTCCGGTGAATACGTGGATTTAGGCGGGATCGCGGGTACCGTGTTGCAGGTACAGATTTTCTCTACCACTCTGCGTACTGTCGACGGTCGTATTGTGGTGGTACCGAACGGGAAAATCATTGCCGGCAATATCATTAACTTCTCCCGCGAGCCGGTGCGTCGTAACGAGCTGATCATCAGCGTGGCGTACGATTCCGATATCGATCAGGTGAAGTCTCTGATTACCAACATCATTGCTTCAGATGACCGTATTCTGAAGGACCGCGAGCAGACCGTTCGTCTGAATGAACTGGGCGCATCATCCATTAATTTTGTGGTGCGCATCTGGAGCAAAAGCAGCGATCTGCAAAACGTATACTGGGATGTGCTGGAGCGCATTAAGCGTGACTTCGATGCCAACGGCATCAGCTTCCCGTACCCGCAGATGGACGTAAACGTCAAAAAAGTCAAAGAAGCAGAGTAACGTCTCCGTAGGCCCGGTAAGCATCAGCGACACCGGGCTTTTCTTTTATTAGCCTCGCTAATCCCCAATTAATATTATCCATTTCCTCTAATGTCGTTCCCGCAGTATAGTCTGCCCCAGGACAACTCTGCGAGAATTACGTTATGTTATCTTACTATTTTCAAGGGCTTGCGTTAGGTGCGGCCATGATCCTTCCCCTTGGTCCACAAAATGCGTTCGTGATGAATCAGGGCATTCGCCGTCAGTACCATCTGATGATTGCCTTGCTGTGCGCGGTGAGCGATCTGCTGCTGATTTGCGCCGGGATTTTTGGCGGCAGCGCCCTGTTGATGCAGTCGCCGTGGCTGCTGGCACTGGTTACCTGGGGCGGCGTAGCGTTTCTGCTGTGGTACGGGTTTGGCGCCCTGAAAACGGCCATGAGCAGCAATCTTGAGCTGGCGAGCGCCGAAGTGATGAAGCAAGGGCGCTGGAAGATTATCGTCACCATGCTCGCCGTGACATGGCTTAACCCGCACGTTTATCTTGATACGTTCGTGGTGCTCGGCAGCCTGGGTGGACAGCTGGACGTTGAGCCGAAACGCTGGTTTGCGCTCGGTACGGTCAGCGCCTCCTTCCTCTGGTTCTTTGGTCTTGCGATCCTGGCGGCGTGGCTGGCGCCACGACTGCGTACCGCCAAAGCGCAGCGCATTATCAATACCCTGGTGGGGCTGGTGATGTGGTTTATTGCCTTCCAGCTGGCGAAAGAGGGCATTCATCACGTACAGGGATTGTTCAACTAAGCGTTGTCTTATGGACATCTGAACAAGACCCGCTAAGCTTGCTGGCATGAGCCCTGTTAACAGGGCACTCTTCGCAACATGGAGGAATGACAGTGAAGTTTAAGGTGATGGCCCTGGCGGCATTAGTAAGTTTAGGTGCGGTGTCGGTGCAGGCGAATGAACTGCCAAACGGCCCGCACATTGTCACTTCAGGTACGGCAAGCGTGGATGCGGTACCGGATGTTGCAACCCTGGCAATTGAAGTGAACGTGGCGGCGAAAGATGCTGCTTCCGCCAAGAAACAGGCAGACGATCGTGTTGCGCAATACCTCTCTTTCCTGGAACAGAACGGTGTCGCGAAAAAAGACATCAGCTCTGCGAACCTGCGTACTCAACCGGATTACGATTACCAGAACGGCAAAAGCATCCTGAAAGGCTATCGCGCCGTGCGTACTGTAGAAGTGACCGTCCGCCAGCTTGATAAGCTCAACGGATTGCTGGATGGTGCGCTGAAGGCAGGGCTGAACGAAATTCGTTCCGTCTCGCTGGGCGTTGCGCAACCGGAGAAGTATAAAGACGAAGCGCGTAAAGCGGCGATTGATGATGCCATTCATCAGGCACAGCAGCTGGCATCCGGCTTCAAGAGCAAGCTCGGTCCGGTTTACAGCGTGCGTTACCACGTCTCAAACTACCAGCCAAGCCCGATGGTGCGGATGATGAAAGCGGACGCCGCGCCGGTTTCTGCTCAGGAAACCTACGAGCAGCCAACCATTCAGTTCGACGATCAGGTTGATGTGGTGTTCCAGCTGGAGCCGACTGAAAAGCCAGCTCAGTAACCCGTAGGCCGGGTAAGGCGAAGCCGCCACCCGGCTTGTTTTTCAATCCTGTCTTAACACCTTATGCCCAAACGCCAGCAGCGCGTCGGTGACGTTGCGCATCATGCGGCTTTCCGGCGCAAAACGGTGCCAGTACAACATCCGGCGCTGATACAGCCCCGGAGTTAAATCAATCAGCTCACCGCTTTTCAACTCTTTCTCAATCTGCAGATGCGGGATCATGCAGCAGGTGGTTCCCTGACGTGCAAGCTGCACAAAGGCTTCGGACGAGTTAACGATATGACACGGCACGCTGCCCGGCGGCAGATCGAAGTTTTGCTGCAGGAAGGCCTGATGCATATCGTCCAGATGGTCGAACGCGACGGCAGGGGCTTTTAGCAGCGCGGCGCGGGTCACACCGTTCGGGAAATAGCGCTCGGCAAAGGCTTTTGAACCGACGAAGAGGTAATCCAGCGCGCCCAACTGATCCACCAGACAGCTTGGCAGCGCCTGAGGCTGAATACTGACGGCACCAACCACTTCGCCGCGACGCAGACGTTCCTGGGTGCGGGTTTCATCTTCAACCTGGAGATTCAGGCGGATAGGGGAGTCGGCCAGCACCGGCGCAAGGGCCGGCAGCAGCCAGGTTGCCAGACTGTCGGCGTTCACCGCCAGCGACAGCAGCAGCGGCGTGGAGCCGGTCTGTTCATCGCCCAGCCACTCATCTTCCAGCAGTTCAACCTGACGTAGCAGGGCGAGGAGCTTTTGTCCTTGCTCCGTTGGACGCGGCGGTACGGTACGCACCAGCAGCGGCTGCCCGAACATGTTTTCAAGCTGTTTGATACGCTGTGATACGGCGGACTGGGTGATGCACAGCTTTTGCGCCGCGCGCTCAAAACCGCGTTCACGAATAACTGCATCAAGTGCCTGTAGTGTTCTGTAGTCCGGACGTTTCATTGCTCTGGCTGACTCCTTAATTTTGCTTAATCTGCACTATGACACAATTTTCCCTTCGTGGCAGACGAAATCCATTCGACGTGTTCTATAATGCGCCCTGAGTTTTCACACCACAGGCAAAACGATCATGACGCAGGATGAACTGAAAAAAGCAGTAGGATGGGCGGCTCTCCAGTACGTACAGCCGGGTACCATTGTCGGTGTTGGTACGGGATCGACGGCGGCGCACTTTATCGATGCGCTGGGCACGATGAAGGGGCAAATCGAGGGCGCGGTTTCGAGCTCCGATGCTTCCACGGAAAAGCTGAAAAGCCTCGGCATCACTGTTTTCGACCTCAACGAAGTGGACCGTCTGGGCATTTACGTTGATGGCGCGGATGAAATCAACGGCCACATGCAGATGATCAAAGGCGGTGGCGCGGCGCTGACCCGCGAAAAAATCATTGCCTCCGTGGCGGATAAGTTCATCTGCATCGCGGACGCCTCCAAGCAGGTCGACATTCTGGGGAGTTTCCCGCTGCCGGTCGAAGTGATCCCGATGGCGCGCAGTGCCGTGGCACGTCAACTGGTGAAGCTGGGTGGTCGTCCGGAATACCGTCAGGGTGTGGTGACCGACAACGGCAACGTGATCCTCGACGTTCACGGCCTTGAGATCCTCGATGCCATTGCGCTGGAAAATGCGATCAACGGCATTCCGGGCGTCGTTACCGTAGGGTTATTTGCCAACCGTGGCGCGGACGTGGCGCTGATCGGCACGGCTGACGGTGTAAAAACCATCGTAAAATGATCTGACGGGGGGAGCGCTCCCCCCGCTAAAAAATTTTGAAAAGCTAAATTCGGTGACTTGTGTCACGTTTTTCCGCCTCTTTTGCCGATCCTGCCGCGTTTGTAAATTTCCATAGCATTTTCCTCTGTCATTTTGCTCTGTATGACTTTTCTTCAGAGTGCCGACGCAAACGTTCATATTGCTGCAATAGTTTTTTTTGATATGTTGGCTGCACGGGATTTATATCCAGCACAACATCAGTTCAGATAAAAACAGGGTCGGGTAAATGGCAAAGGTATCACTGGAGAAAGACAAGATTAAATTCCTGCTGGTTGAAGGCGTGCACCAGAAAGCGCTCGATAGCCTTCGCGCTGCAGGTTACACCAACATCGAATTTCACAAAGGCGCGCTGGATACTGAAGAGCTGAAAGCGTCCATCCGTGATGCCCATTTCATTGGCCTGCGATCCCGTACCCAACTGACTGAAGACGTTATTGCTGCGGCGGAAAAGCTGGTGGCGATTGGCTGTTTCTGTATCGGTACCAATCAGGTTGATCTGAATGCCGCCGCAAAACGCGGTATCCCGGTTTTTAACGCCCCGTTCTCCAACACCCGTTCCGTGGCGGAGCTGGTGATTGGCGAGCTGCTGCTACTCCTTCGCGGTATTCCGGAAGCTAACGCCAAAGCGCACCGCGGCGTGTGGAATAAGCTGGCCGCGGGCTCCTACGAAGCGCGTGGTAAAAAACTCGGGATTATTGGTTACGGCCACATCGGTACGCAGCTTGGTATTCTGGCGGAATCCCTTGGCATGCACGTGTTTTTCTACGATATCGAAAACAAACTGCCGCTGGGTAACGCGACGCAGGTGCAGCATCTTTCTGACCTGCTGAACATGAGCGACGTGGTCAGCCTGCACGTGCCGGAAAATGCGTCCACAAAAAACATGATGGGAGCGGAAGAGCTGGCGCTGATGAAGCCGGGCTCACTGCTGATCAACGCCGCGCGCGGTACAGTAGTCGATATTCCTGCGCTGTGCGATGCGCTGAAGCGTAAGCATCTGGCGGGTGCGGCGATTGACGTGTTCCCGACGGAACCGGCCACCAACAGCGATCCGTTCACCTCTCCACTGTGCGAGTTCGACAACGTGATCCTGACGCCGCACATCGGCGGTTCTACTCAGGAAGCGCAGGAGAATATCGGCCTGGAAGTGGCGGGCAAGCTGAGCAAATATTCCGACAACGGTTCAACGCTCTCTGCGGTAAACTTCCCGGAGGTGTCTCTGCCGCTACACGGCGGGCGTCGTCTGCTGCACATTCACGAAAACCGTCCGGGCGTGCTGACTGCTATCAACCAGATCTTTGCCGAACAGGGCGTCAACATTGCCGCGCAGTATCTGCAAACGAACGCGCAGATGGGTTATGTGGTGATTGATATTGAAGCGGATGAAGACATTGCTGAGAAAGCATTGCAGAGCATGAAGGCCATTCCGGGGACGATTCGCGCGCGTCTGCTGTACTGATAGTGCGGTCTGTGGTGTCGGGTGGCGCTTACGCTTACCCGACCTGCAATGTTCGTGCGGTCTGTGTGTCGGGTGGCGCTTACGCTTACCCGACCTACAATGTTCGTGCGGTCTGTGTATCGGGTGGCGCTTACGCTTACCCGACCTACAACGGTCGTGCGATCTGTGTGTCGGGTGGCGCTCACGCTTACCCGACCTACAATGTTCGTGCGGTCTGTGTATCGGGTGGCGCTTACGCTTACCCGACCTACAATGTTCGTGCGGTCTGTGTATCGGGTGGCGCTTACGCTTACCCGACCTACAATGTTCGTGCGGTCTGTGTGTCGGGTGGCGCTCACGCTTACCCGACCTACAATGTTCGAGGATTTATGTAGGCCGGGTAAGGCGTAGCCGCCACCCGGCTTTGTTCTACCAGGTCCAGGTTTTACTGGGCGTCACCACCGCCGGCAACGGCACATCCCATTTCTCCACGGGTAATGCCTCCACGCCCTGGCAATCATGCGCATAGCCCACCGGCTGCAACCCGTACTGCTGCCAGTTTTGTAGCGTTCTGTCGTAAAAACCACCGCCCATACCTAATCGCTGTCCCTGCTCGTCAAACGCCACCAGCGGCGTAATCAGCACATCCAGTTCAGATAGCGGCAGCACATCGCGCACGTCGAGTTTGGGTTCGGTGATTTTCAGACGATTCACCACCAGCTCGCTGTGCGGATGGTAGTGCAGAAACAGCAGATTGCCCCGGCTAAAGGGATGCAGCACCGGCAGATAAACTTTTTTCCCGGCGCGCCAGAGCTGGTCGATAAGCGGTTGGGTATCCAGCTCACCATCAAACGAAAGAAACAAGGCGACGGTGTTTGCCATCACCACAGGCGGATAGGCCATCATACGGGCGGCGGCCTGCTGGGCAAACTGTGCCTGTTGTTCGGCGCTTAAGGCACGACGACGCTGGCGAATGAGCTGACGGATATCCTGGCGTGAAGCAGAAACTTCAGGGAATTGAGTCATGGTAGTTGGTAGAAGAAGAGAGAGGGAATCTCCGAGATGCCGCCGCAGGCTGTAACCCTTGAACCCTTGGTTCAAGGTGAATGTGTCGTCATAGTTTTAAGGCTTCTCGGACGGACCGAGCATGCTCACCAACCATGGAGCGCCACATTCTTGTGGTATGAAATATCGGCTCAGGGGACTGGCCCGCTTGCAAACATCTCAGAGAAATTTTGTCTTCACAGTTACTCTACCATAGTCAACTGAGAAGTGTTATTCAAACTTTGGTCCCGGTCTTTCAGGACTGCGACCTTGATCAAGCAATGCCTGTTCAATGGTCTGCTGGAGCATTTTAATGCGCTGCTCCATGCTTGCCGCGTAATCGCGGGTCTTCGCTTTTTCCTGAGTCAGTTCATAGCTGATGTTCAACGCGGCGATGAAAACCAGCTGCTCAGTATTTGTGACTCTAGTGCGTTCTTTTAGATCTTGCAACCGCTGATTCAAATCGTCCGCAGCCTGATTCAAAGCATCCCTTTGTTCAGGCGGACAATTCACTCGCAGTGAACGGCCAAAAATCTGGAGATCGACGGGTTGTGCAGACATGCCACCTTCCTGCTGATTGACTGCGCTGCCTTCGCTTACTGCCCCGGGGGCTGCGAAGGGGCGACACTATAGCTACCCTGATGTGAAGATACAAGCCCTTTTCTGGTATCACCAGGGTCCAAAGTGGTAGCATATCATGAATATCCTCCCTTTGATGACGAATGCGTATGTCTATACAGAACGAAATGCCTGGTTACAAGGATTTAAACCAGTTACTGAACCAGCAGGGAGTCGGTCTAACCCCTGCCGAAATGCACGGTCTGATCAGCGGCATACTGTGCGGCGGAAACAGCGACAGCTCATGGCAGCCGCTGATCCACGACCTCACCAACGAAGGGCTGGCGTTTGGCCACGAACTGGCGGAAGCGCTGCGTAAAATGCACGCCGCAACCAGCGATTCCCTGGAAGACGATGGCTTTCTTTTTCAGCTTTATCTGCCTGAAGGCGACGATGTCAGCGTCTTCGATCGCGCCGATGCGCTCGCGGGTTGGGTAAACCACTATCTTCTTGGCCTGGGCGTAACCCAGCCTAAACTGGATAAAGTGACCGGCGAAGCGGGTGAAGCGATCGACGATCTGCGTAACATCGCCCAGCTCGGCTACGATGAAGACGAAGACCAGGAAGAGCTGGAAATGTCTCTCGAAGAGATCATCGAGTACGTGCGCGTGGCGTCTCTGCTGTGCCACGACAACTTTACGCGCTCGCAGCCGACCGCGCCGGAAGTTCGCAAGCCAACATTACACTAAGAAAAATAACGCACAGGAGGGTGTCATGGTTATCTCCAGTCAAGAGTATTCTCGCCGTCGTCAGGCGCTGCTGGCAAAAATGCAGCCGGGAAGCGCTGCCCTGATTTTCGCCGCGCCGGAAGTGACGCGCAGCGCCGACAGCGAATACCCCTATCGCCAGAGCAGTGATTTCTGGTACTTCACCGGGTTTAACGAGCCGGAAGCGGTACTGGTGCTGATTAAAAGCAATGGCACCCACAACCACAGCGTGATTTTTAACCGCGTGCGCGATCTGACCGCGGAAATCTGGTTTGGCCGCCGCTTAGGGCAGGAGGCGGCGCCGGAAAAACTGGGCGTGGACCGCGCGCTGGCCTACAGCGAAATCAACCAGCAGCTCTATCAATTGCTCAACGGCCTGGACGTGCTCTATCACGCGCAGGGTGAATACGCGTATGCGGATGAGATTGTTTTCACTGCGCTGGATAAGCTGCGTAAAGGCTCACGTCAGAATTTGTCTGCACCCGCAACCCTGACAGACTGGCGACCGGTGGTGCATGAGATGCGCCTGTTTAAGTCTGAAGAAGAGCTGAACGTGATGCGCCGCGCGGGCGAAATCAGCGCCCTGGCGCATACCCGCGCCATGGAAAAGTGCCGTCCCGGTATGTTCGAGTACCAGCTTGAAGGGGAAATTCACCATGAATTTAACCGTCACGGCGCGCGCTTCCCGTCCTATAACACCATCGTAGGCGGCGGGGAAAACGGCTGCATTCTGCACTACACCGAAAACGAAAGTGAACTGCGCGACGGCGATCTGGTGCTGATTGACGCCGGCTGTGAATATCAGGGTTACGCGGGCGACATCACCCGTACCTTCCCGGTGAACGGTAAATTCACCCCAGCGCAGCGTGAAATCTATGACATCGTGCTTGAGTCTCTGGAGACCGCGCTGACGCTGTTCCGCCCTGGCACCTCCATTCAGGAGGTTACGGGCGAGGTGGTGCGCATCATGATTACCGGGCTGGTGAAGCTTGGCATTCTGAAAGGCGATGTGGACACCCTTATAACCGAAAACGCCCATCGCCCGTACTTTATGCACGGCCTGAGCCACTGGCTGGGGCTGGATGTGCATGACGTGGGGGCATACGGTCCGGAACGTTCGCGCGTGCTGGAGCCTGGCATGGTGCTGACCGTTGAGCCGGGGCTGTACATCGCGCCGGATGCCGACGTGCCGGAACAGTACCGCGGGATCGGCATTCGTATTGAAGATGACATCGTCATCACCGAAACCGGTAACGAAAACCTGACCGCGACCGTGGTGAAAAAAGCCGACGACATCGAGGCGCTGATGGCGGCGGCACGCGGATGAGCGTGATCATCGTTGGCGGAGGCATGACCGGCGCTACTCTGGCGTTGGCTATTTCGCAGTTAACCCAGGGCCAGCTTCCGGTGCATCTGGTTGAGGCGGTCGCGCCGCAGGCGGCCGATCATCCCGGTTTCGACGCCCGCGCTATCGCGCTGGCGCAGGGAACCTGCCAGCAGCTTGCGCGCATTGGCATCTGGCAGGCGATAGCGGACTGCGCGACGGCCATCGGCACCGTTCACGTCAGCGATCGCGGCCATGCCGGGTTTGTGACGCTGGATGCCCACGATTACCGAATTGAGGCACTGGGGCAGGTTGTCGAGCTGCATGACGTAGGGCTGCGGCTGTTCCGTCTTTTACAGGACGCGCCTGGCGTCACGCTGCACTGTCCGGCGCGCGTCGCCAGCTTTAACCGCCGTGACGAAGCCGTCAGCGTGACGCTGGACAACGGCACCACGCTGGAGGGGGAACTGCTGGTGGCGGCGGATGGTTCACGCTCCGCGATCGCCACGCAGTGCGGCGTCGAATTGCGCTCTGAACCCTATGGGCAGGTGGCGGTCATCGCTAACGTCTCTACGGCTGGCGCGCATAACGGCAGGGCATTTGAGCGCTTCACGGAGCACGGCCCGCTGGCCATGCTGCCGATGTCGAACGGGCGCTGCTCGCTGGTGTGGTGCCATGCGCAGGACCGGGCCGATGAGGTTCTCTCCTGGTCCGACGAACGTTTTAGTTCCGAGCTGCAAAAAGCCTTCGGCTGGCGGCTTGGGCGTATCACCCAGGCCGGAAAACGCGTGGCCTATCCGCTCGCGCTGACGACCGCATCGCAGACTGTCTCCCATCGCGTCGCTCTGGTCGGCAACGCCGCGCAGACGCTGCACCCCATCGCCGGGCAAGGCTTTAACCTTGGCCTGCGCGACGTGATGAGCCTGGCTGAGCTACTGGCGCAGACGTGGAGCGAACAACAGGATTGTGGCGCATACTCAGTGCTGAGCCATTACCAGAAACGACGTCAGGCGGACAAAGCGGCGACCATTGGCGTTACCGACGGTTTAGTCCACCTGTTTGCCAATCGCTGGGCACCGCTGGTTGCGGGTCGCAACCTTGGGCTGATGGCGATGGAACTGTTCATTCCGGCACGTGACGTGCTGGCGCAGCGGACCCTGGGTTGGGTCGCGCGTTAAGGAGTAATCACCGTGCAAAATGTTGATGTCGCCATTGTCGGCGGCGGAATGGTAGGACTGGCGCTGGCCTGTGGTTTACAGGGCAGCGGCCTGCGCGTGGCGGTGCTTGAGCAAAACGCGCCGCAGCCCGTGGCGCAGGATGCACCGCCGGAGCTGCGCGTCTCGGCGATCAATGCCGCCAGCGAAAAGCTACTGACGCACCTTGGCGTCTGGTCTGAAATCGTGGCGCTGCGTGCCAGCTGTTACCATGGCATGGAAGTGTGGGATAAAGACAGCTTCGGCCATATCGCGTTTGACGATGAAAGCATGGGCTACAGCCACCTTGGGCACATCGTTGAAAACGCGGTGATCCACCACGCGCTGTGGCAAAAAGCGCAGCAGTGCAGCGACGTCACGCTGATCGCACCGGCGAAACTTCAGCAGGTGGCGTGGGGCGAAAACGACGCGTTTATCACTCTTGAAAGCGGCGACATGCTGACCGCGCGGCTGGTAGTGGGTGCCGACGGCGCCAATTCCTGGCTGCGTAACAAAGCGGATATTCCGCTGACCTTCTGGGATTACCGTCATCACGCCCTGGTTGCCACAATCCGCACCGAAGAGCCGCACGGCGGCGTGGCGCGCCAGATTTTCCACAATGATGGCATTCTGGCCTTCCTGCCGCTTGCTGATCCGCATCTCTGCTCCATCGTCTGGTCTTTAGAGCCGGAGAAAGCGCAGCAGATGCAGGAGGCGACGCCGGACGCCTTTAATCAGGCGCTATGCGTGGCGTTTGATAACCGTCTGGGCCTGTGCACGCTTGAAAGCGAACGCCAGGCGTTTCCGTTAACCGGTCGCTACGCGCGTCAGTTTGCGGCGCACCGTCTGGCGTTGGTGGGGGATGCGGCGCATACGATTCATCCGCTGGCCGGGCAGGGGGTGAACCTCGGCTTTATGGACGCGGCCGAGCTGGTTGAAGAGCTGCGTCGTCTGCATCGGGAAGGTAAAGATATTGGTCAGCATCTGTATCTGCGTCGCTACGAGCGCAGCCGCAAACACAGTGCGGCGATGATGCTGGCGGGTATGCAGGGCTTCCGCGAGCTATTTGCCGGAGCGAACCCGGCGAAAAAACTGCTGCGCGATATCGGCCTCAAACTGGCCGACACCCTTCCCGGCGTCAAACCGCAGCTTCTTCGTCAGGCAATGGGCCTTAACGATCTTCCCGACTGGTTACGTTAATCTCGATCCCCGTCACACTTTATTTTCCCGGCCTTCGCGCCGGGGAAATCTCCTCGTTTGAAATAATCTAATTTCACGTCATTTTTCGCATTAGAAAATCTAATCTTACTATTTTTATGTTACGGAAATTCGGCCCGTTTTTCCGCACGAAATATCACCATCTGCTAAATCCTGTTAGCTCGATGTTAATTTTATGCGGGTTTAATCGCATTTTACCAGTGAATAACTCTGTAGGCTTTTCAGCGAATTTTGGTCATAAGCTAATGTGATGACCCGTTTTACCTTATGGTTAACCGCCGGTTTCGGTGGTAAGTTCAGGTAAAAGAGAACGTTTGCGTCGGCCCCCGATCGCGAGGTCGACACCGGGTTTCACGGTGAATTTTTCAACGAGGAAAAGATGGCTCAACAGACTCCTTTGTACGAACAGCACGTGTTATGCGGCGCCCGCATGGTGGACTTCCACGGCTGGATGATGCCGCTGCACTACGGCTCGCAGATTGATGAGCACCACGCGGTGCGCACCGATGCCGGTATGTTCGACGTGTCTCATATGACGATTGTCGACCTGCGCGGAAGCCGCACCCGGGAGTTTTTGCGTTATCTGCTGGCAAACGACGTCGCCAAACTAAAAACGCCGGGCAAAGCGCTCTATACCGGCATGCTCAATGCCTCTGGCGGCGTGATTGACGACCTCATCGTCTACTACTTCACCGAAGATTTCTTCCGCCTCGTTGTAAACTCCGCCACCCGCGAAAAAGACCTCTCCTGGATTTCCCAACACGCTGAACCTTACGCCATCGACATCACCGTTCGTGACGATCTGTCGCTGATTGCGGTGCAGGGGCCAAACGCCCAGGCGAAATCCGCGTCTCTGTTCAGCGACGAGCAGCGCAAAGCAACCGAAGGCATGAAGCCGTTCTTCGGCGTGCAGGCGGGGGATCTGTTTATCGCCACCACCGGCTACACCGGTGAAGCGGGCTACGAAATTGCAATGCCAAACGAAAAGGCCGCCGATTTCTGGCGTGCGCTGGTGGAGGCGGGTGTGAAGCCTGCGGGCCTGGGCGCGCGCGATACGCTGCGTCTGGAAGCGGGGATGAACCTCTACGGTCAGGAGATGGACGAAGGCGTCTCACCGCTGGCGGCCAACATGGGCTGGACCATCGCGTGGGAACCGGCTGACCGTGATTTTATTGGCCGTGAAGCGCTGGAGATGCAGCGCGAGAAGGGCACTGAACAGCTGGTTGGCCTGGTGATGAAAGAAAAAGGCGTTCTGCGCGGCGAGCTGCCGGTGCGCTTCACCGATGCCGATGGCAATCATCGCGAAGGCGTGATCACCAGCGGAACGTTCTCCCCGACGCTCGGCTACAGTATTGCACTGGCACGCGTGCCAGCGGGGATTGGCGAAACGGCGGTGGTGCAGATCCGCAACCGCGAAATGCCGGTCAACGTGACCAAACCGATTTTTGTTCGCGCCGGTAAGCCGGTCGCCTAACTATTTTTATCAGGAGAACTTCAATGAGCAATGTGCCAGCAGAACTGAAATACAGCAAAGAACACGAGTGGCTGCGCAAAGAGGCGGACGGCACTTACACCGTTGGGATCACCGAGCACGCGCAGGAACTGCTGGGCGACATGGTGTTTGTTGACCTGCCGGAAGTGGGCGCAACCGTGAGCGCAGGCGACGACTGTGCGGTGGCGGAATCCGTTAAAGCGGCCTCTGACATCTACGCTCCGGTGAGCGGTGAAATTGTTGCCGTGAACGACGCGCTGAGCGACTCCCCGGAGCTGGTGAACAGCGAGCCTTATGAAGGCGGCTGGATCTTTAAGATCAAAGCCAGCGACGAAGCGCAGGTTGCCGCGCTGCTGGATGCGACCGCGTACGAAGCACTACTGGAAGACGAATAACGTTGTGCCGGATGGCGCTGCGCTTATCCGGCCTACAGATCTACGTAGGCCCGGTAAGCGTTAGCGCCACCGGGCAACAGCGTTACAGATAATTACGATTCACTGCACGTTTCAGGAACCATCGCTCATGACACAGACTTTAAGCCAGCTTGAAAACCGTGGCGCCTTCATTGAACGTCACATTGGGCCGGATGCTCAGCAACAGCAGGAGATGCTGAAGACAGTTGGCGCGGATTCATTAAACGCACTGATCGGCCAGATCGTGCCAAAAGACATCCAGCTTGCCACACCGCCGCAGGTAGGCGAGTCCACGACGGAGTTCGCCGCGCTGGCGGAGCTGAAGGCCATCGCCGGCCTTAACAAGCGCTATAAGTCTTACATCGGCATGGGCTACACCAACGTGCAATTACCGCCGGTGATCCTGCGTAATATGCTGGAAAATCCGGGCTGGTACACCGCTTACACCCCGTATCAGCCAGAAGTCTCCCAGGGCCGTCTGGAAGCGCTGCTGAACTTCCAGCAGGTGACGCTGGATCTGACCGGTATGGATATCGCCTCTGCCTCGCTGCTGGATGAAGCCACTGCCGCCGCTGAAGCGATGGCGATGGCGAAGCGCGTGAGCAAGCTGAAAAACGCCAACCGCTTCTTCGTCGCGGCGGACGTGCATCCCCAGACGCTGGACGTGGTGCGCACCCGTGCGGAAACCTTCGGCTTTGAGGTGATTGTCGACGACGCTGACAAAGTGCTGGATCACCAGGACGTCTTCGGCGTGCTGTTACAGCAGGTGGGCACCACCGGGGAAGTGCATGATTACAGCGCGCTGATCGCCGAGCTCAAATCCCGTAAGGTTATTGTTAGCGTCGCCGCTGATTTTATGGCGCTGGTGCTGCTGACGGCGCCAGGTAAACAGGGCGCGGATATTGTCTTCGGCTCAGCGCAACGCTTCGGCGTGCCGATGGGCTACGGCGGCCCGCACGCGGCGTTCTTTGGCGCGAAAGATGAATTTAAACGTTCCATGCCAGGCCGTATTATCGGCGTATCGAAAGATGCCGCCGGTAACACCGCGCTGCGCATGGCGATGCAGACCCGCGAGCAGCATATCCGCCGCGAGAAAGCGAACTCCAACATCTGTACCTCGCAGGTGCTGCTGGCTAACATTGCCAGCTTATACGCGGTGTTCCACGGTCCGGCAGGTCTGAAACGCATTGCCAGCCGCATCCACCGTCTGGCCGATATCCTGGCCTGCGGTCTGCAACAGAAAGGTCTCAGGCTGCGTCATGAGCACTACTTCGACACCCTGTGCGTCGAGGTGGCAGACAAAGCGGCCGTGCTGGCACGCGCCGAGGCAGCACAAATCAACCTGCGCAGCGACATTCACAATGCGGTCGGTATTACGCTGGACGAAAGCACCACCCGTGACGATATCCTGACCCTGTTCAACGTATTGCTGGGTGACGCACAGGGTCTGGACGTTGATACGCTCGACAAAGAGGTTGCGCTCGACAGCCGCTCCATTCAGGAAAGCATGCTGCGCGACGACGCGATCCTGACTCACCCGGTGTTCAACCGCTATCACAGCGAAACCGAGATGATGCGTTACATGCACTCTCTGGAACGTAAAGATCTGGCGCTGAACCAGGCGATGATCCCGCTGGGCTCCTGCACCATGAAGCTGAACGCCGCGGCTGAGATGATCCCAATCACCTGGCCTGAATTCTCCGAGCTGCACCCGTTCTGCCCGGCTGAGCAGGCGGAAGGTTATCACATGATGATCAACCAGCTCTCCGACTGGCTGGTGAAGCTGACCGGGTACGACGCGCTCTGCATGCAGCCGAACTCCGGTGCGCAGGGTGAATACGCCGGTCTGCTGGCGATCCGTCACTATCACGAAAGCCGCAACGAAGGCCACCGCGATATCTGTCTGATCCCAAGCTCTGCCCACGGCACCAACCCGGCCTCTGCCCAGATGGCAGGGATGGAAGTGGTGGTCGTGGCGTGCGACAAAAACGGCAACATCGATCTGGCCGACCTGCGCGCCAAAGCAGAGCAGGCAGGCGACAAACTCTCCTGCATCATGGTGACCTACCCGTCCACCCACGGCGTGTACGAAGAAACGATCCGTGAAGTGTGTGAAGTGGTGCATCAGTTCGGCGGCCAGGTTTACCTCGACGGCGCGAACATGAACGCCCAGGTGGGCATTACCTCTCCGGGCTTTATTGGCGCGGACGTGTCGCACCTCAACCTGCATAAAACGTTCTGTATTCCGCACGGCGGCGGCGGCCCGGGCATGGGCCCAATCGGCGTCAAAGCGCACCTGGCACCGTTTGTGCCAGGCCATAGCGTGGTGCAGATTGAAGGCATGCTGACCCGTCAGGGCGCGGTCTCCGCGGCACCGTTCGGCAGCGCCTCTATCCTGCCAATCAGCTGGATGTACATCCGCATGATGGGCGCGGAAGGGCTCAAGCAGGCCAGCCAGGTGGCGATCCTCAACGCCAACTACATCGCAACACGTCTGAAAGACGCCTATCCGGTGCTCTACACCGGCCGCGATGGTCGCGTGGCGCACGAATGCATCCTCGATATTCGTCCTCTGAAAGAAGAGACGGGCATCAGCGAGCTGGATATTGCCAAGCGTCTGATCGACTACGGCTTCCACGCGCCAACCATGTCCTTCCCGGTTGCAGGAACGCTGATGGTTGAGCCGACCGAGTCTGAAAGCAAGGTGGAGCTGGATCGCTTTATCGACGCGATGCTGGCGATCCGCAGCGAAATCGACTGCGTGAAAGGCGGGGAATGGACGCTGGAAGATAACCCCCTGGTTAACGCGCCGCATACCCAGAACGAACTGGTGGCAGAGTGGAACCACGGTTATACCCGCGAGCTGGCTGTCTTCCCGGCAGGTGTAGCAAACAAATACTGGCCAACCGTGAAACGTCTTGATGATGTTTACGGCGACCGTAACCTGTTCTGCTCCTGCGTACCGATGAGCGAATACCAGTAACGTTGTTCCTGTAGTAACGTAGGCCGGGTAAGGCGAAGCCGCCACCCGGCTTTTTTATTTGGAGAACAGAATGGCAATTGCATTGGTCACCGGCGCCAGCCGGGGTATTGGTAAAGCCACCGCGCTACAGCTGGCAAGCGAAGGCTACACCGTTGCGGTGAATTTTCATCACAACATCAAAGCCGCGACAGAGGTTATTAATCAGATCGTGGACGCGGGCGGTAAGGCCTTTGCCGTGCGCGCGGATATCAGCGATGAATCGCAGGTGATGGCGATGTTCGACAGCATCGATCGCGAAGGTGAGCCGCTCGCCGCGCTGGTGAACAACGCCGGGATTTTGTTTGAACAATCCTCCATCGAAAACCTCTCCGCTGAACGTATTAACCGCGTGCTGTCCACCAACGTCACTGGCTATTTTCTCTGCTGCCGTGAGGCGGTGAAACGCATGTCGCATAAACACGGCGGCAAGGGTGGCGCGATTGTGAATGTCTCCTCGGCGGCCTCACGACTGGGCGCTCCGGGGGAGTATGTGGATTATGCTGCCTCCAAAGGGGCGGTGGATTCCCTCACCACCGGCCTCGCGCTGGAGGTGGCGGCGCAGGGCATTCGCGTTAACTGCGTGCGGCCAGGCCTGATTTATACCGATATTCACGCCTCCGGCGGCGAGCCGGGGCGTGTGGATCGGGTGAAGTCGATGTTACCGATGCAGCGTGGCGGTCAGCCGGAGGAGGTCGCCCAGGCCATTACCTGGCTGCTGAGCGACAAAGCCTCCTATGTCACCGGTAGCTTCCTGGAGCTGGCTGGCGGGAAGTAACGCTACGACGCCAGCCACAGCCGCAGGCGCATTCCCCAGCCGCTGGTCCAGCCGGTGGTGATCGACTTCACTTCACCGTGAGAGATCACCACAAGCGTTGGCGTCACCTGAACGTCCCACTGACGCGCCAGTTCTCCGCTGGCGTCGTTGACCGTGGGCATCATCGCCTTCTTCTTTCTCATCCATGTTTCGAGCGTCGCGTTATCGCCCGAGCGCAGCGCAACCGACATCACGTTACCCCCGTCCGCGGCAATCGCCGCCACCGACGGCGTGGTGTAGCGGCAGACGCCGCACCATGTCGCCCAGACGTAGACCAGCAGCGGTCGCTCCTTACTCATGGCGATAAGATCGACGGGCTGACCGTCGAGGGTGTGCAGTGCCGTCGCGGAGAAATTCTGCGGCAGCGCGGGCTGGCGGAAATAGTCCACCGCCAGGCTCACGGCTACGCCAATCAGCAGCCACACGGCCAGCTCGCGCAGCAGGCGCGGAAGCTTACTTGCCACGGGCGTTTGCCAGCTGTTCTTTGACCAGCCCCTCCAGATCGTCATACGGGATTGCGCCCGCCACCATCTGGTCACCGATGATGGTCGCCGGGGTGCCCTGAATATTCAGCACCTGCGCCAGGATCAGGTTCATCTTTACGCTGTCCATGGTTTTATCATCGGTTTTAATGCTGTCCGTCCCGGTCTTCACCTGCGCGGCGGCGATGCTGGCGTCATCGTGATAGCCCTTTTTCATCATCAGCCGCTGGTGTAGTGCCCAGAATTGATCCGGCGCCTGCTGCCACGTTGAGAGCGCCGCTTTCGCGGCATTTACCGAGCTTTGTCCCTTGAACGGCAGCAGTTTGATGATGAGCTGCACGTCGGGATTTTCCTGCACGATTTTCTCCAGCATTGGGTCGAACTGCTTGCAATACGGGCAGTTGTAGTCCGTGAAGGAGACGATGGTGAGCTTCGGCGATGTCGCGCCGGTTCGCGGGCTGTTGGTGTCGTTAAACAGCAGTTTTGCCAGCTGGTCGTTGGAAGCGTCATCTGACGGTGCGGCGAAACCGAACGTTGATAACGACAGCAGAAGTAAGGCAACAAAGGCTCTCATGTTATTTTCCTTTTGCATCGGACAGGGTGCTCAGCACCGCTTCGCGGCTTAACAACGCAGGCAGCACGTGGCCCTGCGGTAATCCCGGTCCGTAGATCTGGTTAAACGGCACGGCGGCGCTGCCGCGCGTGGTTAAAAACTGGCTGATGGTATCTGAGGGGCGGCTCCAGTCGCCGCGCAGGGCGACAACGTCCGGGGCGGAGAGCGCGACCTGCACGTCGTCGCGCAGCAGTACGTTGTATTTATTGGCTTTACAGGTCACGCACCAGTCGGCGGTCACGTCGACGAACACCCGTTTGTTCTCCGCCAGCGCGCGGACAATGGCCTGCTCGCTGAGCGGCTGCCAGTGAATACGATCGCGGCGGGAGCCCTCGCCGCCGGAGCCGGAAACAAACGCGACTACCCCGGCCACCAGTACAGCTAATACCCCGGCGCGCAGTGCCGTTTGCCAGCGGTAGCGCCAGGCGGTGACCAGCAACAGCGCAAGGATCAGCAGCACGCCCAGCGTAATGACGGGCAGGCTGCCAATATGCACCGTCAGCAGGCTCAGCAGCCACAGCGATGAGCCGAGCATCATCATCCCCAGCACTATGCGTACAACGTTCATCCAGCGCCCCGGACGCGGCAACCGCAGGGCCAGCCCCGGCCAGGCCGCCACCAGCAGCCACGGCAGGCTCATGCCGATACCCATCGCCACGAAGATCCCCCACAGCAGGGGAAGCGGTGCCGCCAGCGCGACCGAGACCGCCGTCCCCAGGAACGGCGCGGTGCAGGGTGTCGCCAGCAGCGTGGCAAACGCGCCTTGCCAGAAATGACCCGCAAGCCCGTTGCCGCCGCGCGTGGCGAGGAAGGTGCTGGCGCCGGAAGGGAGACGGATTTCAAACAACCCCAGCAGGCTGGCGCTGAAAAGCACCATCACCAGCGCCATCGCGGCAATAAACCACGGGTTCTGGAACTGGATCCCCCAGCCGAGCGCCTGATTGCCTAAACGTAATACCGTCATCATCAGCGCCAGTGCGAGGAACGAGATCACGATCCCGGCTACCGATGCAAGAAACTGCCTGCGCACCTGACCCCGCGCCTGCCGTTCGGTTTGCATCAGCGTGCCCAGCTTCATGGCCAGCACGGGCAGTACGCAGGGCATAACGTTGAGGATCAGGCCACCAGCCAGCGCCATCAGCAGCACCCAGCCTAACGGGAGCGTCGGCGCGGCGTTCCCCGGCTCAATGCTCAGGCTGGACTCCTGCGCCTGCCCGCTATCGGCCAGAACCAGTGACAGGGTTTTGCCGCTGAGGTTGGGCGCGGCCTCGCCCCAACTGTCCGTCACGGGCACGGTGGCGACCAGCGAATCACCGCGCACGGTGAGGGCCGGTTTGCCGAAATCAACATCATCCATACCGTCGATAAACAGCGACGGCGCCTGCCAGCCTGCGTCACGCTGCGCCGTTACGGTCAGCTTGCCGGGGGCATAGGTGGCGTTAAGCGTTGAGGTCAACCCGCCGCTGAGGGGAAGGGTGCCCATGGCCCGACTGAAATCGTAATCAAAACTGGCGCCTGCGGATGCGGTCATGTTCAGTGAAAACGGGTAGTCGGTAAGAATACAGACGTTGCTACAGGTGGAGAGAGTCAGCACGCCGCTCAGGATCGTCGGGACGTCGCCCCGCAGAGTGAGGGGAAAGCTGACATCGCCGTGATAGCCCTGCGTGGTGATGCCCGCGACGTCGAAACGCTGCGGCACAGGCCAGCGCCAGATCGCCTCGACGGGCTGATGCCATTTAATCGCGGGTGCGACGCCGCCTTCGCCCGGCGAGCGCCAGTAGGTTTTCCAGCCTTTTTGCAGGGCGACGTCCAGCAGCAGGCGGGTTTCGCCAGTGCTTTCAGGTTGCGCACGCAGCCTGACGCTGGCGTGCTGATTATCGGCGGCGCGCAGCCAGCCGCTGTCGGCAGCCTGGCTGAGGGGCAGCCATAGCCAAAGCAGGCAGACCAGCAGTCGCCTGAATACAGTAAACATAAATTTTCTCCGTAAATGATGAATTAACCTGAAGTAACAGGCGAAGGCTCATTCACGGAAGACGCATAATCGCAGATGCACCCTTAACCGGGGCGGGGAGATAACGCGGGGAGGCCACTGCCGTTCGCGGCGCGGTGGACTGGCTGCCAGCAACGCAAGCAGCAGGGTGACGGCAATCAGGGCGCCTTCAAACAAAACAGGCGGGACCGACATCAGCGACTTGGCGCTTAGCTCACACGGGGTTACCGGTGCGTCGGCACTCTCCTGCCCCTGCTGGACAGACTGGCTCGTGGCGGTGACGTTCATGACAAGCGCGTGCATCCCGGCCATCCGCTGGGCGGTACATATCAGCACCACCAGACAGGCCAGGGCTACAAGCAGGATAGCGTTGCGTTGTCGCTTAATCATGTTCGCCTCAAATATTCAGGATGCCTATATTATCGGGCGAACATATTTTGGCAACGCAAAAGCTGTAAAGAAGTGTCTGGAAGATAAGCAGTTTGCCCTCTCCGCTTGCAGAGAGGGCAAGCCATTACAGCGTTTCGCCGTTGCTGGCAATGACGGTTTTATACCACTCAAAGCTCTTCTTACGGGAGCGGGACATGTCACCGGTGCCGTCGTCGTGCTTGTTGACGTAGATAAAGCCGTAGCGCTTGCTGTACTGGCCGGTGGTGAAGGAGACGCAGTCGATGCAGCCCCACGGGGTGTAGCCCATCAGATCCACGCCGTCCCAGGTCACCGCCTTCATCATCTCTTCCACGTGGGCGCGCAGGTAGTCGATGCGGTAGTCATCGTTGATGCTGCCGTCCTCTTCCACCTTGTCGTAGGCGCCGAAACCATTTTCCACGATAAACAGTGGCTTCTGGTAGCGCTCGTACAGTTCACACAGCGAATAACGCAGGCCCACAGGGTCAATCTGCCAGCCCCAGTCGGACGCCTTGACGTGTGGGTTCGGCACGCTGCCCTCGAAGCCGGAAATGGCGTCACCGGTGCCGCCTTCCGCTTTGACCGCGTTGGTCATGTAGTAGCTGAAACCTAAGTAATCGCAGGTGCCTTCACGCAGGATCTGCTCGTCGCCTGCTTCCATTTTGATGGAGAAGCCACGGCGTTCCCACTCGTTCAGCACGTAAGACGGGTAGTAGCCGCGCAGCTGTACGTCGGTAAAGACGTAGCGCTCGCGCATGGATACCTGAGCAAACATGACATCTTCTGGCTTGCAGGAGTATGGATAGAGCGCCACCATCGCCAGCATGCAGCCGACTTTCATCTCCGGGTTAATGCGGCGGGCGGCTTTCACCGCCAGCGCGCTGGCCACGAACTGGTGGTGCAGCACCTGGTACATGGTCTCTTCCGGGTTGTCGTGCTCGGTATAGACCACGCCAGAGCAGCAGTAGCCGAACAGCGGCGCACGCCAGTTGCGCTGGTTGTTGATTTCGTTGAAGGTCATCCAGTATTTGACCTTATTTTTGTAGCGCTCAAATACCACTTCCGAGAAGCGGACAAAGAAATCGACTACTTTACGGTTGGTCCATCCGCCGTATTCCTGAACGAGGTGCAGCGGCATTTCAAAGTGGGAGAGGGTGATCACCGGCTCGATGTTGTACTTCAGCAGTTCATCGAACATGTCGTCGTAAAACTTCAGCCCCTCTTCGTTTGGCTGAGTTTCGTCGCCTTTCGGGAAGATGCGCGTCCAGGCGATAGAGGTACGGAAACATTTGAAGCCCATCTCGGCAAACAGCTTGATGTCTTCTTTGTAATGGCCGTAAAAGTCGACGGCTTCGTGGTTCGGGTAATATTTGCCTTCAATCACTTCCTGCGTGATTTCACGCGGAACGCCGTGTGCGCCGCCGGTGAGCACGTCGCAAATGCTTGGCCCTTTGCCGCCTTTGTTCCAGCCGCCTTCAACCTGGTGCGCCGCCACCGCGCCGCCCCATAAAAAATCTTTCGGTAAAGTGAGTTTTTTCATCTTTGCTATTCTCAATTCAGGACTTATTGATTTCGAGTCTAGCAAAGCGGAAATAAATGTCACGATATAACATTTTGCGGAAATTGTAATTTGTCACATCAAAAAAACAGGATGTTTTATTCTGTTAATTTCTTCGCCAGTTTCCGGCCTAATGATTCCAGAATATAGATGACAGGGATTTGGGTGGTTATATCGTAAACGCCGCCTATGCGCGTTTGGGGGACATGCCAGGAGAGATTAAAGTCCGCCAGTTTCGCGAGACGAGAATGTTCGTGGCTGGTGACAGAGAGCACCTTGCAGCGATGCAGGCTGAACTGGCTGGCGAAGCGCAGGATTTCCTCGGTTTCTCCGGAGACGGAAAGTACAATGGCCAGCGCATTTTTAGCCATATCGTTAGTGACCGGGAAATAAGGATCGTCGATATGGTTGCTGAATTTCCCGATATTTGAAAAGAAACGTGCGCCATATTTTGCCAGCGATCCGGACGTGCCTGCGCCAACAAAAATAATTCGTTCAGATGATAAAATAATATCGACGGCTTTATCTAATAACGCATCGAACTCTTCGTTATTTACGCTTTTAAAGAAGCTGATAATTTCACTGGCACCAAAATTCGCCTGCTGGGGCTCGTTCTGCTCCAGATAGAGTTTAAAGCGCACCCGAAATTCCGAGTAGCCTTCGCAGTTGAGCTTTCGGCAGAAGCGCAGGATAGTAGTGGTAGAGACTCCCGCCGCATCCGCCAGCTCGCGGATGGTCATGTACATCACTTTGTCACGGTTCTTAATGACATAGTTGTAGACCATCATTTCCAGATTGTTGAGGCTGGCAATGGCGGAATGGCTGAACATACTCACAATGGCTAAACTCGCTGTCGGACACTATCCCTGAAGCATACCATGATGACGAAGGGTGAGAGACGGATTTATCTCCTTGATTACTCAGGTGTTAATGAAATCATTTACACCTGTGCGGTGGATTTATTTTTCATTATACTGATTTGTAAGGATAAATATTGATTACGGATTTATTTTAGCTAACAGGTGTTCACTGGAATCATTCTCAGTTAGCATAGACTGGCGATGAATAATCATCTTTTGTTTTCCCGGAGTTAAGTATGGTGAGCAGACCATTAATCGCACAGGGATATTCGCTGGCTGAGGAAGTAGCCAACAGTATAAGCCATGGCATTGGCCTGGTGTTTGGGATTGTCGGCTTAGTATTGCTGCTGGTGCAGGCGGTAGATACCAACGCCAGCGCGATGGCCATTACCAGCTACAGCCTGTATGGTGGGAGTATGATCCTGCTTTTCCTGGCCTCAACGCTGTATCACGCTATTCCGCATCAACGGGCGAAGATATGGCTCAAGAAATTTGACCACTGCGCAATCTATCTTCTCATTGCAGGCACTTACACGCCATTTTTGCTGGTGGGGCTCAACTCACCGCTGTCGCGTGGCCTGATGATTGTGATCTGGAGCCTGGCGCTGCTGGGGATCCTGTTCAAGCTGACCATCGCGCACCGGTTCAAAGTGTTGTCACTGGTCACCTATCTGACAATGGGCTGGCTGTCGCTGATTGTGGTGTATCAGTTAGCCATTAAGCTGGCGGTAGGGGGCGTGACGCTTCTGGCGGTGGGCGGAGTGATCTACTCGCTGGGCGTGATTTTCTACGTCTGCAAGCGTATCCCGTACAACCATGCCATCTGGCACGGCTTTGTGCTGGGCGGCAGCGTGTGCCACTTTCTGGCAATTTATCTGTATGTTGGTCAGGTGTAGTTTTTTTGTAAGGTGCGGTCTGATGCCCTCACCCCGACCCTCTCCCACAGGGAGAGGGTGAATATCAACACCGGGCGATACAGCATCAATCTTCCAGTGAATACGGCAGCGGCTCAATGCTGAGCGTGTTTGCATCGTCCCGCACGCGGAACACGCTGTCGGGCTCCATATCATTATTCATGACAACCTGCACCAGCAGGCGGCCATCATCGAGCTGGACGGCGGCTAACACGGTGCCGGTACGGCGCCAGTTTTCGCCCATCTTCATCTCGAGATCTTCACCCGCTTCCGGCACACGGCTGGCGTGACCAGCCAGCGTCCACAGGGCGCGTTTGTTCGCGCCGCGGAATTTCGCACGCGCCACCATTTCCTGTCCGGTGTAGCAGCCCTTCTTAAAGCTGATACCACCCAGCGCCTGGATGTTTGTCGCCTGCGGGATAAACTGCGCGCTGTTTGCCGCGTCAATGACCGGCAGGCCCGCTTCGATGTTCAGCGCCAGCCACTGCTGGCTGTTGTTGAGCTGTGCTTCACCGCGCAGGGCGTCAGTGACGCGTTCCGCCGTTGCTTCGTCGGTTACCAGCAGGAAGCGCTCCGCAGGGTGTTCGAACCACAGAATGGAGGTTTCTCCCTCGCTGATCAGCTGTTTTCCGGCATCCGGTAGCTCGGCAAACAGGTTTTTCAGTGCTGCACGCGCCTGGAAACCCGCTACCCCCAGCAGAACGTGTTCATCGTCCGGGGCGATGGTGACTTTAGAAAAGACCGCGTATTTTTTAAGCTCTTTAAGCTGGGCGTCACGCAGGCTGCGACGCTCAATGAAGGCGAATCCGTCCTGACGGCGGAACAGACGCAGGTTGCTCCACATTTTGCCTTTTGGATCGCAATGCGCGGCCAGCAGATGCTGGTGCTCAGTCAACTGCGCCACGTCCGCCGTGACCTGGCCTTGCAGGTATTTTTCGCTGTCCGCACCGGTCAGTGTCGCCAGTGCCCAGTCATCAAGAGTAATCAGCGTCAGCGGCAGACGCGCAGAGGCGGCGGGCTGGCGAGGAGAAAATGGTGTAAATGCCATAGTGATGTCCTGAATTGCTTAACGCTTTGATAATACCTAATGGTAAAAGAGACTGTATTCAATGCAAGCGCTTTCAGCAGGCCATTCGTGCCATTACGCGGTTATGCGTGGCGCTACGCAAAATAGTGTAATCCGCTGTCTTTATAAGGATTATTCAGGAAGCCTGCTCGAGGTTCGCAATATTCCAGTAAAGAAACGGTCAAAAACACGTTACACTAGCAGGTGTTCCCGAAGAGCAATAATGAATACCGAACGGGATACCGACTGTGCCAAACGTAATGCAGGAAACAGAACATGGATATTAACAACAAGGCCCGTATTCACTGGGCGTGCCGTCGCGGCATGCGTGAACTTGATATCTCCATCATGCCTTTCTTCGAGTATGAGTACGACAGCTTAAGCGATGACGATAAGCGCCTGTTTGTCCGTCTGCTTGAGTCCGACGATCCGGATTTATTCAACTGGCTGATGAATCACGGCAAGCCCGCCGACACCGAGTTGCAACGGATGGTGCAATTAATTCAAACACGGAATCAGGAACGTGGTCCTGTGGCAATCTGATCTTCGCGTCTCGTGGCGCTCACAGTGGATGTCCTTACTGCTCCACGGTCTGGTCGCGGCAATGGTGTTATTGGTGCCGTGGCCGCTAAGCTATACCCCTCTGTGGCTGCTTTTGCTGTCGTTTGTAGTGTTTGACAGCGTGCGCAGCCAGCGTCGAATCAACGCCCGTCAGGGTGAAATTAAGCTGCTGATGGATTCTCGCCTGCGCTGGCAGGGAAAAGAGTGGGAAATGATAGGGACGCCGTGGATGCTCAACACCGGGATGATGCTACGGCTGCGTCGGGTCGATGACAATCGTCGCCAGCACTTGTGGCTGGCAGCTGACAGTATGGATCCTGCGGAGTGGCGAGATCTGCGCCGGTTGATCGTGCAACAGCCGACGCAGGAGTAAATCAGCTGAACTGCTCGGCCATCTCACCCAGAATCTGCTCGCACCAGCTCTGGAGGCGCTCGTCGCTAAGATCGTACTGGTTGGTTTCATCCAGCGCGAGCCCGACAAACAGCTGACCGTCGGCAATAATCGGTTTTTGACTGGTGAACTCATAGCCTTCCGTAGGCCAGTAGCCGATAAAGGTCGCGCCCTTTGGCGCCAGTTTGTCGTGCAGCATGCCGAGTGCGTCAAGGAACCACTCCCCGTAGCCCAACTGGTCGCCCATGCCGTACATCGCAATGATTTTGCCTTCAAAATTGACTGAATCAAGCTGATCCCAGATCGCTTCCCAGTCTTCCTGAATCTCACCAAAGTCCCAGGTAGGGATACCCAGAATCAGCACATCGTACTGCTCCATCAAGGCAACCGCGTCATCTTTCAGGTTATGCAACGTCACCAGTTCCGGGCCAATAATGTCGCGAATTTTCTCCGCCGCCATTTCGGTGTAGCAGGTGCTGGAACCATAGAACAGACCAATATTCATCGCGTAACTATCTCAATTCTTGCTATGACTTTGCGCGTAGTGTACCAGAAACCGATGGCAATCAGGCATAATGGCCAGATTGCAGAACCATAGGGGTTGATGTGGAAAAGGATCTCGCACTCATCGAACAGTTTCTCGACGCGCTGTGGCTGGAGAAAAACCTCGCTGAAAATACGCTCAGCGCCTATCGTCGGGATCTCACTCTGCTGGTCGAGTGGCTGGCGCACCGGGGGCTGACGCTTGAAAGCGCACAAAGCGATGACCTGCAAGGGTTACTGGCTGAGCGGATGGAAGGGGGGTACAAAGCCACCAGCTCCGCACGTCTGCTGAGCGCCATGCGCCGCCTGTTCCAGCACCTTTACCGCGAGAAGATCCGCGCGGATGATCCCAGCGCACTGCTGGCATCGCCTAAACTGCCTCAGCGGCTGCCAAAAGATCTCAGCGAAGCGCAAGTTGAGAGATTATTACAGTCGCCCACAGTTGACCTTCCGCTGGAGTTACGCGATAAAGCCATGCTTGAACTATTGTATGCCACGGGCTTGCGCGTTTCTGAGCTGGTGGGCCTGACGATGAGCGATATCAGCCTGCGTCAGGGCGTGGTGCGCGTTATCGGTAAAGGGAACAAAGAACGGCTGGTGCCGCTGGGTGAAGAGGCGGTCTACTGGCTGGAGACGTATCTGGAACACGGGCGTCCGTGGCTGCTGAACGGCGTCTCCATAGATGTATTATTCCCGAGCCAGCGCGCGCAGCAGATGACGCGACAAACGTTCTGGCATCGCATTAAACATTACGCCACACTGGCGGGTATTGACAGTGAGAAGCTGTCGCCGCACGTTTTGCGTCACGCCTTCGCGACGCATCTGTTAAACCACGGCGCGGATTTACGCGTGGTGCAGATGTTGCTTGGACACAGCGATCTTTCAACGACGCAAATATACACCCATGTCGCGACGGAACGCCTGCGGCAGCTACACCAACAGCACCACCCTCGCGCGTGAGTGCCGACGAATTGTTACAGGATCATATATGAAAAAGTCTTTAGCGCTGTTCACCCTGCTGGCAGCTTCGGTTTCCGGTTTTGCCCATGCGGATGATGCCGCCATTAAACAGTCTCTGACGAAACTCGGCGTCGCCAGCAGCGAGATCCAGCCAGCGCCGGTGGCTGGCATGAAAACGGTGCTGACCAACAGCGGCGTGCTGTACGTGACCGAAGACGGAAAGCACATCATTCAGGGGCCAATGTACGACGTGAGCGGTGCGCAGCCGGTGAACGTCACCAACCAGCTACTGATGAAAAACCTGAATGCGCTCGAAAAAGAGATGATTGTCTACAAAGCGGCGCAGGAAAAGCACGTCATTACCGTCTTCACCGACATCACCTGCGGCTACTGCCACAAGCTGCATGAAGAGATGAAAGACTACAACGCGCTGGGCATTACCGTGCGTTACCTGGCCTTCCCACGCGCTGGCGTGCAGAGTCAGCCTGAGCAGGATATGAAAGCGATCTGGTGTGCGAAAGACCGCAACAAGGCCTTTGATGACGCGATGAACGGCAAAGGCGTGAAGCCCGCCTCCTGCGATATCGACATCGCTAACCACTACGCGCTGGGCGTACAGTTTGGCGTGAGCGGTACGCCAGCCATTGTGCTGAGCAACGGCTATGTGGTGCCGGGCTACCAGGGGCCAAAAGAGATGAAAGCGTTCCTCGACGAACACCAGAAACAGACGGGTGGTAAATAATTCGCGTGAAAGCCCCGATAAAACTGCGCCGCCGCGATGCGGTTGAAACCGCGGATTTACCAGATACGCTTCCGCTGCTGTTAAAGCGGTTGTACGCCAGCCGTGGCGTGCGTACGGCAAGCGATCTTGAGCGCAGCGTTAAAGGCATGCTGCCCTGGCAAGCGCTGAGTGGCATCGAAAAAGCGACTGAAATGCTCTACGACGCGTTCCGTGACGGGACGCGGATTGTCGTGGTGGGCGATTTCGATGCCGACGGCGCAACCAGTACCGCGCTGAGCGTACTCAGCCTGCGTGCGCTGGGCTGCGATAACGTGGCTTACCTGGTGCCGAACCGGTTTGAAGACGGCTACGGCCTCAGCCCGGAAGTGGTCGATCAGGCCCATGCCCGTGGTGCACAGATGATCATGACCGTGGATAACGGGATCTCTTCTCATGCGGGGGTCGATCATGCCCATGCGCTGGGGATCCCGGTACTGGTCACCGATCACCACCTGCCAGGAGAAACCCTGCCAGACGCCGAAGCCATCATTAACCCGAACCTGCGCGACTGCGATTTCCCGTCGAAATCGCTGGCCGGAGTAGGGGTGGCGTTTTATCTGATGCTGGCGTTACGCACGTTGCTGCGTGATAAGGGCTGGTTCGAATCGCGCGGGATTGCCGTGCCGAATCTTGCGGAGTATCTCGATCTGGTGGCGCTGGGAACCGTGGCGGACGTGGTGCCGCTCGATACCAATAACCGTATTCTCACTTGGCAGGGCTTGAGCCGCATTCGGGCGGGCAAATGCCGTCCGGGGATCAAGGCGCTGCTGGAAATCGCCAACCGCGATCCGCTGAAGCTTGCGGCAAGCGATTTAGGCTTTGCCCTCGGCCCGCGCCTGAACGCGGCGGGGCGGCTGGACGATATGTCGGTTGGCGTCGCGCTGCTCCTGTGCGACAACATCGGCGAAGCGCGCGTGCTGGCCAGTGAGCTGGACGCACTCAACCAGACCCGTAAAGAGATTGAGCAGGGGATGCAGGCCGAAGCGCTGACCCTGTGCGAAAAGCTGGAGCGCAGCGGCGATAACCTGCCGGGCGGGCTGGCGATGTATCACCCCGAATGGCACCAGGGCGTGGTGGGCATTCTGGCGTCGCGCATTAAAGAGCGTTTCCACCGCCCGGTGATCGCGTTCGCCCCCGCCGGGGACGGCACGCTGAAAGGCTCCGGTCGTTCCATTCAGGGGCTGCATATGCGCGATGCGCTGGAGCGTCTCGACACGCTTCATCCGAACCTGATGATTAAGTTCGGCGGCCACGCGATGGCGGCAGGCCTGTCGCTGGAAGAGGCGAAGTTCGACGAGTTCCAGCGTCTGTTTGGCGAACTGGTCACCGAGTGGATCGATCCGTCTCTGTTGCAGGGTGAAGTGGTTTCTGACGGCGAGCTTTCTCCGGCTGAAATGACCATGGAGGTGGCGCAGATGCTGCGCGATGCCGGCCCGTGGGGGCAGATGTTCCCGGAGCCGCTTTTCGACGGACGTTTTCGTTTGCTGCAACAGCGCATCGTGGGCGAACGCCATCTCAAAGTGATGGTGGAACCGGTCGGCGGCGGGCCGCTGCTCGACGGCATCGCCTTTAACGTTGATACCTCCATCTGGCCGGACAACGGCGTGCGCGAGGTTGAGCTGGCCTATAAGCTGGATATTAACGAGTTCCGCGGTAACCGCACCCTTCAGATCATCATCGACAATATCTGGCCAATTTAGCGTCAGTAATCTCTATAAAAAAGGGCGTGGATTCGGTACAATCCCGCTCTTATCACCGCATTTTGACAAGCTCATAAAAGAAAACAGACCATGTTTGAAATTAATCCGGTAAAAAACCGCATTCAGGACCTCACGGAGCGCTCTGACGTTCTTAGGGGGTATCTTTGACTACGATGCCAAGAAAGAGCGTCTCGAAGAAGTAAACGCCGAGCTGGAACAGCCGGACGTCTGGAACGAACCTGAACGCGCGCAGGCGCTGGGTAAAGAACGTTCCTCCCTCGAAGCCATCGTAGATACGCTGGATCAAATGGCGCAGGGTCTGGAAGATGTTTCTGGGCTGCTGGAGCTGGCTGTCGAAGCCGACGACGAAGAAACCTTTAACGAAGCCGTGGCAGAGCTCGACGTGCTGGAAGAGAAGCTGGCGCAGCTGGAATTCCGTCGCATGTTCTCCGGCGAATACGATAGCGCTGACTGCTATCTCGATATTCAGGCAGGCTCTGGCGGTACCGAAGCGCAGGACTGGGCCAGCATGCTGATGCGTATGTATCTGCGCTGGGCAGAAGCGCGCGGTTTCAAAACCGAGATTATCGAAGAGTCCGAAGGTGAAGTGGCGGGTATCAAGTCCGTCACCATTAAGATTATTGGCGATTACGCCTACGGCTGGCTGCGTACTGAAACCGGCGTTCACCGCCTGGTGCGTAAGAGCCCGTTCGATTCCGGTGGCCGTCGCCACACCTCCTTCAGCTCCGCGTTTGTCTACCCGGAAGTGGATGAGGATATCGATATCGACATCAACCCGGCGGACCTGCGTATCGACGTTTACCGCGCATCCGGCGCGGGCGGTCAGCACGTTAACCGTACGGAATCTGCGGTGCGTATTACCCACATTCCAACCGGGCTGGTAACACAGTGCCAGAACGACCGTTCCCAGCATAAGAACAAAGACCAGGCCATGAAGCAGATGAAAGCGAAGCTTTATGAGCTGGAGATGCAGAAGAAAAATGCTGAGAAGCAGGCGATGGAAGACAACAAGTCCGACATCGGCTGGGGCAGCCAGATCCGTTCTTACGTCCTTGATGACTCCCGCATCAAAGACCTGCGTACCGGGGTTGAAACCCGTAACACGCAGGCGGTGCTGGACGGCAGCCTGGATCAATTTATCGAAGCAAGTTTGAAAGCAGGGTTATGAGGAACCAACATGTCTGAACAACAATCACAGGGCGCTGACGCGGTAGTCGATCTTAATAACGAACTGAAAACCCGCCGCGAGAAGCTGGCAGCGCTGCGCGAGCAGGGCGTGCCGTTCCCGAACGATTTTCGTCGTGACCACACCTCAGACCAACTGCACGCAGACTTCGACGGTAAAGAGAACGAAGAGCTTGAAGCGCTGAACGTTGAAGTGTCCGTGGCGGGCCGCATGATGACCCGACGTATCATGGGTAAAGCCTCCTTCGTGACCTTACAGGACGTTGGTGGCCGCATTCAGCTGTATGTCTCTCGTGACGACCTGCCGGAAGGCATCTATAACGAGCAGTTCAAGAAGTGGGACCTGGGCGACATCCTGGGCGCTAAAGGTAAACTGTTCAAAACCAAGACCGGTGAACTGTCTATCCACTGCACCGAGCTGCGTCTGCTGACCAAAGCCCTGCGCCCGCTGCCGGACAAGTTCCACGGTTTGCAGGATCAGGAAGCGCGCTATCGTCAGCGCTACCTGGATCTCATCTCTAATGATGAATCCCGTAAGACCTTCAAAATTCGCTCCCAGATCATGGCCGGTATTCGCCAGTTCATGGTTAACCGCGACTTTATGGAAGTAGAAACCCCGATGATGCAGGTGATCCCAGGCGGTGCCTCTGCCCGTCCGTTCATCACCCATCACAACGCCCTGGACCTGGACATGTACCTGCGTATCGCGCCGGAACTGTATCTGAAGCGTCTGGTGGTAGGTGGTTTCGACCGCGTGTTCGAGATCAACCGTAACTTCCGTAACGAAGGCATCTCCGTACGTCATAACCCAGAGTTCACCATGATGGAACTTTATATGGCGTATGCGGATTACAAAGATCTGATCGAGCTGACCGAATCCCTGTTCCGTACCCTGGCGCAGGATATTCTGGGCACCACGCAGGTCCCTTACGGTGAAGAAGTGTTCGACTTCGGCAAGCCGTTCGAAAAACTGACCATGCGCGAAGCGATCAAGAAATACCGTCCGGAAACCAATATGGCGGATCTGGATAACTTCGACTCTGCGAAAGCGATCGCTGAAAGCATCGGTATTAAGGTTGAGAAGAGCTGGGGTCTGGGCCGTATCGTGACCGAGATCTTCGAAGAAGTGGCCGAAGCGCACCTGATTCAGCCGACCTTCATCACCGAATACCCGGCGGAAGTGTCTCCGCTGGCGCGTCGTAATGACGAGAACCCGGAAATCACTGACCGCTTCGAATTCTTCATCGGTGGCCGCGAAATCGGTAACGGCTTTAGCGAGCTGAACGATGCAGAAGATCAGGCGCAGCGTTTCCAGGATCAGGTTAACGCGAAAGCGGCAGGCGACGACGAAGCGATGTTCTTCGACGAAGACTACGTAACCGCGCTGGAACACGGCCTGCCGCCGACGGCTGGCCTGGGTATTGGTATCGACCGTATGGTGATGCTGTTTACCAACAGCCACACCATCCGCGACGTGATCCTGTTCCCGGCGATGCGTCCGGTGAAATAAGCCGTTAAGTCGTAAAAAAAGCCCCGTGCGTTCATCGCCGGGGCTTTTTTATTGCGCCGCAAAAGCGCTGAGTTTTTCGCGCGCAGTGTTCGCTTCCTGCACCATCCAGGGACTAAATGCCCACGGTGTGGCGTCTAGCGCGCGGAAGAGCGCGTCCAGCTCCACCCACTGATACTCCATCACTTCGTCGCTATTGATTGCGAGGGTATTCGTTACGCGTGCGGCATAGACCGGGCAGATTTCGTTTTCAACGATCCCTGAAGGGTCGGCTTCACGGTAGCGGAACTCCGGGGCAACGGGAGTGATGTCTATGATTTCGGCGCCGACTTCAAAGCGGCAGCGGCGGATAATCGCCTGCTCTGTCGCTTCGTCGGCCTGTGGATGTCCGCAAACGGAGTTGGTCCACACGCCGGGCCAGGCTTTTTTACTTAAGGCGCGCCGGGTAATCAGACATTCTCCGTTAGCGTTAAACAGCCATGAAGAGAAGGCCAGGTGAAGCGGGGTGTGTGACGTGTGCGCGGCGTACTTCTCCTGAGTGCCAATCACCTTTCCCTGGTCATTTACCAAAATAACGTGTTCTTGAATACTCATTGATGCTCCAGTGCCATAATGCTTAATGGTTCAGCACCATCAGCGGAATTATTATACTGCATTCTTATGCGAACGGTTTGGCCCACAGAGCGGAAAAGGGCATGACCCGCATCAGTTTGGGCTGCTATCATAGTGCGCCATTCACGCTGACCGAGGAGCTGTTTTGTTTGCAGGAAGCCTGACGAGAAACCCGATCATTGCCATTTTCTGCCTGACGCTGACGCTACTTGTAGCAGGATGCTCGGGGAGTAAATCTTCGGATATGGGCAGTTATTCCGGTGCCGTCTATACCGTTAAGCGCGGGGACACGCTCTACCGCATCTCACGTGCCACGGGGACCAGCGTGAAGGAGCTGGCGCGCCTGAATAATATCTCTCCACCGTATACCATTGAGATAGGGCAAAAGCTCAAGGTTAACGGCGGTTCCTCCTCAGGGAATAAGTCCTCAACGCGTAAAACAGCCAAAGTGACGCCATCCTATCAGGTGCCTAAATCATCCTGGCCGCCGGTCGGTCAGCGCTGCTGGATCTGGCCTGCAAGCGGAAAAGTGGTTGCGCCCTACTCGCTCTCGGAAGGGGGCAATAAAGGAATTGATATCGCTGCCGCACGCGGCACGCCGGTTTACGCTTCAGGGGCCGGAAAGGTGGTCTATGTCGGTAACCAGCTTCGTGGATACGGTAACCTGATCATGATTAAGCATGGTGAGGACTACATTACGGCATATGCGCATAACGACACGATGTTGGTGAATAATGGCCAGAACGTGAAGGCGGGGCAGAAGATTGCGACCATGGGCAGTACCGGGACGGATACGGTGAAGCTGCATTTCCAGATCCGCTATAAGGCCACGGCCATCGATCCGCAGCGTTATCTTCCGGCGCAGGGCAGTAAACCGAAGTGCTAAGTGATTATTTAATCGCCACTTAGTGGGGTAAAGGCTTGTATGAAGAGGCGTAAGGTCTATAATGCCTTACGCACCTCAAAGCGGGCGTAGTTCAATGGTAGAACGAGAGCTTCCCAAGCTCTATACGAGGGTTCGATTCCCTTCGCCCGCTCCAGTCTCCTCATAAATCAAGAAGTTATATGTCATCAGTTAGTTACGTTGCGCTGCTTTAGCAGGTACAACTAAAACTACCCACTGTTCTATACCCGTACCTGTCGCCTAACGGCTCCACTTGTTGCTGTATCACCAACGGGGCTTTATGGCTTCTATTGTCTGAAATCTGATACATTGCTTAAACATCATGTGGATTGCTGTAAAGTTCATCAGTATGATTGCTTGCACAATCAGCGATTGGGAAAACACTTCTGGAAGATTAGGGACGAGACGATATGAAAGTGACTGACGAGGCTTTGTTACGTTCAGGGTTTACACCATCGGATTTGCAGAAGATAAAAAACAACGTTGAAAGCTATGGCGGAACCTTGGGGGAAGCGATTCAGGATCTGGCTAATCGATTCAGGGTTGTTTTATGGATAACATCGGCATGTCTGATGGTTTTTATCATTTTAGTATTGTTTTCTGCGAAAGAAACCGTCGTGGGTGGTGGGATATCAATTCTGATCGCAATAGTCATCGTTGCATTTATTCAGCCGCCAGTCCTTTCTTATAAATCCTGGCGGTTCTGGAGAAAATTCAGAGACTAATGGTTCGATGTGTCAGTAGCAAGCAGGTCAAATATTACTTTGGCCTTAAGTCCATAACCTACTATTTTCATTGTTAATTTTGGACGGCTCATCGTATCGACCCTGCGATAGAAATCACGGGGCATCCATTTAAATAGCCTCCATGCCTCGGGTCTTCTGGTTAATCCAAAGATGCTATATACACTTGCATTTAACGTAATAGCGTTATAAATCGCAAGTCCTGTTTCAGGCTTGAAACCCATAAACTGGGCCGCTTCCAAAGTGCCATCAGCCACAAGCCCCTCTGTTTTATATTGTTTTCCATATATACCAGGAATAATTTCTTTTGACAGACCGTTAATGCCATCTGTTACAAGGATAGCCCCTGCCAGCATACCTAAAGGTGTCATCGTAGCGACCATCAACGCACCGCCAGCAATTGCCATTCCAGAAACCACAATGTGAATAGCTGAAATTATGTAGCCGACGATTTTATTATTTTCCTTAACAAATTCGACCTTCGCGTAAAGCTGTGCGGCTCTGGTTCTTAACAGGCGTTCTTGTTCTTGCAGATTATCTGTTTCGGCACGCAGATTTTTGATGCATGCAATGCATTCTTCATCGGTTTTGGCCCGTCGTGCAGTTTCAAATTCTTTCTCTACGACCTGCCTTATCTCTTCGACAAACTTGATACGTGTTATCCCATCTTGCAAATAGAATGCTGATAGCCGATTTGCAGTTTCGACGAGTTTCCGGGCTTCCAGATTTACCATGGTATCTGACCATGTTCTGTTCCAGCCCCTGTTAAGCAACGCAATATCCATTAAAGACTCCTTTCCAAAATGTGTCTGGTCATTTTACGTGCAATAAGGTCGAAGACAACAGGAAATACTTACACAACCCGCCCCCGTAGGTGTCCCGTCTCTTTATCCTCCCAGTTTACATCCTCCTGCTTAAAATATCCCCGGCTCTATTATAGATCCGCTGAGTGGATCGATTAGCCGCCTAATAATTTCACTGAATCTGCATGAAATATCCTAGTGTTATCACTGCGTTACACTACTTTGCTTGCGTTGCAATTTGTCTCGCTTTATTACAACAGGCGAAACGCTGTCTTCCTGTGCCTTTGCCGTAACACTGCTGACTTGCTGGCAATGGTTGAGCGGTTAACAGAACGGGGTGTAGTTGTTCAGTTCCACAAAGAGGATTTTAAGACCGGGAAGAACTCTCCAGCAGGTAATATGATGCTGACCGTACTGGCAGCAGTCGCACAGATGGAACGTGAAACGATGCTGGAGCGCCAGCGTGAAGGTTACGAAGCAGCAAAAGCCGCAGGCAGGATCACCGGACGGGGCAAAGGTCGCTCTATTGATCGTGAAGCCATTAAAGCAGAACTCGCAGCAGGTAAAACCATTCGTGCAATCGCAGAAAGCCACAACGTCAGCACCAGAACAGTCATGAACATTAAGGCCGAAGCCTGAACAATTCTAAAACATCCCCACTTTGACCTCGCTCCGGCGGGGTTTTTTATTGCCTGAAATCCACACCAGCGCGAGCACCACCACCAATAGCTCCGTATGCTCCACCAGAAACTCTACAGCTCGTCATCCCCCTCACAATTGTAAACTGACAGACCCATATCACAGCGTCCCGCTGATAGGCTCTCACAGGCCCAGAAATGGAGGGTTTTTCGTTGTCAAAAATTCCGACATAAACCACTAAAGGAAGGTAAGTGGCTTTCCTCTGTCAGAGGGTAGGGAGGTTTTAGCAAAGTTTGTACATGAATCAATACTAAGTGTTAATCAATACAAAGTACTTCTGACTTTCGCAAAGCGAAACCAACCATTGTCGTAATGTCCTTGCATCACCCAGATAGTAAGAAAGGGGAGATGGAATCTGCCGAAAAGTTTCGGCTGGATTGCTGTAAAGTTCATCATTATGATTGCTTGCATAATCAGCGATTGGAAAAACACTTTTGGGAGATAAGGGACGAGACGATATGAAAGTGACTGATGAGGCTTTGTTACGTTCAGGATTTACGCAGCCCGAATTGCAGAAGATAAAAAGCAATATTGAAAAATATGGAGGAACGCCTGGAGAGGCCATAAATGACCTCGCTAGACGATTTGTTACCCTGGCGGGAGTGGTGGCTGTGTGTACCTTTACCCTACTGTACTTTTCGTCTTCAGCTCACCTGATAGAGTAGCTGCATGGGGGCTGGCGATGATCTTTGGGGTTGCCATTATGTCCTTCGCACAGCCGCCGGTAATTTCCTATAAATCCTGGCGTTATCGAAAAAATACAAAGGATTAACGGGTTCCATTTTCTGCTGTTAACAGGTCGAAAATCACTTTTGCTTTAACGCCATAACCGATAATCTTCATTGTTATCTTAAGAGTGCTTATTGTGCTGACATTGCGATAGTAATCGTGTGAAAGCCAGCGGAATAATCTCCAGGCTCCAGTTTTCGAGCAAGTCCTACTGGGCTGCTGAATATACCTACAGGCTGGATAAAGAAAAGCTCACTGATTACTCTCTTGAACAGCAAGCCTCTATTTTAGCTGATCACTGGTTACTGCTGGTTTATGGGATTAGTAAGTGGTCTTATTATCAAAGGCCTGGGTGCATGGGGATGTACAGGGGCGTTAAACATGAAGTACAAAATGTTGCTGGGTGTTGTGTTCATCTTAACGGGATGCCCTGGGCCTGGTGATCGAATGGTAGATCGTGAATCTTCAACGGCATTAATCAAAGATAATCAAGTTTGTGTCGTGTCACCAATGGAGCCCCAGGAACGGATCACTGCTATCCAAATCAACAGTGATAATAGCGACTCTCTTCACAAGATTTTTGATGACAAGCCCGTGTATGTTCAAAAGGGCGGGTGTCTTCCTGTGTTCGGATTTAAGTTTACACCTGGAGAGCGGTATAACTTCGCCTATGACGTCCAATCTGATAAATCAGGGTCACATTTAGTCACTGCTGTATTTTTTTATCCCAAAGAATAAGGGGCTGAACGCCCCATATTCTTAACGGCGTGTAAACGCCAACCTGAGCCCTAATCCAATGAATGTTACACCAACAATTCTATCCAGTATTTTCTGCAACCTTCTGTTTTGCGAAACGGTTCCGGCTGCACTACCTGCAAGTACGGCGAACGTTAAATCAGTCATAAAAGCGATCAATGCGTAGGTCATTCCCAGGAGTAGAAAAGAAGCTGTCTGGTGCTCGCTTCCAGGCGCAACGAATTGAGGGAAAAAGGAGATGAAGAATAACAGTACCTTCGGGTTGGTTAAGGTAGTTATGAAACCTTTAGTAAGTAGACTCGTCAGAGTCGCTTTTGCCTTAACGCGTTCAGCTTCGTTGTGATTCGTGGTTTGCTTTGTCAGCGTTCCCCAAATCATCTTACTACCGAGATACACCAGATAAGCCGCACCGAGAGACTTAATGATGGTGAACATCATCGGAGATGCTGTTATCAACGCGGTTAATCCCACAGCGCTTGCAATTGCATGTGTGCAACTACCTAATGCTACACCAGCGGCAGAGATAATTCCCGCGCGTCTTCCATTAACCACGCTTTGACCTACCACGTAGGCTATATCAGGCCCAGGTGTAACGGAAAGGAGAAATACAGATAGGGCGAAAAGCCCAAAATGAGTTATGTCCAGCATAGCCATCTCCAGAAAAAAATTATGTACCTCCATGCTAGCACTGAATTTTTATGCGTAAAGGGTGATTTTATATGCTTTTAGTCTGCTTTTGCTAAACAACGAATCACTCATGGCATAACACGCTAAGTTGCACATTTCCTGTACCCTGGATACCCTGAGATTAATCCTAATAACTCAAGGGTGAGTATGGCTAGCGGGAAGAGAAAGAATCAAAAGGAATCGCCTGAAGAAGAGTTAGATCGCCTGCTGGATGAGCTTGAACTCACACCGGAGCAACGGGAGTTTATCGAATCCATGCGAGAGGATAAGAGCGATCCCAGTAGTGAGTAACGCTTGTCTTAAGCCGAACGAGTACAAACGGCATTGTAAGAAATTCCTCTCCTGGTGCATGCAGAATCACGGTGCCTTTGTTCCGGCTGTCGCTGGAGTGTCATAAATATAATTACGCGCGCGCATAATTTAAAATTAAACCCTCTTTCTTTTTACGTAATCAATCGCCCCTGTTATATCTGTCGGCAAATTTTTTATTTCCCGGATCGCAGATGAAAACACGACTCCTCCTGTGCGCTGGCTTATTAGCTGCCTCCAGTGCCCATGCCAGCGCCCTCTATTTTTATGAAGCTGGCACCGAAGATACCGCGCTTGCCGGAGCAGGGCAGGCGGCTCGTGCGCAGGATGCCTCTACAATTATGACCAACCCGGCTGGCATGACGCGCTTACCGGATCATATTGTCACAGGTGGGTTACAGGTTATGGATGGCTCCATCGACAACCAGCTGGATAACGATGCCCATCAAAGCCCCGGTGATGTGATGAAAACCATCCCGAATGCCAGCGCCTTTTATAGCCAGAAGGTGACCGATAATCTTTATGCCGGGGTCGGGCTTTACGGTAATTACGGCCTGGGGATCGACTACGGCAGCTGGGCGGGCGACAGGCTGATTAAAAAGAGTACCATGGTAGCCATGACGCTCAGCCCCTCGCTGGCCTATAAGCTTAACGACCGTCTTTCGATTGGCGCGTCCGCCAACGTTAACTACGGTTACTTCTCGCTGACTCGCAGCGTTAACGATGATGACTACCGGCGACGCGATGAAGACCTGGCCATGAGCTATCGGCTTGGGCTGCTGATGCAGCTAACTGACCAGACCCGAGCCGGTATTACCTGGAACAGCGAAACGGACTACAGCTTCAATATTGACGGCAACGCGCGTCTACAGAACGGCACCTACGACCTGCCGGTGTCAGCACAAATCAGCGCGCCGCAGCAAATTATGCTCAGCCTTGTGCATGACATTAACCCGCAGTGGTCGGTTATGGGCGATCTCGGCTGGCAGGACTGGAGCCAGTTCGGCGCGCCGCAAATCGTCGTCGGGGACCAGCAGCTTAACAACGTCAGCCGCCTGAAGGACACGTGGCACGGTGCGGTGGGCGTGCAGTATCGTCCAACGCCTCAGTGGCGACTGAATGCCGGTGTGGCGTTCGACAGCTCGCCGTATGAAAGCCAGAGCGATGTGGCCTTAACCTTACCTACCGGCGATGAGTGGCGATTTGGTACGGGAGCCCAGTATCAGATCACCCCGGCCAGCAATATTGGTATTGCCGTGTCGTATCTTCATATGCAGTCGTCGCATGTGAAATCGCCGGTGGCGTTTGCCGGAAGTTACGACCATCCTTATCTTTGGTTTGCCAGCGTCAACTACAGCTACCAGTTTTGATCGGCTAACCGCTTAAAATATATGGTCTATAATGGCAGATACTGAATGTCAGAAGGTTGTACCATGCATATTTTACCGCCTGTTCGACCCGAAAAATCCATCGAACGACTGACCGCTATCCTTGAGCCGATAGCGGAGAAAGTGCACGTTGTTCCACGTAAGCGACTCACCTGGTTACGGAAGGGGAAACAGCAGATGTACCTCTTTCTGGAAGGGGAGCTGTCCCTGCTGCGGACATCAGATGGACTGGTGGTCGTGACCGTTTACGAGCCGCATTTGTTTGGTATTGCTGAGATGATCCAGCCTACGCAAGGCCATTTTCTCCGTGCGGAAAGGGAGTCGACCATTTTACGTCTCGATGCGGACAAGGCGGCCGAGTTATTCCGTGCCGAGGGCGTCTGGGAGGATGTCGCAGCGCTGCTCTCATACCATACGGCCTATTTGATATTCCGTGATGCGCAGGTACTCCAGCAGCGTACCTATTCCGTTATTCGTAACCACCTTCAGGAAATGATTTTGCTCCCGGAGGAGACGCGTTTGCGTACCACGATACTGGAATATATTCAGGATCGTACGCTGCTTTCTCGCAGTAGTATACTCAATGTATTATCCGCCCTTAAACAGGGAGAATATATCTCCTTTAAGCGCGGTGGGTATTTGCTTGAAGTCAGACACTTACCTGAATCATTCTAGGGGAAGTTTAAAATTAAACAGAAATGGAATTAACGAGGCTGTTAATTTTCTATATCGTTTGCTTTCTAAGTTTTATCTTTATTAAGTAAACGGTATATTTATGAAAAAGACAGTTCTCGCTTTGATTATGGTTAATGCGTTTACCGCCACTTCCGCGTTCGCCGCCGCTGATGCGGGCACCTGGTATGGCGGAGCGAAATTCGGCTGGTCGCACTATTTTGATACCAATATGGGTTCAAAAGCATTTGATAACAATAATTCCGACCACTTCGATTTTGACCATGATAATGTCGGTGGGGGTGTTTATACGGGTTACCAGATTACCCCATGGCTTGCGGTAGAAGGCGGTTATGATTATTTAGGCAACATGCAGATCAAGGGTCAGCATGGCGCAGGGGCGCAAATGAAGACGCAGGGTCTGCAAATGTCCCTGAAGGCCAGCTATGCCTTGACCAATGACTGGGATATCTACGGCCGTGCCGGTGCGATGGGCTATCGCGCTGAATCCGATGTAAGTGGTCACAATCGTTTTGAAACCGGTGTGCGCCCGCTTGCAGCTGTGGGTACTGAATACGCCTTCAATAAAAACTGGGCTGGCCGCCTGGAATATCAGTGGGTAAGCAATGTGGGTAATGCAAACCAGATCGGTGTGAGCAGCGACCTGAGTTCCGTCACCGCAGGGCTTAGCTATCGCTTTGGTCAGTACGACTGATGCATGTGATATGGCGATTAAGAAAAACCCGGCTGCTATGTTGCCGGGTTTTTTGTTGTCAGCTGGCGAATAACGGTTCAAGCATAATATGAATATTTTGCAGGCCCGTGACATTATTGTCTTTCAGGTATTGCTGATTAACCATATCTAACTGTTCCAGTTTAGTCAGCGAGGCGTAAACGCGTTGAACAGCGCTGTCCGCAACAAAAATTTCTTTTGCGGTAGTGTCCTGAAGATACTGTGATTTTACGCTGCGCGTTAAGTTATCGATCTGCTGTTTATTTTCCTGATAAAGAGACGCGATATGAGATATCTGTGCCTGCGGCGGTTTTTCCCCCGGTAATACCAGCGGAATTTGCAGATGATTAATCTTTTCAACGTTGTCTGGTGGTGGAGAGCTACATGCTGTTAATGTGCTCAGACTTAATATAGCGAAAAAGAACGGCAGGCTCTTCATCGAATCACTCCGGGGAAATAATTGGACTCAGCATTATCCCTGAAGGCCGCAGCGACGAAAGAATAAACTTATTTATTTATAAACGTTATTTCCATAGGTAAAAGAAAAGCCCGGTGATAGCCTCCTTTCCCCCCATGTACCGCCAGCGTGAATATGACGCCTCGAGGATGTATGAAATTTAAAACTCTCGTTAGTGCGATGGCCGTTGCTGGTCTGCTATTGGCCTCGTTGATCTCATTGCCTGTCCTGGCACAAAAGGAGGTGAAGGAAGCCACTGCCCATACGAAACACATGAATGATGCACTTTATGGTCAACTGCCCTTCTTTGATAAAACCGATTTCCGAAATGCGCATAAAGGCTTTATTGCCCCGCTGCCACCTGCGGTGATTAAAGGTGAAAAAGGCGCCGTTATCTGGAATCCCCAGAAATACGCTTTTATCAAAGAAGGGCAAAAAGCGCCGGATACCGTCAACCCGAGCCTGTGGCGTCAGGCGCAGCTGAATAATATCGGCGGTCTGTTTGAAGTCACGGAAGGCGTCTACCAGATCCGCAACCTCGATCTGTCGAATATGACAATCATAGAAGGCAAAGAGGGGATCACGGTTATCGATCCGCTGGTGTCTGCGGAAACGGCTAAAGCGGGCATGGATCTTTACGTTAAGCATCGCGGCAAACGTCCGGTTGTTGCCGTTATTTATACCCATAGCCACGTCGATCATTATGGCGGCGTGCGTGGCGTAATTGATGAAGCCGGGGTAATGTCCGGCAAAGTGAAAGTCTATGCGCCAGCCGGTTTTATGGAAGAGGCGGTATCGGAAAATATCATGGCCGGAAACGCCATGAGCCGCCGTGCCAGCTATATCCACGGAAACCTGCTGAAACCCGGTGTGAAGGGTCAGGTGGGGGCAGGTCTGGGGACTACCACCTCAGCCGGAACGGTCACGCTCATCGCGCCCACTCACTCTATTACCGAAGAGGAGCAGAAAGAGGTCATTGACGGTCTCACCTATGACTTTATGCTGACGCCGGAATCGGAAGCACCGTCTGAAATGCTCTGGTATGTGGAAGAGAAAAAGCTGATCGAAGCAGCAGAGAACGTCACTCACACCCTGCACAATACCTACTCGCTGCGCGGGGCGAAAATACACGATCCGCTGGCATGGTCAAAGTACATCAATAACGCCATCGATCGTTGGGGTGATAAAGCGGAAATCATTATCGCGCAGCACCACTGGCCCACGTGGGGTAACAAAAAAGTGGTGAAGTTGATGAAAAGCCAGCGTGATATCTACCGCTATATCAACGACCAGACGCTCAGACTGGCGAATAAGGGGCTGACGAGGGATGAAATAGCCGCAAATTTCGCCCTGCCCTACGGGCTGGCTAAATCCTGGGCAGGCCGTGGCTATTACGGCTCGGTAAGCAACAACGTCAAAGCCACCTATGTCTACTATCTTGGCTGGTTCGACGGCAATCCGGCGACGCTCGATGAACTGCCTCCGGTCGAGGCGGCGAAAAAGTATGTCGATTACATGGGCGGAGCCCGCGCAATCCTTGAAAAAGCCCGTGTCGATTATGCCCGGGGGAATTATCGCTGGGTGGCTCAGGTGGTCAGTAAAGTCGTTTTTGCCGATCCGAATAATAAGGCGGCGCGCGAACTGGAAGCCGATGCGTTTGAACAGCTGGGATACCATGCGGAGTCAGGGCCGTGGCGTAACGCCTACCTCACCGGTGCGCAAGAGTTGCGTAACGGCGTGAAGATAAAGCCGACGCCCAAAACCGCCAGCCCGGATGCGGTCCGTGCCATGTCAACTGAGATGATTTTTGACTACTTCGGCGTTCACCTTAACGGCGTCAGAGCGGCGAATGCCAGAGGCATTTTTAACGTTGATTTAGGCCGCGAGGGCGGCAGGTATAAGCTGGAGCTGGAGAATGGCGTGCTAAACCACAGTGCCAATATCCAGGCAGAAGATCCGGATGCAACCATTACGCTCAGCCGCGAAACGCTGAACAAAATCATCCTTAAGGAGACCACGCTGAAAAAGGCGCAACAGGCAGGAGAGGTGATGATCGTCGGCAACGCCGCGAAGGTAGACGAAATGCTGCGCTGCATGGAGAGCTTCAGTTTCTGGTTTCCTGTCGTCACCCCTTAAATGTAAAAAAGGCTGCTTTCGCAGCCTTTTAGCATTCGCCAGCAACAATTTGCCGGGTGGCGGCTTCGCCTTACCCGGCCTACACTCTGCGCTGCTTGAGCGCTAGATGACGCCGTCGCCGCCGTCTGAACACCAGACCTGCCCGGAGGTGTATGAACACTCATCCGAGGCCAGAGTGACATACAGCGGTGCGATCTCCACGGGCTGTCCCGGGCGTCCCAGAGGGGTACTCTCGCCAAAATGTTTCACTTTTTCCTGTGGCTGCCCACCGCTGGGCTGGAGCACGGTCCAGTAAGGTCCGGGCGCTACCGCGTTCACGCGGATCCCTTTCGGACCCAGCTGTTTCGCCAGCGCTTTGGTAAACACCGCGAGACAGGCTTTGGTCTGCGCATAGTCAAGCAGTACGGCGCTCGGTTTTACCGCCTGTACAGATGAGGTGTTAATGATGGAAGCGGGAGCTTTCATGTGGCGCAACGCCGCCTTTGTGATCCAGAAAGGCGCATAGACGTTGGTTTTAAAGGTCGCGTCAAAATCTTCCGTGGTCAGTTCTTCCAGCGTCTCACGGTACTGCTGGCGGCCTGCGTTATTCACCAGGATGTCCAGCCCGCCCAGTTTTCCGACGGCCTGTTCCACCAGGTTCTGACAAAAAGTTTCGTCCCGCACATCGCCCGGAAGCGCGACGGCATTCCGTCCTTCCGCTTTAATCAGGGCGATCACTTCCGCAGCGTCTTCTTCCTCTTCCGGCAAATAGTTAATGGCGACATCTGCCCCTTCGCGGGCATAGGCAATGGCTACTGCGCGTCCGATGCCGGAATCGCCCCCGGTAATTAGCGCCTTCTTACCGGTAAGCCGGCCATGCCCTTTGTAGCTTGTCTCGCCGTGATCGGGAACAGGGTCCATTTCAGAGGCCAGGCCCGGTGGCGTCTGAGGCTGCTCCGGGAAAGGTGGCGTTGGGTAAGCGTTCGTACGTTGTTCATTATCACTCATAGCTAACTCCTTGTTAGGGGTGAGATTTGATGGATAGTTACAGCGTTAACGCTTCGCTGAATTATTTTTGCAAGTGGCTGACCCGCACTACGGGTGGGGATGATTTTTTATCGAGCGAGCCGCTAATACTGATCATGTTGTCAGGTTCCACGGTTCTGTCGTCAAATACGGCTTTCGGGATAATAACGTCGATTTTCCCGGTTTTATCCTGGAATACGTATTTATCGCCATTGCCATCAATAAGATTGCCGCGCAATGAAATAGAGGCGCCATCATGCATCTCTTTTGCCTGAGTAATGGTCATAATGCGCGCATCATCGGTACCACGATAACCACTGTCCAGGGCATGCGGCGGTGGCGGCGCTTCACCCTTTTGTAACCCGCCGTTATTATCTGCCCATGCGGAAGGGATAATTAATATTAACAAGGCTGAAATCACTGATAATTTCATCTGATATCCTTCATTTTGGATGTCTTGACTTATTAAGTATTGTTGCTATTTCTTTATGTGGCAAATGTGATAAGTCTTAAAAGCATTTGCGTAGAAAAATCAAAAATTTCGGCAATTAAGCGAAACGGTGACAAAAGCCATGGAACCAAAAAATGAAAAAGTGCCTGGGATAAAAGAGAGTTATCGTTTACTGACGTTTGAGTATGCATTTCGTCAGGTGGGTTTTATTGTACTGTTAGGTATTATCGTGGCCGCATTAGCCGGCCTGTTTTCCAGCGGTGCGGTTAGCGACGTGGAGAAAACAAACGAAGCAAAATCCCTGAACCTGAGCTATGAGCGCTTCGGCCGCCGCCAGACCGAATCGCGGATGACGCTGACGTTTCCGGTGACGTCTGAGGGTAAATATATTCTCAGCCTGACCAGCGAAAGCAGCGACGTATATGAGCCGGGCAGCGTCTGGCCGCAGCCGGACAGCATGTATAGCCGGGGGAACACCCTGTATCTCGTTTACGACAATCTGAAACAGAGCGATAAGTTCACCGTCCTGCTGTTCATCACGCCGACAAAAGCAGGGAAATGGACCAACAGCATCCGCGTAAACAACGGGCCAGATATCCGCTTCTGGCAGTTTATTTACCCCTAGGAGTCGAATATGGACATGGTTTTTCGTGCCCTGGCAATATACCTGTTTCTGGTGATCGTGTTTAAAGTCGCCGGACGGCGCGCCCTGCTGCAAATGACCAGCTTTGACCTTATTTTGCTCTTAATTATCAGTGAGGCGACACAGCAGGCGCTACTGGGCGAAGATTTTTCCGTCACCGGTGCGATGATTACAATAACAACGCTGGTGGTGGTGGATATTATTTTTGGCCTGATTAAAAAATATTCTTCTTCTGTTGAGAATGTTCTTGATGGCACCCCGGTGATATTGGTAGAGAATGGTATTCCCATTGCGGATAAACTGAAAAAAGTCGATGTATCCTGCGATGATATATTGGTTTCAGCACGCCGGAACCACGGCATAACGGAATTAAAGGATATTAAGTACGCGATCCTTGAGCGTAACGGCCATATTTCAATTATTCCTGAAGAAAATTAACTAAGGGGCACATCCATGAGCAACCTTATTCACGATAATAATACGACCATCAGCGAGCTGACGAAAAAGCTTGCCACGACGCTCACAGAAAGAGGACTGCGTCTAACCACGGCGGAGTCCTGCACCGGCGGTAATCTCGCGGTTGCGCTTTGCGCTGAAGAGAACACGGCGGAATTTTATGACGTTGGCATGGTGGTGTTCAGCGATGCGGCGAAGGAGAGGATCCTCGGCGTGCGGCACGAAACGATTGAGCGCTTCACCGCCGTCAGTGAACAAACGGTTACTGAGATGGCCGCTAAAATTCGCGATATTGCCGAGGCGGATATTGGTGTTGCCATCAGCGGCTATGCGGGACCGGAAGGCGGAGACGATGGCACGGCAGCCGGTACGGTCTGCTTCGGCTGGAATATTCGCGGACAGACGGAAACCCGCACCGTGCTGTTTTCCGGTGAATGTCAGGATGTGGTGGAAAAAGCGGTGCGTTATTCGCTGTCTGAACTGATCGAAATACTCTCCGGGTGGGATAACGTCTGAGACAAGGGGAAAGGCTATGGCTGTTATCGTTATTACCGGCGGTACGGCGGGCGTGGGGAAAGCCACGGCGCTGCACTTTGCTAAAGCGGGCTACGATGTAGGCATTATTGCCCGCGATGAGCAGAGCCTGCGCTCCACAGAAGAGGAGTTGCGCCGTTTCGGGATCAACGCGTGTGCCGTTCAGGCCGACGTGGCGGACAGCAAGGCGGTGACCGATGCTGCTAACGAAATTGAATACCGGCTTGGAGCCATCGATGTGTGGGTGAATAACGCTATGGGCGGGATGCTGGCGCCGTTTCGCACCATGTCCCCGGAGGAGTTTCGCCGCGTCACCGAGGTGACCTATCTGGGCTATGTTAACGGCACCCGCGCCGCGCTGGAGTTAATGACCCCTCGCGATCGCGGAACGATTATTCAGGTTGGCTCCGCGCTGGCCTACCGTTCCATTCCCTTGCAGTCAGCCTACTGTGGCGCGAAGGCCGCGATCCGCGGATTTACCGATGCCGTACGCACCGAGCTGATGCATGAAAACAGCCGGGTGCAGATCGCAATGGTACAGATGCCGGGCCTCAATACGCCGCAGTTCGAGTGGGCGAGGAATAAATTTGCCTGGGCGATGCGCCCGGTTCCTCCCGTGTTTCAGCCGGAAGTGGCCGCCAGCGCTATTTTTAAGGTGGCGCAGAAACCGGTGCGGGAGCTGTGGGTGGGCAGCAGCACTGTCCAGTCGATTGTCGGGCAGTTTCTTTTCCCCGGTTTTCTGGACCGGCTGATGGTTAAAAAGGCCTGGGAAGGGCAGATGACCGATACGCTAAATGCGGATGACCGTCAGGACTATCTGGATCAGCCGGTTAACGACTTGCATAAAATCCACGGGCACTTCACCGACGAAGCAAAAGAGCGCGCCACCAGCGTTACCTCCGGCATGCCGGGGAAAGTGCTGCTCGGCTCCCTCGCCGTCACGGGCGCGATCGTGGCGCGTCTGCTGCTCTCGCGGAGACGATAATCAGCGCAGTGCGGTACGATCGGTCCAGAACCAGCGGTAGCCATAGCCGCTGAGGTTAAGCGCGACGGTTTTGCCGCATACCAGCGCGTCGACGTAGCGTTTGTCCGCCAGGCATGCGGTCCAGGTCGCATGCCGGATCCCTCTGGCGGTAAAATTAACGGGCTTATCGCTGAAGTTAACGAAGGTCAGAATGCTGCGCGTGTCGGTTTCGTAATAGATCCCCAGTACCGCATCGTTGTCGATAGTAATAAGACGAAACGGCGCGACGCCGATCTCAGGAAACTCCGAGCGCGTATTGGCGATATCGATAATGCAGTGCAGGAGGGAGTTGCGGTGCAACAGCGAATCCGCCACGTTGATTTTTTGATAGCGGTACGGACCATGGTCAATCATTGGGGCGATAAAGGTTTTCGGGTCGGCATCTGAGAAACCGCCGCCCTGCGATCCGGCCCACTGCATCGGGGTGCGTACGGCGTAACGCTCCTCCAGATCTAAATCATCGCCCATTCCAATTTCATCCCCGTAGCGCATGACCGGTACGCCCGGCAGCGAAAACAAGACCGCATGGCAAAAGGCCAGCCGCTTTCGATCGCCCTTAAGCATCGGCGCCAGACGGCGGCGGATCCCTCGCTGATACACGCTCATCTCTTCATCAGGGGCGAAGGCATCAATGACGGTCTGCTTCGCTTTTTTGCCTATCCCTTCCAGATCCAGCTCATCATGATTGCGCAGCCAGTTGGCGAAGCAGCAGGAGTCCGGCGGCACAATCATCTTTTTCACTGCGTTGCGCAGCGGTCGTGCGCTCTTCTCTGCAAGGCTGACGTAAAAGTACTTATTGAGCCAGAAATTCAGCACCAGGTTGAGCCGGTCATTCTGACCAAAATAATCTTTGTAGGCGTCGACCTCCACGTCGACTTCGCCGAGCAGGATCGCGTCCGGATTACGCTGCTCGATAAGACGGCGCAGATGCTCCAGGATCCACAGGCCGCGTTTTTCATCTCCACGCCCGGCCTGTTTTGTCAGGTGCGACGCTGCATCCAGGCGAAAGCCCGACACCCCGAGCTTTAGCCAGAAGATGATGATGTTCTCAACCTCCTTCAGCACCGCCGGGGAGGCCAGATTGAGATCCGGCTCGTGGTGATAAAACATATGCCGGTAGTATTGCCCCGCTTCGTCGTCCCATGTCCAGACGCTCTTTTCCACGCCGGGGAACATCGGTGGCGTATCGTCCTCGTCCGTGTCAGACCAGAGATAATAGTCACGGTAGGGTGACTGCGGGTTGCGGCGGGCTTGCTGAAACCAGGGATGCGCATCCGAGGTGTGCTGGATCAGCAGCTCAATAATGACCTTCATCCCCAGCTCCCGCGCCTGTTCAATAAAGGCGATGATATCGTTGAGCTTGCCGAAGCGGGGATCGACCTGCAAATGGTCGCTTACGTCATAGCCTTCATCGAGAAAAGGGGTGAGGTAAAACGGGGTGATCCAGATAACCGTCGCGCCCATCCGGCGGATGTAGCGCAACTTCGCGGCGATCCCGGCGATGTCGCCACAACCATCGCCGTTAAGATCGTAAAACAGGGCGGTATCAATCTGGTAAATAATGGCGCGTGTATGCCAGCCTGCCATAGCAATCCTTAGTGATAACCTTCGGTATCAGACACTTTGCCCCGGAAGACGTAGTAGCTCCAGGCGGTGTAAACCAGGATCACCGGGATGATTAACAGCGTGCCGATCAGCATAAACAGCTGGCTGGCAGGCGGCGCGGCGGCTTCCCACAGGGTGATGTGCGGCGGGATAATGTGTGGCCACAGGCTGATGCCCAGTCCGCTAAAGCCGAGGAAAATCAGGCCCAGCGTTAACAGGAACGGACGGGCATGGCTGTCGGGATTGCGCGTCAGCCGCCAGATCCACAGGCTGAATACCGCCACCAGAACCGGAACCGGCAGGAACCAGAAGAAGTTAGGCAGTGTAAACCAGCGCTCGGCGACAAACTGCCAGCCGAGCGGGGTCCAGATACTCACCACCGCAATAACGGCGATCAGTGCCAGCAGCACGTGGCGGGTCAGCTCACGCATCCGGTTTTGCAGCGCGCCTTCGCTTTTCATGATCAGCCATGTGGTAGCCAGCAGGGTATAGGCGACAATCAAACCCAGCCCGCAGAACAGGTTAAACGGGGTTAACCAGTCCAGCGAGGAGCCCACAAAGCGTCGCCCTTCCACGTCAAAGCCGTTGATCATCGCGCCGACCACGATCCCCTGGCTGAAGGTTGCCAGCAGGGAACCGCCAGCAAAAGAATAGTCCCAGAATTTGCGGTGGGAAGGGGTCGCCTTAAAGCGAAACTCAAACGCCACGCCGCGGAAAATAAGCCCGATCAGCATGGCCGTGAGCGGGATGGTCAGGGCATCGATAATCACCGCGTAGGCCAGCGGAAACGCGCCAAATAGCCCCGCACCGCCGAGAACCAGCCAGGTTTCATTTCCGTCCCAGACCGGTGCGACGCTGTTTACCATTACGTCGCGTTCTTTGGCATCGCCCACAAAGCTGAACAGCATGCCGATACCGAGATCGAAACCGTCCATGATGATGTACATCAGCGTGGCGAAGACAATAATGGCAAACCAGATGACCGGGATATCGACGCCCATCAGATCTTCTCCTCTTCCGGAACAGACTCGGCGGCGGACAGCGGACGGGCAGGGGTGCCCGACGTATTAGTCGTTAGCGTGCCGACAGGCTGCGGCCCTTTCTTTATCAACCGGGCGAGATAAACATAACCCACGCCAAATACTGAACAGTAGACCACGATAAAGGCCAGCAGGCTGATGCTCATCTGCAACGTGCTGTGCAGAGACACCGCATCTATCGTGCGCAGATAGCCGTAGACGACCCACGGCTGGCGGCCCACTTCGGTGGTGACCCACCCGGCGAGCAGCGCAAGCAGTCCGGCTGGCCCCATGCACAGGGCAAACCAGTGGAATGGTCGCGAGTGATAGAGTCGGCGGCGATAGCGCAGCCAGACGCTCAGCACACCAAGCGTAATCATCAGCAGCCCCATGCCGACCATAATGCGGAAAGACCAGAAGACGATGAGCGAGTTCGGGCGGTCCTCTTTCGGGAAATCTTTCAGCGCCGGGACCTGTTTATCCAGGCTGTGCGTCAGGATCAGGCTGCCGAGCGCCGGAATTTCAAGCCCGTATTTGGTGCGCTCCTCCTCCATATCCGGTACGCCGAACAGCAGCAGCGGGGTAGCCTCGCCGGGCGGATTTTCCCAGTGGCCTTCAATCGCGGCGATTTTGGCAGGCTGATGCTCAAGCGTATTCAGGCCGTGCATATCCCCAACGACTGCCTGGATGGGCGCGACCAGCAGCGCCATCCACATGGCCATGGAGAACATTTTGCGAATAGCGGGCGTGTCGTTGCCGCGCAGCAGATGCCATGCCCCGGACGCGCCCACAAACAAGGCGCTGCACAGGAAGGCGGCGATGGACATATGGATCAGACGGTATGGGAATGAGGGGTTAAAAATAATGGCCAGCCAGTCTTCGGGAATGACCTGACCGTTCTGAATACTGAAGCCCTGCGGGGTGTGCATCCAGCTGTTGGAGGCGAGGATCCAGAAGGTGGACATCAGCGTGCCCAGCGCTACCATGCAGGTGGCAAAGAAGTGCAGGCCGGGGCCGACCTTGTTCCAGCCGAACAACATCACGCCCAGGAAACCGGCTTCGAGGAAGAAGGCGGTTAAGACTTCATAAGTGAGCAGAGGGCCGGTTATGCTGCCTGCGAACTGGGAAAATCCGCTCCAGTTAGTCCCAAACTGGTAAGCCATTACCAGCCCGGAAACCACGCCCATACCAAAGTTAACGGCGAAAATTTTCAGCCAGAAATGGTAAAGCGAGCGCCAGACATCATTTTTTGTGCGAAGCCACATGCCCTCGAGAACCACCAGATAGCTCGCAAGCCCGATGGTGATTGCCGGAAAGAGAATATGGAAAGAGACGGTAAAGGCGAACTGTATCCTGGCCAGATGAAACGCATCAAGCTCGAACATGCTCCGTACCTCTGGAACTGATAGCCCACAAGGCATTGCCAGACAGCCTCAGGCTGCCTGGCAAAACCGGTTACGGTTTTTTCTTACCCGCGCCAAGCTCGGCACCGGTAAGCGGATCGGCTTTAGGATCGGATTTCGTACGTGCGCACATTGCTTTGACCAGCGTAGCCTGCTCTGTTGTGAGCGTTACGCTTGCGCCGCCGTCACCGCCATCGACCGCTGGCTGAGGAGATTCCACGTAGTCGAAGTGCTTGTCGCTGTTCCAGCTTCCGCGAACTTCTCCCCCCTCAGACATATTGTAGTACTTGTTGGTGTACTCTTCGATTGGAGGCAATTTACCCGGTGGGAAGTTGTTACGGATCGACTGGAGCGCCTTCTCAAACGAAAGCTGGTGTGCTGCCTCACGCGTCATTAAAAACGCCAGCGCATCTTTAACACCTGGATCGTCCGTTACGTTAATAAGCCGTTCGTAGATAATTTTGGCGCGCGCCTCTGCCGCAATGTTAGAGCGCAGATCCGCGGTGGGTTCGCCAATGGTATCCACGTACGCCGCCGTCCACGGTACGCCTGCGGAGTTAGTGAGCGGAGTACCGCCCCCGTAGAGCAGGGAAGTGATATGACTGTCGTTGCCGTTTTCGGTCATGGACCGGTACAGCTCCGCTTCATTTTCAACGCCTTCCGCCAGTTCACCTTTCGCACCCTTATTAAGCATACCCACCAGGGTGCCGATAATTTCCAGGTGACTTAACTCCTCGGTCGCGATATCCATCAGCATATCTTTACGACCGGGATCGTCGTCGCTCAATCCTTGCGTAAAGTAACGACATGCCGCGGCAAGTTCGCCCTGTGGCCCGCCAAACTGCTCAAGCAGAAGATTAGCCAGACCCGGATTCGGTTCGGCTACGCGTACCGTGTATTGCAGCTGTTTTACGTGTCGAAACATAGTTTCTCCCTCTTCCGTTATTTTTTCGCTTCAACGCCGTCCGCGTCGGAGCGCAGCAGGAACTGTTCCGTCGTCTGTGGAATATGTTGAATCAGCCAGTCCGCCATCTGGCGCTCTTCTTCCAGAATGGATTCAATGGCGGGAATGGAGGCGGTATCGCCCGCTTGTTTGGCCGCGGCCAGCAGAGAGGTGTAGCAGGCAATTTCAAACTGCTCAAAAACGTAGCCGCTGATGGAGCCTTTAACAATTTCGTCGGAAGGGAACATGCCGCCAATGGACTGGCCGAGCGCAGCCATTTTGCTCATGGAATCTTTTATGACCGAACGGGAAATATCATTGCGGTCGAGAATTTCTTCCAGCACGGTAATTTGGTGTTTAGTTTCATTAACGTGTTGTTCAATTCGTGCACGTAAGTCGGGATAATTATCAATACGGCTGGCCATTGATTCCAGCATGGATTCGGCTTGCTTTTCCATCGCATGGGCATCGCGTAGCCAATCATGGTAGTGTTCTACATGATTCATAATTAACTCCTGTGATTTATTTTCTGGTTAATTGTTGGTGCTGATGCTCATCAAATTATTATTTATCCTTTCTGGGCTTTTTGATTAATATTGCCGACAGCCAGATCGGTTAATTTGAGATCGGTTTCTTTTTCTTCTTCCAGTGTTTCTGCAAGAAGTTTAACGGCTTTTTTATAGCCTAATTGTTCAGCCAGGGTGGCCAGGGTGCCGTAGCTGGCAATTTCGTAGTGTTCGACTTTCTGTGCGGCGGCAATTAATGCAGCGTCACGCACTTCGTTTTTCTCAGTGCTCTCAATAACTTCGTTGGCTTCTTCAATTAAGCCTTCCATTGCAACGCATTTCATGCGCTTCAGCTTGAGGCCGGATTCCTGCTCAATAATCTGATCGATACGTTCGATCTGTCCCTGCGTCTCCTCAAGGTGAGCCGTGAAGGCAGCGCTCAGCTTCTCGCTTGATGCGGCACGGGCTAACTTGCTTAGCGCGCGGGTCAGCTGCTTCTCAGCGCTGTAGGTATCGGATAACAGGTGAATAAATACATCTTCAACAGTTTTCATATTCATATATTCGCTCCAGTGAAATAAAGGGAAGGTACTGCGAGCCGACAGGCCCGCAGCATGCTCTCGGTATATTTATAAGAGCTTTAAATAAGATCAGGAGTTATCAGATTTACGGCCCCCGCCGTGACTGTTCTGTCCCCCTTTCTTACCCGCTTCAGATGCGCGTTGCGGATCGTTTTTGAAATTACCGCCGCTGTGCTGGCCGCCTTTACGTCCAGCTTCTGATGCTTTTTCACGGTCTTGCGCGAAATTACCGGAACCACCACGATGTTGCTCTGCCATATATCAACCCTCATGTTGCGTTTATGTCAGGTGATACGATAAGTAATTCGTATCAGTTGTCGTTCAGAAATTAACATTAGTCGTTATGTGAGAAGAGTCAAATTTCCTGTCTGGGTTGTTTTGCGCCATTTCCAGAGATGCGCGGAAAATACCGCTTCGTTACGTTTTTTGAAAATTGGATGTAAATCCATTGCTTAAGGGTAAATAACTTGTGTCGTTAGGATTCCGCTTAGCTAATAATCTTAATATGAACGCGGCGGAAATGATTACAAGAATTGACGTAGCGCAAAAATATATCTTGCCGACCTGAGTCTTTATAATCGGAATAGTCTTAAGCGAGAAGTAAAATAACGAGCCGAAAACAGTGTATCCGATCGTCGTTTTGACGTGGTCAGGCGGATCGGGTGAGGGTATGCTGCATTTGTCACCACAATAATTACAGAGGCAATGTCATGGATCAGGAGCTACTGGATGCAGGGTACCGGGCCTATACCGGTGAGAAAATCGATGTCTACTTCAACACAGGGATCTGCAAACACTCGGGCAACTGCGTACGCGGCAGCGCGGCGCTGTTCGACCTGAAGCGTAAACCCTGGATCGCACCGGATGAAGTGGATGCAGAAACTGTTGCGCGCGTAATTGATACCTGCCCGAGCGGTGCGCTGAAGTACCGCCTAAAATAAGTGAGGAACCATGGATATTCTTGAAGGCCATAACAAGTTTTATGTCAACGACGCCGAAGGCAATCAGGTTGCGGAGATCGTCTTTGTCCCGACCGGCGAGCATCTGAGCATCATCGAGCACACCGATGTGGATCCGAGCCTGAAAGGGCAGGGTGTGGGTAAGCAGCTGGTGGCGAAGGTGGTAGAGAAGATGCGCGGGGAGAACCGTAAAATTATCCCGCTGTGTCCGTTTGCGAAGCATGAGTTTGATAATACGCGGGAGTATGACGATATTCGGGCGTAAAACAGATGCCCGGCATTGCGCCGGGCAGCACACTCAACCGACAAACATCACCGACACACACAGCACACCCACAATCAGCGTCAGCAGGTTACCGATGGAGCGGTACGGTTTTAACGACGGGATCAGGTACGTCGACAGCGTCGGCATGATGAACAGGATCATGGCGATAAGCGGACCGCTGATGGCGTAAATCATCGAGATCGCATTCGGGTTGATGCAGCAGACCGCAAAGGTAATCAGCGACACGCCGAGAATCGAAACCGCGCGGTTAAAGGCGCGACTTTTCTTCACCCCCACCTGATTCAGCGACGATTTCACAATTTCCGTTGCCCCTTCAATCACGCCAAAATAGGTGCCGAGGAACGATTTCGACATCGCTATAATTGCCACGATAATGCCGGAAATGCCCAGCCATGCCGGGGACGAAGGCATCATCGACAGCGCGGAGAGGATCGTCACCCCTTCCTCTTTTGCCGCCACGATATAGGACGGTGGAATCGAAAGCAGGCAGCTGAACACAAAGAACAGCACGCTGAGGCAGATGATCAGGTACGCCACTTTCATGATTTTTTTGCATTTACCCATAGCCTCTTCACCGTATTTCTCGCGACGATCTACGGCGAAGGTCGAGATGATCGGGGTATGGCTAAAAGCGAAAACCATCACCGGGATCGATATCCACACCTGGTGCAGCGTATGCTGGTCGAAGGCCATCTGGCTGGTCAGCAGCGACGGCTGCCAGCTGCCCGTCAGATACAGCGAGACAAACAGGAAATAGGCGATCAGCGGAAAGACAAGGAAACCCATCACCTTAATGGTGATGTGCCGCCCCATCAGGAAGATCAGATTCAAAATCAGCACCACGCCAAAACTCACCAGCATCCGCACGCTGGTATCCACCGTCATCCGTTTCGCCAGCTGTTCTGTAAGTGAGTTGGTTATCGCCACCGCGTAAATCAGAACCACCACAAAGAAGGCCACGAAATAGAGCGTGGTGATGAGGTTGCCGATCTTTTTGCCGTAGTAATGGGAAACGGCACCGGTGATCCCTTCGTTGCCTTTCGTCTTCGACGACAGAATAAATTGCGCCAGCGCTTTATGCGGCCAGTAGGTTAAGGGATACGCCACAAGGGCGGTGATCAGCAGGACAATCGCGCCAGCAGAGCCGAGCTGAATGGGCAAGAACAGGGTTCCTGCGCCCACGGCAGTGCCGTAGAGGGCGAAACTCCAGAGAGTCTCTTCTTTTGACCAAATTTTCGACATTAGAGCAACGTATCAACTATAAAACGAACAAAAAGGAGTGCAATTTACCATAATTATGCGTTGAGGTCGCCGTTGCTTCGCTGGGGTTGGGCCGGAGAAGGTCTCCGGCCGGAAGGTCATTCGCTTGCCAGGGCGCGACGTTGCTGGCGGCGCTTGATAATTTTCTCCCGCAGGGTGTCATACGCCCAGTTGTAGAGCATGGTGTACGGCAGGAAGAACAGGAAGAAACCAATCTCCAGCGTGAAGGCCTGGAGCAGCGTCACGCCCAGCACGGCGGCAACGATGGTTATGCCAATCACAATAAAGCCGCATTCAAAACCCAGCGCATGCAGGGCGCGCACTTTTGCCGTGCGCTTCACCCGCTGAACGGGCCAGAAACGGTCGAAGCCAAAGTTATAGATAATGTTCCAGAGCATTGCCGTGGTCGCCAGAATAATAGTGAGACCCCCCATTTCAACCACCGAGCGCTGCATTAGCCACGCGGCCGTAGGGGCGAGGATCGCCGTAGCAATACCTTCAAAACAGACGGCATGGAAGATCCGCTCCGGCAATTTACGTTGGAGTGCATCCTGATGTTGCATATTTACCTCATAAAGACGCCAGTATGGGCGTTGATGCGGCCTATTCTTATCGCTTAAGGTGATATATAAAAGATGGTATCCATCGATAAAGTAGATACATCATGCGTTATTCTCCCGAAGCACTGACCGCGTTTGTTGAAACTGTCGCCGCAGGTTCGTTTTCAGCTGCGGCACGACGGCTGCGTAAAAGCCAGTCCACCATCAGCACCTCCATCGCCAACCTTGAAGCTGACCTTGGCTTTGAGCTGTTTGATCGCTCGGCGCGTCACCCGGTGTTAACCGCCCAGGGTGAACAGGTGCTGGGCTATGTCCAGTCAATCCTCGCCGCCAGCGCGCGCCTTGATGAGCTGGCCGTATCCTTAACGGCGCAAACGGAGGCGCGTTTTACCTTTGTTCTCTCCGATACGCTTAACCCGGCCGTACTGGAAGAGATGATGAGCCAGTTCGACCAGCGTTTTCCGCACACCGAATTCGAGTGTCTGATTGGGGAAGAGGAGGACGTGATCGATCTGCTGCAAAAGGAGCGGGCGCAAATTGGCCTGACGGAAGCACGCGACAGCTACCCGACCGATATTGGCGCGACCCGCCTGCCTATGCAGACGCGGATGGCTATTTACGTTTCTGCCGGACATCCTCTGGCAGGGCAACATGAGACGCAGGCGGACGAGCTGCATGGCTGGCGCGAGCTGCGGCTGAGTACCTATCTTGAACGGGAAGCGCCCCTTGGGCGCGGGCCGGTCTGGTCTGCGCCGAACTACCTGCTGCTGCTGAGCATGGCGGTACAGGGCTTTGGCTGGTGCGCCTTACCCTGCGCGCTGGTCGACGAATTTGCCGCATCGAAATCGCTGGTGCAGCTGAACGTGCCGGGCTGGCCGAGGTCGATTGCCATCGATCTGGTATGGAACAAAAGAACCCCGCCCGGCGTCGCCGGAAGCTGGCTGCGCCAGTACTTGCAGGACGCACGATAATCCTGTGACTAAACTCACTAATTTTAAACATTTGCGTCAATTGTTGATAACAATCCTCTACTATCGTCATGTCATTTTGCACAGAGGTCGTGATGAAAGATGTCGTTATAGTGGGTGCGTTACGTACGGCTATCGGCTGTTTTCAGGGAGCGCTTGCGCGTCACTCTGCGGTTGATCTCGGCAGCGTGGTGGTAAGAGCGCTGGTGGAACGCAGCGGGGTTGCCGCACATGAAATTGATGAGGTGATCCTCGGCCAGGTGCTGACCGCTGGCGCGGGACAAAACCCTGCGCGCCAGGCGGCGCTGAAAGGCGGTCTGCCTAACACCGTTTCGGCGATTACCATCAACGACGTCTGTGGTTCAGGTTTGAAAGCGCTCCATCTTGCGACGCAGGCCATCCAGTGCGGTGAAGCGGACGTGGTCATTGCCGGAGGGCAGGAAAACATGAGCCGCGCCCCGCATGTCCTGACCGACAGCCGGACCGGCGCGCAGCTCGGGAACAGTCAGCTGCTTGACAGCCTGGTTCATGACGGGCTGTGGGACGCCTTCAACGACTACCATATGGGCGTAACGGCGGAAAACCTGGCGCGGGAATACGGCATCAGCCGCGAGCTTCAGGATGCGTATGCGCTTAGCTCGCAGCAAAAAGCGCGTGCAGCGATCGACTCCGGCCGTTTTCGCGATGAAATTGTCCCGGTCAGTACCCAACGCCAGAACGGCGAAGCGCTCATCGTTGATACCGACGAGCAGCCTCGCACCGATGCCAGCGCAGAAGGGCTGGCAAAACTCGATCCGGCCTTCGAAACGCTCGGTTCTGTAACGGCAGGTAACGCATCATCCATTAACGACGGTGCGGCGGCGGTGATGATGATGAGTGAAAGCAAAGCCCAGGAGCTGGCGCTGCCGGTGCTGGCGCGCATCAAAGCGTTTGCCAGCGTGGGTGTTGATCCTGCGTTAATGGGGATCGCCCCGGTCTATGCCACGCGCCGCTGTCTTGAGCGGGCGGGCTGGCAGCTGAACGATGTAGATCTGATTGAAGTCAATGAAGCCTTTGCTGCACAGGCGATCTCGGTCGGGAAAATGCTGGAATGGGATCCGCTGCGGGTCAACGTCAACGGCGGTGCGATCGCGCTCGGTCATCCTATTGGCGCTTCCGGCTGCCGCATTCTGGTGTCGCTAGTCCACGAAATGAAAAAGCGTAACGCCCGAAAAGGGATCGCAACGCTCTGCATTGGCGGAGGGCAGGGGGTAGCCCTGGCTATCGAACGGTAATTTCCCCCTCTGCGCACAGAAAGCCTCCCTCGGGAGGTTTTTTTATGTCCGCAGAATCCTTTTTTAACACTTCTGCGTTCTTTCTTAAGCCCACAATAATTATTGCGCGGTGAATTATTCGCTTTGTGAAGTTCATAGTGTGATCTCACGCCTGGAATTTATGCGTTATACGCCTTTTTTGTTGATGAGGTTCACGTCGATCTTTGCCAAAAAAAATGAAACAAATAATTTCGATCCTTGTCACTAAAATAACGGTACATAAAAAATAAACTCAAGTTTCATAAAAACGAAACGTTATTTTAATTGAGGGTTTTTTCATGTTTAAGAAATCTCTGCTCCTTGCTTCCCTTATTAGTGCCTCTTTTGCGGCTAGCGCCGTTACCGTCGATCTGCGTCACGAATATATTGACAGCGGCTCGAATGCCGACCGTGTTGCCGTCTCGCACCGCTTTGACAATGGCTTCGGTTTTTCAGTCGAGGCGAAGTGGAAATCAGGCGGGGACAAGGCAGATCAGCCATTCGCGGATGTGGTGGGGAACGGTCACGAAGATCAGATTAGCTGGCGCTGGAAAGCGACAGACAATATCGCCCTGACGCCTGCGTTTACGATTGAAAGCACAGACAGTCGTACCATTTATAAACCGAATCTGCATGTGCAATATAGTTTCGATAATGGCTTCTACGTGGCCGCGCGTTACCGTTATGAATATACCCGCTACCCGTCAAGCTCAAATAAGGACGATGATAAAGTTAACCGTGGTGATGCGTGGGTCGGTTGGGTATTAGGTGACTGGCGTACCGAGCTGAACTATGTTTACGCGAAAAGCTCTGAAGGCGTGGCCCGAAATAACAATAAAGATTATTCCAATGAATATAACGCCAAGCTCGCCTACAAATGGGATAAAAACTGGGCACCGTATGTTGAGGTGGGCAACGTGGGGGTTAAAGACACTGACGAACGCCAGACCCGTTTCCGTTTAGGCGTGGCGTACTCCTTCTGATAATCCAGTTTCTTCGCTAAAAACCGCCGGGTGGCGCTTCGCTTACCCGGCCTACACTTTCCTTCTACTCCGTCGTTTCGTATGCCGGATGGCCCTGCGCTTACCCGGCCTACACTTTCCTTCCACTCCGTCGTTTCGTATGCCGGGTGGCCCTGCGCTTACCCGGCCTACACTTTCCTTCCACTCCGTCGTTTCGTATGCCGGGTGGCCCTGTGCTTACCCGGCCTACACTTTCCTTCTACTCCGTCGTTTCGTATGCCGGATGGCGCTGCGCTTACCCGGCCTACACTTTCCTTCCACTCCGTCGTTTCGTATGCCGGATGGCGATGCGCTTACCCGGCTACACTTTCTCTCCAATCAGTCGTTTCGTAGGCCGGGTAAGCGTTAGCGCCACCCGGCAAAAAGCGCCGCAATCACCCAAAAAAAAGCCCTCCGAATCGGAGGGCAAGGCCAGTTACAGAAACACTAACTCATTCAGGCATGCAACATTTCAGGTTGCTCGGGGAGTTTCGCGATATAGAGGGCTGGTTTGCCGTCTTTATCGGAACTGTACAGCACCGCTTTTTCGTCCGGCGTGAAGGACGGATGCGGGTGGGTTACCTGGCGGCTGTTCGCCACCGTAGCCCAGGAAGTATCATGACGGGCAATGCGGTAATAGGCTTTCTTCGCCACGTCAAAGGCATACAGATAAGGATCGTTATCAATGGTGTAGCCGCCGGTGTCTTTCACATCAACAGGCGTGCCGGAACCGTCGCCAACCAGCATGGTGCCGTCGACGTTGCTCATCAGGTGCGAACAGGCGGGCATGTTCATTACCGCTTCATTCACACCGGTGTCCGGATTGAAGCGGGAGATGGTGCGCCCTTGCTGACCTTTCAGGTAAGAGACGTAGATCAGCGCGGACCCGTCCGGCACCCAAAATTCATGCGTGCAGCTTTCCCCTTCCGCGTGCGTTTTCACTTTCCGCACGTTGCTGCCATCTTCGTTGACCAGCCACATGCGGGCGTCAACCAGGTCGTGTGGCCCTTCATGACAGAAGGCCACGGTATTGTCATCGAACGGGCGATAAATCGGATGTCCCAGCCAGATCTTCTCGTCATGGATGGTGGTGCTTTCACCCGTTTTTAGATCAACGCGCAGCAGGCGGCAGTGCGGCCCTTTGTGGAAGAAGTCGTGGAAAATTTTCCAGTCGTTGAGTGGCGTCCAGTCACGTCTGGCAATCTCAATACCTACCAGTTTGGTGCAGTCGCTGTTCGCGACCCAGGTGCCGTAGCCAACCCACTCTTCCGGGACACGGTACACTTCGCGCTCTGCCAGCGTCTGTAAATCCACCTCAAGCAGGGTGCGATCGTTCTTCACATAGTAGAGGGATTGATCGTCCGGAGAGAGGAACCCGCCAAAGGTGTTATCGCCCGCGCCTTCGGTCAGCTGCACCGCTTCGGCGTTTTTCAGATCCAGCAGGTAATAGTTCCAGTGACCGTCGAACTCCCCGGCGAACAGCAGGTGGCTGCCATCGTTAAAGAAGCACTTCTGGTAAAAGTAGTTGCGATGACAGGTTACTTCCGGTGGGGTCAGGCGGGTAACTTCCACGCCTGTATCCGGATCGCGGCTGACCTCGTAGTTCAGCTTGACCCGCATACCTTTAGCCATAATGCACTCCTTTGAACGCGTAATATAGGTTGAAAACTAGGTGTTAAATTATCAAAACATCGTTTCATTGTGTGTGACTGACAGCGCAAATTCTCAGTTTCTTTAACCAGATTGAGGGGCTTAAAGATTTATCGTGATCGAAACACCATTTCTGGCATAAACATACAGAAAAAATGAAACGTTGTTTTAAATGTAATTGAAAACCCCATGTACAGGGGATAATATGTGTTCATCACGAAAACGGAACATTGTTTCGTTATTCATCTTTGCCTTCGGGCACGATCAATTCTGGAGGTTTACGTGGACGTCAGACAAAGCATCCACAGTGCGCACGCAAAAACGCTGGATACTCAGGGGCTGCGCAGTGAGTTTTTAGTTGAGCAAGTGTTCGAAGCCGACAAGTACACCATGGTCTACAGCCATATTGACCGCATTATTGTGGGCGGGATTATGCCGGTGGCGAAAACCGTCTCCGTGGGCGGTGAAGTGGGCAAACAGCTGGGCGTGAGCTACTTCCTCGAACGCCGTGAACTGGGCGTGATTAACATTGGCGGGCCGGGCACCATAACCGTCGATGGCCAGTGCTACGAAATTGGTCACCGTGACGCGCTGTACGTCGGAAAAGGCGCGAAAGAAGTGGTGTTCGCCAGCATCGATGGCAGCAAACCGGCGAAGTTCTACTACAACTGCGCCCCGGCTCATACGACTTACCCAACCAAAAAAGTCACGCCAGCGGACGTTGCCCCGGTGACCCTTGGTGACAACCTCACCAGCAACCGCCGCACCATCAATAAATACTTCGTACCGGATGTGCTGGAAACTTGCCAGCTCAGCATGGGGCTGACCGAGCTTGCGCCGGGCAACCTGTGGAACACCATGCCGTGCCATACCCACGAGCGCCGCATGGAAGTCTATTTCTACTTCAACATGGATGAAGATGCCTGCGTGTTCCACATGATGGGACAGCCGCAGGAAACTCGCCATATCGTGATGCACAACGAGCAGGCGGTCATTTCGCCAAGCTGGTCCATCCACTCTGGCGTGGGAACGAAAGCTTATACCTTTATCTGGGGTATGGTCGGTGAAAACCAGGTCTTCGATGACATGGACCACGTCGCTGTTAAGGATCTGCGCTAGTCGCAGGCAGTTAAGCATACATCTGCCTGTTGGTGACAGGCGCTGAACGATTAAGGAACAAACATGATTCTGGATGCATTTTCTCTGCAGGGTAAAGTGGCTGTGGTTTCCGGGTGTGACACCGGGCTGGGGCAGGGTATGGCGTTAGGTCTGGCGGAAGCGGGCTGTGATATCGTCGGGATTAACATCGTAGAGCCAAAGGAAACCATCGAGCGCGTCACCGCGCTGGGCCGTCGTTTCCTGAGCCTGACCGCGGACCTGCGCAAAATCGATGCGATCCCTGAACTGCTGGATCGCGCGGTGGCGGAGTTCGGGCATATCGATATTCTGGTCAACAATGCGGGCCTGATTCGCCGTGAAGATGCGATTAACTTCAGCGAAACGGACTGGGACGACGTGATGAACCTGAACATCAAGAGCGTGTTCTTTATGTCCCAGGCGGCTGCGAAGCACTTCATCGCGCAGGGGAAAGGCGGCAAGATCATCAATATTGCCTCCATGCTCTCTTTCCAGGGCGGCATCCGCGTACCGTCTTACACCGCATCGAAGAGCGCCGTGATGGGCGTGACCCGTCTGCTGGCGAACGAGTGGGCGCAGCACAATATCAACGTCAACGCGATTGCGCCGGGCTACATGGCCACCAACAATACCCAGCAGTTGCGTGCTGATGAAGAGCGCAGCGCGGCAATTCTGGAACGTATTCCAGCGGGTCGCTGGGGCCTGCCGAGCGATCTGATGGGCCCGGTTGTGTTCCTGGCTTCTCCGGCTTCGGATTACATTAACGGCTATACCGTCGCCGTTGACGGCGGCTGGCTGGCACGTTAATTCAGCCTTAATAAAGAACCTCTGCCCTCGGGTGGAGGTTTTTTTTGCGCCAAAATTGGCTTTATCCATATCCTTAAAGATGAAAAATCCATACTAAAAAGGAATAAATGACGGGTATCACACATTTATTGCTTAAATATTAACTAATTAATAAAAAATAAGGTTAAACCACCCTGATTTGAAATTGTAATGTCCATCACAGAACGGTATGTCGTAGCGAAATAATCCATATCTTCACCAGTTCCGACCTGACACTTTCTTCCGGTATCTCGTAATTTCACTTAACGAATTTCGCTGTTGAGGCAGGAAACTATGACATCTATAAATGACTCTACCCTTATGCCCGCTGCGCTGCGCGATACCCGACGCATGAACCAGTTTGTTTCTGTTGCGGCCGCCGTAGCCGGTCTACTGTTTGGTCTGGATATCGGCGTTATCGCTGGCGCACTGCCCTTTATTACCGACCACTTTACGTTAAGCAACCGCCTGCAAGAGTGGGTGGTGAGCAGCATGATGCTGGGCGCGGCCATCGGCGCGTTGTTTAACGGCTGGCTGTCGTTCCGTCTCGGGCGCAAATACAGCCTGATGGTTGGGGCGATCCTGTTCGTCGCAGGCTCCATCGGCTCCGCGTTTGCGACAAACATAGAAGTGCTGCTGCTTTCACGCGTGCTGCTTGGCGTAGCGGTGGGTATCGCGTCCTACACCGCGCCGCTTTATCTCTCTGAAATGGCAAGTGAGAACGTGCGCGGGAAGATGATCAGTATGTATCAGCTGATGGTGACGCTCGGTATCGTGCTGGCGTTTCTGTCGGATACGTACTTCAGCTACAGCGGCAACTGGCGGGCAATGCTTGGCGTGCTGGCGCTGCCTGCGCTGGTGCTGATTGTGTTAGTCATTTTCCTGCCGAACAGCCCGCGCTGGCTGGCGCAAAAAGGGCGTCACGTGGAGGCGGAAGAGGTGCTGCGCATGTTGCGCGACACGTCTGAAAAAGCGCGTGAAGAGCTGAACGAAATCCGCGAAAGCCTGAAGCTGAAGCAGGGCGGCTGGTCCCTGTTTAAGGCGAACCGCAACGTGCGCCGCGCGGTGTTCCTCGGCATGCTGTTACAGGCGATGCAGCAGTTTACGGGGATGAACATCATTATGTATTACGCCCCGCGCATTTTTAAAATGGCCGGTTTTACCACCACCGAACAGCAGATGATCGCCACGCTGGTGGTGGGGCTGACCTTTATGTTCGCCACCTTTATCGCGGTTTTCACCGTTGATAAGGCCGGACGTAAACCCGCCCTGAAAATTGGCTTTAGCGTGATGGCGCTCGGCACCTTAATCCTTGGCTACTGCCTGATGCAGTTCGATAACGGCACGGCGTCAAGCGGCCTCTCCTGGCTCTCCGTGGGCATGACCATGATGTGTATCGCCGGTTACGCGATGAGCGCCGCGCCGGTGGTGTGGATCCTGTGCTCTGAAATACAGCCGCTGAAATGCCGCGACTTTGGTATCACCTGTTCCACCACCACCAACTGGGTGTCGAACATGATCATTGGCGCGACCTTCCTGACGCTGCTGGATGCGATTGGCGCGGCAGGCACCTTCTGGCTCTATACGGTGCTGAACGTGGCGTTTATCGGTGTGACCTTCTGGCTGATCCCCGAAACCAAGGGCGTGACCCTGGAGCATATTGAACGCAAGCTGATGAGAGGGGAGAAACTACGTAATATCGGCGTGTAATGTAATTGCCCGGTGGCGCTTCGCTTACCGGGCCTACGATACCGTGTAGGCCCGGTAAGCGGCTTAGTGTTTACCGCATCGCACGTCTCAAAATACGCTCCGCCTGACGCTGGAAGTCAGCGGCCGTCTCTTCCACGGTTTTCTGCCCGTAGTCGATATACTGCAAAGAAGTACCGAACTGCGCCACAATCTGTGGGTCGTCAAAGTATGGCGAGACGGTGAGTTTCGCCGGCAACGACTGCGCCAGACGCAGGCCTGCCACGGAAGGATCGTCCTCTTTAATGGTGCCGTCTTCAGTCAGATACTGCACCGCTACTTTGCTCAGCGGTACGCCACGCTCAAGGCCCAGCGTATCGACCCCTTCTTTGCTGTTGAGCAGGAAATTAATCAGCTTCGCCGCCGCTTCCGGGTTTTTGGTCGACTTACCAATCGACAGCATTTGAGCCGGTTTGAAGAACAGGCCCGCGTCGGTGGCGCCCGGCAGCATTGGGTAGCTGCCCAGCTCCAGTTTCGCCGGTGGCTTCAGGTTGTCGGAATATTTGTTGATGGTGGAGTTCCACATATAGGTGCCGCCCCATTCTCCCTGGATCCACGGCTTCATCTCATACATGTTGCTCTTACCAAATGAGGCATAATATTTGGTGTCCGGCATGACGTGGCTGTCGATCAGCTTTTTGTAGGTCTGGAAGAACTCCACCCACTGTTCCTTTGTGTAGCTGAACTTTTTGGTTTTCTCATCCACCGCAGGAATGTTGTACTTCTGGATCATGTACGAATTAAGCAGCGCCAGCGTATCCTGGTGCTCCAGGATCACCGGGTAGTATTGCTTACCGAGCTTGCTCTCGAAGGTTTTACCGGCTGCCATCAGCTCGTCCCAGGTTTTCGGGTACGCAATACCCGCTTTTTTCCAGGTTTCGTCATTGAAGTAGAACACCCGCGCCGTCACCGAGATCGGAATGCCGTTCAGCTTGCCATCCACGGTGGTGGTTTGCAGCTCTTTGGGATCGAACTGCGACAGGTCGATCACCTCCTTCATTTTGTTCAGATCGTAGAAGCCGTCACCGGTTTTGGAGAAGATCGGCAGCCAGTTCCAGTTCGTCTGCATTACGTCTGGCTCGGTTCCACCCGCAATCTGGGTGGTCAGACGGGAGAGGTGACCGTCCCAGCCGGTGTATTCCGCTTTCACGTTGATGTCCGGGTTCTGCTTATGGAACTCCTCCAGCGCTTTCAGGGTGACCTGGTGACGGCCGTTGCCGCCCCACCAGGACATCCGTAAATCCACATTCTGCGCCATCGATGGCAAAGCGGTAAGGCCCAGGGTCGCGGAGATAGCTGCGCTTAAAAGCACTTTTTTCATTTTTATCACTCCATCAGAGAGAGAGGTTCTGTTCAGTTTTTGCGTCAAAAATATGACACTTATTCATATCAAACGTGAAATACACCTTACGATGAAGTCCCTTATCAATCATTGGTTTAGCTTCATCGGACGGGATTCTGGCGGTCAGTTCGTAGTCCGCGACCTTCAGGTACACAAAGAATTCGTGGCCCATGTTCTCAACGCGCACCATCTCCCCGCTACAGCCGCCGTTCGGGAAGGGCTCATCAGAGAGCGACACAAATTCCGGGCGCACGCCGAAGAAGATCTCCTGACCCGCGTAAGCGGCGACTTTCTCCTGCTTCTCCGCGTTCAGCGGCATGCTTTCATCACCAATGGCGATGTGCAGCTGTCCCGCTTTTTCGACCAGCACGCTTTTGCGTATATTCATCTCCGGCGCGCCGATAAAGCCCGCCACGAACATGTTCTTCGGCTTGTGGTAGAGATTGTCCGGCGTATCCACCTGCATGATATGGCCGAGCTTCATCACGCAGATGCGGTCGCCCATGGTCATCGCTTCGGTCTGGTCGTGGGTCACGTAAACGGTGGTGGCCGGTTTTCCGGATTTCTTCAGCTGCTTGTGCAGGTCGGAAATACGGATACGCATCGAGGCGCGCAGTTTGGCGTCGAGGTTTGAAAGCGGCTCATCGAACAGGAACACATCCGGCTTTTTCACAATCGCACGGCCTACCGCCACGCGCTGCGCCTGGCCGCCGGAAAGCTGGCGCGGCAGGCGGTCGAGCAGCTCTTCAAGCTCAAGAATTTTGGCGGCTTCATTCACCTGGGACTCAATCTGATCTTTCGGCAACTTGCTCAGCTTGAGGCCAAAGGCCAGATTCTCGCGCACCGTCATGTGTGGATAGAGGGCGTAGTTCTGGAACACCATCGCAATCCCGCGCTCTTTCGGCGCGAGGTTGTTCACGATCTTGTCGCCGATACGCACCTCGCCGCCGCTGATGGTTTCCAGTCCCGCCAGCATGCGCAGAGTAGTGGATTTGGCGCAGCCGGATGGTCCGACGATCACCATGAATTCCCCTTCGGCGATTTTAAGATCGATAGCGTGTACCGCTTTAAAACCGTTGGAGTAGACCTTTTCCAGCTTGTTGAAAATAACTTCAGCCATGGTATTTCCCTCTTAACCTTTAATTCCGCTGCTGGTGACGCCCTGTACGAAGTAGCGCTGTGCCAGGAAGAAGACAATGATGGATGGCAGAATGGAGATGCTCGCCATTGCCAGAATTTCGTTCCACGGCGCCCCTTCGGTGACGTCGATGGACATTTTCAGCGCCAGTGCAATCGGGTATTTATCCACGCTGTAGACATAAATCAGCGGCCCGATAAAGTCGTTCATAGACCACATGAACTGGAACAGGGCGACGGAGATAATGGCCGGTTTAAGGATCGGCACAACCACGTACCACAGCACCTGAAGGGAGTTACAGCCGTCAATCTGCGCCGCCTCTTCCATGTCACGCGGGACGCCGCGCAGGAACTGGATCAGCATGAAGACGAAGAACCCCTGGGTGGCGAAGGCCAGCGGCAGGTACAGCGGCATATAGCTGTTCAGCATGCCCATCTCACGGAACATCAGGTACTGCGGGATCAGCAGCACGGTGCTGGGTAGCAGCATGGTGGTAATGAGCGTGGCGAACCAGAACTTCTTCCACGGGATCTCGAAGCGGGCAAAGCCATACGCCACGATGGTGGAGGAGATAATGGTCAGGATCACTTTCGGGATCACATACTTAAAGGTGTTCAGCATGTAGTGGCCGAAGTTGTACTCGGTGCCGGTTTTCCAGCCGTTGATGAAGCCGTCCCAGGTGGCATGGGCAGGCCACAGGCTCAGGGTGGTGAAGATCTCGTGGTTCGGTTTGAACGACGCGGAGAACATCCACACCAGCGGGTAAAGCATCAGCAGGCCGACAAACAGCAGGATCGCATAGCGAACGGTGGCATTGATTTTCTCTCTGCGCAGCGTGCGGGCTACTTCGCGTTCGGCGATGCTTCTTGCCGTGGAGAGTTGTTGAATATCAGCCATTTTTGCCTCCTTTATCGGCGGAGTAGAACACCCAGTATTTCGACGACTTAAAGGCGATACCGGCGAAGACGGCCACCACCAGGAACAGGATCCACGCCAGCGCCGCGCCATAACCCATATCGAAATACTTAAACGCGGTGTCGTAGATGTAGAGCGAGAACAGGTAGGTCGAATAGGTCGGCCCGCCGCCGGTGATCACGTACGGCCCGGTAAATTCCTGGAACGCCTGCGTGGTCTGCATGATGAAGTTGAAGAAGATCACCGGCGTAATCAGCGGCACGGTCACCTTCATGAACATCTGCCATTTCGATGCGCCATCGATCATCGCCGCTTCATACTGGGACTGCGGTACGTTTTGCAGCGCGGCCAGGAAGATGACCATCGCGGAACCGAACTGCCAGACGCGCAGCAGGGTAACGGACATTAGCGCCAGTGACGGTTCACCCAGCCAGTTCACCGGGTCAAAACCAAATACGCCGATAAAGCTGTTCAGCAGGCCATCGATGGCAAATAAGGCGCGCCACAATACGGCAATGGCGACGGAACTGCCGAGGATCGACGGAATATAGTAGGCAGTACGGAAAAATCCGATGCCGCGTAATTTAAAGTTCAGGACAAAGGCAATCCCTAATGCGAAGGCGAGCTTTAACGGAATGGTTAAAAATACGTATGCAAAGGTCACGCCCATAGATTTCCAGAAGAGCGTGTCTTCGGTAAACATGTAGCGATAGTTTTCGATGCCGTTAAACACCGGCGGACTCATCAAATCGTAATCCGTAAAGCTGAGGAAAAATGATGAGACGAAGGGGAATGCCGTAAAGAGTATCAACCCGATGATGTAGGGTGATATCCATGCGAGCCCCAGCAGCTTGTTTTCATTCATACATACCTACCTGGCGATCAATGGTTTAAAACGGAATCTGCTTTGTTACATCTTCCCAGGCCAGCATCGCGCGGCATGAGAGCTGAATTTTAGGGTGCAATATCTGGCGTCGGTTAAATATAAAATTGTTTATTAACGCTTTTTTGCCTTCCTCTTTGCGCTAAATGCGTTGGGTTTCAAAAGAGCTGAACCGCCGTTCTTGGATACTAAAACATCGTTTTATTTTATATTATTGCGATTTATTTCTGCGTCATTCGCTTAATGATGGAAATGTGATCAGCGTCGAAACGCTGTTTCAATATAGTGAGGGAGGTGGCATTTTTGCCTTTTCACGGACGTTCGTCGGGGCTGCGAGGAGGCGAGACGAAGCACAAGTGGAAACGGGAAAAACAATAGTCACGCAGCGTGGCTAACTACCAGATCTGATAGCAGGTCTACAGATGTACCAATTCGGCATTCAGATAATTCTTACATTCTTGTATGATTTCTTAAACCGGAACCAGTCAGGCAGAATTTCACTGCATCCTTAAAAGAAGAACAGTTATGTCAGCAATGGATTTCAAACAACATACGGATCTCAACTTTCCTCACTATGCTCCCCCGGCGGTCAGCGCTAAAGAAATAGATCTCCTGGGTCTGCTGGACGTCCTGCTGGCAGCAAAAAAACGCATCATTACCATTGTGTTTGCATTTGCACTGGTCGGCCTGGCAATCGCCTTCCTGATACCGCAAAAATGGACCAGTAAAGCGGTCATTACGCCAGCGGAACAGACGCAGTGGAGTTCGCTGCGCCAGATGATGGTGACGCTGCAGGTGCTTGATGTGGACGTTAAAGTTACCCGTGCGGATGTATTTAATCTGTTTATCAAAAAGTTTCAGTCTCAGTCCCTGCTTGAAGAGTACATGAAGAGCTCTCCTTACGTGATGGCTCAGCTCGATGGCGCCGAGGTTGACCCGCTGGAGCTGCACCGCGCGGTGGTCAATATCGCCGAAAAGATGAAGGCTATTGATAACACCCAGGAAAAAAATGCTGATAAAGCACCGTATCTCTCCTGGACGTTAAGCTTCACTGCCCCAACGGCAGAGGACGCGCAGAAAGTGTTGAATGGTTACATTCAGTACATTTCCCGCATCGTCGAGCAGGAGACCATGCAAAACATCCGCGATCAGCTGATCCTGAGAACCAAAACGGTTCAGCAGCAGCTGGAGCTGGATCGGGTTCGACTGACCAATATCCACAATACCAACCTGCAACGCCTTAACTACTCGCTGGAAGTGGCGAACGCGGCAGGGATCAAAAAGCCGGTTTACAGTAACGGACAAGCGGTGAAAGACGATCCGGATTACTCCGTCGCGCTCGGCGCGGACGGGATTGCGCAGAAATTGCAGATTGAAAAAAATCTGAAGGATGTTTCTGAGCTGAACGCCGATTTCCAGAACCGCGAATACTATCTGGCGCAGCTGCAAAAACTCTCCTTCGAAGACGTGAGCCTGGAGCCGTTCAAATACCAGCTCTCTCCTTCTATGCCGGTGAAAAAAGATGGCCCGGGCAAAGCACTGATCGTGCTGCTGGCGGGTATTCTGGGTGGGCTGTTCGCCTGTGGCAGCGTGCTGCTGCGCGAAGCAATGCGCTCCCGCAACCCGCTGCCGGAACAACTTCCTGAGCCGGTTACGGAATAACATGAAAAAAGGCGCTCTGATGAGCGCCTTTTTTTATTTCAGGAAATCCTCGCGTACCGGCGTAAAGGTATCCAGCAAGGTGCCGGGTTTGAGGCAAACGCAGCCGTGCATCACGTGCGGCTTTTTATAGAGAGTGTCGCCCGCCGTCACCACATGCTTTTCCTCGCCAATGGTGAACTCAAATTCCCCCGAGAGAACGTAGGTGAGCTGCTCATGCGGGTGGTTATGCAGCGGGCCAATCGCACCTTGCTCGAAATTCACTTCCACCGCCATCATCCTGCCGTCGTGCGCCAGAATACGACGCGTCACGCCGTTGCCCAAATCCTCAAGCGTGGTCTCTTTATGGAAAATAAACATATTTTCGCCCTGTTATGTAATGAAACATTGTTTCATTTAACTTATCTCAGCCGCAGCGAAAAGAAAACGTTTAGCCAAATAACTGGAAAGGCGATCACAAGTTTGCTTCACTGGGTGAAACGTACAGGAGGAAAGATGAAAACGATCGGTCTGTTAGGGGGCATGAGCTGGGAATCAACGATCCCGTACTACCGCCTGATTAATGAAGGCGTCAAACAGCGTCTGGGCGGTCTGCATTCGGCCAGCCTGCTGCTGCACAGCGTGGATTTCCATGAAATAGAAGCCTGCCAGTCGAGCGGGGAGTGGGACAAAGCCGGGCAAATGCTGGCAGACGCCGCACTTGGCCTGGAGCGTGCGGGCGCGCAGGGTATTCTGCTGTGTACCAACACCATGCATAAGGTGGCGTCGCATATTGAAGACCGCTGTTCGCTGCCGTTCTTACATATCGCGGATGCCACCGGGCGTGCCATACGAGCCGCCGGCATGACGCGCGTGGCGCTGCTGGGGACGCGCTACACCATGGAGCAGGATTTTTACCGCGGGCGGCTGAGTAGCCAGTTCGGGATTGAAAGCCTGATCCCGGAGGAGGCAGACCGGGCGCGCATTAACCAGATTATTTTTGATGAACTGTGCCTCGGCACCTTCAGCGAAGCTTCGCGCGCCTGGTACGTCAGCGTGATTGAGAAACTGGCGCAGCAGGGGGCGGAAGGAGTCATCTTCGGCTGTACCGAAATTGGCCTACTGGTGCCGGCAGACCAAAGCCCGATACCGGTCTTTGATACCGCCGCCATCCATGCCGCGGATGCGGTGGAGTTTATGCTGTCATAAAGGTTTTTGCAGGTCAGGTAAGCGAAGCGCCACCTGACGCGCGTGCGCAATCAGGTGTTCACTAAAGGCATCAACCAGCGCTGAGGCGGGCCGGTGCAGCGGGCGGATCAGGCTTACGGTAAAGGGAACGGAAACGCTAAAACGGCGCAGAACCACGCCGCTGCTGGCGTAGTCCATAGCCGTGAGCGGGTTCACCACCGAAATACCCACGCCCGCGCGCACCATCGCGCAAATTGATGCCGCACTGTGCGTTTCCATCACCATCCGCCGCTTCACCTGATGTTCGGCAAACAGGCCATCCAGAAGCTGCCGGTAGCTGTCGGTCTGCGACAGGCTGATATAGTTCTCACCGTGAAAATCTGCCGGGGTCAGAACTGCTTTGAAAGCAAGCGGGTGGCTGGCAGGCAGCACGCAGACCTCATCCAGCGAGAGCAGCTCCGTGCGTTCCGTTCCCGCTGGCGTGACGAGGGTTTCGGTCAGACCCAGATCGTGGCGCTGGGCCGAAAGCCACTCCTCCAGCAGCGGCGACTCCTGCGGCACGATGGTCAGGCTGACCTCCGGATAGCGGGCCAGAAACGGCTGTAGCAGTACCGGCAGGAACGACTGAGAAAAGACCGGCAGGCAGACGATGGACAGCTCGCCCTGGCGAAACTCCCTCAGGCTCTCCGCCGCGCTCACGATCCTGTCCAGCCCGTACCAGGAGCGCTGAACCTCCTCAAAAAGACGTAAACCCTGCACCGTTGGATGCAGCCTGCCGCGGGTGCGTTCTAACAGCTTCAGCCCCAGCACTTTCTCAAAACGCGCCAGCTCGCGGCTGACCGTCGGCTGCGAGGTGTGCAGCATCTGCGCGGCTTCAGTGAGATTGCCGGTGGTCATCACCGCATGAAAAATCTCGATATGGCGTAGGTTAACGGCGGGCATAGGGCACCTGATGGCTGAGCGTGGTCCATATCATTTTTGCATAGACTCACGATAAAACGATATTTTTTATTCTCTTCAGGCTGTGGCGTAATGATAAAAAACAGAATACCGGAGACGACCATGCCACGCCCGCTCAACCAGACCGAAACCGATTTAAACGCCGATAACCTGCTGCGCCTGCCTGCCGAATTCGGCTGTCCGGTGTGGGTCTACGATGCGCAGATTGTTCGCGAGAAAATCGCCGCGCTGCATCAGTTTGACGTGGTGCGTTTTGCGCAGAAGGCCTGCTCCAATATTCATATTCTGCGCCTGATGCGCGAGCAGGGCGTGAAGGTTGACTCCGTATCGCTGGGTGAAATCGAACGTGCGCTGGCGGCCGGGTTTGATCCAAAGGCCGATAGCGACGCGATCGTCTTCACCGCTGACCTGATAGACGACGCCACGCTGGCGCGCGTGCACGAGCTGCAAATCCCGGTGAATGCCGGTTCGGTGGATATGCTGGAACAGCTTGGGCAGGTTTCCCCGGGCCATCGCGTCTGGCTGCGCATCAACCCGGGCTTTGGTCACGGTCACAGTCAGAAAACCAACACCGGGGGCGAAAACAGCAAGCACGGGATTTGGTATGCCGATATGCCTGCGGCGCTGGAGGTTTTACAACGTTACAACCTTAAGCTGGTGGGTATTCACATGCATATCGGATCCGGCGTGGATTATGGCCATCTTGAGCAGGTCTGTGGCGCGATGGTGCGTCAGGTTATCGATTTTGGTCAGGATCTGGAGGCGATCTCCGCCGGGGGAGGGCTTTCGATCCCTTACCGCGAAGGGGAGGAGGCGATCGACACGGATCACTATTACGGCCTGTGGAGCGCCGCGCGTGACAGCATCGCCGCTCATCTGGGCCATGCGGTGAAGCTGGAGATTGAGCCGGGTCGTTTCCTGGTCGCCGAAGCTGGCGTGCTGGTGGCGCAGGTGCGGAGCGTGAAGGAGATGGGAAGCCGTCACTTTGTGCTGATTGATGCTGGCTTCAACGACCTGATGCGCCCGTCCATGTACGGCAGCTATCATCACATCACCGCGCTTGCCGCCGATGGCCGCGATCTGGTCAACGCCCCGCGCATCGAGACCGTTGTTGCCGGCCCGCTGTGTGAATCCGGTGACGTCTTTACTCAGCAGGAAGGCGGGAAAGTCGAAACCCGTTCGCTGCCAGAGGTAAAACCGGGAGATTATCTGGTGCTGCATGATACCGGTGCGTACGGGGCGTCTATGTCTTCGAACTACAATAGCCGTCCGCTGCTGCCGGAAGTGCTGTTTGATAATGGCGTGGCGCGGCTGATTCGCCGTCGCCAGACCATTCAGGAATTGCTGGCGTTAGAGCTGGTCTGATTAAACCAGGGCCCTGTTGTCACCGAATCGCGTAACACCAGCGTGCCGGTGAACGGTGGGATCGCTTCAACCGGCTGGTTTTTTGCCAGCCGGATCGCCTGGTCGATCGCCGTCACGATCATGTTGTCGATCGGCAAATACACCGACGACAGGGCAGGCTCCAGCCACTTTGCGCTGGGGGCATCGTCAAAACCAAACAGCGAAATATCCTGCGGGATCTTCAGCCCGGCCTGGTGTAATGCTTTGGAGGCGCCCAGGGCCATGTCATCGTTACAGGCAAACAGGGCGCTGAACGATGTCTTTTCCGCAATCAGCTCTTTGCACAGCTCGTAACCCCGCGTCATGCCTGCATCGCCGTATTTAATCCGCCGCTCATCGAGACGAATACCGTGCTTCTCCAGCGCCTTACGGTAGCCCATCAGCCGCGCTTTACCCGTTGGGGTGTGGATCGGGACGGTGATACAGGCGATCTCCCGATGGCCCTGGCTTATCAGGTAATCCACCGCTTTGAAGGCTGCGTCCTGCTGTTCAAAGAAGACGCAGCGATCCGCCGCCTGGCTCACTTCGCGGTTAATGATTACCAGCGGCGTCTGCACGCTGTTGATCAGCTTCAGGATCGTCTTTTCGCTCATGTAACGCGTGTACAGCACGATGGCGTCGCACTTGCGGTCGGCGAGCATCTGCACCGCCAGTTCTTCCTGTTCAGGGGCATCGTGACCGTCGGTAACAATCAGCTGTTTACCGTGCGTTTCGGTCTGCCGTGACGCCTGCTGTAGCAAACGACCAAAGTAAAAACCGTCGAACGTCGAGACGACCAGACCGATGCTGTTGCTGGTCTGGTTAGCCAGCGAGCGCGCGAGAAAGTTCGGACGATAGCCCAGCTCCTCCATCGCGCGAAATACCTGCTGGCGCGTGCTCTCTTTAACCTGACCTGTGCCGTTCAGCACGCGCGAAACGGTGGCCTTCGACACGCCCGCACGCAGTGAGACATCCAGCATTGTTGCCATTCGAAATTCCTGTTTCCACGTAATGGTTTGCAGTTTAACACAGACCATCCGGCGCATAAGCGACGTGGGAAGGACAAAACCCCATAACGATCACGCTTTTCAGTAACGATCCTCGCCCGCGGAATAAATGCCTGTCATTGGTATACCAAAATGGTGATAAATCATAATCTGGAATACCTCTAACGGCGTTGGGAGCTTAATCACAGAACAAATCGCCTGTGGACGCTATTTTTGGCATACCAATAGTATCCGGCTGTACACCTTATTCAATAAAAGCCCTTTTACTGAGGTATTACCCTATGGCATTTCAGGAAAAACTGATCGACGCTCTGGGCAGTTTTGCCACTACCTTCAACAGCTATCGCTATATCCAGGCGATCAAGTCTGCGTTTATTACCTTAATGCCAGTCATCATAGTGGGGGCGTTCTCGGTATTGATCTCCAATATGGTGCTGGATCCGAAAAACGGTCTGGCGAGCTTTCAGTCGCTGTCGTTTCTCGCGGCCTTAAAGCCGATCACCAGCGCGCTCAACTACGCCACGCTGAACTTTCTCAACATCGGCGCGGTGTTTTTAATCGGCATTGAGCTGGGGCGTATTAACGGCATTAAGTCCCTGTTCCCCGGCCTGCTGGCGGTGATCTGCTTTATCTGCGTGACGCCGACCACGGTGGAAATGCTGGTGGACGGTGAGATGCACGTGGTGAAAGATGTGCTGCTGCGCCAGTTCTCAGATACCCGCAGCCTGTTCCTCGGTATGTTTATCGCCATCCTGTCGGTGGAGATCTACTGCTGGCTGGAAAACCGCAAGGGGCTGAAAATCAGGATGCCGGACACGGTGCCGCCGAACGTTGCCGCGTCGTTCTCTGCGCTGATCCCGGCCATTATCACCACCACCGCCATCGCCACCTTTGGCTTCGTGTTTCATCAGATTACCGGCATGTATCTCTACGACGCGGTATACCAGGTGGTGCAACAGCCGCTGGAGCGCGTGGTGCAAAGCCTGCCGGGGATCCTTCTGCTGATGTTTGTCGCCCAGCTGTTCTGGGTGATTGGTATTCACGGCAACCAGATGATCAAGCCGATCCGCGAGCCGCTGCTGCTGGGGGCAATCACCGTTAACATGAGCGCGTTCGAGCAGGGCAAAGAGGTGCCAAACATCATCACCATGCCGTTCTGGGACGTCTATATGAGCATCGGCGGCTCCGGCCTGACCATCGGCCTGCTGATAGCCGTCATGATTGCCACCAAACGTAAAGAGATGAAGGAGATAGCCAAGCTCTCCATCGGGCCGGGTATTTTTAATATCAATGAGCCGGTGATCTTCGGTATGCCAATCATGCTCAACCCGATCCTGGCTATCCCCTTCATCATCACGCCGCTGGTGACGGGCTCGATTGGCTACTTTGCCACCGTGACCGGATTTGCCGGGAAAGCCGTGGTAATGGTGCCCTGGACCACGCCGCCGCTGATCAACGCCTGGCTGTCAACGGCGGGCTCCATGGGGGCGGTCATCACCCAGTTTATCTGCATCGTGACCGCGGTGATTATCTATCTGCCGTTTGTGAAAATTGCTTCACGCCGCGCAGAGCAGGCCGCACTGCAACAAGCCACCGATAACGCATGAGGATACGATGAGCACAAAACAGATAGCCATACCGCAAGATTTTATTCTGGGCGCGGCGGCATCGGCCTGGCAGACCGAGGGCTGGAGCGGCAAAAAGCCGGGGCAGGATTCGTGGATCGATCTCTGGTACATGAACGATCGTCACGTCTGGCACAACGGCTATGGTCCGGCGGTGGCAACCGACTTTATCAATCGCTTCCGCGAAGATGTAGCGCTGATGAAGCAGGCGGGACTGACGCACTATCGCACCTCGATCAACTGGTCGCGCTTTTTAACCGACTATGAAAATGCGACGGTAGATGAAGAGTACGCCGCGTATTACGACGCGCTGTTCGATGAAATGCACCGTCAAGGCATTGAGCCGATGATCTGCCTGGAACACTACGAATTGCCGGGCGTGCTGCTGGAGACCTACGGCGGCTGGGCGTCAAAGCACGTCGTCGAGCTGTTCGTTCGCTATGCAGAAAAGGTATTTGAGCGCTTTCACGGCAAAGTCACCCGCTGGTTTACCTTCAACGAACCGATTGTGGTCCAGACGCGCGTCTACCTTGACGCGCTGCGCTGGCCCTATGAGCAGAGCACCAGCACCTGGATGCAGTGGAACCACCATAAGGTGCTGGCGACGGCGAAAGTGGTGAAGCTGTTTCGCGAGAAAGGGTATGACGGCACGGTGGGCTGTATTCTTAACCCGGAAGTGACCTATCCGCGCTCCCGCGCGCCGCATGACGTGCGAGCGGCAGAGATGTACGATCTGTTCTACAACCGCGTCTTTCTCGACCCGCTGGTGCATGGGCGCTATCCGCAGGCGCTCTTTACCCTGCTGGCGCAGCATCAGGTGCAGTGGGACTACACGGCTGACGAGCTGGCGCTGATTGCCGACAACACCGTCGATGAGCTGGGCATTAACCTCTATTACCCGCATCGCGTCAAAGCCCCGTCCCGCGCCTGGCACCCGGAGACGCCGTTCCATCCGGCGTACTACTACGAGCCGTTTGAGCTGCCCGGACGGCGTATGAACACCTCCCGCGGCTGGGAGATCTTTCCGCGCATTATTTACGACATGGCGATGCGGATTAAAAACGACTATCGCAACATTGACTGGTTTGTGGCGGAAAGCGGGATGGGCGTGGAGAACGAAGCGCAGTATCGCAATCGTGACGGCGTCATTGACGACACGTACCGTATCGCGTTTATCAGCGAACATCTCTACTACACGCTGCTGGCGCGGGAGGCGGGGGCGAACTGTCACGGTTATATGCTGTGGGCCTTCACCGACAATGTCTCCCCGATGAACGCGTTTAAAAACCGCTACGGGCTGATTGAGATCGACCTTGAAAATCAACGCGCACGGCGGGCAAAGAAATCAGCGTCCTGGTTCCGCCAGCTGCGCGATGAGCGTGTGCTGACGCTCAGGGTAGACGATGAATGGAAGTAAGCCTTCTGGTAAAATAGCGCACAAACTGGCCGGGAGGACGTCCGGCCCGCGCATTAATTGAAAAACACAGGTGAAAACGTGGATAAGGCTGTCATCCTGCCGGAAAAAAAACAGTACCAGGAGATTGGCGAGGATTTACGGGCGCAGATTATCCAGGGGCATTATCCCGTGGGATCGCGTCTGCCGCCGGAGCGCAACATCGCCGAGACGTATGGCGTCAGCCGCACTATCGTGCGCGAGGCGCTGCTGATGCTTGAGCTCCAGGGAACGGTGGATATTCGCCAGGGGTCAGGCGTGTACGTGATGCGCATTCCGGAAGAGCATGAAAACGAGGAAGAGCGTTTTCTGAACAGTGACGTTGGGCCGTTTGAAATTCTCCAGGCGCGTCAACTGCTTGAAAGCAACATCGCTGCCTTTGCCGCAAAAATGGCGACACGGGCGGACATCGACAACCTGCGCCGCATTATCGAGCAAGAGCAACGGGCGATTGCCGTCGACGATCGCAGCCAGGACAACAACAAAATGTTCCACCTGGTGCTGGCTGGGGCCACACAAAACCAGATGCTGCTGGCGACGGTTGAGAGTGTCTGGCATCACATGGACAGCAGTCCGCTGTGGCAGCAGTTCAATGGCCATATCGCCAGCCGCGCCTGGCGCCTGAAGTGGCTCGGAGACAGGCAAACCATTCTCGCTGCGCTCCGCCGCCGCGACGTGATGGGGGCGTGGCAGGCGATGTTCCAGCATCTTGAAAACGTCAAAAAGAGCCTGCTCGAGCTGTCAGACGAAGACGCGCCCGATTTTGACGGCTATCTCTTCGAATCGGTCCCTCTTTTCCAGGGGAAGCTGGTGTGAATATACTGCCGCTTCACGCTGCGCCGCAGTTTACACAGCAGGTGATCGACTGGATCTGGAATGCGTTTGGTGAAGGTATGCCGCGTGCCTTTTTCCAGAGCATTGTCGAGCACAGCCTGACGCCGGGCGAGTTACCGCTCACCTTTATTGCTGTTGAGGATGACCAGCTGTTGGGCACCGTTGGGTTGTGGCGTTGCGATTTAATTTCCCGGCAGGATCTCCATCCCTGGCTGGCTGCGCTGTATGTCGATGAAGCCGCGCGGGGAAACGGGCTGGCAGGAAAACTTCAGCAGCATGTTATCGGCTACGCGCGACGCGCCGGGTATCACGAGCTTCATCTCTGGTCTGCCTGCCGCGACTTCTACGAACGTTACGGCTGGCACTACATCGGTGATGCGCTGGAATACCCGGATAAAACCGTCCATCTCTATCGCTGTTCGCTCACGGCTTCCGCGGGCGATACCACCGAGTGACGGCGCACTAAGGTTGGGCTGAACAGGTGGGTAATTTCCGGTGGCGGGCGATGCTCGGCCAGCGCTAACGCCAGTTCTGCCGCCTGCGTTGCCATGGTCACGATCGGGTAGCGCACGGTGGTCAGGCGAGGGCGCACGTAGCGCGACACCAGCACATCATCAAAGCCAATCAGCGAAATTTCTGCCGGGACGTCAATCCCGTTATCATTCAGCACGCCCATCGCGCCGGCGGCCATGGAGTCGTTATAGCTGGCCACGGCGGTGAAATTCCGCCCGCGGCCCAGCAGCTCCGTCATCGCCTGCTCGCCGCCACTCTCATCCGGTTCTCCGTACGCCACAAGACGATCGTTGCACGGCAGACCGGCTTCGCGCAGCGCGTCGTAATAGCCCTGAAGGCGATCTTCCGCATCGGAAATTGGGTGGTTGGAGCACAGATAACCAATTCGGGTATGGCCCTGCTGGATCAGGTGACGGGTTGCGAGCCATGCGCCGTAACGGTCGTCGAGCGCCACGCAGCGGGTTTCAAATCCGGGAATAATACGGTTGATAATCACCATCCCCGGCATCTGTTTCATCAGATGGATCAGCTCGGCGTCGGGGATCATTTTGGCATGGACCACCAGCGCCGCACAGCGATGACGGATCAACTGCTCAATGGCCTGGCGTTCTTTCTGTTCATTGTGGTAGCCATTACCAATCAGCAGGAAATTACCGGTGTGATAAGAAACTTGTTCTACGGCTTTGACCATCGCACCGAAAAACGGATCGGATACATCCCCGACCACCAGCCCGATGGTTTCTGTCGACTGTTGGGCAAGGGCGCGTGCGTTGGCGTTAGGGTGATAATTCAGGTTTTCCATGGCGTCCTGCACGGCCTGGCGTGATGCATCACTCGCTTTAGGGGAGTTGTTGATCACGCGGGAGACGGTCGCGACGGAAACACCGGCCAGACGAGCCACATCCTTAATTGTCGCCATTCAATACCTTCTTATAGGGGTAAGCGTTTACACACTAACTAGTGTTGCGGAAAAGCGGCGCGCATTCAAGGGGAGCGGGTGAGCGTCCTCTGCAAACGTGAAGCAGAACATCCCTCGCGGTGTAATCGTTACACGGCCAGTCATGTCTGAATAATGTCAATCTGAACCTTTAGTTACACTTTGCCTCAGGCTGTTGCGATTGTCCGTTGGCAACGATGCGTTGTGAATTGCTAGAGTCGAGATCCCAGAGGTATTGATAGGTGGAATCAACTTCGGTTGATTAACACGATTTACACCAACCTGCGTTTTACGCAGGTTTTTTTTTGCCTGTAAGTTCAACCTGTAACAGCAAAAGAGATTATTCACACCTGGTTGCACTTCGGCTCATTCCCTTGCGTTTTCCTGCTGGCGAAGCCTGTCGCCGGAGGCCACAATCAAGATCCCAGAGGTATTGATTGGTGAGAATTCCTGGTACGTTTTCGTACTCTTCACTTGCACCAACCTGCGCGGATGCGCAGGTTTTTTTTCGCCTCTGTTTTTGCTATCGCTCCCTCACTACTTCTCGTGTAATCTGCCACCATTTATACCTTTCACACTGGCTGGCAAAGGGAGTTGAAATGCTTTTTGGGTTCTTCCGCACACTGTTTCGTGTCCTGTTTCGCATTCGCGTGACTGGCGATACGCAGGCACTCTATGGCGAGCGTGTTCTTATCACACCGAATCACGTCTCTTTTCTTGATGGCGTATTGCTGGCGCTGTTTTTGCCCGTGCGGCCCGTCTTTGCGGTGTACAGCTCCATCAGTGAAAAATGGTACATGCGCTGGCTCAGGCCGCTGATTGATTTTGTCCCGCTCGACCCTACCAAACCGATGATGATTAAACATCTGGTGCGTCTGATTGGGCAGGGGCGTCCGGTGGTTATCTTCCCGGAAGGGCGGATTTCAGTGACGGGCTCCCTGATGAAAATTTACGACGGCGCCGGTTTTGTCGCGGCGAAGTCTCAGGCCACCGTCGTGCCGCTACGCATCGACGGGGCTGAGCTGACCTTTTTCAGCCGTCTGAAAGGGCTGGTGAAGCAGCGTCTGTTCCCGAAAATTACGATGCATATATTACCGCCGACGTCACTGCCGATGCCCGAGGCGCCGCGCGCGCGCGACCGCCGTAAAATCGCCGGGGAAATGCTGCACCAGATTATGATGGAAGCGCGCATGGCCGTTCGCCCGCGCGAAACGCTGTATGAATCGTTGCTGTCGGCGCAGTATCGCTACGGTGCGAAGAAAAACTGCATCGAAGACATCAACTTTACGCCGGATACCTACCGTAAGCTGTTGACCAAAACGCTGTTTGTCGGGCGTATCCTGGAAAAGTACAGCAAACAGGGCGAAAAGATCGGCCTGATGCTGCCAAACGCGGGTATCAGCGCGGCGGTGATCTTTGGTGCCGTCTCCCGGGGCCGCATTCCGGCGATGATGAACTACACGGCGGGCGTGAAAGGGCTCTCCAGCGCGATTACCGCAGCACAAATCAACACCATCTTTACCTCCCGCCAGTTCCTGGATAAAGGCAAGCTGTGGCACCTGCCGGAACAGCTGACGCAGGTGCGCTGGGTGTTCCTGGAAGATCTGAAAGCAGACGTCACGACCGCCGACAAGCTGTGGATTTTCGCGCACCTGCTGATGCCGCGTCTGGCGCAGGTTAAGCAGCAGCCGGAGGATGATGCCATTATCCTCTTTACCTCCGGCTCTGAAGGCAACCCGAAAGGTGTGGTTCATAGCCACAAAAGCATTCTGGCAAACGTCGAACAGATTAAAACCATCGCTGACTTTACCGCCAACGATCGCTTTATGTCGGCGCTGCCGCTGTTCCACTCATTTGGTTTGACCGTGGGTCTCTTTACGCCGCTGCTGACCGGTGCCGAGGTGTTCCTCTACCCAAGCCCGCTGCACTACCGCATTGTGCCGGAGCTGGTTTATGACCGTAACTGCACGGTGCTGTTCGGGACGTCCACCTTCCTCGGAAATTACGCGCGCTTCGCCAACCCGTATGATTTCTTCCGCGTGCGCTACGTGGTGGCGGGGGCGGAAAAACTCCAGGACAGTACGCGCCAGATCTGGCAGGACAAGTTTGGCCTGCGGATTCTGGAAGGCTATGGCGTGACGGAGTGCGCGCCGGTGGTCTCCATCAACGTTCCGATGGCGGCGAAACCGGGAACGGTTGGCCGCATTCTGCCGGGGCTGGACGCGCGTCTGCTGGCGGTACCGGGTATTGAAGACGGCGGACGTCTTCAGCTGAAAGGGCCGAACGTCATGAACGGCTATCTGCGTGTGGAAAACCCGGGCGTGCTTGAGGCGCCGACGGCCGAGAACGTCAATGGCGAGGTTGAAACGGGCTGGTACGACACGGGTGATATCGTGCGCTTCGACAATCAGGGCTTCGTGCAGATCCAGGGACGTGCAAAACGCTTCGCCAAGATCGCCGGGGAAATGGTCTCTCTTGAAATGGTCGAGACGCTGGCGACCGCAGTCTCGGCGGAGAAAATGCATGCGACCGTGGTGAAAAGTGATGCCAGTAAAGGCGAGGCGCTGGTGCTCTTTACTACTGACGGTGAACTGAAGCGTGATGCGCTTCTCAGGTATGCGCGCGAACATGGTATCCCCGAGCTGGCGGTCCCCCGCGATATTCGTTACCTCAAACAGTTACCGGTGCTGGGCAGCGGTAAACCCGATTTTGTGACCCTGAAGGGCATGGTTGAAGAGGCGGAACAGCATAATGCGTGAGTCAGTACACACTAACACTTCAATCTGGTCGAAAGGCATGATGGCGGTTATCGCCGCCCAGTTTCTTTCCGCGTTCGGCGATAACGCGTTGCTGTTTGCTACGCTGGCGTTGCTGAAAGCTGAGTTTTATCCCGACTGGAGCCAGCCGATCCTACAGATGGTGTTTGTGGGTGCTTACATTGTATTTGCGCCGTTTGTTGGCCAGGTGGCGGACAGCTTCCCCAAAGGTCGGGTCATGATGTTTGCCAACAGTCTTAAGCTTCTGGGCGCGGCAAGCATCTGCTTTGGTATCAACCCGTTTGTTGGCTACACGCTGGTAGGCATTGGCGCGGCAGCTTACTCCCCGGCGAAGTACGGCATTCTGGGTGAGCTCACCACCGGCGATAAGCTGGTGAAGGCCAACGGCCTGATGGAGTCCTCCACCATTGCGGCGATTCTGCTGGGTTCGGTGGCGGGAGGCGTGCTGGCAGACTGGCATGTACTCGCCGCGCTTGGCATCTGTGCCCTGATGTACGGTGGCGCGGTGATCGCCAACCTGTTTATCCCCAAACTGGCCGTGGCGCGTCCGGGACAATCCTGGCGCTTCGGGCCAATGACCGGCAGCTTCTTCAACGCCTGCCGCGTACTGTGGCGTAACGGTGAAACACGCTTCTCGCTGATGGGCACCAGCATGTTCTGGGGGGCCGGCGTTACGCTGCGTTTCCTGCTGGTGCTGTGGGTGCCGGTGGCGCTGGGTATTACAGACAACGCCACGCCGACCTACCTGAATGCCATGGTCGCCGTCGGGATTGTGGTCGGGGCCGGAGCTGCGGCAAAACTGGTGACGCTCGAAACCGTTGCGCGCTGCATGCCCGCGGGGATCCTGATCGGCGTCGGCGTTCTGTTCTTCTCCCTGCAACATGCCATATTGCCTGCCTATGCCCTGTTGTTACTGATCGGCGTATTAGGCGGTTTCTTTGTGGTACCGCTCAACGCGCTTTTGCAGGAGCGCGGCAAGCAGACCGTCGGGGCTGGCAACGCCATTGCGGTGCAAAACCTTGGCGAAAACATGGCGATGCTGCTGATGCTGGGGATTTACTCGCTGGCGGTAAAAGCAGGTGCGCCGGTTGTGGCAATCGGGGTGGGGTTTGGCGCACTGTTTGCGCTGGCGATTACCGGGCTGTGGGTCTGGCAGCGTCGGCGGTGATATCTTTGCCGGGTGGCGGCTCCGCCTGACCCGGCCTACGTTTCGTGATGTTGGCGGATTTTGTAGGCCCGGTAAGGCAACGCCGCCACCGGGCAAATCGTCAACTTAAGGTGCCGGGTAAGTATAAACCTGATGCACCGCTTCAATCTCCGCTAAGACCTCTTCACTCAGGTTCAGGTGGAAACTCTCAATATTGGTTTTTAACTGATCCATTGTCGTTGCGCCGAGCAGGGTACTTGCCACAAACGGCTGACGACGCACGAAGGCCAGCGCCATCTGCGCCGGATCGAGTCCGTGACGCTTCGCGATATCCACATAGGCCGCCACGGCTTTTTGTGTCTGCTCGCCGCTATAGCGGGTGAAGCGGCTGAAAAGCGTGTTACGCGCGCCAGCCGGTTTCGCGCCGTTCAGGTATTTGCCCGTCAGGGTTCCGAAGCCCAGGCAAGAGTAGGCGAGCAGCTCCACCTCTTCGTACTGCGTCACTTCCGCGAGACCCACTTCATAACTGCGGTTCAGCAGGCTGTACGGGTTCTGGATGGTCACGATCCGCGGCAGGTCGTGTTTATCGGCCAGATGCAGATAGCGCATTACGCCAAACGCCGTCTCGTTGGAAACGCCGATGTAGCGGATCTTACCCGCGCGCTGGCATTCCGTAAGCGCCTCCAGTGTTTCCAGCAGGGTGACGGCCGGAGCACTCTCGTTCCAGGTGTAGCCAAGCTTACCGAAGCAGTTCGTCGGACGCTGCGGCCAGTGCACCTGATAAAGATCGAGATAGTCGGTTTGCAGGCGCTTGAGGCTGGCATCCAGCGCAGCACGGATATTCTTGCGATCGAGGATCTGGTTAGGGCGGATCCCGGCATCGTTATTACGGGAAGGGCCGCTAACCTTAGAAGCGATGACCAGCTTTTCGCGATTGCCGCGTTTCGCCAGCCAGTTGCCGACATACGTTTCGGTAAGACCTTGAGTTTCCGGGCGGGGAGGAACTGGGTACATCTCCGCCACGTCAATCAGGTTAATGCCCTGGCTGACGGCGTAATCGAGTTGTGCATGGGCATCGGCTTCGCTGTTTTGTTCACCAAATGTCATGGTGCCTAACCCCAGCTGGCTGATCTCCAGAGCGCTATGGGGGATACGGTGATAATGCATAGCCGGTTTCCTTTTTTAGACATACAGACCGCGTCAGGAACCTCCCGACAAAGGAATATAAACATGGCAGAGGGAAGGCAAAAGGGGAAGGAAAAAATCAAAAAGGCCAGCAAGCTACTGACCTTTATCTGTTTAACGCTCGATGATCTGGGAGACTTCGTCGCGATTAATTTGCATTTGATTGCCTTCGCGATCGCGGTAACTCACCAGACCGGTATCGTCGTCGACTTCGGGTTTGCCATCGGTCAGGATCATACGACCATCTTTCGTTGACATGACATAGTCGCTGCTACAACCCGATACCGCAAACGCTAAACCGACTGCTGAGATAATTACTGCCCATTTTTTCATCGTTCTCATCCTCACCTGGCTCGTATCAAATCATAGTGTAGTAATAACCTGATATTACGACAGGTGAAAGGGGGGAAATCTTAAAAAGGAGGAGATTATGTTAGCCGGAGCGCAAAATTGGTAAAAAACTATGTTTTCAACAGGAAGTGTCGTGCCAGCAGTGCACCGGTGAAATTCTTTTTAAGATAGAAGCCGCGCGGCAGCGTCAGGATCGGTTCGCCCTGTGCACCTACCGCTTCAGTGAGCGCTTTGCTGTTGGCGGCTTTGGGACGGAGTTGCAGCACTTCGCCATGCCGGGCGGTGATCTGCTCAACCTGTCCCAGCACAATCATGTCCATCAGCTCTTCCCAGTCCTGGGAAAGCTGTCTCTCTTCTTCTTCATCCGGGCTCCAGAGCAGTGGGGCGCCAACGCGACGCTCTGCCAGCGGGATCTGCCTGTCACCCTCAACGGGTACCCACAACACCCGCTTCAGCTTATGCCTGACGTGGCTGGTTTCCCATGTCACTCCGCTATTACCCGTTAGCGGCGCAACGCAGACAAAGGTAGTTTCCAGTGGCCGCCCCAGGCTATCAATGGGGATCGTCTTCAGTTCCACCCCCAGCGCCGCAAAATCTTGCTCGGGTTTACTGCCCGCGCTTGCGCCCAGCCAACGTTCAAGCAACACGCCGATCCAGCCTTTATCGCGCTTCAGATCGTTGGGTATCGTCAACCCCGCCATCACGGCCAGCTCGCCCAGTGCATAGCCTGCCAGACGTTGTGCCTGCTGGAGCAACTGGGCTTCACTGACGGGAGGAGAGAGCAGTGGGGCGAGAGAATGCATGCTGACAACCTTTTGGTTAAAAAATGAACTGATATTTTATCCCTTGTGGATAGAGTTTACTTTTTTCTGAGTACATATTCCATGTGGATGATTTATATTATGTTTTTTAGGAATGTATCCCGTCGCGCCATGGCTAAAAAACAGGTTGTGCAATTCTGGTCACTGACAATAAACAGGATCTTACACCATGTTATCCACAGAAAAATGGGATAACTGGGAATAACCGCCACTACTGTTTCAATTTACAGCCTTGACGTGCGATGAAAATCGAATTTTCACACAAATTGTGCCTAACTTATTGGCACAATCTGTGGATAAAACCGACGCTGTTCGATCTTTCATCACCAGGAAGATCTTTGATGTGACGATCGTCACGTTAATCGCCTTTGATACCCTAAATTTACGTTTAACTAGATGAATTTAAATAATTTATTTTAAGTGATGAAAGTTGACGATTCGCCGGGCCACAAGGTTGTTCATCTGTAATTCCATACTTCTTCACAACTATATCCACAGAAAAGGTGAATAAAAATGGTCTCAGTCGCCCTCATCTGTTTATAACTCCTCACAAAATTGTGAGTTATTCAAATGTTATTAGGTTGCAGGCCTGTAAGAGAGTGGTTTACCGCCTCCCTGTAGTGTGAAACAATCATTCATATATCAGATTTAGTTTGGGGTAGTCCGGTGATTGATGACGATGGCTACCGCCCAAACGTAGGAATAGTAATTTGTAATCGTCAGGGCCAGGTGATGTGGGCCCGGCGATATGGTCAGCACTCCTGGCAGTTCCCGCAAGGCGGGATCAATCCTGGAGAGTCCCCAGAACAAGCGATGTACCGGGAGCTGTTTGAAGAGGTTGGTTTAAGCCGAAAAGATGTTCGCATCCTGGCTTCGACCCGCAACTGGTTGCGTTACAAGTTACCGAAACGTTTGGTGCGTTGGGACACAAAGCCGGTTTGTATCGGCCAGAAACAGAAGTGGTTTCTTTTGCAGTTGGTGGGCAACGATTCAGATATCAATATGCAAACCAGCAGCACGCCAGAGTTTGATGGCTGGCGCTGGGTAAGCTACTGGTATCCGGTTCGTCAGGTCGTGTCATTCAAGCGCGATGTATACCGTAGGGTGATGAAAGAGTTCGCAAGTGTCGTGATGCAGCTTCAGGAGACGACTCCGAAGCCACAGAGCGCACCTGCCTGGCGACGTAAAAGAGGTTAAGCTACGCAAATCATGCTCACCCGCTTGCGAGAAATAGTTGAAAAGGTCGCCAGTGCGCCTCGCCTCAACGAGGCGCTGAATATTCTGGTGACGGACATCTGTCTTGCGATGGAAACCGAGGTCTGTTCGGTCTACCTGGCCGACCATGACCGACGTTGCTACTACCTTATGGCAACCCGCGGATTAAAAAAACCACGGGGACGCACCGTCACGCTCGCGTTTGATGAAGGTATTGTTGGCCTGGTCGGGCGACTGGCGGAGCCAATCAACCTTGCCGATGCGCAAAAACACCCCAGCTTCAAATATATCCCTTCCGTCAAAGAAGAGCGTTTCCGCGCGTTTCTTGGCGTACCGATTATTCAGCGCCGCCAGCTGCTTGGCGTGCTTGTTGTTCAGCAGCGCGAGCTGCGCCAGTACGATGAAAGCGAGGAGTCCTTCCTCGTCACGCTGGCAACGCAGATGGCGGCGATCCTCTCTCAGTCCCAACTGACAGCTCTTTTTGGTCAGTATCGTCATACGCGTATTCGCGCGCTTCCGGCCTCGCCGGGGGTCGCTATAGCCGAAGGCTGGATGGATGCCACGCTCCCGCTGATGGAGCAGGTCTACGAAGCCTCTACGCTGGATGAGGCGCTTGAGCGCGAACGGCTCACCGCTGCGCTGGAAGAGGCGGCGAATGAGTTTCGTCGCTACAGCAAACGCTTTGCCGCTGGCGCGCAAAAAGAGACGGCGGCCATTTTCGATCTCTACTCACACCTGCTTTCCGATGCGCGTTTGCGTCGTGAGTTATTTGCCGAGGTCGATAAGGGGTCGGTGGCAGAGTGGGCGGTTAAAAAGGTCATTGAAAAATTTGCCGAGCAGTTTGCGGTACTGACTGACGGCTATCTGAAAGAGCGCGCCGGCGATTTACGCGCGCTTGGGCAACGTCTGCTGTTCCACCTCGATGATACTATTCAGGGGGCGAATGCCTGGCCGAACCGGTTTGTGCTGGTGGCCGATGAACTCTCGGCGACGACGCTGGCGGAATTACCGCAGGACAGGCTGGCGGGCGTGGTGGTGCGCGATGGCGCAGCTAACTCTCATGCCGCCATTATGGTGCGTGCGCTCGGTATTCCGACCGTGATGGGGGCGGATATTCAGCCCTCCGTACTGCATCGCCGTACGCTGGTGGTGGACGGATATCGCGGTGAGTTGCTGGTGGATCCTGAGCCGGTTCTCCTTCAGGAGTACCAGCGTCTTATCAGCGAAGAGAATGAATTAAGCAAGCTGGCGGAAGATGACGTCAACCTGCCCGCGCAGCTCAAGAGCGGTGAGCGGGTGAAGGTGATGCTCAACGCGGGGTTAAGCCCCGAGCATGAAGAGAAGCTCGGCAGCCGCATCGATGGCATTGGTCTCTACCGCACCGAAATACCGTTCATGCTGCAAAGCGGCTTCCCGTCAGAAGAGGAGCAGGTTGCGCAGTATCAGGGCATGTTGCAGATGTTTAACGACAAACCCGTCACGTTGCGCACCCTCGACGTCGGCGCGGATAAGCAACTGCCCTATATGCCCATCAGTGAAGAGAATCCCTGCCTCGGCTGGCGTGGGATCCGCATTACCCTCGATCAGCCGGAAATTTTCCTTATCCAGGTTCGTGCGATGCTGCGTGCCAACGCGGCCACGGGGAATCTCAGCATTTTGCTGCCGATGGTCACCAGTATTGACGAGATCGACGAAGCGCGGCGGTTGATTGAGCGTGCAGGGCGCGAAGTGGAAGAGATGATCGGCTACGCGATCCCTAAACCCCGTATTGGCGTGATGCTGGAAGTGCCTTCGATGGTCTTTATGTTACCGCAGCTGGCAACCCGCGTTGATTTTATCTCCGTTGGCACCAACGACTTAACGCAATACATTCTGGCGGTCGATCGCAACAATACCCGCGTGGCCAGTATCTACGACAGCCTGCATCCGGCGATGCTTCGTGCCCTGGCGATGATCGCCCGCGAAGCCGAGCAGCATAATATCGACCTGCGCCTGTGCGGTGAAATGGCCGGCGATCCGATGTGCGTGGCGATCCTGATTGGCCTCGGTTTCCGTCACCTGTCAATGAACGGACGTTCCGTTGCGCGTGTGAAATACCTGTTACGTCACATCGAACAAGATGAGGCGCATGAGCTGGCCGCGCGTAGCCTGGAAGCACAGCTGGCAGCCGAAGTGCGCCATCAGGTGGCGGCGTTTATGGAGCGACGCGGCATGGGCGGTTTGATCCGCGGCGGCCGCTGATCCCCACAAAATAATGACTGCTCGGACGACCCCCTCTCCCTTGAGGAAGAGGAATGGGGTGAGGGGGAACAGCGCGCATAAAACCCTATACACATCTTTTACATCTCAGGCGCATCCTCCGCGCCTGCCTTATGCTATGATTCGCAACTTTGGAGCACCTGCCAACGGCGGGAATGCAATTCAGCCGCTGTCCACTTTCAGCGGAATAACAACATCTTGTGGTGACAGATGAACAGTGGTTATCTGCATTTTCCGGAATTCGATCCGGTTATTTTCTCAATAGGACCTGTAGCGCTTCACTGGTACGGACTGATGTACCTGGTGGGCTTCGTCTTTGCCATGTGGCTTGCTGGTCGTCGCGCCAGTCGTCCGGGCAGCGGCTGGACGAAGAACGAAGTGGAAAACCTGCTTTATGCTGGCTTTCTTGGCGTATTCCTGGGCGGGCGCATCGGCTATGTCCTGTTCTACAACTTCCCGGTATTCCTGAACGACCCGCTCTATCTGTTCCGCGTCTGGGACGGCGGCATGTCCTTCCACGGCGGACTGATTGGTGTGATCCTCGTGATGGTGATCTTCGCCAAACGCACCAAACGTAACTTCTTCCAGGTGGCTGATTTTATTGCGCCATTAATCCCGTTTGGGCTGGGTGCAGGGCGTCTGGGCAACTTCATCAACGGTGAACTCTGGGGGCGTGTCGATCCGAGCGTGCCGTTTACCATGCTGTTCCCGGGCTCCCGCGCAGAGGATATCGCGCTGCTGCCTTCGCATCCTGAGTGGCAGTCCATTTTCGATACCTACGGCGTTCTGCCGCGTCATATGTCTCAGCTTTATGAGCTGGCGCTGGAAGGTGTGGTGCTGTTTATCATCCTGAATCTGTATATCCGCAAACCGCGCCCAATGGGGGCAGTATCTGGTCTGTTCCTGATTGGCTACGGCGCGTTTCGTATCATCGTCGAGTTCTTCCGCCAGCCGGATGCACAGTTTACCGGCGAGTGGGTACAGTACATCAGCATGGGGCAGATCCTCTCCATTCCGATGATTGTCGCGGGTGCCATTATGATGATTTGGGCGTATCGTCGTCGTCCACAGCAACAACTTTCCTGAGGAATCATGAAACAGTATCTTGAATTGATGAAAAAAGTGCTCGACGAGGGCACGCCGAAAAACGACCGCACCGGCACCGGTACGCTCTCCATTTTTGGCCACCAGATGCGCTTCAATCTGCAAGAAGGCTTCCCTCTGGTGACGACGAAGCGCTGCCATCTGCGCTCGATCATTCATGAACTGCTCTGGTTCCTGCAAGGCGATACCAACGTTGCTTATCTGCATGAAAACAATGTCTCCATCTGGGACGAGTGGGCAGATGAGAACGGCGACCTGGGGCCGGTTTACGGCAAGCAATGGCGCGCGTGGCCTACCCCGGACGGCCGCCATATCGACCAGATCACGACCGTCATGAACCAGCTGAAAAATGACCCGGACTCGCGCCGTATCATTGTTTCTGCCTGGAACGTGGGTGAACTGGATAAAATGGCGCTGGCGCCTTGCCACGCGTTTTTCCAGTTCTACGTGGCGGACGGCAAACTCTCCTGCCAGCTGTATCAACGCTCCTGCGACGTGTTCCTCGGCCTGCCGTTTAACATCGCCAGCTACGCGCTGTTAGTGCACATGATGGCGCAGCAGTGCGATCTTGAAGTGGGCGATTTTGTCTGGACGGGCGGTGACACCCACCTCTACAGCAATCATATGGAACAGACGCATCTCCAGCTGACGCGCGAACCGCGTGCATTGCCGAAGCTTGTGATCAAACGCAAACCGGACTCGATCTTCGATTACCGTTTTGATGACTTCGAGATTGAAGGCTACGACCCGCATCCTGGCATCAAAGCCCCTGTCGCCATCTGATACGGCGAATCCTGACACAACCGGTGCTCTTTAGCGCCGGTTTTTTTTCGCGCTCGTTTTGTTCTTCGAGCCTGTTTCCAGAGACGATGTAACGCGTTGCAACGGGTGAAAATCTCCGGAAAGCGGCTCGTAATGTTCTGGTTTAACGCTCGCGCCTTTTCTGCCATTTCGCCACACTCCCGCCATGAAAAACGAACATGGCTTTACGCTTATCGAAACCCTTTTCGCCATCTCGCTGGTTGTGATCCTCAGCGCGACGGGACTTTATGGCTGGGACAGCTGGCAACAGCGGCAGCGGCTCTGGCAGACAGCCTGTCAGGTGCGGGATTACCTGGCGTTCTTGCGAAACGACGCAAATCGTCACAACAGCGAGCACAGGATCGCGCTGCATAAAGACGGTGAAAGGGACTGTCTGGTGAGTTCAGCGGCTGCAGGTTGTGACAGCGGCGACCCGTTCGTGATGAAACCGTTATGGCCGGAGGTCACGCTGAGCGACGTAACGCCTGCGCTGGGATTTTACGGCTTAAGGGATACCGCATGGGCCGGACATATTCGAGTGCAGAGCCGCGCCGGTGCGTGGTGGGTTATTGTCTCAAATGGCGGACGTATCAGGCTGTGTGATGCCGCAGGAGAAGGTGCATGCCAGTAAAACAAAAAGGGTTCTCCCTTCTGGAGGTCCTGATTGCGATGACGATAAGCAGTATTCTGTTACTCAGCACGTCACGTTTTTTACCGGGGCTACAGCGGGGTGTTTTACTGCAATCCGGGCAACGGGAGCTGGAAGATGAGGTGTGGCAACGCCTGCTTGCGATGGGTAAACAGCTCCAGCGAGCAGGATACTGTGCAGGGCATTGTCAGGGGCAAGGGTTAATTATCGGCAGGCAAGGGCGTTGTGCAATTGTGCAATGGGATGCAAACAGCAACGGCCAGTGGGATAGCACCGCGTCAGAAAATGACAGCACGGGATTCCGGCTTGAGTCCGGAACGCTCGAAACGCTGCGGGGCGCGACATCCTGTGAAGGTAAGGGATGGGATAAGCTCACTGACCCGGATCGGGTCCTGATAGAGCAGTTTATGGTCACTAAAACCGATCGTGCTGGCTTTGCGCCGGTCATCAGTATCGAGCTGCGTGCCCGCCGCAAAGGTGAACTGACTGCACCTTTTTCGGCTCGCCACACCGTAACGGGGTTTAATCTGTGAATCGTCAGCGGGGCATGTCATCGCTGGCGCTGGTCTTGCTATTGCTGGTGCTCGGCACGCTGATCCTCACCGGATTAAACCAGCAGTTGCAAACCTTTAGCACGCTGATGAGTGGTGAGAGTCTCTCTATTCGCCAGCAGGCTGCCTTGCAATCTGCACTGGAGCGGGGACGCGTTCAGGACTGGGCTTTACAGCCAGAGGTTCAGTGCAAGCAGACACAAGGTCTGCGGGTCTGTGTAAGGCTGTTTGAGGAGCGTGTTTTGCTTATTGCCGGAAATGACGATCTGTTGCTATGGCGAGGCGGGGATATCGCGGAAGGACAGATACGCTTTTCTGCCCACGGCTGGAGCGACTTCTGCCCCCTTAAGGAAAGTGCGCTATGTCAGTTACCCTGAGCAGACAAAAAGGATTTAGCATGGTTGAGGTTTTGCTGGCAATAATGTTGCTGGTTGTGGTTGTGACGGCGTTATCCGGATATCATCGCGCGCTGGCAGCCCGGTATGCGGCGCTTAGCCAGTATCGCCAGCTATGGCATCATGCGTGGAATCAGTCGCAGATCTCAACATTAACGCTCCCGCCGGGCTGGCAGGTCAGTCGGGGGCAGACAACACAGTCCGGATGTGTCAGCATCACGGTCACACTTATTTCTCCTCTGGGGCGGCAGGGCGCGTTGACGCGTCTGCATTGCCCGGTTAGCCGCTAGTCGGGAGCGTTTATGCTAAGGGTTTACCACTCAAATCGTCTGGATGTGCTGGAAGCACTGATGGAGTATATCGTTGAGCAAGAGCGTCTTGACGATCCGTTTGAGCCAGAAATGGTGCTGGTGCAGAGCACCGGTATGGCGCAGTGGCTACAAATGTCCCTTTCGCAGAAGTTTGGCATTGCGGCGAATATCGATTTTCCGCTGCCCGCGAGCTTTATCTGGGAGATGTTTGTACGCGTCCTGCCGGATATTCCTGAGCAGAGTGCCTTCAACAAACAAAGCATGGCCTGGAAACTGATGACGCTGCTGCCGGACATGCTGGCGCATGATGAGTTCGCCATGCTGCGCCACTATCTGAATGACGACACCGACAAGCGCAAACTTTTTCAGCTGGCCTCACGCACTGCTGACCTCTATGACCAGTATCTGGTTTACCGCGCAGAATGGCTGATTCGCTGGGAAGCGGGAGAATTAGTCGATGGGTTACCGGAAGCGCAAATCTGGCAGGCGCCACTCTGGAAAGCGCTGGTCGAGCATACCGGGCAGCTCGGTCAGCCTAAATGGCACCGTGCTAACTTGTACGATCGCTTTATCTCAACACTTGAGAACACCGCAGAACGGCCAGCCCGTTTGCCGTCACGCGTGTTCATTTGCGGTATCTCCGCGCTGCCGCCTGTCTACCTGAACGCGCTAAAAGCGCTCGGTAAGCACATTGATATCCATATCCTCTTTACCAACCCATGTCGGCACTATTGGGGAGATATTCAGGATCCGCGCTGGCTTTCACGGCTGGTCACCCGCCAGCGTAAACGCCTCTTTGAGGAACGCGCCGTGCCGCTGTTTAAAGACACTGAAAACGCGGCGCAGCTTTTCGATGAAGAGGGGATTCAGAACCTGCCAAACCCGCTACTTGCCTCGTGGGGCAAGCTGGGGCGCGACTATATTTATCTGCTTTCAGATATCACCTCCTCGGGAGAGGGGGACGTGGACGCGTTTGCGGATATTACGCCGGACAGCCTGCTGCACAATATTCAGCTTGATATTCTGGATTTAGAAAACCGTGCCGTGGCCGGGATCACTGCCGAGGAGTTTGCGCGAAGCGATAAGAAGCGAAAACTGGATCCTGACGATCGCAGTATCGCGATCCACGTTTGCCACAGCCCACAGCGTGAAGTTGAAATTCTTCATGACCGCCTGTTGGCCATGTTGCAGGACGACCCAACCCTGACACCCCGCGATATCGTGGTGATGGTGGCGGATATCGACAGCTACAGCCCGTTTATTCAGGCTGTATTTGGCAGCGCAACGGGCGACCGCTATCTTCCCTACGCGATCTCTGACCGCCGTGCTCGTCAGTCACACCCGGCGCTACAGGCCTTTATCAGCCTGCTTTCGCTGCCTGATAGCCGGTTTATCTCTGAGGATGTGCTGGCATTACTGGATGTGCCTGTTCTGGCCGCACGCTTCAGCATTAACGAAGAGGGCTTGCGCTACCTGCGCCAGTGGGTCAACGAATCCGGCGTCCGCTGGGGAATCGACGATGATAACGTCCAGGAGTTTGAGCTGCCCGCGACTGGCCAGCATACCTGGCAGTTTGGCCTGACGCGTATGCTGCTGGGGTATGCGATGGAGAGCATCCACGGCGAATGGAATGACGTGCTGCCGTACGATGAGTCCAGTGGGTTAATTGCGGAACTGGTTGGTCACTTAGCCTCGCTGCTGATGCAGCTCAACCGCTGGCGCCGTGCATTGATGCAGCCCCGCCCACTCGAAGAGTGGCTGCCGATTTGCCGCGAAATGCTGAATGACTTCTTCCTGCCGGACAGCGAAACGGAAGCCGCCATGGCGCTTATCGAGAAGCAGTGGCAGGCCATCGTTGATGAGGGGGTTAATTCGCACTATCACGAGGCGGTACCCCTTTCGCTTCTGCGTGATGAGCTGACGCAACGTCTCGATCAGGAGCGCATCAGCCAGCGCTTCCTTGCTGGGCCGGTGAATATCTGCACCCTGATGCCGATGCGTTCAATCCCGTTCAAAGTAGTCTGTCTGCTTGGCATGAACGACGGTATTTATCCACGTGCGCTGCCACCCCTGGGCTTTGATCTCATGAGCGCACAGCCGAAGCGGGGCGACCGCAGCCGCCGCGATGATGACCGTTATCTCTTCCTTGAGGCGCTGATGTCTGCGCAAAGCAGGCTTTATATCAGCTATATCGGCCGTTCAATTCAGGACAACAGCGAGCGTTTCCCGTCCGTGCTGGTGCAGGAGCTGGTGGACTACATCGGGCAGAGTCACTATCTGCCGGGCGATGAGGCCTGTAACTGCGACGAAAGCGAACGTCGGGTGAAAGCGCATATTACCTGTCACCATAGCCGTATGCCGTTTGATCCTGTCAATTACGTTCCTGATGAACTGCAAAGCTACGCCCGCGAGTGGCTTCCCGCTGCGAAGAACGCGGGCACACCGCAAACCGATTTCATTCAGGCGCTCGAACCGCGCGCCATAGACACCCTTACGTTTGAGCAGCTGCAGCGCTTTTGGGCCCATCCGGTTCGGGCTTTTTTCCAGCAACGCTTGCAGGTGAACTTCCGCTCGGAAGAGAGCGAAATCCCTGATGCGGAACCGTTTATTCTTGATGGACTGGAGCGTTTTAAGCTTAATTCCCAGCTTTTGAATGCGCTGGTTGACGAAGAAGACGCCAGTAAACTGTTCCGACGTTACAGGGCGTCGGGATTACTGCCGTATGGTGCGTTCGGCGAAATCGTCTGGGATGCCCAGTGTGATGAGATGCAAGCGCTTGCTGACCGGGTTATCGCGTGTCGGCAACCGGCGAGCAGCATTGAAATTGATCTCGATTGTAACGGTATGCACCTCAGCGGCTGGCTCACGCACGTGCAGTCTGACGGGCTGCTACGCTGGCGCCCATCTATGCTCAGCGTTTCACATGGCCTGCAACTCTGGCTCGAACATCTTGTCTACAGTGCGAGCGGTCACGAAGGCGAAAGCCGGTTGTTTGTACGTAAGGACGGCGAGTGGCGCTTCCCGCCGATGGAGCCTGAGCAGGCGTTGACGTATCTGTCGCTTTATATTGAAGGTTATCGTCAGGGCATGAACAAGCCTCTGCTTTTGCTGCCTGAAAGTGGGGGGGCATGGATAAAAGCCTGTTACGACGCGCAGAATGATGCCATGTTAACGGATGAGGCTTCGCTCCAGAAAGCGCGCAGCAAGTTTTTGCAGGCCTACGAAGGGAACATGATGGTACGTGGCGAGGGCGACGATGTCTGGTATCAACGTTTATGGCGAACGCTGGAGCCAGAATATTTCGACATTATCACGGAAGAGGCGCAACGCTACCTGTTACCGTTGTTCAAATTTAAGCAGTCCTGAGTGCTGTATAAAAATTGCACAGCACGGGGTGTTCATTTATGATGCACCTCTTATCACGGACTGATGTACCCAAAGAAAGAGATGCTGGCGTGTCCAGCACGCACGTTGTTAATGATGTAGCCGTGATAAAGAGGTCGTAATGCCAGGCAGCACCTTGTTCAAAGCGTTTGTTTTGTTTATCGCCCTTTGGGCTCCCGTCACTCAGGCCGATTCCGGTTGGCAACCTGTCCAGGAAACAATCCGTAAGAGCGATAAGGACACCCGTCAGTATCAGGCGATTCGTCTTGATAACGGGATGACCGTGCTGCTGGTTTCCGATCCTCAGGCGGTTAAATCGCTCTCCGCACTGGTTGTGCCGGTCGGATCGCTGGAAGATCCTGACGCCCATCCGGGACTGGCGCACTACCTTGAGCACATGACGCTGATGGGGTCTAAAAAATACCCACAGCCTGACAGCCTGTCCGAATTTCTGAAAATGCATGGCGGCAGCCACAACGCCAGCACTGCGCCGTATCGTACCGCGTTTTACCTGGAAGTGGAAAATGATGCGCTTGATGGGGCGGTGGACCGTCTGGCGGATGCCATAGCCGCACCGCTGCTGGATAAAAAATATGCTGACCGGGAACGCAACGCCGTAAACGCCGAACTGACGATGGCGCGCACGCGAGACGGTATGCGCATGGCGCAGGTTAGCGCTGAAACCATCAATCCGGCGCACCCGGGTTCGCGCTTCTCAGGCGGCAACCTTGAAACGCTGAGCGACAAGCCGGGTAGCCCGGTGCTCGATGCGCTGCATGCGTTTCGTGAAAAATACTATTCCGCCAATCTGATGAAAGCGGTTATTTACAGCAATAAACCGTTGCCGACGCTGGCAAACATGGCTGCGCAGACCTATGGCAGGGTGCCAAATAAAAATATCGATCTGCCGCAGATTAACGTGCCGGTTGTCACGGACGCGCAAAAAGGCATTGTTATTCACTATGTGCCGGCCTTGCCGCGCAAGGTGTTACGCGTTGAATTCCGTATTGATAACAACACGGCGCAGTTCCGCAGCAAAACCGACGAGCTGGTGACTTATCTTATCGGTAACCGCAGCCCGGGTACGCTCTCCGACTGGCTGCAAAAGCAGGGGCTGGTGGAAGGTATTCGCGCTGACTCCGATCCCGTCGTAAACGGGAATAGCGGCGTGCTGGCCATCTCCGCGACGCTGACCGATAAAGGGCTGGCTCACCGTGACGACGTCGTTGCGGCCATTTTCAGTTATCTCTCTCTGCTGCGCGACAAAGGCGTCGATAAACGCTACTTCGACGAGCTGGCGCACGTGCTGGATCTCGATTTCCGCTATCCCTCTATTACGCGTGATATGGACTACGTCGAGTGGCTGGCAGATACCATGATCCGCGTGCCGGTGGAACATACGCTGGATGCGGTAAATATTGCCGATCAGTATGACGCCGGGGCGCTCAAAGCGCGTCTGGCGATGATGACTCCGCAGAATGCCCGCGTCTGGTATATCAGCCCGAACGAACCGCATAACAAAATGGCCTACTTCGTTGATGCCCCGTATCAGGTTGAAAAAATCAGCGAACAGACCTTCGCGGGCTGGCAGAAAAAGGCGGGGGAAATTGCGCTGAAGTTACCGGAGCTTAACCCCTACATCCCGGACGATTTCTCGCTGATCAAACCTGCAAAGGCCTATCCGCATCCGGAGCTGATTGTTGATGAGCCGACGCTGCGCGTGGTCTACACCCCAAGCCGCTATTTCGGCGACGAGCCAAAAGCGGATGTCAGCGTAGTGCTGCGTAATCCTAAAGCAATGGACAGCGCCAGAAACCAGGTGCTGTTTGCGCTTAACGATTATCTGGCCGGTATTGCCCTCGATCAGCTCAGCAACCAGGCTGCCGTTGGCGGTATCAGTTTCTCCACCAATGCCAATAACGGCCTGATGGTGAATGCCAACGGCTATACCCAGCGTTTGCCGCAGCTGTTCCAGGCGCTGCTGGACGGTTATTTCAGCTATACGCCTACGGAAGAACAGCTCGAGCAGGCTAAGTCCTGGTATGCCCAGATGATGGATTCTGCCGAGAAGGGTAAAGCCTACGATCAGGCGATTATGCCAGCACAGATGTTGTCCCAAATTCCTTATTTCCAGCGCGAAGATCGCCGCGCGTTATTGCCCTCAGTCACCTTAAAAGAGGTGCTGGCTTACCGTGATTCGCTGAAAACCAATACTCGTCCGGAGTTCCTGGTTGTAGGGAACATGAGCGAAGATCAGGCTAAAACGCTGGCACAAAACGTGCGTGCGCAACTGGGTTCAAAAGGCGATGAGTGGTGCCGTAACCAGGATGTGCTGGTAGAGAAAAAGCAGAATGCGATCTTCGAAAAAGCGGGAAGCAGCACGGATTCCGCGCTGGCCGCGGTGTTTGTCCCTGTCGGATATGACGAATTTACCAGCTCTGCCCAGAGTGCGGTGCTCGGTCAAATTATTCAGCCGTGGTTTTACAACCAGCTGCGCACCGAAGAGCAGCTTGGTTATGCGGTATTCGCTTTCTCGATGAATGTGGGCCGTCAGTGGGGGTTGGGCTTCCTTCTGCAAAGCAGCGACAAACAACCCGCTTACCTGTGGCAACGTTATCAGGCATTCTTCCCGCAGGCGGAAGCAAAACTGCGCGCCATGAAGCCGGAAGAGTTTGCCCAGATCCAGCAGGCGGTTATCGCCCAGGTGATGCAACCGCCGCAGACGCTGGGTGAAGAGGCCTCGCAGCTGAGCAAAGATTTTGATCGCGGTAATATGAAATTTGATTCGCGTGATAAAATAGTGGCCGAAATAAAACAGCTGACGCCACAAAAAGTTGCCGATTTCTTCCATCAGGCGGTAGTTAAACCGCAGGGTATGGCCATCCTGTCTCAGGTTTCTGGCAGCCAGAACGGGAAAACGGACTACGTAAAATCAAAAGAGTGGACCGTCTGGAAGAGCGTCAGCGCGCTGCAACAAACTATGCCCTGGAGTAAGAAAGAATGACCCATACCGCTGAGCCGCTTGATCCCCTAAGTTTACCTCTACAGGGTGAGCGACTGATTGAAGCCTCAGCGGGAACGGGAAAAACCTATACCATCGCCGCGCTCTATCTGCGTCTGCTGTTGGGGCTCGGCGGCAACGCCGCTTTTTCGCGCCCGTTAAGCGTGGAAGAGCTGCTGGTGGTAACTTTCACCGAAGCGGCCACTGCCGAGCTGCGTGGCCGTATTCGCAGCAACATTCATGAGCTGCGCATCGCCTGTCTGCGTCAGACGACGGATAACCCCCTCTACGCGAGCCTGCTGGACGAGATTGCGGATAAGCAACAGGCTGCGCAATGGCTGCTGCTGGCCGAACGGCAAATGGATGAAGCGTCCGTCTTCACCATTCACGGTTTTTGTCAGCGCATGCTGAGCCTGAATGCGTTTGAATCCGGCATGCTCTTTGAGCAGCAGCTTATTGAAGATGAATCCGAGCTTCGCTATCAGGCCTGTGCGGATTTCTGGCGTCGTCACTGTTATCCGTTGCAGCGCGACATTGCTGAAGCGGTTCACGCCCTGTGGAAAGGTCCGGAAGAGCTTCTTCGCGCCATCGACCGTTACCTGCAAGGCGAAGCGCCGGTCATTAAATCTCCTCCGCCTGCCGATGAAACGCTGGCCTCGCGCCATGAAAAGATCGTCGCCAAAATTACCGCGCTTAAGCAGAAGTGGAATGAGTCGGTTGGTGAAATTGATGCAATCATCGAAAACTCAGGCATCGACAGACGCAAGTTCAACCGTGGGAACCAGGGGAAGTGGATCGAAAAGATCAGCGCCTGGGCCCAGGAGGAGACGCGGGGTTACCAGCTTCCGGACGCACTGGAAAAATTTTCGCAGCGCTTTTTGACCGAGCGAACCAAAGCCGACGGTATTGTGCCTGAGCATCCCCTGTTTGTGGCGATTGAAGCGCTGCTTGCGGAGCCATTAACGCTCAATGACCTGATGATCACCCGCGCCATGACGGAGATCCGCCAGGCAGTCGCGCGCGAAAAACGTCGCCGGGGCGAGCTGGGGTTTGATGACATGCTGAGCCGCCTGGACGAAGCCCTGTCCAGCGAGAATGGTGAAGCGCTCGCCAGCGCGATCCGTACCCGTTTTCCGGTGGCGATGATTGACGAATTTCAGGACACCGACCCCCAGCAGTACCGCATTTTTCGCCGCATCTGGCGACAGCAGCCCGACACTGCCCTGCTGCTGATAGGCGACCCTAAACAGGCCATTTACGCCTTCCGTGGGGCAGATATCTTCACCTATATGAAAGCCCGTAGTGAGGTTGTCGCGCATTACACGTTAGATACCAATTGGCGCTCCGCTCCGGGGATGGTTGAGAGCGTCAATGCGCTGTTCAGCCGTATGGAGACGGCATTCATGTTCAATGAAATCCCTTTCCTGCCGGTGAAATCCGCCCCAAACAACGCGACGCTGCGCTTTGAAGTCAGCGGTGCGGTGCAACCCGCCATGACCTTCTGGCTGCTTGAGGGGGAAGGCTATGGCGTTGCCGATTATCAGGCGGCGATGGCCCAGCACTGCGCCGCGCAAATCCGTGACTGGCTAAGCGCAGGCGCGCGCGGCGAGGCACTACTGTGGAAGGGGGAACAGGCATATCCTGTAAAGGCCTCTGATATTACCGTGCTGGTGCGCAGTCGTCAGGAAGCGGCGTTAATCCGCGATGCGCTAACGTTGCTGGATATTCCGTCAGTGTATCTCTCTAACCGCGACAGCGTGTTCGACACGCTGGAAGCCCAGGAAATGCTCTGGTTGCTTCAGGCGGTGCTGGCGCCGGAGCGCGAAAATACGCTTCGAAGCGCGCTGGCCAGTTCTATGCTGGGGTTGAACGCACGGGATATTGATGAACTCAACCATGACGAAAACGCATGGGATGCGGTGGTAGAAGAGTTTGTCCATTACCGTGAACGCTGGCAAAAGCGCGGCGTTATGGCGATGCTGCGCGAGCTGATGACACGGCGTCAGATTGCCGAAAATATGCTGGCGACATCCGGCGGTGAAAGGCGTCTGACCGATATTTTACACATCAGCGAACTGTTACAGGAAGCGGGTACCCAGCTTGAAAGTGAACATGCCCTTGTGCGCTGGCTGGCGCAGCAAATCGCGGATCCAAACAGTAACTCTTCAAGCCAGCAGATGCGTCTTGAGAGCGATAAGCATCTGGTGCAAATCGTCACCATTCACAAATCCAAAGGTCTCGAATATCCGCTGGTCTGGCTGCCTTTCATCGCGAACTACCGGGTTCAGGATCAGGCCTTTTACCATGACCGCGAGACTTTCGATGCGGTGCTCGATCTCAGCAAGGCGGAGACCAGCGTTGAACTGGCAGAAGCGGAGCGTCTGGCGGAGGATTTGCGCCTGCTTTACGTGGCGCTGACCCGTTCTGTCTGGCATTGCAGCCTGGGCGTCGCCCCGGTTTTCCGCCGTCGCGGGGAGAAAACAGGGGAAAGCGATTTCCATTTAAGCGCGTTAGGGCGGCTTATTCAGCGTGGCGAGCCGAAAGATGCTGCGGGGTTGCGCCTTTGCATTGAGTCGCTCTGCGGTGACGATATCGCGCTGCATATCCCGTCTCTGCCAGACAATAGCCGCTGGCAAATGGCGCAAGAGCCCGCGACCGACCTTAATGCGCGCCAGATCACGCGGGTGCTTGCCGACGACTGGCGCGTCACCAGCTATTCTGGCCTGCAACAGCACGGGCAAAGTATTGCGCTGGATCTCATGCCGAAGCTGGACGTGGATGCCGCAGGGGTGGGTGATATTCCGGTTGAACCGACGTTAACTCCGCATCAGTTCCCACGCGGCGCGTCGCCGGGCACCTTTTTGCACAGCCTCTTTGAAGAGCTTGATTTTACTCAGCCTGTCAGTGAGGAGTGGGTGCTGAAGATGCTACAGAGCGGGGGCTATGACGCGCACTGGCAGCCCGTTCTCACTGACTGGATCAACGCCATTTTGCAGGCACCGCTGACTGAGCAGGGCTTCGCTCTTCGTCAGCTAACGGCCAGAAATAAACAGGTTGAGATGGAGTTTTATCTGCCTGTCGCAGGCCCGCTTAAGGCCGACGCGCTCGATGCGCTTATCCGTCAGTACGATCCGCTCTCAGCCGGTTGCCCGCCGTTGAACTTCCGTCAAGTGCAGGGCATGCTGAAAGGCTTTATCGACCTGGTCTTCCGTCACGAAGGACGGTACTACCTGCTGGATTACAAATCGAACTGGCTGGGCGAGAACAGCGAAGCCTATACCCAGCAGGCGATGGCGGCAGCCATGCAAATGCATCGCTACGATCTGCAATATCAGCTCTACACGCTAGCGCTGCACCGCTATTTGCGCCACCGTATTGCGGATTACCGCTACGACAATCATTTTGGTGGCGTCATCTACCTCTTCTTGCGCGGGGTCGACGCTGCCGATCCGCGCTCCGGGATCTTCAGCACCCGTCCGGATGCGGAATTGATTAATAAAATGGATAACCTGTTTGCAGCAAACACGGAGGAGATGGCATGACGATGCAGGACTTATTGCTGGAAGCGGTAGAGCAACGCGTGCTGCGTCAGCTGGATGTGCAGTTTGCCATGATGATTGCCGCTGACCAGCCCGCCGTGATGCTTGCCGCTGCCCTATTGAGTAAAGACGCCGGAGAGGGGCATGTGTGTCTGCCGCTCTCGCGTCTGGTAGTTGACGAGAAAATGGCGCCTGTCCTCCAGTCCTGCTTTGCGCTGCTGGGGGAGAGGGTGGACTGGCAGAAAATTTTGCGCGAATCGTCGGCCGTCGGGCCGGGAGAAAACCAGGCGCCGCTGATCCTGACGGGGGAGCGCTTATATCTGAACCGTCTGTGGCGAAACGAACTGACGGTAGCGCGTTTCTTTAGTGAGACCAACGCGCCGCTTCCCTGCGACGAAGCGCAGCTTCGCCAGACACTGGACAGGCTGTTTGACTCCGGTGAGACTACAGACTGGCAGAAAGTGGCGGCGGCCGTCGCCCTGACGCGGCGGATTTCGGTGATTTCAGGTGGCCCGGGGACCGGGAAAACCACGACCGTCGCAAAGCTGCTGGCAGCCCTGATCCAGCTATCAGGCGAGCAGCGATGTCGTATTCGTCTGGCGGCGCCCACCGGGAAAGCAGCGGCGCGACTGACCGAATCACTGGGCGGTGCGATGCAACAGCTGCCGCTCACTCAGGAGCAGCTTGCGCTTTTCCCGGGTGAAGCGAGTACCCTGCACCGTCTGCTCGGCGCGCAGCCGGGTAGCCAGCGGCTGCGCTACCATGCGGGTAATCCGCTGCATCTGGACGTGCTGGTGGTGGATGAAGCCTCCATGATTGACCTGACCATGATGTCGCGCCTGATCGATGCTCTGCCGCCGCATGCGCGCGTGGTTTTCCTGGGCGATCGCGACCAGCTCGCCTCCGTGGAAGCCGGGGCGGTACTGGGGGATATCTGTACCTACGCCAGCTACGGTTATACCGCCGCGCGGGCGCAGGAGCTTGCCCGCCTGACCGGCTGCTCGCTTGAACCCGATCACTCGCCAGTCGCAGGCGCACTGCGTGACAGCCTGTGCCTGCTGCAAAAAAGCTACCGTTTCGGTAGCGACTCCGGCATCGGTCAGCTGGCTGCGGCGGTCAACCGTGGCGATCGGCATGCCACGCGCACGGTGTTTGACGGCTCTTTCACTGACATTGAAAAGAAATCGCTGCAAAGCGGGGAAGAGTATCAGGCTATGCTTGAGGAGGCTCTCCATGGATACCAGCGTTTTCTGAGCTGCGTGCAGCAGCGCAGTCAGCCCGGGCAGGTCATTGCCGCATTTGGCGAATACCAGCTTCTGTGCGCATTGCGGGAAGGGCCGTTCGGCGTTGCGGGCCTGAATGACAGGCTGGAGCAGTTGCTGGTGCAGAAACGCAAAATTAACCGTCAGCAGCATTCGCGATGGTATGAAGGCCGGCCAGTGATGATCTCCCGCAACGACAGTACTCTGGGGCTGTTCAACGGGGATATCGGTATTGCGCTCGATCGCGGTAACGGTTTGCGCGTCTGGTTCCAGCTGCCGGACGGCAGCGTGAAGTCCGTCCAGCCCAGCCGTCTGCCAGAGCATGAAACGGCATGGGCGATGACGGTACACAAGTCTCAGGGCTCAGAGTTCAACCATGCGGCCCTGATCCTGCCGACACAGCTTTCGCCGGTCGTAACCCGTGAGTTGGTCTACACCGCCGTTACCCGTGCGCGCCAGCGTCTGTCGCTGTATGCGGATGAACGCGTGCTGGGACAGGCGATTGCCACTCGCACCGAGCGCAGAAGCGGATTAAGCGCGATTTTTGAATCTGTCTGAGTAATCACCCTCTCCGACAGGAGAGGGTGATTGTTATCCCAGGTCCGCCATTAACACCTTCGAGCGGCGCTGGTAGTTGTACATCTCTTTCTTACTTTCCGGCAGAGAATCAATATCCACCGGCGTGAAGCCGCGCTCCTGGAACCAGTGAATGCTGCGCGTGGTGAGCACGAACAGCTTGCTCAGACCCATCTGGCGCGCCTGTGCCGCCACGCGTTCAAGCAGCAGTTCCCCCCGCGAGGAGCTACGGTAATCCGGGTGCACGGCAACGCACGCCATTTCGCCAATCTGCTCTTCCGGGAACGGATAAAGCGCCGCACAGGCAATGGTCAGGTTATCTCGCTGGATGATGGTGAACTTGTCGATCTCCATCTCCAGCTGCTCGCGGGAGCGGCGAACCAGAATGCCCTGTTGTTCCAGCGGACGGATCAGCTCCAGAATGCCGCCGATGTCATTGATGGTGGCACGGCGGATCTGCTCGGCGCTCTCCATTACGATCTGCGTACCGATCCCGTCCCGGGAGAACAGTTCCTGCAACAGCGCGCCGTCTTCCTGATAGCTGATCAGGTGGCTGCGGCGTACCCCGCTGCGGCACGCTTTGACGGCGCCGCGCAGAAAACGCACGGTACCGGAATAGTAATCGCCTTGTGCTTCCAGCGCTTCGACGCGCGCCTGGGCTTCATTCGGAAAAAGTTCTGGCACAATCACGCCCTCATCGTTCACGACGCCCTGTGATGAGCAAAAGCCGATCATTTTTTCCGCTTTCAGCTTGATGGCCAGCTGGGTGGCAATCTCTTCCGAGGTCAGATTAAAACTTTCACCCGTTACGGAAACGGCAACGGGTCCCATCAGGACGATCGCGCCATTGTCTAACTGGCGGTGAATGGCTTCTTCATCAATGCGCCGGATGCGGCCGCTGTGGCAGTAATCCACGCCATCGTCCACGCCGAGCGGCTGAGCGATGATAAAGTTGCCGCTCACCACGTTGATGTGCGCGCCCTGCAGCGGCGTATTACTCAGGCTCATCGACAGGCGGGCGGTGATATCGAGCTGCAACAGACCCGCCGCCTGTTTGACCAGTTCGAGGGTTTTCGCATCCGTCACGCGGGTATGTTTGTGGTAGATCGGCTCATGGTGATGGGCGGCCAGGTTGGCTTCGATTTGCGGACGTGCGCCATACACCACCACCAGACGGATGCCGAGGCTGTGCAGCAGGCCGATATCATTGACGATACTGGAAAAGTTCTCATGCTCAATGGCTTCGCCGCCAAGCATGATGACAAAGGTTTTCCCCCGATGGGTGTTGATATAGGGAACAGAATGGCGGAATCCCTGGACCAGTTCGGTTCTGCGTTCCTTAACCATGACACAACCCTTAATGAATGTTTATTCGTTATTTATGTATTTTTATTCGATTGTGGCCGCGTGTGCAAGCCAAAATTTTCTGCGACCCACAGAAAATAATAAGTAATCCGTGCGTTAACGTATGATTGTTTACCCTTTTATAGATGACAGTTTATGCGTCATTCGTTAAAGTTTTCGGTCAATTTGGGCGTTTTGTTCATCAATCAGATTTCTTGCTCGGGAGAAGCATGTCGGGATCCAATTCAGCAATAAGCCGCCGCCGCCTGTTAAAAGGGGCCGGGGCGATGTGGTTGCTTAGCGTCAGCCAGGTGGGTCTTGCCGCCACAAGCCAGGTAGTCGCGGTGCGCGTCTGGCCGTCGTCGACCTATACGCGCGTGACGGTCGAGTCCAACCGCGTGCTGAAATACAAACAATTTGCCCTCAGCAATCCTGAACGTGTGGTGGTTGATCTCGAAGGTGTGAATCTCAACTCCGTGCTTAAAGGCATGGCGGCGCAGATCCGTGGCGACGATCCTTTTATCAAATCGGCGCGCGTCGGGCAGTTCGATCCGCAAACCGTGCGCATGGTGTTTGAGCTCAAGCAGAACGTGAAACCGCAGCTCTTTGCCCTTGCGCCTGTTGCCGCCTTTAAGGAGCGCCTGGTAATGGATCTCTATCCGGCGAATGCAACGGATATTCAGGATCCGCTCCTGGCGTTACTTGAAGATTACAACAAAGGCGATCTCCAGCGGCAGGTCCCACCTGCGCAAAGTGGTCCTAAGCCGGGCAGGGCGGGGCGCGATCGTCCGATTGTGATCATGCTCGATCCTGGCCACGGCGGAGAAGATTCCGGCGCCGTTGGGAAATATCACACCCGCGAAAAAGATGTGGTGCTGCAAATTGCCCGTCGTCTGAAGGCGTTAATCGACAAAGAGGGCAATATGCGCGCCTACATGACGCGCAACGAAGATGTCTTTATCCCGCTGAAGGTCCGCGTGGCGAAAGCGCAGAAGCAGCGCGCGGATCTGTTTGTCTCTATTCATGCGGATGCCTTCACCAGCCGCCAGCCGAGCGGATCGTCGGTGTTTGCCCTGTCAACGAAAGGGGCGACCAGTACCGCCGCGAGATACCTGGCGGACACGCAGAACGCCTCGGATTTAATCGGTGGCGTGAGCAAAAGCGGGGATCGTTACGTCGACCATACGCTGTTTGATATGGTGCAGTCGCTGACCATTACCGACAGTCTGAAGTTTGGTAAAGCGGTGCTGGGCAAACTGGGCCGGGTCAACAAGCTGCACAAAAACAGCGTCGAGCAGGCCGGATTTGCAGTACTGAAAGCGCCAGATATTCCGTCCATTCTGGTCGAAACCGCGTTTATCAGTAACGTGCAAGAGGAACGCAAGCTCAAGACGGCTAAATTCCAGCAGGAAGTGGCGGAGTCGATTCTGGCGGGTATTCGGGCCTATTTCTCAGACGGGGAAACGCTGGCGCGGCGGGGATAGGGTATTACGCCGGGTATCTCGCCCGGCACTTTCACAAACGGCAGATACAAAAAAACACCCTTAAGGGTGTTTATTGTTTTAAGAAGTGTTGGTTGCGGGGGCCGGATTTGAACCGACGACCTTCGGGTTATGAGCCCGACGAGCTACCAGGCTGCTCCACCCCGCGTCCGTCTTTCTACACTTGTAGAAACTTACTTCTTCAAATTTGATTGGTTGCGGGGGCCGGATTTGAACCGACGACCTTCGGGTTATGAGCCCGACGAGCTACCAGGCTGCTCCACCCCGCGTCCGTCTTTCTACAGTCGTAGAAGATACTTCATCAAATTTTAATTGGTTGCGGGGGCCGGATTTGAACCGACGACCTTCGGGTTATGAGCCCGACGAGCTACCAGGCTGCTCCACCCCGCGTCCGTGGAAGCGCACTATACTCGGATAGGTTTGTGATGCAACCCCTTTTTCGCATAATTCATTATTTTGTATGCAAAATGAACGGGAATAGCCACTTTGGACTATTTTTTGTCCAGAATTTGCCAAAGGGAAGGCGATCGCATTTCATTACCACGGTGGGTTTGTTATCTTCATCACGCGGAATTGGGCAACTAAAAGACGAGATATAATGAAAGGACGTTGGGTGAAGTATCTGATGACAGGCGCAATGGTAGCGATTCTTGCGGCCTGCTCTTCCAAACCGACCGATCGCGGTCAACAGTATAAAGACGGGAAGTTATCCCAGCCTTTCTCTTTAGTTAACCAGCCAGATGCCGTGGGTGCTCCAATCAATGCCGGGGATTTCTCCGAGCAGGTGTACCAGATCCGCAAAGCGTCGCCGCGCCTGTATGGCTCACAGAACAACGTTTATAGTGCAGTGCAGGACTGGCTGCGTGCTGGCGGTGATACGCGCAATATGCGCCAGTTTGGTATTGACGCGTGGCAGATGGAAGGGGCGGATAACTACGGTAACGTTCAGTTTACCGGCTACTACACCCCGGTTGTCCAGGCACGACACACGCGTCAGGGCGAATTCCAGTATCCGATTTACCGCATGCCGCCAAAACGCGGTCGTCTCCCGTCCCGCGCTGAAATCTATGCCGGTGCGCTTAGCGAAAATTACGTGCTGGCCTACAGCAACTCGCTGATGGATAACTTCATCATGGACGTGCAGGGCAGCGGCTATATTGATTTTGGCGACGGCTCGCCGCTGAACTTCTTTAGCTATGCCGGGAAAAACGGCCATGCCTATCGCAGCATCGGTAAGGTGCTCATCGACCGTGGTGAAGTGAAACGAGAAGATATGTCGATGCAGGCGATCCGCGAGTGGGGCGAAAAACACAGCGAAGCGGAAGTGCGTGAGCTGCTTGAGCAGAATCCATCGTTTGTCTTCTTCAAACCGCAGAACTTTGCGCCGGTGAAAGGGGCGAGCGCCGTCCCGCTGATTGGCCGCGCTTCTGTGGCATCGGATCGTTCGATTATCCCGGCGGGTACCACGCTACTGGCGGAAGTCCCTCTCCTCGACAACAACGGCAAATTCAACGGCAAGTATGAATTACGCCTGATGGTGGCGCTGGACGTGGGCGGGGCGATTAAAGGCCAGCACTTCGACATTTATCAGGGCATCGGCCCGGATGCCGGCCACCGTGCAGGCTGGTATAACCACTACGGGCGCGTGTGGGTGCTGAAGACAGCGCCGGGTACCGGGAACGTATTTAGCGGCTGAGTGTGGTATTCTGAGCGCAAGACGGATTACGGTTCAGGGTGAGGAATACCTCACCCTTTTTACATCTGAGGTTTTATGTCTGTGGTAATCAGCGATGCCTGGCGCCAGCGTTTCGGCGGCACGGCACGGTTATACGGTGAAAAAGCCCTGCAACTGTTCGCGGATGCGCATGTCTGCGTGGTGGGCATTGGTGGCGTGGGTTCGTGGGCGGCAGAAGCGCTGGCGAGAACCGGCATTGGCGCAATTACGTTGATTGATATGGATGACGTCTGCGTCACTAACACTAACCGTCAGATCCACGCCCTGCGTGATAACGTCGGTCTGGCGAAGTCCGAGGTGATGGCGGAGCGTATTCGTCTCATCAACCCGGAGTGCCGCGTAACGGTGATTGACGACTTTGTGACGGCAGATAACGTCGCGGAGTACATGAGCAAAGGCTACAGCTATGTGATTGACGCCATCGACAGCGTGCGGCCAAAAGCGGCGCTGATCGCTTACTGTCGTCGTTACAAGGTGCCGCTGGTGACAACGGGCGGCGCGGGTGGACAAATTGATCCGACGCAGATCCAGGTGGCAGATCTGGCGAAAACCATTCAGGATCCACTGGCTGCTAAGCTGCGCGAGCGCTTAAAAAGCGACTTCAACGTGGTGAAGAACAGTAAAGGCAAGCTGGGCGTGGACTGTGTGTTCTCGACAGAAGCGCTGGTTTATCCGCAGGCGGATGGTTCGGTCTGTGCAATGAAAAGCACAGCGGAAGGGCCAAAGCGGATGGATTGTGCCTCAGGGTTTGGAGCGGCCACCATGGTGACCGCCTCCTTCGGCTTTGTGGCGGTCTCTCACGCCCTGAAGAAGATGATGGCGAAGGCGGAACGTCAGGCCTGAGCCTGACGGGCGGCCTCCAGCACCGCGTCGTTTAGCGCAATCAGTCCCTGACCGCGCGAGGCGCTAAGCTGCGTGCGAAGTCCCAGCTCATCAAACAGCGCCAGCGGAGAATGCGCCAGCAGCTCTGCGGCGCTTTTCCCTTCGATTGCGGTCAACAGCACCGCCATCAGACCGCGAACAATGCGTCCCTCGCTGTCGCCGAAGAAATGCAGTTTCTCACCGGATATGCTAAACCCAAGCCAGACGCGGTTCTCGCAGCCAGCTATCTCCTTCGCCTGCGATTTCAGTTCGTCTGACAGCGTGGGCAACTGTTTGCCCAGCAGGATCAACTGACGATATTTATCTTCCCACTGCGTGAGCGGGACGAAGGTCTGTTTTAACGTCTCTTCAGTGATAACGGTGCCGAACGGATGCCCGGCTAAGGCTGAACTTGTCATTAATCCACCAGTAATTCCAGGGCGCGGTCGACGGCGGAAACCAGCGCGTCGACGTCACTTTTTGTGTTGTACGGTGCAAACGAGGCGCGCAGGGTACCGCTCACCCCCATGGCCGCCAGCAGCGGCTGGGCGCAGTGCTGTCCTGCGCGCAGGGCAATGCCGTATCCGGCAAGCAGCGTCACCATGTCGCTATGGTGTACGCCCGCAAAATCAAAGGCGAGCAGGCTGGAGTCCTGGACGCGGAACGAGCGAAACCCGGGGCGTTTCTTAAGCTCTTCTTCTGCCAGCGTCGCCAGGCCCCGGCTCCAGCTTTCAGCCTGAGCCACGTCCGTATCTGCGAGAAATTCGAGCGCTGCGCTCAGACCGATAACCCCTGCCACGTTCGGCGTACCGGCTTCCAGGCGGTAAGGCACATCCTGCGTTTTGAAACCGTCGAAGGTGACTTCGGTAATCATCTTGCCGCCGCCGAGCCACGGCGTCATCCGGGCCAGCAGTTCAGGTTTGCCGTACAGCGCGCCGATACCGGTTGGCCCGTACAATTTATGCCCTGAGAAGGCATAGAAGTCGATATCCAGCGCCTGAACGTTAGCCGGAAAATGCACCACACCCTGCGCACCGTCGACCATTACTACCACGCCGCTGGCATGGGCAATCTCAATGGCGCGCGCCAGATCCGGACAGCCGCCGGTGACGTTGGACATCTGCCCCAGCGCCAGAATACGGCTGCGCGGCGTAATCAGCTCAGGCAGACGCGCCACGTCAGGCAGGAAGTCTGTACCCAACGGGAGTTTTACAACCCGTGCCCCGGTTTGTTCGGCCACCATCAGCCAGGGCACCAGGTTGGCGTGGTGTTCCGCCTCGCTGACGATGATCTCATCCCCGGGCTGCAACAGCGGACGCGCGTAACATTGCGCCACCATGTTAATGGCCTCGGTAGTGCCCCGCGTCCAGACGATGTTCTTACCGCTGTCAGCATTGATCAGGCGCGCGACCTTATCCCGTGCGGCTTCGTATTGCGCCGTTAAGCGCTGCGCGTCGGCATACTGGCTGCGATGCACGTTCCCGGCGCTCAGGCTGTAAAACTGGCGGGTTGCCTCAATCACCGCCTGCGGCTTAAGGGCCGTGGCGGCGCTATCAAGATAAATGCCGGCATCGGCCAGCGCAGGAAACTGTGCGCGAAACTGCGCAGGACTGAAAGCGTTCATGGAATTCCTCATATCGATTCTACGATCGTCGCGCAAATTCATCGGCAGGGCAAGGAAGTTGATATCTATCAGATTTGTCTGCTTATCCTGGCGAGTCTGAAAAAGCAGGTTATGCTAAATAGTGTTAGGCGGATGTTTTAGCCTGTTATAAATCGAGGTTTGAATAGCATTAATTGCTAAAGGAGAATAATCATGAAAAAGACAGCTGCAATCATTTCTGCCTGTGCGTTGACCTTTGCCCTGAGCGCATGTTCTGGAAATAACTACGTAATGCATACCAACGATGGTCGATCTATCGTCTCTGAAGGGAAACCGACAACCGATAATGATACCGGGATGATTTCATATAAAGATGCTAACGGGAACAAACAGCAGATCAATCGCAGTGACGTGAAAGAGATGAAGGAAATCGAGCATTAACAGTTAGATAAGCGAAAAAAAAGCACCGCAAGTTGGCGGTGCTACATTAATCACTATGGACAGACAGGGTAAATGTACAGGAAGTGAAAAATTGGTAGCGTTGCTACCGTGGTCTGAATCGCAGACCAATTGCAAACACAACAACACAACATCACAACCGTAAGCCAAAAGCTCTTCAGAACACGCATTCCAAAAAAAGCTTTTCGTTCCGGCTCAGGAAGTGCCGCCACTATAGGTATTTGCTGGTAGTTCCTCAACGGACAAATTATAATGGCTCAGATAAAAAAAACTAATAGGTTAAACGTTGTTTCCTATATGTTAAATCTCGTTAACATCTAAGCCAGATAACCATGTCCAAGCGATTGCCACCCCTAAATGCATTACGTGTTTTTGATGCAGCAGCACGCCACCTCAGCTTCACCCGCGCAGCCGATGAGCTTTTTGTGACACAGGCCGCAGTAAGTCATCAAATCAAGTCTCTGGAGGATTTTCTGGGGCTTAAGCTGTTCCGTCGCCGCAACCGTTCGTTGCTGTTGACCGAAGAAGGGCAGAGCTATTTTCAGGATATTAAAGAGATTTTCTCCCAGCTGACGGAAGCCACCCGTAAGCTTCAGGCACGGAGCGCAAAAGGTGCCCTGACTGTGAGTTTATTGCCCAGTTTTGCCATTCAGTGGCTGGTGCCGCGACTCTCAAGCTTTAACTCAACTTATCCGGGAATCGATGTCCGAATCCAGGCAGTGGACCGTCAGGAAGACAAGCTTGCAGACGATGTGGATGTGGCGATTTTTTACGGTCGCGGTAACTGGCCGGGCTTGCGTGTTGAAAAATTATACGCAGAATATCTGCTGCCGGTCTGTTCACCACTGCTGCTGACGGGGGAGAAAGCGCTCAAAACGCCCGCCGATCTGGCGCAACACACGCTTTTGCACGATGCGTCGCGTCGCGACTGGCAAACTTATACCCGCCAGTTAGGTCTTAATCATATAAACGTGCAGCAGGGACCCATTTTTAGCCACAGCGCGATGGTGTTACAGGCTGCCATTCACGGGCAGGGCGTGGCATTAGCGAATAACGTCATGGCGCAGTCCGAAATTGAGGCAGGCCGTCTGGTTTGCCCATTTAACGATGTACTGGTCAGCAAGAATGCATTTTATCTGGTTTGTCATGACAGTCAGGCAGAACTGGGTAAAATAGCCGCTTTCCGGCAGTGGATACTGGCGAAAGCGGCAAGCGAGCAAGAAAAATTCCGCTTCAGGTATGAACAATAACGTTTGTGTGCCGGGCACGCATTAATTCAGGACTTAAACATGACCAGCCGATTCATGCTGATTTTCGCCGCGGTGAGTGGCTTTATTTTTGTAGCTCTGGGCGCGTTTGGCGCGCATGTCTTAAGCAAGTCTTTGGGCGTTGTGGAAATGGGCTGGATCCAGACCGGCCTTGAATATCAGGCGTTCCACACGCTGGCAATTTTTGGGCTGGCGGTGGCGATGCAGCGCCGTATCAGCATCTGGTTTTACTGGAGCAGCGTCTTTCTGGCGCTGGGTACCGTACTGTTCAGCGGCAGTCTCTACTGTCTGGCGCTGTCGCATTTACGCCTGTGGGCGTTTGTTACACCTGTCGGCGGCGTCAGCTTCCTGGCGGGTTGGGTTTTAATGTTTATCGGAGCTATCCGTCTGAAACGCAAGGGCGTTGTTCATGAATAAGGTTGTTTTATATTGTCGCCCGGGGTTTGAGAAAGAGTGCGCCGCGGAAATCACCGATAAAGCGGCGAAGCGTGAAGTCTTCGGATTCGCTCGCGTCAAAGAGAACGCGGGTTATGTGGTATTTGAATGCTATCAGCCTGATGATGCCGACAAGCTGGCGCGCGAACTGCCGTTCAGCTCGCTGATTTTCGCCCGTCAGATGTTTGTCGCGGGCGAACTGCTGAAAGATCTTCCGCCGGAAGATCGCATCACGCCGATTGTTGGCCTGTTGCAGGGCGTGGTGGAGAAGGGCGGCGATTTGCGCGTGGAAGTGGCTGACACCAATGAAAGCAAAGAGCTGATGAAGTTCTGCCGTAAGTTTACCGTGCCGCTCCGCGCGGCACTGCGTGATGCGGGTGTGCTGACAAACTACGAAACGCCAAAGCGTCCAGTCGTGCATATCTTCTTTATAGCGCCAGGATGTTGCTACACCGGCTACTCGTATACCACCAATAACTCGCCGTTCTTTATGGGGATCCCGCGTCTGCGCTTCCCGTCAGACGCGCCGAGCCGTTCAACCCTGAAGCTGGAAGAGGCGTTCCACGTCTTTATCCCGGCGGACGAGTGGGACGAACGTCTGGCAAACGGCATGTATGCCGTCGATCTTGGCGCGTGCCCGGGCGGCTGGACCTATCAGCTGGTGAAACGCAACATGTGGGTTTCGTCTGTGGATAACGGCCCGATGGCGCAAAGCCTGATGGACACCGGGCAGGTCACCTGGCTGCGTGAAGATGGTTTCCGCTACCGTCCTACCCGTAACAACATCTCCTGGATGGTGTGCGACATGGTAGAAAAACCGGCGAAAGTCGCGGCGCTGATGGCCTCCTGGCTGGTGAACGGCTGGTGTCGTGAGACGATTTTCAACCTCAAGCTGCCGATGAAAAAGCGTTACGAAGAGGTGTCGCAGAACCTGGCTTATATTCAGCAGCAACTGGACGAACACGGGATTAACGCGGAAATCCAGGCGCGTCAGCTGTATCACGACCGTGAAGAAGTGACGGTGCATATCCGTCGCTGGTGGGCGGCCGTGGGTGGGCGTCGCGACGAGCGATAACGTTTGTAACGCCCGGTGGCGCTGCGCTTACCGGGCCTACAAAATCGTGTAGTTGTTTTAACGTTCTAACCTTAACTGCTGTAAATTCCCGTCCAGCTGTAAATCCGTCTGTAGCGTTGCGATTTCCCGGCAGATAAACGCCATCTCTTTATTCGCCTCCAGCTTCTTGCGCCATTTTTCCGGCACTTCCTCAAGCCTTGCGTAAATCCCTTCCAGATTCTGAAACTCCGTCAGCAGCTGTGCGGCACTTTTGGGTCCAATACCGGCGACACCCGGCACTCTGGAGCTGCTGATCCCCGCCAGCCCCCAGTAATCCGGCAATTGCTCAGGCGATACGCCAAACTCGCTGGCAATAAATGGTGCGTCCAGCCAGCGTTTTTGAAAGTAGTCGCGGATGCGGACCGTTGGAGAGAGCAGCTGGCAGTAGCCTTTGTCGGTTGAAACGATAGTCGCCTGATGCCCGGCGCTCGCGACTTTAACCGCCAGCGTTGCGGCTAAATCGTCAGCCTCATTACCGTGTGCGCCCCAGCACGGAACGCCGCGCTGTTCAAAGGCCGCGCGTATAACGGGCATTTCGGCGTGCAGATCGTCCGGCATCGGCGCACGTCCGGCTTTGTAGTCCGGCAGGCGCTGGTGCCGCCAGCCGGTATTGCGTGCTTCATCGTCGAATACGGCAACAGCGTGGGTGGGTTCGCTATGGCGAATGAGCTGCTCCAGCGCGTGTAAACAGGTGTCCTTGCAGGGGGTGCCCTGTACCGCGTGAATACGGCGAATCAGGTTAAGTGCATCGACGATAAGCAAATGAACGGCCACAGATAATCTCCCTTCTGTCTAATGGGGGAAGGGTAACACTGAGCGCAGCATGAAACTATGAATGGTGGGGAAAACAGGAAGAAGCCTCGCAAAACGAGGCTTCCTGAGAGGCTTAATCGCAGGTAACGATCTTCATCGCCAGGCCACCGCGGGAGGTTTCGCGGTATTTGGCGTTCATATCTTTACCGGTTTCGTACATGGTTTCGATAACCTTGTCGAGACACACGCGCGGTTCACTGGTGCGGCGCAGCGCCATACGGGCCGCGTTCACCGCTTTCACAGAGGCGATGGCGTTACGCTCGATGCATGGCACCTGGACCTGACCGCCGACCGGATCGCAGGTCAGCCCCAGGTTATGTTCCATGCCGATTTCCGCCGCAATACAAACCTGCGCAGGACTTGCGCCCAGCAATTCGGCCAGACCCGCCGCCGCCATAGAGCAGGCTACGCCCACTTCACCCTGACAGCCCACTTCCGCGCCGGAAATCGAGGCGTTCATCTTGTACAGTGAGCCAATCGCACTGGCGACCAGCATATACCGCGCGAGTGAGTTTGCATTCACTTCACGGATAAACTTGTCGTAATACGCCAGGACCGCCGGAACAATGCCGCACGCCCCGTTGGTTGGCGCGGTGACGACGCGGCCACCCGCGGCGTTCTCTTCGTTCACCGCCAGCGCGAACATGTTGATCCAGTCGACAACGGCCATCGGGTCGGTGGTGGTTTTGTCGGTGCTGACCAGCATGCGGCGCAGCGCAGCCGCACGACGTGGAACACGCAGTTTCCCCGGCAGCACGCCTTCGGTGGTGATCCCGCGCTCAATGCCGCTGCGCATCACTTCCCAGACGTTTGCGAAGTGCTGTTCCAGCTCCTCTTTGCTGTGCAGGGCCAGCTCATTTTTCATCATCAGGCCGGAGAGAGAAAGGCCTGTCTCCTGGCAGTGACGCTGTAAATCGGCCGCGTTTTTGTACGGGTACGGCACCTCAACGGCGGAGCCGTTGGTTTGACCAAAATGGTCTTCGTCGACAATAAACCCGCCGCCGATGGAGTAATACGTCTGGCTGTAAACCGCTTTATCGCCGACCAGCGCGGTAATGCGCATGCCGTTTTCGTGCAGCGACAGGTTATCCGCATGGAAATTCATGCAGTGGTCAACCGGGAATTCAACCTCATGCTCGCCGTTCGCCAGCAGCAAACGACCGTGGGTGTTCACGTCCTGGATAAAGCCAGGAATGGAGTCAATATCAACGGTATCCGGCAGGTTACCCGCCAGCCCCATGATAATGGCAATATCGGTATGGTGGCCTTTACCGGTCAGGGAAAGGGAACCGTATACATCGACAACCACGCGGGTGATGTCGTGCAAAATGCCGCGTGCAATCAAGTCATCCGTGAATTGTTTACCGGCTTTCATTGGTCCGACGGTGTGAGAGCTGGAAGGACCAATACCGATTTTGAAGATATCGAATACGCTAATCATGATGCGTCCATTGCTTCAGTCAGAGGGGAGGAGTGCGCCATCCGCAGACGGCGCAGGAGGTATTAGCTGAACAGCGAGTAGAAAATAGCGGAGATGGCAATCAGACCCATCACAACAACGAACACGTTGCTGATATGGCCGCTGTATTTACGCATCGCTGGCACTTTCTGAATCGCGTACATCGGCATCAGGAACAGAATCATCGCGATAATCGGGCCGCCCAGGGTTTCAATCATGCCCAGAATGCTTGGGTTCAGGGTGGCTACCGCCCAGGTGGTCACCAGCATGAACAGCGCGGTGATTTTGTTCAGACGGTTGATTTCAATGCTCTTGCCTTTACCGCGCAGAGATTTAATCACCATACCGTTGAAGCCTTCACGTGCGCCCAGGTAGTGGCCCAGGAAGGATTTGGTGATGGCGATAATCGCGATGATCGGTGCCATCCACGCAATCAGCGGTGCGTTAAAGTGGTTTGCCAGGTAGGACAGAATAGAGATGTTCTGCTCTTTCGCCGCCGCCAGATCCGCCGGGGAAAGGCTCAGCACGCAGCTGAACACGAAGAACATAACTGTCAGTACCATCATGATGTGTGCGCGAGCCAGGATGCTGGAGCACTTCTTCTCTGCACCATTGCCGTACTCTTCACGCTTCGCCACCGCGAAGGAGGAGATGATTGGCGAGTGGTTGAAGGAGAACACCATTACCGGGATCGCCAGCCACAGGGTCAGTAGCAGGCCGTTACCGGTTGCGGATGCGCTGCTCAGAGACAGAGTTTCCAGCGCAGCGCCGTTCCACTGTGGGATCAGGTACAGCGCCAGCACCATCAGGGCTGCAACAAACGGGAATACCAGCACGCTCATCGCTTTGACAATCATCTGCTCGCCAAAGCGCACGATGGTCATCATACCGACGATCAGGATCAGGGACAGGATCGCACGCGGCGGCGGGGTCATCTGCAGCTGGTGCATCATGAAGCTTTCAACGGTGTTGGTGATAGCGACGCTATACACCAGCAGAATCGGGTAAATCGCGAAGAAGTAGAGCAGGGTAATCAGCTTACCTGCGCCGACGCCGAAGTGTTCTTCAACGACTTCAGTAATGTCTTCGCCCGGGTTTTTACCGGACAGCACGAAGCGGGTCAGGCCGCGGTGTGCAAAGAAGGTCATCGGAAAGGCGATGATGGCCATGATGATCAGCGGGATCAGACCGCCGACACCTGCGTTGATAGGAAGGAACAGTACACCAGCGCCGATTGCCGTGCCGTACAGGCCAAGCATCCACATGGTATCCGTTTTGCGCCAACCGCTTCGGGATTCAATCGAAGCAACGGTGCTGGTTTGAGTGGTTTCCATCTGTATCTCCTGGAGGAAGCAAATTGTCAGGTTTTTAGTCAAATCCGATGAAAAAGTGCCTGACGGTAATATGAAATTCGTTCAGTGACGGTTTTTTAATAATTTTTGCCCGTAACTATTGGCGGGCGGAAAGATACATTCTCGTTATGAATCTATCAGTGATCGCGATCCCAAATGCAATAATCCACTTATGATGTGGGCATATTTAGACCATTTATCTGTTAAAAAAACATCAAAGAGGATTTACGGGCGCGAAGGCTACCATTAACGACATGTTTTCGAAAAGGCTGACCCGCGAGATAGGTGTCTTTCGCTGTAAAGAAATAGGATTTTAGGATTTTCTGGCAGGTAATTTCGATTAAGGCTGATTATTTACGGTTTCAAAAACGAGGTAATCGTTTGCGCGGGCGCCAGATTTGTTAATAACATTGAAGATCGCTATGAATTACATCACTAATAAAAAAGCCGGATGACAATCCGGCTTGAGAGGAGGGAAAGGACGCTTTATTTGATGATTTCGTAACAGGGAATATAGGCAGAACCCGGAAGTTTCATGCGGTGCTGAGCCACAAAGCCCTGCAGCATGTCATCCATGCGGCGCATCATCTCCGGGTCACCGTGGATTTTATACGGCCCGAACTCCTCAATCGCGCGGATCCCCACCTCCTTCACGTTCCCCGCCACGATGCCAGAGAAGGCGCGACGCAGGTCAGCTGCCAGTACTTCCACCGGCTGATCCGGATAGAGTTTGAGGTTCGCCATGTTCTCATGCGACGGCTCGAAGGGGATCTGGAGATCCGGTGCGATACGGATGGACCAGTTAAAGCTGTAGGCATCCCCGGTATCACGACGGTTCTCTTTCACCAGCGGCATCGCTTTTTTCATCTGACGGGCCACTTCTGCGGCATCGTCAATAATAATGCGGTAGTGACGGCGCGCGTCTTCCCCCAGCGTATGCACGATAAACTCGTCCAGCACGCGGAAGTAGTCGGCGCTCTCTTTCGGGCCGGTCAGGATCAGCGGCAGAACCTGATTTTTGTTGGCCGGGTTCATCAGGATCCCGAGCAGATAAAGCAGTTCTTCCGCCGTACCTACGCCGCCCGGGAAGATGATAATGCCGTGCGCGATACGGACAAACGCCTCAAGACGTTTTTCGATATCCGGCATAATAATCAGTTCGTTAACCAGCGGGTTAGGCGGCTCAGCGGCGATGATTGACGGCTCGGTCATGCCGATAAAACGGCCTTCTTTATAGCGTTGCTGCGCGTGTCCTACTGCCGCGCCTTTCATCGGCGCTTCCATCGCGCCAGGACCGCAGCCGGTACAGATGTTCAGCTCGCGCAGGCCGAGCTGATTACCCACGCGGCGGGCGTACAGGTATTCGGTTTCGTTAATGGAGTGACCACCCCAGCAGACGACCATGTTCGGCGCTTCGCCAACGTGCAGGGCGCGGGCGTTACGCAGAATGGAGAAAACCAGGTTGGTGATATGAACGGAGCTTTCCAGATCGAGATGCTGGAAACGACCGGCGTTGCTGATCTGTCCGTTAACAAACAGGATGTCGCGCAGCACGGCAAAAAGGTTGGCCTGAAGTGAGCGAATAATACGCCCATCGACAAACGCCTCTTCCGGCGGGTTGATCACTTCCAGCTTCACCCCGCGCTCGCGGCGCAGCACATTGATATCAAAACTTTCGAAGCGGGACAGCAGCTCTTTACTGTTGTCGGTCAGGCTTCCGGAGTTCAGTACAGCAAGTGAACAGTTACGAAACAGTTGATACAGGTCGCTACTGGCGGTGCGTTTAAGCATGTCCACTTCCAGTTGCGACAACATATCCATAGAGCCAAGCGGGCTAATATGTGTAATCAAGTGAGCTCCTTATGGGACGATTATCGTCTTTCCCTGTTGATTACAATAGCCCTGGCTTATGACGTTTCACAACACTTCGGGCGGAATACCGCCCGCATATTGTGAAAATATTTATCTTACTGGCGCACCAGCCGTCCGGTGGCAGGCACAAAATCGGTATTGGTGCGCCATGGGTTAATGTCCAGGCCGCCGCGACGGGTATAGCGGGCATAAACGCTCAGCTTTTCGGGCTGGCAGAAACGCTGGATGTCATTGAAGATGCGTTCCACGCACTGCTCGTGGAATTCGTTGTGATGACGGAATGACACCAGGTAACGAAGCAGCTTTTCCCGGTCAATCTGCGGGCCGCGATACTGGATCTGTACCGAGCCCCAGTCCGGCTGATGGGTGATAAGGCAGTTGGATTTCAGCAGATGGCTTACCAGCGTTTCGTCGACCACTTTTCCGCCCGCCGCGTTTTCCAGATAGTCGGTGCTAAATTCGTAGCTCTCCACATCAATGTCCTGATCGTCGATGCAGGTGCCGTGGAAATGGGCGATGGGCTGACCTTCCAGCTCATGCAGACGGTATAACGAGACGGTTACGTTCCCCTGCGCGCACGCGCTTAAATCACGTTCAAGCGTCTGTTGTACCTCGTCCCAGCTGTTAAATTTGGTCTGGTTAAAGCTGTTGAGATAGAGCTTAAAGCTCTTGGATTCGACCAGGTTTACGCTGGCGTAATCCAGCTCGACATGGCCCACGGCCACCTGCGGCAGACCGCGCGCATTCAGCCAGGAGAGTTCGTACAGCGTCCAGATGTCGCCGCCGACGAACGGCAGCGCGTCGGCATGAAGGCCAAGCGGATCGCGGTTCAGGCTGCGCGGCACACCCTGAAGCAGGCTTGCGTCGTAGGTGTCGCGGTAATCGGTCGATTTACCCAGCGTTAAGCCCGTTAACGCCTGATGATTTTCGTAAGACATGTTTCATAGCCACTTTACAGGTACACTTAGGGGCTGAGTTTATCCTGTCTTACAAGAAGAGAGAAATCGGTGGATATCGAAACTGCAAATGCCCTGACGTCCTTCACGACCCGCTATTGCGATGCCTGGCATGAAAAGCGGGGGACGTGGCCGCAAAGTACTGACTTATATGGCGTGCCGTCACCGTGCATTATCGCTTCGCAGGATGATTACGTTATCTGGCAACCGAAACCGTTCACGGGCGAGCAGAATGTAAATGCGGTTGAACGCGCAATGGACATTGTGATACAACCTGCGCTTCATGCAATTTATACCACGCAGTTTGCCGGGGATATGACTGCATGTTTTGCAGGACAGCCGCTGACGCTGCTGCAAACCTGGAGCGAAGACGATCTTCAACGCGTTCAGGAAAACCTCATTGGTCACCTGGTCACGCAAAAACGCCTTAAGCTTTCCCCGACTCTCTTTATTGCGACGCTCGACAGTGAACTGGACGTCATTTCAGTCTGCAACCTGTCTGGCGAGGTCATTAAAGAGACGCTCGGCACCCGCAATCGCGACGTTCTCGCGCCTTCTCTTGCGGATTTTCTTACCCGACTTGAGCCGCTTCTGTAATCCATGATGCTACTGGACGTGTGAGAGATCTCTTACACGCACTGTAAGACATCGCCGAAACAATTAGCTTTGTCTTAGGGATTTCAGATTAATATTAACTTCCCTTTCAACAGGTTAGCGATTTCCTGAAACGATTATCCCCGTTTCGCCAAGCTTACCTTGCTCACAGGGTGGGTTGTAAGAAGAGGCAGAATAGCGGATTCTATCTGTGTCGACAGGATGCCGACGCGAGAAACGAACATCAGGATGATGGCGTTTCTCACCAGGAACACGTCAGGACGACGCCGCAGGAAGGCTTCAGGATGAAGCAAAGTGGATCACGCAGGATGCGTAAGGGACACCTCCAGGAAGGAGAACGTGAGCCGGTCAGGATGGTCGGTGGGTCAGGATGGCCAGGACGTTTCAGGACGAAACCTACACGTCAGGATGATGTGAGCAGGAAGCAAAAGGTAAAGGGATGACCAGGCCTTCGGGCATCAGGAAAAGTTGTCACGGATGAGCAGGGAGCACGTATTGTAGCTGGAATGCTGCGAAACGAACCGGGAGCACTGTTTTTACAGTGCTCCCTTTTTTTATTTCTGTCTTCCGCAATGCTATGCTTCGCGCCATTCCGTTTTTCAGTTGAGGTTACTATGACGCATCACGATAGCGTTCGTGCGCAGTTGCACGCCATCGAAGCCCTTATGCGCCAGCATCAGCTGTGGCAGGAAAGTGCGCCGCAGCCAGACGCGTTCGCCAGCACCCAGCCGTTTTGTCTGGATACGCTGTCTCCATTCGAATGGCTCCAGTGGGTATTAATTCCGCGCATGCACGCGCTGCTGGAAGGGGGACACGCGTTGCCCCAGGCGTTTGCCGTCTCTCCCTATTACGAAATGGCGCTGGAGGCGACTCACCCGGCGCGCGACGTTATGTTGGTTGAGCTGGAAAAGCTGGATACGCTTTTCGCCGGTGACGATGCATGACGCTTGAGATCCTGTATCAGGATGAGTGGCTGGTGGCGGTGAATAAACCGTCCGGCTGGCTGGTACACCGAAGCTGGCTCGATCGCGATGAGAAAGTGGTTGTTATGCAAACCGTGCGCGACCAAATCGGTCAGCACGTCTTTACTGCCCACCGTCTGGATCGGCCAACCTCTGGCGTTCTCCTGATGGGACTTTCCAGTGAGGCCGGGCGCCTGCTGTCGCAGCAGTTTGAACAGCACCAGATCCAGAAGCGCTACCACGCCATTGTGCGCGGCTGGCTGACGGATTCCGCCACGCTGGATTATCCGCTGGTGGAGGAACTGGATAAAATCGCCGATAAATTTGCCCGCGAAGATAAAGGTCCGCAGCCTGCGGTGACCGACTATCGCGGTATGGCGACCACAGAACTGCCGGTGGCGACCAGCAAATTTCCCACTACGCGATACAGTCTGGTTGAGCTTTTGCCCAAAACCGGGCGCAAGCACCAGCTTCGCCGCCACCTTGCACATCTGCGCCACCCAATTATCGGCGACAGCAAGCACGGCGATCTGCGGCAGAACCGCAGCGCGGCAGAGCACTTTGGCTGTAACCGACTGATGCTGCACGCCAGCGAGCTAAGCCTGACGCACCCGTTTACCGGCGAACCGCTGACTATTCGCGCGGGGCTGGACGAGGTCTGGATGCAGGCGCTGTCACAGTTTGGCTGGCTGGGACAACTCCCCGAAAATGAAAGGGTTGAGTTTGCCGCAGGCAACGTTCAGGATGAACAGCAAGCGCAATAATTACGGGAGCAAAGCATGGCTGAAGTAGGTATTTTTGTCGGCACGATGTACGGCAACTCGCTGCTGGTTGCGGAGGAAGCAGAAGCAATCCTCGTCAATCAGGGCCATAAAGCAACGGTCTATGAAGACCCGGAGCTGGCAGACTGGGAAAAGTATAAAGATAAATACATTCTGGTGGTGACCTCCACCACCGGGCAGGGCGATCTCCCGGACAGCATCGTCCCGCTTTTCCAGGGCATTAAAGACCAGCTTGGCTATCAGCCAGATGTTCACTATGGCATCATCGCCCTCGGCGATAGCTCTTACGCCAATTTCTGCGGCGGCGGTAAGCAGTTCGACGCGCTGTTGCAGGAACAGCACGCTCAGCGGGTCGGCGAGATGTTACTGATTGATGCTGGCGAGCACCCCGAACCGGAAAGCGAGTCAAATCCCTGGGTTGAACATTGGGCCACGCTCCTGAACTAACCCTGTACTATACGAGCTATATGCCGGGTAGGGCGTAGCCGCCACCCGGCAACGAAGCTGCACCATATCCTCAATTCCGTGAAGTATCTTCCACCACTTTGGGCTTATGCCCCAAACCACGTTCCCCACGCCCGTCAATGTTGTGTTCCTGCACGGTGAGAGAACCGGTCACTCCTTCATATACTTTTCCCGTCACTATAAAACGGCTTCGGGCCGTACCAAAACCAAACACAAATCTCTCATTCTGATTACCCTACAGGTGCTGTACAGAATGAACCAGGCGAAAGCTATGTTTCAGGAGTGCAACAATGAGTACATTAAGCCACGCGGCGAGCAGCGCTGAGAAGCGCACCAACGCCCGATACTGGATAGTGGTGATGCTGTTTATCGTCACCTCTTTCAACTACGGCGACCGTGCCACGTTATCCATTGCCGGCTCTGAGATGGCAAAGGACATCGGACTTGATCCGGTGGGTATGGGTTATGTTTTCTCCGCATTTTCATGGGCCTACGTAATCGGCCAAATCCCTGGCGGCTGGCTGCTGGACCGCTTTGGCTCAAAACGGGTCTATTTCTGGTCCATTTTCATCTGGTCGATGTTTACCCTGTTACAGGGCTTCGTGGATATCTTCAGCGGCTTCGGCATTATCATTGCGCTCTTTACCCTCCGCTTCCTGGTGGGTTTAGCGGAAGCGCCATCTTTCCCGGGCAACAGCCGCATTGTGGCCGCCTGGTTCCCGGCGCAGGAGAGGGGAACGGCGGTAGCAATCTTTAACTCGGCGCAATACTTTGCGACGGTTATTTTCGCGCCAATTATGGGCTGGCTGACGCACGAAGTGGGCTGGTCGCACGTCTTCTTCTTCATGGGCGGGCTGGGGATCGTCATCAGCTTTATCTGGCTGAAAGTGATCCACGAACCAAACCAGCACCCGGGCGTGAACAAGAAAGAGCTGGACTACATTGCTGAAGGCGGGGCGCTGATCAACATGGATCAGAAAACCCAGAAAGCAAAAGTCCCGTTCAGCCAGAAATGGGGGCAGATCAAACAGCTTGTCGGCTCACGGATGATGATCGGTATCTATCTCGGCCAGTACTGCATTAACGCCTTAACCTACTTCTTCATCACCTGGTTCCCGGTTTACCTGGTGCAGGCGCGCGGGATGTCGATTCTGAAGGCGGGTTTTGTCGCCTCTGTGCCAGCCATCTGCGGCTTCGTGGGCGGGGTGCTCGGCGGGGTCATCTCCGACTGGCTGATGCGTCGCACCGGTTCGCTGAATATTGCGCGTAAAACGCCAATCGTGCTTGGCATGCTGCTCTCCATGACCATGGTGTTCTGTAACTACGTCAGCGCGGAGTGGATGATTATCGGCTTTATGGCGATGGCCTTCTTCGGTAAAGGCATCGGCGCGCTGGGCTGGGCGGTGATGGCAGATACCGCGCCGAAAGAGATCAGCGGCCTGAGCGGCGGTCTGTTCAACATGTTTGGCAACATTTCCGGCATTGTCACCCCAATCGCTATCGGTTACATCGTCGGCACCACCGGCTCCTTCAATGGTGCGCTGATTTATGTAGGCGTCCATGCGCTGGTGGCGGTACTCAGTTACCTGGTGCTGGTGGGTGACATCAAACGAATCGAACTGAAACCTGTTGGGGAGCGCGGATGATGACAACGCAATCAAGCCCGATCGTGACGGAGATGAAAGTCATCCCGGTGGCGGGTCAGGACAGCATGCTGCTCAACATTGGCGGCGCGCATAACGCCTGGTTCACCCGCAACATCGTGGTGCTGACCGACAGCGCAGGGAATACCGGCGTCGGGGAAGCGCCTGGCGGAGAGGTGATTTACCAGACGCTGGTCGACGCCATCCCGCAGGTGGTTGGGCAGGAGGTTGCCCGCCTGAACAAGGTGGTTCAGCGGGTGCATAAGGGCAACCAGTCGGCTGATTTTGATACCTTCGGCAAAGGCGCCTGGACGTTTGAACTGCGCGTTAATGCGGTGGCGGCGCTGGAGGCGGCTCTCCTTGATTTACTGGGCAAGGCGCTGAATGTGCCGGTCTGCGAACTGCTGGGGCCAGGCAAACAGCGTGATGCGGTAACGGTGCTGGGCTATCTGTTCTACGTTGGCGACCGGACGAAAACCGATCTGCCGTATCTGGAACGCTCGCCGGGCAGCCACGCGTGGTATCACCTGCGTCATCAGGAAGCGCTCTCTGGCGAGGCGGTGGTACGCCTGGCAGAGGCGGCGCAGGATCGCTACGGCTTTAAAGACTTCAAGCTGAAAGGCGGCGTTCTGCCGGGCGAACAGGAGATTGACAGCGTGCGCGCGTTGAAAAAACGCTTCCCGGAGGCACGCATCACCGTCGATCCGAACGGCGCCTGGCGGCTGGATGAAGCTATCGCGCTGTGCAAAGGACTGGGCGACGTGCTGACCTACGCGGAAGATCCGTGCGGCGCCGAGCAGGGCTTTTCTGGTCGCGAGGTGATGGCCGAATTCCGCCGCGCTACCGGGCTGCCGGTTGCGACCAACATGATCGCCACTAACTGGCGCGAAATGGGCCACGCGGTGATGCTGAATGCGGTGGACATACCGCTGGCTGATCCGCACTTCTGGACCCTTTCCGGCGCGGTGCGCGTGGCGCAGCTGTGCGATGACTGGGGGCTCACCTGGGGCTGCCACTCCAATAACCATTTCGACATTTCGCTGGCGATGTTTACCCACGTTGGCGCGGCGGCGCCGGGTAACCCGACCGCCATCGATACGCACTGGATCTGGCAGGAAGGCGAAGCGCGCCTGACCAAAAATCCACTTGAAATCAAAAACGGCACCATTGCCGTACCGGATGCGCCGGGGCTGGGCGTGGAGCTTGACTGGGATCAGATCCACAAGGCGCATGAAGCGTATAAAAAACTGCCGGGCGGCGCGCGCAACGACGCAGGCCCGATGCAGTACCTTATCCCCGGCTGGACATTTGACCGTAAGCGCCCTGTATTTGGACGTCACTGATAAAAGGATCGAACGATGAGCACATTTTCTACCCCTGTAGTCACCTCCATGCAGATCATTCCTGTCGCGGGACATGACAGCATGCTGATGAACCTGAGCGGCGCCCATGCGCCGTTCTTCACCCGTAATATTGTGGTGATCAAGGACAACTCAGGGCATACCGGTGTCGGTGAAATCCCGGGCGGGGAGAAGATCCATAAAACGCTGGAGGACGCCATTCCGCTGGTGGTAGGTAAAACGCTGGGCGAGTACAAAAATGTGCTGACCAGCGTGCGTACGACCTTTGCCGATCGTGATGCGGGTGGCCGTGGTCTGCAAACGTTTGATCTGCGTACCACTATCCACGTGGTCACGGGCATTGAAGCCGCGATGCTGGATCTGTTAGGCCAGCATCTGGGCGTCAATGTCGCCTCCCTGCTGGGCGACGGCCAACAGCGCAGCGAAGTGGAAATGCTCGGCTACCTGTTCTTTATCGGCAACCGCAAACTCACCCCGCTGCCGTACCAGAGCCAGCCGGACGAAAAATGCGACTGGTATCGTGTGCGTCACGATGAAGCGATGACCCCGGATGCGGTGGTGCGCCTGGCTGAAGCCGCGTATGAAAAATATGGCTTTAATGACTTCAAGCTGAAAGGCGGCGTACTGGCGGGTGAAGAAGAAGCTGAGGCGATTGCCGCGCTGGCGAAGCGCTTCCCGCAGGCGCGCGTCACGCTGGATCCGAACGGTGCCTGGTCGCTTGAAGAGGCGATCAAAATTGGTAAGCAGCTCAAAGGCGTGCTGGCCTACGCGGAAGATCCGTGCGGCGCAGAGCAGGGGTTCTCTGGACGTGAAGTGATGGCGGAGTTCCGTCGCGCCACCGGGCTGCCAACCGCCACCAACATGATCGCGACCGACTGGCGCCAGATGGGGCACACGCTCTCGCTGCAATCGGTGGATATTCCGCTGGCAGACCCGCACTTCTGGACGATGCAGGGCTCGGTTCGCGTGGCGCAGATGTGCCATGAGTTCGGCCTGACCTGGGGCTCGCACTCCAACAACCACTTCGACATCTCGCTGGCGATGTTCACCCACGTAGCGGCTGCTGCGCCGGGCAACATTACCGCTATCGACACCCACTGGATCTGGCAGGAGGGCAATCAGCGCCTGACTAAACAGCCGTTTGAGATCAAGGGGGGGATGGTGCAGGTTCCAGCTACGCCGGGGCTGGGCGTTGAACTGGATATGGATCAGGTCATGAAAGCGCACGAGCTTTACCAGAAACACGGGCTGGGCGCACGTGATGATGCGCTGGCGATGCAGTACCTGATCCCAGAGTGGTCATTCGACAATAAACGTCCGTGCATGGTACGATAAGCCAACTGGGACCGCTCCCATGGGCGGTCCCTTACGTGGTGTATGCTTAACGTAACTAACATGCGTAAGGATGGCTTATGAAAATTGTTATCGCTCCGGACTCGTATAAGGAAAGCTTGAGCGCGCTGGAGGTGGCGACAGCGATAGAGGTCGGTTTTCGCGAAATTTTCCCCTCAGCGGAGTACGTCAAATTACCGGTTGCCGATGGCGGCGAAGGGACGGTGGAAGCGATGGTGGCAGCCACCCATGGGCGTCTTGTCCATGTTCCCGTTACCGGGCCTTTGGGAGAACACGTGGAAGGGTTTTTCGGGTTATCCGGAGACGGGAAAAGCGCGTTTATCGAGATGGCGGCCGCGAGCGGTCTGGAGCTTGTTGCTCCTGCAAAGCGTAACCCGTTAATCACCACCTCGTGGGGGACCGGGGAACTGATCCGTCATGCGCTGGATGCGGGCGTTAAGCATATCATTATTGGCATTGGAGGCAGCGCGACCAATGACGGTGGCGCAGGCATGGTGCAGGCGCTGGGCGTAAAACTGCTGGATGCGAAAGCACAGCCCGTTGGGCCGGGCGGCGGCGAACTGGCAAGCCTTGCGCATATCGATCTTAGTGGGCTGGATGAGCGGCTGGCAGACTGTCGAATTGAAGTGGCCTGCGATGTGACCAACCCCCTGATCGGCGAGACTGGCGCTTCTGCGGTATTCGGTCCGCAGAAAGGGGCGACGCCGGAGATGGTCAGGACGCTGGACAACGCGCTTGCGCATTACGCAAACATTATCGCCAGGGATCTGGACATTGACGTCTTAAACCTGGCGGGGGGCGGAGCAGCTGGCGGAATGGGGGCGGCGCTGTATGCATTTTGCGGGGCACAGCTTCGTCGGGGGATTGAGATTGTCACCGATGCCCTGCATCTCGATGAACAGGTCGCGGACGCCGATCTGGTGATCACGGGCGAAGGGCGTATCGACAGCCAGACGATCCACGGCAAAGTGCCCGTTGGCGTGGCGAGAGTCGCGAAACGCTATAACAAACCGGTTATCGGCATTGCCGGCAGCCTGACGGCGGATGTTGGCGTGGTGCACGAGCACGGACTGGATGCGGTATTCAGCGTGATTTACACCATCTGCTCGCTGGAGGATGCGCTGGAAAATGCGCAACAGAATGTACAGATGGCCGCAAGGAATATTGCGGCGGCCATAAAGGTGGGGCAGGGGATGTCGCGTTAACGTTCGTGCTCCTGTAGGCCCGGTAAGCGAAGCGCCACCGGGCTTTTTCTTAGCTTCCCAGCACCTTCATCGCTTCCCGCGTCACGTTGTCCATCTCGTCCAGCAGCTCCAGAAACTCCGGCTCAAGATCGGATTCTGGCGTACCCGCGCGGAGCTGCTGTTCAAGCAGTTGGCAGAGATTTTTCAACCGCGGCACGCCGCTGTAGCCGCAGCTACCGTGCAGTTTATGGATGGCCTCCAGCAGCCCTTCAGGGTTTTCGCCCACCAGCTGTTCTTCAACCTTGTTACGGATCTCAGGCAGGAAGTCCACCAGCATTTGCAGCATATCGCGGGCCAGATCGGCTTTGCCTGCTGCCTGGCGCAGCGCCAGTTGCCAGTCAAACGTGGCATTCTGGTTAACGCTGATTTCCGGCGATTCAGCTGAAATGGTGTACGTCCCGCCAATGTGCCCCGGTTTGTAGCGCAGCAGCAGGCTGTGCAGCTTCTCTTCATCAATCGGTTTCGCCAGATAATCGTTCATGCCCGCACCCAGCAGTTTCTCTTTTTGTCCCGCCATCGCGTGCGCCGTCACGGCAATCACCGGCGTCTGCTGCTGGTGCGGAAGCTGACGAATTAATTCGCAGGCGCGGATGCCATCCATGCCCGGCATCTGAATATCCATCAGGATCAGGTCAAACTGCATCTGTTTGGCTTGTTCTACGGCTTCGGCGCCGCTGGTACACAGCTCAACGTGCTGAACCTGATCCTCAAGCAGCACGCCAATCAGCTTAAGGTTTGCCGGGTTATCATCCACGGCCATCACCGTCATCGGCAGCTTATGTTCGTCGTTTTCCAGCGGCAGGGACTGATGCGTCAGACGGCAATATTCGGTCAACGCAGGTAACAGCCGTGTGGCGGTGAGGGGTTTCAGCAGACATGCCGCCGCCCCGTCGTTTTTAAGCTCTTCGGCGTTGATTTGGGCGTGGCACGGCAGAGCCAGCAGCAGGTAGTCCGTCATTGAGGCCGCCTTCGCCAGCCGTTCCTGCTGCATGGTCAGTTCTCCGGTAAACGTCACCGGAATCCCCAGCAAAAGAATATCGTAATGATCGTTCGCCAGCGCGGAGAAGGTCGGGCTGTAGACCACCTTCAGCGGCGTGCTGCTTAATACATCCAGCGTACACTGCGCCGCGGCGGCGTTCGGTTCCACATAGGCCAGACGCATCCCTTTCAGGCAGTCGGTGACCGGACCGTCGGTTTGCACGTTCGGATTAAGATCAAGATTGATATGGAACCAGAAGGTCGAGCCCCGGTTAGGCTGGCTGTGGAAGGAGATATCGCCTCCCATCTCTTTCACCAGCTTTTGGGTGATCACCAGACCCAGGCCCGTTCCGCCGTGACGACGGGAAATGCTCGCATCGGCCTGGCGGAACGCCTGGAACAGACGCGACTGATCGCGCTCCGGAATGCCGATGCCGGTATCCCGGATCTGAACTTCAATCTGGACCTTATTATTACTGAGCGCCCTTTTTTCGACCAGAATGTCGATGTTGCCGCTCTCGGTGAACTTAATCGCGTTGCCCACCAGATTGGTGATGACCTGTTGCAGGCGCAGCGGGTCGCCAATGACGTTATCCGGTACGTCATTTTTGATATTGAGCGTCAGTTCCAGCCCCTTATCATGCGAGGAGTGGGCGAGAAGCGTGACCACGTCATCCAGTGTGCTGCGCAGCGGGAAGGGGATACTCTCCAGAATCAGCTTGCCCGCTTCCAGCTTCGAGAAGTCCAGTACGTCGTTAATAATGGTCAGCAGGTTGTTGGCTGAGCGTTCAATGGTATGCAGGTGGTCACGCTGGGTCGGGTTGAGCTCGCTTTTGAGCGTCAGACGGGTGAAGCCAATCACCCCGTTCAGCGGCGTGCGCAGCTCATGTGACATGTTTGCCAGGAACTCAGACTTAATACGGGCCGCCTCCTGAGCGCGTTTTTTCGCCAGATCCAGCTCCACGTTCTGGATCTCCATCTGCTCCAGCGTTTCGCGCAGGTCAGAGGTGGCCTGGTCAACGTTGTGCTGCATCTCTTCGTGATAAGCCGCCAGCGACATCGCCATTGAGTTGATGCCGTTTTTCAGCATATCCAGCTCGCCGAGCATGAAGCCTTCCACGCGGCTGTCCAGCTGACCCCGGCGGATCCGGTCAACGGTATTCACCATGTTACGGATAGGCCCCGTGACGTCGCGCATCAGCCGCCAGCCGAAGATCAACGCGATGCCGATACAGAACAGCATCATCACGCCGGAGATGAATATTTCTTTGTACTGCTGGAGCCGCACCGACTTGAGATCCAGCTCCAGCGCCACATATCCCAGCATATTATTGCTGGACTTCGCATCGGACTGGGCGGATTCGTCGGGTGAATAGCTTTCTGAGATAATCGGCGTGCGCAGGATCATGATATCGCCGCGCCGCAGGACCGTGAGATGACGCGGGAAAGGGGTACCTTCCGGGATTTTCAGCGACGTGGGATCCAGATGGAAATTCGAGGTGACGAAAAGACGGTTATGCTCATCGTAAACGGAAATGGCGCGCACAATCTCTGAATGACGGCGGTGCAGCACGCTGATTAACTGACCAATGGATTCACGGTTTTGCAGGTTCATACCGTACTCGCTGGAGACGGCCAGCGGTTCGATAATGCTGGCCCCGGCATCTTCAAGCTGTCTCTGCAAATCGTTATAGCGATGCACCACAAAGAAAATGCTCAGCAGCAAACCGATGAGAACGGTAGGAGCGAGGATCAAAATCATCATGCGCGCGCGCAGGCTGTAGTTGGTCATGGAGTTCCGTTATGGGACAATCAGGCTAATTATGTTTATTTGAGAACAATCTCGGCGATGGCGCAATTCTACTCTGCAAAACGACGCGTGACGACGCGTCAGATCATAACTGTTGAAGCCTCTGACCTCGATCCTTTTGGACAGGGGGTAGCGCGTCACAAGGGTAAGACACTGTTTATCACAGGTTTGCTGCCAGGAGAACGCGCAGATATTACGCTGACGGAAGACAAACGCCAGTATGCGCGCGGCCAGGTCAAGCGCCGTCTTAATGATAGCCCGGAGCGCGTGACGCCTCGCTGCCCCCATTTTGGCGTTTGCGGAGGCTGTCAGCAACAGCATGCCAGCACAGAATTACAGCAAAAAAGTAAAAGCAACGCGCTGGCCCGCCTGCTAAAACATGACGTCAGTGACATTGTCGCTGACCAGCCGTGGGGCTACCGTCGCCGCGCTCGCCTGAGTCTAAGCTACCAGCCAAAAACTGAACGGCTGGAGATGGGTTTTCGCAAAGCCAGCTCCAGCGATATCGTCTCCATCACGCAATGCCCTGTTTTGGTGCCCCAACTTGAGGCACTGCTCCCGGCCGTGCACCACTGTCTTGCATCGCTGGATGGTGTGCGTTCGCTGGGCCATGTCGAACTGGTGCTGGCAAACGGCGGCCCGCTGATGGTGCTGCGCCACACCGCACCGCTGTCCAGGGCAGATCGCGAAAAACTGGAACGCTTTTCGCATTCTCATGAGCTTGCGCTTTTCCTCGCGCCGCAAAGCGAGATACTTGAGCAGGTTAGCGGAGACGCGCCCTGGTATGCGTCAGACGGGCTACGCTTAACGTTTAGCCCGCGGGATTTTATCCAGGTCAATGACGGCGTGAACCAGCAGATGGTGGCGAACGCGCTGGCGTGGCTTGACGTCCAGCCCACCGATCGGGTGCTCGATCTGTTCTGCGGTATGGGTAACTTTACCCTGCCGCTGGCCCGCAAAGCCGCAAGCGTGGTCGGGGTGGAAGGCGTTGAGGCGTTGGTGGCGAAAGGCCAGGAGAACGCCCAACAGAACGGCTTGCAAAATGTGACATTCTTTCATCAAAATCTTGAGGATGATGTTACTCAGCAACCGTGGGCTAAGCAGGGCTTTGATAAGATCCTGCTCGATCCGGCGCGCGCAGGTGCGCCGGGCGTGATGCAGCATATAATTAAACTCGCGCCTGAACGCGTGGTCTATGTTTCCTGTAACCCGGCGACGCTGGCCCGTGACAGCGAAGCATTATTGAGCGGGGGTTACCAGATTCGGCGTCTGGCAATGCTGGACATGTTCCCGCACACTGGACATCTGGAATCAATGGTGTTGTTCGAGCACATCTAATGAGTTTGGCTTGTCGACTTCGACAGGCCCTTGTCCCTAAAGGAGAGGACGATGGTTGCGGTAAGAAGTGCACATTTAAATAAAGCTGGTGAGTTTGACCCTCAAAAATGGATCGCAAGTCTGGGGATTTCCAGCCAGCAGTCGTGTGAACGCTTAACCGAAACCTGGGCCTATTGTTTACGCACAACGCAGGGGCATCCGGACGCTGAACTGCTGTTGTGGCGCGGCGTGGAGATGGTTGAAATTCTCTCCATGCTTAACATGGATATCGAAACGCTACAGGCCGCGCTGCTGTTCCCACTGGCAGATGCTAACGTGGTGACGGAAGACGTGCTGCGTGAAAGCGTCGGCCAGTCCGTCGTGGCGCTCATCCACGGCGTGCGTGATATGGCCGCCATCCGTCAACTGAAAGCCGCGCAAACGGATTCTGTCTCTTCCGAGCAGGTGGATAACGTCCGCCGCATGCTGCTGGCGATGGTGGATGATTTTCGCTGCGTGGTTATCAAGCTGGCCGAACGGGTTGCCCATCTGCGCGAAGTGAAGGATGCCCCGGAAGACGAGCGCGTCCTGGCCGCCAAAGAGTGTACGAATATCTATGCGCCGCTGGCGAACCGTCTGGGTATCGGGCAACTGAAGTGGGAGCTGGAAGATTACTGCTTCCGCTATCTGCATCCGGCGGAATACAAACGCATTGCAAAATTGCTGCACGAACGCCGCATCGACCGCGAGCACTATATCGAGGAATTTGTCAGCGGGCTGCGCCAGTCGATGAAAGAGGAGAATGTGCGCGCCGAGGTCTACGGGCGTCCGAAGCACATCTACAGCATCTGGCGCAAAATGCAGAAGAAACATCTCGCTTTTGACGAGCTGTTTGACGTGCGCGCCGTGCGTATCGTGGCGGAGCGTCTCCAGGACTGCTACGCCGCGCTGGGGATAGTACATACTCACTTCCGCCATCTGCCGGATGAGTTCGATGACTACGTCGCGAACCCCAAACCGAATGGCTATCAGTCCATCCACACTGTGGTGCTCGGCCCCGGCGGCAAAACTGTGGAAATTCAGATCCGTACTAAACAGATGCACGAAGACGCCGAGCTGGGCGTCGCCGCGCACTGGAAGTACAAAGAAGGCACTTCCGGCGGCGCGCGCTCCGGTCACGAGGACCGTATCGCCTGGCTGCGTAAGCTGATTGCGTGGCAGGAGGAGATGGCCGACTCCGGCGAAATGCTCGACGAAGTGCGCAGTCAGGTCTTCGACGATCGCGTCTACGTCTTTACCCCGAAAGGGGATGTGGTTGATCTGCCGGCAGGCTCTACGCCGCTCGATTTCGCCTACCACATTCACAGCGACGTGGGGCACCGTTGCATCGGGGCGAAGATCGGCGGACGTATCGTACCGTTTACCTATCAGCTACAGATGGGTGACCAGATTGAAATCATCACCCAGAAGCAGCCAAACCCAAGCCGCGACTGGCTGAATCCAAACCTCGGTTACGTGACCACCAGCCGCGGGCGCTCTAAAATTCACGCCTGGTTCCGCAAGCAGGATCGTGACAAGAATATCCTTGCCGGTCGTCAGATCCTTGACGACGAGCTGGAGCATATCGGGATAAACCTGAAAGAGGCGGAGAAGTTCCTGCTGCCGCGCTACAACTTCAACGAGCTCGACGAACTGTTAGCGGCGATTGGCGGCGGCGATATCCGCCTGAACCAGATGGTGAACTTCCTGCAAGCGCAGTTCAACAAGCCAAGCGCGGCAGAGCAGGATGCGGCAGCGCTGAAACAGCTCCAGCAGAAAACCTACGCTCCGCAGCAGCGCAGCAAGGACAATGGCCGCGTGGTGGTTGAAGGGGTGGGTAACCTCATGCACCATATTGCCCGCTGCTGCCAGCCGATACCGGGTGACGATATTGTCGGCTTTATTACCCAGGGGCGCGGGATCTCAATTCACCGCTCCGACTGTGATCAGCTTGCTGAGCTGCAATCGCATGCGCCGGAACGTATCGTGGAAGCCGTCTGGGGTGAAAGCTACTCCGCTGGCTACTCGCTGGTGGTGCGCGTCACTGCCAACGACCGCAGTGGCCTGCTGCGCGACATCACCACGATTCTCGCCAACGAGAAGGTCAACGTGCTGGGCGTTGCCAGCCGCAGCGATACCCGCGAGCAGCTTGCCACCATCGATATGACCATCGAAATCTATAACCTGCAGGTGCTGGGCCGAGTGCTCGGTAAACTGAACCAGGTGCCGGATGTGATTGACGCGCGTCGTCTGCACGGCGGCTGAACATCCTCTTCTGTAGGCCGGGTAAGGCAACGCTGCCACCCGGCATTTTGACATCAGGACAGAACTATGACTCAAATCGACCGCCTGCTTGGCATCATGAAACGCCTGCGCGACCCGGAAAACGGCTGCCCGTGGGATAAAGAGCAGACTTTCGCCACCATTGCGCCTTACACGCTGGAAGAGACCTACGAAGTGCTGGACGCGATTTCGCGCGAAGATTTCGACGACCTGCGCGGTGAGCTGGGCGACCTGCTGTTCCAGGTGGTGTTCTACGCACAGATGGCGCAGGAAGAGGGGCGCTTTAACTTTGACGACATCTGCGCCGCTATCAGCGACAAGCTGGAGCGCCGTCATCCGCATATCTTTGGCGATGCCTCCGCAGGCAACAGTGCGGAAGTGCTGGCGCGCTGGGAGCAGATCAAAAGCGCCGAACGCGCTGAAAAATCCCAGCACTCGGCGCTGGACGACATTCCCCTGAACCTTCCTGCGCTGATGCGCGCGCACAAAATTCAAAAGCGCTGCTCGGCGGTAGGGTTTGACTGGACCTCTCTCGGCCCGGTGCTGGAAAAAGTGCACGAAGAGATCGACGAAGTGATGCATGAAGCGCAGCAGGCCGTTGTGGATGAAGCAAAGCTGGAAGAGGAGATGGGCGATCTGCTGTTCGCGACCGTCAACCTTTCTCGCCACCTCGGTGTAAAAGCGGAAACCGCCCTGCAAAAAGCGAACATTAAATTCGAACGTCGCTTCCGCGAGGTTGAGCGCATTGTGGCCTCGCGCGGCCTGGAAATGAGCGGCATTGACCTCGAGGCGATGGAAGAAGTCTGGCAGGAAGTAAAACGCCAGGAACATGATCTCTAACGAAATTTTGCGATCAAGCGCAATTTGTGTGATTTTTTAAATGACAAGCGCTTGATTTGTGTCAAAAACATTTACCCAAAAGGGGCTATTTTCTCACTCCTTATGTTTGTCATGGCCTGGGAAGGAGACGGAGAATGAAAGTTTGTGGCGCTCGTCGTGTTCGGGTATACTACTTTCCCGTCCTGGTTATTCCATCGTTTCACCCTAACTTCTCAGGTTCAGCATGACAACGAACTATATTTTTGTGACCGGCGGGGTCGTATCCTCTCTGGGTAAAGGCATTGCCGCAGCCTCCCTCGCAGCCATTCTTGAAGCCCGTGGCCTCAATGTGACCATGATGAAACTGGATCCGTACATCAACGTCGATCCAGGCACCATGAGCCCAACCCAACACGGGGAAGTGTTCGTTACTGAAGACGGCGCTGAAACCGATCTGGATCTTGGCCACTACGAGCGTTTCATCCGTACCAAAATGACCCGTCGTAACAACTTTACGACTGGCCGTATCTACTCTGACGTTCTGCGTAAAGAGCGCCGTGGTGACTACCTGGGCGCGACCGTGCAGGTCATCCCACACATCACTAACGCCATCAAAGAGCGTGTCCTTGCCGGTGGCGAAGGGCATGACGTTGTGCTGGTTGAAATCGGCGGTACCGTAGGGGATATCGAATCCCTGCCGTTCCTCGAAGCGATTCGTCAGCTGGCGGTAGATATTGGTCGTGAGAACGCGCTGTTCATGCACCTGACGCTGGTGCCTTACATGGCGGCAGCAGGTGAAGTGAAAACCAAACCGACTCAGCACTCTGTTAAAGAGCTGCTCTCCATCGGTATTCAGCCTGATATCCTGGTTTGCCGTTCCGATCGCGCGATTCCGGCGAACGAACGCGCGAAAATTGCATTGTTCTGTAACGTGCCTGAAAAAGCCGTTATTTCAATGAAAGACGTCGATTCCATTTATAAAATCCCGGGCCTGTTGAAATCACAGGGTCTGGACGATTATATTTGTAAACGATTCAGCTTGAACTGTCCGGAAGCTAACCTGTCTGAATGGGAGCAGGTGATCTACGAAGAAGCCAATCCGGGCGGCGAAGTGACTATCGGTATGGTCGGTAAGTATATTGAACTGCCGGATGCCTATAAGTCAGTTATCGAGGCGCTGAAGCACGGTGGTCTGAAGAATCGCGTCTCCGTCAACATCAAGCTGATTGATTCGCAGGATGTTGAAACGCGCGGCGTTGAAATTCTCAAAGATCTGGATGCGATTCTCATCCCTGGCGGCTTCGGCTACCGTGGTGTTGAAGGCAAGATCGCCACTGCACGCTATGCGCGTGAAAACAATATTCCATACCTCGGCATCTGCCTGGGTATGCAGGTTGCGCTGATTGAATTTGCGCGCAACGTAGCGGGAATGGAAAACGCGAACTCTACGGAATTTGTGCCAGACTGTAAGTACCCTGTCGTGGCGCTGATTACGGAATGGCGCGACGAAGACGGTAACGTCGAAGTCCGTACCGAGAAGAGCGATCTGGGTGGCACCATGCGTCTTGGCGCACAGGCCTGCCAGCTGTCAGACGATAGCGTGGTTCGCAAGCTGTACGGCGAGCCGGTGATTACCGAGCGCCATCGTCACCGCTATGAAGTCAACAACATGTTGTTGAAACAAATTGAAGCTGCAGGTCTGCGTGTTGCAGGCCGTTCCGGGGATGATCAGTTAGTCGAGATCATCGAAGTGCCAAACCATCCGTGGTTCGTGGCCTGCCAATTCCACCCGGAATTTACTTCAACGCCGCGTGACGGGCATCCGCTGTTTGCAGGCTTCGTGAAAGCCGCCAGCGAGTACCAGAAGCGTCAGGCGAAGTAAAAAAAGTTAGAACGGCAACGCGTACCCCTGGTACGCGTTGTTTGTCTGGAGTTTTAGTTTAACTTGTACTGAGGAAAATCTAATGTCCAAAATCGTTAAAGTCATCGGTCGTGAAATCATCGACTCCCGTGGTAACCCGACCGTTGAAGCCGAAGTTCATCTGGAAGGTGGTTTCGTCGGTATGGCTGCTGCTCCATCAGGCGCATCTACAGGTTCCCGCGAAGCGCTGGAACTGCGTGATGGCGACAAATCCCGTTTCATGGGCAAAGGCGTACTGAAAGCGGTTGGCGCTGTTAACGGTCCTATTGCTCAGGCTATCGTTGGCAAAGATGCCAAAGATCAGGCTGGCATCGACAAGATCATGATCGATCTGGACGGTACTGAAAACAAATCTAACTTCGGTGCGAACGCAATCCTGGCAGTTTCCCTGGCGAACGCCAAAGCAGCCGCTGCTGCTAAAGGTATGCCACTGTTCGAGCACATCGCTGAACTGAACGGCACCCCAGGCAAATACTCCATGCCTGTACCAATGATGAACATCATCAACGGTGGTGAGCACGCAGACAACAACGTTGATATTCAGGAATTCATGATTCAGCCTGTTGGCGCGAAATCCCTGAAAGAAGCGGTGCGTATGGGTTCTGAAGTGTTCCACAACCTGGCTAAAGTTCTGAAAGCTAAAGGTATGAACACTGCTGTTGGTGACGAAGGTGGCTACGCGCCAAACCTGGGTTCTAACGCAGAAGCGCTGGCTGTTATCGCTGAAGCGGTTAAAGCAGCAGGCTACGAGCTGGGCAAAGACATCACCCTGGCGATGGACTGTGCAGCATCTGAATTCTACAAAGACGGTAAATACGTTCTGGCTGGCGAAGGCAACAAAGCATTCACCTCCGAAGAGTTCACCCACTTCCTGGAAGACCTGACCAAACAGTACCCAATCGTTTCTATCGAAGACGGTCTGGACGAGTCTGACTGGGATGGTTTCGCATACCAGACCAAAGTACTGGGCGACAAAATCCAGCTGGTTGGTGACGATCTGTTCGTAACCAACACCAAGATCCTGAAAGAAGGCATCGAGAAAGGCATCGTTAACTCCATCCTGATCAAATTCAACCAGATCGGTTCTCTGACCGAAACGCTGGCTGCGATCAAAATGGCGAAAGACGCTGGCTACACCGCTGTTATCTCTCACCGTTCTGGCGAAACTGAAGACGCTACCATCGCTGACCTGGCTGTGGGTACCGCTGCTGGCCAGATCAAAACCGGTTCTATGAGCCGTTCTGACCGTGTTGCTAAATACAACCAGCTGATTCGTATCGAAGAAGCGCTGGGCGAAAAAGCACCTTACAACGGTCGTAAAGAGATCAAAGGCCAGGCATAAGCCTGAACTTTCGTTCTTATGAAAAAACCCGCTTCGGCGGGTTTTTTGTTTTCTATAGCAGAAGCGGCAGCGTGGCGCTGGCCGTTTGCTGGCTTACGTCACCGTAATGGCTGTCTACTGCAATAAGGGAAGTGGTAAGCAGTTCAACCAGCAGCATCACGCCAACCTTGGCATTGAGCGCACCCGCGCTCAGCGGTCCCTCGGGCTTGGCTGCAACCAGCTGTAAATCGCTCAGGGAGGCCAGCGGGCTGCGGGGTGTATTGCTGAGCGCCAGTACCTTAACGCCACGCTTGCGGGCGAGTTTCACCACGTGAAGCAGATCCCGTGTAGAGCCAGAACTTGAGATGGCCACCACCAGCGTCTCTTTTGAGAGCGTCGTCGCATTCATGGCGGCGCGATGCATATCGCTAAACAGCTGTGCAGGTTTGCCGAGTCGCAGCAGCTTGTAATGCAAATACTCTCCCAGAATCGCGCTGGCCGCCACCCCGTAAATTTGCACTGATTGCGCCTGATGCAGGGCCAGTGTCGCCTGTTCAAGCTGGGCCCGGTCGAGGAGTTTTGCGGTATCTTGCAGCGCCTGGACAGACTCATCCACCACGTTATCTATCGCATCTCCTGCCTGACGATCTGGCAAACCCTGCTGAATATCCAGCGCAAGCGCCATTTTAAATTCGTTATATCCCTTACAGCCCAGCGTGCGGCATAGGCGTGTGACGCTGGCCTCGCTGGTGCCGCTTTCACGCGCCAGCTCGGTGATCGTCAGGTACAGCACCCTGGCAGGATCGTTGAGAACAAACTCCCCCAGTTTTTGTTGCGTTGGGCTGTACCCGGAAGCCTCCTGGCGTAGCTTCAGCAGCAGGTTTTCATGGTCCGACATGCTAGATCCTTAATGCGTTTCTCTGCCAACTAGTGTGGCGGAAAGCGGGGGAGAGATGCCAGTCATTTCGAAAAAGTATGATCGGCGTCCTGGTTTTTGGTGGTAATTTTCACAATTAAAATTATATGTGGTAAAAATTTTCATCAACAACCAGGGGGATAAAAAAATGATGCAAATGTTCAGCGGAGCGTCTTCCGGCGGATGGTTTGAAAAAGCGCAGCGCTTTGGCAAATCCTTTATGTTACCCATCGCCATACTGCCCGCAGCAGGTCTGTTGCTGGGGATCGGCGGGGCGCTATCGAATCCGAATACGCTAACCGCTTATCCATTTTTAGACGTTGGCTGGCTACAGGCCATCTTTACCATCATGAGCAGTGCAGGCTCGATTGTGTTCGCAAACCTGTCGGTACTGTTTGCTGTTGGGGTCGCCGTTGGGCTGGCAAAAAATGATAAAGGTACGGCAGGGCTGGCGGCATTACTCGCTTATCTGGTGATGAATGCCACTATCAATGCGCTGCTGATCCTGACCGGAAAACTGGCGCATGAGAACCCGGGCGCCGTAGGGCAGGGCATGACGCTGGGTATTCAGACGCTTGAAACGGGCGTGTTTGGTGGTGTCGTTATTGGGCTTGTGACCTGCGCACTGCATCATCGGTTTAATAAAATCGCGCTTCCGCAATTCCTTGGCTTTTTTGGCGGCTCACGCTTCGTACCCATTATCAGCTCACTGGCGGCGATACTCGTCGGCGCGCTGATGACCGTGGTCTGGCCGCATTTTCAGAAGCTGATCTTTGGCCTTGGCGGTCTGGTGGATGCCACCGGCTATCTGGGGACATTGCTGTACGGCTTCATCCTGCGCATGCTTGGCCCGTTTGGCCTGCACCACATCTTTTATCTGCCGTTCTGGACCACCGCGCTTGGCGGCAGTGAAATTGTTAACGGTCACCTGGTTGAGGGCACGCAGCGGATCTTCTTTGCTCAGCTCGCGGACCCGAACACCCAGCACTTCTATGAGGGCACGTCGCGCTTCATGTCCGGGCGCTTTATTACGATGATGTTTGGCCTGCTGGGCGCCTGCCTGGCGATGTACCACACGGCTAAACCCGAGAACAAGAAGCGCGTAGCCGGGCTGCTGCTGTCAGCGGCGTTAACCTCTTTCCTGACGGGCATTACCGAGCCCATCGAGTTCTCATTCCTGTTTATTGCGCCGGTGCTGTACGTCATTCATGCGCTGTTTGACGGGCTGGCGTTTATGCTCGCGCACATGCTGCATATCACCATCGGGCAAACTTTCTCCGGCGGGTTTATTGATTTCGTGCTGTTCGGCATTTTGCAGGGTGAAGCGAAAACTAACTGGATGTTCGTCCCGCTGGTAGGCGTACCGTGGTTCTTCCTTTACTACTGTACTTTCCGCTATCTGATTAAACGTTTTGATTTTGCCACGCCGGGCCGTGAAAAGGAGGCGTTGGCTGACGAGGCTACCCTGCCGCAAAGCGAGCGCGCCGCAGCGGTGATCGCCGGGCTGGGAGGAAAAGACAATCTGGATGACGTTGACTGCTGCGCCACGCGCCTTCGCGTCACGGTGAAAGACGGTAGCAAAGTCAATGAAGCAGCACTGAAAGCGACCGGCGCGCGCGGCGTTATCGTCCGCGGCAACGGTGTCCAGGTCATCTATGGCCCGCACGTCACCCTTATCAAAAACGAAGTGGAAGAGATCTTATCGTAATGAAAACTGTACTGGATAACCTGAAAGGAAAACTGGTCGTCTCCTGCCAGGCGCTGGAAAATGAACCGCTGCACAGCCCGTTTATTATGTCGCGAATGGCGCTGGCAGCAGCCCAGGGCGGTGCCGCTGCGATCCGCGCCAATAGCGTGGTGGATATCAAGGCTATCAAAGGGCTGGTCTCACTGCCGGTCATCGGCATCATCAAACGGGACTATCCGGATAGCGAGGTGTTTATCACCGCGACGCTCAAAGAAGTGGATGAGCTGATGGCGGTCGCCCCGGACATCGTTGCGCTGGATGCGACCGCCCGGAAACGGCCCGGTGGCGTATCGCTGGACATGCTGATCGCGCAGATCCGCACCCGTTACCCTTCGCTGCTGCTGATGGCGGATATTGCCACCGTGCAGGAGGCCGTGACCGCGCAGGCGCTGGGGTTTGATTGTGTCGGAACCACCCTTTACGGTTATACGGCAGAGACCGCGGGCCATTCGCTACCGGAAAATGACTGCGCGTTTTTGAAAGAGGTGCTGTCTGCCGTCACGATCCCCGTGATTGCCGAAGGTAACGTGGATACCCCCGATCGCGCGGCCAGGTGTCTGGAGTTGGGGGCGCATACGGTTGTCGTCGGCGGGGCGATCACCCGACCGCAGCAAATTACGGAACGGTTTATGGCGGCAATTGGCGCGCAAAGCACCGATGGAGCATGATCATCTGACGGGGATCTGCGATACTTATCGTTTATTCCCTTAACAGAGTTGACTATGCAGTACCCGATTAACGAGATGTTCCAGACCCTGCAAGGCGAGGGTTACTTTACCGGCGTTCCCGCTATCTTTATTCGTTTACAGGGATGCCCGGTTGGCTGCGCCTGGTGTGATACCAAACATACGTGGGATAAGCTCGCAGATCGGGAAGTGTCGCTGTTCAGCATTCTGGCGAAAACCAAAGAGAGCGATAAATGGGGCGCGGGCAGCGCGGAAGATCTGCTTGCCATAATTGGTCGTCAGGGCTGGACGGCGCGGCACGTGGTGATCACCGGTGGGGAACCCTGCATTCACGATCTGATGCCCCTCACCGAACTGCTCGAGAAGAACGGCTATAGCTGTCAGATCGAAACCAGCGGTACCCATGAAGTGCGCTGCTCCCATTCAACGTGGGTAACGGTTTCACCGAAAGTGAATATGCGCGGCGGTTATGACGTACTGTCGCAGGCGCTTGAGCGTGCGGATGAGATCAAACATCCGGTGGGGCGCGTGCGTGACATCGAAGCGCTGGACGAACTGCTGGCGACGCTGACGGACGAAAAGCAGCGCGTGATCGCGCTACAGCCTATCAGCCAGAAAGACGATGCAACCCGTCTGTGCATTGAAACCTGTATCGCCCGCAACTGGCGCCTGTCGATGCAGACGCACAAATATCTGAACATTGCCTGATACTTTTGTGGCCCCGCTTAACGCGGGGCTTTTGTTGTTGGCAGTAATGCCCAGGTCACTACGGCTGACCCAAGACAAATCGCACTGTTGAACAGCAAGGCATACTGCGCGGCACTGGCCGTTCCCATCGGCAGCCATAGGGCGTACAGCGATGCGGTGACCGCGATCCCCATTGCGCCGCCCAGGGAACTGCCCATCTTATAGATCCCTGAAGCCACCCCCACTTTGTTTTCAGGGGCATTCATTACCGCCGTGTCCGTTGAGGGCGTGGCGTAACATCCGAGCCCCAGCCCGAATAAAATATTGCTCAGAAAGACGGTGACAATGTAGACCTCTTTGCTTAAGAAGGTGCATGAAATCAGCGTAATACCTGTTGTGGTCAGCAGCGGGCCGGTCATCATCGGCAGCCTGGCGCCATAGCGCTGAAGCAGTTTTTCACCCACCCGGATCATCGCCAGTACGGTAACCAGATACCCCAGCGTCATCATGCCGGTCTGTAGCGGTGACAGATGATGGCCTTGCTGCAACCAGATGCTGGCGATCATCATGGTGCCAATGCAGCCGTTGAGCAGGAAATTTGAGAATACCGAGGCGCTATAGGCACGGTTTTTAAACAGGGCGAAATCGATCAACGCCGCATCGCCCTTCCGCCGCCCGGTAACGACAAAGCACATCAGTGCAATCACGGCTCCACACAGTACAAGAAGCGATAAACTGCTGCTCCAGCCCCAGCTGTGTCCTTTGCTGATAAACAGATTGAACAGCACCAGCATAAGGACAAAACTCACCAGGCCGCTGATATCCAGCTTGTGTCGACACGCATCAGGGCTGCGGCTTTCCGGCGTGGCGCGGATAAGCAATAGCGCGACCAGAGCCACCACTATCGACAAAATAAAAATCCAGCGCCAGCCCAGCGTGGTGGCGATGGCGCCTCCCACAAACGAGCTCAGGCCACTCCCGCCCCATGAACCAATAACCCAGAAGCTGATTGCGCGCTGGCGTGCTTTACCTTCATACCAGGTCTTAATCAGCGCCAGCGTGGCGGGCATGATGCAGGCCGCGGATAGCCCCTGTATCGCTCTTCCCAACAGAAACAGGACGGGCTCCCATGAAATGAACAGCAGACCGCTTCCGATTATGCTCAAAATCAGGCCTGTCATGGTCAGGCGCATGCGCCCAAACTTATCGGCAAACCCACCGCAGGCTACGACAAAACAGCCGCTAAACAACGCGCTCAGGCTGACGGCCAGCGTAAGGGTTTCGAGGGCAATGTCGAGGCTATTCTGCATGGCCGGAACCACGTTGATAACCGACTGGGCAAACAGCCAGAAGGTCAGAACGCTCATGACGATACCCGCCAGCAGCCGATCGTTACCGGCGTAGGCGGATGCGTCTGTCAGGGAAACGGTACTCATAATGCAGCCCTCCCGGGAAGGTGCGAATCAGCGCAGATAGTGTTCGGTCAGTGCGGCCCACAGCGCCGCGCCGGTGAGGAGAATAGTGTCGTTAAAGTCGTAGCCCGGGTTATGCACCATGCAGCGGTCAGGCTCATCGCCAGCGCCAAGGGTGAAATAACAGCCATTGGGATTTTTCTCGAGCATGAACGCAAAGTCCTCGCTGCCCATAAACGCATTCACCTCCGCGACGGAATCCTGACCGAACAGATCGGTGGCGACGTTGCGCACCATCTCATTGGCTTGCGGATTGTTTTTCAGTACCGGGCTGCCATTAATGTGTCGAATGGTAGCCGTGGCATTGAAACTTTCCGCCTGCGCAACGGCGATATCATGGATGCGCTGTAGCACGGTTTGCCGCACGCTTTCATCCAGCGTGCGCACGGTAAGTTTCATCAATACTTTGTCGTTGATGATGTTGGGGGCATGTCCAGCCTGAATGCTGCCTACGGTAACGACGGCAGGCTGAAAAGGGGTGATATTGCGCGAAACAATGGACTGCAAAGCGATAGTGATATGACAGGCAACCAGGGTGGCATCTACGGTATGTTCTGGCACCGCGCCGTGCCCCCCCACGCCGTTAACCTCAATATGAAGGGTGTCGGAAGAGGCCATCATGGCGCCATCGCGCAGACCAATTTTTCCGACGGGCTGTGACGGCATATTGTGCAGACCAAAAATGTGGTCGCAGGGGAACAGGTCAAACAAACCGTCCTCTACCATAACGCGTCCGCCATACAGAAGTTCTTCCGCAGGCTGAAAAATAAGGTGCAGCGTGCCGTTAAAATTGCGGGTGCGTGCCAGGTACTCCGCTGCATACAGGAGCGTTGTGGTGTGGCCGTCATGACCGCAGCCGTGGAATTTACCCTCAACGGTACTGCTCCAGGCCTTGCCGCTGTTTTCCTGCATAGGCAGCGCATCCATGTCGGCGCGCAGACCCAGGCGTTTAGGCCCGTTACCCACCTTCAGCGTGCCGACCACACCGGTTTTCGCCAGGCCGCGATGAACCTCATATCCCCATTCCTCAAGCAACGCCGCAACGCGATCGCTCGTATTGTGCTCCTCAAAACCAATTTCAGGATGCTGATGAAAATAGCGACGTAATTCAGTGAACTGGGCCTCTTTGCCGCGCAGAGCTTCGATAATTGGATGTGTCATTTTTGTTATCCTTTTTATGCCAAACGGTGATAATTTCGAGTCTATGACGATCGCACTGCCAGAAAATGCATTTTTTTGTTGTAAAGCGACGGTTTTGTTTTGATTGTTTTTCATACAATTCCGTTATGACAAAAAAGAGCCGGTCATTATTTGTCTTTGATGAGGGGAAAGATGAATCAGCGGGGAGATGAATTTTGGGTGGAGATCCAGGACATTCGCCACTGCGTGGAGGATGAAGGCGATACGCTAACGTTGCTCTGGGTGCTGGAAGGGCGGGCTGAGCTGAATACCGATGTGGGACGTGACATCCTGGAGGCCAATACCCTTGCCATCATCAACCGTCATCGGCGCTGGCAGTTCACGAGCGAAACGGCAAATATCACCCTGCGCGTGTCCCTTTCCGGGCGCTGGGTGGTCCAGCTCTGCAATGATTTTTTTGTCCATGATTACGCTATACCGGCAGAAGCCGGAGGCGTCTGGCCCCAATGCGATGCGCTTCGCGATCAACTGCGCCAGCTTCTTGTGGTCACCCTCATCAACGATCCACACCGCTACCGGCTGGAGGCGTACCGCTGGCTGAGCGAGATATTGCTGTTGCTGACCAGCCGCTTTCAGCAGCCCGCCCGGTTTTTGTCCCGTGAACTTTCCCCAACGCACAGCAAACGCATTGCCCGGGTGATAGAGCGGATCAATGCCAGTTATTCTCGCCGTATTACGCTTGCGGAAATCGCCGCGAGTGAATATGTCTCTGAAGCCTGGCTCTCTCGTCTCTTTAGAAAGGAAGTGGGGATCAGTTTCATGCAGTACATCACCACCCTGCGGCTGGAAAAGGCGGCTGACGCGCTCCGTCTGACGAACCGACCGCTGCATCAGATTGCGCTTGAGCAGGGTTTCGCCAGCACGCGTATGATGACCGATCGGTTTCGGCGTGTTCACAATATGTCCCCGGGTGAGTTTCGTAAGTCCCGACGCCAGCACCCGGAGGCCACACGTGTTCGTACGGACAGGTGTGAGCAGCGCTATCCGGTGGCCATGGATAAGCTGTTTAGCCTGCTCAATGAACCGGTGGCGCGCGGCTGGGGAGCCTCCCCGCTTATCGATCGACCGCAGCAGGAGCAGACACTGGATCTTGAGCAGCTTAATCCTCTCTCCACCTCGCTGCGTCGTATGCGGGTGGTCATTACCCTGCGTGAGCTCGACGATTTATTGCGTGAGGACGTTCGTCAGAATCTTGAAGCGATAAATGAGGCCATTCCCATAGAGGGAATTGATATCGCCGAACCTTTTCTCAGCAGCCGTCTGTTTGCCACCGGGTGGGATGACCCCCAGATGGCGGGCTACGCCTGCTGGTACAATCTGCATCAGCTCTTCACCTGGCTGGCAAAAAAGCAATGGACGGTGCTGCTGCACACCGGCGTAACGACCCGTCGCGATCTACTTGCCCGTTTTTTACAACGGTCGGTCAATCATTTTTCGCCCGAGATCACCGCGGGCTGGCACTTTGTCATGCACTGGTCAACACAGGCGAGTGAGGAGACCCGGGAGCAGGTCTGGCTGGCGCAACAAAACGTCATACGCAACTATCTGCCACAGGCAAAGTTTGGTTTATGGCATCGATTTTCACCCGACAGCGCGGGCGTGAGCGACAATACCCTGTTCAGCTCAGCCATCCTGATGCAGGCCGATTTTCTTGCCTGTTCAGCCGATGCCAATGAACTTCTCGATCCTGCGCAGCGGGAGCCAGCCCAACTCTCTTCTACAGAAAATTATCCGGTACAGAAGATCCGCCAGATTATCGCCGCCCTTCGTCTGCGCAAATGTTCGCTTCCCGTCTGGCTTCTCTCCTGGAATACCCTCACCGGGAACACGCGGGCGACAAACGGCTGGTTTTTTCGTGGGGCGCTGCTGATGCAGAGCCTGCTCGGGCTATCGGAGCAGGTCTGGCTAGGGGGATTCTGGCTCAATTCGGGCCTTCAGGGTGAAGCTCGTGCGAACAATACCATCGATACGTCAAGCCTTGCGCTACAGTACAACCATGGTCTCCCACGGCCGGTTTATTGGGTACTCTGGCTCTGGCAACGCCTGCGGGGCGAGGTGCTGGTAAACGACGGGCGTGTTCTGCTCACGCGCCATCACAATGGTTACCAGTTGCTGCTGCGTAATGTGGTGGTTTTTAATCCGCTCCTTTCCAGTGAAGAAGCATTCATCCAGCGTTTTCGCCAGCAGTATCATTTACACCTGAAGGGAATGCGCGGTATTTGGCGAATTAAACGCCATCTTTTCGATCAGCATAACGGCGCGCTCTATCCGTTGCTTGAAGGGGTAGGCAGCGAAAGCGGCCCTGACGAAGAGATGTGGCGCTGGATAGCGCACAAAGCGCGTCCAACGCTTTCTCTATACGATGAACGCATTGATGACGGCTGGCAACTGACAGAATCACTGGAGAGTAATGCGCTGGTGCTCTATGAGTTTACGCCGCTCGTGCCTCTTGAGGCCGAAACGGAGGAGATTCACTCCCCGCGGTAGACGCAGCCTGCCGTGCAGGTCTCTTTGATCATCACCGCGCTCAGCAGCGGCACAAGCGGTTTCATCTGATCCCAAATCCATTTCGCCAGCACTTCGCTGGTCGGGTTTTCAAGGCCCGGAATATCATTCAGATAGTAGTGATCGAGACGATCGTAGGTCGGCTTAAACGCGGCCTTCAGTTCGGCAAAGTCCATGATCCAGCCCGTATGGGGATCGACTTCACCGGTGATTTCAAGACGCACCATAAACGAGTGTCCATGCAGGCGGCCACATTTGTGCCCGGCAGGAACGTGTGGAAGGTGGTGTGCGGCTTCGAAGGTGAAATCTTTAAACAGTGTGGTGGACATCATAGCTCTCAGGAATGCGGAAAAAACCGCCGCATAGTACCGGAAAGCACAATTTTTATCATTAACTAAAACGGCTCTGAACGGTCAACGCCTCGTATTCATGGTGTTTATCGATTTTTGTTGTTTTATTTCATATGGTTATTTAATCGCTTTTATCGTTAAGAACGATAACTAAAACAGGTTAGTCCATTTGGTTATTAATTATTTCCATCCCTTCTTTAATTGTTATTATCCCCGCCGTTAACCTTATCTTCAGTTTGGATTTATTCGCTTAAAGTCCGCTTTGCTACTGGAACATAACGACGCATGACAACACAGGCCCCACCTTCAAATTTGCTTCCCCTTAACCCGGAGCAACTGGCGCGCCTCCAGGCCGCGACTTCCGATTTTTCACCCACCCAGCTTGCCTGGGTCTCCGGCTATTTCTGGGGAATGCTGAACCAGCAGCCGGGTGCTGTGGCAGGCATCCCGCCAACGGCCGTTGAAATTCCTGCCATTACGCTGATTAGCGCCTCGCAGACGGGCAACGCCCGCCGTGTGGCCGAAGCGCTGCGTGATGACCTGCTCGCCGCGAAGCTGAACGTTAACCTGGTCAACGCCGGGGATTATAAATTCAAACAGATCGCGTCAGAAAAACTGCTGGTGGTGGTGGCGTCAACGCAGGGGGAAGGTGAGCCTGCTGAAGAAGCCGTCGCGCTGCATAAGTTCCTGTTCTCGAAAAAAGCGCCAAAGCTCGAGGGCACCGCCTTTGCCGTCTTCGGCCTCGGTGATACGTCCTATGAATTTTTCTGCCAGTCCGGTAAAGATTTCGACAGCAAGCTGGCGGAGCTGGGCGCAGAGCGCCTGCTGGATCGCGTAGACGCTGACGTGGAATACCAGGCTGCTGCTGCCGAATGGCGGGCGCGCATCGTTGAGGTGCTGAAGGCCCGCGTCCCGAAAGAGACGCCAGCGCAGGCCGCCGTTACCGCAGCCGGCACCGTTAACGAAATCCACACCAGCCCTTACACGAAAGAGGCGCCGCTGACGGCGAGCCTGTCGGTAAACCAGAAAATCACGGGCCGTGATTCTGAAAAAGACGTGCGCCATATCGAAATCGATCTCGGTGACTCTGGCCTGCGTTACCAGCCTGGCGATGCGCTGGGCGTCTGGTATCAGAACGATCCGGCGCTGGTGAAAGAGCTGGTCGAGCTGCTGTGGCTGAAAGGCGATGAACCGGTTACCGTGGATGGCAAAACGCTCTCGATCTCCGAGGCGCTCCAGTGGCATTTCGAACTGACGGTGAACACCGCCAACATCGTTGAAAACTACGCCACCTTAACCCGCAGCGAATCGCTCCTTCCGCTGGTCGGGGACAAGGCGAAGTTACAGCAATACGCGGCGACAACGCCGATTGTCGATATGGTGCGTTTCTCTCCGGCACAGCTGGATGCTGACGCGCTGGTCGGCCTGCTGCGTCCGCTGACCCCGCGCCTGTACTCCATCGCCTCCTCGCAGGCGGAAGTGGAAAACGAAGTCCACATCACCGTTGGCGTGGTGCGTTACGACATCGAAGGCCGCGCGCGCGCGGGTGGGGCGTCAGGCTTCCTGGCAGACCGCGTGGAAGAAGAGGGTGAAGTTCGCGTCTTTATCGAGCACAACGACAACTTCCGCCTGCCGGCGAACCCCGAAACGCCGGTGATTATGATTGGCCCAGGCACCGGTATTGCGCCATTCCGCGCCTTTATGCAGCAGCGTGCGGCAGACGACGCGCCGGGTAAAAACTGGCTGTTCTTCGGCAACCCGCACTTTACTGAAGATTTCCTCTACCAGGTTGAGTGGCAGCGCTACGTCAAAGAGGGCGTGCTGACCCGCATCGATCTGGCCTGGTCCCGCGATCAGAAAGAAAAAGTATACGTACAAGACAAACTGCGCGAACAGGGCGCAGAGCTGTGGCGCTGGATCAATGACGGCGCCCACATTTATGTCTGCGGCGACGCCAATCGCATGGCGAAAGACGTTGAGCAGGCACTGCTGGAAGTGATTGCCGAATTCGGCGGTATGGATGCCGAAACGGCGGATGAATTTTTAAGTGAGCTGCGCGTAGAGCGCCGTTATCAGCGAGATGTCTACTAATGAGCGAAAAACATCCTGGCCCACTGGTGGTCGAAGGCAAACTGACTGATGCCGAGCGCATGAAGGTAGAGAGCAACTACCTGCGCGGTACCATTGCCGAAGATTTAAATGACGGCCTGACCGGCGGTTTCAAAGGCGACAACTTCCTGCTGATCCGTTTCCACGGTATGTACCAACAGGACGACCGCGATATCCGCGCCGAGCGTGCCGAACAGAAGCTGGAGCCGCGTCACGCGATGCTGCTGCGCTGTCGTCTGCCGGGCGGGGTAATCACTACGAAACAGTGGCAGGCGATCGACAAGTTTGCCGGTGAAAACACAATCTACGGCAGCATTCGTCTGACCAACCGTCAGACCTTCCAGTTCCACGGCATTCTGAAGAAGAACGTCAAGCCGGTGCACCAGATGCTGCACTCCGTGGGTCTGGACGCGCTGGCGACTGCCAACGACATGAACCGTAACGTGCTCTGCACCTCGAACCCGTACGAATCTGAGCTGCACGCCGAAGCGTACGAGTGGGCGAAAAAAATCTCCGAACATCTGCTGCCACGTACCCGCGCCTATGCGGAGATCTGGCTCGATCAGGAGAAAGTCGCCACCACCGATGAAGAGCCGATCCTCGGTCAGACCTACCTGCCGCGTAAGTTTAAAACCACGGTGGTGATCCCGCCGCAGAACGATATCGACCTGCACGCCAACGACATGAACTTCGTGGCGATTGCCGAAAACGGCAAGCTGGTCGGCTTTAACCTGCTGGTGGGCGGCGGTTTGTCCATTGAGCACGGTAACAAGAAAACTTACGCCCGCACCGCGAGCGAGTTCGGCTTCCTGCCGCTGGAGCACACGCTGGCCGTGGCAGAGGCGGTGGTTACGACCCAGCGCGACTGGGGTAACCGTACCGATCGTAAAAACGCGAAAACCAAATATACCCTTGAGCGCGTAGGCGTCGAGACGTTCAAAGAAGAAGTGGAGCGTCGCGCGGGCATCAAGTTTGAGCCGATCCGCCCTTACGAATTCACCGGTCGCGGCGATCGCATCGGCTGGGTGAAAGGCATCGACAATAACTGGCACCTGACGCTGTTTATCGAAAACGGCCGTATTCTTGATTATCCGGGCCGTCCGCTGAAAACCGGCCTGCTGGAAATCGCAAAGATCCACAAAGGCGAGTTCCGTATTACCGCCAACCAGAACCTGATCGTCGCCAGCGTGCCGGAAAGCGATAAGGCGAGAATTGAAGAGCTGGCCCGCGAGCACGGGTTGATGAATGCGGTGAGCGCGCAGCGTGAAAACTCAATGGCCTGCGTGTCGTTCCCGACCTGTCCGCTGGCGATGGCCGAAGCCGAGCGATTCCTGCCGTCCTTCACTGATAAAGTGGAAGCGATTTTGGAAAAACACGGTATTCCGGACGAGCATATTGTTATGCGCGTGACGGGCTGTCCGAACGGCTGCGGCCGCGCGATGCTGGCCGAAATCGGTCTGGTAGGGAAAGCGCCGGGTCGCTATAACCTGCACCTGGGCGGTAACCGTATCGGGACACGTATTCCGCGTATGTTCCGCGAGAACATCACCGATCCGGAAATTCTCGATTCCCTCGACGTGCTTATCGGACGCTGGGCGAAAGAGCGCGAAGCGGGTGAAGGCTTCGGCGACTTTACGGTACGTGCGGGTATCATTCGCCCGGTGCTCGATCCCGCAAGGGATTTCTGGGAGTAATCCATCCTTTGCCCGGTGGCGCTTCGCTTACCGGGCCTACGGGTTTTGTAGGCCGGGCAAACGCAGTGCCGCCCGGCGAAACAGGCAAACGAGGTTCTTATGTCCGTACTCGATCTAAACGCCCTTAATGACCTGCCAAAAGTTGAACGCATTCTGGCTCTGGCAGAAACTAACGCCCAACTGGAAAAGCTCGACGCCGAAGGGCGCGTGGCGTGGGCGCTGGAAAACCTGCCGGGAGACTATGTGCTTTCGTCGAGCTTTGGCATTCAGGCGGCGGTCAGTCTGCATCTGGTGAATCAGATCCGTCCGGACATTCCGGTGATCCTCACCGATACCGGCTATCTGTTCCCGGAGACCTATCAGTTTATCGACGAGCTGACGGACAAGCTCAAGCTGAACCTGAAGGTTTATCGCGCAACCGAAAGCGCGGCCTGGCAGGAGGCGCGTTACGGCAAGCTGTGGGAGCAGGGCGTTGAGGGCATCGAGAAATACAATGAGATCAACAAGGTCGAGCCGATGAACCGCGCGCTGAAAGATCTTCATGCGCAGACGTGGTTTGCTGGGCTCCGCCGCGAGCAGTCCGGGAGCCGGGCAACGCTGCCGGTGCTGGCGGTGCAGCGTGGCGTGTTCAAAGTGCTGCCGATCATCGACTGGGATAACCGCACGGTGTACCAGTATCTGCAAAAGCACGGGCTGAAGTACCATCCGCTGTGGGATCAGGGCTACCTGTCGGTAGGCGACACCCATACCACGCTTAAATGGGAACCGGGAATGGCGGAAGAAGAGACGCGATTCTTTGGGCTGAAGCGCGAGTGCGGGCTGCACGAAGGGTAATGTTTTTTCGCCCGGTGGCGGCTACGCCTTACCGGGCCTACGTTTCGTGCCGTTGTAGGCCCGGTAAGCGCAGCGCAACCGGGCTTAATTGCATCAGGCTTTCCCCGCTTTCGCCAGCTCCTTCACCAGTGGCAGCATCACTTTCACGACATCCCGGCTGCGGTGCTCAATCCGCTGCGGCAGCGTTTTATCAATGTGCTGCTGGTTATCCAGCCGCACGTCATGCCAGCTGGTCCCGTTTGGGAACGCCTTCGATTTAGCGCGCTGCTGATAGCCATCTTTTTTGCCCAGCGCCCAGTTAGTCGCCTCGACGTACAGCACCGGAATGCCCGCCTTATCAAACACTTCACCGTCATTACAGCAGCCCGTGCCTTTGGGATAATCGGGGTTACCGCCCGGATTTGTCGCGGCATAGACGCCATGCGTGCGGGCAAGCGCCAGCGCGCGGTCGCGGGTGAGTTTACGTACGCTGCTCGGCGTGCTCTGTCCGCTATTAAAATAGAGCTTATCTCCCACGATCAGATTATCGAGGTTAATCACCAGCAACGTATTTTTCTTCACCTCAGCGGTCATGCGCTTAAGGAGATTCTCAGCGCCGAGTTTTCCTTCTTCTTCACCGCTGGTCGCAACAAAGCGAATGCTGTATTTCGTCGGAATATTCTTCAGGCGTTCGGCCAGCTCAAGCATGACGCCCAGCCCCGCCGCATTGTCATCCAGTCCCTGAAGCGTCAGCCCGCCGAGGTTATTATCGACATCAGCGTCGCTCATCGGCGTGTAGGTATCAAGGTGCGCCATAATAATAATCTGCTCAGCCGCCTTTCCTTCGTGCGCCGCAATGACCGTGCTGCCGGTTACGTTATGCCAGTTCTGCGTTTTATTGCGTGAGGTATAGATGTAGCGGCTGTGGAAAGCGCGAATGTCGCTCTCATAGCCCATATCCGCAAACTGCTGACGAATATAGTCTGCCGAGAGCATTTCGGCTGGGGTTCCGGTCATGCGGCCCGGAAAGACCGTCGCAATATGCCGCGCCTGCATACTGGCTATTTCACCGTAAGATTGATTTTTTGCCTGAGCCGGAAGGATAAAGCAAACGCCGAGCGCCAGGGCAACGAATCGGTGGCGCATTGCGGAAAACATAGTGAGTCCTTAAAAACAGAGCAAAATTTTAACCCGCATAGTATGAAACTGTGATCGGGTAGACACAATTTGAATTGCGCTTAAATGCCCGAAATTTCGCATGTTAAGCACTTTTTGATATTTGCTTTTCCACGGCGTTATTCCATTGAGTAACTACTCATTCCAATTCGTAATTTCATTCGATCTAAGCCGCCCCCTATAGTCCCTTTATTCCTGGTTGTTAGTGAGTTGTTGCCTGTGGACTATCTCCCCCTTTTTGCCGCCTTGAAAGACCGACCGGTACTGGTTGTCGGGACGGGTGAAATTGCCGATCGCAAAATCGCGTTCCTGCAACGCGCCGGGGCGCAGGTGCAGGTCGTTGCAGAGGCGGATTTTGAAGAGTCTCAGATCGACAGCGTGGTGCTGGTGATTGCGGCAACCGAAGATCGGGCGCTCAACCGCCGAATCTCCGACGCAGCTCAGGACCGTCACCGTCTGGTGAACGTGGTAGACGACCAGCCGCTGTGCTCGTTTATCTTCCCGTCGATTGTTGACCGCTCGCCGCTGCTGGTGGCGATCTCCTCCGGCGGCACCGCGCCGGTGCTGGCGCGCGTACTGCGGGAAAAAATCGAAGCGCTGCTGCCGACCAGCCTCGGGCGCATGGCGGAGAAGGCCAGCTACTGGCGCAACCACCTTAAAACGCGTCTGACCAGCGTGACGGAACGCCGTCGCTTCTGGGAGCGTGTGTTTCGCGGCCGCTTTGCCAGCCTGATGCATGCCGGTAACGAGACGGCGGCGCAACAAATACTCGAAGACGAACTGGATAACCCCGGCAGTACGGGCGGGGAGATCATTCTGGTGGGCGCCGGGCCGGGCGATGCCGGGCTGCTCACGCTGCGTGGCCTCCAGGTTCTTCAGGATGCGGATGTCGTGTTCTACGACCATCTGGTCACCGACGGTATTCGCGAACTGATCCGCCGTGACGCGGAGCAAATTTGCGTCGGCAAACGTGCCGGCGAGCACTCCGTGCCGCAGCACGACACCAATCAAATGCTGATTGCCGCCGCGAAAGCGGGCAAGAGCGTGGTGCGTCTGAAAGGGGGCGACCCGTTTATCTTCGGCCGTGGTGGCGAGGAGTTGCAGGCGGCAGCCGAAGCGGGCGTCCCGTTCCAGGTGGTCCCCGGCATTACGGCGGCGTCTGCCGTCACGGCCTACGCCGGTATTCCGCTGACCCATCGCGATTACGCCCAGAGCGTGACCTTTGTGACCGGGCATTATAAAGCCGACAGCACGCCGTTTGACTGGTCGCATCTCGCCCAGAGCCGACAAACGCTGGCGATTTATATGGGCACGATGAAAGCGGCAGACATCAGCGAACAGCTTATTCAGCACGGTCGCGATGCGGCGACGCCGGTAGCAGTGATTTCCCGCGGGACACGCGTCGATCAGCATGTCGCCATCGGCACTTTACAAGACCTTGCAACCCTGGCGAAAGACGCCCCGATGCCCGCCCTGATCGTGGTGGGAGAAGTGGTGCAGTTGCACAGCTCGCTCGCCTGGTTCCAACACACAACCGACACAGAAGGCTTCGGCGCTTCTGTTGTAAATTTGGCTTAAGGAACGGTTATGGACCAAAAACGACTTACTCACCTGCGGCAGCTCGAAGCGGAAAGTATCCACATTATCCGCGAAGTGGCCGCCGAGTTCTCTAACCCGGTGATGATGTACTCCATCGGTAAAGATTCCAGCGTCATGCTGCACCTGGCGCGTAAAGCCTTTTATCCGGGGACGCTGCCGTTCCCGCTGCTGCATGTGGATACCGGCTGGAAATTCCGCGAGATGTACGAGTTTCGTGACCGTACCGCCAAAGCCTACGGCTGCGAGCTGCTGGTGCACAAAAACCCGGAAGGGGTGGCGATGGGCATCAACCCGTTCGTGCACGGCAGCGCCAAGCATACCGATATCATGAAAACCGAAGGGCTGAAGCAGGCGCTGAATAAATACGGTTTTGATGCGGCCTTCGGCGGCGCGCGGCGTGACGAAGAGAAATCCCGCGCCAAAGAGCGTATCTACTCTTTCCGCGACCGCTTCCACCGCTGGGACCCGAAAAACCAGCGTCCGGAGCTGTGGCACAACTACAACGGCCAGATCAACAAGGGCGAAAGCATTCGCGTCTTCCCGCTCTCCAACTGGACCGAGCTGGATATCTGGCAGTACATCTATCTGGAAAATATTGAGATCGTTCCGCTGTATCTGGCAGCAGAGCGCCCGGTCCTGGAGCGCGACGGCATGCTGATGATGATCGACGACGATCGCATTAATTTACAGCCGGGTGAAGTGATCAAAAAACAGATGGTCCGTTTCCGTACTCTCGGCTGCTGGCCGTTGACCGGCGCGGTGGAATCCAGTGCGCAGACGCTGCCGGAGATCATCGAGGAGATGCTGGTGTCGACCACCAGTGAGCGACAGGGCCGCGTGATTGACCGCGACCAGGCAGGCTCCATGGAGCTGAAGAAACGTCAGGGTTATTTCTAAGGAGCCGCCATGAATACGACTATTGCCCAACAAATTGCCGATGAAGGCGGCGTAGAAGCTTATCTGCACGCCCAACAGTACAAAAGTCTGTTGCGTTTCCTGACCTGCGGCAGCGTTGATGACGGGAAAAGTACCCTGATTGGTCGTCTGCTGCACGACACGCGACAAATTTACGAAGATCAGCTCTCTTCCCTGCACAATGACAGTAAACGCCACGGCACCCAGGGCGAAAAACTCGACCTGGCGCTGCTGGTGGACGGCTTGCAGGCGGAGCGCGAGCAGGGCATTACCATTGATGTCGCCTATCGCTACTTCTCTACCGAAAAGCGCAAATTTATTATCGCCGACACCCCGGGGCATGAGCAGTACACCCGTAACATGGCGACCGGCGCGTCCACCTGTGACCTGGCGATCCTGCTGATGGACGCCCGTAAAGGCGTGCTGGATCAGACGCGTCGTCACAGCTTTATCTCTACGCTGCTGGGGATCAAACACCTGGTGGTGGCGGTGAACAAAATGGATCTGGTGGACTACAGCGAAGCGCGATTCGACGAGATCCGCCAGAGCTACCTGACCTTTGCTGAACAGCTGCCGGGCAACCTCGATATTCGCTTTGTGCCGCTGTCGGCGCTGGAAGGGGATAACGTCGCCTCTCAGAGCGCGAACATGCCGTGGTACAGCGGCCCGACGCTGCTGGAGGTGCTGGAAACCGTTGAAATTCAGCGCGTGGTTGAGACCCAGCCGATGCGCTTCCCGGTGCAGTACGTAAACCGTCCGAACCTCGATTTCCGCGGCTTCTCCGGCACCCTTGCGTCCGGCTCGGTCAACGTGGGCCAGCGCGTGAAGGTGCTGCCGTCCGGCGTGGAATCGACCATTGCCCGTATCGTCACCTTTGATGGCGATCTGGACGAAGCAGGGGCTGGTGAAGCGGTAACCCTGGTGCTAAAAGACGAGATTGACATCAGCCGCGGCGATCTGCTGGTCGACGCGCAGGAAACGCTGGCGGCGGTGCAGGGCGCATCCGTGGACGTGGTGTGGATGGCGGAACAGCCCCTGACCGCAGGCCAGAGCTATGACATTAAAATTGCCGGCAAGAAAACCCGCGCCCGCGTGGACGGCATTCAGTTCCAGGTGGACATCAACAACCTGACCCACCGTGACGTGAGCGAGCTTCCGCTGAATGGCATCGGTCTGGTGGATCTGACCTTCGACGAGCCGCTGGTGCTGGATCCGTATCAGCAGAATCCGGTGACGGGCGGGCTGATCTTTATCGACCGCCTGACCAACGTCACCGTCGGCGCCGGGATGGTCCGTGAGCCAAACGCGCAGGCTACCGTGGCCTCTGAGTTCAGCGCGTTTGAACTTGAGCTGAATGCGCTGGTGCGTAAACACTTCCCGCACTGGGGCGCACGCGATTTGCTGGGAGGCAAGTAATGGCTGCCCATGATGAGAACGTCGTCTGGCATCCTCATCCGGTCACCGTCGCCCAGCGCGAACAGCTCCACGGTCACCGTGGGGTTGTGCTGTGGTTTACCGGGCTGTCTGGCTCCGGTAAATCCACGGTGGCAGGCGCGCTGGAAGAGGCGCTGCATCAGCAGGGAGTGAGCACCTACCTGCTGGACGGCGACAACGTGCGTCACGGCCTGTGTAGCGATTTAGGGTTCAGCGATGAAGACCGTAAAGAGAACATTCGCCGGGTGGGAGAAGTCGCCAGCCTGATGGCGGATGCCGGGCTGGTGGTGCTGACGGCGTTTATCTCACCGCACCGCGACGAACGTCAGATGGTGCGTGAGCGCGTGGGCCGGAATCGCTTCATTGAAGTGTTTGTGGATACGCCGCTGGCAATCTGCGAAGCGCGCGATCCGAAAGGGCTGTATAAAAAAGCCCGCGCGGGAGAGCTGCGAAACTTCACCGGTATTGACTCGGTTTACGAAGCGCCTGAATCCCCTGAGATTCATCTGGAAGGTCAACAATTGGTAACAAATTTAGTAAGCCAATTATTAGACCTGCTCAGACGGGACGATATTATCAGATCCTGAGACGGTATCGTTCGGGAGCTGTCTTCCCGAGCGATGAGTCACGGTCACAGGATTAGCTATGCGCAACAGTGAAAACTACATGATTACCACCGGGTCGGAACCGTTAACGACCGACGACGAGACGACCTGGTCCTTCCCTGGGGCGATTGTCGGCTTTGTGTCGTGGCTACTGGCGCTGGGTATCCCGTTCTTGATCTACGGTGGAAACACCCTCTTTTTCTTCCTCTATACCTGGCCTTTCTTCCTGGCGCTGATGCCCGTTGCGGTTGTGGTGGGCGTGGCGCTGCACTCCCTTTTCAACGGCAAGCTCCTGTATAGTACGCTCATCACTATCGCCACCGTTGTGGTCATCTTTGGCCTGCTGTTTTTATGGCTGATGGGCTAACTTACGGCATAATTAAAACCCCGCAGTAGAGTCCAGCGGAAAGTTATGGGATGATGATGCCGTTTTTTCAGGGGGCAGGATGGGTAAACTAACGCTGCTGTTGCTGGCTTTGCTGGTCTGGCTGCAATATTCGCTGTGGTTCGGCAAAAACGGACTGCACGACTACAGCCGGGTGAGCGATGACGTCGCGGCACAGCAGGCGACAAACGCCAAACTTAAAGCGCGTAACGATCAACTTTTTGCTGAAATTGATGACCTCAATGGCGGCCAGGAGGCGATTGAGGAGCGCGCACGCAATGAACTTAGTATGACTAAGCCGGGCGAAACGTTTTATCGCCTGGTTCCGGATGCGTCTAAACGCAATCAGGGCTCCGCACAAAACAATCGATAATCAGGCCCAGGATTACGACATGGCAGCAACTTTTTCGGACGTCTGTGCCGTGGTGCCGGCCGCAGGTTTTGGCCGGCGTATGCAGACAGAATGTCCTAAGCAGTATCTCTCAATTGGCGATAAAACGATCCTCGAGCACGCCGTGGCGGCGCTGCTGGCGCATGCCCGGGTGAAACGCGTTGTTATTGCCATCAGCCCCGGCGATGCACGTTTTGCGCAGCTCCCGCTGGCGAATCATCCTCAGATTACCGTCGTTGACGGCGGCGCAGAGCGGGCTGACTCCGTTCTGGCGGGCATTCAGGCTGCCGGGAACGCGCAGTGGGTGCTGGTGCACGATGCCGCGCGTCCCTGTCTGCATCACGACGATCTGTCGCGTCTGCTGGCCCTGAGTGAAACCAGTAAAGTGGGCGGCATTCTGGCCGCCCCGGTGCGTGACACCATGAAGCGTGCCGAACCGGGTAAACCAGCGATTGCCCACACCGTCGAGCGCGTCGATCTATGGCACGCGCTGACGCCACAATTTTTTCCCCGCGAATTACTCCACGACTGCTTAACGCGAGCGCTTAAAGAAGGTGCGACCATTACGGACGAAGCCTCGGCGCTGGAGTATTGCGGTTTCCACCCCACGCTTGTTGAAGGACGCGCTGATAATATAAAAGTGACGCGCCCGGAAGACTTACAGCTCGCGGAATTTTATCTTACCCGTACGACCCCTCAGGAGAAGGCATAATGCGTATTGGACACGGTTTTGATGTACACGCCTTTGGCGGCGTTGGCCCAATTATCATTGGCGGCGTGCGCATTCCTTACGAAAAAGGTCTGCTGGCGCATTCTGATGGCGACGTGGCGCTGCATGCGCTGACCGACGCGCTGCTGGGTGCCGCCGCGCTGGGCGACATTGGCAAACTGTTCCCGGACACCGATCCTGCTTTTAAAGGCGCAGACAGCCGCGAACTGCTGCGCGAAGCCTGGCGTCGTATTCAGGCCAAAGGCTACACCCTCGGCAACGTTGATGTGACGATCATTGCTCAGGCACCAAAGATGCTGCCGCACATCCCTCAGATGCGCGTGTTTATCGCTGAAGATCTGGGTTGCCATATGGACGACGTCAACGTCAAAGCGACCACCACGGAGAAGCTGGGCTTTACCGGTCGTGGCGAAGGCATTGCCTGTGAAGCCGTGGCGCTGCTGGTGAAGGCGGCCAAATGACGGATTTCGACAATCTGACGTATCTGCACGGTAAACCGCAGGGCAAGGGTCTGCTGAAAGCCAACCCTGAAGATTTCGTGGTAGTGGAAGATCTGGGTTTTGAGCCGGACGGCGAAGGCGAGCACATCCTGGTGCGCATTCTGAAAAACGGCTGCAACACCCGCTTCGTGGCGGACGCGCTGGCAAAATTCCTCAATATTCACGCCCGCGAAGTGAGCTTTGCCGGTCAAAAAGATAAACATGCCGTGACCGAACAGTGGCTTTGCGCCCGCGTGCCCGGCAATGCCATGCCCGATTTAAGCAAATTTGAGCTTGAGGGCTGTAAGGTACTGGAGTACGCCCGCCATAAACGCAAATTGCGTCTGGGCGCACTGAAAGGCAATGCCTTTACCCTGGTGTTGCGCGAAGTGACCGAACGCGAGGACGTTGAAAAACGCCTGAAGGCCATTAACGAACGCGGCGTACCAAACTATTTCGGCGCTCAGCGCTTTGGTATCGGTGGTAGCAACCTGCTGGGCGCGCTGCGCTGGGCGCAAAGCGGTGCACCGGTGCGCGATCGTAATAAACGCAGTTTTTGGTTGTCGGCGGCCCGCAGTGCGTTGTTTAATCAGATTGTGAGCGAGCGGCTGAAAAAACCGGACGCGAATCAAGTTGTTGTCGGCGATGCGCTACAATTAGCGGGACGCGGAAGCTGGTTTGTGGCAACGGCCGAAGAGATGGCCGATGTCCAGTCGCGCGTGGACGCTAAAACGCTGATGATTACCGCCGCCTTGCCGGGTTCAGGCGACTGGGGAACCCAGGGCGAGGCGCTGGCCGCTGAGCAGTCAGCGGTGGCGGATGCGCCAGAATTACAATCGTTGCTGGTGCGGGAAAAGGTCGAGGCGGCACGCCGTGCGATGCTCCTCTACCCGCAACAGCTGAGCTGGAACTGGTGGGATGACGTAACCGTCGAGTTACGCTTCTGGCTGCCGGCAGGTAGCTTTGCCACCAGTGTTGTCAGGGAACTTATCAACACGTCGGGTGATTATGCGAATATTGCTGAGTAACGATGACGGGATCCATGCGCCAGGTATTCAGACGCTGGCGAAACACCTCCGCGAATTTGCGGATGTGCAGGTCGTGGCTCCCGATCGTAACCGCAGTGGCGCGTCTAACTCATTGACGCTGGAGTCTTCACTTCGCACCTTTACCTTTGAGAATGGCGATATTGCCGTCCAGATGGGGACGCCGACCGACTGCGTGTTTCTGGGCGTGAACGCGCTGATGCGCCCGCGGCCGGACGTTGTGGTCTCCGGCATCAATGCCGGGCCAAATCTTGGCGATGATGTGATTTACTCCGGCACCGTGGCTGCGGCGATGGAAGGGCGTCACCTGGGGTTTCCGGCGCTGGCGGTCTCGTTAAACGGTCACACCCACTATGACACAGCCGCTGCGGTGACCTGCTCCATTCTCCGTGCGCTTGGCCGCGAGCCGCTGCGTACCGGACGTATCCTCAATATTAACGTGCCGGACCTCCCGCTGGACGAGATCAAAGGGATCCGCGTGACGCGCTGTGGCAGTCGCCATCCTGCCGATCAGGTTATTCCCCAGCAGGATCCGCGCGGCAATACCCTGTACTGGATCGGCCCGCCGGGAGATAAATGCGATGCCGGGCCAGACACCGACTTCGCTGCGGTGGATGAGGGTTACGTTTCCGTTACGCCGTTGCACGTAGATTTAACCGCTTATAGCGCGCATGATGTGGTGTCGGACTGGTTAGATCGGGTCGGAGTGAACGCGCAATGGTAAGTAAACGTGTACAAACTCTTCTGGAACAATTACGCGCACAGGGGATCGCCAACGAGCAGGTGCTGAACGCGCTTGCCCAGGTTCCCCGTGAGAAGTTTGTAGATGAGGCGTTTGAACACAAAGCGTGGGAAAACGTGGCGCTGCCCATTGGGCAAGGCCAGACGATTTCGCAGCCCTACATGGTGGCGCGTATGACGGAGCTTCTGGAGCTAACGCCAGAGTCCCGGGTGCTGGAAATTGGCACCGGTTCAGGGTATCAAACCGCGATCCTGGCTCACCTTGTGCACCATGTCTGTTCGGTGGAACGGATTAAAGGGTTGCAGTGGCAGGCGCGCCGTCGCCTGAAACAGCTTGATTTACATAATGTATCGACACGCCACGGCGATGGATGGCAGGGTTGGCAGGCTCGCGCCCCGTTTGACGCCATCATTGTCACGGCAGCGCCACCTGAAATCCCCACTGCGCTTCTTTCGCAGCTGGACGAGGGTGGCATTCTTGTATTGCCCGTCGGCGATGAGCAGCAGCTTTTGAAGCGCGTTCGTCGACGCGGCGGCGAGTTTATTATCGATACCGTGGAAGCCGTGCGCTTTGTGCCCCTGGTTAAGGGCGAACTGGCCTGAGACTCGGATTTTTCCAGGGTTATTAAGGCAAATTCAGCGTATGGTGTGGCGCGATAGATTCGTGCCATCACGGTTATTTTTAAGTCACTGGTAGTTAACACATTCCTGGGGGATAAATGAGCGCGGGAAGCCCAAAATTCACCATCAGCCGTGTTGCGGCATTATCACTGGTTTCGCTCTGGCTGGCAGGCTGTACAAGTTCAAATAACGCGCCTGCGCCCGTCAGTTCCGTTAATGGAACCAGCGGCTCGGGTAACACGTCCAGCGGAATGTTGATCACCCCTCCGCCTAAAATGGGCACCTCAACGGCGCAGCAAACTCCGCAGATCCAGCCGGTTCAGCGTCCAGTTACGCAGCCTACGCAGATTCAGGCAGTGGAACAGCCTGTTCAGACTGAAAATGGCCGCATAGTGTATAACCGTAAGTATGGGAACATTCCGAAAGGTAGCTATACCGGCGGCAGCACCTATACCGTGAAGCGCGGCGATACGCTGTTCTATATTGCCTGGATCACCGGGAACGATTTCCGCGATCTGGCACAGCGAAACAACGTCCAGGCCCCGTATGCTCTGGAAGTCGGGCAAACGCTTCAGGTTGGCAACGCGACGGGGACACCGCTTACGCCAGGCAACACCGTTTCAGCGGCCGACGTAACTGCGCAAAATAACAGCGTTACTCCTGCACAAAAAACCACCACGGTGGTTGCTTCACAACCTGTAATTACGTATTCTGAGGATTCAGGTGATCAGAGTGCTAACAAAATGTTGCCGAATAATAAAGGTACTGCGACTGTTGTCACAGCACCGACTACGGCACCTGTGGTTAGCTCTACTGTACCGACTGCAAGCAGTCAGAATGCCAGCTCGTCAATCACCACCTGGCGCTGGCCAACTGACGGCAAGATTATCGAGAACTTCGCTACCTCTGAGGGGGGCAACAAAGGGATCGATATCGCAGGCAGTAAAGGACAGGCAATCATCGCGACCGCAGACGGACGCGTTGTCTATGCCGGTAACGCACTGCGCGGTTACGGTAATCTTATTATCATCAAACATAACGATGATTACCTGAGTGCCTACGCCCATAACGACACTATGCTGGTCCGGGAACAACAAGAAGTTAAGGCGGGGCAAAAAATCGCTACCATGGGTAGCACCGGAACCAGTTCTACACGCTTGCATTTTGAAATTCGTTACAAGGGGAAATCCGTAAACCCGCTGCAATATTTACCGCAGCGATAAATTGACGGGGCATGCCAGCCAGGGTGTCTCGTCCAGGGATCACGGGTAGGAGCCACCTTTATGAGTCAGAATACGCTGAAAGTTCATGATTTAAATGAAGACGCGGAATTTGATGAGAACGGATCAGAGGCTTTTGACGAAAAAGCCTTAGTAGAAGAGGAACCCAGTGATAACGATTTGGCTGAAGAAGAGCTGTTATCGCAGGGTGCCACACAGCGTGTGCTGGACGCGACTCAGCTTTACCTTGGGGAGATTGGTTACTCCCCACTGCTAACGGCCGAAGAAGAAGTCTATTTCGCACGTCGTGCTTTGCGTGGTGATGTTGCCTCGCGTCGTCGCATGATCGAAAGTAACCTGCGACTGGTCGTGAAAATTGCTCGCCGTTACGGCAATCGTGGTCTGGCTCTGCTGGATCTGATTGAAGAGGGCAACTTAGGTCTCATCCGCGCAGTTGAGAAGTTTGACCCGGAACGCGGGTTCCGTTTCTCAACCTACGCGACCTGGTGGATTCGTCAGACCATCGAACGGGCTATTATGAACCAGACCCGTACGATTCGACTGCCGATCCACATCGTCAAAGAGTTGAATGTTTATCTGCGTACCGCGCGCGAGTTGTCCCATAAACTGGACCACGAGCCAAGTGCGGAAGAGATTGCAGAGCAACTCGACAAACCGGTTGATGACGTAAGCCGTATGCTGCGTCTCAACGAGCGCATTACCTCGGTTGACACCCCGCTGGGTGGTGACTCCGAAAAAGCGCTGCTGGACATCCTGGCCGATGAAAAAGACAACGGCCCGGAAGACACCACGCAGGACGATGACATGAAACAGAGCATCGTCAAATGGCTGTTCGAACTGAACGCCAAACAGCGTGAAGTGCTGGCACGTCGTTTCGGTTTACTGGGGTATGAAGCTGCGACACTGGAAGATGTCGGCCGTGAGATTGGCCTGACCCGTGAACGTGTTCGTCAGATTCAGGTTGAAGGGCTACGCCGCCTGCGTGAAATCCTGCAAGGGCAAGGTCTGAATATCGAAGCGCTGTTCCGCGAGTAAGCAACCATTCGTCAGAAAAGGCCCGTCGTGAGACGGGCCTTTTTTATGCCTTACGATTGCGCCGTTTCGTGCAGCAAACGCCAGGTGATGTTATCCCCTTCCTGATTAAGCACCGCGGTTGACCAGCGCACGTTGACGGGCTGGCCTGGCCGGGTTTGCGTCTCCCGGTAATGGAGCACCGCGCCGTTGTCCCATGTCTGAAGCGTTGTTAACGCATCAATACCGATCCTGAGCCCGGGTCGGGTTCCCCGCTGCGCATATAAAAATTTGGCCAGAGCGTGATGATCTAAATGGGCGCCACTCGGTGGAACCATCAGAAAATCCGGACGGAAACGGGCGAGCAGGGCGTCCTGTTCGCCTTCGCCTGCACCTAACCAGTTTTCAAGGGCGACGTGGATGTCGAGGATCTCTTGTTCGAAATGAGTCATGGGTGCTCCTGTTGCAGTTGCGCAAGTAACTGCGTGTTATTAAGACGGTAGACGTACAGTACGGGCAGCAGAGTGATAACTGCGGCAAAAATAAACATCCCGTGCCAGGCGGCCAGCGGCGTAAAATAAGCTTGCATGAAGCTCAGCGCCTGCGCCAGCAGCAGGGTACCCGCAAAAAAGCTCAACTGACGATTCAGATTCCATAGCGCACTGGCATCAGGCATATCTTCCCGCCGCATTGTCAAAAACGCGCTGCTCTGAGCCGTACTGCTGCAAAGGCTTCCCCCCGCACCCATTAACGCAAACGCAAAGGCAGGTAACAGCATAGCCGGGCCGACGTTAATTAAAAGCAGAATGCCCGTCGCCTGCAAAAGGCAACCGATGACCACCAGCGGCCGCGGGCCGATACGGTTGAAATAGCGTCCTGTCGCGGTGATAGCCAAAAACGATGCCACAGACCACGGCAGCATAAGCATGCCCGTTGCGGTGGGCGTCATATTGGCCTCGCTCTGAAGGTAATACATGCCCGTTACGTTCACGCCAATAAAGATGCCGGGTACGCACACATAGATAAGCATGGATAAGCGCAACAGCGGATCCGTCAGCAAAGACAGGTTTACTATTCTGGTGGTGTTTATCGGTGACGGTTCTGTTTTAAGCCACGCGCAGGCCAAAACAAAGGTGACAATGGCGACGGGCAGGGTGGCAAAAAATATCCAGCGCCAGGTGAATGTCTGAACCAGCATGCCGCCCACAACCGGTGAGCAGGCGGGGGCAAGCAGCGCGACCAGCATCACCGCCGAGGTGAGTCTGGCCCGCTCATGAGGCTTAAACTGTTGCCAGGTCAGCGCCTGACCAACCGGGATCAGTAAACCCCCTCCGGCGCCCTGCACAACGCGCCAGGCAATCAAACTTTCCAGCGAAGATGAGAGACCCGCCGCAACGGAGGCCGCGCTAAAGAGAAGCAGTGAGAGCAGAATAACGCGCTTCGGCCCGACGCGGCGCGTCAGAATACTGCTGAATGGGATGACTAACGTCAGCCCGGCAATGTATCCGTTACTTACCCAGGCAAGCGCGGAAGGTGTGGTATTGAATGCGTGAGCCATCGCCGGAAAGGCGACGCTGGCAATAAACATGTTTATCAAATCAAGGAAAAAGCCGAGCAGAAAGACGACGGCGATTTTGCTGCGATACGTCATGGAAATTCCTCCGGTGAGGTGGCGTATCGTATCGGCCCGCGCTTTACGGATAAACGCGACAAAGGACGATATACTGTCAACATTATTTTGACAGTTAACCAGGCAAGCGATGCTTAATTTACAGCGTACGGCGATGTTTATCGCCGTAGCGGACACCGGCAGTTTCACCGCCGCGGCGGAGGCGATGGGGCTGACAAAAGCGGTGGTCAGCTTTCATATTCGTCAGCTTGAAGAGGAGCTGGGCGTCACCCTGTTGCTGCGAACCACCCGACGCCTGACGCTGACCGAAGCGGGGAAGCTCTTTCATCAACGAAGCGTGATGCTGTTACGGGATGCAGAGCGATTGCAGGATGATGTTCGCGCCAACCACGCCGGGCTGACGGGAGAACTGCGGATCACCACCACGCCCGAGTATGGCTCGCAGGTGGTGGTGCCTTTGCTGGCTGAGTTTAGCCAGCTGCACCCTGATCTCCGCGTGCGGCATGTCTCGTCCTCTTTGCATGCCGATCTTATCGCCGAGCGCTTCGATGTCGCTATCCGGCTCGGCACGCTTGCAGATTCGCGCTACCACGCCGCGTTGATGACCTCCTTCACCATCCTGCCCGTGGCGACGCCATGCTGGCTGGCAAACCATCCGGTTGACTCGCTGGAGCAGCTGGCGGAAGCGGACTGGATCATTCACGAGCGTTTAACGTCGCCGCTGCGCTGGCAGGTGAGAGGCGTTGATCGGCATCCTGTTTCCTTTGAGATCAGAAAAGCGCCGCGCCTGTATGCAGACAGTGCCCAGGCGTTGATGGCTTTTGCCCTCGCGGGATGTGGCGTGGCGCTGTTGCCGGAGTGGCTGGTGCGTAACGCACTGGATGCAGGGAAGCTGGTCTCGCTGTTACCGGAGTACACGTTTGCTCAGCAGGGCATCTATGCTGTTTATCCCGATGCCCGGCATGTGCCCGCGAAAGTGCGAACATTTATTGATTTTATGCGCGTCAGGGTTACTTAACCCTGCATCATCTTTTTAATGAGCGCTGAAAATTGCTCTCGTTCCGCGCCGTTAAGGCGCCCTAAAAACGCCTCATCCACCTCATTTCCAATCGGTTTACTGCTCTCAAGCAGGGCCTCACCTTCGGCCGTCAGAAAGACAAACCGACGGCGCTTGTCTGCCGGATCGTGCTCGCGCCTGACCAGGCCGCGTGCTTCCATGCGGCTCAGCATTTCTGCCAGCGTCGCTTTGGTGCTCACCGCGACTTCAGTCAGGGCAACCTGCTCAATGCCAGGATTTTCAGCAATTGACCGCATCACCGCATATTGTGGTTTGGTCAGTTCGGGCAATGCGTGTTGCCACTGGGCGGTATGCTGTTGAAAAAGCTGACGTAGCAGGTGAAAAGCTTCTTGTCTTAACTCCATGGACACTCCGACGGAAAAATACTCCCTCTATGATAGCCGCTCTCGGGCTGAATTTTAACGCGAGAGTTTTTAGCGAATAGTGTGATCGTATGCGAACGATCTTGTCAGCAGCAGGATCGAGGCGTAGTTTAGTTAATATGTTCGTATACGAACAAACTAATTGAGGTGCTGAATGAGATTGATTGTGGGAATGACAGGCGCGACGGGTGCGCCATTAGGCGTGGCGTTGTTGCAGGCGCTGCGGGAAATGCCGGAGGTGGAAACGCATCTGGTGATGTCGAAGTGGGCAAAAACCACGATTGAGCTGGAAACGCCCTTCACTGCGCATGACGTTGCTGCACTGGCGGATGTCGTCCATAGCCCGGCCGATCAGGCTGCCACCATCTCCTCCGGCTCGTTTCGCACCGACGGCATGATCGTCATTCCGTGCAGCATGAAAACGCTGGCGGGTATCCGCGCGGGCTACGCCGAAGGGCTGGTAGGGCGTGCGGCAGACGTGGTGCTGAAAGAGGGACGCAAGCTGGTGCTGGTTCCGCGTGAGACGCCGCTCAGCACCATCCATCTTGAGAACATGCTTGCCCTTTCCCGCATGGGCGTGGCGATGGTGCCACCTATGCCTGCGTACTACAACCACCCGCAAACCGCCGATGACATAACCCAGCATATCGTGACCCGCGTTCTCGACCAGTTTGGTCTGGAGCATAAAAAAGCCCGACGCTGGGAAGGTTTGCAGGCAGCGAAACATTTTTCACAGGAGAATAAAGATGGCATTTGATGATTTGAGAAGCTTCTTGCAGGCGCTCGATGAGCAAGGGCAGCTGCTGAAAATTGAGGAAGAGGTAAACGCTGAGCCGGATTTAGCGGCCGCCGCCAACGCTACCGGACGCATTGGCGATGGTGCGCCTGCGCTGTGGTTCGATAATATTCGCGGCTTCACCGATGCCCGTGTGGTGATGAACACTATCGGCTCGTGGCAAAACCACGCTATTTCGATGGGGCTGCCAGCAAATACCCCGGTGAAAAAACAGATCGACGAGTTTATTCGTCGCTGGGACAAATTCCCCGTCTCGCCAGAGCGTCGTGCAAATCCGGCCTGGGCGCAGAACACGGTGGACGGGGAAGACATCAACCTGTTCGACATTCTGCCGCTGTTCCGCCTGAACGACGGTGACGGGGGCTTTTATCTCGATAAAGCGTGCGTTGTCTCCCGCGATCCGCTCGACCCCGAACACTTCGGCAAGCAGAACGTCGGGATTTACCGTATGGAAGTGAAGGGCAAGCGTAAGCTCGGCCTGCAACCGGTGCCGATGCATGATATCGCGCTGCATCTGCATAAGGCAGAAGAGCGCGGCGAAGACCTGCCTATTGCCATTACGCTGGGTAACGATCCGATCATCACCCTGATGGGTGCCACGCCGCTGAAATACGATCAATCCGAGTATGAGATGGCCGGTGCGCTACGCGAAAGCCCGTATCCGATTGCGACGGCTCCGCTGACCGGTTTCGATGTGCCGTGGGGGTCGGAAGTGATCCTCGAAGGGGTGATTGAAGGCCGAAAACGTGAAATTGAAGGGCCATTCGGTGAGTTTACCGGACACTACTCCGGCGGGCGCAACATGACGGTCGTGCGCATTGATAAAGTCTCTTACCGCACAAAACCCATTTTCGAATCTCTCTACCTGGGGATGCCGTGGACCGAGATTGATTATCTGATGGGGCCCGCTACCTGCGTGCCGCTCTATCAGCAGCTGAAGGCGGAATTCCCGGAAGTGCAGGCGGTAAACGCCATGTACACCCACGGCCTGCTGGCGATTATCTCCACCAAAAAACGATACGGCGGTTTTGCCCGTGCGGTCGGGCTCCGCGCCATGACCACGCCACACGGTCTGGGTTACGTGAAAATGGTGATTATGGTGGATGAGGACGTCGATCCGTTTAACCTGCCGCAGGTGATGTGGGCGCTGTCATCGAAGGTCAATCCGGCAGGCGATCTGGTGCAGCTACCGAATATGTCTGTGCTGGAGCTTGACCCCGGCTCCAGCCCGGCGGGGATCACTGACAAGCTGATCATTGATGCCACCACCCCTGTTGCCCCGGACAACCGTGGTCATTACAGCCAGCCGGTACAGGATCTCCCTGAAACCAAAGCCTGGGCCGAAAAACTGACCGCGATGCTGGCGGCACGTCAATAAGGAGGAAAAAATGATTTGTCCACGTTGTGCCGATGAACAAATTGAAGTGATGGCAACATCACCGGTGAAAGGTGTCTGGACGGTATACCAGTGTCAGCACTGTCTGTATACCTGGCGCGATACCGAACCGCTGCGCCGTACCAGCCGTGAGCATTACCCGGAAGCGTTCCGCATGACGCAGAAGGATATTGATGAGGCACCGCAGGTGCCGACGATCCCGCCGCTGCTGTAATAAAAAGCCCGGAGGCGGCTGTGCTTACCGGGCGTTAATATTGTGCGGTCTTTTGCCCGGTGGCGCTACGCTTACCGAGCCTACGGGTTTTGTAGGCCGGGTAAGGCGAAGCCGCCACCCGGCAAAAAAGACCGCAGAGAACTAAACCAGACTCTTCAACCGATAAATCCACTCCAGCGCCTGACGCGGCGTCAGCGAATCCGGATCGAGATTTTCCAGCGCTTCCACAGCCGGAGAGGTCTCTTCCGGCACCGCCAGCAGTGACATCTGCGTACCATCTATCTGCGTAGCTGCCGCATTCGGTGACAAACTTTCCAGCTCACGCAATTTCTGACGCGCGCGCTTAATCACCTCTTTCGGCACACCCGCCAGCGCGGCGACGGCCAGGCCATAGCTCTTGCTTGCCGCGCCGTCCTGCACCGTGTGCATAAAGGCGATGGTGTCGCCGTGCTCAAGCGCATCAAGGTGGACGTTAGCCACGCCTTCCATTTTCTCTGGCAGCTGTGTCAGTTCGAAATAGTGCGTCGCGAACAGCGTCAGCGCCTTGATTTTATTCGCCAGACTTTCCGCGCACGCCCAGGCCAGGGACAGGCCGTCATAGGTGGAGGTACCGCGTCCTACTTCGTCCATCAACACCAGACTGTTCTCTGTCGCGTTATGCAGAATGTTGGCGGTTTCGGTCATCTCGACCATAAAGGTAGAGCGACCGCTCGCCAGATCGTCCGCCGCACCCACACGGGTGAAGATACGGTCGACAGGGCCAATCTCAACCTTCTGCGCCGGAACGTAGCTGCCGATGTAGGCGAGCAGCGCGATAAGGGCTGTCTGGCGCATATAGGTACTTTTACCGCCCATATTGGGGCCGGTAATGATCAGCATTCTTCGCTGCGGTGACAGGTTCAACGGGTTGGCAATAAACGGCTCGTTCAGCACCTGCTCAACCACCGGATGGCGACCTTCGGTAATGCGAATACCGGGTTTGTCAGTAAAGGTAGGACAGGTGTAGTTCAGCGTTTCGGCGCGCTCGGCCAGGTTTACCAGGACATCCAGCTCGGCCAGCGCAGCGGCGCTCATTTGAAGGTCAGCCAGATGCGGCATCAGGATGTCGAACAGCTCGTCATACAGCTGTTTCTCCAGCGCCAGCGCTTTACCTTTCGACGTGAGCACTTTGTCTTCGTACTCTTTCAGCTCGGGAATAATGTAGCGCTCGGCATTTTTCAGCGTCTGGCGGCGAACGTAGTGAATCGGTGCCAGGTGGCTCTGCCCACGACTGATCTGGATATAGTAACCGTGTACGGCGTTGTAGCCGACTTTCAGGGTGTCGAGCCCCAGACGTTCACGCTCGCGGATTTCCAGCTTATCCAGATAATCCGTCGCGCCATCGGCCAGCGCACGCCATTCGTCCAGCTCTTCGTTATAACCCGGAGCAATAACCCCGCCATCCCGCACCAGAACAGGCGGCGCATCAATGATGGCGCGTTCCAGCAGTTCGCGAAGCTCGGTAAATTCGCCCATGGTTTCGCGCAGCTTTTGCACTGGCGCGCTGTCGATCTCTCCCAGCTGAGCGCGCAGTTCCGGCAACTGCTGGAAAGCGTGACGCATACGGGCGAGATCGCGTGGACGCGCGGTACGCAATGCCAGGCGCGCCAGGATACGCTCAAGATCACCCACCTGACGCAGCACCGGCTGCAATTCGGTGTAACGATCCTGCAATGCGGCAATGGTTTGCTGACGGCCAATCAGCGTTTCGGTGTTGCGGATCGGCATATGCAGCCAGCGTTTGAGCATACGGCTGCCCATGGGGGTAACCGTGCTGTCAAGAACCGACGCCAGCGTATTTTCCATGCCGCCAGCGAGGTTCTGCGTGATCTCCAGGTTGCGGCGCGTGGCGGCATCCATGATGATGCTGTCCTGCTGACGCTCCATGGTAATTGAACGGATATGGGGCAGGGCGGTACGCTGCGTATCCTTCACGTACTGCAACAGGCAGCCTGCGGCACATAGCCCGCGCGGGGCATTTTCCACACCAAAGCCAATCAAATCGCGCGTGCCAAATTGCAGGTTCAACTGCTGGCGCGCGGTATCAATTTCGAACTCCCACAGTGGACGACGACGCAGGCCGCGGCGACCTTCAATCAGCGCCATCTCGGCGAAATCTTCTGCATAAAGCAGTTCTGCCGGATTAGTACGCTGTAGTTCAGCCGCCATGGTTTCACGGTCAGCCGGTTCACTCAGGCGAAAACGACCGGAGCTGATATCCAGCGTGGCATAGCCAAACCCTTTACCGTCCTGCCAGATCGCCGCCAGCAGGTTATCCTGGCGCTCCTGAAGCAGGGCTTCATCGCTGATGGTTCCCGGCGTCACGATGCGTACGACCTTGCGCTCAACGGGGCCTTTCGACGTGGCCGGGTCGCCAATTTGTTCGCAGATAGCGACAGATTCGCCCTGGTTCACCAGCTTCGCCAGATAGTTTTCAACCGCGTGATGCGGGATACCCGCCATCGGGATGGGTTCGCCTGCCGACGCGCCACGTTTCGTCAGAGAAATGTCGAGCAGCTGAGACGCACGTTTCGCATCGTCATAAAAAAGCTCGTAAAAATCGCCCATACGGTAAAACAGCAGAATTTCCGGATGCTGTGCCTTCAGCTTCAGGTACTGCTGCATCATCGGCGTATGCGCGTCGAAATTGTCGATTGTGCTCATGGAGTTATGATATCCATTTCTTTGAAAATATTACGCTTTGAGCGGCTCAATGGCCGATTGTTCCTTCTATTGTCGCATGAAAAAAAGGTGCGGCGCAGAAAAAAGTCACGACTTTACGAGGCATCTTCCGCTATTAATTCAATGATGATTTTTCCGTGCTCGACGCCCACCCGAACCTGCGAGTTGGTGGTAAATCCCGCTTGTTCAAGCCAGTCGCCTTTCAGGCTCAGCGCTGCGTGTACGCTGTAGCGTTTTGGAATTTTCGTTTTACGGTCTTCATGACGTTTTCTGAAGTAACCCACTTTTAAGTGCCGATAGGGTTTGGCGATCGCGATCTGTTGCATAAGCTCTCCGGTGAATGCGGTTATTTACACCTGTATAAAATACCAGTAAAACGCAGCGAGGGGAGGGGTAATTCTGGAAGGACGCTTCAGAAAACGGAATGCAATAACTGAAAATGTGCGGATAAAAAGGTATTATAAATACACTTTATTGTTGAGGACGACGTTATGTCCGGTAAACGTATTTCACGAGAAAAAAAGACGATCGCCAGAATGATCGCCCTGTACGAAAACAGGTGTCCGCACGCCATAAAAGAAGAGGGGCACTATTCGGCGCTTAAGGCTTATGCCGATAAGCGGCTGGATAAATGCGTGTTTGGTGAGGAAAAACCTGCCTGCAAACAGTGCCCGGTGCACTGTTATCAGCCCGCCCGACGGGAAGAGATGAAGCAGGTAATGCGCTGGGCAGGGCCACGTATGTTATGGCGTCATCCGATTCTGACCATCCGACATCTGATCGACGATCGTCGTCCGGTTCCGGAATTACCGGAAAAGTATCGGCCTAAAAAATAATCGTCTCAGCGCCGCAGTGGACGACAAATCACGCTCAGGGCTACGGCGCGGCGCAGGCAGACATAAAAAGAGCACCAAATATCCCTGCGCCAGCGCGGGAGCGATATGTACCCGCTGACGGAATGACTGGTTATTTCAGGCTCTCTTTATCGATTCCCAGACGCTTCATACGCGAGAGCAGGGTGGTACGCTTCAGCCCCAGCCGTTGCGCCGCACCTTTCGGTCCGGCTACCACGCCGTTGGTCTCCTTCAGCACTCGCATAATGAGCTGATATTCATCTTCTCCCTCTTTCGCAAGCTCGCTTGCGGCCACGGTCGTTTCAGAGAGAGTAACCTCTGGCAGGGAGAGCTGGAGCACGTTCCCGCGCGTCAGCAGGACCGCGCGCTCAATGACGTTTTCCAGCTCGCGCACGTTCCCCGGCCACTCCATCGCCGAAAGGGTGCGTAGCGTTTCGGCAGGAATACTGTCGATATTTCGCCCCATCCGGCGGGCAATCTTCGCGGTAAAGGCTTTCACCAGCAGCGGAATATCTTCCGGGCGTTCGCGCAGCGGCGGCAGGCAGATCGGGAAGACGTTCAGACGATAGTAAAGATCGCTGCGAAACTCGCGGTCGGCGACCATTTTTTTCAGATCGCGGTTGGTGGCGGCAATCAGACGCACGTCGGTCTGGATCAGCTTGTTGCTACCGAGGCGCTCGAACTCCTGCTCCTGCAAAACGCGCAGCAGCTTAGGCTGAAGCTCCAGCGGCATATCGCCCACTTCGTCGAGGAACAATGAGCTTTTATCCGCCAGTTCAAAACGGCCCAGCCGCTGGCTGCTGGCGCCGGTAAACGCGCCGCGCTCGTGGCCGAACAGGTCGCTTTCCAGTAAGCCCGCAGGCATCGCCGCGCAGTTCATCTTCACCATCCGGCGGCTGTTGCGGTTGCTCAGGTTGTGGATCGCCCGGGCAATCAGCTCTTTCCCTGTGCCGGTTTCACCGAGGATCAGCACCGTGCTGTCGCTCTGCGCCACCATCTCCACCTGCTTGAGGATGTTGTACATGGCATCGCTGCGTCCGATGATTTCGCCAAACTCGCTGTCCACATTGTTGAGCTGCTCGGTCAGCGCCAGGTTTTCGTCCACCAGCCGTTCTTTCAGACGGTGGATCTCCTGATAGGCGAGGGCGTTATCCAGCGCAATGGAGATACGTTCGGCGATCTGGCGCAGCAGCTTCAGGTTGGCGGTGGTAAATACGGCTTCATCGCACTGCGCCAGTTTAAGCACGCCGAGCATGGTGTTGCCGGACATCAGCGGCAGCAGGCACAGGGTCTGGATCTTGTTGCCCCAGGTGTTAAACAGCATCCGCTCGTAGGGCGCTACCGGATCCTGCTCGCTGAGGTTTAACAGCAGGATCTCTTTGCTTTTAAATACCCGTTCAGACAGGGTTCCCGCTTCGTCCACTTCGCTTTGCTCGTGCGCCGGGTTAGCTTCGTCGAGGTAGTGGGTGGAGTAGATGTTCAGCTTGCCCTTACGGTTGCCGCGCAGCGCAATGCTGATAGCATCGATCCTGAAATAGTGATGGATCTCTTTGGCGACTTCGCTCACCAGTTCGTCCATATCGAGACGCGACAGCACGGCATTGGTGATGGCGACCAGTATGCGGAAATTATCGCGCTCGCGGCTCAACAGGTCGTAATCCACGTTATTGGTGACGCGGCTTTGGATCTGCTCTGCCACGACGGCCACAATCTGCGTGAAGGTATGCAACCGCTCGTACTCAGCCTCGGTCCAGGGCTGGTCGTTATTACGGATAAACTCGCAGCCGCCAAAAATTTGCCCTTCCACCGCCAGCGGCAGCATGCTGTAGTGGCCGAACGGGTGGTAAAGGTTGCTCTCTGCCAGCTTCGGCCAGGCCTGGCGAAACTGGTCAAAATTGCAGTGCAGCGCTTCCGGGCGGGAGAGAATACGTCGCACCGGACCGTGGGCCAGAAACGTTTCATCTTCATATTCGAAGATTTTGCCGTTATCACGCGTTGAGAAATAGCTCGCGCGGTGGGTTGCGCTATGCCAGAGCACAATGGCGGCGCTGTCCGCCAGCGCTGATTGCCTGACCAGCCGCGTCAGGGTATCGCTCAGCGCGCCGAGGTCGGGCTGTTGTAAAAGTGTGCGCGTGATGTCAAACAGGCCCTGCTGTCCAAGATCGCTCATCGGTGTATACGGCATTATTGCTTTCCAATAGAAACTGGCAAAAAAGAGACATTCAGCGCTGACCGCTTTTGGCGCGGTCTAGCAAATTCGGGGTAACGGTTCAGCGTGCGGCAGATCCAGCGTGCGCTTCACGCCGTAAAGCCCGGTCAGGCGCACCCCTTTGCGCTCAACCACGTCGCCGATGATGGCCGCGTCTTTCCCTAAGGGATGTGCGCGCAGTTGTTCAAGTACGGCTTCCGCCACCGTGCGTTCCACGCCGATCACCAGCTTGCCTTCGTTGGCAAAGTTAAGCGGGTCTAGCCCTAATAGCTCGCACAGCCCGCGTACAGCAGGCTTAACGGGCAGGCCGCGCTCGGTCAGTTCAATTCCGCAGCCGCTGCTTGCGGCAAATTCGTGTACCACGGCATTCACGCCGCCTCGCGTGGCGTCGCGCAGGGCTTTTACACCCGGCATGTCGCGCAGCGTCTGGATCAGCGGCGTGAGTACCGCGCAGTCACTGTGCAGCTCGCCATCCAGCCCTAAGCCTTCGCGCAGGTTCAGGATGGTTGCCCCGTGGCAGCCCAGCGTGCCGCTGACAATCAGCACGTCGCCTGCACAAAGCTGCTGCGCGCCCCAGTGAATGTCGGCGGGGATCGCCCCCATTCCGGCGGTGTTAATGAAGAGCTTATCCGCCGCGCCGCGCTGCACCACCTTGGTATCCCCGGTCACGATGGCGATCCCCGCCTCGCGGGCGGTGTGCGCCATGCTGTTGACCACCGCCGTGAGCGTCTCCATGGGTAACCCTTCTTCGAGGATAAACCCGCAGGAGAGGTAGCGGGGGATCGCGCCGCTGACGGCCACGTCGTTTGCCGTGCCGCAGACGGCGAGCTTGCCGATATCGCCGCCCGGGAAGAACAGCGGGTCAATCACGTAGCTGTCGGTAGAGAACGCCAGCCTGTCGCCGTGGGCGGTCAGGGCCGCGAGGTCAATACGCGCCTGATCTTCCTGCTCGGCGAGCCAGGGGTTGTTAAAGGCTTCCATGAACAGCCTGTTAATCAACTGCTGCATCGCCTGTCCACCGCTTCCGTGCGCCATTTCCACCGTGTTCATGCTTCACACTCCTGGTTGCGATAGTGATACCACGCGGCGCATGCCCCTTCGGAAGAGACCATCAGCGCGCCAAACGCGGTTTGCGGGTTACAGGCGTTGCCAAATAACGGGCAGTGATGAGGTTTGCATTTGCCGGTGAGTACGTCGCCACAGCGGGCGCGGGGATCGTCGCACACCTTCTGCGGCTGCGGGCGGAAATGCGCTTCGGCATCGAAGGCGCGATACGCGGGCGTCAGGTGTACGCCGGATTCGGCAATCAGCCCCAGTCCGCGCCACTCGCTGTCGCCTTCGACGCTAAACACGTCGGCTATCGCCTGCTGTGCCCGTCTGTTACCTGCATCGGGCACCACGCGGCGATACTGATTTTCCACCACACTCAGGGCCGCTATTTTCTGCTCAACCAGCATGGTCACGCCTTGCAGTAGATCAAGTGGCTCGAAACCAGCCACCACTAACGGACGATTGTACTGTTCAGCGATAAAACCGTAGGCTTCTGTGCCGATCACCATGCTGACGTGTCCTGGTGCCAGGAAGGCGTCGATGCCGTTGTCCGGCGCTTCAAGCAGGCTACGCAGCGTGGGAATAAGCGTGATGTGCTGGCAGAAAAAGTAAAAGTTAGTGACGTTGCGGGCTTTCGCCTGCTGGAGAGTGATAGCGGTGGCGGGCATGGTGGTTTCAAAACCCAGCCCGAAAAAGACCACCTTACGCTCAGGATTAGCCTCTGCCAGCGTCAGGGCATCCATCGGTGAGTAGACGATCCGCACGTCCGCGCCGCGCGCCTTCGCCTGGAGCAGCGAGCCATTTTTTCCCGGTACGCGCATGGCGTCGCCAAAGGTGCAAAAAATCACACCGGGGCGGCTGGCGATGTCGAGACAGCTGTCGATGCGCCCCATGGGCAGCACGCACACCGGGCAGCCGGGGCCGTGGATAAATTCGATGTTCTCCGGCAGCAGCTGGTCGAGGCCAAATTTAAAGATGGCGTGGGTGTGTCCGCCGCACACCTCCATGATCCGCAGCGGTTTTTCTTTCGTGTAGTCCAGCAGGGACGCGCGGGTTTTCAGGCGATCGATAAGCTGCAACACCTGCTCAGGCGCGCGATATTCATCAACGTAACGCATGTGTTATCGTTCCTCACCATACAGCAGGGCACCCACGTCCGGCTCAACGTCGAACATATTCTGTAGCGCGTCCAGCGTGTCACGGGCTTCTTCCTCATTAATCACGCTCATGGCAAACCCCACGTGGACCAGCACCCACTGGCCGAGACGCGTTGCGCCGGTCTCATCGTGGCTGCCCACCAGCGTCAGATCGACATCGCGCAGGATGCCGCAGATCTCCACTTTGGCCTGATTGCCGTCGATCGAATGAATTTGTCCGGGGACGCCTATGCACATCGTTCGCTCTCCAGCCAGTTCAGCCAGGCGTCCATCCCGTCGCCGCGCGTGGCGGAAACCAGCAGGATCTCAATGTCCGGGTTCACTTCCCGGGCGTAAGCCAGGCACTTATCCACGTCGAAATTCAGGTACGGCAGCAGGTCGACTTTGTTCAGCAGCATGAGGGAGGCGGCGGCAAACATATGTGGATACTTCAGCGGCTTGTCTTCCCCTTCGGTCACGGAGAGCACCGCCACTTTATGCCGCTCGCCAAGGTCGAAGCTTGCCGGGCAGACCAGGTTGCCGACGTTTTCAATAAACAGGATGCCGTTATCCGCCAGCGGCAGGCGCGGGGCGGCGTCGGCAATCATCTGCGCATCCAGGTGGCAGCCCTTGCCGGTGTTGACCTGAATCGCGGGCGTACCGGTTTCGCGGATGCGCGCCGCGTCGTTTACCGTTTGCTGATCGCCTTCGATAACGGCGCAGGAGACACGTTTATTCAGTCGTTTGAGGGTTTCGGTCAGCAGGGTGGTTTTACCGGAGCCGGGGCTGGAGACCAGGTTCAGTACCAGCTGTTGACGGGCGGCAAAGCGGGCGCGATTGCGAGCGGCGAGCTGGTTATTTTTGTCCAGCACATTGATCTCCACCTCCAGCATCTCGCGCTGGCTGATGCCCGGCGCGTGGGTGCCTGCTTCGCCGTGGCCGTAATGCAGGTCGCCCGCGTCTGAACGCTGCGGCGCAAAGGTGATGCCGGTCAGTGCCGCCGCAGGACGCGGGGCAGGAGAAAAGGGTGCGGAGCGAAACGCGGAGTGGGGACGGTGTTCATCCCCTTCTATATACAGGTTGCCTTCAGCGCAACCGCAGGTACTACACATACATTACTCCTTCTCGATTTCGAGGCGTTGGATCTGCATACCGTCATCCGCCACGATGCGCAGCCCGCTGCTCTGGCACTGCGGACAGCGCTGTACCTTCGATGACAGCAGCGTGACGTACTGCTGACACTGCTCGCACCAGCACTCCGCCTGCTGCTCCTCGATATACAGTGCGCAACCCTCCGCCAGCGTGCCGCGGCACACCAGCTCAAAACAGAAGGTGAGGGCGCTGGTCTCGACGCAGGAAAACGCCCCGACCTTCAGCCAGACGCCGGTCACGCGCTTCGCATGGTTCTGCACAGCCTGCTGTTCGATAAGTTCCAGTGCCCGCTGGCAGAGGGTGATTTCGTGCATGACGCCTCCTTAATGAATTGCCCCTTTAATGCAATAACAGTGCCAGCTTGTTTTGCGTTACGGCGTGACGATGTCAACGCTGTCGAAATGACACGTCGACACCGCGGCGGTGACAGTGCGCATCTCTTTAAAATCCATTTAAATCAATAAATTAAAAATTGGCACGAAATCTGCTTAACAGCCGCTAACTCCATTAACCGGATACCTTTTATGACTATTTGGGAAATTAGCGAAAAAGCGGATTACATCGCGCAACGTCATCAGCAGCTTCAGGATCAGTGGCACCTCTACTGCAACTCTCTGATTCAGGGGATCACCCTGTCAAAAGCCCGTCTGCACCATGCCATGAGCTGCGCGGCGCAGGGGGATATGCGCTTTGTGTTGTTTGGACACTTCACGATTTTTGTCACCCTGGCGGAGAGCTTCAACAGCCACACCATTGAGTATTACGTTGAGACAAAAGAGGGTGAAAAACAGTGTATTGCGAAAGCCCAACTGATGGCCGACGGCATGGTGGACGGTCACGTCAGCACCCGCGATCGCCAGCAGGTGCTGGAGCACTATCTGGAGAAAATCGCGCCGGTTTATAACGGCCTCTACGCTGCCGTTGAGCACGATCAGCCGATCAACCTGAAACAGCTGATCGACGGAAAATCCTCCGCGAACGTGGCCTGAAAAGCGAGTGTCGAGAAGTGTCGATAAGACAGTTTTTTTTCGTCAAAAATGACCATCACCAGAGGATGACCCGGTGAACCGTTTTGTAATTGCTGACTCGACGGTCTGTATTGGCTGTCGAACCTGTGAGGCGGCGTGCTCGGAAACGCACCGCCTGCACGGGCTACAGTCCATGCCGCGCCTGCGCGTCATGCGTAATGAGAAAGAGTCTGCCCCGCAGCTCTGTCACCACTGTGAAGACGCGCCATGCGCGGGCGTCTGTCCCGTCAATGCCATCACCCGCGTTGACGGCGCGGTACAGCTGAACGAAAGCCTGTGCGTGAGCTGCAAGCTGTGCGGCATCGCCTGTCCGTTTGGCGCCATTGAGTTTTCCGGCAGCCGTCCGCTGCATATTCCGGCGAATGCCAACACCCCGAAAGCGCCGCCTGCGCCACCGGCTCCGGCACGCGTGAGCACGCTGCTGGACTGGGTGCCGGGCATTCGCGCCGTCGCGGTGAAGTGCGACCTGTGCAGCTTCGATGAACAAGGTCCGGCCTGCGTGCGCACCTGTCCGACCAAAGCGTTAATTCTGGTTAATATTCGCGACATCGCCCGCACCAGCAAACGCAAGCGCGAGCTGACCATCAATACTGACGTCGGCGATCTTTCGCTGCTGCGGGCGCTTAACGAGGGGGCGAAATGAACGCGATAGTTATGATGACCAGCGGCGTGGCCTGGTTTGCCGCCGCCGCTGTCCTGGCGCTGCTCCTCTCCTTCCATAAAACGCTGAGCGGCTGGATCGCCGGTATCGGCGGGGCGGTCGGCAGCCTGATGACGCTGGCGGCGGGCGGCGTTGTCCTGATCGACGGCCAATCCGTCGACACCCTCATCCCGCTGATTCACCACGCCGTTGAGCTTACGCCGCTAAATGCCATCTGGCTGGTCACCTTTGGTCTGTGTGGGCTGTTTATCAGCCTGTTTAATATCGACTGGCACCGCCATCAGCATACCAACGCCAACGGCCTGCTGGTCAACCTGTTGATGGCCGCCGCGGTCTGCACTGTTGTCGCCAGCAACCTCGGCGCGCTGGTGGTGATGGCTGAAATCATGGCCCTGTGCGGCGTGTTCCTGACCGGATGCAGCGCCTCCGGCAAGCTGTGGTTTGCGCTCGGACGACTCGGCACGCTGCTGCTGGCGCTGGCCTGCTGGCTGGTGTGGCAGCGTTTCGGCACGCTGGACTTTGCCGTGCTTAACGGCCAGCCGCTGGGGAATGACGTCTGGCTGTTGGGCGTAGTCGGTTTTGGCCTGCTGGCCGGGATTATCCCGCTGCACGGCTGGGTGCCGCAGGCGCATGCCAATGCCTCGGCCCCGGCTGCCGCGCTGTTCTCCACCGTGGTGATGAAGGTCGGTCTGTTCGGCATCCTGACGATAACCCTGACGGGCGGCCAGCCGCCGCTGTGGTGGGGCGTGGCGCTGCTGATTGCGGGGATGATCACCGCATTTGTCGGCGGGCTGTACGCCCTGATGGAGCATAACATCCAGCGCCTGCTGGCGTACCACACTCTGGAGAATATCGGCATCATCCTGCTCGGCATGGGCGCGGGTGTCAGCGGGCTGGCGCTCAACCAGCCGGCGCTGATTGCCGCCGGGTTTATTGGCGGTCTGTATCACCTTATCAACCACAGCCTGTTTAAAAGCACCCTGTTCCTCGGCGCGGGCAGCGTCTGGTTTCGCACCGGGCACCGCGATATTGAAAAGCTCGGCGGGATTGGCAAAAAAATGCCCGTCATTTCGCTGGCGATGCTGGTCGGGCTGATGGCGATGGCCGCGCTGCCGCCGCTGAACGGCTTTGCCGGGGAGTGGGTGATCTATCAGTCCTTCTTCGCGCTCGGCCAGAGCGACGCGTTTATCGCGCGGCTGCTCGGCCCGCTGCTGGCGGTTGGGCTGGCGATTACCGGGGCACTGGCGGTGATGTGTATGGCAAAGGTTTACGGCGTCACCTTCCTGGGTGCGCCGCGCACCCGCGAAGCGGAAAACGCCTGTTGCGCCCCGGTGCTGATGGCCACCAGCGTGGTCGCGCTGGCGCTGTGCTGTATCGCAGGTGGGGTTGCCGCGCCGTGGCTGCTGCCGCTTCTGGGCCACGCCATTCCGCTGCCGCTGGCTACGGCGCATACCGTCGTGTCCCAGCCGATGATGGCGCTGCTGCTGATTGCCGCGCCGCTCCTGCCGTTCGTGCTGATGCTGTTCTTCAGACGCGACCGTCTCGCCTCCCGCTCGCGCGGCGCGGCGTGGGCCTGCGGCTACGAACACGAGCAGTCGATGGTCATCACCGCCCACGGTTTCGCCATGCCGGTGAAGGAGAACTTCGCCGCCGTGCTGAAGCTGCGCCACTGGCTGAACCCGGTGGGCTGGGTGCCGGGCTGGCAGAGTGCCGCCGTGCCCGTGCTGTTCCGTCGCCTGGCGCTGATCGAGCTGGCGGTGCTGGTGGTGATTGTCATTTCACGAGGAGCCTGACATGAGTTTGTTACTGGCAATACTTCAGGCGCTGGTGTTGTTCGCCGCCGCGCCGCTGCTGTCGGGCATCACGCGCGTGGCGCGCGCCCGGCTACACAACCGTCGCGGGCCTGGCGTGCTCCAGGAGTACCGCGATCTCTTCAAGCTGCTCTCCCGTCAGAGCGTCGCGCCGGATGCCTCAGGTTGGGTGTTCCGCCTGACGCCGTTCGTGATGGTCGGCGTGATGCTGACCATCGCCACCGCGCTGCCGGTAGTGACGGTGGGCTCGCCGCTGCCCGTGCTTGGCGATCTGATTACGCTGATCTACCTCTTCGCCATCGCGCGTTTCTTCTTTGCGATTGCGGGCCTGGACACCGGCAGCCCGTTTACGGGTATCGGCGCCAGTCGTGAGGCGATGCTCGGCGTGCTGGTTGAGCCAATTCTGCTGCTGGGGCTGTGGGTCGCCGCGCAGGTTGCTGGCTCGACCCACATCAGTTTCATCACCGACACCGTTTACCACTGGCCGGTTTCACGTTCGCTCCCGCTGGTGCTGGCGCTCTGCGCCTGCGCGTTCGCCACCTTTATCGAGATGGGCAAGCTGCCGTTCGATCTCGCGGAAGCGGAGCAGGAATTGCAGGAGGGGCCACTCACCGAGTACAGCGGCTACGGCTTTGCGGTGCTGAAGTGGGGCATCAGCCTCAAGCAGCTGGTGGTGTTGCAGATGTTCGTCGGCGTTTTCTTCCCGTGGGGGCAGATGACGCACTTCTCTGCGGGCGGCCTGCTGCTGGCCGTTGTGGTGGCTGCGCTCAAGCTGCTTATCGGCGTGCTGGTGATTGCCCTGTTTGAAAACAGCATGGCGCGCCTGCGTTTTGTCGAAACGTCACGCATTACCTGGGCTGGTTTTGGTTTTGCATTTTTAGCGTTCGTCTCCTTGCTGGTGGCGTGATTAAAGAGAGTGTTTATGTCTGAAGAAAAGAAAGGTCAGCAGTATCTCGCCGCGTTGCATCAGGCTTTCCCGGGCGTGGTGCTGGAGGAGTCATGGCAAACCAAAGACCAGGTAACCGTCACCATTAAGGTGAACTATCTGCCGGAAGTGGTGGAGTTTCTCTACTACCAGCAGGGCGGCTGGCTGTCGGTGCTGTTCGGCAACGACGAGCGTCAGCTGTGCGGCAACTATGCGGTGTACTACGTGATGTCGATGGAGCAGGGCGAGAAGTGCTGGCTCACCGTGCGCGTCGAAGTTGACCCGAACAAGCCGGAGTACCCGTCCGTCACGCCGCGCGTACCCGCCGCCGTCTGGGGCGAGCGCGAAGTGCGCGACATGTACGGCCTGGTGCCGGTTGGTCTGCCTGACGAGCGTCGTCTGGTGCTGCCGGACGACTGGCCGGATGAACTCTATCCGCTGCGCAAGGACAGCATGGACTACCGCCAGCGTCCGGCCCCGACAACCGACAGCGAAACCTACGAGTTCATCAACGAGCTGGGCAGCAAGAAGAATAATGTGGTGCCGATCGGCCCGCTGCACGTCACCTCTGACGAACCGGGCCACTTCCGCCTGTTCGTCGACGGCGAAAACATTATCGACGCCGACTACCGCCTGTTCTACGTCCACCGCGGCATGGAGAAGCTGGCGGAGACCCGCATGGGCTACAACGAAGTCACGTTTCTTTCTGACCGCGTGTGCGGCATCTGCGGCTTTGCCCACAGCACCGCCTACACCACCTCGGTGGAGAACGGCATGGGGATCGTGGTGCCGGAACGCGCGCAGATGATCCGCGCCATTCTGCTGGAGGTGGAACGCCTGCACTCACACCTGCTGAACCTCGGCCTGGCCTGCCACTTCGTCGGCTTTGACTCCGGGTTTATGCAGTTCTTCCGCGTGCGTGAGGCATCAATGAAGATGGCGGAGATCCTCACCGGGGCGCGTAAAACCTACGGCCTGAACCTGATCGGCGGGATCCGCCGCGACCTGCTGAAAGACGACATGATCCAGACCCGCCAGCTGGCGCAGCAGATGCGCCGCGACGTGCAGGAGCTGGTGGACATGCTGCTCAGCACGCCCAACATCGAGCAGCGCACCGTCGGGATTGGTCGTCTTGACCCGGAAATCGCCCGCGACTTCAGCAACGTCGGTCCAATGGTGCGCGCCAGCGGCCACGCCCGCGACACCCGCGCCGATCACCCGTTCGTCGGCTACGGCCTGCTGCCGATGACCGTGCACAGCGAGCAGGGCTGCGACGTCATCTCCCGCCTGAAGGTGCGCATCAACGAGGTGTTTACTGCGCTGAACATGATCGACTACGGCCTCGATAACCTGCCGGGCGGCCCGCTGATGGTGGAAGGCTTCACCTACATTCCAAACCGCTTTGCCCTCGGATTCGCCGAAGCGCCGCGCGGGGATGACATTCACTGGAGCATGACCGGCGACAACCAGAAGCTCTACCGCTGGCGCTGCCGTGCGGCGACCTACGCCAACTGGCCAACCCTGCGCTACATGCTGCGCGGTAACACCGTCTCTGACGCGCCGCTGATCATCGGCAGCCTCGACCCGTGCTACTCCTGCACCGACCGCATGACCGTCGTGGACGTACGCAAGAAGAAAAGCCAGGTGGTGCCGTACAAAGAGCTTGAGCGCTACAGCATCGAGCGTAAGAACTCGCCGCTGAAATAAGGACTCGTCATGTTTACCTTTATCAAAAAAGTGATCAAAACCGGCGCGCAGACCAGCAGTTATCCGCTGGAGCCGATGCCGGTGGATAAAAACTTTCGCGGCAAGCCGGAGCACAACCCGCAGCAGTGCATCGGCTGCGCGGCCTGCGTCAACGCCTGCCCGTCGAATGCCTTAACGGTGGAAACGGACCTGAAAACCGGCGAGCTGGCCTGGCAATTTAACCTCGGGCGCTGCATCTTCTGCGGCCGCTGCGAGGAGGTCTGCCCGACGGTAGCCATTCGCCTGTCTCAGGAGTACGAGCTGGCGGTGTGGAAAAAAGAGGATTTCCTCCAGCAGTCGCGCTTTGCGCTGTGCAACTGCCGCGTCTGCAAGCATCCGTTCGCCGTGCAAAAAGAGATCGACTACGCCATCGCGCTGCTGAAGCACAACGGCGACGTGCGTGCGGAGCATCACCGTGAAAGCTTCGAAACCTGCCCGGAGTGCAAACGTCAGAAATGCCTGCTGCCGTCTGACCGCATCGATTTAACCCGTCATATGAGAGAGGCCAGCTGATGGAAAACTTACTCGGCCCGCGCGACGCTAACGGCATTCCGGTACCGCTGACGGTGGAGGAGTCCATCGCCAGCATGAAGGCGTCGCTGCTGAAAAAAATCAAACGCTCGGCCTACGTCTATCGCGTGGACTGCGGCGGCTGCAACGGCTGTGAGATCGAAATCTTCGCCACCCTGTCGCCGCTGTTTGACGCCGAACGCTTCGGCATCAAAGTGGTGCCGTCCCCGCGCCACGCGGATATCCTGCTGTTCACCGGCGCGGTCACCCGCGCGATGCGCTCGCCTGCGCTGCGCGCCTGGCAGTCTGCGCCGGATCCGAAAATCTGCATCTCCTACGGCGCCTGCGGCAACAGCGGCGGCATCTTCCACGATCTTTACTGCGTCTGGGGCGGCACCGACAAAATCGTGCCGGTGGACGTCTACATTCCGGGCTGCCCGCCGACGCCCGCCGCCACGCTGTACGGTTTTGCCATGGCGCTCGGCCTGCTGGAGCAGAAGATCCACGCCCGCGAGCCGGGCGAGCTGGACAACCAGCCAGCCACTCTCCTGCACCCGGATATGGTGCAGCCGCTGCGGGTGAAGATCGACCGCACGGCGCGCAGGCTGGCGGGTTACCGCTATGGCCGTCAGATTGCCGACGATTATCTGCGCCTGCTGAGCCAGGGCGACCATCAGGTGGCGCGCTGGCTGGAGGCCGAGAACGATCCGCGTCTCAATGAGATCGTGGCAAACCTGAACAGTATTGTGGATGAGGCGCGTATCCGATGAGTGAAACGGTGGTGTTCAGCCAGCTGAGCCGTAAGTTTATTGATGAGAACGATGCCACGCCGGATGCGGCGCAGCAGGTGGTCTATTACAGCCTGGCGATTGGGCACCACCTCGGGGTGATCGACTGCCTTGAAACGGCGCTAAGCTGCCCGTGGCCCGAGTACCTGGCGTGGATCGCCACGCTGGAGGAGGGCAGCACGGCGCGGCGCAAAATGGAGGGCGTGCCGAAGTACGGCGAGATCGTTATCGACGCCAACCACATTGCGATGCTCGCCAACGCCTTTGACGCGGCGCTCGGCAGGCAAACCCCAGAGCAGCAGGCGTGGAGCAAAACGCTGCTCGGCATGCTGCACGATATTCATCAGGAGAGCGCCATCTACCTGATGGTGAGGAGATTACGTGACTGACGTTTTACTGTGTGTCGGCAACAGCATGATGGGCGACGACGGCGCGGGCCCGCTGCTGGCGGAGATGTGCGCCGCGAACCCGCCGGGCAACTGGGTGGTGATTGACGGCGGCAGCGCGCCGGAAAACGACGTGGTGGCCATTCGCGAGCTGCGCCCGGACAGGTTGTTAATCGTCGATGCCACCGATATGGGGCTCAACCCCGGCGAGATCCGCCTGATTGACCCGGACGACATCGCCGAGATGTTTATGATGACCACCCACAACATGCCGCTGAACTACCTGGTGGATCAGATTAAAGACGACGTGGGTGAGGTGCTGTTTCTGGGCATTCAGCCGGACATCGTCGGGTTTTATTATCCGATGACGCCGCCGGTGAAAGAGGCGGTGGACGTGGTGTATTCACGGCTTGCCGGGTGGGTTGGGGACGGGGGATTTCAGCCCCTCACCCCGGCCCTCTCCCCAGAGGGGAGAGGGTGAAAACCGCATCGAGCAGTTTGTAGGCCGGGTAAGGCAACGCCGCCACCCGGCAAAACAGGCTACTCCAGATCCGCCCCGTTACTCGCAATCACCTTCTTATACCACCAGAACGATTTCTTGCGCTTGCGGTCCAGCGTGCCGTTCCCGGCGTCGTCGCGGTCGACGTAGACAAACCCGTAGCGCTTACTCATCTCCCCGGTTGAGGCCGAGACCAGGTCAATGCAGCCCCAGGTGGTGTAGCCCATCAGCGGGACGCCGTCCTCAATCGCGTCACCCATCGCACGGATATGCTCGCGCAGGTAGCTGATGCGGTAGTCGTCGTTGATCTCGCCGTTTTCATCAATGACGTCCTTCGCCCCGAGGCCGTTTTCCACCAGGAACAGCGGCTTCTGGTAGCGGTCATACATCATGTTCATGGTGATGCGCAGCCCGAGCGGGTCGATGCCCCAGCCCCACTCGCTCACCTGAATATGCGGGTTGTGCAGGGACTTCACGATGTTCGCCGCGCTGGTGTTGCCCGCGTTCATATCCGCCGACGCGCAGCGCGAGGCGTAATAACTGAACGAGACAAAGTCGACGGTGTTTTTCAGCAGGTCGTCGTCGCCGGGGTCTTTCACAATCACCACCCCTTTCTCGCGGAACACGCGGGCGGAGTAGGCCGGATAGCTGCCGCGCGCCTGCACGTCGATAAAGAACAGGTTCTCGCGATCTTTCTCCAGTGCCATCCACACGTCTTCCGGCTTGCACGAGTAGGGGTAAAAATTGCCGCCCGCCAGCATGCAGCCGACCTGGTTTTCCGGGTTCACCTCGTGGGCGATTTTGGTCGCCAGCGCGCTCGCCACCAGCTCGTGGTGCGCGGCCTGGTATTTCACCTGGTCTTCGTTTTCCCCTTCCTCAAACACCAGCCCCGCGCCGGAGAACGGGCTGTGCAGCATAATGTTGATTTCGTTGAAGGTCAGCCAGTATTTCACCAGCCCGTTAAACGCCTCGAAGCAGGTGCGGGCGTAGCGGGCGAAGAAATCCACCATCTTACGGTTGCGCCAGGAGCCGTACTCCGTCACCAGGTGCATCGGCACGTCGAAATGGCAGAGCGTCACCAGCGGCTCGATGTTGTACTTTTTGCACTCCTCGAACACCGCGCGGTAGAAGGCAATGCCCTCCCGATTTGGCAACGGTTCGTCGCCGTTCGGGTAGAGGCGGCTCCAGGCAATCGAGGTGCGGAACACCGTAAAGCCCATCTCCGCCATCAGGGCAATGTCTTCTTTGTAACGATGGTAAAAATCAATCGCCTCGTGGCTCGGGTAAAATTCGTCGTCACGCAACGAAAACCGTTTTTCCTTGCCGACTTTTACCGCCAGACGGTTTGCGCCGTGGGGGATCATATCGACCGTTGTCAGTCCTTTGCCGCCTTCACGGTAAGCCCCTTCACTCTGGTTGGCGGCAAGCGCGCCGCCCCATAAAAATCCTTGTGGAAAAACAGACATTCTTACCTCGCTTTCAGTTTATGCTTCTGCTGTTTTGTTCTGTACCGGTGCGGTTTGCAGGGCGCGTGCTTTTTCGGCTTCGTCTTCTACCGGGATATCTTCAAACCCTAACAGCAGGGTCAGCACGAACGACAGCACCACCGCCAGACCCATCACACCAAACACCCAGACGATGGTCATCGGGTTGGCCGGGTCGAAGAACTGCACGCTGGTGAACAGCCCCGGCGCTGCCATGGAGTGGCTGGCAAGACCGGCCATGCCGGCCACCGCGCCGCAGATAAAGCCGCTGATCAGGCTCGCAATCAGCGGACGCTTCAGGCGTACCGCCACGCCGTACAGCGCCGGTTCAGAGATCCCCGCCATGATGGCGGAGGCCGCAGCCGCCAGCGCCGTCTGGCGCAGCTCCGGGTTTTTCGTTTTCCACGCCACCGCCAGCGACGAACCGCCGAGCGACAGGTTGGCGCCGATTTCCGACGGCATCACCATCCCTTCTTTGCCCGTTTCGGCAATGGTCTGGATGATGGTCGGCGTAAACACGCGGTGCATCCCGGTCATCACCAGCAGCGGCCACAGCGCGCCCATAATGGCAACGGAGAGCCAGCCCAGATAGCCGTGAATGGTGTAGACCAGCGCGGAGATGGCGCTACCGATCCAGATCCCGAGCGGGCCAATCAGTACGATGGCGAGCGGGGCGGCAATCAGCACGATCAGCATCGGCTTGAGGAAGTTTTTGGTCACCGCCGGGGTGATGCGATCCACCCAGCGTTCGATATACGACAGGCACCAGGTCATCACCAGGGCCGGGATAACGGTATAGGTGTATTTCACCGCCGTCACCGGAATTAAGGCAAATTCTACATGCTCGCCCTGCGCCGCTTTCGCCATCAGCTCGATAAAGCTCGGGTGAACCAGTACGCCCGCAATGGCTATCGCCAGGGACATGTTGGTTTTGAACTTCACCGCTGCGGAAGCCGCCACCATCAGCGGCAGGAAGAAGAACGCGCCATCGCCGATAACGGTCAGGATCGTCAGCGTCGGGTCACCTTTGCCCAGCACGCCGGTCATCTCAAGGATCATCGCCAGCAGCTTGACCATCGACCCGCCGATGATCGCCGGGATCAGCGGAGACATGGTGCCGATCAGCGCGTCGAGGATCCCGGCGCCAATCCGGCGCAGCGTAAGCTTCTGTGGACCTTCCGCTACGGCAGGTTGCAGGTTGGCGGGCAGCAGGCTCACCACTTCACGGTATGCCTGGGACACGGTGTTGCCGATGATCACCTGGCACTGATTGTCGTTGCGCACCACGCCGAGCACGCCGCTGATGCTTTTCAGACGCGCGGCGTCGGTAAGGCTTTCGTCTTTCAGAACGAAGCGCAGGCGCGTCATGCAGTGGGTGACGGCGACGATGTTCTCTTTACCGCCCAGCGCGCTAACCACGTCATTTGCCAGCGCAGCGTAATTTTTTGCCATCGGATGTGATCCTGTTATCGTTGTGAGAAGTGTAGGAAACCGGTTTCACATAATCATCATGAGTTTCTTTTAATGAAACAAGACCACTTTTTATGCATTTTTTCGTTTCGTGATGACGATCACTCGTGGCCGTAAAAAGCGTGATAACGCCGCTGCGACAATTTTTCTGCGGTGAAGTACACTGCGGCTCATCAGATTTGAATGGAATAACACTATGACCACGATGCTGGAAGTGGCGAAGCGGGCAGGCGTGTCGAAAGCGACGGTCTCCCGGGTGCTGTCGGGGAACGGTTACGTCAGCCAGGAGACGAAAGACCGCGTGTTTCAGGCCATCGAAGAGAGCGGGTATCGCCCCAATCTGCTGGCGCGAAACCTGGCGACCAAACGCACCCAGACCCTGGGGCTGGTGGTGACAAACACCCTGTACCATGGGGTCTACTTTAGCGAGCTGCTGTTTAACGCCGCGCGGATGACGGAAGAGAAGGGGCGTCAGCTGATCCTGGCGGACGGCAAGCACAGCGCCGAAGAGGAGCGCGAGGCGATCCAGTATCTGCTCGACATGCGCTGCGACGCGGTAATCATCTACCCGCGTTTCCTGAGCGTGGAAGCGCTGGACCAAATTATTGAGAAATGCGAGCAGCCGATTATGGTGCTCAACCGCCGTTTGCGGAAAAACAGCAGCCACAGCGTCTGGTCCGATCATAAAGCGTCGTGTCAGGACGCAGTATCGCAGTTGATCGCGAAAGGCCACCGGGAGATTGCGTTTATCACCGGTTCGCTGGATTCCCCCACCGGCGTGGAGCGTCTTTCCGGCTACAAGGACGCGCTGGCGCAGCACGGCATTGCCCTGCGTGACGCGCTGATCGCCGAAGGGAAGTGGAGCCCGGCCAGCGGCGCGGCGGCGGTCTCTCAGCTGCTCACCCGCGGCGAAACGTTTACCGCGCTGGTGGCGAGTAACGACGATATGGCGATTGGCGCCATCAGGCAGTTGCACGAGAGCGGCGTCGCCACGCCGGGCGCGGTGTCCGTCATCGGCTTTGACGACGTGGCAATCGCGCCCTATATCGTGCCGTCCCTCTCCAGCGTGCGTATTCCGGTAACGGAGATGATCCAGGAGACTATCAGCCGCCTGATCTTCATGCTCGACGGCGGTGAGTTTAAGCCTCAGCAAACTTTTTCCGGCGAGCTTATCCTGCGCAACTCCGTCATTGACGGCCCGCATCGCTGACGTCGACATCTGTCATCGTCACAAATGACGATGACAGATCCTCTTCTTTTTTATTTCGCTTTAAAATCAATGTATTAAATATTGGCACGGTTTATGAATAGCTTCGCGCATAACAGTTATGCCGGAGAAGCAGATGAACCGTTTTATTATGGCCGATGCCAGCAAATGCATTGGTTGCCGTACCTGTGAAGTGGCGTGCGTGGTGTCCCATCAGGCGGAGCAGGATTGCGCCTCCCTGACCCCCGACACCTTCCTGCCGCGCATCCACGTCATTAAAGGCGTGAATATTTCCACCGCCGCTATCTGTCGCCAGTGCGAAGACGCGCCGTGCGCCAACGTCTGTCCGAACGGGGCGATTAAGCGCGAGAAAGGCTTCGTGCATGTGATGCAGGAGCGCTGCATCGGGTGCAAAACCTGTGTGGTGGCGTGTCCGTATGGCGCGATGGAGGTGGTCGTTCGCCCGGTGGTGCGCAACAGCGGTATCGGGCTCAGCGTGCGCGCGGAGAAAGCCGAAGCCAATAAATGTGACCTCTGCTACCACCGCGACGCCGGTCCGGCGTGTATGGAAGCCTGTCCGACGCATGCGCTGGTCTGCGTCGATCGCGACAAGCTCGAACAGATGAGTGCCGAAAAACGCCGCCGTGCGGCGTTCGACACCTCGTCATCGCTGCTGTTTTAAGCTGCAATGCGCGTTAACGGCGTACAGCTTCGGGTGCGCGGCAAGGTGCAGGGGGTAGGATTTCGTCCCTTCGTCTGGCAGCTTGCACACCAGCTGGGGCTGGCGGGCGACGTGTGCAACGACGGAGAGGGTGTCCTGGTGCGTCTCGCGGGTAGTGGGGGTGACTTTACCGCGAGACTGCGCCAGGACTGCCCACCGCTGGCGCGCATCGATCGCGTTGAAACGCAGCCGTACAGCTGGAATACGCTGCCGGACGAGTTTGTCATCCGCCACAGCGAGAGCGGGGCGATGGACACGCAAATCGTCCCGGATGCCGCTACCTGTCCCGCATGCCTGGCGGAGATGCGCGATCCGCGCGAGCGCCGTTATCGCTACCCGTTTATCAACTGCACCCACTGCGGACCGCGGTTTACCATTATCCGCGCCATGCCCTATGACCGCCCGGCCACGTCAATGGCGCCTTTCCCGCTCTGTGTGCCCTGTGAAACGGAGTACCGCAACCCGGCTGACCGGCGTTTTCACGCCCAGCCGGTGGCCTGCCCGGACTGCGGACCGCAGCTGGAGTGGCAAGCCGGGGATGCTGCTGCCACCCGCGAATCGGCGTTAAGCGCGGCGGTGGAGAGATTGAAAAACGGCGGGATTGTGGCGGTCAAAGGGCTGGGCGGATTTCACCTGGTCTGCGACGCGCTTAACCCACAGGCGATTCGGAAATTGCGGGCACGCAAGCAGCGCCCGACCAAGCCGCTGGCAGTGATGATCCCGCATGCGAACGATCTGCCGGAGGCCATCCAGACGCTGTTACGTTCACCCGCTGCGCCGATTGTGCTGACGCCAAAAGCCTGCCTTCCTGCGTTTCCTGAGGAGATTGCGCCGGGGCTGAATACAATTGGCGTGATGTTGCCTGCGAACCCGCTCCAGCATTTGCTGATGTTGGACTGCCAGCGCCCGCTGGTGATGACCTCCGGCAACCTCAGCGGCCATCCACCCGCCATAAGCAACCAGCAGGCGCTGGAAGAACTCAGTGACGTCGCTGACGGCTTCCTGCTGCACAACCGCGATATTCTTCAACGGATGGATGATTCAGTAATGGATCGGGAGGGCACGATGCTGCGTCGCGCACGCGGTTTTGTGCCGGATGCCATCACATTGCCCGCCGGATTCCGCGACATCCCGCCCATGTTATGCACCGGCGCGGAGATGAAAAATACCTTCTGCCTGGTGCGTGGCAACCAGGCGGTGCTGAGCCAGCATTTTGGCGATCTGAGCGACGAGGGCATAGAGGCGCAGTGGCGCAGTGCGCTCTCGACGATGCAGGACATCTACGCCTTCCAGCCAGAGCGCGTGGTGTGCGATGCCCATCCGGGATATCACGCCCGACAGTGGGCCCGGGCGCAGGCGCTGCCCGTTGAGACCGTGCTGCATCATCATGCGCATGCAGCAGCGTGTCTGGCGGAGAATGGCTGGCCGCTCGACGGCGGGGATGTTATTGCCCTGACGCTGGATGGGATCGGTATGGGTGAGAATGGCGCGATGTGGGGCGGCGAGTGCCTGCGGGTGAACTATCGCGACTGCGAACGGCTGGGCGGTCTGCCAGCCGTTGCGTTGCCGGGGGGCGATCTGGCGGCAAAACAGCCGTGGCGCAATTTGCTCGCCCACTGTCTGGCGTTCGTACCTGACTGGCAGCAGTACCCGGAAACCGATGCCGTACAGCGTGAGAACTGGCCGCTGCTGGCAGCGGCCGTGACGCGCGGTATCAATGCGCCGCGGGCCTCCTCCTGTGGTCGTCTGTTCGACGCCGTGGCCTGTGCGCTGGGCATTGAAACGCAACGCTATGAGGGCGAAGCCGCGTGCCGGCTGGAGGCGCTGGCTGAACGCTGTGCAGGGGTTGATCATCCGGTGACGCTCAAGACGGATAACCTTGCGCTGTTCTGGCAGCAGTGGCTGGCCTGGCGGGCGGAGCCCGGCGAGCGCGCCTGGGCCTTTCATGATGCGCTGGCAAAAGGGCTGAGCGAACTGGCGGCAACGCATGCCCGCCGACGGTCGCTCTCTACGGTGTGCTTCAGCGGAGGTGTCCTTCACAACCGCCTGCTACGCGCGCGCCTTCGTCATTACCTTTCTGATTTCACGCTTCTTTTTCCTTCGCGCCTGCCCGCAGGCGACGGAGCGATCTCCTTCGGGCAGGCGGTGGTTGCTGCCGCCCGATCATGTTCACAAAGGATTTAAAATGTTACGACTTTTACGCAATGAACCTCGTGCAGCGTGCCTGCTGCTGGCTCTGGTGATGGCTAACCTGCTGGCCTGGGGGCTGGCGTGGCACACCTTTAGCGGCAGTACGGCGCTGATGGCGGCCAGCCTGCTGGCCTGGTGTTACGGACTGCGTCATGCGGTGGATGCCGACCATATCGCCGCGATTGATACCGTGACGCGTAAGATGATGCAGCAGGGCAAGCGCCCGTCCGGCGTGGGCGCATGGTTTTCCCTCGGACACTCCACCATCGTGGTGCTGGCCTCCATTGCCATCGCCGCCACCGCCACGGCGTTTCAGAAAAATATGGAATGGTTCCACGAAACCGGCAGCCTGATTGGCACCGCCGTCTCCGCCACCTTCCTGCTGGCGATGGCGCTGGTGAATATGGTGATCCTGCGCGGCGTCTGGCGCAGTTTTCAGGCACTGAAACACGGCAGGCCCGTGCAGGGCGACATCACGCTGCCTGCCCAGGGTGGCGTCATGAACTGGCTGTTCGGCAAAACCTTCCGCCTCGTCAATAAAAGCTGGCAGATGTATCTGGTGGGCTTCCTGTTTGGCCTCGGCTTTGACACGGCCACCGAAATCGGCGTACTGGGGATCTCCGCCGCCAGCGCCTCCAGCGGGATGTCGGTGTGGTCGATCATGATCTTCCCGGCGCTCTTCGCCAGCGGCATGGCGCTGGTGGATACGCTCGATAACCTGCTGATGGTGGGTGCCTACGGCTGGGCGTTTAACAAGCCACAGCGCAAGCTGTACTACAACATGACCATCACCGGCACTTCGGTGGTGGTGGCGCTGTTTATCGGCGGGCTGGAAGCGCTGGGTCTGCTGATGGACAAGTTCTCCCTCAGCGGCGGCGTGTGGGATCTGATTGGCGCGGTGAACGATAACCTGGGCGACGCCGGGTTTGTGGTGGTCGGGCTGTTTGTCGCCTGCTGGCTGATCTCGATGGCGAATTACCGTTGGCGCGGTTATGACGCGCTGGTGGTGCGGTCCTGAACCACGCAGCCCTGTTTTTGCCCGGCGGCGCTACGCTTGCGCGGGCCTACAAGGTTTGCCGTTATGGTGTTAAGTAGGCCGGGTAAGCGGAGCGCCACCCGGCATGACGAGGGTTAAGCAGGTAACGATTTCAGCAGTGCAAAGGCCTCCTTCATTCTGTCTTCGCTGACCACAAAGGCGCGCATCTGACCGACAGTATCGGTGCCGCGCGCCACCATGCCCTGAGGCGAAAGGGCAATCTCCCAGTTCAGATCCTGACGCTGCGTTTCACCTGCGAGATGCAGCGGTAGTTCCGGCGTTTTTACCTTCACCAGCATGGCGGGTAATTTCACCGGGGCGTTGCCGCCGAGCAGGTTTTTCGCCAGGAACATGGCGCTTAACTGAATCGGTTGCAGGAACGGCAGCACCTGGCCGTTAATTTCCGCGCAGTCGCCCAGGGCAAAAATGTCCGGCTGGGTGGTTTGCAGGTAGCTGTCTACCTTCACGCCGCGATTGATCTCTGCGCCTGCGCGGTGCGCCAGCGCGGTTTCCGGGCGCAGCCCCGTCGCCGCAATAACCACATCCACTTCCACCCTGCGGGTGCGGTCGAGCGTCGCACAAATGCCGGTTTCGGTTTTGCTCAGGCTCTGCAACTGCGATTTCAGCAGCAGATGCACGCCCATGTCGGTCAAACGATGCTGTAAGCGACTGCTTACTTCTGCCGGCATTAGCGCTGACAGAATGCTGGCCGCGTGGTCAACCAGGGTGACGGATTTTCCCGCCCGGCAGAAGTCCATCGCCAGCTCGGTGCCAATCAGCCCGCCGCCGACAATCATCACCCGTGTGGCGTCGCGTAACAGGGTCTCGCTGGCCTGATACTCCTGCTGACTGTTGAGCGTGACCATCAGCTCGCGGCCCTCAACCGGCGGCACAAACGCCGATGCCCCCGTCGCCAGCACCAGCTTGTCGTACTGCCAGGTTTTATCTTTCGCGTTCACCACGTGGGCGTCGGCGTCGATATCGGTGACCCAGGTGTACGGAAACAGACGCAGATTAAATTGTTCTGCAAACTCCCCCGCCGTCTGGCGGGTGAGATCGTCGGCGCGCTGATTTTGGCTAATGACGTGGCTTAAATCAGGCTTGTTGTACTCATCCATGCTGTCGGCGGCGATCACCGTCAACGGCACGTTAGCATCCTGTTTGCGGATATTTTTCACCAGCTGGCGGGCGGCAAAGCCCGAGCCGATAATGACGATGCCGTGGCTCATTTTGCCTCCGTTGCCAGTTCATCAAAGACGTCTTTTCCGAGGGAACATTCCGGGCAGAGGAAGTTGTCCGGCACCTCGCTCCACGGTGTACCCGGCGCGACATCCTGCAACGGCTCGCCCAGCTCAGGATCGTAAATCCACTGGCAGACGCTGCACTGCATGCAGGGGCCGAGGTCGGCAGCGGCAGGAGCGGCTTCTGCTACGGCTTCCGGCGCAGCAGCCGCGGCGGGTGCGGTTTCCGGCAGCGGCGCAAGCGCCCACTGGCGGGCAATGTCGCGACCGTGCTGGCGACAGATTTCCAGCGCGTCGAGATCCGGACGCCATTTCGCCTTCAGGCTCAGGGACATCTCAAAACCGGCATCCTGTAAACGGGTGGAGAGACGGTCTACCGCGCCGCCGCTCCAGCCGTGTGAACCAAAGGCGCTGGCGCGTTTGTTACGGAAGCGCAGGCCGGTCATCTCTTCCACCAGTCCGGCAATTTTCGGCATCATCACGTTATTCATGGTGGAGGTACCCACCAGCACGCCTTTGGAGCGGAAGACGTTGGTCAATACCTCATTCTTATCGCTGCGCGCCACGTTGAAGATTTTCACTGCCACGTTCGGGTCCACTTCGTTGATGCCCTGGGCAATGGCGTCCGCCATCATGCGGGTGTTGTTGGACATGGTGTCGTAGAAGATCGTAATGCGGTCTTCCTGATAGTCCGCCGCCCACTTCAGGTACAGCTCGACGATCTGGGTTGGATTTTCACGCCATACCACGCCGTGGGAGGTGGCAATCATATCCACCGGCAGGTTGAAGCCGAGGATCTCGGTGATTTTTGGCGTGACCAGACGGCTGAACGGCGTCAGGATGTTGGCGTAGTAGCGCTGGCACTGTTCGAACAGCTCGGTCTGATCCACTTCGTCGTTGAACAGACGTTCGTCGCAGTAGTGCTGGCCGAAGGCGTCGTTGCTGAACAGCACCGCGTCACCGGTCATGTAGGTCATCATGCTGTCCGGCCAGTGCAGCATTGGGGTTTCCACGAAGATCAGCTGTTTGCCGTTGCCGATATCCAGCGTGTCGCCGGTTTTTACGGTGTGGAAGTTCCACTCCGGATGGTGGTGGTGACCGTTGATGGAGTCAATGGCGTTGGTGGTGCAGTAGATCGGGGTATCCGGAATGAGGGACATCAGCTCGGTCAGCGCCCCGGCGTGATCCTCTTCCGCGTGGTTGATGATGATGTAGTCGATGTCATTCAGATCGATTTCGCTGCGCAGGTTCTGCACGAACTCGCGGCTGAATTTGTGATCGACGGTATCGATCAGAACGTTTTTACCTTCGCGAATGAGGTAGCTGTTGTAGCTGCTGCCGCGCAGCGTTTTGTATTCCGTCCCGTGAAAATCACGTACTTCCCAGTCACGTTGACCCACCCAATGAATGTTATTTTTAACCAGAATAGACATAGCAACCTCAACTTAATACGGCGTTTTCAAATAAGATGACTGTCATATATCAAGTTGCGTGCCAGTTTTTTAACTTATTGAAAATAATATATTTGTGTTTTGATTCTCCCTAATGGGTAGTCATTTTGACTATCTTAAAAATTGTCAATATGACACTATGTGTTGTCAAAATGACAGTGAGGCAGCGATGAGCTTTTCCGTAGATGTGCTGGCGAAGATCGCCATAGAACTGCAAACCGGTATTGGTCATCAGGACCGCTTTCAACGGCTGATCTCCACGTTGCGCCACGTGCTGGATTGCGATGCCTCGGCGCTGCTGCGTTACGAAGGGCGGCAGTTTATTCCACTGGCTATCGACGGTCTGGCGAAGGACGTACTCGGGCGGCGCTTTACCCTGGAGGGCCACCCGCGTCTGGAAACCATCGCCCGTGCGGGTGACGTGGTGCGTTTCCCGGCAGACAGCGATCTGCCCGATCCGTACGACGGCCTGATCCCCGGCCAGGAGAGCCTGAAGGTTCACGCCTGTATCGGCCTGCCGCTGTTTGCCGGGCAGAACCTGATTGGCGCGTTAACCCTCGACGGCATGTCGCCGGATCAGTTCGATACCTTCAGCGACGAAGAGCTACGGCTGATTGCCGCGCTGGCGGCCGGGGCGCTGAACAACGCCCTGCTGATAGAACAGCTGGAGAGCCAGAATATTCTTCCGGGTAGCCCGACGGCGTTTGAGCAGGTGGCGCACACCGAAATGATTGGCCTTTCGCCGGGCATGGCGCAGCTTAAAAAAGAGATTGAGATTGTCGCCGCGTCTGATTTGAACGTGCTGATCTTCGGGGAGACCGGCACCGGTAAAGAGCTGGTGGCGAAAGCGATCCACGAAGCCTCGCCCCGTGCGGTGAACCCGCTGGTGTATCTCAACTGCGCGGCGCTGCCGGAAAGCGTGGCGGAAAGCGAGCTGTTCGGACACGTCAAAGGAGCCTTTACCGGGGCGATCAGCAACCGCAGCGGCAAGTTCGAAATGGCTGATAACGGCACGCTGTTCCTCGATGAAATTGGCGAACTCTCCCTTTCGCTCCAGGCCAAACTGCTGCGGGTGTTGCAGTATGGCGATATTCAACGCGTGGGTGACGATCGCAGCTTACGCGTGGATGTGCGCGTGCTGGCGGCGACGAACCGCGATCTGCGCGAAGAGGTGCTGGCGGGCAATTTCCGCGCCGATCTGTTCCACCGTCTGAGCGTGTTCCCGCTCACGGTGCCGCCGCTGCGCGAGCGGGGCGATGATGTGGTGCTGCTGGCGGGCTTTTTCTGCGAACAGTGTCGGCTCAAAATGGGGCTTTCCCGCGTGGTGCTAAGCCCCGGCGCGAGGACGCACCTGCTGAGCTACGGCTGGCCGGGTAACGTGCGTGAACTGGAACATGCGATTCACCGCGCGGTGGTGCTGGCGCGGGCTACGCGTTCGGGGGATGAAGTGGTTATTCATGCGCGCCATTTCGCGCTGCATGAGGAAACGACGCCGTCCGTGAAGCCAGTGATACCTGAGAGCGTGAACGAAAACCTGCGCGAGGCGACGGATGCGTTCCAGCGTCAGATGATCACCCGCGCCCTGGAGCAGAATAACCGCAGCTGGGCGGCATGCGCGCGGGCGCTGGAGATGGACGTCGCCAACCTTCACAGGCTGGCGAAACGTCTGGGGCTTAAGGGTTAAATAATCCCCGCCTGGTAGAAGTCTTGCAGGTTGATCGCGCCGCACAGCCTGCCGTGCTCGTCCACCACCGGCGCAGCGGTGATTTTGCGCTTCATCAGCACCTCTTTGGCTTCAATGGCGCGGCTGTCGGCATTCAGCGTCAGCCCGCCCCGGGTCATTGCTTCGGATACCCGCGCCTCCAGCTTGCCGCCGCCCACCAGCCAGCGGCGCAGGTCGCCGTCGGTGAAGACGCCCTTCACCTGGCGGTCGTTGTCGCATACCGCAACCAGCCCCAGCCCGGTGCGGCTCAGCTCCAGCATGGCGTCCATCACGCTGGTGTCGAGTTTGACCTGAGGAATGGCATCGTCCGTGCGCATCAGATGGTGAACCTTGTTGAGCAGACGTGCCCCAAGCGCGCCAGCAGGATGGGAACGGGCGAAATCCTCTTCGTTAAAGCCGCGCGCCTGCATCACCGCCATCGCCAGCGCGTCGCCCATCATCAGCGTGTTGACGGTGCTGGAGGTCGGTGCCAGGTGCATCGGGCAGGCTTCGCGCTCAACGGAAATATCCAGCGTTGCTTTCGCGGCCAGCGCCAGCGGCGAACGGGATTTGCCGGTCATCGCTAACAGGGCCACCGATTTTTCTTGCAGGCGAGGGATGATGAGATCCAGCTCTTTGGCTGAACCGGAGTAGGAGATAAACAGCATCACGTCGCGGCTTTCGATCATCCCCAGATCGCCGTGCAGCGCTTCGGCAGGATGCACGAAGAACGCCGGTGTGCCGGTGCTGGCAAGCGTCGCGGCAATCTTCTTGCCGATATGACCGGATTTACCGATACCCGCCACGATCACTTTGCCCTCGCAGTGGATAATGGTGTTGGCTGCACGAACAAAATCCTCACCCAGACGCTCCGGCAGGCGGCTGGCTTCCTGTAGCTCCAGCAGCAGAGTCTGGCGGCCTGCGTTTAACAGAAAATCACTCATTTTTCTCTCCGGTTACGATCACGTCGATGCCCTTCGCTTCCAGCGCTTTTTTAAATGCCGGATCGATACCTGCGTCGGTAATCAGCTTATCGACGCTTTCAAGGCTACAGACAATGTTGGGGCTTTTACGGCCAAACTTCGACGAGTCCGCCATCAAAATCACTTCCCGCGCGGCGTTGCACATCGCTTTGCTGACGCTGAACACCTCGTTGAAGGTGGTCACGCCCGCGTTGAGGTCGATGCCGTCCGTGCCCATAAACAGCTTATCGAAGCTGAAGTGGTCGAAGGCATTCTCCGCCAGCTGCCCGTGAAACGACGCGGATTTTTTACGGAAGGTGCCACCGGGCATCAGGATGGTCTGCTCGCTGTCGAACTCTGACAGGGCATTGACGATGTGCAGGCTGTTGGTCATCACGGTGATGTTATTAAAGCGGCTGAGCAGCGGGATCATCTGCAGGACGGTACTGCCAGCGTCGAGGATGATGGAATCGCCGTCCTGGATAAATTTGACCGCGGCTTCGGCAATCAGCGCTTTCTGGTGCGTATTAATCAGCGTCTTGTGATCGATAGGCGGGTCGGCTTCGTCTTTATTGAGCACCACGCCGCCGTAGGTACGAATGACGGCGCCGGAGTTTTCGAGCAACACCAGGTCCTTGCGTATTGTCGTGCCGGTGGTGTCAAAGTAGTGGGCCAGATCCTCTACCGAGCACTTTCCCTGCTTTTGCAGATGCTCAAGTATGGCCGCCTGCCGCTGACGTGGTTTCATAGGCGCTTCGTTCCTTACGTTGCGAAATGATAATTCCGCAAGTTTATAACTTTCACAACGAAATTATCCATGTTTCAGATTAAGCGCTAATGATAGTGCATTCTGACAGAGTGAATCATGGGGGAAGATCACATCAGGTTGTAATTCATGCAGCAAAATGCCGTTGATCGCCTGGATTTTCACCGGGCGGGCAAAGACGGTCATGCCGCGCATGATGAGGGAATCGCAGACCTTATTGTTTTCATCCAGCGCAACAGCGACGACAACCCGCGGTTTGAAGCGTCCGCCGGAACGCCCGACGCCCACGCGGCCTTTCTGGCACAGGGCGTCAAAGGCGCGGTTAAACTGATGGATTTGCCAGCCGCCAAACGCCATCTGGCAGAACCAGGCGAGGGCGGCGAAGGTGATTAATGCGGTTACCATATCGACTCCTTGTTTTGTTCCCTCTCCCGGTGGGAGAGGGTGAGGGCATCAGGCCGCTCGATCAGAACATCACCTGCCCACCGGTGACGTTAATCGACTGCCCGGTGCAGTACGAGGCTTTCGGGCTGGCGTAAAACAGCAGCATGTTCAGCACGTCCTGATAATCACACCCGCGCTTGAGCGGCACTTTGTCGATGTAGTACTGCTCCACTTCTTCAGCTTTGATGCCGAGCTTGGAGGCGTACTGCGGCAGCAGGGACTGGAACATCGGTGATTTCAACAGGTTACCCAGCATCAGCGAGTGAACGGTGATGCCGTATTCGGCCAGATCCAGCGCCAGAGACTGCGTCAGCCCCACGCCGCCAAACTTCGCCGCGCTGTAGCCGGAGTTGTGCTTGCTGCCCACTTTCCCGGATTTCGAGTTGATCTGAATGATGCGCCCCTGAATACCATCGCGGATCATCAGCCGGGAAAACTCACGGGCGCAGAGGAAATAGCCCACCAGATTCACCTGCAACGAGCGGTCAAAATCCCCCAGTTCGAAATCGCTGATAAAGGCCGCTTTCGCGATCCCCGCGCTGTAGACCAGCAGGTCGATACGCCCAAATATCTTATCTACGCCGCGGGCCAGCGCCATCACGCTCTGCTCGCTGGTGGCGTCGGCACCAAATCCGTACGCCATCCCTTCGCCAATCTCGGTGTTGATGGCGTCCGCCACACGGGCGGCTTTTTCACTCTGAATGTCCACTACCGCCACGCGATAACCCTCTGCGGCAAGCCCACGGCAGAGGAACTCGCCTAAGGTTTGTCCCCCACCAATGACAACGGCAACCTGACTCATGTGTTTCTCCTTAATTACGCAACAAATTTTAACGTACAGCCTGGTGTGACAGCCTGCGGAACCGGCCCCTCAACGTGAACCGTGCCGGGATACTCCGCCTGCGGTTGCCCGTCAAAACGCAGGGTGATGTGCCCCAGCTCGCGCAGGTTTTGTTCAGCGACGTCGCCGACGGCGGTCACGGCATAGCGCGCCTCGCCCAGCTCAAGCTGGCTCCCGGCCTTCAGCTCGCCGTTTAGCTCGCCGTGGCAGTGGATAAAGCAAAACTCTTCGATATCCGCAGGCGCCCCTTCGCGGAAGGTGATCAGCATCTGGTCGCTCAGCGCATCGGCCGCGCTCTGGCCGATGCGGGTAATGGTGGTCTGGTAAATCACGGTCATGGCAGGAACCTCTTATTGATAAATAAAGCCGGAGACAAACCAGGCAATCAGCACCGTGGGCGCGCCCGTCAGGAAGCGGCTCACCAGCACGGAGGGGACGCCCACGCGCACGGTGTCCTGACGTGCTTCCGCCAGCGACAGCCCGACGGGGATGAAGTCGCATGCCGCCTGAGCGTTAATGGCAAAAAGGGCAGGCAGAGCGAGGTGCGGGGGAATGTTGCCCAGACCAATCTGTACGCCAATCAGCACGCCGATGACCTGGGCAATCACCGCGCCCGGGCCGAGAAACGGCGACAGCAGCGGGAAGGAGCAGATCAGCGCCAGCGTCACCAGGCCGAGCGGGTGGCTGGCGAGCGGGGCGAGGCCGTGGGCAATCCAGTCGCCGAGGCCGGAGGCCATGATGATACCGATCAGCGCCGAGACGAACGCCATAAACGGCAGAATGGTTTTCAGCACCGTGTCGATGGTGTCGCGCCCGGACTGGAACAGCACCGCCACGGCGGACCCCATCCCCATCCCGACCTTCGCCAGCAGGCCATCGCTCTGCTCGGTGATTTTTTTGCTGGTGTCGTACTCGCGCGGGGCCGCTTTTTGCGGCGCGGATGTGCCATTCACCAGCGTGATGTTGTCCTCCTTCACCCCAGAGACATAAATATCCTCAAGGATGTACTGCGCCAGCGGGCCGGATTTCCCGGTGGAGTGAATATTTACCGTCGGAATGCGGCGCTTCGGATAGATGCCGCAGCGCAGCGTGCCGCCGCAGTCGATCACCGCCACGCCGATTTCCGCTTCCGGCGGTTCCCCTTCCTTGAAGCCGTCGACCGCTTCCCAGCCCGTCAGCTCGTGCAGCCTGTCGACGATCGCCGGGCGCGTGCCCGCGGTGATGTACACAATCTTTTTGCCTTCGGTGGCGTCGAACTCCAGCGGGCCGCCCCAGCCGCCCGTGCCTTTCTCAATGCGGATCCGGTTCATGCTGTGGCTCCTGAAAGATGGACTTTCTGTTCAAGCTGGATGCCCATTTTTTTCTCAAAAATGGCGGTGGTGAGATCCGTCACCCAGCCGCGGAAGAAGTTGGTGACCAGACCGACCAGCAGGTAGCTCACCGCCAGCGGGCCGAGCGGCAGGCCAAGCGTGGTAAGGCCGCTGGCGATCCCGAGATAAACGAACAGCTCGCCGGGGTTGATGTGCGGGAACAGGCCGTTCATGGAATGGCAGCTGTAGGAGGCGGCGGCGTAATAGCTCGGCTTGTACTTCTCTGGCATAAAGCGGCCGAGGCTTAAGGTCATCGGGTTGCAGAACACAAAGGTGCCGATGAAGGGCAGGATCAGGTAGCGGGACAGCGGGTTTCCGGCGCAGCGCTGGGCGAAGCGTTCAATACGCTGCTGGCCGATAAAGTTAATCAGCGCGTTCATGATTACCAGCAGGCTGATCAGCAGGGGCAGGATCCCGGTCACCATGCCGGTGAATACCTCGCCGCCTTTCTGAAAAAGCCCGATGAACCACTCGGCGCCGTGGGTGATGGTTTCTATCATTCTTCTCTCCTGTAGGGCGTTTGTTTTTGTCTGTTCGGGGCTAATAATAATCAAATTGAAAGCTTTTAAAGTGTTAATTAGATCTCACAATGAAAGAAAAATGGATTAATTTGAAAGATAATTGGTGGGGCGAATGATTTTCGATGGAAAAAAGCGCGGATTTGCGTTGGGGAGGTGTGTACCGCTTCCTTGAGGTGTTGCGGATGCTTTACCATACTGGGTTCTTACCGAACTCGTTAAATGGATGCCACATGTTCAAGCGTCGTTATGCAGCGCTGTTACCTGCGCTTATTCTCCTGTCCGCCTGTAGTAGCAAACCCAGGACTGAAGCTGTTCAACAAACGGCGGGCGCGCCTTCCGGCGGGTTCCTGCTTGAGCCGCAGCACAATATGATGCAGATGGGCGGCGACTTCGCGAATAACCCTGCGGCCGAACAGTTCATCGATAAAATGGTGAGCAAGCACGGTTTTGATCGCCAGCAGCTGCATGCCATTTTGTCTCAGGCGAAGCGTCTGGACTACGTGCTGCGCCTGATGGACAGGCAGGCGCCGACGGCCCAGGTGCCGACCGGGCCAAACGGGGCGTGGCTGCGCTATCGCAAACAGTTTATTACCCCGGACAACGTGCAAAATGGCGTGGTGTTCTGGAATCAGTATGAAGACGCCCTGAATCGTGCGTGGCAGGTCTATGGCGTGCCGCCGGAGATCATCGTCGGTATTATTGGGGTCGAGACTCGCTGGGGACGCATTATGGGTAAAACCCGCATCCTCGATGCGCTGGCGACGCTCTCCTTCAACTACCCGCGCCGCGCCGAGTATTTCTCCTCTGAACTGGAAACCTTCCTGCTGATGGCGCGAGACGAACAGGACGATCCGTTAGATCTGAAAGGGTCGTTCGCCGGTGCGATGGGCTACGGCCAGTTTATGCCGTCCTCCTATAAGCAGTACGCGGTAGATTTTAACGGGGATGGTCACATCAACCTGTGGGATCCCGAAGACGCCATTGGCAGCGTGGCCAACTACTTCAAAGCGCACGGCTGGACGCCGGGCGGCCAGGTGGCGGTACAGGCGAACGGCGAGGCGTTTGGTCTGGAAAACGGATTTAAAACCAAATACAGCGTGGCGCAGCTTGCAGCGGCAGGCTTAACGCCGTCGCAGCCGCTGGGCAATGTTGACCAGGTGAGCCTGCTGCGCCTGGATGTCGGAACCGGTTATCAGTACTGGTTCGGACTGCCGAACTTCTACACCATTACCCGCTACAACCACAGCACGCACTATGCGATGGCGGTGTGGCAGCTGGGGCTGGCGGTGTCTCAGGCGCGTGTGCCGGCAGCGTCACCGTTTAGCCAGTAAGTTACCCCGACGGGTAGGCCGGGTAAGGCAACGCCGCCACCCGGCATGGCTGCCCGCACGGTGCGGCCTGATGCCCTCACCCTGACCCTCTCCCACGGGAGAGGGAAGTTTGCAGAAACATTTCGCCACATTCCCATTTCACTCCCGCCGTTTACATCTTAATCGTCTTTCATTATTGTTATGTTATAACATAATTTTGAATTGAGATGTCCATGTCCCTGTTTTCTCTCTCATCCCCGGTTCGTCTGCTGCTGGCGCTGATGCTCATTCTGTTTCTCGGCCTGGCCGTGCGCTGGGCGGTGGCGTTGCCATGATCGTGATGAACGACCTGGTGGCGGGTTACGATCGCCAGCCCGTTACGCGCGCACTGTCCGGCGTGATTGAACGCGGGAGCATGACCGCCATCGTCGGGGCCAACGGCTGCGGCAAATCCACGCTGCTGAAAACGCTCGCTGGCTTTCTTCCGCCCGTCAGCGGTACGTTTCGCTGGCAGGGGAGACGTCCGGTGGTGGGCTGGCTGGCGCAGCGTCACGCGCTGGAGGCGCAATTTCCTCTGACCGTGCAGGACGTGGTGAGCATGGGCTGCTGGCCAGAAATCTCGCTATTTGCCAGTTTTCGTCGGGATACCCGCATGCGCATTGCCGGCGCGCTTGAGCGCGTGGGGCTGGCGTCCATGGCGTTATCCACCATCGATGAACTCTCCGGCGGGCAATTCCAGCGCATGCTGTTTGCCCGCGTTTTAGTGCAGCAGGCGCCGCTGGTGATGCTGGACGAACCCTTCACCGGCGTTGATGAAGCGACCTGCAACGTGCTGATGGATCTGATGCTGGAGATGTATATGCAGGGGCAGACCCTACTGGCGGTTCTGCATGACAGCGAGCGCGTAGCACGTCACTTCCCGCAGACGTTACGTCTGGACGCTGATAGTCCCCAATGGAAAACCGAGCGGGTGAGGGTGGCATGATCTGGCATACATTCTTCCAGCCGTTTATTGAGTACGGCTTTATGCGCCGTGCACTGGTGGTTTGCCTGGCGCTCTCCGTCAGCACCACGGCGCTGGGCGTATTCCTTCAACTGCGTCGGATGAGCCTGATGGGGGACGCCCTTTCTCATGCCATTTTGCCGGGTGTCGCGGTGGGCTATCTGCTCAGCGGTATGTCGCTGCTGGCAATGACTGTCGGCGGGTTTATTGCCGGGATCGCCGTTGCGCTGGTGGCCGGGCTGGTCAGCCGCCGCACGCCCCTTAAAGAGGATGCCAGCTTCGCGGGGTTTTACCTGGGTTCCCTGGCGCTGGGCGTCACGCTGGTGTCGCTGCGCGGTTCAAATGTCGATCTGCTTCATCTTCTGTTTGGCTCCATTCTCGCCGTGGATAGCGCGTCAGCCCTGTTCGTGACGGGCGTTTGCATGTTCACGCTCCTCACGCTGGCGATGTTTTATCGTGGGCTGGTCAGCGAAGCGTTCGATACCGCGTGGTTGCAGGTGAACGCGCGCTGGCTGCCCGGGATGTTACACGGTCTGTTTCTGGCGCTGCTGGTGCTCAACCTGGTGGCCGGTTTTCAGGTGCTCGGCACGTTGATGGCCGTCGGGCTGATGATGTTACCCGCCGTGGCGGCACGCTGCTGGGTGCGCACCCTGCCAGGGTTACTTCTGATGGCGGGTATCAGCGGTATTTTTTGCGCGTGGCTGGGCTTAAGCCTTTCCTGGGCAGTGAGTCTGCCCGCCGGGCCCTCCATTGTGCTGACCGCCAGCGCATTGTTCTTTATTTCCGTTTTATTTGGCACGCGCAGCAGGCTGGCGGATAGCCTGCGGGCGCTTTTTTAACGCAAGGGGAAACGATGAAACGTACAGGGTTAGCCGTGGCGCTCGCGCTCGGCATGATGACGCACGGCGTAATGGCGAAAACGCTTAATGTGGTGACCAGCTTTTCCATCCTGGGAGACATCACGCAGCAGGTTGGCGGCGATCGTGTGAAGGTGACGACGCTGGTGGGGCCGGACGGTGATCCCCATACTTTCGAACCCTCGCCCAAAGACAGCGCGGCGTTGAGTAAAGCTGACGTGGTGGTGGTCAATGGGCTGGGGCTGGAGGGCTGGCTCGATCGTCTGGTGAAAGCCTCCGGATTCAAAGGCCAGCTGGTGGTTGCTTCGGACGGCGTGAAAACGCACACGCTGGAAGAGGACGGTAAAACCGTGACCGATCCGCACGCGTGGAACAGCGCGGCGAACGGCGCGCTGTATGCGCAAAATATTCTCTCTGGGCTGGTGAAGGCCGATCCTGAAGATACGGCGGCGCTTGAAGCTACCGGTAAACCCTATATTGCGCAGCTCTCTCAGCTGGACGGTTGGGCTAAAAAGCGTTTCAGCGACATCCCACAGGCGAAGCGCAAAGTGCTGACCAGCCACGACGCCTTCGGCTATTTCAGCCGCGCCTACGGCGTGACGTTTATGGCGCCGCAGGGGCTGTCGTCTGAGAGTGAAGCCAGCGCGGCGCAGGTAGCGGAGAGCATCAATCAGATTAAAGCTGACGGTGTGAAAACCTGGTTTATGGAAAACCAGCTTGATCCGCGCCTGGTGAAGCAGATTGCGACCGCCACGGGCGCCCAGCCGGGCGGTGAACTTTACCCGGAAGCGCTGTCCGCGAAGGGCGGCGTGGCGGACACCTACGTCAAGGCGTTTCGCCACAATGTGGATACCCTCGCTAACAGCATGAAATAAGCGTCTCTCTGGCCGATGCGCCCGCATCGGCTTTTTTCTGAAGCCCCCTCGTAAAACCCGACGCGCATCCCCATATTTGATGAGAAAGTGCTATCTTGTGCTGCATGTTTTTCTAAGGCCTGGAGCGAGAATGACTGACCATGAATTGATGCAGCTAAGCGAAGTGGTGGGGCTGGCGCTGAAACAGCGCGGCGCGACTCTTACGACCGCAGAATCCTGCACCGGCGGCTGGGTGGCGAAAGCAATTACCGATATTGCTGGCAGTTCCGCCTGGTTTGAACGCGGCTTTGTGACCTACAGTAACGAGGCTAAAGCGCAGATGATTGGCGTGCGTGAAGCCACGCTTGAGCAGCATGGCGCGGTCAGCGAGCCGGTGGTGATCGAAATGGCGATTGGCGCGCTGAAAGAGGCGCGCGCAGATTACGCTATCTCCATCAGCGGTATCGCGGGGCCGGACGGCGGCAGCGACGTGAAGCCTGTCGGCACCGTCTGGTTTGGCTTTGCCACCTCAAAAGGTGAAGGGATCACCCGCCGGGAATGCTTCAGCGGCGATCGCGAAAGCGTGCGTCGTCAGGCAACGGAATACGCGTTAAAAACGCTCTGGCAACAATTTCTACAAAATACTTGATACTGTATGACTATACAGTATAATTACCTCAACAGAACAGAAGTCCATGGTGAAGCGCAGTTGCTTCTCCCGGCATGACAGGAGTAATAATGGCTATCGACGAAAACAAACAGAAAGCGTTGGCGGCAGCACTGGGCCAGATCGAAAAGCAATTCGGTAAAGGCTCCATCATGCGCCTGGGTGAAGACCGTTCCATGGACGTGGAAACTATCTCCACTGGTTCGCTTTCTCTTGATATCGCACTGGGCGCTGGCGGTTTACCGATGGGCCGTATCGTAGAAATCTACGGTCCGGAATCCTCGGGTAAAACCACCCTGACGTTGCAGGTTGTTGCGGCGGCACAGCGCGAAGGTAAAACCTGTGCGTTTATCGATGCCGAGCACGCGCTGGACCCGGTCTATGCCCGTAAACTGGGCGTTGATATCGACAACCTGCTGTGCTCACAGCCGGACACCGGCGAGCAGGCCCTGGAAATTTGTGACGCGCTGGCGCGCTCAGGTGCGGTTGACGTGATCATCGTTGACTCCGTTGCGGCGCTGACGCCAAAAGCGGAAATTGAAGGTGAAATCGGTGACTCTCACATGGGCCTCGCGGCACGTATGATGAGCCAGGCGATGCGTAAGCTGGCGGGTAACCTGAAGCAGTCCAATACGCTGCTGATCTTCATCAACCAGATCCGTATGAAAATTGGTGTAATGTTCGGTAACCCGGAAACCACCACCGGCGGTAACGCTCTGAAATTCTACGCTTCTGTCCGTCTGGATATCCGCCGTATCGGCGCGGTGAAAGAGGGGGATAACGTCGTCGGTAGCGAAACCCGCGTGAAGGTTGTGAAGAACAAAATCGCAGCACCGTTCAAACAGGCTGAATTCCAGATCCTCTACGGCGAAGGTATCAACTTCCTCGGCGAGCTGGTTGACCTGGGCGTGAAAGAGAAGCTGATTGAAAAAGCGGGCGCATGGTACAGCTACAACGGTGACAAGATTGGTCAGGGTAAAGCGAATGCTATCTCCTGGCTGAAAGAGAACCCGGCGGCGGCGAAAGAGATTGAGAAAAAGGTGCGTGAACTCCTGCTGAGCAACCAGGACTCTAAACCTGATTTCGTGGTCGACGGCGCGGATGCTGAAGAAACCAACGAAGATTTTTAATCCTCTCGGATAAAAATGAAGGGCTGCTGATGCGGCCCTTTTTGCATTTCTGAATCGACAGGTTTTTTATGAGTGAACCGACATCACGCCGACCAGCCTACTCACGCTTGCTGGATCGGGCCGTGCGTATTCTTGCCGTGCGTGACCATAGCGAACAGGAGCTGCGGCGGAAACTGTCAGCGCCCGTCATGAGCAAAAACGGTCCGGAAGACATTGATGCCACCGCGGAAGATTATGACCGCGTGGTTGCCTGGTGCTACGAGCATCACTATCTGGATGACGGCCGTTTTGCCGCTCGCTTTCTTGCCAGCCGTGGTCGTAAAGGCTATGGGCCAGCGCGTATCCGCCAGGAGCTGAACCAGAAAGGTGTAGCCCGTGAATCGATTGAAAAAGCCATGCGCGAAAGTGAAATCGACTGGTGCGAACTGGCGCGTGAGCAGGCGGTACGAAAGTACGGTGAGCCGCTGTCGCGTGAATTTTCAGAAAAAGTTAAAATCCAGCGCTTTTTGCTCTACCGCGGCTTCCTGATGGAAGATATTCAGGATATCTGGCGTAATTTTACCGATTGAACGCATGCGGGATTTTACTTCCCACTAAAGAAAACTTATCTTATTCCCACTTTTTCCAGTAGCTGGTCCGTCCAACTGTTTACAGATACAGATCTGCTGCGACATTTCGTTAGCTTGATTTCAGGATAATTATGAGCAAGAGCACCGCTGAGATCCGTCAGGCGTTTCTCGATTTTTTCCATAGTAAGGGACACCAGGTTGTTGCCAGCAGCTCCCTGGTACCGAACAATGACCCGACTCTGCTGTTTACCAACGCCGGGATGAACCAGTTCAAGGATGTGTTCCTTGGTCTCGACAAGCGTAATTATTCCCGCGCCACAACCTCACAGCGTTGCGTGCGTGCGGGCGGTAAACACAACGATCTGGAAAACGTCGGTTACACCGCGCGCCACCACACTTTCTTCGAAATGCTGGGTAACTTCAGCTTCGGCGACTACTTCAAACACGACGCCATTCAATATGCGTGGGAACTGCTGACCGGTGAAAACTGGTTTAATCTGCCGAAAGAGCGTCTGTGGGTGACCGTGTATGAGACCGATGACGAAGCGTTCGACATCTGGGAAAAAGAAGTGGGTATCCCTCGCGAACGTATCATCCGTATCGGTGACAACAAAGGCGCGCCTTACGCGTCTGATAACTTCTGGCAGATGGGTGACACCGGCCCTTGCGGTCCGTGCACCGAGATCTTCTACGATCATGGTGACCACATCTGGGGCGGCCCTCCGGGAAGCGCGGAAGAAGATGGCGATCGCTACATTGAGATCTGGAACATCGTCTTCATGCAGTTCAACCGTCAGGCCGACGGCACCATGGAGCCGCTGCCAAAACCGTCCGTAGATACCGGTATGGGTCTTGAGCGTATCGCGGCCGTTCTGCAACACGTTAACTCCAACTATGAGATTGACCTGTTCAGCACCCTGATCAAAGCCGTTGCCGAAGTGACGGGCGCAACCGATCTGAACAACAAATCACTGCGCGTTATCGCAGACCATATTCGTTCTTGTGCGTTCCTGATTGCTGACGGCGTTATCCCGTCGAATGAAAACCGTGGCTATGTGCTGCGTCGTATCATTCGTCGTGCGATCCGTCATGGCAACATGCTGGGCGCGAAGGACACCTTCTTCTATAAACTCGTTGGGCCACTGATTGGCGTGATGGGCTCTGCCGGTGACGAGCTGAAACGCCAGCAGGCGCAAGTTGAACAGGTTCTGAAAACCGAAGAAGAGCAGTTTGCCCGTACGCTGGAGCGCGGACTGGCGCTGCTGGACGACGAGCTGGCGAAACTCAAGGGCGACACGCTGGATGGCGAAACCGCTTTCCGCCTGTACGACACCTACGGCTTCCCGGTTGACCTGACGGCGGACGTTTGCCGCGAGCGCAACATCAAAGTTGACGAAGCAGGCTTTGAAGCCGCAATGGAAGAGCAGCGTCGTCGTGCGCGTGAATCCAGCGGTTTTGGCGCGGACTACAACGCGATGATCCGCGTTGATAGCGCGTCTGAATTTAAAGGCTACGAAGAGCTGGCTCTGACCAGCAACGTGACCGCGCTGTTTGTTGACGGTAAAGCCGTAGACAGCATTAGCGCAGGTCAGGACGCGGTTGTTATCCTGGATAAAACACCGTTCTATGCGGAATCCGGCGGCCAGGTTGGCGATAAAGGCGAACTGAAAGGCAATGGCTTCAGCTTCAGCGTAAGCGATACCCAGAAATACGGTCAGGCAATTGGTCACCAGGGCAAACTGGTTTCCGGTTCTCTGAAAGTGGGCGAGGGCGTTCAGGCCAACGTTGACGAAGCTCGCCGCGCGCGCATTCGTCTGAACCACTCGGCAACCCACCTGATGCACGCAGCCCTGCGCGAAGTGCTGGGTACGCACGTTGCACAGAAAGGTTCTCTGGTTAACGACAAAGTGCTGCGTTTCGACTTCTCGCATTTTGAAGCGATGAAGCCGTCTGAAATTCGTGCGGTGGAAGACCTGGTGAATGCCCAGATCCGCCGCAACCTGCCAATCGAAACCCACATCATGGATCTTGAGGCAGCGAAGAAGAAAGGTGCGATGGCGCTGTTTGGCGAGAAATATGACGACCGCGTTCGCGTGCTGAGCATGGGCGACTTCTCTACCGAACTGTGTGGCGGTACTCACGCATCCCGCACCGGTGACATCGGCTTGTTCCGCATCGTTTCCGAGTCGGGTACGGCGGCAGGCGTGCGTCGTATTGAGGCGGTGACCGGGGAAGGTGCAATTGCCAGCCTGCATGCGCAGAGCGACCAGCTGCACGAGATCGCGCAACTGCTGAAAGGCGATAGCCAGAACCTGGGCGAGAAAGTGCGTGTCGCGCTGGATCGTACCCGTCAGTTGGAAAAAGAACTCCAGCAGCTGAAAGAACAGGCTGCGGCGCAGGAGAGCGCAAACCTCTCCAGCAAAGCGGTAGACATTAAGGGCGTCAAACTGCTGGTCAGCGACCTGGCGGGCGTTGAGCCTAAGATGCTGCGTACCATGGTCGACGATCTGAAGAACCAGCTTGGTTCGACGGTTATCGTGCTGGCAACGGTCGCAGAGGGTAAGGTTTCTCTGATTGCGGGCGTCTCTAAGGATGTGACGGATCGTGTCAAAGCAGGGGAACTGATTGGCATGGTCGCCCAGCAGGTGGGTGGCAAAGGTGGCGGTCGTCCGGACATGGCGCAAGCCGGTGGTACGGATGCGGCGGCACTTCCCGCGGCATTAGCCAGCGTTGAAAGCTGGGTAAGCGCGAAACTGTAATAACTACAAAGCACAAGCAGACGCCATAGCGGTAACGTTATGGCGTCTTGCTCACTGCGCTATCGATAACGATAAAGTCAGGTTGAGTTTGTGTATATCGGCTAAACTTACGTTTAACAGAATGTGATGCCGTGACTGCTTACACTTTACGTGTTTGTCATCGCTTACTTTTTGGCGTTATATGATGGATAATGCCGGGATACAAGAGACCCGACTCTTTTAATCTTTCAAGGAGCAAAGAATGCTGATTCTGACTCGTCGAGTTGGTGAGACCCTCATGATTGGGGATGAGGTCACCGTGACAGTTTTAGGGGTAAAGGGTAACCAGGTACGTATTGGTGTTAACGCTCCTAAAGAAGTATCTGTCCACCGTGAAGAGATCTACCAGCGTATCCAGGCTGAAAAATCCCAGCAGTCCAGTTACTGATATTGTCGCGTCTCGCTGTCGGGCGAGACGCAACCCTCCCGCTATTTTTCCTGCATAAAGTTACCGTTCTATTTCAAACGCTTCGTTTTTGACCACTCTCATAATCTTATCTCATCCAAATGACGCGCTTCTCTCAACACAATTCTGTGAAGATGCCTGCAAAATCCGCTTATAAAACACTCTCTTTGCGGCTTTTACATGCGAATTGCGTGCGAATTGTGCAAACGAAAAAAGCATGTGGAAAATTGTTTGACTTATAAGTCCCAGAAAGTAATATATGCGCCACGCAGCGACGAGAAGCTCTTAACGAGTTGCTCGAAGCACTCGAAAGAGGCGTTGTGTGGTGAGGTGGCCGAGAGGCTGAAGGCGCTCCCCTGCTAAGGGAGTATGCGGTCAAAAGCTGCATCCGGGGTTCGAATCCCCGCCTCACCGCCATTTTGCATCCGTAGCTCAGCTGGATAGAGTACTCGGCTACGAACCGAGCGGTCGGAGGTTCGAATCCTCCCGGATGCACCATCTATTACTTCATATTGCTTTCGAAGTGATATGAATATCGAGCAGTACAGTAGTAAATCCCGATGCATCCGTAGCTCAGCTGGATAGAGTACTCGGCTACGAACCGAGCGGTCGGAGGTTCGAATCCTCCCGGATGCACCATTTTTTACTTCATATTGCTTTTGAAGTGATATGAGTATCGAGAAGTACAGCAGTAAATCCCGATGCATCCGTAGCTCAGCTGGATAGAGTACTCGGCTACGAACCGAGCGGTCGGAGGTTCGAATCCTCCCGGATGCACCATTTTTTAATTCATATTGCTTTTGAAGTGATATGAGTATCGAGAAGTACAGCAGCAAATCCCGATGCATCCGTAGCTCAGCTGGATAGAGTACTCGGCTACGAACCGAGCGGTCGGAGGTTCGAATCCTCCCGGATGCACCATCTCTTCTTGTGATCCCCTTCGATGTTTAGTTCTTAATCACTCTCATTGTTATCACTTCGCAATCAGCGACAAAAATCCCCTTTTACGATAAAGTAATGCTTTGTTAATCGTTTAGCGAGAGCACGATGTACGCACAGTATGACGGTTTGATCTTCGACATGGACGGCACCCTCCTGGATACCGAACCCACGCATCGTCAGGCCTGGACCGAAGTCCTGGGCCGTTACGGTATGCGCTTCGATTTACAGGCGATGATTGCCCTCAACGGATCGCCCACCTGGCGTATCGCACAGGCCGTGATTGAGCTGAATCAGGCCGATCTCGACCCGCACCAGCTCGCGCGTGAAAAAACCGACGCGGTAAAAGCCATACTGTTAGACACCGTGCAGCCTTTACCACTCATTGACGTCGTCAAGGAGTGGCACGGCCGTCGTCCTATGTCTGTCGGTACGGGCAGCGAGAGCGCGATTGCTGAAGCGCTACTCAAACACCTTGGCCTGCGCCACTATTTTTCTGCCGTCGTTGCCGCCGATCATGTTAAACATCACAAACCCGCACCGGATACCTTCCTGCGCTGTGCAGAATTAATGGGTGTACCACCTGCAAAATGCGTGGTGTTTGAAGATGCTGATTTTGGCATTCAGGCCGCGCGTGATGCCGGAATGGCGGCGGTGGATGTTCGCTTACTGTGAGTGACGCGCTGTCACTCGCTTCATTATTCGCCAGCAGTTTTTTAAGCTCCACCCTCTTACCGGGGAATTCGGAAGTGGTGCTGGTGGCGATGCTGTTGTCCGGCGTGAGTCAGCCCTGGTTGCTGGTCTTAATAGCAACAATGGGTAATAGCCTTGGAGGGCTGACTAACGTTATTCTTGGACGTTTCTTTCCGCTACGCGAAAAATCTCGCTGGCAGGAAAAGGCAGTGGGCTGGCTAAAACGCTATGGCGCTGCCACGCTGTTATTAAGCTGGATGCCTGTAATAGGCGATTTACTGTGTCTGCTGGCGGGATGGATGCGCATCTCCTGGGGACCGGTGCTCTTTTTTTTGTGCCTTGGCAAGGCGTTACGCTATGTTTTACTGGCATGGGTAACACTACAGGGTATGACGTGGTGGCACTAATTGGTGGAATGAATTCGCGACCTTCAATCGTCAACCATTACAATTATGCTGAGTGACAATTTTTTGACAGGCGGGAGGTCAAATTGATCCCGGACGTATCACAGGCGCTGGCCTGGCTGGAAAATCACCCTCAGGCACTGAAGGGGATTCAGCGTGGGCTTGAGCGCGAAACGCTGCGCGTAAATGCGGATGGTAGCTTAGCGACTACGGGACACCCGAAGGCGTTAGGCTCGGCGCTGACACATAAATGGATCACAACCGATTTCGCCGAAGCGCTGCTGGAGTTCATTACGCCAGTAGACGGTGATATTGATCATATGCTGACGATCATGCGCGACGTGCATCGCTTCACCGCCCGCAACCTCGGCGACGAGCGTATGTGGCCGCTCAGCATGCCGTGCTATATCGAGCAGGGGCAGGAGATTGAGCTGGCTCAGTACGGCACCTCGAATATTGGACGGCTGAAAACGCTGTATCGCGAAGGACTGAAAAATCGCTACGGCGCACTGATGCAGACGATCTCTGGCGTGCACTACAATTTCTCTCTGCCGATGGCGTTCTGGCAGGCGAAGTGCGGTGAAACGGATAAAGAAGCGATCTCCGCGGGCTACTTCCGCCTGATCCGCAACTACTACCGTTTTGGCTGGGTTATTCCGTATCTGTTCGGCGCGTCCCCGGCTATCTGTTCATCGTTCCTGCAAGGGAAACCGACCACGCTGCCGTTCGAGAAGACTGAGTGTGGCATGTACTATCTGCCGTACGCGACCTCGCTGCGCCTGAGCGACCTTGGCTATACCAATAAGTCGCAAAGCAATCTCGGAATTACGTTTAACGATCTGCACGAATATGTGGCAGGCCTGAAGCGGGCGATAAAAACCCCGTCGGAAGAGTACGAAAAAATCGGCCTCGAAAAAGACGGCAAGCGCCTGCAAATTAACACCAACGTATTGCAGATTGAAAATGAACTGTATGCGCCGATTCGTCCGAAGCGCGTGACGCGCAGCGGTGAAACGCCGTCTGATGCGCTACAGCGCGGCGGGATCGAATACATTGAAGTGCGCTCACTGGATATTAACCCGTTCTCACCGATTGGCGTTGACGAGCAGCAGGTTCGCTTCCTTGACCTGTTTATGGTCTGGTGCGTACTGGCGGATGCGCCGGAAATGAGTTCCGACGAACTGCTGTGTACTCGTGCCAACTGGAATCGCGTGATTCTGGAAGGGCGCAAGCCGGGTCTGACGTTAGGTATTGGCTGTGAAACGGCCCAGTTCCCACTGTCTAAGGTAGGGAAGGATCTGTTCCATGACCTGAAGCGCGTAGCCCAGACGCTGGATAGCGTGTACGGCGGCGAAGCTTACCAGAAGGTCTGCGACGAACTGGTTGAAAGCTTCGATAACCCGGAACTGACATTCTCAGCACGTATTCTGCGTTCTATGATTGAACAGGGAATTGGTGGCACAGGGCGTTCACTCTCAGCGGAGTACCGTGAGATGCTGATGCAGGAGCCGTTAGAGATCCTGAGCGAAGCGGATTTTGTGGCAGAGCGCGATGCGTCCGTTGTGCGTCAGAAAGAGGTCGAAGCGGCGGATACGGAGTCGTTTGAGGCGTTTCTGGCGAAGCAGGCCTGAACCAAAAGAAAAAGGCCACATCGCTGTGGCCAAAATATACATCTCTGAATTCAGGGATGATGATAACAAATGCGCGTCTTTCATATACTCAGACGCGCATTCTGTAGAAGAGTTCAGTTTATTTTAAAAAAAATCACTATCGGAGGTGACGTATGCCGTTATTAGATAGCTTTACTGTCGACCATACCCGTATGGAAGCACCAGCAGTCCGCGTGGCGAAGACCATGAACACGCCGCACGGCGACACGATCACCGTTTTCGACCTGCGCTTCTGCGTGCCGAATAAAGAAGTGATGCCAGAGAAAGGCATTCACACGCTGGAACACCTTTTCGCCGGATTCATGCGCGACCACCTGAACGGCAACGGCGTGGAGATCATCGATATCTCTCCGATGGGCTGCCGCACCGGTTTCTACATGAGCCTGATTGGTCAGCCTGATGAGAAACGCGTCGCGGATGCGTGGAAAGCGGCGATGGAAGACGTGCTGAAGGTGAAAGAGCAGAACCAGATCCCTGAGCTGAACGTTTACCAGTGCGGCACTTACCAGATGCACTCTCTGGAAGAAGCTCAGGAGATTGCCCGTCATATCATCGAACGTGATGTTCGTGTAAACAGCAACGACGAGCTGGCCCTGCCAAAAGAAAAACTTCAGGAACTGCACATTTAGTATCGTGCCTGTGGATGCCCGGTGGCGCTTCGCTGACCGGGCCTACAATACTGATGACGACAACCACGGCCAGCTCCGCGCTGGCGACGCCGGTATCGCGATTGTTTTGCGGATGCACGCTGATACAGACGTCGCTGCGGCGGCTGAAGTGGTGGCAGAAATATTCGATCTGGTCGAGATAGACGTTCGGCGAGCTCACTTCGACGTAAGTCTGTCGAGAGCCAGCGCGTGGCGCGGGTGTGTTCAGCATGGTACGCTCCTGTTGTCTTTTCACTCTCGTGAATCAATTTCAGGCGCGCTGCTTTATCGGAACTGACAATCGCTGTCGCGTTTTGGACACGGTGCGGTGTTTTGCCGGATGGCGGCTACGCCTTATCCGGCCTACGTTCGTAGGCCCGGTAAGCGTAGCGCCACCGGGCAACCCGTGCACAGGGCTAGTGTGCTCCACCGCCCCCGCTACCGGCACCAAACGGTGGTTTGGCAAACCACACCAGCCCCAGCAGGACGATGAAGATCCCCGCCGATATCCAGAAAATCTCGTTTGCCGAGATAATCAGCCCCTGGTTGGTGATCTGCTGGGCAAGCCAGCCGGACGCCTGCTGCTCCGTCATCCCCATCCCCTCAAGCTGGCTATACATCTGCTGAGCGTTAGGGTTGAACGGGTTCACCGCTTCGGTCAGTTGGGCATGGTGCATCGCTTCCCGGTTGGTCCACAGCGTGGTGGTGATCGATGTCCCGATGGAGCCCGCCAGCGTACGGGTGAAGTTCGACAGGCTCGATGCCGCCGCCATCCGCTCAGGCGGCAAGCCCGAAAGCGTAATGGTGGTCAGTGGCATAAAGAAGCACGCCACAGCAAAGCCCTGAATAAACTGCGGCCACGCGGAGGCGCCAAAGTCCATTCCCGGTTCAAACGTATACGCGCGCCAGTAGAAGCACACGGCGTACATGATGAAGCTGAACGTCACCAGCCTGCGCATGTCGAGCTTATGGGCGAAACGGCCAATAATCGGCGACAGCAGAACCGGAATTAACCCCACCGGCGCGGAGGCCAGCCCCGCCCAGGTTGCGGTATAGCCGTACACCTCCTGCAACAGCTGCGGCAGCAGAACAATCGCGCCGAAGTAGAGCATATAGGCGAGGCTGATACAGAGGCAGCCGATGGTGAAGTTTCGCGATTTAAACAGCGAGAGGTCGACTATCGGATTTTCGTCCGTCAGCTCCCAGACAATCAGGAAGCTAATGGCAACCACGGCGACCACCGTCAGCACGATGATTTCCGTAGAGGCGAACCAGTCCAGCTCTTTGCCGCGGTCGAGCATGATTTGCAGGCTGCCGATGCCGACAACCAGCAGTGCCAGCCCGATGCCATCGATCCGCCGCTGTTCGGTCCGCGTTTCGCGACCACGCAGAGACTGTAGCGTCATCAGCACCACCAGCGCACCGATGGGTACGTTGATGAAGAAGATCCAGCCCCAGTGATAATTATCGCTGATATAGCCGCCGAGGATTGGCCCGCAAATTGGGGCGACAATCACCGTCATCGACCACAGCGCGAGCGCGATGGAGCGCTTGGCGGGCGGATAGTTGTTCAGCAGCAAACTCTGCGACAGCGGAATCAACGGCCCGGCGACAATCCCCTGGATGACGCGGAAGAAAATCAGCATCGTCAGGCTGCTGGACATGCCGCAAGCCCAGGAGGCCAGCACGAACAGGATCGTCGACCAGAGGAACAGCTTCACTTCACCGACGCGCTTCGCCAGCCAGCCGGTGATGGGAATAGAGATGGCGTTCGCCACCCCGAACGAGGTAATGACCCAGGTCCCCTGGCTCAGCGATGAGCCAAGGTTCCCGGCGATCGTAGGGATCGCCACGTTTGCGATGGTGGAGTCCAGCACCTGCATGAATGTCGCCAGCGACAGCGCAATGGTCATAATGACCAGCTGCGCCCCCTCAAGCGGTTTTTGCGGCTTTTGCTGTTGCATAACGCTCACCTTCGGCTTAACCGGCGTTTGCCTTCACGATGTCATCGATCAGCTTATTGACCGGATCGAGGCTAATTTCACGGGCGTTACTTTCATAAGCTGGCGTGCTGCGCACCTGGCTTGCGAGGATCTGACCGTCGCGGTTGGCGGTATCGACCGTCACCAGCGTGGAAAGGCCAATTCGCAGCGGATGGTCTGCCAGCTGCTTAGGATCCAGCTCGATACGCACAGGCAAGCGCTGTACCACTTTGATCCAGTTGCCGGTGGCGTTCTGTGCAGGCAGCAGGCTGAACGCGCTGCCGGTCCCCATGTCCAGACCGACCACTTTACCGGTGTACTTCACGTCATCGCCGTAGATATCGCTGACCACGGTTGCGGTCTGGCCGATACGCATATGCGCCAGCTGGGTCTCTTTGAAGTTCGCGTCCACCCATAGGTTGTTCGCCGGAACGACCGCCATCAGCGGCGTGGTGGTGCTAATTTGCGCACCCGGCTGCACGGAACGACGGGAAACGTAACCGGTCATCGGGCTGACGATTTTGGTACGTTGCAGGGCAAGCCATGCGTTACGCACTTCGGTCGCCGCCTGTTTCACCGCTGGCTGGTTTTCCAGAGAGGTGCCCAGCACCATCGCCTGGTTGGCGTTGTACTGTTGGATCGCCACGTCCAGCTGCGCCTGTGCGCTTGCCACCGCATCGCGTGCGTGCTGCAACTCTTCACGGCCAATCAGGTTGGCGGTGCCGAGAGGAACACGACGCTTGAGGTCGCTCTGCGCCTGGGCCAGGGCCGTTTTCTGCACGTCGATATTGGCCTGAAGCTGTTTGCTGTTGATCATCAGCTGGCGGGTCTGGCGAACGCTGGAGGCCAGCGCCGTCTGTGCTTTTTCAAACGCCTGTTGGGCGTCGGTCGGATCAAGCGTGACCAGCACATCCCCTTTTTTCACAAAGTCGGTGTTGTCAGCCCAGACTTTCGTCACGCTGCCTGACACCTGGGCCATGATTTGAACCTGATTCCCTGCCACGTATGCATCGTCTGTCTCTTCAACATGACGCAAGACTAAAAACCAATAGATCCCATATGCCACGGCAATAATAATAAAGAGCAAGGTCAGCAGAATAAGGGCGCTCTTACGTTTGCCCTTCTTGTTGACCGGTTGCTGCGGGGGGGTGTTCTCCGCATTTGCGCTCATTGTTGTTCTCCACGATCTTTTTATTTTCACATCGGCTGAGCCGACCTGTTGTCAGAAAGGCCAGCAGTTTCACGTGCTGGCCTGTCAGTTTTTCTTTTGCAATCTGGAATGTTGAGCGGATCGTCGCGTTAGCGCAGCGCCTCAAGAATGACGCCATCTTCATCCATCTGGTCCAGACGGGTGAGCAGCTTGCGAGTAATGTGCTCAAGCTGGTCGCGCTCGGCGGTGCTGAGGGCAGACCAAAGCTGGTGCAGGCAGTTATGCTGCGGTGGCAGCACTTCGCGCAGGAATTCGTGACCTTTCTCGGTCAGTTGCAGATGCAGGCAGCGGCGATCGTTATCGCTCTCACGGCGCTCTATCCAGCCGCGCTTCTCCAACTCATCAGCAATACGGGTTGCATTGGTACGGGATGAACCCAGCGCGCAGCTCAGTTCAGACGGCTGAATGCTGTGGTTTTCCTGAGACTCAAGCGTAATCAACGCCATAAACAACGTCTCGTTAATCCCTTGCGCTTTCAGCATCTTGTTACGATTTTCCAGCAGCTTACCCTGCATGTGCATGCACAGGCGGGTCAGCAGGATCTCCTGATACGGGAAGTCCTCATGACGACTGGCGCGGAACTTAAGCATTTGTTCAATGGGCGTAAACGAACTATCCATTTTGGGCATAACCTCATTAATTACAGCCGATATAGTAACGATAGTGACAAATAATGTAAATGAATTATTTGTGCGGTTATATCCGCCAAACGTATGTCACCATCAGAAAGCGCCGGGTAAATCCGTGACCCGGTGAGCACAGAAAGTGTGGGGTGTGTACCCGCGAAAGAGGGGATGTGAGGACTGGGGTCTGAACTATTCATGCCGGTAGTAAATATGTCACCCACAGTAAAATTTCTGGGATAAATGATTACCGTTACCTTAACAGATGCAGGCCCCCTTTACACCCCAGGGGGCCCAAAGCAATGTAAAACTTAGTGAATTGCTTCCTGGCGGTGATAGCCGCGCCACCATACCAGCAGATTTATCGCCGCCACGACGGCGCCGATTGCGCACACGCCCGTCCAGCCCGCATGCTGCCAGGCGGAGGCTGAGATTAGCGAGCCCGCCGCGCCGCCGATAAAGTAGCTGGTCATGTACCCGGCCGTCAGACGGTTACGGGCGTCTGGTTTCACGCGGTAAATCACGGTCTGGTTGGTGATATGTACGCCCTGCACGGTGAGGTCGAGTACCAGAATACCGACAATTAGCGCCAGCACTGAGACGTGTCCGTACCAGATAGCCGCCCATGAGAGCAGGAGTAAAACCAGCCCTGCGGAGGTGGTCATATGAGATTTACCTTTGTCGGCCAGGCCACCCGCCGGGCGCGCGCCCAGTGCGCCAGCCGCGCCTGCCAGCCCGAACAGGCCAATCACGCCTTCTGAGTAGTTAAACGGCGGCGCGGCGAGCAGAAACGCCATCGACGTCCATAAGATGCTGAAGTTGGCGAAGGTGAGACACCCCAGAACGGCGCGTGTGCGCAGGAGTTTATCCCGGGTGAAGAGGCTGAAAACGGAGGCGAGGAGCTGCGGATAGTTCAGGTGATTCTCCTGCTTCACCTTTGGCAGGCCGCGCCACAGGGCCAGCGCCATGATAACCATCAGCACGCTTGCCACCCAGTAAACGGTGCGCCAGCCGCCGAGGCTCGCCAGCAGCCCGGCAACGGTTCGCGCCAGCAGGATGCCCAGCAGCAGGCCGCTCATAATAGTGCCAACCACTTTGCCGCGTTTTTCCGGGGAAGCCAGCGTCGCCGCGAGGGGAACCAGAATTTGTGCCACCACCGAGAACAGCCCCGTCAGCGCGGTACCGATAATCATCATCGTTAACGACTGGCTGCTGGCGGTGATCAACATCCCGCCTGCGGCCAGCAGCGTCATGGAGACGATAAGCATCCGGCGCTCAAACATATCGCCTAATGGCACCAGGAACAGCAGCCCGGCCGCATAGCCGAGCTGCGCAGCGGTGACGATAAAGCCGGCGGAGCTGGCTGAAAGATCGAAAGCACGCGCGATAGTATCAAGCAGAGGTTGCGCGTAATAGTTGCTGGCGACGGCCAGTCCCGTTGCCACGGACATTAAAAGGATGAGTGCGGGGCTAAGCCCTTGAGTTGTTTTTGTCATTTGTTTCAGGAATCGTAAGTTAAGTGATTATTTTTCCGGAAACATAATAACCAATGATTGTGAATGTTGGGGGATTGTTACGTGGTGGATTGTGCGGTTTAGGTTGGGTGCGGTTTGATCCCCTCACCCTATCCCTCTCCCCAAAGGGGAGAGGGCAGGGTGAGGGGTAGTATTTTTACTTCTGCGCCTCAAGCGCCTCTTTCACCCAGCCATCGAACTGCTGCTGGTGGGCTTTGATCCAGCCATCCACGTGGCCTTTGATATCAGCTTCGGATGATTTACCCGCGTGCATCATCGCGTTCTGGGCGTTAATGTCTGCCAGCGGCAGTTTCATTACCGAGAACAGCTTCGCCGCCGCCGGGTTTTTCTCGGCCCAGGCTTTGTTCGCCACGATATGCATGGTATTCACCGGGAAGCCATAGTTCATGCCGTTTGGCAGTTTGGTGTCGATATCTTTCTGCTCGCCCGGCAGGGAGGAGAAGGGCACCTGCAACCACACCACGTCTTTGCCCGGCTTCAGCACGTCGCTCACCCAGTACGGCGTCCAGGTGTAGTAGATCACCGGCTTGCCTTCTTTAAAGCGGGCGATGGTGTCAGCCATCATCGCAGAGTAATTGCCGTGGCTCACGTCGACGGTCTTCGCCAGATCGAAGGCTTTGTTCTGGTGGTTAATCACCGCTTCACAGCCCCAGCCCGGCGAGCAGCCCATCATGTCGGCTTTGCCGTCACCGTTGGTATCAAAGAGTTTGGCGATCTTCGGATCTTTCAGCTGTTCAATATTGGTGATGTGATACTTATCGGCGGTTTTCTTGTCGATCAAATATCCCTGTGCAGCGCCGGTCACAAAGATGCCTTCGCGGTAGAATTTCTTGTCACCGCCTGCGGCGGCATACATATCGTCGTGCAGCGGCTGCCAGTTCACGGCGGTAAAGGTGGCATCGCCGGAGGCAATAGAGGTATAGCCCACGTTGTAATCCACTTCACTGGCGGTATTCACCGTATAGCCCAGTTTCTCCAGCGCACGGCTGACAATCTGGGTCTGGAAGGACTCTTCCGAAATGGTGCTCTGCACCGGCTGCACGGTAATGCCTTTGCCCGGCAGGTCAGCGGCAACTGCGCTGGTGGAGACAAGGGTCGCAAACGCTGTGGCAAAAAGTACGTTATGTCGCATCGTTGTTCCTTATTTTGTGAATGGGCGGGTGAGTAACCCGACAGGGCCGGTGGTATACCAGCGACGGTTGCCGCGACTGCGTGAATCACGACCGACAGCCTGGGTCAGGCGGTCAAGAATGATGGCGAGGATCACAATCCCGACGCCGCCGACGGTCGCCAGCCCCATATCGAGACGGCCAATGCCGCGCAGTACCATCTGACCTAACCCGCCAACGGCAATCATTGAGGCGATCACCACCATCGACAGCGCCAGCATCAGCGTCTGGTTAACACCTGCCATAATGGTCGGCATCGCCAGCGGAAGCTGAACCTTAAACAGCATCTGACGCGGGCTGGCGCCAAACGAGCGTGATGCCTCTATCAGATCCGCAGGCACCTGGTTAATGCCCAGAATGGTCAGGCGAATAATCGGCGGCAGGGCAAAGATAATGGTCACGACCACCCCCGGTACGTTACCGATGCCGAACAGCATCACGATAGGCACCAGGTAAACGAACGCTGGCGTGGTCTGCATTGCATCCAGCAGCGGGCGGATAATTTTTGCGGCCCGTGGGCTGCGCGCCAGCCAGATCCCCATCGGCAGGCCGATCGCCACGCAGAACAGCAGGGCGGTCAGCACCAGCGCCAGGGTGATCATCGCCTGAGACCACGCGCCAATCGCGCCGATGGCAATCAGGGAGATCAGCGTGGCGATCCCCATACCCGCGCTGCCGAACTGCCATGCGATCAGCGAGAACAAGATAATCGCCACCGGCGCGGGCATGCCCAGCATCAGCTGCTGGAAGCCGTTCAGGATGTAATCCACCGGGATGCGGATCCCCTGGAACACCGGACGGAAGTGGGTAACGACCCAGTCGATCCCCTCCGTTACCCAGCTATCCAGCGGGATCAGCGTCTTGTGGAACGGATCCATAATATTGAAATGCTCTGGGGCAGGCGCCGGTGCGCTGTTGAGCCAGTCTGCCGCGCCGCCGCCATCGGCAGGCGCAGGCGTCGACCCCCACGCATCGGCAGATTGCGCCGCGCTGTCCGCTGCTTCAGTGGTGCCCCATGGGTTTGATTGATCAGCCATTGTTTGTCCCCTCGCGATCTAAAGCCTGTAGCAGCATCCGTTTTGAGATGATGCCAACGTACTGTTGTTCTTCACCGACAACCGGCACGGCGCACGGCGCCTGACCCACGTGAGAGAGCAACTCGCTGAGCGGCGTTTCGGCGTCCACGGCAAGCGGAGCGTCAATCAACGCCGCATCGATTCCCTGGTTTTCGCTCAGGGCGGTTTTCAGGGAGTCGATGGAGACAACGCCTACAAATTTATTGCCGCGTTCAACCAGATAACCGTATTCACGGTCTTCGTCCTGCAACAGCTTCAGCGCGGAGCGCGGACCAAAACCTGGCGTTTTTCGAATAATGCCGTTTGGTGTTCGACGGGCAATATCTTTCGCACTGAATACGTGGCTAATATCCACACCGCGGAAGAAGGTGCGCACATAATCATTCGCCGGATTATTGAGAATTTCATCCGGTGTGCCGACCTGCACCACTTCACCATTTTGCATAATGGCGATACGGTCGCCAATACGCATGGCTTCATCCAGATCGTGAGAAATAAAAACAATGGTGCGCTGATGTTTGGCCTGTAATTTTACCAACTCATCCTGCATCTCGGTGCGAATTAAGGGATCGAGCGCCGAGAAGGCTTCGTCCATTAATAAAATATCCGGATTAATCGCTAATGCGCGCGCTAATCCTACGCGCTGACGCATACCGCCGGAGAGCTCATCCGGATACGCATGAGCATAATTTTCCAGCCCGACCTGACGCAGTGCATCAAGGGCTTTTTCCTGACGTTCCTGAGCGGGCGTGCCGGCTAACTCCATGCCAAAGGCGGTATTATCGAGTACCGTCATGTGCGGCATCAGTGCAAATGACTGAAACACCATCGCAATTTTCTTTCTGCGCACCTCGCGGAGTTCCGCGTCTGATATTCTGGCGATATCAACGCCGTCAATCAGCACCTGTCCGCGGGTGGGTTCAATCAGGCGATTGAGAAGGCGAACCATAGTGGATTTACCCGAACCGGATAATCCCATGATGACAAAAATCTCGCCTTCTTCAATGGCCAGACTGGCGTCTTTAACGCCAAGCGATAGCCCGGTTTTTTCCAGAATTTGCTCTTTCGAAAGGCCTTTCTCAATATATTTGAAAGCACGCTGCGGGTGCTCGCCAAATACTTTATAAAGATTTTTCACTTCTAATTTAATTGCCATGCAATAGAGAGTGTCCTGTTATTTGTTTATGTCGATATGATTACCATGGTAAATAGTTAACTGGCATTACCCTAACATACTCAGAATCTGAGACAACCCTGGACCTGCCTGAGGTCGGAATTTTACCGCAAGCGAAACGGCTGAATTTCCCATGAATAAAGGGCTGAGGGCGCTTTGAATTTTTCTCAATTTTTTGCTACTGCATGGGAGAATTTCGCCTGAATCGGTGTGATTCAGGCGAATATGAAGGAGAAATTACAGTGTAGTACGTAGTGGAATATTCGGCTGAAAATAATGAAATGTAGAGTTAATTAATGAACGTTAATTCATTCATTAAAAATCCCAGTCCTCGTCTTGCGTCTCCACCGCTTTACCCATCACGTACGACGAGCCGGACCCGGAAAAGAAGTCGTGGTTTTCATCGGCGTTGGGCGACAGCGCCGCGAGGATCGCCGGGTTCACTTCCGCCATTTCCGGTGGGAATAACGCTTCGTAGCCCAGGTTCATCAGCGCCTTGTTGGCGTTGTAGCAGAGGAAGGCTTTTACGTCCTCTTCCCAGCCCGTTCCGGCGTACAGCTCCTCGGTATAGCTCAGCTCGTTGTCATACAGATCCATCAGTAAATCGAGGGCAAAACCTTTGAGTTCCTCGCGTTTTTCCGGGGTGACTTTCTCCAGTCCTTTCTGGTACTTATAGCCGATGTAATACCCGTGTACCGCTTCATCGCGGATGATGAGGCGAATCAAATCGGCGGTATTAGTGAGCTTGCCCCGGCTCGACCAGTACATGGGCAGCCAGAAGCCGGAATAGAAGAGAAAAGATTCCAGGAACACGCTGGCGATCTTCTTCTTCAGCGGCTCGTCGGCCCGGTAATATTCCAGCACCAGATCTGCCTTGCGCTGCAATGACGCGCTCTCTTCGCTCCAGGCGTAGGCCGCGTCCACGTCTCTGGTCTGGCACAGGGTGGAGAAAATCGAGCTGTAAGAGCGGGCATGGACCGCCTCCATAAAGCTGATATTCGACATTACCGCCTCTTCGTGCGGGGTCAGCGCATCACTCATCAGCGCGGGCGCACCCACGGTATTCTGAATGGTGTCCAGCAGCGTCAGGCCGGTAAAGACGCGGATTGTCAGCTGCTGCTCGGCATGGCTCAGGGTTTGCCAGGCCGGAATATCGTTGGAGAGCGGCACCTTTTCCGGCAGCCAGAAGTTGCTGGTCAGGCGGTTCCAGACCTCCAGGTCTTTATCATCCTGAATTTTGTTCCAGTTAACGGCACTTACGCGTGACAGTTTCATCCTTTCTCCTTACAGCGCGCAGGACACGCAGCCTTCAATTTCGGTACCTTCCAGCGCGAGCTGGCGCAGGCGAATGTAGTACAGCGTTTTGATGCCTCTCTTCCAGGCGTAGATCTGCGCTTTATTGATATCCCGCGTGGTGGCGGTGTCCGGGAAGAAGAGCGTCAGCGACAGCCCCTGGTCCACATGTCTGGTCGCCTCGGCGTAGGTATCAATGATCTTTTCCGGGCCGATCTCATAGGCGTCCTGGTACAGAGCCAGATTCTCGTTAGTCATAAACGGGGCAGGGTAGTAGACGCGTCCGGTTTTGCCTTCCTTGCGGATTTCAATCTTCGACACGATCGGATGGATGCTCGACGTGGCATGATTTATATAGGAAATGGAGCCGGTTGGCGGAACCGCCTGAAGGTTCTGGTTATAGATGCCGTAGTGCATCACATCCTCACGCAGCTGTTGCCACATCTCACGCGTCGGCAGGGTGATGCCGGCGCGGTCGAAAAGCGCGCGTACTTTTTCGGTTTTCGGCTGCCAGTCGCCTTCCAGATACTGGCTGAAATACTCTCCGCTGGCGTAGCGGGACTGCTCAAAGCCTGCGAACCGCTGGTTGCGTTCGCGCGCCAGCAGCATCGAGGTATGCAGCGCATGCCAGGTGATGGTATAGAAATAAAGGTTGGTGAAATCCAGCCCTTCCGGGCTGCCGTAGGCGATACCCTCCCGCGCCAGATAGCCGTGCAGGTTCATCTGCCCAAGGCCGATGGCATGCGACGCGGCGTTGCCCGCCTCAATGGACGGTACGCTGCGGATGTGGCTCATGTCCGATACCGCCGTCAGCCCGCGAATGGCGGTCTCTACCGTGCGGCCAAAATCGGGGGAATCCATGGTGTGGGCAATATTCAGCGAACCGAGATTGCAGGAGATATCTTTGCCGATATCCGCGTAGTCGAGGTTCTCGTCGTAACTGGACGCGCTGTTGACCTGCAAAATCTCCGAGCACAGATTGCTCATGTTGATGCGCCCGGCAATCGGGTTGGCGCGGTTCACCGTATCCTCGTACATGATGTACGGGTACCCGGACTCAAACTGAATTTCGGCCAGCGTCTGGAAAAAGTCGCGGGCGTTAATGTATTTCTTACGAATGCGCTCGTCCGCCACCAGTTCGTCATACAGTTCGCTGATGGCCACATCGCCAAAGGCTTTGCCGTAGATACGCTCGACGTCATACGGCGAGAAAAGCGCCATGTCGGCATTTTCTTTGGCCAGCTTAAACGTGATATCCGGGATCACCACGCCGAGCGACAGGGTTTTAATGCGGATCTTTTCGTCGGCGTTTTCACGTTTGGTATCCAGAAAACGCAGAATGTCCGGATGATGCGCGTGCAGATAAACCGCGCCCGCGCCCTGACGTGCGCCGAGCTGGTTAGCGTATGAGAAAGCATCTTCCAGCATCTTCATCACCGGGATGACGCCGGAGGACTGATTTTCGATGCGCTTGATCGGCGCGCCCGCTTCCCGCAGGTTCGAAAGCAGAAATGCCACGCCGCCGCCGCGTTTCGACAGCTGTAGCGCCGAATTCACCGCACGGCCAATCGACTCCATATTGTCTTCAATACGCAGCAGGAAGCAGGAGACCAGCTCGCCGCGCTGGGCTTTGCCGCAGTTAAGGAAGGTTGGCGTGGCAGGCTGGAAGCGGCCTGAGAGGATCTCCTCCGTCAGCCTTTCGGCCAGAGCTTCATCGCCCTGCGCCAGCGTCAGGGCTACCATCACCACCCGATCTTCAAAGCTTTCTAAATAGCGTTTGCCGTCGAAGGTTTTCAGGGTGTAGCTGGTGTAATACTTCCACGCGCCGAGAAACGTCTGGAAGCGAAAACCGCTGGCGTGCGCCCGTTCAAACAATGCCACCGCGAAGGCGCGGTCGTAGCGGGTCAGGACGCGCTCTTCGTAATAACCCTCTTTTACCAGCCAGTCGAGACGTTCCTGCTGGCTGCCAAAGACGACGCTGTTCGGGCGTACATGAGCGGCAAAAAAGGCGTCCACCGCCTCACGATCTTTGCCAAACTGAATGCGCCCCTCCCGGTCATAGAGGTTTAGCATGGCGTTTAATGCATGGTAATCCGGCGTCGCCTGAATCACGCGCTCTGCGGTTGTCGTTGCCAAAATTCGTTCACTCCTTTACGCACGTTCTCTACGTCCTGCTGTGTCCCCATCAGTTCAAAACGATAGAGATACGGCACGCCGCATTTTTGAGAGATGACATCCCCGGCGCGGGCAAAGGCCTCGCCGAAGTTGCGATTGCCTGCCGCGATCACGCCGCGAATCAGCTGCCGGTTATGGGGGTCGTTCAGAAAGCGGATCACCTGACGAGGCACAGCCCCCGCGGCGCCGCCACCGCCATAGCTGGGCACTACCAGAATGTAGGGTTCGTCTACCTGAATACGCTCCCGCTCGTTCAGCGGAATGCGAATCGCGGGCAGCCCGAGACGCTCCATAAACCGAAGCGTGTTTTCCGAGCTGCTGGAAAAGTAGACCAGCCTGCTCATGCACTGACGCCCTGAGCGGCAAGGCGGTTGATCATGTCCGGACGAAAGCCAGACCAGCTGGTGTCGCCGGCAACCACAACCGGAAGCTGACGGAAACCTTGCGCCCGCAGGGTGTCTGCCGCGTCAGGCACCTGATCTATATTGACCATCTCAAATGCCACGCCGCGACTCTCCATCGCCCGTTTCGTGGCGTGGCACTGAACACAATCGTTACGAGTGTAAATAATAATGCTCATGATTCGTATTTCCATTTAGAATGAGAGAACGGCGCGAGTAAACGCGTCATGTTGTGTCTGTCTTGCTAAAGGGAATACTAGATGTAGTTGAGATAACTTTCAACCACACAAGATATGGGAAATTCAGATTGATAAGGCCCCAATGATGAGCCTGGCGGGGCAGGGCGAACTGCACGGGTTTTTCAGGCTTTCAGGCAAAGAAAAGCCCCGGCGCCTGAGGCTACCGGGGCTGAAAACGCGTGCTTACTTACGCAGGCTAAGCAGGGCGCCGACAAAAATCCCGACTGCCGCGACCGTTCCCAACGTACACAGCGGTTTCTCTCGTACGAAGGTGGTGGCGCAGCTTGCCATATCGCAGGCCGCCTGAGTGGTACGTGAGCGGCCATTCATCCTTGCTCGCGTTTCACGCAGCAGAGACTGAGCCTTACGTTTCGCGGCATCTGCTTCGTCCTTCGCGTCAGAGCCCCAGGATTTCAATACGGCTTCCAGCGTGTCCGCTAATTGGCTGACATCGTTACGAATATCCTGGGTGTCGTCGTTAATATCGTTTCGGTTCGGTCTGTTAAACATACGATCCTCCATAATTTGTGTTCCCGTTTAGTTTAGTCCAGAAATGTAATATCTGAAGCGAGTCACGGCTTATCGGGCAGTTTATGGAATATTCTGAAAGCCCTGCTAATGCTGAATACTGTAAGGTTGCCCGGCAGGTATGATAATGAGGAAAAGATATGTATTTACGACCCGATGAGGTGGCGCGCGTTCTTGAAAAAGAAGGGTTCACCATGGATGAGGTAACATCAAAAGCGTACGGATATCGCCGTGGTGAGAATTATGTTTACGTCAACCGTGAAGCAAGAATGGGGCGTACTGCTCTCATTATTCACCCGACACTCAAAGACAGAAGCCTGTCATTTGCTGAGCCCGCCTCGGATATTAAAACCTGCGATCATTATCAGCAATTTCCGCTCTATTTAGGCGGCGAGACGCATGAACATTATGGTATTCCGCACGGTTTCAGCTCGCGTATGGCGCTGGAGCGTTTCCTGAAAGGGCTGTTTGGCGACGTACAATAACTCAGCGACTGGCATGAGCCAGTCGCCTTATCTTACGCTTTTGCCTGACTATAAGGGCTGACTTTAAACAGGCGGCGGCAGTAGTCAAGGAAGTAACCGTACACCGCACCCATCAGCATAGATACCACGATATTTGAACTTACCGCGGCGGCGATTTGATGCCAGTCTGCGCCCACCGTCAGCAAAATAACCACATACACCGGGGACTGGAACGTCACGTAAGCCAGCACGTCCGCCAGGTTTTTTACCCAACCTGCCGGGCTAATACGCCGGGCGAAACGCATCACCGCATCGCGATACATTCCGTACGGCCAGGCAATCATGATATTCACCGGAATGGCCACCAGGCGCGATGAGAGGGACTGCTCAAAGGTCATTCCGGACAGGAAAATTTCAATCAGCATGTTTACGACGGAACAGTAAACGACCATCGCGAACGTATCCGCTACCGCATGGCGCAGGCGAGACTGCGGTGAGAACATGTCTGAACTCCTCGAACAGGACAAAAAAGTGGCGTTTTTACCTGCGGCGTTTAGTGCTTTAGGTTGGTTTGTTTTGAGTGTATAGCGTATCCCTCTGGCTTTTAACTAACAAGTAGTGATTAATTTTTATTTATGGACGCTTTGTCCATAAAATTCTCTAAAGTTGGCTGTTTTTTGTGCGAGTCGTTATTTTCTTTCCCATCCACCGTTTTATTAAACGAAATCAGACTATTAGCTTATCTGAGCAAGCGTATAACGTTTGTTATTCGGAGGATGCCGGGCGGTTTTTTGAACGGCTTTAAACAGGGATTTTTGACCAGGTGCAGGACGGAATATTACGCATTAAAACTGACAGGTAATTCGGGGTTATATTAACGGGATATTCTAAAACATTTACAATAATGTCAAAACGACAGAGTGGGTAGATATCAGAACAAAAATCAATTATTCTGTTGCTTGATTTATGTTATACACACGAAGAAAGGTTTCTCATTATTATGGCTTTAACGTTACAGAATCTTAATAATATCCGTACCCTCCGGGCGCTGGCGCGTGAATTATCCATGGATGTTCTGGAAGAAGTGCTGGAAAAAGTTCGGATTGTCACAGAAGAAAAACGCAGCGAGCAGGCTGAATTAGAGCGCCAGCGCGCTGAACAGCAGGATAAAATTAATGCTCTGCTGGAACTGATGAAGGCAGACGGTATTTCCCCGAGCGATCTGTTAGGCGGAGAACTGGCTCATGCGGGCCAGCCGGCTAAAAAACGTAAAGCGCGTGCGGCGAAATATCGTTTCATCGACGCGAACGGTGAAGAGAAAACGTGGACCGGTCAGGGACGTACGCCAAAGCCAATTGCGAACGCACTGGCAAACGGTAAATCGCTGGATGATTTCCTGATCTGATGATTATTCGGGCGGTGTATTCCGCCCGATTATTGACTTAGCAGACGCCAAAGTCACCTTCTTCGGAGTACAGAACTACGTCCGCCGCTTTCAGGTGATATTTCTCGCCCTGCTCATTGCTGGCCTGCACGGCCACAATGTTTTCACCATTTACTTCGAGCACTTTCAGTTTCGGACCGCCCTGACGCGGTTGGACATAATCACCGACAGAAAACATAGCACCTCCTCATCATTGTCACGATCTTCACCATAGCCCACGTCCGGGGCGGGGTACAGCCTAATCTTTCAGATACCCCTTATCAGGTACGTCGGTTCCACGGCATCACTTTCAGCAGTCGCGCCATACCGCAAAAACCTGTCACTCCGGCGAACAGCAGCCCGGCGCCCACAAAACCGCTTAGCAGGAAAAAGCCGCTGGAGACGCTGTAACCCAGCACCACGCCGCAGAGAATCAGCAGCCCGGCGGCGATCTGCACCTGACGCATCAGCGGAAGCGGCTGCGATTTATCTTCAACGGTCAGCAGCCCGGCCTGCTTCCAGCCCTGAATGCCTCCCTCAACCACAAAGGCGTTCGCAGGGGACGCTGCCCGGGCAAGACGAGCATCATTGTTTGCGGTTCTTGCGCCAGACTGACAGTGGAAAATCACCGTTTCTCCCGGCGCTGCGTTAAGCCCGCCGGGTAACGAATCCAGCGGAATGGAGTGCGCCGCTGGAATATGCTCGCGGGCATACTCGTCGGGGTCGCGAATATCGATAAGTTTGGCGCCTTCAGCAATAAGCGCGTTTGCCTGCTGCGGCGAAATAAGAGGAAGAGACATTGTGTTTCCTTACGGTCAATTTCAGAACAGTAGAGCATTTAAGGCAGGGTTTCAGCCAGTGTAAAGAGGGTAAAGGCAGGTAAAAGCGCGAGAGACGAATGGCAGTTACCCGTAAACTGGCTACGCTTAGAGAAGTGTCTTTTATAATTTTCAATTGGTTAGCTTGCACGGAGTTATTTATGGGTTTTTGGCGCGTTGTTTTTACGATTATTCTCCCGCCGCTGGGCGTGCTGCTTGGCAAGGGACTGGGCTGGGCGTTTATCCTGAACATCCTTCTGACCATCCTGGGTTACTTCCCGGGTCTTATCCACGCGTTTTGGGTTCAGACGAAAAGCTAGGTACGCCACAATAGATCACTGTAGATCCGGGTCAGCGCGCCCTCGAGGCCAAACTGCTGTTTGATCCAGCGCGTGACCTGACCGGTCGCCGCATGCTGCGTGGCAAGCAGCATGCGCGAGTCCTGGCGCGGATTATTGATTCGCCGCTTTACCAGCAGCCCGTCCTCCACCGCCTCACGCGTCATATACTCCGGTAAAAATCCAATACCTTCCCCCAGGATCTGACACTGACATTTGGTGTTAAAGTCCGGTACCAGAATCGCCTCCTGACCGTGAAGCAGCCAGCCGACCTTCTTGTTGATGGTATGCGCGGTGTCCTCAACCATGATATTGGGATACAGACGCAGCTGACTTTCGGAAATGGGCTCCGGGGCGAACGCCAGCGGATGCGTGGGCGCGATGGCAAATACCCAGCGGATCGCGCCTATCTCGGTGTAATCGATGCCCCCGCCATCCAGCAGCGTATCCGGCGCGCCAATGGCGATGTTGGCCTGATTATTAATGATGGAATCCCAGACGCCGTTATACACCTCGGTCGTCACCGTGATTTGGCAGGTAGGAAACTGTTTTTTCAGCACCTGGAGCAAACGCGCGGTATGGCGTGGCGTATACAAAAGCTGATTAATGCAGATGCGCACCCGCGTCTCAATACCCTGCGAAATGGTATCAATCCCGCGCTTGATGGCATGAAAGTCATTCAGCAGGTCGGTCGCTTTACGATAAAAATAAAAACCGGATTCGGTCAGCTCAATGCTGCGCGTGTTGCGTACAAACAGCACCACGTCCAGCCCGGTCTCCATACGTTTGATGGTGTAACTGATGGCGGAAGTGGTCACGCCCAGCTCGGCAGCCGCTTTGCTAAAACTGCCAAAGCGTGCCGCGGTGGTGAAGGCCAGCAAATTCTCTTCGGTAAAGATGGAATTCATATTATGGCTCCTGGTTACCATCAGTTTTGAACATATTTTAACACCGGCGTTACATCATAGTTGATGTCGGTCACAGTTCTGGATTTTTACGTAGGGCCGCGCTGTGTAAGGCTTTTTCATTCATAAGGATAATGCAGCCCGAGGCGCGTAAAAGCGGTAAACCATAAGAAAAAGGTTGCACAGACGCACGTTTTTGCCGGACTGTTGAATTTAACTCAACAATGAATTGCGTGTCGATGAATCATTTTTAAGCGGATTCTTTTATGACCAGGCTGTTGCTATTCTCAGGTCATCAGAAGTGAAACATAGGGAGTCTGAATATGTCTGCAACTGCACTGGTTACAGAATTTTTGCTGGCGGCAGAAGAGGGTAATATCGACGCGCTAAAAGCCTGCCTGGAAAAAGGCGTGGATATTAACGCGACCAACCGACAGAAAAGAACCGCCATTATTATTGCCAGCCTGAAAAAGCATTACGCCTGTGTGGAATTTTTAATTTCCGCCGGGGCGGATATTGATAAACAGGACCAGACCTGTTTTAACCCCTTCCTGATCGGCTGCCTGACCAATGATTTAACCCTGCTGCGCATTGTCCTTCCGGCGGATCCGGATCTCGACCGTCTGACGCGCTTTGGCGGCGTGGGCATTACCCCTGCCAGTGAAAAAGGGCACGTTGAAATCGTGCGCGAGCTGCTGGAAAAAACCGACATTAACGTCAACCACACCAATTTTGTCGGCTGGACGCCGCTGCTTGAGGCCATCGTGTTAAACGACGGCGGCGCAAAGCAGCAGGAAATTGTGAAGCTGCTGCTGGATCACGGCGCGAATCCGCACATGACTGATAAATACGGCAAAACCCCGCTCGAACTGGCGCGGGAAAAAGGCTTCAACGCGATCGCAGACCTGCTGCTGGCAGCAGGCGCATAGCGCATTCGGCCAGCCTTCCCCTGGCTGGCCGTGAATCAAAAAACGCATTGTTACCGACGTGCATTTAACACGACGGCGGCCCCCTTTTATCTTAAACAGGTGAAAATAATGCCAACCAAAATCGTCATAAAAAAGAATACGTATTTCGATTCGGTTTCCTTAATGTCGGTTTCCACCAAAGCCAATAAATTGCCGGGCATCGAGCAGGCGTTTGTGGCGATGGCGACGGAAATGAACAAAGGGGTATTAAAAAACCTCGGGCTATTAACGCCGGAATTAGCGGACGCGAAAAACGGCGACCTGATGATCGTTATTAAAGGCGACGCGGCGAATGAGGAAACCCTTGCCGCCATTGAAGCGTTATTTACGCGTAAAGAGAGCGCTGGCTCCCATGAAGCACGCTACGCGACGATTGCCAGCGCCAAAACCCATCGTCCGGACAGCAACCTTGCGGTGATATCCGTCAACGGCACCTTCGCCGCCCGCGAAGCGCGCCAGGCGCTGGAAAACGATCTCAACGTGATGCTGTTTTCCGATAATGTGTCGCTCGACGACGAGCTGGCGCTGAAGCAGCTGGCGCATGACAAAGGATTGCTAATGATGGGGCCGGACTGCGGCACCGCCATTATCAACGGCGCGGGGCTGTGCTTTGCCAACGCGGTACGTCGCGGGCCAATTGGCATCGTTGGCGCCTCCGGCACCGGTAGCCAGGAGCTGAGCGTGCGCATTCACGAGTTCGGCGGCGGCGTGTCGCAGCTGATCGGCACCGGCGGGCGCGATCTCAGCGAGAAGATTGGCGGCCTGATGATGCTCGACGCCATCGACATGCTGGAGGCGGACGACGCGACCCGGGTGATAGCGCTCATCTCCAAACCGCCTGCACCCGCGGTGGCAGAGAAAGTGCTGGCCCGGGCACGCGCCTGCCGCAAACCTGTGGTTGTGTGCTTCCTGGGCCGCAACGAACCACCAGCCAATGAAGACGGCTTGCAGTTTGCTCGTGGCACCAAAGAGGCGGCCCTGAAAGCGGTGCTGCTTACCGGCATTAAAAAAGACTCCCTGGATTTACATCCCCTCAACTGGCCGCTGATCGAAGAGGTGCGCGCCCGCCTGACGCCGCGGCAGAAGTACATTCGCGGCCTGTTCTGCGGCGGCACCCTGTGCGACGAAGCGATGTTTGCCGCGCTGGAGAAGTTTGACGATGTTTACAGCAACATCCAGCCGGATCCGGCCAGGCGTCTGAAGGACATCAGCGTCAGCCAGGCCCACACCTTCCTTGATTTCGGTGACGACGATTTCACCAACGGCAAACCACACCCGATGATCGACCCGACCAACCGCATCAGCCGCCTGCTACAGGAGGCGCGCGATCCGCAGGTGGGCGTCATCGTGATGGACTTCGTGCTGGGCTTTGGCGCACACGAGGATCCGGTGGGGGTGATGATCGAGGCGATCAAAGAGGCACAGGCAATCGCGAAAGCCGACAACCGTCCGCTGGAAATTCTCGGCTACGTGCTCGGCACCGATCAGGATCCGCAGTCGCTGGCCCAGCAGTGCCAGCTGCTGACCGACGCAGGCGTCATCTGGGCCAGCAGCAGCACCAATACCGGATTACTGGCACGCGAATTTGTCTGCAAAGGGGAGAGAGCATAATGACGACCTTATTCAACCAGCCGCTGAACGTGATTAACGTCGGGATTGCGATGTTCAGCGACGACCTCAAAAAACAGCACGTTCCCGTGACCCAGCTCGACTGGACGCCGCCGGGGCAGGGCAATATGCAGGTGGTGGACGCGCTGGACCGGCTGGCGGAAAAACCGCTGGCGGAGAAAATTGCCGCCGCGAACAACATTGCCCTTGAGCGCATTATTCAGTCCCATCCGGTGCTGGTGGGCTATGACCAGGCCATCAACGTGGTGCCGGGCATGACTCGCACCACCATTCTGCATGCCGGTCCGCCTGTTACCTGGGAAAACATGTGTGGGGCGATGAAGGGCGCGGTCACCGGCGCGCTGGTGTTTGAAGGGCTGGCGACGGATCTGGAGGACGCCGCAAGGCTGGCGGCTTCAGGCGACATCACCTTCTCGCCGTGCCACGAGCACGACTGTGTGGGCTCTATGGCGGGCGTCACCTCCGCGTCGATGTTTATGCACATCGTTGAGAACAAAACCTACGGCAACCGCGCCTTCACCAACCTCAGCGAGCAGATGGCGAAGATCCTGCGCATGGGGGCCAACGATCAGAGCGTGATCGACCGCCTGAACTGGATGCGCGACGTGCTCGGCCCAATGCTGCGCGACGCGATGAAGATTATCGGCGAAATCGACCTGCGCCTGATGCTGGCCCAGGCGCTGCACATGGGCGACGAGTGCCACAACCGCAACAACGCGGGCACCACGCTGCTTATCCAGGCGCTGACGCCGGGGCTGATCCAGGCGGGCTATCCGGTGACGCAGCAGCGTGAAGTGTTCGAGTTTGTCGCCAGCAGCGACTACTTCTCCGGTCCGACGTGGATGGCAATGTGTAAGGCCGCGCTGGATACCGCCCACGGCATTGAGTACAGCACCGTCGTCACCACCATGGCGCGCAACGGCTACGAGTTCGGCCTGCGCGTTTCCGGCCTGCCGGGGCAGTGGTTCACCGGCCCGGCGCAGCAGGTGATCGGCCCGATGTTCGCGGGCTATAAGCCGGAAGACTCCGGGCTGGATATCGGCGACAGCGCGATTACCGAAACCTACGGCATCGGCGGCTTTGCGATGGCGACGGCCCCGGCAATCGTGGCGCTGGTGGGCGGCACGGTGGAGGAAGCCATCGATTTCTCCCGCCAGATGCGCGAAATCACTCTCGGCGAAAACCCGAACGTCACCATTCCGCTGCTGTCGTTTATGGGCATCCCGTCCGCCATCGACATCACGAAGGTCGCGGGCAGCGGCATTCTGCCGGTCATTAATACCGCCATTGCCCATAAGGACGCCGGTATCGGCATGATTGGGGCGGGCATCGTTCACCCGCCGTTTAGCTGTTTTGAAAAGGCACTGTTAACCTTCCGCGATCGCTACGTTCTATAAGGTATGCATCCATGAAAAACATGAAACTGGAGTGGAAAAGAGGTGACTGGGCAGCTTATTTCGGGTTGATGACCAACAACCTGACCAATTTGCTGACCATGATGGGGTTGCTCATTTTTGTCGTCGGCATCCCGAAGGAGATTGTTTATGGACGCATCGCGCCAGCCTTCGGGCTGGCGGTGCTGGTGGCGAGTCTTTGCTATACGTGGTTTGGCCTGCAAATGGCGCGCTCCACCGGACGAACGGACGTCACCGCGCTGCCGTCCGGCCCGAGCGCGCCGTCGATTTTTACCGTGACCTTCCTGGTCTTAATGCCGGTTTACCAGCAAACCGGCGATGCGGATTTCGCGATTCAGATTGGCCTGGTGTGGTGCTTTGTGGAAGCGATGATCCTCGCGGGCGGTTCCTTCCTGGGGGAAACCATCCGCAAGATGATCCCGCGTACCGTGCTGCTGTCGTGCCTGTCCGGTCTTGGCCTGCTCCTGCTGGCGATGAACCCGATGTTGCAGGCGTTCGAAGCGCCGACCGTGTCGTTTATCGTCTTGCTGCTGATCTTCATTAACTGGTTCGGTAAAAAGCCGATTTTCGCCCGCATCCCGACCGGCCTGCTGCTGTTGATTGCCGGTACTCTGCTTGCGTGGATCTCCGGCCTGCAAAGCCCGGATGCCATTAAAGCATCCATGTCATCCTTCGGCTTTAACCCGCCGGAAGTGCATGTGGACAGCTTTATGCAGGGGTTGCCGCATGCGCTGCCGTATCTGGCGTCCGCCGTACCGCTGGGGCTGGCGAACTACATCTTTGACCTGGAGAACATCGAAAGCGCCCATGCGGCGGGGGATGAATACCCGACCCGCAAGGTAATGCTGGCGAACGGTCTGGCCTCCATGCTCGGCTGCCTGATGGGCAATCCGTTCCCGGTCACGGTCTACGTCGGCCATCCTGGCTGGAAAGCGATGGGCGCCAGCATCGGCTACACCCTGGCGTCCGGCGTGACCATGTTCATCGTGCCGCTGTTCGGGCTGGGGGCCTTTATGCTCGCCATCATCCCGATGACCGCCATCGTGCCGATTCTGGTGTTTATCGGCGTCGTCACCGCCAACCAGGTGGTGAGGGAAACCCCGAAAGTGGAGGTGCCCGTCATCTTCATCTGCCTGTTCCCGTGGATCGCCAACTGGGCGCTGACCATGATGAACAGCGTGATGAGCGCGGCGGGGACCAGCGCGGCGAAAATTGGCACCGACGTGCTGCACAGCAAGGGGATCTACTACGAAGGCCTGATGCATCTCGGCAACGGCGCGCCGCTCGCCAGCATGCTCTGGGGCTGTATCGCCATCTTCGCCATCATCAACAAACCGCTACGGGGGGCCGTCGCCGCCGCAGGAGGCGCGCTGCTGGCGCTGTTTGGCGTGATCCACGCCCCGGTGGTGGGCTTTGCCGAGGGCAGTTCCCTGATGTTCGTCACGGCCTACCTGATGATGGGCGGGATGTTTGTGGTGAAGCATGTTCTCGATATCTCTGTTAATCCCCCTCTCCCAGTGGGAGAGGGCCAGGGTGAGGGCGCCAGAACGCACCTTCTAAAGGAAACAAAATGAAAGAGCTTATGGTCGTTGCCATCGGCGGCAACAGCATTATCAAAGACAACGCCAGCCAGTCGATTGAGCATCAGGCGCAGGCGGTCAAAGCGGTGGCTGAGTCGGTGCTCGAAATGCTGGCCTCGGACTATGACATCGTGCTCACCCACGGCAACGGCCCTCAGGTGGGGCTGGATCTGCGCCGCGCCGAGATCGCCCACGAGCGGGAAGGGCTGCCGCTGACCCCGCTGGCAAACTGCGTGGCGGATACCCAGGGCGGCATCGGCTACCTGATCCAGCAGGCGCTCAACAACCGCCTGGCGGCGCGCGGGGAACAAAAAGCGGTTACGGTCGTCACCCAGGTGGAGGTGGATAAAAATGATCCCGGTTTTATGCACCCGACGAAACCCATCGGCGCTTTCTTCAGCGAGGCGCAGCGCGACGATCTGCAACTTGCGCATCCGGACTGGCATTTTGTCGAGGATTCAGGCCGGGGCTATCGCCGCGTGGTAGCTTCACCGCAGCCGCGGCGCATTGTCGAGGCGGACGCCATCAAGGCGCTGACGCAGAAAGGATTTGTGGTGATCGGCGCGGGCGGCGGAGGCATTCCTGTGGTGCGCAGTGACCAGGGCGATTATCAGAGCGTGGACGCGGTGATAGATAAAGATCTCTCCACCGCGCTGCTGGCGCGCGAGATCGGCGCCGACGTGCTGGTGATCACCACCGGCGTGGAGAAAGTGTGCGTGAACTTCGGCAAGCCGAACCAGCAGGCGCTGGATACCGTCAACGTGGCGCAGATGACGCGCTACAGGGATGAAGGCCACTTCCCGGCGGGCAGCATGCTGCCGAAAATCGTCGCTTCGCTGGAATTTTTACGCCATGGCGGCAGGCGCGTGATCATCACCTCGCCGGACTGCCTGCCCGCAGCGCTGCGCGGTGAAACGGGTACCCACATTGTTAACGAAGGAAGATAAGATGAGTGAGAATAAAAGCCGCCGCGAGTTTATTAGCCAGAGCGGTAAAATGGTTACCGCCTGCGCGCTGTTTGGCGCCACGGGTTCCGTCGCGTATGCTGCCGATTCTGCTAAGGCAACCTGCGTGACGGGTAAACCGATGAACATCATCGCAAAACATTACTATCTCGACAACGTGCTGCTGGAAGCCGGGTTTAACTTCGACGGCAGCGTGGCGACAAGCACCCGCACCGAGCTGAAAACGCTTGAGATCAAAGACGGGAAAATCGTCGCCCTGCGCGATAACAACAGCCACGCCGACGCGGCCCTGCCGCACTTCGATGCGGGCAAAAAGCTGATGCTCCCGGCGATGCGCGATATGCACATCCATCTGGACAAAACCTTCTATGGCGGCCCGTGGCGCTCCCTGAACCGTCCGGCGGGTACCACCATTCAGGACATGATCAGCCTGGAGCAGAAGTTGCTGCCGGAATTACAGCCTTACACGCAAGAACGCGCCGAAAAGCTGATCGACCTGATCCAGTCCAAAGGGTCCACCATCGCCCGCAGCCACTGCAACATAGAGCCGGTTTCCAGCCTGAAAAACCTGGAAAATTTGCAGGCGGTACTGGCGCGCCGAAGCCCAGGTTTTGACTGTGAAATCGTTGCCTTCCCGCAGCACGGTCTGCTGCTGTCGAATTCTGAAAAGCTGATGCGCGAGGCGATGCAGGCGGGGGCGCATTATGTGGGCGGGCTGGACCCAACCAGCGTCGACGGCGCGATGGAGAAATCCCTCGACACCATGTTCCAGATTGCGCTGGATTATGACAAAGGGGTGGATATCCATCTGCACGAAACCAGCCCGGCGGGCGTGGCGGCGGTGAACTACATGGTAGAAACCGTGGAGAAAACGCCGGCGCTGAAGGGGAAGCTGACCATCAGCCACGCCTTCGCGCTGGCGACGCTTAACGAACAGCAGGTGGATGAGATCTCCACCCGCATGGCGGCGCAGCAGGTGACCATCGCCTCGACCGTGCCGATTGGCACCCTGCACATGCCGCTGAAGCAGCTGCGTGAAAAAGGCGTGTTTGTCATGACCGGTACCGATAGCGTGATTGACCACTGGTCCCCGTACGGTCTGGGGGACATGCTGGAGAAAGCCAACCTCTACGCCCAGCTCTATATTCGCCCGAACGAACAGACGCTTTCGCGGGCGCTGGGCATCGCCACCGGCGACGTGCTGCCGCTGAACGACAAAGGTGAGCGCGTGTGGCCTAAAGCGCAGGACGACGCCAGCTTCGTGCTGGTGGATGCCTCCTGTTCCGCCGAGGCCGTGGCGCGTATCTCTCCGCGTACCGCGACGTTCCACAAGGGGAATCTGGTCTGGGGCACGGTCGCCTGACGCCACGTTGGGGTATCGCTACAGGTGATACCCCGACAATCGCAACTCACGGTCAATCCACTCGACGAACTGCTGGATCTTCCACGCGCGTTCGTTCATGTGCGGCATCACCAGATGGTGCGCGTTGATGGCGATACCCATTTCATCAGGCAGCACCTGCACCAGCGAGCCATCCTTCAGGTGATCGGTAGCCATCATTTTGCTCTCCAGAATAAACCCAAGCCCCATGCGCGCCGCTTCAAAGCTCATGTAGGAGCGGTCGAAGCTGAGGCTGAAATTAAGCCAGGGCCTGTCGATATTGTGCCAGGCGAACCATTTCTCCCAGTTCACCAGAGTGCTGGTGGACGAGATAAGCGATTGTTGCAGCAGATCGGCGGGCGTGCTGATGGGATGCTCTTCTGCATAGTCCGGCGAGGCCAATACCACCAGCGTGTCGTTTTTAATGGTCATCACCCGGTAGGCGTCCCAGTCCGGAATACCGTGACGGATATCAATGTCGATATTATCTCTGGCGAACTGTAGGTTCTCATAGGAGCAGGTGAGATTGATGGTGATATCAGGATATTCGGCGCGGAATCTGCCCAGACGGCGCAACAGCCAGGACAGCCCGAAGGTGGGGGAAGAGTGCACGCGAAGCACAGCATTGTCTTTTTCTTTCACGATTTGATCGGTGGCGCGCCCGATGGCGCTCATCGCCGCCGAGACCTCCCGCAGATATTTTTCTCCCGTCGGGGTGAGTTGAACCCCTTTGCCGCTGCGGATAAATAATTTCTTGCCCAGCCACGATTCCAGCGACGCGATCTGGTGGCTTACCGCCGAAGGCGTGACGTTGAGCTGTTCCGCCGCCTGATGGATGCTCAGGGCGTTAGCAACGGCGATAAACGCCTGCAAATTTCTGAGCGAGGGCAGCGATAACGTCTGGCGATCCTGCGCGGACATGGCCTACTCCTTACACGATAATTGATAAAAAACATAACATTGAGACTGCGAGCGGGCAATTTTATCCCGATGTTATTTTTTTGAGCTGTATCGCGAATCAAATTTATCTCAGCAATAAATGAGCTTTATTGAATGGCGTTTCATGGGTGAGCCGATATATTGACGTTGAACGCAATAATAAAACGACTCACGGTGTTCGAATAATGAGGTAAGTTATGTCTCGTATAGAACAAGCTGTCCCCTACATAAAGACTAAAAAAACCAATTACCGTTTCGTTGTGCTGGCATTAATTTTTATTGTTTATGCCATTAACTATGCTGACCGAACAAATATTGGTGCAGTACTGCCGTTTATCATTGACGAATTTCATATCAATAATTTCGAAGCCGGTGCCATCGCCAGCATGTTTTTTTTGGGATACGCCCTGAGCCAAATTCCTGCGGGCTTTTTTATTGCCAAAAAGGGAATTCGCGGCATGGTGGCACTGTCGATATTCGGCTTCTCTGCCTTTACCTGGCTGATGGGCACCGCAACCTCGGTTCTGGGCCTGAAGTGTATCCGCCTGGGGCTGGGGTTAACAGAGGGGCCGTGCCCGGTCGGACTGGCCTCCACCATCAATAACTGGTTTCCGCCAAAGGAGAAGGCCACTGCCACGGGCGTCTACATCGCCGCCACCATGTTCGCGCCCATCCTCGTGCCGCCGCTGGCAGTGTGGATCGCCATGACCTGGGGCTGGCGCTGGGTCTTCTTCTCCTTTGCGATCCCCGGTCTGGTCATTGCCGTCCTGTGGTATCTGCTGGTACGCACCAAGCCGTCCGAGAGCGCATTCGTCTCGAAAGCGGAGCTGGAGACCATTACCGCCGGTCAGGAGACCCCGGACGCCAGACAGGAAAATATCGTGATTTCACCAGGCTTTGCACGCCTCGATCGGCTGATCCGCGTGCGGGAATTAGCCCCGGTAAGCACGGTGAAAGGGCTGTTTACCTCGAAGAATATTCTCGGCGACTGCCTGGCCTATTTTATGATGGTCAGCGTGCTGTACGGACTGTTGACGTGGATCCCGCTCTATCTGGTGAAAGAGAAAGGCTTTACGTTTATGAGCATGGGGCTGGTCGCCAGCATGCCGTGCATCGGTGGATTTATCGGTGCGATTTTTGGCGGCTACGTCTCCGACAAACTGCTCGGCCGCCGACGTAAACCGACCATGATGTTTACCGCCATCAGCACCGTTTTAATGATGGTTATTATGCTGAATATTCCGCAAAGCACCGTCGCGGTTTGCGTCGGGTTATTTTTTGTCGGCCTCTGTCTGAATATCGGCTGGCCCGCTTTTACGGCTTATGGAATGGCTGTTGCGGACAGTAAAACCTATCCGATTGCCGCGTCCATTATCAATAGCGGCGGTAATCTCGGCGGATTTGTTTCCCCGATGCTGGCAGGTTATCTGCTGGATAAAACAGGTAGTTTTAATTCCGTGTTTATTTATTTCGGTATTTGCGCAGCCATTGGCTTAATTATGATTATGCTGCTGGAAGAACCGAAATAAAACATTAAATCTCTCTTGTCCGAATGGAGTAAATGTATGCTACTGAAAAATAAAGTCGCCGTTATTACCGGCGCGGCTTCCGTACGCGGTTTGGGTTTCGCTACGGCGAAATTATATGCTGAACAGGGTGCGAAAGTGGTGATTATCGATTTAAACGCTGAAGCCAGCCGGGCTGCCGCCGCGAGCCTGGGCGACGAACATCTGGGCCTTGCGGCGAACGTCAGCAATGAATTACAGGTTAATGCCGCCATTGAGCAGGTGCTGGGGAAATACGGGCGCATCGATATTCTGGTGAATAACGCCGGCATAACTCAGCCGATCAAGCTGATGGATATCAAACGCGAAAATTACGATGCGGTGCTTGACGTCAGCCTGCGCGGCACGCTGCTAATGTCCCAGGCGGTTATTCCCACTATGCGCGCGCAAAAGTCGGGCAGCATCGTCTGCATTTCATCGGTATCGGCCCAGCGCGGCGGCGGCATCTTTGGCGGCCCACACTACAGCGCTGCAAAAGCGGGTGTGCTGGGGCTGGCAAAAGCCATGGCGCGTGAGCTGGGGCCCGACAATGTGCGCGTAAACTGCATCACGCCGGGTCTTATCCAGACGGACATTACCGCAGGCAAGCTGAGCGATGAGATGAAAACGTCCATTCTGGCGGGCATTCCGCTTAACCGCCTCGGAGACGCGCAGGATATTGCCCGCGCCGCGCTGTTCCTCGGCAGCGACCTCTCTTCTTACTCCACCGGTATCACGCTCGACGTGAACGGCGGGATGCTGATCCATTAAGGAGATACGACGATGACGGATACCACAGTTCAACAGGTTGCCGCCGCGGCCTGGCGCATTCGCCGCTACGCGCTGCGCATGGGCGAAGTGCAGGGGCAGGGCTACATCGGGCAGGCGCTGGGCTATGCCGATGTGCTGGCCACCGCGTTTGCCCACGGGATGAACCTTAAGCCTGGCGAGCCGGAGTGGGAGGGGCGTGACCGTTTTTTGCTCTCTCACGGCCACTACGCCATTGCCTGTTACGCCGCCCTGATTGAAGCGGGGATCGTTCCTGAAGAGGAGCTGGAGACCTACGGCGCGGACGACAGCCGCCTGCCGATGTCCGGCATGGCAACCTACACGCCGGGCATGGAGATCTCCGGCGGTTCGCTGGGGCAGGGCTTAAGCATTGGCGTTGGCATGGCGCTGGGGCTGAAGCGCAAGCAGAGCGCGGCATGGGTCGTTAACTCCATGTCGGACGGCGAGCTGGACGAAGGGTCAACCTGGGAAGCTGCGATGTCGGCGGCACATCACGGCCTGTCGAACCTGATCGTGCTGGTGGACATTAACCGCCAGCAGGCGGATGGCAACTCGCACGCGATCCTCGGCTTTGAGCCGCTGGAAGATAAATGGACCTCCTTCGGCTGGTACGTGCAGCGCGTCAACGGCAACGATGTCCCTTCACTGGTAACGGCGTTTGATAACGCCAAACGCTACCCGGAAAACCAGCCGCGCGTCATTTTGTGCGACACGCTGATGGGCAAGGGCGTGCCGTTCCTTGAAAAGCGTGACAAGAACCATTTTATTCGCGTGGATGCTGACGAGTGGCAAAAGGCACTCGCTGTGCTGGATGCCAACAAACCTGAAGGAGTGCTGTAATGAGCCAGACCACGGAGAAAAAACCGCGTTTAACCACGTCGGCGATGATTGCCTCTATCGCGGAAGAGGGCCAGGAGACGCGAGCCGCACCGTTCGGCCACGCGCTGGTGAAGCTGGCGGAACAGCGACCGGAGGTCGTAGGCATGACTGCGGATCTGTCGAAGTACACCGATCTGCATATTTTCGCTCAGGCCTACCCGGAACGCTTCTTTCAGATGGGCATGGCCGAGCAGTTGTTAATGGGGGCCGCGGGCGGCATGGCGAAAGAGGGTTTTATTCCTTTCGCCACCACCTATGCCGTCTTCGCCACCCGCCGCGCCTACGATTTTATCCATCAGGTGATTGCTGAAGAGCACCTGAACGTGAAGATCTGCGCGGCGCTGCCGGGGCTAACCACCGGTTACGGGCCGAGCCACCAGGCGACGGAAGATATTGCGATTATGCGCGGTATTCCGGGCATGACGATTATCGATCCCTGTGACGCAATCGACACCGAACAGGCGGTGCCGGCGATGGCAGCGCACGATGGCCCTGTCTATATGCGCTTGCTGCGCGGCAAGGTGCCGGTGGTGCTGGACCAGTACAACTACCAGTTTAAGATTGGCAAAGCTGCGCTGCTGGAAGAGGGGAACGATGTCCTGATCGTCGCCTCAGGCCTGATGACCATGCGTGCCCTGGAGGCGGCGAAGCAGCTGCGTAAGGATAACGTCAGCGTGGCGGTGCTGCACTCGCCCACCATTAAGCCGCTGGACGAAGAGACGATCCTGGCGCAGGCTGCGAAGCCGGGACGGCTGGTCATCGTGGCGGAAAACCACAGCAGCGTAGGCGGGTTGTGCGAAGCCGTCGCGTCGCTGTTGATGCGCAACCGCGTGAACGTGGATTTCGATACCGTCGCGCTGCCGGACGCGTTCCTTGATGCGGGCGCGTTGCCCACCCTCCATGACCGCTACGGGATCTCAACCACAGCCATGGTGGAGAAAATCCGGCGCAGGCTGTGATTTATAAGACGGATACGTTGTCAACGGGCGAGGGGTGCTTTACCCTCGCCACTGTTGCGATAAAGGAGTCCGTTATGGCACAAAACATCTACGACAACCCGGCTTTTTTTGAAGGCTACGCCCAGCTTCCGCGCTCGGTTCAGGGGCTGGACGGCGCGCCAGAGTGGCCTGCGCTTAAGGCGATGCTGCCGGATTTAACCGGCACATCGGTTATCGATCTTGGGTGCGGCTACGGCTGGTTCTGCCGCGTGGCGCGCGAGCTGGGCGCTTGTGACGTCACGGGCGTCGATATCTCTGAAAAGATGCTCGCCCGCGCGGCAGAACTGACGGATGACACGCAGATCCACTATCAGCGTAGCGATCTGGAATCTCTTCAGCTTCGCGAAAACAGTCTCGATCTGGTCTACAGCTCGCTGGCGCTGCACTATCTGCCGGAACTGGATGCGTTATTCGCCAGGGTGCAGCGTGCGCTTAAACCCGGCGGCAGCCTGGTTTTCTCGATGGAGCACCCGATTTATACCTGCGCCACCCGTCAGGGCTGGCTCACCGACGACAACGGTGAGCGGTTCTGGGGCGTGAACCATTATCAGGACGAAGGCAAGCGCGTCAGCAACTGGCTGGCAGAGGGGGTAATCAAATACCACCGCACGCTGGGTACCACGCTTAACGCGTTGATCAAGGCCGGATTGACGATAAGCGAAGTCAATGAGTGGGGACCAACGCAGGCGCAGGTTGACGCCTGGCCCGCGCTGGCCGAAGAGGCGGAACGCCCGATGCTGGTGCTGATCGCCGCCCGTAAGGCTTAATAGCCGACTTTATATACCCGCCCGCTCTGTACCCCTTCCACGCTGCGGCGGTAGGCCTGCGCAACGGTCGCAGCGGGAACGCTTTCAAAGCCCGGGAAGAAGCCATCATATGCTTCGACGGATTCCGTCAGCACCGTCGGGCTGATCAGGTTAATGCGGATCCCGCGCGGCAGTTCACAGGCCGCGGCGCGCACAAACCCTTCCAGCGCCGCGTTTACGGTGGTGGCATTGACGCCCTGAGCAATCGGTTCGTGCGCCACAATCCCGCTTATCAGCGTGATCGAGCCGCCTTCGTTCAGGAAGTGCTGGCCGGTCAGCGCCAGACGAACCTGCCCCAGTAGCTTATCCTGCAAGCCCCGGTTGAACTCGCCGTCGGTCATGGTTGCGAGCGGGCCGAAGTGTACCCCACCGCTGGCGGAGACAATCGCATCCACCGGGCCGATCTTTTCGAACAGCGCCTGTACGCTCGCCTGCGAGGTGATATCCACCTGATGCTCGCCCTGCGTGCGACCCACGCGGATCGTCTCGTGGCGTTGGCTTAACTCTTCTGTGACTGCACGACCGACCGTACCGCTGGCACCAATAATGACGATTTTCATAGCAGACTCCTTATGTTGTGAGTCTTCATTCTTTAATAAATAAAAACTCAGATAAACTGGGCTAACGTTAGAAGATTACTAACCAGAGGTTTGGAATATGGATAAGCTTCGCGGGATGGAGACGTTCATCGCGGTGGTGGAAAGCGGCAGCTTCACCGGCGCGGCGGCCCGGCTGGAGATGTCGGCGGTGATGGTCGGGAAGTATATTGCGCTGCTGGAATCGCAGCTCGGCACGCGGCTACTGGAACGCAACACCCGACGCCAGAGCCTGACCGACGCCGGACGCGTTTATTTCGAAGAGGCCAGGCGCGTGCTGGAGCAGGTCTCCATTGCTGAAAACGCAGTTGAACGTCTGCGAGCCACGCCCGCCGGCACCCTGCGCGTGACGGCACCCACCTCGTTTGGCGGCTGCGTTATCGCGCCTCTGACGGCCACGTTTTTACAGCGCTACCCGCAAGTGCGCATCGAACTGGATCTCACCAACCGAATGGTGGATCTGGTGGAGGAAGGGGTCGATCTGGCCATTCGCATCGGGGAGATCCGAAATGAGGATCTGGTGGCGAAATACCTGTGTCCCTACAACATGACGATCTGCGCCGCGCCGGAATATCTGGCGCGTCACGGTACGCCGCAAACGCCAGCCGATCTGGTGGATCACCTGTGTCTGTCGCACACGGTATGGACGGCGCGTAACGAGTGGCGGCTGCCCGGTGTGGAAGGCGAGGTGCGCTGGAAGCGTGATGCCGTCTTACGATGCAATGACGGCTACGGCTTACGCATGGCGGCGCGAGCCGGGGCAGGACTATTGCTGCAACCGGAAGTGCTGGTGGCTGAAGAGCTGGCAAACGGCAGGCTGGTTCGGGTTCTGGAAGCGTTTACGCCCGCGCCGAGGCCGGTGCATTTATTGTGGCGCCAGGATTTGCGTCCGCTGCCTAAGCTAACGGAATTTATTGCCCATATTCTGCTAAGATTGGGCACAATATAAAAAAAGAAGGTAAGTAAAGAATGTCTGCAAATAAACTCGCCAGCAGCGCGCAGGGCCTGCAATCCTCTGCCATCCGTGAATTATTAAAACATAGCAAAATGGCAGGCGTGATTTCGCTGGGGGGCGGTATTCCAAACCCGGATCTGTTCGATCATGAAGGTTTAAAAATTGCCGCTGATGCCGTGCTGTCTCAGCATTTTGGCGAAGCGTTCCAGTACGGCCTGACGGAAGGCGTCCCGGGGCTGCGCGAAGAGATCCAACGCATCTGTGAAGGTCGCGGCATCGCCTGTAAAGCCGATGACGTGGTCATTACATCCGGCTCTCAACAGTCGCTTGACGTGCTGGCGCGTGCGTTAATTAACCCGGGCGATACGGTCGTCGTTGAGCGTCCGACCTACCTCGCCGCGTTGCAGGTCTTTGGCCTGGCACAGGCGAATTTTGAATCCGTCGGCACCGACGGCGACGGCATGAAAGTAGATGAACTTGAAGCGCTGGTGGCAACCAAAACCATCAAAGCGGTTTATATCGTGCCAACCTTTGGTAACCCGGGCGGCGTGACGCTCTCCGAGGCGCGGCGTAAACAGCTGGTGGAATTATCGAAGCGCTATGACTTCGTGATTATCGAAGACGATCCGTACAGCGAAATCAACTATACCGAAGAAGCGTTCCGCCCGCTGATTGCTCATGCCAAAGATATCGACAATGAGGATAACGTGGTGTACACCTCCACCTTCTCTAAAATCCTCGCGCCGGGCACCCGTGTGGGCTGGGTGCTGGTGCCGGAGTGGCTGAAGCGTGCGGTGGTGAACCTCAAGCAAACCACCGATCTGCACACCAGCACGCTGTCGCAGCTGATGACGTACGAATATCTGAAAACCGGTCGTCTGGCGAATCAGATTAAAATGATCCGCGAAGCCTATCGCCAGAAATACCAGACCTTTGCCAGTGAACTGGAAGCGGAGCTGGGCGATGTGATGTCGTTCCACAAGCCAAAGGGCGGCATGTTCCTGTGGGCGAAAATGAATAACGGCATCAATACGACGAAATGGCTGGAAAAAACGTTGAGCAACGGCGTCGTGTTTGTGCCGGGTGAGTTCTTCTACTGCAACGAGCCGGACCACACCACGCTGCGCATGTCTTTCGTTACCCCAACGGATGAGCAGCTTAAAGAAGCGGTTCGACGTCTGAAAATTTCCCTGTAAGCGGATGCGCATAATGGCAGATGCCGTTATGCGCTGTTCCCGTGTAGGGTAAGGTTATTGCGTGGCGTGGGCGAGGGTGCGGTCAAATGCATCGCCGTCTGGCGCCTGTGTGACTTCATGGATCCGACAAATTTTCCCCTCGCGCAGCGTGGCAAACATATACACCTCTAATTCTGCCTGGCGACCATCCGGATATGTCACGGCCACTCTGTGCCGGTCTGCCACACATTCGTTATGGCAACATAACGCTTCCACGGTAAACGTAATCTCGCGGATCTGCGCACGCACATGGTTCAGGTGTTTCATAAATCCCTGATAATCAAGCATGTGACCGTCCGTAACCTGCTGGTAGTCGGGCGTAAACACCTCTGCCGGATCTACATTGCCATTGAATAAGCGGGTTAACAGACAGGCCATTTGCTCGCGCTGCGCGGTGTTGTCGGGCTGGTTTATCAGGGATGTAATGATGGTCATGTTAGCTCCTCGTGATGTTGAGCCGCTATTATCCTTGACAGCATAAGGCGTAGTTTCTGTAATAAGTCGAAGAATAACGATTTTCGGTCAAATTCATGCTGACAACTGAGAGGCTTGTTCATCCCGGCGGCTATCACACACCGTGGCACAGCCATCATGCCGGCCAGCTCTGGCGCATTGCTGCGGGGCTGCTGGTGATTGAGACGCCGCTGGGGCGTTCGGTGGTACCCGCAAAACATATCGGCTGGATCCCGCCTGGTCAGCAGCACGCTGCCTTTTCGGAAAGTGCGATTGAAGGTTGCGCTGTCTATCTTGACCCTGCCCATTGTGAAGGGCTTCCGGAAAAGGCCACGCTTTTCGAGTCGGACGATTTTACCGATGCACTGTTTTCCCGTTTAAGCGTTGCCGGAAGTGAATACGATCCCCGAAAGCTCATCCTGCTGCTGGAGGAGTTGGTTCTGGCGTCTCAGGTCCGCTTTTATCTGCCCGTACCGACCGATCCCCGGCTGAAAAATGTGGTCAGGAAACTGCTGCAATCCGTCGATGATAATCAGACGGTGGAAAGCCATGCCAGCCGTGCCGGGATGAGCGTACGTACATTCAACCGGCGGTTTAGCGCGGAGACGGGGATGAACTTCGTCAACTGGCGCCAGCTGGCGCGCGTCATGCAGGCGATGGAGTGGCTGGCGGCGGGGAAGCCGGTGGGGTGGATTGCGCTCTCGTGCGGATACAACAGCGTCAGCGCATTTATTGAAGTTTTCAGAACGTGGACCGGTAAAACGCCGGGGCAGTGGGCGATTAAAGAAGGCCCTTTTGCGCAAAGGTAATGCGCGTGGCCTCGTTGAGATCCAGCTCTCTTAACGATTCCGGATAAACCCAGGCGATCTCCTGAAACTCGTCGTTAAACGTAACATCCCGATTGGCGCTGATGCAGTCGAAGATCAGATAAATCATATAAATTTCCTCGGTGGTACCCTCGGCGTAAGTTTTGACCCTGATGTCATCGCGAAAAGCCCAGGGCTTGACGTCGATAATGTCCAGCGCGTCGCCCAGCTCCTCACGGACTTCACGGCGCAGCGCCTGTTCCATGGTTTCGCCGGGTTCCATTCCACCACCGCAGAGTGCCCACTGACCGGGGAATACACCGCGATCGTCGGCCATTTTACATAGCAGGTAGGCTCCGTCATTCTGGATGATGGGGCAGACAATGGTTCGTTGGCGCATGATTTCTTCCTGAAAAATGAATTTGGGCTACTATAGCAGATTGGTGATGGAGATCATGTTAAGTGTGTTGGATCCTCATCACTCGGAACAGCGGTGTAGGCCGGGTAAGGCGAAGCCGCCACCCGGCGTTTGACTACCGTTCCCTCAGCGCCTCCTTCGCCCGGTTAAACGGCTTAATCAGATAATCCAGCACCGTTTTCTCCCCGGTCTTAATATCCACCGTCGCAATCATCCCCGGCACAATCGAAAAGTGCCTGCCCGCCTTGTTCACCAGATAATCCTGGCTTGTGCGAATGAATACACGGTAGTAGAACACCTCCGGCTTCGCTTCGTCCTGAATGGTGTCCGGCGAAATGGTCTCCACCACCCCGTGCAGCCCGCCGTAAATCGCGTAATCGTAGGCGGTGATTTTCACCAGCGCCTCCTGATTAGGATGGATAAAGGCGATATCCCGGGGCGAGAGGCGGGTTTCAATCAGCAGGTGATCGTCCACCGGCACAATCTCCATTAACTCGCCGTTGGGCGGTATGACGCCGCCGATGGTGGTCACCTTGATGTTTTTCACGATCCCGCGCACCGGCGACTTCACCGTCAGGCGGGTAACGGAATCCTCGCGGCCTTTCAGGATCGCTGACACCATATCCACCTCGGCGTTGGCCTTCGACAGCGCTTCACGGGCCTGCACGTAATACTGGGAACGTACGTCGGTGAGCTTCAGCTCCAGGTCGCTTTTCTGCCGTTGCAGGCGCAGCACTTCCACGTGGCTGGCGGCACCGGTTTTCACCAGCCGTTGAGTGATCGCCAGTTCTTTATTGGCGAGCGCTAACGCGGAGCGGAGTTCACGCTGCGTATCCTCCAGCTGGGCGCGGCGAGAGTTGTAAAGCCGCGTTTCTGCGGCGGTCAGGTCGGTCCATTTCGCCAGGGAAGGCGGGAATTTCAGCGGGAGATCGTTCACCTCGGCGTACAGGCGCACGCTGGAGGCCAGCGACGCGCGGTAACGCGCCGCGCTTTCGCCGACGTTAGATTCCGAGCGGGTAGGATCCAGCCGCGCCAGCACCTGTCCGGCCTGCACCTGATCCCCTTCGTGTACGTTCAGTTCGGTGAGGATCCCCCCATCCAGCGACTGCAATACCTGCTCGCGTGAACTGGGGATCACTTTTCCGGTGCCGGTTGAGACTTCATCCAGCACCCCGAACCACGCCCAGACGCCGAGCACCACAAACATCAGCAGGGAGAAGAAAACGATGCGCCGGGCACCGGTATAACCGCTCTCGGAGTCGAGCGCGTTATCCAGATCTTCTACTGCGGCAACGTCACGCTGATTGATTTTCATTATTCCACTCCCGTCCGGTTGCCTGCTGCTGTTGCTGCATACGGCTGTTGTTCAGCGCCTGCGCTTTTGGCGCGTCCATCACCAGCATGCCATCTTTGAGTACCACCACGCGCTCCACCAGCTCCAGTACCGGCACGCGGTGGGTCGCGACAACCAGCGTGCGGTTGCCGAGCCACGCCCCGAGACGTTGAATAAATTCCCGCTCGGTATGTTCATCAAGGGAGGCGGTCGGTTCATCCATCAGCACGATATTCGGGTCGCGCAGCAGCATCCGCGCCAGCAGAATAGACTGCCGCTGCCCGCCGGACAGCCCGACGCCGTTCTCCATAATCGGGTAATCCAGCCCCTTTGGCAGCTTCTGCACAAAGCTGGCCGCGCCGCACATCTCCAGCACCTCGAAGATCTCTTCATCGGTGGCGCGCGGCATACCGAGCGTGATGTTCTCGCGCAGGGTGCCGTAAAACAGCCGGGCGTTTTGGGTCATAAAGCCGACGTTTCTCCGCACGTCAGCCACGTCCAGATGCGGCAGGCTGAGGTTGTCGAGCCGCAGTTCACCGCCCGCCAGATCCATCCCGCCCGCCATCGCCTGCAACAGGGTTGATTTACCCGCGCCGTTGCGCCCGAGGATCGCCACTTTTTCGCCCGCTTTGATCTCCAGGCGGTTAATGCGCAGCGCCATGCGGGGATCTTCCGGGTGATAGCGGAACTGCGCCTGCTCGAAAAGATAGTGGCCGCGCAGCACGTCCTGGCGGATCGGCGTCTCTTCGCGCTGGTTCTCGGTCGGCAGCTGCATAATGCTGTCCAGCCCCTCTTTGGCCGCCTTCACCTGCTGCCAGCGGGCCAGCACGCCGCACAGCGTCGCCATCGGGGCGATCATCCGTGAGGCGAGCATCGAGGCGGCCACCACCGAACCGGTGGTTAAGGTGCCGTCGATCACCATCGGTGCGCCCACCACGATCACCCCGGCATAGACCAGGCTCTGAATGGTCATCCCCCAGCTGATCAGGTTCTGCGTCAGTTCGCGGGTGCGCAGGCCGGATTCGGCGGTGATCTGGATATAGCTGTTCCACTGCTGCAAAAAGCGGTTCTCCGCCTGCATCAGCTTGATGTCCTCCAGCCCCTGCACGCTCTCCACCAGCACCGCGTTGCGCAGGGTAGATTCATGCGCCGACTGCTTCGCCAGCTCCGCCAGCTTCTTTTGCAGCAGCAGGCCAGGCAGGACCATAATCACCGCCGCCACCGGGGCGATCCACGCCAGCTGCGGGGCGATGATCGCCAGCACAATCACAAACAGGATAAAGAACGGCAGATCGACGATGGTGGAAATGGTGGAGGAGGTGACCATCTCGCGGATCTGCTCCAGCTCGCGCAGCTGGGAGATAAAGCTGCCGGTGGAGCGCGGAATGGCGCTATGGCGTAGCCGCAGCGCGTGGCCGAAGACCCGATCCGAGACGCGCATATCCGAGCGTTTGCCCAGCAGATCCATAATGTGCCCGCGCGCCACGCGCAGCACAAAACCAAACAGCGTGGCGATCAGTACCCCAATGGTCAGTACGTAGAGCGTCGGGTAGGACTGGGCGGGGATCACCCGGTCATACACCTGCATGGAAAAGACAATGCCGGAGAGGGAGAGCACGTTGATAAACAGCGCCGCCAGCATCACCCAGCTGTAAGGGCGAAGGTCGCGCATCACCAGCCGGTAGAGCCAGTCCGGGCGGTATTTTGAGATATAGGCGTCCACGCGGCTGTCCTTCAGCGCCGCCAGCGGACGCAGGGCGATGACGTGGCGGATGGCAGGCAGCATCGCGCTCATCGACAGGCGGTTGGTGTGCGTGCTGTCGTCGAAAAAGCTGACCTCAAGCGTATCCTCGCCGTCGAAATTGTCGATCACGCCGATTTTACCGTCGTTTAGCTCTACCACCACCGGCAGACGCCAGCTGTTGATGGCGTGCTGATCGGCCGTCAGCAGCTGGAACGTCAGCCCGGCTTCACGGGCGAGCTGCGTCAGCGCGGGCACCATCGGTTTGCCTTTCAGCCACGGCGCGCCCGCGATCAGCGAGCCTGGCGAGCAGGCAACGCGATAGCGCGTCGCCACATAGCCAAACGCCTGCGCCCACTGCTCCAGCGCCTCATCCGTCATGTTTTCACCCTGCGGAATATCGCGTTGCTTCATGGCTGGATCTCCACGGTCTGGATGGTGCGGTTTTCAAGATCGAACGCCTGACGTATGCGCCCGGTTTGGTAGAGACAGTTCAGCTGAAGCTGGCGGAGCTGTCCGGCGGTTTGCTGCTGGGTAAAGCGCGCCTGATACACCTCCTGCTCGGCGTTGAGCACGTCGAGCAGCGGGCGGGAACCAAGATCGAGATACTGCTGCTGATACAGCTCGCGGGTACGGGCGCTGAGCGCTTCCTGGCGGCCCTGGATCTGAAGCGTGCTCATCAGGCTCATCACCTGGCTGCGCGCTTCCAGCAGTTTTTGCCGCACCTCAAGACGGGTGCGCTGAATGGTGGACTGGGCCGATTCCACCGCGTGTCCGGCGGCGTTACGCCGGGCGGTGAGGCCGCCGCCCTGATAGAGCGGCATCTGCACTTTTACCCACGCGGAGTACTGGGTGCGGTCCCGCGTTTCGTTGCCTGAGTAGCGGTCGTTAAGATAGTGGCGGACTTCCGGCTCCAGCGAGACGGTAGGGGTCATCTGCGCGTTGGCATAGTCGAGATTGGCCTGCGCGACGTTGGCCTGCGCCCAGGCCGCTAAAACCGAGGGCACCAGGCGATCGTCCGGCTCGGCAATATCGCAGCTGCGGGCCAGACTTTGCGGAAATTCGTTGCTGACCGCGTTCAGGCTGTCCCAGCCCAGCATGCTCATCAGCGTGGCGCGTGAGCTGTCGAGGCTGGCCTGATACTGCATCAGCTGCGCTCGCGCGCCTTCGATACGGGCATCGGTCTGCACCACGTCAGAGAGCGACGTGGCGCCTTCGTCATTACGCAGCTTCGTCAGTGTGCCGATGGAGGTCAGGGCGTCCAGCTGTTCTTTAGCGGTCTCGACCATCTGCTGCCAGGTCTGCACCTGCACCATAGCGATGGCGGTATCGTGGGCGATAGTGTCGATGCTCACCAGCACGTTGGCCTGCTGCTGGGCGACGCCCGCGTTTTCGGCGCGCACCTGGCTTGCGACTTTGCCGAAGTCGTAAAGCATTTGCGAAAGAGAAAGCACCAGCGAGGGGGTAAAGCCATTATCGTCGCCGTCGTGGCTATAGCCGTTATCCATGCCGGCGTTAATTTGCGGATAATATTTCGATTTGGCGACGTCCACATTTTCGCTCTGCTGATAAAGTTTGCCGACGGCTTCACTGATGGCCGGATGCCAGGTCACGGCGCGGTTTACGGCTTCATCCAGCTGTAGCGTGCCGGGGGCGGCTTTGCTGGCTACGGGCGCCACGCGGCCATTTAAAGAGGGGAGTTCCTGCGTTTCGCTTAATTGTCCGGTATTAATCATCGCCGCAGGGTTTGCCGCGATAGCGGGCACAGATATCAGGCAGCACGAGAGCCACCAGTAAGGCATCTTCTTTCCCATGTCTTGTCCCTAATAAAAAAGTACTGCTTTTTTGTTTATGCCCGGGCGCTGTGCGCGCCCGGGTCATTTCTTGCAGGTGCTATCAGGTAATGATGTGTTGCTGGTTTACAAGCTCGTCGTAGGTGGTCTGAACGTTGTCCAGCGTAACGAGCGTAGATTTAGTGTAGGCGGCTCCCGTGCCGTCACGGTCGATGGAGATCACAGTATTGTTACCGCTTTGTGAAACAGAGACATAGTTCCCCAGCGTCGACGCGCTACCGTTCCAGCCCACCAGCAGATCGCCAATGTCGATCTTGTCTCCCTGCGACAGGGAGAAGTTCGTCCAGTGGTCACCCGTGCTGTTACCTGCGGTGGCGTTACCCGCCGTAGTGTTCAACACCTGATAAATCAGCGTGTCGCCGTAGGCCGTGCCGCTAATCACATCGTTATGTTCCGAACTGACAAATTTCGGTGCCATATTGATGGTCAGCGAGGCGGTATCCCGGGTGCCGTTGGCGTCGGTCAGGGTGTAGTTAAAGACCTCCTTGCTGGTGATGGTAGAGAACGATATCCCCGGGTTGAGTGTGTAGGTGTAACTGCCGTCTGCGGCAATCGCCAGCGTGCCGTAGTGACCCGTGATGTTTACCTGCGTGCTGCCGGTGTAAGGATCCAGCGTGCTGGTTACGCCGTCGTAGCCGGTAATGCTGAGACGGGTATCCACCGAGTGCAGCTGGTCCATCGCGCCCGCGGAGCCGGTGCCGTCGAAGATATTGCCGTCAACGGTGTGGGTGCCCGTGGCGTCAAACTGCGACAGGGAGTAGCTGGTCCCGGTGACGCTTGGGGTAACGGTGATATTTCCCACCCCCAGCGGTCCCATTCTGCCGGTATAGTTCAGCGTATAGGTTCCCGCTTCCAGATCGAGGCCCGTCAGGTTGATCGTCGCCCTGCCGCCCAGCAGCAGCCCGCCGTTAAATGAGCCGGATCTGAGGGTGGTGGTGCCGTTGGTCAGCGTCCAGTCGACCGTTAACCCGGTAAGGGTCAGCAGCGAGGTGACGTTAAACGACAGAACCACGTTATGCAGTGCAGTATTAGGATCCACCACGAAGGTCCCGCTTCCGCTGCCCTGGGTTGAGGCAAGCAGCGCGGCGTTCCAGCTCGCCGACCCGACGGTGGTATCCGAGTATGCGGCGGTGCGGTGCACCGAGTTCACGTCCATCGCCGTGCTGACATCGTTCACCGCGTCCATTGGCTGCGCGGTCGGGGTGATGTTCAGCGATGCCGTGTCTTTCGAGCCGTTCGGCGCGGTGATGGTGTAGACGAAGGTATCTGGGGTGCTGATGCTGTCAGCGCCGACTCCGCTGTCCAGGGTGTAAGTGTACTCCCCGGCTGCGTTGATCCGCAGCGTACCGTACTCGCCGGTGATCTCCGTCAGGCCGCTGCTGTTCACCGCCACGCCGTTAACGTCGGAGACCACGGTACCTGCTGGCGCAATATCATCCGCCAGCACATCCCCGGTCGTGCTCTCGCTCACGCTTGCCACGCTGTAGACATGATCCTGCAAGACGTTCAGCGTGTAGGCCGTCAGCGCGGTGATCCCCGCCGCCGTATTGAGCAGGAACAGGTACTCGCCAGCGGGCAGGTTCAACGTCAGCTGCGGGGAAGTGCCGCCCAGCAGCGGCGCACGCAGCCAGCCGGGTTCAACGCGCATCTGCTCGAAGGTCTGCGTCGCATTGTTGAACTTATAGATGTAGAGGTCGAACACCGAGGCCAGCGCGACGCCGCCCACGGAGGCCTGAACGGTCATGGTGCGGGTGGTGCCTTCTTCCACGTTATAGATGATCGGGTTGGCCAGATCGTCCAGCAGGTTCAGCCCCAGGGTATTGCCAAGGTTGATCCCCACCAGGGTAAAGCCGCCCTGCGACGAGGTGCCGTTGTTGATCGCCTCCACGGTGGTGTCGAAGGTCAGCGAGGCGGTATCGTCCACGGCCACGATCCCGCTGCTGGTAGTGCCTTCGCCCAGCGACAGAACCAGATTTGCCGAGGCGCTGGTGCCGTTGTGGGTGATGGTGTAGGTAAAGTTCTCCGTGCGGCCAATGATGGCGGCGCTGGTGTTGGTCAGGTTATAGGTATAGCTGCCGTCCAGGTTGATGGTCAGCGTGCCGTATTGCCCCTGAATCACCGTGCCGTCAGCCGTAACGCTGGTGGTGGTGCCCTGGGCGTTGGTGACCGTAGTGACGGTGGTGCCCGCCGGGGCGTTGTCGCTGCCTGCGGTTGGATCCACGTCAGTGATGACGTTCCCGACAACGCTGGTCTCGCCGGACACGGTGCCTGCGCTGGTCTCTTTCACCGCCACATCGAGGCTGGTGTAAGAGCCGGTTGCCAGCAGGTTAGTGTTGTAGCTCAGGACGCGATACTGACCATTCGCCAGCCCGGTCAGGTTCAGCGACACCCCCGTCGCGCCGAGGGTCAACAGGTCAGCGAACTGCGGCTGCCCGGTATCGACCACGGTGGTCCAGGTGTTGTTGGCGGCGTCGAAGCGCTGTACTACCAGCTCAAGGGTATTGAGCAGGGAAAGAACGGCACCCGTGGCGTTGGCGTTCACGGCAATATCCGCACTGCCGCCGTTGCCGACGGTGAAACCTACCTGCGCGGTGTCGTTGCCGAGCAGCGTCAGCACGTTACCTAAGGCGCCTACCAGCAGGAAACCATAGTCGCTGTACTGCGAATTGGTCACCGTGGCGGTGGTCGTGAGCGCCAGTTCTTCAGCGTTGGTGCTGGCAGAGAGCGGCACCACCGGCGCAAGGGCTGAGCCGGGCAGCGAAACGTTGCCTGCCGCATCGGTGGCGGTGATTTGCAGCGTCTGACCTTCCGTCTGTTTATTGAGGAAGGTGTAGCTCCAGGAACCGTTGCTGTCCGCCGTGGCGGTGACCGTTGAATTATCCGCCAGGCGGATGGTGACGGTGCTGCCCGCTTCAGCGCTACCGGTCAGTACGCTGCCGTCTGCGTTGAAGGTCCCGGTTGGAGCCGTTGGCGCAGTGAGATCGACAATGACGGTGGTTGACGTGGAAATCGGGCTGGTGCCCGAGCCGTTGCTCGCCGTGGCGGTGAAGGCATGCGGGCCTTCGCTCAGCACCGGCGTGGTGAAGCTCCAGTTGCCGCTGGCGTTCGCGGTGACCGTGCCCATCAGCACCCCGTTGTTATAGAGGGTGATGGTCGCGTTCGGCTGCGCCGTGCCGCTCAGGGTTGGCGTGGTGTCATCGGTGGTTTTCCCGTTGGTAAGGTTGCCCGTCACCGTGCCGACGTTATCGTCGATGTTTGCGATAACCGGCGCGTTCGGGATCGTGGTGATCGGGGCAATCACGGAGGTGGTGATACCCGCGTTACCGGCCTTATCGGTAGCAAAGACAATCAGTGACTCCCCGCCGGTCTGTGGAGGGGTGAGGGTGGCGCTGAAGTTTCCGCTGCCGTCCGCGACGGCGGTACCAAGCACGGTTCCGGTGCTGCTGGTGATGGTGACGGTGCTTCCCGCTTCCGCTGTACCGGTGACCTGCGTCCCGTTGGTGATCACCGCCAGCCCGGTTGGGGCTGGTGGCGGCGTCAGGTCAACGTTAATCGTGATAATCGGTGAAGCCACGCTGGTATTGCCCGCGGCATCGGTGGCGGTTGCGGTGAAGTTATGCGCGCCTTCCGTCAGCGTGGTGCTGGTTTGCGGCAGCGTCCAGTTGCCGTTGGCATCGGCAGTGACGGTCCCCACCAGCGTCGTGCCGTCGTAAATACGTACGGTGGTATTGGCTTCTGCCGTACCGTTTAAGGTCGGACGGGTGTCGTTGGTTGGGTTGGTGCCAGTAACAGGTCCGGTGACGGTCCCCACATCATCCTCAATCGAGGTGATTGCCGGTACGACAGGGGCGGTGGCATCCACATTAATGGTGTAACCGCCGGTCTGCGCGCTGGCGTTGCCCACCGCGTCGGTAGCGGAGAAGGTCAGATTATGCGGCCCGTCAGCCAGCGGGGTGGAAGGCGTAAAGCTCCACGCGCCGCCGGTGGCGACTGCGGTGCCAATCTGTACCCCATTATCAAAGATGGTGACCGTCGCGCCGGCTTCTGCCGTACCGGTGAGCGTTGGCCGCGCGTCGTTGGTTAACCCGCCGTTGGCGACAGGCGCAGCGGCGTTACCGACATCGTCGGTGATGCTGGTCAGCACCGGCAGCGCTGGCGGTGTGGTGTCAATGGTCAGGCTGAAGTCGGCGGACGACGTGCTGGTGTTACCCGCCTGATCCGTTGCTTCTGCGGTAAAGGTGTGTGACCCACTGTCCAGCGGCACGGTGATATCGACGGTCCAGTTGCCATCGGCATCGGCAGTACCGGTGCCCACCAGCGTGGTGCCCTCATAAATATTCACGGTGGCCAGCGGCTCGCTGGTCCCCACCAGACGCGGGAGAGGATCGTTGGTGGTCTGGCCGGAACCTATTGCCCCGGTGATGGTGCCAACGTCGTCAATCGCCTGGGTGATAACCGGCGCGACAGGCGCAGCCGTATCTACCACCAGCGTAAAGCCTGGTGAGGCAGGGCTGACGTTGCCCGCGGCATCGGTTACCGTGGCGGTCCAGGTGTGGCTGCCGTTTGCCAGCGTACCGGTGGTAAAGCTCCATACGCCGTTTGCGTCCGCCACGGCGGTACCCACTTCACGGCCACTTTCATAAATGGTGATGGTCGCGTTGGCCGCCGCGGTGCCGTTCAGCGTTGGCGTGGTGTCGTCTGTGCTTTGTCCCGAGGCGACCGGGCCCAGCACGGTACCAGCATCGTCAGTGGCCGGGGTAAAGACCGGTGCTTCGGGCACCGAGGTATCCACCGTCAGGTTGAACGGTGGTGAGGTGACCCCGGTATTGCCTGCGGCATCGGTGGCGTTGAAGGTAATAACGTGCGGCCCTTCGCCCAGTTCAGTGGTCGGCGTGAAGGTCCAGTTACCCTGGGCGTTGACGACCGCCGTGCCAATTTCCACATCATCGACAATAACGTGTACCGTTGCGCCCACTTCCCCCGTACCGTTGAAAGTTGGACGGGTGTCGTTCGTGGAGCCGTCGCTGGCGAGGGTTCCCGTTCCCGGGCTGACATCGTCTATTACCGTGGTAACCACCGGGGCCGCAGGCCCGGCGGTATCCACCGTAAAGGCGAACACTGGCGAGTTGGCGGAGACGTTTCCGACATCATCGCTGGCGTTAACGCGCAGGTTATACGTCCCGTCCGTCAGTACCGGATCCGGCGTAAAGGTCCAGTTGCCGCTGCCGTCGACCGTGGTGGTGCCAATCTCCACGCCGTTATTCAGCACGTGAATGATGGTACCCGCCTGGCCGGTGCCGCTGAGGGTTGGCGTGGTGTCATTGGTCACCTGCCCGGCGGTAAGCGGGCCGGTTGCGCCTCCCGGGGCGTTGTCGCTGACCGTAACGATCGTCGGCACCTGTGGCGCAGTCAGATCGATTTCGACGCTCCAGGCGTTGGACGGCTGGCTGACGTTGCCCTGCGGATCCGTCGCTCTGACAGTAAAGTCATGCGTCCCTTCGCCGAGGGCGGTTTCAGGGGTAAATGTCCAGGCACCGGTGCCGTCTGCTGCCACCGTACCAATTTGCGTAGCGCCATCAAAAATGGCGACGACGCTGTTCGGCTCGGCGCTACCGGTCAGGGTTGGCGTAGTGTCGTTGGTTGGATCGCCGCTTGGGACAGGCGTTGCCGCATTGCCTGCGTTATCCGTCACGCTGGTAATCACCGGCGTGGTAGAGACGGTGTCGACAACGATGGTGATCCCGGCCGACGGGGCGCTCTCATTGCCTGCCGGGTCGGTGGCGGTCACGGTCAGGGTGTGGCTGCCGTCGTCCAGCGCAGGCGGCGTGTAGCTCCAGGTGCCGGTCGGACCGACAACAACGGTGCCCAGCGGGTCGCCGTCATCGTACACCGTAATGGTGTCCCCGGCCGTGCCTGTTCCGGTCAGGGTAGGACGGTTGTCGTTGGTGCTCTGCCCGTCAGCGATTGGGCCGGTGACCGGGCCTACGTCATCGGTCACCGCACCGATGGCTGGTGCGGTCGGATCGGTGAGGTCGACGGTGACAGTCGCGATCGGCGACTGCCCGCTGGTCGCGCCGGTGGTGGTGTTTGTGGCGGTGACGGCGAAGGTGTGCGGCCCTTCCGCGAGCGGCAGCAGCGGCGTGTAGCTCCAGTTGCCGTCTGTATCCGCAACAATTTCGGTCAGCGGAACCAGCGCCCCATCCAGATAAATGGTGATGACGCTACCCGGATCGGCGGTGCCGGTAAGGGTAGGCGTGGTGTCATTGGTGGTTTTATCTTTCACATCGCCAGTGACGGGATCGGCATCATCGTTGATTGCCGTAATCACCGGCACCGCTGGCAGAATAAGCGGGGAGTCCGGTACGTCAAAGGTGGTTGTCGGGCTTGCATTACCTGCGGCGTCCGTGGCGAACAGCGTCAGCGTCGCGGGATCCAGTTGGGCCGGGGAGAGGGCGATGGCGAAGGTGCCTCCCGTCGCGACCCCGGTCCCGATGATATTGCCGCCGGCGTCACGCACCGTCACCGTGGTTCCATCATCTGCCGTACCGGTCAGCGGCGTGCCCTCTGCGGCAATGGTGATATTGGTTGGCGTTGCAGGAAGCAGCGTATCCACCGTCACGCTGAGATCGCCGGAGCTGGCGGAGGTATTCCCCGCCGCGTCACTTGCGGCAACCGAGAAGGTGTGCGGCCCTTCCGCAAGCGCGGGGTCGGCTGTCCAGGACCATGTCCCGTTCGGCTGAACCACCACGACCACCGGAGACGGCGTGCCATCAACAGAAACGGTTACGCTCGAACCCGGCTCGCCAATCCCGGTGAGGGTTGGGGTACCGTCGCGGGTGTAAAGCACGCTGTTGGTCAGTTGGCTGTCAGAGACGGCGTCAATTTGCGGCACGGTCGGTGCCTGCGTATCGACCGTCACGCTAAAGACCGGGCTGACCGGGCTCAGGTTACCCGCGTCGTCCACCGCGGCGACGGTGATATTCAGCGGACCATCGGTTTGTGTCGGCAGGGTGTATGACCACTCGCCATTGGCGATTTCAACGCGATCCACTTCCACGCCGTTGTTGTAGATAATCACCGTTTCGCCGGTCGTGCCGCCTCCGCCAATGACAGGTGTGTTATCGTTGGTTGAGCCTCCATTCTGAGCGCCACCAATGGAACCGATGAGCGGGGTATCCGGGGCGAGGGTGTCGACCGTTATCGTGATACCGGTTGATGGCAGAGATTCATTGCCGGCTTCATCGGTGGCGGTCGCCGTGTATTGGTGCGTCCCTTCGCCAATGTTGCTCTCAGGACGCCAGCTCCAGTTACCGCTACCGTCCACCGTGACGCTGCCCACGGCCTGCGGCTCGCCTGTACCCACCTGGTCATAGATGGTAATGACGTCATTCGGCGTACCGGTGCCGCTCAGTACCGGGCGCGGATCGTTGGTGGTTCCGCCGTTGTCCACTGGCCCGGTGATCTGGCTTACGCTGTCTGTCACCGTCGGGATCCCCGGCTGGCCCGGCGCGTCGGTATCAATGGTAATGGTCACTGGCGTGGACGGTGCGCTTTCGTTCCCGGCGCTGTCCTGATTGGTCACCGTCAGGGAGAGATCGTAGGTGCCGTCAGGGAGCGGATCTTCCGGTGTCCAGCTCCAGTTACCGTCGCCATCGATCTCGGCTTCACCTATTTTGGTTGCGCCATCGTAAATGCTTACGGTATCTCCCGGCGTGCCCGAGCCGCTCAGGGTTGGTGTGGTATCGCGGGTGGTCTCCCCAGGATTCAGAGCCGTCCCCGGTGTGGCGCCGTCCGGGTTCACGGTGATCTCAGGAATATCCGGCGTTGCAGGCGCGGTCGTGTCGATCGCCAGCTCAAACGGTGGCGAGATGGTGGTATTACCCGCCTCATCCGTCGCATGGACCGTCAGCGAATGCGGGCCGTCCGTCAGCGGCGTGGTTGGCGTAAAGCTCCAGCCGCCGCTACCGTCAAGCACGGCCGTGCCGAGCAGGGTGGTCCCGTCATAGATAGTGATGGTGGTGCCTTCCGGTGCGGTTCCCTGCAGCTGCGGCAGCGTGTCATCGGTAGTATCCCCGCTGTTAAGCGGAACCTGCACAGTGCCGATGTTATCGGAGACGGTGTCAAGGGTGGCCGCCGGTGGCGGAGTGGTATCGACGGTAAAGGTAAAGCCGGGTGATGATGCGCTGGTGTTGCCGGCCGCATCGCTCGCGACGACGGTGAACGTATGCTGCCCGTTCCCTAATGCGGTAGTGGGCGTGAAGGTCCATGCGCCACCGTTATTCACAATGGCAGTACCAATATCCTGTCCGTCCAGGCGGATCGTCACGGTGGAGCCCGGCTCGCCGGTACCGTTCAGCGTCGGGAGCGTGTCGTTGGTGATTTGGTTGTTGTCGAGCGGCCCCGTGCGGCCCGGTACGTCATCAATGACCTGCGTAATGGCTGGAGCGCCCGGCGCGGCGGTATCCACCGTGATGCTCCAGGTGTTCGATGTCCCGCTGAGGTTATTGTTGGCGTCAACCGCCGTCGCCGTCAGCACGTGCCCGCCGTCGGGAAGATCCGTTTCCAGCGTGATGGACCACTGGCCGTCAGGCCCAACCACTGCGGTGCCGATTTCAGTGGTGCCGCTGTAGAGGGTGATCGTTGTGCCGGGCTCGCCCGTTCCGTTGATGGTCGGGGTTTTGTCGTTGGTGAGACCGTTCTGGCTGACAGGACCGGTGACGTCGAGCGCATCATCCTCCACGCCTGTGATGACCGGGGTTTGTGCCGCGGTGATGTCCGGCGCGTCAAACGGCGCGGTCGGGCCGGTGTTTCCGGCGGTATCGGTGGCATCTGCGGTCAGGGCTTCGCCGTTGGCTTTCGGCGGGATCAGATCAACGCTGAAATTACCCTGATCGTCGGCGACCGCTTCCCCGACCTTAACGCCATTTTCACGAATAGTGACGGTGCTGCCCGGCTCGGCTGTACCGGTTACCGTGGTGCCGTCGGCAGAGATCACCACGTTTTCCGGTGCCAGCGGTGGCGTGCTGTCTGGCGCGTCGGCAAAGCCGGACGGACTGGTGTTGCCGCTGCCGTCGGTGGCCGTCACTTCAAGGGCTTCGCCGTTGGTCTGGGCTGGCGAAATCGGGATGGTAAAGGTGCCGTCCGGACCGGCGGTGGCCTGGCCGATGATCGTACCGTCCGGCGCTTTAATAATAATCGTGCTGTTTGGCTCGGCGGTTCCGCTGACGCTTGCCCCGTCTTCCGCCACCACCAGGTTACCCGGTGCGGCAGGCGCGGTGATGTCCGCTGCGTTAACCAGCGCCGGGGAACTCTGGTTGCCTGCGGCATCGGAGGCGACCACGGAGATGATCTCGCCGTTCACTTGTGCAGGGTTCAGGTTGGCGACGTAGTTGCCGTTGCTGTCGGCAGTGGCGGTCCCGATTTGCACCCCGGCGTTGTTGGTGATGACAATTTTACTGCCCGGCTCGGCAGTACCGGTGATTTGCGTGCCTGTCGAATTGAGCGTCGCCTCCGGCATGTCTGGCGGCGTAAGATCGACGGTAAAGTTGATCGGCTGAGACAGGCCGCTCTGGTTGCCTGCCGCATCGGTTTCGCGCAGGGTAATCGAATGTGCACCCTCTGCCAGCGGCGTTGTCGGCGTGATGCTCCAGGTACCGTTCGGCAGAACCGTTGTGCTGCCAATCACAACGCCGTTATCGTAAACCGTAATCGTGCTGCCTGGTTCTCCTCGGCCCGTCAGGCGGGGCTGCGACTCGTCGGTAAACTGCCCGGCGGTAATCGTGCCTTTCAGCCCTCCGGTGTCATCGTTAACGATAAATCCTGTCGGCACCGGCGGGGTGGTGACATCCACCGTTACGGTAAAGGCCGGTGAGGCCGGACCGGTGTTACCGGCGATGTCGGTGGCGCGTACGGTAAGCTGGTGGCTGCCTTCGCTCAGGTTAACCGACGGCGTAAAGCTCCAGCTTCCGTTGCTGCCTACAACCGCTGTGCCAATGGCAATGCCGTTATCATAGATGGTGACCGTAGAGCCCGCTTCCGCCGTGCCGGTGAGCTGCGGGCGCGGATCGTTAGTGGTGCTTCCGCTTCCGAGCACGCCGGTATTGGGCGCAACGTCGTCGGTCATGCCGGTGATGGCCGGGGCACCTGGTGCGACCGTATCCACCACGAAGTTCACCGCCGTGGACGCCGGGCTGGTATTGCCTGCTGCATCGGTCGCGGTGGTGGTAATGGCGTGGTTTCCTTCAGACAGGTTGGTCGACGGGGTAAAGCTCCATTTCCCGGTAGCATCGGCCGTGGCGGTGCCGATCGGCCTGCCGTTGTCATAGAAGGTAATAACGGTGCCAGCTTCACTGATGCCGCTGAACGTCGGGCGTGCATCGTCCGTGCGTTGTCCGTTGCTCAGCGGGCCCGCTTCGGTGCCCACGTTATCATTGACGGTGACAATCTCGGGGGCAGCCGGCGCGGTTGAATCCGGTGCCGTGACCTGAACGCCCGGGCTGGTATTGCCGGACGGATCGGTGGCGGTGGCGGTGATCTGCTCCCCGTTGGTGAGCGGCGTGCCGAGATCGATAGTAAATTTCCCGTCGCTGCCAGCCTTGCCCGTTCCGATGGTGTTGCCATCGGCATCTTTCAGTGTCACGGTGCTGCCCGGCTCAGCCGTACCGGAGACGGTTTTGCCGTCAGGCGAAACCTCCAGATTGGCAGGTGCATCCGGCGCGGTGAGATCCGGTGCTGTGACCTGACCACCCTGGCTGGTATTGCCGGACGGGTCGGTGGCCGTGGCGGTGATCTGCTCCCCGTTGGTGAGCGGCGTACCGAGATCGATAGTAAATTTGCCGTCGCTGCCGACCTTGCCCGTTCCAATGGTGTTGCCATCGGCATCTTTAAGGGTAATCGTGCTGCCCGGTTCAGCCGTACCTGTTACGGTTTTGCCGTCAGGTGAGACCTGAAGATTAGTGGGAGCATTCGGAGGCGTAGTATCAGGTTCGGAAGGATTTCCCGGATTACCGGGATTCGGGTTGTTGTTATCGTCATCTCCGCCACCTCCACCGCCGGTTCCCGCCGCAATAGCAATCCCACCTGCGGCGGCCAGGCCACCCAGCACCCAGGGCCACGCAGCGGCGCCGCCGGCATCACTCCCTGACGCCGCCAGTAATGCATCGGTGGAGGCGATGGATTCATAGGTCGCGGCACCGGTTGGATCTTCAATCCACCACAGCGCTCCGTCACTCTCTTCAAGCACCAGCTGGCTTACGCCCTGCGCATCAGTGACGTAGAAATTCTTGAGGGTAATCACTTCGCCCGAGTTGAGGGTAATCACCAGATCGTTTCCGCTGCGGGAGTAATCTGCGATGTTGGCTCGATCCACGTTAAGCTTAACGATTGAGGAGTGATCGAGTGTTATCTGTGTCCCTTCCGTGGTCGTTTCCACGCCAGTTAATTTAGATATAACAGATATTTGGCTCATACAGTTATTACTCCAGCAGAGTGATTGGTTACGGCGTGTCAAACAAAGCCATCGTTTCTGAAGGGATGAACGCGCTCCCGGCGAAAATACTGTTTAATAAACAGGATTTACCGTTACTTTGTTTAGCGCGACCGATGCCCGCCAGGATTAAAAGTGGCAACCTCAGGGCAAAGCTAATTATTTACACAGGAAATAGTTGTTTATTTATATGTTTGCGATTTATAAGCCTTATTATTTGTGCAGGTATTAAATTATTTCGTTATAAAAATGATATAGCTATAAATGTCTGAATACGCAAATTAAGTGTTCGTAAACCCAATGCGGCTATTGCAGGGGAGATTAATTGATAGCGTGAATATATTTCGTTAGCTATGAGGGCGCGTGGATAAAGGGTTTCGGCGTAAAAGGTGCAACCCTTAAAACGGTGCTGGTGGGGCGATATTAATAATTATAATATGCGATAAATATCTAATTTTGGTTAGGTTTAATTGCTGCTTAATTGTAGTTTAAGTTAGGGTAAAATATCTGGTGTATGATATATTTAAAACTCTCTCATTTATAAAATATATTTTTACGGGCGGGTTAATTTCTGCTACTCAAAAAAATTACGTATTTTCTTCTCATGTTTAATAAATAAAAGGCCGCAAGCGTGGCCTTTCAGAGGCTATCGGTATTAGCCTAAAGAAATTATGCCGATTTCCACGAGGGCAGCTAATGTCAAAAGAATAAAGAGGATAACAACTATTGGTCTGTACATTTTTAAGGTTCCATCCTTGTGTGAAGTCCTGCCCATCGTGTCCGTTGTCATTTTCCATGGTAATGACGTGCTGTCGTTGATGCTCATCAAAGGGATGCAGTAGATTGAGGAAAATCTGCATTCAGGGTTGGAACCATTTAACGCAGTGTCGGCTGCGTGGCGGGGAGCTGTCGCCACTGGCGGATGTGCTCGATCAGGGCTCTGAGCTTGGGGGCCATATTGTGGCGCTGGGGAAAATAGAGATAAAAACCAGGAAAAGATGGAAGAAACGCATCCAGTAAGGAAACCAGCTGTCCTGATTCAATGTACGGTGTGAAGGTGTCCTCCGTGGCAAAGGTTATACCACCGCCGGCCAGCGCGAGGCTGAGCATAAGACGCAGATCGTTAGTGGTGATTTGTGGTTCAATTGCCACATCGAAAGGGACGCCTGCTTCCTCAAACTCCCAGCGATAGGGGGCAACGTCCGGGGAAGGGCGCCAGCCGATACACCGATGAGCGACCAGTTCACGGGGGTGCGTCGGTGCGCTGTGTGTCGCCAGATAGGAAGGTGAAGCCACCACCCGTTCACGCTGCTGGCCCGTAAGGGGAATAGCGATCATGTCTTTTTCGATAACTTCGCCCAGCCTCACCCCGGCGTCATAGCCCGCTGCCACGATATCGAATTCCTCATCTGACACGAAAACATCAAGCGATACCGCAGGATGCGCGGCCGTAAACGAGGCGAGCAGTGGGCCCGAAAGAAACGCTTCCGCAATTGAGGTGACAGCGATCCTGAGCTGTCCGCGCGGTATGCTGTCCGAGGTGATGTCGTCAAAGGCCGCTTCAATGTTGGCGATGGGCCCCAGCAACGATTTATGCAACCGTTCACCCGCTTCGGTGAGCCTTACCGAGCGCGTGGTGCGCATCACCAGCAGGGTCTGAAACCCATCTTCGAGACGTCTTATTCCCTGGCTGACAGCGGAACGGGTTATGCCCAGGCGCCCGGCGGCAGCGCTGAAGCTGCGTTCTTCGGCGACCGCCAGAAAAAGCGGTAACAAATTAAGATCGATTTTCATTGTTTAACATTGCTAACCAGTGAGTCCAGTAAAGGCAGGATACAAGAAACAATGGTCTGTATCTATGATTGCAGTGAACTCAACTGAAGGAGTAAAACATGAACAAAGTCATCTTAATTACCGGCGCCTCCAGCGGTATCGGAGAAGGTATCGCCAGAGAGCTCGGCAAGGCAGGCGCAAAAGTGTTCGTGGGTGCACGCAGGCTGGATCGCATCCACGCTCTGGCTGATGAAATCCGCAGCGCAGGAGGGGAGGCAGAGGCTCAGGTATTAGACGTTACCAGCCGCCAGTCGATGGCCGCCTTCGTTCAGGCAGCACGGGATAAGTGGGGCCGCATTGACGTACTTATTAACAACGCGGGCATTATGCCTCTCTCTCCGCTTTCGGCTGGCAAGCAGGATGAGTGGGAACGCACCATTGACGTAAATATCAAGGGCGTACTGTGGGGTATTGGTGCTGTTTTGCCGATTATGGAAGCCCAGGGCTCGGGGCAGATCGTCAATATAGGCTCGATTGGTGCCTTGTCCGTCGTGCCCACGGCCGCCGTCTATTGCGCGACCAAATTTGCGGTACGGGCCATTTCCGATGGTTTACGTCAGGAAAGTTCGAACATCCGTGTGACCTGCGTCAACCCTGGGGTAGTGGAAAGCGAACTGGCCTCGACCATCACGCACGAAGAAACCATGGCGGTGATGGATGCGTACCGGGCTATTGCTCTCAAACCGGCTGATATCGCTCGCGCCGTGCGCCACATCATCGAGGCGCCTGAGAGTGTCGATACCACCGAAATCACCATCAGACCTACGGCCTCTGCAAACTAACGTAGCGGGTCAGGCACCAGCCTGACCCGCTTCACCCTCTTACCACGGCTGTTCGGTCGGCATAATAAACAGCTCTGCCACGTCCACATGTTCCGGTGCCTGCAATACGTAAAGAATCGAGTCGGCGATATCATCGGCTTTCAGGAACGTCATCTTCTCCTTCAGCTGTTCCATCTGTGCACGATAATTTTCGTCACTGATATGCTCGAATAATTCACTTTCAACGGCACCCGGCTGAAGCGAGGTGACGCGAATGTTGAACTGAGGGGCCAGCTCCATACGCAAAATATCCGAGAAGGCGGCAACCGCGTGCTTCGTCGCGCAGTATACGCCCAGTCCGGGAAACGTTTTACGCCCGGCGATCGACGAGGTATTGATGATATGACCCGAGCGCTGTGACTGCATAATCGGCAATACGGCCGCGACCGTGTTAAACAGGCCCTTTACGTTTACATCTACCATTCGATGCCACTCGTCAACCCGGAGGCTGGCGATATCCGAAATCGGCATCAGCCCGGCGTTATTAAAGGCGATATCAATATGGCCATAGCGTTTGTGCAGTGCCTCCACCCCTTTATTAACTGAGGCCGGGTCAGTGACATCCATGGCCAGCGCCATGGCTTCCCCGCCAGCAGCCTCAATTTCAGACACCAGCGCCTGAAGACGATCCAGACGGCGGGCAGCGAGACCCACCCTGACGCCCTGTTCCGCTAACTTTTTGGCCGTGGAGGCACCAATTCCGCTTGAAGCACCGGTGATGAGCGCGACTTTACCGTTGAGTTCCATAGTTGATCCTCTTGAGAGTTAATTTCAACGCTTCAGAAAGAATGTCTGAAGTACGGGTCAATAATGGATCTTTCTGGCAATCGCTTCGCGCGGGCTTTTGCTCAAACTGTCGGGCTTTTGCTGCGAACGGCATCGCTGCGATAGTGGGAGGGCGTCACGCCGTTATGCCTGAGGAATACGGCAGCAAAGTGGCTGGGGCTGGTGTATCCGACGTTCAGTGCAATATTGATTATGGAATCATTGCTTTCCGATAGCATGCGACGCGCCTCCTCCATGCGTAGCCGGATAAAGTAGTGAGAAGGGGAAAGTCCGGTTGACTGTTTAAAGGCGCGGCTAAAATGGTATTCGCTAAGATCGGTCAGTTCAGCCAGGCGTGCCAGGTCAAACGGCTGGGCTAACCCTTCACGCATTGCCGTGAAGACCCGGTGCAGCTTAAATGCCTGCAAGCCCCCGCGGTGTCGTTTCGCATGAGTGCCATAGGTGCGAATCAGATGTACTGCCAGCGCCTGCGCAATGCCCTGGATAAACGGGCCGCTGGGTGGATTTTGCAGATACAGCTCCTGACGTATCTGCTCCAGCAGGGCGGATAGCGTGTCGTCGCGCGCGCCGGAGACTTCCCGCAGTTCATACTCCTGCATCATAGCCACTCCCATATAAACATGCATAACGACGAAAGGCGTATCTGGCCCGGCGTGCCAGCGCATTTCAGTAGGAGAAGCCGCCGTTGTGAGAAAGAAATCGCCTGCGGTAACGCGGTTTGCTAACCACGGCTCACCGGGGGAACGCTCCTCAACGACGGCATTACCTGAGAGGATCCAGACGATAAAAGGCTCCGGCACTGCCGGAATAATGACGTTTTCCTGCACGTGTCTGCGCGCCAGAATTTGCACGAATACATCCCGGGAAGATTGCGCCCGATGTTCCCTGATCAGCTTGCCGGGAAGGTATTCTTCAAAGGTCTCTGCGGAAGTACGCTGCGTCATATTTATCGTTACCTTTAGCTATGCCAGTTGCACCAGGTTCACCGCCGGAAGAGGCCCTCCGGGGAATTGTTGTAGCGTACCGCCAACCTCCAGGCTGCCTAAATCAATACTTGCGAAGCCCAGTTGCCCGGCTAAGGCTGTTATTTCCGCCTTTGCGTCAGGATGGTCTCCGGAGATAAAGACGACACGACGGCCACCCGCCTGCGCCGGATCCTGAGCCAGCACCCCTGCAAGGAGAGTATTGAAGGCTTTAACGACGCGTGCACCCGGAGCCCACTGTGTCACCACCTGGCTTGAGTTTTTTCCGCCCAGTTCAGCCAGCGTGAAGCCTGGCAGTATGACCGGGTTGGTCGCGTCGATCAGGATACGCCCCTCCCAGTTGATGCCGCGTAACGCGGCCTCGGTTTTGTCCCAGTTTGTGCTGACAAAAACGATGTCGGCCTGGGCGGCCTGTTCTACGGTGCCAGCGCGAGCCCCGTGGCCCAGTTTCTCAACCACCGCAGTCAGGCTTTCCGGCCCGCGGCTGTTACTCAGAATAGCGTTCATGCCCGCTTTAACCAGTTGTTCTGCAAAGGCTTGCCCGATAGCGCCAGCGCCGATGATACCTACAGTAGTCGTTTTCATATTGTATTTCCTTCATTGAAGAGTAGTGAACATGCACTGAGAGTAGTAATCTTTGACCTATCTGAATAGCCTATATAATTAGATGGGATCCATCTGCTGGAGCGATACATGCTGGACGGTATGTCTGTTGATCAACTCCGCACCTTTATTGCTGCCGTTGATGAAGGGAGTTTTTCCGCCGCCGGTCGCAGGCTGCGGCGCGCGCAGTCGGTTGTCAGCGCGACGCTGGCAAACCTTGAGGCACAGGTCGGGTTTCCATTATTCGATCGTACCGGGCGTTATCCGACGCTGACGGAGGCGGGCGTCGCCATGCTGGAAGCGGCGCGTCTTGCCACTGCCGGGATGGACGCCTTTAAGGCTAAGGCGCGCACCTTAGCCGAAGGTCTTGAGCCTGAACTGGCGGTGTCCGTCGACGTGATGTTTCCCGTAGCGCAGCTCACCGCTGCGGTGCAGGCGTTTCAGCAGGCATTTCCTGACACCCCGCTGCGTTTGTATGTGGAAGCGTTGGGGGCGGTGTTCCAGCCTTTACTGGACGGTCATTGCCGGGTGGCGATAACCGGATCGCTGCCGCATCTTCCGGCGGGATGCATCTCAGAATTCCTTCTCAGCGTGCCTGCGGTGGCCGTTGTCTCCCCTGAGCATCCGCTGGCGACCGCGTCCGGTCCGATCCTTCGTTCACTTTTACAGGAACACGTCCAGCTGGTGCTGACCGATCGCTCCTCTCTCACCGTGGGCCGAAGCTTTGGCGTCATGTCGTCAAAGACATGGCATTTAGCGGATATGGGCGCGAAGCACGCCTTCCTGCGTGCCGGACTGGGGTGGGGTTATATGCCGCTGCCAATGGTCGAGGAAGATCTCGCAGCGGGAAAACTGGTTACGCTGAACGTGCCGATGCAGCCCGACGTCGGGCCCGGTTTTTCCATGCAGGCGGTGCACCAGGAGGAACATCCGCCCGGCCCGGCCGGACGCTGGTTCGTTAACAGGCTGAAAGTGCAGGCTGGCATGCCTCTCAACGAACGCAGCGGATCCGGCAAGTGAGCTCAACGGATAATTCAGGTTTTGTTGCTGTTGCATGTCTCCAGTATCGCACCGGCCCGACGGGCCGTGGCAGGCAGGATGTCGGCATCGGCTACGTAGCCATCGGGATCGAGACAGCGATTGTGTTCTCTCGCCTGTTGCAGGATCGCTTCATCCCAGTAGAGGCGCTTACGCTGATCGCCGCGGGTCGTCAGAATAAACTCCGTTTTGCCGTCAACCGCGCGGTAGCGACGCCAGCTGTTTGCCGGAACAGAGATCACCGAACGTTCCGGAGCGATAACGCTCACTTCTTCGCCCGCCTCGTTCCAGGTGACCTCCAGCTGGCCTTTAAAGACCATAATGACCTGAATATCCGGGCAGAGATGGCGGCCCACAACGTGATCCTCGGCGAGACGCAGCCATTCGACGGAAAAACCGTGCGGGCTCACGATAGCGGGAGCGGAATCCCGATCCTGTGAAATGCCGAAACCGATAACCGGCGCAATTTCGCCGCCGTGTCCTGGCAGCACCGAATCCAGCAGTCCCTGGGCTGACCAGCAGCGGTCATCGCCGGTTACCGCACGCTGGCGCATCTCCTCAACGCTGTAGTCACGCAGCCCGGCAATATATTCCTCTGACAGCGGCGTCAGCAGCGCGGCGGGGTCAGGCCGCGGATCGCCGGTTTCCTGTGTGATGAGCATGTTGTCTTTACTCAAATACATTCCGTATTCACTGGCTGCCGCCAGCACGGAAGGATGCCAGATGATGCCGCCCGTGTTGTCCCCGCCGAGCACCGTAAACACCATACCGCTGGTCTCTTCTTTACTGACGTTGGTGAAACCGCGGAAGATCCAGGTCGGTATTGAAAGGATAGTGGGTGCGCTAAATTCAGCTTCATGCTCGCCGTTGGCACCCCAGCGAAAACGCCATGTTCCTTCATGGATCAGGAACACCTCGGCGGTGAAATGCAGATGCAGATTATTCGTCACCCCTTTCGGCATAGCCGCCGCGCCAATGTTAAAGCCGTGCGGCTCGGGAATATTGACGACCTGCTCGCTGGACTGGGTTACACCCGGGCCGATGAAGGAATAGTTTTGTTTGAGATGCGAGCCGGGTAGCTTGCAATCAATAAAAGCAAGATTACAGGAAATCATGTCCTCGGGGGCGATTAACCGTGTTCGAGCCTGACTCTGGGTAAGATGGATGGTTTTCATTATTTCTCCTTTTAATAACCGGATGCACCGGTGGTAGGGATAGCGTTGCCGCGGGCGAGGGCAATGGCTTCACGCGAGGCGCGACCCAGTTGCATGACGTCGTTTGCAGGGGTAACAAACTGAAAACCCTGATCAATGCGCGCTGCGGCGGCCGCGCCGGAAGTGCAGAAAATTCCGGCAATCTTCTGCTGCTGGCGGCAGCAGTGAATCACCCGCTCAATAGCAGCAAGCATTTCGGGATGTTGCGATTCGGCGCTGGCGCTGCCGGTCAGCGTCAGTGAGAGATCGTTGGGGCCAATAAACACACCGTCCAGCCCTTCGGTATCAAGGATGGCGTCAAGATCAGCCAGCCCTTCGCGGGTTTCAATCATCGCCAGCGTCAGGATCTCGTTGTTAGCGTGCTGTGGATAATCAATGCCGCCGTAGAGTAGACCTCTGGCCGGACCAAAGGAGCGAACACCCAGCGGTGGATAGCGACAGGCAGCGACAAAACGGCGAGCCTGTTCCGCGCTGGAGATCATCGGGCAGATTACGCCGTAGGCTCCTGCGTCTAATACGCGCATGATTTGCGCCGGATCGTTATCTGCCACCCGCACCAGCGGCACGGCAGGCGTGGCCGATAGCGCCTGTAGCATTGACAGCGCGCTGGCAAAATCAATCATGCCGTGCTGCAAATCGACGGTGACGGCGTCGTAACCCTGATGGCCCATAATTTCCGCGCTATAACCGGACGGGATCGCCAGCCAGCCGTTTATGATGGGAGTATTTTCCAGAAATGCGGTCTTTAAACTGTTTTTGCGCACTGTATGCACTCCGTTATCCACTGACGCAGCAGCGGCGCGATCTCATCCGGGGTTTCCAGCGGAATAAAATGCCCGCCAGCCTCCACCGTATGCCTGGTCACGTTCGCGTTGCCTGCTGCCAGTAGCTGATGATGATGGGGCGTACAGATAACGTCCTGCGCGCCGTTTAGAAGTAATGTGGGGCAGGAGAGGGCGTTAAACGCAGTCCGGTTGTCCTGCCGGTGAATGGCCATTTCCGTTTGCCCGGCAAAGGTCTCAATGCCGCACTCTTGCGCCATTCGGCAAATAGTCTCTTGCAGGATCCGATCGGACAGACGTGACGGGGCGACATAGCTCTGCCACAGCGAGGAGACCAGCCAGTCGGCCAGGCCCCGCGCCTGTGCGGTGCGTACCGCTTCCCGGCGTGAAGCGAGGGTGTCTGGCGCAACGGGCAACGGATTAACGGAAATCAGCGTCAGCCCGTTCACTCTTTCTGGCGCGTCGGCGGCCATTTGCAGCGCGACTATGGCACCGAGAGAAAACCCTGCCAGCAGAAAGCGCGGCGGCAGAACCTCTAATAACCGCCGTGACGCCTGCGGCGCGGACTCCGCACCCGTCAGCGTAATACACGACACCGCTGCGACATTCAGCCGTTCAATAACGGGCTGCCAGAGCCGGGCGTTACAAAGCGTGCCACCAAGCAGCACCAGTGGCAGATCGGTATTGTCCAGAAGCGGATATTCCATTGCATCCCTCACGTAGCCGTCCAGCCGCCGTCAACCATCAGGGCACTGCCGGTGATCAGCCCGGCGGCATCTGAGGCGAGAAACACTACCGGGCCCATAATGTCCTCCAGCCTGCCTAACCGGCGCAGCTTGATGTTGTCCAGCACGTAGTGGCGGAACGCCGGATCGGCAAGCGCCGGGCGCGTCAGGTCGGTTTCAATGAAGGTCGGGCACAGCGTATTAACGCGGATCCCCGCATCGCCCAGCTCCAGCGCCATCGTTCGGGTTAACCCTTCAAGCGCGAATTTGGAGGCACAGTACACGCTACGCTCGGGGCCACCAACGTGTCCCATTTGCGATGAGATGTGAATAATCGACCCTCCCTTACCGCCCGCCCGCATTCTGCGCGCCACGCGCTGGCTGACAAAAAAGGTGGCGCGCAGGTTAAGCGCCATCACCGCATCGAAATTGTCCTCGTTCACCTCAAGAAACGGCTGGTGGCGTGCCAGCCCGGCACTGTTCACCAGAATGTCGGGCGTGGGCAATGTCGCCAGCACACGCTCCACCTCCTGAGCGTCGGTAATATCCAGCTCCAGCGGGTGAAATGCGAGCCTGTGTTCCGCTGCCAGACTTGCGGCATGCGCCAGCGCCTCGCGGCCCCGGGCGGCGATCCATACCTCTGCGCCCGCCTGTGCAAGGGCGACGGCGGCAGCGAAGCCAATCCCTCTTGACCCGCCGGTTACCAGCGCGCGTTTGCCGTGCAGGGTGAAAGAGGGCGTTTGCAAAAGCGTCATGGCTTACACCTTTTCCCTGACCGGGGCCGGTGTGGCGTAGGGAACCTCCGTCTGGCCATAACGGCGCACGCGAATATTGGCCTGCTCGGCATGTCCGGCGAACCCTTCCAGCAGCGACAGACGCGAACAATAGCTGCCGATTTCGGCGGTGGCTTCGTCGCTGAGGACTTTCTGGAAGGTGCAGGTTTTCATGAACTTGCCCACCCACAGGCCGCCGGTATAGCGTGCGGCTTTTTGCGTCGGCAGGGTGTGGTTGGTTCCGATCACCTTATCGCCGTAGGCCACGTTAGTACGCGGCCCAAGGAACAGCGCGCCGTAATTGGTCAGGTTAGCCAGGAACCAGTCGTCCCGGTCGGTCATCACCTGAACATGTTCGGAAGCGATACGATCTGCCTCCAGCAGCATCTCTTCGTAGCTGTCGCAGACGATGATTTCCCCGTAGTCCTGCCAGGACTGGCGGGCAATGTCGGCGGTAGGGAGCTTTTCCAGCAGCCGTTCCACTTCGCTGAGCGTCTCTTTGGCAAGCTGGAGCGAGTTCGTCAGCAGGATGGCAGGGGTGGTGACGCCGTGTTCGGCCTGGCCCAGCAGATCCGTGGCGCACATTTCCGCGTCAACGGTGTCATCGGCAATCACCAGCGTTTCCGTCGGACCGGCAAACAGATCGATACCTACCCGGCCGAACAGCTGGCGTTTGGCCTCCGCGACGAAGGCGTTACCGGGGCCGACCAGCATGTCGACTGGTGCCAGCGAGTCCGTGCCCAGCGCCATGGCGCCTATCGCCTGAATGCCGCCAAGGGCATAGATTTCCGTTGCGCCAGCCATTTTTTGCGCCGCGACAATCGCCGGGGCGGGCTGACCGTTAAACGGCGGGGCACAGCTGATAATTCTTGAGCACCCCGCCACGCTGGCGGTGATAATCGACATGTGCGCGGAGGCGAGCAGGGGATATTTTCCGCCAGGCACGTAACATCCCACGGCGTTAATCGGAATATTTTTATGCCCGAGAATAACGCCGGGACGCGTTTCAATTTCCAGATCCCGCAGGCATTCTTTCTGCGCGCGGGCAAAATTCGCCACCTGCTGTTGGGCGAATTCAATATCCTGAATATCCTGGCGGCTTAACTGTTTTATGCAGCGGTCGATCTCCGCGGGGGTCAGACGATAATCCTGACGGTCATAACGATCGAATTTAATGGATAATTCGCGAATGGCTTTATTTCCACGTTTTTCAATATCCGCAAGTATTTGCTCAACCGTTTCTCTTATTTGCTGGTTGGCTTGCTGGCGCTCTTCGGTAGATTTACCGGTTTTTAATTTCCAGGACACACGCTTCTCCTTACCTTTTTTAGATGTCAGTTGTCCTCCCGGCAGACCGGGAAAGGGTGTTTACTTCTAAGTGGGTTATTGATCCGGCGCGGCGGCGTACGCACCGTTTTTTAATAATTGGGCTGAGGTTTGCGTTTTACGGGCATATACCCATCGAGCGGACAGCGGTGTGGCAATAGCGGCCACAACGGAAAGGGCGGCAATCAATATATAACCGGACGACAGGTTAATATGTTGCATCATTACGCCCATCATTACCGGCCCGACAAACATGCCGCAGGAATAAATGGTCTGGAATAGTCCCATTCGCGTGGATTGTTCATCAGACGAGGTATTCACTACGCTGAGCGACATGAATGCGGCAAAGGCCATACCGAACGAAAAACCTGCCAGCGCCTGCCACAGGTAAATGACGTACATATTGCTGGTAAAGGGAATGCCGAAGGTGGAGATCACCTGTAAAACGATGCCGAGCACGGCGGTTTTTACCAGCCCAAGGCGCTGATAAAACACCGAGCTGCACAGGGCGATGGCCAGCCCGTAAAACAGAAGGTGGATGTTTCCGAGCACCGCGAGGATCCCCGCCCGGGCGCCGAGCTGTTCGGCGTAGACCGGCGTCAGCGTGTCCCGGGTGGCGAAGGGTACCAGAATGACGACGGTCGCCAGGATGCCAATCAGCCAGACGGAACGGTCGGCCAGCTGCTGGCGCGCGCCGGTGATGCAGGCTTTAAGCGTGGGGGCCTGCACCGGGTCGTGCACGTCCTGAATGCGGGTCGTTAGGATCAACGCCACCAGGGCGGAGATGCAGGAGACAAAAAAGGCGATGTTATTGGCAAAATAGTGAATCAGCACCGCGCCAATACAGTTGCCGAGAAACACGCCGATGGGCCCTGCCAGCGCCAGCAGCGCGACGGCGGCAGGGGCTTCGTTGCGACCGAAGTAACGCATGAACAGGATGTTGTACAGCACCCATGTCGCCGCCGTGACGCCGTCTGCCGCTTTCGCCAGATACAGCGTAATGGCATTGGGTTCAAGCCAGGCAATTGGCCAGGCGATAATTGGCAGCAGCAGGCCAATCTGGATGAAGATCCTGCGGCTTTTAACCACGTCGGAAATAATGCCTAACGGGAAGCGTATCAGAAGGGTTGCCAGCCCGGATGCGCCCATGATGATGCCCATGATCTGTGGCTCAATGCCCTGGTTGATCATCATGGGGGCCAGGAATGCATCAATGCTATGGATGCAGATAAAGAACAGGATGCTGATGATGAAAAAGAGCCGGGCTTCCCGACGGCGTAACAGTGCTTGAAACATGGTTTTGAACCTCTTAAGAATTAATGGGTTATAACCAGTCAGGGACGACGTTTACCGGTTCAATCCTTTGGGCGACTCCTGTTCTCTCCGGTACCTTTGACGGTATGAAAACTCTTTGCATACGTATTCAAGATTTGAAGTTACGAAAAGGTTTCATGTTTGTAAAGTGATCTCGATCTTGTTGTGAGAATTTTAATTTTTTGTGTTGCATACGCATGCAAAGGTGGTGTAAGTATAAAAAACACCCACTTGCTGAGGCGTTCGAAGCACGCGCAAATGGGCAGGACGTTGATAAGGAATCAGGGGTAATGAAACGTAAGACTTTTGCAGCAGTCACATCCCAACAGGTCGCTCAGCTGGCGGGGGTATCGCAATCTGCGGTGTCGCGAACGTTCACGCCGGGGGCCAGCATTTCACCGGCAACGCGTGAAAAAGTGCTGAAGGCGGCGCGCGAGTTGGGCTATCGCCCGAATGCGATAGCCCGTTCGCTCAACACGGCGCGTTCGCGCATTATCGGTGTCGTCATTTCTTACTTTGATAACCCCTTTTACTCGCAGGTGCTGGAGGCGCTGGCACAAAAGCTGGATACGCTGAACTATCACCTGCTGCTGTTCGTTGGCGACCGGGACGGTAACGTTGACCGTATTTTTGACCAGATAATGCAGTACCGGGTGGATGGCATTGTGCTGGCCTCGGTGACGCTGTCGCTGGAGTTGTCCGAGGAGTGTCTTGCCGCCGGGATCCCGGTAGTGCTGTTTAACCGCAGCGAAGAGAGTGGCATGGCCTCCAGCGTCAACAGTAATAACGAAGCGGCCGCGCGGCAGATTGCCGAGTTTCTGCTGGCGGGGGAGCACAAGCGTTTTGCCTACGTGGGCGGCGTGGCGGATTCCCCGGTCAATATCGCCCGCCAGCGCGGGTTCATCTCCACGCTGGAAGAACATGGCATCACCGATGTGCGGGTGGTGCACGGGAATTACGACGCTCAGCAAACCACCCGGGCGGCTTATACCCTGTTTTCGGCGTCGCCAGCGCCGGATGCGGTCTTTGTCGCCAACGATCATATGGCCGTCACGGTAATGGATGTGGCGCGCTATGAGTTTGGTTTGCGCATTCCGGAGGAGGTCTCCATTGTCGGGTATGACGACATCGGCCCTTCCGGCTGGCCCTCTTATGCGTTGACCTCGGCGTCGCAGCCGGTCGGCGCGATGGTAGATGCCACGGTGGAACTGTTAATGAAGCAAATTGACAGCGGAACCATAGAGCCTGAACAGATTACGGTGCCCGGTACGCTGGTGATACGCCACTCGGCGCGTCGCCCACGCAGCGGCGTTATCGAAACCAATGGTTTAACGCTATTCCAGTCTAAGGAGCGCACATGACCAGATTGCGGGGCTTCAGCCCTCAATTCGACTCTATCCAGCAGTTCATTTTGACGCTGACGCACGTGGTGTGGGAGCAGAAAGATATCGGCCAGCTGGCGGATTTTTACGCTACGCCGGTGGTTTTCACTACCCCCGAAAAACAGCTGCATGAGCTTTCCCAGTTTATGCGCCTGACGCTTGAGGCGATGCACAGCTTCCCGCAGCGAGCGGTGCTGACGGAGGATATTCTGTGCAGCCAGAACCCGGGGGACGAGTACTATGCGGCTCAGCGTACCGTAGCCCGCATTCAGCATCAGGGGGAGGGGTTTTTTGGCCCGCCGACCGGGAAAAATGTCTGGGTCCGCACCTGGGCCGATCGCATCTGTGTTGATGGGGCCGTACGCCAGGAGTGGCTGCTTCAGGATCGTGCAGCGATTGTGGCGCAACTGGGGCTGGATATCCGCGAATTTGCCTTTAACCTGGCGACCATGCGCCAGCAGCTTGGCGTGGAGGCGGTCTCTGCCGAGACGCTGGATGCCCGCTGGGCGGGCGGGCCCGAGGGCGACGACGTAGAAGGGGCGCTGGCAGGCGTCGTTGAGCGCTACTTAACCATGTGGGCGGGCGGTAACAGTGGCGTGGTGCCCGGTCTCTATCACCCGGCGGCGACGCTTTACGCGCCGGGTCATTGCCTCTGCACCGGTGAGCAGGAAATTGGCGCACAGCTTTCTGGCTACCGCGCTTCATTTGCCGACAGCGAAACGCAGCTCCATCATCTGATTGTGCGTAAAGATCTTAACGAGCCGATTCGGCTTTCCCTGCGCTGGTCGTTATTAACCTGGCATGACGGTTACGGCAAATTTGGTGCGCCAACCCGTAAACCCATATCAATTACCGGTATCAGCCAGCTTGAATTACGTGATGGTTTAATTTTCCGTGAATATCTGGGGATCGATGAATTAGCGATCTGGTCGCAAATAGTGAATTAACAGGGGCGGCAGCCCCCTTATTCTGGCTGCCGAAAATAATCGAGTTTAATTCACCCTCACTTACGGGTGCGGGTTCTTATTGTCTGAAAACAGAGCAGGAGTTTATATGTCTTCCACCGAAGCAACAAATAAAGCACCAGCCGTACCCGAAAAAAGCAGCGTGAAATCGCTGAAAGAGGAACCTGTATTACAGGTGGAACGTCGTGATTTTGTCGATCTGGTACCGGAAAAAAGACCGCGCGTGCAATCATTACGCGGCTTTGATGACTGCTATACCGATATTGTCGATTATATAGTTCGCTGCACCCATAAAATATGGGACGAGCGCGATGTCGGCTTAATTTATTCTCACTATACCCATAACTGCGTGCTGTATAACGCGCTGGGGACACTCTATAACCGTGAGCAGGTGGTACAGGATACGCTGCAACGCTTAATTGCCTTCCCGGAGCGGCGCGGCATGGCAACCCAGGTTATCTGGAACGGAAATGATGTTGACGGTTTTTATACCTCTCACCTGGTGACGGGAAGCGGGCGGCATACCCAGCACAGCCATTTAGGCAAGCCGACCAACCGCACCTTCGTTACCCGTACCGTGGCGGATTGTATGATCCACGAGAATAAAATTTACCGGGAGTGGGTAGTCAGCGACAACATGTCGTTAATGAAACAGCTTGGCCTGAATACCGATCAAATCGCATTTAATATGGCAAAGGAGCAGTTTGATAAAGGCTTCCGCGTGATGGACATCGGCGAAAATGGCCGCATGCTGGGACAATATCCGCCGGAGATGGAGTGCGATGTATCCATTGCACACACCGATACGGAAGAGCAGTGTCTGCGCTGGCTGCACGAGATCTACAATCGTCGGATGTTCGGCAAAATCAAAGAGGTTTACGCCCCTAACGTGCAGTGGCATGGCCCGCTGATGAAAGAGCTGTACGGCACCGCGGCGGTAACCCATCAGACGCTGGCGCTGGTGGGGATGATCCCTGACGGCGCGTGGCTGCCGCAGCATATCTGTTCCAACCCGTGCGATGAAGGCGGCGTCAAAGTGGCGGTTCGCTGGATCATCGAAGGGCATCACCTGGGTTACGGCGAACTGGGCAAGCCGACCGGAGAACGACTGTTCGTGATGGGCATGTCGCACTACCACATCGTCAACGGCAAAATTGTTGATGAATGGGTCGTGTATGACCACCTGGCGCTGCTGGCGCAAATCAAACTCGGCCAGATGGAGGACGCGTAAATGTTAAATCAGGTGAGCTGGATTAAGCGCCCGCAGGGGCAGGATGCGCAGGCCGATCGTTCCCTGACGGAGAAGGTCAGCGCCATTATCGAGCGCGTGAAAACCGAAGGCGATACGGCGCTAAGAGCCTTTTCGCAGCAGTTTGATAACGTCGTGCCGACGCACTTTGAGGTGAGCGAGCAGGAGATCGCCGAAGCACTGGAGGGGATGGATGCCCAGACGCGCCGCGACAGCGAGTTTGCTATTAATCAGGTGCGTCGTTTTGCGCAGGCGCAGCTGGCGACCATGCAGCCGCTGGAAGTTGAGACGCTGCCTGGAGTGCATCTCGGTCACCGGATCATCCCGGTGCAGACGGTGGGCTGCTACGTGCCGGGTGGGCGTTACCCGATCCTCTCTGCGCCGGTGATGTCGATTGTCCCTGCGACGGTGGCGGGCTGCGAACAGATCATCGCCTGTCTGCCGCCGGGAGCGCATCCGGCGATGATCGCGGTTTGCCATCTGGCGGGCGCGCACCGCATTTTCAGGGTAGGTGGCGCGCAGGCCATTGCGGCCATGGCCTGGGGAACGGAGAGCATTCCATCGGTGGACAAAATCGTTGGGCCAGGCAACGCCTTCGTTAACGAAGCGAAACGCCAGGTGTTTGGTCGAGTCGGCATTGATGCCCTCGCCGGGCCGAGCGAGATTTTCACTATCGCTGACGACAGCGCCGATCCGCGCATTCTGGCCGCCGATATGCTGGCGCAGGCAGAACACGATATTCATACCCGCGTCGGGCTGGCGACAACCAGCCGGGATATCGCTGAGCGTACCCTGGCGGAGGTTGAGCGTCAGCTTGCCAGCCTGCCAACGGCCGCCACGGCGGGGGAGGCGTGGCGCCGGCAGGGTGAGATTGTGCTCTGCGAAGATGAAGCGCAGCTGATTGCGTTTGCTGACCATATGGCGACGGAGCATTTGCAGGTGCATACCCGCGATCCGCACGCGACGGCGGCGAAGATCCGCAACTATGGCTCGCTGTTTATTGGTCAGAACGCCAGCGTGGTGTTCTCTGATAAATGCTGCGGCACCAACCATACGTTACCGACGATGGCGGCGGCACGCTATACCGGCGGTCTGTGGGTTGGGGCGTACGTCAAAATCTGTACCCATCAGTGGATTGACGAGCAGGGTATCCCGGCAATCGCAGAACCGGCGATCCGCCAGAGCCGTACCGAGGGGATGCAGGGGCACCGACGGGCGGCGGAAATTCGTCTGCGTCCGCAGGACATTGATGCCATTACTACCGGCATGCGGGACTAAAACGTATCCCGGGCAGCCTTCTGCCCGGTTTTCATCACGAGGGAGCCTGAGACTATGAAGCGCCTGATACCGCCAGACGACTGCCCGGAGGAAATTGCCCGCCGTCTCGACGTCATTCAGCAGCACCGGGCGCTCAACGCGATCCTCGGGGTTAACCCTGACGCCATGTCTCAGGCGGAACAGCATCAGCAGCAGCGTCGACGCGGGGAGCCGATCGGCCCCCTGCACGGCGTGCCGTTGATCGTCAAAGATAATATTGCCTGCGCACCGATGCCCATTACTCTTGGCTGCCGGGCGCTGGCCTCACTTAACGCGACGTCGGATGCGCTTGTTATACAGCGGTTGCGCAGGGCAGGAGCGATTATCCTCGCCAGAGCGAATATGTCCGAGTTTGCTTTTGACGTGCGCTCGCGAAGCTCGCTGGGGGGCGATGTGGCAAACCCGCTTCGCCCGTCACTCACCGCCGGAGGTTCCAGCGGAGGATGCGCCGCGGCGGTGGCGGCGGGGATGGCGGATGGCGCATTGGGTACCGATACCGGCGGCTCTATCCGCATTCCCTGTAGCTATACCGGGCTGGTGGGGCTACGGCCTGCTTTTCGCCGTTCACAGCTGGATGGCGTGGCGCCGCTCTCGCCCAGCAAAGATACCGTTGGGCCAATGGTACATAGCGTTGAAGATGCCGCCTTGCTGCATGCGGTGATCCATGGTTTGCCACCGGTTGCGCTTCCTGTGCGTTCGCTGAAAGGCGTTCGCTTTGGTGTGGTAACCGCGTTACAGGGAGAGGATGAGGTACAGCTGGAGGTCTGGCAGTCGGCGCTGCACACGTTGCGTCGTGCCGGAGCAACGCTGGTGAAGGTATCATTACCTTTGCTGGACGACGTAAGTCAGGCGACATGCCTGAGCCTGTATGAATTTCGCGTGGCGATTGACGACTGGCTTAGCAAACAGCCTGGCGCTCCCTCCGGACTAACAAGCATTGTGGACTCCGGCGCTTTCCTGCCAGAGTTTGCGCCGTTTCTACGTCAGATGCTGGTGAGTAACACGCTGAAAACCCCGCACTGGCTGGCGGGGCGTCGCTTTCAGCGCCTGTTACGGCAGAGCCTTTGCCTGGTGGCGGAGGCGCAGCGCATCGACGGATTTGTGTATCCCACCGTACAACGGTTACCAGAAAGTATGGCGAAGATGCCGCCAGGCTGCGCGCCGGAACTGGCCGCCATCAGCGGCCTGCCAGCTATAACGTTGCCGTGCGGCGTAAGCCGTATCGGTCTGCCGGTGGGGATGGAGATGTTATCGGTGCAGGAGGATGAGACGGCGCTGATGGTGCTGGCGCTGGCGTGTGAGGGGGCGCTGGGCGAGATAAATGAGGTGCTGAGGTTTAAGGCAGGATAGCGCCAGAGCGGTACCGTTTGTCGGGACCTCTCTTAAGGCGCCGATGGCCCCTTACCGCGATACCTTATTGTGATTTCATTTTTCAGTATTGTCAGCGGCGGCGTCATTTCGCCGCGCGCTACCGACTGATACTCAAAGCGAAAGGGGCCCGCGGCCGGGAAACCCGCTGGCAACTGGATTTCGCCCGCCAGTTCCCTAAGCATCAGACAGCGCAGGTTGTTACAGACGCGAATGCGAAAGCCCGACGGCGTGGGGCCGTCCGGTGTAATCTTCCACAGCAGATGCGTCGGCGTAACCCCTTTCGGAAGGGGCGCGGCGGGCTGAACTGGGCGACTTTTCAGTACCTGCTTGCCGCGCGAGAGCGTGCCGCCAAAACTATGGCTGCTCCATGAACCGTCCGCAGCAAACGCCGGTGGCGCAAGCAGCAGAACAAGCAAGGCGGCTCTTATCACGATTTACCTCCAATGAGATACGTCATTCTCACGTTGCGCTGTGTGTTTATCTCCTGGCTGGAGAGCACTGCAAGCTGAGGGAAGATGCGACGAAGATAGCGGGACAGCATCAAACGCAGCGCCGGGTTCACCAGCAGGACCGGTGGCGCACCCAGCGCTTCCTGATGCTGCAACGCCTGCTCGGTCTGTTTCATTAAATTCTCGGCAATTCCCGGCTCGATAGCGCTTCCGCTCTGGGTTGCCTGTACCAGCAACTGCTCAAGTGACATATCAAGGCCGATTATTTGGATATCATCGTCGCCAGGGAACCACTGCTGCGTAATCGCCCGGGAGAGGCGAGCGCGCACGCGGGCCGTCAGCTCGTCAGCGTCGGACTGGGGAGTGGCATACTCAGCAAGCGTGTCGATAATGGTCCGCATATCGCGGATCGGCACGCGCTCGGAGAGCAAATTTTGCAGTACTTTGTGCAGCGTGGTCAGGCTGATTACCCCCGGGATCAAATCCTCTATCAGCTTCGGCGACTGTTTGGTGAGCTGGTCAAGCAGCTGCTGCGCCTCCTGGCGACCAAAAAGTTCGTCCGTGTGGGTGCTGATAAGGTGGTTCAGGTGCGTAGCGACGACGGAGCACGGATCCACTACGGTATAGCCCAGCGTCTGCGCCAGCTCGCGATGGACTTCATCTATCCATAGAGCGGGAAGTCCAAAGGTCGGTTCTTTACAGGGCGTACCGGGCACTTCTCCCTCTGCACAGCCTGGATCGATCGCCATCCAGCGATCGGGCTGGACCTCGCCTTTACCAATCTTCACCCCTTTTAGCAGAATACGATAGTGAGTCGGCGGCAGGTCGAGATTATCGCGAATATGAACTGCTGGCGGCAGAAAGCCCATCTGCTGCGCGAACTTCTTACGAATACCCCGTACGCGGGTTAATAGTTGGCCCTGCTGTTCATGATCGACCATAGGGATCAGTCGATAGCCAACCTCCAGCCCCAGTACATCTTCCATCTGCACGTCAGACCATGTCGCTTCATTAACCTGCGCCACGTCGGCTTCAGCTCGGGTAGGGGCGGAGGGGGCTGCGCCCGTTTTTTTCGCCTTACCTTCCTGGCCCCGCAGCCACCATGCAATGCCTAAAAGTGAGGAGGTAAAGAGTAAAAAGACCAGATTGGGCATGCCAGGGATTAGCCCCAGCAAACCGATTACGGCCGCAGAGAGGGCAAGCACGCGAGGCGAGGTAAACAGCTGGCCGACCATCTGCTCGCCTACGTCCTGCTCGTTGACCACACGCGTTACAACGACACCTGCTGCGGTGGAGATCACAAGTCCAGGGATCTGCGCAACCAGGCCATCACCGATGGTCAACAGCGTGTAGGCTTCTCCCGCTGCGCTGAGGGTCATATCATGCTGCATTACGCCAATAATCAGGCCGCCGATAATGTTTATTGCCATGATCAGCAGGCCTGCGATGGCATCGCCACGTACAAATTTGCTCGCACCGTCCATGGAGCCGTAGAAATCGGCCTCCTGAGTCACCTCTTTTCGACGGCGTTTGGCCTCCTCCTCGCCGATCAGACCGGCGTTCAGGTCGGCATCGATGGCCATTTGTTTACCGGGCATACCGTCAAGGGTAAAGCGAGCGCCCACTTCTGCAATACGCCCGGCCCCCTTGGTGATAACCATAAAGTTAATAATTATCAGTATGATAAATACGACAATGCCGATGGCAAAGTTGCCGCCTACCAGGAAGTGACCGAACGCTTCGATGACCTGGCCCGCGGCGTCCGCACCATTATGGCCATGCATCAGGATGACGCGCGTTGAGGCCACGTTGAGCGCCAGGCGAAGCAGCGTTGAGAAGAGCAGTACCGTCGGGAAGGCGGAAAACTCCAGCGTATTCTGGGTAAACATGGCGACCAGAAGGATCATAATCGCCAGTACAATATTGAAGGTGAACAGCAAATCCAACACGAAGGTTGGCAGCGGCAGGATCATCATCGCAAGAATGGTCATGATCAGGACTGGACCAGCCAGTACCTGCCACTGGGTCTCCTTCATGCCGGGCAAACGTAATTTGGTGGCGATATTAGCCATTACTCTTTACTCTCTTGTGCAAAATCGAGCGCCGGAGGAACCGGCAAATCTTTAGGTTCTGTTGGGCGCAAGCCAACGCCTTTACGCCACCGGCGCAGGCTATATACCCAGGCCAGGACTTCGGCAACAGCGTTATATAATTCACCGGGCACCGGCTGACCCGGCTCGCAGTGCCGGTAAAGCGCGCGCGCCAGCGGTGGCGCTTCCAGCATCGGAACCCGATTTTCTTCAGCCAACTCGCGGATGCGCAGGGCAATAAGGCCACTGCCGCTTGCGACGACGACCGGCGCGCCCATGGTGCCTTCCTGATACTTCAGCGCCACGGAATAGTGGGTCGGGTTGTTGACGACCACATCGGCGGCGGGCACCTCGGCCATCATGCGGTTTTGTGCCATCTGGCGCTGAATCTGCCTGACGCGACCCTTAATGTGCGGATCACCTTCCTGGTTTTTGAATTCATCCTTTATTTCCTGGCGGCTCATTCTCAGCTTCTTAAAGTTGCTCCAGAGCTGATAAATCACGTCGAAGGCCACCATGGGGATCAGTGACAAAATCACGTACAGCATGCAGCCAATCAGCAGTTTGCTGATATCGGTTAGCGCGCCGCCCAGCGGTTCATACATTAAATTGATGAACCTGCTTTTATTGAGCATTAAAAACAGACCTCCCCCGGTGGCGGCCAACAGCACCTTGAGGATGCTTTTGATCATCTCTGATACCATTTGGGCAGAGAAAAGGCGCTTAATGCCGGTAACGGGATTCAGTTTTTTGAGGTTAACCTTTAGCGCCTTACTGCTTGCGTTCAGGCCGCCGATAATCGACGGTGCCGTTATTGCGGTCACGTACAGCCCACCGGCGAAGGGCAGAATAGCGAGAAAGGCCATGCTCAACAGCGAGGCGGCACGACGTAACATATTCTGCGGGTCGCGGATCAGCAGCCGATCAAAGGTCAGCCCGTTGTGCAGAATAGTTTCAAGCTGCGTCGCCAGATGACTACCTGCGCCGACGATAAGCCCCCAGCCCACCAGAAGCATGGCAAGGGTGGTCAGCTCGCGCGAACGCGGAACCTGGCCTTCCTCCCGTGCTTTCTGTTTTCGGTGGGGTGTGGGGTCTTCTGTTTTGTCGCTTTCGCTCTCTTCAGACATAGTGTTGGCCTGGGGTCATCAAAAGCCCAGCGACTCCAGCAGGTCATCCACCTGTTCCTGCGAGGCGACAATCCCGGCGACGCTGGTATCAATCTGCGGGCCGTTCTTGAGATGGGCGTCACCGCTCTGTTCGATACCCGCGTCACGTTCGCGCATGTTTTCAACCAGCACGCTGATGAGCTCGGTCTCGACGGTCTGGATCACCTGCATCAGGCTTTGCAGCACCTGACCGGTGAGATCCTGGAAGTCTTGCGCCATCATTATTTCGGTGAGCTGTTGGTTGGTTTGCTGCGCGGTGGCCGGCACGTCCAGCAGAAAGGTACGTGTCTCTTTTACCAGTTCGCGCGCCTCGTCAAACGGCTGTGGCGCTTCAAACCAGGCGTCCCACCGTTCAGTAAGCTTACCGGCATTTTCACCTAATTTTTCCTGGAGCGGTCGTGCCACCTCGACGGCCGTCAGCGCACGATCGGCGGCCTGAGACGTTTTGCCCACAACGTAGTTAAGACGGTCGCGCGTATTGGGAAACGCGTCCGCGACTTCTTTAATGGCCTGCTCCAGGCCAAGATTTGCCATACTGTCGCGCAGCAGCCGGGTTAATTGACCGATACGCAAAAAGAGATCCTTCGGCGGTTCCGCGATCTCGCCAGGCTGAGTGGTCATAGTATTCACCCGAGTTTTTCAAAAATTTTGCCAAGCTTTTCTTCAAGCGTGGCGGCAGTAAACGGTTTAACGATGTAACCGTTGGCACCCGCCTGCGCGGCGGCGATAATGTTTTCCCGCTTTGCTTCCGCAGTGACCATCAGTACCGGCAGCTTTGACATCGCCGGATCGAGGCGAATGGTTTTCAGCAGCTCAAGCCCATCAAGGTTAGGCATATTCCAGTCGCTCACCACGAAATCAAACTCACCGGCGCGCAGCTTGTTCAGCGCGTCCTGACCATCTTCCGCTTCTTCAATATTTGAATAGCCCAGATCCTGAAGCAGGTTACGTACGATACGTCTCATGGTGGCAAAATCGTCCACCACCAAAAAACGCAGGTTTTTATCCGACATGTGTGTTCTCTCCTGAACGTCGTGGTTTATGGCTGAAACTCTCCAGCAGTCGCTGGCTAATTTTATTGAGATCGACAATCTCCCGGGCGGCACCAAGGGCAATCGCTTCGCGAGGCATACCGAATACCACGCAGCTCGCTTCGCTCTGGGCGAGGGTAAACGCGCCTGCTTCGCGCAACGCCAGCAACCCGCGCGCACCGTCGGCTCCCATACCGGTCAGGATGGCGGCGCTGGCATGTGCGCCCACCAGCTGGGCAACGGAGTTAAACAGAACGTCTACAGACGGGCGATGACGGTTGACGGGGGGCGCGTTGGTCAGCCTGACGGCGTACCCTTTTCCGTGACGGACGATCTCCATATGCTTATCGCCGGGGGCGATCAAGGCCGTACCCGGAAGGACCGGTTCGCCGTCATCCGCTTCATGCACCTTTATCTGGCAAAGTGAATCAAGACGCTGGGCGAACGAGCGGGTAAATCCGGCGGGCATATGCTGGGCGATGAGAATGCCGGGGACGCTGGCCGGCAGCGGCGTTAATACCTGGCGGAGCGCCTCCGTCCCGCCGGTCGAGGATCCAATCGCCATAATGCTTTGCGGGTCCACGGTAATGCCCCGCAGTATCGGCGCGGCTGCTTCAGCCTGACGCCACAGTTTTGCCTTCGCGGCAATACGGATCTTCTCTGCAACCTGCACACCCCACAGTTCCAGATTTCCGGCAATACGCTGATCGGGTTTGGCAAGAAAATCGACGGCGCCGTGTTCCAGCGCGGCCATTGTCGCCTTCGAACCTCGGGTGGTCATCGAGGAGATCATCACCACCGGCATGGGACGCAGGCGCATCAAACGGGAGAGAAACTCCAGCCCGTCCATTTTCGGCATGTCGATATCCAGCGTCAGCACGTCGGGGTTGAGCTGCTTAATCATCTCGCGTGCGATCAGCGGATCTGGCGCGGTGCCGACCATCTCCATATCTGGTTGTTGATTGATCACTGCGCTCAGGATGTTGCGCATAAGCGCAGAATCATCAACTGTCAGCACCCGTATCCGTTTCACCGTAAGGCCTCCGTAAGCTCATACACCGACTGGCCGCGAAGCCTGAGTGGGATGTGCGGATGGTTAAAATGTTCAGAGTGTCCAACAAACAGCAGGCCGTCTGGCTTCAGCATGCGGGCAAAGCGCTCAAGCAGACGCTTCTGCGTCGGTGCATCGAAATAGATCATCACGTTGCGGCAAAAGATGGCGTCAAACGGTCCGGGCAGCGGCCAGTTATTGTCCAGCAAGTTGAGTCGCTGATAGTGAATAGCGGCCAGCAGTTCTGGCTTTACCTTCACCCGATCGCTGTTTTCACCCGAGCCGCGCAAAAAATAGTGGCGTTTTTGCACCAGGGTCAGCGAATGCAGGTCGGACAAGCGGTAGACCCCTGCCTCGGCTTTGGCCAAAACCTCGGTATCAATGTCAGAGGCCCAGACGCGTGGCCCTCCCGTCGCGCTACCCAGGGCCTCGTCCAGCGTCATGGCGATGGAGCAAGGTTCTTCCCCGGTAGAAGCAGCAGTACACCAGACGCGGTAGCCGTTGGGCCGCTGGCGGGCGTGTTCTGCGAGCACCGGGAAATGGTAGGTTTCGCGAAAGAAAGAGGTCAGATTGGTTGTCAGCGCGTTGACAAAGTTCTGCCATTCCGGATGCTCGCTGTGGGATTCCAGAATGCTGATGTACTCAAGAAATGTGTCAATCCCCAGCGCCCGTAGCCGCCGTGATAAACGATTAAAAATCATCTCTCGTTTTTGTGCGTTGACCACAATCCCGGCGCGGCGATAGATCAGTTGCCCGATACGCTGTAATTCAGAATCGGATAACGTAAACTTATTTTGCGATAAGCGCACGGGAATGTCTTTAAATTCACTCATAGAAAGAGAGATGCCTTATACCGGGGTATTCATGATTTCCTGGTAGGCACTGAGCATTTTATTGCGCGCTTGCACACCGAAGCTAAAAGAAATGGAGGATTTCTGCATTGCCAGCATTACGTCATTTAATCCAATATCGCTACTGCCGGACATCCACTGCTGCGTCATTTCTTTCGCGTTAACCTGAGTTTCATTAATTTCGTTGATGCTGTTAAATAAAATGTCAGAGAACGACGGCGTGTTTTTCAGCGCGGCAGGCTGGTTTCGGCTCATGCCGGCGATTTGCTGTGACTGAGCGTTAATTTGATCGAGTACGCCACGCATTAATGTTGCTGACATTGATGACTTCCTGAATTAATAAGGGAAAAACACACATTTATTACCTATCTTTTAAACGTTGGTAGTTTAACACGTAGGCAAAATGGCCATAAAATCCAATAAGCGAACATTACTTTAAGCTTATTTATCCTTAAAAAATCGGCCTTTCAGACGATAATGCCCGCCTGAAAATTTCTCTTAATTTGAAATCGTCGTTATCAGCCCTGCGATATCACAGGCGCTGACGCGCATTATTGTGCGTGCTATTTCTTACAGGATCACGGCATGAGTGCCACATTAAATGATTTAACGAATAATCCGGCTGACCGAATTAAATCGGCTCTGTCATGGCTTCGCGCCAGCCCGAAGCTATCGCTGGTCATTTGCGCCGCGGCTGCCGTATCGGTATTAATTGCGCTTATGTTCTGGGCAAAAGAGCCAGGCTATCGCGTGTTGTTTAGCAATATCAGTGATGAGGACGGCGGGGCCATCGTTGCCCAGCTGTCGCAGATGAATGTCCCTTACCGCATCGACGCGCCGGGTGGCGCTATTCTGGTTCCGGAAGGGCAGGTCCATGAAGTGCGCATGAAGCTGGCCCAGCAGGGGCTGCCAAAAGGTGGCTCCGTCGGGTTTGAGCTGCTGGATAAGGAAAAGTTTGGTATTAGCCAGTTTAGCGAACAGGTTAACTATCAGCGAGCGCTTGAGGGAGAGCTGGCGCGCACTATTGAAAACCTGGGTCCGATCAGAACGGCGCGCGTTCACCTTGCCACACCCAAGCAGACGATGTTTGTGCGTGAGCAAAAACAGCCAACGGCTTCCGTCACCGTTAACCTGATCCAGGGACGTACCCTGGATGAAGGGCAAGTCATTGCCATTACCCATCTGATCTCCAGCGCCGTGACGGGGCTGACGGCAGAAAATGTCACTATTGTCGATCAGCGGGGCGAACTGCTGACCCAAAGCGGTCTGCGTGGCCTGCAAACGTCGCAGCTGAAGTACACCAGTGAAATCGAAAATGATTACCAGCAGCGCATCCAGCGGATCCTGGCGCCGCTGGTGGGCAGCAAAAATATTCGCGCCCAGGTCACGGCGCAGATTGATTTTACCCAGCAGGAGCAAACGCAGGAGCAGTATCAGCCCAACGCCGATCCGCAAAAAATGGTGATTCGAAGCCGCCAGACGAGCCAGTCCGAGCAGGGTAACGGACGCGGCAACGGTGGCGTACCGGGTGCGCTGACCAATCAGCCGCCAGCACCAGCCACTGCACCACTTACGCAGCCGCTTGACAAGCCTGCCGCTCAGACCAATACCGCAGGCACCGGAAATGACCGTTCACAGCCCTACAACAATCACAACGATGAGACCACCAACTTTGAGGTCGATCGCACGCTAACCCATATCAAAAATGCTATGGGACGCATCGATCGTCTTTCAGTCGCGGTGGTGATAAACCACCTGCCGCAAGGCGCTGAGGGGAAGCCGGGTCCGCTGAGTGAGGCTGAGCTGAACCGTATTAATGCTCTGGTTAAGGAGGCTGTCGGCTATACGGCTTCACGCGGAGACAGCGTCAATATCCTGAACTCGCCGTTTAACGGGGTTGAGGAAGAGGATCTCCCGCCATTCTGGAAGCAGGATACGTTTTATCAGTTGATGATGGCGATTGCGCGTTATCTGGTTATTGCGATTATCGCCTGGATCATGTGGCGTAAGCTCGTCCATCCGGCCTGGATCCGCCATCAGGAAACCAGCCTGCGCCGCATGGAAATGGAAAAAGAGGCGCGTCAGGAAGAGCTGGCCGCCCGCAAGAAAGCGTCCGAGAAGGATGCGCGTGACCGCGCTCAGCAGCGCGTGGATACGGAACTTAACAGTCAGCAGCTACGGGAACTGGCGGAACAAGAGCCGCGGGTTATTGCGCTGGTTATTCGTCAGTGGATGAATCAGGAGCTCAAATCATGAATGCCGCAGAGAAAAGCGCCATCGTTATGTTGACGCTGGGCGATGTCCTGGCCGCCGAAGTCTTTAAGCACCTTAACGCGCATGAGGTGAAGACCATCAGCAGTTCCATGGTCAACATGGCGGGGTTTACTCACGATCAAATGGCCGCCGTGCTGCGCGACTTTAAAAATGACTCCAGCGAGTATGCCGCGCTGAGCCTTAACACAAACGAGTATCTGCGCAGCGTGCTGGTTAAGGCGCTGGGTGAAGAGCGTGCGTCAACGCTGCTTGAGGATCTGCTGGATACCCACCAGGGTGGAAACGGGATCGAAACGCTCAACTTTATGGATCCGCTGGCGGTATTCGATCTGATTCGTGAAGAACACCCGCAAATTATCGCCACAATCCTGGTCCACTTAAAGCGTAACCAGGCGGCGGACGTCCTGAGCAAATTCGACGATCGTGAACGTAACGACATTATGCTGCGTATCGCCACCTTCGGCGGGGTTCAGCCCGCCGCGCTACAGGAACTGACGGAGGTACTCAACGGTCTGCTCCACGGTCAGAATCTTAAGCGCAGCAAAATGGGCGGCGTGCGCCCGGCTGCGGAGATCTTAAACCTGATGAAATCCCAGCAGGAAGAGGCCGCCATTGAGGCGGTTCGCGATTTCGACAGCGAGCTGGCGCAGAAAATTATCGACGAGATGTTCTTGTTCGAAAACCTGGTGGATGTCGAGGATCGCAGCATCCAGCGTCTGTTGCAGGAGGTGGAAAGCGAAACCCTTATCATCGCCCTCAAAGGAGCAGACGAAGCGCTGCGGGCCAAGTTCTTCCGCAATATGTCGCGCCGTCAGTCGGATCTGATGACCGAAGATCTGGCATCGCGCGGCCCGGTGCGTTTGTCCCAGGTGGAAGCCGAGCAGAAGACGATTCTGAACATCGTTCGACGCCTTGCCGAGTCAGGGGAAATCATCATTGGAGGCAGCGACGATGCCTACGTTTGATGCCAATGGCACCGCTCAGTGGCGCAGCTGGCAGCCTGAGGATCTGTTAAACGAAACGGCTGAAGTCCCGTTGCAGACGCAGGATACCGGCCATTCTGACGCACAGTTTAAGGCCGAGCTGGCACGCCTGCGTAAGCAGGCTGAACAGCAGGGTATTGCTCAGGGACTGGCGCAAGGCAAAGAAGAGGGCCGTCGCGAGGGCTATGAGGCCGGTCTGAAAGAGGGCCGCGAGGCGGGTCTGGCGCAGGGGCTGGAACAGGCCCGCGCCGAACAGCAGGCTTTGCTGCTCCAGGCCGGAGAGTGGGTGACGCAGTGCAAGCTTGCGCTTTCGAATCTCGATAGCCTTATTCCCGGTCGTCTGGTTCAGCTGGCACTGACCGCGGTACAGCAGCTGTACGGCACCCTGAGCGTGGCGGATAACCATGCTCTGCTTGCGCAGATCCGCCAGTTAATGAAGCAGGATAACCTGTTCAACGGCCCGATCGAACTGCATGTGAACCCGCAGGATCTGCCCATGGTTTCCCAGTCGATCGGCGAGACGCTCTCCTCGATGGGCTGGTCCTTACAAAGCGATCCCCAGCTGGCCGCAGGGGGATGCCGTGTGGTCACGCCGGACGTGGAGTATGACGCCACAATGGAAACGCGCTGGCAGTCTCTCTGTCAGCTCGCCCGGGAGGAACTGTCCCAATGAGCCAGCAGTTAAAAAACTGGCTTTCCGTCATGGATCGGGTGGAAGAGAAGCTCGGCGAGCTCCCGCGCTTTCGTCAGTACGGCAAGCTGACGCGCGCAACCGGGCTGGTGATGGAGGCCGTTGGCCTGAAGCTGCCGATAGGCGCGCTGTGCATTGTTGAACGTCAGACCGGGCAGGCTATCTTACCGGTCGAGTGTGAAGTGGTCGGGTTTAACGGTCAGACGCTCTATCTTATGCCGCTTGAACATGTTGACGGTATTCTTCCCGGTGCGCGCGTGTACGCGCCAGAGTCCGATAAGGGAGCGGGTAAACAGCTGCCGGTGGGGTTACACCTGCTGGGGCGCGTGCTTGACGCACAGGGCCGCCCCCTGGATGGACGTCCAGCGGCAGGAAAACCCGTGGCCGGCCTATTTACCCCCTCGTTTAACCCGCTTCATCGCGATCCCATCAAGTCCGTGCTCGACGTAGGCGTGAGGGCAATAAATGGCCTGCTGACGGTTGGCCGGGGACAGCGTATGGGCCTTTTTGCCGGCTCGGGCGTCGGTAAGTCGGTGCTGCTCGGCATGATGGCCCGCTTCACGACCGCAGACGTCATCGTCGTCGGGCTGATTGGCGAGCGCGGGCGTGAAGTAAAAGATTTTATCGAGAACATCCTTGGCGAAGAGGGACTTTCACGCGCGGTGGTGATCGCCGCACCTGCTGACGTCTCGCCGATCCTGCGCATGCAGGGGGCGGTATACGCCACCCGTATTGCCGAGGATTACCGAGATCGCGGGATGAACGTTCTGCTGATTATGGACTCCCTCACGCGCTATGCCATGGCGCAGCGTGAAGTGGCGCTGGCTATCGGTGAACCGCCCGCAACCAAAGGGTATCCACCGTCGGTATTCGCGCGTCTGCCCGCACTGGTCGAGCGTGCCGGTAACGGCATGCGTGGCGGCGGATCGATAACCGCCTTTTATACGGTACTGACCGAAGGGGACGATCAGCAGGATCCGATCGCCGATTCGGCGCGTGCGATCCTCGATGGCCATATCGTGCTTTCGCGTCGCCTGGCTGAGGCGGGCCATTATCCTGCTATTGATATTGAAGCCTCTATTAGCCGTGCGATGACGGAGCTGATCCCGCATGTCCAGTACCGCAAGGTTCAGCGTTTTAAGCAGCTGTTGTCTACTTACCAGCGCAACCGGGATCTGGTCAGCGTAGGCGCTTATGTGAAGGGTAGCGATCCGCTGCTCGACAGGGCGATAGATCAGTATCCTGCGCTGGAAGCCTTCCTGCATCAGGCAATACACGAGCGGAGCAGTTACGACGAGGCCATTGCCGCGCTGAGCCAGCTTTTCCCTGACATCGTTGAACAGGCGGGATAAAACGTGAAAGTGAATAATCCAATGGTCATGCTGCGTGACATGGCTCAGGAAAAGCTTACGGAGACCACTCGCGCTCTCGGCAGCGTCCAGCAGACGCTTATGGAAGCCGTGGCCCAGCACGAACAGCTTCAGCACTATGAGCGCGAGTATCAGCAATCTTTGCGTCAGGGGCTGCTCGGCAGCGGTATGTCGATGGCGGATCTGGTTAATCAACAGTCTTTCATTTTGTCACTTAACCAGGTGGTGAAGCAGCACGAATCACATGTTTCCACCTGCGAACAAGCCGTGGACCAGGCCAAAGAGAAGTGGCTACAGAAAAAGCAGCGCCTTAATGCGTTTGAGACCCTCATCGACCGCCGCGAGGCCGCACTGGCCATGGCACAGAGCCGCCAGGATCAAAAAATGATGGACGAATTCGCCCAGCGTGCCGGACAGAAAAGAGAAAGGCTATGAATATTGATATTACGGCTCTGCTGTCCGGCGGAGCGCCGACGAGAGCAGGCAAAGGAAAACTCATCGGCGAGGAGTTTGCTCTTACGCTCGACGACAGGCTGGCACAGATGGGGCTGTTGTTGCCTGGCCTGGACGTTCAGGCGCAACTGGTAAGTCATGAGGGATATCCTGTCCCGCAGCCGGCTTTGCCACCGGCAGCTGAGCCGGAGGCGAACGATGACACGCTGGCGGAGGTCAGAATCAGCGCCTCTCCCGGTAATGAAAACCCGCAGTGGCAGCTTCAGCAGATCGTCACCCGCCAGGCGAGGAGCGCTGCTACAGAGGCCTCGACCCTTGCTGAGACGAGTCTGCCCCGAGAAGTGATCGCTGGCGATAAAGCGACCTTAGCGATCCCTGTTGACGATCTTAAGCTGAAGCCCGCCCGACAAGAAGATTCCCCTCTCCAGGTGCAGGCACAGGCGTTAGGGGGGAAAGCCCCAGGCGCCAGCGCCGTGATGCCAGGCTTAACGGCTCATCAGGGAGACGCATCGCAGCACGCTACGTGCGATGCAACGGTTCAGAGCGTTGTGATGGAGCCATCAACGGCGCGACTGGTCAGTCAGCCTGTCTCACAGCAGGTGGTCAACGTCCGTTATCCGCTGGAGTCGCCCGAATGGAAACAGTCGGTGAGCCAACATATTGCCCTGTTCAGCCGCGACAATCTGCACAATGCGGAGATTCGCCTGCATCCTCAGGAGCTGGGCTCATTGCATATCTCTTTGCGCGTGCAGCAGGACCAGGCGCAGATCCATATCGTCAGCGAACATGCTCAGGTGCGGCAGATGATGGAGACTGCGCTACCGCACCTGCGGGCCGCTTTAGCGGAAACCGGGCTCCAGCTGGGCCAGGCGAGCGTGAGCCCCGATCGACCTCATACTGGCGGTGGTGAGCAGGGACGTCAGCCCCCTGAAGAGCAGCATACCGCTCAAGGCGCAGACAATGTGTTCGTGGAGGAAGACAATGTGCCGGGATTATTAACATCGACGCAAGGAAATATATACGGCATTAACACTTTTGTCTGAATTGTTGAATTGCCGACAGGAATGAAATTTTATCTCCTGATTATTCTGCTGATTAAATGGACTACAATGTCCGCCGTATTTATCGAGGGGCAGGTTGCTGCCTCTCTTATTTTATTGGATTTACGTAATGGGTAACAAAAATAAAAATGCTGCGGCTCGCGGAGGGTCGCGCTCGCTTCTGTTAATACTAATGTTTCTGATTGCCCTCGCAGCCTGCTGTTTTTCAGGCTATCTGTTCTGGTCGATGAAATATGCACACGCGCAGACGGACAACCATTCGAGAAGTGAGCATGAAGCCCCGGCGGTACAGCAAGTTGAACCGCTATACGTGTCGATGAATACCTTTACCGTGAGCCTGACCCCGACGCAGCACGAGTCGGATCGCGTGCTTTATATTGGGCTGTCCGTACGGCTTGGCGATACGTCATCCGTACAGGTGCTTGAGAAATTCCTGCCGGAATATCGTAGCCGACTGTTTATGCTGCTTTCTCAGCAAACGTATGAAACGCTCTCTACGGATGAAGGCAAACGCCAGCTGATTAGCAACATCAAAAATGAGCTTAAAAAACCGCTGGCGTTCAACAAAAAGATTAACGTCACTGACGTTTTGATTAATGAATTTATTCTGCGGTAAACACAATGGCTGATAGTTTTTTATCACAGGATGAGATCGATCGCCTGCTCAATGCTGATACGGAGAGTCCCGATGACCTCCATGGAAGCATGGGAGATGCGGGAATTAAACCTTACGATCCCAATACCCAGCGACGCGTCATTCGCGAGCGACTTCATTCTCTGGAAATTATTAACGAACGCTTTGCCCGACAGTTCAGGATGGGGTTATTTAACCTGCTGCGCCGCAGTTCAGATATTACGGCGGGAAATATCAAGATCCAGCCGTATCATGAGTTTGCCCGCAATTTACCGGTGCCAACCAACCTGAACCTGCTGCACCTTAATCCCCTGCGTGGGACCGCGCTGATGGCCTTTTCCTCCGGTCTGGTATTTATGGCCGTGGATAACCTGTTCGGCGGAGACGGGCGTTTCCCGACGAAGGCGGACGGGCGGGAATTTACCCCGACCGAGCAGCGGGTGATCCACCGTATGCTGACAATGGCACGCGAGGCGTATGAGTTTGCCTGGGGCTCTATTTATAAAATTAAGACGGAATACATCCGTTCAGAAATACAGGTGAAATTTACCAATATCACCTCTTCTCCGAACGATGTTGTCGTCACCACGCCTTTCTCCGTGGAAATCGGCTCGCATCGCGGGGAGTTCAATATTTGTATTCCCTTCAGCACGATAGAGCCTCTGCGCGAACTGTTAAGCAATCCACCGATGGATAATTCGCGCCATGAGGACTCTGAGTGGCGCAGCATGCTGGCAAGCCAGATGCGTGAAACCGAGCTGGAGCTGGTGGCGCAATTTGCCGACATCAACACGCGGTTGTCGAACGTAATGAAGATGAAAAAAGGCGACATTATTCCGCTGGATAAGCAGGAGTTTATAGTAGCGAACGTCGGCAGCGTGCCGGTATTTACCGCGAAATATGGCTCTGTAAATAATCAATATGCTCTGAAGGTCGATCAGATGAATCAGCCAGCATTAAAAACTTTCAATAAGGAGTGATTTCCCCATGAGCGACATGAATAACTCGTCGGGATCTGAAGATAAGTCTATGGACAATCTTTGGGGTGAGGCGCTGAACGAGCAGAACGCTGCGGGAAGTACAGAGCAAAGCGCGGTTCCTCAGTTTTCTGAAGAGATGAACCTGATTCTGGATATCCCTGTCAAAATGACCGTGGAGCTGGGCCGCACAAAAATGACTATCAAAGAGCTGCTGCGCTTAAGCCAGGGCTCCGTGGTTTCGCTGGACGGCCTGGCGGGCGAGCCGCTCGATATTCTGATCAATGGCTACCTTATTGCCCAGGGCGAAGTGGTGGTCGTGTCCGATAAATTCGGGATTCGTATTACCGATATTATTACCCCATCCGAGCGAATGCATCGCCTGAGCCGCTAATGAACGCAGTACAACCCTCTTTTGCCGCAGGGAGCACAAACGTGCTCTCTGGCGGCGCAATCGCGCTATCGGTCATCGGTACGCTCATGCTCATTATTATGCTGATGGTACTGCTGGCGTGGATCGCCCGCCGCAGCGGGCTGGCGCGTTGCTCCCGCGAAAGCCAGGGTGCGGTATCGCTGGTGGCCAGTAAACCTCTCGGCTCGCGCGAACGGCTGGTGGTGGTTGACGTGGGCGAACAGCGTCTGGTGCTGGGTGTTACCGCGACGCACATCAGCTGTCTCACCGTACAGGACAGGCCAGAGGTGCCTGAGCAGGCGGCTCCTTCAGCGGCTTTTCCCGCCATGCTGGATAACTTTCTTCATAAATACCGTTCGGGTGGTGAGCAAAAATGAACCGTTTGTTGATTGCCCGTGCCGCGACGGGCGTTGGTCTGCTGCTGCCCGTTGCGTCTGCGCTTGCCGCTAACGGCGACATTACGCTGGCCAGTTCGTCGGGCAGTGCAGGCTGGACGCTACCGATTCAGACGCTGCTGCTGCTCAGTGGATTCACGTTCATCCCTGCGGTACTGCTGATGATGACTGGCTTTACGCGTATCGTTATCGTGCTGGGATTGATGCGCAACGCGCTTGGTACGCCGACCGCGCCGCCTAATCAGGTATTAGTGGGGCTGGCTCTGTTTTTGACCTTTTTCGTGATGTCACCCGTGCTCAACCAGATCTATGAACAGGCATGGCAGCCGTTGCAGGCCAATAAAATCACCATGGAAACGGCCCTGAAGGAAGGCGTGAAACCGCTGCGGGCCTTTATGCTTGAGCAGACTCGTGAAGCCGATCTGGCGATGTTTGCCCGCATAGCTAAAACACCGGCCCTTACCGGCCCGGAGGACGTGCCGTTGAGTATTCTGGTGCCCTCATTCGTTACCAGCGAGCTGAAAACCGCCTTCCAGATTGGTTTCACCATCTTTATTCCGTTTTTGATTATTGATTTGGTGGTGGCCAGCATTCTGATGGCACTGGGGATGATGATGGTTCCGCCAGCGACGATTGCGCTGCCCTTTAAGCTGATGCTGTTCGTCCTGGTGGATGGCTGGCAACTGCTGGTCGGTTCGCTTGCGCAAAGCTTTTACTCATAGGAGCCTGGTATGACCCCCGAAAGCGTCATGGTATTGGGCATGGAAGCTATCAAGGTTGGGCTAATGATTGCGGGCCCGCTTTTGCTGGTCGCGCTGGCAACCGGTCTGATTATCAGTATTCTTCAGGCCGCGACGCAGGTGAACGAAATGACCATGACCTTTATCCCTAAAATCCTGATGATCGTGGGCGTCGGCGTACTGCTCGGTCCGTGGATGATGAAAATCTTTATTGAATACACGCGCATGTTATTCGCCAGCATTCCTTACGCCATCGGCTGATGATTTTTAATCTTCCCCTTGAACAGCTTTACGCCCTGATGAGCCATTACTTTTTGGTGATGGTGCGCATCTCGGCGCTACTGCATGTTGCGCCAGTCTTTAGCGAGAAAGCGATCAGCGCCCGCCTGCGTGCGGCGTTGGCCTTAACCCTCGCGCTGCTTCTGGGCGGTCTGGTTCCTGACGCCGACATAGGACTTTACTCTTGGGCGGGCGTCTGGACGATGGCTAAGCAGGTGCTCATCGGCGCCGCGATGGGGCTGACGATGCAGCTGCTGTTTGCCGCCGTTCGCCTGGCGGGCGAGATCATTGGGATGCAGATGGGACTCTCGTTTGCCACCTTCTTTGACCCGGGCAGCGGTAACAGCCCGGTGATCGCTCGCCTGCTAAACATGCTGGCGATGCTGCTCTTTCTGGTGTTTAACGGCCATCTGTGGTTGCTTTCGCTGCTGGCTGAGACCTTCGAGGCTCTCCCCATTGACGCTGAACCGCTGCATGCTGGCGGGATGTTTTACCTCGTTAATCATGCCGGACTCATCTTCAGTCAGGGGCTGATCCTGGGCCTCCCGGTGATAGCCCTGCTGCTGAGCATAAACATGGTGCTTGCGCTGCTAAACCGCCTTACCCCGCAGCTCTCGATCTTTGTAGTAGGATTCCCGCTCACGCTAACCTTCGGCATGCTGGCACTGTTGCTTATCGACGAAACGCTGGCTCCATTCTTTGAACGTCTTATGAGCCACGGCTTCGGGATCCTGAGCGGGCTAATACAAGCGCTGGTTTGAGGGCTTAATTCGTGCAGGCGATCCTGACTACCGTCTCCGTACCCGATGCCAGAATGCTGTTTTCCAGCAAATAGAGGGAACTGGTGGAAGTATCGCCGCTCTTAAGCTGCGGAAAAATGTAATCCGTTACCTCTTTTTCGTTGCTTTGATCGCCCAGCCGACGGGCGTGGCTAAGCACCGTCAGATGCAGCAGGTTGCCGGAGTAGGACATGGTATAACTCACGCTGCGCTGTACGGGGGAAGCTTGCCCTACACGTTTCCCGTTCTGAAAATGGCGGATATTACCGCTATAGGTCGTGTGTCCCTCATGAAGTCCATCGCGGTATGAGCGATAAATTCCTCGCGCCAGCGTCACGTTGTTTTCGTCCTTGATAGTATAAAACGAGGCTGGGGCAAAGCACGTCTGTCGCAGCGGCGACGTGGCGATCGTGTACCCGATCGTTAACGCTAAACCTGTCATCAGGCCGCCAGCAAAGAGGACCTGCGGGCGTTTAATAAAGATGAAAATAGAACGATTCACAGTCATTCTTTTGCTCCTGAATGGGTTTTTGACAGGCAATAACTGCCTGATATTTATCTATCTTTCCCGTGCCGGTAGTGATGTATAAAATTTTACCTGGTCTGTAATGGACGCGTCTTTCCAGTACATATTCGGTATAGGTGTGCAGCGTTGCCTGAATAAGTTCTGTTTGGCTTATTCGGTTTTTTTGCACCATCACGATATGTCCGGGGGGGATCCCTTCTCCCTGCCAGAGGATAAACTCGATGCTCTGTGGGCTGGGGACAAACGCATTTTTGACGGATATGGCAGTAAGAATACCGATCAGCATGCCGCAGACCGCGAACGCAGCGCTTCGCAAAAGTCTTTTTCGACGCGGTGCTGGCGTAGCGGAGGGGGGAGGAGGCGTAGCCTCCACCGGCATTTCAGGCGGCTGCGGTGTGGGGGCGATCTCAACGCTGTCAGCCGAGGGTTCCGGCGGGCTCTCTTCACGAATAATCAGGCGATAACCGCTTCGCGTTACGGCGACCAGCGCAATAGCATCCTGCATCTCTAGCGAGGCCAGCGCGCGTCGAAGCTTGTTCACCATAACGCGCACGCTATTATCCGTGACCTCAACGCCAGCGCTACGCCAGCCGATATCCATTAACTGTTCCTGAGACAAAATTTGTCCCTGCGCTTCCACCAGGGCGGCAAGGCAGAGGCAGGCGCTGGCGGGCAGCGTCACGCACTCGCCGTCGCGCGTTCGTGTTAGTAACCTCGTGTGCAAATCCAACGTCACTAACGATCCAATCGCAATGTAATTGACCATAATATCTTGATACTTCGTAATGAAAGATAAGGTGAATTGAATGGGTGTTTATGTTAATTGGGTAAAGTCTTTTCGTTAACAATGCGCAACAATTTCGGGCTACCTAAGGCTTATATCGCAACTATTCGCGGATCGCTAAAGGTAAATTTCAAAGGTATTAACGTTATTAATGCCGATGTTAATAATTGCCAGGCCTCGGTTGGCGTATTTGTGTGATAAATAAAGTTAATGCCCTCCCATTTTGATGCGCATGCGGTGATTCCTCTCGCTGAACCTGGCGGCCCGATAGCAGTGGGGTGACGCTTATATTCATATTTTTCTGAGGCTTAGTACGTGAAGGGCATTGACTGACGGGCATTTGCTGACTGCTCAAGTTAGTTAAGCTAAATGCTTAAAAATGTATTAGTCACAGGAGGGAGTTTCTCCCTGTGCACGCTGTGCAGCGAAAACGATTTTAACATTAAATATCGGCAGTCGCTATAAATGAGTTGGTTAATTTTATCTCACTGGTCATATCATTTAAAAAATGTTGAGGTGAGCCGTTTACCGAAGGGGTGCGCTCATAATAAATGAACGAGACGCGTTCGTTCTTTCATTTCGTATTCAATGGCACTTTTTGCATGCTATTTATGGTCGGTTATCGTTTGTCTCGAAATAGGGTGAGAGCATGTTTATATTGTTTTGTTAGGCTTTTTTCGCCCGCGCATTTTGTAATACTTTTTATTATTTATGCCTTGCCTGACAGACCGTCAGGGCAGGATGTGAACGATTCAGGAGAAGAAGCGGCGGGGGGCAAAACGAAAAAAGCCCTCCGACAGGGAGGGCTAACGCGCAATGGATACGCGTAAAATGTTGAGGCTTTTCGGGATTAACGCAGCAGGCTCAGAACGTTCTGAGGTACCTGGTTCGCCTGGCTCAGAACGGATACGCCGGCCTGTTGCAGGATGTTAGAACGGCTCATTGCGGACACTTCCACGGAGAAGTCAGCGTCCTGAATACGGGAGCGTGCTTCGGTGGTGTTAATCACAGTGGTGTTCAGGTTCGCGATGATAGAGCTGAAACGGTTCTGAATCGCGCCCAGGTCAGCCTGGAAGTTGGTCACTTCGGTCAGGGCTGCGTCCAGGTTGCCCAGCAGGTCGTCGGCTGCGGCAGCGTTAGCGGCGGTGTTGATGAACGCTGAGTCCGCTGCGCCTGCATCCGCGACGGTTGGTGCAGTTGCGTTATCTGCGAAGGTCAGCTCTTTCACCACGGTGTTACCGCTTGCGTCGGTGCTCTGCGCGAAGTATTTGGTGTTTGCACCGTCTTTCACGGAGAACATCTGCATGTTGCTGTCAGCAGCGTCAGCGCCGAAGGCCGCGTTGGAGATCTCGTCCAGCTTAGCCTGATCCAGCTTCACTTCAGAACCATCCTGAGCTTTGAAGGTCGCGCCTTCTTTCAGCTTGGTGGCATCGCTCAGCGTTGATGGACCGTTCAACAGGATATCGGCATCCAGCGCGCTGACTTCCGTTGCAGCACTCGCTGGTACAGCACCGTCAATGATCGCATTGCCAGCACCATCATCCTTGAAGGTGATAGCAGAGGTGTCCAGTTTAAACATTTTGTCGGCAGTTTTATCGTAAGCGAAAGCTTCACCATCAGCTACGTACAGTTCGACATCGCCTGCTGCTGCGCCCACTGCCGTTTCAATTGCGGTGATATCAGCCGCGTCAACTTTCCAGTTACCGGCACTAGTGCTGATACCCGTATCGTCGCCCGCTGCTTTCGCAGTAGCTGCCTTGGTGTATTCGCTGGTAGCGCCCGCAGAGCCGGCAATTTTATCGAATGCCGCAGTGAAGCCATCCAGACCCAGGGAGTCGATGTCCAGTTTCTTCAGATCGATGTCGATGGTCTGGCCATCTTTGTCGCCAATCTGGATGGTCAGTTTATCTTTGGAACCATCGAGAACGTTAACGCCGTTGAAGTTGGTGGTTTCAGAAATACGTTTGATCTCGTCCAGACGTGCAGAGATCTCTTTTTTGATGGAGTCACGGTCGTCAGAGGAGTTGGTGCCGTTTTTTGCCTGAACGGTCAGTTCACGGATACGCTGCAAGTTCTCGGTTACTTCTTCCAGCGCGCCCTCGGTGGTCTGCGCCAGGGAGATACCGTCGTTGGCGTTACGTGCTGCCTGGGTCAGGCCGCGGATAGAAGAGGTGAAGCGGTTAGAGATCGCCATACCTGCTGCATCGTCTTTCGCACTGTTAATACGCAGACCGGAAGAGAGACGCTGAATTGCAGTACCCAGAGAAGTCTGAGATTTGTTCAGGTTGTTCTGAGCCATCAAGCTCAATGCGTTAGTATTAATGACCTGGGCCATATCAATATCCTTTTAAATAAAGTAACGACGGCATTCGCCAGTTAAATATGCGATGTCTGTTGCGCATACTGAATTAATCGGATGAAAAGGAAATGACTAAATTATTTTTTCATAATTTTTTATATTCCTGGAAAAGCGCACATAAGTGATGGCAATTATCACGATTGCCACAGTCAATAGCCTGATAAGCGTGTAAGAGTGTATTAACGTGGTGGTTTCGTTGTCGCCTGCACTGTAAAAAATTAAACTTTATGGCCGAAACCCCGATGTTATCGCTATATCTATCTTCACTGTAACAGGAATACAAATCATGGCTTCGTTCTCTATGTCAGGCCTCGGCGGCTCCGGGTTAGATATTGAAAGTATGATTTCGCAGCTCCAGGTAGCTGAGAATAAAAAACTAAATCCCTATTTGCAGAAGCAGAGTAATTATGAAGGACAAACTTCCTCCTGGGGTAAAATCTCCAGCAGTCTGGATGCGGTGAAAACGGCGCTGAAAAAACTGGAGGATGAAGGGTTCAACGGGGTCAGCATTGGCACCAACAAGGCATTTAACGCAACGGCAGGTAAGGGAGCGATCCCGAATAGCTACTCAGTCCAGGTTGAGCAGTTAGCAAAAGCCAATAAAGTGGGGACGGCACCGCAAAAAGCGAACGACACCCAGCTGGGCGACGGTGCCGGTCCGCGTACGGTGACCATCACCGCAGGCAAAGGCAAGCCGATGGAGGTGGAACTGAAAGATGATGAGACCTCTCTGGTACAGATTGCTAAAAAAATTAATGCTAAAAATGGCGATGTTACCGCGACGGTAATGCCTGCCGAAGATGGCAAATATCAGCTGGTTGTGACGTCGAAAAAGACCGGCGAAGATGGCGAAATTAGCATCAGCGTAAGCGGCGACAGTAAGCTGGCGAAAGTGCTGGATTACGATCCGGCAGTCACGCCAGGTGCGGATAATGCCCGGGAGATTACGCCGGCGCAGAATGCCATTGTCTACATTGATGGTACGAAGATTGAACGCAGCTCCAATACCATTTCTGACGCCATTGACGGGATCACCCTCGATCTGCGCGAGGTCTCAGAAAAAGATCCTGACGACGCATCAAAACTGAAATCAGAAACACTGTCGATCACCGCCGATACCTCTAAGGTTAAAAGCCTGATCGAAGAGTTTGTGAATGCCTATAACGCCTATCTTAGCGCGGCATCCAGCGCCAGTGCCTACAACGAACCGGAGAAGACGACCGGCGATGAACTGCCGCAGGCCAACGCGTCAAACGGCGCGCTTTTCGGTGACGGTACCCTGCGCCGTTTGACCAGCCAGATGAAGTCCGCTGTCGCCGGGAGCTATGGCGATGCCGACGATCTGTATAAATCGCTGGGTGCGCTCGGTATCAAGGTGAATTTCAACGAAAGCAAACCCGGCGAAGAGCGTACCGGTACCCTAGGCATACTCTCTATCGACAATAAAAAGCTCGATGAAGCGCTGAAGAAAAATCCAAAGGAGGTGGAAGCCCTGTTTTTAGGCACCGGCTCAACGGGCGGGATTAAGGATCGCATGGAGGAGGTATTCACCACCTATCTGGGCGACAACGATTCGATCCCGAAGGTAGAAGGGGCTATCGCAACCGCCCTCAAAGGGGTAAAGGAACAAAATACCCGCGTTGAAAAACAGATTGCCCGCATGCAGGAACGCATTCAGGACAGCCTTGACCGCAGCCGTAAGGAATTCCAGCGTCTCGACCAGGCCCTGACGCAAATGAACAGTACGAGCCAGCAGCTTCAGTCCGCGCTGCTTGGGATCATGGGATAAACTTTAACGCATCCGGGCAGGCCAACTGCCCGGCAGGAACCGAAGATGTACACCAAAACGGGCAACAGCGCCTATTCCTCCGTCTCTCTGGACAGCCAGATTGCTGGCGCCACCCCGCACCAGCTCATCGTATTGCTCTACGACGGAGCAATTAATGCCATGCGTCGCGCCGAGATCTACTTCCAGTCCGGAAATATCGCTCGCCGGGGTGAGATGATCTCCCGGGCAATCAACATTATTGATAACGGCCTGCGCGCCGGGCTTAACCATGAGGTAGGGGGACAGATTGCCGCCGACCTGGAGCGTCTGTACGAGTATATTTCGCGCTCTTTGCTGGAGGCGAACCTTAATAAGTCCGGGGAAATGCTTCCGCACCTTATCTCGCTGATGGTGGATATGGCCGAGACGTGGAAAGCCATCGACCCGCAGGCGCGTCAGGTGAAGCATGGCTGATACACTCATGCGGCAAATCGCCCTGATGTTGCAGAGTAACGAACGTCTGCAACGGTTAGCAGACGAGGAGGCGTGGGAGTGCTTTACCGAAGAGGTTGCAGCCTACGCGCGGGGTATGCAGGCGCTCTGTGAGTTCGATCTCTCGCCGCTTGCCGAAGACGCCCGCGCACAGCTTGCGCAGCTTCTTGCCCAGGATGAACGTCTGCGCCAGCGGATGTCTGTCCGGCGAGGCCATCTCAGCGAGAACATTTCTGCTTTACTTAAATCAAACGCCTCCGCTCAGGCATACCACACTGTCTGACGCTCCCGCCCCTGGAGGCGGGAGCATGTCCCGCCTCAATCCCTCTGCAACATGACGTTAGCGCGCAAAAAAAAGCTCGCCATGGGCGAGCTCGATTACGAGTAAGCAAGACGCGAATCAGATACTGATATTGTATTTACGACCCGCGGGAGCCTGGCTGGATTCACCGGCGGGGCCGTAGAGCGTGTTGGCGTGACCCACGCGGTCTACCACCTTCTGCATAAATTGATTCTTCTTCATATGGTTTTGCAGAAGCGTTTCGACCTGCGCGTTCAGCGTTTTGGTGCTTTGCACCCGTTCTCTTATCAGCTTCCAGCTGGTGAACAGCCTGCTGTGATGGTGATAGGGCGCCTGGAGGGCGGAAAGCTGTTCCTGCTGGAGACGCATTTCATCATAGTACTGAATTGACGAAAGCAATTGGCTTTTATTATCCGATAATACCTGTAGCGAAACGGGATTGATTTGTGCGCGGCTGAGCTGATTGACCTCTTCAATTATGATGGCTTCCAGCTCGTCCAGGGACGTTTTCATTTGCGTCAGTATCGGGTACAGCTTATCCATAATGTTAAAAAATCCTGCCGTTATTAATACTCAAAAATATGTCGCACCAGCGCCTGAGCAATTTTCTCAGGCTCGATAGTGAACTCCCCGGAGTCCATTGCGGCACGGATTTTATCCACGCGTGCGTAATCCACGTCACGGCTGTCGTCGGTCTGAATTTTTTTTGTCAGCGCGCTCAGGGTCACTTCGGTTTTGTTTCCGCGCGCTTCGCCCGCCGCGACGGTATTTTCCTGCGCGGTGCCGCGTGTACGCAGTTCCTGTCCGCCGGCCAGATTGCCAATCGGTGCAGTGGGTTGGGTGCTTTCGATGCTCATGTTTATCCTCGCCAGTCATCGTTATTGCTCTTGCCTATACACTAGACTTCGGAAATACACGAAAAAACTAAAATTATTGTTCTGAAAAAATTGTCACGGCTCCGTCCCGACCCACTTTTCCCGTGACGTTACGTCCGCCCGTGGTTTTTACGCGCAGCGTATCGTCAACAGCAGCGTTGTTTAACGCTTTGCCCTGGCTGCGGATAAAGAAACCCGGTCCCGACATGACCAGCTCTACCGTCTGCCCGGCGCGAAGACGCCACTGCTGGCGCAGCTGGTTTTGCAGCACCGGTTTACCCGCCGCAAGGGGGCGCAAAAGGCGTTGGCCGACAATGTCCCTCGCCTCGAACATTAGCCCTACGGGCAAATCGTCCAGGCTACCGGTCATCGGCGTTATATCGCCTTGCTGCACAATTTCCCCGCCCTTCAGACTATGGCTGGCGACCCAGAAGGTTCCCTGGGCGCTAATGCTAAACGGCAGATAGAACTTACGCATGCCGCAGCGTGCCACCGCGGTGCGTTTGCCGGTGAGACGGTTATCATGCCCGGCCAGGCTCAGGTCAGGGTTTTCGCACACTGCTGATATCTGCCCGGGCGAGGCCAGCAGCGTAACGGTACGAACGATATTGCCCGGATTTTCCGTGAGCTTGACCAGCGCCTCCAGTTTCTGCACTAATCGCAGTTTTGCCGTTGTCGCGGATGGCACGCTGGCGTACAGCGGGCTGGCGAAAAAAAGCGTTACCAGCGTTATGCGTAATAATGGAAGCTTCATCTTGTTGCCTTATTGTAAAACCAGTAAAGTAAACCGGTATGCTTATTCTGACTAAATTATATACGCGATAGAAACGCTTTTATTGCGTTAAATAATGACACTTCTGCTGCCGTTTTCATGAATCAGTTCCGCCTGTTTTAAATATCTATTTTAATTTCGCTAATAGCGCCTATTTCTGTCAGGTCTTTGCAGTGTGATATTTCATCAGCGCTGTCTACACTATCGCGGTTTATATAAAGCAAGGCAGGGACCAGAGTGCATGATGAATAAACTTGACGATGCGTTTCGCTTCCAGCAGCAGGCGTTAGGTCTCCTCTCGCGTCGGCAGGAAATCCTGGCATCAAATATTGCGAATGCCGATACGCCAGGCTATCAGGCGCGAGATATTGATTTTTCTCAGCAGCTTAAAAATGCGTTAGGGAATAAACCTGCATCAGGGCCTGTCACCATGGCGTTAACGTCCAGCAAGCATATGCAGGGCAAAAAAATGCCTTTCGATGATGCTCAGTTGCTATATCGCGTACCGGATCAGCCAAGCGCGGATGGTAACACCGTGGATATGGACCGCGAGCGAGTTAATTTCGCGGATAACGCCATGAAATATCAATCGAGCCTGACATTCCTCGGTGCAGATATTAAGAAAATGATGACGGTAGTCAGTCAGGGGTAAATAAATGTCGTTATTTAGCGTATTTGATATTTCAGGCTCGGCGATGGCCGCGCAGTCAAAACGTCTCAACGTGAGCGCCAGCAATATGGCGAACGCAGACAGCGTTGCCGGACCTGACGGACAGCCTTACCGCGCCCGCCAGGTCATGTTTGAAGCGGACACCTCTGCCCAGGGCATCGGCGGCGTCAGAGTCAGCGACGTGGTGGAGAGTTCAGCGCCCGATCGCCTGGTCTATGAGCCCGGTAATCCGCTGGCGGACGAACAGGGGTATGTCCGCATGCCTAACGTCAACGTGGTCAATGAGATGGTCAATACCATTTCCGCCTCACGCAGCTATCAGGCAAATGTGGAGGTGATGAACTCCGCCAAGGCCCTGATGCAGAAAACCTTAACCCTCGGCCAGTAAGGCAGGATATGACAGTTTCAACGGTAAACGACACCAGCGGCAATACCAGTACTTACGGCACGGGCAGCAGTGCAGCCGACCTCTCCGAGCAGTTTATGAAGCTGCTGGTTGCGCAGATGCAAAACCAGGACCCGACTAACCCGATGGATAACAACCAGCTGACCTCCCAGCTGGCACAGTTCAATACCGCCGCGGGAGTGGAAAAACTTAACTCATCAGTCGGCAACGTTCAGGCGCTTATGGCGCAGTTGGGCAGTATGAGCGCCGCCTCCTGGGTAGGCCGTGGGGTACTGATCGAGGGCGATCCGAAAGTCGCCTTTGGTGATGCCGCGCAGCCTCTGGACGGCGAGGAGAAGCCGTCAGACAGCTTCAGTTTCCTGTTATCGGGCGATGCAGAAACGGTCACCGTCACGCTGAAGGATGATGAAGGCAATGCCTATACGGCGCAGCTGAAGGACGTGAAATCCGGGGTGAAGACTTACACCCTGGACGATCTGGAAAACTTCCAGCCGGAGCCAGGGCCGCCTCAGGACAGGGAGTACACGCTCTCCTTTGACGCGAAAAATCCGGAAGGCGATAACCCGGAAATCTCCGGCCTGATTCAGGAGCAGGTGTCTGGCGTCACGATGACGGCCAACGGCGCGGTACTGCACCTGCTCAATCATGACCCCATCACCATGGGCGACGTGGTTGTTATCCAAAAATAGCGAATAATTTACTCTCTGGAACTTCAATATGAGTTTTTCACAAGGTCTTAGCGGTCTCAATGCAGCCGCCAAAGCGCTGGACGTGGTTGGAAACAACATCGCCAACTCCCAGACAGCAGGTTTTAAAGCAGGCTCCGTGGCCTTCGCCGACATCTTCGCCGGAACGACGGGCCTCGGGGTTCAGGTTGCGGGCGTGACCCAGAACTTCGGCGACGGTGGCCTGACGGCGGGCAACAGCTCGCTGGATATGGGCTTACAGGGAAAAGGTTTTTTCCGCATGGTGAGCGAAGGTGGCGCCGTCTTTTACGGACGTAACGGCCAGTTCAAGCAGGATCAGAACGGCAATATCATCAACAGCACCAATGGCTTGTACCTGACCGGCTACCAGGCGACCGGTACACCGCCGACAATCGCTCCCGGCGCGCCAGTAGGACCCATTCGTATACCGACCGAAGACATGCCGCCAGCGGCGTCTACCGCCGGATCCCTTACGGGTAACCTGAAGTCAGATGACACCACCATCATCACCGAACCGTTCGATCATAGCGATCCAAAAACCTACAACTATCAGAGCCAGATTGAAGCGACCGACACGCTGGGCAATAAACACACCGTAAAGGTCTACTTTGTGCAGACCGCGGCAGGCGAGTGGAAAGCTTACGCGCGCGATGAAACCGCGCCCGGCACGCCTGATGTGACCTCCCTGGAGTTGAAGTTCGATAGTAACGGCAATATGGACACTGCGGCGATGGCCAGTACCAAAATGACCATCAACGGGGCCGCGTTTAATGGCTCCGCGCCGCTGAGTATCGACCTGGATCTTTCAAGCTTAACCCGCCGGGCCACCGATAGCCTCGTGAAAGTTGACACGATCGACGGACAGGCCCCGGGTAAATATCAGAGCTTTGTTATTGGCGACAGCGGAGAAGTGGTCGCGACCTACAGTAACGGTCAGCGTCAGACCGTGGCCCAAATCGTACTGGCTGACTTCGCCAATAGCGGTGGACTGGCGGCTGAAGGTAATAACGTCTGGAGCGAAACGCCGCAGTCCGGCCAGCCGTTTCTTGGCACCTCCGGCTCCGGCAGCTTCGGTACGATAAACGGGAATATGCTTGAGCAGTCTAACGTCGATCTGGGGCAGGAGATGGTCAATATGATTGTCTATCAGCGTAATTACCAGTCGAACTCGCAAACCATCAAAACCCAGTCTGAGCTACTCCAGACGCTGGTTAACCTGCGATAAGGGCGGCGGATGGATCGCGCAATATATACCGCATTGAGTGCTGCTAACGCGGCGCTCAACCGCCAGGCCGTGACGTCGAACAACATGGCTAACAGCGCCACGGCGGGCTTTCGTGCCCAACTGGCCGCGTTTCGCGCTGTGCCGGTTGAGGGAGAGACCCTGAAAACCCGCGCGCTGGTAGCGGAATCAACGCCGTTTAACGACGACACCATGGGACCGATTACCCACACCGGACGCAGTCTCGACGTTGCACTCCCACAGAACGGCTGGCTGACGGTAGCCCTGCCGGACGGCAGTGAAGGGTACACCCGTAACGGCGGCATTGAGATCGATCAGGATGGCGCATTGCAGGTTGGCGGGAAGCCGCTGATGGGCGACGGCGCACCGCTGGTGGTTCCTCCCCATTCGCAGATCACCATTGCGGAGGACGGTACCGTCTCTGCACTCGGCGCGGGTGATGAGCCTACGGCTGTCGTGCCGGTTGGAAGACTGAAAATGGTTAACGCTCCCATGAGCACCCTGATCCACCGCGACGATGGGCTGTTTCGCCCGGCAGCGGGCGGTGCGTTGCCCCAGGATGACGCCATGCGTCTGAGTCCTGAATCCCTTGAGGGAAGTAACGTGAGCCCGGTAAAAGCTATGACGGAGATGATTGCCACCGCACGCAGCTTCGAGATGAACATGAAGGTGATCCGCACCGCGGATGAAAACGTGCAAAAGGCCAACCAGCTATTAAGCGTGGGCTAAACCGCGCAAGGAGTACAGATGATTCGGTCATTATGGATCGCAAAAACCGGTCTGGAAGCACAGCAGACCAATATGGACGTAATTTCAAACAACCTGGCGAACGTCAATACCAACGGCTTTAAGCGCCAGCGAGCGGTGTTTCAGGATTTGCTTTATCAAACCATGCGCCAGCCCGGCGCACAGGCTTCCGAACAGACGACGCTGCCAAGCGGCCTCCAGCTGGGTACCGGCGTGCGTCCGGTCTCTACCCAGCGCGTGCATACCCAGGGCGGCCTGAACATGACCGGTAACGATACCGATGTCGCTATCGAAGGCAAAGGCTTCTTCCAGGTGCAGTTGCCCGATGGCAGCACCGCGTACACCCGTGACGGACATTTTGATAAAAATGAAAACGGCCAGCTGGTAAACGCAGAAGGCCATCCCATTCTGCCGGGCGTAGTGGTACCGCAGGACGCCAAAGAGATGCAGATAAGCCCTGATGGTATCGTCAGCGTGACGCTCCCGGGCCAGGCTCAGCCGCAGCAGGTGGGGCAGTTGACCCTGGCGACCTTTGTCAACGATGCCGGTCTCGAAAGCATTGGCGGCAATCTTTATCGTGAAACGCAATCCTCCGGCGCCCCGAATGAACTGAATCCGGGCCTTGAAGATGCAGGCACGCTCAAGCAGAAATACATCGAGACGTCTAACGTCAACGTGGCCGAGGAGCTGGTCAATATGATCCAGGTCCAGCGCGCCTACGAGATCAACAGTAAGGCCGTTTCTGCATCCGATCAGATGTTGCAGAGGCTCACCCAGCTTTAATTTCCTCTCTCTTACCGCTCCGGGCGCTGGCTCGGGCGGATAGATGGTTTATCGACACGTAAATGAAAACACTTTTTACATACAGTCCATCAGGGCTATCGCGTCCTGCACTGCTGGCGGGCGTGCTGCTGCTAAGCGGCTGCGCGCACATTTTGCAAAAGCCGCTCGTGGACGGACCAACGTCGGCAGAACCATTACCGATGGCACCGGTCACAACCGGCGGCTCGCTGTTCCAGGCAGGACAAGCCATGAACTATGGCTATCAGCCGATGTTTGAAGACCGCAGGCCGCGCAGCGTGGGCGACACGTTGACGATCCTGCTTCAGGAAAACGTTAGCGCCAGCAAGAGCTCCTCCGCCAGTGCCAACCGTAATGGATCGGCCGGAATGGGATTACTGGCCATGCCGGGCAGCTCGAACAGCTGGCTTGGTAACGGCAAAGCGGACTTTAACGCGGAGGGCAAAAGCGACTTCTCCGGCAAGGGCGGGGCGGCAGCGCGCAACACCTTTACCGGCACCATCACGGTGACGGTAAATAAACTCCTGCCGAACGGCAATCTACAGGTGGTCGGTGAGAAGCAGATCGCCATAAACCAGGGGACCGAGTTTATACGCTTCTCGGGTGTGGTGAACCCTCGCACCATCAGCGGGGCCAACACCGTGCCCTCAACTCAGGTGGCGGATGCGCGCATTGAGTATGTCGGCAACGGCTACATCAACGAAGCGCAGACGATGGGCTGGCTGCAACGCCTGTTCCTGAACCTTTCTCCTTTCTGATATGACGATGAATACAAAATCCATTCTGTTATTTCTCGGCCTGCTGCTCAGCATTCCGATGCTGTATACGCCGGCGCAGGCCGAGCGAATTCGCGATCTGGCCACGGTGCAGGGCGTGCGCTCTAACTCGCTCATGGGCTACGGGCTGGTGGTCGGGCTTGATGGCACGGGCGACCAGACGATGCAGGCGCCGTTTACGGGCCAGAGCCTCAATAATATGTTGTCCCAGCTTGGCATTACCGTACCGGCGGGCACCAACATGCAGTTGAAAAATATTGCTGCGGTAATGGTGACGGCTGAACTGCCGCCATTCGCCCGCTCAGGGGATAAGATCGACATCGTGGTCTCTTCTCTGGGAAACGCGAAGAGCCTGCGTGGCGGTACGCTGCTGATGACGCCACTTAAGGGGGCGGACAACCAAATCTACGCCATGGCGCAGGGCAACGTGCTGATCTCCGGAGCTGGCGCGCAGGCAGGCGGCAGCCGCGTGCAGGTTAACCAGCTTAACGGCGGACGCATTAGCGGTGGGGCGACGGTTGAACGCGAAGTCCCAAATGACTTCGCCACGCAAAACACGCTGCGTCTCCAGTTAAACGAGTCGGACTTCTCGCTGGCGCAGCAGATCAGCGACGAGATTAATCGTCGCTATAGCGGCGGGGCGGCAATCCCTGAAGATGCCCGAACTGTGCGTTTGTTTGCCCCGCCGGATGGTCCTTCCCGGGTGCGTTTCCTCGCCAATATCCAGGATATTCCGCTGCGCGTGGGGATACAGGATGCGAAGGTCATTGTTAACTCTCGTACCGGCGCCGTGGTGATGAACCGCCATGTCTCCCTCGATGCCTGTGCCGTGGCTTACGGCTCGCTGACGGTAGAGGTCACGCAGAATAATGTCGTGAGCCAGCCGGATACGCCCCTTGGTGGCGGGCAGACCGTCGTGGTGCCACAAACCGATATCTCAGTACGCGACCGCGGCGGCTCGCTGCAAAGCGTGCGCAGCAGCACGGATCTGAACGCGGTGATCAGGGCACTCAATACGCTTGGCGCGACGCCAAATGAGCTGATGTCCATTTTGCAGTCAATGAAAAATGCAGGTTGCCTGCGTGCGAAGCTGGAGGTGGAGTGATGAATGCTTTCGATCGTCTGGATAAGCCCGCCTTTGACGTTCGCTCTCTTGACGCGCTGAAGCGCGATGCGCGCCGCGCTGAACCCGGGGCGCTCAGGGCGGCGGCGCAGCAGATGGAGGGGATCTTCGTGCAGATGATGATGAAGAGCATGCGCGATGCCACCATCAAAGATGACCTCATGCACAGCCAGTCCACCGATATGTTTACCGCGATGCACGATCAGCAGGTGGCGCAAAATATTGCCGGGAGCGGACAGCTTGGGTTTGCGGATATGATTGTGCGCCAGTTGGGCGGCGAGAGCGAAAACGCATCGGTGTCGACGACCGGCAGCGGCCCGCTTAATCTGCCGGGACTTTCCTCCTCCGCCAGATCCGCCGCCGGGCCGCGGGTTCCGTCTGCGCCGGTCTCCTTTGGCAACGTAGCTGAGGGGGCACAATCCTTTATTTCTCGTCTGCTGCGTCCAGCACAGATCGCCGCCAGGCAGAGCGGGGTTCATCCGCAACTGATCCTCGCGCAGGCGGCGCTGGAGTCGGGATGGGGGCAGCGTGAAATCCCCACCGCTGACGGCCGCCCCAGCCATAACCTGTTCGGTATTAAGGCCGGGGGTGACTGGCAAGGCAAGACCACAGAGGTGATGACCACCGAATACATCAATGGTGTGAAGCAAAAGGTAAAGGCCGCGTTTCGCGTTTACGATTCCTATGAACATGCGCTCGCCGATTACACGACGCTACTCACTAAGAACCCGCGCTATGCGGGCGTTGCGCATTCCCGTTCGCCGGAGCAGGCGGCCAAAGCGCTTCAGGCGGGGGGATACGCAACCGATCCTGCCTATGCGAAAAAACTCATCTCCATTATTCAGAAAGTAAAAGGTGATATTAAGCAGGGTGTAGAAGCCTATAAAAACGACCTCGCGAAAATATTTTAAAAAAGTTTTTAGATAAATTAGCAATCACCGATGAATAAAGCAGAGCAATAATTTTGACCCTGCCCGGATATCGGGTTGGAAATAACGGAATAGCCAGGTGCCTTATGAACAACCTCTTTAGTCTCGCGAAAAGTGGCCTTAGCGTAGCGCAATCCGCTCTTAGTGTGGTGGGCAGCAACCTGACCAATGGCATGAGCGATACCTATAGCCGCCGCAGCCTTGTGATTGGTGAGCTCGGCGGCATGACCACCGGAAAGGGATTTTACGGCTACGGCGCGACGGTGACCGGCGTCGATCGCGCTTACGATGCTTTTGCCAACAAGCAGTTACGCGGCTCCGTCTCAAACTGGGCCTCGCTTAGCGGTCGCATGGAGCAACTGAGCGACATAGATAATATGTTGGGCGATGAATCCGACAACGTCTCCGTCTCAATCAATAACCTGTTCAAGTCGATGGCGACGCTGAGCGCGACCCCAGACGACGGCCCGGCCCGTTCCGCGGTATTCAGCTCACTCGGCGTATTGACCCAGCGCTTCAATGACAGCGGCAAGCGCCTCACCGCGCTGGAAAAGAGCACCAATACCAATATCGAAACCAGCGTAAAAGAAATTAATAGCATCAGCGACCAGCTGGCAGAAGTGAATAAACAGCTGGAACGCGTACAGGCGCAGAACGGCACGCCGCCTGCGGACCTGCTGGATCAGCGCGATGCATTACTGGAAAAACTGAGCGAGCAGATCGGTATTGATGTTACCGAGAACAGCGTATCTGGCCGCGTCGACGTCACGCTTCAGGATGGCCGTCCCCTCGTCTTTGGCGAAAACGCCAGCAAGCTACAGACCACAGCGTCTGAAAGCGATCCCAACAGAATCGTTGTCTCTTACGTTGACAGCAACGGTACTACCACGCCGGTTAACGAAGCGAGCATTACCAAAGGCCGCCTGGCCGGGTTGTTTAAGTTCCGCAGCGAAGATCTTGAACTCGCTAAAAACGAGCTTAACCAGATCGCCTTTATGCTGGCGAGCCGCATGAACGAGCAGCACCGTTTGGGTGAGACGCCAACGGGCGTGCCGGGAGGCGATCTCTTCTCTCTGCCACCCATGAAGGCGGTGGCAAATGCGGGCAATGCCGGTGGGGGAACGCTCGACGCTATCAGCGTGACGGACTACACCAACGTAAAATCTGAAAATTACAGCATCGATTTTGATGGAACAAACTGGAACGTAATGGGGGCGGACGGACGCCTGGTCAAACAGGTGCCGGCCGGATCCGCCACGCTTGAGTTTGACGGCGTTGAGATCGATCTTTCTGGCGTGACCGCAAGCGCGGGGGACAGCTTTTCCTTTAATCCTATGGCTGGGGCAGCGGAGGGTATTGGCCGCGCGATTGACAGCGCACAGGATTTTGCCGCAGCGGATGCCTCCGGTGGCGGGGTAGGAAACAATCTTAATCTGGAGGAGATGCTTAAGATCCAGAATGAGAAACTGATTGGCGGCAGCACGCTGACGGAGGCTTATTCAAGCCTGGTGGGGACCATTGGTTCTAACGCGCGGGCGGTAAAATCGGGCATTTCATCGGCGGAGATCGACCTGCAAACCAAATATGATGCGAAGCAGGCGCTTTCAGGGGTCGATATGAACGAAGAAACCGTCAATATGCAGATGTTTATTCAATATTACCAGGCCAATGCGCAAATTCTACAGACCGCTACCACCATGTTTGATTCGCTGCTTTCGATTAAATAAGGAGCTTTCCGATGCGATTAAGTACGCTGTATATGTTTAAACAGAGCGCCGAGAGCATGTCGAAGCGCGTGAGTGATAATAATAATATCTATCTTCAACTCTCTGCTGGAAAATCGTTGCTGCGAGCCTCGGATGATCCCAAGTCCGCTACCGATGCGGTTAATTATCAGGATGCGCTGGCGAAGCTTGAGCTTTATAGCAACGTGCGTTCAACGGTGCGGGGTTCACTTGAGCATGAAGATAATATTCTGAACGGTGTCGGCAATTTGCTGACCACTACCCTTACCGAAAAAATCGTCGCGGCGAAAACGGAAAGCTACTCTGACGAAGATCGTCGGGCGCTGGGTGCAGAGATAAAAGGTATTCGCGGCAATCTGATGGATCTTGCGAATAACCGCGACGGGAGCGGGCGCTATATTTTTGGCGGATTCAAAAGCGATACGGCACCGTTTGACGATGCGGGTAACTATGTCGGCGGTGATACCGCACGCCGGCAAACCGTAGCCGATGGTACGGACATGCAGACGGGCCACCTGGGCAGCGAAGTTTTCGGGGATATCTTCTCTGTTCTTGATAAAGCGGTAGAAGAACTTTCTCGCGATCCTATCGACAGCGATGCGCTGAATACTGCGTTGAGTGCCGCCAGCGAAGCCGTTTCCAGCGGCATCGATCGTCTGGGTAAGGCACAGGCTGAACTGGGGACCAACCTTCAGCAACTGGATGCGCTTGATATGAGCGGCGACGTCATGATCAACGACACCATCACCAAGGTTCAGACGGCCATTGGCGCGGACTACAGCACAATGACTTCGCTCATTATGGATTCCAAAATGTCGGAGTTTGCATTAAATGCATCCATGATGGTATTTCAGTCAATGCAAAAAATGAATTTATTTAATAAATAACATTACCCTTCCATTTTATTTCTGAAAGTTTTAGCCGCATATTTATGTGCGGCTGATGAGGACCTATGTTAAATAAACTAAAAATCTATACCGTAATCAGTCTGATTATCGGCATGATCTCGTGCATGCTGTTTGGCGTTACGGCTTTTTCCGTTTATAACTCGGTGACGATTAATAAAAATTTTAAACGCGTTGTGGACGTTAATGACAGCAACGCCTATATGACTAACGCCGCATATAACATTAACTCGGTGGTGGCGAACACGAACGGAATGATGCTTCAGACGTCTCTGCATAAACCGCTATCGCCAGAGATGATCAAGCACACCCACAATCTGCTGAAGGAGGCGCGCAAGGAGATGGACGCTTTCGCGCAGGTGAAATTCAACACCCCGGAAGAGACAAGGGCTGCTGAAGAACTTCGCGCCAAATTTGACCTGGTTTATAACACCGTGCAAACCAAGCTCGGCTACCTTGAGCGACCGGAAGGATACCCGGGCTCGATGAACGGTGATATGGAACTGCGTACGGAGCTGCGCCAAAAAATTGAGAAGTATTCAGAAATCTCATCTGACCGTGGGTACGAATATGTGTCGGTAGCGGAAAGTGGCTACAAGATGATGATTTGGGTAAGCGTGGTGATGATGGCCATCGCGATTTGCGTATTGTTAGCCGTTCGCTACTGGCTGCGTATTGCGCTGGTGCGTCGGATGGAAACTACCGTTGAGATGCTTCAGCGCGTAGCGGCAGGCGATCTGAGTCATGCCATAGAAGCCGGCGCTGATAACGAAATTGGCAAAATGCTCAGGGAGCTTGAGAAGATGCGTGTTTCCCTGACCAACACCATCACCGGTATCCGTGAAGGGGTAGTGCATATCCATTCTAACGCCCAGGAGATTGCGCAGGGCAACAGCGACCTTTCCTCCCGTACCGAAGAACAGGCAGCGGCCCTTCAGGAGACGGCCGCCAGCATGGAGCAAATCAAAACCACCGTACGTCAGAATGCGGATAACGCACATGCGGCACGCAGCCTGGCAGAAGGGGCAAGCATGAATGCCCAAAATGGCGGTGAGGTGATGGTGAACCTGGAAGCTATCATGGCGCAGATTACCGAAAGCTCCCGTCAGATTGCCGATATTAACGGCGTCATCGACAGTATCGCGAACCAGACCAACATTCTTGCCTTGAACGCGGCGGTTGAAGCCGCTCGAGCGGGAGAGCAGGGGCGTGGCTTTGCGGTTGTGGCGGAAGAAGTGCGTAACCTCGCCAAGCGCAGCGCCGATGCAGCGAAAGAGATTAATCAGCTGATTAATACCAGCGTGAGCAATATTGATACAGGTTCGCGTCAGGTAAGCCAGGCGAGCGGCGTCATGCAGGACATTGTGACGTCGGTTGCGGAAGTAACGCAGATTATGGGCGAAATCAGCTCAGCCTCTGACGAGCAAAGTGCGGGTATCAATCAGATATCGCAGGCCGTGAACGAGATGGATCTGGTGACTCAGCAGAACGCGGCGATGGTGGAAGAAGCAGCTATGGCGGCAGGCAAGCTGGAATCTCAGTCGGACGAGCTTGAGCAGCTTGTTGCCCAGTTTACCCTGCGAGATGAAAAAGTAGAAAAACGCCATACGCCCGCGCCGGAAAAAATGACGTTGCGTCACGTTGAAAATGATAATGCACAGTGGGAAACGTTCTGACATCTGCTGAAGGAGAATAATTGGCGTCAGAAGTGCCGCCAATTATTCTTATCAAGCTGCGAGATGATTAAATTAACAGTATGCGTATTTTTATAAAAGCTTATCGCACTTTTTGATTATGTGGTTTCAACTGATAATTGAGAATGTGAAGATTAGGTGGATGAAATGCGTGGACGGTATATACACAGCTGAAGGGCTGGAGAATAAAACGGCATTGTGGTCAAAATACCATTTTATCGTCAGGCAAGAAGCGCTGCGTTTGCATAAGAGACTGCCTGCCAATGTCGAATTAGACGATCTCATTCAGGCGGGTTCTATGGGTTTTTTAAGTGCCATTGATAGCTTTGACCCTAAAAAAGGGGTGGCACTTAATGCCTGGATCTCACAGCGTGTGAAATGGGCATTAATGGATGAGCTTCGTGAAAGTGATTGGGTTCCACGGCGCGTGCGATCCCATTCGCGAGAAATTGTGTCACTCATTCAGCAGATCGAGCAGGAAAAGGGAGGGGAAGCGACCGAAGCTGATATTGCTGAACGGATGGGCGTTTCGCTAAAGGAGTTTCAGCAGATGCTGGCTGATAATAATAGCAGCCAGATGTATTCCATGGATGAGCTTCAGGAGAACTATTCTGACAGTTGGGAGAGTAATGATGGCGAAAATGCGCAGCTTAATCCGTTAAATGAGGCCATTCAGGAAAACTTGATAGCCAACATTGCTGAGCATATCCGAATGATCCCCAAGCGTGAACAGATGATATTGCAGCTTTATTATCAGCAGGATCTGAACATGAAAGAGATTGGATTAATTCTGGGGGTGACGGAAACGCGCGTTAGTCAATTGCACAGTTTAGCGATAAAACGCTTACGAAGCAGAATGGAGTTGTTAGGAAATGAATAACATAGCGATAACATTAACAAGATTAACAATATTTCCTGAGTAAAGTTAATTACGTTACGTGATAATTAAGAATCTTTAATAATGTGTTTTTTGATAATAAAATCATCATGTTACGATAATTTTTTGCTGCGCGCTGTTTTCTTAAAGCTTGTTAGGAAAATTCTTAATGAATATGATTTCGTCAGATTTGTGATGTAGCCATCCTTTGGCATTGAAAAGTTTTCGATAATTTATTGAATCAGCCTGGCTGTATTCAGCGATTATCAATGCCAAAAGACTCTCTGCATCGACCGGGTAAACATTTTGCCTTAACTATTTAGCCTTGTTTGTGGTTGAAAAACAGTGGGAGCTTTTTGTGTCCAATTTTGACGAGTATCTGCAAAACATTCACGATATTAACCTTTCTTATTTATTACTGGCTCAGCAGCTGATCAGACAGGATAAGTTTGCTGCCAGCTTTCGTCTCGGCTTATCCGAAGGCACGATTGATAATTTAAAAGAGTTGTCTTTACCACAGTTGATGAAACTGGCTGCGACCAATCAGTTGATTTGTCGTTTACGTGTTGATGACGAAGTGGTCATCGAAAATTTGACGAAAGATTCGCGTATTGAAGCTCTTCAGCAAATTCATACCGGCATCATTTTATCGACAAACTTACTTAATTCGTTAAGCGTGTCCGATGCTGCTGTGACGGGAGAAGCATAAAATGTGCGAGAAAAGTTTATTGCAAGAAATTGAAGAGGTAAATATTGCCATGGGGTTAATAAACCTCGGGGCAAGAATGCAGGTTCTGGAATCTGAAACCTCGTTAAGTCGTCGGCGTTTACTGCGCTTGTATAAAGAGTTACGCGGCTGTCCACCTCCAAAAGGGATGCTCCCTTTTTCTGAGGACTGGTTCATGTCATGGGAGCAGAATATTCACTCTTCCATGTTCTATAACATTTACCTTTATCTTCAGAAAACCGGGGGCGGGCGTCCAATTGAAATATTGATGAAAACCTACCGTCTTTATCTGGAGCAGTGTGGTTCCTGCTGCGACGATAAACCTGTTCTGGGGCTCACGCGTGCCTGGACATTATTACGCTTTATCGACTGCGGCATTATTTCCCGTAAGGCCTGTAGCGTGTGTTCCGGCGGTTTTATCGTCACGACGGAATTCATCAAAAACCCGTTCACCTGTAGTTTGTGCAGCCCTCCGTCCCGGGCATTTAAGAAATCGCAGGTCAACCTCAGCGGAATTGCAGGCAATTATGCCACGCCGGAAATTATGACAGCCTGACGGATGTTCGATGGCAATGCACAGGATGGCGTTTATTCGATGCCACGGCACTCGACATCGGTCAGCGAGTAAAAAGGAGAGAGTGTGTTAGTTATCTTTGGCTATCTTGTTGTTATTGCTACTGTATTTGGTGGGTTCGTGCTGTCTGGTGGTAATCTGCTCGCGCTGTTCCAGCCTTTGGAGTTGTTAATTATCGGCGGTGCCGGGGTCGGCGCTTTTATTGTTGGTAATAACATCAAATCCCTTAAGGCGACGGGTAAAGCCATCGTGAAGCTGTTCGTGGGGAAACGCTACAACAAAACGGTTTATATGGACCTGATGGCACTCATGTTTTTGCTGCTGTCAAAAAGCCGTGTTCAGGGATTAATGTCACTTGAAAAGGACATTGAAGATCCGGCGGGCAGCGAAATTTTCAGCGCTTATCCTCGTCTGATGAACGATCCGATGTTAAGCAACTTTATCCTCGATTACTTCCGCCTCATGATCGGCGGGAGTATGAACTCGCATGAAATCGAAGCGTTAATGGACGAAGAGATTGAAACCTGCGAAGAGGAGCTTGAGGTTCCGGCCCACAGTCTCAATACCGTCGGCGATGCCTTTCCGGCCTTTGGTATTGTGGCTGCCGTCATGGGGGTAGTGAACGCGCTCGGTGCAGCAGACCGACCCGCAGCCGAGCTCGGAATGCTGATTGGCCACGCGCTGGTGGGCACGTTCCTCGGAATTTTGATTGCCTACGGGTTTGTTTTACCGCTCGCCACCCTGCTGCGTCAGATGAGTTCCGACCAGGTCAAAATCCTTCAGTGCATAAAAGTCACGCTGCTCTCCAGTTTAAACGGCTATGCGCCACAAATTGCCGTGGAGTTTGGCCGTAAAACCATTTTCACCAGCGAACGGCCTTCCTTTGAGGAGCTTGAAGAACACGTGCGGGAAGTGAAGTCCAGCGCCAGCCTTAAGTCTAAGTCTGCGGATGCCGCCGCATGAAAAACGATTCTCCAATCATCATTTCGCGCAAGCGAAAGAAGAAAAAGCATGCCCATCACGGGGGTACGTGGAAAATCGCTTACGCCGATTTTATGACCGCCATGATGGCGTTCTTCCTGGTGATGTGGCTGATTTCTCAGTCCAGTACGGTGCAGCGGGAGATGATTGCCGATTACTTCCGCATGCCGCTTAAGCCATCTATGGCCAATGGAGACAAAACCAGCCTGAGTGACAGCGTCATCCCCGGCGGCGGTGACGATCTGATGAAGCAGGACGGAGAAGTGGCGAATCATAAGCGGGTGCAGGGCGAGCGGCAGCGTTGGATGGAAAGCCTGAAAAAAGCCAGAGATAAATTGCAGCAGATGATCGAAACCGATCCGCGGCTCAATAACTTTAAATCCAACATTATGCTGCGTCTTACCAACGACGGGCTGCTCATCCAGATCACCGACAGCCAGGATCGTCCTATGTTTAGAGTAGGCAGCGAACTGCCGGAATCCTATATGAACGGCATTTTGCAGGCGCTTGTGCCGCTGTTGCAGGAGTTGCCCAATAAAATCAGTCTCACCGGCCATACCGACTCGCTTCCCTATGCGGGCGGCACCTCCGGATACAGTAACTGGGAACTTTCTTCCGGACGCGCCAACGCCGCGCGCCGCGTGCTGGTTAAAGCAGGTCTTGACGATGAGCGTTTTCTTCGCGTGATCGGCACGGGAAGCCGTATGCCTTTAGAAAAAAGTGATCCCTCAAGTCCGGCGAATCGCCGTATTAGCATTTTGGTATTAAGTAAAACCAAAGAACAGGATATCCGTCTGGAAGACACGCGCATGCATCGCCCAGAAAACGTCCTGAACAACACTACGCAGCAGGAGGTAAGGGGGTATAGCGATGGACATGAATGATTTCACCGAAATCTTTTTTACCGAAGCGGAAGAGCTGCTGGCCGAGATGGAGAAGCATTTACTGGAGATAGATGCCGCATCGCCGAATCCTGAACAGGTAAATGCCATGTTTCGCGCAGCGCATTCTTTGAAAGGCGGGGCAGGGACTTTTGGCTTTAATGCCCTGCAAGAGACCACGCATCTACTTGAGAACCTGTTTGACCAGGTGCGAGCCGGAGAACGCTCGCTTAACGGAACGACCGTTAATCTATTTCTGGAATGTAAAGACATTATGCAAGCGCAACTGGAAGCCTATCAGTCTTCGCAGGAACCTGATGAAGCGAGTTATCGATATATTTGTGAAGCCCTGCGCAAGATTGCTCTGGAAGATAAACATGCCCAGCCGGCAGTCGAGTTGCAAGACAAAGCCGCGACGCAGCAGGGGGCAGCTGATGGTGAGCCTTTACTCTGCGTGACGTTGAAGAAAATTCCTGAAAGCGAGCGGGCAATGCTTCAGGAAGAGTTATCCCACATGGGAGAGATTGTCGCGACCGAGAAGGCTGATGATGGCCTGGTGGTTCAGCTGCGCACGAGTGCCTCTGCCGACGATATCTCCGCGGTGCTGTGCTTTGTGCTTGAAGAGTCGCAAATCCTTATCGAACATGTCGGTCATCCAGCGTCCGTTGAACCGACTCCTCCTGTTGCGCAGAAAGCCCCTGTAGAAGCGGAGCGTTCAGAACCTGCTGCGCGACCTGCCGCACCGGCACCAGCCCGCAGTAATAGCCAGGAATCAGGCAGCATTCGCGTGGCGGTCAGTAAAGTCGACCAGATCATTAACCAGGTGGGTGAGCTGATTATCACCCAGGCTATGCTATCTCAGCTTTCCAAAAAACTTGATCCAGCAAGCTACGATATGCTCTCCAGCTGCGTGGCGCAAATGGAGCGCAATACGCGCGAGCTTCAGTCATCAGTCATGTCGATTCGAATGATGCCAATGGATTACGTGTTTAGCCGCTTCCCGCGGCTGGTGCACGATCTGGGCTCACGCCTGAACAAAGAGATAGAGTTAACTCTTCGTGGCGGCTCGGCCGAGCTGGATAAGAGCCTGATCGAACGCATTATCGACCCACTGACTCATCTGGTGCGTAACAGTCTCGATCACGGCATTGAGCAGAAAGAAGAACGTGCCCGTAAGGGGAAGTCGGTAGTGGGCAATCTTATCCTCTCGGCGGAACATCATGGCGGCAATATCATCATTGAGGTGACTGATGATGGTGCCGGACTGAACCGGGAGAAAATCCTCGCGAAAGCCCGCTCCCAGGGAATGAATATCAGCGACACCCTCAGCGATGAGGACGTATGGATGCTGATTTTCGCCGCGGGATTTTCCACCGCAGAAAGCGTGACGGACGTTTCCGGGCGCGGCGTGGGTATGGACGTGGTCCGTCGTAACATTATGGCCATGGGCGGCCATGTCGAAGTCCTTTCAAAGCCGGGAGAAGGCACGACGATACGCATTATTCTACCGCTGACGCTGGCAATCCTTGATGGCATGCTGGTGAAAGTTGGACAGGAGATCTATGTTCTGCCGCTCGGCGCGGTAATGGAATCGCTGAGGCCCGGCGAGGATATGCTCTGCCGCTTCGTTGGGGAGGAACGCCTGCTGCAAATTCGTGGCGAATATCTTCCGCTGGTGATGCTGCGTCAGCGCCTATCGGTGCCCGGCGAGAGCGCACCTGAAGATGGCATTGTGGTGATCGTCCAAAGCGCTGGATGCCGCTATGCCCTGTGGGTCGATCAGCTCATTGGTCAGCAACAGGTTGTGGTAAAAAACCTCGAACAGAACTATCGCAAAGTACCGGGCGTTTCAGCCGCGACCATTCTCGGTGATGGCAGCGTTGCGCTAATCCTCGACGTGGTTGAACTGTCGACGATAAACGGACAAAAGGAAAACCATGTCAGGCCGATGTTCGGCAAGCAAGGAGTAACAGCATGACCCAAACAACGACAAAGCCTGCGGGCGCGGAGGCCATTGCGCAGGAGTATCTGGTTTTTCGTCTCGGTAACGAAGAATATGGGATCGACATTCTGAAGGTACAAGAGATACGTGGATGCGATAGCGTTACTCGTATCCCGAACGCGCCAGGTTTTATCACTGGCGTGACCAACCTGCGCGGTGTGATAGTGCCAATAGTTGACCTTCGCGTGCGCTTCAGTCTCCCTAACGTTCAGCAGGATGACAGTACGGTGGTGATCATCCTTAACCTCAATAATCGCGTTGTAGGAATCGTGGTAGACGGTGTGGTTGACGTGCTGTCGATGGACATGGATCAGATTAAACCGACGCCGGACTTCGCGTCCATGCTATCAAGCCGCTATCTTCTTGGGCTTGGCGTGTTGGAAAACAGAATGATCATCCTGGTCAATATCGAAATGCTGCTCAGCCGTGAAGAGATGGATATGGTAGATTCGATGCTGGAAACTACCATGGCCTAGCAAGACGTTTAGCCACCGCCATCATAGAGAAGGGTATCCGCTTGCCTTGGGTGAGCGGATTTCAGCGTCAAGAGATGTATTGAAGGCACAAAAAAGCCCGCAGGGCTGGCGCCGTGCGGGCTTTCAGGACTTCATCGGATGACTCTGGTAATCACCGATGGAGAATTTTGGTGGAGCTGGCGGGAGTTGAACCCGCGTCCGAAATTTCTACATCCTCGGTACTACATGCTTAGTTTATCTTTACATTCGCACGCCAGCTGCGGACAAACACGCCACTAACGAACTAGCCTGATTAGTTTTAACGCTTCAACCCCAGGCAGGGTTTCCACGCGATCTCTTTTGGGTTTGACCTCTCTTTGATCCCCGTCTTAAGAGCGGAAGCTAGGGAGAGAGGGCTCTTAGCAGGTTATTAAGCTGCTAAAGCGTAGTTTTCGTCGTTTGCGACTATTTTTTTGCGGCTTTTAACGAGGCAAACCGCCCCTCGGCATGCACCTTGGGTTTCGCAAATCCCGTCGAATCCAGAATCAGCCCCAATAGTGTTGAACTCAGTATACCAGATTTCACTTCCTCGATACCAGCCCGAAACGCTAACTTATTGAATAGTACAATAAGCGCGCAGAATCAACGTCCTGCGTTTTTCATGATACGTGCTTTGTCGAGCTGCCACTCGCGTGCTTTCAGGTCAGTACGCTTGTCGTGCTGTTTCTTACCTTTCGCCACGCCGATTTTCACTTTGCACCAGGCGTTTTTCCAGTACAAAGAGAGCGCAACCACGGTGAAGCCTTCGCGGTTGATGCGTCCGTAGAGGGATTCCAGCTCGCGCTTGTTCAGCAGCAGCTTACGGGTGCGGGTTGGATCGCAGACGTAATGTGAAGAGGCGACGGTCAGCGGCGTAAAGTTCGCGCCGAACAGGAAGGCCTCACCGTCTTTCAGGATCACGTAGCTGTCGCCGATATTGGCTTTCCCGGCACGCAGCGATTTTACTTCCCAGCCCTGCAACGCAAGGCCGGCCTCGAATTCTTCTTCGATGAAATACTCGTGGCGAGCACGCTTGTTGAGCGCAATGGTCGCCGAACCAGGTTTATGTGCTTTTTTCTTCGTCATAAGTGTCGTAAAGCCGTCGGTAATCTGATTTTAAAAAGTCACCTCATTGCGTCCTGTGAGGTCTAACGCGCTATCTTAGCACGAGATAAGGCTTAGCGTTTTTTTAACAGGTGATAAATGTTATTATTTGTCTGTTGTGTGACCATGGAAAATGCTATGCCTCAGATTAGCCGTACTGCGCTTGTTCCCTACAGCGCGGAACAAATGTATCAGTTAGTGAACGACGTTCAGTCCTATCCGGAATTTATTCCAGGATGCACCGGTAGTCGGGTGCTGGAATCCGGCCCGACGCAGATGACTGCGGCCGTGGATGTCTCCAAAGCGGGGATCAGCAAAACGTTCACCACGCGCAATATCCTGACGAGCAATCAGAGTATTTTGATGCATCTGGTGGATGGTCCGTTTAAAAAACTGATGGGAGGGTGGAAGTTTACGCCACTGAGCGCTGACGCCTGCCGCATTGAGTTTCATCTGGATTTTGAATTTACCAATAAGCTGATCGAACTGGCGTTTGGCCGAATATTTAAAGAGCTGGCCTCGAATATGGTTCAGGCGTTCACCACGCGCGCCAAAGAGGTTTACAGTGTCGCATAAGATTGCTGTTGAGGTGGTGTATGCGCTGCCGGAGAAGCAGTATTTGCAGCGCGTGACGCTTGAAGAGGGCGCCACCGTTGAGGCGGCTATCCGGGCCTCCGGCATCCTTGAACTTCGCCGTGATATTGACCTGGCGAAGAATAAAGTCGGCATTTATAGCCGTCCGGTTAAGCTCGGTGATGTGCTGAAAGAGGGCGACAGGGTTGAAATCTATCGTCCGCTGATTGCCGACCCGAAAGAGTTGCGCCGTCAGCGAGCAGAGAAATCCGGTAAATAGCCAAATAAACATACACAAAAAAGGTGCTCATTGAGCACCTTTTTGCGTTGCTGACGCCTGATTATTTGGTCAGGGCAGGCTTGTTGTCGATGTTGGTCAGCACACCGGCACTGCTGAAGGTCAGCGTCAGGGTTTGCTGGGTCACATCTTCATGACCAGGCTGCTGGCGGAATACATAGAACCAGGTGTTTGTGCCGAACGGATCGGACATCATCGGGGTTCCCAGGGCATAAGCGACCTGCTGTTGTGTCATACCTACGCGGATTTTGGACACATCGTTAGGAGTAAGGTAGTTCCCCTGGTTGATGTCAGGACGGTAAACCACTTTCTCCAGAGTGGAACAGCCTGCGGTCAACATCAGAAGAACCGCTGCGGCAGCGGTCAGCGTTTTACAGCGCATAGTGATTTGATTCCTTTTCGGGCCCGAGCAGTACGCGGCTCATATGTAATATGCCGATGATAATAGACCTTGCCCCACTTTGAAACTGGTCTGGCGGCGTTTTTGTTGTTCTGTATGACCCTGAGATCCCGAAAAAGTTTATGCCGCCAGCAGTTCTTTCGCATTCGCGAGCGTATTACGGGTGACTTCACTGCCCCCCAGCAGGCGTGCCAGCTCCTGCAAGCGTGAGCGTTTATCCAGCGGCTTCATGTGCGTTTCCGTCATTTCGCCATCGGTTTCCTTGCTAACGATAAAGTGGTGATGACCACAGCCGGCGACCTGCGGCAGGTGAGTCACACACATAACCTGCGTCGATTCACCCAACTGACGCAGCAGTTTGCCGACAACGGCCGCGGTCGGGCCGCTGATACCCACATCCACTTCATCGAAAATCAACGCCGGGGTTTCCATTTTACGGGCGGTAATCACCTGAATGGCCAGGGCGATACGCGACAGTTCACCGCCAGAAGCCACTTTCGAAATCGCCTGTAAAGGCTGGCCTGGGTTGGTGGTGACGCGGAATTCAACGCGGTCTGCGCCTTCCGCCGTCAGGTGATGCTCTTCAAAGCGAACATCAATAGTGAACACCCCATGCGGCATCGCCAGCGTATGCATGCTGTCGGTAATATGCTGGCTAAGCTCCAGAGCATAGTGCTGTCGCACGTCGTGCAGCCGTTTCGCCGTTTCCAGCGCCTGCTGATGATGCAGATTAACCGCCAGAGACAAGGTTTCGAGGGAATCGGCCTGATCGTCCAGCTGCTGCTGTTCCTCCAGCAGAGACTGATAGTAATTCGGCAGCTCTTCCGGGGTAACGTGATGCTTACGCGCCAGTGAAATCTGACGGGAGATGCGTTGCTCAAGCTCGAACAGACGGTTCGGGTCGAGATCCAGACGTTCACAGTAGTGGCGCAGCTCATCCCCGGCTTCTGAAATCTGAATTGCGGCCTCTTCCAGCATTTCCAGTACGCCAGAAAGCTTATTGTCCATGCCGGTCAGTTCGGTCACAAGCTGACGCACGGTATATAGTTGGCTCTGCAAATTCACGTCTTCGCCATCCGCCAGCATGTTCAGGGCATTCTGACTGATGGAAAGCAGCTGACCGCTGTTGGCCAGACGCTTGTACTCCTCGTCGATTTGCTCAAATTCACCCGCCTGAGGGTTAAATTCGTTCAGCTCTTTCAACTGATATTCCAGCAGCTCGGCGCGCGCGGTACGCTCCTGGCTTTGCTGTTGATGCTGCGCAAGTTCGCGGCAGCTTTGATGCCACTGACGATAGTGCTCAGCCATGAGTTGAGTAAGCGCGTACTCACCCGCGTAGCCATCGAGCAAGGCTTTCTGCTGCTCGGGTTTGATTAGCTGCTGGTGCGCGTGCTGACCATGGATCTGGATGAGCAGCTGGCCCAGCTCGCGAAGCTGGGAAAGGGGAACCGCTGTACCATTGATAAAACCGCGGGAGCGGCCGTCACTGCTGATGACGCGACGAAGTAAACACTCACGTCCATCTTCCAGCTGGTTCGCTTCCAGCCATCGCAGGGCGGCAGGCGTGTCTTTTAACGAGAAGCGGGCGCAGAGATCGGCACGGGCCGCACCTGTGCGCACCATATCACCCTCTGCACGACCGCCGAGGCACAAGCCGAGGGCATCAATGGCAATGGATTTACCTGCACCGGTTTCACCGGTAATCGCCGTCATTCCACTATGGAAGTCGATCTCAAGCTCACGAACAATGGCAAAGTTGCTGATGGTCAGTTGTGCCAGCATAATTGTTTTCCTGTATGAAAAACCATAACTGTGTTTGTATACAGTATAAACTGGTTTTATATACAGTAAAGCGCTGGATGTAAAATCAGAACAATTTTTTTGACCAGCCGAGTTTTGAGCTTAATGTATTGAAATAACTGTAATCTTTTGGATGGATAAGGTTCAGGTGATAATCGCAGCGGCGAATGAGGACATCTTCTCCTTCCTGAATGGGAAGCGCAATCTGGCTGTCGCAGCTGATCTCCAGGTCGCTGCGGCGATGTGAAAAACGCAGGCGGATGGTGCTGTCGCCGTTGATCACCAGCGGACGCGCCGAGAGCGTATGCGGGAACATCGGCACCAGGGTGATCGCATCCAGCGATGGCGTCAGGATTGGGCCTCCGGCTGAAAGCGAGTAGGCAGTTGACCCCGTCGGGGTTGAAATAATCAGCCCGTCAGAGCGCTGCGAGAAAGCGAAGATTTCGTCGATATAGACTTCGAACTCGATCATGTGCGCCACTTTACCAGGGTGGAGAACCACCTCGTTAATAGCGGTGCTGATGCGCTTCTGGCAATCCTGCTGGCAGACCTGGGCTTCAAGTAAAAACCGTTTTTCACTGATATAGTGACCTTCCAGCACGTCCGCCAGCTGCTGTTGCGCATTGTCCGGGTCGAGGTCGGTCAGGAAACCAAGATTGCCACGGTTAATACCAATAACCTTAATATCATAGCGAGCCAGCGTTCGCGCCGCGCCCAGCATATTGCCGTCGCCGCCGACCACCACGGCGAGATCCGCCTGCTGGCCAATTTCCGCCAGCGTGCCGGTTCTGACGCTTTTAAGCTGCAACTCCTGGGCGATCTGCTGCTCGACCATCACTTCATAGCCTTTACCACACAGCCAGCGATACAACATTTCATGTGTCGTCAATGCGGTAGGGTGACGCGGATGGCCGACGATCCCAATACACCTGAAATGATTATTCATTTTCTGGAGGTCCTTGTGCCTGATGAATGATGACAATCTGCCTTGTTCCCTTGAATCCAGGAAACTGATCCCCATAATAAGCGAAGTTAGCGAGATGAATGCAGAAAAACGCGGAGAAATTCATGAGTAGTAAAGAACAGAAAACGCCTGAGGGGCAAGCCCCTGAAGAAATTATCACGGAACAGCACGATGAAGTTGAGGCAGTAGAGCCAGACACGTCTGCTGAGCAGGTGGACCCGCGCGATGAAAAAATTGCCAATCTGGAAGCTCAGTTGGTAGAAGCGCAGAATCGCGAACGCGATGGCGTACTGCGTATCAAAGCGGAAATGGAAAACCTGCGCCGTCGTACCGAGCTGGACGTTGAAAAGGCGCACAAATTTGCGCTGGAGAAATTCGTCAACGAACTGCTTCCGGTGATCGACAGCCTGGATCGCGCGCTGGAAGTGGCGGATAAAGCTAATCCGGATAATGCGGCGATGATTGAAGGCATCGAGCTGACGCTGAAATCCATGCTGGATGTGGTGCGTAAGTTCGGTGTTGAAGTGATTGCCGATACGGATGTACCGCTGGATCCAAACGTTCACCAGGCCATTGCGATGGTGGAATCCGAAGACGTTGCCGCGGGTAACGTGCTGGGCGTGATGCAGAAAGGGTATACCCTGAACGGTCGTACTATTCGCGCTGCGATGGTGACCGTGGCGAAAGCGAAAGCGTAATTTGCCGACCCGTAGTGCCGGGTGGCGGTTTCGCCTTACCCGGCCTACAACATTACTCGGCGATACTTTCGCGTAAAGGTTTAACGGGCAGGACCTTCACCTGCTTAATCATATTGTCCTGAACGTCCAGAATATCAATATCATACTGCTCAATGCGCACGCGCGTGCCTGCCGCCGGGATCTCTTCCAGCGCTTCCAGGATCATTCCGTTCATCGTCCGCGCTTCGTCTTCCGGCAAATGCCAGTTAAACGCTTTATTGATTTCACGAATGTTGGCGCTGCCGTCGATAAGCACTGACCCGTCGTTTTGCGGGGTGACTTCTTCTGCAAGGGAAGGCGACATTGACGTGGTAAAGTCCCCGACAATCTCTTCCAGAATATCTTCGACCGTCACCAGCCCCTGTATGTCGCCGTATTCATCCACCACCAGACCGACTTTCTTCTTGTTTCGCTGGAACTTCACCAGCTGCGTGCTGAGTGGGGTGCCTTCCGGCACGTAGTAAATTTCGTCGGCGGCGCGCAGCATCACTTCTTTGGTGAACTCGTTTTTCTCAGTCATCAGACGATAGGCCTCGCGCACACGCAGCATGCTGATGGCATCGTCGAGAGAATCGCGATAGAGGACGATACGCCCGTGCGGGGAGTGCGTCAGCTGGCGGACAATGGCCTTCCAGTCGTCGTTAATATCAATCCCGACGATTTCATTGCGCGGCACCATAATGTCGTCAACGCTGACCTTTTCCAGATCCAGCACCGACAGGAGCATGTCCTGATTGCGACGGGAGATCTGCGAGCGGGATTCGTTCACGATGGTACGCAGTTCGTCTTTGCTGAGCGCGCTACTGATGGTGACGTCTGCCTTTATACCAACCATGCGCATCAGCACCCGTGTCACCATATTCAGCAGCCAGACCAGCGGCATCATCAGAATAAGCAGCGGTGCTAACAGGAAACTGCTCGGGTAGGCGACTTTTTCCGGGTAAAGCGCCGCGATGGTTTTGGGCAGCACTTCCGCAAACACCAGCACCACAAACGTGAGCACACCTGTGGCAATCGCCACGCCTGCGTTGCCGTACAGACGCATCCCGACGATGGTGCCCAGTGCAGAGGCGAGAATATTGACCAGGTTGTTACCGATAAGCACCAGGCTAATCAGACGGTCCGGCTTACGCAGAAGCTTTTCGACACGACGCGCGGCACGGTTACCCTGCTTGGCGCGATGACGTAACCGGTAGCGGTTCAGCGTCATCATGCCGGTTTCAGAGCCAGAGAAATAAGCGGAGATGACCACCATGATGACCAGAATGACGATCAGCGTGGTGGTAGAGATGTGTTCCAGGGGGAACTCCTTTTGTTACTTAGCCAGCAAATTGCTGTATGAAGCGGCTACCAAAATAGGCAAGCGTGAGAATGCCCGCACCCGCAACGTTGAACCAGACCACGCGACGACCGCGCCAGCCTTCATGATAATGGCCCCATAACAGGACAATATAGACAAACCACGCGATGATGGAGAGGACCGCTTTATCGATATTCTCCACGCTGAACAGGTTCTTCATATAAAACAAGCCCGTGCACAGCGTCAGCGTCAGCAAAACCACGCCGACCTGGGTGATATGGAACATCTTACGCTCAATCACCATCAGCGGCGGCATTTCATGGTTAAACGCCAGCTTTTTATTTTTCAGCCGGTAGTCGATCCAGGCGAGCTGCATGGCGTAAAGGGCGGCGATGATCAGCGTCGCGTAGGAGAATAGAGACAGGCCGATATGCACCAGCATCCCCGGCGTGGCTTCCAGATGGGTAATAAACTCATTGGGCATGAACGTGGCTAACGCCAGGTTGATCAGCGCAAAGGCGTAGACTATCGGCAGCAGCAGCCAGCCACGATTTTTAGACGCGACAATGGTCATGACCGTACAGATCATCAGGCTGACCAGCGAGCCGACGTTCAGCACGCTCAGATTTTGCACGCTGCCGTCGCCGGGAATGATGCGTGATTCCAGCGCAAACGCATGGCTAATCAGTGCGATCACTGCCGAAAGAATAGCCATGCGCCGCCAGCCGCTGTTTTTTTGCAGCAGGCCAGGAATGATCAGCGCGAGGCTGACAGAGTAGGCAACAAGGGCGATCAGTGCGAAAACAGGCATATAGGCGTCGACAGTTGTCTTAATAAGAAAGAGAAGCAGTATAACGTTACGTGACGCCTGCTCCAACCGTTGCATAACAACAAAGGCGCCTTCATGTTATACTCCGGCAAAATTCTGTGTATGTGTCGCCCAGGCGACCTAACGTTTCTACCCCAGGCGAGAGACAATGTTTGATAATTTAACCGATCGTTTGTCGCGCACGCTGCGCAACATCAGCGGCCGTGGACGCCTCACCGAAGAGAACATCAAGGAAACGCTGCGCGAAGTGCGCATGGCGCTGCTGGAAGCAGACGTTGCGTTGCCGGTCGTGCGTGATTTTATCAACCGCGTGAAAGGGAAAGCGGTTGGTCATGAAGTTAACAAGAGCCTGACTCCGGGTCAGGAGTTCGTCAAAATCGTCCGTAACGAGCTGGTTTCGGCGATGGGCGAAGAGAATCAGGTGCTTAACCTGGCGGCTCAGCCACCAGCAGTCGTGCTGATGGCGGGTCTGCAAGGTGCGGGTAAAACCACCAGCGTCGGTAAGCTGGGGAAATTCCTGCGCGAAAAGCACAAGAAAAAAGTGCTGGTGGTTTCGGCGGACGTGTATCGCCCGGCGGCGATCAAACAGCTGGAAACGCTGGCCGAGCAGGTTGGCGTAGACTTCTTCCCGTCCGACGTGGCGCAGAAGCCTGTTGACATCGTTAACGCGGCGCTGAAAGAGGCGAAGCTGAAATTCTACGACGTGCTGCTGGTGGATACCGCCGGTCGACTGCACGTTGACGAAGCGATGATGGACGAAATCAAGCAGGTTCATGCTTCTATCAATCCGGTAGAGACCCTGTTTGTTGTCGACGCCATGACCGGTCAGGATGCGGCAAACACCGCAAAAGCGTTTAACGAAGCCCTGCCGTTAACCGGCGTGGTGCTGACCAAAGTCGACGGCGACGCTCGCGGCGGTGCGGCGCTGTCTATACGTCATATCACTGGTAAGCCAATTAAGTTCCTCGGCGTGGGCGAGAAAACCGAAGCGCTGGAGCCGTTCCACCCGGATCGTATTGCCTCCCGTATCCTCGGCATGGGCGACGTGCTGTCGCTGATCGAGGATATCGAAAGCAAGGTTGACCGCGCGCAGGCTGAAAAACTCGCCAGCAAGCTGAAAAAAGGTGACGGTTTCGATCTGACCGACTTCCTTGAGCAACTGCGTCAGATGAAAAACATGGGCGGTATGGCAAGCCTGATGGGTAAACTGCCGGGTATGGGGCAGATCCCGGACAACGTCAAATCCCAGATGGATGACAAAGTGCTGGTGCGTATGGAGGCAATCATCAACTCGATGACGCTGAAAGAGCGCGCGAAGCCAGAAATCATCAAAGGTTCCCGCAAGCGCCGTATCGCAGCCGGTTGCGGCATGCAGGTCCAGGACGTTAACCGCCTTCTGAAACAGTTCGATGACATGCAGCGCATGATGAAGAAAATGAAGAAAGGCGGCATGGCGAAGATGATGCGCGGCATGAAAGGCATGATGCCGCCCGGTTTTCCTGGGCGATAATCGCTTTTGAGATTGCTTTTTGCCCGAAAATGAGTAAAATTTTCGGGCTTTTAATATGACACCCGGGCTCCGTTCCTCGATGGGGCCCGGTTGTTTTATTCACACAAGAGGATGTTATGGTAACTATTCGTTTAGCACGTCACGGCGCTAAAAAGCGTCCGTTCTACCAGGTTGTTGTGACTGACAGCCGTAATGCACGCAACGGTCGCTTCATTGAGCGCGTTGGTTTCTTCAACCCACTGGCCTCTGGCGCAGAAGAAGAAACTCGTCTGGATCTGGATCGTATCGCTCACTGGGTTGGCCAGGGCGCTACTGTTTCCGATCGCGTTGCTACGCTGATCAAAGCAGCAAACAAAGCAGCTTAATCTGTCACGGTGGTCATGATGAGCAATAAAGCACCTGTTGAACCGATCGTATTGGGAAAAATGGGTTCTTGCTACGGTATCCGTGGTTGGCTCAGAGTGTTTTCCTCCACTGAAGACGCTGATAGCATTTTTGATTACCAGCCCTGGTTTATCCAGAAAGCCGGTAAGTGGGAAGAGGTCGAGCTGGAAAGCTGGCGTCACCACAATCAGGACATCATCATCAAGCTGAAAGGCATTGACGATCGAGATGCCGCGAATGCGCTGACTAATTGTGAAATTGTCGTGGATTCGTCGCAGTTGCCGCAACTGGAAGAGGGTGACTACTACTGGAAAGACCTTATGGGTTGCCAGGTAGTGACCACTGAAGGCTACAGCCTGGGGAAAGTCATCGACATGATGGAAACCGGGTCAAATGACGTTCTCGTCATTAAGGCAAACCTGAAAGATGCATTTGGCATCAAGGAGCGGTTGGTTCCGTTCCTCGATGGACAGGTTATCAAGAAAGTCGATCTCACTACTCAAACCATTGAAGTAGATTGGGATCCTGGTTTTTAAATTCTCCGGATAAACGGTAAAAGACGGCGCTATGTGGATTGGCATAATTAGCCTGTTTCCTGAAATGTTCCGCGCGATTACCGATTACGGGGTAACTGGCCGGGCAGTAAAGAATGGCCTGCTGAGCATCCAGAGCTGGAGTCCTCGTGACTTCACGCATGACCGGCACCGTACCGTGGACGATCGTCCTTACGGCGGCGGACCGGGGATGTTGATGATGGTGCAACCCTTACGGGACGCCATTCACACAGCAAAAGCCGCGGCAGGTGAAGGCGCAAAGGTGATTTATCTGTCACCTCAGGGACGCAAGCTTGATCAAGCGGGCGTGAGCGAACTGGCGACGAATCAAAAGCTGATTCTGGTCTGTGGTCGCTACGAAGGGATAGATGAGCGCGTAATTCAAACCGAGATTGACGAAGAATGGTCTATCGGCGATTACGTTCTCAGCGGTGGTGAGTTACCGGCAATGACGCTGATTGACTCCGTCGCCCGGTTTATTCCGGGGGTTCTGGGCCATGAAGCTTCGGCAACGGAAGATTCCTTTGCCGATGGGTTACTGGACTGTCCACACTATACTCGTCCTGAAGTGTTAGAAGGGATGGAAGTCCCGGCAGTGTTACTGTCTGGAAACCATGCCGAGATACGTCGCTGGCGTTTGAAGCAGTCGCTGGGCCGAACCTGGCTTAGAAGACCTGAACTTCTGGAAAACCTGGCTCTGACTGAAGAGCAAGCAAAGTTGCTGGCCGAGTTCAAAACTGAACACGCGCACCAGCAGCATGAACATGATGGGAAAGCGTAATACGCTCCCGAATATCAGTTTACCCAGGATAAGAGATTAAATTATGAGCAACATTATTAAGCAACTTGAACAAGAGCAGATGAAGCAGGACGTACCTTCCTTCCGTCCAGGTGACACCGTGGAAGTGAAAGTATGGGTTGTTGAAGGTTCCAAAAAACGTCTGCAGGCATTCGAGGGCGTGGTTATCGCTATTCGTAACCGCGGTCTGCACTCTGCATTCACTGTTCGTAAAATTTCCAACGGCGAAGGCGTTGAGCGTGTCTTCCAGACTCACTCTCCGGTAGTTGACAGCATTGCTGTTAAACGTCGTGGTGCTGTACGTAAAGCTAAACTGTACTACCTGCGTGAGCGTACTGGTAAGTCTGCTCGTATTAAAGAGCGTCTGAACTAAGATTCGCTTAAGCGACATCCTGTCAGAAAGGGCTGGCCGAAAGGCTGGCCCTTTTTTTATCCCATCGCACCTCTCGCGTTAACCCTTCCGTCATAAATCATTTACAATGTTCGCCTCTTGGGGGGAGGGTAAGTGGATAACGTACTGCATCAGCATAGCTGGAAACGCGCAGCGGCATTGACCGCGCTATTTGCGATCCTGCTGATCGTCGTGGCGCCGCTGATCTCCGTCTCGCTGCAAAAAGATCCCATGAGCGCCATGCCGGGCATGCACCATGACATGAGCATGATGTCGATGGACGAGCATCATGGGGATATGCCGCATTCCATGCCAGTTGACCATGCGGAAGCTTGCGGCTACTGCGTGCTGTTAGCGCATGTGCCGGGCGTGATGCTGGCGCTTATCGTTCTGCTCAGCGTGGTGTTGCAGCGGTTGCGCATGAAGCCGCCTCGTCAGGCGGTCAGCCACTGGCACTTTTTCCCCTGGCTTTACCCCGATACCCGCGCGCCGCCGCGTCGGTCTGCTTTCTCCCTTTAAAACAAAATCACTCACTTTTTGCCTTAAAAAGGAAAAGTATGACTACCTGCACTCCGCGCGCGGCATGGGGAAACCTGCTGCGTCGCCTCCATTTCTATATCGGGCTGTTTGTTGGTCCGTTTATTTTCTTCGCAGCGTTGACCGGTACGCTGTATGTCGCCACGCCGCAGCTTGAAAATGCGCTGTACCATCATGCACTCCACACGGATGCCGTGGGTGAGACGCAGCCTCTTGCTGCACAAATTGCCGCGGCCGAAAAGGCCGTAGAATCAGATCTGCGTCTGCATGCCGTTCGTCCGGGGCTGGAAGAGGGCGAAACGACCCGCGTGATGTTTGCCGACCCGGCGCTGGGTCCCTCCGAGCATCGGGCTATTTTTATTGATCCCGCCAGCCTTGAGGTTCGAGGGGATATGACCGTCTACGGCACCAGCGGGATTTTACCGCTGCGTCAGACTATCGATTATCTGCATACCTCGCTGATGCTGGGCAACCTCGGGCGCCTCTATAGCGAGTTAGCCGCCTCGTGGATGTGGGTTGCTGCCCTGGGCGGGATCGCGCTGTGGTTCTATACCCGACCGAAGCGCCGTATTAACAATCGTTTCCAGAATCGTCGTCGCCTGCATGTGATCTTAGGCTGGACGTTACTGGCGGGAATGCTGCTGTTCTCAGTCACCGGGTTAACCTGGTCACAATGGGCCGGTGGCAACGTCGATAAGCTGCGTGCAGAGATGAACTGGCTGACGCCGCAGGTAAACACCACCCTTTCCGGTGCGCCGGAAATGATGGATGAACACGCCGAACATCGTGGTCATCACGGCGGAATGTCGATGCCTGAAATGCCTGTTGTACTGTCGCTTTTTGACAGCGTATTGCAAGCCGCCCGCCAGTCAGGAATTGATGCGAACAACGTTGAGATCCGTCCGGCAAGCAGGGTCGACCAGGCCTGGACGGTGACGGAAATCGATCGCCGCTGGCCGACGCAGGTTGATGCCGTTGCCGTGGACCCCCACTCTCTGAAGGTGCTGGACAGGACTCGCTTTGGGGATTTCCCGCTGATGGCTAAACTCACCCGCTGGGGCGTGGATTTCCATATGGGGATCCTGTTTGGTCTGGCAAATCAGCTGCTGCTCATCGCGTTTGGCGTTGCGCTGTGCGTGCTGATTATCTGGGGATACCGGATGTGGTGGATGCGTCGTCCTGCGACGTCAGCCGCGAACCCGGTACAGACGCTCTGTCAAAGCTGGCTGGCATTGCCGCTGTGGGGAAGGGGAGTGACGTTCATGATAAGCCTCCTGCTGGGGCTGGCGTTGCCGGTAATGGGCGTCAGTCTGGCGGTATTTATCGTGATTGACTGGCTGCGCTGGCGAGCGGCTTCAGGCGTGTCGCTCGCCGGCACATCCGCTAAATAGCCTTAAGGCGTGCTGATAACTACCGCAACACGGCGGTTTTCAGCGCGCCCTTGCGCAGTACGGTTGCTGCTGAGAGGGTATTTTTTGCCTAAACCCCGCGTAGTGAGGTTGCTGCGCGGGATGTTCGCGCCCTTCGCCCAGGCATCCGCTACAACATTGGCACGTTTTAACGAAAGCGCTTCGTTGTAGCTCTCTTCGCCATAGTTATCCGTATGGCCGTCCATCCGGGCGTGATTCAGACCGGTTGCCGCCAGACGTGAGGCCATAGTCTGGATCTGCGTTTCACTTTCCGGACGCAGTCTGGCGTCATTTTTATCAAACAGGATCTTATCCGACAGGCCCAGGGACCAGTCGCCATTCAGTTCGTTAAAGCCGTAGGACTTCATGGCCGCGATTTGCTCTGGTGTGAATTTACCCTCCGGCGTCTGGCACCCGGACATAACCAGAGATGCCAGTAACAACGGCGCGATGTATCGCTTCAACATATCGTCTTCCTTTCAGGGTATTGTTTTCGAACGCTGGTTTTTGACCAGGTACATATTGCGATCGGCTTGCTCCAGTAATGCCTCGACGGAGGCATTTTCCCACGCCAGAGCAAAGCCAATGCTGAGTGACATTGATGCTGTGTGTCCGTTATGCAGATCAAACGGACGGATAAATTGCTGCGACAGCGCAGCGCAAATATATTCGACCTCACGCGCGGTGTGGACGCCATAAAGGATCATGGCAAACTCGTCGCCGCCAAGACGGTAAGACTGATGACGTTTTTCGCCAAATTCGACCATCCTTTTTGCGGCTTCGATCAGTACGCAGTCGCCCGCGGCATGGCCCCAGGTGTCGTTAATAAACTTGAAGTTATCACCATCCAGGAAGAGCAGGGCAGAATTGGTCTTTGCCGAAGCGTCATTCATTAAGGCCGCAATGTTGTTGCGAAACGCGGCGCGGTTTGCAAGCCCCGTGAGCGGATCGTGCATGGCGGTACGCAACAGTTGAGCGTTTTTCGCCTGTAGCTTGAGCTGCCACTCTTCCATTTCATCCAGCAGGCTGTTGAAGTCTTCACCAAACTGGTGGAACTCTTCGATGCGGCCTTCCGTTACCCGGCGAGAGAAGTTGCGGTTGGTACGGACGTCATGCACAACGTCAGTGATGTTTTGCATTTCAACAACCATGCCATGATGTAGCGAGCGGGTGATGGTCAATGCGACGGCAGAGGCAAAAAGAATGCAGCCGGTGAGGACCGCAAATGAGAGCCAGATAAAGTGGCTAATCAGGCTGTCTCGTGCGGTCAGACGAATTTCGCCAATCACATTACCGTTATGTATGATGGGCTGTGCGACAGGAACAGGGAACAACCACCGGTTGACCAGCGCGCCCAGCGTGTCGGTATTATCCGCCGGGTTCCACGACCACCAGGCAAACCGTTTATGATGTGCATTAAGCACTTCCGCCACGGCAAATTGCCCCTGCTTGCCGAGGGTCGCCAGCGTTTCATTTGCCGCCACGGCATCGTTGAACACCAGAGAGGCCTCAAGGCTGTGGCTCATGGTGGCGCCGGTGAGTTCGAGGTTTTTTTGCGCGTATTGCTTTAATGTCACCACGGAAGCGAAACACAGCAGCAACCATATAAACGTCATCGTAATAATGACGCTTATCATGCTGATTCGCCGCAACGTTCTTTTAAACGTCGGACGCGGTGTTGGTGTGACTTCCTTATTCATGCTTCTTATTCCGTGCGAGCATTAATACATCCGGATTGACTCTTACGCCACTGCGCGTCAGCGCATCCAGATTTACGGAAAACCTGACCTTGTTGTGCTCTATTATCAGACAAAATGCGCTGCCAATAACGCATTCAGGATTTTGCTCTGACATTAATAGCAACGCCTGGCCCTGATAGTGATTTATTATTTCCTGTTGTTTTGCCGGTGATTCGCTCCCGAAATAGAGGGCATCGCACCTTGCTGTGAGTGCTTCCCGATCGCTATGCACAATGACAGGACTATAGGGCAACGGGTTATTTACATCTTCACTGCTGAGCGCCTGTCTGTAACGGGAAGAGGCATAAATACAGAGCTTAGGCTGGCCGGAAAGTGCTGGCCATCGGGTGTAGCTTACAATACCAGAAACAATCGAACGTACCGATTTATCCGTTTCCGTGAGCGAGCCTGCCCTTACAGGGCTCACCAAAATGAACAGCATTAGCGCCAGGGGGAGGTGAAGCAAAGCGATCAAGAATGTATTTCTCATCAGAATCCGCCAAACCGCCCCGGAAATAGATGCCCTTATGAATTTCCGGCAGAATACCATTCTTTCTCAAAGCCGTCATTATGTCAGAAATATCCCTGTCTTGACCTAAGCTAAATCTTACAGAGCACGATATTCAAAGTAATTTAGGCAGGCTCAATTAAGTCTGCTGGAATTCATACTTTTATTCATTTTTTGTTGCCAGGATTTATGTAGCCACGCAACTTTCCCTCAATTCACCCGAGGATAATTAAGCTAACGGCCAGCGCCGGGATAGCGTGCCTGGTGTGAGCGTAGACTGGCGTTAAAAGCGCATGTGTAATTTTATGTTTACGATTTTAACCTGTGATTTGGCATTTAAATGGCTGATGTAAAATAATCTGTACGTATTTTGGATTGAAATCTTTACTTGATGTGTTATCGTTGTGTCACCTCTTCGAGGAAAACCACTATCGCAAACGAGTTTTACAGGATCGCAATCATGCAAAAAGACGCGCTGAACAACGTACATATCACTGACGAACAGGTGTTAATCACCCCGGAACAACTGAAGGCGGAATTCCCGCTGAGCGTCGCGCAGGAAGCTCAGATTGAGCACTCTCGCCAGACCATTTCTGACATTATCGCAGGCCGCGATCCGCGCCTGCTGGTGGTATGTGGTCCTTGCTCCATTCACGATCCTGAAACCGCCATTGAGTACGCTCGTCGATTTAAAGCATTAGCGGAGGAGGTCAGCGATAGCCTCTATCTGGTGATGCGCGTCTATTTTGAAAAGCCACGTACAACGGTTGGCTGGAAAGGGTTGATTAACGATCCGCACATGGATGGCTCGTTTGATGTGGAAGCGGGCCTGAAGATTGCGCGTCGCCTGCTGGTGGAGCTCGTCAGCATGGGGCTGCCGCTGGCAACCGAAGCGCTGGATCCGAACAGCCCGCAGTACCTCGGCGATCTGTTTAGCTGGTCTGCGATTGGGGCGCGCACCACCGAGTCACAAACCCACCGCGAGATGGCGTCTGGCCTGTCTATGCCGGTTGGTTTTAAAAACGGTACCGACGGCAGCCTGGCCACGGCGATTAACGCCATGCGCGCCGCCGCCATGCCCCATCGTTTTGTCGGGATCAACCAGGCGGGCCAGGTATGCCTGCTGCAAACGCAGGGCAATCCGGACGGGCATGTGATCCTGCGCGGTGGTAAAGCGCCAAACTACAGCCCGGCGGATGTCGCGCAGTGTGAAAAAGAGATGGAACAGGCGGGACTGCGTCCGGCGCTGATGGTAGATTGCAGTCATGGTAATTCGAATAAAGATTACCGTCGCCAGCCTGCGGTTGCAGAATCTGTGATTGCACAGATTAAAGATGGTAACAGTTCAATTATCGGCCTGATGATTGAAAGTAATATTCATGAAGGCAATCAGTCATCGGAACAGCCGCGTAGCGCGATGAAGCCCGGCGTCTCCGTCACGGATGCTTGCATCAGCTGGGAAACCACTGATGCGCTACTGCGTGAGATCCACAAAGATTTGAACGGCCAGCTGGCGACGCGTCTGGCATAAGAGGATAGTTATGGTTGCTGAATTGACCGCATTACGCGATCAAATTGATGAAGTGGATAAGGCGTTGCTGGACCTGCTGGCGCGCCGCATGGCACTGGTTGCTGAGGTCGGCGAAGTTAAAAGCAAATACGGCCTGCCAATTTACGTTCCGGAGCGTGAGGCCTCTATGCTCGCCTCCCGCCGTAAAGAGGCACAGGCGCTGGGCGTTTCACCGGACTTAATTGAAGATGTCCTGCGTCGTGTGATGCGGGAATCCTATTCCAGCGAAAACGACAAGGGCTTCAAAACTCTCTGTCCGTCGCTGCGTCCGGTGGTGATTGTCGGTGGCGGCGGCCAGATGGGGCGTCTGTTTGAAAAAATGCTGACGCTTTCTGGCTATCAGGTGCGCATCCTGGAAAAAGAGGACTGGCCGCATGCGCCGGAGCTCATTAAGGATGCCGGAATGGTTATCGTCAGCGTACCGATTCATGTGACGGAGCAGATTATCGCGAAACTTCCTCCGCTGCCGGAAGATTGCATTCTGGTGGATCTGGCGTCCGTTAAAAATGGCCCTCTACAGGCAATGCTGGCGGCGCACACCGGGCCCGTGCTTGGGTTACACCCGATGTTTGGCCCGGACAGCGGCAGCCTGGCGAAGCAGGTAGTGGTTTACTGCGATGGTCGTCAGCCGGAAGCGTATCAGTGGTTCCTGGAACAGATTCAGGTCTGGGGGGCACGTTTGCACCGTATCAGTGCGGTTGAGCACGATCAGAACATGGCGTTTATTCAGGCGCTGCGCCACTTTGCAACCTTCGCCTATGGTCTGCACCTGGCGGAAGAGAACGTTCAGCTTGAACAATTGCTGGCGCTTTCCTCGCCAATCTATCGTCTGGAGCTGGCGATGGTCGGGCGACTGTTTGCCCAGGATCCACAGCTTTACGCCGACATCATCATGTCGTCTGAAAATAACCTGGCGCTGATCAAGCGCTACTATCAGCGTTTTGGCGAAGCGATCACCTTGCTGGAACACGGCGATAAACAAGCGTTTATCGACAGTTTCCGTAAAGTGGAGCACTGGTTCGGTGATTACGCCACGCGGTTCCAGAGTGAAAGCCGCACGCTGTTGCGCCAGGCAAATGACAGTCGCCAGTAATCTGATGATGTATATACTAAAAGCCAGCAATGCTGGCTTTTTTCATATAATGGGTGGATGTGGTTTATCAACCATTTAAATTATCACTAATAAAAACAGTAATTTAAAAAAGCTGTAACCATCTGGAACCGTTTCTAATACCCCGAAGTGTGGACGCAATGTGGACACTCCGGGGGGAGCAGAACCTACAGCGATATCCCTCCTGAAAGCGGATTCAATGTAACGGCATTTTGCAGGTACTCCGGTGACAAATGCGCATAAGTCATCGTCTGCTGGATGTTTGCATGACCCTGTATTTGCTGTAATGAAATGATGTTACCCCCGTTCACCATGAAATGACTTGCGAAGGTATGACGCAAAATATGCGTTGCCTGATTTGCAGGAATATCAGGTTTAACCATCTTCAGCACTTTGCAAAAACTCACGTAATCGACGTTGAACAGATTCCCGCTGGTATTCTTCTTTATCAGCGATTCAAGCTCAGAAGAAATCGGTACAGTGCGCTTTTTTGCGTTTTTGATTTTCAGGAATGTCACGCGCCCGTTTACTATTTGTGCCAGTTTGAGTGTTGCCAGCTCTGACCACCGCCCGCCGGTACTAATCCCCAGCAGGGCAACCAGCAGATCCTCACCTGTAAATGACTTAAGCAGCAGCGCACTTTCTGCTTTGTTAAGGAAAGCCATTTCAGGGTTAGCCTCTGCCAATGGTGGCAAACCATGAACGGGGTGCACCCCAGCAAACTCTTAAAGTTGAATCAGCTTCGTGAACATGCCTGATACAAGAAAGAGGGTATACCGAAAACGCGTGTCAGTGAGGGTAACGAATGTTATCGATTTAACTGAGTGGGTGGCAAATTATGTAATGTTGAGTTTCCAGTTGATGCTGGATGACGCCGACTGCGGTATGACAATCATGAACTGGAAAGAACTAAGCGAGAAGGGGCTGGTTTTCATAATTAATCACGAAATTTTACACCCGCCAGGGCTGGCTGTTGGATATGAAATGACTAACGGTATTTCGGCTGGGGCTTCGTGGCTGATAACGGAGCCTGGCAATATTCAGACGAGCTTGTTGATGATGCTAAAAAAATGGGTGGTTAAAATGAGCCATACGCGAATAATGCCAGCACCGCCGGTGCTGTAATTTGCTTTTAGTGCCGGTGGTGTTGAACAACGAGCGCGGCGAGGCGTTAGCCTCTAAGTCGATAAAATCAGAGTCAGGAAAGTAGATTGAAGTAAAAACGTCCATTATGATGACCCCAAAGGTTAGCCCAAAAGGAAATTAGGACAATGAGCGTTGGATTAATTACGGACGAGCCAGGACGTTTCTACACCTTCCAGTCAACATTACCAGCCGGTGAATACTTCGAATTTCGCCCCCGCAATCCTCCACTGAATTCAAAACCCATTGTTGATGACGAAACCGGGATGTGTATTGGCTATTCAGTCTCTCAGGCTCCCGGTTTATGGCAGATTTATGATACCGACGGCATGTTTGTCAGGCTGGAAGAAGCGCCACTAGAAGCCCCCCTGATTGACCCAACAGACATCGTATTAATTGCCTTGGGTGCATTTCGTCTTTTTCGGGCTGGTAAAGCGTTACTGGAGAGTGGAGTTAAAACCGCTGTAACTGTGAGGCTCAGTGAGGCTACTATCAGTCTCTTACGTGGTCGGCTGAAAATGGGGTTATCTGCACGAACCCTTAAAATGACCGCAACTCCTGCTAAACATATGCTTAATCCCGCGCGATATGTGCCCTTGCAACTTCAGGAAAAAGTTATTCGCTACGGCAAAAGAACGCCTGATCCTCAAAAGGCTCAAGGTCTTTTTCGTTACGAATCTGAGATATATAAACTTGTTGAGAATCGGGCGAAAAAAGGAACCTATTATTATAAAAAATATATGATAGAAGTATTGGTGCGTGAGAAAGACTGGACAATAACTCATTTTTTATACAAGTGATGGGGGGAATATGATTGAGATAATTAGCGACAGGAAAATTTTACGGATTTCTCCCTTTGGGCGTGATAATACCCCTGACATACCAGAGTATGACTGGATACATACCTATGTGGAGTACGAACTACCCGAGCTTAAAACACAATATCAGGCATCCTTTAATGTCGGAGAGCTTAATGCTCTTAAAGCTAAACTCAGGGAGTTACATAGAAGTTTAGTTGATGGCACGAAGGCTCGTGAGGTGATTTTTGATAGCACAGAAAATCAGTTAAATCTTGTGTTTTCACCATCATCAACAGGGCGTGGGGTGCTTTTAACATTAACGCTAAGGCCGGAAAATCCTGCTGAAAGCGTCGTAGTCAGTGATAGTCTTGGAATGGATGAAAGTTATTTTCCTGCAATACTTTCCGGGCTGGACGAAATCATTAATTGGACGAGTTGATTCACAATTTTAGATGTGCATGCATCAGTGGATGAGTTTGCATTCATTTTTTATTCCAGTTTTTGCCAGCCAGTGACAGCGCTGGTGCGGCTCAAAGGCGCAGGCCATGCGCGCCGCACAGGCAAGGAGCTGTATCATCAGTGCACAAACATCATTTGCAGTTGCACGTTCATCACCACTGAGACGGTCGAGAGCTTTATCGTTTCGCCGGGTGAAGTAGTACCAGCGCCGCCGCACCCGACGCAATCAGGCCAGCAACAAATCCACTGGATGTGACCAAAAGAAAGCCCTGCACATGGCAGGGCTTTTTCGATGCGTGGACGACGTGTGGACATCGTCAGAAACAAATCCTTTTGTTTCAGCCTATTGCGTCTAAAATTAAAACAGCAATGCTGGCTTTTTTCATTTTGGGGAACTGTCATGGCTGAACCGCAGCTGCTGTTGAACTATACCGGGCATCTGCCCGAATGCCCGACGTGGAGTGCTGAAGAAAAGGCGCTCTACTGGGCGGATATTCTGGAAGGGGAGATTCATCGGTACCATCTGCCCACCGCGGAACACTCGGTGCTCTCATTCCATGAAGAAGTTGGGTGTTTTGCCCTGCGTGAACGCGGCGGATTTATCGTCGCGATGCGAAACGCCATCTGGCTGACCGATAAACATGGCCTGCTCCAGCGTAAGGTTTGCGATAACCCGTCCAACCCGCAGCTTGCACGCTTTAACGATGGAGGCACCGACCATCTGGGACGGTTTTATGCGGGCACGTTCTGGGGGCCGGGAGATTATAACGGCGCCATGTTGATGCGTATCGACAACGACCTGACACCGAAAGTGATCCAGTGCGATATTCAGGGGCATAACGGTTTAGCGTTTAGTCCTGACAAACGGTGGATGTTTACTTCTGATACGCCGAACGGTGTGATTTACCGTACGCCGCTTGATGAGCAGGGGGAACCCGGTAAGCGCGCAGAGTTTCGCCGTTTTAGCGAGGGAGACGGTATACCCGACGGAGCGGCAATGGATGAGGAAGGCTGCTACTGGAGCGCACTGTTTGACGGCTGGCGTATCGCACGGTTTTCACCGCAAGGCGTACAGCTGGAAGAATACCGGCTGCCGGTACGCTGCCCGACAATGGTCTGCTTTGGCGGCGACGATATGAAAACGCTGTTTATCACCACCACGCGGGAAAATATGGAGGCGGAGGAGCTGGCGAAATACCCGCTTTCCGGTGCCATCTTCACCCTGCCTGTAAATGTGGCAGGGATGAAGAAAAGCCGCTTTATCGAACATTAAGCCGGATCGACCGGGACCACGTTTTCGCTCGGATAGCAGCCCAGTACTTTCATGGAGCGTGTGATCTCGCCCAGTTCGCGCAGGGCTTTCTGCATGGATGCAGACTCCAGGTTGGCCTGAACGTCGAGATAGAACATCTCTTCCCACGGGTTGCCATGTATTGGGCGGGATTCCAGCTTCGTCATGATCAGGTTGTGATTACGCAGCACCAGCAGCGCTTCAACCAGCGCACCCGCCTGCTGGCCGGTCGCCATCAGCAGGGTGGTTTTCGCCGGGACCTGGTCCGACACGTTGATGGCCTTGCGGGCAAGAACCACGAAACGGGTGATATTTTGCGTCTGGTTGGCCAGATTGCGTTCCAGCACCTGTAAGCCATACAGCGCGCCGCCCGCTTCGCTACCGAGTGCCGCGACGGCAGGAGAGTTTGCCTGCGCCACTTTTTCCATCGCCGCCGAGGTGCTTTCGGTGTACTCAATTTTCCAGTGCGGATAACGGTTCAGGAACTGGCTGCACTGCTGGAACGGCTGCGGGTGGCTGTACACCGTTTCGATCTGACTCAGATCGGTTGAGCCAGAGACCAGCACGCAGTGATCGATAGGAATAGTCAGCTCACCGACCAGCGACAGGCTGGTGTGCTGGAGCAGATCGTAAACATCGTTGATGGCGCCGGAACTGGTGTTCTCAATAGGCACCACGGCGTAATCTGCCTGGCCGGTTTCGACCTGGTTGAAGATGTCTGCAAATTTTGCACAACCGCTCTCAATGAACTCTTCGAAATGACGGGCTGCGTACTGGCGAGCCGCCAGGTGAGAATAAGAACCTTTCGGGCCGAGGAAAGCGATCCGAGCAGAGTGCGGGTTGGTTTTGTTCAGATGCTGCTGGAGCAGGGCCTGTTGCGTCAGAACGGAATCTTCAATGATGAGCTGGAACAGGCGGGTGATGTAGTGGGCATCAAGATGATGCGCTTTGCCGAGCTGTATCAACCGTTCCAGTAAATCACGCTCGCGATCTATATCGCGCACCGGCCGATGAGAATCCAGCTTGGCTTTGCCCACTTCAATGGCGAGCGCGCGGCGTTCTGCCAGCAGGGCCAGTAACTTTTCGTCGAGTGCACTGATTTTTACGCGTAAATCCAGGAGCGGGTTTTCCGGTGTCATAGTGTTGTCTGTCTCATTTTATCGTTATCAATAAAAAAGGCCTCCCGGTGTGGGAGGCCTTGTTGTTCGTCTTCGCATTCTTTATCACACGACGAAACGCCTCCCGGTCAGGGGAAGGTAAAAAAGAATGCGAAGAAAAACGGCGTCTGTTTCATTAGGTCATCCTGAAATTGATAGGGTTAAAGTACCTGTACTGTTTTGATCCTGTCAATAAAAAACGCGCCCGAAGGCGCGTTGTCGGTACACTCAATTTAAAGGATTACTCTTCTTCAACTTCTTCCGCGAAGCTGGCGTCTTTCACCGATGTTGTGGCGCGACGGGCTTCACCTTTGTGTTGCACTTTATTGAGCTGCCGTTCCAGCTTGTTGATCAAATCGTTAATTGCGGTGTACATATCCTCGTGTTTAGCGCTGGCGACCAGATGGCCGTTTGGAGTATTGATAGTTGCATCAGCGACGAAACCCTGCGGCTCCTTGGACAGGATGATATGTGGATTAATCAAATGTGTTTGCCATTTATCCAGTTTGGCGAGACGGTCTGCGACGTGCTGGCGGATTGCCGGAGTAATTTCCATTTGTTTACTGGTAATGTTCATTGTCATAAATTTTACCTCTTGTCTTTCCGTCTTGGTGATTCCAGCATACCCGACCTAATGTCAAAATGTGTGATTTAGATCACGTTATTTTGTCGGTTTTTGTCAGGGAATCTTTTTTGTGAGGCAGGGCAGGAAGAGGTGAGATTTACCTTGTCGAAGCCAGCAATTGCGGTCATAGTTGACTGGATGTGTTGAAGCTAAACCGCTTCAGCGTAAGTCTGAAAGAATAAAAAAACGGCAGCCTGCGGGCTGCCGTTATGCGTTGTAGCGGTATCAGGTGTTGCTGCTGTTCGCGGCGATGATTTTCGCCACTTTGTCAGCCTGAGCCGTCATCTGCATCTGGCGATACGCATTCTCCATCAGCTTCAGGCCATCACGCGTGGCCTGGGTATCTGGATAATCACGCAGCATGCCTTCTACACGGTTAACCACGGCAACCCATGCGCCACGGCGAGTGTAGTATTCCGCGACGGAGTACTCGTATTTCGCCAGACGATCTTTCAGGAACACCAGACGCTTAGTGGCATCGGTAATGTACTGGCTGTTCGGGTAGCTACGCACCAGTTTGGAGAAGTCATTGAAAGCATCACGCGCATGTTGCGGGTCACGGTCAGAACGATCCACCCCGAAGAAGCCCTGCAATGCACTGTCATCCAGCGCCATGTTAGTCAGGCCGCGCATGTACATCACGTAATCGATGTTAGGATGGGTAGGGTTCAGACGCATGAAACGATCGATCGTTGCCTGAGCCAGCGGCAGATCGGCATTTTTATAGTAGGCGTAGATAAGATCTAACTGTACCTGCTGTGAATACGGACCAAACGGATAGCGATTATCCAACGCTTCCAGTTGCGTTATCGCCTGTTTCCAGTTACCGTCCTGCAACTTTTGTTGTGCAGTCGCATAGATTTCATTCGGCGGATTGTCAGGGACCTGTTCATTCGAACCGGAGCAGCCCACCAAAGCCAGGCTCAACGTGGCCGCTGCCACCAGATATTTCATGCGCGTCATGACGTTTTGACTTTCCTCAAATGTTTGTCCGGGAGAAACTCAGTTCCTGCTCCCGATTAAGACCAGCTACAATAGCACACTATATTAAACGGCAAAGCCGTAAAACCCAACGTTAAACGAAGAAGCAGTTTATGGCACAACGAGTAGAACTCACCGCAACAGTCTCCGAAAATCAGCTCGGTCAACGCTTAGATCAGGCTTTGGCCGAATTGTTCCCTGATTATTCGCGTTCACGTATAAAAGAATGGATCCTTGACCAGCGCGTGCTGGTAAACGGCAAGATCTGGGACAAACCAAAAGAGAAAGTGTTTGGTGGGGAAGCTGTCGCCATCAATGCTGAAATCGAAGAGGAAGTCCGCTTCGAGCCGCAGGATATCCCGCTGGATATCGTCTACGAAGATGACGATATTCTGGTCATCAACAAACCGCGTGACTTTGTCGTCCATCCGGGCGCGGGTAATCCTGACGGTACGGTACTTAACGCACTCCTTCATTATTACCCGCCGATAGCTGACGTACCGCGTGCCGGTATCGTTCACCGTCTGGATAAAGACACCACGGGTCTGATGGTGGTGGCGAAGACGATCCCCGCCCAGACTCGACTGGTGGAATCTTTGCAGCTGCGCGAAATCACCCGTGAGTATGAAGCGGTGGCGATTGGTCATATGACCTCTGGCGGCACGGTGGAAGAGCCGATTAGTCGTCATCCAACCAAGCGTACGCATATGTCCGTGCACCCGATGGGTAAACCGGCGGTAACCCATTACCGCATCATGGAACATTTCCGTATTCATACGCGCCTGCGTCTGCGTCTGGAAACCGGGCGTACTCACCAGATCCGCGTGCACATGGCGCATATTACCCATCCGCTGGTGGGTGACCCTGTTTACGGCGGTCGTCCGCGTCCACCAAAGGGCGCATCGGATGAATTCATCTCCGTGCTGCGTAAATTCGATCGCCAGGCGCTGCATGCGACGATGCTACGTCTTTACCACCCAATCACCGGAATTCAGATGGAATGGCATGCGCCTATCCCACAGGATATGGTGGAACTTATCGACGCGATGCGCGCAGATTTCGAAGAACATAAGGATCACGTGGACTGGTTATGACCAAACTGATTGTCCCGGCGTGGCCACTGCCTGAAGGCGTGGCCGCCTGTAGTTCAACCCGTATCGGTGGCGTGAGCCAGGGCGCGTGGGAGTCTCTGAACCTCGGTGCGCACTGTGGCGATAACCTGGAGCACGTTGAAGAGAACCGTAAACGCCTCTTTGCTGCGGGAAACCTTCCTTCAAAACCGGTCTGGCTTGAGCAGGTGCACGGTAAAGCGGTGCTGAAGCTGACGGGGGAGCCCTATGCGTCTAAACGCGCCGATGCTTCGTACAGCAATACGCCGGGAACGGTTTGCGCGGTGATGACTGCTGATTGCCTGCCGGTGTTGTTCTGCAATAAGGCAGGAACTGAAGTGGCTGCTGCCCACGCCGGATGGCGAGGCCTGTGCGAAGGCGTGCTGGAAGAGACCGTTGCCTGCTTCCATGACGATTCTGCAAATCTCATCGCCTGGCTTGGCCCGGCGATTGGCCCGCAGGCATTTGAAGTGGGGCCTGAGGTTCGGCAAGCTTTTATGGAAAAAGATCCTCAGGCGGTTAATGCGTTTGTGGCATCCGGCGATAAATATCTGGCCGATATTTATCAGCTTGCCCGCCAGCGCCTTAATAATGTCGGCGTGACCCAGATCTTCGGCGGCGATCGCTGTACATTCACCGAAAAGGGTGATTTTTTCTCCTGGCGCCGTGACAAGACGACAGGCCGTATGGCAAGTTTCATTTGGCTGATATAACCTAAAGAATCAAGACGATCCGGTACGCGCCGTTTTCTTTTCACATAATTCAGGTTATTAACCTTGAATAATTGAGGGATGACCTCATTTAATCTCCAGTAGCAAATTTGACCTGTTATGGGAGGAGTTATGCGTCTGGATCGTCTTACTAATAAATTCCAGCTTGCTCTCGCCGATGCCCAGTCCCTCGCACTGGGGCACGACAACCAATTTATCGAACCTCTTCATTTAATGAGCGCCTTGCTGAATCAGGAAGGGGGATCGGTACGTCCTTTGTTAACGTCCGCTGGCATTAATGCCGGCCAGTTACGCACCGCCATCGATCAGGCGCTGAGTCGTTTACCGCAGGTAGAAGGTACCGGTGGCGACGTACAGCCGTCACAGGATCTGGTGCGTGTACTGAACCTTTGCGACAAGCTGGCGCAAAAACGTGGGGACAACTTTATTTCGTCAGAGCTGTTTGTTCTGGCGGCGCTTGAATCACGCGGTACCTTAACCGACCTGCTGAAATCCGCCGGTGCAACCACCGCTAATGTGACCCAGGCGATTGAGAAAATGCGCGGAGGTGAAAGCGTGAACGACCAGGGAGCCGAAGACCAACGTCAGGCTTTGAAAAAATTTACGGTCGATCTGACCGAACGTGCCGAGCAGGGCAAACTTGACCCGGTAATCGGTCGCGACGAAGAAATTCGCCGGACTATTCAGGTACTGCAACGCCGTACCAAAAACAACCCGGTGCTGATTGGTGAGCCTGGCGTCGGTAAAACCGCCATCGTTGAAGGGCTGGCGCAGCGTATCGTTAATGGCGAAGTGCCCGAAGGGCTGAAAGGCCGTCGCGTACTGGCGCTGGATATGGGCGCGCTGGTGGCCGGGGCGAAATACCGCGGTGAATTTGAAGAGCGTCTGAAAGGCGTGCTGAACGATCTGGCGAAACAGGAAGGCAACGTCATCCTGTTTATTGACGAACTGCACACTATGGTGGGGGCAGGTAAAGCTGACGGCGCAATGGATGCAGGGAACATGCTGAAACCTGCGCTGGCACGTGGTGAACTTCACTGCGTCGGTGCCACTACGCTGGACGAGTATCGTCAGTACATTGAAAAAGATGCCGCGCTGGAGCGACGCTTCCAGAAGGTGTTTGTCGCAGAACCAAGCGTTGAAGATACCATCGCCATTTTGCGTGGTCTGAAAGAGCGTTATGAGCTGCACCATCACGTGCAGATCACTGACCCGGCCATCGTTGCGGCGGCGACGCTTTCGCATCGTTACATTGCCGACCGTCAGTTGCCGGATAAAGCCATCGACCTTATCGATGAAGCGGCGTCCAGCATCCGTATGCAGATTGACTCGAAACCGGAAGAGCTGGACCGACTCGATCGCCGCATTATCCAGCTCAAGCTGGAACAGCAGGCGCTGAACAAAGAGTCTGACGAAGCGAGTAAGAAACGCCTCGATATGCTTAACGAAGAACTGGACGAGAAAGAGCGTCAGTATTCTGAGCTGGAAGAAGAGTGGAAAGCTGAGAAAGCCTCCCTCTCTGGCACCCAGACAATCAAGGCGGAGCTGGAGCAGGCGAAAATTGCCATTGAGCAGGCCCGTCGCGTAGGAGATCTGGCGCGGATGTCCGAGCTACAGTACGGCAAGATCCCTGAGCTGGAAAAACAGCTTGAGATCGCCACGCAGTCGGAAGGCAAAACCATGCGTCTGTTGCGTAATAAAGTGACGGATGCCGAGATTGCCGAAGTGCTGGCGCGCTGGACGGGTATTCCTGTGGCTCGCATGATGGAAAGCGAACGTGAGAAACTGCTGCGTATGGAGCAGGATCTGCATCAGCGCGTCATTGGACAGAACGAAGCGGTCGAAGCGGTATCTAACGCCATTCGTCGTAGCCGTGCGGGGCTGTCCGATCCGAATCGTCCAATCGGCTCGTTCCTTTTCCTGGGGCCAACCGGTGTCGGTAAAACCGAGCTGTGTAAAGCGCTGGCTAACTTTATGTTCGACAGCGATGACGCGATGGTGCGTATCGATATGTCCGAGTTTATGGAGAAACACTCCGTCTCGCGTCTGGTCGGTGCGCCTCCGGGATATGTCGGTTATGAAGAGGGCGGTTACCTGACGGAAGCGGTTCGTCGTCGTCCTTATTCCGTCATCCTGCTGGATGAAGTGGAAAAGGCTCATCCTGACGTGTTTAACATTCTGTTGCAGGTGCTGGATGATGGGCGTCTGACGGACGGGCAGGGAAGAACGGTCGACTTCCGTAACACGGTGGTGATCATGACCTCGAACCTGGGTTCCGATTTGATTCAGGAACGCTTCGGTGAGCTGGATTACAGCCATATGAAAGATCTGGTGCTGGGTGTGGTCAGCCAAAACTTCCGTCCGGAGTTCATCAACCGTATTGATGAAGTAGTCGTGTTCCATCCGCTGGGTGAGAAACACATTGCGTCGATTGCGCAGATCCAGTTGCAGCGTCTGTACAAGCGTCTGGAAGAGCGTGGGTATGAAATCCACATCTCGGATGATGCGCTGAAACTGCTGAGCGAGAATGGTTACGATCCTGTTTATGGCGCGCGTCCGTTAAAACGTGCAATCCAGCAGCAGATCGAAAACCCGCTGGCGCAGCAAATCCTTTCCGGGGAGCTGGTTCCGGGCAAAGTTATCCGTCTGGAAGCCAACGAAGACCGAATTGTGGCAGTGCAGTAAGTCACAAAACGCAAAAACGGGCCGCTTGCGGCTCGTTTTTGTTTAAAAACCAGGCAAGAATTAAGGTCTGAGATGTGTTTTGCCTGGAAAGTGAGCAGTCAGTAAATAATTTTCACTTTGCACTTGCAGCCTCAGAATAACTCCCTATAATGCGCCTCCACTGACACGGAACAACGGCACGCAAGCCGCCGGGTCAGCAGAGAAAAGCAAAATAAACGCTTGACTCTGTAGCGGGAAAGCGTAATATGCACACCCCGCGCCGCAGCGAAAACGTAGCGGCACTGCTCTTTAACAATTTATCAGACAATCTGTGTGGGCACTCAAAGTGACATGGATTCTTAACGTCCTCGGACGAAAAATGAATACCAAGTCTCTGAGTGAACATACGTAATTCATTACGAAGTTTAATTCACGAGCATCAAACTTAAATTGAAGAGTTTGATCATGGCTCAGATTGAACGCTGGCGGCAGGCCTAACACATGCAAGTCGAACGGTAACAGGAAGCAGCTTGCTGCTTCGCTGACGAGTGGCGGACGGGTGAGTAATGTCTGGGAAACTGCCTGATGGAGGGGGATAACTACTGGAAACGGTAGCTAATACCGCATAACGTCGCAAGACCAAAGAGGGGGACCTTCGGGCCTCTTGCCATCGGATGTGCCCAGATGGGATTAGCTAGTAGGTGGGGTAACGGCTCACCTAGGCGACGATCCCTAGCTGGTCTGAGAGGATGACCAGCCACACTGGAACTGAGACACGGTCCAGACTCCTACGGGAGGCAGCAGTGGGGAATATTGCACAATGGGCGCAAGCCTGATGCAGCCATGCCGCGTGTATGAAGAAGGCCTTCGGGTTGTAAAGTACTTTCAGCGGGGAGGAAGGCGACAGGGTTAATAACCCTGTCGATTGACGTTACCCGCAGAAGAAGCACCGGCTAACTCCGTGCCAGCAGCCGCGGTAATACGGAGGGTGCAAGCGTTAATCGGAATTACTGGGCGTAAAGCGCACGCAGGCGGTCTGTCAAGTCGGATGTGAAATCCCCGGGCTCAACCTGGGAACTGCATTCGAAACTGGCAGGCTAGAGTCTTGTAGAGGGGGGTAGAATTCCAGGTGTAGCGGTGAAATGCGTAGAGATCTGGAGGAATACCGGTGGCGAAGGCGGCCCCCTGGACAAAGACTGACGCTCAGGTGCGAAAGCGTGGGGAGCAAACAGGATTAGATACCCTGGTAGTCCACGCCGTAAACGATGTCGACTTGGAGGTTGTGCCCTTGAGGCGTGGCTTCCGGAGCTAACGCGTTAAGTCGACCGCCTGGGGAGTACGGCCGCAAGGTTAAAACTCAAATGAATTGACGGGGGCCCGCACAAGCGGTGGAGCATGTGGTTTAATTCGATGCAACGCGAAGAACCTTACCTACTCTTGACATCCAGAGAACTTAGCAGAGATGCTTTGGTGCCTTCGGGAACTCTGAGACAGGTGCTGCATGGCTGTCGTCAGCTCGTGTTGTGAAATGTTGGGTTAAGTCCCGCAACGAGCGCAACCCTTATCCTTTGTTGCCAGCGGTTAGGCCGGGAACTCAAAGGAGACTGCCAGTGATAAACTGGAGGAAGGTGGGGATGACGTCAAGTCATCATGGCCCTTACGAGTAGGGCTACACACGTGCTACAATGGCGCATACAAAGAGAAGCGACCTCGCGAGAGCAAGCGGACCTCATAAAGTGCGTCGTAGTCCGGATTGGAGTCTGCAACTCGACTCCATGAAGTCGGAATCGCTAGTAATCGTGGATCAGAATGCCACGGTGAATACGTTCCCGGGCCTTGTACACACCGCCCGTCACACCATGGGAGTGGGTTGCAAAAGAAGTAGGTAGCTTAACCTTCGGGAGGGCGCTTACCACTTTGTGATTCATGACTGGGGTGAAGTCGTAACAAGGTAACCGTAGGGGAACCTGCGGTTGGATCACCTCCTTACCTTAAAGAACCTGCCTTTGCAGTGCTCACACAGATTGTCTGATGAAAAGTAAATAGCAAGGCGTCTTGCGATTGAGACTGTACGTCCCCTTCGTCTAGAGGCCCAGGACACCGCCCTTTCACGGCGGTAACAGGGGTTCGAATCCCCTAGGGGACGCCACTTGCTGGTTCGTGAGTGAAAGTCACCTGCCGTCATATCTCAAAACTGACTTGCGAGTCATGTTTGAGATATTTGCTCTTTAAAAATCTGGATCAAGCTGAAAATTGAAACGACACACAGCTCATGTGTGTTCGAGTCTCTCAAATTTTCGCAATCAGAAGTGAAACATCTTCGGGTTGTGAGGTTAAGCGACTAAGCGTACACGGTGGATGCCCTGGCAGTCAGAGGCGATGAAGGACGTGCTAATCTGCGAAAAGCGCCGGCGAGGTGATATGAACCTTTGACCCGGCGATGTCCGAATGGGGAAACCCAGTGCAATTCGTTGCACTATCGTTAACTGAATACATAGGTTAACGAGGCGAACCGGGGGAACTGAAACATCTAAGTACCCCGAGGAAAAGAAATCAACCGAGATTCCCCCAGTAGCGGCGAGCGAACGGGGAGCAGCCCGGAGTCTGAATCAGCTTGTGTGTTAGTGGAACGGTCTGGAAAGTCCGACGGTACAGGGTGATAGTCCCGTACACGAAAGCACACTTGCTGTGAACTCGAAGAGTAGGGCGGGACACGTGGTATCCTGTCTGAATATGGGGGGACCATCCTCCAAGGCTAAATACTCCTGACTGACCGATAGTGAACCAGTACCGTGAGGGAAAGGCGAAAAGAACCCCGGCGAGGGGAGTGAAAAAGAACCTGAAACCGTGTACGTACAAGCAGTGGGAGCCTCTTTATGGGGTGACTGCGTACCTTTTGTATAATGGGTCAGCGACTTATATTCTGTAGCAAGGTTAACCGTATAGGGGAGCCGAAGGGAAACCGAGTCTTAACTGGGCGTTAAGTTGCAGGGTATAGACCCGAAACCCGGTGATCTAGCCATGGGCAGGTTGAAGGTTGGGTAACACTAACTGGAGGACCGAACCGACTAATGTTGAAAAATTAGCGGATGACCTGTGGCTGGGGGTGAAAGGCCAATCAAACCGGGAGATAGCTGGTTCTCCCCGAAAGCTATTTAGGTAGCGCCTCGTGAATTCATCTTCGGGGGTAGAGCACTGTTTCGGCTAGGGGGCCATCCCGGCTTACCAACCCGATGCAAACTACGAATACCGAAGAATGTTATCACGGGAGACACACGGCGGGTGCTAACGTCCGTCGTGAAGAGGGAAACAACCCAGACCGCCAGCTAAGGTCCCAAAGTCATGGTTAAGTGGGAAACGATGTGGGAAGGCACAGACAGCCAGGATGTTGGCTTAGAAGCAGCCATCATTTAAAGAAAGCGTAATAGCTCACTGGTCGAGTCGGCCTGCGCGGAAGATGTAACGGGGCTAAACCATGCACCGAAGCTGCGGCAGCGACACTATGTGTTGTTGGGTAGGGGAGCGTTCTGTAAGCCGTTGAAGGTGTGCTGTGAGGCATGCTGGAGGTATCAGAAGTGCGAATGCTGACATAAGTAACGATAAAGCGGGTGAAAAGCCCGCTCGCCGGAAGACCAAGGGTTCCTGTCCAACGTTAATCGGGGCAGGGTGAGTCGACCCCTAAGGCGAGGCCGAAAGGCGTAGTCGATGGGAAACAGGTTAATATTCCTGTACTTGGTGTTACTGCGAAGGGGGGACGGAGAAGGCTATGTCAGCCGGGCGACGGTTGTCCCGGTTTAAGCATGTAGGCGGAGGTTCCAGGTAAATCCGGTACCTTATTAACGCTGAGGTGTGATGACGAGGCACTACGGTGCTGAAGTGATAAATGCCCTGCTTCCAGGAAAAGCCTCTAAGCATCAGGTAACACGAAATCGTACCCCAAACCGACACAGGTGGTCAGGTAGAGAATACCAAGGCGCTTGAGAGAACTCGGGTGAAGGAACTAGGCAAAATGGTGCCGTAACTTCGGGAGAAGGCACGCTGATATGTAGGTGAAGTCCCTGCGGACGGAGCTGAAATCAGTCGAAGATACCAGCTGGCTGCAACTGTTTATTAAAAACACAGCACTGTGCAAACACGAAAGTGGACGTATACGGTGTGACGCCTGCCCGGTGCCGGAAGGTTAATTGATGGGGTTAGCGGCAACGCGAAGCTCTTGATCGAAGCCCCGGTAAACGGCGGCCGTAACTATAACGGTCCTAAGGTAGCGAAATTCCTTGTCGGGTAAGTTCCGACCTGCACGAATGGCGTAATGATGGCCAGGCTGTCTCCACCCGAGACTCAGTGAAATTGAACTCGCTGTGAAGATGCAGTGTACCCGCGGCAAGACGGAAAGACCCCGTGAACCTTTACTATAGCTTGACACTGAACACTGGTCCTTGATGTGTAGGATAGGTGGGAGGCTTTGAAGCGTGGACGCCAGTCTGCGTGGAGCCAACCTTGAAATACCACCCTTTAATGGCTGGTGTTCTAACGTAGACCCGTAATCCGGGTTGCGGACAGTGTCTGGTGGGTAGTTTGACTGGGGCGGTCTCCTCCCAAAGAGTAACGGAGGAGCACGAAGGTTGGCTAATCCTGGTCGGACATCAGGAGGTTAGTGCAATGGCATAAGCCAGCTTGACTGCGAGCGTGACGGCGCGAGCAGGTGCGAAAGCAGGTCATAGTGATCCGGTGGTTCTGAATGGAAGGGCCATCGCTCAACGGATAAAAGGTACTCCGGGGATAACAGGCTGATACCGCCCAAGAGTTCATATCGACGGCGGTGTTTGGCACCTCGATGTCGGCTCATCACATCCTGGGGCTGAAGTAGGTCCCAAGGGTATGGCTGTTCGCCATTTAAAGTGGTACGCGAGCTGGGTTTAGAACGTCGTGAGACAGTTCGGTCCCTATCTGCCGTGGGCGCTGGAGAATTGAGGGGGGCTGCTCCTAGTACGAGAGGACCGGAGTGGACGCATCACTGGTGTTCGGGTTGTCATGCCAATGGCACTGCCCGGTAGCTAAATGCGGAAGAGATAAGTGCTGAAAGCATCTAAGCACGAAACTTGCCCCGAGATGAGTTCTCCCTGAGACTTTAAGTCTCCTGAAGGAACGTTGAAGACTACGACGTTGATAGGTCGGGTGTGTAAGCGCAGCGATGCGTTGAGCTAACCGATACTAATGAACCGTGAGGCTTAACCTTACAACGCCGAAGCTGTTTTGGCGAAGAGACAGACACGATTTTCAGCCTGATACAGATTAACAGAATTTGCCTGGCGGCTTTAGCGCGGTGGTCCCACCTGACCCCATGCCGAACTCAGAAGTGAAACGCCGTAGCGCCGATGGTAGTGTGGGGTCTCCCCATGTGAGAGTAGGGAACTGCCAGGCATCAAACAGAAAAAACCCCGTACCGGAAGGTGCGGGGTTTTTTGCTTTGTGCGCGGAAAAACATGCCGGATGGCGGCTTCGCCTTATCCGGCCTACAATTGTTAAAACGATTTTAACAATGGTGCTGCTTTGACTCGTCCTTTTGATTACCAACAAGATTTTGCAAATATAAATTTTCGCGAACATCCCGAACGGTATCAGGTTGGCCGGGGTGAGCAGGGCGTATTGATGGTCGAGCCTTATAAAAGCGAAATCCTTCCACACTGGCGTTTTAAAAATTCTGAAGTCGCAGCGCGTTCGGCACAAGAGATATACGCTCTATTTGAAGAGTACCGCAGTAAAAACGATTTTGTAGGCATGGATATGGCGCGTAAATTCATACAAATGGGCTATACCCGCGCCCGGCGATACGCGAATCATAAGGGCGGTAAAAAGTATGATGCGGAACGACAAGTCAAACCCCTCGATCACGATCCAGTAAAAGCAGAAGCAGCCGCAGTCTTCAAAAAGTGGTGGGATAAAATTCGTGCAGACGAAGATTACTTGCAGCGAAAAAAGGCCCACCAGCAGTCCTGGGGATAATTACTGCGTCCGCTAATAATTAGATAGCTGATCGACTTCACAAAACGCAATGAAACATATCGGAAACATTTTATTTACCTAACGATTCGTTTTAAATCCGGTTTTACTGTTTGTGGGCAAAGGCCCGCAATGTGAGACAGGGGATATTAAAATGACAGAAACCGTAGCCAGTGCAGATACGGATAACACCAATTTGGCAGGTAAGGATACTCGCCGTCGGGTTTGGGCAATCGTTGGGGCCTCATCAGGAAACCTTGTAGAGTGGTTTGACTTTTACGTCTATTCATTTTGTTCACTCTACTTTGCGCATATCTTTTTCCCGTCAGGGAACACCACAACTCAGCTTTTGCAAACCGCAGGCGTTTTTGCCGCCGGGTTCCTGATGCGACCTATCGGTGGATGGCTATTCGGCAGGATCGCGGACAGGAAAGGGCGCAAGACATCCATGCTCATCTCTGTATGCATGATGTGCGTCGGCTCGCTGGTGATTGCCTGCCTGCCCGGTTATGAGACTATCGGAACATGGGCACCGGCGTTGTTGTTGCTGGCACGTCTGTTCCAGGGGCTATCGGTCGGTGGCGAATATGGCACCAGTGCGACATACATGAGCGAAGTGGCGGTTGAAGGGCGCAAAGGTTTCTATGCATCATTCCAGTATGTAACCCTCATTGGCGGACAGCTACTGGCGTTACTGGTTGTGGTGATCCTTCAACAGATCCTTAGCGATGAAGATTTACGCGCCTGGGGCTGGCGCATCCCGTTTGCTATGGGCGCTGCCCTGGCGGTTGTCGCCCTGTGGCTACGCCGTCAGCTTGATGAAACCTCTCAACAGGAGGTCAGGGCGCTGAAAGAGGCGGGCTCGATGAAGGGGCTCTGGCGAAACCGCAAAGCATTTTTGATGGTGTTAGGTTTTACCGCCGCGGGCTCGCTAAGTTTCTATACCTTCACCACCTACATGCAAAAATATCTGGTTAACACCACGGGCATGCATGCAAACGTTGCGAGTGTCGTCATGACGGTGGCGTTACTGGTCTTTATGCTCATCCAGCCGATTGTCGGCGCGCTGTCGGACAAAATTGGTCGCCGTACCTCCATGCTGATCTTTGGCGGCATGCTAACCCTGGGTACCGTTCCGCTTTTGACGGCGCTACAGCATACAACCTCTCCGTATGCCGCTTTCGCTTTAATCATGGTGGCGCTCATTATTATCAGTTTTTACACGGCAATCAGTGGCATTTTGAAAGCGGAAATGTTTCCCGCACAGGTGAGGGCGCTGGGCGTAGGCCTCTCTTATGCGGTTGCAAACGCCCTGTTCGGCGGTTCGGCAGAGTATGTCGCGTTATCCCTTAAGTCATGGGGCAGTGAAACGACCTTTTTCTGGTATGTCACCGTTATGGGGGCGCTGGCGTTTATTGTCTCGCTGATGCTGCATCGCAAAGGAAAAGGTATCCGTCTTTAATAATGCGCCATCTGCCAGACGGCGTAGCCGGTTGTTGCCCCGGCTACGTCCCAGGCAAAATCTTTCCAGCTCCAGCCGCTTCCCGAGGGGCGGCTATCCCAAAGTTCTTTTGATGCCCCCAGGCTGATGGAGAACATCAGGCCTATTGTGGCACTTCGATCCCTGCTATAACCCTGGTGCAGCGCATACTCATTACCCGCAGCGGACATCATTGCAGACGCCAGAAAGTGCTGAGCTTTATCCTGACCCGACCAGTTATCATTAGCCATATGGCTGCAACCTGTCAGCAAAAGAGGGATTATCAGGCAAGGCGTACGCATTAACAGGCTCCATAAAAAAGCCCCGTCGATGACAGGGCTCGTGTATTACAGAATGCGGCTGATGAGGCGATCGATACGGATCCGACGTAGACGGCGAATCAGCTTGCGAACTTTCACCGGGTAATCAGCGATGCTTTGCAGATCGCGATAATGACGAACCACTGTGGTATGCGTGCGTATAAGCTCCAGCTCACGATCGCGTTTCGCGGCTAACGCATGCTGAGGATCGTGAATAAGAATGGCGTTTTCCAAATCCAGACGCCAGGCGCGTGGGTTCAGGTTATTACCGGTCAGCAGCATCCACTCGTCATCAACCCACATTCCTTTGAGATGATAACTGTTATCTTCATCTTTCCAGAGGCGCACGACGAGCTGGTCCGTGTTCACATAGTACTGTAAACGGCTCAGAAAGCGGCGCAGGTTAATCTCATAGAGATAAGGCAGTGCGCCGATGATCTTGAAAGGCTGATCTTCCGGAATGAAAAAGTCGTTTGCCGTTTTATCCCCGACAATGATTTCCACCTTTTTACCATCACGCAGCAGCTGAATGATATTACGCACCAGAACGGCGGGAAGGTTGAAGTACGGGGTGCAGATGGTGAGCTTATGCTCCGCGCACGGCATCAAATGGAAGATAGTCTTGTTCAGGAGGCTGGATTTACCCAGGCCTACCAGAGGCGTAACGGACAGTTCTTCATTATTGGCATCACCCTGGAAACGATAAATCGCATCGCGCAGCTCCTGGCGGAAGGAGCGAACGTCGTTTTTGATTTCCGGGCTTTTCGGGCGATGAGGATCGTCAAGACGGTGCACACCCCGGCCATGAACCAGGTTTTTATCAACCCAGTTGAACATGATGTCGGTCATCTGCGGATTACGGATAAGATGGTAGCGATCGTAACGGTATTTATCGAGCTGATGGAGATAAACATCATTCAGGCTGGCGCCGCTGTAAAGGACGCTGTCATCGATGATAAATCCTTTGAAATGAAGAACGCCAAGCGCTTCACGGGTATTCACCGGTACGCCATATACCGGGATATCAATACCCGGATTTTCCTGGGCCATGCGGCAATACCAGTCCGCATTGGTATTCGAGGCAGCCGCACCAATACGGCCACGCTGAGCACGGTGCCAGTCAACCAGCACGCGAACATCCAGTTCCGGACGCTGACGTTTCGCTTCATAGAGCGCGTTCAGGATCGCACGCCCACCTTCATCTTGTTCAAGATAGAGCGCCACAATGCAAATACGTCGCGTAGCGCTGGCAATCTTTTCAAGAAGCGTCTCCCGGAAATGAGCGGGAGCATAAAAGAACTCTACATCATCAACTGACTGAGAAATCTTCGGTAGTTGAGCAAGGTGTTGTTGATGTTTATTACGCTTAAATTTTGACAACATCACAGTGCGTTTCTTCTCTGTTCATTGAAGGGTTGTCTGTACCAGGCAAACAACATAAGCGGACAATGATACCCCAGTGCCGGGAAAAGTGGGTAACATTTCCAGCAGCTTACTCTTGTTTATCCGTCGAAGTCAGGCTGAGGGACAAAGAGACAATGCCTTCATCCAGCTGGATATCAACGTCAAAACCGAGCTTCCGCGCCAGGGTCACCATACCCCGATTATTTGGCATAGTAATGCCATTGAGCCGTGACAATCCGTGATCGCGCGTATAACCAATGAGTTTTTCGAGCAGCCGTCTGCCCAAACCCAAACCTTTAAGATCGGAACGCACCAGTACGGCAAACTCCGCATCCACGTTATCCGGGTCGGAAATGGCACGCGTCACGCCGAGGATCTCCTCTCCCTCTGCGGAACGGCGGACCGCCACAATCGCCATTTCTCGATCGTAGTCGATCTGGGTCATATTGGCTAAATCGTCGTGGGTAAATTCATTAATTTCGCTGAAATAGCGATAGTACAAATCTTCTTTCGTCACCTGCGAGATGAACGCTCGCAGCAGCGGCTCGTCTTCCGGCAGGATAGGGCGAAACAGTGCCCGCTCTCCATTTTTCATCTCCACCCACTCTTCCAGATGGAGAGGATAAGGACGAATGGCGAGACGGCTTTCCCGTTCACCGACAAATGGCGCAATTTCCAGCGTCACGTCGAGGGCAGTGAAGTCATTTCCGGAAGCGAGGAGCGGGTGGATGTCCAGGCGCTGGATCTCCGCACAGTCAACAATGAGGTTGGAGACCTTCACCAGAAACTGGCTTAACCCGGCGATATCAAGCGGCCTCAGAGCGCTTCTGCCGCGGATTTTTTTACTTTTGATGGCCTGAATAACCAAATAACGCGCCAGGTTCATGTTTAGAGGTGGAAGCGCGACAGCCGCTTGTTCTTCTGGCCGCCATTCAACGCCGCCTTCACCCAACATAATAAGTGGACCAAAAACCGGATCGTGTTCGACGACCACGCGCAGCTCCTGCGCACCTGCTCGGTTAGCCATGCTCTGCACCAGCAGGCCGTGGATCCGGGCCTGTGGCCACGTCATTTTAACGCGATCGATAATGGCATCCGCGGCCTGTTGTACTTCTGTCGCGGTGCGAAGATACAGCATGACGCCCTGAACATCCGATTTGTGCGGAATATCGGGGGAGCGCAGCTTCAGCGCGACCGGATAGCCAATCTGCTCAGCGATATGTACCGCCTCAGCGCTGTCACCGGCAATCCAGGTCGGCAGTGTTTGCATCCCATAGCTGCCAAGAATGGGTTGCACTTCATGCGTATCAAGCGAAGTGGCGCCCTCTTCGATGGCCTGTTGCAATAAACTGTGTACGTCCACCGATTTTGCTGTGAGGTTGCCCGGTAGGGCAGGCGTTTCACGCAGCTGCTTCTGGTTGCGGCGGTACTCAACCATATGCATAAACGCGGTTATGGTGCCCTCTGGCGTACGGTAGGTTGGCAACCCGGCTTCACTAAACAGACGTCGCGCTTCCTGCGAGGAGAACTCGCCGCACCAGTTGGTCAGCAGGGTGACGTATTTGCCGCGCGGATGGTTTCGGACAGCCTCAATCAGCGTTCGTGCACTTTCGCTGCCTGGCGCAACCGCGCTGGGCGAATGGATAATCATCAGCGCATCAAAGTCCTGGCTATCCAGCAAAATCGTGATCGCCTTAATGTAACGATCGCTGCTGGCATCATCGCGCAAATCGAGGGGATTATCGGGAACAACGCTTCCCGGTAACGCGTCCCGCAGGCGCTGGAGCGTCTCTTCACCCAGCGTGGCCAGCTTGCCGTTGCGTAGCCAGAGCTCGTCCAGCGCCAGGGCGGCGGGAGCGGCTCCGTTGCTGACAATCATCAGCTTTTCACCGCGCAGGGGACGCATGTGGCTCAACGTTTCGACGGCGGAAAAAAGCTCGTGCGTATCCTGTACCCGCAGTAAACCGGCGCGCTGGATCGCTGCATCCCATGCGGGATCCATCCCGGAATGGGATTGCAGCAGGCGCTGAGCCGCGGGGCTGCGCCCGCTTTTGATGACCAGAATCGGTTTATTACGCGATGCGCTACGCGACGCCGACACAAAACGACGGGCGTCGCTCAGGTGTTCAAGGTAGAGCAGGATAGCGCTGGTTTTGCTGTCACGCGCCAGGAAATCCAGCAGCTCATCAACGTCAATGTCCAGGCTGTCGCCGAGGGCGATGAAATAGGAAAAGCCCATCTCACGCTGCTGCGCCCAGTCGAGGATGGTATTGGATACCGCTGCCGACTGTGAAATAAAGGCCAGTTTGCCTTTACGGATCGGAACCGGGGAAAAACTGGCATTCAGCCCTTGCCAGGGCGCAAGCAGACCGAGGCTATTTGGACCAAGAATGCGCATCTGGTAGCGGCTGGCGCAGGCCAGCAGTTCGGGCTGCTGTTCAGGAGGCGAGGAAAGAATAATGCAGGTTTTACAGCCTTTCTGACCGAGCGACTCAAGCAATTCGAGGTTTCGTTTCGCATGCGTACAGAGCACGGCGAGGTCGGGAACAAACGGTAAACTTTGCACGTCCGGCCACGCCAGCACCCCCTGTACCGCTTTATAAGCGGGCGTAACGGGCATGACCGGGCCGTTAAACCCGCCAGCCAGCAGGTTACGCATCATCAGATACCCTGCGCGGTCCGGTTTCATCGAGGCGCCAATAACGGCAATGGATTTCGGACGGAGTAGCGCTTCTAACCCTCTCTGGCTCATGCAGGCCTCCTGTGAATGCAAGCGACCTGATGATTTTAAACGCTTTCTGTCTCTGTTGCTGTGACGCTACCCTTATGAACGGTTTTTCCTGCCAGATAACGTTCGCGGAAGCAGGAGAAGTGGGAGCTTAATGCGCTGGCCGCCTGGGTATCGCCCGCCAGATCCAGTAGCGCAATGGCGACTTCAGCGGTGCAATATTGACCCTCGGCATGCGCTTCTCGTAAGCGATAGGCCGAAACGCGCGACAGATCGACGGAAATCACCGGCAGCGCATCAAGATAAGGGCTTTTGCGAAACATCTTTCTTGCTTCGGTCCAGGTGCCGTCGAGCATAATAAACAGCGGCGGCTTACCGGATGGTGGCGCCGTAAGCACCTGGCGTTGTTCGCCTGCATATGATGCCGGGAAAACGACCATGGGCTGATAGTCCGGGTTTGCCACCAGGTCAAGCAGAGCCTGAGGTGGCTCAGTGCGCGACCACTGAAACGCTGCGGTATTGGGCAGAATATCGGCGATCAAACGCCCCGTGTTGCTGGGCTTCATCGGTTCGGTATCGAACATGACCAGACAAAAACGGCTTTTCGCCTCGCTCGGTGTAAGCGTTTCGCACAGACACACTTTCAGCGGTAAAAGGCAGCGCTGGCAGCGGCGAATACGATTGCCTCGGGCCAGAAAAGGGCGGGTTGCGCGCGCAAGGCGCTCGGCGCGTAATTGAAGTACAGCGTTATCAGTCATGGGCGAAAAGGCAGGAAAAAACCCATTTTCGCAGAGGAGAGAACGGGGCACAAGATGTGCCCCGTGAATGTTACAGGGATTCGTTTAACCAGCTGTCGAAAGGCGCCTTCGGTACTGCACCATTGAGCATGTCGATCACTTCCCCATTTTTGAAAATCATAATGGTTGGAATGCTGCGAATGCGAAAACGGGCGCTGAGTTCACGTTCCGCTTCGGTATTCACTTTAACAAAACGCATTTTCCCGCTGCGCTCTTCAGCCACGTCTTCGAAGATGGGCGCAAAGTTACGGCAGGGGCCGCACCACGGTGCCCAGAAATCGACCACAACCGGCAGATCGTCCTTGAGGAGTTTGTCCAGCGTAGCACCCGTCGCGTTAATGACATCGCCATCAAATAATTCGTGGCCACAACGCCCGCATTTCGCACCGTCATCCATCCGATCGTCCGGAATGCGGTTTAAAGCCTGACAGTTGGCACATACGGTATTCATAACTAACCTCTGATAGAGCCGTGGAACAACGGCAGAACGCCGATAATGTTTCTGATATGTTACATATTATCAGTGAGCCTGTATAAATCGACAACGCGTTTTATTCAATGGGAACAATAGTCACAGGCTTTTGTACGAAATTATGGCTATGAGCTTGCACATCGGGTAATCTGCGCGCTTCGCGCAGCGCTGGTGGAGAAAAGCATGAACGACGAAATGAAAAACAAAAGCGGCAAGGTCAAAGTGATGTATGTCCGCAGTGATGATGACTCTGATAAACGCACCCAAAATCCGCGTACCGGAAAAGGTGGCGGGCGTCCGGCGTCTTCTCGTGCAGACGGTGGCCGTCGCCCCGCCCGCGATGACAGAAATAACCGCGGCGATGACCGCAAACGTGATGACCGTAAGCGTGACGATCGCAAACGCGATGATTTTGTCCGCGACGGTGGATCGCCATGGCGTACCGTTTCGCGCGCGCCCGGTGAAGAGGCGACCGAAAAAGCCGATCACGGCGGTATCAGCGGAAAAAGCTTTATCGATCCGGAAGTGCTGCGTCGTCAGCGTGCGGAAGAAACCCGTGTATATGGCGAGAACGCCTGTCAGGCCCTGTTCCAGAGCCGCCCGGAGTGTATCGTTCGCGCATGGTTTATCCAGAGCGTGACCCCGCGCTTTAAAGAAGCGCTGCGCTGGATGGCGGCGAACCGTAAAGCCTACCACGTGGTTGACGATGCCGAGCTGACAAAAGCGTCCGGGACTGAACACCACGGCGGCGTCTGCTTCCTGATCAAAAAACGTAACGGCACCACCGTGCAGCAGTGGGTCAGCCAGGCGGATGCCGATGACTGTGTGCTGGCGCTGGAAGATGTGGGTAACCCGCATAACCTGGGCGCTATGATGCGTAGCTGCGCGCACTTTGGCGTGAAAGGCGTTCTGTTGCAGGATGCCGCGCTGCTGGAATCCGGTGCGGCAATCCGTACCGCGGAAGGCGGTGCTGAGCATGTTCAGCCGATCACCGGCGACAGCGTGCTGGAGGCCCTTGAGCAATTCCGTAACGCGGGCTACACCATTGTCACCACCTCAAGCCGTGCCGCTACGCCGCTGTTTAAAGCGACGTTGCCGCGCAAAATGGTGCTGGTGTTAGGTCAGGAGCGCGATGGTCTGTCTGATGCGGCACTCTCCAGCGCTGACATGAGCGTTTCTATCGACGGCACTGGCAACGTTGAAAGCCTGAACGTATCCGTTGCGACCGGCGTGCTGCTGGCCGAATGGTGGCGTCAGAACAAAGCATAAGCCTTTTATGTGCCGGGCCTGACCCGGCACATTCAAACCCTACTCACTCTCTGCCGGTAACACAGGCATCCAGTCAATCGGCTTTTCGCCACGCTTTTCCAGCCACTCATTCGTCAGAACAAAATGGTTACTGCCAAAGAAACCGCGATGCGCAGACAGCGGCGACGGGTGCGGTGCCTTCAGTACGTGATGACGCTGACGATCGATAATCGCCCCTTTCTTTTGGGCATGTGAACCCCAGAGTAAAAACACGACGCCTTCACGATGCTCATTGATCAGGCTGATAACCTTATCGGTAAAGGTTTCCCATCCCAGACTGGCGTGGGAGTGTGCCTGACCCGCCCGGACGGTTAATACGGTATTCAGCAATAGCACGCCCTGGCGCGCCCAGCTTTCCAGATAACCGTGATTAGGGCGGGTGAAACCCGGAATCGTTCCTTCCAGCTCTTTATACATATTCAGCAGAGAAGGGGGAATGGCCACGCCCGGACGCACGGAAAATGCCAGTCCGTGAGCCTGCCCGGGACCATGGTACGGATCCTGCCCCAGTATAACCACCTTCACGTCGCTCAGTTCGGTGTAGCGAAAGGCGTTAAATACATCTTTCTGCGGTGGATAAATTGTCTGGCCGGCCTGCCGTTCAGCCGCAACGGTACTGAGGGTATTAATAAAATAGGGCTGCTGCTTCTCTTCTGCCAGCACGTCATGCCAGGTTAAAGGTGTTGTCATCTCGCTCTCCTGCGAATTTCATTCTCTGCCTAGCTTACCTGCTAATGCCTGGTGAGCAAAATTACCCGCGGAAAAGCGGCTAAGTGTCTCAATTTATGTTGAAAACCAGGCAGGGTAAGTTGAATTGGTAAATCATTAAAATTGATCTAAAACAAAAAATTCAGACCACACTCTTTATGTGGTTAGTGATTTTGTTGATTTAAATCAATAAATCACCCGGGTCTGAATGTTATATATACACACAACAAACAATGGTTTTACCAATTGGCCGCAAAAGGCCAGCATCAGTTAATGTAGCCTAAGGGAGGCAACACATGATTACAGGTATCCAGATTACTAAAGCTGCAAATGACGATCTGCTGAACTCTTTCTGGCTGCTGGACAGCGAGAAAAACGAAGCGCGCTGTGTAGTAGCGAAAGCAGGTTTTGCGGAAGACGAAATCGTTCCGGTGAGCAAACTGGGCGAAATTGAATACCGTGAAATTCCAATGCAAGTGCAACCAGAAGTGCGCGTGGAAGGTGGTCAGCACCTGAACGTTAACGTCCTGCGTCGTGAAACGCTGATGGATGCTGTTGAGAACCCAGAAAAATACCCGCAGCTGACCATCCGTGTGTCTGGCTATGCGGTGCGTTTCAACTCTCTGACTCCGGAACAGCAGCGCGACGTTATCGCCCGTACCTTTACTGAAAGCCTGTAAGGTTTCAGCTTCGGGGGTGGAATAAAAAAGCCGGGAATGTCCCGGCTTTTTTTTACTCTTCAGTTTTTGTCTCTGGCGCAGCAGAACTTGGCTTACGGCGCTTACCAATATTTTTGGTATCGCGGTGGCGCTGCTTCACGCGCGGCTTCTCTTTTTCTTTCTCTTTTCTCTCAGCACGTTTCGCGAGCGCTTTCTTGGACGGTTTACCCGTCATTTTTTCACTCGGCGCACGTGTCGTCGGACGAAGTTCGTCAATCACACGAGCTTTTAGCGGCTCATCAACGTAGCGGCCAATTTTTTGGAGCAGCAGATGGTCGTGCGCTTCTACCAGAGAAATAGCAATCCCTTTGCGGCCCGCACGGCCGGTACGACCAATACGGTGCAGGTAAGTATCACCGCTGCGCGGCATATCAAAGTTGATCACATGGCTCACGTCCGGGATGTCGATCCCGCGCGCGGCAACGTCGGTTGCAACCAGCACATTCACGCGACCATCGGTCAGGCGCTTAATCCCTTCGGTACGCTTAACCTGTGCCATTTCACCTTCGAGATAGCAGTTGTTGATGCCAGCGTTGCGCAGCATTTCTGCCAGCTCATGCACGCGCTCGCGTTTACGTACGAAGACGATGGTACGGGTTGCTTCTTCCTGCTTCAGCAGATGTTTCAGCAACTCAACCTTATGCTCAAGGTTATCTGCGCGGTAGTACCACTGGTGGATCTTCTTACGCTCACGCGTCGATGGCGTAGCGGACACTTCCACCGGATCTTCCAGCAGACGTTCGGCGAAATCTTTAATGGCATCCCCTTCAAGGGTTGCCGAGAACAGCATTGTCTGGTTACGCCAGCGCGTTTCACCCGCGATGTGTTCGATATCCTGGGCAAAGCCCATGTCCAGCATGCGGTCAGCTTCATCGAGAATCAGCGTTTCCACCGCCCGGCAGTCGAAGTTCTCTTCTTTTATGTATTGCAGCAGACGGCCTGTCGTCGCGACAACGATATCCTGGTTTTCGCTGAACACTTCGGCGTGGTTCATATACGCTACGCCGCCGGTGATGGTCGCGATATCCAGATGGGTGTTCGCCGCCAGCTCACGCGCGTGTTCGGCAACCTGCATCGCCAGTTCACGGGTCGGGGTCAGGATCAAAATGCGCGGCGGCCCTGATTTTTTACGCGGAAAATCGAGCAAATGCTGCAACACAGGCAGCAAGTAGGCTGCTGTCTTCCCCGTGCCGGTTGGCGCAGAACCGAGCACATCGCGGCCCTCAAGCGCAGGCGGAATGGCCGCGGCCTGAATGGCGGTCGGGCGTGTAAAGCCTTTACTCTCAAGAGCATTGAGCAGGCTTTCATCGAGTTCAAGTTCGGAAAAAGTCGTTACAGTCATGTTCTACCTCTGTGTGGGGCGCTGATTATAGACGTTACGGCTGTAATCTTCATCTGTTTGTATGGATATCGCTTTTCGACCACTTCGCTTTCCCCTATGCTACTCCAGTTTCACACAGAAGGTTGCCCTGACATGTCTCAACTCAAAGCGCAGTTGCGCCGCGATGGTTTTACGTTTAAACAATTTTTTGTGGCGCACGATCGTTGTGCAATGAAAGTCGGTACAGACGGTATTTTACTGGGTGCATGGGCCCCTGTCGCAGGTGTAAAACGCATTCTGGATATTGGTACGGGCAGCGGACTTCAGGCGCTGATGCTGGCGCAGCGTACCGAAGAACACGTCACTATCGACGCCGTTGAGCTTGATCCTCAGGCGGCCCAGCAGGCAAGCGAAAACGCTGCCGATTCTCCGTGGGCAGAACGGATCAGGGTGGAATGTGCCGATGTCCTGACCTGGGCACCGGAGCAGACTGCGCGTTACGATTTGATCGTCAGCAATCCGCCGTATTTCACGCCAGGTGTGGAGTGTGGAACGCCGGAACGCGAGCAGGCACGTTACACCGGCTCGCTCGATCACAAGGCGCTACTGACCAGCGCGGCGGAACTCATCTCGGAAGAGGGATTTTTCTGCGTGGTCTTGCCCGAAAGCACGGGTAACACCTTCATTGAGATCGCTCGGGATATCGGCTGGAGTTTGCGTCTTCGTACCGATATTTCGGATACGGAAGGTCGCTTACCGCACCGCGTGTTGCTGGCGCTCTCGCCGAAAGAGGGGGAGTGCTTTACCGACAGGATGGTTATTCGCGGGCCAGACCAGCGTTATTCCGAAGATTACACTGCCCTGACCCAGGCCTTTTATCTGTTTATGTGAACCTGCGGCGTCAACACCGACGGGCCGGACGTTTCCAGCGGGTCGGGATAGTCCAGCGTATAATGCAGGCCACGACTCTCTTTGCGCATCATCGCACAGCGTACAATCAGCTCGGCAACCTGCACAAGGTTGCGCAGCTCCAGCAGATTATTGGAAACGCGGAAGTTGGCGTAATATTCATCAATTTCCTGCTGCAACATCATGATGCGGCGTAACGCGCGTTCCAGACGCTTCGTTGTGCGTACAATCCCGACATAATCCCACATGAGAAGCCGCAGCTCGTGCCAGTTATGCTGGATAACCACCAGTTCGTCCGGGTTCTCTACCCGACTTTCATCCCATGCTGGCAGGTGCGTTGTTGGACGTGCATAGGGCATGCGTTTGGTTATATCTTCCGCAGCCGACCACCCATACACAAGACACTCCAGCAATGAGTTTGATGCCATGCGATTCGCACCATGCAGGCCGGTGTAGCTGACCTCGCCGATCGCATACAAACCATCCACGTCGGTACGACCATGATCGTCAACCATCACCCCGCCACAGGTATAGTGGGCGGCAGGCACAATCGGCACCGGATCGCGGGTTAAATCGATACCCAGACTCCGCAGCTTTTCATAAATCATCGGGAAGTGCTGGCGAATAAAGTCTGCCGGTTTATGGCTAATGTCCAGATACATACAGTCCACGCCAAGCCGCTTCATCTCGTGGTCAATGGCGCGGGCCACGATATCCCGCGGGGCAAGTTCACCTCGGGGGTCGAAGTCCGGCATAAACCTGGAACCGTCCGGTCGCTTGAGATACGCGCCTTCGCCGCGCAACGCTTCAGTTAACAGGAAGTTACGTGCCTGCGGGTGGAACAGGGCGGTAGGATGGAACTGATTAAACTCCATATTCGCTACGCGGCAGCCTGCGCGCCAGGCCATGGCGATACCGTCTCCGGAGGCGATATCCGGGTTAGTCGTGTACTGGTAAACCTTGGAGGCGCCGCCGGTCGCCAGCACAACGGCTTTAGCCTGGCAGGTTTCCACCTTCTCTTTATTCCGATTCCACACCCATGCGCCGACAACACGGCGCGTGCCGGGCAGGCCAATTTTATCGGAAATAATCAGGTCGACGGCGTTACTGCGCTCCAGCACCCGAATATTGGGATGGCTGAGGGCTTTGCTGACCAATGTGGTTTCAACCGCTTTTCCTGTTGCATCAGCAGCGTGCAGAATACGGCGATGGCTGTGCCCGCCTTCACGGGTCAGATGATAGCTCTCTTCACCATTAGGCTGAACCTGCGTATCAAACAGCACGCCCTGGTCGATAAGCCATTGCACGCAGTGGCGGGCATTGCTGGCGACAAACTCTGCGGCATGCTCATCCACGATCCCGGCACCGGCAATCAGAGTGTCTTCTACGTGTGAGGCAATGCTGTCCGTTTCATCAAACACGGCGGCAATACCGCCTTGTGCATAGAAGGTGGAACCTTCGCTCATCGGCCCTTTACTCAGCACGATTACGTTCTGATATTCCGCCAGGCGCAGCGCGAGGGAAAGGCCAGCAGCACCGCTGCCGATAATCAGTACATCACAATGGAGTTCAGGCGTTGTATTCATGATGTTTGTTTAATTTACTAAACATGGTCTGGGCAGAATAGCATTGTGATGCGAGTTATCGCACGTTTTTTTTGAAGCGTGTTGCAATGACTAAACGGATGGCCGGAAGTTAAATCATCGCTAAATGACTGGAATTATTTTGCGAAGCAGATCGTTAGCTTCAGATTTTGTGGTGAAATAAAGCCTGTGTTGCGTTACTCTTCTGACGATAAAGTTAATGATTCTTGTCAGAAAGCGGGTGCGTATCGTGAACAGACTTATAATGAGAGAAAATGAACGGTCTGCGGCGCGATGAACAAAAACAAAGGCGTTACGGAACTTATTGAAGAACAGACGCTCTAATTCGGTGCTTGCTCAAAGTGCAATGTTGTTAGAGTGGCGTTTCGATAACGCGTGGAATTTGGTTTGGGGAGACATTACCTCGGATGAGCGAGCAGTTAACGGACCAGGTCCTGGTTGAACGGGTCCAGAAGGGAGATCAGAAAGCTTTTAACCTACTGGTGGTGCGCTACCAGCATAAGGTAGCGAGTCTGGTTTCCCGCTATGTACCGTCAGGCGATGTTCCTGATGTGGTACAAGAGTCTTTTATTAAGGCCTATCGCGCGCTGGATTCATTCCGGGGGGATAGTGCTTTTTATACCTGGCTGTATCGTATTGCAGTCAATACGGCTAAGAATTATTTGGTTGCTCAGGGGCGTCGTCCGCCTTCAAGTGATGTTGACGCTATCGATGCAGAAAACTTCGAAAGTGGCGGCGCGCTGAAAGAAATTTCGAACCCTGAGAACTTAATGTTGTCAGAAGAACTGAGACAAATCGTTTTTCGCACGATCGAGTCGCTCCCGGAAGATTTACGCATGGCAATTACGTTACGGGAGCTGGATGGCCTAAGCTATGAAGAGATAGCCGCCATCATGGATTGTCCGGTCGGCACGGTTCGTTCACGAATTTTCCGTGCGCGAGAAGCCATTGATAATAAAGTTCAACCGCTTATCAGGCGTTGACGATAGCGGGATACTGGAAAAGGTATTAGGCATGCAGAAAGAAAAACTTTCCGCTTTAATGGATGGTGAAATGCTGGATAGTGAGCTGCTCGATGAGTTGTCTCATTCTCCCGAAATGCAACAGACCTGGGAGAACTATCATCTTATCCGCGACACTCTGCGGGGTGATACCAGCGATGTTCTCCATTTCGATATCTCAGCACGCGTTATGGCGGCCATTGAGAACGAACCTGTTCATCAGACCACGCCGCTTATTCCTGAAGCGCAGCCTGCACCTCACCAGTGGCAGAAAATGCCGTTCTGGCACAAGGTGCGTCCATGGGCCAGCCAGCTCACCCAGATGGGAGTCGCTGCGTGTGTATCGCTTGCAGTTATCGTTGGGGTCCAGCACTATAATACCCAGTCTGAAGCCAGTCAGCAGCCTGAAGCGCCAGTGTTCAATACGCTGCCGATGATGGGTAAAGCCAGTCCGGTTAGCCTGGGCGTACCGGCAGATGTCTCCGCAAGCGGCGGACAGCAACAGCAGGTACAGGAGCAGCGTCGTCGCATTAATGCGATGTTGCAGGATTACGAGTTGCAGCGTCGTCTGCACTCCGAGCAGCTTCAGTTTGAGCAGGCCCAAACCCAGCAGGCTGCTGTGCAGGTGCCAGGAAACCAAACTTTAGGAACGCAATCGCAGTAATGAAGCAACTTTGGTTCGCCATGTCTTTGATGGCGGGTAGCCTGTTCTTCTCTGCTAACGCCTCGGCTGATGTTTCATCCGGGGCGTTGTTGCAGCAAATGAATCTGGCCAGCCAGTCACTCAATTACGAGTTGGCATTTATTAGCATCAATAAGCAGGGTGTCGAATCGTTACGCTATCGCCACGCCCGCCTTGATAATCAGCCGCTCGCCCAGCTTTTACAGATGGATGGCCCGCGTCGGGAAGTGGTCCAGCGTGGGAACGAAATCAGCTATTTCGAGCCAGGCCTTGAGCCGTTTACGCTCAATGGTGACTACATCGTTGATTCCCTGCCATCGCTCATTTACACCGATTTTAAACGTCTCGCCCCCTACTATGATTTTATCTCGGTGGGGCGAACGCGTATTGCCGACAGGTTGTGCGAAGTGATCCGCGTAGTCGCGCGGGATGGGACACGTTACAGCTATATCGTCTGGATTGACGCAGAGACGAAGCTGCCGATGCGCGTTGATCTTCTCGATCGCGACGGTGAAACGCTGGAGCAGTTCCGCGTGATCTCCTTCGACGTGAACGGTCAGGTTGGCAACAGTATGCAGAATCTGGCCAAAGCCAGCCTGCCGCCTTTGCTTTCCGTACCTGCCGGCGATTCTGTCAATTTCAACTGGGTACCTTCCTGGATCCCGCAAGGATTCAGCGAAGTATCCAGCAGCCGTCGCCAGCTGCCGACTATCGAAACACCGGTTGAGTCGCGCCTCTATTCCGATGGGCTATTTAGCTTCTCGGTGAATATCAATCGCGCTACGGCGAACAGTTCCGAACAGATGCTCCGTACCGGTCGCCGGACGGTTAGCACGACGGTACGCGATAATGCGGAAATTACCATTGTTGGTGAATTACCGCCGCCAACAGCAAAACGTATTTCAGACAGCATTAAATTCAGGGCTGCGCAATGATTAAAGAGTGGGCGACGGTCGTAACCTGGCAGGATGGCGTAGCGCTTGTCAGCTGTGACGTTAAAGCATCATGCAGCAGCTGCGCTTCGCGAGCCGGTTGCGGCAGCCGCGTATTGAATAAGCTGGGGCCGCAAACGTCGCACACTATTGCTGTGTCGAGCGATCAGCCGCTGGTGGCAGGGCAAAAAGTGGAGCTCGGCATCGCTGAAGGCAGCCTGCTCACTTCCGCCATACTGGTTTACCTTTCTCCGCTCGCCGGACTTTTCGTGATGGGCGGGGTTTTCCAGATGCTGTTCGGCACAGATTTGGCCGCCATGTGCGGTGCCGCCTTGGGCGGTGTGGGCGGGTTCTGGCTTGCTAAAGGCGTTTCCCCAAGGCTTACCGCCCGGGAAGCCTGGCAGCCCGTCATTCTCAGCGTTGCACTGGCACCCGACCAACTTCGTGTTGAGACGCTCTCTTCTGAGGCCCGGTGATCTGCCGGGCTTTATTATTATTTACATCGCAATAAAGTAAACGCCGTCTCTTCGCGCTATACCTGACTCTAAGTGCATTTCCAGCAGACGAGGTTGTAGTGTAGAATGCTGCGTTTTCGCACTGAAAAACGTCAGGCTAAGAACAGCGGCCTCCAGGAATTCGTAAGGCATAATTATTTAACTATATGAAGAACATACGTAACTTTTCGATCATTGCTCACATTGACCACGGTAAGTCGACGCTGTCTGACCGTATTATCCAGATTTGCGGTGGCCTGTCTGATCGTGAAATGGCAGCCCAGGTTCTGGACTCCATGGACCTGGAACGCGAACGCGGTATTACCATTAAAGCCCAGAGCGTGACGCTCGACTATAAGGCTTCCGATGGTGAAACCTACCAGCTGAACTTTATCGACACCCCAGGGCACGTTGACTTCTCTTATGAAGTGTCACGCTCGCTGGCGGCCTGCGAAGGCGCGCTGCTGGTGGTGGATGCCGGGCAGGGCGTAGAGGCCCAGACGCTGGCAAACTGCTATACCGCCATGGAAATGGATCTCGAAGTGGTGCCGGTTCTGAATAAAATCGACCTGCCAGCCGCCGATCCTGAGCGCGTAGCGGAAGAAATTGAAGACATCGTCGGTATCGATGCGACCGATGCAGTGCGCTGCTCGGCAAAAACCGGCGTAGGTGTTCCGGATGTACTGGAACGTCTGGTGCGTGACATTCCGCCGCCGGAAGGTGACCCGGATGCGCCGCTCCAGGCGCTGATCATCGACTCCTGGTTTGATAACTACCTGGGCGTTGTCTCGCTGGTGCGTATTAAAAACGGCACCATGCGTAAAGGCGACAAAATCAAGGTCATGAGCACCGGGCAGGTCTACAACGCTGACCGCCTCGGCATCTTCACGCCAAAACAGGTTGACCGTACCGAACTGAAATGCGGCGAAGTGGGTTGGCTGGTCTGTGCAATTAAAGACATCCTCGGCGCGCCAGTGGGCGATACCCTGACCGGCGCACGTAACCCGGCAGATAAAGCGCTGCCAGGCTTCAAAAAGGTGAAACCGCAGGTTTATGCGGGTCTGTTCCCGGTCAGCTCCGACGATTACGAAAACTTCCGCGATGCGCTCGGAAAGCTGAGCCTCAACGATGCTTCCCTGTTCTATGAGCCAGAAAGCTCAACGGCGCTGGGCTTCGGCTTCCGCTGTGGCTTCCTCGGTCTGCTGCACATGGAGATCATTCAGGAACGTCTGGAGCGTGAATACGATCTGGATCTGATCACCACCGCCCCGACGGTTGTCTACGAAGTAGAAACCACGTCGAAAGAGGTGATCTACGTCGACAGCCCTTCCAAGCTCCCGCCGCTGAATAATATTCAGGAATTGCGCGAGCCTATCGCAGAGTGTCACATGCTGCTGCCGCAGGAGTTCCTCGGCAACGTGATCACCCTGTGTATTGAGAAGCGTGGCGTGCAGACCAACATGGTGTACCACGGTAACCAGGTGGCGCTGACCTATGAAATTCCGATGGCGGAAGTGGTGCTCGACTTCTTCGACCGTCTGAAGTCTACCTCCCGTGGCTATGCGTCACTGGACTACAACTTCAAACGCTTCCAGGCCTCGAACATGGTTCGCGTGGACGTGCTGATCAACGGCGAGCGAGTTGATGCCCTGGCGCTGATCACCCACAACGATAACGCACCGTACCGTGGTCGTGAGCTGGTTGAGAAGATGAAAGAGCTGATCCCGCGTCAGCAGTTTGACATTGCGATTCAGGCGGCCATTGGTAACCACATCATTGCCCGTTCAACCGTGAAGCAGCTGCGTAAAAACGTTCTGGCTAAGTGCTACGGCGGCGACGTCAGCCGTAAGAAAAAGCTGTTGCAGAAGCAGAAAGAAGGTAAGAAGCGTATGAAGCAGGTCGGTAACGTTGAGCTGCCGCAGGAAGCATTCCTTGCCATCCTTCATGTTGGTAAAGACGGAAACGGTAAATAACCTTAAGGAGTTGGCATGGCGAACATGTTTGCCCTGATCCTGGTCATCGCTACCCTGGTAACAGGTCTGTTATGGTGCCTGGATAAGTTTATCTTCGCCCCAAAACGCCGTGAACGTCAGGCTGCCGCGCAGGCAGCCACGGGCGATACGCTGGACGCGAAAACCCTGAAAAAAGTCGGCCCAAAACCGGGCTGGCTGGAAACAGGGGCATCGGTCTTCCCGGTGCTGGCGATTGTGCTGGTGGTGCGTTCATTTATCTATGAACCGTTCCAGATCCCGTCAGGATCGATGATGCCAACGCTGCTGATCGGTGATTTCATTCTGGTTGAGAAGTTTGCCTATGGCATCAAAGATCCGATTTACCAGAAAACGCTGATCGAAACGGGTCATCCGAAACGTGGCGACATCGTGGTGTTTAAATATCCGGAAGATCCACGGCTGGATTATATTAAACGCGCGGTAGGTCTGCCGGGCGATAAAGTAACCTACGATCCGATAGCGAAGGAAGTGAGGATTCAGCCAGGCTGTAGCTCTGGAACTGCATGTGAAAATGCGCTGCCAGTCACTTACTCCAACGTTGAGCCAGGTGATTTTGTGCAGACCTTCGCCCGCCGTAATGGCGGTGAAGCGACCAGCGGATTCTTCCAGGTGCCAAAAGGTGAAACCAAAGAGAACGGTATTCGTCTGGTTGAACGCAAAGAGACGCTGGGCGATGTCACTCACCGCATTCTGACCGTGCCAATCGCACAGGACCAGCTAGCAATGTACTACCAGCAGCCAGGCCAGCAGCTGGCGACCTGGATTGTGCCGCCGGGACACTACTTCATGATGGGTGACAACCGCGATAACTCCGCGGACAGCCGTTACTGGGGCTTTGTGCCGGAAGCGAATCTGGTCGGTAAAGCAACCGCTATCTGGATGAGTTTCGAGAAGCAGGAAGGCGAGTGGCCGACCGGCGTTCGCCTGAATCGTATTGGCGGAATTCATTAATTTTCGTCAAAAATAACACGTAGCGGCTTTTATTCGCCGCTACGTGAATTATTTCAGCGATAAATCTCTTTGAACTAACGACATCCCCTGTCGTTGCGTATAGAATATTCCCCCGAAGTTTAAGGTTGGCCCTGCAAGGGTGCCACGGCACACGAAACCGCGTTGGTTTTCTCAGGTCGGTTTCGTGTGCTGCATTTTTGACGCATTCATTTATTGGTATCGCATGAACCCCATCGTAATTAATCGGCTTCAACGGAAGCTGGGCTACACTTTTCATCATCAGGAGTTGTTGCAACAGGCATTAACCCATCGCAGTGCCAGCAGCAAACATAATGAGCGTCTCGAGTTTTTAGGCGACTCTATTTTAAGTTTCGTGATTGCAAATGCGCTTTATCATCGTTTTCCGCGTGTGGACGAAGGTGATATGAGCCGCATGCGTGCCACGCTGGTGCGCGGCAACACCCTCGCTGAAATCGCACGCGAGTTTGAGCTGGGTGAGTGTCTGCGTCTGGGGCCGGGTGAGCTGAAAAGTGGTGGGTTCCGTCGTGAATCCATTCTTGCCGATACGGTCGAGGCTTTAATCGGTGGCGTGTTCCTGGACAGCGATATCCAGACCGTAGAAAAGATGATCCTGAACTGGTATCAGACCCGTCTGGACGAAATCAGCCCGGGCGATAAACAAAAAGATCCGAAAACGCGTCTGCAAGAATATTTGCAGGGTCGTCACCTCCCGCTGCCATCCTATCTGGTGGTGCAGGTACGTGGCGAAGCGCACGATCAGGAATTTACCATCCATTGCCAGGTCAGTGGCCTGAGTGAACCGGTGGTCGGCACGGGTTCAAGCCGTCGTAAGGCTGAACAGGCTGCCGCCGAACAGGCGTTAAAAATGCTGGAGCTGGAATGAGCGAAGAAAAAACGTATTGCGGATTTATTGCCATCGTCGGACGTCCGAACGTTGGCAAATCCACCCTGTTGAATAATCTGCTTGGACAGAAGATTTCCATTACCTCACGTAAGGCGCAGACCACGCGTCACCGCATCGTCGGTATCCATACTGAAGGCGCGTATCAGGCGATCTACGTCGATACCCCGGGCCTGCACATGGAAGAGAAGCGTGCCATCAACCGTCTGATGAACAAGGCGGCGAGCAGCTCCATTGGCGATGTAGAGCTGGTGATTTTCGTTGTGGAAGGCACCCGCTGGACGCCGGACGACGAAATGGTCCTGAACAAGCTGCGTGACGGCAAAACGCCGGTGATCCTCGCGGTCAATAAAGTGGACAACGTGCAGGAAAAAGCCGATCTGCTGCCGCATCTGCAATGGCTGGGCAGCCAGATGAACTTCCTGGACATCGTCCCGCTGTCTGCGGAAACGGGTCTGAACGTCGATACCATCGCGGGCATCGTGCGTAAACATCTGCCGGAAGCGACTCATCACTTCCCGGAAGACTACATCACCGATCGCTCTCAGCGTTTTATGGCGTCTGAAATCATCCGTGAGAAGCTGATGCGTTTCCTGGGCGCTGAACTGCCGTACTCTGTGACGGTGGAGATCGAGCGTTTCCAGAGCAACGAGCGTGGCGGCTACGATATTAACGGTCTGATCCTCGTTGAGCGAGAAGGGCAGAAGAAGATGGTGATCGGCAATAAAGGTGCCAAGATCAAAACTATCGGAATCGAAGCCCGTAAAGACATGATGGACATGTTTGAAGCACCGGTTCACCTGGAACTGTGGGTGAAAGTGAAATCTGGCTGGGCCGATGATGAGCGTGCGCTGCGCAGCCTCGGTTACGGCGAAGATCAGTAACCTAAGACGACGAGCATATGGATGGATGGCAGCGCGCCTTTGTCCTGCATAGTCGTCCCTGGAGCGAAACCAGCCTGATGCTGGACGTCTTCACGGAAGAGTCCGGTCGCGTGCGCCTTGTTGCCAAAGGCGCACGTTCCAGACGTTCTAATCTGAAAGGTGCCTTGCAGCCTTTCACCCCGCTGCTGGTCCGCTTTGGCGGGCGAGGGGAAGTCAAAACCCTGCGCAGTGCTGAAGCCGTCTCCCTGGCGCTTCCTCTTTCTGGTATCACGCTCTACAGCGGTTTGTATGTCAACGAACTCATTTCACGGGTTCTTGAACATGAGACCCGCTTCTCTGAACTTTTCTTTGATTACCTGCACTGTATTCAGGCACTTGCTGGCGCAACCGGCACCCCTGAGCCTGTGCTGCGTCGTTTCGAACTGGCGCTGCTCGGGCACCTTGGTTACGGCGTTGATTTTCTGCACTGTGCGGGGAGCGGGGACGAGGTAGAAGACACTATGACCTACCGCTATCGTGAGGAAAAGGGCTTTATTGCCAGTGTCGTCGTCGATAACAGCACTTTTACCGGGCGCCAGCTCAGAGCACTGTATGAACGCGAGTTCCCGGACGCCGACACCCTGCGTGCGGCAAAACGCTTTACCCGAATCGCGCTCAAGCCGTATCTTGGGGGCAAACCTTTAAAGAGCCGCGAATTATTCAGGCAGTTTATGCCGAAACGCTAATGTTTTACCCCTCACCCCAGCCCTCTCCCGGAGGGAGAGGGAGAAGGTAAATGACCAAAAATACCGAGGATTGTCATGGCTGAATTACTGTTAGGCGTCAATATCGATCACATCGCCACGTTACGTAATGCACGCGGTACCGCGTATCCCGATCCGGTTCAGGCGGCATTTATCGCTGAGCAGGCTGGCGCCGACGGCATTACCGTCCACTTGCGTGAAGATCGTCGCCACATCACTGACCGCGACGTGCGCATCCTGCGTCAGACGCTGGATACCCGCATGAACCTGGAGATGGCGGTGACAGAAGAGATGCTGGCGATTGCCTGCGAGACCAAACCGCATTTCTGCTGCCTGGTGCCGGAAAAGCGTCAGGAAGTGACCACCGAAGGCGGTCTCGATGTGGCCGGGCAGCTCGACAAAATGCGCGATGCCTGCAAACGCCTGGCGGATGCCGGTATCCTGGTATCTTTATTTATCGACGCCGATTTCACCCAGATTAAAGCCGCTGCCGACGTGGGTGCGCCGTATATTGAAATTCACACCGGCTGCTATGCCGATGCCGAAAACGACGCAGCGCAGGCGAAAGAGCTGGAGCGAATCGCCAAAGCGGCAACCTACGCCGCGAGCCTGGGACTGAAGGTGAACGCCGGACACGGCCTGACCTATCACAACGTAAAAGCCATTGCTGCCCTGCCGGAAATGCATGAGCTGAACATTGGCCACGCCATTATTGGTCGTGCGGTGATGAGTGGCCTGAAAGAGGCGGTGTCCGAGATGAAGCGCCTGATGCTGGAAGCGCGTCAGTAATGGCTATTCTGGGCTTAGGCACCGACATCGTCGAAATAGCCCGCATTGAAGCGGTGATCGCCCGCAGCGGCGATCGCCTCGCAAGACGCGTGCTGAGCGATAACGAATGGGCTATCTGGGAGGCGCATCAACAGCCGGTGCGCTTTCTGGCAAAGCGCTTCGCGGTAAAAGAGGCGGCGGCGAAAGCGTTCGGCACGGGCATTCGTAACGGCCTGGCGTTCAACCAGTTTGAAGTGTTTAACGATGAGCTGGGTAAGCCACGTCTGCGTTTATGGGGCGAGGCGCTTAAGCTGGCGGAAAAGCTGGGCGTGGCGCACATGCACGTAACGCTTGCAGATGAACGCCACTATGCCTGTGCGACGGTGATTATTGAGAGTTAAATTTTGTCCGCATGGTGCATCAGGACAAACTTATCCCACAACTGTTCTTCATTCTCGACGTGTGCCGGATCTTTTAAGATCGTATTGGGAATTGGGCACACCTTCTGGCAGGTCGGCGTTTCATAGTGGCCGATGCATTCGGTGCAGCGGTCGCTGTTAATCTCATAAATGCTGTCGCCCATCGAAATCGCCTGGTTCGGGCATTCGGGTTCGCACATATCGCAGTTGATGCATTTTTTGGTGATTAACAGCGCCATCAGGAAATTCTCAGAAACATCACAAACAGGGCGGGCATTATACGCTCATTCGTTGTTCAAACCAGTTTTTTTACCAGCTCTTCGCTGTGCCGAATACGTTCTGGCGCACGCTCCAGATCCTGCTGAACCAGCGCCATAAACAGCAGGTCCGTCAGCATCATCTGCGCACTCGTCGACGAAATCGCCGCGCTGCGAGTGGCCTGTTCCTCGGCAATGGTATACAGGCAGCGGGTTGCCCGTTGCTGGAGCGCATTCGGGCTAAATCCGGTAATCGCCAGAATTTTTCCCCCTACGCGCAGGGCTTCGTCGGTGGCCATATTAATTTCACGTCGCTCGCCGGAATAGGAGATGGCCAGCAGTAAATCGTCAGGATCCATGGCCTGCACGGTCGCCAGCAGCGCGTGCATATCCTGTTCAACGATGGCGTTATAGCCGATTTTTGTCAGCTTCCAGCCAAAGTTACGCGCAACCAGTCCGGAGGCGCCGATCCCGGTCAACACAATACGCCGCGCGTCGCGAAGCATGGCTACGCTTTCCAGCAGCTTCTCTTCTGTGTTCACATCCAGCGTGGCATGCATTGCCGCCACGTTCTCCTTGATCAGCTTTTCGCCCACCAGACGCATCGGATCGTCGCCACGGATCTGGTTATGCACCGGCATTGACTGCGGATTCGGGTTGCTCACCAGTGCTTCACTGATCGCCAGCTTTAGCGCCGGAAAGCCCTTATAGCCTATTTTCTGGGCGAATTTCACCACGCTCGACTGGCTTACCCCGGCTTCGCCTGCCAGCTGCTGGGAGCTGAGGTGTCGCGCGCGATCGGGCTGAGAAAGTAAAAAATCCGCCAGCTTTTTATCACTCTGGGCAAACCCTGCGTAGCGCTGACGAATACGAATTAAACAGTTCATACGGTCTCCTGGCGAAAATGTGATTACCCGCGCAAATACGAATTTTGCTCGCCTGAATGAATTTTATATTCCATTATAGTGCGTTTATTATGAATTAAAAATTCCAGAGGTAAATAACATGAATCTTGGCTCTCTTGTTTCTGAAACGCGTAACCCGCAAACCATGGATCTTGATGCACTGTCCACGCTGGAGCTGGTAAACCGCTTTAATCAACAGGATACCCTCGTCGCGCTGGCAGTCAAAGAGACATTGCCTGAGGTAGCAAAAGCCGTAGACGCCGCTGCCGACGCTCTCAAAGCAGGAGGACGCATTATTTATATGGGAGCGGGAACCAGCGGGCGCCTCGGGGTGCTGGATGCCTCAGAATGTCCGCCGACTTTTGGCGTTCCGCACGGGCTGGTCGTTGGCCTGATTGCCGGTGGCCCCGGCGCGCTGCTGAAAGCGGTAGAAGGGGCAGAAGACAATAAACAGCTTGGGGAAGACGATCTCAGGGCGCTAAACCTGACCGCGCAGGATCTGGTGGTCGGGCTGGCGGCTTCTGGTCGTACGCCGTACGTCATTGGTGGACTGGAATATGCCAGACAGACCGGGTGCACCACAGTGGCCATCTCCTGTAACCCGGGCTCGCCGATTGCGCAGGTGGCCGCCATTGCCATCTCTCCGGTCGTCGGGCCGGAAGCGCTCACCGGCTCCACACGGCTGAAGTCGGGTACCGCGCAGAAGCTGGTGCTCAATATGATCTCCACCGGCGCGATGGTGAAATTTGGCAAGGTCTACCAAAACCTGATGGTGGATATGCAGGCCACTAACATCAAGCTGGTGGACAGAGCGTGTCGCATGGTGATGGAAGCGACAGGCGCCAGTCGTGAAGAGGCGGAAAAGGTGCTTCAGCAGACCGATCACGATGTAAAACCCGCCATTCTGATGATATTAACCGGGCTGGATGCAGCCGCGGCCAGAGCCAGACTCGAAGCCCATCACGGGTTTTTACGGGCGGCATTAGAACACCAATAAGAGGCGTGTATGGACAAAACAGCAGCGCTCGCCAGCGACATCCTGCTCGGGATCGGTGGGGAAAAAAATATTCAGCGTCTTGAGAACTGTATGACGCGTGTTCGCGTCGAGGTGCATAACGACGAACAGCTTGATTTGACGCGCCTTAAGCAGCTTCCCGGCGTGAGCGGGTACGTTAAGCAGGGGCAACAGCACCAGTTGATTGTCGGTCCGGGCAAAGCGGCGCAGGTGGTAGATGCCATGCGCGCCCTGATGACGGGCGGTGAAACGGCTCCCGCCTTTGACGATGCGGAACGCACCAAAGCGCAGGCGAAAGCCAAATACAAAGCCCCTATGAGCGATGCGCTGCGCCAACTGGCTAACGTCTTTATTCCGCTGATCCCGGCGTTTATCGCGTCGGGGCTGATCACCGGGATTATCAATATTCTTAAGCGTCCGGATATTGTCGGGGATTTTGCCACGCAGTATCCGAACCTGCTGGGTATTCTGGCGATTTTCGGCAGCGCGGTGTTTGCCATCATGAACATTCTGGTGGGGGTGAACACGGCCAAAGTGTTTGGCGGCTCGCTGGCGATGGGCGGCGTTATGGCGGGTATCCTCTCCAGCCCGCAGCTGGCGCAGATTACGCTGTTTGGCGAGGCGCTTCAGCCTGGCCGCGGCGGGGTGATTGCCGTGCTGCTGGTGGTCATTCTGATGTGCTGGATCGAGAAAAAGCTGCGCGCGGTGCTGCCAGGCTCGATTGAGCTGATCCTCAACCCGCTGCTGACCACATTGATTACCGGGAGCGTGGCGATTGTGGCGCTGCAACCGTTAGGCGGCGCCATCTCTGAAGCCATCGCCCACGGCGCGTCTCTGGCTATCGATCGCGGTGGGTTATTGGTGGGGGCTGTGCTGTCCGGAACCTTCCTGCCGTTAGTGCTGACCGGTCTGCATCAGGGGCTAGTGCCGATTCACGTCGAACTGGTACAGGCGCACGGCTATAACGCCCTGCTGCCGATCCTGTCGATGGCGGGCGTTGGGCAGGTCGGCGCGGCCATCGCGGTGCTGATGAAAACCCGCAACGCACGTCTGAAAAAGGTCATTAAAGGGGCGTTGCCGGTCGGGTTGCTCGGTATCGGCGAGCCGCTGATTTTCGGCGTTACGCTGCCGCTGGGCAAGCCGTTCCTGGCCGCCTGTCTCGGTGGCGCGGTGGGCGGGGCGTTGATTAGCTACTGGAAAGTGGCGACCGTTATCACCTTCGGGATTTCCGGTTTACCGCTGGCATTAACCATCGTGACCGGAAAAGTGATGCTCTATCTGTTAGGCTATCTGGTAGCGGTGATCGCCGGGTTCCTGTTTACCGGGCTATTAGGATTCAACGACCCAGAGGAGTAAGGTTTGGCAAATCATGAGCGTCGCGTTGTCTTTTTTGATCTGGATGGAACGCTGCATCAGCAGGATATGTTCGGCACCTTTATGCGCTATCTGCTGCGGCGCCAGCCCCTTAACGCGTTGCTGGTATTGCCCCTTTTACCCGTTATTGGCATCGCGCTACTGGTGAAAGGCCGTTCAGCGCGCTGGCCGATGAGCCTGCTGCTCTGGGGATGCACGTTTGGTCATAGCGAAGCGCGTCTTAAGCAGCTTGAACAGGATTTTGCCCACTGGTTTCGCGGCCACGTCGCCGCGTTTCCCGTGGTCCAGGCGCGCCTGACCAGCTATCTCGACGCCAACGATGCCGATATCTGGCTGATTACCGGCTCCCCGCAGACGCTGGTGGAGCAGGTCTATTATGATACGCCCTGGCTGCCGCGCGTAAACCTTATCGCCACGCAGATCGCGCGCGGCTACGGCGGCTGGGTGCTCACCCTGCGTTGCCTCGGACATGAAAAAGTGGTGCAGTTGGAGAAACGCATCGGTACGCCGCTGCGTCTGTACAGCGGCTACAGCGACAGCAAGCAGGACAACCCGCTGCTCTATTTTTGCCAGCACCGCTGGCGCGTCACGCCTCTGGGCGAACTTCAGCAACTCGAATAGTCTTATCTGTACCGGCTGTGTATAATGCCGCCCGCTTTTCGACTGGAGTATCAGCCCTTGTCCAACCCTGAACACAATCATGAATACTGGATGCGCCACGCGCTGGCGCTGGCTCAGCGCGCCTGGGAAGAGGGCGAAGTTCCCGTGGGCGCGGTGCTGGTCCATAACAATCAGGTAATTGGTGAAGGGTGGAACCGTCCGATTGGCCGTCACGATCCTACCGCGCATGCTGAAATTATGGCGCTGCGTCAGGGCGGGCTGGTGCTGCAAAACTATCGTCTGCTTGATACCACCCTGTACGTCACCCTTGAACCGTGCGTGATGTGCTCCGGGGCGATGGTGCATAGCCGAATCGGTACGCTGGTGTTTGGCGCGCGGGATGAAAAAACGGGCGCTGCTGGTTCACTGATGGACGTGCTTGGGCATCCGGGGATGAACCACCAGGTGAAAACTATCGGCGGGGTACTTGCACCAGAATGTTCGGGTCTGTTAAGTGACTTTTTTCGAATGCGTCGGCAGCAGAAAAAGCAACAAAAGGCAGAATTGAAACCGCAGGATGATTAAGCTCGTCCGGTGCGACCACCGGATAGCTTTCAGCCAGCTGTTGCGCCTCGGCCGCCTCTTTTTCTTTCTCCAGCAGATATCCCACCAGGCTAATCTGATACTTACGAATATTTTCCACGTAGGCATACGCTTCATGCCCGCGCGCATAGCCGTACGTCAGCTTCTGGTACCACTGTTTCTGGCTAAGCAGCGGCAGGCGCTGTTTTACATCTGACCAGCTGTCCGGGTTACCTTTGGTTTTTGCCGTCAGCGTCCGCGCGTCGAGCATATGGGCATAACCCATGTTATAGGCGGCCAGCGCAAACCAGATCCGCTCCCCTTCAGGGACCGTCTCCGGCACTTTCGCCATCATATCCTGTAAATATTGCGCGCCGCCGCTGATGCTCTGTTCCGCATCGGTTCGATCGCTAATGCCGAGGCTCTGCGCGGTATTTTTGGTCAGCATCATCAACCCGCGCACGCCCGTGGGGGAGGTGGCCTGAGCATCCCAGTGCGATTCCTGGTAGGAAATTGCCGCCAGTAACTTCCAGTCAATCTCCTGAGCGTACTTCTCGAACAGCGGTTGCAGGTCCGGCAGCACGCTATCCACCGCGCGCAGGAAGGAGCGGGTGTCAACGTAATCAAAATCGTCACCGTGACCGAGATATTTCTCTTCCAGACGCGCCAGGGTGCCGTCTTCATTGATGGAATTAAAGAAATCGAGCATAGCCGCAGAGACGGTTTGATCGTCGTCTAACTGGGTAAACCAGGTTACCGGCTGTTCATCGGTCACATCCAGCGCCACGGCGATTTCAGGATGAACGCGCTGGAAAAGGCTGATCGCCACCGAATCAGCAATGGTATAGGCCAGCTTTTTATCTTTTACCTGCTCCAGCAATTCGGTAGTGCCGAGTTTAGGATCGACCGTCCAGCTGAGGTTCGGGTATTTGTTCTCTTTCAACGCCCGCAGATCGTCAATCACCACATGGCCTGGCGCGATGGTCAATTGCTGGTCGGTAATGTCGGCCAGTGAGCGCGGGCGCAAGCTACCCACACGATAAACCACCTGCTGCGACACAGAGTAATAAGTCGGGCCCGGCTGATAATTTTTGCTGCGTTCGCTATTGTACACCAGACCTGCGGCGAGAATATCGGCACGGTCATGGTCTAAATCATCAAACAGCTGGTTGATGTTCTGCCGCACGGTGACTTTCAGCTTCACGCCCAGATAGTCCGCAAACAGCTGTGCCAGTTCGTAATCAAGACCAATGGTTTTACCGTTGATATCGTCGTATATAAGCGGAGAGGAGAGGGTACTGACGCGCAACTCCCCCCGCTCCTGAATGGCGGCGATACGGTTTTCGGCTTTGCCGAACCAGGGGATAGACGGCCAGAGGGCCACTGCCAGCAGCAACGTAACAATGCCGATGAGCAGATAATTAATCTTTAATTTTTTCAATTAGTTAATTCTCTGCGACGCCGGTTGCCTCAGTGTGCTGTAGTCATGTTAAGAGTAGAGTTTGCCATTGATTGAGCGGCATTTTGCGCAAAGTAGCGCCAGTTGGCAACCAATTAGAGAGACAGGTCACATCTATTGTTAAACAAAAAGGATGATTTTATTTCGACGCAAACGGTTTCGTCGGCGCTCAGGATTCTCTATAATGACGCCCGTTTTCCCCCCTTGCGCACACTGTAAGCGCCCCGGCGCTTCGAAGACGAGAGACTTATGATGGAAATTCTGCGTGGTTCGCCTGCACTGTCTGCCTTCCGTATTAATAAACTGCTGGCACGTTTTCAGGCGGCCGACCTTCCGGTAAGCAATATTTACGCTGAGTATGTCCATTTTGCTGACCTGAATGCCCCCCTGAATGCAGAGGAGCGCGTACAGCTGGAACGTCTGCTTAAATATGGCCCAAGCCTGAGCAGCCATACGCCGACCGGCAAATTAATCCTCGCCACGCCACGTCCTGGCACCATCTCCCCCTGGTCTTCCAAAGCCACCGACATCGCGCACAACTGCGGCCTGAGCCAGATTAACCGTCTGGAGCGCGGCGTGGCGTACTATGTGGAAGCGTCAACCCTGAGCGACGCGCAGTGGCAGGCCGTGACAGCGGAGCTGCACGACCGCATGATGGAGAGCGTGTTTGACTCTCTGGATGATGCGCAGAAACTGTTCTCCCACCATCAGCCTGCGCCGGTACAGAGCGTGGATCTGCTGGGGCAGGGGCGTCAGGCGCTGATCGACGCAAACCTGCGTCTTGGTCTGGCGCTCGCAGAAGATGAAATCGACTACCTTCAGGATGCATTCGTTAAGCTGAATCGCAACCCGAACGACATCGAACTGTATATGTTCGCGCAGGCCAACTCCGAGCACTGCCGCCACAAAATTTTCAACGCCGACTGGATTATCGACGGCGAACAGCAGCCGAAGTCGCTGTTCAAAATGATCAAAAACACCATGGAGCAAACCCCTGACCACGTGCTGTCTGCCTATAAAGACAACGCCGCGGTGATGGAAGGTTCCGAGGTGGGCCGCTTCTTCGCCGACCGCGAAGCAGGGCGCTATGACTTCCACCAGGAGCCTGCGCATATCCTGATGAAAGTGGAAACCCACAACCACCCGACGGCCATCTCTCCGTGGCCGGGTGCGGCGACCGGCTCCGGCGGTGAAATCCGTGACGAAGGTGCGACCGGTCGCGGCGCGAAACCAAAAGCGGGTCTGGTCGGTTTCTCCGTTTCCAACCTGCGTATCCCGGGCTTTGAACAGCCGTGGGAAGAAGATTTCGGCAAGCCAGAGCGCATTGTGACCGCGCTGGATATCATGACCGAAGGCCCGCTGGGCGGCGCGGCGTTCAACAATGAATTTGGTCGTCCGGCGCTGAACGGTTACTTCCGTACCTACGAAGAGAAAGTGGACAGCCACAACGGCGAAGAGCTGCGCGGCTACCACAAACCAATTATGCTGGCGGGCGGGATCGGCAACATTCGCGCCGATCACGTGCAAAAAGGTGAGATCGTCGTGGGCGCGAAGCTGATCGTGCTCGGCGGCCCGGCCATGAACATTGGTCTGGGCGGTGGTGCAGCCTCGTCTATGGCTTCCGGCCAGTCTGATGCGGATCTCGACTTCGCGTCCGTGCAGCGCGACAACCCGGAAATGGAGCGCCGCTGTCAGGAAGTGATCGACCGCTGCTGGCAGCTCGGCGATGCCAACCCGATTCTGTTTATCCACGACGTGGGCGCGGGTGGGCTCTCTAACGCCATGCCTGAGCTGGTGAGCGACGGCGGTCGCGGCGGGCGCTTCAACCTGCGCGATATCCTGAGCGATGAGCCAGGCATGAGCCCGCTGGAAATCTGGTGTAACGAATCCCAGGAGCGCTACGTGCTGGCGGTTGCTGCCGATCAGCTGCCGCTGTTTGACGAGCTGTGCCGCCGCGAGCGCGCGCCGTATGCCGTCATCGGTGAAGCGACCGAAGAGCAGCACCTGACTCTCAGTGATACCCATTTCGACAACCAGCCGATCGATCTGCCGCTCGACGTGCTTCTCGGCAAAACGCCGAAGATGACCCGCGACGTTACAACCCGCAAAGCGGCGGGTAAAGCGCTGGATCGTCAGGGCATTATTGTGGCGGAAGCGGTTAACCGCGTGCTGCACCTGCCTGCGGTGGCGGAGAAAACCTTCCTGGTCACCATCGGCGACCGTACCGTGACCGGTATGGTGTCACGCGATCAGATGGTCGGCCCGTGGCAGATCCCGGTCGCTAACTGCGCCGTGACCACCGCGAGCCTCGACAGCTACTACGGCGAAGCGATGGCGCTGGGTGAACGCACCCCGGTGGCTCTGCTGGACTTCGCCGCTTCTGCCCGTCTGGCGGTCGGTGAAGCGCTGACCAATATCGCCGCGACGCAGATTGGCGACATCAAACGCATCAAACTTTCCGCGAACTGGATGGCCGCTGCCGGTCACCCTGGCGAAGACGCGGGCCTGTACGAAGCGGTAAAAGCGGTGGGTGAAGAGCTGTGTCCTGCGCTCGGCCTGACCATTCCGGTGGGTAAAGACTCCATGTCGATGAAAACCCGCTGGCAGGAAGGCAGCGAGCAGCGCGAGATGACTTCGCCGCTGTCGCTGGTGATCACCGCGTTTGCGCGCGTGGAAGACGTGCGTCATACCGTTACGCCGCAGCTTTCCACTGAAGATAACGCCCTGCTGCTGATTGACCTCGGCAAAGGCCATAACGCGCTGGGTGCCACCGCGCTGGCACAGGTTTATCGCCAGCTCGGCGAAAAGCCAGCCGACGTGCGGGACGTCGCACAGTTGAAAGGCTTCTACGACGCAATTCAGGCGCTGGTGGCGCAGCGTAAGCTGCTGGCCTACCACGATCGTTCCGATGGCGGCCTGCTGGTGACGCTGGCAGAGATGGCCTTCACCGGCCACTGCGGCGTTGAAGCAAACATTGCAACGCTTGGTGAAGACCGCCTGGCGGCGCTGTTTAACGAAGAGCTGGGTGCCGTCATTCAGGTACGCGCCGCAGATCGCGACGCGGTGGAAGCGATTCTGGCGCAGCACGGTCTGGCAGACTGCGTGCACTATCTCGGTAAAGCGGTGCAGGGCGACCGTTTCGTGATTGAAGCCGACGGCCACCCGGTGTTCAGCGAAAGCCGCACCACGTTGCGTATGTGGTGGGCGGAAACCACCTGGCAGATGCAGCGCCTGCGTGACAACCCGGAATGTGCCGATCAGGAGCATAACGCGAAGGCGAACGACAACGATCCTGGCCTGAACGTGAAGCTCACCTTCGACATCAACGAAGACATTGCCGCGCCGTACATTGCGACCGGTGCGCGTCCTAAAGTGGCCGTGTTGCGCGAACAGGGCGTTAACTCCCACGTTGAGATGGCAGCGGCCTTCCACCGGGCGGGCTTTGACGCCATCGACGTCCACATGAGCGACCTGCTGGCAGGGCGTACCGGGCTGGATGATTTCCAGGCACTGGTAGCCTGCGGGGGGTTCTCCTACGGTGACGTGCTGGGCGCGGGCGAAGGCTGGGCGAAGTCCATCCTGTTCAACAGCCGCGTACGTGACGAGTTTGAAACCTTCTTCCACCGTCCGCAGACGCTGGCGCTGGGGGTGTGTAACGGCTGCCAGATGATGTCTAACCTGCGCGAGCTGATCCCGGGCAGCGAAGCCTGGCCGCGCTTTGTGCGTAACCAGTCTGACCGCTTTGAAGCGCGCTTCAGCCTGGTAGAAGTAACCCAAAGCCCGTCTCTGCTGTTGCAGGGGATGGTCGGTTCGCAGATGCCAATCGCGGTTTCGCACGGTGAAGGTCAGGTTGAAGTCCGTGATGCGGCGCACCTGGCTCAGCTTGAAAGCAAAGGACTGGTGGCGCTGCGCTTTGTTGATAACTTTGGCAAGGTCACCGAAACCTATCCGGCTAACCCGAACGGTTCGGCAAATGGCATTACCGCGGTCACCAGCGAAAGCGGTCGGGTGACGATTATGATGCCGCACCCGGAGCGTGTCTTCCGTACCGTGAGCAACTCCTGGCACCCGGAAAACTGGGGCGAGGACAGCCCGTGGATGCGCATTTTCCGCAACGCACGTAAACAACTAGGTTAAGTTTCAACGCTCTGACTGTAGGCCCGGTAAGCGCGAGCGCCACCGGGCTTTTTTGTCTCTGTCGCAAAATCGCGACAACTCTCTGGTCTGAGTGTCTCCAAAAGGAGACATTTAACCTGTTGATTTATATGCGGCAGGACAGGTTCCCGTTAAGGTGTTGCTTAATAGCGACACTTAGCCTGGAAATCATTCACGTAACAATCAATACGTTTTGATAATAAAAATATTACTAATCATAAGGATAGCATTAATTTTTGCAATCTGGCACGCGTGTTGCATAATAGTAACCAGTGGCTCATTCACCTTGTTATGTCAGCCCCTTCGGGACGTGCTACATAAACTTCGAATGACGCACAAAAAGGTGCCTGCCGTCCAACTACTGATTATTGCAATGCTTTATCAGGCCAGGGCGAAACGTCGAGTTAGGCACCGCCTTATTCCATGACAAAGCCGGGTTTTTACCCGGCTTTGTTGTATCTGAAGGGCAGACTCAGTTACGCTCTCCTCAAACCCGGATGAAGAGAGTAATGTGTTGAAACGCTGGCCCGCTTTCCCTCGCTCCCTGCGACAGCTCGTTATGATGGCCTTCCTGCTGATCCTGCTACCTTTGCTGGTTCTGGCCTGGCAGGCCTGGCAAAGCCTGAACGCGTTAAGTGCACAGGCGGCCCTGACTAACCGCACCACGCTTATTGATGCTCGCCGTAGCGAGGCGATGACCAACGCCGCGCTTGAGATGGAGCGTAGCTATCGCCAGTACTGCGTGCTGGACGATCGCACGCTGGAGAGGGTCTATCAGAACCAGCGTAAACGCTACAGCGAAATGCTGGACGCCCACGCCGGGGTGCTGCCAGATGACAAACTCTATCAGGCGCTGCGTCAGGATCTGAACGATCTGGCGCAGCTCCAGTGCAAAAACAGCGGTCCTGATGCCGCCGCCGCCGCCCGACTTGAAGCCTTCGCGAACGCCAATACGGAGATGGTTCAGTCCACCCGTACGGTTATCTTTTCCCGTGGTCAGCAGCTCCAGCAGGAGATTGCCGAGCGCGGCCAGTTCTTCGGCTGGCAGGCGCTGGTGCTGTTCCTCGTCAGCCTGGGGCTGGTGCTGCTCTTTACCCGCATGATCATCGGCCCCGTGAAGGGGATCCAGCGGATGATTAACCGCCTGGGGGAGGGTAAATCTCTCGGGGATACGGTCGTTTTTAAAGGCCCGCGCGAGCTGCGCTCGGTCGGTCAACGCATCATCTGGCTTTCAGAGCGCCTGGCATGGCTGGAATCGCAGCGCCACCAGTTCCTGCGCCATATCTCACACGAACTCAAAACGCCGCTGGCCAGCATGCGTGAAGGTACGGAACTGCTGGCCGACGAAGTGGCGGGGCCGTTAACCCCTGAGCAAAAAGAGATCGTGGCGATTCTGGATGCCAGCAGCCGCAATTTACAAAAGCTTATTGAACAACTGCTGGACTATAACCGCAAGCTGGCGGATGGTGCTGTGGTGCTTGAAAGCGTTGAGATTGAACCGCTGGTGGACATGGTGATCTCCGCCCATAGCCTGCCAGCAAGAGCTAAAATGATGCATACCCAGGTGGAACTCAACGCGCCAGCCTGTCTTGCAGAACCGATGCTGTTAATGAGCGTACTGGATAATCTTTATTCCAATGCGGTGCACTATGGTACTGAATCCGGTACCATTTATATCAGAAGCAATAACAACGGTTCGCGGGTATTTATTGACGTAGCGAATACCGGAAGCCCGATTCCGGATGATGAAAAAACGATGATCTTTGAACCCTTCTTCCAGGGGAGTCATCAGCGAAAAGGTGCGGTAAAAGGAAGTGGTCTGGGGCTGAGTATTGCCCGCGACTGCATACGACGCATGCAGGGTGAGCTTAACATCGTGAGTGATGAACGCGCCGATGTCTGTTTTCGTATCGAACTGCCTCTTGAGCCGGAAAAATCAATGAAATGAATAACAACCTGGTGAGTATGTCACACGTCTTTTACCGCGCACTGCGCGCGGTGTTTTCCAGCAAAAATGTGCGCCTCAGCCTGCCCTGCTTACTGCTGGCAGGCTGTGTAACCCATGCACCGAAAAGTGCAATTAGCCACAAACAGGAAGATAAATGGCCGCAAAAACAGCTGGCTGATTTCCTTTCGACACGTTGCGATGATATCTGGAGCCTGTCGGGGCGAGATGTTGAATCCAATCCGCTGTTCTGGCTGCGCGGAATAGACTGCGCCCAGCGGCTGGCGCCCGCCGAGGCCCGTGCCCAGGCGGCGATGCTGGTGGACGATACCTGGCAGGACGCATTTAAACGCGGGATCGTGATGGCGGATGCCAGAATCACGCCTGTCGAACGCCGCGCCAACGTGACGCGGCTGGATACTTACGTGATCAATATTCCCCCGCAGGTGCGCCCGGTCTATCAGCTCTGGCGGGACGGACAAACCCTGCAATTACAGCTGTCTGAAGAGCGTTTCCGCTACAGCAAATTGCAGCAGTCAAGCGACAGCGAGCTTGATGCGCTTCGCCAGCAGCAGGAGTCGCTGCGCGAGCAGCTGGAAACCACCACCCGCAAGCTCGAAAATCTGACCGATATCGAAAGACAGCTCTCGACGCGTAAGCCGGCAGGCAGCTATCTGCCCGATGGGTCGAAAGGCAACTCTGCCACGACGCCAGACAGTGAGATGCCGAAACAAGAGGATGTGAAGCCATGACAAGCCGTAAACCTGCCCATCTGTTACTGGTGGATGACGATCCCGGGCTGTTAAAGCTGCTGGGAATGCGTCTGGTCAGCGAAGGCTACAGCGTGGTCACCGCTGAAAGCGGGCAGGAGGGGCTGAAGGTGCTCAGCCGTGAGAAAATCGATCTGGTGATCAGCGATTTGCGCATGGATGAAATGGATGGCCTGCAACTGTTCACGGAGATCCAGAAGCAGCAGCCCGGGATGCCGGTGATTATCCTCACCGCTCACGGATCTATTCCTGATGCGGTGGCCGCGACGCAGCAGGGGGTATTCAGCTTCCTCACCAAACCGGTGGATAAAGACGCCCTCTATAAAGCGATCGACAGCGCCCTTGAGCACGCGGCGCCATCCGGCGACGACGCCTGGCGTGAATCCATCGTGACGCGTAGCCCTGTAATGCTGCGCCTGCTGGAACAGGCGCGGATGGTGGCGCAATCCGATGTTAGCGTGCTGATCAACGGCCAGAGCGGGACCGGGAAAGAGATCCTCGCCCAGGCGATCCACAACGCCAGCCCGCGCAGTAAAAATGCTTTTATTGCCATTAACTGTGGCGCGTTGCCGGAACAGCTGCTCGAATCAGAGCTCTTCGGCCATGCCCGCGGCGCCTTTACCGGCGCGGTGAGCAGCCGTGAAGGGCTGTTCCAGGCGGCTGAGGGGGGCACGCTGTTCCTTGATGAAATTGGCGATATGCCCGCGCCGCTGCAGGTCAAATTGCTGCGCGTGTTGCAGGAGCGGAAAGTACGTCCGCTCGGCAGCAACCGCGATATCGATATCAACGTGCGTATTATTTCCGCCACCCACCGTGATTTACCCAAGGTGATGGCGCGCAACGAGTTCCGCGAAGATCTCTACTATCGACTGAATGTCGTCAACCTGAAAATCCCGGCGCTGGCCGAGCGTGCGGAAGATATCCCGCTGCTGGCAAATCACCTTTTGCGCCAGGCCGCTGACCGCCACAAACCATTTGTGCGCGCGTTCTCCACCGATGCGATGAAACGCCTGATGACCGCAAGCTGGCCGGGTAACGTACGCCAGCTGGTGAACGTGATTGAGCAGTGCGTGGCGCTGACGTCATCGCCGGTGATCAGCGATGCGCTGGTGGAGCAGGCGCTCGAGGGGGAAAACACGGCCTTACCGACGTTTGCGGAAGCGCGAAATCAGTTCGAGCTGAACTATCTGCGCAAGCTGCTGCAAATCACCAAAGGCAACGTGACCCACGCGGCGCGCATGGCCGGGCGTAACCGTACCGAGTTCTATAAATTGCTCTCACGCCACGAGCTGGAAGCGAACGATTTTAAAGAGTAATACCGCAAAATTCGCCTGAATATGATACTGTGAGCAACCGATTACGAGGCTGCTTACTGGCAAGAGTTTAAGGACCCACCATGAAAAAAATTGATGCGATTATTAAACCTTTCAAACTGGATGATGTACGTGAAGCGCTGGCAGAAGTAGGCATCACCGGGATGACCGTAACTGAAGTGAAAGGTTTTGGTCGTCAGAAGGGCCACACCGAGCTTTACCGTGGCGCAGAGTACATGGTGGACTTTCTGCCGAAAGTGAAAATCGAGATCGTGGTGAGCGATGATATCGTCGATACCTGTGTGGATACCATCATCCGCACGGCGCAGACCGGTAAAATTGGCGACGGGAAAATCTTCGTCTTTGACGTGGCGCGCGTGATCCGTATCCGTACCGGCGAAGAAGACGACGCGGCGATTTAACATTCTTGCCGGGTGGCGCTGCGCTTACCCGGCCTACAGAACCCTTCGCAGGTCCGTGCAAGCGCAGCGCCGCCGGGCGATTACAGCACTTTATGCGGGCCGAAACATTCGTAATGAATGTTGTCTTTGTTCACGCCCAGGTCTACCAGCTGCTTCGCGGCATACTGCATAAACGCTACCGGCCCACACACGTAGAACTGCATCCCCGGTGCGCTAAACGCCCCTTCGTGCTGCCCTAAATTCATCAGGCCTTCGCTGTCAAAACGTGCCGCTGCGCGGTCAGCTTCCGTGGGTAAACGATACCAGGTATGCGCGGTAAAGTGTGGCAGACCCGCTCCGAGCGCTTTCACTTCATCTGCAAAGGCGTGCACATCACCGTTTTCGGCCGCGTGGAACCAGTTAACCTGCGCACTGTGGTTTGATTTTGCCAGCGTATCCAGCATCGCCAGCATTGGCGTTTGACCAACACCTGCGGAAATCAGCGTCACCGGGGTACCCGATTCCACCGCCATAAAGAAATCACCCGCTGGCGCGGCCAGATGAACGATATCACCCACGCTGGCGACGTTATGCAGCCAGCTGGATACCTGACCGCCTTCCTCACGTTTAACCGCAATGCGATAGCCTTTGCCGTCTGGCTTGCGGGTCAGGGAGTACTGGCGAATCTCCTGGTGCGGGAAGCCTTCAGGCTTCAGCCAGACGCCCAGATACTGCCCCGGCTGGTAATCGGCAACTGGCTGGCCGTCTACCGGCTCAAACTCAAAGCTGGTGATCAGTGCGCTGCGCGGGGTTTTCTCAACGATGCGGAAAGCACGCGTGCCTTCCCAGCCGCCATTCTTGCTGGCGTTTTCGCTGTAGATCTGCGCTTCACGGTTGATGAACACGTTTGCCAGCACGCCGTATGCCTTACCCCAGGCATCCAGCACTTCCTGGCCCGGGCTGAACATTTCGTCCAGGGTTGCCAGCAGGTGACTGCCCACGATGTTGTACTGCTCAGGTTTGATCTGGAAGCTGGTGTGCTTCTGCGCGATTTTTTCCACCGCAGGCAGCAGAGCCGGCAGGTTTTCGATGTTGCTGGCATAGGCGGCAATAGCGTTAAACAGCGCTTCGCGCTGATCGCCGTTACGCTGGTTGCTCATGTTGAAAATCTCTTTGAGCTCCGGGTTATGCGCAAACATGCGATCGTAGAAATGAGCGGTCAGTTTAGGACCCGTTTCAACCAGCAGGGGGATTGTGGCTTTCACGGTAGCGATGGTTTGGGCGTCGAGCATAGCAGCTTCCTTCTGATGTTACTTTAATGATGTATTTTATATGCATCTTATAAAAATACCCCTGCAATGTAAATGGTTCTTTGCATCGTGAAAAATATGCATCACAAAGCTGAAAAGAAATCCGTTGAAAATGGCGAGAGCTTTATTGCTCAAACCCTTGCGTGGCGTGGAGGTAAACGTTTGCGTAAAATCGTTTGTCAAGACCTGTTATCGCAGAACTATTCAGTTATACTGTTGCCCGTCGTCCAACAGGACTGCCTTTTCAGGCCAAAAATTTACTTGTTAGCTGAGTCAGGAGATGCGGATGTTAAAGCGTGAAATGAACATTGCCGATTATGATGCCGAACTGTGGCAGGCTATGGAGCAGGAAAAAGTACGTCAGGAAGAGCACATCGAACTGATCGCCTCCGAAAACTACACCAGCCCGCGCGTGATGCAGGCGCAGGGTTCTCAGCTGACCAACAAATATGCTGAAGGTTATCCGGGCAAGCGCTACTACGGCGGTTGCGAATACGTTGATATCGTTGAGCAACTGGCGATTGACCGTGCGAAAGAACTCTTTGGCGCTGACTACGCGAACGTCCAGCCGCACTCTGGCTCTCAGGCTAACTTCGCTGTTTACACCGCGCTGTTGCAGCCGGGCGATACCGTTCTGGGTATGAACCTGGCGCAGGGCGGCCACCTGACTCACGGCTCTCCGGTTAACTTCTCTGGCAAACTGTACAACATCATCCCTTACGGTATTGATGAGTCCGGTAAAATTGACTACGAAGACATGGCGAAGCAGGCCAAAGAGCACAAGCCGAAGATGATCATCGGTGGCTTCTCTGCTTACTCCGGCATCGTTGACTGGGCAAAAATGCGTGAAATCGCTGACAGCATCGGCGCGTACCTGTTCGTCGACATGGCGCACGTTGCCGGTCTGATTGCCGCTGGCGTTTACCCGAACCCGGTTCCACATGCGCACGTTGTGACCACCACCACCCACAAAACCCTGGCGGGTCCACGCGGTGGCCTGATCCTGGCGAAAGGCGGTGACGAAGAGCTGTACAAAAAGCTGAACTCCGCCGTGTTCCCAAGCGCCCAGGGCGGCCCGCTGATGCACGTTATCGCCGCGAAAGCCGTCGCGCTGAAAGAAGCAATGGAGCCAGAGTTCAAGGTTTACCAGCAGCAGGTTGCTAAAAACGCCAAAGCGATGGTGGAAGTGTTCCTGAATCGTGGTTACAAAGTGGTGTCCGGTGGGACTGAAAACCACCTGTTCCTGCTGGATTTGGTCGATAAGAACCTGACCGGTAAAGAAGCTGACGCAGCCCTCGGCCGCGCCAACATCACCGTGAACAAAAACAGCGTGCCAAACGATCCGAAGAGCCCGTTCGTGACTTCCGGTATCCGTATCGGTTCTCCGGCCGTAACTCGCCGTGGCTTTAAAGAAGCGCAAGTGAAAGAGCTGGCGGGCTGGATGTGTGACGTTCTGGACAACATCAATGACGACGCGGTTATCGAGCGCGTTAAAGGTAAAGTTCTGGACATCTGCGCACGCTTCCCGGTGTACGCATAATTCTCTGCGTTTCAGAACTGAAAAAGGCCGCTCATGCGGCCTTTTTTTATGGGCTAACGTCGGTCGAGGGAGATGGCCCCCGGCCCGGTTATCGCCAGCAAAATAAAGGCGCCAGCGATACTCACATTTTTATAGAAGTTAATCATATTTGGCAGGACCGCATCGCCCGTCATATCCCAGTAGTGGTGTCCAATCACCGCCGTTCCCAGCGTATAGAAGACAAAGATCACCGCGAGGGGGCGGGTAAAAAAGCCCAGAACGATCAGAATCGCGGCGGGGATTTCCATTACCACCGCAATAATCGCGGCCAGCATGGGCATGGGGGCGCCGAGCGACGTCATGTACTGAACGGTGCCGCTAAACCCCGTCAGCTTGGGATAACCGAAAATAATAAACAGGACCACGATAGCAATGCGGGCAATTAAAAGCAGGAGAGAACGAGAGGATCCGAAATCGAAATAACGTAAGCTGTTCATGGCAAACGACCTCTTCAGGCGATGTCTTATAAACGTAATACAGTTTTACCGCTCTCGCCATACGCTGTACGGCTGGTGATGATGTTAATTTTTAGTTAATTTATAGCGCGCTAACGACTTGCTAAAGTCAGGGATTAACGCCAGACTATCGCCTCCATTTCGGGAGGGATTCATGGTCTTGCATTCCACGCGCTGGCTGGCGCTCAGCTATTTCACCTATTTCTTTAGTTACGGTATTTTTTTGCCTTTCTGGAGCGTCTGGCTCAAGGGAATTGGTCTGACGCCTGAGACCATCGGCATCCTGCTGGGCACGGGGCTGGTGGCACGTTTCCTGGGTAGCCTGCTGATAGCACCCCGCGTCAGCGATCCCTCTCTGTTGATTAAAGCGGTGCGAATTCTGGCCCTCCTGACGCTGGTCTTTGCGGCCTGCTTCTGGGTCAGCCACCAGTTTGCCTGGCTGATGGTGGTGATGGTTGGCTTTAATCTGTTCTTCTCCCCGCTGGTGCCGCTGACGGATGCCCTGGCGAACACCTGGCAAAAGCAGATCACCATGGACTATGGACGCGTGCGCCTGTGGGGATCGATTGCCTTCGTGATTGGCTCTGCGCTGGTCGGGAAACTGGTCAGCCTCTATGACTATCGCGCCATTCTGGCCCTGTTAACGCTCGGCATCGCCTCGATGCTGCTCGGTATGTTGCTGCGTCCGTCGGTGATGCCGCAGGGCGAAAGCCGCCATCAGGAGAGCGCTGGCTGGCCCGCCTGGCGCTCGCTGGTGGCGCAAAGCTGGCGTTTCCTGGCCTGCGTCTGTCTGCTTCAGGGGGCGCATGCGGCCTATTACGGCTTCAGCGCCATCTACTGGCAGGGGGCGGGCTACTCGGCTTCTGCGGTAGGCTACCTGTGGTCGCTCGGCGTGGTAGCGGAGGTCATTATCTTCGCGCTGAGCCAAAAACTGTTCCGTCGTTTCGGGGCGCGTGACCTGCTGCTGCTTTCCGCCGTTTGCGGCGTAGCGCGCTGGGGCATCATGGGCTGGACGACGGAGCTGCCGTGGCTGATTGTGGCGCAAATTCTGCACTGCGGAACCTTCACCGTCTGCCATCTGGCGGCGATGCGCTATATCGCGGCGCGAGAGGGTGGGGACGTTATTCGTCTTCAGGCAGTCTATTCAGCGGTGGCGATGGGCGGCAGTATTGCGGTGATGACCGTATTTGCCGGTTTCCTCTATCAGCACCTGGGCCACGGTGTGTTCTGGGTGATGGCGCTGGTCGCTTTACCGGCCATTGTCATCCGCCCTAAAGTCGCTGCTCGCACGTAACTAGGATTCGAGCATAACGCGAATATGTTCCTGCTGCTGCGTGTTCAGGGTCTCAACGGCATGAATGAGCGGCGGCGAGAACAGCGGCAGGGCGGTTGGATAAGGCGTAATAACCAGCGCCGCCTCGCGGGGGGCGCCCTCCTTCTTAAACGCTTCCAGGCTAAGATAACGAATATTGAGCGGCAGCAGCGTCAGCTCGCGAAGCTGCTGCTCAATTAACTCCTCGCAGGCTTTATCTTCCCCCGTTAACAGGACCACCTGTTTTTCATGAAGATCGGTTTCCTGCATCAGCCAGGCACCAAAAATCACCGCCACCAGAGCCATCTCTTCACCGGAGAATCGCAGGCCAAATTCGGCTTCCAGCTCAAACAGCGCCTCTTTAGTGGTGCGCAGCAGCCGGGGGTATAGACGGTGGATCTCTTCCGGCAGACTGTTGTCGATGCCGATGTCAAATAAGGAGCGGTCCAGCGCCTGAGCCAGATGAATATACAGCTGATCGGTCAGCCCTTGCTCATCGCTGAAGTTCATCCCGGTTTGCGCCCGGAAACGGGCAATCATACGCACGATGGCCCGACGCAGGCGCTGATCCTGCTGGTGTTTATCCAGTACCGGGTCGGGTGTGCGGAGCATCATAAACAGCAGCGCCAGGAACAGCTGTTCATCACTGTGCGTTCCCTGCGGGACGCGCCGTTTCCAGTGACGGACAATTTCCTGCGCCGTAAAGTATTCCCCTCTCGATTGCGTCCAGCTGCGCTGAACGGGTGAAAACTCCGGCGTATTACCCAGATGATGCTGAATAAGACAATATTGCAGATAAAGCTGTAAAAACTGTACGTCGCGGGACTCAAACTGGCGCTGAAGCTTGCGCGCGCAAAAGTTGATAAGCGCCCGAAGGTTCGCATCGTCATAAAGCGGGCGGGCAATGCCGTGCTGTTTGAGCGCGGTTTTTAAGGCAGGGGTAAACTGTTGGGCGACAAAATGTGGACACAGCCGAAGCGCCCTGCGCAGCCAGTGCAGCAGGCACAAACGCTGATTCAGGGCGGAGCCCTCAATACGGTAGCAACCGTCATGGTGCGTGACGATATCAAGCCGATGATAGCGCTGGATTTCATCGCGCGTCTCGGCTATATCTTGCCGTGCCAGGACGTCGTCCACGCCGTTGGCAGCGATTATGCTCTGTGCGGTGACGGCAGCATCGGGCAGGTAAAGCATCAAAAGCACCTGGCAACGGCGCTGCGAACTGGAAAGCACAGATGGAATTTCAAGCGTCGTCATCATCTGTCGGGTATCCAGTGTGAATGTTTGATAAGAATAGCTAAAGGATGGGCGCTGAAAAGCGCGCCGGCAGGCCTTTCATTCAGGATTGCTGGCGAACATCACAGAATTTTTGACGTGAGGAATTGATGCAAACAGTTAAACAAAGCGTGACAGCGTTATTTTTGGCGGTTATCACCTCCGCCGCCAGCGCACATCCTCACAGCTTTATCAGCCTGAAAACCGAACTGGTGACGGACGGCACACAGCTCAGCGGCCTGAAGATGCGCTGGACGATGGATGAAATCACCTCCGCCGACCTGCTGTACGATGCCGGAAACGCAAAGCCCGGCGACGAGATCTGGAAAAAGCTGGCGGCGGAAGTCATGGCCAACGTGCTGGGTCAGCACTACTTCACCGAGTTCTGGCACAACGGACAAAAGGTGAAATTTCTTAACCGTCCCACGGAGTACGGTATGACCCGCGACGGCCATCAGGCGGTGCTGACGTTTATCCTTCCGCTGGCGCACCCTCAGCCGCTGGCCGGGCAGAAGTACAGGTTTTCCACGTTTGACCCAACCTACTATGTCGATATGCATTACGCCCAGGACAGCGACGTGCAGTTGCCAGAAATATTGCAAAAAAGCTGCAAAATTGCCGTGCACACGCCGACGCCCAGTGAAGAGACGCTGAACTTTGCCGTTTCCCTTGATAAAGAAGATGCGCCTCCAGAAGACATGGAATTAGGAAAACAGTTTGCGCAGGAGGTGACGTTACAATGTCAGTGATCTCCTCCCCCGTCAGTAAGCCGCGTCGCTGGCTGCACCTCTGGCCTCTGGCGCTCTTTTTGCTGTTAGCGTCTGGCGGCGCGCTCTGGCTGTGGCAGGCATGGCCGCAGGTGATGATGAAAAGTATCCTCTGGCAGCGGGAAGTTAATCAGCAGATGAGCGGGCTGCTGAAAGCCGTGGCGGAAAATCCGTCCAAAGCGGGCGGCTCTCTTCTGGCGTTCAGCTTTATCTATGGCGTGCTGCATGCCCTGGGGCCGGGGCACGGCAAAATCGTCATCACGACCTGGCTTGCCACCCATCCGTCGAAGCTGAAATCGAGTATCGGCCTGACGCTGGCTTCCTCGTTACTTCAGGGCGGTGTGGCAATTGCGCTGGTCGTGGTCGTCCTTTCGCTGCTACAGCTCCCGGCCCGCCAGCTGCATATGAGCAGCTTCTGGCTGGAGAAGGGAAGTTACGCGCTGGTAGGCGTGCTGGGGCTGATCCTCTGCCTGAGGGCGCTGAAAAAATTGCGCGCGTTGCTGCAAAAACCAAAATTCAAAATCTTTGCGCCGCATCACCTTCACCATGAAAACTGCGGGTGCGGGCATCAGCATCTGCCGACGCAGGAACAATTACAGAATGGTGACGACTGGCGTGCGCGCCTGATGATTGTTCTCTCAATGGGGATGCGTCCGTGCTCGGGCGCAATCATGGTGCTGTTGTTCAGCAAAGTGATAGGTGTATTTGGCTGGGGCATGATCTCGGCGCTGGCGATGGCGGCGGGAACATCTCTGACTATCTCTTCGTTAGCCTTGCTGGTGCACAGCTTCCGTCAGCTGGCGGTAAAACTCAGCGGCAATAAAACGCCGGTATTGTGGCGACAGGTTGGCTGGACGACGCTTGCGCTGGCGGGCGGGGTGATTCTGCTGGTGGCTGCGGTCACGATGTGGATAAGTGCGGTGCCGGTGGGAAGGGGGTTGCGGCCTTTTTAGCCATACCTGAGGAGTTTGTAGGCCCGGTAAGCGTAGCGCCACCGGGCTTAACAGACTGGATTAACGCTTCAGCGCATCGCTCAGTTCTTCACGCATGTTTGCCAGCATGGCTTTAACAACGCGCGGGTTACCTGCAACGATGTTGCCGGTAGACATATAGTTATGGCCGCCGGTGAAGTCACAAACAATCGCGCCAGCTTCACGTGCGATCAGCTCGCCCGCCGCGAAGTCCCACGGCTTCAGTGACAGCTCAAAGTAACCGTCAACGCGGCCGGTCGCCACGTAGGCCAGATCCAGTGCAGCAGAGCCGGTGCGACGGAAGTCCGCGCATTCGGTGAACAGTTTGCCGAGGATATTCATATAAGTGGTTGCGTGCTGCTTCGCCTTGAACGGGAAGCCGGTCGCCAGAATCGTGCCGTCCAGATCGCGTGCATTGCTGCAGCGCAGACGGTAGCCGTTCAGCTGCGCGCCCTGACCGCGGGTCGCGGTGAACAGTTCGTTACGCATTGGATCGTAAACAACGGCGACTTCAGTACGGCCTTTGATGCGTACTGCGATAGACACAGAGAAGTGTGGCAGGCGCTTAACGAAGTTGGTGGTGCCATCCAGTGGATCGATAACCCATTGAACATCCTGATCGGTACCTTCATGTTCACCGCTTTCTTCGGTGATGATGGTGTGCTGCGGGTAAGATTTGCGGATCGTTTCGATAATAATCGCTTCGGCGGCTTTATCGACGTTAGTCACGAAATCATTGCTGCCTTTCTGGCTGGTTTCTACGGAGTCTGGGGTTTCGTAGTGTTTGGCAATTACATTACCCGCCTTGCGCGCTGCGCGCACGGCGATGGTCAGCATCGGATGCATCGGTCTCTCTCACTGGATGTTAAAGAACAGGAAAATCGGCGCAGAGTATAGCAGCGGGATCGGATTATGTCTCTCGTTTATGATAATATGCCCGAATATTCTTCAGACACTGAATCCAGACATCTAAAAATTATGCTGCAAAACATTCGAATCGTGCTGGTCGAAACATCGCACACCGGCAACATGGGCTCTGTGGCCCGCGCTATGAAAACCATGGGCTTAACGAACCTGTGGCTGGTTAATCCGCTGGTGAAACCAGACTCTCAGGCTATTGCGCTGGCGGCCGGCGCCAGCGACGTGATAGGGAATGCACAGATTGTGGACACCCTGGACGAAGCCCTGGCCGGTTGCAGTCTGGTGGTGGGGACCAGCGCGCGCTCCCGTACGCTGCCCTGGCCGATGCTGGACCCGCGCGAATGCGGCCTGAAAAGTATCTCAGAAGCGGAACAGGCGCCGGTTGCGCTGGTGTTTGGTCGTGAACGCGTTGGCCTGACCAACGAGGAACTACAGAAGTGTCACTACCACGTGGCGATTGCCGCAAACCCGGAATACAGCTCGCTGAACCTGGCGATGGCGGTGCAGGTGATTGCCTACGAAGTGCGCATGGCATGGCTGGCGACGCAGGAAAAACCGGTCGAACCTAAAGAAGAGACGGCCTACCCGCTGGTGGACGATCTTGAGCGCTTCTACGGCCACCTGGAGCAGACGCTGCTCTCGACCGGCTTTATCCGTGAAGGCCATCCAGGGCAGGTGATGAACAAGCTGCGCCGTATGTTCACCCGCGCGCGCCCGGAAAGCCAGGAGCTGAACATCCTGCGCGGGATCCTGGCGTCGATTGAGCAGAAGAATAAAGAGTAGTGCCGTGTGTTCGCCGGGTGGCGCTTCGCTTACCCGGCCTACAAAGCCCGTAGGCCCGTGCAAGCGCAGCGCCGCCGGGCAAAAAATACGGCACAGAAGGTTAAATACCTGACTAAAACAGTCAAGTAAATAGTTGACCAATTTAGTCAGGAATGTCAGACTTGGCCCTGCTATGCAATACCCCCATTTTACAATAAAAAACCCCGGGCAGGGGCGAGTTTGAGGTTAAGTAAGACATGAGACTGACATCTAAAGGGCGTTATGCCGTGACCGCGATGCTGGACGTTGCGCTCAACTCCGAAGCGGGCCCGGTTCCGTTGGCTGATATTTCTGAACGACAGGGGATCTCCCTCTCTTATCTGGAACAGCTGTTCTCCAGACTGCGTAAAAATGGACTGGTGTCCAGCGTTCGTGGCCCGGGCGGCGGTTATCTGCTGGGTAAAGACGCGGGCAGTATTGCGGTTGGCGAAGTGATTAGCGCAGTTGACGAATCCGTTGACGCGACCCGTTGCCAGGGCAAAGGCGGCTGTCAGGGCGGCGATAAATGCCTGACCCACGCGCTGTGGCGCGATCTGAGCGACCGTCTGACCGGCTTCCTGAATAACATCACCCTGGGTGAGCTGGTTAATAACCAGGAAGTTCTGGATGTTTCTGGTCGTCAGCACAGTCAGGATTCACAACGCAGCACCCGCACGCAGGACGCCATCGACGTTAAACTGCGCGCGTAATTAAAAAGATAAGTATTCAGAATCAGGCCGGGGTGGTCACACCCCGCGTACTCGGTCGTACATCCAGCCGGTTGCCTGATTCCTTGCATTGAAGCGATGTACGGAGTTTATAGAGCAATGAAATTACCGATTTATCTCGACTACTCCGCAACCACGCCGGTGGACCCGCGTGTTGCCGAGAAAATGATGCAGTGTCTGACCCTGGACGGAAACTTTGGTAACCCAGCTTCCCGTTCACACCGTTTTGGCTGGCATGCTGAAGAGGCGGTTGATATCGCCCGTAATCAGATTGCTGACCTGGTCGGTGCCGACCCGCGTGAAATTGTTTTCACCTCCGGTGCGACCGAATCCGACAACCTGGCGATCAAAGGTGCAGCCAACTTTTATCAGAAAAAAGGCAAGCACATCATCACCAGCAAAACCGAACACAAAGCCGTGCTGGACACCTGCCGTCAGCTGGAGCGTGAAGGGTTCGAAGTGACTTACCTGGCGCCGCAGAGCAACGGGATCATCGACCTGAAAGAGCTCGAAGCGGCGATGCGTGATGACACCATTCTGGTTTCCATCATGCACGTTAACAACGAAATCGGTGTTGTGCAGGACATCGCCACCATCGGCGAAATGTGCCGTGCGCGCGGCATCATCTACCACGTGGATGCGACCCAGAGCGTGGGCAAACTGCCTATCGACCTGAGCCAGCTGAAAGTGGACCTGATGTCCTTCTCCGGTCACAAAATCTATGGCCCGAAAGGCATCGGCGCGCTGTACGTTCGTCGTAAGCCACGTATCCGCATCGAAGCACAGATGCACGGCGGCGGTCACGAGCGCGGCATGCGTTCCGGTACTTTGCCTGTTCACCAGATCGTGGGGATGGGCGAAGCGTATCGCATCGCGAAAGAAGAGATGGAAAGCGAGATGGCACGCCTGCATACGCTGCGTAACCGTCTTTGGGACGGCGTGAAGGATATGGAAGAAGTCTATCTGAACGGCGATCTCGAGCAGGGCGCGCCGAACATCCTCAACGTCAGCTTCAACTATGTTGAAGGCGAGTCGCTGATCATGGCGCTGAAAGACCTGGCCGTTTCTTCCGGTTCTGCCTGTACGTCTGCAAGCCTGGAGCCATCCTACGTGCTGCGTGCGCTGGGCATGACTGACGAGCTGGCGCACAGCTCTATCCGTTTCTCTTTAGGTCGTTTCACTACCGAAGAAGAGATTGACTACACCATCAAACTGGTTCGTAACTCCATCGGCCGTCTGCGCGACCTTTCTCCACTGTGGGAAATGTTCAAGCAGGGCGTGGATCTGAACAGCATTGAATGGTCACATCAATAATCGGTACATAAGGAGAATTCAATCATGGCATACAGCGAAAAAGTTATCGATCATTACGAGAACCCGCGCAACGTTGGCTCTTTTGACAACAGCGACGAATCTGTCGGTAGCGGTATGGTTGGCGCGCCAGCGTGTGGCGACGTGATGAAGTTGCAGATTAAAGTCAACAATGAAGGTATCATTGAAGACGCGCGCTTCAAGACCTACGGCTGCGGTTCTGCTATCGCCTCCAGCTCCCTGGTCACCGAGTGGGTGAAGGGCAAGTCTCTGGACGAAGCACAGGCAATCAAAAACACGGACATTGCTGAAGAACTCGAACTGCCGCCGGTGAAAATTCACTGTTCAATTCTGGCAGAAGACGCGATCAAAGCCGCCATTGCGGATTACAAAAGCAAACGTGAAGCAAAATAATTGAGGTTTGAGTATGTCGATTACCCTTAGCGACAGCGCTGCCGCGCGAGTAAGCTCTTTTCTGGCGAACCGTGGTAAAGGCTTTGGCCTGCGACTGGGCGTACGTACCTCCGGCTGTTCTGGTATGGCTTACGTACTGGAGTTTGTTGACGAACCGGCGTCTGATGACACCGTGTTTGAAGACAAGGGCGTGAAGGTGGTGGTCGATGGCAAAAGCCTGCAATTTCTCAACGGCACTCAGCTGGACTTTGTAAAAGAAGGCCTGAACGAAGGGTTCAAATTTACGAACCCGAACGTCAAAGACGAGTGTGGTTGCGGCGAAAGCTTCCACGTTTAACCGCGTTCCGCTGTTATACCGATTAATTCGTGTTGCAGAAAGGCGGCAAGCGAGTGAATCCCCGGGAGCTTACTTAAGTAAGTGACTGGGGTGAACGAGCGCAGACAACGCATCTGCAGCGCGAAGTAAGAAGGTATAACCCCACCGTGGCTGTGCTACGCGTGGGGTTTGTTCTAACAGGCTACCCCTGAGATTGTTATGGATTACTTCACTCTCTTCGGACTACCCGCTCAATACCCGATTGATCTCCAGGCGCTGACGATCCGTTTTCAGGATCTCCAGCGTCAGTACCATCCGGATAAATTCGCCAGCGGGACGCAGGCAGAGCAGCTGGCTGCGGTATCACACTCCGCAACCATCAACCAGGCCTGGCAAACGCTGCGTCATCCGCTGGCGCGTGCAGAATATCTGCTCTCGCTCCACGGTTTTGATCTGGCGAGCGAACAGCATACCGTGCGCGACACCGCGTTTCTGATGGAGCAGCTGGAGCTTCGCGAAGAGCTGGATGAAATTGAACAGGCTAAAGACGAAGCGCGTCTGGAACGTTTTCTCCAGCGCGTAAAGGGCATGTTCGATACCCGCCATCAGCAGATGGTTGAGCAACTGAACAACGAGACCTGGGACGTGGCGGCAGACACTGTGCGCAAACTCCGTTTTCTCGATAAACTGCGAAGCAGTGCTGAACAACTCGAAGAAAAGCTGCTCGATTTTTAATTTCGGAAGCAATTATGGCCTTATTACAAATTAGTGAGCCAGGCTTAAGCGCCGCACCGCACCAGCGTCGTCTGGCGGTCGGTATTGACCTGGGCACCACCAATTCTCTCGTGGCGACCGTGCGTAGCGGCCAGGCGGAAACGCTGGCTGACGAGCAGGGCCGCCATCTGCTGCCTTCCGTGGTCCACTACCAGCAGCAGGGTCACGCTGTCGGCTTTGATGCCCGCGCCAATGCCGCGCGCGATCCGGCTAACACCATCAGCTCGGTTAAGCGCATGATGGGCCGCTCGCTGGCGGATATCCAGACCCGTTATCCGCATCTGCCGTACCAGTTACAGGCCAGCGAAAACGGCCTGCCGATGATTGCGACATCTGCCGGTCTGCTGAACCCGATTCGTGTTTCCGCTGACATCCTCAAAGCGCTGGCGGCGCGCGCGACGGCGACGCTCGGTGGCGATCTGGACGGCGTAGTAATCACCGTTCCGGCCTACTTCGACGATGCACAACGTCAGGGCACCAAAGACGCCGCGCGTCTGGCGGGCCTGCACGTGCTGCGTCTGCTGAACGAACCGACAGCGGCAGCCATTGCCTACGGCCTCGATTCCGGTCAGGAAGGGGTGATTGCGGTTTACGATCTCGGCGGCGGGACGTTTGATATCTCTATCCTGCGCTTAAGCCGCGGTGTGTTCGAAGTGCTGGCCACCGGCGGGGATTCCGCGCTCGGCGGCGATGACTTCGACCATCTGCTGGCGGACTACATCCGCGAGCAGGCGGGCATCAGCGATCGCAGCGATGCGCGCGTCCAGCGTGAACTGCTGGATGCGGCCATCGACGCCAAAATCGCCCTGAGCGATGCGCAGTCCGTCAGCGTGAACGTCGCAGGCTGGCAGGGTGAGATCACCCGCGACCAGTTCAGCGAACTGATTGCGCCTCTGGTTAAGCGTACCCTGCTGGCCTGCCGTCGCGCATTGAAAGATGCGGGCGTTGAGGCTAACGAGGTGCTGGAAGTGGTCATGGTTGGCGGCTCAACCCGCGTGCCGCTGGTACGTGAGCGCGTAGGGGAATTCTTTGGCCGCACGCCGCTGACCTCTATCGACCCGGACAAAGTGGTTGCCGTGGGTGCCGCTATCCAGGCCGATATCCTGGTCGGCAACAAGCCGGACAGCGAAATGCTGCTGCTGGACGTCATCCCGCTGTCTCTGGGTTTAGAAACCATGGGCGGCCTGGTGGAGAAAGTTATTCCCCGTAACACCACCATTCCGGTGGCGCGCGCGCAGGAGTTTACGACCTTCAAAGACGGCCAGACCGCGATGTCCATCCACGTGATGCAGGGCGAGCGCGAGCTGGTGCAGGACTGCCGCTCTCTGGCGCGCTTTGCGCTGCGCGGAATTCCGGCGCTGCCGGCGGGCGGGGCGCATATTCGCGTCACCTTCCAGGTGGATGCGGACGGTCTGCTGAGCGTGACGGCGATGGAAAAATCCACCGGCGTGGAATCGTCTATCCAGGTGAAGCCGTCCTACGGCCTGACCGATGGCGAAATCGCCTCCATGATTCAGGACTCAATGAGCTACGCCGAGCAGGATGTGAAGGCGCGTATGCTGGCGGAACAAAAAGTGGAAGCCGCCCGCGTGCTGGAAAGCCTGAACGGCGCGCTTGCTGCCGATGCCGCGCTGTTAAGCGCCGCTGAGCGCCAGGTGATTGACGACGCTGCTGCGCGCTTAAGCGCCGTGGCCGAAGGCAATGACGCTGACGCAATAGAAGATGCCATTAAAAACGTTGATAAACAAACCCAGGACTTCGCTGCTCGCCGCATGGACAAATCTGTCCGCGTCGCGCTGAAAGGCCAGTCCGTGGACGAGGTTTAATATGCCAAAGATTGTTATTTTGCCTCATGCGGACCTCTGTCCGGATGGCGCTGTTCTGGAAGCGAAGACCGGTGAAACCATTCTCGATGTAGCCCTGCGTGCAGGTATCGAAGTGGAACACGCCTGTGAAAAATCCTGTGCCTGTACCACCTGCCACTGCATCGTGCGTGAAGGTTTTGATTCTCTCGCCGAGAGCACCGAAGACGAAGACGACATGCTGGACAAAGCATGGGGTCTGGAGCCAGACAGCCGCTTAAGCTGCCAGGCCGCGGTGACCGATGAAGATCTGGTCGTGGAATTCCCACGCTACACCATCAACCACGCACGCGAGCATTAATATGGGACTGAAGTGGACAGACAGCCGTGAAATCGGCGAAGCGCTCTACGACGCGAACCCGGATCTCGATCCGAAGACCGTACGATTCACCGACATGCATCAGTGGATCTGCGATTTAGAGGATTTTGACGACGATCCAAACGCATCCAATGAAAAAATTCTGGAGGCGATTCTGTTAGTCTGGTTAGATGAAGCAGAGTAAATCACTTAACGGGCTGCCTTCAGGCGGCCCGTTTGCTAATAAGGACAAATAAAATGACCGAAGCGATGAAGATTACGCTATCCACGCAGCCAGCCGACGCACGCTGGGGCGAGAAAGCCACCTGGAGCATCAATAACGACGGTATTACCCTGCACGTGACGGGTAACGATGATTTGGGCCTGATCCAGCGCGCCGCGCGTAAAATTGACGGCCTGGGCATTAAGCATGTCACTCTGGCTGGCGAAGGCTGGGACACAGACCGCAGCTGGGCTTTCTGGGCGGGTTACAAAGGGCCGAAAGGCACCCGTAAAATTGAGTGGGCGAACCTCGATGAAGCCGGTCAGAAAGAGCTGGAAAGCCGCCTGAAAATTATCGACTGGGTGCGCGACACCATCAACGCCCCGGCGGAAGAGTTGGGGCCTGAGCAGCTGGCGCAGCGCGCGGTTGACCTGCTGTGCGGCGTGGCGGACGACAAGATGTCCTACCGCATCACCAAAGGTGAAGACCTGCGCGAACAAAATTACATGGGTATCCACACCGTGGGTCGTGGCTCCGAGCGTCCTCCGGTCCTGCTGGCGCTGGATTACAACCCAACCGGCGATAAAGAAGCGCCGGTCTTTGCCTGTCTGGTCGGGAAAGGTATCACCTTCGATACCGGCGGTTACAGCCTGAAGCAGAGCGCGTTCATGGACTCCATGAAGTCCGACATGGGCGGCGCGGCGACCATTACCGGCGCGCTGGCGTTCGCCATCACCCGTGGTCTGAACAAACGCGTGAAGCTCTACCTGTGCTGCGCGGATAACATGGTGAGTGGCAATGCCTTCAAGCTGGGCGACATCATTCGCTACCGCAACGGTAAAAATGTTGAGGTGATGAACACCGATGCCGAAGGCCGTCTGGTGCTGGCCGATGGCCTGATCGACGCCTCTGCGCAGAAGCCGGAGCTGATTATCGACATGGCGACCCTGACCGGCGCGGCGAAAACTGCCCTTGGCAACGATTACCATGCGCTGTTCAGCTTCGACGACAAGCTGGCCGCTCGCCTGCTGGCCAGCGCGGCGGCGGAAAACGAGCCGTTCTGGCGTCTGCCGCTGGCCGAGTTCCACCGCAGCCAGCTGCCGTCTAACTTCGCCGAGCTGAACAACACCGCGAGCGCGGCGTACCCGGCGGGAGCCAGCACAGCAGCAGGCTTCCTGTCTCACTTCGTTGAGAACTACCATGAAGGCTGGCTGCACATTGACTGCTCCGCAACCTACCGTAAAGCGGCGGTTGAGCAGTGGTCAGCAGGCGCAACCGGTCTGGGTGTGCGTACCGTGGCGAACCTGCTGACGGCTGAGTGATCTTTTTTGCCGGGTGGCGCAACGCTTACCCGGCCTACAAAACCCGTAGGCCCGTGCAAGCGTTGCGCCGCCGGGCAATTGTGAAGTAGCCAAACTATGTCAGAAACCAAAAACGAATTAGAAACCCTGCTGGAGCAGGCGGCGACCGAGCCCGCCCACCGTCCGGCCTTTTTCCGCACGCTGCTGGAATCCACCGTCTGGGTGCCGGGCACCGCCGCGGAAGGGGAGCAGGTTGTCGAAGACAGCGCCCTGGATCTGCTGCACTGGGAGAAAGACGACGGCACGTCGGTGATCCCGTTCTTTACCTCGCTCGAGGCCTTGCAGGAAGCGGTAGAAGACGAACAGGCGTTCGTGGTGATGCCGGTGCGCACGCTGTTCGAAATGACCCTGGGGCAGACGCTGTTCCTCAACGCCAAACTGCCGACAGGGAAAGAGTTCACTCCGCGTGAAATCAGCCATCTGATTGGTGACGAGGGCAACCCGCTCAGCACCCAGGAGGTGCTGGAAGGGGGCGAAACGCTGCTACTGTCTGAAGTGGCCGAGCCGCCCGCGCAGATGATTGACTCCCTGACCACGCTGTTTAAAACCATCAAGCCCGTAAAACGCGCGTTCCTCTGCTCCATCAAAGAGAGCGCTGACGAAAAGCCTGTTCTGCTGATAGGGATCGAGGCCGACGGCGATGTTGAGGAGATCATCCAGGCGGCGGGAAGCGTAGCGACCGACACGCTCCCGGGCGATGAGCCGATTGATATCTGTCAGGTGAAGAAAGGTGAGCAGGGCATAAGCCACTTTATTACCGAGCACATCACCCCGTTCTACGAGCGTCGCTGGGGCGGCTTCCTGCGCGATCTCAAGACCAACCGCATTATCTGATTACGGCGGGGTGACCTTCACCCCGTTGCTTCCAGCAACAGTAAATCCATCAGCAGCACCAGATTCGACTCAAACGACGTCACCCCTGCGGCTTCGGCGGCGAAATGTACCGCTTCGTCATAGAGGGCAAAATGCACGTCGGCCATACCTGCCAGCGTATTGGCCGACGCGCGGGTAAACGCGACAATCGTCATGCCGACGTTTTTGGCGATCCGCGCTTTATCCAGCACCGGCTCCGTTTCGCCGCTGCGCGAAACGGCAATAAATACCTGATAGCGTGCGGCGTTGCTGAGAAAAATATTCCGGCTGTCCCCCGGTCCGGAGATGAACGCGGTTTTTCCCAGCACCTGCAACTTCTTGGTCAGGTACTCGGCAAAAAGATATGAAAACCCGGCGCCGTAGAGAAAGAAGCTCTCTTTCTGGCGCAGCAGGCTGGCAAACTGCTGGCGTTTGTCCTGGGTAACCCACTGGAAGGTCTGCTGATAGTTGGCAATAAACCGGGCAAAAAGCGCGGGCATTTCTGCATGTTGCGCAGACTGTACGGTGATCCGCGGCGTGTCAGAAAGCAGCTGCTTGCAGTGCCAGATAAACTCGCTAAAGCCGCTGAAGCCCAGCTTCTGGCACAGCCGCATAATCGTCGCGGTGGAGACAAATGTCGCCAGCGCCAGCTCGCGCACCGTGATATTGCCCACCAGCAGCGGATGCTCAGTGAGGTGGGCGAGGACGCGATACTCCGCGCGGGTCAGTGACGACCCGCGTGTTAACAGCGTTGCCAGGCGGTTATCCATTATTTCGCCGGTTCTACCGGCAGATCGTCCCGTGCACCCCATTCACTCCAGGCGCCGTCATACAGCATCACGTCATTTGCGCCAAGGGTTGCCAGCGCCAGGATCACCACGCAGGCCGTCACGCCGGAGCCGCAGCTGGCAATAACCGGACGATGCAAATCCACGCCCTGACGTTCAAAAATGGCACGCAATTCATCGGTGGTTTTCAGCTCGCCTTCAAACACCAGATCGCCCCACGGCACGTTCAGCGCCCCCGGGATATGTCCTCGTTTCAGTCCCGGACGCGGCTCATCCGCTTCAGCGTTGAAGCGTGGAGCGGGACGCGCATCGACGATTTGGGCCGTGTTTTCGTGGCTCACCACCAGAACGTCGGTCAGGCGCTTGACCACGTGTGCGTCAAACGTGGCATCAAATTCCCCTTCCGGCAGCGTCACGTCGCCCTGCTGAAGCGGCAGCTCGTCGCGCTTCCAGCCCGCAAGCCCACCCGCCAGAATCGACACTTTTTCCACGCCGAAGTTTTTCAGCATCCACCACGCCCGCGGGGCGGAGAAGAGGTTACCCTCATCGTAAACAACGAGGTGTTTGTCTTTGCTGATGCCGAGCTCGCGCATCGCCACGGAAAACGCTTCCGGACGAGGCAGCATGTGCGGCAGGGGAGAAGTGTGATCGGAGAGGGCTTCGATATCGAAAAAAACCGCGCCAGGCAGGTGTCCTGCGCGATATTCAGCGGGAACGTCACGATGCTCCTGGCCCGGAGGGGCCATGCGCGCGTCGATAATCTGAACTTCCGGGTCGTCGCCGTGCTCAATCAGCCAGTCGGCGGCGACAAAATATGAGGTGGACATGGTTGCCTCCATTCTTTTCCGTAAAAAAGGATTGTCGGTGTTTTTTCTGACACCGACAAGTTAACCACGTTCAACTCGCGAGCAAGCCCCTATTTTTTCACCGCTTCACCGTCCTGCCATGCCTTTTGCAGCGCTGGCCAGTAGTCGCGGTTGGCTTCGATCATCTCATCCAGAATCGCTTTTGCGTGCTCCATGGTCGGCACGGTGCGGTTCAGGGTGAACGCCTGAAGTGCTTTCTCATAGCTGCCTTCGATGGTCGCCTCAACCAGCAGCTGTTCAGAGGCCAACTGCTGCTGTAAAAGCGTCTGGTGGAACAGCGGCACCCGACCCACGCGGACGGGCTCTGGTCCTTCGGAGGTAATATAGGCAGGCACTTCCACCACCGCATCATAAGGCAGGTTGGTAATCGCCCCGCGGTTTTCGACCATCACCAGGTGACGCTGGCGCAGGTTAAACGCCAGCGAGCAGGCGACATCGACGATAAACTCACCGTGGACACCTACGTGGAAGGCGTCCGGTAAGATCCCGCTGCGCTGGTACTCTTCGGCGGCGGCGAACAGCTTTTTCTCACGTCCGTTCATCACTTCATTGGCGCGGGTATAGTCCGGGTTCTGATGCTCCACAATCTGGTTCGGCATCAGGTAGTACTGTAGATACGGGTTCGGCAGGTACTCCGGGAAGTTATCCATAATCGGCTTGATGTTGCGCCAGGTTTTCACCCATGACGGATCCGAGTGCTGCGGGTCGGTTTTGGCCGCGTCTTCCGTCAGCAGGCCAAACTTCGCGATATGTTTACGCAGCTCCGGTAATTTGTCCTCGCCGTCCACCAGCACGCGGGTAAACCAGCCGAAGTGGTTGAGGCCAAAATAGTCCACCTCCAGTTTATGACGATCCACGCCCAGAATGGCGCCCATATTGCGCATCGCGGCGACAGGCATATCGCAGATGTTCAGCACGCGTGCGTTGGGGCGCAGGCGACGCACGCCCTCAGCGACAATCGCCGCCGGGTTGGAGTAGTTCACGATCCACGCCTTTTCGTGCGCGTAGCGTTCCACCCTATCGATAAGCTCTACCATCGGCAGGATCGTACGCAGGCCATATGCCAGCCCGCCGGGTCCGCAGGTTTCCTGGCCGACCACCCCGTGGCGCAGCGGAATTTTTTCATCCTGCTCGCGCATTTTGTACTGTCCGACGCGCATCTGAGCAAAAACAAAATGCGCGCCGCTGAAGGCCACCTCCGGATCGCTGGTGACCGTGAATTTGATGCTCTGGCTGTGGTCGCGAATGACCTTTTCCACCACGGGCGCAATGGTGTTCTGGCGCGCCTCGTCGATGTCATACAGGCGAATCTCTGCCAGGGGGAAATCGTGCAGGCGTACCATCAGGCTTTTTACTATACCTGGCGTGTAGGTGCTGCCGCCGCCGGCAATCGACAGAATGAATGGGGGTGTTAACATCTTTAGCTCCTTTCAGAGAAACGTCTCAACGGCTTCTCGCATTTTTTTGACATGCAGCCCGTAGACCACCTGAACGTTGTTACCTTGTTTGATAATCCCTTTCGCGCCGGTCGCTTTCAGGCGCGGTTCGTCGATGATGGCGACGTCCTTCACCGTGACGCGTAAGCGGGTGTAGCAGTTATCAACCACCTGAATGTTTTCCCGACCGCCCAGACCGACGACGATCGATTCGCCCAGCCCGTCGTTATTTCCCTTCGCCTGGTATTCCTGTTTGCTGTAGAGGCGCGTCTCCCGATCGTCATCTTCACGACCGGGCGTTTTCATGTTGAAACGCAGGATCAGGAAGCGGAACACCACGAAATAAAGGGCGAACATGATCAGCCCGACCACGATGTACATGGGCCAGTTGGACTTTTCCGTGCCGAGCGGCAGGTTGTAGAGGATAAAATCGATAATTCCGTTGGCGCCGATGGCGTGAACGCCAAACAGGGTGAACAGCATCATGCCAATGCCGGTCAGCACCGCATGCACCACGAACAACAGCGGGGCGACAAACAGGAAAGAGAACTCGATCGGCTCGGTTACGCCGACCAGCAGCGAGGTCAGCGCCGCCGGGATCAGAATGGCTTTCGCAATCGCTTTACGCTCTGGCTTCGCGGTCATGTACATCGCCAGCGCGGCGGCGGGAAGGCCGAACATCTTGCTGATGCCGCGAGCATCCCACACCACGGTGCTGCTGAGCTGCTTCACGTCCGGGCAGGCCATCTCGGCGAAGTAGATATTGCGCGCGCCCTGGTAAGCCGTACCGCACACCTCCTGCGTACCGCCCAGTTCGGTATACAGGAACGGCGTATAGACCAGATGATGCAGGCCCGTCGGCACCAGAATGCGTTCAAGGAAACCGTAGATCGCCACCCCAAACGGACCGGACCCTTTGATCGCCAGCGCCAGGGCGCTTATTCCATGCTGTGCGTACGGCCAGAGTTCGCTCATGACCACGCCGAGTAGCATAGAGACTGGCAACATCACAATCGCGACAAAGCAGTGGCCGGAGTATATCGCCATCGCGCCGTTAAACTGGACACCGGAATATTTGTTGTACAGATAACCGGAGAGCGCCCCGGTCAGGATCCCGGCGAAAACGCCCATCTCCAGCACCTGGACGCCCAGAACCATGCTTTGTCCGGCGGCTTTCATCTGCTCTGCAGGGGCCAGTTCTCCCTGAAGCTGTAACGTCACGTTCATGGCATTGATAAACACGATAAAAGTCACCAGCCCAATCAGCGCCGCGTAGCCTTTGTCTCGGGTTGCCAGGCCAATGGGGATCCCGACGGCAAACACCAGCGCCAGGTTGACCAGCACCGACACGGCAGATTTGGCGATCAGCTGGCCGACACTCTGGATCAGCGGATGGCCGAGAAACGGCAGGTACTCGGCCAGATTGCCGTTACCCAGCACATTCCCAAAGGCGATAAACAGACCGACGATAGGTAAGATAAGTACAGGTCCGTAAAGTGATTTTCCGAAATTTTGTAGGGCGTTCACGGCTCGTTGCATGGCTTTCTCTCTTATTGAACCGCGCACTCGGGGTGCGTCATGGTCATAAAACTAGCAGGCATGATGCGAGCTTATCCAGCTATCTTCTTGTTTTAAAAACAAATGACGCGAAAGGTAACATGTTACGTTACGCTGTGTGATCGCGGTTCCACCCTCGCATGCGAGCGCGATGCCATTCTGCGAGGCGCTTTCCAGATTATAAAATTGGACTTTTTGTATTAACGAAACTTGCGGATAATACTTATCCGGACGACGACCAACAGGCCCCTCAGGCCAGGGACATAGGATGAAACCGTTTCGCTTAGCTGCGATCTCTCTCGCGCTGCTCACCACCTTTACGCTTGCCGGCTGTGATAACAGCGATGACAAACCTCAGGCCGCTGCCCCCGCAGCGTCTACTACATCAGCACAGAAAACCCCGGCAAAACCGGATCCTGAAAAGCTGGCTAAGCTGGCCGCGCAGAGTCAGGGTAAGGCGTTGACGCTGCTGGATGCCTCTGAAGTGCAACTCGACGGTGCTGCGACACTGGTTCTGACCTTCTCTGTACCGCTGGATCCCAGCCAGGATTTTGCGAAAACGGTGCATGTGGTGGATAAAAAAAGTGGCAAAGTGGACGGCGCCTGGGAACTGGCCCCCAATCTGAAAGAGCTGCGCCTGCGCCATCTGGAGCCGAATCGTAATCTGGTCGTCACCGTCGAGCGTAATTTGCTGGCGCTGAACAAAGCGACATTCGGCATTGACTATGAAAAAGCGATCACCACCCGGGATGTTGAACCGACGGTCGGATTCGCCAGCCGCGGATCGCTGCTGCCGGGTAAAGTGGTGGAAGGGTTGCCGGTGATGGCGCTCAACGTCAACAATGTGGACGTGAACTTCTACCGCGTTAAGCCGGAGTCGTTGGCCTCGTTTGTCAGCCAGTGGGAGTACCGTAACTCGCTGACCAACTGGGAATCTGACAACCTGCTGAAGATGGCGGAACTGGTCTACACCGGCCGTTTCGACCTCAACCCGGCGCGCAACACGCGTGAAAAACTGCTCCTGCCGCTCAAAGATATTAAGCCGCTCCAGCAGTCTGGCGTCTATATCGCCGTGATGAATCAGGCTGGTCACTATAACTACAGTAACGCCGCGACGCTCTTTACCTTAAGTGATATTGGGCTGTCCGCTCACCGTTATCATAACCGCCTGGACATCTTCACCCAGAGTCTTGAAAACGGTGCGGCGCAGTCAGGCGTGACCATTACCCTTCTGAACGATAAAGGACAGACCCTGGCCGAGGCGAACAGCGACGCCGATGGTCATGCGAAACTGGAAACCGATAAAGAAGCCGCGCTGATCCTGGCCAGTAAAGATGGACAGACCACGCTTCTTGACCTCAAACTTCCGGCGCTGGATCTGGCGGAGTTTGATATCGCCGGTAACCCGGGTTACAGCAAACAGTTCTTTATGTTTGGCCCGCGCGATCTCTATCGTCCGGATGAAACGGTGATCCTTAACGGCCTGCTTCGCGACAGCGATGGCAAACCGCTTCCCGAGCAGCCGGTAAAACTTGACGTGCTGCGTCCGGACGGCCAGGTAGCGCGTACGGTCGTTGTGCAACCTGAGAACGGCCTTTATCGCTTCAACTATTCGCTTGATAGCGGCGCCCAGACCGGCATGTGGCATATTCGCGCGAATACGGGGGATAACCAGCAGCGCATGTGGGATTTCCACGTCGAAGATTTTATGCCTGAGCGTATGGCGCTGAATCTGACCGGGCAAAAAACGCCGGTTTCCCCGCAGGAGGATGTGGACTTTAACGTTGTGGGCTATTACCTGTATGGCGCGCCGGCTAACGGTAATTCTCTGCAAGGCCAGCTTTTCCTGCGTCCGCTACGTGACGCGGTGCCTGCACTGCCTGGCTTCCAGTTCGGTGATATTGCCGAGGAGAACCTGAGCCGCAGCCTGGATGAAGTGCAGCTTACGCTGGACGAACAGGGGCGCGGACAGGTTACCACCGAAAGCCAGTGGAAAGAGGTGCACTCGCCGCTGCAACTGATTTTGCAGGCCAGCCTGCTGGAATCAGGCGGGCGTCCGGTAACGCGACGCGCCGAGCAGGCTATCTGGCCTGCGGCTGAACTTCCGGGGATCCGCCCACAGTTCGCCAGCAAGGCCGTGTACGACTACCGCACCGATACCACCGTCAACCAGCCGATTGTCGACGAGAACGGCAACGCCAGCTTTGACATCGTCTATGCCGATGCCAGCGGGGCGAAAAAAGCGGTATCTGGTCTGCAGGTGCGTCTGGTCCGTGAGCGTCGCGACTACTTCTGGAACTGGTCCGAGAGCGAGGGCTGGCAGTCTCAGTTTGATCAAAAAGATCTCGTTGAGGGCGAGCAGGAACTTAACCTCAAGGCCGATGAAACCGGTAAAGTCACCTTCCCGGTGGAGTGGGGCTCATACCGTCTGGAAGTGAAAGCCCCTGATAACATGGTCAGCAGCGTGCGCTTCTGGGCGGGGTACAGCTGGCAGGATAACAGCGATGGCACGGGTGCTGCACGCCCGGATCGTGTGACGCTGAAACTGGACAAGCCATCCTATCAGCCAGGCGATACCATCAACCTGCATATTGCAGCGCCGGCCGCAGGCAAGGGCTATGCAATGATCGAATCCAGCGAAGGGCCACTGTGGTGGAAAGAGATCGACGTACCGGTTAACGGTCTGGATCTCGCCATTCCGGTGGATAAGGCCTGGAAACGTCACGATCTCTACCTCAGCACGCTGGTGGTTCGTCCTGGCGATAAATCTAAATCCGCCACGCCAAAACGCGCGGTTGGTCTGCTGCATCTGCCAATGGGGGACGAAAATCGTCGCCTGAGCATCGCACTTGATAACCCACAAAAAATGCGTCCGAACCAGACGCTTTCTGTGAAAGTGAAAGCCAGCGTAAAAGAGGGGGCTGTGCCACAGAAGGTGAACGTGCTGGTCTCGGCTGTTGATAGCGGCGTGCTGAACATTACCGACTACGTCACGCCGGATCCGTGGGAAGCTTTCTTCGGTCAGAAGCGCTATGGCGCGGACATCTATGATGTTTATGGCCAGGTGATTGAAGGTCAGGGTCGTTTGGCCGCACTGCGCTTTGGCGGAGACGGCGATGAACTGAAACGCGGCGGTAAGCCACCGGTGAACCATGTCACCATTATTGCTCAGCAGGCGCAGCCGGTTAGGCTTGATGCCAACGGTGAAGGCACCATCACGCTGCCGATTGGCGATTTTAACGGCGAACTGCGTCTGATGGCGCAGGCCTGGACGGAAGACGATTTCGGCAGCAGCGAAAGCAAAATCATTGTGGCGGCTCCGATTATCACCGAGCTTAACACGCCGCGATTCCTCGCAAGTGGCGATACCTCTCGCCTGACGCTGGACCTGACCAACCTTACTGACCAGCCGCAAACCCTGAACATTGCGTTAACCGCAACCGGTAAGGTGTCGCTCGAAGGTGCTCAGCCAGAGCCGGTTAAGCTGCCGCCTGGCGCACGTAGCACTCTGTTTATTCCGGTGCGCGCGCTGGAAGGCTATGGCGATGGTGAAGTAACTGCTCAGGTGACGGGGCTTCAGCTCCCTGGTGAGACGTTTGCGCCGCAGCAGAAGAGCTGGAAAATTGGTGTACGCCCCGCATTCCCGGCGCAAACGGTGAATACGGGCACGATGCTGAACCCTGGCGAATCCTGGAGCGCGCCAGCACAGCATATCGACGGTTTCTCGCCTGCCACGCTACAGGGACAGCTGTTGCTCAGCGGTAAACCACCTTTGAACCTGGCGCGCTACATTCGTGAACTTCAGGCCTATCCATACGGATGTCTTGAGCAGACCACCAGCGGCCTGTTCCCGTCCCTCTACACCAACGCGGCACAGCTTACGGCGTTGGGCATTAAAGGCGACACCGACGATAAACGCCGTGCGGCCATTGATATCGGCATCTCCCGTCTGCTGCAAATGCAGCGTGACGATGGCGGTTTTGCCTTGTGGGATAAAAACGGCCCGGAAGAGTACTGGCTGACCGCCTATGTTACGGACTTCCTGGTGCGGGCAGGGGAGCAGGGTTACAGCGTGCCTGCCGAGGCGGTGAATAACGCCAACAGCCGACTGCTGCGCTATTTACAGGATCCGGGGATGATGTCCATCCGCTACAGCGACGACACCCAGGCCAGCAAATTTGCTGTCCAGGCGTATGCTTCGCTGGTGCTGGCTCGTCAGCAAAAAGCGCCGCTCGGTGCACTGCGTGAAATCTGGGAGCGTCACGCTCAGGCCGCTTCCGGGCTTCCGTTGATGCAGCTGGGCATGGCACTCAAACTGATGGGGGATACACCGCGCAGCCAGCAGGCGCTGGATCTGGCTCTCAAAACACCCCGTAACGACAGCCGAAACTGGATGGCGGATTACGGCAGCCAGCTGCGTGATAATGCCCTGATGCTCTCCCTGCTGGAAGAGTACAAGCTGCTGCCGGATGCGCAAAACAGGCTGTTGAACGCGTTATCTGAAAACGCGTTCAGCCAGCGCTGGCTGTCAACCCAGGAGAGCAATGCGCTGTTCCTGGCTGGACGTTCACTGCAAACCTTGTCAGGCGCGTGGCAGGCAACGACCACCCTCTCTGAACAGACCCAGAGCAGTGATAAAGCGCAGGTAGAAAACCTGAACGGCGACCAGCCTGGTGCCTTGCAGGTGACGAATACCGGCACGACGCCGCTGTGGGTACGACTGGACACTACTGGCTATCCGGAGTATGCGCCCCAGCCATCTTCTCACGTCTTGCAGATTGAACGTCATATCCTGGCGACAGACGGCAGCAGCAAGTCGCTCTCTTCACTTAAGAGCGGTGAGCTGGTTCTGGTGTGGCTGGAAGTGAAGGCAAGCCAGAACGTACCGGATGCGCTGGTGGTGGATCTGCTCCCGGCAGGTCTGGAGCTGGAAAACCAGAATCTGGCGAGCAGCAGCGCCAGCTTGCAGGACAGCGGCAGTGAAGTGCAAAACCTGCTGAATCAGATGCAACAGTCTGATATTCAGCACATGGAATTCCGCGACGATCGCTTTGTGGCCGCCGTGCCGGTCAATGAAGGTCAGCCGGTCACGCTGGTTTACCTGGCCCGTGCCGTTACGCCAGGAACCTATCAGGTGCCTGTTCCGATGGTCGAGTCCATGTACGTTCCGCAGTGGCGAGCAACGGGGTCGGCCAGTGGCCCGCTGATCGTTGTTCCGTAAGATGCAGATAGCACGCCTGATTCGCTCCCGCTGGCTGTGGCTTGCGGGAGCGCTTCTCTTTTTAGGGGGGCTGATTGTCGCCGCTGACCGCGTGTGGCCGTTGCCCCTGAAAGAGGTCAACCCTGCGCGAGTGGTGGTGGATGAGCAGGGTGTTCCGTTGTGGCGTTTTGCCGACAGCGAAGGCATCTGGCGCTATCCGGTTACCATTGAAGAGGTTTCCCCACGCTATCTTGAGGCGCTGATCCAGTATGAAGATCGCTGGTTCTGGGATCACCCTGGCGTCAATCCGCTTTCTGTACTGCGTGCCGCCTGGCAGGATCTCACCGCCGGGAGAGTGGTTTCTGGCGGGAGCACGCTTACCATGCAGGTGGCACGCCTGCTGGATCCGCATCCGCGTACCTTTGGCGGTAAAATTCGTCAGCTGTGGCGGGCGATGCAGCTGGAGTGGCATCTCTCCAAGCGTGAAATCCTGACGCTGTATCTCAACCGTGCCCCGTTTGGCGGCACGTTGCAGGGCGTGGGCGCGGCAAGCTGGACTTATCTTGGCAAACCGCCGTCTCAGCTGAGCTATTCCGACGCGGCGCTGCTGGCTGTACTGCCACAGGCACCCAGCCGTCTGCGCCCCGACCGCTGGCCGGAACGTGCCGAAGCGGCGCGGAACAAAGTGCTCGACCGCATGCTGACTCAGGGCGTCTGGTCTGAGAAGCAGGTGAAAGAGTCCCGTGAAGAGCCGGTCTGGCTGGCCCCCCGGCAGATGCCGCAGCTGGCGCCGCTCTTTTCCCGCATGATGTTGAGTAAAAGCCGCGACACAAAAATAGTCACCACGCTGGATGCAGCTTTGCAACGACAGCTTGAAGAGCTGGCAATGAACTGGAAATCGCGCCTGCCTGCCCGCAGTTCACTGGCGATGATCGTCGTGGATCATACATCCATGAAAGTGCGTGGCTGGGTAGGCTCGGTAGATATCAATGATGACAGTCGCTTTAGTCACGTGGATATGGTCAATGCGATCCGATCGCCGGGATCGGTCCTCAAGCCATTCATCTATGGCATGGCGCTGGACGATGGCCTGATCCATCCCGCTTCGTTATTACAGGATGTTCCAAGAAAAACGGGGGATTATCGCCCCGGCAACTTTGACAGCGGTTTCCATGGGCCGGTCAGCATGAGCGAAGCCCTGGTGCGTTCCCTCAACCTGCCTGCGGTGCAGGTACTGGAAGCGTACGGCCCAAAACGTTTTGCAGGCATGCTGAGCAACGCGGGATTACCGCTCATACTCCCCGCGGGGGCGCAGCCCAACCTCTCCCTGATCCTGGGGGGCGCAGGCGCACGCCTGGCTGATATCGCTGCCGCCTATAGTGCCTTTGCGCGTCAGGGTAAGGCGGGCCGGTTGCGTTTACAGCCGGGCGATCCGCTGATCGAACGTCCGCTGCTGTCGCAGGGGGCGGCGTGGATCATTCGTCGCATTCTCGCCAGTGAAGCACAGCCCCTGCCGGACAGTGCGCTGCCCCAGGTTGCGCCGCTGGCGTGGAAAACGGGCACCAGCTATGGCTACCGGGATGCCTGGGCCATCGGGCTGAACGCCCGGTATGTCATTGGAATCTGGACCGGACGTCCGGACGGCACGCCCGTTGCCGGGCAGTTTGGTTTCGCCAGCGCGGTTCCGCTCCTGAATCAGGTCAATAACATGCTTCAGTCCCGCTCGATGGTGGATGAAGCCCGTCTGCCGCGCGATCCGCGTCCTGCAAGCGTAGGACGGGGCGTGATTTGCTGGCCGGGGGGCCAGTCCCTGCCTGAAGGGAGCGAAAACTGTCGGCGTCGGCTGTCAACCTGGCTGCTGGAAGGCAGTGAACCGCCTACGCTGCTGCTGCCGGAACAAGAGGGGATTCGCGGGATCCGTTTCCCGGTCTGGCTGGATAAAGAAGGCAAACGCGTCGCAGCGGATTGTCCTGATGCGACAGAAAAAGTGCTGGATGTCTGGCCGCTGCCGCTGGAGCCCTGGCTGCCTGCTGCCGAAAAACGGGCAGCTCGTCTCCCCGCCCGTTCAGCGGTTTGCCCTCCGCTGGATAACCATAATGCGGCGCCGCTGATGTTGTCAGGCGTCAGAGAAGGGGCGGTAATTAAACGTCTTCCGGGTGAGAAAAACATGACCCTGTTCGTTTCAACCAGCGGCGGGGAGGGGCAACGATGGTGGTTTTTGAATGGCGAACCGCTGGACGGACATCAGAAGAATTATTCACTGCAATTATATTTGTCGGGTAAATATCAGTTAGTTGTATTAGATGAAACAGGACAAACGGCGACGGTCAATTTTGAGTTAGATCGCTAAGTGTTACTCCTCAAGAGTTAGCTTGATAATTATCAATATCCGTTCCTGAAAAAAAACGAGAATGCGTTTTTATTTTAAGGAACGAACAATGGAAAAAAATAAACATCAGGGAGAGGGGACTATTCCCGCCATATCCCGGCGTCAGTTTATTCAGGCAGGATCGGCGCTCGCCGCTCTGCCTTTTGTCGTCAAAACCGGCAAAGTACAGGCACAGGGCGCGGCGGTTTCAGACACTACGCCTGAAGAAAAAGTAGTGCAAACCTGTAGTACGTTTGACTGCGGCGGCAAGTGTGATATTCGTGCTCACGTCAGTGAGGGCGTTGTGACCCGAATTTCTACGCGTCCGGATAACGCGTTGGATCCGCAAATGCCCGTAATGCGCGCCTGCGTGCGTGGCCGGGCTTATCGGAAATTTGTTTACCATCCCGATCGGCTGAAATACCCAATGAAACGTGTAGGGAAACGTGGCGAAGGAAAATTCGAGCGTATTACCTGGGATGAAGCCACCACCCTTATTGCGAATCAATTAAAAACTATTACGAAAAAATACGGTGCGGCTTCACGCTATGTTCATGTGGGCACCGCTGTGTCCGGCGGGACTTTTTCCGGCGATAAAATGGTTCGTCGTCTGCTCAACTTAACCGGCGGCTATCTCGAAAGCTATCACTCGGTCAGTATGGGTAACACGGCGGCAGCAACGCCGTATACCTATGGCACCGCTGCCAGCGGCAGCTCTCTTGACACGCTGCTGGACACCAAACTGGTCATCCTCTGGGGACATAACCCGACGGAAACGATCTTTGGTCACAGCAACCACTTCTACCAGAAGATGAAGCAAAACGGCACTCGCTTTATTGTTGTCGACCCTCGCTATTCCGATACGGTTTCCTCCCTGGCCGATCAGTGGATCCCGCTGCTTCCCACCACGGACAACGCCCTGATGGACGCGATGATGTATGTGATCGTCACGGAGAACCTGCACGATCGCGACTTTATTCAGCGCTACACCCTGGGCTTTGACGAAGACACTATGCCAGAAGGCGTTCCGGCCAATGAATCCCTGATGGCTTACCTGAGCGGCGCAAAAGATGGCGTGGCGAAAACGCCCGAGTGGGCAGAGAAAATCACTCACGTGCCTGCACAAACAATTCGGCAACTGGCGCGCGACTACGCAACCACCAAACCCGCTGCGCTGATCCAGGGCTGGGGACCGCAGCGTCATAACTGCGGCGAGCGCACCGCGCGCGGCTCGACGTTGCTGGCTACGCTCACGGGTAACGTCGGGGTGAAAGGCGGTTGGGCAGCAGGCTATGGCGGCTGCGCAAACCGGAAATTTGCCGCCGGACCAGAAATGCCGGACAACCCGGTCAAAGCCAAAATATCGGTGATGAACTGGGTGCAGGCCGCCGACGATGCCTCTCAGGTCACCGCGGACGTCGGCCTGAAAGATGCCGAAAAGCTGGACAGCAATATCCGCATCCTGTTCTCGCTGGCGGGAAATTATCTGGCTAACCAGAACCCGGATCTTCATCAGGCAACCCGTGTCCTGGAAGACGAGTCGAAAATCGAGTTTATCGTCGCAAGCGATCTGTTTATGACGCCGAGCGCCCGATACGCCGACCTTCTTTTGCCGGAAACCAGCTTTATGGAACGCTGGAATATCGGCGAAACCTGGGGCACGGCAAGCTATCTGATCCTGTCAGAAAAGCTCATTGAACCTGAATTTGAACGCCGTTCAGACTACGACTGGCTGCGGGAGGTCGCCGCTAAGCTTGGCGTCGAACCCGCGTTCAGTGAAGGGCGTGACGAAAAAGCGTGGATTGAGCACATCTGGGAGCAGACGCGTCTTTCCATGCCTGACGAAAACCTGCCGGACTTCGCGACGCTACAGAAGACGCGTCAGCACCTTTTCAAAAGCGCGCCGTTCGTCGCCTTTGAAGACAACATTCGCGATCCGCAGAATCATCCGTTTCCGACGCCGTCCGGAAAAATTGAGATCTTCTCGAAGCGTCTGTACGACATGCATCACCCGGAAATTCCGGCGCTGTCGCACTACGTGCCTGCCCATGAAGGGCCGGAAGACGCGCTGGCGAAACGCTTCCCGCTCCAGCTGATTACATGGAAAGGAAAAAACCGCGCTAACTCCACCCAGTACGCCAACCCGTGGTTAATTGAGGCGCAGCAGCAAAAGCTGTGGATCAACCCGCAGGATGCGCAAAATCGCGGCATTGCGCAGGGAGATACCGTGCGTATTCATAACGCGCGCGGCATTTGCGAGATCCTGGCGGAGGTCACGCCGCGCATCATTCCAGGCGTTGTGGCCATGCAGGCAGGTGCCTGGTGGCAGCCGGACGAGCAGGGTATTGATAAGGGCGGCTGCGCGAACGTGCTCAGTTCCGCACGTATTACCGCGCTTGCGAAAGGGAATTCCCATCAAACCATGCTGGTGGAGGTAGCTAAAGCATGAGTCAGTTTAAACATTACGCACCGGTAAGCGACAAACAGCTGGGTTTTTATATCGACTCTTCTCGCTGCTCGGGCTGCAAAGCATGTCAGGTAGCGTGCAAAGATAAAAACAACCTTGAGGTCGGACGTCGTTTCCGTCGCGTGTACGAAGTTAATGGCGGGAGCTTTATCCCGACCGGGCAGGGTGGCGTCAGCAATAACGTTTTTGCCTACACGCTCTCTATCTCCTGTAACCACTGTGCCGACCCAATCTGCACCAAAAACTGTCCGACCACTGCGATGCATAAGCGTCCGGGGGACGGTATTGTGCGCGTAGATACTGATAAGTGCGTCGGCTGCGGCTACTGCGCGTGGTCATGCCCTTACGGCGCGCCACAGCTCAACGAGCAGACCGGGCAGATGTCCAAATGTGATTTCTGCGTGGATCTACAGGCGAAGGGGGAACAGCCTGTCTGTGTGGCAACCTGTCCACTCGAAGCGATTAAATTCGGGCCGATTGATGAACTGCGGGCGAAGTATGGTGCGGTCTGTGATGTGAAAGGCTTGCCTGATTCCTCCATCACCAAACCGAACCTGGTGATCAAAGCGCATCAGGGCGCAGAGAAAGAGGGGAAACGTCATGCATGAGTTACCGCTGCTGATTTTTACGCTGTTCCTGCAAGGATCGGTTGGCGTTACGCTGTGGCTGGCCTTCGGAAGCACGCAACGCAGCGCGCTGCTGCCGGCTGCCGGAGCGTTTGTGCTGGCCAGCCTCGGTCTGCTCGCCTCCGCGTTGCACATGGGCTATCCACTTAATGCGTTCAACGCGCTGCGTCACGTATCCAGCTCCTGGCTGAGCCGTGAGATTATCTTTGCCAGTCTTTATCTTGCGGCACTTGGCCTCGCAACGCTGCTGATGTTTGTCAAAAAACCAGGCTGGAAGCCGCTGTTGGTTGTGGCAGGTCTTGTCGGGCTGGTGGATGTGTTCTGCATGGCGCAGATCTACATGCATGCATCCGTGGTGACGTGGCATCACATTAATACCCTGGTGCTGTTTATCGGTTCGGTGGGAATTATCGGTTCAGCCTGCATGGCCGTTGGGGCACGTTCCCAGACTCGCGTGCGAACGGCGATTGTCATTATCACGCTGCTGGTGATTGCACGTCTGGTGATGCAGCCCGTCTGGCTGGCAGATATTACGGCTATGGACAACACCGTTGTGACGTTCCCACACGCACCGTTACAAATGCTGGAGCAACTGCGAACCGTGCATCTGCTGAGCTGGTGCGTTTCCGTTGCGGGTATGCTGTGCTTTGCTGCGGGCGGCTTAAAAGCGGCGCGAGGCACAATGCTGTTGGGCAGCGCCTTGCTGATTGTGGGTGAGCTGATGCTGCGCTTTGTTTTCTTCAGTATTGGCTGATGGGCGGATTAACCTTTGCCCCGGCGATGGACGTGACGCATGCGTGCGTCCGTCGCCGTTTTCGCCACTCTTCCTGCTGCGCCTGCGCGGACGTCTGTCCCGTACAGGCTTTTTCTTTTACCGACACCGGCGTCTCGGTTGATGACAGCCGCTGTATTGAATGCGGTGACTGCCTGTTTGTCTGCCCCGCTGAAGCCATCACCGGCATCACGCCGCGAAAACGTTTTCTGTGTGGCGATACGCTTGTTGGGCCTTTTACTGACCGTGCGCCAGGGGTGAATGAGCTTCTGCTGTGGCACGCGCAGCACCACGTTCGTTTTATCAGTATCGACGCGGAGCAGTATCCTGACTGGTTGCTGGCGATTGCCCGGCTGAATCTTGCGCTTCGTCGACGTGGTGAAGCAGCGTGGGCGTTTAAACATATACCCGTCAACGAGGTAAATACCGCCCGGCGTGCGCTGATGCACGTTCCCCGTGAGGATGTCCGGGCCTGTTGCGTCGTGCCCGGTCAGCGTGAGCTGCGCAGGGCGTTTTCTGCGTTTAGCGAGGCAGAGATAACTCTCGATACCGAATCCTGCGTACTCTGCGGCGCGTGCTGGCGGAGTTGTACGGAAAACGCGATTCGGTTTGAGAACGCTGAACTGGTCGTGGAAACCGGACGCTGTACGGGGTGTGGCGGCTGCGAAGCGGTATGCCAGCATGCGGCGATAAACGTGACGCAAACAGACGGGACAGCGAAAAGCGTGACCATACCGGCATATGAAGCCGTTTGTTTGACGTGCCACCGCCATTTCTGGTCATTTAGTTCTGATGAAAAGCAGTGTCCGCTCTGTTTTCACCATCAGTACGGCATGCGAAATACGAGCTGTTGCTAATCTTCGTCTCATTTTAAAAAAATGTTATGCATAACCATAGGCAATGGCGCTATTGCTCTTTATAATCCGCGCCACACCATACTCAGGTATGCAAAAACAACAGAACATTTTACAGAGGTTATCAATGGCTATTGAACGTACTTTTTCCATCATCAAACCAAACGCGGTGGCAAAAAACGTTATTGGCAGCATCTTCGCTCGCTTTGAATCAGCAGGGTTTAAGATCGTTGGCACCAAAATGCTGCACCTGACCGTTGAACAGGCTCGCGGATTCTACGCTGAGCACGAAGGTCGCCCATTCTTTGACGGTCTGGTCGAGTTCATGACTTCTGGCCCAATCGTGGTATCCGTACTGGAAGGCGAAAACGCGGTACAGCGTCACCGCGATCTGCTGGGTGCAACCAACCCGGACAACGCGCTGGCAGGTACTCTGCGCGCTGACTACGCAGACAGCTTCACCGAGAACGGCACTCACGGTTCCGACTCTGTTGAATCTGCTGCGCGCGAAATCGCGTTCTTCTTTGCAGAAGGCGAAGTGTGCCCGCGCACTCGCTAATAATTTCGTAAATGCCGCGTGCAAACGTGGCATCCCTGCGCCAGACTTTGTACAATGCAACGCCCCGGACGAGCAGACTGCTTCCCGGGGCGTTTCTTTTCAACCCACCAAGGGCCACAACGTGTAACAACGAGGCCGGAAAAAATTATGTCTGAATTAGTGAATACCTCCGAAGTCGCCATTCCTGCGGTTCCCAATAAAAATGGAAAAATTAACCTGCTGGACCTGAACCGTCAGCAGATGCGCGAGTTCTTTAAAGAGATGGGCGAGAAGCCGTTTCGTGCCGATCAGGTCATGAAATGGATGTACCACTATTGCAGCGACAACTTTGATGACATGACGGACATCAACAAAGTGCTGCGCAATAAGCTTAAAGAAGTGGCGGAAATCCGCGCACCGGAAGTGGTGGAAGAGCAGCGCTCTTCAGATGGCACTATCAAGTGGGCCATTGCCGTTGGCGATCAGCGTGTTGAAACCGTGTATATCCCGGAAGACGATCGCGCCACGCTGTGCGTCTCTTCTCAGGTGGGCTGTGCGCTGGAGTGCAAATTCTGCTCTACGGCGCAGCAGGGCTTTAACCGTAACCTGCGCGTGTCGGAAATTATCGGCCAGGTCTGGCGTGCCGCGAAAATCGTGGGTGCAGCGAAAGTCACCGGTACACGTCCAATCACCAACGTGGTGATGATGGGGATGGGTGAACCGCTGCTCAACCTGACCAACGTCGTTCCGGCGATGGAAATCATGCTCGACGATTTCGGTTTTGGTCTGTCCAAGCGCCGCGTTACGCTCTCTACTTCCGGCGTTGTGCCTGCGCTGGACAAACTGGGTGACATGATTGACGTTGCGCTGGCCATCTCCCTTCACGCGCCAAACGACGCCATCCGTGACGAAATTGTGCCGATCAACAAAAAGTACAATATCGAAACTTTCCTGGCTGGCGTGCGCCGTTACCTGGAGAAATCCAATGCTAACCAGGGCCGCGTGACCATTGAATATGTGATGCTGGATCATGTTAACGACGGTACCGAGCATGCACATGAGCTGGCTGAACTGCTGAAAGATACGCCATGTAAGATCAACCTGATCCCATGGAACCCGTTCCCGGGCGCGCCGTATGGTCGTAGCTCGAACAGCCGTATCGATCGCTTCTCAAAAGTGCTGATGGAGTATGGTTTCACCACCATCGTACGTAAAACGCGTGGCGACGATATCGACGCAGCCTGTGGTCAGCTGGCGGGTGACGTTATTGACCGTACCAAACGTACGCTACGTAAGCGTATGCAGGGTGAGTCAATCGCGGTTAAAACCGTTTGATTATTATGCAGACACGGCGCATTTTTTGCGCCGTGAAGCATTAATTTACTGAATAACCAGCCACAATCATCACGACTGATTAATAATTACGGTGCGTTTCATACGACTTTCGGGCAGTATGTAACGACGTAACAACAGTTTAGCGTGAAGGCCTGCCAGCGCTGTCATCTGCGGCCCGACAGTCTTATACTGTTTGTTCCAGGTTAACTGACCTAAAGTTTCGCGGTGCGGGTGGCATTGTGACTCACCGGCACCTGAACCCTTATTTTCACGTACCAGTAGTTGTAGCGAATGAATACTGAAGCCACTCACGATCAAAATGCAGCACTCTCCACTGGCGTTCGTCTTCGCAACGCCCGTGAACAACTCGGACTCAGCCAGCAAGCCGTTGCAGAACGCCTGTGCCTGAAGGTTTCCACCGTTCGCGACATTGAAGAAGATAAGGCGCCCGCCGATCTGGCTTCAACGTTTCTGCGCGGTTATATCCGTTCTTACGCCAAACTGGTTCATATTCCTGAAGACGAATTACTGCCGATGATGGAGAAGCAGGCGCCTGTGCGTGCGGCAAAAGTTGCGCCGATGCAAAGCTTCTCTTTGGGTAAACGTCGTAAAAAACGCGATGGCTGGCTGATGAGCTTTACCTGGCTGGTCCTGTTCGTGGTTGTCGGCCTGACGGGCGCATGGTGGTGGCAAAACCACAAAGCGCAACAGGAAGAGATCACCACCATGGCCGATCAGTCCTCCGCTGAGCTTAATCAATCTGGTACTAACGGCGCGCAAAGCGTGCCGTTAAGCACCGAAGGGGCTGCGACCTCCAGCGAACCTCAGGCGGCAGCAACCAGCACGCCTGCAACCGAGCCAGCGGCGACGCCAGAAGCGACGGCGAATACCGCACCAGCCACCCAGGCCCAGGATCAGAACGCGGTCGTATCACCTTCTCAGGCCAATGTTGATACCGCCCCTGCGGCAACGGCACCGGCAGATAACACCGCAGCGTCACTGCCAACTGACCCGGCGGGTACGGCGGCACCTGCCGTTGACCCGAATGCGCTGGTGATGAATTTCACGGCTGATTGCTGGCTGGAAGTGACTGACGCGACAGGTAAAAAGCTGTTCAGCGGCCTGCAACGTAAAGATGGCACGTTAAATCTAACGGGCCAGGCACCATACAAGCTTAAAATCGGCGCACCGGCAGCGGTACAGATCCAGTATCAAGGAAAACCTGTCGATCTGAGCCGCTTTATCAGAACTAACCAGGTTGCGCGTCTTACCGTTAATGCCGAACAATCAGCAGCACAGTAACAGACGGGCAATGCGGGAGATTTTACATGCATAACCAGGCTCCTATTCAACGTAGAAAATCGAAACGGATTTACGTTGGGAACGTGCCAATCGGCGATGGGGCGCCTATCGCCGTCCAGTCGATGACCAATACGCGTACTACGGATGTAGAAGCGACGGTTAATCAAATCAAAGCATTAGAACGCGTCGGCGCGGACATTGTTCGCGTCTCAGTGCCGACCATGGACGCCGCTGAGGCGTTCAAACTGATCAAGCAGCAGGTGAGCGTTCCGCTGGTTGCCGATATTCACTTCGATTACCGTATCGCGCTGAAAGTCGCTGAATACGGTGTCGATTGTCTGCGTATTAACCCAGGCAACATCGGCAACGAAGAGCGCATTCGCATGGTGGTTGACTGCGCCCGCGACAAAAACATTCCAATCCGTATCGGCGTAAACGCTGGCTCTCTGGAAAAAGATCTCCAGGAAAAGTACGGTGAGCCGACGCCGCAGGCGCTGCTCGAATCCGCCATGCGTCACGTCGATCATCTGGATCGCCTTAACTTCGATCAGTTCAAAGTGAGCGTGAAAGCGTCTGACGTTTTCCTGGCCGTTGAATCGTATCGTCTGCTGGCAAAACAGATCGATCAGCCGCTGCACCTTGGCATCACCGAGGCGGGCGGTCTGCGCAGCGGCTCAGTAAAATCGGCAATTGGTCTCGGCCTGCTGCTCTCTGAAGGCATCGGTGACACGTTACGCGTCTCCCTGGCCGCCGATCCGGTGGAAGAGATCAAAGTCGGTTTCGACATCCTGAAATCACTGCGTATCCGCGCGCGTGGGATCAACTTCATTGCCTGCCCAACCTGTTCACGTCAGGAGTTTGACGTGATCGGCACCGTGAATGCCCTGGAGCAGCGTCTGGAAGACATTATCACCCCGATGGACGTTTCCATCATCGGCTGCGTGGTGAACGGTCCGGGTGAAGCGCTGGTGTCCACGCTGGGCGTTACCGGCGGTAACAAGAAAAGTGGTCTCTATGAAGATGGCGTTCGTAAAGATCGTCTGGATAATAGTGATATGATCGACCAGCTTGAAGCCCGCATTCGCGCAAAAGCGACGATGATGGACGAAGCGCAGCGCATCAGCGTTCAGCAGGTTGAAAAATAACGTGATGGGAAGCAGGCTGCTTCCCATGTATGATTGAACCCATTCTTTGGGTTCTTTTTTGTATATAGAAAGAGAATAAACGTGGCAAAAAACATTCAAGCCATCCGCGGCATGAACGATTATCTGCCTGGCGAAACCGCCATCTGGCAGCGCATTGAAGGCACACTGAAGCAGGTGCTCGGCAGCTACGGTTACAGCGAAATTCGTTTGCCGATTGTAGAGCAGACCCCGTTATTCAAACGCGCGATCGGCGAAGTAACCGACGTGGTTGAAAAAGAGATGTATACCTTTGAGGACCGCAACGGCGACAGCCTGACCCTGCGTCCTGAGGGGACGGCGGGTTGCGTACGCGCCGGCATCGAACATGGTCTCCTGTACAATCAGGAGCAGCGCCTGTGGTATATCGGCCCGATGTTCCGCCACGAACGTCCGCAAAAAGGCCGCTACCGTCAGTTCAACCAACTTGGCGTGGAAGTGTTTGGTCTGCAAGGACCAGATATCGATGCCGAACTGATTATGCTGACTGCCCGCTGGTGGCGTGCGCTCGGTATTTCTGAGCACGTATCCCTGGAGCTGAACTCTATCGGTTCTCTGGAAGCGCGTGCGAACTATCGCGATGCGCTGGTGGCGTTCCTGGAACAACACAAAGAGAAGCTCGACGAAGACTGTAAACGTCGTATGTACAGCAACCCGCTGCGCGTACTCGATTCCAAAAATCCTGACGTACAGGCGCTGCTGAACGATGCGCCAGCGCTGGGTGACTACCTGGATGAGGATTCCCGCGAACACTTTGCTGGCCTGTGCAAGCTGCTTGAAGCGGCGGGCATTGCTTATACCGTTAACCAGCGTCTGGTGCGCGGTCTGGACTACTACAACCGCACCGTATTTGAGTGGGTCACCACCAGCCTCGGTTCGCAGGGCACCGTCTGTGCTGGCGGTCGTTATGACGGACTGGTCGAGCAACTGGGTGGTCGCGCAGCACCGGCTGTAGGCTTCGCGATGGGCCTTGAGCGACTTGTTTTGCTGGTTCAGGCAGTTAATCCGGAATTTAAAGCCGATCCTGTTGTCGATATATACCTGGTGGCCTCAGGTGCGGATACGCAGTCTGCGGCGATGCAGCTTGCCGAACGCGTGCGCGATGCGCTGCCGGACGTAAAGCTGATGACCAACCACGGCGGCGGCAACTTTAAAAAACAGTTTGCTCGTGCCGATAAGTGGGGCGCAAGTATCGCATTGGTGCTGGGTGAGTCCGAAGTGGCCAACGGCGAAGTGGTGGTTAAAGACCTGCGCTCTGGTGAGCAAACTACGGTAACGCAGGATGGCGTTGCGGCGCACTTGCGCACTCTATTGGGCTAAGGAGAAGGACTGCGTGGAAATGTACGAGAACGAACACGACCAGGTTGATGCGGTTAAACGCTTCTTTGCTGAAAACGGCAAGGCACTGGTTGTAGGGGTTATTTTAGGTGTTGGTGCGCTGGTTGGCTGGCGTTACTGGAACAATCATCAGGCTGACTCTGCTCGCGGTTCATCCCTGAACTACGAAAACACCGTTAGCGCAATCCGTGCCGATCAGCCGCAAACGCTGACGGCTGCGGAGAAATTTGCCGCTGACAACAAAAACACCTACGGTGCGCTGGCTGCGCTGGAAGTGGCTCAGCAGTATGTTGATAAAAACGAACTGGACAAAGCCGCTACGCAACTGTCTCAGGGGCTTGCTGCTGCCAGTGACGAAAATCTGAAAGCGGTGATCAATCTGCGCCTGGCACGTATTCAGGTTCAGCAGAAAAAAGCCGACGACGCGCTGAAAACGCTTGATACCATCAAAGGTGATGGCTTTGCCGCTATTGTCGCCGATCTTCGCGGTGAAGCACTGCTGAGTAAGGGTGATAAAGCGGGCGCGCGTAAAGCGTGGCAAGCTGGCGTGGATAGTAAAGCTTCACCTGCGCTGAGCGAAATGATGCAGATGAAAATAAATAATTTGTCCGTCTGAGAGGGACCCAATGCAATTGCGTAAATTACTTCTGCCAGGACTGCTTTCTGTTACGTTATTGAGTGGTTGTTCACTGTTCAGTGGCGAAGAAGACGTTGTCAAAATGTCCCCGCTGCCGACGGTTGAAAACCAGTTCACTCCGTCCACCGCCTGGGACACCTCCGTGGGTGATGGTATTGGCGATTTTTATTCCAACCTGCACCCGGCATTTGCTGACGGCGTGGTCTATGCGGCCGATCGCAAAGGCACCGTTAAAGCGCTGAACGCTGATGACGGAAAAGAAGTGTGGTCCATTAACCTGGCGGAAAAAGACGGCTGGTTCTCCCGTAAACCTGCGCTGCTTTCTGGCGGCCTGACCGTTGCTGGCGGTCACGTGTATGTGGGCAGCGAAAAAGCGCAGGTTTACGCGCTGAATGCCAGCGACGGTTCGGTTGCATGGCAGACCAGCGTTGCCGGTGAATCCTTGTCACGTCCGGTTGTCAGCGACGGCCTGGTGTTGATCCATACCAGCAACGGCCAGTTGCAGGCGCTGAACGAAGCCGATGGTCTGGTAAAATGGACGGTTAACCTGGATATGCCAGCGCTGTCTCTGCGTGGTGAATCTGCTCCGGCGACTGCATTTGGCGCCGCCATTGTGGGTGGTGACAACGGTCGTGTCAGCGCAGTACTGATGCAGCAGGGCCAGATGATCTGGCAGCAGCGTATTTCCCAGGCGACCGGTTCAACTGAAATCGACCGTCTGAGTGACGTGGACACCACGCCGGTCATCGTTGACGGTGTGGTTTACGCGCTGGCGTATAACGGCAACCTGACGGCGCTGGACCTGCGTAGCGGCCAGATCATGTGGAAACGTGAGCTGGGTTCCGTGAACGATTTCATTGTCGACGGCAACCGTATTTATATGGTGGATCAGAACGACCGTCTGCTGGCGCTGAGCACCGAAGGTGGCGTGACGCTGTGGACGCAGAGCGATCTGCTGCACCGTCTGCTGACCGCACCGGCACTGTATAACGGCAGCCTGGTGGTGGGCGACAGCGAAGGCTATATGCACTGGATCGATCCAGAGAATGGCCGCTTCGTGGCGCAGCAGAAAGTGGACGGCTCAGGCTTCCTGACCGACCCGGTTGTGGCTGACGGTAAACTGCTGATTCAGGCAAAAGACGGCACGCTGTACGCGATCACGCGTTAATTACACGGCGGTTGTAGTATACTAAACGGCTCCTGTTCACTCAGGAGCCGTTTTGACATTTTTAAAAACGCTGCGAAAGCGACGTTATTTTGAATTTTATGAGGCTTCAAACATGGTACCTGTGGTCGCGCTTGTCGGGCGCCCTAACGTTGGAAAATCCACTCTTTTTAACCGTTTAACACGCACCCGTGATGCGCTGGTTGCGGATTTCCCGGGGCTGACGCGTGACCGTAAGTACGGTCGTGCAGAGGTGGAAGGACGCGAGTTCATCTGTATCGATACCGGGGGTATTGACGGTACGGAAGACGGCGTAGAAACCCGCATGGCAGAGCAATCTCTGCTGGCTATCGAAGAAGCGGATGTGGTTCTGTTTATGGTGGATGCGCGCGCTGGCCTGATGCCCGCGGATTCTGCTATCGCTAAACATCTGCGTTCACGCGAAAAGCCAACCTTCCTGGTGGCGAACAAAACTGACGGCATTGATGCCGATCAGGCCGTTGCGGATTTCTGGTCTTTAGGTCTGGGTGATATTTATCCTATCGCGGCCTCGCATGGCCGTGGCGTCACCAGCCTGCTGGAAACCGTTCTGCTGCCGTGGGTTGATGAAGTAAACCCGCCGGAAGAGGTGGACGAAGACGCCGAATACTGGGCACAGTTTGAAGCCGGAGAGGAAGGCGAGGAAGAGCCGGAAGATGACTTCAACCCGCAGGATCTGCCGATTAAGCTGGCTATCGTTGGTCGCCCAAACGTAGGTAAGTCTACGCTTACTAACCGTATTCTGGGCGAAGAGCGCGTGGTGGTTTACGACATGCCAGGCACAACGCGTGACAGCATTTACATTCCAATGCAGCGCGATGAACGTGAGTACGTACTTATCGACACTGCAGGGGTGCGTAAGCGCGGGAAAATCACCGATGTAGTGGAAAAATTCTCGGTGATCAAAACCCTTCAGGCGATTGAAGACGCCAATGTGGTGCTGCTGGTTATTGACGCACGTGAAGGTATCTCCGATCAGGATCTCTCTCTGCTCGGCTTTATCCTTAATAGTGGGCGCTCACTGGTTATCGTCGTCAACAAGTGGGATGGCCTGAGCAATGAAGTACGCGAACAGGTGAAAGAGACGCTGGACTTCCGTCTGGGCTTTATCGACTTTGCCCGCGTTCACTTCATCTCTGCCCTGCACGGCAGCGGCGTAGGCAACCTGTTCGAATCCGTTCGTGAAGCCTATGACAGCTCTACCCGCCGCCAGAGCACGGCGATGCTGACCCGTATCATGAACATGGCAGCAGAAGATCACCAGCCGCCGCTGGTGCGTGGCCGTCGCGTGAAGCTGAAATATGCCCACGCCGGGGGGTATAACCCGCCTATCGTGGTGATCCACGGTAACCAGGTGAAAGACCTGCCGGACTCCTACAAACGCTACCTGATGAACTACTTCCGTAAGTCGCTGGACGTGATGGGTACGCCTATCCGTATTCAGTTCAAGGAAGGGGAAAACCCGTTTGCGAATAAACGTAATACCCTGACGCCGAACCAGATGCGTAAGCGTAAGCGTTTGATTAAGCACATTAAGAAAAGCAAATAATTCTTACCGAACTCACTAAAACCCGCGCCTGTCGCGGGTTTTTTTCGCTCATTCAAAAGGCCTGCCTTCCCTTTGTGATGTCAATCACTATTCGCTTTTAACCATGTTTATATCTAAGAAAGTAGACAATCGTCGAATTTTCATCTTAAAGTCCAGGGTTCGGTACTAGACAAAACTAGCGCCTGGTTATCAAATGGTTAACCAACATTTCGCCGCATGTAAAAAATCGATCGGATACGTAACCGTTCGGCGTACATGCTGGTGTTTACAAGCACGACACATACCTTTCGGGAGAATTATGCAATCCTCTGTTAATCAAAAAGAGAGCCGAACCTTCTTCGGCCATCCTTATCCGCTCGGTTCGCTGTTCTTCACCGAGATGTGGGAGCGTTTCTCGTTTTACGGTATTCGCCCGCTACTGATCCTGTTTATGGCCGCCACCGTGTATGACGGCGGAATGGGCCTGGCGCGTGAAAACGCCTCGGCGATTGTCGGCATCTTCGCGGGCACCATGTACCTCGCCGCACTGCCGGGCGGCTGGCTGGCGGATAACTGGCTCGGCCAGCAGCGGGCCGTCTGGTACGGTTCGATTTTGATTGCGCTCGGGCACCTGTCGATTGCCCTGTCGGCCATTATGGGCGACAACCTGTTCTTCATCGGCCTGATGTTCATCGTGCTCGGCTCCGGCCTGTTCAAGACCTGTATCTCGGTCATGGTCGGTACCCTCTACAAAAAGGGCGATGCGCGTCGTGACGGCGGTTTCTCGCTGTTCTATATGGGCATCAACATGGGCTCGTTCATTGCTCCTCTGATTTCCGGCTGGCTGATTAAAACCCACGGCTGGCACTGGGGCTTTGGTATCGGCGGTATCGGGATGCTGGTCGCCCTGATTATCTTCCGCGTGTTTGCCGTTCCGGCCATGAAGCGCTACGACAGCGAAGTCGGTCTGGACTCCACCTGGAACAGTCCAGTAGTGAAACGTAACGGCGTGGGTGCCTGGCTGCTGGCGCTGGCTGTGGGTGTTGCAATCATCGTCACGTTGATTGCCCAGGGCGTGATTGTGATTAATCCGGTCGCGGTGGCCAGCGTGCTGGTATATGTGATTGCCGCCTCCGTCGCGCTCTACTTCATCTACCTGTTCATCTTCGCCGGGCTGAATCGCAAAGAGCGCGCAAGGCTGCTGGTATGCTTTATTCTGCTGGTCTCCGCCGCGTTCTTCTGGTCCGCGTTCGAGCAGAAGCCAACCTCCTTCAACCTGTTCGCCAACGACTACACTAACCGCATGATCGGTGATTTTGAGATCCCGGCGGTGTGGTTCCAGTCGATTAATGCCCTGTTCATCATTCTGCTGGCACCGGTATTTAGCTGGGCATGGCCGAAGCTGGCGAGCAATAATATTCGCCCGAGCAGTATCACCAAGTTCGTGATCGGTATTTTGTGCGCGGCGGCGGGCTTCGGCCTGATGATGCTGGCGGCACAGAACGTGCTGAGCAATGGTGGAGCAGGGGTTTCTCCGTTCTGGCTGGTGGGCAGTATCCTGATGCTGACGCTCGGGGAACTGTGCCTGAGTCCGATTGGTCTGGCAACCATGACCCTGCTGGCGCCGGAAAGAATGCGCGGTCAGATGATGGGCCTGTGGTTCTGCGCCAGTGCGCTGGGTAACCTGGCTGCGGGCCTGATTGGTGGTCACGTGAAGGCCGACCAGCTGGATATGCTGCCGGACCTCTTTGCCCGTTGCTCCATCGCGCTGTTGATTTGTGCTGCGGTGCTGATCGTCCTCATTGTTCCGGTGCGTCGCATGCTGGAAAATGTGCAGACAAAACCGGCTACCGAAGCCTGATACTATTCAGCCTGCCGGGGCAGTTATCCAGCCCCGGCCCACCTCAACAGGAGAGAGCATGTCGATAACCTGTCCGGATTGCCACGCAGCGCTCGAGCCGCAAAACGGTATCGCGCACTGCGACAGCTGCAATAACGATATTCCCCTCGAAGCGCGCTGCCCTGACTGCCATCAACCGCTTCAGGTACTCAAGGCCTGCGGTGCGGTGGACTATTTTTGCCAGAACGGCCACGGGCTTATCTCAAAAAAACGCGTTGAGTTCGTCAGAGCTGAGGCTTAATCGCACACGCAGCCTTCACCTTTCTGCCACAGTTCCACCAGCGACTCGGGTGCTTCCTGCTCGGGTACCAGCACGATGATATCGGCGTAGTGCGCCTGATTTTGGCCGGTCCAGATAATCTGGATGCGGAAATAGCGCTGGTCACCTCTGCCGGGGGAAGAGGCTTGTCCGGGCGGCTGGCCGCGCGGGAAAGCCTGCTCCAGAATGCTCACCAGGCGCTGGCGCTGGGCCTCATTAAGCGAGGAGAGCGCAATGGTGCGCTGGCCGCTCAGCTTAGGGATAAAAGCGACGCCGCCTTCCCGGGCCAGCTCAACCACGGCGTCATCCGTCAGTTCCGGAACCTGCATTACAGCACTCCTACCTGTTCCCAGGCTTGTTTTATAGCCCCCCCAACGTCGCTACCGGAGCGTTTCTCGCCGTGCGCTATCGTCAGTTTTGCAAAGGCATCAAAATCCGCATCCTGCGCCAGGTTGCGATCGCAAACCGTGTCGTACCAGGCATAACCCGCTTTTTCCCAGGCGTAGCCACCGATCGCCGTTGCGGCCAGGTAAAACGCGCGGTTGGGGATACCGGAGTTAAGGTGTACGCCGCCGTTATCCTCGCGCGTTTTGATGAAATCTTTCATATGCCCGGGCTGCGGATCTTTACCGAGCAGCGGATCGTTATAGGCCGTGCCGGGTTCAGACATGGAGCGAAGCCCTTTCCCGTTGATGCCCTCCGCCAGCAGCCCTTCACCAATCAGCCAGTCTGCTTTATCGGCGGTTTGCTTAAGATAGTATTGCTTCACCAGCGAACCGAACACGTCGGATAACGACTCGTTCAGCGCGCCCGATTGTTCAAAGTAGATGAGTCCGGCTTCGGTCTCCGTCACGCCGTGGCTAAGCTCATGCGCTACCACGTCGATGGCAATGGTAAAGCGGTTGAAGATTTCCCCGTCGCCATCGCCAAAGACCATCTGCTGGCCGTTCCAGAAGGCGTTTTGATACTCACGGCCATAGTGCACGGTGCCGGTGAGGATCAGCCCTTTGTTATCGAGCGAATCGCGCTGATATTCCTTCCAGAAGAAATCATGGGTAATACCCAGATAATCGTACGCTTCATCCACCGCCACATCTCCGTTGGAGGGCTGGCCTTCATAGCGTACCTGGGTACCCGGCAGCTCCTGGGTCTGTTTCGCATCGTAGATGTCACGCTCAAGCTGACCGGCTTTATTCACATGCGGCGCGGCGGGTTTGCCCGGCATATGGGCCATCAGCGTCTGGACGTGGGTTAAGGTCTGACGGGCGCAGCGCTGCTGCGGCTCAGAACCGCTTTCGATAATACGGCGAAGAATATACGGAGGGATGACGCTATGTAGATGGGGCATGCTGCTCTCCTTATTAAAAAAGGCAATAGCAGCAGTATAGTTTGTAACCGGCGAAGATTTATCCGCTTTTACGCTGACGCGTTTTTTTCACCGGTTTGATCTCTTTCACTTCACTCTCGACCCAGCCGTCAGAAAGCCGGGTGGTGAGCACATCCCCTGCTTTAACCTGCTTCGTCTGCTTCAGCACTTTGCCGTCCGTCGCGGTGGTCACGCTATAGCCGCGGGCCAGCGTGGAGAGTGGGCTGACGGCTTCCAGATGGGTGACCGCATTGCCAAAACGCTCGCGGGTGGCGCTCAGGCGTGAGCGGATATTTTCCGCGAGGCGGAACTCAAGCTGCTGGATCCGCGTTTGTGCGCGATAAATCTTTGGCTGCGGATTCTGCTGGTTCAGACGCTGAGTCGTGCGCTGCTGGCGCGATATCGCTTTCTTAAGCTGGTTATCCAGCGCGAAGTTCATCCGCTGACGCAGACGCTCCAGTACGGTTTGCTGACGCGCCAGACGCAATTGCGGATGCTGCTGTTGCAGACGATGATGAAGCTGGGTAAAGCGGCGGGTACGGTTGGCGAGGAAGTAGTCCATCGCCATCTCCAGGCGCTGCTGCCCGTTCTGGATCTGGCGCAGCAGCTCCTGCTGATTACGGCTGACCACCTCTGCCGCCGCGGACGGCGTGGGCGCGCGTAAATCCGCGACAAAATCGGCTATCGTCACATCCGTTTCATGGCCGACGGCGCTCACCACAGGGATAAGGCTGGCAAAGATTGCCCGCGCCACGCGCTCGTCGTTAAAGCTCCACAGGTCTTCCAGCGAGCCGCCGCCGCGCCCGACGATCAGGACATCGCACTCCTGACGCGCATTCGCCAGCTCAATCGCGCACACGATCTGCCCCGGCGCATCGTCACCCTGAACGGCAGTTGGGTAGATAATGACGGGCAGGGAAGGGTCACGGCGCTTCAGGACGTGCAAAATATCGTGCAGCGCCGCGCCGGTTTTCGAGGTGATAACTCCAACACAGTGGGCAGGTGAGGGCAGGGGCTTTTTAAACCGCTGGTCAAACAATCCCTCAGCCGAAAGCATGGCTTTTAACTGCTCGTACTTCTGCTGCAACAAGCCTTCACCGGCGGGCTGCATGCTCTCGACGATAATCTGATAATCGCCGCGCGGCTCATACAGGGTAATGTTGGCGCGAACCAGAACCTGCTGGCCATGCTGAGGGCGGAACGTCACGCGACGATTGCTGTTGCGGAACATCGCGCAGCGCACCTGAGCGGTGTCGTCTTTTAGCGTAAAGTACCAATGACCGGAAGCAGGCTGCGTGAAGTTAGAGATTTCACCGCTGATCCAGACCTGTCCCATTTCCTGCTCAAGCAGCAAACGCACCGTCTGATTAAGGCGGCTGACAGTATAAATTGAGGGGGATTGAGAGGATAACATGTGAGCGGGATCAAATTCTAAATCAGCAAGTTATTCAGTCGATAGTAACCTGCTGAGAGGCGATCGCAAGCATTTTTTTCAAAAAAGTGTAGATGCAATCGGTTACGCTCTGTATAATGCCACGGCAATATTTAACCACCCAGGTCAGAGATATTGCCCATGCTACGTATCGCTAAAGAAGCACTGACGTTTGACGACGTCCTCCTCGTTCCCGCTCATTCCACCGTTCTGCCGAATACTGCCGACCTCAGCACGCAGTTGACGAAAACCATTCGTCTGAACATTCCTATGCTCTCCGCAGCAATGGACACCGTGACTGAAGCGCGTCTGGCTATCGCTTTGGCACAGGAAGGCGGCATTGGCTTTATCCACAAAAACATGTCTATCGAGCGTCAGGCGGAAGAAGTTCGCCGCGTGAAGAAACATGAATCCGGTATCGTGTCCGATCCTCAGACCGTTCTGCCAACCACCACCCTGCACGAAGTGAAAGCGCTAACCGAGCGTAACGGCTTTGCAGGTTACCCGGTTGTGACCGAAGACAACGAGCTGGTGGGCATCATCACCGGTCGTGATGTGCGTTTCGTGACTGACCTGAACCAGCCTGTCAGCGTCTATATGACACCAAAAGAGCGCCTGGTGACCGTTCGCGAAGGCGAAACCCGCGACGTGGTGCTGGCGAAAATGCACGAAAAACGCGTTGAGAAAGCGCTGGTTGTGGATGCGAACTTCCACCTGCGTGGCATGATCACCGTTAAAGATTTCCAGAAAGCAGAACGTAAACCGAACGCCTGTAAAGACGAGCATGGCCGTCTGCGCGTCGGCGCTGCGGTTGGCGCGGGCGCAGGTAACGAAGAGCGCGTTGACGCGCTGGTTGCCGCGGGCGTTGACGTGCTGCTGATTGACTCCTCACATGGCCACTCCGAAGGCGTTCTGCAACGTATTCGTGAAACCCGTGCTAAATACCCGGATCTCCAGATCATCGGCGGTAACGTGGCTACGGGCGCAGGTGCTCGCGCGCTGGCGGAAGCCGGTTGCAGCGCGGTGAAAGTGGGTATCGGCCCTGGCTCTATCTGTACTACCCGTATCGTCACCGGCGTGGGCGTTCCGCAGATCACCGCGGTGTCTGACGCGGTTGAAGCGCTGGAAGGCACCGGTATTCCGGTTATCGCGGACGGCGGTATCCGCTTCTCTGGCGACATCGCCAAAGCGATCGCCGCAGGTGCCGCAGCCGTGATGGTGGGCTCCATGCTGGCCGGTACCGAAGAATCCCCGGGCGAAATCGAACTCTACCAGGGCCGTTCTTATAAATCCTACCGCGGTATGGGCTCCCTGGGCGCGATGTCCAAAGGTTCCTCCGACCGTTACTTCCAGACCGATAATGCCGCTGACAAACTGGTACCGGAAGGCATCGAAGGCCGCGTGGCCTATAAAGGCCGTCTGAAAGAGATCATCCACCAGCAGATGGGCGGCCTGCGTTCCTGTATGGGGCTGACCGGCTGTGGTACCATTGACCTGCTGCGTACCAAAGCGGAATTCGTACGCATCAGCGGTGCGGGTATCCAGGAGAGCCACGTGCACGACGTGACGATCACCAAAGAGTCCCCGAACTACCGTCTGGGATCATGATTTTCTTCGCCCGACCTCGTGTCGGGCGATTTATTTAATCTGTTTCACTTGCCTCGGAATTAGCGTCAATGACGGAAAACATTCATAAACATCGCATCCTCATCCTCGATTTTGGTTCTCAGTACACTCAACTGGTGGCGCGTCGCGTGCGTGAGCTGGGCGTTTACTGTGAACTGTGGGCGTGGGATGTTACGGAAGCACAGATTCGCGAGTTCAATCCAAGCGGCATCATCCTGTCCGGCGGCCCGGAGAGCACCACCGAAGAGAACAGCCCACGCGCGCCGCAGTACGTATTCGAAGCTGGCGTACCGGTGTTCGGCGTGTGCTACGGCATGCAGACTATGGCGATGCAGCTGGGCGGCCACGTAGAAGGCTCTAACGAGCGTGAGTTCGGCTACGCGCAGGTTGAAGTCGTCACCGACAGCGCGCTGGTGCGCGGTATCGAAGACTCCCTGACCGCAGACGGCAAACCGCTGCTGGACGTGTGGATGAGCCACGGCGACAAAGTCACCGCTATCCCGTCGGACTTCGTGACCGTAGCCAGCACCGAAAGCTGCCCGTTCGCGATTATGGCGAACGAAGAAAAACGCTTCTACGGCGTGCAGTTCCACCCGGAAGTGACTCACACCCGTCAGGGTATGCGCATGCTGGAGCGCTTCGTGCGTGATATCTGCCAGTGTGAAGCCCTGTGGACCCCGGCAAAAATCATCGACGACGCCGTGGAGCGTATCCGCCAGCAGGTTGGTGATGACAAAGTGATCCTCGGCCTCTCCGGCGGCGTGGATTCCTCCGTGACCGCGATGCTGCTGCACCGCGCCATCGGCAAAAACCTGACCTGCGTCTTCGTGGACAACGGCCTGCTGCGTCTGAACGAAGCCCAGCAGGTCATGGACATGTTCGGCGACCACTTCGGTCTGAACATCGTTCACGTGGAAGGCGAACAGCGCTTCCTGGACGCGCTGAAAGGCGAGAACGATCCGGAAGCGAAACGTAAAATCATCGGCCGCGTATTCGTGGAAGTGTTCGACGAAGAAGCGCTGAAGCTGGAAGACGTGAAATGGCTGGCGCAGGGCACTATCTACCCTGACGTGATCGAATCCGCCGCCTCCGCAACCGGTAAAGCACACGTCATCAAATCTCACCACAACGTGGGCGGCCTGCCGAAAGAGATGAAGATGGGCCTGGTTGAGCCGCTGCGCGAGCTGTTCAAAGACGAAGTGCGCAAGATTGGTCTGGAACTGGGTCTGCCGTACGACATGCTCTACCGTCACCCGTTCCCGGGCCCGGGCCTCGGCGTACGCGTGCTGGGCGAAGTGAAGAAAGAGTACTGCGACCTGCTGCGTCGCGCGGACGCGATCTTCATTGAAGAGCTGCACAAGGCTGACCTGTACAACAAGGTTAGCCAGGCGTTCACCGTGTTCCTGCCGGTTCGCTCCGTCGGCGTGATGGGCGATGGCCGCAAGTACGACTGGGTTGTCTCCCTGCGTGCGGTTGAAACCATCGACTTCATGACCGCGCACTGGGCGCACCTGCCGTATGACTTCTTAGGCCGCGTGTCTAATCGCATCATCAACGAAGTGAACGGCATTTCCCGCGTGGTGTATGACATCAGCGGCAAGCCACCGGCGACGATCGAGTGGGAGTAAGCCCATAACCTTTCCTGCGAAGTTATAAGCAGGTAAGACTGATAAAACCCTCTGTTTACAGAGGGTTTTTCTTTTGTAACTGATATCCGAACGGGACGTGAATTATTGGCTCATCTGCCGGGATCCACGGCAGCCGATACTGCGTCGCCATGCCCCTGGCGCCTGACCATACTGACGCTTAAAGCTGCGGTTGAAGGACTGCTGAGAGTCAAAGCCCAGCGCGATCGCCACGTTCAGAATCGGTTCATCGCTTTGGGCTAAGCGCTCAACTGATTTTTGCAGCTTTTGCGCGCGAATATATTCAGCGAGAGGGGAGCCGGTATGTTCTTTGAAGATCCGCTGGAGATGCCATTTCGAATAGCCGGCTCGCCTGGAGACGGTTTCAATGTCCAGGCGGCTATCAAGGTTGTTGTCGATCCAGTCGAGCAAATCGTGAATGAATGCACCCGTGTTCATCTTGCTTCCCCCTACGCCACGCATTAAAAGCATCTTTGTTTGTTGCACTTAAAGGTGGCCCGTTTTGATATTAATTGCAAGTTTTATTGTTACATTTAAATCCCTTCTCAAAACCCGTGATTTACCTTCGCCGCAAATAGCACATAAAGTGCAACAATTATTCTTGCACTTAATTAAGCGCCTTCCTACAATCGCCGAGATAGTGTATTCGCAACTGTTACAGTTTTGTGGCGATGAACGACACAAATGGCCTTAAGCCAGACCGGACAAAGGAAGTGGCGCGGCGCCTCCCGCTGCGTCTTGCCCGGCGGCTACAATAACCGGAATAAAAATAATGAGCCTGCAAAAAACCTGGGGTTACTTTCATCTGAGCGCGACGGGGGTGGTTTTACTCTCCGCGCTTCTCGTCGGGTGCGATGACAGCGTCGCGCAAAATGCTGCACCGCAAGCGCCCGTCGTCAGCGCAGCTGACGTGGTGGTGAAATCCATTAGCCAGTGGGACAGCTTTAACGGTCGCATTGAAGCGGTGGAAAGCGTTCAGCTGCGCCCACGCGTCTCCGGCTACATTGATAAAGTGAATTACACCGACGGCCAGGAGGTGAAAAAGGGCGAGGTGCTGTTCACGATTGATGACCGAACCTATCGCGCGGCGCTGGAACAGGCGCAGGCGAACCTGGCGAGAGCCAAAACGCAGGCCAGCCTGGCGCGAAGCGAGGCTAACCGTACCGATAAATTAGTCAATACCAACGTGGTATCCCGTGAAGAGTGGGAGCAGCGCCGTTCCGCTGCTACCCAGGCACAGGCCGATATTCGCGCGGCGCAGGCGGAGGTTGATGCCGCGCAGCTCAACCTCGACTTCACCAAAGTGACCGCGCCTATCGACGGTCGCGCCAGCCGGGCGCTGATCACCAGCGGTAACCTGGTGACTGCGGGTGACAGCGCCAGCGTGCTCACCACCCTGGTCTCACAGAAGACGGTTTACGTCTACTTCGACGTGGACGAGTCCACCTATCTTCACTATCAGAACCTGGCCCGCAGCGGGCAGGGGGCGTCCAGTCACCACACGGCGCTGCCAGTGGAGATTGGTCTGACGGGTGAGGAGGGCTATCCCCATCAGGGCAAAGTGGATTTCCTTGATAACCAGCTCACGCCGAGTACCGGTACAATCCGCATGCGCGCGCTGCTGGATAACTCACAGCGTCAGTTCACGCCGGGACTCTTCGCACGCGTGCGCCTGCCGGGCAGTGCGGAATTTAAAGCCACGCTTGTTGACGATAAGGCGGTGCTGACCGATCAGGATCGTAAGTATGTTTATGTCGTTGATAAAGACGGGAAAGCGCAGCGCCGCGATATTACGCCGGGGCGTCTGGCCGACGGTTTACGTATCGTACAGCAGGGGCTGAAACCCGGGGATAAAGTCATCGTCGATGGTTTACAAAAAGTGTTTATGCCGGGTATGCCGGTTAACGCGAAAACCGTTGCCATGACCGCCAGCGCCGCCCTCAACTGATCCCTTACCTGAGAATCCAATCCATGGACTTTTCCCGTTTTTTCATCGACAGGCCGATTTTTGCCGCCGTACTGTCGATTCTGATTTTTATCACAGGATTAATCGCCATCCCGCTGCTGCCGGTGAGCGAATATCCTGATGTCGTGCCGCCAAGCGTGCAGGTGCGCGCCGAGTACCCGGGCGCCAACCCGAAAGTGATTGCCGAAACCGTGGCGACGCCGCTGGAAGAGGCGATCAACGGCGTTGAAAACATGATGTACATGAAATCCGTCGCGGGCTCCGACGGCGTGCTGGTGACTACCGTCACCTTCCGTCCGGGTACCGACCCGGATCAGGCGCAGGTACAGGTGCAAAACCGCGTTGCACAGGCCGAGGCGCGTCTGCCGGAAGACGTTCGGCGTCTGGGCATCACGACTCAGAAACAGTCGCCAACGCTGACGCTGGTGGTGCATCTCTTTTCGCCTGGCGGTAAGTACGATTCACTGTATATGCGTAACTACGCCACGCTGAAGGTGAAGGACGAGCTGGCGCGTCTGCCCGGCGTGGGTCAGATCCAGATTTTCGGCTCGGGTGAATACGCGATGCGCGTCTGGCTGGACCCAAATAAAGTGGCCGCGCGCGGACTGACGGCCTCGGACGTGGTGACGGCGATGCAGGAGCAAAACGTACAGGTATCCGCCGGGCAGCTTGGCGCCGAGCCGCTGCCGAAAGAGAGCGATTTCCTGATCTCCATTAACGCCCAGGGCCGTCTGCATACCGAAGAAGAGTTTGGCAATATTGTCCTGAAAACAACGCAGGACGGTACGGTCGTCCGCCTGCGCGACGTGGCGCGCATAGAGATGGGTTCCGGCAGCTATGCGCTGCGCTCCCAGCTGAACAATAAAGACGCGGTCGGGATTGGTATCTTCCAGTCGCCGGGGGCAAACGCCATCGATCTGTCTAACGCGGTGCGCGCCAAAATGGACGAACTGTCCACGCGATTCCCGGACGATATGAAGTGGGCGGCACCTTACGACCCAACGGTATTTGTGCGCGACTCGATCCGTGCGGTTGTACAAACGCTGCTGGAAGCGGTGGTGCTGGTCGTGCTGGTGGTGATCCTGTTCCTGCAAACCTGGCGCGCGTCGATCATCCCGCTGATCGCGGTGCCGGTATCGGTGGTGGGTACCTTCAGCATTCTTTACCTGCTGGGCTTCTCGCTGAATACCCTGAGCCTGTTCGGGCTGGTGCTGGCCATCGGTATCGTGGTGGATGATGCCATCGTGGTGGTGGAGAACGTCGAGCGAAATATCGAAGAGGGGCTCGCCCCGCTTGCGGCGGCGCATCAGGCGATGCGTGAAGTGTCCGGGCCGATTATCGCCATTGCGCTGGTGCTGTGTGCAGTGTTTGTGCCGATGGCGTTCCTCTCTGGCGTGACCGGCCAGTTCTACAAACAGTTTGCGGTAACGATAGCCATTTCCACGGTGATCTCCGCGATCAACTCGCTGACGCTTTCTCCGGCGCTGGCCGCGCTGCTGTTGAAGCCGCATGGTGCCCCGAAAGATTTCCCGACCCGGCTTATCGATCGTCTGTTCGGCTGGATTTTCCGTCCGTTTAACCGCTTTTTCCATCGCAGCTCGACCGGCTATCAGGGACTGGTAGGGAAAACGCTTGGCCGACGCGGTGCAGTGTTTGCGGTTTATTTGCTGCTGCTTTGTGCCGCGGGTGTGATGTTTAAAGTCGTACCCGGCGGGTTTATTCCGACGCAGGATAAGCTGTACCTGATCGGCGGCGTGAAAATGCCGGAAGGCTCGTCGCTGGCGCGTACCGATGCGGTGATCCGCAAAATGAGCGAGATCGGGATGAATACCGAAGGTGTGGATTATGCGGTCGCGTTTCCTGGCCTGAACGCGCTCCAGTTCACCAATACGCCGAACACCGGGACGGTCTTCTTTGGCCTGAAGCCGTTCGACCAGCGTAAACATACTGCGGCGGAAATTAACGCGGAGATCAATGCGAAAATCGCGCAAATCCAGCAGGGCTTTGGCTTCTCGATTCTGCCGCCGCCGATTTTAGGGCTGGGTCAAGGGTCCGGTTATTCGCTGTACATTCAGGACCGTGCTGGTCTGGGCTATGGCGCGCTGCAAAACGCGGTGAACACCATGTCCGGGGCGATTATGCAGACGCCGGGTATGCATTTCCCCATCTCAACCTACCAGGCTAACGTTCCGCAGCTGGATGTGCAGGTTGACCGTGATAAAGCGAAAGCGCAGGGCGTATCGCTTACCGATCTTTTCGGCACGCTGCAAACTTATCTGGGCTCGTCATATGTAAACGACTTTAACCAGTTTGGACGGACCTGGCGCGTAATGGCACAGGCCGACGGGCAGTTCCGCGACAGCGTGGAAGATATCGCGAATTTACGCACACGCAATGACCAGGGCGAAATGGTGCCGATTGGCAGTATGGTGAAAATCACGACCACCTACGGGCCGGACCCGGTGATCCGCTATAATGGTTACCCGGCGGCGGATCTTATTGGTGATGCTGACCCGCGCGTGCTCTCTTCCGCGCAGGCGATGACGCAGCTGGACGCCATGTCTAAGCAGATCCTGCCGAACGGGATGAATATTGAATGGACGGACCTGAGTTTCCAGCAGGCCACCCAGGGCAATACGGCGCTGATCGTCTTCCCGGTCGCGGTGCTGCTGGCGTTCCTGGTGCTGGCGGCGCTGTATGAAAGCTGGACGCTGCCGCTGGCGGTGATCCTTATCGTGCCGATGACGATGCTCTCCGCGCTGTTCGGCGTCTGGCTGACCGGGGGCGATAACAACGTCTTCGTGCAGGTGGGGCTGGTCGTGCTGATGGGGCTGGCCTGTAAAAACGCGATACTTATCGTGGAGTTTGCCCGCGAGCTGGAAATTCAGGGCAAAGGCATCATGGAGGCTGCGCTGGAGGCGTGCCGCCTGCGTTTACGCCCGATTGTAATGACCTCTATCGCCTTTATTGCCGGGACCATTCCACTGATCCTTGGTCACGGGGCAGGGGCAGAAGTCCGCGGCGTCACCGGGATCACCGTCTTCTCCGGGATGCTGGGCGTGACGCTGTTTGGTCTGTTCCTGACGCCGGTCTTTTACGTGACGCTGCGTAAGTTCGTGACGCGCGGCAAAGCGGAAAGAGAGGTGTTGCCTGCGTAGGACGTAGCAGATAACAAAAAGCCGCCTTCACTGTGAAGGCGGCTTTTTTTTCGCAATCCGTCAGGATTAAGGCGCTTTTTTATGCTGCGTACAGAGTTCCGGCACCGGATCGCACCCGCTGGTATCGGCTTTTTTCACCTCTTCCAGCGCGCTGGCGACGGTATGGCGCGCTAAAACCGCTAACGAAGCCTGCTCCGCTTCATCAGCGATTGATTTGAAGTACCAGCAGGCGTTGGCGCTGACCACACAGCGGGCCGGGACGTCAGGACGGGACGCCCACAGCTTTTTATCTTCAGTGACGGAAAGGTAGATATCACGCAGGGTGATCTCTTCAGCCGGGCGGCCAAGGTGAATAGAGCCGTTGCGGCCAAGCGTGGAGACGATAATGCCGTCCCGGGCGAGAGGAACCATTAATTTGCGGATAAAGCTCGGATTCGCTTCCAGGCCGTAAGCCAGGATTGCACTCGTCGAACGTTCACCCGATTGCTCCGCCATCGCTACGCTGAGAACCATCTGCAAAGCTGTCGGGAAGCGGTAATCTAACATTTTTCTGTCCTGGGTTGCGGTGAATCTTGTTCTTTTTGGCACCGCAGAGGTGAATAATCAGTAAGTAACAATATAACAAATACGGTAATTTTATTGAAGCAATCTGCGGCATACGTGAAGTAACGCTGCGCTGACACATGTCAGGACGTGTAGCGCCGGGTTTACGTTCATGCGAACGACGGATTCGGGAAATCAACGGTCACCATAAGACCACCTTCGGCTGACGTACTCAGATTGACCCTGCCGTTGTGTTGCTGCGTAACGGCTTTGACGATGGCAAGCCCCAGTCCACTCCCGCTTTGGGTCTGATTAGGATCGCGGAAAAATCTGTCGAACCCGCGCTCCCGCAGTTCAACCGGGATACCGGGGCCCGCGTCTGAGACGCGCAGTTGAGCGGACTTATCACGCGATTGCAGTTGTACCTCAATGCGTCCACCCTCAGGGCTGTACTTCACGGCATTCTCAATTAAATTGTCGATCAGCGACACCATACGTTCCCGAATGCCTGCGACATGGATTTCATCGTCGGCGAAGAATTCAAACTCAATCCCGCGTGCCGATGCCAGCGGCTCCAGTGCGGCCATTCGCTCCTGAATAAGCGTTGTCAGCGGCACAGGCTCCATTACCGTGTCGATGTGCGCTTCGCTGTGCTTCATCAGCAGAAGCTGATTGACGAGACGAGCAGCACGGCTATTGCTGCGAACAATGCCTGCAAGCAGCTCCTGCTGGCTTTCGCTGATGACCCAGGACTGCAGCGCCTCGACGTTGATTCGCATCGCGGCCAGCGGCGTACGCAGCTCGTGCGCGGCATCGGCAATAAACACCCTTTCCCTTTCGGCGCTTTCCCGCACCCTGGCGAGAAAGTCATTAATCGCGTCCACCGTCTGGCGCAGCTCCCTGTGCCTGGGAACGGCTTTTAAGGGAGAGAGATCGTCTGGCGTGCGCAATGAAATTTCATTCACTACCCTGTTCCAGGGGCGCATCGCGATGCGGATTGACAGCCACGCGGGAAACAGAAGAAAAGGGATGCATACCAGCAGCGGCATGACGTAATAGCCGCGCGAGTTCAGGTAGATAAAGAAATTCCAGCTGCCGGCCGGGGTGAAAAGGGTGACCTCCAAGTCGGAGCGCGCAGATTTGAGCGTGCGGCTCGTCCAGGTGTGGTCTCCGGTCCGGACGCGCTGCATTTCCCCCAGGCGGCTATTTTTCACCTCCGTTGGCGCGCCACGCGAAGAAAAAATAATCTCATTATGCTTGCGAACGATCAGGTTGATAGCGAGTTCCGGATCTTCACCGCCGCCATACCCCTCCCGCAGCGCCTTGCTGAACGCGGCCAGCACCTCATTACGCGCCTGCGGCCTATCCTCCATGCTCTCAACCAGGGAAAAGAGGGTTTCGTAAGTCTCACTGCCCGTGAGTATTGGAGGGCTGCGCAGGTCCTCCAGCAAAATGAAGGTTAAAAAGAAACACCAGAGCAACGTAAGCAGCAGCATCTGGGCGACCAGCATTCGCCTGACCAGCGTAGGGAGCCTGAGGCGGTACCAAAAATTACGCATCAACCTGCCGCCTTCTGAACCGGTACGGTATCAATGACGTACCCTACGCCCCGCACCGTTCGCACAAAGCCATCGCCAATTTTTCGCCGCAGGTTACCCATATGCACGTCGAGCGCGTTGCTGAGATTTTCTTTCGTGCCGAATATCCTCTCTTCCAGATACCGCCGCGTAAGCACGCGATCGGCGCGCAGCATTAACGTTTCAAGCAGCGCATATTCGCTTGCCGTCAGCTCAACGTGGCGTGCGCTCACCGTTACGCGACGCGTCGGAATATGAAGCGACAAACCGCGAATTTCTATTGCCTCATTTTCAAAACCGTAACTGCGTCGCGCAAGGGCTCTCACGCGTGCCAGCAGCTCGGCGAGAACAAAAGGTTTGACCAGATAATCGTCCGCGCCCGCGTCCAGCCCGCACAGGCGGTCCTGCAGCGTGCCTCGCGCCGTCAGGATAATGACGGGCATCCCCCGGAGTTGCTGACGCAGGCGCGTCATCAGGCTCATGCCATCGCCATCGGGCAGCCCCAGGTCGAGCAGAATAAGTTCCGGCACGCAGAGCTCAAGCTGATGCAGCGCATCCTCTTTCCGGCGTACCCATATGACATCAAATCCTTGATCTGCAAGGGCGAAACGTACGCCGTTGCCGAGATCCAGGTCGTCTTCAATTAGTAGAATTTTCACAAAGGTAACGGTATCAGCAGTGGATGAAGAACAGCTTAAGAAAAAAACGGTATCAGGAAATCATTTAGCTTTACATAACCAGCACGTGCTTCAGCGTTTCTTCATTTTCGGCTCATAAGAACCTTAGGGAGGGTATTCAGAATGAGCGCGCTGGCGTTTAACACCGCCTGAATCGTAACCATCTGAATCCAAAAGGGCTTCTTTAATGAGAAACTGCAAACTGCGTCACAGGTTCCCCCGTTCACTCATCGGTCGCAGCGTGAAAAGCATCCTGTCGGGGGCCGTCCTGGCGTTACTGGCTACCCCGGCGCTGGCGGCCGGGCAGCGCCAGGGCAACGTGTTAACCCTGGGGGGCGGCGTGGATGTTGCGCCACGCTATTCCGGTTCGGATAAGAGCCGCGTTACTGCGGCTCAGGTGGTTGATTACGCGATGGCAAATGGGTTCTTTATCAGTACCACCCGCGGGCTCGGCTACGGCAACCGCGTTGGCAACCTGGATTACAGCGCTGCGCTGAGCTATCGCGCAGGACGTAAGGATCGCGACGTAAGCAGCGATTCAATCGCCTCCGGCAGCGACTACCTGCGGGGGATGGGTGACATCAAAGGCTCGGCCGTCGTTGTGCCGGGGCTGGGGTACAGGATAACTGACTGGCTTAACGTGCAGCTGCAGGCTGAGGTCCCGGTTTCGGAAAGAGACAACGGTGAGGCTGTGCACTTTGGCATTGCCAGCCCGCTCTACACCTCTCCTGAAAACTCGGTGACGCTGGCGCTGACCGGCAGCTGGGGATCCAGCAAGTACATGCAAACGTACTACGGGGTCAGCGCCGCCCAGTCGGCCGCATCGGGATTTGCCCGACATGATGCCGGATCGGGCATATACGCCTATTCGCTGAACCTGGACTGGACCCATAAGCTCACCTCCCGCTGGAGCCTGCTTGCTGCTGCTGGCGTTATGCAGCTGACGGGAGAGGCGGGCGATAGCCCCATTGTTCAGCGAAAAACGTCTCCTGTGGGAAGTTTGAAGGTGACGTATAGCTTCTGATGGTTCAGTGAGGGCGAAGGCGCGTTTGTGACAAAACCGCACATAACCCCGTTACAGGAGCCGGAAGTACATAAAGCCCGCAGGATGGCGTGGCCCGAAGTCGGACCGTTCATCATGCGGGCTTTTTTTATCACTGTTGTCCCGATAACGCCTGTTCAATCGTACGGGTAACAACGTCCGGCTGGCTGACCATCGATACATGGCTTGCCGCAACCTCCGTGGTGTTGGCGTTGATTTTCTTCGCCATTGCGCGCTCAAGCTCAGGATTGATCATCCGGTCATTTTTGCTGACCACATACCAGCTCGGTTTGTCATGCCAGGCGGCATGCGCGACTTTCTCCCCAAACGCATTGGCCTTAATGGGGCTCTGCGTCGCGGCAATCACGCTGCGCTCAACGTCCTTCACGTCAGGGGCAAAATTCTCGCTGACCGCTTTTGTCGGCAGATATAAATACCCCTCTGCCGTTTTAGCGAGGCTGGCGCTCCCTGGCGGATCAGGGAAGCTATTTGCCAGTTCTGCCGTCGACTGGCCGGAATCCGGCGCAAAAGCGGCAACGTAAACCAGTGACTTCAGCGGGCATTGTTTCCCGCCTCGCTGATTACCGTCCCGCCCCAGGAGTGACCGACCAGCACCACATCCCCATGAGCCCGGGCAATAGCACGCTGCGTGGCGGCGACATCATCTTTCAGAGACGTGAGCGGAAGTTGTACCGCAATGACCTCGGTATGGTGTTTTTGCAGCCGGGTGATCACCTTATTCCAGCTGCTCCTGTCGGCAAACGCCCCGTGCACCAGCACCACGCTGGCTTTCGTCTCTGCCAGCGCGCTGGTGGAAACCGCCAGCAGCGCCGCTGTTAATACAGACAATGCTTTCATAACAGGCTCCTTAAAAGTGATGAACCGCCGCGTGGGGCGGTACGGTGAATTCAACGGTTTTATGGTCGATGGGCTTATGCGTCGGGTCGGCAACGATGATGGTTACCTTGTGTTTCCCGGCGGGCAGCCCGACCAGGATCACCGGCTCGCCGCTGGTATCAGCCCAGTGCCAGGGCGCGTCATCCACCACTACGTGAATATGGCCGATACGCGGAGTGACTTTCAGCGCGTCGGGTCCAAATACAGGTTCAATGCGCAGGTTTTCGACGCGGTACTGAATAAAGACCGCACCTTTACTCAGCGGTCCCGCCAGCGGTGGGTCGACGATCAGTTTTGCTGGCGGCTGGGGTTTTTCCTGCGGCGCTACGGCGGCCGGGCCATTAACATCACCGGCGCTCAGGCCATCCAACGGTGCGGCCAGTGCGCCAGCAAAGGACGTCAGCGCAAATACAGGAAGCAGGAAATATCGACGAATCATCTGTGGCTCTCCTCATCAGTTTATTATGGCGAGGGACACAGAAGACCATTTTTATGTATCGGGGATGTTTGCTTTTGCGGGTGTTTTGTACCTGTTTGTCAGCGTAGCGCTCGGGATACAGTGCGATACAGTTTGTCTGCCTGGAGCGAACACGCTTTAGCGCTCGGGCGAATCCACTACAAGACCTGATTGCTGCGACTGAATTTTGTCCTGATGGTGATACCAGGCGCCAATGGAGGAATAAACAAAGCGGCCAAAGAAAAACAGGAAACTGATGAGCAGTATGATGCGGGTCATCCGGGTGTTAAATCGATGTCGTTTTCGCATACGCGTAGCCTGACTCACTTTCTTTTCCTGAGTATACCCTTTTGGGCGATACGGCTATTAAGGCACAGCCGCAAGTCGGGGTCAATTCAGCGAAATGTAAAATACCGTCAATGCTTACATTAATTTATGTTATTAAAAACAACGCTTTTATTTATCGCATTGATAATTACAGGAAAAATATTCAAATAAAACGTAAGAAATGTTTATTCAGATAAATTAATTTGATTTAGGTCAACGGCATCTCGTCGTTGATATTTAAAATCCCACCTCCACTGTGCTTGCCAGGAATTTTCCGGGCATCGTGTACGTCAGGTTGGATGCCTGTCTTCATTTACCCTCTGGAGCGCAAGGGTTGTAAACGAGCATCTATGAATATTCACCACATCCTGAAGCAAAATAAAGACCGCTGGTGGGCACTTCCTCTTATATTACCCGTCGTGTTACTCCCGGTGCTTAGTGTGGCTAATACCTTAACGCAGCTGGGCGACGGTATCGTTGCGCTCTATTATCTCCCGCTCTCCTTTCTGCTGACGCTGATGTTGTTCTTTGGCCTGGAAGCCCTTCCCGGAGTGGTGGTGTCGCTGTTTTTACGTTATTACCCGTCCGTTGGGCTGTTTGAAACCGTGACCGGCATTCTACATTTTATCGTCCCCCTGGTGCTCAGCTGGGGCGGTTACCGCGTGTTTGCGCCCCGACGCAATATGACCGCTTACGGTGACATACGCCTGATGGGGCAACGTATCTTCTGGCAGGTGTTTTGCCCGGCAACGCTTTTTCTGGTGCTATTTCAGTTTGCGGTTTATCTCGGGGTCTATGAGAGCCGCCAGAGCCTTGCAGGATTGAATCCCCTCAATATTCGGACCCTTATTAACTATCAGGGGCTGCTGGTGAGCGGGCTGACGGGTGTGCCGCTAAGCTACCTGCTGATCCGCCTGATACGTCATCCGCGCTATTTCAAGGGACTGATGTCCCAGCTCCGCACGCAAATAGACAAAAAGGTGACGGCCGTTGAGTTTGTGGTGTGGTTTTTAGCTCTGGGAGGGTTGCTGGCTATGCTGCTGCTGCCCATGAATGAAAACAGTTCCATTTTCAGCACCAACTACACGTTGTCACTGCTGATGCCCGTGATGCTCTGGGGGGCGATGCGCTTTGGCTACAAGCTGATGTCAATCATCTGGACGCCGGTCCTGCTGGTATCGATTCACTTTTTTTATCACTACATTCCGGTGCAGGGGGGTTATGGCATTCAGCTGGCGATCACCTCATCCAGCTATCTGGTCTTTTCCTTCGTTGTGACGTACATGTCGATGCTGGCGACACGTCAACGGACCATCAATATTCGCTCCCGCAGTCAGGCTTTTCTCGATCCGGTGGTGCATATGCCCAACCTGCGGGCGCTGTCGCGAGAGCTGGCCAGTAACCCCTGGTCGGCGCTCTGTTTACTGCGCGTGCCCGAACTGGAAGTGCTGGGGCGTAATTACGGCGTACTGCTACGGATCCAGTATAAGCAGCAGCTGGCGCAATGGATAAATGGCACCCTTCAGCCAAAAGAGCAAGTCTATCACCTCACCGGATATGACATGGCGGTGCGACTGGAGGCGGAGTCGCATCAACAGCGCATTGAGACGCTGGACGAGCATATTAAGCAGTTTGTTTTTATCTGGGATGGTATGCCGGTGCAGCCTCAGGTTGGCGTGAGCTACTGCTATGTACGCTCACCCGTCAATCACCTCTATCTGGTGCTGGGGGAACTGGGCATCGTGGCTGACCTCTCCCTCTCAACGAATCACCCGGAAAATCTTCAGCAGCGCGGGGCTGTTCACTTGCAGCGTAGCCTGAAAGATAAGGTGGCGATGATGAGCCGTTTGCAGACAGCGCTGGAGCAGAACGCTTTTAGCCTGTTAGTTCAGCCCGTTCGCGGCCTGCGCGGCGATCATTACCACGAAGTGCTGCTGCGAATGCGTGATGATAACGGGGCGCTGATCTTTCCCGAGCAGTTCCTGCCCATAGCACAGGAGTTTGGTTTATCGTCGCGTGTCGATTTATGGGTACTGGAGCGTACGTTGAGTTTCCTGGCACAGCACCGCCAGCGTTTGCCGGGCCAGCGCTTTGCCATCAACCTCGCACCTTCTACCGTCTACCGGGCGCAGTTCCCGCTTGAAGTGAGCCGCCTGTTAGCCAGATATGCCGTTGAAGCATGGCAGCTGATCTTTGAAGTGACCGAAAGTAGCGCCTTTGGTCATGCGGATCTGGCGGCATCCACCCTCAGGCAATTGCAAAAAATGGGAATACGGATCGCCATTGATGATTTTGGCACCGGCTACGCCAGCTATGCGCGGTTAAAAAGCGTGGACGCCGACATTCTCAAAATCGACGGCGGCTTTATTCGCAATATTGTCAGCAACAGTCTGGATTACCAGATCGTGGCATCCATTTGCCATCTGGCCCGGATGAAGAAAATGCTGGTGGTGGCGGAATGTGTGGAAACAGAAGAGATACGTAGCGCGGTGCACGCGCTAGGTATCGATTATGTGCAGGGCTACTTGATTGGATTGCCAGTTGAGCTTGATACGTTGCTCGAAACACAGCCTTCTCAGGAGAACGCCTTAGCCGTTACGCTGCCGCCTCAGAACTCTCTTCTTCAATCTTCAACAGCCAGCCGGTGACCGCTTCCCAGTACTGTTGCTCTTTTTCCAGATCCAGCAGCACCAGCGCGTTCTGGCTAAACCAGTCGTGCGGGAAGCTCAGCGTCCAGTGATAGTCATCCGTTTTAAGCTTCAGTGTCGGCGGCGTGGTGGTCGCCTGTCGCTGATTATTGAGCAGCACGCCCAGGCGCAGAAGCTGAATGAGTGGCAGGAACTGCTTTTTCTTAAATAGCGTAAAGCGCGGCAGATCGTCGAGCTTGATGGCTTTGCGGTGATAGCGCACCAGCGTCGCCATCATGGTTTGCTGCTCCTGGTTGAAGCCAGGCAGATCGCTATTTTGCAGAATATAGGCTGAATGACGATGCATTCCGCTGTGGTTAATGTTCAGCCCCACCTCATGCAGCATCGCGGCCCATTTTAACAGCGCGGCCAGCTGCGGATGCGCCAGCTTTGGATTCTGCTCCTCCCACTGCTCGTACATCTGAACCGTGGTTTCCAGCACCCGTTTCGCCTGTTCGCGGTCGATATTGTACTGGTTGGCAAGGCTCTGCGCGGTGCGGCTGCGAATATCCTGATGACGGAAACGGCCTTCCATCTCATACAGCACACCTTCGCGCAGGGCGCCGTCAGAGAGGCGCAGCTCTTTGATCGCCAGCGCGTCAAACACGCCGCAGAGGATCGCCAGCCCCGGTACGAACACCGCTTTACGCTCGTCGGACAAGCCCGGCAGACTCAGGGCGTCGAAGCTCTTGTGCTTAAGCACCTCTTCGGTGAGTTTCACCAGGCGCTCAGGCGTAATAAACCCGTCCTTTTCACCCATCGCCAGCAGCACTTCATGGGCCGCTTTAATCGACCCCGATGCGCCCAGCGCCACGTTCCAGCCCTGAATACGATACTGCCAGGCCAGATTTTCCAGTTTTTGCACGGCGGCCATGCGCGCGCGCTGGAAGTTTTCGCGGGTGATGACGCCGCCCGGAAAATACATTTGCGCGAAGCTGACGCAGCCCATACGGCGGCTTTCAACCAGACGCGGCTCGAAATCTTCGCCAATCACCAGTTCGGTTGAGCCTCCGCCGATATCAATCACCAGCTTGCGGCCTTTTTCCGGCTGCGTATGCTCCACGCCCATAAAAATCAGGCGCGCTTCTTCGTTACCGGAGATGATCTCAATCGGGTAGGGGATAACCTTTTCCGCGCGCTTAAGAAATTCCGGCGCGTTCAGCGCCTGGCGTAGCGTATGCGTCCCGACGATGCAGACGCTGGACGGCGAAAAGCCTTGCAGACGTTCTGCGAACAGCGACAGGCAGTTAAGCCCGCGCTCCATTGCCTCTTCGCTCAGCATGTTACGCGCGTCGAGCCCATCGGCCAGATGCACGCGCTGCTTCAGACGACCGATGATCTGCATCGCGCCATCCACCTCGCGGGCGATGACCATATGGAAACTGTTTGAGCCAAGATCGACCGCAGCGAACTCCTGCGGGCGTGGGGTATTATCGTTTATTGGCATAGGTTAATCGGGTTGCTCAAGTGATTTGATGTAATCGTAAATCGCCAGCTGCGACCGCACTTTACGGCGATTGCCGCGCGGTACATAGCGATTACTGAGTTCTTTGTCGATATAACGTGCTTTCACCGTATCGCTGAACAGGATCTCGATAATGTCCAGGATACGCTGCTTCAGGCGAGGATCCAGCAGCGGTGCCGCCACTTCAATACGGTAATCAATGTTACGCGTCATCCAGTCGGCGGACGAGAGGTATACGCGCTTATCACCGGCGTTATCGAAAATATAGACGCGATCGTGTTCAAGATAGCGATCCACAATGCTGATCACGCGGATGTTGTCGCTGATGCCTTCCAGTTCCGGAATGAGCGAGCACATGCCGCGAATGAGCAGATTTACCGGAACGCCGGAGCTGGAGGCCGCATACAGGCGATCCACCAGGCCTTTGTCCACCAGATTGTTGAGCTTCAGCGTGATGCCGGACGACAAGCCGTTCTGCGCATTGGCAATCTCTTTGTCGATCATATCGTACAGCAGGCGCCGTGAGTTCTGCGGTGACACCAGCAGATAATCGAAGCTCACCGGGCGGTACGGGTTCTCAATGAAGTTGAACACCCGACGCACTTCGTTGGTGATGCGGGCATCGGCAGTCAGCAGTGAATAGTCGGTGTAAATACGCGCGGTTTTCTCGTTAAAGTTCCCGGTACCGATATGGGCGTAGCGCACCACATCGTCGCCCTCTTTACGGGAGATCAGGAACAACTTGGCGTGAATTTTCAGCCCCGGCGCGGAGAAGATGACGTGCACGCCCGCTTCCGTCAGTCGGCGCGCCCAGTGGATGTTGGCCTCTTCGTCGAAGCGAGCCTGGAGCTCAACCACCACGGTCACTTTCTTGCCGTTGTGCGCTGCGTGGATCATCGCATCGATGATGCGGGAATCTTTCGCCACGCGATAAATGTTGATTTTAATCGCCAGCACGTTCGGATCGAACGAGGCCTGACGCAGCAATTCCAGCACGTGTTCAAAGGTGTGATACGGATAGTAGAGCAGCACATCCCGCTCGCGGATGGCATCGAACCCGTTGCGGAATTTATCGAACCAGATATGGCGCAGGCGCGGCAGCGGTTTGTTTACCAGATTGGCTTTGCCGACGTTCGGGAAGCCAATGAAATCTTTAAAGTTGTGGTAACGCCCACCGGGGATTATGGAGTCGTAGCGGGAGATGGTCAGCTTATCGCGCAGCATCTCCACCATCGCGTCCGGCATATCGCGCTGATAGACAAAACGCACCGGCTCTGCCGTCAGGCGCTGCTTGAGGCTGGAAGACATCAGCTCCATCAGGCTGGCCTCCATCTCATGCACCAGATCGTACTCGGCGTCACGGGTCATCTTCATCGAGTAGGCGTTGAGCGCGTCGTAATCGAAGAAACCTTTGAAGATATCGTCCAGACAGTAGCGCAGAATGTTATCCAGCAGGATCATCGGCTTACGTCGGCGCGGGGTTTCCGGCGGCAGATTTACAAAGCGCGGGACTTTATCAGACGGTATTTCCAGCAGCGCGTAGTTAATGGTCTCACCACGAATGATTTCTACCGCCAGATAGGTGTAATCATCTTTCAGGAACTGCACCAGATCGGTTTCACGGTTGATCAGAATCGGGGTGATATGCTGGCGCAGATAGTGTTTGAAATAGTGGCGCAGCCAGTTTTGCTGATTCGCGGAGAGCTGGCGTTCGTTGATCAGGAAGATTTGGTTGCGTGCCATTTCCAGCAGCAGCTCGTTATAGAGGCCATCAAATTCCTGATCGGCTTTCATGACGCGAGACTGGATTTTTCCAAGCAGATGCCGCGAGTGGGAGTTTAAGCCCTGTTCTTCGCTGATGATGATTCGGCGTTTCAGTTCGGCGAAGCGAACCTTGTAGAACTCATCCAGATTGTTGGAATAGATGCCTAAAAAACGCATACGCTCAATCAGCGGGTTACTTTTATCGGCCGCTTCCTGAAGTACACGTTCGTTGAATGCTAACCAGCTTAGCTCTTTCTCGATATATAACTTTTCCTGACCCATTACAGCTCACACTCCAGTTCAATCACAGGACGTGGTAAATCCGTCTCGTCCTTATTATGGCGAGCATTTCCACGATATGTCCAACAGTGCCAGAAAAGTATGACAGTTATTTTTTTTGTTGGGGATTTTAGGGGGTTGGAGAAGGGAATATCGGGTAATGCAATATGTAGGTCGGGTAAGCGCAGCGCCACCCGACAGAACAAACTACTCTTCAGCCGCATGACCCTGCGGGGGCAACTTCACGCCGTCCAGCCAGGCGGCACCGTCGCGCATCTCAAGACGGCCGTCAACAAACCAGCTTACCACCAGCGGATAAATGGCATGTTCCTGAGCCTGTACACGTTCGGTCACGTCGTCTTCGTTGTCACCGTCAAAGACCGGTACTTTTGCCTGCAAAATGACCGGACCGCCGTCCAGCTCGTCGGTAACGAAATGCACGGAGGTACCATGCTCCTCATCGCCGTTCTCCAGCACCTGACGATGGGTATGCAGGCCAGGATATTTCGGCAGAAGAGAAGGGTGGATATTCAGCAAACGTCCGTTGTAATGCGCGACGAAGGCCGGGCTCAGGATACGCATGTAGCCCGCCAGCACCACCACGTCAGGCGCGTAGGCGTCAATCTCCTGCACCAGCTCACGGTCAAAGGCTTCACGCCCGGCGAACTGGCTGGCTTCCAGCGCGTGCGCAGGAATGTTCGCTTCCCGCGCGCGCTCAAGGCCGAACGCATCGGCCTTGTTGCTGAATACTGCCCGAATGGTGCCATTGATTTTCTTCTGTTTGCAGGCGTCTATGATTGCCTGCAAATTGCTTCCGTTGCCGGAAATGAGCACCACGATGTTTTTCATTCAATGACCACACGCTGTTCGGAATCGGAAGCTTTAATCGTACCGATTTTCCACGCGTTTTCACCTTTTTCTGTCAGCAGCTTAACCGCTTTATCCGCTTCGCTGGCGGGCAGGGCGATAACCATGCCCACGCCGCAGTTAAAGGTGCGGTACATTTCATGCTCGCTCACGTTGCCTGCGGTTTGCAGCCAGTTGAAGACGGACGGCCACTGCCATGAGGAGGCGTCGATCACCGCCTGGGTATTGTCCGGCAGCACGCGCGGAATGTTTTCCCAGAAGCCGCCGCCGGTAAGGTGAGCGATGGCGTGCACGTCAACGTTCTCAATCAGCTCCAGCACGTTTTTCACGTAGATGCGGGTCGGGGCCAGCAGGTGATCGGCCAGCGGTTTGCCGTCCAGCTCGGTGGTCAGCGGGTCGCAACCGCTCACTTCGAGAATCTTACGCACCAGAGAGTAGCCGTTGGAGTGCGGACCGCTGGAGGCCAGCGCAACCAGCACATCGCCGTCAGCCACTTTGCTGCCGTCGATAATTTCTGATTTTTCTACCACGCCGACGCAGAAGCCTGCGACGTCATAATCTTCTCCGTGATACATGCCAGGCATTTCAGCGGTTTCACCGCCGACCAGCGCACAGCCGGATTGCAGACAGCCTTCGGCGATACCGTTAATGACGCTGGCTGCGGTATCCACATCCAGCTTGCCGGTCGCGTAGTAATCCAGGAAGAACAGCGGCTCAGCGCCCTGTACCACCAGGTCGTTGACGCACATCGCCACCAGATCAATACCAATCGTATCGTGACGGTTAAGATCCATCGCCAGGCGCAGTTTTGTACCGACACCATCCGTACCCGAGACCAGCACAGGTTCACGATATTTTTGCGGCAGCGCGCACAGTGCGCCGAATCCACCCAGGCCACCCATCACTTCCGGGCGGCGGGTTTTTTTCACCACACCTTTGATTCGGTCAACCAGCGCATTACCTGCGTCAATATCAACACCGGCATCTTTGTAGCTGAGAGAAGTTTTGTTGGTCACGGCTTAAATCCCCACGCGATTGCATAGCTAGTAAGAAAAATCGGCGCAATTCTAACAGTCCAGGCAAACGTTTGCGAGCCTATTCTCGGCGCGGGGATCTTTTTTTCTGTGCGGACTGTCCAGGGCAACAAACTTGACTCCGTTCACGAAAATGAAACCGGTTTCGGCGATCTGCTTGCAACGGATATCCCCTTTGCACATCATCAAAATGAAACCGGTTTCTGTAACTGTTTTTGCAGAAAATAACGCAGAATGAGGGAAAGCGAATGTCAGGATTTAAAGCAGGTTTTCTGTGGGGTGGGGCCGTTGCGGCGCACCAGCTTGAAGGCGGCTGGAAAGAGGGCGGCAAGGGCGTGAGCGTTGCCGATGTCATGACGGCAGGCGCCCACGGGGTACCGCGTGAAATCACCAACGGCGTGCTGGAGGGGAAAAATTACCCAAACCACGAAGCCATCGACTTTTACCACCGCTATAAAGAAGACATCAAACTCTTTGCCGAGATGGGGTTCAAATGCTTCCGCACCTCCATTGCCTGGACGCGTATCTTCCCGAAAGGCGACGAGCTGGAGCCGAACGAAGCGGGACTCAAATTCTATGACGATCTTTTCGACGAGTGCCTGAAGCACGGCATCGAGCCGGTGATCACGCTTTCCCACTTCGAGATGCCTTTCCACCTCGTAACGGAATACGGCGGCTGGCGTAACCGTAAGCTGATCGACTTCTTTGTCCGCTTCGCGAAGGTCGTTTTTGAGCGCTATCAGCATAAAGTGAAGTACTGGATGACCTTTAACGAGATCAATAACCAGGCCAACTTTCACGAAGACTTTGCGCCGTTTACCAACTCCGGGCTGAAATATGCCCCGGGAGAAGATCGCGAGCCGGTGATGTTCCAGGCGGCGCACTATGAGCTGGTGGCCAGCGCCCTGGCGGTGAAAGCGGGGCGCGAGATCAACCCGTCACTGCATATCGGCTGCATGATTGCCATGTGCCCCATCTATCCGCTGACCTGTGCCCCGGACGACATGATGATGGCGATGAACGCCATGCATCGCCGCTACTGGTTTGCCGACGTTCACGTGCGCGGCAAGTATCCGCAGCATCTGCTCAATTACTTTGAACGTCGCGGCTTCGCGCTGGATATCACCGAAGAAGATAAAGTGGCGCTGACGCAAGGCTGCGTGGATTACATCGGGTTCAGCTACTACATGTCGTTCGCCACCAAAGCGACGGCGGATAATCCGACGCTGGATTATGACGAGAGCAAGAGCCTGGTTTCTAACCCGTACGTGCAGAAATCGGACTGGGGCTGGCAGATCGATCCTGTCGGGCTGCGCTACTCTCTGAACTGGTTCTGGGATCACTATCAGCTGCCGCTGTTTATTGTGGAAAACGGCTTTGGCGCGATCGACGTGCAGGAGAGCGACGGCACGGTGAACGACCAGTACCGCATCGACTACCTTTCCGCCCACATCCGCGAGATGAAAAAAGCGGTGGTGGAAGACGGCGTGGATCTGATGGGCTATACCCCGTGGGGCTGTATCGACCTGGTCTCTGCCGGCACTGGCGAGATGAAGAAACGCTACGGCTTTATCTTTGTCGATAAAGATAACGAAGGTAACGGCACGCTGAACCGCAGCAAGAAGAAATCGTTCGACTGGTATAAGCAGGTGATTGCGAGCAACGGCGATAACCTGTAATTGTCGGGTGGCGCTTACACTTACCCGACCTACACTACACGTAGGCCCGCGTAAGCGCAGCGCCACCGGGCAAGACCCCGCACCCAAACCGGAGCCCAGCCTCCGGCTTTTTTGTTTTTGATTGATGTACATCAAGCAACATGGGTATGGCGCAATCCGAAAAAAGCGGTATAATCCCGCGATTTTTTTGCGGATGCCACCTCAGAGGAGAAAGAGAATGAAGATTGTGGAAGTGAAACACCCACTCGTTAAACACAAGTTGGGCCTGATGCGTGAGCATGACATCAGCACGAAGCGTTTTCGCGAACTGGCTTCTGAAGTGGGTAGCCTGCTGACCTACGAAGCGACCTCTGATCTGGAAACGGAAAAAGTGACCATCGAAGGCTGGAACGGCCCGGTACAGGTTGAGCAGATCAAAGGTAAAAAAATTACCGTGGTGCCAATCCTGCGTGCGGGTCTGGGCATGATGGAAGGCGTGCTGGAGCACGTCCCAAGCGCGCGTATCAGCGTGGTAGGTATCTACCGTAACGAAGAGACGCTTGAGCCGGTCCCATACTTCCAGAAGCTGGTCTCTAACATTGATGAGCGTATGGCGCTGGTAGTTGACCCGATGCTGGCGACCGGTGGTTCGATGATCGCCACCATTGACCTGCTGAAACAAGCAGGCTGCAGCAGCATCAAAGTGCTGGTGCTGGTCGCGGCGCCGGAAGGTATCGCGGCGCTGGAAAAAGCGCACCCGGACGTTGAACTCTATACCGCGTCTGTCGACCAGGGACTGAACGAGCACGGGTACATTATCCCGGGGCTCGGCGATGCCGGCGATAAGATTTTTGGGACTAAATAATCGAATAACGATAAAGAAGCCGACTTTGATAGTCGGCTTTTTTTTGAATAAAAACCAACAATGACACTCAGAGGAAAACACTATGACGCGCCGTGCTATCGGGGTGAGTGAAAGACCGCCGCTTTTACAGACAATCCCGCTTAGTTTGCAGCACCTGTTCGCCATGTTTGGCGCAACCGTGCTGGTGCCAATCCTGTTTCACATTAACCCGGCTACCGTGCTGTTGTTTAACGGCATCGGTACGCTGCTTTACCTCTTCATCTGTAAAGGCAAAATCCCGGCCTATCTCGGGTCGAGCTTCGCGTTTATCTCCCCGGTACTGCTGTTGCTGCCGCTGGGTTACGAGGTCGCGCTGGGCGGCTTTATCATGTGCGGCGTGCTGTTCTGCCTGGTCTCCTTCATCGTGAAGAAAGCGGGTACCGGCTGGCTGGACGTGATGTTCCCGCCTGCGGCAATGGGGGCAATCGTTGCCGTCATCGGCCTGGAACTGGCGGGTGTCGCGGCGAACATGGCTGGGCTGCTGCCTGCGGACGGTCAGTCACCGGATTCTAAAACCATTATTATTTCGCTGGTGACGCTGGGCGTGACGGTTTTCGGTTCCGTCCTGTTCCGCGGCTTTATGGCGATTATCCCGATCCTGATCGGCGTGCTGGCGGGTTACGCGCTCTCCTTCGTGATGGGCGTTGTGGATACCACACCGATTGCCGAGGCACACTGGTTCGCGCTGCCGACCTTCTACACCCCACGCTTCGAATGGTTTGCTATCTTCACCATTCTGCCTGCTGCACTGGTGGTGATTGCTGAGCACGTTGGCCACCTGGTGGTGACGGCGAACATCGTGAAGCGTGACCTGATCCGCGACCCGGGCCTGCATCGCTCCATGTTTGCCAACGGTTTCTCCACCATCATCTCCGGTTTCTTCGGCTCCACGCCAAACACGACTTACGGGGAGAACATCGGCGTAATGGCGATCACCCGCGTCTACAGCACCTGGGTTATCGGCGGCGCGGCGATCATCGCTATTCTGCTCTCCTGCGTCGGCAAACTGGCGGCGGCGATCCAGATTATCCCGGTTCCGGTGATGGGCGGCGTTTCCCTGCTGCTTTACGGGGTGATCGGTGCGTCCGGTATTCGCGTGCTGATTGAATCCAAAGTGGATTACAGCAAGGCGCAGAACCTGATCCTGACCTCCGTTATCCTGATCATCGGCGTGAGCGGCGCGAAGGTGCACATCGGCGCGGCAGAGCTGAAGGGTATGGCGCTGGCGACCATCGTCGGCGTGGGCCTGAGCCTGATTTTCAAGCTGATCTCGGTCATTCGTCCGGAAGAAGAAATCCTGGACGCTGACGATAGCGAAAAAGCACCACATTGATCCTTTAATCGGGCGGACGATCCGCCCGGTTCTCTCCTTGCTGGTTCCGTGTTAAACTCCATTCCGATTTTATGTAAGATCTCTGGTTGAGGTATTTCTGAACGGACCGGCACAGCTCTCTCTGCCACTTTATCTCCCTGACGACGAAACTTTCGCGAGTTTCTGGCCGGGTGATAACCCCTCTTTACTGGCTGCACTGCAAAACGTGCTGCGCCAGGAACACAGCGGATACATCTATATCTGGTCACGCGAAGGCGCGGGACGCAGCCACCTGCTGCATGCCGCCTGTGCGGAACTTTCGGCGCGCGGTGACGCGGTAGGCTATGTGCCGCTGGATAAACGCACCTGGTTTGTGCCTGAAGTGCTGGAGGGCATGGAACATCTCTCCCTGGTCTGCATCGATAATATTGAATGCGTGGCGGGAGACGAGCCGTGGGAAATGGCGATCTTTAACCTCTACAACCGCATTCTGGAGTCGGGCAAAACCCGGCTGCTGATCACCGGCGATCGTCCGCCGCGTCAGCTCAATCTGGGGCTGCCGGATCTGGCGTCTCGTCTGGACTGGGGGCAAATCTACAAGCTGCAACCGCTGTCGGATGAAGACAAACTCCAGGCACTTCAGTTGCGCGCCAGACTGCGCGGATTTGAACTGCCGGAAGACGTAGGGCGCTTCCTGCTCAAGCGTCTGGATCGGGAGATGCGCACGCTCTTTGATACGCTCGATCAGCTCGATCGCGCCTCCATCACCGCCCAGCGCAAGCTGACCATTCCGTTTGTGAAAGATATTCTTAAGCTGTAGTTATGCCGGGTGGCGGCTGCGCCTTACCCGGCCTACATATGGCACCCGTAGGCCCGGTAAGCGCAGCGCCACCGGGCTAAAGATCCCCCATCAGGTGCTCAACCAGCAGCGGAATCGGTCTTCCCGACGCCACGCTTCTGCCGTTCTCACGCCACAGCGCCGTCCCGCTGATATCCAGATGTGCCCATGGGATCGCCGGCGGACAGAAGTGATGCAGCAGCCACGCCGCCGAGGCGCTTATCGCCGCATTGTTAGTCGGCGTATTGCACAGATCGGCAATCGCGCTGTCGGTCTGCTTTTTCAGCCGTGCGTCCAGCGGCAGAGACCACACCTCGTCACCGCTCCGTTTACCTGCCTGCGTCAACGCGGCGCGCAGCGGTTCATCCTGGGTCATCAGCCCGCTCAGCTCATACCCCAGCGCTTTCACCACTGCGCCCGTTAAAGTCGCCATATCAATGATGTAGCGGGCCTGCGGGTACCGCTGGCTGGCCCAGGCAATGGCGTCAGCCAGCACCAGCCGGCCCTCGGCATCGGTATTATTGATTTCAACGGTGGTGCCGTTACAGGCTGTTGCCACCGTGCCGGGCTGCATGGCGTCGGGGCCGATGGCGTTTTCCGCCAGCGCCAGCACGCCCATGATGCGCACGGGTAATTTCAGCTCCGCAACGGTCAGCATCAGCCCCAGTACGTTGGCCGCGCCGCACATGTCATATTTCATGCGGCAGAGACCACACCTCGTCACCGCTCCGTTTACCTGCCTGCGTCAACGCGGCGCGCAGCGGTTCATCCTGGGTCATCAGCCCGCTCAGCTCATACCCCAGCGCTTTCACCACTGCGCCCGTTAAAGTCGCCATATCAATGATGTAGCGGGCCTGCGGGTACCGCTGGCTGGCCCAGGCAATGGCGTCAGCCAGCACCAGCCGGCCCTCGGCATCGGTATTATTGATTTCAACGGTGGTGCCGTTACAGGCTGTTGCCACCGTGCCGGGCTGCATGGCGTCGGGGCCGATGGCGTTTTCCGCCAGCGCCAGCACGCCCATGATGCGCACGGGTAATTTCAGCTCCGCAACGGTCAGCATCAGCCCCAGTACGTTGGCCGCGCCGCACATGTCATATTTCATGGTGTACATGCCCGCGCCTTCCTTCAGCCACAGGCCGCCGGTGTCAAAGGTAATGCCTTTTCCCACGTAGCAGCGTATCGGGCCGTCGTTGGCACCATCATAATGAATAGCCAGCAGACGCGGCGGGCAGGTCGCCCCTTTGCCAACGGCGTGCAGCAGTCCAAGACCCTGCTCAGCAATATCTTTTTCGTTCAGCACCTCGCAGCGCAGGGCAGGGCTGGCGGCACACAGTTTTTGCGCCTCTTCCACCACAAACTGCGGCGTGCAGCGGTCGGACGGCATATCCGCCAGACGTCGCGCCGCGATCATGCCGAGCGCAATGGCCTGCTGCTGGCGGAAGGTCGTCTCCAGCTTCGCCTGCTGTTCCGGCAGGCAGAGGGCAGTGATGCAGGTAAGACGCACCGCTTCGTCCGTCTTCTTCAGCTTCAGGTCACTGAGCCTGTGCGCCTGATTAAAGAGAAAACGCAGCACCTGCGCCAGCACCACATCGTCGATATCCGTCACGTCCAGCACGAGTTCGGCGCTGGCGGGGGCGGTAAGCAGCGGTCGCAGGGCGGTGAGCAACCCTTCGGTCAGGGCGTCATGCCATAGCGCGTCCGGCAACAGAGTAATGCGCGCAAACGGCGCGCAGCCAAAGCGCGTGTCCGCGACGGTGCTCTGCTGGCGCATTTCAGCGATAAGAGCGCTATCCGGTAACAGGGAACTGTCAGCGCGCGCAATCAAATGGCTGTTCGGCTTCGCGTCTGAAAGCGCGTTGATAAACTGGTAAGTGATCATCATGATTCCTCAATCGGCGCGCGGATCCGTGCGGCATAGGCCTGCATCCACTCCTCATCTACCGCGTGATAGTGCGTTTTCTCCCGCAGGCGTTCAGTACGAAAAACGGTGAGGGGCTGGCGAGCCGTCGCCACCACGAACGAGAAGGTTTTTATGTTAGTCGCGGCGCCAAATTCTCCTTTGCTGTTCATGCACACCACGGAGAGATCGCCCGCGCGACCGAAGCGCGACATCAGCTTGTCTTCCAGTTCGAATACGACTGAATCCGCCGCCTGCTGCGGCGTCATCCCTTGCGCCATCCGGCGAACGATTTCGTAGCTGGTACAGCCCTTCATCAGGTCTTCACCGACGCCTGTGGCGGTGGCCGCGCCGGTTTCGCTGTCGCAGTAAAAGCCGGAGCCGATGATGGGTGAGTCACCGAGGCGACCGCGTTTTTTCATAAACAGGCCACTGGTGGAGGTGGCGACGCTCATCGAACCCTGTTTATCAAGGCCAATGATGCCGACGGTGTCATGTCCGTCGTAGGGGCTTAACCCCTTATCCAGCGTTTCGCGGCAGCGCTTGCGGTAGTGCTGCATGGCGCGATCCGTGAGCATGGTTTTGTCGGCAAAGCCCTGGCTCAGCGCCCATTCGCGCGCGCCCTGGCCGACCAGCAGGCTGTTATAGCGTTGACGGCTGAGCGCGTGCGCCACGCGCACCGGGTTGGCGATATCCACCAGATTCCCCACGGCGCCGAACGCCAGCGTGTCGCCGTCCATATAGGCCGCGTCCAGCTCCACCTCGCCGTTTTCGGTCGGCAGGCCACCGTAGCCGACGGATTTATACAGCGGAAAGTCTTCCACGGCAGCGACGGCATCGACCACCGCCGAAGCGACCGGTTTTCCCGCCGCCAGGGCAGACGCGGATTCCGTTACCCCTTCAAGTGCCATTCGCCAGGTTGCGATAATTCCCCACATGCTTTACTCCTGTTTTGCAAGGGTGGTGTCGGGTTGCGTAGCGGTAGTCAGCTCCGCGGCGCGGTACTGTTTATCCAGGATACGCATAAAAGGCAGGTACAGCATGGCGCCAATCAGCAGGTTGATCAGCTGCATCACGCTGCCGCTCAGGTGCCCGGTGACGATAAAGCCGCTGATAACCGGCGGCAGCGTCCAGGGAATAAACACCCCGGTGGTGACGGCGACCGCGCCAATTTTCATCGCCGCATACTGCACGGTGACCAGCACCAGCGGCACCAGATTAAACGGGATGAGCATGATCGGGTTCATGATCACCGGCAGGCCAAACAGGATCGGTTCGTTGATGTTAAACACCGAGGCACCCGCACCGAGGCGCGCCACCTCTCGCATGTTTTTGCTGCGGGCGAAAATCAGCATCGCTATCACCAGCGACAGCGTGGCGCCCGCGCCGCCCATCCAGATCATGTCAAAAAACTGTTCGGTGATGATGTGCGGCGGCGTCGTTCCCGCCTGGATCGCGGCGATGTTGTCGGTCTGGTTTTCCATCCACAGTGGACGAATAATGCCGTTGATCATCGAACCTGAGTTAATGCCCACTGACCACAGAATGGTGATGCTGAATACGGTCATCAGCGCACCGAAATAAGAGGTACCGTAGTGGCGCACCGGGGTGGCAACCACTTCATAAATAAACTGGTGGATGGTGTGGTAGTGGGTGTTTTCAAATATGATGCGGATAATAAGCACCAGAATCATCACCAGCAGGGCCGGGATCAGCGCCGCGAACGACTCCTGCACCGCCGGAGGTACGCCGTCCGGCATTTTAATGACCAGCTTTTTGCGCTTCAGCCAGCAGAACAGTTCCGTCCACAGCAGGGAACCGATCATCGCCACAAACAACCCTTTGCTGCCAATCCACTCCACCGGCATCACGGTAATGCCGCCGTTTTCCGCCACTTTGATAAAGGGCGTCAGGATCAGGAAGGCGACCAGCGCCAGGATGCCGCAGGAGATGCGGTCCTCGCCATAGTGCTCAGCCAGGCGGTAGGCCACCAGGAAGCTGATAAACAGCGACATGGTTGAGAATACCGCGTTGAATGGAATCTCTATAATCGCACTCCAGCTCTCACCAAAGGCCTGAGACATAAACTGCTGATAGGCCTGATTCGGGAAGGAGGAGATCACCAGCAGGATGGAGCCGACGATGATAAACGGCATGAATGAAACGTAGGCCCCACGAATGGCCCCAAGATGACGCTGCTGGGCCGTTTTCGCCGCCAGCGGCATCAGTTTTGCTTCAAGAAATCCCAGAACATTGTTCATTGTGAACTCCGTACAAGATTGAGAGGTGTTGTTTATGTTATGTCTGTGGATTATCAGTGAAGCGCGGCGAGCGAAAGGTGAAATCGGTCACAAAGCATTCGCTGCTCTACTATAAATCTCATAAGATTAGTTGCGGAGAGAGACGCGATGGAAATCAAACTGCATGCTAACGCCACCACCACACCGCGTATCCGTCGCTATCTTCAGCAGTCAGATAAAAGCGACAGAGAGCTAGCTGTTGAACTGGGGATCTCGGTCACCACCGTCAGGCGCTGGCGCAACCGCGACCAGGTTTCGGATAACCACACAACGCCAAAAGTGATACACAAAGCATTGAGACAAGAGCAGGCGGCACTGATAAATGCCCTGCGGGATATCACTGGGGCACCGCTGGATGAACTGCTGCTGCTGGTGAATGACGGACTCGGGATCGCCGTTTCCCGCGCGACCCTGAACCGCTACCTCAAACCGGCTTCGGTAAGACAAAAGGGGGCGTCGTTGCAGGGCAAAAAGGCACTGAAGGCCGGTATCATGCCGCAGAAGCTACTTCTGCATCATCAGCCGCTATCGCTGCATATGGACGACGGTGGGGAGCAACACCTGCTCTGGGCGCGTGAACCCGTCAGCGGCTGGTGCTACGCCCGGCTTTATGCCGGTGTCTCGCCGCAGTTGCTGACCCGCTGGACGAACGAGGTGCTGGCTGCCTGTCCGGCTGATATTCAATCTATTGAGACTTTTGGGCTAGAAGTGAACTTGCCGGAGCATAACGTCATCGTAAAAGTGCATTCACAGTATTATCTTGCCCTTCAGGTCGCCGTGCCGTTACGTGAGATCATTCCGCGCGTGAATAGTGAACCGGCGGGAGAACTGTTGATACAGCTGTGTGAATTTTTCAACCGGGGAAAAGCGCAGAAAAAGCTGGGGGAGAGTACGCCGCAGGCGTTTCTGGAAGCGCTGCGGCGTAACGATTAGACGATCCCGAGTACGTCTTCCGGCGGACGGCCGATACGCGCCTTGCCGTTCGCCACGACAATCGGGCGCTCAATCAGCTTAGGATTGTCGACCATCGCCTGAATCAGCCGATCTTCAGTGAGACTGGTATCGTTCAGATTGAGCGATTTATACAGATCTTCTTTCTGACGCATCAGCTCGCGTGCGCTGCCCATGTTCAGCATCTTCAGCAGCTGGCGGATCGTCTGCGCGTCCGGGGGCGTCTCCAGATACAACACCACTTCCGGATCGATGTCGTTAGACTTCAGCAGATTCAGAGTCTCGCGACTCTTGGAGCAGCGAGGGTTATGGTAAATTTTTACCGCGTCTGTCATGACTTCTCCTTTATTACATCTTCTCGTACGGCTTAAAACGTTGTTGCAGCCCACGCAGCTGGTCGATTCGCGCATCGTAGCGGGCCTGTTGCAGGCTGCCGAGCTTCACCTGTGAGCTGGCGCTGCTTAGCAGGGATATGGCCTGATCGAGGCGCCCCGCCAGCGCCAGACCTTCCGCACGCGCGGCCAGCTCCTGATCGCGATTACCCAGTTGCCCCTGGGCCTGGGCGAGCAGCTCCCAGCCGTTCTGGTCATCTTTATTGTTAAAGGTATAGCGGTTCAGAATGGTCACCGCCTCGCCGGGCTGGCCGCCCTGTAAGTAGGCGTTCGCCAGGTTTAGCTGCAATACCGGATTGTTGCGAATGTCTTTCGCCCCTTTCAGACGGTTGATCGCATCGGTCGCTTTTTTCTGTCCTAAATCGATATCGGTTGCGAGGTCGAGATACCACGGATTGTCAGGCGCCGACGCCAGCAGCGGCTGTAGCGCTTTACGCGCCTCATCGTACTTGCTTGCTTCCATCGCCTGGAGTGCCTGACCATACTGCGCGGCGTTCTTCTCGCGCACGTTGCCTTTCGCCAGCGCGTCCAGCAGATCGCTGGTGAGCTGATTACGTCCGGAGTTGTACATGCCAAGCGTTCTCACTTTGGCCATGTAGAAATCCTGCGAGGACTGCACGACGACCGGACGCATCTGGTTAGCACGGTTACGCGCATCCGAGAGACGGCTTTCCGGCAACGGGTGGGTCAACAGAATTTCAGGCGGGCGCGACGAGTAGCGTGCCTGGTCGAGCAGTTTTTCCAGGAAGCTCGGCATGGCCTGCGGGTCAAAGCCGGAACGCTGTAAAACCTGAATGCCGATGCGGTCTGCTTCCTGCTCGTTCTGCTGGGTAAAGCTGATCATCCCCTGACGCGTTCCCGCCAGCGTCCCGGTAAGCGCCGCCATCCCGGCCTGCGGGCTGGCCATCGCCAGCAGAATAGAGCCCAGCGCGCCCACCCAGGTCAGGGGGGCGTTACGCTTCTGATCTTCCATCGCACGCGCCAGATGGCGCTGGGTGACGTGCGAAATTTCGTGCGCCATGACGGACGCCAGCTGGCTTTCGTTATCGGAATAACGGAACAACGCCGAATGCAGCACCACGTTCCCGCCAAAGAAGGCGAAGGCGTTGATTTCGTCGTTATTGATTAAATAGAAGTGGAAGGGCGTTTTTACCGAGTCTGCGTGCGCCACCAGTCGCATCCCCAGACCGTTGATGTACTGCACCAGCAAAGGGTCGTTAATCAGCGGAGCACTGCCGCGCAGCTGGCGTACGTAATAATCACCCATCTGCATCTCCTGCCCGATGGAGAGCGTGCTTCCTGCCGTGGTGCCCATGTCCGGCAATGAATCGGACGAGTCAGCGAAAGCGGGCAACACCTGACCCACCGTCACGGCGGCAATCAGTGTCGCAACCAGTGTTTTTCTCAACTGCCTGAACATAACCACTGTCCTGTATGTTGGATGTGCTAATTTGACCGATGAACCCGCATAACGTTCATCTCCGCTGCTCTGCGAGTGTAGCCGTGTTAAGAGATGAAGAAAATCCCATTCATCAGGGTTTTGCGAAACCTGACAGTGAAACAAAAAGGAAAGTCTTTTTTGTGACAGTTAGATACAATTCACCGTCTCACTCCCGCCATTCGATTCAGGGAAGGGTTGTATGCTCGAAATGTTAATGCAGTGGTATCGGCGTCGGTTTAGCGATCCGGAAGCCATTGCTTTGCTGGTCATTCTGGTTGCCGGATTCGGTATCCTGTTCTTCTTTAGTGGCCTGTTGGCACCGCTTCTGGTGGCAATTGTGCTGGCGTATCTGCTGGAGTGGCCCACCGCGCGTCTGGAACATATCGGCTGTTCCCGACGCTGGGCGACCAGCATTGTCCTGGTGCTGTTTGTCGGCATTCTGCTGCTGATGTCCTTCGTGGTGATGCCCATCGCCTGGCAACAGGGGATCTACCTGATCCGCGACATGCCCGGCATGCTGAATAAACTTTCTGATTTTGCCGCCACGCTGCCGCGCCGCTATCCTGCGCTGATGGACGCCGGGATCATCGATGCGATGGCCGAAAACATGCGCGCCCGCATCATGACCATGGGTGACTCGGTGGTGAAATACTCTCTGGCCTCGCTGGTGGGGTTGCTGACGCTGGCGGTTTACCTTGTTCTCGTGCCGCTAATGGTGTTTTTCCTGGTCAAAGATAAAGAGCAGATGCTGAATGCGGTGCGCCGCGTGCTGCCGCGCAATCGCGGTCTCGCAGGACAGGTCTGGCAGGAGATGAACCAGCAAATCACCAACTACATTCGCGGCAAAGTGCTGGAGATGATTGTGGTGGGCGTGGCGACCTGGATTGGCTTCGTGATTTTCGGGCTGAACTACTCGCTGCTGCTGGCGGTGTTGGTCGGATTCTCGGTTCTGATCCCGTATATCGGCGCGTTTGTGGTGACCATTCCGGTAGTCGGTGTGGCGCTGTTCCAGTTTGGTCTGGGTACGGAGTTCTGGAGCTGTTTCGCCGTATACCTGATTATTCAGGGACTGGACGGGAACCTGCTGGTACCGGTGCTGTTCTCAGAAGCAGTTAACCTGCATCCGCTGGTGATTATCCTGTCAGTGGTGATTTTCGGCGGGCTGTGGGGATTCTGGGGCGTGTTCTTCGCCATTCCGCTGGCGACGCTGATTAAAGCCGTGGTCCACGCGTGGCCGGATGTGCCGGCGGTGGAAGAGAAGTAGATTTAGTGCGGGCTGATGCCCTCACCCCAACCCTCTCCCACGGGGCTGAGGGATCCCCAGTAATTTTTTTATGCAGAAGCAATAAAGTTGCTTTCTAAATGACTGAGGGCTGTCAGCGATGCTCTGGTCCGGCTGTAAATCGCTGAGGCGTTTGCCTTCCGGCCGGGGCGAGGCGCAGGGATGCGCCGAGAGGGCGGCTTTACAGGGACGTTGCCTCCGCCCGTACCCGATAAGCCGGAAGGAATAAGCCGAGGGCACCGCGAAGCGGCGATTTACCGCCGGGAGCCCGGGTCGCCAGGGTGGTGGCGACTGAGCCACCCTGGCACGTTCACCGGTCATGTCGTTACAGAGTAGCAAGGAACATAAAGTGAACGGAATGACCACCACCGCCGTATGTTCCCCTCACCCTAACCCTCTCCCCGGAGGGGCGAGGGGATTGCTCAGTGCTCGCATTAATTTGTGGGGAACCCTCAGCCCACGGGGAGAGGGGGCAAACACCAAAAACGGCAACCTGGGTTGCCGTTTTGCTGTTTATCAGGCGCTTTGTTTCAGCCAGTTCAACACCACGTCGTGGTGGTTGCTGGTTTTGAAATCATCAAACACGTGCTCAACTTTACCGTCAGCGTCAATCAGGAAGCTGATGCGGTGAATACCGTCGTACGTTTTGCCCATAAAGGACTTCTCACCCCAGACGCCAAACTGCTCGCAAACCTGGTGGTCTTCATCGGAAAGCAGCGTGAAGTTCAGCAGCTCTTTTTCCGCAAAACGTGACAGCTTCTCTGGTTTATCGGTGCTGATGCCCAGCACTTCCACACCGACCTTTTTCAACTCATCCATGTTGTCGCGTAAACCGCAGGCCTGTACGGTACAGCCCGGGGTCATGGCTTTCGGGTAGAAATAGACCAGAACACGCTGTCCCTGGAAGTCGGTCAAATTTACTTGCTCGCCGTCTTGATCCGGTAAGCTAAATTTCGGTGCGATATCACCGGCTTTCAGTGGGTTCATTACTCAACTCCATCCTGTTCGTGCTGCGAATAATCGACGACGCTTATACTGCCTTGCGCGTGTAATTCTGTACAGAGGGCTTTGAACGCTTGCTCGATATTTGACGCATCCTGCGAGGCAGGGCTGTGGGCGGTAATTTGAATAAACAGCGTCGGGATGGCGTTTTCATCGCCAGGCTGCGTGCGGGAAACCAGTTCGGCAATGTTCATCTGATGGCTGTCAAACAGCGCCGTAAAACGTTCAATCAGATGAGGTGAATCAGGCACTTCAACCTGTACCCAGACTGTGGCAGGCAGAGCCGGACGCGGGCGCGCGGTGGTGCGCTTCATCACAATCAGTAAATCCAGCTCTGCGCCTTTCAGCGGCAGGGTAGATTCGATGAGGGTAATGGCATTCCATGTTCCGGAAAGCAGCATGATGAACGTGAACTCTTCGCCAAGCATAGCCAGCCGGCTGTCTTCGATATTGCAGCCGCAGCTGCTCACGTGGCGAGTGATGGTATTCACGATACCCGGCCTGTCAGCACCCAGCGCAGTGATAACCAGGTAATGTTGTGATGAGGTTGTCAAACCTGTTCTTCCTTTGCGTGGTTAAGTCTTCCTAAGGAAAGCATAAAAAAAACATGCATACAACCGCCTGAGAGCCTCAGGTCGCTTGCTTTTATTACAGTTCCAAACGTAACATTGAGGCTCTTGTTCGCACAGAGGATGGCTCATGTTCACGGGAAGTATTGTCGCGCTTGTTACACCGATGGATGAAAAAGGTAATGTCTGCCGGTCAAGCATGAAGAAGCTCATTGATTACCATGTCGCCAATGGAACCTCGGCGATCGTTTCGGTAGGGACTACCGGTGAATCCGCCACGCTGAGCCACGAAGAGCACGGCGATGTTGTGATGCTGACCCTGGAACTGGCGGACGGGCGTATTCCGGTCATCGCGGGTACGGGCGCAAACGCAACGGCAGAGGCCATTAGCCTGACTCAGCGTTTTAACGACAGCGGCATTGTTGGCTGTCTGACGGTGACCCCTTACTACAACCGCCCAACTCAGGAAGGTTTGTTCCAGCATTTCAAAGCCATCGCTGAACATACTGACTTGCCACAAATTCTGTATAATGTGCCGTCCCGTACCGGTTGCGATATGCTGCCGGAAACCGTTGGCCGTCTCTCGAAAGTAAAAAATATTATCGGGATTAAAGAGGCGACAGGGAACTTAAGCCGCGTTCATCAGATCAAAGAGCTGGTTTCAGACGACTTTATCCTGTTGAGCGGTGATGATGCGACCGCACTGGACTTTATGCAGCTCGGTGGTAACGGCGTTATTTCCGTGACGGCGAACGTGGCGGCGCGTGATATGGCTGACATGTGCAAACTGGCCGCAGCCGGTCACTTTGATGAAGCTCGCGTGATTAATCAGCGTCTGATGCCGTTGCATAATAAATTATTTGTCGAACCCAATCCGATCCCAGTGAAATGGGCATGTAAGGAGTTGGGGCTTGTAGCAACCGACACGCTGCGTCTGCCAATGACACCGATTACCGACCATGGTCGTGAAATTGTCGCTGGCGCGCTGAAGCATGCCGGTTTGCTGTAAAGTTTAGGGAGATTTGATGGCTTATTCAGTACAGAAGTCGCGCCTGGCCAAGGTTGCGGGTGTTTCGCTTGTTATGCTCCTCGCTGCCTGTAGTTCAGACTCGCGCTACAAGCGCCAGGTGAGCGGTGATGAATCCTATCTGGATGCGCCGCCGCTTGCTGAACTTCACGCGCCTGCCGGCATGATCCTGCCGATCCAGAACGGTGATTATAATATTCCGGTTACCAACGGCAGCGGCCTGGTGGGTAAAGCGCTCGATATTCGTCCGCCAGCTCAGCCTCTGGCGCTGGTGAGTGGCGCGCGCACGCAGTTCACCGGTGATACAGCTTCTCTGCTGGTGGAAAGCGCACGCGGTACCACGCTGTGGCCGCAGGTTGTGAGCGTCATTCAGTCGAAAAACTATACGATTGATAAACGCGACGACGCCAGCCAGACCTTAACCACCGACTGGATTGAGTGGAACCGTCTCGATGAAGACCAGCAGTATCGTGGTCGTTATCAAGTCTCCGTTAAGCCGCAGGGTTATCAGCAGGCGGTTACCGTTAAGCTGTTGAATCTTGAGCAGGCAGGTAAACCGGTTGCCGATCCGTCCGCCATGCAGCGCTACAGTACCGAAATGCTGAACGTGATTGCAGCGGGTCTGGATAAGAACGCTGCTGATGCCGCAAACGCCGCGCAGAACCGTAACGGCTCAACGTTTGACGTGCAGAGCGGTGCAGACGATACCGGCCTGCCAATGCTGGTGGTGCGTGCGCCGTTTAACCAGACCTGGCAGCGTCTGCCAGCCACGCTGGAAAAAGTGGGCATGAAGGTGACCGACAGCACCCGTTCAACGGGCAGCATCACAGCGACCTATAAGCCGCTGTCTGAAAGTGCCTGGCAGGAGCTGGGGGCAAGCGATCCACAGTTGCCTTCCGGTGACTACAAAATCCAGGTCGGCGACCTCGATAACCGCAGCAGCCTGCAGTTTATCGATCCGAAAGGACACACGCTGACCCAGGCGCAGAACGATGCGCTGGTCGCTGCCTTCCAGGCCGCATTCAGCAAATAATAGTGAGGGCTGGTTAATCCAGCCCTTTTTATTTTCGTGCCACGCAAACGTGTGCGTGGCATAATATGGCCAGTTTTGAATACAAATCATCACACCAGGAGTAATGAAGATGCAGAAGCAAGCTGAGTTGTATCGTGGCAAAGCGAAAACCGTATACAGCACGGAAAACCCGGATCTGTTGGTGCTCGAATTCCGCAATGATACGTCAGCAGGAGACGGCGCACGCATTGAGCAGTTCGATCGTAAGGGCATGGTGAACAACAAGTTCAACCACTTCATTATGACCAAACTGGCCGAAGCCGGTATCCCGACTCAGATGGAAGCGTTGTTGTCCGATACGGAATGTCTGGTAAAAAAACTGGATATGGTGCCGGTTGAGTGCGTGATCCGTAACCGTGCCGCAGGCTCCCTGGTGAAGCGTCTGGGCATTGAAGAGGGTATCGAACTGAATCCACCGCTGTTCGATCTGTTCCTGAAAAACGACGCCATGCATGACCCGATGGTCAACGAATCCTACTGCGAAACCTTCGGCTGGGTCAGCAAAGAGAACCTGGCGCGCATGCAGGAACTGACCTACAAAGCCAACGACGTGCTGAAAAAGCTGTTTGATGACGCGGGCCTGATCCTGGTCGACTTCAAGCTGGAGTTCGGTCTGTACAAAGGCGAAGTGGTGCTGGGCGACGAGTTCTCTCCTGACGGCAGCCGCCTGTGGGACAAAGAGACGCTGGATAAAATGGACAAAGACCGTTTCCGCCAGAGTCTGGGTGGCGTGGTCGAAGCGTACGAAGCGGTTGCTCACCGTTTAGGCGTTAAGCTCGACTAAACTGCGCATTTGCCAAAGGATGTTGGCATCCTTTGGCGTCTTATCCTTGTTTACTATGGTAATCCTTTCATTAACCGCCTACGATCATAGCTATTATAAATGGAATAGTTCGAGGTGTTTATGCGCTGGCAAGGGCGTCGTGAAAGTGACAACGTAGAAGACAGACGCAGCAGTGGTGGCGGTGGTCCGTCTATGGGCGGGCCAGGTTTCCGGTTACCCAGCGGCAAGGGCGGTATTATTCTGCTGGTCGTCGTGCTGGTAGCGGGCTACTACGGTGTCGACCTGACCGGTTTGATGACCGGTGAAACCGGGCAACAGCAGCAGTATTCTCAGCGCTCCATCAGCCCGAATGAAGATGAAGCGGCGAAATTTACTTCCGTTATTCTCGCGACGACCGAAGATACCTGGGGTCAGCAGTTCGAGAAAATGGGGCGGACTTATCAGCCGCCAAAACTGGTGATGTACCGGGGCGCAACCCGCACCGGCTGCGGCACCGGGCAGTCCGTTATGGGGCCGTTCTACTGCCCGGCGGACAGCACCGTCTATATCGATCTCTCCTTCTATGACGACATGAAAAGCAAGCTGGGCGCCGACGGCGATTTTGCCCAGGGCTACGTGATCGCGCATGAAGTCGGCCACCATGTGCAGAAGCTCCTCGGCATTGAACCTAAAGTGCGTCAGATGCAGCAGAATGCGTCTCAGGCGGAGGTGAATCATCTCTCCGTACGCATGGAGCTTCAGGCCGACTGCTTCGCTGGCGTCTGGGGACACAGCATGCAGCAGCAGGGCGTGCTGGAAACAGGCGATCTGGAAGAGGCCCTGAATGCCGCACAGGCGATTGGTGACGATCGCTTGCAGCAGCAAAGCCAGGGGCGCGTTGTGCCGGACAGCTTTACCCATGGCACCTCAGAGCAGCGCTACAGCTGGTTTAAGCGTGGCTTTGACAGCGGCAACCCGTCGCAGTGTAATACCTTCGGCAAAGCTATGTGATGTTGGGGGTTGAACAGCTGGTTAACCAGCTTCAGCGTACCGGGCACCGCCGGCTGGTGGTGCTTAGCGGCGATGAAGCGTGGACGTTGAGCCAGGCGACCATCCTGCGCGATACGTTACCAGGAGACTGGCTGTGGCTGGAGGAAAACCCCTCTAAGGCCATCAGCGGCCTGCTGGGACGTGAATATCTGCACGCCGTTTTTGACGCGCGTCGCGGGTTTGACGTCTCGGCCTTCGCCGCCCTCAGCGGGACCCTGCGCGCCGGAAGCCTTCTGGTGCTGCTGGTGCCGCCGTTCTCCGTCTGGGCTAACAGGCCCGACGCGGATTCTCTACGCTGGAGCGACAGCGCAGAGCCGATCGCCACCCCGCACTTTGTTTACCATTTTTGCCGGACGCTGGCCGCCGATTCAGATGCTATCGTCTGGCATCAACATCGTCCGCTGTGCCTTCCCGTTGCGCCAGATTTACCCGCCTGGCAGCCCGCCAGCGGTGAACCGCAGCGCGAGCAGGCTGCGATCCTCGACGCGCTTCTGACCATGCCTGCTGGCGTGGCTGCCGTGACGGCCCCGCGCGGACGAGGAAAGTCCGCCCTGGCGGGCATGTTGCTCAACGGCATTCAGGGTAGTGCTGTAGTGACCGCACCGGCAAAAGGGGCGACGGATGTCATCGCGCGTTTCGCCGGGGAACATTTTCACTTTATGGCCCCGGATGCGCTGCTGGCCTCCACAACAGAAGCTGACTGGCTGATTGTCGATGAGGCGGCCGCCATCCCCGGCCCGCTGCTCGAGAAACTGACGATGCGCTTTTCCCGCGTGTTGTTGACCACTACGGTGCAGGGTTATGAAGGCACGGGCAGGGGATTCCTGCTGAAGTTCTGCGCCCGGTTCAGCGGTCTGCGGCGATATACCTTATCAACCCCTGTACGCTGGGCTGCCGGATGTCCTCTTGAGCGAATCGTGGCGAACGCGCTGCTGTTCGACGATGCGCTTATCGATCGCAAACCGGCAGGGGAGGTAAGTTTAACGTCGCTGGAGCCCGGGGTGTGGGAGAGCGATCCGGCGCGCGGGGCAGGCGTGTATGAACTGCTGTGTGCCGCGCACTACCGGACGTCCCCCCTCGATTTACGCCGGATGATGGACGCGCCGGGACAGCATTTTGCTGTTGCTCAGGCGGGCGCGGAGATCGCTGGCGCGCTCTGGCTGGTGGAGGAGGGCGGCTTATCCCCAGAGCTTAGTCGCGCGGTGTGGGCGGGATTTCGTCGGCCGCGTGGAAATCTGGTGGCACAGTCGCTGGCTGCCCACGGCGGATCGCCTCTCGCGGCGACGCTGAAAGGCCGACGCGTCAGCCGTATTGCGGTTCATCCTCATCGCCAGCGGGAAGGCATCGGCCAGGGGCTGATCCGCAGTGCCAGCGGAGAAGATTATCTCTCGGTCAGCTTTGGCTATACCGACGAGCTGTGGCGTTTCTGGCGGCAGTGCGGGTTTGTGCTGGTGCGAATGGGCAGCCACCGGGAGGCCAGCAGCGGGTGCTATACGGCGATGGCGTTGCTGCCGCTGAGCGAGGCGGGGCATCAGCTCTGCGAAGAGGCGCATCAGCGTTTATGTCGTGATATGCGCGTCCTGTCGGCCTGGAATGGCGAAAAGATCCCGGTGATGGATGCATGGGAAGCTACCCTTAATAGTGACGACTGGCTGGAGCTGGCGGGGTTTGCCTTTGCGCACCGGGCGTTTTCAACCTCGGTTGCGGCGCTAACGCGATTGTTGTTAGCCGTGGATATGCCGCTCCCGGCGCTGCGCGGGAAAATGGAAGGGAATACACACGATTTCGGGCGCAAAGCGTTGCTGGCGAAGCTACGCGAGGAAACCGCTCACGCGCTTGAAAGGCTTGATTACTCCCGTAGCCAGCGGCTGAAAGCCGACATTTTGCAATGGCAATTTTTTCAATGACTTCTTCAGTAAAGTGGCATGGTCATTACCCCGCAGAGGCGTAAAATCCTGCTTAACAATTAAGGAGATCGCCATGAAACATGACCATTTTGTTGTGCAAAGCCCGGATACACCTGCTAAACAGCTACTGCTTCTGTTTCATGGCGTGGGCGACAATGCCGTCAATATGGGACAGATTGGCAGCTGGTTTGCACCCGTTTTCCCACACGCGCTGATCGTCAGTATCGGCGGCGTGGAGCCCTGCGGTCCGGACGGGCGGCAGTGGTTTTCCGTCGAGGGCGTGACGGAGGAAAATCGTCAGGCACGTATTGATGCCGTTATGCCAGCCTTTATCGATATCGTGCGTTACTGGCAGCAGCAGAGCGGCGTAGGTGCCAATGCAACAGCGCTGATTGGCTTCTCTCAGGGCTCAATCATGTCGCTGGAAAGCGTAAAAGCGCAGCCCGGACTGGTGTCCCGCGTGATTGCCTTCAATGGGCGTTTTGCGACGTTACCGCAAAGCGCGACCACGCAGACTACGATCCATCTCATTCATGGGGGTGAAGACCGGGTAATTGAGCTTTCGCATGCGGTAGCTGCCCAGGATACGCTGATGCGCGAGGGCGGGGATGTGACGCTGGATATCGTGGACGATCTGGGGCATGCCATTGACGATCGCAGCATGCAGTTCGCGCTCAATCATCTGCGTTATACCGTACCTAAGCACTACTTTGATGAAGCGCTCAGCGGCGGTAAGCCGAATGACGATGATATCGTCGAGTTTATGTGAGGTTTCCCCTCTCCTTAGGGAGAGGGAAAACAGAGCGATTACTTCTTCTGGTCCTTCTTCGGCCAGTCGTCTTCATCGTCCCACTTGTCGTTAAAATCACGGTGCGGCGGAAGATCCGGTTTGTTGGCAAGGAACTTTTTGTGGTCAACGCGCTTGAGATCTTTAATCACGTTAAGCAGCACGCCTACCAGAAACACCAACACCAGAATCCACCAGTACTTTGAAAGCCAGTCCATTCGCTAATCCTCTTTAAGCACCCGTCAGGCGACGAGCTGCTCCATAATACGTTGATACATGCGGGCCAGCAGTTGTAAATCGGCAGCGTTCACGCATTCATTGATTTTGTGAATCGTCGCGTTAACCGGACCCAGTTCGACAACCTGTGCGCCCATGCGGGCAATAAAGCGTCCGTCAGATGTGCCGCCCGTTGTCAGCAGCTGTGGCTTAATTTCATTATAGTGCGCAATGGCGTTCACTACCGCATCCACCAGTTTACCGCGCTGCGTCAGGAACGGCTGGCCAGACAGCCACCAGTCGAGGGTATAGCGCAGCTGGTATTTCTCTAGCAGCGCAATCACGCGCGCTTTTATCATCTCGTCGGTCAGTTCGGTGCTGAAGCGGAAGTTAAACTGGACAAAGAGATCGCCGGGAATGACGTTGTTGCTGCCGGTGCCGGCCTTGATGTTGGCTATTTGCATGCTGGTTGGCGGGAAAAATTCGTTGCCTTTATCCCATTCAATGCCCACCAGTTCGTTCAGCATCGGCGCGGCGCGGTGTACCGGGTTATCCGCCAGGTGCGGATAGGCAACGTGGCCCTGCACGCCATGAATGGTCAAATTGCAGGTCAGGGATCCACGGCGGCCATTTTTCACCACATCGCCCACCACTTCGGTACTGGACGGTTCGCCCACCAGACAGTAGTCCAGACGTTCATTGCGCGCCATCAGCGCCTCAACGACCTTCACGGTGCCGTTGTGGGCGCTGGCTTCTTCATCGGAGGTAATCAAAAACGCAAGACGGTTTTTATGGTTCGGATGCTGGGCGACGAAACGCTCTGCCGCCACGACCATCGCAGCCAGGGAACCTTTCATATCCGCAGCGCCGCGTCCGAAAAGCATGCCGTCGCGGATGGTTGGCTCAAAAGGCGGGTTGATCCAGCGGTCTGCGTCGCCTGCGGGAACTACGTCGGTATGTCCGGCAAACGCCAGCGTCTCCCCCTGACCGCGCCATGCCCAGAAGTTCTGCGTATCGCCAAAATCCATGTGCTCGACGGTAAAACCGATAGCACGCAGGCGCTCAATCATTAATGCCTGACAACCTGCGTCGTCCGGGCTAAGGGAAGGACGGCGAATAAGCTGCTGAGTCAGCTCAATGACCGGGCATGACATAGACTACACCTCAACGAATAAATCTGAATAAAGGGTTTCACTGAAACCCAGCAGCATAGGCTGACCTGGCTTGCAGAGCAATGGGCGTTTGATGATTGTCGGCATTTCAAGCATCAGTTTGGCTGCGCTGTCGGCGTTGTTGATCGTGGCCCGGAGAGATTCATCCAGTTTTCGCCAGGTGGTCCCGCGGGTGTTCAGCAGCGCTTCCCAGCCCAGTTCGTTGATGGCGGAATGGAGAAACGCGGGGTCAAGCCCGTCGGCACGGTAATCATGGAAGCGATAGTCGATGTTGTGTGCTTCCAGCCAGCGGCGGGCTTTTTTAATCGTATCGCAATTCTTAATGCCGTACATCACAACCATAGTGAATCCTTTTGTTCTTGTGTGGGTTAAATGTTCAATATTTTCGAAGATATATCCTTAAGTGGAATATAACATATTCGGAATTTTTCGTGATTTACAATTCTCCATAATTCAACGAACAGCTGTACGCTGAATAGTCTTCCATCTTTTAAGCATAGTTGTCCACTCTGTATAAATTGCCAATAAACTCAGGGGGAAATTAAAAATGCTGTCATTTTTCTGACTATTTCAAAATATTGCTGTAGGTCACATAAAATTTACCCGGCAACGCTCATAGTTATCCTAAATCTACCAGCACAGCGGGGCTCAATCACAGCAATCGGTTAAAGTGGCTTCACAATGATGATACGTTTTCGTAGAATGCACATAATAATAAGAGAGGTTGTTATGATTGAACATGAACTGGGGAACTGGAAAGATTTTATCGAAGGCATGCTTCGTAAATGAATTTTCGGTAAGAAATGCAAGAGCACTTAATTAACTAAAATAACCATAGTGTGAAAGAATCACACAATAAAAAGGCGGCCTGTAAAGCCGCCTTTTTTTTATTTCAACGGGTTATTCCGGCTTATCCTTCAGCGGGAAACGACGGCGTATCAGCACAAAGAACAGCGGTACGAAATAGATAGCCAGAATCGTCGCGGAAATCATTCCCCCCATAACGCCCGTTCCCACCGCGTGCTGGCTGCTGGAGCCTGCGCCGGAGCTGGTGGCCATCGGCAGGACGCCAAATACAAACGCCAGAGAAGTCATCAGGATCGGGCGCAGGCGCTGACGACAGGCGTGCAGCGTGGCGGCCATCAGTTCGTGACCTTTGGCATTCATCTCATTGGCAAATTCGACGATCAGAATGGCGTTTTTCGCCGACAATCCGATTACGGTGAGGAGTCCGACCTGGAAATAGACATCGTTTTCCAGGCCACGCATCCAGGTTGCCAGCAGCGCGCCGATGACCCCGAGAGGCACCACCAGCATTACCGAGAACGGCACTGACCAGCTTTCATACAGCGCCGCCAGGCAGAGGAACACCACCAGCAGCGAAAGGGCATACAGGGCAGGCGCCTGCGCGCCGGAAAGCCGTTCCTGGTAGGACATCGCCGTCCACTCCAGGCCAAAGCCGGTCGGTAACTGCTGAACCAGTTTTTCCATAATGTCCATTGCGGTACCGGTACTGACGCCAGGCGCGGCTTCACCGACAATCTCCAGCGCCGAATAGCCGTTGTAACGCTCCAGACGCGGCGAACCGGTCTCCCAGCGTGACGTCGCAAACGCCGAGAACGGCACCATGCCGCCGGTGTTATTGCGCACATACCAGCGGTTGATATCGTCCGGCAGCATGCGGTATTTGGCAGCAGACTGAACGTAGACCTTTTTCACGCGACCGCGATCCATAAAGTCATTCACGTAGCTTGAGCCCCATGCCGTTTGCAGGGTGTCGTTAATGTCGTCGATGGAGACGCCCAGCGCCTGCGCTTTACGCTGGTCGATATCCACCTGTAGCTGAGGGCTGTCATCCAGACCGTTATGACGAACGCGGGTAAGCTGCGGATCTTTCCCGGCCAGCTCGAGCAGTTTATCGCGAGCTGCCATCAACGCGTCATGCCCGGCACCCGCGTGATCCTGAAGCTCCATATCAAATCCGGCTGAGCTGCCCAGGCCGCTGATGGCGGGCGGGCTGCTGGCGAAAACGCGCGCTTCCTTGATTTTGTTGAACGCTTTGGTTGCACGTTCAATGATGGCAAAGGAGGAGCCGGTATCGCTGTCGCGCTGGTCCCAGTCTTTCAGGCGCACAAACATACGCGCCACGTTCTGCCCGTTACCGCCAGGGCCAGAGCCGACGGTGGAGAAGACGGAGACCACGTTATCTTTCTCCTGAGTATGGAAGTAGTTCTCAACCTTCTGCACCACTTTCAGGGTCTGCTGCTGGGTCGAGCCGCTGGGTAACTGTACGGAGGTGATAAACATGCCGCGATCTTCCAGCGGCAGGAACGAGGTTGGCAGCCGCAGGAACAGGAAGACCATGCCGCCGAGCAGCAGGACATAAACCACCATCCAGCGCACGCTGCGGTGCAGTACTTTACCCACGCCCGCTTCATAGCGCGCCGCATTTCGGTTAAACATGCGGTTAAACCAGCCGAAGAAGCCTTTTTGACCGTGGTGTTCGCCCTTATGCAGCGGTTTGAGCAGCGTCGAGCACAGAGCAGGGGTAAGGATCATCGCCACCAGTACGGAGAGCACCATCGCAGAGACGATGGTGATCGAGAACTGGCGATAAATCGCGCCCGTAGTGCCGCCAAAAAACGCCATCGGGATAAATACCGCCGACAGCACCATGGCGATACCGACCAGCGCACCCTGAATTTGTCCCATCGATTTGCGCGTGGCCTCGCGGGGCGAAAGCCCTTCCTCGCTCATGATGCGCTCGACGTTTTCCACCACCACGATGGCATCATCGACCAGCAGGCCGATGGCCAGCACCATGGCAAACATGGTCAGGGTGTTGATGCTGTAACCGAAGGCATACAGCACCGCAAAGGTTCCCAGCAACACCACCGGCACCGCAATGGTGGGGATCAGCGTGGCGCGGAAGTTTTGCAGGAACAGGTACATCACGAGGAACACCAGCGCGATAGCTTCGAGCAGGGTTTTCACCACATCTTCGATGGAGGCTTTTACGAATGAGGTGGTTTCGTAGGCGACTTTGTACTCCAGTCCGTGCGGGAAGTAATGCGACAGCTCATCCAGACGCTCTAACACCCGCTGCGCGGTCGCCATTTCGTTAGCGCCGGAGGCCAGTTTCACCCCCAGGCCGGACGCAGCATTGCCGTTAAAGCGGCTCAGGTAGTCATATTTTTCCGCCCCCATTTCCACGGTGGCGACCTCCCCCAGACGCACTTCCGAACCGTCCTGATTCACGCGCAGAGTGATATTGCGGAACTGTTCAGGCGTCTGGAGCAGCGACTGGGAGTTGATGGTGGCGTTAAGCGCCTGGTTATCCACGGACGGCGTACCACCGAGCTGCCCCACGGCAATCTGAGCGTTCTGCGATTCGATAGCGTCGGTGACATCTTTGGCGGTCATCTGCACGCTGTTCAGCTTGTTGGGATCCAGCCAGATACGCATGGAATACTGCGAGCCGTAGGCGTCGATATCACCCACGCCGTTGATACGGCTGAGCGGGTCCTGAATATTACTGGCGACGTAGTCCGCGATGTCCTGCTTATCCATCGAGCCATCGGTTGAAACAAACGCGATGGTCAAAATATTGGTGTCACCGGTCTTACGCACGGTCACCCCCTGGTTCTGCACCGCCTGAGGCAGTTTACGCAGGGCCGATTGCAGCTGGTTTTGCACCTGCTGCACCGCTTCGTCCGGATCCGTGCCCGCCGTAAAGCTCAGGGTTACCGTCGCCTGGCCCGTGGCGCTGCTCTGCGAGGACATGTACATCAGGTTATCAAGACCCGTCATGTTCTGCTCGATAACCTGCGTGACGGTATTTTCCAGCGTCTGTGCCGAGGCGCCAGGGTAGTTCGCCGTGATACGCACGTTAGGGGGGGCGAGGTCGGGGTATTGCTCAACAGGAAGGGAAGTAATCGCCAGGACACCCGTCAGACACAACAGGATTGCTAGCACCCAGGCAAAAATGGGGCGATCGATGAAAAAATTCGCCATTAAAATGTGACCTCGTTTTGCTGCACGTCATTATTGTTTATTGCCCGCCTAACTTTAGCGGTAAGGCCCAGGTCAAACGTGGAGAAATAAAGGAGATAATGTAAATTATCATGCGCTTTTTTCAGCGCGCCTTCTTTCCCGCTATTTTTCAGCCTGCGCCGCAGGTGTCCGGAACGTCACGCTGACCTGTGTACCGCCCTGTGGCGGCTGAGAAAAGTGTAATGTTCCGCCGAGCCGTCCCGCGCGTTCGCGCATGATATTCAGCCCGTAATGCCCCGGCGGTTCACTGGCGTCGCCGATACCAATACCGTTGTCGCGGATCGTGACCGTGTGAGTACCGTCCGCGGTGGTGACGCAGCTGACCACAATCTCGCTGGCGTCGGCATGTTTAATCGCATTCAGCACTGCCTCACGCACAATCTGTAAGAGGTGCACCTGTTTTTGCGCGTCCAGCGCAAGCGATGAGAGACGGCAGTCAAGCACCAGCTTCGCGCTGGTCTGGCTTTGCAAACCGTCGAGAGACTCCTGTAGCGCGGCAGGAAGATTGGCGTGGTTGAGCGTCAGGCGGAAGGTGGTGAGCAGCTCGCGTAGCTGATGCCAGGCGTTATTCAGCTCGCGGGAGAAGTCCGTAATGATGGTCTGCGCCGGGGCATTGTCGCCCGGCACGGCATGCTTCAGCAGCGTAAGCTGAATACGCAAATAGGAGAGCACCTGCGCCAGCGAATCATGCAACTCGCGCGCGATGGTGGCGCGCTCTTCCATCAGCAGCAACTGCTGATAATGTTTCTGCGCCTGATTGAAATAGAGTCCCCGGCCCAGCATCGTCGCCACGCTTTCCATGAGCGGCAGCGGAACATCCCCGGTCGCGCTTTGCCAGCGCAGTTCGCCGTACAGGGTGTCCTGCATTAATACCGGTAAAATGTGCATTTTCTCGCCCGGGGACTCCTGTCCTTCGTAAAGCTGCCAGTCGTCACTGGTGCGCAATTGCAGGTAATTCATCTGCGTATAGTCATGCACAATTTGCAAAATATGCCGGAAGCAGTGGCTGTCTATCTGCCCGGTATTCAACGCCTGTGAGCATTTGAACAGCATTTCGAGCTGCTGATGCGCTTCATTCAGGTGGCGGGTTTTTTCGGCAACGGAGTGCTCCAGGGAACGGTACAGGGTGTGTAATTCCGCCGACATATGGTTGAAGGCGCGGGAAAGCTGGCCCAGCTCGTTGGGAAGCATAATATCCGGCGCGGGGGTATCGAACTGCCCCTGTTCGATACGCTCGCTCGCTGCCACCAGATTATTCAGCGGCAGCACAACCTGACGGCGGATGCGCCGCAGGGTCATCACCGCCAGCAGCAGGATGCCCAGGCCGCCCGTCAGCGACATGAAAATCACCAGCTGTATCTTATGTTCGGTGTAGTGCTGTAGCGCCAGCACAAAGGCATCTATCCGGCCCACAAAATCCTCTATGTGGCTCTGATACCACCCGGTATCGCCGCTGGCGATACGCGCGTCCATCTCCTGCCAGCCAAGCTGCAACTGCTGGTAACGCTGTTTGACGTCCTCTGGCACATACCAGCGGTTTAGCTTCTGCAACGCAGGCGCGCTCAGCGTTTTCTGCCAGACCGCGCGGTGCTCTGCCAGTGACGGGCTGGCGCGCTGCATTTCGTAGCCCAGGCGGTAGCTCTGCATGCGCAGCGATCCGGCGATGTTAATCGCCTCGGCGTCGCGCTGGCTGCTGGCGAGTGTAACCAGCGCAATGGCGCTGATCAGAACGGACAAGACAATCATCGAAAAGAAAGCCCGAGCCAGGCTTCCCGATACGGGGCGTTTAACGGTCACTCATCAGCTTCCTGAATTAAATTGATCTGCCACAGGTTCACTGGAAATAGTTCGCCTTCCTGGGCATTTGAACATTGCGTCGCCATGCCACTGTGGGTAAATACGATAACAATATAAAGAATAAGGTTATTGAACCAAAAACAGGTGTTGTTATGAATCGTTTTATTATGGCCAACGCTCAACAGTGTATCGGTTGTCGCGCCTGCGAAGTTGCCTGTGTGATGGCGCACAACGGGGAGCAGCACGCGCTGAGCGAGCGCCATTTTCATCCCCGCATTACGGTCCTTACCTCTGGCTTGCGAAAAAGCCCAGTGACCTGCCACCACTGTGAAAATGCGCCCTGCGCGCAAAGCTGCCCGAACGGAGCCATCACGCAACACAGCGACAGCGTACAGGTCAATCAACAAAAATGCATTGGCTGTAAAGCCTGCGTGGTGGCCTGCCCGTTTGGCACGATGGACATGCTGATCACCCCGCTTGAAAACGACAGCGTAAAGGCCTCGGCGCACAAATGCGACCTCTGCCTGGAAAGGCCGCAAGGACCGGCCTGTGTTGAAAACTGCCCGGCAGAGGTGCTTACGCTCGCCACCCCAGCCGTGCTGGATAAGCTGGTTAAACAGCGCCGACAGCGCAGCGCAAGGCTGGACGCGCTGCCGTGGCACAGCGAGGTGGTTCAGTCAGTCCCTCCGCAAACCAAACGGCAACAGATGCAAAATACCCCGGCGCGCGGTGAGCCGGATAAGCTCAGCCCCGACGCGCGCGCCGGCCATTTTAACGAGATCTACTTGCCGTTTCGCCCGGAACAGGCGCAGCGCGAAGCATCCCGGTGCCTGAAATGTGGCGACCACAGCATTTGCGAGTGGACCTGCCCGCTGCATAACCATATTCCGCAGTGGATTGAGCGGATCAGGGCGGGGGATATCATCGGTGCGGCTGAGCTTTCTCACCAGACTAACTGTTTACCGGAAATTACCGGCCGCGTCTGTCCACAGGATCGATTATGTGAAGGCGCCTGCACCCTGCGGGATGCGTCAGGGGCGGTAACCATCGGTAATATCGAACGATATATCTCGGATCGGGCGCTGGCGATGGGCTGGACGCCGGACGTCAGCCACGTTACACCGGTCGGTAAGCGCGTCGCCATCATTGGTGCCGGTCCGGCAGGGCTGGCCTGTGCCGACGTACTGGTGCGCAGCGGCATCGGTGTGACGGTCTACGATCGCCATCCAGAAATCGGCGGATTGCTGACCTTTGGTATTCCGGCCTTCAAGCTGGATAAATCCCTGTTAGCGCGGCGCAGAGAGATATTCAGCGCGATGGGTATCCGCTTCGAGCTGAACTGCGAGGTGGGAAAAGACGTGTCGATGGTCCAACTGCAAAACGACTACGATGCCCTGTTCATCGGCGTAGGGACCTATCGTTCCATGAAAGCAGGTATCCCTCATGAAGACGCGCCGGGCGTGTACGACGCGCTGCCGTTTTTAGTGGCAAACACGCGGAACGTGATGGGTCTTGACCCTACCGCAGACGAGCCGTTTATCGACACGCAGGGGTTAAACGTGGTGGTGCTGGGCGGGGGCGATACGGCGATGGACTGCGTGCGCACCGCGCTGCGACATGGCGCGGCGAAAGTAACCTGCGCCTATCGGCGGGACGAGGCCAACATGCCGGGCTCAAAGAAAGAGGTTAAAAACGCGAAAGAAGAGGGCGCGGCGTTTGAATTTAATGTCCAGCCGGTTGAGCTCACGCTGGATACCGACGGGAAGGTCAACGGTATCCGGATGCTGCGCACCCGTCTGGGCGAGCCGGATGCGCAGGGGCGGCGTCGTCCTGTCCCGGTGGCGGGCAGTGAGTTTGTCATGCCAGCGGATGCGGTGATCATGGCGTTTGGGTTTAATCCGCACGCCATGCCGTGGCTTCAGGCGCAGGGCGTCGAAACCGACGACTGGGGGCGCATCAGGGCCTCCGTGGAGAGCCGTTATCGTTACCAGACCTCGAATCCGCAGATTTTTGCTGGCGGTGATGCGGTACGTGGTGCGGATCTGGTGGTCACCGCGATGGCGGAAGGGCGCCATGCCGCGCAGGGGATCATGGACTGGCTTGGCGTGCCGCCGCGCAACATGCATTAACGCAGACGGGCGACAAAGCGGGCATCACGGCGTAGTATAAACAGACTCATTTTGCCGTGGAGCCCGTATGTCCCTGAACATTACCGTTATTAAAGACAAAATCCTTTCTGAAAATTACTTTGTCCTGCGTAACATCACTTACGATCTCACCCGTAAGAGCGGGGATGTCATTCGCCATAAACGCGAAGTCTACGACCGGGGCAATGGTGCAACCATTCTGCTGTATAACCGTGAAAAGCAAAGCGTGGTGCTGATCCGCCAGTTTCGCATCGCGACATGGGTCAATGGCAACGCGGACGGACGTCTGATTGAAACCTGTGCAGGTCTGCTGGACGACGATGAGCCGGAAGTGTGTATCCGCAAAGAAGCCATTGAAGAGACGGGTTTTGAGGTGGGGGCGGTGCAGAAAGTCTTTGAGCTGTTTATGTCCCCTGGCGGGGTTACCGAGCTGGTTCACTTCTTCATTGCGGAGTACACCGATGCCCAGCGCACGCACCGGGGCGGTGGCGTGGACGATGAAGACATTGAAGTGCTGGAAATGCCTTTCGCTCAGGCTGTCGACATGGTGAAAAGCGGCGAGATCCGCGACGGTAAAGCGGTGATCCTGTTGCAGTATCTGCAAACCAGCGGTTTGATGAATGCTGCGGCGGTAGCGTGATAAGTTGTATTTCAGATAAATCTATCCGATAAATCCGATTGAGCCAGCCCGCCCAGGGCACGAAGATACGCCCCAGATTGACCTATTCGTTTCCGGGGCTGTGCCGTTCATGCGCTACTGCGTTTTTCTTCTCTTCTTCATTTGCGTGCTTCCCGCGCCTTTGGTGTGGGCTGCGCCTGCGCAGCAGTCTTTTTCAGACTGGCAGGTGACCTGCAATAACCAGAATTTCTGCGTAGCGCGCAACACCGGCGAGCATCGCGGTCTGGTCATGACGCTGAGCCGCAGTGCGGGGGCAAAAACAGACGCTAGCCTGCGCATCGATCTCGGCGGTCTTTCGACGCCTCCGGTGAAAGAGCCTGACATTGCCCCGCGCCTGCTGCTCGACAATGTGCCGCTTCAGCTCACGTCGCAACACTGGCAGTTAACCCCCTGGCATCTTAAAACAGACGATACGGGCACCATCACCACGTTTCTGAAAACCATTCAGGAGGGGCAGGCGCTGACCCTGCGCGGGGGGAAGCAGACAATCTCTCTGGCCGGTCTGAAAGCGGCGCTGCTGTTTATTGATGCCCAGCAAAAACGCGTCGGAAGTGAAACGGCATGGATTAAAAAAGGAGATAGTCCACCGCTGAGCGTGCCGCCTGCGCCGGCATTAAAAAAGGTGGCAGTGGTGAACCCCACGCCAACGCCGCTGACGCATAACGAACTTAACGATCTGCTGGATTACGGTACCTGGCGCATGAACCACAGCCAGTGCTCCCTCGATCCGAACCGGCGTGAAGTGCGCGTGACCGCGTTGACCGATGACAAAGCGCTGATGATCATCAGCTGTGAGGCGGGGGCGTACAACACCGTCGATCTGGCGTGGCTGGTGTCGCGTAAAAAACCGTTTGCTGCCAGAAGCGTGAGATTGCGCCTGCCGTTTACCCCTTCCAGCCAGAGTAGCGACATGGAGCTGATGAATGCCAGCTTCGATGAAAAGACGCGCGAGCTGACTACGCTGGCACTGGGACGCGGGATTGGCGACTGTGGGATCCAGACCCGCTGGCGTTTTAACGGCCAGCGCTTCCGCCTGGTGCGCTACGCGGAAGAGCCAAGCTGCGATAACTGGAATGGGCCAGATGCCTGGCCCACGCTGTGGATCACAAGGTAGGGCGCTGTCGCTTACCCGGCCTACGTTTTAGCGATTTGTAGGCCCGGTAAGGCGTAGCCGCCACCGGGCACGAAGACGGCACTACAGCACGCTCAGCGCCTTCTCCACCACGTTCTCAACGGTAAAGCCGAAGTACGGGAACAGCTTATCGGCCGGGGCGGATTCACCATAACCCTTCATGCCGACAATCGCCCCTTTCAGACCCACATATTTGTACCAGTAGTCGGCAATGCCAGCTTCAACCGCCACGCGCGCCGCGACGTTTGAAGGCAGCACCGATTCGCGGTACGCCTCATCCTGGGCATCAAAGATATCCGTTGAAGGCAGGGAAACCACGCGCACCGCGTGACCCTCGGCGGTCAGTTTCTCGGCCGCTTTTACCGTGATTTCCACCTCTGAACCGGTGGCAATCAGGATCACGTCCGGCTTACCGCCGCTGTCTTTCAGGATGTACCCGCCGCGGGCGATATTTTTCACCTGCTCCGGCGTGCGCTCGATCTGCGCCAGGTTCTGGCGCGACAGGATCAGCGCTGTGGGTCCGTTATGGCGCTCTACGGCCAGCTTCCAGCCCACAGCCGCTTCAACCTGATCGCACGGACGCCAGGTACTGAAGTTTGGCGTCAGGCGCAGGCTCGCCAGCTGCTCTACCGCCTGGTGCGTCGGCCCATCTTCACCCAGTCCGATGGAGTCGTGGGTATACACCATGATTTGCCGCGCCTTCATCAGGGCCGCCATACGCGCCGCGTTACGGGCATATTCAACAAACATCAGGAAGGTGGCGGTGTACGGCACGAAGCCGCCATGGTGGGCGATACCGTTGGCAATGGCGGTCATCCCGAACTCGCGCACGCCGTAGTGGATATAGTTTCCGGCAATGTCTTCCTTCAGGGATTTAGAGCCAGACCAGATGGTGAGGTTACTTGGCGCCAGATCCGCCGAGCCGCCCAGCAGTTCGGGCAGGACAGGGCCAATCGCGTTCAGGGTGTTTTGTGACGCCTTACGGGTGGCAATTTTCGCGGGGTTAGATTGCAGGTTTTCAATCAGCGCCTGAGTTTTCTCTTCCCAGTCTTCCGGCAGGCCACCGCTCATGCGGCGGTTAAATTCGGCCGCCAGCTCCGGATACGCTTTTTTGTAGGCAGCAAACTTCTCGTTCCAGGCCTGCTGCGCTTTTTCACCTGTTTCGCGAGCATCCCAGGCCCTGTAGATCTCTTTTGGGATCTCAAAGGCCGGGTGTTTCCAGCCCAGTTTCTGGCGGGTCAGCGCCACTTCCTCTTCACCCAGCGCCGCGCCGTGCGCCTCTTCTTTACCCGCTTTGTTCGGCGAGCCGAAGCCGATGGTGGTGCGGCAGACGATCAGGGACGGTTTGTCCTTCACGCTCTGCGCTTCCTGAATCGCTTTTTTCACCGCCTCAGGATCGTGACCGTCGATCTCGTGAACCACGTGCCAGTGATAGGCTTCAAAGCGTTTCGCCGTGTCGTCGGTAAACCAGCCCTCGGTTTCCCCGTCAATGGAGATACCGTTGTGATCGTAGAAGCCAATCAGCTTGCCCAGCCCCAGGGTGCCCGCCAGCGAGCAGACCTCGTGGGAGATCCCCTCCATCAGGCAGCCATCACCCATAAAGACATAGGTGTAGTGATCGACAATCTCGTGGTCGGGCTGGTTGAACTGCGCGGCCAGCGTACGCTCTGCAATCGCCAGGCCGACGGCATTCGCCAGCCCCTGGCCCAGCGGGCCGGTAGTAGTTTCAACACCCGGCGTATAGCCGATCTCCGGGTGGCCCGGCGTTTTGGAGTGCAGTTGGCGGAAGTTTTTTAACTCCTCAAGCGGCAGGTCGTAGCCGGAGAGGTGCAGCAGGCTGTAGAGCAGCATCGAGGCGTGACCGTTGGAGAGAATAAAACGGTCGCGATCGTACCAGGTCGGATCGGTCGGGTTGTGCTTGAGGAAGTCGTTCCACAGCACTTCGGCAATATCAGCCATACCCATGGGGGCGCCAGGGTGGCCGGAATTGGCTTTTTGTACGGCATCCATGCTGAGGGCGCGAATGGCGTTGGCGAGCTCTTTACGGGACATAGTTCACTCCGTGGCAAGGTTAAAGTTTGGCAGCGAGAAGATCTTCGAGTTTGCGCTGGTCGACGGCGAACTGACGGATGCCGTCCGCCAGTTTTTCCACGGCCATTGGGTCCTGATTGTGCTCCCAGCGGAATTCCGCTTCGGTCATGGGTTTTGGTTTTGGCAGAACGGTAGAGGTCGGCACAAGCTTGCGGATCACCGTCTCTTCACTCTCCTGAAGCTTTTTCAGCAGGTCAGGAGAGATGGTCAGACGGTCACAGCCCGCGAGCGCCAGGATCTGCTCGGTGCGGCGGAAGCTGGCCCCCATCACGATGGTCTCGTAGCGATGCTGCTTGTAATAATCGTAGATATTACGCACCGATTTTACGCCAGGATCTTCTTCCACCAGGTACGGATCCATTGGCTGTTTCGCCTGATACCAGTCGTAGATACGCCCAACAAACGGTGAAATCAGGAACACGCCCGCTTCGGCGCAGGCACGCGCCTGGGCGAAGGAGAACAGTAGCGTCAGGTTGCAGTGGATCCCCTCTTTCTCCAGCACTTCCGCCGCGCGGATGCCTTCCCAGGTAGACGCAAGCTTGATCAGAATGCGTGACTTATCGATCCCCTGCTCCTGGTAGAGTTCCACTATGCGGCGGGCCTTGTTAATGCTTTTTTCCTGGTCGAACGAGAGGCGGGCGTCCACTTCGGTAGAGACGCGCCCCGGTATGCTTTTAAGAATTTCCGCACCGATATTGACCGCCAGCTTGTCGCTGGCTTCGGCGACCTGCTGTTCCTGCGTTTTCCCGCGCTGTTTGCCGTAGGCAAGGGCGTCATCAATCAGATGACTAAAGTGCGCAAGACCGGCCGCCTTGAGCAGCAGAGAGGGATTGGTGGTCGCGTCTTCCGGCTGGTAGTGACGAATCGACTCGATGTCGCCGCTGTCTGCAACCACGGTGGTAAATTGTTTGATGCCGTCTAGCTGGTTCATAATTACTCCTTGGAAATAAAAGAGTTAGTCGAGTGCGTTAGTTCACACTTCTGAGAAAATCATGATGGACTTAACAAAAAAGCATAGCAGACGGGGGAGGCATTGCTTTCTGAGACGGGTAACATGGCTGTTATAAATTGATAACAATTTTTATTCTGCAATGGTGAGAGTTTGGCAGCCTTCAAAGTTTAGGAGCCTGCCTGCGGCGATACTATGCGGCACACCAGGGTGTGCATAGGAACGTCGACATCACCCTTTTTGACCGAAACGTGAAAGGAATAACAAGATGGATGATCAGTTAAAACAAAGCGCTCTCGATTTTCACGAGTTTCCTGTTCCGGGTAAAATCCAGGTATCCCCGACCAAACCGCTGGCGACCCAGCGCGATCTGGCGCTGGCCTACTCGCCGGGCGTGGCTGCTCCGTGCCTGGAAATCGAAAAAGATCCGCTGGCAGCGTACAAATACACCGCGCGCGGCAACCTGGTGGCCGTTATCTCTAACGGTACGGCGGTGCTGGGGTTAGGGAACATCGGTGCGCTGGCTGGTAAGCCGGTGATGGAAGGGAAAGGCGTTCTGTTTAAGAAATTTGCCGGTATCGACGTCTTCGATATCGAAGTGGACGAACTGGATCCGGATAAATTCATCAACGTGGTGGCGGCGCTGGAGCCGACCTTCGGCGGCATCAACCTGGAAGACATCAAAGCGCCGGAATGTTTCTATATCGAGCAGAAGCTGCGCGAGCGTATGAACATTCCCGTGTTCCATGACGACCAGCACGGCACGGCGATTATCAGTACCGCCGCCATTCTGAACGGCCTGCGCGTGGTGGAGAAAAATCTCTCCGACGTGCGCATGGTGGTCTCCGGCGCAGGCGCCGCGGCCATCGCCTGTATGAACCTGCTGGTGGCGCTGGGCATGCAGAAGCACAATATTGTGGTCTGCGACTCCAAGGGCGTGATCTACAAAGACCGCGAGCCAAACATGGCGGAAACCAAGGCGGCCTATGCGGTGGAAGACGACGGCAAGCGCACGCTTGAAGACGTGATTGACGGTGCTGACATTTTCCTCGGCTGTTCAGGCCCGAAAGTGCTGACCCAGGAGATGGTGCAGAAGATGGCGCGCGCGCCAATGATCCTGGCCCTGGCGAACCCGGAGCCGGAAATTCTGCCGCCGCTGGCGAAGGCGGTGCGTGAAGACGCTATCATCTGCACCGGACGTTCGGACTACCCGAACCAGGTGAACAACGTGCTCTGCTTCCCGTTCATCTTCCGCGGGGCGCTGGACGTCGGCGCCACGGCGATCAACGAAGAGATGAAGCTGGCTGCCGTTCATGCTATCGCAGAGCTGGCGCACGCCGAGCAGAGCGAAGTGGTGGCCTCCGCCTACGGCGATCAGGATCTGAGCTTCGGCCCCGACTACATCATCCCTAAACCATTTGACCCGCGTCTGATCGTGAAGATCGCGCCAGCGGTGGCCAAAGCGGCGATGGACTCCGGCGTGGCGACGCGGCCGATTGAAGATTTCGATGCCTACGTCGATAAACTCACCGAGTTCGTTTACAAAACCAACCTGTTTATGAAGCCGATCTTCTCCCAGGCGCGCGCCGACGCGAAGCGCGTGGTGCTGGCGGAAGGGGAAGAGGCGCGCGTGCTGCATGCCACGCAGGAGCTGATCACCTTAGGGCTGGCGAAACCGATCCTGATTGGTCGTCCGAGCGTGATCGAGATGCGTATTCAGAAGCTCGGCCTGCAAATAAAGCCGGGCGTGGACTTTGAGATCGTTAACAACGAATCCGATCCGCGCTTCAAAGAGTACTGGAACGAATACTATTCGATCATGAAGCGTCGCGGGATCACCCAGGAGCAGGCGCAGCGGGCGGTGATCAGCAACACCACGGTGATCGGCGCGATCATGGTTCATCGCGGTGAGGCGGATGCGCTGATCTGCGGCACCATCGGCGAGTACCATGAGCATTTCAGCGTGGTACAGGAGATCTTCGGCTATCGCGAGGGCGTCCATACTGCCGGCGCAATGAACGCGCTGCTGCTGCCAAGCGGTAACACCTTTATCGCCGATACCTACGTCAACGACGATCCCTCCCCGGACGAACTGGCGGAAATCACCGTGATGGCGGCGGAAACCGTGCGCCGCTTTGGTATCGAGCCGAAAGTGGCGCTGCTGTCGCACTCAAACTTCGGGTCATCCAAATCCGCGGCGGCGTGCAAAATGCGCCAGACGCTGGACCTGGTGCGAGCGCGCGCGCCGGAGCTGATGATCGACGGCGAGATGCACGGCGACGCCGCGCTGGTGGAGAGTATTCGTAATGAACGTATGCCGGACAGTCCGCTGAAAGGCTCGGCGAACGTGCTGATTATGCCGAACGTGGAAGCGGCGCGTATTAGCTATAACCTGCTGCGCGTGTCGAGTTCTGAAGGGGTGACCGTAGGGCCAGTGCTGATGGGGGTGTCAAAACCGGTGCATGTGTTAACGCCGATTGCCTCCGTGCGTCGTATCGTCAACATGGTGGCGCTGGCGGTGGTTGAGGCGCAGACGCAGCCGCTGTAATTTATTGCCCTCGCCCCTCACCCTAACCCTCTCCCCATAGGGGAGAGGGGACTGCTCTGAGCCGTCTTTTCACCCTCACCCCTTTGGGGAGAGGGCCGGGATGAGGGGTAAGGGTTAAACCCAGTCCCGAACCTTAATAAACTCACTCAAGGCAGCCTCCGGGCTGCCTTCTTTTGGCGCGTAGCTGTATTCCCAGCGCACCAGCGGCGGCATCGACATCAGAATGGACTCCGTGCGCCCGCCGGTTTGCAGGCCAAACAGCGTCCCGCGATCCCACACCAGATTAAACTCCACGTAGCGCCCGCGACGGTAGAGCTGGAACTCACGCTCGCGCACGCCGTAGTCGGTGTCTTTGCGGCGTTCGACAATCGGAAGATAGGCGTCGATAAAGCCTTCACCCACCGCGCGCATAAAGCTGAACGCGGTATCAAAATCCGGGGTATTGAGATCGTCAAAGAACAGCCCGCCGATGCCGCGCTGCTCGTCGCGGTGCTTCAGATAAAAATAGTCATCGCACCACTTTTTGTATTTCGGGTAAACGTCTTCGCCAAACGGCAGACAGAGGTCGCGCGCGGTGGTGTGCCAGTGCACGGCGTCCTCTTCGAAGCCATAGTAAGGCGTTAAGTCGAAACCGCCGCCAAACCACCAGACCGGATCGGCTCCCGGTTTTTCCGCGATGAAAAAGCGCACGTTGGCGTGGCTGGTTGGCACAAACGGGTTATGCGGATGCACCACCAGCGAGACGCCCATCGCCTCGAAGCTGCGGCCCGCCAGTTCAGGCCGATGCGCCGTGGCGGACGCTGGCATTGCATCACCGTGGACGTGGGAGAAGTTGACCCCGGCCTGTTCAAAAATACCGCCGTTACGCAGCACGCGGCTGCGCCCGCCGCCGCCCGCTTCGCGCTGCCAGGTGTCTTCCTGGAATTCACCGCCGTCTGCGGCGGTCAGTTTCTGGCAAATCGCGTCCTGGAGCTGCATCAGGAAAGTTTTGACCAGCTGTGCATTCGGTTTCATCAACGTTTCCTGGAGTGCGCTTTTTGATTATCGAACCAGTTGAAATAACTGATGACCCCGGAGGCGATGGCGTTCGCGATCTTCTGACGAAACGCCTTAGTGCCGAGTAAACGCTCTTCTTCCGGGTTGGTAATGAACGAGGTTTCCACCAGCACGGACGGAATAGACGGTGACTTCAGCACCACAAACGCGGCCTGCTCGGTGCTTTTACTGTGCAGACGGTGCACGGGTTTAATCCGTTTGAGGATATGCGAGCCGAGCGTCAGGCTGTTTTTGATGGTATCGGTCTGCACAAGATCAAACAGAACCTGCTGTAACAGATGGTCTTTGTCGGTGGCTTTTTTCCCGGCCACTTCATCCGCCCGGTTTTCGCGATCGGAGAGGTATTTCGCCATGGCGCTACTGGCGCCACGGTTGGAGAGCGCAAATACCGAGGCGCCTGCGGCGGAAGGGTTTGTGAAGCCATCCGCGTGAATGGACATAAACAGGTCTGCGCCGTGCTTGTGGGCAATCTCCACGCGATCGTACAGCGGGATAAACGTGTCGCCCGTGCGCGTCAGGCGGGCGTCAATACCGTTACTGCGTAAAATTGCGCGTACATTTTTTGCAATTGCCAGCACGACGTGTTTTTCTTTCGACCCGTTTCGGCCAATGGCGCCGGTGTCGATCCCGCCGTGGCCCGGATCGAGCATGACCAGACGCTTTGCGCCAGCTTTTTTGGTTTTCGGCTTGCTGTGTCCGTTACTGGTTTTAAGCGTGCTCTCTTCTTTTGCCTGAGCCTGCTTTGCGATACCCGATAACGTTAAGGCCGCCAGCCCCGCTTTGAGAACCTGACGACGCGATGTGAGTGCTTTTAATGGTTTGAATGTGCTCATGCGGCCTGAATTGTAAAAATTGGGGTCCTGGTGTTATATCGTATCGTGTTTCCCGTTACGACAGTCCTTATTGAGAATTGTTTTACTTTTCATTTCAATACGTGACAAAGTGACATTATGCCAAATTTTGGCGAGTTTTTCCCCGGTTATTGGCTAAACGCCCTGTTCACGCCATAATCACTGTTTTTAAACCCGAAAAGGCGGTTAATACCATGGAGATACGCGTTTTTCGCCAGGAAGATTTCGAAGAGGTGATCACCCTTTGGGAGCGCTGCGATCTGCTGCGTCCGTGGAACGATCCGGAAATGGACATCGAACGGAAGGTGAATCACGACGTCAGTCTGTTTCTGGTCGCTGAGGTCAACGGCGAAGTGGTCGGGACGGTGATGGGTGGGTACGACGGCCACCGCGGCTCGGCCTACTATCTGGGCGTGCACCCGGAATACCGCGCGCGCGGCATCGCCAACGCGCTGCTTAACCGTCTGGAAAAGAAACTGATCGCCCGTGGCTGCCCGAAAATCCAGATTATGGTCCGGGAAGATAACGACGTGGTGCTGGGCATGTATGAACGTCTGGGCTACGAGCACGCGGATGTACTGACGCTGGGTAAGCGCCTGATCGAAGATGAAGAGTACTGAGTTCCACCCTGGCGACTACGACGTTCACGGTCGTCTGCGTCTGCCTTTTTTGTTCTGGTGCGTTCTGCTGTTGCAGGCCCGAACCTGGGTGCTGTTCGTTATGGCTGGCGCGTCGCGCGGGCAGGGCGATACGTTACTGAATCTCTTTTATCCCGATCACGATGCGTTCTGGCTGGGGTTACTGCCGGGCGTACCGGCGGTCCTGGCGTTTCTGTGCAGCGGACGGCGGCAAGCCATTCCGCGCTTCTGGCGCGCGCTTCGCTGGCTGCTGATCCTGGCGCAGTTTGTGCTTCTGGTCTGGCAACCCTTGCTCTGGCTGTACGGCGAGCCGCTTTCGGGTATCGGGATTTCACTGGTGGTGGCGGATATTGTCGCGCTGCTGTGGCTGGTCACGAATCCCCGTTTACGCGCCTGTTTTACGCAAGAGCCAGATTAAAACGGCACTTTTTGTCGATACTGCACTCCAACAAGCGTTGATTTACTACGTAAGGACGTCTCAATGAAATCGCTGCGTTTACTTTTATGCGCTCTCCCGCTGGCGTTAACCGGCTGTTCCACGCTCTCATCCATCAACTGGTCTGCGGCCTATCCGTGGAACTGGTTTGGATCCTCAATGGAAGTGACCGAGCAGGGCGTGGGCAAAATCACCGCCTCGACGGCGCTGGATCAGGATGCCATTCAGGATGCCATCGGCAGTGATTATCGCCTGCGCAGCGGCATGAAAACCGAGAACGGCAACATCGTGCGCTATTTCGAAGCGTTGAAAGATGACAAGGTGGCAATGGTTATCAACGGCGATAAAGGTACGGTCAACCGCATTGCGGTGATGGATGAAGAGATCCCGACCTCAGGTGGCGTGAAGGTGGGAACGCCGTTTGGCGAACTCTATCAGAAAGCGTTTGGCCACTGCGCCAGTGTGCCATCGGAGGAGAGCGTGGCGGTCGAGTGTAAGGCCGACGGCAGCCAGCATATTAGCTATGTGTTCAGCGGCACCTGGAACGGTCCGGAAGGGTTAATGCCGTCTGACGACACCCTGAAAAAGTGGAAAGTGAGCAAAATTATCTGGAAGCAGTAATTTGCGCCTGAGCAAGCCGCCTCGCTGAAATCCAGGTATAATAGCCGCCATCAATGCCACGCTGTCGTGGCATCTTTATTTCAGGAGGAGCGATGTCTCAGGTACAGAGTGGCATTTTGCCAGAACATTGCCGGGCGGCGATTTGGATTGAAGCCAACGTCAAAGGGGACGTGGATGCCCTGCGCGCGGCCAGCAAAGTTTTCGTTGATAAACTGACCACCTTCCAGGCCAAATTCCCCGAAGCCCATCTGGGCGCGGTGGTTGCCTTTGGCAGCACCGTCTGGCGTCATCTGAGCGGCGGCGAAGGCGCAGAAGAGCTGAAAGACTTTATTCCTTATGGCAAAGGTCTTGCGCCCGCTACCCAGTATGACGTTCTGATCCATATCCTCTCCCTGCGTCACGACGTGAACTTTTCTGTCGCTCAGGCTGCGATTGAGGCCTTTGGTGATAGTATCGACGTGCAGGAAGAGATCCACGGTTTCCGCTGGGTGGAAGAGCGCGATTTGAGCGGCTTCGTCGACGGCACCGAAAACCCGGCCGGGGAAGAGACGCGTCGCGAGGTGGCTGTAATCAAGGATGGCGTGGACGCGGGCGGCAGCTATGTGTTCGTCCAGCGCTGGGAGCATAACCTCAGGCAGCTTAACCGCATGAGCGTGCATGACCAGGAGATGATGATTGGCCGTACCAAAGATGCCAATGAAGAGATTGACGGCGATGCGCGTCCGGTCACTTCCCACCTGTCCCGCGTTGACCTTAAAGAAGACGGTAAGGGGCTGAAGATTGTTCGCCAGAGCCTGCCGTACGGCACCGCGAGCGGTACGCACGGCCTGTACTTCTGCGCTTACTGCGCACGCCTCTACAACATCGAACAGCAGCTGCTGAGCATGTTTGGCGATACCGACGGTAAGCGTGACGCCATGCTGCGCTTCACCCGCCCGGTGACCGGCGGCTACTACTTTGCGCCGTCCGTTGAGCGCCTGCTGGCGTTGTAAATCGCTCTCTATTCGTAGGCCGGGTAAGCGTGAGCGCCACCCGGCAATTTCTCCTGCACCTCTTATTCCCTTTTCTGCTTCTAAATCACCAAACGGTATATAAAACCGTTACTCCTTTAGACTCCGTTATAAATATTATGACTATAAGATAGTCATCACATTTATAAGGGTGCGCAATGGCCGTTACTGTACTGAAAAAAGGATCGCTGGCACTGGCAGGTTTACTGCTGGTGGCGCAGGCGCAGGCAACCGAGTTGCTGAACAGTTCTTATGATGTTTCGCGCGAGCTGTTTGCCGCCCTTAATCCCGCATTTGAACAGCAGTGGGCGAAAGAGAACAACGGCGACAAGCTGACCATCAAGCAGTCGCACGCTGGCTCATCCAAGCAGGCGCTGGCCATTTTGCAGGGGCTGAAAGCGGACGTGGTGACCTACAACCAGGTCACGGACGTGCAGATCCTGCACGACAAAGGCAAACTGATCCCGGCGAACTGGCAAAGCCGCCTGCCGAACAACAGTTCGCCATTTTACTCCACCATGGGCTTCCTGGTGCGCAAGGGCAACCCGAAGAACATCCACGACTGGAACGACCTGGTGCGTTCAGACGTAAAGCTGATCTTCCCGAATCCGAAAACCTCCGGCAACGCACGTTACACCTATCTGGCGGCGTGGGGCGCGGCGGACAAAGCTGACGGTAACGATAAAGCGAAAACCGAACAGTTTATGACCCAGTTCCTGAAAAACGTCGAGGTGTTTGATACCGGCGGTCGTGGCGCAACCACCACCTTCGCCGAGCGCGGGCTGGGCGACGTACTGATCAGCTTTGAATCCGAAGTGAACAATATTCGTAAACAGTACGAAGCGCAGGGCTTCGAAGTGGTTATCCCGAAAACGAACATTCTGGCCGAGTTCCCGGTGGCGTGGGTGGATAAAAACGTTAAGGCTAACGGCACAGAAAAGGCGGCGAAAGCCTACCTGAACTATCTGTACAGCCCGCAGGCGCAAACCGTTATCACCGACTACTACTACCGTGTCAACAACCCGGACGTGATGAGCAAGCTGAAAGACAAATTCCCGCAGACCGAGCTGTTCCGCGTGGAAGATCATTTTGGCGCCTGGCCTGAGGTCATGAAAACGCATTTTGTCAGCGGCGGTGAGTTGGACAAACTGCTGGCAGCGGGGCGTAAGTAATGTTTGCAGTGTCCTCCAGACGTGTGCTGCCGGGCTTTACCTTAAGCCTCGGGACCAGCCTGCTGTTCGTCTGTCTGATTTTGTTATTACCGCTCAGCGCGCTGGTGATGCAGCTCGCTGAGATGAGCTGGTCCCAGTACTGGGAAGTGATTACTAACCCACAGGTGGTGGCGGCCTACAAGGTCACCCTGCTGTCTGCGTTCGTGGCCTCGATTTTTAACGGCGTGTTTGGCCTGCTGATGGCGTGGATCTTAACTCGCTATCGCTTCCCTGGCCGCACCCTGCTCGACGCGCTGATGGATCTGCCGTTTGCCCTGCCGACGGCGGTTGCCGGTTTGACGCTGGCGTCGCTGTTTTCCGTGAACGGCTTTTACGGTGAGTGGCTGGCTAAGTTTGATATCAAAGTGACCTATACCTGGCTCGGTATCGCGGTGGCCATGGCCTTTACCAGCATCCCGTTTGTGGTACGTACCGTGCAGCCGGTGCTGGAAGAGTTAGGACCCGAATACGAAGAGGCCGCAGAAACGCTCGGCGCCACGCGCTGGCAGAGTTTTCGCAAGGTCGTGCTGCCGGAACTCTCTCCGGCGTTGCTGGCGGGTATCGCGCTCTCCTTTACCCGCAGCCTCGGTGAATTTGGCGCGGTCATTTTTATCGCCGGGAACATCGCGTGGAAAACCGAAGTGACCTCGCTGATGATTTTTGTCCGTTTGCAGGAGTTTGATTATCCGGCCGCGAGTGCGATTGCCTCGGTGATCCTTGCCGCGTCGCTGCTACTGCTGTTCTCGATTAACACTCTGCAAAGTCGCTTTGGTCGACGTGTGGTAGGTCACTGATGGCGGAAGTTACGCAATTGAAGCGCTATGACGCGCCCCGCATCAACTGGGGCAAATGGTTTCTGATTGGTACCGGCGTGCTGGTCTCCGCATTCATTCTCGTCGTGCCGATGGTGTACATCTTCGTTCAGGCCTTCAGCAAAGGGATTATGCCCGCGCTGCAAAACCTGGCCGATCCGGACATGCTCCACGCCATCTGGCTGACGGTCATGATTGCCCTGATCACCGTCCCGGTGAATCTGGTGTTTGGCGTATTGCTGGCCTGGCTGGTAACGCGCTTTAACTTCCCGGGGCGTCAGCTGCTGCTGACCCTGCTGGATATCCCGTTTGCGGTGTCACCGGTGGTGGCGGGTCTGGTTTATCTGCTCTTCTACGGTTCCAATGGCCCGCTGGGCGGCTGGCTGGATGAACACGACCTGCAGATCATGTTCGCCTGGCCGGGGATGGTGCTGGTGACCGTCTTTGTCACCTGTCCGTTCGTGGTACGCGAGCTGGTGCCGGTGATGCTCAGCCAGGGCAGCCATGAAGATGAAGCCGCGGTGCTGCTCGGCGCTTCCGGCTGGCAGATGTTCCGCCGCGTCACGCTGCCGAATATCCGCTGGGCACTGCTTTACGGCGTGGTGCTGACCAACGCCCGTGCGATCGGTGAGTTTGGCGCGGTGTCGGTGGTATCCGGCTCGATTCGCGGCGAAACCCTGTCGCTGCCGTTACAGATTGAATTACTGGAACAGGACTACAACACCGTCGGTTCCTTTACTGCCGCAGCGTTGCTGACGCTGATGGCGATTTTGACCCTGTTTTTGAAGAGTGTGGTGCAGTGGCGTTTAGAGAATCAGGAAAAACGTCAGCATCAGGAGGGAAATCATGAGCATTGAGATTGCCAATATTAAGAAGTCTTTTGGTCGCACCCAGGTGCTGAATGATATCTCGCTGGATATCCCTTCCGGACAGATGGTGGCGCTGCTGGGGCCGTCTGGCTCCGGTAAAACCACGCTGCTGCGTATTATCGCCGGGCTTGAGCACCAGACCAGCGGACATATCCGCTTTCACGGCACCGACGTGAGCCGCCTGCATGCCCGCGATCGTAAAGTGGGCTTTGTATTCCAGCACTACGCCCTGTTCCGCCACATGACGGTATTCGACAACATCGCGTTTGGTTTGACCGTACTGCCGCGTCGTGAGCGTCCGAATGCGGCCGCCATCAAAGCGAAAGTGACCAAACTGCTGGAGATGGTGCAGCTGGCTCATCTGGCGGACCGCTTCCCGGCACAGCTTTCTGGCGGGCAGAAACAGCGCGTGGCGCTGGCGCGTGCGTTAGCCGTGGAACCGCAAATCCTGCTGCTGGACGAACCGTTTGGCGCGCTGGATGCGCAGGTGCGTAAAGAGCTCCGCCGCTGGCTGCGTCAGCTTCATGAGGAACTCCAGTTCACCAGCGTTTTCGTGACCCACGATCAGGAAGAGGCGATGGAAGTAGCCGACCGCGTGGTGGTGATGAGTCAGGGCAACATTGAGCAGGTTGACGAGCCAGAGCAACTCTGGCGTGAACCGGCGACCCGCTTTGTGCTGGAGTTTATGGGGGAAGTAAACCGCCTTCAGGGTACTATTCGCGGCGGTCAGTTCCACGTTGGCGCGCACCGCTGGCCGCTGGGGTATACCTCCGCGCACCAGGGGCCGGTGGATCTGTTCCTGCGCCCGTGGGAAGTGGACGTCAGCCGCCGTACCAGCCTGGACTCACCGCTTCCGGTGCAGGTGCTGGAAGCTAGCCCTAAAGGTCACTACACCCAATTAGTGGTACAGCCCCTGGGCTGGTACACCGAGCCGCTGACCGTGGTTATGCGTGACGACGAGCCGCCGCACCGGGGGGAACGCCTGTTTGTGGGGCTGCAACACGCGCGCATTTATCACGGGAACGAGCGCATCGAGACGCGCGAGGATATTGCTCTGGCGGAGTCAGCCTGATAGGTTATTGAGTATGTTTTTCGCCCGGTGGCGTGATGCTTACCGGGCTTTTTATTGAGTAAAAAACGTGAATACACTCGAACACACCATCGGCAACACCCCTCTGGTCAAACTTCAGCGCATGGGGTGTGACAACGGCAGCGAAATCTGGGTCAAACTTGAAGGCAATAACCCGGCGGGGTCGGTGAAAGACCGGGCGGCGCTGTCGATGATTGTTCAGGCCGAAAAGCGCGGCGAGATAAAGCCCGGCGATGTGCTGATCGAAGCCACCAGCGGTAACACCGGTATCGCACTGGCGATGATAGCCGCCCTGAAAGGCTATCGTATGAAGCTGCTGATGCCGGATAACATGAGCCAGGAGCGCCGTGCCGCCATGCGTGCCTACGGGGCCGAGCTGATTCTGGTGAGCAAAGAGCAGGGGATGGAAGGGGCGCGAGATTTAGCGTTAGCGATGGCGGAGCGCGGGGAAGGCAAGCTGCTCGACCAGTTTAATAACCCGGACAACCCGTACGCGCACTACACCACCACCGGCCCGGAAATCTGGCAGCAAACCGGTGGGCGCATCACCCACTTTGTCTCCAGCATGGGGACCACGGGCACGATCACCGGTGTGTCACGTTTTCTGCGCCAGCAGGAGCAGCCGGTGACGATTGTCGGCCTCCAGCCGGAAGAGGGAAGCAGTATTCCGGGCATTCGCCGCTGGCCCGCGGAGTATATGCCGGGCATCTTTAATGCGCAGCTTGTGGACCAGGTGCTGGATATTCATCAGCGCGAGGCGGAAAATACCATGCGTGAGCTGGCCGTGCGTGAAGGCATCTTCTGCGGCGTCAGTTCGGGTGGCGCGGTAGCGGGGGCGATTCGGGTGGCTAAGGCAAACCCGGGTGCAGTAGTGGTAGCGATTATTTGCGATCGCGGCGATCGCTACCTGTCGACCGGCGTCTTTGGTGAAGAGAGTTATTCGCAGGGGGCGGGGATTTAAGCGTCATGGAGATGATTTTATTCCGGGATAACACCCGGGCGCAGCAAACCGATATTGTCGCCGTTCAGTCGCAGGTGGTGTACGGCAGTGTGGGAAACAGCATCGCGATGCCAAATATTCGCACCCATCGACTGAACGTTACCGCCGTGCCGACGGTGCTGTTCAGCAATACGCCGCACTACGACACCTTCTACGGCGGGGTGATCCCGGACGAGTGGTTCAGCGGCTACCTGAAGGCGCTGGAAGAGCGTGAGATCCTGCGCGAGCTAAAAGCGGTCACTACCGGCTATATGGGCAGCGCCAGCCAGATCGTGCTGCTGGCGCAGTGGCTGAAGGCGATCAAAGTTCAACATCCCGATCTGCTGGTGCTGGTCGACCCGGTAATCGGAGACATCGACAGCGGGATGTACGTGAAGCCGGATATTCCTGAAGCCTACCGTGAGCACCTGCTCCCGCTGGCCCAGGGCATTACGCCCAACGTGTTTGAGCTGGAAGTGCTGAGCGGCAAACCGTGCCGTACGCCGGAGAGCGCCATTGCCGCCGCGCAGGGGCTGCTGTCTGACACGCTTAAATGGGTGGCGATCACCAGCGCGCCAGTGGCTGACGATCCGCAAAATATCCACGTCGTGCTGGTGAGCGAGGAGGGCGTTACCGTAAGCGCACACCCGCGCGTTGAGACGGACCTGAAAGGGACGGGGGATCTGTTCTGTTCGGAGCTGGTGAGCGGTATCGTCGGCGGTAAAACCGTGGCCGACGCCATTCGCATGGCGGGCGACAGGGTGACTGACGTGATGATCTATACGCAGTCGAAAGGCTACGACGAGCTTATTCTGCCTGCATAAACAAAAATGGCGCCCGAAGGCGCCATTTTACCGTGCGGCAAGAATTACTTCTTGATGCGGATAACCGGGGTTTCACCCACGGTAACGCTGCCAGACAGTTTGATCAGCTCTTTGATTTCGTCCATGTTGGAGATAACAACCGGAGTCAGGGTAGACTTCGCTTTTTCTTCCAGCAGTGGCAGATCGAATTCAATTACAGGGTCGCCAACTTTAACACGCTGGCCTTCTTCCGCGATACGTTTGAAGCCTTCGCCTTTCAGTTCAACGGTGTCGATACCGAAGTGAACGAACAGTTCGATACCGCTATCGGATTCGATAGAGAACGCATGGTTGGTTTCAAAAATCTTACCAATGGTACCGTCAACTGGAGCAACCATTTTGTTGCCAGTTGGTTTGATAGCAATGCCATCACCAACGATTTTCTCAGCAAACACTACATCCGGCACGTCTTCGATATTGACGATCTCGCCGGAGAGCGGAGCAACAATCTCAATAGTTCCGGAGTCGCTATTGCTTTTGTCACCGAACAGTTTACTAAATAAACCCATTAGACTTATCTCCTAAGCAGTAATTTGGGCCGCATCTCGTGGATTAGCAGATTGTTTTTTCTTCAATGAACTTGTTAACCAGCGTCATTAACTCGTCCGTTGTCGGTTGAGCAAGAGCCTGCTCTGCTAATACCTTCGCATCTTCGAAGTTCGTGTTACGGATAATCTTCTTGATGCGCGGGATGGAAATGGCGCTCATAGAGAATTCGTCCAGACCCATACCCAGCAACAGAAGTGTAGCACGTTCGTCGCCTGCAAGCTCACCACACATGCCAGTCCATTTACCTTCTGCATGAGAAGCATCAATAACTTGCTTGATCAAATTCAGTACAGACGGCGACATTGGCTGGTAGAGATGTGAAATCATATCATTACCACGGTCAACTGCCAGGGTGTACTGCGTTAAATCATTGGTACCGATACTAAAGAAATCAACTTCTTTGGCTAAATGACGTGCAATGGTCGCGGCTGCCGGTGTTTCCACCATCACGCCGATCTCGATTGACTCGTCAAATGTTTTACCTTCGTCACGCAGTTCCTGCTTGTAGATTTCAATCTCTTTCTTCAGTGCACGCACTTCTTCAACAGAGATGATCATCGGGAACATGATGCGCAGCTTACCGAAAGCGGATGCACGCAGGATAGCGCGAACCTGGTCACGCAGGATCTCTTTGCGATCCATGGCGATACGTACGGCACGCCAGCCCAGGAACGGGTTCTCTTCTTTCGGGAAGTTCATGTACGGCAGCTCTTTGTCGCCACCGATATCCATGGTGCGGACGATAACGGCCTGCGAGCCGCACGCTTCCGCAACCGCTTTGTACGCTGCAAACTGCTCTTCTTCCGTTGGCAGGGCGTCGCGGTCCATGAACAGGAATTCAGTACGATACAGACCTACACCTTCCGCACCGTTGCGCTCAGCGCCGTCAACGTCACGTACGGTACCGATGTTAGCGCACACTTCAACCTGATGGCCGTCCAACGTGATGGCTGGCAGATCTTTCAGTTTAGCGAGTTCCGCTTTCTCGGTAGCAACCTGCTCCTGAACGGAACGCAGCTGCTCGATCACATCGTTAGTTGGGTTGACGTAAACCACGTTGTTTACGGCATCCAGAATCAGATAGTCGTCGTTTTTCACCTGCGAGGTGACGCTACCGGTACCCACGATGGCTGGTAGCTCCAGAGAACGCGCCATGATAGAGGTGTGGGAGGTACGTCCACCTGCATCAGTAATGAAACCCAGCACCTTGTTCAGGTTCAGCTGTGCGGTTTCAGACGGGGTCAGGTCAGCGGCAACCAGGATGACTTCGTCCTGAATCGCGCTCAGATCGATGATGGCCAGACCCAGGATGTTGCGCAGCAGGCGCTTACCGATGTCACGTACGTCAGCCGCACGCTCTTTCAGGTATTCATCGTCCAGTTCTTCCAGGGCAGTTGCCTGACCTTCGATAACTTCATGCGCAGCCGCGTCGGCCGTCATGCCTTTATCTTTAATCAGGGCTATGATTTCCTGCTCCAGCTCCTCATCTTCGAGCAGCATAATGTGCCCTTCGAAGATGGCTTCTTTTTCTTCACCGAAAGTTTCGCCAGCTTTAGTTTTAATCGCTTCCAGTTGCGCAGATGCCTTGGCACGACCGCTCAGAAAACGTTCAACTTCCTGATCAACCTTGTCGGCAGAAATTTTTTTCCGGTCAATGACGATTTCGTCTTCTTTCAGCAGCAATGCTTTGCCGAAAGCGATACCCGGGGATGCTAAAATGCCTGAAATCATAACCCTACCTTACTTGTGACTGATATTGAAAAGAACCCGGTAAACTTACTCGAGTTCAGCCATCAGCTTAACCAGATGCTCAACTGCTTTCTGCTCGTCTTCACCTTCAGCGGAGATGGTAACAACGGTACCCTGAGTCAGACCCAGAGTTTGCAGCTTGAACAGGCTTTTTGCGCTAGCGCTTTTGCCGTTGGAAGTCACAGTGATTTCAGAAGTGAAGCCTTTCGCTTCTTTAACAAACTGAGCAGCAGGGCGGGTGTGCAGACCGTTCGGAGCGGTAATGGTAACTTCTTGCTGGAACATTGTATTTCCCCAACTTATAGGTTTAGTGTTGTGGAACTAAAGTCTAGCCTGGCGACTTAACTTTAGCCTGTATAGTTAGCGCTGACGTTTCAATCGTCATTAAACATTATGCAGTGAAAGCAAGACTTGAACCAAATCATAAAATCGATTCAGCAGCGCTATTTCGTTCACCGATTAATTTCGCGCATCAAAATAATTGCTGGTTTAAATACCAGACCCAACGGGGTGAAGCAATGCCAGGAGGGGTAAAACTTTGAAGCAGGCCACAAAAAAGCACCTGAAAAGGTGCTTTTTTACGCGTTTTTAACATGCTGGCATCACTGTTGCAGTTCTTTCTCTGTGAACAGATCGGCAAACAGTGCTGTGCTTAAGTAACGCTCACCCGAAGACGGTAGGATAACCACAATATTCTTGTTGGTAAAGGTTTCGTCTTCCAGCAGTTTGAGAGCTGCAGCAACCGCCGCACCGGAAGAGATACCCGCCAGAATGCCTTCCTCGTCCATCAGGCGACGCGCCGTGGAGATGGCTTCTTCATTGGTGATGGCGACCACTTTATCGATCAGCTTCAGATCGAGGTTGCCTGGAATAAAGCCAGCGCCGATACCCTGGATTTTGTGCGGACCTGGTTTGATCTCTTCGCCTGCCAGCGCCTGAGCGATAACCGGAGAGTCGGTTGGCTCAACGGCAACGGTAATCAGATCTTTTTTACCTTTCGTGCCTTTAATATAGCGAGACACCCCGGTCAGCGTACCGCCGGTGCCTACGCCGGAGATGAACACATCAACCTGACCGTCGGTATCTTCCCAGATTTCCGGGCCGGTGGTTTTCTCATGAATTTCCGGGTTGGCCGGGTTGCTGAACTGCTGGAGCAGCAGATACTTTGCAGGATCGCTGGCGACGATTTCTTCGGCCTTCTGAATCGCGCCCTTCATGCCTTTCGCGCCTTCCGTGAGGACCAGATTCGCACCCAACGCTTTCAGCAGCTTACGGCGCTCAATGCTCATGGTTTCAGGCATAGTCAGCGTCAGCTTATAGCCGCGCGCCGCCGCAACATAGGCCAGGGCGATACCGGTATTGCCGCTGGTGGGTTCAACCAGCTCAACGCCAGGTTTCAGCACGCCACGCTTTTCAGCATCCCAAATCATATTCGCACCGATACGGCATTTAACGCTGAAGCTTGGGTTACGAGATTCGACCTTCGCCAGAATGCGTCCATTACCGATACGGTTCAGTCGAACCAGGGGCGTATGACCGATAGTCAGCGAGTTGTCTTCATAAATCTTACTCATGGCCTGTCCTTAACTGTATGAAATTGGGATACCGACCCAGCATACCTGTTGAACAAGTATGGGGAAGTAAGGAAATCGCATATCTATATGCTGCAAGGAAATAATGGGGATCAGTATGGAATAAGGGGCGGCATAAGCCATCCCTCTTTTACACATTTTTGCATTACTTCCATAACGCGTGCTTAGCACGGTAGCAGTCCACCCACATCGCCGTCGCGCCGCAAACGGCAACGGGCATGATGAACAGATTCAGGAAAGGGATCATGGTGAACAGGCTGGTAAGGGCACCAAACTGCATATTGGCAACCTTCTGAGTGCGCAGGGCAGTGCGCATCTCTTTAAACGGCACTTTGTGGTTATCGAACGGATAATCACAGTACTGGATAGCAAGCATCCAGGCGCTGAACAGGAACCACAGCACGGGTGCGACCGTCTGGCCGATCCCGGGTACAAAATAAAGGATGAGCAGCACAATCGCCCGCGGCAGGTACCACGCAAACTTCTGCCATTCGCGCTTCATGATGCGGGGGACATCTTTCACGATCCCCAGTACGCCCGTGTCAGGCGGCGCCGCACCGGTCAGGCGCGCTTCCAGCTGTTCGGCCAGCAGACCGTTGAACGGCGCGGCTATCCAGTTAGCTATCGTCGAAAAGAAATAGCCGAAAACCAGCAGCACGGAGATAACCGCAATCGGCCAGAGCAGGTAGTCCAACCACTGTAACCAGTCCGGCACATAGCTCATCAGGGAAGGGATCCAGCTTTCCAGTCTGGTGAACAGCCACCAGAACGCGCCCCCCATCAGAATAATGTTGATCAGTAACGGCAAAACAACGAAGCGTCGAATGCCCGGCAGGGAGACCAGTTTCCAGCCCTGAGAAAAGTACCAGACCCCGCTACGTGGGGCAGAAGAAGATGTTGAAACCATACCAGGCTGTACTCCTTTTTACACAACCAGTGGAATTGCCCGCCTATATTATCCAGTTACGGGCCAATGACCAGTTCGGAAATGTTCGAAAAACCAGCAAAAAGCACGATTTAGTTCATCTTTATGCTGTGAATGCTCTGCATACACTTGCACTTGACGTAAACGGCAAATACTCTTAGTGAGTAAATGTTTGCCGTGGTGGCAAGGTGTTAGAACAACAGAGAATATAATGATGCAGGATTTGCGTCTGATATTAATCATTGTTGGCGCGATCGCCATAATCGCTTTACTGGTACATGGTTTCTGGACCAGCCGTAAAGAGCGTTCCTCTATGTTTCGCGATCGTCCACTGAAGCGCATGAAGTCCAGTCGCGAAGACGATGACGTTGAAGACGACATCGACGGTCTTGACGACGACGGCGTGGGTGAAGTTCGTGTTCATCGGGTCAATACTGCGCCCGGCGCAGCGCATGGAGAGCATGAAGCTCCCCGCGCTCCGCAGCACCAGTATCAACCACCGTATGCCTCTGCCCAGCCGCGCCAGCCAGCGCCGCCGCCAGTGGAAGAACCTGTTCGTCATCCGTCGCAGCAGCCTGTGCAACAGCAGCCCGTTGCGCCACAGCCTGTACAGCAGCAACCTGTGCAACAGCCTGCACAGCCAGTGCATCAGCCACAGCCAGTGCAACAGCCGCAGCCGGTAGAACAACCGCAGCCTGAATCTGCACCGCCTGCGCCACAGCCCGCTCCGCGCGTTGAGCCAGAGCCTGTTGTTGAGCCAGAACCGGTTGTTGAAAAGCCGCAGCGTAAAGAAGCGGTAATCATCATGAATGTGGCTGCTCATCATGGCACCCATCTGAACGGTGACGTGCTGCTCAACAGCATCCAACAGGCAGGCTTCAAGTTCGGCGACATGAATATTTTCCATCGCCACCTGAGTCCTGACGGCAGTGGTCCGGCGCTGTTCAGCCTGGCCAATATGGTCAATCCAGGCACGTTTGACCCGGAAATGACCGGTGATTTCGTCACGCCTGGGGTTACGATCTTTATGCAGGTGCCGTCCTACGGTGACGAGCTGCAAAACTTTAAGCTGATGCTACAGTCCGCTCAGCACATCGCCGACGAAGTGGGCGGTGTTGTGCTCGACGATCAGCGTCGTATGATGACGCCGCAGAAACTGCGCGAATATCAGGACCGCATCCGCGAAGTTAAGGAAGCTAACGCGTAATCGTCGCGTTTACTTCAACTCCTCCTCAACCCCCGCCTGTCGGGGGTTTTTCTCATTGATGGTGCGATATGGACTCAATCGAACAACAACTTACTGAACTGCGAACCACGCTTCGCCATCATGAATATCTCTATCATGTTATGGACGCACCGGAAGTGCCGGATGCGGAATATGACCGCCTGATGCGTGAACTGCGCGAGCTGGAAGCGCAGCACCCCGAACTGATTACGCCCGATTCCCCAACGCAGCGCGTTGGCGCGGAACCGCTGGGTGCTTTCAGCCAGGTGCGCCACGAAGTGCCGATGCTGTCGCTGGATAACGTGTTTGATGAAGAGAGTTTTCTGGCTTTCAACAAGCGCGTGCAGGATCGCCTGAAGAGCGTCGACAATCTGAGCTGGTGCTGCGAGCTAAAACTGGATGGTCTGGCCGTCAGCATTCTTTATGAGAACGGCGTGATGGTACGTGCCGCAACGCGCGGTGACGGCACTACCGGGGAAGACATCACCACCAATGTGCGCACCATTCGTGCGATCCCGCTGAAGCTGCGTGGCGATAATATTCCTGCGCGGCTGGAAGTGCGCGGGGAAGTTTTCCTTCCGCAGGCGGGGTTTGAGAAGATCAATGAAGAAGCGCGTCGTACCGGGGGTAAAGTGTTTGCAAACCCGCGTAACGCGGCGGCAGGTTCGCTGCGCCAGCTCGATCCGCGTATCACCGCGAAGCGACCGCTTACTTTCTTCTGCTACGGCGTCGGGATCCTGGAAGGCGGTGACCTGCCGGATACCCACCTGGGTCGTTTAATGCAGTTCAAAGAGTGGGGTTTGCCGGTAAGCAACCGCGTGCAGCTTTGCGACTCTCCAGAGGCGGTGCTGGCGTTCTATCACAAGGTGGAAGAAGATCGTCCCACGCTCGGGTTTGATATTGATGGCGTAGTGATCAAGGTTAACTCCCTGGCATTGCAGGAACAGTTGGGTTTTGTTGCCCGGGCGCCACGCTGGGCAGTGGCCTTTAAGTTCCCGGCGCAGGAGCAGATGACCTTCGTTCGCGACGTGGAATTTCAGGTAGGACGTACGGGTGCGATTACGCCTGTGGCGCGTCTGGAGCCTGTGCAGGTGGCTGGCGTGCTGGTCAGTAACGCTACGCTGCATAACGCCGATGAAATTGCCCGTCTGGGGCTGCGAATTGGTGACAAAGTGGTGATTCGCCGCGCGGGCGATGTGATCCCGCAGGTGGTTAACGTAGTGGAATCAGAACGTCCTGCCGATACCCGTGCCATCGAGTTTCCTGCCCATTGTCCGGTATGTGGTTCGGACGTTGAGCGCGTGGAAGGTGAAGCGGTAACGCGCTGTACGGGCGGGTTAATCTGCGGCGCGCAGCGTAAAGAGTCCCTGAAGCACTTTGTCTCCCGCCGGGCGATGGACGTCGACGGAATGGGTGACAAGATCATCGACCAGTTAGTTGAGAAAGAGTATGTCCATACGCCAGCGGACCTCTTTACCCTGACGGCAGGTAAGCTGACCGGTCTTGATCGTATGGGGCCGAAATCTGCCCAGAACGTGGTCAATGCGCTTGAGGCGGCCAAAAATACTACCTTTGCCCGTTTCCTTTACGCGCTCGGCATTCGTGAAGTCGGAGAGGCGACGGCGGCAGGGCTGGCGGCGTATTTCGGCACGCTGGAGGCTCTTGAGAAAGCCACCATCGACGAACTACAGAAAGTCCCTGACGTTGGCATAGTGGTCGCTACCCACGTCTTCAACTTCTTCGCCGAAGAGAGCAACCGTGAAGTGATCGGTAAATTACTGGAACAGGGCATTCACTGGCCCGCACCGGTAGTGGTTAATGCAGAAGAGATCGACAGCCCGTTTGCCGGTAAAACGGTGGTGCTGACCGGCAGTCTGAGCCAGCTCTCGCGTGATGACGCGAAAGCGCGCCTGGTGGCGCTTGGGGCAAAAGTGGCGGGAAGCGTGTCAAAGAAAACCGACCTGGTGATCGCCGGGGAAGCGGCCGGTTCGAAGCTGGCAAAAGCGCAGGAGCTCGGCATCGAGGTGATCGATGAAGCGGAAATGATGCGCCTTTTAGGAGAGTGATGTGGAAAAAGAGCAGCTCGTTGAGATCGCCAATACGGAGATGCCGTTCGGTAAATATAAGGGCCGCAGGCTGATTGATTTACCGGAAGAATATCTGCTGTGGTTTGCCCGTAAGGATGAGTTTCCTGCCGGGCGTCTTGGCGAGCTGATGGCTATCACATTACTGATCAAAACAGAGGGGCTGACCCAGCTGGTGCAGCCCCTGAAACGTCCTTAAACTTTCGCGGCGCGGGTCTCTTCCTGCGCCAGCTTTTCAGTCTGTGCCTTGTAACGCCGCGCCAGTACCGCACACACCATCAGCTGGATTTGATGGAAAATCATCAGCGGTAGTACCATCATCCCAATGACCGACGTCGGGAACAGAATATTGGCCATCGGGATCCCGTTGGCCAGGCTCTTTTTCGATCCGCAGAATACGATGGTGATTTCATCGGCCTTATTGAAGCCGCATTTGCGGGCCACAAAGACGTTAACCGCGATCACAATGGTCAGCAGAACAATGCTTACCACCACAATAAACAGCAGCGATCCTGCACCAACCCTGTGCCAGATGCCGTTCACCACGGCTTCGCTGAAGGCCGTGTAAACCACCAGCAAAATGGAGCTTTGGTCCGTTTTCCCGATCCATTTTTTGTGTTTCGCCACAAACGCCCCAATCCAGGGGCGGGATAAGTGTCCGAGCACAAACGGCAGTAGCAGTTGCAGACAAATTTTACCCACCTGCTCCAGATTACCTTCTGCACCATGCATGTTCATCAGCAGACCGACCAGCAGCGGTGAAACAAAGATCCCGAGCAGGCTGGAAGCCGAAGCAGAACAGACCGCCGCCGCGACGTTGCCGCCCGCCAGCGAGGTAAAGGCAATAGCAGACTGCACGGTGGCCGGCAAAATGCACAGATAAAGGAAACCGGTATAGAGCGCCGGATCGACATTCACCGGCGCCCACCAGGCAAACAGCACGCCCAGAACAGGGAAGAGGATAAAGGTGCTGCACATTACCCAGAGGTGCAGTCGCCAGTGGCTACCGCCTGCAATAATGGCTTCCCGGGAGAGTTTGGCGCCATGCATAAAGAACAACAGGGCAATGGCTGCCGTGGTCAGCCCTTCAATGACCGGAACGAAACCGCCCCGCGCCGGGAAGAACGAGGCCAGCAAGACGACACCAATCAGGGTCAGCGTAAACGGATCAAGGATACGAAAAAGTTTCATAATCACTCCTGAAAACAGATGCCGCTATTGTGCTTTCTTCCCTTTGAGAAATAAAATTGATTTATTGCATCCATTCATGAATTAAACAGATGAATTATTCACTACGTCAGCTTCGTGTTTTCGTCACCGTCGCGCAGGCCCACAGCTTCAGTCGGGCAGGGGAGATGATTGGCCTCAGCCAGTCGGCGGTGAGCCATAGCGTGAAAGAGCTGGAAACTCAAACCGGCGTGAAACTGCTCGACCGCACTACGCGCGAAGTGGTGCTCACCGAAGCGGGACATCAGCTGGCAACGCGTCTGGAAAGGCTGCTGGATGAACTGAACAGTACGCTGAGAGACGTCGGACGGCTTGGACAACAGCTTTCCGGTACCGTGAGAGTGGCGGCGAGCCAGACGATTTCGGCGCATCTTATTCCCCAGTGCATCGCTGAAAGTAATCACCGCTATCCGGATATCGATTTTGTTTTGCACGACAGGCCGCAGCAGTGGGTACTGGAGAGTATTCGTCAGGGGGATGTGGATTTCGGGATTGTTATCGATCCCGGAGCGGTAAGCGACCTGGAATGTGAAGTGGTACTCTCGGAACCCTTTTTATTGCTCTGCCGCGATGATGATCCTCTGGCATCGCTGTCGCAGGTGGCCTGGCAAGCCTTACAGGGGGCAAACCTGGTGTTACAGGATTATGCATCAGGTAGCCGCCCGCTGATAGATGCCGCACTGGCCGCACAGGGCGTAAAGGCAACCATTGTGCAGGAGATTGGGCATCCTGCCACGCTCTTCCCGATGGTCGAAGCGGGGATTGGCATCAGCGTTCTGCCGGCGCTGGCGCTGCCACTGCCGCAGGGGAGTCGTTTAACGGTGAAGCGTTTCCTGCCCTGTATTGAACGCCAGCTGATGCTGGTACGCCGTAAAAACAGGTCACTTTCCGGCGCGGCACACGCCTGCTGGGATGTGGTGCGTATGCAGGCCAGGCGTCTGATGGAGGCCCGCACGCGCGATCCACTTTTTAACGAAACCAATGATCAGATATAGATATCAATCTGATGTTCTGCGGAGGGTTTATTGACGCCTTCCGCCACGGCCTGACCGCTTTCCTGTTTTGGCATCGCCTCTTCTGCCTGCTGACGCTGCAATTGCGCCAGCTGTGCCTGCAACATAGCCAGCTGAGATTCGAGCAATTCTTGCTGCTTTTGCTTTTCTTCCGCTGTGGCATCACCCATGGCGACTTCTTTGAGTTGCTGAGTGACTTTCGTTATCTGTTTGGTCAGACGGGTGATCTGGGAAGCAATGTCGTTTCCGCCGGAGCTGTTATCTACGCTGCCGATTTCCATCGCCGACAGAGAAACGGGCTTAAGAGTTGTCATATTGAGATCCTTTTCGCCATAAAATAGAGGTATCGGCAAAGAAGGCGTGAGCTTGAGTAAAACAAGCGGTTTGGCTGCAATGGGGATGTGCTATATCGCAGATAGCAAAAAAGCGCCTTTAGGGCGCTTTTTTACATTGGTGGGTCGTGCAGGATTCGAACCTGCGACCAATTGATTAAAAGTCAACTGCTCTACCAACTGAGCTAACGACCCGAAATGGTGGGCGATGACGGGCTCGAACCGCCGACCCCCTCCGTGTAAAGGAGATGCTCTACCAACTGAGCTAATCGCCCATTTCGGAACTGCTACGATAAGGTGAGAATGGTGGGCGATGACGGGCTCGAACCGCCGACCCCCTCCGTGTAAAGGAGATGCTCTACCAACTGAGCTAATCGCCCAATCTCAATTCTTATCTACACTGCGAGTCTACCGAAGTAGATGGTGGGTGATGACGGGCTCGAACCGCCGACCCCCTCCGTGTAAAGGAGATGCTCTACCAACTGAGCTAATCACCCCCGCTGTGTGGAGTCGCATTATAGGGAGAGTTGAAAATGAGTCAACGCATTTTCTAAAGTTTTTATTCGTTCGTCGTAAAATTAGTCAAAACGATCGCAAAACGGACTGTGGTGCATGATTTCTAAACAAAAACAGCAATCTCGAACCGGATAAAGTGATCGACATTGAGGAATCGGCCCACAGTGATAGAATATTGCCCATTGTTTTCTTCCCAGGATTTGCCGATTACCGGCATCTTTATAACGTAAGGCCATTTCATGAAAATCAAAACTCGCTTCGCGCCGAGCCCGACAGGCTATCTGCATGTCGGTGGTGCACGTACTGCTCTCTACTCCTGGCTTTTCGCACGCCACAACAAAGGTGAGTTTGTGCTGCGTATTGAAGACACCGACCTGGAGCGCTCAACGCCGGAAGCAATTGAAGCCATTATGGATGGGATGAACTGGCTGAATCTGGAGTGGGACGAAGGCCCATACTTCCAGACCAAACGTTTTGACCGCTATAACGCCGTAATTGACGAGATGCTGGTCGCAGGCACGGCCTATAAGTGCTACTGCTCAAGGGAGCGTCTGGATGCGCTGCGCGAAGAGCAAATGGCAAAAGGCGAAAAACCGCGTTATGACGGTCGTTGCCGTCATGACCACAGCGAGCATGCTGCTGATGAGCCTTGCGTAGTGCGTTTTGCTAACCCGCAGGATGGCTCTGTTATCTTTGATGACCAGATCCGTGGCCCGATCGAATTCAGCAACCAGGAGCTGGATGACCTCATCATTCGTCGTACTGACGGCTCGCCAACCTATAACTTCTGCGTGGTTGTGGACGACTGGGATATGGAAATCACTCACGTGATCCGTGGTGAAGACCATATCAATAACACCCCGCGTCAGATCAACATTCTGAAAGCGCTGAACGCGCCTGTACCGGTGTATGCGCACGTATCGATGATCAACGGTGACGACGGTAAAAAGCTGTCCAAACGTCATGGCGCGGTGAGCGTGATGCAGTACCGTGATGACGGCTATCTGCCGGAAGCGCTACTGAACTATCTGGTGCGTCTGGGCTGGGCTCATGGTGACCAGGAGATCTTCAGCCGCGAAGAGATGATCGAGCTTTTCTCTCTGAACTCGGTAAGCAAATCAGCCAGCGCGTTCAACACTGACAAACTGCTGTGGCTGAACCATCACTACATCAATACCATGCAGCCAGAGTATGTGGCGACTTATCTGCAATGGCACATTGAGCAGGCAAACATCGATACCCGTACGGGCCCTGAGCTGGCGGATCTGGTGAAGCTGCTTGGCGAGCGTTGCAAAACGCTGAAAGAGATCGCCGAGAGCTGCCGCTACTTTTATGAAGAGTTTGACGCGTTCGACGCCGATGCGGCCAAGAAACACCTGCGTCCGGTTGCGCGTCAGCCGCTGGAAGTGGTGCGAGATAAACTCGAAGCCATTACCGAATGGACTGCAGAAAATGTTCACCACGCGATTCAGGCAACCGCTGATGAGTTGGAAATTGGCATGGGTAAAGTCGGTATGCCGCTGCGCGTTGCGGTGACGGGGGCAGGCCAGTCTCCGGCGCTGGACGTGACCGTTCATGCCATTGGCAAATCACGTAGCGTTGCGCGTATCAACAAGGCGCTGGGCTTTATTGCTGAGCGCGAAAGCCAGCAGTAATGCTCGTGAAATACAAATAACGGCAGGGTAACCTGCCGTTTTTTATGTCTGTTATTCAGCAATACCAAGACGCGTGAGAAAACCCTGCAAACCTTCGCGAGCGAGCAGCTTGTGCAAACGTTCCTGTTCGACAGTTGTCATGTTTTCCAGCGAGTCGATAATTTGTGGAAGCAGGCTGGATGAGGTCGCCACGCCATAGAGTGAAGGGCTTTCTGCCACATGGTAAACAGCCCGACTGTTACGAATGGCGGGAAGGCTAATGATGTGCTCCTTAACGTGCGCATCAATACATATCACCCTCGCTCTTCCGCCTTTTACACCGTTGATACCCTCCGTTTTCCATCCTTTCTGTCGTATCCAGCGATTAACGGTTTGTCGGGCGACGCCCAGACTGTCCGCCAGCTCTTCCGTGGTCATTTTGCTGCGTAATCTTTTCATATTAGCGTTGGTCGCGAATCCCTAAGCGTTGTAACAATCCGGTAATCCCTTCCCGCAGTAACAGAGATGTCATCTGCTTTTGCTCATCCGGCGTCATTTCATTCGCCAGCGTCAGGAGCAGGGCGTGAAGCGAGCCTTCGTGGTACGCCTTTTCTGGCATTTCCGGCGACTCTGTTACCCTGCGTGCGCTGCGAATAAAGTCGCGCACTTTTTCATTGACGTGTACCAGACGCGCCTTGCCGCCCTGAACGCCTGGTTTTGGCGATGTAATCCAACCCTCTTTGCGTACCCATTTATTGATGGTCTGTCGGCTATAGCCAGTCAGCAGGGCTAACTCTTCTGGCGTCATTCGTTCCTTGATCATACAATTTCCTGAATATCTGTGGGGTTAATTAGTGGTTCATTTTATAGCACCGTTTTACGTGAAAACGTGACAAGCTTAACTCCTGGCTGCGAGCAGACTCGCAAAGTGATTCATTTGCATGATTTTTCGGCGGTTGAAAGGCTGAGGTTGAATTTGCCGTTGACACTGTGCGGCGGAATTCATATTATGCCGCCCGTCAACATGACAGCTTTACGATGGGGCTATAGCTCAGCTGGGAGAGCGCCTGCATGGCATGCAGGAGGTCAGCGGTTCGATCCCGCTTAGCTCCACCAAACTCTGAACCCAACAGAGTACGGTAGGTAAAGTAACATGTGGGGCTATAGCTCAGCTGGGAGAGCGCTTGCATGGCATGCAAGAGGTCAGCGGTTCGATCCCGCTTAGCTCCACCAAAATTTAAACCCTCGTCGCCAGACGGGGGTTTTTTATATCTTGTAAAATATTTAGACTGTTTTTGTTGCAATTAACGTCATTTTCTATACCTCACCTCAATCCAAATCAATAAATAAGTCCATAAATAGACCTAAACTTGATTCGTCCAATTAATAAACCTATTATCGATCCGGTCAATAAGACGATGGTTAAATAGATTACCCGGATTAATGAATAGAAAAATTTACAATAATGTAAAAATATTTATGATTGCCCTGGCGCTAAGCCTGATTGCGATCCCCTTTTCCCGTTATATCTCTCCGCGCGCTATCGTTAACGAAAATGATGTTTATTTAGCGTGGCTGCCCTTAAGCGCCATGCTCGCCATCGTGTTGTTATTTGGACGACGGGCAATCATTCCTTTGTTGCTAAGTTTTAGTGTTACTAATGCTTATTACTTTGATTTAGCCCCGCTACAATCTATCGTTTTATTATGTTGTCAGACGTTTTCCGTCTTCGCCGCCTGTGGCGTTATCCGTTTGATGCTGGGCAAGCGCTGGCGCCACAGCATGCCGAATAAGTACATTGGTATACGTATTTTATGGCTCGGATTTATGGTGCCTGTGGGCATCAAATTATCGATGTATCTGGCGGGGTATTTATTTGATTTCCCGGTAACAATCTCCTCCTATTTCGGCGAAGGCTCTGCAATTTATAACGTTATCGATATTCAGAGTCTGATTTGCGCCGCCCTGATTTTCACCATGATGTTCTATTATCCATTAAGAATGATTATTAATCCTCGCTATGCCCGAACATTCTGGCGGCGAAGCGTGAAGCCCCTCTTTTGCAACAAAAAAGCGTTATTTATCGTTGTGTGGCTGATGCTGTTGGTCTCAATGATCGCTATTTTATGCGCGCCTTTTGAGTCGCAGTTTATTGCGGGTTATTTGATGCCGACCGTTTTCATTCTTTTTACCCTGGGTATTGGTCGTTTGAGCTATGCGCTCATCTCTTTATTCTGGGCAGCCTCAGCGCTCATGTTGTTGACCTATAATTATAATTTTCTCAATGGCGTTGAATCGGGCCACTCGCTCTCCTTTATTCTGTCGGTACTCATCTCTTTCGCTATCTGCCTGCTTTACATGTCGCAGATCTATCAGAAAAGTGAATGGCTGAAACAGGGGTGGCAGGATAGGGCGCTTACCGATCCGCTCACCGGTCTGCCTAACATTCGTGCGCTGGAAGTTTTTCTACAGCATCATCCTGAGGCCAAAGTCTGCTGCTTGCGTCTGGATAATCTGGAATTCCTGAGCCGTCACTACGGCATCCTCATGCGCGTGCACTGTAAAAAGATGATCACCGCGTCGCTGCAGCCGTTATTGCAAAAAGACGAGAAGCTCTTCCAGTTACCAGGCAGTGAACTGATGTTGGTCTTGCTGGGACCGGGCACGGCTGAACGTCTGCAATTTATGGTTGACCATCTGAACAGCCGTAAAATTATCTGGAACAAGACTGAGCTCGACATTGAGTTTGGTGCCTCCTGGGGGGAAGTGCCAAATGGAGAAAGCGTGCATCACACGCTGGGTCAGTTGAGCTGGCTGTCCGAGCAGTCCTGTTCCGGGCATAACGTCCTTGCGTTAACCAACAGTCTGGATGATGTTTCTGGTCATACGACGGACAGGGTGCTAATGCTGGCCCGTATAAAACGCGCCCTTGATATCGGTGGTCTCCATCTTTACGCGCAGCCAATTCACAACGCGCGCGGAGAAGGGTACTTTGAAATCCTTTCGCGTCTTGAAAGTGATGGTGAGATCATCACCCCTGACCGCTTTATTCCGCTGATTGCTCAGTTCAACCTGAGCCACCGATTCGACCTGAACGTGGTGGAAAAATTGCTGATGTGGATGCGCAGTCATCCATCCGGACGGGCCGGAACGCGGTTCTCCGTTAATCTGATGCCGCTGACGCTGATGCAGAACGAGATTGCAGCTGAGATCATCGCGCTTTTTGAACGCTACGCCGTTGCACCGCAAGATATCGTCATTGAGATCACCGAGGAACAGGCTTTCTCTGACTCGGGAAGCAGCATCAACAATATCCAGCAGCTGCGGGATTATGGCTTCCGCATTGCTATCGATGACTTTGGTACCGGCTATGCCAACTTTGAGCGCCTGAAGCGACTGGAGGCCGATATCATTAAGATCGATGGCTGCTTCGTGAAAGATATCTGCACCGACAGCATGGATGCGATGATCGTGCAGTCCATTTGCAACATGGCAAAAACGAAATCGCTTTGTGTGGTGGCTGAATATGTGGAATCGGCTGAACAACGCGAGATGTTGCTGCGATACGGCGTTGATTATTTGCAGGGCTATTTGATTGGTAAACCACTGCCCCTGACGGCGCTGGAGACATAAAAAAACCGGGAGCGATGGCTCCCGGTTTTCATTGAGCGGTATGGATTACAGCACCAATGCTGCGATAGAGGCAGACAGGACGCTCACCAGCGTTGAACCGTAAACCAGCTTCAGGCCAAAGCGAGAAACGACGTTACCTTGCTCTTCGTTCAGGCCTTTAATCGCACCAGCGATAATACCGATGGAAGAGAAGTTCGCGAAGGAGACCAGGAAGACGGACAGGATCCCTTCCGCACGCGGGGAGAGCGTGCTGGCAATCTTCTGAAGATCCATCATCGCCACGAATTCATTGGATACCAGTTTCGTTGCCATGATACTGCCCACCTGCAACGCTTCGTGAGCGGGCACACCCATTACCCAGGCGACCGGGTAGAAGATATAGCCCAGAATACCCTGGAACGAAATACCAAGTACGGCCGCAAACAGGGCGTTCAGCGCAGCGATCAGTGCGATAAAGCCAATCAGCATCGCGGCAACGATAATCGCAACCTTGAAACCCGCCAGAATGTATTCACCCAGCATTTCGAAGAAGCTCTGTCCCTCGTGCAGGTTTGACATCTGAATGTTCTCTTCGCTGGCATCCACGCGGTACGGGTTAATCAGCGAAAGAACAATAAAGGTGCTGAACATATTCAGAACCAGCGCTGCAACCACGTATTTAGGTTCCAGCATAGTCATATACGCGCCCACGATAGACATGGAAACGGTAGACATTGCTGTCGCCGCCATGGTGTACATGCGGTTACGGGACATCTTGCCGAGGATATCTTTATACGCAATGAAGTTCTCAGACTGACCCAGGATCAGCGAGCTGACTGCGTTAAAGGATTCCAGCTTGCCCATGCCATTAACTTTCGATAACAGGAAGCCGATTGCACGGATAACCACCGGCAGAACACGAATGTGCTGGAGGATCCCGATCAGGGCAGAGATGAAGACGATAGGGCAGAGCACTTTCAGGAAGAAGAAGGCCAAACCCTGATCGTTCATGTTGCCAAAGACAAAGTTAGTCCCGTCGTTGGCAAATCCGAGCAGTTTTTCGAACATTTCGGAGAAGCCTTTCACGAAGCCGAGGCCTACGTTGGAGTTCAGGAAGAACCACGCAAGTAAAACTTCAATGACCAGCAGCTGGACAACATAGCGAATACGAATATTTTTGCGGTCAGTGCTGACCAGCAATGCGAGTGCAGTAACGACAACGAGTGCCAGGACAAAATGAAGGACGCGGTCCATATTTGCTCCAAATATGAGGCAGGTTTAATTTCCGTGCACATTCTATGTAACAAGCACAAAGAAAACGAGATCAAGCCCACACTATAGTTACATCCTGTGACGAGTCTCAAAAATAGTGATCAACAATACATTTTTGTTATGTTAGGTAAATGAGTGAAAAGTTAAGTTTGTGTGCTACGCTTCACAAATGTCTGCGCATTTTCACATTCTGTGACCTTGCTCCACCTGCCTGTCCATTGTCCCTGGCTATCAGAGTAATCATGTTAACCATTACAAATGAACTTGATAATCATTCTCATTTTGATAGCATAAAACATAGCACAGGCTATATTTCCAGAGGCAGAAATGACGAATAGTCGCGTAGAGAGTAGCAGCGGCAGGGCGGCACGCAAGCTGCGGTTCGCATTAATGGGACCTGCATTCATTGCCGCGATTGGCTACATCGATCCGGGTAATTTTGCGACCAATATTCAGGCCGGGGCCAGTTTCGGCTATAAGCTGCTGTGGGTTGTGGTGTGGGCCAACCTGATGGCGATGCTGATTCAGATGCTTTCCGCGAAGCTGGGTATTGCCACCGGGAAAAACCTGGCGGAGCAAATCCGCGATCATTATCCGCGTCCGGCGGTATGGTTTTACTGGGTCCAGGCGGAAATTATCGCCATGGCCACCGATCTCGCCGAGTTTATCGGGGCGGCGATCGGCTTTAAGCTTATTCTGGGCGTCTCCCTGCTACAGGGCGCCGTGCTGACCGGTATCGCCACGTTCCTTATTTTGATGCTCCAGAGGCGGGGACAAAAACCGCTGGAGAAAGTCATCGGCGGCCTGCTGCTGTTCGTCGCTGCCGCCTATATTGTTGAGCTGATTTTCTCCCAGCCGAATCTGGTGCAGTTGACGAAAGGGATGGTGATCCCGTCGTTACCCACCTCTGAAGCCGTATTTCTGGCCGCCGGGGTGCTGGGGGCGACCATTATGCCGCACGTAATTTATCTGCACTCTTCTTTAACCCAAAATCTGCACGGCGGGACGAGTAAAGAGCGCTACTCCGCCTCGAAATGGGATGTGGCAATTGCGATGACCATTGCCGGATTTGTGAATCTGGCGATGATGGCGACTGCCGCCGCCGCGTTTCACTTTAACGGGCATACCGGGGTTGCCGATCTCGACCAGGCGTACCTGACGCTGGAGCCGTTGCTGAGCCATGCCGCTGCCACTATTTTTGGTTTAAGCCTGGTTGCTGCGGGACTTTCCTCTACGGTTGTGGGGACACTGGCCGGGCAGGTGGTGATGCAGGGGTTCGTACGTTTCCATATTCCACTGTGGGTTCGCCGTTCGGTAACGATGCTGCCTTCCTTTATTGTAATTCTGATGGGGCTGGATCCGACCCGCATTCTGGTGATGAGTCAGGTGCTGCTGAGTTTCGGTATTGCGCTGGCGCTGGTGCCGCTACTGATATTCACCAGCAACAAATCGCTGATGGGCGATCTGGTGAATTCGACGTGGGTGAAACGCGCCGGGTGGGCCATTGTGGTCGTGGTGGTGGCGTTAAACATGTGGTTGCTGATAGGCACAGCAGCAGGCCTGTAAAAGAAAAAGGAGCCGTGAGGCTCCTTTTTGCTGTTAATGGTGATGGCCGTGACCATGGCCTCTGCCTTTTCCGTGCCCCCTGCCGCCACGGCGGTCGTCACGATCGTTCCAGCCTTCGCGGTAGCCGCGCTCGTAGGCCTTACGCTTATCCCAGCCACGGTGATAGCCGTTATCGTGTTTCCACCAGCGGTTTTTACGCCACTCATAATGTCGGTGCCAGTAGTCACGGTCGCGCCAGTAGCCACCGTCCCAGTATCTGCCGTAGTCATCACGATCGCCAATTTGTAATTTAATCGATGGCAACAGGGTGATTTCGCCCGCATTGGCGACCAGCGGGGCCGAAGCCAGTAGTACCGCTGCAAGAATCAGTGACCTGAACATACTCTTCTCCTTCACGATCGGGGCCGCTGTGCGACCTGTTAACGCAATTTTACGAGTTGGTAAACATTCGTTTCATCGCCTCAACTCCTAAATCATGAACGAGAGCACTTTTTGCTAAAAGTGTTTTTAATCTGAACTGGACAGGATCGCTTCTATCGTCTTCAGCTCTTCTGCGGAGAAATGACGATTTTCAAGCATGCCTGCAGCATCATCAATTTGTCCGGTTTTGCTTGCGCCGATGAGCACGGATGTCACCGCATCGTGGCGCAGGATCCAGGCCAGTGCCATTTGCGAAAGCTTTTGCCCCCGTTTTTCCGCCAGCGCATTCAGCTTGCGTACCTTTTCCAGCTTTTTGTCGGTGACCTGTTCCGGATTAAGGAACTTACTGCCGCTTGCTGCGCGAGAATCTGCCGGGATGCCGTTCAGATAGCGATCGGTCAACTGTCCGCCCGCCAGGGGAGAGAAGGGGATACATCCCACCCCATTTTGCTGCAATACGTCCAGCAACCCCTCTTCAGGCGCACGTTCAAACATGGAGTACTTCGGCTGGTGGATTAGACAGGGCGTGCCCAGATCCTCCAGTATTTCAATCGCCTGCCGCGCCAGTTCTGCCGGGTAGTTGGACAGGCCGATGTACAGCGCTTTGCCCTGGCGCACCACATGGTCAAGCGCTTTCATCGTTTCACGTAGCGGCGTTTGTGGATCGGGGCGGTGGTGATAGAAGATATCAACGTACTCCAGCCCCATACGCCTGAGGCTCTGGTCCAGGCTGGAAATCAGATATTTACGCGAGCCCCAGTCGCCGTAAGGCCCGTCCCACATGGTGTAGCCCGCTTTGGTGGAGATGATTAGCTCATCGCGCCAGGGCAGGAAATCCTCCTGCAGGATGCGCCCGAAGTTGCGTTCGGCTGAACCAGGAGGTGGGCCGTAATTATTGGCAAGGTCAAAATGTGTAATACCCAAATCGAAGGCGCGCTGTAAAAGTTGACGGCTGTTTTCGAGCAGCGTCGCGTCGCCAAAATTATGCCAAAGCCCCAGCGAGATGGCGGGAAGCTTGAGGCCGCTTTGTCCACAGCGGCGATATTGCATTGTCTGGTAACGATTTTTGTCAGGTTGATAACCCATGAGCGAGACCTCTGGCGCTGGAAAGAAAAATCAGTGTATGCGTTTACACTAACCTGAAGAAAATGAGCATAGCTCAGCTTTTTTCGTAAAGCATTCTTTCCAGCCCCTGATTGTCGCCAATTCTGGACACCCTTCACGCTTATTTAATACTCAGAGTGAGGTCAACGTCAGAAGGACACCTATAATATGCGTACCCCCTATTGCGTCGCCGATTACCTGCTGGACCGACTAACAGATTGCGGTGCCGATCATCTGTTTGGCGTGCCGGGCGACTATAACCTGCAGTTTCTCGACCATGTGATAGACAGCCCGGACATCTGCTGGGTGGGCTGTGCCAACGAGCTGAACGCGTCTTACGCCGCAGACGGCTATGCCCGCTGTAAGGGATTTGCCGCACTCCTGACGACTTTCGGCGTTGGGGAGTTAAGCGCCATGAACGGTGTGGCGGGCAGCTTTGCCGAACATGTCCCCGTGCTCCATATTGTGGGGGCTCCGGGTATGGCGGCGCAGCAGCGAGGAGAGTTACTGCACCATACCTTAGGCGACGGCGAGTTCCGCCATTTCTACCACATGAGCGAACCCATCACCGTTGCACAGGCGGTGCTTACCGAACAAAACGCCTGCTATGAAATTGACAGAGTCCTGACCACCATGCTGCGGGAGCGCCGTCCGGGCTACCTGATGCTGCCCGCCGATGTGGCGAAAAAAGCCGCTACGCCCCCTGTAAGCGCTCTCACTCTTAACTCCGCACCGGCCGATTCAGCCTGCATGCAAGCGTTCCGTGAGGCTGCCGAAAAGCGTTTGTCAACGAGCAAACGCACCGCGCTGTTAGCGGACTTCCTGGTGCTGCGCCACGGTTTGCGCGCGGCCCTTCAGACGTGGGTGAAAGAGGTGCCGATGGCACACGCCACCATGCTGATGGGCAAGGGCATTTTTGACGAACGACAGAGCGGTTTTTATGGCACCTACAGCGGATCGGCGAGCGCCGCGGCGGTCAAAGAGGCAATCGAGGGGGCTGATACGGTGCTGTGCATTGGCACGCGCTTTACCGATACGCTCACAGCCGGGTTTACCCACCAGTTGACGCCAGATCAGACGATAGAGGTTCAGCCCCACGCGTCCCGCGTCGGCGACGTCTGGTTTACGGGTATCCCGATGAGGGAGGCCATTGAAACGCTGACAGCGCTGTGCAAAACGCATGTACGTGATACGCGAGCGCCATCGGATCACAGCAGCTCTTCTTTCCCCACTATCGAAGGGGCGCTGACTCAGGAGAGCTTCTGGCGAACCCTGCAAACGTTTATTCGCCCCGGAGACATTATTCTGGCTGACCAGGGGACGTCTGCTTTCGGCGCTATCGATTTGCGTTTACCGGCAGACGTGAACTTTATCGTCCAGCCGCTTTGGGGATCGATCGGCTACACGCTCGCGGCGGCGTTTGGCGCGCAAACAGCGTGTCCGAACCGACGCGTGATTGTCCTGACGGGTGACGGTGCCGCGCAGTTGACCATTCAGGAGCTGGGATCGATGCTGCGCGACAAGCAGCGCCCGATTATTCTGGTGCTTAACAACGAGGGATACACGGTTGAGAGAGCCATCCACGGGCCGGAGCAGCGCTATAACGATATCGCCCTCTGGAACTGGACGCAGATCCCGCAGGCGCTGAGCCTGGCGCCAGAGGCAGAATGCTGGCGCGTCAGCGAAGCGGAAACACTGGCGGAGGTGCTGGATAAAGTAGCACACCACGAGCGACTATCGCTGATCGAGGTGATGCTGCCGAAAGCCGATATTCCGCCGCTGCTGAGCGCGCTGACCAAAGCGCTGGAGGCGCGCAATAACGCCTGATTACCTGTCGTTTCGCCATGCCATCAACATCGGTTTGCCCGCCAGCAGGAGCCAGGCGGGCAACATCACGATACAAAGGAGCGGCAGAAGCGTGGTATCCGGCACAACAACGGCCGCCATAAACAGACTCAGCCATGCATCGCGCGTTACCACCAGTACCAGCCCCAGAATGGAGCAGGAGACGGTAATCGCCGCAGGGACAGCGTCGACGTGCTCATGCAGCATCAGCCCCAGCGCGACGCCAACAAATACCGCCGGGAAGATCCGTCCTCCCCGGAAACCACAGGCCGCAGCGATCACCAGCGCCGCCAGTTTTACCAGCGCGAACAGCAGATAATCGGAGACGCTAAAGACCTGGCTGAAGGCCAGTTGCTGCATCTCGTCCAGACCCTTAAACAGCGTAACCGTCCCGCCGATAGCGCCTAAAACGCCCAGAATAAAACCGCCCATACCCAGAATCAGCACCGGATGCTTCAGCCTGTGCATCAGACGATGCAGGCGCGGAAGACACCACACTGCGATCATTCCCAGCGCAATGGCTATCGCGACGACGACGGCACCGCTGACAATATCGGTGAGTTGCATCTGGCCATAGTGGGGGATGGGGAGTGAAAAATGGGGATGGAAAAACAGGCTGGTTGTGAGGGCCCCTGCTGCTGCGGCCATCAGTGGCGCAAAGAGTTTATCCCACAGCGGCACATCATTGTCGCTGCTGAGCGTTTGCGAAAAGATGAGCGCAGCCGCTATTGGGGTACCAAACAGTGCCCCGATGGTACCGGCGGAAGCCAGAATCGTCCAGTCCAGCGCGCCAACGCGCGGGAAAAGACGCGCTCCCAGAAAGACCGCCAGCGCGATATTAACCGCCATAATGGGATGTTCAGGCCCGAGGCTTACGCCGCCCGCAAGACCGATAATCAGCGCGATAACAAGCCCCGGCAGAGCAGAGGGAGATACTGGCGCACCAATCAAGGGTTCCAGTGCCGGGTCCGGCCCGGCATGGCCCGGGCTATAGCGGATCACCAGACCTACGGCAATTCCGGTCAGGGTCAGCATCATCATGATCCACCCTGGCGAGTCAGTGCTGATGCCAAGCTTAACCGGCAGCGCGGTCCATAAAATCGTTTGCAGCACTGCCGCTACTTTCATGACGACGATGAGCACCAGGCTCGACGCTACGCCAATAATTAGCGCCGGGACAGCCAATAACAGCATGGTTCTGGCTCGCGGATGGAGCATGATGATTTCCTTGTACAAAACGGCTTAACGTTACTTTGCACAATCAGCATTGTGGCAATAGTGCAAAAGGTGCTGAAACGGTAAAGTTATTATGTGACGAAGATCGATAATCCATGGGCAGTCACCTTCTGGTCGTTGTTGTTATCACGCCTTGAATTTACAGTGTCCCAAAGATTTATTCTGACTTTAGCGGAGCAGTAGAAGAATGACAAAGTATGCTTTGGTAGGTGATGTAGGCGGCACCAACGCGCGCCTTGCCCTGTGCGATGTAAACAGCGGTGAAATTTCTCAGGCGAAAACCTATTCAGGGCTGGATTACCCAAGCCTGGAAGCGGTAGTTCGCGTCTATCTTGAAGAGCATAAAGTGAGCGTTGAAGACGGTTGTATCGCCATCGCCTGTCCGATCACCGGCGACTGGGTGGCGATGACCAACCACACGTGGGCCTTTTCAATTGCCGAAATGCGGAAAAACCTCGGCTTCTCGCACCTTGAAATTATCAACGATTTCACTGCGGTTTCCATGGCTATCCCAATGCTTAAACCTGAGCATCTGATTCAGTTCGGCGGTACGGCCCCGGTTGAAGGCAAGCCCATTGCTGTTTACGGTGCCGGAACCGGTCTGGGGGTGGCGCACCTGGTTCACGTCGACAAACGCTGGGTCAGCCTGCCGGGTGAGGGCGGCCACGTGGATTTTGCGCCGAACAGCGAAGAAGAGGGCATTATTCTTGAGGAGCTACGCGCCGAGATTGGTCACGTGTCGGCCGAGCGCGTGCTTTCTGGTCCGGGTCTGGTGAACCTGTATCGGGCGATTGTAAAATCAGACGGTCGTCTGCCGGAAAATCTGCAGCCTAAAGATGTGACCGAACGCGCGCTGGCCGACAGCTGTATTGACTGCCGTCGTGCTTTGTCGTTGTTCTGCGTCATTATGGGGCGTTTCGGCGGCAACCTGGCCCTGAATCTCGGCACCTTTGGCGGGGTCTATATTGCGGGCGGGATCGTGCCGCGCTTCCTCGATTTCTTTACCGCCTCCGGTTTCCGTGGTGGCTTTGAAGACAAAGGCCGCTTCAAGAGTTACGTGCAGGACATTCCGGTTTACCTGATTGTCCACGACAATCCGGGCTTGCTTGGCTCCGGGGCGCATCTGCGTCAGGTACTTGGCCAGATCCTCTGACATCCGTCTCCCTCTCCTGCGGGAGAGGGAACGCGCTACAGGTGCATGAGCTGGCGGAACGCTTTCACTCTGCTGCGGCTTACCGGCACCTGAAAATCCAGATCCTTCAGCCGCAAAATATAGGTGTTATTAAACCAGGGTTCGATCTCGCGGATCTTGTTCAGATTGACGCAGAACGAGCGGTGGCAGCGGAAGAAGTGCGCTGCCGGGAGTTTGTTGCAAAATTCGGTGATGTTCATCGCCATTACGTAGGCCTCACGCCGCGTATAGACAAACGTCATTTTTTCGTGCGCCTCAGCATAGTAAATATCGTCGACAGGCGTGACGATGATCCGTTCGTCCTTGACCAGATTAATGGTGTCGTTTTCCCGCGCTACCGGACTGGCACTGGCGGGCAGCGACTGCTGCTGCCATGCGGCTTCCAGCTTATGCAGCATGCTGATAATACGTGACTCCTGATACGGCTTGAGAATATAGTCAAACGCCTCCAGCTCGAAGGCTTCCACGGCATGCTCTTTCCACGCGGTGACAAACACAATAAACGGCTTGTGGGCGAACTGATTGATATTTTGCGCCAGCAGAACGCCGTCCAGAGACGGAATATTAATATCGAGAAAAATCGCGTCGACCCGGTTATGCTGCAAAAATTTCAGCACGTCCAGACCATCCTCAAAACAGCCAACAATCTCCATCTGGCTGTGGGTTTTAATAAGCCAGCTCAACTCCTGCTGAGCCAGAATTTCATCTTCTACGATGATGACTTTCATCTGTTACTCCGGCCTACGGCAACAAGGATATGGGGGCATTAACGGGCGTTCGTTCGTTCGGGACATAAAAAGCAATCTCGGTGCCCGGCTCAAGGCGGTGAATGTGCAGCCCGTCACCGTACAGCAGCTTGACCCGGTGGTGTACGTTCAGCAGCCCGATTTTATTTCCCGGCATTTCGTTTGATTCGACGCGCTCGATAACTTTCGGATCGATGCCGTGTCCGGTATCGCGCACGGCGATTCGCACGCGGTTACCGCTTTCCGTCACGCTAATCGTGACCACGCCTTTTCCTTTACACGGCTGAATGCCGTGAACAATGGCGTTTTCCACCAGCGGCTGGATCAGCAGGCTTGGGATCACGCAGTTGACCTCTTCATCAATATCGTAAATGACCGTCAGCTTATCGCCAAAGCGTGCCTGCTCAATCGCGATGTAATCCTTGATTTGATACAGCTCTTTTTTGATGTCGATCTGCTCGTCGTCTTTTAACTCAATGTTGTAGCGCAGATAGCGCGACAGATTAAAAATCAGCTGCCGCGCGGTATCCGGATTAAGACGAATGGAAGAGGAGATAGCGTTCAGCGCGTTAAACAGGAAATGGGGATTGATCTTGCTTTGCAGGGCACGCAGCTCTGCCTTATTTGCCATCTCGCGCAACTGCTCCGCACGCGAAACTTCGAGTTGGGTGGAGATGATCTGCGACAGGCCAATCGCCATCTCCTGGAGCGAGGAGGTGATTTGGTGCGCATGGCAGTAGTAAATTTTCAGCGTCCCCGTGACCACGCCTTTTTCCCACAGCGGGATCACCAGCATTGAGTGGATCTCTGGCGTCCGGTGGGCTTCATCATTGTTTTTAATGATGATTTTTCCGTAGTTAATCGCCTGTCTGGTGGTCGGGCTGATGGTATCGTCGCTGTCGCGATAATTGTGCTCACCGACGCCAACATAGGCCAGCACGTGGTCAATATTGGTGATGGCAACCGCATCGGCGTGAATATCCCGGCGGATGATATCGCAAACCTGACGTAAAGATTCGGTGTTAACGTGTCGGAAAAGCGGCAGCGTTTTGTTGGCAATATCCAGTGCCAGCTTCGCCTGACGCGCGGCGCTGGCCTCTTTTTCGCCTTCCACGCTTTGCACCAGCAGCACGATAAAGCCTATACAGACGCTCCCGAGGATCATCGGAATACCGATCTTCGAGACGATATCCAGCCCCAGCGCAGTGGTCGGTGCCCAGACGACGACCAGGATCATGGTCAGCGTTTCGCAGACCATCCCCGCGATAATCCCCGCACGCCAGTGCTGTTTTTTCGGGATTTTGCGGTTAATCCAGCCGGAGAGTACCCCGGCAATAATGCTGGTGATAAAGCAGGGGACTGCCGTCACGCCGCCAATATCAATCAGGTATCGATGGGTGCCGGCGATAATGCCTGTGATAATCCCGACCCAGGGACCAAAGAGGATCCCGCCCGACATGACGGCGATGATGCGCACGTTCACCAGCGAGCCTTCTACCGGCACGCCGGACCAGGTGCTGAACAGGGCAAACATCGAAAAGATAAACGTAACGGCCAGCAGCTCTTTTGGCGAGTGGGCAGATTTATGCAACAGTTCGCGAAACAAGCGGATGCGGATAAGGAAAAAGAGACAGATCAGCATTAATGCCGCGCGGTCGAACACCGCCAGGAGCATATTGAAGATTTCGTGCACGGTCAGGCCTGGGAAAACGGGAAAAATCTATGATAGAAAACATAGGGCCAGATGACCAGCTATCCATCAGATTTATCAAATGGGGAAAAACCATAATTCTCAAAGGGGATTGCTGGCTTTTGACTGAAAGTCGCTGCTTTTTCGTTTGTGGAGAAACGTCAGGTAACGATACTGAAAACATTGTGTTAAATCGCAGCGCTTAAAACTGCCTGTTCACGCTAAGAGTTCCGCTTTTCACTGCAATCGCATTCCCGTTTTAGCGCAATATATTGTTTTGCCGTTATCCCCTCGACAGCGTCTTTTTCTTCAGGTTATTTTCTAAGCATGCCACACGGGTGGCAGCGTCGCTCGGACGGTCCGGGCGCTAACGTGACTCTGAGGAATCTATGGCTGAATTCAGTCCTGAACGCCGTTTTACGCGTATCGATCGTCTCCCCCCTTATGTTTTCAATATCACTGCTGAACTGAAAATGGCTGCGCGTCGGCGCGGTGAAGACATTATCGATTTCAGTATGGGTAACCCTGACGGCCCAACGCCGCCGCATATCGTTGAGAAACTCTGCACAGTTGCCCAGCGTCCCGATACCCATGGGTATTCAACCTCACGCGGCATTCCACGCTTGCGTCGGGCGATCTCCCGCTGGTATCAGGATCGTTATCAGGTGGATATCGATCCTGAAAGCGAAGCGATTGTGACCATTGGCTCCAAAGAGGGGCTGGCCCACCTGATGCTGGCGACGCTCGATCACGGCGATACCGTCCTGGTGCCGAATCCGAGCTACCCAATTCATATTTATGGGGCGGTGATTGCTGGCGCGCAGGTGCGTTCTGTCCCACTGGTGGAAGGCGTCGACTTCTTCAACGAGCTGGAACGGGCGATTCGTGAAAGCTATCCGAAGCCGAAAATGATGATCCTCGGTTTCCCGTCAAACCCAACGGCACAATGCGTTGAACTCGAATTCTTCGAGAAAGTGGTCGCGCTGGCTAAGCGTTACGACGTGCTGGTGGTACACGATCTCGCCTACGCCGATATCGTTTATGATGGCTGGAAAGCGCCGTCAATTATGCAGGTACCGGGTGCCCGTGATGTGGCGGTTGAGTTTTTCACCCTGTCGAAAAGCTACAACATGGCGGGCTGGCGAATTGGTTTTATGGTGGGAAACAAAACGCTGGTGAGCGCTCTGGCGCGTATTAAAAGCTACCATGACTATGGCACCTTCACGCCGTTACAGGTCGCGGCTATCGCGGCGCTGGAAGGAGATCAGCAGTGCGTGCTCAATATTGCCGCTCAGTACAAACGCCGCCGTGATGTGCTGGTAAAAGGGCTTCATGAAGCAGGCTGGATGGTGGAAATGCCTAAAGCCTCCATGTACGTCTGGGCGAAAATCCCCGAGCCGTATGCGGCGATGGGTTCTCTGGAATTTGCCAAAAAACTGCTTCAGGACGCGAAGGTTTGCGTCTCTCCAGGCATTGGCTTTGGTGACTACGGTGACACGCACGTGCGTTTCGCGCTGATTGAAAACAGCGACCGTATCCGTCAGGCAGTGCGGGGCATTAAAAGCATGTTCCGCGCGGATGGCCTGCTTGCAGCGAAGAGCGTTGCGGAACAACCCGAGTCGTAACGGACACCAAAAAAAACAGGCGCCAACGGCGCCTGTTTTTTTGACTGCATTTTCTTAACTAGATCATCAGAGCAAACGTTCCGGCCCAAACTAAAACAATAACCGAAATGCCCATAAAGAAATATTTCACGTTTCATCGCTCCGCGTATCTTCCGGTACGCATTAAAAAAACAGAGTCCAACTGAGTATAGAGAGTTGAAATCATGCGAAAGGGGAAATCGGAATTATCCCGTTACGTCGCTAACTTCAGCTCTGAATTCTGTGCTTTCCTGTCGCCAGACGGCGCTAATGTACGCCTAAATTTCAGGAGTGACAAGAGGCATTTTTTTAAATAATTTCCTACACTTACGAGTGTCGTGGAACGGCGACAGTTTGATTTCGGTACGCAATAAATGCCTGTTGAGCGACGGTCGAAAAAAGCCGTTACGCACTGCGATTACAGGTGCTTGAAAAGGTTAGTTTCTTAGCGAAACTAACCTTCGAAAGGGGTTAGATATAAAGTGAGGCTTCGCCCAGAGGGCGGGTTTTAAAGCGGCGGTGCATCCACAGATACTGCTCAGGTGCTCGCATAATCTCAAACTCAATCACCTTATTGATAAAGGTCGCGGCTTCACTCTCATCCTCAGGATAGTTCGCCATCTCCGGTGAGATATGCAGACGATAGCCTGACTTATCCGCTTTTCTGACCATGGTCACCGTTAACATCGAGGCGCCAGAAAGACGTGAAATCACAAAGGTACCGTTCGTCGTAGCGACATCTTTAACCGCAAAGAAAGGGGCAAAGCTGCTGCCTTTAGGGCCGTAGTCCTGGTCCGGGGCAAACCAGACGGCTTCACCTTTTTTCAGGGCGCCAACCATACCGCGCAGATTGTTACGGCTGATCATCGCCTTATTTGAACGCATGCGGCCCCGCGTTTGTACCCATTCCATCAGTGCGCTGTTATGCGGGCGATAGGTTGCCATCATCGGCTGACAAAGACCCATAACGCGGCCGCCCAGCTCAAGCGACATAAAATGCACACCCACAACCATCACGCCGCGTTTTTGCATCTGGGCATGTTTGAGGTTATCCAGACCTTCAACGTCAAACCATTTACGGACACGCTCGTCTGGCCAGAACCAGGCCATACCGGTTTCAAGCAGCGCCATACCGATAGATTTAAAGTTTTCAGCGATCAGCGTTTCACGCTGCTGCGCGTTGTAATGCGGAAAGCAAAGTTCAAGATTTTTTCGGGCAATGGACTCGCGACGCTTAAGAAAGTGACGCGATGCGCTGCCGAGCTTCGAACCCAGGAAGCGAATCACGGGATAAGGAAGCTGGACCAGCAGCCAAAGTACGCCAAGGCCGAACCATGTAAACCAGTAGCGCGGGTGCAGAAACGCCCGCTGAAATTTGGATTGAGACAAAATAGTGGAACCTTTGTAAAGCCTGTGAAGGTAGCGCAGACTTCGCGATACCACGTGCCATTGAGACCGTAGGACGAGGTCATGGTTGCAGGCTTTACCGTTCTTTACGACGTTGCCTGGCCATTGCTGACTTGGGTGGGCGGCTTAATGTAGCACCGTTATACATTATGAGCTATTACTCGTTTTTGCTTAAAAAAGCGGCAATTGCAAAGCGGATTGATAAATCAGGGATTATAGGGGGAAATTAAAAGTGTCCCCTGCAGGAATCGAACCTGCAACTAGCCCTTAGGAGGGGCTCGTTATATCCATTTAACTAAGGGGACGAAGCGGCAAGAGTATAGCGTTATTTACACTTCTCGTTAAGCGCATTGCCGCCTGACTGGTCAAAGAGTCACCGTTCACGCCGATTTTTCGGCAGTTTTATCCTTTTTTTCCTGAGCCTTAAGTTCGGCCTTACGCTTGTTGGACATGTCGTTACGGATTTGCGCATGGCTCAGCAGTGCAAAGATAAAGGTTCCGCCACAAATGTTGCCTGCGAGAGTAGGCAGGGCGAACGGCCAGAAAAAGTCGCTCCAGTGGAGTGTGCCGTTAAATACCAGATAAAGGATTTCAACGGTCCCGACAACAATGTGCGTGGTATCGGCGAGTGCGATAAGCCAGGTCATCAGGATAATCACCACGATTTTCGCGCTGCCCGCTGACGGGAACATCCAGACCATAGTGGCGATGATCCAGCCGGAGATAATGGCATTAGAGAACATTTCAACCGGCGTATTTTTCATTACGTCCATGCCAATCTTCACAAATGCGTCGCGGGTCGGTTCATCAAAAATTGGCATATACTCGAAGGCCCAGGCTGCAACGCCCGTACCGATCAGGTTCCCCAGCAGCACGACGCTCCACAGGCGCATCAGTAAACCAAAATTACCAAGGGTCGGATTTTGCATGACGGGCAGTACGGCAGTGACGGTGTTCTCCGTGAAAAGCTGCTGTCGCGCCATAATGACGATAATAAAGCCGAACGTGTAGCCTAAATTCTCCAGCAAAAAACCGCCCGGCACGCCTTCCAGCTGAACGTGAAATATACCTTTGGCGAGCAGAGAGGCACCCATCGACAGACCGGCTGCGATGGCCGACCACAGCAGGGCCATTGCGTCACGCTCCATCTCCTTTTCGCCATCCTGGCGAATATGCTCATGAATGGCCATGGCGCGCGACGGCAGGCGATCCTCATCGACTTCTATCTCTTCTCCCCGGTCTTTCTCCTCACTTTCAATCTCATGTTCCTCATTGTTCTCGCCAATTTTTTCTTCGTTAATATCTTTCATAACTGCTCCTTCGGGGTAATCGCTCATTTAAGCGTAGCGGCTTTTGGCGCCTTGCCCGTGGGGAAGCTCTTAAATTGCTGAAAATGGCAATAAAGGTGAGACATCTCTTTCAAAGCCAATATAAAATTGCCAGCGAAACGAATTCTTAAAGACAGGCTATGCTGAAATTAGCGTGATGACACGAGCGGGTCGTCATTGTCCTCGTAGACATCGGTAAGCGTGCTGTTACAATCACTTGCACGTTTCAGGCGGAGCCTCACAGGCTCCGTCACAGATGGCATTCAACGATAGCCATATTGAACAGGGAGAAATATATGAAGCTTCGGCTGTCGGCGCTTGCGCTGGGCGTAACGATGCTTGTGGGCTGCGCCAGCTCTGGCGAGCAAACGGGACGCTCCGATCCTCTCGAAGGATTTAACCGTTCAATGTACAACTTTAACTATAATGTGCTGGATCCATATCTGGTTCGTCCGGTTGCCGTGGCATGGCGTGACTACGTTCCGCAGCCAGCGCGTAACGGGCTGAGCAACTTTACCAGTAACCTGGAAGAGCCAGCGGTGATGGTGAACTACTTCCTCCAGGGCGACCCGTATCAGGGGATGGTGCATTTCACCCGTTTCTTCCTGAACTCTCTGCTGGGTATGGGCGGCTTAATAGATGTCGCAGGCATGGCGAACCCGAAATTACAGCGTGAACAGCCGCATCGTTTCGGCAGCACACTGGGGCATTATGGCGTAGGTTATGGGCCGTATGTGCACCTGCCATTCTACGGCAGCTTTACCGTGCGTGATGATGGCGGCGACATGGTGGATACGCTGTATCCGGTGCTGTCATGGCTCACCTGGCCGCTGTCGATTGGTAAATGGACCGTGGAAGGGATTGAAACGCGTGCGCAACTGCTGGACTCTGACGGTCTGCTGCGTCAGTCTTCCGATCCGTACATCATGGTCCGCGAGGCCTATTTCCAGAACCATGACTTTATTGCCAACGGCGGTAAGCTGAAGCCGGAAGATAATCCGAACGCGAAAGCCATCGAGAACGAATTAAAAGATATCGATTCGGAATAAATAAAAAAGGTGAGCGATGCTCACCTTTTTTAATCGTGTTGGGATTAGAACGCGTAGTTGAAGTTGGTACCAAACAGCCAGGCTTTACCTTCAGAGGTAAACTCGTAAGGGCCTTCCTGGAAGGTCACTTTCTGTCCATGCATGTACGACACGCCCGCGTCGATAGAGGCATTCTCGTTGAACGCGTAGGTTGCCCCCGCACTTACCCAGAAACGGTCCTGATCCGGAATGGAGATAGAACGCTTATCTGCCGGTACCGGACTGTCATCAAATGCCACGCCGGTACGGAACGTCCAGTTGTCATCCATATAATAGGTCGTACCAAGTGCGATACGGTAAGCATCGTGGAAGCTTTCGTCTTTATAGAACAGCGTCTGGCCGTTGCTGCCGGTGGCTTTCAGCTCCTGGAACTGGCTCCAGCTGGTATACGCGAGGCTATAGTGAATAGCCCACTGCGGCGCAACGCGGTTATAACCTGACACTTCCCACATTTCTGGCAGATGCAGTGACAGTGAACCCGGTACGGTTTGATTCGAGGTACCCCATGGAATGGTGGTGCCTGCGCCCGGTACCATACCGTTGACTGGGCTCAGGATGCCGCTTTTGTAATCGCCATCGAAGTCAATCTTCACTTCTGAGCGGTAGGTCAGACCCCAGCGGTTGTTTTTATCCAGTTCATACAGGATACCGGCGTTCCAGCCGTAACCCCACTCGTCACCTTTCAGGCTGGCAATTTTATTGCTGTTTTTCGGCAGCGCAGCAGTTTGCTCCCCGGAATAACGCTCGATTTTTGCATCAGCGTAGACAGCATCAAAGCCCAGACCAAAGCTCCAGTTATCGTTCAGACGATATGCGCCGCTCAGGTTAAGGTTCAGGGTCGTCAGGTCGGTTTTACCGCCGTATTCCCCGGCCGGGTAGTTGTTATTGAACTCCGTTGCCAGGCCATAGTTAGAGGTGACAGAGGCACCCCAACCAAACTGTTCATTGATTGGCGCAACAAAGTGCAGGTTAGGCACCCACGCCGTTGGTGCAATGTTATCCGCCTTCAGATCTGCGCCGGTATACTGAGATTTGCCAGAAATGTTGACATCAGGATCGATGTAAACCGCACCGGCAGAGAAGGTAGGGCGATCAAACATCATGATAAGCGCCGGGTTACGGCTTGCGTTGCCTGCGTCATCGGCAATCGCACCTTCCCCGGAATACGCACGGCCAAGGCCAGAGGAAGAAAATTCGTTTAACTGGAAGCCCGCTGACCAGGCGGACGTTGAGACGATTGCCACTGCAACTGCTAAAGCAGTTTGTTTGAACAGGGTTTTCTGGCTCATGACCATAACCTCATTGAGTTATTTTTATTCAATAATTGTTACATACCGTAACAGGAGCGCGAAGTGTAGGGTCTGAGGTATGACATACAAATCAGACCAGTGGCGAGAGTATAGGTCTGACCAGCTGGGATGTTGCAAGTTTGTTTATTAATATTTTCAAACATGTTTCATGAAACGAGATCTGGTTGGCAAAATTGTGACCAGTACGATTCATCCGAAAAGGTGAATTTTGTTTTAGATCATTTTTTAGTGTGATATTGCTCACTTATCCGGTTTTGCGCCATTAACGGCTGGAGGGGGCTCGTCCGGGGGCGTAAAATAGTCGCATCGTGTTTATCTCGCGCGCTGCGCGAATACAGAGGAAATTGAGCTATGAGTAAATGCAGTGCTGATGAAACCCCGGTTTGCTGCTGTATGGATGTTGGCACCATTATGGACAACACCGATTGCACCGCCTCTTACAGCCGCGTATTCCCTAACCGCGCTGAAGCGGAAGAGACGCTGGCCGCGCTGAGCAAGCGTGCGCGTGAAGTCGAATCCGATCCATGTGAAATCAAATCTACCTTCACGGAAGTGGAAGGCGGCGTACAGCTGGATATCGACTTTGTGTTCGCCTGCGAGGCAGAAACGCTGATCTTCCAGCTGGGCCTGCGTTAATTCCTGCGGTCTGGTGCCCTCACCCCAACCCTCTCCCACGGGAGAGGGCGCAAACACTAAAAACGGTAACCCACGGGTTACCGTTTTGCTTTTACCCTGGGCATTTTCTTTTTCTTCTCTGTGCCTTAGCTCGCAATTTTTCGCTTCCCCGATTGGCTCAATGTAAAAAAATAGTTAAGACTATTATCAGGTCAGACCACTTAACGTGCGCGCAAAATTTTTTTACAGGGGAGTGTTATGAGTCAGGCATTACCGCTTATCACCCGACACGGTGACCGCATTGCCATTGTCAGCGGGTTACGTACGCCGTTTGCACGTCAGGCAACCGCGTTTCACGGTATACCGGCTGTCGATCTGGGAAAAATGGTGGTGGGGGAGATGCTGGCTCGCAGCGAGATCCCGCCAGAGGTTATTGAGCAACTGGTTTTCGGCCAGGTGGTACAGATGCCGGAAGCACCCAATATCGCGCGTGAAATCGTGCTGGGTACCGGCATGAATGTTCATACCGACGCCTACAGCGTCAGCCGCGCCTGCGCTACCAGTTTCCAGGCGGTGGCGAACGTGGCGGAAAGCCTGATGGCGGGGACCATTCGCGCGGGGATCGCCGGCGGCGCTGATTCCTCCTCCGTGCTGCCCATCGGCGTCAGCAAACAGCTGGCCCGCATCCTCGTGGATGTCAACAAAGCTCGCACTACCGGTGCAAAGCTTAAACTCTTCTCGCGTTTACGCCTGCGCGACCTCATGCCCGTGCCACCTGCCGTTGCTGAATACTCCACCGGCCTGCGCATGGGCGATACAGCCGAGCAGATGGCAAAAACCTATGGTATTACCCGCGAACAGCAGGATGCGCTGGCGCATCGCTCGCATCAGCTGGCAGCGAAAGCCTGGTCGGAGGGCAAACTGACCAACGAAGTGATGACCGCCTATGTACCGCCTTACCGGGAACCGCTCGCGGAAGATAACAACATTCGCGGCACCTCAACCCTGGCAGATTACGCAAAACTGCGCCCGGCCTTTGACCGTAAACATGGCACCGTTACGGCGGCCAACAGTACGCCGCTGACGGACGGTGCCGCCGCCGTGATCCTGATGACGGAATCCCGGGCGAAAGAGCTGGGCATCACACCGCTGGGCTATTTGCGCAGCTACGCCTTTACCGCCATCGATGTCTGGCAGGACATGCTGCTCGGACCGGCCTGGTCCACGCCGCTGGCGCTGGAGCGCGCGGGGCTAACGCTCTCCGATCTCACGCTAATTGATATGCACGAAGCCTTTGCCGCACAAACGCTGGCAAACGTGCAGCTTATGGCGAGCGAACGTTTTGCCCGTGACGTGCTGGGCCGCGCGCATGCCACAGGCGAAGTGGATCAAAGTAAATTCAATGTGCTGGGCGGCTCTATTGCCTACGGTCATCCGTTTGCAGCGACCGGGGCGAGAATGATTACCCAGACGTTGCACGAACTGCGTCGCCGTGGCGGCGGCTTTGGTCTCGTCACCGCCTGTGCGGCGGGTGGCCTGGGCGCAGCAATGGTTCTGGAGGCTGAATAATGGAAACGACATCTGCATTTAACCTTGCTGTTCGCCTTGATAACGTGGCCGTTATCACCATTGATGTGCCCGACGAAAAAATGAATACCCTGAAGGCGGAGTTCGGCGTTCAGGTGCGTGCGATGCTCAGACAGATCCGCGAAAACAAAGCGATACGTGGCCTGGTATTTATCTCGGCAAAGCCGGATAACTTTATTGCCGGGGCCGATATCAACATGATTGCCCGGGCGACAAGCGCTCAGGAAGCAGAAGATCTGGCGCGTCAGGGGCAGCAGGTGATGGCGGAGATCCATGCGCTGTCGATACCCGTTGTCGCTGCGATCCACGGGGCTTGCCTGGGCGGCGGGCTTGAGCTGGCGCTGGCCTGCCACAGTCGCATCTGTACCGACGATGCGAAAACCGTACTCGGACTGCCTGAAGTACAGCTTGGATTGCTTCCCGGTTCAGGTGGCACGCAGCGCTTGCCGCGGCTGGTGGGCGTCAGTACGGCGCTGGAGATGATTTTAACCGGTAAACAGCTGCGCGCCCGTCAGGCGTTAAAGGCGGGTCTGGTTGATGAGGTCGTTCCGCACGCAATCTTGCTTGAGGCTGCCGTTGAGCGGGCGCTGAAAGGTCGTCAGGCGAAACGCCCCCTGCCGGTGCGTGAGCGTATCCTCGCCGGGCCGCTGGGGCGCACGCTGCTGTTTAATATGGTGGGTAAAAAAACCGAGCAAAAAACCAGAGGGAATTATCCGGCAGCGACGCGCATTCTGAAGGTGATTGAAACCGGTTTATCCCAGGGCAGCAGCAGCGGTTATGCCGCGGAAGCGAAAGCGTTTGGCGAGCTGGCGATGACGCCGCAGTCGCAGGCGCTGCGCGGCATTTTCTTTGCCAGCACGGAGGTTAAAAAAGATCCGGGCAGTGAAGCTGAACCGGCTCCGCTGCGCGCCGTTGGGGTTCTGGGTGGTGGGCTGATGGGCGGCGGCATCGCGTTTGTCACCGCCAGCAAAGGCAAATTGCCCGTACGTATCAAAGATATCAATCCTCAGGGCATCAACCACGCGTTGCAGTACAGCTGGCAGAACCTTGATCGCAAAGTGAAACGCCGCCATATCAAGGCCAGCGATCGCGATAAAACCCTCGCGATGATCACTGGCGCCACCGACTACAGTGGGTTTGCACACCGCGATCTGGTGATTGAAGCCGTGTTCGAAGATCTGGCCCTTAAGCAGCAGATGGTAGCGGACGTTGAACAGCATTGCGCGCCGCACACCATTTTCGCGTCAAACACCTCGTCTTTGCCGATCGGCGACATCGCGGCGAAAGCCATGCGCCCGGAGCAGGTGATAGGGCTGCACTATTTCAGTCCTGTCGAAAAAATGCCGCTGGTGGAGGTTATCCCTCATGCCACAACCAGCCCGCAAACTATTGCCACCGTGGTGAAGCTGGCGAAAAAACAGGGCAAAACTCCTGTTGTGGTCGCGGACAAAGCCGGCTTCTACGTCAACCGCATTCTGGCGCCGTATATTAACGAAGCGATGCGGTTGCTGACGGAAGGGGAGAAAATTGAGCACGTCGATGACGCCCTGGTGAAGTTTGGTTTCCCCGTCGGCCCAATCCAACTTTTGGATGAGGTAGGAATTGATACGGGGACTAAAATTATCCCTGTGCTGGAAGCGGCTTATGGCGATCGTTTTGCGCCGCCTGCAAACTTTGTTTCCGCAATTTTGAAGGACGATCGCAAAGGCAGAAAAAATGAACGCGGTTTCTATCTTTACGCCGCGAAAGGGCGTAAAAGCAAGAAACAGGTCGACCCTTCGGTTTATGCGCTTATTCCTGTCACGGGTCAGGGAAAATTGTCGGCGGTTCAGTGTGCTGAGCGCTGCGTGATGATGATGCTCAATGAAGCGGCGCGCTGCTTTGGTGAGCAGGTGATCAAAAGCGCGCGCGACGGCGACATCGGTGCCGTGTTTGGTATCGGTTTTCCGCCATTCCTTGGCGGCCCGTTCCGGTATATGGATACCCTCGGGGCGGGTGAAGTGGTTGCGATCCTGCAACGTCTGGCCTCGCAATACGGTCCACGGTTTACACCTTGTGACGAATTATTGCAGATGGCGGAACGGGGTCAGACATTCTGGCCCGCAAGGGAAACTGATTGCGTAAACTGAAGTCAAAGAAGGGTAAATCCTGAGGTGATGGAACCTGTTTTGGCGAAATTGTAAACAGAGATTGACTATACTTACGCCATTGAGGTAAAAAACAGCGTTTCATTCACCGAATGGATCAGGCACAATGCCCGGCCATCGGGTTTTCTACCTCAGAGCATTAATCGCGGGTAGTTAACGCCGGTGATTCTGGTTAACAAAAGCGGTGCAATATGCAAGTTTTTATCATGCGTCACGGCGACGCGGCACTCGATGCCGCCAGTGACTCAGTACGTCCTTTAACCGTCTGTGGCTGCGACGAATCCCGTCAGATGGCGACATGGCTTAAAGGTCAAAAAGTGGACATTGAACGCGTTCTGGTGAGTCCGTTCCTGCGGGCAGAACAGACGCTGGATGTGGTAGGAGAGTGTATGAACCTGCCATCCAGTGTGGATGTTCTCCCTGAACTCACGCCGTGTGGCGATGTTGGCCTTGTCAGTGCTTACCTTCAGGCGCTGTGCAACGAAGGTGTCGCTTCCGCACTGGTCATTTCCCACCTGCCGCTGGTCGGCTATCTGGTATCTGAGCTGTGCCCGGGCGAAACGCCACCAATGTTCACAACGTCCGCCATTGCCAACGTCACCCTCGACGAAACCGGCAAAGGGGTCTTTAACTGGCAAATGAGTCCGTGCAACCTGAAGATGGCTAAAGCTATCTGACGTGACGTGCGATATGGCGGGGTGCCGCGTGCCTCCCGCCATCCTGTCAGGGCAACTCTGGCGGCTGCCACTCCTCAACCTCAATCAACACCAGCAATGCGGCATCTCCGCCGTACTCTTTTGGTGCCTGATGAAAAGCCATTACGTGCGGATGCTGAGCCAGCCACAGCGGCGTCTGTTGTTTGAGAATATGTTTGCCGTGACCGTGCATCACGCAGGCGCAAAAAACATGCTCGCGTCGGCACGCCGCGATCAACGCCCCCAGCTCCTGCTTCGCCTGCATCTGGGTCAACCCGTGCAGATCGAGGAACAGCTCCGGCGAGTAATCTCCCCGGCGTAATTTTTTCAGTTCAAAATGGCTAACGTCTTCGCGCACGTATTTCACCGCGCCCTGCGTATTTAGCAGCGGCTGAAACTCATCTGAAAAATAGTGGCTGTTATCGGCCTGCTCCTGGAGCAGACGTTTGACCGGAACCTCGCTGATTTTTTTACGCTGCGGGCGATGGACAATGGTGTCGTGCGTGATTTTACGCGTCCCGGTCATCAGCTGGCGGAAGAGAGCCTGATCCTCCTCGCTGAGCGATGTTTTCTTTTTCATTCGTCATTCTCATCTCGTATTTCCGATAGTGTACCCGACTAAACGCATTTTTTAACCTCAAGCGACACGCGTCATTGCTGATTTATCGCCGTCTTCATGGCAAACTAGCCGCCGAAAATTATGCGAGCATGCCCTGGAGGAAAGAGTGGATAAAATTTTTGTCGATGAAGCAGTAAACGAGCTGCATACCATACAGGACATGTTGCGCTGGTCGGTTAGCCGCTTCAGCGCCGCCAATATCTGGTACGGACACGGCACCGATAACCCGTGGGATGAGGCCGTCCAGCTGGTGCTGCCGTCACTCTACCTGCCGCTGGATATTCCGGAAGACATGCGCACCGCGCGCCTGACCTCCAGTGAAAAACACCGCATCGTTGAGCGCGTGATCCGTCGCGTGAACGAGCGTATTCCGGTGGCTTACCTGACCAACAAAGCCTGGTTCTGCGGCCATGAGTTCTATGTTGATGAGCGTGTGCTGGTGCCGCGTTCGCCGATTGGCGAGCTGATCAACAACCACTTTGACGGCCTGATTAACCATCAGCCGCAGCACATACTTGATATGTGCACCGGCAGCGGCTGCATCGCGATTGCCTGCGCGTACGCCTTCCCGGAAGCGGAAGTGGACGCCGTCGATATCTCCACCGACGCGCTGGCCGTCACCGAACACAACATTGAAGAGCACGGCTTGATCCATCACGTCACGCCTATCCGCTCTGACCTGTTCCGCGACCTGCCGACGCTGCAATACGACCTGATCGTCACCAATCCACCGTACGTGGATGCCGAAGACATGTCCGATCTGCCGAACGAGTACCGTCACGAGCCGGAGCTGGGCCTGGCGTCAGGCTCTGACGGGCTGAAGCTGACCCGCCGCATCCTGGCCTGCGCGCCGGATTATCTGACCGACGATGGCGTTCTGATTTGTGAAGTGGGTAACAGCATGGTACATCTGATAGAGCAGTACCCGGATGTGCCGTTCACCTGGCTTGAGTTCGACAACGGCGGTGACGGCGTCTTTATGCTGACCAAAACGCAACTGCTTGATGCACGCGAATACTTCAGCATTTACAAAGATTAATCCAGCGGGCTTCGGCCCGTTTCACAACGCTCAAACACAAACAACAACATCGGAGCCGTGATGGCAGGAAACAGTATTGGACAGGTATTCCGTGTGACCACCTTTGGCGAGTCGCACGGTCTGGCACTGGGTTGTATCGTTGATGGCGTCCCGCCAGGCATCGAACTGACCGAAGCCGATTTACAGCATGACCTTGACCGCCGTCGTCCGGGTACCTCTCGCTACACCACGCAGCGTCGCGAGCCGGACCAGGTCAAAATTCTCTCCGGCGTTTTTGAAGGCCGTACCACCGGGACCAGCATTGGTCTGCTGATTGAAAACACCGATCAGCGCTCCCAGGACTACGGCGCGATTAAAGACGTCTTCCGTCCGGGCCACGCCGACTATACCTACGAACAAAAATATGGCTTTCGCGACTATCGCGGCGGTGGACGTTCTTCCGCGCGTGAAACCGCGATGCGCGTGGCGGCAGGTGCGATTGCCAAAAAATATCTCCAGCAGAAATTCGGCATCGTTATCCGCGGCTGTCTGACCCAGATGGGCGACATTCCGCTGGCAATCAAAGACTGGGATCAGGTAGAACTTAACCCGTTCTTCTGCGCCGATGCCGACAAGCTGGACGCGCTGGACGAGCTGATGCGTGGCCTGAAAAAAGAGGGCGACTCCATTGGTGCGAAAGTCACCGTGGTGGCCGACGGTGTGCCGGCTGGCTGGGGCGAGCCGGTATTTGACCGCCTCGACGCTGACATCGCCCACGCGCTGATGAGCATCAACGCGGTGAAAGGCGTTGAAATCGGCGACGGTTTTGACGTGGTTAAGCTTCGCGGCAGCCAGAACCGCGACGAAATCACGAAGGCGGGTTTCCAGAGCAACCATGCGGGCGGCATTCTGGGCGGCATCAGCAGCGGGCAGCAAATTATTGCCAATATCGCGCTGAAGCCAACGTCCAGCATTACCGTGCCGGGCCACACGATTAACCGCTCAGGCGATGAAGTAGAGATGATCACCAAAGGGCGGCACGATCCATGCGTGGGGATCCGCGCGGTACCGATCGCAGAAGCGATGCTGGCGATCGTGCTGATGGATCACTTCCTGCGCCAGCGCGCGCAGAATGCGGATGTGTCGACCACCATTCCACGCTGGTAACTATGAAAAAAACCGCAATCGCTCTGCTGGCGCTGCTGGCCAGTGGAGCAAGCCTGGCCGCCACGCCGTGGCAGAAAATCACCCACCCGGTAGCGGGAAGCGCGCAGTCCATTGGCGCTTTCTCCAACGGGTGTATCGTCGGCGCGCAGGAACTTCCGCTGCAGTCGGACACCTATCAGGTGATGCGCACCGACCAGCGCCGTTACTTCGGCCATCCTGACCTGGTGCTGTTTATTCAGCGTCTTGGCAACCAGGTGCATAACCTGGGGCTGGGGACGATGCTGATTGGCGATATGGGGATGCCTGCAGGTGGTCGCTTCAACGGCGGTCACGCCAGCCACCAGACCGGACTGGATGTGGACATCTTCCTGCAACTGCCGAAAACGCGCTGGAGCTCAGCGCAGCTGCTGAAACCGCAGGCGCTGGATCTGGTCTCGGCCGACGGTAAACGGGTCGTGGCCTCGCGCTGGTCGCCGGAAATTTCCAGCATGATTAAGCTGGCGGCAGAGGATAACGACGTCACACGGATCTTTGTTAACCCGGCCATAAAGCAGCAGCTTTGCCTGGATGCGGGAACGGATCGCGACTGGCTGCGTAAAGTGCGCCCATGGTTCCAGCACCGGGCGCATATGCATGTTCGCCTGCGCTGCCCGGCGAACAGCCTGGAATGTGAAGATCAGCCGCTGCCACCGCCTGGCGATGGTTGTGGTTACGAACTGCAAAGCTGGTTTGAACCGGCCAAGCCTGGAACCTCTAAGCCTGAGAAGAAGACACCGCCTCCGTTGCCGCCTTCCTGCCAGGCGCTACTGGATGAGCATGTACTTTAATGGATAATTTCGTCGATCTGTTTATGGTGTCACCGCTGCTGCTGGCGGTGCTCTTTTTTGTTGCGATGTTAGCCGGATTTATCGATGCCCTGGCGGGCGGTGGCGGGTTGCTCACCGTTCCGGCGCTGCTGGCGGCAGGCATGAGCCCTGCCCAGGCGCTTGCCACCAACAAACTCCAGGCATGCGGCGGTTCGCTCTCCTCATCGCTCTACTTTGTTCGGCGCAAAGTGGTGAATCTCGCCGATCAGAAGCTCAATATCCTGATGACGTTTATTGGCTCGACGGCGGGCGCGCTGCTGGTCCAGCACGTACAGTCCGACATTCTGCGCCAGATCCTGCCGATTCTGGTTATCTGTATTGGCCTCTATTTCTTACTGATGCCAAAGCTCGGCGAGGAAGACCGGGCGCGGCGACTGCACGGCCTGCCGTTTGCGCTGATTGCCGGTGGCTGCGTCGGTTTTTACGACGGCTTCTTTGGTCCGGGAGCAGGCTCGTTTTACGCGCTGGCATTCGTGACGCTGGCCGGGTTCAACCTCGCCAAATCCACCGCCCACGCCAAAGTCCTCAACGCAACCTCCAACGTTGGCGGTCTGCTGCTGTTTATCATTGGCGGCAAGGTTATCTGGGCTACCGGATTTGTGATGATGGCGGGGCAGTTTTTGGGCGCGCGCGCAGGCTCGCGTCTGGTATTAAGCAAAGGGCAAAAGCTGATCCGCCCGATGATTGTTGTCGTCTCGGCGGTGATGAGCGCCAAACTTCTTTATGACAGCCATGGACAGGAGATCCTCACCTGGTTGGGGATGAACTAATGAACAGTACGCATAAATACGAACAGCTGATTGAGATCTTCGACAGCTGTTTTGCTGATGATTTTAATACCCGTCTGATTAAAGGCGACGACGAACCGATCTATCTTCCTGCTGATGACCAGGTTCCATACAACCGCATCGTCTTTGCCCACGGCTTTTACGCCAGCGGTTTGCACGAGATTTCGCACTGGTGCATCGCGGGGAAAGCGCGTCGCGAGCTGGTGGACTTTGGTTACTGGTACTGCCCGGACGGGCGCGACGCCGCCACCCAGGGGCAGTTCGAAGATGTGGAGGTGAAACCGCAGGCGCTGGAGTGGCTGTTCTGCGTGGCGGCGGGTTTCCCGTTCAACGTCAGCTGTGACAACCTTGAAGGCGACTTCGAGCCAGACCGTATCGTCTTCCAGCGCCGCGTGCATGCGCAGGTGATGGAATATCTTGAGAAAGGCATCCCGGAACGTCCGGCACGCCTGATCGAGGCTTTACAAAATTATTACCATACGCCGGAGATCACGGCGGAATGCTTCCCGTGGCCGGAAGATTTATAACAGAGGAAAGAAGATGATCGCAGAATTTGAATCACGCATTCTGGCGTTAATTGATGACATGGTGGAACACGCCAGCGATGATGAGCTGTTCGCCAGCGGTTATCTGCGTGGTCACCTGACGCTGGCGGTAGCCGCGCTGGAAGCAGGGGACGATCACTCTGCCGACGCCGTTCACGCGGAAGTTACTCGCAGCCTTGAAAAAGCCATTCTGGCCGGGGAACTGTCTCCACGCGACCAGTCTTTAGTGCTGGGCATGTGGGACAATTTGTTCCAGCAGGCTAAACGCTAAGTTGCCGCCTTCTCTTCCCTCTCCCTTTTGGGGAGAGGGCCAGGGTGAGGGCACCAGACCGCACCCTACTTAACCCTTTTCCCCTTCAGCAATTTCCGCACCCATAGTCGGTTCGGATTAAGCCCCGCGAGCGTAACCCTGTCCAGCGGAACCGGCTCATCGCTCATTTGCGCGGCTAGCACTTCAGCCAGCAATGGCGCAGAGCATAATCCCCGCGAGCCTAAGCCACCCAACATAAACAGTTCCGGATAAACGGGCGCACTTACCGCCGTTTCTTTGTTGTCTGCAAGATCCTGATAGACTTCAAGCGTGGCGTCATAGTCCGGCACGTTTCCCGCCATCGGCAGGTGATCGCGGGTCGCGCAGCGTACGCCGCAGCGCGCCTGACCCTCACTGACATCAACCTCTTTCGCCCACGACGCATTCGGGAAACAGTCGAGCAGGCGCTGGCGGTTTTGCTGCTGATCCGCTTCGCTGTATTGCATATCTGTTTCACCGCGATGATAGCTGGCACCGATGCAGTGATGGCCGTTGGACGGATTTTGCGGCGTCGCGTAGCCGTCGTAACACAGCACCTGACGCAGTTTGCTCAGTTCGGGCGCGGTCGGGATATGGCTCACCTGGCCGCCGACTGGATAAACCGGCAATGACGCTGTCTGGGTAAACTGAGTGATGTGATGTCCGTTGGCCAGCACAACGCTGGCATGCTGCGACGCTTTGCCGTCAGCAAAACGCAGTTCCCAGTGGGCTGTGCGAATAAGCGATTCAACCTTGTGGGCATAATGCACTGTCAACCCACGCGACTGCCCGAGGGCTATCGCCGCAGAAGTCAGTTCAGCCGGACACAGCCAGCCGCCGAGTGGATACTGAATACCCCCGCAGCCGGTGTCGACGCCAGCGGTCTCAGCAACCTGCTGTGCCGTCACTGCATGGGCGATGGCCTCCGGCAGACCCAGCGACAGCATTTGTGTGATTTTCTGCTGGCTCTTCTCGTCCCAGCCGAGCTGCGTCACGCCGCACCAGTTGTGGTCGAACGCAACCGGCAGGCTATCGTAAAGGCGACGAGCAAACGTAAACGCAGCCGGGAAGAACTGGAACAGTGCTGGATCGTGTGAACTTAATAAGGGATAAAGCGCGCCCTGACGGTTGCCTGATGCACCCATCGCCGGTGCCTCGTCAGCGCAGTAGAGCGTCACCTGCCAGCCACGGTGCAGCAGCGCCAGTGAGAGCAGGGCGCTGGCAATACCTCCGCCCACAATGGCGACCTCACGCGACGCACTGGGGCGGCGAGCAAACCAGGGTGCCTGTGCCGGGATCGCCAGATCGTGTTCCATCACCCCCACCAGCATGTCGCGTTTGCGGCCAAAGCCTTTGGTTTTCCGCATGGTAAACCCCGCCTCCTGCAACCCACGGCGGACAAAGCCCGCCGAGGTGAAGGTGGCAAGCGTCGCGCCCGGGCGTGCCAGACGTGCCATTGCGCTGAACAGGTGCGGACTCCACATGTCAGGGTTTTTGGCGGGCGCAAAACCGTCCAGGAACCAGGCGTCCACTTTCTGATGCATTGAGTCATCGAGCTTATCGGTCAGGTCGTTAATGTCGCCAAGCCACAGGTCGAGCGTGACGCGTCCGTCGTCCAGAATCAGACGATGACAGCCGCCGATAGCCGGTGGCCACTGGGCCTGAAGCTGTTCCGCCCAGTGGGCAAGCTCCGGCCAGCGCTGATGGGCAAGCCGCAGATCGTGTGCGGTAAGCGGAAATTTTTCGAAACTGATGAAATGTAATCTTTGTAAGGTAGCCTCGGGGTGTGCAGCGCGAAACTGGTCGAAGGCCTGCCAGAGGGTCAAAAAATTCAGCCCGGTGCCGAAACCGCTCTCCGCGACGACAAACAGGCTGCGCGGATGCTCAGGGAAGCGGGTGCTGAGATGATTTCCTTCGAGGAAGACATAGCGCGTCTCTTCCAGTCCGTTATCATTAGAAAAGTAGACGTCATCAAAATCTCGGGAAACAGGTGTACCCTCAGCGTTGAATTCGAGGTTGGCAGGTTGTATGGCGTTTTGTTTCACGTAAGTTACTCGTCCGACAGGCAGTGGCACGATCTTAGCGATGTGAGCCCATCGGTGCAAATTTCCACAGAAAATCGCTGATCGGACTTGTTCGGCGTACAAGTGTACGCTATTGTGCGACTCGAAACTTTTTATAGTGCGACTTACAGAGGTATTGAATGAAACGTGCAGTGATTACTGGCCTGGGCATCGTTTCCAGCATCGGTAATAACCAGCAGGAAGTCCTGGCATCTCTGCGTGAAGGACGCTCCGGGATCACTTTCTCTGAAGAGTTTAAAGATTCTGGAATGCGTAGCCACGTATGGGGTAACGTTAAACTGGATACCACCGGTTTAATTGACCGTAAAGTGGTTCGTTTCATGAACGATGCCTCTATCTACGCCTATCTTTCCATGCAGGAAGCGATCAAGGATTCTGGTCTGAGCGAAGACGCTTACCAGAACAACCCACGCGTGGGCCTGATTGCAGGCTCCGGCGGTTCCTCTAAAGCTCAGGTGTTCGGTGCTGACGCCATGCGCAGCCCGCGCGGCCTGAAAGCGGTCGGTCCATATGTTGTGACCAAAGCCATGGGTTCAGCGGTTTCCGCGTGCCTGGCAACGCCGTTCAAAATCCACGGTGTGAACTACTCCATCAGCTCCGCATGTGCGACCTCCGCACACTGTATCGGTAATGCGGTTGAGCAGATCCAGCTGGGCAAACAGGACATCGTATTTGCTGGCGGCGGCGAAGAACTGGGCTGGGAAATGGCCTGTGAGTTCGACGCGATGGGCGCACTGTCCACCAAATACAACGAAACGCCAGACAAAGCATCCCGTACCTATGATGCACACCGCGACGGTTTTGTTATCGCTGGCGGCGGCGGTATGGTTGTGGTTGAAGAGCTGGAACACGCGCTGGCGCGTGGCGCGCACATCTACGCTGAGATCGTGGGCTACGGCGCAACGTCTGACGGCGCTGACATGGTTGCTCCATCCGGCGAAGGCGCGGTGCGCTGCATGAAGATGGCGATGCACGGCGTTGATACCCCAATCGACTACCTGAACTCTCACGGCACCTCAACGCCGGTAGGTGACGTGAAAGAGCTGGGTGCGATCCGTGAAGTGTTCGGCGACAACAGTCCGGCGATCTCTGCAACCAAAGCCATGACCGGTCACTCTCTGGGTGCTGCGGGCGTGCAGGAAGCGATCTACTCTCTGCTGATGCTGGAAAACGGCTTTATCGCGCCAAGCATCAACATCGACGAGATGGACGAGCAGGCGGCTGGCCTGAACATCGTGACTGAAACCACCGAACGTGAGCTGACGACCGTTATGTCCAATAGCTTCGGTTTCGGCGGCACCAACGCCACGCTGGTGATGCGTAAGCTGAAAGCGTAAGCGTTTGAAGATATAGTAGAAGGGAGCCACGCGGCTCCCTTTTTTTATGCCTGAACACGGAGTTATGCATGACGGCTGTTACCCCTGAGAAGAGCGCTCCTTCCGGGAACCTTTCCCTTTTCCGCATCGCCTTTGCGGTGTTTCTGACCTACATGACCGTTGGTCTGCCGCTGCCGGTGATCCCCTTGTTCGTTCACCAGGAGCTGGGCTATGGCAACACCATGGTCGGTATTGCGGTGGGCATTCAGTTTTTAGCGACGGTTTTAACCCGGGGCTACGCCGGTCGCCTGGCGGATCAGCACGGCGCAAAACGCTCGGCGTTGCAGGGCATGTTTGCCTGCGGGCTGGCGGGGGGAGCCTGGCTGCTGGCGGCGCTGTTGCCGATAGATGCAGCGTATAAATTCGCGCTGCTGGTGGCGGGGCGCCTGATCCTCGGCTTTGGCGAAAGCCAGCTGCTGACCGGCACCCTGACCTGGGGAATGGGGCTGGTGGGACCTGCGCGTTCCGGAAAAGTGATGTCCTGGAACGGGATGGCGATTTACGGCGCGCTGGCGGCAGGCGCACCACTGGGGCTGCTGATCCACAGCCAGTTTGGTTTTGCGGCGTTGGCAGGCACCACCATGGTATTACCGCTGCTGGCGTGGGCGTTTAACGGTTCGGTGCGTAAGGTGCCCGCCCATAAAGGCGAGCGTCCTTCGCTGTGGAGCGTGGTGGGGCAAATCTGGCAACCGGGGCTTGGGCTGGCGCTTCAGGGGGTAGGCTTCGCGGTTATTGGTACCTTTGTCTCCCTCTATTTCATGAGCCGCGGCTGGGCGATGGCTGGCTTTACGCTGACGGCCTTTGGCGGCGCGTTTGTATTGATGCGCGTGCTGTTTGGCTGGATGCCGGATCGCTTTGGCGGCGTGAAGGTGGCGGTGGCGTCACTGGTCATTGAGACCGTGGGTCTGGTACTGCTCTGGCAGGCGCCGTCCGCATCCGTTGCGCTGCTGGGTGCGGCGTTAACCGGCTGCGGCTGTTCGCTGATCTTCCCGGCGCTGGGCGTTGAAGTGGTGAAGCGCGTCGCTCCGCAGGTGCGCGGCACGGCGCTAGGCGGCTATGCGGCGTTTCAGGATATCTCTTACGGCATCACCGGGCCGCTGGCGGGGCTGCTTGCAACGTCGTTTGGCTATCCTTGCGTATTTCTCGCCGGTGCGGTGTCAGCGGTGGTGGGGATTGTGGTGACGCTGGTGACGTTTCGCAGGTCGTAGTTCTTGCCCGGTGGCGCTCCGCTTACCGGGCCTACAACCGCGCGAACCGTAGGCCGGGTAAGGCGTAGCCGCCACCCGGCAGTTTTAAGCAACCAGCCAGAAAATCGCCAGCGCAATCAGCAACGCGATAAACATCAATCCCGGACGTGCAGAAAGCGTCTTGAACGTGTCAACAACGGGGGCAAACAGCGGGTTGTAGATCGGCTGAATGTTTCTTACCTCCGGCACGCCGCCTTCCCGCTCGGCGCGGCGAACGAAGATCTGATTCAGTAAATCCTGTACCTGCGCGGTGGTCAGCACGGTTTGCGGTGTCGCCTGCCAGCTCTGCTGGGCGTAATCCCGGATCATATCGAACTCGTGCGGTTCCAGCGGTTGTTTCAGTGCCGCCTGTACGCTGTGCAGGGTCGGAGCGCTCTGGGTGCTGAGCGTCTGACGCGCCTGGAGCCAGGTGACCAGATGGGTAAACTGTTTTGCCGGGATCATCTCGCCCGCTTTCACACCGGAAAGTTCCAGCATGGATTGCCAGATAAGCTTTGTCGGTTCGCCGGTGGCGGCAGCCAGCTTAGTGACCATCTGCTTGAGCGTATTATGCTCCGCAGGCTGTAATGGCCGCTCTGTAGACGGGCGCTGTTGCGGCTGCGGGATAGAAAGCTGATTGCTTTGCAGCAGGGTCAACACGGTTTTCAGCTGTTCCGGCGAAAGCTGGCTCAGGGCGGTATGACCGTACTGTTGACGGATAAAATCACTCACTGCCTGACGATTATTCCCCTGGCCCAGCAGCTCGGTCAGCTGCGAGATAATCTGGCGGGTAGTATGTTGCTGCTGTGCGCTGGTAAGACGCTGGTTCAGGTTTTGTTCGGCGGCAGGGAAATGGCGCGACTGTAGCGGCGCATCGTTTCTGACGCCCAAATCGTGCTTAACGCCGGCCCATACCTCTGCGTTTTGCTGTGAGGTCAACGCAATAAGACGCGTGATAAGACGCTCCAGTACGGTGCGTTGCTGCGTGGAGAGCGGTTGTTCGCCTGGCGTGTTGGGCGTTACGGGGCCTTCACCCGGAGGGCGCGGAGGCGTACCTGAAATGGGCTGCATCGTCAAAAATCCTTAAAGTCAAACTCTGCGTAACCGGGCGGAGATATATGCCCGGCGGCGAGATTATGGCACACTTGGCAGGTTTACTTCCTCTCAAACAGGTACTCAGACGTGAAAATCCTCGTTGATGAAAATATGCCTTACGCCCGTGAGCTGTTCAGCCGCCTGGGTGAGGTTAAGGCTGTCCCTGGTCGCCCGATTCCGGTCAGCGAACTGGACGATGCAGACGCCCTGATGGTGCGCTCGGTGACCAAAGTAAATGAGGCGCTGCTCACCGGCAAAGGGGTTAAATTTGTCGGGACGGCAACGGCCGGGACCGATCATGTGGATGACCAGTGGCTTAAGCAGGCGGGGATTGGTTTTTCCGCGGCACCAGGCTGTAACGCCATTGCCGTCGTGGAATATGTATTCTCCTCGCTATTGATGCTGGCCGAGCGCGATGGTTTTGCGCTGAAAGACCGCACCGTCGGGATTGTGGGTGTGGGCAACGTGGGCGGACGTCTGCAAAAGCGTCTGGAAGCCTGGGGCATCCGCACTCTGCTGTGCGATCCGCCGCGTAAGGATAACGGCGATGAGGGCGATTTCCGCACGCTGGATGAGCTGGTCGACGAGTGCGACGTCATCACCTTCCATACGCCGCTCTTTAAAGAAGGGCCGTACAAGACTCTGCACCTGGCCGACGAAAAGCTGATCCGCCGTCTGAAGGCTGGCACTATTCTGATAAATGCCTGCCGGGGACCGGTGGTGGATAACGCGGCGCTGCTGACATGTCTCGACGAGGGTCAAGATCTTAGCGTCGTACTGGACGTCTGGGAGCCAGAGCCGGATCTCAACGTCGCATTGCTGAATAAGGTGGACGTGGGTACCGCGCATATCGCGGGTTATACCCTTGAAGGCAAAGCGCGTGGTACAACCCAGGTGTTTGAGGCTTACAGCGCCTTTATCGGCCATCCGCAGCAGGTCGCGCTGGATACGCTGCTGCCCGCCCCGGAATTTGGTCGCATTACCCTTCATGGACCGCTGGATGAGGCAACGCTGAAAAGACTGGTGCATTTGGTGTATGATGTGCGCCGCGATGACGCGCTGCTGCGTAAAGTGGCGGGTATTCCGGGTGAGTTTGACAAGCTGCGCAAAAATTACCTTGAGCGCCGCGAGTGGTCCTCCCTGTATGTGATGTGCGATGACGCCCCCGCGGCGGCGCTGCTGCATCAGCTGGGATTTAACGCCGTTCACCACCCGGCACGTTAATGTCTTCTTAATGCTCCCTGTCGGATATTCCGGCAGGGACGCTTTTTTATTTCTGGAGTAAACCACCATGTCTGAAGGCTGGAACATTGCCATTTTGGGTGCCACTGGTGCCGTGGGCGAAGCCCTGCTTGAAACCCTTGCTGAGCGTCAGTTCCCGGTGGGCGACATTTACGCGCTGGCGCGTACCGACAGCGCAGGAGAACATCTGCGTTTCGGCGGGAAATCCGTGATGGTGCAGGATGCCGCCGCGTTTGACTGGACACAGGCTCAGCTGGCGTTTTTTGCCGCAGGTGCGGAAGCCACGGCATCCTACATTGAAGAAGCGACCAATTCAGGCTGTCTGGTGATCGACCTGAGCGGCCTGTTCTCCCTGGAGCCGGATGTGCCGCTGGTGGTGCCGGACGTCAACCCGTTTGTGCTGGCTGACTACCGCAACCGCAATATCATTGCAGTACCGAACAGCCTCACCAGCCAGCTGCTGACCGCGCTGAAGCCGCTGATCGACGACGGTGGCCTGTCGCGTATTTCCGTGACCAGCCTGCTGTCAGCCTCCGCTAACGGCAAAAAAGCCGTAGACGCACTGGCAGGGCAGAGCGCGAAGCTGCTGAACGGTATCCCGATCGACGAAGATGATTTCTTTGGCCGCCAGCTGGCGTTCAACATGCTGCCGCTGCTGCCGGATCGTGAAGGTTCGGTGCGGGAAGAGCGTCGTATCGTCGATGAAGCACGCAAAATTCTGCAGGATGACGGTCTGATGATCTCCGCGAACGTCGTGCAGTCTCCGGTCTTTTACGGCCACGCGCAGATGGTCGGGTTTGAAGCCCTGCGTCCGCTGGCGGCTGAAGAAGCCCGCGACGCGTTTGGCCGCGGAGAGGACCTTGTCCTGTCCGAAGAGAGTGAATTCCCGACGCAGGTGGGCGACGCTACCGGCAGCGCGCATCTCTCTGTGGGCTGCGTGCGTAACGATTACGGTATGCCTGAGCAGGTGCAGTTCTGGTCCGTTGCCGACAACGTGCGTTTTGGCGGCGCGCTGATGGCGGTCAAAATCGCGGAAAAACTGGTGCAGGAGTATCTGTACTGATGTCAGATGTGGAACAAAAGCCGGTCCACAGAATTGCCCTCGGCATTGAATACGATGGCAGTAAATACTATGGCTGGCAGCGGCAGAATGAGGTGCGCAGCGTCCAGGAGAAGCTGGAGAAAGCGCTCTCTCAGGTGGCGAATGAACCGATAAGCGTCTTCTGTGCGGGCCGCACCGATGCCGGCGTTCACGGCACGGGGCAGGTGGTGCATTTTGACACCACCGCCGTGCGCAAAGACGCGGCCTGGACGCTGGGTGTAAATGCGAATTTGCCTGGTGACATTGCCGTGCGTTGGGTGAAAGCTGTGCCGGATGATTTTCACGCGCGTTTCAGCGCGACGGCGCGGCGCTACCGTTATGTCATCTACAACCAGCGCCTGCGCCCGGCGGTGTTAAGCCAGGGCGTGACGCATTTTTATGAACCGCTGGATGCAGAACGTATGCAGCGTGCGGCGCAGTGTCTGATTGGAGAGAATGATTTTACGTCGTTTCGTGCGGTGCAGTGTCAGTCCCGTACGCCGTGGCGTAACGTCATGCACATTAACGTCAGTCGTTATGGCGCGTATGTGGTGGTGGATATCAAAGCCAATGCCTTTGTACATCATATGGTGCGGAATATTGTAGGCAGCCTGATGGAAGTGGGCGCCGGACACCAGCCGGAGAGCTGGATTGCAGAACTGCTGGCAGCGAAGGACAGAACGCTTGCGGCAGCAACGGCGAAAGCGGAAGGTCTGTATCTGGTTTCGGTGGATTACCCGGACCGGTTCGACCTGCCAAAACCGCCAATGGGCCCGCTGTTTTTAGCGGACTAAACAAAGGCGCAATTAGGGCTTAGACAATATGGACGTAATACGTTTTCTGATTGATTTCATCCTGCACATTGATGTTCACCTGGCGGAGCTGGTCGCGCAGTACGGCGTCTGGGTATACGCCATTCTGTTCCTCATTCTGTTCTGTGAAACCGGCCTTGTGGTTACGCCGTTCCTGCCGGGAGATTCACTGCTGTTCGTGGCGGGCGCGTTATCCGCACTGCCAACGAATGACCTGAATGTCCACCTGATGGTCGTCCTGATGATCATCGCCGCGATTATTGGTGATGCGGTCAACTACACTATCGGGCGGGTGTTTGGCGAGCGGTTGTTCAGTAATCCGGACTCGAAGATTTTCCGCCGCAGTTATTTAGATAAGACCCATGCGTTCTATGAGCGCCATGGCGGTAAAACCATTATACTTGCCCGTTTTGTGCCTATTGTGCGCACATTTGCACCGTTTGTAGCGGGAATGGGTCACATGTCCTATCGTCATTTTGCCATGTACAACGTGGTGGGCGCGCTGCTGTGGGTACTGCTGTTTACCTATGCGGGCTACCTGTTTGGCGATCTGCCGGTGGTTCAGGAAAACCTTAAGTTACTGATTGTAGCGATTATTGTGCTTTCCGTTCTGCCGGGTGTGATCGAAATTATTCGTCACAAACGCGCGGCGGCAAAACAAGCGAAGTAAATGCACGCTGGCGGTTCGACCACTTTTTTATCCAAAGTTTCGGGCTGTTATGTTTTAATGTGCAACATTCATGGTCTGTTGGAGGCAAAAATGGCATTATTCGCCTCTTACAGCAAAACTGGCATACGACCAGGTTCAGGCAGAAAGGTTATCAATGAGCTGGATTGAACGAATTAAAAGCAACATTACCCCAACGCGTAAAGCGAGCATTCCTGAAGGGGTATGGACGAAGTGTGATAGCTGCGGCCAGGTTCTGTATCGCGCAGAGCTGGAACGCAATCTTGAGGTGTGTCCGAAGTGTGACCACCATATGCGTATGTCGGCGCGCAACCGCCTGCATAGCCTGCTGGACGAAGGTTCTCTGGTAGAACTGGGCAGCGAACTGGAGCCAAAAGATGTGCTTAAGTTCCGCGACTCCAAAAAATACAAAGATCGTCTGGCCTCTGCACAGAAAGAGACCGGCGAGAAAGACGCGCTGATCGTCATGAAAGGCACCCTGCATGAGATGCCGGTGGTTGCCGCCGCGTTTGAGTTCGCCTTTATGGGCGGCTCAATGGGCTCTGTGGTTGGTGCGCGTTTCGTGCGTGCCGTTGAGCAGGCGCTGGAAGACAACTGCCCGCTGATCTGCTTCTCCGCCTCCGGTGGCGCACGAATGCAGGAAGCGCTGATGTCCCTGATGCAGATGGCGAAAACCTCTGCCGCGCTGGCGAAAATGCAGGAGCGCGGTCTGCCGTACATCTCGGTACTGACCGACCCAACCATGGGCGGCGTTTCTGCAAGCTTCGCGATGCTGGGCGACCTGAACATCGCTGAGCCAAAAGCGCTGATCGGCTTTGCCGGTCCTCGCGTTATCGAGCAGACCGTACGTGAGAAACTGCCGCCGGGCTTCCAGCGCAGTGAGTTCCTCATTGAGAAGGGTGCTATCGACATGATCGTCCGCCGCCCGGAGATGCGCCTCAAACTGGCAAGCGTCCTGGCGAAGCTGATGAATCTGCCGTCGCCGAGCCCGGACGAGCCGCGCGAAGGCGTGGTGGTACCGGATCAGGAACCCGAGGCCTGATAACTGAAAAGGGCAGGGCCAAATGGCGCTGCCCTTTTGCTTTCTAAACCGTTAATGACAACCGGGCATCATGGAAAATAAAAGCATTCCTCAAGCCACGTCGCCCCTGGCCGCGTGGCTTTCTTATCTGGAAAACCTGCACAGTAAAACTATCGACATGGGCCTTGAGCGCGTAAGCCAGGTTGCCGCGCGCCTTGACGTGCTGAAACCTGCGCCTTTCGTGTTTACCGTGGCCGGCACTAACGGTAAAGGCACCACCTGCCGCACGCTGGAATCTGTCCTGATGGCAGCCGGTTATAAGGTAGGCGTTTACAGCTCGCCGCATCTGGTGCGCTACACCGAGCGGGTGCGGGTGCAAAACACCGAGCTGGCCGAATCGGCCCATACGGCGTCGTTTGCCGCTATCGAAGCCGCGCGCGGCGATACCTCATTAACCTATTTCGAATACGGCACCCTGTCGGTGCTGTGGCTGTTTAAGCAGGCGCAACTGGACGTGGTGATCCTGGAAGTGGGGCTGGGCGGGCGTCTGGATGCCACAAATATGGTAGATGCGGATGTCGCCGTCGTCACCAGCATCGCGCTGGATCACACCGACTGGCTGGGGCCCGACCGCGAAAGCATTGGCCGTGAGAAGGCCGGTATTTTCCGGGCCGATAAGCCTGCCGTGGTTGGCGAACCGGACATGCCACATACCATCGCTGAAGTGGCGAAAGAGAAGGGTGCTCGACTGCTGCGTCGCGGCGTGGACTGGCAGTATGAGGTGCAGGACAACGGCTGGCGCTTCAGCGACGCGCAGGGCGTGCTGGAGAATCTGCCGCTGCCGCAGGTGCCACAGCCTAACGCGGCGACTGCGCTGGCAGCCCTGCGCGCCAGCGGGTTAACGGTGAGCGAGCAGGCAATCCGCGATGGCATTCAGAACGCACTGCTGCCGGGACGTTTTCAGATTGTGAGTGAGTCACCGCGTCTGATTCTGGATGTTGCACATAACCCGCATGCGGCGGCGTACCTCGCAGGACGTCTCAAATCGTTACCAAAAACCGGGCGCGTGCTGGCGGTTATCGGTATGCTTCATGATAAAGATATCGGCGGCACGCTGGCCTGCATGGAGAGTGTGGTCGATAGCTGGTATTGTGCTCCTCTGGAAGGGCCGCGCGGCGCGACTGCTGAGCAGTTGATGGAACATCTCGGCAAAGGCGAAATCTACAGCAGTGTGGTTTCGGCCTGGCGTGCCGCGATGGCGGAGGCTAAACCAGAAGATACCGTGCTGGTGTGTGGGTCATTCCACACGGTGGCACATGTCATGGAAGTGATGGACGCGGGGAGAACCGGTGGCGAGTAAGTTTCAGAACCGTTTAACAGGAACCATTGTGCTGGTCGCGCTCGGGGTGATTATTCTCCCGGGATTGCTCGACGGGCAGAAAAAGCATTACCAGGATGAATTTGCGGCCATTCCGCTGGTACCCAAACCGGGCGATCGCGACGAGCCCGATATGCTGCCAGCGGCAACGCAGGCGCTGCCAGCCCAGCCGCCTGAAGGCGCAGCGGAAGAGGTGCGCGCAGGTGATGCAGCCGCGCCGTCTCTTGACCCGTCGCGTCTGGCGACGAACAATAACATCGAGATTGATCCGGTGCCGGTAGAACAGCCTAAGCCTGTTGAGAAGCCGAAACCGGTGGAGAAGCCGCAGCCGAAACCGCAGCGGGATAAAGCGGCCGAGCAACTGGCAGCCGCTTCAGAAACGCCACCGCCGGCGAAACAGGACGCGGCCCCTACCGGCAAAGCCTATGTCGTTCAGCTCGGTGCATTGAAAAATGCAGATAAGGTCAATGAGATTGTGAGTAAACTGCGCGGCGCGGGATACCGTGTTTATACTTCACCCACCACGCCGGTACAGGGTAAAATTACCCGTATCCTCGTGGGGCCGGATGCGTCTAAAGATAAGCTCAAAGGTTCGCTTGGCGAGCTGAAGCAAATCTCCGGCCTGAGCGGTGTGGTGATGAACTACAGCGCAAACTGATAAGGCTCCCCTCACCCCGGCCCTCTCCCCAAAGGGGAGAGGGTTAGGGTGAGGGGGAGAAAGCAGACGTCCACAGAGACGTCAGGCGGAGGGGCGTTGAGCATTTTTTCAGCGCCTTTTTTATTTACGCGTGGGAAGGAAATCCCTACGCAAACGTTTTCTTTTTCTGTTAGAATTCGCCCCGAACTGGATGACAGGGCGTTTAATCGTGGGACACATATGGTCTGGATTGATTACGCCATCATTGCGGTGATTGGTTTTTCCTGTCTGGTTAGCCTGATCCGTGGCTTTGTTCGTGAAGCGTTATCGCTGGTAACCTGGGGTTGTGCTTTCTTTGTTGCCAGTCATTACTACACTTACCTGTCTGTCTGGTTCACGGGCTTTGAAGATGAACTGGTCCGAAACGGAATCGCCATCGCGGTGCTGTTTATCGCGACGCTGATTGTCGGCGCTATCGTCAATTACGTGATAGGTCAGCTGGTCGAGAAAACCGGTCTGTCAGGAACGGACAGGGTGCTCGGCATCTGTTTCGGCGCGTTGCGAGGCGTGCTGATTGTGGCCGCGATCCTGTTCTTCCTGGATACCTTTACCGGGTTCTCCAAAAGTGAAGACTGGCAAAAATCGCAGCTCATTCCGGAGTTCAGCTTCATCATCAGATGGTTCTTTGACTATCTGCAAAGCTCGTCGAGTTTCTTGCCCAGGGCATAAACCCTGAGATGTGGCTTAACGAGGAAAAGACGAATGTGCGGTATTGTCGGTATCGCCGGTTTCATGCCGGTAAACCAGTCGATTTATGACGCGTTAACGGTGCTTCAGCACCGTGGGCAGGATGCTGCGGGTATCATCACCATTGATGCAAACAACTGCTTCCGTTTACGCAAGGCGAATGGCCTGGTAAACGATGTGTTTGAAGCCCGCCATATGCAGCGTCTGCAAGGTAATATGGGGATCGGTCACGTTCGTTATCCTACTGCTGGCAGTTCCAGCGCCTCTGAGGCTCAGCCTTTTTACGTTAACTCCCCGTATGGCATCACGCTTGCCCACAATGGCAATCTGACCAATGCCCACGAGCTGCGTAAAAAGCTGTTCGAAGAGAAACGTCGCCACATTAACACCACCTCTGATTCTGAAATCCTGCTCAATATCTTTGCCAGCGAGCTGGATAACTTCCGCCATTATCCGCTGGAAGCAGACAACATTTTTGCCGCCGTTGCCGCGACTAATCGCCAGATCCGTGGCGCGTACGCTTGCGTGGCGATGATTATCGGTCACGGCATGGTGGCCTTCCGCGATCCAAATGGCATTCGCCCGCTGGTGCTCGGCAAACGTGACCTCGGCGATGGCCGTTCCGAGTACATGGTTGCCTCCGAAAGCGTGGCGCTGGACACGCTGGGCTTCGAATTCCTGCGTGATGTCGCGCCAGGCGAAGCGGTCTATATCACCGAGAAGGGCCAGCTGTTTACCCGCCAGTGCGCCGACAATCCGGTGAGCAACCCGTGCCTGTTCGAATACGTTTACTTCGCGCGTCCGGACTCGTTCATCGACAAAATTTCCGTTTACAGCGCGCGCGTCAACATGGGGACGAAGCTGGGCGAGAAGATTGCCCGCGAGTGGGACGATCTCGACATCGACGTCGTGATCCCAATCCCTGAAACCTCCTGTGATATCGCGCTGGAAATTGCCCGTATTCTGGACAAGCCGTACCGTCAGGGCTTCGTGAAAAACCGCTACGTTGGCCGCACCTTTATCATGCCGGGCCAGCAGCTGCGTCGTAAGTCCGTACGTCGTAAGCTGAACGCTAACCGTGCCGAGTTCCGCGACAAGAACGTGCTGCTGGTGGACGACTCCATTGTGCGCGGCACGACGTCTGAGCAGATCATTGAGATGGCGCGTGAGGCCGGGGCGAAGAAAGTATATCTCGCCTCCGCAGCGCCGGAAATTCGCTTCCCGAACGTGTATGGCATTGATATGCCAACCGCTAATGAGCTGATTGCGCATGGCCGAGAAGTGGATGAGATTCGCCAGATCATCGGGGCCGACGGCCTGATTTTCCAGGATCTGAACGATCTGATCGATGCGGTGCGCGCCGAGAACCCGGATATTCAGCAGTTCGAATGCTCGGTATTCAATGGGATCTACGTGACAAAAGACGTAGACCAGCAGTATCTCGACTACCTTGATTCTCTGCGTAACGACGATGCGAAAGCCGTCCAGCTGCAAAACGATCTCGAAAGCTTAGAGATGCACAACGAAGGTTGATGCTCCGGCAAGTGAGGGGGCTCGCCCTCACTTGCAACTCCCCGTAAAATCCTGCACAGTCAGCCCTGAAATCAGCAAGGGCAAAAATCATGAAAAGACTCATTGTAGGGATCAGCGGTGCCAGCGGCGCGATTTATGGCGTCCGGCTGTTACAGGTGCTGCGTGACGTTGCAGGCGTAGAAACTCATCTGGTGATGAGCCAGGCGGCGCGTCAGACCCTCTCTCTTGAAACCGATCTCTCTCTGCGCGACGTTCAGGCGCTGGCTGATGTTGTCCACGATGCCCGCGATATCGCCGCCAGCATCTCTTCGGGCTCGTTTAAAACGGCCGGCATGGTTATTTTGCCCTGTTCGATTAAAACCCTCTCCGGTATCGTAAACAGCTATACCGACACGCTGGTGACGCGTGCGGCGGACGTGGTGCTGAAAGAGCGTCGTCCTCTGGTGCTCTGCGTGCGGGAAACGCCGCTGCACCTGGGACATCTGCGTTTAATGACGCAGGCAGCCGAACTGGGAGCTGTGATAATGCCGCCGGTCCCCGCGTTCTATCATCGTCCGCAAACGCTGGACGATGTCATCAACCAGACCGTTAACCGCGTGCTGGATCAGTTCGATATAGACCTGCCGGAAGATCTCTTTACCCGCTGGCAGGGGGCGTGAAGCTGTGCACAAACAAGGTGCATGAAATGACTGTTTGCCCTGTTTCAGGGCAAAACTGCAACCGCGATCATATCCTCGACATTTAATTCGCTTTTTCCCTTTTTCTCTTTCCGGTTCGTTCGGCAGACCTGCTATCTTTCACCATTAAGGCAGTATCGCAACGTTTTATTAACATATTTAACGTCGTAGTTTTAACCCGACGACAATGTGGCATAAGACCTGCAAGAGCAGCCTGCAACACAACACACAACATAAACCATAATAAAATCACGGTTCTTGAGGGTAAATGTATGAAGAAGACGGTTCTGGCTCTGTCTTTGCTCGTGGGCTTGAGTGCAGCAGCAAGTAGCTATGCAGCGCTACCACAGACAGTTCGTATCGGTACAGACGCAACCTACGCGCCATTCTCCTCCAAGGATGCGAAAGGCGACTTCGTGGGGTTTGATATCGATCTGGGAAATGAGATGTGCAAACGCATGGAAGTGAAATGCACATGGGTGGGCAGTGACTTTGACGCGCTGATCCCGTCGCTGAAAGCCAAGAAAATTGATGCCATTATCTCTTCTCTCTCCATAACGGAAAAACGTCAGCAGGAGATCGCCTTCTCAGAGAAGCTCTACGCTGCCGACTCACGTTTGATTGCCGCGAAAGGCTCGCCAATCCAGCCGACCATCGACTCGCTGAAAGGCAAACATGTTGGCGTGCTTCAGGGCTCGACCCAGGAAGGTTACGCCAATGCTAACTGGCGCGAGAAAGGCGTCGATGTGGTCGCTTACCAGAACCAGGATCTGATCTACTCTGACCTGGCGGCAGGCCGTCTGGATGCCGCGTTTCAGGATGAAGTCGCCGCGAGCGAAGGCTTCCTGAAACAGCCTGCGGGTAAAGAGTACGCCTTTGCCGGCCCGTCGGTGAAAGACAAAAAATACTTTGGCGACGGCACCGGTATTGGCCTGCGTAAGGATGATACCGAGCTGAAAGCCGCCTTCGACAAAGCGTTTAATGAGCTGCGTACAGACGGTACCTACGACAAACTGGCGAAGAAATACTTCGATTTCAACGTCTACGGTGATTAATACCTGAATGAGATGCACTGATGTGGTGCATCTTTAGGGGGAGTGTTCCAGTATGGTGCAAGCAATGCACCATATTGGAACGCTGTGTGCATAGTTAAGCATTTTAAATGCAAAAATTCCCGTTCAGAGGCATTAATCTTTGCCTGAGTGAGGGGATTAATGGCACATTAACGGCACCCCATAGTCGTAAAATCTCGTATTTAGACAGTTTGTTGAGGACAGATATGAAAAAACTGGTGTTGTCACTTTCTCTGGTACTGGCCTTTTCCAGCGCCACCGCAGCATTCGCAGCCATTCCGCAGAAAATTCGTATTGGGACTGACCCAACCTACGCGCCTTTCGAATCGAAAAATGCGAAGGGGGAACTGGTCGGTTTTGACATCGATCTGGCTAACGAGCTGTGCAAACGCATTAAAGCGCAATGTACCTACGTTGAAAACCCGCTGGACGCGCTAATCCCGTCCCTGAAAGCGAAAAAAATTGACGTGATCATGTCCTCCCTGTCTATCACCGAAAAACGTCAGCAGGAGATTGCCTTCACGGACAAACTCTACGCGGCTGACTCACGTCTGGTGGTGGCGAAATCTTCTGACATTCAGCCAACCCTTGAATCTCTGAAGGGCAAACGCGTGGGCGTGTTGCAGGGTACGACGCAGGAAACCTACGGTAACGAGCACTGGGCGCCAAAGGGGATTGAAATTGTCTCTTACCAGGGTCAGGAAAACATCTACGCAGACCTGACGGCAGGCCGTATTGACGCGGCATTCCAGGATGAAGTGGCGGCAAGCGAAGGCTTCCTGAAACAGCCTGTGGGTAAAGATTACAAGTTCGGCGGTCCGTCCATTAAGGACGAAAAACTCTTTGGCGTTGGCACCGGTATGGGCCTGCGGAAAGAAGACAACGAACTGCGTGAAGCCCTGAACAAAGCGTTCGCCGAGATGCGCGCGGACGGCACTTACGACAAGCTGGCGAAAAAGTACTTCGATTTTAATGTTTACGGCGGCTAATCGCCCCGTCTGATAACGTGCGGCCCCTCCCGTTGCGGGAGGGGAAAAGACACGGTTCCACCACTCACGAGACGACAGGGCACGCGGTATGCTGTACGGATTTTCTGGCGTTATTTTACAGGGCGCGCTTGTCACCCTTGAGCTGGCTATCAGCTCCGTGGTGCTGGCGGTGCTGATAGGCCTGGCGGGCGCGGGGGCAAAGTTATCCGCCAACAGACCGCTGGCGCTGATATTTGAAGGCTATACCACGCTGATTCGCGGCGTGCCTGACCTGGTGCTGATGCTGCTGATCTTTTATGGCCTGCAAATCGCACTTAACGGTGTCACGGATGCCATCGGCATGGATCAGATCGATATCGACCCGATGGTGGCCGGTATTATTACCCTTGGTTTTATCTACGGTGCTTATTTCACTGAGACCTTTCGCGGCGCTTACATGGCCGTGCCGAAAGGGCACATTGAAGCGGCGACCGCCTACGGTTTTACCTCCTCACAAACGTTTCGCCGGATCATGTTCCCGGCCATGATGCGCTACGCGCTGCCGGGCATCGGTAACAACTGGCAGGTTATTCTCAAGGCAACGGCGCTGGTCTCCCTGCTGGGTCTGGAAGATGTGGTGAAGGCCACGCAGCTGGCGGGTAAAAGTACCTGGGAACCGTTCTATTTTGCGGTGGTCTGCGGCGTAATCTATCTGGTCTTTACGACCGTCTCCAATGGTGTGCTGCTTCTGCTCGAACGTCGCTACTCCGTGGGTGTGAAGAGGGCTGACCTGTGATTGAGATTATTCAGGAGTACTGGAAATCCCTGCTGTGGACGGATGGCTACCGCTTTACTGGCGTGGCGATCACGCTGTGGCTGCTGATCTCCTCGGTGGTCATGGGCGGCATTCTGGCGGTGTTTCTCGCCATTGGCCGCGTGTCGAACAATAAATTTATCCAGTTTCCGATCTGGCTGTTCACCTACGTGTTTCGCGGTACGCCGCTGTACGTGCAGCTGCTGGTGTTCTATTCCGGAATGTACACGCTGGAGATCGTGAAAGGCACCGAGATGCTGAACGCGTTCTTCCGCAGCGGTCTGAACTGTACGGTGCTGGCGCTGACCCTTAATACCTGCGCCTATACCACCGAAATCTTCGCCGGGGCCATTCGTTCCGTGCCGCACGGTGAGATTGAGGCGGCGCGCGCGTATGGCTTCTCCTCCGTGAAGCTCTACCGCTGTATTATTCTGCCTTCAGCGCTGCGCATTGCGCTGCCGGCGTACAGCAACGAAGTGATTTTAATGCTGCATTCGACGGCACTGGCGTTTACCGCCACGGTGCCTGATCTGTTAAAGATTGCCCGCGATATTAACTCTGCCACCTACCAGCCGTTTACGGCGTTTGGCATTGCGGCAGTGCTCTATTTGATCATTTCTTACGTCCTGATCAGCCTGTTCCGTAAGGCTGAAAAACGCTGGTTGCAGCATATAAAACCGTCGACGCACTGAGAATTTATGATGGCTGAGAACAAATTAAACGTAATTGATTTGCACAAGCGCTACGGCGAACATGAAGTGCTGAAAGGGGTGTCGCTGGAGGCTAACGCGGGCGACGTGATCAGTATTATCGGCTCATCAGGTTCGGGTAAAAGTACCTTCCTGCGCTGCATCAACTTCCTCGAAAAGCCGAGCGAAGGATCGATTGTGGTGAGCGGACAGAACATCAACATGGTCCGTGATAAAGACGGTCAGCTTAAAGTGGCGGATAAAAATCAGCTGCGCCTGCTGCGTACGCGCCTGACCATGGTATTCCAGCACTTCAATCTCTGGAGCCACATGACGGTGCTGGAGAACGTGATGGAAGCGCCGGTTCAGGTGCTCGGCTTAAGCAAGCAGGAAGCCCGCGAGCGTGCGGTCAAATACCTGGCGAAAGTGGGTATCGACGAGCGGCAGCAGATCAAATATCCGGTGCACCTGTCAGGGGGACAGCAGCAGCGTGTTTCCATCGCCCGCGCGCTGGCGATGGAGCCGGAAGTATTACTGTTTGACGAACCGACTTCCGCGCTGGATCCTGAACTCGTTGGCGAAGTGCTGCGCATCATGCAGAAGCTGGCGGAAGAGGGCAAAACGATGGTGGTGGTGACGCACGAGATGGGCTTTGCCCGTAACGTTTCTAACCACGTTATCTTCCTGCATCAGGGCAAGATTGAGGAGCAGGGGCATCCGGACGAAGTGCTGGCGAACCCGCAAAGCCCGCGTTTGCAGCAGTTCCTGAAAGGCTCGTTGAAGTAATCTTTCGCCTTTCTCCCTCTCCCTGTGGGAGAGGGCCGGGGTGAGGGCATCAGGCCGCAGAGCCGCCCAATCGCCCGGTGGCGCTTCGCTTACCGGGCCTACAAAAACCGTAGGCCGGGCAAACGCAGTGTCGCCCGGCATTCAGACCGCACCACACTCCAGCCGATACACCCAGTCGTCATACCGTACGCCGTTAATCTCGTACGCCTTCTCCAGTACCTGCGTGCGCACAAAACCTGCTTTCTCAAGAACCCGCACCGACCCAACGTTATCCGCAAGCACGTACGCGTTTATCGCCTTCACGCCCGTCTGGTTAAATGCATACTCACACACCGCCCGCAGCGCCTCGCTGGCAATGCCTTTTCCCTGCGCGGCAGGCACAACCGTGTAGCCAATGTCCGCCTCTTCACGGTTCGCCGCACTGATTTGCAGGCCGATATCCCCGAGCGGCGTAACGTCGTTATGCAGACGGATCACAAAGACATGCTCCGCCATCAGGCGCGCGGCAAATACGCGGCGCGTCTCTTTTTCAGGCATGATAGCGGCCATATAGCGCATGATGTTGGGGTCTTCGCGCAGAGAGCGAAAGAACGCCCAGTCAGAAGGTTCGAAAGGGGTGAGGTGAAGCCGGGTTGTGGTGATGGTTGCCATAGTTACGCCATATCATCCAGAGATGGCGTATAACTCTAACATATTCACTGCACCACATCCCCCAGCGCCTCTTCCAGGTCATACCAGCGGAACGTAAATCCGGCCGCTTCCAGCCGTTTTGGCAGCGCGCGCTGGCCGCCCAGCACCAGCACAGAAGATTCGCCCATCAACAGCCGAATCGCCGTCGCAGGCACGCGCAGTACCGCCGGGCGATGCAGGGCATGACCCAGGGCGTGAGCAAACTGTTCATTACGTACGGGGTAGGGAGATACCATGTTAAACGGCCCGCGCAGGTCGTTATCCAGCAGCCAGAGAATACCGTTGACCATATCGTCGATATGGATCCACGCCAGATACTGACGACCGTTGCCGATGGGCCCGCCAAGCCCCATTTTAAACGGCGGCAACATTTTACCGAGAATACCGCCTTTCGGAGCAAGCACCACGCCGGTGCGCAGCAGGCAGACGCGGGTGTTATCGCTCTGCGCCCCGCAGGCGATACGCTCCCACTGGGCGCAGAGTTTATGGGTAAACTCGTTGTGCGGCGGCTCTTCTTCGGTCACCACCACTTCACCAAGATCGCCATAGTAGCCTGTTGCAGAGCCGGAAATCAGCACCGAGGGCGGCATCTCGCTGTTACGAATCAGCTCAACCAGCCTTTCGGTCATGTTCCAGCGGCTGCTGCATAAACGCTGTTTTTGCTCTTCGGTCCAGCGTTTATCAGCGATAGGCTCGCCTGCGAGGTTGATGACGGCGTCAAAGCCGTTCAGATCCTGCCGTTCCGCCAGGCCTTTCCAGATCTCAACGCCGGTGCCCAGCACCTGGCGCGCTTTCTCCGGGCTGCGCGTGACCACGGTAATGTCGTGATGCAACGCCTGCAAACGTGGAATGAGATGGCGACCAATCAGCCCCGTACCGCCGGTGAGCAGGATCTTCATACAACCTCCAGGTTTACGCCTGGCGCTGCCAGCTTAACGTCATGGAGACGGAGTCGGCGTAGCGCAGGGCGTGAAGTTTATCGATCTCCACTTCAGCATAAGTGACCCAGTGGTGTTCGCGTGCGATGTCGAGCACATCCTGAGTTAATTTTTCCAGTAGCGCAAAACGGTTGTTCTCAACGTACTGGATGATGCTTTTGGTGATCGTGCGATAGTTCAGCGCGTCATTGATGTCTTCGCTGGCGCGCGCCTTGTCTGCCGGGTAATGGATCACTACATTCACCACGATATCCTGGCGATTCGCGATCTCCTCCTCTTTGATACCAATGAATGTGCGTAAGCGTAGGTTTTTTATACGAATAATAGCGTCATGCTGGGACATTGCAGGTCTTCTCCGTGTCAGTATTTTTACCTCATCATACATGAGGAGAACACCTGCACCCAACGGGGCACAGGCTCAAATCTGATGGATTTTTTGCATGGCGCGTTCGGTTGCCGGGCGGGTCCGGATGCGCTCAAACCAGTTGTTCACCGCCGGATAAGTGGCCAGGTCGATCCGGTGGCGTTCATGGGTGTTGATCCACGGCCAGCAGGCGATATCTGCGATGCTGTAATGCTCACCTCCCAGCCATGGTGATTTTTCCAGCCGACGGTTCAGTACCCCGTACAGGCGCTGGGTTTCGACCTGATATCGCTCAATGGCGTAAGGGATCGTCTGCGGCGCATAGGCGGTAAAGTGATGATTCTGCCCCAGCATCGGCCCCAGGCCGCTCGACTGCCAGAATAACCATTGCAGCGTGTGATGACGCTCGCGCAACTCCCCGCTCAGGAGCTTGCCGGTTTTCTCTGCCAAATAAAGCAAAATCTCTCCGGACTCAAACAGGCTTAACGGTTTGCCCCCGTCAGAAGGCAGGTTATCAATGATGGCCGGAATTTTATTGTTGGGCGAGATGGCCAGAAAAACGGGGCGGAACTGATCGCCTTTGCTGATATCCACGCGAATGATCCGGTAGTCCAGTTCGGCTTCTTCAAGAAAGAGGGTGATCTTATGGCCATTAGGGGTGGGGGCATAATAGAGATCTATCATTCTCAACTCCTGTCAGTGCGAATAGTGTTGCCATGAAAAATCAGTATAGGTGCTTGTTGTAAATCGTGAGTTTTCATCAAGTGACAGCGAGGCAAAGAGATTATATGTTGAGTGAAAACCGATCAGCCGATGAGGATGTTATGAGCCAGCCTGTAATAACGTTGTGGTCCGATGCGAACTTTTTTTCTCCTTATGTCATGAGCGTTTATGTGGCGCTGGCAGAAAAGGGGCTAACTTTTAGTCTGAAAACCGTTGACCTGGACAGCGGCGAACATCTGAAGCCTCAGTGGCAGGGCTACGCGCTCACCCGCCGTGTCCCTGTGCTGGAGATTGACGGTTTTGAGTTGAGTGAATCCTCAGCGATTGACGAGTACCTTGAAGACCGCTTTGCCCCACCAGAGTGGGAACGCATCTATCCTCACGATCTGCAAAAGCGCGCCCGCGTCCGCCAGATCCAGGCGTGGCTGCGTAGCGACCTGGTGCCGATTCGCACAGAACGCTCCACGGACGTGGTGTTCGCTGGCGTCAAAAAGCCCGCCCTCAGCGAGGAAGGCTTATCCAGCGCCCGGAAGCTGATTGATACCGCGTCATCGCTGCTGTCACAGGGTAACCCAAACCTGTTTGGCGAGTGGTGTATTGCCGACACCGATCTGGCGCTGATGCTCAATCGCCTGATCCTCAACGGCGATGACGTCCCACAGCTGCTGGTGGATTACGCCACCTTCCAGTGGCAACGCGCGTCGGTACAGCGCTATCTGGCACTCTCTGCTAAGCGCGCGGGCTGATAAGACGGGGCGCTTGAGGTATGATAGGGCAGTCTGTATTCCCGAGGAGTAACTGATGAAACTGATGTTTGCGTCGGATATTCATGGATCGCTGCCCGCGACCGAACGCGTGCTTTCTCTGTTCGTCCAAAGCGGGGCGCAATGGCTGGTGATCCTAGGCGATGTGTTAAACCACGGCCCACGCAATGCGTTGCCGGAAGGCTATGCTCCCGCGCAGGTGGCGGAAAAACTTAATCTTTTTGCCTCGCGCATTATCGCCGTTCGCGGCAACTGCGACAGCGAAGTTGACCAGATGCTGCTGCAATTTCCCATCACCGCTCCCTGGCAACAAGTGTTGATGGAAAACAGCCGTTTGTTCCTGACCCACGGGCACCTGTTCGGCCCGGATAACCTGCCGTCACTCGCCGCTGGCGATGTCCTGGTTTATGGTCATACTCATATTCCGGTGGCGGAAAAACGCGGGGCGTTTTACCACTTTAACCCCGGGTCTGTCAGCATTCCTAAAGGCGGTAACCCGGCAAGCTACGGCATGTATGAAGACGGGACATTAAGCGTTATCGCACTTAATGATCAGCAAGTTATTGCGCAGATAGCGATTAATCCGTAAGTTACACCACAACTGCAAACGCGCCGAAAGAGCGCTTAGACGAGAAGGTTTCCCGATGGTGGAGCAGAATCATTTGGCAAGTACTGAGTGGGTTGACATTGTCAGCGAAGAGAATGAAGTGATCGCGCAGGCCAGCCGCGAACAAATGCGTGCGGAGCGTCTGCGTCACCGCGCGACTTACATCGTTGTTCATGACGGCATGGGCAAGATTCTGGTCCAGCGTCGCACCGACACCAAAGATTTTCTTCCTGGTATGCTGGATGCCACAGCGGGTGGCGTCGTGCAGGCCGATGAAGTATTGCTGGATTCCGCGCGTCGTGAAGCGGAAGAAGAGTTAGGTATCGCTGGCGTGCCGTTTGCCGAGCACGGACAGTTTTATTTCGAAGATGAGCATTGTCGCGTCTGGGGCGGGCTGTTTAGCTGCGTTTCCCACGGACCTTTCGCCTTGCAGGAAGAGGAAGTGAGCGAAGTGTGCTGGATGACGCCGGAAGAGATCACCGCGCGTTGCGACGAATTCACGCCGGATTCCCTTAAAGCACTGGCGCTGTGGATGACCCGCAACGCCAAAAACGAATCCGCTAAACCGGAAAATAAGGCGGAAAAAGAGGAAGAGGCTGAGTAAGCCTTAACAGCTTTCCCGCAGACACAGGCTGGACGCGATGGGTTTATGGTCGCGCCAGTCTCCGTCATTCAGACGTTCCAGTAACGCTTTCCCGGCTTCAATCCCAATCTTGCGATGCGGTACTGCCATCGTCGTCAGCGGCGGCTGACAGACGCGGCTGACGTCGCTGTCGCCAAAGCCCACGACCGCTAAATCGTCCGGCACCTTGATGCGCCGACGCTGGCACTCATATAGCGCGCCGCAGGCCAGTTCATCTGATACGCACACCAGCGCATCCAGCTCCGGCCACGCCAGCAGAAACTCTGGCAATTGTGCCGCACCGGTGGAGAAGTTCGGCGGCATGGCGGCATTAATCACTCTGTTTGGCGACAGGTGGTGGCGCAGCATCGCCTTGTACCAGCCCTGCAAATGCTGCTGAAAAATCCACTGCTCCTGGTTAGCGCACAGCAGGCCGATATTCTGGTAGCCGCGCTGAATCACCATTTCGGTAAGTTCATACATGGCGGCGACGTTATCAATCCCGATATTCATATCAATAGGATCGGCACGCATTGCACCCATTTCCATCACCGGGATAGAGGCGTTTTTTAGCCAGTGTCGCACGGTATCGGAGTGCTCGACGCTGAGCAGTATCGCCGCGGCGATGTTCGAGGCCAGCAGCGTTTCAAGCAGTTTCTCTTCCTGTTCAAGACGATGCTGAGATTCCGCCAGCATAATCTGATATCCGGCTGGCTGGAGCACCTGCTGTAGCCCGGCGAACATCTCGGAACAGCCAGCTTCGGAAAGATTGGGTACTACCATCGCAATCGTCCATGACGATGCCGATGCCAGTGCGCTGGCGGCAAGATTGGGCATGTAACCCAGCTCCTGCACCGCGGCTTCAATTTTTTCACGCAGTTTATCGGAAACCTGTTCGGGCGTGCGGAGGGCACGGGAAACAGTCATCGTGCCTACGCCGGCAAGCTGCGCGACATCCGCGAGCGTTACTTTTCCGGTACTGCGCCGTTTTCGGGTTAAAGACATACATCTTCCTGCTGACAGGACGCGATTTAGTTTCATCCTTCATTTTACGTGACAGGCAGTATACGCCTTAAATCCCTTTTTTTGCTGTGATTTCGCACCAGGATAGCAATTTGATAGCGCTATCACAGTTCTGCATGTTGGTCGTTGGTAGCGCTATCTTTGTGATCGCGATCGCAGTCATTAATTGATGGGTTGAATAGAGTTTGCCCATGTCTGGTCTTTAGCGGGAGTGAAAAATGCTCAAAAAGTGGATATATGATACAACCATCATCCTACAGGATAGCGTTGAAAGCTGGCCCCAGGCGCTGGAACTGTGCGCGAAACCGCTGCTGGATTTGCAGGTCATTGCGCCGGAATATGTCACGGCTATCATTGAGCAGCATCACAGGTTAGGTCCCTACTATGTGCTGGCTCCTGGGCTGGCAATGCCACATGCGCGACCGGAAGAAGGGGCGAAAGGACTTGGCCTGTCATTATTAAAACTGAAACAGGGCGTCTCATTTGGTGCTGGTGAGTTTGACCCCGTCGATGTGATTGTGATGCTGGCGGCGCCGGACAAACATAGCCATATCGAAATGATCTCTGCCTTAGCAGAATTATTTTCCAGCGACGAAGATATGGCTGAATTACATCGGGCGAATACGCTGGAGGAGATAAAAACCGTCATCAATCGCTTCTGATTTAATTATTTAATCCGATTCATCTCAACATTACGCGTCAGCGTGATGGGGCGTACTCTACTCAAAAAAGGGGATAACAATGAAAATTATGGCTATTTGCGGCTCCGGCCTGGGCAGCAGTTTTATGGTCGAAATGAATATTAAAAAGGTGCTCAAAAAACTGGAAATTGAGGCAGAGGTTGAACACTCCGATCTCTCCTCGGCCACGCCTGGCGCGGCGGACCTGTTTGTGATGGCGAAAGACATTGCCGCCAGCGCCAGCGTGCCGGAAAGCCAGCTGGTGGTGATCAACAATATTATCGATATCAATGAACTCGAAGCGCAGCTGCGCGCCTGGTTCGAAAGACAATAATCCTGAAAAGGCGAGGTGGATATGTTTATCCTTGAAACGCTGAATTTCGTTGTTGATATTTTAAAAGTCCCTTCAGTCCTGGTCGGGTTAATTGCCCTGATTGGTCTGGTGGCGCAGAAAAAAGCCTTTTCAGATGTGGTAAAAGGCACAATTAAAACCATTCTCGGCTTTATTGTACTGGGCGGCGGCGCAACCGTGCTGGTGGGCTCTTTAAATCCGCTCGGTGGTATGTTTGAGCACGCCTTTAATATTCAGGGCATTATTCCCAACAATGAAGCTATTGTGTCAATTGCCCTGGAAAAATATGGTGCCTCCACCGCGCTCATTATGGCTTTCGGGATGGTGGCGAATATTATTGTCGCGCGCTTTACCCGCCTGAAGTACATCTTCCTGACCGGGCATCACACCTTCTACATGGCGTGCATGATTGGCGTGATCCTGACGGTCGCAGGCTTCGAAGGGGTAGGGCTGGTCTTCACCGGTTCGTTGATCCTCGGCCTGATTATGGCCTTCTTCCCGGCGATTGCGCAGCGCTATATGAAGCGTATTACCGGCAACGATGAGATTGCCTTCGGTCATTTCGGCACGCTGGGCTACGTGCTGTCCGGCTGGATTGGCAGCAAGGTCGGTAAAGGCTCGCGCTCCACCGAAGAGATGAACCTGCCGAAGAACCTCAGCTTCCTGCGCGACAGTTCGATCTCCATCTCACTGACCATGATGATTATCTACCTGATTATGGCGGTGAGCGCCGGGCGTGAGTACGTGGAGGCCACCTTCAGCGGCGGCCAGAACTACCTGGTGTACGCCATCATTATGGCCATCACCTTCGCGGCAGGCGTGTTTATCATCTTGCAGGGCGTGCGCCTGATTCTGGCGGAAATTGTCCCGGCCTTTACCGGCTTCTCGGAAAAACTGGTGCCCAATGCGCGGCCTGCGCTGGACTGCCCGGTGGTCTACCCGTATGCGCCAAACGCGGTGCTGATTGGCTTCCTGTTCAGCTTCCTCGGCGGGATTGTAGGCTTGTTCATCTGCGGTCAGTTTAGCTGGGTGCTGATCCTGCCGGGCGTCGTGCCGCATTTCTTCACCGGTGCAACGGCGGGCGTGTTTGGGAACGCCACCGGCGGACGTCGTGGGGCGATGATTGGCGCCTTTGCTAACGGCCTGCTGATCACCTTCCTGCCGGTCCTGCTGCTGCCTGTTCTGGGCGCGATTGGCTTTGCGAATACGACCTTCTCGGACGCCGACTTTGGCGCCGTCGGGATTGTGCTCGGCAACCTGGCGCGCTTCCTGTCGCCGCTTGCCATCACCGGACTGGTTGTTGTGTTGTTTGCGCTGCTGGTGGCCTACAACGTCTTCGCTAAAAACAAACCTGCCAGCGGTAACGCGCAGGAAAACCCCGGAGCCAAATCATGAATGAAAATGAAATAACCGAACTGGCGCGTCAGATCCGCCTTGAGACGCTGAAATCCCTGACGCAGCTGGGTTTTGGTCACTACGGCGGCAGCATGTCAGTCGTTGAAACACTGGCCGTTCTGTACGGCGCGGTAATGAAAATTGACCCGGCCGATCCGGACTGGCCAGAGCGCGATTACTTTGTGCTGTCGAAGGGACATGCGGGCCCGGCGCTGTACAGCACGCTGGCGATTAAGGGCTACTTCCCGATTGAAGAGCTGAGCACGCTAAACCAGAACGGAACGCGTCTGCCAAGCCACCCGGATCGCCTGAAAACACGCGGCGTGGATGCCACCACCGGATCGCTGGGGCAGGGGATCTCCATTGCAGGCGGCATGGCGCTGTCGCACAAGCTGGCAGAAAGGCCAAACCGGGTGTTTTGCATCGTTGGCGACGGGGAGCTGAACGAAGGGCAGTGCTGGGAAGCCTTCCAGTTTATTGCTCACCATCGACTGAACAATCTGACGGTGTTCGTGGACTGGAACAAACAGCAGCTCGACGGCGAGCTGGACGAAATCATCAGCGCCTTCGATCTGGAAGGCAAATTCCGGGCCTTTGGTTTTGACGTGGTGACGGTGAAAGGGGACGACATTCCGGCGCTGCTGGAGGTGACCGCGCCGATCCCTGCGACCGATGCGCGTCCGCGGGTTGTGATCCTCGACAGCATCAAAGGGCAGGGGGTGCCATACCTGGAACAGCTCAGCAACTCGCATCACCTGCGATTAACTGAGGAGAGCAAAGCGGCGCTCAACGAGACGATTCGCCAACTGGAGGCTTCACATGATTAAGGTTGCACCGACAGTACAGAAAGATGCCGTTGAGATGCGTAAGGTCTATGCGGGTTTTGTGGCAAAACAGATTGAGGCCGGGAGCGAGATTATTGCGCTCGAAGCGGATCTGATGAGCTCGATGGCGATGGACGGCGTAGCGCGTGATTATCCACAGCACGTCATCAACTGCGGCATTATGGAGGCTAACGTGATTGGGACGGCCGCCGGGCTGTCGCTCACCGGACGTAAGCCGTTCGTCCATACCTTTACCGCCTTTGCCAGCCGTCGCTGCTTCGACCAGCTGTTTATGTCCCTGGACTACCAGTGCAATAATGTGAAGGTGATTGCCTCGGATGCGGGCGTGTCGGCCTGCCACAACGGCGGGACGCATATGTCGTTTGAGGATATGGGCATCGTGCGCGGTCTGGCGCATTCAGTAGTGCTGGAGGTGACCGATGCGGTGATGTTCGAAGATGTGCTGCGTCAGCTTATCGACCTGGAAGGCTTCTACTGGGTGCGGACCATCCGTAAACAGGCGCCGAGCGTCTATGTCCCGGGGTCAACCTTCACCATCGGCAAGGGCAACGTGCTGCGCGAGGGAACCGATATTACCCTGATTGCTAACGGCATTATGGTGGCGGAAGCGCTGGAGGCGGCGCGCCAGCTGGAGCAGGAGGGGGTAAGCGCAGCGGTCATCGACATGTTTACCCTGAAGCCCATCGATCGGATGCTGGTGAAAAATTATGCCGAGAAAACCAGGCGTATTGTGACCTGCGAAAACCACAGCATTCACAACGGGCTGGGGTCGGCGGTGGCGGAAGTGCTGGTGGAAACCTGTCCGGTGCCGATGCGGCGGGTTGGGGTGAAGGAGCGTTACGGTCAGGTAGGCACGCAGGACTTCCTGCAGAAGGAGTATGGCCTGACGGCACATGACATTGTGTCGGCGGCACGAGAGTTGCTGTAATAAAAAAGGCGACCGTTGAATGGTCGCCTTTTTTGCCGGATGGCGCTTCGCTTATCCGGCCTACAAAACCCTGGGCCCGGTAAGCGCTAGCGCCACCGGGCTTTTTAGCTTACTGCTGCTGCGAAGACTGGATCGCCGTCAGCGCGATGGTGTAGACGATATCGTCAACCAGCGCACCACGAGACAGGTCGTTCACAGGCTTGCGCATACCTTGCAGCATTGGCCCGATGGAGATCAGGTCTGCTGAACGCTGTACCGCTTTATAGGTGGTGTTACCGGTGTTCAGATCCGGGAAGATGAACACGGTAGCGCGACCTGCAACCGGCGAGTTAGGCGCTTTAGATTTCGCAACGTCAGCCATTACCGCGGCATCGTACTGGAGCGGGCCGTCGATCATCAGATCCGGACGTTTTTCCTGCGCAATGCGGGTCGCTTCACGGACTTTCTCTACGTCGCTGCCTGCACCAGAGGTACCGGTGGAGTAGGAGAGCATCGCGACGCGCGGTTCGATACCGAAGGCAGTCGCGGAGTCCGCAGACTGGATAGCGATTTCTGCCAGTTGCTCTGCGGTTGGGTCCGGGTTGATCGCGCAGTCGCCGTAAACGTAAACCTGTTCAGGCAGCAGCATGAAGAACACGGAGGAGACCAGAGAGCTGCCCGGTGCGGTTTTGATCAGCTGCAACGGTGGACGGATGGTGTTCGCGGTGGTGTGAACCGCACCGGAAACCAGGCCGTCAACTTCGTCCTGCTCCAGCATCAGCGTACCCAGCACGACGTTGTCTTCCAGCTGCTCGCGCGCAACGGCTTCGGTCATGCCCTTGTTCTTACGCAGCTCAACCAGGCGGGCAACGTAGCTTTCGCGAACCACTTCCGGGTCAACGATCTCAATGCCAGCGCCCAGCTCAACGCCCTGAGACGCCGCAACGCGGTTGATCTCATCCGGGTTACCCAGCAGCACACAGGTCGCGATACCGCGCTCTGCACAGATGGCCGCCGCTTTAACGGTACGTGGTTCGTCACCTTCTGGCAGAACCACGCGTTTGCCCGCTTTACGCGCCAGCTCGGTCAGCTGGTAACGGAAGGCTGGAGGAGACAGACGACGGCTGCGCTCGGACGTCGCCGTCAGGGATTCGATCCAGTCTGCGTTGATGTAGCCCGCAACGTATTCCTGAACTTTCTCGATACGCTCGTGGTCATCAACCGGCACTTCGAGGTTGAAGCTTTGCAGGCTCAGGGAGGTCTGCCAGGTGTTGGTGTTCACCATGAATACTGGCAGGCCAGTGGCGAACGCACGTTCGCACAGCTTGCTGACGCGCGGGTCCATCTCGTAGGCACCGGTCAGCAGGATCGCACCGATTTCCACGCCGTTCATCGCAGCCAGGCACGCTGCAACCAGCACGTCTGGACGGTCAGCAGAGGTCACCAGCAGGGAACCTGCGCGGAAGTGTTCCAGCATGTGCGGAATGCTGCGCGCGCAGAAGGTCACGGACTTCACGCGGCGGGTGTTGATATCGCCTTCGTTAACGATGGTGGCATTCAGGTGACGCGCCATATCGATTGCACGGGTGGCAATCAGATCGAAGCTCCATGGCACCGCACCCAGCACCGGCAGTGGGCTGGAATCCTGCAGCTTAGCCGGGTCAACTTTGATGACTTTCGCTTTGGAAGAGTCGTCGAAGATTTCGGACAGGTCAGGACGCGTACGGCCCTGCTCATCTACTGGCGCGTTCAGCTTGTTAACAATCACGCCGGTGATGCTGGTGTTTTTCGCACCGCCGAAGCTGCTGCGCGTCAGTTCGATACGCTCTTTCAGCTGCTCTGGGGTGTCAGTGCCCTGAGACATCACGAAAACAATCTCTGCGTTCAGGGTTTTCGCGATTTCAAAGTTCAGAGACTGGGCAAACTGGTGTTTACGGGTCGGGACCAGGCCTTCAACCAGCACCACTTCAGCGTCCTGCGCGTTTGCGTGGTAGTTGGCGATGATCTCTTCCATCAGCACGTCTTTCTGGTTGCTGGAGAGCAGAGATTCAACGTGGCTCATCTTCAGCGGTTCAGCCGCTGGCAGATTGGAGTTCTTACGAACGATGGAGGTGGTCTGGTCTGGCGCATCGCCACCGGCACGTGGCTGGGCGATAGGCTTAAAGACGCTCAGACGAACGCCTTTGCGTTCCATAGCGCGGATCACGCCGAGGCTGACGCTGGTCAGGCCGACGCTGGTTCCGGTAGGGATCAGCATAATAGTACGGGACACGGTTTATCCTCTTTCGTTACCGCCGCGTTGGGCGGGCTACAAAACAGCACCGCCAGCATTGCTGGCGGTGTGGAATCAGGCAGTCAGGCGGCACGCGTCTTGCGCGATGACCAGCTCTTCGTTAGTTGGGATAACGATAGCCGGGCGGGTGCCTTCTTTGTTGATGAAGCCAGACTTGCCGAAGCGGGCAGCCAGGTTACGCTCGTGATCGACTTCGAAGCCCAGTACGCCCAGTTTGCCCAGGGACAGCTCACGTACCATTGCCGCGTTCTCACCGATGCCGCCGGTGAAGATAACCGCGTCCAGACGACCGTCCATCAGCGCGGTGTAAGAACCGATGTACTTCGCCAGACGGTGGCAATAAACGTCCATTGCACGTTTAGCGTCAGCTTTTTCTGCGTAGTTGTCTTCAACGTAACGGCAGTCGCTGGTGACTTCGGTCAGACCCAGCAGGCCAGACTCTTTGGTCAGCATTTTGTTGATGTCGTCAACGCTCATGCCCAGGGTGTCGTGCAGGTGGAAGATGATCGCCGGGTCGATATCACCGGAACGGGTACCCATCACCAGACCTTCCAGCGGGGTCAGACCCATAGAGGTATCAACACACTTACCGTTGCGGATAGCAGAAACAGAACCACCGTTGCCCAGGTGGCAGGTGATGATGTTGACTTCTTCAACCGGCTTGTTCAGTACTTTTGCGGCTTCCTGAGTCACATAGAAGTGGCTGGTGCCGTGTGCGCCGTAGCGACGTACGCCGTGCTCTTTGTACAGGCTGTATGGCAGGGCATAGAGGTAAGACTCTTCCGGCATGGTCTGATGGAACGCGGTGTCAAACACGGCCACGTTTTTATCTTTCAGATTCGGGAAGGATTTCAGTGCTTCAGCGATACCGATCAGGTGAGCCGGGTTATGCAGCGGTGCGAAAGACGCAGAGTCTTTGATGCCCTGAATCACAGAGTCGTCGATTACCACGGAGCTGGTGTATTTTTCGCCGCCGTGGACGATACGGTGACCAATCGCAGTCAGCTGAGCAGACAGTTCTGGTTTTTGTGCCAGAATAGTGTTAACGATAAAGTTCAGCGCTTCACTGTGAGCGGCGCCTGCACCTAAAGCCGCTTCTTGTTTGCTGCCGTCCATCTTCCACTTGATACGTGCTTCAGGCAGATGGAAACATTCGGCCAAACCAGAGAGGTACTCATCACCGTTGAGCGCATCGATGATGGCGAATTTCAGTGAAGAGCTACCGCAGTTCAGAACCAGTACTAACTTACTCGACATGGAAGTACCTATAATTGATACGTGGCTAAAAAAACGTCAATGAGTCTAAAGCGTAACGCATGCTGACTCAGACATTTATGATTAACATCATGCCAAACGAACATTCTGGCAGGATGGAAGAAATACCTATGATTTTAAGCCATTTTGAACATTTTTCAGACAATGGCATAATATGCGATAATTTGACGAGTTAACGCTTCTCGTCTACGGCCTATCAGGCTGGCACAGGATACCCGATACGGGGTAGCGATGACAAAATATTTTGAACGTTGTCATAGCCTGTTGTGGTTTTGCACGAAAATTTTAATTTTTATATGTGAAGTTGAGGTACAGCCATGTCAACACCTGAAATCCCGTCCGTGAACTTTTTTAGTCTGTTTCGTCGGGGACAGCATTACGCAAAGACATGGCCGATGGAAAAGCGCCTCGCGCCCATGTTTATTGAAAATCGCACTATTCGCGCCACGCGCTATGCGATTCGCTTTATGCCCCCGATCGCCGTCTTTACTCTTTGCTGGCAAATTGCGCTGGGTGGACAGCTTGGACCTGCCGTCGCGACGGCGCTCTTTGCGTTAAGCCTGCCGATGCAGGGATTGTGGTGGTTAGGTAAACGTTCCGTCACGCCACTTCCGCCTTCTATTTTACACTGGTTTTATGAAGTGCGTGGAAAACTGGAGGAGGCCGGCCAGGCGCTCGCCCCGGTTGAAGGCAAGCCGGATTATCAGGCGCTGGCGGACACCCTCAAGCGCGCGTTTAAACAGCTTGATAAAACATTCCTCGATGACTTGTGATTGATCATCGAAACGACGACCAAAAGAAGGCACAGTAACAATCAGTTACCGTGTCTTTTTTTTACAGTGCAATGCGCTACAGGAGTCGAAAGATGGAAATGACCCATGCTCAACGTCTGATTTTGTCTAACCAGTACAAGATGATGACTATGCTTGATCCCGATAACGCTGCGCGCTACAGCCGCCTGCAAACCATTGTTGAACGTGGTTTTGGCTTGCAGATGCGCGAACTGGATCGCGAATTTGGCGAACTGAAAGAGGAAACCTGCCGTATCGTTATCGACATCATGGAGATGTACCATGCACTGCATGTGTCCTGGACCAATCTGAAAGACCAGCAGTCCATTGACGAGCGCCGCGTAACGTTCCTGGGCTTTGATGCCGCGACAGAAGCGCGCTATCTGAGCTATGTGCGCTTTATGGTGAACACCGAAGGGCGCTACACTCATTTTGATGCGGGTACGCACGGCTTCAACGCCCAGACCCCAATGTGGGATAAGTATCAACGTATGCTGAGCGCGTGGCACGCCTGTCCGCGTCAGTACCATTTAAGCAGCAACGAAATTCAACAAATCATTAATGCCTGACGGAGGTGCGTGTGCAGTGTAAAGGTTTTCTGTTTGATCTGGACGGTACGCTGGTGGATTCGCTGCCGGTAGTGGAGCGTTCCTGGTGTCATTGGGCCGACAGGCACGGCATTGACCATCAGGATGTACTGAATTTCATCCATGGCAAACAGGCCATTACCTCATTGCGGCACTTCCTGGCGGGACGTCCTGAGGAAGAGATTCAGGCGGAGTTCAAATATCTGGAGCAGATTGAAGCTACCGACACTGAGGGCATCACCGCGCTGCCCGGTGCGCGCGAATTGCTTGAGCATCTGAATGAAGCGCAGATCCCGTGGGCTATCGTCACCTCCGGCTCGGTTCCTGTCGCGCATGCCCGCCATAAGGCGGCCGGTTTACCGACGCCGGACGTCTTCATTACCGCTGAGCGCGTAAAGCGCGGCAAGCCCGAACCGGATGCGTTTCTGCTCGGCGCTGAACTGCTCGGCCTTGCGCCAGCGGAGTGCGTGGTGGTGGAAGACGCGGCGGCAGGCGTGCTGGCCGGGCTGAACGCCGGAAGCCACGTCATTGCCGTTAACGTCCCGGCGGGGTCCCCCCGGCTGGAGGAGGCGGATTTTGTGCTTAATACTCTGACCGCCATCGACGTCTCGAAGGCATCAGACGGCGTTGTAACCGTCTCGCTAAAAATGTAATCCCATGATATAGCCCCGCATTACCGGGGCTTTTTTATGGCAAAATTGCTTCTCCTCCACTGACAAGGACATGTTGTGAACGGTGAACTGATTTGGGTCCTGAGCCTGCTGTTAATCGCCATCATTCTTTTTGCCACGGGCAAGGTGCGCATGGATGCCGTCGCCCTGTTTGTGATTGTCGCGTTCGTTCTGAGCGGTACCCTTTCCCTGCCGGAAGCCTTTTCCGGGTTTAGCGATCCCAACGTTATTTTGATTGCCGCCCTGTTTATTATTGGCGACGGGCTGGTACGCACCGGCGTGGCGACAATGATGGGGTCGTGGCTGGTTAAAGTGGCGGGCAGCAGCGAAACCAAAATGCTGATTTACCTGATGCTGACGGTCGCCGGACTGGGTGCGTTTATGAGCTCGACGGGGGTCGTGGCCATCTTTATTCCGGTTGTGCTGAGCGTCTGCATGAGGATGCAGATCTCCCCGTCGCGGCTGATGATGCCGTTGAGCTTTGCCGGGCTCATCAGCGGCATGATGACGCTGGTCGCGACCCCGCCGAACCTCGTCGTGAACAGCGAACTGATCCGTGAGGGGCTTGAGGGGTTTAGCTTTTTCAGCGTCACGCCGATCGGGCTGGTTGTACTGGTGATGGGCATTATCTATATGCTGTTGACCCGTTTCGCGCTGAAAGGGGAGAAGCAGGACAAAGCCAAAGAGGGCTGGAAGCGGCGAACTTTTCGCGATTTGATCAAAGAGTACCGTCTGACCGGGCGCGCCCGTCGGCTGGCTATCCGCCCCGGTTCGCCGATGATAGGCCAGCGGCTGGACGACCTTAAGCTACGCGAACGCTATGGCGCGAACGTCATCGGGGTTGAGCGCTGGCGTCGTTTTCGTCGGGTAATCGTTAACGTGAATGGGGTGTCAGAGTTTCGCGCGCGTGACGTCCTGCTGATTGATATGTCCACCGCGGACGTGGATCTGCGAGAGTTTTGTAGCGAGCAACTGCTGGAGCCGATGGTGCTGCGCGGCGAGTATTTCTCCGACCGGGCGTTGGATGTGGGTATGGCCGAGGTGTCTCTAATCCCGGAATCGGAGTTATTGGGCAAAACCGTGCGCGAAATCGGCTTTCGTACCCGCTATGGCCTCAACGTGGTGGGCCTGAAGCGCGATGGCGTAGCCCTTGAAGGGGCGGTGGTGGATGAGCCGATCCTGCTGGGGGATATCTTCCTCGTGGTCGGCAACTGGAAACTGATAAGCCAGCTCGGGCAGAAAGGCCGCGATTTTGTGGTGCTGAATATGCCGATTGAAGAGAGTGACGCGTCACCGGCGCACAGTCAGGCGCCCCATGCGATTTTTTGCCTGGTTTTGATGGTCGCGTTGATGCTGACGGACGAGATCCCTAACCCGGTGGCGGCGATAATCGCCTGTCTGTTAATGGGCAAATTCCGCTGTATCGACGCCGAAAGCGCTTACAAAGCGATTCACTGGCCAAGCATCATTCTCATCGTTGGGATGATGCCCTTCGCCCTGGCGCTACAGAAAACCGGCGGGGTGGATTTGATCGTAAAAGGCTTAATGGACGCGGGCGGGGGATATGGTCCGTACCTGATGATGGTTTGCCTGTTCGTCATGTGCGCCACCATTGGTTTGTTCATCTCCAATACCGCAACGGCGGTGCTGATGGCGCCTATTGCGCTGGCGATGGCAAAATCGATGGGCGTTTCGCCCTATCCGTTTGCGATGGTGGTAGCGATGGCGGCGTCCGCGGCATTTATGACGCCGGTATCTTCCCCGGTCAATACCCTGGTGCTGGGGCCGGGAAACTATCGATTCAGCGATTTTGTAAAGCTGGGCGTGCCGTTCACCGTGCTGGTGATGCTGGTATGCGTGGTGCTGATTCCGGTGTTATTCCCGTTTTGAGAACATCGCCGGGTGGCGGCTACGCCTTACCCGGCCTACGTGATTCGTAGGCCCTGCAAGCGCAGCGCCGCTGGGCGAAAAACTACAGCGGCGAATCCTGACTGATCTCATCCAGCGACAAATGGAAGCTCGGCACAAACACCTGCATAAAGTAATCCATCTCTTCGCTACGGCGGGAGTCGAGCGTTTTCTCCAGGCGCGTTTTCGCCAGCAGGAACTCGTTATTCCCCGCGGATAACTCTTCCAGACATTTCAGGTAGGCGCACAGCGCATCGGCCTGCTTAACCAGGGATTTCTCCTCTTCCGTATACTGATGCTCGTCGATCAGCGGCCCGAAGATATCACGCAGCTCATCAGGCACCATATCGATCAGCTTCTGCTGGGCAATCTTCTCAATGGCCTTATATTCCTGGGCAATCTGCGAGTTGAAATATTTCACCGGCGTAGGCAGATCCCCGGTCAGCACTTCCGATGCATCGTGGTACAACGCCAGCAGGGCGATACGTTCGGCATTAACCTGCCCGTTGAATTTGCGGTTTTTAATTGCTGCCAGCGCATGAGCGACCATAGCAACCTGCAAACTGTGCTCAGACACATTTTCAGTGCGCACGTTGCGCATCAGCGGCCAGCGGTTGATGAGTTTCAGGCGGGAGAGGTGGGCAAAGAAATGACTCTGACTCATAGGTTACCTTATGTCTTCACTGCGACGGACTTCATTGTGCGGGGAGGGGAGGGAAGATGCAAATTTGCAGATGTTACAGGCCGGGTAAGCGCAGCGCCACCCGGCGGAAAGTCAGCGTTACTGATGGTACCCCGAAAGGAATCGCCCGAAGCGGCTGATGGCCATTTCGAGATCGTCTTCGCGCGGCAGGGTTACAATACGCACGTGATCCGGCCACGGCCAGTTAAACGCCGTCCCCTGAACCAGCAGCACTTTTTCCTGCAACAGGAAGTCGAGCACCATTTTCTGGTCGTCGTGAATATTGAAGCGCTTCGCGTCGATTTTCGGGAACATATACAGCGCGCCGTTAGGCTTCACGCAGGAGACGCCCGGAATATCATTAATTAATTCCCATGCACGGTTGCGCTGTTCATAGAGGCGGCCGCCTGGAACGATAAACTCGCTGATGCTTTGATAGCCCCCGAGTGCTGTCTGGATCGCATGTTGCGCCGGTACGTTGGCGCACAGACGCATGGATGCCAGCATCTCCAGCCCTTCAATGTAGCCTTTCGCATGTTTTTTCGGACCGTTCAGTACCATCCAGCCCTGACGGAAACCGGCAACGCGGTAAGTTTTAGACAGTCCGTTAAAGGTGACCGTCAGCAGATCGGGCGCCAGCGCGGCGATAGAGTGGTGCTGCGCCGCGTCGTACAGGATCTTGTCGTAAATCTCGTCGGCAAAGATGATCAGGTTGTGCAGGCGGGCGATCTCGACGATCTCCATCAGCAGCTCTTTTGAATAGACCGCGCCCGTCGGGTTATTCGGGTTAATGATCACGATTCCCCGGGTGCGCGGTGTTATTTTGGCGCGAATGTCATCCAGATCCGGGAACCAGTCCGACGATTCATCGCAAAGATAGTGCACCGCTTTACCGCTGGAGAGCGATACCGCAGCCGTCCACAGCGGATAGTCTGGAGCGGGAACCAGCATTTCATCGCCGCTGTTCAGGAGCGCCTGCATCGCCTGAACGATCAGCTCCGAGACACCGTTGCCAATGTAGATATCTTCAACGGTGACGTCGCGCATACCGCGAGCCTGATAGTGCTGCATAATGGCTTTACGGGCGGAATAAAGCCCTTTTGAATCGCAGTAGCCTTGTGCAGTGGGCAGGTTACGGATCACATCCACCAGGATCTCATCCGGCGCTTCAAAACCAAATGGCGCGGGGTTGCCGATGTTGAGTTTCAGAACCTTATTGCCTTCCTCTTCAAGGCGTTTTGCCTCTTTGAGTACCGGGCCACGGATGTCGTAACAGACGTTGTCGAGCTTGCTGGATTTTTCGATAGGGGACATGAACCTTTAACCTTTTCGCTATTATTGCAACTTCCTGCCGTGGAAGCAGCACGGAACAATGTACTCCCACCGCGCTTCGTTTTGAAGGGCGCACAGAAGAAGATTTTGTCCAACCAGGCAGCACTGCTGTGATTGCTTAATCTAATGATGGAGTGATTTTGCGCCTGAAATTACCGTGAAAACGCTTATTGTTGGGTTTTTTATGCTGAAAGTTTCACATAAATATTAATATTATTCTGATTTAAATAAAAAGACGATCCGGGCTGAAGCGTTAGTCCCCCTGAGTGACCATTCGTAAAACCTGAATGCTGAGATACAGTTTGCTCTATTAGCAAAGCCAGGTTAAAAGTTACTCATGTGAAATTAATGTTAAGTGTTATTAATGAATGGCCTGAATCTAAATTAAACTTTATTTATTATTAACGACGAAAATGCAACTTTCGTTAATTTTAATAAAAAGAGTGTAGTTGCTTATCATTGGCGTTAAATCCGTTATATTGCAATAAGACTTATAAATATAGTGGATTTGGGTTAAGATGTGTTTTGGGAATGCAGCGTAGCGATAGGCCTGTTACGTATATCAGCTTCTGCCTTCCTGTATTAATCGATTGTTATTGTTAAAGTAATCTCTGGCTGATTGGGTAAGTCACATCTTGCTACGCTGGCAACGCTGCGATATAGATGGCAGAAAACATGTCTTACTCTTAATGGAATTTACATCTACCTTCAGATAACGAAATATCCTGAACGCAAGAGAATAAAAATAACGTCATGAAACGTGATTTCTGACTGTTGATATACCAAAGTACAATAACTATCTGTCAGGCAGTCTGCCGGGCCGGGACGCGAGGGAAACTCTTCAGAAGGAATTGCTTAACTGTTACACACAGCTTCAACCCGGGCAGCTCCGCACGAGCAACCTGAAAGTGAAAAGATATGATAAATGCAAATCGTCCGATAATGAATCTCGACCTCGATCTGCTGAGAACGTTTGTTGCGGTCGCCGATCTCAACACTTTTGCAGCAGCTGCTGCCGCCGTTTGCCGTACCCAGTCCGCCGTGAGTCAGCAAATGCAGCGGCTGGAACAACTGGTTGGTAAAGAGCTTTTTGCGCGTCATGGACGTAATAAGCTTTTAACAGAACATGGTATTCAGCTTCTGGGTTATGCCAGAAAGATACTGCGCTTTAATGATGAAGCCTGTATGTCATTAATGTTTAGCAACCTTCAGGGAGTGTTAACATTAGGGGCGTCAGATGAATCAGCAGATACCATTTTGCCCTTCCTTCTCAACCGAATTAGCTCGGTTTATCCGAAGCTTGCCCTGGACGTTAGCGTTAAACGCAATGCCTTCATGGTTGAGATGCTGAAAGAAAACGAGGTTGACCTGGTGGTCACCACGCATCGACCTGGCCAGTATGACTGCCTGACGCTGCGTACTTCTCCTACGCACTGGTACTGTGCCGCGGAGTACGTATTGCAAAAAGGTGAGCCAATACCCCTGGTCCTGCTGGACGATCCTAGTCCGTTCCGCGATATGGTGCTGACTGCGCTCAACGAAGCCAGTATTCCGTGGCGCCTGGCGTACGTTGCGTCAACGTTGCCTGCGGTACGAGCGGCAGTGAAGGCCGGACTTGGCGTAACAGCCCGTCCGGTGGAGATGATGAGCCCCGATCTGCGTGTGCTGGGTCAATCTGAGGGACTCCCGTCGTTGCCGGATACGGAGTACCTGCTGTGCCATAATGCCGCCAGCAACAACGAGCTAGCGAAAGTGGTATTCGAGGCAATGGAAAACTACCACAATCCATGGCAGTACGCGCCTGTTACTCCGGAAGGAGGGGATGACTCCCTGATTGTGGAAAGGGATTTTGAGTGATCATTCCCCCAAAATTCTCGTAACAAAATGTAAGTGCAAAAAAGAGCCACTCGCATGATTTTTTCCTGCGAGTGGTTTTTTTTGCTATTCATAACCGCGAACGGAGCAGGGTTAAAGCAAATACCGCTTATTTATCAATGCAGAAAATGCTTTTGGTTAAGTTGTAAACGATACCTCTTCTAACTTGCTTAATACCCCGCCGATGTTAAAAAAACAGGAAATATGTTGCTGTTTTTTTGATTGAATTAACAAAAGCGTGTCTCAGATCAAGAAAATACTCCCATTTGGGGGGAGGAATCGTTGGCAAATCCTGTCAAAATAGGAGGGTTATTTTTTTTACTTCCAAAACGGACACGATTCAACAAGATGCATTTGACGTAAAGTCATGTACCCACCAGGGTTAAAGGGCACCAAATGTTAATGAGAATCGCACGTTGTAATTTAATGTGAAGAAACCTTTGTTAAAGTTGACAAAAGGTTATAGAAAGGAGTAAAAAACCCCATCATTTTGCTGTCTATGTCTCATTTCTGACAGTTAGTGTAAGGTTATTTTGTTCCTCCCCATGAATCGATGTGATGCCCATCTGCCAGCAAGAGCAGTGTCGTCGGTATCACTTTTGATGAGTAAGCAATGAGTATGTCAACATCCACAGAAGTCATCGCTCATCACTGGGCATTCGCAATCTTTCTTATTGTAGCCATTGGCCTGTGCTGCCTGATGTTAGTCGGCGGCTGGTTCCTGGGCGGTCGCGCCCGCGCAAGGCACAAAAACACACCTTTCGAATCAGGTATTGATTCAGTAGGTACCGCTCGCTTACGCCTGTCTGCCAAGTTCTACCTGGTAGCCATGTTCTTCGTCATTTTCGACGTGGAAGCGCTTTACCTCTTCGCGTGGTCTACCTCCATTCGCGAAAGTGGTTGGGTGGGCTTTGTCGAGGCCGCAATTTTCATTTTAGTGTTACTGGCCGGTCTGGTTTATCTGGTGCGTATTGGCGCGCTGGACTGGACACCTGTGCGTTCACGCCGTGAACACATCAACCCGGAAAACAGTATCTCTAATCGTCAGCAGTAACAGCGAGGCAATAAGATGGATTATACGCTCACCCGCATAGATCCTAACGGTGAGAATGACCGTTACCCCCTGCAAAAACAGGAGATCGTTACCGACCCCCTGGAGCAAGAAGTCAACAAAAGCGTGTACATGGGCAAACTCGAACATGCCATGCACGATATGGTCAACTGGGGTCGTAAGAACTCCATCTGGCCATACAACTTTGGCCTTTCTTGCTGCTACGTTGAAATGGTGACGTCATTCACTGCGGTGCATGACGTTGCGCGTTTTGGGGCCGAGGTACTGCGTGCTTCTCCACGTCAGGCTGACCTGATGGTGGTGGCCGGGACCTGCTTTACCAAGATGGCACCGGTTATTCAGCGTCTTTATGACCAGATGCTGGAGCCAAAATGGGTAATATCCATGGGCGCATGTGCAAACTCCGGCGGTATGTACGACATTTATTCCGTTGTGCAGGGCGTTGATAAGTTCATTCCGGTGGATGTGTACATCCCGGGCTGCCCGCCGCGTCCAGAGGCCTATATGCAGGCGCTGATGCTGCTGCAGGAGTCAATCGGTAAAGAACGCCGTCCGCTCTCCTGGGTTGTTGGCGATCAAGGTGTCTATCGCGCGAACATGCAGTCTGAGCGCGAGCGTAAACGTGGTGAACGTATTGCCGTCACCAACCTGCGTACGCCTGACGAAATTTAATTTGCGCCTGTGGGCCTGGAGAACACCTTCGCATATCACTACTCAAATAGCGCGAAGCCAGGCTTAACAGTCACCACGGACCATTTGCAATGGTGAACAATATGACCGACTTAACCGCGCAAGAAGCCGCCTGGCAGACCCGGGATCATCTCGATGACCCCGTCATTGGCGAACTGCGCAACCGTTTTGGGCCGGATGCCTTTACTGTTCAGGCCACCCGCACCGGGGTACCCGTTGTTTGGGTGAAGCGTGAGCAATTACTGGAAGTTGTCGATTTCCTCAAGAAATTGCCAAAACCTTACGTCATGCTGTTTGACTTACACGGCATGGACGAACGTCTGAGAACGCACCGCCAGGGTCTCCCTGCTGCGGATTTTTCCGTTTTCTACCACCTGATCTCAATAGACCGCAACACGGATATCATGCTCAAGGTGGCATTGTCTGAAAACGACATGCATCTGCCGACGATCACCAAACTTTTCCCAAACGCTAACTGGTACGAGCGTGAAACCTGGGAAATGTTCGGCATGACCTTCGACGGCCACCCGCATCTGACGCGCATCATGATGCCGCAGACCTGGACCGGCCACCCGCTGCGTAAAGACTACCCGGCACGCGCCACCGAATTCGACCCGTTTGAGCTGACCAAAGCCAAGCAGGATCTGGAGATGGAAGCGCTGACCTTCAAGCCGGAAGACTGGGGCATGAAGCGCGGCACCGAAAACGAGGACTTCATGTTCCTTAACCTCGGTCCAAACCACCCGTCTGCGCACGGTGCATTCCGTATTATTCTTCAGCTTGACGGCGAAGAGATTGTCGACTGCGTGCCTGACATTGGCTACCACCACCGTGGTGCTGAGAAGATGGGCGAGCGTCAGTCCTGGCACAGCTACATTCCGTATACCGACCGTATCGAATACCTCGGCGGCTGCGTAAACGAGATGCCATACGTGCTGGCTGTTGAGAAACTGGCAGGCATCACCGTCCCGGATCGCGTTAACGTGATTCGCGTGATGCTGTCTGAACTGTTCCGTATTAACAGCCACCTGCTGTACATCTCCACGTTCATTCAGGACGTCGGCGCGATGACGCCGGTCTTCTTCGCCTTTACCGACCGTCAGAAAATCTACGATCTGGTGGAAGCGATTACCGGTTTCCGTATGCACCCGGCCTGGTTCCGCATCGGCGGCGTGGCGCACGATCTGCCGCGCGGCTGGGACCGCCTGCTGCGTGAATTCCTCGACTGGATGCCGAAACGTCTGGCGTCTTACGAGAAAGCCGCGCTGCGTAACTCCATCCTGAAAGGCCGCTCCCAGGGCGTTGCCGCCTACGGCGCGAAAGAGGCGCTGGAGTGGGGGACCACAGGTGCTGGCCTGCGCGCAACCGGGATTGATTTCGACGTGCGTAAAGCCCGTCCTTACTCTGGCTACGAGAATTTCGACTTTGAAGTCCCGGTTGGCGGCGGCGTTTCCGACTGCTACACCCGCGTGATGCTGAAAGTGGAAGAGCTGCGCCAGAGCCTGCGCATCCTTGAGCAGTGCCTCAACAACATGCCGGAAGGCCCGTTCAAGGCGGATCACCCGCTGACGACGCCGCCACCGAAAGAGCGCACGCTGCAACATATCGAAACCCTGATCACCCACTTCTTGCAGGTTTCCTGGGGCCCGGTCATGCCGGCACAAGAATCCTTCCAGATGATTGAAGCGACCAAGGGTATCAACAGCTACTACCTCACCAGCGACGGCAGCACCATGAGCTACCGTACCCGCGTGCGTACGCCAAGCTTTGCGCACCTGCAGCAGATCCCGGCCGCCATTCGCGGCAGTCTGGTCTCCGACCTGATTGTGTATCTGGGTAGTATCGATTTTGTTATGTCAGATGTGGACCGCTAATTATGCACGAGAATCAACAACCACAAACCGAGGCTTTTGAGCTGAGTGAAGCAGAGCGTGCCGCCATTGAGCACGAGATGCACCACTACGAAGACCCGCGTGCGGCGTCCATTGAAGCGCTGAAAATCGTACAGAAACAGCGTGGTTGGGTGCCGGATGGGGCGATCTATGAGATCGCAAAAGTGCTGGGCATTCCGGCGAGTGACGTAGAAGGCGTAGCCACGTTCTACAGCCAGATCTTTCGTCAGCCGGTCGGCCGCCATGTGATCCGCTACTGTGACAGCGTTGTCTGCCACATTACCGGTTATCAGGGCATTCAGGCTGCGATTGAGAAGAAACTTAATATTAAGCCGGGCCAGACCACGTTCGACGGACGCTTTACCCTGCTGCCAACCTGCTGCCTGGGTAACTGCGACAAGGGACCGACCATGATGATTGATGAGGACACTCACAGCCATCTGACGCCGGAAGCGATTCCTGACCTGCTGGAGCAGTACAAATGAAAACTGTAATTCGTACTGCTGAGACGCATCCGCTGACCTGGCGTCTGCGCGATGACAAACAGCCGGTCTGGCTCGACGAATATCAGAGCAAAAACGGCTATGCCGGTGCGCGTAAAGCCCTCGGCGGCATGGCGCCAGACGACATTGTTAATGCGGTAAAAGATTCTGGCCTGAAAGGGCGCGGCGGTGCGGGCTTCTCCACCGGTCTGAAGTGGAGCCTGATGCCGAAAGATGAATCCATGAACATCCGTTACCTGCTGTGTAACGCCGATGAAATGGAGCCGGGTACCTATAAAGACCGCCTGCTGATGGAACAGCTGCCGCACCTGCTGGTGGAAGGCATGCTGATCTCAGCGTTCGCGCTGAAAGCGTACCGTGGCTACATCTTCCTGCGCGGTGAATACATCGAAGCGGCTGAAAACCTGCGTCGCGCGATTGCCGAAGCCACTGAAGCCGGACTGCTGGGTAAAAACATCCTGGGCACCGGGTTTGACTTCGAGCTATTCGTGCACACCGGTGCCGGGCGTTATATCTGCGGTGAAGAAACCGCGCTGATTAACTCCCTGGAAGGCCGCCGCGCGAACCCGCGCTCCAAGCCACCGTTCCCGGCAAGCTCCGGCGTGTGGGGTAAACCGACCTGTGTAAACAACGTCGAAACCCTGTGTAACGTTCCGGCTATCCTTGCGAACGGCGTGGAGTGGTATCAGGGCATCTCATCAAGTAAAGATGCCGGTACCAAGCTAATGGGCTTCTCCGGTCGCGTGAAGAATCCTGGCGTCTGGGAGCTGCCGTTCGGCACCACCGCACGTGAAATTCTTGAAGACTACGCCGGCGGCATGCGCGATGGCCTGAAATTCAAAGCCTGGCAGCCGGGTGGGGCAGGGACAGACTTCTTAACCGAAGCCCACCTTGACCTGCCAATGGAGTTCGAAAGCATTGGTAAAGCAGGCAGCCGTCTGGGTACCGCGCTGGCGATGGCCGTCGACCACGAGATCGGCATGGTATCCCTGGTGCGTAACCTGGAAGAGTTCTTCGCCCGCGAGTCCTGCGGCTGGTGTACACCATGCCGTGACGGTCTGCCGTGGAGCGTGAAGATCCTGCGCGCTATCGAACGTGGCGAAGGCCAGCCTGGCGATATCGAGACACTTGAGCAACTGTGTCGATTCTTAGGGCCAGGTAAAACCTTCTGTGCCCACGCACCGGGTGCCGTCGAGCCGCTGCAGAGCGCGATTAAATATTTCCGCGACGAATTCGAAGCAGGCATCAAGCAGCCGTTCAGCAATACCCATTCTATCAATGGTATTCAGCCGAACCTGCTGAAAGCACGCTGGTAAAAACAGAATTTTGATTAACGCTCGGTTTCGGCCGAGCCAACTGGAAGCATGCTAATGGCTACGATTCATGTAGACGGCAAAGAATACGAAGTCAACGGGGCGGACAACCTGCTGGAAGCTTGTCTGTCTCTTGGCCTCGATATTCCGTACTTTTGCTGGCATCCGGCGCTGGGCAGCGTCGGTGCTTGCCGCCAGTGTGCGGTGAAGCAATATCAAAACGCGGAAGACACGCGTGGTCGACTGGTGATGTCCTGTATGACGCCAGCCACCGAAGGCACTTTTATTTCGATTGATGACGAAGAAGCCAAACAGTTCCGCGAAAGCGTAGTGGAGTGGTTGATGACCAACCACCCACACGACTGTCCGGTGTGTGAGGAGGGTGGTAACTGCCACCTTCAGGATATGACCGTCATGACCGGTCACAGCTTCCGTCGCTATCGCTTTACCAAGCGTACCCACCGAAATCAGGATCTGGGGCCGTTCATCTCTCACGAAATGAACCGCTGCATCGCCTGCTACCGCTGCGTGCGTTACTACAAAGATTATGCAGACGGTCAGGATCTGGGCGTGTATGGCGCGCATGACAACGTTTACTTCGGTCGTCCGGAAGACGGTACGCTTGAAAGCGAATTCTCCGGTAACCTGGTAGAAATCTGCCCGACCGGCGTGTTCACGGATAAAACCCACTCCGAGCGTTACAACCGTAAATGGGACATGCAGTTTGCGCCAAGCATCTGCCAGCAGTGCTCCCTCGGCTGTAACACCAGCCCGGGTGAACGTTACGGTGAACTGCGTCGTATCGAAAACCGTTACAACGGTACCGTTAACCACTACTTCCTCTGCGATCGCGGTCGTTTTGGCTATGGCTATGTGAACCTGAAAGACCGTCCGCGTCAGCCGGTTCAGCGCCGTGGCGACGACGTCATTACTCTCAACGCTGAACAGGCGATGCAGGGCGCGGCAGATATTCTGCGCCAGTCGAAGAAAGTGATCGGCATCGGCTCCCCGCGCGCCAGCATCGAAAGCAACTTCGCGCTGCGCGAGCTGGTTGGGGCGGAAAACTTCTATACCGGTATCGCCCATGGCGAGCAGGAACGTCTGCAACTGGTGCTGAAAGTGCTGCGTGAAGGCGGTGTACACACGCCTGCGCTGCGCGAAATCGAATCCTATGATGCGGTTCTGGTGCTCGGGGAAGACCTGACGCAGACCGGCGCACGCGCGGCTCTGGCGGTTCGTCAGGCGGTGAAGGGTAAAGCACGTGAAATGGCAGCGGCGCAGAAAGTGGCTGACTGGCAGATTGCGGCGATCCTCAACATCGGCCAGCGCGCGAAGCATCCTCTGTTTGTGACTAACGTCGACAACACCCGTCTGGACGATATCGCCGCGTGGACCTACTGCGCACCGGTTGAAGATCAGGCGCGCCTCGGCTTTGCCATTGCCCACGCGCTGGACAGCAACTCGCCGGCCGTTGAACTGGATCGCGACCTGCAGAACAAGGTCGACGTGATTGTTCAGGCGCTGGCGGGGGCGAAAAAACCACTGATCATTTCCGGTACCAACGCCGGTAGCGCTGAAATCATTCAGGCCGCAGCGAACGTTGCCAAAGCCCTGAAGGGCCGTGGCGCTGACGTCGGTGTGACCATGATTGCCCGTGCGGTGAACAGCATCGGACTGGGCATGATTGGCGGCGGCTCGCTGGAAGAAGCGTTAAGCGAACTGGAATCCGGTTCTGCTGATGCGGTGGTAGTGCTGGAAAATGACCTGCATCGCCACGCTTCCGCCGCTCGCGTTGACGCCGCGCTCTCCAAAGCACCGCTGGTGATGGTTATCGACCATCAGCGCACCGCGATCATGGACAAAGCACACCTGGTGCTCTCTGCGGCAAGCTTCGCAGAAAGCGACGGGACGGTGATCAACAACGAAGGCCGCGCACAGCGCTTCTTCCAGGTTTATGACCCGGCCTACTACGACAGCAACACCGTGATGCTGGAAAGCTGGCGCTGGCTGCACTCTCTGCACAGCACCGTGCAGAGCCGTGAAGTGGACTGGACGCAGCTCGACCACGTTATCGACGCGGTTGTTGAGAAACTGCCTCAGCTGGCGGGCATTAAAGACGCCGCGCCTGACGCAAGCTTCCGTATTCGCGGCCAGAAACTGGCGCGTGAGCCGCACCGCTACAGCGGTCGTACTGCGATGCGTGCCAACATCAGCGTGCACGAACCGCGTCAGCCGCAGGATAAAGACACCATGTTCGCCTTCTCGATGGAAGGGAACAACCAGCCGTCTGCGCCGCGTTCGCAAATCCCGTTTGCATGGGCACCGGGCTGGAACTCCCCGCAGGCATGGAACAAATTCCAGGCTGAAGTGGGTGGTCATCTGCGCCACGGCGATCCGGGCGTGCGTCTGATTGAAGCCTCCGAAACCGATCTGGACTTCTTCTCTAACGTTCCGGAACGTTTCCAGGCTCAGGAAGGCCACTGGCGTATTGCGCCGTACTACCATCTGTTCGGTAGCGACGAAATGTCCCAGCGTTCTCCGGTATTCCAGCAGCGTATGCCGCAGCCGTACATCAAGCTCAACCCGGCGGATGCCGCGAAGCTTGGCGTTAACGCGGGTGCGAACATTGCCTTTAGCTACGACGGCCAGACAATCAGCCTGCCGCTGATTATTTCTGAAAGCCTGTCAGCAGGGCAGGTGGGTCTGCCGATGGGTATGCCTGGCATCGCGCCGGTCCTGGCGGGTGCGCATCTTGATAACCTTCAGGAGGCAAAAGCATGAGTTGGTTAACGCCGGATCTTATCGACATCCTGCTGAGCATTCTGAAAGCGGTCGTCATTCTGCTGGTGGTCGTCACCTGCGGCGCGTTCATGAGCTTTGGTGAACGTCGTCTGCTCGGTCTGTTCCAGAACCGTTACGGACCGAACCGCGTGGGCTGGGGTGGTTCACTCCAGCTGGTGGCGGACATGATCAAGATGTTCTTTAAAGAGGACTGGGTTCCGCGCTTCTCGGACCGCGTGATCTTTACGCTGGCGCCGATGATCGCCTTTACCTCGCTGCTGCTGGCGTTTGCTATCGTTCCCGTCAGCCCGACCTGGGTGGTGGCTGACCTGAACATCGGCATTCTGTTCTTCCTGATGATGGCAGGCCTCGCGGTGTACGCGGTGCTGTTCGCAGGCTGGTCCAGTAACAACAAATACTCGCTGCTGGGTGCGATGCGTGCTTCCGCGCAGACGCTGAGCTACGAAGTGTTCCTGGGGCTCTCCCTGATGGGCGTGGTGGCGCAGGCCGGTTCATTCAACATGACCGACATCGTCAACAACCAGGCCGACATCTGGAACGTTATCCCGCAGTTCTTTGGTTTTGTGACCTTTGCTATCGCGGGCGTGGCGGTGTGTCACCGTCACCCGTTTGACCAGCCAGAAGCCGAACAGGAACTGGCCGACGGTTACCACATTGAATATTCCGGTATGAAATTCGGTCTGTTCTTCGTGGGCGAGTACATCGGTATCGTCACCATTTCCGCGTTGATGGTAACGCTGTTCTTTGGTGGCTGGCATGGCCCGTTCTTACCGCCGTTCATCTGGTTCGCGCTGAAAACCGCGTTCTTCATGATGATGTTCATTTTGATTCGTGCGTCCTTACCGCGTCCGCGTTATGACCAGGTAATGTCCTTCGGCTGGAAAGTGTGCCTGCCGCTGACGCTCGTCAACTTGTTGGTAACGGCGGCTGTCATTCTCTGGCAGCAGCCATAAGGGGCTTTGAGATCATGACCTTAAAAGAATTACTCGTAGGCTTTGGCACCCAGGTACGCAGTATCTGGATGATCGGCCTGCACGCGTTTGCCAAACGCGAAACCCGGATGTATCCGGAAGAGCCGGTATATCTGCCGCCGCGCTACCGTGGCCGTATCGTGCTGACGCGCGACCCGGACGGTTCCGAGCGCTGCGTAGCCTGTAACCTGTGTGCGGTAGCGTGTCCGGTAGGCTGTATCTCTCTGCAGAAAGCCGAGACGGTAGACGGCCGCTGGTACCCTGAGTTCTTCCGCATCAACTTCTCACGCTGCATTTTCTGCGGTCTGTGTGAAGAAGCGTGCCCAACCACGGCGATTCAGCTGACTCCAGACTTCGAGCTGGGTGAGTACAAGCGTCAGGACCTGGTGTACGAGAAAGAGGATCTGCTGATTTCCGGTCCGGGCAAATACCCGGAATATAACTTCTACCGGATGGCGGGTATGGCAATCGACGGCAAAGATAAGGGCGAAGCAGAGAACGAAGCTAAGCCTATCGACGTCAAGAGCCTGTTACCGTAAGGAGAGGGCAATGGAATTCGCTTTTTATATCTGTGGCCTTATCGCCATCCTGGCTACGCTGCGAGTGATCACGCACACCAATCCGGTGCATGCGTTGCTGTATTTAATCATTTCGCTGCTGGCTATTTCCGGGGTGTTCTTTGCGCTGGGCGCGCATTTTGCCGGTGCGCTGGAAATTATCGTCTACGCGGGTGCCATTATGGTGCTGTTCGTGTTCGTGGTGATGATGCTCAACCTGGGCGGCTCTGAAATTGAGCAGGAACGTCAATGGTTAAAACCGCAGGTGTGGATTGGCCCGGCAATTTTGTCGGCCATCATGCTGGTGGTGATTGTTTACGCTATTCTGGGCGTTAACGACCAGGGCATTGACGGCACGCCAATCAGCGCCAAGGCTGTTGGAATTGCGCTGTTTGGTCCGTACGTTCTGGCGGTTGAACTGGCCTCTATGCTGCTGCTGGCGGGCCTGGTTGTTGCCTTCCACGTCGGTCGCGAAGAACGTGTTGGTGAGGTGCTGAGCAACCGCACTGATGACCGTGCGAAAAGAAAAACGGAGGAGCGCGCATGATCCCCTTAACACATGGACTGATCCTCGCTGCGATTTTGTTCGTTCTGGGCTTAACCGGTCTGGTTATCCGCCGCAATCTGCTGTTTATGCTGATCGGTCTGGAAATCATGATCAACGCTTCCGCGCTGGCCTTTGTGGTCGCCGGCAGCTACTGGGGCCAGGCCGACGGTCAGGTGATGTACATTCTCGCCATCAGCCTCGCGGCTGCCGAAGCGAGTATTGGCCTGGCGCTGTTGCTGCAGCTCCATCGTCGCCGCCAGAACCTGAACATCGATTCAGTAAGTGAGTTGCGTGGATGAACATGCTTGCCTTAACCATTATTTTTCCGCTGATTGGCTTCGTGCTGCTGGCATTTTCTCGCGGCCGCTGGTCTGAGAATCTGTCTGCCACCGTGGGCATTGGCTCAATCGGTCTGGCTGCGCTGGTGACAGCGTATGCGGGTATCGATTTCTTTAACAATGGACGTCAGGCCTACAGCGTGCCGCTGTGGAACTGGATGTCGGTCGGTAACTTCAACATCGGTTTCAACCTGGTGCTGGATGGTCTGTCTCTGACCATGCTCTCCGTGGTCACCGGCGTGGGCTTCCTGATCCACATGTTCGCCTCCTGGTATATGCGCGGTGAAGAGGGATACTCCCGCTTCTTCGCCTACACCAACCTGTTTATCGCCAGCATGGTGGTTCTGGTGCTGGCCGATAACCTGCTGCTGATGTATCTGGGCTGGGAAGGCGTGGGTCTGTGCTCTTACCTCCTGATCGGTTTCTACTACACCGATCCGAAGAATGGCGCAGCGGCCATGAAAGCGTTCGTCGTGACCCGCGTGGGTGACGTCTTCCTCGCTTTCGCGCTGTTCATTCTCTACAACGAACTGGGCACGCTGAACTTCCGCGAAATGGTGGAACTGGCGCCAGCGCACTTCGAAGCAGGCAACAACATGCTGTGGTGGGCAACGCTGATGCTGCTGGGTGGTGCTGTGGGTAAATCCGCACAGCTGCCGTTGCAGACATGGCTTGCCGACGCGATGGCGGGTCCAACCCCTGTCTCCGCGCTGATCCACGCCGCGACCATGGTCACCGCCGGTGTCTACCTGATTGCGCGTACCCATGGCCTGTTCCTGATGACCCCGGAAATTCTGCATCTGGTGGGTATCGTCGGTGCGGTTACGCTGGTGCTGGCAGGCTTTGCCGCACTGGTGCAGACCGACATCAAACGCGTTCTCGCGTACTCCACCATGAGCCAGATTGGTTACATGTTCCTGGCGCTGGGCGTGCAGGCGTGGGACGCAGCCATTTTCCACCTGATGACGCACGCGTTCTTTAAAGCGCTGCTGTTCCTCTCATCCGGTTCGGTGATCCTGGCCTGCCACCACGAGCAGAATATCTTCAAAATGGGCGGACTGCGTAAGTCCATCCCGCTGGTCTATGTCTGCTTCCTGGTAGGCGGCGCGGCGCTGGCGGCACTGCCGCTGATTACCGCAGGCTTCTTCAGTAAGGATGAAATCCTGGCGGGCGCCATGGCGAATGGTCATATCAATCTGATGGTTGCGGGTCTGGTCGGTGCGTTTATGACCTCCCTGTACACCTTCCGTATGATTTTCATCGTCTTCCACGGTAAAGAACAAATTCACGCCCACGCAGGGAAGGGGATTACCCACCACCTGCCGCTGATTGTGCTGCTGGTACTCTCCACCTTCGTTGGCGCGATGATTGTGCCACCGTTGCAGGGCGTACTGCCGGCAACAACCGAGCTTGAGCACGGTCGCGTTCTGACGCTTGAAATCACCTCCGGCGTTGTGGCTATCGCGGGCATCCTGATTGCCGCATGGCTGTGGCTGGGCAAACGCACGCTGGTGACTGCCGTTGCCAACAGCGCGCCCGGCCGTCTGCTGGGCACCTGGTGGTACAACGCATGGGGCTTCGACTGGCTGTACGACATGATCTTCGTGAAGCCGTTCCTGGGCATTGCGTGGCTGTTGAAGCGCGATCCGCTGAACAGCCTGATGAATATCCCGGCGATCCTCTCTCGCTTTGCAGGTAAAGGCCTGCTGTACAGCGAGAACGGCTATCTGCGCTGGTATGTGGCATCCATGAGCATCGGTGCGGTTGTCGTGCTGGCGCTGCTGATGGTGTTGCGATAGTGGTTTTTGCCCGGTGGCGCTGCGCTTACCGGGCCTACGAGACCGTAGGTCGGGTAAGCGTGAGCGTCACCCGACACCACAAACCGCACTAACACGTGAATTTTGTCGAATTCGTTGAAAATCGGTCCCTGAGGGACTTTAACAAGGAATAAAAATCGCCATGTTATTACCCTGGCTAATATTAATTCCCTTCATCGGCGGCTTCCTGTGCTGGCAGACTGAACGCTTTGGCGTGAAGATGCCGCGCTGGATCGCGCTGATCACCATGGGATTGACGCTCGCGCTTGGCCTGCAACTGTGGTTGCAGGGTGGCTACTCATTGACTCAGTCTGCGGGCCTTCCGCAGTGGCAGTCTGAGTTCATTCTGCCGTGGATCCCACGTTTCGGTATCACGATCCACCTTGCGATTGACGGTCTGTCGCTGCTGATGGTCGTGCTGACCGGTCTGCTCGGCGTTCTGGCGGTACTCTGCTCCTGGCGAGAAATCGAAAAATACCAGGGCTTCTTCCACCTGAACCTGATGTGGATCCTGGGCGGCGTTATCGGCGTGTTCCTGGCCATCGACATGTTCCTGTTCTTCTTCTTCTGGGAGATGATGCTGGTGCCGATGTACTTCCTGATCGCGCTGTGGGGCCACAAGGCATCCGACGGTAAAACGCGTATCACGGCGGCCACCAAGTTCTTCATCTACACCCAGGCGAGCGGTCTGGTGATGTTGATTGCCATCCTGGCGCTGGTGTTTGTGCATTACAACGCCACCGGCGTCTGGACCTTCAACTATGAAGATCTGCTGAAGACCCCGATGTCCCACGGTGTGGAATACCTGCTGATGCTCGGCTTCTTCATCGCCTTCGCGGTGAAAATGCCGGTGGTTCCGCTGCACGGCTGGCTGCCGGACGCGCACTCTCAGGCGCCAACGGCGGGTTCCGTTGACCTGGCGGGTATCTTGCTGAAAACGGCGGCCTACGGTCTGCTGCGTTTCTCCCTGCCGCTGTTCCCGAACGCCTCCGCAGAGTTCGCGCCGATTGCCATGTGGCTTGGCGTGATCGGTATCTTCTACGGTGCATGGATGGCCTTCACGCAGTACGACATCAAACGTCTGATTGCTTACACCTCCGTTTCCCACATGGGCTTCGTACTGATTGCCATCTACACTGGCAGCCAGCTGGCGTACCAGGGCGCGGTGATCCAGATGATTGCGCACGGCTTGTCCGCTGCCGGTCTCTTCATCCTGTGCGGTCAGCTGTACGAACGTCTGCATACCCGCGACATGCGTATGATGGGCGGCCTGTGGGGCAAAATGAAATGGCTGCCTGCACTCTCCATGTTCTTCGCGGTTGCCACCCTGGGTATGCCAGGTACCGGTAACTTCGTTGGCGAATTTATGATTCTGTTCGGCAGCTTCAAAGTGGTTCCGATGATTACCGTCATCTCCACCTTTGGTCTGGTGTTCGCCTCCGTGTACTCGCTGGCGATGCTGCACCGCGCCTACTTCGGTAAAGCGAAGAGCGAAATTGCTGCTAAAGAACTGCCGGGGATGTCGCTGCGTGAGCTGTCCATCATCCTGCTGCTGGTCGTACTGCTGGTGCTGCTGGGCTTCTATCCGCAGCCGATTCTGGATACCTCGCACTCCGCGATGGGTAACATCCAGCAGTGGTTTGTTAATTCTGCTTCTACTACAAGGCCGTAATTCGCCATGACAATAACTCCACAACAACTGATCGCGCTGCTACCGCTGCTGATCGTCGGATTGACGGTGGTGGTTGTGATGCTCTCCATTGCGTGGCGACGCAATCACTTCCTGAATGCGACCCTGTCCGTTCTGGGTCTGAACGCTGCGTTAGTCTCCCTCTGGTTTGTTGGCCAGGCGGGCGCAATGGACGTCACGCCGCTGATGCGCGTTGACGGCTACGCCATGCTCTACACCGGTCTGGTGCTGCTGGCGAGCCTGGCAACCTGTACCTTTGCGTACCCGTGGCTCGAAGGGTACAACGACAACAAAGAAGAGTTTTACCTGCTGGTACTGATTGCCGCACTGGGCGGCATTCTGCTGGCGAACGCGAACCACATGGCCGCGCTGTTCCTCGGTATTGAGCTGATCTCACTGCCGCTGTTCGGCCTGATTGGTTACGCTTTCCGTCAGAAGCGCTCTCTGGAAGCGGCGATCAAGTACACCATCTTGTCCGCTGCTGCGTCGTCGTTCCTGCTGTTCGGTATCGCGCTGCTGTATGCACAGACGGGTAACCTCTCCTTCCTGGCGCTCGGTAAGAGCCTCGGCGACGGTATGATGCACGAGCCGCTGCTGCTGGCGGGTCTGGGCATGATGATTGTTGGCCTTGGCTTTAAACTCTCTCTGGTGCCGTTCCACCTGTGGACGCCAGACGTTTATCAGGGTGCGCCAGCGCCGGTCTCTACCTTCCTGGCGACGGCGAGTAAAATCGCTATCTTTGGCGTGGTCATGCGTCTGTTCCTGTACGCCCCGGTGGGTGACAGCGAAGCGGTTCGCGTGGTGCTGGGCATTATCGCGTTCGTTTCCATCATCTTCGGTAACCTGATGGCGCTGAGCCAGACCAACATTAAGCGTCTGCTGGGCTACTCCTCAATCTCCCATCTGGGCTACCTGCTGGTGGCGCTGATTGCGCTGCAAAGCGGTGAGATGTCGATGGAAACCGTGGGTGTGTATCTGGCCGGTTACCTGTTCAGCAGCCTCGGCGCGTTCGGCGTGGTGAGCCTGATGTCCAGCCCGTACCGTGGCCCGGATGCAGATTCCCTGTTCTCCTACCGTGGTCTGTTCTGGCACCGTCCGATTCTGTCTGCGGTAATGACCGTGATGATGCTCTCTCTGGCGGGTATCCCGATGACGCTGGGCTTTATCGGTAAGTTCTACGTGCTGGCCGTCGGTGTGCAGGCGGGTCTGTGGTGGCTGACTGCCGGTGTCGTTATCGGCTCCGCGATTGGTCTTTACTACTACCTGCGTGTGGCTGTGAGCCTGTACCTGAGCGCGCCTCAGCAGCTCAACCGTGATGCGCCGTCCAACTGGCAGTACAGCGCCGGGGGGATCGTGGTGCTGATCTCCGCGCTTCTGGTGCTAATCTTCGGTATCTATCCGCAGCCGCTGATTGAGATTGTGCAGCGCGCGATGCCGCTGATGTAAAAGCAAAAAACCCGCCTCGGCGGGTTTTTTATTGCCCAACGGCGCTACGCTTGCAGGGCCTACAGGTCTTGTAGGTCGGGTAAGCGAAGCGCCACCCGACTAAGCTAACTGCTTCCTGCTTATAAGCGGCCCGTCAATCTTCTTCATCGAGCGGTCCAGCACCTCTTCAATCACCGACGACAGCTCATTCAGCTCAAACTTCGCCACATAGCCGTCAGCCTTCACTTTGCGTATATGATCTTCGTTCGCGTTGCCGGAAAGAGACGAGTGGATCACCACCGGAATATCTTTCAGTACCGGGTCAGTTTTGATTTTGCGCGTCAGCGTAAAGCCGTCCATCTCCGGCATTTCGAGGTCGGTTAATACCAGGGCAATCTTATCGGTAACGGGGACGCCCTCAGCCTGAGCCTGCGCGGCCAGCTGAGTGATTTTCTCCCATGCGTCTTTGCCGGTGATATGCAGCTGAGCCGGGATCTCCATTGCCTGCAATCCCTTCTCCAGCATTGAGCGCGCTACTTTCGAGTCTTCAGCAACAATCGCGACAGAGCCAGGCTTGATGTTGAATTTGGTGGTTTCCAGATGGGGGGCGTGCAGATCGTGGTTCGCCGGGGTGATGTCATACAGGATCTGCTCCACGTCGAGCACCATTGCCAGATCGTTGGTATCGGTCTTATCGTCCAGACAGGCAATGCTGGTGATGTAGCGACCGCTGACGGCGGTTTCCGCGGCGTGCACCTGCTTCCAGTCGAGACGCATGATGTTCTCCACCGATTCCACGGCAAACGCCTGCACGCTGCGGGCATATTCGGTGATCAGCAAAATGTTTAGCCCGGTGGCTGGCTTGCAGCCGGCGACGGCGGCCAGATCGATCACCGGGATCACCTGGTCGCGAATATTTACCATCCCCATCAGCGGAGACTTCATTCCCGCTGGTTTGGTGAAGGTCGGCATCGGCACAATTTCGCGCAGTTTGAACACGTTGATGCCGAACAGCTCGGATTTATTTTCGTTCAGAGAGGTGCCAAGACGGAACAGCAACAGTTCAAAACGGTTGGACTGGGTCAGGTTCGCCCTGTCATCAATATCTTTCTGGAAATTATCCATTCTACCCTCAAGAGAAATGCTTGCCTTTTAATCGTTATCGGCACCCTGAGGGAAAAATGAAGGACTAAACGCTGACCTGAGCAAAATCTTCCGCCAGCTCGCATGCCGGGAACACCTCCCGACACTCTGCCAGCAGGCTTTCACAGCCGCGGACGTCATAGCGTGAGCTGACGTGAGTGACAATCAGTTTCCGGACGCCAGCCTCGCGCGCCAGCTGCGCGGCCTGACGCGTTGAGCTGTGCCCCCGGCTGTTGGCTTTCTCTTCCATCGCCGCTTCCAGCGTTGCCTCATGCACCATCACATCCACACCCCCGGCAAGCCGGAGCGCCGAAGGGCAGGGGGCGGTATCCCCAAAAATAGCCAGTTTTTTGCCCGGCTGCGGCGGCGCAAGGTAATCCTGACCGTTGATAACGCGCCCGTCTTCCAGCGTGACGGTCTCGCCGTGCTTCAGACGCTGGAACAGCGGGCCAGGTTTCACCCCATCGGCCTGCAACGCGGCAGCGTTCAGCGCCCCGGGCTTGTCATGCTCCTCAACGCGATAGCCGTAGCATTCCACCGGATGGTTAAGCGGGTAAGCGCGCACCTGGTAATCTCCGTCGTCGAACACCAGACCTTCGCCGATCTCAACCACCTCCAGCGGATAATCGGTCCACGAGCCGCTCAGGCGCAGCGTGGTCTCAACGAATGCCTGAATACCCGCAGGGCCATAAATGGTCAGCGGGTTAGCGTTACCGGCCATCGAACGGCTACACAGCAGGCCCGGCAGGCCAAACAGATGGTCGCCGTGCAGATGGGTGATAAATATTTTATCCACTTTCCCCGGGTGGTATGAGGTATGCAGCAACTGATGCTGCGTACCTTCGCCGCAGTCAAACAGCCACAGCCCGCCGCGGGTAGGATGCTTAAGATCCAGCAGAATAGCCGTCACGTTTCGTGAGCGGGTTGGCACGCCCGCGGACGTACCCAGAAAAATCAGTTCCATAACGCAATCAGCCCTTTGCCGAATGGGAAGGGGTTTAGTATAACGTGATGAACCCCAGGAAGGAGAAACACATGATCCAGTGGCAAGATCTACACCACAGCGAACTGACTATTCAGTCACTCTACGCCCTGCTCAAACTGCGCTGCGAAGTTTTTGTGGTTGAACAAACCTGCCCGTATCAGGATATCGACGGCGATGACCTGGTCGGCGAGAACCGGCACATCCTCGGCTGGCGCGATAACGAGCTGGTGGCGTATGCGAGGATTCTGAAAAGCGAAGAGGATTTTGACCCTGTCGTCATTGGCCGCGTCATTATCAGCGGAAGCGCGCGCGGTGAAAAGCTGGGCTATCAGCTGATGGAAAAAACACTGGACGCATGCCAGAAACGGTGGCCAGACAAGGCGTTATACCTGGGCGCGCAGGCGCATTTGCAATCATTCTATGGCCATTTTGGTTTTACCCCGGTCACGGACATTTACGATGAAGATGGCATCCCACACATCGGTATGGCGCGCGAAGCGAAACAGGCGCAATAGCGAGACGTTGTCTATAGTTATCGGACTGGTGTACTAACATGGAGAAAAATATGTCATTTCAATCCTGGGATACCCGAGCAGACGACGATCTAACGCTGTTAAGCGAAACGCTGGAAGAAGTACTGCGCTCTTCAGGCGATCCTGCCGATCAGAAGTACATTGAGCTTAAAGCCCGCGCCGAGCAGGCGCTGCATGACGTGAAAAACCGCGTCAGCAACGCATCCGACAATTACTACTACCGCGCCAAACAGGCGGTTTATCGTGCCGACGATTATGTGCACGAAAAGCCGTGGCAGGGCATTGGGGTCGGTGCGGCCGTAGGGCTGGTGCTGGGCCTGCTGTTAGCCCGTCGTTAAGCCGGTAAACCCCTCCCTACACGTGGGTACTGCTATTTATCATCAGTACCCCGTATAATGTAAGGTTTTAACAGGGAGAGGTTCGCGTGCATTCGATTTCCATCGCGCTGGAACGCCTGCGCACTCAGCTTGCGCAAGCGTTACCCGCTACACCCGGTTTACGCCATTTCGATGTCTCTTTCCCGTTAAACGACGCCTTCGATCCGCTGGCCTGGCTGGGTGTGCAGCGATGCTATCCCCAGTTTTACTGGCAACAGCGGAGCGGTGATGAAGAACTTGCCGCGCTCGGAAGCCTCGCCCATTTTGACTCTCTGGCCTCGGCCTCCCGGTTTTTGCACACCCATGACGTAGCCAATGATACCCGTATCTGCGGCCTGAACGCCTTCAACCCGGCACAGGGAAAGCTGTTTTTACCGCGCCTTCTCTGGCGACGGTCTGGCGGGGTCGCCACGCTGCGCCTGCAACTGTGGAGCGAAACGTCGCTGTGTGACGATGCCGGTGACGCACTGAAGTTTATTGATAACCTGCGCGACGCCGCGCCGATCCGCCCGTTGTCCGTGCAGATTGTGCAGGAAACCCATCATCCGGAAAAACCGGAATGGCTGGCGTTGATTCGTCAGGCGACGGATACCCTTGCTCGCGGCGATTTTGAGAAAGTGGTGCTCGCACGTGCTACAGACGTGCAGTGCCAGCAGCCCGTGAACGCCATCGCGCTAATGGCCGCCAGCCGCGCGCTAAACCTCAACTGCTATCATTTTTGTATGGTCTTTGACGCCAGCAACGCGTTCCTTGGCTCGACGCCCGAGCGACTTTGGCGGCGACGCGGCATGCTGCTGCGCACTGAAGCGCTGGCAGGCACCGTCGCCAGCCATTCTGACGATAAGCAGGCCCAGCGTCTGGGCGACTGGCTGATGAACGACGACAAAAATCAGCGGGAAAATATGCTGGTGGTGGAAGATATCTGCCAGCGTCTTCAGCACCATACCCGGACGCTGGAGATCCTCCCAGCGCAGGTGCTGCGTCTGCGCAAGGTGCAGCATTTACGCCGCTGTATCTGGACTGAACTCAAACAGTCTGATGACGAGCAGTGTCTGCATATTCTGCAACCGACGGCGGCGGTGGCCGGGCTGCCGCGTCAGGCAGCGCGAGAATTTATTGCGAAAGTGGAGCCGTTTGACCGGGAGTGGTACGCCGGATCGGCGGGCTATTTATCGCGCGATCAAAGCGAGTTCTGCGTGGCATTACGCTCCGCCCGCGTTCATGACGCCGCGCTGCGTCTTTATGCGGGGGCGGGCATCGTCAGCGGCTCCGATCCAGAGCAGGAGTGGCAGGAGATCGAAAATAAGGCCGCCGGGCTGCGTTCCCTCCTCCTGAGGGATTAATACTGATTCGTGCAATCCCGATTCATATCAAAATTCTGACTTTTTCTATTATTTATACTGTGTCGCATTCTTGATACTGGACAATCTCATGTCAGTAAGTTCTTTTAACCGACGCTGGGCGACGGTGATCCTTGAAGCCCTGACCCGCCATGGTGTCAGGCATGTGTGTATTGCTCCGGGCTCTCGCTCCACGCCGCTCACCCTTGCTGCGGCGGAAAACAGGGCTTTTATTCATCACACCCATTTTGACGAGCGTGGTCTCGGCCACCTGGCGCTCGGGCTGGCGAAAGTCAGCAACGCGCCCGTGGCGGTGATAGTGACTTCCGGCACGGCGGTGGCAAACCTCTATCCGGCGCTGATTGAAGCGGGGTTAACCGGCGAAAAGCTGATTTTACTCACCGCCGATCGTCCTCCGGAACTTATTGACTGCGGCGCGAACCAGGCGATTCGTCAGCCTGGCATTTTTGCCTCGCATCCTTCACAGACGGTCTCGTTGCCGCGCCCCACCCAGGATATTCCCGCCAGCTGGCTGGTCTCAACTCTCGACCACGCCATGAACGCACTGCGCAGCGGCGGGCTGCACATTAACTGCCCGTTTGCCGAACCGCTGTACGGCGAAATGAACGAGACCGGCCTAGCCTGGCAACAGCACCTGGGAGAATGGTGGGAGAGCGAAAAGCCCTGGCTGCGTGAGCAGACGCATCTGGAAAGCGCTAAGCAGCGCGACTGGTTCTTCTGGCGCCAGAAGCGCGGGGTGGTGATTGCCGGGCGGATGAGTGCGGCGGAAGGCAAGCTGGCGGCGGAGTGGGCACAAACGCTTGGCTGGCCGCTGATTGGTGACGTGCTTTCCCAGACGGGCCAGCCGCTGCCCTGCGCTGACCTCTGGCTGGGGAACGCGAAAGCGGTCACCGAGCTGGCGCAGGCGCAAATTGTCGTCCAGCTGGGCTCGAGCCTGACGGGCAAGCGACTGCTCCAGTGGCAGGCCACCTGTACGCCAGAAGAGTACTGGCTGGTGGACCCGCTCGAAGGACGCCTTGATCCGGCGCACCATCGCGGTCGCCGCCTGGTGAGCGATATTGACAGCTGGCTGGAATTGCATCCGGCGGAAAAACGCAAACCCTGGGCGGTGGAGATCCCGGCGCTGTCGCGTCAGGCGTGGGAACTCACCAAAGCGCAGTGCGAGGAGTTCAGTGAAGCCGGGCTGGCGCACCGTATCCGCAAATATCTTCCCGAGCAGGGGCAACTTTTTGTCGGTAACAGCCTGGTGGTGCGCCTGATTGACGCCTTTTCGCAGCTGCCCGCGGGTTATCCGGTATACAGCAACCGGGGCGCGAGCGGCATTGACGGACTGATCTCCACCGCCGCTGGCGTACAGCGTGCCAGCGCAAAATCCACGCTGGCGATTGTGGGGGATCTCTCAGCCCTCTACGATCTCAACGCGCTGGCGCTCCTGCGTCAGGCGTCGGCTCCGTTCGTGCTGATTGTTGTTAACAATAACGGCGGACAGATTTTCTCCCTGCTGCCGACGCCGCAAAGCGAACGTGAGCGCTTCTATCTGATGCCGCAAAACGTGCAGTTCGAACACGCCGCCGCCATGTTCAGCCTGAAGTACCATCGCCCGGAAAACTGGGACGCGCTGGAGACGGCGCTGAACACCGCCTGGCGGCAGCCTGGCGCGACGCTGATTGAGCTGGTGGTAAACGATTCTGACGGCGCGCAGAAGCTGCAACATCTGCTGGCGCAGGTGAGTCACCTGTGATCCTCGCTGGCGTCACTCAGCCCGGAAAACCAGGCTACCCCTGGCTGGTTTTCCTGCACGGTTTTTCCGGCGACTGTCGTGAGTGGCAGACCGTTGGGGTGTCGCTGCATGACTACCCCAGGCTCTACCTTGACCTGCCCGGGCACGGTGGTTCAGCGGATACGGGCGTGACGGGGTTTGCAGAGGTAAGTGAATTGCTCACGTATACCTTAATTAGTTACAACATACTAAATTACTGGCTGGTAGGGTACTCTCTCGGTGGCCGCATTGCGATGTTCCATGCCTGCCAGCATCCTGCGGGGTTAGACGGGGTGATTGTGGAAGGTGGACACCCTGGGCTGCAAGACGTCGAGGCGCGCCAGGCGCGGCTGACCTCGGACCGCCGCTGGGCGTTACGTTTTCGCAGTGAGCCGCTTGAAGCCGTCTTTGCCGACTGGTATCAACAGCCGGTCTTTACCTCCCTTACGGATGAACAGCGCAACGCGCTGATCGCGCTGCGTAGCCGGAACAACGGCCCGAGGCTGGCTGAAATGCTGGAAGCCACCTCGCTTGCCGTTCAGCCTGATTTACGTCCCGCGCTCACCGCGCGTGATTTTTCTTTCGACTATCTCTATGGCGAACGTGACGGGAAGTTTGCAGCCATCGCTGCTGAACTTAACGCCATGCGTCATGCTATCCCTCATGCCGGACACAACGCCCACCGGGACAACCCGGAAGCGGTTGCCGCGAGTCTGGCTCAGATACTACGTTATCGAACAAAGGACACGCTATGATCTATCCTGATGAAAACATGCTTTACGCGCCGGTTGAATGGCAGGACTGCTCCGAAGGCTACACCGACATTCGCTACCACAAATCCACCGATGGTATCGCCAAAATCACCATCAATCGTCCACAGGTACGCAACGCGTTTCGTCCGCTGACCGTAAAAGAGATGATCCAGGCGCTGGCGGATGCCCGCTACGACGACAACATCGGCGTCATCGTCCTCACCGGGGAAGGGGAGAAAGCCTTTTGCTCGGGCGGCGATCAGAAAGTCCGCGGCGACTACGGCGGATACCAGGATGATGCCGGCACGCACCACCTGAACGTGCTGGATTTCCAGCGCCAGATCCGCACCTGTCCAAAACCGGTGGTTGCGATGGTGGCAGGTTATTCCATCGGCGGCGGTCACGTGCTGCACATGATGTGTGACCTGACTATCGCGGCGGAAAATGCCATTTTCGGTCAGACTGGCCCGAAAGTTGGCTCCTTCGACGGCGGCTGGGGGGCATCCTACATGGCGCGCATCGTCGGCCAGAAAAAAGCCCGCGAAATCTGGTTCCTGTGCCGTCAGTACAACGCCCAGGAAGCGCTGGACATGGGGTTGGTTAACACCGTGGTGCCGATCGCCGATCTGGAAAAAGAGACCGTGCGCTGGTGTCGCGAAATGCTGCAAAACAGCCCAATGGCGCTGCGCTGCCTGAAAGCGGCCCTCAACGCCGACTGTGACGGTCAGGCGGGACTTCAGGAGCTGGCGGGTAACGCCACCATGCTGTTCTATATGACCGAAGAGGGTCAGGAAGGGCGCAACGCGTTCAACGAAAAACGCCAGCCAGACTTCAGCAAATACAAACGGAACCCGTGATGCGTCGCGCGCAGGTTTACCGCTGGCAGATACCGATGGACGCGGGCGTGGTACTGCGTGAAAGGCGGTTAAAAACCCGTGATGGCTTTTTCGTGCATCTCCGGCAGGGCGAGCGGGAAGGGTGGGGCGAAATCGCCCCGCTTCCGGGCTTTAGCCTGGAAACGCTGGATGAGGCGCAGGCGGCGCTGATGGCCTGGACACACGAATGGCGTGAGGGGGCAGATCCGTCGCTGCCGGACGTTCCTTCCGTCGCGTTCGGCATCAGCTGCGCGCTGGCAGAGCTGGACGGCTGTTTGCCGGATGCGGCGAATTATCGCGCCGCGCCGCTCTGTTCCGGCGATCCGGATGAACTTTTCGCGCTGCTCTCCGGGATGCCTGGCGAGAAGGTGGCGAAAATTAAGGTCGGCCTGTACGAAGCGGTGCGCGACGGAATGGTGGTTAACCTGTTACTGGAAGCCATTCCCGATCTGCACCTGCGCCTGGACGCCAACCGCGCCTGGACGCCGCTCAGGGCGCAGCAGTTTGCGAAGTACGTCAACCCGGCGTACCGCAACCGCATCGCGTTTCTCGAAGAGCCGTGCAAAACGCGCGACGACTCTCGCGCCTTCGCCCGGGAAACCGGCATTGCCATTGCCTGGGATGAGAGCCTGCGCGAAGCCGGTTTTACGTTTGCCGCCGAGCCGGGCGTCGGGGCCGTGGTCATTAAGCCAACGCTGACCGGCAGCCTCGACAAGGTGCGCGAGCAGGTTGCGGCGGCCCATGCCGCAGGGCTGACGGCGGTGATCAGTTCATCCATCGAATCCAGCCTCGGGCTGACGCAGCTGGCGCGCATCGCTGCATGGTTAACGCCGGACACCGTTCCCGGTCTTGATACGCTAAACCTGATGCAGGCCCAACTGATTCGCCAGTGGCCGGACAGCACCTTACCGTGCCTCGACGTCGGGACGCTGGAGCCGCTGCAATGACTTTTACCGACTGGCCGTGGCGGCACTGGCGCTCCAGGAGTGCCGATACACCCGCGCTGCGTTTAGACGATATAACGCTCAACTGGTCACAGTTGGGCGAGCGTATCGATCGTCTGGCAGCCGGTTTTCAGTCTCAGGGTGTCAGGGACGGTGACGGCGTCATGCTGCTCGCCCACAACCATCCGCAGACCCTGCTGGCCTGGCTGGCGTTGCTTCAGTGCGGCGCCCGCATTTTGCCGGTGAACCCTCAGCTTCCCCGTCCGCTGCTGGACGTCCTCCTGCCGCAGATGACCCTGCGCTTTGCGCTGGTGCTTAACGGTGAGTATGACGGTCTGCCTGGGCTGGTATTAAGAGAGGGCGAGGAGCAGGGCGGCGTGACGTGGCGGGCAGAACGGCTGGCCTCAATGACGCTCACCTCCGGCTCCACCGGCTTGCCGAAAGCGGCGGTGCACACCTGTGCCGCCCACCTTGCCAGCGCAAAAGGCGTGTTGTCGCTGATGCCTTATGGCGGTGATGACGACTGGCTGCTGTCCTTGCCGCTGTTTCACGTCTCCGGTCAGGGGATTTTGTGGCGCTGGTTGCAGGGCGGAGGCCGTCTCACCGTGCGTGAAAAACAGCCGCTGGAGCAGGCCCTGCAGGGCTGTACCCACGCCTCGCTGGTGCCGACGCAGCTGTGGCGGCTGCTCAATTCACACCATCCCGTTGCGCTGAAAGCCGTGCTGCTCGGCGGGGCGGAAATCCCCGTTGAGCTGACCGAACAGGCGCGCAAGCAGGGGATCCGCACGTTCTGCGGCTACGGTCTGACCGAGTTCGCCTCCACCGTCTGCGCCAAAGAGGCCGACGGCGCGCCGGACGTGGGCAGCGCGCTGCCGGGCAGAGACCTTCAGGTGGTGAACGGTGAAGTCTGGATCCGGGCGGAAAGCATGGCGGCGGGCTACTGGCGAGACGGCGCCTTACTGCCGCTGGTCAACGAGCAGGGCTGGTTCGCCACCCGCGATCGCGGCGAGTGGCATGACGGACGCCTGACCATTCTGGGCCGAATGGACAATCTCTTTTTCAGCGGCGGAGAAGGGATCCAGCCGGAAGCGCTGGAGCGCGTTATCGTCACACATCCGCAGGTAAGCCAGGTGTTTATCGTCCCGCTGGATGACGCCGAATACGGGCAACGCCCGGTGGCGGTAGTGGAATGTGAGCCGGGCACGGATATCACGCTGTTGCCGGAGTGGGTTCAGGGCAGGCTGGCACGCTTTGAGCAGCCGGTACACTGGCTGGCGCTGCCGTCAGAACTGAAAAATGGCGGGATAAAGATCTCCCGCCAGGCGTTAAGGCAGTGGGTCAATGCCCTGTTGAGGGGCTAATCAGCCGATATCCGGCTGCGGTTTCTGCTGGCGTCGACGCATCCAGCGCAGCACCGGCGGCACGACAATCACCATGATCGCCATCGCCAGCAGGATCTTCGTCACGCTGCTCTCCCACAGGATCGCCATGTTGCCATTGCTGATGGAGAGGGCGCGGCGCAGGTTCTGCTCCAGCATTTCGCCCAGCACAAACCCTAAAATCAGCGGCGACATCGGGAAGTGCATCTTGCGCAGAATGTAGCCCAGCACGCCGAGCAGCACCATTAACACCAGGTCGAAGGTGGTGCTGTGCACCGCGTATACCCCAACCGCAGAGACGGCGGCGATGGCCGGGACCAGGAACCACAGGGGAATGGTCAGCATACGGGTGAATAGCCCGATCAGCGGGATGTTCATCACCAGCAGCATCACGTTGGCGATCAGCAGGGCGGCAATCAAACCCCAGACGATATCGGGCTGCTCGGTAAACATCGCCGGACCGGGAGTGATGTTATAGAGCGTCAGCGCGCCCATCATCACCGCCGTGGTGCCGGAACCCGGCACGCCGAGGGTCAGCATCGGGATAAACGAGCCGCAGGCCGAGGCGTTATTCGCCGCCTCCGGTGCCGCCACGCCGCGGATATCGCCTTTGCCGAAGCTGTCGCTGTTACCGCTCAGCTTTTTCTCGGTCATGTAGGTGATGGCGCTGGCGATAGTCGCCCCCGCGCCGGGCAGAATGCCGACGAAGAAACCGATCACCGCTGAACGCAGGGTGGCACCCACACACTGCGCCCCCTCTTTGGCATTAAAGAGCATACGTCCGGTTTTACGCACCAGCGTCTGCCCGCTGCTGGTATGTTCCAGCATCAGTAAGATTTCTGAGACAGAGAACAGACCAATCACCACGACGATAAACTGCACGCCGTCAGACAGGTGGACGCTGTCGAAGGTAAAGCGATAAACCCCGGTGTTGGCATCCACGCCGACGGTGGCCAGACTGAGGCCAATCAACGCAGACAAAAACGACTTCAGCGGATTCTGCGCCATCATGCTGCCGAGACAGGCGATGGCGAATACCATCAGGGCAAAATACTCGGCCGGACCAAACGCCAGCGACCACTGGGCCAGCGCCGGGGCGAAGAGGATGATGCCGCCAATGGCGATCAGGGAGCCAAAGAACGAGCTGACGGCGGAAATAGAGAGCGCCACGCCGCCGCGTCCCTGCTGTGCCATCGGATAGCCATCCAGCGCGGTCATAATGGCGGCGGCATCGCCGGGAACGTTAAGCAGTATTGAGGAAATACGCCCCCCGTATTCGCAGCCGATATAAACCGTCGCCAGCAGGATCAACGCCGATTCCGCAGGCAGGTGCAGCGCAAAGGCCAGCGGCAGTAAAATCGCCACGCCGTTGATAGGCCCAAGGCCCGGCAGCAGGCCAACGATCGTCCCGACGAAACAGCCGATCAGGGCGATCACCAGGTTTTCCGGGGTCATCGCTACCGCGAACCCCTGAGAGAGATAGATCCAGGTATCCATAGCGTGCTCCGTTAGTTAAACCATGCGCCGAGCGGCAGGGTCACGTCAAGCAGGCGGTCGAAGGCGTACCAGAGTAAAATGCCCAGTACGACCCCGGAGATCCCCGCCGCAGGCAGCGAGGCGTTAAACAGTATGCCAATCACCATCGTCAGCAGGGCGGTGGCGATCGGGAAGCCGAGCCACTCAAAGCCCCACGCGTACATCAGCAGAACAATCACCATTACCAGCAGACGTTGCAGCGTGCGGCGTGGCGGCCACTCCACGGTGTCCGGATGGCGCAGCAGCAGGGCCACCGAGCAGAGCAGCATCAGGCCGACAATGCCGACGGGAAAGGGGCGTGGCCCCACGGGTTCATAGCTGTATTCGCTGTGGATCTGCCAGGCGACGAACAGGCCGCCAATGCAGAGCAGCAGCCATATCCCGGCAAAAATGCGATCGCTCATAGCGCCTCCGGTTATTTCGCAAGACCAAAGGCTTTCGCCTGTTCGCGGTAGTCATTCACCTGTTTTTTCACGTACTCGTCCAGCTGCTTGCCGTTCAGGTTGAACTCAAACAGCCCGCGCAGATCGCGCTGTTTTTTGAACTCCTCGGTTTGCTGAAGTTTTGCGAAGGTATCCACCCACCACTGGTACTCGGCGTCGGTCACTTTTGGCCCGACGAAGAAGCCACGGATGATCGGCCAGACCAGGTTATAACCCTGCTCTTTGGCGGTTGGGACGTCTGCCAGCTGGCCCGGCAGACGGTTTTCCGAAAAGACCGCCAGCACGCGGATCTTATCCCCGCTCAGGTAGGGCACCATTTCGCTGAGATCGCCCGATACTGCCTGCACGTGATTGCCCATCAGCGCCGTCACCGGCTCACCGCCGCCTTCAAAGGCCACGTAACGCATTTTGTGCGGATCCACTTTGGCCTGCTGCGCCAGCAGCGCGGCTTTCATCCAGTCCTGGCTGCCGATAGAGGCGCCTGCGCCAATCACCACGCTGTTCGGATCTTTTTCCATGGCGGTCAACAGATCTTTCAGGGATTTCCACGGGGAGTCCGCGCGAACGGCGATCATGCCGTAATCGGTGCCCACGGTGGCGAGCCAGCGCACGTCATTTACGTCATAACGACCAAATTTCCCCTGCGACAGGTTCAGCAGCGAGCCGCCGGAGAAGGCCACCACGGTGCCGGGTTCAGCAGGGCGCTGGGCGACGATGGCGTTATAGGCTACCGCGCCCACGCCGCCGGGCATGTAGGTGACGCGCATTGGTTTCTCGATGGCCTTCGTCTCCAGCAGGCTGACCTGAATCAGCTTACAGGTCAGGTCGAAGCCGCCGCCGGGTTTGGCCGGGGCGATACACTCGGTGCGGGACGGGGTGTCCTGCGCCTGGACGACAGAGGCACTCAACAGCAATACGCTTGCAGCAAGGGTAGAAAGTAATTGTTTTTTCATCGTTTATCCTCACGCCGGAGAACCGGGAGTACGGGTACGGGTGTCTTTTTTCTGATTATGTGAACCACCTTGTAGCGGTTCCGTTGCGTGATTGTTAAAACAATAACCTTTCATTTCCCTTTCACTGCGACACCAACTTTACAGGATGTGATATGCGTCTCTTACTGGCGGAAGATAATCGTGAGCTGGCTCACTGGCTGGAGAAAGCGCTGGTACAAAACGGATTTGCCGTGGATTGCGTCAACGATGGACGGGCGGCCGATCACCTTTTACAGGGGGAAAACTATGCCGTCGCGATCCTTGATATCGGCATGCCCGGCTTCGACGGGCTGGAAGTGGTGCATCGTCTGAGAAAGCGCGGGCAGACGCTGCCGGTGCTGTTTCTTACTGCCCGCAGCAACGTGGCAGACAGGGTGAAGGGGCTGAATGCCGGGGCGGATGACTACCTGCCGAAACCGTTCGAGCTGGAGGAACTTGATGCCCGTCTGCGCGCGCTGCTGCGCCGCAGCGAAGGACGAACCCAGGAGCGCCAGCGGCTGGGAGAGCTGGAGTACGATGATGAAGGCTTTTTTCTGCTGCGCGATGAACCCCTCTCCCTTACGCCGCGGGAACTCTCTTTGCTGAAGGTGCTGATGCACCGCCGGACCCGTCCCGTCTCCCGGCAACAGCTTTTCGACCAGGTGTTCAGCCTGAACGACGACGTCAGCCCCGAGAGTATCGATCTCTATATTCACCGCCTGCGTAAGAAGCTGACCGGCAGCGGCGTGCGGATCACCACCCTCCGGGGACTGGGCTACGTGCTGGAGTGCGGCGATGAAGTGGGTTAAGCCGCAGTCGCTTTACCTGCAACTTTTGCTCTTTCTGGGTTTGCCGCTGCTGCTGTTATGGGGGCTGTCAGCCTTTAACAGCTACGTTAGCGCGCTACAGGCGGCGACGCAGGCCTATGACCGCACGCTGTTATCCTCGGCGCGCACCGTGTCTGAGCGGCTGGTGGTGCACAAGGGCAAGCTGCTGGTGAACGTGCCCTGGGTCGTGCTCGACAGCTTTGAGCTGAACATGAACGATCGCCTCTACTACAAGGTGGTTGACCCTGACGGGCGGACGATCTCCGGCTATGACGATCTGCCAAATATGCCTCCCTCCACGTCGCGCACCACTCACTATCCGGCGCTGGCGTGGTTTTATCATACCGAGTATCGCGGGCAGGCGATCCGCGTGGCGAAGCTGCTCCAGCCGGTTAACGAAGATAATGTGTTCGGGATGGCGGAAATTTACGTCGCAGAAACGTTGCAGTCGCGGCGCTATCTGGCCACTCAGCTGCTGTTTTCCTCACTCGTGTCGCAGGGGCTGCTGGTGCTGCTGACGCTGGTCCTGACCGCCTGGCTGCTGCGCCGCGTGCTGCGCCCAATGCGGCAACTCTCTTCGCTGATGGTGCGCCGTGAGCCCGGGCTGCTGGCCCCGCTGCCGGAGCTGCTGCCCTGGTCGGAAACGCGGCTGCTGATTGTGGCGTTTAACCGTTACATCGACCGGTTGCGCGGCGTACTTTCGCGGCAGGAGCGCTTCAATGCCGATGCCTCACACCAGCTCAAAACGCCGCTGGCGGTGCTAAAAACGCAGGTATCCGTTGCTCTGACGCGTAACGATCCGGCGCTGTGGCAGGAGAGCTTACGGGCAATGAACGTTACGCTGGATAACACCATCGTGCTGACGGAAAGGCTTTTACAGCTTTCGGCGGTGAAGCGGAAAGAGCAGGGGGAGCGACAGTTTGCCCCTGTCGATCTGGTCCAGGTGGTGCAAAACTGCTGCTTTTCGCGGCTGGCACAGGCGCGCAGCAAGGGTATCGATCTCGGTTATGACGGCGTACAGCAGCCGGTAATGATTGAGGGGGATGACGTTTTGCTGGGCGAACTCTGCGCTAACCTGCTGGAGAATGCGATCAAATACACGCCGGAGCAGGGCATCGTGACGGTATACCTGCGCATGGATAACGATGCCGTTGAGCTGAGCGTGGAGGACAGCGGACCGGGTATTGCCGAAGACCAAATCTCCCAGGCCATGCTGCCGTTTCATCGGCTGGATAACGTGGGCGATGCCGCCGGGTCCGGCATTGGCCTGGCGCTGGCCAACGATATTGCCCGCCTGCACCGCAGCCATCTTCAGCTGATGCCCAGTGAAAATCTGGGCGGCCTGTGCGTAAAAATGCGTTTTTTATTGATGATATAAATACCGATATTATCAAATCGTTACAAACTAATTGCCCGATGTCCACTGAGCGCATTGATCCCACAGACAGTCAGGTTAAAATCTCGCGGTTTTTGGACATCTCTGAATATATTGTGCGGGATCACGACAATGAAAAAAGTGGCATTAATGGGCTTAGGCCTGATGTTTGTATCGGCAGCAGCCAACGCTATTTCCTTCAACGGCTCGGCGGGCGAAGATTATACCCACCTGGGCTTTGGTCTTGGCACGGATAGCGCAGGCCTGGCGATGACCGGCGGCTGGACGCATAACGACGACGATGGGGATGCGGCAAGCCTGGGGCTGGGCTTCAACGTACCTTTGGGTCCTTTCCTGGCGACCGTCGGCGGTAAAGGGATTTACACCAACCCGAACGACGGCGACGAAGGTTATGCGGCGGCAGTGGGCGGCGGTTTGCAGTGGAAAATCGGCGACAGCTTTGGCCTGTTCGGTGAGTACTACTACTCTCCGGATTCCCTCTCCAGCGGTATCGATAGCTATGAGGAAGCCAACGTGGGTGGACGCTGGACCATCATCCGTCCTGTCACCATCGAAGCGGGTTATCGTTATCTGAACCTGGCGGGTAAAGACGGCCACCGCGACAACGCGCTGGCAGATGGTCCCTACATCGGTGTGAGCGCAGGTTTCTAATCCTTTCGGCGCGGCGTTCAGTCGCGCCAGTTTCTCTCTTCCCCCGGTCTTCGATTGCGCTATAGTGTTTTGACCATTGAAATGGGAGAACACAATGATAAACGTGGAAATGTTATCCACTGGCGACGAAGTGCTGCATGGGCAAATCATTGATACCAATGCCGCCTGGCTCGCCGATCTCTTCTTTGAGCAAGGATTACCGTTAACGCGCCGCAACACCGTGGGTGACAATCTTGAGTCGCTGGTCAACGTTCTGCGCGAGCGCAGCGAACGCTGCGACGTGCTGATTGTGAACGGCGGGCTTGGGCCCACCAGCGATGATCTCAGCGCGCTGGCCGCCGCCACGGCCAGAGGTGAAGGCCTGGTCCTGCACGAGGCGTGGCTGGCACAGATGGAGCGATTTTTCTCCGAGCGTGGCCGCGTGATGGCCCCCAGCAACCGCAAGCAGGCTGAAATTCCCGCCAGCGCGGAACTGATTGATAACCCGGTCGGCACCGCCTGCGGGTTTGCCGTTCAGCTGAACCGCTGCCTGATGTTCTTCACTCCGGGCGTGCCGTCGGAATTTAAAGTGATGGTCGAGCAGCAGATCCTGCCGCGCCTGCGCGCGCGCTTCACGCTGCCTGAACCGCCGCTGTGCCTGCGTCTGACCACCTTTGGCCGCTCGGAAAGCGACCTGGCCCAGAGCCTCGATCACCTGCAACTGCCTCCCGGCGTGTCGATGGGCTATCGCTCCTCCATGCCGATTATTGAACTGAAGCTGACCGGACCGGCGTCAGAGAAAGCCGCTATGCTGGCACTATGGCCGGAAGTGCAGCGCGTCGCCGGGGAAAGCCTGATTTTCGAAGGAACGGAAGGGCTGCCGGCGCAGATCGCAGCGCATTTGCAGTCCCGCCAGCTGAGCGTGACGCTAAGCGAGCAGTTTACCGGTGGGCTTCTGGCGCTTCAGCTTACCCGGGCGGGTGCGCCGCTGCTGGCCAGTGAAGTGGTGCCGTTCCAGCAGGAGACGCTGGCGCAGACGGCGCGCTGGGCATCCGAGCGCAGAGTGAAGCATTTCGCCGGACTGGCGCTGTTTGTGGGCGGGCTGGATGAAGAGCATCTCAACTTCGCCCTGGCAACCCCGGAAGGAACGCACGCCCTGCGGGTCAGGATGAGCATTACCCGCCACAGTCTGGCCGTGCGTCAGGAGGTGTGCGCGATGATGGCGCTGAACATGCTGCGCCGCTGGCTGAACGGGAAAGAGGTCGCCAGCGAGCACGGCTGGATCAACGTCGTGGAATCGCTGTTTGTAGAGTGAGAATGTGCCGGGGGAGTGTCCCCGGCAACGGTTACGCCAGTGCGTTTGCCAGCAAGGTAATGGGATGTTCACAGCGTTTGCTGGTGGACATCTCGATCTGCCACTTGCAGGTTTCACAATCCGTCACCACGATATCTGCGCCGCTCTCTTCAATCTGCCGGAACAGCGGCGCGCCAATGGCCTGTGACGTTGGGTAGTTTTCACGCTTGAATCCGTAGGTGCCAGCGATGCCACAGCAGCGTGAGTCCAGCACCGTCAGCTCCAGCCCCGGGATCAGCCGCAGCAGCTCCAGCGTATAGATCGACCAGCCCATCTTCTCCATATGACATGGCGTGTGATACACCACCTTCAGCGGCAATTTGCCCAGCGGTAACGTCTGCCCACTGTCAAGCTTGCGCCAGAGAAAGCGGGTCGCCAGCTCAATGTGCTCGCGCAGGCCGGTGTTATCCACCTCCAGCAGATGCGGATATTCATCGCGCAGCGTGAAGGTACAGGTTGACGACGTCGCCAGTACCGGTATCCCTTTGTCGACGATCGCCTCACGTAAAGAGGTGACGTTGCTTTTCGCCTGCCTGCGCGCTTTGTCGGTAAAACCGTTGGCAATCAGCGGAACGCCGCAGCACTTCTCTTTGCTCAGCAGCTGAACGCCCGTCCCCATGGCGTTCAGCACTTTCAGCAGGTCTTTTCCCAGCTGCGGATGGTTGTAGTTCACGTAGCAGCCGTGGAAGAAGGCAACCTGCTCAGCGAACTGCGCCTGTTCTGCCGCCACGGATTTATACCAGCGGCGGAAGGTGCCGTGAGAATATTTCGGCAGACTGCGGTGATGGTCGATTTTGAGCGTAGCATCCAGCAGTCTGCGCACCGGCTTCAGGGCGGTGGCGGCATTGACGACCGGCGCGAAAGGCGCCGAGAGGCTGCCCATCAGATCGGTGTGGCTTAGTATCGCGTCGCGCAGCGTCGGTTTTTGCGTACTGTAGCGGGCGCGGGCGCGCTGGATGATATCGCCTATTTTCACGTCCGACGGGCAGGCAACTTCGCAGCGTTTACAGTTGATACAGTATTTCAGCGCCTCGTCGTAGAGCGCGCCGTCCTTCAGGCGCAGACGTTCCCCGTCGGGGCCGGCCTGTTTCGGGCCGGGATAGCGCGGATCGACGCCGCTGACCGGGCAAACCGTGGTGCAGACCGTGCATTTGATACAGCTTTCAAATCGGGTGTCGTTCATTGTGCTCCCTCCCTGCGCTGGATAATCTGCTCCGCGACATGCAGCGCGGTGACGGCGCAGACGCCGCCACCGCAGCCCTGTGCCACGGGATCGTACCCGCCCAGAACCGAGCCGATGGCGTAAAGATTTTCAACCGGTTCCCCGCCCAGCTGCGGGCGCAGCTGGGTATCGACGATCACGCCGAACTGCTGCCAGGGCTGCGGGGTGAAGAAATCGCTTTGATACCAGTCCGCGCGGGAAGCGCTTTGCCGGACATCCAGCCCGAGAATTGCCTCACGCACGCCATCCCGGCTGCTCAGCAGACCGTTACTGAAGAAGCTGCCGCTTGCCAGCACCGTATAGCGTGCACGAAGCGGGATGTCGCCGTGGTTGCGGGTCCAGATTTCGCTTACCGCGCCCTCTGCCAGGGTGATTTTTTTCACCTCGTCGCCTGCCAACCAGACGCCACCCTGGGCGACAAACTGACGTTGAAGCTGGGTATGCAGACGAATGCCGGGCACGGAAGGGGGGAGCGTCGGCAGTAAACCGAGCGTACAGGGCAGGCGCGCCGAGAGCCAGCGCCAGAGCCGGTTGTCCGTTAAGCCAAAACAGGCGGGCATAAACAGGGCGTCGCAGGTCTCGCCGAGCGGTTGAAGCGCTGCGTACAGCTGCGGCCAGTAGCGTTCATTATCAAGCAGGCGGGCAATGTTCACCGCACGAAACTCGCTGGGGTTTTCGCGCAGCACGTCGTGCTCGGGGAGATCAATCTCCGCCGTATCCACCTGAATCCCTTGCTGTCTGAGAGACGCGGCGGCAAGATGCGGCTGGAAATCGAGGAAACCGCTGATCCCTACCACGCGCACGCGCCCGGCAGCGATGGGGGCGACAGGCACCTCTTCCGGGCTAAGCCAGGCGGCGCGCAGAGTGCCGAGCGGCGTGACGCGCTGATGATTTTGCTCGGCGTCACCCTGCATGCGTGCGCCGCAGGCGGTCAGCAGGTGTTCGGTTTCGCAGGCAAAGCGGGCCATATTCTCTGCGCCCGTCAGGCGGTAGGGATGTTCAGGCGGCAGATCGGCGAACGATAGCGCGCCCAGTAAATCCAGCGAGCCGGAGGAGAAGTGCAGGGCACTTTGACCGCGAGTGACAATGGCGCAGCGCAGACCCCGCTGCGTCAGTTTGAGACCGCACAGCAGGCCCGCCAGCCCTCCACCCACAATCACGGTATCAAATTTCATGGTTGTGCTCCTTCTCCAGACCGCAAAGTCCCTGATAGACCCAGCGGGTAAACTCACTTTCGCGCAGGGCATCGCCCCAGGCGACGGGCTGAATGCCTTTCCAGCGCTCATTTAAAAAATCGCTGAGCTGGGCGAGCGACTGGGTTGAGGAGGTGGCATGAAAACGTTGTAGCAGCCCGGCGGCACGGCAGGCGCACAGTTCCCCCTGACAGGTGCCCATCCCGACTCGCGTGCGGCGGCGTAAATCAAGCAGGTTGTTCACCGTCAGGTTTTCCACGGCATATTGCACCTCGCCTGCGGTCACGGCTTCGCATTCGCACACCAGACTGCGGCTGAGTCGCCCTTCACCAAGCCAGGTCGGGGTGCGGTCGCCGTGGCGGTAAATCGCCGAACCGCGAAGCGGGGCAGGAAGTGAAATGATTTTGTGCAGCGTTTTTTCTGTCGATTGCTGCGAGCCGGGCAGAGCCTGTTCCGCCGTCACGCACGGCGCGGTGTTGCCGAGCTTACGGCAGACGGCATCGGTGGCCCACTCCGCCATCAGCCGGTAGGTCATCAGCTTGCCGCCGGTAATGGTGATAAACCCGTCCATGCCGTCGCGTTCGGCGTGATCGAGCAGCACGATGCCGCGGCTGACGTTACGCCCGCTCGGATCGTTGTCGCTGGCGATGAGGGGACGCACGCCCGCGTAGGCACGCAGAATACGCGTCTGCGCCATCACCGGGGCCAGCTTTTCCCCTTCGCGCAGCAGAATATCCACCTCTTCGGCGGTAACGCGGTTGTAATCAATTTCGCTGTAGTCCACATGCATTGAGGTCGTGCCGATCAACGAAATGGTGTCCCCCGGCACGAGGATGTCGGCGTCAGACGGTTTACGGCAGCGGTTGATGACATGGTTATTGATGCGATGGTCGAGGATCAGCAGCGAGCCTTTGGCCGGGAACATGCGGACGGATAAATCGGCGTATTCCGCGATGCGCTGGCCCCAGATCCCTGCCGCGTTGACCACGACGGTGGCATACAGCTCGCGGTGTTCATTGTACTGCGTATCACACACGCGCACCCCGCGCACGGTATTACCTTCACGAATAAGCCCGGTGACGTGATGCCCGGTCAGGATCTGTGCGCCGTGTTCCCGCGCGTCGAGCATATTGGCGGCGGTCAGGCGGAAAGGATCAATGGTTCCGTCAGGCACTTTTACCGCGCCCAGTAATGCCGGGTTCACCGAGGGTTCCAGACGGCACGCCTGCGCAGGATCGAGCGCCTCGGCCTGAATGCCTGCCGCCGTGCAGGCGGTGATAAAGGTTTGCTGAAAGCCGAGGTCATCCTCGGGAAGGGTGATAAAAAGGCCGTTGGTCGGTTCAACGCAGTGGCGGGCGATGCGCCTGAGGATCTGGTTTTCAGCAATACACTCGCGCGCGGACTCAGCGTCAGTGACCGCATAGCGGGCGCCGCTGTGCAACAGACCGTGGTTACGCCCCGTTGCGCCGGTGGCGATGTCGTGGCGTTCCAGAAGCGTGACGCTCAATCCCCGCAGGGCGCAGTCGCGTGCGATGCCGGCACCCGTCGCGCCACCGCCAATGATAATCACATCGCTGAAGCGTGGATCGTGAATTGTCATTGCCTTTCCTCTATGTTCGTTTTTTAGCATTTAGCCACATTGATCGTGTGGTTTGTTTGATTTCGAACATAAACGCGCGAAATTCGAAAGTGAAACGTGATTTCATGCGCTTTTTTGCGCATTCTGTCATATTTCTGTAACAATCTGTGCGTTGATTCACAGTAACATTCACCGTGATTTCTTAACATCGCCGCCTCTGTAGCCGGGCGCGAGATGCCCGGTCATTTTTGAAAGGCCACGGAGGCTGTTATGCTCAGTATCTTTAAACCTGCGCCACACCGGGCGCGACTGCCAGAGGCAGAGATTGATCCTCTCTACCGCCGTCTGCGTTGGCAAATCTTCCTCGGGATCTTCTTCGGGTATGCGGCGTACTATCTGGTACGTAAAAACTTTGCGCTCGCCATGCCGTACCTGGTGGAACAAGGCTTCTCCCGCGGCGATCTGGGCTTTGCGCTGTCGGGGATCTCCATCGCGTACGGTTTTTCGAAGTTCATTATGGGGTCGGTGTCGGATCGCTCGAATCCGCGCGTGTTCCTGCCCGCCGGTCTGATCCTCGCGGCAGCGGTGATGCTGTTCATGGGCTTTGTGCCATGGGCGACCTCCAGCATTGCCGTCATGTTCGTACTGCTGTTCCTCTGCGGCTGGTTCCAGGGGATGGGGTGGCCGCCATGCGGACGTACCATGGTGCACTGGTGGTCACAGAAAGAGCGCGGTGGGATTGTATCGGTCTGGAACTGCGCGCATAACGTCGGGGGCGGGCTTCCGCCGCTGCTGTTCCTGCTGGGGATGGCCTGGTTCAACGACTGGCACGCGGCGCTCTATATGCCTGCCTTTGGCGCCATTCTGGTGGCGATTATCGCCTTCGCCCTGATGCGCGACACGCCGCAGTCCTGCGGCCTGCCGCCGATTGAAGAGTACAAAAACGACTACCCGGATGATTACAGCGAGAAGCACGAAGAAGAGCTGACCGCGAAACAGATCTTCATGAAGTATGTGCTGCCAAACAAGCTGCTGTGGTACATCGCGGTGGCGAACGTGTTTGTCTACCTGCTGCGCTACGGCATCCTCGACTGGTCCCCGACTTACCTGAAAGAGGTGAAGCACTTCGCGCTGGATAAATCCTCCTGGGCCTATTTCCTGTATGAATACGCGGGCATTCCCGGCACGCTGATCTGCGGCTGGATGTCGGACAAAGTGTTTAAGGGCAACCGTGGGGCGACGGGCGTGTTCTTTATGACGCTGGTGACCATCGCGACGGTCGTTTACTGGCTTAACCCGCCGGGTAATCCGGGTGTGGATATGGCCTGTATGATCGTAATCGGCTTCCTGATTTATGGTCCGGTTATGCTGATCGGCCTGCACGCGCTGGAGCTGGCGCCGAAGAAAGCGGCAGGCACGGCGGCAGGCTTTACCGGTCTGTTTGGCTACCTCGGCGGTTCAGTGGCGGCAAGTGCCATCGTCGGTTACACCGTCGATTTCTTCGGCTGGGACGGTGGCTTTATGGTGATGATTGGCGGCAGCGTGCTGGCGGTTCTGCTGTTGATCGTCGTGATGATCGGTGAAAAACGTCACCATGCCGAGGTGCTGGCGCGTCGTCAGTAAGGAGCATTGCGATGAAATTAACTCAGTTAGCGACAGGCCTGCTGCTGGCGGGCCTGATGACAGGCTCCGCGCTGGCGGCGGATAAAATCGTGATCGCCCACCGTGGCGCCAGCGGTTATCTGCCGGAGCATACGCTGCCGGCAAAAGCGATGGCCTATGCCCAGGGCGCGGATTATCTGGAGCAGGATCTGGTGATGACGAAGGACGACCAGCTGGTCGTTCTGCATGACCACTATCTTGACCGCGTGACGGACGTGGCGGAGCGTTTCCCGAACCGCGCCCGTAAAGATGGCCGCTACTACGCCATCGACTTCACGCTGGCGGAGATCCGCTCGCTGAAGTTTACCGAGGGCTTCGAGATTGAGAACGGTAAGAAGGTGCAGGTCTATCCGGGGCGTTTCCCGATGGGCAAGTCTGACTTCCGTATTCACACCTTCGAAGAGGAGATCGAGTTTGTTCAGGGGCTGAACCACTCGACGGGCAAAAATATCGGTATCTACCCGGAAATCAAAGCGCCGTGGTTCCACCATCAGGAAGGAAAAGACATTGCCGCGAAGACGCTGGAGGTACTGAAAAAGTACGGCTACACCAGCAAGCAGGATAAGGTTTTCCTGCAATGTTTCGATGCCGCGGAACTGAAGCGCATCAAAACTGAGCTGGAGCCGAAGATGGGAATGGATCTCAATCTGGTGCAGCTGATTGCCTATACCGACTGGAATGAAACTCAGGAAAAACAGCCGGACGGGAAGTGGGTGAACTACAGCTACGACTGGATGTTTAAGCCGGGCGCGATGAAGCAGATTGCGCAGTACGCCGACGGCATCGGGCCGGATTACCACATGCTGGTGGCGGAAGGCTCAACGCCGGGCCACGTGAAGCTGACGGCGATGGTGAAAGAGGCGCATGCGAGCAAGATGCAGGTGCATCCGTATACCGTGCGTGCAGACCAGTTGCCGGAGTATGCGACGGACGTGGATCAGCTTTACGACGTGCTGTATAACCAGGCGGATGTGGACGGATTGTTTACGGATTTCCCGGATAAAGCGGTCGAATTCATTCACCGTAAGTAGGTTTTGTAGGTCGGGTAAGGCGAAGCCGCCACCCGACAATCAGGCTCTGCGGCCTGATGCCCTCACCCTAACCCTCTCCCACCGGGAGAGGGGATAAGGACAACATCACATCTCGATCTCTATATCGCCTTTTGCCCGGCAGCAGCAGGGCAAAATTTCCCCTTCACTGATAAAGGCTAGCGGTTCGGTCAGCCAGTCTACCTGGCCTGCGACCAGACGGCAGCGGCAGGAGCCGCAGTAGCCTTCACGACACTGGTACTCGACTTCTACCTGATGTGCTTCAAGCGCCACCAGCAGAGAAGGGTGCTCTTCCTGGCACAACACCTCTGTACCCGAAAGGCTCAGCGTTACGCGGCTCATCAGAGCTGGAAATCGCTCAGGTCGTCGGTGTTGACTTCAGAATCAATCTGACCGACCAGGTAAGAACTCACTTCCACTTCCTGCGGCGCGACCTGCACGTTATCGGACACCAGCCAGGTGTTGATCCACGGGATTGGGTTAGAGCGCGTCTGGAACGGCAGGTCGAGACCGACGGCCTGCATGCGGATGTTGGTGATGTACTCAACGTACTGGCACAGAATGTCTTTGTTCAGGCCAATCATGGAGCCGTCGCGGAACAGGTAGTCTGCCCACTCTTTCTCCTGCTGGGCCGCCAGCACGAACAGGTCGTAGCATTCCTGTTTGCACTCTTCCGCAATTTCCGCCATCTCCGGATCGTCTGCACCGCTGCGCAGCAGGTTCAGCATATGCTGAGTCCCGGTCAGGTGCAGGGCTTCGTCACGGGCAATCAGACGGATAATTTTGGCGTTGCCTTCCATCAGTTTGCGCTCGGCAAACGCGAAGGAGCAGGCGAAGCTCACGTAGAAGCGGATTGCTTCCAGGGCGTTGACGCTCATCAGGCACAGATAGAGCTGTTTTTTCAGGATCCGCAGGTTTACGGTGACGGTTTTACCGTTCACGTTGTGCGTACCTTCGCCCAGCAGATGCCAGTAGCTGGTCATCTCGATCAGTTCGTCATAGTAGTGCGCAATGCCTTCGGCGCGCTTCTGGATCTGTTCGTTGGTGACGATATCATCAAACACCACCGCCGGATCGTTCACGATGTTGCGGATGATGTGGGTGTAAGAGCGGGAGTGGATCGTCTCGGAGAACGCCCATGTCTCAACCCAGGTTTCCAGCTCAGGAATCGAGATCAGCGGCAGCAGCGCCACGTTCGGACTACGACCCTGAATGGAGTCCAGCAGCGTCTGGTATTTCAGGTTGCTGAGGAAGATGTGCTTTTCGTGTTCCGGCAGCGCCTGGAAATCGATACGGTCGCGGGAAACGTCAACTTCTTCCGGACGCCAGAAGAAAGAGAGTTGCTTTTCAATCAGCTTTTCGAAGATGTCATATTTTTGCTGATCGTAGCGTGCCACGTTGACCGGCTGGCCGAAGAACATCGGCTCTTTGAGCTGGTCGTTTTTCGTCTGTGAAAAGGTGGTATATGCCATTGCGGTGAGTCCTGTGGTGTTATTTCCCCTCACCCCGGCCCTCTCCCACAGGGAGAGGGGGAAAGAGTTCCCTCTCCCTGTGGGAGAGGGTTAGGGTGAGGGAATTTATTAGATCTTACATGCGCCGCTTTCGCAGCCATCGTCCTGAATTGACGGCGCCAGGTCGTCCTGCGCGTCTTCCGCACCATCACGGGTGTTGTGATAGTACAGCGTTTTCACGCCAAATTTGTAGGCGGTGAGCAGGTCTTTCAGCAGTTGCTGCATCGGAACCTTGCCTGACGGGAAGCGCGTCGGGTCGTAGTTGGTATTGGCAGAGATCGACTGGTCGATAAACTTCTGCATGATACCCACCAGTTGCAGGTAGCCATCGTTGTTTGGCATTTCCCACAGCAGCTCGTAGTTATTGCCCAGCGTTTCGTAGTCCGGTACCACCTGACGCAGCACGCCGTCTTTCGACGCTTTGATGCTGACGTGGCCGCGCGGTGGCTCAATACCGTTGGTGGCGTTGGAGATCTGCGAAGAGGTCTCGGACGGCATCAGGGCAGAGAGCGTGGAGTTACGCAGGCCGTGAGTTTTAATGGACTCGCGCAGGCCTTCCCAGTCGAGGTGCAGCGGCTCGCTGACGATCGCATCCAGGTCTTTTTTGTAGGTGTCGATCGGCAGAATGCCTTTCGCGTAGGTGGTTTCATTGAACCACGGGCACGCGCCTTGCTCTTTCGCCAGCTCGTTGGAGGCTTTCATCAGGTAGTACTGAATGGCTTCGAACGTCTGGTGCGTCAGATTGTTGGCGCTGCCGTCGGAGTAACGCTTGCCGTTTTTCGCCAGCCAGTAGGCGAAGTTGATCACGCCGATACCTAAAGTGCGACGGCCCATTGCGCCGCGTTTTGCCGCCGGGATTGGGTAATCCTGGTAGTCCAGCAGGGCGTCGAGCGCACGAACCGCCAGCACGGCCAGCTCTTCCAGCTCGTCCAGGCTCTTAATCGCACCCAGGTTGAACGCAGAGAGCGTACACAGGGCGATTTCACCGTTTTCATCGTTCACATCGTCCAGCGGTTTGGTCGGCAGGGCGATCTCCAGGCACAGGTTGGACTGGCGCACTGGCGCAACCACCGGATCGAACGGGCTGTGGGTGTTGCAGTGGTCAACGTTCTGGATGTAGATACGGCCGGTAGAGGCACGTTCCTGCATCATCAGGGAGAACAGATCGACCGCCTTCACGCGCTGCTTGCGGATGCTGTCGTCTTTTTCGTATTTGGTGTACAGACGCTCGAATTCGTCCTGATCGGCGAAGAACGCGTCGTACAGACCCGGGACGTCGGATGGGCTGAACAGGGTGATATCTTCACCTTTCAGCAGGCGGGTGTACATCAGCTTGTTGATCTGCACGCCGTAGTCCATGTGACGCACGCGGTTGCCTTCCACGCCGCGGTTGTTCTTCAGAACCAGCAGGCTTTCCACTTCCAGGTGCCACATTGGGTAGAACAGGGTGGCAGCGCCACCGCGCACGCCGCCCTGAGAGCAGGATTTTACTGCCGTCTGGAAGTGCTTGTAGAACGGGATACAGCCGGTGTGGAACGCTTCACCGCCGCGGATCGGGCTGCCCAGCGCACGGATACGACCAGCGTTGATGCCGATACCAGCACGCTGGGAGACGTATTTCACGATGGCGCTGGAGGTCGCGTTGATGGAATCCAGGCTGTCACCACACTCGATCAGTACGCAGGAGCTGAACTGACGGGTAGGGGTACGCACGCCAGACATGATTGGCGTAGGCAGAGAAATCTTGAACGTAGAGACCGCATCGTAGAAACGCTTCACGTAGTCCAGACGGGTTTCACGTGGATAATTAGAGAACAGGCAGGCGGCCACCAGAATATAGAGGAACTGGGCGCTCTCGTAGATTTCGCCCGTCACACGGTTCTGAACCAGGTATTTGCCTTCGAGCTGCTTCACCGCCGCGTAGGAGAAGTTCATGTCGCGCCAGTGATCGATAAACCCGTTCATCTGCTCGAACTCTTCTTCCGTATAGTCTTCCAGCAGATGCGTGTCGTATTTGCCCAGCTCAACCATTTTCACTACGTGATCGTAAAGCTTCGGCGGCTCGAACTGGCCGTAGGCTTTCTTACGCAGGTGGAAAATCGCCAGACGCGCAGCGAGGTACTGATAATCCGGTGCGTCGCGGGAGATCAGATCTGCCGCTGCTTTGATAATGGTTTCGTGGATATCAGACGTTTTGATGCCGTCGTAGAACTGAATGTGAGAACGCAGTTCGACCTGGGATATAGATACGTTGTTCAGTCCTTCTGCTGCCCAGTCGAGAACTCGATGGATTTTGTCCAGATTGATACGCTCGGTAGTACCGTCGCGCTTTGTCACCAGCAGACTCTGATTCATGTGGGTTTTTACCTGTCCGTGAAATAAAAAAATATCCCCCGCTTATCCACAGAACCGTCTTGTGACTAACTCTGTGGATAAATACTACATATAGGGGTTTTGCGATAAGAAGAACGCTATATGGTGAGTATTCTAGTATCGAATCTTTTCAGCACAAGGGTTGATTTTGACGTTAAATTGAGGTTGTGAAAGGGTAAAAAAGGCTAAGTCCTCGTACCGTAAGGCCTGGAAGAGATGTCAATATTCCAGAAAAAAAATTCAAAATTTGATCGAGTGCTGATTTCTTCAACGGGAGGTCAGAATTGCGCAACATGATGTCGCGCAATCTTTATAAGAATAACGAATGACGTTAGTCGTTTTTGGCGGTTGTGTGCAACATATAGTTAACATCCACGCCCGGGGCAAGTTTGAATTTATCCGTCAGAGGATTGTAGTGCAGACCCGTCATGTGCTGCTCCTTAAGCCATGTCTGGTCAACCCAGCCCAGCAGTTCGGCAGGCTTGATGAACTTCTTCACGTCGTGCGTCCCTTTCGGCACCATGCGCAGCACATATTCCGCGCCTACCACGGCCATCAGCCAGGCTTTGCCGTTGCGGTTGATGGTCGAGAAGAAGACCTGTCCACCCGGTTTCACCAGTTTTGCACAGGCGCTGACGACCGACTGCGGATCGGGAACGTGCTCCAGCATCTCCATGCAGGTCACCACGTCATACTGGTGCGCATGTTTAGCCGCGTGCTCTTCCACGGTTTCCTGGACATATTCTACCTGTACGCCGGACTCCAGCGCATGAAGACGCGCAACCTGTAGAGGTTCGAAGCCCATGTCCAGACCGGTGACGGTGGCCCCTTCGCGCGCCATGCTTTCCGCCAGGATGCCGCCACCGCAGCCGACGTCGAGCACTTTCTTACCGAACAGACCGCCGGAACGCTCCGCGATATAGCCCAGACGTAGCGGGTTAATACGATGCAGAGGTTTGAACTCACCTTCGAGATCCCACCAGCGGGACGCCACCGCTTCAAATTTGGCAATCTCTTCGTGGTCAACGTTGTGAGCCACCGGGGATTTTTCGGCATTCATGGGCGCTTTTACTCCTTATTTAGCAAGACAAATGAGTATATCAGGCAATCCCTGTGAATAAAGCGTATAGGTTTACCTGTATCACCGCGGCTGTGTTATAATTTGCGACCTTTGAATCCGGGATACAGTAGAGGGATAGCGGTTAGATGAGCGACCTTGCGAGAGAAATTACACCGGTTAACATCGAGGAAGAGCTGAAAAGCTCCTATCTGGACTATGCGATGTCGGTCATTGTTGGCCGTGCGCTGCCGGACGTCCGCGATGGCCTTAAGCCGGTACACCGTCGCGTACTATACGCCATGAACGTATTGGGCAATGACTGGAATAAAGCCTACAAAAAATCTGCCCGTGTCGTTGGTGACGTAATCGGTAAATACCATCCCCATGGTGATTCCGCGGTGTACGACACCATTGTCCGTATGGCGCAGCCTTTCTCGCTGCGTTACATGCTGGTAGATGGTCAGGGTAACTTTGGTTCTATCGACGGCGACTCCGCCGCGGCAATGCGTTATACGGAAATCCGTCTGGCGAAGATTGCCCATGAGCTGATGGCTGACCTGGAAAAAGAGACGGTTGATTTCGTTGATAACTACGACGGCACGGAAAAAATTCCTGACGTTATGCCAACGAAGATCCCAAACCTGCTGGTGAACGGTTCGTCCGGTATCGCAGTGGGTATGGCAACCAACATTCCGCCGCACAACATCACGGAAGTGATTAACGGCTGCCTGGCCTACATCGACGATGAAGACATCAGCATTGAAGGGCTGATGGAACACATCCCGGGCCCGGACTTCCCGACGGCGGCAATCATCAACGGCCGTCGCGGTATTGAAGAAGCGTACCGTACCGGTCGCGGCAAGATTTACATCCGTGCCCGCGCCGAAGTGGAAGCGGACGCCAAAACCGGTCGTGAAACCATTATTGTTCACGAGATCCCGTATCAGGTGAACAAGGCGCGTCTGATTGAAAAAATCGCCGAGCTGGTAAAAGAAAAACGCGTTGAAGGCATCAGCGCGCTGCGCGACGAGTCTGACAAAGACGGTATGCGCATCGTGATTGAAATCAAGCGCGACGCGGTGGGTGAAGTTGTGTTGAACAACCTTTACTCCCAGACTCAGCTTCAGGTCTCCTTCGGTATCAACATGGTTGCGCTGCACCATGGCCAGCCGAAGATCATGAACCTGAAAGAGATCCTGAGCGCGTTCGTGCGTCACCGCCGTGAAGTGGTGACTCGCCGTACCATCTTCGAACTGCGCAAAGCGCGCGACCGTGCCCATATCCTTGAAGCACTGGCCGTTGCGCTGGCGAACATCGACCCGATCATCGAGCTGATCCGCCGTGCGCCGACGCCAGCAGAAGCGAAGGCGTCGCTGGTTGCGCGTCCATGGGATCTGGGCAACGTGGCGGCGATGCTGGAACGTGCCGGCGATGACGCTGCGCGTCCTGAGTGGCTGGAGCCGGAATTCGGCGTGCGTGACGGTCAGTACTACCTGACTGAACAGCAGGCCCAGGCGATTCTGGATCTGCGTTTGCAGAAACTGACCGGCCTTGAGCATGAAAAACTGCTCGACGAGTACAAAGAGCTGCTGGAGCAGATTGCCGAGCTGCTGCATATCCTGGGTAGCGCAGAGCGCCTGATGGAAGTGATCCGTGAAGAGCTGGAGCTGGTTCGCGATCAGTTCGGCGACGAGCGTCGCACCGAAATCACGGCCAACAGCTCTGATATCAACATTGAAGATCTGATCAACCGCGAAGACGTGGTCGTGACGCTGTCTCACCAGGGTTACGTGAAGTATCAGCCGTTGACCGACTACGAAGCACAGCGTCGTGGCGGTAAAGGCAAATCTGCGGCGCGTATTAAAGAAGAAGACTTCATTGACCGTCTGCTGGTGGCCAACACCCACGACACGATCCTCTGCTTCTCCAGCCGGGGCCGTCTGTACTGGATGAAAGTCTATCAGCTGCCGGAAGCGAGCCGTGGCGCGCGGGGTCGACCTATCGTTAACCTGCTGCCGCTGGAAGCGAACGAACGTATCACCGCCATTCTGCCGGTACGCGAGTACGAAGAGGGCGTGAACGTCTTTATGGCAACCGCGAGCGGTACCGTGAAGAAAACCGCGCTGACCGAATTCAGCCGTCCACGTTCCGCCGGGATCATCGCGGTGAACCTGAACGAAGGCGACGAGCTGATCGGCGTGGATCTGACCTCTGGTTCTGATGAAGTGATGCTGTTCTCTGCGGCCGGTAAAGTGGTGCGCTTTAAAGAGAACGCTGTGCGCGCAATGGGTCGTACGGCGACCGGCGTGCGTGGTATCAAGCTGGCGGGTGAAGACAGCGTGGTTTCCCTGATCGTTCCGCGTGGCGAAGGCGCAATCCTGACCGTCACCCAGAACGGCTACGGTAAACGTACGGCGGAAAGCGAATACCCGACCAAGTCTCGCGGCACGCAGGGCGTTATCTCCATCAAAGTGACCGAGCGCAACGGTTCCGTTGTTGGCGCGGTACAGGTGGACGACGCGGACCAGATCATGATGATCACCGATGCCGGTACGCTGGTGCGTACCCGCGTGTCAGAGATCAGCGTGGTGGGTCGTAACACCCAGGGCGTTATCCTCATCCGTACTGCGGAAGATGAAAACGTCGTCGGTCTGCAACGCGTTGCTGAGCCGGTGGATGACGAAGAGCTCGACTCTATCGACGGCAGCGTCGCGGAAGGGGATGATGAAATCGTCCCGGAAGCGGACACCGATGATGAAGCAGCGGATGACGCTGACGAGTAACGTCTCCTGACGCATAAAGGGCCGGTTTCCGGCCCTTTTGTTTTGCGCAAGCAGACAAGTGAACGTTGCGACAAGCCGCGTTTACCGCTACCTTAACCACATTCTTTTTTCCCCGATGGCGGAGCCTCGCCCCTTTGAAATACCTCGTCTCCTTTCGTACCACGTTAAAAGTTTCTCGCTATCTGTTTCGGGCGCTTGCGCTACTGCTATGGTTGCTGGTGGCACTGCTCTCGGTGTTTTACATCGTTAACGCGTTACACCAGAAAGAAGCGGAGATCCGCCAGGAGTTTAACTTAAGCTCGGATCAGGCCCAGCGCTATATCCAGCGCACGTCTGACGTGATGAAAGAGCTTAAGTATATCGCTGAGAATCGACTGACGGCGGAGAACGGCATTCTTGCCCTCCGCGGTCGGGATGAAAAAACCGAAGTACCTGATTTCGAACCGCTCTTCCCGGACTCCGATTGTTCCGCGATGGGCAAAGCCTGGCGTGGCTCACTGGAGTCCCTGTCATGGTTTATGCGCTACTGGCGCGATAATTTTTCGGCCGCTTACGATCTAAACCGCGTCTACCTGATTGGCAACGAAAATCTTTGCATGGCGGACTTCGGTCTGCGAGATATGCCCGTCGAACGCGAAGACGCGCTGAAAAGCCTGCATGAGCGCATAGTGAAATACCGCAATGCGCCTCAGGAAGAGCGCGGGAACAACATCTTCTGGATAAGCCAGGGGCCGCGCATGGGTGTCGGCTATTTCTATGCCCTGACTCCGGTTTACCTCGGAAACCGCCTGCAAGCGCTGCTGGGGATTGAACAAACCATCCGCATGGAAAACTTCTTCACGCCGGGCAGTCTGCCGATGGGCGTGACCATTCTGGATGAGAACGGCCACCCACTCATCTCCCTTACCGGGCCTGAAAACCGCCTGAAAGTGGAGCCCAGCTGGATGCAGGAGCGGTCATGGTTTGGCTATACCTCCGGGTTCCGCGAGCTGGTGCTGAAGAAAAGTTTACCGCCATCGTCGCTGAGCATTGTCTATTCGCTGCCGGTGGACAAGGTGCTGGAGCGCATTCGCATCCTGATCCTTAACGCCATTTTGTTGAACATCGCGGTAGGCGTCGCGCTGTTTATGCTGGCGAGAATGTATGAGCGGCGGATCTTTATTCCGGCGGAAGCGGATGCTCAGCGTCTGGAGGAGCACGAGCAGTTTAACCGTAAGATTGTCGCCTCGGCGCCGGTAGGGATCTGTATCCTGCGTACTCAGGACGGGACAAATATCCTCAGTAACGAGCTTGCCCATAACTACCTGAACATGCTCACGCATGAAGACCGCCAGCGGTTAACGCAGATCATCTGTGGGCAACAGGTTAACTTTGTGGATGTGCTGACCAGCACGCACACCAATCTGCAAATCAGCTTCGTCCATTCGCGCTACCGCAATGAAAACGTGGCGATTTGCGTGCTGGTGGACGTCTCCGCGCGCGTTAAGATGGAAGAGTCATTGCAGGATATGGCGCAGGCGGCGGAGCAGGCCAGCCAGTCGAAATCGATGTTCCTCGCGACCGTCAGCCATGAGCTGCGTACGCCGCTGTACGGCATTATCGGTAACCTCGATCTTCTCCAGACCAAAGAGCTGCCGAAAGGGGTCGACCGCCTGGTGACGGCCATGAACAACTCGTCCAGCCTGCTGCTGAAAATTATCAGCGATATTCTCGACTTCTCTAAAATTGAATCCGAGCAGTTGAAAATAGAACCGCGTGAGTTCTCCCCGCGCGAGGTGATGAACCATATCAGCGCCAACTATCTGCCGCTGGTGGTGCGCAAACAGCTGGGGCTGTACTGCTTTATCGAGCCGGATGTGCCGCTGACGCTGCATGGCGATCCGATGCGTCTGCAACAGGTCATCTCGAACCTGCTAAGCAACGCCATCAAATTCACCGATATCGGCTGTATTGTGCTGCATGTCTGCCGGGCAGGGGAGTACCTGACGATTCGCGTACGCGACACGGGTGTTGGCATTCCGGCGAAAGAGGTCGTTCGCCTGTTCGATCCGTTCTTCCAGGTGGGGACGGGCGTCCAGCGTAATTTCCAGGGGACCGGGCTGGGTCTGGCGATTTGCGAGAAGCTTATCAGCATGATGGACGGGGATATCTCCGTCGATACCGAGCCGGGTATGGGCAGCCAGTTCACCATCCGTATCCCGCTCTACTCGGCACACTATCCGGTGAAAACCACGGTCGACGGGCTGAGCGAAAAGCACTGCTGGCTGGCGGTGCACAACGCCTCCTTACATGATTTCCTGACCTCGATGCTGACCAGCAGCGGCGTGCGGGTCTCACGCTATGAAGGCCAGACGCCGGACGCAGATGACATGCTGATTACTGACGTTGAGCCAGACAAGGCGTGGGCGGGGCGGGGCGTGGTGATGTTCTGCCGCCGTCATATCGGTATTCCGATTGAGCGTTCGCCCGGGGTATGGGTGCACAGCGTGGCGACACCGCACGAAATGTTGGGCTTGCTGGCGCGTATTTACAGCGTACAGCTTGAGGACAGCGATGGCGCTACCGTGCTGGCTTCCCCTGATGAGCTGGCATCGGTGAATGACGATATGATGATTCTGGTCGTCGACGATCATCCGATTAACCGTCGTCTGCTCGCAGACCAGCTTGGCTCTCTGGGCTATCAGTGTAAAACGGCCAATGATGGCGTGGATGCCCTGAATGTCTTAAGTAAGAATCATATTGATATTGTGCTCAGCGATGTGAACATGCCTAACATGGACGGCTATCGTCTGACGCAGCGTATCCGACAGCTGGGGCTGACGCTGCCGGTGGTGGGGGTGACAGCCAACGCACTGGCGGAGGAGAAGCAGCGCTGTCTGGAGTCGGGAATGGACAGCTGCCTGTCGAAGCCGGTCACGCTGGATGTACTGAAGCAGACGCTATCCGTGTATGCGGAGCGGGTGCGAAAAGCAAGACAATAAAAAAGGCCCGAAAGGGCCTTTTTTATTTGTCCGACGGCACTGCGCTTGCGCGGGCCTACGGGGTCTTTAGACCGGGTAACCGCGAGGGGCACCCGGCGTAGACAGCGACGATCAATCTTTGTCCGTTGCGCTCAGCGTCACGGAAGAGAGATAGTTCAGCAGGGCGATATCGTTATCCACACCCAGCTTCATCATCGCGGATTTTTTCTGGCTACTGATGGTTTTGATACTGCGGTTCAGCTTCTTGGCGATTTCAGTAACCAGGAAACCTTCAGCGAACAGACGCAGAACTTCACTCTCTTTAGGCGAGAGACGCTTGTCGCCATAGCCACCTGCGCTGATTTTTTCAAGCAGGCGTGAGACGCTCTCAGGCGTGAATTTCTTCCCTTTCTGTAGCGCCGCCAGCGCTTTAGGCAGATCGGTAGGTGCGCCTTGTTTCAGCACAATCCCTTCAATATCAAGATCCAGAACGGCGCTCAGGATCGCCGGGTTATTGTTCATGGTCAGAACAATGATCGAAATGTCCGGGAAGTGGCGTTTAATGTATTTGATGAGCGTAATCCCATCACCGTATTTATCCCCAGGCATGGAGAGATCGGTAATGAGCACGTGCGCATCAAGTTTAGGCAGGTTGTTAATAAGGGCTGTGGAATCTTCAAATTCACCGACTACATTCACCCACTCGATCTGTTCAAGTGATTTGCGAATACCGAACAGTACAATCGGATGGTCATCGGCAATAATTACGTTCATATTGTTCATGTATAAGGCTACCTTGCTACAGCAAGCTCTTGACGTAAGCGTCAATGTCGCTGATGTATTTTTCAATGCCAGAGGCATCTTTCTCACGAATTAGATGTTCCAGCGTTTCACATAACTGCTTGCCGGGAACCAGATTAAGCATGGCAAACACCCCTTTAAGCCGGTGTGCTGTCTGTGCCAGCGCTGCAAAATCCTGCGCAGCGGACTCAGTATACAACCGCTTAACATCATCTGGTACTGTATCAACGAAGAGCGAATAATATCCGCTGGCATGGAGTTCGGCATTTTCATCGCCGCCTAACGGTGACTCCAGGATCTCTTCCTGCGCCAGATTCTCTTCAATCAGTTGTAATACAGCTTCCTGCATTGCATTGCTCATATTAAAGTTGACGCGCAGCTGCCCAGGGCCGATTTTCCGCACGCCTGGCTCATCATCGCTTAAAAGCAAGCCGGAGGCAGTAAGATTAGACGGATTATCAGTTAAAAATAGATCAAATTCTTGACTCGCGAGCCTTTCGTCCGGGGTAATGCAGGACGCGCCCCAGTTTTCCAGCTGACGAACGACGATATTACGGATCTCACTGGAGGTCACGTCCACCATCACCACCACATCATCCAGCAGACGCTCTTCATCCTCTTCCTGAGGATTCGCCGCCATTTTAACATGCAAGGAGTAGCGGGTGCCGAGGGATTCGCGCGCCTTAATGTTCAGATGACCGCCCAGCTTACGCGCCAGCTGATCGCAGAGCCAGAAGGTGAGGGCATTCGCCTTACCGTAGTGGTCGCGCTGGGTATCGTTCAGGAACGGGAAGTGCAGGTTATCGATTTCGCTCACGGTGACGCCTTCGCCCGTATCCAGAATACGGAACGTCAGACGATCGTCGGTGGACTCATCGGTGCTGACTTCAAGGGTGATCTTGCCGATCTGTGTCGTGGTGACGGCATACTGAATCAACATCATCAGGATGCGACGCAGGGCATCGCGATCGCCGTGACGCTCGTCGTTGGCCGGTAAATGGTTGTTGATCAGCAGCTGGAGCCCTTTGCGCTTGATCACCGGCAGGACTTCCGGAACCACCTCATCAATCAGATCCTGGATGGAGAAGAGCGTAGGGGTGCCCTTCCAGATGTCATTCTCCAGCATGTTCGCAAGCTGGATTTCGTCCACCAGACGAACCAGCGAGTCGGCCTGGCTGCTAAGCTGTCGGCTTTCCGGCGTGCTTAAATCAGCAATCTGCGTGGCGAGTGACTTCAGCGGCTGTTTAAAGGCATCGCCAATGTTTTGCATAAACGCCGCGCGGCCATGCTGGTTTTTCTCATACAGCCTTTGCGCCTGCTTGAGCTTTTTATTCACCAGCACTTCGCGATCCTGATCGCGGATGATGAAGATTTGCGTGCGCGAGGCGACCTGACTGCGGAACTGACGGATCTCATACAGTTCATTATTAATGGTGGCCTGAATGACGCCCTGATGCTGGTCCGCCATGGCCGTAATATTTTGCAGGTTAAGATGCGGCAGAAGGTGATCGGCAATTTTGTTGCTCATCACCGTCCGGTTTGCCTCCTGATCGTGAACAAGCACCCCAAGCGGCAGCACGGAAATAATCTCTTCATTCAGGGCACGAAGAACACGCAACTCGTTGCTGGTCCCGGCTGATACCGATGTCGAGTCGCTCTGGCGGCCCGACTGGAAACGGAAGGTGCTGTAGCCAAACAGCGCCAGCGCCAGCAGGCCGATATTCAACAGCAGCGGCAGCATAATGTTTTGCAGGGTATCAAGCATCAGGGTGCCAAAAGGCACCTGCCACACCAGCCGCATACCGGTTGAGTTGAGCGATGAGGCAATCTCAATCTTCGAGCCATTAAAGGAGATCGCTACGCTGTCCGGGCCTTCTTTATCCGACGGCGTGCGCATATTTTGGGTGCTGTTGTCTGGCTCCAGTCGGAAACTGTCCAGCGGCATATCCGGCGGGATAAGATCGTTAATTGGCAGATCGAAGGCAACCACGGTCGCCAGATGGCCCGGCTGGTTAAAGGTGGTTCGCAGCGTAAAGTAGTGGCCATTCTGCCAGGCAAGACGGCGTAATGACGAGAAACTTTCGCGCTCGTCCAGCGCGTTGGCCTGTTGCAGCATTTCTGCCCGACGGGAATCGACAATGCTGCCAACGGTGGTCTCTTTAAAGCCCGACGAGAGATCCTTAAGCGGCAGGGTCGAGATTAGGATCATGCTGTTGTCCTGACCGTTCAGGTAATACATGGACCACGGTACGGTCTCGGCGCCCCACAGGGTGTCCAGATAGGAGGAGATCCGCTGCGTCATCTCAAGCGTTGCGCTGTCGTGCGAGCCGAAAATCAGGGCTTCCGTCTTGCGCTGCGGTTTTTCAAGGTAATACACATCCTGCTTAAGGCGCGTTTCCTGCAACCCTTCGCCTGATGAGGTGGCAGGTGCGGCGGCGATATTGTCGTAGATTTGCCAGGTCGCGTAGCGCCACGTATCAATGCGCTTATGCACCGCATGGGTGATATCGACAATTTGATAGCTTTTATCTTTAAGCCAGGTATTCACGGCGCTCTGAACCATCACTCCCATTGTGACTAACAGCACAACGATCAACAGAAGAAAGAAACGGGTGATGCTGCCCGGTAGAAGGGAGAATTTGCTCGGGGCGGTAGTTTCAGTCTGACTCATCGATGTGTTTAACCCGTAATGGCCGCGCGGTAATGGGATAGGGCAGTATAAAGGGTAATAACTGAATTTCCAGCGTCGTTATCGGTATGACCTTGACTTTTTATCTGTCGCAACCCGCTTCAACGTCATCCGTGTGAAAGATGTACAAAACCCAGTGAAATGTACAAATATGCTGTTACAACGGCAGTAAAATAGCACGAATTAACAAGAAATTAATTTTGAAAGTGAAAAGGAAAATCTGTAAACGCCGGGCGATGGATTTAGTTAATAGTCGTTATCATTACAGACGGGTAGCACATAAAATGTCTGTTGACGTAAAGAAAGGTAAAAAAAAACCGAATGCGGAGCATCCGGTTCAATTAGGGATAAACAGACATTCAGAACTGAATGACGGTAATAAATAAAGTTAATGATGATAGCGAGGGTTATTTTAGTGGTGTTGACGGGAATTTTTTTGTCATTCAGTGCTGTACTCTTTTTTAAGTTAGTCTTTTGAATTTTATAGGATATATTTTTGTTTTGATTATCCGTGCTATATTTTTAAACTTTTGATGCTTTGTGAAAGTTCCTTGAAATTTACATATTGAAACATCTTGGTGGTAAAGTGAAACATCTTCAAAGTTTTCGTATCATATTCCTGTTGGATTATTCTGCATTTTTGAGGAGAATGAACTTGCCGACTGGTTAAGAGGGTTGATCAGTAAGCAGTGGTAAATAATAAGGCATATAACAGAGGGTTAATAAAATGAAAGTTAAAGTACTGTCCCTCCTGGTACCAGCTCTGCTGGTGGCAGGCGCAGCAAATGCGGCTGAAATTTATAACAAAGACGGCAACAAATTAGATCTGTACGGTAAAGTGGATGGCCTGCACTATTTCTCTGATGACGACAGTGCAGACGGCGACCAGACCTACATGCGTCTGGGCTTCAAAGGCGAAACTCAGGTTAACGACCAGCTGACCGGTTACGGCCAGTGGGAATACCAGATCCAGGGTAACTCTGGTGAGAACGAAAACAACTCATGGACGCGTGTGGCGTTCGCAGGTCTGAAATTCGCTGATGCGGGTTCATTCGACTACGGTCGTAACTACGGCGTTGTTTACGATGTGACTTCCTGGACCGACGTTCTGCCGGAATTCGGCGGCGACACCTACGGTTCTGACAACTTTATGCAGCAGCGTGGTAACGGCTTCGCGACCTACCGTAACCAGGACTTCTTCGGTCTGGTTGATGGTCTGAACTTCGCGTTGCAGTACCAGGGTAAAAACGGCAGCGCAAGCGGCGAAGGCCAGACCAACAACGGTCGTGAGGCACTGCGTCAGAACGGTGATGGCTACGGCGGCTCTCTGACCTATGATCTGGGCGAAGGCTTCGCACTCGGTACGGCAGTCACCAGTTCTAAACGTACTGCTGACCAGAACGCTGCGGGCTACTACGGTGAAGGCGATCGCGCAGAGACCTACACCGGTGGTCTGAAATACGACGCGAACAACATCTACCTGGCTGCACAGTATACTCAGACTTACAACGCGACCCGCGTTGGCGATCAGGGCTGGGCTAACAAAGCGCAGAACTTCGAAGTGGTTGCTCAGTATCAGTTCGACTTCGGCCTGCGTCCATCCGTGGCTTACCTGCAGTCTAAAGGTAAAGACATCGAAAACTATGGCGATCAGGATATCCTGAAGTATGTTGACGTGGGTGCGACTTACTACTTCAACAAAAACATGTCCACCTATGTTGATTACAAAATCAACCTGCTGGATGAAAATGACTTCACCCGTCAGACAGGTATCGGTACTGACGATATCGTCGCGCTGGGTCTGGTTTACCAGTTCTAATTGCTCATACAGCAACAAAGGGGCCAACAGGCCCCTTTTTTCATGCTTTTTTAGGGTCTTACAAATACGCTGTTTTAGTGTACTCTTGCCGCCCTGGCATGAGGATAATAACCAATGGATATGACTTTTTTACGCGCCAGCGTTCTGGCGACTTTTTTACTCCTGACCGCGTGTGACTCTTCTACACAGCCCGCAAAAATCGACGCACCCGCCGCGACGGTGCTGGAAGGGAAAACCATGGGGACCTTCTGGCGCGTCAGCGTGATGGATATTGATAAGTCCCGCGCTGAAGAACTACGCGGTAAAATTCAGGCGCAGCTGGATGCCGACGATCAGCTACTCTCTACCTATAAAAATGACTCAGCGCTGATGCGTTTCAATCGCTCCAGCAGCACCTCGCTGTGGCCGGTGAGCGAAGCAATGGCCGATATCGTCACGGAAGCCATGCGCGTGGGCTACAAAACCAACGGCGCAATGGACGTGACCGTGGGGCCGCTGGTGAACCTGTGGGGATTTGGCCCCAACAAGCAGCCGGTGACCACACCCGATCAAGCCGCCATCGACGACGCCCGCGCGCGTACAGGGTTACAGCATCTGGCGGTGATCTCCCAGTACGGTCAGCAATACCTGCAAAAAGACATTCCCGACCTGTTTGTGGATCTCTCCACGGTAGGCGAGGGGTATGCTGCGGATCATCTCGCGGCCCTGATGGCGCAGGAAGGTATTCCCCGTTATCTGGTTTCAGTCGGGGGCGCGCTCGTCAGCCGGGGCATGAACGCCAGCGGCAGGCCGTGGCGAGTGGCCATCCAAAAACCAACCGATCAGCAGAACGCGGTGCAGGCGATTGTCGACATCAACGGGCACGGTATCAGCACCTCCGGAAGCTACCGCAACTATTACGAGCTGGATGGCAAACGTATCTCGCATGTGATTGATCCGCAAACCGGACGCCCGATTACCCACAACCTGGTGTCCGTGACGGTGATAGCGCCAACTGCGCTGGAAGCCGACGCCTGGGATACCGGATTGATGGTGCTCGGCACGGAGAAGGCCAAAGAGGTGGTGCGTCAGGAAGGGCTGGCCGTTTATATGATCACCAAAGAGGCTGACGGGTTTAAAACCTGGAGTTCACCGCAGTTCAACAGCTTCCTGGTGAGCGAAAAAAATTAAAAAGCAAGGTTGCGGGTTTTTGTTCGGTGGCGTTCAGGCAAGCTGAGCGTATGCTTGTAAGAGGAGCCGATGATGAAAAACACAACCTATCTTACCGATGAGGATCGCTGGCAGGCTGTTCTGGCCCGCGATCCGCGTGCGGATAACCAGTTTGTCTTTGCCGTGCAGACGACCGGCATTTATTGTCGTCCGTCCTGCCGTGCCCGCCACGCGCTGCGTAAAAATGTCTGCTTTTATCCTGATGCTCACCAGGCCGCGCAGGCGGGTTTCCGCCCCTGTAAGCGCTGTAGGCCGGACCAGGTCGACCCTATGGCGCAGAAAAAGGCCAACGTTGCGCTGGCCTGCCGACTGCTTGAGCAGGATGCCGCGCTGAACCTGGAGGCCCTGGCGCAGCAGGTTGGCATGAGTCCGTTCCATTTCCACCGCTTGTTTAAATCCGTCACCGGCATGACGCCGAAAGCATGGCAGCAGGCCGCGCGTGAACAACGCCTGCGTAGCCTGCTTGCACAGGGCGGTAAAATCACCGACGCCGTACTGGCCGCTGGCTTCCCGGACGGCAGCAGCTACTACCGTAAAGCCAACGGCGCGCTGGGCATGACGGCGAAACAGTACCGTAACGGAGAGGCTGCGGTCCGCTATGCCATCAGCGACTGCTCGCTGGGCCACTGTCTGGTGGCGGAAAGCGAGCGCGGGATCTGCGCAATACTGCTGGGTGATGACGACGCCGGGCTGACGGCTGAGCTGCTGTCACTGTTTCCGCTTGCCGTCCGTGAACCGATGGAAGGCGCATTTGCCGGGCGTGTTCGTCAGGTGATTGCCTCTGTCGACAGCCGCGCGACGCCGTTGACGTTACCGCTGGATATCCGGGGTACCGCCTTCCAGCAGCAGGTCTGGCAGGCGCTGCGGGCTATCCCCTGCGGTGAAACGGCGAGCTATCAGCAGGTGGCGAAGGCCATTGGTAAACCCAATGCCGTACGTGCCGTGGCGGGGGCCTGCGGAGCCAACAAACTGGCGATAGTTATCCCCTGTCACCGCGTGGTGCGTAACGACGGTGCGCTGTCGGGTTATCGCTGGGGCGCAGCGCGTAAGGTGCTATTGTTGAAACGTGAGGCGAACAACCCGGAGGGATAATGCTCGATCTTTTTGCTGATGCTGAACCCTGGCAGGAGCCGCTCGCGCCGGGGGCGACGATCCTGAGACGTTTTGCGCTTTCCCGCGCGGCGGCGCTGTTCGACGGTATTGATACCGTCACCGCCCGTTCGCCGTTTCGCCATATGGTCACGCCGGGCGGGTATACCATGTCCGTGGCGATGACCAACTGCGGCGAACTGGGATGGGCGACGAATGAGCGGGGCTATGTATATGCCGCGAACGACCCGCTGACGGATAGGCCGTGGCCGCCGATGCCGGAGGCGTTTCAGGCGCTGTGTCACGATGCCGCCGTCGCGGCCGGCTATCCTGATTTTCGTCCCGATGCCTGTCTGATCAACCGCTATGCCGTCGGGGCAAAACTCTCCCTGCATCAGGATAAGGACGAGCCTGACCTGCGCGCGCCGATTGTGTCGGTATCCCTTGGGTTGCCCGCTGTCTTTCAGTTTGGCGGCCTGCGGCGCAACGACCCGCTCAAACGGCTGATGCTGGAGCATGGCGATGTGGTGGTCTGGGGCGGTGAATCACGGCTTTTTTATCACGGCATTCAGCCGCTTAAAAATGGCGATCACCCGGTGGCGGGGGCGTTTCGCTACAACCTCACGTTCCGCCAGGCAGCGTACAGAGAATAAAAATAAGAATTATTCTTGATGTGTGTGAAAGGCAGTTTACACTGCTGGCTGATTTTTCTTGTCCGGATTGCTCTGCATGCAACTACTTCTTCTTGTCTGGCGGCAGTATCGCTGGCCTTTTATCGCGGTGATGGCGCTAAGCCTTGCCAGCGCGGCGCTGGGGATCGGCCTGATTGCCTTCATTAACGTGCGTTTGATCGAAATGGTCGACACGTCACTCTCCGTCCTGCCGGAATTTCTGGGTTTACTGCTGCTGCTGATGGCAGTCACGCTCGGGTCACAGCTGGCGCTGACCGCGCTCGGCCACCACTTCGTTTTCCGTCTGCGCAGTGAGTTCATCAAACGGATCCTTGATACTCAAGTGGAACGCATCGAACAGCTGGGAAGTGCTTCTCTGCTGGCGGGGCTGACCAGCGATGTGCGCGCCATTACCATCGCCTTTGTGCGCCTGCCGGAGCTGGTGCAGGGGATCATCCTGACCTTTGGCTCGGCAGCCTATCTCGCCTGGCTCTCCAGCAAAATGCTGGCGGTAACGGCGCTGTGGATTGTTATTACCATCTGGGGCGGGTTCCTGCTGGTATCACGCGTCTATAAGCACATGGCGGTGCTGCGCGAAACGGAAGACAAGCTCTATAACGATTATCAGACAGTGCTGGAAGGGCGCAAAGAGCTGACGCTGAACCGCGAGCGCGCCGAACATATCTTCAACCATCTCTATATCCCGGATGCGCACGAATATCGTCATCACATTATTCGCGCCGATACGTTCCACCTGAGCGCCGTGAACTGGTCCAACATCATGATGCTGGGTGCCATTGGCCTGGTGTTCTGGATGGCGAACAGCCTGGGGTGGGCGGATACCAACGTGGCGGCAACGTACTCCCTGACGCTGCTGTTTTTACGCACGCCGCTGCTGTCGGCCGTTGGCGCACTACCGACGCTGCTGAGCGCACAGGTGGCCTTCAACAAGCTGAAGAAGTTCGACCTTGCGCCGTTTAAGGCTGAGTTCCCGCGCCCGCAGGCCTTCCCGAACTGGCAAACGCTGGAGCTGCGTAACGTTACCTTCCGCTATCAGGATAACGCCTTCTCCGTGGGGCCGATAAATCTGACCATTCACCGCGGCGAACTGCTGTTCCTGATCGGCGGTAACGGCAGCGGCAAATCCACGCTGGCGATGCTGCTGACGGGCCTCTACCAGCCGCAGTCGGGTGAAATTTTGCTGGATGGTAAAGCGCTGAGCGCGGAGAAACCGGAGGACTACCGCAAGCTCTTTTCGGCGGTATTTACCGACGTCTGGCTGTTCGACCGGCTGCTGGGCCCGGAAGGGCAGCAGGCGGATCCGGCGCTGGTGGAGAAGTGGCTTGCGCACCTGCAAATGTCGCACAAGCTGGAGCTTCAGGATGGCAAAATCCTGAATCTCAAGCTGTCGAAAGGGCAGAAGAAGCGCGTGGCGCTGCTGCTGGCGCTGGCCGAAGAGCGCGACATCATCCTGCTGGATGAATGGGCCGCCGATCAGGACCCGCACTTCCGTCGCGAGTTTTATCAGGTCCTGCTGCCGCTGATGCAGGCGATGGGGAAAACCATTTTTGCCATCAGCCATGACGATCACTACTTCATTCACGCCGACCGTCTGCTGGAGATGCGCGACGGCAAACTGAGCGAGCTGACCGGCGATGAGCGCGATGCGGCGTCACGGGACGCGGTGGCGCGCACGGCCTGATTGCAATTGTGCCGGGTGGCCCCCGGCACACTCATTTTTCATATATGCCGTTTTTTTCTCCATCCCGACCCGCCGTTTATTCTTATTTACATATCCCCGCGCTATGCTTAACGCCAACTCATTTAATGGATTTATGATTGATGTCGGTATTAAAGAAAAACAGCGCCAGGCAGCGTGACCAGGAGCGTGCGCGGCTCATCTGGCTCCTGACGACCGATAAAGCGGTCACGTCAACGTTATTGGGTAAGCTAACCCTGGCTGAGCAATATGATGTCGGCACGCTGGCCGACGATATTGCTGAGGTAGGTGCGCTGGTTGCACATTTACCACCTCCGGATCTGGCGGACACCCTGGAGGCATTGCCTTCCGAGGAGCGCCACGCCCTGTGGCGGCTGGTGCAGGATCATGAGCGCGGTCAGGTGCTGCTTGAAGCCTCGGAAAACGTCTGGGATGACCTTATCGATGAGATGAGCGATCGGGACATTCTTGACGCCCTGCAAACGCTGGATATCGATGAGCAGATTTACCTCGTTCAGCATCTTCCGCGCAACCTGACCGGACGCCTGCTGGCTTCCCTGCCTGCCGAGGAGCGGGCGCGCGTGCGTCAGGTGATGCACTACGAGAAAAATAGCGTCGGCGCGATCATGGAGTTTGGCGTCATCACCGTGCGTCCGGACGTCACCCTGGGTACGGTGCAGCGCTATCTTCGTCGCCTGGGCAGTATGCCGGACAACACCGATAAACTGTTCGTCACCTCGCGGGATAAAACCCTGCTCGGGGAGCTGGAGCTGAAAACGATCCTGCTGAACAGCACCCAGCAGCGGGTAAGTGAGGTCATGGAAACCGAGCCGATGGTCTTCTCGCCGGAAGACGATGCCGAAAAAGCCGCGCGTACCTTCGAACGTGATGACCTGGTGAGCGCGGCGGTGGTGGATTCGGTGGGCAAGCTGATGGGGCGTCTGACCATTGATGAGATCGTTGACGTGGTCTATGAAGAGACCGATAACGACCTGCGTGCCCTTGGCGGTATCAGTGCCGAAGACGATGTTCATGCCTCCGTCGGCAAGGCCGTCAAAACCCGCTGGGCGTGGCTCGCCATCAATTTATGCACCGCGTTCGTGGCGTCCCGCGTTATTGACGGCTTCGAACATACTATTTCCCAACTGGTGGCCCTGGCGTCGTTGATGCCGATTGTGGCGGGGATCGGCGGGAACACCGGCAACCAGACTATCACCATGATCGTTCGCGCCCTGGCGCTGGAAAACATTCAGCCGGGTAATTTTTCGTGGCTGATTTTCAGGGAGATGGGCGTCGCGCTGATTAACGGCCTTGTCTGGGGCGGCATCATGGGCGGCATTACCTGGTGGCTGTACGATGATATGGCGCTGGGCGGGGTCATGATGCTGGCGATGGTGCTGAACCTGCTGGTGGCGGCGATGATGGGCGTGATTATCCCATTAACGATGACCCGGCTGGGGCGCGACCCCGCGGTGGGGTCGAGCGTGATGATCACCGCCATTACCGATACCGGCGGTTTCTTTATTTTTCTTGGACTGGCGACGATTTTTCTTCTGTAGCCAGTGCTTTTTGCTTAAGTCGGGCAGGGAGGATGAACATCATCACAATCCCGCCCAGCACGCCAATCGCCAGGTTGCCGGTGGAAACCGTTGCCACAACCGTCACCAGCATCACGACGGTTTCAGCCACCGGCGCGTTTTTCAGCGTTCCGGGCTGAACGCTATGCCAGCTAAAGGTCTTGACGGCCACAATGGCCATAATACCCGCCAGTACCGCCATCGGGATTTTGGCCATCACCTCGCTGAGCGCCGTAACCAGCACAAGCAGTACGATACCCGCCGCAAGGGTGGAGATACGGCTTCTGCCTTTCCCCATCTCCACGTTAACGATGGTCTGCCCAATCATCGCGCAGCCCGCAATGCCGCCGTAGAACCCGGCCATAATATTCCCCACGCCCAGACCGATGCTCTCGCGGCGCTTGCTTGAAGGGGTAACGGTCAGTTCATCCACCAGTTTTGCCGTCAGCAAGGATTCCAGCAGGCCAACAAAAGCGATACTTAGCGCACACGGCCAGATAATGCTCAGGGTTTCCAGATTGAGCGGCACCAGCAGTTGCGTAAAGCCCGGCAAACCGCCGCTCATGGAGCCTTCATCCCCTACCGTTGGCAGGATTTGCCCGCTGGTGACGGTGAACAAAGTCAGCAGCACAATGGCAATCAGCGGGGAGGGTACGCTTTTAATATAGCGTGGCACCCACAGCACAATCAGCAGCGTCAGCACGAACAGGCCTACTATCAGCGGGCTTCGGCTCCAGAAATGGGGCACCTGGGCAAAGAAAATCAAAATGCCAAGGGCGTTAACAAACCCGGTCATCACCGACTGGGGAATAAAGCGCATCAGCCGCGCCATTCCCAGCGCGCCGAACAGGATCTGAATCACGCCAGCCATCACCACCGCGGGCAGAATGTACTGTACGCCGTGTTGATGGACCATCGGGCCAATCACCAGCGCGACGGAACCGGCCGCCGCCGTCACCATGGCCGGACGCCCGCCGAGCAGGGAAAGGGCGAAACAGAGCACCACGGAGGCGATAAGGCTCACTTTCGGATCCACGCCCGCGACCACGGAAAACGAAATCACTTCCGGGATCAGCGCCAGCGCGGTAATCACGCCGGCCAGGGTTTCGCGCATCAGACGTTGAGGCGAACGTAAAACGGTGGCGACATGGCCTTCTTGGGGTACAGACGAGTGAGGTAATGACATAACAATTCGCTGGTAGGGGCAGGCTTCCGTGCGCGCGATCACAAAGTGCAGCATCATAGCCAGGAAAATCGTCGGGTGCCAGCCTGTATGCCAAAACCCTACAAACAATCCATCATTAAATTTCACAATTACAATAATTTCGTAACCTTTAAACAATATTTAAAAGTTGCTACCGTGCCACCGCAGCGTGTTTCACCTGTAATTTCTACGCATCAAGCACTATTCAACTAAGGCATAAATGATGAAAAAAATGACTGCCGTGCTCTTTTCTCTGGCCGTGGGGCTGAACGCCGTCTCGCTGGCGGCGAAGGCTGACGCACCAAAAGAGCAGGAAACGGATGTCCTTTTAATTGGTGGCGGCATCATGAGCGCCACGCTGGGCACATATCTTCAGGAATTAGAGCCGAACTGGTCCATGACCATGGTCGAGCGCCTTGATGGCGTGGCGCAGGAAAGCTCTAACGGCTGGAATAACGCCGGGACGGGGCACTCGGCACTTATGGAACTGAACTATACGCCGCAGAAAAAGGACGGTTCCATTAGTATCGAGAAGGCGGTAGAGATCAACGAAGCGTTCCAGATCTCACGTCAGTTCTGGTCTCACCAGGTGAACAGCGGTGTGTTGCACAATCCGCACTCCTTCATCAACACCGTTCCGCACATGAGCTTTGTGTGGGGCGATCAAAACGTCAACTTCCTGCGCGCGCGCTACGCAGCCCTGCAACAGAGCACGCTGTTCCGCGGGATGAAATACTCTGAAGATCACGCTCAAATCAAAGAGTGGGCGCCGCTGGTTATGGAAGGCCGCGATCCGAACCAGAAAGTGGCGGCGACCCGCACTGAAATTGGTACTGACGTTAACTACGGTGAAATCACCCGTCAGCTGGTGGCCTCTCTGAAGAAAAAAGAGAACTTTAACCTGCAACTCAGCTCCGAAGTACGTGGTTTCAAGCGCAACGCGGATAACAGCTGGAGCGTGACCGTTGCCGATCTGAAAAACAACGAAGCCGAGCATGTGATTAAGGCGAAGTTCGTGTTTATCGGTGCTGGCGGCGCGGCGCTGAAACTGTTGCAGGAGTCCGGTATTCCGGAAGCGGACGACTACGCCGGCTTCCCGGTTGGCGGCCAGTTCCTGGTGTCAGAAAACCCTGAAGTGGTTAACCGTCATCTGGCTAAAGTGTACGGTCAGGCTTCTGTTGGTGCGCCACCGATGTCCGTTCCCCATATCGACACCCGTATGCTGGACGGTAAGCGCGTAGTGCTGTTCGGGCCGTTCGCCACATTCTCCACCAAGTTCCTGAAAAACGGTTCCCTTTGGGATCTGCTGAGCGCGACCACGACGTCGAACGTCAAGCCAATGATGGACGTGGGACTGGATAACTTCGATCTGGTGAAATACCTGATTAGCCAGGTGATGCTCTCTGATGAAGAACGCTTCGAGGCGCTGAAAGAGTACTATCCGCAGGCGAAGAAAGAAGACTGGCGTCTGTGGCAGGCGGGTCAGCGCGTGCAGATCATCAAACGCGATCCGAAAGAGGGCGGTGTGCTGCGTCTGGGTACCGAAGTAGTAAGCGATAAGGATGGCACTATTGCCGCGCTGCTGGGAGCATCCCCGGGGGCGTCTACCGCTGCGCCAATCATGCTACACCTGATGGAAAAAGTGTTTAAGGACAAAGTATCCAGCCCGGAATGGCAGGCGAAGCTGAAAACCATTATTCCATCCTACGGTACGAAGCTGAACGGTAACGTTGACGCCACGGAACAAGAGCTGGAATACACCAGTCGCGTTCTGCAACTGCAATACGTCAAACCGCAGGCTGCGGATGCTGCGCCACAGGCAGAGCTGAAGCCTCAGGCGGAAAACAAGCCGGTTGCGGATATCGCGCTGTAAGGTAAACGCAAAACGGTAACATCCGTTACCGTTTTTCGTGTTTTCTCCCTCTCCCACCGGGAGAGGGTTGGGGTGAGGGCACCAGAACGCACCCTTTCCAGGTCGGGTAAGCGTGAGCGCCACCCGACTTATTTTTAACGAACTACTGCTTGTCCTACCGTCTCATCCGCCTTCCATACGCGATATTTCACATCCACGTTTTCCGGCGTATAAACGACAATCGGCAGCTTGCTGTTATAGCGCAGCAGACTGTTATCACCCAGATAGGCGGTGATAAATTTCTTCTCTTTCTTGCCGTCCGGGCACGCCATCATGGTGGAGACTGGCGAGGTTACTTTGTCGAAGACATAGTAGTCATAACCCCAGCCTTCCAGCGTTTTGCTTTCCAGTTGGCCGCCCAGACGATGCTGGTTGCAGTCCACTTCCAGCGTCTGGCCGATTAACAGCTCGACTTTGAAATTCCCTTCATTCTGCTGAGCCGGGAGCTGAATAACCTGGCGCTTCATCCCTTTGTCCGCTTGCGGATACGGGGCAACTTTTTCCAGCGGCTGCTCTTTTGGGGTTTCGCTGGCGAAAGCGCTGGTGCTCGCGCACGCAGCGGCGATAAGGGCGATGGCAAATTTAGGTGCGTTTTTCACTGTCATTCCTTTTTGTTAAAACGATCCCGGAAAGACTAACATAATGTATGTGAATGGTTGGCGTAATTTACTCACATTTTCATTTTAAACGGAGTAAAGCACTGCTTTTATGCTCTTTTATTGGTGTTTAATGCTGTGGTGGAGTCGGTGCAGAGATCGTGTTATTTTACGCGTTAATTATTGTTATTCATCTGTAAAGGGAGAAGAGATGGTACGGGAAAAACTGAAGACACCTGAAGGCCGCAAGTTCCTGCTGGCGTTACTGGTTGTGTTTATGATTGCTGCTGCATGCGTGGGGCGAGCAACCATTGTCGGCGTGATCGAGCAGTACAACATCCCGCTCTCTGCGTGGACAACCAGCATGTTTGTCCTGCAATCAGCGATGATCTTTGTTTACAGTCTGGTGTTCACCGTCCTGCTGGCGATTCCGCTGGGGATTTTCTTTCTCGGTGGGCGTGAGAAGCACTAAGCATTGTGCATGCGAAGACAGGCAATAAAAAACCAGCCATAAGCGGCTGGTTTTTTTGTGTAGTTTTGGTCGGCACGAGAGGATTTGAACCTCCGACCCCCGACACCCCATGACGGTGCGCTACCAGGCTGCGCTACGTGCCGACGCATAAAAGGAATACTACTCGATTCCTTTTTGATTGCAAGGGGGAAGCAACGCTAACTGATTCATAAATAATCAGTTAGCGATAAAGCGCTTCTCGTCTGTCAGCACCTGCAACAGCAAGCTGAGCTGCGGTTTCTGGTCTTTCAGCTTCTCACCTTCGAGGCTGTACGTCTGGTAATTGCCGTTGCTGTTCAGCACAAGGGACAGCGTCGGCGTGGTCACCACCAGCGTGTTTTCGCCAGCAGCCGTGACCCAGTTATGACGCCGCGTGGCGTTAAAGAGGTCTTGTCCCTGCGAGTATTCAATTGCCGGCGTGCTAACGTGCAGCAGCCGCTGCATTAACGTGGTCATGACGTCTTTATGGTCGGTCAGCATATTGATGCGTTGCGCGGGAGTGCCCGGCCAGTGGATCACCAGCGGGACATGCAGGTTCGGGCGCGACCAGTCCATGCCCTTCGCTTCGTCGCCGAGCGGCACGCCATGCCCCGCCGTGATAATGACGACCGTATTGTCCAGCTTGCCCGCGTCGCGCAGGGCGGTCAGCACGCGAGCGATCTGCGCATCGACATCACCCGCCGCACGGCTATAGCGGCGCGCGAAGCCTTTCTGATTGCTGTCATCAAGATTTGTGCCGTTAAACGCAACCCAGGAGAACCAGCGGTTATCTTCCTGTGCATAGCGCTTCAGCCAGTCTATCCACTGGTCAGCAGTCCGATCGTCAGACTGGCTCTGCGCGGCTGGCAGTGAGAAATCAGACAGCAGCGCCTGGCGGTACAGCGAGCTGTTGAAACCATCAGAGGCGAACAGCCCCAGCTGGTAGCCCTGCTGATTAAGCCCGGTAATCAATGCAGCCGGAATACGGGCCGACAGCACGCCGTCCATATAGCTCGGTGAAATGCCGTAGAACAGACCGAAAATACCCGCGTCGGTCGAATTACCGGAACTCATATGCTGAGTGAATACGATGTTGTTCTCAGCGAATTCAGCCAGGGCAGGCATCTGCTTCTCATAGCGAGAATAGTTCAGGCCATCGACGGTAATCAGCAGCACGTTCTGACCGCGCCCCATGTCGCGATATTTCAGATCGCTCAGGGGATACTGCACGCTGACCGCTTCCGGATTACCCTGTTCGACCAGACGACGCTGATACTCCTGCGCGTCCAGCAGACCGTGTTTTTCAAGGAAACGACGTGCCGTCATCGGATAGGAGAGCGGCAGATTCGCGCGCTGCATGGTAATAGGGCGGTAGAAGTTCGCATCTGCCCAGATATACATCAGGTGCGAACCGATAAATGAGGCGAAAAAGAGCGCCGCGACGGGCTTCGCATAATGTCGGCGTCGGGTCAGGCTGCGGAGCTTTTGCCAGCTCCACGTCGCGAACAACATTTCGATCAGCAGGATAATCGGCACGCTGATAAACATCAGCTGCCAGTCGCGGGCGGTCTCGTTCTGATCCGGGTTAATCACCAGCTCCCAGACGACAGGATTCAGGTGCAGGTGGAACCGGGTAAAGACTTCGCTGTCGATAAGCAACAGCGTCATGCCCGCCGTCGCAAGAATGGCGGACAGGAAGCGCATCAGCCGCTGCGACATGACGATAAACGTCAGTGGGAACAGGATCAGCAGATAGGTGGCGAAGACCAGAAAGCTAAAGTGACCAACAAGGCTCATCCACGAGTAGATACGCCCGGTTAACGTGGTTGGCCAGTCTGCCACAAACAGATAACGGCAGCCGAGCACCATCGCCAACAGAATGTTGAACAGGGCAAACCAGTGCCCCCAGCTGACCATCTGGGAGACTTTTTCACGGTAGCGCTGACGATTCGTCACCATAAACTGTTGTTCGTTTCCCTTAGTGTGCCTGGTCGTCGCTAACGGATGACTGCAAAGCCTGGGCGAAAGATTTGGCGATCGCCTGACGCTGAGCCGGAGCAACGCTGGTATTGATCAGGTTGGTAACCATATTTCCCAAAACCATCAGGGAGAGATCGGTTGGCGTTTTATGTTTTTCCAGTACGTTGACCAGCTCACTGAGCAGTTGTTCAACGTGTTCGTCACTGTAGCGGGAATGTTGTGGCATAAATCAAAATCAGTTTGTTGAGAGAAGGGCGACATATTACCGTAGCAACAGCTTTTTTTCCCCTTTTTTATCTTCTGTTGCACACATGCGTTGGTGGTGGTTGAATACCGCCCGGTCTAAAAGGAGAGTTTATCATGAGTCTGGAAATCAACCAGATTGCCTTGCACCAGCTTATCAAGCGTGATGAGCAAACCCTTGAAGTGGTGCTACGCGATTCGTTACTGGAACCAACGCCTACCGTTGTCGAGATGATGGCGGAGTTGCATCGCGTCTACAGCGCGAAAAATAAAGCCTATGGCTTGTTCAGCGAAGAGAGCGAGCTGGCGGATAGCCTGCGCCTGCAACGTCAGGGCGAAGAGGATTTCCTGGCATTCAGCCGCGCTGCAACCGGCCGTCTTCGTGACGAACTGGCGAAATATCCCTTCGCCGATGGCGGTATCGTCCTGTTCTGCCACTACCGCTATCTGGCGGTAGAGTATCTGCTGGTCACCGTGCTGAATAATTTAAGCAGCATGCGTGTGAACGAGCAGTTGGATATCAGCTCAACGCACTATCTGGATATCAACCATGCGGATATTGTGGCGCGTATTGATTTAACCGAATGGGAAACCAATCCGGAATCGACGCGCTACCTGACCTTCCTTAAAGGCCGCGTGGGCCGCAAAGTGGCCGATTTCTTTATGGACTTCCTCGGTGCCAGTGAAGGGCTGAACGCCAAAGCGCAGAACAAAGGTCTGCTCCAGGCGGTGGATGACTTTACCGCTGAGGCGCAGCTGGATAAATCTGAGCGTCAGACCGTGCGTCAGCAGGTTTACAGCTACTGTAACGAGCAGTTACAGGCCGGGGAAGAGATTGAGCTGGAGTCGCTGTCCAAAGAGCTGGCGGGCGTCAGCGAAGTCAGCTTCCAGGAATTTACCGCAGAAAAAGGCTATGAGCTGGAAGAGAGCTTCCCGGCGGATCGCAGTACGCTGCGTCAGCTGACGAAATTTGCCGGTAGCGGCGGTGGGTTAACCATTAACTTTGATGCCATGCTGCTCGGGGAACGTATCTTCTGGGATCCGGCGACCGACACGCTGACCATTAAAGGCACGCCGCCGAATCTGCGCGATCAGCTCCAGCGTCGCACCTCAGGCGGTAAGTAGCGGCCATAAAAAAACCCCGCAGAAGCGGGGTTTTTCTCGACAGGTTTGCGATTACGCGCGAACGAAGTCGATGTGAGACAGTTTTGGCTTGAACGGGTGACGCTGAACAGCCTGAACTTTCACTTTTTCTTCTTTACCGCCAACAACGATGGTCAGAACTTCGCTGTAGAATTCAGCTTTGTTCTGCATGTTCCACACTTTGTCGTGATCCAGTTCGATTGCAACTGGAGCAGCTTCGCCACCGTAAACGATAGCCGGGAACTTGTTAGCGTTACGCAGGCGGCGGCTCGCACCCTTACCCTGCACGTTACGTACTTCTGCTTCGATAGTGAACATTGATTTCTCTCTGTATTTAAAACCCTGCTACAGGCGACCCAGCAGCAGGTGAGTGTTCTGCCTCACGGATGTGAAGCGGGCGGCATTTTATACTCAAATGGCTCGCGCATCAACGAAAAGTCCCGTTAACCGCGCAATTCGTTTGCCCGGCGAAAGCGTCCTTCATAGTCAAAGACCTTCTCACGCACCTGCCAGAACTGCCCTTTTTTACGGGCGACAACAAAATCAGGATGGCGCAGCAGCGCCTGCTGGCGCACGATATCGGCAACGGTTATCCAGCGCAGCGGCACGCCGGGCGTGCGGGTATGCGGGCGGATAAAGAGCTGTTCGAACGCGGTGCGCTGGGCGGGCGTCTGGACCCTGAACCGCTCGCTGACGTCTGCGCCGTCCTCGTCGTAATAGGTAATCTTTAGCCACTCGCCTTTTTCATCCGCACCGGGCTGTAAGACCATGCCGGAACAGCGCAGCACCAGCGCATCTTTCAGTTTCAGCGCCGCTTTCAGCATGTCATCCGGGTCGACCAACACCGTGTCACACTCCCGACAGCGGCGGGCAGCGATATCGTTCTCGGCGTTGCACTGCGGGCAGTTTTTGAAGCGGAAGCGGAAATCACACTGTTCGCGATGGCCTTCATCGTCTTCAAACCAGCCCTGACAGCGGCGGCCAAAATGTTCGATCAGCGTGCCGTCGGCGGTAGTTTTGCCCCAGAAAGTGTTGGCAAACCCGCAGGCCGGACAAAACACCTGTACCGGCACGTTGTCGCTCTTGCCTTTTGGCGTGCCCACTTCCGGGGAGTAGAGATCGTGCGGATTACCGGCATAATCGAGGATCAGACAGTCGGTTTTGCCCGGTGCCAGGCGCAGGCCACGGCCGACAATCTGCTGGTACAGGCTGACGGATTCGGTCGGGCGAAGAATCGCAATCAGGTCAACGTGCGGGGCGTCAAACCCGGTGGTTAATACGGAGACATTCACCAGGTAGCGGAACTGCTGGGCTTTGAAAGCCTCAATCAGGCTGTCGCGCTCCGGCCCGGGGGTTTCACCGGTAATTAACGCCGCGTCGTTGGTGGGCAGAAGCCCCGTGATTTCACGCGCGTGTTCGACGGTAGCAGCAAAAATCATCACCCCTTTGCGCGTTTGCGCAAACTCTTCAATCTGGCTGATGATATGCGGCGTGATCCGCTTCTGTTTTTTCAGCTCATGGTTAAGATCCGCCTCGCTGAACAGCCCGTTGCTCTGCGCCTGTAAGCGGCTGAAATCGTACTGCACGACCGGCATATCCAGCCGCTCCGGTGGCGTCAGATAGCCATGCTTGATCATGTAGCGCAGCGGAAGCTCATAGATACAGTCGCGGAACAGGGCCTTTTCATCGCCACGCACCATGCCGTGATAATGAAACTGATAAATCCAGCCCTTGCCCAGACGAAATGGCGTGGCGGTCAGGCCAAGCAGGCGTAAGTGAGGGTTCACCTCTCTCAGATGAGTGAGGATTTGCTGATACTGGCTGTCGTCGTCATCGCTGATGCGGTGACACTCATCGACAATCAGCAGGGAAAACTCGCTGCGAAACAGGTCCAGGTTGCGCGCAACGGACTGTACGCTGCCAAACACCACTTTCCCGTGGCTCTCTTTGCGCTTCAGCCCGGCGGCAAAAATATCGGCCTCCAGGCCGAGCGCGCAATATTTGGCGTGGTTTTGCGCCACCAGCTCTTTTACGTGCGCCAGCACCAGCACGCGCCCGCGAGCCAGGCGCGCCAGTTCGGCAATCACCAGGCTTTTACCGGCTCCGGTCGGGAGCACGATGGCGGCGGGTTCCCGGTGCTTGCGAAACCAGGCGAGGGTGGCATCAACGGCTTCTTGCTGATAGGGGCGTAGTGTGAACGTCATGGCTTCTCTATTCAGTTAACTCGCATATAGTATGCCACGAAACTTTTTCCCTTGAGTGGCGCAACCAGACCATTATACTGAACTGTTTCTGAATGCTTCTTTTTCGGACGCGTAGTCCGACTTCCAGCACCATTAAGGCTAAAAAGATTTCATGCGACTTGATAAGTTTATCGCTCAGCAACTCGGCGTAAGCCGCGCTATTGCCGGGCGTGAAATTCGCGCCAGCCGCGTAACCGTGGACGGCGACATTGTGAAAGACAGCGCTTTTAAACTCCAGCCTGACCACCAGGTGGAGTATGACGGCAACCCGCTGACCCAGCAGAATGGCCCGCGCTACTTCATGCTCAACAAACCGGAAGGTTACGTCTGTTCAACGGACGATCCGGATCACCCGACGGTGCTCTACTTCCTCGACGAACCTGTGGCGCACAAGCTGCATGCGGCAGGGCGACTGGATATTGATACCACCGGCCTGGTGCTGATGACCGATGACGGTCAGTGGTCGCACCGCATCACCTCCCCGCGCCATCACTGTGAGAAAACCTATCGGGTGACACTTGAGTCGCCGGTCTCGGATGACACGGCAGAGCAATTCGCGAAAGGCGTTCAGCTACATAATGAAAAAGATCTGACCAAACCGGCGGTGCTGGAAGTCATTACCCCAACGGACGTCCGTCTGACCATCAGTGAAGGCCGTTACCACCAGGTGAAACGGATGTTTGCCGCCGTGGGCAACCACGTTGTGGGGCTGCATCGTGAACGTATCGGCGCGATTGAACTCGATCCAGACCTGGCGCCAGGGGAATATCGCCCGCTGACGGAAGAAGAGATTGCCAGCGTCGGGCTGCTTTCACGCTAAATTCAGGAGAACCCTGTGACCACCAGGCCACACTCGTCGTTTAAAATCGTATTTATCCTTGGCCTGTTGGCCATGCTGATGCCGCTGTCTATCGATATGTATCTGCCCGCGCTGCCGGTGATTTCCGCGCAGTTTGGCGTACCGGCAGGCAGCGCACAGATGACGCTCAGCACCTACATTCTTGGTTTTGCGCTCGGCCAGCTCTTTTATGGCCCAATGGCAGACAGCCTGGGGCGCAAACCCGTTATTCTGGGCGGGACGTTGATATTTGCCGCAGCGGCGGTGGCCTGCGCGCTGGCGCAGAGTATCGATCAGCTGATCGTGATGCGTTTCTTCCATGGCCTGGCTGCGGCTGCGGCAAGCGTGGTGATTAACGCGCTGATGCGCGACATCTACCCGAAGGAAGAGTTCTCACGCATGATGTCGTTCGTCATGCTGGTCACAACCATTGCGCCGCTGGTCGCCCCCATGGTGGGCGGGGCGGTGCTGGTGTGGTTCAGCTGGCATGCGATTTTCTGGATCCTGGCGATTGCCGCGCTGCTGGCCTCGGTGATGATCTTCGTCTTTATCGATGAAACGCTGCCGGTCGAGCGCCGTCAGAAGTTTCACGTCCGCACCACGCTTGGCAACTTTGCCTCGCTGTTTCGCCATAAGCGCGTGCTGAGCTATATGCTGGCCAGCGGCTTTAGCTTTGCCGGGATGTTTTCGTTCCTGAGCGCGGGGCCGTTTGTGTACATCGAACTGAACCATGTGTCACCCCAGCACTTTGGTTACTACTTCGCGCTGAATATCGTGTTCCTGTTTGTGATGACCATTATCAACAGCCGCTTTGTCCGGCGGGTCGGGGCGCTGAATATGTTCCGCGCCGGGCTGTGGATCCAGTTCGTGATGGCTATCTGGCTGGTATTGAGCGCATTGTTGGGCGTAGGTTTTTGGGCGCTGGTGGTGGGCGTGGCGGCGTTTGTTGGCTGCGTCTCGATGGTCTCATCCAACGCGATGGCGGTGATCCTCGACGAATTCCCGCATATGGCGGGCACCGCCTCGTCGCTGGCAGGGACGTTCCGTTTCGGGATTGGCGCGATTGTCGGGGCGCTGCTCTCAATGGCGACGTTTAATACTGCCTGGCCGATGCTGTGGGCGATTGCCCTCTGCGCGACTTGCTCCATCCTCTTCTATCTTTACGCCAGCCGGCCCCGTAAGACGGCGCATAAATGAGCACTTAAGGCCCGAAACGGGCCTTTTTGTTGACCCATATCAACCAACCCTCGGTTCGTTTACCCGGTGTTTGTTTCTTTTATGTAAAATCTATTTATGTAAAAAGTCACATCATTGTATTTAAAAAGGTTGAGTTAGATCGCAGAAACGGGTACATATAGCGCCGACGTGAGCCTGCAACGCCTATAAAATCCGCTAAACAGTGCAGGTTGGCGATGATGTGTTACTATAAATGTAAATAAATTGTGAAGTAAATTTGCTTCCGGGGATCTGAACGTGAATACATTACAACTCTCCATTGTCCATCGCTTGCCCCAGAGCTATCGCTGGTCGACGGGTTTTGCAGGTTCGAAAGTTGAACCGATTCCGCAAAGCGTTGCCGGGGAGGATAATTGTCTGGTGGCGCTCAAGCTGCTTAGCCCGAGCGATGAAAATGCGTGGCCGGTTATGGAACGTCTCAGCCAGGCGCTGACGGACATCGAAGTAGACAGCTCCGTGCTGGAATGCGAAGGTGAGCCGTGCCTGTTTGTTAACAGCCAGGATGAATTTGCTGCGACCTGCCGTCTGAAAAACTTCGGCGTGGCGATTGCCGAACCGTTCTCCGGTCAATATCCTTTCTGAGTGCTAGTCAGCGGACAATAGCTGGCGCGTGTAATCCTGCGCAGGCGCAGTGAATACGCGCTGGCACTCTCCCTGCTCAACGACTTCTCCCTGCCGCAATACCACCACCTGATGGCAAAGCGCACGCACCACCTGTAAATCGTGGCTGATAAAGATATAGGCCAGCCGATGCTTTTCCTGTAGCCCCTTCAGCAGCGCCAGAATTTGCGCCTGCACGGTGCGGTCCAGTGAAGAGGTAGGCTCGTCCAGCACGATCAGCTCCGGTTTCAGGATCAGCGCGCGGGCAATCGCTATACGCTGCCGCTGTCCGCCGGAAAACTCAGCCGGATACCGGTGCCGGGTATCGGGATCTAAACCCACTTCCGCCATCACGCGCTTCACGTCGATTTCACGCTGTTGTGCCGTCAGCGCGGGCTGATGAACGCGCAGGCCCTCTTCAATAATCTGCAATACGCTCAGCCGCGGGTTCAGCGAAGAGTTCGGATCCTGAAAGACCACCTGCATCCGCGGGCGGACGGGCAGCATTTGGCGGCGGCTCAGGTTTTGCAGCGGCATGCCGTCAAAGAGAATGCTTCCCTGCGAGGCGATCAGGCGCAGCAGCGCCAGGCCGGTGGTGCTTTTGCCCGAACCGGATTCGCCCACAAGCCCAAGCGACTCGCCCGGACGCAGAGAGAAGCTCATGTTTTTCAGAACATGATTGTGATCGACCACGCGACGCAAAATGCCTTTGCGGATCGGGAATGACACCGACAGGTCCTCAACCTTCAGCAACGGTGCGCTGTCAGCGTTAAGCGGAACCGGGTCGCCAGAGGGTTCGCTATCGAGCAGGCGCTGTGTATACGGGTGCTGAGGCGCGCTCAGCAGGGCAGTTGCCCTGTTCTGTTCGACGCAGCGGCCGTTTTGCATCACGGCCACCGCGTCAGCGAGCTTTTTCACGATGCCCAGGTTATGCGTAATAAACAGCAGGCTCATGTTCAGCTCGTCGCGCAGTTCACGCAGCAGTTGCAGAATTTGCGCCTGCACCGTGACGTCCAGCGCGGTGGTGGGTTCATCCGCAATCAACAGTTCGGGGCGCGTCAGCAGCGCCATCGCGATCATCACGCGCTGGCGCTCGCCGCCGGAAAGCTGATGCGGGAAATCGTTCAGCCGTTTCGCCGCATTACGAATGCCGGTGCGTTCAAGGCAGTCCAGAATTTCCCCCCGCGCTGCCTCTTTACGCATTCCCCGATGAAGTGACAGCACTTCATAGAGCTGTTTTTCCAGCGTATGCAATGGATTGAGCGACACCATCGGCTCCTGAAAAATCATGGCAATCTTATTGCCACGAATGCCGCGCAGGGTTTGCTCATCAGCGTTCAGCAGGGATTGTCCATGGAACAGAATATCCCCGTGCGGATAGCTGACCGGCGGGGAAGGGAGCAGGCGCAGCACCGACAGTGCCGAAACGCTCTTACCGGAGCCGGATTCCCCGACCAGCGCCAGCGTCTCTCCGCGCTGGATCTGCAACGATAAATCCGTCACCACCGGGCGAGATTCGCCCTGCTTTGAAAACGCAATCGACAGATTTTCTATGCTCAGAAGAGGCCGGGTCATGTCATACCGCCTTGTTGGGATCGAAGGCATCGCGCACGGCTTCGCCAATAAAAATCAGCAGGGAAAGCAGCACAGCCACGGAGAGGAATGCGGCGATGCCCAGCCAGGGGGCCTGGAGGTTGTTTTTGCCCTGCAACAGCAGTTCGCCAAGAGACGGTGAGCCCAGCGGCAAACCGAAACCAAGAAAATCAAGCGACGTCAGGGTGGTAATGGAGCTACACAAAATAAACGGCAGGAAGGTGAGGGTCGCCACCACTGCATTGGGAAGCATGTGACGGAAGATGATTGCGCGATCGCTCACGCCTAACGCCTGCGCGGCGCGAATATAATCGTAATTTCGCGTGCGCAGAAACTCCGCACGCACCACGCCGACCAGTGCCATCCAGCCGAACAGGACGGTGATGCCTAACAGCCACCAGAAGCCAGGCTGTACTACGCTGGACAGCAGGATAATCAGAAACAGCGTCGGCATACCGGACCAGACTTCAATTACGCGCTGCCCCCACAAATCGATTTTTCCACCGTAATAGCCCTGCACGGCGCCCGCCACGACGCCCATTACGCTGCTAAAGAGCGTCAGCAGCAGCCCAAACAGGAGCGAGATGCGGGTGCCATAGAGGATGCGCGCCAGCACATCGCCGCCGTTGGCGTCCGTTCCCAGCCAGTTCTGCGAGGAAGGCGGGGAAGGGAAGGGGGTGGACGTGGCGTAGTTAATACTGTTCGCGCCAAAGCGAATCGGTGCCCAAAGCGCCCAGCCATGCTGCGCGATCTGTTCACGTAACCAGGGATCCTGATACTCGGCTGGCGTCGCAAACGGACCGCCAAAATCGCTTTCGCTATAGGTAGTAAGCACCGGCACGTACCAGCGATCTTTGAAATGCACCAGCAGGGGTTTATCGTTGGCAATCAGTTCGGAACACAGACTTAAGGCGAACAGGACGGCGAAGATCCACAGCGACCAGTAGCCGCGACGGTTGTGGCGAAAGCGCGCCCAGCGGGCCTGATTGACGGGGCTTAAACGCAACATCAGCGGCCCTCAAAATCGATACGGGGATCGACCAGCGTATAGCTGATATCGCTGATGATATTCAGCAGCAGGCCGATCAGGGTGAAAATGTACAGTGTGCCAAACATCACCGGGTAATCACGGGAGACGGTGGCCTCATAGCCGAGCAGCCCTAAACCGTTGAGAGAGAACATCACTTCTATCAGCAGAGAGCCGGTAAAAAACATACTGATGAACGTGGCGGGAAAACCGGCAATCACCAGCAGCATGGCGTTACGAAAAACGTGCTTCCACATAATCTGCTTTTCACCGACGCCTTTGGCGCGCGCGGTGACGACGTACTGTTTGCGGATCTCATCAAGAAAGGCATTTTTGGTCAGCATCGTAAGCGCCGCAAAACCGCCGATAACCGTCGCCAGCACGGGAAGCGTGATGTGCCAGAAGTAATCGGTGATTTTCTGATACCACGGCAACGTGCTGAAATCCGCAGAGACCAGCCCGCGCAGCGGGAAGAGGTCGAAATAACTGCCGCCAGCGAAAAAGACAATCAGCAGCACGGCAAACAGAAACGCCGGGATAGCGTAGCCGATGATAATGAACGTGCTGCTCCAGATATCAAAACGGCTACCGTTGTAGACCGCTTTGCGGATCCCCAGCGGAATGGAGACCAGATAAATAATCAGCGTCCCCCACAGTCCGAGCGTGATGGAAACCGGAAGGCTTTGCTTGATCAGGGTTAGCACCGAGGCGCTGCGAAACAGGCTGTCGCCAAAATCGAAACGGACATAATCCCAGAGCATCCTGAAATAACGCTCGTGCAGCGGCTTGTCAAAACCATAGCGATGGGTGATCTCGGCGATCACCTCCGGATCCAGTCCCCGACCGCCCCGGTAGTGGCTTTCGCTGATATTGCCCACGCCCGTCCGGGCATGGCTGGCCCCCATTCCTTCACCGCCGCCGCCCGGCATGCCGCCAGCGTGACCAAATTCTATGGCCGCAATCGCCTGGTCCACCGGGCCGCCGGGGGCAATCTGCACGATAAAAAAGTTAATGGTAATGATGGCCCATAGCGTCGGGATAACCAGCAGCAGCCTGCGGATAAGATAAGCGCCCATCGTCACTCCTCAACGCCGCGCTGCGGGCAGTTTTGCGGCTTTATTCACGTCATACCACCACGTATCAAAACCAAGCGTATAAACCGGGCGAACGGCGGGCAGGGAGAATTTGTCCCAGCGGGCCACGCGATCTTCACCCATGTACCACATCGGCAGCATGTAATAGTTCCAGGTTAACACCCGGTCAAGCGCGCGCCCGAGCGGCAGAAGTTTCTCTTTATCGCCCTGAGCGGCAACGATTTTCGCGATCAGCGCATCAATCACCGGACTCTTTACCCCCGGAGCGTTGTAGGAGGAGTCGATATACCCCGATGCCCAGGAGATTTGCAGGTCTGAACTCGGCCACGGCTGGGCAGCCCACAGGGTTTGCATCATGTCGTAATCGCGACTGCGCTTGCGGTTGGTCAGCTGGGCAATATCGACCTGGCGGATATTCATGGTCACCCCAAGACGGGCAAGGTTCTTCTTAAACGGCAGCACCCACTGATCGTTTGCGCCGGAGGCAATCAGCAGTTCGAAGCTGAGCGGCTTACCAGTTTTAACATTTACTCGTAGCCGATTTTTCAACACCCAGCCAGCGTCATCCAGCAGTTTGCTGGCTTTCAGCAGGTTGTCCCGGTCGAACCCGTTTCCGTCGGATTTTGGCGGTTCAAATAGGCGGGTGAACACTTCCGGCGGGAGCTCCGCTTTCATTGGCGCCAGCAAAACCAGCTCGTCCGCGTGGGGATAATCACGGGCGGCATATTCAGTATTCTGGAAATAGCTGTTCGCCCGGCTGTAGGCTCCGTAAAACAGCGCTTTGTTCATCCATTCGAAATCAAACGCCAGGGTAATAGCTTCACGCACCCGACGATCGGAAAAAACCGGGCGCTGAATATTAAACGCCAGCCAGCGCGTGTCCTGCGCGGATTCGTTTTTATGTTCGTCTTTAACGATATAGCCTTTCGCGAAATTTTTTCCGATATACCGGGTCGCCCAGTTTTTGGCGCTGTTCTCGACACGTAAATCAAATGCGCCTGCCTTAAACGCCTCGAAGGCCACGTTATCATCCAGGTAGTAGTCGTAGCGGATTGTATCGAAGTTCCAGCGGCCCCGGTTTACCGGCAGCGTGGCTGCCCAGTAATCTTTCACGCGGGAATAGATCACGTACTGGCCCATTCGCCAGTCGGTAATGCGATACGGTCCTCCGGCCAGCGGCGGGGAAGAGAGGGGATCGCTCAGCTTATGGTTTTTCCAGAATGATTCGGGCATGACGGGCAGGGAGAACAGGCTCAGCATATTCTCTTTGTTTGGCTCAGGGAGTTCGATTCGCACGGTCAGCGGGGCGATGGCTTTCACCGTGGTGCCCTTGTACACCAGACGAAACTGCGGCACGCCTTCGGTCATAAATTTATGAAAGGTGAACGCCACATCGCGGGCGCTAACCGGCGTACCGTCGTGAAAACGCGCCCGCGGATTAATCGCGATTTCTGCCCAGCTAAAATCATCGGCGTAACGCACATTCTCAGCGACCAGGGGATAATAGCTGCCGGGCTCGTCGTCGGAGGTGACGAACAGCGTGTCATAGAGGGATTCGGTACGCGCTGCCGCCACGCCGCGCAGGGCGAAGCGGTTAAAGTTGTCAAACATTCCGATCGCGGAAAGCGTCACGTTCCCGCCTTTCGGGGCGGCGGGGTTCACATAATCGTAGTGAGTAAAGTTGACCGCATACTTCGGCTCGCCAATGACGGCAAAGGCCGTGCTCTCTTTGATGGTCTGCGCCTGGCCCGACAGGCTCACCAGCGCCAACAGCATCAATACAACGCGCATAATCATAGTGCGGCGGATCCCTTTGTTCACAGGCAGGCTCGGTTGAGGAGAATAATAAGGGACAGCGCCGTGATTGTGAAATTATTCCCCGAGCGTGATGTCGGGTTGCCACGTCCTGAACTGCTCCAGCGGCATTGGTCGGCCGATCCAGTAGCCCTGAAGATAGTTCACGCCATGCTCGCGCAGCCACGCCGCCTGCTCGGGCGTTTCAACACCCTCGGCGACGGTTAACATATTCAGGCGTTCTGCCAGCGTCAGCACCGCGTCAAGCACTGGCGAGGTAACGGTTTCAGTCCCGATGGCATTCACGAAGCCACGGTCAATTTTCAGGTAATCCATCGTGAAGCGTTCCAGATAGATCAGCGCGCTGTGGCCGGTGCCAAAATCATCGATGGCGATTTCAAAACCTTCATTGTGCAGCCATTCAAACAGCTGATTTGCCTCGCGGTGGTTGATCATGTCGCGCTCGGTTATTTCCAGCACAATCTGGAAGTGATCGGGCGGAAGGGCAGCGGCAAACGCGCGCATATCCTCCTTAAAGCTTTCCGCATGCAGATGACCGGGCGCGATGTTGATCCCAAACTTGGCCCCAGGCGGGAGCACCGTTTGCAGGACAGGGGCATCGCGGATAATCAGGTCAAAAAGATGCAGCGTCAGCGGGACAATCAGCTTCTGCGCTTCAGCGAAGTTAATAAAGGCATCCGGTGGAATTTCGCCCATCACCGGGTGCTTCCAGCGCATCAGGACTTCCAGCCCGGTCATTCTGAGCGACTGCGCATCCACGACGGGCTGATAGACCACGTAGAACTGGTCGTGCTTGATGGCCGTAAGGATCTCTTTCCCGGGATTAAGACGGATAGTGAGAATATAGAAATTCAGCAGACCTGCCGCAATACCGCAGACCAGGCCGAAGAACACGGCGTAAAGCAGTTCATCGGTCTTCCAGGCTTGCGCATAGACGTTAACGGTCAGAGGAATATTTTTCAGCGTGGCGGTGCGAGCGGGGACGTCAGGCAAATCCCGCGCCTGAACCAGCATTCCGGACTGGGTGGATAACGCGGAGTCGCCAATGACGATCGATATTCCGGAAAATTCATCCTGACGTGACGTATAAAGAAGGTAAGGCGTCAGGTTGATGTTCACGGAGGTAAATACGCCGCCGTCTTTTACCAGCGGATTGCGATACCAGATAGCGATCGCGGGTTTATCCGGCAGCATGGGCGTACCCGGCAGGAGCGCGATATCAACAGGTTTGCTGATGTGTAGCTGAGGGATAAGCGTTTCCATCGGGGTATTCATCGGACCTGTTGCCGAAGAGCAGAAGGCCTGTTTATCCCGGACCAGCAAAAAGGCGCGCACGTTAATACTGAAGGCCGCGCGTGAGGTGAGCGCCGCACTGACCTCTTCACAGCTGTTCAGCGTGAGCGGCTGGAGCGTATCAATAGAGGTTTTAAGCTCGTCGAAAAAGTTCTCCATGTAGACGCTTAAATCCGTAATGAGGGTATCGTACCTGACTTCTCGCTTGTGATAACTCCAGTAAAACTGTAACGCACTCAGAAGCAGGGCGGTAAACAACCCCGTCAGAATACTGAGAAACAGTATCTTGCGGTTGCTGGAGAAGTAGCGGGTAAACATAGATGTCGTGATTCCTGAAATGACGCTGGATGTCTATCAGTGTAACGGGCAAAAAAAAACACTGCCGGAGCAGTGCTTTTTTAATCGTATCGCCAGCCAAGGGATAACCAACGATACGACAGCAATATTAACTACGGCTCAGAACGCGGCGAGCTTCGTTGTAGCGCTTCTTCCAGTAAGGTTCGTTCATGCTGGAAATCGTCACACCACTGCTGGTGGAAGCATGGACAAACTGATCGTTACCGATATAGATGCCAACGTGTCGACCGGTTGAACCTGCTCTGAACAGGACTAAATCGCCCGTACGCAGTTTAGTGCGCGAAATGGACTTGCCCATTTCCTGCTGTTCATAAGTAGAACGCGGAAGGTCTAACCCAAACTGCTCACGGAAAGTACGCTGTACGAATGCGGAGCAATCGATGCCTTTCTTGGTGCTGCCGCCCAGGCGGTAACGCACGCCTTTCCAGTCAGCATACTGATCCATAATACGCGACTTAACGTCGAGATTACGTACCATATTTTCAAATTCATCCTGAGAGGCTTGCAGTGAAGAGGAATCTTCCATTCCCACAACACGCGTCTCAGGATGCATATTCTTCGCGGTGTTCGTCGTACTACATGCCGAAAGCAGAACCGCCACTGCAATCGCCGGGATCCCCCGCAAGATATATCTCAAAATTGGTTGAGATTTGACCATTTTGTTTGTTTTCCCTTGAAGTCCTTAACGAAAATATCGTTATAAAAATGCCAACCGTGACGAGACTAATTATCTGTTCACAATGAGACAATTCTTTATGGTGAAATCTGTGGCACAACGCACAAAATTATTCACCACGATAATAATTATCTCAATGGGGCAAAACGAGTTCGAGGTTAACCGATTGCAAAGGGCATTGCGAGCAAAAAAGACCGTTTTTTTATAAGAAAATGTGATACACAACGTTACAGCGCGGAATTGCTCAAAATGCCGCCATTCATACCGGTAATCCCTGCAATTGCTTCATTTTTATCACGAATTGTATGACGGAATGATGACAGCGCTGAATGATGCCGGAAAGAAGTGACTCAGGGATCGAAAACGATCCCTGATGAATGGTGTTAATTAGCGTTATTTATTTGTTTCAGACTTGTTTAAATTTGCCGGGAAGATAGCGATCAAAAATACTTATTACGCGATCGCTCAGGGGAGTCATCAGCACCCAGGGTAAACCAATTAACACCGCCGTGAGGGAGCCTACGGCGATATCTGTCAGCCAGTGAGCGCCAATCATCACCCGCGGGAATGCAAATACCACCACAATAACCAGGGCGATGGCGAAGGCTTTTTTACCGAAATAGCGCAGCATGAAGCCAGCAAAAATCAGCAGCATCATACCGTGGTCGCCCGGGAAGCTGTCCTTCGAGGCGTCTTTGGTTGGAATATGAAGCAGCTCGCTGACGCGGTTAATATTCGGGAAAGAGAGCGACGGACTGGCGCGTTTAACCGGCATCAGATGCTGCGCCAGCTGGTTGATAATCACGGCTGCCAGCAGCATGACCAGGCCGATAATCAGAATACGGCGACGACCCGTTTTGTCTTCCTTCAGCCAGAAGGAGAGCATCAGACAGCCCATTGCCAGCAGCGAACAGCCGTCAAACGCGCGGTTGTTGGTGATCGCCACCAGCCACAGGAAGGCTTCACTCTTCGCCAGCGCCTGGTTAAAGAAGTGGAACAGCCCGGAATCCAGCGGGAACCAGAATCCGTGATCCGCCGGGATATACCAGGAGAAAAAGATCGCCAGACCGGCAGCGTTGAGCAATAAAATAGCAGGAAGTCGAGTCGTCATAGTCTTCAGCAATGTGTGAAATCAGGGGCAACGTTAGCCGCCCAAACTTAAACGAAGCTTCAACAGGCTTGACTGGAGGGCATTCCAGTCGGTATTAACCGCACTAATTAACTCTACCCGGCTGTCGGGTGGCGCGACGTTCTGGGTTTCTATAAAGAAATCCTCGCCCTGACGATTAATGCGCACCAGACCATCCGGGGTGCGCATGATCCCTTTTACCCGCTCAACCGGCGCCAGTCTCGCCCATTCCAGTATACCAATGGTGTCGAAAACCGTATCGGCATCGAAGATCCAGCCGCAGGCCTGGTGTCCCTGGCCGCTGTTCAGATTTCGACGCCAGCGCTGATGTTCCGGCAGGCTCAGCGCTGCCAGACCTTGCTTCGCGCCGTGGCTATGCGAATGCTCAGCGCTGGCAGGCAGTTGCGTCTGGTTGAGGCGGGGAAGATCGAGCAGGGCGCCATCAATGTTGCCCTGGGTGGTCTGCACGTACTGACGTCCACCGCCAGCCTGCTGCCACCAGGCATTGAACGCGGCCTGACTCTCAGCCGTCGCGCGATCGGATTTATTCGCCACGATGATATCTGCCGAGGCGAGCTGGTCGCGGAAATTGTCGTTATTGATCGCTTTTTCATCCAGCAGCTGGCGGGGGTCGAGCAGGCAAAGCGTCGCACGCAGCTCAAGCCACGGCTCGTAGACCGGGGCGGTCAGTAAATCAAGAATTTGCTTCGGATGACCCAGCCCAGTGGGTTCAATCAGCAGACGGTCAGGCTTGCCCTGACGCAGCAGCGTATTCAGCCCGACCTGCATCGGCAGACCATTCACGCAGCACATACACCCGCCCGGGATCTCTTTCACCATCGCGCCGCTGTCGGCGAGCAACGCGCCGTCGATCCCCACTTCGCCAAATTCGTTGACCAGCACGGCCCACTTTTCCGCCGGATCTTTATTGGCCAGCAAATGCAGAATGGACGTAGTTTTACCGCTGCCGAGAAAACCGGTGATCAGGTTGGTTTTGGTCACGTGCGCTCCGATAAATAATTGTGATGTAGTAACAACTATCTATCATCCTGACGAAAAAATCGGGCATTGAGAAGAGGGAGGGCGAACGGAGCGTAAAACCGTTCGCCTTAAACGCAATAATCGCTAAATTTTTAACGTTTCGATAACGGCCTGACGCGCGCCGAGCCGGACGAGGCGCTGGTACGCGCCGGTGATTGCCTCGACAAAGACAGGGTTTTGCGGCAGGTCGTCGCCAAAGATTTCTTTTAGCGTCAGCAGGGCGCTAACGCGTTCTGCGTCACTGCTGGAAGCGACAATGGCCTGAAACTTGTCGCTCAGCGGATCGCGCACGTCAATGGCGTTGCCCTGGTCGTCCGTCCCGCTGACGTAGCGCATCCAGCCTGCGACGCCCAGCGCCAGTAATGGCCAGGCGGTGTTACGCTCAAGATGCATGCGGATCCCATCCAGCATGCGCTGAGGCAGCTTCTGACTGCCGTCCATAGCGATTTGCCAGGTGCGGTGCTGTAGCGTCGGGTTGGCGAAGCGGTCAAGCAGGCTGTCAGCATAGGCTGTCAGATCGACGTTGGTGATGCGCAGCGTAGGGGCCTGCTCATTCAGCATCAGCCTGCGGGCAGCCTCGCGGAAGCTGTCGTCCTGCATACATTCATTTATGTGCGCGTAGCCGGCAAGGTAGCCCAGATACGCCAGGAAGGAGTGGCTGCCGTTCAGCATCCGCAGCTTCATCTGCTCCCAGGGCAGGACATCCTCAACCATCTGTACGCCTGCAACCTCCCATTCCGGACGCCCGGCGACAAAGTTATCTTCCACTACCCACTGAATGAACGGTTCACAGCTGATGGCGCAGGGATCTTCAACGCCAAGTTCCTGGGTGATTTCCGCGAGTGAGGCGTCAGTGGCGGCGGGCACGATTCGGTCGACCATGGTGCCAGGGAAGCTCACGTGCGCCTCGATCCATCCGGCCAGCTCTGCGGAACGCTTTCCGGCCATGCCGAGAACGGCATTTTTCACCACGTGGCCGTTATCGGGAATGTTGTCGCAGGAGAGCACGGTAAACGCCGGCAGGCCGCGCTCGCGGCGGCGATGAAGCGCTTCGACCAGAATACCCGGCGCGGAATGCGGCTCAGACGGATGCTCAAGATCGTGCAGAATGCGGCTGTTGTGCATATCCAGTTTCCCCGTCGCCGGATCGATGCAGTAGCCTTTTTCGGTAATGGTGAGGGAGACAATGGCCACCTGCGGTTCGCAGAACTTCTCAATAATGGCTGCCAGCGAGTCGAGTTTTGCGTTCAGGCACTCTTTTACCGCACCGATAATAATGGGCTGATTGCCTTCGGCACCTTTCTCCAGCACGGTAAACAGATGATCCTGCGCGCGGAGCTGGCGCATGAGAACATCGCCGCTAAAGAGGCTAATCTCACAAATACCCCAGTCGCCTCCTTTGGCGTTCAGCACCCGGTTTGTTAACAACGCCTGATGCGCCCGGTGGAACGCGCCAAAGCCGAAATGGACGATGCGGGAGCGTAACTGCTCGCAATCGTAGCGGGGCTGCTGGACATGAGCAGGAAGCGCGGTGGAGGCAATAGTCTTCATGTAGTACACACCTGATTAACCATTAATTAACAATGCCAGTGTAAAGTTATATGACAACAAATTAAATTGGTAAGCCGTAAATATCCCGGTTATGTGAGTTTGATCAATCAATGTCGCGCGCTGTGTTGACCACTTCGATTAAACATGTATGGTAGTCGTCATTGAGGTAATCCATATTGGTATAACAACTTGAGAGGGTGGGGCAATGGAACAAACCTGGCGTTGGTACGGGCCGAACGATCCGGTTTCTCTTGATGATGTGCGTCAGGCTGGCGCAACGGGTGTGGTCACGGCGCTGCATCATATTCCGAACGGTCAGGTGTGGCCGGTGGAGGAAATCCAAAAGCGTCAGGCACAGCTGGCAGAGAAGGGTCTAACCTGGTCTGTCGTGGAAAGTATTCCGGTTCACGAAGATATCAAAACCCACTCCGGTGAGTGTGAAACCTGGATTGCGAATTATCAGCAGAGCATTCGTAACCTGGCGGCCTGCGGTATTGATACCGTCTGCTATAACTTTATGCCAATTCTGGACTGGACGCGTACCGACCTGGAATATGAAATGGCCGATGGTTCGAAGGCGCTGCGTTTCGATCAAATCGCTTTTGCGGCTTTCGAGCTGCACATTCTGAAGCGTCCGGGGGCGGAAGCAGACTACACCGCCGAAGAGCAGCAGCAGGCGCTGGCGTGGTTCAATGCCGCCAGTGAAGCGGACATTGAGAAGCTGGTTCGCAATATTATCGCGGGCCTGCCGGGGGCGGAAGAGGGCTATACCCTCGATCAGTTCCGCGCGCGCCTGGCGGAATATGGCGATATCGATAAAAACCAGCTGCGTGAAAACATGGCGCACTTCCTGCGCGCTATCGTGCCGGTGGCAGAAGAAGCGGGCGTGCGGCTGGCGGTCCATCCGGACGATCCTCCCCGCCCAATCCTCGGCCTGCCGCGTATCGTGTCGACCATTGAGGATATGCAGTGGCTAAAAGAGACGGTGGACAGCATCTACAACGGCTTTACCATGTGTACGGGCTCTTACGGCGTGCGTGCGGATAACGATCTGGTGCGGATGATCGAAACCTTTGGGGATCGCATTCATTTCACTCACCTGCGTGCAACCTGCCGTGAAGAGAATCCAAAAACCTTCCATGAAGCAGCCCACCTTGGCGGCGACGTGAACATGGTTGCGGTGGTGGATGCCATTCTCTCTGAAGAAGTACGTCGTAAGCAGGCGGGGGATGTACGTCCTATCCCGTTCCGTCCGGATCACGGGCATCAGATGCTGGACGATCTGCGCAAGAAAACGAATCCAGGGTATTCGGCGATTGGCCGTCTGAAAGGGATGGCGGAAGTGCGCGGTATTGAGCTGGCGCTGAAAATGACGAAGTATCCAGAGCTTCTGTAAGCCTGATTGCCCGGTGGCGCTACGCTTACCGGGCCTACGAAAAACCGGCTCTGAGGCCGGTTTTTGTGTTTTTGTAGGCCGGGTAAGGCGCAGCCGCCACCCGGCAAACGCCACAATCAGTCAGCGCGACCCATATAGCGTTTTTCTTCGATATGGATACGGATTTTCTCGCCCGCTGACAGGTATTCTGGCACCTGTACGACCAGACCGGTAGTCAGGGTAGCCGGTTTGTTACGCGCGCTTGCAGACGCGCCTTTGATGCCCGGTGCCGTTTCAACGATTTCCAGATCAACGGTCTGCGGCAGCTCCAGCGCCAGCAACACGCCATCCCAGGTCAGCACCTGCATGTCCGGCATTCCACCTTCAGGAATAAACAGCAGCTCTTCTTCGATCTGATCTTTGGTGAAGATATACGGGGTGTAATCTTCTTTATCCATGAACACGTATTCGTTGCCGTCGATATAAGAAAAATCAACGTAGCGACGGGTCAGGGTCACGGTATCCACGATATCGTCGCCTTTAAAACGTTCTTCCACTTTCAGGCCGGTACGGACATCGGAGAAACGCATTTTATACAGCGTTGCTGCGCCACGGGCGCTGGGTGCCTGAATGTCGATATCTTTCACAATCAGCAGTTTGCCGTTGTAATTCAGTACCATACCTTTCTTGATTTCGTTCGCTCTTGGCATTGCAGTAATCCTGTTTACGGGAGGTAAAAAATATCGCGCCAAATTACTCGCGCGCGGCCTTTCAGGCAAGCGGAATTCGTGGGTTTTGCTATCAATACATAAAAGGTGTTACTGTGCGCGCAATGCCCGACTGCGCGGGCATCTGCCACCAACAGAGAGCATGTATGGATTGTCGTTCCGACTGTGGCGCGTGCTGTACCGCACCGTCCATCTCAAGCCCCATTCCAGGCATGCCACAAGGCAAGCCTGCCAATACCCGCTGCGTTCAGCTCTCTGACTCCAACCTGTGCATGATCTTTGGCTCGCCTTTACGCCCGAAGGTGTGCTCCGGGCTCCAGCCTGGCGCCGAAATGTGCGGCAGCACGCGCCAGCAAGCCATCACTTACCTGCTTGAGCTGGAAGCGCTCACCGCGCCTTAAACGTCTTTGATCCGCGTCAGGCAGCTCAGCGTCAGGACGCACATCACCAGCGCAATCCAGAACACCGTATGATAGTTCCAGATTTCAGCCACAACGCCCGCCAGTGAGCCTGCAATAATCCAGCCCACGCGGGTGGTATTAGTATAAAGGGTGGTGGCAGCGCCTGCCTGACCCGGCATCAGATCCTGGAAGTAGAGCATGCCGATACCGGCCAGAATGCCGATGTAAATGGCGTTCAGCAGCTGTAAAGCAAGAAGCAGGGCTGGCGTATGAACCGTCAGCATACCGACATAAAACAGCAGCCCGGCAACGGCGGCGATGCGCATCAAAAAGCGCTTGCCGAAGCGCTTCGCGTAATAGCCCGCAATCAGCATGGTGGGGATCTCAAGCCCCGCGGCGGTTCCCATCATGATCCCGGCCAGCTTCTCCGGCAGATGCAGCTCATCAATAATAAACAACGGCATATTAATGATATAGAGGCTGTTCGTTCCCCACATCAGCGTACAGATAATGAATAACAGTAGTGCGTCGCGCCGGTTACGCCGCGGTGCTTCCAGCGTACCGGTCGCCACTTTCGGCTCTTTACGCATGGAAGGCAGGAAGAACCATACCATTGCGCCACACACCACGAAGGCTACCGCCGCGCTGAGGTACATTACCGTAAAGCCAAAACCCATTGCCAGTGCGTAGGCGAGCGGGGGGCCAATCACCCACGCAAGCGACACCTGCGCGCGCAGTATCGAGCTGAACATCACCGCTTCCCGCCCGGTGCGGTCGGCATGCTCGCGGGCAAGGGCGAACATCTGCGGGTTGGCGGTCGAGCCGAAGCTGCTCAGGAACACCCCAACAAACAGCAGAATGAAATAGTTGCGGTTCCAGGCAAACAACACGCAGGCGAAAACGCCCAGCAGACAGCAAAAAACAATCAGGCTTTTGCGATCGCCTTTTCTGTCGGAACGCCCGGCCAGAAACTGGCTGACCAGGATGCCAATGATGGCGCTCCCGGTGAAGAAGAAGCCAACCATCGCCGGACGCGCGTGGACTTCGTTGGTCAGAAACAGGCTCAGCGTAGGCGTTTGTAACGCACCGGCAATACCGGTGAGGAAAGCAACAATCAAAAACGCCGTTGACGTCAAATCAAAGGGCTTTGGTGAGGCGGCAGCGGGGGTGTTATGCATGTTCAGTCTTTGCGAGTAACAGAGAGAGGCGGAGTTTACGCCGCCTGTCATTAAATAAACAGAGGGCAAAATCAAGATTGCCACAATAAATCAAAATAGCATTTCAGTTTAACGCTGTTTCGCTGAAGCGTGCTGAACCTGTTTGCTGAACATCAGCAAAAACCTCCCTATTGAAGAAGAAATGTGCTGCACTTCTAAATTCTGCAACAAGAAATGTAACTTTTCTTGCAACCTTTTGTAGAAAAGACAAGACTTCTTGAAACGTTTCAGCGCTATCTTGCATGTCCTGTAGAAGCAGGTTAGCGCATATTTTCTCAGTTAAGCTGAAACGATTCAATTTCAGCAGGAGAGGAGAATCATGTTCCAGTTATCTGTTCAGGATATCCACCCGGGCGAACAGGCCGGGAATAAAGAAGAGGCTATTCGCCAGGTCGCCGCTGCGCTCGTGCAGGCTGGCAACGTGGCGGACGGCTACGTCAACGGCATGCTGGCGCGTGAACAGCAGACCTCCACCTTCCTCGGTAACGGTATTGCAATTCCGCACGGCACCACGGACACCCGCGATCAGGTGCTGAAAACCGGCGTGCAGGTTTACCAGTTCCCGCAGGGCGTGCTCTGGGGCGAGGGGCAGGTGGCTTACGTGGCGATCGGTATCGCGGCCAGCGGTGACGAACATCTGGGCCTGCTGCGTCAGCTGACGCACGTGCTGAGCGATGATGCCGTCGCGGAACAGCTTAAATCCGCCACCACTGCTGAAGAGCTGCGTGCCCTGCTGATGGGCGAAAAACAGAGCGAAGCGCTGAAGCTGGATAATGAAACCCTGATGCTGGACGTCGTTGCGTCCGATCTGGTGACGCTCCAGGCGCTGAACGCGGCTCGCCTGAAAGAGGTGGGGGCGGCTGATACCGCCTTTGTGACCCGCACCATCAATGATAAGCCTTTGAACCTGGGTCAGGGCATCTGGCTGAACGACAGTGCTGAAGGCAACCTGCGCAGTGCTATCGCGGTCAGCCGTGCTGCGGTTGCCTTTGAGACAGACGGCGAACGCGCCGCGATGCTGGTAACCGTTGCCATGGCTGACGATCAGCCGGTATCCGTCCTGAAGCGCCTTGGCGATCTGCTGCTGAACAATAAAGCTGAAAAACTGCTGAACGCAGACGCGGCGACGGTGCTGGCCCTGCTGACCAGCGACGATGCGCTGACGGACGACCTGCTGAGCGCAGAGTACGTGGTGCGTAACGAACACGGCCTGCATGCCCGTCCGGGCACCATGCTGGTGAATACCATTAAACAATTTGAAAGTGAGATCACCGTGACCAATCTGGACGGTTCGGGTAAACCAGCCAACGGGCGCAGCCTGATGAAAGTTGTCGCGCTGGGTGTGAAGAAAGGCCATCGTCTGCGTTTTACCGCGCAGGGTGCTGATGCTGAACAGGCGCTGAAAGCGATTGGCGACGCCATCGCGGCCGGTCTGGGGGAGGGCGCATAATGAGCAGACGTGTTGCGACCATTACGCTGAACCCGGCTTACGATCTGGTGGGCTTCTGCCCGGAAATTGAGCGTGGCGAAGTTAACCTGGTGCGAACCACCGGCCTGCATGCCGCAGGGAAAGGGATTAACGTGGCGAAGGTGCTGAAAGATCTCGGCATCGACGTCACCGTTGGCGGCTTCCTTGGCAAAGACAACCAGGACGGTTTTCAGCAGTTGTTCAGTGAACTGGGCATCGCTAACCGTTTTCAGGTTGTGCAGGGCCGTACCCGTATTAACGTTAAGCTGACCGAGAAAGACGGTGAAGTGACCGATCTGAACTTCTCCGGCTTCGAAGTGACCCCGGCTGACTGGGAGCGCTTCGTTGCCGATTCCCTGAGCTGGCTGGGCCAGTTTGACATGGTGTGCGTCAGCGGCAGCCTGCCGTCCGGCGTCAGCCCGGAAGCGTTCACCGACTGGATGACGCGCCTGCGCAGCCAGTGCCCGTGCATTATTTTTGACAGCAGCCGCGACGCGCTGGTCGCCGGTCTGAAAGCCTCGCCATGGCTGGTTAAGCCTAACCGCCGTGAACTGGAAATCTGGGCGGGCCGTAAGCTGCCAGAATTAAAGGATGTGATTGACGCTGCCCATGCGCTGCGCGAGCAGGGTATCGCTCATGTGGTGATTTCGCTGGGTGCAGAAGGTGCCCTGTGGGTTAACGCCTCCGGGGAATGGATTGCCAAACCGCCTTCTATGGAAGTGGTCAGCACCGTGGGTGCCGGGGATTCGATGGTTGGCGGCCTGATCTACGGTCTGCTGATGCGCGAATCCAGTGAACATACCCTACGCCTTGCTACCGCCGTTGCGGCCCTGGCCGTGAGCCAGAGCAATGTCGGTATTACCGATCGTACCCAGTTAGCCGCGATGATGGCGCGCGTTGACTTAAAACCTTTTAACTAACAGCAGGAGAGGAATAATGAAAACGCTGCTGATCATTGACTCCGGTCTCGGACAGGCTCGTGCCTATATGGCGAAGACCCTGCTGGGCGCGGCGGCACAAAAAGCGCACCTGGATATCATTGATAACCCGGGTGATGCTGAAATGGCGATTGTTCTGGGCGACAAAATCCCCGCGGACAGCGCCCTGAACGGCAAAAAAGTGTGGCTGGGCGATATTAACCGCGCGGTGGCACACCCTGAACTGTTTCTGAGCGAAGCAAAAGGTCATGCGACGGTTTACAGCGCACCCGTTGAGGCCGCGCCGGTCGCAACCGCTGGTCCGAAACGCATTGTTGCGGTAACGGCCTGCCCGACAGGTGTGGCTCACACCTTTATGGCGGCTGAAGCCATTGAAACCGAAGCGAAAAAACGCGGCTGGTGGGTGAAGGTTGAAACTCGCGGCTCTGTTGGCGCGGGTAATGCCATCACGCCGGAAGAGGTGGCCGAAGCCGATCTGGTGATCGTGGCGGCCGATATCGAAGTGGATCTGGCGAAGTTTGCCGGTAAGCCGATGTACCGCACCTCAACCGGCCTGGCGCTGAAGAAAACTGCGCAGGAGTTTGATAAAGCGCTGGCGGAAGCCAAACCTTATCAGGCGACCGGTGCGGCTAAGACGCCTGGCGAAGGTAAGAAAGAGTCTGCGGGTGCCTATCGTCACCTGTTAACCGGGGTTTCCTACATGCTGCCGATGGTGGTGGCGGGCGGCCTGTGTATTGCGCTCTCCTTTGCCTTTGGTATCGAAGCCTTTAAAGAGCAGGGCACGCTGGCGGCAGCGTTGATGCAGATTGGTGGCGGCTCCGCGTTTGCGCTGATGGTGCCGGTGCTGGCGGGCTTTATCGCCTTCTCCATCGCTGACCGTCCGGGTCTGACGCCGGGTCTTATCGGCGGTATGCTGGCCGTGAGCACTGGTTCTGGCTTTATCGGCGGTATTATTGCCGGTTTCCTTGCCGGTTACGTGGCGAAGCTCATCAGCTCTAAGCTGAAGCTGCCGCAGAGTATGGAGGCGCTGAAACCTATCCTGATCATCCCGCTGATTTCCAGCCTGGTGGTCGGTCTGGCGATGATTTACCTGATTGGTAAGCCGGTCGCGGGCATTCTGGAAGGTCTGACCCACTGGCTGCAAACCATGGGGACGGCGAACGCGGTGCTGTTGGGCGCAATCCTCGGCGGTATGATGTGTACCGACATGGGCGGTCCGGTAAACAAAGCGGCATACGCGTTCGGCGTTGGCCTGCTGAGTACCCAGACCTACGCGCCGATGGCGGCGATCATGGCGGCAGGTATGGTGCCTCCGCTGGCACTTGGCCTGGCGACAATCATTGCCCGTCGTAAGTTCGATAAAGCGCAGCAGGAAGGCGGCAAAGCGGCGCTGGTGCTGGGTCTGTGCTTCATTACCGAAGGCGCAATCCCGTTTGCGGCGCGCGATCCAATGCGTGTTCTGCCATGCTGTATCGTCGGCGGTGCGGTAACGGGAGCTATCTCCATGGCGGTAGGTGCGAAACTGATGGCACCGCACGGCGGTCTGTTCGTCCTGCTGATCCCTGGCGCCATCACGCCGGTGCTGGGCTACCTGCTGGCGATTGTTGCCGGTACGCTGGTGGCGGGTCTGTCTTACGCGGTGCTGAAGCGTCCGGAAGCGGAAGTGGTCGCAAAAGCAGCCTAAAAGAGGTGTCGGGTGGCGGCTTCGCCTTACCCGACCTACAAAAAAGCCGGGTCGCGTTAAGCGCCCGGCTTTTTTTATGCCGCCTGTTCAGCGGTCTGCTGTGCCTTCAGCCAGGCAATCTCTTCTGCCCAGATATCCGGATTGATGGTTTCCAGCACCATTGGAATGCCGTCGAAGCGGGCATCCTGCATGATAAAGCGGAACGCATCGTGGCCGATATTACCTTCGCCCAGGCTGTGGTGACGGTCTACGCGGCTGCCGAACGCGCTTTTCGCATCGTTTAAGTGCATACCGCGAAGATATTTAAAACCAACAATACGCTCGAACTCTTCGAAGGTATTTTTTGTGGCCTCGGTTGTGCGCAGGTCATACCCGGCGGCAAACGCGTGGCAGGTATCAATGCACACGCCCACGCGGGATTTGTCTTCCACGCCGTCGATGATCGCCGCCAGATGCTCAAACTTAAAGCCCAGGTTGCTGCCCTGACCGGCGGTATTCTCAATCACCGCCGTCACGCCCTGGGTTTTATCCAGCGTCATGTTGATGGACTCGGCGATGCGCGCCAGACAGGCGTCTTCGTCGATTTGCATCAGATGGCTACCGGGATGGAAGTTCAGCAGCGTCAGCCCCAGCTGTTCACAGCGCTGAACCTCATCCAGGAATGCTTCGCGGGATTTTTCCAGCGCCTCAGCAACCGGGTGGCCGAGGTTAATCAGGTAGCTGTCGTGCGGGAGGATCTGCCCAGGCCCATAGCGGTATTTCTCGCAGGCGGCTTTGAAGTCATCAATCACTTCCGCGGTGAGGGGAGCTGCGCGCCACTGGCGCTGGTTTTTGGTGAACAGGGCGAAAGCGGTCGCCTCGATTTCGGCGGCGCGAATGGCGGCATTCGCAAGGCCACCGGCAGCGCTGACGTGCGCTCCAACATATTTCATAAAAAGACTCCTGTTAACCCGAAATGCCTATGATAGCGGGTTAACAGGAGAAGGACGAGATGGTTTATGCCAACAGGCTGTGTACCGCAAGGTTAATCGCACCGCCGCCAACAATCAGCCAGATGAACAGCACCAGCGCCATCAGCAGCGGTTTCGACCCGGCTTTTTTCAGCGCGCTGACGTGCGTGGTGACGCCCAGCGCCGCCATTGCCATCGCCAGCAGGACCGTATCCAGCGTGACCAGCATATCCACCATCGCTTTTGGCAGCAGGTGGAAAGAGTTGAAGATAGCGACCACGATGAACAGGATCGCAAACCACGGAATGGTGATTTTGCTTTTCTCGCTGCCGCCTGCAGGAGCCAGCTGTTTAACCCGCGCCGCGAGGAAAATCAGGAACGGGGCCAGCATCATCACGCGCAGCATTTTGGCAATGACCGCCGCGTTTTCCGCTTCCGGGTTAATGGCGTGACCTGCCGCCACCACCTGCGCCACTTCGTGCATGGTTGAGCCGATATAAATGCCGTAGGTTTCCGGGCTAAACCAGTGCGCCACCAGCGGATACATGGCTGGATACAGGAAGATCGCCAGCGTACCGAAGATAACTACCGTCGCGACGGCAACCGTGACTTTACTGGCTTCGGCTTTGACTACCGGCTCTGTTGCCAGTACAGCCGCTGCGCCGCAGATGCTGCTACCCGCACCGATCAGCCAGCTGGTCTGTTTGTCCAGTCCAAAGATCTTCTGGCCGATAAAGCACGCCAGTAAAAAGGTGCTCGAAAGGGTCAGGACGTCGATGGCAATCCCGCTGACACCCACATCCGCAATCTGCGAAAAGGTGAGACGGAAGCCATAAAGGATGATCCCGAGACGTAATAAATGCTGCTTGGCGAAAATCACGCCGCCGTCGCAGGATTTCCAGATGTGCGGGTAAACGGTGTTCCCGACCACCATGCCGAGCAGAATGGCCAGCGTCAGGGCGCTGAACCCTGCACCGGCAACCGCCGGTATACTGCCGCCCCATAAGGCCACGCCGGTAACCACGGCGCTGAGCGCGAGACCCGGCACGAAGTGCCACACTGTACGATGATGTTGTAAGGTGATTTCTGACATAACCTTCTCCTTTGTCTGACTAAAGGTTACGGCGCTCTGGCTTAAAAATAAAATTGATTATATATTTATAATCAATCTTTATAAGTGGTAAGCAACCATGCACATTACATTGCGTCAGCTGGAAGTTTTTGCCGAGGTGCTGAAAAGCGGCTCGACAACCCAGGCGTCACAAATGCTGGCGCTCTCGCAGTCCGCCGTTAGCGCGGCCTTGACCGATCTTGAAGGGCAACTGGGCGTCCAGCTTTTCGACAGGGTAGGAAAGCGACTGGTGGTGAACGAACATGGCCGCCTGCTGTATCCGCGTGCCCTGGCCTTGCTTGAGCAGGCAACGGAGATCGAACAGCTGTTCCGCGAGGACAACGGCGCTATTCGCGTCTACGCCAGCAGCACGATCGGTAATTACATCCTGCCGGAAGTGATCGCCCGCTACCGCCGGGATTTTCCGACCCTGCCGCTGGAGATGAGCGTCGGCAACAGCCAGGACGTGATTAACGCGGTGATTGATTTCCGCGTGGACATCGGTCTTATCGAAGGGCCGTGCCACAACGTCGATATCATTGCGGAGCCCTGGCTTGAGGATGAGCTGGTGGTGTTTGCTTCCCCGGCCTCTTCTTTACTCCAGGGCGAGGTTACGCTGGAGCGTCTGGCGCAGGCGCAGTGGATCCTGCGAGAGCAGGGCTCCGGCACGCGTGAGATTGTCGATTATCTACTGCTGTCCCATCTGCCGCAGTTCCAGCTAGGGATGGAGTTAGGTAACTCCGAGGCCATTAAGCATGCCGTACGTCATGGCCTGGGCATTAGCTGTCTTTCCCGACGGGTGATCGCCGAACAGCTGGAAACCGGCTCTCTGGTTGAGATCCCCGTTCCGCTGCCGAAGCTGGTGCGCACGCTGTGGTGCATCCACCATCGTCAGAAACACCTTTCCAGCTCGCTCCAGCGTTTTCTGCGCTATTGTGCCATTTAACGTCCCCGGTGGCGCTTCGCTTACCGGGGCCAGGTGCGCTTATCACTCCACATTTTTATGCTTTACTTATAATCCTGGCCGAGTCATGAAGCTCTCTTATAACTGAGCATTTCTGCCGGAAGCAACGCAGATCGTCTGCTACAATCGCGCCTCATTTATTGAATGGACAGCATTTTCACATGGTTTCAGAAACTAAAACCACAGAAGCGCCCGCGCTACGTCGCGCACTTAAGGCGCGTCACCTGACGATGATCGCCATTGGCGGCTCCATCGGTACGGGTCTTTTCGTTGCCTCTGGCGCAACAATTTCGGCAGCCGGCCCGGGTGGGGCATTATTCTCTTATATCCTGATTGGCCTGATGGTCTACTTCCTGATGACCAGCCTGGGCGAACTGGCGGCATACATGCCGGTGTCTGGTTCGTTTTCGACCTACGGACAAAAATACGTTGAGGAAGGCTTCGGCTTCGCGCTGGGCTGGAACTACTGGTACAACTGGGCGGTGACCATCGCCGTTGACCTCGTCGCCGCACAGCTGGTGATGACCTGGTGGTTCCCGGACACGCCCGGCTGGATCTGGAGCGCCCTGTTCCTGGCGGTCATCTTCCTGCTGAACTACATCTCCGTGCGCGGTTTCGGCGAAGCGGAATACTGGTTCTCTTTGATTAAAGTGGCAACCGTCATCATCTTTATCGTCGTCGGTGTGGCGATGATCGTTGGTATTTTCAAAGGGGCCGAACCGGCGGGCTGGAGTAACTGGACAATAGGCGATGCGCCGTTTGCCGGGGGCTTCTCGGCGATGATTGGCGTGGCGATGATTGTCGGCTTCTCCTTCCAGGGCACCGAACTGATTGGCATTGCGGCCGGTGAATCCGAAAACCCGGAGAAGACCATCCCGCGCGCGGTGCGTCAGGTGTTCTGGCGTATCCTGCTGTTCTATGTGTTCGCGATCCTGATTATCAGCCTGATCATTCCGTATACCGACCCAAGCCTGCTGCGTAACGATGTGAAAGACATCAGCGTCAGCCCGTTCACCCTGGTCTTCCAGCACGCGGGTCTGCTCTCTGCGGCGGCGGTGATGAACGCGGTGATCCTGACGGCGGTACTGTCTGCGGGTAACTCCGGGATGTACGCCTCTACCCGCATGCTCTACACCCTGGCCTGCGACGGTAAAGCGCCACGTATTTTCTCGAAACTGTCTCGCGGTGGCGTGCCACGCAACGCGCTGTATGCGACCACGGTGATTGCGGGTCTCTGTTTCCTGACCTCCATGTTCGGCAACCAGACGGTCTACCTGTGGCTGCTTAACACCTCTGGTATGACGGGCTTCATTGCCTGGCTGGGCATTGCCATCAGCCACTACCGTTTCCGTCGCGGATACGTCAAGCAGGGGCATGATCTGAATAATCTGCCGTACCGGTCAGGGTTCTTCCCGCTGGGGCCGATCTTCGCCTTCGTTCTGTGCCTGATCATTACCCTGGGCCAGAACTATGAGGCCTTCCTTGCGGACACCATTGACTGGGGCGCCGTCACGGCTACCTATATTGGCATTCCGCTGTTCCTGATCATCTGGTTTGGCTACAAACTGACGAAAGGAACGCGCTTCGTTCGCTACAGTGAAATGGATTTCCCGGAACGATTTAAACAATAACCGCACTTCCTCTCTTTTAGCCCGCTCAATCGAGCGGGCTTTTTTATGGGCAGATCAGAAGCTGTAAGTCATGCCAACGGTATAGCGACGGCCATCCAGCACGGTGTCATACGTATCGTAGTCAATCTGCTTATCGAGCACGTTATACACACCGGCAGTAACCAGCAGGTTTTTGTTGGCGTTGTAGCGCATACCGACATCAACCTGAGTGTAGGACGGTGTACCCTGGGACATTGACGTGCGGCTCAGGTACTCAGACGTTTTACCGCGCAGGTTCAGACGGCTCCAGAAGCCGACGTCGGGCGTCGCCTGCCAGTCCAGGGTGGTGTTGAACATGTGTTTTGGCATTTTGTTCAGTGGCTTGCCGGAGAACTGGCCGCTCTTCTGCTCGGATTCCGTATAGGTGTAGTTTGCAGTCCAGTTCACATCGCGCGTGATTTTCCAGCCGAACGAGGACTCCACACCGCGCATATTGGCTTTGTCCACGTTGACGCGATCGCTGACGAAATCATAGCTATGATCGCCAATCGTACAGGCGGGATCGGCGCTGCTGTTACAGCGGCGAACTTCCGTAATTTTATCCTTGAAGTCGGTATTAAACAGGGTCACACCGGCATTGAGGTTATCGTTGTTATCCCAGAGCAGGGCGAGCTCTTCGCTCAGGCTCTTCTCGGGTTTCAGATCCGGGTTGCCGACGATGATACCGTCAAGACGGCCGCCACCTGTCACCTGGCCCCAGCTGGCAGACGACTGACGCAGATCCGGCGCACGATAGCCAGCAGAAACCCCGCCTTTCAACGTCCACTGATCGGCCAGGTGCCATACGCCGTAACCGCGCGGCGTCCAGTTCGTCCCGTAGTTTTGGTCTTTGTCCATACGCAGGCCGCCGGTCAACGTAAAGCTTTCCGTCATTGACCATTCATCTTCGGCAAACAGGGCCCAGCTCCAGCGCGTCAGTTTGTTCAGGCCGTCAGCAGCTTCCAGCTGATTACCGTTGTCGCGCAGTTTCTCATAGCGGTACTGCCCGCCGAGGGTCAACGTATGATCGCCGAGGAAGATCTGGTTCTGGTTGTTAAAGGTGGTGTTGTAGGAACGCATTTTGCGACCTGGATTATTGGTCTCTTCCTGCTGGATATAGCTGGTGGTATTGAAGTCGTCGTAATAACCACTGTGGGTTAACGAGTAGGTCGTGTGCTCATAGCGCGAGTCGCTTTTGGTATTTGGCGTACAGGTTGTTCCCCGGCAGGTTTCAGCTGCTTTCGACATCCCCGGGGTGCTGTTTCTGTCCTGAAGCTCGCGAGCAAAGTCGAGATCGAAATCGTTCTTCTCGTCCGGCGTGAAGTTCAGCGTAATGCCACCGTTACGCATTTTCTGCTCGTTATAGCCGTTCACGATTTTATCTTCTGCGCGGCGTGACAACAGCCCCGTCACTTTTGCACCCAGCAGCCCGTCAATCAGGGGACCAGAGGCGTAGGCGTTGGTCTGGAAGATATCGCCGGAATCATGGTTTTCCTGGAAGGTTGCATCGCCATGCAACGAACCGGTCCAGGCTTTGGTGTTCGAGACTTTTTTGGTAATGACGTTAATGACGCCACCCATAGCATCGGAGCCGTAAAGCGAGGACATCGGGCCGCGGATGACCTCGATGCGCTCAATGGACTCCAGCGGCGGCAGCCAGCCTTGTTCAATACCCGAGTTGTCGCTGTTTGGGCGGGTGCTTCGCGTACTGACGCGTTTGCCGTTCACCAGGAACAGGGTGTACTGAGAGGCCATGCCGCGAATACTGATATCACTGCTACTTCCACCGCCGGTGACGACGACGCCCGGGACATCTCTCAGGGCATCGGTAACATCACGGTAGGCTTTATCTTCAATCTGCTGTTTTGAAATCACAGAGATGGAGGCGGGGGCATTCTGGATCTTTTGTTCAAAACCCGTCGCGGTAACGACAACGGTGTCCTGATCGGCTGCGTGAACGAAGGGGGAACATGTGGCAGCGCCAATAGCGACGGCCAGGAGCTTAATGCGTGGTATTGTCATTTGTACATTCCGTATAAAAATGAAAAAAACTCCATCGGGATAACCCTGAGAACTGTATGTTTTTGTCTTGTAAGAACTCTTTGAGATGGAGAAGAGCCTGGAATTGTACAAAAGAATGTAGAATTGTAAACACAAATGATAATTGAAATCATTTGTGTTTGAGTGATGGCGACGGAAAACAGGCTGGATTCAAGCGGATAGGATTATGTAAATGAGGGGAAAGGCCCGACAGGCGAGAGGCTATCGGGCAAACAGCTGTATTTACGCGAACAAATGTGTCGCATGGAAGCGAAGATGATCTTCAATAAAGGACGCCATAAAGTAATAGCTGTGATCGTATCCCGGCTGTATGCGCAGCGTCAGCGGCCAGTCCTTCTGGCGCGCGGCTTCCGCCAGCACCGCAGGCTGTAACTGCCCGGCGAGGAACTGATCGGCATCACCCTGATCCACCAGCATCGGGATAGCGTCTTCTGGCTGGCTTGCCAGCAACAGCGCACAGCTGTCCCATTCCTGCCATTTCTCTGCATCCTCACCCAGATAGTGCGTGAAGGCTTTTTGCCCCCACGGCACCTGCGTTGGGTTCACAATCGGCGCAAATGCGGACACGCTGGTGTATTTCCCCGGATTTTTCAGCGCCATTATCAGCGCCCCGTGGCCACCCATCGAATGTCCGCTTATCGCGCAGCGCTCGCTGACCGCGAACTGAGAGTGCACCAGGGCAGGCAGTTCATCGCGAATGTAGTCATACATGCGGTAATGGCTCGCCCAGGGTTGTTCCGTGGCGTTGAGATAGAACCCGGCGCCTTTACCCAAATCGTATCCGGCATCGTCGGCCACGTCATCGCCACGCGGGCTGGTATCTGGCATCACCAGCGCAATGCCCAGTTCGGCAGCAATACGCTGGGCACCCGCTTTGGTGGTGAAATTTTCGTCGTTGCAGGTCAGGCCTGAAAGCCAGTACAACACCGGTGGATTGTCCGCAGGGGGCAGGAAAATGCTGAACGTCATAGTACAGTTCAGCGTGGTGGAGTCGTGCCGCCAGCGCTGCTGCCGACCTTCAAAACAACGATGCTCTTCGAGCAGTTCCATGCAGGGCTCCTTATCCGAAAGACTATTCATAAAACGCATAATACAGAGTTTTCATTGACCTGTGAGCAACTTTCACTTTCGCAGGACGGCGAGATGTTGCATCATAAATTTACTTTTCTTTAACAATTGGAGCGATCATGGCGCTGCGTATCGCGCTCAGCGGATTTGTGGTTCTGGTCGTGGCGATGGGGATAGGGCGCTTCGCCTTCACGCCTCAGGTGCCGCTGATGATTACCGCCGGGCAACTCACGCTCACCAGCGCGGGGCTGGTGGCGGCAATGAACTACCTGGGCTATCTGGTGGGGGCATGGGATGCTATGCGCGCTCATCGCTTCGTTGAAACGCGTCTCTGGCTTGGCATCACTGGCGCGGTGGCGCTGACGCTGCTCTCTGCGGCGGCAGATAATGCCGTCGTTCACGGTCTGCTGCGCTTTGTAATCGGCTGCATGAGCGGCTGGTCGATGGTGCTGATTGCCGCCTGGACCAACGAGCGGCTGGGGCAGCTGGGCAAGCCGGGGCTTAGTGCAGCCGTCTTTGCCGGACCCGGGGCAGGCATCGCCCTGAGTGGCCTGCTGGCGGTCTATATTCAGGCGAGATCCCTGTCTGCCGGCGCGGCATGGCAAATCTACGGCGTACTGGCGCTGGTGCTGATTGCGCTGGTGGCGCGCTATCTGCCGCGCGCGGGCCAGCTTCATCGCCCCGGTACCGCGCCTGAGCCGCTGTTGTTGACCGCGGATCTCAGGCGTCTGGTCTGGAGCTACAGTCTGGCAGGATTCGGCTATATCCTCCCCGCGACCTTCCTGTCGCAAATGGCGGCGGTGCGTTTCCCGGGCAGCCTGTTTGCCCAGTTTGTCTGGCCAATATTTGGCGCCGCCTCGGTGGTGGGGATTGCGATCAGTATTGCCCTGCGGCATACATCAAGCGCTAACCGCAGGCTGGCGATTGTTCTCTGGTTACAGGGGATAGGCGTGCTGGCGGCCTGGCTGCTGCCGGGCATTGGCGGCTTGCTGACGGGTGGGCTGCTGGTGGGCGGCGGGTTCCTCTGCGCCGTGCAGCTCTCTCTTCAGTACGGTCGCGAGCTGGCGCCAGATCATACGCGTTATATGGCGGGACTGCTCACCACCGGGTATGCCATTGGTCAGCTGATTGGTCCGGTCACGTCGGCACTCTCGACCTGGCTCACGCACCGGCTGGAACCTGCGCTGGGGCTGGCGGGGATCGCGCTGTTCGCTGGCGGAGCGTTAGTCTGGAACCGTCAGGCTGAAAGGCAACAGCAATTGCAATAATTATCGACGTGAATACTGGATTATGTGCGTCGCCTCACGCACAATGAGCGCACACTTTTGCCACAACGAGGGCAAAAGACGCCACACCTGCAGGAGAAAAGAATGTCATCACTCAGTAAAGAAGCAGCCCTTGTCCATGAAGCGCTGGTTGCGCGCGGTCTTGAAACGCCACTGCGCCCGCCCGTGCAGGAGCTGGACAATGTTACCCGCAAGAGTCTGATCGCCGGCCATATGACGGAGATCATGCAACTGCTGAATCTCGATCTGAGCGACGACAGCCTGATGGAGACGCCGCACCGCATCGCGAAAATGTACGTCGACGAAATTTTCTCCGGCCTGGATTACGCGAACTTCCCGAAAATCACCGTCATTGAAAACAAGATGAAGGTCGATGAGATGGTGACGGTACGCGATATCACGCTGACCAGCACCTGCGAGCATCACTTTGTGACCATCGATGGTAAAGCGACGGTGGCCTATATTCCAAAAGATACGGTCATTGGCCTGTCCAAGATCAACCGCATCGTGCAGTTCTTTGCCCAGCGTCCTCAGGTGCAGGAGCGTCTGACGCAGCAGATCCTGACCGCACTGCAAACCCTGTTAGGGACTAACAACGTGGCGGTGTCTATCGACGCGGTTCACTACTGCGTGAAAGCGCGTGGCGTGCGTGATGCAACCAGCGCGACTACCACCACCTCGCTGGGCGGCCTGTTCAAATCGAGCCAGAACACCCGCCAGGAGTTTCTGCGCGCCGTGCGCCACCACAACTAATCAGACAGGGCAGGGACCATGGAGCGAAACGTCACGCTCGATTTTGTTCGCGGCGTCGCCATTCTCGGTATCCTGCTGCTGAATATTAGCGCCTTCGGTCTGCCGAAGGCCGCCTATCTGAACCCTGCGTGGTATGGCGACATCACGCGCAGCGACGCCTGGACGTGGGCAATCCTTGATCTCTTCGCACAGGTTAAATTTCTGACCCTCTTTGCGCTTCTGTTTGGCGCGGGACTTCAGCTTCTCCTCAAACGCGGTACGCGCTGGATCCAGTCGCGTTTAACGCTGCTGGTTATCCTCGGTTTTATTCACGGGCTGCTTTTCTGGGACGGCGATATTCTGCTCGCGTATGGTCTGGTGGGCCTGATTTGCTGGCGGCTGATCCGCGACGCGCCCGGTGTAAAAAGCCTCTTTAACACTGGCGTGATGCTCTATGTCATGGGACTGACCGTGTTATTGCTGCTTGGCATGATTGCCGATGCTTCCACCAGTCGTTCGTGGATCCCGGATGCGGCCAATCTGCAATATGAGCAGTTCTGGAAGCTGAAAGGTGGCATGGAAGCGATCGGCAACCGGGCCGATATGCTCGGCGATAACCTGCTGGCGCTGGGGGCGCAATACGGCTGGCAGCTGGCGGGGATGATGCTGATGGGCGCAGCCCTGATGCGCACCGGCTGGCTGAAAGGAGAATTTAGCCTGCGACACTATCGTCTCACAGGCGCTGGCCTGGTACTGCTCGGCGTGATGATTAACCTTCCGGCGGTGATCTTACAGTGGCATCTTCAGTGGGATTACCGCTGGTGCGCGTTCCTGTTGCAGGTGCCGCGAGAGCTGAGCGCGCCGTTCCAGACCATTGGCTATGCGGCGCTGATCTATGGCTTATGGCCCCGGCTTTCTCGCCTGTGGATCGTCAGTGCGGTGGCCTGCGTTGGACGGATGGCGTTAAGCAATTACATCCTGCAAACGCTGATATGCACCACGCTTTTCTACCGATTCGGCCTGTTTATGAAATTCGACCGCCTGACGCTGCTGGCGTTTGTTATTCCGGTCTGGATTGTTAACGTGGTGTTTTCAGTTATCTGGCTGCGTTTTTTCCGCCAGGGCCCGCTGGAGTGGGTATGGCGACGGTTAACCGCCCTTGCGTCGGGCGTGTCATTGCGTAATACATCCAGATAACGATCTGGATCACAATCATTAACAAAACGGATGTAAGCGTTTTCATCTGTGTGAGCTTCTTCACGTAGTCTCTTCTCTCTCGCTGCCAGAATAGCCACCTTGCTAAACACAGGGGGTGTCTGTGAGTTGCTGCAATCCTTTTAAGGGTGGTGAATATGATCACCATTCGTGACGTCGCCCGCCAGGCGGGTGTTTCTGTTGCTACTGTCTCCCGCGTGCTGAACAACAGTGCGCTGGTCAGCCCTGAAACGCGTGAAACCGTAATGAAAGCCGTGACCCAGCTGGGGTACCGGCCAAACGCCAATGCTCAGGCGCTGGCGACGCAGGTCAGCGATACCATTGGTGTCGTGGTGATGGACGTGTCGGACGCCTTCTTCGGCGCGCTGGTCAAAGCGGTGGACGTCGTTGCCCAGCAGCACCAGAAATATGTGCTGATTGGCAACAGCTATCACGAGGCTGAAAAAGAGCGTTATGCCATTGAGGTACTGATCCGCCAGCGCTGTAACGCCCTGATTGTGCACTCAAAAGCCCTGAGCGATGAAGAGCTGGCCGGGTTTATGGAGCAGATCCCCGGTATGGTGCTGATCAACCGTATCGTCCCCGGTTATGCGCACCGCTGTGTCGGTCTGGATAACATCAGCGGCGCGATGATGGCGACGCGGATGCTCATCAGCAACGGCCATCAGCGCATTGGTTATCTGGCTTCAAGCCACGGTATTGAAGACGACATGATGCGCCGCGAGGGCTGGCAAAACGCCCTGAAAGAGCAGGGCATTGCGCCGCTGGAGAGCTGGGTTGGTACCGGTTCGCCGGACATGCAGGGCGGTGAAGCGGCAATGGTTGAACTGCTGGGGCGTAACCTTCAGCTGACCGCCGTGTTTGCCTATAACGACAGCATGGCGGCAGGTGCGCTTACCGCGCTGAAAGATAATGGCATTGCGGTGCCGCAGCATTTATCGCTGATCGGTTTTGATGATATTCCGATTGCCCGTTACACCGATCCGCAGCTGACAACGGTGCGTTACCCCATTGCGTCGATGGCGAAACTGGCGACAGAGCTGGCGTTACAGGGGGCGGCAGGGCTGTTAGATCCTGACGCAACGCATTGTTTTATGCCGACTTTAGTACGCCGCCATTCGGTCGCTATCCGACAAACTGTGGCTCCGATCACTAACTGATAACATCACGTGATGTAACCGTTTTCAATCTGTGAGTAAATTCACAGTATCTTAACAAGCCGCTGTCTATGATGTCAGCGTTTTAGGGGCTGAAACACAATGTAACGGTGATTATTCACTTTTACCGTTACCAGAATGCCTCAAACAACGAATAAAACGCATTTCTGGAGCGTTACCGAACACGGAAGCTGGACATTTTATAAGTGAACTTCGGCGATCAGTAACGTTTTATTAACATCTGCCCGCCGACCGTTTTTCACAAGAACTACCCTGCATAAAAAAAACCGGAGATACCATGAATAAGAAGGTGTTGACTCTGTCTGCTGTCATGGCAAGCATGCTTTTTGGCGCAGCAGCACACGCAGCGGATACCCGTATTGGCGTGACTATCTATAAATACGACGACAACTTCATGTCCGTTGTGCGTAAAGCAATTGAAAAAGATGCTAAATCAGCGCCAGACGTGCAGCTGCTGATGAATGACTCCCAGAATGACCAGTCCAAACAGAACGATCAGATTGACGTTCTTCTGGCAAAAGGCGTGAAAGCGCTGGCTATTAACCTGGTTGACCCGGCTGCGGCAGGTACGGTGATCGAGAAAGCACGCGGCCAGAACGTGCCGATTGTCTTCTTCAACAAAGAGCCTTCCCGTAAAGCGCTGGACAGCTACGATAAAGCCTATTACGTGGGTACTGACTCCAAAGAGTCCGGGATTATCCAGGGCGATCTGATTGCGAAACACTGGGCGGCGAACCCAAACTGGGATATGAACAAAGATGGTCAGATTCAGTTCGTTCTGCTGAAAGGCGAACCGGGCCATCCGGATGCTGAAGCACGTACCACCTACGTTATTAAAGAGCTGAACGACAAGGGCCTGAAAACCCAGCAGCTGGCGTTAGACACCGCAATGTGGGACACCGCTCAGGCGAAAGATAAGATGGATGCGTGGCTCTCTGGCCCGAACGCCAACAAAATTGAAGTGGTCATCGCCAACAACGATGCAATGGCAATGGGTGCAGTTGAAGCGCTGAAAGCACACAACAAATCCGCCATTCCTGTATTCGGTGTGGATGCCCTGCCAGAAGCGCTGGCGCTGGTGAAATCTGGCGCAATGGCCGGTACCGTGCTGAACGATGCTAACAACCAGGCGAAAGCCACCTTCGATCTGGCGAAAAACCTCGCTGATGGTAAAGGCGCTGCTGACGGCACCAGCTGGAAAATTGAAAACAAAATCGTTCGCGTTCCTTACGTGGGCGTAGACCAGTCCAACCTGGCTGAGTTTATCGGTAAATAAGTTATCTGAATTGTCTTCACTGGGCGCAATTCGTTGCGCCCTTTTATAACGCGATATGCGAGGCCAACAAGGTATAATTATGGTCAGCACAACTACTCAGTCGTCCGGTGAATACTTGTTGGAAATGACCGGTGTTAACAAGTCATTCCCCGGTGTTAAGGCGCTCGATAATGTTAATTTAAAAGTTCGTCCTCACTCTATTCATGCGTTAATGGGTGAAAACGGTGCGGGTAAATCAACATTATTAAAATGCCTTTTTGGGATCTATCAAAAAGATTCTGGCAGCATTCTTTTTCAGGGAAAAGAGATCGACTTCCATTCAGCGAAAGAAGCGCTGGAGAACGGTATCTCGATGGTACACCAGGAATTAAACCTGGTTCTGCAACGTTCAGTTATGGATAATATGTGGTTGGGCCGCTATCCAACCAAAGGTGTCTTTGTCGATCAGGATAAAATGTATCGCGACACCAAAGCCATTTTCGATGAGCTGGATATTGATATTGACCCGCGCGCACGCGTCGGGACATTATCCGTTTCCCAGATGCAGATGATCGAAATTGCCAAAGCGTTCTCCTATGATGCGAAAATCGTGATCATGGATGAACCGACATCGTCATTGACGGAAAAAGAGGTTAACCACCTTTTTACCATCATCCGTAAGCTGAAAGATCGCGGCTGCGGCATTGTCTATATCTCACATAAAATGGAAGAGATCTTCCAGCTGTGCGATGAAATTACCATCCTGCGCGATGGCCAGTGGATTGCCACCCAGCCGCTGGAAGGGCTGGACATGGACAAGATCATCGCCATGATGGTTGGCCGTTCATTGAACCAGCGCTTCCCGGATAAAGAAAACAAGCCGGGCGAAGTGATTCTGGAGGTGCGTAACCTGACCTCACTGCGTCAGCCGTCCATCCGCGATGTCTCTTTCGATTTGCACAAGGGCGAGATCCTTGGTATCGCAGGGCTGGTGGGCGCTAAGCGCACCGATATCGTGGAAACCCTGTTTGGTATCCGTGAGAAAGCCGAAGGCACCATTACCCTGCACGGTAAGAAAATCAACAACCATAATGCCAACGAAGCCATTAATAATGGCTTCGCGCTGGTGACGGAAGAGCGGCGTTCCACCGGTATTTACGCTTATCTTGATATTAACTTTAACTCGTTAATTTCTAATATTCGCAATTACAAAAACAAGGTCGGGTTGCTGGATAATTCCCGCATGAAGAGCGATACCCAATGGGTGATTGACTCCATGCGCGTGAAAACGCCGGGCCACCGCACGCAAATTGGCTCACTCTCGGGAGGGAACCAGCAGAAAGTCATTATTGGTCGCTGGCTATTAACCCAGCCTGAAATACTGATGCTGGATGAACCTACGCGCGGTATCGACGTGGGTGCAAAATTCGAGATTTACCAGCTGATCGCAGAGCTGGCGAAAAAAGATAAAGGGATCATTATTATTTCTTCCGAAATGCCGGAATTGTTAGGGATCACAGACCGTATTCTGGTTATGAGCAATGGTCTCGTTGCCGGTATTGTTGAAACCAAAACGACAACGCAAAACGAAATTTTGCGTCTTGCGTCTTTGCACCTTTAAGATCAGGGGCTCCTCATGAGTGCGTTAAATAAAAAAAGTTTTCTCACTTATCTGAAAGAAGGCGGTATTTACGTTGTTCTTTTAGTCTTGCTGGCGATAATTATTTTCCAGGACCCAACGTTCTTAAGTCTGCTGAACTTAAGTAATATTCTGACCCAGTCTTCCGTACGTATTATCATCGCGTTGGGCGTGGCAGGGCTCATCGTTACCCAGGGGACAGACCTTTCGGCAGGGCGCCAGGTGGGTCTGGCGGCGGTTATTGCGGCAACCCTGTTGCAGTCGATGGAAAACGCCAACAAGGTGTTCCCGGAGATGGCGACCATGCCGATTTTCGTGGTGATCCTGATCGTATGCGCCATCGGCGCGGTAATTGGCCTGATTAACGGCATCATCATTGCTTACCTGAACGTGACGCCATTCATCACCACGCTTGGCACGATGATCATCGTTTATGGTATCAACTCCCTGTACTACGATTTCGTCGGCGCGTCTCCAATCTCTGGCTTCGAAAGCGGCTTCTCGACCTTCACGCAGGGGTTTGTTGCGCTGGGCAGCTTCCGTCTCTCCTATATCACCTTCTATGCGCTGATTGCGGTGGCGTTCGTCTGGATCCTGTGGAACAAAACCCGCTTCGGTAAAAACATCTTTGCTATCGGCGGCAACCCGGAAGCGGCGAAAGTCTCCGGCGTCAACGTGGCTCTGAACCTGCTGATGATTTATGCCCTGTCCGGTGTGTTCTACGCCTTCGGCGGGATGCTGGAAGCAGGCCGTATCGGCTCTGCCACCAACAACCTCGGTTTTATGTACGAGCTGGATGCGATTGCGGCCTGCGTGGTCGGCGGCGTCTCCTTCAGCGGCGGCGTGGGTACCGTGCTGGGCGTGGTGACCGGTGTGATCATCTTCACCGTGATCAACTACGGCCTGACCTACATCGGCGTGAACCCGTACTGGCAGTACATCATCAAGGGCGCGATCATTATCTTCGCGGTTGCCCTGGATTCACTGAAGTACGCGCGTAAGAAATAAGTTCTTCAGAATGGAAAGGCCCGCTCACGTAGCGGGCCTTTTTTTGCCCGGTGGCGCGACGCTTACCGGGCCTACAAAATCGCGATCGTAGGTCGGGTAAGGCGAAGCCGCCACCCGACATCAGTTATTACTTCTTCTGCATTTCCAGCAGCTGCTCCGGCGTCACCGCCGGATAACCTTGCGCATTTTCAGGCACTTCGTGCATCGTTGGGATCGGCACCAGCGGGCCTAAAAAGCGCGGTTCACGCTTGAACAGGTACAGGTCAGCCAGCGCGCCAAAACGGGCGCCAAACTCACGTACGCGTACGCTCAGCATATCTTTTGGCGACGGCACGGCGTAGCACTGGGCCTGGATCCCCATATGCAGGGCGATAAACAGCGCCCGCTCGCAGTGGAAACGCTGGGTGATGATGATGAAATCGTTGGTGTCGAACACCTTGCGGGTACGCACGATGGAATCAAGCGTGCGGAATCCGGCGTAGTCGAGCACGATATCGGCCGGGTCGACGCCTGCGGCAATCAGGTCTTTGCGCATCGTCACCGGCTCGTTATAGCTTTGCAGCGCGTTATCGCCGCTCAGCAGCAGATAGTTCACCTTGCCGCTGTTATAGGCGTTCAGCGCGCCCTGAATACGATACCGGTAATACTGATTGATGACGCCGGTGCGGTAATACTTGGCGGTGCCAAGCACCACGCCAACCTGGCGGTAGGGGAGGTCCTGTAGGTCATCAAAAATGTAGGGAGCTGTTTTCCAGCTCATCCAGCGGTCGAGACCCAGCACGATCAACAGCAGTATGCCGACCAGGACAGACAGGCTGTAAAACACGCGCTTTAACATGCAGATGGCTCGTACCGATGATGAAATTTCCCTCAGGCTACTGTACCCGCCTGGTTAGCGCAAGAAACAGCGATTCAACTGAGGGGTTTTTCGTCAGACTGGCGGGCAAATTTGCCCGCCGAACAGATTATGCCAGCAGCACGCGGTCGATGGTTGAACAGCCCAGCGCTTTCAGCGTGGCTGCGGTCGCGTCCCACTGGATCAGCGGTGCATCGGCCTTTTCAGCGAGGATCGTGCGCTGAATATCCGGGTAGTCATACCCGTTCAGGCTGAGCAGGTTCAGGGCGCCCTGGAGCGGAGGCAGCGTCGGGTTAAACGCGGCGTTCTCTGCATAGCTGCCGGTGAAGATGCGGCCGTCGCGGCACTGAAGGGCGACGCCGCTTGGTGATTTGCTGTATGGCGTGTGGCTTTTATTGGCGGCGGCAATGGCCGCTTCGCTGAGCGCATCCCCTGAGAGCGCGTAACCGTGGTCCTGCTCGTCCATCAGCAGGGTTTTGATCTCAAGATCTTTAGGGCCAAAAGCATCCGGCAGGTAATCACCCAGCGTATGCGGCGCGCGTCCCGGCAGGTTGATACGCAGTTCAAGACCGCTGTTCAACTCATTCATAAACTGACGGCAGTGGCCGCAAGGGGTATAGTTGACGGTGATGGCGCGCAGGGCCTTTTCGCCGCGCAGCCAGGCGTGACTGATGGCACTCTGCTCCGCATGAACGGTTTGCTGCATGGTCGCACCGAGAAACTCCATGTTCCCGCCGAAGTACCAGGTCCCGCTCACGCCGCGCGCAATTGCGCCTACGTTAAAATGGGAAAGGTCAGCGCGGGCGCAAGCAGCCGCCAGCGGTAGCAGGGCGAAAGCCAGCGCGTCTTCGTCCAGCCCCGTTGCCTGTTTAAGCGTCGTGACCTGATCTGCCGTCAGCAGGGCGGGGAAATGCGCATCCGCCAGAACCGGAGCCAGGGCTGATTGCAAATTCTCTGCAAGCTGAGAGAAAGCAGCTTGAAAACGTGGATGCATGACGTTGCCTCATCAAGGTTAATGGATCGGTAGTGTACGGAGCCGTACGGCCTTTATATGTGATCCAAATCTCATTATGTATGCAACTTATGAAATGAAAATGAAATTTGCGCGACGCATCGCAAATTTTAGCCCATTACTGCCAGAATAATCGGGAAGATAAACGGCGCGAGCAGGGAGGTTATAATCCCGCAGATCACCAGTGCCAGCGAGCTGAATGCCCCTTCCTGATAATCCAGCTCCGCGCAGCGTGCGGTGCCCAGCGCGTGCGAGGCGGTACCCATCGCCAGACCGCGCGCCGCTTTGGTCCGAATTTTCATGATATTCAGCAGCGTATGACCAAACACCGCGCCCAGGATACCGACGAAAATCACGCACACGGCGCTGATGGCCGGAATGCCGCCGATACTGCCGCCCACGGCCATGGCAATCGGCGTAGTAACGGATTTAGGCAGGATAGAGGCGGCGATCTGCGGCGATGCGCCCATCAATAAGGCCACCGAGGTACCGGTGATCATCGCAACAAGGCTACCCACAAAGCAGATGGTTATGATGGATTTCCAGCGCGCGCGGATCTGATGCAGTTGCTCATATAAAGGAAACGCCAGCGCCACCACGGCAGGCTGCAACAAATCGTTGAGGATCTTGCTCCCGGCGAAGTAACGTTCATAAGAAATGCCGGTGAGCAGCAGAAAAGGAATAATCACCACCATGGCGACCAGCAGCGGGTTGAGCAACGGCATTTTGAAACGAACCGCAAGCTTACGCGCAGCAAAGAACACCACCAGGGTTAACGGCAGGGACCACCAGATATTCGCCATCATTTTTTTGTTTTCTCCCCGATGACCTTACGTTCGCCATGCACAATGTGTGAGCTCCAGCTGACGACCAGGAAAACCACCAGCGTACTGATGGCGCAGGAGACCACTATCGGGCCGAACTGCGCCTTAAGCACATCGTAATACTGCATAACCCCAACGCCGATAGGCACAAAAAGCAGGGCCATATAGCGAATGAGAACGAAGCACCCCGGGTTGACCCATTTCGCGGGCAGCACCTGTAATGCCAGCAGCACAAACAGGATCAACATGCCGATAATGCTGCCGGGGATGGTAATAGGCAGCAGCGACGCGATAAAAATGCCGGCGTACAGGCAGGCATAAATCAGGACGAAGGCGCGAAGGTATTGCCAGATAGTATTCAGTGATTTGCTCATGGTGAAAGTCCTTGCTGAGACGTATTCATCATACAATTAAACCTGAAAATGTGCCACGGATCACATCATGAATTTTGGGCATACCAGACATTCCAGAATGGAACGCCGGGCTTTCAACATACATAGAGAGCAGCTACTATAGCGCGTCTTTTTTCACAGGTACTCAGAATGCGTGTTTTACTGGCCCCGATGGAAGGCGTGCTCGACTCTCTCGTGCGCGAGCTGCTTACCGAGGTGAACGATTACGATCTCTGCGTGACGGAGTTTTTGCGCGTGGTCGATATGTTGCTGCCAGAAAAATCATTTTATCGTCTCTGTCCGGAACTGCATCGTCAGAGCCGCACCCCCTCCGGTACGCTGGTGCGCGTCCAGCTGCTCGGCCAGTATCCTGAGTGGCTGGCGGAAAACGCCGCCCGCGCGGTAGCGCTTGGCTCGTACGGTGTCGATCTTAACTGCGGCTGTCCGTCAAAGCTGGTCAACGGCAGCGGCGGCGGGGCGACGTTACTCAAAGATCCGGAATTGATTTATCGCGGCGCAAAGGCCATGCGTGAGGCGGTGCCATCGCATCTGCCGGTGACGGTCAAAGTGCGTCTGGGATGGGACAGCGGCGACAAGCAGTTTGAAATTGCCGACGCGGTGCAGCAGGCGGGCGCCACCGAGCTGGTGGTGCACGGGCGAACCAAAGAGGATGGTTATAAAGCCGAGCGCATTAACTGGCAGGCGATTGGCGAGATCCGCAAACGGCTTACTATTCCGGTGATTGCTAACGGCGAAATCTGGGATTATGAGAGCGCGCAGGCCTGCCTCAAAGAGACCGGCTGTAATGCCGTGATGATTGGCCGCGGTGCGCTGAACGTGCCGAACCTCAGCCGGGTGGTGAAATACAATGAGCCGCGGATGCCGTGGGCGGACGTGGTGAAACTCCTGCAAAAATACACGCGGCTGGAAAAGCAGGGCGATACCGGGTTGTATCACGTCGCGCGCATTAAGCAGTGGCTGAGTTATTTACGGAAAGAGTACGACGACGCGCTGGGATTATTTCAGGAGATCCGTACGCTACAGACGTCGGCGGATATTGCCCGTGTGATCCAGTCGAAGCACTGAGCGAAGTGTGAATACGTTTGCCCGGCGCGGAGCCGGGCAAACGTATCAGAAAATCATTTTGAATACGCCGGTTACCACCAGCAGCCCTATCAGAAATATAATCAAAATAGCCCACAATAATATTTTCATTCGCCTCTCCTGCGTATGTCTGTCGTCAGTAAGTGTAGCAGTCAATTCATAATTGGTATGAATAGGTGAAATTAAATCATTCGCTTGGGGAATAAATTTCCGGATATGAAAATGTATAACAATATGCGGATTGCCACGCGTTACTAAAAAACGGAACGTCAGTAAGCGTAAGTTGCGCCTTTATTTTTTTTGAGTTTATGGCGTAATGAAACGTTCTCTTACTTTATCTCTGAGTGCTCCCCTTATTTTTATGCTGTCCGCCTGCGCGCCGGAACATGCCACGGTGTCTCCAGTGAAAACGCAAGCCGCCGCCGCTGCTGTAAATACCCAACTAAGTCATGCCGACTGGCCAAAAAACGAATGGTGGAAAGATTTTAATGACCCTCAGCTTAACGCGCTGATTGCTAAAGCGCTGGCGGATGCACCGGATATGCAAATTGCCCGGCAGCGCATCACCCTGGCAGAAGCACAGGCGAAAGCCGCTGTCGCTGCTGATGGTCCACACATGGATTTTTCCGCAGATGTGGAACGGCAAAAGATGTCGGCAGAGGGGCTGATGGGGCCATTCGCCCTGACTGACCCGGCGGCGGGGACAACCGGACCCTGGTACACCAACGGCACCTTTGGTCTGACGGCCGGATGGGATCTGGATTTATGGGGTAAAAACCGCGCCCAAATTGAGGCCCGCATCGGTAAGGTGAATGCGCAAAAAGCGGAGCTGGAGCAGACCCGCCAGCTGCTCGCCAGCAGCGTCGCGCGGCTGTACTGGGACTGGCAGACCGAGGCCGCGGTGGGTGACGTGCTCGCGCAGATCAAACGGGAGCAGGAAAATATCATCGGTGCCGATCGTGAGCTTTATCAGCACGGCATTACCTCCTCGGTGGAAGGCGTTGAAACAGATATCAATGCCAGCAAAACCGATGAACAGCTCGCTGACGTGCACGGCAAAATGAAGGCCATTGAGGCGCGTCTGAATGCATTGACCAATACCCCTTCAGTCACGCTCGCCCGGCATGCCTTACCTGACGCAGAGGCGTCGCTGCCGTCAACGCTCGGTTATGAGCTGCTGGCTCGCCGCCCGGATTTGCAGGAGGCGCACTGGTATATCGAAGCGTCCATGAGCGAAGTGGATGCCGCCAGAGCCGCGTTCTACCCTGACATCAATTTGATGGCGTTCTTGCAGCAGGATGCATTGCACCTTAGCGACCTGTTCCGCTCATCTGCTCAGCAAATGGGCGTAACCGCGGGGCTGACGCTGCCAATTTTTGACAGTGGTCGGTTGAATGCGAACCTGGATATCGCCCGGGCGCAAAACAACCTCTCCGTGGCGAACTACAACAAGGCCGTAGTGGACGCCGTAAACCAGGTCGCCCGGACGGCCAGCGAAGTGGAAACCCTGACCGCCAAAAATCAGCACCAGCAGCAGATCGAAAAAGATGCGGCGCGCGTCGTTGCGCTGGCACAGGCGCGCTTCAGTGCGGGGATCATTGCCGGCTCGCGGGTGAGTGAAGCAAAAATTCCGGCGCTCAAAGAGCGTATTGCCGGGTTGATGCTGAAAGGTCAGTACGTGGATGCCACGCTCCAGCTCACCTCCGCGCTGGGTGGCGGATATCATCACAGCTAAAATCGCGCATTATCTATACTTACCTCTTTGCAGATTTTCAGGAGGTGAGTATGACGCGAGTCGCAATTGTTACCGCATCGGATTCAGGAATTGGCAAAACGACGGCCCTGATGCTGGCCGAACGCGGGTTTGATATCGGGGTGACCTGGCATTCAGATGAGGAAGGGGCGCTGGCAACCTGCCGTGAAATTGAAGCGCGCGGGCAGCGTGCCGAGGCCATCCAGCTCGACTTAAGCAATTTGCCGGAAGGCGCAAAGGCCATTGAAACCCTGATTACGCGTTTCGGGCGGCTGAATGTGCTGGTAAACAATGCCGGGGCGATGAACAAAGCGCCATTTCTGGACCTGTCGTTTGACGACTGGCGGCACATATTCACCGTTGACGTGGACGGCGCGTTTCTCTGCTCGCAAATCGCGGCGCGTCAGATGGTGAAGCAGGGAGAAGGGGGGCGGATCGTGAACATCACCTCGGTGCATGAACATACGCCATTGCCGGACGCCAGCGCCTATACGGCGGCCAAACATGCGCTGGGCGGGTTAACAAAATCGATGGCGCTGGAGCTGGTTAAACATAAGATTCTGGTGAACGCCGTTGCGCCTGGTGCGATCGCCACGCCGATGAATGATATGGACGACAGCGAAGTGAAAGAAGGTTCAATGCCGGAAATCCCGCTGGCACGGCCAGGGCATACCAAAGAAATAGCCAGCCTGGTGGCGTGGCTGTGTGACAGCGACGCCAGCTACACCACCGGGCAGTCGTTTATCGTCGACGGCGGTTTTATGCTGGCGAATCCGCAGTTTAAGCCAGCAGAATAAACATTCCCCTCACCCCAGCCCTCTCCCCAAAGGGGAGAGGGTGTATAGAGTTCCCTCTCCCCTTTGGGGAGAGGGGTAGGGTGAGGGGCAGCAGGCCGCACTCACTCTTCATCCCGCCGCTTTTCACGATGCTTGAGCCACAGCCGTACCCCAATCACCACCGCAACAACCAGGATCAACCAGGCCCAGTGTTTAAGATGCTGATCGAGATTATGCAGCCACGGGCCTATCACTTCGCCACCCACGTAGCCAAGCGTGGTAAAAATCAGCGCCCAGGCAATCGCCCCGATAATGTTCAGCGGCAGGAAAATTTTCGGCGGTAAGCGGCTCGCGCCAATCAGTATTGGCCCAATGATGCGAAAGCCATACATAAAGCGGGTGCCAATCACAAACATATAGGGATGCCGCTGGATAAGCCGCTGAGCACGACGAATTTTCTTTTGATGCTTAGCAAAACGTTGTAAAAGCGTCGGACCAAAGCGCAGACCCAGAAAGTAGAGCAGCTGGTCGCCAATCATACCGCCCAGTGCGACGGCGGCGACCACCAGCGGGAATTTCAGCAATCCCTGATGTGCGGCCACTCCGCCCAGCAGTGTGATGGTTTCACCCTCTGCCACGCTGCCGATGACCAGCGCGGCGTATCCATATTGTTCAATAAGACCGTTGATATCCATTAAGTAAATGTCGTCTCCCTTACTGTGCCTGCGTTAATCATATACCCCATCCATCAACCACGCGGCAATCAACGGAAATTTCCCACTGTACATAAAATAATCTAAAGCCTGCATTATACTTTAGCTATCGCTGACGGGCCGACAACAAGGGGGCGTTATGAACCATGTCTGGGGACTTTTCTCCCATCCCGATCGTGAAATGCAGGTCATCCGTAACGAGAACGAAACGGTCGCGCATCACTACACCCACCACGTCCTGCTGATGGCAGCGGTGCCGGTGGTCTGCGCGTTTATTGGTACTACGCAAATAGGCTGGAACTTTGGTGACGGCACCGTGGTTCAGCTTTCCTGGTTTACCGGACTGTACCTGGCCATTCTGTTTTATGGCCTGATGCTGGCCGGGGTGGCGGTAATGGGGCGGGTCATCCACTGGATGGCGCGCAACTATCCGCAGCGCCCGTCGCTGGCACACTGTATGGTCTTCGCCGGATACGTCGCGACCCCGCTGTTCTTAAGCGGTATTGTTGCGCTCTATCCACTGGTCTGGCTGTGCGCGCTGATCGGTACGGTTGCCCTCTTTTACACCGGTTATCTGCTGTATGTAGGAGTGCCAACCTTCCTCAACATCAATAAAGAAGAGGGCCTGAGCTTCTCCAGCTCTACGCTTGCCATCGGCGTGCTGGTCCTTGAGGCGCTACTGGCCCTGACAGTTATTCTTTGGGGTTATGGATACCGTCTCTTTTAAGTCCCCTGCATTGCTGGCGTAAATGCCAGCAATGCAGCATCTGGTTATGATTCTCCGCTGGCGACAACGCACGGTGACCGCTATGATGCCGAAGCCAGCCTGTGTTTATCCGTCGACACAGGCGGTGTACGTCATAACGTGCGTGAATCATTATCAGAAGTCTCATCATGCTGAAATTTCGAGTGTCACTCCTTAGTCTTGCGCTACTGTTGGGCGTCTCCGCTACCGCGCCAGCCATCGCCAAAACGCCCGCAGTTGCCATCGCTGCTGCGCAACCCCAGATTGCGTCCGGCAGCGCGATGATCGTTGACCTGAATACCAACAAGGTGATCTACGCCAGTCACCCGGATCTGGTGCGCCCGATCGCTTCCATAACCAAAGTCATGACCGCGATGGTGGTGCTTGATGCACGACTGCCGCTGGATGAAAAGCTAAAAGTGGATATCAGCCACACGCCAGAGATGAAAGGGATCTACTCTCGCGTGCGTCTGAACAGTGAAATCAGCCGTAAAAATATGCTGCTGTTGGCGCTGATGTCCTCAGAGAACCGCGCGGCGGCGAGCCTTGCCCACCATTATCCTGGCGGTTACGACGCGTTTATCCGCGCGATGAATGCCAAAGCCAAAGCGCTGGGGATGAAAAATACCCATTTCGTGGAGCCAACCGGTCTGTCGATCCATAACGTCTCGACGGCGCGTGATTTAACCAAGCTGCTGATCGCCAGTAAGCAATACCCGCTGATTGGTCAGCTCAGCACCACGCGTGAGGAGATGGCGACATTCTCGAACCCGGCGTATACGCTGCCGTTCCGCAACACTAACCATCTGGTGTATCGCGATAACTGGAATATTCAGTTAACCAAGACCGGATTCACCAATGCGGCAGGGCACTGCCTGGTGATGCGCACCGTGTTTAACGGTAAACCAGTGGCGCTGGTGGTGATGGATGCCTTCGGCAAATATACCCACTTTGCGGATGCCAGCCGCCTGCGCACCTGGATTGAAACCGGGAAAGTGCAGCCGGTGCCGGCTTCAGCGCTGGCGTATAAAAAGCAGAAAGCGGAACAGATGGCGACGGCGCAGAACGACTGAGTCACCTGTCTGTGCCGGGTGGCGGCTTCGCCTTACCCGGCCTACGGCCCTAAAGCGGCCCCGATACGTAGGCCCGGTAAGCGGAGCACCACCGGGCGAAAGCGCCTACTCCGGCAGCGTCCAGTCACCATCGTTGAGTGGACGCTGCATGATCAACGTATCCCGCCAGTCGCCCTTCTTATACCCCACGCTGCGCAGTTGACCGACAACCTCGAAGCCATGTTTTTTATGCAGCCGTAACGATCCCGCATTATTGTTTCCGTCACCGACCACAGCAATCATCTGCCGCCAGGGACCTTGCTCACACCGTGCAATCAGGGCATCCATCAGCGCCGAGCCAAACCCGCGCCCGGTGGTGCTGGCATCCACATAGATGGATTCCTCAAGGGTGTACCGGTAGGCCTGACGTGGACGATAAAACGTGGCGTAGCAGTAGCCGACGACAATGCCGCGATACAGCGCAACCAGCCACGGTAAACCGCTGTCGGTCACACTCTTCATCCGCTGACGCATCTCATCGACGGTGGGGGGAACTTCCTCGAAGGACGCACGGCCATGAAGCACATGCCAGGCGTATATCGCCGAGATGGCATGTGCATCGTCAGGAAGGGCGTCGCGCACCTCGATTTCAGTTTCGGGTAAAATCTCTACAGCCGACATGTTCTGCCCGCTCCTTGTTTGGAAAGCCAGAGAAACGTTTCTCTGGCAACAGGCAGATACTCTAGTACGATTGAGGAGAGCTTAACAATCTCTTATATTTGGCTATAGGCATTCATCAGAGGCTTGCGTATTTTGCTCCTCTGTTTCGGCACTCTCTTTCCAGTATTTCTTCCGCGTCGTCTTACCAATGCCGGGGTTCATACTGTTTGTAGGGTCATTTTTGCGATAAAACTGTTTAAGCGTCTCCGGCGCTTTGTACAAATGCCCCACGTTGTGCTCGGCAGGATATTGCGCGCCACGCTCGTGCAGCAACGCCAGCATCTGCTCTTTCAACGCATGCGCATCCACCCCTTTTTTGACGATGTAATCCTGGTGGAAGACATAGCACATGAAGTGGCCGTAATAGAGCTTGTGCACCAGCTTGCTGTCAATCTCCGGCGGCAGATGTTCAAACCACTCGGTATCGTTGCGACGCAGGGCAATATCCAGCGCCAGAATATCCTCTACCTCTTCGGAATGCACAGCCTGATAACGGATAGCCGCACCCGCCGCGGCGAAGCGGTGCAGGAAGGCTTTGCTGCCTTCTTCCGGCGTGCAGGCGAAGAAATCCCCGTCGGCAGTTTTGAAGAACTCGGTGAGCCAGCTCTGCGCTTCGGCAATTCCGTCCCCGGCCATTTTCAGCAGCAGGTGGTGCTCATACTTATCGCGCCAGGTCTTCATCCGCTCCGGTAAATGCGCCGGGAAGGCGTTGCCCAGTTTCTGCATAAAGCGGTCGGTGAAGTGCGGTTTGAACAGCGACACTTTCTCCAGCATCGCGTCGGTGCGGCCCTTCATGGTGAAGAAGAACGGCATTTTGTCGGTGCCGAGCTTGTCGATCATCAGGAAGGTATCTTTGCCGTAGCGCTCAGCGATGTCATAAATGTCCCGGTGCATATACTCGCCCGCCACCGGCAGGTGAGTGAACTCGGCCAGAATATGACGGCGGATCTCCGTCAGCACCTCCGGCTGATTGGTGCCAATGTAAAACACCTGCTGCTTTTTCTCTGCCGGGAAGGTATCGAGGCGCACCGCAAAAACGGCCAGCTTGCCCGCGCAGCCGGAGGATTCAAACAGGCGATCCGGATCGGCGTTATAGCGCGCTGGCGTATCGGCATTGATATCGCGCACGCGGGTGATGTAATCGTGGTCATGCGCGTGACGGCCATCGTGCTGAACGTCTTCGTCCTTCACGCGGTCATCGTCAAGTTTGCTGAGGATCTGCTCTGGCGTTACACCCAGATCGATCCCCAAATGGTTAACCAGCGTCAGCTTGCCGTTTTCATCGATACGGGCAAACAGCGACATCTCCGTGTAGGCCGGGCCGCGCTGCACCAGCGAGCCGCCGGAGTTATTGCAGATCCCGCCGATCACCGAGGCACCAATGCACGAAGAGCCGATCACCGAGTGCGGTTCGCGACCCAGCGGCTTAAGCGCCTTTTCCAGCGAGTAGAGCGTGGTGCCGGGGAAGGCGAGTACCTGTTCACCCTTGTCCAGCAGGTGCAGTTTGTCGAGGCGCAGGGTGCTGATAATCACGATGTCACGATCGTAATCGTTGCCGTTCGGCGTGGAGCCTTCAGTCAGGCCGGTGTTAGCAGCCTGCATTAAAATAATCTTGTCTGCCGCAACGCAGGCGCTGAGCACGCGCCACAGTTCGAGCAACGTACCGGGGAAGACCACCGCCAGCGCGTCGCCCTGGCCGGAGCGAAAGCCCTTACGGTAGCGGGCGGTTTTGGCCGGGTCGGTAAGCAGGTGAGAGTGACCAACCAGGCGCGACAGTTCGTTAATAAAAGTAGTGTTATCGTTAGTTCGAACAGAAGACATCTTCCACTCCTTGTGGTGGGGCAAATTTCTCGCTGTAAAGCATAGCGCGATTAGCCGTTGAGCGGTCGGGTATTCATGAGAAAAATCAGAGAATAACCCTGCAAGGTTTTCAGGCTTTGTGGCACACTGCGCTTTTCGCACGGTCTGGCCGGGTGCTTCCCGCGGTTATTGATTAGAGAGAATAACAACATGAAATGGCTATGTTCTGTAGGTGTCGCCGTCAGCCTGGCGCTGCAACCTGCGCTGGCAGAGGATTTGTTTGGTAATCACCCGCTCACGCCTGAAGCCCGCGACGCCTTTGTCACGGATTTACTCAAAAAGATGACGGTCGATGAGAAAATCGGCCAGCTGCGCCTGATCAGCGTCGGCCCGGATAACCCGAAAGAAGCCATTCGCGAGATGATCAAAGACGGGCAGGTAGGAGCCATTTTTAACACCGTTACCCGCCAGGATATCCGCAAAATGCAGGATCAGGTGATGGAACTGAGCCGCCTGAAAATTCCGCTGTTCTTCGCCTACGACGTGGTGCACGGCCAGCGTACCGTCTTCCCGATTAGCCTCGGCTTAGCCTCCTCCTTTAACCTCGATGCGGTGAAAACCGTCGGGCGCGTATCGGCATATGAAGCCGCAGACGACGGCCTGAACATGACCTGGGCGCCGATGGTAGACGTCTCCCGCGATCCGCGCTGGGGCCGCGCTTCGGAGGGCTTTGGGGAAGATACTTATTTAACCGCCACGATGGGCAAAACCATGGTGGAAGCGATGCAGGGCAAAAGTCCGGCAGATCGTTACTCGGTGATGACCAGCGTCAAGCACTTCGCCGCCTATGGCGCGGTGGAAGGCGGCAAAGAGTACAACACCGTGGACATGAGTCCGCAGCGCCTGTTTAACGACTATATGCCGCCGTACAAAGCGGGGCTGGACGCGGGCAGCGGCGCGGTGATGGTGGCGTTGAACTCTCTCAACGGCACGCCTGCCACCTCCGATTCGTGGCTGCTGAAAGATGTGCTGCGCGACCAGTGGGGCTTCAAGGGCATCACCGTTTCGGATCACGGGGCGATTAAAGAGCTGATCAAGCACGGCACAGCGTCTGACCCGGAAGATGCGGTACGCGTGGCGCTCAAGTCCGGCATCAACATGAGCATGAGCGACGAATACTACAGCAAATACCTGCCGGGGCTGGTGAAGAGCGGCAAGGTGACGATGGCGGAGCTGGACGATGCCGCTCGCCACGTGCTGAACGTGAAATATGACATGGGGCTGTTTAACGATCCTTACAGCCATCTGGGGCCGAAGGAGTCTGATCCGGCGGACACCAATGCTGAAAGCCGCCTGCACCGCAAAGAAGCCCGCGAAGTGGCGCGCGAAAGCCTGGTGCTGCTGAAAAACCGTCTCGACACGCTGCCGCTGAAAAAATCCGGCACCATTGCCGTGGTCGGTCCGCTGGCCGACAGCAAGCGTGACGTCATGGGCAGCTGGTCCGCCGCAGGCGTGGCGGATCAGTCCGTTACCGTGCTGACAGGCATTAAGAGCGCTGTGGGTGATAATGCAAAAGTGGTTTACGCCAAAGGCGCAAACGTCACCGACGATAAAGACATCGTGACCTTCCTCAACCAGTATGAGGAAGCGGTGAAGGTGGATCCACGCACGCCGAAAGAGATGATCGACGAAGCGGTTAACGCCGCGAAGCAGTCCGACGTGGTGGTCGCCGTGGTAGGTGAAGCGCAGGGGATGGCGCACGAAGCCTCCAGCCGGACCGACATCACTATCCCGCAAAGCCAGCGTGACCTGATCGCGGCCCTGAAAGCCACCGGCAAGCCGCTGGTGCTGGTGCTGATGAACGGGCGTCCGCTGGCGCTGGTGAAAGAAGACCAGCAGGCTGACGCCATTCTGGAAACCTGGTTCGCCGGTACCGAAGGCGGTAACGCCATTGCCGACGTGCTGTTTGGCGATTACAACCCGTCCGGCAAGCTGCCGATGTCCTTCCCGCGCTCCGTCGGGCAGATCCCGGTTTACTACAGCCACCTGAATACCGGTCGTCCGTACAACGCCGACAAGCCGAACAAGTACACGTCCCGTTACTTCGACGAGGCTAACGGCCCGCTCTATCCGTTTGGCTATGGCCTGAGCTACACCACGTTTAAGGTCTCTGACGTGAAAATGTCGGCGCCGACCCTGAAGCGTGACGGCACAGTGACCGCCAGCGTGGAAGTGACCAACAGCGGCAAACGCGAAGGCGCGACGGTGATCCAGATGTACGTTCAGGATGTCACGGCCTCCATGAGCCGTCCGGTGAAACAGCTGCGCGGATTCGAGAAGGTCAACCTGAAACCGGGCGAAACCAAAACGGTCAGCTTCCCGATTGACGTAAATGCGCTGAAGTTCTGGAATCAGCAGATGAAATACGATGCCGAGCCTGGCAAATTCAACGTCTTCATCGGCGTGGATTCCGCCCGCGTGAACAAAGCCGAGTTCGAACTGCAATAATCTTACCTTCCTCCCCATCCCCCGCCTGGCGGGGGATGCCTCTCATCTGGTACGAAAAACGGTTAAATTCACTGTTTTAAGCTACGCTTTTCTCTCAAGCCTATGAAAAAGGCCACAAAATAATGAGGAAAGCAGAATGACGATTATTAAGGGGATTACAGGGCCGGCGGTGCTTCTGGCGGCGCTGAGCCTGCCGTTACAGGCCGCAGAGCCGGTTAAGGTGGGTTCCAAAATTGATACCGAGGGCGCGTTGCTCGGCAATATCATTTTGCAGGTGCTCGAAAGCCACGGCGTGAAAACGGTCAATAAAGTGCAGCTTGGCACCACGCCTGTCGTGCGCGGTGCTATCACTTCCGGCGAGCTGGATATCTACCCGGAATACACCGGCAACGGGGCATTCTTCTTCAAGGATGAAAACGATCCGGCCTGGAAAAATGCCAAAGCCGGGTACGAAAAAGTCAAAAAGCTGGACGCGGAAAAAAATAAGCTGGTCTGGCTTACACCGGCACCGGCCAACAACACCTGGACCATCGCGGTGCGCAAAGATATCGCCGAGAAAGGCAAGCTCACCTCGCTTGACGATCTCAGCCGCTACCTGAAAGAGAAGGGCGAGTTTAAGCTCGCGGCCTCGGCAGAGTTTATCGAGCGCGCTGATGCCCTGCCAGCGTTTGAAAAAGCTTATGATTTCAAGCTCGATCAGGCACAGCTACTCTCTCTGGCGGGCGGCGACACGGCGGTGACCATTAAGGCGGCGGCGCAGAAAACCTCCGGCGTCAACGCGGCGATGGCTTACGGCACCGACGGCCCGGTCGCGGCGCTTGGTCTGCAAACCCTGACCGACCCGAAAGGCGTTCAGCCAATTTACGCCCCAACCCCGGTCGTGCGCGAGGCGGTGCTGAAAGCCTACCCGGATATCGACGATTGGCTCAAACCGGTGTTTGAAAAACTGGATGCGAAAACGCTGCAACAGCTGAATGCCAGCATTGCCGTAGAGGGGCTGGATGCCAAAAAAGTGGCTGCCGACTTCCTGAAACAACAAGGGCTTGTGAAGTAACGGGATAAGGCTGTGCCAATAAAATGTCATAACCGCGTCCTGCTGCTGTTGGTCTGTGTGGCCATCGTGGCGGTCGCGTTACCTTTTGTGAATGTCGCGCCAAACCGTCTGGTGTCGGGCGAACCGCGCGCGCTGTGGCAGATCTGGGCATTTACGCCGCTGCTGCTGGGCGCGACGCTGGCGAGTACCGTAGTCTTAGCCTTCTGGCCGGGGCGAACCGCGCTGTGGCTGACGCTTCTGCTCAGCGAAGCGCTGTTTATCGTACTGTTCTGGAGCGCAGGACAGGCGGCAACGCAGATGGCCTCGGTTGAAAGCCCGCTGGCGCGCACGTCGATTGGCAGCGGCCTGTGGCTGTGGCTGGCACTCTGCCTGCTGGCCTGTAGCGATGCCATTCGCCGCCTGACGCCGATACCTGTGTGGCGCTGGCTGCTGAACGCGCAATTCTGGGTTATTCCCCTGCTGATCCTCTTCAGCGGCGATCTGAATCAACTCTCGCTGTTAAAAGAGTACGTCAACCGCCAGGAGGTGTTTGACAACGCACTGGCGCAACATCTGACGATCCTGTTCGGGACGCTGGTCCCGGCGCTGCTGCTGGGCGTGCCGCTGGGCATGTGGTGCTACCGACATCCCAGCCGCCAGGGTGCCGTCTTTACCGTGCTCAACGTTATTCAGACCATCCCCTCCGTTGCCCTGTTTGGCCTGCTGATTGCCCCCCTCGCCGGTCTGGTTAAATCCTTCCCTGCGTTGGCCGCGGCAGGCATTGCCGGAACCGGGCTGACCCCGGCGCTGATTGCCCTTGTGTTGTATGCGCTGCTGCCACTGGTGCGCGGCGTGGTGGCGGGGTTAAGCCAGGTTCCGCCCGACGTGCTGGAAAGCGCCCATGCGATGGGGATGAGTGCGCGCCAGTGTTTCTGGAAAATACAGCTGCCGCTTGCGCTTCCGCTGCTGGTTCGCAGCCTGCGGGTGGTGGCGGTGCAAACCGTTGGGATGGCGGTAATTGCCGCGCTGATCGGGGCGGGCGGCTTTGGGGCGCTGGTGTTCCAGGGGCTGCTCAGCAGCGCGCTGGATCTGGTGTTGCTGGGCGTTGTGCCCACGATTGCGCTGGCGGTCGTGCTGGATGCCCTGTTTGCCCTGTGGCTCGCGCTGCTCAGGAGAAGAGCCAATGATTGAATTTCATGATGTGAGTAAAACCTTTGCGGGCCGTCCGGCGGCAAGCCATCTCAATCTGCATTTTGCCGAGGGGGCGTTCTCGGTATTGATCGGGACGTCGGGGTCGGGAAAATCGACGACGCTGAAGATGATCAATCGGCTGGTGGAGCACGACAGCGGGACGATTCGCTTTGCCGGAGAGGAGATCCGCAGCCTGCCGGTGCTGGAGCTGCGGCGGCGTATGGGCTACGCCATTCAGTCCATCGGCCTGTTTCCCCACTGGACGGTGGCGCAGAACATTGCCACCGTGCCACAGCTGGAAAAATGGTCCCGGGGGAAGATCAATGAGCGTGTCGACGAGTTGATGGCGCTGCTGGGCCTGGACGCGTCGCTTCGCGACCGCTACCCGCACCAGCTTTCCGGCGGACAACAGCAGCGGGTCGGGGTGGCGCGCGCGCTGGCCGCTAACCCGCAGGTACTGCTGATGGATGAGCCCTTCGGCGCGCTGGATCCGGTCACCCGCGGCGTACTTCAGGCCGAGATGAGCCGCATCCACCGTATTCTCGGGCGCACCATCGTGCTGGTGACGCATGATATCGACGAAGCACTGCGGCTGGCCGATCGTCTGGTACTGATGGATCACGGCGAAGTCGTCCAGCAGGGTACGCCGCTTGAGCTGTTAACGTCGCCGGCAAACGATTTTGTGCGTGAGTTCTTTGGCCGCAGCGAGCTGGGTGTCAGGCTGCTCTCGCTGCGCACCGTCAGGGACTATCTGCGTCCGCAGGATGCGCAAATCGGTGGTGAACCGCTGCATGACGGGATGAGCCTGCGCGATGCCCTTTCGGCGTTTGTCGCCCGGCAGTGTGAGGTGTTACCCGTTGCGGACGGGCAGGGGACACCATGCGGGACGATCCATTTTCGCGATCTGCTGGCGGGGGAGGTGACGCGTGAAGTGGGTCCGTGATCCGTTACTCTGGCTGACAGGGCTGTTTATCGCCTTACTCTACCTGATGCCGCACAGCGCGGCGCTGTTTAATGCGCTTATTCCCGGGCTGCCGCGCCCGGTGTACCAGCAGGAGAGCTTTGTTAATCTCACCCTGGCGCACTTCTGGCTGGTAGCGGCGTCAAGCGTGATTGCCATCGTGCTGGGCACAGGTGCCGGTATTGCGGTGACGCGGCCTGCGGGCAGGGAGTTCCGTCCGCTGGTGGAGACCATCGCCGCAACGGGGCAGACCTTCCCGCCGGTGGCCGTGCTGGCGATTGCCGTGCCGGCGATCGGTTTTGGGCAGGAGCCTGCCATCATTGCGCTGATCTTGTACGGCGTGTTGCCCATTCTGCAAGGGACGCTGGCGGGCATTGCCGCGGTGCCTGCATCGGTGCTGAGCGTAGCGGAAGGGATGGGAATGAGCGCCTGGCAGCGGCTACTGAAGGTTGAACTGCCGCTGGCCGCACCGGTGATTATTGCCGGTGTGCGGACGTCCGTGATCATCAACATTGGTACGGCAACCATCGCATCGACGGTCGGGGTCAATACGCTGGGGACGCCGATCATTATCGGGTTAAGCGGGTTTAACACGGCCTATATTATTCAGGGGGCGGTTCTGGTTGCGCTGGCGGCGATTGTGGTGGATCGCCTGTTTGAACGCCTGGCCGGATACCTCAGCCAACACCGCCGCGAACAATAAACGAGTAACCTGCAAGCATAACGCCACCGATACCGCTGACGGCCATCAGTGCAAAAAGGGTAATTACGGCCAGTTTCGTTGCCTTCATCATGTGCTCCTGTTGTTAACGGAACAATTATACGGTGAAGCGCAGCTGTTAATGAACCATTAAATGCCGTTACAACGCATTTGGCCCCAGCGAGTAAACGGGATAACCATGTTCGCGCCATTCCGTGAGGAGCTGCTGTTGGGAAGCGGAGGGGACTTCGCCACACCAGACCAGCAGCGTCTGCCCCTCAAACAGTTCCGGCCTGAGCTGTGCCAGGGAGTGTGCAAGCACGTCAACGCGCCAGCCCTGCTGGGTGGCAATCCAGGCTTCGAGCCACAGCCGGGTGGTATCGTGGACGTTCCAGCCGATCACCAGCGCATCTTTGCTGTTTTTATTCCGCGCTGAGGCAAGACAGACGGAAATATAGTTAATCAGCACGCCATCAAGCATACTGAGCAGTGCCTGTAAGGTGGTTTGCTGACACTGAAGCCGACGCCGTAGGGGAATAAAAAGATGGGTGATCAGGGTTTGCGCGGGGTAGTCTCGACCCTGTTCTTTGATCCAGCCGCGCAGACGCTGCAAATTGCCGGTCTGCAACAGCCTCAGCAGCGTTTCCTGCTGCTCGCGCCAGAGATGCTGCGTATCAGGATCGTCCTGGCTCAGAAGCGATTTCACCTTGCCGACCTGTACGCCATTGTCGATCCAGCTTTTGATCTCGCGGATCCGGTCAATATCCGCATCGTTAAACAGGCGGTGCCCGCCGTCCGTTCTTTGCGGCTTAAGCAATCCATACCGTCGCTGCCACGCCCGTAGCGTAACGGGATTGATATCACACAGGAGTGCCACTTCACCTATCGTGTAAAGCGCCATTTTCGCCCCCAGGCTTGCGCGTCCCCAGCTTAACTGTAGACCCACTTTGCGGAACCAGGAAGATTTGATTCTTTTTTGTACAAATTATACGAAAGACAGGTTATCTCCGGCAAAAGGTGTGATGACGGACACGATTTATCGCTTTTTTGGCACGTTTCAAAGAAAGTTAACCGCCATCAGTGTATGTTACGCGTTTTTAGAATGTGCGGTTTGTGAGTATGTACGAGTTTAATCTGGTGCTGCTGTTGCTTCAGCAGATGTGCGTGTTTCTTGTCATCGCCTGGTTGATGAGCAAAACGCGCCTGTTCATTCCGCTGATGCAGGTCACCGTCCGTCTGCCGCACAAATTCCTCTGCTACGTCGTATTTTCCATATTCTGCATTATGGGGACCTGGTTTGGTCTCCATATTGAAGATTCCATCGCCAATACGCGCGCCATTGGCGCGGTAATGGGCGGGCTGCTCGGAGGCCCGGTCGTGGGCGGTCTGGTGGGGTTAACCGGCGGCCTGCACCGCTATTCGATGGGCGGTATGACGGCACTAAGCTGCATGATCTCCACCATTGTCGAAGGGCTACTCGGTGGTCTCGTCCACAGCTATATGATTAAGCGCGGACGGCCGGATAAAGTGTTCAGTCCCCTTACCGCCGGGGCGATTACCTTCGTGGCGGAAATGGCGCAGATGGCGATCATCCTGCTGATCGCGCGCCCGTTTGACGATGCGTTACATCTGGTCAGCAGCATTGCCGCACCGATGATGGTCACCAATACCGTAGGTGCGGCGCTGTTTATGCGCATTCTGCTCGACAAACGCGCCATGTTCGAAAAATACACCTCGGCATTTTCTGCCACCGCATTAAAAGTTGCGGCGTCGACGGAAGGGATCCTGCGGCAGGGATTCAACGAGGAGAACAGCATGAAGGTGGCGCAGGTGCTGTATAAAGAGCTGGATATCGGGGCCGTGGCGATTACCGATCGCGAAAAGTTGCTGGCGTTTACCGGTACCGGGGACGACCACCATCTTCCAGGTAAGCCGATCTCCTCGGCCTACACTTTGCGCGCTATTGAAACGGGTGAAGTGGTGTATGCCGACGGGAATGAAGTGCCGTACCGCTGTTCCCTGCATCCGCAGTGCAAACTTGGCTCTACGCTGGTTATTCCCCTGCGGGGCGAAAACCAGCGCGTCATGGGCACCATTAAGCTTTACGAAGCCAAAAATCGCCTGTTCAGCTCCATCAACCGCACGCTGGGGGAGGGTATCGCCCAGCTGCTTTCGGCGCAAATCCTGGCGGGGCAGTATGAACGGCAAAAAGCGCTGCTGACGCAGTCAGAAATTAAGCTCCTGCACGCTCAGGTGAATCCGCATTTCCTGTTTAACGCGCTCAACACGCTGAAGGCGGTGATCCGCCGCGACAGCGATCAGGCCGCGCAGCTGGTGCAATTTCTGTCGACATTTTTCCGCAAAAACCTGAAGCGTCCCTCGGAGATCGTCACCCTCGCGGACGAGATTGAGCATGTAAACGCCTATCTGCAAATTGAAAAAGCGCGCTTCCAGTCACGATTACAGGTGTCGTTATCCGTCCCGGATGAGCTGGCGTATCAGCATCTTCCGGCCTTTACCCTGCAACCGATTGTGGAGAACGCCATTAAGCATGGGACGTCGCAGCTGCTGGGAACCGGAGAACTCATGATTTCCGCTTCCCGTTTTAACCACCATCTGGTGCTGGATATTGAAGATAACGCGGGGCTGTATGAAGTCTCCGCGTCAGGCGGTCTGGGCATGAGCCTGGTGGATAAGCGCCTGCGCGCACATTTTGGTGATGACTGCGGTATCACCGTCGCCTGTGAGCCAGACCGCTATACCCGAATTACCTTACGATTGCCGCTGGAGGAGAACGCATGTTAAGAGTGCTGATTGTTGATGATGAGCCGTTAGCACGGGAAAACCTGCGTGTCCTGTTGCAGGAGCAGAGTGATATTGAGGTCGTGGGGGAATGCGCCAATGCCATTGAAGGCATCGGTGCTGTGCATAAACTGCGCCCGGACGTGCTGTTCCTCGATATTCAGATGCCGCGCATCAGCGGTCTGGAGATGGTCGGCATGCTCGACCCGGAGCACCGTCCCTATATCGTCTTTCTGACGGCTTTTGATGAGTACGCGGTAAAGGCGTTTGAAGAGCACGCGTTTGATTATCTGCTGAAACCGATTGAAGAGAAACGCCTTGAAAAGACCCTGACCCGTCTGCGCCAGGAGCGTACCGCGCAGGACGTGACGCTGCTGCCGGAGCATCAGCAGCCCCTGAAGTTTATCCCCTGTACCGGGCACAGCCGGATTTACCTCCTGCAAATGGACGACGTTGCCTTTGTCAGCAGTCGTCTGAGCGGGGTATACGTCACCAGCGCTGAAGGCAACGAAGGCTTTACCGAGCTTACGTTACGCACGCTGGAGAGCCGCACGCCGCTGATTCGCTGTCATCGACAGTATCTGGTGAACATGGCGCACCTGAAGGAGATCCGCCTGGAAGATAACGGCCAGGCCGAACTGGTGCTACGTGCAGGGCAAACCGTGCCCGTCAGTCGTCGCTATCTGAAAAGTTTGAAAGAGGCGATAGGGCTGTAAAACTGGTACACTGCGCGCCATTGCATCATCGACATTCGAAGGCTCTATGCTAAGTAACGATATTCTTCGTAGCCTGCGCTACACCCTGAAAGCGAACAATAATGACATGGTGCGCATTCTTGCGCTCTCCGACATGGAATCCCCGTCCACCGGGTTCGACACCTGGATGACTAAAGAAGATGAAGAGGGTTTTGTTCGCTGCCCGGACATCATTCTGTCGGGCTTCCTGAACGGCCTGATCTACGACAAGCGCGGCAAAGATGAATCTGCGCCTGAGCTGGCGCTGGAGCGTCGGGTGAATAACAACACGGTGCTGAAAAAGCTGCGTATTGCGTTCTCCCTGAAAACTGACGACATTCTGGCGATCATGACCGAGCAGAAATTTCGCGTGTCGATGCCGGAAATCACCGCCATGATGCGCGCGCCGGATCATAAAAATTACCGCGAGTGTGGGGATCAGTTTCTGCGTTATTTCCTGCGTGGGTTGACGCAGCGGGTGCATAACCAGAAGGGGTGATTTTTAGCCGGGTGGCGGCCTCGCCTTACCCGGCTAAAAACTCGTTGGCCCGTGCAAGCGTAGCGCCGCCGGGCAAAAAAAAGCCGGATTCTCATCCGGCTTATTTATTACTTCACCTGCTGACCCGGCTTCGCGCCTTCGTCAGGGCTTAACAGGAAGATGTCTTTTCCGCCCGGGCCTGCGGCCATCACCATCCCTTCAGAGATGCCGAAGCGCATTTTACGCGGCGCCAGGTTTGCCACCATCACGGTCTGACGACCGATCAGCACCTGCGGATCAGGGTACGCGGAACGAATGCCGGAGAAGACGTTACGTTTCTCGCCGCCCAGATCCAGCGTCAGACGCAGCAGTTTGTCAGAACCTTCCACGAACTCCGCGTTTTCGATCAGCGCCACGCGCAGGTCGACTTTGGCGAAATCATCAAAGGTGATGGTCTCCTGAATCGGATCGTCCGCCAGCGGGCCGGTCACCGGCGCGGCAGCCGCTTTCACCTCTTCTTTTGATGCTTCCACCAGCGCGTCAACCTGTTTCATCTCGATGCGGTTATACAGCGCCTTGAAGGTGTTCACCTTGTGGCCGAGCAGCGGCTGCTGGATGGCATCCCAGGTCAGTTCGGTGTTCAGGAATGCTTCCGCGCGGGCTGCCAGCTGCGGCAGAACCGGCTTCAGCCAGGTCATCAGCACGCGGAACATGTTCAGACCCATGGTGCAGATCGCCTGCAAGTCGGCGTCGCGGCCTTCCTGTTTCGCCACCACCCATGGTGCCTGCTCGTCGACATATCGGTTGGCCACGTCTGCCAGCGCCATGATTTCGCGAATGGCTTTACCAAATTCACGACTTTCCCAGGCTTCGCCAACCGCAGCGGCGGCGTCGGTGAAGGTTTTATACAGCTCAGGATCGGCCAGTTCGGCAGAGAGCACGCCGTCAAAGCGTTTAGCGATAAAACCTGCGTTACGGGACGCCAGGTTCACCACCTTGTTGACGATGTCCGCGTTCACGCGCTGCACGAAATCTTCCAGATTCAGGTCGATATCGTCGATGCGGGAAGAGAGCTTCGCGGTGTAGTAGTAGCGCAGGCTATCCGCATCGAAGTGGTTCAGCCAGGTGCTGGCCTTAATAAACGTCCCGCGAGATTTGGACATCTTCGCACCGTTGACCGTTACGTAGCCGTGTACGAACAGGTTAGTCGGCTTGCGGAAATTGCTGCCTTCAAGCATCGCTGGCCAGAACAGGCTGTGGAAGTAAACGATGTCTTTGCCGATGAAGTGGTACAGCTCGGCGGTGGAATCTTTCTTCCAGTACTCGTCGAAGCTTAGGGTATCGCCGCGCTTGTCACACAGGTTCTTGAAGGAGCCCATGTAGCCGATTGGCGCATCCAGCCAGACGTAGAAATATTTGCCCGGCGCGTTCGGGATTTCGAAGCCGAAGTATGGCGCATCGCGGGATATATCCCACTGCTGCAGACCGGATTCAAACCACTCCTGCATCTTGTTCGCCACCTGCTCCTGCAGCGCGCCACTGCGGGTCCACGCCTGCAGCATTTCGCTGAACGACGGAAGGTCGAAGAAGAAGTGCTCGGAGTCACGCATCACCGGCGTGGCGCCGGAAACCACGGATTTCGGCTCGATAAGCTCGGTCGGGCTGTAGGTCGCGCCACACACTTCGCAGTTATCGCCGTACTGGTCCGGGGATTTACATTTCGGACAGGTGCCTTTGACGAAACGGTCCGGCAGGAACATGCCTTTTTCCGGATCGTACAGCTGAGAGATGGTGCGGTTTTTAATGAAACCGTTCTCTTTCAGACGGGTGTAGATCAGCTCTGACAGCTCGCGGTTCTCGTCGCTGTGCGTGGAGTGATAGTTGTCATAGCTGATGTCAAAGCCAGCAAAATCGGTCTGATGCTCCTGACTCATTTCGGCGATCATCTGTTCCGGGGAAATTCCCAGCTGCTGCGCTTTCAGCATGATTGGGGTGCCGTGGGCATCGTCCGCACAGATGAAGTTCACCTCGTGGCCGCGCATTCGCTGGTAACGGACCCAGACATCAGCCTGGATATGCTCCAGCATGTGGCCGAGGTGGATTGAGCCGTTGGCGTACGGCAGGGCGCACGTTACCAGAATTTTTTTCGCGACTTGAGTCATAGTAGGCATTACTTCTTTTAACTGTGAAAAGGGTTTTCGATATTACCAAAAGGGGCATTATTAAGTAAGCACAAACCACGGCCTTTCAGGTAAACTTGTTCATCTAAGGTCTTATTCACAAGAACAAAGGAGTCGGGATGAGTTCTCAATCCCAGGCCAAATCACCGGAAGCCTTACGAGCAATGGTCGCCGGGACGCTGGCTAATTTTCAGCATCCAACCCTGAAGCACAATCTCACGACGCTGAAAGCGCTTCATCATGTCGCATGGCTGGACGATACGCTGCACATTGAGCTGCAGATGCCGTTCGTCTGGACCAGCGCCTTTGATGCCCTGAAAGAGCAAACCAGCTCTGAGCTGCTGCGCATTACTGGCGCAAAAGCAATTGACTGGAAGCTAAGCCACAGCATCGCCACGCTCAAGCGCGTGAAAAATCAGCCGGGCGTTAACGGCGTGAAGAACATCATCGCCGTCAGTTCTGGCAAGGGTGGGGTGGGTAAATCGTCGACCGCCGTGAACCTGGCGCTTGCGCTGGCGGCAGAAGGGGCGAAAGTCGGCATCCTGGATGCTGATATTTATGGCCCGTCCATTCCGAACATGCTGGGTGCTGAAAACCAGCGTCCAACTTCGCCGGACGGTACCCACATGGCGCCGATCGTGGCGCACGGTCTGGCGACCAACTCCATTGGTTACCTGGTCACGGACGATAACGCAATGGTCTGGCGCGGCCCGATGGCCAGCAAAGCGTTGCTGCAAATGTTGCAGGAGACAATGTGGCCTGACCTCGATTATCTGGTGCTGGACATGCCGCCGGGCACCGGTGATATCCAGCTGACGCTGGCGCAGAACATTCCGGTCACCGGCGCCGTCGTGGTCACCACGCCGCAGGATATCGCGCTGATCGACGCCAAAAAAGGCATCGTCATGTTCGAGAAGGTGGAGGTGCCGGTACTCGGCATCGTCGAAAACATGAGCATGCACATTTGCAGCAACTGTGGACACCATGAGCCGATCTTCGGTACCGGCGGTGCGGAGAAGCTGGCGGCGCAATATCACACCCAGCTGCTGGGGCAACTGCCGCTGCATATCACACTGCGTGAAGATCTGGATAGCGGTAAGCCGACGGTGGTCAGCCGTCCTGATAGCGAATTCACGGAAATCTATCGTCAGCTGGCGGGGCGCGTTGCGGCGCAACTGTACTGGCAGGGGGACGTGATCCCGAGCGAGATCGCCTTCCGCGCGGTGTAACGCCTCTGCGCGTCAGTGCCGGGTGGCGGCTTCGCCTTACCCGGCCTACCTCGATTTTGTAGGTCAGGTAAGCGTAGCGCCACCTGACTTTACCCAAGCCGATAGTGCATCAAATAATACTCTCCTTCCGGAGAATCCCCCGTCGCCTCAATGTGCCAGCCGTGGCGCTGGTAAAACGCAACCGCCCGCTCATTCTTCACCAGACACTTCAGCGCGCCTGTACTGGTAAACGTCCTCTGTACTTGTTCCAGTAACAAACGGCCAACTCCCAGACGCTGATACTGCGGGTCGACAAACAGATTGTGCAAAAAGTTATCATTTTCCCAGACGGAGGCAAACCCTACCCGGTGACCGTCGTGAATCGCAACCCAGATCTGCTCGTCACGCGTTGCGGCGTCAAAATCCTCAAGCTGCCATTCAGAATTGTCCAGCCATGGCCAGGCCACGCGTCGTGCATGCAGGTACAGCGTGCGCAGAAATGGCCGGTCGTCCTCCTGCCAGGGCCGGATCATCGTATCAGCGGTGATAGAAAATATCTCCGTTATAGGCTTTGTAGATTTTGCCATCAGCATCGCCAATCAGAACGTAATTTTCACCCATGTAGGTCCAGTGCGTACCGGCATCGGGCGCGGGAAGGTTACGTAGCTGGTACTGTTTGATGGTGTACTCTGGCGTCTGATACTGCGCGGGCGCGGTATCGCCAATCTTAAATTTGGTGAAGTCGGCGATGAACTCCTGCTCTTCATAAGCCTTAATGCCGGAAGGCGCGGCGGCCGTTTGCGGGGCTGCGAATGCGGAGCCCGCCAGAGAGAGTAATACACCCAGAAGCACCAATTTACGCTTAGCCATTTTTTCTCCAGTGATATCGTTACGGATACGCTTGTCTGCGGGGGACAGTGCCGCAGACAGCCCATTTTAAGTATCAAAACAGGGTGTGTTTGAAAAAAAATGTAACAAAAGTGAACGGTTTTGTGTAGTGCCAGCGGTTGTGAGTATTTTTGATATGAATGCGTGCTGACGGGAATAATTCATTGTAACTATCGTTTTGCTGAATTAATTCTGAAAATACATTGTTGCCGTAATTTTATAAACTGTAGATCGTGCTTTTTTTTGCCACAGGCTTTAAGATTTTCAGGAAGATTATATTTTAATTAATTGCCCGTCACAGATCGGGCAATTCGTGTCTTCACTTTTAGATTACGTTTTAGTATTCCCTTGAAAAGAAACTTATTTCAAGCGTGGGTTAGCGCAGGGCTGCGCCCCGTCGGGCGTTCGCTACGAGCAGGGATGATAAGTATATATAAATGAAAAACACAACAGCATTATCTGTAATATTCTTAGCAATAAGTCAGTTGGCGGGGTGCGTAATTTCTCCCGGTCAAACGTTAAGTTCCGCAGGCAAAAAAATAATTGCGCCGGCTGATCTCAATAATAGTTTAGATAAACAAATCGAAATTTATCCACTAACGCCCGGATTAATTGAGAAACTACGTCCCGCAGCAGCTAAATCTCAGGCAAATCCTAATCTTGATGAGCAGGTCAAAAACTGGGAATACCGTATTGGAATCGGTGACATCCTGACGGTCACCGTCTGGGATCACCCGGAGCTGACTACGCCCGCGGGACAGTATCGCAGCGCAAGCGATACGGGAAACTGGGTCAATGCCGATGGCACGCTCTTTTATCCTTACGTGGGTAAACTGCACGTGGCGGGAAAAACGGTTTCCAGAGTGCGCGAGGAGATCACCGCGCGGCTGGATAACGTCATTGAAAGCCCCCAGGTCGACGTCAGCGTTGCCGCTTTCCGTTCGCAAAAAGCCTACGTTACGGGAGAAGTGGCGAAATCTGGCCAGCAGGCCATCACCAACATTCCGCTGACGGTTATGGATGCCGTTAATGCCGCAGGTGGGCTTACTGCTGATGCGGACTGGCGGAACGTGGTGCTGACTCACAATGGTCAGGATTCCCGAATTTCCCTTTATGCCCTGATGCAGCATGGCGATTTAACCCAGAATAAGCTGCTCAACCCTGGCGACATCTTGTTTATTCCCCGCAACGATGCGCTGAAAGTATTCGTGATGGGCGAAGTTGTTAAACAGAGCACGCTGAAGATGGATCGCAGCGGCATGACGTTGGCCGAAGCGCTCGGCAATGCCGGTGGCCTGGACCAGAATATGGCTGATGCGACGGGTATTTTTGTTATCCGCTCGGTACGCGAGTCCGGGAAAATTGCGAATATCTATCAACTGAATGCAAAAGACGCTTCGGCCATGGTGCTGGGCACCGAGTTTCAGCTTGAGCCTTACGACATTGTCTATGTCACCACTGCTCCACTCTCCCGCTGGAATCGCGTAATAACACAGCTTGTTCCGACAATCAGCGGGGTGCATGACCTCACCGAAACGGTTCGTTATATCAGATCGTGGCCGCAATAATGTTCGAATCAATACTCGTGGTATGTACCGGAAATGTCTGCCGTTCTCCGATTGGAGAACGGCTTTTGCGCCAGCACTTGCCCGACAGACACATCACCTCGGCGGGAATACTCGGCCTTGAGGGGTATCCGGCGGATGAGTGCGCCCAGGACGTGGCCTGGCGGCATGGGATCTCCCTCGACGGTCATGTGGCGCGCAGGCTGACACGCAGGCTGATGCAGGGATCCGATCTCATCCTGGTTATGGAGCCGGAACATCTTCGCTTCATTGCAGCCATGGCACCGGAAAACAGGGGGAAGTCGCTGCTTTTTGGGCAGTGGCTGGAGCCGCAGGATATCCCAGACCCCTATCGTAAAAGCCGTGAAGCGTTTGAATATGTGTTCGGGCTATTGGGTAAAGCCAGCCAGGAATGGGCACGTCGTTTAGGACAGAAAGGAATAAAGCATTAATGTCGTCTTACACAACAGACAGTTATGGTGCAGGGGCACCCGAACAAAATGAAATCGATCTCGTTCGTTTGCTCGGCGAAATGATCGACCACCGCACGATGATATTGTGCGTGACTTTCCTTTTCACTTTATGCGCGGGCCTCTATGCCTGGGTTACGCCACCTGTTTATCAGGCGGATGCTATGGTGCAAATAGAAAGCAAACAGGATAACGGCCTGCTCAAAGGCTTGAGCCAGCTGGGCACCGATATTTCGCCGGATGTTGCCCCTGAAATTTTACTGTTGAAATCTCGCATGATCCTCGGCGAGACCGTCGACAAATTAGATCTGACGTATCAGGCAAAGCAGCGCGTTTTGCCTGTGGTGGGGCGTCTCTGGCAGCGTCTGCAAGGGCGTGGCCAGGGCAACATAACGTTAGGCGAACTCCAGATCCCGCAGGTGGAGGGCAAAGCGCAAGAAGTCACGCTGACCGTACAGGAAGCGGGAAGGTATCACCTGACGGGCGAAAACATTGAGGCAGACGGCCAGGTGGGTAAAACGCTGGTTACGCAAGGGATCGTGCTGCGGGTGACCTCGATTGAGGCGACGCCAGGCACACAGTTTTCGCTTAAGTCGTTGACGCGCCTGGAGACGATCAACACGCTGAAGAAGCGTCTGACGGTCGTGGAATCGGAGAAACAGAGCGGTATTGTGACCTTAACCCTGACGGGTGAAGATCCTGACAAAATCGCCCGGGTGCTGAATGCGATTGCTGAAAATTATCTTCAGCAAAATATCGCGCGCCAGGAGGCTCAGGATTCGCGTAGTCTGGATTTTTTACAGGAGCAGTTACCGAAAATCAGAGCGGACCTGGATCAGGCTGAAGCGCGGCTGAATGCCTACCGGGCGCAGCGCGACTCTGTGGATCTGTCTTTAGAGGCAAAATCCGTCCTGGATCAGGTTGTGAACGTTGAGAATCAGCTAAATGAGCTGACGTTCCGGGAGGCAGAAATTTCCCAGCTCTTTAAAAAGAGTCACCCTACCTACCGTGCATTGCATGAAAAAAGACAAACCCTTGTGCGGGAACGGGATCGTCTGAATAACCGTGTGTCCTCGATGCCCTCCACGCAGCAGGAGATTTTACGCCTGAGCCGCGATGTTGAGTCGGGCCGCACGATTTATTTACAGCTTTTGACGCGTCAGCAGGAGCTGAATATTTCCCGCTCCAGCGCTGTCGGGAACGTGAGGATCATTGATGAGGCGGTTACACTCCCGGATCCGATAAAACCGCGAAAAGCGCTAATCATTGCGCTTGGCGCGCTGTTCGGGCTCATCCTTTCAATGGGGACCGTACTGGTACGTCAGGCGTTCAAACGTGGGATCACGCTTTCCGAACAGCTGGAAGCGCAGGGGATGCCGGTTCTGGCGACGTTACCACGTTCACAGTGGCTGTGGAGTAAAACGCATTTGCGCAGAAAAAATCCGTTTTCTCGTCGCTGGACACACAAAACCTCGGATGTACCTTTCCTGCCAGTCGATCGACCTGCTGATATGTTTGTTGAAGCGGTACGCGGGCTGCGAACCAGTCTGCATTTCACCATGATGGAGGCTGAGAATCGCATTGTGATGATTTCTGGCCCCACGCAGGACTGCGGAAAAACGCTGGTGGCGACGAACCTGGCGGCCATTGCCGGGCAGAGCGGTCAGCGGGCGCTGTTTATTGATGCGGATATGCGCCAGGGTTATGTGCATAATATTTTTGGCCTGGAGAACCGCCACGGATTATCCTGCCTGCTGGAAGGGAAGCGCGACTTTGGGGAGGTCATTCAGCATGCTGAAAAAGGGGGAATTGACGTCATCACCTGCGGCCCGGAACCCCTGCGTCCGTTAGAAATGCTGTTAAGCGAACGGTTCATTGACATCATGTCCTGGGTTAACGAGCACTATGACATTGTCATCATCGATACACCCCCAGTTCTTGCCGTCAATGATGCCGCGCTGGTTGCCAGAGCAGCCGGAACAACGCTAATGGTTGCCCGTTACGATAAAACCAGCGTGAAAGAGATGGAGAATACCGTTAAACGTCTACAGCACGTTGGCGTGAAGGTCAGCGGCACAATCCTCAACGATATTGTTAAATCCGCAGCGCTGTTTTACAGCTCGGGGTACAGCCAGTATGACTACGGTTATGCTTCGAGGAAAAAAGGATAGGGGCGTCAGGACGGGAAAATAAACCCTCTCCCGGATGGGAGAGGGAAAAGCATTACTTCGCCATCACTTCCTGCGCGGTACGCTCAACCAGAGACAGCAGGACTTTAACGTCCTCCAGCGTCACGGTTGGGTTCAGCAGGGTCAGCTTCAGGCAGGTGACGCCGTTATGCTCGGTCACCCCGACGTTTGCGCGGCCGGATTCCAGCAGTGCATCGCCAATTTTCTGGTTCAGCAGGGCGATACCGGCGTCAGCCATCTGGGTCTGCGGACGGAAGCGGAACAGCACGCTTGCCAGCTGGGGTTGCATAACCAGTTCCAGAGCAGACTGCTCTTTTACGTAAGCCGCAACCTGCTGTGCCAGCGTCACGCCGTGATCGATAATTGCCGCGTATTGCTCCTGACCCAGCGCTTCCAGGCTCATCCACAGTTTCAGCGCGTCGAAACGACGGGTGGTTTGCAGAGATTTGGAAACCAGGTTAGGCACGCCCGCTTCTTCATCGAACTCAGAGTTCAGGTAAGCCGCCTGATAGCGCATCAGCTCATAATGACGTGCTTCTTTTAGCAAGAAGGCACCGCAGCTGATGGTCTGGAAGAACTGCTTGTGGAAGTCCAGCGTTACGGAGTCCACAAGTTCAATACCGTCCAGATAGTGACGATACTGCTCAGACATCAGCAGCGCGCCGCCCCAGGCCGCATCAACGTGTACCCAGATATTCTGTTTCGCAGCCAGCTCAGCAATAGCACGCAGCGGATCGATAGCACCCGCATCCGTCGTGCCGGCCGTGGCCACAATCGCCAGAATCTGTTCGCCGTTCGCGTTGCACTGTTCGATTTTCGCCGCCAGATCGGTGAGATCCATGCGGGAGAATTCATCAGTTTTCACCTGCACCACGGACTGGTAGCCCAGGCCCATCAGCGCCATGTTTTTCTGCACGGAGAAGTGGGCGTTTTCAGAGCACAGCACGCGAATTTTGCGCAGATCGCCCACCAGACCGTCCTGCTGTACCGAGTGGCCTTGACGCGCGAAGAACGCATCACGCGCCAGCATCAGGCCCATCAGGTTACTCTGGGTGCCGCCGCTGGTGAAGACGCCTGCGTCGCCAGCCTGATAACCCACGCGGGTACGCAGCCATTCGATCAGCTTGATCTCAATAATGGTTGCGGACGGGCTTTGATCCCAGGAGTCCATACTCTGGTTGGTGGCGTTAATTAGAACTTCCGCCGCCTGGCTTACGACCAGGCTTGGGCAGTGCAGGTGCGCCACGCACTGCGGGTGATGAACGGACAAACTGTCTTTCAGGAAGAACTCCACGGCGCGTTCAATCGCCGCTTCGTTGCCCAGCCCTTTCGGGTTGAAATCCAGCTTAATACGGTCGCGCAGCTCCGCGACCGTTTTGCCCTGGTACATCTCAGGCTGTTTCAGCCACTGCATCACAGCCTGAGTGCTTTGTTCAATCGCCTGCTGGTAAGCTTCAATGCTCTGGGCAGAGGAGAACAAAATTGGGTTTGAATCAGACATCGTAATCAACAACTCCGGTTACGCCGGGCGAACGCCCGCAGCAAGCAGTGCCTGCTCGAATTTATCCAGGAAGACTTTCAGCTCGTCATCGCTGATCAGCAGTGACGGCAGCAGACGCAGAACGATACCGTTACGGCCGCCACGCTCCAGAATCAGGCCTGCTTCGAAGCACTTCTTCTGGATCAGTGCAGACAGCTCGCCATCGCCCGGGAAGCAACCCATGTGGTCGGCGGCTTCATGTGGCTTAACGATTTCAATACCGATCATCATGCCCAGACCGCGAACGTGGCCGATAACCGGATAGCGTTTCGCCATCTCTTTCAGCTGGCCTTTCAGCCATTCGCCCTGTGCGGCAACTTTGCCCGCGATATTCTGGTCTTTCAGGATCTTCAGCGTCGTCAGACCGGTTGCCATCGCCAGCTGGTTGCCGCGGAAGGTACCGGTGTGGTGACCAGGCGCCCACGCATCGAACTGCTTCTTGATACCGAGCACAGCCAGTGGCAGACCGCCGCCAACTGCTTTGGACATCACGATGATGTCAGGCTCAATGCCTGCGTGTTCGAAGGCAAAGAATTTACCGGTACGGGCAAAGCCAGCCTGAACTTCGTCGAGGATCAGCAGAATGCCGTGTTCCTGAGTCACTTTACGGATGCGCTGCAACCACTCAGCCGGAGCCGGGTTCACGCCGCCTTCGCCCTGAACAGCTTCCAGGATCACCGCGGCAGGTTTACGCACGCCGCTTTCAACGTCGTTGATCAGGTTATCGAAGTAGTAGGTCAGCGCCTTCACGCCCGCTTCACCACCGATACCCAGTGGGCAGCGGTACTCGTGTGGGTAAGGCATGAACTGGACTTCTGGCATCATACCGTCAACCGCTTCTTTCGGAGACAGGTTACCGGTGACGGACAGTGCACCGTGGGTCATACCGTGGTAACCACCAGAGAAACTGATGATACCGCTGCGACCGGTTACTTTTTTCGCCAGCTTCAGCGCCGCTTCAACGGCGTCAGCCCCGGACGGGCCAGTGAATTGCAGACAGTACTCTTTGCCCTGACCAGGCAACAGAGAGAGGAGGTATTCTGAAAACGCGTCTTTCAACGGCGTAGTCAGATCCAGGGTATGTAACGGCAAGCCGCTGGTAATGACATTTTGGATGCTTTTCAGCACATCAGGATGATTGTGGCCAAGCGCGAGGGTGCCTGCGCCTGCTAAACAGTCAAGGTATTCTTTATTATCTGCATCGGTGATCCACACGCCTTCTGCTTTCGTGATCGCTAAAGGCAGTTTGCGCGGATAACTCCTGACGTTAGATTCAAACTCGGCCTGACGGGCCAGATAGGTTTCGTTGCTTTTGTGGGCATCTACGGTGTCAATACGGACTTTATCCGTCATCATATCACTCCTACAACCGCCGCTTCGTTATGAGCAACGATTGAATAAAAAGTTAAAAAACAGATGGGGCCTGAAAAAAACGCCGCCAATATAGAGCCTTTTGTCACCGGGCTCAATGGTTAATTTGTTTACTGTTTTGTGACACAGGGCACAGGGGAGGGGATAACCTCATTTTCCGGCAAAAATATGCAGTTTATTCTCAATAAAAACAGTGGCTTATATATGGATTGTCAGCATTGTAAAATCAGATGAAAGAGTGTGGCAAATTGTGCGCCTGGCAGGCTAAAAGGAGGCGGAGAGCCTCCTTAGACTGTTTATTTTTGAGTAACGCGTAAAACGCCGTGTTCACGTCCCTTTGTTTTATTCCATGACGCGTCCGTAATACCGTTTTCATCCAGGCTTATCGATATCACAAAACCGTTACCATGGATCTCATAGAAATTCGCATTCAGACGTTTAACGCTGGCTTTTTTGCCGTTCACGGTAGCGCTAAAAAAGCCGTTAGAAAGGGTAGCGTTAACCGTATCCGACGAGAACGAGGCTTCGCGAAGGGGATCGTGTACGGATGCCGTTGGTTCGTGTTGTGCCGCGTTTTCCGCTTTGGTTTTGCTGATATCGCAAGATCCATCGCCAGCGCTAATTTGCGTGCATCCCGAGCGCTCTAACTGAGCACGATAGTGTGCGCTAATGGCGTGTGCAGGCGAAATACACCCAGCAAGTACGGCAGCGCTTAACACTAGCATCATTGATTTTTTCATTTTATCACCTTAAAAACGACACAAATAATAAGAAACGTACATAATGCCGATCCAGACCCCGACCGAAATAAGCAATAGATACAGGGCAGCTGAAATAAAAATGTGTTTGAGCATGTTATTGGCCATCATCATACTTTCCATCAGCGAAGTACTGTCGCCCTGAAAAGCTTCCTCTATTATGAATGTAGTCGAGTTACGTGTTTTTCTTAAAAGCCAATCCCGATGCCTGCGCCCATAGCAAGATCATTATTTGTAGAATCGCTTACGCCAGCTTTAACGATGGTGTTGCTACCAACGTGGAAGGATGCACCCACACTAACAGCTTGCTCGTCTTTAAAGCTACCTACACCAGCAGAGAACATGACAGCCTGTTCTTTCTCTACTTGAGGCATAGAGGCGATAGCTACAGCGCTAGCAGCACCTGAACGGGCTTCTTTCTTATTGCTATCAACTTCATCTTTCAGGCTCTTGAATTGAGAGTTAGTGTTAGCTTGCGCTTGTGCGAACACTTGTTGAGCAGCTTTCAGATCTTTAGCTTGTGCTGTAGTTTGGGTATTGAGTGACTTAACCAGATTGATAGTTTTAGTATCAACTTCTTTCTTAGTGATGGTAGTTGTGATTCCGTTAGAGCCAGCTTTACCTGCATCCCCTTTATCACCTTTAGCGCCAGTGTCGCCCTTATCACCTTTGATGGAATCTCCTTTATCTCCTTTCTCACCCTTAACACCTGGAGCACCATCTTTCCCAGCTATTCCTTGTGCGCCTGTATCACCTTTTAAACCTTGCGCACCAGTTGCACCTGCAGCGCCTGTAGCACCCGTTGCCCCGTCTTTACCGTCAACACCATCTTTACCATTAACACCGTCTTTAGGTGGTGTTTGGTTTTCTAAAGCGGTGATCCGTTGATCATGGTTAATCAATACAGAACCTTGTAACGCGCTTTCATCTTGGAATGATTTAATATCGGAACCATTGTTAACAACACCTTGTAAAGCAGTGTCTGCTTTGTTGTTAATGTCATTAATCAAAATATTTTGTTTGTTGTCGGTGGAGATCTGATCAGCTTTGTTATCATCTACTTTCTGATTCAAAGTAGAGTTAAATTGTGCATTAGCATTAACACCAGCTTGAGCAGCATCAGCTTTATTTACAGCAGTGTTAGCAGTATCTTGCGCATTATTGATAGCTATGTTTGCCTTCTCAACATCCCCTTGCAGATTATAGATTTGTCCGTCTTGTTGAGTGTTGCTAGCCTTGATGTTATCAAGGTTATATGCGGTGTTGTTAGTCCCTTGAACCTGAATAAAAGTACCTGAATTGGTAACATTATCGTTAAGAGTTACATTTACATCAGCAGCTTTAGCTACGTTCATTGTACCAGCAAAAAGAGCACCGATAATAGCGACAGCGATGACGGTTTCACTAACAGGTTTCATTTGAAATGACTCACAGTGTTTGGCAGATAAAATATACGCTAGCGATATTGCTAACGTTTGTTTAAGCAGAGCTGAATGGGTAAGTTTAAGTGTGTCGAATTTTATAGTTGTATTTAATATTTATGTTGGTAACGGAGCGAAACTATAGATATTTCGCGGCGAGAAATATTGATTTTGATCATGTTTCTTATTAATGATAAGAATGATGAGAAATAATGCTCTTGCATTGTTTCTTCTTTAAAATCAATTTGTTGTGATGCGCTTGCGAACTGTCTTAATTTAACCTTATGATTTTCATGAGGTTTTATTTTAACACTTATGCGGGTTTTATTTAAGTGATGGAAATTAAGGTTTACACGGGGTTTTCAAATGAAAATCACGACCTTTAAAGCTGAAAGTAAACATTATCGAGTGGGTGTGTTTAAATAAAGGGCAAGATATTCTTCCGTAAGATTTTCAATGTAGACATTAAATAAAGATATTTTTAATGTGAATTCAATGTTAGTTATTTATTCAGTACAAATAATACCGGAAAATGAACAATAGAATTTCTCATTTTTTGTGTAACCTGAACCCGTCTGTACCTTATAAGGCAGTGAGATAAAGGGAAAATGGTTGTCACCAGGCTCAACCACGGGTACACTAAATAACAAAGTATTGTTTAAACTTTTGTTTTATAAATGATTTGACTCGGGGTGCCCTTCCTTGTGAAGGCTGAGAAATACCCGTATTACCTGATCTGGATAATGCCAGCGTAGGGAAGTCAGATGCCTACCCGGTCATCGCTTCTTTCCGCACGGCAGGAGCGAAACCATGCAGCCTGACCTGCTCGACTCACACGTTTTACATCAATTCCGAACCCGTTCCCCGCTCACGCACTGTATGACCAACGATGTCGTGCATACCTTCACCGCCAACGTTCTGCTCGCGCTCGGTGCTTCCCCGGCAATGGTGATCGAAGCCGAGGAAGCGGAACAGTTTGCCGCGCTTGCCGATGCCCTGCTCGTCAACGTTGGCACGCTCACCGCGCCGCGCGCCCAGTCGATGCGTCGGGCTATTGAGAGCGCGGTAGCCGCGGGCACACCCTGGGTTCTGGACCCCGTCGCGGTTGGCGCGCTGGCGTTCCGCACCCGTTTTTGCCAGCAAATATTATCCCTTAAACCTGCGGCCATTCGTGGCAACGCCTCCGAAATCCTCGCCCTTGCCGGAATGAGTGCGGGCGGACGTGGGGTCGATTCCACCGATACGGCAGCGAGCGCGTTGACCGCTGCGCAGGCGCTTGCCCGCCAGACCCACGCCGTTGTAGTCGTCACAGGGGAAGTGGATCACATCACCGACGGCCAGCGAACCCGTACGGTCGCGGGGGGCGACCCGCTGATGACCCGCGTGGTAGGAACTGGCTGTGCGCTCTCGGCGGTCGTCGCCGCCTGCTGCTCGCTGCCTGGCGACAGGCTTGATAACGCGGCGGCAGCCTGCGGCTTTATGAAGCGCGCAGGGTCAGTTGCCCTGACTCAAAGCCGGGGGCCTGGCAGCTTTGTCTCCGCGTTTCTGGACGCGCTTTACGCGCTGGAGGAACAGGTATGACGCGCATTAATGCCCTGACTATTGCGGGAACCGATCCCAGCGGCGGAGCGGGGATCCAGGCAGACCTGAAAACCTTCTCTGCGCTCGGCGCATACGGGTGCTCGGTTATCACCGCGCTGGTTGCGCAAAACACGCGCGGCGTACAGTCGGTGTATCGCATTGACCCGGATTTTGTCGCCGCGCAGCTGGACTCGGTATTCAGCGACGTACGTATCGACACCACCAAGATCGGCATGCTGGAAGAGGCGGACATTGTTGAAGCGGTCGCTGAACGTCTCAAACACTACCAGATAAAAAACGTGGTGCTTGATACCGTGATGCTGGCCAAAAGCGGCGATCCGCTGCTCTCCGCCTCGGCTGTCGACACCCTGCGTAAAAAGCTGCTGCCGCAGGTTGCGCTGATCACGCCAAACCTGCCTGAAGCCGCCGCGCTGCTGGATGCGCCACACGCGCAAAACGAACGTGAGATGAAAGAGCAGGGGAATGCGCTGCTGGCGATGGGGTGTCGCGCGGTGCTGATGAAAGGCGGCCATCTTGATGATGCAGAAAGCCCGGACTGGCTTTTCACCCACGATGGCACGCAACGTTTCACCGCGCCACGTGTCCAGACCAAAAACACCCATGGCACGGGCTGTACGCTCTCGGCGGCGCTGGCGGCGCTGCGTCCTCGTCACGCCACATGGGCGGATACGGTGCAGGAGGCGAAGGTCTGGCTCTCGGGCGCGCTGGCAAAAGCCGATTCTCTGGAAGTGGGTCACGGTATTGGTCCGGTTCACCATTTTCATGCATGGTGGTAAGCCGTATACTGGCATGAAACTCATGCCAGAGAAAAACAGAGATGGAACAAGCGCATACCCGGTTAATTGCTCAACTCAAGGAACGAATTGCCGCACCGGACAACACGCCGCTGTATCTGAAATTTGCCGAAACGGTCAAGAACGCGGTGCGCAGCGGTGTGCTCGCGCACGGTAATATTTTGCCCGGCGAGCGCGATCTGAGCCAGCTGGCCGGAGTGTCGCGTATTACGGTGCGTAAAGCCATGCAGGCGCTGGAAGAGGCTGGCGTCGTTACCCGCGCGCGTGGATACGGGACGCAAATCAACAATATCTTTGAATATTCGCTGAAAGAGGCGCGCGGCTTTTCTCAGCAGGTGGTGCTGCGTGGCAAAACGCCCAACACCCTGTGGGTCAATAAACGCATCGTGAAGTGCCCGGAAGAGATCGCCCGCCATCTTTCCCTTGCGCCGGAAAGCGATGTGTTTTTGCTTAAGCGCATCCGTTACGTGGATGACGATGCGGTATCGATAGAGGAGTCCTGGGTACCGGTAGGATTAATTCCCAACCCGGACGACATTGGCGTCTCGCTTTATGATTACTTCCGCAGCCAGAATATCTTTCCGCAGCGCACCCGTTCCCGCGTCAGCGCCCGGATGCCGGACAGCGAGTTTCAGGCGCATATCAAGATGGACGATAAGATACCGGTGCTGGTGATCAAGCAAGTCGCGCTCGATCAACAGCAGCGGCCAATTGAGTACAGCATCAGCTACTGCCGCAGCGACCTATACGTCTTTGTGTGCGAGGAGTAGGGCCTCGCGCGTGGGGGCGCAGTCTCCACCGCGATGGCTGACTACCCAGGCGGCCACGGCATTGCCAAGCTGCACCGACTCTGGCAGTGACCATCCCGCAGCCAGCCCGGCAAGGGTACCTCCCGCATGGCTGTCACCGGCGCCGATGGTATCGACGACGGTAGCAGGAAACGCCGGAACGTGTCCGGAAGCGTCACCGTCGTACCAGACCGCCCCGTCTTTATCATGGCGTACGATTAGCGCAGCGCCAAACCGTTGCTGCCACTGAGTGCCGAGCTGTTCCACGTTCACGCCAAGCCATTCGGCGGCAAGTTCCGCCTCCTGCCGATTGAGCGAGACAACCGGTTTACGGGCCATAATCCGCGCCATCAGCGGGTCGGGAATATCCGCGATGCGCGGACCGAAATCGATAAAGAGCGTCACATCCTGAAGACGTTCCACCCAGGCCGTCAGCAGCTCGCCGCTGGGCGACGCCAGCTGGTAGCCGGACAAATAGATCAGGCTTTTCTCTGGCACGCTTAACCCGTCCAGCCAGCGTTGCTGCCACTGATTCTCCACACCGCTAAACGACATGAAGGTCCGTTCACCGTCAGGCTCCACCAGCGCCAGGCACCAGCCGTTATCGCCCGTTTCCGCTTCCACGGCGCTGTGCAGATCCTGCTTCGCCATGGCATTACGGATAATATCGGCCCACACGCCGTGGCCAACGGGAAGCGCGTTTTGCGCTGCAATGCCGAGCCGCTTGAGGGCGATGGCGATATTCAGCGCACAGCCGCCAATATTCACTCCCTGTTGCTTCAGCTCGATATCACACCCGCGCCAGGGCAGGGCGTAGGCGTCGGCAATCACGTCGATGACCGCCGCGCCGAGCACCGTTACGGGGCGCGTAGCGTGAAGGGTTTCGAGACGGCGGGCAAAAGCACTCATACGCCCTCCCTTTGCTCCCGGAAGTGCAGTAGTTTTTCGCAGTAGCGTCCGAAATCAAGCTGGTTTACGGCATCAAGTTCGCTTTTAAGCGCCGGATCAATGGCCTGTACACCGTGCAGCGCGCCACAGATGGCCGTTGCCATCGCGCCGATAGTGTCCGTATCACCGCCCAGGTTAGCGCATAACACCGCGCAGCGGTTCGGATCGGTGCCCGCAAGTTCGACCATCGCAATCGCCGCCGGAACGGACTCCAGGGTGCTCGTGCCCGCGCCAATAAGCTGATAGATCTGCTCGCTGGCGGACTCCGTACCGTTGGCTTCGCGCACGGTTTTCAGGGCCAGCTCAATACGAGCGGAAAGCGATGCGCTGAAAGTGGTCGTGTTCGCCTCCTGCGCCGCACGGGCAATACCCGGCAGGGCATCGGCGATGTTCTGCCAGCGCTCGCCGTCGATAGCGCGTGAAACCGCCCACGCGATCACCACCGCACCGGCGATGGCGAGATCCGATTTATGGGTCGGGCTGGAGGCTAACGCAACCTGTTCAACAAAATGTGCCAGACGCGTGGCCGGTAGCAGGCATCCCAGCGGGGAGGCGCGCATCGCCGCCCCGTTGGTGACGCCGTTATTTTCCAGCTCGCTCACCGGCTTGCCGTCACGGATGGCGTTCAGGGCAATTTTGGAGGTCGGGCCGAGCACATTCTTATTGAACGCGTCAAAATCCAGCGCCCAGTCCAGAATATGCTTACCGATAACGTCAGGATTAATTTCCCCGTCGCATTCGATAATCGCGTCGGCCAGGCACAGCGCCATCGACGTATCATCCGTAAATTCGGCCTGATTAAAGTAGCAGGCGGCATTATTCTCAGCCGGGCCGGGTAAGAAACGGTCGATCCAGCCGAAGTGCGCTTTCACCCGCTTGCGCGGCCACAGTTCAGACGGCATCCCCATCGCATCCCCTAACGCCTGCCCGTAAAGAGCACCGAGAATACGGTCTTGTTTCATTTAACTTCCCCTCGTGTCAGCGCGGTATCGCCATCAACCACCTCAATTGCGGTGATCTCTTTATCCGATTCGCGGAAAAACAGCATAAACAGCACGGCAATCACCACAATCATGATTGCACCAAACGTCCACATTCCGGCCCAGTTGAAGGTCAGCCCATTCACCGGCTCTTTATATGCGAACATTTTTTCCATCATCACGCCGCCGAGACGGTAACCCAGCAGGCTACCAAAGCCCTGACAGCACAGCGTGATCAAGCCCTGCGCCGCGTTGCGCATATGCACGGGCGCTTTTTTATCCACGTAGATGTACGCGGTGACGTAGTAGAAGTCATAGCTTACGCCGTGCAGCAGAATGCCGAGGAACAGCAGGGCGTAGGTGAAGTATTGTTCGGCGCCGCCGTAAACAAAGAAGCCGTAGCGAATGGCGGCGGTGATCAGGCCCAGCAGCAAGACCTTCTTAATACCAAAGCGTTTGGTAAAGAACGGCAGAGCGAGCATGAAGAAGATTTCAGAGAACTGGCCGAGGGTCATCCAGCCGGTGGCGTTTTTCATCCCCACTTCGGTGAGATAGCCGTTGGCAAAGATGTAGTAGAAAGCCAGCGGCATGGCGAACAGGAATGAGCAGAAGAAGAACACCAGGAAGTTTTTATCGCGCAGCAGGATCAGCGCATCCAGCCCCAGCATCACTTTGATATCCAGCTTGCCGGTGCTCTTCGGCGGGGTATTCGGCAGGAAAAGTGCGAAGACGCCGAGCAGAAGGGAGCTGGCAGCGGTCATCAGCAGCGGGATATTGGTGTCAGAGATGTCGCTATAGCCCATCATCTGCGGCAGGAAGCCGCACGCCAGGCCGGATGCAATCCAGCCGATGGTGCCCATCACGCGGATGCGCGGGAAATCAGCCTCCACGTCATCGACGTTCGCAAAAGCGATGCTGTTCGTCAGCGCGATGGTCGGCATATAGGTCAGGGAGTAGGCCAGTAACAGCGGGAAGAAGGTGCTGAACTGGGTTTGCTGTGCTGCGAAATACATCAGAATCGCGCCAGCGAACATCAGCACGGCCAGCACTTTCTGGGCGGCGAAGAAACGGTCGGTCAGCGAGCCGACCAGGATAGGAGAGAGGATCGCGGCAATAGCGGTACAGGCATAGGACCAGCCAATTTCCCCGGCGGTAAACCCGCTCTTGCTCAGCCACAGCCACAGCGGCACAAACCACGCGCCCCAGATAAACCATTCAACAAACATCATGAATGACAGTTGGACTTTCGTTTTCATTTTTTAATCCTGCATGTCAGAGGTACGCATGTAACATACCATGTGATAATACCTTTTAAATACCTTTAAGGCGATTGTTTGATCAGTGTAACAAAAATGTTGTACATGAAACGAGCCAGCAGATTGTGCTTAAAAAAGTTGCAAATGGTGGAAAATAGGTTAAGTCGGTACCAGGCTTAGTCTGCCTGCAAAAACGTGGGCTTGGATCACACGCTCCGACATCATGTCGGACATACGGGAGCATCACTATGACTGATATTGCGCAGCTGCTTGGCAAAGACGCCGACAGCCTTTTACAGCATCGTTGTATGACCATTCCAGCCGACCAGCTTTATCTGCCTGGCCATGATTACGTAGACCGCGTCATGGTCGACAACAACCGTCCTCCTGCCGTACTGCGAAACATGCAGACGCTTTATAATACCGGCCGCCTGGGCGGAACCGGGTACCTCTCTATTCTGCCCGTTGACCAGGGCGTTGAACACTCTGCGGGGGCATCGTTTGCCGCGAACCCGCTCTATTTTGATCCGAAAAATATCGTCGAGCTGGCGATTGAGGCGGGCTGTAACTGCGTGGCCTCCACCTACGGCGTGCTGGCCTCCGTGTCGCGTCGCTATGCCCACCGCATTCCGTTCCTCGTTAAGCTGAACCACAACGAAACCCTGAGCTACCCAACCGAATACGACCAGACGCTCTACGCCAGCGTCGAGCAGGCGTTCAATATGGGTGCGGTGGCGGTCGGGGCAACCATCTATTTCGGTTCTGAACAGTCGCGTCGTCAGATAGAAGAGATCTCCGCGGCGTTCGAGCGCGCCCACGAGCTGGGCATGGTAACCGTGCTGTGGGCCTATCTGCGTAACGGCTCGTTCAAAAAAGACGGTGTGGATTACCACGTGTCTGCGGATCTGACCGGTCAGGCAAACCACCTTGCGGCGACCATCGGCGCGGACATCGTGAAGCAGAAAATGGCCGAGAATAACGGCGGCTATAAAGCGGTGAACTTTGGCTATACCGACGACCGCGTCTACAGCAAGCTGACTAGCGACAACCCGATCGATCTGGTGCGCTACCAGCTGGCAAACTGCTATATGGGCCGCGCCGGGCTGATTAACTCCGGCGGTGCGGCAGGCGGTGAAACCGATCTGACCGACGCGGTGCGCACGGCGGTGATTAACAAACGCGCTGGCGGCATGGGGCTGATCCTCGGCCGTAAGGCGTTCAAAAAATCTATGGCCGACGGCGTGAAGCTGATCAACGCGGTTCAGGACGTCTATCTGGACAGTAAGGTCACGATCGCTTAAGTCTTTTCCCCTCACCCTAACCCTCTCCCCAACGGGGAGAGGGGACTGTTCAGTGCATACGGGAAGAGGGCCGCCACCCGGCAACACATCAGCGCAAAAGCTGACAGTCCGGCGGCAACCGGCACTGCAACGCCCCGGGCAACACCTCAATGCGGAATCGCTCGCCGCTGAGCGGCTCTCCGTCGAGGTTAAAGGTCATGCCGTGTGGGGCGATCACTTCAAACCACGCGGATTTCCCGTCGATGATATTGGGGCTCTCCTCTGGCTGCGTCAGCGTCGTAAACAGCGCAGGCAGCAGCCCGTCGCCGGTAAAAATACGCAGCTGTAATTGACCGTCATTAATCAGCGCTTCCGGGCAAAGCTGCTGTCCGCCGCCTGCCTGCCGCCCGTTGCCGATACCAATCACCAGCGCGTCGCCCTGCCAGTGGAAGTTTTCACCTTGGATCTCACAGCTGTCGGGCCTGAGCGTGTCCATGCGCATCAGACCATGGATGAGATACGAAACGCCGCCCAGCGCGGCCTTCAGTTTTTCCGGCGTTTCGCTGGTAATGCGGGTGCCGAAACCGCCCGTCGCCATATTGATAAAGCAGGTTTTTTCATTCACCTGAGCAATATCGACGGCGGTAGCCTTACCGAGAATGGCCAGCTGTAGCGCTTTTCCTACATCCTCCGGAATACCGGCGCTGGTGGCAAAATCGTTGGCGGTACCGAGCGGTAAAATGCCCATCGCCGGGCGAGCTGCGGCGTTGAGGTCAATGAGCGCACCGGCGATCTCGTTGATCGTTCCGTCGCCGCCGCCGGAAATGATGGTCTGAACACCTAACCTGATGCCCTCGTCGATGTAGCGCGCCGCATCGCCTTTTTCAAACGTTACTCGCACGTGTATGCATGCTCCGTCTTCACGCAATTCGGTAATCGCCTGGCGCAGCAGATCGTTGCCTGCACTCTTGCCGTTAAGAATTAATAAACTGTCTGGATAGGTTGCCATCCGGGTTGCTCCCTTTTTTAGCTATAGAAAGAGTGTATCCCAGAGAGGGAAAAAGCGGGTAAGAACAGGATGAAAGGCAAAAAATAAGCCCGCGTAAGGGCTTTGAAATCGACTAAAGAACCCCGTAGCGCTTACAATGCATACTACTGCCGCTCAATTGACTATTGTGGTCAACGTTTGAGGTGTGACATTGGCCTTGCCTCGATTTTGAGCTGCTTACGCCAGACCCGATTATGTAGCGTTAGCGCAATGGAGCGGTAAAAAATCGATGAATTCATCCACATAATGTTCAGAAAGAAACATCCCAGCCCCAGCAAAGAGGTTATTTGCGGTGTGTAGTTCTCAACAGGGCCGAATAAAAGCGAAATCCCCGTCCAGATGAAATAAATGATGCTCATTATGCCTGTCAGCGTAATGACGAAAATATGCAGTTTATATCCAGGTAAAGAACCTCGTGTAGTCAGAAACATCGTGCTCATCACTACCAGACAATACACAATCGCTGCAATGAATACTCCCATCATAACCTTAAATTCGGGTAAGCCGAGCCAGCGAAACAGCAACAACCAGAGGGATACTTGCAGCATGGCGTAGCAAAAAATAGCCAGTAACGTGCTCACTGCCAAAGGAATTCCTGTCATATGGACGCCCACAGGAACGCCGAACCGATCTTTTAACTGTTCTTTTAATGTTTCAAGCTGGTTGGGATCATCGGTCGCCATTTTACTTTTAACCAAAGCACTTAATGCAAGGCTATCTTTAATGTATTTCATCATGGACGGGTCAATAACTTCCTGTAAATGAAAAAGACTGAATTAAACCAAAAATGTATTTACCCGTTTGTGCAACATTCTGTGGATTTCTGATATTTCCTGAGATGGCACTTCCAACGAAGGCAGAAGAATTTGAAATGGTATTCAGCAACTCACGCTGTAAGAGCAACTGCAACGCTTCTGACGGATAACGTTTGGGATACACGCCTGCCTTCATTGCTGCTTTTACACCTGAATTCGAGATGCCGGGATTGCGGATACGAATAATCTCCTCTGTTAATCGCGTACGGTCGGCCCGGCTCATTTTTTGTAATAAGGAGAGCAAACTCTCAGACGATGAACGGTTAAGAAGGCGATATGTTAATGCAGCGCTTTTTAAACCCGCAGCAGCCCCGGCAAGAGAAATCGCATCCAGGGCTGTGTTGGTTGCTGTATACCACTCCTGGGAGTCCATCCACGCAACGTAGTCATCGTGATTCATAGCAATCAACGATAGTCGGCCAAGCCCATTTGCACATTGAATTCCAGTTGCTACACCACCGGCTAAAATCACAGCGGCTATAGCACCGGAAGACCCTGCAGTGAGAGGTATAGCCATACCGGCCCCTGCCGCAAGTACAACAGTAAGAATTGCGGCTCCGCAGGAAATTGCCGTTGAACCAATTTCAGTCGCCAGGGAAGGGGACTGAATCGTAGCCGTTGTTGCGTGAACGGGGTTAACTTGTGAGGCATTTACTTTGGTTATGACTACATGACTAACCGAGCTTTCGTTTGGTGTCGCAATCCTTCTTGATGGCCGTACTAGCCACTGACGTGTACCGTCTGAGTAGATAATCCCGGCCTGGCTAAAATTTCTGCTGCAGTCCAGTTGACCTGCAAGTGCTGTGAAATTTATATCGCCGCCAGAGGCAAGACCAAGACTGCGTGCGAGTTCGTAATCTGGAAGATCCTTTGAAAGTTGTCCTGTGAATGTCACTTCATCTCTCCGTCCGTGTGAAACGTTGATTGTTAATAAATCAAGAGTAAAGGTCCTGTTAACACTTAAAATTAGGAATGTTCCGAATAGTGTTCATCCCTCTCAAATCCATTAAAAATGTGATTAGGATCCTTTGTTCGTTCGACTTGCTTAGATGATACGCCTAATGCTGACACAAACCTTTCCCGGGTCAATGCAACGCCATATTTATCAGGGGGAAAAATTTCAGGAGTTAACAAAAAAATAAGCCCGCGTAAGGGAGATTACGCAGGCTAAGGAGGTGGTTCCTGGTACAGCTAGCATTTATGGGTTATGTTTTTCAGCGGGGGGATAATACCCGTATTGAACGAAGCGGTATGTGATCCGATTCTAAGAATTATCCCAGCGTGAAAAAATCCCGTTGATTGACTATTTGCCGTGCGGATTTCGGGTATTTTCACCTTCAAAATTGCGCATCAGCAGCGCAAACTCCAGCTCTACTTCTTCAGGAACCGGCAGCCAGACCACATGGCCGTCGCCAGGTGCGACCTCAATCGCCTCACCTTTTTTGTTTTCCAGATGCTCCAGGCGGAAGTTCATGTTGCCCTGCGGTGTCATCAGCTCCAGGCTGTCGCCTTTAGTGAATTTGTTTTTTACGGCGACGGCGGCCAGCGGGCCTTTACGCTCGCCGGTGAAGTCGCCTACAAACTGCTGGCGTTCGGAAATCGAATAGCCATGCTCGTAGTTCTGGTAGTCGTCGTGGGTATGTCGACGCAGGAAACCTTCGGTATAACCGCGATGCGCCAGGCCTTCCAGCGTTTCCAGCAGGCTGGTGTCGAACGGTTTACCGGCGGCGGCATCGTCGATGGCTTTGCGATACACCTGCGCGGTACGAGCGCAGTAGTAATAGGACTTGGTGCGGCCTTCGATTTTCAGGGAGTGCACGCCCATCTGGGTTAAACGCTCCACGTGCGCGATGGCGCGCAGATCCTTCGAGTTCATGATGTAGGTGCCGTGCTCGTCTTCGAAGGCGGTCATGTACTCACCCGGACGTTTGGCTTCTTCGATCATAAACACGCTGTCGGTAGGCGCGCCGATACCCAGCGTTGGCTCAACGTTGGTGACCGGGATCGGCTCGTGTTTATGCACGATGTTACCGATGTCATCCTCTTTGCCTTCCTGAACGTTATATTCCCAGCGGCAGGCGTTGGTGCAGGTGCCCTGGTTCGGGTCACGCTTGTTGATATAGCCAGAGAGCAGGCAGCGGCCGGAGTAGGCCATGCACAGCGCGCCGTGAACGAAGATTTCGATCTCCATATCCGGCACCTGGGTGCGGATCTCTTCGATCTCTTCGAGAGACAGCTCGCGAGACAGAATGACGCGGGTCAGCCCCATCTGTTTCCAGAATTTCACCGTTGCCCAGTTGACGGCGTTAGCCTGCACCGAGAGGTGAATGTCCATCTCCGGGAAGTTCTCCCGAACCAGCATGATTAAACCCGGGTCTGACATGATCAGCGCGTCCGGCCCCATCTCCACGACCGGCTTCAGGTCACGAATGAATGTTTTCAGCTTGGCGTTGTGCGGCGCGATGTTCACCACCACGTAGAATTTTTTGCCCAGGGCATGCGCTTCGTTGATGCCGAGCTGAAGATTCTCGTGGTTGAATTCGTTGTTACGCACGCGCAGCGAATAGCGCGGCTGGCCCGCGTAGACGGCGTCGGCACCATAGGCGAAAGCGTAACGCATATTTTGCAGCGTTCCCGCCGGGGAAAGGAGTTCCGGTTTAAACATGTTTGTTCTCGTTCTGATGACAGGTCAGATCCGCGTGCACCAGGTGCAGCGGTAAGGGGAGATCCCCCACTTTAAGGGCGGGCATTGTAGCGCTGCGGGGCGGGGAGGTAAAGTCCGGACCCCTCACCCTAACCCTCTCCCCAGGGGGGAGAGGGGACTAAAACACCCTCTCCCCCCTGGGGAGAGGGCAGGGTGAGGGGAGAATGTTGTCAGGCAATCCTGCACGCATCCGCTTCCCAGCGATACCCCACGCCGTACACCGCACGAATAAACGACTGGTCGGCGTCCAGCGCCTCCAGCTTGCGGCGCAGGTTTTTGATGTGGCTGTCGATGGTGCGGTCGGTCACCACGCGGTAATCGTCATACAGATGGTTGAGCAGCTGCTCGCGGGAAAACACTTTTCCCGGCTCGTGGGAGAGGGTTTTCAGCAGGCGGAACTCCGCGGGGGTGAGATCCAATAGTTTGCTGCGCCAGCTCGCCTGGAAGCGGCTTTCGTCGACGATCAGCGGGCTTTGTGCATCCAGCACCTGCAATTCACGCTGCGGCTTGCAGCGGCGGAGGATGGTTTTCACGCGAGCGACCACCTCCCGCGGGCTGTAAGGCTTGCAGATGTAATCGTCAGCGCCGATTTCGAGCCCCAGCAGACGGTCGATCTCTTCGATTTTGGCCGTCACCATCACGATGGGTACATCGGAGAAACGACGAATTTCCCGGCACAGGGTCAGGCCGTCAGTACCCGGCAGCATCAGATCCAGCAGGATCAGATCCGGCGGCGTCTGGCGCACGTAGGGCAGCACCTGGTCGCCGTGGCTGATAAGCGTTGGCGCATAGCTCGCAGCGCGCAAATAGTCGATCAGCAGTTGCCCAAGTTTAGGCTCGTCTTCCACGATCAAAATACGCGGTGTGTTGTCGTCAATCGGTAACTCGGTCATGCTTCCCTCGATAAATCCCGTTCCAGAGGTAACTCTACTGTAATGCTAACCCCGCCAAAAGGCGAATGGGCGGCGCGGATGGTGCCGCCGTGGGCCTCCACAATATTAACGCAAATCGCCAGGCCAAGGCCGGAGCCGCCGCTGGCGCGGTTGCGTGAACCTTCGGTGCGATAGAAGCGCTCGAACAGTTTTTCCAGCTGCGCATCCTTCACGCCAGGGGCAGAGTCCGCAAAGGTCAGGGCAAAGCGCCCGTTTTCCTGCTTGCCGGAGATATGCAACCCGCCGCCGCCGTCGGTGTAGCGGAGGCTGTTCTCCAGCAGATTATTGAACAGCTGCATCAGGCGATCTCTGTCACCGAATACCACCGCGCTGTCAGGCAGCGAGAGGTTGATTTTCAGGTCACGGCTGGCGAAGCGTTCGCGGAACGCGCCGGTCACGACTTCAAGGATATTGATCGCGTCGATTGGGGCTTTCTGGTAGGCCAGGGCGCCTTCATCGGACATGGAAAGCTGATGCAGATCGTCCACCAGCTTGGTCAGCGTACCGACTTCCGCCTGTAGCGAGGCCACGGATTCGGGGGTGAACTGCCGCAAGCCGTCCTGAATCGCCTCCAGCTCACCGCGCAGCACCGCCAGTGGGGTGCGCAGCTCGTGCGAAATGTCGGCCATAAAGTCGCGGCGCATCTGCTGGTTTTTCTCCAGCGTGCTGGCGAGCTGGTTGAAGTCCTGCGCCAGCTTGCCCAGTTCATCCTGACTGCGGGTGTCCACGCGGGTCGAGAAATCACCCGCCGCCAGCTTATGCGTGCCTTCCACCAGGCGTTTAACCGGCGCCAGCAGGCCGCGCGCCAGCGGGAAGGTGGCGAGCGCCGCAAGCAGGGTAGAAAGCGCGACAATCAGCCAACTGGTCTGGCGCTGCTGGCGGTCAAAGTTGATGTCGGTGTTGCGCGTCAGCCGCTCGACCGGCGAGGCAATAACCCAGCCCACCGTGGCGCCGTTCGAGGTGATGGCGCGCTTTGTACCGTCCGGCGGTACCGGCGAGCGTGGGCCAACAAGCACGCGCATCTCCTGATCAATCACCCAGAACTGGGTGCGCCAGCCGTGCGGCGGCATGCCCGGCCCCGGACGGTCGTCGTCATTATCGTGCTCCAGCGAGCGCAGAATTTGAAATATAAAACGATCGTTATTGCGCAGAAAACGCCAGTTACCGTGCAGGCTATACTGTTCCCCCAGCGCGTCGCTTAAGCCCTGTAAGCGCTGTTCGTTACCGTGCTTGATGTAGTCAATAAAGCCGCGCTCAAAGCTGACCCGCACCGCCCAGTGCATGGTAATCAGCAGGACGATACAGGTAGCGAAAATCGCCACAAAAAGCTTACCGGTGATCCCCGGACGCCAGAATTTCATGGTGCACTCCTTTTGCCGCGTCGGATCACAACGTTTTTGGTCGTGTCATTCGGTACTCTGGCAAAGATAAAAGCGGGCAGGGCGATAATTACCGCCATGCTGAGGTAGGTGTATAAAAAGACCTGATGCGCGACGGGGGTGTCGGCGCTGAGATGGTGCTGACCGTACATGCCGAGCAGCAATCCGGCGACCGTGACCCCCACGCTCATAGAGAGCTGCATGATCATCGACAGCAGGCTGTTACCACTGCTCGCCAGTTCGTCCGGCAGATCTTTCAGCGTCAGGGTGTTCATCGACGAGAAGCGCATGGAGTTGATGATCCCCTGGCAGAACAGCACCAGTGGCAGGATGTAGTACCAGCCCAGCAGCGCCACGGTCATAAACAGCAGACTAACCAGCGCCAGCCCGAGCGTGGCGGCCACCAGCACCCGGCGATAGCCAAAGCGGTTTACCACCTGCACCACAATACGCTTCATCCCCATGCTGCCGAGCACCATCGGGATCATCATCAGCCCGGCATGGAACGGCGAGAAGCCCATCCCAATCTGTAAAAATACCGGCGTCATAAACGGCAACATGCCGCTGCCGATGCGTCCGGCAAAGCTGCCGAACAGACCAAGACGGTAGGTGGGATTCTTGAACAGGTTCAGGCTAAACAGCGCGTTAGCGTTGCCTCTGGCATGCCACAGATACCAGAGAATGGCGGTGACACCCAGCGCTACCAGCAGGGCGAGCGACAGGGAGGAGATCCCCAGCCCTTTTTGCCCGTCGAGCGCCAGGGTGAGCGTCGCCATGCCAGCTGCCAGCAGGATGAAGCCAAAGAAATCAAAGCGCCGGGTCTGCATTTTATAGTTCGGCATCAGCGTCAGGGTGGCAATCGCGCCGATAATACCGACCGGCAGGTTGATCAGGAAGATCCAGTGCCAGGAGGCATACTCCACCAGAATACCGCCCAGCGCCGGGCCCAGCAGCGGGCCGACCTGACCGGGCAGGGTGACGAAGGTCATCGCCGCCATATACTGCGCGCGCGGAACAATTTTCATCACCGTTAACCGCCCGACGGGCACCATCATCGCGCCGCCGACGCCCTGTAGCACGCGCGCCACCACCAGCTGGTCGAGGGTATTGGCCTGGGCGCAAAACAGCGACCCGGTGGTAAACAGCACAATGGCGGTGAAGAAGATGTTCCGTACGCCGACTTTATCCGCCAGCCAGCCGCTGGCGGGCAGCATCACGGCGACCGTCAGCACGTAGGCGACAATCACCATATGCATGTGCAGCGGGCTCTCCCCCAGGCTTTTCGCCATTGAGGGGAGGGCTGTGTTCACGATGGTCGTGTCCAGCGACTGCATAAAGAAGCCGAACGCGACGATCCACAATTGCCAGCGAACGTTACTGGGTAGGTCGGTCATTTACTCGGTCACCGTGGTTCTCTTTTTTCGCGAAAAACGCAGCCGCAGGCGGTCAAAGAACAGATAGACTACCGGCGTGGTGTAGAGCGTCAGCAACTGGCTCATCACCAGGCCGCCAACGATCGTGATCCCCAGCGGCTGGCGCAGTTCAGAGCCGTCACCGCCGGATATGACCAGCGGCAGTGCGCCGAACAGCGCGGCCAGCGTAGTCATCATGATCGGGCGAAAACGCAGCAGACAGGCCTGGAATATCGCCTCGTCCGGCGTCAGGTTGCCGTTGCGCTGGGCGTCCAGGGCAAAGTCGACCATCATTATCGCGTTTTTCTTCACAATACCTATTAATAGCATGATCCCAATGAGCGCGATGAGGCTGAATGGAGCACCGAACAGCTCCAGCGCCAGCAGCGCCCCCACGCCCGCAGAGGGAAGCGTGGAGAGAATGGTCAACGGGTGCACGTAGCTTTCGTACAGCACACCCAGCACGATATAAACCGTGGCAATGGCCGCCAGAATCAAAATAACCTGCGAGTTCATGGTGTCCTGGAACACCTGCGCCGTACCGGCAAAGCTGCCGCGCACGGAGGAGGGCACCCCGAGCTGGGTCATGGCGCGATTAATGGCATCGCTGGCCTCAGACAGCGACGAGCCGGTTGGCAGGTTAAACGAGACGGTCGAGGCGGCGGAAAGCCCCTGGTGGTTCACCGACAGCGGGGCGTTCGACGGCTGCCAGCTGGCGAAGTACGACAGCGGAATCGCCTTACCGTCATCATTGATCACAAACATCTTGTCCAGCGCGCTGATGTCCTGGGTGTAGCGCGGATCAACTTCCATTACCACCTTGTACTGGTTCATCGGCTGATAGATGGTGGAGACTTCACGTTGCCCGAAGGCGTTGTTAAGCAGGCTGTTGGCCGCCTCCACGTTAATGCCCAGGCGGGCCATAGTTTCACGATCGTAGGTGAGCGCCATCTCCGCGCCGTTGTTCTGGCTGTCGGAGTTCACGTCCGCCAGCTGCGGCAGCGCGGCCAGCGCTTTACGGATCTTCGGCTCCCACTCGCGCAGGGCGGCTAAGTCATCCGAGAGCAGGGTGTACTGATAGCTGGCGTTAGCCTGTCGTCCGCCGACGCGGATATCCTGAACGGCCATCAAAAACAGGTTTGCCCCCGGCTCTTTGGCGAGCTTCACCCGCAAGCGGTCAATGATCTGCTGCGCCGTTTCGTGACGTTCACCGCGCGGCTTAAGGGTAATAAACATCATCCCGCTGTTAACGCGCGAGCCGCCGGTAAAGCCGGTAACGTTGTCTACGGCCGGATCTTCCCGGATGATTTTCATAAAGTCCTGAAGCTTGCCGCGCATCGCCTGGAACGAAATGCTCTGGTCTGCCTGAATACCGCCCATCAGCACGCCGGTATCCTGCTCCGGGAAGAAGGTTTTCGGGATGGTAATGTACATCCAGACGTTGAGCACGATGGTGCCCATCAGCACCAGCCCGACAATACGCGTGTGGTTCAGCACCCATTTCAGCGATTTGCCGTAGCCGGACTGCATCGCCATCAGGACGTGGCCAAAGCCTTTCCTGCGCGGCTGTGAGTGTGGTTGGCTGCGCTTTAGCATCCAGCCGCACATCATCGGCGTTAGCGTCAGCGAAATCACCAGTGAGATACCAATGGCGACGGAGAGCGTGACGGCAAATTCGCGCAGCAGTCGCCCCGGCAGGCCGCCCATCAGCAGCAGCGGCAGGAACACCGCCACCAGCGACAGGCTCATGGACAGGACCGTGAAGCCCACTTCGCGCGTCCCCTGAAGCGCCGCCTGGAGCGGCTTCATGCCCGCTTCCAGATGACGCGAGATATTCTCCAGCACCACGATGGCATCATCCACCACAAACCCGGTGGCAATCGTCAGCGCCATCAGCGACAGGTTGTTAAGGCTAAACCCGCACAGGTACATGGCGGCAAAGGTGCCTATCAGCGATACCGGGACCGCTACCGCCGGGATCAGCGTGGCGCGCCCCGAGCGCAGGAACAGGAACACCACCAGAATTACCAGCGCGACGGAGATGATCAGCGTTTGCTCTACCTCTTCAAGCGAGGCGCGGATGGTGGGGGAGCGGTCCTGCGCAATCTGGAGATCGATGGCCGCCGGAATGGTTTCCTGAAGCTCCGGCAGCCGCGCGCGGATGCTGTTCACCGTCTGAATGATGTTGGCTTCCGGCAGCTTGCGGATCATCAGCAAAATCGCCGGTTTGGCATTGGTCATCCCGGCGTTACGCACGTCCTGCACCGAATCGGTGACGCTGGCGACGTCGCTCAGGCGCACCGCCGCGCCGTTGTTGTAGTGAATAATCAACGGCTGATACTCGGCGGCGGTTTTCAGCTCGTCGTTGGTCTGGATCTGCCAGCGGTGGCTGCTGTCCTCAATCGCACCCTGCGGCTTACGCACGTTGGCGTTGCTGATGGCGGAACGCACGTCGTCCAGCGACACGCCCTGATTAAACAGCGCCTGCGGATTCAGCCCCACGCGCACGGCGGGCAAGGAGCTGCCGCCGACATCCACGTCACCCACGCCGTCAATCTGGGCGATGGTTTGCGCCAGCTGGGTGGAGGCAAAATCGTACAGCTCGCCCTGGGAGTAGGTCTCTGACGTAAGCGTCAGGATCATGATCGGCGCATCGGACGGGTTGGCCTTGCGGTAGGTTGGACGGCTCGGCATGCCGCTCGGCAGCAGGCTTTGGGCGGCGTTAATCGCGGCCTGCACGTCGCGCGCCGCACCGTTGATATCCCGGTCGAAGTTAAATTCCAGAATGATGCGCGTGCTGCCCAGCGAACTGCTGGAGGTCATCTCGTTAACCCCGGCAATCCGCCCAAGCGATCGCTCAAGCGGCGTCGCCACCGATGAGGCCATGGTTTCCGGCGATGCGCCCGGCAGCGAGGCGCTGACCATGATCACCGGGAAATCGACCTGCGGCAGCGGGGCCACCGGCAGCAGCCGGAAGCCGAGCACGCCGCACAGGGTGATAGCGACGGAGAGTAAAATCGTCGCCACCGGACGGTAAATGAAGAGGGCGAAAAACTTCACTTACGCCTCCTCTTCACGTTTCGGGAAGCGGCTTTTCGTCCACAGGGCCAGACGGTCAAACAGCAGGTAGATAACCGGCGTGGTAAACAGCGTCAGCACCTGGCTCACGAGCAGACCGCCGACCATGCCGATGCCCAGCGGACGGCGCAGTTCGGCCCCCACGCCGGTGCTCAGCATCAGCGGCAGTGCGCCCAGCAGGGCGGCGAGAGTGGTCATCAGGATCGGGCGAAAACGCAGCAGGCAGGCCTGGTAAATGGCCTCGCGCGGCGCCATACCCTGCTCGCGCTCGGCGGCCAGCGCAAAGTCGATCATCATGATGGCGTTTTTCTTCACGATGCCGATAAGCAGGATGATGCCAATTATCGCAATCACGTCCAGTTCGCTCCCCGCCAGCATCAGCGCCAGCAGCGCCCCCACGCCCGCTGTCGGCAGGGTGGAGAGGATGGTGATCGGGTGGATGAAACTCTCATACAGCACGCCAAGCACGATATACATCGCCACCACCGCCGCGACAATCAGCCAGACGGTGCTGCCCAGCGCGGCCTGGAACGCCAGCGTACTGCCCTGAAACTGGGTCTGAATATCGGACGGGAAGCTGAGTTCTTTCTCCGCGCCCAGAATGGCCTCCACCGCTTCGCCCAGCGAATACCCATCCGGCACGTTGAACGAAATGGTGGTGGACGGGAACTGATCGAGATGGTTAATCGACAGCGGGGTGTGGCGCTCTTCCACGCTGGCAATGGCGCTGAGCGGCACAATCCCGCCGTCTTTGCTGGTCAGGCGTATCGAGTCCAGCGCGGCAAGCCCGGGCGTGTTCTCGGTGTTATGTTCCAGCACCACGCGATACTGGTTGGCCTGGGTGTAAATGGTGGAGATCAGTCGCTGACCAAAGGCGTTATACAGGGCGTTATCCACGTCGGACATGGTAATGCCCAGACGGCTGGCAGTGTCGCGGTTGACGTTCACGTACGCCGCCAGCCCTTTATCCTGCCAGTCGCTGCTGACGTCAGAAACCTGCGGCAGTGCTTTCAGCTTATCCACCAGCTGCGGCACCCAGGTGCTGAGTGCATCAAGCGAGGTGGCCTGGAGCGTAAACTGGTACTGCGTGCGGCTCACCTGCGTATCAATGGTTAAATCCTGGATCGGTTGCAGATACAGCTCAATGCCCGGCACGCGCGCCACCGCGCTTTGCAGTCGCTCAATTACCGCGTTGACGCGATCGTCGCGGTCATCGAGCGGTTTAAGGTTAATTTGCAGGCGCGCGCTGTTGAGCGACGGGTTGGTGCCGTCCACGCCCACGTAGGCAGTCAGGCTTTCCACCGCCGGATCTTTCATGATGATCTCAGACACCTGCTGCTGGCGCTGCGCCATGTTGGCGAAGGAGACCGTCTGCGGCGCCTGAAGCGTGCCCTGAATAATGCCGTTGTCCTGAATCGGGAAGAAGCCTTTCGGAATGAAAATCCACAGCATCACGCTGAGCGCCAGGGTGCCGAGCGCCACGCCGAGCGTCGCCCAGGGATGATTCAGGACTTTCGCCAGCACGCGGCCGTAGGCGGCAATAATGCGCTCGAACATCCGCTCGGAGGCGCGCGAGAAGCGGTTTTGCTTGCGCAAAGATTCGTGGCTCAGCATGCGGGCGCACATCATCGGCGTCAGCGTCAGCGACACCACGGCAGAGATCAGAATGGCGACCGCCAGCGTCACGGCAAACTCGCGGAACAGCCGCCCGACGATATCGCCCATAAACAGCAGCGGGATCAGCACCGCAATCAGCGAGAAGGTGAGCGAGATGATGGTAAAGCCAATTTCTCCTGCGCCCTTCAGCGCGGCGGCTAAGGGCTTTTCACCTTTTTCGATATAGCGCGAGATGTTCTCGATGACCACGATGGCATCGTCCACCACGAACCCGGTGGCGATGGTGAGCGCCATCAGCGTCAGGTTATTAATCGAAAAGTCGAGGAACACCATCACCGCAAACGTCCCGACCAGCGAGAGCGGCACGGCGACGGCGGGAATGATGGTTGCCGGAACGTTGCGCAGGAACAGGTAGATGATCATCACAACCAGCGCAATCGCCAGCATCAGCTCGAACTGGGTGTCTGACACCGAGGCGCGAATATTCGTGGTGCGGTCAGAAAGCACTTTCACGCTCACCGATTTTGGCAGGCTTTCCACCAGCTGCGGCAGCATGGTGCGAATGCTGTCGGCGGTATCAATAATGTTCGCGCCCGGCTGGCGCTGAACGTTCATGACAATCGCCTGCTGCTTATTGGCCCACGCCCCGAGCCAGCTGTTTTCCGCGCCTTGTTCGACGGTTGCCACGTCGCCGAGGCGGATCGGCGCGCCGTTTTGATAGGCCACAATCAGCTGGCGGTATTCATCGGCGGACTGCATCTGGTCGTTGGCAGAGAGCGTGACCGCACGGGTTGGGCCGTCCAGCGAGCCCTTCGCTGAGTTAACGTTGGCGCTGCTGATGGCGGTGCGAATGGTTTCGCTGGTTAACCCCAGCGCGGCAATGGCCTGGGCATTGAGCTTAACGCGCACAGCGGGGCGTTGACCGCCCGCCAGCGTCACCAGTCCCACGCCGGTCACCTGCGAAATCTTCTGCGCCACACGGGTTTCAACCATGTCTTCCACCTGCGTCATCGGCATGGCGGAGGAGGTGACGGCAAGGGTCATGATCGGTGGATCCGCCGGGTTGACCTTGCTGTAAACCGGTGGATTCGGCAGGTCAGACGGCAGCAGGTTAGTGGCAGCGTTAATCGCGGCCTGCACCTCCTGCTCGGCGACGTCCAGCGACAGCGTGAGCTGGAACTGAAGCGTGACGACCGAGGCGCCGCCTGAGCTCTGGGAGGACATCTGCTTCAGGCCAGACATCTGGCCGAACTGACGCTCCAGCGGGGCGGTGATGGCGGACGTCACCACATCCGGACTGGCGCCCGGATAGAGGGTGACAACCTGAATGGTCGGGTAGTCCACTTCCGGCAGCGCCGACACGGGCAGAAAACGGTAGCCAATGATCCCGGCCAGCAGGATCGCCACCATCAACAGGGTCGTCGCAACCGGACGTAAGATAAACAGGCGTGATGGCCCACCTGTAGAGCTCGGCGGCATCACCTGCATCAGGCTTTTGCTCCTGTATTTTGCGCTTCCACCACCTCGACCTGCGCCCCTTCGGTCAGACGGTCAATACCGTCGGTTACGACGCGGTCGCCAGCGGACAGCCCGGCACTGATTACCACCGTCTGACTGTCCTGGATCCCGGTTTTCACCAGATGTTTGCTGACCTTGTTTTCGCTGTTCAGCACCCAGACAAAGTTGCCTTCACTGCCCATTTGCAGGGCCGCCGTCGGGATCACCACGGCGTTTTCTTCTGTCGCGACCAGCATTCGCGCATTGACGAACTGATTCGGGAACAGGGCATCGTCCTGATTGTTGAAGCGTGCTTTAAGCTTGATGGTGCCGGTGGTGGTATCGATCTGGTTATCCAGGCTCAACAGCGAACCTTCGCTCAGCTTCTGCTTGTTGGTGCGATCCCAGGCTTCAACCACCAGCGCTTTTCCGGCCTTCTGCGCCTGTATCACCGTCGCAATGTCGCTTTCCGGCAGGGTAAAGACGAGATCGATAGGGTGCGTCTGGGTGATCACCACGATGCCCGTGGTATCGCCGCTGGAGATTTGGTTGCCGATATCAACCTGTTTCAGGCCCACGCGGCCGTCAATCGGCGCGGTGATCCGGCTCCAGTCGAGCTGGAGCTGGGCGCTGGCGACCGCGGCTTCGTCGGCCTTGATGGTGCCCTGAGATTCACTGACCAGAGACTGCTGGGTATCCAGCTCCTGGCGCGACACGAGGTTGGTTTTTACCAGCTGCTGATAGCGGGCTAAATCGCGGCGGGCATTGGCGAGGGTGGCTTTGTCTTTCGCGAGCTGCCCCTGCGCCTGCGCCAGGGCCACCTTAAACTGGCTTGGGTCGATTTCCGCCAGCAGATCGCCGGCTTTCACCTGCTGGCCTTCCTGGAAGTGGATGGCCATCAGCTGACCGTCCACGCGGCTACGTACCGTCACGGTGTTGGCGGCGGTAATGGTTCCCAGCCCGGAGAGATAACGAGGCACCGCTTTATTCACCGCCGTTGCCGCCTGCACCGGTGCCAGCGCCGCGCCGCGCATACCGTGGCGCCCGCCGCCCGTTGGACGTTGTGAGGGGCTATTGGCGCCAGCAGGTGCCGTGGAGTTCGCGGACTGGCTGTGCCAGTACCAGGCGGCGGCCAGGACCACCACAATCAGACCAACGGCGATTGCCCAGCGGGATTTGTTACTGCCTTTCATCGTTATACGTTCTCGTCCTGAAACACTTTCGGGGAATGATACTAGTTTAGTCAGGTAACACAGCGGAAAAATGGAGGAAATATGGAAGACTGTCAGGAATGGTCTGAGTGTGGTGCGTTGTTTCGCCGGGTGGCGGCTTCGCCTTACCCGGCCTACAAGATCCTCGAACCGTAGGCCGGGTAAGCGCAGCGCCACCCGGCACAACCCCATTAGCTAAACACCACCTGCGCCCAGCGGGCCAGTCCTGCCGTAACGGAGCCAAAGTCATCGCCGCCGGCAATCGGGATCCCCGGCAGCTGTTCCGCCAGCGCTTTCTTGATCAGCGGTGAACGGGCGCTACCGCCGGTCAGGTAAATCACGTCCGGTTTCTCTTTGCCATTCTCAAGCGCCAGCTGCACCTGCTCCAGAATACGCTGTAGCGGCTGAGCCAGCGCCATTTCCAGCCCTTCCTGGGTGATAGCCGTAGCCAGATCGTCACTGATAAACGGTAGCGTAACCGCATGCTCAGGACGATCGGAAAGGGCGATTTTGCTCTCTTCGGCGGTGCGCACCACGCGGTAGCTCAGGCGCTGACGCCACACCTTATACAGCAGCGCGACCTTCTCTGCATCCTGCGCATCACGCACCAGATCGTTAAGGAAACGCCCATTCGCGGTGCTGTAAAAATCACTCTGGGCAGGGACGTCGTTGATGGCAATCGCATTCCACCATGGCAGGATCGGCAGGGCGATGCCTTTCTCGGTTTGACCGCCCATGCCGAGCAGCGGCATCAGGCTCTTGAATGCCAGGGCGATATCCAGATCGTTACCGCCCACGCGGCAGCCGCTGTGCCCCAGCAGGCTGTTTTCACGATCGCGACGATGATGCCACTGCGGACCCATCAGCAGTAATGAACAGTCCGTCGTACCGCCGCCGATGTCCACCACCAGCACCCGTTTCTCTTCCGTCAGCGTGGCTTCAAAATCCAGTCCCGCCGCAACCGGCTCATACTGGAACACCACGTCACGGAAGCCAGCCCGGTGCGCTGCACGCTCAAGGATCCCCTGCGCCTGCTGGTTGGCTTCGTCGCCGCCCAGCCCCTGGAAGTTGATCGGACGGCCAATCACCGCCTGGGTGATGGCATCCGGCACCTGGGATTGCGCCTGATTGCGGATGTGCAGCATCATCGCGCAGACCAGATCTTCAAACATCGCCACCTGCTGTGGCTTCAGGCCGCTGGCGCCGAGGAAGGATTTCGGCGATTTAACGAAGTAGACCTCTTCCGGGTCTTCAATGTACTGCCCGAGGGAAGAGAGGCCGAACTGCACGCTGGAAGGGGTAACGTCGATATCTTCCTCGCGGTTAAAGCTGACCGCACGGCGCAGCAGCGCCTGGGTCTCCGCCGCCGTGGCCGGAACCTGATGGTGGCGGAACAGCCACTCGCTCACCGCTTCACGCGTGGGCGCACAGAGCATTGACGGCAACAGCGTACTGCCGTTTTCCATTTTCAGGAGCTGCGGTTGTCCGTTTTGCATTATCGCAACCGAGCAGTTTGCGGTGCCGTAGTCGAATCCAATAAACACAATAAATCCCCATGCCGGTGAGAAGGGGCGAGACTTTAGCGAAATGTCTGCCAGGCGACAACAGGAATATGAAAGCAAGGCGCAACGCGATCTTTCGGTTTATGCTGAGGTAAATACAAAAGGAGAGACGATGTTCACCCTGAACTGGCAACCGCCCTACGACTGGCAGTGGATGTTTGGCTTTTTTGCCGCGCGTGCGGTCACAGGGGTTGAGACCGTTACGGAGGATTACTACGAACGCAGTTTTGGCTATGCGGGGCATCAGGGCATATTTCGGGTTGTGCCAGACAGCGCAACCCATACGCTGGCGGTGTCGCTCAGCCCTGGCCTGATCCCGGTGGCGGATATTTGCCTGGATCGCATTGCCCGCCTGTTCGATCTTGATTGCGACCCGCTAAGAATTGCGAAGACCCTGGGCGACCTCGGCGCGGCGCGGCCGGGGTTACGTTTGCCGGGCGCGATGGATGCCTACGAGCAGGGCGTGCGCGCCATTCTCGGGCAACTGGTGAGCGTGGCGATGGCGGCAAAACTGGCGTCAAGAGTGGTGGCGCTGTGCGGTGAACCCATCCAGGACGCGCCGGGCTACCTCTGTTTTCCTCCGCCAGAGGTACTGGCCGCGGTGGATCCGCTGGCGTTGAAAGCCCTTGGGATGCCGCTCAAGCGTGCGGAGTCGTTGATTCATCTGGCGCAGTCGGTGGTGGACGGTGAATTCCCGCTGTTCCCGCCTGCGAACGTCGAGGCCGGGATGAAGGCGCTACAGCAGCGCCCCGGCATCGGGCGCTGGACCGCAAATTATCTAGCCTTGCGCGGCTGGCAGGCGAAGGATGTATTCCTGCCGGATGATTATCTCATTAAACAGCGCTTTGCCGGTATGACGCCCGCGCAGATCCGTCGCTATGCCGAGCGCTGGCAGCCGTGGCGCTCGTATGCGCTGTTACATATCTGGTACACCGACGGCTGGTCGCCGTCAGTTGATGGCGAAATAGCTGGTATTCAGCAGTAGATCGAGCGGCTGCGCTTCCCCGATGGTGTCGCCGTAAATAAAGTCAATGCCGATGCCCGACAGCGTATTCATCATGATCGACTGATGGCATGGCCCGGCAATGGTTTTTATGCCCAGACGCTGGGCGTGGCCCTGAATGATGGTCACCATCATCTCATCCATCAGATTGCCGTGGACGTTGGTCACCACGTCTGCATCCAGCAGCAGATAATCAGCGGTGTTGGCGCTGAGCTGGCTGAAGACGTTCATATCGCGTCCAACCCGGGTCAGCACCACGCGACAGCCAGCCTGACGAAGCTTTTGCAGACCCTGCTGCACGTTTTCATCCGTATTGCTCAGCACATCAACGGCGATCGCCAGATGCAGCAGCCGCGCCGGCAGCGGACCTCTGGTGATCAGGTCGAGCAGCTCATCCACCAGCGTGACGCTGGCTAAACCCGCTTCTGAGAGCGGCAGCGCGACGCCCATCCCTTTGGCCGCCACCTGTGCGGCATAGGTACGGAAAAATTCGCTGAATATACGTCGGTCAAGGGCGTGCAGCAGCTCCGGCTCCGCCAGCCCGGCGCGGAAGGCATGCTCTTCCAGCACTTCCCCCTGGCTGGTCCACAACCGCAGGGAAATCAGCCAGAAGCTACTGCTCTCGGGAATGCGCGGTGAGGCGACGCTGCGGGCGATCATCAGCAGATGATTATCTTTGATCATGTGCCACTGCTCATCCAGCGACATCATGCTGCGCGTGCTGTGGATCCGCTCCTGCTGGGGTTCATAGACGGTGACCACACCGCGCCCGCTGTTTTTCGAGGCGTAACAGGCGATATCGGCCTGAGACATCACTTCCGCTGTCTGATAATTAGCGTCGTCAATCAATGTGATCCCCGCGCTGGCGCCGATGCGGTGCAGGCGTCCTTCCCAGGAAAAATGATAGTTGTTGATGGCGTCGATCAACCGGCCCGCAATATAGCGTGCGCTTTCGACGTTGCAGTCCGGCAGCAGCAGGCCAAACTCGTCGCCGCCCAGACGCGCCAGCACGTCGCTGGAGCGCAGCATGGTCAGCATCAGCGAAGAGAGTTCGCGCAGGAGCGCGTCGCCCGCCGCGTGGCCTGCGGTATCGTTCACCGCCTTAAAACGGTCAAGATCGATAAAGACCAGCGCGTGACGCTGATGGGTCTCCTGTACCGTCTGCAACAAGCGCTTAAGATGGTTTTCAAAACTGACGCGGTTCGCCAGGTGGGTAAGGGCGTCATGGGAAGCGCTGTAGCTCAGCTGGCGCAGCATTTTGCGCGACTCGGTGACATCCTGAATCACCAGCACCGAGCCGATAGCGTGCCCCTCCAGGGTGCTGAGCGGGGTAATGCTGTAATGAATGTCGAAACTGCCGCCATTCCGGCAGTTTAGCACCACATCCTGTTCGATATCGGTACGGGACATATCGCCGCTGTGGATGTTTTCCATTAACGGGCCGTTCTCGCCGAAGGTAATGTGCAGCACCTTCAGAACGGGCTGACCCAGCGCTTCGCTTTGCGACCAGCCGCTCATCTTCTCGGCGACCGGGTTCATAAAGGTGATGTTCATGTCGATATCGGTGCACAGCACCGCTTCGCCGATGGAGTCGAGGGTGATATGCAGGCGCTCTTTTTCCTGGAACAGCGCCTCGTTCAACTGCTTCACCTCGGTCATATCCATGTTGATCCCTAACAGCCGCTCCACTTCGCCCTGTTTGTTCAGCACCCGGTTCGCCAGCGAACGAATGTGGCGAATGCCATCCTTGACGCGAATGCGAAATTCCAGCTTGAAAGGCACCCTGGCCTGGAGTGACTCACGCAGTACCTGTTCGGCGTGCGCACGATCTTCAGGCACCATGGCCGCATGCCAGAGCTGCCAGGTGGGTTTAATGTGCGGGGGGATCTCGTACAGCTCAAACATCCGTTTATCCCAGCTGATCACGTCCGGCTCGAGATCCCACTCCCAGATCCCGATGCCGCCGGCTTCGTTCGCGAGGGTGATACGCTCCATCAGACGCTTATTCACCCACTCGGTCTGTTTCAGGTCGTTGATGTCTTCAATCTGGGCAATAAAGTAGAGCGGCGTGCCGTCTGCATGGCGCACAACGGAAACGGCCAGCAGCGCCCACACCACCTCGCCGCTGCGGGTGTAGTAGCGTTTTTCGAGGCTGTAGCTGTTGATCTCCCCGTTAATCAGCTGTTGCAACTGCTCCAGGTCGGTATTTAAATCTTCCGGCCAGGTTAACTGCTGGAACGTGAGCGATTGAAGCTCAGACTGACTGTAACCGAGGAAATTGCACAGCGCCTTGTTGGCCTGAAGCCACTGGCCCTCAATGCCCACCAGCGCCATACCAATCGCGGAATATTCCATCGCATTACGAAAACGTTCTTCGCTTTCAGTAATATGTTTACGCTCGGCCCGGAAGGCATACATCACCATCGTCATAATGTTGGCGGGGAGCAGCATCATCAGAAAGGGAAGCCATGGCGCGTTGAAGGTCACCATCATGTTTGAAGGTGTCATGGAGGGCGGGTTTCGCGCCATCATCAAGGACACCATCATGATGGTGAATAAAAAAATCAGGAATGCTTCCATTCGCGGCAGGCGTACCGCGCTCCACATCAGCAAAACGATGATGCAGGTGAACGGCCACGGCAGCCAGGTGATTGCCGTCCAGCTAAGAACCAGCGTAACGACCAGGGTCACCAGCGTTTCCAGCAGCAGTCTCGGGTTTCGGTGGCGCAGCAAGTAATGCGGTTTAAACAGCAGACCTAACGGTACAAGCGCCAGCGCGCCAATGGCTTCTGAAAGTACCCAAAACAGAAAATTACGCAGCGGCTCCGCGCCTGGCACCAGAAAATGAACCAGAATGCCGCCCACCAGCGGCGGCACCAGGGCGCTGCCGAGGGCAAGGCGTATCCAGTCGTTGAGGTTTTGCAGCGGGTTATACCAGGGGAGCAGCTTACGCAGCAACACCGCACCAACACAGGCCTCAATAATATTGATTGCCGTGTAGGTTAAGTTGATTGATTCCCATGAAAAGAGCATCCACGAGGCAAAAATATTGCCAAAGGAGCAGGCGAGGGCGATGCCGGGCCACATTTTTCCCGCATGGCGGTAAAACGCCACCATCATAATGGAGGTCGGGAACCACAATGGCGCCAGCAGCGTACCGAAGCGAGTCAGCTCAAGGGAAAATAAGGTGAAGATGAACGTGACCAGACCCAGACAGACAAGCCGCAGTAAAGGATGTGGGGTAGTAACCAAAACCCGCTGGTATTGTTTATTCATTACCGCTCTATCCAGGGACGCCGTGTTGTCAGGAGCCAGCTCCGGACGCGTGAAATCATTAATTTGGTTTATGCTAGTACAAACATTTTACAATTCATATGCTGAGTGCTCAGATTTTGACTTCATAGACTTATAAAATAGTTACTCTGCGAAGAAGGGGGATGAAATGGTGAAAATCCGTGCGTAAAAATTTCGCTAAAGGCGTGAAACGGCGCTTTTCAGCCCGCCTCGCATAACCTGCGCATTCGACTGGTATCACGCCCCCGAAATCCCTATAATTGCCGCGTTTGACGCTCCGGCGTCGTCCTTCCTTACATCCAGGTTAATCAGGTCGCTAAATTTATGACTGATAAGTCTCATCAGTGCGTCATCATAGGCATCGCCGGCGCATCGGCTTCAGGTAAAAGTCTTATTGCCAGTACGCTTTATCGCGAACTGCGTGAACAAGTGGGTGATGAGCATATCGGTGTTATTCCCGAAGATAGCTATTACAAAGATCAATCCCATCTTTCGATGGAAGAGCGCGTAAAAACCAACTACGACCACCCCAGTGCGATGGATCACAGTCTGCTGTTCCAGCATCTGGAAGCGCTGAAGCGCGGCGAGGCGATTGAGCTGCCCGTCTACAGTTACGTGGAACATACCCGCACCCAGGAAACGATCCGCATTGAGCCCAAGAAGGTGATTATCCTTGAAGGGATTTTGCTGCTCACCGACGCCCGTCTGCGCGAATCAATGAACTTCTCGATTTTCGTCGATACCCCGCTGGATATCTGCCTGATGCGGCGTATTAAACGCGACGTTAACGAACGCGGTCGCTCCATGGACTCCGTGATGGCGCAGTATCAGAAAACCGTTCGTCCGATGTTCCTGCAATTTATTGAGCCTTCTAAACAATACGCCGATATTATTGTGCCTCGCGGCGGTAAAAACCGTATTGCCATTGATATCTTAAAAGCGAAAATCAGTCAGTTTTTTGAATAAGCCGTGTGAATTGTGTACCGTTCAGAGATAACCTGGTTTTGCCCTGACGCCGTAAGGATTCAGGGCGCGATGCACGAAAGGAGAAAGTGCCATGCGTCTTTGTGACCGCGATATAGAAGCCTGGCTGGATGAAGGCCGCCTGTCTATCACCCCGCGTCCGCCGGTTGAGCGTATTAACGGCGTGACCGTCGATGTACGCCTGGGGAATAAGTTCCGCACCTTCAGCGGCCACACGGCACCGTTTATCGACCTCAGCGGGCCGAAAGACGAAGTCAGTGCGGCGCTGGATCGCGTCATGAGTGACGAAATCGTCATCGAAGAAGGAGAGGCGTTTTATCTCCATCCTGGCGAACTGGCGCTGGCGGTGACCTTTGAATCGGTCACGCTGCCTGCGGATCTGGTCGGCTGGCTTGACGGACGCTCTTCTCTGGCGCGTCTGGGCCTGATGGTGCACGTCACCGCGCACCGTATCGATCCGGGCTGGTCTGGCCGTATCGTGCTGGAGTTCTTTAACGCCGGTAAACTGCCGCTGGCGCTTCGCCCGGGAATGATGATCGGTGCGTTGAGCTTCGAACCGCTGACCGGCCCGGCAGACCGTCCTTATAACCGCCGTCAGGACGCAAAATATCGCGACCAGCAGGGTGCGGTTGCCAGCCGTATCGATAAAGACTGATCTGTGAGTTCACTGAGGAAGCCATGAGAAGAGTTCTGACAACGCTGATGATTTTGCTGGTGGTGCTGGTGGCTGGCCTTTCAGCGTTGGTGCTGCTGGTTAACCCGAATGACTTCCGGGCCTACATGGTGCGGCAGGTTGAAACGCGCAGCGGGTATGAACTCAAGCTGGACGGGCCGCTGCGCTGGCACGTCTGGCCGCAGCTCAGCATTCTCTCCGGACGTATGTCGCTCACCGCGCCAGGCGCCGCGCAGCCGCTTGTTACGGCGGATAACATGCGTCTTGATGTCGCGCTCATCCCGCTCTTATCCCATCAGCTCCAGGTTGAACAGGTGATGCTGAAAGGGGCGGTGATTCAGCTTACGCCACAAACCGAAGCCGTTCGTCAGGCGAATGCTCCGGTCGCACCGCGTGAAAATACTTTGCCTGACGTTCCGTCTGACACCGGCTGGTCTTTCGATATTGGTAATCTGAAAGTCGCTGACAGCGTGCTGGTTTTCCAGCATGAGGATGACGAACAGATCACCGTCCGCAATATCAACCTCAAGATGGAGCAGGACGCCAACCATCACGCGACCATGGAGTTCTCCGGGCGGATCAACCGTAATCAGCGCGATCTCAACCTGTCGATGAATGCGAACGTGAACGCCTCTGACTACCCGCACCAGCTGACGGCGGACGTTCAGCAGGTCAACTGGCAGCTGACCGGCGCGGATTTACCCGCGAAGGGGATCGCCGGCCAGGGCACGATGCAGGCGGTGTGGCACGAAGAGCGCAAACAGCTCGAACTGAACGCGCTCAACCTCCAGGCCAACGACAGTTCCCTGAAGGGGCAGGCGAGCGTCACGCTTGATGAGAAACCCAAGTGGGTGTTGGATCTGCAATTCGACAAGCTGAACCTTGAGAACCTGCTCGCGGCCCAAACGGTGAATGCGACCGATGAGGGTGTCGCGCAGGTAGGGCAAAGCCAGGTCACGCAGTCGCGTCCGGTGATCTCCTCCAGTCTCAATCTGCCTGACTACAATGGTCTGCGCGGATTTACCGCCGACATTCTGCTGAAAGCGAACAGCGTGCGCTGGCGTGGGATTGATTTTACTGACGTCAACAGCCAGATGTTCAACCACAACGGCCTGCTGGTCATCTCTGAGCTCAGCGGAAAAATGGGGGCAGGAAATCTCTCCCTGCCGGGCACGCTGGACGTACGTAAAGACGTTGCCAGCGCCGCGTTCCAGCCGCGTCTGGAAAACGTTGAAATTGGCACCATCCTGAAAGCCTTTAATTACCCGATTTCCCTCACGGGGCAGCTGTCGCTGGCCGGGGATTTCTCCGGCACGAAGATTGATGCGGACGCCTTCCGTCGTAGCTGGAAGGGGCAGGCGCACGTTGAGCTAAAAGATTCGCGCATGGAAGGGCTGAACTTCCAGCAACTGGTGCAGCAGGCGGTAGAGCGCAGCAGCAGCGTGAAGGCGAATGAAAACTACGATAGCGCAACCCGTCTCGACAGCTTTACCAGCGAGCTTGCCCTCGACAACGGTCAGCTCTCGCTCGACGAGATGCAGGGAATCTCGTCCCTGCTGGCGCTGACCGGAAACGGCGCGCTGGATCTGGTGAAGGAGACGGTTGACACCCGCTTCAACGTCCGCGTGAAGGCCGGCTGGGAAGGGGAAGGCCAGCTTGTCGAGTTCCTGAAAGAGACGCCGATACCGCTGCGCGTGTACGGAAAATGGCAGGAACTGAATTACAGTTTGCAGGTCGATCAGATCCTGCGTAAGCACCTTCAGGATGAAGCGAAACGTCGGCTGAATGACTGGGCGGACCGCAATAAAGAGTCTCAGTCTGGTAAAGACGTGAAAAAGTTGCTCGATAAGCTCTGATGCCTGTTGTGCCGGGTGGCGGCTTCGCCTTACCCGGCCTACAAAAGCCAGACACCGTAGGCCGGGTAAGCGAAGCGCCACCCGGCTTTTTTACACCTCAAAATCCATCTCATCTTCACCGCGCAGCGGTATCAGCTGCACCTTCTGCACGCGATGGCTCTCTACCTGCAAGGTTTTGATCATGTAATTCCCCACCTGGACCTCTTCGCCCGGCTGCGGAATACGTTGCAGATATTCCATCAGCAAACCGGCGATAGTGTGGTATTCGCGCTTCTCGTCCAGCGGAAGCGGAACGAACTGCACCAGATCTTCGAGCGGCATATGGCCGTTGGCGGTCCAGCTGCCGTCTGCGTTTTTCTGAATATCGTGGCGTGCATCGATCTCATCCACCTCATTAGGCAGATTACCGGCGATGGTTTCCATCACGTCGCTGAGCGTCACCAGCCCTTCCACAGAACCAAACTCATCAACGACAAACGCGAAGTGAGTACGCGCGTTGCGGAACTGCTCCAGCGCGGAGAGCAGCGGCAGCGCTTCCGGGAAGACCAGCGGCTGGCGCACCAGCGCGCGCAGGTTGAGCGGCTCACCGTGAAGCTGCTGTTGCAGCAGGTCAATCACGTGTACCACGCCCAGCAGCTCTTCTTCCTCTTCTCCGCCGGTCACCACCACGCGGGTGTGCTGGTTTTTATCCAGCAGGACACGGATCTGCTCTTCCGGTGCCGTCAGGTCAATATGCTCAATGTCGTGGCGGGAGGTCATGATACTGCTGACCGAGCGCTGGTTGAGGTTAAGCACGCGCTCTATCATCCGGCGTTCCTGCGGGTTGAAGATCTGCCCGTCGCTGTGGTCGGCTAGCATCGCAGCGGATTCAGCATCCAGCTCGGCATCCTCTTTTTTGCCGCTCAGCAGGCGCATCACCGTATCTGCGGTGCGCTGTCGTAATGTCTGGTTCGCGGAAAGAAAACGGCGGCGGTTGAAAATGGCCAGTTGGTTAAGAAACTCAATAAGCACCGAGAAACCAATGGCTGCGTACAGATATCCTTTCGGGATATGGAAGCCAAAACCATCCGCCACCAGGCTAAAGCCAATCATCAGCAGGAAGCTCAGACAGAGAATGACGATAGTCGGGTGACTGTTCACGAAGCGCGTCAGGGCTTTACTGGCGAGCACCATCAGGGTGATGGCAATGATCACGGCGGCCATCATCACCGCCAGATGGTCAACCATCCCGACGGCAGTAATCACGGAGTCGAGAGAAAAGACGGCATCCAGCACCACTATCTGCGCGACCACCGGCCAGAATTTAGCGCCTCGCCGCTGGGTGGGGTTTTCACTGTCTTTTCCTTCCAGCCGCTCATTAAGCTCAACCGTGGCTTTGAACAGCAGGAACAATCCGCCGAAAAGCATGATCAGGTCGCGGGCGCTAAAGCTCAGACCCTGCACGCTGAATAAGGGTTTGGTGAGCGTGACCAACCATGATATTGAGGCCAGTAACAGCAGACGCATCACCATGGCGAGCAGAAGACCCGTCACGCGGGCGCGGTCGCGTTGTGAAGGGGGTAATTTATCGGCAAGGATGGCGATAAACACCAGGTTATCAATGCCGAGCACTAATTCGATGACGACCAGCGTCACCAGCCCGGCCCAGATTGATGGATCGGCAATCCATTCCATAGTAAATGCAATACCTTCTGTTATATGACTAATGTCACACTTCGATCATGGATAAAGCAGACGTAAATTGCAATGCCGGGGTGAGATTTCTCTTAATGCTACACTCAGGTAAAACCCATTTGCGGGGCGGTGTAAATAAGGTAATTGCGAAGATTTAATTACAAAAGACGATATTTAGGATATATCGCAATAAATGGTCTGGTGCTCTATTTTGTCAATATAAAGAAAATCCGAAAACCTCAAAACTTTGCTCTTAATATTAATCTTAAAAACGAATATTAGGACGGTTGTCTCCTTGCCTGCTATTAGGTTAGCTGCAACAATTCTTCCAGCATCAAATGTTAAATCTCCTTGTTGCTATTTTTGTTTCAGTCTTTGGTGAAGGTTATACATTATCAATCACCCGTTTAAGGTGGCGGATATATTTCTCAAAAGGCCTGATCCAAGAGGGTGTCTAACCATAACGCATTGTTTAGTCAGTGGATTGGTAACTGAAAGCCAAGGGCGGTAGCGTGCCTGAAAGCGTGTGAATCAGCCTCAATTATTCTGTCAATAGCCAATGGATGAATAAGCTTTTTTTAGGACTGATGCCAGTTATATTGCTAAATGATTAACTGCATTCTGATTGTCACCACGACCCGCGCTTATTTTAATTGCACAGGATAATTACTCTGCCAAAGTGATAAATAATCAATGATGAAATCCAAAATGAAATTGATGCCATTATTGGTGTCTGTGACCTTGATGAGTGGTTGCACGGTCTTTCCCGGCAGCAATATGTCAACAATGGGCAAGGATGTGATTAAACAGCAGGATGCTGATTTTGATCTCGACAAAATGGTGAATGTTTACCCATTAACCCCACGTCTGGTAGAACAATTACGCCCACGTCCGAATGTTGCTCAGCCAAATATGTCTCTGGACCAGGAAATTGCCTCTTACCAGTATCGCGTTGGTCCGGGTGACGTCATTAACGTGACCGTCTGGGATCACCCGGAACTGACCACACCTGCGGGCCAGTACCGTAGCTCAAGCGACACCGGTAACTGGGTACAGTCCGATGGCACCATGTTCTATCCCTACATTGGCAAAGTGCACGTCGCGGGCAAAACGCTTGCTGAGATCCGTAGTGATATTACCGGCCGCCTGGCGCAGTACATTGCTGACCCGCAGGTGGACGTTAATATCGCCGCGTTCCGATCTCAGAAAGCCTATATCTCAGGCCAGGTCAACAAATCCGGCCAGCAGGCTATCACCAACGTCCCGCTCACCGTTCTTGATGCGATCAATGCCGCAGGCGGCTTAACCGACGGTGCTGACTGGCGCAACGTGGTGCTAACCCACAACGGCAAAGAGCAGCGCATTTCGCTTCAGGCGCTGATGCAAAACGGTGACCTGACCCAGAACCGTCTCCTCTATCCGGGCGATATTCTTTACGTGCCGCGCAACGACGATCTGAAAGTGTTCGTGATGGGTGAAGTGAAGAAACAGAGCACCCTCAAGATGGACTTCAGCGGTATGACCCTGACCGAAGCCCTGGGCAACGCGGAAGGTATCGATCTGACCGCCTCCAACGCCAGCGGTATCTTTGTGATCCGTCCAATCAAAGGCGAAAACGCGAAAGGCAAGATTGCCAACATCTACCAGCTGGACATGTCCGACGCGACGTCGCTGGTCATGGCAACGTCGTTCCGTCTCCAGCCATACGATGTGGTCTATGTCACCACCGCGCCGGTTGCCCGCTGGAACCGTCTGATCAACCAGTTGCTGCCTACCATCAGTGGCGTTCGCTACATGACGGATACGGCGAGCGACATTCATACCTGGTAAGCCGCGATGTTTAACAAAATTCTGGTGGTGTGTGTGGGGAACATTTGCCGTTCCCCCACGGCTGAAAGGCTGTTGAAAAATTACCAGCCTGCGTTAACGGTCGACTCCGCAGGGCTGGGCGCGCTGGTCGGAAAAGGTGCCGACGAACGTGCCGCAAGCGTCGCCCTTGAGCATAACCTCTCACTCGACGGGCACGTTGCCCGTCAGGTCTCTGGCCGAATGTGCCGGGAATATGACCTGATCCTCGCGATGGAAAAACGCCACATTCACGCGCTGTGCGATATCGCACCGGAGATGCGCGGCAAGGTGATGCTGTTTGGTCACTGGGATGGTGAGCGAGAAATTCCCGATCCGTATCGCAAGAGCCGCGAGGCCTTTGAGGCGGTATACACCTTACTAGACCAGTCTGCCCGCCAGTGGGCGCAGGCACTGAAAGCTCAGCAGGGATAACAATGACAGAAAAAACAAGACCTTCTGCCGCCCCGACGTCGGGCAGTGATGAAATCGATATCGGTCGCCTGGTCGGGACCGTTATTGAAGCGAAATGGTGGGTGCTGGGTATAACCGCCATCTTTGCCGTGGCGGCGATCGTTTATACGCTGTTCGCGACGCCTATTTACAGCGCCGACGCGCTGGTGCAGATCGAACAAAATACCGGAAACTCGCTGGTTCAGGATATCGGCTCTGCGCTGGCCAACAAGCCGCCGGCATCGGAGGCTGAAATTCAGCTGATCCAGTCGCGCCTGGTATTGGGCAAAACGGTTCACGATCTGGGGCTGGATATCGCGGTCACCAAAAACACCTTCCCGGTGTTTGGCGCAGGCTGGGATCGCCTGATGGGGCGCAGTAACGATACGGTAAAAGTGACCGACTTCGTGATTCCAAAAGGGGCAGGGGACCAAACCTTTACCCTGACCGTGCTGGGACCAAAACAGTATCAGCTGACCAGCGACGCAGGCTTCAGCGCGCGCGGCGAAGTGGGGCAGATGCTGACCAAAGAGGGCGTGAGCATCAGGGTTGGTGCCATTCAAGCGCACGAGGGCGGTGAGTTTACGGTCACCAAATTCTCGACGCTCGGAATGATCAACAATCTGCAAAACAACCTGACCGTCACCGAAAACGGCAAGGACACCGGCGTCCTGAGCATGACCTTCACCGGTGAAGACAAGGATCAAATCCGCGACATCCTGAACAGCATCACCCGTAACTACCTTGAGCAGAACGTTGAGCGCAAGTCAGCGGAAGCCGCTAAAAGCCTCGCGTTCCTCAGTAAACAGCTGCCGGAGGTGCGCGCCCGTCTGGATGACGCCGAGAACAAGCTGAACGCATACCGTCAGGATAAAGACTCCGTCGACCTGCCGCTGGAGGCGAAATCGGTTCTCGACTCCATGGTCAATATTGATGCGCAGCTAAACGAGCTGACCTTTAAAGAGGCGGAAATTTCCAAGCTCTATACCAAACGTCACCCGGCGTACCGCACGCTGCTCGAGAAACGTCGTACCCTGGAAGAAGAGAAGGCGAAGCTGAATGACCGCGTGACCGCGATGCCGAAGACGCAGCAGGAAATCGTACGCCTGACGCGTGATGTGGAATCCGGCCAGCAGGTTTACATGCAACTGCTGAACAAGCAGCAGGAGCTGAAAATCACCGAAGCCAGCACCGTGGGCGACGTGCGTATCGTTGACCCGGCGATTACCCAGCCGGGCGTGCTGAAGCCGAAGAAAGCGCTGATTATCCTCGGCAGCATTATTCTCGGCCTGATGCTCTCTATCGTCGGCGTGCTGCTGCGCTCGCTGTTCAACCGCGGTATCGAAAGCCCGCAGGTGCTGGAAGAGAACGGGATCAGCGTGTACGCCAGCATCCCGCTTTCGGAGTGGCAGAAGTCCCGTGACAGCGTCAAAACTGTTAAGGGCGTCAAGCGTTACAAACAGAGCCAGCTGCTGGCCGTGGGTAACCCGACCGACCTGGCGATTGAAGCGGTGCGTAGCCTGCGTACCAGCCTCCACTTCGCCATGATGCAGGCCAAAAACAACGTCCTGATGATGACCGGTGTCAGCCCGTCAATTGGTAAGACCTTCGTCTGTGCCAACCTGGCGGCGGTGGTGAGCCAGACCAACAAGCGCGTGCTGCTGATCGACTGCGACATGCGTAAGGGCTACACCCATGAGCTGCTGGGTACCAACAACGTTAACGGCCTGTCGGAAATCCTGCTGGGTAAAGGGGAGATCAGCGAGAGCGCCAAGCCGACCTCGATTCCGAAATTTGACCTGATCCCGCGTGGCCAGGTACCGCCGAACCCGTCTGAACTGCTGATGAGCGAGCGCTTCACGCAGCTGATCGAGTGGGCAAGCAAAAACTATGACCTGGTGCTGATCGATACCCCACCAATTCTGGCGGTCACCGACGCCGCCGTGGTAGGGCGTCATGCGGGCACCACGCTGATGGTTGCACGCTATGCGGTGAACACCCTGAAGGAAGTGGAAACCAGCCTGAGCCGCTTTGAGCAGAACGGTATTGAGGTGAAAGGGGTCATTCTGAACTCCATCTTCCGCCGTGCGACGGGTTATCAGGATTACGGCTACTACGAGTACGAATACAAGTCTGACTCTAAATAACAAAACACACCCCACACCCCTCACCCTAACCCTCTCCCCTGAGGGGAGAGGGGACTGCCTGGTGCGGTCTTTCACCCTCTCCCCTCCGGGGAGAGGGCCGGGGTGAGGGGCAGGAGGAATACATGAGCACACAACGCCCTTTGATTTCTATCTATATGCCGACATGGAATCGTCAGCAGCTGGCGATCCGCGCGATTAAATCGGTCCTGCGTCAGGATTACGATAACTGGGAACTGATTATCGTGGATGACTGTTCCTCCTCTTACGAACAGCTGCAAAAGTTTGTCGAAGACCTGAACGACCCGCGCGTGGTGTACACGCACAACGCCATCAACTCCGGGGCGTGCGCGGTGCGCAATCAGGCGATTATGCAGGCGAAAGGGCAGTATCTGACCGGTATCGACGATGATGACGAATGGACGCCAAACCGTCTGTCGATCTTCCTGTCGCACAAAGCGCAGCTGGTGACCCACGCGTTTCTGTATGCCAACGACTATGTCTGTCAGGGCGAGGTCTATTCGCAGCCGGCCAGCCTGCCGCTGTATCCGAAATCACCGTATTCCCGCCGCCTGTTCTACAAGCGCAACATCATTGGCAATCAGGTATTTACCTGGGCCTGGCGCTTTAAGGAGTGTCTGTTCGATACCGAGCTGAAGGCCGCACAGGATTACGACATTTTCCTGCGGATGGTGGTGGAGTACGGCGAGCCGTGGAAGGTGGAAGAGGCCACGCAGATCCTGCACATCAACCACGGGGAGATGCAGATCACCTCGTCACCGAAAAAATTCTCGGGCTACTTCCATTTTTACCGCAAGCACAAGGACAAGTTTGACCGTGCCAGCCGGAAGTATCAGCTCTTCACCCTGTATCAGATCCGTAACAAGCGCATGAACTGGCGCACGCTGCTGACGCTGCTGTCGGTGCGTAACGGCAAGCGTCTGGCTGACGGGCTTCGGGGGAAATAATGTTTCTGGAAGATTGCCGCGCTAACAGCTGGAGCCTGCGCCCGTGCTGCATGGTTCTGGCCTACCGTATTGCGCACTTTTGCTCGGTGTGGCGCAAAAAAAATGTGCTGAACAATATCTGGGCCGCGCCGGTGCTGGTGCTGTACCGCATCATCACCGAATGCTTTTTTGGCTATGAAATTCAGGCCGCTGCCACCATTGGCCGCCGCTTTACCATTCATCACGGCTATGCGGTCGTCATCAACAAGTTCGTCGTCGCGGGTGATGATTTCACCATTCGCCACGGGGTGACAATCGGCAACCGTGGGCCAGACAGCCTGGCCTGCCCGGTGATTGGCAATAACGTCGAGTTGGGCGCCAACGTGGTGATGATCGGGGAGATTACCGTGGGCAATAACGTGACGGTTGGCGCAGGCAGCGTGGTGCTGGACAGCATTCCGGACAATGCGCTGGTGGTGGGCGAGAAAGCCCGCGTGAAGGTGATTAAATGAACATTCTGCAATTTAACGTACGCCTCGCAGAGGGCGGGGCGGCAGGCGTAGCGCTGGATCTGCACCAGCGCGCGCTGCAAAAAGGATTACAGTCGCGCTTTGTTTACGGTTACGGCAAGGGCGGCAAGAAAAGCGTCAGCCATGATAACTATCCGCAGGTGCTGAAGCAGACGCCACGTCTGACCTCCATCGCCAATATTGCGCTGTTCCGCCTGTTTAACCGCGACCTGTTCGGCAACCTGAATAATCTCTACCGCACCGTCACCCGCACCCGCGGGCCGGTTGTGCTGCACTTCCACGTGCTACACAGCTACTGGCTGAATCTGGAAGAGGTGGTAGCGTTTTGTGGCAAAGTGAAGGCGCACAAGCCGGACACCCGTTTCGTCTGGACGCTACACGACCACTGGAGCGTGACCGGACGCTGCGCCTTTACCGACGGCTGCGAAGGCTGGAAAGATAACTGCCAGAAATGCCCTACGCTCAGCAACTATCCGCCGGTGAAGGTCGATCGCGCGCATCAGCTGGTTGAGGGCAAGCGTCAGCTGTTCCGCGACATGCTCTCGCTCGGCTGCACCTTTATCTCTCCAAGCCAGCACGTGGCAGATGCTTTTAATAGCCTGTACGGAGCAGGGCGCTGCCAGATTATCAACAACGGTATTGATGTGGCGACGGAAGAGATCCTGGCCGAACTGACGCCCGTAGCCATTACCACCGGCAAGCCGAAAATTGCGGTCGTCGCCCATGACCTGCGCTACGACGGCAAAACCAACCAACAGCTGGTGCGCGACATGATGGCGCTCGGCGACAAAATTGAACTGCATACCTTCGGCAAATTCTCGCCGTTCGAAGGCGCTAACGTGGTGAATCACGGGTTTGAAACCGACAAGCGCAAACTGATGAGCGCGCTCAACGGTATGGACGCGCTGGTGTTCAGCTCCCGCGTGGACAACTACCCGCTGATCCTGTGCGAAGCGCTCTCCATTGGCGTGCCGGTCATTGCCACCCACAGCGACGCGGCGCGCGAAGTGCTGGAGAAATCGGGCGGTAAAACCTTCAGTGAGAACGAGGTGCTGCCGCTGGTGCAGCTGTCGAAGGCCGATATCGCGCAGGCTGTTTTTGGCACGGACCTGGAATCGTTCCGCAACCGCAGCCGCAAAGCGTACAGTGGACAACAGATGCTGGAGGAGTATGTCTCGTTCTATCAGAATCTGTAGTTATCTGCTGCTGCCGCTGATCTACCTGCTGGTCAACGTCAAGATTGCCCAGCTCGGTGAAAGCTTCCCAATCACCATCGTCACCTTCCTGCCGGTTCTGCTGTTGCTATACGTTGATAAGCTTAACCTCAAAAAGCTGATGATTGCGCTGGGGATCGGGTTTGGTCTGACGGCGTTTAACTACATCTTTGGTCAGTCGCTGGACGCCAGCAAATATGTCACCTCCACCATGCTGTTTGTTTATATCGTAATCATTATTGGCATGGTGTGGAGTATTCGTTTTAAAACTATCTCTCCGCACAATTATAGGAAAATCCTCAGGTTCTTTTATATTGTCGTCGGGCTGATTGTTATGCTTGCGGCATTGGAGATGGCGCAAATTATTCTCACAGGCGGCAGTAGCCTGATGGAAATAATTTCGAAATATCTTATATACAGTAACAGCTATGTACTGAACTTCATTAAGTTTGGTGGCAAGCGTACCACTGCGCTCTATTTTGAACCGGCGTTTTTTGCTCTGGCATTAATCTCAATTTGGCTCAGCATCAAACAGTTCGGTATCAAAACCCCCAAGACCGATGCTATGATTCTTGCAGGAATCGTTCTGTCAGGGTCGTTCTCAGGGGTAATGACTTTTATTCTGTTTTACCTGTTGGAGTGGGCGTTCCAGTACCTGAACAAAGAGGCGATTAAGAAAAAACTGCCGCTGGCGATCATTTCTCTGACGGTATTTTTAGTGGGCGTAATATTCGCCTTCCCGTACATTTCTGAACGTCTGGGTGATTTGGGAACGGAAGGTTCGTCGTCCTATTATCGCATCATTGGTCCACTGGTGATGGTGGGTTATTCCTTAACCCATATTGATGGCGTAGTAAGATTCGGCTCACTTTACGAATATGTTGCATCATTCGGAATCTTTAACGGTGCGGATGTCGGTAAAACCATAGACAATGGTCTGTATCTGTTAATTATCTATTTTTCCTGGTTCGCCGTACTGTTGACACTGTGGTATCTGTTTAAAGTTTTCAAAATGATGATTAACGCGTTTGGTGATAACCAGAACTTTCGCGTGCAACTTTATCTGTTCACACCGGTGTCGTTGTTTTTTACCGGGTCAATATTTAGCCCGGAATATGCATTCTTAATTGTATGTCCGTTTATTTTGCGCAAAGCGTTGAATATTACGAGCGTATGACGAAATGAGGTGATTTATGTTTCTTAGCGTCATTACTGTCGCCTTTCGTAACCACGAAGGGGTGGTAAAAACCTGGCGCTCGCTGCGCAACCTGGCGCGCGATCCGAGCCTCACCTTTGAGTGGATCGTGGTCGATGGCGGCTCGAACGACGGCACGGCGGAGTTCCTGGAAAAACTTAACGGTGAGTTCAACTTACGTTACATCAGCGAGAAAGATAAAGGCATTTATGATGCCATGAATAAAGGCATCAACATGGCGCAGGGGCGCTACGCCATCTTCCTCAATTCCGGCGACGTGTTCCATGAAGATGTGGCGCTGTTTGCACGCCAGCTGGCGCGCCAGAAAGAAGATGCCATGTTTATCGGTGATGCGCTGCTTGATTTCGGCGAGGGGAAAAAAGTGCTGCGCGGCGCGAAACCAGGCTGGTATATCTACCACAGCCTGCCGGCAAGCCATCAGGCTATTTTCTTCCCGATGAGTGGCCTGAAAAAGCAGCCTTACGATTTGCAATATAAAGTGTCATCAGATTATGCCCTGGCCGCCAGCCTGTACAAATCTGGCTACCCGTTCCGTCGAATTAAAGGACTGGTATCCGAATTTTCAATGGGCGGCGTGTCAACCTCGAATAATCTGGAATTGTGCCAGGATGCCAAAAACGTGCAGCGTAAAATATTACGCGTACCGGGGTTCTGGGCGGAATTATCTTATTTCTTACGTCTGAAAACGACGGGTAAAGCGAAAGCCTTATATAACAAAGCCTGAGATATAAGGAAACGTAATGCAGGAATTAAATGGATTCTCCGTGCCGAAAGGTTTTCGGGGCGGGAGCGGTATTAAAGTTCAACTGTGGTGGGCTGTACAGGCAACGTTATTTGCCTGGTCGCCGCAAATACTGTACCGCTGGCGCGCATTTTTACTGCGTCTGTTTGGCGCAAAAATAGGAAAAAACGTAGTCATTCGTCCTTCGGTGAAAATTACTTACCCCTGGAAATTAACGCTTGGGGATTACGCCTGGGTTGGGGATGATGCGGTGTTATATACCCTTGGCGAGATTACGATTGGCGCAAATTCGGTGGTTTCACAGAAGTGTTATTTGTGCGCCGGCAGCCACGATTTTATGAGCCCGCATTTTGATATTACCGCTTCGCCTGTTGTGATCGGTGAAAAATGCTGGCTGGCAACAGACGTCTTTGTTGCACCCGGTGTTTCTGTTGGCGATGGCACGGTAGTCGGTGCCCGCAGCAGCGTTTTTAAATCGCTACCGGCAAATAAAATTTGCCGTGGCAACCCCGCAGTGGTGATACGCGAACGCGTTGAAACTGATTAAATTCATAAGTAGAGGAATATAAACATGTCTAAAGTCGCTCTCATCACCGGCGTTACCGGGCAGGATGGTTCTTACCTGGCAGAGTTACTGCTGGAAAAAGGGTATGAAGTACACGGTATTAAACGTCGTGCGTCTTCATTTAACACCGAACGTGTCGATCATATTTATCAGGATCCTCACGCGGCGAACCCGAAATTCCACCTGCACTACGGCGACCTGACCGATACCTCCAACCTGACCCGCATCCTGCAGGAAGTACAGCCGGATGAAGTCTACAACCTGGGCGCGATGAGCCACGTTGCGGTCTCCTTCGAATCCCCGGAATACACCGCTGACGTGGACGCCATGGGTACGCTGCGTCTGCTGGAAGCGATTCGCTTCCTGGGTCTTGAGAAGAAAACCCGTTTCTATCAGGCATCTACCTCTGAGCTGTATGGTCTGGTGCAGGAAATTCCGCAGAAAGAGACTACGCCGTTCTACCCACGTTCTCCGTACGCGGTAGCGAAACTGTACGCTTACTGGATCACTGTGAACTACCGTGAATCCTACGGCATGTACGCCTGTAACGGCATTCTGTTCAACCACGAATCCCCACGTCGTGGCGAAACCTTCGTGACCCGTAAAATCACCCGCGCTATCGCCAACATCGCTCAGGGCCTGGAGTCTTGCCTGCACCTCGGCAACATGGACTCCCTGCGTGACTGGGGCCATGCGAAAGACTACGTGAAAATGCAGTGGATGATGCTGCAGCAGGAACAGCCAGAAGACTTCGTGATCGCGACCGGCGTGCAGTACTCCGTACGTCAGTTCGTTGAGATGGCTGCGGCACAGCTGGGCATCAAGCTGCGCTTCGAAGGCACCGGCGTGGAAGAGAAGGGTATCGTTGTTTCCGTGACCGGCCACGACGCACCGGGCGTGAAGCCAGGCGACGTGATTGTTCAGGTGGATCCGCGTTACTTCCGTCCTGCTGAAGTGGAAACCCTGCTGGGCGACCCAACCAAAGCGCACGAGAAGCTGGGCTGGAAACCAGAAACCACCCTGCAAGAAATGGTATCCGAGATGGTGGCCAAAGATCTTGAAGCAGCGAAAAAACACTCCCTGCTCAAGTCCCATGGCTACGAGGTTGCCATCGCGCTGGAGTCCTGAGAATGACAAAACAACGTATTTTTGTCGCCGGTCATCGCGGAATGGTGGGTTCCGCGATTGTCCGCCAGCTTGAACAGCGCGGCGACGTTGAGGTGATTGTTCGCACCCGCGACGAGCTGAACTTGCTTGACAGCAAAGCGGTGCAGGACTTCTTCGCCAGCGAACGTATCGACCAGGTGTATCTGGCGGCGGCGAAGGTGGGCGGCATTGTCGCTAACAACACCTACCCGGCGGATTTCATCTACGAGAACATGATGATTGAGAGCAACATCATTCACGCGGCGCATCTGCACAACGTGAACAAGCTGCTGTTCCTCGGTTCATCCTGTATCTACCCAAAAATGGCGAAACAGCCGATCGCCGAGAGCGAACTGTTGCAGGGCACGCTGGAAGCCACCAACGAGCCGTACGCGATTGCCAAAATTGCCGGGATCAAGCTGTGTGAATCCTACAACCGTCAGTATAACCGCGACTATCGCTCGGTGATGCCGACCAACCTCTACGGACCGCACGACAACTTCCACCCGAGCAATTCGCACGTGATCCCGGCGCTGCTGCGTCGTTTCCACGAGGCGACTGCCGAAAACGCCCCGGACGTGGTGGTGTGGGGCAGCGGTACGCCAATGCGCGAGTTCCTGCACGTGGACGATATGGCGGCTGCCAGCATTCACGTCATGGAGCTGGATCGCGAGGTGTGGCAGGAAAACACCGAGCCGATGCTGTCGCACATTAACGTCGGGACCGGCGTGGACTGCACCATTCGCGAGCTGGCGCAGACCATCGCGCAGGTGGTGGGCTACAAAGGACGCGTGGTGTTTGATGCCACCAAACCGGACGGCACGCCGCGCAAGCTGCTGGACGTGACCCGTCTGCATCAGCTGGGCTGGTATCACGAGGTCTCACTGGAGCAGGGGCTGGCCAGCACCTACCAGTGGTTCCTGGAAAACCAGCACCGCTTCCGGGGGTAATGATGTTTTTAAGTCAGGAAGATTTTGCCACGGTGGTGCGTTCCACTCCGCTCATCTCAATTGATTTGATCGTGGAGAACGAACGCGGCGAGTTCTTGCTGGGGAAACGAACCAATCGTCCTGCACAGGGCTTCTGGTTCGTGCCCGGCGGGCGCGTGCAGAAGGATGAGACGCTAAGCGATGCGTTTGAGCGTCTCACTCTGGCGGAACTGGGCCTGCAACTGCCGATGGCAGCGGGCCAGTTTTACGGGGTCTGGCAGCACTTCTATGACGATAACTTTTCGGGCACCGGGTTCACCACGCACTACGTCGTGCTGGGGTTCCGCCTGAAGGTGAGTGAGGCAGACCTGCGTCTGCCTGATTCTCAGCATGACGATTACCGCTGGTTAACGCCAGAGGCGCTGCTGGCAAGCGACAATGTCCATGACAACAGTCGGGCGTACTTCCTTGCGGAACGTCAGGCCGAGGTGCCAGGCCTATGAAAATCCTCGTCTACGGAATTAACTACTCGCCGGAGCTTACCGGTATCGGGAAATACACCGGCGAGATGGTCGAGTGGATGGCGAGCCAGGGACATGACGTGCGGGTGATTACCGCCCCGCCGTATTACCCGGAGTGGAAGGTAGGCGAACGCTATTCCAGCTGGCGCTACCGCCGCGAAGAGGGGGCTGCGACCGTCTGGCGCTGCCCGCTCTACGTGCCGAAACAGCCCTCGACGCTGAAACGTTTAATTCATCTGGGCAGCTTTGCCCTGAGCAGTTTCTTCCCGCTGATGGCGCAACGTCGCTGGAAGCCGGATCGCATCATCGGCGTGGTGCCGACCCTGTTCTGCACGCCAGGCATGCGCCTGCTGGGCAAACTCTCCGGCGCGCGCACCCTGCTGCACATTCAGGATTATGAAGTGGACGCCATGCTCGGACTGGGGATGGCCGGGAAAGGCAAGGGCGGCAAGGTGGCGAAGCTCGCCAGCGCCTTTGAGCGCAGCGGCCTGCACAACGTGGATTACGTCTCGACCATCTCGCGCTCGATGATGAACAAGGCGCAGGAGAAGGGTGTCCCGGCGGAGAAGGTGATCTTCTTTCCGAACTGGTCCGAAGTGGCGCGTTTCCGCGATGTGACAGACCAGGATGCGCAGGCGTTACGCGCGCAGCTCGGTTTGCCTGAAGATCAAAAAATCATTCTTTACTCAGGCAACATCGGCGAAAAACAGGGGCTGGAGAGCGTGATTGACGCCGCGCTTCAGCTGAGCGAACACCCGTGGATGTTCGTGATAGTCGGGCAGGGCGGGGGTAAAGCGCGGCTGGAAAAAATGGCCAGCGAGCGCGGACTGACCAACATCCGCTTCTTCCCGCTTCAGTCTTATGACGCGCTGCCCGCGCTGCTGAAAATGGCAGATTGCCATCTGGTGGTGCAAAAACGCGGCGCGGCGGATGCGGTGCTGCCGTCCAAGCTGACCAACATTCTGGCAGTGGGCGGAAATGCGGTGATTACGGCAGAAGCCGCAACAGAATTAGGCCAGCTGTGCAACAGCTACCCGGGCATTGCCGTTTGCGTAGAGCCAGAATCGGTTCCTGCGCTGGTGACCGGAATTGAGCAGGCACTCGCCATGCCAAAAGAGAACACGGTGGCACGTGAATATGCCGAACGCACGCTCGAGAAAGAGAACGTGCTGAGCCAATTTATTGCAGATATACGGGGATAAATCATGAGTCAAACCACTTTGTATCCGGTCGTAATGGCGGGTGGATCCGGGAGCCGGTTGTGGCCACTGTCCCGCGTGCTTTATCCAAAACAATTTCTGTGTCTGAAGGGCGACCTCACCATGCTGCAAACGACGGTTAACCGTCTGCACGGCGTGGAGTGTGAAAGCCCGGTGGTGATCTGTAACGAGCAGCACCGCTTTATCGTTGCCGAGCAGCTGCGCCAGCTGAATAAACTGACCGAAAATATCATTCTGGAGCCTGCCGGACGCAACACCGCGCCTGCTATTGCTCTTGCGGCGCTGGCGGCAAAACGCAGCAGCCCGGACTGCGACCCGCTGATGCTGGTGCTGGCGGCTGACCACGTTATTCAGCAGGAAGACGCCTTCCGCGACGCGGTTCGCGCGGCGATTCCTTACGCTGAGAACGGCAAGCTCGTGACCTTCGGCATCGTGCCGGATCTCCCGGAAACCGGCTATGGCTACATTCGCCGCGGCAGCGTTACGCCTGGTGAAGGCGACAGCGTGGCCTTTGACGTGGCGCAGTTTGTCGAAAAACCGAATCTGGAAACCGCCCAGGCCTACGTGGCCAGCGGTGAATACTACTGGAACAGCGGTATGTTCCTGTTCCGCGCCGGTCGCTACCTGGAAGAGCTGGAAAAATATCGCCCGGATATCTTAAATGCCTGCGAAAAAGCGATGGCGGTGGTGGATCCGGATCTTGATTTTATCCGCGTGGACGAAGAAGCCTTCCTCGCCTGTCCGGAAGAATCCATTGACTATGCGGTGATGGAACGTACGGCAGATGCGGTAGTGGTGCCGATGGATGCGGGCTGGAGCGACGTTGGCTCCTGGTCGTCACTGTGGGAGATTAGCGCCCATACCCCGGAGGGTAACGTCCATCACGGTGATGTGATCAGCCACAAAACGGAAAACAGCTACGTCTACGCCGAATCTGGCCTTGTCACCACGGTAGGGGTGAAAGATCTGGTGGTCGTGCAGACCAAAGACGCGGTGCTGATTGCCGACCGTAATGCCGTGCAGGACGTTAAAAAAGTGGTGGAGAAGATCAAGGCCGATGGCCGCCACGAACACCATATTCACCGCGAAGTCTACCGCCCGTGGGGCAAATATGACTCCATTGACGCCGGCGAGCGTTACCAGGTGAAACGCATCACCGTGAAGCCGGGTGAAGGGCTGTCGGTGCAGATGCACCATCACCGCGCCGAACACTGGGTAGTGGTGGCGGGAACCGCCAAAGTGACCATCAACGGTGAAGTGAAGCTGCTGGGTGAAAACGAATCCATTTATATTCCGCTGGGTGCCACGCACTGCCTGGAAAACCCGGGGAAAATTCCACTCGACTTAATTGAGGTGCGTTCCGGTTCGTATCTGGAAGAGGACGATATCGTGCGCTTCCAGGACCGCTACGGGCGGGTGTAGCGCCGTCTTAACGCCGGATGGCGCTTCGCTTATCCGGCCTACGAATGAATAAAAAACAATTAAGCCTGTTAACGGGCGGGCCAACTGTTGCCTGAAAAAGGGGTCATCATGGAAAAATTAACCTGTTTTAAAGCCTACGATATTCGCGGCAAGCTGGGCGAAGAGCTGAACGAAGATATTGCGTGGCGCATCGGCCGCGCGTACGGCGAATACCTGAAACCACAAACTATCGTACTGGGCGGCGACGTGCGTCTCACCAGCGAATCCCTGAAGCTGGCGCTGGCGAAAGGGCTACAGGACGCGGGCGTCGACGTGCTGGACATTGGCCTTTCCGGTACCGAAGAGATCTATTTTGCCACCTTCCACCTGGGCGTGGACGGCGGTATCGAAGTGACGGCCAGCCATAACCCGATGGACTACAACGGCATGAAGCTGGTGCGCAAGGGCGCGCGTCCTATCAGCGGCGACACCGGTCTGCGCGACGTGCAGCGTCTGGCCGAGGCCAACGACTTCCCGCCGGTGAACGAAGCGAAGCGCGGCAGCTATAAGCAGATCAACCTGCAAAAAGAGTACATCGACCACCTGCTGGGCTACATCAACGTGGCGAACCTCAAACCGCTGAAGCTGGTGATTAACTCCGGCAACGGCGCGGCAGGCCCGGTTGTCGATGCACTTGAAGCCCGCTTTAAGGCGCTGAACGTGCCGGTGACCTTCGTCAAAGTGCACAACACGCCAGACGGCAACTTCCCGAACGGTATTCCTAACCCGCTGCTGCCGGAGTGCCGCGACGACACTCGCAACGCGGTGATTGAGCACGGCGCCGATATGGGTATCGCCTTTGACGGCGATTTCGACCGCTGCTTCCTGTTCGACGAGAAAGGGCAGTTTATCGAAGGCTATTACATTGTCGGTCTGCTGGCGGAAGCGTTCCTTGAGAAAAACCCGGGGGCGAAGATCATTCATGATCCGCGCCTCTCCTGGAACACCGTCGACGTGGTGAAGGCCGCGGGCGGCGAGCCGGTGATGTCTAAAACCGGCCACGCGTTTATCAAAGAGCGTATGCGCGAGGAAGACGCCATCTACGGCGGCGAGATGAGCGCCCACCACTATTTCCGTGATTTTGCCTACTGCGACAGCGGGATGATCCCGTGGCTGCTGGTGACTGAGCTGCTGTGCCTGAAAGGGCAGAGCCTGGGCGAACTGGTGCGCGACCGCATGGCGGCCTTCCCGGCGAGCGGGGAGATCAACAGCAAACTGGCACAACCAGCCGAGGCCATCGCCCGCGTCGAACAGCACTTTGCCATTCATGCGCTGGAGATTGACCGTACCGACGGTATCAGCATGGCGTTCCCGCAGTGGCGCTTCAACCTGCGCTCTTCCAACACTGAGCCGGTGGTGCGCCTGAACGTTGAGTCCCGCGCCGATACCGTGCTGATGGAAGCCCGAACGAAGGACATTCTGGCGCTGTTGAATCAGTAAAAAGAAAACCTTACCCCTCACCCTAACCCTCTCCCCAAAGGGGAGAGGGAACTTGAACACCCTCTCCCCTTTGGGGAGAGGGCCGGGGTGAGGGGCGAGGGGAAAGGTTTAGAACTAAAGGAACAACGATGACAAATCTAAAAAAGCGCGAGCGAGCGAGAACGAATGCATCGTTAATCTCTATGGTGCAGCGTTTTTCTGATATCACCATCATGGTCGGCGGACTGTGGGCGGTGTGTTGGGTCAGCGGGCAGCCGTTCTTATACATGCACTTGCTGATGGCGTTGATTGCGCTGGTGGTGTTTCAGATGATCGGCGGCATGACCGATTTCTATCGTTCATGGCGTGGCGTCAAAATGACCACCGAACTGATGCTGCTGCTCCAGAACTGGACCTTAAGCCTGATTTTCAGCGCAGGCCTGGTGGCGTTCAGCCATGATTTTGATAATCGGCTTGTGACCTATCTCTGCTGGTATCTGTTAACCAGCGTTGGCATGGTGGTCTGCCGCTCGCTGATCCGCTTTGGCGCGGGCTGGCTGCGCAACCGTGGGTATAACCGTCGCTTTGTTGCCGTGGCGGGCGACCTGCCGGTGGGACAGGTGTTGCTCGACAGCTTCCGCAAAGAGCCGTGGTTAGGTTTTGAAGTGGTCGGGGTTTATCACGACGCGAAGCCCGGCGGCGTACCATCTGACTGGGCGGGCAGCTACGAACAGCTGATAGAAGACGCGAAAGCCGGCAAAATTCACAACGTCTACATCGCCATGCAGATGAAAGATGAATCCCGCATCAAGACACTGATGCGCGAGCTGGCCGATACCACCTGCTCGGTGATCCTCATCCCTGACGTGTTTACCTTCAATATTCTCCACTCCCGTATTGAAGAGGTTAACGGGGTACCGGTTGTTCCGTTGTACGACACGCCGCTGTCGGGGATTAACCGCGTGCTGAAGCGCGTGGAGGATATCGTACTTTCGTCCCTGATCCTGCTGCTCATCTCCCCGGTGCTGTGCTGCATTGCGCTGGCGGTGAAGCTCAGCTCGCCGGGGCCGATCATCTTCCGTCAGACCCGCTACGGCATGGACGGTAAGCCGATCATGGTGTGGAAATTCCGCTCCATGAAGGTGATGGAGAACGACAAGGTGGTGACCCAGGCGACGCAGAACGATCCGCGCGTCACCCGCGTGGGTAACTTCCTGCGCCGTACCTCGCTCGATGAGCTGCCGCAGTTCATCAACGTGTTCACCGGCGGGATGTCCATCGTCGGGCCTCGTCCTCACGCCGTGGCCCATAACGAGCAGTACCGTACCCTGATCGAAGGCTACATGCTGCGCCATAAGGTGAAGCCAGGCATCACCGGCTGGGCGCAGATCAACGGCTGGCGCGGCGAGACCGACACGCTGGAAAAAATGGAAAAACGCATCGAGTTCGATCTGGAGTACATCCGCGAGTGGAGCCTCTGGTTCGATATCAAGATTGTTTTTCTGACCATTTTCAAAGGCTTCGTGAACAAAGCGGCGTACTAAGATGAGCTTACGAGAAAAAACCATCAGCGGCGCAAAATGGTCAGCCATGGCCACCATCGTCATCATTGGCCTCGGCCTGGTGCAGATGACGGTGCTGGCGCGCATTATCGATAACCACCAGTTTGGTCTGCTGACCGTCTCGCTGGTGATTATCGCCCTGGCCGATACGCTGTCGGACTTTGGTATCGCCAACTCCATTATCCAGCGCAAAGAGATCAGCCATCTTGAGCTGACCACCCTCTACTGGCTGAACGTCGGGCTGGGTATCTTCGTCTTTGTGCTGGTGTTCCTGCTGAGCGATGTGATTGCTGGCGTGCTGCATAACCCGGACCTGGCGCCGCTGATGCGCACCCTGTCGTTTGCTTTCGTGGTGATCCCGCACGGGCAGCAGTTCCGCGCGCTGATGCAGAAAGAGCTGGAGTTCAACAAGATCGGCATGATTGAAACCAGCGCCGTGCTGGCGGGCTTTACCTTCACCGTTGTCAGCGCCCATTTCTGGCCGCTGGCGATGACCGCCATTCTCGGCTACCTCGTTAACTCTGCCGTGCGCACGCTGCTGTTTGGCTTCTTTGGCCGCAAGATTTATCGCCCGGGACTGCATTTTTCGCTGGCGTCTGTTTCATCCAACCTGCGCTTCGGCGCGTGGCTGACGGCAGACAGCATTATCAACTATGTGAATACTAACCTCTCTACGCTGGTGCTGGCGCGCATTCTGGGCGCGAGCGTCGCGGGCGGCTACAACCTGGCGTATAACGTCGCGGTTGTCCCGCCGATGAAGCTCAACCCAATCATTACCCGCGTGCTGTTCCCGGCGTTCGCCAAAATTCAGGACGATACCGAGAAGCTGCGCGTGAACTTTTACAAGCTGCTCTCCGTGGTGGGGATCATCAACTTCCCGGTACTGCTGGGGCTGATGGTGGTCGCCAGCAATTTCGTACCGCTGGTGTTTGGCGAGAAGTGGAACAGCATCATCCCGATCCTGCAACTGCTGTGCGTTGTGGGGCTGCTGCGCTCGGTGGGGAATCCAATTGGTTCTCTGCTGATGGCGAAGGCGCGCGTGGATATCAGCTTCAAGTTCAACGTGTTTAAAACCTTCCTGTTTATTCCGGCAATTATTGTGGGCGGGCACATGGCGGGCGCCATTGGCGTGACGCTCGGCTTCCTGCTGGTGCAGATCGTCAATACCGTGCTGAGCTACTTCGTGATGATCAAACCGGTGCTGGGCTCCAGCTACCGTCAGTACATTCTCAGCCTGTGGCTGCCGTTTTATCTCTCCTTACCGACTCTGGCGTTGAGCTACGGCCTGGGCGTGGTGCTCAACGGGCATCTGCCGCTGGCGGCGCTGCTTGCGGTGCAGGTCGCGGCAGGCGCGCTGGCATTCGGCGTGATGATTGTGCTGTCACGCAATGCGCTGGTGGTTGAGATAAAGCGCCAGTTTTGCCGTAACGAAAAAATGAAAACGCTGCTTCGCGCAGGCTAATTTTACGAGGCCATTATGAAATTACTTATTCTTGGCAACCATACCTGCGGCAACCGTGGCGACAGCGCCATCCTGCGCGGTTTATTGGATGCAATTAACACCCTTAAGCCTGAGACAGAAGTGGATGTGATGAGCCGTTATCCGGTCAGCTCATCCTGGTTACTGAACCGCCCGGTGATGGGCGACCCGCTCTACAGCCAGATGAAACAGCACAACAACGCTGCGGGCGTGATGGGGCGCGTGAAGAAAGTGCTGCGTCGCCGCTACCAGCATCAGGTGCTGCTTTCTCGCGTAACCGACACCGGCAAGCTGCGCAACATCGCCATCGCGCAGGGCTTTACCGATTTCGTGCGTCTGCTGTCCGGCTATGACGCCATTATTCAGGTGGGCGGCTCGTTCTTCGTCGACCTGTACGGCGTGCCGCAGTTTGAGCATGCGCTCTGCACCTTTATGGCGAAAAAACCGCTGTTTATGATTGGCCACAGCGTCGGGCCGTTCCAGGATCCGCAGTTCAACCAGCTGGCGAACTATGTCTTCGGCCACTGTGACGCGCTGATCCTGCGCGAATCGGTCAGCCTCGACATGATGAAGCGCAGCGAAATCGACACCACCAAAGTGGAGCACGGCGTAGACACCGCCTGGCTGGTGGATCATCAGGATGACAGCTTCCAGGCCAGCTACGCGGTACAGCACTGGCTGGACGTGGCGGCAAAACAGAAAACCGTCGCCATTACCCTGCGTGAACTTGCGCCCTTCGATAAACGCCTCGGCACGACTCAGGCTGCGTATGAAAAAGCCTTTGCCGAGGTGGTGAACCGCGTGCTGGACAGCGGTTACCAGGTGCTGGCGCTTTCCACCTGTACCGGTATCGACAGCTACAACAAAGATGACCGCATGGTGGCGCTCAACCTGCGTAACCTGGTCAACGACCCATCCCGCTACCACGTGGTAATGGACGAACTGAACGACCTGGAGATGGGCAAGCTGCTCTCCGCCTGCGACCTGACCGTGGGCACGCGTCTGCACTCGGCCATTATCTCGATGAACTTCGGCACGCCAGCCATCGCTATCAACTACGAGCACAAGTCTGCAGGCATTATGCAGCAGCTCGGTATGCCGGAAATGGCCGTCGATATTCGTCATCTGCTGGACGGATCGCTGGGTGCGATGGTGGGCGACACGCTCGGCCAGCTGCCTGCGATCAACGAACGTCTGGCGGTGGCGGTGAAAGCCGAACGCGAAAAAGGTATTGGCATGGTGAAATCCGTCCTCGACCGCGTCCGGGAGGGGAAATGAAGGTTGGTTTCTTCTTACTGAAATTTCCGCTGTCGTCTGAAACCTTTGTGCTGAACCAAATCACCGCGTTTATCGATATGGGGTATGACGTGGAGATTATCGCCCTGCAAAAGGGCGATACGCAAAACACCCATGCGGCGTATACCCAGTATGGGCTGGAGGCGAAAACCCGCTGGTTGCAGGACGAACCCGCCGGACGGATGAACAAACTGCGCCATCGCGCTGGCCAGACGCTGCGCGGCCTTCATCGCGCCTCGACGTGGCGGGCGCTGAATATGTCGCGCTATGGGGCGGAGGCCCGCAACCTGATCTTATCCGCCATTTGCGGGCAAACGGCCCAGCCGTACCGGGCCGATGTCTTTATCGCTCACTTTGGCCCGGCTGGCGTCACGGCGGCAAAACTGCGTGAGCTGGGGGTGATTGACGGCAAAATCGCCACCATTTTCCACGGTATCGATATCTCCAGCCGTGAAGTGCTGAACCACTACACGCCGGAATATCAGCAGCTGTTTCGCCGTGGTGACATGATGCTGCCGATAAGCGACCTGTGGGCCGGGCGCCTGAAAACCATGGGGTGCCCGAGCGAGAAAATCACCGTTTCACGCATGGGCGTGGACATGGAACGCTTCACCCAGCGACCCGTCAAGGTGCCGGGCAAGCCGCTGCAAATTATCTCTGTTGCCCGCCTGACCGAAAAGAAAGGGCTGCACGTAGCCATCGAAGCCTGTCGCCAGCTGAAGGCGCGTGGAGTGGACTTCCACTACCGCATCCTGGGTATCGGGCCGTGGGAGCGTCGCCTGCGCACGCTGATTGAACAGTATCAGCTGGAAGACGTGGTGGAGATGCCGGGCTTCAAGCCGAGCCACGAAGTGAAAGCCATGCTCGATGAGGCGGATGTGTTCCTGCTGCCTTCCGTAACCGGTGCCGACGGCGATATGGAAGGCATTCCCGTGGCGCTGATGGAGGCGATGGCGGTCGGCATTCCGGTGGTCTCGACCCTGCACAGCGGCATCCCGGAGCTGATCACCTCTGAGCATTCCGGCTGGCTGGTCCCTGAAAACAATGCGCTGGCGCTGGCGGACCGTCTGGCCGCGTTCAGCGATATCGATCAGCAGACGCTGATCCCTGTGCTGCAAAATGCGCGGCAAAAAGTTGAAGCAGAATTCAATCAGCAGGTGATTAATCGCCAGTTAGCGAGCCTGCTGCAAACGCTGTAACGCTGAGGTTGTATGCTGAATAAGATTACCCGACGCCGATTTGTCTCTTCTTTATCCGTCCTGGCTGCCATGCCGCTGCTGTCGCCCCGCGCTGTGCGGGCGGCAACCGGGAAGACGGTTTCTGTCGATCGCTACAACAATAACGACTGGATCGCCGCCTTTAAGCAGGCATTTACCGAGGGCGATACCGTTGTTGTTCCCGCCGGGTTTACCTGTGAAAACATCAATACCGGCATTTTCATTCCTGATGGCAAAACCCTGCTGATCCGCGGTGCGCTGAAGGGCAACGGCCGCGGACGATTTGTACTCCAGGAAGGCTGCAAGGTCATTGGGGAAGGAGAAGGGCGCACGCATAACATCACGCTGGACGTGCGTGGCTCCGACTGTGTCATTAAAGGGCTGGCGATGAGCGGCTTCGGCCCCGTCACCCAGATCTACATCGGTGGTAAAAAACGGCGAGTGATGCGCAACCTGCTCATCGATAACATCACCGTGACGCAGGCCAACTACGCGATCCTGCGTCAGGGGTTCCACAATCAGGTGGACGGTGCGCGCATTACCAATAGTAAATTCAGCCACTTGCAGGGTGACGCGATTGAGTGGAACGTGGCGATTAACGACCGTAACATCCTGATCTCGGACCACGTGATCGATAACATCAACTGCACCAACGGCAAGATCAACTGGGGCATAGGCATCGGGCTGGCCGGCAGTACGTACGACAATGATTATCCGGAACAGCAGACCGTTAAAAACTTCGTGGTGGCGAATATCACCGGCAGCAACTGTCGGCAGCTGGTGCATGTTGAAAACGGTAAACACTTTGTGATCCGTAATATCAAGGCCAGCAATATTACCCCTGACTTCAGTAAAAAGGCCGGAATTGATAACGCGACAGTAGCTATTTATGGCTGTGATAATTTCGTTATTGATAATGTCGATATGGTCAACAGCGCCGGAATGCTAATTGGCTATGGCGTGATCAAGGGCGATTATCTGTCGATACCGCAGAACTTCAAACTTAACGATATTCGCCTGGATAACCGACAGCTTGCCTATAAGCTGCGCGGGATACAGATTTCCTCCGGCAATGCCACGTCGTTTGTTGCCATCACCAACGTGGAGATGCAGCGGGCAACGCTTGAGCTGCATAACAAACCCCAACACCTTTTCTTACGTAATATCAACGTGATGCAGGAGTCAACAACGGGACCGGCCCTGAAGATGAACTTCGATTTGCGCAAAGACGTGCGCGGGAAGTTTATGGCTAAAAACGAGACGTTGCTGTCGCTTGCGAACATAAAAGCGGTTAATGAAAAGGGGCAGAGCTCGGTGGATATTGATCGGGTCGATCAACATGTGGTGAATACGGAACGGTTGAATTTTGCGCTGCCGCACAGGTGACGGTGGAAGCCTTAGGCGTATTCCATTCAATCTGATGTAACCCCTAAAAATTTGTTACTGAATTCAGCGGTTTTAAGGTTTATAATCCGTGAAATTACTTTGCAAGTTTTGTTTAATCAACAGCGCTACCTCAGGGAAAGAAGCGATTGCCAGAGGTTCGCCAAACACACATAACGCATTGAGTGGATTATGAACGATAAGGTTTTGTTTATTGGCGCGTCTGGTTTTGTCGGCACTCGTTTAATCGAGATTTCCAAGACTGATTTTGATGTTACTAACTTCGACAAACAGCAAAGTCATTTTTATCCGGATATTACTGTTTCCGGTGATGTTCGTAATCAGGATCAACTCGATCAGGCGCTTGCTGGTTTTGATACTGTCGTGCTGCTCGCCGCTGAGCACCGTGATGACGTTAGCCCAACATCGCTATACTACGATGTAAACGTACAGGGTACTCGTAACGTATTGTCTGCTATGGAAAAAAATAACGTTCAGAACATTATTTTTACCAGTTCTGTGGCTGTGTATGGTCTTAACAAAGTGAACCCTGACGAATCCCATCCCCATGATCCTTTCAACCATTACGGCAAAAGCAAATGGCAAGCGGAAGAAGTTCTGCGCGAGTGGTTTAATAAAGCTCCAGAGGAAAGATCCCTGACAATTGTCCGGCCTACGGTCATCTTCGGTGAGCGTAACCGTGGAAACGTGTATAACCTGCTTAAGCAAATCGCAGGTGGTAAATTCGCCATGGTAGGCGCTGGAACCAACTATAAGTCAATGGCTTATGTCGGTAACATTGTTGAATTTATCAAATTTAAGCTGGCAAATGTTAGATCGGGTTATGATGTCTACAACTATGTAGACAAGCCAGACCTGAATATGAATCAGCTAGTTTCAGAAGTTGAGAAGAGTCTCAGTAAAAAAATCCCTTCAGTTCATCTCCCTTACCCGCTTGGAATGTTAGGTGGATATTGCTTTGACATTCTTAGCAAAGTTACCGGGAAGAAATATGCAATAAGCTCTGTGCGCGTGAAGAAATTCTGTGCAACTACACAGTTTGACGCGACCAAGGTACACAGCTCTGGATTTAAAGCGCCTTATACCTTATCTCAAGGTCTGGACCGTACGCTGAAGTATGAGTTCGTTCATGAGAAGAAAGATGACATCACGTTTGTATCTGAATAATGCCTCAAAGGTTGCGATTTGTCGGAAACAGAGGGCTGAGCGATTTTCGCGACAGGGTTTCCGATAATTCTGGGTCACACTTAATGCATACTCATGTTTAGTAATGTGAGTTTTAGCGCGAAACGTGATTTGCATAAGGCGCAGTAGACTTCTTGATCGGGCAATTTTCCTGATTAGGTCTATACTTCGTCAACCATTTTAAGGTGGAAGATAAAATGACCAATTTGAAAGCAGTTATACCGGTAGCGGGTCTGGGCATGCACATGTTGCCCGCCACAAAGGCCATTCCTAAAGAGATGCTGCCGATCGTTGACAAGCCGATGATTCAATACATCGTCGACGAGATTGTTGCTGCTGGGATTAAAGAAATCGTTCTGGTGACGCACTCTTCTAAGAACGCCGTTGAGAACCACTTCGACACCTCTTATGAACTCGAAGCGTTGCTTGAGCAGCGCGTTAAGCGTCAGCTTCTGGCAGAAGTTCAGTCTATCTGTCCTCCTGGCGTGACCATCATGAACGTGCGTCAGGCGCAGCCGCTGGGTCTGGGCCACTCAATCCTCTGCGCGCGGCCAGTGGTGGGCGATAACCCGTTCATCGTGGTTCTGCCGGACATCATTATTGATACCGCTTCCGCCGATCCGCTGCGTTACAACCTGGCGGCAATGGTGGCACGTTTCAATGAAACGGGCCGTAGCCAGGTGCTGGCGAAACGTATGAAGGGCGATCTCTCCGAGTATTCTGTTATTCAGACTAAAGAGCCACTGGAGACGGAAGGGCAGGTGAGCCGTATCGTTGAGTTTATCGAAAAACCCGATCAGCCGCAGACCCTGGACTCCGACCTGATGGCAGTCGGCCGTTATGTGCTGAATGCGGATATCTGGGCTGAGCTGGAAAAAACTGAGCCGGGTGCCTGGGACCGTATCCAACTGACCGATGCGATTGCTGAGCTGGCGAAGAAGCAGTCGGTTGATGCGATGCTGATGACCGGCGATAGCTATGACTGCGGTAAGAAAATGGGGTATATGCAGGCGTTTGTGAACTATGGCCTACGTAACCTGAAGGAAGGGGCGAAGTTCAGAAGCCGGATTGAGAAGTTATTGGCTAACGATTAATTTTTACTTTAACGACTTGAACAAGCGGCAGCCATCATTGGGAATATGTTGAAACATAACCAAATGATAACTGCCGTTTTTTGTTATTAATTATAATAATAATAAAGAGTTAAATGAATCAAAACTAGACACTTTTGTAACGATTTGTACTTGTTTCTGGGGGCGATTAGGACGACAATTAACGCTACTTTTGTCGTTGTCTGGCGATACAACCACTCCAGTTTCAGACAGCATTACATGTAACACTCCAACATCTTTCAGTGCACTGGTAGCTGTTAAGCCAGGGGCGGTAGCGTGTCTTTTTATGGACGGTATTCATAGAAACACTTATGTACGTCTCATGCAGTTAGCTTGTTGAGGCAATTTGCATTTTTGCATTAGTGAAATTAACTCAATCGGTTTTTGTCTAATCTTTCGTAATCAATTGGATTATAAAATGGATAATATTCTTCAGCTCATTGGACGAAATAAAAAATTGTTCAGTGAAGATATCTCTCAAAGTGAAAATAAATTAAAGCAAATAGTTTCTGAATCTCGATTTTTAGTTTTGGGTGGTGCGGGTTCAATTGGGCAGGCTGTAACAAAAGAAATATTTAAACGCAACCCTAAAAAGCTACACGTTGTTGATATCAGTGAAAACAATTTGGTCGAACTAGTTAGGGATATTCGCAGTTCCTTTGGCTATATTGAGGGAGATTTCCAAACGTTTGCACTTGATATCGGCTCTTTCGAGTATGACGCTTTTATTAAGGCGGATGGTAAATTTGATTATGTTCTTAATTTATCTGCTCTTAAACATGTTCGTAGCGAGAAAGATCCATTTACTTTGATGCGTATGATTGAGGTAAATATCCTTAACACCAACAAAACCATTGAACAGTCTATTGCTGCTGGTGTGAAAAAATTCTTCTGTGTATCGACCGACAAGGCCGCGAATCCAGTAAATATGATGGGTGCATCTAAACGTATTATGGAAATGTTCCTGATGCGTAAAAGCGAGCAAGTTGCTATTTCTACTGCGCGATTTGCTAATGTTGCCTTCTCAGATGGTTCGCTTTTGCATGGATTTGATCAACGTATCCAGAAGCAGCAACCTTTGGTAGCGCCAAATGATATCAAGCGTTACTTTGTTACCCCTCAGGAGTCCGGTGAACTCTGTCTGATGTCATGCATTTTTGGTGATAATCGTGACATCTTCTTCCCGAAATTGAGCGAAGCACTCCACCTTATCTCTTTTGCCGATATTGCGGTCCTCTATCTTAAACAACGTGGTTATGAACCTCATCTATGTGAAACTGAAGATGAAGCGCGAGAGCTGGCAAAAACGTTACCAGCACAAGGTAAGTGGCCATGCTTGTTCACTCCAAGCGATACAACTGGTGAGAAAGATTTTGAGGAATTTTTCACTGAGAATGAGACGCTGGATATGCAGCGTTTTAATAATTTGGGGATCATTAAAAATGAACCTCTATACGATCCAGCGTTACTTTTACACTTTGAAGAACGCATCGAAAAAATGAAAACATCTTTGGAATGGAATAAAAACGATATTGTAAAACTGTTTTTTGAAATGATTCCTGATTTTGGGCATAAAGAAACAGGAAAATATCTCGATAGCAAAATGTAAGCAAGGCCTCCAAGAATGAATATTAAATCAATTGTCGAATTTGTTCGCGATGTATACAAGACGGATGAATTTATTCCATTGCATGCGCCAGTATTCAATGGTAACGAAAAAAAATATGTACTGGATACTCTTGACAGCACATTCGTATCAAGTGTCGGTAAATATGTTGATGACTTCGAACGGAAGATGGAATCATTCACAGGAACGGCACGAGCAGTCGCAACGGTTAACGGCACAGCAGCGTTAAGCGCTGCGCTTTACCTGGCAGGTGTTAAGCGGGGCGATCTCGTTATCACACAGGCATTAACTTTTGTTGCAACCTGTAATGCGCTTTATCATCTCGGAGCAGAACCGGTTTTTACCGATGTCTCCCCGGTAAGCCTGGGTCTTTGCCCGGTCGCACTTGAAAATTGGTTAAGTGGAAATACCGAATTGACAGATAAAGGTTGCATTCACCGCAAAACACATCAGGTTATTCGTGCTGTGGTCCCTATGCATACCTTCGGTCACCCGGCTGAACTGGATGAGCTCATTGCTGTTTGTAAGAAATGGCATATTATTCTTGTGGAGGATGCAGCAGAGAGTCTCGGTTCTTTTTATAAAGGTAAACATACCGGAACTCTCGGAGAGTATGGTGCGCTAAGTTTCAATGGCAATAAAATTATTACGACTGGCGGGGGAGGAATGGTGTTCTGTCGCTCTTCGGAGGCTGGTGTACGTGCGAAACATGTCACTACTACTGCAAAAGTCCCCCATCCATATGAGTTTTATCATGATGAACCGGGCTTCAATTATCGCATGCCAAATCTTAATGCTGCGCTAGGTTGCGGACAGATGGAACGCCTTGATTCTTTTATTAAACAAAAACGAGCCCTGGCCCAGCGCTATGAAGAATTCTTTACTGGTTCAGAATTTAAGTTTGTAAAAGAACCTGAATATGCACAATCTAACTACTGGCTAAATGCCATTATTTGTGAAAATCTGGACGCTCGTAATGAAATGTTGGCTCAAATGAATGAAGCCAAAGTGATGGTTCGACCAATCTGGAAATTAATGCACCGACTGCCTATGTTTGAGCATGCAATGCGAGATGAGCTCACAAACTCTGAGCAAATTGAAGCTCGTTTGATCAACCTCCCAAGCTCTCCGATGGAATAATGGCTATGGGTTCAGCAAAACGCAAAGTTGCGGTGTTTACCGGTACCAGAGCTGAGTATGGCTTGCTCTATTGGCTTTTAAAAGATATCCAAAATGATAAAGAATTGGAACTTCAGCTCCTTGTTAGTGGCATGCATCTCTCTCCAGAGTTTGGAAATACATGGCAGCAAATAGAGAGTGACGGTTTTACAATAGATGAGAAAGTTGAGATTTTACTTTCTTCAGATACGCCAGTAGGAACTGCGAAAAGTATGGGGCTGGGGGTATTAGGTTTTGCTGATGCTCTAAGCAGATTAAAGCCTGAAATTATAATAATACTCGGCGACCGTTTCGAAGCTCTTGCAGTCGCGCAAACTGCCATGATTCTCCGTATTCCAATTTTGCATCTACATGGTGGAGAAATTACTGAAGGTGCTTACGATGATGCAATTAGACATGCTATAACTAAACTCAGCTATCTTCACTGTACTTCTACAGAAGAATATAAAAAAAGAGTTATTCAGCTGGGAGAGGATCCTGTTCGCGTTGCGAATGTAGGAGCTATTGGGTTGGATCATTTAAAACGAAGCCATTTCTTATCCCTAGAACAACTATCAGATTCATTAAATTTTAGACTTAAGAATCCGTATTTCATTGTAACGTACCACCCTGTAACTTTGGGAAAAGAATCACCAGAAGAAAGTTTTAAAGCCTTATTGAAGGCTCTTGATTCTTATCCCGATTATCAAGTCATTCTGACATATCCCAATGCGGATGATGGTGGCCGTAAAATTATTCCTTTGTTGGAAGCTTATGCTTCATCGCAACCAGAACGAGTAATCGCTATTCCGTCGCTAGGACAGATGCGCTACTTAAGCGCTGTCAAACATGCCGCGGTTGTAATCGGAAATTCGTCGAGTGGGATTATAGAAGTTCCTGCATTCGACGTACCGACAGTAAATATAGGAGACAGGCAAAAAGGACGGCTTGCCGCTAAGAGTGTCCTTAATTGCCCTGCAACCAGTCAATCTATTGTTGAGACGATAAGAATAGCCTTAACACGAAGCTATAAGGGACCAAATGAAAGGATTACTAATCCTTATGGTCAAGGCAACGCTAGTTCAAAAATCATTGAGATGATCAAATCTATGAATTTTGAACGTAGTAAGATTTTCTATGACATCAAGTGATACACTATGACACTAATTATTGCTGAAGCAGGCGTTAACCATAACGGCGATGAAAAGCTAGCATTTGAACTTGTCGATGCGGCATATCAAGCAGGTGCTGATATTGTCAAGTTTCAGACGTTCAAGGCGAAAAATATTGTTACTGAAGACGCGGTACAAGCGGATTATCAGATAACAAATACCGGCAAGAAAGAATCACAGTTAACTATGCTTAGTCGACTTGAATTATCATGGGAAGCGCATCATGCTTTATTAGCATATTGTAAACAGTTAGGAATAGAATTTCTTTCTACAGCGTTCGATCATGAAAGTCTGGATTTTCTTGTAAAAGACTTAGGGTTGACAAGATTGAAATTACCCTCCGGCGAATTAACCAATGCTCCTCTTGTCTTGCAACACGCGAGAACAGGCTGTGATATTATTGTTTCAACAGGAATGGCTACATTATCAGAAATTGAGATGGCTTTAGGTGTTATTGCTTTTGGTTATACTACAGATAATAATGCTGTGCCAAATGTTGATGCTTTCCAGACCGCATATGCTTCGCCAGAGGGGCAGCGAGCTTTGAAGGAAAAAGTAACAATTCTTCACTGCACAACAGAATATCCTGCACCACTCAATGAAATTAATTTACGAGTCTTAGATACCCTTCAACACGCTTTTGGCCTATCTGTTGGTTATTCGGACCATAGTGAAGGGATTGTTATTCCAATCGCTGCTGTTGCCAAAGGTGCTACGGTAATAGAAAAGCATTTTACGCTAGATAATACTATGGAAGGTCCCGACCATAAAGCGTCGCTGGAACCAGAAGAGCTAAAGAACATGGTAGAGGGGATTCGGCAGGTAGAGTTGGCTTTAGGTGCTACGCTAAAAAGCCCAACTGTTTCAGAGATAAAAAATAAAAACATAGCCAGAAAAAGTATTGTTGCATCCACCAACATTAAAGTTGGCGAAAAAATAACAGAAAAAAACATTACAGTAAAACGACCAGGTGGTGGTATGTCACCTTACCGTTACTGGGATATTTTAGGTAAAAACGCAAATAAAGATTATTTACCAGGAGAATATATAATTGAATAATACCCGCTCATCTAGTTATGTTTTTATAGGTTCTGGTGGACACTCCAGCGTTTTAGCAGAAATCATTCAAAAACTTAATAAAGATGTATGTTGCCTGGTGACGTTAACGCCACCAGATAATAATGGGATTTTTTCAAAAACCGAGTTCTTATCGGATAATGATTTTATCAAGAAATATGATAAAAAAGATATAATTTTAGTAAATGGTATTGGGCAAGTACCTTATAAAAGAACTCGTGAAGATATTTATAAGAAGTACACTGATTTGGGATATAAATTTGGTGAGATAATATCGCCAAGTGCAATTATATCACCTTATTCTTTGTTGGACGCCGGTGTGCAAATACTTACGGGTGCCATCATTCAATATGGGGCAAAAATCGGTAGTAATTCAATTGTAAATACCGGTGCTATTGTAGAGCATGATTCAATAATTGGAAATAATTGCCATATAGCTCCTGGAAGTGTTATCTGTGGCGGTGTGAAGATTGGGGATTCAACAATTATTGGTGCTGGAGCAACTGTCATTCAAGGGGTTAGTATAGGTAACAATTGTATCATCGGCGCAGGAGCAGTTATCACAAAAGATATTAGTTCAAATAATATTTGCTATCCAGCGCGTGTACATATTGAAAAGATCATAAGTGAGAAAATGAGATGAGTAAGAATTGGGAAAATGTCTTAATTTCACCACAGCATAATGTAAAGACAGCATTAAAAATAATTAATGATGAAGCACTGAGAATTGCGATTGTCATAGACGAAAATCGACGTTTACTCGGTGTTGTAACGGATGGCGATATCAGGCGTGGTATACTAAACAACGTGGATCTCGACGCAAGTGTAACAAAGGTTATGAATGTTACACCCAAGATCGCTTTTTCTGATATGACTCAAGCGCAACTTATCAACACAATGGTTGAAAATGGTATATTAGCTATTCCAATTGTTGAAGTTGGTACGAGTAAAATCATTGGGCTTGAAACGTTAGAAGATAAAATAAAGCGTAAGCGTTATGATAATCCAGTCTTTATTATGGCTGGGGGTTTTGGTACAAGATTGCGTCCCCTTACTGACTCATGTCCAAAGCCAATGCTTAAAGTAGGTGATAAACCTATCTTAGAAACTTTATTACTTCAGTTTATTGAGGCTGGTTTTAGCAATATTTACATTTCAACGCATTATATGCCTGAATTGATAACCGAATACTTTGGTAATGGCTCAAAATGGGGTGTAAATATTCAATATGTATTTGAAAAGGAACCGTTAGGTACGGGAGGTGCGTTAGGTTTATTGCCTAAAAATGCACCTGATTTACCGTTAATCATGATAAATGGTGATGTTCTTACAACTGTTGATTTAAATAAGATACTTGATTTTCATCAAAGTGCCGGTGGGATAGCAACTATGTGCGTCCGCGAATATGAATATCAGGTTCCGTATGGAGTAATTGAAGGTAAGGGAAATAAGATCACAAGTATGATTGAGAAGCCAATACAGCGTTTTTTTGTTAATGCTGGCATCTATGTCGTTGAGCCAAATATTTTCAAAAAAGTACCAGAGAATTATAAAATTGATATGCCTTCTTTATTAGAGGAACATATCAATGCAGGCAAGTCGGTTATGATGTTTCCAATTCATGAATATTGGCTTGATATTGGACGGATGGATGATTTCAATAAAGCTCAACAAGATTATAAAGGCCTTTTTAAATGACATATAAAATTGCTTTAATTCCTGCACGTGGAGGAAGTAAAAGGCTTCCTGATAAAAATATTAAACTTTTGAATGGAAAACCACTTATCGCTTGGACTATAATCGCCGCAAAAGAAAGTGCCTTATTTGATGAAGTGATAGTTAGCACTGATTCAGAAAATATTGCGGCTATAGCAAAGCATTATGGTGCAAATGTTCCATTCATCCGACCTCAGAATATTTCTAATGATAACGCTACCACAGCTGAAGTTGTAAATCATGCTGTGAATTTTATACAAGATGTAGAAAAAGTATCTATTGATACAATTTGTCTATTGCAACCTACTTCCCCTTTAAGAACAACTACTCATATTAAAGAAGCGTTTGCTTTATACAAAGAAAAAAAGGCAAAATCTGTTATATCTGTATGCAAAGTAGAGCACTCTATACAGCTCTGCAATAAGCTAAGTGATACTTTATCTATGGAAGGCTTTATTAAACCAGAGAATAACATACGTAGCCAGGAACATGCTGTTTATTATCGTTTAAACGGAGCTATCTATATCTTTGACAAAATACACTTTAAAGACATTTCAAAAATATATGATAAAAATAGTTATGCATACATAATGAATAGAACTTCGTCTATTGATATTGACGAGAAAGAAGATTTTATTTTTGCTGAGTCGTTATTACGATTACAATAATTATGAAGCACGGTACAAATTATAAAATGCAAGATAACGTATTTGTTTTTGATTCGCCTTACACGCTGTTAATATATTGTGTTCTATATCCTAATAATATAACAAACACCATTTTTATCCATTCTGATAATAACGCATTGAATGGCCTAAATTTCATCGATAAAAAACAAATAATCATAAAGAAAGGTAAAGGGAAGCTGAGCAAAATATATTATTATTTATTATTTAAGTTTAGGTTGTTATACGACCGAGATTTAATGAAATTAATAAAACATCGTGATAAATATAATTTTTTTGGGCAAGATCATTTATTTTTCTCTAGTCCTTTCATCCATGATTTCGTGTTGATTGAAGATGGTTTAGCAAATTATCAACCTCCTAGATACTCAAAATCACAGGAATTTATTTTAGGAAGGGAAACGTTTGGTCGTTCTGATTCAGTAAAAGCGATTTTATTATCAGGGATGAAAGCAATTGAAGATTTAAAAATTATTAGTAAAGTGCAGTATTTTGATTTGTTATCTAAATGGCAAGAGTTGAGGCAAGAACAAAAACAGAGAATTAATGATTTTTTTAAATTCGAAAATAAAGATAGAATTGAGGCGGAAGTTATTATATTGACTCAGCCGCTAAGTGAATATGGTTTTATCGAAGAGGAACAAAAAATATCAATTTATAGGAAACTTATTTCTGAATATGGCGATAAAAAAATAGTTATCCGCAGTCATCCACGTGAAACCACCGATTATAAAGAACATTTTCCTGACATCAAGATCAATGATTCTAAAGTACCGATTGAATTAATTGTATTAAATTCAGCTGAAATTCAACGCTGTGTGACCCTATTTTCCGGTGGGATATTTAATTTACCTTGTAAATATAAAGATTTTAAAGGTACATGTTATCATCCTTTGTTGATTGAAAAATTCGGGTACATAACTCCTTAACTTATGAGTATGGTATTTATTAAATATGACGTCGTACATAATATATAATTCTGCTGTACTTTTTTGCCTCTTATTTGCATATTTATATGAAAGAGCAAACGAGGTAGTATCTCAAGGAGTGAAAAGACTATACTTATCTTTGTCGTTCTCTTCGCTTCTGCTTCTTTCAGCACTAAGATTTGATGTAGGACCTGATTATGAGACGTATGTCGATATTTATTATAATTTTATAAATGCTGTTATTTCTTTCTCACCTGATAAAATATTTTATGGTTTTTTATCATTATCATTCAGTACGTTTGAACGTGGATATATTTATGTTTTAGGTATTTATGCATTCTTAACATTGTTCTTTGTTTATAAAACACTTATTGAACGCCAAATACTTATTTGGGGATTGGTTGTTTTTTGTTTTATTGGATTCTATTTAGATTCATTTGATCGGGTCAGGCAACTATTGGCTGTTGCAATTTTCTTATATTCAATAAAATATATCGAAGAACAGAGACTGTTAAAGTACACATCATGGCTTTTATTTGCTACTTTGATTCATTTTTCAGCAATATTACTGTTTCCAGTTTATTTATTTAACAAATTCAGGATTAAACCTTTAGCTGCGTTCTCCATTTTGATATGCTTATTTGTAATGCATATTATAGGGCTTACCTCAACTATACAAACATATATTTATTCACATATTCCATATTATAATAGCATTTATGGTGATTCACAATTTTCGGAATCGCAGGGTGGATTTGGTACAGGGTTGGGTTTTTTATTTAATATAGTAATAATTTTCTACACACTTTTATTGCTTAAGAATAATAAAGTATTATGGAATTTACTTTTTGCTGCTTGCTTTTTGATGCTATTATCACCTGGAAATTTAAATATTATGAGGTTTTCACAATATTTCTATATCTCATTGATTGTTGCCTTCCCTTACACTTTTAAATTATACAGGCATTCAGGAATTAATAAATTAATCGCATTTAGTTTGCTTTTTGTTTTCTTTCAGGCTCAACAAGGCCGAAATAATTACAATTATCAATCTATTTTTTCTACAAATTTCGAGCAAGAATATTTCATTCCAAGAGTGTCTGATCGACCAATTCTACGACAAAATTAATAATTATGAAAAAAATTCTATTTATAAATAATGCCCTTAGTGGGACAGGTGGAGCACGAGTAATTCTAAATTTGGCCAAAGTGTTGGCTGAACGTGGCAATTCAATTTCGATATTACTTGACCGCTCCGATAATATTCAATATGAAATAGACACAAATATATGTGTCTATGTTCGTAAGGGTAATGAAATTGTCAAAGTCCAGGATTTTAGTGGTCACAATTCAACAGGGAAAATTTTAGTTGGCAATAAATCCCCCAAATTAAGAATGATCAAAAATATTACTAAGAAGATCTTCAATTACTATAAATTTCTTATTATCCCATATCAATTGAAAGGTTATAAGAAATTTGTTGAAAATAATAAATTTGATCTGATTGTTAATAACAATATTTATCTTAATCTTGATAGATCCTATTACGAAAGTAAATTAACCTGCAACTACGTTTTTAACTTTCATAATAGCCCATCTGAAGTTTTTGCTCGTTCGGAATTTAGTCATGTTTTATCGTTAAGTAAAATATTCTCGCATTCTACAATTCTTACAGTATCGAATGATATTGCTTGTGAATTAAAAAAAATTAAAGCATTTAAAAATAATAGGATCCATACAATCTATAACCCATTTGATTTCTGTGAGCTAATTGAAAAATCCCATTATACTAATGGCAGCTTAAATCCTCTTCCTGATAAGTATATCATTACAGTTTCTACTTTAACGCCGCGAAAAAGAGTAGAAAGATCAATTCGAGCATTCTGCGAAATAAAAAAAAACCATCCGGACTTCAAATTAGTTATTTTAGGTGAAGGGGAGCTTTATTCGAAACATCTTAATGATGTTAGAAAGTTAGGCTTAGAAAACGAAGTCATTTTTCTTGGTTTTCAAAAAAACCCATATTATTATATTAGTAATGCGAAATTATTAATGTTGACTTCGGATTCAGAAGGATTGCCAACTGTACTGATTGAGTCCTTAATTCTTGGCGTTCCTGTAATTAGTACTGATTGCCCGACTGGTCCAGCAGAGATCTTACAGGGTTGGGGATACGACTTTTTGGTAACATTGAATGATGGTCGTTCAGAAGAAGATATTATCAATGATTTGGCAGTTAAGGCTTCTAACATAATTTCAGAATCTTTTACGAATGAAGAGGTTGCTCTCAGATCGAAGCTTCATCGGTTCGAGCAGCATAATATTGCTAAGCAGTGGGAAGGCCTTACTGAAAATTATGATTAAGAAATATTTCAATTCCTTTTTTTCTCTTGCTTTAAGAATGACAACTATTATTTCGTCATTTTTGTTCAGTTGGATTGTTTCCCGTTACTTTGGTGCAGAAAACGCTGGCGCTATTTTTTTCTATATAACATTACTAACAATTGTTGTCACCTTTTCTTCACAAGGAGCTGAAATAGGAATAGCAAAAGCTGCGGCTCGGCTTGATGTCGAAGATAAATTTAGGATCAATGCGCTTTTTAATTACGTTCTGACTAAAAGCTACAGACTATATTTCTTATTATCTCCATTGTTATTCATCTATTTACTTTATGAAAAGCTAAGTATCGCTCAAACCCTATTTTTAACTATAGCTTTGATTATCATTGGCGCTTGCTTTGTTTATATGAATGTACTTTCTTATCTCTATCAAGGGTTAGGAAATATTCTTATGATGATTCTTAGTCAACGGACGCTATTTAATTTTTTATCTTTCATTTTAATTGCTATTTTTTGTTTTATTTTTGCTAAGAATGAAATTAAATATAATGATATCGCTATCGACAAACAAATTGCGATGATTGCATTTGCAGCAATAATTGCAACGTTGTATTTTGCTATTCTCTTTAAAATAAAAAGCGGGCCACTAAAAGAAAAATTTAAACCGGAAGGGTTTGATTACTCGTGTAAACAACTATTCAGAATACAAATGATGCAGTTGATTACTATGTATGGTTCTCAGATTATAATCAATTTTTGTGCCACCAAGACTGATATTGCTGGATTTATCGTATCCCAAAGAATTTCAACCCTGCTGGGTTTTTTTGTTCTAGCTGTAAGTGGTGTTGTTTCAAGTCAGATTTCCCGTGCATATTCAATTAAAGATTTTTCCTCTGTCCAAAAGTACGCCTATCAGTCCTTTGTTTTTTCTGCATCATTGGGTTTTCCAGTTGGGATTGGCCTTATCTTTTTTGCTAAAGAGTTTCTTTCTGTTTTCGGTTCGGATTTTATACATTTTTACGTGGTTCTTATTATTCTTGTTATATCGCAAATGATAAATTGTTTAACTGGTGCATGTGATATTGTATTGATGTTCATTGATGGTGAAAAAGAGCATAAACGTAATGTGATAATTGGTACATGTATAGCAATAAGTCTTTCTCTTATTTTAATTCCTTTTTATTCTGCGATTGGCGCAGCAGTCGCCGCTACTGTATCCGCAGTGATAGTGAATATTTTGGATGTAATATCTATCAAGCAGAAAGCAGGTTTTTGGATCTTTAAATCAAAATGATAAGTTAGGAAATTAAATGAAATTCTCACTACTGCTTTCATTGTATAACAAGGAAAATCCTTATTTTCTTTCTGAGTGTCTTAAAAGTATCGAAACTAACTCTCATTTGCCTGAGCAAATAGTTATTGTGTTCGATGGGCCTATTGGCAAGGAATTGGAAGAAATAGTTAATAATTATGCCGTTCGATTGCCTATTGATATCGTTCCAATCAATAAAAACGTTGGGTTGGGTCCTGCTTTAAATTATGGGTTAAAGTTTTGCAAAAATGAAATGGTTATGAGAATGGATACTGATGACATATGCATGCCAGATCGTTTTGCAAAACAAATAGATTTTCTAAAGTTACATCCCAGTATTGGACTGATGGGCGGCGCGATACAAGAGTATGACGAAAGTATGAATGAATCGAAAGGGATTCGGTTTTCAAAATGCCAGCATAAAGAGATAGTGGAATATGCAAAAAAGAGAAATCCCTTTAATCATATGACTGTTGCGTTTAGAAAAAGTTTAGTTGAGCAAGTTGGTGGGTATCAACACCATCATTTGATGGAGGACTATAACCTTTGGCTGCGTATGATTGCAGCAGGTGTTGAATGCTATAATATGGTCGATGTACTTGTTAAAGTTAGAGCAGGAAACAACATGCTCGCAAGACGTAAAGGAATATTTTATGCTAAAAGTGAAATCAAGATTGCTAGACTTAAATACAATCTAAAAATTGATCATCTGTGCGGATGTATTTCTTGCGCAGTCATTAGGATGATACCTAGGTTACTTCCTGTTTTTGCTTTAAATTATCTCTATAGAGTATTGAGGGAGTAATTAATTATTTAACTGATTTTTTTCTAATTTGTTTTCTTTTTTCAGCGGATAAGTCAGTTTTAATCTGCTATTCATTTCATTCATCATGAGTTAGTATATTTGACACACTTCAAGCCGTGCAACAGTCGCGGCGACCACACCTGACAGGAGTATGTAATGTCCAAGCAACAGATCGGCGTTGTCGGTATGGCAGTGATGGGGCGCAACCTGGCGCTCAACATCGAAAGCCGTGGTTATACCGTCTCCGTTTTCAACCGCTCCCGTGATAAGACCGAAGAAGTCATCGCTGAGAATCCAGGCAAAAAACTGGTTCCTTTCTATACGGTTAAAGAGTTCGTTGAGTCTCTGGAAACACCTCGTCGTATCCTGTTAATGGTGAAAGCGGGCGCAGGTACCGATGCAGCTATCGATTCCCTGAAACCGTATTTGGATAAAGGCGACATCATTATTGATGGCGGCAACACCTTCTTCCACGACACCATTCGTCGTAACCGTGAACTGTCTGCTGAAGGCTTCAACTTCATTGGTACCGGCGTATCCGGCGGTGAAGAGGGCGCTCTGAAAGGTCCATCCATCATGCCTGGCGGTCAGAAAGAAGCGTACGAACTGGTTGCGCCTATTCTGACTAAAATCGCAGCCGTGGCTGAAGACGGCGAGCCATGCGTGACCTATATCGGTCCTGATGGCGCTGGTCATTACGTGAAAATGGTTCACAACGGCATTGAATATGGCGACATGCAGCTGATTGCTGAAGCCTACTCTCTGCTGAAGGGCGGTCTGAACCTCTCCAACGAGGAGCTCGCAGAGACCTTCACCGAGTGGAACAAAGGCGAGCTGAACAGCTACCTTATCGACATCACCAAAGATATCTTCACCAAGAAAGATGAAGAGGGTAAATACCTGGTTGATGTGATTCTGGATGAAGCCGCTAACAAAGGCACCGGTAAATGGACCAGCCAGAGCTCTCTGGATCTGGGTGAGCCATTATCCCTGATCACCGAATCCGTATTTGCACGTTACATCTCTTCTCTGAAAGAGCAGCGCGTTGCGGCATCTATGGTGCTGTCTGGTCCTCAGGCTAAACCCGCTGGTGACAAAGCTGAATTCGTTGAAAAAGTCCGTCGTGCACTGTACCTGGGTAAAATCGTCTCTTACGCGCAGGGCTTCTCTCAGCTGCGTGCAGCTTCAGACGAGAACAACTGGGATCTGAACTACGGTGAGATTGCGAAGATCTTCCGTGCCGGCTGTATCATTCGCGCCCAGTTCCTGCAAAAAATCACTGATGCCTATGCTGAAAATGCGGCTATCGCCAACCTTCTGCTGGCGCCTTACTTCAAGCAGATTGCTGACGAATATCAGCAGGCGCTGCGTGATGTTGTTGCGTACGCGGTGCAGAATGGTATCCCGGTTCCAACCTTCTCCGCTGCGGTGGCGTACTACGACAGCTATCGTGCTGCCGTTCTGCCAGCGAACCTGATTCAGGCACAGCGTGACTACTTCGGTGCGCATACCTATAAGCGTACGGATAAAGAAGGTGTGTTCCACACCGAATGGCTGGATTAATATACGGTTAGCCATGCCATCAAGCCCGGTAGCGATACCGGGCTTTTTTATCTTACCCGATCCACCTACTGTTTAATGGAATAGATTGCGTGAAAATTCTAGTTACTGGCGGTGCCGGTTTTATCGGTTCCGCGGTTATCCGACATATTATTAGCAATACTCGGGATAGCGTTGTTAACGTTGATAAATTGACCTATGCCGGTAATCTGGAATCCTTGCGTGAAGTAAGCGATAGCGAGCGCTATGTTTTTGAGCATGCCGATATATGTGATAAAGAGGCAATGGCGCGTATTTTTGCTACCCATCAGCCTGATGCGGTAATGCACCTGGCTGCCGAGAGCCATGTCGACCGTTCTATTACCGGTCCCGCTGCGTTTATTGAATCCAATATTGTTGGCACGTATAACCTGTTAGAAACGAGCCGTGCTTACTGGTCTTCACTGGACGAGGCAGCAAAATCTACCTTCCGTTTCCATCACATTTCAACTGATGAGGTTTACGGCGATCTGCCACATCCTGATGAATATCATGATTCTGTCCCGTTACCGCTGTTTACCGAGAAAACAGCGTACCAGCCAAGTAGCCCTTACTCAGCGTCAAAAGCGTCCAGCGACCATTTAGTTCGAGCCTGGATACGCACCTATGGTTTACCTGGGGTTGTGACAAATTGTTCGAATAATTATGGCCCATACCACTTTCCTGAAAAGCTGATCCCTCTTGTTATCCTTAATGCGCTGGATAATAAACCATTGCCGATCTACGGTAAGGGCGATCAAATCCGTGACTGGTTATACGTTGAAGATCATGCTCGTGCACTGTATACGGTTCTGACCACGGGTAAGCCGGGCGAAACCTATAATATTGGCGGCCATAACGAGAAGAAAAATATTGAGGTCGTCCAGACCATTTGTGATCTGCTCGATGAAATGGTACCGAAAGAAACATCCTATCGCGCACAAATTACTTATGTCGCGGACCGACCAGGTCACGATAGACGATATGCAATCGATGCTCATAAAATTAGCGACGAGCTAGGATGGACTCCTGTGGAAACCTTTGAAAGCGGCATCCGTAAAACGGTTGAATGGTATTTAAATAACCATGAGTGGGTCTTGAATGTGAAAAGTGGCGCCTATAAGAGCTGGATTGAGCAAAATTATGGGGAGCGTAAGTAAATGACCAAACGTAAAGGGATTATATTAGCTGGCGGATCGGGTACACGTCTTTATCCCGTGACTATGGCCGTAAGTAAGCAATTGTTGCCAATTTACGATAAGCCAATGATCTATTATCCGCTCTCTACGCTTATGCTGGCAGGTATACGGGATATTCTGATTATCAGCACGCCTCAGGACACTCCCCGTTTTGAACAACTTCTCGGAAACGGTAGCCAGTGGGGATTGCATATTCAGTACAAAGTGCAACCAAGTCCTGATGGACTGGCACAAGCTTTTATTCTGGGTGAAGAGTTTATCGGTGAGGATAATTGTGCGCTGGTATTAGGCGATAATATTTTCTACGGACACGATCTCCCCAGACTGCTTGAAGGCGCAGCAAGCCAGCAAGAGGGGGCGACCGTATTCGCCTATCATGTCAGCGATCCGGAACGCTATGGCGTCGTTGAGTTTGATAAAGACGGTACTGCAATTGGTCTTGAGGAGAAGCCTCAGCAACCCAAGAGTAATTACGCAATAACCGGTCTTTATTTTTACGACAACGATGTGATTGAGATGGCCAAAAGTTTAACGCCGTCCGAGCGAGGAGAACTCGAAATTACCGACATCAACCGCATCTATATGCAGCAAGGACGATTGTCTGTCGCGATGATGAGGCGCGGTTACGCCTGGCTGGATACCGGAACGCATCAGAGTATGATCGAAGCAAGCAATTTTATCGCCACAATTGAAGAGCGACAGGGGCTAAAAGTTTCATGTCCTGAAGAGATTGCGTTCCGACGAGGTTTTATTGATGCCGAACAACTTCGGGTACTCGCTGAACCATTGAAAAAGACCGGGTATGGTCAGTATCTGCTGAATCTGACCAAGGGATTAGTCTGATTTGAATCCCTCTGTCATTTATCATTTTTAAGTGCCGTTAATTGTTTTAGGCTGCATTAATGCTGGTCAGAAGGCACTTTACATTGCATTTAGAAGGTTTCGGATTCTAGATTTAGTCACTGGTCAGACAAGGCATGAATCTTGACATCGAATTGGTATTAGCGATAAAAAATCACCAGTTAACTATTGTGGTGGGCTTCTGGATGCCACCCGAAACTCATACTGAAGAAGTCAAGTAAATGAAAATAACTATCTCCGGAACAGGCTATGTTGGTCTCTCTAACGGTATTCTGATTGCACAAAACCATGAAGTGGTTGCGCTGGACATCGTGCAGGCCAAAGTGGATATGCTCAATCAGAAGAAGTCTCCGATTGTCGATAAAGAGATTCAGGATTACCTTTCTAATAAGTCGCTTAATTTCCGCGCTACCACGGACAAAGAAGACGCTTACCGCGATGCGGATTTTGTCATCATTGCCACGCCGACCGACTACGATCCTAAAACTAACTACTTCAATACCTCAACCGTTGAAGCGGTGATCAAAGACGTTACGTCAATCAACCCTAATGCGGTGATGATCATCAAGTCGACGATTCCAGTAGGCTTCACCAAATCGATTAAAGAAGAGTTGGGTATTGATAATGTCTTCTTCTCGCCGGAGTTTCTCCGCGAGGGCAGGGCGTTATACGATAACCTGCACCCATCCCGTATCGTGATTGGCGAGCGTTCCGAGCGTGCAGAGCGTTTTGCTGCCTTGCTCCAGGAAGGCGCCATTAAAAAAGACGTGCCGGTGCTGTTCACCGATTCCACCGAGGCAGAAGCGATTAAGCTTTTCGCTAACACCTATCTGGCCATGCGCGTGGCTTACTTCAACGAGCTGGACAGCTATGCCGAGAGTTTAGGTCTGAATACCCGTCAGATCATCGAGGGCGTGTGTCTCGACCCGCGTATCGGTAACCACTACAACAACCCGTCCTTCGGTTACGGTGGTTACTGCCTGCCAAAAGATACCAAGCAGCTGCTGGCAAACTATCAGGCGGTGCCGAACAACCTGATTTCTGCCATTGTGGATGCCAACCGCACGCGTAAAGACTTCATCTCAGATTCCATTCTCGCGCGTCAGCCGAAAGTGGTGGGCGTGTATCGCCTGATCATGAAGAGCGGTTCCGATAACTTCCGCGCTTCTTCCATTCAGGGGATCATGAAGCGTATTAAGGCGAAGGGCGTGCAGGTCATTATTTATGAACCGGCCATGCAGGAAGACGAGTTCTTCCATTCACGTGTGATCCGCGATCTGGATGCGTTTAAGAAAGAAGCGGACGTGATTATCTCCAACCGTATGGCGGAAGAGCTGGCGGACGTGAAAGATAAAGTCTATACCCGCGATTTGTTCGGCAGTGACTAATCAAAATCGTGATATAAAAAAACCCGGCAATCTGCCGGGTTTTTTGTTTTTAAACGTTATAGAAGTTGCGGTACCAGTCGACGAAGTTTTTCACGCCTTCTTTGACTGAGGTTTGTGGTTTAAACCCAATAACGTCATACAGAGCTTTGGTGTCCGCACTGGTCTCCAGCACGTCCCCCGGCTGGATCGGCATCATATTTTTCACCGCTTCTTTGCCCAGCGCCTCTTCAAGCGCAGTGATGTAATCCATCAGTTCGACAGGTGAACTGTTACCGATGTTATACACGCGATACGGGGCAGAGCTGGTTGCTGGCGAACCGGTTTCGACCGTCCAGTCGGCATCGGCCTGAGGAATGACGTCCTGTAGGCGAATAATCGCCTCCGCAATATCATCGATATAGGTGAAGTCGCGCTTCATCTTGCCGTAGTTGTATACGTCGATGCTGTTGCCGTCAATCATGGCTTTGGTGAATTTGAACAGCGCCATGTCCGGGCGTCCCCACGGGCCATAGACGGTAAAGAAGCGCAGGCCAGTGGTCGGCAGGTTATACAGATGCGAATAGGTATGCGACATCAGCTCATTGGCTTTTTTGGTTGCGGCATACAGGGATACCGGATGGTCTACGGAGTCGTCAGTAGAAAACGGCATCTTACGGTTGAGGCCGTAAACAGAGCTGGATGACGCATACAGGAGATGCTGAACCTTGTTGTGGCGACAGCCTTCCAGCACGTTCAGGTGACCTACCAGGTTCGCATCTGCGTAGGCATGCGGGTTTTCCAGCGAGTAACGCACACCCGCCTGTGCGGCAAGATGGATCACGCGGTCAAATTTTTCATTGGCGAAGAGCGCAGCCATGCCCTCGCGGTCCGCTAAGTCCAGCTTGTGGAAGGTGAAACTCTCGGATTTGAGCAGATCGAGGCGAGCGAGCTTGAGGCTAGGATCATAGTAATCATTCAGATTATCAATCCCAACAACTTCATGCCCTGCATCAAGCAGGCGCTTGCTGACATGAGAACCGATAAAGCCCGCCGCGCCCGTAACCAGAAATTTCATAGCTTCCCTCATTTACAGTGTTCTTGTTGATGTCCCAGGACATCAGAATCCGACTATGATAGCGCGTCGCACTTCACTTACATAACCCATCTTTCCGATATAACTCATCGGATTCTTATAGAAAAATCGCCAGCAATAGATACACTAAGGAAACGAGATTATTTTTGCCCTTTTTAATCTGTTAGGGATAGTATGACGCAAAACAACAACAACCTGGTCACACGCAACAATGACCCGGAGCAAATTGATTTACTTGATTTATTGCTACAGCTGTGGCGTGGGAAGTGGGTGATTGGGGCATTCGTTGCTGCTTTCATTGTTCTCGCCTTTGTTTACATCACTGTTGCTAAAGAGAAATGGACATCCTCTGCCATCATAGCTCAACCTGATGCGGCACAAATCGCCACTTATTCCAATGCGTTGAATATCCTCTACGGTGGGGCAGCACCTTCAACATTAGATATACAAAATCGGGCTATTGGTCGTTTTAATTCTTCTTTTTCAGCATTAGCGCAAGCGTTGGAGAACCAGGAATTTCCCGAGAAATTGACCATTGAGCCTACTGTAAAGGGACAGAGTGTACCTTTAACGGTCAGTTATCAGAGCGATTCTGCTGAAGCAGCGCAAAAGCAGTTGGCCCAATACATCCAACAGGTCGACGAACAAACGGCAAAAGAATTGACGCTTGACCTCAGAGACAACCTCAAGCAACAGATCACAACCCTGAACGACTCCCTTCAAAACCAGGAAAAAGTGGCACAGGAGCAAAAAGATCTGCGTATCAAGCAGATTTCTGAGGCGCTTAAGAACGCGGAAGCCGCGAAGATCAATACACCGCAGCTTCAGCAAACGCAGGATGTCACTCAGGAAACCATGTTCCTGCTTGGTACTGTAGCGCTCAAATCAATGGTTGATAACGAGGCGTCCCGTCCGCTGGTCTTCCCTGGCTCTTACTATCAGACCAAAAAGAACTTACTGGATATTGAAAACCTCAATGTTAACCCAGACACAGTACACGTGTATCGTTACGTGATGAAACCAGATCTGCCAATCAAGCGTGACAGCCCTAAAAAGGCCATCACCCTCATCCTTGCCGTTCTCCTCGGCGGGATCATCGGTTCTGCTGTCGTCCTTGGCCGTAACGCGCTGAGAAACTACAAACCAAGAGCCTGATTTACATACAAAAAAAGACCGGGTTTCCCCGGTCTTTTTTTATTTATGCCGTTTCCGCAGATTCTCAATCACCGTCGTTAAATCCAGCTCCTGATCCTGAAGCAGCACCAGCAGGTGATACATCAAATCCGACGCTTCGTTCGTCAGCTCCTCCCGATCATGCACGGTGGCCGCCAGCGCCGTTTCAACGCCTTCCTCACCCACTTTCTGCGCAATACGTTTGGTGCCGCTGGCGTACAGCTTCGCCGTGTATGAGCTCTCGGGATCCGCTGATTTACGCTCTGCCAGCAGCTGTTCCAGCTGATAGAGGAACAGCCACTGGTGGCTCGCCTCGCCGAAGCAGCTGCTGGTGCCTTTGTGGCAGGTCGGCCCAATCGGGTTGACCAGCACCAGCAGGGTGTCGTTGTCGCAGTCAGGCGTAATGCTGACCACATTCAGGAAGTGACCCGAGGTTTCCCCTTTCGTCCACAGGCGCTGTTTGGTGCGCGAGAAAAACGTCACCTTGCCGCTGTCGATCGTTTTTGCCAGTGCCTCCTGGTTCATGTATCCCAGCATCAGCACTTCGCCTGAAACGGCATGCTGTACAACCACCGGCAGTAATCCGTCAGTTTTTTCCCAGTCCAGCTGCGCCTGTTGTTGCTCTGTTAACATACCCTGATCTCCACGCCCTGGTCGGCCAGGTACGTTTTTAACTCACCAATATTGATAATCTGTTTGTGGAACACGGAAGCGGCCAGCGCGCCGTCAACGTTCGCATCGCGGAAGGCTTCAAGGAAGTGTTCCATGGTGCCCGCGCCGCCGGAAGCAATCAGCGGAACCTGGCAGACCGCGCGCACTTTTTTCAGCTGCTCGAGGTCGTAACCGTTACGAACGCCGTCCTGGTTCATCATGTTCAGCACGATTTCACCCGCACCGCGTTTTTGCACTTCCTGCACCCAGTCCAGCGTCTCCCATTGGGTGACGCGCGTGCGGCTTTCATCTCCGGTGTACTGGTTGACGTGATATTTTCCCGTTGCGGCATCAAACCAGGTGTCGATCCCCACGACAATGCACTGCACGCCAAAGCGATCCGCCAGACGCGTAATCAGCTCCGGATCGGCCAGGGCAGGGGAGTTAATGGAAATTTTGTCCGCACCGAAAGAGAGAATCTTCGCCGCATCGTCAGCAGATTTAATCCCGCCCGCCACGCAGAAGGGAATATCAATCACTTCCGCCACGCGCGCCACCCAGCTTTTGTCCACCACGCGGCCATCGCTGGAGGCGGTGATATCGTAAAATACCAGTTCGTCTGCGCCTTCATCGGCATAGCGTTTAGCCAGGGGAACGATGTCGCCAATGATCTCGTGGTTGCGGAACTGCACGCCTTTTACAACCTGACCATCACGCACGTCCAGGCAGGGTATTATCCGTTTTGCCAGCATTTAATCGCCTCCTTAACCGTAAATTTGCCTTCCAGCAGCGCGCGACCCACGATCACGCCGCGTACACCGGTTCCGCGCAGAGCGGCGATATCCACCAGGTCGCCGATACCGCCAGAGGACTGGAACGCTACCTGCGGATAACGCGCGCAAACCTCTTCATACAGCGAGACGTTAGAGCCTGCGAGCGTACCATCGCGTGAAATATCCGTGCACAGCACATGCTTTAGCCCCACGGGGAGATACATCTCAACCAGCTCTTCCAGCGTCACGCCGGAGTTTTCCTGCCAGCCGCTGACCGCGACCTGCTTATTACCCTGCTCGTCAATGCGTACATCCAGCGCCAGCACCAGCGCATCCGCACCGAAGCGGCGGAACCAGCCCTTGACCGTCTCAGGATCTTTCACAGCGGTCGAACCGACCACCACGCGCGCCACGCCCGCGTCCAGTAAGGCGGCAACATCGGCTTCCGTACGCACGCCGCCGCCCACCTGCACCGGGACGTCCACGCCAGCCACCAGTGTTTTAAGCAGCGGGATCTGGCGTTTGGCCGGATCTTTCGCGCCGGTCAGATCGACCAGGTGCAACACCTCAGCGCCCTCGGCGGCGTAAGCCTGTAACCGCGGCAGCGGGTCGTTGCCGTAGTCGCGCTGCTGCCCGTAATCACCCTGATGGAGACGAACAACCGTGCCGTCAATCAAATCTAAAGCGGGAATTATCATCACATCTCCAGGAAATTTTTCAGCAGCTGCGCGCCGGCGGCGCCGGAGCGTTCCGGGTGAAACTGCACGCCGTAAAAGTTATCTTTCTGCACGGCGGCGGTGAACGCCTCGCCGTAATTGCACTGGGCGATGGTGTAGGTATTCACGGGCATGGCGTAGCTGTGGACGAAGTAGAAGTACGCGCCGTCTTCGATTCCCTGGAACAGCCTGTTGCCCGCCTTCGGATAAACGCGGTTCCAGCCCATGTGCGGCAGCGGCAGGCCGTGGTCGGTCATTTTCGGCACGTCTTCTTCAATAATGCCCAGCAGATCAACGCCGTTGCTCTCTTCGCTGCGGCGGCCAAGCAGCTGCATGCCGAGGCAAATGCCCAGCACCGGTTGAGTACAGGCTTTGATGAGATCCACCAGCTCGCGCTCGTGGATCTGATCCATCGCCGCCTGGGCGGTGCCTACGCCCGGCAGAAAGAGTTTATCCGCGCGCAGCACCACGTCCGGATCGCGGCTCACCACCGGCTCGTAGCCGTGGCGCATAATCGCCGACTGTACGGAGTTCAGGTTGGCGCATCCGGTGTCCAGAATCACCACGTTCATTACAGCACTCCTTTCGACGAGGGAAGGGCGTCACCTTCCACGCGGATCGCCTGGCGCAGGGTACGGCCAAAGGCTTTGAACAGGCTCTCGACGCGGTGGTGATCGTTTTTGCCTTTGGTTTTCAGATGCAGCGTCAGGCCCATAGTGTAAGAAAGCGAGCGGAAGAAGTGCTCCACCATCTCGGTGCTGAGATCGCCCACGCGCTGGTAGGTGAAGTCGGCTTTATATTCCAGGTGCGGACGCCCGGAGATATCCATCGCGCAGCGCGCCAGGCACTCGTCCATCGGCAGAACAAAGCCGAAGCGGTTGATGCCGCGTTTGTCGCCGAGCGCTAGCTTCAGGGCTTCGCCCAACGCCAGGCCGGTATCTTCCACGGTGTGGTGATCGTCGATATACAGGTCGCCCTTAACGGCGATCTCCATGCGGAAGCCGCCGTGAGTGGCGATTTGATCCAGCATGTGGTCGAAGAAACCGACCCCGGTGTGGATCTTGCTGCCGCCTTCACGATCGAGCCAGACCTTCACGTCGATCTGCGTCTCTTTGGTGTTGCGTTCTACGTGAGAATAGCGGTCGCGTCTGGTGAGCTGCTCGCTAATCATCGCCCAGTTTAGCGTGTCGCGGTTATAGCGCAGGCCTGCAATGCCCATATTTTCGGCCAGCGTGATGTCCGTGAGGCGATCGCCAATCACATAGCTGTTCGCTTTATCCAGCGCCTCTTCCGCCAGATAACGCTCAACAAGCTTCACTTTTGGCTTGCGGCAGTCGCACTCGTCGGCAGGCATGTGCGGGCAGATCAGCACCTCGTCGAAGGCGATGCCCTGCGAGGTCAGCACCTGCATCATCAGGTTGTGCGGGCCGTCAAAGTCCGCCTGCGGGAAGCTGTCGGTGCCCAGACCGTCCTGGTTGGTGATCATCACCAGCTTATAGCCTGCTTTCTGAAGCTTCAGCAGCACCGGGATCACGTCGGGTTCAAAGGCCAGCTTGTCGAAACGATCGACCTGAAAATCGCTGGGTGGCTCCGAGATGATGGTGCCGTCACGATCGATAAAGAGATACTTCTGACTCATACTTTCTCCGCTTTCAGGGCGTCAATCACGCGCTGGCTCTCCGCGCGGGTGCCGACGGTAATACGCAGGCAGCCGCTCAGGGTAGGTTGTTTATTCTGGTCTCGTAAGATAATGCCCTGATCCCACAACGATTTAAATATCGCGCTTGAGGCGGTGAAGCGCACCAGAACGTAGTTGGTCTCCGAGTCGAACACCTGCTCTACGCACGGAATCGTTTTCAGGGCATCGACTAGATACTGACGCTCCTCCAGGATCTGCACCACACGCTCGCGCATCGCGCTGATGCCCTGCGGGGCCAGCGCCTGTGCCGCAATATCGGCAACTGGCGTTGAGAGCGGATACGGGGCGATCACTTTCAGCAGCAGGTCGATAACCGCTTTATTTGCCAGCGTAAAACCGCAGCGAAGACCGGCGAGAGCGAAGGCTTTCGACAGGGTACGCAGCACGACGAGATGTGGATACTCTTCAATCCAGCCTGCCAGCGTCGCCTGCGGGCAGAACTCAATATAGGCTTCGTCGGCCACAACCAGCGCTTTGCCGCGCGTCATTTCCAGCAGGGAACGGATATCCTGCGGATTGATAATCTGCCCGGTCGGGTTGTTCGGGCTACAGACAAACACCACCTTCACGCCGTCGAGGTTATCGGCGATGCCCTGCAAATCCAGCTGCCAGTTGTCGAGCGCCTGTACGTTGCGGCAGGCCACGCCAAAGGTTTCGGCGCTGACGCTGTACATCCCGTAGGTGGGCTGGCAGTACATCACCGCGTTTTTACCCGGCTCGCAGAAGGCGCGGATCAGCAGCTCAATCCCCTCATCCGCCCCGCGGCTGACCAGCACCTGCTCAGGCTTCACGCCTGCGTACTGCGCATAGTTCTCGATCACCGCTTTCGGCTGACACTCCGGGTAGCGGTTCAGCGTCTGCTGCGAGAGCTCAAAGGCCACCGCCGTGGGGTATTCGTTGGCATTCAGCCAGACGTCGCCGTTCCCGCCGAGACGACGCGCAGACTGATAGGGCGTCAGGCGACGGACATTTTCGCGGGCTAATTCTTCGATGTTCATGCTTGCTCCTTCAGGGCGGCAACGCGCAGCGTCACGGCATTTTTGTGGGCAGTCAGGCGCTCGGCGGCGGCCAGGGTTTCGATGGTCGACGCCAGCGAGGCAAATCCCTCGCGGGAGAGTTCCTGCACGGTCATGCGCTTTTGGAAATCCGCCAGCCCCAGGCTGGAGCAGGTTGAGGTATAGCCATACGTGGGCAGCACGTGGTTGGTGCCGGAGGCGTAATCCCCGGCGGATTCCGGTGACCAGTCCCCGAGGAACACCGAGCCTGCGCTGGTTATGCTGTCGACCAGATCGCGCGCGTTACGGGTCTGAATAATCAGGTGCTCAGGACCGTACTGGTTGGAGATGGCGATGCACTGGTCGATATCGCGAGCCACAATCAGTCGGCTGGCCGATAGCGCCTGACGCGCCGTTTCCGCACGCGGCAGGTCGGCCAGCTGACGCTCAACGGCCTCGCCCACGCGTTTTGCCATGTCGGCATCTGGCGTCAGTAAAATCACCTGCGAGTCAGGGCCGTGCTCGGCCTGCGAGAGCAGGTCAGAGGCCACGAAATCCGGTGTAGCGCCGCTGTCGGCAATCACCAGCACTTCAGACGGACCGGCAGGCATATCAATCGCCGCGCCGTCCAGACGCTGACTGACCTGGCGCTTCGCTTCGGTAACGTATGCGTTACCCGGGCCAAAGATTTTGTCGACTTTGGGAACAGACTCCGTCCCGAACGCCAGGGCGGAAATCGCCTGCGCGCCGCCCACTTTATAGATCGCCTGTACGCCGCACAGCTTCGCCGCATACAGGATCTCATCGGCGATCGGTGGCGGAGAGCAGAGCACCACCTTTTGACAACCGGCAATACGTGCCGGGGTGGCCAGCATCAGGACGGTCGAAAACAGCGGGGCAGAGCCGCCAGGAATATAGAGGCCAACGGACGCCACCGGGCGCGTCACCTGCTGGCAGCGCACGCCGGGCAGGGTTTCCACATCCACCGCCTGCAATTTCTGCGCGGTGTGGAAGGTATCAATATTTTTCACTGCGACGGCCATCGCCTGTTTGATCTCATCCCCAAGGCGGCTTTCCGCCCCGGCGAGCTCCTGTGCGGTGACCTGTAACGCGTCGACCTCAGTTTTATCAAACTTGGCGCTGTACTCGCGCAGCGCGTCGTCTCCGCGGGCTTTGACGTTATCGAGGATCTCCGCCACGGTGCGGGTGATGCTCTCTGAGGCTGAAATTGCAGGGCGCATCAGCAGCTCGCGCTGTTGCGCGTCGCTACAGGTATTCCAGTCGATGATTGTGTTAAAGCTCATGGTCGTTACTCCATCATCTTCTCAATTGGCAGCACCAGAATAGAACTCGCGCCCAGCGCCTTCAGTTTTTCCATCGTTTCCCAGAACAGGGTTTCGCTGCTCACCATGTGCATCGCCACGCGCTGCTGGTCGCCCGCCAGCGGCAGAATGGTTGGGCGCTCAGCACCTGGCAGCAGGGCAATCACTTCGTCCAGGCGCTCGGTTGGCGCATGCATCATGATGTATTTGGATTCACGCGCCTGAATCACGCCCTGAATACGGGTCAGCAGCTTGTCGATGAGCTGCTGTTTAGCCTCCGCCATCTCGCCGTCGCGCTGGATAAGGCACGCTTTGGAGCGGTAGATCACCTCCACTTCGCGCAGGCCGTTCGCTTCGAGCGTGGCGCCGGTGGAGACGAGGTCACAGATGGCATCGGCCAGGCCCGCGCGTGGCGCCACTTCAACAGAGCCGTTCAGCAGACAAGATTTAAACTGCACGCCTTTTTGATCGAGGTAACGCTTCAGCAGGTGAGGGTAAGAGGTGGCGATACGTTTGCCGTTCAGCGCGGCCGGGCCATCCCAGGCTTCATCAACCGGCGTGGCCAGCGACAGGCGGCAGCCGCCGAAGTCCAGACGACGCAGGGTAAAGTAGCGTGGATCTTCGCCCTGCGCGCGGCGGGTTAATAACTCTTCTTCCAGTACGTTTTCGCCGATGATGCCGAGGTCAACGACGCCATCCATGACCAGGCCCGGAATATCGTCATCACGTACGCGCAGAATGTCGATCGGCATATTTTCAGCCAGGGCGATCAGGCGCTGGGTGTGCAGGTTGATTTTAATCCCGCAGCGGGCCAGCAGTTCGCGTGAATCATCGCTTAAACGGCCTGATTTTTGAATAGCTATGCGTAAACGTGAGTTATCTAACATTCTGTGTTCCTCGTTAACCTGTTTTAACCTGTCTGAATGCGGTCCAAAAAAAAGCCCCCGGAAGAAGATCTTCCGGGGGCTTTTTCATGCGTTCATGCACCACTGGAAGATCCAAACGTCTTCCAGCACACATCGCCTGAAAGACTAGTCAGGATGATGGTGATGATGGTGGTTTTTAAAAGGAACGCGTGTCATATAAATTCTCGTTGAATGCTTATGCATTTGATGTCTTTTAACCTAAACCAGTTGTACGCCATAAAGCAAGGGCTTTTTTTGATCATTAATTCATTTCATATTGATGGTATGAATTGTGCGTTCCATAAGGCTGGCGTAGCCTTATAACAGGCGTCGTTAAGCGGAGAATGTCATGAAAAAGGTCGCGATTGTCGGATTAGGGTGGTTAGGAATGCCACTGGCGATGTCATTAGCCGCGAAAGGCTGGCAGGTGACAGGGAGTAAGACCACGCGGGACGGGGTTGAGGCGGCGCGCATGTGCGGCATTGATGGTGTCGAGCTGCGTCTCGAACCCGAGCTTATCTGCGATACCGACGAGCTGGATGAACTGATGAATGTGGACGCGCTGGTCATTACCTTACCGGCGCGGCGCAGCGGGCCGGGCGAGACGTTTTACCTGCAGGCGGTGCAGGAGATTGTCGACAGCGCCCTGGCGCACCATATTCCGCGTATCATTTTCACCAGCTCGACCTCCGTCTATGGCGATATCGACGGTACGGCGAAAGAAAACACCGAGCGCCGTCCGGTAACCGCCAGCGGACGGGTACTGAAAGAGCTGGAAGACTGGCTGCACAATCTGCCTGGCACGCAGGTGGATATTTTACGCCTCGCCGGGCTGGTGGGGCCGGGGCGTCATCCGGGACGCTTCTTTGCCGGTAAATCCGCGCCGGATGGTCAGCACGGCGTTAACCTTGTACACCTTGAAGATGTTATCGGTGCGATAGAGCTGCTTTTACAGGCTCCGAAAGGGGGGCACATCTATAATATATGTGCGCCTTCGCATCCGCCACGCAGCACCTTTTATCCGCTGATGGCGCGCCAGCTGGGTCTGGCGCCGCCGGTGTTCAGTGAGGCGCAGGGGGAGCGCAAAGGCAAAATTATTGATGGCAATCGTATTTGCCATGAACTGGGATTTGAATATCAGTATCCCGATCCGCTGGTTATGCCCATGGAATAATTGCGCCGGCGGAGGCCATCGCACACCGCAAGGGGGCGAAGATGAAACCGCTGCTGGATGTTCTTGTTATTCTGGATGCGCTGGAAAAAGAGGGGAGCTTTGCCGCCGCCTCGGCGAAGCTCTATAAAACCCCTTCGGCTCTGAGCTACACCGTGCAAAAGCTCGAGAGCGATCTTAATATTCAAATTCTTGACCGCACTGGCCATCGCGCGCGTTTCACCCGTACTGGGCAGATGCTGCTGGAAAAAGGGCGTGACGTGCTGCATACGGTTCGCGAGCTGGAAAAACAGGCCGTCAAACTTCACCAGGGCTGGGAAAATGAGCTGGTGATTGGGGTTGATGATACATTCCCTTTCTCCCTGCTTACCCCGCTTATTGAGGCGTTCTATCAGCGCCACAGCGTCACCCGGCTGGTTTTTATCAATGGCGTGCTGGGCGGTTCCTGGGAGGCCCTGACGCAGGGCAGGGCGGATATCATCGTTGGGGCGCTGCATGAGCCTCCCCAGTTGAGCGAATTTGGTTTTGCGCGGCTGGGTGTTCTGGAGCAGGTTTTTGCCGTTGCGCCTCATCACCCGCTGGCGAATGAACCGGAGCCTGTTTCAAGACGCGTCATTAAAAACCACCGCGCCATTGTGGTGGGAGACAGCTCCCGCCCCGAGTGCGGCATTTCATCGCAGCTTCTGGATGAGCAGGAGGCCATCACCGTTTTTGATTTTAAAACCAAGCTGGAACTGCAAATAAGCGGCCTGGGGTGCGGCTACCTTCCCCGTTATTTAGCACAGCGCTTTATTGAAAGCGGCGCGCTGGTGGAAAAACAGGTTTTAGCGCAGAGCAGTAACGAATCGGTATGGGTGGGCTGGAATGAACAGACCGCCGGGCTTGCCAGCGCCTGGTGGCGAGACGAAATTTTAGCAAATAGTGCTATCGCGACAGTTTACACTCAGGCAGATGATGGGAAATCAACCAGTTAGTAAAATTAATTTATGGGCAGGTTTCTCAATGTATTGCCTTTTTTATCTGGAATAGGGCAAAATGCCGCCGCTGCAAACAAATGAATAATCGACGATATAAAAGGCGTCGGTTATTTTTTTTTGCATGTACGAAACGAAACTAAAAACCAAGAGGCCGGGCTTCGTACCGGATAGATATTTACTAAAATCCGACAGTTGTTGTCGCTGAGGAAGAAAGAAATGGGGCAATTTTTCGCTTACGTGGCGGTTATCACCGTAAAGGAGAATAACTATGTCGCATAACGCAACTCCAAACACCTCTCGCGTGGAATTACGTAAAACGCTTACGTTGATTCCGGTTGTTATGATGGGCCTTGCCTATATGCAACCGATGACGCTGTTCGATACATTCGGTATCGTATCAGGCCTTACTGACGGTCACGTTGCAACGGCGTACGCCTTTGCACTGGTCGCCATTCTCTTTACAGCGCTGAGCTACGGTAAACTGGTTCGCCGTTTCCCGTCCGCAGGCTCTGCGTACACCTATGCTCAGAAATCCATTAGCCCGGCTGTTGGCTTTATGGTGGGCTGGTCATCACTGCTGGACTACCTGTTCATGCCGATGATCAACATTCTGCTGGCAAAAATTTACTTCGAAGCGCTGGTACCTTCTGTACCGTCGTGGATCTTCGTTGTGGCGCTGGTGGCCTTTATGACCATCTCTAACCTGCGCAGCATCAAGACCGTGGCTAACTTCAACACCCTGATCGTGATCCTTCAGATGGGGATTGTTGCGGTTATCGTTGGGCTGATCATCTACGGCGTTTCCCACGGTGAAGGCGCAGGTACGCTGACCAGCACCCGTCCGTTCTGGTCTGAAGGTGCGCACGTTGTGCCGATGATCACCGGGGCGACTATCCTGTGCTTCTCGTTCCTGGGCTTCGACGGTATCTCTTCTCTGTCTGAAGAGACCAAAGATGCCGAGCGCGTGATCCCGAAAGCGATTTTCCTGACCGCGCTGATTGGCGGCCTGATCTTCATCGGTGCGTCTTATTTCTTACAGCTGTACTTCCCGGATATCTCTCGCTTTAAAGATCCGGATGCATCGCAGCCTGAAATCATGCTGTACGTGGCGGGTAAAACCTTCCAGTGGGGCGTGCTGATCTTCTCCAGCGTCACCGTACTGGCATCCGGTATGGCAGCGCACGCGGGCGTTTCTCGTCTGATGTACGTGATGGGCCGTGACGGTGTGTTCCCAACTCGCTTCTTTGGTTACGTGCATCCGAAATGGCGTACCCCGGCGTGGAACGTGCTGCTGGTGGGCGCAATTGCCCTGCTGGCAATCAAGTTCGACCTGGTAACGGCCACTGCGCTGATTAACTTTGGTGCGCTGGTGGCGTTCACCTTCGTTAACCTCTCCGTGATTTCGCAGTTCTGGATCCGTGAGAAGCGCAACAAGACGCTGAAGGACCACATCAACTATCTGGTGCTGCCAGTGTGTGGTGCCCTGACGGTGGGCGCCCTGTGGATCAATCTGGAAGAGAGCTCAATGGTTCTGGGTCTGATCTGGGGTGCAATCGGTCTGATTTACCTGGCTTGCGTAACGAAGAGCTTCCGCAACCCGGTTCCTCAGTACGAAGACGTCGCGTAAGACTGTGTCGGGTGGCGGCTATGCTCAACCCGACCTACAGTTTTGTAGGCCGGGTAAGCGTTAGCGCCACCCGGCAAAAAAAAGCCGGAGACATCGCCTCCGGCTTTTTTGTACCCGCTACTCAGACAATTTCTTGCGCGTACTGGAACAGCGCTTTCAGCAGCGCCTGTTTCTCAGCATTCCCTTCATACTGGCCGTAAAGCATCTCCAGCTCCTGGGCGTAGCTATTAAGAAACTCCGGCGTAAACACGTTGCGCCGATGCTGTAACCAGCGCTCCTGCTCTGCTTCATCCAGCGAGCCGGGATAGTTACGCGCGCGATAATTGAACATCAGCTTCTCAATGCGCTTATCTGCGAAGGTGATATCCAGCGCGGGCAGGTTACGCGGGTCGGTTTGCAGCACGATGTTCATCGCCGCGCGATCGGCATCGCTGAAGAAGCCGTTATAAAGCTGCGCATCCACATTATCAGACGGCATGAACGGCTCTGCTTCGGCAAAAATGGCGACGACTTTCTCGCGCACCTGCGGGTTGTCGCGCAGCACTTTCAGGTTATCGAGGCAGTGCTGACGGTTAATCCCCAGCCGGTCGGCGTCTTCCGGGCGCAGCGTGTTGGCCTGCGCAAGCACCGGGCATTTATTGATGTGCACCAGTTTTACCGGTACGGCTGGCAGGTCACCCAGCGCCTCTTTCGGCGTATAGAGCCGTTCACGTAAGGTGTCGCTGTCGAGCTCAAGCAGCGGCGAGATATCCCCGGCAAGATCCACCATGATGACGGCGTTACGGTTGTCCGGATGCCAGGCAAGCGGCGCCACCCAGCTTGTGTTCCCGCGCCACGCACCGAACATCCCTGAAATATGCACCAGCGGTTTCATCTGCGGCACGTCAATCAGCGTCATCAGCTTTTGCTTGCTGCGATGGCTCAGCAGATACTCAAACAGGCGCGGCTGCGCGGTTTTTACGAGCTTCGCCATAGCGATGGTCGCGTAGACGTCTGCCATCGCGTCGTGGGCGTTGCTGTGCTCGATGCCGTTGGCCCGCGTCAGGTGCTCGAGCCTGAAGCTCGGCAAGCCGTCGTCGTTCTCCGGCCAGTTAATTCCCTCCGGGCGCAGCGCATAGCAGGCGCGCATAATATCCAGCAAATCCCAGCGCGAATTGCGGTTCTGCCAGCTCCAGGCATACGGATCGTAGAAGTTGCGGTAGAAGATATTGCGCGTCACTTCATCGTCAAAACGGATGTTGTTGTAACCCACCACGCAGGTATCAGGCACCGTGAACAGGTCGTGGATGCGACGGGCAAATTCTGCTTCGCTAACGCCTTTATCCCGCGCTTCCTGAGGCGTGATGCCCGTCACCATCACCGCGCCCGGCTGCGGCAGATAGTCATCGGCGGGTTTACAGTAAAACACCTCGGGTTCGCCGATGACGTTAAATTCGTCATCGGTTCGGATAGCCGCAAACTGCGCCGGTCGGTCCAGCGCCGGATGGGTGCCAAAGGTTTCGTAATCGTGGAACAAAAAAGTCGGGCGCGCGGCAGAGTCAGACACCAGTAATCTCATCCTGTTAAAAATTGACGTCTCTATGGTAAACGATTGGGGTGAGCAGTCCGAATAAAAAGCACCTTCAGGCAAGAAATTTGCGAGATTTGTTCCGAAAAAATCTGCGTGCTGTCACATTTTTTTGCAATTAAGGCAGGTAACGACATCAGAACTCCCGTAAAAAGGTCATCGATTTTTACTGACCTGAGGATATACCGTTGAAACGCCGTCTGTTTATTGCTGTTTCTTTACTCGCTTCGAGTATTTCATCCGCGTTGGCTGCCGAGCCGCTGGATTTTTCACCTCAGCCGCCTGCCATCCAGGCAGGATCCTGGGTATTGATGGATTACACCACGGGTCAAATCTTAACGGCGGGCAACGAACATCAGCAGCGTAATCCGGCGAGCCTGACCAAACTGATGACGGGGTACGTTGTCGATCGTGCCATTGATAGCCACCGCATCAGCCCCGATGACATTGTGACGGTCGGACGTGACGCCTGGGCAAAAGGCAATCCGGTCTTTGACGGTTCGTCTCTGATGTTTCTGAAGCAGGGCGATCGGGTTTCTGTGCGCGATCTCAGCCGCGGCCTGATTGTTGATTCCGGCAATGACGCCTGCGTGGCGCTGGCGGATCACGTGGCGGGCGGTCAGCCGCAGTTCGTCAGGATGATGAATGACTACGTTGAAAAGCTGAACCTGCGCGATACCCACTTCGAAACCGTACACGGGCTGGATGCACCGGGTCAGCACAGCTCCGCTTACGATCTCGCCGTGCTTTCCCGGGCCATCATCCACGGCGAGCCTGAGTTCTACCACATGTACAGCGAAAAGAGTCTGACCTGGAACGGCATCACTCAGCAGAACCGCAACGGCCTGCTGTGGGATAAGACCATGAACGTGGATGGTCTGAAAACGGGACACACCTCGGGCGCGGGCTTTAACCTGATCGCCTCCGCAGTGGATGGTCAGCGTCGACTGATTGCGGTGGTGATGGGGGCAGACAGCCCGAAAGGACGTGAAGATCAGGCGCGCAAGCTGCTCCACTGGGGACAGCAAAATTTCGATACGGTGCAGATCCTGCATAACGGCAAAAAAGTGGGAACCGAACGCATCTGGTATGGCGATAAAGAGCAGATCGCGCTGGGCACGGATCAGGATTTCTGGCTGGCATTACCCAAAACGGAAGTGCCGAACATCAAGGCGAAATATGTAATGGATAAAAAAGAGCTGGAAGCGCCGATCGCCGCGCATCAGCGGGTAGGGGAGATCCAGCTGTACGATCGTGACAAGGTGGTAGCGCACTGGCCATTGGTTACGCTGGAGCGCGTTGAAAAGGGCGGCCTTTTCTCCCGCCTCGGCGATTATCTGCATCATAAACTCTAACCTTTTCGGGCAGACTGGCAGTGTTGCGAGTCTGCTCACATAATAAACACTCCTGGTTTGCCGATAATCTCGATTCTGCTTTATAGTGTATATATATACAGTAATAAACGGAGGCAGCATGGACTACAGCATCAGGCAGCAACAGAAACGTACGATCGCTGGCTTTCATCTCGTGGGGCCGTGGGAAAAGACGGTCAAGCAGGGATTTGAACAGCTGGTTATGTGGGTAGATGGACGTCATATTCAGCCGCAGGAGTGGGTGGCCGTTTATTATGACAATCCGGATGACGTGCCGGCAGAAAAGCTTCGCTGCGTTACCGCCGTAACGGTAGCGGACGATTTCACTATCCCTGATAACAGCGAAGGGGTAATGCTGACCGAAATTGCTGCCGGAGAGTATGCTATTGCCGCCGCGCGCGTCGAAAATCATGATTTCGCCACCCCGTGGTATCAGTTCTTCAACTCCCTGCTGGAAGACAGCAAATTCCAGATTGCGCCAAAACCCTGCTTCGAACGCTATCTGAACGATGGCAATGCTGACGGCTACTGGGATATTGAGATGTTTGTACCGGTAGAGCACAAAGTGGGATAATCCTGCGAAACGCAGGGTTTTTCAGCCGGGCGCGATCCACCCGGCTGAAAACACAGTACAATTGTGGTTTGCCGTAGAGCTGGAGACGGGTGTGCGCCCCGACAAGTCATTAACCCCTTTTGAAATTCGGTTATACAAACATTATCGCGTGGTGCACGGTTGCCGCATTGCGCTGGCGTTTGTGCTGACCTTCGTACTGGTTCGTTTGCTGGATATCCCGGAAGGAACGTGGCCGCTGATCACGCTGGTGGTGGTGATGGGGCCGATCTCATTCTGGGGGAACGTGGTCCCTCGCGCTTTCGAACGCATAGGCGGTACCGTTTTAGGCTCGGCGCTTGGGCTTATCGCCCTGAAGCTGGAGCTAATTTCATTTCCGTTCATGTTGCTGTGGTGCGCGGTGGCGATGTTTCTTTGCGGATGGCTGGCCCTCGGCAAGAAACCGTATCAGGCGCTGCTGATTGGCATTACGCTCGCGGTAGTGGTCGGCGCACCGGCGGGCGATATGACCACCGCATTGTGGCGAAGCGGGGACGTGATCCTCGGCTCGTTGCTCGCCATGCTGTTTACCGGCATCTGGCCGCAGCGCGCCTTCCTGCACTGGCGCATTCAGATGGCAAACTACGTCACGGCATTTAACCGGGTTTACCAGGCCGGGTTTTCGCCGAATCTGATTGAGCGTCCGCGGCTGGAAAAGCACCTGCAAAAAATCCTTAATGATGTGGTCAAAATGCGCGGGTTAATTACCCCGGCAAGCAAAGAGACGCATATCCAGAAAGCCATTTTTGAAGCCATTCAAACGGTCAGCCGTAATCTGGTCTGTATGCTTGAACTGCAAATCAATGCCCACTGGGCCTCACGCCCCAGCCATCTTCTGATGCTCAACGCGCATACGCTGAAAGAGACGCAGCAGATGACGCAGCAAACCCTGCTGACCATCGCTCATGCACTTTACGAAGGTAACCCACAGCCGATACGGGCGAACAGCGAGCGGCTGAATGACATCGTCATCGAGCTCAAACAGCTGATGAATGAGCGTCAGGGCGACAATGTGTCGGAAACGCCCATCCACGGCTATGTCTGGCTGAGTATGGAGCTGGCGCGACAGCTGGAGTTGTTATCGCAGCTGATTTGCCGGGCACTGCGCAAATAAAAAGCGTATGTGATGCCTGCTGCTTCGATTCAGCAACAATTAGGGTTATGATGGTTTTAAACGATATACTCATTGTCATTCGCAGCCGCTGTCTGTTAAAACGGTTGCTTTAACGAATCCGAATCTCACATTATCAGGGGTGTAAAAATGGAAACTACCAAGCCTTCGTTCCAGGATGTTCTGGAGTTCGTCCGCCTGTTCCGCCGCAAAAACAAGCTACAGCGCGAAATCCAGGACGTAGAGAAGAAGATCCGTGACAACCAGAAACGTGTCCTGCTGCTGGACAACCTGAGCGACTACATCAAGCCAGGTATGAGCGTTGAAGCCATTCAGGGCATCATCGCCAGCATGAAGAGCGATTATGAAGATCGCGTTGATGACTACATCATCAAAAACGCTGAGCTGTCCAAAGAGCGTCGCGACATTTCCAAAAAGCTGAAAGTGATGGGCGAAATCAAAAACGTCGACGCTAAAGGCGAGTAATCGCATACTCTGTTGCCCGGTGGCGCTGCGCTTACCGGGCCTACAGGACCCTAGGTCGGGTAAGCGTAGCGCCACCCGACAATTTACATGGTGCAGAAAAGCAAAAAGCCTGCTCTAAAAGCAGGCTTTTTAAATTTGGCTCCTCTGACTGGACTCGAACCAGTGACATACGGATTAACAGTCCGCCGTTCTACCGACTGAACTACAGAGGAATCGTTGTGGAGGCTTATCTTAGCGGCGAAAAAACTTTTGTCAAACCTGATCTCAGGCAAAAGTGATTGTTTGATGATTCTGTCGTCATTTTGTTGTAAATCCAAACATAATTTTATGGAAAATACTTTGCAGGATACGCATTTCTGCCCCATCATTTGAAATGGAGTTTCAACTTTCTCGTTAAGGCCCATTTTGAACGTCACCGCACCCCTGCGCCAGGCGATTATGCGCACGCCCTGGTATGCAAAACGTAAGAGTTATCGAGTTCTGTTCTGGCGTGAAATCACCCCCCTTGCTGTGCCTATTTTCCTGGAGAATACCTGCGTCCTGTTGATGGGGGTGTTAAGCACCTTCCTGGTGAGCTGGCTCGGTAAAGAAGCCATGGCCGGGGTAGGGCTGGCGGACAGTTTCAACATGGTTGTGATGTCCTTCTTTGCCGCTATCGATCTCGGTACAACGGTAGTGGTGGCGTTTAGTCTTGGGAAACTTGATCCAAAACGCGCCCGGGAGGCGGCCAGACAGTCGCTGATGATCATGACCCTCTTTTCGATCATCCTGGCGGCGGTTATCCATTATTACGGCAAAGAAATTATCGACATCGTCGCGGGTGAAGCGACAAGTGAAGTGAAGGATCTGGCGCTCACCTATCTGGAAATGACGGTGCTGAGCTATCCGGCGGCTGCCATCGCGCTGATTGGTAGCGGTGCGCTTCGTGGCGCAGGGAATACCAAAATTCCGCTGTTAATAAACGGCGGCATGAACATCCTGAACATCATTATCAGCAGCGTTTTGATTTACGGCGTCTTTTCCTGGGAGGGGCTGGGCTTTGTCGGCGCGGGATTAGGGCTGACCATTTCCCGCTATATTGGTGCGGCGGCGATAATCGGCGTGCTGATGGCGGGAATTACGCCATCGCTGCGCTTGACGCTTAAAAGCTATTTCCGTCCGCTTAACTTCGCCATTATCTGGGAAGTGATGGGGATCGGTATTCCGGCCAGCATCGAATCCGTGTTGTTTAACGGTGGGAAACTGCTGACGCAGATGTTTGTTGCCGGGATGGGAACAGACGTCATCGCCGGCAACTTTATTGCCTTCTCCATCGCCTCGCTCATTAACCTGCCCGGAAACGCACTGGGATCGGCGTCGACGATCATCACCGGCAGACGCCTCGGAAAGGGGCAGATAGGGCAGGCGGAACGGCAGCTTCGGCATGTCTTCTGGCTTTCAACCATTGGACTGACGGCGATTGCGTGGGGAACTGCGCCTTTAGCCGGGCTGATGGCCTCGTTCTATACGCACGAAAATGACGTGAAAGAGGTCGTGAAGGTGCTGATTTGGCTCAACGCGGCGTTTATGCCAATTTGGGCCGCGTCCTGGGTACTTCCTGCCGGGCTGAAAGGCGCGCGCGATGCCCGGTTTGCGATGTGGGTCTCCATGCTCGGCATGTGGGGCTGCCGCGTCGTGGCGGGCTACACGCTGGGGGTAATGTTAGGTATGGGCGTTGTCGGCGTCTGGCTGGGGATGTTCCTTGACTGGGCCGTGCGCGGGGCGCTGTTCTACTGGCGCATGGTGAGCGGACGCTGGCTGTGGAAATATCCGCGAAAAAAACCGGAGCAGGAGGTTTCGGAAACGGCAAGTGCCTGACAAATGTGCGAAGTGGAGAATAAATCGGCAAACGATTGAAAATCTGCATTCACCCTTTGACATCCTCAGGGCGCATCGATAATATGCGCCCCGTTCACACGATTCCTCTGTAGTTCAGTCGGTAGAACGGCGGACTGTTAATCCGTATGTCACTGGTTCGAGTCCAGTCAGAGGAGCCAAATTTGAAAAGCCTGCTTTTAAGCAGGCTTTTTGCTTTTCTGCGTTCAGTAAAATTGTCGGGTGGCGCTCCGCTTACCCGACCTACAAAAACATCGAATCGTAGGCCGGGTAAGGCGAAGCCACCACCCGGCAAAAGCCGCACTACCGGTTCACACGTATTGGCGCCGTTGCCTCCACCAGCCACGGCCGCGCATCGCTGTCCACCCGGGGTGAAAGCGCCTCTCGTACCTGCTGGTGGTACTCATCCAGCCACTGTTTTTCTGACTCGCTCAACAGATGCAGCTCCACCTGGCTTAAATCGATTGGGATCAGCGTCAGCGAGGCAAACTTACAAAATCCCGGACGGCTTTCGACAATCTCCACCTGGTTTTCAATGCGAATACCGTGGCTATCGCCCAGGTAGTAACCCGGCTCAATGGTCATAATATTGCCCGCCACCAGCGGCCACGGGTTGACCTTTTGCGCAAAACGGTGCGGGTTCTCGTGGATCAGAAGCTGATGCCCTACGCCATGCCCGGTGCCGTGGTCGTAATCCAGTCCCAACTCCCACAGCGGACGGCGCGCAAAGGCATCCAGCTGGTGCCCCTGAGTGCCGGACGGGAACTGAAGGGTAATCAGCGACAGGAAGCCTTTAAGCACTGCGGTGTAGTGCAAACGCTGCTGTGGATCGACCTTTCCCCAGGCCAGGGTACGCGTCGCGTCCGTGGTGCCGTTGCGGTACTGCCCCCCGGAATCATTCAGGTAAAAGTGGTCGTGGCCGATGGGCTTGTTGCTGGCCTCGCTTGAGTGGTAATGGCACATCGCCGCGTTACTCGCGGAAGCGGAAATGGTGGCGAAACTCGGCTCGACAAAGCCAGGCTGTTGCAGGCGGAACGCAAGCTGTTTCGCCTGCACGTCAAGCTCGGTCAGCGGCATTCCCGACGCGGCCCGCTGAGGAACTTCCCGGCTCAGCCAGGCCAGGAAATTCACCCATGCCGCACCGTCCTGGTGATGACATTCACGATAGCCCGCCAGCTCCACCGGGTTTTTCGTAGCTTTCATCAGGGTGATCGGGTCGGTCTGCCAGATAATTTCCCCCTGAGGTTCAACCGCAAAGCGTAACGCCACCGGTGCGGAATCGGGATCGATCATGACCCGCTTACCCTGCGCAAGCTGCCTACAGCGCGGGATAAAGGCTTCCTGAGGCGCAATCGTGAAGGCGTTCCGCACGGCATCCGGCAGCGCATTCAGCTTGCTGTCATCCACAAACCATTCCACCGCACCCTCGCGGCTCAGCAGGGCAAACGACAGAGGCACCGGGCAAAAGGGGATATCTGAGCCCCGCACGTTCAGCAGCCAGGCGATATTGTCCGGCAGGGTAACGGCCAGATAATCCGCGCGGTGCTCTGCCAGCACGGCGGCGGCGCGCTGGCGTTTGGCGGCGCTGCTTTCGCCGCTGATGTCTACAGGCATCTCGCGGATAAGCCCTGCGGGGGCGGCAGGGCGGTCAACCCAGAGGGTATCGAACGGAGAGCGCGCGAGCGGTACCAGTTCGCACGGCGTGGCCGAGAGCCGCGTAAACTCTGCATTGGTCATCAGCAGCGTATCAAAGCCGATGCGCGTGCCGGCCGCAACGTTTTTCGCCAGCCACTCGGCCAGCGGCTCGTTGTGCAGATGGTGGATCTCCACCTCGTCGAGATTGACCTGTACGCGGGCCTGAACCTGATAGCGTCCGTCAACAAACAGCAGCGCTCTGTCTTTCAGTACCAGCGCAAGCCCCGCCGAGCCGTCAAAGCCCGTCAGCCAGGCCAGCTTTGCATCATACGGTGCGCAAGATTCGCTCTGCCAGGCATCGGCGCGCGGCACAATCATCCCGTCGAGCTGATTGTCCTGTAGCCACTGGCGCAGGGCCGTAAGCGGTGATGTGGTGTGCATATTGTGTCCTTAGTATCACCTAAACGGTGGCTCATTGAAGGTGCGCAGCTTGCGGGAATGCAGTTTGTCGCCCTCTGCACGCAGTAAATCGATGGCGCGAATTCCAATCTGAAGGTGCTCTGAGATCGCCCCTTCGTAGAAACGGTTCGCCTGACCCGGCAGTTTGATCTCGCCGTGCAGCGGTTTATCGGACACGCACAGCAGCGTGCCGTACGGGACGCGGAAGCGGTAGCCCTGCGCGGCAATGGTGGCGCTTTCCATATCGATCGCGACCGCACGGCTGAGATTGAAACGCAGAGCGGAGGCGGAATAGCGAAGCTCCCAGTTACGATCGTCGGTGGTGACGACCGTACCGGTACGCAGGCGCTGCTTCACCTCTTCACCCGGCATGCCGCTCACCTCTTTGGTGGCGTCGTACAGGGCGCGCTGTACTTCCGCAATACTCGGGATAGGAATGTCCGGCGGCAGAACCGCGTCAAGGACATGGTCGTCACGCAGATAAGCGTGGGCGAGGACATAATCACCAATCAGCTGGCTTTCACGCAGGCCGCCGCAGTGGCCGATCATCAGCCAGACGTCCGGGCGCAGAACCGCCAGATGGTCGCAGATGGTTTTTGCATTCGACGGGCCAACGCCGATGTTAATCAACGTAATGCCCTGACCGTCGGCGGTGACCAGGTGCCAGGCGGGCATCTGGTGCTTTTTCCACGCCAGGTCGGAGATGGCCTCTTCCGGTGCTTCGGTTTCGGCGGTGATCCAGATCCCGCCCGCGCAGGAGAGAGCGATGTAAGGGCTGTCCGGGTCAAGGATCTGGCTACAGCCCCAGCGGACAAATTCGTCTACATAGCGGGTGTAGTTGGTAAACAGTACGAACGGCTGGAAATGTTCGGCTGGGGTGCCGGTGTAGTGGCGCAGGCGTGCCAGCGAAAAATCGACACGGCGGGCATCAAAGTGCGACAGCGGTGAAAACTCTGCCGGGTGATAGATCCCGTCCGCCGTCTCATCGCCAATCTGCGACAGCTCAGTGGTCGGGAAATGGCGGGTCAGCCCCGCGCTCATGGAGCGATCCAGCGTCAGCGCTGAGCCGTCTATCACGTACGGGTAGGGGATCTCGTGCAGGGACGGTTCAACGCTGATATGCGCGCCGTAATCCTGATACAGCAGGGTAAGCTGCTCTTCCAGGTAGGGGCGGAACAGCGCAGGACGCGTGATGGTCGTGCTGTAACAGCCGGAGTGGGTGAAACGCGCATAGGCGCGGGTTTTCGGATTGCTGCTGGCGCTGCCGTCCCAGGTGACAGAGAGCGATGGATAAACAAAAAGGCCCTGGGTTCTGGCCTTTTCATCGGGAAGTTTCCCTGTTTCGATATAGTCACTGATGGCGCTGCGCAGTGCATTGACGGACTGTTCATACAGCGCGTCGAGTTTTTCCAGCGCCTGAGCCGGGGTCAGGCTGGAGCCCTTATTATTCATGTCTGTCTCCTTGTTCCACAGGTGTGCGGCTATACCCGATAGTATGTCACACGCCTGTGAAACAAAAGTGAGGAGATCAGCTGTGCGCGGTTTCCTTCATCAACAGGGCGGTGGCAGCAGAAAGCAGGCAACCTGCCAGCAGATAAATCGCCACGCTATGCCAGTTCCCGCCGGAGAACGTCACCAGCGCGGCGGCGATAAACGGCGTAAACCCGCCGCCGACCACGCTCGCCACCTGATATCCCACGCCCGCGCCGCTGTAGCGGTAGCTTGCGCCAAACAGCTCGGTAAACATCGGCTGCTGCACGCAGACCACCATATCGTGAGCGATGTTCGCAAGCATGATCGCGAAGAAGACAATCCAGAAGACCGACTGTGCCTCCAGCGCCATAAAGAACGGCCAGGCGCTGAGTGTGCCGGTGAGCGCGCCCGTGATGTATACCCGTCGACGGCCAAAGCGATCCGCCAGCCAGGCGAAGCAGGGGATGGTCAGGCAGCTGATCCCGCCCACCACCAGGCCAATGTTCAGGAACAATTCCCGCGGCAGACCGAGGTTTTGCGTGGAGTAGTTGAGGGCGAAGGCGGTGACGATATACATCGTCAGCAGTTCGCACAGGCGCAGGGCGATAATTTTCAGAAAAGCGCCAGGGTGCTGCACCAGCGCTTCCATCACCGGCAGCCGTTTTTTCGCGACCGGTTTTTCGCGTTGCTGCCGCTCAAACTCAGCCGACTCTTCCATGCCGTTACGGATCCACAGGGCCACCACGACCAGCACAATGCTGAAGATAAACGGAATACGCCAGCCCCAGCTCAGGAACTGCTCGTCTGTCGTGAGCTGGCTAATGAGCGACACCAGGCCCGTGGAGAGCAGCAGACCCACGCCATAACCTACCTGCACGCCGCTGCTGTAGAACGCTTTCTTGTTCTTCGGCGCGCTTTCCACGGACAGCAGTGCCGCGCCGCCCCATTCACCGCCGACGGCAAAGCCCTGAATGGCGCGAAGCGTCACCAGCAACACCGGGGCCCACCAGCCAATCGATGCAAAGGAGGGCAAAATACCGATCAGCGCGGTGGCAATGCCCATCATCCAGACGGTGAGCATCAGCATGCGCTTACGGCCAAGGCGATCGCCGAAGTGGCCGAAAATTATCCCGCCCAGCGGACGAAACAGAAAACCGACGCCGAAGGTGGCAAACGCAGCAAGCGTGCCCATGGCGGGGCTGATCTGAGGAAAGAATTCACGGTTAAAGACCAGCGCAGCGGTAATACCGTAGAGCAGAAAGTCATACCAGTCGACGACGGCGCCTGCGAAGCTACCTAAAGCGGCGCGGCGGGCGCGGTTAAGCGAAGGTGTCTCCTCGTTGCGGCGAGCGGAGATGAGGGTGGAGTCCATAGTTGTCCTGTCTGTACTGATTTTTAATTATTGGTATAAGAAAAGGTCACTCACGTTGCAGCCGTCATATTGACGGAACGTATGAGACTACCGCGACAGACGGCCTGAGAAAACGTTTTTATCTTTCCTGAAAGCGCAGAATCAATAAATTTCATCTTATCGGGTCCCAATATAAATCAGCCTGTTTGGCTCCGGTTAGGGCTGAATGGTTTACAGTAATAATGATCGCTGTGTGACGTAAGCTGAGGGAATAATGATGCAACGCCTCTTTCCTGCACTCTGGGTAGTCCTGTTTTTGGTGTCTTCGCCGCTGCATGCGGAGCCAAAAGTCTACGGCGAACAGCGCATCCACCGCTGGTGGGATGCGGTAACAGACGATATTTCCCAGACCTGGGAACAGCCGGATCGTTACGATCTCTACCTGCCGTTTCTGAGCTGGCATGCCCGCTTTATGTATGACAAAGAGAAAACGGATAACTACAACGAAATGCCGTGGGGCGGCGGACTGGGCGTTTCTCGCTACAACGACGAGGGCAACTGGAGCGCACTCTTTGCCATGATGTTTAAAGATTCACATAACGAGTGGCAGCCCGCGATGGGCTACGGCTGGGAAAAGGGCTGGTATCTGGATAACGCAAAAGATTTCCGTCTGGGGCTGGGGGCCGCCGCGGGGATCACCGCGCGCGACGACTTTGCCAACTATGTCCCGCTGCCGTTTATCTTCCCGCTTTTCTCTGCCGGATATAAGCGCGTCACCGTCCAGTTCACCTATATTCCCGGTACCTACAACAACGGCAACGTGCTGTTTGCCTGGCTGCGCCTGGGCTTTTAAAGGGTAATCACTTTTTTGGCCACTGCGTTGGACAGGATCAGCAGCGAAAACAGGACCGACGTAACAAAGGTGAGCACAATCAGAGCAAGTTTGGTGCTCAGGGACGTTACCGGAATGAGCGCCGTCAGCAGGTGAAACACCGAGTAGTGCATGATATAGACCCCGGTCATCGTTTTGCTAATGGCGGCCAGCACGGACTCTTTAAACTCCACATTGCGGCGAAAACGTACGCCGTTGGCCGCAATCACCAGGGCAATAATCAGGATGTAGATTTGCGATCCGGTGAGGATAAAGGCGTTTCTGTCCGCTTTAAATAGCGCAAAAAAGAAATGCCGTTCGTAAAACCACGTGAAGAGATAAATAAACGGTATGGCAATCACCGCTGCCCTGACCACATTTTTGCGGCCGATCCACGCCGCAATCTGCGGATCGCAAAAGAGCTGCCCCGTCAGATAAAACAGCAGCCACGTCCACAGGCGATACTGCGGCGACAATGAAAGCACGTGGACATCAGGATAGAGGGCTGACAGCAAATCGTACCCGTATGAGAAAAGCAGCAGGGTGGCAATCACCCCGCAAAACAGCGTTCGCCGCTGGCTGAGCCACTCCACCGCCGGATGAAAAGTGTAAATCACGACAAACGCGAACACGAACCAGGGCTGGATCAGATATCCGCGCTGATAGGGCTCCCACAGATAGTAAATGGTTACCCAGAACAGAAAGACGATCACCAGGCTTTTGATCTTATCCAGCTGCCAGCGCGTGCCGTGTCGGGATTGCCCATCCAGATACCCTGCAACCACAAAAAACAACGGCGTGGCGATGGTCGAAATGAAGGTTAAAAAACCGAGGATCCAGTGATAGTCATAATCGTAATGGTCCCAGGTGTTGTAGATGGTGAAGAAGGTGACCGCCGTCATACAGCCCAGCGTCTTGATGATGTTCAGCCCTGTCGCATTCATTGTTGTTCAGCTTCGTCCTTACGATGAAAACACGCGTAAATTACGGGGAGTACCAGCAGCGTCAGGATTGTAGCAAACCCAAGCCCAAACATAATCACAACGGCCATGCTCTGGAAGAACACATCCAGCAGCAGGGGGGCGAGGCCAAGCACGGTCGTAAAGGCGGTGAGCAGGATGGGACGCAGGCGCGACGTGGCGGCGTAAACGATCGCAGTGTGCTGATCCTGCTGCGCTTTCTGCTGCTCAATCTCTTCCACCAGCACAATGCCGTTGCGGATCAGCATCCCGCTCAGGCTCAGCAGGCCAATCAGTGCCATAAAGCCAAAGGGGATCCCGGTAAGTAAAAAACCGGGCGTAACGCCGATCAGCGCCAGCGGCACGGTCAGCCAGATAGCGACGGCGTTTTTTACCGAACTGAACATCAGCACCGTGATCACAAACATCACCAGATACCCGAGCGGCAGCGTGGTAAATAGCCCCTGCTGCGCTTCGCTGGAGTTCTCCGCGTCCCCGCCCCATTCAATGCTGTAGCCATGGGGCAGAGGCAGGGCATCTATTTGCGGCTTCACGCGGGCGAGAATATCGCCGGACGTTTGCTGGCTTAGCGGGTCAGGGTCGGTCTGCACGGTCAGCACGCGCGAGCGGTCGCGACGCAGGATCAGCGGATCTTCCCACTCCAGCGCGAAGCCGCTGACGACGTTGCTCAGCGGAATATACTGCTGACGGGTCTGGCTCCATACCAGGACGTTATTCAGGTGATTGGCGTCCAGCCGTTCACTTTCCGGCGGGCGCACCACCACGGGTAACAGGTCGCTTCCTTCTCTGTACAGTCCCGCCCGGCTGCCGGAGAAATTCATCTCCAGGGCGTTATCGACGTCTTGCTTATCCACGCCAAGCTCACGTCCGAGCGCGGTGACGTACTGCGGGCGGATCACTTTGCTGCGGTTTTGCCAGTCGTTCCTGACGCTGTCCGTCGCCGGATCGCGCGTAAGAATGTTGTCTACCTGGCTGGCGATCAGACGCAGCCTGTCCGGATCGGGGCCCTTAATACGTATTTCAATGGCGCTGTCACCGGAGGGGCCAAACATCACCCGTTTCGTGCTGGCGTTAACCTGCGGGTAGTTCCGTGCAATGTACTCATCAACGTGGCGGGTCAGGGCGGGGATGTTACGCTGGTCGTCCATTCTCACCATGATTTGTGCATAGTTGCTGTACTGCCGCTGTCCGCTGTAGGTCAAAATAAATCGCATACTTCCCTGACCAATCGTCGAGACCGTAGTTTCCACGCCAGGCTGGCCGTTAATGGTTTTCTCGATATCACCGGTCATCTTCTCGGTCCAGTTAATGTCGGTCCCGTAAGGGAGCCAGAGGTCGACAAAGAAAATTGGCGTACTGGATGAGGGGAAAAAGTTCTGCCGCACCGAGCCAAAGCCCCAGATGGCGGCAGCCAGCAGTGCGGCCATCACCATCAGCGTTGGCGCTTTACGCCGTAACAGTGCATTGAGCAAACCCCGGTAGATCCGATAGATGCGTTTGTCGTAGGGATCCGTTTCGTCGGCGTCTGGCGGTGCAGCGTCATGTTTAAACAGCCACCATTTAATCAGCACCGGCGTAATGGTGAGGGCTGAGAACCAGCTCAGCATCAGTGAAATCAGCAACACCTGAAACAGCGACTTACAGTATTCGCCGGTGGAGTCCTGCGACAGCCCGACGGGCGCAAAAGCCAGGATGGCGATGACCGTCGCACCCAGCAGCGGCAGCGCAGAGCGGCGAATAATAGCGTTAATGGCGTTAAGCAGGGGCGAGCCCTGCTGCCGGGCTATCAGTACCCCTTCGACAACCACGATGGCGTTATCGACCAGCATACTGAGGGCGATGATCAGCGCCCCCAGTGAAATACGCTGTAGTTCTATGCCCCAGAGATACATGATCAGCAGCGTGCCCAGCACGTTGAGCGCGAGGGAAAAGGCGATAATGAGCCCGCTGCGTAAGCCCATAAAGATCAGCAACACACCGACGACAATCGCCAGCGCCATCAGGAAATTAATGATAAATCCATTGACGGAATGCCCGACCTCCGCCGCCTGATCGTAAAACAGGTCGATATGGATACCTGCCGGTTTCTCGGCTGACATCTGCTCAAGCTTCGCCTCCAGGGCATGTCCCACGTCGATCACGTTAACGCCGGGGATAAAGGAGACGCCCATGGTGACGGCTTTTCTGCCGTTGGCATGGTAGATGCTGGCAGGGGACGCATCCAGCCCACGTGACAGGGTGGCAATATCCCGTAAGCGGGTAGCCGCCCCAACGCCGGGCGGGGTCACTATGAGATCGGCTAGCTCGTCAATACTTTCGAATTCTCCGGTAGGATGCAGACGAATTGACTCAGTACCGGAGGGGATCTCTCCCGCGCTGGAAACCACGTTCAGCCTGCTGAGCTGGGCAGAAAGCTGGTTAAGCGTAATCCCGCGCGCGGCCATTTTGCTCAGAGAAATGTCCACGTTAATCTGCTGGGTGAGGGCTCCGCCGATGGCCACTTTGCCCACGCCCGGCACGAGGACCAACTCCCGGCGCAGCTGCTCGGCATACCGCACCAGTTCCGGATTGCTGAATTCATCGCCGGAAATGGCAAAGAAAAAGCCGAACACATCGCCAAAATCGTCATTCACAAACGGGGTCACTACCCCCGGTGGAAACTGTCGGGCGGCATCTCCCACCCGGCGACGCAGTTCATCCCAGATTTGCGGCAGCGCATTTGAGTGGTAGCGCGAGGCTATATTGACCGTGATCTGCGACAGGCCGCTGGAGGAGATGGAGCTGACGTTATCCAGGTAAGGTAACTGCTGAAGCGCGTTTTCCAGCGGCAGGGTGACCTCTTCCTCAACCTGCTGCGCCGACGCGCCCGGATAATGAGTGATTACCACCGCCGTTTTGATGGTAAACGCCGGATCTTCCAGTCTGCCGATGTTCAACAGGGCAATAATGCCACCTACGCCCAGCAGCAGAATAGTCAGCCAGACGCGAACCGGGTTGCTGATAAACTGACGAGAGATATCCATTACAGTCCCCGTTCACGCGTCCAGATACGTACCGGCTGGTTGGGATGTAACTCCCCAACGCCTGCGGCCACCACGCGTTCACCGGCCTTAAGCCCACCGACGATGACGACCCCCTCAGCGCTGACTTGCCCGACGCTGACCTTACGATCTTCCAGGTGCAACGTATCGCCTTCGCCCGTCACCACCCAGACGTGTGGCTCATTGCGCGGGCGGTTATCCGGGTTAAAGACCGCTTCAACCGGCACCACCAGCGCCTCACTGCCCACGCCCGCCGGTAGGTTGGTTAAATTGATGGTGACCGTTCCGCTGACGCCGCCCACGACGGGAAAATCATCCGGGCGGGGCATGGTTAAAATCACCTGCCAGGTCAATGTGTTGCTGTCGCTACTGCCTGAGTGCTCTTTGTACACAGCGGTAAACTCGCGACCGGGCAGGGCGTTGATCCTCACTACCGGTTTGTACTGCGCATTGCGGATATCGAAGGTGTTAAACAGGTTCTCTGGAAGGCTGAACACCACGTCCAGCAGGTCGGTACGGGTCAGGGTGACGACGGGCTGGCCGGCTGAGACGACCTGATGATTTCGCACATGTACGCTTGCCGCTGTCCCGCTAAAGGGGGCGACGAGCGTCATCTGGCTTAATTCCTCGCGAGCAATCTGTAGCGCGGCGTTTGCAGAATCGCGGTTTGCGCGCTGGACATCCATCTCGGCCTTCGACACGGCCTGGCGTCCTGCCAGGGTCTGGAAGCGGTCGAATTGCCGCTGAGCCAGGGTCGCCGCCGTTTGTCTGTCGTTCAGACGCTGCCGGGCTTCGCGATCGTTAAGACTGGCGAGCCGTTGCCCCTGTTTGACAACGGCACCCTGGCGAATGTCCAGAGTCTCAATCTGCCCGGCACGTTTGAACGCGAGATCGGTGGCGTCGCCGGATTCGATACGCGCGGGAAATACGCGCTGCTGCGCGTTGCCGGCCTTGACCACCTCTGTGACTTTTACCATTTTTGGCAGGGGTGCGGCGCGGTCGGGTTTGGGGTCGCACGCCGTCAGCAGCAATAAAACAGCAGGCAGAAGAGAGAGGTAGCGCTTCACAGTATTCCCCTGATAATAATTGTTTTATTTATTTCGTCATCAATGCTGGGGTGGCGCTATTCCGCCAGGGCCGAGACGACCACATAGGTAAATAAACCGATTGCTGTGCTGGCGATAATGGCAAGCGCAATAAACAAACCAAGGCGAATCAGGCTCAAACCGTACATGCATTCCTCCATGAGGTTGAAGGTGGCGCGGGATAATGAGAATGAACATGTTGCATGTCTGACTATGAGCATAGTCGGTGAATAAATAAATGTTAAATAACCATTATTAGTGGCGTGACATACTCAGGCGAAACAAGCGATACGATAGCGTATCCCCTTTGAATAACATCCTGATATTCCTGTGCTACGTTTAATAGCATCCATTCCTTTTTCCGTAAAAGGCATTCACGCCTGTACCCATAGGTTTGATGCGATCTCTCCTGATTCACTCACTGTTGTGTTGGTTATAAAAAGGATGCTTGATATGTATAAAACGATTCTGGTGCCGGTGGATGTATACGAAACAGCGTTGTCTGATAAAGCGCTACAGCATGCCCAATTCCTGGCGCAAAGCGCATCGGGTAATGTCCATCTGCTGTACGTTATGCCAAAGTTCTCGGCGGAACTGACCCGCGGTTTTATTGCAGACGCGAGAAAGATGGATGAATATATGATTAATAATGCTAAAGAAAAACTGGCCGCGCTGGTAAAAAAAATCAGCCTGCCGGAAGCAAATGTCCATCTACATGTTCGCAGCGGGAATATACGTGATGAGGTAATCAAACTGGCGGATGAACTTAACGTCGGCGCGATTATTGTGGGGTCGCGCAATCCCAATATTCAAACCCATTTATTAGGGTCAGAGGCGGCGAGTATCGTTCGTTATGCACATGTTCCTGTTTTCGTTATTCGTTAATGACATGAAAGCAAGGTGATTTCTGAAAAGAACCCGAGGAAGGAACGATGATAACAGAAAAGCCTCACCATCCGTATTATCAACAGACCGTTGATGAAACCCTGACAAATATCCAATCCAGCCTGGACGGACTTACCAGTGCAGAAGCCACCGCCAGACTGGAAAAATACGGTGAAAATGCCTTACCGCAAAAACCGGGTAAACCTGGCTGGCTGCGCTTTCTGGCCCATTTCAACGATGTCCTTATTTACGTCCTTCTGGCGGCGGCGCTGCTGAAGCTGATAATGGGACACTGGGTGGATATGTTTGTCATTCTTGGGGTGGCCATCATCAACGCCCTGATTGGACATATTCAGGAGAGCAATGCGGAGAAATCGCTGCAAAGCATTCGTAATATGCTCTCCAGCGAGGCTGTGGTCATCCGGCAGGGCAACCATGAAACTATCCCGACGACAGCGCTGGTGCCGGGAGATATCGTGGTGATACGCGCCGGGGATCGCATTCCTGCCGACCTTCGCGTAATAGAGGCGCACAACCTGCGGGTGGAAGAAGCTATTCTTACCGGCGAATCCACGGTAGTGGAGAAAAGCAGCGATGCGCTCCACGGGGAGTTGCCGTTAGGCGACCGTTACAACCTGCTTTATTCTGGCACCACCGTCAGCTCCGGCGGGGGAAAAGGGCTGGTGGTGGCGACCGGGGGGGAGACCGAACTCGGCCATATCAACCAGATGATGTCGGACATTGAAAAACACCGTACCCCGTTGATGGTGCAAATGGACAAGCTCGGCAAGACCATTTTTATCACCATTCTGGTGATGATGCTGGCGCTGTTCGTTTTCAGTCTTATCTTCCGTGATATGCCCGTATCAGAGCTGGTGCTGTCGCTGATTAGCCTTGCGGTGGCGGCGGTGCCGGAAGGTTTACCGGCCATTATCTCCATCATACTCTCGCTGGGCGTGCAGGCGATGGCGCGTCGCAAGGCGATTATTCGCAAGCTGCCTACCGTGGAAACGCTGGGGGCGATGACGGTGATCTGCTCGGATAAAACCGGCACCCTGACCATGAATGAGATGACGGTAAAAGCGGTGATTACCGCGGACACCACCTACCGCGTGGAGGGAGACAGCTACGAGCCGGTGGGCAATATTCACCCTGTTGACGATCCAACACCGGTAACCGTGACCCAGGGGTCTGTGCTGGAGCGCTATCTGCGCACCGTCGATCTCTGTAATGACAGCCAGCTGATCAAAGATGAGCAGGGGCTATGGAAAATCACCGGCGGGCCCACCGAAGGCGCGCTGAAGGTGCTGGCGGCAAAAATCCCGCTTCCGGCAATTGACGCCGAATTGCGCAGTAAAATCCCATTCGATTCGCAATATAAATACATGTCCACCCTGTATCGCCTGGGCGACGAAGAGGTGATGTTAATCACCGGTGCGCCGGACGTCCTTTTCCGTCTTTGCCAGCACCAGCAGACTCAAAACGGGCTGGAGCCGTTCAACCTGCACTATTGGGAAGAGAAGATTGAAGAGTATGCGCGCGAAGGATTGCGCATGGTGGCTGCGGCCTGGAAACCGGCCGCCAGCGGGCAGCGCGAGCTGACGCATGCGGATCTGCAAGAGGGGGTCATACTGCTCGGCATTGCGGGCATGATGGATCCCCCGCGCCCGGAAGCCATTTCGGCCATTGCCGACTGCTTGCAGGCGGGCATTCGCGTGAAAATGATTACCGGGGATCATCCACAAACGGCGATGAGCATTGGTCAGATGCTGGGTATTGGCAACGCGGCGAGCGCCATTACCGGGCGCGAACTGGAGGCGATGGACGACCACCAGTTGAGCGAGGCGGCGCAAAAATACGATATCTTTGCCCGAACCAGCCCGGAAGATAAATTCCGTCTGGTGCAGGCGCTGCAAAGTAAGCAGGAAGTGGTCGGGATGACCGGGGACGGCGTGAACGATGCGCCTGCGCTGAAGCGGGCGGATGTCGGCATCGCGATGGGGATCAAAGGTACTGAAGTCACCAAAGAAGCCGCCGATATGGTGTTAACGGATGATAACTTTGCCACCATTGCCCGGGCGGTCCATGAAGGGCGTCGGGTCTACGACAACCTGAAAAAGACCATTCTGTTCGTTATCCCGAGCAACATCGCCCAGGCCCTGCTGATCATTATTGCCCTGCTGGCGGGGAACCTTATCCCGTTAACACCGGTACTGATCCTGTGGATGAACATGGCAACCTCGGCAACGCTGTCGTTTGGTCTGGCGTTTGAAGCGGGTGAGAAGGACATCATGAACCGGCCGCCGCGTAAGTCTAACCTGCACGTGATGGACGGTTACGCCATCTGGCGTGTGGTGTTTGTCGGCCTGATGATTGCCATCAGCGCCTTTGTGCTGGAGGCCTGGCTGCAACCGCGCGGTTACTCGGCGGAGTTCATCCGCACCGTGTTGCTGCAAACGCTGGTCACTGCCCAGTGGTTTTACATGCTCAACTGCCGCGTCACCGACGGCTTCTCCCTGAGTAAAGGTCTGCTGGCTAACAAGGGCATATGGATCGTGAGCGGCGTACTTCTGGCCCTTCAGCTTCTGATCGTCTATGCGCCGTTTATGCAGATGTTGTTCGGTACCGAAGCGCTGCCGTTCCGCTACTGGATCATTACCTTCCTGATCGGGTTCGCAATGTTCATGATTGTGGAAGCGGAAAAAGTCCTTACCCGGAGATGGCGCACGACGAAAGGTTAACTGAATGAGTTGGCTAAGCCTGCCCACCGGCAGGCTTTCTCTTTGACCGAGTACAGAACACTATGATTCGATTTGCCGCGTTCGTTTTTACGCTTTGTATACTGGTTCCCGCTGCATCTGCTGTAACCTACCCACTCCCCCCCGAGGGGAGCCGCCTGGTGGGAGCGCCGATAACTGTCACCGTTCCTGAAGGCAATACCCTGCCGCTCGAAGCGTTTGCAGCGCAGCACGGGCAAGGGTTAAGCAATATGCTGGAAGCTAACCCGGGGGTAGATCCGTTTTTACCACGTGCCGGTACAGCGCTGGTGGTGCCGCAGCAGCTTATTCTGCCGCCAACCGTGCGTGAAGGGATTGTGGTGAACGTCGCGGAAATGCGTCTTTACTATTATCCACCCGGCAGCAACACGGTTGAGGTGCTGCCTATTGGCATCGGTCAGGCCGGGCGCGAAACGCCGCGTAACTGGGTAACCGCCGTTGAACGCAAGCAGGAAGGCCCAACCTGGTCACCCACGCCAAACACGCGACGTGCTTACGCGAAGGAGGGGAAAACGTTGCCCGCGTTCGTGCCCGCCGGGCCGGATAACCCGATGGGGCTGTATGCCCTTTATATCGGCAGGCTGTACGCGATCCACGGTACCAACTCAAATTTCGGCATTGGCCTGCGCGTCAGCCAGGGCTGCATTCGCCTGCGTAATAACGATATCAAATACCTGTTCGATAACGTTTCGGTGGGGACGCGGGTACAGCTTATCGATCAGCCCGTAAAAGTGACCACCGAGCCGGATGGTAGCCGCTGGGTAGAGGTTCACGAGCCGCTTTCACGCAATCGCGCGGAATTTGAATCAACCCGAAAAGTGCCGCTGCCCATTTCGGCCGCGCAAAGGACGCAGCTGATAAGTGAAGGGGCGGGCGCTGAGCTGGAACGGCGGTCGGGGATGCCGGTGAGGCTTGCAATGCCCGGTGGCGTTGCGCTTTCCGGGCCTACAGGACCGTAGGTCGGGTAAGCAGAGCGCCACCCGACAAACTTACCAAACGCAGAAAAGCAAAAAGCCTGCTTAAAAGCAGGCTTTTTAAATTTGGCTCCTCTGACTGGACTCGAACCAGTGACATACGGATTAACAGTCCGCCGTTCTACCGACTGAACTACAGAGGAATCGTGTGAACGGGGCGCATATTATCGACCTGCGTACGCCTTGTCAAAGGATGGATCGCCGACTTTAGACTGTTTGCTGACAAAAACAGCAAACTGACGTTTTTGCCAACGGAATGCACCATTATTGTGCAGATATACCCCGAATGGGGCAGATCGGAATCCGTTGTCGCTGTCTGAAAACAGGCACCAGCGATTGGCTTTCCTTATTTTCAGCCGCTTAGCAAAGATATTTATTCGCTGCCAAAACCTGGCATCCATATTGCAAAACCTGTTTAACAATACAGCCGTTACCGGCACGCTATTTTCGAACAGGGGGCAACATGAACTTAAGACGACTGAAATACTTCGTAAAAATCGTCGATATCGGCAGCCTGACCCAGGCGGCTGAAGTGCTGCATATCGCGCAGCCTGCGCTGAGCCAGCAGGTCGCGACTCTGGAAGGCGAAATGGACCAGCAACTGTTGATCCGCACCAAGCGCGGCGTAACGCCTACCGAAGCGGGAAAAATTTTATATACCCATGCCCGTACGATCCTGCGTCAGTGCGAACAGGCGCAACTGGCCGTGCACAACGTAGGTCAGACCCTGAGCGGGAATGTCTCCATCGGCCTGGCACCGGGAACGGCCGCATCGTCGGTAACCATGCCGCTGCTTCAGGCGGTGCGCGCGGAGCTACCGGAAGTGCTGGTTTATCTGCATGAGAACAGTGGTTCCGTGCTCAATGACAAACTGCTCAACGGTCAGCTGGATATGGCGGTGCTGTACGATCGCTCACCGGTTGCCGGGATTACCAGCCAGCCGCTGCTTAAGGAAGATCTTTATCTGGTCGGGACCCGTGATTGCCCCGGCCAGAGCATTGATTTAACCGCCGTGGCAGAGATGAACCTGTTCCTGCCGCGCGACTACAGCGCCGTGCGCGTTCGCGTTGACGAAGCGTTCTCGCTGCGCCGTCTGACGGCGAAGATTATCGGGGAGATTGATTCCATCTCCACGCTGACTGCCGCCATTGCCAGCGGCATGGGGGTAACGGTACTGCCCGAGTCTGCCGCACGTTCACTGTGCAGCGCGGCGAATGGCTGGATGGCCCGCATCACCACGCCATCCATGAGCTTACCGCTGTCGTTGAATATGTCCGCGCGCGGCTCCCTGTCACCGCAGGCGCAGGCGGTGAAAGAGATCCTGATGTCTCTGGTCAGTAAGCCGTCGCTGGAAAATCGCGAGCTGCAACTGGTCAGCTGATATTCCAAATAAGCATAAGATGCTGGTTTTTATTATTTGTTCTCCAGCCCGGCTGACTCTAACAATAGCCTTATGTCAGATGCGCCGGAGTGAATCGTGAATTTCCAGCAACTTAAAATTATCCGTGAGGCGGCCAGGCGGGATTACAACCTGACCGAGGTCGCTAACATGCTTTACACCTCTCAGTCGGGTGTCAGCCGACATATCCGCGAGCTTGAGGAGGAGTTAGGCATTGAGATTTTTATCCGTCGCGGCAAGCGCCTGCTGGGCATGACGGAGCCAGGCAAGGCATTGCTGACCATCGCTGAGCGCATTCTCAACGAGGCCAGCAACGTTCGTCGGCTGGCAGATCTCTTTACCAACGACGCGTCAGGTGTGCTGACAATCGCCACCACCCATACGCAGGCGCGCTACAGTCTTCCGACCGTTATCAAAGCATTTCGTGAGATCTTCCCGGACGTACGTCTGGAACTGATCCAGGGCACGCCGCAGGAAATCGAAGTGCTGCTGCATAACGGTGGGGCAGATATTGGTATCGCCAGTGAACGGCTGAGCAACGACCCGCTGCTGGTGGCGTTCCCGTGGTTCCGCTGGCATCACAGCCTGCTGTTACCCGCCGATCACCCGCTGAATCAGGTTTCGCCCTTGACGCTGGAAGAGATCGTCAAATGGCCGCTGATTACCTACCGGCAGGGCATTACCGGACGCTCGCGCATTGATGAAGCGTTCAAGCGTAAAGGGCTCACACCGGACGTGGTGCTGAGCGCACAGGATTCCGACGTGATCAAAACCTACGTCGAGTTAGGGCTGGGGATTGGCCTGGTGGCCGAGCAGTCTGGCGGAGAATATGAAGCCGGAAATCTGGTGCGCCTGGATACGCGTCATCTTTTCGACGCGAATACCGTCTGGCTGGGGCTAAAGCGCGGGCAGCTTCAGCGCAACTACGTGTGGCGATTTATCGAGTTGTGCAATGCAGGGCTGTCCGTGGATGAGATCAAACGCCAGGTGATGGAGCCGGAAGAGGTGGCGATTGATTATCAGATTTAGTCGCTAATCAGTAGGCCGGGTAAGGCGCAGCCGCCACCCGGCAAATTTACCGAACCCACAAAAGCAAAAAGCCTGCTTTAAAAGCAGGCTTTTTAAATTTGGCTCCTCTGACTGGACTCGAACCAGTGACATACGGATTAACAGTCCGCCGTTCTACCGACTGAACTACAGAGGAATCGTGTGAACGAGGCGCATATTATCGACCTGCGTGCGCCTTGTCAAAGGGGAAAACACCGTTTTTGTTCGTTTGCCGACAATTTCAGCAAACCGATGATTTAATAGCAAATTTGCTTTCAAATTGCACAGCAAATCGCGCCGCCCGCAGACAGGCGGCGCGCAGGATCAGAACAGAACGGAGTAGTTCAGACCAAACGTACGTCCACGGCCTTTATAAGTATAAAGACCCGGTGCACCGTAGGTTGGACTATACAGCCCCGGTGCGCGCTGGCCCCAGGCGGTGGTGTAGTCTTTGTCCAGCAGGTTCTCCACGCTGAAGCTGACTTTGCCCACCGGCAGGGCGTAGCTACCCAGGAAATCAACGGTGTTATAGCCATCAATCTTCTTACCGTCGGCGTCAGACACGTCGAAGGTTTGTGTGCTCTGCACGCGCAGGGCCCAGTCGCCCGGCGCCCAGTTCACCCATGCGCTGGCTTTCGACGGGCTGGCGCTGTCGACCGTCAGCTTCTCCCATTTCCCGTTTTCACGCGTTTCGGACTTGATGGCGTTAAAGTTCGCCCCGGTGCTCCAGTCGCTGTCGGTGAAGAAATAATCCACCTGGCCTTCAATCCCATAGATACGACGTTTGTCGTCTTCCAGGTTGATGGTCATGTCGCTCTTGTTGATGGTGATGGTTTTATCCGAGAGCGAGTAGTAGGCCGCCACCTGGGTACGCAGGTTATCGCCGGTGAAGCGCCAGCCCAGCTCGTAAGCATTGACCTTAATACCGTCCAGCGTTGAGTCGTTCACGTTCACGCTGTTTTGCAGGCGATAGTGACCATCGACCAGCTGATAGGTGCCGGAGCCGTAGTACTTCGCCAGGTCTGGAATTTCGAAGCCCTGGGAGAAGTTAAACCACAGCTGTTGCTGTTCGGTCAGACGTCCAAGGATCCCGGCGTTAAACAGGAAGTTGTTGTAGTCGGTTTTCCCGCCCGGCACCGCGTCAGCGGAGGTGGCTTTGCCCGTGGCGATTGCCTGCTGCTGGGCGTAACCGACAAAATCGTCCACCTTGTTTTCGGTGTACTGGTAGCGCACGCCACCGCTCAGGGTGATAGCGTCAATGTCATAGCTGGCTTGCAGGAACGGCGCGAGGTTGGTAATGCTGTATCCCGGGTAACGGCCCACGTTGTAGGCGTTGTCCAGCTCCATGCCGCCGCTCGCCGCCGCTTTGCTTAAGTCGAAGAACTGCTGGTTGGCGTCGAACGTTTCGTGATCGGCATCCACACCCCAGGTGAGGGTCAGGTCGTCCATCGGCTTGCTGTTTAGCGTCAGCTTGCCGCCGTAAAAATCGGTTTTCTGCTGGGACGCGCCAATGCTGGTCACCGCGCCTTTGCTCAGCGTCGGGAACGGGTAGTAGGTCAGGCTCTCATCACGGTAGTAAATCTGCGCAACCAGATCCTGCCCCCAGAAGTCGGTGTTCGAGTACTGCAGGTTGATCAGGTGACGCTCTGTGCCCGGGATACGGTCAGAGTCCAGGTTGTCTTTGTTATAGGCTTTGGCATCGCCCGTGACCGCAGCGAAATTCTCTCCGAGGAACAGCCCGTGTTTGCCGTCGGATTCGCTCTTGTAGTACTGAGTGGTTAACTGGAGCTGCTGATGATCGTCGATGTTGATGGTGCCCGTTCCCATCACGTCGATACGGTCGGAATACTGCAAGCCGGTCTGGGTGTTATCGATAATCACCTCGTCGCCGTTGCCGTCATACCAGCCGCCGTAGCGCTGATAGGAGACCGACAGACGTCCAGAGGCGTTGTCGTTGCCGCCGCTCACGGCTGCTGAGACGTTCTCATCATGGTCGTTATGGCTGTTAAACCCGCTTTTTGCCCCGGTCTGGAACTCCACTTCGGTCTCCGGCTGGCCTTTTTTGGTGACGATGTTCACCAGACCGCCGGTACTGCCGCCGCCGTACAGCGAGGTGGCGCCGGAAATGACTTCGATACGGTCAATGTTGAACGGATCGATAGAGTCGAGCTGGCGGCTGTCGCTGCGGGACGAGTTCAGGCGCACGCCGTCCACCATCACCATCATGGAGCGACCGCGCAGGTTCATGCCGTAGTTGGTACGTCCCTGGCTGCTGACGTCCATGCCGGGGATCAGCTGGGCCAGCACCTCTTTAATCTCTTTCCCGCCCTGAACCTGCTGCTCAATTTCCGCCCGCTCTATAACCCAGGTGGTTTGCGCCATCTCTGCCACGCTGCGATGTGCCCGGCTGGCAGAAACCACAATATCTTCTTCCTTTTGTTCTTCCGCCCACGCAGAGGTAGAAAGCATGGCAAGCAAGCACGGATTTAAAACCCAAAGATGAGAACGTTTCATTGTTATGTTGATCCTGAATGTGTGTGTCAGTACTCGGTGGTCTTCATTAATGATTTAAAAACCTGGCTGCTCTCCGGGCTGGTGGTGCTCCGCCAGTGGATCACGCCGGGGGTGGTTGCCAGTTCAAACGGCTCGTCATCGTGAGCGCGATTCAGAATTCGCGCCGCGCGCCAGGCCATCAGGCTGAGCTGGGGTTCGGCAATACCGAGACGGTGCATCCCGGCATTGACGGCAAACAGGCGGTTGCTCTGCGGGCCGTCCCATTCAAGGGTAAAATCGTTGTTGATGCAGAAGGCTTCATCCTCATCCAGACGCAGTCGGGAAGAGAGCGGGGCGAGAAACGCGGGCTGCACGGCGCGGTAGCCGGTGGCGAAAATCACCACATCGCTCTCCAGCTGTTCGCGCCCGCCGTCCAGGTGATGCTGGATGCTGAGGCGCTGCCCGTTCTCCTGGCGCGTCAGCGCCGTCACCGAGCGGGACGGCATCAGGTGCGCCCAGGGTTTTTCCCGCAGCACTTCGAAGCGGTGATACATGGCACGATAGATGGCCAGCAGCGACTCCGTGGTGATCCCGTCGGAGGTCATCTTCTGCTCCTGCAACATCTGGCGACGGGCGTCGTCACCGAGGGTGGAGAAGCTGTCCACATACTCCGGCGTGAAATACTCGTTAGCAAACGCGGCTTCATCCAGCGCGTTGTAGTTGTTGCGACGCGAGATCCAGTTGAGGCTCAGCGGCTGGCCCCATTCCCCACGGAAGATATTCAAAAACAGATCCGCACCGCTCTGGCCGCCGCCGACGACGGTGACGCGCTTGCCTGCTAAATCCGGCGTGCGCAGCATCATTTCGCTGGCATGGAAGCAGGTGTCGTCCTGCGCGGTGACGCAGTCTGGCAGATTGATCTGCTTCCCAATCCCCACGCAGACGTGGCGCGCCAGGAAGCGATCCCGCTGGGTCACGACCTCAAACAGACCGTTTTGCTCATCAAAGCTGACCTGCTGCACCTGCTGGCTGAAGGCCAGATTAGTCAGGTTATCCGCCGCCCAGCACAGGTAGTCGGCAAACTCCTCGCGCGAGACGGTGCGCTGCTCGGTAGTGAGGAAACGGTAGAACTTTTTGCGCTGTACCAGGTAGTTCAGGAAGCTGTGGCGGTTGGTTGGCTCCACGGCGCTGACCAGATCCTTCAGGAAGCTGGTCTGCATATGGCAGTCCGGTACCATCATTCCCGGGTGCCAGGAGAAGTGCGGCTTGCGTTCAAGAAACAGCGAGCTAAAACCGTCCAGCCCCTCTGCCAGCGCGGCAATACTGAGGTTGAACGGACCGATACCAATGCCGATGAAATCATAGGTTTTCATTGCGCTGACTCCTGGGAGACCAGAAAAAGAGGGTTATCAAGATCGCAGACGTAGTTCGGCAGCATGCGGTTGCCGCCATCGTGTTCAGAGAAGGTCAGTTTGACCGGGTTGAGGATCACGCGAATAATCTGCGGCTTAAACAGGTCGAACTTCGCGAAGCGCGCCGCAAGATCCGGATGGGCGGCCATATAGCGACGTAACACCTGCGCCAGGATCTGATAGAAGCGGGTTTCGCTCACGCCGCATTGCAGGGTGAGACGGGAAATAAAGCGCAGCACCGTGACAAAGTTGCCGGTTTGCAGGTCGTGGATGATGTAATCCGCACTGAGGCGTGCGGTGACGGCTTTTACCTGCTCCGGCAGGCTCTGCGCCTGCGGGAAATCCTCGTCCACCAGGCGCATGTCGCCCTGGAAATCCTTCAGCAGAATGCGCTGTGGGACGTAATCTTTCATCACCAGCGTGACGTTCTGGCCGTGGGCGATGAGCGCCACCCCGTAGCGGCAGAGCAGGTGATAGAAGGGGATCACCGTCGCCTCAAACAGCTTTTCCAGCCATGCGTCTGCGGTTAACCCCGAGCGTTTGATCCATGCGTCAATCAGCGGGCGCCCGTCGTTATCGGTTTCCATCAGCGCGGCCATCAGCACCGCCTGTTCGCCATCCTGTAAATAGCAGGATGGGTTCTCGCGCCAGATCACCCCCAGCATCTCCTGATAGCGGTACGGCGCCTCAGGCAATGCGGCATAACCCGGATGCGACAGATATCCGGCTGCGGGTTCGCCAAGCACCTGCGCCCCGGAGTGAATCAGCGTGGCATCGCTGGCGAACTGCTGCTGTAGCCAGCGCGAGGCCAGCGGACCGGCGGCAATATACTTGCCCGGAATACCGCGGTAGCAGGAAGTGTTGTAGATGGTCAGCGGCAGCTTGATGTCATACGGCGCGCGACGGCTGGCGTTGGTCAGCGTGCGCAGGGACTGCTGCGCCAGATACTCATCGCCGAACTCTCCCAGCTCCACCATCTCACCGCGCGCGAGCTGTGCCAGGAAATGAATGGCAATTTTTTGCTGCCACTGCCACGGATGCAGCGGCACCGGCAGCCAGCTGTCGTCCAGATCCAGTTCCTGCCAGCGGGCGTCGAATCGGTTGCGCTCGGCATCGTCCATGGCGCTGGCGAGCAGGGTGTTGATATCGCAATCGGCGTCACTGCTCCAGACCAGACGATCGCGTTGCACGGCGACCCAGTGCAGACGAAAACGCCCGCGATATTCCGGCGCGTAAAGGCGCAGGGCATCCAGCCCCCAGCCGCGGCGTCCCTTGTTGAAAATAAACTTCGGGTGACCGCGCATAAGGCACTGTAATTCGTCCGGGTCGAGGTGGATCAGCGCATCGGCATCCAGCGTGTCACGCGCCTGCAACAGCTGCATGTCGCCCCGCAGCGTGGCGTAGAGATCTTCCATGTGCTCCGCCGTTTGCGCGTCGCTCATCTCCAGCACGGTGGCCAGTTGCAGCAGCGCGTTTTCCGCTTCGACCGCCGCGCTGCTGGCGGTGGTCAGGGTATCAGGGTCAATATGCAGCCAGCCCCAGATCCCACGCGTGGCGCTAAACTGCCAGGTCGCGTTGCCCATACTGATGCGCCAGTAGTCCGCCGAAACCGGCTCGGCGCGCAGGGTGCGTTCATATTCCAGTTCAGCGAGGATCTTCGCCACCATCTCGCGGTTCACTTTCTGCCAGAGCGCGTTCACAGTTCCACCTCATGGAAGAAGCGGTGACGCTCGCTCATGATGAGACGGGAACGTTTGTGCGGGAAGTCGAACTCTTTCAACGTGTCAAAACCGGCGGATGCCAGATGGCGGAACAGACGCTGGTTGTCGAAGCGCGGTTCCGCCACAATGCGCGCCGTACGCGGTTCATCGAGATACAGATAGTGGCTGAGGCCGCGTAGCCAGCTGCGGATATACTGCGCCCCGCGCCAGTTCTCTTCACCCACCAGCATGTGCAGTCCGCGATCATAGGGCTGCCAGCGATAGTGGCGGCCAATGCGGTCTTCCGCCGCCCAGTAAAGTTCAAAATAGCCGAACGGCTGGTCGTCAAAGCAGCCGATCACCGGGTAGCAATAGGTCGAGTCGAGCTGACGGCGCAGGTAGTTCTCCTGCTCGGCCTGCGGGCCCGCCATCTCCCAGAAGGCGTTCACGCGTGGGGTGTTCATCCAGCGGGTAAAACGCTCGCCGTCCAGCGCCACGTCCGCCACGCGGAAGCTCAGGGTGCGCTTAATCTGCGGATCGTAACGGCGATACACTTCGCCCTGCGGACGATGAGGGCGCAGCGGGAAGTACAGCTGACGGCTTTCATCAAACTGCATTCCGCCGCTCGCCTGCGGACGTTCGCCTTTCAGCCACAGCGGCAGCTGCCAGAATATTTCGCGCGCCAGATAATCCCCGTTTGCGAGGCTAAACAGCGCCTGCGCCTGAGGTTCATCCTGCCAGGCGGCCCACGGCAGGGTAATGCCGGTCAGGGCGGGTGCGGCAACAAACAGCTGGTCGAGGGCGTCCACCAGCCAGCCGTCCGGGAGCCCGGCCAGACGCGCAAGGACCGCGCTGCCGTCAAGACCCAGCGTCAGCGGCAGGTTTTGTTCCGTGGCCGTACAGCGAAAGCCGTAGCCGGAATGGACGATATTCGCGTTTGCCATCACGCCTTCTCCTTATAAAACGGGTTGCTAAAGTCGAAATAGATCACCGCCGGATCGACGATGGTGTTTTCGTTGCGATCGTGCAGGTAGCAGAAGAAGTTGCCTTTGCAGTTCCAGGTCGGGCTGTCGAGCACATAATCAAGGCAGCGGGTCTGCTTCGCCGTCGTGCGCAGTTTGGCCAGCGCGTCACGCACGCGGGGCATCAGGTTCTCTTCGTTGTCGAAGCCGGCAGCGGCGAGCGCGGCGGTGACGGCAAGGGTAGAGTTCAGCAGCAGGTAATAAGGGAAGTAGCGCAGCAGCTGGCTCTCACCGAAGCGGTTTTCCACCTCGGTTTCGCCTGCCTCTTTCAGCCACGCGTCGGCCCCTTCGGTCCAGGCGCTGCCCTGACAATCGCGGTAGATCAGCCCAACGGGGAAATCCTGCTGCATCTCAACGAGGATATTTTGCTGGTGCGCCAGCAGGACCAGACCGTAGTCCGCCTCGGCGCTGAACAGCGGAAGCAATACGCGGTCGCAGTAGGCGTCCAGCCAGCAGCGTGCGGCCTGGGCGAGCGGGAGATCCAGACGCTGGCTCAGACGGCGCACCGCCGCCGCCAGCAGGCTGTCGCCGCCGTCCGGTGCCGCCTGGGTCAGGCTCACCAGCACGTTGGTTTGGGTATCTGGCGTATCAAACAGCAGGTTGACGCGCAGGGCCATCAGGCTCTCTTCCTGAATGACGCCGCTTTCATCGCGCAGCCCGGCCCAGCCGTCTTCCTGCATCACGCGCATGGTCGGGTAGCGCGCCTGGAGTTCCTGCCAGCGTGCCGTTTTCGCCAGCCGCGCCAGGCGCATGCCGCGCTTAACTTCTTTGACCGACAGCGTGCGCACGGAGTTGGTCAGCCGCACGCTGAGGGAAAACTTAATCATGTCGCTATTGGTTTCGCTGTACAGCGAGCGGGAAGAGCTGGTAGGCAGCCACTGTGCGCCCGCCTCGCCAAGATCCCGCAGGGCGCCTTTTTCAACCAGACGCTGGCACCACGGCTGCTCCAGCAAATAGGCAGCCTGCCACGGATGCATCGGCAGCAGCCAGCGGGTGTCGGTGAAGTGGCCGAGAAGATCCGGCGCACTCTGGGCCGCGAAGCGCAGCAGACGTTCACGCAGGGAGACGTTCAGACTGTCCCCGGCAATCAGTTCATGCTCAACCGCAAACCAGCGCAGCGGGAAGCGCGAGGCGAAATCCGGCAGATAGCGGCGCGCCTCGGCCTCGTTAAACGGCTCGTGCGATTTTGGGGCAGGATGAAAAGCATGGCCGACCAGCAGCGCCTGTTCCGCTTCGGCAAAGGTCAGCGGCTTATCGCGCAGGTTTGCCCAGTTGTGGCGTAAATCAATGGCTTGCCAGGTGTGCGTATGGCTCTCCAGGACGCGCTGCTTAAAGCGCGCCAGCGTATCGGCGTCCAGAGCGCCTTTTACTGTCTCTTTTTCAAGTATGAAATCAATCAGTTGATGGAATGTGACCGTGTCACCGCCGTCGCTGTCGGCCTGAATCAGCGTGGCCGGGAAACAATACTGGTGATGCTGCGTGGGGGAGAAATAGCGTACCGGAACCCGGATGGCCTGGGTTGGTGAGAGCGGGATATGTATCTGCGATAACTCATCCGCACGGGTTGCGGGAAGATAGTGCCAGTCCTTCGTTTCGCGCAGCAGCGCGTTCAAAAAACACTGGGCCGCAACATCTGTACCGGCGGAGCGGGGCAGAGCACGCATAGATGTACCTCATTCCATGACTGATAATAATTCTCGTTATGATATTCATTCTGTTTACAGCCGCAACTATTTTTGCAATATTTGTTTTCATAAACTTCATAATTTCCACACATTTATTGACATTATCTTCACAATTCTATGCGCACCTGTACTGAGAACATCACAGACAATATGGCCCCGAAGGCAAACTGGCCCCTTGCACTGGGCGCCGGTTTATTGGGTATCGGACAAAACGGTTTGCTGGTCATGCTGCCGCAGCTGGTCTCCCTGACCGGACTGTCGCTCTCCGTCTGGGCCGGGCTGCTGATGTTCGGCTCGATGCTCTTTTTACCCGCATCGCCCTGGTGGGGACGCCAGAGCGAGCGGCACGGCTGTAAGGTCGTGATGCTGGCCTCGTTAGGCGGCTATCTGGCGAGCTTCGTCGTGATGGCGCTGGTGGTCTGGGCGATGGCCAACGGCGCGCTGAATGCCCTCTGGGGACTGGCGGGCCTGGTTCTGTCGCGCATGCTGTACGGCCTGACGGTATCGGGGCTGGTGCCTGCGGCCCAGACGTGGGCCATTCAACGCGCGGGGCTGGATAAAAGAATGGCAGCGCTGGCAACGATAAGCTCTGGCCTTAGCTGCGGGCGTCTGCTGGGACCGCCTCTGGCCGCGCTGATGCTCAGCGTCAGCCCGGTCGCACCGCTCTGGCTGATGGCGCTGGCGCCGTTTATCGCGCTGCTTCTGGTGCTGCGCGAAGCCGCCGATCCCCCGCTGCCGCCGGTGGCGCACCAGTCGACGCGGTTACAGGCCTCTATGATGCCTTTCCTGCTGCTGGCGCTGCTGCTGGCGGCGCTGGTCAGCCTGATGCAGCTTGGTTTATCGCCGCATCTTCATCCGTTATTTAATGGCGATGCCGTGCAAATCAGCCATCATGTCGCCCTGCTGCTGAGCCTGGCCGCGCTGGCGACCCTGGCGGCGCAGTTTCTGGTGGTCCGCCCGCAGCATTTTAGCCCGAGGGTTTTACTCTTAATTGCCGCGGTCTTGATGGTGGCGGGGCTTGGGCTGATGTGTCTCGCCAGTTTAGCCCTGTTCTACGTGGGCATTGTCATCACCTCGCTGGGTGCCGCCATGGCCACGCCGGGATACCAGCTTTTGCTCAACGATCGGCTGACGACGGGCAAAGGGGCAGGGGTGATCGCCACCAGCCATACGCTGGGGTACGGGGCCAGTGCGCTGCTGGTACCCGTGGTGACGCGCTTTTACGGTGAGCAGTTTTTGATTACTGCCGCATGGGGAATGGCGCTGCTGTTTCTCGCGGTGAGCGTGTGGGTACGATCGACCGATCGTACCCCTGCTGAACATTAGTGGAACGGATGAGAGGAGGTGCTGGCTGCGTCCTCACTTTGCCGCAGACGCTGGAGCGGATCCTGCTGGTAAAACTGGCAGAAACGCTGCCACAGCGCCGGGAAGCGTGGGGCGAAAAGCTCAGGTGCGCTAAAGAAATACTCGGACAGCACCGCGAAGCACTCGGCGGGATCGGTCGCGGCATAGGCATCAATGCTGGCCGCGCTTTCACCCACCAGGTCTATCTCATCCTGAATGTTTTCCATCGCCGCGTGCAGGTCGTGCTCCCATCCCGCGACTTCACGCAGCGGGATCAGCGGCACGCCGCTGGCGCGATCGCCGTTGCGGGTATCCAGCTTATGCGCTACTTCGTGAATGATCAGGTTGAAGCCCGAGGCATCGAACGAGTCCTGAATATCCAGCCAGTTGAGGATGATCGGCCCTTGCTGCCAGCTCTGCCCGGACTGCACCATACGCTGGTTGTGCACCAGCCCGATGTCATCCTCCCACTCATCATCGACGATAAACGGCGCCGGGTAGATCAGCACTTCATGGAAGCCATCCAGCCATTCGATACCCAGCTCCAGTACCGGTAAGCAGAAGAGCAGGGCGATGCGCGAATTTTTAAGCGGATCCAGTTCGAAGCCCTGTAGCGGCACCAGCCGTTTTTGCTGTAAGAAACGCTCGGCCAGCTGAATCAGCTTTGATTGCTCTTCAGGCAAGAGATTAGCCAGCACGGGGATCGCCAGAGCCTCATCCCAGGGCAGCGCCATATTTCGACCAGCTTCGTTCGTTTTCCAGGGCCACTTAATCATCGCTTTGCTCGTTACTCGCACGTGAACAAAATGGAAAGGTCAGGGGCTGTTAGCATGCCAACATACTCTGTTAAGCAGTATGACACTCCTCTTCGGCGGCATGCAGACTGGCAGCCTGTTTAAGAGGAATCCAGCCCGCATAAACTATCACTATGTGCCGTCAGGTTGATAGCGCTTTAGGGGTATCCCCTTCATTTTGTGAAGTATGTCGTACGCGGCTATGATAAATCTCTTCTTACCCTACCGTGCTTAAGGATCCCGTCAGTATGCCCGTCAATTTTGACCTCAACGATCTCTACGCCTTCCGCGCTTTACTGGAATACGGCAATTTCCGTCTTGCGGCAGAGTCTATTTGCCTTTCCCAGTCGGCGTTGAGTCGCAGAATTGAAAAGCTGGAGGCGGCACTGGGGACAAAACTGTTCGACAGAACCACCCGGCGCGTCACGCTGACCCTGTATGGACAGACCTTTGCCGACCGGTGCGGGCAACTGCTTGTCGACGTGGAGTCCATGCTTTCGGATATCGATAAGGCCAGCGAGGAGCGCACGGGATTGATCACCGTGGCGACGGTGCCGTCAGCCGCCTGTTACTTTATGCCGGATGTGATCCGCCGCTTTCAGTCCCGTTACCCCCGCGTGCGCATTAAACTTATCGACAGCAGCGCCGGAAATGTTATCGAGGCCGTCACACGCGGACAGGCGGATTTTGGTATCTGCTTTGCCCGGAGTTTACAGCCCGACATCGAGTTTGTCCCGCTGGTGGAGGACGTCTACGTGGCCGCCTGCCGACGAGACAGCCCGCTAGCAAAAAGAAAAAGCCTGACGTGGCAGGCTTTTTATCAGCAGGATTATATCGGTCTGGATAAGACCTCCGGCAACCGCAATCTTCTCGACCAGCGGGTCGGACATATTCGGCCTGAGCGCCCCAGCATCTGCGAAACGCGTCACGTGACGACTATGCTCGGGATGGTTGAAGCCGGGATCGGCATTGCGGCCGTTCCCGCCATGTCAATGCCCCGCGCAGAGCATTCGCTGCTGACGTCGGTGCCTTTAACCGAGCCAGAGGTCAGGCGAACCGTGGGGTTGATTCGCCGCCGCGGGCGGATCCAGTCCTACATTGCTGCCGAACTCGAAACGCTGATCACCGAGCAGTATCGCGAGGTGCACTGACGGGCGTTAAGCCCGTTGCCGTAATGACGCTGGCCGCCTGTGGCGAGGAGAGAAAGGCCAGCAGCGCTTTTCCCTGTTCGGGATGGTCGGCCTTCTGCGTTACGGCTCCGGCGAAACGGGTAATGTACTGCATGTCGTCAGGCAACTTACCCACAAACGTCACGCCCGGGACCGGCAGAAGCTCGCTCACCTGCTGAAAGCCGAGATCGTATTTCCCTTTTGCCACTTCAGACGCCACCGGGATGCGCTCAACCCGGTGCGCTTTATTTTGGACCTGGCCGTCGATGCCCAGCTTACGGAACAACTGGCTCTCAACATACCGGCCGCTGGCGCTGTCGGAATAAGCCATGGAATGCGCCTTCAGCAGCGTTTGCCGCAGGGCGGGTACCGTACTGATATCCGGCACCGGCGCGCCCGCTTTGACGACCATCCCGACGGGCGAATCCGCCAGCTCCACGCGGGAGCCCGCCGCCGTCCTGCGATCCTGTTCCAGTTTCGCCAGCGCATCGCCCACCATAATCACCACGTCCGCTTTTTCGCCCCGGGCGAGCCGGGCCGGAATGGCCTGCGGTGTTTTGCCCATCGACGGGCCGGAGACCACAATGAGCCTGTCGCCGCTTTGCGCTTCGTACTGCGGCGTCAGCTTCTCCAGCGCCGCTTTGAAGCCACCAGAAATCATCACCGTTACCTCCTGCGCAAGCGTGCCCGCGCTGAGGGTGGCGAAGGTCAGGGCGGCAATCACCGTTCTGAATGTAAGCATGAGGGATCACTCCTTAACGGCGGTTTGCAGGATTAACGTGCGACGACGATAGAGATAAAGCGTTGCCAGCAGGGCGCAAACGGCGGCAAAGCTCATCCAGTAGCCCGGGGAGGCTTTATCGCCGGTGTACTCAATTAAGGCGGTAGAAATCACCGGCGTGAAACCGCCAAAGACCGCCGTTGCCAGGCTATAAGCCAGCGAGAAGCCCGCCACACGCACCTCTGCTGGCATGATCTCCGTCAGGGCCGGGATCATCGCGCCGTTATACAGGCCGTAGAGGAAAGAGAGCCACAGCAGCACGGTCAGCATCATGGAGAAACTCGGGGCTGCCGCCAGCATCGTCAGTGCCGGATAGCTGGTCGCCAGCGCCAGCAGCGTCATGGCGATCAGCACCGGTTTGCGTCCGAAGCGGTCCGACAGCGCACCGCCAATCGGTAGCCAGATGAAGTTAGAAATGGCTACCAGCAGCGTGACCAAAAGACTGTCCGAGGCGCTGAGCATCAGGACTTTTTTACCGAAGGTCGGTGCGTAAACGGTGATCAGGTAAAACGCGGTGGTGGTCATCGCCACCATCAGCATGCCCGCGATGACTACTGGCCAGTTGGCGAGCAGCGTTGTGAAGACCTGACGCATCGCCAGATGGTGGCGACGGGCGCTGAATTCCTCGGTCTCTTCGAGTTTGCGGCGCAGGAAAAAGATGAACGGCACAATCAGACAGCCAAACAGGAACGGAATACGCCACCCCCATTCGCGAATGGCACTCTCTTCCAGCACCATATTCAGCGCAAAGCCCATCGCCGCCGCGATCATAATGGCGACCTGCTGGCTACCCGACTGCCAGCTGGTGTAGAAACCCTTGCGGCCCGGCGTGGCGATCTCCGCCAGATAAACCGAAACCCCGCCCAGCTCGGCGCCTGCCGAAAAGCCCTGCAACAGGCGGCCGGTCAGCACCAGCAGCGGCGCCCACAGGCCAATGCTCTGATAAGAAGGGATCAGCACAATCAGAAAGGTTCCGGCGGCCATAATCGACAGGGTGACGATCAGCCCTTTACGGCGGCCCACTTTATCAATGTAAGCCCCCAGCACAATGGCCCCGATCGGACGCATCAGAAAGCCCGCGCCAAAGACGGCGAAGGTCATCATCAGCGACGCAAATTCACTGCTTGCCGGGAAGAACGTGTGGGCGATGTAGGTGGCATAAAAGCCGAACAGAAAGAAGTCGAATTGCTCAAGAAAGTTGCCCGACGTGACGCGGAAAATTGCGCCCGCTTTCGAACGAACCGTTGCAGGTGAGGTTGAGGAAACCATGATTATCTCCAGTTTTATAGTGACGTTATGCTCGTCTGTTTCTGAAAACTGGATCAGGAAGTGGAAATTGATAAGCGCAAATCGCGCATGGACTGATGCGTGTGGTGCATTAATGACAAAGCGTTGACCAGTATTTACATATTCAACAATAACTTAACATTTCGGTGATCTTTTATTTACCACATTTCGCTAAGTTGCTGATATATCAGTTTTGTGACACCGCGCAGGTGAGAAGCCAGGCGGGGCCTGGCTTGGGATTATCAGCGCAGCGCGTTGGCAATCGCGCTAAACATCAGCGACGCTTCCAGCGGCTGGGCGCTGAATGACGGCTCTGCCTGCGGCCAGGTGGACCACTGGACGATAACCAGTTTTTCTTTCTGATTAACCACGATCATCTGACCAAAAATACCCAGCGCCCACAGGGAATCCTTCAGCGAATTTTCGACTTTCGGCTCCACGTTTGTGGCGGTGGCCGGCACTTCGTTGTTCCACCACTGGTAGCCGTACAAGCCTTTCGGATGCGCGGCGGACACCGATCCTTTGGCCTGTGTCCAGGCTGAGGACTGCTTCACCCAGCCCTCGGGGAGGATCTGCTTTCCGTCCGGCAATGTACCGTTATGCAGGATAAACTCCCCGAAACGCCCCCAGTCTTCCAGCGTGGCGTTGAACCCATGCGCTCCCACGTCGTGCTGGCCTTTGCTGTAGGCATGCCACACGCCGTCGCTCGCCATGCCGTACGGCTGCCAGATGCTTTTCTCCAGATACGCCGCGAGCGTCATGCCGGTGGCGCGCTCAAGCACATCGCCTAACAGCCAGGCGCCACCCGAGGAATAGGACCAGTTTTCACCCGCCGGGTGTTCACGGTGTAATCCTTTCACCAGGGTGCGCACGCAGTCGTAGGTGCCCGGTTTCGCTTCGCATTCGGTAAGCCGGGCGAAGTCTGACTGCGGGTTAGTGTAATCTTCGTTCCACGCCACGCCCGAGGTGTGGGTGATGAGCTGTTTTAGCGTTACGCCCTCCCAGGCGGTGCCTTTTAAATCCGGTTCGTACTGGGTGATGAGGTCGTCCAGGGAGTGGATTTTACCCTCTTTTATCGCAACGCCCACCAGCGCGGAAACCACCGATTTGCCCACGGAACGCGACGTCCAGAGCGTTGAGTTGGTATTGCCTTCTCCCAGGTATTTATAGGCCACTTTGCCATTTTTCAGCACCAGCATGCCGCTGACGTTCTGGCGTTTCAGGTAATCCTGAAGATTGTAAATCTTACCCTTCACCTGATAGCGGGCATCGGTGAGCGGTTTTTCTGCGGGCAGCAGCGGCGTTGCGTTGCCGTGGCGGAACACATCGCCCGCGTAGTTGCGGTAGTCATTGCGAAAGCCCACCACGCGATCGGCCTGGCTCCAGGTGAGCATGGTATGTGCGTCCGGGAGTCTGGCATCGAAAGGCGCCGGACAGGTCGTGAGGTCGGTACCGTTGCAGGCCGCCATGACGGCGGGCGAGAGCAGGCTGCTGACAACCAGCGCCGCGAGCAGTGTGCGGTTTGTTTTGATTTTCATATTTATCTCGTTTGGCTCAGGAAGGACTTCAGTTTAAGAACCTGCGGCCTATAATAAAAAACGCGTTATGGGGGAAAATCCCCCGGAAAAATCGCGTGGAGAATGACGTGGCATCCCTGATCTATTCCTTTGCCCAACTTGAGGCGTTCACCGCCGTCGCTGAGCACGGCAGCCTGATGAAGGCGGCCAGTAAACTCGGCAAAGATCGTACAACCTTGCGGGATCTGATCGATTTTCTTGAGGATGGGCTGGGCTACGCTCTGTTCCTGCGGGAGGGGCGCAGCCTGCGCCTGACGCCGGAGGGGGAGCAGCTTCAGCGGCAGGCGCACCTGCTGATGCGGCAGGTCAAAGCATTTGAGGCGTTTGCCCGATCGGTGCCCGACAGCGCCACGCAGGACATTGCCCTCGTTTACGATCCGTTCACCCCCAGAGCTTTTTTACAGGCGCTGATTGCCACACTGGCGGCGAAAAAGATCCGCCTGAGCCTGACCAGCGCATCGCGCGATGAGGCGGAAGCCATGCTGGCGGACGGTCAGGCCGATCTGGGGATCTGCCAGGCGCGCAACCGCAGCGTGGGCAATGAGATGGAGTGGCGGGCGCTAGGGGCGATCGAAATGGATTTTTACGCCGCAACGACGCTTTTTGCGGAGGTTGCGTCGCCGGTGTCGCTGCTCGATCTCTCTCTGGTTCCGCAGGTGATTATGCATGCCGCGTCAGACGAGCCGGTTGCCCGTCGCCTGCAAATTTCAGGGCACACGCTTTTCACTAACGAACTGGAGATGCTGCGCGGCCTGCTGGAGCAGGGCTGCGGCTGGGGGTTTTTGCCGACCCATCTTCACGCAACGCAGTGGAAAAATGTAAAAAGGCTGCCCACCGAAGTGGGCAGCCAGGGGATCGGTCAAACGATGGTGACGATCTGGAAACCGGGCAGCGACAAGCGCGGGTTAATTAATGAAACGCTGTCGCTGCTGCCGTCATTGTGGAAAGACTCAGCGCTGTGAACAGCCTTTGCACTGCTTGTTCTGGATCTGCTGGAAGAAGTCGTTGCCTTTGTCATCCACCAGGATAAACGCCGGGAAGTTCTCCACTTCAATTTTCCAGATCGCTTCCATACCCAGCTCCGGATAAGCGACGCACTCCAGGCTCTTGATGCTGTTTTGCGCCAGCACCGCCGCCGGGCCGCCAATGCTGCCGAGGTAGAAGCCGCCGTGTTTATGGCAGGCGTCCGTCACCTGCTGGCTGCGGTTACCTTTCGCCAGCATGATCATGCTCGCACCGTGGGATTGCAATAAGTCCACGTAGGAGTCCATACGCCCGGCGGTGGTTGGACCTAAGGAGCCAGACGCGTAGCCTTCTGGCGTTTTGGCCGGGCCTGCATAGTAAATCGGGTGATCTTTGACGTACTGCGGCAGGGCTTCGCCGTTATCGAGCAGCTCTTTCAGCTTCGCATGGGCGATGTCGCGCGCCACAATAATGGTGCCATTCAGCGACAGGCGGGTGGAGACCGGGTGCGCGGAAAGCTGCGCCAGGATATCGGGCATCGGCTTGTTCAGATCAATGCTTACTACGTCGCCTTCCCCCTGCTGGCGCAGGGATTCAGGAATATACTGGCCCGGATTGTGCTCCAGCTTCTCAATCCAGATCCCCTCGCGGTTAATCTTCGCCTTGATGTTGCGGTCGGCGGAGCACGAAACACCCATGCCGATCGGGCAGGAGGCACCGTGGCGCGGCAGACGGATCACGCGAATATCGTGGGCGAAGTATTTCCCGCCAAACTGCGCGCCAAGGCCGAGGTTTTGCGCTTCCTGAAGCAGTTCCTGCTCGAGCTGGACGTCGCGGAACGCCTGGCCGTGCGCGTTGCCTTCGGTTGGCAGGCTATCGTAGTAGCGCGCAGAGGCGAGCTTGACGGTTTTCAGCGTAGCTTCCGCGGAGGTGCCGCCGATAACAAAGGCAATATGGTACGGCGGGCAGGCTGCGGTGCCGAGGGTCCGCATCTTCTCAACCAGGTAGTTTTTCAGCTTCGCCGGGGTAATCAGCGCCTTGGTTTCCTGGTAGAGATAGGTTTTGTTGGCAGAGCCGCCGCCTTTCGCCATGCACAGGAATTTATACTCGTCACCGTCGACACTGTAGAGGTCAATCTGTGCGGGCAGGTTGGTGCCAGTATTCACCTCTTTATACATATCCAGCGCCGCATTCTGCGAGTAGCGCAGGTTGTCTTCAATATAGGTGTTATACACGCCCTGGCTCAGCGCGGCTTCGTCACCGCCGCCGGTCCAGACGCGTTGGCCTTTCTTACCCATAATAATCGCGGTGCCGGTATCCTGGCAGGTCGGCAGCACGCCTTTCGCCGCAATCTCGGAGTTGCGCAGGAATTGCAGGGCAACGTACTTATCGTTCTCGCTAGCTTCCGGGTCGCTCAGAATAGCCGCAACCTGCTTCTGGTGAGAGGTGCGCAGCATAAACGCTGCGTCGTGGAAGGCCTGCTGGGCCAGCAGGGTCAACGCCTCTGGCTCGACTTTCAGCACTTCCTGACCGTCGAACTCGGCAACGGAAACGTGCTCTTTGGTCAGCAGATAATATTCGGTGTCGTCATGCGCGAGTGGGAAGGGGTTCTGGTAGATAAAGGGTTTGTTTGACATAGCTTGCTCCACAAAAATTTAACCGCCGGAGGAAATGTCCGGCGGTCAGAAATCAGAACATCATGGACATCCACGGGTAACCAATCAGCAGCAGAGCTGCCAGGAAAATGGCACCGAAGATGGTGCCGAGGCGCCAGTAGTCTTTGGTTGGCAGGTAGCCGCTACCGTAGTAAATCGGGCTTGGGCCAGTACCGTACGGGGTGATGATCCCCATCACGCCCAGCGAGGTCACCATCAGCAGGACGAACACTTCCATATTCATGCCCGGAATGGTGGAGGCAATCGTCAGCATCGCTGGCAGTAGCGCGGTAGTGTGCGCGGTGGTGCTGGCAAACAGGTAGTGCAGCAGGTAGAACGCCAGCAGCAGGACGATGGTGGCCACACCCGGAGAGATACCGCTCATCAGCATGCCGCCTTCTTTACCCAGCCAGCTGATAAAGCCGGTGGAGGAGAGACCATCCGCCAGTGCCACCAGGGTGGCGAACCAGACGAAGGTATTCCACGCGGCTTTGTTGCCGGTGATGTCGTTCCACTCCAGCACGCCGGTCCACAGCATCAGGCCAACGATCAGCAGGGCAGCCATGGCCGGTTCAATCCACGCCGCGGCGAAGATCCACATCAGCAGCGCGCAGCACACGAATACCAGCAGCAGAATCTCATTGCGCGACAGTTTGCCCAGTTTTTCCAGTTCGCGGGTCGCCCACAGTGGTACTTCATTATTTACCTTCACTTCTGGCGGGTAGAACCAGTAGGCCAGCAGCGGCATGGTCAGGATCAGCAGGATACCCAGCGGCAGGAAGGCGAGGAACCAGGTCCCCCAGGAGATATCAATTCCAACGGTGCTTTTCACCAGCGCCAGTGCCAGCAGGTTAGGTGCCAGAGCGGAAAGGAACATCGAGCTGGTGATACAAGCCGCGGTGATTGCCACCCACATCAGATAGGAACCGATTTTGCGCGCGCTTGGGTCGTTGGGTTTTGAACCGTACAACGGCGGCAGGTTAGCGATAATCGGGTAGATGGTCCCGCCGCTGCGCGCGGTGTTGGACGGGGTGAACGGGGCCAGCAGCAGGTCCGCGAAGGTAATGGCGTAACCGAGCGTCAGGCTGCGACGGCCCAGGTACTTCACCAGAATCAGCGCCAGACGGCGGCCGAAGCGGGTTTTGTCGTAGCCTGCGGCGAACATAAAGGCACCGAAGATCAGCCAGACGGTGGAGTTACCAAACCCGCTCACCGCCCATTTAAAGGAGGCGCCCGCCAGCTTGAATTTCGGGTCAGCCAGCTGTTCCGGGCTAAAGAGCACCCACTGGCTGCACAGCGCAATCGCCACGACGCCGGTGAGGCCGATTACGGCGCCCGGCAGCGGTTCGAAAATCAACCCGACGATGACGCCGACAAAGATAGCGAAGTAGTGCCACGCATATGGCGGCAGCCCTTCCGGAACGGGGACAAACAACAGCAGGACGGCGACAATGACGGGCAGGGCCATCATCAGCAGGCGTTTTGCTGTTCCATTTGATGCCAGATTCGCCGCAGGAGGCGTTACAGCAGTTTTTGTTTTCATAGTTTCACGTCTTAAGTTGTCAAAAATTCGTCGTACAGCGAAAACACAAATTCGATTGCTTTATTCGTTTTGCTTTTTTTAGTTATTTAAGGTGCGTTTTTGTGTTTTCAGTAATAGCGATTTAACGCATTATTGTTTGCGCTAAATAAAAAATGATGATGTTTTTATATTGCGCCTTTAGATGCCATTACTATTGATCGCGATCAAAAAAACAGAATTGAGGACGTAATTTTATACTTTTTATAATAACCACTCTGAGTAGTGTGGTTATTCGCTATTTTTAAGCATTTTATTTATCAATTTTATAACATTATTAGTTTGGGTTGTATTTTACCTTTTGATTTTAAAGTGTTTTTTGGTGTGTATGGTGTATTGGCTTTACCATTGTTGATTTAACTTTTTTTAAATTAATGTGAACGTATAAAACATTCGCGCTAACACCAATGTGTTATTAATGTTATCGCAGGGATTAAATAGTTTATTAACTAACGTAATGACTTTAGAAACTAAAAAAAGCTTTATATTAATGTCATGACATCGGCAAAAACACGAAATAAAAAATCCATACCGATAACGAATTCTTAATTTTTAAAGTTTGGAGTTTCTATTATGAGCACTAACGAACGTATTTTAAGCCCCTTCACATTACCGAATGGTACTGAACTGAAAAACCGTTTGTTAATGGCCCCGATGACAACCTGTACGGGGTATTACGATGGCACCGTGACCAGCGAGCTGGTGGAGTACTACCGTGCCCGCGCTGGTAGCATCGGCACCATTATCGTTGAATGCTGTTTTGTTGACGATCTCGGCCTTGCGTTCCCGGGCGCAATTGGTATTGATAACGACGAAAAAATCGCCGGACTGGCAAAAATCGCTGACGCCATTAAGTCCAAAGGTTCCAAAGCCCTTCTGCAAATTTACCACGGCGGCCGTATGGTCGACCCAAAACTGATCGGCGGCCGCACGCCGGTTGGCCCAAGCGCGGTTGCCGCGCCGCGTGACGGTGCCGCGACGCCGGTTGCTCTGACTTCAGAAGAAGTGGAAGGCATGATCGGCAAGTTCGGCGAAGCCGTACGCCGCGCAATTCAGGCCGGCTTCGATGGCGTCGAAATCCACGGGGCGAATACCTATCTGATCCAGCAGTTCTACTCCCCGAACTCTAATCAGCGCGACGACGAGTGGGGTGGCAGCCGCGATAACCGCGCGAAATTCCCGCTGGCGGTGCTGGACATTACCCACAAGATGGTGCGCCAGTATGCGGACGACGCGTTCATCGTTGGCTACCGCTTCTCACCGGAAGAGCTGGAAGTCCCCGGCATTCGCTTCGAAGACACCCTGTATCTGCTGGAAAAACTGGCCGCTCGTGGGGTGGATTATCTGCACTTCTCCCTTGGCGCCGCCCTGCGTCCTTCTATCGTCGATACTCAGGACCCGACGCCACTTATCGAAAAATACTGCGCCATGCGCTCTGACACGCTGGCGCAGGTACCGGTGATGGGCGTTGGCGGCGTGGTGAATGCCACGGATGTGAATGAAGCGCTGGATCACGGTTACGACCTGATAGCCGTTGGCCGCGCCACCATCGCCTATCCGGACTGGACCGATCGCATCGCGGCGGGCGAAAGCCTGGAGCTGTTTATGGACAGTACCCGACGCGAAGAACTGAGCATCCCGGAACCGCTGTGGCGCTTCTCGCTGGTGGAAGCGATGATCCGCGACATGAGCATGGGCGAATCTAAATTCAAACCGGGCACCTTTATTGAAAAAGTGCAGGACGATGCTAACGAACTGGTGATTAACGTCAGCCTCGAAACCGACCGCATCGCCGATATCGAACTGGCCTCCGGCCCGAGTGAAGACGTCGAGTTTGTCACCAGCTTCGAAGAGATCCGTACCCGAATTCTGGATGCCAATACCCCGCACGTGGATGCTATCACCGGCGCAACCAGCCAGAGCGAGGCGGTGAAAAAAGCGGTCTCGAAGGCGATGCTGAAATCCAGCAAAGCGCTGGCGGCAGAAGAGGGCGCTGACCCGAATGAGACTAAAAGCGTGGACGTGGTGGTGGTCGGCAGCGGCGGTGCCGGTCTGGCGGCGGCGATTCAGGCGCATGACGAAGGCGCGAGCGTGCTGATCGTTGAGAAAATGCCGACTATTGGCGGGAACACCATTAAAGCCTCTGCCGGTATGAACGCGGCTGAGACCCGCTTCCAGCGCGTGAAGGGCATTCAGGACAGCAAAGAGCTGTTCTACCAGGAAAGCCTGAAAGGCGGTGGCAATAAGAACAACCCTGAACTGCTGCGTCGCTTTGTCGAGAACGCGCCGGAGGCCATCGAATGGCTGGCAACGCGCGGCATTATGCTCAACGACATCACCACCACCGGCGGGATGAGCATCGACCGTACGCACCGTCCGAAAGATGGTTCCGCGGTGGGCGGATATCTGATTAGCGGCCTGGTGCGCAATGTCAACAAACGCAACATCGAGGTGATGCTGGATACCTCCGTGAGCGACATCATCTTCGAAAACGGCGAAGTGACCGGCGTGCGTCTGACCACCGAAGAGAACGAAACCCTCACCGTGGCAACTAAAAGCGTAATTGTCGCGACGGGCGGCTTCAGCGCCAACAGCCAGATGGTGGTGAAATACCGTCCGGACCTGGAAGGGTTCGTGACGACTAACCACAAAGGCGCAACCGGCGGCGGTATCGCACTGCTGGAGCGTATTGGCGCAGGCACCGTCGATATGGGCGAAATCCAGATCCACCCAACCGTTGAGCAGAAAACGTCGTACCTGATTTCCGAATCCATCCGCGGCGGCGGGGCGATTCTGGTAAACCAGCAGGGCAACCGCTTCTATAACGAAATGTCGACCCGCGACAAAGTCTCGGCGCAAATCATCGCGCTGCCGGAGAAATACGCTTACATCGTCTTTGACGAGCATGTTCGCGCCAAAAACAAAGCCGCGGATGAGTACATCGCGAAAGGGTTTGTCACCAGCGCCAGCTCGCCAAAAGCCCTGGCGGAAGCGCTGGGGATGGATCACCACCAGTTCCTGGCAACGCTGGAACGCTACAACGGCTTTGTGGAAAAACAGCATGACGATGATTTTGGCCGCACCACCGCGCTGCGTGCGCCTATCAACGAAGGGCCGTTCTATGCCATTCAGATTGCGCCGGGCGTGCACCACACCATGGGCGGTGTGACCATCAATACAGAAACCTGCGTGCTGGACAGCAACCACAACGTATTGCCGGGAGCCTTTGCTGCGGGTGAGGTTGTCGGGGGTATCCACGGCGGTAACCGCATCGGTGGTAATGCGGTGGCAGATATCATTATTTTTGGTACGCTTGCCGGACATCAGGCGGCTATGCGTTCGAAAACACGGTAAGGCTCCTGTTTCCCCGGCGGCGCGGTGCTTGCCGGGGCTACATCTGAGGACTTATGTAATGCCTGATAGCCATCGCGTTTACAGCTACAACGCCGTTCTGATGGGCTCGCCCATCCTCCTGAAACTCTTCTCCCATGACGAAGCTCTCGCGTCCCGCGTGTTTCGCCTGATCAAACAGTACGAAGATCTCCTCACCGTCAACCGTGCGGATTCGCAGGTGATGGATGTCAACCATGCTGCCGGTCAGCATCCGGTTGTCGTCAGTCGCCCGGTGTTTGACCTGATCCGCTGCGCGAAAGCGGCCAGCCTGCCTACAGACAGTGCGTTCAACCTGGCGATAGGTCCGCTGGTCAAACGCTGGAAAATTGGCTTTAAGGGGGACGCTGTACCGCCCGCGGACGAGATCGCCGCCTTGCTGAGTATCACGGATCCTGCGAACGTGGTACTGGATGACGCCAACAGCAGCGTGTTTCTTACACGCCAGGGAATGGAGATCGATCTGGGGGCTATCGCCAAAGGTTATATCGCCGACAGGGTGCGGGATTACTTGCATAAAGAGGGCGCCGAACTCGGGTTGATCAACCTTGGCGGCAACGTCCAGACGTTAGGCTCGCCGGAGGACGGCTGGCACGTCGGCCTGAAAAAACCGTTCGCCGGTGATGCGCTGATTGGCGCCATAACGGTAGAAAACCGGTCGGTTGTGACGTCAGGCACCTATGAGCGCTACTTCGAGCAGAACGGCAAACGTTATCATCACATACTTGACCCGCGTACCGGCTACCCGCTGGATAACGAACTGGACAGCGTGACGATTATTTCGCAAGACTCCCTCGACGGTGATATCTGGACCACGCTGATCTACGGCATGGGCGTGGAGCAGGGCTGCGCCGCGCTGCGTTTGCGCCCCGATATTGAAGCCATTTTTGTCACCAAAACAAAAGAAGTGGTGATCTCCTCGATGCACCACTTCCGTTTTACCCTTCTTGACGACAGCTACCGAATTACTGGCAGTACTGTTTGAGCAGGCCGACCTGTTCCGGCTGCAAACGGTAGCGATATACCGGTCGACCGGTGGCGCCGTAGTGAATGCTGGTGAACAGGATATTGATTTGCGCCAGCCAGATCAGGTATTTGCGGCAGGAGACGCGGGAAATGTTGACCGCATTCGCCAGATCGTCGGTGGAAAATTCTATCTCCGGATGGCTGTCGATCCACTGGCAAATGGTGCGCAGCGTCTGCGGCGTTAAGCCTTTCGGTAATTTTTTGCTGTCGGCCAGCTCCGGCGCGCCGCCGTGGATCAGCCTGTCGACGTCGGCCTGTTCATAATACTGATGCGAGCCCATCAGACTGCGCTTTGCCTTCCAGCCGTTCAGCGCCTCTTCAAAACGCGGGAACTGGAACGGTTTAATCAGGTAATCCACCACGCCATAGTGTATCGACGTCTGGATCGTTGCGGCGTCGGATGCTGACGAAATCATGATAACGTCAATCGGGCGGCCCGATGCCCGGATGATGGGCAATAGATCCAGCCCGTTATCCTGCTGCATATAGACATCCAGCAGCACCAGATCGATCGGCTGGCCTGGGTTTGCGATCAATGCTTCGGCCTGGTTGAGCGTGGAAGCGACGCCGCAGCAGTTAAAACCCTCAACGCGGTTAACATACAGACGGTTGAGGTCGGCTACCATGGCGTCATCATCGACAATTAATACATTTATCACGCGATATTCCTCTCGCTATCCCAGGGGATCTGAACAAAAAATTGGGTAAATACGCCAGGCTCCGACTCGACGGTAATATCTCCGCCCAGGTTCTGGATCTGCTGACGTGCAAGGAACAGCCCAACGCCACGGTTTTCACCTTTTGTTGAGTAGCCCTTTGTAAAAATAGCCTCCAGCCGCTCGGGATCAATGCCGGGACCGTCATCGCTGACCTCACCGCTCAGCCAGCCGTTCTGATAATGCAGCAGCAGGCCGATCTCGCCTTCCGGCTGACCTTCCATCGCATCCAGGGCATTTTCGATTAAATTGCCCAGCACGGTGATCAGAACCGCAACCTGCTCTTCATTGCTGGTGTCAGGAAGCTGACTCTCTTCCGCCAGCGTCAGGGTCACTCCCGCCTCTTTGGCGCGGTTGATTTTACCCAGCAGGAAACCCGCAATGACCGGCGATTTAACCTTGCGCTGTATCGCGCCGATATCCGTCTGATAATTCTGTGCGGTCTGGATGATGTACTCTTCCAGCTTATCGTAGCGCTTCATGTGCAGCAGGCCGAGGATCACGTGCAGCTTGTTCATAAACTCATGCGTATGTGAGCGCAGGGCATCAACATAGTTGACCATACCATCGATACGCTGCATTAACTGGCTGATTTCGGTTTTATCGCGGAAGGTGCTGATTGCCCCGATGACCTGATTCTGGCTTTTCACGGGGACCATGTTGCACAGCAGTAGCCGTCCGTTACAGCCGATCTCCTGATCCTGGCGAGCAATGCCGGTTTTCGCCACTTCCCGCAGGCTGACCAGCAATGGTTCGCCGCTGCTCTCGGAGTGCTCACCCGAGCTCAGGAGCAAAATTTCTCTGGCGGTGTGGTTAATCATCGTCACGCGCCCGTGCATATCAACAGCCATCACGCCTTCGCGCAGGGACTGCAACATGGCCTGGCGCTGCTCAAAGAGGGCAGAGATCTCGTAAGGCTCCAGCCCGAAGAGAATACGTTTCAGAACCCGGACCAGACCCCATATCGCCACTGAGCTCATCAGAACGCTGAATAAGATGGTCCACACGGCATTGAGCCGACCGCGGGCAATCTGATCTTCAACTTTATTCAGCGAAATACCCACCACGACCACGCCGATCTGGTCGTGCCGATCGTCATAAACGGGCGTAAAGACGCGCAGTGCTTCCGCGAGTGCGCCGCGGTTCACGGAGACATTCTCTTTCCCTTCGAGGGCGGGCGTCAGATCGTCGCCAATAAAATGCAAACCTAACAGCGCTTCGTTTGGATGGGAATAGCGGATCCCACGCAGGTCGGTAACCACGGTAAACAGCAGGTCGTTGCGCTTCGTCACCGCCTGGGCAATCGGCTGGATGATGCCGGCCTGCGGCGATTCCATCAGACCACGCTTGATCTCCGGGCTGTCGGCCAGCGTTCGGGCGATACCCAGCGCAGTATCTTTCACGTCATCGCGCGTGGCACGGGTGATCTGTACAGAGTACAGCGCGAAGACCACCAGCAGCACAGAGCCGATAATGGCGCACACCATCAGCGTAACCAGCGTATTCAGCTTCATAGGGCGCTTGCGCGTCGGGGGGAAGGGCTGCAAATCGCTCATTAACACTCCGCGATGAAAAAGAAAGGGCTAATTATCGCTGATGACGGGCATTTCATAAAGCCATGTAAAGAGAGGCGTTTCGTGAGCCTTCTCTCATGTGACCTGTATAAAACACTTTATAGTGTGGGGGTACTCATAATAAGGAGGCAGTTTATGAGCATTATGCTTACCGGTACGGCCAGGGAAAGACGGCACGCCAGCACGATGAACATCGACAGATTATCTACGCTGGATATGCTTAATGTCATACACCAGGATGACGCACAAATCTCTTCTGCACTTACCCCTCACTTAAGTATGCTGGCTCGCGTGGTGGATAACGCGGCGGCGACGCTTAGTCACGGCGGACGTCTGGTGCTGATCGGCGCAGGCGCGTCCGGAGGCGTGGCGAAGCAGGCGGCAGAAGCGTTCGCGCCGGGAAAACATCCGGTCATTGCGATGACAGCAGGCGATAACGCCGGAAGCTACGCGCGCGGCGTTGCAGACCTTCAGACGATAAAATTCGGCGAGCACGACATGATGCTGGCGCTGTCCGTCAGCGGCAAAACGCCATGGGTTTGGGGCGCGATGCGTCATGCGTGGTCTCTGGGCTCAACGGTCGCGCTCATTACGGAGGATGCGCAAAGTGAAGCGGCGCAGCTGGCGAGCATGGTTATTGCCCCCGATCTGGGCGCGGATGTGGTTGCCGGGTATACCAACGCCAAAGCGGGCATTGCGCAAAGCATGATAATGCATATGGTCACCACCGGTCTGGCGATACGGACAGGACGGGTGTACAGCAACCTGCGTGTTGATCTGGAGGCAAGCAATACCAGATGGGCCGAGCGACAAATTGCCATTGTAATGGAAGCGGGGGGATGCTCCCGGGCGCAGGCGAAGGCGGCGCTGGAAAGCTGTAACCATCAGTGTAAAACGGCGGTGCTAATGGTGCTGACGGGTATGGATGCCTGGAAAGCACATGAATTACTGGCGCAGAATAACGGGTTTGTTCGCCTGGCCTTGCAGGAAGCGCCGTAATATTTCAGCGTCAAATAAAAAAAGCCCGCGTTGCGGGCTTTGCTATTTATGGGGATCAGAACTGGTAGATCATACCGATGCCAACGATGTCATCGGTTGCAATACCGTTGTCATTGTAGAAGGCATCATCTTCGTCCAGCAGGTTGATTTTATAATCAACGTAGGTGGAGAAGTTCTTGTTGAAGCTGTAGGTCATGCCCACGTCGATGTAGTTAACCAGATCCTGGTCTACATAGTCATAACCATTGCCTGGATGATAATCGTTACCACCCAAATCGATGCCTTTTGAATAGACCCACGCCAGGGATGGACGCAGACCGAAGTCAAACTGGTACTGCGCTACGGCTTCAAAGTTCTGAGTTTTGTTGGCGATGCCATCGTTGCCGTACGGAGTCATGTTGCGGGTTTCCGCATACATCATTGCCAGGTAGACATCATTCGCATCGTATTTTGCACCGATTGTCCACGCTTCCGCACGTTCACCGCCGGCATATTTGCTGAAGCGATTATAGGTACCTGCGCCGTAAGCAACCTGGTCGTTGGTACGGTCAGACGATGAATAAGCGGCACCCAGCGACAGACCGAAATCGAAGTCATAGGTAGTTGACATACCGAAGCCGTCGCCGTTCTGGAAACGAACATCATCATGGCCGTTTTTGGTGCCTTCCTGATTTTCGTTTGCGTTAGCACCTTCATTATCACCCTGATATTGCAGTGCAAAGTTCAGGCCGTTAACCAGACCGAAGAAGTCATTATTACGGTAGGTCGCCACACCGTTAGTACGGCCAACCATATAGTTGTCGGTCCAGGTATAGGAGTCGCCACCAAATACTGGCAGCATATCGGTCCAGGCTTCAACGTCATACACGACGCCGTAATTACGGCCATAATCGAATGAGCCATATTCGCCGTATTTCAGGCCAGCAAAGGCCAGACGGTTAAAAGAGGTGTCGCCTGCGCCTTCGGTATCGTTAGCGTAGGTTTTATATTCCCACTGGCCGTAACCAATAAGATCGTTATTAATTTGTGTTTCGCCTTTGAAACCAATCTGGACATAGGTTTCATCGCCGTCGTCGCCTGGGTTGTCGGAGAAGGTATGACGTGCATCAACTTTACCGTACAGGTCAACTTTGTTGCCGTCTTTGTTATACATTTCCGCCGCATTTGCTGCGCCAGCCATTAATAACGCGGGTACGAGAATTGCCAGAACTTTTCTTTTCATTATATATTCCCTTTAAATATAAATTGTCTGAATATATGTAATTACCCTCCGTAACTACATGGCTGATACTATTCTATGGATTATTATTTAGGTTCAAAAATAAATGTAATTAAACTGGTAAAAATATTACAAAATATTTCTTTTTATCTCTTTATTTTTCGCGTGAATTAATTCATTGAAAATATAGCGGGTAATTATTATTAAGTATTTCTAAATTCTATTTATTAAGGATTTTGATTCGGGTGTATTATAATTCATTCTCTTTTGAGCAACAGGATGGGATGATGGAACTTGCGCAGTGGCAGCACCGTTTTGAGCGCTGGCTCGACGAAAATCATTTTACTGATGATGCGGCGCACGATATCGCCCATTTTCGCCGCGTCTGGATGACGGCGCAGGCCATTATGGCTGACGGGGATTGCGATCCGCTGGTTGTGTTGACCGCATGCTACTTCCATGACATTGTCAGCCTGCCGAAAAATCACCCGCAGCGTAGCCACTCCTCGCGGCTGGCAGCGCGAAAAACGCGTGAGATCCTGAGCCGCGATTTTCCTGATTTTCCGCCCGATCGGTATGCGGCCGTTGAGCATGCCATTGAAGCGCACAGCTTCAGTGCCGGTATCGCGCCGCAAAGCCCGGAGGCCAAAACGGTCCAGGATGCCGACCGGCTGGAGGCGTTAGGCGCCATCGGCCTTGCGCGCGTCTTTGCCGTGTCCGGTGCGCTGGGCACCGCGTTGTTTGATGCCGACGACCCGTTTGCCGGGGCGCGTGCGCTGGATGATAAAGCTTTCGCGCTCGATCACTTTCAGACCAAACTCCTGCGCCTGCCGGACACCATGCAAACCGCACGGGGACGCGAACTTGCGCGTCACAATGCCGATTTTCTGATCCAGTTTATGGCGAAGCTGAGTGCCGAATTACAGGGCGATTACCTCGGAACCGACAGCCAGATATTGACCCATTTCCGTCGCAGTGTGCGATCCTGAACTGTGGTACTCTGTTTTCTGTCTTTATTGTCCGGTTAAGAGAATGCAGGAAAATCGATCAGTGACTGTGCCCGCGCCTGAGCGGGTTGAGAAATCAACGGCAGCCGTGCAGGCACTCCTGCGTCAGCTGCTGGAAATGTACGATGCTAAAACGCTGGCAAACCAGCTGGTGGCACATGGCGAGAGCCACTGGAGCCCGGCAATACTCAAGCGACTGCTGATAAGCGACAGGGCAGGGCACCGCCTGAGCGACGGCGAGTTCTGTTATCTGCGTAACCTGCTGCCGCACCCGCCTGCTGCGCATCCGAATTATGCCTTTCGCTTTATCGATCTCTTTGCCGGTATTGGCGGCATTCGCCATGGCTTTGAAGCTATTGGCGGGCAGTGCGTGTTCACCAGTGAATGGAACAAACATGCCGTCCGCACCTATAAGGCGAACTGGTACTGCGACCCCGACGAGCACCAGTTCAATGCCGACATCCGCGACGTCACCCTGAGCCACAAAACCGGCGTCAGCGACGAAGAAGCCGCTGAGCACATTCGCAACACCATTCCGGCGCACGATGTGCTGCTGGCAGGCTTCCCGTGTCAGCCGTTCTCACTGGCTGGCGTGTCGAAAAAGAACGCGCTGGGACGTGCGCACGGCTTTGCCTGTGATACGCAGGGCACACTGTTCTTTGATGTTGCCCGGATTATTGATGCCCGCCGCCCGGCAATTTTTGTGCTGGAGAACGTCAAGAATTTAAAGAGTCATGACGGCGGCAAAACCTTCCGCATTATCATGCAAACGCTGGATGAACTGGGTTACGACGTGGCGGATGCAGAGGACATGGGGCCGGACGATCCGAAAATTATCGACGGCAAACACTTCCTGCCACAGCACCGCGAACGCATCGTGCTGGTGGGATTCCGCCGCGATCTCAATCTGAAAGGCGATTTTACGCTGCGCGATTTGCCCTCGCTGTATCCGGCGCGCCGTCCGACAGTGGCCGATCTGCTGGAGCCCGCCGTCGATGCGAAATTCATTCTGACGCCAGTGCTGTGGAAATACCTCTATCGCTATGCCAAAAAGCATCAGGCCAAAGGCAATGGCTTTGGGTTTGGCATGGTCAATCCGCTTAATCCTGACAGCGTGACGCGTACGCTGTCGGCGCGCTATTACAAAGATGGCGCGGAAATTCTTATCGATCGGGGCTGGGATAAGGCGCTGGGCGAAAAAGATTTCGACGACCCTCAGAATCAACAGCACCGACCGCGGCGCTTAACGCCGCGCGAGTGCGCCCGCTTAATGGGCTTTGAGGCGCCGCAGGGCTACAGTTTTCGCATTCCGGTGTCGGATACACAAGCCTATCGTCAGTTTGGCAACTCGGTGGTGGTGCCAGCCTTTGCCGCCGTCGCAAAACTGCTGGCCTCACGCATCAGCAAGGCCGTTCAGCTGCGTCAGAGTGAGGCCGTCAATGGCGGACGTTCACAATAAGGCCACGCGGAGTAAAAACATGCGTGCCATCGGCGCGCGTGATACCGCGATCGAAAAACGGATCGCTGGCCTCCTTACCTCCATCGGGTTTGAATTCAGGGTTCAGGATGCCACGCTTGCCGGGCGTCCTGATTTCGTGATCGATGCGTATCAATGCATCATCTTTACCCACGGCTGTTTCTGGCATCATCACGACTGCTATCTGTTTAAAGTCCCGGCGACACGCACCGACTTCTGGCTGGAGAAGATTGGCAGGAACGTCGAGCGTGATAAACGCGATGTTTCGCAGCTTTACGCCCAGGGCTGGCGGGTGCTGATTGTCTGGGAGTGCGCACTGCGCGGAAGAATGAAGCTGAATGACGTGGAACTGACGGAGCGGCTGGAAGAGTGGATCTGCGGCGGCGGTCAGGCCGCGCAGATCGATACCCAGGGCATTCACCCGATCACGGTTTCTCCACCTCACACGCCGTGACAATGGGTTTCGCGGGCAGTAAATATTTACCCAGCGTGACCAGCACCACGGCAAAGACAATCACGCCCAGCGCCAGCCATTCAATCGTCGACAGCACTTCGCCCGCAAAACCGGTACCCAGCAGCACGGCAACCACCGGGTTAACGTAGGCGTAGCTGGTGGCAACCGCCGGTGAGACGTTGCGGATCAGGTACATATAGGCGTTGATGGCAATAATCGAGCCAAACAGGGCCAGATACCCGACGGCCAGGAAACCTGAGAGATCTGGCATTGCCGTCAGTTTTTCACCCGTCAACGCCGAGGCAATCAGCAGCACGATGCCTGCCGCGAGCATTTCAATGGCACCCGCCATCATCCCGGAGGGCAGCTCAATGCGGGAGCCGTAGACCGAGCCGAAGGCCCAGCTCATCGAGCCGATCATGATCATAACGGCAGCCCAGGGGTTTCCGCTCAGGTTTCCGCCGCTGTTCAGCATGATAATACCTACAAGCCCAATCGCGATGCCCAGCCATTCGAGCTTACGGGTGCGGATCCCGAACAGACGACTAAAGCAGAGCGTAAACAGCGGCACGGTCGCGACGACCACGGCGGCGATGCCCGACGGCACGTTCTGGTGTTCGGCGACGGTTACTGCGCCATTGCCCACCGCCAGCAGCAGCAGGCCAATCAGGGCGGCGTTAAGCAGGGGACGCAGCGGCGGTAGCTTGTGGCCGCGCAGCAATAAAAACGCCATCAGCAGCACGCCAGCCGTAAGGAAACGAATACCGGCCATCATCAGCGGGGGCCAGCTTTCCACGCCAATACGAATGACAAAGTAGGTGGATCCCCAGATGATATACAGGGAAAAAAGTGCTCCAATGAGCGGTAATAAATGCCGAAAACGCATAGTCCCTCACGACGAAATAAAAAGTTCGCTCATAGTTAACGCCAAAACTATCGGGCTGGCGAGTGCTTTAATTGTGTTGTTAATGTGAAATTTTTGTTGACGTGAGGTGCCTGTTTCCGGGCGCTGAGTTTTGTTCCATACTATTCACTTAATTAGCAAAAAAAGAAGGATAGAGATTTTGGCAGGAAGTAGCTTATTAACATTACTGGACGATATCGCCACCTTGCTGGATGACATTTCAGTCATGGGGAAACTGGCAGCGAAAAAAACCGCCGGGGTACTGGGGGATGACTTGTCACTTAACGCGCAGCAGGTCAGCGGCGTGCGGGCGAACCGTGAGCTGCCGGTGGTGTGGGGCGTAGCGAAAGGGTCCTTTATTAACAAGGTGATCCTTGTTCCGCTGGCGCTTCTCATTAGCGCCTTTATACCCTGGGCCATTACGCCATTGCTGATGATTGGCGGGGCGTTCCTGTGCTTCGAGGGTGCCGAAAAAGTGTTGCATATGTTTGCCGCACGCAAAGAGAAAGACACCCCGGAAATGCGCCAGCAGCGTCTGGAAGCGCTGGCCGCGCAGGATCCAAAAACGTTCGAGCGCGATAAGGTCAAAGGTGCGATCCGTACTGACTTCATCCTTTCGGCCGAGATTGTGGCGATTACGCTTGGGATCGTATCCGAAGCACCGCTGATGAATCAGGTCATGGTGCTTTCGTTGATTGCCATTCTTGTAACGGTTGGGGTGTATGGGCTGGTCGGTCTGATCGTCAAGCTGGATGATATCGGCTTCTGGCTGGAAAAAAAATCCAGCGCCATTGCCCGCGTTATCGGCAAAAGCCTGCTGGTGCTGGCGCCGTGGCTGATGAAAAGTTTGTCGATAGTGGGAACTCTGGCGATGTTCCTGGTCGGCGGCGGTATTATCGTGCACGGCGTTGCTTCGCTGCATCATGCAATTGAACATCTGGCGTCGGGACATGGTTCGGTGATCGCCGCCATTCTGCCGACGCTGCTTAACCTTGTGTTGGGCTTTATCGTAGGTGTCATTGTGGTGGCAGTGGTCAAGCTGGTAGAAAAAGTACGCGGAAAATCGCATTAATTTTTGCTGACCCCGGATGCAAAAAGACCATTCCTCGTCTAAATTGAAAACGTTTCACCCTGATACAGGAGGCAGGTATGGTCTTTTTGGTCAGTGATGAAGTTAAGCCAAAAAATGGTGGTCCATGCATGATTGTCACCGGTTATTCCAGTGGAATGGTGGAGTGCCGGTGGCATGACGGATACGGCATTAAGCGGGAGGCTTTTCGTGAAGATGAGCTTCAGCCTGGTGATAAAAGGCAAAAACGCGATAAGGCTTAATCACACAACGCCCGGCCTTGCCGGGCGTTTTTACTGGCAGAAGACTTATCATATCGGATGGTGAGCGACACTCAGGGAGTGCGTGTGCAGCACAATACCTTTGTTGTAAAACAATCTTTTTTGCAGTGGCTGCATAAGCGTAGCAATCCCCGTTTGGTTGTTAACCTCTGTTTTATCGTTGTCCTGATCTTTTCCACCCTCCTGACCTGGCGCGAAGTTGTGGTACTGGAAGATGCCTATATCTCCAGTCAGCGTAACCATCTGGAAACGGTTGCCAGTGCGCTGGACAGACAACTCCAGTTCAGCGTCGATAAAATGCTGTTTTTTCGCCACAGCATGCGTGATGCGCTGGAAACGCCGCTGGCGTTTGGCGTGCTACATGATGCGGTAAAGCGTTTTGCCCGTTTGCGCGCATCCCCCACCTGGCAAATTGAGGTTGATAAACAGCGCACATTGCCGATCAACGGTGTGTCTGATGCCTTCGTTGAAAAGACCACCCTTCTGAATCGCGATGATGAGTTTCTTGATAATGAACTGTCCGCCGCGCTTGAAGTGGGGTATTTATTGCGTCTGGCATCCAGTTCTTCCGGCAACGAAGAGCGCGTGATTTATGTTTCTCGCGCCGGATTCTTTCTGGAAACGGATACGCCGGAAAATGCCAGCGATATCGTGCAGCGTTACTACTATCTGGTCACTCAGCCCTGGTTTACCCAACAGTCCGAGCGTGGGAACCGTGCGCGTGCCGTGCGCTGGTTTATCTCGCCTCCTTCCTCCTTTGTGGGCAAGAAGCCGCTGATCACCGCCAGTGTGCCTGTTTATTACAATCACGTCTGGTATGGCGTGGTGGCGATGGATTTCACCTTTGCCACCCTGCGTCGTCTGCTGGTGGAGGCCGTAGGCGATAACCCGGAAGGGGAATACCAGCTGTATGACAGTCGTCTCACCCTGCTCGCGACGTCTGGATCATCTGCTGCGGACGTTAATCATTTTGACGCGCCCGAACTAGCGCAGATAGCGCACGCAATAGAATCGGATTCCGAAGGCGGCATTCGCCTGGGGAGTCGTTTTGTCAGTTGGGAGCGTCTCGACCACTTTGATGGCATCGTCCTGCGCGTGCACACCCTGGAAGAAGGGGTGCGCGGCGATTTCGGCAGCATCAGTATTGTGCTGGCATTGCTTTGGGCGCTGTTCACCGCGATGCTGCTCATCTCATGGCTGGTGATCCGGCGCATGGTCAGTAATATGTATTCGTTGCAGAATTCGCTGCAATGGCAGGCCTGGCACGACCCTCTGACCCGGTTGAATAATCGTGGGGCGCTGTTTGAGCGGGCGAAAATACTGGCGAAGCAGTGTGAACAGCAGGCGCTGCCTTTCTCTGTCATCCAGATCGATCTTGACTGCTTTAAGAGCATTAATGACCGGTTCGGGCACCAGGCGGGTGATAAGGTGTTGTCCCATGCTGCGGGGCTGATTGCCAGTACCCTGCGCACTAAAGATATTGCCGGGCGCGTCGGCGGCGAAGAGTTCTGTGTGGTGCTGCCCGGCATGACGCTTGAAGAGGCGGCGGAAGTTGCAGAGCAGATCCGTGAGCGTATCGACAGCAAAGAGATCCTGATTAAGAAAAGTACTACCCTGCGCGTGAGCGCGTCGTTTGGCGTCTCTGGCGCGCAGGAGAAGGGCAATTATCACTTCGAAAATCTGCAATCCACCGCCGATGCGCGTCTGTATGAGGCGAAACAGCGCGGGCGTAACCGGGTCATCTGGCAGGATCACGTTAAAAAGTAATCAAGCCCCTCGCGCCAGCCGGCCGGTCCGGTGTGCTGAGTGCGATAAACCCGTGTGGGATCGTTGTTCTTAAGGCTGACCCCCTCCCGGTTGAAGCCTTTCACCACCACGGCGAAGGCTACGCTGTCCAGCAGAGGGGCATCATTGGGGCCGTCGCCCAGGCCCAGCGTTGTCGGGTCAAATCCGTCGTGCAGGTGATACTGTTCCACAAGCCAGTGCACCGCCACGTCTTTGCCACAGCTCGTGTCCAGAATATGCCAGAAGCGAGCACCCGGGACGATCTTCAGCCCCTGCCGGGCCAGTTCGGCTGCGAAGCGTTTCATTTGTTCATCACTGTCACGCCAGATCAGCGTCACGGAAGCCTCGTGTTTACGTGCAAGCGCCGCACGGGGACGGCTTAGCCCGGTCCATTCGGCGACCACGCGCTCATCCACATCGTCGAAGGTGGTGAATTTCAGATGCATCTCCTGGCGTACCCGGGCAATAAACTGCCAGATATCGTCATGCTTCTTTTCTGAGATGAACCGTGCGGCGTTTTCCCACCGTACGTCAGGCTGGATCACCGCGCCGTTTTCCGCAATGTAGGGCAGCCCGCCAAGGCCAAGTTCCTGCTGGATGTCACGCATTTCGGACGCGGTTTTGCTGCTGCACAGAATGACTGGTACCTGTTCATCCTGTAATCTCTTCAGCCAGGAAGCGGCAGGCTGCCAGTCGAGAGTGTGAAAATCCAGCAGCGTACCGTCGAGATCGGTAAAGACGAGCAGAGTCTCCTTTAGCGAAGGCATAACGTCTCCTGAATAATGATGTTCATCTAAGAAAAGTCTTAAAAAAACTCAGCATTGATGTCCCGTTGAAGTGGAAACGATCCCGATAAACCCACACGCAGCGCATGATTATACTCATAACCAAAATTCACATGTATAAAATATAATATTCGCTAAGAGAATATATGCTTGTAAGACAAATCTGTTGGGGATAATGTCTTACCTGCATCAGATTTCCTGGTGTAACGAATTTACAAGTGCTTCTTGCATAAGCAAGTTTGATCCCGGTCATCCCCATGACCGGGATTTTTTTCGCCTTAGCGGTTCGTTTCCGAGACGCTAAAGTCATGGATATCCAGCTCGAATGCTTCAGCCAGTTCACGGTAGGTATGGTAATCACGACCATTGACCACGACACGGTCTGAATTATCCTCCGCGCGATGAACTTCGGACTCACTGATTTCATTAATGGCGGCAAGCAGGGCATCGACATCCACTTCCACCTCACGCTTAATGGTGTCGCTGTACTCTTTGTCAGTCTTCATGGCGGGCTCCTCATTTAACCGTCTCAACAGCTAAGTATAGACCGCACACAAAAACGCCATTCGCGTCAGGCGGCGATGCCAGCCAGGGTAATTTGTTCTACACTGGCTCAAAACCACAGGAGGAATGTATGAAGGTCAACGATCGGGTAACCGTCAAAACGGACGGTGGGCCGCGCCGCCCGGGCGTGGTGCTGGCAATAGAAGAGTTTAATGAAGGCACAATGTATCTGGTGTCGCTGGAAGATTACCCGCTCGGCATCTGGTTCTTCAACGAACTGGGGCACCCGGATGGGATCTTTGTGGAAACGGCGGAATAGGGCGGCGTCGGGGGCGTCTTCTCCCCGGCCCGGCTGCTGAAAAGCAAAATCTCTGGCCAGGCCAGAGATCAAGGTAGGGTACAACATGGCCGTGCAAATTAGCGCATATTAACGAAAATCCCATTCGTCACATTATCTGTCAGGCGTACGACATGGTATATCACTTGCTTATTATGCGTTTTAATTTTCCTTTTAATATTTCCTTTGTGTGACGATACTGTTTTTGCCTTGATATTCATCTGGTCTGAGATCTGAATTGTCCCTTGTCCAGCCATCCACATTCTTAGCATACTTGATTCAGTTCTGCTTAATGATAGAGTGGGTAAGTTAACCGCCCCTACATTCTTAACTTCTTTATTCAAATAATCGCCCAGAATGTCATCAAGCGACTCTGGTTTAATCGATTTCGAACTGATTAATAAGTTTTTACGCACCAACAAATACTCATCGAAATGAATATTGGCGATCGCCATAAAAACAATAAACAGGGTTCTGGGATGCTGATTAATGATCTGCTTAATGTGCTGACTGTTAGCGGGGTCGTGAATGAAACAGTCCTCATTAATAAACACCACGCCGGGCTTGTGAGTCTCACAAGCGGCTGCGAGTTCTTCAACGGTGTGTGCATCGTTGATGTCTCTCTTTCTTACCCCTCTGCTTGCTAAGTACCCGGTTAACCCTAGCCGGGTGTAGCTGCATAAATCCATAATGATCGTTGACATGGCATACCCTCACTCAATGCGTAACGATAATTCACCACCTGCCTGAGAGCTCATAAACAGCCATACGGGATGGAAAAAATCTAATAAAACCTGTGAGCATGACAAAGACTTTCAGGCGAACTCACTATCCCGTAAAGTTACGTATAATTTGCCAGGAATCATCTTAAAGTAAAGTAAATATTAAGTATTGTGAGGTGGTTAGAAACATTTAAACCGCGTCAGATATATCCTGGTAGATGTTTTTCAAGATTATTTTTAGGAATATCCTCAGAAAGACATTGCAAACACTGCGGGTTATTATTTGCGTGGAAGTTCGCTGACAATATCCGCTAAGAGATTGAATATCTCGCTGAATAAATGCTCGCAGAAGGGGGCGATAAGTGGCATCAATAATGACATTAATAAAAGGCCAACCGTCAACGTCACCGGAAAGCCGATGACGAATACCGACAGCTGCGGGGCCATTCGGTTGAGTAAACCCAATGCGAGGTTAACGGTGAGCAGCAGGGTTATGACAGGCAGCGCCAGCATCAGCCCGTTGAGGAAGATCAGCCCGGCAGCCCGCACCAGAGCCAGAAAAGCGTTACTGTTCACCGGGTTGTCGCCAATCGGCAGCGTGTGGAAGGTGTCCACCAGCATAGAGATGAGCCACAGGTGGCCGTTGAACGAGAGAAACAACAGCATCGCCAGCAGGTCGATAATACGCGCCAGCACGGGCATATTCAGATGGCTGCCCGGGTCAACGAACGTTGCGAAAGACAGACCCATCTGCAAACCGATCAGTTCGCCCGCCGTTCGTACCGCGGCGAAGGCGAGCTGCATCGTAAACCCGACCGCCACGCCAATCATTACCTGTTGCAGGGCAATCCATATCGCATTCGGGGAAAAAATCGGAATATCCACCGCCGGCAGGGAAGGGGCAACGATAATGGTGATAACCATGCCCAACCCAATTTTGATGCGTTTAGGCACCGACTTTTCACTGAGTATGGGGGCGGTGGAGATCAGCGCCATGATGCGCAGCATCGGCCAGAAATAGATCCCGAGCCACTGAACAAACTGATCGCTGGTGAAATGCAGCATCGTCCGTCAGCCGATGATGTAAGGCAGATTGGTGAACAGGTTGCGCATGTAGTCCAGCAGCAAATTGAGCATCCAGGGCCCGGCAACGATAATCGCCACTAAGACGGCGATGATCTTCGGGATGAACGACAGGGTCATTTCGTTAATCTGCGTGGCGGCCTGAAGAATACTGATAATTAGACCGGTTACCAGCGCAACCAGAAGCAGGGGCGCGGCGACGGCAATCGCGACTTTCATCGCTTCCGTGCCCATCATCATGACCGACTCAGGCGTCATTGCGCGCTCCTCAACTGTAGAAACTCTGCGCCAGCGAGCTGACCAGCAGCTGCCAGCCGTCGACCAGTACGAACAGCATGATCTTAAAGGGCAGGGCAATGGTTGCGGGCGGGACCATCATCATCCCGAGCGCCATCAGGACGCTGGCGATCACCAGGTCAATAATCAGGAACGGAATGAAAATGGTGAAGCCAATCTGGAACGCCGTTTTCAGCTCACTGGTCACATACGCTGGCAGCAGAATGCGCATCGGCACCGCTTCCGGTCCCTGTAACTCGCCCGTGTTAGCGAGACGGGCAAACAGGGCCAAATCCGCTTCGCGCGTCTGGCGAAGCATAAATTCACGTAATGGCTGAGCCCCCTTTTCCAGGGCAACCTGCATGGAAATTTTATCTTCGCTGAACGGCTGGTACGCCTCGGTGTAAATCTTGTCGATCACCGGCGACATAATGAAAAAGGTCAGGAACAGGGCTAAACCCAGCAGCACCTGATTGGGCGGCGCGGACGGCGTGCCGAGCGCATTTCGCAGCAGACCAAACACAATGATGATGCGGGTGAAACTGGTCATCATCAGCAGGATCGCCGGGATAAAGGTCAGTGAGGTGATGAACACCAGCGTCTGCACGGAGAGGGACCAGCTTTGTCCCCCGTTCGCCAGCGGCGTGGAAACCAGCCCCGGCAGCTGCGCATACACAGAAGGCGCGAACAGGCCCAGACCTGCCAGCGTAAGCAATAACAAACGGCGCATCAGGATCTCCCGGAACGCTTGAGCAAACTCTTCATAACGGACTGAAAATCCGCAGGGGCCTGGGCGTTAGCCTCCACCGTGACAGGCGAAGGGGGCAGCGTGTGAAGAACATTAATGCTGGAGGCAGTCACGCCCAGCACCAGTCGCGCATCTTCCACTTCCACAATGACCACGCGCTCGCGTGGCCCGAGTGTGTTGCTGGCGCTGACCTTCAGTCCGCGCGTGCCGGCCGTTTTCCCCGCCAGCCCGAAACGCTTTGCCAGCCAGGCAGCGATAAGGATAAAGGCAATAATACCGAACAGCGCGCCGCTCACCTGAAGCAGCGGGGAGCCGGGTACGGCGGAGGGCGCGGACAGTGTTGCCTGGGTTTTCATACTTAACGGCTCAGGCGACGCATACGTTCGGAAGGGGTAATGATGTCGGTGATACGTACGCCGTATTTATCGGCCACCACCACAACTTCGCCCTGTGCAATCAGGTAGCCGTTGATCAGAATATCCAGTGGCTCACCCGCTAAACCGTCCAGGGCTACAACGGAACCCTGCGTCAGGCGCAGCAGCTCTTTAATAGTCATGCGGGTGCGGCCCAGCTCAACGGTCAGCTTGACCGGAATGTCCATAATCAGGTCGATGTCCTGTAACGTCCCGCTGACGTCGCCGCCGCCTAACTGCTGGAAGACCGCGTCTGCCGCGCTTTTCGTCGGCGTCGTTTTTTGCTCGTTTAACGCGTCAGCCCACAGATCGTCCAGTGCTCCGCTGTTTTCATCGGACGGATTGTTCATGTCACTCATTTGGGCTGTTCCTCATTCAGCGAATTCAAAATCGGGTTGATCAAGTGCTCAACGCGTAACGCATACTGGCCGTTAATCGTGCCGTACTGGCTTGTCAGCACGGGTACGCCATCCACATGGGCAATAATGCGGTCGGGTTTATCTATCGGCAAAACGTCGCCGGGTTGTAATTTCAGGATCTGCGATAACCGCATGGAGATGTCGGCAAAGTTAGCCACCAGCTCCAGCTGCGAGTGCTGAACCTGGCGCACCAGGTTCTCACGCCAGTTCTGATCTTCATGGCGTGAGTTCTCCAGCGGCGGGTTCACCAGCAGTTCGCGCAGCGGTTCAATCATGCTGAACGGCAGGCAGATGTTGAACTCGCCCGTCAGGTTGCCGATCTCGACGTGGAACGGGGTGTTCACCACGATGTCATTCGGTGAAGTGGTGATGTTGGTAAACTTCACCTGCATCTCGGAACGGACGTACTCCACTTCCAGAGGGTTAATCGCTTTCCACGCGTCGCTGTAGGATTCCAGTGCCAGCTTCAGCATGCGGTTGATAACGCGCTGTTCGGTATGGGTAAACTCGCGGCCTTCCACTTTGGTCGGGAAACGGCCATCGCCACCGAACAGGTTGTCCACTGCGATGAATACCAGGCTTGGCGAGAACACCACCAGGCCGGTACCGCGCAGCGGTTTCAGATGGATCAGGTTAAGGTTGGTTGGCACCGGCAGGTTGCGGGCAAACTCATGATACGGCTGAATGCGGATCGCACCGACGGTGATATCCGGGCTACGACGCAGCAGGTTAAACAGCCCCATTCGGAACTGACGTGCGAAACGTTCGTTGATGATCTCCAGCGCCTGTAAACGCTCGCGCACCACGCGACGCTGGGTATTGGGATCGTAGGGACGAATATTATCGTCGCCGGTCAGACCCGGCTTCGGATCGTCACTCTTATCGCTGTCGCCATTGAGCAGCGCATCGATTTCTGCCTGAGAAAGAATACTGTCGCCCATGTCGTTACCGCAGAATGAAGGCTGTATACAGAACGTCAGTGACTTCCTGCTTAGGTTGGCCGTTGACCAGCGGGGTCGCCAGCGTCTGTTTGATCGCATCGACCAGCTTTTGCTTGCCCACATCGGTGGCGAGCGCGGAGGCATCCTGACGCGAAAACAGCAGCAGCAGACGGCTACGCACTTCTGGCAGGTAGTCGTTCAGACGTGCACGGGTCGCTTCATCTTTCAGACGCAGCGTAATGCCCACGTAAAGCACGCGATCCGCATCGCCGAGGTTCACGGTGAATGTATCCAGCGGGTAGAAGACCGGCGCCGGTGGAGGCGGCGCTTCAGCTTTGGCGGCTGCGCTGGAGGGTTCCTGCTGCATACGCCAGTAACTGTAGCCTGCGGTGGCGCAGGCCGCGAGGGTAATCAACACCAGCAGAGGGATCCAGATGGAACGCTTGCTTTTTTTGGTGATAGCGGAGTCTGTCATCTGATACGAGCTTCCTGTTTCGGTACAGCTTAATACGGTGATTATCCCGTGTCCGGCTTAGGTCAAAGCGTGGAAAAGACGGGGATAATCACGTTACCTCTGGCGTTTAGGCAAAGATGTCTACGGCACGGCTGCCGCGCGCGGCGGATTGCAGGGCGGCAGGGGTTGGCAATAACTCTTCGCTCTCCTCGCTAAACCCGCCATGCTGGCCTGAACGCGAAGCGTGCTGTTGTTGCCCGGATGAAGATTGCTGCTGCCCGGCAAAGCCTTCGCTGCTGACGCTGCTTTGGGAAAGCTGAATGCCGTTTTCCGCAAGCTGCGTGCGCAGGATCGGCAGGGCCGCTTCCAGCGCCGCACGAACGTGGCTGTGGGGCGAAACCATCTGCAACTGCGCCTGGTTGTCATCCAGCTTAAGCGAAATTTGCACCTGACCCAGATCTTCCGGGTGCAGGCGTAGCTCTGCGGTCTGTTGGCCCTGTCTGGTGAACAGGGTGATGTGCTGGCTTAGATTCTGCTGCCATTCGTGCGTGCCCAGCGGCTGGCTTAACACCGGCGCGGTCGCAACGGTAGCGGCAGGCTGGGGGGGTGCCAGGTGACTAACGATCGGGGCCAGCGTCGCGGTTGGGCTGGCGGCAGACGACGCCGTGCTCACTACGTCCTGCTTCTCCGCGAGGGCGGCAACAGCTGGCGTAACGGCTGCCGTGGCGGGCAGCGACGTGTCGCTGTCCTGAACCGACGTTTTTTCCTGACCCGTTAACGCATGGCTAAGCGGCTGATGCTGGCCGTTGTCCGTCTGGGCTAGCGCAGAGGGTAGGGCGGCACGAGGGGCGACCTCCCCGGTGCTTGCTGGCTGCGTCGCCATTGGGGTGGTAGTCTGCTGGTGCGGTAACATCGCCATCAGCGCGCTTAACCCGGCCAGCTCCTCTTCTTCAGTCGTGGTCTCGCTATTTGCTTTCGCGTCCGTCCGGGTAAGCGCCTTCAGCGCATCCGTATTCGCTGCGGGTTTCAGGCCGGAGACGAGGCTTTGCAGGGAGACGGCGGTATCTTCATCAGTCAGGGTCTCCTGGCGGGAGAGCAGCTCGGCGATTTTGGCCTGGAGCGTGGTATCACCGTTTTTTTCCTGTGCCGCTGTCGACAGCTTGCTTCCCGCCGCTTTCAGATCGGCCAGCGTCAGCGGAGCATCTTTGCCTTTGCCGGTGGTCTCGGTCAGCGCGCCCGCCAGCAGAGAGAGAAAATCTTGCGCGCCCTCAGCGCCTTTTCCGGTCAGCGTGCCGCCGGACGGGTCGCTGTCGGTCATCAGCAGTTGTTGCAGTGTGATCATTCTGGTTTCCTCATTGATGCGCGCTGGGCAAACTCATCCATTTTTTTCTGATCCAGACGGTTTTCCGCCAGGGTCGAGGCTGCAATCTGCCGGTCCTGTAAGGTTTGCCAGGCCTGCAACCGCTGTTTTTTCTCGCGCCAGAAATTCAGCGCGGTATCGACTTTTTGCGTCCACTGGTTAAGCTGCTGGCGATGCTGCTCAATCGCCTTTTCCAGCGTCTGGATAAACTGCTGATAGTTAATCCAGCGCTGGCTACCAATGCCCTGCGTCATGTCGGTGTTAAGGTTGGTGCGATATTCATGCTGATAGTCGATTAACATCTTCAACTGTTCTTCAGCCTGCTGGCACCCGCGTCGCATTGCGCCAAGTTGCAATGCGGCATCATCAACTTCTTTTTCAGCCAGATCTTTCAGCGTTGATAACGCGCTGTTCTGCGCCATGACCTTCGCCCTCCACCTGTGTTACACCTGCGGGAAAATCAGCTCCAGTGCCTGGAGGGAATCTTCCCAGTCGGCGCGTTCAAAAATACCCTGTTGCAGAAATGCCTCCAGCTGCGGCCACAGGGCAATCGCTTTATCGAGCATCGGATCGCTGCCTTTGGCGTACGCCCCGACGCTTACCAGATCGCGGTTGCGCTGGAAGCTGGAGAGCAGTTGTTTGAAGTTACGCACGCGGGCGTAGTGTTGTTCGGTGATCAAGGCCGTCATCGCACGGCTGATCGACGCTTCAATATCAATCGCCGGGTAGTGCCCGGCTTCGGCCAGACGGCGCGACAGCACGATATGGCCGTCGAGGATCGCGCGCGCGGAGTCGGCAATCGGGTCCTGCTGGTCATCGCCTTCGGTCAGTACCGTATAGAACGCGGTGATGGAGCCTCCGCCGCTGATGCCGTTCCCCGCACGCTCAACCAACGCCGGGAGCTTGGCGAAGACCGACGGCGGGTAACCTTTGGTCGCGGGCGGCTCGCCGATGGCCAGCGCAATCTCACGCTGCGCCATCGCGTAGCGGGTCAGGGAGTCCATAATCAGCAGCACGTGCTGGCCCCGGTCGCGGAAATCCTCCGCGATACGCGTGGCGTAGGCGGCACCCTGCATACGCAGCAGCGGCGACACGTCCGCAGGCGCGGCGATCACCACCGAGCGGGCGCGGCCCTCCGTACCAAGAATGTTTTCGATGAAATCTTTGACTTCGCGGCCACGCTCACCAATCAGGCCGACGACGATAACGTCCGCCTGGGTATAACGCGCCATCATGCCGAGCAGGACCGATTTACCCACGCCGGAGCCGGCAAACAGCCCCATACGCTGGCCGCGTCCCACGGTGAGCAGGGCGTTAATCGGCCGCACGCCGGTATCCAGTACGTGCTCGATTGGCGTGCGTTGCAGCGGGTTAAAGGGTTGGGTGATCAGCGCGCCGGTTTCGGTGGTATCAGGGGAGGGCAGGCCATCGAGCGGTTTGCCGCTCCCGTCCAGCACGCGGCCCAGCAGCGCCGGACCGAGCGGGAGCTGTTTGCCGCTTTGCAGGCCGTCACCGCTGATGTTTTTCGCGTAGACGCGGGCGCCGGGCAAAATCCCTTCCACTTCCTCAAGGGGCATCAGAAACAGTCGCTGGCCGTTAAACCCGACCACTTCACTTTCCACTTCACGCGTCTCACTCCCGTCCTGACGCTCAATCACGCAGGTGGCGCCGAGCGGAAGTTGCAGACCCGTGGCTTCCAGGACCAGACCGGTGGCACGCGTCAGGCGTCCATAACGACGAACGGATGGCAGCTGCGCCATCTTCGTTTCAAAATTATCGAGCGTGTTAAGCCAGCGCGTAAGGCGAGCGGTCATCAGACGACTCCCGGTGCCGCCAGGCGGCACAGTTCCTGCCAGCGGGTCGCGACGCTGGCATCCAGATCGCCCTCATCCGCCGAGACCTTACAGCCTCCGTGATGGAGCGACGGATCGCCGCGCAGCCGCCAGCCGTGCAGGCTCAGCGTCGCGCCGAGGCTCTCTTCCACGCGCTGCAAATCATCAGGATGCACGCGCAGCTGCGGTTTGCCGCTGAACAGCGGCTCCTGCTGGAGCAGCCCCTGGATTTGCTTAATCAGCGCGGCGTTATCCACGACCGGCGTCTGGCCGATCACCTGACGGGCCGCCTCCAGCGCCATCTGCATCAGGCGCGAAGCAATCACGCTGTCCAGCGCATCCAGCGTGTGCTGAAACTCGCTCACCAGCTGCTGCATGCGGGCATGCAGCGGCGCCTGCTGCTGGCGCGCCTGCTCAATGCCCTGCTCTAAACCTTTCGCCAGCCCTTCCTGATAACCCTGTGCGTGCCCGGTCTGACGGCCTTCGTTCATCCCGGCGTTGAAGCCCTGCTCGTGCGCCTGCATTTGCATCTGGGCCAGCATCTGGGCGCGCTGTTCCTCTTCACTCAGCTCGGGCACGCCCGCCCCGGCGTCGCCCTCATCGGACGACACTATGGCAGGGGTGAACTCTGCGGTGGGAGGGGAGAGGTCGTCAGGCGTCCAGCGCTTCCACGACAGTTCATCAGACATAGGTGTCGTCTCCGCTGCCAATCACCATCTCGCCGGTTTCTGCCAGACGACGAACAATAAGCAGGATCGCTTTCTGTTCGTTCTCCACCTGAGACAAACGCACCGGGCCACGGTTGGCCAGGTCGTCGCGCAGGATATCGGCCGCACGCTGGGACATGTTGCGCAGGAACTTCTCGCGCAGCGGCTGCTCGGCGCCTTTGAGGGCGATAAGCAGGGACTCCGAATCCACTTCCTGAAGCAGGCGCTGGATGCTGCGATCGTCCACTTCGACCAGGTTTTCGAACAGGAACATCTCGTCGATAATTTTCTGCGCCAGTTCGCCGTCGAACTCGCGCACCGCCGTAATAACCGCCTCTTCCTGCTGCGTTTTCATCAGGTTGATGATTTCCGCTGCCGTTCTCACGCCGCCCATTTTGCTGCGCTTGAGGTTCTGGCCGTCGAGCAGGTTGTTCAGCACTTCGGTCAGCTCCGCCAGCGCGGCTGGCTGGACGCCGCCGAAGGTGGCGATACGCAGCATCACGTCGTGGCGCAGGCGCTCGTCGAACAGCGCCAGAATATCGGCCGCCTGGCCCCGTTTGAGGTGGACCAGAATGGTGGCGATAATCTGCGGGTGCTCGTCGCGAATAAGATCGGCGGCGCTTTGCGGCTCCATAAAGTTGAGCGTTTCGATCCCGCTGGCGGTGTCGCGCGTTTCGAGAATATCTTCCAGCAGGCTGGCGGCGCGCTCTTCGCCCAGCGCCTTAACCAGCACGGAGCGCAGGTATTCGTTGGCGTTGACGTTGAGCGCAGCAAACTGCTCGGCTTCCTGCTCAAACTCCGCCAGCACTTCGGTCAGTTGCTTGTTGGAGATCTGGCGCACGTTGGCCATCGCCGCGCTGAGGATCTGCACTTCTCGCTGAGAGAGGTGTTTAAACACCTCCGCCGCGCGATCTTCGCCAATGGTCATCAGCAGGATGACGCTCTTATCGGTGCCTGTAAGCGTATTACTCATGTTCGTTACCCATCCAACCGCGGATGACCAGCGCGACGACGCGCGGATCGTTATCTGACATTTCGCGAATGCGCTGGCTCATCACCTCTGCGCCCATACGCTGGTTAGCACGACGCTGCTGCATCTGTTCATCTTTGCTGAGACGAACTTCAACCGCTTCTTCCTCGTCCGGACGCGCGTTCTTCTGTTCCAGCGCAGCTTTTTCGGCTTCAGCGCGACGCTGAAGCTGAGGACGGACACCCTTACGCCACAGCAGCCACGCGACAATCAGCACCAGCAGCCAGCGGCCTGCGGACATCAGCTGATCGAAGAACGCCTGCTGTTGCCAGAACGGCAGTTCGCCACCGGTCTCATCCACCGGGTTGAACGGTGAGTTCACAACGTTGAGGGTATCGCCACGTTTTTCAGAGAAGCCCATCGCTTCGCGGGTCAAATCTTCGATCTGCTTCATCTGCTCTGCCGTGAGCGGCAGCGGTTTACCGTCCGGCAGCGTTTTGTAGTTCACCACCACGGCAACAGAGAGACGCTGAATATCGCCCGTGTTCAGTTTGGTATGGCGGATAGTCCGGTCGACTTCGTAGTTGGTCGTTTCGTTACGGCTGCTGTTACGCGGGCCGGCACTGTTCGCGGTCGAGGTCGTCTGCTGATTCGTTTGCTGACCGTTCTGCGGGTTGGCCGGCGGCGTGGAGATTGGCGCGGCGTTGGCAGGCGCAGGCTGGTTAGAGAGCGCACCCGGCACACCGCCAGGATACTGGCCACCGACCTGTTCCGTCTCATTGATCTGACGCGAGCGTAACACGGCGCGAGAAGCATCCCCGTTCGGGGCGTACTGCTCTTCGGTCTGTTCTTTATTCGAGAAATCAATCTGCGCGGTGACCTGCGCATGCACGTTGCTGTTGCCCACCACCGGGCCCAGAATCGCTTCGATGCGACGCTGGAGACGGCCTTCCACGTCGGCGGCGTATTTCAGCTGGGCGTCGTTGAGATCGCGCCCGGCGGTGTTGGACTGCGTCAGCAGGTGACCGCTCTGATCCACCAGCGTAACGTTACCCGGCGGCAGACCGGCTACTGCACTGGAGACCAGGTGCGTGACGGCGCTGATCTGCCCTTCATCCAGCGCACGACCGGGTTCGAGGTTAACCGTCACAGAGGCAGAAGGGGACTTTTGTTCGCGGACAAACAGGGACGGCTTAGGCATCGCCAGGTGCACGCGGGCACTTTTCACCGGGCCTAAGGTTTCAATCGTACGGGCCAGCTCACCTTCCAGCGCGCGCTGGTAGTTAACCTGCTCGCTGAACTGGCTGATGCCGAATTTTTCCTGATCCAGCAGTTCAAACCCAACCGCGCCGCCTTTCGGCAGCCCCTGCTGGGCGAGACGCAGGCGAAGCTCGTGCACTTTATCTGCCGGCACTTCAAGCGCACCGCCGTTATCGGCAAAGCGATACGGGATGTTCATCTGGGTCAACTGGGTGACGATGGCACCGCCATCCTGGTCGGAAAGGTTGCTGTAGAGCGTGCGGTAATCCGGGCTTTTTGCCCATAAGACCATCGCGACAACGATCGCAATGGCGGCAGCGCCTGCCACAATCAACGGGATCTTAGGGTTGGCGCGAAGGCGGTTCATCCACTCGAGTGATTTATTCTGCGGCGCTGTCGATGCTGCTGTCGCACTCATTGCGCACCTCTTAAATCCTGGTGGTTTACGTTATTCGTGTAGAGAAACAAAACTGACTCCCGGGTCGGCAAACACGACAAAAGTTCCATACTGATGGCCCTGCCATTATTTGATGAATCGGGATTTTCTATGCGTCAAATAACCTGGTTTTTTAACGCTATTTACCGCCATTATCTTATTGACAAGCTGTTAGTCTTTACCTCGTAAAAAACCATCCAGGGGAGAGTCATGGCTATACAGGGCATTGAAGGGGTACTCAGTCAGTTACAGGCGACGGCGATGACCGCCCGTAATCAGAGCGTAACTGACCAGCCGCAGGGCATTAGCTTCGCCGGTCAACTGCATGCGGCGCTGGACCGGATCAGCGATAAGCAAAACGCGGCCCGTACCCAGGCTGAGAGATTTACTCTCGGTGAACCCGGCGTGGCGCTCAACGATGTGATGGCCGATCTGCAAAAAGCGTCGGTGTCATTGCAGATGGGGTTGCAGGTGCGTAACAAGCTGGTGTCGGCGTATCAGGACGTGATGTCCATGCAGGTGTGAAACCTTCCAATCTTACGCTGGCAGCCTGATGGCTTTAATGCCACAATATTTTTTTCTTCGCATGCAGGAAAGATGATGAAAAAAGTAGCAATTGTGGCTGCAATGCTGACGTTAGCGGGATGCGTTCAGGTCGAAAACTATCAGGAAGTGGTTAAGCATCCGGCACCTTCGCATCTGGCAGGTTACTGGCAGTCGAAAGGGCCGCAGAGCGCGATGGTGAGCCCGGAGGCGATTGCCACGCTGGTGGTGACGCCAGAGGGTGATACCCTGGACTGCCGTCAGTGGCAGCGCGTTATCGCGGTGCCGGGTAAGATCATGCTGCGTTCAGATGATTATTATAACGTGACCGAAAAACGAGACGTCTATCCGCTCGATCGTGATGGGGCGGCGCTGGAGTATGACGGCATGGAACTGTACAAGGTTGACCGCCCAACGGTGGAATGCGCAGATTACCTGAGCAAGAATCCGCTGGAGAGTAAGCTTCCGTAACCGTTTTGGAGTTTGCGCCCTCTACCCGTGGTCTGAGGGATCTCCACAAAATAATGCCTTCACCGTCGGCCCCCTCTCCCTGGAGGGAGAGGGCTGGGGTGAGGGGGAACATACGGCTCTGGTGGTCATTCCGTTCACTTTATGTTCCTTGCTACTCTGTAGCGACATGAGCGGTGAACGTGCCAGGGTGGCTCAGTCGCCACCACCCTGGCGACCCGGGCTCCCGGCGGAAAATCGCCGCTTCGCGGTACCCTCAGCTTTTTCCTTCAGGCTATCGGGTCGGGCATGAGCCTGCATCCATGCAAGCCACGCCCTCTCGGCGCTTCCCTGCGCCTCGCCCCGGCCTTACGGAAACGCTTCGGCGATTTACAGCCGGACCAAGGCATCGCTGAAAGTCCTCAGTTATTATGAAGGCAACGTTATTGCTTCTGCTTTCAAATTACTGGAGATATCTCTCCCTGTGGGAAAGGGTCGGGGTGAGGGCATCAGGCCGCACCTTTCCCGTACTACAGCGCGTCTTCAATCACCCAGACGCTGACGCTTCCCCCGTTACAGAAGAACGTCCCTTCGCCATCCGCCGCCGTGGTCACGGTTTCCTCGCGGTTGCCTAAAAAATCCCGCCAGGTCTTATTGCCGTAATTCTCGCCGAGGCAGATCGTCTTCTCACCGTTATCACCATTCGACAGCACCACCACACAGCCCGGGTGCTCCTCTGTCCCGCTGCGGCTAAACGCAATGCAGTTTGGATGATCGAAAAAGAGGGTTTGCACGCCGTGGGCAAAACGCTGCCGGGCGAGGATCAGCTCGTGGAGCTGTTCAATCACCGGCATATCAATGTGATACGTCTCACCATCCCCGCCAGTGTCGTCATAGCTGGCGCCAAAAAGATCCGGGTAGAACACGCTCGGCACGCCGTTTTCACGCAGCAGGATGAGCGCGTAGGCCAGCGGTTTGAACCAGGCTTCAACCGGGGCTTCCAGCGCCTGCAAGGGCTGGGTGTCATGGTTGGCCACCAGCGTTACGGCATGGAACGGATCGGCTTCCACCAGCGTACCGGTGAAAATCTGGCTCATATCGTAGTCGCGTCCCTGGCGTGACGCTTCGTGAAATTTCATTTGCAGTGGCGCATCAAACAACATGGTTTTGCCGTCCACCTGATTGATGTATTGCTGCAATTTATCCACTTCGTGAGACCAGTATTCCGCCACAATAAATAGCGGCTGCGGGGCCACCTCCTGGACATGTTCAATCCACTCTTTATAGAACCAGGCCGGAATGTGTTTTACCGCGTCCAGGCGGAAGCCGTCGCAGTGGGTTTGCTCCATCACCCAGCGCGCCCAGTATTTGATCTCCTCCGTCACCGCGTGGTTGCGAAAATCAATATTTTCACCCATCAGGTAATCGAAATTGCCCATCTCGTCGTCGACCTGATCGTTCCAGCCTTCGCCGGTGTAGTCGTTAACGATTTTGAAGATACCGTCCTCACTGGGATTTTCAATGTGGTCGATACCGCTAAAGCATTTGTAATCCCAGATGAACTGCGAATACTGCCCGGCCCGAACGGGGAAGGTGTAGCGCGTCCAGGCTTCACATTCGATGATCTCATCGCTGATTTGGGTGCGATCCTGAGCATCCACGCGCTGCACGCGGACGGGTTCCTTTTCATCGGCCCCCATTTTATGGTTGACCACCACGTCCAGAAGCACCGCAATCTGGTTGCTTTTTAAGGCGTTGATGGCCTCCAGCAGCTGGGCTTTATCGCCGTATTTGGTGGCGACGCTGCCTTTCTGGTCAAACTCACCGAGGTCGAAAAGGTCATAAGAGTCATACCCGACGGAATAGCCGCCAGATGCGCCTTTGTAGGCCGGGGGTAACCAGACCATATTGATGCCGATTTCGTTCAGGTTGGGGGCTAATGCCGTGACTTCTCGCCACAATTCACCGCCGGTGGGGTAGTACCAGTGAAAACATTGTAAAAGTGTTGGGTTGCGCATGCACCATCTCCATGAGGTCGCGAAACTCAAGTATGGAGCAGGTTTGGCAGAAATGCCTGGCGAACGAAACGGTTAACGCTTGCCCGCCAGTTAAATGGCTAATTAATATCGCTATTACTTTGCGGAACAAGGACATGACCGCCCTGGTTACCGTAGGTGGAGAGAACGGTTTTCTGGATGGAGGATTGCCCAACCAGCTTCGCCAGCTCATCCATTCTGGCTTGCAGCAATGTTTTTACCTGGCCTTCGTTGTCCAGGATCACCCGCAGCGTCGGGCGAAGCTGCTCCTGAATCTGCATCGAAGGTTCACTTTCCTGAGTGAGACGAGCCAGTGAGTGCACCGCATTAACATAGTCGGTTTCACAGATGATTAGATCATCCCATAGTCCCTGCCGCGCCAGTCGCAACATCAACTGGCTCTGCTCAAGGAGTTGCTGATAAAGGGCATAAAGTTGCGGTGCGTTACTCATTAGACGGCGTCCTGCATCAGTTGTGGCGTACCGGCAACCTCCTTCCACCCGTCAGCGATATTGCGCAGCAGGTTTTCCACCTCTTCGATGGCGCTGGCGTCGTTATTCACGTTGGCGTGCAGGAGGCGACGTACCATATAGGCATAAAGGGCAATCAGGTTTTGCGTAAGCTCATCACCGTTATTTTCCACCAGGCCAACCTTCAGCCCGTTTTCGATAATGTTGATGGCTTTTGAGAGCGCCAGCCCTTTAGCAGGAATATTACCGTCTGCCAGGAACAGACGCGCGCGTACCAGCGCGCTGAGGGCTCCATCAAATAGCATGATTACCAGCTGCTGCTGGCTGGCGCTCATCACCGCGCTTTCAACTTCTATCTTTGCGTAGGCCTGCGTGCCTTTTGCGCCGTACATGTTATCCCCCTCGGGTCTGATTAGCGTTTACTACTTGTTGCTGGACGTATTTTCGAACTGCTGCGTCAGGTAGCTGCTGGTGTTGTTCAGCGAGGTCATCAGTACGTCCAGCTGGGTAAACTGGGCTTTGTACTGCGCCACTCTTGCATCAATACGTTCGCTCACGGCGTTATATTGATCCGTTAACTTGTTCAGCGTTTTGCTGACGCCATCTTTGGCCGCCTGGATAATGCCTTTACTGGAAAGCCAGTCAGTCAGATGGGTGGCCATGGTGGTGGTGATCCCGGTGGTTTTACCGTCACCTACAACCAGATCTTTCACCGCAGACGGGTTATCCGTCAGCGCTTTTTTCAGCTTGTCGCTGTCCAGCTCCAACTTACCCGTACTTGGATCGGAGGTAATGCCGACCTGAGACAGCGTTTTATAGGCGGTTCCGCCGACGGAGTTGCCCAGCATGGTTTTCAGCTGCGTCTGGATAGTACGCAGCGTACTGTCTCCGAGCAGGGCGCCGTTGCTGGAATCCTGCGCATCTGTACCCGCATCAACCGCCGTATATTTGGTTAATGATGCAAAGCTGTCCTGAAGGGTGTTGTAGGCATCCACCCAGGCTTTCATCGCCGTTTCCGCTTTCGATGTATCTTTAGCGATCGTCAGCGTCTGGTTACCGGTGGTGACATCGTTCAGGTTCAGGGTGATATCTTCCAGCGCATCGCTAATGGTGTTGCTGCTGTTTTCGATATCTACGTTATTCACCTTCAGCTTCGCGTTTTGCGCGGTAACGCTTTCCATCATACCGTTGCTGGCATCGGTGCTGGTGCCGTTGTAACCCATAAAGGATTGCAAGGCGCTATCGCCGCTTACGCTGATGCTGACCGCGTTGTCCGCTCCGGTTTCGGTGGAGGTGATGGACAGACGATATTGACCATTACCGACGTTAATAATACTGGCGGTCACGCCGGCGTCAGCTTTGTTAATCGCATCGCGAATGCCGGTCAGCGAGGAATTTGCCGCGCTGATATCGATGGTCACCGGATCTTTACCGTTTCCGGCGGTAAAGGTGATCTTGCTGTCAGCCGTGGCAATGGCCGTTTTGGTATCCGGCTGTGCGTTTTTGGTCGTCAGGGTTTGCGCCTGCGCCAGCTGCGACACGCTGATGGTGTATTTACCGGCAATCGCGCTGCCGGTAGTGGTGGCGCTGAATGCCGTGGAGCTACTCGACGTGCTGGTCGCCGTAAACAGGTCGGCTTTATTCAGCGCGGTGTTTGCAGTCTGAAACGCTTCCAGCGAACTCTTCAACGTGCCGTAAGCGCTAAGCTTGGCGGTATAAGATGACTGTTGTTTGGTTATCGGCGTCAACTGTGCTTTTTCGGCCGTGGTCAGACTATCCAGAATGTCTGCTAACTTAAGACCCGAACCGATCCCCAATGATGAAATACTTGCCATATTTATTCCTTAATCTATCGACACGTAGAACGAATAGTGGGGTTATCGGCTTTTATGGGGGAAAGTTTACGGTTAATTTCTTTTTTTTAATGGCGGGAATAACGGTAATAGAGAAGAGCTTTTCCGTGGCTAAAAAAATTAACGCGATCCTGAAAAAAGATCTAAAGGTTGGTTTGGACCAGACGATAACACCTTTGACGGCGATGAAGCCGAAGGGTGGAAACCCAAATCTAACCAAACAGATTTGATGAACAACAGGAATCGAAATCATGGCACAAGTCATTAATACCAACAGCCTCTCGCTGATCACTCAGAACAACATCAACAAGAACCAGTCCGCTCTGTCTTCTTCTATCGAGCGTCTGTCTTCTGGTCTGCGTATCAACAGCGCGAAAGATGACGCTGCGGGCCAGGCTATCGCTAACCGCTTCACCTCTAACATCAAAGGTCTGACTCAGGCTGCACGTAACGCTAACGACGGTATCTCTCTGGCACAGACCACTGAAGGCGCGCTGTCTGAAATCAACAACAACCTGCAGCGTGTTCGTGAACTGACCGTTCAGGCAACTACCGGTACTAACTCTGATTCTGACCTGTCTTCAATCCAGGACGAAATCAAATCCCGCCTGTCTGAAATCGACCGCGTATCTGGTCAGACTCAGTTCAACGGCGTGAACGTACTGGCTAAAAACGGTTCTATGGCGATTCAGGTTGGTGCAAACGACGGCCAGACCATCAACATCGACCTGCAGAAGATTGACTCTTCTACTCTGGGTCTGAGTGGCTTCTCTGTATCAAGTAATGCACTGAAACTGAGCGATTCTATTACTCAGGTTGGTGCGAGCGGCGCTCTTCAGGATGTAGATCTGAGCAGCATTGCAACAGCTTTGAAAGTTGATGAAAGCTCTCTGACTCTGCACAACGTACAGACCGCTGCTGGTGCTGCTACAACCAAGTATGTTGTAAGCTCTGGTTCTGACAACTATGCCGTTTCAATTGATGACGCTGACGGCACTGTAACGCTCAACACCACAGATATTACATATACTGACACCGATAACGGCGTCACTGCAGGTGCAATGGGTGATCAGTATGTCAAAGTTGGTGCTGACGCTACTGGTGCAGCTGTTGGTTATGTAACTGTTCAGGGTAAAGATTTCAAAACTGACGCTACAGCTATTGATAACGGTGATGGCACTAACAAAACCAACCTTGATGTAGCTTCAAATATTGGTGATATCGCATCTGCAACCAATGCTAATGCATTTAAAGGTGCATCCACTGCAGACCCACTGGCTCTGCTGGACAAAGCTATCGCGTCCGTCGACAAATTCCGTTCTTCACTGGGTGCGGTACAGAACCGTCTGAGCTCTGCGGTAACCAACCTGAACAACACCACTACCAACCTGTCTGAAGCGCAGTCCCGTATTCAGGACGCCGACTATGCGACCGAAGTGTCAAATATGTCCAAAGCGCAGATCATCCAGCAGGCCGGTAACTCCGTGCTGTCCAAAGCTAACCAGGTTCCTCAGCAGGTTCTGTCTCTGCTGCAAGGCTAATCGCCTGATTACGCTTAAACCCCGCTTCGGCGGGGTTTTTTCTATCCACGCACAAGCGTAACCCCCCAAATAACCCCTCATTTCACCCACTATTCACCCGATTAAAACCCCTCCAGAATCGGATAATCATGCCGATAACTCAACTAACGCAGGGCTGTTTATCGTGAATTCACTCTATACCGCTGAAGGTGTAATGGATAAACACTCGCTGTGGCAGCGTTATGTTCCGCTGGTGCGTCACGAAGCATTGCGCCTCCAGGTGCGTTTGCCGGCGAGCGTGGAACTGGACGATCTGCTACAGGCGGGCGGTATCGGGTTATTGAATGCAGTTGACCGGTACGACGCTCTGCAAGGAACGGCATTTACGACTTACGCAGTGCAGCGTATTCGTGGTGCGATGCTGGACGAGCTGCGCAGCCGCGACTGGGTGCCGCGCAGCGTTCGCCGCAACGCGCGCGAAGTGGCGCATGCGATGGGGCAGCTGGAACAGGAACTGGGGCGCAACGCGACGGAAACCGAAGTGGCGGAGCGTCTGGGTATTCCTGTTGAAGAGTATCGTCAGATGTTGCTCGATACCAATAACAGCCAACTCTTCTCTTATGATGAGTGGCGCGAAGAGCATGGCGATAGCATCGAGCTGGTGACGGATGAGCATCAGCAAGAAAACCCGTTACACCACTTACTGGAAGGGAATTTACGCCAGCGCGTGATGGAAGCGATTGAAGCTTTACCTGAACGTGAGCAACTGGTGTTAACCCTCTATTACCAGGAAGAGCTCAATCTCAAAGAGATTGGCGCCGTGCTGGAGGTGGGCGAGTCACGGGTGAGCCAGCTGCACAGCCAGGCCATTAAACGCCTGCGCACAAAACTGGGTAAGTTATAGGTGAGTCATTCGCCTTGGAAATGCCGCACAACGTATTGACAACCAGGAGTTATCATGACGGTGCAGCAATCTAAAAGACGGCCTTTAAGCCGCTACCTGAAAGACTTTAAACACAGCCAGACGCATTGCGCCCACTGTAAAAAATTACTCGACCGCATCACGCTGGTTCGTCGCGGTGAAATCGTGAATAAGATTGCGATTTCCCGCCTCGACACGCTGATGGATGAAGCCGCCTGGCTTGAAGAGCAAAAAGAGTGGGTAGCGCTTTGCCGTTTCTGTGGCGATCTCCACTGCAAAGAGCAAAGCGACTTCTTCGATATTATCGGCTTCAAGCAATTCCTGTTTGAACAAACGGAGATGAGTCACGGCACCGTGCGTGAATACGTGGTTCGCCTGCGCCGCCTGGGTCAGCATTTGACCATGCAAAATATCTCCCGCGATCTGCTGACGACCGGATACCTGGATGAAAATCTGGAGCCCTGGCTGCCCGCCACCAGTACCAACAATTACCGCATCGCGCTGCGAAAGTACGCGCAATATAAAGTCCAGATGCCGGGCGTCATAAAGCAGAAAGTCCGCGCCGGAACAACTTCTGATATATATTAAAAAAGAATAAGATGTAGCGCAGCCGCCTTTGACGTTGCAGGCGATTTCTCTACACTACTCAAAAATTCCACTGTATCGGGGTACTTATGAAATTAGCACTTCTGGGTCGTCAGGCGCTGATGGGGATGATGGCCGTTGCGCTGGTCGCGGGGATGAGCGTGAAAACGTTCGCGGCAGATAATCTGCTCAACAAAGTCAAAGAGCGCGGCACGCTGCTGGTTGGGCTGGAAGGAACCTATCCTCCGTTCAGCTTCCAGGGCGACGACGGTAAGCTGACCGGTTTTGAAGTGGAGTTTGCGCAGGAGCTGGCCAAGCATCTCGGCGTCAAAGCCTCCCTGAAACCGACCAAATGGGATGGTATGCTGGCGTCACTGGATTCCAAACGTATCGACGTGGTGATTAACCAGGTGACCATTTCTGACGAGCGTAAGAAGAAGTATGACTTCTCCACGCCGTACACCGTGTCCGGTATCCAGGCGCTGGTGAAGAAAGGTAACGAAGGCAGCATCAAATCCGCCGCGGATCTGAAAGGTAAGAAAGTCGGCGTCGGTCTGGGCACCAACTACGAAGAGTGGCTGCGCCAGAACGTGCAGGGCGTGGACATCCGCACCTATGATGATGACCCGACGAAATACCAGGATCTGCGCGTAGGCCGTATAGACGCCATTCTGGTTGACCGCCTGGCAGCGCTGGATCTGGTGAAGAAAACCAACAATACCCTGGCCGTCGCGGGCGATGCGTTCTCCCGTCAGGAGTCCGGCGTGGCGGTGCGTAAAGGTAACGAAGATCTGCTGAAAGCCATTGATGCTGCCATTGCTGAAATGCAGAAAGACGGCAGCCTGAAGGCGCTTTCTGAGAAGTGGTTCGGCGCAGACGTGACGAAATAAGTCTCTGACCGACAAAAAAAGGCGCTTTTAAAAGCGCCTTTTTTATTTCTCGCGCGTCTGCGTGCATAATGAAATAACAATTGTTTGCGTGACCGGAGGAACCATGTCACTACAGAATTTAACGCGCTTTCCTCGTCTGGAATTTATCGGCGCACCCACGCCGCTGGAGTATCTGCCGCGATTTTCTGACTATCTGGGGCGCGATATTTTCATTAAGCGTGACGATGTGACGCCCATGGCGATGGGCGGGAATAAGCTGCGCAAGCTGGAATTTCTCGCCGCCGATGCCCTGCGCGAGGGCGCGGATACGCTGATCACCGCCGGGGCAATTCAGTCTAACCACGTTCGCCAGACGGCGGCAGTGGCGGCGAAGCTGGGCCTTCACTGCGTAGCCCTGCTGGAGAACCCGATTGGCACGCAGGCAGAGAATTACCTGACTAACGGTAACCGCCTGATGCTGGATCTGTTCAACGTCCAAGTTGAAATGGTTGACGCGTTGACCGACCCGGCTGCACAGCTTGATGAACTGGCGACGCGCCTGGAAGCGCAGGGCTTTCGTCCGTACGTCATCCCGGTTGGCGGCTCGAATGCGCTTGGTGCCCTCGGCTATGTTGAGAGCGCGCTGGAAATCGCCCAGCAGTGCGAAGGCGCGGTGAGTTTGTCCTCGGTGGTAGTGGCGTCCGGCAGCGCGGGTACCCATGCCGGTTTAGCGGTCGGGCTTGAGCAACTGATGCCGGACGTAGAGTTGATTGGCGTGACGGTTTCCAGAAGCGTTGCGGATCAAAAGCCGAAAGTCGTCACCCTGCAACAGGCGGTGGCAGAACAGCTTGCGCTTCAGGCGAAGGCGGAAATATTGCTGTGGGATGACTACTTCGCGCCGGGCTATGGTACCCCCAATGATGAAGGGATGGAGGCCGTTAAGCTGCTGGCCCGCCTCGAAGGTATTCTGCTTGACCCGGTCTATACCGGTAAGGCGATGGCGGGCCTTATCGACGGTATCGCCCGCAAGCGCTTTAAGGATGAAGGACCCATTTTGTTTGTTCATACTGGCGGGGCGCCTGCGCTGTTTGCCTATCATCCCCATGTCTAAAAATCAGGTAGAAAAATAATAATGCAAGAAAGTATTCAACTGGTTATTGATTCGCTGCCGTTCTTGCTTAAGGGCGCGGTGTTTACTTTACAGCTCAGTATCGGCGGGATGTTCTTCGGGCTGGTGCTCGGGTTTGTGCTGGCACTGATGCGCATGTCGAACATCTGGCCGGTGCGGTGGCTGGCGCGGTTTTACATCTCCGTGTTTCGCGGAACGCCGCTTATCGCCCAGCTGTTTATGATTTACTACGGGCTGCCCCAGTTCGGTATCGAGCTGGATCCGATCCCGGCGGCGATGATTGGCCTGTCGCTGAATACGGCGGCGTACACCTCTGAAACGCTGCGTGCGGCGATCTCGTCCATCGATAAAGGACAGTGGGAAGCGGCGGCCAGTATCGGGATGACCCCGTGGCAGACGCTGCGCCGGGCGATCCTGCCCCAGGCGGCGCGCGTGGCGCTACCTCCGCTGAGCAACAGCTTTATCAGCCTGGTGAAAGACACCTCGCTTGCGGCGACCATTCAGGTGCCGGAGCTGTTCCGTCAGGCGCAGCTGATCACCTCGCGCACGCTGGAAGTGTTTACCATGTATCTGGCGGCCTCGCTGATTTACTGGGTGATGGCGACGGTGCTGTCCGCCCTGCAAAACTATTTTGAAAACCAGCTTAACCGCCAGGAGCGAGATCCAAAATGAGTGCAATTGACGTCAAAAACCTGGTGAAAAAATTCCACGGGCAAACGGTGCTGCACGGCATTGACCTTGAGGTTGAGCAGGGCGAAGTGGTGGCAATTATCGGCCCGAGTGGGTCAGGGAAAACCACGCTGTTGCGCAGCATTAATTTGCTTGAGCAGCCTGAAGGCGGGACGATCCGCGTGGGCGATATCACCATTGATACCGGGAAACCCATCAGCCAGCAAAAAGGGCTGATTCGCCGCCTGCGTCAGCATGTCGGCTTCGTATTCCAGAGCTTTAATCTCTTTCCGCACCGTACGGTGCTGGAAAATATTATTGAAGGCCCGGTCATCGTAAAGGGTGAACCAAAGGAAGACGCGACGGCCCGCGCCCGCGAGCTGCTGGCGAAGGTTGGCCTGGCCGGGAAGGAGACGAGCTATCCGCGTCGGTTATCTGGCGGACAGCAGCAGCGTGTCGCCATTGCGCGCGCGCTGGCGATGCGCCCGGAGGTGATCCTGTTCGACGAACCCACATCCGCACTCGATCCTGAGCTGGTCGGGGAAGTGCTTAACACTATCCGACAGCTGGCGCAGGAAAAACGCACGATGGTGATTGTGACGCATGAAATGAGCTTCGCTCGCGACGTTGCCGATCGGGCAATTTTCATGGATCAGGGGCGAATAGTAGAGCAGGGGCCAGCTAAGGCGCTGTTTGCCAATCCTCAGCAGCCTCGAACCCGCCAGTTCCTTGAAAAATTCTTAATGCAGTAGCATTTTCACGCTCAATTTGCTCCAGATGTCGCTTCTGGAGCAAATTATCCTCCCATAACTTCAGTTTTGTTGATTTTTTATTCCACCCGATGGGGATAAGCCATCGCCAAATTAAAGATAATCCGTCTGTGGTCGATATTTTATATAAATGATCCTGCTTTATGTGTTAGGTTATATTCACCATAATAATGATTATCTTTATCAGAGGCTTCATTCGGCAAGTATGAGGGATATAGACTTTTTCACCTGGCGACGGGAATGCGTCCTCCGGTTTCAGGAAATGACCTGTGCTGACGAGGTATATCAGGAACTTCAGCGACAAACGCAGGCGCTTGAATTCGATTATTATGCGCTTTGTGTTCGACACCCTGTGCCATTTACCCGCCCGCGAACATCCGTCCATTCCAGTTATCCGCAACAATGGATGGCGCAATATCAATCCGAGAATTATTTCGCCATTGACCCGGTACTGAAGCCGGAGAATTTCATTCAGGGTCATTTGCCCTGGACGGATGAATTATTCACGGATGCCCAGCAATTATGGGACGGCGCTCGGGACCACGGTTTACGTAAGGGAATAACCCAGTGTCTGATGCTGCCAAATCATGCGCTCGGCTTCCTCTCCGTGTCATGTACTAGCTTACAGGCACACTCGATATCCAGTGAAGAGATTGAGCTGCGTTTACAAATGCTGGTTCAGATGGCGCTCACTACACTGTTGCGCTTTGAACATGAGACGGTGATGCCGCCGGAAATGAAATTCAGCAAGCGTGAACGGGAAATTCTGAAGTGGACCGCAGAAGGGAAGACGTCGGCAGAAATCGCCATCATTCTTTCCATCTCGGAAAATACCGTCAACTTCCATCAGAAGAATATGCAGAAGAAATTCAACGCGCCGAATAAGATCCAGATAGCGTGTTATGCCGCGGCGACTGGGCTTATTTGACTGATATCACGTTCTGCGTGTCAGACGAGGAGAAGGCTGAATGCATTGCATCCAGCCTTTTTTGTTACTGGCGGTAGGCTTGTTTAATTTGCTTAACTGTATTGGCAAAAACAGCGGATTCCGCCTGATCTTCCATCTGCGCGATCTGTTTTTCCATTTTAATGATCACACGTCCAGCATCAGCCTGGCCCATCGCCTGTAGCATAAGCGTCAGCAGCGACTTCAGGCAGTTTACTTCCTGTGCCAGTTCCTGGTTATTCTCGGCAGTGGCAAATTCAGGTGTGCTCATTTATTTTCCTCATTATAAAACAGCGCATGAGCGCGACGATGAAAGTTAAGGCGGCGGAGTATACCACAAGCTGCGGCAAAAAATGCAGTGGTTGTTTTTTATACTTTTACGCGTATTGATTATTGGCCGGTGCGGATTATGAAGGTAATCTGCCCAATATGTTAGCGACAATTAAATGTTTATCGCCGGTACGCCATCCGTTAATTGTTGTTACAAAAAAATGAGAGCATTTTTTAGTTTACGTTAACAAATGTTTTGGTGGCTTTTTGAATGCTGGTGCTAAAAAAATAGCGGTAAAGCCCAGTACACATGGGTTTTCTTTCCACTTACTGTACAGCCTAATTTCCAAAAACGAGACCCGAATCGTATAGCCGATTTTTTAGCGTTTTAATCTTGCATGGAAAACCGTTAATATAAACCCCATTAGCAGTCAGTAGCGTTATCCCTATTCTGGAGACATTTCCTTTGATCAACGTCCTTCTTGTTGATGACCACGAACTGGTGCGCGCAGGGATACGACGCATTCTTGAAGATATAAAGGGTATTAAAGTTGCCGGCGAGGCGTGCTGTGGCGAAGATGCCGTCAAATGGTGTCGCGCGAACTCCGCAGACGTGGTGCTGATGGATATGAACATGCCCGGTATTGGCGGGCTTGAAGCCACGCGCAAAATCGCGCGCATGTTCGTTGATACCAAAGTCATCATGCTGACCGTCCATACCGAAAATCCGCTGCCCGCCAGGGTCATGCAGGCGGGGGCTGCGGGGTATCTCAGTAAAGGTGCTGCACCGCAGGAAGTCGTCAATGCGATCCGCACCGTTCACGCAGGGCAGCGCTATATCGCTTCTGATATTGCTCAACAGATGGCGTTGAGTCAGATTGAACCGGAAAAAACGGAATCTCCGTTTGCCAGTTTGTCTGAGCGCGAATTGCAGATTATGCTGATGATCACTAAAGGTCAGAAGGTGAATGAGATTTCTGAACAGCTGAATCTCAGCCCGAAAACGGTCAACAGCTATCGCTATCGGATGTTCAGTAAACTGAACATCCACGGTGATGTCGAACTGACTCACCTGGCCATTCGCCATGGTTTGTGCAATGCGGAGTCGTTAATAAGTCAGTGAGTGAAGCGTTCGATTCAAAAGCATTTCTGAAAACCGTCACCAGCCAGCCTGGCGTCTACCGGATGTATGATGCTGGCGGTACGGTTATCTATGTCGGTAAGGCGAAAGATCTGAAGAAACGCCTTTCAAGTTATTTCCGCAGCAACCTTGCCTCCCGTAAAACCGAAGCGCTGGTCGCACTTATACACAACATTGATGTCACCGTAACGCACACGGAAACGGAAGCGCTGCTCCTTGAGCACAACTACATTAAGTTGTATCAGCCGCGCTACAACGTTCTGCTGCGTGATGACAAGTCCTATCCGTTTATCTTCCTGAGCGGCGACACGCACCCGCGGCTGGCGATGCATCGTGGCGCTAAGCATGCGAAAGGAGAATATTTCGGCCCTTTCCCGAATGGTTATGCCGTGCGGGAAACGCTGGCGCTTTTGCAAAAAATCTTCCCTGTTCGCCAGTGCGAAAACAGCGTTTATCGCAACCGCTCCCGGCCATGCCTGCAATATCAGATTGGCCGCTGCCTGGGACCATGCGTTGAAGGGCTGGTGAGCGAAGAAGAGTACGCGCAGCAGGTGGAATATGTCCGCCTGTTTTTAGCCGGGAAAGACGATCAGGTGCTGACGCAACTGATTACCCGCATGGAAAAAGCCAGCGCGGCGCTGGAATTTGAGGAGGCCGCACGCATCCGCGACCAGATCCAGGCGGTGCGCAGGGTGACCGAGAAGCAGTTTGTTTCCAATACGGGCGACGACCTCGATGTCATCGGCGTTGCCTTTGACGCCGGCCTGGCCTGCGTTCACGTGCTGTTTATTCGTCAGGGCAAAGTGCTCGGCAGCCGCAGTTACTTCCCGAAAGTGCCGGGCGGGACTGAGATGGGTGAAGTGGTGGAGACCTTTGTCGGCCAGTTTTATTTGCAGGGCAGCCAGATGCGTACGCTGCCCTCGGAGATCCTGCTCGACTTCACGCTGGACGATAAAACCCTGCTGGCGGACTCACTTTCAGAGCTGGCAGGCCGCCGGGTGAATGTCCAGACGAAACCGCGCGGCGATCGTGCGCGTTATCTGAAGCTGGCGCGAACCAATGCCGCCACGGCGCTGACCACCAAACTTTCCCAGCAATCGACCGTCAGCCAACGTTTAACCGCGCTTGCTGCGCTGCTCAAGCTGCCGGAAGTGAAACGCATGGAATGCTTCGACATCAGCCATACGATGGGTGAGCAGACCGTGGCGTCGTGTGTGGTCTTTGATGCCAATGGCCCACTGCGGGCAGAGTATCGTCGCTATAACATCACCGGTATAACGCCCGGTGACGATTATGCCGCCATGAATCAGGTGCTGCGTCGTCGCTATGGTAAAGCGATTGAAGAGAGTAAAATCCCGGACGTTATCCTTATCGACGGCGGGAAAGGGCAGTTGGGGCAGGCGAAGGCGGTATTCGAATCGCTCGACGTGGAGTGGGATAAGAACCATCCGTTGCTGCTAGGGGTAGCTAAAGGGGCAGATCGTAAGGCTGGCCTGGAAACGCTGTTCTTTGAGCCGGAAGGCGAGGGCTTTAGCCTGCCGCCAGATTCCCCTGCACTGCACGTGATCCAGCACATCCGAGATGAGTCGCACGATCATGCCATTAGCGGACACCGCAAAAAACGGGCGAAAGTGAAAAATACCAGTACCCTTGAGACGATTGAAGGCGTCGGGCCAAAACGTCGCCAGATGCTGTTGAAGTATATGGGCGGATTGCAAGGATTACTCAACGCCAGTATGGAAGAAATTGCAAAAGTGCCGGGTATTTCGCAAGGGCTGGCAGAAAAGATCTACTACTCGTTGAAACATTGAGGGCTCTGTAGCAACATAGAGCTAAATTTTACTGACAACAGACAGTTACCGTCATCATGCGATTTAATATCCCTACGTTGCTTACTCTCTTTCGCGTTGTGCTCATTCCGTTCTTCGTCCTGGCATTTTACCTGCCGGTCGTCTGGGCGCCTTTTGCCTGTGCGCTTATTTTCCTGATTGCCGCCGTGACTGACTGGTTTGACGGTTATCTGGCGCGTCGCTGGAACCAGAGTACCCGCTTTGGCGCGTTCCTCGATCCGGTTGCGGATAAGGTGATGGTGGCAATCGCGATGGTGCTGGTGGCGGAACATTATCATACCTGGTGGGTGACGCTGCCTGCCGCGACCATGATTGGCCGTGAGATTATTATCTCTGCCCTGCGCGAGTGGATGGCGGAGCTGGGTAAACGCAGCAGCGTGGCGGTGTCCTGGATCGGTAAAGTTAAAACCACTGCGCAGATGGCGGCGCTGGTGTGGATGCTGTGGCGTCCGAATGCCTGGGTAGAGTGGGCCGGCATTGGTCTGCTGTGGGTTGCGGCGGTGCTGACATTGTGGTCAATGTTGCAATACTTGAACGCTGCGCGCGGTGATTTGCTTGAACAGTGATCGTTTCGGCTTAATTTTCAGCAAACGATCCTGAGATGCAAAAAATAACGTTGACTCATAACGTCATATCAGTAGAATGCAACGCATCGAACGGCGGCACAGTAAGCCGGACGATAATGAAATCAAGTGCTTAGCAAGTCGTTAAATAGTTACTTGATAACATGCGGGAATAGCTCAGTTGGTAGAGCACGACCTTGCCAAGGTCGGGGTCGCGAGTTCGAGTCTCGTTTCCCGCTCCAGATTAATGCATCGGCAGTTTGCGGGTGCAGGTCGAAAGACAAAAGATTTAAGGCGCGTTAGCAAAGCGGTTATGTAGCGGATTGCAAATCCGTCTAGTCCGGTTCGACTCCGGAACGCGCCTCCACTTTCTTCCCTGGCCGGATGGTGGAATCGGTAGACACAAGGGATTTAAAATCCCTCGGCGTTCGCGCTGTGTGGGTTCAAGTCCCACTCCGGCTACCATGGGAAAACTAGAATAAAATCAATGATAAGCAGTGTCGTGTAAACCACCGAAAGGTGGTTTTTTATTGCCTAATTTTCGCCATTCGCCATTCGCCATTCTTTCGCCATTCAGCTTCACCACAAAAAGAGGGCATTACTGCCCTCCGACTACCGGAACTATAGGAATTTTTCTATCATAACGTGCTGTCTGTGACGCGTTTTTATGACCAGCGATTCCCTGTTTTTCGTTAAGCGTTCCTTCCAGATCCGATATCCCTTTAGATTTGCTGCTACGAAGTTAGGTTATGGTAATAACCAGGCTGAGTTAGTCTATGGCGTCGTTGATCTCTCTTTATCGGCATATGGTGCGGGCAGAAAAGTTTTGGGTCCCAGAGAGAAGTCCTGGAGTTTATTCCACAATATCCAATCCGTTTATATCAGAGGCTGGCAAGAGGCATCTAAAACCGCAATGGCGCTGGATTTGACCAGTGGGAGCATTACGGGTTGGCAGATGTACCAGATAGCAAAAGAGAATTGATTATGTCTCAAGAGTTAGAATTTTCGCTTCATCCACCTGTTTGGCCTGCCGTGGCCTATTTCATTGTATCTATTGCAATTTTTTTCTTGCTTTATCTCGGCAAACTAAAAGTTAACAGGCTGCATAAATACCCGCTATTTATCGCGTATAGGGTGTTTGTAATCGCTATTGCAGCCGTTCAGATAAACATCTTTGCCAATGGCTACGAGTTTGTCAGCAGCTTTTTGCATATAGATTTTGACCCCTATCGCTGTGACTCGGTATATTGGGGATCATTGTTTTTCACCATAATTTACTTGCTGGCGTTGCCCCGGAACAAGTTTTAGCATAATGAAATTTTCATTTAAGGGACGCTATGTCTTTACCGCCATTGTATGCACTGCGTGCGTTTGAAGTTGCTGCGCGGTTGAACTCCTTCAGTAAAGCCGCTGAAACGCTCAATATTACGCCGGGCGCGGTCAGCAGACATGTCCGTACCCTTGAACTGTGGTTCGACTGCGAGCTTTTCAAAAGGCTAGGTCCTCGCGTGGAGGTCACTGAAGCCGGGCGAGTGCTTGCCGGACAGCTGAACGAAAGCTTCACGAGCATTGAATGGGCCTGCCGGGCATTTCGCAGTGAAAACCATCTGCTGCGGTTAAAAACACCCAGCACCCTGACCATGAGATGGCTTCTCGACGTGCTGCGATCTTTTCGCAACAACCATCCAAAACCGCAGGTGGAGATTGCCAGCGTCTGGATGGACATTGACACCGTTGATTTCAGTCTTGAGCCATACGACTGCGCCATCCTTCTCGGTAATGGCCGTTTTGGTGAGACAACGGAAAGCCAGCTGCTTTTTCATGAATGGCTTATCCCGGTTTGCACCCCATCGCTTATCGAACCGGCCCGGCAGCAGCTTTCGCAATGCGATTTGATCCATCCTTCACCGGACAGACGTGACTGGCGGCGCTGGCTGCGAAGAACAGGATTGTTTCCGGGGCTCGATATGAGCAGCGGCATGGTGTTTGATACCCTTGAACAGGGAAGTATCGCCGCGATGAACGGGCACGGCATCGCTATCGCCGACCTGCATCTCACGCTTGATGCCCTGAAAAGCGGCCTGCTGGGCCTGCCGTTCAGGGAAGCTATCGCGACGGGAGATGGTTACTACCTCGTCTGGCCAAAAAATTCGCTCAAAAGAGAGAGCATCCAGCACCTTCTGGGCTGGCTGCAAAACCATACCCCGGTCGTTCCGGCTCTGGATATCGATTACCTGGAATACGATGAAAGCCGGGTTTATTAATACCGTTATGAGTAAGAGATGTTTGCCATCTTTTTATAGCGTTCTGGCAAAGCGCTGTTCAGGCTGAGTACCTTATCCAGAATATAAAATGCTGGCGTGTTTTTCTGCTGCTCAGCGTCAATAATTGCACCGCGTAATATCGTGGCGGCAGACGAAATCCTGTGAAAATATTCTTCAGTCTCATGCGTCTGTAATTCACCCGACGTGGCGTAACGCACGTGCGGCCAGCCGGAGAAGTCGAGCAGCGGAAGGGGCTTTCCTGCTTCAGGATGACAGGCTGAAATCAGCGCAGCCGCTTGCTTAGGGTCGCGATGGGCAACGGACAGCATGTATACGCGCTGCGAAAACGGTGACAGAGCCTCTGAGTGATGTTTCTTAGCCATAAGCATGGCCATAAAATCCTGTAAATCATCGGCTGAATCGGTGTCAGGTGGTAATACAGTTTTCATTAACTGATATAACGCATCAAGTGTCATATTTGCCCCGGATCCTCTTATCATTATTATTCAGTTTGCGGCTGAACGTTTTATCGACCCACGCAAAGGCGGGTCGTAAAGATGATATTTGAATGCGGTCGCATCAGAAAAACGATTAATAATGGCAATCACTGTGAGTTTTTCTCACTATAGCCTCCAGGCTTCACACGCCGCCCAGGTACGCCTTCCTCACCTCCGGATCCTTCAGCAACGCCTCGCCGCTGCCGCTTAACCGAATCTGCCCGTTAACCATCACATAGCCGCGGTCGGACAACTTCAGCGCGTGGTGGGCATTCTGCTCGACCAGAAAAATCGTCATTCCGTTACGGGCCAGTTCGCGCAGCGTCTGGAAGATCTGTTTAACCACGATGGGTGCGAGGCCGAGGCTGGGTTCATCCAGCAGCAGAAGTTTAGGACGGCTCATCAGCGCCCGGGCAATAGCCAGCATCTGCTGTTCACCGCCGGAGAGCGTCATCGCCCGCTGGTTACGCCGCTCCTTGAGGCGAGGGAAGAGGTCGAACATGCTTTGCATATCTTCAGCTGCATGCTGATTGCCGACGGGGATTGTCCCCATCAGCAGGTTCTCTTCTACAGACATATCCGGGAAAATGCGTCGTCCCTCAGGTGCCTGCGCGATGCCGCCGGTGGCAACATAGTGGGTGGATTTGTGGCTGATATCCTCGCCGCAGAAGAGGATCTGCCCGTTGCGGATCCGGGGCTGACCAAAGACAGACATCAGTAATGTTGACTTCCCCGCGCCGTTAGCGCCAATCAGGGCCACGGTTTCCCCTTTGTTTACCTCAAGTGAAACCTGCTTCAACGCCTGGATCACCCCGTAAAAAACGTCCACATTATGAAATTGAAGCATCGGTGCGCTCACAGATTAACCTCGGTTTCGTCGGTGCCCAGATACGCGGCAATCACTTTTTCATTGTGCTGGATCTCAGCCGGTTTACCTCTGGCAATCACATCGCCGTGATCGAGCACAATGATGTCATCTGAAATGCCCATCACCATCCCCATATCATGCTCGATCAGCAAAACCGTGATGTCGTGGTGGTCGCGCAGGAACCGGATGATCTCGCTCAGCTTGTGCGTCTCCACCGGGTTCAGGCCGGCAGCAGGTTCATCGAGACAAATCATCTCCGGGCCGGTGCACATGGCGCGGGCGATTTCGAGGCGTCGTTGCTGGCCATAGGACATTTCCCCGGCCAGACGGTTCGCGCAATCTACCAGATCCACCACCTCCAGCCAGTAAAACGCCCGGTCCAGCGCCTCGTTCTCTGCCCGACGATACGCAGGGGTGTTCAGCACCCCCGCCAGCAGATTGCGGTTGACGCGCATGTGCTGTGCCACCAGCAGGTTTTCCACAACGGACATCTCGCGGAACAGGCGGATGTTCTGAAACGTGCGCGCAAGACCCGCGCGGTTCACCAGATGCGTGCCGCCAAACATCTTATAGAACAGGCGTTGACCAAGCTGCGCCGGGCTGAGCCAGTCGCCCGGCTGGAGTTTCTGGCCGAGCACCTGAATGACATTGGTGGTTTTATTTCGTGCATTGAACAGAATGTTGCCGCCGGAGGCCCGGTAGAAACCGGTCAGGCAGTTAAAGACGGTTGTTTTTCCCGCGCCGTTAGGCCCAATGAGTGCAGTAATAGAGCCGCGCTGCACCTCAAGATTGATGTCGTTTAAGGCCTTGATCCCGCCGAAGTGCATCATCAGATGTTCTACACGCAAAATCGTTGCGTTCATGGCGCCACTCCTTTACGCACGGCAAATCCGCTGCGGTTGATGCGGATCAGACCGCGAGGACGCCAGATCATCATCACCACCATCAGCATGCCAAACAGTAGCACGCGGTATTCCGCAAAGCTGCGCAGCAGTTCCGGCGTGACGGTCAGCACAAAGGCGGCCAGTACGACGCCGACGGTGGAGCCCATCCCGCCCAGGACCACAATCGCGAGGATGAGGGCCGATTCAAAAAAGGTGAAAGAGGTGGGGTTAACAAACCCCTGCCAGGTGGCAAAAAACACCCCGGCGATACCTGCCGTCGATGCGCCCAGGGTGAAGGCCGAGAGTTTGACCAGAACGTGGTTGAGCCCCATGGAACGGCAGGCAATCTCATCCTCACGGAGCGCTTCCCACGCCCGTCCAATGGGCATTCGGGTCAGCCGGTGTTTAATGTACAGCACCAGCATGACTACCAGGAAAAGCACCGCATAGATGAAAATAAACTTCATGTTGGGGTTATAGGTCAGGCCGAAGAACTCGTGGAAAGGGATGCCACCTTCTTTGGCGCGTCGGCCAAACTCCAGGCCAAAAAAGGTCGGAGCAGGGGCTGAAACGCCGTTAGGCCCGCCGGTGAAGGTGAGCCAGTTGTTCAGCACCAGGCGGATGATCTCGCCAAACCCGAGCGTGACGATGGCGAGATAATCTCCGTGCATGCGCAGCACCGGAAAGCCGAGCAGGGCGCCCGCGCCCGCAGCCATTAGCGCCGCCAGCGGCAGCATGCTCCAGAACCCAAGCCCCAGATACTGATACCCGAGCGCCAGCCCGTAAGCGCCGATGGCATAGAAGGCGACATAACCCAGATCCAGCAGCCCTGCCAGGCCAACGACAATGTTCAGCCCAAGACCGAGCAGGACGTAGATCAGTCCGAGTATAGCGACCGTCAGAACGTATTTTGTGGCCACAAACGGGAAGCAGATCGCCAGCGTGACAATCAGCGGAATGATCCAGCGCATGCGGCTTTTATACGCCGGTGGCCGGACATACACCCCCGCATTGTCGGATTCAAACCGCGCCTGTAAACGTCTTCCGGCCGCCGTAGCTGAAAAGGCGCTCAGCAAAAAGCGTCCCAGCATCACCGTGCCTACAATCCACGCCAGCCGCTGGCCGTCAAAGGTAAAGCTGTAACCATCCAGTATCACGCCCGCAATCGGGCCGAAAATAATCAGGGCGATCATTCCGGAAAAAATCGCGTCCAGAATGCAGCGCTTCAGGGAAAAGCCGTCAGAGGTCATCGCGTTGTTCCTTACACTTTAGCCACGACAGGGCGGCCCAGCAGCCCCTGAGGACGGAAGATCAGGATTAATACCAGCAATCCAAACGAGAACACGTCTTTATAATCCGAGTTCACCATCCCGGAGAATTGCGCTTCTGCGACGCCCAGAATCAGCCCGCCAAGCATCGCACCGGGCAGAGAGCCGATGCCGCCCAGCACCGCCGCCGTAAAGGCCTTGATGCCGATAACGAACCCGACGTAAAAATCAAAGGTGCCGTAATTCATGGTGATCAGCACGCCCGCCAGCCCGGCCATGGCTGCGCCGATAACAAACACCAGCGAAATAATTCTGTCGGTGTTGATACCCAAAATGGAGGCCATCTTACGATCCTGCTGCACCGCACGGCACATGCGCCCTAAGCGGGTACGGTTGATAATCCAGGTCAGCACCAGCATGCCCGCGAACGAGGCGATGAGAATAAAGACTTTGGTATAGGTTATCTGGACAAACCCTTCGCCGAGGTGAAAACGCAGCACGCCATCCAGCATGGTCGGTACGCCCTGCTGCCGCGGGCCCTGACTGAGCTGGACGTAGTTTTGCAGTATCAACGACATCCCGATGGCCGAAATCAGCGGCGCCAGACGCGTCGAATTGCGTAGCGGCTTATAGGCGATGCGCTCAATCGTCCAGCCATAAACGCCGGTGACCACGATGGTGAAAACAAGGGTTCCCAGGATCAGCAGCGGAAAGGAGTGGAGTCCAAAAAACGCCAGCAGGGCCAGGCCAATGGCCGAGAGATAGGCGGAGATCATATACACTTCGCCGTGGGCGAAATTGATCATACCGATGATGCCGTACACCATGGTGTAGCCGATGGCGATAAGACCGTAGACCGAACCCAGCGTTAAGCCATTAATTAATTGTTGCAGGAAGAATGTACTCATGGTCGCGCACCTGAATAAAGGGTTACGCCGACAGTCAGACCTGCCGGCGTTGAGCAGATTCCGTCCCGTTATGGCACTTCTTTATATTTGCCTTTGTCGTCCCACTGGTAGACCACGTAGTCAGACACTTTGAGGTCACCTTTGCTGTCCCAGGCTTTTTTACCCATCACCGTGTCGACAGGGTTGGCCTTCAGCCACTCGCTGGCTTTTGCGGAATCCGTCCCTTTCGTGGCCTTGAATGCCGCTGCGATAGCCTGCACAGACGCGTAGGCGTAGAGGGTGTATCCTTCTGGTTCAAATTTACCGGCGCGGAATTTCTCGATGACGGCTTTTCCGTCCGGGATCAGGCGCGGGTCTTTACCGAAGGTCATGTAAATACCGTTGGTGTACTGCGCCCCACCGGCGGCGGTGACCATCTCTTCATTGACGATACAGTCTCCCGAGAAGAACTTCGCCTGCACGCCCTGTTCACGCATCTGGCGAACCAGCGGGCCCGCTTCCGGGTGACAGCCCCCGAAGAACACCACGTCTGGTTTTTGTGCGCCAATTTTGGTCACCAGCGCGTTAAAGTCTTTTTCCCCGCGGGACAACCCTTCGTACATCACTTCCTTAACGCCGCGTTTCGCCAGCGCCGCTTTAGTGGCGTCCGCCAGCCCCTGACCGTAGGTGTCTTTATCGTGGATGATGACGACCCGTTTGGCTTTAAGCTTATCAAGAATAAAATCGCTGGCGACCTGGCCCTGCTGGTCGTCACGTCCGCACATGCGGAACATATCGCTCATGCCCCGCTCGGTAATAAGCGGGTTCGTTGAGCCGGGGGTGATGGAGAGGATCCCGGCATCGCTATAGACCTCGGAGGCGGGCATGGTCGACGAGGAGCAGAAGTGGCCGACGACCGCTTTCACTTTATCCTGATCGACTAAGCGGTTGGCGACGGCAACGGCCTGTTTGGGTTCGCAGGCGTCATCGCCCTGAACCAGTTTGATTTTCTCACCGTTGATCCCGCCAGCGGCGTTAATGTCTTCCGCCGCCTGCGTAGCGCCATGCCAGTATTGATCGCCATAGGTTGCGTTCGGGCCTGTGAACGGCCCGGCCACGCCGATCACGATATCGGCCTGTGCAGAAAAGGCCGTCACCAGACAACCGGCCAGCAACAGGGAGAGGGGAGTTTTGGTAAATTTCAGCGACATTATTATGTTCCTTAGCAAAGAGGTTTTTGCACCAGGTATAAACCCGAACGCCTGATGGCATCGTAAATCCAAAAACAAGAGCGAGAACAAAATGCACTTTAGAAGCAATCTCGTGCTTAATACGGCGAGGATCCCACGCACCGCGAAGCGCGCAGAACATTAAGCAAAAAGGTTGCCAGAATGGTTAATCCCTTGACCGGGTCACAACACGTTGAGTATAGAGCGCCGTTTTATGCGCCTTTGCGGGATGAGATGAATTTACAGCGGAGATCACATCTCCTTAACAACAAAGCCCATAAGTTGTGCAACGGTCACGATTTGCACGTTTTTGCAGCAATAAAGACCTAAACTTCAGATAGGCATGCGCGGCGATATATGTCAGGATCGTTTTTTTTATCAGGAGTATCAGCAATGGCTGAAGGCCCATTAAATGAAAGCGAGATGGCGTGGCTGGAAGAGACATTAATCTCTTACGGACACGACGATGCATCCGTGATTGACGTGTCCGAACTGGACGGCATGCTTACCGCAGTACTTTCCGGTCCCGTTGTGGTGGAGCCCGACACCTGGCTGGTAGCGGTATGGGGTGGTGAGAAGTATATTCCACGCTGGAAAAACGATCGTGAAATGAACCGTTTTATCGATCTCTGCTTTAAGCACATGAACGATATTGCCGAGCGCCTGAGCGAATACCCGGATCAGTTTGAACCGCTGTTTGGCTATAACGACGTTGACGGTCAGAGCTATACCGTAGTGGAAGAGTGGTGCTATGGCTACATGCGCGGCGTGGCGCTGACGGACTGGTCATCCCTGCCGGAAGCGCTGGAAGCGGATCTGGCGGTGATTGCCCTGCACGGAACGGAAGAGAACAGCGAGAAGCTGGAAGCGCTGACCGAAGAGGAGTATATGGCCAGCATCGAGAGCATTCAGCCTGCGGCGCTGCGTTTGTACAACTACTGGGTGGCTAATCCGCAGCAGCCGGAAGCGAAAAAGCCGATCGTGAACGGGTCGAAGGTGGGACGTAACGATCCGTGTCCGTGCGGGAGCGGTAAGAAGTTTAAGAGTTGCTGTCTGCACTGAAAAAAGGGGCTATTCATAGCCCCTTTTTTTATCCCACTTCCGGCAGCATCCCCGCTGCAATCAAAATCTGCACCAGAATAATCACCACCCCACAACCAAACACCACGCACAGCAGCGGCTTACCACCCGCCACGCGGTATCCTTGCTGCGGATGTTGCTGGCGGCTCTTCCACGCCAGCAGGGAAGGCAGCAGCAGGGCCAGTACCGATAACGCCACGCCAGCATATCCTAGCGCCATCACAAACCCGCGCGGATAAAAGAGCGCGAAGGCCAGCGGCGGCAGGAAGGTCATCGCCCCCGTCTGTAGGCGTCCGGCAACGGTATTGCGACGCTGGAAAAGATCCGCCATATAGTCAAACAGGCCAAGCGCCACGCCGAGGAAGGAGGTTGCCAGCGCCAGGTCTGCAAACAGATGTACCGCCAGCTCCACGTGTGAAGAGGCCACCACGTTACGCAGGGCAACCAGGAATCCATTCAGACCAGAATGCTCTGCCATCAGGCCGATAAAGGTGGTGGAATCAATACTGCCCAGCGTCACCAGCTGCCAGAACAGGTAAGCAATCAACGGAATGGCGCTGCCGATCACAAAGACGCGGCGCAGCTTGCGAATATCCCCGTTCATATAGCTCACGATGCTCGGCACGCTGCCATGAAAACCGAAAGAGGTGAAAATCACCGGGATGGCCGAAAGCGCCAGACCTTTCTCAAGCGGGAGGGAGAGCAGGTTAACCTTGTGCACATGCGGTGCCAGCAGCACCAGCATCACAACAAGGAAGAGAATTTTGGCGCTGAACAAAAAACGGTTAAACAGATCGACCAGCGACGTGCCCGCACAAACCACACCGCCACCGATCAGCGTAAAGACAATGGCGCCTGTTTCCGGTGAAAGCGACGCACCGAAGCCGTCATTGATACTTGACGCAATTAGCTCCCCGGCGCCGCTGATGTAGGCGGCGGTCAGCGCGTACATCAGGAACATCATGCTGAAACCGGTGATCCACTGCCCGTAGCGTCCAAGATAGCGTGCAGCCAGGGAGCCTAAGCCGGTATCGGCAGGGACATGTTGATAAACCTCCAGCAATAATAGCGCGGTGTAACACATCAGGGCCCAAAGACCGCCCAGCAGCACTACGGTAACCCCAAACCCGACGCCGGCGGCAGCCAACGGCATGGCCAACATTCCTGCGCCAATTGTCGTTCCGGCGACGATAAAAATACTTCCCAGAGTTCTGTTCTTCACGCTTTCCTCTACAACGCTTCCATACCGCGACTCATTCTGCGGCGCAGAGTAAGGGAAAAGCACCATCTCGTCAAATCACCGTTACATAGGGTGTAATGATTAATTTACAAAAAGAAAGGGGGAACCTGCGCCAGCGCAAAGCGTGCCGTGGAGGGAGCATTTAGTCTGCTTTTTATTTGCGAGAGGTAATGATGTCAATTCACGGACACGACGTGCTGAATATGATGATTGAGTCAGGTGAGCGTTATACGAAGGAGAGTCTGGTTGAGGCGATACATGCCCGCTTTGGCGAAGCGGCGCGTTTCCATACCTGTTCAGCTTCGGAAATGACAGCCGCGGAGCTGGTGGCGTTTCTGGCAGCGCGCGGAAAATTCATTCCGGCAGCAGACGGATTTTCCACGCACGAAAGTAAAATTTGCCGTCATTGAATAAAGCGGTGCTGAAAACTCAGCACCGCTTTTCTATTAATTCTGCGTGTCGAGCGTCGACAGCTCTTTATCAATGAAGTACAGACCTTCCCCGGATTTACCTGCCAGAGATAATTTATCCAGCACGGATTTAAACAGCTTCTCTTCTTCGTGCTGTTCAGCCACATACCACTGAAGGAAATTAAAGGTTGGATAATCCTGACTGGTCATGGCGGCATGAGCCAGTTCATTTATTTTCTGGGTGATCAGCTGTTCGTGCTCATAGGTGGCACGGAACAGTTCATCAAGAGAGCCGTACTCGGCGAAAGGCGATACCACGTTATCAATGCGCGGCAGGCTGCCGGTGTCCGTCAGGTAATCAAACAGACGCTGCATGTGCGTCATCTCTTCCTGGGCATGACGACGCAGGAAGGCGGCAGCCCCTTCAAAGCTGTGATAGCTGCACCAGGCGCTCATCTGCTGATAAAGCAGGGAAGAAAATAGCTCAAGATTCATTTGCGCATTGAGCTTGTCGATCATTTCAGTTTTTAACATGGTGCAGCTCCGGTTTATTAATTCTGGTTCACGATGAGCGACACTATAATTTGTTATTTAATTATTTGCAAAAAGTAAAATAAATATTTATTTATTAAAAATACGAATGGGAATAAAACGCATTGCCGCCATTTGTATTTATTAATGAGAATTGTTTTTGTTCTTATTAAATAAACTGCCAGCGTGACTGGCAGTCGCGGTTAATACCACGGATTCTGGCTGGAAGAGGTAACGGCATATCCCTGACATTTATACTGAATGGTCACACTTTCGTTCAGACAGAGTGAACCGCTGATCAGGGTGCAGGTTTTAATCGGCTGCCCGTAGGCTGACGCGGAGGCGTAGCCCATGCGTTGGCAGGCCTTTGTTGCCGTACCGTTATTAACATAGTCATCAGACCAGGCGTTTTGGAGCATGGTCTGGCCATAGTCGAGGCGCACAATTCCGTTTGGGGCATCCGTACTACTGACTTCTGCCTGACGGTTGATGCTGCACCCGGCGAGCAACAGGATCGTTCCGGCTATGATTACACGTTTCATGTTTCACTCTGCGTGACGGGAAATACGCCATTGTAACCAACGCGACGGGACGCAATGGCCGGAATAGCCGGAGGATCTGCCCTTTCACTGTACAACGAGCCGGGCCACCGAGCGAAATTGTGAGCGCATCTTTGTTTTTTAAAACAAGTTTTCACTTAATTTGAAAGTGCGTTTGTTTGATAGTAAGGTTAAGTTGAAAAGGTATCCACAGCGGGATCGCCCGCCATGCATTCAGGAGAGACAAGATGAAAATTGCACTGATGATGGAAAACAGCCAGGCCGCTAAGAATCCCATCATCCTTAATGAGCTGAAAGCCGTTGCTGATGAGAAAGGTTTCCCGGTCTATAACGTTGGTATGAGTGATGAGAACGATCATCATCTCACTTATATTCACCTGGGCATCATGGCGAGCATTTTGCTTAACGCAAAAGCCGTTGATTTTGTTGTCACCGGCTGCGGTACCGGGCAGGGCGCGTTGATGTCCCTGAACATCCATCCGGGTGTGATTTGCGGTTACTGCATCGATCCTGCGGATGCTTTCCTGTTCGCGCAAATCAACAACGGTAACGCGCTTTCTCTGCCGTTTGCGAAGGGCTTCGGCTGGGGGGCAGAACTGAACGTACGCTTTATCTTTGAGAAAGCGTTTACCGGACGCAATGGCGAAGGCTATCCACCAGAGCGTAAGGAGCCGCAGGTGCGTAACGCCGGTATTCTGAACCAGGTGAAAGCGGCGGTGGTAAAAGAAAACTATCTGGATACCCTGCGTGCAATCGATCCTGAGCTGGTTAAAACCGCCGTCTCAGGCCAGCGCTTCCAGCAGTGCTTCTTCGAGAACTGCCAGGACAAAGAGATCGAAGCCTTCGTGCGCGGTATTGTTGGCTGATTTCCTTTGCCGGGCGGTGCGTTGCCCGCCCGGCACAGAGCCTTACTTTTTCGATGATACCGCGCTGCCTGCATTTTTGGTCAGACGCAGCGTGTCAACCATTCCCACCAGGCAGATCAGCGCGATCGCCACAAATGCCAGCCGGAAGCTCATTCCCGGCATGCCGGCAATCCCCATCGTCTCACTGACTTTTTCCCCGATACGAATACCAATTGCCCCGAGCGTGATCCCAAGTCCCACGGCAAGCTGCGTTGCGGTTGAAAACAGCGTATTGGCATAGCTCATCTGCGCCGAGGGTACATCCGCAAAGGCCAGCGTACTGATGGCTGTAAACTGGATCGAACGAAAAACGCCACCCAGATAGAGGATCAGCATGACGAGCCACACAGGAGTCTGCGGCGTAAGAAAGGCGCAGGCCAGCAGCGCCAGGACATTCAGTGAACCGTTAATCAGCAACAGCCGCTTAAACCCCAGGCTGCGGATCAGGGGCGTCGTTGCCGGTTTAATGGTGAGATTGCCTACGAAAACGGCCAGCACCAGCAGGCCAGAATGGAACGCGTCCATGCCAAAGCCGACCTGGAACATCAGCGGTAACAGGAACGGAACCGCGCTGATGGAGGCGCGAAACAGCGATCCGCCGTACAGGGTGACGCGAAACGTCGGCACTTGCATCGCATCGAGCCTGATCATCGGCCAGGTTGCCCGCTTAAAGTGGCGCAGCGCCAGGCTCAACGCGGCGACACCGACGATAAACAGCGTGGCGGTTAATCCTGTCCGCAGAGGCTCTGCGCCCATCAACTCCATCGCATAAACCAGGCTCACCATGGCAAGGGTGGTGACCACAAAACCCGGCAAGTCAAACGGTCGGCGCGTATCTTCATGCAGGTCCGGAATGATTCGCAGTGCCAGCAAAATGGCGATTATCCCCAGCGGCACATTAATAAAGAAGATCCAGCGCCAGTCGGCATAGCTTGTAATGAACCCGCCCAGCGGCGGGCCGATGATCGGCGCGACCAGCGCAGGCCACGTCAGGGTGGCGATTGCCGTGATGAGCTGATGCTTTGGCGTTGTACGTAACACGGCCAGGCGACCCACAGGCACCATCAGCGCGCCACCCATGCCCTGGAAGACGCGCATTGCGACAAACTCCTCGAGCGTGGTGGACAGGCCGCAAAATACCGAGGCCAGCGTGAAGATCGCCAGCGCGAGGGCAAATACTTTTCGCGCGCCGAAGCGGTCGGCGATCCAGCCGCTGGCGGGGATCAGCACGGCAAGGGTGATCAGGTAGGCGCTGATGCCGATATTCAGATCCACGGCCTGTACGCCGAAGCTTTTTGACATATCCGGCAATGCGGTGGCGATCACCGTCCCGTCCAGAAACTCCATAAAGAAAGCACCGGCCACCAGCAGTGCCGCAGGCGATAATCCACGGCTCTCTTTGCCGGATACGTTTTCACTCATTCTCTTCCTGCCCGCTCAAAAAATTTTATAAAAATTTACTGGAATTTATAAGTCTGTAACGTGCGGATTTATCGTGCCTTTTTTTAACAAACCGGCAGCACTGAGGGTTTATTAACCGTGATGCAGGTCACAAAATGGTTGATTTTTGTGATGGCGGTCATATTATAAGCGTATTGATAATAACACCTGCATAACACGTTACTGGAGCAACATAATGAAACTGCGCAAAATCCTGAAAAGCATGTGGGCTAACTACTGCACAACGTTTAAAGACGTCCCACCGGGTGCGATGTTCTGATAAAAAAACCTGCTTCGGCAGGTTTTTTTATGTCTGCGGACGACGAGAGGGAGATGGAAGGGCGTCTGTTTTGCTACTATGGCGGCCTTTGAATAAGGAGAACCCCATGTCACAAAACCTGAGCGCCGATCAGGAACTGGTATCTGACGTCGTCGCCTGCCAGCTGGTTATCAAACAAATCCTTGATGTGATTGACGTTATCGCGCCGGTTGAGGTACGCGAAAAGATGTCGACCCAGCTAAAAAACATCGATTTCACCAATCATCCTGCTGCGGCGGACCCGGTTACGCTCCGCGCGATCCAGAAAGCGATCGCGCTGATTGAACTGCGCTTCACGCCGCAGGGTGAGTCACATTAAAATAAACCGATGTTTTAAAATTAGAAACCGTTTTCTGATTTTACGTCGAAGGGCGACAGAGTCTGTCGCCCACAGAAGGCTCAAAAGAACGTCTGCACCAGCAGATAGCTCACCACGCAGGCACAGCTGACGCCAATCAGGCCCGGCAGAATAAAGCTGTGGTTGATGATGAATTTACCGATGCGGGTGGTGCCGGAGCGATCGAATCCAATACAGGCCAGATCGCTCGGATAGGTGGGCAGCACAAAGTAGCCGTAGGAGGCCGGGAAGAAGGCCACCAGCATTTTCGGATCGATGCCTAACATCAACCCCATCGGGGCGACTGCGGTTAAGGCCGCGGCCTGGCTGTTGACCAGTTTCGACACCAGAAACAACACGATGGCATACGTCCAGGGATGACTCTTCACTACCCCCTCCAGTGCCATTTTCAGTTCGTCGAGATGCGCCTGGAAAAAGGTATCGCTCATCCATGCCACGCCAAACACCGAGAAGATGGCGACCATCCCCGCCTTAAATACCGCTCCGTTTGAAATGGCCGACGCATTAACCTTACAGGTCATCAGCATGATGGCCCCGGCAATAAGCATCATCATTTGAATGACAAGGTTCATCGACAGGGCCGTCATTTTGCCTTTGATCTCAAACGCCGGACGCAACTCGGGCAACGCACCCAGCAGGACCACAACCGCAATCCCGGCGAAGAAGATCCACGTTGACCAGTAGGCCTGTTTAGGGAAACGCTGATCCATCAACGTCTCCGTTCCCCCATAGATAAACTCACGCTGTTTCGGATCTTTCAGCTTTTCCTGAAATTCAGGATCGTCTGCGAGGTTTTTCCCCCGGCGCAGGCTCCACAGTGCCGCAATGGCGACGCCAGACAGTGAGGCCGGTACGGAAACGGCGAGGATTTCGAGGATCCCCCACGCGTGGCCGATACCGTGCTGCGCACCCAGAATTGAGACCAGCGAAACGACGGCCACGGAAACGGGGGAGGCGGTGATCGCCATCTGTGAGGCCACCGAGGCCACCGCCATCGGCCGTTCCGGGCGAATGCCTTTTTTCAGGGCGATATCCGCGATAATGGGAAACATAGTGTAGACGACGTGGCCGGTCCCGCAGAGAAAGGTCAACATCCAGGTGGTAAACGGCGCGAGAAGGGTGATGTGCTGGGGATGTTTTCGCAGCAGGCGCTCTGCGAATTGCATCATCACGTTCAGGCCACCGGCGGTCTGTAGTGTTGCCGCGCAGCCGATGACGGCGAGGATCGTGAGCATCACGTCAACCGGCGGTTTACCGGGTTGCAGACCAAAGACAAAACTCAAAATAAACAGGCCGATGCCGCTTATCAGCCCCAGGCCCATCCCGCCGAAGCGGGTACCTACCAGCAGGCAGAGGATAATGACAATAAACTCAATGGTGATCATGATGCTCCCTCGTAAATGAATGTAATTAAACAAATCATTACACGATGTGTGGTTATTCATTGGGAGCAAGATCTGATTTGTTAAATGTCAGCAAAAGCAGGGAGTTGGCACCCACTCCCTGACGGGCTGAGGGATCCCCAGTAATTTGAAAGCAAAAGCGATAACGTTGCCTTCAGAATAACTGAAGGCTTTCAGCGATGCCTCGGTCCGGCTGTAAATCGCTGAGGCGTTTCCTGTAGGCCGGGGCGAGGCGCAGGGATGCGCCGAGAGGGCGGGCTTTACAGGGATGTTACCTCCGCCCGTCCCCGATAAGCCGGAAGGAATAAGCCGAAGGTACAGCGAAGCGGCGATTTTCCGCCGGAAGCCCGGGTCGCCAGGGTGGTGGCGACTGAGCCACCCTGGCACGTTCACCGGTTATGCCGTGACAGAGTAGCAAGGAACATAAAGTGAACGGAATGACCACCAGAGCCGTATGTTCCCCCTCACCCCAGCCCTCTCCCTCAAGGGAGAGGGGGCCGTCTGTGCAGGCATTATTTTGTGGGGAACTCTCAGCTCTGACGGGAGCGGGTGAAGGACTTAGTGGTGTTGCACGGTAGCTATGTCGAGAAGATGGCGGTCCGTCTGCTCCAGACAGATCCCCGCGCGTTTCGCGTTGCGGATTTCGTCTGCGAGCGTTTTCAGCAGCATGCCATCCTGCTGCTGCTCTCTGTCCATATCACGTAAAAACTTGAGGGTAATGATGTCCTGTTGCGCTTTGGCTTCATCGGCCAGCTTGTTCAGCTTTGTACAGCGTTGCTCATACTCTTCAAGCGTTTTCTGGAACAGTTCCTCCAGAGAGGAGTAATTATCTTCAATCGTTTCAAGCTCTTTGACTGTGGGATTGGCGCCGATGGCTTTCAAAAAGTTAAAGACACGCATCATGTGCGTGACGTTACTTTGCGCCTGAGTACGAAAGAAGGTGGCAGTGCCGTTGAGGCTTTTTCTGGAACACCAGGCGCTCAAATGCAGATGCAGATTTGAAGCATAAAACTCCAGGTTCATCTGGGCATTCAGTTTTTGCATCATCGTTTGGGTAGTCATACTCATATCCTTATTGACTGTGGGACTTGATGTCCGCTACGAAACCTGACCCGGCAGGTACTGACGATTGAATAACAGAAAAAGATTTCTGCAAGGTAAACAAACTCGAAAATTCACGTCCTGTGTTCGATTTAAATAAGCATACGCTTCTCTTGGAATTAAGAAAACTCTTAGTTGGGCTGTGTTTACCATACATTACAAATTTAAATATAGCGCAGAACAGAAAACAGGTGACGAGATATAATATTTTTTATCTATATGATTTTAATGATATTAAAATCAGTGCTTCCCATTTTTATCGTTTCAGGAAACCTTCTGTGGCGGGAAATTCTGTGAAAGTGTTAAATCAGAAATAATAACTGCAAATATATCCTGCTGTAGCAAATTTGAGCTAAATCAATTTTCACATAATATACGGTTCTGTGATCGCGTCGTAAGATTGTTATCTAACAAATCTGGAAAATGAAACGATGTTTTATATCTTTTCACCCGTAGAGGTTTATGATGACAAAAGTTGCGGTGCTGCTGGCACCTGGTTTTGAAGAAGCAGAAGCGATTATCACAGTCGATATCCTGCGTCGCTTGCAGATTGAGGTGGAAACGCTGGCCTGCGCGGAGTCCCGTACGGTAGTGAGTTACCACAATATCCCCATGGTGGCTGACAGTACATTTACGGAACGTATTAATACGCTGTATGACGCGGTCGTGTTACCCGGTGGGCCGCAGGGGAGTATCAATCTTGCGGCTAACCAGGAGGTGATACGCTTTGTTTCCGCGCATGACGAGCACGGCAAACTCATCTGCCCGATCTGCTCTGCGGCCGCGCGGGTGCTGGGCGCAAACGGGCTACTGAAGGGGCGGCGCTACGTCTGTTCCGGCGATCTGTGGCAGACCGTTGATGATGGAGTATATGTAGATGCGCCGGTGGTGGAGGATAACAACCTCATCAGCGGCAAGGGACTGGGGCACGCTTTTGACTTTGCGCTGACGCTCTCTGCGCGTCTGTTGGGCGACGATGCCCCCGTGCGCGATCATGCTGAACACATCTATTACCGCTGGTAAATTTCTACCGGACGCTACGGCGTCCGGGTTACAGGGATTTCTTAGCTGACCTTATGGATAATCCTGCTTAACTTCTTTCCATTTGTAGGACAATTACGTCCTTTTTTATGTCATTTTCCGCTGAATTTATGTACGCAATTACTGTAATTCTGCGGTGTGATGTCGCTCTCTTATGGATAATTAATTTCCCGCTAAAACTATCACCAGCAATAACGCTTATGACGAGGTAAGCGCTAATGCCTTGTTTTAAGTCCGATTAAATAAGTTGTTCGCCATTATTCCCTACAGATAAGAATGCTAAAGCTGGAGTTTACCATGCACAAATTTACTAAAGCGCTGGCGGCCATCGGCCTGGCTGCCGTTATGTCACAATCCGCTATCGCTGAAAATTTAAAGCTCGGTTTTCTGGTTAAACAGCCGGAAGAACCGTGGTTCCAGACCGAATGGAAATTTGCTGATAAAGCCGGAAAAGATTTGGGATTTGAGGTAATTAAAATCGCCGTACCTGACGGCGAGAAAACGCTTAACGCCATTGATAGCCTGGCGGCGAGCGGCGCGAAAGGTTTCGTTATCTGTACGCCGGATCCAAAGCTGGGTTCAGCGATTGCCGCGAAAGCGCGCGGTTATGACATGAAAGTGATTGCGGTGGACGATCAGTTCGTGAATGCCAAAGGCAAACCGATGGATACCGTTCCGCTGGTGATGATGGCGGCCACCAAAATCGGCGAGCGTCAGGGCCAGGAGCTCTATAAAGAGATGCAAAAACGCGGCTGGGATGTAAAAGAGACCGCCGTGATGGCGATTACCGCTGACGAGCTGGATACCGCCCGTCGTCGTACCACGGGCTCCATGGAAGCCCTAAAAGCGGCTGGCTTCCCGGAAAAACAAATCTACAAAGTCCCGACCAAATCCAACGATATCCCGGGCGCCTTTGATGCGGCGAACTCCATGCTCGTCCAGCATCCGGAGGTGAAACACTGGCTGGTGGTGGGGATGAACGATAACACCGTGCTGGGCGGCGTGCGTGCAACGGAAGGCCAGGGCTTTAAAGCACCGGACATTATCGGGATCGGCATCAACGGCGTGGACGCCGTGAGCGAACTGTCTAAAGCGCAGGCGACCGGCTTCTACGGCTCTCTGCTGCCAAGCCCGGATGTCCACGGCTATAAATCCAGCGAAATGCTTTACAACTGGGTGACCAAGGGGGTTGAGCCGCCGAAATTCACCGAAGTAACTGATGTGGTGCTGATCACCCGCGATAATTTCAAAGAGGAGCTGGCGAAAAAAGGACTGGGCGGTAAGTAATACGCTGTGATTGCGCCCCTCACACGCCGTGAGGGGCCTGACGTACACACTACAGGAATCACGGAGTCGTTATGCAACAGTCTGATCCGTATCTCTCTTTCCGCGGCATCGGTAAAACATTCCCCGGCGTAAACGCGCTGACCGATATCAGCTTCGACTGCTATGCCGGTCAGGTTCATGCCCTGATGGGGGAGAACGGCGCGGGAAAATCCACGCTGCTAAAAATTCTCAGCGGCAACTACACGCCCACCACCGGCACGCTGGCCATTCGCGGCGAAGAGGTGGCCTTTGCCGATACCACGGCAGCGTTAAACGCGGGCGTCGCCATCATCTATCAGGAGCTGCATCTCATTCCTGAAATGACCGTGGCGGAGAACATCTACCTGGGCCAGCTTCCGCATAAAAGCGGCGTGGTCAACCGCTCGCTGCTCAACTATGAAGCGGGCTTGCAGCTCAGGCACCTTGGGCTGGATGTCGATCCGCAAACGCCCCTTAAGTATCTCTCCATCGGCCAGTGGCAGATGGTGGAAATTGCCAAAGCGCTGGCACGTAACGCCAAGATCATCGCTTTTGACGAGCCAACCAGCTCGCTCTCGGCGCGTGAAATTGAAAACCTCTTTCGCGTGATCCGCGAGCTGCGCAAAGAGGGCCGCATCATTCTGTACGTCTCCCACCGTATGGAAGAGATTTTTGCCTTAAGCGATGCCATCACCGTGTTTAAGGATGGCCGCTACGTGCGCACCTTCACCGATATGCAGCAGGTCAATCATGACCAGCTGGTGCAGGCGATGGTCGGGCGCGATCTGGGGGATATTTACCACTGGAAGCCGCGCGAGTACGGCCCTGAGCGTCTGCGTCTGGATAGCGTTAAAGCCCCAGGCGTGCGCACACCTATTTCACTCTCGGTGCGCAGCGGCGAAATCGTCGGGCTGTTTGGCCTTGTCGGGGCAGGGCGCAGCGAGCTGATGAAAGGGCTGTTTGGCGGGACGCGCATTACCCAGGGCCAGGTCTTCGTCGACGGGAAAAAGGTCGATATACAGAAGCCTGCGCAGGCGATTAACGCGGGCATCATGCTCTGTCCGGAGGATCGAAAGGCCGAAGGCATTATTCCAGTGCACTCGGTGCGCGACAACATCAACATCTCTGCCCGGCGCAAGTTCATCCGCGCGGGATGTCTGATTAACGACGGCTGGGAGGCGCGCAACGCTGATCACCATATCCGTTCGCTGAACATCAAAACTCCCGGGGCTGAACAGCTGATCATGAATTTGTCCGGCGGCAACCAGCAAAAAGCCATTCTGGGGCGCTGGCTGTCGGAAGACATGAAGGTCATTTTATTGGATGAACCAACGCGCGGTATCGACGTGGGGGCGAAACACGAAATCTATAACGTCATCTATGAGCTGGCAAAACGCGGCGTGGCGGTGCTGTTCGCCTCCAGCGATCTGCCCGAGGTGCTGGGCGTCGCCGACCGCATTGTAGTAATGCGTGAAGGCGAAATTGCCGGTGAATTGCTGCATGAACAGGCGAATGAACAACAGGCGTTGAGTCTCGCCATGCCTAAAGTTAGCCAGGCTGTCGCCTGAGTAAGGAGTCAATGATGTCCTCTGTTACTACATCCGGAGCGCCGAAGTCGGCTTTCAGTTTTGGCCGCATCTGGGACCAGTACGGCATGTTGGTGGTTTTTGCCGCCCTGTTCGTTGCGTGCGCGATTTTTGTGCCAAACTTCGCGACCTTCATCAACATGAAGGGGCTGGGGCTGGCCATCTCCATGTCCGGCATGGTGGCCTGCGGAATGCTATTCTGCCTGGCCTCCGGCGATTTTGACCTGTCGGTCGCCTCGGTGATTGCCTGTGCCGGGGTCACCACTGCCGTGGTGATCAATATGACCGAAAGCCTGTGGATCGGCGTGCTGGCGGGGCTGATGCTCGGCGTGCTGAGCGGTCTGGTGAACGGCTTTGTGATTGCGCGCCTGAAGATTAACGCCCTGATCACGACGCTTGCGACCATGCAAATCGTGCGCGGTCTGGCCTATATCATCTCCGACGGTAAGGCGGTGGGGATTGAAGACGAGCGCTTCTTTACGCTGGGCTATGCCAACTGGCTGGGCTTGCCTGCGCCTATCTGGCTGACGGTAGCCTGTCTGATCCTGTTTGGTTTCCTGCTTAACCGCACCACCTTTGGTCGTAATACCCTGGCGATTGGCGGGAACGAGGAAGCGGCGCGTCTGGCGGGTGTCCCGGTCGTACGGACCAAGATCATTATCTTCGTGCTTTCCGGGCTGGTGTCGGCAGCGGCGGGGATTATTCTGGCGTCGCGTATGACCAGCGGCCAGCCAATGACCTCTATCGGTTATGAGCTGATTGTCATTTCAGCCTGCGTATTGGGGGGCGTATCCCTCAAGGGCGGCATCGGAAAAATCTCATATGTGGTGGCGGGGATCCTGATTCTGGGGACCGTGGAGAACGCCATGAACCTGCTTAATATTTCTCCGTTCTCTCAGTACGTCGTACGCGGCCTGATCCTGCTGGCAGCAGTGATCTTCGACCGTTACAAGCAAAAAGCGAAGCGTACCGTCTGATTTATTTTTAGCCACTTATCTGCTCAACTATTAACCATAGTTGACTCCCTGACCGGCCCGCCAGTTATGCTGACGGGCCGGTTGCTAAATGGCGAGCGCCGTCACACTGTCTATACTTACATGGCTGTTTTGTTCACTGTAAGGAGGATTAGGGTGGCTGACTTGTTAACCGCACCGCCTGTACTGCCCGGAAAATTTGCTTTCTTTTTTGACCTCGACGGGACGCTCGCCGGAATTGAACCGCATCCTGACGACGTCGTTGTACCGGATCTGGTGTTAGAGAATTTGCAGCAGCTCTCCCGACAGAACGAGGGGGCACTGGCATTGATTTCAGGGCGCTCAATGGCCGAGCTGGATGTGCTCGCCAGTCCTTATCACTTTCCGCTGGCCGGTGTGCACGGAGCGGAGCGCCGCGATATCCATGATCAACTGCATATAGTTTCACTCCCCGATACGCTGGTTCAGGCGCTGCATGCGCAACTCTCTTCTGCTCTGGAACTGCTTCCCGGTACGGAACTGGAAGCCAAAGGCATGGCCTTTGCGCTGCACTACCGTCAGGCGCCTCACCATGAGGCGGCGATCTTTTCGGTAGCAAGAAGCGTGGCGGAAGCCCATCCGGAGCTGGCGTTACAGCCCGGTAAATGTGTGGTCGAGATTAAACCAGCAGGAATTAATAAAGGCGCTGCTATTGCAGCGTTTATGGCGGAAGCGCCGTTTAAAGGGCGTACGCCAGTATTTTTTGGGGATGACCTGACCGACGAGGCCGGGTTCAGCGTGGTAAACCAGGCCAGTGGCATGTCTGTCAAGGTAGGGCCGGGTGAAACCGTTGCCGGATGGCGGCTGGAAAACGTCGCCAGCGTCTGGCAGTGGATATCTGATGTCGCTAACCAGCAACAACAACAAATAGCGCAAAACAACGGGAGAAATCATTATGGGTCGCTTAGTCGTCGTCTCTAATCGCATCGCACCGCCGGATGATAAAAAAGCCAGTGCCGGTGGCCTGGCGGTCGGGGTATTAGGTGCCCTCAAAGCCGCGGGTGGTCTCTGGTTTGGCTGGAGCGGGGAAATCAGTAATGATGAGAAACCGCTTAAAAAGGTGTCACGGGGCAATATCACGTGGGCTTCCTTCGCACTCAGTGAGAAGGACTATGATGAATATTATTCCGAGTTCTCAAACGCCGTGCTGTGGCCAGCGTTTCACTATCGTCTGGACCTGGTGAAATTCCAGCGTGAATCCTATGAAGGCTATATGCGCGTTAATGCGCTGCTGGCAGATAAACTGCTGCCGCTGATCGAAGAAGACGATATTTTATGGATCCACGATTACCATCTGCTGCCTTTCGCTAGGGAACTGCGAAAACGTGGTGTGAATAACCGAATCGGTTTTTTCCTGCACATTCCTTTCCCGACGCCGGAGATTTTCACGGCACTGCCGCAGCATGAAGAGATCCTTGAGGCGCTGTCCGATTACGACCTGCTCGGTTTCCAGACGGAAAACGACAGGCTGGCCTTCCTCGACAGCGTGTCCGGTAAAACCCGACTGGTTACTCACGGCGGCAAATCTCACACCGCGTGGGGACGTAATTTCCACACCGAGGTCTACCCGATTGGTATTGAGCCAGACGAAATTGCCGAGCAGGCCTCCGGTCCATTGCCTCCGAAGCTTGCCCAGCTTAAGGATGAACTCAAGCACGTTAAGAATATCTTTTCGGTTGAACGACTTGATTATTCCAAAGGGTTGCCGGAGCGATTCCTCGCGTACGAAACCCTGCTGGAAAAATTCCCGCAGCATCACGGCAAGATTCGTTATACCCAGATAGCGCCGACCTCGCGCGGTGAGGTTCAGGCCTATCAGGATATCCGTCACCAGCTTGAGACCGAAGCAGGGCGCATCAACGGGCGCTACGGGCAGCTTGGCTGGACACCACTTTTCTATTTGAATCAGCACTTTGAGCGCAAAATTCTGATGAAAGTGTTCCGCTATGCGGACGTCGGGCTGGTCACGCCCCTGCGCGACGGGATGAATCTGGTGGCAAAAGAGTATGTTGCAGCACAAGATCCTGCTGACCCGGGTGTGCTGGTGCTGTCTCAATTTGCCGGTGCGGCAAACGAGTTAACCTCAGCGCTGATTGTAAACCCTTACGATCGCGATGACGTGGCAAATGCCCTGAACCGTGCGTTAACTATGCCGCTTGCGGAACGTATTTCACGCCATTCGGAAATGATGGAGACCATCATGAAGAATGATATTAACCGCTGGCAGGCGCGTTTTATTGACGATTTGCGCGCGATCCAGCCGCAAAGTCAGGAAGGTGATCTGCAAAAAAAGATCGCGACCTTCCCTAAACTCGCCTGATTTTCTCCGGGGGCATTAATTGCCCCCAAGAGGCACCAGCAGGACATCAACCTGGCTTGACGAAACGATAGATTTTGCCGAGCATGCCGCACGAGAAAAAAAACTCTGGTTATGATTTCCGCAAATAACCAGGTCAATATTCTCTTTCTGACAGATGTCGAGTATATGCGCGCTTAATTCACCGGTCGCGATAACGGTCTGATGAATCGGATAGTCTGCCCTCTCCACTAACTCTTGCAGGAATTGGTGCGTTTCCTCCTGCAATACCTCACGTATATCTTCCAGCATCGGCGCAGCCAGCTGATTATACATTTCGGGTTCTGCAGCCAGCGTGATCAGGCTGATGCGGGCATTGGCGGGGCGGGCGATGGATACGGCTCGGGCGACAAGCTGGTGGCTTTCGGGAGAAACAGCAACTGAAACAAGCAGATGGGAGTAACTCATCACGCACTCCTTTGATGTCAGAATGACAAGTTTCCCCAGCTTTACCGCGAAACTGCCATTACTGCAAGAGGTGAATGCGTCATTAGTGTGAAGCTTATCATAATTATTCATTAATTATTCTTATAAGAAGAATAACTGAAAAGATGGCCTAAATGAAAAAAATTAACAGCTTAACGTAAATTACACATTTTCCCTTCCGGGTGGTTAACTCGCCTTAACTCATCATCAACCCGGCGTAGATCGTTACGCAACGAAACTGATTTTTGTGTTGCCAGCGTTAACCCCCTGTTTTTACTTTATTAATTAATGGTAGTTTCAACGTGAAGTTTTCCCCATAGCAGATCAATGCGGATTTGCCCTGTCTTTACATTTCCCAGACCCAATTCCCCCGTCCGGATGCATGAGTATTCGTTCCTGAAGAATATAAACAAGCTTGGGTTGGATAAAAAACACCCAAATTACAAGTCACGCTGATGGATTTATGGGTTACATTCGCGTAAATTATGTGACGCAGATCACATTTTTTTTAAATTCCAGGGGGGGCTGCATTGTATGTGTCAAAACTGACGAGTAGAGTTTGCGTCGAATTAGGAAAAATCTTAGTTATTTGTAAGAAAAGATAAAATGTGTAACCGACATTTTGGCCATGTTAACCGGTCACGCGCTTTACGACGTACAAACCTAAATTCAACTATGCATTTGGCCTTTTCTTTTTATACCGGGTGATTTCCCGGCGACATCACGGGGTGCGGTCTTTCCGCATAAAAATAATAGTTGGTTATTCGGGATGGGAAAAATGCATACATCCGAGTTGCTAAAACATATTTACGACATCAATTTGTCGTATTTATTGCTCGCGCAGCGTTTGATTAGTCAGGACAAACCGTCAGCGATGTTTCGTCTGGGTGTTAACGAAGAGATGGCAACCATGCTGGGGGGATTAACACTTCCGCAGATGGTCAAGCTGGCTGAAACCAATCAGCTTGTCTGCCAGTTCCGTTTCGATAACCCGCAGACCATTACGCGTCTGACTCAGGAATCCCGCGTGGACGATCTGCAACAGATCCACACCGGTATTCTTCTCTCCACCCGCCTGCTCAACGAAATCAGCCAGCCTGACGACGTAGCCCGGAAGAAAAGGGCTTAACAATGAGCGAAAAAAGCATTGTTCAGGAAGCCCGTGATATCCAGCTGGCAATGGAACTCATCACGCTGGGTGCGCGTTTACAAATGCTGGAAAGCGAGACGCAACTGAGCCGTGGTCGTTTGATCAAGCTGTATAAAGAATTGCGTGGTAGCCCACCGCCAAAAGGCATGCTGCCGTTTTCGACTGACTGGTTCATGACCTGGGAGCAGAACATCCATGCTTCCATGTTCTGTAACGCCTGGCAGTACCTGCTTAAAACGGGCTTATGCAGCGGCGTGGATGCCGTGATTAAAGCCTACAAACTTTACCTTGAGCAATGCCCGCAGCAGGAACAGGGACCCCTGCTGGCGCTGACCCGCGCCTGGACGCTGGTGCGTTTTGTTGAAAGCGGAATGCTTGAATTGTCGCGCTGCAACTGCTGTGACGGCAATTTTATTACCCACGCGCACCAGCCTGCGGGCAGCTTCGCCTGTAGTTTATGCCAGCCTCCATCCCGAGCCGTAAAAAGACGTAAACTTTCCCGGGATGCTGCCGATATTATTCCACAACTGCTGGATGAACAGATCGAACACGCTGTTTAACCCGAACCTGTGGGCAAGATTCCAGCAGCGGTAAGCGATTACCGCTGCTTTTTTTTACCCTGCGTTCAGGTCACGCGCTCGAAATGAACGTCCTGCCATAGTCACTAGCGGAAGGATGATGTCGTGCTTATCTTATTAGGTTACCTGGTAGTTCTCGGTACAGTTTTCGGCGGTTACATGATGACCGGCGGGCACCTTGGAGCACTCTATCAACCGGCTGAACTTGTCATCATCGGCGGTGCAGGGGTAGGGGCTTTTATCGTTGGTAACAACGGTAAATCGATCAAGGGCACGCTGAAGGCGATTCCGCTGCTGTTTCGTCGCTCGAAATACACCAAAAGCATGTATATGGATCTTCTGGCGCTGCTCTATCGCCTGATGGCGAAGTCACGTCAGCAAGGAATGTTCTCGCTGGAGCGGGACATTGAAAACCCGAAAGAGAGCGAAATTTTCGCCAGCTACCCGCGTATTCTGGCTGACGCGATGATGCTCGATTTTATCGTCGATTACCTGCGACTGATCATCAGCGGCAACATGAACACCTTCGAAATTGAAGCCCTGATGGACGAAGAGATCGAAACCCACGAGAGCGAATCCGAAGTGCCGGCCAACAGCCTGGCGCTGGTGGGCGACTCGCTTCCGGCGTTCGGTATCGTGGCGGCGGTCATGGGCGTCGTTCATGCCCTGGCCTCGGCGGATCGCCCGGCGGCTGAACTGGGCGCCCTGATTGCCCACGCAATGGTGGGGACGTTCCTCGGTATTTTACTGGCATACGGCTTTATCTCCCCGCTGGCGAGCGTGCTGCGCCAGAAGAGCGCTGAAACCACCAAAATGATGCAGTGCGTGAAAATTACGCTGCTCTCAAACCTCAACGGTTATGCGCCACCGATCGCCGTTGAATTTGGCCGTAAGACGCTCTACTCCAGCGAACGTCCGTCGTTTATCGAACTGGAAGAGCATGTGCGCGCGGTGAAAAACCCCAACCAACAGACGACAACTGAGGACGCATGAAAAACCAGTCCCATCCGATCGTCATCGTAAAAAAACGCAAGCATAAGGGGCACGGGCACGGTTCTCACGGCTCATGGAAGATCGCGTACGCCGATTTTATGACCGCCATGATGGCCTTCTTTCTGGTGATGTGGCTGATCTCCATCTCCAGCCCGAAAGAGCTTATTCAGATTGCGGAATATTTCAGAACGCCGCTGGCGACGGCGGTCACCGGCGGGCCGCGCATATCGAACAGCGACAGCCCGATCCCCGGCGGCGGTGACGATTACACCCAGCAGCAGGGCGAAGTGAAAAAACAGCCTAACATCGACGAGCTGAAAAAACGGATGGAGCAGGCGCGCCTGAAAAAACTGCGCGGTGACCTGGATCAGCTGATTGAGGCGGACCCTAAATTGCGCGCGCTGCGTCCGCATCTGAAAATTGACCTGGTGCAGGAAGGGCTGCGTATTCAGATCATCGACAGCCAGAACCGACCGATGTTCAAAACCGGCAGTGCCGACGTGGAGCCCTACATGCGCGATATTCTGCGTGCGATTGCACCGGTGCTGAACGGCATTCCGAACCGCGTTAGCCTCTCCGGTCACACGGATGATTTCCCGTACGCCACGGGAGAGAAGGGATACAGCAACTGGGAGCTTTCTGCCGATCGCGCCAACGCCTCGCGTCGCGAGCTGGTGGCGGGTGGGCTTGATGATGGCAAGGTCCTGCGCGTGGTCGGCATGGCTGCAACCATGCGCCTGACCGACCGCGGACCGGATGACGCCATCAACCGTCGTATCAGTCTTTTAGTGCTGAACCAGCAGGCGGAGCAGGCCATCCTGCATGAAAACGCCGAAAGTCAGAATGAGTCACTGGACGATTTAAAACAGCCTGGGGCCGTCCCTTCGGCTGCCGTTCCAACATCGCCACCAGCCAATCCGAGGTGATAGCGTGAGCATGGATATTACCGATTTTTACCAGACATTTTTTGATGAAGCCGACGAATTGTTGGCCGATATGGAGCAACATTTGCTGGATCTGGTGCCCGAGGCACCGGACTCAGAACAGCTCAACGCCATCTTCCGTGCGGCGCATTCCATTAAAGGCGGAGCCGGAACGTTTGGATTTACCATTTTGCAGGAAACGACCCATTTAATGGAAAACCTGCTGGATGAAGCACGACGCGGTGAGATGCAGCTCAATACCGACATTATCAACCTGTTTTTGGAAACGAAAGATATTATGCAGGAACAGCTCGACGCCTATAAAAGTTCGGCAGAGCCTGATGCCGCCAGCTTTGAATACATCTGCAACGCGCTGCGTCAGTTAGCGCTGGAAGCCAAAGGTGAGGCGTCTGCGCCCGTTGTCCCTGCGGCAAAACTGAGCGTTGTTGACGCCGCGGCCAAACCAGACAGTGCGCCTGATGCGCCCGCAGGAAAATTGCGCGTAGTGCTGTCACGGCTGAAAGAGAACGAGGTCAACCTGCTGGAAGAGGAGCTGGGTAACCTGGCGACGCTCAGCAACGTGGTGAAGGGTAAAGACAGCCTGGCCGCGACGCTCGACGGCGGGATCGGTCAGGATGACATTGTGGCGGTGCTGTGCTTCGTGATTGAAGCGGATCAAATTGCGTTTGAAACCGAGGCGGCGGCCGTTGAAGTGCCCGCGCCGGCAGAAATTGCCCCTGCGGTAGTTGCCGCTGCTCCGGCCCTGAAAGCCGTGCCAAAAGAGACGGCCGCCCCGGCCCGCGGTGAAAAACCGGCGGCGCGTTCCAGCGAGTCCACAAGCATTCGCGTGGCGGTGGAGAAAGTGGATCAGCTGATCAACCTGGTGGGTGAACTGGTGATCACCCAGTCGATGCTGGCCCAGCGCTCCAACGAGCTGGACCCGGTGACCCACGGCGATCTCATCACCAGCATGGGCCAGTTACAACGTAACGCCCGCGATTTGCAGGAATCGGTGATGTCCATCCGTATGATGCCGATGGAATATGTCTTCAGCCGCTTCCCGCGCCTGGTGCGCGACCTGGCCAGCAAGCTCAACAAACAGATCGAACTCACGCTGATGGGCAGCTCCACCGAGCTGGATAAGAGCCTGATTGAACGCATTATCGACCCGTTAACGCACCTGGTGCGTAACAGCCTCGACCACGGCATTGAGCTGCCGGAAAACCGCGTGGCAGCCGGAAAATCGCCAGTGGGCAACCTGGTCCTGTCAGCAGAACATCAGGGCGGCAACATCTGCATCGAAGTGACCGATGACGGCGCGGGCCTGAACCGCGAGCGCATTCTGGCGAAGGCGATTTCGCAGGGCATGGCGGTCAACGAAAACATGACTGACGAAGAAGTGGGCATGTTGATTTTTGCCCCGGGCTTCTCAACCGCAGAGCAGGTCACCGACGTTTCCGGCCGCGGCGTGGGCATGGACGTGGTGAAACGTAACATTCAGGAGATGGGCGGTCACGTTGAGATCCAGTCTAAGCAGGGCGCGGGCACCACGATCCGTATCCTGCTGCCGCTGACGCTGGCCATTCTTGACGGCATGTCCGTTAAAGTGGCGGATGAAGTCTTTATTCTGCCGCTGAACGCGGTGATGGAATCCCTCCAGCCGCGCGAAGAAGATCTGCATCCGCTGGCGGGCGGCGAGCGCGTGCTCGAAGTGCGCGGCGAGTACCTGCCGCTGGTGGAACTGTGGAAAGTGTTCGAAGTGGACGGGGCAAAAACCGAGGCCACGCAGGGTATCGTTGTGATCCTGCAAAGCGCCGGACGCCGCTACGCGCTGCTGGTCGATCAGCTGATTGGTCAGCATCAGGTGGTGGTTAAGAACCTGGAAAGTAACTACCGCAAAGTGCCGGGGATCTCTGCTGCCACCATACTGGGTGATGGTAGCGTCGCGCTGATCGTCGATGTATCGGCACTTCAGGGATTAAATCGTGAACAACGTGTGGCGAACACAGCCGCCTGATTAAGTAAAAGGTAATAACATGACCGGTATGAGTAACGTAACGAAACTGGCGGGCGAGCCATCTGGGCAGGAATTCCTGGTTTTCACTTTAGGTGATGAAGAGTACGGTATCGACATCCTGAAAGTGCAGGAAATTCGCGGGTACGATCAGGTAACGCGCATCGCGAACACGCCAGCGTTTATCAAGGGTGTGACCAACCTGCGCGGTGTGATTGTGCCTATCGTGGATCTGCGCGTGAAGTTCAGCCAGGGTGATGTGGAGTACAACGATAACACGGTGGTGATTGTTCTGAATCTGGGGCAGCGCGTGGTGGGGATTGTGGTGGACGGCGTGTCAGATGTGCTGTCGCTGACCGCCGATCAAATCCGTCCTGCGCCGGAGTTTGCGGTCACGCTGTCGACGGAATACCTGACGGGGCTGGGTGCGCTCGGCGAGCGTATGCTGATTCTGGTGAATATTGAGAAGCTGCTGAACAGCGAAGAGATGGCGCTGCTGGATATTGCGGCGAATCACGTGGCATAAAATAATGCCGGGTGGCGGCTTCGCCTTACCCGGCCTACAAATGGCTCGAACACGTAGGCCGGGTACGCGCCAGCGCCACCCGGCTCTTTTGTATCTTTACGCCTCCTGCTCCACCAGCTCTGCCTCCGCTTCCCGCGCCCCTTCATTCTGCGACAGCATCGCCGTCGCAATCCCGTTCCCCAGCACGTTAATGGCCGATCTCCCCATATCCAGGAAATGGTCAATCCCCATCAGCAGCAGGATCCCGGCTACCGGAATGTTAAAGCTCGGAATGGTTGCCGCCAGCACCACCAGCGACGAGCGCGGTACGCCCGCAATGCCCTTCGAGGCCAGCATCAGCGTTAACATCAGCACCGTCACCTCGGTAAAACTCAGGTGAATGTTGTACGCCTGGGCAATAAACATTGAGGCGAACGAGCAGTACACCATGGAGCCGACCAGGTTAAACGAGTAGCCGATCGGCAGGACGAAAGAGGCGATATTCCGTGAACAACCAAAGCGCGCTAACTGCTCCAGCGTTTTTGGGTATGCCGCTTCAGAGCTGCTGGTGGTAAACGCCACCAGCACCGGATCTTTCAGCATCGCCACCAGACGGAAAATCTCTTTCTTCAGTACCATGTAACCCACGGCCAGCAATACAAGACAGGTCAGGAGGATCGCCACATAATAACCGCCAATAAACGAGGCATAGTTCAGCAAAATGCCCAGCCCCTGGGTGGCAATGACGGACGAAATCGCCGCGAAAATGGCCAGCGGCGCAACGTACATCACGTAGCCCGTCACCTTCAGCATAATGTGGGATACCACATCCAGCGCCGCGACCAGCGGGGCGTTGAATTTTTGGCCCAGTGACGCGCCGCCAATGCCGAAGAACATCGAGAAGACCACAATTTGCAGGATCTCATTGTTCGCCATCGCGCCGGCAATGCTGGTTGGAATGGTGTGTGACAGGAAGGCTTTCAGCGACATCCCGCTCACGGCCAGGCCGGTATCAACCGTCTCTGTCGGAATGCTCAGGTTCAGACCGCTGCCGGGTTGTTCAAGGGTAACAATAAACAGCCCCACCAGAATGGAAAGTACGGATGAGCTGATAAACCACACCATCGCTTTACCCCCGACGCGCCCAATCGTAGACGTTTCACCCAGCCTCATAATGCCCACCGTCAGGGTGCTGAACACCAGCGGGGCTATCACCATCTTGATCAGCCGCAGGAAAATATCGGTCAGCAGGGTGATGTTCTCCGACCAGGCCTGTATCGCGTCGGACGAAGCATACTCATGGATCGCCGCACCGGAAAGAATGCCCGCCAGCATGAAAATCACAATGAAGAGCGTGAGTTTGTTTGCACTTGCCACAAAAAGATCCTCTATGCGCTAAAAGAGTTTCCTGCGTCAATGCATACAAAATTTTTATTTAAGCGCAGGAAAATATTCGGGGCATAAATTGAAGTAAAGCTGCGTGAGTTACAACTTGTTTTTAATTTTTATGAAATTCGTTGTTTTTATCATGACGATATATTGTGACTCAGATCACACTACAGGCGATATATCCTCAAGTTAAGCAAGAATAATGCCCATTTTTTTTTGCTAACCCTTTGTAATGTTTGTTAATAACCTGTTAATTCGAGCGGGGTTGCCCTCTTTTTGATGAAAGTGGTTGAAGTGCTAACCATAAACTAAATTCTCAATAACCGCGCCGGGGAATGTTTAAGCGGGGCTAACATACTGAACAGTATGAATAAAATATGGCAAGCGAACCTATATTTCTTCTGGAGGGTGGTAAATGAAAAGAAAACTTCTTTTTATCTGCGCGGGCACGCTGCTGACGGCGGCAACGGTCGGTCAGGCTCTCGCGGTCACCAGTAGCGGCACTATCGGCGCGACGTTGACGCTGACCAACGGCTGCTTGATCAACGGCTCGCCAACGCAAAACGGCATTAACTTCGGGACGCTCGATTTCGGCACTCATCCTGCAACATTCTCCACCCTGACAACCCAGTTAACCGGTGCCAGCGGAGGAAACACCTTTACCATTCAATGTACCACTGCCAGTTACACGGTGGCGATCACCGGCAACACTAACGCTACCGCACCCGGAACCGTTGTCGGCACCCCAGGTACGCCGGGCCGCTATCTGGTCAACACCGCCAATGCGGCGCAGGGCGTTGCCTACAGCCTGTTCAGCGATAGTGGTTACAACAACGTGGTTGCGAACAATGCCGCGTTGCCGGTCGCCTCTACTGCGGGTGGGGTGGATAGCTACACCCTCTACGCACGCATTACGGGCGGCGGCAATAGCGTGACGGTCGTACCGGGAACCTATACCGACACGATTAACGTCAGCGTCACCTACTGATTCAGCCATGAAGGCATTGTTATGTCTGCGCGACAGCGCAGAGGGCGTCGTGCACCCTTTTTTGACCCTGTTCGTCGGGCTGATGTTGATCCCAGACGCCGGGGCGGTGACGTCTCAGTCATTCAGGGTGAGCGCGACGGTTGTGCCTGGATGCTCGGTGAGCACCGGCACCGGCGGGCGTTTCGGTACGCTGAATTTCGGGACCCGCAGCGGCGTGGAGAGCGCACCGGTCAGCACCAGCTTTGTTGCCGACGGCGCGTTGTCCATCGCCTGCACACCGGGTGTGGCGCTAAGTATGAGCATTAATGGCGGTCAGAATTATAGCTCTGTGCGGCGGATGACGCGTTCAGGCGGGACAGAGGTGGTCGGTTACCGGCTCTACAGCAGCAGCTCTCTGGCCGCAAACAGTGAAATTGGGGTTAACCAGGCAATACCGATTACCTATACCAACAGCAATAACATCGCGCTGCCTCTTTTTGGCGTCGCGCTTTTGACCGGGTTTAGCCCGTCAGGAACGTATTCAGATCAACTCACCGTGACCTTGTCATGGTAGGAAAGGGAGAGCATTGATGAAGCCATTTTTCAGGCGGTCAGGCCTGTTGAGTCTGTTGGGGATAACGGCCCTTACAGCGGTTAAGGCGCAAGCAGCCGCAACCATTCTTCTTTGGCCTATCGATCCGTGGCTTTCGGCAGACGCCAGAGCAACTGAATTGTGGATCCAGAATCAGGGCAACAGCGCCACGACAATGCAGATACGCATTGTGCGCTGGAAACAGGAGGGCGGATATGAGCGTTACACCGCCCAGCAGGATGTGGTCGCCAGCCCGCCGATCGTGACTATCGCTAAGGGCAGTAAACAGCTTATTCGCCTGATTAAGCAGGGGACGATCCCGTCCGGCGTCGAGCAAGCCTACCGCATCATTGTGGATGAGATTCCCCAGCCGGATGCCAAAGCGGAACCGTCTATGGGCCTCAAACTGCAAATGCGCTATTCCATTCCCTTATTTGTTTATGGACAGGGGATCCCCACCCTCAACGAAGGAGAGCATCACGCGCTGGCGAACACTCAGCAGCTCAACTGGCGGGTCATTCAGGAGGAGGGGAAACCCGCGCTTGAGGTCCGCAATCAGGGGAACGTTCACGTCAGGCTCAGCCAGGTTGCGGTTGAGCAGGGCGGGCAAAAACGCACGGTTGCCGAGGGGCTGCTGGGTTATGTGCTGCCAGGCAGCACCCGAAGCTGGCCGCTTCCGGCAGGGATTTATCAGCCGAATCGGATGAGCGCGCAAATTAATGCCAGGGATACGCAATGGCAATCGACGCCCGTCAACTGAAACCGGCGATGATGATCCTGCTTTGCGTCAGTACCAGCGCATTTGCCGAAACCGGCGACGACAGTTTACCGCCGCCGCCGGACGCGCGGACGATGAACGGCGAAGCTGTATTCCAGCTCGCCCTGGTGCTGAACCACTATCACACGGGTCTGGTGGTGCCGGTGACGCAGCGCGAGGGCGCCTGGTTTATTTCAGGAGCGGATTTGCTTCGCGCCGGACTGCCGCAGGAGCATGTGCCTGCCGGAGAGGTGAACCTTTCAACGCTCTCATCGGTACGCGTAGAGTATGACAGCAGCGCCCAGCGGCTCATGCTGACGGTCCCCCGGGACTGGGTTGCGGCGCGGATCACGTCGTTTAGCGGTCAGAGCGCGCAAAGCAAGCCGCATTATGGCCGGGGCGCGCTGCTCAACTACGACGTTTATACCAACCATACCGAGCACACGGGCGGCCAGGCGTCGGTGTGGCATGAGTTCCGCTATTTCAACGAAGACTATTCGTTTTCTTCGACAGGGTACGCCCGACAGAATTTCGCCGGAAGCAGCGGGCAGCAGGAAGGATACGTGCGCTATGACTCAACCCTGCTGATCACCAACGAGGAGGATGCCACCACCTGGACCGTCGGGGACGTCATCAGCGATGCGCTGAGCTGGAGCACCAGCGTGCGGATGGGCGGGATCAGCTACGGGCGCGACTTCTCCCTGCGTCCGGATCTGGTGACCTGGCCGCTGCCGGCGTTTTCCGGTGAGGCGGCCGTCCCGACCTCGGTCGATCTCTTTATTAATGGCTACCGTTCCGGCTCCACCCGCCTTCAGCCGGGGCCGTTTACCCTCACTAACCTGCCGTACATCAACGGCGCAGGGGATGCGGTACTGGTCACCACCGACGCGCTGGGACGTCAGGTGAGCACCACGCTGCCGTTTTATGTCAGCAGCGATCTGCTGAAGCAGGGGTTAAGCGACGGCGCCGTGACGCTGGGCAGCCTGCGGCGCAACTACGGTATAGAGAATTTTGACTATGGCCCGGCGGCGGGCAGCGGATCGTATCGCTACGGGGTGACCGACTGGCTGACGCTGGAGGGGCATGCGGAAGGGGCGGAGTCGCTGGCGCTCGGCGGCGCGGGCACGGTGCTGAAGCTCGGGCGTTTTGGCGTGGTGAACACGTCTTATACCCAAAGCCGGATGCGCGGCGACGAAGGGGGCCAGATGAACTGGGGCTATCAGTACAGCACCAGCGAGTTTAGCGTAGCGACCCAGCATACCCGACGCGACCGCGGCTTCGGCAACCTCGCCCTGTACGATCAGCCCACCGTTTATGATGAATATGATAACCCCGTTGCCAGCCTGAGCCGCAATACCGACCAGTACTCCTTAACCTTTAACCTCGGTGATTACGGCAATATCGGTGCGGCGTGGATCGGCGTGGAGAGTTTTGACAGCCGGAAAACCGAGCTGCTCAACCTCTCCTGGAGCCGAAATCTGTGGCGCTCAAGCAGTATTTACCTGGCGGCCAGCCGTGACCAGCAGCGGGACGACTGGACGGTTGCGCTGTCGTTGCAGGTCCCTCTGGGCGAACGTGACAGCGCCGCCGTTACCTTTGAAAACACGCCTGACGCAGGCAGCACTCAACGCATTAACTACAACCACTCGATGCCGTCTGACGGCGGCTTTAGCTGGAACATGGCCTGGGCCAACCAGTCGCGGTCGAGTAACTATCAACAGGCCACGCTCGGCTGGCGGAATAACAATGTTGAGCTTCAGGGCGGCGGCTACGGTGAGAAGGGGATGATGACCTGGTGGGGCGAGGCGATGGGCTCTGTCGTCCTGATGGACGGTGAGCTGTTTGCGGCGAACAAAATCAACGATGCGTTTGTGGTGATAAGCACCGACGGACATCCGGACGTACCCGTCAGCTACGAGAACCAGCCGGTTGGTAAAACCAATAATAAAGGTTATCTGCTGGTCAGCGGCGTTTCCGCCTATTACCCGGCAAGCTACCGCATTGATACCCTGAACTTACCTGCGGATACCCGGCTGAAAGAGACCGAGCGTCGGGTGGCGATTCGTCGGCATAACGGTTATCTGGTGGATTTCCCGATGGAGCAGGAGCGGGTTGCCAGCGTGATCCTGCATGACACGCAGGGCAATGCGATCCCGGTGGGAAGCCAGGTCAAACGCGCGTCCCGCAGTAGCGCGGTTGTTGGCTACGACGGCCTCGCCTGGCTGGAAAACCTCAACGATGTGAATCCTCTGGAGGTCATCACCCCGGACGGTAAACGCTGTATCGCAACGTTGAACGTGGGCGCAAATCCCGAGCATAAGCTGCAAACCTACGGTCCGCTGACCTGCCGGGAGGCACCGTGAAACGCCTGTTGATAGCCATACTGTTGCTGTTCTCGGGCAGCGGCTGGGCGGCCTGCACCGTCAGTACGGTGAACGCCTCGTTTGGCAGCGTCACCTCATTCGCCCTGAGCAGTACGGGGGAGGTGCAAACCACCGGCACGCTGGTGGTGTCCTGCGATACGGTCCTCAACCTGCTAACCAACGACTCGGTGACGCTGACCTACACCTCGGCGTCGATAGCCGCCAACAGCCGCGCCACCATGAAACGTACCGATAATGCGGCCATCGCGGACGTTATCCCCACGCGCCTGTGCGGTGCCACTGGCTGCGGCGGAAACAGTGAAGTACAAATCAGCAAAACCTATACCTGGAATGGCAACACCCTGCTCGGGCTGCTGGGGTCAAGGCGCTACAACATTCCGCTTTATTTCCGTACTGTGCCGGGGCAGAACGTCACGGCCGGGCCGTACCAGGTGTTGTTAACGTTCAGCATCAACTACAACGTGTGCGCCGTTGGCGCGGGCGGGCTATGCCTGACCCCGCAAACCGGCACGGCAACTACCTCCATTCTCCTCAACATGACCGTCACCAACGATTGCAGCACGATGACCACGCCGGACGTGAATTTTAACAGCGCGCCGCTGGTGCAAAATTTTCCCACCGTTTCGCAGTCGATCGCCGTCACCTGCACCAAGGGCAGCACCTACACCATAGGCATTAATAATGGAGCAAACGCCCTGAACAACGTTCGTCGTATGGTTAGCGGCAGCAATTTTATGAGTTACGACATCTATAAAGAGGCGACCAGCAACCGCTGGGGCGGCAGTGGCAGCGAGCGCTGGGCCAGCGCCAGCTCATCCCAGGTCAGTACCGACGGGCTTTTACGCACCTATAACTACAGCGCTAAGGTCCTGACCAGCCAGGCCACGCCGCCTGCCGGAACCTACACCGACACGCTGATCGTTGACGTCGCGTTCTGACTCCCCGCGCTTTTCCCTTTCGCAAATGTAAAGTTCCCGTGGCCCCTGCCGATAACACCGTTAATCAATCGATGAGAAGGTGTTGTATGTTGAACCGTATCCGCGTTGTCACAATGCTTATGATGGTGCTGGTCATTTTCGCACTTCTTCAGCTTATTTCTGGCGGCCTCTTTTTCTCCTCGTTAAAACAGAACCAGGACAGCTTCGCGGCCTCGAACGATTTGCGGATGCAGCAAAGCGAACTGACCACAACCTGGGATCTGATGTTGCAGACGCGTATCAATCTGAGCCGCTCGTCTGCCCGCATGATGATGGATCCGAACAACCAGCAGAGCAGCGCAAAAACGGAACTGCTGAAGAATGCGCGCGCCACCCTGGCAGACGCGGCGAAACATTACGAGGCCTTCAAAAAAATCGCCCCTCAGCCCGCAATGGCGCAGGCGAGCGCGAACATAGATGAAAAATATCTGGCCTACTTCGCCGGCCTCACGGAGCTGGTGCAGTTCCTGGAGAAGGGCAATATGGATGCCTATTTCGCGCAGCCGACCCAGGGCATGCAGAACGCACTCGGCGCGGCGCTCGGCGAGTACGCCAAAGCCAGCGGCGAGCTTTATCACTCCGCCTTTACGCAAAGCCAGAACGACTACCGTTTCGCGAAATGGCAGATGGCGGTGCTCGCCCTCGCGCTGGTTATCGTGCTGGTGGCCGTGTGGTACGGCATTCGTCATATCCTTCTTAATCCGCTTGGCCGCGTCATTGCCCATATCCGCGATATTGGCCGGGGCGATCTCACGAAAACGCTGACCGTTTCTGGTCGCAACGAGATCACCGAGCTGGCGACCAGCGTCGACCATATGCAGCGTTCGCTGATTGATACCGTCGCCAACGTGCGCGAGGGGGCGGATGCCATCTATACCGGCACGAGTGAAATCGCGATGGGCAACAACGATCTCTCGTCCCGTACCGAACAGCAGGCGTCCGCTCTGGAAGAGACGGCGGCCAGCATGGAGCAGCTCACCGCGACCGTGAAGCAGAATGCCGACAACGCCCGTCAGGCGTCGCAGCTTGCAGAAAGCGCGTCCGACACCGCCCAGCGCGGCGGTCGGGTGGTCGACGGCGTGGTGAAAACCATGCATGACATTGCCGACAGCTCGAAGAAAATCGCCGATATCATCAGCGTTATCGACGGCATCGCCTTCCAGACCAACATTCTCGCGCTGAACGCGGCCGTTGAAGCGGCGCGTGCGGGCGAGCAGGGACGTGGGTTTGCCGTGGTCGCTGGCGAAGTACGTAACCTCGCCAGCCGCAGCGCCAATGCGGCGAAAGAGATCAAAGCCCTGATTGAAGACTCTGTTTCACGCGTGGATACCGGCTCGGTGCTGGTGGAAAGTGCGGGTGAAACCATGAATGACATCGTGAATGCCGTGACGCGCGTGACGGACATCATGGGTGAAATCGCCTCTGCATCGGATGAGCAGAGTCGTGGTATTGACCAGGTCGCTCTGGCGGTATCGGAAATGGATCGTGTGACGCAGCAAAACGCCGCCCTGGTGCAGGAGTCCGCTGCCGCGGCCGCTGCGCTTGAGGATCAGGCGAGCCGCCTGAAAATGGCCGTCTCGGCGTTCCGTCTTACTTCAAAAACAACAAATACGGTCAGCTCGCGGTCGGCGTACAGCGAAGCAACCCCGGCGCCCGTGACAACACCTACGCGCGCAGCGGTGACCGGACAAGATGAAAACTGGGAAACATTTTGACTGACAATTAAACCGCGGCTGCTTGCCGCTTGATGGGAGCGTGGATGTTAAATCGTATTCGTATCTCGACCACACTGTTTTTGATTCTGATCCTGTGTGGGGTTTTGCAGGTTGGCAGTAACGGGTTGTCTTTCTGGGCGTTTCGCGATGGCTATCAGAATTTGCAGGAAGTTGAGACGAGTAATCAGCAGCGCTCCGCACTGGCACAAACGCGTGCCGTGCTGTTACAGGCAAGCACTGCGCTGAACAAAGCAGGGACGTTAACCGCGCTGAGCTATCCGCCGGATGATATTAAGGCGCTGATGGTCGTGGCCCGCAGCAGCCTGAAGCAGGCCGACGCGCAGTTTAAGGCGTTTACGGCGCAGGAGGCGGTGAGTGAGAAAGAGAAAACGCTGAAGGTCGCCATGAAAAAGAACTTTGATGTGTGGTACGGCGATCTCGACCATCAGGCGACGTGGCTGGAGAACAACCAGCTTTCTGACTTCCTGACCGCGCCGGTGCAGGCGTCTCAGGCGGCATATGACGACAGCTTTAACGCATGGCAGCAGGATATTAACCAGTTTGTGGCGCGTGCCGGTGCGGACAGCCGTACCAGCTACCGCATGTCAGGGGTGATTTTCCTGACCATGGTGATCCTGGCCGCCCTGCTGACCGGCGGCTCGCTGTGGTGGTCGCGCAAAATGATCGTCCAGCCGCTGGCGATCGTCAGCAGCCACTTCGACAGTATGGCGAAGGGCGACCTGGCGCGTCCGGTGGCCGTGTATGGCAGGAATGAAATATCAGCGATTTTCGCCAGCCTGAAGGCGATGCAGAGTTCGCTGCGGGAAACCGTAAGCAACGTTCGTCAGGGCAGTTACGCCATGCATACCGGGATCTCCGAGATTGCGGCAGGCAATAACGATCTCTCATCCCGCACCGAACAGCAGGCGGCATCGCTGGCGCAGACGGCGGCCAGCATGGAGCAACTGACCGCGACGGTAAGCCAGAACGCCGATAACGCGCGTCAGGCGTCCGACTTGTCAAAACAGGCGGCGATGACGGCGAAACGTGGGGGCGACCAGGCTTCTCACGTCGCCAGCACGATGCAGCAGATTGCCGCCAGCTCGCAGAAAATTGGCGACATTATCAGCGTCATCGACGGTATCGCGTTCCAGACCAATATTCTGGCGCTGAACGCGGCCGTTGAAGCGGCGCGTGCCGGAGAGCAGGGGCGCGGGTTCGCGGTGGTTGCCGGTGAAGTCCGAAACCTCGCCAGTCGCAGCGCCAACGCGGCGAAAGAGATCAAAGGGCTGATAGAAGAGTCGGTCTCCCGCGTTCAGCAGGGCTCCGCGCTGGTGGATACCGCCGCGCAGACCATGCACGAGATTGTCACCTCCGTGACGCGGGTTAACGACATTATGGGCGAGATTGCCTCGGCGTCTGATGAACAACGCCGTGGTATTGAGCAGGTGGCGCAGGCCGTTACACAGATGGATCAGGTTACGCAGCAGAACGCCTCACTGGTGGAAGAGGCGGCGGCGGCTACCGATCAGCTGGCAAACCAGGCGGATCACCTTACCGGGTTGGTCGCCGTATTTAATGTGAAAGAGCACGTTGAAGCAGTAACAGAAGTCGGACGGTCACAGGCCGTACCCGTTGTATCCTGAATGTGATTGAGAAGGCGCTATGACATCACCCATGCCCTCAGGGCAAACGTCATTATTGTTGCAGATGACACAGCGCCTCGCGCTGTCCGACGCGCATTTTCGTCGGATATGTCAGTTAATCTACCAGCGTGCGGGGATCGTGCTTGCGGACCATAAGCGAGACATGGTCTACAACCGGCTGGTGCGGCGCTTGCGCACGCTGGGGCTGGATGATTTTGGCCGCTATCTGAGCATGCTCGAAGCGAACCAGAACAGCGCCGAATGGCAGGCATTTATCAACTCATTAACCACCAACCTGACCGCGTTTTTCCGCGAGGCGCATCACTTCCCGGTGCTGGCGGAACACGCCCGTCGCCGTAGCGGAGAGTATCGCGTCTGGAGCGCGGCAGCCTCTACCGGGGAAGAGCCGTACTCGCTGGCCATCACCCTTGCAGACACCCTGGGAATGGCGCCGGGCCGCTGGAAAGTGTACGCCAGCGACATCGACACCGAAGTGCTGGAAAAAGCCCGTAACGGCGTTTATCGCCAGGATGAACTAAAAACGCTGTCTCCTCAGCAGCTACAGCGTTACTTCATGCGCGGTACCGGCCCGCATGAAGGACTGGTGCGCGTACGCCAGGAGCTGGCGAACTGCGTGGAATTTGCTCCCGTTAATTTACTGGATAAGCAGTACAACGTGCCGGGGCCATTCGACGCCATTTTTTGCCGTAACGTGATGATCTATTTTGATAAAACGACGCAACAGGACATTCTGCGTCGCTTTGTTCCGTTGCTCAAGCCTGACGGTTTACTGTTTGCCGGGCACTCGGAAAACTTCAGCAACCTCGTGCGTGAGTTTAGCCTGCGTGGGCAAACGGTTTATGCGCTGAGTAAGGAAAAAGCATGAGTAAAATCAGGGTATTGTCTGTCGATGATTCTGCGCTGATGCGTCAGATCATGACCGAAATCATCAATAGCCACAGCGATATGGAGATGGTGGCAACAGCGCCCGATCCGCTGGTCGCGCGGGATTTAATCAAAAAATATAACCCCGACGTGCTGACGCTGGATGTCGAAATGCCACGCATGGATGGCATCGATTTCCTGGAAAAATTAATGCGCCTGCGCCCGATGCCGGTGGTGATGGTGTCATCTCTGACCGGTAAAGGTTCAGAAATCACCCTGCGCGCGCTGGAGCTGGGGGCGGTGGATTTTGTCACCAAGCCGCAGCTCGGCATTCGCGAGGGGATGCTGGCGTACAGCGAGATGATCGCCGAGAAAATCCGTACCGCGTCGCGCGCAAAACTGGCGGCCCACAAGCCGATGGCCGCGCCGGCAACCCTGAAGGCCGGACCGTTACTCAGCTCGGAAAAACTGCTGGTCATTGGGGCGTCAACCGGAGGAACAGAGGCAATTCGCCATGTACTCCAGCCATTGCCGCTCTCAAGCCCGGGTATCCTGATTACGCAACATATGCCGCCGGGGTTTACCCGCTCATTCGCGGAGCGCCTGAATAAGCTGTGCCAGATCAGCGTGAAAGAGGCGGAAGACGGCGAGCGCGTGCTGCCAGGTCACGCGTATATCGCCCCGGGTGACAAACATATGGAGCTGGCGCGCAGCGGGGCGAACTATCAAATCAAAATTCATGACGGGCCGCCGGTTAACCGGCACCGTCCGTCGGTGGATGTGCTGTTTCATTCGGTGGCGAAACATGCGGGGCGCAACGCCGTGGGGGTGATCCTGACGGGGATGGGCAACGACGGCGCCGCCGGAATGCTCGCGATGCACCAGGCTGGCGCCTGGACGATTGCGCAGAATGAAGCAAGTTGTGTGGTGTTCGGCATGCCGCGCGAGGCCATCAATATGGGTGGCGTAAGCGAAGTGGTCGATCTTAGCCAGGTAAGCCAGCAGATGCTGGCGAAAATCAGTGCCGGACAGGCAATACGTATTTGACTCAGGAGTATTATTTTATGGCGGATAAAGAGCTTAAGTTTTTGGTTGTGGATGACTTTTCCACCATGCGTCGCATTGTGCGCAACCTGCTAAAAGAGCTAGGCTTCAACAACGTTGAAGAAGCAGAAGACGGGGTGGATGCGCTGAACAAACTCCAGGCTGGCGGGTTTGGTTTTGTGATTTCCGACTGGAACATGCCGAACATGGACGGTCTCGAACTGCTGAAAACCATCCGCGCGGATGCAGGCATGGCCTCTCTGCCGGTGCTGATGGTGACCGCAGAAGCGAAGAAAGAGAACATTATTGCCGCTGCACAGGCGGGCGCAAGCGGCTACGTGGTGAAGCCATTCACCGCGGCGACTCTGGAAGAGAAGCTCGGGAAGATCTTCGAGAAACTCGGCATGTGAGGTGATTGAAATGTTGCAACCTGCTATGAAACCCGTTGAAGAACATTCGCCGAGCGACATTATTGCCCGTATTGGTAGCCTGACCCGCATGCTGCGCGACAGCCTCCGTGAGCTGGGGCTGGACCAGGCTATCGCCGAAGCGGCGGAAGCCATCCCCGACGCGCGCGACCGTCTGGACTACGTGGTGCAGATGACCGCGCAGGCGGCCGAGCGAGCGCTGAACAGCGTTGAGGCGTCACAGCCGCACCAGGATGCGATGGAGAAGGGGGCGAAAGCGCTGACCCAACGCTGGGATGAGTGGTTTGAGAACCCCATTGAGCTGGCGGATGCCCGCGAACTGGTAACGGACACCCGTCAGTTCCTGGGCGATGTGCCAGGGCACACCAGCTTCACCAATGCGCAACTGCTGGACATCATGATGGCGCAGGATTTCCAGGACCTCACCGGCCAGGTGATCAAGCGCATGATGGATGTGATTCAGGAGATTGAACGTCAGCTGTTGATGGTGCTGCTGGAAAATATTCCGGAACCGGCTGCCCGTCCGAAACGCGAGAACGAAAGCCTGCTCAATGGTCCACAGCTTGACACCAGCAAAGCGGGCGTGGTGGCAAGCCAGGATCAGGTGGACGATCTGCTGGACAGTCTTGGTTTCTGATTGCCCTTCTGCCTCAGGCTGTGAACGCGGCCTGAGGTTGTTCAGAACAAAAACAGCGAAAAGAGCCCGAATAAACGGGCTTTTCCCGCCATTGGATTTTCTCTGCGCTGGCATGATACCCGTGAATTAATGGGCTGCGAGCAGGCACAGTGGCAGAAGAGAACGACGACAAAACAGAAGCCCCCACACCCCACCGACTTGAAAAAGCCCGTGAGGATGGGCAGATCCCCCGATCCCGAGAGCTGACCTCCCTGCTGATCCTGGTGGTGGGCGTCTGCATAATCTGGTGGGGCGGGGAGATGCTTGCCCGCAGACTGGCGGGAATGCTCTCTGCTGGCTTACGTTTTGATCACAGCATGGTCAATGACCCCAATCTGATCCTCATTCAGATCATCAACCTGGTAAAAAGCGCCATGATCGCTCTGCTGCCGTTGATTGCCGGGGTGGTCATCGTGGCTCTTGTTTCGCCGGTCATGCTCGGTGGCCTGGTGTTCAGCGGTAAATCGCTGCAACCGAAATTCTCCAAGCTCAACCCGCTACCCGGTATTGCGAAAATGTTTTCAGCTCAAACCGGGGCTGAGCTTCTTAAAGCGATCCTGAAATCGCTTCTTATGGGCAGTGCTGCCGGGTTTTTTCTGTGGCACCACTGGCCGGAGATGATGCGTCTGATCAGTGAATCCCCCATGACGGCGATGAAGAATGCCCTGAACCTGGTCGGATTAGGCTCGCTGCTGGTGGTTCTCAGCATTATTCCGATGGTGGCGTTCGACGTTATCTTCCAGATCTTTTCCCATATCAAGAAGCTGCGAATGTCGCGTCAGGATATTCGCGATGAATATAAACAGATGGAAGGCGACCCGCACGTCAAGGGCCGTATCCGCCAGATGCAACGTGCTGCCGCGCGTCGTCGCATGATGGAAGATGTGCCGAAAGCCGATGTGATTGTCACTAACCCGACCCACTACTCCGTGGCGCTTCAGTACGACGAAAACAAAATGAGCGCACCGAAAGTGGTGGCGAAAGGGGCCGGGCTGATTGCGCTGCGCATTCGTGAGATCGCGACGGAAAACCGCGTACCGATCCTTGAAGCACCGCCATTAGCCCGTGCGCTGTATCGCCACGCGGAAATTGGACAACAGATCCCGGGCCAGCTCTACGCCGCTGTCGCAGAGGTGCTGGCCTGGGTGTGGCAACTGAAACGCTGGCGTTTAGCGGGCGGTCAACGACCTGTAAAACCTGAGAACCTTCCGGTGCCTGAAGCACTGGATTTTTTGAACGAGAAGGACACTGATGGCTAATCTGGTGGCAATGTTGCGCCTGCCCGGCAACCTGAAATCGACGCAATGGCAGATCCTTGCCGGACCGATTCTGATCCTGCTAATTCTGTCGATGATGGTGCTGCCGTTACCGGCATTTATCCTCGACCTGCTTTTCACCTTCAACATTGCGTTGTCCATCATGGTGCTGCTGGTGGCGATGTTCACCCAGCGCACGCTGGAGTTCGCCGCGTTTCCAACGATCCTGCTGTTCACCACGCTGCTGCGCCTCGCGCTGAACGTTGCCTCCACGCGTATCATCCTGATGGAAGGGCACACCGGCGCGGCGGCGGCGGGAAAGGTGGTCGAAGCCTTCGGTCACTTCCTGGTGGGCGGCAACTTCGCCATCGGTATCGTGGTGTTCGTCATTCTGGTGATTATCAACTTCATGGTTATCACTAAAGGGGCGGGGCGTATCGCAGAAGTGGGCGCGCGCTTCGTGCTCGACGGGATGCCGGGCAAGCAGATGGCAATCGACGCCGACCTGAATGCCGGGCTGATTGCGGAAGATGAAGCAAAAAAACGCCGTGCCGAAGTGACCCAGGAGGCAGATTTCTACGGCTCCATGGACGGTGCGAGTAAGTTTGTGCGCGGTGACGCCATCGCGGGCATTCTGATCATGGTGATTAACGTCGTCGGCGGCCTGCTGGTCGGCGTGCTGCAACACGGCATGGACATGGGCCACGCAGCGGAAAGCTATACGCTGCTGACCATTGGTGATGGTCTGGTGGCGCAGATCCCGGCACTGGTGATCTCCACCGCGGCGGGCGTAATTGTGACCCGCGTCAGCACCGATCAGGATGTAGGCGAGCAGATGGTGGGGCAGTTGTTCAGCAACCCGCGCGTTATGCTGCTCTCCGCGGCGGTACTGGGCCTGCTCGGTATGGTGCCGGGCATGCCAAACCTGGTATTCCTGCTGTTCACTGCCGCGCTGCTGGGCCTTGCCTGGTGGATGCGTGGCCGCGAAACGCAGCCTAAGGCAGAGCCAGCGCCGGTCAAAATGCCTGAGAACACCCAGGCGGTGGAAGCCACCTGGAACGACGTTCAGCTCGAAGATTCGCTGGGGATGGAAGTGGGGTACCGCCTTATCCCGATGGTGGACTTCCAGCAGGATGGCGAACTGCTTGGCCGTATCCGCAGCATTCGTAAAAAATTCGCCCAGGACATGGGCTTCCTGCCGCCGGTGGTGCATATCCGGGACAATATGGATCTCCCGCCCGCACGCTACCGCATCCTGATGAAAGGGGTGGAAATCGGCAGCGGTGATGCGTACCCCGGCCGCTGGCTGGCGATTAACCCTGGCACGGCCGCTGGCACGTTGCCGGGTGAGCAGACGACCGACCCGGCCTTTGGTCTGGCGGCCATCTGGATTGAGAGCGCCCTGAAAGAGCAGGCGCAGATCCAGGGTTACACGGTTGTTGAGGCCAGTACCGTGGTCGCGACGCACCTCAACCATCTGATTGGCCAGTTCTCCGCGGAACTGTTTGGACGTCAGGAGGCGCAGCAGCTGCTTGACCGCGTAACGCAGGAGATGCCGAAGCTAACCGAAGATTTGGTGCCGGGCGTGCTGACCTTAACCACCCTGCACAAAGTGCTGCAAAATCTGCTCGATGAGAAGGTGCCGATCCGCGATATGCGCACCATTCTGGAAACACTGGCCGAGCATGCGCCGCTCCAGAGCGATCCACATGAGCTGACGGCGGTGGTGCGCGTGGCGCTCGGGCGCGCCATAACCCAGCAATGGTTCCCGGGAACCGGCGAAGTGCAGGTGATTGGCCTGGACACGCCGCTGGAACGTCTGCTGCTTCAGGCCCTACAGGGCGGTGGCGGGCTGGAGCCGGGTCTGGCGGACAGATTGCTGGCGCAAACCCAGGAGGCGCTGGCGCGTCAGGAGATGCTGGGCGCGCCGCCGGTGCTGCTGGTGAATCATGCGCTGCGTCCGCTGCTGTCGCGCTTCCTGCGCCGGAGCCTGAACCAGCTGGTGGTGCTGTCGAATATGGAGCTGTCCGATAACCGCAATATTCGCATGACGGCGACCATAGGAGGGAAATAATGCGTAAGTGGCTGTGGATCTTATATTTCCCGCTGGCGGTGCAGGCCGCAGGCGAGGGGGCATGGCAGGCCAGCAGCATCGGCTTAACGCTCAACCATCGGGGGGAGTCGATCTCCTCCCGTCCGCTGTCAGCCTCTGAGCCCGTCTCCGGGCAGATGACGCTGGTGGCCTGGAATTACACCCTGACGGGACCCACACCGGCCGGGTTGCGGGTGCGGCTGTGCTCGCTGACCCGCTGCGCGGAAATCGAGGGCCAAAATGGCATCACCCAGGCCTTCAACGGGGTGTCTGCTCAGGAACCTTTACGCTTTATCTGGGAAGTGCCAGGCGGCGGACGTCTGATCCCGGCGCTGAAGGTTCAGCGCAACGAGGTGCTCGTCAACTACCGCTAACTGCCCGCCTTTTCGCCAGTCTTCAGGCATTTCTGAAGGCTGGCTCGCAAAATTGACCTTCCCTTTTGATACAAAAGAAACGCTGTTTTATAAATCAGTGACACGCGTATTGACACTCTTTGCATTTTTGCCATTCACCACCCTGTGATGGCAGAAACAGAAAGGTTTCACCAGGTCGATACTTTTACTGTAGCCGTGTAAAAGCTCCCGGACGAGGTTTGCTTACAGGGAGTCTCCCAAAACTGATTAGGGTTGACGGCAATGAAAACACGTAAAATTGGACTCGCAAATTATCTTGCTTACGGTTCAGGGGACTTCCTCGGAGCGGGGACTACCGCCCTGACGGCCGCCTGGCTTTTGTATTTTTATACGACCTTCTGTGGACTCACACCGATTGAAGCAACCTTTATCTTCGCCGCCGCAAGGGTGCTGGATGCGGTTGTCAGTCCGTTAATGGGCTTCTTAACCGATAATTTTGGTACCACCTGGCTGGGTAAGCGTTTTGGCCGGCGTAAGTTCTTCATCCTGCTCGGTATTCCCTGCGTTTTCAGCTACTCGCTGATGTGGGTAGGGGACATGAGTTTCTGGTATTACCTGCTGACGTATCTGATCTTTGATATTGTTTACACCATGATTCTGGTGCCGTATGAAACGCTGGTGCCGGAAATGACTGACGATTTCAAACAAAAAACCAAATTCTCCGGGGCGCGTATCTCCATGGCCCAGATGTCCGCCATTCTGGCCTCCTTCCTGCCGGGGATCCTGCTCACGCATTTCGGCAAAGACAACGCGATCTCCTTCTTCTATGCAAGCCTGGTCTTCTCCGTACTCTGCGCGCTGATGCTTACTTTCGTCTGGTTCTTCACCTGGGAGCGTCCGCGGGAAGAGTGGTCTGAAGCAGCCCTGCGCGCTGAAGAAGAGAAGAAAAAGCTGACCCTGGGACAGAGCCTGAATCGTCTTTTTGTCGAATTAAGTTCGACGCTGCGTATCAAGATTTTCCGCCAGCATCTGGGCATGTATCTCGGCGGCTATATTGCCCAGGATGTGTTCAACGCCGTATTCACCTATTACGTGGTGTTTGTACTGATGCAGGAAGCATCCATGGCGTCCAACCTGCTGGGCACGATGGCCATCTTCCAGTTCCTCGCCGTGATTGGCATGATCCCGCTGTGCATTCGCTTCGGACCTGCGCCGTCTTACCGCATGGTGGTCGTGCTGTTTGGCCTGGCCTCGCTCTCTTACGCGGTGCTTTATTACGCGGGCCTGAGCGACGTTTACGCTCTGCTGCTGCTGATCTCTGCGGTTGCCGGTCTTGGCCGCGGGGGTATCAACTACGTACCGTGGAATACCTACACCTACATTGCTGATGTGGACGAAGTGATCACCGGTCAGCGTCGCGAAGGGATCTTCGCGGGCATCATGACGCTGACCCGTAAAGCGTCCCAGGCCGGTGCGGTAATGCTGGTGGGGATCGTGATGCAGATGTCTGGCTTTGTCAGCGGTCAAAAAGTGCAGCCTGCGGAAGTGAGCCACACTATCCTGATGATCCTGAGCGTCGGCACCATTCTGGTACTGTTCTGCGGCTTCCTGGTCTCCCTGCGCTTCAAACTCAATTTGCAGACCCACAGCACCCTGCGTGAAGAGACCGCGAAAATGCGCGAGTCCGGCCATGCGATGCCGGAGGCGGCGACCCCGCAGGCCCGCGCCACCGTGGAGATGCTGGCCGGTATGCCGTATGAATCCCTGTGGGGCAACAACAATATCGGTTACCTGAATCGCAACAAGCCGGCGGCCCCTTCACTGAAGGATCGTGCGGTACTGAATTCGACATACAACAGAGGTTAAGATGATGAAAGTTTGGCCTGTCAAACATAGCCCGTTACTGCGTCAGCCTGAGCGCTTTATCGCCAGGGATGAACTGAAATCGCTGATTCAAAAGGTGACGCATAATCTGGTCAATATCCACGACAAAACGGGCGAGTTTTTGCTGCGGCTGGACGACGGACGCGTAATCGACACCAAAGGCTGGGCCGGATGGGAATGGACGCACGGCGTTGGTTTGTACGGTATCTGGCAGTATTACTGCCAGACCGGTGACGCAGGCATGCGCGAGATTATCGACAGCTGGTTTAATGACCGTTTCGCAGAAGGCGCAACCACCAAAAACGTGAATACCATGTCGCCGTTCCTGACACTGGCGTATCGCTACGAAGAGACCAAAAACCCGGCCTGGCTGCCGTGGCTGGAAAGCTGGGCGGAATGGGCGATGAATGAGATGCCGCGCACCGAACATGGCGGCATGCAGCACATCACACTGGCGGAAGAGAACCATCAGCAGATGTGGGATGACACGCTGATGATGACGGTGCTGCCGCTGGCGAAAATCGGCAAGCTGCTTAACAAGCCGGAGTACGTCGAGGAGGCGATCTATCAGTTCCTGCTCCACGTACAGAACCTGATGGATCGTGAGACGGGGCTGTGGTTCCACGGCTGGAATTACGACGGCAATCACAACTTTGCCCGGGCCCGCTGGGCGCGCGGCAACAGCTGGCTGACCATCGTGATCCCGGATTTCCTCGAACTGGTGGATCTGCCAGAAAACAACGCCGTTCGTCGCTATCTGGTGCAGGTGCTAAATGCGCAGATCGCCGCACTGGCAAAATGTCAGGATGAGAGTGGATTGTGGCATACGCTGCTGGACGATCCTGATTCTTATCTGGAGGCGTCGGCCACGGCAGGGTTTGCCTACGGCATTCTGAAAGCCGTGCGCAAGCGGTATGTCGGCGCAGAGTATGCAGAGGTGGCGGAGAAAGCGATCCGCGGTATCGTGCAAAACATCTCGCCGGAAGGGGAACTGCTGCAAACGTCCTTCGGGACGGGGATGGGCAGCGATCTGGCGTTTTACCGCCAGATACCGCTGACCTCGATGCCGTATGGCCAGGCAATGGCGATTCTGTGTCTGACGGAATATTTACGGAAATATTTTTAATACCTGAATAATAATCTCATTACTGAAAAGCCTCTTTTAGAAGAGGCTTTTTTTATAATGGCACCGGGAAAATACCTTACGCCATCAATATCAGGCATGTTATATATTGATGGAGTGAATACTAGGCTAGAAATACATTACGCTTAGTATTAAATCGTGATTTTCTTCACAAAACACAATCCATATTTATCCTATTTTTTATCTGCGTTAAGATTCTTCTAATATTTATACAAGGAGTGATGCAATGGAAAATACAATGGGCGGTATTATCGTTAACCCTGCTGTAAATATGCATGCCGATAAAATGTCTGATGAACATATCAATATGTTCGACACGGTTTTCAAGGATATTGATGGTGCGGGTTATTTCCCACTACTGTATGTCGGAAGCCAGCTTGTGGCTGGCCAGTTCCATACCTTTATTGCGCTTCGCCGTTTTATCCATGCGGAAGGCCCGGAAAAATCACTGGTTAAGGTGATTATTTTTCAAAGCCTGAATAATGACTTTGCCATTCATTCAATTTCTGAGTTTTAATGATTTTAACTACGGATAATTATTTAGACTGAAAAGGACATCATTATGTGGAAATCAGCGAAAAGAGATGATTTTATCCCATTGGACGCGCCTGTAGCAGGTTATGAAATAGGTGTTCCTGGTATCAAAGGACCATCTCCATTGTTTATTATTCGCGCAAAAGTGAATGGTGGGATTCATCCGGGGAAATGGGTGTTCGGCAATACGGCATGGGTCCCATGGGGAGGAAGAGAGCACTTTTGTAATGAATTTGAAGTTTACGTGGGCGCTTTAAAATGGGTAGACGTTAAGGATAAACATTTCCCACCGAATATGGTTGAGGCGGGACATGAAGCCAATGGCACTAAGCTCTACGTTGCCCGCGCAAAATTCGATAACGGTCTCTTTGTGGGTAAAGCTGGAAGTCACCTCAGCAGAGGTTGCTGCATCGGCTATAACGGCAGAGAGTATGAATTAGATACCTTCCAGGTACTCGTTCACGACTGATGGCGTTCATTTATAAAAAAACCCGGCAACCGCCGGGTTTCTTTTTTACATACGTTCTATGGTTTCGATACCCAGAGTATCCAGACCCAGTTTCAGGGTCTTCGCCGTCAGCTGCGCCAGCTTCAGGCGGCTGTTACGCACCGCTTCGCTCTCGGCGGTCAGGATAGGGCAGTGTTCGTAGAAGCCAGAGAACAGACCGGCCAGATCGTAAAGGTAAGCACACATAACGTGCGGCGTACCGTCGCGCGCGACCACAGAGAGCGTCTCTTCGAACTGAAGCAGGCGGGCAGCCAGCTGTGCTTCACGGTCTTCGGTAAGGGTCACCGTGGCGTTCGCCAGCACGCTTTCGTCAATACTGGCTTTACGGAAGACGGAGAGTACGCGGGTGTAAGCGTACTGCATGTATGGCGCCGTGTTGCCTTCAAACGCCAGCATGTTGTCCCAGTCGAAGATATAGTCGGTGGTACGGTTCTTGGAGAGATCCGCGTATTTTACCGCACCGATCCCAACCGCGTTAGCCAGTTTCTCCAGCTCGTCAGCAGGCATGTCCGGGTTCTTCTCGGCCACCAGGCGACGGGCGCGCTCCAGCGCTTCATCCAGCAGATCGGAGAGCTTCACGGTGCCGCCTGCACGGGTTTTGAACGGCTTACCGTCTTTACCCAGCATCATGCCGAACATGTGGTGTTCCAGCGGCACGGAATCCGGCACATAACCCGCTTTACGCACGATAGTCCACGCCTGCATCAGGTGCTGGTGCTGACGGGAGTCGATGTAATACAGCACGCGGTCCGCATGCAGGGTTTCGTAACGGTATTTCGCACAGGCGATATCGGTGGTGGTGTAGAGATAGCCGCCATCCTTTTTCTGGACGATCACGCCCATCGGTTCGCCTTCCTTGTTTTTATACTCATCAAGGAATACTACCGTTGCGCCTTCGCTTTCCACCGCCAGGTTTTTGGCTTTCAGGTCTGCCACAATGCCCGGCAGCATCGGGTTATACAGGCTTTCACCCATTACGTCGTCGCGGGTCAGGGTCACGTTCAGACGGTTATAGGTAAGCTGGTTCTGGGACATGGTGATGTCCACCAGCTTGCGCCACATCTCGAGGAAGTACGGATCGCCGCCTTGAAGTTTCACCACGTAGCTGCGCGCGCGCTCGGCAAAGGCTTCGTCTTCGTCGTAGTGTTTTTTGGCTTCACGGTAGAAACCTTCCAGGTCTGCCAGCGCCATTTCGCCTGCGTTTTCCTGCTGCTGTTTTTCCAGATATGCGATCAGCATACCGAACTGCGTGCCCCAGTCGCCTACGTGGTTAGCGCGGATCACCTTGTGACCGAGGAACTCCAGGGTACGCACGGCCGCATCACCGATGATGGTGGAGCGCAGGTGACCGACGTGCATCTCCTTCGCCACGTTTGGCGCGGAGTAGTCAACCACCACAGTCTGCGCTTCTGGCTGAGCCACGCCAAGACGGTCAGATTTCAGCGCCGCGTCAACGTGGCTTGCCAGGAACGCAGGCTCAAGGAAAATGTTGATAAAGCCCGGACCGGCGATTTCGGTTTTGCTGGCGATGCCGTTGAGATCCAGATGCGTCAGTACCTGCTCAGCGAGCTGTCGCGGCGGCATGCCCAGTTTTTTAGCCACTGCCATCACGCCATTAGCCTGATAGTCGCCAAACTGTACTTTCGCTGACTGACGAACCTGTGGTTCGCAATCCGCAGGCGCACCTGCGGCAATCAGTGCCTGACTGACTTTTTCTGAGAGAAGAGCCTGAATATTCACCTGGATACCTTACGTTTTTGATGCGGGTAAAAAACACCCACGCCAGTTTAAGAATTTAGGGCGGGAGTATACTGCAAATGGCCTCGGGCGTCAGCCCTGCGGGGGGCGAAGATTGCTTAGAATCCAGGCGAAGATGGTATGCATAATCATGCAGTCAAAAAAACCGTGATTCTGCGGTTGGTCGACAGAGGGCAACAGAGTAAATTAGCGGCTTTGCGACACGAAACGAGACTGACCTATGGCGAACTGGCACACCATTGACGAACTGCATGATATTTCCGCAGATTTACCGCGCTTCACCCAGGCGTTCACAGAACTTGCCACCCGTCTCGGGCTGGATATCGCGCCGCTTGAGGCCGATCACATCTCTTTGCGCTGCCACCAGAATGCCACCGCAGAACGCTGGCGGCGTGGCTTTGAGCAGTGCGGAGAACTGCTGTCGGAGAATATCATTAACGGTCGCCCGATTTGCCTGTTCAAACTTCACGCGCCGGTTACGGTGGCGCACTGGCAATTCACCGTTGTGGAACTGCCCTGGCCAGGAGAGAAGCGTTATCCGCACGAAGGCTGGGAGCATATCGAAATTGTTCTGCCTGGGGAGCCCGAGACGCTGAACGCCCGTGCGCTGGCGCTGCTTTCCGACGAGGGGTTAAGCCAGCCGGGTATTTTCGTCAAAACCAGCTCGCCAAAAGGTGAGCGCGAACGCTTACCGAACCCTACGCTTGCCGTAACGGACGGCAGCGTGACGGTGAAATTCCATCCCTGGACTATTGAGCAGATCGTCGCCAGCGAAGCGTAAGCACTGTGAGCGTCGATCCAGACACGAATCGGGCAACGTGCCACGATGGTACGTTGAGTGAAATTTAAGGAGGATGACATGGCGCTGCTGGAAATTTGTTGTTACAGCGTGGAGTGTGCCGTCACTGCGCAACGGCAGGGGGCCGATCGCATCGAGCTTTGCGCGGCACCGAAAGAAGGAGGATTAACCCCGTCCTTTGGCGTGCTGAAATCAGCCCGTCAGGCCATCACCATTCCGGTGCACCCGATTATTCGCCCGCGCGGCGGTGATTTTTGTTATACGGCGGGTGAGTTCAGTGCCATGCTTGAGGATATCGCCCTCGTCCGTGATTCCGGTTTTCCGGGCCTGGTGATCGGTGTGCTGGACGAAGACGGAAACATCGATCTTTCGCGTATGCGCCAGGTCATGCGCGCAGCCCAGGGAATGGCGGTCACTTTTCATCGTGCGTTCGATATGTGTCAGGATCCGATACAAGCCTTTGATACGCTGGCAGAACTGGGCGTGGCGCGCGTTCTGACGTCGGGCCAGCAGCCCTCGGCTGAAAAAGGACTGAAATTAATTACGGAACTAAAAGCACATTCCGGTGTTCCAATAATCATGGCGGGCGCAGGAGTACGCGCCAGCAATCTGGAACTGTTTTTAAACGCAGGGGTGGAAGAGCTACACAGCTCGGCGGGTAAATGGATACCTTCACCCATGCGTTATCGCAATACAGGGTTGTCAATGTCGACGGATGCTGAAGCGGATGAGTACTCGCGCTACGGTGTGGATGGAGAGTCGGTTGCGGAAATGAAATCGCTGATTGAACGTCATCACGTGTAGCAACGTACCGATTTTTACCGCGCATCATGTCGCCCAATATGATGCTTGCTTGTACCAGGCCCCTGCAATTTCAACAGGGGCCTTTTTTTATTCTTGCCCCTCACCCTAACCCTCTCCCCACAGGGGAGAGGGGACTGCACGGTGCGGTCTTTTCACCCTCGCCCCTTTGGGGAGAGGGCCGGGGTGAGGGGATAAATACTACGGCTTGGTCGCAATCAATACCGCACGCATCGGGGCCGGATAGCCTTCGATGGTTTTACTGTGATCGTCCGGGTCGAGGAACTGCTCCAGCGATTCGGTGATCATCCAGTCGGTGCGGCGCTGTTCCTCAACCGACGTCACGCACACATCGGCGATGCGTACATCGACAAACCCACATTTCTCCAGCCAGTTCTTCAGCGCCAGCGCGGAAGGGATGAAGTAAACGTTGCGCATCTGCGCATAGCGATCGCCCGGCACCAGAACGGCATGTTCATCCCCTTCGATGACCAGCGTTTCCAGCACCAGCTCACCGCCGCTGACCAGCTGATCTTTCAGTTGCCAGAGATGCTCCAGCGGGGAACGACGGTGGTACAGCACGCCCATCGAGAACACGGTATCAAAGGCTTTCAGAGCAGGGAGTTGCTCGATGCCCAGCGGCAGCAGGTGCGCGCGCTGGTCGTTACCCAGCAGCTTTCGCACCGCTTCAAACTGGCACAGGAACAGCTGCATCGGATCGATACCGACGGCCAGATGCGCGCCTGCGCCGATCATGCGCCACATGTGATAGCCGCTACCGCAGCCCACGTCCAGAATGGTGCGCCCGGTCAGGTCGGATAAATGCGGCAGAACGCGATCCCACTTCCAGTCTGAGCGCCATTCGGTATTGATGTTCACGCCGTACAGCGAGAACGGCCCTTTGCGCCACGGCATCAGGTTACGCATCAGCGTTTCGATGCGGTTGATCTGCCCGGCCGGGAGCGGCTCTTCGCTCTCCGCCGTCACGCTGTGCAGTAAATCCAGACGATGAGGCGTCAGTTCAGGCAGAAACTCCACGGCGTTGGACCACTGCTTCAACAGACCATGCTGCTGATCGCGCTGCCAGGTGGCAATTTGCGCAGGCAGGGTTTCCAGCCAGTGGGAAAGGTGGTTTTTGGCAATCAGTTGATAGAAATTACCGAACTCGATCATGCTGTGTCTCCGGCTTTCAGCGCCACCAGAGAACCAAAATTAAAGCACTGGAACCACAGTTCGCTGTGTTCAAATCCGGCTTTGCGCAGGCGCGCTTTGTGTGTTTCAACGGAATCCGTCAGCATGACGTTTTCAAGCATGCTGCGCTTCTGGCTGATCTCCAGCTCGCTGTAGCCGTTTGCACGCTTGAAATCATGGTGCATGTTGAACAGCAGTTCGCCCACGCTGGCGTCTTCAAAGCTGAATTTCTCAGACAACACCAGCGCGCCGCCCGGGTTCAGGCCCTGATAAATCTTATCCAGCAACCGCTGACGATCGTCCGGCACCAGGAACTGAAGGGTAAAGTTCAGGACCACCATCGAGGCGTTCTGGATGTCGATATCGCGGATATCGCCTTCCACCACCTCCACAGGCGTAGGGGCTTTATACGCGTCAATGTGGCGACGGCAGCGTTCAACCATGGCCGGTGAGTTATCGACAGCCACAATGTTGCAGCCTTCGTGATGAACGTTACGACGAATGGACAGCGTTGCCGCTCCCAGCGAACAGCCCAGGTCATAGACCTGCGTGCCGGGTTGAACAAAACGCTCCGCCAGCATGCCGATCATGGAGATGATATTGGAATAACCGGGAACAGAGCGCTGGATCATATCCGGGAAGACTTCGGCTACCCGTTCATCAAAGGTCCAGTCGCCCAGGCTGGCGATAGGCGCGGAAAAAAGCGTGTCGCGATCTGACATAACGTAAAAATCCGGGAAAAATAAAGGGGCATATTGTGCGCTAATGGAAGGAGAAAACCAACTCCCACGGCATATACCAAAGGTTAGCCAGCACCATCAGCAAAAGCGAGCACCAGGTCGCGCTCATGCCGGAACGACGCCAGCGGATCAGGCGGTGGTGAAAACCATAATAATGCATCAAACGACCTGCAATCAGCAGCAGCCCACAGACGTGCACCATCCAGGTTTCAGCGCCATCCATCTCCATTAACAGCAGTAAAATTAACGCGACGGGAATGTACTCGACCGCGTTGCCGTGGATCCGGATTGCGCTTTGCAGCTCAGAAAAGCCCCCGTCACCGTAGGAGACGCGGTACTGCATTCTCAGGCGCACAACATCAAATGAAAATTTAATCAGCAGTAATGCACCTAACACCGCATACAGCGCGCTGACCATACTAACTCCCTGTTTTTGGCAGATGGCACGTCTCTATGATAGGGGGTGATTTCAGAAAAGAGAAGATTGTTGTGGGATGGACGGCGCGGGGCCAACCGACGGAACCGCCTGCTGCAAGGCCTGCCAGAGAGCATCGACCAGTTCAGGTGCCTGGGCAATATCCGGCGTATGTAAAAACAGGTACGGGGTGGTGGTTTGCTCCCATTTCGCGAGCGTTTGCAGCCAGACGGCGAACATCTCCTCATTCTGTTGCATGTTATCGCTGCCGATAAACCGGACCATCGGGTTCTGCGCGGTAACAATGGCGTGAACCGGTACTTTCGGTTTTTTGCGCTGGGCATCAACAACGGCTTCGCTGTGCGGGATTGCGCTGTGCACGGGGCGGCTGTCGAGGATCACGCGGTTGACCGATCGTTCATGCAGGCCGCGATTCAGCGCTTTCTCCGCGTCACCTTTGGCAAAGAAATCTGGATGCCTCACCTCCACACCGTACGTGAAATCGTGGGGCAGGGCGTCGAGAAACTGCCAGAGGGCTTGTAGATCGCGCGGGCCGAACGTGGCGGGCAGCTGGAGCCAGTACTGGCCAACACGGTTTGCCAGGGGCGACATCCGGGTGAAAAACTCGTAGGTTAAATCATCGCAGTTTCGCAGTGCGGCGTTGTGGGAGATGGTTGCCGGAAATTTGAAGCAAAAGCGGAAATCGTCGGTGGTTTGCTCGCGCCAGCGCTCGACGATCTCCGTGCGTGGCAGAGCGTACAGCGTGGTATTGCCCTCCACGCAGTTAAAGTGTCGGGCATACTCTTCAAGGCCAGTAATACCCAGGCGCACCCATTTCGGGTGCGACCACTGGGGCAAACCCACGTACATCATAGCGCGCTGAGGATCTCATCCGTGCTGCGCACGCGACCAATACGCGGGAAGATATGGGTCATGCTGCCCTGATGCTGATCCGCAGAGGCTGCGCTGCACGCATCTTCCGCTATCACCAGGTTAAAGCCCAGCTCCCAGGCGTTACGGGCGGTGGATTCCACACCGATGTTGGTGGAGATCCCGCACAGAATAATAGTGTCTATCCCGCGACGGCGCAGCTGGAGCTCCAGGTCAGTGCCATAGAATGCGCCCCACTGGCGTTTGGTGACTTCTAAATCGCTGTCGCGTTTACCGAGCGAGACCGGGTATGTCCACCAGTTGTCCGGCAGCGCATGCGCCGGGGCCTGAGCATCAACTGGCTGCTTTAGCGCTTCGGCGAAATCAGTGGACCAGCCGACGCGCACCATGACGACAGGCGCACCGCTGGCCCGGCATTTTTCCGCCAGACGCGCAGCACGGCTTACAACATCGTCAGCGGTGTGTGGACCACCGGCAAAAGGCAGGATCCCTTCCTGTAAATCAATGACCACAAGGGCGGTTTTGGTGGCATCAAGCGTTAACATTGTCACTCCAGTAAAATTAATTGCTTTTTTACACCTTACGACGGGATGGCCTGTTATCGGTCGGATAATTTTGTTAATTTTTGTGAGAATAGACAATAAGAGCACAGCAAACACGCGTCAGGCCGTGCTTCGCTCTTATCGTGCGGCAGAATTTCCAGTATAATAGCCGCCTTTTTTCATCCAGTTGTGACATACAGAAAGCTGCGACATCGTAGCCTGTAAGACAGGCGACAATCAGCCTGCGGCTAATTAAGGGATATCTCATGCGTACAGAATATTGCGGGCAGCTGCGTCAGTCCCACGTCGGGCAGCAGGTCACCCTGTGTGGTTGGGTCAATCGTCGTCGCGATCTTGGTAGCCTTATCTTTATTGATATGCGTGACCGCGAAGGTATCGTTCAGGTGTTCTTCGATCCGGATCGCGCTGATGCGTTGAAGCTGGCCTCTGAGCTGCGTAATGAGTTCTGCATTCAGGTGACGGGCACCGTGCGTGCGCGTGACGAGAAAAACATCAACGCCGATATGGCGACCGGTGCTATCGAAGTGCTGGCGTCCGATCTGGTGATTATCAATCGCGCAGAAGCGTTGCCGCTGGACTCCAACCACGTCAACACCGAAGAAGCGCGTCTTAAATACCGCTACCTGGATCTGCGTCGCCCGGAGATGGCTCAGCGCCTGAAAACCCGTGCGAAAATCACCAGCCTGGTGCGTCGCTTTATGGATGACCACGGTTTCCTCGATATCGAAACCCCGATGCTGACCAAAGCCACGCCGGAAGGCGCGCGCGACTACCTGGTTCCATCCCGCGTCCATAAGGGCAAATTCTACGCGCTGCCACAGTCACCACAGCTGTTCAAGCAGTTGCTGATGATGTCCGGCTTCGACCGCTACTATCAGATCGTGAAATGCTTCCGCGATGAAGATCTGCGTGCAGACCGTCAGCCAGAATTTACCCAGATCGATGTGGAAACCTCCTTCATGACCGCCGAGCAGGTGCGTGAGGTGATGGAAGCCCTGGTGCGTAGCCTGTGGAACGACGTAAAAGGCGTTGAGCTGGGCGATTTCCCAATCATGACCTTCGCGGAAGCCGAGCGTCGCTACGGCTCCGACAAACCAGACCTGCGTAACCCAATGGAGCTGGTGGACGTGGCAGACCTGGTGAAAGCCGTTGAGTTCGCGGTCTTTGCTGGTCCGGCTAACGATCCGAAAGGCCGCGTGGCTGCCCTGCGCGTACCGGGCGGTGCTGCGCTGAGCCGTAAGCAGATTGACGACTACGGCAACTTCATCAAGATCTACGGTGCGAAAGGTCTGGCCTATATTAAAGTAACCGAGCGTGCTAAAGGTCTGGAAGGCATTACCAGCCCTGTTGCGAAATTCCTGAATGCGGACATCGTGGAAGCTATTCTGGAGCGCACCGGCGCGCAGGACGGCGACATGATCTTCTTCGGCGCAGACAACAAGAAAGTCGTTGCGGATGCGATGGGCGCGCTGCGTCTGAAGCTCGGCAAAGACCTGAACCTGACCGATGAAAGCAAATGGGCGCCGCTGTGGGTGATCGATTTCCCGATGTTTGAAGACGACGGTGAAGGCGGCCTGACCGCGATGCACCACCCGTTCACCTCGCCAAAAGACATGACGGCGGCGGAACTGAAGGCTGCACCGGAAGATGCGGTAGCGAATGCCTACGATATGGTTATCAACGGCTACGAAGTGGGCGGCGGCTCCGTGCGTATTCACAGCGGTGAAATGCAGCAGACCGTGTTCGGCATTCTGGGCATTAACGAGCAGGAGCAGCGCGAGAAGTTTGGCTTCCTGCTGGACGCCCTGAAATACGGTACGCCTCCGCACGCGGGTCTGGCCTTTGGTCTTGACCGTCTGACCATGCTGCTGACCGGCACCGACAACATCCGTGATGTTATCGCCTTCCCGAAAACCACCGCAGCGGCGTGTCTGATGACTGAAGCGCCAAGCTTTGCCAACCCGGCCGCGCTGGCTGAGCTGGGCATTGAGGTGGTGAAGAAGGAAGAGAAAAACTGATATGGCATATAAGCGTCCCGTTTCGGTTCTGGTGGTCATTTATGCAGAAGACTCGAAGCGGGTGCTGATGTTGCAGCGGCGCGACGATCCTGATTTCTGGCAGTCGGTTACCGGCAGTCTGGAAGAGGGAGAGTCCGCGCCGCAGGCCGCCGCGCGTGAAGTAAAGGAAGAGGTCGCCATTGACGTTGCTCGCGAGCAACTGACCCTGAAGGACTGTCAGCGCACGGTGGAGTTTGAAATTTTTAGCCATTTACGTCATCGCTATGCACCGGGAATTGAGCGCAATACGGAATCGTGGTTCTGCCTTGCGCTTCCCCATGAGCGGGAGATCGTGTTCACGGAACACCTGACCTACCGCTGGGTGGATGCGGCGGATGCCGCCGCACTGACCAAGTCATGGAGCAACCGGCAGGCGATAGAAGAATTTGTAATTAACGCTGCCTGAGAAGGCGCGATTTTTGGAGAACTTTTTATGGCAGGTCATAGTAAGTGGGCCAACACCAAACACCGTAAAGCGGCACAGGATGCCAAACGCGGTAAAATCTTTACCAAAATCATTCGTGAGCTGGTAACAGCGGCGCGTCTGGGTGGCGGCGATCCGGCCTCTAACCCACGTCTGCGCGCGGCGGTGGATAAAGCCCTGTCCAACAACATGACGCGAGACACCCTGAACCGTGCAATCGCACGTGGCGTGGGCGGTGATGAAGACGCGAACATGGAAACCATCATTTATGAAGGTTACGGTCCTGGCGGTACGGCGGTGATGGTAGAGTGCCTGTCCGACAACCGTAACCGTACCGTTGCGGAAGTGCGCCACGCGTTCACCAAAACCGGTGGTAATCTGGGCACTGACGGTTCCGTTGCTTACCTGTTCAGCAAAAAAGGCGTCATCTCCTTCGAGAAAGGCGACGAAGATGCGATCATGGAAGCGGCGCTGGAAGCCGGTGCGGAAGACGTAGTGACCTACGACGACGGCGCTATCGATGTCTACACCGCATGGGAAGAGATGGGGGCCGTGCGCGATGCGCTGGAAGCGGCAGGTCTGAAAGCGGATAACGCTGAAGTGTCCATGATCCCTTCCACAAAAGCGGACATGGATGCAGAAACCGCACCGAAACTGCTGCGTCTGATCGACATGCTCGAAGACTGCGACGACGTGCAGGAAGTGTATCACAACGGTGAAATCTCTGATGAGGTTGCAGCGACTCTCTGATGAGAGCCTGTAAACCGTTTATGGGAGACGCGTGATGTCGATTATCCTCGGGATTGACCCCGGCTCACGCGTCACCGGGTATGGCGTTATCCGTCAGGTGGGACGCCAGCTAACCTACCTCGGCAGCGGATGTATTCGTACCAAAGTAGACGATCTGCCGTCGCGCCTGAAGCTCATTTATGCGGGCGTGTCGGAGATCATCACCCAGTTTCAGCCGGACTTTTTCGCCATCGAGCAGGTCTTTATGGCGAAGAACGCTGACTCGGCGTTAAAGCTCGGGCAGGCGCGCGGCGTGGCGATAGTTGCCGCCGTGAACCAGGACCTGCCAGTGTTTGAATACGCGGCCCGTCAGGTTAAGCAGACGGTGGTGGGCATAGGTAGCGCGGAGAAAAGCCAGGTGCAGCACATGGTGCGTACCCTGCTGAAGCTCCCGGCGAACCCGCAGGCCGACGCCGCCGATGCGCTGGCCATTGCGATTACCCACTGCCACGTCAGCCAGAACGCGATGCAAATGAGCGAGTCGCGGCTCAATCTGGCGCGAGGCAGATTACGATAATGACAAATCAGGCTGGATGTTTATCCAGCCTTTTTTTATTATGTCGGCAGTTAATTTCATCCAGAACGCAGGAGCGTCACGTGATAGGCAGACTCAGAGGCATCATCATTGAAAAACAACCCCCGTTAGTGCTGCTGGAAGTGGGTGGCGTGGGCTATGAAGTCCATATGCCGATGACCTGCTTCTACGAGTTGCCGGAGGCGGGCAAAGAGGCGGTTGTCTTTACCCAGTTTGTGGTGCGTGAAGACGCTCAGCTGCTGTACGGATTCAATAACAAACAGGAACGCACCCTGTTCCGCGAATTAATCAAAACCAACGGCGTCGGGCCCAAGCTGGCGCTGGCGATTCTGTCCGGTATGTCAGCGCCACAGTTTGTGAATGCCGTTGAGCGCGAAGATCCGGCTGCGTTAATTAAACTTCCGGGCATCGGCAAGAAAACCGCCGAGCGCCTGATTGTCGAGATGAAGGACCGCTTTAAAGGTTTGCATGGCGATCTGTTCACTCCGGCGGCCGATCTGGTGCTGACTTCACCGGGCGGGCCAGCGACGGATGATGATGCCGAGCAGGAAGCGGTTGCCGCGCTGGTGGCGCTGGGCTATAAACCTCAGGAGGCCAGCCGTATGGTGAGTAAAGTTGCCAAACCGGATGCCAGCAGTGAAACTCTGATTCGTGAAGCGCTGCGCGCTGCATTGTGAGGTAAAGGATGATTGAAGCAGACCGCCTGGTATCGGCAGGCACCATTCAGCCAGATGACGTGGTGGATCGCGCGATCCGTCCAAAACTGCTGGATGAGTACATTGGCCAGCCGCAGGTTCGTTCTCAGATGGAGATTTTCATCCAGGCGGCAAAGCTGCGCGGCGATGCGCTCGATCACCTGCTGATTTTTGGTCCGCCGGGGTTAGGTAAAACCACCCTGGCGAATATCGTCGCCAACGAAATGGGCGTTAACCTGCGTACCACCTCCGGCCCGGTGCTGGAGAAAGCAGGGGACCTGGCGGCGATGCTGACCAACCTCGAACCGCATGACGTGCTGTTTATCGATGAAATCCACCGCCTGTCACCGGTGGTGGAGGAAGTGCTCTATCCGGCGATGGAGGATTACCAACTGGATATCATGATCGGCGAAGGCCCGGCCGCGCGCTCGATCAAAATCGATCTGCCACCGTTTACCCTGATTGGCGCCACGACCCGCGCCGGCTCGCTGACCTCACCGCTACGCGACCGTTTTGGTATCGTGCAGCGTCTGGAGTTTTATCAGGTGCCCGACCTTCAGCATATTGTGGGGCGCAGCGCGCGCTACATGGGGCTGGATATGAGCGAAGAGGGAGCGTTTGAAGTGGCGAAACGTTCCCGCGGTACGCCGCGTATCGCCAACCGCCTGCTGCGTCGCGTGCGTGATTTTGCCGAGGTGAAGTACGATGGCACCATTTCGGCTGACATTGCTGCGCAGGCGCTGGATATGCTGAACGTTGATGCCGAAGGCTTTGACTATATGGACCGTAAGCTGCTGCTGGCGGTGCTGGATAAGTTCTTTGGCGGGCCGGTGGGGTTGGATAACCTGGCGGCGGCAATTGGCGAAGAGCGTGAGACTATCGAGGACGTGCTGGAGCCGTATCTAATCCAGCAGGGCTTCTTGCAGCGTACCCCGCGTGGTCGTATGGCGACGGTGCGGGCGTGGAATCATTTCGGCATTACGCCGCCCGCGATGCCGTAAGTAGCGATTAATGGTAGCCCCGGTAAGCGAAGCGCCACCGGGGACATGCTGACTACTGCGCGGTTTTTTTCATCATACTGAAAATAAACAACACCGCCGCGCACAATACCACCGACGGCCCCGCTGGCGTGTCATAAAACGCCGAGAAGGTTAATCCGCCCGTCACCGCGATCATCCCGATTATCACCGCGATACCGGCCATTTGCTCCGGCGTACGCGCAAAACGACGCGCCGTGGCGGCAGGGATTATCAACAGCGACGTGATGATCAGCGCGCCAACAAATTTCATCGCCACCCCGATGGTTAACGCCGTCACCAGCATCAAGAGCAGCTTCACGCGCTGAAGCTTCACGCCGTCGACAAAGGCCAGATCGGGGCTGACGGTCATTGCCAGTAAATTCCGCCACTGCCACAGCAGGATCCCGAGTACCACCACCACGCCAATGGCAATCGAAATCAGATCTTCGGGCGTGACGGCCAGCAGATCGCCGAACAGATAGGCCATCAGGTCCACGCGGATGTTTGACATCAGGCTCACCACCACCAGGCCCAGCGACAGGGCGCTGTGCGCCATAATGCCGAGCAGGGTATCAATTGCCAGGTGAGGGCGTTTTTCCAGCCAGACCAGACCGGCGGCCAGCAGCAGCGTGACGACAATCACCGCATAAAAAGGGTTCACGTCCAGCAACAAACCAAACGCGACACCCAGCAATGACGCATGGGCCAGCGTATCGCCGAAATAGGACATTCTGCGCCAGACGACAAACGAGCCGAGTGGACCCGCGGCGCAGGCAAGCATAATCCCGGCCAGCCAGCCGGGCAGTAACAGTTCAATCATGAGTGTCCATTTCCCCGACGCAGGACAATTCGTCCCTGTAAATCATGGCGGTGATTGTGATTATGGCGATAGATGCCCAGCTGTTCGGCGCCACGATGGCCAAACATGGAGATAAATTCGGGATGCATTGACACCACTTCCGGCGTGCCGGAACAACAGATGTGGTGGTTCAGGCACAGCACTTCGTCGGTTTTGGCCATTACCAGATGCAGATCATGGGAGACCATCAGCACCGCGCAGTTAAGCTCCCGACGGAGCTGGTCGATAAGATCGTACAGCGCAACCTGACCGTTGACGTCGACACCCTGCGTCGGCTCGTCCAGTACCAGCAGCTGAGGGCTGCTGAGCAGGGCGCGGGCAAGCAATACGCGCTGGGTTTCACCGCCCGACAGCTTTTGCAAAGGCGCCTCAACAAGATGTCCCGCCTGAACGCGTTTTAGCGCCGGTAGGATATCCGCTTTACGCGTACCGGGACGGAGACGCAGGAAGCGGCTCACCGTCAGGGGCAGGGTGGCATCAAGATGTAATTTTTGCGGCACATAGCCGATACGCAATTTGTCCTCGCGGACGATAACACCTGCGTCAGGGGCTACCAGGCCTAATACGACGCGCACCAGCGTCGATTTGCCTGCACCGTTAGGGCCGAGCAGCGTGAGTATTTTGCCGGGCTTCAGATTCAGCGACACGTCAGAAAGGACGCGGCGCTGGCCGAATGAGACCGAAACATTTTCAAGAGAAACTAAAGTCGTCATGTCAATTTAAGCTTGCAGAAGTCATCGAATGTTATAATATCACATTCCACGCATTCATTACGATGATTAGTCGCATTATGTTACAGAAAAATACGTTTCTTTTCGCAGCTTTATCCGCTGCTCTTTGGGGGACAACAGCACAAGATGTTAACGCTGCCGTTGTCGCTTCGCTTAAACCACTTGGCTTTATCGCCGCTGCCATCGCCGACGGTGTGACGGACACAGAGGTTCTTCTGCCTGACGGGGCCTCCGAGCATGATTATTCTCTGCGTCCGTCTGATGTAAAACGCTTACAGAACGCGGACTTAGTCGTCTGGATTGGTCCTGAGATGGAAGCGTTCATGCAGAAATCCGCTAAACAGGTCCCTGCGCAGAAACAGGTGACGATTGGTGAGCTGTCCGCTGTGAAACCGTTGCTGATGAAAGGGGCTGAGGACGAGGGTGACGAACATGACCACGACCATGCTCATGGCGAAAAAGGTGACGACCATCACCATCACGGTGAATACAACATGCATCTCTGGCTCTCCCCAGAGATAGCGCGGCTTACAGCGGTTGCAATCCACGACAAATTAGTGGAACTTATGCCGCAAAGTCGAATCAAACTCGACGCCAACCTGAAGGATTTTGAGGCTCAATTAGCCGCAACCGACAAACAGGTAGGTAACGAGCTCGCACCGCTTAAAGGAAAAGGGTACTTCGTTTTTCATGATGCCTACGGGTATTACGAGAAACATTACGGTCTGACCCCATTGGGGCATTTTACCGTCAACCCTGAAATTCAGCCTGGTGCGCAGCGTTTACATGAAATCAGAACACAGTTGGTTGAGCAAAAAGCGACATGCGTTTTTGCTGAGCCACAGTTCAGGCCAGCGGTCGTAGAAGCCGTGGCCAGGGGAACATCCGTGCGCATGGGAACCCTTGACCCGCTAGGTACGAACATCCAGTTGAGCAAAGCGAGCTATTCGCAGTTCCTCAGCCAACTGGCGAATCAGTATGCGAGCTGCCTGAAAGGAGATTAACGAGGAAGTGAATACGTGCAACAGATAGCCCGCTCTGTCGCCCTGGCATTTAACAATCTGCCTCGACCCCACCGCGTTATGCTGGGGTCGCTTACAGTTCTCACGTTAGCGGTCGCCGTCTGGCGGCCCTATGTTTACCACCCGAGTTCTGCCCCTATTATTAAAACCATCGAACTGGAGAAGAGCGAGATCCGCTCTCTGCTGCCTGAGGCCAGCGAGCCTATCGATCAGGCCGCACAGGAAGATGAAGCTATTCCCCAGGATGAGCTGGATGACAAGATCCAGAATGAAACCGGCATTCATGAATATGTTGTTTCTACTGGCGATACGCTGAGCAGCGTCCTGAACCAGTACGGTATCGACATGGGCAACATAAGCCAGCTTGCCGCATCCGATAAAGAGCTGCGTAACCTGAAAATTGGTCAGCAGCTTTCCTGGACCTTAACGCCCGACGGCGATCTGCAACGTCTGACCTGGGAGATGTCCCGTCGCGAAACCCGCACCTACGATCGCACCGCAAACGGTTTCAAAATGACCAGTGAAATGCAGCAGGGCGACTGGGTTAACAGCGTGATGAAAGGGACCGTCGGCGGCAGCTTTGTTTCCAGCGCCCGCGATGCTGGCCTGACCAGCGCTGAAATCAGCTCGGTGATCAAAGCCATGCAGTGGCAGATGGATTTCCGCAAACTGAAAAAAGGCGATCAGTTCTCTGTCCTGATGTCCCGCGAAATGCTGGACGGTAAGCGCGAGCAGAGCCAGCTGGTGGGTGTTCGCTTGCGTTCAGACGGCAAAGACTACTACGCCATTCGCGCGGAAGACGGTAAGTTCTATGACCGCAGCGGTACGGGCCTGGCAAAAGGCTTCCTGCGTTTCCCAACGGCGAAACAGTTCCGCGTCTCCTCCAACTTCAACCCGCGTCGTCTGAACCCGGTAACGGGCCGCGTAGCGCCGCACCGTGGCGTTGACTTCGCCATGCCGCAGGGCACGCCAGTGCTGGCGGTAGGTGATGGTGAAGTGGTCATGGCGAAACGCAGCGGTGCTGCTGGCTATTACGTGGCTATTCGTCACGGTCGTACATACACCACCCGCTACATGCACCTGCGTAAACTGCTGGTCAAACCGGGCCAGAAGGTGAAACGTGGCGATCGCATCGCGCTGTCCGGTAACACAGGCCGGTCGACGGGGCCGCACCTGCACTACGAAGTGTGGATCAACCAGCAGGCGGTTAACCCGCTGACGGCGAAACTGCCGCGCACCGAAGGGCTGACCGGGAAAGATCGCAAAGATTACCTGGCGCAGGTGAAAGAGGTGATGCCACAGCTGCGCTTCGACTAAGCTAACACCCTCAAAAATAAGCCGGCGTCAGTGTGCGCCGGCTTTTTCTTTTGTACGCGGACGGCTGCCTCGCTACACTATCTGAATATATTTTTGCGTCACCAGACCCTGGAACCCGCATGGAAACCAAAAAAAACAATATTGAGTACATTCCCGAGTTTGAAAAATCCTTTCGCCACCCGCGTAACTGGGGCGCCTGGCTTGGCGTATACGCGTTTGCTGGCATGGCGTTACTACCTGCTTCCCTCCGCGATCCGGTTCTCGGAAAAGTGGGGCGCCTGGCAGGGCGCTTAGGTAAAAGCGCACGCCGCCGGGCGCAAATAAACCTTCTGTACTGCTTCCCGGATAAAACCGACGTCGAACGCGAAGCAATCATTGATGACATGTATACCACCGCGCCACAGGCCATGGCGATGATGGCGGAACTGGCGCTGAAAGGGCCGGAAAAGATCGTCGACCGCGTTGACTGGAAAGGGCTGGAAATCATCGACGAGATGCGTCGCAATGATGAAAAAGTGATTTTCCTGGTGCCGCACGGTTGGGGAGTCGACATTCCGGCAATGTTAATGGCATCGCAGGGCCAGAAAATGGCGGCGATGTTCCATAATCAGGGAAACAAAATCTACGATTTCGTCTGGAATACCGTGCGCCGTCGCTTTGGCGGACGCCTGCACGCCCGTAACGATGGCATTAAGCCTTTCATTCAGTCGGTACGTCAGGGTTACTGGGGCTACTACCTGCCCGATCAGGATCACGGTCCTGAGCACAGCGAGTTTGTCGATTTCTTCGCGACCTATAAAGCTACGCTACCCGCGATTGGTCGCCTGATGAAAGTCTGCCGCGCCCGCGTGATCCCGCTGTTCCCGGTTTATGACGGTAAAACGCATCGCCTGAGCATTGAGGTACGTCCGCCGATGGACGATCTGCTGACCGCGGACGATCGCACCATTGCACGCCGCATGAATGAAGAGGTGGAAGTGCTGGTGGGGCCACATAAGGAGCAATATACGTGGATCCTGAAGTTGCTCAAAACGCGTAAACCTGGCGAAACAGAGCCGTACAAGCGTAAAGAGCTTTTCCCGAAGAAATAGGAAACCTTCACCCCTCTCCCCTTAGGGGAGAGGGGATCGGAGCTTACTCTACGGTCAGTACGCGGGTGGTATTGGTTGAGCCGATGGTGCTCATCACGTCACCCTGCGTCACGATAACGATATCACCGGATACCAGATAACCTTTGTCGCGCAGCAGATTCACGGCATCGTGCGCGGCGGCCACACCGTCATTGGTGCTGTCGAAGTAGACTGGCGTCACGCCGCGATACAGCGCCGTCAGGTTCAGCGTACGCTCGTGACGGGACATGGCGAAGATCGGCAGACCGGAGCTGATGCGAGACGTCATTAGCGCGGTACGGCCAGATTCGGTCATGGTGATGATCGCTGTGACCCCTTTCAGGTGGTTGGCTGCGTACATCGCGGACATCGCAATCGCTTCTTCCACATTGTCGAACTGGATATCCAGGCGGTGCTTGGAGACGTTAATGCTTGGGATCTTCTCCGCACCCAGGCAGACGCGCGCCATGGCGGCCACGGTTTCCGCCGGATACTGACCCGCAGCGGTTTCTGCTGACAGCATCACCGCGTCAGTACCATCCAGCACGGCGTTCGCCACGTCCATGACTTCCGCACGGGTTGGCATTGGGTTGGTGATCATGGATTCCATCATCTGGGTGGCGGTGATCACCGCGCGGTTCAGCTGACGCGCGCGACGGATCAGCGCTTTCTGGATACCGACCAGTTCAGGGTCGCCAATTTCCACGCCCAGATCACCACGGGCAACCATCACCACGTCAGACGCCAGGATCACGTCGTCCATCGCGTCCTGATCGCAGACCGCTTCAGCGCGTTCCACTTTCGCAACAATTTTCGCATCGCAGCCTGCATCACGCGCCAGACGGCGAGCATAGTTCAGATCTTCGCCGCAGCGGGGGAAGGAGACGGCCAGATAATCCACGCCGATCTGCGCTGCGGTCACGATATCCGCTTTGTCTTTATCGGTCAGCGCTTCGGCAGACAGGCCACCGCCGAGTTTGTTGATGCCTTTGTTGTTGGAGAGCGGGCCGCCGACGGTCACTTCGGTGAACACCTTCATACCCTGAACTTCCAGCACTTTCAGCTGTACGCGTCCGTCGTCCAGCAGCAGGATGTCGCCAGGCACAACGTCAGCAGGCAGACCTTTGTAGTCGATACCCACTTTTTCCTTATCGCCTTCGCCTTTGCTCAGGTTGGCATCCAGCAGGAATTTATCGCCGATGTTGAGGAAGACTTTGCCTTCTTTAAAGGTCGATACGCGGATTTTTGGACCTTGCAGGTCACCGAGGATAGCAACATGGCGGCCCAGTTTAGCTGCGATTTCACGCACTTTGTCGGCACGTAATTTATGGTCTTCTGGCGTACCGTGAGAGAAGTTCATGCGCACCACGTTGGCACCCGCGGCGATAATCTTTTCGAGGTTATTATCGCGGTCGGTGGCCGGGCCTAGGGTGGTGACGATCTTGGTTCTGCGAAGCCTTCTGGACATGTAATACTCCGTTGACTGAAACAACTTTGGTGTTGCGTGAACATAGAATCGGCCTTCATCTATCGCAAGGCAGTAGCGAGGGGACCGAATGCCGTAAATCGTACATCGTCGTTATTAGGGAACATCGCTCTTTATAAGCAATTCTTTATCAAAACGCGATTCTTTCAGGGCTTCCTTGACCCGCTTCAAGTTATCCCGGAATTTTGCGCCCCGGCGTAAAGTAAAACCGGTCGCCAGCACGTCGATGACCGTCAGCTGCGCCAGGCGGGAGACCATCGGCATGTACATGTCGGTGTCTTCCGGTACGTCCAGGGTAATGGCGAGCGTCGCTTCCCGGGCCAGCGGCGTACCTGCCGTCGTCAGGGCGATGACCATCGCATCGTTGTCACGCGCGAGTTGCGCCAGCTCCACCTGGCTCTTGGTGCGGCCCGTATGGGAGATGAGTACCACGACATCATCTTCGCTACAATTCATACAGCTCATGCGTTGCAGCACAATGTCATCGGAGTAAATCACCGGCACGTTAAAGCGAAAGAACTTATTCATGGCGTCATGCGCCACGGCGGCGGACGAGCCAAGGCCAAAGAAGGCAATCCGTTTGGCCTGCGTAAGAAGATCGACCGCGCGATTCACTGAACTCATGTCCAGAGACTGGCGAACATGGTCGAGCGTGGCCATTGCCGATTCAAATATTTTTGCGGTGTAAGCATCAACGCTGTCGTCTTCATCTACATTGCGATTAACATACGGGGTACCGTTTGCCAGACTTTGTGCCAGATGCAGTTTAAAATCAGGAAAGCCGCGGGTGTCCAGACTACGACAGAATCGATTGACCGTCGGTTCGCTGACGCCCGATTCCTGTGCCAGAGCGGCGATGCTTGAATGAATCGCCTGAGCGGGCGCGGCGAGAATAACTTCGGCCACTTTGCGCTCGGATTTGCTAAGGTGTTCCAGTTGAAACTGGATTTTTTCCAGCATGTTCATTGTTAACAAGACGCTCATGAGGGCATAAACGATTTCATAGAGATGAAACCTTGATTCGATTTAGCCGATATTACCCCCGGGACACCCGAAAGGGTAATCGTCGACAAGAAATGTTGTTGTTTTTTTTCATTACTTGATCGACGTCGGGTTTTGCTCTGACCCTGTTGCGCAAAGAATCGACATTAGTTGCGTCACCAGACGGGCGTAATGGCCCGCGCGACGAAAAATCACCGTATCGCACGTGACGTTAAGCGCTAATGGTTTCAGGAAACGCGTAAAAGCAGTACAGTGCATTGTAATAAAATTACAACGATACCTGGCAGAGTACCAGGAGATCTAACTGAGGAGAATGACATGGCGGTAACGCAAACAGCCCAGGCATGTGACCTGGTCATTTTCGGCGCGAAAGGCGATCTTGCACGCCGAAAATTGCTGCCTTCCCTGTATCAGCTCGAAAAAGCGGGCCAGATCCATCCCGATACCCGAATCCTTGGGGTAGGGCGCGCCGACTGGGATAAGGAGGCTTATACCAAAGTCGTGCGCGAGGCGCTCGAAACGTTCATGAAAGAGAAAATCGATGAAAGCCTTTGGGATAAGCTGAGCGGGCGTCTCGATTTCTGTAATCTGGACGTCAACGATGTAAGCGCCTTTACCCGTCTGGGTGAAATGCTGGACCAGGAAAATCGCGTCACCATTAACTATTTCGCCATGCCGCCAAGCACCTTCGGCGCCATCTGCAAAGGTCTGGGCGAAGCGAAGCTGAACGCCAAACCGGCGCGCGTGGTTATGGAGAAGCCGCTGGGTACGTCGCTGGCAACCTCGCGTGAAATCAACGACCAGGTGGGCGAGTTCTTTGAGGAGTGTCAGGTTTACCGTATTGACCACTATCTGGGTAAAGAGACGGTTCTGAACCTGCTGGCGCTGCGTTTTGCCAACTCCTTGTTTGTGAACAACTGGGACAACCGCACTATCGACCACGTGGAAATTACCGTGGCGGAAGAAGTGGGCATCGAAGGCCGCTGGGGCTACTTCGACCAGGCCGGCCAGATGCGTGACATGATCCAGAACCACCTGCTGCAAATTCTGTGCATGATTGCCATGTCTCCACCGTCAGATCTGACGGCCGACAGTATTCGTGACGCCAAAGTGAAAGTGCTGAAATCACTGCGCCGTATTGACCGCTCCAACGTGCGTGAGAAAACCGTGCGCGGCCAGTACACCGCAGGTTTTGCCCAGGGGAAAAAAGTCCCTGGCTATCTGGAAGAAGAGGGCGCGAACAAGTCCAGCAACACCGAGACGTTTGTGGCGATCCGCGTGGATATCGACGACTGGCGCTGGGCCGGCGTGCCGTTCTACCTGCGTACCGGGAAACGTCTGCCGGCAAAATGCTCCGAAGTGGTGGTCTACTTCAAAAATCCGGAACTGAACCTGTTCAAAGAATCCTGGCAGGAACTGCCGCAGAACAAACTGACCATCCGTTTACAGCCGGACGAGGGTGTGGATATTCAGATCCTGAACAAAGTGCCGGGTCTTGATCACAAACACAACCTGCAAACCACCAAACTCGACCTGAGTTACTCTGAAACTTTCAACCAGACGCATCTGGCTGATGCTTACGAGCGTCTGCTGCTGGAAACCATGCGTGGTATCCAGGCGCTGTTCGTCCGCCGCGATGAAGTGGAAGAGGCGTGGAAGTGGGTGGACTCAATCACCGAAGCGTGGGCAGCCGACCAGGACGCGCCAAAACCGTATCAGGCGGGAACATGGGGACCTGTCGCCTCCGTTGCGATGATCACCCGTGATGGCCGCTCCTGGAACGAGTTTGAATAACCCCTATCTCTAGCCCAAAGGTGTTATTTTACCGGTAACATGATCTAACACAGCAAGTGGCATAATTTTTAATCTTTTAAGCTCCGCGTGGATTCACCCGCGGAGCTTTTTTTATTACACTCCCTTCAGACATTTTGCCCCTGTGCTCCGGATATCAGGCGTTTCAGCGTTGTTAACAACCGTCAGAAACTGTGTAAACTCCCGAGCCTGGACAGATAAATTAGAGGAGCTTTTATGAATCCGACATTGTTACGCGTAACACAACGCATCGTTGAACGCTCGAAAGAGACCCGTGCTGCCTACCTTGCCCGCATCGAACAGGCGAAGAGTGAAACGGTCCATCGCTCACAGCTGGCCTGCGGGAATCTGGCCCACGGCTTTGCCGCCTGCCAGCCTGGTGATAAAGACGCGCTGAAAAGCATGCTGCGTAACAATATCGCCATTATTACCTCCTATAACGACATGCTTTCAGCCCACCAGCCGTATGAGGTTTACCCGTCTATCATCCGCAATGCGCTGCACAGCGTGAACGCGGTGGGCCAGGTTGCAGGCGGCGTGCCGGCCATGTGTGATGGCGTGACTCAGGGACAGGACGGTATGGAGCTGTCTCTGTTGAGCCGCGAAGTGATCGCCATGTCGGCGGCAGTGGGCCTCTCTCACAATATGTTTGATGGCGCGCTCTACCTGGGCGTATGCGACAAAATCGTCCCGGGGCTGGTGATGGCCGCGCTGTCGTTTGGCCATCTGCCAGCGATTTTTGTGCCGTCAGGCCCGATGGCAAGCGGTCTGCCAAACAAGGAAAAAGTCCGTATCCGCCAGCTGTATGCCGAAGGAAAAGCGGACCGTCAGGCGCTGCTGGAAGCGGAAGCCGCGTCCTATCACGCGCCGGGCACCTGTACGTTCTACGGTACGGCCAACACCAACCAGATGGTGGTGGAGTTTATGGGGATGCAGCTGCCGGGCTCGTCGTTCATCCAGCCGGATGCGCCACTGCGTAAAGCGCTGACCGAAGCCGCAGCCCGTCAGGTGACGCGTCTGACCGGTAACGGCAACGAGTGGATGCCAATGGGCAAAATGGTGGATGAAAAAGTCATCGTCAACGGGATTGTCGCCCTGCTGGCGACCGGCGGTTCAACCAACCATACCATGCACCTTGTCGCGATGGCGCGCGCGGCGGGCATTCTGATCAACTGGGATGACTTCTCCGAGATCTCTTCCGTGGTACCGCTGATGGCTCGTCTGTACCCGAACGGTCCGGCGGACATTAACCACTTCCAGGCCGCGGGCGGCGTGCCGGTGCTGATGCGCGAGCTGCTGAAAGGCGGCCTGCTGCATGAGGATGTCAACACGGTGGCGGGCTTTGGCCTGCATCGCTATACCCTTGAGCCGTGGCTGAACAACGGTGAGCTGGACTGGCGCGAGGGGGCGAGCAACTCGCTCGATCCTCAGGTTATCGCGACCTACGAACAGCCGTTCTCTCCTCACGGCGGCACCAAAGTGCTGAGCGGTAACCTTGGGCGTGCCGTAATGAAAACTTCTGCCGTGCCGGAAGAGAATCAGGTTATCGAAGCCCCGGCGGTGGTGTTTGAAAGCCAGCACGACGTTTTACCTGCCTTCGACGCGGGTCTGCTTGATAAAGACTGCGTAGTCGTGGTGCGCCATCAGGGACCAAAAGCGAACGGGATGCCAGAATTACATAAACTTATGCCGCCGCTTGGTGTATTATTGGACCGCCGTTTCAAAATTGCGCTGGTGACCGATGGACGCCTCTCGGGGGCATCCGGTAAAGTGCCTTCAGCGATTCATGTCACCCCGGAAGCCTACGACGGCGGCCTGCTGGCGAAAGTCCATGATGGAGACATGATCCGCGTTAACGGTCAGACAGGCGAGTTAACCCTGCTGGTGGACGAAGCAGAGCTGGCGGCGCGTCAGCCACATATTCCTGACCTGAGCGCATCCCGCGTGGGTACCGGACGCGAAATGTTTGGTGCGTTGCGTGAGAAACTCTCCGGTGCGGAGCAGGGCGCAACCTGTATTACGTTTTAAGACGACTTGATTTTAACGATCTGGCGAGAGAAAACTCTGATGAAAAACTGGAAAACAAGTGCAGAAGCAATCCTGACTACTGGCCCTGTCGTGCCGGTTATAGTGGTAAACAAACTGGAGCACGCTGTCCCAATGGCGAAGGCGCTGGTTGCGGGTGGCGTTCGTGTTCTGGAAGTGACCCTGCGTACTGCCTGTGCGATGGATGCGATTCGCGCTATCGCCAAAGAAGTGCCGGAAGCGATCATCGGTGCTGGTACGGTTCTGAATGCGCAGCAGCTGGCGGAAGTGACCGAAGCGGGCGCACAGTTTGCCATCAGCCCGGGCCTGACCGAGCCGCTGCTGAAAGCCGCAACCGAAGGTACTATTCCGCTGATCCCGGGTATCAGCACCGTTTCTGAACTGATGCTGGGCATGGACTACGGCCTGAAAGAGTTTAAATTCTTCCCGGCTGAAGCGAACGGCGGCACCAAAGCGTTGCAGGCGATTGCAGGCCCATTCTCCCAGGTGCGTTTCTGCCCAACGGGCGGCATCTCTCCGGCCAACTACCGCGACTACCTGGCGCTGAAAAGCGTGCTATGCATCGGTGGCTCCTGGCTGGTTCCGGCGGATGCGCTGGAAGCAGGCGACTGGGATCGCATTACTAAACTGGCTCGCGAAGCGGTAGAAGGCGCGAAACAGTAACAAATGCTCAATGCATAAAGCAGGCCCTCTGGCCTGATGCTGGTCACTTTATGTGACCAGCATGTATAAGTTCTTCTTCTTCTTCCCACAAACATTTTTAATATCCCTAACCCCCAGGCGTATCATTCTTCATTATTAAATAATCCCTCACTTATATATTTGATGAATAATTCATTCTTAATTTATCTGTGATGAAATTGCCTGGGCTCTTTTTATTTATTCTATGAATAATATTACTTCCTTTGAGTCAATTCAACTTGAGGTTGGGTATTTTAATAGGAGAACGATAGGTGTATTGTTTTTAATAAACGGAATGTTTGTTAAAAGGATAGATAATAATGTCAGGGGAATCTGAGGTGGCTCAACGGTGGGACACGTTAAACAGATATTTATTGTATTTCCCGCGTAGCAAAAATGTTATTTCTGATGTTCATTCTTTTACAGGAAAAGAGATATTAAGCGAGCCTTATCGCTATACCATTCGCTTTACCAGTCCGGATCAAAACATTGCCATTAATGCTGTTCTTAATCAAAGGGCTGAGTTTATTCTGCGTGCACCCAATCTGGAAGCCTCATGGCATGGGCAAACCTCCTGGCTGCCGGTTCGCCAGATTAATGGCACGATCACCCAATTTTCCCGGCTGATGTCTTCAGGTGACGAAGCACTGTATGAATGCGTGCTGGAGCATGAGCTGGCGCTGCTGGATCAAAATTACCGTTCTGCGGTTTACATGAACATGACAGTCCCGGAGCTCGTTACAAAGCTGATGAAGGACAGTGGTCACTTTGACGGCTACAACATTGATTTTGACCAACTGAGCCACAGCTATCCACGACGGGAAATGATCATTCAGTGGAAAGAAACCGATTTGCGGTTCATCCGTCGGCTGCTGGCAGAGATAGGGATCTGGTTCCGTTTTGAGAATCACAACAAAGTGAAAACGGAAACCGTCGTTATTTTTGGGGATTCTGCGCGTCGTTACAACTTCAGCGACAAACAGATGCCTTATGTCCGACATTCAGGCATGACCAGTTATAACGAATACATCACCGATCTGGAGGAGCAGCACGGCCTGATCCCAAAAAATGTGTTGGTTCGTACCTATAACTACCGTGACCCGCAATCGCCGCAGACGGATAAGACCGTTAAAACGAGCGATATTCCCGAAGGTGTAACGACAGGCCAACACTATCACTATGCCGATCACTATCTTGCTGCGGGGGATTTTCACGGTGAAGAGGCGGAAACCGCCGCATTTTACGCCCGTCTGCGTTATGAACGCCTGTTGAACGGACAGAGTGTTCTGGGGGCGACAACCAGCGATCCCGAGCTTCAGCCAGGCATTATGTTTTATCCTGCAGGGCCTGTACCTGACGGGTTTAAGTCCGGGTTTGTGATAACTGCGATGATTATCCGCGGCAGCCGTGCTGAACACTATCGCGCCGTACTTTCTGGGATCCCCTATATCCACGGCTATAGCTTCCGTCCTGAATACATATCCCGGCCGGTGATAGCCGGAACGGTGCCCGCCAGAGTGATGGCTATCGGGGGAGATAAAACCTATGCCGGACTTGATGCGGTTGGACGCTACCGGGTTAAGTTCGATTTTGACCTTGATGAAAAACGGGTCGGATTTGAAAGCGCCCTGGTACGCCTCGGCAGGCCGTACGCCGGTGATACTTTTGGTATTCACTTTCCGTTGCTGGAGGGGACTGAAGTTGCCGTAGGTTTTGAAGGCGGCGACCCGGACAGACCTTTTATCGCCCATGTCATGCACGACGGCAGCCACCCGGATTTAGTCACAAACCGTAACGATACCCGAAACGTGATCCGCACGGCCGCGTTGAACAAGATCCGTCTTGAAGATCGTCGCGGGCAGGAACACATCAAAATCTCTACCGAGTACGGCAAAGGGCAAGTGAGTGTGGGCCACCTGGTTGATGCTGAGGGCAAAAAGCGCGGGGAAGGTGTGGAGGCTCGCACCGACGACTGGATGGCGCTGCGTGCTGCCAAAGGCGTGATGATCACCACGGAAGCACAGCCCCGCGCGGGGGGTAAGCAACTGGATATGACAGCGGCTATTGCACAACTCGAAAAGGCGTTATCGCTGGCGATGACCCTACAACAAAGTGCGCTTACGGCAGGTGCGAGTAATGTGGAAACCGATCGGCAAAATGCGCTCAGCCAGACGCTGAGTCATCTCGCGGAGCCCGGTATTTTGGCATATGGAAAAAGTGGAATTGCGCAGGTTACGCCGGACAGCCTGCAATTGTCAGCCGGGAAAGACCTGATTGCCACAGCGGGCGGGAATGCCAGCGTGAATGTGGTGAAAAAATTCTCGCTGGCCGTAGGGGAAAAACTGTCGCTGTTTACCCGCAAACTCGGCATCCAGATGATTGCCGGTGCGGGGGATATTACGACGCAGGCGCAGCGGGGCGAAATGCACATGCTGTCGCAGCAGGATTTCACGCTGACGAGCACCGCCGGGAAAATGAACGGCAGTGCCAGAAAGGGAATGCAGTTTGTCTGCGGGGGCGGCGGGATCCGGATCAGCCCGACCGGACTGGTCACGATTTTCTCGCCGACGGGCATTGAGCTCAAAGCGCCGAGCCTGAAATACGACGGTCCGGAAAGTGTGTCGGTACCGACGCCATCCTTTGACAAAGGCGCCTTTAAACTTCGCTACAAACTGCACGCCGGCGATGATCCGGAGCAAATTCTGGCAAACAAAAAATTCAGGCTGACCAGTGCATCCGGTCAGGTGGTGGAAGGCGTGACGGACAGCTCCGGTCGTTCAACACTGCTCGATGCTGACGACCTCGACAGCTATAAAATGGAGATAATGGAATGACGGAGGCGAAGACAAAACCCTACGCTCCACGGGTGGTATCAGAAGGCGATATTCCGGTACACAAAACCCTGGGCGAAGTCGCCCAGACGCGCAACGTCGGGATACCGCGCCCGATGCCCGGCATTGTGATCCTCGTCCATGGCGTGAACGATGTGGGTGAAGCCTACCAGAATCAGGAGAAAGGTATACTTACCGGGCTGGGTAAGCGACTTAACCGGCAGGATTTTTACGCCCACGAATGGAAAGACTACGGAATTATTACTCCCGGGCGTTCTCCCATCATCCCGTTTTACTGGGGATATAAACCGGTTACGCATGCTGACTACCGGGCGGACCAGAAGCGCTACCGGGAGGAAGTCGGGAAGCTGAGTGACAATGCGCATCTTCCCTATGATGCGTACCAGGAAGATAACGAGACGAATAAAAAGTCGCTGGGTAATGACGGGAAAGGGCCGTTTCAGTACCAGAACGATAACTTTAGGAACGCACTTGATACGAGTTTTGCCAAGGGGGGCGGGACCTTTGCCAACGCAACGACGACGATCCCGGATATGCTGGGACCCGGCGCCGGTGGCTTCGGCGTTGCCGCTGCGGGATTTGCCTCGCTGCACTTCAATGATGGCGATTTTACCCATCCCATTTATGGAAACCCGCACCGCATTTACCAGTTTTTTGCCGCTCAACGGCTGGCAGATTTGATTATTCAGGTTCGAAGTGAGCCGATTACGGCGAAAGATGTGATTAACATTGTGGCCCATAGTCAGGGCACGATTATTACTATGCTGGCAAATATGCTGGTGAAACAGGCCGGGTATGCTCCGGTAAACTGTGTGATTCTTAATCACTCACCGTATTCTCTTGAGTCGCGCGTGGCTGAAAATATTCAGCCGGGTTATCAACAGACCGACGATGCCAGACAGCAGACATTTAAAAATTTCTGTCGCCTGATGCATACGCAATGGAAAGGTGGCGGGAAAATGGCCGAGAGCGAATTGCTGGCCCTGGAGGCTTCCTGTACTCTGCGTAAACCTTCCGATAATCCGCTGCGAACGGATGACAGATATTGCCGAAGCAACGACGGTAAAGTGTATAACTACTTTTGCCCGAACGATGGCGTCGTGTCGCTGGAGAATGTGCAGGGGTTTGGCTGGCGGGGCATTCCTCAGAATATCGCCAGTGATATACCGAATCTGTTTCAGCGTGTGTTTTACCAGCATGGTGAAGTAGGAAACATCCCTGACGCTAACCCCTTTGAGTTACCGCCGCGAAATGAGGGGGATGCAAAATATGCCTTTCTCACGAACGCCAGTTACAGCGCTCGCGATGTGGTGATAAATGGTGAGGAGTTACCGGAACCTTTTATTTTCAAACTTCAGGGGGAGGATAATCACCCGGATAACGATCCTAAAACCAGTGATAAACCGTATACCTATTATGTCGATCCGGACAGCCCGGACGCCTACATTTCCTATTCCGCCAAAGCCAGCGCCATTAAGCGCACAGTAACGACAACCTTTGCAGTGAACCGCTATCAAAATATTGGCTGGCAGCCTGGTCACGTTTTATCTGCTTCAGAGCTTAAAGAAGAGAGTTTTGAACGTAAGCATGAGGTTATTTATGGTGAGGTGTCAGGTTCGCGAGATTTTCAGTTAGTCACACTTACCTGGAAGAAAACACCGGAAGAACTGCAAGCGGAATGGCAGAAAATTGACCCGGTGGGCTACAGCCAGCACTCCTCTATTGTGATGAGCGAATTTGTGCCATCGCACGCTATGGCGTTTGATTTGGCTATTGGGCAGTGCAAATCATTCGATTATCAGGCGGGGAAATTTTGGGAAGGGTTGTTACATCGGGCAGACTGGCGTGATCCGCAGAACGGTTATCAATTTGCGAAAGATTATTACAAAACGGGACGACTCAATGAGCAATTTACAAAAAACTACATGAACAAACCTGACGAGGTTTTACCGACAGGAGTGTTTGGGGTAAAGAACCACTTTAACAATTCCACAATGGTTAAACCGTCCCGCGATCTGGCTGTTGGAAATCAGGAAATAGCAAACCTGCAATGGGATATGCCGAAACCCAAGAGTGAGAGTCAGCTGGCTTAAGGATTGAGCATGAAACAATTATGTATGGGTCTGTCAGCCGCAGTAGTGGTGCTGGCGACCGGATGCCAGGTGAAAGAACCGCCGACACAGGTTGTTTATCGGTTTGATGATCACCGTTTTCTCGAATTGAAAGGCTGGGGCTGCGAAGGTGAACTCTGGTATACGAATACTCTTCGGGGTATTCATACCAGGCCCGTCAGTCAATTTTATCGGATTTTCACCAAAAAATTTGTTCATCCTTCTGAACGATATATTGCCATACCCACCTGGGATGACCCAGGAACAATGATTTCAAAAGATTATGGTAAAACATGGTCTCCCCAGTTTTTTTCGGTAGGGCCTAATGAGCCCGATGGTACTAACCAACCATCCTATGAGGATATTATTTCTTTCACCGTCGTCAACGATCAGGGCTTTTTACTAACCAAACACCGGCTGTTTATGTCATCAAAGCCATTTGAAGACCCGCGCATTTTGCCCGGCGGGCCGGGGATTGCCTATACCGTGGATGACGGAATGGGAAATAAAGTAAGCGATACGCTGGACCCCCGTTTCCCTGGCTGGGCCTGGGGAATGGTCTATATGACTAAGCAGGGGCTTAAGCACAGCACACAGCAATTTAAGGCTAACTGGCAAGATTTACCCAACAGCGTACCCGAAGTGAAGGAGTACACCGGCTGGGATCATATGCGCTGTGATATGGATGCGGGGCGATAACTGATGAAAGGATTATGTACCGTTCTCGCAGCTACGTCCGTTGTGCTGGCAACCGGATGCCAGGCGAAAGAACCGCCGACACAGGTTGTTTACCGGTTCGATGATCATCGTTATCTCGAACTGAAAGGCTGGGATTGCGAAGGTGAACTCTGGTTTAGCGATACTAAGAAAGGTATCCATTCACAAATTGCCAGTCAGTTTTATCGAATCTTCACCAAAAAATTCGTGCATCCTTCAGAGCACTATCTTGCTATTCCGTGGTGGGGAAATGTTACTGGTGGTTTTTCAGTATCAAAAGACTATGGGAAAACGTGGGAAAGAGGTGGTGCATCTATGTCACCAGGGAGCAATGAACCTGATGGAAGTAACGCTCCTTATTATGATGATGTCATATCTTTCACCGTCGTCAACGATCAGGGCTTTTTACTGACCAAACACCGGTTGTATATGTCATCAAAGCCATTTGAAGACCCGCGCATTCTGCCCGGTGGGCCGGGGATTGCCTATACCGTGGATGACGGAATGGGAAATAAAGTAAGCGATACGCTGGACCCCCGTTTCCCTGGCTGGGCCTGGGGAATGGTCTATATGACTAAGCAGGGGCTTAAGCACAGCACGCAGCAATTTAAGGCTAACTGGCAAGATTTACCCGACAGCGTACCCGACGTGAAGGGCTATACCGGCTGGGATCATATGCAATGCAACATGGATGCGGGAAAATAGGGAGATAAAGTGATGAAAGGCGTCATTAGGTTAAACGATCCGCTGATAAGCGGAGGAAAAGTCACTAAGGCCTCTGGGGCAGACTTTATGGGTCAGCCCGTGGCCTTGAAAGATGATCTTGTGCAGTGTCCGCTCCATAAAGGGACGTTCGCAATCACTGAATGTCACCCAACCTGGACCATGCATGGCCGTGGGGTTGTGGTAGATGGCTGTCGCGCGGCGTGTGGATGTGAAATCAAAAGTACCTTACCTGTGGCGGGAGCTTCGTAATGCGCGTGTGGTGGTTATACAAAAAACAGCCAGACCCGGATTCCACTGTGCCAGTCGTCATGATTGTTTTCCTCTATGTGATAGCCGTCGCAATGGGCCTCGCGATCCGGGCTCTAACCTGGCCTGAACAGGAACACGTTACGGCTCTCTTTTTTGTGCCTTCAGTTATTCTGCCCATCTGTGTTGTGTCGTTATTAGTTTTTACAAGTTTCATATTTCATGACGCCAACATTCATTATGCTGAAACCCGAAAATTCATAGCAAAAGAGCAGGAGATTAATTTAAAGGCGTATGCGCGGAAAAATATGGCTATCGCAGCATGGTCTTCAATAACCCCCCTGGAGCAACCCGCGCTGAATATGTTGAAACTGGAAGGCGAATTTCCGCTGGCACCGAAAACGCCGGTTAACATTCAGCTGCAAGATCGCTTCGACCAGACCAGGAATGAACAGATGTTTTACCGCTTACTGGACCCGATGGCAGAAAAATTGAAGGGCTATAACTACCGTATTTTTGAAACCGTTGTCTGGGTTCGCGGAGGGAGTGGATCCTGCATTGATGAACTGAGACGCACTCTGGAGCGGTTGGGTATTGAAACGGCCAGCACGTGTAAAATTGAGTACAGCACAGAATGCCCTGACTACGCGATCGTTAGCCAATGGATGAACTTATCTGATTACAGAGTTGAAAACCGGCTGATTGTTATCGTTGATTTACATGAAGAAAGCGGCGAATCAAAGAGCATGGAAAATGCATGTGCATTCCTGCTGACCAGTCATTATGTCCGGGAGGAGGGCGAAAAACCGGTATATTTATATCAGCCTATGTCTGATGTGACCGATGTAGAGGACAAAATGGCGGTCTTCCTTGAGACGGGTTCGGTACTTACGCCGAAAAATCTCTGGTATACCGGGCTGTCCCGTATCGAAAAATATCCATTAATGCAGGCACTGGACAAAAAAGCGCTCACGGTGGAACGGCTGGATATCGATGCCTCTCTGGGCGCAAAAAGTGCCGGGTATCGGTGGCTGGCTCTGGCATTTGCGGCGGATGCGGTCAAATATGCCCAGGGGGAGCAACTGGTAGCATATTCAGACAAAAACAAATTTTGTATTACTGCGCTTTCCTCCATGAAGACAGCTATCCCAAATAAACTTACCTGGTGTAACTGGAGTAATCCCCTTTATCCTGCGGGGATGGCGGCTTTATTCTGCGTGTTATCCCTCATTGCCTATCGTATCAGTTTCCTGGCGCAAAACGATCCGCCAGCAATCTGGGAACTGATTGCGAGCATAATCATTCCCTTCGTTATTTTTATAGGCCTCGGTAGTTTTGTTTTCATCTCGAAAACGAATGAAGCCTACGAGGACATGGAATACGAATGGAAGCGATAGAAACGAAACAACGTTAATCATGCTATGTGGCTGGTCGCTTACTTGACCAGCCTTTAGTTATTTACCCTGTCACTTTCACCGCAGTGGCCGCTTTTTTCGCTCTCGCGACGGCTTCGTCCACGTTTTCCCCGGTCGCTAATGCCACGCCCAGACGACGGGCTCCGTCGATCTCCGGTTTGCCGAACAGCCGAACCTGCAAGCCTGCGCCTACCGCACCTTCGACGTTGTCAAAGGTGACATTCTGGCTGGTCAGTTGCGGCAGGATCACCGCCGAGGCTGCAGGGCCGTACTGACGGATGCCGCCAACCGGCAGGCCGAGGAAAGCACGTACGTGCAGCGCGAACTCAGAGAGATCCTGCGAAATCAGCGTGACCATCCCGGTATCGTGCGGGCGAGGGGAGACTTCACTGAAGATCACCTCGTCGCCGCAAACAAATAACTCCACGCCGAACAGGCCGTAGCCGCCCAGCGCCAGCACCGTTTTGCGGGCGATCTCCTGCGCGCGTGCCAGCGCCAGCGCGCTCATTCGCTGCGGCTGCCAGGATTCGCGATAATCGCCGTCTTCCTGGCGATGACCAATCGGGTCGCAGAAATAAACACCGTCCACGGCGCTGACGGTGAGCAGGGTAATTTCAAAATCAAACTTCACCACGCCTTCTACGATGACGCGCCCGGCACCGGTACGGCCGCCCTGCTGGGCATAGTCCCAGGCCTTGTCCAGCGTGCTGCTGTCGCGGATAAAGCTCTGCCCTTTGCCAGAGGAGCTCATTACCGGCTTAATGATGCACGGGTAGCCAATCTCCTCTACGGCCTGGAGAAACGCAGCTTTATCCCCGGCAAAACGGTAGCTGGAGGTCGGGAGCTGTAATTCTTCTGCCGCCAGGCGACGAATGCCTTCCCGGTTCATGGTCAGTTTTGCCGCTGTGGCACAGGGCACCACGCGCTGGCCTTCCTGTTCAAGGGCAACCAACATCTCAGTGGCAATGGCCTCAATTTCAGGTACCACGAAATCCGGTTTTTCGTCGGCAATTAACGCCCGCAGGGCATTACCGTCAAGCATATCGATGACGTGCGAGCGATGCGCGACGTGCATGGCGGGCGCATTCGCATAACGGTCCACCGCAATCACTTCCACACCCAAACGCTGGCATTCAATGGCCACTTCTTTACCCAGTTCACCCGATCCCAACAGCATAACGCGCGTCGCGGCAGGACGCAGCGCAGTTCCTAAACGAGTCATAAAAATCCCCCTGAAAAAGATGCGGGCAGTATAAACGAAAACGTTTGCGTATGTCTTGTATAGGGATAACCCGAACAGGGGAGAAATTTGCGCTTCTTTAGCACTGACAGACATTTCCTGACACCCGCTCGCTTAGGCTGTGAAGGTTACGCACTGTTACGTGAGGAAAAATATGTCAGGCTGGATGAATCAACTGCAATCCCTGTTGGGACAAAAAGGCTCGTCGTCCGGCGAGCAGGGTCTGAGCAAGCTGCTAGTGCCGGGTGCGCTCGGCGGACTGGCCGGTTTGCTGGTTGCCAATAAATCATCGCGGAAACTGCTTACCAAATACGGTACCGGCGCGCTGCTGGCGGGCGGAGGGGCTATTGCAGGCTCCGTCTTATGGAACAAATACAAAGACAAGGTGCGCAACGCGCATCAGGATGAACCGCAGTACGGGAAGCAGGTTTCGCCGTTAGATTTACGTACCGAGCGTCTGATCCTCGCCCTGGTCTTTGCAGCCAAGAGCGACGGGCATATTGATGCCAGTGAACGTGCCGCAATTGAACAGCAGATGCGGGAAGCGGGCGTTGAGGAGCAGGGCAGGGCGCTGGTGGCGCAGGCCATCGAACAGCCGCTCGATCCGCAGCGTCTGGCGCAAAGCGTGAAAAACGAAGAAGAGGCACTGGAACTCTATTTTCTGAGCTGTGCCGCCATCGATATCGATCACTTTATGGAGCGCAGCTACCTGAACGCCCTGGGTGATGCGCTGAAGATCCCACAGGACGTTCGTGAGGGAATTGAGCAGGATATTCAGCAGCAGAAGCAGACCCTCGCGGGCTAGAAGGCCATGTTTCGCTTGCATCATACGCGTGTTTTGCCAACCTTATAGGATGTAAAACGAAAAAGTAAGAATGCCATGCCTCCAAAAGCCCGACGTACTCCTTATGCGATCACCACGCATGGCGATACGCGTATCGATAACTACTACTGGCTGCGGGACGATTCCCGTTCCCGGCCAGAGGTGCTCGACTATCTGCACGAGGAAAACGACTATGGCCGCCAGGTCATGGCCAGCCAGCAGGCGCTTCAGGATCAGCTCCTGAACGAAATGGTGCAGCGTATCCCCCAGCGTGATGTCTCTGCCCCGTGGTGCAAAAACGGTTATCGCTATCGCCATATTTATGAGCCGGGAAACGAATATCCCATCTACCAGCGCCAGTCTGTGCTGAGCGCCGAGTGGGACGAATGGGAGATCCTGCTGGATGCTAACAAACGTGCTGCCCACAGTGAGTTTTATACGCTGGGCGGCATGTCCATTTCCCCCGATAACGCCATTATGGCGCTGGCTGAGGATTACCTCTCCCGCCGCCAGTACGGTTTGCGTTTCCGCAATCTTGAAACGGGAAACTGGTATCCCGAAATGCTGGATAATGTCTCCCCCGATTTCGTCTGGGGTAACGATTCAGAAACGGTCTACTACGTTAAAAAGCATGCCTCAACGCTGCTGCCTTATCAGGTCTGGCGTCATACGGTGGGGACTGATTCCGCCGACGATGAGCTTGTGTATGAAGAAAAAGACGAGACGTTCTACGTCAGCCTGCATAAAACCTCGTCTCGCCACTACGTGATTATCTTCCTTGCCAGCGCCACCACCTCTGAGGTGCTGCTGCTGGATGCCGAACTGCCGGATGCCCAGCCGTTATGCTTCCTGCCGCGCCGTAAAGATCATGAGTACAGTCTGGATCACTTCCAGCACAGCTTTTACCTGCGTTCGAACCGCGAGGGCAAAAACTTTGGCCTTTATAAAACCAAAGTGCGCGATGAACGGAAGTGGGAAGTGTTAATTCCTGCGCGCGATCAGGTGATGCTGGAGGGGTTCACCCTGTTTACCGACTGGCTGGTGGTGGAAGAGCGTCAGCGCGGACTGACCAGTATTCGCCAAATCAACCGCAAAACCCGCGAAGTGGTGGGCATTGCGTTCGATGACCCGGCTTACGTGACGTGGATCGGCTTTAATCCGGAACCGGAATCGTCCCGCCTGCGGTACGGCTATTCGTCAATGACTACCCCGGACACGTTGTTTGAGCTGGATATGGACACCGGGCAGCGTCAGGTGATTAAACAGGCTGAGGTCCGGGGATTTGAGTCGGAAAATTATCGCAGTGAACACCTGTGGGTGACCGCGCGCGACGGCGTTGAAGTCCCCGTGTCTCTCGTCTACCACAAGGATCACTTCAACAAAGGTAAAAACCCCATCCTCGTCTACGGTTACGGCTCCTACGGATCCAGCATGGACGCCGATTTCAGCAGCAGCAGGCTGAGCCTGCTCGACCGCGGTTTTGTTTATGCGATTGCCCATATTCGCGGCGGCGGCGAGCTGGGTCAGCACTGGTATGAAGACGGAAAATTTCTCAAAAAGAAAAATACCTTCAATGACTACCTTGATGTCTGCGATGCGCTGATCGCGCAGGGTTATGGCGATCCGCAACTCTGCTTTGGCATGGGGGGCAGCGCCGGAGGCATGTTAATGGGAGCCGTGGTAAACCAGCGGCCTGAACTGTTTAAAGGCGTTATCGCTCAGGTGCCGTTTGTGGACGTGGTGACGACCATGCTGGACGAAACCATTCCGCTGACCACCGGGGAGTTTGAGGAGTGGGGGAACCCGCAGGATGAAACCTATTACCGCTACATGAAAGAGTACAGCCCGTACGATAACGTCGAGGCGAAAGCCTATCCGCATATGCTGGTGACCACCGGCCTGCACGATTCCCAGGTGCAGTACTGGGAGCCCGCGAAATGGGTGGCGAAGCTGCGTGAGCTAAAAACTGACGATAATCTGCTGCTGCTGTGTACCGATATGGACTCGGGGCACGGAGGGAAATCAGGGCGATTTAAATCCTATGAAGGGGTGGCGCTGGAGTACGCCTTTTTGATTGGCCTGGCGCAGGATACGCTGCCAGGCCGCGCGGGAACTCAGGCTTCGCCTAAATAATGCTTCAGCGTCAGGCGCAGTTCCGGGCTCATTCTGTCGAGGTTGTTGTACAGCCAGCGCAGATAGCCCGGATCGTTGTCCGCCACTTCCGATACCGGTTTTCCACGATATTTACCGAACGTGAAGGTGGTCAGTAGGGCGGGGCGGCCGGTAATGGTCGCCATATCGTCCGGCGTCCAGCCGGAAGTATTCATGATATCAATCAGAAGCGCTGCGGTGATGTAGCAGTCATAGAGGGCGCGGTGATGATGCAGCCCTTCCGGCGTCCGCACGCTTAGTTTGCGCGACTTATACAGCGCCATATTGCTGTATTTGATCCCCGGCCACAGACGGCGCGCCAGCTTCATGGTGCAAATCCATTCACCGGGCATCTCCGGCAGCACGCGGCGGTCAAAGCTGGCGTTATGGGCGACATACCACTGGCTACCGTGGTAAAGAGGGATGATCTCTTCAATCCACGGCTTATCCGCCACCATCGATTCCGTAATGCGATGAATTGCCATCGCCTGCGCACTGATGGGACGGTCCGGGCGCACCAGGTGGCTCATTGGATTGACTATCTTTCCGTCAACCACGTCGACAGAGGCGACTTCCACAATTCCACCCTGCAAATCGCAGGTTTCGGTATCGATAACGCGCAGCATTGATCGCTCCTGATCCTAAAATGCCTAGCCTAATGGAATGATATCCCCTTGCCAACCCTGTCGGCCCAAAGAACCGGTTAACAGCAACTCTCCCTTATCGGCACGCACGATCAGCTGACCTTTTTCATCCCATAACGCGCTACCGCTGCGCGCGTTCGCCATTAATACCGCGATGGCGTACTTATGCGCGAAGCGTTGTAACGAACTGATGGATTGCCGCCAGCGTTGCTCACCCACCGCCAGGCTGCTGGTGAACAGCGTTGCCTCTGGGTCCAGTTCCGGGGCGTCAGCCTGATTATCAACGATGGTTAACCGTTTATTGCCAGGAATAACACCCGCACCGTTACCCTGCGGATAACGCCGGATGGTCGACAGGTTAGGGGTGAATAGCGCGAGTCCTTTCTGTTGCTGGAGCGTAATACCGGCAATCACCGTGATGAAACGTGACTGCGCCGCGTGAAGGAGGGGGGCAAGCTGCAAATCGTCAGGGGGTGGGGGTAAGGTTGTTCCGCCAGGGCCAGTAAGCGAAAGCTCCGGAAAGACGACTAAATCGCACCCATGCGAGGCAGCCTCGGCAATAAAGTGCAGGTGATGTTTTACGTGCTCATCAACACAGTTGTGCCGCGGAGCATACTGAGCCGCGGCAATAGTCCATCGTGACATCGTGACTTCCTTATACACTAAGTCGCTGGGATTTTAAGATTACACCTAAATTTATCAGGGTTTTCTTATCCTGCCACATAACGCGTAAGGAAGTGTAACGGGACGTTAAGCTTATTTAACTTTAGGTTCGTACGGCAGGCGCGAGAGATTAACGGAGGCGAGGCGATGCGCAATAAGACGTTCGCGAAACCAGTCGCGCAGATGCGCGGGTTGTTCACGCTCTACCACTTCAGCCACGACGGGCATGTTGTAACGCTCTTTAAATGCGACCCCCGCGGCGGCGAGATCGACATTCACTTTGTCCATCTCGTCCTGAGGAAGGGCGGCCAGGTTAACGTTCATTTCCTTCTCCTTTTTCTGCGGCGGCAACGTTACCGCGATTGTTCAACGATGACAAGGGAGCAAAGGATGTTCCTCGACTCGTTAATTATACAGAGTTATTCTTTAGCATTCAGGCATAACGAAAAGGAATGATTGTGATGCACTTTACCCCTTCCCGCGTCGCGTGTGCGCTGGTGTTTCTGCTCTCTTCGGCAATCGCGCCATCAGCTCTGGCCCATGCGCACCTTAAGCAACAATCCCCGCAGGAAAATACCGTCGCGACGGCACCCGACGTCATTACCCTGAATTTCTCGGAAGGCATTGAACCTGCCTTCAGCGGCGTCGTGGTGACGGACGCGCAGCAGCACAAAATCCAGACCGGCGCGGTGAAGCGTGACGAGAAGGATAACGCAAAGCTGATTGTTCCTCTTGAGAAACCGTTGACGACCGGCACCTATACGGTGGACTGGCATGTGGTCTCCGTGGACGGCCACAAAACCAAGGGCAGCTATCACTTTAGCGTGAAATAGTATGCTGGCCCTGAGCTACGTAGCGTTTCGCTTTATCCATTTTGTTGCGCTGATACTACTGTTCGGCAACGCGTTATACAGTGTCTGGTTTGCACCGTCTTCGTTGCAGCGCCTCATGACGCAGCGTTTCCAGCGCCAGCAGAATATCGCGGCCTTAATCAGCCTGATGGCTGCTCTGCTGATGTTCGGCCTGCAAAGTGGGTTAATGGGTAACGGCTGGGGGGATGTCATTCGCCCGGCGGTCTGGCGCAGCGTGCTGGGCACGCAGTTTGGTGGCGTCTGGCTGTGGCAAATGGTGCTGGCCGCTGTGACCGCGGGCGCTGCATGGCTTACCCCGCAAAAGGGCTCACGGCTATTACTGCTCGCGATGGGGCAACTGGTGCTGCTGGCGGGCGTGGGACATGCCGCGATGAACGGTGGCGCGCCGGGTGCGTTGCATCGTCTGAACCATGCGCTTCACCTGCTCTGCGCCGCCACCTGGGTGGGCGGTTTACTGCCGCTGCTGTTCTGTATGCGGCTGGCGAAAGGCCGCTGGCAGCCAGCCGCTATCTTTACCATGATGCGCTTCTCCCGCGTGGGGCATTATGCCGTGGCGGGCGTGCTGCTGACCGGGATAATCAATACGCTCTTTATTGTGGGCATAGACGTGCCGTGGGAAGCGCCTTATGTACGGCTGTTGTTGTTCAAATGTGCGCTGGTCATCATGATGGTGGCAATTGCGCTGGCGAATCGGTATTTTCTTGTGCCACGCTTTCGCCCTGATGCCGGGCGGGAACAACAGATTTTTATCAGGATGACACAGGCAGAAGTGGTGCTGGGCGCGCTGGTACTGGCGGCCGTCAGCCTGTTCGCGACCTGGGAACCCTTCTGACAAGGTTTAATAACTTATGAAAAAGACACTGCTTTCTCTTTTACTTCTCACCTGTGCCAGCAGTGCGCTGGCCGCGCCGCAGGTCATCACCGTCAGCCGGTTTGAAGTGGGTAAGGACAACTGGGCATTTAATCGTGAAGAGGTCATGCTCACCTGCCGTCCCGGTAACGCGCTGTATGTCATCAATCCCAGTACGCTCGTGCAGTATCCGTTAAATGACGTAGCGGAGCAGCAGGTTGCCAGCGGGAAAAGTAACGGACAGCCTGTCAGCGTGATCCAGGTGGATGACCCGGCAAACCCCGGGCAGAAGAAGAGTCTGGCACCGTTTATTGAGCGCGCTAAAAAGCTCTGCTAGCCGTCAGGTTTCCAGTAAAAAAAAACCGCAGGTGCTTGTAAAAGCTCTGCGGTTTTTCACATTTAGTGATGTTCTGACGCTTTTTTTCAGACCACTTTTACTGTGGACTGGAAAACCTGACGTCGTCATCTATTCTTAAAGGGCAAGGCGATTGAGCCTGCATTAATGCCAACTTTTAGCGCACGGCTCTCTCCCAAGAGCCATTTCCCTGGACCGAATACAGGAATCGTATTCGGTCTCTTTTTATCTGCATGAAAATAAACGATAAAATCCGGTTTTCGTCTCAGCAGAAGGTTCACTTCCTGTGCGCCTGCTTCAAACATACCACAACCCGGCAGGCGTAAGTCCAGTCCTTTTTGGCTGTTTTGTTAAATTTTTGTTTGTATTTTGCCTGAGACGACTGCGGGATTAATGCGCGCATGTACGGAAGCCGCAATATCATCAAGTAACGCAAAGCGGCGACGGTATTCGGCGCGTTTTTTGCTGGCAATCTCCTCCAGTGCTTTACGCTCCATCTGGAGCGGCAACTGCCAGCAGAAGGGGGAGAGTTTCTTTCCGTTCAGGCCTTCCCAGAACTCGTCGTAGCTGGCGTGAAAATGACGCCCTTTGCTCAGACGGTAGCGCAACGCGCGGAAAACATGGCCTTCATCGCTGACGGCAAAAATCGCGCTGATGTTCGAGCGTGAGGCAAGCTGGAAGATCACCTCCATCAGCACGCGTTTCGGGAAAAGCCCATGGCAGGCACGGGTAGCCTGCTTAATCACCTCCCGTGAAACATGACGACGGGGACCCTGGAGGCCGCCGATCACCAGCACCATACGACCGTTACTGCGTGCGACACAGAACGTCAGGCTGGCAAGCAGCGTGTTGTCATTGTCATGCAGCCAAAGCGTGCTTTCGCCTTCACGTTCAGCCTTACCTGCGGACGAGGCGTGGACGGTATAGATTTCGCCGTTTTTTGCCTCGAACCGGACAACCGGCACCTCTTGCGGATTGGTCAGCGCGTGGGTGAGGGCGGTATTTTTCAGACTATCAATCCACTGATAGTGGCTGACGATAGCATCGGCCCGGTCGTTTGAGTTCAGGCCACGCATCAGATACTGGCGGTGAGTTTTGCTCGGCAAGGTAATTTGAGAGGTGAGCAGCCTGTCGAAATCATCGCGCCCGGATAGCGCCTCCAGCATGCGATGGGTGGAGGACCAGAATAAAAGCGAGCGCAGAAGGAACTTTAACCGGTAATCACGTTTGTGCCAGATTGGGCCGGGAACGCGTTTCCCTCTCACCAGTTCAGAAATAATATTTGTGCGATGCGGATAAAAAACATCGTTTTGCAGGTGTATGTTTGACACGTGAAAATCCCTCTTTTTATTCCGCATTATTTTAAAGGCCAGGGAATAAGGGATTAATAGCGCAGCGATCTTTATTTCCGGCTGGTTTATGGTTTGTTTGGATTCGCGATATCCAACGCCAGCGCATGACATTTTCTGTGGCAGCTATACTTCTTACAGGAGGCGTTATGTATCAGAAAATAGAGGGAGAACACTGGCGTCATGTCTGGGTTGTCAGCGATATTCATGGTTGCTATCAGTGGCTTATGGATGAGCTTAAACGACGGCATTTTAATCCTGCTGCGGATCTGCTTATCTCGGTGGGGGATATTATCGACCGCGGTCCCGACAGCGTGAAATGTTTACAGTTGATGCAGGAAAAGTGGTTTTATGCGGTACGCGGTAATCACGAGCAAATGGCGTTAGATGCGCTTGAAAATAATGATTTTAGTCTCTGGTCGATAAATGGCGGTAACTGGTTTACCGGGCTTACGGTCGCTCAACAAAAGCAGGCGAAGGATTTACTCGACGCGTGTCGGGACTTACCGCACATTATTGAAATAACCTGCAAAAACGGTCTGAACGTGATTGCTCATGCGGATTATCCCGCCGCCGAATATGCCTGGCATAAGCCGGTAGATGCCCAGCGGGTGCTGTGGGATCGCGACCGGTTAATGGGCTTTATGGTGGGTAGAGGGCAGGGCATTAGCGGCGCGGATCACTTCTGGTTCGGACATACGCCTGTGGACAAGCGCTACGATTTCAACAATCTGCACTACATTGATACGGGAGCGGTGTTCGGGGGCTTTCTGACGCTGGCGCAGCTTCAGTAATAAATAACCCGCCTTCGGGCGGGTTCTCTTTGGGTTATGCAAGACGCAAGACCCAGGCATCGGTTTTACTGTCGTAATGTTCACGGTACAGAACGGAATGTTCCCCATCAAGGATCGCCGGGACGCTGGTATCTGCATCCCAGGCGTCCAGTTGCATGCACAAATCCGGATCGGATTTGCAGGGAATACTTAACGTTCGTTCGCCTTGTGCTTCGCCGCGCAATTCAGCGTCGTCGATTTCAAAAGCGCCAATGCGTACGCTGGTTTTCGTCATAATGCTCTCCGGTTTGTTGCCCAAAATCTGGTATGACCAGTGCAGTCATCCATTTTTGATCCTAGACAAGGAGAGAGAAATCGCCAGTAAAAAAATGCGTTTTTTCAGTCAGTGCGGCTGTTACCGGTAAACAGGCGACCATCGCGTACCAGTTCACGCGGATAGCTATTTTTCAGCCGCGAGCCGACTTTTTTCGCCAGCCCGAGCGGATAGCCCTGATACGTCACGATGACTTCATCCTGTGACGGGCCGTCTTCCGGGTAAACGTCACGACCGCGATACCACTCTTCCGCTTCATGATGCGTCAGGGCGAAGGTGTTCTCATTGCCTGCCAGCGCAATGACCGCTTCGTGCTGCCAGCGATATCCTTTGTTGTGGATCTCCGCCAGGCGAATACCGAGGCGGGAGAAACGCACCTTACCAATCAGCGGTTCGATGTTGACCGGGAACAGCCACAGCTCTTTGTCCCGCATCCAGAGGCGCAGGCTCTCATCCCAGTGCAGTCCCACTTTGCTGGCAGCCGCTTGCGCCTGTGTCGCCTCACGGCCTTTGACCGGCGCGAACGGGAAGTTGCCGACCTTAAACTTAGGGACAGGCAGCGGATCGACGGCGCGGGTTTTACGCAGTCGTGCGACAAAGAACCCCTCGCAATCGTAAATCTGCGGGAAGACGTGCAGGAAGCCTTCAGGGGTGGCCGCGTGACTGGCCGAATCGAAGAGGGTGTCCAGCGGCAGAAACTCGACGGCATCCGCATAGCGTTGCCTGAGCCACAGGCAGACGTCCTCGTTTTCATCGCGATTCAGCGTGCAGGTGGAGTAAACCAGCGTTCCACCGGGGCGCAGGGCATGAAACGCACTGTCGATCAGTTCACGCTGCGTGGCGGCGATCTCCAGGTTGCTTTCAACGGACCAGTTTTTTAACGCATCAGGATCTTTACGCACTACGCCTTCGCCGGAGCAGGGCGCGTCGAGCAGGATGGCATCAAAAGCTTCCGGCAAGGCAGCGCCAAACACGCGACCGTCGAAGTGTGTTAACGCGACGTTGTGGATCCCGCAGCGGCTGATATTGGCGTGCAGGACTTTGACGCGGCTGGCGGAAAATTCGTTGGCGAGGATCGCGCCGCGGTTGTTCATCCGGGCGGCAATTTGCGTGGTTTTAGAGCCCGGCGCCGCCGCGACATCCATCACCCGCTCAGGCTGGTTTCCGTCGGCAAACAGCGCGGCAACCGGCAGCATGGAGCTGGCTTCCTGAATATAAAACAGCCCGCTCAGGTGCTCGGCGGTGCTGCCGAGCGGCAGGCTCTCCTCGTCATCCCGCTCGATCCAGAACCCTTCCTCACACCACGGCACCGGCGTCAGCTGCCAGCCGTAGGAGGAGACGAGATCCAGAAACGCTCCGACGCTGATTTTCAGCGTATTGACGCGAATACTTCGACGCAAAGGGCGCTGGCAGGCGGCGACGAAATCGTCGAAAGAGAGATGAGCAGGAAGCGCCTCGCGCATCTGTGCGAGGAATTGTTCAGGAAGAAATACGGAGTTTTGAGCCACGGGCACACCACAGGGAAACATTCAGGCGCGCAGTGTAACATAAAGGCTCCGGCGCGTTGACACCGGAGCCTGCGAGATTAACGCGGCAGCGCCGTTCCCCATTCGCGCCACTCTTTCGGTTCACTTTCCAGCAGCAGGAAGTGTTTTCCTGCCTGCGCCTTAGGCGCCAGAGGCGTGCCAGGCGGCGTCGCGAAGGCAATGCCGCCGCGAATGAACTGGTTAAAGGTCCCCGTTTTGACCACGCCACCGGTCAGGCCGAAGTCCAGCGAGTAGCCTGAAGCGAGCCAGAACACTGAGTTGTTGCGAACCAGATGCTGATAACGCTGGCTGATGCGCAGGCCGACCATCACGCGGTCGGACAGATTACCCAGCGTCAGGCTTGTTACTGTCCCCACTTCAATACCGCGGAACAGGACCGGCGTACCGATGCCCAGCGAACCGGCTTCCGGTACTTCAACCACAATGCTCAGACCGTCCAGATAACGGGAATCGGTGATGGTCGCCTCCTGCAACTCAAACTCACGACGCGCGTTGCCCCGACCCGGTTCAACGTTAATGTACGGCTGAAGTATGGTGTCGAGATGCTCAACCCCTGCGGCAGAAATTTGCGGCGTAACCACCGAGAAGCGCGAGCCTGCCCGGGCGAACGTCTGTACATATTCCGGATAAAGCACGGCGGTAGCCTGAACTTCATTGCGCGCGGTGATCAGCGTCAGCTTCTGAACCTGCCCGATATCAATTCCGAGATAGCGGATAGGCATGCCTTCTGCCAGTTTACCGGCATCAAAGGTGTGCAGGGTAATCTGTCCCCCGACGGCGCGCGCCGCGGTTTCAGACGGGAAGAGGATCCGCTTGTCACCTTTACGCATGTTGCCGCCCGCGCCGCTCAGGTTATCGAAGCTGATCGCACCGCGCAGGGCACGGGAGAGGGGAGACGCCTGTACGGTCAGCCCGTTGCCATTGAGCTGCACTTTCGCGCCGCCTTCAGCCCAGAACACGCTGTTTGGCGTGAGCAGCTTGCGATACTCCGGCTTGATATGCAGTTCGATATCAAACGCGTCCGCACGAGGACGAACGGTGATCACTTCTCCGACCTCAAACTTACGATAAAGCACGACGGAACCTGCCTGGACATCCGGCAGCGTTTCAGCGCTTAAGGTCAGCGTGGTGGTCGGCAGGTCGCCGAGGCTGTTTTCAATGGCTTTGTCCAGATTGGCGAACAGTGGATAGCTCTCACGCAGCGCGCCTTTGCTGCCCGGCAGAATGCGGATCCCGCCGTTAACCCACTCGCTGGCGCTGGCGCCGAGGAACTCAACGCCGTCCAGACCCACCTTCACGTCGACCCGGCTGTTCACCACAAATTTACTGTCGCCGTGCACAAGGTTGCCGTACTGCGGATCGATGGCGGCGGAGAAGGAGACCCCTTTTTCCGTCAGCTTTCTTTCCAGAACCTGACCCACCTGCACACCGTGCAGGATTAGCGGTTGACCGGCTTCGATACCATAGCTTTCCGGCGCATTCAGCTTAACCGTCAACACGCCCGGTTTTTGCAGCAGAGCTTTATCCGCCGGCGCGATGACAAAGTTTTTATTCGGCGCACCTTCACCGGGGATCAGCTCAAAGGTGCTTCCCGTCAGCAGGGAACTGATGCTGGCGTCGCTGAGGGAGAGCTTCGGATTACGCAGCTCGATGCGTGTTTTTTCCCGCAGGAGGTCCACAACGCTCGGATCCACCGTCATTTCGCCGGTAACGGAGCCGCCCGCGTTGAGGGTTAATTTTGTCAGTTGCCCGACCTCTAAACCCTGGTACATCAGCGGGGTCGAACCGGCTTTCAGGCCTTTGGCATCCGGCAGGGTCAACTTGACGATGACACCGCGCTGGCTGTGTGCCAGGTCGGCGTACAGACCAAAGGTATCCTCTGCGGCGGCAGGGCTGGAGTCAGCAGGTGAGTCGAAGGCGATAGCGCCATTCACCAGCGCCGCCAGGCTCTCAAGCTTCACTTTCGCACCGCTTAAGCTCAGGTCAGCATCGACGCCGGAGACGTTCCAGAAGCGGCTGCCTTTTTTTACCAGGTTGGTAAAACGGCGATCGATCAGTACATCAATGGTCACGCCATCTTTGTTCGGGTTAATGGCGTAGTCGTAAACGCGGCCAACCGGAATTTTGCGGAAATAGACCAGAGAACCACTGTTCAGCGAGCCCAAATCCGGCGCGCGGAGGTGGATCATCAGATCGCCGTTATTCAGCCGATATTTCGGCTGGGTATCCAGCGCAACAAAGTGATCCTGTGGCTCACCTTTGCCAGGCATCATGCCGATATAGTTACCGCCCACAAGCGCATCCAGCCCGGAAACGCCGGCCAGGGAGGCTTTAGGCGTGACCAGCCAGAACTGCGTTTCGGCGCGCAGGGCATCCTGCATGTCAGACTTAATGCTCGCCCGGACCTGGATTTTGTTCAGCCCTTTGCCGAGGGAAATATCCTGCACGGTACCCACTTCCACCCCCTGGAAGCGAACGGGGGTACGTCCGGCGACAATGCCGTCCGCAGACTGGAAATCAATCGTGATGGTACTTCCGCGATCTTCATAGCTCGTCCAGATAAGCCAGCCTGCGATCATCAGCGCGATGACAGGCAGCAACCAGAATGGCGAAATGCGGCGTTTTGTTTTAATTCTCGCTTCAGTCGGCGAAGCGGGCGTTTCCTGACTCATGTGCGTCCCAAAGTAAGCGGCTGTCCAGCCATTCCACTGCAAGAATAGTCAATATCACCGCAGAGCCGAAATAAAAAGCTGCGGGTCCCATGGTAAAAGCAAGTAACTGATCGCGATTGATGAGCGACATCATCAGCGAAATCACGAACAGATCCAACATCGACCAGCGACCAATCCAGGTCACGAATCGCAGAAGCAGGATGCGGGTGCGTAGTCCTTGTTCGCATTTAAAGTGAATGCTGATAAGTAGCGTAAACATCACCACCACTTTGGTAAAGGGCACCAGAATACTGGCGATGAACACAATGGCGGCAACCCCCACGTTACTGTGCGCCAGAGAGATAATCCCCGAAAGGATAGTATCTTCCTGTCGGGCGCCGTTCACATAAATTACGGAGATCGGCAGCATATTGGCCGGGAATAAAAATATCAGTGAGGCGATAAGCGCCGCCCAGCATTTTTGCAGGCTGTTGTTGCGCCGCAATCTTAACGGAATGTGGCAGCGAGGACACCTCCCGCGTTTATCCGGAAAACCGGTGTAATGGCACCCCAGGCAGACGCGCAGGTTTTCATCAGGCCGGGTCGCGGGACGCTGAGGGTAAAATCGCTCCCAAAGCTGTTCAACATTCAGATGAATCAGGGTCAAAATACTCAGCAGGACCAGTGAAATAAACGCAAAAAGGCCAATGCCGGGTTGTAAAAACGCATAATCCTGCACCTTAATGGAGGCCACGCCGACGCCCACCAGATAGATGTCCAGCATCACCCACTCCTTGAGCTTTTCCAGCATGAGCAGGACAGGGCGCAGGTTCATCCCCAGAATGTTGCCAAACCACAGGTAGGCAATTGCCGCGACCAGCACCAGCGGTGCGCCGACGACGCAGAACAGCACCATAGCGCCGGTGAGCGGATCGCCCTCGCGCGTCATCTGCCAGATCCCCTGCAATACGTTAGCGTCAATACGCACGCCAAGCAGGTAGAGCTTTAACAGCGGCTCGGTCCAGGCGAACGGCATCAGCAGCAGCATGGTAACCGCCATTGCCGCCAGACGCGTCAATGACCAGTCCCGGCCATCGCGAATTTTGGCATCGCAGCAAGGGCAAAAAGCACTTTGGTGCGATTTCATCTTCGGCAACATAAAAAGCGTATCGCACTGGGGACAACGCTGATAATGTGCACGAGGCAGAGCCTGGCTTACCGTACGGACAACGATCTTTCTTGTCGGCGTAATTTGGGGTGTTTTTAGGGCCATCAGTCGCACACAGATAAGTATTGTTGAAAGTTATAATAACTCATGAACGGATTCATCTTGAGCATGAGCGCATTTAATGCTTATTTTAATAGGCTATGCGGTAATTATGTAAGATAACTAAGTGATTGAATAATGAACAAAACAGAATTCTACGCGGATCTGAATCGCGATTTTAAGGCATTAATGGCAGGGGAAACCAGTTTCTTAGCCACTCTGGCAAATACCAGTGCGTTACTGTACGAACGCCTTTCTGACGTGAACTGGGCGGGCTTTTATCTGCTGGAAGGCGACACGCTGGTGCTGGGGCCTTTCCAGGGGAAACTCGCCTGCGTACGCATCCCGGTAGGTCGCGGCGTGTGCGGTACCGCAGTGGCGACCCGTCAGGTTCAGCGTGTCGAAGATGTTCATGCGTTTGACGGCCACATTGCCTGCGATGCCAGCAGCAATTCTGAAATCGTACTGCCGCTGGTGGTTAAAAATCAGATTATTGGCGTTCTGGATATCGACAGCACGGTCTTCAGCCGCTTTACTGCCGAGGATGAGCAGGGGCTGCGCGCGTTGGCCGCAAACCTGGAAAATGTTCTGGCAGAGACCGATTATCATAAATTCTTTGCGAGCGTCGCAGGATAATCAACGGATAACGTAGCATTTACTGATAGCGTCATTATAATGTCGCCTGTTCATGCCTGCGCTTGTTGGCAACGTCCGTTGTAATCAGGAAATTTCATGGAAAATCAACCTAAGTTGAATAGCAGTAAAGAAGTTATCGCATTTCTGGCCGAGCGTTTCCCGCAGTGCTTCAGCGCTGAAGGTGAAGCGCGTCCTCTGAAAGTCGGTATCTTTCAGGATCTGGTCGCGCGCGTTGAGGGGGAGATGAACCTCAGCAAAACGCAGCTTCGTTCTGCCTTGCGCCTTTATACCTCGAGCTGGCGTTACCTGTACGGTATCAAGCCGGGTGCGACCCGTGTCGACCTTGACGGCAACCCGTGTGGTGAGCTGGACGAGCAGCACGTAGAACATGCGCGTAAGCAGCTTGAAGAAGCCAAAGCTCGCGTTCAGGCACAGCGTGCTGAACAGCAGGCCAAAAAACGCGAAGCCGCAGCGGCAAACGGTCAGGAAGACGCCCCTCGTCGCGAGCGTAAACCGCGTCCGGCACCGCGTCGTACTGAAAATAACGATCGCAAACCGCGTGCTGACAAACCAGCAGCTAAAGCCCCACGTGCGCCGCGCGAAGAGCCGCGCCACACCCCAGTTTCGGACATCAACGCCCTGAGCGTAGGTCAGTCTCTGAAGGTTAAAGCGGGTAACAATGCGATGGATGCCACCGTACTGGAAATCACCAAAGATGGCGTTCGTGTACAGCTGACTTCTGGTATGTCAATGATTGTACGCGCAGAACACTTGTTGTTCTGAAACGGAGGCCGAGCCTGGCATGAACACTTTTTTTAAGCTCACCGCGCTGGCTGGCCTGTTTGCTATAACAGGCCACGCTTTCGCTGTGGACGATATTACGCGTGTTGATCAAATTCCGGTTCTTAAGGAAGAAACTCAGCACGCGACGGTGAGTGAGCGCGTGACGTCGCGCTTTACTCGTTCGCACTATCGTCAGTTCGATCTCGATCAGGCCTTTTCGGCCAAAATCTTTGACCGTTATCTGAACTTGCTGGATTACAGCCATAACGTACTGCTGGCCAGCGATGTCGAACAGTTCGCTAAACGCAAATCCGAAGTGGGTGATGAGCTGCGCTCCGGAAAGCTGGATCTTTTCTACGATCTGTACAACTTATCGCAAAAGCGCCGTTTTGAGCGTTATCAATACGCGCTGAAAGTGCTGGAACGTCCGATGGACTTCACCGGCAACGACACCTTTAATCTGGACCGCAGCAAAGCGCCATGGCCGAAAGATGAGGCTGAACTGAATGCGCTGTGGGACGGAAAAGTCAAATATGACGAACTGAGCCTCAAGCTCACAGGCAAAGACGAGAAAGAGATCCGTGAGACGTTAAACCGTCGCTACAAATTCGCAATTCGTCGTCTGGCGCAGACCAACAGTGAAGATGTTTTCTCGCTGGCGATGACCGCGTTTGCGCACGAAATTGATCCGCACACTAATTATCTCTCTCCACGTAACACCGAACAGTTCAATACCGAAATGAGCCTGTCTCTGGAAGGTATCGGTGCTGTGCTTCAGATGGATGATGACTACACCGTTATCAACTCCATGGTGGCCGGTGGCCCTGCGTCGAAAAGCAAAGCGATCAGCGTAGGCGACCGTATTGTCGGTGTAGGACAAACCGGAAAGAGCATGGTGGACGTGATTGGCTGGCGACTTGATGACGTAGTTGCGCTGATCAAAGGGCCGAAGGGCAGCAAAGTTCGCCTGGAGATCCTGCCTGCCGGAAAGGGGACCAAAACCCGTATCGTTACTCTGACCCGTGAGCGTATCCGTCTGGAAGATCGCGCGGTGAAAATGTCGGTGAAAACCGTGGGTAAAGAGAAGGTTGGCGTTCTGGATATCCCTGGCTTCTACGTTGGCCTGACCGATGATGTAAAAGTGCAGCTCCAGAAGCTTGAAAAGCAGAATGTCAGCAGTGTGATCATCGACCTGCGCAGCAACGGCGGCGGGGCATTGACCGAGGCCGTCTCGCTCTCCGGGCTGTTTATCCCGTCTGGCCCGGTGGTTCAGGTGCGCGATAACAACGGTAAAGTGCGTGAAGATGCCGATACCGATGGCGTGGTCTACTATAAGGGTCCGCTGGTGGTGCTGGTCGATCGCTTCAGCGCCTCTGCATCGGAAATCTTCGCTGCTGCCATGCAGGATTACGGCCGGGCGTTAATCGTCGGCGAACCGACGTTTGGCAAGGGCACCGTTCAGCAGTACCGCTCTCTGAACCGTATTTACGACCAGATGCTGCGTCCTGAATGGCCGGCGCTGGGCTCAGTACAGTACACCATTCAGAAGTTTTACCGTGTTAACGGCGGCAGTACGCAGCGCAAAGGCGTGACGCCGGACATCATGATGCCGACAGGTACCGAAGAGACGGAAACGGGCGAGAAGTTTGAAGATAACGCGCTGCCGTGGGATAGCATTGATGCCGCGACATTCGTGAAATCGGGTGATATGAAACAGTTCGGTCCGGAACTGCTGAAAAATCACAACGACCGCATCGGGAAGGATCCGGAATTCCAGTACATCATGAAGGACATCGCGCGTTTCAACGCTCTGAAAGCGAAACGGAACATTGTCTCTCTGAACTACGCCCAGCGTGAGAAAGAGAACAATGAAGATGACGCGACACGTCTGGCGCGTATCAACGATCGCTTCAAACGTGAAGGCAAGCCTCTGCTCAAAAAACTGGACGATCTGCCTAAGGATTACCAGGAGCCCGATCCGTATCTGGACGAGACGGTGCATATCGCGCTTGATCTCGCGAAGCTGGAAAAAGAGAAACCTGCCGTACAACCTGCTCCGACAAAATAATCCCCCAACAGGCACAAGAAATTGTGCCTGTTTCTTTTTGTTCCTCATCCTTCCGTCAGGCAGATTTCCAATTGTGTAAAGTTGTGTCTTTCTGGTGACTTACGCCGTCTGGATGCTTGAAAATAGCCGCAATACCCATACGATGTGGGTAATCGCATAGTGCGTTTTGTTAAACTGAGGTTAAAAGAATATTATGATGCGAATCGCGCTCTTCCTGCTCACCAACCTGGCGGTGATGGTGGTATTCGGGCTGGTGCTAAGCCTGACGGGAATTCAGTCGAGCAGCGTTCAGGGTCTGTTGATTATGGCGCTGCTGTTTGGTTTCGGCGGCTCTTTCATTTCACTGCTGATGTCGAAGTGGATGGCACTGAAATCCGTGGGCGGTGAAGTTATTGAGCAGCCGCGTAACGATATGGAACAGTGGTTGATGAGCACGGTTGCTCAGCAGTCAAAGCAGGCGGGCATAGCCATGCCGCAGGTGGCGATCTACCACGCGCCGGATATCAACGCGTTTGCTACCGGTGCGCGTCGTGACGCGTCCCTGGTGGCCGTCAGTACCGGTCTGCTGCAAAACATGAGCCGTGACGAAGCGGAAGCGGTTATTGCTCACGAGATCAGCCACATCGCTAACGGCGATATGGTCACCATGACCTTGATCCAGGGCGTGGTGAACACCTTCGTTATCTTTATTTCCCGTATTCTGGCGCAGATTGCTGCCGGATTTATGGGTGGCAACCGTGATGAGGGTGAAGAGAGCAACGGTAACCCGCTGATCTATTTTGCTGTTTCAATGGTGCTGGAGCTGGTGTTCGGTATCCTGGCAAGCATCATTACCATGTGGTTCTCCCGTCATCGTGAGTTCCACGCGGATGCCGGTTCTGCGAAACTGGTGGGTCGTGAGAAGATGATTGCTGCGCTGCAACGTCTGAAAACCAGCTACGAGCCGCAGGAAGCAAACAGCATGATGGCCTTCTGCATCAATGGTAAATCAAAGTCGCTGAGCGAGCTGTTTATGTCACACCCGCCGCTGGATAAACGTATTGAAGCGCTGCGAAGCGGCGAATACCTGAAATAATACCCGCCGGATGAAAAAAAACCGGGCAGGAGACAATCTCCGCCCGGTTTTTTATGCCTGCGCCTTTGGCTGGGTCACACGAAGGCCGCTAATGATAGCCGCGAGGGTCGCCAGTGTCCCTGCGGTAATCAGCGCAACGTGTGTCGCATTTTGCCCGGCAAGGTTAAACATCAACGCCACCATTGCGGCCCCGGTGCTTTGCCCTAATAGTCTTGCCGTACCCAGCATCCCGCTGGCGCCACCGCTGCGATGACGTGGGGCAGAGGTGATAATTGTGTGGTTGTTAGGTGACTGGAACAGACCAAAACCTGCCCCGCACAGGATCATGCGCCAGATAATATCCAGATCCCCCGGCGAGGAGGGCAGGAGCGACAGCGCAAACAGTCCTGCTGCCATGACGATCAGCCCGATAGCCCCCAGCAGTCCGGCATGAACGCGCTCAATAAGGTACCCGGCCAGCGGGGCCATCACCATGGTTGCCAAAGGCCAGGGCGTGAGCAGCAAGCCTGTTTCCACTTCCGAACGGCCAAGCACGCTCTGCAAAAAGAATGGCAGCGCAACCAGCGCCAGCATCTGGGCGCAGAACGAGCAAATGGAGGTACAAATTGATAGCGAAAACAGCGGAATACGCAGCAAATCGACCGGCAGTAACGGCACGGGCAGCGCCAGCTGGCGTCGTACAAAGAAAAAGCCGATGATAAGCAGGGCAACGATTTCTGCGGCAATGAGCGACAAAGACTGTCCCTGCGCAAATCCGCTCAGCGCAGTAATCAGCAGGCCAAAGGTCAGCGCGTTCATCACAGCGCTGGGCAGGTCAAAACGTGGCATGGTGTTTTTCGGACCATTTTCCGGAAGATAGCGCAGGGCGAAGAAGATCGCCACAATGCCCAGCGGCACGTTAATGGCAAACAGCCACTGCCACGAGGCAACGGACAGAATGGCGGCGGCAATCGTCGGCCCGGCGGCGGACGACACGGCCACAATAAAGGAGTTAATGCCCATGCCGCGCCCCAGATGGCGATGAGGATAGATAAGCCGTATCAGGGCCGTGTTCACGCTCATTAGCGCCGCACCGCCAAAACCCTGTGCGATACGCGCAAGCGTAAGGGTGTGCAGTGAATCGGAAAGGGCACAGAAGAGCGAGGTGAGAGTAAAGACCACCAGCCCGCACTGATAAACCCGGCGATAACCAAACATATCGCCCAGGAAAGAGAGTGACAAAAGGGAAATCACAATCGCTATCTGGTACGCGTTCACAATCCAGATGGAGCTTGCCGGAGAAGCATTAAGGTCTTTGGCAATGGTAGGAAGAGCCACATTGGCAATCGCACCGTCAAGGACAGCCATCGAAATGCCGATGACAATAGTGGCTATTGCCCCGTACCGCTGTGGTAAGGGCAGGCCATCAGAAACGTTTTTTTGCATGGGAAAAGAATGACTCAGTGTGAAATTATTTTCAGAGTAACTATTTTAGCATCGTTATTTCGGTTTTATGTCGCAGATTTGTAACGAAGTAAACCCAGATAGATTGCAGCGCGCATCACACGAATTTATAATAAAAACCGGTTCTGATTTTTATAAAACACTCTCCATGAGGTGATAAATGGCAATCGCAGATTTGGATAAGCAGCCAGATTCTGTTTCTTCCGTGCTGAAGGTGTTTGGCATCTTGCAGGCGCTCGGAGAAGAGCGTGAAATTGGTATTACAGAGTTGTCGCAGCGTGTGATGATGTCGAAAAGCACCGTTTATCGCTTTTTGCAGACGATGAAATCATTGGGTTATGTCGCGCAGGAAGGAGAATCAGAAAAATATTCTCTGACCCTGAAACTGTTTGAATTGGGCGCCCGCGCCTTGCAGAACGTGGATCTGATCCGCAGCGCTGACATTCAGATGCGTGAACTTTCGCGGTTGACGAAAGAGACCATTCACCTCGGCGCACTGGATGAAGACAGCATCGTTTACATCCACAAAATTGACTCCATGTACAACCTGCGCATGTATTCACGCATCGGTCGTCGTAACCCGCTGTACAGTACCGCAATTGGTAAAGTCCTGCTGGCCTGGCGCGATCGTGAAGAGGTTAAGCAAATCCTTGACGGTGTGGAATACAAACGCAGCACCGATCGCACGATTACCAGTACGGATGAACTACTGAGCGTGCTGGATAAAGTGCGTGAGCAGGGTTATGGGGAAGATAACGAAGAGCAGGAAGAAGGGTTGCGCTGCATCGGTGTGCCGGTGTTTGACCGCTTCGGCGTTGTCATTGCGGGACTGAGCATCTCTTTCCCAACGCTGCGTTTCTCCGAAGAGCGTCTTCATGAGTATGTGGCAATTCTGCATACCGCAGCGCGCAAAATTTCAGAGCAGATGGGCTATAACGAATACCCGTTCTGATCAATGCCTCCAATAAAAACGCCGCACTCTTGCGGCGTTTTTGTAAGCGAAATTTAGCTCTGATTAGCCGTTATCCACCACAACAGATGATTTACGCAGCACAGGACAGTTGGTTAACCCGATGATCCCGCTGTCGGAATGGATGTACTGAGCCGTGCTTACCCCCTGGGCGGTGAGATATTTACACTGAATACCCAAACCCGCGGCATTCTCTTTGCTTCCCATTAATACGCCATACCCACTTAACAGCAGGCCGATCCACACAAGTGCCAGTACAATTATCGTACGAACGAGTAAACGCATCGATGCCTCTTTTTTCTTTGTTGTCATGGAGTAAGCGTAACGGGTTTACGCAGTGAAACAAGTGCACGATTCCGAAAAGCGTCTGTTGAAGGTACAGTTAGCCCCTGTTTAAGATAGCCGTGATAACCTGGCTACATCAGGTCATAAGACGGAGTGTGGAGTGAAAAAAATACGCTGGGTAATTCTGATTATAGTGCTGATAGCATGCGTGGTGCTGTGGACGCAGACTATCAATGTGATGTGCGATCAGGATGTACAGTTCTTTAGCGGCATTTGTTCAATCAATAAATTTATCCCCTGGTAGTGGCTATTTTTGCACTGAGCGATGTCCTTACGTGGCTGCAGTGGTAAAATGACTGTTTTTACTGAGGTGGTGAAATGGGTGAGTTAATGAATTCGGGGCTGCTGAGCATTGCATCCCTGGTAATGTCTTTAGTGGTGCTGGTTGTTGGACTGGTGCTGTGGTTCTTCGTTAATCGCGCCAGCTCCCGCACAAACGAGCAGATTGAGCTGCTGGAAGCATTGCTCGATCAGCAGAAACGGCAGACTGCGTTGCTGCGTCGTCTGTGCGAAGCCAACGAGCCGGAGGAGAAAGCGGTGCCGAAGGAAGCTGATGCTCAAAAACAAGACGAGGAAGAGTTCATTCGCCTGGTGGCCGAACGATAGTCTGCCCGGAACGGGGAGGTGGCCTGACGTACGGCGTAAATCTCCTCCCTTATCAAATGTAACCCATAACATCCCAACATATAATTAAGCAGCAGTTAACTACTGTTTCAGTATACTGAAAACTGGCGAATATTTATCCTTATACAAGTCATACCGTTTCGTTGAATAAATTGTGAGCTTTAACTTTCCTGAAGTGTTTTATTTTTATCGAAACGTTTTGCTTGCCTTGTTTTGAGGCAGAGTCATAAAAATTTCATTATTTTGGTGCAGAATAACGCTTATTAAATGGTGGATTTTAATACAGTTAGCAAAATGTATTTAACATCGTTTATTCACTGTCACACTCTGGTGCATTGCGATGTTTTCAGCATAACTTTTCACAAAATGTTCTAACTCAGTCATTCCTTTAAAGAAATTCAGGGATTGGGATGGACGCTTTGAAATGATTGAGCTATGTTTAAAAAGTCTTTGATTACAGGGCGCGTCAGCGCACTCTGTGGGCGGTGAGGTCAGGTGGCGCTTCATTTGACAATTCGCATAACTGTGCAGATTGTTATGGAGTAACCCCTGAATTTGTGCGGCGGATCGAGACACGTTTAAAAATGGCTTGCCATATTAAACGTTGTGTGTGATAACACGTTTTGGGTCAAACGAGGTACAGTTCTGTTTATGTGTGGCATTTTCAGTAAAGAAGTCCTGAGTAAACACGTTGTCGTTGAATACCGCTTCTCTGCCGAACCTTATATTAGTGCCTCAAGCAGTAATGTCTCAGTTTTATCTATGTTAAAGCCTGCGGGCTAAGAAAACACTCTAAGGAATTTTGCAAATGGCAAAGATTAAAGGTCAAGTTAAGTGGTTCAACGAGTCTAAAGGTTTTGGTTTCATTACTCCTGCTGACGGCAGCAAAGACGTGTTCGTACACTTCTCTGCAATCCAGGGTAACGGCTTCAAAACTCTGGCTGAAGGCCAGAACGTTGAGTTCGAAATTCAGGACGGCCAGAAAGGCCCAGCTGCGGTTAACGTAACTGCTATCTGATCGAATCACTGCTGACTGAAGCGCTTGGCGCTTCGATCTCAGACATAAGCCTCGCCGATGCGGGGCTTTTTTATTCACTTATTTTTCAAAATGTTACGTATTCCTCCTCTGTTATTATCTTGTTGCAAACCCGCGAGATTATTAGCATTGTTTTCCCGCCTTATTATCCCTTTTTCCCGTTAAATCAGGGCGTTGATTAACAGCCCTGGGGTTAAAGTGAAAAAAAAGACAATAACGGCCAACGGAAACTTTACACCGGCACGTTTTGCACTTCTGTGTCTCGCCATCTTTTGTAGCCTTGCTTTTCTGTTAGGCCGCGTGGCATGGCTACAAATTATCAAACCGGATAATCTGGTGAAGCAGGAGGATATGCGTTCCCTGCGCGAAGTGGCGATAGACGCCCCACGTGGGATGATTGTTGACCGTGAAGGGCGTCCCCTTGCGGTAAGCGTACCTGTCCAAGCCGTCTGGGCCGATCCCAAAACTGTGCTTGATAAAGGGGGGATCGGCTTTGATTCGCGCTGGCAGGCCCTGGCAAATGCTTTACACCTTTCTCTGAGCACGCTCGCATCGCGAATAAACAGCAATCCGCACGGGCGATTCATTTATCTAGCTCGTCAGGTTGATCCCTCCCAGGCAAAGTGGATTGATAAGCTGCGTCTTCCCGGTATCAACCTACGCGATGAGTCCCGTCGCTTTTATCCTGCCGGACACGTGGCGGCAAACCTGATTGGCTTCACTAATATTGATGGTCAGGGTATTGAGGGCGTCGAGAAAAGCTTTAACACGCAGCTCACCGGGAAGGCAGGCGTGCGGCTGGTCAGGAAAGATCGATACGGGCATGTGGTTGAGAACCTCACGGAGGTGGCGCCCGTACCGGCACATAATATCCAGCTTAGTATCGATGAACGCCTGCAAACTATCACCGAAGACGCGCTGGATAATGCCGTGGCGTGGAATAAAGCCGAGTCAGGCGCGTCGGTGCTGATTAATATCCAGACGGGCGAAATTCTGGCGATGGCGAGCTTCCCTGACTTCAACCCCAACAATCGGGAAGGGGCAACGCTGGATGACTTTCGTAATCGCGCGATCAGCGACACCTTTGAACCGGGTTCGACCGTTAAGCCTCTGGTGCTGATGACGGCGCTACAGCAGGGGCTGGTGCAGCCTGACAGCGTGATAGACACGCATCCCTACACCATTGATGGTCATCGTATTCGCGATGTGGGCTACTACCCCGAGCTGACCATGACCGGGATCCTGCAAAAATCCAGCGACACGGGCGTATCCCGTCTTTCTCTCGCGATGCCCGTGCAACGGTTACTTGATACCTATAAAAACTTTGGTTTTGGCGAGAGTACCGGGCTTGGCTTAACGGGAGAAAGCTCAGGTTTACTGCCGCAGCGAAAATTCTGGAGTCAGTTAGACAGGGCGACCTTTGCCTTTGGGTATGGCCTGATGGTTACCCCCCTTCAACTGGCGCATGTGTATGCCACCATCGGTAGCTATGGCATTGAACGGCCTCTGTCCATCACCCGTATCGATCCCCCCGTGATTGGCAAACGGGTGATGCCCGGGGAGATTGTTCACGAGGTGGAACACATGATGGAGAGCGTCGCGTTACCCGGCGGTGGCGGGATCAAAGCGGCGGTGCGTAACTATCGTGTGGCGATTAAAACCGGGACGGCCAAAAAAATCGATGAACACGGTAACTATGTGGATAAATACGTCGCCTACACAGCAGGCGTTGCGCCCGCCAGCGATCCCCGTTTTGCACTGGTGGTGGTGATCAACGATCCGAAAAACGGAGCCTACTACGGCGGGGCCGTTTCCGCGCCCGTGTTCAGCGAAATTATGGGTAACGTCTTGCGCCTGGAAAACGTGAAGCCAGACGGGCTGCCAGCAGATTCTGACCATCTGATCGTGATGCGTCACCCAGCCGTTTATAACCCTGGCGAATAGCGGTACACTTCGCCTTTTGGTTTTCGCCCTGGAGCTGTCATGTCTTTCAGTTGTCCCCTTTGCCACGCGCCGCTGACGCGCGCGGAGAAAACGTTTATCTGTCCACTGGGACATCAGTTTGACCGGGCTAAAGAGGGCTATGTCAATCTTCTGCCGGTACAGCACAAGCGCTCCCGGGATCCGGGTGACAGCGCGGAGATGATGCAGGCGCGCCGGGCGTTTCTTGACGCCGGACACTATCAACCGCTCAGGGATGCCGTTGTCGACTTACTCCGTCAATATCTGACAGAAGGCGCATCCGCCATGCTGGATATCGGCTGCGGTGAGGGCTACTACACCGCCACGTTTGCTGACGTCGCGGCTGGGAAGGGCGCCGAAACTTACGGGCTGGACGTGTCGAAAGTGGCTATCCGTGCAGCAGCAAAACGCTACTCAGCGGTAACGTTCTGCGTGGCCTCCAGCCACCGCCTGCCGTTTGAGGAAGCGAGTATGGACGCCGTAGTGCGTATCTATGCCCCGTGCAAGGCAGAGGAGCTGGCGCGCGTCGTTAAGCCCGGCGGGTGGGTTATCACCGTTACGCCGGGACCGCGTCATCTGCTGGAGCTAAAAGGGCTGATCTATGATGAAGTTCACCTGCATGCGCCGCACTCTGAACAGCTGACGGGCTTCGCGTTAAAGCAGGCGCAGTCAGTGGCGTATGAGATGACGTTGCAGGGAAGTGAAGCGGTGGCGTTACTGCAAATGACGCCGTTTGCGTGGCGGGCAAAACCAGAGGTGTGGGAAACGCTGGCAGCACAGACAGAATTTCGCTGCCAGACGGATTTCAGCATCCATTGCTGGCAGCGCGAAGATTAACCCGCGAAGTGTGCCCAGAGTATTTGGGCACCAATTCCGATCAACACGATACCGCCCAGAATTTCGGCGCGTTTGCCTAACAGCGGGCCAATGAACCGCCCCACCATCATCCCCAGCGTTGACATAATCAGCGTGGCGCAGCCAATCGCCAGCGCGGTGGCGATAATATTGACCTGCAAAAACGCCAGACCGACACCGACGGCCATTGCGTCCAGGCTGGTTGCGATAGCGGTTGTCACCAGAAGCCAGAAGCCGTGGCGTTGCAGCGGCGCATCATCTTCATCGCTGTTGCCACGAAAACCTTCAATTACCATGCGTCCGCCGAGGAACACCAGCAGCACGAAGGCGATCCAGTGGTTCCACTCCAGCACAAACTGGCTGGCGAGCATCCCCAGACCCCAGCCAATAAGCGGCGTCAGCGTTTCGATTGCGCCAAAGATGAGACCGGTGCGCAGGGCTTCGGAAAATTTAGGTTTATGGAGGGTGGCACCTTTACCGATAGAGGCGGCAAATGCGTCCATGGACATGCCAAAAGCCAGAAGGATCGTAGCGGAGATATTCATAAGTGCGTCCAGACCGGGGATATCCATATGACACATCACTGCCCCCAGTAAACAGCAGTTGATGTATCTATGGTCTCGCCTGATCGCTTTTGGCACAGTAAGTGTGCTGAAAACGATCCGTACGCGCCACGTTTTGCAACGAGTATGTTGACACGTACATTTCCCGCAGGCAGGAAATCGGCTACTCCCCAACGACGGGCGCAACCTTAACATATTTTGAGAATATAAAACAACAACGAAGATGGCTTTATATAGCCACTATATTGATAACGATTTTCATTTAGGTTTATGCGTGAAAGTATCGTTAATAAATATAAGTTAATTCGCAGGGGAGATATAGCATCGGCTATATTGCTGGTTTGAGAATAATACAATACATAGCCGATGCTATAAAATTAATTCATTGAGTTTTAAGGAGTAATTTGTAGATTTTTTCCAGGTCGTCAATATTTTTGACCCGAATGAGCAGGCGGCGTTGTTCTAATTGCATCACCAGAACTCCGTCTTCGGATAAATTCATCTCTTTAATGCGGTTATATTCTATCCAGACATTGGCGAAGAAGAATCCGTGTTTTTTAAAAATGAGTTTTGGCGAGCGGATCCAGAACAGGTAAATCGCCATTAATGCCAGCGCACATAATAACCATGTGGTTAATATTGCGCCGTGGCTGGTCACATTATTGTAAATCAGGATGACTACCAGACCGGCGAAGATAAACGCATCAATGCGCCCACGGCGTAAGAGGGGAAGGGTCAGCAGCGTCTCGCCGTGGCGGCGAGGCATAATGAACTCGTCATAGATCGCGTAAGCCAGAAGGGCAACAATAAATAAAACCAGTACGGTGTCCGTGACAGTCATTCATCCTCCAGATAAAAAGACCGGGGGCAAGCCCCCGGTCGGTAACGCATTTTATTACAGACCCAGCAGGCCGACGGCGTAGCCCGCGATACCGATGACGAAGAAGCCAACGATGATCCAAAGCGGGTTCACTTTCTTACGCAGCAGCCACATACAGGCGAAGGTTAACAGCAGCGGTACCAGGCCAGGCATCAGCTGGTCCAGAATGGTCTGCACGGTGGTGACGCGCGTCTGACCATCCTGACCGGTGATCGTCGATACCACCAGCGGGATGTTCACGTGCGTCCACTTGTTAACCAAAGCCCCCATTACAAACAGGCCGAGGATTGACGCCCCCTCAGTCAGTTTTTGCAGGAAGCCGCCGCCCATATCCTTAACGATATCCACCCCTTTACGGTAACCGTATGCCACGCCGTAGTAGCGGGTCAGCAGACGCACCGCGTTGAACAGGATAAAGAACAGCAGGGGACCAAGCAGACTGCCGCTCATGGCGATCCCGGCGCCCAGTGCCGCAAAGACCGGACGCACGGTACCCCAGAAGATCGGGTCGCCCACGCCTGCCAGCGGCCCCATCAGACCGACTTTAATACCGTTGATAGCACCATCGTCGATCTCAGCCCCGTTTGCACGCTGCTCTTCCATCGCCAGCGTTACGCCCAGAACAGGCGCCGCTACGTAAGGGTGAGTGTTGAAGAATTCCAGGTGACGCTTAATTGCCTGACGGCGTGCTTCGTTGTTTTCCGGATACAGGCGTTTGATTGCCGGCACCATGGAGAAGCAGAAGCCGAGCGCCTGCATACGTTCGAAGTTCCATGAACCCTGAAACAGGTTAGAACGGATGAACACGCCACGAATATCACCCGGAGTGAGTTTTTTCTCAGTGGTAGTTTTTGTCATATCAACCATTTCGCTCACCTGTTAGTCCAGTTCGTTATCGAGATCGTTGTTACCAGCAGCCTGCGCAGGGGCACCCGCGACACGGTTGTATTTCGGGCTGAGCTGGATATAAAGAATCGCCATCACCGCACCAATCACACCCAGCGCAACCAGGTTGAAGTTGGTGAATGCAGCGGTAACGAAGCCAAGGTAGAAGAACGGCATCAGATAGCCTGCGCGCATCATGTTGATGACCATCGCGTAACCTACGACCACAATCATACCGCCCGCGATATTCAGACCGCCGGTGACCACTTCTGGTATGGCGTTCAGCATACTTTGAACTTCACTGGTCCCAACGGAAATCGCCACGATAACGGCCGGAATAGCGATACGCATCGCCTGCAGGAACAAGGACGAGACGTGGATCCAGGAGAGCGCTGTCAGGTTGCCGTTATCGGCCGCCTTATCCGCCGCGTGCTGGAAGGCAACGGTGATGGTACGAACAATGATGGTCAGCACCTGGCCTGCCGCGGCCAGTGGAATGGCCAGCGCGATACCGGCACCGATACTCTGATGACCGGCGATGACCAGAACGGTCGAAATAATGGACGCCAGCGCGGCATCTGGCGCAACTGCCGCACCGATGTTCATCCAGCCGAGGGCGATCATTTCCAGGGTACCACCGATGATGATACCGGTTTTCATGTCACCGAGAACGGCGCCAATCAACGTACAGGCCACCAGAGGGCGGTGGAACTGAAATTCATCAAGTACGGACTCCATACCCGCAATACACGCGACGATGAACACCAGCACAATCTGAAGAGTAGTAATCTCCATTGCACTTCTCCTATTACATAAGCTCTATATGAAAAACCGGCCCGGGCTTATTTCCCCACTTTGCCGATCAAATCCATCATTTTCAGTTTCTGATCCGTGGAAACCTTACGGGCTTCCAGCTCGATACCGCGTGCATTCAGCTTGTTGAAGGCCTCGATATCTTTCGCATCCACTGAAATCGCGTTGTTGACCTGCGTTTTGCCCTGACGGAAAGCCATACCGCCAATGTTAACGGAGGTGATTTTCACGCCGCCTTCAACAATGCGTTCAACGTCTGTCGGGTTGGTGAACAGAAGCATCACGCGTTCGCCCGCATATTTCGGGTTGTTGTAAACGCGGATCATTTTGGCGACATCCACGACGTGCGCGGTGACGCCCGGCGGTGCAACCTGGGTAAGAAGGGTTTTACGGACAGTGTCGGCGGCCACTTCGTCACTGACCACGATGATGCGTTGTACGTTGGTCTCTTTGGTCCAGCGCGTCGCCACCTGGCCGTGGATCAGACGGTCATCAATACGCGCAAGGCCGATAACCATGTAATCGTTCGGACCCATTGGCTTCGCCGGTGCCGCGGCTTTTGGTGCAGCAGGGGCAGGGGCAGGTTTTTCAACCGGCTGTGCTTTCAGCGCCTTCACGCCTTCGCGACCGGTTTCCACCGCCAGCGCCACCAGCTCGTCAAAGCCTGGGTTGTCGTCACGCGCCATGAAGGTTTCCACCAACATTGGGATATTTACCCCGGCGACGACTTCATAATGCTCTTTATCGACGACAATGCGGCTGGCAGCGTTGAACGGGCTGCCGCCCCATGTATCCACGAGAAACAGCACGCCTTTGCTGGTATCCAGCTTCTCAAGCTGAGCAGTGTACTTTTCAATCAGCGTCTCGGCGTTTTCACCGGGAACGAAATCGATCCAGCCGACGTTTTCCTGCTCGCCCAACAGCATTTCTGCCGTTTTGAGTAACTGCTCCGCAGCCCAACCATGTGTGCCTATGACAATAGCAATGGTCACTTGCTACCTCCTATTATTATCATTTATACGTCTGCCAGGCAGGCGTACTGAGAATCGTATTGGCGAACCGAATCGATTCAGATAAGGGTTAGAGTTCTAAAAAACCAAGACTTCCGCGAATTATTTTAGATAGTGAAAAAATAATTTATGTGATGAAGATCCGTAATTTAGCTACGCCTTACAGATTTTTCTGTAAGATAAACCACGTGTGTTACAGAAGTTTGCAAAGGAACGTAAATCTTTGCTAAAAACCCATTGTCTCTGATATGTTTAGCGTCCGTTTAATTATTCAGGAGTATAGGGCTACAGCCCACTATATGGACCGTCACCGACGTCAGTCATCTTCCAGGCCATCCCGCGCCTTATTCACCGGCGACCATCGCCACGCATCGACCCCCATTCCCTTTGAAATGCCCGAAATTAGCGGGGCACCGTTTTGTCATTCCTTTAGCAGGAGCGTGTCATGGAATTCTTAATGGACCCGTCAATCTGGGTAGGCTTGCTGACGCTGGTCGTACTGGAGATCGTTCTCGGTATTGATAACCTGGTGTTTATTGCCATCCTTGCGGATAAGCTGCCGCCGAAACAGCGTGATAAAGCCCGTCTGATCGGCCTCTCGCTGGCGCTGATCATGCGACTGGGCCTGCTGTCCGTGATCTCGTGGATGGTTACGCTGACTAAGCCTCTGTTCACCGTCATGGATTTCACCTTCTCCGGCCGTGATTTAATCATGCTGGTGGGGGGGCTTTTCCTGCTGTTCAAAGCTACAACAGAGCTGCATGAACGGCTGGAGAACCGGCAGCATGATGATGGTCACGGTAAGGGGTATGCCAGCTTCTGGGTGGTAGTCCTGCAGATTGTGGTGCTTGATGCGGTCTTCTCACTGGATGCGGTGATTACAGCGGTTGGCATGGTGAACCATCTGCCGGTGATGATGGCGGCGGTTGTGATTGCGATGGCGGTAATGCTGCTGGCGTCGAAACCGCTGACGCGTTTCGTCAACCAACATCCGACGGTCGTCGTGCTGTGTCTCAGTTTCCTGTTGATGATTGGTCTGAGCCTGGTGGCAGAAGGTTTTGGTTTCCATATACCGAAAGGCTACCTGTACGCCGCGATTGGCTTCTCGATTCTGATCGAGCTGTTTAACCAGATTGCGCGCCGTAACTTCATTAAGCAGCAGTCGAATCAGCCGCTGCGCGCGCGTACCGCCGATGCGATCCTGCGCCTGATGGGCGGGCGTCGTCAGGTGAACGTGCAGGCGGATAACGAGAACCGCAACCCGGTTCCGGTGCCGGAAGGCGCGTTTGTGGAAGAAGAACGCTACATGATCAACGGCGTGCTTTCGCTGGCCTCCCGCTCCCTGCGCGGCATTATGACGCCGCGCGGTGAAATCAGCTGGGTGGACGCCAACCTGAGCGTCGACGAAATTCGCCAGCAGCTGCTCTCCTCGCCGCACAGCCTGTTCCCGGTCTGTCGGGGCGAGCTGGATGAGATCATCGGTGTGGTGCGCGCGAAAGAGATGCTCGTGGCGCTGGAAGAGGGCGTCAACGTCGAGGCCGTAGCGGCCGCGTCGCCTGCCATCGTGGTGCCGGAGACGCTGGATCCGATTAACCTGCTGGGCGTGTTGCGTCGTGCTCGCGGGAGCTTTGTTATCGTCACCAACGAATTTGGTGTGGTACAAGGTCTGGTAACGCCGCTGGACGTGCTGGAAGCCATTGCCGGTGAATTCCCTGATGCGGATGAAACGCCAGAAATCGTTGCCGACGGTGACGGCTGGCTGGTGAAAGGCACCACCGACCTGCACGCGCTCTCGCACACGCTGGGCGTCGAAAACGTGGTCAATGACGATGAAGACATCGCCACGGTAGCGGGGCTGGTGATTGCCGTTAACGGGCAGATCCCGCGTATCGGTGATGTGCTTGAGCTGCCGCCGCTGCAAATTACCATCGTTGAAGCCAACGACTATCGCGTTGATATGGTTCGTATTGTTAAAGAGCACTCTGTACACGACGAAGAAGAGTAACGCTATCTAGCGTAACGGCAATAAAGGCACGATGTGTCCGTTGTGACGGGCTGGCGGAGGGTTACTTTCCGCCAGCCATTTCGGAAACTCCCGCAGCGGCATCGGCCGCGCATACAAGTACCCCTGTAAAATATGTACGCTGTGGCGGCGCAAATAGCGTGACTGCTCCTCGGTTTCAACCCCTTCTGCAACCAGTTCAATATTCAACCTCTGGCCCAGCGCAATAATAATATCCGTTACCGTTGAGTTCACGGCGTCGGTGCCGATCGCGGTGGTGAAGGATTTATCAATTTTCAGCACGTCCGGGTGAAGTTTTTCAAGCCACGAAAGAGAACTATTGCCCGTACCAAAATCATCAATCGCAAGCTTCACCCCTTTGCGATGCAGCTCCCGCACGATGCGGTAATCCACATCGAGCAACGCATCGCGTTCGGTTAACTCTACAATCAACTTTTGAACAGGGTTCGCCTTAAACCAGATGCGGTTGAGATCCCGGATCAGCGCAGCGCGGCGAAAATGGCTGGCGGCCACGTTGATGCCAATATGGAAATCCCGTGAGGCCGGGAAAAAGCCTATCTGCCGCACCGTTTCGCTGATGACGTAGCGGGTAAGCGGAACAATCAGGCTATGTTCTTCAGCCAGGGGGATAAAGACATCGGGAGAAATCCAGCCCTGACGCGGGTTGTTCCAGCGCAGGAGGATCTCGACGCCAACGCATTCCCGGGTGCGGGCGTTTACCAGCGGCTGGCAGAAGAGTTCAAACTCCCGGGCAGCAATCCCCATATTAATTTCCCAGGTGAAACTTATGCGTCGCGCCGTGGCAAGCCAGGCGATATAGCCCATCAGTAAACTGAGCATCAACGCCAGCGGTAGCTGGGTGGGCAGATTTTTCAATGCCATTTGGCCTGCCCCCGGGCCGCTGACCGTGACGCTGAAAGGGTAGTGCTGTGAAGACTGTTCCAGCAGGGAGGCGTGTTCATCGAAGGTCGGCGTATTCGTCACCTGCTGCCCGTCGCGGAGAAAATTATCGCCTACTCTCAGGACCACGTCGGTGATTTGTGGCCGCTGTGGCTCCAGAATCATTTTGGTGATGAGATCGATATTCACTACCTCCATCAACCCGTCACTGCCGTCGCCCGCAAGGGGTGACCACTGAATCAGTACCGGACTGCCCTTTAACAGCCACCGATCGGTCAACAAGATCAGCCTGGGTTCACTGGACGGAAGCATCGGCTCAATGTCACTGACGGGCATATTTCGGCTGCCAAATACGCTCGAGCAATACAGTATTCCGTCTTTGACGAGGGCGATGGAGCGCACGGTCTGGAGGATCGCCGCCTGTTTTCGCAGAATCGGATTCGCTTCAGCGCAGGGCATATCAACCAGAAAACGTAGAGTTTCACGCTGGGTTTCTAACGCAAGAAGCACCTTATCAAGCGCACGCACTGTGTGGTGAGTAAAGTCGTGGATCCGATCCTGATTAATGTTGCGCTGTGAAATAAAGCGAATGCCCAGCGTCAGGACGAGCGTAACGAGCGCAACCGTAACACAGACGATAACGCGTTTTCGGCGATAGTCTTTAATGATCGTTTGTGCAGTTTGCATGAACGGTCGCCTGATAAGCACCGGCCGGAAAAGCCAGACGCAACAGTGACAGTGTAGTGGGGAATACGTGAAGCGACGAGAGGCGGTGGGAAAATTCGCCCATCTGTTGCAGATGGGCGAAAAGGAAGGTTTAGTCGCACTGCACCTTAATGGCCAGACCGCCGCGCGAAGTCTCACGGTACTTCGCGTTCATGTCCTTGCCGGTTTCGTACATGGTTTCAATAACCTTATCCAGTGACACGCGTGGCTCGCTGGTACGGCGCATCGCCATACGCGAGGCGTTGATCGCTTTGACGGAGGCGATGGCGTTACGCTCAATGCACGGTACCTGCACCTGGCCGGCAACCGGGTCACAGGTCAGACCGAGGTTGTGCTCCATGCCGATTTCCGCCGCCACGCACACCTGCTCAGGGCTTGCGCCCAGCAGTTCCGCCAGACCGGCCGCCGCCATAGAGCAGGCCACGCCCACTTCACCCTGACAGCCTACTTCGGCACCGGAGATGGAGGCATTCATCTTGTACAGCGCGCCGATAGCGCCTGCCGCGAGGAAATAACGGATATAGATCTCCGGTGTCACGGGCTCAATAAAGTGATCGTAGTAGGCCAGCACCGCCGGAACGATACCGCACGCGCCGTTGGTTGGCGCCGTCACCACGCGACCACCCGCTGCGTTCTCTTCGTTAACCGCCAGCGCAAACATGTTCACCCAGTCAACCACATTCATCGGATCATTGGAGAATTTGTCGGTGGTGACCAGCATACGGCGAAGCGCAGAGGCACGACGCGGCACACGCAGTGGCCCAGGCAGAACCCCCTCGGTGTTCATCCCGCGGTCAATACAGGCGCGCATGGTTTGCCACACGTTAGCAAAATAGTCTTCGATCTCTTTCTTGCTGTGCAGCGCCAGTTCGTTGTGCATCACCATGCCGGAGAGGGAGAGACCGGTCTCTTTGCAATAGGCCAACATCTCGGTGGCAGATTTAAACGGATAGGGCACATTCACATCGCCCGCGCTCTCTTTGCCAAAGTGTTCTTCGTCAACGATAAAGCCGCCGCCGATGGAGTAGTAGGTTTTACTGTAGATCTCTTTTTCGCCGCTCCAGGCGTGGATGGTCATACCGTTTTCATGCAGCGGCAGGTTGTCGCTACGAAAACGCATCCCGTCATCCTGCGGGAAGTCCACTTCGTGCTGACCGTTAGCCAGTAGCAGACGACCGCGCGTTTCCACGTCGCGGATAAATGCCGGAATGGCATCAATATCAACTGTGTCCGGCATATTGCCCGCCAGACCCATAATAATGGCGATATCGGTGTGGTGGCCTTTACCCGTTAATGACAGTGAACCGTAAACGTCTACGGCGACTCGGGTAACGCTTTCCAGTAATCCTTTTTCGACCAGATCATCGACGAACTGTTTACCGGCCTTCATCGGCCCTACAGTGTGGGAAGATGATGGACCAATCCCCACTTTGAACATGTCGAATATACTAATCACTTTCACACTCCTGACAGGGTTACTGGGGTTCCAGTAACGATGTTATAACTGCGCATAGTGTAAGAGGGAACACTAACCTCGGCTTAACTATTCACATGAATTAAACTAATGGTTAACGATGGTTTAGCTAATAGCGCGACGCCGATCGCAAACCTGCCAGAAAAGGGTGGAATGTAAAGTATAGTCAAGGCTTCAGGCCGATTTGTAGCGCAAGCTCACGAATGATGCCTGCCGTCATGCCCCAGACAAAATAATGCTGATACCATGACAGCCAGACCCGATGATCGTGCCCGCGGCGGTGAATATCCAGAGGATGATAGCGGCCCAGACGAAGGGCCTCTTCAAGCGGCATTTCGAACACCGCTGAAACTTCATCGACGCTGGCGTGATACTGAAGATCGGGCGGAATAATGCCGACGACCGGCGTGACCTGAAAACCGGTTACGCTGTCCACTGGCGGCAGCACGCCAATTACCTCGACCGCCTCCGGGGGGATCGCCACCTCCTCATGCGCTTCGCGCAGCGCGGCGGCAATCAGGGAAGCATCGGTGCTGTCCACCGCGCCGCCCGGAAACGCAACCTGACCGGCGTGTTTTCGCATATGCGGTGAGCGCTGGGTAAGCAACAGACCCGGCTGTTCACGACGCACGACCGGGATCAGCACCGCCGCCTGACGTTGATTCAGCGCGGCGCGGTTAACCTGGGGCCGCAGAAGCTGAAAGCGCGACAGAAAATCATCCAGCGTCAGGTTGTCTTTCTTCACCGTGAGTTCTCCAGTTGTTTCAGGATACGATTCACTTTATCAAAGGTTTCCTGATATTCCGCTCCGGCCTGGCTGTCGGCCACAATGCCGCCGCCTGCGGAACAGTACAGGTTACCGCCGCAGGCCGTCAGGGTGCGAATAGTGATGCTGGTATCCATGGTTCCGCACAGGCTCACATAGCCGATGCTGCCGCACCAGGCGTTGCGGCGATGCGGTTCCAGTTCGTCGATAATCTCCATCGCGCGGACCTTCGGCGCGCCGGTGATGGAGCCGCCCGGAAACGCGGCGCGGAGCAGATCGCAGGCGGTTCGCGAGGCCGGCAGGCGTGCAGTGATAGTACTGACCAGATGATGCACCGCCGGGAAAGGTTCCACAACGAACAGCTCCGGCACGCGCACGCTGCCCGGCTCGGCGACGCGGCCAATATCATTGCGCATCAGATCGACAATCATCAGGTTTTCAGCGCGATCTTTCGGCGAGGCCGCCAGCGTCTCCGCCTGCTGGCGGTCGGCGTTAGCATCGGCAAGGCGCGGCAGGGTGCCCTTGATCGGGCGGGTCTGAATAATACCGTCAGCCAGATGAATAAAACGCTCAGGCGAAAGGCTGAGGATGGCGCCGTGTTCAAGGCGTAAAAATGCGCTAAACGGGGCCTTATTGCTGGCATTGAGGCGAGTAAATGCCTGCCATTCGTCTCCCCGGTACGCCGCCTGGAAACGCTGGGCAAGGTTGACCTGATAACAGTCGCCGCTGTGAAGATACGCCTGCACGCGAGAGAATTTTTCCGCATATTCCGCCGCGCTCATGTTCGAGTGCCAGCCGGAGGTCAGCATAAAGTGTTCCGCTGTGGCGGGCCGTTGCGCCTCAAGCCAGGCCAGACGCGCCTGCACGTCTCGGTGGCTAAGCAGGGAAACCGTCTGCTTACGGTGATCCACGATTAGCGCCCAGTCATACAGCCCGACCGCCATATCCGGCAGGGAAATATCCGCCTGCGCATGCTCGGGCAGCTTTTCGAAACGGCGACCCAGATCGTAACCAAACAGGCCCAGCGCGCCCCCCTGGAAAGGCAGATCCGGATCCGGTGTGGCAGATAAGCCCAGAGCATGGATCTCGTTCTGAAGCCGCATCAGCGGATCGTCCGTGGGTGACAGCGCATCGGTCGTCAGCGTTTTAACCGGGTCGGCCACCAGAATATCAAAGCGGCTGTAGGGGTGATCCGCATGCCCGGAGTGCAGCAGCATGGCAAAAGGAAGGTGGCTCAGACGGGCAAACCAGAACTCGGCGGCGTCTGCACGCCAGGGTAAGGTCATAACAGTGGGGAAGCGCATGTTCATGTATGGCATACTACCGGGTAGCGTGAAATAATTAGCGCGAATAATTTAGCAGGAGTTAACGATGTTTGCAGGTTTACCTTCTCTCAGTCATGACCAACAGCAGAAAGCGGTAGAGCGGATTCAGGAACTGATGGGCCAGGGTATGAGCAGCGGAGAAGCGATCACCGTCGTCGCTCAGGAAATTCGCGCCAGTCATACCGGCGAGCGGATTGTGGCGCGATTTGAAGATGAAGATGAATAACCGGGCTTAAACTGCCGCGATAATCTTAATCTCCACCTTATACTCCGGTTTCATCAGCGTGGCCTGTACGGTGCAGCGTACAGGCGCGTGACCCGCCACTACCCACGCATCCCAGGCTTTATTCATCTCCGCGAAGTCGTCTTTATTCGCCAGGAAAATCGTCGCGTCCAGAATGCGGGATTTATCGCTGCCCTGTTTTTCCAGTACGGCGTCGATCTGCGCCAGGGTGTTAGCGGTTTGCTCGAAGGCGTCGGCGTCCAGATTGGCAGGGACACCGGTGTAGTACAGCGTCTGGTTGTGGATCACCACATCAGACCAGCGGGCTTCGGCATCAATGCGCGTAATTGTCATAAACGTATCCTCGTTATCTTTCATCGTCAGGCGGCAAGACTGCCATATTGTTCCGCCGTCGTCACTATTTGGGGTGGCACCGGAGAGAAGGGGCTGACATAATCCCTGTGCAAAAATACAGTGAGAGAACACCGTGGCAGACGATTTTTCCCCTGAAGGTCAGTTAGCACAGGCAATTCCCGGTTTTAAACCGCGCGAACCCCAACGTCAGATGGCGCATGCCGTCGCGCACGCCATCGACAAGGCGCAGCCGCTGGTTGTGGAGGCCGGCACCGGTACGGGGAAAACCTACGCTTACCTCGCTCCTGCGTTGCGGGCGAAAAAAAAGGTGATCATCTCTACGGGATCAAAAGCGCTCCAGGATCAGCTCTACAGCCGCGACTTACCTACGGTGGCGAAAGCGCTAAAATACAAAGGGCGTCTGGCCTTGCTGAAAGGGCGTTCTAACTATCTGTGTCTGGAGCGTCTCGAACAGCAGGCACTGGCGGGCGGTGACCTGCCGGTACAAACACTCAGCGATGTGATCGTCCTGCGCGCCTGGGCCAACCAGACGGAGGAGGGGGACATCAGCACCTGCGCGAGCGTGCCGGAAGACTCCCTGGCCTGGCCGCTGGTGACCAGCACCAACGACAACTGCCTCGGCAGCGACTGCCCGCTGTATAAAGACTGCTTTGTGGTGAAAGCGCGTAAAACGGCGATGGACGCCGACGTGGTGGTGGTGAACCATCACCTGTTTCTTGCGGATATGGTGGTCAAGGACAGTGGTTTCGGCGAGCTGATCCCGGAGGCGGAGGTGATGATCTTCGATGAAGCCCATCAGCTACCGGACATCGCCAGCCAGTATTTTGGCCAGTCGCTCTCCAGCCGTCAGCTTCAGGATCTGGCGAAAGATATTACCATTGCCTATCGCACCGAGCTCAAAGATACCCAGCAGTTGCAGAAGTGCGCGGACCGCCTGGCGCAATGCGCACAGGATTTCCGCTTACAGCTTGGCGAGCCGGGCTATCGCGGCAACCTGCGCGAACTGCTCGCGGACAAAAATATCCAGCGCGCGCTGCTGCTGCTCGATGATGCCCTTGAACTCTGTTACGACGTGGCGAAGCTGTCCCTCGGACGTTCAGCGCTGCTGGACGCCGCCTTCGAGCGGGCCACGCTCTACCGTGGGCGGCTGAAGCGGCTGAAAGAGATCAACCAGCCGGGCTACAGCTACTGGTATGAATGTACCTCGCGCCACTTCACCCTGGCGCTCACGCCGCTGACCGTTGCCGATAAATTCAAAGAGGTGATGGCGCAAAAGCCCGGCACCTGGGTCTTTACCTCGGCCACGCTGTCGGTCAACGACGATCTGCACCACTTTACCGAGCGTCTCGGCATTGAGCAGGCTGAATCCTTACTCCTCCCAAGCCCGTTCGACTATGAGAAACAGGCGCTGCTGTGCGTGCCACGCAATCTGCCGCTGCCTAACCAGCCAGGGGCGGCGCGCCATCTGGCGGCCATGCTAAAGCCGATGATTGAGGCCAACAACGGACGCTGCTTTATGCTCTGCACCTCTCACGCCATGATGCGCGATCTGGCCGAGCAGTTCCGCGCGACCATGACGTTGCCGGTGCTGTTGCAGGGGGAAACCAGCAAAGGCCAGCTGCTCCAGCAGTTTGTCAGCGCCGGTAATGCCCTGCTGGTGGCGACCAGCAGCTTCTGGGAAGGGGTGGACGTGCGCGGTGATACGCTCTCGCTGGTGATTATCGATAAGCTGCCATTCACATCGCCGGACGATCCGCTCCTGAAAGCACGCATGGAGGACTGCCGTCTGCGCGGGGGCGATCCGTTCGACGACGTCCAGTTGCCGGACGCGGTTATCACGCTTAAACAGGGGGTAGGGCGACTGATACGCGACGTCACCGACCGCGGAGTGCTGGTGATCTGCGACAATCGCCTGGTGATGCGTCCCTACGGCGCCACCTTCCTCGCCAGCCTGCCGCCTGCGCCGCGCACACGGGATATTAAACGCGCGGTCCGCTTCCTGGCGAACCCGACGGCGGAGTAATTCTTCCCGGAGTGTGTTAAGATGCGCGCCATTTTGTGACTGACCATTGCGAGAGCGCGACGACTGATGCGAATTCTGGCTATTGATACCGCGACAGAGGCCTGTTCCGTTGCCCTGTGGAACGACGGTACGACTTTTGCTCATTTCGAAGAGTGCCCACGGGAACACACCCAACGTATTCTGCCCCTGGTAAAAACCATTTTAACCGAGGGCAACACCGCCCTGACTGACCTCGACGCGCTGGCCTACGGCCGTGGCCCGGGTAGCTTTACGGGCGTCCGTATCGGGATTGGCATTGCGCAGGGGCTGGCGCTGGGCGCTGACCTGCCGATGATCGGCGTTTCAACGCTTGCGACTATGGCTCAGGGTGCCTGGCGCATGATCGGTGCCAGCCGCGTGCTGGCCGCGATTGATGCCCGCATGGGTGAAGTCTACTGGGCGGAGTACACCCGTGACGAAAACGGCGTCTGGCACGGCGAAGAGTCGGAAGCCGTGCTTAAACCTGAAGCCGTCACCGAGCGCCTGAAACAGCTCACGGGTGAGTGGGCGACGGTCGGAACCGGCTGGCCGGCATGGCCTGAGATGGCGAAGGACACCGGCCTTACGCTGGTGGATGGTAACATGCTCCTGCCTGCCGCCGAAGATATGTTGCCTGTTGCCTGTCAGCAGCTTGCCGCAGGAAAAACCGTGGCCGTTGAACACGCCGAGCCGGTTTATTTACGAAACACCGTCGCATGGAAGAAACTTCCTGGCCGCGAGTGAATCTCAGTAACAGGAACTGAGAAAAAGGAGTCGCATCATGGCGGTTCAGACTAAAGTTGTACGCTTTTTTATGGCAGGCGCGGTTGCCATAGCACTGAGCGGGTGCGTCACCGTTCCTGATGCGATCAAGGGCACCAGCCCGACGCCACAGCAGGATCTGGTACGCGTGATGAATGCTCCGGAGCTGTATGTCGGGCAGGAAGCGCGCTTTGGCGGCAAGGTGGTTGAAGTGCTAAACCAGCAGGGGAAAACCCGGCTGGAGATTGCCACCGTTCCACTGGACAGCGGCGCACGGCCTGTTCTGGGTGAAGCCTCGCGCGGGCGGATCTACGCTGACGTCAGCGGCTTCCTCGATCCGGTAGATTTCCGCGGGCAGCTGGTGACCGTCGTCGGGCCGATTACCGGTTCGGTGGCGGGGAAAATCGGCAATACGCCATACAAATTTATGACCATGCAGGTGAACGGTTACAAACGCTGGCGTATCGCCCAGCAGGTGGTGATGCCGCCACAGCCAATCGATCCGTGGATGTGGGGTCCGCATCCGTATCGTTACGGCTACGGTGGCTGGGGTTGGTACAATCCAGGCCCTGCACAGGTTCAAACAATTGTAACTGAGTAAGTTACTGTTATTGTTAGGAAAGAGACAGCGGCTCAGCCGCTGTCTCTGTTTTTTTACGGATAAAACGAAAAAAAAGAGTGACGCGCTTCGCAACCTGCAATCTGAACAATTAATAAACTGGTACGCTGAGTTAATATAATGTTAACAAACTGTTTATTATCGGGGCTGTGATGACGACGAACACTCATTTCAGAGGTGATGCATTGAAAAAGGTTTGGCTTAACCGTTATCCCGCGGATGTCCCTGCGGAGATCAATCCTGACCGTTATCAATCCCTGATTGAATTATTTGAACACTCGGTACGGCGCTACGCTGACCAGCCCGCATTTGTGAATATGGGCGAAGTGATGACTTTCCGTAAGCTGGAAGAGCGCAGCCGGGCGTTTGCGGCCTATTTACAGGAAGGGTTGGGCTTGCAGAAAGGGGATCGCGTCGCGCTGATGATGCCAAACCTGCTGCAATACCCGGTGGCGCTGTTCGGGATCCTCAGGGCGGGGATGATCGTGGTTAACGTTAACCCGCTCTATACCCCACGCGAGCTGGAACATCAGTTGAATGACAGCGGTGCGGCGGCGATTGTGATTGTCTCCAACTTTGCCCACACGCTGGAAAAAGTCGTTGAAAGAACTCAGGTTAAGCACGTCATTCTGACGCGCATGGGCGACCAGCTCTCTACCGCGAAAGGTACGCTGGTCAACTTTGTCGTGAAATACGTTAAGCGGCTGGTGCCGAAATACCACCTGCCGGATGCCATCTCTTTCCGCCGCGCGCTGCATGCGGGCTATCGGATGCAGTACGTTAAGCCGGAGATCGTGTCAGAAGATCTGGCTTTCCTGCAATACACCGGCGGTACCACCGGCGTGGCTAAAGGGGCGATGCTGACCCATCGTAACATGCTGGCGAACCTTGAACAGGTGAACGCCACCTACGGGCCGCTACTGCACCCGGGCAAGGAGCTGGTGATCACCGCGCTTCCGCTGTATCACATTTTTGCGCTGACCATGAACTGCCTGCTGTTTATCGAGCTTGGCGGTCAAAACGTATTGATCACCAACCCGCGCGACATTCCGGGGCTGGTTAAAGAGCTGGCGAAATACCCGTTCACCGCCATGACCGGCGTGAACACCCTGTTTAACGCGCTGCTTAACAATAAAGAGTTCCAGCAGCTCGATTTCTCCACGCTGCATCTTTCTGCGGGCGGCGGGATGCCGGTTCAGCAGGCGGTTGCCGAGCGCTGGGTAAAACTCACCGGACAGTATCTGCTGGAAGGCTATGGTCTGACGGAGTGCGCCCCGCTGGTCAGCGTCAACCCGCATGACATCGACTACCACAGCGGCAGTATCGGTCTGCCGGTCCCGTCGACGGAAGCTAAACTGGTGGACGATGAGGGTAACGAAGTGCCTCACGGCGAACCGGGCGAGCTGTGCGTCAGAGGGCCGCAGGTGATGCTGGGCTACTGGCAGTGCCCAGATGCCACGGATGAGATCATCAAAGACGGCTGGCTGTACACCGGCGACATCGCGGTGATGGATGACGAAGGTTTTCTGCGTATCGTCGATCGCAAGAAAGACATGATCCTCGTTTCCGGTTTCAACGTCTATCCGAACGAAATCGAAGACGTGGTGATGCAGCACAGCGGCGTGCTGGAAGTGGCGGCGGTGGGGGTTCCTTCCGGCAGCAGTGGTGAAGCGGTGAAGATATTTGTGGTCAAGAAAGATCCTTCTCTTACCGAGGAAGCGCTGATAACGTTTTGTCGCCGGCAGCTGACGGGCTATAAAGTACCGAAGCTGGTGGAATTCCGCGATGAGCTGCCGAAATCCAACGTCGGGAAGATATTACGACGAGAATTACGTGACGAAGCCCGTGCCAAAGTGGACAATAAGGCCTGAGCTTCACGTTAATCGCCCAGACGCCGGTTAAGCCGGCGTTTTTTATGGGCGCAAACAAAAGAGAGTCCGATTTGAATTACCAGATGATCACTACCAACGACGAGCTGGCTTCGCTGTGCGAGGTGACGCGTGATTTCCCCGCTATCGCCCTGGATACGGAATTTGTCCGTACCCGCACGTACTACCCGCAACTGGGCCTGATCCAGATGTATGACGGCAAACACGTGTCGTTGATTGACCCCCTCGGCATTACCGACTGGGCGCCAATGCGCGAGCTGTTGCTTGATACCGCCGTGACCAAATATCTGCACGCCGGCAGTGAAGATCTGGAAGTCTTTCTCAACACCTTTGGCATCATGCCGCAGCCGCTGATTGATACCCAGATCCTCGCGGCGTTCAGCGGTCGTCCGCTCTCCTGGGGCTTCGCGGCGATGGTGGAAGAGTACACCGGTCTGACGCTGGATAAGAGCGAATCGCGTACCGACTGGCTCGCGCGCCCGCTGACGGCGCGTCAGCTTGAATACGCCGCGGCAGATGTATTCTACCTGCTGCCGATTGCTGGCCAGCTTATGAAAGAGGCTGAGGCGTCCGGTTGGCTGTCTGCCGCCCTGGACGAGTGCCGCATGACGCAGCAGCGTCGTCAGGAAGTGGTTGATCCGAAAGAGGCCTGGCGTGACATCACTAACGCCTGGCAGCTGCGCACCCGTCAACTGGCCTGTCTGCAACTGCTGGCTGACTGGCGGCTGCGTAAAGCGCGTGAGCGCGATCTGGCGGTTAACTTCGTGGTGCGTGAAGAACACCTGTGGGCGGTAGCGCGCTATATGCCGGGTAGCCTTGGCGAACTGGACAGCATTGGCCTTTCCGGGAGTGAGATCCGTTTCCACGGTAAAATGCTGCTCGCGCTGGTAGAGAAAGCTCAGCAGCTGCCGGAGGACGCACTGCCAGAACCACTGCTTAACCTGATGGATATGCCGGGCTACCGCAAGGCGTTCAAAGATATCAAAGCGATGGTGCAGACGGTGGCCGGGGAAAGCAAACTGAGTGCCGAACTGCTGGCTTCACGTCGTCAGATTAACCAGCTGCTGAACTGGCACTGGAAGTTGAAACCGCAAAATGGTTTACCTGAACTGGTCGCCGGATGGCGGGGGGAACTGATGGCTGAACGCCTGAATACCCTGCTGGAAGGGTATCCGCGCTAAAGAATTGTAGCCCCGGTAAGCGCCGCGCCACCGGGGAAATTGCCGGGCGGTACGATGCTTGCCCGGCCTACAAAACCACAAACGGATTAACGTGACTCTTCCGCTTCCGGAAGCGTCACGTTCAGCTCCAGAATCGAAATATCCCCGTCTTTTTGCTCCAGCTGAACGGTGACCATTTCCGGGTCAATCTGCACGTATTTGCAGATCACTTCCAGAATGTCTTTGCGCAGCTGCGGCAGGTAGTGCGGTTCGGCGTCGCTACGACGACGTTCCGCCACAATGATTTGCAGACGTTCTTTTGCGATGTTGGCGGTGCTTTTTTTCCGCGAGAGAAAAAAGTCCAGTAATGCCATAACTTATCCTCCGAACAGGCGTTTGAGGAAACCTTTCTTCTCTTCTTCAATGAAGCGGAAAGGACGTTCTTCTCCCAGCAGACGGTCAACGGTATCCGCATACGCTTTACCCGCGTCTGCCTGTGTATCCAGGATCACGGGCTCACCCTGGTTAGAGGCGCGCAATACGGACTGATCTTCCGGGATCACGCCAACCAGTTTGATGCGCAGGATCTCCAGCACGTCTTCCATGCTCAGCATGTCACCTTTGTTCACCCGACCCGGGTTGTAGCGGGTCAGCAGAAGGTGCTCTTTGATCGGCTCCTGGCCATTTTCCGCGCGACGAGATTTCGAGGCCAGAATGCCGAGAATACGGTCGGAGTCACGTACTGACGAGACTTCCGGGTTAGTAGTGATGATGGCTTCATCCGCGAAGTAGAGCGCCATCAGCGCGCCGGTTTCGATACCGGCCGGGGAGTCGCAGACCACGAAGTCGAACTCCATCTTTTTCAGATCGTCAAGCACCTTTTCCACGCCTTCACGGGTCAGCGCGTCTTTATCACGGGTCTGGGACGCCGGGAGAATGTAGAGGTTCTCGGTACGCTTATCTTTAATTAGCGCCTGGTTAAGCGTGGCATCGCCCTGAATGACGTTCACGAAGTCATACACCACGCGACGCTCGCAACCCATGATCAGGTCCAGGTTACGCAGACCGATATCGAAGTCGATTACGACGGTTTTCTTTCCCTTCTGGGCCAAACCAGTAGCGATGGCCGCGCTGGAGGTGGTCTTGCCAACGCCTCCTTTACCCGAAGTCACAACAATAATGCGTGCCATAGAAATTCCTTGTTAAAAGGGATCAATTTAACGGTTGAACGGTCAAAGCGTTATCTGCCAGCTGCAGACGAGCCGCTTTGCCATAAAATTCGGCTGGGATTTTATCGCTCAGCCAATATTCACCTGCGATAGACACCAATTCTGCCGTCAGGTGAGTACAAAAAATTTGTGCTTCTCGATCGCCGCTGGCGCCCGCAAGCGCACGCCCACGCATCATACCGTAAACGTGAATATTGCCGTCTGCAATCAGTTCTGCGCCCGCACTGACGTGGCTTGTAACAATCAGATCACAGTTTGGCGCATAAATGCGCTGACCGGAACGAACCGGCAGATCAATCAATCGCGTTTTTGTGACTGGGGCTACATTTTGCGCCGAAGGCGGGGGAGCGGGAACGGTTGCAGGCGTTGCGCGCGGGGATTTTTCTTTACCCTCGTTTAACAAGGGCAAACCCGCGCGTTCAATTTCGGCTTTTAACTCTGCGTCTTTACAGCCGCTTATACCCACGATGCGCAACCCCGTGGAGACGACGGCCTGCTGGAGTCGCTTCCAGTTAACCGGCCCCTCAAGGTCGCTTACATTGACGACAACAGGAGCATGCTTAAGAAAAGCGGGAGCCTGCGCGATTTTGTCTTCTAACGCCTGACGAATAACCTCGGGTTTTGCATCATGCAAATGAACCACTGATAAGGTGAAGCTACTGCCTTTAAGCTCGATGGGCGTATTTGACATCCTGGCCTTACTCAATTTGCTATTAACCGCAACACATCGCCGCGATATTCCGAAGAGTATCAGGCATGTTATAGTCAGGAGTATATTGAGGCAAGCAACCACCCATTAATTCAGAGTAAAAACATGTTTTGTGTGATCTACAGAAGTACCAGCCGCGACCAGACCTACCTTTATGTCGAAAAGAAAGACGATTTTTCCCGCGTGCCTGAGGAATTAATGAAAAGCTTTGGCCGACCGCAACTGGCGATGCTGCTGCCGCTGGACGGCCGTAAGAAGCTGGTGAACGCCGATCTGGAGAAAGTCAAAAAGGCGTTAACCGAGCAGGGCTATTATTTACAGCTTCCGCCGCCACCGGAGAATTTATTAAAACAGCATCTTGAGGTGAGCGGAAAGAAATAAGCCCGGGTCACTCCGGGAACAACTCATCAACCGATTAGGGGTCGACCATGTATCAACATCATAACTGGCAAGGTGCATTACTGGATTATCCCGTAAGCAAAGTGATCTGCGTGGGCAGCAACTATGCAAAACATATTCAGGAGATGGGCAGCGCCGTGCCGGATGAGCCGGTTCTGTTTATTAAGCCAGAAACCGCACTGTGCGATATTCGCCAGCCGCTGGTTCTGCCGCAGGGGCTGGGCTCGGTGCATCATGAAGTGGAGCTGGCGGTGCTGATCGGCGCGACGCTGCGCCAGGCGACCGAAGAGCATGTAGAGAAAGCGATTGCGGGTTACGGTGTCGCGCTCGACCTGACCCTGCGCGACGTCCAGAGCAAAATGAAGAAAGCGGGGCAGCCGTGGGAAAAAGCCAAGGGCTTTGACAATTCATGCCCGATTTCCGGTTTCGTTCCGGTGAGTGAATTTACCGACGATCCGCAGAATACGCCCCTCAGCCTGAAGGTCAACGGCGAGATCCGCCAGCAGGGGACGACCGCTGACATGATCCATAAGATCGTTCCGCTGATTGCCTACATGAGCCGCTTCTTCACCCTGAAACCCGGCGACGTGATCCTTACCGGCACTCCGGAAGGTGTGGGGCCGCTGCACAGTGGCGACGAGCTGGACGTCAGTTTTAACGGCCTGTCGCTGAAAACCCGCGTGCTGTAAAAGCACCTTGCCGCCTGAAAAGGGCGGCAAAACTTGCATCAACGTGCCAGACTCGTTATAAGGTGCGCTCTATTTTGACGTGTGGACATCCCGATGAACGACATTCCTTTCTGGCAAAGCAAAACTCTCGACGACATGACCGACGCGGAGTGGGAATCGTTGTGTGACGGCTGTGGGCAGTGCTGCCTGCATAAGCTGATGGATGAAGATTCGGATGAGATCTATTTCACCAACGTAGCCTGCAAGCAGTTAAACATCAAAACCTGCCAGTGCCGCAACTACGAGCGCCGTTTCGACTATGAGCCGGACTGCATCAAGTTAACCCGTGAAAATCTGCCGACCTTTGAGTGGCTGCCGCATACCTGCGCGTATCGCCTGCTGGCGGAAGGTAAAGATCTGCCCACATGGCATCCGCTGTTGACGGGGTCGAAAGCGGCGATGCACGGCGAGCGTATTTCCGTGCGCCACATTGCGGTGAAAGAGTCCGAGGTGCAGGACTGGGAAGACCACATTATGAATCACCCTAATCGGTGATAATAAAAAACCCGCCGAGGCGGGTTTTTTATTGTGCGCAATTTTGTCGGGTGGCGCTGCGCTTACCCGACCTACAAAACTGACGTTGCCGTTTTGCTTTTACCTTCCAAAAAGATCGCGTTTCTTTGGCTTGAACGGCTGGGCAATCAGCACCAGCAGCGCTACCACGAAGTAGGCGACAAAAATGCCCACCAGCCACTGCGGCATCTCCAGCGTCAGAAACTCCCACTGGCGTACAGAGCAGTCACCGGAGGCCACAAACACCTGCGGCAGCCATTTATCCAGCGGCAGCCAGCTCGGGAAGCGGGCGGCAAAGTCGCAGGTCATAAACGGCGACGGGTGAAGCTGCATCTGGGTGTGCTCCCAGGCAAGCGCAATCCCTTTCCCGGCGCTGTACAGCCAGATGGCAATTGCGGCATAGCGTAACGGTGTTTTAGGTGCAATCGCACCTACCAGACCTGCGCCCATAATGCCGAACAGCGCACAACGCTCATAAATACACAGGACGCAAGGTTTCAGCCCCATCACATGCTGAAACCACAGCGCGACCATTTCCAGCGCAAAGGCGGTCAGGGCCATCAACAACCACGCTCCGCGACCGCGTGAGCACTGGTTCAAAAATCGCAACATAATCATTTCCCTGGAACATGCTTAGACAGCGCAGTGTAAACGAATTTTAATGCGCCGCAAGTATACCTGCTTGCAACAACCATTGCGTACAGGGAACGAGAGTAATTTTGATGCACAGCAAACCAACAAGGGTAAGCACCAGCGTGTACGGCAGCGCCATCCAGACCATTCTTCCATAAGAAAGTCGTATGAGTGGCGCCAGCGCCGAGGTCAGCAGGAAGAGGAAGGCCGCCTGACCGTTCGGGGTTGCCACGGAGGGGAGGTTGGTTCCAGTGTTGATCGCCACCGCCAGCAGCTCGAACTGTTCACTGCTGACAATCCCTTGCTCCATCGCGGCTTTGGCCTCATTGATGTATACCGTCCCGACAAAGACGTTATCGGATATAGAAGACAACAGACCGTTAAACAAATAGAACAGCGTTAGCTGCGAATCTGGCGTGGCCTGAAGCACAAACGCGATGATTGGCGCGAACAGATGTTGGTCAATAATCACCGCTACGACGGCGAAAAACACCGCCAGCAGGGCGGTAAACGGCAGCGCTTCGGTAAAGGCTTTTCCGATAGCATGTTCGTCCGTGACGCCGCTCAGGCTGGTTGCCAGAATAATTACCGACAGACCAATCAGCCCCACCTCGGCAAGGTGGAAGGCCAGCGCAGCGATAAGCCACACGCCGATGATGCCCTGTGCAATCAGGCGCAGCGTCTCCTGGCGCGTGCGTTGTTTGCGGCTCTGCTCGTCAAACTTATGCAGCTCCTGACGGACCTGATCGGGCAACTTCGCGCCATACCCAAAAAGGTTGAATTTTTCGACCAGCACGCAGGTCGCTAAGCCGCAGATCAAAACGGGCACGCTGACCGGCGCCATGCGCAGGAAAAATTCGCCAAAATGCCACTCAGCCGCTTTGGCGATAATCAGGTTTTGCGGCTCTCCAACCATTGTCATCACGCCGCCCAGCGCCGTCCCCACGCCCGCATGCATCATCAGGCTGCGCAGAAACGCGCGGAACTGCTCGAGCACATCGCGGTTGTGCGCCTCAACGTGGCTGTCGTCCTGCAAGTTATCGCCAGGACGAGACGAGGCGACCCGGTGGTAAATACCGTAAAAGCCGACGGCGACGCTGATCACCACCGCCACAACCGTCAGCGCATCCAGGAAGGCAGAGAGGAAAGCCGCGGCGAGGCAAAACGCCAGCGAGAGCAGCGTTTTCGACGGAATGCTCAGCAGCAGACGGGTGAAGATAAACAGCAGAAGCTGCTTCATAAAGTAGATCCCCGCCACCATGAAGATCAGCAGTAGCAGGACTTCAAGATTCGACGCAATCTCGTTTTTAACATGCTCCGCGCTGGTCATTCCAATGACCACGGCTTCCAGCGCCAGCAGCCCGCCGGGCAACAGCGGATAGCACTTCAATGCCATCGCCAGGGTAAAGATAAACTCGGCGACCAACATCCACCCGGCAACGAAGGGATCCAGCAAAAAGATAACGGGATTAACGACCAGGAATACCAGTAGAGTGAGTTTGTACCAGTCAGGTGACTGACCTAAAAAGTTGCGCCACAGCGCGCGCCCAAATGAAATTTCCACGACAGACGTCCTTTCCCCGTCAAATAAGACAAGACATCAGTATACGCAAAAACGGCGGCGGAGAGGGGGATAAAGCCATTTTGTAAATTTCATAAAAATGAAACGGCGATCCCTCTTTTCTGTCTCTGCTGCGCTATCTGCCTCTGCGCGCCTCTGGTATGATGAGTGCAATTTGCTAAAGCTGTGTAATGGAAATCTCACTATGGTCATTAAGGCGCAGAGCCCGGCGGGTTTCGCGGAAGAGTACATCATTGAAAGCATCTGGAATAATCGTTTCCCTGCGGGATCAATTCTACCTGCTGAACGCGAACTCTCTGAACTGATTGGCGTCACCCGTACCACGCTGCGAGAAGTGCTCCAGCGTCTGGCGCGCGATGGCTGGTTGACGATACAGCATGGCAAACCCACTAAGGTGAATAACTTCTGGGAAACGTCCGGGCTGAATATTCTGGAAACGCTGGCGCGTCTTGATCACGAAAGCGTACCGCAGCTGATTGACAATCTGCTTTCGGTGCGCACCAACATCGCTACCATTTTCATCCGCACCGCGTTTCGTCAGCATCCTGAAGATGCGCTGAAGGTGCTTGCCACCGCCAATGAGGTGGAAGACCACGCGGACGCCTTTGCGACCCTCGACTACAACGTGTTCCGCGGTCTGGCGTTTGCTTCCGGCAATCCGGTTTACGGTCTGATCCTGAATGGAATGAAAGGATTATATACACGCATTGGTCGTCACTACTTTGCCAACCCTGAAGCCCGCAGCCTGGCGCTCGGCTTCTACCATAAACTGAGCAAGCTCTGCACCGAAGGGCTGCACGATCAGGTCTATGAAACGGTGCGTCGTTATGGCCACGACTCCGGTGAAATCTGGCACCGAATGCAGAAAACCCTGCCGGGTGATTTAGCGATTCAGAGTCGCTGAAATAAAAAACCTCTCGATTGAGAGGTTTTTTTCGCCCGGTGGCGCTTCGCTTACCGGGCCTACAAAACCCGTAGGCCGGGTAAGGCGTAGCCGCCACCCGGCTAAAACTCACTACAGCGTATTCAACCGCGCCGGACACCGCTCCAGCAGCTCCACGCTACCATCTTCATTCTGCTGCTCCAGCGACACGTCAAATCCCCACAGGCGATGCACATGCTTCAGCACTTCCTTACGCCCCTTATCCAGCGGCGCGCGGTTGTGAGGGATATAGCGCAGCGTCAAAGAGCGGTCACCGCGCAGATCCACATTCCAGACCTGAATGTTCGGTTCAAGATTGCTCAGGTTGTACTGAGACGACAGGCGCGAGCGGATCTCACGATAGCCCTCTTCGTTGTGGATCGCAGAGATCTCCAGGTAGTTGTTGCGGTCATCATCCAGTACGGTGAAGAAGCGGAAATCACGCATGATCTTCGGCGACATGAACTGGCTGATAAAGCTCTCATCCTTAAAATCACGCATCGCGAAGTGCAGCGTTTCCAGCCAGTCAGAACCGGCAATATCCGGGAACCAGTATTTGTCCTCTTCGGTGGGCGACTGGCAGATACGCTTGATATCCTGGAACATGGCAAAGCCGAGTGCGTACGGGTTAATGCCGCTGTACCACGGGCTGTTATACGCTGGCTGGAATACCACGTTGGTGTGGCTGTGCAGAAACTCCATCATAAACCGCTCGGTGACTTTTCCTTCGTCATACAAGTGGTTAAGAATGGTGTAGTGCCAGAAGGTCGCCCAGCCTTCGTTCATCACCTGGGTCTGCTTCTGAGGATAGAAATACTGGCTCACCTTGCGCACGATGCGCAAGATCTCACGCTGCCACGGCTCCAGCAGTGGGGCGTTCTTCTCCATAAAGTAGAGCAGGTTTTCCTGCGGCTCGGAAGGGTAACGACGCGCCTCGGCGACGGTTTTCTCCTCCTCACGTTTCGGCAGGGTGCGCCACAGCATATTCACCTGGCTTTGCAGATACTCCTCGCGGCTCTTCTGCCGGGCTTTCTCTTCCTGCAATGAGATCTTCTGCGGACGCTTATAGCGGTCAACGCCGTAATTCATCAGCGCGTGGCAGGAGTCCAGTAGCTTCTCTACCTCGTCCACGCCGTAGCGCTCTTCGCAGTCGGTAATGTATTTGCGGGCGAAGATAAGGTAATCGACGATGGAGCTGGCGTCCGTCCAGCTGCGGAACAGATAGTTATTTTTGAAGAACGAGTTATGTCCATAGCAGGCGTGCGCCATCACCAGCGCCTGCATGGTAATGGTGTTCTCCTCCATCAGATAGGCAATACACGGGTTAGAGTTAATAACGATTTCATACGCCAGCCCCTGCTGTCCGTGCTTATACAGTCGCTCCGTTTCAATGAATTTTTTACCAAACGACCAGTGCGGATAGTTAATCGGCATCCCGACGCTGGAGTAAGCGTCCATCATCTGTTCCGAGGTGATGACTTCAATCTGATGGGGATAGGTGTCCAGACGATAGAGTTTGGCCACCCGGTCGATCTCCGCCAGGTAGACATCCAGCAACTCGAAGGTCCAGTCGGGTCCATCGCTCAGACGGGTGCTGTCCCTTGACATGGAATCTAGTGTAGCCATTAGCGCGCCCTCGTTGTTGGTCGCTCTCTCTGACTGGAGAGCCTCCTTTCAAGCATAGATCACCCCATTCAAATACGCGGGGCGCAGAAATTTTTTCTTTGCGATTTCCCGTTTTCGATACGGCAAAAAAAGCAGTGCTCGCAGAATTTTCTACTGGTTAAAAATAACGCGCAGCAGGAGATCCCAAATAAGCGCTATCCCCTGATACAGCGGGATATGTGAGTTGAGTCACCATAAAAAAGTCATATGTTGAATAATATTTTCAGCTAGGTTATCAATCTGTAATTAGATGATTGTTCTTTTGCTCATAATGGAGTGGCTATGCGTGTTGTCATACTGGGAAGTGGTGTCGTTGGCGTAACCAGCGCCTGGTATTTAAGTCAGGCGGGACATGAGGTTACCGTTATCGATCGCGAATCCGGTCCGGCGCTGGAAACCAGTGCGGCGAATGCGGGGCAGATCTCCCCGGGCTACGCTGCGCCGTGGGCGGCCCCGGGCGTTCCGCTGAAGGCGATCAAATGGATGTTTCAGCGACATGCGCCGCTGGCGATAAGCCTTGACGGCACACAGTTCCAGCTTAAGTGGATGTGGCAGATGCTGCGCAACTGCGATACCCGCCACTACATGGAAAACAAAGGGCGCATGGTGCGCCTCGCAGAATACAGCCGCGATTGCCTGAAAGCGCTGCGTTCCTCAACGGGGATCGAATATGAAGGGCGCCAGGGCGGCACACTTCAGCTGTTCCGTACCGCGCAACAGTATGAAAACGCGACCCGCGATATCGCCGTGCTTGAAGATGCGGGCGTACCCTATCAGCTGCTGGAAGCCAGCCAACTTGCCCAGGTGGAGCCAGCACTTGCCGAGGTCGCGCACAAGCTGACGGGCGGTCTGCGTTTACCGAACGATGAAACCGGCGACTGCCAGCTTTTCACCCAGCGTCTGGCGCGCATGTGTGAGCAGGCCGGGGTGAAATTCCGCTTCAATACTTCTGTCGACAAGCTGCTGTCGGAAGGGGAGAAGATTTACGGCGTGAAGTGTGGAGAAGAGGTGATCAAAGCCGATGCTTACGTGATGGCGTTCGGATCCTATTCTACCGCGATGCTGAAAGGGATCCTGGATATCCCGGTCTATCCGCTGAAAGGCTACTCCCTGACCATTCCCGTGAAAGAGGACAGCGGCGCGCCAGTATCAACCATTCTTGATGAAACCTACAAAATCGCCATCACCCGTTTCGATAACCGGATCCGCGTCGGCGGCATGGCGGAAATCGTGGGCTTCAATACCGAACTGCTCAAACCACGTCGTGAAACGCTGGAGATGGTCGTCGGCGATCTCTTCCCGCGCGGCGGTTTCATTGAGCAGGCGACGTTCTGGACCGGCCTGCGTCCAATGACCCCGGACGGCACGCCGATTGTGGGCCGTACGCCTTACAAAAATCTGTGGACAAATACCGGCCACGGTACGCTTGGCTGGACCATGGCCTGCGGTTCGGGCCAGCTGCTTAGCGACCTGATTTCCGGGCGGACGCCGGCAATTCCGTTTGACGATTTAAGCGCCGCACGCTATCAATCAGGGTTTACCCCCTCGCGTCCACAACACCTGCACGGCGCGCATAATTAAGGAGTCGTCATGTCCCGTCCCATTCTGGCCCAGCTGGATTTGCAGGCGCTGAAGGATAACCTGCAAATTGTTCGTCGTGCTGCGCCGGGTTCTCGTGTCTGGTCGGTGGTGAAAGCCAACGCCTACGGTCATGGTATCGACCGTATCTGGAGTGCGCTCGGCGCCACCGACGGTTTTGCCTTACTGAATCTGGAAGAGGCCATCCTGCTGCGTGAGCGCGGCTGGAAAGGACCGATCCTGCTGCTGGAAGGATTCTTCCATGCGCAAGATCTGCCTCTGCTGGATAAGTACCGCCTGACGACCAGCGTTCACAGTAACTGGCAGATCAAGGCCATTCAGGACGCGAAGCTGCATGCCCCGCTGGATATCTATCTCAAAGTGAACAGCGGTATGAATCGTCTGGGCTTCCAGCCTGAACGCGTGCACACGGTCTGGCAGCAGCTTCGTGCGCTGAAAAACGTCGGTGAGATGACGCTGATGGCGCATTTTGCCGATGCGGAAAAGCCGGACGGCATTGCCGATGCCATGGTCCGCATTGAGCAGGCGGCAGAAGGGCTGGACTGTCCGCGCTCGCTGTCGAACTCAGCGGCAACGCTCTGGCATCCCGAGGCGCATTACAACTGGGTGCGCCCGGGGATCGTGCTGTACGGCGCGTCACCCTCAGGTCAGTGGCAGGATATCGCCAACAGCGGCCTGAAGCCGGTGATGACGTTACGAAGCGAAATTATCGGCGTGCAAACCCTGAAAGCGGGCGATACGGTGGGCTATGGCAGCCGCTATCGGGCAGCGGGCGAACAGCGTATCGGTATCGTGGCGGGGGGCTATGCAGATGGTTATCCGCGCATCGCCCCGAGCGGCACGCCGGTGTGGGTCGATGGCGTGCGTACGGGCACGGTAGGCACCGTCTCAATGGACATGTTGGCTATTGATTTGACGCCATGTCCTCAGGCGGGGATCGGCTCACCGGTTGAGCTGTGGGGCAACGAGGTTAAAATTGATGATGTGGCCGCTGCGGCGGGCACTGTCGGGTATGAACTGATGTGCGCGCTGGCGTCAAGAGTGCCTGTTGTGACGGTGTAACATGTGTGTGCCGGGTGGCGGCTTCGCCTTACCCGGCCTACAAAAGCCCGAACGTAGGCCGGGTAAGCGTTAGCGCCACCCGGCAAAAAAGCAGCTACTCCGCCGCCTCCTCCTCCATCGGCCTTACGCCGACTTTGCGCACCGCGTTATCCTCTTTCTCGGCCACCGTCCAGACCATCCCGGCAAACTCAACCTGGTCGCCGACGACCGGTGCAGCCCCTAATAATTGCTGAATAATCTCGCCCAGTGTTTGCTGGTTATCGCGATTCTCCATTCCTCCCTCCAGGCCATAAATCAGCGCCACATCCGCAAAGCGGGCGCTGGCTTCGAGGATAAAATCGCCGAAGAAACGCTGATCCAGCGCCACCGGGGGCGACTGGCTGAACAGCTTGCCAAGGGCAGGCAGGTCGCGCTCGCGGCCAATCACGCAGAGGATATCGTTCTCTCGCAGCCGCGTGCTGCCGGTCGGGTGAAGCAGGGCGTTATCCCGGAACAGGGCGGCAATGCGCGTTTCAGCGGGCATATGCAGATCGCGTAGCGAAGCACCCACGCACCACTTATCGGCGCTTAGCTGATAGACAAACTGTTCCCACGGGTTGTCTGGATGAATATCCAGCCCCACGCGGGAGACCGGCCAGCCAACGGGCGGTACCACCACTTTGGCTTTTTTCGCCGCCCAGCCCAGCGACGTCCCCTGGAACAGCAGCGATACCAGCACCACGAAGAAGGCGACGTTGAAGAACAGACGAGCGTTGTCCAGCCCGGCCATCATCGGGAAAACCGCCAGGATAATCGGCACCGCGCCGCGCAGCCCCACCCAACTGATAAATATCCGCTCACGCAGGTTAAACCCGCGGAACGGCAGCAGCCCGGCAAACACCGACAGCGGACGGGCGATGAAGATCATCCAGGCCGACAAAAGCAGCGCTGGCACGACGATAGGCAGCAGGTCGGAAGGCGTCACCAGCAGGCCCAGCACCAGGAACATGGCGATCTGTGCCAGCCAGGCCAGCCCGTCAAAGTTTTGCAGTATCGCATAACGGTTACGAATCGGTCGGTTGCCCAGCAGGAATCCACAGAGGTAAACCGCCAGAATACCGCTGCCGTCCAGCGCGGTGGTGACGGCAAAGATCAGGATCCCGCCGCTCAGGGCCAGCAGCGGGTAAAGGCCGGAAGGCAGCGTAATACGGTTGATTGTCTGCTGTAACAGGTAACCGCCGCCGAGACCAATGATAATCCCGAGGCCAAACTGCTGGAGGATGTGCCAGGCGAACATCCAGCTCAGGCCAGTTTCGTGCTGCTGGATCATCTCAATCAGGGTGATGGTCAGGAACACCGCCATCGGATCGTTACTGCCGGATTCAATCTCAAGCGTGGAGCCAACGCGTTCGTTCAGCCCCTTGCCGCCGAGCAGCGAGAACACTGCCGCCGCATCGGTAGAGCCGACAATCGCGCCAATAAGCAGGCCTTCCATCATATCGAGGTTAAACAGCCAGGCTGCCATCATACCGGTCAGGCCGGAGGTGATTAGCACGCCGACGGTAGCCAGAGACAGCGCCGGGCCTAAGGCAACGCGAAACGAACTTGCCTGGGTGCGCATGCCGCCGTCCAGCAAGATCACCGCCAGCGCGAGGTTACTTACCATATAGGCGAAAGGGTAATTATCGAAGGGGATACCGCCGATTCCGTCAACCCCCGCCAGCATGCCGATAGCCAGGAAAATGACAAGAATAGGTATGCCAAGGCGCGATGAAAATGAACTTAATAAAATGCTGAAGGTTACCAGGATGGAACCCAGAATGAAAAGACTGATTATCGCTGTGGCACTCAATGTCGTCTTACTCCCACCTCAATGTGAACGCTGTTATTAAAACCCTAACATATTAACAACTGTATCTGCGTTTTATTGAGGGGGAATAACGGCTTTTTTATGCCTTTAAGACCGGATGACCGCTGATTGTTAACCGACTGCCTGAATTACCGTGTGCAAGGTGCGCCCGGGCACCCAGTGGCAAGGTAACGGTTTGCTGCTCATGGCCGAAATTCAGACCGGCGATCACCGGAATATCCAGCCGGGAACGAATGAAATCGACCATCGTCTCCAGCGTGTAGCCCGCGTCGTAATCGTTGGGGGCTGACCCGCTGAAACTGCCCAGCACAATGGCCGACTGCCGATCCAGGATCCCGGCGTGATAAAGCTGTAACAGCATGCGTTCGACGCGGAACGGGTGTTCGTTGATATCTTCCAGCACCAGAATGCCGTCCTCGATCTGCGGCAGCCACGGTGTCCCAATCAGCGATACCAGCATCGCGAGGTTTCCGCCCCACAGCTGCCCTTCACATTCCCAGTGCGGTCCGTTGCCTTGCCACTCGACGGTAAACGTCGGGTTTTGCAGGGCGCGCCAGAAATGGTCCTGCGTAAACGCATCCAGCTCCGGCGCACCAAAGTTGCCGGCCAGCATCGGGCCGCTAAAGGTAATGACGTTATGCAACGCCAGCAGCCCGAGCTGGATCGCCGTGAAATCGCTGTGTCCGCAGATTAACAGCGGATCCTGCTGCTGGCGTGCGGCCAGCCCGGCCCAGTCGATGCTCTCCAGCAGCCGGCTTGCGCCATAGCCGCCGCGCACGGCCAGCACAATGGTGTTTTCACCTTCCAGCGTTGCCAGGCTGTTGATATCGCTCAGTCTCTGCGCCTCCGTACCGGCAAAACGCTGCATGCGGCGGGGGATAATTGTCTGATTTTTTACCTGATGGCCCATTTCCAGCAGGCGCTGAACGCCCCGCTGTGCCGCCTCCTGGTTGATGCAGTAGCCCGACGGTGCAATGAGATGAAACTGAGGCATGGCAATTCCTTGCTGAATGAGAATCTAATTGTCTATATCATGCCGCTTATACGCCGCCTGCTTCAAGGGGCGACGTACCGCGATGACCGGCTATAAGGATAGATGACGTGAAATTGAGATGGTTTGCTTTTTTGATTGTGTTGCTCGCTGGCTGTAGTTCAAAACATGATTATAAAAATCCCCCCTGGAATCCTGAAGTCCCGGTAAAGCGGGCCATGCAGTGGATGCCGATCAGCGAACAAGCCGGGAAGGCCTGGGGCGTGAGCCCGCGCCTGATCACCGCGATCATCGCCGTGGAGTCCGGCGGGAACCCGACGCTGGTGAGTAAATCGAATGCGGTGGGGCTGATGCAGTTAAAAGCCTCTACGGCGGGAAGAGAGGTCTATCGCTACATGGGCTGGAAGGGACAGCCATCCACCAGCGAGCTGAAAAACCCGGAACGTAATATCTCTATGGGAACCGCTTACCTGAGCATTCTGGAGCATGGCATTCTGAAGGGGATTGACGATCCGGAAGTGATGCAATATGCGCTGGTGGTGTCGTACGTTAACGGAGCTGGCGCGCTGCTCCGAACCTTCTCATCCGATCGCAAAGAGGCGATAGAAGAGATTAACGATATGGATAAAGATGAATTCTTCGAACACGTTGTGAAGAATCATCCGTCAGCACAGGCTCCACGTTATATCTGGAAAGTACAGAAAGCAATGGACGCCATGTAACGTCTTTGTCGGGCGGCAGCACGCTGCCCGACGCCTTTCAGCGCACTTTATTCGCGCGTTCCCGCGCTTCACGCTCCAGTGAAAAAATGATGCGCTGTAGTTCGCGCTCGGCGCCTGGCCCGACATTCAGAAAGCGAAAACTCAGTCGCGGCGTGGTAATGGTTTCGTTTTTGCCGTCCACCACCTTGCGCTCGCTGATGGCAATCAGCTGGGCGTCAAACCAGAAGCGTCCCCATCCGCCCATATCCAGCTCGATCTGACTAAAACGCATACCTTCCACCAGCCCTTCCGGCTTCGGCATATCCATCAACGCTCCCATGCCGCCCAGCGACAGGTCGAAGAGACGAAAGCGGATCTCTTTTTTGTCCGGCATTTTCGCCTTACAGAAGTAGGCCGGGTGAAGCGGGGCGCTGATGCGAAAATACTCGCGGCGCTGCACGAACCAGAGATTAGCGGGCAGGGGGGTGATAAACGCAGGCAAACCCTGGTACACGATCGTGGTCAGGCGAGGCAGTATAAACTCGACTTTAGCCCCCTGCGTTTCGGCCATCACCGAGAGGTTTTCTGCCTGTAGCGCGGCACGGTTTTCATAGCTCTGGCTACCCAGATCCACGATCAGGTGTTCTGCCGTCACGTCCAGGATCTTGCTGATAAACTGGCTGGTTGACCAGTTGATGCGCAGCGGCACCTCGCCCTTTTTCAGGTCGCGTAACACCCCTAATACAGCCAGCGGATTTTGTTTCAGGAACTGCTCACTGTAGCTACTCACGCCAGATGGCTCCTCGATAGATGACAGACTGTCTCTGGGTTATCGGCACGCTGGCATGAAACTTAATACAAACGATCTGTTTTTCTCCGCTGATATTGATTTGGTAATAAAAATGATAATAATTGTCGTTCCCAATATCATCTAATAATAAGACGACACTATGAGCACCTCACGTTTTGCGTTATGCGCGTTGGCAGGCGCCGTCACGCTGGCATTGCAGACACAGGCTTTCGCAGAAGAACCCAACATCGTGGTAACCGGTACAGAGCAGGGCAGCGCGCTCCCTGCCTGGACCAATAGCGCCACGAAATCAGCCGTCGCGGAAAGTAAAACGCCGCAGGTGATCAACACCATCGCCGCTAAAGAGATTGAGCAGCGGCACGCCAGTTCGGTAAACGAGATCCTGCGCTATGCGCCGGGCGTTTCCACGGAGGTGCGCGGGAGCACCTCTTACATGAGCGAGTACAAAATCCGCGGGTTCAACGTTGATCAGGAGTTCTACAACGGCCTGCAACTTCCCTATAACGTCACCGGGAACACCAAAGCGCGAATCGATCCGCTGCTGATTGAGAGCGTCGATATCCTGAAGGGGCCGTCATCCGTGCTGTATGGCGGCGGCTCCCCGGGTGGGCTGGTCAATATTCAGAGTAAAAAGCCGCAGAAAGAGGCGAAAACGGAACTGGGCTTTAATACCGGAAACCGCAATCTGAAAGAGGGGTACCTGGATTCCACGGGGCAGATCGCGAACAGCGACTGGAACTATCGTCTGCTGGGCAAAGCAACGGAAAGTGACGAACAGGCGCACACCACGCGCTATGAAAACTATCTGGTGGCCCCCTCCGTGACCTGGCAGCCGGATGACAAAACGCGCCTGACCATTGACGCGCTGGCGCAAAATACGCCGAGCCTGACGCCGTCTGATCCGATGCCGCTAAGCTATCTGCGGTCTAAATACGCCGATCGTCGTGACTATGCCGGGGATGAGTGGAGCGGCTTCAAACAGCGCCAGTGGATGCTGGGCTACAGCTTTGAGCATGAGTTTGACAGTGGCTGGGGCTTTAACCAGAAAGCGCGCTACTTTGACGTGGATACCCACCAGCGCAGCGCCTATTCCACCGGGACGGGCAGCGAGGTCTACCAGCTTAACCGCTTCGCCTATACCACGGATGAAGATTTGCAGAGCTTCAACATTGATAACCAGGTTACCCGAACCGTCGCGCTGGGGGACTGGCAACATCATCTGCTGGCGGGCTTTGACTACCAGAAGCTGAACTCTCACTTCCATTATCGTTACGCCTCGTCCACACCGGGTATCGATATGCGCAATCCGGATCACTCGCAGATCGATAACGATGCGCTGGGGCTTTACACCGCGCAGAAAAACCGTCTCAGCTATCAGCAGAATGGCTATTACCTCCAGGATCAGATTGCGTTTGGCGGGCTGAACGTGCTGGCCAGCCTGCGCTATGACGACTACCGTTCCGTCACCACCAACTATCTGCAAAACGGTGACAAAGCCTGGGTATCGCAGGATCGCCTCACCAAACGACTGGGCGCGCTTTATGCCTTCGACAATGGTCTCTCGCCGTTTATCAGCTATTCGGAAGGTTTCGCACCGGTATCGCCGCAGGGTACGCTGACCGCGAAAGACGTTAAGCCCACCACCAGTAAGCAGGTGGAGGGTGGGGTGAAATATCTGCTGGCGGAATATGCAACTACCTTCACCGCCTCGGTGTTTAACATTCGTCAGAAAAATGTGGTGACCAGCGATCCGGGCTTCCTCAACTACCGACAGACCGGGGAAGTGGAATCGAAAGGCGCGGAGCTTTCCGCTATTAGTCGTCCAACGGATAACCTGACGCTGATTGCCAATTATGCCTACACCCACGCCATCAATACCGAAGATGACAAGTACCAGGGCAAACGACCGACGCAGGTCCCTGAGAACGCCTTTAATCTGTGGGGAGATTACACCTTTGACAGCACGCCGCTGAGAGGGTTAGCGCTGGGGGCTGGTGCACGCTACACCGGGCCGATGGAGATCTCGCCAGCCAATGATGCAGGCAAGCTGGGCGGTACGACGCAGTACGATCTGGCGGCATCTTACCGCATGGGCGAACTGGCGCCATCGCTGGAGGGGCTGACGCTGAAAGCGAGCGCGCAGAACGTCACCAACAAAGAGACGCTCACCTGCTATGACGCGACCAACTGCTGGATAGGCCGCGACCGCACCTTCCAGGTCGGGGCGAGCTACAGCTTCTGAAAAAAGCCCGGTGGCGTTACCGCACTGAACAGTCCCCTCGCCCCTTTGGGGAGAGGGTTAGGGTGAGGGGCGCTACTGCGCCGCCTGTTTAGCAGGTGCAACATCATCGTTTGCCGCAGACTGATTCTCCGGTACGCTGTCGCACGGCTTCTCTTTCGGGCAGACCATGTCCAGCATCCTGAGCGTCACACCGTTACTCCAGCCGAAACCGTCCTGCAACGGATACTCACCGCCGCCACCGCCGGTACCTGTCGAAGAGACATCGTACTTCTCAACCAGTTTCTTCTCGCGATCGTAGGTATGCTGAACGTTTTTCAGGAAACGCCAGGTCACGTCCATCGCCACTTTCTGCTGACCATAGTTCTGCAACCCTTCCACCGCTACCCACTGCAACGGCGCCCAGCCGTTCGGCGCATCCCACTGCTGCCCGCTGTTGATGGTGGTGGTAGAAATACCGCCCGGTTTCAGCAGGCGCGACGATGCGGCTGCGGCCACTTTATCGGCGCGATCCTGTGATGCGGCCTTCACATACAGCGGGAAGAGGGCCGCGGCAGTCAGCTGATTACGCACCTTCCTGGTTTTCAGATCGTAATCCGCATACCAGCCCTCTTTATCGTTCCACAGGTGGCTCTCCATGGCTTTCTGACGTGCGGAGGCCAGCGCGTCATATTTACTTGCGCTTGCGGTATCCCCGTCTTCCTGGCTGGCACGGGCCAGCAGTTTTTCCATCTTAAACATCAACGCATTCAGATCCACCGGCACGATGCTGGTGGTGCGGATGGTACCCAGCTTCTGGGGATCGTCCATCCAGCGGGAGCTGAAATCCCAGCCCGAGGCCGCGGCAGAGCGCAGATCACGGTAAATCTCGGTGGCCGGACGGTTAGGGTTATTTTTGGCGGTGGTCACGTCATCCAGCCACGACTCAGGGCGTGGCGTGTCCAGATCGTCCCAGTAGCGGTTGAGGAGGGAGCCGTCATCCAGCTTCACCACGCGTTTGTTTGCCTGACCAGGCTGGAGCCCATCAGCCCCCTCCATCCAGTAGGCATACTCCTTCTCCATCTGCGGACGGTATTTCTTCAACGCGTCGCTGTCATGCGTGGCCAACAGTTCCACCATCAAAGAAAAGAACGGTGGCTGAGAGCGGCTCAGGTAGTAGCTGCGGTTACCGTTAGGGATATGGCCCCAGGTATCAAGCTCGTATGCGAAGTTGTCCACCATGTCGCCGATCTTATCCCAGTGGCCGCTCTCGGCCAGCCCCAGCATGGTGAAATAGCTGTCCCAGTAATAGACTTCGCGGAAGCGTCCTCCCGGCACGACATAGGGTTTTGGCAAAGGCAGGAGGGAGTCCCATTTGTTCGCTTTGTCGGTGGTGCGGGTCAGCACAGGCCACAGATCGTCTATGTGTTCGCGCAGGCTCTGGCCCTCAGGGGGAACATATTTCTCACCCTCCTTCGGCAGGATAAAGTTCATCTCCACGAAGTGACGCAGGTCAAAACCGGACTGGGTATGCTGCATCCGGTAATCCGCCAGGATCATCAGCGGGTCGCTTTTGGGAACGGCATCCGCGAAGGTTTTCTGATCCGGGAACAGTTTGGCGCTCTGAACGTCATTAAAGAGGGGGCCAAGAAGAATATCAGGTGAGCTTTGCTGGCTCGTTGGCTGGTCTTCAGCATAACCAAATGCGGTAACACCGAGTAGTGCGCCTGCCAACGCAAGGGGTAAAAAAGCGGGGCGTCGTGCGCGAGGTCTTATCATCGGTTCGTCTCCTGTCTTCGCTGAGCAGCGTGACCGCTGTTGTCAATTACCTGAAAACCTTAGACGAATATCGATAACTTCGCGTGTTGAATGTCCCATTTTTCGCATAACCAGATAATTCGGGTGCGCTTTCACTACACCAGGGTTGAATTACTTAATTTTTAACCACACCACGGAAAAGCCGGGTAAGCTTCATGCCACCCGGCTTAAGCCCTACAACCCTTTTTTATCCATCAGCACCGCCAAATCCACCAGACGGTTTGAGAAGCCCCACTCGTTGTCATACCACGACAGGATCTTCACCATATTCCCGCCAATCACCAGCGTTGAAAGCCCGTCGATAATGGATGAGCGCGGGTCGCCCTGATAATCACTGGAGACAAGCGGTTCATCGCTGTAGCCCAGGATGCCTTTCAGCGGCCCGCTACCGGCAGCCTGACGGAACGCGTCATTCACCTCTTCGGCGGTCACGTTGCGGCTCAGCGTCACCGTCAGATCGACAATCGACACCACTGGCACCGGCACGCGCAGGGAATACCCGGTGAGTTTACCGTCCAGTTCGGGGATTACTTTCCCGAGCGCTTTTGCCGCGCCGCTGGAATAAGGCACAATCGATAATGCTGCCGCACGCGCGCCGCGCAGATCTTTTTCTGGCTGGTCATGCAGCGCCTGGCTGTTGGTGTAGGCATGCGTGGTGTTCATCAGCCCGTGTTCAATGCCAAACTGCTGGTGCAGCACCTGCGCCGCTGGCGCCAGACCGTTAGTGGTGCAACTCCCGTTACTGACCACAAAATGCTGGGCCGGATCGTACAGCGTGTGGTTCACGCCCATTACCACCGTAAGATCATCATTTTTAGCCGGGGCGGAAATAATGACGCGTTTTGCGCCGCCGCTCGTGATATGCACCGCCGCTTTTTCACGTTCGGTGAAGAAACCGGTGGCTTCGATTACCACCTCAACGTCAGCGTCTTTCCACGGAATGTTTGCCGGGTCGCGTTCACTGAATACGGTGATGCGTTGCCCGTCAACCTGTAGCGCGCCGTCCGCCGCTTCCACAGGTACCGGTAGCGTGCCGAGCAGAGAGTCATATTTCAGCAGATGGGCGAGGGTTTTACTGTCCGTCAGATCGTTAATGGCCACAATCTGGAGATCCGGATTGCCCAGCGCCGCGCGCAGGACATTACGTCCGATACGGCCGAAACCGTTAATACCGACCTTAACCATGATGCACTCCTTATCTGTGTTGTCTGGAGTTACTGTAGGTGTCAGGTCGGTTGGCGTAAATGACAAAAAAGGATCAGATTACGCCATTCTGCGGCAGTGGAAACGCTGGCGATATTCGCCCGGCGTGAGATGAAGCTGCTTTTCAAAAACGCGGCGCAGGTTGATGCTGGTCCCAAACCCGCTTTTTTCGGCAATGACCTCAAGCGGATACGGGGTCTGCTCCAGAAGCTGTCGTGCGGCGGCCAGGCGCGCTTCGGTGACATAACGGGCCGGAGGTACACCGACGTCACGCGTGAACACGCGGGTGAAATTGCGCGGACTCATGGCGACCCGTTCGGCCAGCCTTTCGACGCACAAATCTGCGGTGAGGTTTTGCAGGATCCAGCTTTGCAGTTCGCTAACCGGTCCGGTCGCGCCGGACTGCTCCAGATTATAGCGGCTGAACTGTAGCTGGCCGCCAGGCCGACGCAGGTACATCACCATATCCTGCGCCACGTTGCGGGCGAGGGTGAAGCCGTAATCATCCTCTACCAGCGCCAGCGTCAGATCAAACCCGGAACTGACGCCGCCGGACGTCCAGACGGGACCATCCTGAACATAGAGCGGGCCGCCCTCAACGTTGACCGCAGGATAGCGGGTTTTCAACGTTTCCAGAAGCCGCCAGTGGGTCGTTGCCCGGCGCCCATCGAGCAGTCCGGCCTGTGCCAGCAGCAGGGCCCCGCCGCAGACAGAGGCGACGCGTCCCGCATGCGGCGCGGCCAGGTGCAGCCAGTCCACCACCGCAGTGCTTTCCTGCTCATTCATGCCACGGCCGGTGATGATAATCGTGTCCAGCGGCTCGCGCGGATCCAGCTCCGGCAGGCGATAGTCCGCCAGCAGATTTAAGCCGGACTGGCCATGGATCACCAGGTGAGGCTGGGTAGTGGCAATAATGATGCGGTAGCGGGGCTGCGCCAGACCGTCCGGGTGCAGACGGTTGGCCTGCATCAGAATGTCGGCTATACCGGCGGCTTCAAACAACATGCCACCATCAGGAACGATTATCAGGATCTTCTTCATGTCCTGAAAAGTACCTTTCTTACAATATAAGTCAAGTGGAGGACGTTGACAGTTACCGAGCACGGTTATGGTCAACCCCGATGCCGGCAACGGCACATATTTTGAAACCCACTTAACCTGTTTTTACCGCTCGGCCTGTAAGTTATGGTGCGGGAAAGCAAAGAACTCATAACAAATTTTCATCATGTTTGTAATAAATCGTCGGAGTGGTGGAAAGCAAGCAATAGTGTAGTGACGGTAAAATGCCAAATGAAGTTCGCCTGTCGAAAGCAGCGTCTTTATTCATTACCTGGAAAGGGTGGGTTATATTTTGAGCAATGCTTTGGCGAGCAAGAGTGTAGTCAGGCTTAATTATTCATACGGCCCAGACGAAAGAAAATTATCTTAAGAAGGGGGAGAGCATAAAGTTAATTTGCGGCGTGAAATTAATTTTTTCATCCTTACTGTGTTTTCTTAATTTGATGGGACATCGTCCTGAGTATTGACGATTTGCTATCGATACAACAAATAATTCGTGTGAGATATATTCATATGCAACTGAAAAATTCTCCGTTCTACTAATTATGGTAGTGGCAGGAATAGTGGTATTACGTTAGTGATAATGGTTCTCTTTTGGATTTTTTTGTCTTTAAATCAGTTAATTGCGTGATTTTTCTATTTTTCAGATTAATCTCAGAGTGAGGCGAATGCCTCATGAATCAGCAGTAGCGAAAAAGGAAATATTGAAAAGGTGATAAGCTCATGTAAACTTGTTTACCGTTTGTCAAAATATGTCAGGATTACGCTGGGCCTTATTCTCGAAGGCTCGTGCGGTAGCTATGCCCAAATAATAGTAACGCCCCGGAAAAACCTGACTATTTTTAACAATAGCACCTAAGTCAAATTTTATCCCCTCTCTTCATCCTCTAAATATCGCTACGGAAAAGCATATGAAACTGCGTGTATTGTTATCACTTCTGTTTGTTATGGCGGTGGCGGGCTGTAAGGCGCCGCAAAAACCAGCGATCACCGATGATACGATTGTGACCAGCCAGGTTAATGGCATCACGCTGACGCACCGTCACGCTGTTACCCCTCCGGCGGAGTTCACTCAGGTGAATGAACCGTATCGTGCTATGTACCCGGCATCCCTGATGAGCCGTCCTGACTACGGTGGAAAAGTGATCCGTACGCTTGAGACCGGAAAAACTTACGTCGTGCTGGGGCAGGTTGAACATTTCTGGATGGCGCTGGCCGATGAAGGGAGTGAACAGCTGATTGGTTACGTGCCGATGCGTGCCGTAATCAAGGCCGACCAGTACGAAGCCACCGTGCGTAAACAGGCACTGCGCCCTAAAGCGCGCAAGAAAACCACCTGTGTTGATGTCGATGGCAACAGCAAAGCCTGCAAAGACAGCGCGAACGGTACCTGGATCCTGAACTAAACGGGTTTCACGAGCATATTTTTATGAATAATAAAAATTTCCATCGGATGTGGTTCCCTTTTTTTGCGTTGATTCTCGCGCTGATCGGTGGTTGTACGTCGTCTTCACACAGCGACCCCTCCCGCTACAATCTTCAGTTTCAGGCTCATCCTCAAATCAATGATTCTGCACCGCTTAAGGTCAGAGTATTGCTGCTGAAATCCGATGCGGATTTCATGTCCAGCGACTTCTACTCCTTACAGAACAACGCGTCAGCCACGCTTGGCGCGAATCTGCTGAACAGCGATGTGTTCTTCCTGATGCCGGGCCAGCTTTCGAAAACCCTGAGCGGTCAAAGCTCACCGGAAGCGCGCTATATCGGCGTAATGGCGGAATACCAGGCACTGGACGGCAAAAAATGGCGCGTCTCACTTCCTTTGCCTGTTCCCGGCGAAAACGCGATTTACCAGTTCTGGAAATGGTCCGCAGATGAACTCCAGGCCAGTGTCTTCCTTGACGTAAATGGTATCCGGGTCATCAACCAGTAACGCCCTTCATTACAGGAAAGAGATCATCATGACGAAAGCAGAAAAGGTCGTCTGGACCGAGGGCATGTTCCTGCGTCCCCACCATTTTCAGCGGACAGAAAGTTACCTCCTCAACCACGTTCGTGAGTGGGGGGCCTTGCAGCGTTCGTATCTCTGGGGCTTTCTCGACCTTGAGCTGGATGAAGCGATGCTTCGCCAGGGCTGTATTGCCCTGAGCTACTGTAGCGGTTTGCTCCCTGACGGCACCTTTTTCCAGGTGCGCAGCGACCGCAACGGTCCGGCCCCGCTAAAAATCCCCGATAATCTTACCAATGAAAAGGTGGTGCTTGCGCTGCCGGTTCGTCGCGGTGGACGTGAAGAGGTGATTTTCAGCGAGGAGCACTCTTCTCTGGCGCGTTTTATTACGTTTGAACAAGAGGTAGAAGACGACAACGCCATGTCGGTCGGGGAAGCGACGGTTCAGTTTGGCCGCCTGCGTCTGACCCTGATGCTGGAGAAAGATCTGACGGCAGAATGGACCGCCATCGGCGTGGCGTGCGTCGCTGAAAAGCGCAACGACAACCACGTGCGGCTGGATAACAGCTACATCCCACCAATGCTGAACGCCAATAACAGCCCGCAGCTGTACGGCATGATCAATGACCTGCACGGCCTGCTGGTGCAGCGTAGCCAGCAGATCGGCGGCCGCCTGCGCCAGCCAGGGCGTTTCAATACGTCCGAGATGGTTGAGTTCACGCTTCTTTCGCTGATCAACCGCCACCTTGGCGACATCTCACATTTAAAAACGCTGCCGCTGCTTCACCCTGAAGCGCTCTGGCGAAGCTGGCTGCCGTTTGCCACGGAACTCGCCACCTGGACGCCGCAGCGTACCGCAGAGAGCGTACTGCCGGTATACGACCATGACGATCTCGCCCTTTGCTTCGGCAAACTGATGCTGATGCTGCGTCAGGGGCTGTCGCTGGTCATGGAGGATCATGCCATCCAGCTGCCGCTGCACGAACGCTCTCACGGTCTTAACATCGCCACCGTGCCGGAGACCAGCATGGTCCGCGAATTTGGCTTCGTGCTGGCGGTAAAAGCCAATGTCCCCGGCGAACACCTGCAAACCCATTTCCCTGCCCAGATGAAGGTTGCGCCAGTCTCGAAAATTCGCGATCTGGTTCAGCTCCAGCTGCCGGGCATCATGCTTCGGGCAATGCCCGTCGCGCCGCCGCAGATCCCGTGGCATGCAGGCTACAGCTATTTCGAGCTCGAGAGGGGCAGCGAACTGTGGCACGAGATGGACAAGTCTGGGGCATTTGCGCTGCATCTCGCAGGGGAATTCCCGGGTCTCGATATGGAGTTCTGGGCCATCCGTAGCCCGACAGAATAATAAAGCGAGCGCTTAATATGCAGGAACGACAGGATACCGGCAGTGATGCCCTGTTTACCGGAGCCAGTGGGAACAATCAGCTGGTGGCGGCCGCCAATCCGCTGCTCAATGCGATTCCGCAAATCCGTCATTCGGTTTCCCACGACGATCAGGTCGGGCTGCGCCAGCGCCTGATTGACGAAATTCGCCGTTTCGAGGTGCGATGCCAGCAGGCGGGCTTACCATATGAAGTGATTGTCGGCGCGCGCTACTGCCTCTGCACGGCGCTGGACGAAGCCGCCGCTCTGACCCCCTGGGGAAGCAGCGGCGTCTGGTCAAGCAATGGTCTGCTGGTGACGTTTCATAACGAAACCTGGGGTGGCGAGAAGTTTTTCCAGCTGCTGGCACGTCTTTCGCAGAATCCGCGCGAACACATTCTGCTGCTGGAGATGATCAACTACTGTCTGCTGCTCGGCTTTGAAGGCCGCTACCGCGTGCTGGACAATGGCCGGACCCAGCTTGAAACCATCAAACAGCGCCTGTGGCAGATGATCCGTGGCGTGCGAGGCAGCTACCCGCCGCCGCTCTCGCCGCACCCGGAAGATCGCCCCGTTCTGCGCAAGCTCTGGCGGCCGATGATTCCACTCTGGGCGTGCGTGGCGCTGGTCGGCTTTATCGCCTGCCTGTTCTATATCGTGTTGAACTGGCGTCTCGGTGATAACACCAGCCCGGTGCTGGCGAAAATTTACCAGTCCCAACTGCCGGAAACCACGATCCAGCAACCTGCACGTCAGCTACCGGCGGTACTGAACCTGCGCGGCTTCCTGAAACCGGAAATTGATGCCGGTCTGGTGGCCGTTAAGGATGAGGCGGATCGCAGCGTGGTGATCCTGAAAGGGGACGGACTCTTTGCCTCGGCCTCAACGGTGGTGCGCGATCGCTATGAGCCGGTCATCGACCGCATCGCCCAGGCGATGAATAACGTCAGCGGCAAAATTCTGGTGGTGGGGTACAGCGACAACGTGCCGATCCGCAGCGCACGCTTCGCCTCCAACTATGAACTCTCGCTTGAGCGCGCCCGTTCGGTGCAAAAACAGCTCCAGGGTAGCCTCTCGCAGCCTGAGCGCGTCAAAGCCGAAGGGCGGGGCGAGATCAACCCGGTAGCGCCTAACACGACGCCTGAAAATCGCGCCCGTAACCGCCGCGTGGAGATTACGCTGCTGGTATCGCCTGACAATACCCAGGCCGAGCTGAACGGATTGCCGCAAGGAAACTAAGGATGCTGACTACTCTACTTTCTATACTGACCAATCGCATTCTGTGGAGCTTCCTGGGCGTAACGGCACTCGCGGCGGTCATCTGGATGATTGGCCCGCTGTTGTCCATCGTGGACACCCGGCCCCTTGAATCAGAGCAGAACCGCGTCATCAGCATTGCGGTGGTCTACCTGATTTGGGCCCAGAGCCACATTCTGCCGCGGCTGTATAACGCCTGGCTGAACCGTAAGCTGATGGACAAGCTTAACGAAAATACCACCAGCCCGGAGGCGGCCGATCCGCAGAAACGTCTGAACAGCGAGGAGCAGATCCTTGCCGGGCGTTTCGATGAAGCCGCCCAGATGCTGAAAAAAGCCCACTTCAGCAAAGCGGGACATGGCGCGCAGTGGACGCAGCGCTTCAGTACGCAGTACCTCTATCAGCTGCCGTGGTACGTCATTATTGGCGCGCCGGGTTCAGGTAAAACCACCGCGCTGGCCAACTCCGGGCTGCAATTCCCACTGGCGGACCGCTTCGGTAAAACCGCGCTGCGCGGCATTGGCGGCACGCGCAACTGTGACTGGTGGTTTACCAACGAGGCGGTTCTGCTGGATACCGCGGGGCGCTACACCACTCAGGAGAGCGAGCAGGTTCAGGACGCCGGGGAGTGGCTGGAATTTATCAACCTGCTGCGTAAATACCGCCGTCGCCAGCCCATCAACGGCGTGATTATCACCATCAGCATTTCCGACCTGCTTTCGCAGTCCGCTGAGGCCTCCCGCCAGCAGGCGGTCAACCTGCGCCAGCGTCTCTCCGAGCTGCATGAACAGCTGGGTATTCGCTTCCCGGTGTATGTGATGGTGACCAAAGCGGACCTGCTTAAAGGCTTCCGCGCCTGGTTTGCGGATTACGACAAAGCCCAGCGCGATCAGATCTGGGGCTTTACGCTGCCGTGGGAGCAGACCAAACACGCCGATTACGACCTGATGGGCAACTTCCAGCAGGAATTTTCCCTGCTGCAACAGCGTCTGGATGCCGGCCTGCCGGAAACCATGCTTAAAGAGCATGACGCCAAAACCCGTGCGGAAGCCTATCTCTTCCCGCAGGAGTTCGCCGCGCTGCGTCCGCTGCTGGCAGACTACCTGAGCACGGTCTTTGCCCGCTCAAACTTCGAAACCGAATTTTCGCCGCGCGGCATCTACTTTGCCAGCGGCACCCAGGAAGGGATGCCGTTTGACCGCGTGATGGGCGAGCTGAACCGCGCGCTCTCCTTACCTGAAGGGGAGGAAAGCACGCGCTGGGATTCGGTAAGCAAAGAGGCGCCGATCCCGGGCGCGAAGGGCCAAAGCTTCTTCATTAAAAATCTGCTGCAAAACGTGATTTTCCAGGAAGCGGGCATCGCCGGGGAAAACCGCTGGTGGGAGCTGCGCAACCGCGCCGTGATGTGGTCCGGCTACGCGGCGCTGCTGGCCCTGCTGGTGATCCTGGGTGGTCTGTGGCTGACCAGCTACGCCAAAAATAAAGCTTATCTGGAAGAGGTAGATGCAAAAGTGCCGATGCTGGAGCAGCAGAGCAAGGCGCTGCAAAACCAGCCCCAGCGAGATCTGTTTGCGCTTCTGCCGCTGCTTAACAGCCTGGTGGATCTGCCGAAAAGCGATGCCTTCGACGTTAACAACCCGCCGGTTTCCCGCCGCATGGGGCTTTATCGCGGGGATGACGTCAGCGATGCCTCGCAGTCTCTGTATCAGAAGGCGCTGGATCAGATGCTGCTGCCTGCCGTGGCGATGCACATTACCACCTGGCTGCGCAACGACAACGGCAGCGACGTGGAGTACAGCTATGAGGCGCTGAAAGCCTATCAGATGCTCTACCAGCCTAAGCATTATGACGGTAAATTCCTGCACTCGTGGGTTATGCTCAACCTGCAACGCAACCTGCCGCAGAACGTGACGCAGGCGCAGCTTCAGGAGCTGGAATGGCACCTGACGCAGCTGCTGGAGCCAAAAATTCAGGCTTCACCGTATGCGCAGGATGAGGATCTGGTGGCCCGCGAGAGGGCGCTGATCAACCAGCAGCCGCTCTCAACACGCGTATATGGGCGCCTGAAACGTCTGCTGGAGCATGATGAGAACCTGAAGCCGGTTTCGCTTTCTGATCTCGGCGGCCCGCAGAGCGAGCTGGTGTTTTCGCGCAAAAGCGGCAAGCCGGTGAGTGAGGGCGTACCGGGCCTCTACACGCCGGACGGCTACTGGAAAAGCTTCAACGACCAGATCGACAGCGTGACCACCGCCCTGCACGAGGACGATGCCTGGGTACTGGGAGCGACCACTGCCCAGGAAGATAAACAGCAGATCGACAACGCCGTGCGTCAGCTCTACATGCGCGACTTTATCGTTAACTGGGATCGCTTTCTCGCTGATATTCAGCTCAACAACAGCGCCGATCTTTCCCAGCGTATCAACACCGCGCGCCTGCTTTCAGGCACCAATTCGCCGCTGCGCCGTCTGGTACTTAACCTGAGCAAGGTGCTGACCCTGTCGCGCACTGCGCCTGCGCCGGAAGATGCGCAAAAAGCGGAAGACCAAAGCAACCGCGCCACCCGCACGCTGGAAGCGCTGTTCAGCAACGGTGACAATGCCCCGACGCAGGGCGCGGTTGTGACGCAGGCGCCTGAGCAACTGGTGACTGACCACTATGCGCCGATGATTGAGCTGGCGCAGCCGCTGGAGAAGGGCGGTAAGACCATCGTCTTTGATGATTTTCTCAAGCAGGTTGACGAGCTTTATCGCTACCTGACTGCCGTTCAGGATGCAGCAAACAGCGGTATGCCTGCGCCGGGCGGCGATGCAATTAGCCGCCTGCAAGCCAGCGCGGGACGTCTGCCGGGCGGGCTGCAAACCATGTTCAGCAATATGGCCGTCGGCGCCAGCAGCGACACTCAGCGTCGCGATCTGGAGAACGTGCGTAAGCGCATTAACGTGGAAGTGGGTGGGTTCTGCCGTCAGGCGATTGCCGGGCGTTATCCGCTGGTGCGCAGCGCCAGCACCGAGGTGACGCCGGACGATCTCGCCCGCATGTTCGCGCCGGGCACCGGACTGATGGACACCTTTTTCCGCGACAACCTGACCAACAAGGTGGACACCACCCAGGCGAACTGGCGCTTTATGCCGGGCATCGACGGTAAAACGCTGCCGGGCAGTGAAGGGCTGCTGCGTCCGTTCCAGCAGGCGCAGTCTGTCCGCGATGCCTTCTTCGCAAACGGCGCGACCACGCCATCCTTCAAGGTGACGGTGCGCACCGTGCGTATGGACAATACCATTCTGAACCTGACGCTGGACGTGGACGGCCAACTGCTGCGCTACAGCCACGGTCCGCAGGCGGTGCAGATCATGACCTGGCCGGGGCCGGGCGGGACGAACCAGGTGCGTATGCAGCTCGGTCTGGCCAATGGCAGCACCGCAACGCTGGTGACTAACGGTTCCTGGGCGCTGAACCGCTTTTTCGACAAGGCGCGCACCAGCCCTGGCGCGGGTAGCCTGAGCCGTCAGGCCACCTTCAACGTCGACGGACATCAGGTCACGCTGGAGTTTGCCCCGAACAGCATCCGTAACCCGTTCCAGCTTCCCCGTTTCTCATGCCCATAACCGCAAGGACAGCCGTATGACGAATACCCCTGCGATGAACCGTTATAGCTGGTATGGCAAATTACCCAGCGCCGGAGATTTTTTGCAGCGTCGCTTTCCGGATACCCTGCAACGCCAGTGGTCGCACTGGTTTCAGGTCGGCCTGCTGGCCTGGCAACAGGAAGAGCAGCGCAGCGGTGAGCGCCCGTTTTCTAAAGCCCCGGTGTGGAACTTTGTCGTCCCGCCGATGCTTGGTAGCCAGATGATTCAGATGGGCTGCCTGCTACCGGGCCGTGACAGCGTAGGCCGTCACTATCCGGTATGCCTGCAACTGAGCTTCACCCCGGCCGAGTGGTCATCCCGTCTGCTCGGGCAGGCTGAAAGCTGGTACCAGCAGCTTGGCCGTCTGGGGCTGCACGCGGTACGTAACAGCTATTCTGCCTCCCAGCTGGATGAAATGCTGATGACCATCCCGGCGCCCCAGCCGGTTGAGCCGCAAAAGCGTTCCGACATTCTCGACGTGATTGGCTATGACGACGAGGGTCAGAGCACGCTGGGCTGGCCGCAGGCGGCGGAGTGTTTTGATCCGCTGCGCCAGACCAGCTACTGGTGGACAAACCGCTGCGACGGCTATCCGCTTTACACCCACGTCCACAGCGGAAACTTCACCGGGCAGCTCTTTACGCTGCTGTTCGATCCGGCAGGCGGCGCCCGTCCGGGCCGCCACGGTCTTTACCCGCCTATGTTTGAATAAGCAGGGATCTTATGAATATCGATGAATTTCTCGCGCCGATAAGCCCCGATAACCCCTGCGGTGAAAACCTGGAGTACGACGCTGATTTCCAGGCCATGGGGCAGGCCAGTCAGGGCAAAGCCGAACAGCAGTTTGGCGACACCATCATTCCGGCAGAGCCTGCCGACTGGAACACGGTGGAAAAACTCGCCACCAGCCTGCTGGGCCGCACCAAAGATCTTCGCGTCATGCTGGCGTTAACCCATGCCTGGACGCGTCGTCGCGGGCTGGCAGGTTACGCCGACGGGCTACTGCTGGTGCAGGAAGCCCTGTCCCGTTACTGGGAGCAACTTTACCCGCTGCTGGAAGAGTATGGCGAAACCGATCCGTTCTACCGCATTAACGCCCTCGCCGGGCTGAGCGATAAATCTGACCTGACGGTCGCGGTGCGTAACGCCTCACTGCTCCGCTCTAACGGCGATGAGATTTCGCTCCGTGACGCCCAGGCGCTGCTTGACGGCAGTAAAACAGAGTGTCCGGATTATCCGGGCGGTCGTCCACGACTGATCGATGAGCTGGCCCGGGGCGATCAGCCAGGCACCGAAGCGGTAATCGTGATCAACGAACGCCTGCTCGCCATCCGCGAACTGCTTACCGGCTATCTCGGGGAAAGTGGCGTACCGGAGATGGAACAGCTGCTGAAAACCGTCGGGCAAGTTTCGAGCGCCTGTCAGGTGACCGATATCAGCAAGTTGCTGCCGAACCGTGACGCGCAGGCTGAGCAGCACGCCGAGCCGCAGCCGGTGACCGCGTCGCCCGTTCAGCAGGTGACGGACTGGCGCAGCGTGCAGGTGACCAGCCGCGCCGACGCGCAACTGATGTTGGAAAAAGCGAAACAGTATTTTGCGCAGTACGAACCCAGCCACCCCGCACCGCTGATGATTGAACGGGTGCAGCGGCTGTCTGAACTCAACTTTATGGACATTATTCGCGACCTGGCGCCAGACGGCGTTAACCAACTGGAAAACATCTTTGGACGCCGCGAATGACGCGTCCTGGCATTATGACGACAGGCATGGAGTCTGCCGTTTCACCTTCACCGCGCATCTTTGATGGAGAACATCATGGCAATGAGTAACAGTGGACAGAAATTCATCGCACGCAACCGTGCTCCCCGCGTGCAGATCGAATATGACGTAGAGATCTACGGCGCAGAACGCAAAATTCAGCTGCCGTTTGTGATGGGCGTTATGGCCGATCTGGTTGGCAAGCCGGTGGAAAACCTGCCAGCCGTCGACGAGCGTAAGTTCCTTGAAATCGACATCGACAACTTCGACGAACGCATGAAGGCGCTGAAGCCGCGCGTGGCGTTCCAGGTGGATAACACCCTGACCGGCGAAGGTAAGCTCAACGTCGATCTGACCTTTGACAGTATGGACGACTTCCTGCCGGACGCGGTAGCCCGCAAAGTAGAGCCGCTGAACAAGCTGCTGGAAGCGCGCACCCAGCTCTCTAACCTGCTGACCTACATGGACGGCAAAAACGGCGCGGAAGAGCTGATTGCAAAAATCCTTCAGGATCCGACGCTGCTCAAATCCCTGAGCCAGATGCCAAAAAATGACGAAAGTGCGAAAGGTAGCGAGGAATAATCGATGAGCAACCAGACTCAACAACACGATCAGCAGGCGGGCCAGGCCTTCAGCCAGGACGAGTTCAGCGCGCTGCTGAATAAAGAGTTCCGCCCGAAAACCGATCAGGCGCGCTCTGCCGTAGAAAGCGCGGTAAAAACCCTGGCGCAGCAGGCGCTGGAAAACACCGTGACCTTCTCAAACGATACCTACCGCACCATTCAGAACCTGATTGCCGGTATTGACGAGCAGCTTTCACAGCAGGTGAACCAAATCATTCACCACGAGGAGTTCCAGAAGCTGGAGAGCGCCTGGCGCGGGCTGAGCTATCTGGTGAACAACACCGAAACCGACGAGATGCTGAAGATCCGCTTTATGAGCATCTCCAAGCAGGAGCTGGGCCGCACCCTGAAGCGCTACAAGGGCGTGGGCTGGGACCAGAGCCCGATCTTCAAAAAAATCTACGAGCAGGAGTACGGCCAGTTCGGTGGCGAGCCGTTTGGCTGCATCGTAGGCGACTACTACTTCGACCACAGCCCGCAGGACGTTGAGCTGCTGGGCGAGATGGCGCGCATCGGCTCTGCGGCCCACTGTCCGTTCATTACCGGCACCGCGCCGGGCGTGATGCAGATGGAGTCCTGGCAGGAGCTGGCTAACCCGCGCGACCTGACAAAAATCTTTCAGAACACCGAATACGCCGCCTGGCGTTCACTGCGTGAATCGGAAGATGCCCGTTATCTGGGCCTGGTCATGCCGCGCTTCCTGTCGCGTCTGCCGTACGGCATTCGCACCAATCCGGTCGACAGCTTTGACTTTGAAGAGCAGACCGACGGCGCGAACCACAACAGCTACTCCTGGGCGAACGCGGCTTACGCGATGGCCGCCAACATTAACCGTTCCTTCAAAGAGTACGGCTGGTGCACCTCGATTCGCGGCGTGGAGTCCGGCGGGGCGGTGGAAAACCTGCCGTGCCACACCTTCCCGAGCGATGACGGCGGCGTGGACATGAAATGCCCGACCGAGATCGCCATCAGCGATCGTCGTGAAGCCGAGCTGGCGAAAAACGGCTTTATGCCGCTGGTTCACCGCAAAAACTCCGACTTCGCCGCCTTCATCGGCGCGCAGTCCCTGCAAAAACCGGCCGAGTACCACGACCCGGATGCCACCGCTAACGCGCGCCTGGCCTCCCGTCTGCCTTACCTGTTCGCCTGCTGTCGTTTTGCTCACTACCTGAAGTGCATCGTGCGCGACAAAATCGGCTCCTTCCGCGAGCGCGAAGAGATGGAACGCTGGCTGAACGACTGGGTGATGAACTACGTGGATGGCGACCCGGCTAACTCCTCCCAGGAAACTAAGTCCCGCAAACCGCTGGCGGCTGCGGAAGTGCAGGTGCAGGAAATTGAAGACAACCCGGGCTACTACGCCGCGAAGTTCTTCCTGCGTCCGCACTACCAGCTGGAAGGCCTGACCGTTTCCCTGCGTCTGGTATCTAAACTGCCGTCGCTGAAGACGAAGGACGCGTAATGATGATTGCCGGCCCGAAGGGGCCGGCAATTTGAGCGGAAGAGCTTAGCTTGTTTCTGTCAGTGAATAAGGATAGCCGGTGAAACATATACTTTTGATCGCGACCAGTTTGCTGGCAGTTTCTACTCTCGCAAGCGCGGACGCAGGAAATTACAAATACCCTCAAGCGGAAGCATTGCCTCAGGATGACACATCAAACTTCCAACGCGATCCGACGCTGTTAACAGGGTACGATTTAAATCTGAGTGCAGAGCGTTTTGCTAAAGCCTGGCTTTCGAAAACGAATGAACGTGAACGCATTAAGGCAAATATGTATCTTCTCGGCGTAGTCGACGCGTCTGAGGGCACTGCATGGTGCAAGGGCAGGCCTTTTTTGCCAAATACAATACATGAGTTTCTCTATTCTCGTTTTGCGGACTTATCGAAACAGCAAGGCGAGGAACGCGCTTCAAAAATCATCATTGACGGCATGAAAGAATTACGCCCGTGCAAAAAAGGAGAGTGACAGATGAGACCATTATACGAACAACTTAAACGTCAGCATTACTCTTCAAATCACACACGCGCGGGTTTTGCCTCGGGTGAACAGGTTTTTTCAGAAATTGGCTACGATTATTCGACGATTATCAAGCAACAACCGGCATACGAAAATACCTGTGCGGTAAGAATGAGCCTGGCATTGTTAAAATGCAATGTTGAATTTACAGGGCGTTTACCCATAAAGACCGGTCCCTATAAGGGAAAAACAATCGAGCCTGGCGCAAAATTACTTGCCGATCAGCTTTATAAATCCCATGTGTTTGGCAAGGCAGAAATCTTTAAAGACCGCGAGGCTGGTGCACGCTCAATGTTGGGCCGAAAAGGTGTTGTTTTCTTCAATAAAATTGATGGGTATGGGGGTGGTCATATCGACCTTATCGAGCCTCTGAGTAATAATTCGTTTATATGTAACTCCGATTGCTTTCCGTACTGTCAGGAAATCTGGTTTTGGGAATTAAAATAATTATATTCAGGTTTCTAAAGACCGCATTTCTTTTGCTCACTTGCTTATCTTTTTCTGCTCGCGGTGACAACCCTTACGTTGATTTTTATCAGCAGCAAACATACCGGCAGGTGGTTAAAGATTTTGTCCTGGCGCGCTGCCTTGCGCAGGTAGCAGATAAAGGCAGTCAATTTTCTGCTGATGCGGCCCGCAGTGCGAGTGCATTTATTGAATGGATACCGTTTGATGCTGAAAACGGTACTGACAAAGTTAACGCCATTATTGGGAAGTATAAAAACCAAATTAATGGTTTCCACTCGGAGCGCAAACCTGATGTAAAAGGCGTAACCTTAAATTGTCTACGTCTTTATCATAGCGACGAACTGAATAAACTGGTTCCGCAGCTCATCATTGGCGATCCTGATCGTACCTGGATTCAGGATAATCCGCAGTAGTAAAAGACTTCACATTCTTTCCGTTCATTCAGGGGGAATGTAAGACTGTCAAATGACACGGGTCGTTTGATATGAGGCAGAGGTAAAATATGGACGGTTTTATTCAGCCCCATGCTTTCCTGTTTGCCATATAAGGGCTTTTTCGAAAGCAATATTGTTCATCCACGAAGAGTAGATATTATGGCTATTGATATGTTTCTGAAGGTCGAGGGTGTTACGGGCGAATCTAAAGATTCTAACCACACCGGCTGGACTGACATTACCTCCTTCTCCTGGGGCGCGTCCCAGCCAGGTAATATGAGCGTTGGTGGTGGCGGCGGTGCCGGTAAAGTTAACTTTAACGATCTGCACGTTAACGCTCTGATCGACAAATCCACTACAGCAATCCTGAAACACTGCGCAAGCGGTAAACACCTGACCAAAGTTGAACTGTCCGTCTGCAAAGCGGGTGGTCAGCAGGTTGAATACACTCGCATCACCCTGGAAGACGTTCTCGTGACTTCCGTTCAGTACACCGGTGCCGACAACGGCGATACCGTTGGCGTGACCTATGCATTCCAGGCTGCGAAAGTGAAACAGCAGTACTGGGAGCAGACCACTGCCGGTGGTAAAGGTGCTGAAAGCAGCGCTGGCTGGAACATCAAAGAAAACAAAGAAGCGTAATTGCGCGCGTGACCGGGGAGTTTTCCCCGGTCATTATTTACAGAGACTTAATTTCGTTTGCAAAGGGATGTCAATATGAGTGTAAAATCAACGGTTGCTCCTGGTTATTGTGTTGTTCAGCAGGCTGGTACGTTAGATTTCCAGGCAAGACTACTGTTCAATAAACCAGACAGTGAAGCGGCACGTTATTTTATGCAAGTGAACAGGGACACACGGTGGTTAAAACCCGGGCAAATATTGATCCTTAATGCTCCGGGTGCTGAAAATGCGGTTCAGCTAAAACAATTACAAAATGCAAAGCAAAAGGTTAATGGAGCATTGGCAGAACTGAATACAGATGAAGCTAATTTCTTTAACAAGCATTTTAGTACCATCGCAGCATTAACTAATTTTATGGATAAATCTCTTGGGGTGGTTGCTGATGCAGGTGAAAGGTACTTTAGCGAAATAGAAAAGAAATTAAAAGCTATCGAACTGGCTTATCAAAATCAATACAGAACGCAAGGCACATTGATCGGGCAGCAGTTTTTTGTTGAGAGGCAAAAACTTTTTTCTGAGCTGGACGTTTTATTAAATAAGCTGTCCAGACTAACGCTGAAACTGAAACCTTATGAAGAAATCAAGCACGCTTTAGGTTTATCAAGCAGGTCAATTGTCCACGAATGGAGTACTGCGGGTGTTGCCTCGATACGAGGGTATTCAACATATGTAGACAATGCATCAAAAGCTGCCCGTTTTCTGAAAATGGGAGGATGGCTTGCTATCGGCTTCGCTGGAGCAAACACAACCAATGAAGTTTACGATGCCTGTACAGTAGGTAGAGAGCAGAGTTGTTCCAAAGTCGCCGTTAAGAAGTACAGTCAATTTGGCGCCAGTCTTGCGGGCGGGATTTATGGCGGAAAATATGGTGCCATGGCTGGGGCTGGCGTATGTGTTGCATTGGGCGTGGCAACAGGTGGTGTAGGGTTGCTCGCGTGTTCTGTGGTAGGCGCCGCTGCGGGTGGATACATTGGTGGCGAAGTTGCCGGTGGAGCAACTGAATATGTCATGGATAAACTATGGTGAATGTAGAAAATATTCTTTTATTTCTGATTGTTGTTTTATTTTTACTTGTCGTAATTATGGACTTCATCAGTTCTCGTTATTTTAAAAAACACGAGGCCGAATATAATCAGCTTCTTTCAGAATATCGGCAAAAAGGCTACGATCTCGATCTGGTGACAAATTACGCATCTTTTTTTGGCTCGCTGGCGAACTATCAAAAAATAATCTGGTTTGTTCGTCTTCGCAAAGGCGTGAAGATGAAATTTACCAAAGATAGAAATGTTCAGGATGATGCCTATAAATTCGTTCAGGCTTTACCGGAAGAGAGAATCGGCTGGATATTAAAACTGCATCGACGCTATAAAGTTCAGGCCTTACTTTTTACGCTATGGCTGCTTATCGGCATTATTTTCCTGAATGTAGTCAAATAGCTTTAATCAGCCCTTAACCCCCAAACCCCGCCGTTTTCACCCCCGAGAGCGGCAGCGTTTGAGCGCTAATCATACCAGCAGGAATACGCCATGCGATTCACGATTATTTCTACGAAACCCGGTCATCAGCCGCCGCAAAGCAGCTGTGATTTTTATGCCCCGGGCGGCACCATTGGGCGCGGTACGGATAACAATCTGGTGCTGCCGGACAACGATCGCACCATCTCGCGTTTGCAGGCCATCGTTCACGTCGACGCCAGCGGCGAATGTCGCGTCACGAACCGCGGCAGCGTTACCCGCGTGGTACTGAATGATATCCCGCTGGAGCGTGGGCGTCAGGTTGAGCTTCAGGACGGGGATATTCTCGGTATTGATGATTATCGCATTGAAGTCAGCGAACTCATTCATGACACCCAGCCCGTAAGCCGCATGGCGGCCAGCATGCAGCAGGCGCGCCCAGCGGCGACACCTGCTCCGGCGGCACAACCGAAACCGGCCAGCGCCGCGCCTCGCGGAAAAGCTGAACCTACGGCCGTGCCGTCGGAAATCTGGGACAGCCTGATGCAGGAGTTCTCCATCTCCGACAGCATCTCCAGCAATCGGGCAAAGCCACAGCCCGCGGCCTCCCACGATCCGTTCTCTCAGCCTGCGGCCCCGGAGCGGAATGCCGAAGATCCGCTGGCAATGTTTAACGACGCCGAACCGTCGCTTGAACGTAAAAACGTTGACCCGGACACGCTGTTCAGCGATGAAGCGTTGTTTAAACAGGAGAGCATCTTTGACGATGTCACCCCTTCAACGCTGGTACAGCCGGACGAAAGCAAACCTGCCCAGCCAAAGGAAGAGGTGTCGGACGAACTCGATCCGTTAGCCCTGTTTGGCGGGTCGGCGAGCGCACCTGCCGCGCGTCACGATGACCCCCTCGGCCTGATGGGCGGCGCGCCGTTAACCCATCCGGATGAAATCGTGGCAGATAAGCCGGAGCCAAAGCCTGAAGCGCAAGCCGCACAGGAAGAGGATGCGCTTGCCAGCTCACCGCTGTTCGATCCGGAACCGACTGAACCACAGGACGCGCCGCGCGCGGAAGAAGAGCCCGCGCGTCCCGATTACGCTGGCTTCACCATGCCAACGCCGCAGGCCGTGGCGCGCAGCAACGCGCAGGCGCCGAAAGGCCGCCTGCGTATCGACCCGGTTAAAAACGCTGCATCGCCTGCTGCCTCCGCACAGACCGGCGAGCGGGGCGAGGTGCTTCAGGGCGAACTGCTGGAGGCGCTGCTGGAGGGCATGGGCCTGAGCGAAATGCAGCCGGTGCCGCAGTTTGACCGGGAAAATATGCGTCAGCTGGGGCAGATCCTGGGCATGTTCTCGCAGGGGACCGTGGCGCTGCTCTCCTCGCGCTCCATCCTCAAGCGTGGGGTGAAGGCTGATATGACCATGGTGCTCGACGATGCCAACAACCCGTTCAAGCTGCTGCCAACCGGTAAAACGGTCCTGATCCAGATGTTCGGCACGCCGATGCCGGGCTTTATGCCGCCGACCAAATCGGTGCGTGATGCGCTGATCGATCTACAGGCGCACCAGCTGGGGATGATCTCCGGTATCCGCGCCATTATCGCCGCCATGCTGCAATCCTTTAACCCGGAACAGCTGGAAGAGCAGGCGAAACAGAACGGAATGACGTCACGCCTGGCGCTGCCGGGCAGCCGTAAAGCCGCGCTGTGGGATTATTTTGTTCGCAGCTATGGCGAGACGGCGGGCGAGATTGAGGACGACTTCCACACCCTGTTTGGCGAAGCCTTCCTCCATGCCTATGACATGGAGGTCAATCAGTACAAAGACTCACAAAGCGGATCCGAAGAAAAATGAATATCGCAACGGCTTCTCTCTCCCGCCAGGGGACGCGCGCCAGCAACCAGGATCAGACGGGAGAAACCATCGGGGAACGTTCAGCCTGCTTTGTCGTCTGTGACGGCATTGCGGGCCTGCCGGGCGGCGAGGTGGCCGCTGAGCTGGCCCGCAACAGCATTATTTCCCGCTTTGACGGCGACAAGCACCTGAATGCGCAGCATATTCGTGACTACGTCCAAACGGCGAACCGCACCATCCTCAGCGAACAACAGGCCGTGCAGGACTATCGCCGGATGGGTACCACGCTGGTCAGCCTGTTTATCGACAGGGATTACCGTCTGGCTTACTGGGCGCACGCCGGAGACAGCCGCCTGTACCTGTTTCGCCGCGGCTGGCTGTGGCACGTCACCACCGATCACAGCCTCGTCCAGCAGATGAAGGATGCCGGGCATCAGACCGACGATCTCAACAGCAACCTCCTGTATCTGGCGCTGGGTATTGAGAATGGCGGACCGGAAGCGAGCTACAGCGATGTCGTGCAGGTTGAAGACGGTGATGCGTTTTTACTCTGCACCGACGGTTTCTGGCACGGCGTCAGCGAAGAGCAGATGAAACAGTCGCTGCACATGGTCAATACGCCACAGGAGTGGCTGACCTTGATGAACCAAATCATTCAAAAGAATGCTGAACAGGAGGGCAATGCTCAGGATAACTATACCGCCGTGGCGGTGTGGATGGGCAACCCTCAGGACACCACTTTGCTGCATACGCTCTCTGACGCAGCACAATTTCTTCCCTGCGGAACTGATTAGACACACAAGGATTGATATGAAACTTTGGCTATCGGGTTTAGCTCTTCTGACGGTGGCGACCACCGCACAGGCTGAAAACTTCCGCATCGTGCAGTCTCCTGCGCAGAAGCTGGATATCTGGATCGACAACATTAAAGACAATACGCCGCAAAGCTGGTGTAAGGCGGACGTGGCGCTGCGTATCGTGGCGAACGGCAAGAAAGAGGTTTCGGTGCTGGAAAACTTCGTGCCGCGCCTTGGCTCGCTGCTGGAGCACCAGTGTAGCAAACTGAATACCCTGAACTGGACGCTTAACGATCCGGAAGGCACGACGCTTGCCCGGGGCACAGCGGCTAAAGCGCAGGACTGGGCGCTGGTGGTGAAACAGCAGGAAACGGCGGCGGCAACGACTACCACCACCACCTCAGGCGCGCTGCTACCGCCTGACCAGAATCCGGAGACGCACACCGTGGCGGCAGATCGTACGCCATGGCAGGAGTTCACCCTTCAGGACGGTTGCCACCTGCGCACCTTCTGGGAGGGCGGTTCCTCCGCGCCAGCGCTGTTTATTCCCGATTCCGACACCACTCGCTGCGGCAACGGCAGCTGGCTCAGCGGCCACACCGTGGTGACGCAGAATCGTAACGGGACGCAGAAAGCGATTCCGGTCACCTACATTCACGGCTTCCCGGTGATGGGACTGAACAACGCGGTCGATCCTGAAAAGGCGCTGATCACCTCCGTCAACAAAGAGCGCATGGTCTTCAGCACCCCGAACAGCGACCAGAGCTGGATGATCCTGCCGTACGACAGCACCCTGAACGGCTGGAAGAGCAACGGCACGGTGGCGGTGGAAATCACCCGTGAGATCGCCAGCGACGACGCCAGACTCCAGGCGCGTATCGCAGAGGTGAAGAAGATCTGGAGCGCATGGGTTGCACCGGGCGCGGAGCTGAATGTTGTTCTGATTGACACGCTGCGTCCGCAGCTACGCGATCCGGCTGTGGGCGCCTGGCGCGCGGCGAATTAAGGAGGGGCTATGAATACGCTTTATCAACGTCTGGCGGGTGAGTCGATTAGCGACGCGCTGCTTCGCCTGGAAGCCGAAATCAAAGCTCGTCCGGCGGATGCCGATCTGCGCGCTGCGTTTGTGCAGTTTCTGATCCTCAGCGGCAACTGGGCGCGCGCCCTGACCCAGCTGAAAAGCTGGCTGGCGCTGAAGCCGCAGGCAAAACCAACCGTGACGCTGCTGGAGCAGGCCATTCAGGGTGAACAGCAGCGGGCGCGCGTGTTCGCGGGAGAGGTACGACCGGCAATGCCCGAGGCGCAGTGGCCGTGGCTGACCACGTTAGCTCAGGCGCTGACCGAAAGCGCAGGGCATGCGCAAACGCTGCGCCTGGCGGCACTCGAACAGGCCCCGGCAAGCCGCGGGCAGGTCACGCTGGAGAATGAAGAGAGCCACACCTTTGAATGGCTGATGGACGGCGATGCCCGTCTGGGGCCGGTGTGTGAAACCCTGGTCAACGGCCGCTATTTCTGGGTGCCGTTCTGCGCCATCGACACGATCCGTTTTCAGGCTCCGGCCAGCGTGACCGATCTGGTGTGGCGTCATGCGCTGGTCCGCCTCACGGACGGCACCGAGCAGGTGTGTCAGATCCCGGCGCGTTATCCGTTTGCTGACGGAGCGCCAGACAGCGTTAAGCTGGGGCGCACCACCGAGTGGCTTCCACTCGACGATGACGGCACCCTGTATGAAGGCATGGGGCAGAAAGCCTGGCTGAGCGAGCAAAGCGAAAGCCCGCTGCTCACCCTGAGCCTGGTGACGTTCGCCGCGGATGGCGCGGATGAGTAATCCCGCTGGCGAAGGCGATCTGCTGCGCAGCGGCTGGCAGGCCCGCAGCAGGCAGGAGAAAGTGGGGGCGCGCGACAAAATGCAGCCGTCACTGCTGGATCGCCTGACGGATAACGATCCGGAAAAAAAACGCGAGTCCGCCAACAGTAATCTGATTACCCACGCCGCGCTGCGTCGTAACGTCCTGCGGGATTTACAGTGGTTGTTTAACACCATTAACCACGATGCCTCCAGCGATCTGAGTGGTCTGACGCAGGTGAGCCGTTCTGTCGTTAACTTTGGCGTCGCGCCGCTGGCGGGGAAAAGAATGTCCGATATCGAATGGCACGACATTCAGCGCAAGCTCACCGAAGCGATTATTAACTTTGAACCGCGGATCTTGCCGCAGGGGCTTCAGGTTCGCTGCGTGTCCGATACCTCCTCATTAGATCTGCACAACGTGCTGTCTATCGAAATCAAAGGCCGCCTGTGGTGCGTACCGTATCCGCTGGAGTTTCTCTTTCGCACCGACGTCGATCTTGAGAACGGCCATTTTGAACTGAAGGATGCGGGGTAATTATGGAAAGCAAACTGCTCGAATATTACAACCGTGAACTGGCCTATCTGCGCGAGATGGGCGCGGAGTTCGCCGAACGCTACCCAAAAGTGGCGGGGCGGCTCGGCATGCGCGGCATCGAAGTGGCGGATCCGTACATTGAGCGCCTGATGGAAGGTTTCGCCTTCCTGACCTCCCGCGTGCAGATGAAAATGGACGCCGAATTTCCACGCTTTTCACAGCGTATGCTGGAGATGATTGCGCCAAATTACCTGGCGCCTACGCCGTCGATGGCGATCGCTGAGATTCAGCCCGACAGCAGCCGCGGCGACCTGAGCAAAGGCTTTATTGTGCCGCGCGGCACCATGATGGACAGCCTGGCGCTGAAAAAAACCGGCGTTACGTGCAGCTATACCACGGCGCACGAGGTCAACCTGCTGCCGTTAAAAATTGAGCGGATCGAGCTGGGCGGCGTTCCCGCCGATCTGCCGCTGGCCCAGCTCGGCCTGAGCCAGCGGGGGATCAGCAGCGCCTTACGGATCCGCATTGCCTGCGATGGCCCGCAGCATCTTGGGCATCTGGATTTTGACCGCCTGGAGTTCTTCTTAAGCGGCCCGGACATCGAGGCGCTGAAGCTGCTGGAGCTGGTGATGGAGCACCACGCGGGTATTGTCTGCCAGACGGTCAGCAAGCAGCCCCAGCGCCAGCTGCTGTCGTCTGACGCCCTGCGTCAGGAAGGCTTTGATGCGGATCAAGCGCTGCTCCCGGACGATCTGCGTAACTTCGACGGCTATCGCCTGTTGCAGGAGTACTTTGCGTTCCCGGCGCGTTTTCGCTTCATCAGCCTGAGCGGGCTGGGCAAGCTGATCCAGCGCTGCGAAGACGAAAAAGCGTTTGATATCTTCATTCTGCTCGACAAAAGCGACGATCAGCTGGAGCGCGTGGTGGATGCCAGCCACATGGCGCTGCACTGTACGCCGGTGATCAACCTGTTCCCGAAAGTGGCGGCCCGGCAGAAGCTGAGCGAAAGCCAGCATGAATACCATCTGGTGGTGGATAACATCCGCCCGCTGGATTATGAAATTTATGCTGTGAAAAAAATCTATGCCAGTGCGGATGGTCAGCGGGACGACCAGACGTTTCGTCCGTTCTGGAGTACCTGGAGCGGAGACGCGGGCAACTACGGCGCCTATTTTTCCCTGCGCCGTGAACAGCGCGTCCTCTCTGAACACGCGCTGCGCTACGGCACCCGCACGGGCTATATCGGCTCGGAGGTCTTCGTCTCGCTGGTGGATGCGCAGCACGCGCCGTGGCAGGAGAATTTGCGCTACATTTCCGCCGAGGTGCTGTGTACCAGCCGCGACCTGCCGCTGATGCTCCAGCAGGAGCTTGGGCAGTTTATTATGGCAGACTCCATGCCGGTGAAGGCGTTAACCCTGCGTAAAGGCCCGACGCCGCCGCGTCCGGCGCTGGCGGAAGGGTTTAGTACCTGGCGGCTCATCAGCCAGCTGCAAATGAACTACCTCAGCCTGATGGACAGCGAAAACGAAGAGGGCGCTGCCGCGCTGCGTCAGCTGTTAGGGCTGTACGCTAACCTCGCCGAGACGCCGGTTGCCCGTCAGGTGGATGGCGTTCGTCACTGCGTGCTGGAGCCGGTGCACCGCCGCGTGCCGGAACCCGGCCCGGTGGTGTTCGCCCGCGGGATCGGCATCACCCTGACGGTGGACGAACGCGCCTTTTCCGGTGCCAGCCCGTGGCTTTTCGGCAGCGTGCTGGAACGCCTTTTTGCCCGCCTGGTCTCCATCAACAGCTTTACGGAGTTCACGCTCAAGAGCCAGCAGCGCGGCGAAATCGGCTACTGGGCGCCGCGCATGGGTAAAAGGGCGCTGGTATGAGTGAAGTTGCCCCTGCAACGCTGCGCGTGCATCGCCTGACGCCGCTGCCCGATGCGTTCTGGCGCGGAGTGCGCGAGACGCCGTGGCGCTACGATCTGTTCCAGCTGTTAAGACGCATTGATGCCCAGGGCGGAGAACGTTACCCGCTGGGGCGCGCGCCGCTGCCTAAATTTGAGCCGCTGCGTATTGGTCAGCAGCCTTCAATGGGGTTTGCGCCGTCAACGGTTGCCGAGGTCCGGCAGCGGGAAGAGAACGGACTGCATGAGGTTTCCATTCTGAGCTTCGGCCTGTTTGGTCCTAACGGCCCACTGCCGGTGCACATGACCGAGTATGCCCGCGAGCGTATTCATCATCATCAGGATCACAGCCTCAGCGCGTTTGCCGACCTCTTTCACCACCGCCTGACGCTGCTGTTTTACCGCGCCTGGGCGGACGCGCAGCCTGCCGTTTCACTGGATCGCGACGACAACAGGCGCTTCGAAGGGTATCTTGCATCGCTGATTGGCATGGGTCAGCCCGGCCAGATGTCGAAAGGCAGCCTGAGCCCGCATGCCCGCTTTACTCACGCCGGGCACCTGACCCGCCACGGGCGGGACCCGGAAGGGCAGGAGAAGATCCTGCGCAACTATTTCAACATTCCGGTCAGGTTGGTGGCCAATGTACCGCAGTGGATGCCGCTCTCAACGCGGGAGCAGGCACAGCTGGGTGAGGGGCGTCGCCTGCCGCGCATGGGGGAGTCCGCTTTTCTTGGCATTGCGGTACGCGACGTGCAGCATAAATTTCGTCTTGAGATTGGCCCGTTGAGCGCAGACGAATACAACCGTTTTCTGCCGGGCGAAGGGTGGGTCACCGAGCTACGCGACTGGGTGCGACAGTACGCCGGGGTGGAATTTGAATGGGAAACACGGGTGATCCTGCGCGCCGATGCGGTGCAGGGCGCCACGCTCGGCAGCGCCGGGCGATTAGGGTACAACACCTGGCTGGGCCTTCAGCCTCAGCCTGTTCCGCGTGGCGATCTGGTGTATCGCGCAGAGCGATAATCCTTCCGTATACCGAATCATTGTTAATGGAAACTAACATGTCAGAAATTAGCCGTGCCGTGCTTTTCGGCAAACTGGATACGCTGTTATTTACCTCTCTGGAAAGCGCGACTGCCTTCTGTAAGCTGCGCGGCAACCCGTACGTTGAGCTGGTGCACTGGCTGCATCAGCTGATGCAGCAGCAGGATGGCGATCTGCAACAGGTCATCCGTCACTTCGCCCTTGATGAACAGCAGCTGACGCGCGATATCGTGGCGGCGCTGGATGCCCTGCCGCGTGGCGCGAGTTCCGTCTCTGACCTTTCCGAGCATATCGACAGCGCCGTCGAGCGCGCCTGGGTCTACGGCTCGCTGAAGTTTGGCGTCAGCCGCATCCGCGGCGGCCATTTGTTGATCGGCATACTGAAAACGTGGAATCTGGCTAACGTGCTGAAAAGTATTTCGGCGCAGTTCACCCGTCTTAACGTCGAGGTGCTGATCGAGCAGTTCGACGCTATTTGCGCCAGCAGCAAAGAGAGCCAGCAGGCCGCCGCCGCTGCGGACGCAGCTGCCGGGGCAGTACCGGCTGCGCAGGGCACGCTGGCGCAGTATGGTCAGGATCTGACGGCGCGCGCCCGGGATGGGAAAATTGACCCGGTGGTGGGGCGCGATGAAGAGATCCGCCAGATGGTCGATATTCTGATGCGTCGTCGCCAGAACAACCCCCTGCTGACCGGGGAAGCTGGCGTCGGGAAAACGGCAGTGGTGGAAGGGCTGGCGCTGCGTATCGCTGACGGCGACGTGCCTGAGCCGCTGCAAAACGTTCAGCTGTGGCTGCTGGATATCGGCATGCTTCAGGCCGGAGCGGGCATGAAAGGGGAATTTGAGGCGCGCCTCCAGGCGCTGATTAACGAGGTGCAGTCCAGCGCCACGCCGATTATTCTGTTTATCGATGAGATCCACACCCTGATTGGCGCTGGCGGCCAGCAGGGCACCGGCGATGCCGCTAACCTGCTCAAGCCTGCCCTGGCGCGTGGGCAACTGCGCACCATTGGCGCGACCACCTGGGCGGAATACAAAAAATACATTGAGAAAGATCCGGCGCTGACCCGCCGTTTCCAGACCGTACAGGTTCACGAGCCGGATGAAGCGAAAGCTGTATTGATGCTGCGCAGCACCGTGTCGCCGCTGGAAACTCATCATCAGGTTTTACTCCTCGACGAAGCGGTCAGCGCGGCGGTGAAACTGTCGCATCGCTATATTCCTGCGCGTCAGCTGCCGGATAAAGCGGTGGCGCTGCTGGATACCGCCTGCGCGCGCGTGGCCGTCAGCCAGAGCGCGCCGCCTGCCCAGCTGGAAGACTGCCTGCGTCATCTGGCGGCCCTGGACGTGGAGCTGGAGATTGCCGAACGTGAAGCGCGCGTGGGGGCGGGCGATCCGGCGCGCGTGGCGACATTAAGCGCCGAACGTGACGCGTTCGAAACCCAACGCGAGGCCCTGGCTAGTCGCTGGGAAGAAGAGCGCACGCGGGTGCAGGAAATTATCCGTCTGCGTGCCGCACTGTTTGCGGCGAGTGATGAGGATACGGCTGAACTGCGCGGCCAGCTGGCAGAACAGCAGCAGGCGCTGAAGACCTTACAGGGTGACGAACCGCTGCTGTTTGCCGCGGTCGATGAAAACGTGGTGGCTGCGGTGGTTTCGGACTGGACCGGGATCCCGCTGGGCCGGATGGTGAAAAATGAGATCGACGCGGTGCTGAACCTGGCTGATACGCTGAACCAGCGGGTTATTGGTCAGCGTCACGGTCTGGATCTGATTGCCCGTCGGGTAAAAACCTCGCGGGCGAAGCTTGACGATCCGAACAAACCGGTCGGCGTATTTATGCTCTGCGGGCCGTCCGGCGTGGGCAAAACCGAAACCGCGCTGGCGCTGGCGGAGTCGCTTTACGGCGGCGAGCAGAACGTCATTACCATCAACATGAGTGAATTCCAGGAAGCGCACACCGTTTCGACGTTAAAAGGTGCGCCTCCGGGCTATGTGGGCTATGGTGAAGGCGGCGTCTTAACCGAGGCCGTGCGCCGCCGTCCCTACAGCGTGGTGTTGCTGGACGAAATTGAAAAAGCGCACCCGGACGTGCACGAGATCTTCTTCCAGGTCTTCGACAAGGGCTGGATGGAGGACGGCGAAGGGCGTCACATTGATTTCCGTAACACCATTATTATTCTGACCTCTAATGTCGGTACCGAGCTGATCGCAGCCATGTGCGCCGACCCGGAACTGATGCCGGATCCTGACGCGTTAAGCGGCGCCCTGCGCCAGCCGCTGCTGGAGGTGTTTCCGCCTGCGCTGCTGGGCCGCCTGCTGGTGGTGCCGTATTACCCTCTGAGCGACGAGATGCTGGGGCAGATTGTGCGTCTTCAGCTCAGGCGCATTCAGCGTCGTCTGGAAGAGAATCACAATATTATTTCTGAATTTGACGACAGCGTGGTCGAACAGATTGTTCAGCGCTGTACCGAGGTTGAGTCGGGCGGGCGTATGGTGGATGCGATTCTGACCAATACGTTGCTGCCTCAGATGAGCCAGATTTTACTTACCGCCAGCCGCAGCGACGAGCAGTACCGACGTCTGCATGTCACCTGCGAGCAGGGCGAGTTCCACTGTCAGTTTGCCGCGTAATAATCATCAAGAGAACTGTAAAAGATGACGGATAATGATAACAATCGGACTGTCCCAAACGCGCTCCCGGTCGGGTACCGTTTCAATGAGTTTGAGATAAAAGAGGTGATTGGCGGCGGCGGATTCGGCATCGTCTATCGCGCCTGGGATCACCAGCTCGAACGCACTATCGCTATCAAAGAGTTTATGCCTTCCTCCCTCGCCGTGCGCGGCGAGGATATGACGCTGGTGCTGCGCAGCGAGCGCTTCGGCAAAGCGTTTTCTGCCGGTCTGAACAGCTTCATCCAGGAAGCCCGCCTGCTGGCGCGCTTTAACCACCCGAACCTGCTGCACGTGCTGCGCTTCTGGGTGCAAAACGACACGGCCTATATGGGGACGCTGTTTTACAGCGGCACCACGCTGTCGCGTCTGCGCGAAGAGAAACCGGAGCTGATTAACGAGGCGTGGATCCGCCGCATGCTGCCAATGCTCTTCGGCGCCATCAAAACGATCCACGATGAGGGCTACCTGCACCGCGACATCTCGCTGGATAACATTCAGATTCAGGATAACGGCCTGCCGGTGCTGCTCGATTTCGGATCGGCGCGCCGCACCATCGGTAATCTCTCGGATGAGACGGAAACCATGCTGCGTCCGGGTTTTGCGCCAATCGAACAGTATACCGACGACAATGAAAGCGAGCAGGGGCCGTGGACGGATATCTACGCGCTCGGCGCCGTATTGCGCACCCTCATAGTCGGCTCTCCGCCGCCGGTCAGCGTGGTGCGTTCGATTCAGGACACTTGCAAACCGCTGGTGGAGCTGATGCCGCAGGGGTATTCCATTCCGCTGCTTCAGGCCATCGACAAGGCGCTGGCGCTGCATATGGAAGACCGTCCGCAATCCATCGAGGAGTTTGCGGCGCTGATCGAGATGCCCGTCGCCGGTATCGACGAGGTGCTGACCGCGAAGAAGACCGGCACGATGCTGGTGCCGGTGGAAGAGGAGACATCTGCTTCCGCGCTGGACTGGCGACGTTACAAGCTTCCGGGGCTGGTGGCCGCGGGCGTGCTGGTTGGGGTGGTTGCCGGTGCGATGCTGTTCGGCGGCGGCAGCCAGGAAACGCCAGCGCAGACGGCGCAAACCCCTGCCGTGAGCCCTCCGGCTGAAACCTCCGCCGCAGCGGAAACCAGACCGGCAACGGCCGACGTGAGCGAGCCGGTAGCGCCACCTGCTACGGCACAGCAGAGTGCGCCGCCAGTCGACGCCAGCCCGGTCGCGCTGGTCTATATCCGCATGCTGGATGGCGAGACGCTGAAGGTTAACGGCGAGCCGAAGGCGCTGCGTCCGGGCAATAACGGTTACGCATCGCTGAAACTGCCGGCGGGTGAAACGCGTATTGAACTGGAAGGCAATGGAAGAACGCGTACCCAGACGCTGGATATTGCGAAGCCAGGCACCTGGCTGGTGAATCCGTAAGCCTGCGGGTAACAGGACGGAGCGAATGTATAACATCAAGTTTGTCTATCTTTTCCACGAGAACGTCTCGCCGGCGCTGTTTGCGAAAATAATCCGCCCGTCCGTTGCCGGGCAGTGGATTATGTCGGTTCCCGACCACTCGCTGCGCTCGCTCTTCACGCGCTACGATTTGCTGCGCACGATCACCGGCGCGAATCCTTACCAGTCCGGGCGTGATACCCGCACGCTGATCGCGCAGGATCTGGAGATGGGCAGGGTGGTCGCCATTGATGAAAGTTTTCGTGACTGGTCATCAGTAACGGAAATTTTTTATATCAACGCCAAAGGGCAACTTCAGGCTGCGTCCCTGGTCGGGCTGGGCTGGTATCCGGTGAGTACGATCGTCGACCGATATGAAACCATGGTGAGAACGTACGGATCTCGCCCTGCGCCAACGGTACTGCCAAAACAGGTAGTGAAATCTAAAACGGCACAGGTGCCGGATGAACCTACTCCCGGCAAGGACGGTAAAACCTATGCCGCACAGCTTCAGCAGATGACCAAAGCAGAACGCTGGCAGGCGCGTAAGGATCTGATTGCGAAGGGGAGCAATAGCCTTTATCCGGATGCCCAGATCGCCGCGAAACGTCTGGCAGCGAATAATATCGCGGTGGAAAAAGCGAAGCTTGCGGAAAATATTTATAAGACCGTGAACCCGCTGGAAACCACACCGGGCGTGCCGGAGGGATGGACAGATATCAGTAATGACGATGCGCTGTTAGGAAAGTTCGGGCTGAACAAATCCATGCTCTTTGACGATGATACGTCCCCCAATTTTCTGGCGCGCGTCTATCAACCGAAGCCGGAAGTGTTTGGTGCAGATATGAACCCCACGCTGGTATTCAGGGGATCGCGCGAGCCTGGTTTCGCCTCTCTGTCTGAGAATGTCTCCTCTCTACTGACCAAAGGGGAACTGGCGCCGGTGGTAAACGGGGCTGACTGGTCGAATAACTTCTCACAGGGCATGGGTATGGCTTCAGATTATTATAAAAAGGCCGTGAGTATCGGTAAGGAGCTGGCAAGGTCAGGGCAGAATATTGATATTGCCGGTCATTCTCTTGGCGGTGGTCTCGCCTCTGCAACCTCTATGGGCAGCGGGAAAGCGGGGTGGACGTTTAACGCCGCCGGCCTCAATGCCGGAACCGTAGAAAAATACGGCGGTAAGATATTAGGCAGTACGGATAATATCCAGGCGTATCGGGTTGAAGGTGAACTGCTGACGAAGATTCAGGAAGTTAACCCCTGGGAAGATCTGAAAACGATGAAAGGGCATGTCCCTTCGTGGATCCTCAAAGAGGAAATCTCTGCGCTGAGCCCTAATGCTGCCGGAATACCCCATGATCTTCCCGGTGGAACCGGAAGCGCGCTGGACCGCCACGGAATTAATCAAGCGATTGATTGCATAGAGCAACAGAAGGATGAGGATATTTCGATAATCGGGAGTCGATTGTGAAAAAAGGGTTGATGGCTTTTGTCGCGTTATGGTTTTTATTCATGATTCAGGGGTGTAAGCAGGATATGGACCTTAATCCACAGGACTACTTCAGCGGCCAGCAGCTTGAACTGGCGAAAGCGATTGAGGAAGGCGACGTCGATGCGGTGAAGACGCTTGCGCCAGACAGCGACCTTAATCAACCAGGAAAGCAGGATATGACCCTGCTTTTCTGGGCCCTTGGCAACGCAATTAATGATAAAAAAACGTCGAGCCATTTAAAGGTGATTACGTTGCTAGTTAAGGATGGCGCAGATCCGCTCCAGCCTCGACCGCAGGGAAAAAGCAGTCCTGCTGAATTTGCCCTAAAGGGAGACAGTGCGGACTGGATCGACGCGATGTTGGACGGTGGCCTCTCACCCAACGTGAAAGATAAGGTTTTCCACGAACCGATCGTCTTCCAGTCGCTTAAAGCGAAAAATACAGAGACGCTGGAAGCCATGCTCGATCGCGGTGCTGACGTCAACTCAACCAACTCACTGGGTAAAACGCTGGTGTTTGATGCGCTGGATAACCAGGCTTACGATCATGTCTTGTTGCTGCTCGATCGGGGAGCGGATCCGTCAATTAAGGCCAAAAATGGCTGGTCGATGAGCAATGCGCTCGCGGACGCGCTGAATGGACTTGACCGAGGCAGTGAGCAATACGAGAAATTAAACGAAATAAAAGAGAAGCTCATCCAGAAGGGGGGCGAATGGCCACCCGCGCCGGTTAAGTGATTGCTCAACTGTCATGAACGCCAGAGATAAGGTTTTCATTTTCTGGGGATGCATGGATGCCCTGGCCATTGTGCTCTATTGTGCCCAGTCCGTGCGACATGACAGGATCCCTTTTATTTCCGATATACACGCCTTCAGTACGGTTGTGAACACGCTGTCTGCTGGTGGGTATAGCGCTCTGGTTATTCTTTTCTTTATTCTCGATTTCTTGTTGTTGGTCTCTTTTATTGCCTCAGCATGGTGCTTCTTCGCCCGGAATTTATACGCGAGAAGACTGGCGCTCTACCAGGAAATACTGCGTCTGGTTGGATTTCGCTACTCAGTTTCCCTTTTTCCCCTGGTGTTAAGTTTCACGGGCGTGATGAATGTCTGGCTAAATGGCTTTTTGTTCTTTTTGTCAGAGTTTCTGAAAATCTATTCCCTGTGGATTTATAAATATGAAGGGGAAAGTCCCCCGGTTAAAGAGTAAGACGGCCAACAACCAGAACATTCACGTTTAAAAAAACCTTGCGTTAAAAATACTCTCAGCATAAACCATTACGGAATAAAGATTATGCTCAACCGAATTACCGTTCAGCTCCCGGTTGAGGGGCTGCTTTTCTGGAAACTCTCCGGCCGCGAGGCGATGTCGGAGTCGTTCGCGCTGACGCTGACCCTGCTCGGCACGGATGCGCGCCTTGACCGCAGCAGGCTGCTGGGTCAGCCGGTCACGGTGACCATCCCCACCCAGAACCTGCTTACCCCCCGCTATATCAACGGCAAGGTGACGCGCGTGGCGGTGAGCGCCGTGGAGCTGACGGGCACCCGCTATGCGGTGTACCAGCTGACGGTGGAGCCGGACCTGTGGCCGATGAAGCGCGACCGCAACCTGCGTATCTTCCAGGGCCAGACGGTACCACAGATTGTCAAAACCCTGCTGGGTGAGCATCAGGTTAACCTCGAAGACAAACTCACCGGCAGCTACCGGGTGTGGGACTACTGCGTGCAGTATCAGGAGTCGAGCCTGGACTTCATCAGCCGCCTGATGGAGCTGGAGGGGATTGCGTATCACTTCAGCCACGAGGCGGACAAGCACACCCTGGTACTGACCGACGCCGCGACGCAGCATCAGCCGTTCAGCGGCTATGAGGTCATTCCTTACCATCAGACGCCGTCCGGCGGCAGTACGGATGAAGAGGGCATCAGCCAGTGGGCGCTGGAGGACAGCGTGACGCCGGGGATTTACAGCCTCGACGACTACGACTTCCGCAAGCCGAACGCGTGGCTGTTCCAGGCGCAGCAGAACCCGGCGTCACCGAAACCGGGCAGCATCGACGTGTACGACTGGCCGGGCCGCTTTGTGGAGACAGGCCATGCGGAGTTCTACGCCCGCATTCGTCAGGAGCGCTGGCAGGTGGAGCATCAGCAGATTCAGGCGACGGCCACGGCGGCGGGCATTGCGCCGGGCCACATCTTTACCCTGACCAACGCGCCATTCTTCAGCGATAACGGTGAGTATCTGGTGACGGCGGCCGGGTATCACTTCGAGGAGAACCGCTACGCGAGCGGCGAGGGGGAAACCATTCACCGCACCGATTTCACCGTTATCCCGGCGGCGGTGTCGTACCGTCCGGCGCAGAGCACGGCGTGGCCGCGGACCTACGGCCCGCAGACGGCGAAAGTCGTGGGGCCGCAGGGGGAGAGTATCTGGACGGACAAATATGGCCGGGTGAAGGTGAAGTTCCACTGGGACAGGCTGGCGAAGGGCGATGACACCAGCTCCTGCTGGGTGCGTGTCTCCAGCGCATGGGCGGGCCAGGGCTACGGCGGGGTGCAAATCCCGCGCGTGGGCGATGAGGTGGTGGTGGACTTTATCAACGGTGACCCGGACCGACCGATTATCACCGGCCGCGTGTATAACGAAGCCAGCATGCCGCCGTGGGCGCTGCCGGCTGCGGCAACGCAGATGGGCTTTATGAGCCGCACGAAAGACGGTTCCGTGGACAACGCCAACGCCCTGCGCTTTGAGGACAAGGCGGGCGCAGAGCAGGTGTGGATCCAGGCTGAGCGTAATATGGACACCAGCGTTAAAAATGATGAAACGCACAGCGTCGGGGGCGCACGCAGCCATTACGTGAAGAAAAATGAGCTGCATCGTGTTGAAGCGAACCAGATCCAGGCCGTGAAAGGCGGAACCGAGATCCTCACGGGAAAAGGCAAGCTGGATGCAGCGGTAGAGCAGTATGTCATTGCTTCCGGGACCAAGCTGCGGCTGGTCTCGGGTGAGAGTGCTATTGAGCTTAACGCTAACGGCAAAATTAACCTGATTGGCAAAGAGTTTAACTTTTTCGTGGAAGGGGATGGTTATATCACCACGGGTGGTAAGCTGCATCTGAATACCTCGGGAACCAAGCCGGGCACAACGGCACCGGGATCGGGGCATAAAGGGGATATTGATGCGGCGGTGCAGGAGAAGTTTTCTCCAAATAAAAGTGCTAAGAATCCGGCTCCCGCAGTTTCAGCGCCAGCAGCATCCAGACCAAAACCAACAACAAAATTTGCAGCAGCTCCACCATTAAAAGGGAGTTACATTTATCAAAATAATTCCTACAACTCTGATGTGATGCCCTTCAGTGAAGATGTAGTTAGGGAAATCAATAAGTCACCAACGCTTCAGACACAATTAAAAGATCTAAAAGATAAAGGGTGGGCTATTCAGCCGGGAGCCGCAGGAGGGGGGAGTTACGCTGATACAAATAACAAATTGATTGTCATGGACCCTGAACACATGGAGGATACAGCCACAACTGTGCAAACTCTGGCACATGAGGCAGGGCATGCAACTTATCCTGTTGCGGTAGATTCTTCGAGTAAGGAAAACTTCATCAACAGTCAGCTTATGGATGAAGGTGGAGCAACGCTGAATAACATTAAAATACAACGCGAGATCCTTGCAAACGGCGGTATTGATATTGATATAGCGGGAAGTGCCGAAAACCTAAAAGCATATAATTCTGCATATGATAAAATGGTGAGCGGTGAGTTATCTCGCATTGATGCAGCCAAAGCAATAGGAAAAGTGTATGGTAAAGGCGAAATAGCCTCAGGGACTAATTTAAATTATAATGATTACTATGGAGGATTCTATGGAAAGTAGGATGATTAAAGCTACATTCCTCATTGTTCTTCCACTATTTTCAGCATTTACCTATGCAGGGCATAATAAAATGAATCAAGATTCGTTGTGGCAAATGATCAAAGAAATGAAATCAGTGTGGGGTAAACAAGTTGAGGATGTCAGTAAACTGTTTAACCAACCGCTGATTAATAATACACAGGAGAAAGAAGACCGTTATACTTCAGCTCCCTTTACGTTAACTGATGGCACACGGATCAGCGATGTGGATGTTCGTTTATGGGGAAATGGCGATAACAGCGTATCTTTGGTTTCTTTCGTAATTAATCAACCATGTATTACTCTTGAACAAGTCAAATCTCATTTTCCAGATCTGAAATTGTCTAATATCCCTCGCGGAAACACGCCGGGACAATCAGTTGGATATCGCACTCCTACCGATGAACGCGGGCTGGCATGGGCATTTAGCTTTCCAGTTCTTAATCAGGAATGCCTGAGCAGGGTAGTTATGTCACGCTACGAACATTAAGTTGCGAGGCAACTTTACGGGCTGTGAAAGAAGATAATTATCAAACGGCCAATAATATCGCTGCCCCTAAAGTTTTTTCGGAAAAAAAGAAAGTGCTAACGTTGTAATGATCTTGTCCCTCTGAGTCGCTAAGCAGTAACTAATATTGGCTGTATAAACTTTAGCGCTTTTAATCTTATTTTTCTAATGACATCCCGAGTTCACTTATGAAATACACCCTCCAGGAAGGTTCGTTTTCCCTTTTTCCTGCCGCCTGGCAGGATAACAGCATGAACATCATTCGTGATGACGAGAGCGGATTATCCGTGGTGGTCAGCCGCGGCGTTATCCCGGATGGCAGCAATTACGAACAAGAGTTTCACCGCCAGTGGGATGTGCTGCGTTCTCAGATGGGTGAGATCGCCCAGAGCGAATTTCAGCACGTAAAAGCCGGGCCTGACGGAAAAATTAACGGGCTGGAAGTTGAGACCACCTTTGACCGTAACGGCCAGCGCCTGTGGCAAAAACAGCTTGCCGTGCAGACGCCGGACAAACCGGTACTGATGATTTTTACCCTCTCGGCCTTAAAAGCCTTTACGGAAGAGGACGAGGCGCGCTGGAGCGCACTGAAGCAAAGTCTGACGCTAAACGACAACCGGAATGTGTAAGGCATGAGCGATAACAACGCGGCCCGTAAGGGCGACGAGATTATTCACTCCAGCATTTTTGCTGATATAACCAGCATTGTGGCGGAAGGTGCCGCCTATGCGGTGATTGGCGCGGCGGTCGGGGCAGCAGCTACCGTGGCGGCGCCACTGCTGGGAGCCGGGGCGGCAGCCGCAGGCGTGGCGGCGATCGGATCCAGCTGTCTGCTGAGCGGCATTATTGGGGGTGTCCTGGCGAACGTTGCGGGGATCACCGACGATATCAGCAACACCGCTGAAGGGCTGGGCAACGCGCTTTTCCCGCCGTCGCCTGCGGGTAAGATCACTACCGGTTCCAGCAACGTTCTTACCAATGCGATCCCCGCTGCACGCGCAGCCGGGACCTTGACGCCTGCCGATACTTCTTCCCCTGAGCCGCAGTCTCCGGGCAGCTTTGCCGACTACGCGGGCATGCTGCTTGCCGCTGCCGGACAGTTCGGCAGCGAAATGTGGCAGCCGAGCGTGGCCTCTGCCGCTGCCGGGACCTCGCCGCTGGAAGAAGACAAGGTGGCGTGCGAGAAACACTCCGGGCCGCAGTATCTGGCGGAAGGCTCGAAAAGCGTCTTTATCAACGGGCAGCCCGCGGTGCGTGCAAAAGATCGCACCACCTGCGAAGGCACCGTTTCCGACGACGTCTCCCCGAACGTGATCATCGGCGGCGACACCCTCACGGTTCGCGATATTAAAAGCGGCAAAACGCCGGGCCTGGCGCTGGGGATGATTGCGCTCTCCCTGCTGCGCGGGCGTCCGGGCAAGATCCTGAAAAACATGCCCTGCGCGCTGGCTGCTGCCGGTGGCGGGATGCTGGCCGATATGGCGGTCAACGCCGTGTTCGGCTCCTCGCACCCGGTTCACGCCGCTACCGGCGTGAAGGTGCTGAATGACGACGACGAACTCGATTTCTCGCTGCCGGGGCGCTTTCCGCTACGCTGGCAACGCAGCTACAACAGCCTGACCACCCGCGAAGGGCTGTTTGGTCTGGGCTGGGCTACCACCTTTGACAGCTATCTGACGCTGGAAGAAAACAACGCCACCTGGTTCGATGAAACCGGGCGCGAGCTGAGCTTTGAACTGCCGCCGGTCGACCGCGCGTTTTACAGCATCAGCGAAGGCATTATCATCCGCCGCAATGAGAGCGGCGACGTGGCGATTGCCGACGATGACGGCGCGGTGTGGCGTCTGTATAAACCGACCCGCGCTAACCCAGCCATCCTGCGCCTGGCCTCCCTCAGCGACGAGTACGGCAACGCGTTGCTGACGGCGTGGGATGAACACGGGCGGCTGGTCGGTCTGCACGATGAGCCGCGGGCGATCGACGTCACTCTGCGTTATGAAAATGAACGTTTCCCGCAGCGCGTTACCTCGGCGAGCCATTTCGACGGCAACCAGACATGGCCGCTGATGCAGTGGGGGTACGACGTGTGCGGCCAGCTGGCCAGCGCAACGGATGCCTCCGGCGTGGTAACCCGTGAATACCGTTATAACGATGATGGCCTGATGGTCTGGCACCGTCTGCCGGGCGGTCTGGAGAGTGAATACCGCTGGCAAAAATTCGACCACTGGCGCGTGGTGGAAAACCGCACCAGCACCGGCGACGGCTGTCGCTTTAGCTATGATCTAGCCGCCGGGCTGACGACCGTCGATCACTACGACGGTCAGACGCGAAAGCATTACTGGAACGCGCAAAACCTGATTGTTCGCTACGTTGACGAGCGCGGTGAGAACTGGCGCTACGAGTGGGATGACAACGAACTCCTCACGCGCCGCATCGATCCGCTCGGTAATGCCGTTACCTTCGTCTATGACGACATGGGTAACCGGGTGCAGGAGATCGACGCCGACGGCAATACCCGCACCACCACCTGGCTGGAGCACCGTGCGCTTCCGGCCTCCATCATCGAAGCCGACGGTAGCGCCACCCGTTTCCTGTATGACGAACATCACGGGCTGAAGTGCGTGGTGGATCCGATGGGGCAGACCACGCTGCTTCGTCGGGACGAGTTTGGTCAGGTCGTGGAAGAAGTTGATGCCGCCGGCAACAGCCGCTACCAGGAGTACAACGAGGCCGGGCAGATGGTGCGTGTTACGGACTGTTCGGGCCGTGTGACACAATACCGTTATCATCCGCTGGGCTGGCTGGTGGCTGAGATAAGCGCCGACGGCGAAGAGACGCGTTACCGCTACGACGCCGCAGGGCGTCCGGTGCAGCTCGATCGCCCAGAAGGCTGGACGGAATCTCTCAAATGGAACGAACGTGGCCTGCCGGTGAAGCATGCGGGCGCCGACGGGAAAGAGAGCGAGTTCAGATACGACGAGGCAGGGCGCTTAACCGCCACCCGTAATACGCAGGGTGAAGAGGTGCGTCGCCGCTGGGACAGCCGCGGGCGTCTGATTGCCCTGGAAAACGAAAACGGCGAAGCGTACCAGTTCCGCTGGGGTGCGGACTCGCTGCTGCTGGAAGAGGTAGGGCTCGATGGCGTGGCCTCGCAGTATCGCTACGATGCCTGCGGGCGTACGATAGCGCGCACCTTTGCCGCCGGACATCCGGAGGCCATTACCCATGCCTTTGCCTGGAGCGCGAGCGGCCAACTGGTCGCCCGCACCACGCCGGAAGGGCAGACCCGCTACCACTACACCCCGTCCGGCCTTCTGAGCCGGATTGGGCTGCATCCTACGCTTTCAGCCGATGCCTGGAGCGCCGAAGCCGAGCAGGAGCTTGTGTTTGAGTATGACGCGCTTGGACGCGTCACGCGCGAAACGGGCGAACACGGAGAGCTGGCGTGGGAGTATGACGCCCTCGGTAACCGCACCTCCGTCACGCTGCCCGATGGCCGGGAGCTGAAACAATTCTACTACGGCAGCGGGCATTTGCTCAGCATTGCCCTTGATAAGCTGTCGGTCTCCGACTTTACCCGCGACGAACTCCATCGTGAAACCAGCCGTACGCAGGGGCTGCTGACCACCCGCAGCGAATACGACCGTCTTGGCCGACTGCATCGCCGGGACGTTTTTACCGGCAATGCCCAGCGCCCGTCGCCGCGCCGCTGGTCCCGCCGCTGGGATTACGACTATCGCAATAATCTTGTCCGCGAAGAGCGGGACGATAACCCGTTCAGCTGGTACCGCTGGCAGTACGACAGCGCAGGGCGCCTGCTCGTTCAGGACGGCACGCTGCCTGGTCAGGAGCAGTGGCGCTGGGATGCGGCCGGTAACCCGCTTGAGGGGGCTGCTGAGAAAGTCAAGCACAACCGTCTGACGCAGCTCAACGGCATTCGCTGGCGTTATGACATCCATGGCCGCACCGTGGAGAAGGATAATGGCCAGACCCGCTGGCACTACCGCTACGACGGCGAGCACCGCCTGACGGAGGTCATCAGCCAGCCACGGGACCGCAACAGACCGCAGACGGAGGTCAGCTTCCGCTACGATCCGCTCGGGCGACGCATCAGCAAAACGCGCCGCCAGATGCTGGGCGGCCAGCCAACCGGCAAGCCGGTCACCACCCGGTTTGTCTGGGAAGGGTTCCGGCTGTTGCAGGAAGTGCACGGGGATGAGCCGCTGACCTACGTCTACAGCGATCAGGACAGCTACGATCCGCTGGCACGTATTGACGGCGTTGATGCCCCGGAGATCTTCTGGTTCCACTGTCAGCCCAACGGCACACCGGAGCGGATGACGGATATCGAAGGGCAGGTGCGCTGGGAAGGGGTGAACAGCGCCTGGGGCAAGCTGCTGCGGGAAAGCGAGACGCAGGTATCAGGATATTCCCAGAACCTGCGTATGCAGGGGCAATACCTGGATCGCGAGACAGGGCTGCACTACAATCTGTTCCGGTATTACGACCCGGACTGCGGACGGTTTACGCAGCAGGACCCGATAGGGCTGGCGGGGGGGATAAACCTTTACCAGTATGCGCCAAATGCGCTGGGGTGGTTGGATCCGTGGGGGTTGAGCCGTAAATGTAAGGATCCATCTAAAGAAGCTACGAAATGGCAAGGTCAAGGTGATTACAAAGGTATAGATGTCTACAAAAATAGGAAACTGAAAAAAGGCACGATTTTGTATGCATTATATCCGAACGGTGATACTCCTCCATCATATGCGGTGACTTATCCAACCGTTAGGCAAAACAAAGGAAATGCTATAGGCTACCATGAAGCGCTTCAGGTTAAAATTGATCCTCATCGTACATTAAGAACGCAAGTAAGAGCTTATTATGTCAGCGAGGATATTGATGTCGCATATGGAAGAGCATTGGCTAATAACATTTATGGCCGAGGGGGAGGGATGCAATTCTTTATCCCTGAGGAATTTAGAAATCTACTGATACCGGGGAAGGTTATAAGCATATGATTGATTTTGAAATTAACATCGCAGATGGCAAAGTTAAGTTAGATAATAAATATCTTTTCATACAACGGGAGGATACGTTTATAGTTTCTGAACTTTACAAATATCTTGAATCAAAAAATAAAATGCAAAGATTAATTCCTTATCATTATACCGTTAATACCGTTCTTTGGTTTGATAAGAAATTTGAGCTTATAATACGCCCATTATGCTTTAGCAATTTTCCATTTATGGTGCAATTAATTTATAAAGAGGGTGAGTATTATCAGGCAATAAGTGATTGGAATAAAGTTTCTAACATTGATATGTTAAACAAAGAAGTTAATTTCTTATATCGTTGGGTAGCAGAGGAATATGATCTTGGCGAACCAGATGCAAAAGAAAAACATAGTGTAACATGGCGTTTGGAATGGGGTGATATTACTGTCTGCTATGACATTAAATCATTTAATTGCGGTATCTATATAACATGGAATTAACTATCAAATAAGTATCGCATGTTGACTGTTTTTGATCTTTTCTTTTTTAATAATCGATACGCATAAACATATCAATGGTGTACCACGTCCACAGGTGGTCGATTCAGTGTAGTTAATGAGGGGTAAATAATTGCACACGTTCCTCTAGATCTCATTCTTAATGAAATCCGTGTAGCTGATTCCACAGATTGGAGCCTTCGAAAATAAAATGCCCCAGTATGAATTAGGATTTATACTACGGATTATTACTTGATAAAAAGCCCAGCGCAAGCATTCGCTGGAACTATGACATCTTCTGTTAAACTGTGTAGAGCTCTAACGAGCGTGCCCGCTGCACTGTTGCAACTTTTCAAGTGCATATCTTGAATAAATTAATGGTGGAACATTACAGCTGCTAGGGATAGGACGCAATTACCCTATGATTTAGTCGGTGTGGATCTTACCGGCCGCCTGAGGCGCAGTCGCACCGACAGGGATGGTCCATGCACGCACTTCTTTTACGCCAGCAGTGAAGTAGATTTGCAGATTCAGCAGCTCATAGCCCGCGCGGATCACGCGGTTCAGGCCCGGCTCTTCCAGACCCGGCTCGGCCATTAAATCTTCACGATCGGTGTCGTTCATTTCAGCGATATCGGATTCAACCGCGGCGCAAACCGCCACCACTACAGAATCTTCACCGCTCGAAGATTTTGCTGAGAAGATCCCGCACAACCGCCTGTCGCAGCTCAACGGCATTCGCTGGCGTTATGACATCCATGGCCGCACCGTGGAGAAGGATAACGGCCAGACCCGCTGGCACTACCGCTACGACGGCGAGCACCGCCTGACGGAGGTCATCAGCCAGCCGCGGGACCGCAACAGACCGCCTGACGGAGGTCAGCTTCCGCTACGATCCGCTCGGGCGACGCATCAGCAAAACGCGCCGCCAGATGCTGGGCGGCCAGCCAACCGGCAAGCCGGTCACCACCCGGTTTGTCTGGGAAGGGTTCCGGCTGTTGCAGGAAGTGCACGGGGATGTGCCGCTGACCTACGTCTACAGCGATCAGGACAGCTACGATCCGCTGGCGCGTATTGACGGCGTTGATGCCCCGGAAATCTTCTGGTTCCACTGTCAGCCCAACGGCACGCCGGAGCGGATGACGGATAGCGAAGGGCAGGTGCGCTGGGAAGGGGTGAACAGCGCCTGGGGCAAACTGCTGCGGGAAAGCGAGACGCAGGTATCAGGATATTCCCAGAACCTGCGTATGCAGGGGCAATACCTGGATCGCGAGACAGGGCTGCACTACAATCTGTTCCGGTATTACGACCCGGACTGCGTACGGTTTACGCAGCAGGACCCGATAGGGCTGGCGGGAGGGATAAATCTTTACCAGTATGCGCCAAATGCGCTGGTATGGGTGGATCCGTGGGGGTTGAGTAGGTGTTCTGGAGGTACCCGCTTAACTGTTAATAAACCGAAGATTTTAAGCAGCACAAAGCTGTCATCAACTGAGAGAAAATTCCTCGAAAGACAGTTTATGAAAAAAATGAATGCCTTAAACCGAGCGGCTCAAAGAGGAGAGTTAGTTTGGTCTCCTGGCACCCATGAGGTTAGGATTTCATCTTTGCAAAGTTCTTACAGGCAGGCTGTTTCTGCACGCTTTGAAAAAATGTTTTGTTCAGCACCTGATCTAAGTAAATTAAACGCTGATCATCCTGTTGATTTAATTGTTGGAGGTTCGCCTACACAAAGATTACAAATGCTGAATGAAACTATTAATAAAAGTGTCGGTAGTTCTTTGAAAAATGCAGGCAGAAAGGCGGGGCTTCAGCCCGGAGATACCATCAGTGAAATAATATTTCAATAGGGGGTAAAATGAATAAATCTATTAATATACAGACGGATACTGCCACATTAGTAATTTATGATTTGATGTCATTAAAGCATAGGATTAATGATGATGCAGATTGGTGGAGTCTTCCAGAAGATGAAGTTGAAGAAATAAATAAAGGGAATGTATTATTTCTCAATGTTGGAGATGATGGTAACTATAAAGTTGATATTAAAAGTGAAATTGGTGAATATGCCGGATCGTTATTTTTAAACGTACCTACTGGAAAGGTTTTCATAGGGGCGGGAGAGGATGTCACTGGCGGAGATCTGGAGCCAGATGATTCAGATGCTATTTCAGGCGAGTTTATTACTTTAGAACCAGGTAGTTACGAGGTTAAATATAAAAAGCATGGTTCAGATGTGCTAATTTCCTTTACAAAAGCAACGTTTACTGAAAACTCATTAGAAGAGGGTGTTTATCTCTGAATAAAAATCCACGCCCTGGCGTAGATTTTTTCATCCAAAAAAATGTTAAAATGAAGAACCATAGATCAGCGACAAAAAGGCACTTCTAGTTATACTTGTGACTTTTTACATAAAATCAGTAAGGTAATCAAAATGTATTTTTTAGAAAGAAAAGATGCAGAAAAAATGCTCTTTGAATTTTTAAAGAGAACTTTAATAAAAGAATCAGATATTGATGAGTTAATGAGCATGGCAACTAAACATGATTCCGGCCCTCCGATGAAAGGTATAATGTATAAGTATGACAAAATGGAGAGAAATGAACTCACCGCACAAGATTTAGATGATCTTAGTACATTGATGCATTTTTATGGCCCGTGATTAAGCATATCAATCCTTTTCTTTTAAAATATTATAATTCCAGAGCCTGGAAAGCTATCAACAACCAAATAGATGATATTTTTATTATTTCTCAGATAAGATATTCAAATCAAAACTAAATTTAAAGTTGTTATTCTTAATGATAAAAACCTGAAGCCTCATTGGAATCTTGAGGCCGTTTTAAAGAGTAAAGTCAGCATCAATATCAAAAACTTTCAACATCATCCATGTATAAAAATAATTTTTTATTGAGAGCGAATATGATCGCTGACTTCAGGTTTATCTGAGAAAGCAACGTGCTAGAATGGATTTTCTGTTCAAAAATTATTAGACTAAACATACCTCGCTTAGATGCCGCAAAGGTCGATCCTGTACGCCAATTAGTCTTTGCGATAAGCGAACCAGAACCATTACCAACCGTTTTGAAAATCTTCAATGCTGAGGGCCAAGAGCTATTACTTTCTGCACCACCTGAAAACGCTTATTTCTATTACTTAACATTTAATTTGTCGAAGGAAGTCATTGTTGTCTGTAGTTTCGCAATTCACCAAAATGGCTGGTATGACTGGTTTTATACCTATGATATGAAGCTTAACACGCTGTCTCGGTCAGGCCCTGCGTGTTGAGATCGAAAGCGCCCCAAAATATTAACAATAACTAGTGGCAAAAGAGGGTTGCATAAGCAGTTCTAACAAGTGGCTGATAAACTGTGCTGAGAAGCAAAGGATGAGCACTGTTTACTTTGTCATATTTACCTATATAAAACCAGTCAAAGAGATTGACGCAGCGATACCTGCTCATGTGGAATGGCTAGAAAAGGGGAATTCAGAGCGGATCTTTCAGGCGTCCGGCATACTGATACTGTGAATCGGAGGTGTCAGTCTCGCTAAGTGCTAGTGTCAGGCCTTACTTGGAGAGCATCTACGCGAGAAGTCTTTACAGACTTTAAAGTTTGAGACTCTGAAATCATTACTTTTGTACCCAGCTTGAAGACAGTTCTCTTAGACAATAACTTTTACCCTGCAATAAAAAATCCACCCCTAAGCGTGGATTTTTCCCGTTCATAAAAATTAAACGTAAACAAGAAGTTCATCACATCGCCATCTTCAACAATGTAATCTTTTCCTTATGCACGCATCTTGCCTCCTTCTTTCGCGCCTGGCCCTTCCTGACCCAGCTCGGCTATAAACTCTTCACGGTCGGCATCGTCCAGTTCAGCATTATCGGATTCAACCGTGGCGCAAACTACTACCACTAACGAACCTTCACCGCTTGAAGGTTCTGCTGAGAAGCTCACGCAAAACCGTCTGACGCAGCTCAACGGCATTCGCTGGCGCTATGACGTCCACGGACGCACCGTGGAGAAAGATAACGGCCAGACCCGCTGGCACTACCGCTACGACGGCGAGCACCGCCTGACGGAGGTCATCAGCCAGCCGCGGGACCGCAACAGACCGCAGACGGAGGTCAGCTTCCGATACGATCCACTGGGCCGCCGCATCAGCAATACGCACCGCCAGATGCCTGACGGCCTGCCAACCGGTAAGCTGGTCGCCACGCGGTTTGTCCGGGAACGGTTACGGCTGTTACAGGAAATGTGCGGGGATGTGCTGTTGACCTACGTCTACAGCGATCAGGACAGCTACGACCCGCTGGCGCGTATTGACGGCGTTGATGCCCCGGAAATCTTCTGGTTCCACTGTCAGCCCAACGGCACGCCGGAGCGGATGACGGATAGCGAAGGGCAGGTGCGCTGGGAAGGGGTGAACAACGCTGGGGCAAACTGCTGCGGGAAAGCGAGACGCAGGTATCTGGGTATTCCCAGAATCTGCGGATGCAGGGGCAATACCTGGATCGTGAGACAGGGCTGCACTACAATCTGTTCCGGTATTACGACCCGGACTGCGGACGGTTTACGCAGCAGGACCAGATAGGGCTGGCGGGGGGGATAAAACTATACCAGTATGCGCCGAATGCGCTGGGGTGGGTGGATCCGTGGGGGTTGGCATTAAAGGGAGTCGACTTTACAGGAAGCCCAGATCTTTTCCCAATCAATGGAACGAAACAGAATATTGTATCTATTACAATGCAAGGAACTCGAGATAGAGATTTCACCAAGGCATTCAAGGCAGCCGGTATTTCTAAAAACGAAGCAATCGGATATACATGGCACCATGTCGATGATTTTGACCCAGCCACAGGAAGGACAACAATGCAACTAGTAAAAACTTCTGCGCATGAAGCTACTTTCCCCCACAAAGGCTCAGTTTCACAATTCGAGAAATATTTTGGGGTAAAATATGGATCCCAAGAAGCTATTGCTGTTTCACATTCTAAAGGCTGGTTGAAGGGGTGTGTTCCGAAAAAATTGCGTGCAAACTGTCACCATTGAGGTATAAATCTATGAATCATTTCAGTAACTGTGAAAAAAAGATTGAACGTGCAGATATTGCTAAAATCGAAGAGAAATTATCTATTACCCTTCCGGATGATTTTGTTTCACATTATCTGCATTTTAATGGTGGCACTCCTGAGAAAAGTTGGTGGGACTGTGATGAAGATTTTGAGCCAGTAGAGGTGGCAGGGTTTAAACCGTTTGTTTATAATGCTCAGACAAATGATGATCCTAGATCTTTAATTGACGGCTGCTATATCAGCATGTTGGCTCGGGAAGTCATTCCTAATAACTTGCTTCCTTTCGCAAATGATTGGGGAGGGAACTTCTTTTGTCTGAATTTAGATAATTATTCAATCGTATATTTTGCTACAGATTCTTTTGATGAGGATTTGACTATGCAAGAAAATCACACAAAACTTCAAAGATATCTAACAAATTCATTTTCTAAATTTGTTAATGGATTGGTAACAGAAGAAGATCTTTCCTAAGAAGCCATTAAATGTAAGCGAATTATTCGCTACAGTTGCTGTTGTTATGAGATTTTTTAATAAAATGCTATGATAAGCCATAGGGTGTTATAAGGAAACAGCATGGCGCGCTTGATGGCATGAACGTACAGCTGCGAAGTTTTTGCTAGATGATCCTTGGAGGGTGAGAGAACCTCTTCCCAAAGAAGGTATTTTTTAAATTTAATACTGATCGGGGAATTAATCTCGGAATAAAAAATCCACGCCAAAGCGTGGATTTTTTTAATTCAAAACTAATCAGACGTTAAACAAGAAGTTCATCACATCGCCATCTTTAACGATGTAGTCTTTCCCTTCAGCACGCATCTTGCCAGCTTCTTTCGCGCCTTGCTCACCCTTGTAGGTGATAAAGTCTTCAAACGCGATAGTCTGCGCACGAATGAAGCCTTTCTCGAAGTCGGTGTGGATCTTACCAGCCGCCTGAGGCGCAGTCGCACCGACAGGGATGGTCCATGCACGCACTTCTTTTACACCAGCGGTGAAGTAGGTTTGCAGGTTCAACAGCTCATAGCCCGCGCGGATCACGCGGTTCAGGCCCGGCTCTTCCAGACCCAGTTCGGCCATGAACTCTTCACGGTCGGCATCGTCCAGCTCGGCGATATCAGATTCAACGGCCGCGCACACGGCAACAACCACAGAACCTTCAGCCGCGGCAATTTCACGTACTTTGTCGAGGTACGGGTTGTTCTCGAAACCGTCTTCGTTAACGTTGGCGATGTACATGGTTGGCTTCAGGGTCAGGAAGCTCAGGTATTTGATCGCCGCTTTGTCTTCTTCAGTCAGGTTTTTCAGCGCGCGCAGCATGCCCGCGTTTTCCAGCTGTGGCAGACATTTTTCCAGGGCAGCCAGTTCCGCTTTCGCGTCCTTGTCGCCGCCTTTCGCTTTCTTCTGCACGCGGTGAATGGCGCGCTCGCAGGTGTCGAGGTCAGAGAGGGCCAGCTCGGTGTTGATGACGTCGATGTCGTCAGCCGGATCCACTTTGTTGTTAACGTGGATAATGTTGTCGTTCTCGAAGCAGCGCACAACGTGGCCGATCGCTTCGGTTTCACGGATGTTGGTCAGGAACTGGTTGCCCAGGCCTTCACCTTTGGATGCGCCTTTTACCAGGCCCGCGATGTCCACGAACTCCATGGTAGTTGGCAGAATGCGCTGCGGCTTCACAATTTCTGCGAGCTGGTCCAGACGCGGATCGGGCATAGGAACAACACCGGTGTTCGGCTCGATGGTACAGAACGGGAAGTTCGCCGCTTCAATACCTGCCTTGGTGAGCGCGTTGAACAGGGTGGATTTGCCCACGTTTGGCAGACCGACGATACCGCATTTGAATCCCATTTCTAAATCACCTTAATATCTTGATAATCAATCCGTTAACGATAACCGATTGAAGAAAAGTAAATAACTACGCCTATTATACACGTAACCCGCGCGACGCGCGGTAAAAAAGCCCCAGGGCGTCGATTATTGCGCTTTGAAAGCGTGCAGTCGATTGGTGGCTTTCGTCAGGCCGTCCTGAAGCCAAATCTCGGTGCAGCGGGCCGCTTCGTCCACCGCTTCGTCAATCAACTTCTGCTCAGAAACCGGTGGTTTACCCAGTACGAAACCAACAACTTTGTTTTTATCGCCCGGATGGCCGATTCCCACGCGCAAACGGTGGAAATTAGGGGTATTACCCAGTTTGCTGATGATGTCTTTAAGGCCGTTGTGGCCGCCATGACCGCCGCCCAGCTTGAACTTCGCCACGCCTGGCGGCAGATCCAGTTCGTCGTGGGCCACCAGGATCTCATCCGGATTTATGCGATAGAACGTTGCCATGGCCGACACGGCTTTGCCGCTCAGGTTCATAAAGGTGGTTGGCACCAGCAACCGCACGTCGGCACCCGCAAGATTGATGCGTGAGGTATACCCGTAAAACTTGGGTTCTTCACGCAGGGGCGCGCGCAGACGTTCCGCCAGCAGATCAACATACCAGGCGCCGGCGTTATGGCGGGTAGCGGCATACTCTGCGCCCGGATTGGCGAGGCCGACAATCAGTTTAATCGTCACGATTTACTTCCTAATGGGTTCCAGATCTGGCGCGTAGTTTACTGTCTGGCGCGCCGCTTGACAAAGTTCTGCCTGCTGTACACCGAAATGCGAATAATTTCTTCTTTGAACAATTAGAATTTCAAGCTGTTCAATGTCTTATTTGTAAATTTTTGTCCGGGAGTTATCTGTAAATGTGATCATTCACGCAACTCATATAAGTGGCGTTGTCTATACTTTACACACAAGGAGAAGGGGTTTTTCCCCTGACAACCCAAAGTTCCGGAGGTGACATATGAAACGCAAAAACGCTTCAATGCTCGGTAACGTGCTAATGGGGTTGGGACTGTTCGTGATGGTCGCCGGTGTCGGTTATTCAATTTTAAACCAATTACCGCAGCTTGACCTCCCACAATACTTTGCGCATGGCGCGGTGCTGAGTATCTTCCTCGGTGCGGTATTGTGGCTCGCCGGGGCGCGCGTGAGCGGACATGAGGAAGTCTGCGATAAATACTGGTGGGTGCGCCATTACGATAAACGATGCCGCCGCGACCAGCATAAGCACGGCTAGTGCCCCATAAAGAACACCGAAACGACTTCATCTGAAGTCGTTTTTTTTTGCATGACGCATTGACCCTCACGTAACGTAAGGCTTCAGAGTAGCAACACTGGCAGAACAAAAGGAGCCGTTATGTTGATTCAGGTGGGTGAACTGGCGAAACGTGCTGGGATCACCGTGCGGACTTTGCATCACTACGAGCAAACAGGGCTGTTGTTACCTTCTGCCAGAAGCGCGGCAGGCTACCGGCTTTATAACCTGGCGGATGTGCAGCGTCTGCATATGATCCAGACGCTGGCAAAAGCCGGGCTGGAGCTTGCCGAAATCAGGGATTTTCTGGAACAGCGTTCGCTGTCATTAGCGGAATTACTCGACGGGCAAATCACTTTGCTGGACAAGCAACTGCGTAGCATCCATACGCTGCGCAACCGGCTGGTGGAATTGCGTACCGGGCTGACCGACGATGCGACGCCGGATCTGGAATCCTGGCTACAGACTCTGGAGTTAATGAATATGTACGATCGCTGGTTTAGCAAAGAAGAGTTGCAGCAACTGCCGTTTGCGGTAGAGAAAGAGGCGCTGGCGGATATCTGGTCGGGTCTGGTGACGGAGGTTAAACATTTACTGGAACAGAACGTCAGCGTCACGGACGCGCGGGCGACCGATTTGGCTTCACGGTGGATGGAACGCCTGGAACAGGATACCGCAGGCAAACCGGAATTTTTGACCCGTCTGAACGAAATGCACAGCGTGGAGCCGCAGATGCAGGAGCAAACCGGCATTACACCGGAGATTACGGATTACATCACGCGGGCGTTTGCCGAATCAAAGCTCAGCATCTGGGAGAAATATCTCACTGCCGAAGAGATGGCCTTTACCCGGGCGCACTACTTTGACCGGATGATGGAGTGGCCGCCGCTGGTGGCAAAGCTACATCAGGCGCAGCGGGATAATCTCAGTCCCGCTTCTGACGATGCGCAAAAGCTGGCAGAAAAGTGGCTGGTTTTGTTCCAGTCCTATGCGGGAACAAACCCGCAGACCCAGCAAAAATTTCGTCTCGCCATGCAGCAGGAGCCGCATCTGATGAAAGGCACGTGGATGACGCCTGCCGTGCTTGAATGGCTCCAGCAGGCGATCGGGGTGATGATGCAAAGACGTATCTCTGCATCAGATGACTCACAGATCCGCTAATGCAGCTTCACGGTTAGGGTAGAAGGACAATCGGCCAGGGATCGGCTGTACGCCCGCGCGCGCCATGGTGCGCAGGGGCTGGAATTCGAGGTTACTGATCCGCAGCTCGCAGCCTTCCGGCAGGCGGGCAACAAAGCGCTGGAAGGCATCCAGACCGCCGGCATCCAGCACCGGGACGGCATCCCACTTCAGCACCACAATCCGTTTGCCCGCGATGCGGGACGCCAGATCGCTGAACAAACCTTCCGCCGCGGCGAAGAACAGCGGGCCAATCACGCGCAACACCAGCACATCTTCAGGCACCTCAACGTTAACCGGGGAGAGACGCGTCATCTGCGCGATGCGGCGCATAAACAGCAGCGAGGCCAACACTATGCCGACGCTGATAGCGATAACCATATCAAACAGCACGGTCAGCGACATGCAGATCAGCATCACGATGATGTCATCTTTCGGCGCACGGCGCAGCAGATTCACCACCTTATGCGCCTCACTCATATTCCAGGCCACCATCAGCAGCAGCGCAGCCATGGCAGAGAGCGGAAGCCATGAAAGCAGTGGGGCAAGGATCAGCAGCGCCATGATCACCAGCAGGGAGTGAATGACCGCGGAAACCGGTGATGTCGCGCCCGCACGTACGTTCGCGGCGGAACGGGCAATCGCAGCCGTAGCCGTAATACCGCCGAAGAACGGTGCAACGATGTTCCCTAAGCCCTGACCGACTAGTTCGCTGTTGGCTTTGTGCTTAGTGCCGGTCATGCCGTCGAGCACGACGGCGCAGAGCAGGGATTCAATCGCGCCCAGCATTGTCATGGAGAACGCGGCAGGCAGCAGAGCGCGAAGGGAATCCCAGCTCAGGGTGAAGCTGGAGCCCGGCATGTCCCACGGCAGAACCAGCTGCGGCAGCAGCTGCGGAATACCGTTACCCTGTGAGCCATCCGCCAGAACATAGTGGAACTGGGAGCCAATGGTGGCGACCTGTCCACCGAGCAGGTTGACGACGCCCATCACCGCGCAGCCCAGCAGCAGAGCGGGGAGATGCCCCGGGAGACGAATGCCTAAGCGAGGCCAGACGATGAGTGTGCCGAGGGTAACGATGCCAATGGCTGCATCGCCCAGGTTGGCCGTCGGCAACGCCATAAACAGCGCGCCCACTTTCTGTAAGTAGTGCTCCGGAACATGGGCCATTTGCAGGCCGAGGAAATCCTTAATCTGCATGGTCCCGATGGTAATCCCAATCCCCGAGGTGAACCCCAGCGTCACGGAAAGGGGAATATATTCAATCAGGCGACCAAAGCGGGCCAGACCGAACAGAATTAAAAAGATGCCGGACATCAGGGTGGCAACCAGCAGGCCTGCCAGACCAAACTGTTGGGAAACCGGGTAGAGGATCACCACAAAGGCGGCAGTTGGGCCGGAGACGCTGAAGCGGGACCCGCCCGTCAGCGCAATCACAATCCCCGCAACGGCTGAGGTGTACAGCCCGTACTGCGGCGCGACGCCGCTACCAATCGCCAGTGCCATCGCCAGCGGGATGGCAATAATCCCGACGGTGATCCCGGCTATCAGGTCACGAACAAAGCGTGACGACGTGTATTTCTCTTTCCAGCAGGCGTCGATGAGGGCGCGAAAGGGCAGAACATGTGAGGAGGTTACGTTTTTCACAATTATCTATCATCCGTGTGCGCATCATCTGTCATATGAATGGCAGGTGAAGGAGGCATAAGTCATACAAATAAATACTATAAACAAAAAAACCCGCCGTAGCGGGTTTTTTGGCCGTGTTCGATCAGTGTTCGAACATTGCAGAGATGGATTCTTCGTTGCTGATACGACGAATCGCTTCGGCCAGCATCCCGGACAGAGTCAACGTACGCACGTTTGGCAGCGCTTTGATCTCGTCACTCAGTGGAATGGTATCGCACACCACAACTTCGTCGATGACGGAGTTACGCAGGTTGTTTACCGCATTGCCGGAGAAGATCGGGTGAGTCGCGTAAGCGAATACGCGTTTCGCACCACGCTCTTTCAGCGCTTCAGCGGCTTTACACAGCGTACCGCCGGTATCGATCATGTCGTCCACCAACACGCAGTCGCGGCCAGCCACGTCACCGATGATGTGCATCACCTGAGAAACGTTAGCGCGCGGACGGCGTTTGTCGATGATCGCCATGTCGGTATCGTTCAGCAGCTTCGCGATAGCACGAGCACGTACCACGCCGCCGATGTCCGGAGAAACCACAATCGGGTTGTCCAGATTCAGTTGCAGCATGTCTTCCAGCAGGATTGGGCTGCCGAAAACGTTATCAACCGGCACGTCGAAGAAGCCCTGGATCTGCTCTGCGTGCAGGTCGACTGTCAGTACGCGGTCAACGCCGACGCTGGAGAGGAAGTCTGCGACAACTTTAGCGGTGATTGGCACACGCGCGGAACGGACGCGACGGTCCTGACGTGCATAGCCAAAGTAAGGAATAACAGCAGTGATACGGCCAGCAGAAGCACGACGCAGCGCGTCGACCATAACAACCAATTCCATCAGGTTGTCGTTCGTTGGAGCACAGGTGGACTGGATGATGAAAATATCACCACCGCGTACATTTTCGTTAATTTGTACGCTGACTTCGCCGTCGCTAAAGCGACCTACAGCGGCGTCGCCGAGGGAAGTGTACAGGCGGTTGGCAATACGTTGTGCTAGTTCCGGGGTGGCGTTACCAGCAAAAAGCTTCATATCAGGCACGAGAAGAACCTCAGGCATGCGTCCAGTGGTGGATAGCGTTCGCCGCAAACTGCGGGGCCTAAGCAAACGCTATCCAGGCGGTGTATTAAAGAGCGCGATGCAACGTCTGGAACAGGGTGACGTTGTCACCGAAACTCAGTCTGCGCCAGAATGGCCTGCTGTAGGGGGGAGGTGTTCATCCCGCGTGCTACAAAACCATGCAGCCAATCCGGCGCTTGCTCAAGCACCTGACGGGCGGCGGATTCGGTGTCAAATTCAGTAAAGACACAGGCCCCTGTACCGGTCAGGCGCGACGGCGCGTATTCTAACAGCCAGGAAAGCACCGCATCAACCTCGCGAAAACGTTTTCTTGCGATATCCTCGCAATCGTTGCTGAATTCACAATTTAATAACGTTTTTATTGACCGTACCGGGGTATTTCTTTTCAGGTCAGGATCTTTAAAGATGACCGGGGTAGGAATGCTCACGCCAGGGTGAACGATCAGATACCATTTTTCCGGCGGATCGACCGGCGTGAGGATTTCGCCCACCCCTTCAGCAAACGCCGCGTGGCCGCGCACAAACACTGGTACATCGGCGCCCAGCGTCAACCCTAACGCTGCCAGCTCGTCCGTTGTCAGACCGCAGCCCCACAGATGGTTAAGCGCCACCAAAACGGTTGCAGCATTTGACGAACCGCCGCCAAGACCGCCGCCCATCGGCAGGCGTTTGTCGATACGGATATCCGCACCGCTTCCCGCTAGCAGACGACCCGACGACGACGCCGTTTTCATCAGCAGGCGGGCAGCGCGCACGATCAGGTTATCGTCGTGCGCCACGCCGTCGACTGGCGTCAGCAGGCAAATCTGCCCGTCCTGACGCGGTTCGATTGAGATCGTGTCGCCGTAGTCGACAAACTGAAACAGGGTTTGCAGGGTGTGATAGCCGTCAGCGCGCTGCCCGGTAATGTAGAGAAACAGGTTCAGTTTTGCGGGAGAGGGCCAGTGGGTCATCATTTAACGATCCAGTTATCCATTTTCAGCTTGATACGCTGGCTACCCTGCGTCAGCTCCATATTGGACGGCAGCGATGGTTGCGTCTTGCTGTCATACGCGCTGTACACCACTTTCCAGGTTTTACCGCCCTGGGTGTAGTTAACCTGGCTCAGACGGTATTGGTCATCAAGCGTATAGTCGGTGGCGTCACCCGGCAGGCCAAGGATCCACTGGCGCAGACTATTGAGCGGAATCGGCATCCCGGTCAGTTTGCCAATCATCTCTTCGGCGTCGGTCGCGGTGTAGTGCTGGCCTTTGTTATCGGTGATCTGCGCTTCGCCAGGCTTCGCGTTAAGCTCCAGCTCGGTGCTGCCCAGCGGGTTGAGCAGCAGCAGGCGATAGTTGTCCTGCCCCGTTTGCTGCCAGAAGAAGCGAGCATAAACTTTTTGTTCGTCAGAGAGATATGCAAATGCACCGCGGGTCTGGTACTGGCTTAATTTCAGCACATCCTGCTGGTGCTGACGCCACTGCGGTGAGTCGGGGCTTTTGCCCGGGCCTTTCGGCTGATGAACGGAACAGGCGGTCAGAACCAGGGCCGCCAGAGGCAGCAGGCGAATCATTCGGGTCATAATGATGACAAATCCTTGAGATACGTTGCAGTTATAACTGTTAATGCTAGCGTTGAAGGGTGCCACCGTCTACGTTCAAATTATCTCAAAGCGCGGCGTAAGCTATTACTCCGAAAGGGGGCAGTCTCTTTTATTGATCTCGCGCATCCTGTATGATGCGTCCTGCTAACCTTATTAACGCTGGTACTACTCCCGCTCAACATGACCCTATTAGCACTCGGTATTAACCACAAAACGGCCCCGGTTTCACTGCGAGAACGCGTTACGTTTTCGCCGGATACGCTCGACCTGGCGCTGGATAGCCTGCTTGCACAGCCGATGGTGCAGGGTGGCGTGGTGCTGTCGACGTGCAACCGTACCGAGCTCTATTTAAGCGTGGAGGAGCAGGACAACCTGCACGAGGCGCTGATCCGCTGGCTATGTGACTATCACAACCTCAACGAAGAAGAGCTGCGCAACAGCCTGTACTGGCATCAGGATAACGATGCGGTCAGCCATCTGATGCGTGTGGCCAGCGGTCTGGATTCGCTGGTGCTGGGCGAGCCGCAGATCCTCGGCCAGGTGAAAAAAGCCTTCGCGGATTCCCAGAAAGGGCATCTGAAAGCCAGCGAACTGGAGCGAATGTTCCAGAAGTCATTCTCCGTGGCGAAGCGTGTGCGAACCGAAACCGACATTGGCGCCAGTGCGGTTTCGGTTGCTTTCGCGGCCTGTACTCTTGCCCGTCAAATCTTTGAATCGCTGTCGACCGTCACCGTACTGCTGGTGGGGGCGGGCGAAACCATCGAGCTGGTGGCGCGCCATCTTCGCGAACACAAGGTGAAGAAGATGATCATCGCTAACCGCACCCGCGAACGTGCGCAGGTGCTGGCAGATGAAGTGGGCGCTGAGGTGATTGCGCTGAGCGACATCGATGAACGTCTGAAAGAGGCGGACATTATTATCAGTTCTACCGCCAGCCCGCTGCCGATTATCGGGAAAGGGATGGTCGAGCGTGCGCTGAAATCCCGCCGCAATCAACCGATGCTGCTGGTGGATATCGCCGTTCCGCGTGATGTCGAACCGGAAGTGGGCAAACTGGCGAACGCCTACCTGTACAGCGTGGATGACCTGCAAAGCATCATTTCGCACAACCTTGCCCAGCGTAAGGCGGCGGCTGTGCAGGCGGAAACCATCGTTGAACAGGAAACCAGCGAATTTATGGCCTGGCTGCGCGCGCAAAGCGTCAGCGAGACCATCCGCGAATACCGCGGTCAGGCGGAGCAGGTGCGTGATGACCTGACGGCCAAAGCGTTAGCGGCCCTTGAACAGGGCGGCGACGCGCAGGCGATTATGCAGGATTTAGCCTGGAAACTGACCAACCGCCTGATCCATGCCCCAACCAAATCTCTTCAGCAGGCTGCCCGTGACGGGGACGATGAACGCCTGACTATTCTGCGCAACAGCCTCGGGCTGGAATAGCGCCCTATACCCATTTTCTAAGACAAGGTGCATTTACGCCTATGAAGCCTTCTATCGTCGCTAAACTGGAAGCTCTGCACGAGCGCCATGAAGAAGTCCAGGCGCTGCTCGGCGATGCCGGGACCATTGCCGACCAGGAACGTTTTCGCGCGCTGTCGCGTGAATACGCGCAGTTAAGTGATGTTTCAAAATGCTTTACCGACTGGCGACAGGTCCAGGAAGATATCGAAACCGCGCAGATGATGCTCGACGATCCTGAAATGCGCGAGATGGCCCAGGAAGAGTTGCAGCACGCTAAAGCACGGTCAGAAGAGATGGAGCAGCAGCTTCAGGTCCTTCTGCTGCCAAAAGATCCGGACGATGAGCGTAACGCTTTTGTGGAAGTCCGCGCCGGTACCGGCGGCGACGAAGCGGCGCTGTTCGCCGGAGATCTGTTCCGTATGTACAGCCGTTATGCGGAATCACGCCGCTGGCGCGTAGAGATCATGAGCGCCAACGAAGGCGAGCATGGCGGCTACAAAGAGGTTATCGCCAAAATCAGCGGCGACGGCGTTTATGGTCGGCTGAAGTTTGAATCCGGTGGTCACCGCGTGCAGCGTGTGCCTGCGACAGAATCTCAGGGACGCATTCACACTTCGGCCTGTACGGTGGCGGTCATGCCCGAGCTGCCGGAAGCGGAACTGCCGGATATCAACCCGGCGGATCTGCGCATCGACACCTTCCGCTCTTCAGGGGCGGGTGGTCAGCACGTTAACACCACCGACTCCGCTATCCGTATTACTCACCTGCCCACCGGGATTGTGGTTGAGTGTCAGGACGAGCGATCCCAGCACAAGAACAAAGCTAAGGCGTTATCCGTGCTGGGTGCCCGTATCCACGCGGCGGAAATGGCGAAACGCCAGCAGGCGGAAGCCTCTACCCGCCGTAACCTGCTGGGCAGCGGCGACCGTAGCGATCGTAACCGCACCTATAACTTCCCGCAGGGGCGCGTAACCGACCACCGCATCAACCTGACGCTCTACCGTCTGGATGAGGCAATGGAAGGCAAGCTCGATATGCTGATTGAGCCTATCGTGCAGGAATACCAGGCCGACCAGCTGGCGGCGCTGTCCGAGCAGGATTAATGGATTTTCAGCGCTGGTTACGTGAGGCGGCCCGTGAACTTTCAGAAAGTGAAAGCCCGAAGCGGGACGCCGAAATTCTGCTTGAGCATGTGACGGGTAAAGCCCGCACGTATCTGCTGGCTTTCGGCGAAACCGAACTGACAGCTGAACAGCTATCGCAGCTGGAGGCGCTGCTCGCCCGCCGTAAAACCGGCGAGCCGGTGGCGCATCTGGTTGGCGAGCGCGAGTTCTGGTCACTTCCGCTGTATGTTTCAGCGGCGACGCTGATCCCGCGCCCGGACACAGAGTGTCTGGTGGAGCAGGCGCTGGCGCGGTTACCGGCGCAGTCGTGTCAGATCCTCGATCTGGGTACCGGCACCGGCGCGATTGCGCTGGCGCTTGCCAGCGAGCGGCCGGACTGTATCGTGACGGCGGTAGACGTGATGCCTGATGTGGTCGCCCTCGCGCGGCGCAACGTTGAACGGCTGAGGCTGAACAATGTTTCCGTTCTGCAAAGCAGCTGGTTTGCCGCGCTTGGAAGCCGCATGTTCGAAATGATTGTCAGCAATCCGCCCTACATCGACGAAGACGATCCGCATCTCGCGCAGGGCGACGTGCGTTTTGAACCGTTGACCGCGCTGGTCGCTGCGAATCAGGGACTTGCGGATCTCGATTACATTGTGACAACGTCACGGCAACATTTGCTTCCCGGTGGCTGGCTGCTGGTGGAACATGGGTGGACGCAGGGAGAGGCGGTGCGAGCACTGTTTACGCGTGCCGGATACGCCGCCGTGGAAACCTGCCGCGATTACGGCGGCAATGAACGTCTGACGCTGGGGCAGTGGTCATGAGCCTGTTTACGCTGCTAATCTCCGTTCACCTGGTTTCCGTTGCCCTGACCATCGGCTTTTTCATTGTCCGCTACTGGTGGCGCTACAGCAATAATCCGCTGATTAACGCCCGCTGGGTACGTATCGCCCCACACGGTATCGACACAGTGCTGTTCCTTTCCGGAGCCGGGTTAATGTGGAAGACCGGCTATCTGCCATTTACTGATAAAGGCCTATGGCTGACTGAAAAGCTGTTTGGCGTTATCATCTACATCGTTTTGGGTTTTATCGCGCTTGGGCGTCATCGTCCGCGCAGCCAGCAGGCAGGGTTTATCGCCTTTCTGCTGGGTCTGGTGGTGCTGTACATCATCATTAAACTCGCCACCACAAGAATACCGTTACTGGGGTAAGTCATGAGGTCCTTAGCCGATTTCGAATTTAACAAAGTGCCGCTATGCGATGGTATGATCCTGATTTCAGAGATGATCCGCGACGATTTCACATCACAGTACGTTTACGCTGAACTGGAAAATCTGGTCAGCCTGGCGCGCGAAGAGATCAATCAGGCACGTCCGCAAGACTGGCAATTAGAGAAGCTGATTGAGCTTTTCTACGGCGAATGGGGTTTCTGCGACACGCGAGGCGTGTATCGCCTGTCTGACGCACTGTGGCTGGACCAGGTGCTGAAAAATCGACAGGGTAGCGCCGTCGCGTTGGGCGCCATTTTACTGTGGGTTGCGCACCGACTGGATATTCCACTGGTGCCGGTCATTTTCCCCACGCAGATGATTTTGCGGGCGGAGTGGCTGGACGGTGAGATGTGGTTAATCAATCCGTTTAACGGCGACACGCTGGATGAGCATACGCTGGACGTCTGGCTGAAAGGCAACATCAGCCCGATAGCGGAGCTGTTCAATGAAGATCTCGATGAAGCCGATAACGCCGAAGTGATCCGCAAGCTGTTGGATACGCTGAAGTCTGCGCTGATGGAAGAGCGTCAGATGGAGCTGGCCCTGCGCGCAAGCGAAGTGCTGTTGCAGTTCAATCCGGAAGATCCGTACGAAATCCGCGACCGCGGCCTGATTTATGCGCAGCTCGACTGCGAGCACGTGGCGCTGAATGATTTGAATTATTTCGTCGAGCAATGTCCGGAAGACCCGATCAGCGAAATGATTCGCGCGCAGATCAACGCGATCGCGCATAAACACATTACACTGCATTAATCTTAATTCCGATTCACACCTGAATAAGGCGATCCTATGAAACAAAAAGTGGTTAGCATTGGTGATATCAACGTGGCAAACGACCTGCCGTTCGTGCTGTTTGGCGGTATGAACGTTCTGGAATCCCGCGATCTCGCTATGCGCATCTGCGAACACTACGTGACCGTGACCCAAAAGCTGGGCATCCCGTACGTGTTTAAAGCCTCTTTTGACAAAGCCAACCGCTCTTCCATTCACTCCTACCGTGGCCCGGGCCTGGAAGAGGGGATGAAGATTTTCCAGGAGCTGAAACAGACGTTTGGCGTGAAAGTGATCACCGACGTGCACGAAGCGTCTCAGGCACAGCCCGTGGCTGATGTGGTAGACGTGATTCAGCTTCCGGCGTTCCTGGCGCGCCAGACTGACCTGGTAGAAGCGATGGCGAAAACCGGTGCCGTGATTAACGTGAAAAAACCGCAGTTCGTGAGCCCTGGCCAGATGGGTAACATCGTCGATAAGTTTATCGAAGGTGGTAACGACCAGGTGATCCTGTGCGACCGTGGTTCAAACTTCGGTTATGACAACCTGGTTGTGGATATGCTGGGCTTCAGCGTAATGAAGAACGTCTCTAACCAGTCTCCGGTGATTTTCGACGTGACCCACTCCCTGCAATGTCGCGACCCGTTTGGCGCCGCGTCTGGCGGGCGTCGTGCGCAGGTGACCGAACTGGCGCGCGCCGGTATGGCAACCGGCCTGGCGGGTCTGTTCATTGAAGCGCACCCGGATCCGGTTAACGCGAAATGCGACGGTCCATCCGCGCTGCCGCTGGATAAGCTGGAGCCATTCCTGAAACAGATTAAAGCGATTGACGATCTGGTGAAGAGCTTCGACGAGCTGGATACCAGCAACTAATAAAAAACCCGCTTCGGCGGGTTTTTCTTTGCCCGGCGGCGCTACGCTTGCGCGGGCCTACGGGTTTCGTAGGCCGGGTAAGCGCAGCGCACCCGGCAAAAAAATTACGCAAATATCGTCATCAGATACGCAATAAACAGCGCCATATGCGCCGCGCCGTTCAGCACATTGGTGCGGCCGGTGGAGAAGGATATCTGGCACAGCAGCAAGGATGCCACCATCACAATCATCTCTGGTGCACCCAGCGCAAACTGCAATTCATTCCCCGTCATAAAGGCAATAAGCGTTACCACCGGAACGGTAAGGGAGATGGTCGCCAGAACGGAGCCAAAGAACAGATTCATCGCACGCTGCACCTGATTATTGAGCACCGCTTTCAGCGCACCCAGGCCTTCTGGCGACAGGATCAACAGGGCTACCAGGAAACCGGTAAAGGCGACCGGCGCGTTCAGTTCAGTTAACAGCGCCTCCAGCGGGTTCGCATTCATCTTGGTGACCGCAATTACCGCAATCAGATGCACGATCAGCCAAACCGTGTGCCACGCGCTGCTGTGGGCCGACGGCTTACCGTGATGCGGGTCATCATCGTCGCCGTCGTCTTCATGCTCGTAAACAAACAGGCTTTGGTGCGTTTTGGTCTGGATCAGCAAGAACACGCCGTACATTGCCGCGGAAATCAGCGCCACCAGCAGCGCCTGGCCGGTGGTGAAGTTTGCGCCCGGCAATGCCATCGGGAATACCAGCACGATAATCGCCAGCGGGAACAGGGCGATTAGATACTGTTTAATGCCAAAAAGGTTCATGTACTGGGTGGCAAATTTGCGGCCACCTAATAAAAGCGAAAAACCGACCAGGCCGCCGGTAACAATCATAATGATGGAGTAGAGCGTATCGCGCATTAACGTTGGTGCGGCGTCGCCGGTGGCCATTAATGCGGAAATTAGACTGACCTCAAGAATCACAACCGAAAGGCTTAAAATTAATGACCCATACGGCTCTCCAAGACGGTGGGCTAAAACATCCGCATGGCGTACCACGCTAAATGCACTGGTTAAAATACCCACCAGAGCCAGAATATTGATCCCCACAACCACTGGCAATGACTGACTGCTTCCCCAGAAGAGCAGCACAGCCAGTGCCAGAACCGGGAAAATGAGAGAGGTCTCCTTGTGGCGGGTCTTTACCGCCTCGTGTGTTGCTGTCATGTGTTTCTCCAACAGTGCAGGTGCTTGTAATTATAGATAGATTTTGAGGGTGTTAAATTAACAGAAAACGGTTAAATACCCTGTATTTTTTACTTAGTTTTACCCTTTAATGGGATTTTACTGTCTGAAGCTTATAATACCTTATTTACACAAAATAATAATTTAATAACAATGGTTTGTGCTATTAAATAGTTCATTTCTCGCTGTCGGCTGGCACCCTGGCGTATCGTCGTCCACACTTATCTTTTAGCCAAAAGAGAGGTTAGCGATGCCATACAAATCGAAAAGCGAATTACCGGATAACGTGCAAAACGTACTGCCTGCCCACGCTCAGGATATCTACAAAGAAGCCTTTAACAGCGCCTGGGATCAGTACAAAGATAAAGAAGATCGCCGGGACGATGCCAGCCGTGAAGAGACGGCGCATAAAGTGGCCTGGGCCGCCGTAAAAAATGACTATGAGAAAGGGGATGATGACAAATGGCACAAAAAGAAATAACTGCCGAATAATACGCTGCCTCCATTTTGACATTTCAGGCGGTTGAACTGCCGCTGTATTGCATCTGGCCCGCGAATTGCTTATCGTTGCTCAACTGCTGTTAAAATGAACAGCACAGAATGCCGGGAAGGCGCATTAAAGATGTCGCAAGGAAGCATGCAGTGGCGGAGGTGGAATGTGTTAACGCGTGATTTCTTGATGAAGGCAGATTGTAAGACGGCATTTGGTGCTATTGAGGAATCGCTTCTGTGGTCGGCTGAACAACGTGCGGCGTCGCTTGCGGCAACGCTGGCCTGCCGCCCGGATGATGGCCCGGTCTGGATTTTTGGTTACGGCTCTCTGATGTGGAACCCGGCGCTCGAGTTTGTTGAATCGGCAACCGGAACGCTGCCTGGCTGGCACCGCGCCTTCTGTTTGCGCCTGACCGCCGGACGCGGCAGCGCGTGTCAGCCTGGACGTATGCTTGCACTAAAAGAGGGCGGGCGCACCACGGGCGTGGCATACCGGCTGCCGGATACCACGCTGGAAGATGAGCTGACACTGCTGTGGAAGCGCGAGATGATCACCGGCTGCTATATGCCCAGCTGGTGCAAGCTGGAACTGGACGACGGCCGCACCGTCAACGCGCTGGTGTTCATTATGGATCCGCGCCACCCGCTGTATGAAGCCGACACCCGAACCCAGGTGATTGCCCCGCTGATTGCCGCCGCCAGTGGACCGCTGGGCACTAATGCCCAGTACCTTTTCTCGCTCGATCAGGAGCTGACGCGTCTCGGTATGCAGGACGACTGTCTGAGTGAGCTGGTGGTGAAGGTTAAAGCGCTGCTGGAAGGGAACCCGCTCAGCAATACGCTCCGCCCGGGTTTTGCCTGATAATACGCCCGGCTGGCCGGGCGTTTATGGTTATGCTGCCACGTAACTTACGGAATGTTCGAGCGACTGGCTGTGGCTGTCGATCAGCACATCCCAGGTGCCGGTGTAAGGCACCGTCAGCCAGGCCTTATCATCCTGGACGGTAAGGATATCTGCCTGCGATTGCTTTTGCCCTTTTGTACTCATCAGATGGATGCGGCAACGTTCTGAGCAACGCACCACTACCGTATCCCCGCCAAACAGTTTCAGACTCGTTTTAACTCGTGCCATTTTTTATACCCCGTCGTTTTTGCCCATCCCGAGCGTGATGTTGTTCACAATTTACTCATTGCATAACACCAAAGGGGAAGGTGGGTGATGCTGATTTCGATCAAAAAATGGCGCAACGATTAAACAAAAATGACAAAATCCCTGAAACCTTTCAGCGGACGCGCGTTTTCCCTGCTTAACGCGCGTCCGGGAAAAATTATATGCGGAAATGGCCAGCGGTCTCAGCAAGGTCGCCCGCCTGGCTTTGCAGCGCGCTGGCCGCCGCAGCAGACTGTACAACGAGTTCAGCGTTCTGCTGCACCATGCGATCCAGGTGAGTCACCGCGTGGTTAATTTCATGGATGCCTTTCATCTGCTCGCGGGTGGCAATAGATATTTCACGCATAATGCCAGACACGCTCCCGACGCTGGCGCGGATCTCATCCATGCTGTCGCCCGCAAGGTGCACAAACCGGGAGCCGGTTGCAACGCTTTCGGTAGTGGAGTCAATAAGGGATTTTATCTCTTTCGCCGCCTGAGCGCTGCGGCTGGCCAGATTACGCACTTCCCCCGCAACGACCGCGAACCCACGGCCCTGCTCACCGGCACGAGCCGCTTCGACGGAGGCGTTAAGCGCCAGAATGTTGGTCTGGAAGGCGATGCCGTCAATCACGCTGGTGATATCGCCAATCTTTGCAGAAGCCACTTCGATGGACTGCATGGTGCTGATTGCCTGCGAGACTACTTCGCCGCCGCGCGCTGCGGCCGCAGAGGCCTTACTGGCCTGGTCGTTGGCTTCTTCGGCCGATTCATTCGACTGGGTAACGGAGGCGGTTATCTCTTCCACGGCGCTGGCGGTCTCACGCAGGCTGGACGCGGCCTGCTCGGTTCGTCCGGAGAGATCCTGATTGCCTGCCGCAATCTCCTGCGCGGCGTTTTTCACTGAGGCGCTGGCGTCGCGAAGCTGGACCATCACCACCGAGAGCTTATTGCTGAAGGCGTTAAACGCCTGCGCAATTTGCGCCACTTCGTCATCGCCGCTATCCGGCAGACGCTGGGACAGATCGTTGGTGCCGTTGGCAATGCTGTGCATCGCGTCGCGAATGTCGGACAGGCGCTTAAGCAGGCGGGCTATCAGGAGGTGGACAATGGCGCCGCTCAGAAGCGCCAGAATCACCAGCGAGATTGCCGACGCTTTCAGCAAGGAACGCATGCCGGAGGTGGCGTCGCTGCTGTCGAGGGCGACGACCAGCAGCCAGTTCGTGCCCGGCACGGCTGAGGCGATAAAGGTTTTTTCCTCATCATTCAGCGTCCCGTCGACCGGATTACCGCTCTTCAGCGCCGCAAGGTCGATGCCTTTGATCGTCCCGGTAAACGGCTTCAGCGTCAGGGTCGGCTCGTTGGCGGCAATAACCGTGCCGTCGCTGTTCAGGAGTAACCCGCTGCTGGCAGGCGTTGGGTGGATCCCGCGCACGTTCGCCACCACGCTATCCATGGCGACATCGCCCGCTATCACCGCTATCAGAGTACCATTCTCTTTCACCGGTACGGCAAACGTCACCACCAGCTTCCCGGTACCGGCATCAACGTAGGGCGCCGTCACAACCGGGCCATCCGTGCTCACCACCTGCTGATACCAGGGACGAATGGTTGGGTCATAATCCGCCGGGACCCCCGCAGGATCGGAGAATTTCGCCGTCTTGCTGGCGTAGCCTGCGTAGACGTTGGTGAAGCCGCCCGCCTGGGCTAATTGCTTAAACACCGGAACCGGATCGTCAGCCAGCGCGATACTCTGCGCGGAGGCAATCACCGTCATTTTGCTTTTGACCCAGTCGGCAATCGCCATATTGTGGCTGGCGCTGGTGCTGGTCAGTATATCGCGCTGCGACTGCTGATTATCCTGGCGCGTGACCTGAAAGTTGATAATGGTATTAAGAAGAAGGGCGACGACCATACAGCCTGTCGTCGCCGCAATGATGCGGGCGCGAATGGATCTGAACATAAGTGTAATACCTGCTGTGTTGTTTCCATGCCTATCGGCAATGGCGCAGGTAAACTTGATGCTGAAACCGCGTCCATAAGAAAATAATATTTTTAGCGATTTATTATTAAAAAGTTAATACTTTATCAGCGGTAAGAGTCCATTCAGCCAGTTCAACCAGCGTGCCAATTTCCACGCCATCAATCAGGGGCAGCCCGGTAATGCCGCGACCGTCGGTACAGGTTTTGCACAGCTTGACCGGAACGTTTTGCGCGGTCAGGATCTCCAGCATGTGTTGTATGTTGTAGCCCTCAGCGGGTTTCTGCCCCTTCAGCGCGGCCGTGACGGCATCGGACATCAAAAAGAGGCGCAGCTCCAGCTCACTCTCCTTATCGCGCAGCGCGATTGCCAGGCGCAGACTGTTAAAAAGGGATTCACTGCCGTAGGCCGCACCGTTGGCGACGATCACAATCTTCTGCATGTTGACTCCTGTTCTTTGAAAAGGCACGAATATTGCTTCTCATACCGAAGAATATGTATCGGAGAGAGAAACGATGACGATAGTGGCTGGCAGTTCGCCTGGCTCGACCGAATGGTTCCAGCGTGCAAGAATGCTGCGGGAGGAACAGCTCGGCAGATTAGCGCAGCTGGGCGCACTGGTGAACGGCATCAGTCGACTGGTGCATATGCTACAGTGCGAACGCGGTGCGTCAAATGTCTGGCTCTGCTCGCAGGGTAAATTGTACGGGCCTGAATGCAAGGCCAGCAGGGCTTTGGTGGATGAAAACCTTGCTGCATTGCACCTCCTGTTTAGCGAACCGCTGCCGGGCAGCGCCCTCTGCGAACGTATCGCCAGCGCACTGCACGGCCTTGAAACGCTGACGGTGCTGCGTGATGGTGTTACAGGTCAACGCGTCACCGCGCCGCAGGCGATGGAACACTACAGCCGCATACTGCGGCTTCTGCTCAATATCGTACCTCAACTCAGCGACAGCATTGACGATCTGCACATCGCGGGCCGATTTGTGGCCCTTTACAGCCTGATGCAGGGCAAAGAACTTGTGGGACAAGAGCGGGCGTTAGGGGCTATTGGTTTTACCCAGGGCTTCTTTGACGATGAAACTCGCCAGCGGCTGGTGGATCGCATTGATGGCCAGCAGGCCTGCTTTGAGGTTTTTATCTCCCATTGCACTCCAGACGTGCAGGAGACGTTTACCCTCAACTGTCAGCCGGGTCTGGAGACTGAAAAACTCAGGCGTGAAGCGTGCACCCGCCAGCCTCCGGCAGATAATGGCGATACTGCCCTCAAATGGTTTGCCCTGCAAACCGCGCGCCTTGAGCATCTGCGCACGCTGGAGGAGGTAGCCATTGCCGATCTGATGACGGCAGTTGAGGAGCGTCGCTATAGCGAAAACCTGCACGTAGACGATGAGTACGACGATATCCTGGCGCGATTTCCGGATAGACCACTGCTGCCGCTGGTGCGCCAGCAGGCTCGTGAAATTGAGCAACTCTCCCGTCAGCTTGCTTCCCTGCGCGACACGCTGGAGGAGCGCAAGACCATCGACAAGGCCAAAAGCGTGCTAATGACGCATCAGAACATGAGCGAGGAGCAGGCGTGGACAGCCCTGCGCAAAATGGCGATGGATAAAAACCAACGCATGGTGGATATCGCCCGTGCGCTCCTTACGGTGAAAAATCTGTGGAAGATACCCCCTGGGGAGTAGTTGCACAGTCAGTGGGCATTTAATGCCTGATTGAGGTGCGTAAAAGAGCGCTCTCCTTGCAGAAACCCCGTAACGCCGGGGTTAAAAAGCTGGCATCACCTTTGCATTAACAGATTAACTATTTTTGACGATGCGCCAACGGCGGTGCATACGTCTTCGGGATAAAGGCGTCCAGCGGTGCTTCAGCACCGTCGGGCGCTTTTTTTTGCCTTTTTTCAGGAGCAATTATGGCGGATTTGTCGAGACGGCGTTTATTGCAGGCCAGCATGCTGGCGAGTGGTGCGATGCTGTTGCCGGGTGTCATGCAGGCCGCATGGGCGGCGGGGTCAGATAAGCCGGAGCAGGATACCGTGCGTATCGGGTTTATCCCCCTGACCGATTGCGCGCCAGTGGTTATCGCGGCCCTGAAAGGGTTCGATAAAAAACACGGCATTACCATTGTACCTACCAAAGAGGCGAGCTGGGCGGCGGTGCGCGACAAGCTGGTGGCGGGGGAGCTGGACGCCGCACACATTCTTTACGGCCTGCTGTACGGACTGGAGCTGGGTATCGCGGGCAAGCCGCAGCAGATGGCGAACCTGATGACTCTCAACCAGAACGGTCAGGCCATTACGCTCTCCAGCGATCTGGCGGAGAAGGGCGTTCGTGATCTCGACGGGCTGAAAAAGCTGATTACACAGCAGGCACCGGGAACCTACACCTTCGCGCATACCTTCCCGACGGGGACACACGCTATGTGGCTCTACTACTGGCTGGCCAGTGCGGGCATTAACCCGTTTGACGACGTGCGCACTGTGGTGGTCCCGCCGCCACAGATGGTGATGAACATGCGCATCGGCAACATGGTCGGGTTCTGCGTCGGCGAGCCGTGGAACGCGCGGGCGATTAACGACCGCATCGGGTTTACCGCCGCCACGTCACAGTCCATCTGGGCCGATCACCCGGAAAAGATCCTCGGCACCCGACGCGACTGGGTGGTGAAAAATCCGCACACCGCACGGGCGCTGGTGAGCGCCGTGATGGAAGCCGCGCGCTGGATCGAGGCGTCAGCGGAAAACAAACGTGAAACCGCGCAGATCCTCTCGCGCCGCGCATGGCTCAACTGCAAGGAACAATACCTCACCGGACGCATGCTCGGCGAATACGACAACGGGCTCGGTCAGCGCTGGCAGGATGCGCACCCGATCCGTTTCTTCAATGAGGGTGCCGTGAGCTACCCGTATCTCTCCGACGGCATGTGGTTCTTAACCCAGTTCCGTCGCTGGGGCTTGCTCAACGCCGCGCCGGATTATGCGGGCATCGCACAGCGCATTAACCAGACCGCGGTCTGGCAGGATGCCGCGACCGCCGTGGGCGGCATGTCCACACCGTCATCACCGTATCGCAGCAGTACCCTGATGGACGGCACCGTCTGGAACGGCACCGATCCGGAAGGGTACGCCAACCGCTTCGCCATTCACCGTAAAGGGGCCTGAGTATGCAGCATCTGCAAAATACGCAACCACAAGAGAAGTCAGAGAGCGGGGAAGTGATTGTCCTGCCTCCGCTACAGGTTCGCCGTCGTGCGCCAGCGTTTACGCGTCGGATGAATGAGTTTTTACAGCGCGTCATCCCGGCGCTGCTCGGTCTCGGTCTGCTGGTGGTGCTCTGGCAGCTGGCGGCGATAAACAGTAAAGGTTTCCCGACGCCGCTCAGCACGCTCGATTCGGCCATGACCCTGTTTGCCGATCCGTTTTATCGCGACGGGCCAAACGATATGGGCATTGGCTGGAACGTGCTGGCGTCGTTGCAGCGCGTCGCCATCGGCTTCGGTCTGGCGGCGCTGGCGGGCATTCCGCTGGGCTTTTTGATTGGGCGCTTCACCTTTTTCTCCCGCATGTTCAACCCGCTGATCGCGCTCCTGCGTCCGGTCAGCCCGCTGGCCTGGCTGCCTATCGGCCTGCTGCTGTTCCAGAAAGCGGAGCCCGCGTCGAGTTGGACCATTTTTATCTGCTCCATCTGGCCGATGGTCATTAACACCGCCGAAGGGGTGCGCCGTATTCCGCAGGACTACCTCAACGTGGCCCGGGTGCTGCAACTCTCAGAGTGGACCATCATGCGCCGCATTCTTTTCCCCGCCGTGCTGCCTGCGGTGTTGACCGGGGTACGTCTCTCCATTGGCATTGCCTGGCTGGTGATTGTCGCCGCCGAGATGCTCACCGGAGGTTTAGGCATTGGCTTCTGGATCTGGAATGAGTGGAACAACCTTAACGTCGAAAACATTCTCATCGCCATCGTCATCATTGGCGTGGTCGGGTTGCTGCTGGAGCAGGGGCTGATGCTGATCGCCCGTCGCTTTAGCTGGCAGGAAAAATAAGGAGTGAAGATGAAACCTTTAATTCAGGTCCAGGCCGTGAGCCAGCGTTTTTCCACCGCCAGCGGCGAGTTTCTGGCACTGCAAAACGTCTCTTTTGATATCCACGAGGGCGAAACCGTCAGTCTGATTGGTCACTCCGGCTGCGGCAAGTCGACGCTGTTAAACCTGATCGCCGGGATCACGCTGCCGACGGAAGGCGGGCTGATTTGCGACAACCGCGAAATCGCCGGGCCGGGGCCTGAGCGTGCGGTAGTGTTTCAGAATCATTCGCTGCTGCCGTGGTTAACCTGCTTCGACAACGTGGCGCTGGCGGTGGATCAGGTCTTCCGTCGCACCATGAGTAAGGCCGAGCGCAAAGAGTGGATTGAGCACAATCTCGACCGGGTGCAGATGGGCCACGCGCTGCATAAGCGCCCCGGGGAGATCTCCGGCGGTATGAAGCAGCGCGTCGGTATTGCCCGGGCGCTGGCAATGAAGCCGAAAGTGCTGCTGATGGATGAGCCGTTTGGCGCGCTCGATGCGCTGACGCGTGCCCATCTTCAGGACTCGGTGATGCAGATCCAGCAGGCGCTGAACACCACCATCGTGCTCATCACTCACGACGTGGACGAGGCGGTACTGCTCTCTGACCGCGTATTGATGATGACCAACGGCCCGGCGGCCACCGTGGGTGAGATCCTGCGCGTCGATCTGCCGCGCCCGCGCAACCGGGTGCAGCTGGCGGACGATAGCCGCTATCACCACATGCGCCAGCAGATCCTCCATTTCCTCTACGAAAAACAGCCGAAAGCGGCGTAATGAGGGGGCACGATGCGACTGGTCATTATCGGTAATGGTATGGCGGCAACCCGGCTGATTGCATCGCTCACCGGGCGTGTGCCCGGTCGTTTCGCTATCACCGTCATCGGTGACGAGCCGGAGCAGGCGTACAACCGCATCCAGCTTTCGCCGGTGCTGAGTGGTGAAAAGCAGGCGGAGCACATCTGTCTGCACGATGAAGACTGGTACACGGCACGAGGCGTGACGGTGCTGCGAGGAGAAACGGTGCTATCAGTAGACGTTAACGCGCGTAAAGTGCGTACCTCTGCTCGCACGCTGGGCTGGGATGCGCTGGTGTTTGCCACCGGGTCTACCCCTGTAGTGCCGCCGATCCCCGGCGGCGATGCGCCGCATGTGTTCACCTTTCGCACCCTGGCAGAGACCCGCGCCATCCAGAACCTCTCCGGTCCGGCGGTAGTGCTGGGCGGTGGCGTACTTGGCGTGGAAGCAGCGGCAGCGCTGGCGCGCAACGGTGACAACGTCACGCTTATCCATCGTGGTCCCTGGCTGATGGAACAGCAGCTGGATCAGCAGGCGGGACTGCTGCTTGAAGAGGCGCTGGCGGCGCGGGGCGTTAGCTGTGAACTCGCCTCTGGCATCGCGGCGATTAACGGCAAGAGCGTGACGCTACTCAACGGATGCCGCGTCACCGCCGCGCGCGTGGTGCTGGCCACGGGTGTACAGCCCAACGTTGCGCTGGCAAAAACCAGCGGCATTCGCTGCGCGCGCGGTATCGTGGTGGATCACCAGATGCAAACCTCCGTGCCGGCTATCTACGCCATCGGCGAGTGCTGCGAAATTGACGGCCAGACATTTGGCCTGGTCGCCCCCTGTCTGGCGCAGGCGGATATTCTCGCCGCGCGGCTGGCCGGGGAGATCACCGCGCCGTTTACCCGGACCGACAACGGCGTGCGTCTTAAGGTGACCGGCGTGGAGCTGTTCAGCCTCGGACGCGCGACGGCGCAGGCGGACGATGTGGTATGGAGTTCATGGGATCCGCTGACCCGTCACTATCGACGTTTACTGATCCATCAGGGGGCGCTGGCTGGCGTGCTGCTGCTGGGTGACTGCCGCAGTGCGGCAACCTTTACCGATTTACTGGCAACGGCTGCGCCCGCCCACGCGGACTGGCTGTTCGATCGTTTCACAACGCAACCGCAGGTTGCAGGACAGAACGCTATGACAAAACCTACTCTGGTGGTGGTTGGGCACGGTATGGTCGGCCATCATTTCCTCGAAGACTGCGTTAACCGCAATTTGCATCAGCAGTATCAGATTATTGTTTTTGGCGAAGAGCGCTATGCGGCCTATGACCGCGTGCATCTGTCGGAATATTTTGGCGGACGCAGCGCGGGCTCGCTCTCGCTGGTGGCGGGGGAGTTCTTTGCCGATAACGGTATAGAGCTGCGCCTCTCGCAGCAGATTGTCGCTATCGATCGTGATGCACACGTTGTGCGTACCGCCAGCGGCCATGAAACCCACTGGGATAAGCTGGTGCTGGCGACCGGCTCGTACCCGTTCGTACCGCCCGTTCCGGGCAGCGATCTGCCGGGTTGTTTTGTCTACCGCACCCTCGACGATCTGGACAATATTGCGGCCCATGCGGCAGGCTCTCGCCGCGGCGTGGTAATTGGCGGCGGCCTGCTGGGGCTGGAGGCGGCGAATGCGCTTAAGCAGCTAGGGCTGGAAACCCACGTGGTGGAGTTTGCGCCGAACCTGATGGCGGTGCAGCTCGACAGCGACGGTGCGGCAATGCTGCGCAGGAAAATTGAGGCGCTGGGCGTAGGGGTACACACCAGTAAATCGACGACGGAGATTGCCACCGCAGACGACGGGCTGGTGCTGCGTTTTGCCGAGGGTGAACAGCTGGAAACGGACATGGTCGTCTTCTCTGCCGGTATTCGTCCGCAGGACGCGCTGGCGCGCAGCAGCGGGCTGGCTATTGGCGAGCGCGGCGGGATCTGTATTGACGACGGCTGCCGGACCTCCGATCCGGACGTGCTTGCCATCGGGGAATGCGCGCTGTGGGAGGGGAAAATCTTTGGCCTGGTGGCACCGGGCTACCAGATGGCGCGCGTGGCTGCCGCTGTGCTGGCGGGTGAGGAGAAGCGCTTCACCGGCGCGGATATGAGTACCAAACTCAAGTTGCTGGGGGTGGATGTGGCGTCGTTTGGTGATGCCCACGGGCGCACGCCGGGGGCGCTGAGCTACCAGTGGACGCACGGGCCGCAGCAAATCTACAAAAAAATTGTGGTCAGTCACGACAGCAAAACCCTGCTGGGTGGCGTGCTGGTGGGCGATGCCAGCGAATACGCCACGCTGGTGCAGATGATGCTTAACGGCATCAGTCTGCCAAAAGAGCCGGAAACGCTGATATTACCCGCGTCGTCAGGCTGCACGCCAAAAGCGCTGGGCGTGGCGGCGCTGCCGGAAAGCGCGCAGATCTGTTCGTGTCATAACGTCAGCAAAGGGGATATCTGCCTGGCGGTAAGCGCGGGCGCAACGGATATCGGCGCCATTAAGCAGTGCACCAAAGCGGCGACCGGCTGCGGAGGTTGTAGCGCGCTGGTGAAGCAGGTGATGGAGTTCCAGCTTGCGGAGCAGGGCGTGGAGGTGAAAAAAGATATCTGTGAGCACTTCCCGTACTCGCGTCAGGAGATATACCACCTGGTGCGCGTCAACCATATCCGGACCTTCGACCAGCTTATCAGCCGTTACGGACAAGGGCACGGCTGTGAGATCTGTAAACCGCTGGTGGGATCAGTGCTGGCCTCCTGCTGGAATGAATACCTGCTAAAACCGGCGCATCTGCCGCTGCAGGACACCAACGACCGCTACTTTGCCAATATTCAGAAGGACGGAACGTATTCCATCGTGCCGCGCATGCCTGCCGGGGAAGTGACGGCCGACGGGCTGATCGCCATCGGCCAGATTGCGAAACGCTATAGCCTTTACAGCAAAATCACCGGCGGACAGCGTATTGACCTGTTTGGCGCCACGCTCGAACAGTTGCCGGAAATCTGGCAGGCGCTGGTGGAGGCCGGATTTGAGACCGGTCATGCGTACGGGAAATCCCTGCGCACGGTGAAATCCTGCGTCGGGTCGACCTGGTGTCGCTATGGCGTGCAGGACTCCACCGGCCTTGCGGTCAAACTGGAGCATCGCTACAAGGGGTTACGTGCGCCGCACAAAATCAAAATGGCGGTCTCCGGCTGTACCCGTGAGTGCGCAGAGGCGCAGAGCAAAGACGTGGGGGTGATTGCCACGGACAAGGGCTGGAACCTTTATCTGTGCGGCAACGGCGGGATGAAGCCGCGCCATGCGGATCTCTTTGCCAGCGATCTGGACGACGAAACGCTGATCCGCACCGTTGACCGTTTCCTGATGTTCTACATTCGCACGGCAGATCGTCTGCAACGCACCAGTACCTGGATGGATAATCTGGAAGGCGGCCTCGACTATCTGCGCGAGGTGATCCTCAACGACAGCCTGGGGATCGCCCACGAGCTGGAGCAGGAGATGGCCCGGGTGGTGGAGACCTATCAGTGCGAATGGCAAACCACCCTCAACGATCCTGATCGCCTGGCGCTGTTCCGCACCGCGGTTAATGTCCCTGCCGCGGCGGAGAGCAAGCGCTGGCAGGAAATTTGCGGCATCGATGATATCCCCGAGCAGGCGGGCATCGGCGCGCGGCTTGGCCGAAAACCGATTGCGCTGTTCCGCTTTGGAACGTCCGTTTATGCCCTGGACGACCTGGAGCCGGGCAGCAGCGCGAACGTGCTTTCGCGCGGCATCCTTGGCGATGCAGCGGGCGAGCCGGTGGTGATTTCCCCGCTTTATAAGCAGCGCATACGTCTGCGCGATGGATGTCAGGTGGAGAACGGCGAACCCGTGGTGCGCGCCTGGCCGGTAAAAATTGAAAACGGCAAGGTTTGGGTTGGAAGCCAAGAGCTGGTGATGCGTGCGGAGGCCTCATGACGGAAACCCGTACAACGTGCCCTTACTGCGGGGTGGGCTGCGGCGTGGTCGCCAGTGTGGAAGATGGCGCGGTAAGCGTTCGTGGGGATGAAACTCATCCGGCGAACTTTGGTCGCCTGTGCGTAAAAGGATCTGCCCTCGGGGAAACGACGGGGTTGCAGGGACGTCTGCTGCGCCCGGTTGTTGACGGCATGGAGGTGGCATGGCCGCAGGCGCTGGGTGAAGCGGGCGAGCGGCTACGGAAGATCATCAACGAATGGGGGCCGCAGGCGGTGGCGTTTTATGCCTCCGGCCAGCTGTTGACCGAGGATTACTATGCGGCCAACAAGCTGATGAAAGGCTTTATCGGGGCGGCGAACATTGATACCAACTCGCGGCTGTGCATGTCGTCGGCGGTGGTGGGCTACAAACGCGCCTTCGGTGAAGACATTGTGCCGTGCAGCTACGAGGACGTGGAAAACAGCGATCTGGTGGTACTCGTTGGCTCAAACGCGGCCTGGACGCATCCGGTGCTGTATCAGCGGCTGGTGCAGGCAAAACGCAGCAACCCGCAGATGAAAGTGGTCGTGATCGATCCGCGCAAAACCGCCACCTGCGATGCCGCTGACCTGCATCTGGCGCTTAAGCCCGGCAGCGACGCCGGGCTGTTTGTGGGATTGCTCAATCTGATTCAGGGGAGCGGCGAGTGGCCGATTCCTCACGTGGCCGCGTTTTGCGATCTGCCTTCAGACGAGATTGGCACCTTCTACGACTGGTTTGTCACTGCGCCACGCGCGATCACGCTCTACACCATGGGGATCAACCAGTCCTCCAGCGGCAGCGACAAGTGTAACGCCATCATTAACGTGCATCTTGCCAGCGGGAAGTTCAACCGTTCGGGCTGCGGCCCGTTTTCGCTGACCGGACAGCCAAACGCCATGGGCGGGCGGGAAGTGGGTGGGCTGGCGAACCAGCTGGCGGCGCACATGAACTTCGAGCCGGACGATCTTTCGCGTGTGGCGCGTTTCTGGGGAACCGAGCGGCTGGCACAAACGCCGGGGCTGATGGCGGTAGAGCTGTTTGACGCGATTGCCCGCGGCGAGGTGAAGGCGGTGTGGATCATGGGCACCAATCCTGCCGTGTCACTTCCCGACAGCCACGCGGTGTGCCAGGCCCTGGCAGCCTGCCCGCTGGTAATAGTATCTGAGGTGATGCAGGAGACGGACACCAGCCGGTTTGCTCATATCCGTTTTCCCGCCCTGGGCTGGGGCGAAAAAGACGGAACGGTGACCAATTCCGAGCGGCGTATTTCGCGCCAGCGCGCGTTTCTGCCTGCGCCGGGCGAGGCCAGACCGGACTGGTGGATCATCGCCCGGATCGCAGAGCAGCTCGGTTATGGCGATGCCTTCGCCTGGGAACACCCTCATGAGATATTTTGTGAACATGCGGCGCTGACGGCGTTTGAAAATAACGGCGAACGGGCGCTAAACCTGCGCGAACTGGCGTCGCTGTCGCGAGAGGCGTGGGACGAGCTGGCGCCTTATCAGTGGCATGCCGGTGATTTCCCGCAAAGAAATCTTGTACCGGTTGATCCTTCCTCGCATGGGGCAGGCGTCGACGAATTGTACCCCTTGATACTGAATACCGGGCGGATCCGCGATCAGTGGCACACCATGACGCGCACGGGGTATGTTTCGCGCCTGATGCAGCATATCGATGAGCCTTTTATTGAGATGAACGCAACCGATGCGGCGCGCGCGGGGCTGACTGACGGCCAGCTGGCGCGGATAAGTTCCCCGCGCGGGGTCATGGTTGCCAGAGTACGTATCTCTACCGCACAGCGTGCGGGCGAGCTGTTTGCGCCGATGCACTGGAACGCGCAGTTTGCCCGGCAGGGGAAGGTCAACGCGCTGGTGGAAGGGCGGGTTGATGCCTGGTCCGGCCAGCCGGAGAGTAAACAAACCGCGGTGAGGATCCTGCCCTGGCTACCCGCCTGGCAGGGGGAGCTGTATGCCCGCGAGTTGCCAGCGCTGCCGCCGTCGGTATGCTGGTGGCGTAAAGCCTCACGTCTGACGGTGGCGGGGGAGCAGCCGCTGCTGTCGTGGGTCATGGCGTACGCCAGCGGTCGGGGCTGGCAGTTACAGGTGGCACAGACGGGAGAACGCAGCAGCGTGCTCGCCTGGCATCACGGCGAGCTGATGCTGGGCTACTGGGAAGGCCAGACGCTGCCGGCGCTGGCGCATGCGTTTATTGAAGAAGCCTTTGCTGCTGCGCCCGTACAACTCGCTGAACGCCACGCGCTGCTGCACGGACAACGGCCGGGCGAAGATGCCGATCCCGGGCGAATTATCTGTAGCTGCTTTAGCGTGGGTGAAAATACGATACGTAAGGCGATAGCCGGAGGCTGTAATTCTGCCGCAGCGCTGGGCGTGAAGCTGCGTTGCGGTACGAACTGCGGCTCCTGCCTGCCGGAGCTGAAAGGGTTGTTGGGATAATAGTGTAAAGGCGTCAGGTGGCGGCTTCGCACCGGCACGAATTTGTAGGTCGGGTAAGGCGAAGCCGCCACCCGACAATTCTGTTCAGGATATTCCTGAAATTTCTGTTAAGACTGGTTTTCAGGGCTTATGGCGTTAACATAATAAGTGTTTGTTCATAAACACAGGTTCTGATTGACGACGTTGAAGGCTGTATCGTCCCGCATCCGTTTTTTGCTGTTACTCCCCCTTTTTACGGCTGGAGCCGTTCACGGTGCGCCGAAATCCTTCGTGCAGCAGGCGCAAAATCCGTTTGATAACAACGGCGATAGTCTGCCGGATCTCGGTATGGCGCAACCGACTACCGAAGGCGAAAAGCACCTGGCTGAAATGGCAAAGGCCTTCGGTGAAGCCAGTATGATCGATAACGGCCTGACGGCCGGGCAGCAGGCGCGACAGTTCGCGTTTGGCAAGGTGCGGGATGCCGTCAGCGGGGAAGTCAACGAGCAGATCGAATCCTGGCTTTCCCCCTGGGGTAACGCCAATGTCAATGTACTGGTGGATGACGACGGTAACTTTAACGGCAGCAGCGGAAGCTGGTTTATCCCCTGGAGCGACAACACCCGCTATCTGAGCTGGAGCCAGCTTGGCCTGACGCAGCAGACAGACGGGCTGGTGAGCAACGTCGGGATCGGGCAGCGCTGGGTTGCCGGAAACTGGCTGCTGGGCTACAACACCTTTTACGACAACCTGCTGGAAGACAACCTTCAACGTGCCGGACTGGGCGCAGAGGCGTGGGGCGAAAACCTTCGCCTGTCGGCCAATTACTACCAGCCGTTCGCTGGCTGGCAGCCGCGTTCCGACATCCGGGAGCAGCGCATGGCGCGCGGGTACGACGTAACGGCCAAAGCCTGGCTTCCCTGGTTTCATCACCTGAACACCAGCGTCAGCTTTGAACAGTATTTTGGCGATAACGTCGATCTGTTTAACAGCGGTACGGGGTATCACAACCCGGTTGCGGTCAACCTGGGGCTGAATTATACCCCCGTTCCGCTGGTCACCCTGACGGCTGCCCATAAGCAGGGGGAGAGCGGCGTTAGCCAGAATAACCTCGGGCTGAAGCTCAACTATCGCTTTGGCGTGCCGCTGGCGAAACAGCTTTCCGCCGGGGAAGTGGCGGCGACGCGCTCGCTGCGGGGCAGCCGCTATGATTCACCTGAGCGTGATAATCTGCCCGTGATGGAATTCCGTCAGCGTAAAACCCTCTCGGTCTATCTGGCCACGCCGCCGTGGGATCTTAAGCCAGGCGAAACTGTGATGCTGAAGCTGCAAATTCGCAGCACGCACGGTATCCGTCAGATCCACTGGCTGGGTGATACCCAAGCGCTCAGCCTGACCTCACCGGCAAACAGCAACAGCAGCGATGGCTGGAGCATAATCATGCCCGCCTGGAACGACGCGGAAGGGGCGAAAAACGAATGGCGGCTTACGGCCGTGGTGGAAGATAAGGATGGGCAGCGTGTCTCCTCCAATGAGATCACGCTTTCCGTGGTGCAACCGCTCGTCGCAATGCCTGCCGACGATCCACGGTGGAAGTTGCTGCCGGATGAGTAAGTTAAAAAATGCGCTCCTGATGCACCCAGACGGCGGCTTCGACGCGGGATTTTAACTTCATTTTCTTCAGCATGTGTTTGACATGCACTTTGACCGTGCTCTCGGTGATGTCCAGACGGCGGGCTATCATTTTGTTCGGCAGACCCTGAGCAATCAGCTTCAGAATGTCGCGCTCGCGCGGGGTCAACTGGCTGACGTCACGGTCAGACGTGGCGCGGTTCGCACGCAGGCTGGCGGCCAGTACCGGCGTTAACGCTTCACTCAGCACCATCTCGCCTGCGGCAGCCTGTTGCAGCGCCTTGAGCAGATCTTCCGGCTCCATATCTTTCAGCAGATAGCCGTCTGCCCCCCGCTTGAGGGCGGTGACCACGTCTTCTTCATGGTTTGAGACGCTGAAGACCACCACCCGGCCAGAGAGGGATTTCTCCCGCAGCTTGTCGAGGGTTTCCAGGCCATTCATGCCCGGCATGTTGAGATCGAGCAAGATCAAATCAGGATCGAGCGATTCGGCAAGTTCAATACCCTGTTCGCCGTTGCTGGCTTCCCCGACGACGGTGATATCGGGCGCCATGCTGACAAGCTGTTTAACGCCAGTGCGCAGCATCGGATGATCGTCAATCAACAGGATAGATGCCGGTTCCTGATTAGTCATGGTTTTCTCCTTGAGCAGTTATGAGGGGCTTTTCGGGTATAAAGGTGACCACGACTTCGGTGCCACCTGACTCTCCCCGGCGAACCTGGCAATCACCGCGCAGGCTTTGCGCGCGGTCTCGCATGATGATTAAACCATAATGGTTCGTTCGTTCGGCATTTTCCGGCACGCCGCGGCCGTTATCCTGAACCCTGAGCTTCACCTGATTATCCTGGCAGCTGACGGTGACCGTGACGGCCGTCGCCTCGGCATGCTTGAGCACGTTGCTCAGGGCTTCACGGGCAATTTGCAGCAAATGGATCGCCTGGTGAGAGGGGATAAAACGCGGTGGCAGCTGGTAATCCAGCTTCACCGGGAAGCCCAGCCTGGCACTAAATTCCTGACAGCTGGACTCCAGCGCAGGGCGTAGCCCCGGCTCGGTGAGCTGTAAACGGAAGGTGGTCAGCAGCTCGCGAAGCTGAATCCACGAGGTGTTAAGCTCGTTGCGGATCTGGCTGAGCAGCTGTTTGCTGCTCTCGGGCATGCCTTCGTCCTGCATTTGCAGGCAACTCACCTGCATCTTCATGCAGGAGAGGGACTGGGCGATGGAGTCATGCAGCTCGCGGGCGATGGTGGCGCGCTCCTCCATCACGATCAGCTGCTGCTGTTTCTCCTGATGACGGTCGAGCGCCAGCGTGGCCGTGAGCTGCTCTACAAGAGTATCGACCAGCTGCTGCTGGTCGTGGCTCAGATGACGTCCGGCGGGCAGGGTGGCCAGCAAAATACCGTACTGGGTATGGCTGTCCATCAGCCGCCACTTGAGGGTCGTGCCGCTGGTGGTAAGCGGCGGCAAGCCGCGCGGGCAAAGATGACACCCTTTATCGTCGCAGGAGATGTCCGACTGACAGGTAAATTCCTGATGGTTTTCCTCATCTTCAACGTCATAAACCCGTAGCTCAAGATCGTGGAGCAGAGTCAGGTTTTGCAGGCCGTTCAGTACCGGCGAGAGACGCTCGCAAAGCGGTACCTGCATATGCAGGCGACGGTTCGCCTGCCAGAGGAAAGAGAGGATCTCGTTTTTCTGCTCAAGCCCGGCGGTTTTCTCCTGGACGCGTTTTTCCAGTACCGCGTAGCTTTCAGATAGCTCCGCCGACATGGTGTTGAGCGCCTCGCCGAGCATCGCCATTTCGTTGCGCCCGCTGATGTGCGTGCGTTGGGTAAAATCGCGCTGTGTGACGGCGCGGGCCATCGCCAGGAGTTGCTTCCAGGGGTTAAGCAACCGCGCGCGCAGCCAGATAACCGTGAAAATCAGCAGCAAACCCATAAACAGCGCCATTGCGCGGTGAACCATCACCACGCGGTCAATGCGTAACTCTGTGGTGCGATCGAACGAGGAGACGAGATGATCGATGCGTGAAACAAACCCGGCGACATCCTTGGCGACCGTTTCCCGGTCTTCCGCCCGCTTTAACCCGGGCTCCAGCTGGGTATGCCAGTAGCCCTGAAGCGCCTTAAGCTGAGATTGCTGGCCGTCACGGATGGCGGCTCTTTCCAGTTCAGGGCTGAATGCGGTACGCTCCATTTCGTCGATAAGCGGTTGGTCAGCCTGCGTCAGCGGCACCGACGCCAGCAGCCGGTAACTCTGCATACGTAGCGAGCCTGCCTCGTTGATGGCATGCGCATTACCCTGCACACCCTGTACCAGCCAGCCAGAAATAGCCATGCCGGTCACACCGATAGCGGTGGACAGCAGAACAATAAGCGCCAGCTGGTTAACCAGCGTCAGCGGAGATAAACATCTTTTTAACATAGAGTTGCCGGGCTCCTGACGTGACCTGATTGCAGGAATGGCGCTATTCTGGTGCATACCCTGGAGTATACCCATACCAATAAAGGATTACCTCTAAATTGCCAGAGAGGTAACGGTTAGTGGGTGGACGAAGCAGGGATGCGTCAGCACCGTGAAAAACCACACCTTTTTTACGTTTTGCATCTACTCATTAAGAGTGATGGCTTTTTTTTCGCCGCAAAACCTCCCACTTTTCCTTTGATTTATATCAACTTACCGCCGCCCTAAAGCCCTAATGTTTGCAGCATCATTCGAGAATCAGAGGTGTCTATGAGTCACTCTTCCGCTCCCGAAAGGGAAACTGGTGCCGTTATTACAGACTGGCGTCCAGAGGATCCGGCGTTCTGGCAACAGCGCGGCCACCGTATAGCAAGTCGTAATCTGTGGATTTCCGTGCCATGTCTGTTACTGGCGTTTTGCGTCTGGATGTTGTTCAGTGCGGTTGCGGTTAACCTGCCAAAAGTGGGCTTTACCTTTACCACCGATCAGCTGTTTATGTTGACTGCGTTGCCGTCGCTTTCAGGCGCACTGCTGCGCGTTCCTTACGCGTTTATGGTGCCGGTCTTTGGTGGTCGTCGCTGGACGGCTTTCAGTACCGGGATCATGATCGTGCCGTGCGTGTGGCTCGGTTTTGCGGTGCAGGATACCTCTACACCGTTTAGCGTGTTCGTGATTATCTCTCTGCTGTGCGGTTTTGCGGGGGCGAACTTTGCGTCCAGTATGGCAAACATCAGCTTCTTCTTCCCGAAAGCGAAGCAGGGTGGTGCGCTGGGCATTAACGGCGGTCTGGGTAACATGGGCGTGAGCGTGATGCAGCTGATTGCTCCGCTGGCGATCTCGGTCTCCATCTTTGCGGCGTTTGGCGGCGGCGGTGTGACGCAGCCCGACGGTTCAGTGCTGTTCCTGCAAAATGCCTCCTGGATTTGGGTACCGTTCCTGGTGGTCTTTACCCTGGCTGCATGGTTCTTCATGAACGACCTGTCCGCGTCCAAAGCGTCCCTGAGCGAGCAGCTGCCGGTTCTGAAACGTGGCCACCTGTGGGTAATGGCACTGCTGTATCTGGCGACCTTCGGCTCGTTCATCGGTTTCTCCGCAGGCTTTGCCATGCTGTCGAAAACCCAGTTCCCGGACGTACAGATCCTTCAGTTTGCCTTCTTCGGTCCGTTTATTGGCGCGCTGGCACGTTCGCTGGGCGGGATGATCTCCGACCGTCTGGGTGGAACGCGCGTTACGCTGGTGAACTTTGTATTGATGGCCATCTTCTGTGCGCTGCTGTTCCTGACGCTGCCTGCGGGTGGTGAGGGAGGTAACTTCTTTGCCTTCTTCGGCGTCTTCATGGTGCTGTTCCTGACCGCCGGGCTGGGCAGTGCGTCTACTTTCCAGATGATCTCTGTCATCTTCCGCAAGCTGACCATGGACCGCGTGAAAGCGCAGGGCGGGAGCGACGAGCAGGCGATGCGTGAAGCCGCCACTGATACCGCTGCGGCGCTTGGGTTTATCTCTGCGATTGGCGCGATTGGCGGCTTCTTTATTCCAAAAGCGTTCGGTATCTCACTGGATCTGACCGGCTCTCCGGCGGGTGCGATGAAGGTATTCCTCGTCTTCTATATCGCCTGTGTGGTCATCACCTGGCTGGTATATGGCCGTAATACCAAGAAAAACAAGTAAGCTTGATTATCCGTTTGCGCGGCCTGAGTGCCGCGCTTTTTTTAATCGCTTAATAGTTACAACATACTAATAGCGTTTCCCGTAGTCGCACGCAGGTAACGCTGTGATCGCCATCGCTTTACAGGTGTCTCTACCCCTTAATACCTAAGATGTTAAATTTTGCTCCACTTATTGTACGATAAATAAAATATATCCATATAAATCATTAAGTTAAAAAATATTAACAGCTACCGCTTTGGTGGTATTTGATCTAATACCCCCCTTCAGAGACCCCCTCCGTCTTGATCGTTATCAATTCTCACCATCTTTCATAGCGTTACCTTCGCTGCAAATCAGCAATGTCGATTTAGAGAGCCACAGGCTCCACACAGGAGATACCCGATGAGCAAATTTTTGGACCGGTTTCGCTACTTCAAACAGAAGGGTGAAACTTTTGCCGATGGGCACGGCCAGGTTCTGGATACCAACCGGGACTGGGAAGACGGTTACCGTCAACGCTGGCAGCATGACAAAGTTGTCCGTTCTACCCACGGTGTAAACTGCACTGGCTCATGTAGCTGGAAGATTTTCGTTAAAAACGGTCTGGTGACCTGGGAAATGCAGCAGACCGACTATCCGCGTACCCGTCCGGATATGCCGAACCATGAACCGCGCGGCTGCCCGCGTGGGGCCAGCTACTCCTGGTATCTCTACAGCGCCAACCGTCTGAAATACCCGCTGATGCGTAAACGCCTGATGAAAATGTGGCGTGAAGCGAAAGTGCAGCACAGCGATCCGGTTGATGCATGGGCATCCATCATCGAGGACGCCGACAAAGCGAAAAGCTTCAAACAGGCGCGTGGTCGCGGTGGTTTCGTTCGTTCTTCCTGGAAAGAGGTGAACGAGCTGATTGCGGCCTCCAACGTCTATACCGTGAAAACTTACGGTCCTGACCGCGTGGCAGGCTTCTCGCCAATCCCGGCAATGTCGATGGTCTCTTACGCCTCCGGCGCGCGCTACCTTTCACTTATCGGCGGTACCTGTCTGAGCTTCTACGACTGGTACTGCGACCTGCCGCCAGCGTCGCCGCAGACCTGGGGCGAACAGACCGACGTGCCGGAGTCCGCTGACTGGTACAACTCCAGCTACATCATCGCCTGGGGCTCTAACGTTCCGCAGACCCGTACCCCTGATGCGCACTTCTTTACCGAAGTACGTTACAAAGGGACCAAAACCGTTGCCGTGACCCCGGACTACGCCGAAATCGCCAAACTGTGTGACCTGTGGCTGGCACCGAAACAGGGTACTGATGCCGCCATGGCGCTGGCGATGGGCCACGTCATGTTGCGTGAATTCCACCTCGACAAGCCAAGCCAGTATTTCACCGATTACGTGCGTCGCTACACCGACATGCCAATGCTGGTGATGCTTGAAGAGCGTGACGGCTATTACGCCGCTGGCCGTATGCTGCGTGCTGCGGATCTTGTGGACGCGCTGGGTCAGGAAAACAACCCGGAGTGGAAAACGGTCGCCTGCAACAGCAACGGCGAGCTGGTGGCACCAAACGGTTCTATCGGCTTCCGCTGGGGCGAAAAAGGCAAATGGAACCTGGAACAGCGTAACGGCACCACGGGTGAAGAGACAGAACTTCGCCTCAGCATGCTGGGCAGCCAGGACGAAATCGCCGATGTCGGCTTCCCGTACTTTGGTGGTGAAGGTTCCGAGCACTTCAACAAGGTTGAGCTGCAAAACGTTCTGATGCACAAACTGCCGGTTAAGCGCCTGCAACTGGCGGACGGTTCTACCGCTCTGGTCACTACGGTCTACGATCTGACCATGGCGAACTATGGCCTGGAGCGCGGTCTGAACGATGAAAACTGCGCGACCAGCTATGACGACGTGAAGGCTTATACACCAGCCTGGGCGGAGCAGATCACCGGTGTGCCACGCGCCCAAATCACCCGTATCGCCCGCGAATTTGCGGAAAACGCAGACAAAACTCACGGTCGCTCCATGATCATCGTCGGTGCCGGTCTGAACCACTGGTATCACCTCGATATGAACTATCGCGGCCTGATCAACATGCTGATCTTCTGCGGCTGCGTCGGGCAGAGCGGCGGCGGCTGGGCGCACTACGTGGGCCAGGAAAAACTGCGTCCGCAGACCGGCTGGCAGCCGCTGGCGTTTGCCCTTGACTGGCAGCGTCCGGCTCGTCACATGAACAGCACCTCCTACTTCTATAACCACTCCAGCCAGTGGCGCTACGAGACGGTGACCGCGCAGGAGCTGCTGTCGCCGATGGCGGATAAATCCCGCTACAGCGGCCATCTGATTGACTTCAACGTGCGCGCTGAACGCATGGGCTGGCTGCCGTCTGCACCGCAGTTGGGCACTAACCCGCTGCGCATTGCGGAAGCGGCGAAGAAAGCGGGCATGTCACCGGTGGACTACACCGTGAAATCGCTGAAGGATGGCTCAATCCGTTTTGCGGCAGAACAGCCTGAGAACGGCAAAAACCATCCGCGTAACCTGTTCATCTGGCGCTCCAACCTGCTGGGTTCGTCCGGTAAAGGCCATGAGTACATGCTGAAATACCTGCTCGGTACCGAAAACGGTATTCAGGGTAAGGATCTCGGCAAGCAGGGCGGCGTGAAGCCAGAAGAAGTTGAATGGAAAGACAACGGTCTGGACGGCAAGCTGGATCTGGTGGTAACGCTGGACTTCCGTCTGTCCAGTACCTGCCTGTACTCCGATATCGTGCTGCCTACCGCCACCTGGTACGAAAAAGACGACATGAATACGTCGGATATGCATCCGTTTATTCATCCGCTGTCTGCGGCCGTTGACCCGGCGTGGGAATCAAAAAGCGACTGGGAAATCTATAAAGACATCGCGAAGAAATTCTCCGAAGTCTGTGTAGGGCACCTGGGCAAAGAGACCGACGTGGTGACGCTGCCAATCCAGCACGACTCCGCTGCCGAACTGGCGCAGCCGCTTGACGTGAAGGACTGGAAAAAAGGCGAATGCGACCTGATCCCGGGCGTGACCGCGCCGCACATTATTCCGGTTGAACGTGATTACCCGGCAACGTACGAGCGCTTTACCTCTATCGGTCCGCTGATGGAGAAGATCGGTAACGGCGGTAAAGGCATCGCCTGGAACACCCAGAGCGAAATGGACCTGCTGCGCAAGCTCAATTACACCAAAGCAGACGGCCCGGCCAAAGGCCAGCCAATGCTGAACACGGCAATTGATGCAGCGGAAATGATCCTGACCCTGGCACCGGAAACCAATGGCCACGTGGCGGTGAAAGCGTGGGCGGCTCTGAGTGAATTTACCGGCCGTGACCATACGCATCTGGCGAAGAATAAAGAAGAAGAGAAAATCCGCTTCCGCGATATTCAGGCTCAGCCGCGCAAGATTATCTCCAGCCCGACCTGGTCTGGTCTGGAAGATGAACATGTCTCCTATAACGCCGGATACACCAACGTTCACGAGCTGATCCCATGGCGCACGCTCTCTGGCCGTCAGTCTCTGTATCAGGATCACCAGTGGATGCGTGACTTCGGTGAAAGCCTGCTGGTTTACCGGCCGCCAATCGATACCCGCTCCGTGAAAGCGGTGATGGGGGCGAAATCAAACGGTAACCCTGAGAAGGCGCTGAACTTCCTGACGCCGCACCAGAAGTGGGGTATCCACTCCACCTACAGCGACAACCTGCTGATGCTGACGCTGTCACGCGGGGGGCCGATTGTCTGGATGAGCGAAGCGGACGCCAAAGATCTGGGTATCGAAGATAACGACTGGATCGAAGTGTTCAACAGCAACGGTGCCCTGACGGCACGTGCGGTGGTGAGCCAGCGTGTACCAGCCGGGATGACCATGATGTACCACGCGCAGGAACGTATCGTTAACCTGCCGGGTTCAGAGATCACCGAGCAGCGCGGCGGTATTCACAACTCTGTGACCCGTATTACGCCGAAACCGACGCATATGATCGGCGGCTATGCCCAGCTGGCCTACGGCTTTAACTACTACGGCACTGTAGGATCAAACCGCGATGAGTTCGTGGTGGTACGTAAGATGAAGAATATTAACTGGTTAGATGGCGAAGGAAATGACCAGGTACAGGAGAGCGTAAAATGAAAATTCGTTCACAAGTCGGCATGGTGCTGAATCTGGATAAATGCATCGGCTGTCATACCTGCTCAGTCACCTGTAAAAACGTCTGGACCAGCCGTGAAGGTATGGAGTACGCCTGGTTCAACAACGTGGAAAGTAAGCCGGGCACCGGCTTCCCGACCGACTGGGAAAACCAGGAGAAGTGGAAGGGCGGCTGGATCCGTAAAATCAACGGCAAACTGCAACCGCGCATGGGTAACCGTGCGATGCTGCTCGGTAAAATCTTTGCTAACCCGCATCTGCCGGGCATCGACGATTACTACGAGCCTTTTGATTACGACTATCAGAACCTGCACAACGCGCCGGAAAGCAAACACCAGCCGATCGCCCGTCCTCGCTCGCTGATCACCGGTAAGCGCATGGACAAAATTACCAGCGGTCCAAACTGGGAGGAAATTCTGGGCGGCGAGTTCGAAAAACGCGCCAAAGACCAGAACTTCGAGAACATGCAGAAGGCGATGTACGGCCAGTTCGAAAACACATTCATGATGTATCTGCCGCGCCTGTGCGAACACTGCCTTAACCCGGCGTGCGTGGCGACCTGCCCAAGCGGCGCCATCTACAAGCGTGAAGAAGATGGCATTGTGCTGATCGACCAGGACAAGTGCCGCGGCTGGCGTATGTGCATCACCGGCTGCCCGTACAAAAAAATCTACTTTAACTGGAAGAGCGGTAAGTCTGAGAAGTGTATCTTCTGCTACCCGCGTATCGAAGCCGGTATGCCGACCGTCTGCTCAGAGAGCTGCGTAGGGCGTATCCGCTACCTCGGCGTGCTGCTGTACGACGCGGATGCGATTGAAAATGCCGCAAGCACCGAGAACGAGAAAGATCTGTATCAGCGTCAGCTGGAGGTCTTCCTCGATCCGAACGATCCGAAGGTGATCGAGCAGGCGCTGAAAGACGGTATTCCGCAGAGCGTGATTGACGCCGCACAGCAGTCCCCGGTGTACAAAATGGCGATGGACTGGAAGCTGGCGCTGCCGCTGCACCCGGAATACCGCACGTTGCCGATGGTCTGGTACGTGCCGCCGCTGTCTCCGATTCAGTCTGCGGCTGACGCAGGTGAACTGGGCAGCAACGGCATTCTGCCGGACGTGGAAAGCCTGCGTATTCCGGTTCAGTATCTGGCCAACCTGCTCACCGCAGGGGATACCCAGCCGGTGCTGCTGGCGCTGAAACGTATGCTGGCGATGCGTCACTTCAAACGTGCGGAAACCGTTGACGGCGTTAACGATACCCGCGCGCTGGAAGAGGTCGGCCTGACCGAAGCGCAGGCGCAGGAGATGTACCGCTATCTGGCAATCGCTAACTACGAAGATCGTTTCGTGGTGCCGAGCAGTCACCGCGAGCTGGCTCGCGAGGCCTTCCCGGAGAAAAGTGGGTGTGGCTTTACCTTTGGCGACGGTTGCCACGGGTCAGACAGCAAATTCAACCTGTTCAACAGCCGCCGCATCGACGCGATGGATGTGACCAGCAAAACGGAGCCGCACCAATGATTGAACTCGTCATTGTTTCGCGTCTGCTCGAGTACCCTGATGCTGCGCTTGTGCAGCATCAACAGGAACTCTTTGATGCACTCGCGTCATCTGAAAACCTGGATAAAGAGGATGCCCAGACGCTGGGCATTTTCCTCCGCGACCTGCTGGCGCGCGATCTTCTTGATGCGCAGGCGGACTACAGCCAGCTGTTTGACCGTGGTCGTGCCACGTCTCTATTGCTGTTCGAACACGTTCACGGTGAATCCCGCGACCGTGGTCAGGCGATGGTGGATCTGATGGCCCAGTACGAGCAGCACGGTTTGCAACTCGACAGCCGCGAGCTGCCGGATCACCTGCCTCTGTACCTGGAATATCTGGCGCAGCTGCCGAAAGAGGAAGCGCTGGGCGGGTTGCAGGACATCGCTCCCATTCTGGCGTTGCTCGGCGCACGTCTCCAGCAACGTGAGAGCAATTATGCTGTCCTGTTCGATCTGCTGGTGAAACTGGCTAACGCCTCGGTTGACAGTCAAAAAGTGGCGGAAAAAATTGCGGATGAAGCCCGTGACGACACCCCACAAGCACTGGATGCCGTCTGGGAAGAAGAACAGGTGAAATTCTTTGCTGACCAGAGCTGTGGCGAATCTGAAATCTCCGCGCATCAGCGTCGTTTTGCCGGAGCGGTGGCTCCGCAATATTTGAATATCTCTAACGGAGGACAGCACTAATGCACTTCCTGAATATGTTCTTCTTTGACATTTACCCGTATATCGCGGGCACCGTGTTCCTGGTGGGAAGCTGGCTGCGTTATGACTATGGCCAGTACACCTGGCGTGCTGCCTCCAGCCAGATGCTGGATCGTAAAGGGATGAACCTGGCGTCAAACCTGTTCCACATCGGGATTTTGGGTATTTTCGCCGGTCATTTCCTGGGGATGCTGACGCCGCACTGGATGTACGAAGCGTGGCTGCCGATTGAAGTGAAGCAGAAGATGGCGATGCTCGCCGGTGGCGCCTGCGGCGTGATGACCCTGGTGGGTGGGCTGCTGCTGCTGAAACGCCGTCTGTTCAGCCCACGCGTGCGGGCTACCACGACCGGAGCGGACATCCTGATCCTCTCCCTGCTGATGGTGCAGTGTGCGCTGGGTCTGCTGACCATTCCATTCTCTGCGCAGCATATGGACGGCAGCGAGATGATGAAGCTGGTGGGATGGGCGCAGTCTGTCGTGACCTTCCGCGGTGGTGCCTCTGAGCATCTGGACGGCGTGGCGTTCATCTTCCGCGTTCACCTGGTGCTGGGTATGACCCTGTTTGTGCTGTTCCCGTTCTCTCGCCTGGTGCACATCTGGAGTGCGCCGGTGGAGTACCTGACGCGCAAATATCAGATCGTGCGTGCTCGTCGCTGATTCGCTGTATTGATACAACCCCGCATTTGCGGGGTTTTTTTTGTCCTGGAACCAGGGTTTCGTGCGGATGCCGGGTGGCGGCTGCGCCTTACCCGGCCTACGGAATTCACTATGCTCGGATCGAACCCTGGTCGAAGCTTCTCATCTTTCCCCGCATGGGAGAACCATGGAGCATTGTGCTTTTGGAGAGTGCTAAAGAATCTGGAAGTGATGGTGGTGGGGGAAGGATTCGAACCTTCGAAGTCGATGACGGCAGATTTACAGTCTGCTCCCTTTGGCCGCTCGGGAACCCCACCAGGGGTAATTCATATTTTGAAGTAAAGCTGGAGATGGTGGTGGGGGAAGGATTCGAACCTTCGAAGTCGATGACGGCAGATTTACAGTCTGCTCCCTTTGGCCGCTCGGGAACCCCACCACGGGGTAATGCTTTTAACTGGCCTGCTTCCTGTTGGAAGCGGGGCGCATCATATCAAATGAGACGCCCCTGTAAAGCATTCCTTTAGGAAAATGAAGCTGTTTGCCTGCTTTTTATCCGTAAAGGCGTAAAGCTAATCAATTCATTTTCCGAAGGATTAAAGAATAATCGTTCTGTTGCCGTACACAAAGACGCGCTGAGCAAGTACCTGATAAAGCGCACGGCTCAGTACGTTCTTCTCAACGTCACGGCCAGCTCGCATCATATCTTCTGCCGTGTAGGTGTGATCCACGTGGATCACGTCCTGCATGATGATTGGGCCTTCGTCCAGATTATCATTCACGTAGTGCGCGGTTGCGCCAATGATCTTCACCCCACGCTCGTACGCCTGGTGGTACGGACGCGCGCCAATAAAGGCTGGCAGGAAGGAGTGGTGGATGTTGATAATTTTGTTCGGGAAGCGCGCCACGAAGGATGGCGTCAGCACGCGCATGTATTTTGCCAGCACCACGTAGTCCGGGTTATGTGCTTCAATCGCAGCAGCCATCAGGTTGTCGTGCTCTTCGCGGGTATGACCTTCATGGCTGACCAGTTCAAACGGAATGTCGAAACGTTCAACCAGCGTACGCAGCGTCTCGTGGTTGCCAATGACGGCGGCAATTTCGACGTCCAGGCCACCGTAGTTGGCTTTCATCAGCAGATCGCCCAGGCAGTGCGCCTCTTTGGTGACCAGAATGACAATGCGGCGACGACCCGCCGGGTTTAGCTCGCGCACCGAGCCTTCCGGCAGGGCGCTGTCCAGATCGGCAAGCAGGGTTGTGTCGTTGAAAATACCTTCCAGCTCGGTACGCATAAAGAAGCGACCGGTACGGTGGTCAACGAACTCGTTGTTCTGCACGATATTCAGTTCATGCTTGTAGCAAATGTTGGTAATTCGTGCGATCAGTCCTTTTTGATCGGGACAGATAGTGCGCAGAACTTTACGTTGTAATGATTGCATCGCCGGGAAATCCTGTTTATGTATTTGCGAAGTCTGAGTTGTCAGGCATTACTGCCGCAACACTTTTTAAATTTTTTTCCTGAACCACAGGGGCAGGGATCGTTACGACCGAATTGCGGACGTGTGCCGTCAATATAATACCATTGCCCGCTGTCCTTTAAGAACCGTGAGCGTTCAATGATGGCGCCGGGTTTGTTTTGTTCGCTAAAGCGGGCGACAAAACTGACATAGCCCTCGTTGGCATCGCGGCCGGGAGCGGCATCAAAGACGGTAAGGCCCAGCCAGACGGTGTTGGCAAATCCGGCTTCAATCTCTTGCCGAAAATCGGCAGCATCACAGGACGGATGCCAGGTTTTAATCAGGTAGTCTGCGTTTTTGATCACAAAAGCAGTATACCGCGAGCGCATAAGGTGTGACGGGTCTGGTGCAACCTGCTCGCCAGAAAGATATCGCTGGCAACATAGGCTATACTCCAGAGCGCTACCACAGGGGCAGAGTTGAGACACGATTCTCTTCCTGGAACAAAAAATAAGGCGTTAAACGCTTAAGGTAGCAATATGTTAACTGAGCAGGTGCGTTGACGCTATGTCGGGAATCCAGGGGAAGTAAAACAGGGCTAATGAGAAAGGTAAAAATTGGACTGGCGTTGGGCTCAGGTGCAGCCCGGGGTTGGTCACATATTGGCGTTATCAATACCTTAAACCAGATGGGGATTGACGTTGATATTGTCGCAGGATGTTCTATCGGGTCGCTGGTCGGATCCGCGTACGCCTGCGGTAAGCTCCCGCAGCTTGAAAGCTGGGTGCGCTCCTTTAGTTACTGGGATGTACTACGCCTGATGGATCTCTCCTGGCAGCGTGGCGGCCTGCTGCGCGGCGAACGCGTATTCAATCAGTTTCGTAAGATAATGCCCCTCGCTGACTTCAGCCACTGCCAAATGCCTTTCGGCGCCGTTGCAACCAACCTCAGTACGGGCAGGGAGTTATGGCTCACCGAAGGGGATATTCATCTCGCCGTTCGCGCATCCTGTAGCATGCCTGGGTTAATGGCGCCTGTGCCTCATAATGGCTACTGGCTCGTTGATGGCGGCGTGGTGAATCCTGTGCCCATCTCTCTGACGCGCGCCATGGGGGCAGATATCGTCATTGCAGTGGATTTACAGCACGACGCTCACCTTATGCAGCAGGATTTGATGCCGGTTAATCTTCAGAGCGATGATGCGGAAGAAGAGAAACTTGCCTGGCATGCGCGTTTACGCGGCAGAATAGGGCACCTGACTGCCCGTCGCACGGTGACCGCGCCGAACGCCATTGAAATCATGACGACCTCCATTCAAATTCTTGAGAATCGCCTGAAGCGAAACCGTATGGCTGGCGATCCTCCGGATATTCTTATTCAGCCCTATTGTCCACAAATCTCTACCCTTGATTTCCACCGGGCTGAGGCCGCCATAGCAGCGGGCTCGTTAGCCGTCGAAAAGAAAATAGATGAACTGTTGCCTTTTGTGCGTACAGCACGTTAAGCACTTTTTTGATTACTTCAGCAAAATCTGACAGGCGATAGTACCAATAGCATGCCACTATTGAGTAACTGTCAGCCAGGGGAGGAACCATGACACAGCCATTGGCCGGAAAACATATTTTGATAGTAGAAGACGAGCCCGTTTTCCGATCGCTACTGGATTCGTGGTTATCCTCACTGGGTGCAACCACGTCCCTTGCCGAAGATGGCGTCGAGGCACTGGAAAAAATGGCCAGCATGGCGCCTGATCTGATGATCTGCGATCTCGAGATGCCGCGCATGGACGGATTAATGCTGGTGGAAAACCTGCGTAACGAAGGTTATCAGACACCGATACTGGTGATCTCGGCAACCGAAAATATGGCGGATATTGCTAAGGCGTTGCGTTTGGGTGTGCAGGATATCCTGCTCAAACCGGTTAAAGATTTAAACCGACTGCGTGAAACGGTGTTGGCCTGCCTGTATCCCAATATGTTTAATTCCCGGGTGGAAGAAGAAGAACGTCTTTTCCAGGACTGGGATGCTTTAGTCAGTAATCCGCTCGCGGCCGCGAAGCTGCTTCAGGAACTTCAGCCGCCGGTGCAGCAAAATATCTCTCACTGCAGAGTAAATTATCGCCAGCTGGTAGCGGCTGACCAGCCTGGACTGGTGCTGGATATTGCGCCGCTATCAGATTCCGACCTCGCTTTTTATTGCCTGGATGTTACCCGAGCGAGAGATAACGGCGTTCTGGCGGCCTTATTACTCCGTGCGCTGTTTAATGGATTGCTACAGGAACAATTATCCCATCAGGGGCAACGACTTCCTGAGTTAGGCAGTTTACTAAAACAGGTCAACCAACTTTTTCGCCAGGCCAATTTGCCGGGGCAGTTCCCGCTTCTGGTTGGCTATTATCACAGCGGGTTGAATAACCTTATTCTGGTCTCTGCTGGATTAAATGCCACGCTGAATACCGGCGAACACCATATACAGGTGAGTAACGGTGTGCCGTTGGGAACGTTGGGTAATACTTACCTTAATCAAATTAGCCATCGCTGCACCTCCTGGCAGTGCCAAATTTGGGGTGCCGGTGGGCGGTTACGCTTAATGTTGTCCACGGAGTAAGCAGTCAGATTTTATTTTTCAGATTGCTTTACCTGTGTTTTTGCTGGCAGTGCTACTATCGCTGCAAGTTTCATGCGTATTTGTCTTAATTGATCGGCAACGCGTTCTTTTCAGACCCGTATTAGTGGCTGAGACTGTATACTCAACGCGTTATTCAATGCATAAAAGTTCAAAACTTGAACAGTTCAGGAGAATTTCAATGGCTGCCCTAAATTCGAAAGTCAGAAAGGCCGTTATCCCGGTGGCGGGATTGGGTACCAGGATGTTGCCAGCGACGAAGGCAATCCCAAAAGAGATGCTGCCTCTGGTTGATAAGCCATTAATCCAGTATGTCGTGAATGAGTGTATTGCGGCAGGTATCACCGAAATTGTACTGGTGACGCATTCATCTAAAAACTCTATCGAAAACCATTTCGATACCAGTTTCGAACTCGAAGCAATGCTGGAAAAACGCGTAAAGCGCCAGCTGCTGGAGGAAGTGCAGTCTATTTGCCCTCCACACGTTACCATTATGCAGGTTCGTCAGGGCCTGGCGAAGGGCCTGGGGCACGCAGTATTGTGTGCACATCCGGTAGTGGGTGATGAGCCGGTCGCGGTTATTCTGCCAGACGTGATCCTTGATGAGTATGAGTCCGATCTTTCCCAGGAAAACCTGGCGGAAATGATTAAACGCTTCGACGAAACCGGCAGCAGCCAGATTATGGTTGAGCCAGTCGACGATGTGACTGCTTACGGTGTGGTTGACTGCAAAGGTGTTGCCCTGCAACCTGGTGAAAGCGTACCAATGGTTGGCGTTGTTGAAAAACCTAAAGCGGACGTCGCGCCGTCTAACCTTGCTGTCGTTGGCCGTTACGTACTGAGTGCTGAAATCTGGGCGCTGCTGGCCAAAACGCCTCCGGGTGCGGGCGATGAAATCCAGCTGACGGATGCTATCGATATGCTGATCGAGAAAGAGACCGTGGAAGCCTACCATATGAAAGGTAAGAGCCATGACTGCGGTAATAAGCTCGGTTATATGCAGGCATTCGTCGAATATGGCATTCGCCATAACAGCCTGGGTGAAGAATTTAAAGCTTGGCTCAAAGGTAGCGTGGGTATTAAGTAATAAACTCACGGACCAGTGAACAAGACCGGTGTGGCGATGCCCACCGGTTTTTTTATGCCTGTCGATCCGTAATTGGCTGGAGATTGTCAAGGACGTTAAATAGTGAGCCAGGCAATATGACAGAATGTAAGGAGATGTTTGGGGAATATTATGGGCATAAAAAATCCCGCATTAAGCGGGATTTTTCAGAATCTTTCCAGATTAATCCTTGATCAGGAAGTCATCCAGTTGTTTACCTTGTTCGTCCATAGCTTTCTTGATTACAGCAGGAGTACGACCCTGGCCGGTCCAGGTTTTCTCTTCGCCGTTCTCGTCGATGTAGCTATATTTAGCAGGACGTGCTGCGCGTTTTGCTTTGGTACCGGTTTTAGCCGCAGCCATGCTGTTCAGCAATTCGTTTGGATCGATACCATCGGCAATCAGCATTTCGCGATACTGTTGCAGTTTACGTGTACGTTCTTCGATTTCAGCCGCTGCTGCGCTTTCTTCTTCACGACGTTCGTTAACGACAACTTCTAATTTTTCGAGCATCTCTTCAAGCGTTTCAAGGGTACATTCTCTTGCCTGCGCACGAAGAGTACGGATGTTGTTCAGAATTTTAAGTGCTTCGCTCATTGTAGTAATCTCAAACTTATAATGGGGGTGGGTTTGTTGTCCTAATAATAGAGCGTTAATTTCACTTGTGCAATAGGTTGGAATGTAAGGAATTCAAAAAATACAAAATTAATGACGCTATTATTAATTACGCTAACTTAAATTTCATTGTTTGCTGGGGCGATGAGATATCGTTTCAAACGGCAAAAGCGCGTCATTTGCATGTTTGTTTTGTGACTTTTACCTCAGGAATTATAGTTGCGGTTGATAAATATCAGCCTTTCGTATTACTCCGGCTAAGCGCAGCGAACAGAAGAATAGTTAATAAATAGTGAATTTTAAAGATTGCAGAAGCCACTATAAAAAGAAGTGTTATCTCCGGTGTCGAGCTCGCCTTATTGTCCGTGCTAAAAGCCTTTACTGTCTGTTTTAACGCATTATTTTGCGCTATCAACGAAGAGTTTATTGGTGCAGAACAGCCTGGAGCACGCAGCCCGCCGCTGATGACAATACAAAATATGGTACAATGATCCATCGGGAATATTACACATTGATTAGGGTTCTTCGGCCAATGGCACAACTTTATTTCTACTATTCGGCAATGAATGCAGGGAAATCGACGGCGTTACTGCAATCCTCATACAATTATCAGGAGCGGGGGATGCGTACCGTTGTTTATACCGCCGAAATCGACGATCGCTTTGGGGCAGGGAAGGTAAGCTCAAGAATAGGGCTCTCGTCGCCTGCAAGGCTGTTTAACCCTGAAACGGACCTGCTTGAGGACATTCGTGCCCAGCATGCCTCTAAGCCTGTCCATTGCGTGCTGGTAGATGAAAGCCAGTTCCTGACCCGCGAGCAGGTCCATGCGCTTTCAGAGGTCGTTGATGAGCTGGATATTCCCGTTCTTTGCTATGGATTACGCACTGACTTTCGCGGTGAGTTATTTGCCGGTAGCCAGTATCTGCTCGCCTGGTCGGATAAGCTGGTTGAGCTGAAAACTATCTGCTTTTGTGGCCGCAAGGCAAGTATGGTTCTTCGCCTGGACCAGTCGGGTAAGCCTTATGCTGATGGCGAGCAGGTGGTGATAGGGGGCAATGAACGTTATGTCTCGGTCTGCCGCAAGCATTATAAAGAGGCGCTGGCTGTAGGCTCGCTGACGGCGTTACAGGGCGACAATCGCAAATAAAAAAAATGTCTTACGGATCCTCAGATATAAAAAAACCCGCCAGCGGCGGGTTTTTTTCACACTGTCAATCAAGCATTTTTCTTCGCTTTCTTGTCAGCTTTTACAACTGCGGGGATGTCTACTTTTACGGCAGCGACATCGCTTTCAGTGAAGTTACGACCGTAATAGGTATCCAGCAGGATCTGTTTCAGTTCGGAAATCAGTGGGTAGCGCGGGTTAGCACCAGTACACTGGTCATCGAATGCATCTTCAGACAGCTTATCTACGTGAGCGAGGAAGTCAGCTTCCTGAACGCCTGCTTCGCGGATAGATTTAGGAATACCCAGTTCAGCCTTCAGGCTTTCCAGCCATGCCAGCAGTTTCTCGATCTTCGCTGCAGTACGGTCGCCCGGTGCGCTCAGACCCAGGTGGTCTGCGATTTCAGCGTAGCGACGACGAGCTTGCGGACGGTCGTACTGGCTGAATGCAGTCTGCTTGGTTGGGTTGTCGTTGGCGTTATAGCGGATAACGTTGCTGATCAACAGGGCGTTCGCCAGACCGTGAGGAATGTGGAACTGTGAACCCAGCTTGTGCGCCATGGAGTGACAGACACCCAGGAAGGCGTTAGCAAATGCAATGCCCGCGATGGTTGCCGCACTGTGTACACGTTCACGAGCTACAGGGTTTTTCGCACCTTCGTTGTAAGAAGCTGGCAGGTTTTCTTTCAGCAGTTTCAGTGCCTGTAAAGCCTGACCGTCAGAGAACTCAGAAGCCAGTACGGAAACGTAAGCTTCCAGGGCGTGAGTTACCGCATCCAGACCACCGAACGCACACAGTGATTTCGGCATTTCCATGACCAGGTTGGCGTCAACGATAGCCATATCTGGCGTCAGTGCGTAGTCAGCCAGCGGATATTTCTGACCCGTTGCGTCATCAGTCACAACAGCAAATGGCGTCACTTCTGAACCGGTACCGGAAGTGGTGGTGACGGCGATCATTTTCGCTTTCACGCCCATTTTCGGGAACTTGTAGATACGTTTACGGATATCCATAAAGCGCAGCGCCAGTTCTTCGAAGTGGGTTTCCGGATGCTCGTACATGACCCACATAATTTTCGCGGCGTCCATTGGGGAACCGCCACCCAGTGCGATGATCACATCAGGTTTGAAGGAGTTAGCCAGTTCAGCGCCTTTACGTACAACGCTCAGGGTTGGGTCAGCTTCAACTTCAAAGAAGACTTCAGTTTCGACGCCAGACGCTTTCAGAACAGAGGTGATCTGGTCTGCATAGCCATTGTTGAACAGGAAACGGTCAGTCACGATGAGCGCACGTTTGTGGCCATCAGTAATCACTTCGTCCAGCGCGATTGGCAGAGAGCCGCGGCGGAAGTAGATAGATTTCGGAAGTTTGTGCCACAACATGTTTTCAGCTCGCTTAGCAACGGTTTTCTTGTTGATCAGGTGTTTTGGACCAACGTTTTCAGAGATGGAGTTACCACCCCAGGAACCACAACCCAGAGTCAGGGAAGGTGCGAGTTTGAAGTTATACAGGTCACCGATACCACCCTGAGAAGCAGGGGTGTTGATCAGGATACGTGCCGTCTTCATCTTCTGACCGAAGTAAGCAACACGCTCTGGCTGGTTATCCTGGTCGGTGTACAGGCAAGAGGTGTGGCCGATACCGCCCATCGCCACCAGCTTCTCTGCTTTTTCTACCGCGTCATCGAAATCTTTCGCACGGTACATTGCCAGTGTCGGGGATAGTTTTTCGTGAGCAAACGGCTCACTTTCATCAACGACTTTCACTTCACCAATCAGAATCTTGGTGGTAGCAGGGACGCTAAAGCCGGCGAGTTCAGCGATTTTATACGCCGGCTGACCTACGATAGCTGCGTTCAGTGCACCATTTTTCAGAATCACGTCCTGAACGGCTTTCAGTTCTTTACCTTGCAACAGGTAGCCGCCGTGGCTGGCGAAACGTTCACGAACGGCGTCGTATACCGAATCAACCACGACAACAGACTGTTCAGATGCACAGATAACGCCGTTATCGAAGGTTTTCGACATCAGCACAGAGGCAACTGCACGCTTGATATCTGCCGTTTCGTCGATCACAACAGGAGTATTACCTGCGCCTACGCCGATGGCTGGTTTACCGGAGCTGTATGCTGCTTTAACCATACCAGGACCGCCGGTCGCCAGGATTAGGTTAATGTCCGGGTGATGCATCAGGGCATTGGACAGTTCAACAGAAGGTTGGTCGATCCAACCGATCAGATCTTTTGGCGCACCCGCAGCAATGGCAGCCTGAAGCACGATATCCGCTGCTTTGTTGGTGGCGTCTTTCGCACGTGGATGCGGGGAGAAAATGATTGCGTTACGTGTTTTCAGACTGATAAGAGATTTGAAGATGGCGGTAGAGGTTGGGTTAGTGGTTGGAACGATACCGCAAATAATGCCGATGGGTTCAGCGATAGTGATGGTGCCAAAAGTGTCGTCTTCTGACAGCACACCGCAGGTTTTCTCATCTTTATAGGCGTTGTAGATATACTCTGAAGCAAAGTGGTTTTTGATCACTTTATCTTCAACGATACCCATACCGGATTCGGCAACGGCCATTTTAGCGAGAGGGATTCGAGCATCTGCAGCAGCCAGAGCGGCCGCGCGGAAGATTTTATCAACCTGTTCTTGGGTGAAATTGGCATATTCACGCTGGGCTTTTTTCACGCGCTCGACGAGGGCGTTCAGTTCAGCGATATTGGTAACAGCCATAATGCTCTCCTGATAATGTTTAAACTCTTTTAGTAAACCAGCGCTCGATACGTCTGACAGTATAGTCAGAGCCGATCCCACTTGCGTAACACACAGTAAAACAAAGGATTACTCACTGCTTCCGCTCACTAATTTACTAAAAGAGCCTTACCTTAGCATCATACCTTTTTGATAGGTGATCTCCCTGGCGGCGTAACCAAGATTACTCACTTCTGAGTACGAAAATTATGATCAAGATCAATTTTGTCCTAAGCTGATACCTTTCAGCAGGGTTATTTTGTGCTAATTATTCCAGTGTTAAATAATTAAGTAACTATTGGAAGTGGCGCTATCATTGATTATACAAATGTTTAACATCATGAATTGATAACGTTTTAGAACAGATTTCTGGTGAAGTGTGCGGCTAAAAAGCGTATCTTCAGCGCGGATTTATCATTACACGCTGTCTCTCCCTGACCATGCTCAATTGCGGAGCTTAATGTGATTCAAACGCTCTTTGATTTCCCTACATATTTCAAGTTTTTTATTGGCTTGTTTGCCCTGGTCAACCCGGTAGGGATTATCCCTGTCTTCATCAGTATGACCAGCTATCAGACAGCCGCCGCGCGAAATAAAACCAACCTGACGGCAAACCTGTCGGTGGCGATTATCTTGCTTACGTCTCTTTATCTGGGGGACGCCATTCTTCAGGTCTTCGGCATCTCGATTGATTCGTTCCGAATAGCAGGCGGGATCCTGGTGGTGACGATTGCCATGTCGATGATCAGCGGCAAGCTGGGGGAGGATAAACAGAATAAGCAGGAAAAATCAGAGACAGCTATCCGCGAGAGTATCGGCGTGGTGCCACTGGCACTGCCGCTGATGGCGGGCCCGGGGGCAATCAGCTCTACCATTGTATGGGGAACACGCTATCACAGCCTGATGCACCTGATTGGCTTCTCTGTCGCCATTGCCCTGTTCGCACTTTGCTGCTGGGGCGTATTTCGTATGGCGCCATGGCTGGTTCGCTTGCTGGGACAAACGGGCATCAACGTGATTACCCGTATCATGGGTCTGTTGTTAATGGCGTTAGGCATCGAATTTATCGTTACCGGTATAAAAAGTATATTCCCCGGATTAGTACACTGACTTTCGTTTGAAAGAGCGGAGCCAGCGGCTCCGTTTTTTTACGTGAATATCAGCAAATCATATAAATAAAGTTGAAATACGCACCAGCCATAATAAGTTCTACTAATAACCCTCTTTTGTTGATTTTCAAGAGGTTGTTTATTTTCAGTTTGCTTCTCTGCCCATAAATCCTTCAAACGCTCTGTTATTTTACTCACATGATACTCTGGGGCTTGCTGACAGATAACCGAAATGATATTAGTAATTTCGACGCTGACCCAGACGAATGTGCTAAATAATAACCAGATGTTAAATTTTCGTGAAAAATCGTTCGAATTTGTCATGTCATCGCACCAGTCACGAGAGAACTCTACAACTGAATGTATTGTAAGGGTTTTACTTGTTTTTGGCGTAAAAGGTGGTCGGCGGCATAGCTACGCCTGACTCCGTAAAAGAGAAATGCTTAACAAATTTGCAAAATGTATTGGCGAGAGTTGGCACCATTTGGTACTTTCCGGCCTTATATTTTGCGGCATTAAACAAGTTGATGAGAACTATTTTCATATAGCCCTCACATAAGATATCCAACGCATCTCTCTGACAGGGGAGAGGTGTAAAGAATCGACGCAAGACCGCCGTACGAGCGGTCAGTAATAATGAAGTCGATGATAGCAAGAAGTAAAAAAAGAACCTGACAGCAGCAAAAAAAACTCCTGCGCTGTACAGGCCCCAACAGGGGATTACACAACTGGCGAAGGCCAGTCATAATAATGAGTGGAGTATCAACACAATGTCCATCATCACAAAAAAAAGTCTGGTAGCGGCAGGGATTTTAACTGCGCTAATCGCGGGCAACGCTGCAATGGCTGCGGACGTTCCTGCTGGTGTTCAGCTGGCTGAGAAGCAAACGCTGGTACGTAATAACGGTGCGGAAGTGCAGTCTCTTGATCCGCACAAAATTGAAGGTGTTCCAGAGTCTAACGTTAACCGCGATCTGTTTGAAGGTCTGCTGGTGACTGACGTAGACGGCCACCCGGCTCCGGGCGTGGCGGAAAAATGGGACAACAAAGATTTTAAAGTCTGGACCTTCCATCTGCGTAAAGATGCCAAATGGTCTGACGGTACGCCGGTTACCGCCGAAGATTTCGTCTATAGCTGGCAGCGTCTGGCGGATCCGAATACCGCCTCCCCGTACGCGAGTTACCTCCAGTATGGCCATATCGCCAATATTGATGACATCATCACGGGTAAAAAGCCAGTAACCGACCTGGGCGTAAAAGCCATCGATGCCAACACTTTTGAAGTGACGTTGAGCGAACCTGTTCCGTACTTCTATAAGTTGCTGGTTCACCCGTCCGTTTCTCCGGTACCAAAATCCGCGGTAGAAAAATTTGGTGAAAAATGGACGCAGCCTGCGAATATCGTGACCAACGGTGCATATAAGCTGAAGGACTGGGTCGTTAACGAGCGTATGGTGCTGGAGCGCAACCCGCAGTATTGGGATAATGCCAAGACGGTTATCAATCAGGTCACCTACCTGCCAATCTCTTCTGAGGTAACGGACGTAAACCGCTACCGCAGCGGCGAAATCGACATGACCTATAACAACATGCCGATTGAACTGTTTCAGAAGCTGAAAAAAGAGATCCCGAAAGAAGTTCACGTCGATCCGTATCTGTGCACCTACTATTATGAAATTAACAACCAGAAAGCACCGTTCACCGACGTACGTGTTCGTACCGCACTGAAGCTGGCTCTGGATCGCGACATTATCGTGAATAAAGTGAAGAATCAGGGCGACCTGCCGGCTTACAGCTACACCCCGCCTTACACCGACGGTATGAAGCTTGTTGAACCTGAATGGTTCAAATGGTCCCAGGAAAAACGTAACGAAGAAGCGAAAAAGCTGCTGGCTGAAGCGGGCTATACCGCCGACAAGCCGCTGACCTTTAGCCTGCTGTACAACACCTCCGATCTGCATAAAAAACTGGCTATTGCCGTCGCGTCTATCTGGAAGAAAAACCTCGGCGTGAACGTGAAGCTGGAAAACCAGGAATGGAAGACCTTCCTCGATACGCGCCACCAGGGAACCTTTGACGTGGCACGTGCAGGATGGTGTGCGGACTATAACGAACCGACCTCATTCCTGAACACCATGCTGAGCGACAGTTCGAACAACACCGCACACTATAAGAGCCCGGCGTTTGATAAGCTGATTGGCGAAACCCTGAAGGTGGCAGATGACGCCCAGCGCGCCGATCTGTACGCGAAATCAGAACAACAGCTCGATAAAGACTCTGCGATCGTTCCGGTTTACTACTACGTTAACGCCCGCCTCGTGAAACCATGGGTAGGGGGTTATACCGGTAAAGACCCGTTGGATAATATTTCCGTTAAGAATCTTTATATTATCAAGCATTAATGGCAATACGTGGGGCGTGCGAGCTTGCCCCACTGTGTCTATTTTGTAACATTCATCAGGCACACGCCAGAAGGTACGGGCAATGTTGAAATTTATCCTGCGTCGCTGTCTTGAAGCGATTCCAACGTTATTTATTCTAATTACAATTTCCTTCTTTATGATGCGTCTTGCGCCGGGCAGTCCTTTTACCGGTGAACGCACGCTTCCGCCAGAAGTTATGGCCAACATCGAAGCGAAATATCATTTAAACGATCCTATCACTACGCAGTACTTCAACTATCTGAAGCAACTTGCACACGGTGATTTTGGTCCGTCATTCAAATATAAAGACTATTCCGTTAACGACCTGGTGGCGTCCAGCTTCCCGGTATCGGCTAAATTAGGGGCTGCTGCATTTATCCTGGCCGTTGTTCTCGGTGTCACTGCGGGCGTTATCGCCGCACTAAAACAAAATACCCGATGGGATTACGCCGTAATGGGGGTCGCAATGACCGGGGTGGTTATCCCCAGCTTCGTTGTCGCGCCGTTGCTGGTCATGATATTCGCGATAACCCTTAAATGGCTGCCCGGGGGCGGCTGGAATGGCGGGGCGCTGAAGTTCATGATATTGCCGATGGTGGCATTATCTCTGGCCTACATTGCCAGTATCGCCCGTATTACGCGTGGTTCAATGATTGAAGTCCTGCATTCGAACTTTATCCGTACCGCCCGAGCGAAAGGGTTGCCGATGCGCCGGATTATTTTCCGTCACGCTCTCAAGCCTGCACTGTTACCGGTGCTCTCCTATATGGGTCCTGCATTCGTCGGCATTATTACGGGTTCAATGGTGATTGAAACCATTTATGGCCTGCCGGGCATCGGGCAGTTGTTTGTTAACGGGGCGCTTAACCGAGACTATTCGCTGGTGCTGAGCCTGACGATCCTCGTGGGCGCGCTGACCATTCTGTTTAATGCCGTTGTCGATGTGCTGTATGCCGTTATCGATCCGAAAATCCGTTACTAACTGGAGCACGCCATGATGTTGAGTAAGAAAAACAGCGAGGCGCTGGAAAACTTCAGTGAAAAGCTGGAGGTCGAAGGTCGTAGCCTTTGGCAGGACGCCCGCCGTCGTTTTATGCATAACCGTGCCGCCGTTGCCAGCCTGGTCGTGCTGGTGCTTATCGCGCTTTTCGTAACCCTTGCGCCAATGCTCTCTCAGTTCACCTATTTCGATACGGACTGGGGCATGATGTCCAGCGCGCCGGATATGGAATCCGGGCACTATTTCGGTACCGACTCCTCCGGGCGTGATTTGCTGGTGCGTGTGGCGATTGGCGGCCGTATCTCCCTGATGGTTGGCATCGCAGCGGCGCTGGTGGCGGTAATTGTCGGCACGCTTTACGGTTCGCTTTCCGGTTACCTCGGCGGGAAAGTGGACTCCGTGATGATGCGTATGCTTGAAATCCTGAACTCCTTCCCGTTCATGTTCTTCGTCATTCTGCTGGTGACCTTCTTTGGTCAAAATATCCTGCTGATCTTCGTGGCGATCGGGATGGTGTCCTGGCTGGATATGGCGCGTATTGTGCGCGGCCAGACGCTGAGCCTTAAACGTAAGGAGTTTATCGAAGCCGCACAGGTTGGTGGCGTTTCTACCGCCAATATTGTGGTGCGTCATATCGTTCCTAACGTGCTGGGCGTGGTGGTGGTATACGCCTCCCTGCTGGTGCCAAGTATGATCTTGTTTGAATCTTTCCTGAGCTTCCTGGGATTAGGTACGCAAGAGCCGTTGAGTAGCTGGGGCGCTCTGTTAAGTGACGGCGCAAACTCCATGGAAGTGTCACCGTGGTTACTGCTGTATCCGGCGGGCTTCCTGGTCGTCACCCTGTTCTGTTTCAACTTTATCGGCGATGGCCTGCGTGATGCCCTCGACCCGAAAGACCGTTAAGGAGCGCCGTCATGACCATTATTGAAACGGCAACCGCGCCACAGGCGCAACAGCGGACCAGCGCACTGCTGGACGTTAAAGACCTCCGCGTGACGTTTAAAACCCCCGACGGTGATGTGACTGCCGTTAACGATCTCAACTTCGACCTGCGTGCCGGTGAAACGCTGGGCATTGTGGGCGAATCCGGTTCCGGTAAATCCCAGACCGCATTCGCACTGATGGGCCTGCTGGCGTCAAACGGCGTGATAGGTGGTTCGGCGACGTTTAACGGGAAAGAGATCCTGAATTTGCCGGAACATGAGCTGAACAAGCTGCGCGCCGAGCAGATTTCAATGATTTTCCAGGATCCGATGACCTCCCTGAACCCCTATATGCGGGTGGGTGAACAGCTGATGGAAGTGCTGATGCTCCACAAGGGGCTGGGCAAAGCCGAAGCGTTTGAAGAGTCCGTCAAAATGCTGGATGCGGTGAAAATGCCTGAAGCACGCAAGCGCATGCGCATGTATCCGCACGAGTTCTCCGGCGGTATGCGTCAGCGAGTCATGATCGCGATGGCATTGCTTTGCCGGCCAAAACTGCTGATCGCTGATGAACCAACCACCGCTCTCGACGTGACCGTCCAGGCGCAGATCATGACGTTGCTGAACGAGCTGAAGCGTGAGTTCAACACCGCCATCATCATGATCACCCACGATTTAGGCGTCGTTGCCGGGATCTGCGACAAAGTGTTAGTCATGTATGCAGGCCGCACGATGGAATACGGTAATGCCCGCGATGTGTTCTACCAGCCAGCCCACCCGTACTCTATCGGGCTGCTGAATGCCGTACCGCGCCTCGATGCGGAAGGGGAGTCGCTGCTGACTATCCCGGGCAACCCGCCAAACCTGCTGCGTTTGCCAAAAGGCTGCCCGTTCCAGCCACGCTGTCCGCATGCGATGGAAATCTGTAACAGCGCACCGCCGCTGGAAGCGTTTGCCCCAGGCCGTCTACGCGCCTGCTTTAAGCCGCTGGAGGAGCTGGTATGAACGCAATCGACGAAAAAAGAAATGTGCTGCTCGAAATCGCTGACCTGAAGGTCCATTTCGATATCAAAGACGGTAAACAGTGGTTCTGGCAGCCTGCCAAAACCCTGAAAGCGGTGGATGGCGTCACGCTACGCCTGTACGAAGGGGAGACCCTGGGCGTGGTGGGCGAATCCGGCTGCGGCAAGTCGACATTTGCGCGTGCGATCATCGGCCTGGTGAAAGCCACCGACGGGAAAGTGGCATGGCTTGGCAAAGATCTGCTGGGGATGAAGCCGGATGAATGGCGCAATGTGCGCAGTGATATCCAGATGATTTTCCAGGATCCTCTGGCGTCCCTGAATCCGCGTATGACCATTGGCGAAATCATTGCCGAGCCGCTGCGCACCTATCATCCGAAGATGCCGCGCCAGGAAGTTCGCGATCGGGTGAAAGCGATGATGCTGAAGGTGGGTCTGTTGCCTAACCTCATCAACCGCTACCCTCACGAGTTTTCCGGCGGTCAGTGCCAGCGTATCGGTATCGCACGCGCGTTGATCCTTGAACCGAAACTGATTATCTGTGATGAGCCGGTTTCGGCGCTGGACGTTTCCATCCAGGCCCAGGTGGTTAACCTGCTACAGAAACTGCAACGGGAAATGGGGCTGTCGCTGATCTTCATCGCCCACGATCTGGCGGTGGTAAAACACATTTCAGACCGTGTGCTGGTCATGTATCTGGGCCACGCCGTGGAACTGGGCACGTATGATGAGGTGTACCATAATCCGCTGCACCCTTATACCAAAGCGCTGATGTCTGCGGTTCCCGTTCCGGATCCCGATCTGGAAAAAAATAAAACCATTCAGCTTCTGGAAGGTGAACTGCCTTCGCCAATCAACCCGCCTTCAGGCTGCGTATTCCGTACGCGATGCCCAATAGCCGGGCCGGAATGTGCAAAAACACGGCCGGTTCTGGAGGGCAGTTTCCGACATGCGGTTTCCTGCCTGAAAGTAGACCCGTTATAATCGCAAGGGCTGACATGATGTCAGCCCTTATTTTTTAGAGGTTAATGTGTCGCGATTATTCACGTCGGCCCGTCAGCGGCTTTATCACCTTTTATTTGATCCAGAAACGGTTTCCGGTCGCCGTTTCGAGGGTCTGTGTGGCTTATTTGCGCTGATTAGCGTCATTATTATCTTTATCGAATCCGGTGCCGGAACGCAGTACCACATGACGTATGAGGAGTGGCACGTATTTGTCTGGCTGGAATTGATCGTCACGCTGGTGTTTACCGCAGAGTATGTGCTGAGGGTCATTAGCTGGCCAAATCCGGCGAAATACGTTTTCAGCTTCTGGGGATTTATTGATTTAGCCACTATCCTGCCGCTGTATGTCATGTGGCTGTGGCCTGAGATCAGCCTGAATTATGTGTTTGCCTGGCGCGCAATGCGGGCGATTCGTGTGTTACGAATTCTGAAGCTGCTGCGCTTTATGCCGTCGCTGAGGGTTTTTTGGGTCGCCATTGTCAGCGCCCGCCACCAGCTTATTCTCTTCTATTCGTTTATTGCTATCGTGATGATCGTTTTTGGCTCCCTGATGTATTTAATCGAAGGGCCAAAATACGGGTTTACCACGCTTAATGCGTCGGTTTACTGGGCTATCGTCACGGTGACCACCGTGGGCTATGGCGATATTACACCGCATACGCCGCTCGGACGTATTGTGGCATCGGTTCTTATACTGATCGGTTATTCGGTGATAGCGATACCGACGGGGCTAATTACCACCCATATGAGCAGCGCCTTCCAGAACAGCAAGCAGCAACGCAAATGTCCGAATTGTCAGCAGGGAAATCATGAACCCGGGGCGCGGTTTTGTCACCGCTGTGGAAATGCCTTGCCGGATTAAATAAAAAAGGCTGCGCGGGCAGCCTTTTTTATTATTCGCGCCAGAGAATATGGCACAGCTTATGGTCTTTCTCGCGGCACAGCAGGACGCGGGCAAAGATGTCGTTAATTTCTCCGCCGTCTTCATCTGCCAGGCCAATTACTACCTCAGCGAAGAAGTCCGGGTTGAGATCAAAATCGACGTGTTCGGCCCAGTCTTCAGACGGATCGAACAGCTCAGCACCGCCACGCTCTTCAAATTGCAGGTTGAAAAGAATGACGTCAGCAGGGTCGAGATTATCGACCGCCAGCTCGAGAAAAATATCGTAGGCCTGTTCGAGCGTTTCGTCTTCGGTCAGGCGATTGTTCAGATCCATTTCCATGATGACTACCTGTTAAACATCGTTGGGCACGTTTTACAGCAACGGACTAAAGAAGTAAAACAGTCGTTCGGCAATTCGCTGCCACAGCGGACGTTTCGCCCACAGTCTGGCGTCCAGCAGGCGTGAGCGGGAGATATAATCATCCTGAACCGCCGCCAGATCGCCGCCGAAACCGGCGTCATCAATGACCAGCGTAATTTCAAAATTCAGCCACAGACTGCGCATATCGAGGTTGACGGTACCCACCAGGCTCAGCTCTCCGTCTACCAGCACGCTCTTGGTGTGTAACAGACCGCCTTCGAACTGATAGATTTTAACGCCCGCGGCCAGCAGCTCACTAAAGAACGCGCGACTTGCCCACCCGACCAGCAGCGAATCGTTCTTGCGCGGCATAATAATGCTCACATCCACTCCGCGCTGTGCCGCTGTACAGATGGCGTGCAGAAGGTCGTCGCTGGGGACGAAATAGGGCGTGGTCATGATCAGATATTCCCGCGCTGAGTACGCGGCAGTAAGCAGTGCCTGATGGATCAGATCTTCCGGGAAGCCAGGACCGGAGGCGATAGTGTGGATAGTGTGCCCGCTGGCTTCCTCAAACGGCATGATATTGCCATCCGGCGGCGGGGGAAGAATGCGTTTACCGGTTTCAATTTCCCAGTCGCACGAATAGACGATGCCCATAGAGGTTGCCACCGGGCCTTCCATGCGAGCCATCAAATCGATCCATTGCCCCACGCCGGAATCCTGTTTAAAGAAGCGGGGGTCGACCATGTTCATGCTGCCGGTGTAGGCGATATAGTTATCGATCAGGACCATTTTCCGGTGCTGACGAAGATCCATGCGGCGCAGAAAGACGCGCATAAGATTCACTTTCAGCGCCTCGACCACCTCGATACCGGCGTTGCGCATCATGCCTGCCCACGGGCTACGGAAAAAGGCCACGCTGCCGGCGGAGTCCAGCATCAGGCGGCAGTGGATACCGCGACGTGCAGCGGCCATCAGCGATTCGGCGACCTGGTCCGCCATGCCGCCCGGCTGCCAGATATAAAACACCATCTCGATATTATGCCGGGCGAGCTGGATATCACGGATCAGCGCCTGCATCACGTCATCGGAAGAGGTCATCAGTTGCAGCTGATTGCCTTTTACCCCAGCAATGCCCTGGCGGCGTTCGCACAGCTTGAACAAAGATGCGGCCACGCTGCTGTTCTCTTCGGCGAAGATATGCTTGCAGGCTTTAAGGTCGGCAAGCCATTTTGCCGTGGAGGGCCACATGGCACGGGCGCGTTCGGCCCGGCGTTTACCCAGATGAAGTTCACCGAAAGAGAGATAGGCGATGATGCCCACCAGCGGCAGAATGTAGATAATCAGAAGCCAGGCCATGGCGGAAGGTACCGCTCTGCGTTTCATCAGAATGCGCAACGTCACCCCGGCAATTAACAGCCAGTATCCTAAAATGACCAGCCAACTCACCACGGTGTAGAAGGTTGTCATAAATAAAAAATCCTTTTGAAAGCGTATTGTTATGAGTTTACGCATCAGGATTCATCTGGCAAATAAAAACGGCAGATAAAAGCGCTGGTTTGCCGCCTGCTTAGGCATATAATGGCATCTCTGTTAGAGAAAGAGTTGTAGACATGAAGCGCAGTAGAACTGAAGTAGGGCGCTGGCGCATGTTGCGACAGGTGAGTCGTCGTAAGGCTCGTTGGCTGGAAGCACAATCCCGCCGCAATATGCGTATCCACGCCATCAGAAAATGTGGCCTGAACAGACACCGTAACGCGCTGCTGTTCGCGGTCCAGGATATCTGAAAAGCATGAGGGGCACCGTAAAGGTGCCCATTAAACATCCAGACTATCAATCTTTGCAGTCTCCTCCCGTCTGCTTTCCACGATATACTACGTCCCCATAACGTCATGATATTAAAAGATGAATCCTTATCTCTGGATTTTTATTGCACTTTTGGCGCTGGATGCGCTCAGGGAAGGTTTAGGACTTTCGTCATTTTCCTCATTGGCAGATTATGTTTTTGCGTGGGGAATACATTGGCTTTATTAAAGGAAAAAAGGATGAACGTAAAAGTGATGGCAGCACTCTTCGGGATCGCAGTATTAAGCGGTTGTGCAAGTAGCAAAACCTCACCCGAACGGCACGCGTTTTATTTCGTGTCGCATCAGTCCAGCTTTACTGGCGGCAATTACACCTCCAGCGTGCAGAAAAATTATCACCTGAACGTAGCGCAGTTCCGCGAGCTTTATGCCCGGGGCAAAGCTGACCGTGCGGAAGGGCGGACTCAGGCTGAAGCCAGTGAATACGCGCAAAGCATTCGCGATCAGTTGAAAGAAAATGCGAAGTCGCAGGAATTGTACGCAGGCAACGCGAAGGATAAATGGTCTTCGGACATGGACAGTAAAGACGCCATATTATTTGGTAACGAACTGGCCGCGACTTATCTTGATGGTTATAACGGCGTACAATAGCGCAACTGATTCAGGGGATACCGTAATTACCGGTATCCCCGCTGTTTTTGAGCAAAAGGAGTGAGACGTGTTTGCGGAGTTTGGTGTACTGAATTTCTGGACCTATGTTGTCGGCGCATTTTTTATCGTGCTGGTTCCAGGACCGAACACCTTGTTTGTGCTGAAAACAGGGATTGGCCACGGCGTTAAGAAAGGCTATCTGGCAGCCACCGGTGTGTTTATTGGTGATGCCGTGCTGATGTTTCTGGCCTGGGCGGGCGTTGCCGCGTTGATCCAGACCACTCCGGTATTATTTAATATTGTCCGCTATCTTGGGGCGTTTTATCTGCTGTGGCTCGGCGGAAAAATGCTCTGGTCCGTTATGACACGTCAAAAAAATGCGCACGAAAGTAGCGCCGAACCGGCAAGCGCGATCCTTAAGCGTTCGCTGGTGCTGAGCCTGACGAACCCGAAAGCGATTCTCTTTTACGTATCGTTCTTCGTGCAGTTCATTGATGTCAATGCGAAGAATACCGGCACGTCGTTCCTGATCCTCGCCACCACACTTGAGCTGATCAGCTTCATGTACATGAGCTTCCTGATTTTCTCAGGCGCGTTTGTCACGCGTTATCTGAAAACCAAAAAGAAACTGGCGAAGCTGGGGAATGGGTTGATAGGCCTGCTGTTTGTTGGATTTGCGGCGAGGCTGGCGTCGCTGCACTGAATGAAGAAAAGGCTCCTGAGGGAGCCTTTTTAATGTCTGGCGTAGCTGGAAAGCCGCGCCAGACAAGGCTTCACGTTTTACTACTAGCAGCCAAAAGCCATAAAAAGCGGCTAGGGTGTGGACACATTGTGGACACTCTTACCACCATTAGCACCCTTCAGCGGGTTAAGCGAAATCGCGTCCTGCAGGTACTGAGGAGCGAAGTGCGCATAGACCATTGTCTGCGCAATTTTCGTATGACCTAAGATCCTCTGCAGTGTGATGATATTGCCCCCGTTAATCATAAAGTGCGTGGCGAAAGAGTGTCGTAGCGCATGTGTTGCTTGCCCCGCCGGTAAGTCGGGCTTAACTTCTTTGAGGATTCGCCTGAAATCAGCATAACTGGCCTCAGGAAACAGAAAGCCTCGTGCTTTGCCGACTACGTAAGCCGCAACGTCATCAGAGATCGGGACCGTGCGCGGTGTGTTGGTTTTCGTCTTAACGAAAGACACCCGGTTATGAATCACATTCTCCGCCTTCAATCGCGCAGCTTCTCCCCATCTTGCTCCGGTACTCAAACACAAAACCGCAATTTTACGATTATCACCTGAGAGCGCAGCAAGTAAGGCGTCAATTTCCTCAAGAGTGAGATAGCCCGTTTCGGCTGTCTGCTCTTTCAGTTTTTTGAATCCCCTGAATGGATGCTCACCGTTATACAGTTCTGACTCAATCAGGGTTGTGAACATCCCACCTAGCGTGATCAGGTCGCGGTTGATGGTAGTTGGCTTAATACCTTCACCCCGACGTTGAGCACAATATTGCGTTATCAGGCTCTTGGTAATCTGGAAAGCGCACGGGTTTCCGGTCATCGTTTCGAAACGCTCAATTTTCCTGAGATACGATTGACCGTGCTCCTCATGTTTACCTTTCAGCTTCCACCATAACTCTTTCAGTTCCGACAATTGGCGTTTGTCCGTTGGTTTTGAAAGCCATTCCTTTGAGTGATGGTTATATTGAGTATGCTTTTCAAAAGCCATCGCCTCGCTTTTCTTGTCGAACTTCCGACGGATGCGTTTTCCGTTACGCCCGGTCGGTCTAATGTCCACTTCATATCGACCATCATCGAGCTTTTTAACAGACATAAAGCCTCCCGATGATGTTACTGCGTACTTCAATTTCCTGATTTAAATAGCAAAAGCTCACTGTGCATTTACTGCACAAATAAGCGCCATAAATAGTTAGCCAGTTTTCTGGTCTGAGTGGGATGACGTTGTTATCTGCTGCCCAAAGTGCGCGAGAGCCGGTGCAATCTGCCCAGCTTCAGGTGATATCGTCTCTGTCATGAACCACATAGTGTATTTTTTGAACTGAGGATGATTCAAAATCTTCATCACCGCCTGTATGCCCATATCTTTTACACCCTTCTCGTAACTCGAAAGAGAGCTGTATGGAACGCCTGTTAAGTCACTGAATTCTTTCCTATTCATACGTTCTGACTCACGCATGATCGCTAGCTTTTCATTTACGGGTATCATCGTAATTAACACTCCAGTATTGATAGAAAAACGATAACGGAGTAATCTTCTATTCGTTATCGCAAACTAATGGCTCCAATATGGCAATTAATAGCCATTAGGAGCAATTAAAACACTAACGAGGAATACTCACAAATGAATAGGGTCATTGATAGTGTGAGCGACGCCGTTCCATACCAGGAATTCGCGCGCCTTATTGGTAAAACACCCGCAGCCGTTAAAGGCATGATTGAGAAGGGCAAGCTGCCTGTAGTCGAGATGACTGATCCGCAGTCCACGAGTGGGCGCGCAGGGGAATATTGGGTTTATCTGCCTGCCTGGAACAAAGGAATGAAGATGGCTTATGACAGCCGTCCTAAAGAGATTCGCGATGGCTGGCTGATGTGGCTCGGATTAGGGGGGCCAGTATGAAGAATGAACCTCGTTGCATTGCACAGTTGCTTCGAAGAGAAAGCCCTAATCCGATTAACTTCACTATCACTCACGGTCGCGGACGCAAGGGCATCATCATCCGAACCCGTAAGACGGGTGTTATCGAGAAACTTCGTCGCTTGGTCAAAAAGAGAGGATTGTGGTTATGACGGTAATGACACTTGATGTGATCCAGAAACAACCAACAGCACTTCGCGGTCTGGTCTGCAAGTATCTGGCTCAGCCTCGCTGGCAGGACACTTGCGATTTTTACAATCAGATGATGGAGCGGGAGCGTCTTACGGTTTGTTTCCACGCACAATTAAAACAGCGTCACTCTGTCATGCGCTTAGAGGAAATGACCGAAGCCGATCGTGAGCGTCTTGTTTGTGCGCTTGATGAATTGAGAACTGCATTTGCCCGGTGCCGACAATTTGGCGAGTCAAAAGCAATTTTCATCAGCCGCCTAACTGTTAGTCAAAGGCGCTCATTGTATCTTCATGCGGGACTGACAGAGCAGGAGTTTATGATGCCGCACTGGCGTTTGAATGAAGAGGACTGTTATTGGCGTGAGAAACTTTTCAGGGCTTTGCGAGAGCTATTTAGCCTTTTTGAGTACGCACCAACCATTTTAACCTCGGTAAAACCTGAGCAGTATTTACATTAATTAATCTGGATTCGATTTATTACGCGCCTTACAGCGTGGGGACTCCTTTTGTCCGGAGATAGGCAAATGCAAAAACAAGATACAGCGCAGCGGGGGATGTATTCGGCACATCTGGCGCAGGCAGTAAGCGAGGCACAGCGCGACATGGCGACCCGTTTCTCTTCTCAGTTTGATGGGCTTATCGCGTACATCAGTAAGTCAGAACTTAATCGCACCGAGATTATCGAGTTATTAGGCCAAGAGTCGGAAAAGTTACACAACTCAATTTTCGGTAGAGCTGGCTAACCACTGTTAACAGGAAGCAAAAATGAGCTTACACATCGAGATTAATAACCAGTACGTCATCACCTGTGACCGCTATCAATTCATTTTGCAGGAGAGGAAGACCGCAACATCCGGGAAGAACAAAGGCAGGGATTGGCTGGACGTTGTCGGTTACTACCCGAATATCCCTAAGCTTATCTCAGGCCTGGTATTGCATGACCTTTTGACCAGCGATCTTATTGGCTTCTCAGCTTTGGAAGCTCGAATTGAACGCCTGGGGAAGCAATGTCTGGACGCCTTTAAATAGTATGTCCATCGAATCTCGGGGGCGTATTGCCCCCTCGCCACCACCACAATTTTTGAAGGGCACCAGTGATTCATTCGTTGGTGCTTATCCCTGGAATAACGTCACTAAAGAGGCCATTGGCCGCGACAGACACCTTACACGTGCCGAACTCCGTCAGGTGCAAGGTGTTTTAAACCGGATTGACCGTCTGCCGTTTTTCCTGCAAACGCTGTTTACATCGCGTTATAACTTCATCCGCCGTAAAAAGAGCCCTTTAGGTGGGCTGTATTTCCTTAAAAACACGTTTGAGCGCAAGCTGCTGCCACGTCTTGAGCGTGTTAATGAGCTGTGCGGGATGAATGAATCCGCCTCGATTGGTTTTCTGTCCGAGCGCGACCAGTATGCGCGCTTACCAGATATGAATGACAAAGAGCTCAGGAAATTTGCGGCCAGAATTGCCTCTCAGCTCTGGAGCAAATACGAGGAGTTAAGCGACGCCTGGGCGGAGGCTCACGGCGGGAAAGAGACACTTTTCACCGATAAAGCTCAGTCGCACCTATACGGGCAAGTGGCCGGTATTGCTCGCGCATTTAACATCACCCCGATGTACTGGAAAAAATACCGTAAGGGTCAGATGACGATCCGCATGGCATTTTCCACTATTTCCCGCCTGATTAAAGACGAGTGGTGGTTCAACCAGCTCAAAGCACAGCGGATGCGCTGGCGCGAGGCGCTGCTCATCGCAGCAGGTGAGGTCAACAAAGACCGTTCACCTTACGCAAGCAAAATGGCGATCCGCGATGTTCACGCGCGCCGCCTTGCTAATCTCGAATACCTTAAATCCTGCGAACTGGAAAACAAAGTCACTGGCGAACGTATCGACCTCATCAGTAAGGTCATGGGGAGTATTTCTAACCCTGAAATACGCCGCATGGAGCTGATGAACACTATCGCCGGGATTGAACGTTACGCGACCAGCGTTGGTGACGTGGGGATGTTTATCACGCTGACCACGCCATCGAAGTATCACCCGACCCGTCAGGTTGGCAAAGGTGAAAGCAAAACGGTGCAGCTCAATCATGGCTGGAACGAAACAGCATTCTCACCCAAAGACGGCCAGCGCTATCTGTGCCGAATCTGGAGCCTGATGCGTACAGCTTTCAAAGATAACGATTTAGAGGTTTACGGGATGCGCGTTGTCGAACCGCACCATGACGGCACGCCGCACTGGCACATGATGCTGTTTTGCAAACCCGGTCAGCGTAAAGCCATTAACGAAATTATGCGTCGTTATGCCCTCAAAGAGGACGGACACGAAAAGGGCGCGGCAAAACAGCGCTTTGAGTCACGCCATCTTAATCAGGGCGGAGCGGCGGGTTATATTGCTAAATACATTGCAAAAAATATCGACGGTTATGCGCTCGACGGCCAGCTCGATAATGACACCGGCAAGCCTCTGAAAGATACGGCCGCAGCCGTCACCGCATGGGCGTCAACATGGCGTATCCCTCAGTTTAAACCGATTGGTCTCCCGACGATGGGCGCTTACCGTGAACTGCGCAAATTGCCGCGTGGGGTAAGTATTGCCTGCGAGTTTGACGACAGGGTCGAGGCCGCGCGAGCTGCTGCAGATGAGGGGGACTTTGAGCGGTACATCATCGCGCAGGGTGGGGCAAACATGCCGCGTGATGCTCAGGCGGTCAGGGTCGCCCGTAAGGTGACGGATGAGGTCAACGAATACGAGGAAGATATCGAGAGGGTGGTCGGTATTTATGCCCCTCATCTCGGGACTGACCGTGTCCATGTAACCCGTACAGCCGAATGGCGTATCGTTCCAAAGGTTTTGGCCGTTGAGCCTTTGACCTTAAAAAGCGGCTCTGCCGCGCCTCGGAGTCCTGTCAATAACTGTGGAAAGCTCACCGGCGGTGGCGATCCAGTTATGATCCCTACACCGTCTGAGCAAGCCGCAGCGGTGTTAAATCTGATTGAGCGCGGGGTTATTGGCTGGAATGAGCCGGACGTCGTTAAGGTACTTAACGGGGCGTTAAAAGCTGGCGCACCGCGCAAAAATCGACAGCAAAGAAGCAATGCGCCTCTCAAAGCCAGCGAGCAAGCGCCATCAGCCAGGATGACAAAGCCCGAAAGGGATCGCGTCGCAAAAATTCGTTTCGATTTGGCTCAGGAGGGCATTACCCCGGAACGGTGGGAGCTCGATGCACTGGCGCGTGGGGCAACGGTGATTTATGGCGATAAAATATTTAATTACGCGGTGGGGGATGATTGGATAGATTCGTATTTTTAACTTCTATCTTCGAAATAAATGAGGTTTATACTCTTTTGTTATTAATTTTTATCTTGTAACTTCTAAAAGTTATAATGCTGTATATTAAGCGAAGCAAATTTCTTGCTATGATGCATGCATTGGTTAGTTAGTGAGATAAATCGCCACCAATTGGGTATTTATTACCCGTGGAAAGCTGATGCTTTCTAACTTTTACCCCGCGCAACGCCTCAGAGCACCTAAGCGACGTCGCTCGTCAGAGTTATCGCTGCTCCAGATGGTATGGCGTATGGGTATACGAACCCTTTGGGCGACCAAGGGTTCGTGGAGCAGGGGGCTAGTGCTGTTCAATCTCATCCTTATGAGGGCGAACCACGGTGCTTGAGCGAACATACGTTTGCACACCGTGGGCATAAGGAGAAAATCATGAAAAATGATAAATTAACCAACGAACAGCAGGCGCAGAGCAAGTCAAACCGGAAAAAGTGGGCTGCGTATGCGTGGGAAGCGGTTAAATGGGGTATTCGACTGTTTGATTTAATCACACGTTTAGTGGACTATTTGGAAGGGGGAGATATGTGATGCGTCCTCCCTAGTTTCAATTTCGTGGAGTTGCCTAATGTTACATAAAGCCCTTCGTTTGATAAGGCAATACCATAAAGAGTCATTAGTTGAGTTATCAGCATCTTTAGGTATTCCTAAAGAAAAAATAGTAGAGTTTGAAAGCGGCATCACATCACCTTCAGTAGAAATTTTACAGCGCTATGCTATTCATTTCGACATACCTGTAACATCTTTAGTCTTTTTTTCAGAATCATTAGGTACACAAGGTCGTTTGTCTAAGCGGTTACGTCTAAATTTGGCTGATAAGATTCTGGATATCCTGGAGTGGGTGAATAAAAGAAATGAAAAAACGGAAAAAGCTTAGAATTTCCACTAAAAACAAATCTTATGGTGTGATGGATTCACCATTTTATAAACTTAAAAGCAAAAAAAAACTTGCAGCACTTCTTTGTGTTAATATTAGTGATTTTTCAATCCTGAAGAAAGATGAAGGTAATTATTCTATTTTTGAACAATTATCTAAAAAAGGTAAGCCTCGAAAAATACAAAAACCTCTAGAAAAATTAGATGTTGTTCATACTCGCATTGCTAGTTTATTATCACGCATTAGTTTGCCGCTATATCTTCACTCAGGTAAGAAAGCATGTTCTAACGTGACGAATGCTCGAGCGCATCTTAACAATGAAAAAATGATGACTACTGACATCAAAGCCTTTTTTCCATCTACAACAAGGTTGATGATTTTTTCTTTTTTCTATTCAGTGATGAAAATGTCGTGTGATGTTGCGGATATTTTATCTCACATATGCACTTGTCATGACCGTTTACCAACAGGCAGTAGAATTAGTATGCCTTTGGCTTTTTTTGCAAATTCAAGAATGTTTGATGAAATACACGAGTTGTGCCAAAAATTGAAGATTGAAATGACTGTGTATGTTGACGACCTTACATTCTCTGGCGCTAACGTTAATAGATTATTCTGTGCTGTAACGCGCAAGATTATTAGTAAGCATGGTCACGTTATGCATCCAACAAAGACAAAATTGTATTCCAAAGATAAACCTAAGTTAGTAACCGGAGTGATTGTTTTAGGCAATCATTTGAAAGTTAGGAATGAACAGCATCGATTGATGGCTAGGGATATTGAGTACTGGAAAATAATTAAAGATGCAGAAAATGCAAAGGAAACCTCAATTGCAAAAACGCTTTTTGGGCGTTTACATTCAATGGGAGTTATTGAGCAGCGTTACAAATCGAAAGTGCTTACTTTAAAGAGTAACACTGCAAATTAAAATTTACATTATATCGATTGCTTTTCTAGCTTTGTTGAAAAACCTTATAACAACCTAATCAGCATTTAAATAGATTTAAATGCTGATTAGGTTGAGTAGCAATAAATCTAGTTCGTCAGCTTGTTACCAAATTCACACCGAGTGTTAGCAAATTTGTCACCGCGCCTGCTATAACTCCAGGTGTGCCATCTTTTACCGCATTAATAATTTTATCTCCCATTTTTTCATTTCCACTCAGAGCATCAGGTTTTTTGTTTAGCACGGAGAGTGCTTTTTCGGTGAGACGTACATCTCGAAAATAAGATTGATGATCTGTTTCATACTGGATATAGCCGTTTTCTTGAAGAAAGGTGAATGTTCCCTCAACCACACAACGCAATTGGTTCAATGCTTTCATTTCCGGTGAGTTAAGCTGATCAAAGTAGTCATCAGGTAGCGAGGCGTTGAACTTTTCGTAGGTTATAACCTGCGCTACAGGAAAGTTCTCCCATAACAATGCAAAGATTTCTGCAGTCTGTTGGTTAAACAATTCGAGGTTCTTGGACATGCATAATTCCCTATCATCTAGTAAAGATTCGTTTGTCTATTGGGCAAAGACTCTGACTGTAATGGCCCTAAACAACGATCTGAGCTCTCGCGAGATCGAAAGCTACACCGCGAAAATGGTCGAAAAAGCCAGTAAAGATGAGCTCATGAACGTTATTAAACATCTGTTAAATCACATTAGAATGCACAAATAAAAGGATCTATATCAATACGTTAACCTTTGTTTTAAAAATTTGATAGATGTCATTGATGCTGTTGATTGTTGCAAATGTATGCATTAGCAATCGCACAGGCAGATGTACGATCAAAATCGTCCTCAAACCGGCACCGTGAATGCCGGTTTTTTAATGTCATTTTCCCGGTTATTGTTCCTTTTCAGCGGCGCATGAATCAGGTGCATGAGTTTGCATTCTTTTTTTATTCCAGCGTTTGCCAGCCAGCGCCAGAGCTGGCGCGGCTCGGAACTCCTGATGCACCTGCATTAAAAGCGACCCTTTAAGCGGGCAGGCGAGGCGGGGATAGCACTGCGCGCCAGACGTGGTGACAGCATTTATTTTACGCGTCTGTGCGCGTCGTGGTGGCACGCTGTTGAGTGCGGTCGGCTAATGAGGTGCTGGCGTGGTTGCGCCGCGTGTGCGGTGTCTGGCTGGCTCTAAGAGGATGCCGCCCGGAGGCGGCATTCTGGCGGAGGGTTACTCGGTTTCGATGTTGTAATCCTTAAAGCGGATCACCTCTAAACCGAGCCATTCATTGATTTCCTTGAAACGCTCCTGCAATGGCGTCAGCTCGTTACGCACAAATACCCGCGCCACCTTCTCGATATCGCCCATTGAGCCGATATTTTCGGGCTTGCCGCCCATAAGCTGGAACGGTACGCGGTGCGCATCGAGCAGGTCGGCGGCGCTCACCTTTTTGATGTTGAAAAAATCATCCTTCGTGGCGACTTCACTCAGTGGCACAATCTTGATGCCATCCGGTTTCCCGTTCGGGGCATAAAAAAACAGGTTTTTGAAATTCCCGAGCCCTTTCGAGTCACGCATCGCGGAGCGCAGCGCCTCGACGTCGGTGCTGCTCTGTGCCGCGTCGGTGACGTACATGATGTAACCCGCGTGCGCGCCGTTCTGGTAATACTTGCGACGAAACAACGTGGCGGATTCATTCAGCCAGGCTGAATTAAGCGCGCTCAGGTATTCCGGCATCCCGTACAGCTCCTGATTGATGTCAGGCTCAAGCAAATGACAGACTGAGCCGGGGGCGAACTGGTGCGGGTGTGAGAAATCCGACACGTACCAGTAAACATCCTCTTCGACACCCCTGCGGGTGTATTTGGCCGGAGAGGTTTCCAGCTTCATGAGCTGGCCGGTCACGCTCATGCGCTTCTCAAGATAGCCATTAGCAAAAACCAGATAATCGAGCACAAGGCGGCTGAAATCCTGCCGTGAAAGCAACGGATGCGGGATGTAGGTGCTCGTCAGGATGTTACGCTTCACGTAAATCGGGGAGCTGTGATGCACGGCGGCGCGCAGGCTTTTCGCCAGCCCGGAGAAGTTGACCGGCGGCTCGTACCATTTGCCGTTATTGATGCACTCGACATAGTCAAGGATATCGCGGCGATCCAGAACGGGTGACGGCTCGCCAAAGGTGAACGCCTCCATTTTCTGCGGTGCAATGGCGGTCATGTTGGTCTGTTTTGGCTGTTTCTTTTGGCGTTTTTTCATCTTAGTTGATATCCAGAATCGAGGTTGAATGCATACCGCTACCGGCGGAAAGTGGCTCGTTTAACAGGGCGTGCATGGTCGCCCATGCGATATCCGCGTGGCTGGCTTCCTCACTGCGGCTGGCTTCATAGGTAGCGCTGCGGCCGCTGCTGGTCATGGTTTTACGGATAGCCATGAATGACTGCGTGATGTCGGTCGCACCGGCGTCATACTCCAGACACCCGCGTCGGATGGTGTCTTTCGCTTTCAGCACCATTGCGGTTTTCATTTCCGGCGTGTAACGGATGGCGCGCGCTGCCGGGAAGAATGAGCGCACGAGCTGGTAAACACCCTGGCCGATGCCGGTCGCATCGATGCCGATATAGTCGACCGTGTATTTCTCGGTCAGCGCCCGGATGGCTTCGGCCTGCGCGGCAAAATCCATGCCTTTCCACTGGTGACGCTCAAGGATGCGGAACTTGCCTCCGGCTACAAGTGGCGGAGCCAGTACCGCACAGCCTGCGCTGTCGCCGGTGTGTGACGGGTCGTAGCCAATCCAGACCGGACGCCAGCTAAACGGACGGTCGGCGAATGGCTCGAAGTCCTCCCATTCTTCCATCGCATCGACCATGCAACGCTGGAGCTCCTCGAACGGGAATACCGACGCTTTATCGTCGACGAACTCGCACATGAACAGGTTACGGAAGTCATCCGCGCTGTTTTCCTGTCTGAGCTGGTCGAGGTTAAACAGGGTACAGCCCCCGGCGAGCGCGTCCTCAATGGTGACAATCTGCCGCCACTGGCCGTCCCCGCATAACATGCCCCCGGCAAGCGCCTGATGACTGATATCGATGTCGACACATTCGTCGCGGTTACTGCGGCCACGGTTAAACAGCTCCCCTGACCAGAACGGGTACGCGCCGTGCGCCAGCGTCGACGGCGTCGAAAAATAGGTGGTGCGCAGGTGCGACTGTGAGGCCATACCGGAGGCGACTTTTCGCAGCTTCTGGAAATTGGGTATCCAGAAAATCTCATCGACATAGAGGTCGCCGTTGTGACTCTGCGCGGTATTGGAATTAGTCCCGAGGAAAATCAGCTCTGCGCCGTTGTTGCCGATGACAATCGGGTCGCCTGACAGGTCGACGTCGACCAGACGCGCAAAGGCGATGATGTACTTACGGAAAACGTAAGCCTGCGTTTTACTGGCTGATAAAAATATCTGGTTATGGCCGGTCTTAAGGGCGCGCAGGAGCGCTTCGCGCGCAAAGTAGAACGTTGCGCCAATCTGGCGCGATTTGAGGATGTGGCGAATACGGTGCGCGATGCCTGCCTTATGCCAGTTGAGCTGATACTCAAACGACTGGTCAAAGAAAATCTCTTCCAGCTTTTCAATCGCTTCTTCACTGAAGAAATTACGTTTCGGCTTTTTGCGATCCCCTTTGTTACGGCTGGCGATATTGGGGTTTAAATCCACCTCGTTTCCGGTCTGGCTGTAGCGGTTCACGCGCGCAAGGCGCTCCATCTGTCGCGACAGAAAATCAGCGACCTTAAAGTCGTGCGGCGTGAGGTCGGGCTTGGCGTAAATCTGGATGAGGCGCGCCTCTAACGTCGATTCAACGCGGTTAATCGGCGCGGTTTCCTCCCATCCATCACGCTGTTTCCAGCTCTGCACCGTGGGGCGCTTGAGTTGCAGCATGTCGCAGATTTGCGGCACGGCGAACCCCTGCCAGTACAACAGCCGCGCCTGTCGTCGCGGGTCATTGAGTAATGAAAGGTCAGTTGAAATGGTCATGCTTACCTCGTTTTAATGTTACGAGGCAAGGCTAAGGAAATGACCGTGCTTAATCGCTAAACCCCTGTTGTGTCAGGGATTGCACTTCTGCAACAGGTGGCTGATGAGGGGCTGAGTCGGGAAACTAACCCCGACCCGAAAACCCAATATCAGGACACCTGAACAATGGCAAAGAAAGTTTCTAAATGGTTTCGCATCGGCGTCGAGGGTGACACCTGCGATGGCCGCGTCATCAGCGCTGATGACATTCAGGAAATGGCCGACACGTTCGACCCGCGCGTCTACGGCTGCCGCATTAACCTCGAACATATCCGGGGGCTGCTGCCTGACAGTCTGTTTAAGCGATACGGCGATGTAGTCGAGCTAAAAGCGGAGGTTATCAGCGATGGCTCTGCGCTCGACGGCAAAAAGGCGTTGTTTGGCAAAATCCAGCCTCTTGACGAGCTGGTCAGCATGGTTAAGGCCGGACAAAAGGTTTACACCTCAATGGAGATCCGCCCGAACTTTGCCAACAGTGGCAAGTGCTATCTGGTTGGCCTCGCCGTCACCGATGACCCGGCAAGCCTCGGCACCGAATACCTCGAATTCTGTAGCCGCGCCACACAAAACCCGCTCGCCGGTAAAAAAGACCAGCCGGGCGATCTCTTCTCTGTGGCCTCGCTGGCTGAGCTGGAATTTGAGGACGTTCCCGACACCATGCTCAACAGCCTGACCGACAAGGTAAAGGCCATTTTCAGCCGTAAACAGGCCAGCGACGACGCACGTCTTGCAGATGTGCATGAGGCTGTGACGACCGTCACCGAGCTGGTGCAAACCAACCTCACCGCCACCGACCAGCGCGTCACCGAGCTTGAGACCGAACTGGCGCAGCTTAAGCAGGACGTGACCAGCAAGGCCGAAGAAAGCGCGCAGGCGTTTAACGACCTCAAAAACTCCCTCGATAACACCGAAAGCCAGCGCCAGCCGCGCCGCGAGCTTTCTCGTGGTGGTACGGGCGACGAGCTGCTGACCAACTGCTGATAACCCGCCGGGCGCGCTGCCCGGCCTGATACCTATTACCCGAACAGGAAAAACCATGCGTAAACAAACCCGCTTTAAATTCAATGCCTACCTGACCCGCGTCGCGGAGCTGAACGACATTTCCACCGATGACGTGGCGAAGAAATTCACCGTTGAGCCGTCGGTCACGCAAACCATGATGGACACCGTGCAGGAATCGTCCTCATTCCTGACGAAAATCAACATCGTGCCGGTCGACGAACTGAAAGGCGAAAAGGTCGGTGTGGGCGTTAACGGCACAATCGCGAGCACCGCTGATACTGACGGCGATGGCGAGCGTGAAACCGCTGATTTTACTGCGCTGGAGTCCAACAAATACGAGTGCGCACAGATTAACTTTGACTTCCATATCCGCTATAAACAGCTCGACCTGTGGGCGCGATTCCAGGACTTCCAGACCCGTATCCGTAACGCCATTATCAAGCGTCAGGCGCTCGATTTCATCATGGCCGGTTTCAACGGTATTGAACGCGCCGCAAAATCTGACCGCAAAAAAAATCCGATGCTTCAGGATGTGGCGGTGGGCTGGTTGCAGAAGTACCGCAATGAAGCGCCAGCGCGCGTGATGTCAAAAATCACCGACGAGGACGGCGCGGTCATTTCCGATGTGATACGCGTGGGTAAAAACGGCGACTATGCGAACCTCGACGCGCTGGTTATGGATGCCACCGGCAACCTGATTGATGAGATTTATCAGGATGACCCGGAGCTGGTTGTCATCACCGGTCGCAAGCTGATGGCGGATAAATACTTCCCTATCGTCAATAAAGACCAGGAAAACAGCGAGTCGCTGGCCGCTGACATCATCATCAGCCAGAAGCGAATCGGCAACCTGCCTGCCGTGCGCGTGCCTTACTTCCCGGCGAATGCCCTGATGGTGACGCGTCTCGATAACCTGTCTATCTACTTCATGGATGACGCGCATCGCCGCAGCATCATCGAAAACCCGAAGAAAGACCGCATCGAGAACTACGAGTCAATGAATACCGACTACGTGGTCGAGGCATACGCTGCCGGTTGCCTGATTGAAAATATCAAGCTCGGTGACTTCACCGCACCTGCTGCACCGGAAAGCGGAGAGTAAGCCATGACGAGTCCCGCAGCGCGTCACATGATGCGGGTCTCGGCCTCTGAAACAGCGCGGCGGGCTGCTGTCCCGCTGCGCAATGCAACTGCCTATGAGCAGATGCTCGTTAAGCTGGCCGCAGACAACCGCACGCTAAAACAAATCCGATCCAATGAGCGCAAGGCAGATAAAAAGCGTGAGCTGCTGCCGTTCTATCTGCCATGGGTGGCTGGCGTCCTCGCAAACGGCAAGGGCGCGCAGGATGACATCGTCATGACGGTCATGCTGTGGCGTCTCGATGCTGACGATATCGCCGGGGCGCTGGAAATTGCCCGTTACGCCATGACCTATGGCCTGACCATGCCGACCGGTCGACGTCCGACGCCTTACCTGCTGGCCGAAGAGGTGGCACTGTCCGCGCAGCGCCTGCTCGCTGCAAAACAGCCGGTCGAACTGGCGAACCTGCTCGACACTATTGCGCTGACTGAACGCGCTGACATGCCCGATATCGTGCGCGCGAAGCTGCACAAAATCACCGGCTATGTCCTGCGTGATGCGAATCAACTGCCCGAGGCGCTGACGCACCTGCAACGTGCGATCCAGTTAGAACGCACCATCGGTGTGAAAAAGGATATCGAGCAGTTAGAGCGCCAGCTCAGGCCAAAACCCGAACCGGCACCGAAAGCCACAACGACTAAACCGCGCACGCGCAAACCTGCCGCCAAACCGGCGGCACGTCGCGGGCGTCCACCAAAGACGGCAAAAGCCGCAGGTTAACCGAGCGCTCCCCGAGCCGGGCGGCACGCCGGTCAACGCGGGTATCAGTTGCCCTGACTGCGACCGGCGTCCACCGCCCACCTATTACCCGAGGTTGTCATGACGACGCTGATTATTGAGCAAAACAAAGAGCCGCAGGATGTGCCGGGCGTGGTGATACCGCCACCGGGCGTGAGCGAGCCGGTAATCAAAAACACCCCGTTTTTTCCTGATGTTGACCCGAAGCGCGTGCGTGAGGAAATGCGTTTAGAGCAGACCGTTTCCCCTGTGCGCCTGCGCCGGGCAATTAAGACCGCCATCGCAGAGACGAACGCCGAGCTGGGCGAATGGCGCGAGCGTCAGCTTGATGCAGGTTACGCCACGCTGGCGGATGTCCCGACCGACAGGCTCGACGGCGAAAGTGTGCGTGTTTTCCACTACTTCAACGCCGTGTGTGCAATGACGACCGCCACGCTTTACGAGCGTTTTCGCGGCGTGGATGCGACCGCCAGAGGTGACAAAAAGGCAGACAGCATCGACAGCACTATCGATGAAATGTGGCGGGATATGCGCTGGTCTGTGGCGCGCATCCAGGACAAAGCGCGCTGCATTGTGGGGCAAATCTGATGAAAGCGTATGCGCTACAGGGCGACACCCTCGACGCGATTTGTGTGCGGTACTACGGGCGCACCGAGGGCGTGGTCGAAACCGTCTTAGAAGCGAATCCCGGCCTGTCTGAGCTCGGCGTCATCCTGCCGCACGGCACGGCAATTGAACTGCCCGAGACCGACAGCGCGGCCAGAACCGAAACGGTGAATCTATGGGACTGAGTATGGAGAAAATCACCACGTTTATCGCCTACTGGCTGGCCGTCGCGCTGGCGTACCTCGGCGCAATATCGCCCGAAAAGATGGCGCTTTACGTGGGCGGCGGATGCGCCATTTTTACCGCGCTTACGAATTACTGGTTTAAGCGCAAAACGTACCTCTATCTGACGTCACTCGGACTCGACAAGGGGGCTATTCGTGAAATCAATCGTTAAACGTTGCAGTGTGGCCGCAGTGCTGGCGCTGGCGGCGCTGATGCCTGACTTTCGTCTGCTTAACACCTCGCCCGAGGGGCTGGCGCTGATTGCCGACCTCGAAGGTTGTCGCCTGACGCCTTACCAGTGCAGCGCGGGAGTGTGGACGTCAGGTATCGGCCACACTGCAGGCGTCGTACCGAAAGGGGAAATCACCGAACGGCAGGCGGCGGCGAACCTTGTCGCGGATGTGCTGAACGTAGAAAAACGTCTGGCCGTATGCGCGCCGGTGAAAATGCCGCAGCACGTTTACGACGCGCTGGTCAGCTTCTCTTTTAACGTTGGAACCGGCGCGGCCTGCCGGTCGACGCTGGTCTCGTTTATCAAACGCCAGCAATGGCCGCAGGCGTGCGACCAGCTCACCCGCTGGGTTTACGTGAATGGCAACGTTAACAAAGGGCTGGAAAACCGCCGCGCGCGCGAGCGTGCCTATTGCCTCAGGGGGATTCAATGAAAGTGATGTTGTTTTTACTGATCGCGCTGATGGCGGTTGTGCTCTGGCAGCGTCATGAAAACGGCAACCTGACGCGCTCTTTTGAAAGGGCGAACAGGGTCGCGACCGAACAAAAAAACGTGATCGGCATGCTGAAAAACCAGCTGTCCGTTTCGCAGGGCATTGCCCGGAGAAATGAAACCGCGCAGGTCAATTTGCGCGGAGAACTGCTGGCCGCCGGTGCAATGGCCGTGCGGCGTGAAGAAACCATTACGAGGCTGATAAATGAGAATGAAACGTTACGCCGCTGGTACAGTGCTGAGCTGCCTGATGTTGTGCGTCGGCTGCACACCCGCGCCGGTTGTACCTCCGCCGGTCATTGTTTACAGCGCCTGCCCGAAAGTGAGCTATTGCCCGATGCCGGGCAGCGATCCGGCCACTAATGGCGACCTGAGCGCCGATATTCGCAGGCTTGAGCACGCGCTCGCCGCCTGCGCGCTGCAGGTTGAAACCATCAAAGACTGTCAGGATAAACTCGATGAAGAAAGCACGCAGCCTGCGCGAAGCGCTGAATAAAGCCGTCCCGCAGCTTGAAACAAACCCCGAAATGATGCGCATCTTTGCCGATGAGGGGAATATCGATGCGCGTCTCGCGGCCTCGCTGTCGCATGAGAAAATTTATACCCTGAATGTGATCGTGTGTGACTTTGTCGGCGACCCTGATTTGATATTCGTGCCGGTGGTCGCGTGGCTCAGGGAAAACCAGCCTGATATCTGCACGCTCGATGAAGGGCGAAAAAAAGGCTACCGTTTCCAGATGGATTTAAACGACGGGGACAGCGTCGATATCAGCATCAGCCTGCAGCTCACCGAGCGTACCCTCATCAAAGAGGAAAACGGCGCGCTGCATGTCAGCTATGCCCCGGAGCCGCCGCTGCCTGAGCCCGTGACACGACCAAAAGAGCTCTATATTAACGGCGAACTGGTGAGCAAATGGGATGAGTGATTTAACGCCTTTTGACAACCAGCTCACCGGGCTGCTTGCTGCCCTGTCACCCGCAGGGCGTCGCAAGCTTGCCGGTGATATTGCAAAGGAGCTGCGCAAGTCGCAACAGCAACGGATAAAACAGCAAAAAGCCCCGGACGGCTCACCCTATCAGGCGCGAAAGCGTCAGCCTCTCAGGGCTAAGAGAGGGAGGATTAAACGGGCGATGTTCCAGAGGCTCCGCACGAGCCGGTACATGAAAGCCACTGGCAGTGAAAGCAGGGCAATGGTGGAGTTTACCGGCAAAGTGCAGCGAATTGCGCGTGTCCATCAGTACGGGTTAAAAGACCGGCCTAACCCGCACAGCCATGACGTGCAGTATGCAGAGCGCCAGTTACTTGGATTCAGCAAAACCGAAAATAATTCTATAGAGAAAATTGTTTTGCATCATATATTGAGGGTGAGGGATACAAAAGATGCAGGGTAGTATGCTACCACGCTGTGCAGTGAAATTATGATGCGGTGTTTATTATGTGTAATGTAATGGATGTTTCACTAAATGATTGAAAACATCCATTACTATTTTTAATTATAATGCTGTTAAGGTATGTTATTTTTTTTAAGAAAAAAATGAACTACAAGTCGCTCGATAGGTGTGAGTGGTCTATTTGATTTAAAGTGGTTGCTAGAATTATTGTTACTTAGCTCAATTGCTTTAGTTGCGATAAGATCTTTGTAAATAAACTTTTTATCTTCGTTACTTAGTGTCTTGAATTGTTCGGATGGGCTTGAGCTTGATTTTGCGATTCTGAGTGAGCCCGGGGTGTGTTTTTTTTCTTCTTCAATTTTCTGCTCCATACTAATGACATGCTCATTAATATAGTCGCCAACAGGAATTCCAGTTAGGGTTATGATTTTACCAGATATATAGTGTGGATAATGGTTGGCTTTCTCATAATTGATTGATTTAGCCATTTCTTGGAAGTGCTCGCCAGTAATTGTCAACGAAGCGTCTTGCACTAAAAAATAAAGGTCAACGGCGAAGTTAAAAATCGCGGGATAGATGTCGACATATTTTCCGTAAAAAATGAAAGTTTCGCGGATGTATCGTTTTGTTTGTTCTTGCTTTGTATTTTCAATTATGCGTTCAATGACGGTTAAAGGTAATAGGCACAAAATTCCCACTTCAGTGCGAATGTTTGCAATGTCTGAAGATTTTATTCCTTTTGACGAATTTAAAAGCTCGGAGTGATGGAGGGAGAAATTGCGTAGAGTTTTTAGAGAAAGATATCGCTTATTATCTTTGCTAACGTTTTTTTTGGTCGCAATCTCATACTTTTCTATAGAACTGCAAAGAGAGTTGAGTAAATTATTTAGATCATCAGTGTCACTTGAAGATGTGAATGTGTAATATTTTTTATAAAATCTTGATATTTCTATCTCACAGCTTTCTTTTGGTGTCATTTATTTATTCCGTTGAGACTAATTGTTGAGCCATATAAATGATAGCGAAATAGTGAAGGTGGGTCGATACTCTTTCTAACATTTGTGTAGGTCTGCCAATAATCTACTTTAATTAAGTGTGTCATATACGCAACATAGCTTGTTGTTACATCTCTCATCAAACCTGCTTGAGTAGCCTAACCCCTTGCCCGGCGGCATCCTTTCCCCATGACTAATCTAAATTCTCTGCAGGAAATCGCTCGCGCGATCCGCAACCTTATCCGCACCGGCATCGTGACCGACGTTGACCACGACGAGGGGCTTTGTCGTGTCCAGACCGGCGGCATGGAAACCACCTGGCTGAACTGGCTAACCTGCCGCGCCGGTCGCTCGCGCGTATGGTGGGCTCCATCCGTTGGCGAGCAGGTGTTATTGCTGGCCATCGGCGGTGAGCTCGATACGGCCTTTGTGCTGCCAGGCATTTTCTCAGATGACAATCCCGCGCCGTCAGCCTCACCTGATGCGTTACATGTGGCATTTCCCGATGGCGCTGTCATTGAGTACGAACCCGAAAGCGGCGCGCTTACCGTGTCTGGCATCAAAACCGCCAACGTCACCGCGTCGGATTCCATCACGGCCACCGTGCCGGTGGTGCTGGTGAAAGCCGAAAGCCGCATCACGCTCGATACGCCCGAGGTGGTATGTACCAACAAACTGACGACCGGCACGCTCGAAGTGCAGAAAGGCGGGACGATGTCCGGGAATATCGAGCATACAGGCGGGTCACTGTCGTCAAATGGCAAAGTGCTGCACCTCCATAAACACCCGGGCGACAGTGGCGGGACAACGGGGGCACCGATATGACAGTGCGTTATCTGGGAATGAACAGCCAGACCGGCCTCAGTGTCACTGAGGTTGAGCATATCAGGCAAAGCGTGCGCGACATTCTCGTCACGCCGGTTGGCTCGCGCGTCATGCGCCGTGAATACGGCTCGCTTCTGTCGGCACTGATTGACCAGCCGCAGACACCGGCACTGCGATTGCAAATTATGGCCGCGTGCTATTCCGCGATCCAGAAGTGGGAGCCGCGCGTCAGTCTGACAACCATCACCTTTGAGCGGTCGGAGACCGACGGCGGGCTGTATGTCGATATTACCGGCACGCGCTCGGCTAACGGTCAGCCCTTTTCCCTCACTATTCCATTGAGTTAAACGTTATGGCAATTGTTGACCTGAACCAGCTCGCCGCGCCTGATGTCGTGGAGGTGCTGGACTATGAGACCATCCTCGCGGAGCGCAAGGCGACCCTCGTCTCGTTATACCCGGAGGAACAACAGGAGGCAGTCGCGCGCACGCTGACGCTCGAATCAGAGCCGATTGTTAAGCTGCTGGAGGAAAACGCCTATCGGGAGGTTATCTGGCGCCAGCGCGTCAACGAGGCCGCGCGTGCGGTCATGCTGGCGTATGCAGAAGATGCCGACCTTGACCAGATAGGCGGAAATTATAACGTCGAGCGCCTCGTCATCACCCCGGCAGACGACACGACGTTTCCGCCCACGCCAGCCGTAATGGAGTCGAATACAGACTACCGTCTGCGCATCCAACAGGCTTTTGAAGGACTGAGTACCGCAGGCTCAACCGGTGCATATCAGTTTCATGGCCGCAGCGCCGACGGGCGTGTCGCGGATATTTCCGTCATCAGTCCTGAGCCTGCGTGTGTGACCGTGTCCGTGCTGTCGCGTGAAAATAACGGCGTGGCCTCTGACGAGCTGCTCGCTATCGTGCGCGATGCCCTGAACGACGAGGACGTCAGGCCGGTGGCCGACCGCGTGACCGTGCAGTCAGCGAAAATCATCGACTACAAAATCACTGCATCGCTTTACCTTTACCCCGGCCCCGAAAGTGAGCCTGTGCTCAGTGCGGCAAAAGCAAAGTTACAGGCGTATATCACCGCGCAGCACCGGCTCGGGCGTGACATCCGTAAATCGGCCATCTATGCGGCGCTCCACGTCGAGGGCGTGCAGCGTGTCGAGCTGGCCGCGCCGGTGGCTGACATCGTTCTCGATGAAACGCAGGCGTCATGGTGCAGCGAGTACAGCGTCACCATAGGGGGTAATGATGAATGACACCCGACTGTTGCCGGTTGGCTCCTCGCCGCTTGAGTTGGCGGCGGCGCGCGCCTGCGCTGAAATCGAAAATACCCCCGTCCCCCTGCGCCGACTCTGGAGCCCGGACGACTGCCCGGCAAACCTCTTGCCGTGGCTGGCGTGGGCGTTTTCCGTTGACCGCTGGGATGAGAACTGGCCGGAGGCCACCAAACGGGATGTGATCCGCAATGCCTGGTATATCCACGCACACAAAGGAACGATTGGGGCAGTGCGCCGCGTCGTGGAGCCGCTCGGCTACCTGATAAACGTGTCTGAGTGGTGGCAGACAAACGATCCGCCCGGCACGTTTCGACTCGATATCGGTGTGCTGGAGACCGGCATCACCGAGGAAATGTATTACGAAATGGAGCGGCTTATTGCCGATGCAAAGCCAGCCAGCCGCCATCTTATCGGCCTCAATATTATTCAGGACATTCCCGGCTATCTGTACACCGGCGCCCTGAGCTATGACGGCGACATCATCACGGTTTACCCCGGATAAGTGAGAGCACAATGACAGTGAAATATAAAACGGTCATCACCAAAGCCGGTGCAATCAAGCTGGCCGCAGCGACCGTCCCGAACGGGAAAAAAGTCAATTTTACGGCGATGGCCGTCGGTGACGGCGGCGGTACGCTGCCGGTGCCTGACCCAAACCAGACAAAACTCGTTAAAGAGGTCTGGCGTCATGCGCTGAACAAAATCAGCCAGGACAATAAGCACAAAAATTATGTCGTGGCGGAGCTGCTCATCCCGCCTGAGACCGGCGGTTTCTGGATGCGTGAGCTCGGACTCTATGACGACACCGGCACGCTGATAGCGGTCGGTAATATGGCCGAAAGCTACAAGCCAGCGCTGGCGGAGGGGTCAGGCCGTGCGCAGACCGTGCGAATGGTAATTATGGTGAGCGACATCGAGTCAGTCGAGCTGACCATCGACACCTCAACGGTGATGGCAACGCAGGACTACGTCGACGACAAGCTCGCTGAGCATGAGCAGTCCCGCCGCCATCCTGACGCCACGCTCACCGCAAAGGGTTTTACTCAGCTCAGCAGCGCGACCGACAGCGTGTCTGAGAGCGTCGCAGCGACGCCGAAAGCGGTTAAAGCGGCGTATGACATTGCGAAGGGTAAATATACGGCTCAGGATGCCACCACGGCGAAAAAGGGTATCGTCCAGCTCAGTAGCGCGACCGACAGCACGTCTGAGAGCGTCGCAGCGACGCCGAAAGCGGTTAAGGCGGCGTATGACCTTGCGAAAGGGAAATATACGGCTCAGGACGCCACCACGGAGCAAAAGGGTATCGTCCAGCTCAGCAGCGCAACCGACAGCACGTCTGAGGCGCTGGCGGCAACGCCGAAAGCAGTTAAGGCCGCGAATGACAACGCTAACGGGCGCGTACCATCAGGGCGCAGGATTAATGGTCATGCGCTGACTGATGATTTTAATATCAGCGCGCAGGATATTTTCAACGGGCAAGCCGTGGCAATTGGCAATGCCGCCGACCTGAACGCCTACACCACGGCGGGACTTTATTACCAGCCAGCGAATGCGCAGGCTCAAACCGGCAGGAACTATCCAGAAGCTAACGCCGGTTCGCTGGAAGTTTATAAGCATGCCGGTATCACGCAGATTTACCGGATTTATAACAGCTCCCGCTCGTACATTCGCACGCTTTACAGCGGGACGTGGTCAGCCTGGGTTAAACAGTATGATGCGTCCAATAAACCCTCCCCAGCTGATATTAATGCCGTGAATAAGGGCGGCGATACAATGACCGGGGGGCTTAAGATTCGCGCTGCTGATGCGTTGCGCATTTACGATGCGGCATACGGAATGATTTTTCGCCGTTCAGAAAATAATTTTTACCTGATTCCGACAGTAAAAGACCAGGGGGAAAATGGCGGCATAAGTTCACTGCGTCCATTTTATGCAGATCTCACTAATGGCAGAGTGACGCTGGGTAATGGTGCAGTCGTTAACGGCGGTCTTGGGCTGGGTGTAGTCAGCGGCCTTGGGGGGAACTCTATTGCTCTGGGGGATAATGACACCGGTTTCAAACAGAACGGAGATGGTGTGCTGGATGTTTATGCCAACAGCAAACAGGTAATGCGATTCCTGAACAGTGGCATAACGAGTTATATGCTCTTCAACATGAATGCAGGCGCATCAGTAAGCAGCACTCTCACCTTTAAAAACGGTAGCGGTATCACGTCAGAGAAAACTGGTGCCAACCCCCGAAACGGCCGAATTTACTGGGGCGGTGATGCGAGTCGCGGCAACAGGATAGAGTTTGCAGATGATGCCGGCTGGAAAGCTTACATTGAGCGTCATCCCTCAAACGGTGTTCAGTTAGTCGTTAACGGGCGAATCAATGGAAGTATTATTTATTCCAGTGGTGAAGTACAGGCAGGCGGAGGGAGTGCTCGTTTTGCAGCTGATGGAAATATATTCGGCTCAAAATGGGGCAATCAGTGGCTTGATGCATATCTGAGAAACACCTATCAGCCAAAGGGCAATTATACCCCGGCTGGTCAGGCCTATACCAAAGCAGAATCGGATGCGCGCTACGGGGTCGGTAAAACGACGACAGGAAATAACAGCGCTTATTATACTCACGGCAACGGCGCTGTCTTTATGCAGGCAGTAAGAAATATTGCTGTCGGTAATAATGCCACTGTAACCGTGACACTGCCTACATCTTTCCCTAACGGCATTCTCGGTACAGGGGTCAGTTTTTATGGTTCGGGTGGCAACAACTCCGACTCATATTATATGTGCACGCCGGTCAATAAAAATCAGGTGAAAATCCAGACCCGAAACTGTAACGGAACATTTTCACTTATCGTGTCGGGATATTGATATGAAGAAATATTTCAGTAATACAGAAAAAAGCTTTTACCTTGAGGAAACTGTTAAGGCATATCAGGCTCAGGATATTTCAGTACCGGCTGATCTGATGACCATATCCGATGACGAATATGAAGCTTTTATGGTTTCACCTGACCGGAAAGCGCCTCAGTACAATGTTGAATCAGAATGTATGGAATGGGTCGACATCGAACCACCTACACGCGAGGAAGCTATCGAAAAAGCTGAGTCATTAAAGGCGCAGCTCTTGTCTGTAGCAGCTCAGGCCATAGCCCCATTGCAGGATGCGGTCGATTTGTCGATGGCGACAGATGAGGAAATGGCGAGCCTGTCGGCGTGGAAGAAATACCGGGTTTTACTTAACCGGGTTGATACCAGTGAGCCTGACGAAATTGAATGGCCTGAATCGCCGTTAACAGAGTAATAAAAAACCCGCGTTAAGCGGGTTTAATCATAGGGGCATTCTTCATAGTCTTTTTCTGTTTCATCACCGACAAACAGTCTGAGCCAGCAAAAGCCAAAGAGCCACCATGTAGCCAGACAACCAATAACCCAGAGTAAAATCGTCATTATCGCTTCCTCGTTAATGGCGAAACGATAGCGACAATACCCATTCATTGATAATGGTTATCAGCGATCGATTAACCGTGATTGATCGCTGATAACGATCAATGACGCTTTCCTCACATGGCAACCGGTCACTGCGCGTTGTGCTGTCACTTCCCCAACGGCCTTTCGTTTCTCACACCTCACACACAACAGAAAATAGTTGCACCCCTTAACCACGGAGTTAAACGGATGAGCGACTATCATCACGGCGTCGAGGTCATCGAGATTAACGATGGCACGCGCACCATTTCCACCGTTTCGACGGCTATCATCGGCATGGTCTGCACCGCCAGCGATGCTGACGATTCAACATTCCCGCTAAATGAGCCGGTGCTGATTACCAGCGTGCAGAACGCTATCGGTAAAGCCGGTAAGCTCGGCACCCTGTCAAAATCCCTGCAAGCCATTGCCGACCAGTGCAAGCCGGTCGTTGTGGTTGTGCGCGTTGCCGAAGGTATTGAAGACCCGGACGACCCGGAAGCAGCGCAGAAAGAAACCATTTCCAACATCATCGGCACGACCGACGAAAACGGCAAATACACTGGGCTTAAAGCGCTGTTGACCGCCAAAACCGTCACCGGCGTCAAGCCGCGTATTCTCGGCGTGCCGGGGCTGGATTCTCTGGAAGTGGCGACCGCGCTCGCGGCGACCTGTCAGAGCCTGCGCGCGTTTGGCTATATCAGCGCGTGGGGCTGCAAGACCATTTCCGAAGCCATCGCCTACCGTGAGAATTTCAGCCAGCGCGAGCTGATGGTCATTCACCCTGATTTTCTGGCGTGGGACACTACGGCGAATCAGACCGATATAGCATGGGCGACCGCCCGCGCGCTCGGCCTGCGTGCCAAAATCGACCAGGAGACGGGCTGGCACAAAACGCTGTCTAACGTCGGCGTGAATGGCGTCACCGGCGTCAGTGCCTCGGTCTCGTGGGACTTGCAGGAGAAGGCCACCGACGCGAACCTGTTGAATCAGGCCGGTGTCACGACGTTGATCCGTAACGACGGATTTAAATTCTGGGGCAACCGTACCTGTTCCGACGATCCGTTATTCCTCTTTGAAAACTACACCCGCACGGCGCAGGTGCTGGCCGACACGATGGCGGAGGCGCACGCCTGGGCGATTGATAAACCCGTCACCGCAACGCTTATCCGCGACATCGTCGCCGGTATCAATGCGAAATTCCGCGAGCTGAAAAACAACGGCTATATCGTTGACGGCTCCTGCTGGTACGACCCGGAGTCAAACAGCGTGGAAACGCTCAAGGTGGGGAAACTGTATATCGATTACGACTACACCCCCGTCCCGCCGCTGGAAAACCTGACCCTGCGCCAGCGCATCACTGATACCTATCTGGCGAACCTGTCAGAGTCGGTCAACAGCTAAGGAGCTCTGAGCATGGCATTACCACGCAAACTGAAATACCTGAACATGTTCAACGATGGCCTGAGCTACATGGGCGTCGTTGAATCCGTCACCCTGCCAAAGCTGACCCGTAAGCTTGAGAAATACCGCGGCGGCGGGATGCCGGGTTCGGTGTCGATTGACCTCGGTCTCGATGACGATGCGCTGTCGTGCGAGTGGACGCTCGGCGGTCTGCCCGACGTCGAGCTGTGGGCGCAGTACGCCTCACCGGGCGCGGACAGCGTACCGTTGCGCTTTACCGGCTCATACCAGCGCGATGACACCGGCGCGATTTCTGCCGTTGAGGTGGTCATGCGTGGCCGTCACAAAGAGTACGACGGCGGCGAAAACAAACAGGGCGAAAGCGGCACGACCAAAATCTCGACCGAATGCGCGTACTACCAGCTCACGATTGACGGCAGGGAGGTCATCGAGATTGACGTCATCAACATGGTGCTGAAAGTCGACGGCGTCGACCGTCTGGCAGAGCACCGCAAGGCCATTGGCCTGTAACCCTCTTAACCGGTCAGTCAGGCTGGCCGGTCACTTAACTTTGACGAGAGCAACATCATGGAAAACAACATCGAAACCGGCGTTACAGAAATTGAAGTCGCCGAAACCAAAAAGCCACACGTCGTGACCCTCGATAACCCCCTCATGCGCGGTGAGCAAAAAATCGGAGAGGTGACGGTTTCAAAACCTAACGCGGGAACCCTGCGCGGGGTGTCGCTGGCCTCACTGGCAAACTCTGACGTTGACGCGCTGATTAAGGTGCTGCCGCGTATGACCTACCCGGCACTCACCGAGCATGAAATTGCCCGTCTGGATGCCTCAGACCTGATGCAGTTCGCCGCTGAGGTGATTGGTTTTTTGTCGCCATCTTCGGCTCGCTGACGTTCCCCGCAAAACTTTCGGTCGATGACCTGATGGCGGATATCGCGGTGATTTTTCACTGGCCGCCATCAGAGCTGTATTCCCTGAGCGTGACCGAGCTCCTCACATGGCGCGACAAGGCGCTACAGCGAAGCGGAAACCACTATGAGCAATAACGTCAGGATCGAGGTGCTGCTTAACGCAGTAGACCGGGCAAGCCGACCGCTAAAAGCTATCCAGAACGCCAGCAAATCCCTCGCTGGCGATATCCGCAACTCACAGACGACCCTGCGCGACCTTAACGCGCAGGCGTCCCGAATCGACGGATTCAGGAAAGCGAGCGCACAGCTTGCCGTGACCGGTCAGTCGCTTAACAAAGCGAAACAGGAGGCCGCAGCGCTGGCCGTCCAGTTTAAAAACACGGAAAACCCCACCAAAGCGCAGGCGCGCGCGATGGAGGCAGCAAAAAAATCCGCCGCTGACCTGCAACTCAAATATAACGGGCTCAGGCAATCGGTACAGCGCCAGCGCACCGAGCTTGCACAGGCCGGGATAAACACCCGCACGCTGTCGGCTGACGAGCGTCGCCTTAAAACCAGCATCAGTGAGACAACTGCGCAGCTTAACCGACAGCGTGAGGCGCTGGCGCGGGTCAGTCAGCAACAGGCAAAGCTGAGCCGGGTTAAAGAGCGCTATCAGACCGGTAAATCCCTTGCGGGTAGTGCGGCGGCGGCTGGCGCTGCCGGTGTCGGAATTGCCACGGCAGGGACTATGGCCGGGGTAAAACTGCTGATGCCTGGCTATTCGTTTGCACAGAAAAACTCTGAGCTGCAAGCCGTGCTCGGGGTCGACAAACAGTCGCCCGAAATGGAGGCGTTACGCAAACAGGCCAGACAGCTCGGTGACAATACCGCCGCATCTGCTGACGACGCAGCGAGTGCACAAATCATCATCGCCAAAAGTGGCGGGGATGCTGATGCCATTCAGGCGGCAACGCCGGTTACGCTGAATATGGCGCTGTCGAATCAGCGCTCAATGGAGGAAAACGCCGCCCTGCTGACAGGGATGAAATCTGCGTTTCAGCTTTCCAACGACCAGATCGCGCACATTGGCGACGTGCTGTCGATGACGATGAACAAAACCGCCGCCGACTTTGACGGGCTGAGTGATGCGCTGACCTATGCCGCGCCGGTGGCGAAAAATGCCGGGGTCAGTATCGAGCAAACCGCCGCGATGGTCGGTGCGTTGCACGATGCGAAAATTACCGGCTCGATGGCGGGAACGGGTAGCCGTGCAATCCTGAGCCGCCTACAGGCGCCGACCGGTAAAGCCTTTGAGGCTATCAAAGAGCTCGGCGTTAAGACTTCTGATGCCAGAGGAAACACGCGCCCGATATTTTCCATCCTGAAGGAAATGCAGCGCAGTTTTGAGAAAAACAATCTCGGTACCAGCCAGCGCGGCGAGTACATGAAAACCATCTTCGGTGAAGAGGCCAGCTCGGCGGCAGCGGTGCTGATGACCGCAGCGTCAACCGGCAAGCTCGACAAACTCACCGCAGCGTTTAAAGCCTCGGACGGTAAAACCGAGGAGCTGGTCAAAATCATGCAGGATAATCTCGGCGGCGACTTTAAAGAGTTTCAGTCTGCTTATGAGGCCGTGGGAACTGACCTGTTTGACCAGCAAAACGACGCTCTGCGCAAACTGACGCAGACGGCCACGCGATATGTTTTGAAACTCGATGGCTGGATCACCCGCAATAAATCACTGGCGACCACTATCGGTGTTGTAGCCGGTGGCGCACTGGCGCTGATTGGTGTGATTGGCGGGATTGGCCTGATTGCGTGGCCGGTGGTGATGGGGATTAACGCCATTATCGCCGCCGCAGGTCTGCTGGGAACGGTCTTTACCGTTGCCGGTGGCGCAATAGTGACTGCTGTCGGTGCCATCAGTCTGCCGGTGGTCGCGGTCGCCGGTGCGGTGGTGGCCGGGGCGCTCCTGATTCGTAAATACTGGGAGCCCATAAGCGCATTCTTTTCGGGCGTGGTGGAGGGGCTTAAAGCGGCATTTGCGCCGGTGGCGGAAATCTTCTCGCCGCTGACGCCGGTGTTTGATTCCATCATCGAGAAATTGCGCGGGGTCTGGCAGTGGTTTACTGACCTGATAGCACCGGTTAAGGCGACACAGGAAACGCTAGAACGTTTCAAAACTGTCGGTGTGGTGGTCGGCAAAACACTGGCTGATGCGCTGATGCTGCCGCTCCGTTCATTCAATAAGTTACGCAGTGGCGTCGACTGGCTGCTGGAAAAGCTCGGGGTCATCAAAAAAGAGTCGGACGGCCTCGACCAGACTGCCGCTAAAGCCAGTGCCGCAGCCGGTGCGCAAAGCGGGTCTTATATTCCGCAGACGTCCGTTTATGGCGGTTATCAGATGTACCAGCCAGTGACGGCGCCTGCTGGCCGGTCCTATGTCGACCAGAGCAAGCGTGAATACAACATTAATCTGTCGGGTGGCGTTGCGCCGGGAACTGACCTCGACCGGCAGCTCCGGGAAGCAGTCGAAAAACTCGACCGGGAAGAAAGAGCACGCCAGCGCTCAAGTATGCGCCATGACGGATGAGGGCTAAAACATGTTAATGGTACTGGGTTTATTTGTGTTTGAGCGCTGCACGCTGCCTTATCAGTCGATGCAGTACTCAAAGGACTACCGCTGGGCGTCAAACGACCGCATCGGTAAACCACCGGCTTATCAGTATCTCGGCGAGGGGGAAACCTCGCGCACGCTCTCGGGCGTGCTGTACCCCGAAATCACCGGCGGCCGCCTGTCGCTGACGACTGTCGAACTGATGGCCGACGAAGGGAGGGCATGGCCGCTAATTGACGGAACGGGCATGATCCACGGTATGTATGTCATCGATAAAGTGACCCACACGCACACCGAATTATTCAGCGACGGCGCAGCCAGAAAAATTGAGTTTAGCCTCTCGCTGAAACGTGTCGATGACTCGCTCGCGGCGATTTACGGCGACCTGAAAACGCAGGCTGACAATCTGGTGACGTCTGCCGGTAACTGGCTGGGAGGGCTGGCGGGATGATTACGGGTCTGAATATTCAGGCCGGGGCGCAGATTGCCCCGGCGTTTATGCTCACGCTCGATGGCGATGATATCACGCAGAATTTCAGCGACCGGCTAATCAGCCTGACCATGACGGACAACCGCGGATTCGAAGCCGACCAGCTCGACATCGAGCTCGATGACAGCGACGGGCTTGTCGAGTTGCCGCCGCGCGGTGCAAAGCTGACGCTGTGGTTAGGCTGGCAGGGATCCGCCTTGCTGAATAAAGGGAGTTTCACGGTCGATGAAATCGAGCACCGGGGCGCGCCAGATACGCTCACTATCCGGGGGCGCAGCGCTGATTTTCGCGGGTCGCTTAATTCACGCCGGGAACAGTCATGGCATGACACCACGCTCGGGGTCATTGTGGAGACCATCGCTGCGCGCAACAAGCTGACGGCCAGCGTGGCGGATACGCTGAAAACGATCCCCGTGCCTCACATTGACCAGACGCAGGAATCTGACGCGGTATTTCTGGCGAGGCTGGCGGAGCGCAACGGCGCATCTGTCGCGGTGAAGTTTGGGAAACTGTTATTCCTGAAAGCCGGTAGCGCGGTGACGGCCAGTGGCAAGCCTATCCCGCAAATGACCGTAGAGCGTGGCGACGGCGACCGGCATCAGTTCGCCATCGCTGACCGGGAAGCCTACACCGGCGTAACGGCAAAATGGCTGCACACCAAAGACCCGAAGCCGCAAAAGCAAAAGGTGAAGCTCAAACGCAAACCAAAGGTACAGCACCTGCGCGCGCTGCAGCATCCGAAAGCGACCAAAACCACGGCAAAGGCAAAAGCCAAAAAAGAGCAGGAAGCGCGCGAGGGTGAGTATATGGCCGGTGAATCTGACAATGTGCTGGAGCTGACGACCATTTACGCGACAAAGGCGCAGGCCATGCGCGCCGCTCAGGCAAAGTGGGACAAGCTGCAGCGCGGCGTCGCGGAGTTTTCAATCTCGCTGGCTATTGGCAGGGCTGATTTATTTCCTGAAACGCCGGTTGCGGTGAAAGGCTTTAAGCGCGTTATAGACGAGCAGGCTTGGATAATCAGCCGGGTGGTGCATAACCTTAACGGGAACGGCTACACGACGGGCTTAGAGCTTGAGGTTAAGGTTTCGGATGTGGAGTATGAAAGCGAGGAGTTAAATCAATAATTATGATTTAAGTATTTGTTAAATAAGGTTTTAATGGTTAAAATTAGCTCATCGGAAATTAAAAGAGGTGCTCGCCATGTTTCACTGTCCTAAATGCCATTTTGCCGCTCACGCTCGCACAAGCCGCTATTTTTCTGACACCACAAAAGAGCGCTATCACCAGTGCACAAACATCAACTGCAGTGCTACGTTTGTGACAACTGAGACGGTTGAGCGTTTTATTGTTTCGCCGGGTGAAGTAGTTCTGGCACCGCCGCACCCTGCGCCCTCAGGCCAGCAACAAATCACTTGGATGTAACCAAAAGAAAGCCCCGCAAACAAATGCGGGGCTTTCTTTTGGTTAATAAATAAAAAAATCGATAGATTTCGACTGTAGCGTGAGGGTATAAACTCATTGATTTTTATTGTTTTTTAGGGTTGTTGTTGAAGCTATGGATATTTGTATGCAAATATGTATTCATTATTGCTGATAAGCTTATCAGCTAAGTCGCCATAGATAAATTTTACACAGTTTCGATTAGATATCATTGTTACTAATTTTTTGACCTTTTAATTTTAACTTATAACTTTTGGCAATGGAGAAACATGAAACAGATTAAAATAAATACGATCCATGAGTTGGAGGTCTTGATAGATGAATTTGGTCAAGACGTATTATTTAGAGGGCAGCATACTCATTATGGCTCGCCCGGTGAACCATCTGTTATTGCTTCATTTGATCGCCAAGATTGTATTCCATCGGAAACCATCAAGTGGTCTCGCTATGCGAGCAAGGTCCTTGAGGCACTAATTGGTGAGCATGTTAATGACTTAGGCTATGTTCAAGCACTGTTACAACATTACGGATGGAGATCATTTTATGTTGATTGTTCTTCAAGTCCCGCGGTTAGTGCATGGTTTGCTAGTCATAAATCCACCGAATCATACCGTATCGACATGTGCGAAGACTGTGATGAAAACTTTCTATGGGAGAGAAAAAAATACGCTGGCTATGATTATGAGGAGGGAATAGGTCACCTTTATGTGATTGATAAAACGTTCGCAAATGGCATTGGTCTAATCGACCTTGCCACGTTAACAATTGAACCATTTTATCCCCGAACTGAAGCGCAAAAGGCCTGGCTCTTAGGACCTATGATGGGTAATGAAGTTCCTAAAGATTGCTTTATTGCTCAAATTACTGCAAACCGAGCTATTTTTCGTGATTATGCAGCCTTACATGGTTTAACCAATACAGATTCTATTTTCCCACCAGTGTCAAAAGATCCCATACTCAAGGCACTTTTAGATTTGCCATGGAGAGAAATAGAGTCATTACGTGATCCTAATTTCCCTGTGCCAGTTTTCAAACGCGCGCTTGAATTGCCTGAGTATCAGGATAGTTTTAAAAAAATCGCTTCGCCATCCACAGCATTTTATCAAGGTGGTAAAATTAGCGAAATTTTCAATTCGCTTGATACGATTAAGGGAGAACTTACTGGGGGTAAAGTTGTTTCAGCCCCTGGGGTAATGATTTTTGGTACTGCTCCAGTCGGATTCCCATTAAGCTTCCCTAAAATCGAAAAAATGCTTGAAGGTAAACCTTACCTTGCTTTTGAAATCGATGAAATTATTAAGCATCCCGGCATGGGGTATGACACTGTGTACCAAAAAGGAATTGGTATAATCAATCACGGAACAGATCTTTTTGAGATTTGCGAGTTAGTGGTCATGCATCCTGGTTTAAAGATGACGAAGGCTGGTTTATGCCCTGGGTGGTACTATCGCAGAAAACCATCCGGCTTATGGGAGCGTGAACATAACGATAATGAATGTGGCTGCAAAAACGATAGCATCCATAAAAGACATCTTTCAGCTCTTCTTATAGCTGAGCATGAACTTCGTTAACTAGAGCGAAAGCGGTTTAATCTCTGGATTTTTGAGCGGAAAGGTTCGATATCATATCATTAAGAGTAGGCCCCGCATCAGCAGGGCTTCAAGTATCGATGAGGTCAATATGTGGACGTGACCTGAAATAAATCCTTTTATTTCATTTGGTTGAAGCATTTAAAATGGCTCCCGAGGGAGCCTTTCATTTCAGAACACTTTTTTATACGGGCGAACCGTGACTTTCTCGTACACGCCGGCTGCGACGTACGGGTCTGCTTCTGCCCAGGCCTGCGCGGCTTCCAGAGATTCAAACTCGGCAATCACCGTGGAGCCGGTAAAACCCGCTGCTCCCGGATCGTTGCTGTCAACGGCAGGCATCGGGCCTGCGGTCAGCAACCGACCTTCATCCTGTAGCAGCTGTAAACGCGCCAGATGGGCAGGGCGAACGGAAAGACGTTTTTCCAGAGAATCAGGTACATCTTCAGCGTAAATCACATAAAGCACGGCAAAGCTCCTTAACCGGTAAAAGTGACATTTACGTTATGTGAAAGCACAAATGACTGCAATGTAAAGATAATAACAATGTTAAAACCCTGATCTGGATGCCCCTTTTTTGCCCTCTTATACGCTTAAATTGCGCCAGGACAAAGTGTCTTATTGAATATGATTGCTATTTGCATTTAAAATCGAGGTTCGGTTTTTTAACGTTGATGATTATGACTTCGATGACCCTTGATTTACCTCGCCGCTTTCCATGGCCGACGCTGCTTTCCGTCGTTATTCACGGTGCTGTCGTGGCGGGTCTGCTCTATACCTCGGTTCATCAGGTTATTGAAATGCCAGCGCCAGCGCAGCCAATTTCTGTGACCATGGTATCGCCCGCGGATCTTGAACCGCCGCAGGTTGCGCCGCCGCCGCCACAGCCCGTTGTTGAACCCGAGCCGGAACCCGAGCCGATTCCTGAACCGCCAAAAGAAGCGCCGGTGGTGATCCATAAGCCAGAGCCGAAACCTAAGCCGAAGCCAAAACCCAAGCCGGTCAAAAAGGTGGAAGAGCGTCCGAAACGCGAAGTGCGTCCGGTTGAGCCACGCACCACGCAGCCGGTTGAAAATGCCGCCCCGTCACGTCCGCTGATGAGTAACACCACGACCGCGACAAAACCGACGGTAACGGCGCCAGCGGGCCCGCGCGCGCTGAGCCGTAACCAGCCGCAGTATCCGGCACGTGCTCAGGCGTTACGTATTGAAGGGCGTGTACGGGTGAAATTCGACGTTACGGCTGATGGACGTGTGGATAACGTGGAAATCCTGTCCGCACAGCCGGCGAATATGTTTGAACGCGAAGTTAAATCGGCCATGCGCAGGTGGCGTTATGAAGCCGGTAAACCCGGCAATGGGTTGATTGTAAATATTGTCTTCCGCCTGAACGGCGGGGCACAGATGGAATAAAAGAAGCCTCCGCAAGGAGGCTTTTTTTTACCTGAGGATCAGCTCCGTGGGAGCTGGCGGGGCTTACCGTCGCTATCCACTGCCACGTAGATGAACAGGGCCTCCGTCGCCTTATAGCGCTGACCAATCGGTTCAGAAGAGACTTTTTTCACCCATACTTCAATGTTAATGGAGATAGACGTATTGCCGCGTTTTACGCAGCGTGCGTAACAGCACACCACGTCCCCCACCGCGACAGGGCGCAGGAAGGTCATGCCATCGACCCGGACGGTTACCACGCGCCCGTGTGCAATCTCTTTTGCCAGGATTGCACCGCCCATATCCATCTGCGACATTAACCAGCCGCCAAAAATATCGCCATTGGCATTCGTATCCGCAGGCATTGCCAGTGTGCGTAAAACCAGTTCGCCCTGTGGGGCGTCATTTGTTGTCATTGTTTTTAAACTCGTAACTGAAGACTTCAGGCGGGATGCTACTATGATTTCTGGCTGGAGAGAATAGGGTTAGCGCCCGCAGCGCGGGCGCCTGAAGGTCAGAAGGACATGGTTACGCCAGCGTAATAGGCGCGGCCCGGTTCGTTATAGGTAGATGCACCGTCATTTTCACGGTAAATCTGCTTGTCAAAGAGGTTGCTGATGCCGGCATTCAGGCGCAGGTTTTTGGTCAGCTGATAGTTACTGCCGATACCCACGATGGAATACGCGCCGATCTCTCTGTTGGACATCGCATTTTCCTCTTTGCGGATTTCAGCGTTTTCTCTGGGCTTCTGGCGGCCGTACATCGTCCAGCTTACGTTGGCTGAAAGCTTGCTGTTAACCTCCCAGTCCAGCATGGTGTTGACGGTATATTTGGGGATAATCGACAACGGATTACCGGTGTCTTTACTTTCAGACTGAATCATATACGTCGCATTAGTACGCCAGGTTAGCGTGTCGCGAATAACAGGGACGGTGAGGTTGCCTTCCAGACCTTCAACAACGGCCTTACCGCCGTTCTCCCATTGCAGGATATTTGCGCCGCTGCTTGTCTGCCCCAGCACGTCCGTTCCTGAAACGATCTTGTTTTTGTAATCATTGCGGAACCAGGTAATTCCAGCCTCGTAGCCTTCCAGGGCAAAGGCCAGGCCGATCTCTTTGTTCACGCTGATTTCCGGATCCAGATCCGGGTTACCTAACAGATAACAGCTTCCTTCGGAAACGTTATTCGGGCAGCCATTACCGCGGGTGGAAAGCAGATAGCCTTCGCTGGATTGATACAAGTTCGGCGCTTTAAATACCCGAGCGATACCCGCTTTAACCTTGAACATATCACCCAAATCCTGAGAGAGGTTCAGGCTCGGACTCCAGTTGCTGCCAAATTGATTGTGATAATCAAAGCGGAGCCCTGGGATCAGGTTGGTGCCCTGACGCGCTTCAATATTGTCCTCAAGATAGATGCCGGTGAGGTCAGCGCTGTTTTTGCTGTTGCGCTCAGAAGCCGTGCCGGGAACGCCGTTAATCACTTCTCCCGACACATTTGTCGACTGCATTGAGGCCGGATCGTTCAGTTCATCACGGTTCCATTCTGCACCCACGGTTAGCGTCTGTTCGACCAGCCAGAAGAAAGGAATGTTCAGTTCACCCGTTGAACGGTATGACTCCAGCCGGCTGGTATCGTATTTATCGCTATTGATCATCCCTTCAACTTTGCCCGTAGAGCCTTCTTCCAGTCGGGTGTTGTTGGTCTTTTCATAATAAACCCCGAACTTTGACTGACCCCAGTCCCAGATGCCGTTGTGCGTAATGCCATAAGACTGGCGGTACATTCGGTTGGTTTCGTGTCCATACAGGGACGACACCAGACCGTCAGGGCTGACGTTGCTGTTGCTGTATTGAGTATCACCCGCGTAGATATTGCCCTGGCGGCTGTAGCTGTAGTCGAAATCGATAATCTGCTGTGGTGTGAGTTTCCAGGAGAGCAGGGCATTAATGTCCTTGTTACGTACGCCCTCTCGCCCGGCGGCGTAAGAGCCGTTTTGCGCGGTGTTGATGTCCTGAGCATCTGCGTCGGTTTTGTTGATGTTCCCGTACAGGCGCATCGTTAACGCATCGCCCGCGAGGGGGCCGCTCAGATCAAAATTAGCGCGTTTCGTCGCCCCCTCTTTATCATTTTCAGGCTGGTTAGTGTACAGGGAGAGGGAGCCGTGCCAGTCGTTGGACGGGCGTTTGGTAATGATGTTGACGACGCCGCCGGCAGCCCCCGAACCATAGCGGGCGGCAGCTGGTCCCCGGAGTACTTCAATGCGCTCAACCATCTCTGGCGGAACCCAGTTGGTGTCCCCGCGGGTGTCGCGCTCCCCGCGCCAGCTGTAGCGCACCGAGTTACGTGACGTCACCGGCACACCGTCAATCAGAATCAGCGTGTTCTCTGGCCCCATACCGCGGATGTCGATCTGGCGGTTGTTACCACGACTGCCTGTCGCGCTGTTTCCGGTGAGGTTAACCCCGGGCATTTTGCGAATAATTTCCGAAAGATCGTTAACCGGTGGATCCTTTTCTATGTCCTTTGCCGTGATGATGGAAACCCCCGGCTGTTGCTTTAGGGCCTCTTCAGCGGTTGCCTGAACGACCATTGTTTCACCATCGGCGAGAGGATCTTCCGCTGCGTGCGCGCTCTGGTATAGCGTTGAAAGAATGGCGAGTGTAAGTGTAGCCGGGGCAAATCTTATTATGTTATTCATCAACTCATTTCCATTTGTTAAAAATGCGATGAAGAATATTAATGATAGTGATTCTCATTACAATAAAGCGACAGCAATCTCCATAAAATCTTCATGATTCAGACATTTTCGCAGGAAGGTTGTGGAGAAAAGGGAAGGCGGGAAAAGAGGCCAGACCGCGTGACGATCTGGCCAGAAGGATCAGTGCTTGTCATCCTGCGGCATGTGGCGATAAATATAAACGCCGCTGAGCAGGGTGAAGATAAGGGTCAGCGCCGTCAGGCCAAACACCTTGAAGTTGACCCAGATATTCTGCGGCAGCCAGAATGCGATATAGATATTCGCCAGACCACACAGAATAAAAAATAGCGCCCAGGCGATATTCAGACGCCCCCACACAGCCTGCGGCAGCGTCAGTTCTTTCCCCAGCATGCGCTGGATCAGCGGCTTCTTCATCACCCACTGGCTGATGAGCAGCGCGCCCGCAAACAGGCCGTAAATCACTGTGACCTTCCATTTGATAAATTCATCATTGTGGAAGAACAACGTCAGACCACCAAACACCGCCACCATCAGGAAAGTGATGAGCGCCATCTTTTCAACTTTGCGATAGCGAACCCAGCTGTAAATCAGCACCACAGCCGTTGCCACAATCAACGCCAGCGTGCCGGCATAGATGTCGTACAACTTATAAAAAGCGAAAAATACGATCAGCGGTAAAAAATCAAGAAACTGCTTCATTCTGCGATCCCGGTTACTGACGAATTAACATGTACAGGCGGAACAAATAGACCAGCAGTACAGCTGAAATCAGATTGCTCAGCGTATTGGCGACAACCGCGCCGACGTTTGGCGTTAATACCGCAAAATTCGGCGCAAACAGCAACAGTAGAGTCTTGGCCAGCAACCAGCTGATAACGGCCGGGGCGACCAGACGCATATTCGCCCACGCGAGCCTTATACTGCTGCGCATGGCGGTGAAAATACCCATTTTGTCCTGCACAACCATTACTGGCGCAAATGAAAGCACGATAGCCAGCAGCACGCCCGGAACGACAACCAACATTATCCCCATCTGGACCAGCAGCGTAGTCAGGAAGATGAGGATAAACAGTTTCGGCAGCACCGGAGCACTGGCCCCGATGGCACGTAACGCGCTGACGCGTTGGCCGGCAGACACCAGCTGGATCATCAGCAACACGCCACCTGCCAGAATGGCGTTGCCGATTAGCCCCGAGAAGGTAGATGCCGCAGATGCACGCAGCAAGATTTGCTGTTGCTCTGGCGTCATATTCTGCACAAGGTCAAATAACCCTGCGCTGCCTGCAAGATGATCCCCCTGGCTCAGCGAGGCAATCTGTTCATCACTGGGTGAGAACGCATGACCCAGCACCACCGTAATGAAGGCGCACAACAACGCGATCAGTAAAAAAGTAACGAACTGATTGCGGAAAAAATTTCCCGTGTCACGGTAGACAGACTTCGCCGTGATAGACATGCACTCTCCTTGAGTATTGCAGGTGTTAATTAGCCGGCAATTGTACACCGGATAACACGCTGGTGGCAGCATCAAGGCTTGTATGGAAAAGCATATCTTTGTAAAGCGGCGGTAATCCATAGCGGGCGCGGGCGCGATTGCATGCCTCATTGACCTGCCCATCCTCTCCCGACATCGCGAAAGTGCGGCACGGGCTGGGGCGATCCGCGTAAATGGAACAGCGGGTGGATACCCCAGGTTCACCTTGCAGTGCCACACAGCGGCTCTGTTTTTGGTTGGTGCCGCGCATGCAACGCAGGAAAGGGGTCAAGGGTTCAGTGAGATCAACCGGAACGGTGCCGCCGCCATCGCTGGCTTCAGCCCAGTAGAAAGAGACTCGAAAATACGCACAACAGGCTCCGCACGTCATGCACGGGTTATGATCACTCATGGCACACCTGCAAAAGTAGAACGCATCAAATCAGATTGTGAGAGCGATAAATTATCCAGCCGCTACAGGAAGCGCAAGAGAGGAAAAAAAGAAAATTTTTTAACTATGAAATGCCAAAAATTGACGCGGTAACAACTTATTGCTTTATGAGGCGTCACCAAAAATTAACCTAGATCAATGAATGTTAACTTACTGGTTTTAATGTGATCTGTGTTAGATCACTTATTACTCATTTGTGAGTATATTCTCCTCCGCAATTAAAACCACAACGATGGAGCGGATATGAAAAAATTAGCGGTGGCAGCCCTTATCTTAAGCAGTCTCTCTGGCGGCGCGTACGCGCATGAAGCAGGTGAATTCTTTATTCGTGCCGGTTCGGCAACGGTGCGTCCAACGGAAGGTTCCGACAATGTACTGGGTATGGGCGGGTTTAACGTTAGCAATAACACCCAGTTAGGCCTGACATTCACGTATATGGCTACGGATAACATTGGCGTTGAGCTTCTGGCCGCCACGCCATTCCGTCACCGCGTCGGTTTAGGGCCGACCGGGGACATTGCTACGGTGCACCATTTACCACCAACCCTGATGGCGCAGTGGTACTTCGGCGATTCCAGCAGCAAGGTGCGCCCTTATATTGGTGCAGGCGTTAACTACACCACCTTCTTTGATGAGAAATTTAACGATACCGGTAAAGAGGCCGGGCTCTCCGATCTCAGCCTGAAAGACTCGTGGGGCATGGCGGGGCAGGTTGGTCTGGATTATCTGATTAACCGTGACTGGCTGATCAACGCCTCGGTCTGGTATATGGACATTGATACAGACGTGCGCTTTAAAGCTGGCGGCCAGCAGCAAAGTATCAATACCCGTCTGGATCCGTGGGTATTTATGTTCTCAGCAGGCTATCGTTTCTGACAGAAGATATATCCCCTGTCAGCCGGGGATTGCTGTATGGTGGTTGTTCCACATACCTGGCTGGAGGGGATATCCCCAACATCAAATTTGAGTGTCCGGTTTGTGCAGGTAAACAGTTTCAGTTCACGACGTTCAGCCCAGCACATAGCCTACCTCACGGTGCTATCTGTTCCGTTTGCGGAACACGTCTCACCATTCATTCATGCCTGCCGAAGCTCAGACGACGACGGTGGCCAAAGCCAGTAAACTAGAAAAGGCCTCTGAGAGGCCTTTTTCGATCGTGAAATCACTTCTGAATTAAATAACGAATGGTTGGTCCGTCCTGCTGGATATCTAGCACGGTATAGCCGTGATTTTTGGCATCAAGCGGAATGTTATTGATCGACTGGGGGCAATCGCTCACCACTTCCAGAATTTCACCTTTCTTAAGCTGCGGTAACGCCTCAAGCGTGGCAACGGCCGGGTAAGGGCAGGGTTCACCCACCATATCGAGACGATAATCAGGCACGATCTCTTTCATGCGGCATTCTCCTGAGTTTCAGTTTTGACGGTGGCACGCCGGAAGAAGCGCTTTTCTTGCGCAATAACCAGTAAGAAGGCGATAAGCAGCAGGGCGTAGGTCACCGTGAGCCCCCCGAGTGGACCAAAGGTATTCAGCAAATTGACCTTGTCCCAGTTGGTTGCCAGTACTGGAGAGACGTCATCCCAGTAGTACGCCAGGAGGGTTGAGCCAATCACGTTACCCAGACCAACCCACCAGTAATGCACCTGGCCTTCCACGGCGCGATACATCCAGCCAGTTTCACACCCGCCCGCCAGCACGATGCCAAAACCAAACAGCAGCCCGCCAATGACGGCATTTGGGCCCGCCCACATGATTTTCGGTTCCACGCCGAGCTGAACGTAGCTGAAGATGCCGATCGCGCTCACGGCCATACCGGCAATGATCGCCTTCGCCATCATGGTTCGTCCGGTGATCCACATATCGCGAAACGCGGAGGTAAAGCAGATCTGCGCGCGTTCAATCAGCAGACCAAAGCCGACGCCGAACAGCATGGCCAGACCGAGTTTGGGCTGATTCATCGCCGTGCAAATCGCCCAGGCAACCATAGCAAAAAAGACCAGCATACCGAGGCGGAAGCGACGACGCGCCTGATCGGGTTTTTGCGTTAACGGAGATGCAGCGCTAACTTTCGTCATTTTCACCGGAATGCGGAACAGTGGCAGCAGGGTGAACTTTGCACCGAAATATGAGCCAATGGCGGTGGCGACGGCAAAGAACCAGGCATGCAGCGAGAACTGCGGAATACCGGTAAAGAACGCGGCCAGATTACAGCCCATCGCCAGGCGGGCGCCAAACCCGGCAATGATACCGCCGACTACGGCCTGCATAATGCGGATGCGGCTTTTCGGCATGCGCAACTTAACGTTGTTGGCCCACAGCGCGGCCGCAAAACATCCGCCAAACATGCCAATGATCATCATCCCGTCGATGCGGGTCAGCGGTGTGCCCTCAAGATGGATCAGTTTGAAGTAACCCCACTCTTCGGCATGAACGCCTGCCAGCTGTAATAGCTGCCCACCCCAGCGGGTAAACTCGCCCGTAACAGCCCAGAAGGTGCCGGTAATACCGAAATAATAGGTAGAGAGAATGCCTGCCGCGATAACGGCCGGAACAGGTGACCAGAACTTAACCAGGTAAGTCTGTTTGAAGGAATGCCAGGACATGAATAACCTCTGAACTCAGAAGGGTAACGCTAAAAAGAGCCCAGATCATACGCTTACGCGAAAGTTTGAAAAGTCATTCACACCGAAAATATCGACAGGATCAATTTTGACCTGCTTCTTTCAGGAAGAGAGAAGGGAAAACCGCCTGACGCCGGGGCCAGACGGTGTTAACGGTTACGCCTTGTGTGTGGCCGCTTTCATGGATGTGACGAATGCGTGTAACTCAGCCAGCATCTGCTCTGGCTTATCCACATTCTTCTCGATGATTTTCACGATAGCCGAACCGGAAATGGCCCCGGCGGCTTTCGCGTCAATCGCCGCAGTAACCTGATCCGGAGAGGAAATCCCAAAGCCCTGAAGCGGCGGTGCAGCATGGTATTCTGCCAGCTTCTCCACCAGATGATGCAGCGGAAGCGCGGCTTTGTTTTCCGCACCGGTGACGCCCGCACGGGAGAGCAGGTAGGTGTAACCCCGTCCGTAAGAGGCAATCTGGCGCAACAGATCGTCATCGGCATTCGGTGGACAGATGAAAATCGGCGCGACGTTGTGGCGCATCGCCGCCTGACGGAACGGCGCAGACTCTTCAACGGGCACGTCAGCCACCAGCACGGAGTCAACGCCCACGCGGGCGCACTCTGCGTAAAACGCATCAATACCGCGGCTGAACACCAGGTTGGCGTACATCAGCAGGCCGATCGGAATGGTCGGGTGCTTCTGGCGGATCGCCGCCAGCATTTCGAAGCACTGGCCCGGCGTCACGCCCGCAGCAAACGCGCGAAGCGTCGCGTTCTGGATGGTCGGGCCATCCGCCAGCGGATCGGAGAACGGAATCCCCAATTCCAGCGCGTCGGCACCGGCGTCAATCAGGGTATCGATAATCTTCAGCGACAGCTCCGGACCGGGGTCGCCCAGCGTCACGAAGGGAACGAAAGCGCCTTCCTGGCGGGCTTTCAGTTGTGAAAATGCGTTGTCGTAGCGTTCCATCAGATTTCCCCTCGTGCTTTCAGAATATCGTGAACGGTGAAAATATCTTTGTCACCGCGACCGGAAAGGTTTACCACCAGCAGTTGCTCTTTTTCCGGGTTTTCCTTCATCATTTTCAGCGCGTGTGCCAGCGCGTGGGAAGACTCCAGCGCCGGGATGATCCCTTCATTGCGACACAGCGTTTTGAAGGCCTCCAGCGCTTCGTCATCAGTGATGGAGACATAATCCGCGCGGCCGGTGCTGTTGAGGAACGCGTGCTGCGGCCCTACGGACGGGAAATCCAGCCCGGCTGAAATTGAGTAAGACTCCTCAATCTGCCCTTCATCGGTCTGCATCATCGGGGCCTTCATGCCGAAATAGATCCCCACGCGACCATGCTTCAGCGGCGCACCGTGCTCGCCCGTTTCAATGCCGTGGCCGGCAGGCTCAACGCCAATCAGCCCAACGCTGGTTTCGTCGATAAAATCGGCAAACATGCCGATGGCGTTAGATCCGCCGCCAACGCAGGCGATTACCGCATCCGGCAGGCGACCCTCTTTTTCGAGGATCTGCGCTTTAGTCTCTTCACCGATCATGCGCTGGAATTCACGCACGATGGTCGGGAACGGGTGCGGGCCTGCCGCGGTACCGAGCATGTAGTGGGCGGTTTCGTAGCTGCCAGACCAGTCGCGCAGCGCTTCATTACAGGCATCTTTCAGCGTGGCAGAACCGCTGTGTACAGGGATCACTTCCGCCCCCATCAGACGCATACGGAACACGTTAGGCGACTGGCGTTCAACGTCTTTCGCCCCCATATAGATGCGGCACTTCAGGCCGAGCAGGGCGCTGGCGAGGGCAGAGGCCACGCCGTGCTGGCCTGCGCCGGTTTCGGCGATAATTTCGGTTTTACCCATACGTTTGGCGAGCAGAGCCTGGCCAAGCACCTGATTAGTTTTATGCGCGCCGCCGTGCAGCAGATCTTCACGTTTAAGGTAGAGCGTGGTTCTGGTGCCTTCGGTCAGGTTGCGGCATTTGGTCAGTGCCGTCGGACGACCGGCGTAGTTTTTCAGCAGGTCAGTAAACTCCGCCTGAAACGCCGGATCTTTCTGCGCGCTCACGAACGCTTCTTCCAGCTGGCGCAGCGCGGGCATCAGGATTTGTGGGACGTACATCCCACCAAACTCACCAAAATACGGGTTAAGTAATGTCGTCATCTTCTCTTCCTTAATATGCACGCAGAGTTTTAAATACCGATGCCAGCTTGCTGGCGTCTTTTATGCCCGGTTGGGACTCTACGCCTGAATTGAAATCGAGGCCGGCGCAGCCGGTTTTGGCTGCTTCCACACAGTTATCGGGGCTTAATCCCCCCGCCAGCAGGACATTGTCCAGCACTTCGCCACGCAGCAGTGACCAGTCGAAACGCTGCCCCGTACCGCCCTGGCCGTTATCGAGCACGTATTTATCAACATGCGTAAGGTTACGCGCGGGCAGGATGGCGCCAACGCTTTGCGCTTTCCAGATCTGAACCTGAGGTGCCAGAACATGTCGCAGAGCATCGATGTATGTCTGATCTTCATCGCCATGTAGCTGAACCGCGCTCAGGGATAACGCGTCCGCTTTCGCCGCAACGTCGTTAATATCCGCATTGCGGAACACGCCCACGTAGCTCAGTGGCGCAGCCGCAATCACCTTGCGCGCCTGTTCTTCATTAACGGCGCGAGGAGAGGACTCAACAAAGATCAGACCACCATAGATTGCGCCCGCCTCATACGCCGCCTGCGCATCCTGTTCACGGGTCAGGCCGCAAACTTTGTTCTCACCCAGCAGCACGCGGCGCACGGCCGCATTAAGATCGTCGTGTTCCATCATCGCGGAACCGATCAGGAAACCGTTGGCAAAGTGGCTGAGTTCGCGCACCTGAGCGTAGCTGTTGATTCCGGATTCGCTGATCACCGTGACGCCCGCACCCAGACGCGGCGCAAGCTGGCGCGTACGGTTGAGGTCAATCGACAGGTCGCGCAGGTCGCGGTTGTTAATGCCGACCACTTTGGCTTCCAGCGCGATGGCGCGCTCCAGCTCCTCTTCGTTGCTCACTTCGGTAAGCACGCCCATATTCAGGCTGTGCGCGACGGCGGAGAGCTGGCGATACTGTTCGTCATCCAGCACGGAGAGCATCAGCAGGCAGGCATCGGCCTGGTAAAAGCGCGCCAGCCAGATCTGATACGGGTCGATAATAAAGTCTTTGCACAGAATCGGCTGCGGCGCGATGCCGCTGACTACGGGCAGAAAATCGAAGCTGCCCTGGAAATATTTCTCATCCGTCAGCACAGAAATGGCAGACGCATGATGCTTGTAGATACCGGCAATACGCGCCGGGTCGAAATCGTCACGGATCACGCCTTTGGACGGAGACGCTTTTTTACACTCCAGAATAAACGCGGTACGCGCGCCCTGGAGGGCATCATAGAAACGACGGCTGCTCGGAACGACGTCATTCTGAAAACTGGCGAGCGGCTGCTGTTGCTTACGGGCTTCCACCCAGATGGCCTTATCGGCGACGATTTTCGCTAAAACGGTCTGCATTATTTACCCTCTTGCCGCAAGTGCGGTAACGCGATCGTAAGCTGCACCGGAGCGCAGTACGTCCAGAACTTTTTGGGCGTTGGCTTTCAGATCTTCCTCGCCATGTAAACGCATCAGCATGGCTACGTTGGCCGCCACGGCGGCCTCATGGGCGGCCTCACCTTTACCTTGTAATAAGCGCGTGAGAATGTCACGGTTTTCTTCCGGCGTGCCGCCCGCCAGGGCGTCCTGATGGTACGGGGTCAACCCGAAATCAGCGGCCTCAAGCTGATAGTTCAGCACTTCGCCGTTATTCAGTTCGGCCACCAGCGTGGGCGCATGCAGGGAAACTTCATCCATCCCGCCGCTGTGTACCACGGCGGCGCGTTGGTAACCGAGGACGCGCAGCGTCTCCGCAATCGGCAGGACCAGCTCCGGACTGTAAACGCCAATCAGCGCCAGCGGCGGGTGCGCCGGGTTAATGAGTGGACCGAGCACATTAAACAGCGTCCGGGTTTTAAGCTGCTGGCGAACGGGCATCGCGTGGCGGAAACCGGTGTGATACTTCGGCGCAAACAGGAAACAGACGCCCAGGTCATCCAGCGCTTCACGGGAACGCTCGGCGTTCATGTCCAGGTTGATACCGAAAGCCGCCAGCAGGTCGGACGATCCGGAACGGCTGGACACGCTGCGGTTGCCGTGCTTCGCCACTTTCAGTCCGCATGCCGCCGCCACAAAGGCGCTGGCGGTCGAAATATTGATGCTGTTGCTGCCGTCGCCACCGGTCCCAACGATATCGGCAAACGGATAGTCCGGGCGCGGGAACGGGGCGGCATTTTCCAGCAGCGCGGTTGCCGCACCGGCGATCTCCTGCGGGCTTTCGCCGCGCACTTTCATGCTCACCAGCGCAGCGGCCAGCTGCTCAGGCTTCAGCTCGCCGCGCACGACGGCGGAGAAAAGCTGGTGGCTCTCCTGCTGGCTCAGGGTCTGGGCCTGATACAGTTTTTCCAGAATCGGTTGCAGGGTGTTGGTCTGCTCCAGCTTTTGCAACGCCCAGTTGAGCGTTTGCTCCAGCAGGCGCGCGCCGTTAGACGTCAGGATAGATTCCGGGTGGAACTGCATCCCGCAGACGCGATCCGCATCGTGACGCACCGCCATCACCATCCCTTCAAACGAGGCGTTAATCGTCAGCCCGGCCGGAATATTGCTGCCGACCAGTGAGTGGTAACGCGCCACCGGAAGCGGGTTCGGCAGACCGGCAAACATCGCCTGACCGTCATGTTCAATGCTTGACGCTTTACCATGCAGGATCTCCCCCGCCTGACCCACGTAACCACCGTAGGCTTCGACAATCGCCTGGTGGCCGAGGCAGATGCCGATAATCGGCAGCTTGCCGCGCATACGGGTCAACAGCTCAGGCATACAGCCCGCTTCGCTCGGTGCGCCTGGCCCCGGGGAGAGCATCAGCACCGGGTTTTGCATGGTCGCCAGACGGTCAATCAGCGTCTGGGCCGGAACGTGGTTGCGATAGATAACGACGTTGTGTCCATTCGCACGCAGCTGATCTGCCAGGTTGTAGGTAAAGGAGTCGATATTATCGAGCAGCAGAATGTCAGCCATCAGAAAATCTCCTGTGCATGGTGTGCGGTAGCAATGGCGCGCAGTACCGCGCGCGCTTTACTGCGGGTTTCGTCGGCTTCCGACTGCGGAACAGAATCCAGCACAATCCCGGCCCCGGCCTGGACGGTAGCAATGCCGTCCTCAACGTAGGCGGAGCGAATCACGATGCAGGTATCGAGGTCACCGTGAGCGGTGAAATAGCCCACCGCGCCACCGTAGCTGCCGCGACGGCGGCCTTCAGCTTCGGCAATCAGCTGCATGGCGCGGACTTTCGGCGCGCCGCTCAACGTGCCCATGTTCATGCAGGCGCGGTAGGCGTGCAGGACGTCGAGGTCGTGGCGCAGCTCACCCACCACGCGGGATACCAGATGCATGACGAAGGAGTAGCGGTCGACTTTGGTCAGGTCTGCCACATAGCGGCTGCCCGGCGTACAAATACGCGCCAGGTCGTTACGTGCCAGGTCAACCAGCATCAGGTGTTCGGAGAGCTCTTTGTGGTCGGTACGCATTTCCAGTTCGATGCGGCTGTCGAGATCGCGGTCCAGGGAGCCATCGGCACGACGGCCGCGTGGACGGGTTCCCGCTATCGGGTAGATCTCAATCTGGCGGCTGGTGGCGTCGTACTTGAGGGAGCTTTCCGGTGACGCGCCGAACAGAGTGAAATCATTGTCCTGCATAAAGAACATGTACGGGCTTGGGTTGCTCTTTTTCAGCACATCGTAAGCCGCCAGCGGCGACGGGCAGGGCAGTGAAAAGCGACGGGACGGCACCACCTGGAAAATCTCCCCGGCACGAATCGCTTTTTGCATCTGACGCACCACCGCGCCGTACTGATCGTCGGTCTGACTCACCTCGCAGGTCATCTTTTCAACACGCTGCACCGGGAGCGCGGGCGGTGCTTCTGACATCTGCTGTTGCAGTTGGGCGATGCGCTGCGCGAGGCGATTTTTCTCAGACACAGATGGCGTGAACAGGCTTGCCTGAATGCGGGTGTATTTTTTCTGATGGTCGATCACCAGCAGGGTTTCGGCCAGGTAGAAGCAGTAGTCCGGGCAGCGGTTACCCTGCTCGGTTTCCGGTAAATCTTCAAAGCCAGCAACCAGGTCGTAAGCAAACAGCCCGCCAAAGAACATTGCTTCGCGCTCATCTTCCGGCACAATGACCAGATTTTGCAGCAGGCGGAAGGCGTCGAAAACGGAGAGTGAGCAGAGGCGGGCATCTTCATCCAGCAACTGGCTTACCGGCGGGAAATACAGAATTCGCAGGTCCGGATGACGCTCATTTTCAATGCCTGAAGGCAGAGCCGCATCCAGCAGCGGCAGCAGCGACGCGCCATTCTCGGATAACGCCTTAATAGTGACAGTGTCACCCGATGCGGTAATGCGCAGCGCGCTGTCAACCAGCAGCAGGCTTTTGAGATCGTCCTTACTGTCGATATCAGCAGATTCCAGCAGCAGCGTCGCAGGACGTGCACCGCACACCTGATGAAAGAGCGCGGTAGGGTTATGGCGATAGGCCGCCTCGCAGGTCAGCAGTTCGAGGTGGGGTTTGGCTGTTTGCATGTTGTTATTCTCATATTCTGTTCAAAAAAAAGCCCGCTTGGGAGCGGGCCGGGTATCTGTTTGCTTTTCGCAGACGCGTGACACTGCCCGAAGATCAGGAAGTACGCCACCAACCGTGCAGAGCGAAATGTGCTGTCATTTTCAGATACCTTTCTCGTGTGAACTTGCGTACTAGTTAACTAGTTCGATGGCGTGTTGTCAACCCCTGATTTCAGTATTTCGCGGTAAGTCGGTATCATAGGTGCTTCGGATGTCTCCAGACTGTTATGGGAAGTGCTTTGAGCGATACCACCTACGCCGTAATTTATGATTTACACAGCCATACGCAGGCTTCAGATGGCCTGCTGACGCCCGAAGCCCTGGTCCATCGCGCCGTTGAAATGCGTGTCGGCACGCTGGCAATAACCGATCACGACACAACAGACGCCATCCCCGCCGCGCGCGCCGAGATTGCCCGAAGCGGGCTGGCGCTAAATCTGGTGCCCGGGGTCGAGATCTCCACGCTCTGGGAAAACCACGAAATTCATATCGTTGGCCTGAATATTGATACAGAACATCCGGCAATGTGCGCATTTTTGCAAGAACAAAAAGCACGACGCAATCAACGCGCGGAGTTGATAGGCGAACGTCTTGAGAAGGCGCATATCCCCGGTGCGCTGGAAGGCGCGCGCAAGCTGGCGAACGGTGGGGCGGTCACGCGCGGCCATTTCGCCCGTTTTCTGGTTGACGCCGGTAAAGCGACGACCATGGCGAATGTGTTTAAAAAGTATCTGGCGCGCGGGAAAACCGGATACGTTCCTCCCCAGTGGTGTACAATAAAACAAGCTATTGATGTGATTCATCATTCTGGTGGTAAGGCCGTATTGGCCCATCCGGGGCGGTATAATCTTTCTGCTAAATGGCTGAAAAGGTTGCTGGCCCACTTTGCCGAATCCGGCGGTGAGGCGATGGAAGTTGCCCAGTGTCAGCAGGCACCCAATGAGCGTTCGCAGCTCGCGACCTACGCCCGTCAGTTTGGCCTGCTTGGGTCACAGGGTTCAGATTTCCATCAACCCTGCGCGTGGATTGAACTGGGGCGCAAGCTCTGGTTACCCGCTGGCGTTGAGCCCGTCTGGCAGCTCTGGGAACAGCCACAGCAAATTGAAGAGAGGGAAGTATGAGTCAGTTTTTCTATATCCATCCGGATAACCCACAGCCACGTCTGATTAATCAGGCTGTGGAAATCGTCCGTAAAGGCGGCGTTATTGTCTACCCAACCGATTCTGGCTACGCGCTGGGCTGTAAAATCGAGGATAAAGGGGCGATGGAGCGCATCTGTCGCATCCGCCAGCTGCCGGACGGCCACAACTTCACCCTAATGTGTCGCGATCTATCTGAGCTGTCGACCTATGCGTATGTCGACAACGTGGCCTTTCGCCTGATCAAAAACAACACGCCGGGAAACTACACCTTCATTCTGAAAGGGACAAAAGAGGTGCCGCGTCGTCTGTTGCAGGAAAAACGTAAAACCATCGGCATGCGCGTGCCGTCGAACCCGATTGCCCAGGCGCTGCTGGAAACCCTCGGCGAGCCGATGCTGTCTACCTCGCTGATGCTGCCGGGCAGTGAGTTTACCGAGTCCGACCCGGAAGAGATCAAAGATCGTCTGGAGAAAGTGGTGGAGCTGATTATTCATGGCGGCTATCTAGGCCAGCAACCGACCACCGTGGTGGATCTCACCGAAGACGCGCCAGAAGTGATTCGTGAAGGCGTGGGCGATGTTAAGCCTTTCTTGTAAGGGTGTAAGCAGATATACTACGCGGCCATCAAAGCAGGGCGTTGCCCTGTTTTTGACCTGATTCGACGCCTGTGAAGGCGACACCTGAGGAAGCTCAATGAGCGAGAAGTTACAGAAAGTGCTGGCGCGTGCCGGCCACGGTTCGCGCCGTGAAATCGAAGCCATTATTGAAGCAGGTCGCGTGAGTGTGGACGGTAAAATCGCCACACTCGGTGACCGCGTTGAAATCGTACCGGGGCTGAAGATCCGCATTGACGGCCATCTTATCTCCGTGAAAGAGTCCGCTGAACAGATCTGCCGCGTGCTGGCTTACTACAAGCCGGAAGGCGAACTGTGTACCCGCAACGACCCGGAAGGCCGCCCGACGGTGTTCGACCGTCTGCCAAAACTGCGTGGCGCCCGCTGGATTGCCGTAGGGCGTCTGGACGTGAATACCTGTGGCCTGCTGCTGTTCACCACCGATGGTGAACTGGCAAACCGCCTGATGCACCCGAGTCGTGAAGTGGAGCGTGAATACGCCGTGCGCGTCTTCGGTCAGGTTGATGAGAACAAATTGCGCGATCTGTCGCGTGGCGTTCAGCTAGAAGACGGCCCAGCGGCGTTCAAAACCATCAAGTTTACCGGTGGTGAAGGCATTAACCAGTGGTACAACGTTACCCTGACAGAGGGACGTAACCGCGAGGTGCGTCGTCTGTGGGAAGCGGTCGGTGTCCAGGTAAGCCGTTTGATTCGTGTCCGCTATGGCGACATCCTGCTGCCGAAAGGCCTGCCACGTGGCGGCTATACCGAGCTGGATCTGACGCAAACCAACTACCTGCGCGATCTGGTTGGCCTGACGCCAGAAACCACATCGAAAGTGGCGGTAGAGAAAGATCGTCGTCGTATGAAGGCGAATCAGATCCGCCGTGCGGTTAAACGTCACAGCCAGGTTAGCAGCAATCGCCGCTCTGGCAGCCGTAATAACAACGGTTAATCTAAAAGCCCGGTGAATATACCGGGCTTTTTTCTTCAGTAATCAATCCCTATTTGCGCTTTGATACCCGCATCGAACGCATGCTTAACCGGACGCAGTTCGCTGACGGTATCGGCCAGCTCCAGAATGTCCCGATGACACCCGCGCCCCGTGACGATCGCCGTCTGGTGTGCAGGGCGGTTCCTGAGGGCCTCCAGCACGGCTTCCAGCGGCAGGTAGTCATAGGCCACCATATAGGTGATCTCATCCAGCAACACCATGTTCAGCGACGGGTCAGAGAGCATTCTTTTGGCATGCTCCCAGACGGCGAGGCAGGCTGCGGTATCTGTTTCCCGGTTCTGGGTATCCCAGGTAAAACCGGTCGCCATCACCTGAAACTCAACACCTTGCGGTTCGAGCAGATTACGCTCGCCGTTGGGCCATTCACCCTTGATAAACTGGATCACGCCCACTTTCTGACCGTGCCCGACTGCGCGGGTGGCGGTACCGAATGCGGCGGTGGTTTTGCCTTTGCCGTTGCCGGTGAACACGATGAGGATCCCGCGCTCGTCCTGAGCGGCCGCCACGCGTGCATCAACCTGTTCTTTCAGACGCTGCTGGCGCTGTTGATGACGGTCTTCACTCATTGCGATATCCCCGGTTTGCGGCCTGGCTGAGCATCGAATGTTATTCCGGTTTTACGACGGCTGTCGTCACCCATTAGCCACAGGTAAAGAGGCATAATATCGGCCGGGGTTTTAAGCTTTTGCGGATCTTCTGTCGGGAACGCGCTGGCACGCATTTTAGTGCGCGTACCGCCAGGGTTAATACAGTTAACCCGCAGATGGCGGTTTTGATACTCTTCGGCCAGCACCTGCATCATTCCTTCCGTGGCAAATTTTGAGGCGGCGTAAGCCCCCCAGTTCGCACGACCCTGACGCCCCACGCTGGAGGAGGTAAACACCAGCGAACCGGAATCTGAGTTAAGTAATAAAGGAAGCAAGGCCTGGGTCAGGAAAAACGTCCCATTGACGTTAACCTGCATCACCTGCTGCCAAATCTCCGGATCCTGTTCATCCATCGGGCGCACTTCGCCCAGTAACCCCGCGTTGTGTAGTACGCCGTCCAGACGCGAATAATGCGTACTAATGCGCTGGGCAAGGGCCTGACATGACGCTGACGTACAGGTCAGCAGATCGAGCGTATACCAGGGCGTGGGGGTACCGCCGGCGTTTTCGATTTCACGGGCAACGGCTTTGAGCTTTTCTTCATTACGTCCCAGCAGAATAAGGCTCGCACCGTATTCAGAATAAGTCAGCGCCGCTTCGCGACCAATCCCGTCGCTGGCACCGGTAACCAGAATGATGCGGTTCTGTAGAAGGTTTTTTTGTGGCTGATAATGCACGGTGGCTCCTCAGGCGCATTGGGCGTGACTTGCACCTTTATTTATGACTTTTCGGCTTTATGCCCGAAACCGCGTCAGAATTCAATCAGTCTACAGGACAGAACGCTGGGAAATTAACAATTTGCAAAGATTTAAACCAGAAACGGGGGATTCCTGAAGCCGCCTCGCAGAGCTAATGTCCAGAGCGAGACGCCTGCGCAGGGCTGTTGTACACTGGCGTGTAAGATTCGTGGTTAAATCAAGGTGGAACGCGTGGAATTACTTTCTCAGTATGGGTTGTTTTTGGCCAAAATCGCTACGGTGGTTATTGCTGTCGCGGTGATTGCCGTCCTGATTGTCAACCTGACGCAGCGTAAGCGTCAGCGTGGTGAGTTACGCATTACCCGCCTGAGCGAGCAGTATAAAGAGATGCGGGAAGAGATGTCTCTGGCGCTGCTTGACGATCATCAACAGAAGCTGTGGCTAAAAGCCCAGAAGAAAAAACATAAGCAGGACGCCAAAGCCGCGAAGGCGAAAGCTAAGCTCGCCACGCCACAGGCTGACGCAAAACCGCGCGTCTATGTGCTCGATTTTAAAGGTAGCATGGATGCGCATGAAGTCTCCTCTCTGCGTGAGGAAGTGACCGCGGTGCTGGCCGTGGCGACAGCCCAGGATCAGGTGGTGGTACGCCTTGAAAGCCCGGGCGGCGTAGTGCATGGGTATGGACTGGCGGCTTCGCAGTTACAACGTCTGCGGGATAAACAGATCCCGCTCACCGTGGCGGTAGATAAGGTCGCGGCGAGTGGCGGCTATATGATGGCGTGCGTGGCGGATAAAATCGTCGCAGCACCGTTCTCCATTATCGGCTCGATTGGGGTGGTTGCGCAGATCCCTAACTTCAATCGTTTCCTGAAAAATAAAGAGATCGACATCGAATTGCATACGGCGGGTCAGTACAAACGTACGCTGACGCTGCTCGGCGAAAATACCGAAGAGGGACGGCAGAAGTTCCGGGAAGATCTGAACGAAACTCACCATCTGTTCAAGGATTTCGTGCACCGCATGCGCCCAACGCTGGACATTGAGCAGGTGGCTACGGGCGAACACTGGTACGGCACGCAGGCGCAGGAGAAAGGGCTGGTGGATGAAGTGGGTACCAGCGACGACCTCCTGCTCAACCTGATGGAAGGTCGTGAGCTGGTGGGGGTGCGCTTCACCCGACGTAAGCGCCTGCTCGACCGTTTAACCAATAGTGCGGCAGAAAGCGCGGATCGCCTGCTGATACGCTGGTTGCAGCGCGGACAAAAGCCGCTGCTGTAAAGAAAAACGCGAGGCAGATGCCTCGCGTTTTCGTTTTAATCGACCAGGTGGTACTTCTCTGAGAGGGTATGCGCCAGGTATTTAAACATGTTAAACACGGCGGTGCTTTTCGGGGTTGGTAACCCTTGTTCATCAAGGAAGTATTCACCGCTGAACACCAGCACGCCATTACGTTGTTCCACGCCAGTCGCTTCAATACCCGCCAGGGTGTCTTCATGGTCGCGAATGAGTTTGTTTGCTTCGATAAGCAGTGAAGCTCGGTCAATGGGTTGGGTCGTATTCTGCATATTCCACTCCTTAAACAGTGACAATAGTCTACGCCTGGGTCGCTTCGGGGGCAAATTTTCCCTGCTATTCGCGGGTATAAGGAACAGGGGCTGGCTGGCGGGATTTGCTTTTGCATGCTAATAAAGTTGCGTAACGAATTTTATCAGGTACAGTGTGCGCTTTCGTCATTCTGGCAACAGAATTGCTTGACATTCGACCGGGAATTCGTCACGAATGAACTTTGATGTGAGAAAAATACCCGAAAACTCAATGACCTGGATGTCGCCATACTGACGTTCGGTAAGACAAAGGGGTTGATATCCCCTGACGACGTCGCAATATCAATGGCTCGTCGTCAGCGGAAGGGAAATCAACGTGCGGCGTATTCCTGGAAGAATTAAATTAGGTAAAGGTGAATATGGGTAAAGCTCTCGTCATCGTTGAGTCCCCGGCAAAAGCCAAAACGATCAATAAATATCTGGGCAATGACTACGTGGTTAAGTCCAGCGTTGGTCACATTCGCGATTTGCCGACAAGTGGCTCAGCCAGCAAAAAGAGCGCAGACTCTACCTCCACCAAAGGGGCTAAAAAGCCTAAAAAGGATGAACGTAGCGCGCTTGTCAACCGCATGGGTGTTAACCCATGGCACAACTGGGATGCACAATACGAAGTGCTGCCAGGCAAAGAAAAAGTCGTTAACGAGCTGAAACAGCTTGCTGAAAAAGCAGACCACATTTATCTCGCAACCGACCTTGACCGCGAAGGGGAGGCCATCGCATGGCACCTGCGGGAAGTGATTGGGGGTGATGACAAACGCTACAGCCGTGTAGTGTTTAACGAAATTACAAAGAATGCGATTCGTCAGGCGTTTGAAAAGCCGGGTGAACTGAATATCGACCGTGTTAACGCTCAGCAGGCGCGTCGCTTTATGGACCGCGTTGTAGGCTACATGGTTTCGCCGTTGCTGTGGAAAAAGGTCGCTCGCGGCCTGTCTGCGGGACGAGTGCAGTCTGTGGCTGTTCGTCTTGTTGTCGAACGTGAACGCGAGATCAAAGCGTTTGTCCCGGAAGAGTTCTGGGAAGTGGATGCGAATGTCACCACGCCGGGCGGCGATGCGCTGCCGTTGCAGGTGAGCCACCACAACGACAAACCGTTCCGTCCTGAAAATCGCGATCAGACCATGGCCGCCGTAGCGCTGCTGGAAAAAGCGCGTTATCAGGTGCTGGATCGTGAAGATAAACCGACCAGCAGTAAGCCTGGCGCACCGTTTATCACGTCAACGCTTCAGCAGGCGGCAAGTACGCGTCTGGGTTACGGCGTGAAGAAAACCATGATGATGGCCCAGCGTTTGTATGAAGCGGGTTACATCACCTACATGCGTACTGACTCCACCAACCTTAGCCAGGACGCTGTCAGCATGGTGCGTGGCTATATCGAGGACAACTTCGGTAAGAAATACCTGCCGGACAGTCCTAATCAGTACGCCAGCAAAGAGAATTCTCAGGAAGCGCACGAAGCGATCCGTCCTTCTGACGTTTCCGTTCTGGCGGAATCTCTTAAAGATATGGAAGCGGACGCCCAGAAGCTGTATCAGCTGATCTGGCGCCAGTTCGTGGCCTGCCAGATGACGCCAGCGAAATACGACTCCACTACGCTGACCGTTGGCGCGGGTGATTTCCGCCTGAAAGCGCGCGGCCGCATTCTGCGTTTCGACGGCTGGACAAAAGTGATGCCTGCGCTGCGTAAAGGTGATGAAGACAGAACGCTGCCTTCCGTCAACAAAGGCGACGAGCTGTCGCTGGTTGATCTGGTACCGGCCCAGCACTTCACCAAGCCGCCTGCGCGTTTCAGCGAAGCGTCGCTGGTAAAAGAGCTGGAAAAACGCGGCATCGGTCGCCCGTCTACCTATGCGTCAATCATTTCGACCATTCAGGATCGTGGATACGTTCGCGTTGAGAACCGTCGTTTCTATGCTGAAAAAATGGGTGAGATTGTTACCGACCGTCTGGAAGCTAACTTCCGTGAGTTGATGAACTATGACTTCACCGCGCAGATGGAGGACAGTCTCGATGAGGTTGCCAGCCATAAGGCCGAGTGGAAGAAAGTTCTCGACAGCTTCTTCAGCGATTTTACCAACCAGCTTGAGAAAGCTGAGAAAGATCCTGAAGAAGGCGGCATGCTGCCTAACCAGATGGTACTGACCAGCATCGACTGCCCAACCTGTGGCCGTAAAATGGGGATCCGTACCGCAACCACGGGCGTGTTCCTCGGCTGTTCTGGTTATGCGCTTTCGCCGAAAGAGCGTTGCAAAACCACTATCAACCTCGTGCCGGAGAACGAAGTTCTCAACGTGCTGGAAGGTGACGATGCGGAGACCAACGCACTGCGCGCCAAGCGCCGCTGTAAGAAATGCGGCACGGCGATGGACAGCTACCTGATCGATCCAAAACGTAAACTGCACGTTTGCGGTAATAACCCAACCTGCGACGGTTATGAGATCGAAGAAGGTGAGTTCCGCATTAAGGGCTATGACGGTCCGATCGTTGAGTGTGAGAAATGTGGTTCCGAAATGCACCTGAAAATGGGACGCTTCGGTAAGTACATGGCATGTACCAACGACGACTGTAAAAACACGCGTAAGATCCTGCGTAACGGTGAAGTTGCGCCGCCGAAGGAAGATCCGGTTCCGCTTCCTGAGCTGCCGTGCGAGAAGTCAGATGCGTATTTCGTGCTGCGTGACGGCGCTGCCGGGGTATTCCTGGCGGCCAACACCTTCCCGAAATCGCGCGAAACCCGTGCGCCGCTGGTAGAAGAGCTGTACCGCTTCCGTGACCGTCTGCCGGAGAAACTGCGTTACCTGGCCGATGCGCCACAGCAGGATCCGGAAGGCAACAAAACCGTGGTGCGCTTTAGCCGTAAAACGAAGCAGCAGTACGTGGCGGCAGAGAAAGAGGGTAAAGCGACCGGTTGGTCAGCCTTCTTTGTCGACGAAAAATGGGTTGCAGGTAAAAAATAATCTTCACTTACCGTAACTTACCTGTGAAAGGGCCGGACTTCCGGCCCTTTTTTATTACGTTGTTATTATTTTTTGTTCCGTACTATACAGCCTGGCTATAAATGATATAGTGGTTATAGTTAACCCGTTTCTTATTATCAAATCGTATTAAGCGATTGACGCATGCGCTAAATCGGATGGTCTGGCATGAAATTACAGCAGCTTCGCTATATCGTTGAGGTCGTCAATCATAACCTCAATGTCTCTTCCACCGCAGAAGGTCTTTATACCTCGCAGCCTGGCATCAGTAAGCAGGTGCGTATGCTGGAGGATGAATTAGGTATTCAGATATTTGCCCGCAGCGGTAAGCACCTGACTCAGGTCACGCCGGCAGGGCAGGAAATCATTCGCATCGCACGAGAAGTGCTTTCCAAAGTCGACGCCATTAAATCCGTCGCCGGGGAACATACCTGGCCGGATAAAGGCTCCCTTTATATTGCCACCACGCACACACAGGCGCGTTATGCGCTTCCCGGGGTGATCAAAGGTTTCATCGAACGCTATCCCCGCGTTTCCCTGCATATGCATCAGGGCTCACCGACGCAAATCGCAGAGGCCGTGTCTAAAGGCAATGCCGATTTTGCCATCGCGACGGAAGCTCTTCATCTGTACGATGATCTGGTCATGCTCCCGTGCTACCACTGGAACCGCTCTATTGTCGTGACCCCCGATCATCCGCTGGCGGGGAAGGGCGAAGTGACAATCGAAGAGCTGGCGCAATACCCGCTGGTTACCTATACGTTCGGATTTACGGGCCGTTCTGAGCTAGACACCGCCTTTAACCGCGCCGGCTTAACGCCACGGATCGTCTTCACTGCAACGGATGCGGACGTCATTAAAACGTACGTGCGTCTGGGTCTGGGCGTAGGCGTTATTGCCAGCATGGCGGTGGATCCTGTATCAGACCCGGATCTGGTGCGTCTGGACGCGCATGATATCTTCAGCCACAGCACCACCAAGATAGGTTTTCGTCGCAGCACGTTCCTTCGCAGCTATATGTATGATTTTATTCAGCGCTTCGCACCGCATTTAACGCGTGACGTGGTCGACACGGCCGTGGCGTTACGCTCCAATGAAGACATCGAAGAGATGTTTAAAGACATCAAACTTCCTGCCAAATAATTACACCCGGTATCTTTCTCTTCAGGAAAGATACCGGTTTCCCCCTTTAAATCTAAATTAGAATTAACCTCATCTGCGCCTACTGTCATATATCGTCATAACCCATTTGATGAATAGGGTTTTACTGTCGCAAATTTGCGACAAAAGTAGAAACTAATTTACAGGTGTGCAAATTATTCTTTTCAATTATTTATTTCTGGTCAAAAGATTGAATTTTCCCAGGCTCAGATTCGTAAATTCACTGGCTTTTCGGCTAAAGTTTCTTTAGGATTTATCTCATCAGATGATTACTTGTGCCAATTGTTTGGTCTCTAAATGATAAGCGATATCGATTGTATGAGGTTAGCAATGCCGTCAGGAAGTGAAGAACCGCAAAGGGATCCCGCGCTTAAGCGTAAAGCCTGGCTGGCGGTCTTTCTCGGCTCTGCCCTGTTCTGGGTGGTTGTTGCTCTTCTCGTCTGGAAATATTGGGGTTGAATATGGTCATGACGGTGCGTACTGACGCGAGAAAAGAGATGTGTCAGCTTCGTGACAATGCTCACAAAGCGCGTAAGGCGCCAGGAACCAGCGTGCCAGCCTCCTGGCAACTGACGCCACAGCAGCAGGCCTTTATTGATGTGTTCGCAGAAGACGAACCCAAAAAACAATAATTTTGATTTTTGCGTAATGATGCAAATAGTCTGAATAAAGACTGTGCACTTTTGTACTCCTTAATAAATACACATCAGCAATATAGAACGAGGGCAGACCTCGCATCCTTAAATAATTAAAGTCTGGTGTCCCTATGATGAATAACATGACAACCGTAAAATACTGGTCATGGCTCGGCGTATTCTCAGCGTCGATCCTCTTCTGGTGTCAGCTCCTCTGGCTGGCCTTACACTAAATCGTAAAACCTCGCCACGGCGGGGTTTTTTGTTTAATCCCTCGCGTTGGACCATTCCTAAATTTATCAATTTGGGTTGTTATCAAAACGTTACGACATCTTTGTGTTATCTTTAATTACAGCCCTGATGATTGTCAGGACATCCCTGTTTTTAAGGAGGAGCTTATGTCGTTAACCCTACGCGAAGCCAGTAAGGACACATTACAGGCGGAAAATAAAACCTGGCGCTACTACAGCTTACCGCTGGCTGCCAGGACGCTTGGGGACATTTCGCGGTTACCCAAGTCGTTGAAAGTACTACTGGAAAACCTCTTGCGCTGGCAAGATGGCGACTCGGTTACCGAGGAGGATATCCAGGCTCTGGCAGGGTGGCTGAAAAATGCTCATGCAGACAAAGAAATTGCCTACCGCCCGGCCAGGGTATTGATGCAGGATTTCACCGGCGTGCCGGCGGTTGTGGACTTGGCCGCCATGCGTGAAGCTGTTATGCGTCTCGGGGGCGATACGGCTAAGGTGAACCCGCTCTCACCGGTAGACCTCGTCATCGACCACTCCGTCACCGTCGATCACTTTGGTGACGACGATGCTTTCGGTGAAAACGTCCGTCTGGAGATGGAACGTAACCATGAACGCTATGTCTTCCTCAAATGGGGTCAGCAGGCGTTCAGCCGCTTCAGCGTTGTTCCACCAGGCACCGGCATTTGTCACCAGGTCAACCTGGAATATCTCGGCAAAGCCGTCTGGAGTGAATTGCAGGATAAAGAATGGGTGGCTTACCCGGATACGCTGGTGGGCACCGATTCACACACGACCATGATTAACGGCCTTGGCGTTCTGGGCTGGGGCGTCGGTGGTATTGAAGCGGAAGCGGCCATGCTCGGCCAGCCGGTATCGATGCTCATTCCCGATGTGGTGGGCTTTAAGCTGACCGGTAAATTGTCCGAAGGCATTACCGCCACGGATCTGGTTCTGACGGTCACCCAGATGCTGCGTAAGCATGGCGTGGTGGGTAAATTCGTTGAATTTTATGGTGATGGTCTGGATTCACTGCCGCTGGCGGACCGGGCCACCATCGCCAACATGGCGCCGGAATATGGTGCGACCTGCGGCTTTTTCCCGATTGATAGCGTTACGCTTGAGTATATGCGCCTCAGTGGTCGCAGCGAGGAGCAGGTGGCGCTCGTAGAGGCCTACACCAAAGCGCAGGGCATGTGGCGTAACCCGGGTGACGAGCCGGTATTTACCAGCACGCTGGAACTGGATATGGGCACCGTTGAGGCAAGCCTCGCAGGGCCGAAACGACCGCAGGACCGCGTCGCCCTGAGCAACGTTCCGAAAGCCTTTGCCGCCAGCAATGAGCTGGAGGTTAACGCCGCGCAAAAAGATCACCGTCCTGTGGACTATGTTCTGAACGGGCATCAGTATCAGCTCCCTGACGGCGCCGTGGTGATCGCCGCTATCACCTCCTGTACCAACACGTCCAACCCGAGTGTGCTGATGGCAGCCGGGCTGCTAGCGAAAAAAGCGGTAGAACTGGGGCTCAAGCCACAGCCGTGGGTTAAGGCGTCGCTGGCGCCTGGTTCGAAAGTGGTTTCCGATTACCTGGCGCAGGCCAGACTCACGCCGTACCTCGACGAGTTGGGCTTTAACCTGGTGGGCTACGGCTGTACGACCTGCATCGGTAACTCTGGTCCACTGCCTGAGCCTATTGAAGTGGCGATCAAGCAGGGTGATTTGACCGTTGGCGCGGTACTTTCCGGTAACCGAAACTTTGAGGGGCGTATTCATCCGCTGGTGAAAACCAACTGGCTGGCCTCGCCGCCGCTGGTTGTAGCCTATGCTCTGGCCGGAAACATGAACATTAACCTGGCGACCGATCCGATTGGTCACGATCGCAAAAATGAACCTGTCTATCTGAAAGACATCTGGCCATCATCGCGTGAAATTGCGCGCGCGGTAGAGAAAGTTTCCACCGAGATGTTCCGCAAAGAGTATGCGGAAGTGTTCGAAGGTACAGCGGAATGGAAAGCGATTGACGTGGTGGGTTCCGATACCTATGACTGGCAGGATGATTCCACCTATATTCGTCTGTCGCCCTTCTTCGATGAGATGCTGGCGGAGCCTGCACCGCTGAAAGATATACACGGCGCGCGCATTCTGGCGATGCTGGGCGATTCCGTCACCACTGACCATATCTCACCAGCGGGGAGCATCAAAGCGGACAGTCCGGCAGGTCGGTATCTGCAAAGCCGTGGCGTGGAACGTCGCGATTTTAACTCCTACGGTTCGCGCCGCGGTAACCACGAAGTGATGATGCGCGGGACATTTGCCAACATCCGCATTCGTAATGAAATGGTCCCGGGCGTGGAAGGGGGCATGACGCGCCACCTGCCAGATACAGAGGTCATTTCAATTTATGACGCAGCCATGAAGTATCAGCAGGAGGGTACGCCACTGGCCGTTATTGCCGGTAAAGAGTACGGCTCTGGTTCCAGTCGCGACTGGGCGGCTAAAGGTCCACGTCTGCTCGGGGTTCGCGTGGTGATTGCCGAATCCTTTGAACGTATCCACCGCTCAAACCTGATCGGGATGGGGATCCTGCCGCTGGAGTTCCCGCAGGGCATAACGCGTAAAACGCTGGGTCTGACCGGGGAAGAGCAGATTGATATCAGCGGTCTGCAAAATCTGCAACCGGGTAAAACCGTTCCGGTGAAGTTAACGCGGGCAGATGGTACAACAGAAGTGCTGGATTGTCGGTGTCGTATTGATACGGCAACAGAGCTGACCTATTACCAGAACGACGGCATTTTACATTATGTGATTCGTAAGATGCTGGACTGATCAAACTCGCCCGGCACATGTGCCGGGCGTTTTGCGTTTACTCGCTCAGCAGATGCCCCATTTTGGCAGCTTTGGTATCGAGGTAGTGCGCGTTTTTCGGGTTGCGGCCGACAATCAGCGGTACGCGTTCCACAATATTGATGCCCGCTTCAGTGAGGATCTCCACTTTTTTCGGGTTATTGGTCAACAGACGCACTTCGTCCACGCCCAGCAGCTTGAACATATCTGCGCAGAGGGTGAAATCGCGCTCGTCAGCAGCAAAGCCGAGCTGATGGTTTGCTTCGACGGTGTCATAGCCCTGATCCTGCAACGCGTAGGCGCGGATTTTATTCAGCAGACCGATATTGCGTCCTTCCTGGCGGTGATACAGCAGCACGCCACGTCCCTCCTCTGCGATATGAGAAAGAGCGGCTTCGAGCTGGAAACCGCAGTCACAGCGCAGGCTGAAGAGCGCGTCACCGGTCAGACACTCAGAATGAACGCGGGACAGTACCGGCGTCTGCCCCGAAATGTCACCGTATACCAGGGCGACGTGATCTTGTCCGGTTGCCAGTTCTTCAAAACCCACCATCAGGAAATCGCCCCATGGGGTTGGCAGTTTGGCTTCTGCCACACGTTTAAGCTGCATGTGATTCTCCATACCAGGCTGACACGTTTCGTGCCTTTGCCCCATTTTGCTTTCTGTATTGGACTATTTTGCCACAAGCCCGGCTACTTCACCTAATCACCACCACGCTATACGGACGTTAAACGCACGATCCGACATATCCACCAGAAGGTGGAAATTCAGTTATGATTGTGGTGCTTAGTGAAAAAGGAGAGGACATGCTTTCAATTGCCAGACGCACGGCCGCAGGCGCCGCCGTATTGCTTGTTATACCCCTGATCGTTTGGTTCTCCGGCTGGATGTGGAAGCCCGGACAAAACGAGACGTGGCTGAAAGCCTTATACTGGATAACTGAGACGGTCACCCAGCCCTGGGGGATTATAACGCACGTGCTGCTCTGTGCCTGGTTCCTGTGGTGCCTGCGCTTTCGTCTTCGCGCGGCGCTGGTATTATTTGCCATTCTCGGAGGCGCCATTCTTGTCGGGCAGGGGGTGAAGTCGTGGGTGAAAGATCGCGTGCAGGAACCCCGTCCCTTTGTTATCTGGCTGGAAAAAACGCACCATATTCCGGTAGATGAGTTCTACACTTTAAAGCGTAAGGATCGCGGGGCGTTGGTGAAAGAACAGCTTGCGGAACAGCAGGATATCCCGACATTTTTACGCAAACACTGGCAAAAAGAGACCGGCTTTGCGTTTCCTTCCGGACATACGATGTTTGCTGCCAGCTGGGCACTACTCGGCGTGGGGCTGCTTTGGCCACGTCGACGTACCCTCACGATTGCGATTTTGCTGGTCTGGGCGACAGGCGTAATGGGCAGCCGGATGCTGCTGGGGATGCACTGGCCGCGTGATTTGGTGGTGGCTACGCTGATTTCGTGGGTACTGGTTACGCTGGCGACCTGGCTTGCACAACGTTTTTGTGGGCCTCTGACGCCACCGCAGGAAGAGAAGGAAGAAATAGCCGAAAGGGAGTCAGGCGGAACCTGAAGCTTGATATTCCGCATTTTGACCATAAATCCATGAAGGGCGCATTACTTTTTCCGTTTCGCGCCCGCCACTAAAATGGTAGCTTATAAGGCTGATTGCCGTGAGTTGAACACGCTTTATACGCTCGAACCACATAACGGGAAGTCATGTGAAATATTTACTCATTTTCTTACTGGTGTTGGCGATTTTTGTCATTTCAGTCACATTGGGCGCGCAAAACGATCAACAGGTAAGTTTCAACTATCTGCTGGCGCAGGGCGAGTACCGGGTGTCGAGCCTGCTGGCTGTGTTATTCGCAGCGGGTTTTGTCATCGGCTGGCTTGTATGTGGCCTGTTCTGGCTTAAGGTTCGTGTTTCCCTTGTTCGCGCTGAACGTAAAATTAAACGACTTGAACATCAACTTACGCCTGCGACTGACATTCCGGCGAGCTCTGGTGTGCCGGTAGTCAAGGAATAATCGAATATGCTGGAGTTGTTGTTTCTGCTTTTGCCTGTCGCCGCAGCCTATGGCTGGTATATGGGCCGCAGAAGCGCGCAACAAACAAAACAGGATGAAGCAAACCGACTCTCCCGTGACTACGTTGCGGGGGTGAACTTCCTGCTGAGCAATCAGCAGGATAAAGCGGTCGATCTGTTCCTCGACATGCTCAAAGAGGATACCGGCACCGTAGAGGCGCATCTCACCCTGGGAAACCTGTTCCGCTCGCGCGGAGAGGTTGACCGTGCCATCCGTATCCACCAGACCCTGATGGAAAGCGCATCGTTGACCTATGAGCAACGGTTGCTGGCCGTGCAGCAGTTGGGCAGAGATTACATGGCGGCGGGCCTGTACGATCGTGCAGAAGATATGTTCTCTCAGCTGGTGGATGAGACCGATTTCCGTATCGGTGCGCTTCAGCAACTTCTGCAAATCTACCAGGCAACCAGCGACTGGCAAAAAGCGATTGATACCGCCGAACGGCTGGTCAAACTCGGCAAAGACAAACAGCGCGTCGAAATTGCCCATTTTTACTGCGAGCTTGCCCTTCAGCAAATGGGTAGCGATGACATGGATAAGGCCATGGCATTGCTAAAAAAAGGCGCCGCGGCCGATCGCAACAGCGCCCGCATCTCGATAATGATGGGGCGGGTCTTTATGGCTAATGGTGATTACGCCAAAGCCGTGGAAAGCCTGCTTCGCGTTATCGATCAGGACAAAGAGCTGGTCAGCGAAACGCTGGAAATGCTGCAAACCTGCTATCAGCAGTTAGGTAAGCAGGATGAGTGGGTTGCATTCCTGCGCCGCTGTGTTGAAGAAAACACCGGCGCCACAGCCGAGCTGATGCTGTCGGATGTCGTCGAAGAGCACGAAGGGAGTGATACCGCCCAGGTATACATTACCCGTCAGTTGCAGCGCCATCCGACGATGCGCGTCTTCCACAAGCTGATGGATTATCATCTTAACGATGCAGAAGAAGGGCGCGCTAAAGAGAGCCTGATGGTGCTGCGAGACATGGTCGGTGAACAGGTGCGGAGCAAGCCGCGCTATCGCTGCCAGAAATGCGGCTTCACCGCCTATTCGCTCTACTGGCATTGCCCTTCCTGCCGGGCCTGGTCCACCATCAAGCCAATTCGTGGTCTGGACGGGCAGTGATTTTTTAAAACACTCCATTTTAGTTACAACATACTAAAGAGTGCATTATTTCTTTCAGCACCGTGCGGTCTGTGGTTCAACAGGAAAAGCATTCGATTCTGTTCATTTACCCCGAGGGCAGGTAGAATGCACGCCGTTTATCTGTTCCGCGCCGCTGCGCGCCCATAGACGAAAAGGGCTGGTCATGACGTCTGTTACTTCCTCCACTTCCCGCGTAGTTACCGATTCTCCTGTAGTTGTTGCTCTGGATTACAATAACCGTGACGCCGCACTGGCCTTTGTTGATGGTATTGATCCCCGGGATTGCCGTCTTAAAGTAGGCAAAGAGATGTTTACGCTGTTCGGTCCGCAAATCGTCCGCGATCTGCACCAGCGTGGTTTCGACGTTTTCCTCGACCTGAAATTCCACGATATTCCGAATACCACTGCCCACGCCGTTGCTGCGGCGGCTGAACTGGGTGTGTGGATGGTTAACGTTCATGCCTCCGGTGGGGCACGTATGATGACGGCTGCGCGCGAAGCGCTGGTGCCGTTTGGCAATGACGCTCCGCTTCTTATCGCCGTCACCGTGCTGACCAGTATGGATGAATCTGACCTTCGTGACCTGGGTGTGACGTTGTCACCTGCCGAACATGCGGAGCGTCTGGCGCGCCTCACGAAACAGTGTGGGCTTGATGGCGTGGTCTGTTCAGCTCAGGAGGCGGTTCGCTTCAAATCTGAGTTAGGCCGCGAATTTAAACTGGTGACGCCAGGTATCCGTCCGGCAGGCAGCGAGTCAGGGGATCAGCGACGCATCATGACGCCAGAGCAGGCGCTGAGCGCGGGGGTAGACTATATGGTAATTGGTCGCCCGGTGACGCAATCCGCTCATCCGGCAGAGACTCTGAAAGCGATTAATGCATCACTGAAAAAGGGGGCATAATGCGTGATGCCAACACTCGTCTGGTCTATTCAACAGATACCGGGCGCATTGAAGAGCCAAAAGAGAAAGCTGAACGTCCGAAAGGCGATGGAATCGTGCGTATTCAGCGCCAGACCAGTGGCAGAAAAGGGAAAGGCGTTTGCCTTGTCACCGGCATTGATCTGGATGATGCAGAGCTGGTAAAGCTCGCCGCTGAGCTTAAAAAGAAGTGCGGATGCGGTGGGGCACTAAAAGACGGCATAATTGAGATTCAGGGCGATAAGCGGGATTTAATTAAAACGCTCCTGGAAGCCAAAGGTATGAAAGTCAAACTGGCGGGCGGTTAAAATAAATGAGCCACGGACATTGCCGTGGCTCTTTTTTTTACGTGCGTAAGTCAGACCTGAAAATACAAAATATATTATTATACCGGTGAGAGCCGTTATGGTGATTATTTGCCCACCTGGTGACCGATAATACCACCTACGGCAGCACCACCTAATGTACCCAGCGTACTACCATCCGTTAATACTGCACCACCAAGCGCACCAGCACCGGCACCAATCGCGGTGTTACGGTCACGTTTAGACCAGTTAGAGCAAGCGCTCAGAGACATTGCTACAGTGATTGCCAGAACAGCGGCGGCTAATTTTTTGCTGGTAAAGGTCATAATACTTTCTCCTGAATTATCGATTCACGGAAAGGAATGCACTTTAAGTATAGACAATATCCATACTTAAATTCTGTTCCCGTGAAAGCTGGTCGCGCAGGCGTTACATCATCACGCAGGTGATAGTCACTTCCTGTTATATCGCTAATATTAATTTTACGTGTTTAGAACAGTTTCAACAGGTAAAAACTCTTAAAGGAAGGGTCGGAATACTCTCAGAGAAAGGTTTAAGTGCGCCCATTATTCGGGCGCAGCAGGATAATCAGGCCGTTTTTTTCACAATATCGACAGTCAGGCCGTCTTGTTCTAATTGCTGGCGATATTCTTCGCGTAAACGCTCATCCGTGATCACACGGCTGAAGCGCGAAGCCGGACCCATCGTATAAGGGTGTACGGCGCCAAACTTAGAGCTATCGGTCAGCACAATCGCTTCACACTCTTTGGCGAGTACGGCGTTCACCACGTCTGAACGCATCATGTCGCGACCGGTAAAGCCGGTGTCGGGCTGCCAGCCGTCAATGCCAATGAATGCCTTACTGAAGTGAACCTGCTGAACATATTGACGCGTTAATGGCCCCACCATGCTTTCGCTTTTCTTCTGGTAAATGCCGCCCAGCAGAATGACCTCGCAGCGAGTTTCCTTCAACAGATGGGCGATATAGCTGCTTACGGTAATGATGGTAACGTCTTTTTGATCGGCAAGCGTGCGCGCCAGAAGGGCGTTACTGCTGCCATTTTCAATAAAGACGGTCTCACCGTTATTCACTAAGGATGCAGCAAACTCCGCCAGTTCCCGCTTGAGCGCAAAATTGTTCATCATGCGGGTTTCAACGTCGTCGCTGTCCAGTGGAACGGCATATCCGTGCGCACGCCGCAGGTAGCTCTGTTTTTCCAGAAGATTCAGATCCTGACGAATGGTGACTTCAGAAACGCCGGTAGCTTTAGCGAGATCGACTACGCTTACGCGTCCCTGATCGATCACCATCTGCAAAATGATTTGTTGTCGGGAATTCATAGCATCCATTTAAAAGGCAAGGGCGAAAACGACGTGGTTACACTTCCCACGGGGCTTTTGGTTGAGTGGATTCTGATGCGTTATCAGTGCCGTTCTCAGCCAGCAGTTCAGACTTGAGGATCTCAAGATTACGGATAGCAGAGTGATAATCGCCCGCGACAAGAATATCCAGCACAGTATCAATACGCTGTGCCACGGCTGTTGCATCAATGTTAGACATAAGCTCACCCTGAAGCGAAAAGTTAATATTATCAATGATGCAGAAAATTGATTCAAAAGAGAAGGTAAAAAATGCAATAACCAAAGTTCATAAATGAAAGTGACAAATTTAACCCCTGTATGCTGCGGGTTGTAGGGGTGGATTAGTCTAAAACTGCGCGCAACGCGCTTTTTTATAAGAGGAATTCGACTATGACAGTTATCAACCAGACAACCTGCACATTGTTTACTGATGCTGAACGATTCACTCAACTGGCGGCTTATTATGAGGCCGAACGGCGCACGGTGTGGATGATGTTACGTGCCACGCCACGGCCTTGCTTCAATCATGCGCTGATCGAGGAGATCATGAATCTCTCCTGGCTGGTTCGCCAGTCCGGATATGTCGTTGATTTTTGGGTCACCGGATCGCTGGTCCCTGACATCTACAATACTGGCGGTGATTTACAATTCTTCGTTGAGTGCATCAAAAACAACCGACGCGAAGCGTTACGCGCCTATGCCCGGGCCTGTGTGGACTGCGTTCATGCCGCCTCACGAGGGTTCGATACCGGTGCTGTCACGCTGGCGATGGTGGAAGGAAGCGCGTTAGGGGGCGGGTTTGAAGCCGCGCTCGCGCATCATTTCATTCTGGCCCAGCGCGATGCCCGATTAGGCTTTCCGGAAATCGCGTTCAATCTGTTCCCGGGCATGGGCGGTTATTCACTGGTGGCGCGTCGTGCCGGCATGAAAATGGCAGAGGCGCTGATCTATAAAGGTGAGTCGCATACGGCGGAATGGTATGAACAGCACGGTCTGGTGGATCTCTTATTCGAGCCGTTACAGAGCTATGTTTCGGTACGGACGTTTATCGACACGCTACAGCCGAAGCTGAACGGCGTAAGGGCCATGCTGCGCGCGCGTACGCGTGTTCTGCCACTTCCGCGAAGCGAGTTGATGGACATTACCGAGGATTGGGTGGATGCCGCCTTCTGCCTTGAACCGAAGGATATCGCCTACATGGAGCGGCTGGTTATGCTGCAAAATCGCCATCAGGCGACGGGCTTACGCAAAGCCAGCTAACGGACATTCCTGGCCTGATAGCGCTTTAGCCATCGCTCGAATGCGGCTGCGGGCATGGGCTTAGCAAAAAGATAACCCTGCCGTTCGTTGACGCCATTCTTCGTCAGAAAGGCGTCTTCTTTTGCACTCTCCACCCCTTCAGCAATGACCTGCAGATTCAACGCCTGTGCCACGGCGACTATCGCGCGCACGAGCGACTGTGAAATGGACTGCTTATGGATATCCCGGACGAAGGACTGGTCAAGCTTGATGGCGTCGATAGGGAAGCGCGCCAGCTGCGACAGGGAAGAGTACCCCGTACCAAAGTCATCAAGGTGAATTTGCGCCCCCAGGCGGCTAAATTGCTGGATCACTGACAGGGCCAGCTCTTCATTTTCGATGAGACAGCTTTCGGTCAATTCCACGTCAATCGGGCAGTATTCAAAATTCAGGTCTTTCAGCGCCTGCTTCAGGTCACTGAAGATGGTCTGGTCCGCCAGCTGACGGGCGGAGACGTTGACCGCGACGCGCAGGTTGATCCCTTTGTCGCGCCATTTTGCCACCTGGCGCACCACATCGAGCATAACCCAGCGGCCAAGGGGCACTATCAGCCCTGACTCTTCTGCATAGGAGATAAATTCCATCGGCGGGATCAGGCCACGCTCTGGTGACTGCCAGCGCACCAGCGCCTCCAGACTTCTGACTTCGCCGCGCCAGGTCATTTTTGGCTGGTAGTGAATTAACAGCTGATCGTTATCCAGCGCTTTACGCAGGTTGGTATCCAGCCACAGATATTCAAATACGCGCTGGTTCATCTCTGGCGAGAAGACGCAGAATTTACCCCGGCCATTTTCCTTGGCGGTGTACATGGCGGTGTCGGCATTGCGAATGACGCTTTCCCGATCGTTACCGTGCTGGGGCGCAAGCGCGATACCAAGCGAGCAGCCAGTGTAAACCTCTATCAGCCCGATGCGGAAAGGCTGCCGCAGTCGGGTCAGAATGCGCGACGCCATAGCTTCCAGAGCGCCCTGCGAGGTATCGGTGGCCATCACGATAAACTCATCCCCACCCAGGCGCGCCAGGGTTTGTCCGTCGTCCAGGCAACTCAGGATCGCCAGCGCAACGGCCTGTAGCAGCTGGTCGCCAAACATATGCCCATAGGCATCGTTCACTTTTTTAAAGTTATCCAGATCGAGATAAACCACGCCCACCTGCGTTTCACCCCGGGAGGTGATGGCGTCGGAGATCAGCTCATGGATGGCATTTCGGTTAGGCAAACCGGTAATCGTATCCGTATTGGCGAGAACGCGCAGGCGCTCCTGGGCCCGACGCTCTTCCGTGATGTCGGTACCCGAACAGATGAGGAAAATTTCATTTTTCCCGCTGCCGCTGTGAACGAATTTATTTCTGAAGAGAAACAGGCGTTGCCCCTTGCGGGTCTTGATCCAGCGTTCGACTTCGTAGGAGCTGCCGTTACGAAAAAAACCGGTGATGTTGCGTTTTGAGGCCGCGGCTTCGCTGCGGCTCATGAACAGTTTAAACACGTTTTGCCCGATGACTTCCTGTTCCTTCAGGCCCGTATATTCTTCACTTAAACGGTTGAAGCGCTGAATATTCCCGTTCTGGTCGAGGATGACAATTACGGAGTTAGCTTCGGACACCACCTGTTCGGCGAAGGAGAGTCCCTGCGCCAGATCGCGCGCCACGGAAGGCGTGTCGTTCCATGCTGATGCCGTTCCCGCCCACTCATTTTTGTTAATTTTACGACCGACAAGATGGACGGGAACGTCCAAACCATACAAGGGAAGGGTCATGGCAATGCTGGCGGTGATAACGGTGAGCTGGCGAATCAGAGCAGCCTGCTCATCGTCCAGCGCAACCACCTGAACGATGTCAGCGCTTTCACTGGCAGCAAGATGCAGAGCATTGCTGTCTGCTGTTAGTCGCCACCAGGGGCTATGCGTACCCATGTAACGAAACAGCAAATTCTGCTCCAGATCGTCCATCCCGTTTTCTCCCGCGGCTGCTGAGTAGCGCACAAATTATTCATTTGCAGTCGACTATGACGGCTCTTTTTACTGTAGATAATTCTGGCGAAATGTGGCGGTAGGAAACAGAAAAGTGTGAGAAAAAACGATGATTTTGCGAGAGATAATACTGGGGAGAACTCCCGGCCATCCCTGAACGGAACGGCCGGGAGTCTACGCGGTTATCAGGCGACAGGGCGCGCGATAATGCTGCGGGTTTCCATGCGGACTTCAGCGATGTTTACATCAATCACGTCAGTGACTTTGTAAACCGTTTCGCCTTTAATTTGCACGGTCCCGTTTTCCTGGCTACAAACCAGTTCGTCGCGAACGGCATGCAGGAACGGGGCAGGAATAAAGGCAACGGCGCCATTATCCACCAGACGCACGCGCATACCGCCGCGGCTGATGTCAATGATTTCAGCCGGGAAACGGGTGTCAGTCCCTGCCTTATCATTCAGGAAACGCGCGTACAACCAGTCGCCGACATCACGCTCCGCCATACGGTTCAGACGGCGACGCTCTGCCATCTGCAACGTAGTCTCATCCTGTGGGCGGGCAACAGATTCCCCTTTGATGATCGCTTTCAGCAGACGATGGTTAACCATGTCGCCGTACTTACGGATCGGGGAGGTCCAGGTGGCGTAAGCCTCAAGACCGAGACCGAAGTGCGGGCCTGGCTCCGTGCTGATTTCCGCAAAGGACTGGAAGCGGCGAATGCGGCTGTCAAGGAAACCTGACGGCTGTGCGTCCAGCTCGCGGCGCAGCTTGCAGAAGCCTGGCAGGGTCAGCACCTCTTCCGGATCGACGTGGACGTCATGGGTTTTGAGCAGGACGGCCAGCGCTTCGGTGTTAGCCGGGTCAAAGCCGGTGTGCACGTTGTAAATGCCAAAGCCTAACTTGTCGCGCAGCACGCGTGCGGCGCAAATGTTGGCGGAGATCATCGCTTCTTCAACGATACGGTTGGCAATACGGCGTGGCTCGGCGACGATATTGAGCACTTCGCCTTTTTCCCCCAGCACAAAGCGGTAGTCCGGGCGGTCCTTAAATACCAGCGCGTGGGTCTGGCGCCACTCACTGCGGCTCTGGCAGACGCGATGCAGCAGACGAATTTGCGCAGCGATATTATCGGATTCAGGCTTCCAGCTGCCGGTATTTTCCAGCCAGTCGGACACGTTGTCATAAGCCAGTTTAGCTTTGGATTCGATAGTGGCGGCGAAGAATTCGATATCTTCTTCAATGGTACCGTCAGCCGCGATGGTCATGCGGCAGGCCAGTACCGGACGCACTTCATGGGGACGCAGGGAGCAGAGATCGTCGGAAAGCTCGCGCGGCAGCATCGGGATGTTGAAGCCCGGCAGGTAGTTGGTGAACGAACGCACTTTGGCCATTTCGTCCAGCTTGCTGCCTTCGACAATCCATGCGGTAGGGTCGGCGATGGCGACGGTCAGATGCATTTTGCCATCCGCTGCCTCTTCGGCATACAGCGCATCGTCCATATCCTCGGTGCTGGCGCTGTCGATGGTGACAAAGTCCAGCGCTGTCAGATCGCGACGCTCAAGACCTTCGTCCTGCATTTTGGTCGCTACGCCATCCGGCGCTTCTTTTTCGAGGTTGTGGCGCGCCAGCGTCACCCACCATGGGACGAAATGGTCGTCGCCAAAGGTGATGAACTGGGTCAGCTCGGCGTAGAAACCGCGATCGCCTTTTAAAGGATGACGGCGCATTTCGGCAACCGCCCAGTCACCCTCGACAAAGTCATGCTCAACGCCACGCGCAGCGCGGCAAGGGATGGCATCTTTCAGGAGAGGATGATCCGGTACGATAGAAAGACGATCGTCTTTTTTATGCACTTTCCCGACAAAGCGGGTCAGGAAAGGTTCGATCAGTGCTTCCGGCTCGGCAGACTCTCGTTCCTTTTCGGTATGAATAACGGCCGAAATGCGGTCGCCATGCATCACTTTCTTCATCTGAGGAGGCGGAATGAAGTAGCTCTTCTGTCCGTCAACTTCAAGAAAGCCAAAGCCCTTTTCCGTGGCTTTTACGACCCCTTCTGCACGGGGCGTCTGGGAATGTAGTTGCTGTTTAAGCTGCGCTAGCAGCGGGTTGTCCTGAAACATAATGTTCTATTTTCGTAGCCATTGAGCGGCTGACAGTTTTACGCGATTCTCACTGCTACAGCAAGCGCTCTTTAGGTAAAGCGTGTGGTTATTCCTCTTTGCCAAGCGCCACGCGAAGACGGTCCAGCCAGCCATTAAAAGCGCCGTGGGTTAACAGGTTAATTGCCTTGCCCGGTGGGATACCGGCCTCCGTGAGAGGCGTTAACTGGGCGGCGCTAAAACGATCGGGAGACGTAAGCAGCAGCGTATGGGCGGCTGAGAGCAATGCAGATGGCTGGGCTTCGCTTTGTGGGTGGTTAACCAGTATCTCGCCCGTCAGATTCAGCAGCATCGGCTCATGGCAGAGAACCGGCGTGAGCGCTGAAAGCGCAGGTTCGGCCTGCCAGCGTGAGAGCGCCTCAAGTTGAACCGCACTGGCATATTTTAGTTCGACTACGGGCTGGGTGGCTGTCCATCGGGTAAAGCTCAGCGGTAGTGTATGGGGCTGAATGTGGTGTCCCGGTAGCCAGCGTACCGGATGGCCAAGCAGCGCCTGAAACACTGCAACCGCCCGCGCCTGAAAACCAGTAAAGCCGATGATCTGGTTGATAAGCACAATGTCATACGTTGTCAGTCCCACCTCATCAAGCTGGGTTTGCGCTTTATCGTCAATGACGTCCGGGGAGCTCGCCAGCTGGCGGGCATACTGAGTGATTTCTGCAAGGCGTCGATTGCTTTCCCGGGAAGAGTCGGGGCCCGGAAGGGGGGCGAGGAGCGCCGCGTAGTGGTTACAGAGCCGCTGGACGCCACACGCCTGGGAAACCGTCAACGCCGTGCTCAGTCTGTCGTAGGCGCTAAGCGTGTGCAGACGGTTTACGGGAGTATCGAGCGGGAATAAGAGGCGGCACAAGGTTCGGGCTGGCGTAAGCCACCCACAACAGCTTGCGGCAATGTCGTCAGGCAGGGCTAAATCGAGCAAAAAACGATCGTCGACGTTAGCGGCTTCAGGCACCAGCGGCAGAACGTCCGTCTGCGAATGATTCGACTGGGTTTCGTGATACCAGTGGCCTTTGCCGGAAAAACGGCGTTGTTCCATGGGCGTTCCTTGATCTCAAAATGGCGATCAATATCCTGGCGTAAGGCGGATGAGGGGAAAAATATTGTTAGGTGATAACAAATAGCAGAACGGAATAACGAAGTGCGGGGAGGGGAGAAAACTCTCTTCCCAGTCGGGAAGAGAGTAACAGACTTATTTGATTTCCAGCTCGTTCATGGCAGCGATGTTGAAGCCGCCGTCCACGTGAACCACTTCGCCGGAGATACCCGCGGAAAGGTCAGAGCACAGGAATGCCGCAGAGTTACCCACATCTTCGATGGTAACGGTACGACGAATCGGGGTAACCGCTTCGCAATGTGCCAGCATTTTACGGAAATCTTTGATACCGGAAGCGGCCAGAGTACGGATTGGACCCGCAGAAATTGCGTTAACACGCACGCCTTCAGGACCCATTGCGTTCGCCATATAGCGCACGTTGGCTTCCAGAGATGCTTTCGCCAGACCCATAACGTTGTAGTTAGGGATAGCGCGTTCTGCGCCCAGGTAGGACAGGGTCAGCAGGGCTGCGCCCGGGTTCAGCATCGCGCGGCAGGATTTTGCCATCGCAACGAAGCTGTAGGAGCTGATGTCATGGGCGATTTTGAAGCCATCACGGGTAACCGCGTTCACGTAGTCGCCGTCCAGCTGATCGCCCGGAGCGAAGCCGATGGAGTGAACGAAACCGTCGAATTTCGGCCATGCTTTAGCCAGTTCAGCAAACATGCCATCAATGCTTTCGTCTTGTGCAACGTCACATTCCAGAACAATGCTGGAACCCAGCTGCGCGGCAAATTCTTCAACACGGCCTTTCAGCTTGTCGTTCTGGTAGGTGAACGCCAGCTCAGCGCCTTCGCGATGCATAGCCTGTGCGATGCCGTATGCGATGGACAGTTTGCTGGCAACGCCAGTTACCAGAATGCGCTTACCGGAAAGAAAACCCATAGCTTTAATCCTTATATTCATTGCTTATTTTGCCTTGTAATTCATAGCGTTACAGGCAGTATTTCAAAATCATTCGAAATTAGCTCGAAATTATAGCCCACTCACAGCCCCTTGTGTCACGATATTTCTCGCTCACGTGCCGTGACTGGGCGCACGAAAGACGTTGAACTGACTCTTTATCAGGCTATTTCGTGTGTATTCCAGCAGTATATCACCGGGGGCTGGGTTCGCCTCATCCAACCAGAGGTTGGCCAGAAGCTTCACGCTAAGACGGCCGGATATTAATTCGCTGGCGAGGGGATTCGGGCAATAACCTTAATTTCAAAATCAAATCCGGCCAGCCAGTTAACGCCGATAGCCGTCCAGTTTGGGTAAGGTGGCTGCGGAAACGCCAGTTTTTTCACCTCCATGATGACAGGGAACTGGTTTTCTGGATCGGTATGAAACGTCGTGACATCAATCAGATCGTCAAAAGTGCATCCTGCGGCGGCCAAAGTCGCGTGTAAATTATCGAATGCCAACTGCACCTGAGCGGCGAAATCAGGTTCAGGCGTGCCATCGCTGCGGCTGCCGACCTGACCGGAAACAAATAACAGATCGCCAGAGCGAATGGCAGCCGAATAGCCATGCTCATCATAAAGGGCATGTCGATTGGCAGGGAAGACAGGATTACGTGGATGCATGGCATTTCCTTTTCTGTCAGAGGCGTTGTTGTGGTTACTTAAGAGAAGTAACATACGCAATGTATGTGAAAAAAATGTAATTCACATACGCCGCGTATGTCAAATTAAAAATATCGCTTTTATAGGAAGTTCTATGGCTACAAAACGTCGTGCTGAAACAGCTCAGGAAAATCGCGAAAAAATGATTCATGCGGCGCGAAAGGCGTTTGCTGAGAAAGGCTTTGCTGCAGCGTCGATGGATGAACTGACGGCAAGCGTGGGGTTAACGCGCGGTGCGCTGTATCATAATTTCAGAGATAAGAAAGGGTTACTGGCGGCGGTGGTCGCGCAGATAGACAGCGAAATGGCGGGCAACGCGAAAGCCGTTGCCGCGGCCACAGACGATGATTGGGAGAGACTGCTGGCGGAAGGCATCGCCTACATCAACATGGCGCTCGTTCCGGAAGTTCAGCGTATCGTGCTTCTTGACGGTCCGGCCGTTCTGGGCGATCCGGCGCAATGGCCCAGCCAGAACAGCTGTCTTGAGTCGACCCGCCAGACCATCGAAAAATTAATCGAACGCAACGTGCTTAAAAAAATGGATGCGAAAGTCGCAGCCCATCTGTTGAACGGCGTTGCGCTGAATGCTGCCTCGATGATTGCCGCGAGTGATGAGCCGCAGAAGACGCTGCCGCATGCCATCGAGGTGTTTACTCTGCTGGCAAGCGGGTTACGCAACGGCTAACGATCTTTCCGCCACGCATCGGCCGTCAATGCTTCACCAAAGTGTCCGGCAATCAGGCGTTTTGTCAGGTCGTGGAGCGGGGAGGCCAGCACGTCAGCGGTACTGCCGCGCTCAACGACTTCACCCTGGTGCATCACCAGCACCTGATCGCTGATGTGCTTCATCATGCCCAGGTGCTGAGTCACGTAGATATACGATATCCCCTGCTTTTCCTGTAGCTCCAGCATCAGGTTGATGAGTTGCGAACGCATCGACATGTCCAGCGACGCCAGCGCTTCGTCGGCGATAATGACCTTCGGGCGCAGGATCAGCGCGCGGGCCAGTCCGAGACGCTGTTTTTGGCCCGGAGCCAGCATGTGGGGGTAATAGCTGACATGGTCGGGCAGGAGACCTACCAGACGCAGGGTTTCGACAATCCGTTTGCGACGCGCTTCCGGCTCCAGGTCGGTATTCAACCGCAGCGGGAAATCCAGGATCTGCGAAATACGCTGGCGCGGGTTGAGGGACGTTGACGGATCCTGAAAAATCATCCGAATGCGCTGGCTGCGGAAAGAGTAGTCACCAAATTCCAGAGGATGATCGTCAATCAGTATTTCACCGCCGCTTGGCTCAACCATACCCGCGAGCATTTTTGCCAGGGTCGATTTGCCCGAGCCGTTTTCACCGATAATCGCCAGCGTCTGCTTTTCGCGCAGCGTAAAGCTCAGCGGTTTAACCGCCTCGACGGTCTGACGGTGAAACAGGCCGGTGCGATAGCGAAAGGTCTTACTCAGGTTACGCACTTCCAGTAAGGTTTCGACCATTTCACTCTCTCTCCATGTTCAGCGGGAAATGACAGGCAAACAGATGATTTTTCGGCCCTGTCAGGCGCGGTGTTTCAATGCATTTACGCTGAGCATACGGGCAACGCGGACCCAGACGGCAGCCAATGGGCAGCGATTCCAGCAGCGGAATCGCGCCAGGCAGAGTATTCAGACGGCTCTTGTGTGGCATTGCGCTGCCGAAATCAGGGATCGCCCTGATCAGCGCCTGCGTGTAGGGATGATGCGGCGTCGTCACCAGGTCTTCACTTGGCGCGGTTTCTACCGTTTGTCCGCAATACATCACGTCAATTTTATCCGCCCACTTGCTCAACATTTGCAGGTCGTGGCTGATCAGCAAAATGGTGGTGTTGTTATTCTGGTTCAGACGCGTGAGCAGGCGGAAAATCTGCGCCTGAGTCGTTGGCTCCATCGCGTTCGTCGGTTCGTCCGCAATCAGCAGACGCGGCTGATTGGCCAGGGCGATAGCAATCATCACTTTCTGGCATTCACCGTCGGTCAGTTCGTAGGGGAAACTGCGCATCGCGTCTTTATGGTCTTTGATCCCCACACGGTGCAATAGCTCAATGGCACGGCGTTTACGCCAGCCGAAACGCTGCCACCAGCGGCCTTTATAGGTCCAGCCGGGGATATTCTGCATCAGCTGTTTCCCGACGCGCTCGGACGGATCGAGACAGGATTGCGGCTCCTGAAAAATCATCGAGACGTTATGGCCCACCAGTTTACGGCGTTCGCGCGGGGAGAGACGCAACAGATCGATGTCGTCGAAACGCATACGGTCGGCGGTCACCCGCCAGTTGTCCTTCGCCACGCCGCAAATGGCTTTGGCGATTAGACTCTTACCGGAACCCGATTCGCCCACCAGCCCGCGTATTTCGCCCTCTGCGAGCGTAATACTGATGCGATCCACCGCTTTAACCCAGCCTTCGCCCGTTTTAATTTCGATCGTGAGGTTGCGGATATCAAGTAACGGCATTATTGCACCCCCGCATTGATTGCGCGGCGGATCCCGTCGCCAAGCAGGTTAACGAGCAGAACGCTCACCATGATGGCCGCGCCCGGCAGCATGACCGTCCACGGCGCGACGTAAATCAGCTCCAGAGCATCGCCGAGCATTGCGCCCCATTCCGGGGAGGGGAGCTGCGCGCCCAGGTCCAGGAAGCCCAGCGCTGCGATATCAAGAATCGCCATCGACAGGGCGCGGGTGATCTCCGTCACCAGCCCGGCGGCAATGTTAGGCAGCACGGCAAACCACAAAATATTAAACGTGGTGGCACCGTCCAGACGGGCGGCGACGACATACTCTTTCTCCAGTTCGTCGTGAACCAGGCTGTAAACCGATCGCACCATGCGGGGCAGAATGGCCAGCCAGACGGCGAACATCGCATGTGTGAGGTGCGGCCCCGCGAAGGCCACGACGATAATCGCCAGCAACAGCGAAGGAATCGAGAGCAAGGTATCAAGAATATGATTAAGCACGGCAGACCGCAGCCCGTGGGTTGAGCCGGCAAAAATGCCCAGCGCAAGGCCGCATATCGCGGCGGCCAGGGTGACCACGAACGCGCCGCCTACCGTAGGTGCGGCGCCGCTCAGTAAACGACTTAGCACGTCGCGTCCGAGATCATCAGTCCCCAGGAAGAACGAAACCTCCCCGTAACGCGACCACGATGGCGGTAAAAGCTGATAACCAAGGAACTGCTGATCGATGCCATACGGCGCAAACCACGAACCCAAAACACACAGCAACACGAGGCCAATGCAGCCGTAAAAGCCGATCATCGCCGTGGTGTCGCCGTAGAAATTACGCCACACGGTGCGTAGCGCACCAGGCGTGCGCTTTTCGCTGTAGACGTTATCGTAAGGCATACCATTCCTTATGCTTCAACGGGTTGGCCATGGCACCCAAAATATCGGAAACAACGTTAACAATAATAACCAGCGAGCCAATCACCATCACTCCGGCGGAGATCGCAGCGTAATCCTGCTGGCGAATGGCGTTGATCATCCAGCGTCCAAGGCCCGGCCAGCTGAAAACCATCTCGGTGATCATCGCCAGCGTCAGCATGGTTGAGAATTGCAGCCCAAGCCGTGGGATTACCGGCGGCAACGCATTGTGCAGCACATGGCGACGTAGAATCGTCAGGCGAGACAGTCCGCGTGTGGCGGCGGCTTTCACATAGTTTTGATCGAAGACTTCGATAGTGCTGATGCGCATCAGGCGGATCACTTCGGTCGTCGGTGCGACGGCCAGCGTGAGCACTGGCAGCACCATATGGCGCAGGGCGCTCACGATCATTTCGTCGCGCCAGACTGAATCGGAAAGCCAGGCGTCAACGATGGCGAAGCCGCTCACCGTTTGCACGTTATACAGCAGGTCGAAACGGCCAGACACCGGAAGCCAGCCTAACGTCAGTGAGAAGAAGAGGGTAAGCAGCAGCGCCAGCCAGAAAACAGGGATGGAAAAGCCAATTAAGGCAAGCGCGCTGATGAATTTATCCTGCCATTTATTGCGATAAATTCCCGCCAGCATCCCCACCGGGATCCCCACCATGAGGGCAAAGCCAAAGGCGAGTATACACAGCTCCATGGTGGCCGGGAAAACCATCTTCAGCTGCTCAGAGATGAGCTGTCCGTTGATGCTGGACACGCCAAAATCCCAGTGCAACAGGCCGTTAAACCAGAACAGCCAGGCGTCCCAGAGGGATGAGCCCTGAAGCGGGGCGTGCGGCGTAAAGTAGCTAAGGCTAAAGCCGACAAAGGTCAGGAAGAACAGGGTGACCAGCAGTAACAGCAGCCGCCGCAAGGTAAATATAATCATGGTTTTTTCACCTCTTGTTCTTTCTCACGAGTCACGCCCGCGAAGGAGGCGTTACCAAACGGGCTGAGTACCAGCCCTTTTATATCGTAACGGTAGGCCTGAAGGCGCAGGGAAGAGGCAAGCGGCAACACGGGAAGCTCTCTGGCCAGAATATTTTGCGCTTCATCGTAGGCCTCAATGCGTGAAGCAAGCTGTTGAGATGAGAGGGCTTTTTGCAGCACAGCATCAAATTCCCGGTTACACCAGTGCGCGTAGTTGGTCTGGGAGTTGATCGCCGCACAGCTCAGCAGCGGACGGAAGAAGCTGTCCGGGTCGTTACTGTCGGTAGACCAGCCAGCCAGCGTTAAGTCGTGATTCATGTCCATCAGACGCGCCTCCTGGAAACGGCCTTCGACAGGAACGATGTTCACCTTCACGCCCACCTGGGCCATATCTGCCTGCAACAGTTCGGCGGTTTTCAGCGGGCTAGGGTTCCACGCCTGAGAGCTGGTGGGTACCCATAGCTGAAGCGTCAGGTTTTCTGCCCCCAGTGCTTTAAGCTGTTCGCGCGCTTTCGCCGGATTATATTCCGTGATCTTCGCCTCGCCGTCATAGGCCCAGGAGGCGCGGGGCAGAATTGAGGCGGCGGTTTCCGCGGTGCCGTAATAAATCGACTGCATCAGACGCTGATTGTTGATCGCTAACGCCAGCGCATGGCGCACGGCCGGATTATTCAGCGGTGGCTTATCGGTGTTAAACGCCAGATAGGCGATGTTCATTCCCGGGCGTAGGGTCAGGCGCAGGCGGGGGTCGTCGCGCAAAATAGTCAACTGGCTGGCCGCAGGCCACGCAAGGACGTCGCACTCACCGGTCAGCAGTTTGGAGAGGCGGCCTGTTCCACCTGAACCCAGATCAACAATAACCTGCGGCATCAGCGGTTTGCCGCGCCAGAAATGATCGTGTCGTTGCAGGCGAATGTATTGTCCGGCGCGGTACTCAGCTAACTGGAAGGGTCCTGTGCCCACAGGCTCACGATCGAGACGTTCCTGACGATCCTTTTTCGTCAGCTGATCCGCGTATTCGGCTGACATGACGGACGCGTAGTGCGTCGCCAGGTGCCAGAGGAAGGAGGCGTCCGGGCGCGTCAGGCGAAACTCAACCGTGCGGTTATCCAGCTTACGAACGCTTTTGACCGTGTCCGCGAATTGCAGACTGTCGAAGTAGGGGAAGTTTCCGCCGTTGACGTTATGCCACGGATGGTTGCGGTTAAAGATGCGCTGGAAGGTGAAAACCACGTCATCCGCGTTGAGCTTGCGGGTTGGGGTAAACCACGGGGTGTGCTGAAAAGCCACATCATCGCGTAGACGGAAGCGGTACGTGGCGCCGTTATCAAGCACTTCCCAACTTTCAGCAAGCTCCGGAACCAGCCGATAGGTATAAGGATCGACGTCGAGCAGGCGATCGTAAATCTGTGCGGCCAGCGTATCAACAATCACGCCGCTCCCCGCCTTTTGCGGGTTAAAGGTATCAACTTGCCCGCTGACGCAATAGACGAAACCACTATCACGAATATCAGGAGGCGCAGTACGATCGGGCGCAGCAAAGGCCAGATTGCTGAACAGACCGAGTGCAAACAGGGATGATAAAACCAGGCGCATAGTTTTTAAGGTTTTTAGATTCGATCTGCAAAGTGTATCGCACTTACGCCTGCTTCGTAAAAATGTCTGGGGGTAAGTGCTGATAATGTCAGCGCATTTGATGTTTTTTGAGCAATGCCCTTAACTGATGGTAGGTCAGACCCAGCAGTTCAGCTGCCCGTTTCTGGTTATATTTCGCCTCTTTCAGGCTCCGTTCCAGCAGTTGCTGCTCCTGCTGATGCTGGAACTGGCGTAAATCGAGCGGCAACGCCGGATCATGCTGGCGCGCCGCCGGAGCAAGGGGCTGTTTAACCTCGCGCCGAAACGGATCGAGAATAATGTTGTCCAGTTCGGTCTCGCTGCTGCCATGACGGTAAACAGACCGTTCCACCACGTTTTTCAGTTCACGGATATTCCCCGGCCAGTGGTAACCGAGCAGGGTCTCGGTGGCCTGTTCGCTGAAGCCCGGAAAGAGCGGCAGGCCCAGTTCCCGGCACATCTGAATGGCAAATTGATCGGCCAGCAGCATGATATCGCTGCGCCGCTCACGCAGCGGCGGCAACTGGACGACATCGAAAGCCAGCCGGTCCAGCAGGTCGGCGCGGAATTTATCTTCTGCCACCATCGCGGGCAGATCGGCGTTAGTGGCGCACACCAGGCGAACGTTAACCTGAAGCGGCTGACTTCCGCCAACGCGTTCCAGTTCGCCATACTCAATGACGCGCAGCAGCTTTTCCTGCACCAGCATTGGCGCGGTCGCCAGCTCGTCGAGAAAGAGCGTTCCGCCGTCGGCACGTTCAAAACGACCGGGGTGCCGTTTTTGTGCGCCAGTAAACGCGCCGGCTTCATGACCGAAAAGCTCCGTGTCGAGCAGATTTTCATTCAGCGCCGCGCAGTTGAGCGAAATAAAAGGCCCGTCCCAGCGGCCAGACAGAAAGTGCAGACGGTTAGCGATAAGTTCTTTACCCGTACCGCGCTCACCGATAATGAGCACCGGTTTATTCAGCGGCGCCAGGCGCGATACCTGCTCAAGCACTTCCAGGAAGCTGTTTGCCTCGCCAAGCAAATTGTCTTTATATTCAGCCATGATGAAATTAACCACTCCTTAGTGATATTCACCAGGTGATAATAGCCGCTGGATGGATAAATATCAATCACACCCAGTAAAATCAATAAGATAAAAAGTTGGCATGGGATTTGTATTAACTACTCAGCAGGGCATCGCCCGATAACAGAACTATGAGGATTGAATTATGGGTATTTTTTCTCGTTTTGCCGACATCGTGAACGCCAACATCAACTCGCTGCTGGAGAAAGCAGAAGATCCGCAGAAGCTGGTGCGCCTGATGATTCAGGAGATGGAAGACACGCTGGTTGAAGTACGCTCCACCTCCGCCCGCGCGCTGGCAGAGAAGAAGCAGTTAACGCGTCGTATTGAGCAGGCGACTGCCCAGCTTAACGAGTGGCAGGAAAAAGCTGAACTGGCGCTGCGCAAAGATAAAGAAGATCTGGCCCGCGCTGCGCTGATTGAGAAGCAGAAGCTGACCGACATGGTGGCCACGCTGGAACATGAAGTGACGCTGGTGGATGATACTCTGACGCGTATGAAGAAAGAGATTGGTGAGCTTGAAAACAAACTCAGCGAAACCCGTGCACGTCAACAGGCGCTGGCGCTGCGCCACCAGGCTGCAAGTTCGTCCCGCGACGTGCGTCGCCAGCTGGACAGCGGCAAACTGGATGAAGCGATGGCGCGTTTCGAATCGTTCGAACGTCGTATCGACCACATGGAAGCGGAAGCCGAAAGCCACAGCATCGGTAAGCAGAAAACCCTGGATCAGCAGTTTGCTGACCTGAAAGCCGATGATGAAATTAGCGAGCAGCTGGCGGCGCTGAAAGCCAAAATGAAGCAAGACAACCAATAATAAATCCTGCGGCACCTGAGCGTGCCGCATCGCAAGACAAGGAGTACACATGAGCGCGCTTTTTCTGGCAATACCCCTGACAATTTTCGTGCTGTTTGTTCTGCCCATCTGGTTATGGCTGCACTACAGCAACCGCTCTTCTCGCGGGGAGCTGTCGCAAAGCGAGCAACAGCGGCTGGCGCAGCTCTCTTCTGAGGCAAACAAAATGCGCGAACGTATTCAGGCGCTGGAAGCCATCCTGGATGCGGAACACCCGAACTGGAGGGAGCGTTAATGGCTGGACTAAATCTGAATAAAAAACTGTGGCGCATCCCGCAGCAGGGCATGGTTCGGGGCGTTTGCGCCGGGCTGGCACACTATCTGGATGTCCCGGTAAAACTGGTACGTGTGGTCACTGTATTGTCGATTTTCTTTGGCCTGGCCTTTATTACACTGGTGGCTTACATCATTCTGTCGTTTGTACTTGATCCGATGCCGGAGGGTGAGCTGGATGCGGAAAACACGCCAACCAGCAGCGATCTTCTTAACGCGGTGGATGAACAGCTGAGCGCAGGGGAGAAGCGATTGCGCGAGATGGAACGTTATGTCACCTCCGATACCTTTACGCTGAGAAGTCGTTTCCGTCAGCTTTAAGAGAGAACTTACATGAAACAAAACTGGCAACAGGCCGGTCAGAAGGTAAAACCCGGCCTGAAAATCGCAGGTAAACTGGTTCTGATGACGGCGTTACGTTATGGTCCGGCTGGTGTGGCGGGCTGGGCGATCAAGTCTGTTGCCCGTAAGCCGGTCAGAATGTTGCTGGCGGTCGCCCTGGAGCCGTTGTTACAAAAACTGGCAAAACGCGTTTCACGTCGCTACTTTTCACGCTAATCCCGCTCATATAAGCCCTTTCTCGCGCTGAGAGAGGGCATGAATTCCCCCTCTGCTTTTTCTCTTTCTTTGCGGCAGCTCACATTACTGCGTTGCGCTGCTTTGAGAATGCCTTTTTCAGCCCCCAGGTCCGTTGACAGATATTTTTCATGGGAGTAGATTGCCACTCCGTGGGACCGCTACCATGGAAAATAATGTGAACGCAAAAATTAAATACCTTATCAATCATATTTACGGTGAATCATTTTCAGATGCACACCTTGACGTGTTATTAACTAAGCTTCAACAGGCGGCGGTTAATATTACGGAGAAGCGTAAGTCAGGCTGGGATGAAAAAGATGTTGTTCTGATTACCTATGCCGATCAGATCTCCGCGAAAGGGGAGAAAGCATTGCCGGTATTTACCCGGTTCTATAATGAGTGGCTTTCTCGTACTTTTTCTCATGTCCATCTTTTACCTTTCTATCCTTGGTCATCAGATGATGGTTTTTCCGTTATTGATTATCATACCGTTGCACCTGAAACGGGAAACTGGCGCGATGTCGCGGAATTAAAACAGTCAGCCAGCTTAATGTTTGATTTCGTTTGCAATCATATGTCAGCGAAAAGCGAATGGTTTGCTAATTATCTGGCGCAGAAGCCTGGTTATGAAGATTTCTTTATTTCTGTCGACCCGGAAACCGATTTATCCGCGGTGACGCGCCCACGCGCTCTACCGCTGTTGACGCCGTTTACGCTTAATGATGGCAGCGTTCGTCATTTATGGACTACATTCAGCGATGACCAGATCGATCTCAATTTCGCCTCGCCGCAGGTGCTGATTGCAATGGTTGACGTTCTGCTCCATTACCTCATGGAAGGGGCGCGTTATATCCGTCTGGATGCGGTCGGGTTTATGTGGAAAATCCCGGGAACAACCTGCATCCATCTGGAACAAACCCATTGCCTTATTCAGCTGTTCCGCGCCATTACGGACGCCGTGGCACCTGGAACGGTGATCATTACTGAGACAAATGTTCCGCACAAAGACAACATCTCTTACTTCGGTGATGGTGAAAACGAAGCCCAGATGGTCTATCAGTTTTCCTTACCTCCGCTGGTGCTGCATGCCGTTCATCGTCAGGATGTGAAAGCACTTTGCCAATGGGCGGGGTCGCTGGCACTGCCTTCTTCACACACTACATGGTTTAATTTCCTGGCCTCGCATGATGGTATCGGTTTGAATCCGCTGCGCGGCATTCTTCCGGAATCAGAGATCCTCTCGTTGGTCGAAAATCTTCAGCAGGAAGGCGCGCTGGTCAACTGGAAAAATAATCCTGACGGAACGCGAAGCCCTTATGAAATTAATGTCACCTATCTTGATGCGTTAAGTTTACAAGACAGTTCAGATGAGGAACGTATTGCACGGTTCCTCCTCGCGCATGCTGTGTTGTTAAGTTTCCCAGGCGTCCCGGCTGTTTATATTCAGAGCATTCTTGGTTCGCGGAACGATTATGAAGGCGTCGAACGCCTCGGATATAACCGCGCGATTAACCGGAAAAAATATACGGCGGGGCAGCTTGATAGCGAACTGAATAATAAGAAGAGTATTCGTTATCAAATTTATTCTCGTTTGAGTAAGTTTATCGCTATTCGTCGCGGCGAGAGGGCGTTCCATCCGGATAGTCAGGCTGTTTTCGACGCAGTGGGTAAACAAATTCTTAAAATTATTCGTGTTGCTGAAAATGGCGAGCGAATTACAGCATTATTTAATTTTAGCAATAAAATGCAGATCGTTTATGAACAAACGCTTTCTGGTAAGGAATTATTATCAGGACAGGATATTAGCGGTACGGAGCTGATCCTCAATCCATGGCAGGTAATGTGGATTAAAGAAAACTAAAAAGGACCCTAAAATGAAAATGCCAAAAATTGTGCTGTTATCAGCACTGGTTTCGTGCGCCCTGTTATCAGGCTGTAAGGACGATAAAGCATCTCAGGTCACCATTGAGTTTATGCACTCGTCGGTAGAACAGGAGCGTCAGGCCGTTATCACGAAATTGATTGAAAAATTCGAGAAAGAGAACCCGTCGATTACGGTGAAGCAGGTACCCGTTGAAGAAGATGCCTACAACACCAAGGTAATTACCCTGGCTCGTACCGGTGCGCTGCCGGAGGTGATTGAGATCAGCCATGACTACGCCAAAGTCATGGATAAAGAGCAGCTACTGGATCGTGACGCCATCGGCCGCGCCATCAAGGCGGTGGGCGAGGAGACATTTTACGACGGTATTTTACGCGTTGTTCGCACGGAAGATAGCAGGGCATGGACGGGGGTGCCGGTTAGCGCCTGGCTGTCCGGCGTCTGGTATCACAAAGATGCGCTCGCGGCAGCGGGGATCGAGGAACCGCACAACTGGGAACAACTGCTGAAAGCCAGTCAGGCGCTCAACGATCCGGCTAAAAAACATTACGGTATCGCGCTTCCAACCGCAGAAAGCGTCATGACGGAGCAGGCTTTCTCGCAGTTTGCTTTGTCAGGAGGGGCCAACGTCTTTGATGCAAACGGCAGCGTGAAAATCGATACCCCTGAGATGTCGAAAGCGCTGGAGTTTTATAGGGCACTGGCCGCGAACACCATGCCGGGCTCGAATGATGTCATGGAGATCAAAGACGCCTTCATGAACGGTTCTGCGCCTATGGCCGTTTACTCTACCTATATCCTGCCCGCGGTCTTCAAAGATGGCAATCCGGCCAACCTGGGGTTCGTTGTCCCGACGGAAAAATCATCAGCCGTGTACGGCATGATCACTTCGTTGACGATCACTACCGGCCAGACCGAAGAGGAAACGCAGGCCGCCGAGAAATTTGTCACCTGGATGGAGCAGGCTCAGAACGCCTCTGATTGGGTCATGATGTCTCCGGGCGCCGCGCTACCGGTCAATAAACTCGTGGTGGGCACAGATTCCTGGAAAAACAACGACGTTATCAAGGCCTTTGGTCAACTGCCTTACGAGCTGATTGCGCAGTTCCCGAACGTCCAGGTGTTTGGTGCCGTGGGCGACAAGAACTTTACCCGCATGGGAGATGTTACCGGGTCCGGCATTATCAGTTCCATGGTGCATAACGTGACGGTGGGACAAAAAGATCTCAGTGCGACGTTAAGCAACAGCCAGAAGAAACTGACTGACCTGATATCACAACGATAGGAGCGCTTTGCGAAGGGAATTATGAAGACGTTGTTTTCTGGTCGTTCAGATATGCCTTTCGCCATGCTGCTGTTGGCCCCCAGCCTGATTTTGCTGGGGGGCCTGGTGGCCTGGCCAATGATTTCTAACATTGAAATCAGTTTTTTACGTTTACCGCTGAATCCGCGTATTGATGCGGTGTTCGTCGGTCTGGATAACTACATTCGCATCCTGGGCGATGCTGCGTTCTGGCACTCCCTGTGGATGACGTTCTGGTATACGGCGCTGGTGGTGATCGGCAGCACCGGACTGGGGCTGGCCGTAGCGCTCTTCTTTAACCGTGAATTCCGCATGCGGAAAACGGCACGTTCACTGGTGATACTGTCCTATGTGACGCCGTCTATTTCACTGGTATTTGCCTGGAAATACATGTTCAACAACGGCTACGGAATTGTGAACTATCTTGGCGTTGATCTGCTGCATCTCTACGATCAGGCGCCGCTGTGGTTCGATAACCCTGGCAGCAGTTTTGTCCTGGTCGTGCTGTTCGCCATCTGGCGTTACTTCCCGTATGCCTTTATCTCGTTCCTCGCGATTCTACAGACCATTGATAAATCCTTGTACGAAGCGGCAGAGATGGACGGGGCGAATGCCTGGCAGCGTTTTCGTATCGTGACGTTGCCCGCCATCATGCCGGTGCTGGCCACGGTGGTCACGCTGCGCACCATCTGGATGTTCTACATGTTTGCGGATGTTTATCTGCTCACCACCAAGGTCGACATTCTGGGCGTATATCTCTACAAAACCGCCTTTGCGTTCAATGACCTGGGTAAAGCAGCCGCCATTTCCGTTGTGCTGTTTGTGATCATCTTCGCGGTCATTCTGCTGACCAGAAAAAGGGTAAACCTCAATGGCAACAAATAAACGCGTTCTGGGCCGTATCGGTTTTTATCTGGGACTGGCGCTATTTCTGATTATCACGCTGTTTCCGTTTTTTGTGATGTTGATGACGTCGTTCAAAAGCGCGAAAGAGGCGATCTCGCTGCACCCGACCATTCTGCCGCAGGAGTGGACGCTACAGCACTACATCGACATCTTTAACCCGCTGATTTTCCCGTTTGTGGATTACTTCCGTAACAGCATGGTGGTGTCGCTGACCTCCTCGGTCATTGCGGTGTTTCTCGGCACGCTGGGCGCGTATGCGTTATCCAAACTGCGCTTTAAAGGGCGCACGACGATCAATGCGAGCTTCTACACCGTCTATATGTTCTCCGGGATCCTGCTGGTGGTGCCGCTGTTCAAAATCATCACCGCGCTCGGCATTTATGACACCGAACTGGCGCTGATCATCACCATGGTAACGCAGACGTTGCCTACCGCGGTCTTTATGCTGCGCAGCTATTTCGACACCATCCCGGACGAAATCGAAGAAGCCGCGATGATGGACGGCCTGAACCGCCTGCAAATCATCTTCCGCATCACCGTGCCGCTGGCGATCTCGGGTCTGGTGTCAGTCTTCGTTTACTGCTTCATGGTGGCGTGGAATGACTACCTGTTCGCCTCCATTTTCCTGTCCAGCGCCAGCAACTTCACGTTGCCGGTGGGGCTGAACACGCTCTTCAGTACGCCAGATTACATCTGGGGTCGCATGATGGCGGCATCGCTGGTGACCGCACTGCCCGTTGTCATTATGTATGCCCTGTCTGAACGTTTTATTAAAAGTGGTTTGACCGCCGGCGGCGTAAAGGGCTGAGGCGGCCGATTTTAACAAGGAGTGAGTCATGAAAAAATTAGTTGCGACAGCGCCTCGTGTAGCGGCGCTGGTGGAATACGAAGATCGTCCTGTTGCAGCACATGAAGTGAAGATTCGTGCCCGTTATGGCGCCCCGAAACACGGCACCGAAGTTGTGGATTTCCGCGCGGCAAGCCCGTTCATTGATGAAGAGTTTAACGCCGAGTGGCAGATGTTTACCCCACGTGAAGAGGGGGCAGCACGCGGCATCGAATTTGGTAAATTCCAGCTGGGAAACATGATCGTCGGCGACATCATCGAATGTGGTGCGGACGTAACGGAATACCAGATCGGCGACAGCGTTTGCTGCTACGGTCCATTGCAGGAAACGGTCATCGTCAACGCGGTGAACAACTATAAGCTGCGCAAAATGCCGCAGGGCGCATCCTGGAAAAACGCCGTTTGTTACGATCCGGCTCAGTTCGCCATGAGCGGCGTGCGTGATGCTAACGTCCGCGTAGGGGATTTCGTTGTAGTTGTCGGGCTGGGCGCTATTGGCCAGATTGCGATTCAGCTGGCGAAAAAAGCTGGCGCGTCAGTGGTTATTGGTGTCGATCCTATTGAACATCGCTGTGAGATCGCCCGCCGTCACGGTGCAGACCACTGCCTGAACCCAATCGGTACCGATGTCGGTCTTGAAATTAAGAAACTGACCGGCAAGCAGGGCGCGGATGTGATCATCGAAACCAGCGGCTTTGCAGATGCGCTGCAATCTGCGCTGCGCGGACTCGCCTACGGCGGCACGATCTCTTACGTGGCTTTCGCCAAACCTTTTGCGGCAGGCTTCAACCTGGGCCGCGAAGCACACTTCAACAACGCGAAGATTGTCTTCTCCCGCGCATGCAGTGAACCCAACCCGGATTATCCACGCTGGAGTCGCAAGCGTATTGAAGAGACCTGCTGGGAATTGCTGATGAACGGTTATCTCAATTGTGAAGATCTGATCGACCCGGTCGTCACCTTCACCACCAGCCCGGAAAGCTACATGAAGTATGTCGATCAGCACCCGGAACTCAGTATCAAAATGGGCGTTACTTTTTAAGCTAAGGACAGCAAATCATGAAAATCGCAACACAAAACCAGGCCTTTTTCCCGACCACTATCATGGAAAAATTCAAATACATCAAAGCGATGGGATTTGATGGCTACGAAATAGATGGCCGGCTGCTGGTTGAACATCTCGACGAAGTGAAAGCCGCTATCAAAGCCACCGGTCTGCCGGTTACGACGGCGTGTGGCGGATACGATGGCTGGATCGGGGATTTCATCGAAGAACGCCGCCTGAACGGTCTCCAGCAGATTGAACGCATTCTGGAAGCGCTGGCAGAAGTGGGCGGCAAAGGGATTATCGTCCCGGCTGCCTGGGGGATGTTTACCTTCCGTCTGCCGCCAATGACTTCGCCACGTAGCCTGGATGGCGATCGCAAAGCGGTCAGCGCTTCCCTGCGCTGGCTGGATGAGGTAGCAGCGCGCACCGGTACTACCGTCTACCTGGAGCCGCTGAACCGCTATCAGGATCATATGATCAACACCCTGGCCGACGCGCGTCGTTATATCGAAGAGAACGGCCTGAAGCACGTGCAGATCATCGGTGATTTCTACCACATGAACATTGAAGAAGACTCACTGACGGAAGCGCTGCATCACAACCGCGACCTGCTGGGTCATGTGCACATTGCTGATAACCACCGCTATCAGCCGGGCAGCGGCAGCCTCGATTTCGCCAGCCTGTTCGGTCAGCTGCGTGCTGATAACTATCAGGGTTATGTGGTGTACGAGTGCCGGGTTCGTGCCGACGATCCGGCTCAAGCCTATCAGGACTCACTCAATTACCTGCGTGAATGCTAAGGATGACGAGCGTGATGAGTGCTTCTACACCTTTGCCTCTGCGCGTCGCCATCATTGGCGCCGGGCAGGTTGCAGACAAAGTGCATGCCTCGTATTACGCCACGCGCAGTGATGTTCAAATGGTGGCTGTCATGGACAGCCGCCTTGAGCAGGCACAGGCGTTCGCGGAACGTTATGCCATTCCATCGGCATGGCAGGACGCTCACGAGATGTTGCAGAAAGTAAAACCGGATGTGGTGAGCGTCTGTTCGCCTAACCGGTTCCATTTTGAACATGTGATGGCGGCTCTCGAAGCGGGTTGCCATGTGATGTGTGAAAAGCCGCCGGCAATGACGCCGGAACAGGCCGACCAGATGCGCATCGCGGCGCGCAAGGCAGGAAAAGTCCTTGCGTATGATTTTCATCATCGCTTTGCCCTGGACACCCAGCTCCTGCGCGATGCGGTAATGAACGGCACACTCGGTGAAATTTACTTCACTTCCGCGCAGGCGCTGCGTCGCTGCGGTGTGCCGGGGTGGGGCGTTTTCACCAATAAATCGCTCCAGGGTGGCGGGCCGCTTATCGATATCGGCATTCATATGCTGGATGCTGCGATGTACGTGTTGGGCTTCCCGGCTGTGAAGCGGGTAACCGCACACAGCTTCCAGAGACTGGGGAACCGGAAACACACCGGTCAGTTTGGCGAATGGGATCCTACGCAGTTTACCGTGGAAGATGCCCTGTTTGGCACGATTGAATTCTGCAACGGCGGCGTTCTGCGTCTGGACACCTCCTTTGCGCTTAACATCCGCGAGCAGTCCATCATGAACGTCTCTTTCTGCGGTGATAAGGCAGGCGCAACGCTGTTCCCGGCGCATATCTATAACGACGAAGCCGGTGTTTTAGAAACCCTTATCCATCGTGAAGAGGCGGACGATCAGCGCCATCTGCGCAGTATGGATGCCTTCGTGCGTCATGTGCTGGGAGAGCACGTTATGATCGCTGACGCAGAACAGGGTCTGGTTATACAACAGCTTGTTGCCGCGCTTTATGAATCAGCAGAAACAGGGGAAAGCGTGACATTATGCTGAACGTGTCTGTATTAAACGATCCGGGCTTTTGTCCTCACAGCCTGAACAAATATGCCTCTGTCATGACATGCGGGAATGGCTACATGGGCATTCGCGCTACGCATGAAGAAGATTACACCCAGCAGACCAGAGGCATGTATCTCGCGGGGCTTTATCATTGCGCGGGTCGCAACGAGACTACTGAGCTGGTCAATCTGCCGGATATCACCGGTATTGATGTTGAGCTTGATGGCGTCAATTTCACGCTCCTGTCAGGCGAAATTCTTGAATGGCAGCGCGAGCTGGCCTTTGCTAACGGCGAACTGCATCGCAACGTTGTCTGGCGTGCACCCGACGGGAAACGTTATCGGCTGGAGAGCCGTCGTTTTGTTTCGCTGGACCAGTTGCCCTTAGTGGCAATGCAGTTCTCGATCACACCGCTTGATGGCGACGCTCAGGCCGTGCTGAAAACCGGCATAGATGCGACACAAACGAACAGCGGCAGACAGCATCTGGATGAAATCTCGGTCAGGATCTTTGACCAGCACTACATGCAGGGCGTGTATGAAACGCAGGACCGTGCATCTGAGGTTGTGGTTTCGGCGTATTGCCAGCTCTCGACGAAAAGCGACAGCTGTTTCACCGCCAAAAACCGCCGTCTCAGCGTGCATCATTCGCTGACGATTGCTCGAGGTGACACTGTCACGCTTGAGAAGATCGTCTGGGTGGCTCATCGTAGCGAGAAAGCGCTGTCGCAGGAGTCATTCGCGCGCAACGCGCTGGCCGATCTTAAAGTCTGTGCGGCAAGAGGTTATGAGGCGTTGGTTGAAAGCTCAGCGTATGCCTGGAAAGATGTCTGGCGCGACGCACGTGTGGAAGTGACTTCCACAGAGCAACAGGATCAGCTGGCGCTGGATTACGCCGTCTGGCATCTGACGACAATGACGCCTGCTCATGATGAGCGAAGCAGTATTGCGGCGAAAGGGCTGACGGGTGAGGGGTACAAGGGGCACGTCTTCTGGGATACCGAAATTTTCCTGCTGCCGTTCCATCTGTTTACCCGCCCGCAGATTGCCCGCAGCCTGCTACGCTATCGTTGGCTTAATCTGGCAGGCGCACGGGAAAAAGCGCGCCGTAACGGTTGGCCGGGTGCATTGTTCCCGTGGGAAAGTGCGGCCAGCGGACAGGAAGAGACGCCAGAATTCGCGGCAATCAACATCCGCACCGGGGTTCGCCAGAAGGTGGCTTCCGCACTCGCTGAACATCACATCGTGGCTGATATCGCCTGGGCCGTGGTCGCTTACTGGCAGGCAACACACGACGATGCCTTTATGCGGAATGAGGGGCTGACGCTACTGATGGAAACCGCTTCGTTCTGGATGGGACGCGCGACGGAAATCAATGGTCGTCTTGAGATCCATGACGTGATCGGACCGGATGAATACACCGAGCATGTCAACAACAACGCCTACACCAACTATCTGGCCTGGCACAACGTTGCCTGCGCGCGTCAGTTTATGGCGATGTTTGGCCGTGAAGATGCGCGTTTTACGGAGAATGCCGGGAAGTTCCTGGCGCGCCTGTGGCTGCCAGAGGCCGACGCAGACGGTGTAATCCCGCAGGATGATACCTTCATGGCAAAACCTGCCATCGATCTGAGCCGCTATAAAGCCAAAGCGGGTAAGCAAACCATTCTGCTTGATTACTCTCGCGCGGAAGTGAACGAGATGCAGATCCTGAAGCAGGCCGATGTGGTGATGCTTAACTACCTGCTGCCGGAACGGTTTACGCCGCAGCAATGTGCCGCCAATCTGGCGTTCTACGAGCCACGCACGATTCATGATTCATCCCTGAGTAAAGCCATTCACGGCATTGTGCTCGCACGCTGCGGTGACACCGAGGGGGCGTATGCCTTCTGGCGTGACGGTATCGCCATCGATCTGGGGGACGACCCACACAGCAGTGATGAGGGTATTCATGCCGCCGCCACCGGTGCGATCTGGTTGGGCGCTATTCAGGGGTTTGCTGGCCTGCACATTAGCGAAGGGGAGCTGCATCTTGCACCGAAACTGCCTGTTCACTGGCAGAAACTCGCCTTCCCGCTGCGGTGGCGGGACGCAACAATGCACATTACCTGTGAAAATGACCAGTTAACCATTGAGACTACCACACCTGTCACGTTGACGCTGTGGGGTAAAACGCTGCACGTATCAGGGCGAAAAGTCTGCGCGCATAAGGACTTTCTTGCACCTGTTAATGGGACCGCTACCACGGAGGGGCGCCATGACGCTTAACGCTGTTGTATTCGATCTGGACGGGGTGATCACCGATACCGCGCATCTTCACTTTCTGGCCTGGCGCGCCGTGGCGGAGGAGATTGGTATTACCTTCGATGAAGTATTTAACGAACAGCTGAAGGGAATAAGCCGTATGGACTCCCTCCAGCGCATTCTGAAACATGGCGGGAAAGAGGGGATGTTTAGTGACGAGCAGCGCCTGGCGCTGGCAACGAAAAAAAACGCGCTTTACGTCCAGTCGCTGGCATCACTGACGCAGGATTCGCTGCTCCCGGGTATTCGCGACGTGCTGGCGGATATTCGCGCCGCGAAGGTCAAAATTGGGCTGGCATCCGTATCGCTTAATGCCCCTGGGATTTTGCACGCGTTGGGTATTTATCAGGCTTTCGATTTTTGCGCCGATGCTTCGCGCATTTGCCGCTCAAAGCCGGACCCGGAGATCTTCCTTGCAGCCTGTAAAGGACTGAACGTGCGTCCTGAAGAGGCCATTGGTATCGAAGATGCCGCCGCAGGGGTAGATGCGATCAACGCTGCAGGAATGCTGTCGGTCGGGATTGGGCCTGGCCTGAACCATGCGGGATTACAACTTCATTCAACGCAGGAACTGACCTGGGAACGCCTGACGGCGTTCTGGGCATCCCGGGCGTATTGATAAGGAATTAATAATGGCTCAACTGTCTCTGAAACACATTCAGAAAATCTATGATAACCAGGTCCACGTGGTTAAGGATTTCAATCTCGAGATTGAAGATAAAGAATTTATCGTCTTCGTCGGTCCATCGGGCTGTGGGAAATCCACGACGTTGCGAATGATCGCCGGCCTTGAGGAGATCAGCGCAGGTGAACTGATTATTGACGGGGTTTGCATGAATGATGTTCCCGCCAAGTCCCGTGATATCGCAATGGTCTTCCAGAACTATGCGCTCTATCCGCATATGACGGTCTACGACAACATGGCGTTTGGCCTGAAGATGCAAAAAATAGCACCTTCCATCATCGAAGAACGTGTTAGCTGGGCGGCCCAGATCCTGGGTTTACGCGACTATCTCCAGCGTAAACCTGGCGCATTGTCAGGTGGTCAGCGTCAGCGCGTGGCGTTAGGCAGGGCGATAGTGCGTGAAGCAGGGGTCTTCCTGATGGATGAACCGCTGTCAAACCTCGATGCCAAGCTTCGTGTACAGATGCGCGCTGAAATCAGCAAGCTGCACCAGAAGCTCAACACCACCATGATTTACGTGACGCACGATCAGACGGAAGCCATGACGATGGCGACCCGTATTGTGATTTTAAAAGACGGCATCATTCAGCAGGTGGGCGCGCCGAAGCAGGTTTACAACGAGCCGGCGAATATGTTCGTTGCAGGCTTTATTGGTTCACCTGCGATGAACTTCATTCGTGGCGCGATCGATGACCGATACTTCGTGACGGAAACGCTGCGTCTGGAGATCCCGGAGGAGAAGCTGGCCGTACTGAATGCGCAAGGTTACCAGCGCAAAGCGGTCGTCTTTGGGATCCGTCCGGAAGACATTCTCACGCTACAGCGCAGCGGTGAAAATATCGCGGCGAAGATCAGCGTCGCTGAGCTGACTGGGGCAGAATTTATGCTTTATGCCAACGTGGGCGGGCATGAACTGGTTGTCCGTGCGGGAGCGGCGGATGATTACGTTGCAGGAGATAATATCGGCATCCAGTTCGATATGAGTAAGTGCCATTTCTTCGATGCTGATACTGAAGCAGCTATTAGATAAGAAAGGTATTCGCCGGAAATGAAAGTTTCCGGTTTTTTTGTATGTTAATTATAAAGGAATATTTTAATGAGTACTCTACTAAGAAGTGCTGCGCTCGTTCTGTGCGCAGGGGTAAGCTGCGCGCAAGCAACAGAGTCAACCAAACAGTGGGAATTTAATATTGGTGCCATGTATGAAATTGAAAACGTCGAAGGTCAGGGCGACGATAAAGATGGATTATATGAACCTTCCGTGTGGTTTAACGCCACGTATGATGCGTGGACAATTTCACTGGCGATGTATCAGGAAGGCCCGGTTGATTACAGCAGCATGACGCGCGGCACCTATTTCGATCGTCCTGAATTTGAATTACGGTATCGCTTCATTGGCACAGAGGATTTTACGCTGGGTCTTACGGGCGGTTTCCGTAATTATGGATATCATTTTAAAGATGAGCACGGTGCGAAAGACGGTAGTGCTAATATGCAGCGCTATAAAATTCAGCCTGACTGGGATGTGAAATTAACAGATGACTGGCGTTTTGGCGGTTGGTTTGCCATGTACCAGTTTGCGAATGACCTTGGAAAAACCGGTTATTCTGACAGCCGCGTCGAAACGGAAACCGGATTTACCTGGACAATAAACGAAACCGTCTCTGCAAAAGTTAACTACTATTTAGAGCGTGGCTTCAATATGGACAGTTCACGTAATAACGGTGAATTCTCCACCCAGGAGATTCGTGCCTACCTGCCTGTTTCATTAGGCCAGACAACGCTTACACCTTACACCCGTCTGGGGCTCGATCGCTGGTCAAACTGGGACTGGCAGGACGATCCAACTCGTGAAGGGCATGACTTCAACCGACTGGGTCTGCTCTATGCTTATGACTTTGCGAATGGCCTTTCCATGACGCTCGAGTATGCCTACGAATGGGAAAATCATGACGAAGGCGAGAGCGACCGCTTCCACTATGCGGGTGTCGGCGTCAATTACGCGTTCTGATGACGTTATACCAGGGGCGTTTGCCCCTGGTTTTTAGCGTAACGAAGCTGCATCTGAAAAATGTGTTTCAACCAATACCTTATGCGGCGCAGGTTTATCCGCAATGCACCTGAACAGCAAATCGCAGCTCTCTTCGCCCAGCTTTTTCGTGGGGATATCAAAGCCGCCTGGTGCAGGGGTTAAAATGAGAGATAGCATCGGGTCGCTGTATCCTGCCATTGCGACCTGTTCCGGGATCGCCAGATTTAGCGCATCCGCGGCACGATAAAGACTCAGCAATTTCATGCTGTCAGTCGCAAAAACCGCATCGGGCGGGTTGTCTGAGGAGAGGAGCTGGCAGGCCGCCTGAAGCGCGCTTTCATGGGTATAGCCGCCATCGATAACCCAGGTCGGGTTAATTTCGATACCGTGTTTCTCAAGGCTGAATTTATAACCCGCCAGGCGATCGATAGAGACGTGATAATCGAGCGGGGCATGTAGACAGGCAATTTTGGTGCGGCCATGCGTGATAAACGAGTCTGTTAATATGGCGCTGTCGCGGAAATTATCCGTGTCGACAGAATAGATATTCTGGTAATTTCCTTCCACTTTACCAATGACGACCACGGGCACACCGTATTCATCCAGCGTCGAGAAAAACGACTCGTTCGCCGGCGAGCTTAGCATGATGATGCCTTTGATCATCTTCTGCTTTATTTTACCCACGCATTTTTGCAGATCATCTTCACTGCTTTTGGACGTTTGTAAAATAACATCAAAACCTTCTTCTTCTGCTTTTGCCGTTATGGCATGCAGTACATCTGAGAAAAAGGGATTTCCTGCAGTGGTCTTGGTTGAGCGGGTCGAAATAACCATAATGGCGTCGAAGCCAGAAGAGGTGAGTGCGCGGGCAAGTTTATTAGGTTGGTAATTTAACTCATCTATCGCCTTCAACACCTTTTCACGCGCTTCAGGAGAAATATTCGTTTGTTTATTCAGAACGCGTGACACGGTTGATTTCGAAACGCCAGCAACGCGGGCAATATCATAGATGGTGGGTGACATACACCTTACTCACTCCAGACGGACAGCAATTGCGTCCATCTTACTGGAGAGAAAACGGCAATAGCAATAATTAAGAATTGATAATCAACGATCTGCCCCAATTTACTGTATTCTGAAGTGACTTTGTTCAGGGTTCCAGACAATGAAGGACGGCAATGAAGCGACTTAAAAACGAATTCAATTCTCTGGTGAACCGTGGCGTTGATCGCCATCTGCGTCTTGCCGTTACCGGGCTGAGCCGCAGCGGTAAGACGGCATTCATTACGGCGATGGTCAATCAGCTGTTGAACCTGCATGCTGGGGCGCGCCTGCCACTGCTTAGCGCGGTGCGCGAGGAGCGATTGTTAGGCGTAAAACGCGTACCGCAACGTGATTTTGGCATCCCCCGTTTCACCTATGATGAAGGTCTGGCACAGTTATACGGGGGGCCTCCCGCCTGGCCCACCCCGACGCGTGGCGTGAGCGAAATTCGCCTTGCGCTTCGTTTTCGCTCGAATGAATCCCTGATGCGTCACTTCAAAGAAACGTCCACGCTGTATCTCGAAATTGTGGATTATCCGGGAGAATGGCTGCTCGATTTACCGATGCTGGCGCAGGATTACCTGAGCTGGTCCCGACAGATGACCGGTCTGTTGCAGGGGCAGCGGGCAGAGTGGTCGACCAAATGGCGCCAGCTTTGCGAAGGGCTGGATCCGCTGGCGCCGGCGGATGAAAACCGTCTGGCCGTCATAGCCCAAGCCTGGACGGATTACCTGCATCAGTGCAAGCAGGAAGGGCTGCATTTTATTCAGCCGGGCCGTTTTGTTCTGCCGGGAGATCTAGCCGGTGCTCCCGCGCTACAGTTTTTCCCGTGGCCGGACGTTGACCGCATCGGCGAATCGAAGCTGGCACAGGCAGACAAGACCACTAACGCCGGTATGCTCCGCGAGCGATACAATTATTACTGTGAGAAGGTGGTTAAGGGTTTTTATAAAAATCATTTTTTACGCTTTGACCGCCAGATCGTGCTGGTGGACTGCCTGCAACCCCTCAACAGCGGGCCGCAGGCGTTCAATGATATGCGGCTGGCGCTGACGCAGCTGATGCAAAGTTTTCATTATGGCCAGCGTACGCTGTTTCGCCGTTTATTCTCGCCGGTCATCGACAAGCTGCTGTTTGCCGCCACAAAAGCTGATCATGTGACGGTCGATCAGCACGCCAACATGGTATCCCTGCTGCAACAGCTGGTGCAGGATGCCTGGCAGAACGCGGCGTTCGAAGGGATTAGTATGGATTGTCTGGGTCTGGCGTCCGTACAGGCTACGCAGAGTGGGTTGATTGACGTGAATGGCGAGAAAATTCCGGCCCTGCGGGGCAACCGACTCAGCGACGGTGAGCCGCTCACGGTCTATCCGGGCGAAGTTCCCCCGCGTTTGCCGGGCCAGGCTTTCTGGCAAAGCCAGGGTTTTCAGTTCGAAGACTTCCGTCCGCAGAGCATGAACGTTGACCAGCCATTGCCGCATATCCGTCTGGATGCCGCGCTGGAGTTTTTAATTGGAGATAAATTGCGATGACGGAACCGTTAAAACCCCGCATTGATTTTACCGGCCAGCTTGAGCAGTCCCCGCATGAGGCGTTTAAAACAGCGCAAACCTTCAGCGGTCCGCAGGCCGACAACTTTGCTCCCGTGCTGGCAGAGGAGCCGTTGGTTGAAGAGGGGCAGGCGGAAGCGGTCGTTGATGCGGCACTGCGCCCGAAACGCAGCCTGTGGCGTAAGATGGTGACCGCCGGGTTAGCCCTTTTTGGTGTGAGCGTAATTGGTCAGGGTGTGCAGTGGGGCGTCAATGCCTGGCAAACCCAGGACTGGGTAGCGCTGGGGGGATGCGCCGCTGGGGCGTTGATCGTTGGTGCGGGCGTCGGCTCGGTCGTGACCGAGTGGCGTCGCCTCTGGCGTCTGCGTCAGCGTGCGCACGAACGCGATGAAGCGCGGGATCTGCTGCACAGTCACGGCACCGGAAAAGGGCGTGCTTTTTGTGAAAAGCTTGCGGCTCAGGCCGGGATAGATCACTCTCACCCGGCGCTTCAGCGCTGGTATGCGGCGATCCACGAAACCCAGAATGACCAGGAAGTGGTCACGCTCTATGCGCACATTGTTCAGCCGGTACTGGATGCGCAGGCTCGTCGTGAGATCAGCCGCTCGGCGGCGGAATCCACCCTGATGATTGCCGTCAGTCCGCTGGCGATGGTGGACATGGCCTTTATCGCCTGGCGCAACCTGCGCCTCATCAACCGCATCGCCAGACTGTATGGCATTGAGCTTGGCTATTACAGCCGACTGCGCCTGTTCAAACTGGTGTTGCTGAATATCGCCTTCGCCGGGGCAAGCGAACTGGTGCGGGAGGTCGGGATGGACTGGATGTCGCAGGATCTTGCGGCGCGTCTCTCTGCCCGGGCGGCGCAGGGGATTGGTGCCGGTCTGCTGACGGCACGCTTAGGAATCAAAGCGATGGAGGTTTGTCGTCCACTCCCCTGGATCGATGGCGATAAGCCGCGGCTGGGGGATTTCCGTCGCGAATTGATTGGTCAGCTTAAAGAGACGCTCAATAAAAAACCTGCTCAGTGAGGTTTCGTTTACTAATCGTGCGGGCTGTCAATATTTGTTGACAGCCACCTTCCCGAATACCGTGATCTGACATATCATTTTACTGTTATTGGCTTAAACGGTGAATTTCCCATGCGTCTGGAAGTCTTTTGTGAGGACCGTCTCGGTCTGACCCGCGAGTTACTCGATCTTCTTGTTTTACGTAGCATTGATTTACGTGGCATAGAGATCGACCCTGTCGGGCGAATTTACCTCAATTTTGCCGAAATTGAATTTAATACCTTCAGTAGCCTGATGGCCGAAATCCGCCGTATCGCTGGCGTTACGGATGTACGCACCATCCCCTGGATGCCATCCGAGCGGGAACACCTTGCGCTGAGCGCACTGCTGGAAGCAATGCCGGAGCCGTTTCTCTCTCTCGATCTGAAAAACAAAGTCGAGCGCGTTAACCAGGCCAGTTGCCAGCTGTTTGCGCAGACTCAGGAAAAGCTTATCGGTCATCACGCCACGCAATTGATCCCAGGTTTTAATTTCCAGCGCTGGCTGGACAGCAACCCGCAAAATACCCATAGCGAGCACGTCGTCATCAATGGACAGAATTTCCTGATGGAGATCACGCCGGTCTACCTGAAAGGGGAAAATGCCGCGCGGGTGCTCACCGGCGCGGTAATCATGCTGCGCTCCACGGTGCGCATGGGACGCCAGTTACAGAACCTTTCCAGCCAGGACGTCGGCGCATTCAGCCAGATTATTGCGGTGAGCCCGAAGATGCGTCACGTGCTCGACCAGGCGCGTAAGCTGGCAAATCTTACGGCACCGCTGCTGATTACCGGGGATACCGGTACGGGGAAAGATCTGCTGGCGCATGCTGTGCATATGGCCAGCCCGCGTGCGGCAAAACCGTATCTGGCGCTGAACTGCGCGTCTATTCCTGAAGATGCGGTGGAAAGTGAACTGTTCGGGCATGCGCCGGAAGGCAAAAAAGGCTTCTTTGAACAGGCGAATGGCGGCTCGGTGTTGCTGGACGAGATTGGTGAAATGTCGCCACGCATGCAGGCGAAACTGCTGCGTTTTCTCAATGACGGCACGTTCCGCCGCGTGGGGGAAGATCATGAAGTGCACGTGGATGTACGCGTCATCTGCGCCACCCAGAAAAACCTGGTGGAGCTGGTGCAGAAAGGGGTATTCCGCGAAGATCTCTACTATCGTCTCAACGTTCTGACGCTTAATATTCCGCCGCTGCGCGATTGCCCGCAGGACATCATGCCGTTGACGGAACTCTTCGTCGCCCGTTTTGCCGACGAGCAGGGCGTGCCGCGTCCGAAGCTCTCTGCCGACCTGGGTACCGTGCTGACGCGTTACGGCTGGCCGGGCAATATTCGTCAGCTAAAAAATGCGGTCTATCGCGCATTAACTCAGCTTGAAGGGTATGAACTGCGTCCTCAGGATATTCTGTTGCCGGATTACGATGCCGGGACGGTCTCGGTAGGCGAAGAGGCAATGGAAGGCTCGCTGGATGACATCACCAGCCGTTTCGAGCGTTCGGTGTTAACGCAGCTTTATCGCAGCTATCCGAGCACGCGCAAGCTGGCTAAACGTCTTGGGGTGTCACATACCGCGATTGCGAATAAGCTGCGCGAGTATGGGTTAAATCAGAAGAAGGGTGACGAATAAATAAAAAAGCCTCTTTGCAGAGGCTTTTTTACGTTTAGGCTTTAAGTGCCTCAAGTGCAGCGGTGTAATCCGGTTCGGTAGTGATTTCGTTAACCAGCTCACTGAAAACAACGTTGTCGTTTTCATCGATCACCAGCACTGCACGAGCAGCCAGACCTTTCAGCGCGCCTTCGGAAATGGCAACACCGTATTTTTCCAGGAAATCCGGGCTGCGCAGAGTGGAAAGGGTGATGACGTTGCTCAGGCCTTCAGCGCCGCAGAAACGGGACTGGGCAAACGGCAGGTCAGCAGAAATGCACAGCACTACGGTGTTGTCCATTTCGGTCGCCAGCTGGTTGAATTTACGCACTGATGCAGCACAAACGCCAGTATCGATGCTTGGGAAAATGTTCAGGACTTTACGTTTGCCAGCAAACTGGCTCAGCGTGACGTCAGACAGATCTTTAGCCACCAGAGTAAAAGGCTGTGCTTTGCTGCCAGACTGTGGGATGGAACCTGCAACAGCAACCGGGTTGCCCTGGAAATGAACGAGTTGTGACATAGATATCTTCCTGTTTACAAATAGTTAACGTCGTGGCTAGTGTATGTCATCCGCAGTTAGCACGGCAAACCAATTTTCTGCCTTTCCGGCCTGCAAGGAGTCAGTGATGAGAAGCGTTAAGGTCTATGAAGAAGCCTGGCCATTGCACACCCCGTTTGTGATCTCGCGCGGCAGCCGTAATGAGGCCTGCGTGGTCGTGGTTGAATGTGAAGAGGACGGCGTAAAAGGCGTCGGGGAATGTACCCCTTATCCTCGCTACGGAGAAAGCCTGGCGTCAGTCATGGCGCAAATTATGACGGTGGTGCCCGAGTTGCAGGCGGGCCTGACGCGCGAGGCTCTTCAGCAGAGGTTGCCGGCCGGCGCGGCACGTAACGCGATTGACTGCGCACTCTGGAGTCTGGAAGCGGCGAAACAACAAAAACCGCTACCTGCGCTGCTGGACGTTACGCTGCCGCAATCGATCGTCACCGCGCAAACGGTGGTCATTGGTGAACCAGAGCAAATGGCCGCCAGCGCTCGGGCGTTGTATGCCACCGGTGCAACCTTATTAAAGGTGAAGCTCGACGATCGTCTGATTAGCGAACGCATGGTCGCCATTCGTGCGGCGGTACCTGATGCCACCCTTATCGTCGATGCGAACGAATCATGGCACAGCGAAGGGCTGGCAGCCCGTTGTCAGCTGCTTGCCGATCTGGGCGTTGCCATGCTGGAGCAGCCTCTCCCGGCAGAAGACGATGCCGCGCTGGCGAATTTTATTCATCCGCTTCCCGTCTGTGCAGACGAAAGCTGTCATACCCGTGAGAACCTGTCAGCCCTCAAGGGCCGCTACGAGATGGTGAACATCAAGCTGGATAAAACGGGTGGGTTAACCGAGGCCCTGGCACTGGCACAAGATGCCCAGGCGCAAGGCTTTTCCCTGATGCTGGGCTGTATGTTGTGCACGTCCAGAGCGATCGGTGCTGCACTCCCGCTGGTGAACAGCGTGCGTTTTGCCGATCTGGATGGCCCAACCTGGCTGGCGGTTGACGTTTCACCCGCCCTGAGTTTTACCTCCGGCGTACTTCATCTTTGAGGCTGCCAGCGCAGAAGATCTGTCATCGCTCTGAGGTATTTTTCACTCGCTTCATCCGAGGAAATAGGCGGAAACTCTGCGGTGATACAGTGAAGACTGAGGTCCGCGCACCAGCTGCCAAACGACCCGGGCGTTTCATACCCGACGCTGGTTACCAGAGGTAGAGCAAACGCATCCGCCAGCCACTGCCCGAGCGCTGTATGACGAGGATCTTCAATACAGGCGAGGGGATCGTGGAAAGAGACAACCCAGGCCGGGTGGATCTTATGAATAAGCTGACACAGCGCCTGGGTTTCGGGCTCGGAACCCGGTTTTTCTCCCGTAAGCAGGACCACATCTCGTTCCTGCGCCGAACTGTTCCAGCGATACACCGTTTCACCGGCACGCCAGTTTGCTGCCGGAAAGTTCCTGTTAAGGTCAACGCCTCGTGCATTCGCCCGTAATCCAAGCTGGCATCCGTCCGGGTTGACGGTCAAAATCACATGATGTCGTCGTAAATCGGGGGCCAGCGTACGTAGCGCGCACGAAAGCGTCACGATGGACGAGTTTTCATCGCCATGTGTGCCCGCAATGATTAAGCCGCTAGTGCGATCGGGCTCGGGAGCCGGAAACCAGATCAGTGGAGCGCCTAAAAATGAGCGGCCATAATGTTCAGTCCCGGGCGGGAAGGCGCCGCGTTCCGTTCTTGGTCGGGTGGTTGCCATAATAAACCCTGATGATGAAGTCGCTTCTGGCAGTGTTGTGCAAAACCCGCGCTTAATCAAATAGTTTCCGTCTGTGTGTAAAATTGCCTGACATCAACTTTCCTGAGGAAGCATTTGCATTTCTCCGTTTCGAAACAAATAATTACGCATCTGCCTGTTACCTGACATCATTAAGGGGATCGTATGAAGCATCCTGTTTCGCTTCTTTGTACTGCGCTGTGGCTGTGCGGGTTTTCTTCACTTTCATATGCCGCGGAGGTTCCCAGGGGAACGGTGCTGGCGCAAAAGCAGGAGCTGGTTCGACACATTAAAGATGAACCCGCCTCGCTCGATCCGGCAAAAGCGGTGGGTTTACCCGAGATACAGGTGATCCGCGACCTTTATGAAGGGCTGGTGAATCAGAACGAAAAAGGGGAGCTGGTTCCCGGCGTGGCGACGCGCTGGCAGAGCAACGATAACCGTGTCTGGACGTTTACGTTGCGGGATAACGCGAAGTGGTCTGACGGTACCCCTGTGACGGCACAAGATTTTGTCTACAGCTGGCGTCGTCTGGTTGATCCTAAAACTACGTCACCTTTCGCCTGGTTTGCAGCGCTGGCGGGTATTAATAATGCGCAGGCCATTATCGATGGTAAAGCTGCACCGGAAAAGCTCGGCGTGACGGCAGTCGATGCTAAAACGCTGCGCGTGCAGCTGGATAAACCGCTGCCATGGTTCAGCAACCTCACGGCTAGCTTTGCGTTCTATCCTGTTCAAAAGGCAAACGTGGAAAGCGGTAAAGAATGGACGCGCCCTGGCGCGCTCATCGGCAACGGTGCGTATGTGCTGAAAGATCGCGTGGTGAATGAAAAACTGGTGGTTGAGCCGAATACTCACTACTGGGATAACGCCAACACGGTGCTTAAAAAAGTCACCTTTGTGCCAATCGACCAGGAGTCCTCAGCGACCAAACGCTACCTGGCGGGCGATATCGATATTACAGAATCGTTTCCGAAAAACATGTACCAGAAGCTGCTTAAAGATATTCCGGGACAGGTTTATACACCGCCACAGCTTGGGACCTATTACTACGCGTTTAACACACAAAAAGGCCCAACTGCGGATGCCCGCGTACGTCTGGCGCTCAGCATGACTATCGACAGACGTATTATGGCTGAAAAAGTCCTGGGAACCGGTGAGAAACCGGCCTGGCATTTCACTCCCGATGTCACTGCCGGTTTTACACCGGAAATCTCGCCATTTGAGCAGATGTCGCAGCAGGAGCTAAATGCTCAGGCGAAAACGTTATTACAGGCGGCAGGCTATGGTCCCCAGCGCCCGCTGAAATTAACGCTGCTGTACAACACGTCTGAAAACCACCAGAAAATCGCCATTGCCGTCGCATCTATGTGGAAGAAAAATCTGGGTGTTGACGTTAAGTTGCAGAATCAGGAATGGAAGACCTACATCGACAGCCGCAATACCGGGAATTTCGACGTGATCCGTGCGTCGTGGGTAGGGGATTATAATGAGCCGTCGACATTCCTGTCGCTGCTGACGTCCTCTCACACCGGCAACATCTCACGGTTCAACGACCCTGCTTACGATAAGATTATTCATCAGGCGACGCTCGAAACCACTGAAAAAGCGCGTAATGCAGACTACAACATGGCCGAGAAGATCCTCGCCGAGAAAGCGCCGATAGCCCCTATTTATCAATACACCAATGGCCGCCTCATTAAGCCCTGGGTTAAAGGGTATCCGATAAATAACCCAGAGGATGTTGCGTACAGTCGTACAATGTATATTGAAAAGCATTAAAAAAACAGGAAAGGCGCTTAAGTGGTTTTGGCAAATAGCCGTACATCGCTTAAGCGCCTGAACTCACGGTTCATGGTACCTACAGGCTAGTTATTATCAAAATTCCTTTCATAAAAAATCATTTATTCTTTTGATGAATGCTTCGAACGACATCTCTTTTCCAGTTTATTGAAAAGCGTGCAAGCATTTATACATCCTCCATGTAATAGCTTAATTCCTGCTATTTAAAACCTGACTTTTGTCCGATTTAGGATTTTTCCATATTCAGGAGGTTTATTGAATAAGATGATATGTCTCTGCGATTTTGCAGCTGATGCTTAAATCAGCATTGATATAAATCAATTATTCAACGACAGGTGGCAATGAATTCAATATTCTCTATCAAGGCAGACGTTCCTGCTAATCTATTGTGAATAAATGGTTAATACTTTCTGCGTGCCACTTATATCTGGAATTTATAAATACTACTGATTAGTGGAAAATTCTTAAGAAAAATCCATATACAGATCTTTGATCTGAAAAGTTGATCATGAATGGGCTTTTGCTCTAATATGGTTTTGTAAAGACCCGTCACTCACTTAACTCGTATTTCTTGCAAAGAAAGGGACTGCTATGGCCGATTCATTTCAGAATGAGGTGCCCAAGGCACGCATAAATTTAAAACTGGCGCTGCATACAGGCGGCGCGCAGAAGAAAGTCGAACTGCCGCTTAAACTTCTCACTGTCGGTGATTTCAGTAATGGAAAAGAGAATCGTCCATTGTCCGAAAGGAAGAAAATCAACGTCAACAAAAATAACTTTAATAGCGTACTTTCGGAATTTAACCCGGAGGTTAATCTGACGGTGCCTAACACCATGGCTGTCGATGGTTCGGAGGAAAGTATAAAACTGAATTTCTCCGATATTAAGGATTTCGAACCTGAACAGGTTGCCCGCCAGATCCCCCAGCTCCGCGCCATGCTGGCCATGCGTAATTTATTACGCGACCTCAAATCCAATCTTCTTGATAACGCCACTTTCAGAAAAGAACTCGAGAAAATTCTTAAAGACCCAGCGCTGTCTCAGGAATTACGCGACGAAATGAGTGCACTGGCCCCGAAATAAGCGGCATGTGTAATTTAATGGATTAACCGGGAATATGCTGATGTCTGTGAATAGTGAAACCGCCTCCGCGCAGGGGCAGACCATCGTACTGGAAAAAGAGGGCGTTTACGCCTCCCTGTTTGAAAAAATCAACCTGACTCCGGCCTCGAGCCTGGGTGATATCAATGCGTTTCTGGATGATGCCGCGCTTTCTGACGCGCCGGCGGGTGAACGCCTGACGGCGGCGATGCAGGTGTTTATGGACTGCATCCGCAAATCCGGTCAGCCCGTGGAGAAGCTCGACAAAACGCTGATTGACCACCATATCGCCGAACTGGATTTCCAGATTAGCCGTCAGCTGGATGCCGTAATGCATCACCAGGCGTTCCAGAAAGTGGAATCCCTCTGGCGCGGCCTGAAGCAGCTGGTGGACAACACCGACTACCGCCAGAATGTGAAAACCGAGATTCTGGACGTCTCCAAGGACGACCTGCGCCAGGATTTTGAGGATGCACCGGAACTGATCCAGAGCGGCCTCTACTGGCACACCTATACCGCCGAATACGACACCCCGGGCGGCGAGCCGATTGGCTCAGTGATTTCATCCTATGAATTTGACGCCAGTCCGCAGGATGTGGCGCTGCTGCGCAACATCTCGAAAGTGTCTGCCGCCGCACATATGCCGTTTATTGGCTCTGTCGGGCCGAAATTCTTCCTGAAAGACTCTATGGAAGAGGTTGCTGCGATTAAGGATATCGGCAACTACTTCGACCGCGCTGAATACATCAAGTGGAAATCCTTCCGCGATACTGACGACGCCCGCTACATCGGCCTCGTGATGCCGCGCGTGCTGGGGCGTCTGCCGTATGGCCCGGACACCGTACCGGTGCGCAGCTTTAACTACGTTGAGCAGGTGAAAGGCCCGGATCACGAGAAATACCTGTGGACCAGCGCGTCGTTCTCCTTCGCGTCAAACATGGTGAAGAGCTTCATCAATAACGGCTGGTGCGTGCAGATCCGTGGCCCGCAGGCGGGCGGGGCGGTGAAAGATCTGCCTATTCATCTGTACGATTTGGGTACCGGCAACCAGGTGAAAATCCCGTCTGAGGTGATGATCCCGGAGACCCGCGAGTTTGAGTTTGCCAACCTCGGCTTTATTCCGCTCTCGTATTACAAAAACCGCGACTATGCCTGCTTCTTCTCGGCGAACTCCGCGCAGAAACCGGCGCTGTACGACACCGCAGATGCCACGGCCAACAGCCGCATCAATGCCCGTCTGCCGTACATCTTCCTGCTGTCGCGTATTGCGCACTATCTGAAGCTCATCCAGCGCGAGAACATCGGCACCACCAAGGACCGCCGTCTGCTGGAGCTGGAGCTGAATACCTGGGTGCGTAGTCTGGTGACGGAAATGACCGATCCGGGCGATGAGTTGCAGGCTTCTCATCCGCTGCGTGACGCGAAGGTGGTGGTGGAAGATATCGAAGACAACCCGGGCTTCTTCCGCGTGAAGCTGTTTGCGGTGCCGCACTTCCAGGTGGAAGGCATGGATGTGAACCTTTCTCTGGTGAGCCAGATGCCGAAAGCGAAAGCGTAACGTAAGGCAGGAAGCATGAAAACGGAACAACCGTTATGGGGCAGGGGCCAGATGGTCTCTCCCCAGCACTTCCAGCAACAGGCCGCGTATGCGGCCTGGTCTGCGGAATGCATCGCCCGGTTAGGCCTCTCCCATCCCTGGGGAGTGATTGAAGCCACTTTCGAACCGGATGCACTGAAACTGGGCCGCCTGCAGGCCCGCCATCTGCACATCCGTTTCCCCGACGGGACGCTTATCGACACGGATAATGCTGACGATCTGCCACCGGTTCTGGCGCTGGAGAGTGAATCAAATGAGGTGGTAGTGATGCTCGCGCTACCGCTGCTGCGCGCGAATGGTGGCAACTGTCTTAAGCCCGATGAGGTAGCCGGGCGTCCTGTTCGCTATCGCCAGCGTTGGCAGGATATCCGCAATACCTTCGGGGACGATACCCGCCAGATTGCGGTAATGCGTCCTGAGCTGACGCTGCGGTTTGCACATCAGAACAACAGCGATTACCTGACCTGTCCGGTTGCCCGCCTGCAGCAGGATCTGCAGGGGGCGTGGCAGCCTGATGAGACGTTTCTCCCCCCGCTCCTGGCCATCGAGGGCAGCCGCTGGCTGTTAACCCAGCTCGAACAGCTGATGATCCAGCTACGTGTACGCCTGAGCCGACTGATGGCCATGCGACGGGAAAGTAATGAGCGCATGGCAGACTTTGCCGTGGCCGACGTGTCGCTGTTCTGGTTGCTGAATGCCCTCAACAGCGCTGAGCCCGTGCTGGGGCAGTTTCAGCGCCATCCGCAAAGTCCGCCTGAACGCCTGTATCCGGAGCTGGCCCGCCTGGCGGGCAGCCTGCTGACCTTCTCGCTGGAGCACCAGGTGAGTGCGATCCCGGTCTGGCAGCACGAGCAACTGAATAACGTATTTCCGCCGCTGTTTGATTTACTGGGGGACCTTCTGGAAGCCAGTCTGCCATCGCGGGTGGTGGCGATTGAGCTTGAGCACGATGCCCGGCTGCACTTCTGGCAGGCCCGTCTGCATGATCCGCGTCTGCGTGAAGGGGCGGATTACTACCTCTCCGTGCGTTCAATGGTGCCGGTAGCTCAGCTGCAGGAGCAGTTCCCGCGCCAGTGCAAGGTTGGCAGCCCCGATCATGTCAGAAGTATCGTCAATTCATCGCGGGTGGGCGTGCCGCTGACCCCGCTGCGCCATGTGCCGGCAGCCATTCCGTTACGTCTGGAAAATCAGTATTTCAGTCTTGATGTCTCTCATCCTCAGGCCACTGAAATGCTCCAGGGCGGCACCTGCATGTTTTACGTTCCGGGCATGCTCGGCGAGCCTGAACTCGAACTCTTTGCGGTGCTGAGAACATGAGTGAGCGTAAACGCGGCGCTGCCGCGGCCATTGATATTGATGCCCTGCTGCAGGATACCTGGCTGCAGGTGATCAGCCTGCGTCACGGTCCGAAATTTCAGGATGGAGAAGGGCGCACGCTGTGGGAGCGTTGCATTGCTGATGTCGAACGTGTGCAGCGTGAGTTGAAAGCGGGCGAACTTGATGAAGCCAGCTGCCGGCATATTCTCACCGCACAATGTGCGCTGCTGGATGAGGCGGTTAAGAGTCGCGGTGTGGAGGATGATGCCTGCGTGCAGTGGTATGACATTCCCCTGCAGGGGCACTTCCTTGGCACCATGGACGCCGGTGACACGCTGTGCGATCGGATGCGCGATGTGCTGCGTGAACCGGCTCCTGACCACGCTGTCGTGACCTGCTTCCAGCGGGTCATGATGCTCGGATTCCTCGGCAACTTCCGCTCCCTAAACGATCCTGAGCGGCAGAAACTCATGAATGCACTTAATGAACATGTTGCGCCGTTCAGCTATTCACAACCCCATCCCGTTCTGGCGGAAAGCCATGCCGGACGGGGGATAGGGGGTTGGCTTGCATCATGGCCCATGCGCATTGGCCTGAGTGTGGTGGTGGTCACCGCATTATGGTGGGGACTGGATTGCTGGCTGGATCAGACACTGCTTACCCTGCTGCCGGGAGCCGTGAAATGAGCACTGCACAACAGCGCGGGCTTGCGCTCTGGGCTGCCCTGCTGAGTGCAGTGGTCTGCCTGTGGTTTCTGCCAGCATCCCGGCTGGTTTCCGTTCTCGTCCTGCTGGCGGTACTGGGGCTAATCATGGCGTTCTGGGCTGTCGCCTGCCGTCGCGTGCAGCACGATTTCACCCTGTGTCTGGAGGACCTGCCTGAAGCCAATTATTGCCAGCCCGTGGTACTTGTCTGTGGCGATCTGCCGCTTGCCTGGCCGCATCAGTCACCTGTACTTACTGTCACGCAGGGCTGCTGGATCCGTGTAGAGGATCATCTGGAACTGGAGCAGGCCGCCCGTCAGGTACTGTGGTTGCGCCCCGACTGGGGACGTCAGCTGTCAGTGATGGTCAGTGTTTGTCCGCAGCAGCACCCTGATAGTGAGCGCCTTACCAGTCGTTTGCTTGCCCTGCGCTGGCAGATTAGTCGGTTGCGTAAAGCAACCGGCCATTCTGTGCCACTGGTTCTGAATGGACAGGTCGGCAGTGCGATGATGAATGACATGCTCTGGCAGACGGCGATCCTGGGGGAAGGGGTAAAGGTCTGGAGTGGGACTTCAGCGCCTGGCTCAGTTGCTGAATGGGTTAATACTGGCGGAACGCCTGCGATGCATCAACAGGTGCTTATGAACAGCCTGATGAGCTGGTTCCAACAGCACGTCCACGCTGTCCTTATGGATGAAAACCCCGATATTCCTGTCATTGAACCTGTTGCGGTTCTGTGGGGATTGGGCCCGATCCTGGCCGGAAGCATGGCCACCTCTGTCTGGACAGCGTGGTTGTCCCGCCATACTGCGATGCAGCAGGTGTCTGGCTGGCAGCCGGCGGGAACGGACAGTACGGTTATTTCCCTGTTCCCGAATTTTGTCCTTCCTTTACTGCCAGAAGGACGAGGCCTGACACCGCATGGACGAACCTGGCGCGGTGCGCTCGGAATCTTCACGTTGGCGACCATTGCTGCACTGCTCAGCAGTGGCTGGAACAACCGCCAGCTGCTGCAACGCGTTAGCTTCGATATTGTCCGTTACAACAGCATCGCCATGGATGATTACGGTCCTAAAGCCAGCGCCGTACAGGTGCTGCGCGAGGATGCGGCGCTGCTGGATGAGCATGCACGCAATGGTGTACCGGCCCGGCTGGGTCTGGGGCTTTATCGGGGGGAACGTCTGCGAATACCGGTGCTGGAAGCGATCCGCTCATATGTGCCACCACCTCCTCCACCAAAGCCTGTGGAAAAGGTCGCGCCGAAAATCATCCGCCTCGACAGCATGTCGCTGTTCGATACCGGCAAATGGGCGCTGAAACCCGCCTCAACAAAGCTGCTGGTGAACTCACTTGTGGGGATCAAGGCGAAACCCGGCTGGCTGATTGTGGTCGCAGGCCATACCGACAGCACCGGGGATGACCAGTCCAACCAGGTCCTGTCCCTGAAGCGTGCGGAGTCCGTGCGCGACTGGATGCGTGATACCGGCGACGTGCCGGAGAGCTGTTTTGCGGTGCAGGGTTACGGTGAAAGCCGACCTGTCGCCACCAACGACACGGCGGAAGGCCGGGCGCTGAACCGCCGTGTCGAAATCAGTCTGGTGCCGCAGGCGAACGCCTGCCAGCTGCCGGGCAACACCCCCGCGTCATCGCAGGATGATGGCGCTGATAACAACTTAACGGAGTAATTAACATGGCAATACCAGTCTATCTGTGGCTGAAGGACGACGGCGGCGCGGACATCAAAGGGTCTGTGGACGTTCAGGATCGTGAAGGCAGCATCGAGGTGGTGGCCCAGGAGCACAACCTGTACATCCCGACCGACAATAACACCGGCAAGCTGACCGGTACCCGTATCCACACCCCGTTCCTGTTCACCAAGGAAATCGACTCCTCCAGCCCGTACCTGTACAAGGCGGTGACCACCGGCCAGACCCTGAAATCTGCGGAATTTAAGTGGTACAGAATCAACGACGCGGGCCAGGAAGTGGAGTACTTCAACACGAAGCTTGAGAACGTGAAGCTGGTGAAAGTGAATCCGAAGATGCACGACATCAAAGATCCGGCGTTCGAGAAGCACAACCACCTCGAGCAGATTGAACTGCGCTACGAAAAAATCACCTGGACCTACAAGGACGGCAACATCATTCATTCCGATTCCTGGAACGAACGCGCCACCGCGTAAGTCGCATGCGGACAGGGCCCTGTCCGCAGTTTTTTGCACAGCGTCTGTATGCACGGACGCTGTGCAAAGAAAAACACAATCTGCCTGCCCGACCTGATGCGCTTTGGGTTCCTGAATAACAGGGAACAGCGACGGGCGGTAGCGTGTCCGGAACTGATAAAGAGAGAGTCTCATGGAAAATCCCGCCATCCTGTTACGCCGTCTTAACCCTTACTGTGCCCGCGCGATGGAAGGGGCCGCGTCCCTGTGCCATACCCGCGCCCATGAGGAAATCCTGCCCGAGCACTGGTTGCTGAAGCTGCTGGAGCAGGGTGAGGGCGACCTGACGGTGCTGGCGCGGCGCTACGAATGGGATATGGATACGATATGGCAGGATATGCTGGGTTTTCTGGACAGCCTGCCACGTTCGGTGCGCAGCCGTCCGCAGCTGTCGGACAGTGTCCGGGCTCTGATGCAGGAGGCCTGGCTGCACGCCTCGCTGGCGGGGGAAGAGCACATCCGCAGCATTCACCTCCTGATGGCCCTGGTGGACAAACCGGACCTGGTGCGCTGCGACGGCCTGTGGCCGCTGCTGACGCTGGCGCAGAGCCAGCTTGAGCGCCTGCGGGGGCTTCTGGATGCGCAGTCGGATGAACGCCCGGAGGTGCAGCAGGAAGCGGAGCTTACGCAGGGCGATGAGGTGGAGTTTGTCGGCCGTCCGGTGAATGCGGATATAAAAGGAGAGCTGAACCCGGCGTTACAGAATGCGCTGGACAGGTTCACCCTCGACGTCACCGCCCGCGCCCGTGAGGGCAGAATCGACCCGGTCTATGGCCGCGACAATGAAATCCGCCAGATGGTGGACATTCTTTCCCGGCGCCGCAAGAACAACCCGATTCTGGTCGGCGAACCGGGAGTCGGCAAGACCGCGCTCGTGGAAGGACTGGCGCTGCGCATCGCCGAAGGCAATGTGCCGGACGCGCTGAAGCCGGTCTCGGTGCGCACCCTTGACCTCGGCCTGTTACAGGCGGGTGCAGGCGTGAAGGGTGAGTTTGAACAGCGCCTGAAAAACATCATCGACGCGGTGCAACAGTCACCCCTGCCGGTTCTGCTCTTCATTGACGAGGCGCACACCATTATCGGCGCCGGCAACCAGGCGGGGGGCGCCGATGCGGCCAACCTGCTGAAACCGGCACTGGCCCGCGGTGAGCTCAGAACCATCGCCGCCACCACCTGGAGCGAATACAAGCAGTACTTTGAGCGCGACGCCGCGCTGGAGCGTCGTTTCCAGATGGTGAAGGTGGACGAACCGGACGACGACACCGCGTGCCTGATGCTGCGGGGACTCAAGCCACGTTACGCGCAGCACCATGGCGTGCATATTACCGATGAGGCGGTTAAAGCCGCCGTCACGCTCTCCAGACGCTATCTGACCGGACGCCAGCTGCCGGACAAGGCGGTTGACCTGCTGGACACCGCTTCGGCCCGTGTCCGCATGAGCCTGGATACGGTGCCGGAGCCGCTGACCAGGATGAAGGCGCAGCTCACGGCACTTGCCATGGAGAAACAGGCGCTGCTGGAGGATATCGCGGTGGGCAATACCGCCCACGGCGAACGTCTGGCCGCCATCGGAGAGGAAGAAGTCGGCATCATTTTGCAGCTCGATGAACGGGAAACCCGGTACGGCCAGGAGCTGAAACTCACGGAAGAACTGCTTGCCTGCCGCACGGATATCTCCCGTCAGGGGGAAATTGCGGACCTTCAGATGCAGCTTACTGCCGTGCAGCAGAATACCCCGCTGCTGGGGCTGGATGTGGACGCGCGTACCGTCGCCACCGTTATCGCCGACTGGACCGGCGTACCGCTCTCTTCCCTGATGAAGGACGAGCAGACGGAACTGCTGAGTCTTGAGCACAGTCTGGCGAAACGCGTTGTCGGTCAGGACAGTGCGCTGAATGCCATTGCGCAGCGCCTGCGCGCCAGCAAAACCGGTCTGGCACCGGAGAACGGCCCGCAGGGCGTGTTCCTGCTTGTGGGCCCGAGCGGCACCGGCAAGACCGAAACCGCCCTGGCGCTGGCCGATGAACTGTTCGGCGGCGAGAAGTCCCTTATTACTATCAACCTCTCGGAATACCAGGAGCCACACACCGTCTCGCAGCTCAAGGGCTCACCGCCGGGCTACGTGGGTTACGGTCAGGGCGGCATTCTGACCGAAGCCGTCCGTAAGCGCCCGTACAGCGTGGTGTTGCTGGATGAAGTGGAAAAGGCACACCGGGACGTGATGAACCTGTTCTACCAGGTGTTTGACCGGGGCTTCATGCGCGACGGCGAGGGGCGGGAAATTGACTTCCGCAACACGGTGATACTGATGACCTCGAACCTCGGCAGCGACCTTATCATGCAGATGCTGGATGAAAATCCGGACGCCACCGAAGGCGACCTGCACGAACTGCTGCGTCCTGTCCTGCGGGACCACTTCCAGCCCGCGCTGCTGGCGCGCTTCCAGACGGTGATTTACCGTCCGCTGGCACAGGCAGCGATGCGTACGATTGTCGGCATGAAGCTCGGCCAGGTGAGTCAGCGCCTGGCCCGGCATTACGGCATGAAAACCGCTATAGCAGACAGCCTGTCTGATGCGCTGACCGATGCCTGCCTGCTGCCGGACACCGGGGCGCGCAATATCGACAGCCTGCTGAACCAGCAGATTCTGCCGGTCCTGAGCCAGCAGCTGCTGAGCCAGATGGCGGCGGGAAGGAAGCCGCATACCCTGACGCTTGGCTGGGATGAGGAAGAGGGCATAGTGCTCGAGTTTGACCGGACAGAAGGTGAGCATGCATGAGCAGTAATCTTCCCTTACGATTCAGCCACAGCCATCACCTGCTTTCGGTGAAGGGCTGCGATGCAGGGCTTGATGTGCTGGCATTTGAGGGCGATGAAGCCCTGAGCACACCGTTCAGCTACCGTACTGAATTCACCAGCGCGGATCATGCCATCAGCAAAGAGATGATGCTGATGAAAGCGGCTTCCCTGACGCTTCAGGCCCCGGTAGACCAGGGTTACGGTATCAAAATACAGCAGCCGGTACGGGTGATTCAGGGCGTGGTGACCGGTTTTGAACGCCTCAGCACGTCAAAAGATGAAACCCGCTACGCCCTGACGCTTGAGCCGCGTCTGGCGCTGCTCGACCGCTCGCACCAGAACGCGATTTACCAGGACATGTCGGTTCCGCAAATCGTGGAAAAAATCCTGCGCGAACGTCACGGCATGCGCGGCCAGGATTTCCTGTTCTCACTGTCAAAAGAGTACCCGCGTCGTGAACAGGTGATGCAGTACGCTGAGGACGACCTGCACTTCATCACCCGCCTGCTGGGCGAGGTTGGTATATGGTTCCGCTTCACCACCGACACGCGCCTCAACATTGACGTGGTGGAGTTTTACGACAGCCAGCAGGGGTATGAGAAAGGCCTGACGCTGCCGTCGGTACCGCCGTCAGGGCAGCACTCTCAGGGTGTGGACGCGGTGTGGGATATGGAGAGCCGTCATAAGGTGGTCCAGAAGGAGGTCAGCACCCGCGATTACAACTACCGTCAGGCCACGGAGGACATGAACAACCGGGTTGACGCGACCGGCGGGGATACCACCACCTGTGGTGAGGCCTATCATTACGGCGATAATTATCTGACGCCGGGCAGCGCGTATGACCGCAACCCGGCAGCGGAGTCCGGGGCGTTTTACGCCCGCATCCGCCACGAACGCTACCTGAATGGCCAGACGCAGACCGTTGCTTTCACCAGCTGCCCGACCCTTTCACCGGGTATGCGGCTGAAAGTCACCGGCGGGTACGAAGTGGCGGAGGTGTTTACCCAGGGCGTGGTGGTCACGGCGATGCACAGCCATGCCCGGCGTGATGCAGACTTTTGCGTCAGGTTTGACGGTATCCCGGACAGCGCGGACTTTTGCTTCCGCCCGGCGCCAGGCCGCCGCCCGGTGATGGCCGGTACCTTACCGGCCCGCGTCACCAGCACCACCGAAAATGACACCTACGGGCATATCGACAAGGACGGTCGCTACCGCGTCAATATGCTGTTTGACCGTGAGAACTGGGAAACCGGGTTCGAGAGCCTGTGGGTCCGTCAGTCCCGCCCGTATGCGGGGGACACCTACGGCCTGCACCTGCCGCTGCTGGCAGGCACCGAGGTGGCGATTGGTTTTGAGGACGGCAACCCGGACCGGCCATACATTGCCGGTGTGCTGCACGACTCGGCGCACGGCGACCACGTTACCATCCGGAACTACAAACGCAACGTCCTGCGCACGCCAGCGAACAACAAAATCCGCCTCGACGACGAGCGCGGGAAAGAGCACATCAAGGTCAGCACGGAGTACGGCGGCAAGAGCCAGCTGAACCTCGGCCACCTGGTCGACAGCGAGAAACAGCAGCGCGGTGAGGGATTTGAGCTCAGGACGGACAGCCGGGGTGCCATCCGGGCGCAGAAGGGGATTTTTATCAGTGCTGACGGCCAGGCGAAGGCGCAGGGCCAGGTGCTGGAGATGGCGCCGGCGGTCAGCAATCTCGGCGATGCCCGGGAGCAGATGACATCCATCTCCGGTGATGCGCAGCAGGCGACCGCGAACCCGGCAGACCTTCAGGCGCAAATCGCCCTGCTGGAGCAGCATCTGACGGACCTTAAAAAATCGGTGCTGCTGATGAGCGCACCGGACGGTATGGCGCTGACCAGCGGACAACACCTGCAGGTCTCGGCCGGGCAGAACCTGATTGCCACAGCCGGTAAAAATGCGGACGTCAGCGTGGTGAAAAATCTGTTCATCGGGGTGGGCAGTACCCTGAGCGTGTTTGTGCGCAAGCTGGGAATAAAGCTTATCGCGAACCATGGGCCGGTGCAGGTACAGGCACAGAATGACCTGATGGAATTACTGGCCCGCAAGGAAATCAGCATCGTCAGCACGGAAGATGAAATCAAAATCCTTGCGAAGAAGAAGATCACGCTGAATGGTGGCGGGAGCTATATCACACTGGATGCGAATGCGATTGAGGCGGCGACGCTCGGGGATTACCGGACACGGGCGGGATTTTATGACCGGCAGCAGAAGGCAAATAAACCAGAAGATTTCCCGAGTATTGCCCCGATAGCAGCAGAACCTGCCAGCTCCGGTAACAACCAGCAAGAAAAACCAGACAAAGACGAAGATGTCCCGGGTACTGGTCCTGCTGCTCCGGAAGCAGCAGAGCCAGCCAGTTATTTCCTTTTTTCCTGACACGGAGTCATAACATGATTATCAGCCCACCGTTTCTGAGAAACAGAACTGCATCCCAGTCTGATGCCGACTGGACTGGCGCAATGATGCCGGTTAATCCAGACCAGGGATTCCCGTTGAACGGAGCAGAATCCTGGCATGGAGGTGTTCACATCACACATACAGACGAAGGAATGCCTAATGAAAAAATACGGGCAATTGCTGATGGCGTGGTTGTTTCATTCCGCCAGCCATCGCCGTCTAAAGATGCAGAACCACTCAATTATCTCGGACCGACAGATGACGGCTATGTGTTGCTGAAGCATGAAACGGAGACAGGAAGCGGAGATGACGGGAAGGTCGTATTCTATTCACTGTGCATGCATATGAAATTTCTGGAGGCAGAAATAAAGCAGGATGCAAAAATATACCGTAAAGCCCCCCTGGGCTCTTCAGGCACGTGCAGTGGACGGAATGAATTCCATTTCCAGATTTTCTGTGATGACAACAATATCAGCAAGCTGACGGGCAGAACGACCCGTGAACTGGACGTGTCGAAAGATGGCCGGACTGATGCCGTTTACGGAGATATTCACTTTTATCTTCCGGCCGGAACGAAGTTTTATGATAAGGCACCCGCAAATAACAGTACTTCCATAACCGGGCTTTCTGAGCTGTATACCAGCAGTGCGCCTCTGTATGCCAGTATGACGCTGGCACAGGGCAGCTGCACGATGGTGACCCGGCAGAAAAATACGCAGACTGACGGGAAGTATGACCTGCTGGGCGACCCTCTGGTGAATGCTGACGGAGAGGACTACGAATATAATCTCTATAACACCGCGATGCGGAATTATAAGGAAAGCCCCAGCGCCGGGTTTGAGCTGCTTCGTTTTGGCCGGGTGATCAATACGGAGCATGAAACGCTGGTACCTGCAGATGCGCCATTATGGATGACGGTCAGTTATCCGGGTGGCAAAGGGGTGGTCAATCTCGCTGATCCGAATATTAAAAAATTCAGTGACGCTGATTTTCCTCACTGGACGGGCTGGCAGCTGGTTGATGACGATACTGACAGTAATAGTCAGTGTAGCTCAGCCATAATCAGGAAACTGCAGGAGGACGGTGAGTACAATAATCAGTGTGGAAAGTTAATCTGTCATTTCCCGTTCGAATGGGAAAAAAGTACGTTCGATACCCGTTTTTCATGGCTGAAAACGGGGAATGACAAGCGTGCTCCGATGACGGAAGCAGATTATGCAAAATTTAAGGCTCATGCAGAAGCGTTGTGCTTTGATTCCGGAGCATTCAATAGTGGAAGACTGTGGCATTTTGAGCCAAACGCATTCATTGAACATTTTAGAAAATGTAGTTGGATGAATCTTGATGAGTTAGCTGCCACATTTCCGAAATATTTATTTTACTCTTCAAATGGAAACCCAAGAACTGCTCAAAAGCAGCCTGCAAGCGTGTATACAATAGATCATGAACAAGCCAAAACTAGGATTGAGTCGCATTACGAATCGTTGAATTTGTGTATTAGAAAATACATTGGAAACGACAAAAAAAGAATATCATTTTTTCTACCCCAAACATTACTAGAAACTGCTCAGTGGAGGGATTTAGGTGGTAGTAAGAGGTTATTACATGAGTGGGGGTTTGGACGTTATAATTCAGTGAATCCTGCCACGGAGTATTATACTGTTTTTTATGGTAGAGGGATCATGCAACTTACATGGGCAGGACTGTATAAAACCTACGGTGAATACCGAAATTTTCCAAATCATTCAGGTTCATATACGGATCGATTACGCCCTGATGCTCCGCGGCTTACTTCAATCTCATCCCATTATGCAGCCCATCCCGATGATGGGGGGACTTTGTTTCGGTGGTCTCCAAGATTCGATCCTGATATCGTGGCTGAAGATAAATACAACGCTTGTGATTCTGGTGGATTTTATTGGGCTTCAAAGGTATATAGACGAAAAACCTCAATGAATAGAGTCGCGGATGAAGATTTCACAGCAGATAATGTCGGGTTAATCAATCGTTTGGTTAATGGGGGCTCGAATGGGTACTATGAAAGACAAGCCTACTCGAAATTTATTGGTTTTTATTTAATGGATGAGATAAATACTGATGCAACTGTTACTGTAAGCCCTACTGGAAAATCTCGCATTGTTGTGGACTTTACAAAATCCTAAGGTGTTATGATGAGATATATTATTTTTGTTTTTTACATTTTTACAAATATTGCATTGGGTTGTGATAATACACTTTTAAATGTTAACATTGCAGAGGGTATTTCTGCGAAGATTTTGCTGAAAAGTAATGATTCGTTGTCAATGTCGATTTTAATTCATGGTAAGATTATTAGTACAGAAGAAATAGATGTTTCATCTGAGAAAAAAAATCATGTTACATTCGAAGATTATAATCGTGATGGTTATAAAGACTTCAGTGTATGGCATTTAGATGAAGGAATGGGTACGTATAAGATTTATAGATTATTTATCTATGCACCATCTGAGGGAAAATTCAAAGAGATAAAGTCTGGATGCGGCGATGGTTTTGTTAATATTCGGATTGAAGGTGACAATTTAATTAACACGTTTTATGATGGTAACGCTCCGAAATCATGCGCTATGCCAATTGACGCTCTTAAGTGAAATAAGTATCAATAATTGAGTAGTGGAAGACTGTGGCATTTTGAGCCAAAAACATTCATTAAACATTTTAGAAACTATGGATGGTTAAGTTTCTATGAAATGAAACAAATAGTACCTAGCCATGCACTGCGGCAATCTGGCAGAGATCGGTTTGCTTGGGAGGCAATTAATACGAATTTAAGAAAGCCGGGCTCTATTTTAAGTAACCAGATTTCAAATTTAAATTCCTCGATGAGAAAATATTGTATTAATACTCCCTTTAGGATTTCTTGTTTTTTAGGTAATGCAATACAAGAAACAGGCTGGTTAAGTACCCTTCATGAAGGAAATGGCAGTAACCTCTGGTACGCCCCGTGGTACGGACGCGGTTTTTTGCAATTAACTAATCCAGAAAACTATCTAAATTATTTTAAATATATTGGCAAGGTAGTTCAGGATCAATTAAAACGAAGTTTGGTTGACGCATATGCATTAATTGCAGCACAACCACCTGCGAATAGATCTAATGCGACATTGCAAGATCGCCACTTCCCTACGCTTCCAACAGAGTTTATAGGACTAAGGAGCGAGGTTAGTGATTCACAAGGTACATTAGCTGCAGATAGCGCTGGGTTTTATTGGGTAAAAAATAAGATGGCTAAATATGCCGATGAGGAGCATGTTTTAGAGAGGGTTTCTGTTAATTCAAATTTAGGAATTAAGTATTACTACCGAAGTCCTAGTTTTTGGAAAGCAAGTGCCGCAGTTAATTTACCTGGAAGGATCGGTTCACTTTACCATCGCTCACTAAATGGATTCGATTCAAGATGCTGTGCCTACGGAGTTGCCATTGCTATTTTAACTGAAAATAAATTCCCGAATGCTTCTGGAAGTTTTGTTTTGGAGTTTCCAGAAGGATATAATCATAGGACGTAAATTATATGAAATTGTTATATATAGTGGTTTTTCTCAGTATTAGTTCCTTCGCTATGGCCTCTGCTCCTGAAGCTAAAGTTGAAAATACTTCAGTAACCAGAGCATTGACTTCAGATTCTAACGCAGAAATCTCTTCGTCATCCAGTTTTGATGCATGTAATGTGCATTTCAGGGATTACAAATTCCCTACATTGTCAGAGGATGAGTACTTTAAAAAAATCGCCAATATCAGAGTGGAGTTGTTTATATTCTGGTGAGGCATTTGAAGCGGGATATGATACACAGCAAGTAAACACTAAAGGAATTAGTGTTAGTAGTACTGATAAGAAAATTGTTTATGATTATAAGAATAAGATATGGAAACTAATACCAGATACAGCTTATGTAAAAAATGGAAAGATAAATCATCTATCCCTAGTGCAGGCAAAAAGTAAAAATGCATCTGGTTTTATGGCTGTTAACAGTATGGCGAAACTCATAGATGGAACTCTAGGTGAGAGCATTTATTTCTGTTTGATACATAAAAATAATGCTCTATGTGGCTCTGGCATTAATTCCCCTGATGATAAAAATGAAGAGCTCTCTAAAATGCGTTGAAACTGCTTGAGAGTATTTCATTTGATGATAACTAACCTTAGTTAATAATTATAAATTATAAATTATAAATTATAAATTATAAATTATGAAGTATGAATGTCGTACTCACTGAAACATCCTCCTGAATGTTATCCACGACCAGTTTCACCAAAAACATCCCGCTGGTTTGTCGTTCTGGCGGCAATGTTGGTTATTAGCGTGACCCTTATGCGTATATTCTGACGCTACATCGATACCAGACACTTCTGGTTGCTTGCTATTGGCACACCTGTCGTTGTGTGGATTGTAAGTTTCGGTTTTCGCATATGGCTCTGGCCATTACAGGACAGTAAAGCGAATAGTTTTACCCGGCGTTAAGCAACTGTTACTGTAAGCCTTACTGGAAAATCTCGCATTGTTGTGGACTTAACAAAATCCTAAGGTGTTATAATGAGGTATATTATTTTTCTTTTTTACATTTTTACAAATAATGCATTAGGTTGTGATAATAAATTTTTAGATGTTAACTTTGCAGAAGGTATTTCTGCGAAGGTTTTGCTGAAAAATAATGATTCGTTGTTAATGTCGATTTTAAATCATGGTAAGATTATTAGCACAGAAGAAATAGATGTTTCATCTGAGAAAAAAATCATGTTACACTCGAAGATTATAATCGTGATGGTTATAAAGACTTCAGTGTATGGCATTTAGATGAAGGAATGGGTACGTATAAAATTTATAGATTATTTATCTTTTCTCCACCTGAGGGAAAATTCAAAGAGATAAAGCCTGGATGCGGCGATGACTTTGTTAATATTCGGATTGATGGTGACAATTTAATTAACACGTTTTATGATGGTAACGCTCCGAAATCATGCGCTATGCCAATTGACGCTCTTAAGTGAAATAAGTATCAATATAAGGAAGTGAAAATTGGTAATAGTTGTGAAAAATCACCTTTGATTGTAAAAACTAGTGAAGATGATGGCTTAGAAAATCAGCATTCTGGAGGGCTAGTGCAACAATGAATTTGTCTGGAAATATCAGCAAACAAAATCGTCAAGGGATAAATGGATTAAATGGAAGAATGACATTTGAGGATGTCAGATGGCCTCCGTTTAAGTATTCCTGGTATGTGCCTAACGATTCTACAGAACAAGAATCCGATTATTATGCTATTACGTAATGAAAATGAAATTTCTTAAGTTGTTAATTATATTATTTGTGTTAATGATCTTCTCAGCTTTTGCAATGAGATCAAATGCAAAACTTACTCCTCAACAAACAGTCATTGATTTTATTAGTGACTATGAGGCGTGGAATCAATTTGCTACGCAAAATTTAAGCGAAGATACGGGTTTTCAGGCAAAAGAGGAATACATTAAATTACTGAATAAATATTGCACTCAATCTTCTGGCAGAATTGGTTGTAATAAGTATGGGCAATATTCCTTGCATGTTTCCGGTGGGGAGAGAGTAATTAGTACCAAAAAAGCAAGAGCCAGCTGAATCTCGGCTTCTTGGTCGACAGCGAAAAACGATAGAGTACATAGTCATGTCAGGAGACTCCCTCTCGAAAATTGCCGAACGTTATAAGACAAGTACTGATGAAATTGCTAAAAATAATAATATAAAAGATGTAAGTAAGATCTTCCCCGGTCAGCACTTGACGATTTATGGTGTCAATACTAGTGACCCTTCAGTGTATATCGTTTCACCGGGTGATACTCTTGCGGAGATCGCGGATAAATACGATGTTAGTTTAGACGAAATCGCACGACAGAACAACATATCCGATCCTAATAAAATTTACCCAGGGAAATCATTTTCCATAAGCAAAAGTGGTAGTAATGCTGTTGGCGAAACAGAAAAACCAGCAGTTAGCCCTCCAGCATCAAAATCAGTGAATAAAAAAACGCTGGAATCGATTGGGGGAAAAAATTCTGGAAATCCAATAGCTATACTCCTTCACGACCAGAGAGAAGCTCCGTGGATGAATATTGCACTGAGTGAGGCAAAGAAATGGCATGGAACTAAAGAAGACTCTATTACCAGCAATTATCATGCATTAATAGGTCATAAATGGATAAAAAATCTAGTTGGGACATCAAATGCTTGGTGTTCGTCTTTTGTAAATTATTCTTTTCAAGAAAGTGGATATCATAAAACAGTGCCAGATCCATATCGTGCTATTTCGTTTTTTAAAGATAGCAATAACTTTTTTGAAATCAAAAAACCTATCTATGGATGTGCCGCATCATCAGGAAAGCATGCAACCTTTGTATATGGTCAATCGAAGTCTGGAGAATTAATTTATTTGGGCGGTAATCAGGGTGACACAATAAAATTTTCACTTTTTAAAGATTTTAGATTTTTTTTACCAGTGGCATATAAAGGATACTATGAGTCAAATGCACAAAAAGAATTAGACATCTTTGATGTAAATGAACTGAATGAAATGATTGGTATTCATTCTAAAACAACTGGACACGAGAGCACAAGATGATTCTAACAAACAAGATAAAACTAGCATTATTTCTGGTGACTTTGCCTGTTATGAGTAGTTTTGCATCTTCTTTTACTAAGGAGTTTGTTAGGATTGATGGTGTCCATAAGGTGAGGATTGATATTCAAGAAGAAAATCTTGGGGATGTTAAAAATTCAACAATAACCGCTTCGGAGTATGTGAAAAACAAAAAAATATGGAGTCTTGTCGATTTTGTAAATAAATGTCCGCTTGATATAAATATGGCCTTGATTAAGGGCTCATTCGAGGTTAAGAAAATTAATGACTCATTAGATACAGTATTGTTTGCTTATACCATAGGTTGTGTGGGCGGCCTTGATCCAGTTGCTGTAAAATATTTTGCTTATGAAAATGGTATTAAGCATTCTCTTCGAGGAGAAGAACGGAGGATTACGCCTGATGGGGTAATTGATAATAATATTAGACCATTACCAGATACTAATTTAAAAAATAATATTCTTTTGCATAAATACATGCTCAACAATTGGTGTAAAGCATCAACAGTTGTTCTGGAGTAAACATATTTTGATTGGACATTAAATAAATTCAGTGTACCAGAATTATTTTTGAATGGGAAAGGTAAAAAATTAATGACAAAATCCCACTCATGTTCTTGCATTTCTTATCGTGGGGATGATAATAAAATCCAATATATCAATAATGTTTCATTCAACTACAAAGGTAGTAGCTAGAGACATAAAAAATCGGTAATGTATATGCTTCCGATTATGCTTACGGAAAAAGACCAGGTAAATTGAATGCAGATAAAGATAATAAAGCGTATCTTGCTTACAACTACATACCCAACAGAGAGAACAGGTTTTCCTTTTTTCATAATGAAATGACTATATTTTATATCTTCGAAAAACATGGGCCACTTTATGTGAATTCCGAAGTATGTACTCAAAAAAACAATGCATTGCCGTGGCTATTATACATCAGGCCCTGAAATTGGCCGCCTCAGAATAGAAACAAATTACATTGACATACAAGGTAATTATATTGAGGAGGGTAAGCGCATTTCATATGATTCAAACGGGGAGGTAACGCTAATTGAAATTAAAAACAGAGGCCATAAAAAAAATGAAATGATCTTTGACAGATATCCCGAGAGAGCCAAACATTTTCCCTTTTAGCTAATGCTTAGAAATTTTGAATCATGAGTGTGTGAATGTGGTATTCCCTTAAACATCTTCCTGAATGTTATCCACGACCAGTTCCGCCAAAAACATCCCGCTGGTTTGCTGTCCTGGCGGCAATGCTGGTCATCAGTGTGATCCTCATGCGGATATTCGGGCGATACATCGATAACAACCACTTCTGGTTGGTCGCTATTGGTACGCCCGTTGTTGTTTGGATTATAAGTTTCGGTTTTCGTATGTGGCACTGGTCATTACAGGACAGTAAAGCGAATAGTTTTGACCGGCATCGGGAACGCTGGATCTTAAGTGAGACCCGTAAAGCACGCCGCGCGCTTCAGATACTGAATATGACATTTATAACTGCCCATAAGGAAGACAAACAGGGTTCTGTCGCTGTTGAGATGCTCAAGAATCAAAGCATTATTATTTCTCAGTCGGACTGGAAAGGCGAAAAAGGCAAGAGGCTGAGCCGTATTACGACAGAGCCGGGAGAGACTCCTGAGCTGGTTGTCACGCGTCTGTTTTCTGAACTCATTGCGGGTCTGCCAGTTGGTCAGTTCCCGGAAAATGCCTCACTGGCTGTCATCCTTGATAACTCGTCATCTTTGTCATTCCCTGCGGTTCAGGAGATTTGGCAGGAAGCCTGGAAGGAAAGTGGAATAACCTGCGCGGTTGAGTATGTGGACAGCAATGGGCCGGGAGTAGTTAGCCACTGGCTGGATTACCGCATTAAAGATGAAACGATGTTATTGATCGTTGGCCTCCAGATTGACCCGGTTGACTCAAACAATACCGCAGAAGCCGCTGTTGCACTGCTTCTCGGCAATCGCCTGACACAGGAGGCACTCGAACCTCTCGCGCTGCTGCACCGGCCAGATGCTTCCTCTCCTGGTGAATTGAGCGAGGGGATGAACATGGCCGCCTGGAACGTCCCGCTCAAAGGACATATCGTTAAAAATTTATGGCTTGCCGGACTGACGGGTGAGCAGCACGCAGAAGTGATCACGTGTCAGAATGTACATCCTGCGCAGTCTGTAGCGGACGACTCCGTCATTTCACTCGACAGGTCTATGGGACGTGCCGGTGCCGCAGCCCCCTGGCTTGCCATCGCTGCCGCCACTGAAATCGCCCAACAAACACAGTCACCACAGATGATTATCTGTGGCGATACCACAAAGAATGTGCTGTGGAGCACGCTCATTACCCCGATTGCTTCCCGACAGGAGATGGATCCGTGAAGCTACCTTTTGCTATTGCACCAAAGACTACGGAAGGCCGCTATCTTGCTGTCGCATTGCTTTTCTTTTTGTTGTTAGCCGTTATGACGTTCATGATCTGGAAGCATCCGGATATTGCCGGGATTCAAGACGGTAGTCAGCAGCAAATTTACTGGCTTATCGCTGGCGGATGTATTTCAGGCTGCACCCTTATCCTATCCATGTTGCTCCTGGCGGCAGTTCGTAATGCCGGTAAGCAGGAGTTTAATGCGCTTGTCGACGATACCAGTGGTGATGATGAAAAAAGGAAGCGGGAAAATGATAACGCCCCTGTTCACCCTGCGGTGGTCATGTGTGACAGGATTCGGGCGCATCTCCGCTCCCGTATTAGTTTTTACTGGCGTAGCAAAACACGTCTGCTGTTAATCACCGGCGATGAAGCCGCGATCGAGCAACTGGTACCCGGCCTGCAACAGCAGCAGTGGCTCGAAGGCAACCGCACCGTGCTGATTTATGGCGGCAGCCTGGCATCGGAGCCTGACCGCGAAAAATACACAGCGCTGCGTAAACTACGCCGCGGGCGCCCGCTGGACGGGATTATCCGTGTACTGCCTGAGTCGCTTAATCTTACCCCACATATCAGCGACAGCGATTTACGCGGCCTGGAAAAAATCAGCGAACTGCTGCGTTATTCCGCTCCGGTCTGGCTGTGGCAACTGTGCAGCAGTCACTGGTCGCAGGGTACGCGTCCTGAGCAGGCGGTAGGTGCAAGCTTTCCACCACGCGCAAAAGAAGACGATGTAATCCGCCAGCTGGAACTGATGCTGCCAGCCCTGCGGGCGCAGGGGATGAGTCAGGTCGCGGAAAACAGCAGCCACGACTTCCTGCTGCGCCTGAGCCAGCACCTGAACGACGGTGCTATTGCCCGCTGGGCTCAGCAGTTGCAGCCATGGCTCTTTGTTTCTCAGCAGCGCGTCCCGCTGCGTGGTCTGATGTTCAGCCTGTCGGAGAAGAAACCTGCCGAAATGTCAGCGGGAACAGCCGACGCTGAGAATTATGGATCACAGCGTCATGCCCTGACTCTGCCAGCAACCTGGCAGGGTATTGTCGACGACTGCACCCGCGTACGTGGCCGTCGTGTCGGTATGCCGTGGGAACGAGCGCTGGCCTGGGCACTGATGGCCATCATCAGTGTCTGGGGGGCAGGGACGCTGCTGTCGTTTGCGGTCAACCGGTCACAAATAGTTTCTGTTGCACAGCAGGCTCATGCTCTGGTGGAGCACCCTTCTGTATCGGATTACCAACTGACGGCCCTGCATGCTCTGCGTAATGATGCCGGTCGCCTGCTGCACCATATTCAGGACGGCGCGCCATGGTATCAGCGCTTTGGTCTGGACCATGATCAGCAGTTGCTTGACGCAATGCTGCCCTGGTACGGAGTGGCGAACAACCGTCTGATACGTGACCCGGCAAATGAAGCGCTTAAGCAGAAGCTCATTGCGCTGGTCAATTCGGCACCCAACAGCGACCAGCGGACACAGATGGCGAAACCGGGTTATGACCAGCTGAAAGCCTGGCTGATGATGTCCCGTCCGGATAAAGCTGATGGTGCATTCTACGCGCAAACCATGAAAACCGTGCAGCCGACGCGTTTAGGCATCTCAGCTGGCCTGTGGCAAAGCCTGTCACCGGATTTGTGGGCTTTCTACATCACCGAACTGCCAGCGCAGCCACAGTGGAAAACCACACCGGATGCGCAACTGGTCAGCCAGAGCCGCCAGGTGCTGTTGCAGCAAATTGGACGGCGCAACGCGGAAAGTACGCTTTACGAGAACATGCTCAAATCCGTGCGTCGTAACTTCGCCGATGTGTCTCTGGAGGACATGACCGGCGGTACCGATGCCCGTCGCCTGTTTACCACCGATGAGGTGGTGCCGGGCATGTTCACCCGTCAGGCCTGGGAGGGTGGTATTCAGCAGGCCATTGAGAAAGCGGCAAACTCCCGCCGCGATGAAATTGACTGGGTGCTGAGCGACAGCCGGAAAGCCGTCTCCTCAGACCTGTCGCCGGAAGCACTGAAAGCACGTCTGACGGAACGCTACTTCACCGACTTTGCCGGTAGCTGGCTGAGCTTCCTCAACAGCCTGCAACTTAATCCGGCAAACAATATTGCAGACGTCACCGACCAGCTGACGCTGATGAGTGATGTTCGCCAGTCACCGCTGATTGCCCTGATGAACACCCTCGCCTGGCAGGGGCAGACCGGCCAGAAGAGTGAAGGCCTGTCGGACTCCATCATCAAATCGGCTAAAGACCTGGTAGGCGGGAAAGACAAACCGGTAATTGACCAGTCAGCCTCAGGCCCGCAGGGCCCACTGGATGAAACCTTTGGACCGTTGCTGACACTTATGGGTAAAAACAAAGGCAGCAACGTTATGTCGGCTGACAATTCACTGAGTCTGCAAACGTATCTTACCCGTATCACCCGTGTGCGTCTGCGTCTGCAACAGGTCGCCAGCGCCTCTGACCCTCAGGAAATGATGCAGAGCCTGGCGCAGACCGTATTCCAGGGTAAAAGCGTGGACCTGACCGACACCCAGCAGTACGGCAGCCTGATTGCTGCAAGCCTGGGCGAAGAGTGGAGTGGTTTTGGCAGCACCACGTTGGTTCAACCACTGACCCAGGCCTGGGAAACTGTGCTTCAGCCATCGGCAGCGAGCCTGAATGACAAATGGAGTCGCTCCGTGGTGGCGAACTGGCATACGGCATTTGACGGACGTTTCCCATTCGCTATCAGCAAGAGTGATTCCTCTCTGCCAATGCTGGCTGAGTTTGTGCGTAAGGACAGCGGACGCATTGAGCGCTTCCTGACCACGGAACTCGGCGGTGTGCTGCATAAGGAGGGCAGCCAGTGGGTGCCGGATAAGGTTAATAGCCAGGGGCTGAGCTTTAACCCAGCCTTCCTGCGGGCGATTAATCAGCTCAGCCAGCTATCGGATATCTTATTTACCGACGGCAGTCAGGGCATCAGCTTTGAGCTACAGGCGCGTCCGGTACCGCAGGTGGTAGAAACGCAACTGACTATTGATGGACAAAAGCTGCACTACTTCAACCAGATGGCAGACTGGCAGAGCTTCCGCTGGCCTGGTGACACCTACAAGCCCGGAACCATGCTGACATGGACTACCGTCAATGCGGGTGCACGTCTGTTTGGTGATTACAGCGGAACCTGGGGCTTTATTCGCTGGCTGGATGAAAGTAAGAGAGAGCAGCTTGACCGCAGTCAGTGGATGATGAGTTTTACCGCCCCGGATGGTCGTACCCTACAGTGGGTACTGCGTTCACAACTGGGCAGTGGGCCGCTGGCGTTACTGGCACTCCGGGGTTTTACGCTGCCAGATCAAATATTCAGCGTCGACAGCGCGGCTATGGCGCAGGCGCTGATGACCAACACAGAAAACAGTGACATGGACGGAGTCGAATAATGGACGCTTTGCAGAATCTGGTTGTTGCCTGCCAGGCGGATGAAACCTTGCTGCGACAGCAGGCGCAGTCACGTATGGAAAGCTGGCAGCGCTGGCTTACCCCGATCAGTGAGATCAATCCTACAGGAGAAGACCCGGGTTATGACGATGATTTCCAGCGTATCCGGGAGGAGGTCAATAAACTTTCCGGCATTGATACCGGGCTGATTTGCCAGCTGGCTGAAAAGGTGCTGATCACTTTGGCCAAAGATGTCCGGGTTGCTACTTACTATTGTTGGGCGCGCTTGCACCAGGACGGTGAAACCGGGTTTGCTGAAGGGCTTGAGTTACTGGCGGGATTACTAACCCAGTATGGAACACAGCTCCATCCTCAGCGCGAGCGAAGCCGTAAACCAGCGCTGGAGTGGCTCGCAGGCTCTCGTCTACTTGACAGCCTGTTACTCTGGCCAGAAGTGGTACGCGACGATGCCCAGCGTACGACCGGTGCGTTGCTACTCATCCGAGACAGTCTTGAAACTGAGCCTGAAGCGTCACGTCCAGATCTGAGTGCCCTGTACAGCGCGCTGGGTTCCCGCCTGATGAAAGCCGGTGGCGTGGATGCGGTAATACCCCAGAACGCCAGCAGTAAAACACGCGCGCAGTGGGCATCTCACGCGGCAGAACAGGACGCGCCAGTGCTGAGCCACATCACGTCAGGTCAGGATTTGCTGGCTCAGGCCCGAACCCTGACGGGATATCTACGTGAGCAACCCGATGGCTGGCTTGCCGCACACCGACTGATGAAAAGTCTGCGTCACGACACGCTGAGAGCGATCCCGGCACCGGATGCCGAAGGGAAAACGCGCATCGAACCGCCGCGGGCTGACCAGCGGGCAATGCTCAAACGGCTGTATTTGCAACAGAGCTGGCTGGAGATCCTGGAACAAGCGGACAGCACTTTCTCGCGTGGCGCCAATCATCTCTGGCTGGATTTGCAGTGGTACATCCATCAGGCCCTGATTAAATCAGGCCAGGATGTGCTGGCCGATATCATTATCGCTGACCTGAAAGGGCTGCTGCGGCGCCTTCCCGGACTTGAAACGCTGGCCTTCAATGACGGCACACCCTTTGCTGATGAGGTCACGCTGAACTGGATAAACCAGAGCGTGCAGGACGAGATGTCCAACTGGCGGGATGAGCCTGTCAATGCCTTGAGTGAAACTGGCAACGATATTCTGGCCCTTGAACCGGAAGCTTTGGAGAAAGCTGACACGGATGGTCTGGATGCCACACTCCACTGGCTGCAAACGCGCCCGGGCACCGACACCACAAAAGACAAATGGTTGGTGCGTCTGCTGATGGCACGTGTGGCGGAGCAGAAGGGTAAGAATGAGCTGGCTCTGCATCTGCTGGGTGAGCTTGACGGTGCAGCACAGGCCATCACCCTCACGCAATGGACGCCAGCATTGTTGTTTGAAGTGAAATCGCGCCGCCTCAGGCTGCTGCGCATGAAAGCCGCCCGCAGCGAAACCGATAAGTCACGGCTTCAGCCAGAGATGGACCAGCTTCTGGCGGGCCTGATTGCGCTTGACCCGGCAGGCTGTGCGGTGCTTTGCGGATAACCAGGACTGAATTCAGCGAAAAGGAAAAATGTATGCCAGCAAAAGGCTTTTATCTGGTGCAGGGCGACAAAACGACCTGCGGCGGAAGAATTATCACGGGCGCAGAAGATCACACTCTGTTTGGTAAACCGGTTGCCCGGGAACAGGACGGCGTGACCTGCGGTAAATTTCCGGGGATTTACAAGGTAGCCGGAGGCATCGACAACGATATCATTCATGGCTGGCGAATGGCCGGCACTCTCGACAGCTACAGTTCATGTCCCTGTAAGGCAAAGTTTATTCCCTCGATATGGGATGATACATACGAAAAGAGTTCAGCCGGAGCAATTTCAGCAGCAGAAGAATCTGGAAAGACATCTCTGGCGAATGCGGTTTCTCAGGCGTTTCTGGCTGGCTCACAGACTGATACAATGTTAGCGCCGGGATATCCTGTGTTAATCAACACTCATACCGTACCGGATGACAACGTTCGAGGGATGCTCAGTGCTAACAGACATGATTTCCTCTTACTGACGGTGGAGGAATGTCAACGGATTATTGACGGCTGGGATTTTGTAAAAAAAACATGGAAAGATGCCGTGACAAATCCCGTTGGTAATACTGTCAAAACATATGCAACGAATATCGATGATGCAGCCAGTGCTTCAGCGATGATTTACAAACTGGGAAGCATCGGTATAACCGCAACGGTGTTTATTAACCACAAAGGAACACGCCTGATAAAAATTAGTGGTTATGCCGCAATCAGGAAAACGCTCAATGCCCCTGTCTTTGCAGAGATGAACCCCAAAATCATCGAGGCTGGAATAGGGAAATTTGGATTAAAGAAATCCATCATTCAAGGTGCGATTCTCGGTTTTATATATGTGTCGGTTATAGATACAATTGATTTTATATTGAATGATGAAACAACACTCGCAAAATTCCTGGGCACGCTTACTACCGATATCGTCAAAGTAGGAATTACTTCAGCAGCGCTTTATGCTGTTGGATTATATACAATGTCTGCGTATATAGTCCTGAATATCGCTGTTGTTCTTGTTTTTGGAGCTGGTTTAGCTTGGGTGTTAAACACTCTGGACAGGAAATATCATATTACGGATAATCTGGTTGAGTTCATGGCACCTTACATCGAATCTGCACAGCAAGAGTTTGTTGAAAGATCCAGGGGAATCTCAAATGATTTACTTGATTTGGGAGCCATGTATATAGATGGAAAGCTAAGAAAAGGGCGGCAAGTAATAGAATCCGAAATAAAGCAATATATTAAAAAATTTATTGGCGATCTGGCGCCGCAGGTAATTGACTTATGAGTGCGAAACGCAGGTTTTTTGGAAATGTTATTATTTGGTGTGTTTCATCATTAGGTTCCCTGTGGTTTGCAAATGATGCATTTAGTGAGCTATTTGAATTTGGAAATGATATAGTGTTTTCACCGATTGTTTCCGCTCTGCTAATGATTCCGATAATTCTTCTCTTCCCATGCATATACTGGTATTTGGCAATGAGGCACGGAGAAGAGCAGGCAATTATCAAATGCAAAAAAACAAACAGGGTATTTATAGGTCTGGTTGGTGTTTTTATCATAAGTTCCGTCATCTTTTCCTTTGCGTATACTTCGATTCTTGAGAGTAAAGGCTATGTGAAGTGCGTCGGCCGCCCTGATGGATGGATGCCGGGAATGGCCACCGAATACCTACTCCCACCATCAGTATGTGGAGGAAGTAGGCTCGCCGGAAAAGGAGCGAGCAGTTATGCTTCCACTACATTCAGCCAGTCACAGGACGTTGAGAATGATTAAGTATCTGTTGCTTTTTTTGGCGCCTGTAGCTTCATTTTTACTGGTCAGGCATCACAGATAATATTAATAAACTATTGTTCATAGTGGACGCAAGCATTGTTGTTTGAAGTGAAATCGCGCTGCCTCAGGATGCTGCGCATGAAAGCCGCTCGTAGTGAAACCGATAAACTGCGGTGACAGCCAGAGATGAACCAGCTTCTGGCGGGTCTGATTGCGCTTGACCCGGCGGGCAGTGCGGTGCTTTGCGGATAACCAGGACTGAATTCAGCGAAAAGGAAAAATGTATGCCAGCAAAAGGCTTTTATCTGGTGCAGGGCGACAAAACGACCTGCGGCGGAAGAATTATCACGGGCGCAGAAGATCACACTCTGTTTGGTAAACCGGTTGCCCGGGAACAGGACGGCGTGACCTGCGGTAAATTTCCGGGGATTTACAAGGTAGCCGGAGGCATCGACAACGATATCATTCATGGCAGGCGAATGGCCGGGACTCTCGACAGCTTCAGCTCATGTCCCTGCAGGGCAAAGTTTATTCCGTCGATGCTGGAGGATACGTACGAGAAGAGTGGAGGGAGTGCTAATTCTGCAGGGGGGGCAACGGCAGCCACACCTACAGCCACACCTACAGCCACATCTACAGCTACTTCACCGGCAACTACTCCACCAGTAACGACTGCCGGGCAGTCGTCGGATCTTAAGAATCAACCGCATTGTCAGCATACTGATGGCGCGATAAAGGTTGCAGACTACATACTCAAAGAAATTAAGACAAATGTCAGAAGCCAGACTGCAGAAACAATCAGATATTTAATCGACGAGGATACTTTAAAACAAAGGCGTGCCGAGTGGAATAAACTCCCTTTTTATGCAAAGTTGCGCACATTTCCAAAACCGGATTTGCCTGCTGCAATGGCTGTCTGGTATCAGACCGTGAAAACGGGTTCTACTTGGGATCACAAACCGAAGATTCGCGATAGATTTTCGTCGGTTGCAGTTGCGCGACCATTACCCAGAAAAGGGAAACCGTCAAGGTCTTATTACCACAAGTTCAAACAGCATGATTACTTTTATGATGTTTGGTCAAACATACATTATGGCTACGTTGGCCTTAGTGTCGGTTTTTCAGAATCATTGCTCTTAAAGGGTTCTACCTGGGAACAAAACATGACACCTGGAGCGATTGGTGACGATACGGTGGACGACGTTACGAGCATGAAGATCGGTTTTGCTCTATTCCATCAACACGGGAAATATGCAGACAGTTTGGCTGTGATTAATATACTTGACGCGCTTGAGCAAACACCTAATGTGCTACTACCGCACTCAAAAGAAAAACACTGGTGCTGGAATACAGATAATCCAGATAAGATTGAGGAATGATTATGAAAATGAAAATAATTCTGGGTTACATTGTATTCTTTTCGGGACTGTTGGTGCTAATTGTTCACATATTCCCGGTGCGACCTTTCGTTACTATTACAAATAATACTAACAAACCTCTTTTCATATATGCTGGTGAGAGCATCTACGGCGTCGACCCCGAGCCTGAAGAAGTTGAGCGAATTGTAAGGTCAAAACCTGACGTCATAGCTCCAGGAGAGAAAAGCGAATTTACTGCTTCATTTATATCTCTGATTAGAAGAGATGCAGCAATCGATATTGGTTGGAGGATCGGTGGCCAATACGAATATGATTCAGTTGGTGGTGGAGGTCAGAATTTCATTCTTTCCTCAACAGCAGGTGCGTGTTCTGTGTCGATTAAAATAAACGATGGATTTAATAATGAGATTCTAGAGGATGATCCTGGAAATTTGTGTTTTAAAAAAATAAAAGCATTCAAGTACAAATATTGACCCACAATCTATTTTTCATTGGAAATGAATATGGAAAGTCAAAATGCCCAGGGTTTAATAAATAATAAAAAATCTGTATAAATATATAGTTAATCTAACTCTGCGTTATTACGATACTGAAATGCGCTACCTGCTGGAAGCTGGCGAAGATTTTTGCCCTCGCTCAACGTGAGCAGGCTGAGATTTCAATGAGACCTGTTGTGATAAGTAACGATGAGCATGAGCAAATCATCCTTTCATGGCATGATCTTGATTTAAATAATGCAAATGTCAGAAAGTTATTATTATAAATATAAAGAGTATGATTTTTACCTTGATGTCTGGTCAAATATCCATTATGGATATATTGGGCTAAGTGTTGGGTTTTCTGAGGAGCTATAATTGAAAGGCTCTATATGGAAGTAAAATATGACCCCGGGTGCAATGGGTGATGATACCCTGGATGATATTACAAGTATGAAGATTGGTTTTGAGTTATACCATCGTTTTGGTAAGTATGCCGAAAAGCTTACTTCTCAGCATATTCTTGATGCGCTCGTAAATACATCAACGAAAGGTTTTTCCGAATCCAGAACCGACCATTGGTGCTGGAATGAAAAGAATCTCAAGCACATAAATATGCCTGCGGAGTTTCAATGATAAAAAATACTGTTATTATTCTTTTTGTGTTGAGTTTATTTTGGATGTTCACTTATCATCTAAAACCTTCCGTAAGTATATATAATAAATCAGGCGGCGTTATTTATTTATATAAAAGCACAGGAGTGAAAAATATTGAACCTGATATTGAACAGGCTGAGAGTTCCATGAGGCCTATTGTGATAAATAACGATGAACATGAGAAAATCATCCTTTCATGGCAGGATGTTAATTTAAACAATGGTCAGTTATATCTTGGGTGGAAGACCAGTAGCCAGACGGATTCATTAACTAATGTGAGCGGCGGGGCGATTTTTGATATTACCAAAAATGTTGGTTATTGTTCATACAATGTGTACATTGGACTAGCGAGGGAAACGATTAAGCCACTGAAGAGCATTCTATGTTTTAATAAAATAAATATATCGCCAAAAAATAAATCATTAATTGGCAAAGAGGCAAGGGAATAACAGGTTGTATGAGATTACGTTTGAAATCACGAAATATAGTACTGAATCACTGATAATCCTGAAAGCCAACCCCGTGGAGTTGAGAATGATTAAGCGTCTGTTGCTTGTTTGTGCACCTGTAGCTTTATTTTTACTGGTCAGTACAACAATTCTCTCCCTTTCATTTATGGATATCAAATATACGTATGAACCCGCGTTAATCGGAACGCAGCTGGATTATCTGGTTGACGAAACCTACTCCATTGCCTGGTTATTCTATGGTGCATTGAATATTACTTTTGTTGTTATTTATACTGTCTTTCTTCTGGTTTTTAAGCGATGAAGCAGGAAAAATTAGTTGGTGCCCTCTCAATAAGTTGCAGATTGTCATGGCTTCGCTTTATCCCTGAATACAATCAAACACTCAATCATATTGGTTATCTATGGATGATTTAACCCTGCGTTATTACGACGCTGAAATGCGCTACCTGCTGGAAGCCGGCGAAGAATTTGCCCGCGCTCACCCTGAGCAGGCAGCAATGCTCAATCTCGATAAGGCGGGCGCGCGCGACCCGTACGTGGAGCGCCTGTTCGAAGGTTTTGCCTTCCTGATGGGCCGTCTGCGCGAGAAGCTTGACGACGACCTGCCGGAACTGACCGAAGGGCTGGTCAGCCTGTTGTGGCCGCATTACCTGCGCACCATTCCGTCGATGTCGGTGGTGGAGTTCACTCCTGTCTGGCGTGAGATGAAAGAACCGATGCGTATCGCCAGAGGTTTCGAGGTCAATTCGCGGCCGATCGGTGAAAAAGGCACGCGTTGTCGCTACACCACAACTAAAGAGATAACCCTTCAGCCACTGGCGTTGGAGCATGCCCGCCTGTCGACTGATCCTGACGGGCGCTCTGTCATCAGCCTGCGCTTCAGTTGTAGCCATCTTGCTGACTGGAGCCGTGTCGATCTCAGCCAGATCCCGTTCTATTTCAATGCTGACGCACCGCTGGCCTGCGCTATGCATGAAGCTTTTACCATCAATACGGCGCGTCTGTGGCTGCGCATGCCAGGTGACGTAGACAGAAGGCCGATGGACGGGTATTTCACCGCACTGGGGTTTGGTGATGATGACAGGCTGTGGCCGAAGGGGGACAGCAGTTTCAGCGGTTACCAGTTGCTGCTGGAGTACTTCACCTTCCGCGAGAAATTTATGTTCATGGGGCTGCGCGGGCTGGAGGCCGTGATCTTTCCTTCTGAGCTTCCTTGGTTTGAAATCGACGTGGTGCTGGCGGAACGCTGGGAGCATGACTTCAGCTTTACCGAAAAGCACCTGCGCCTGAATTGCGTGCCGGTCATTAACCTGTTTCCGCTGGAATCCGATCCGCTGACGCTCAATTCTCTGCAAACCGAATACATGCTGCGCCCGATGCGCGTGCAGGATGGCCATACCGAGATATATACCGTGGATTCGGTGATGTCGTCGAGTCAGCATACCTACGTGCCGTTTTCGAGCTTCCGTCATAAGGGAGGAATGATGCGTCATGAAGCCCCGGAATATTACTACCACACCCGCGTGCGCCGCGGTCCGTCCGGCCTGCATAACACCTGGCTCATTCTTGGCGGCGAAGCATTTGATAATCATACCGTCCCGGAAGACGAAAGCCTGTCGCTGACGCTCACCGGCACAAACGGTCAACTGCCACGACGTGCGCTGCAAAGCACCGTGCTTGATACGGTGATGAAAACCACTTCGGTCAGCATTGCCGTGCGCAACCTGTGCGCGCCGACGCTACCTTGTTACCCACCGGCGCAGGACCGTTTCCACTGGCGCGTGCTGAGTCACCTTGGCAGCGGATTTCTGTCGATGATGGATAATGCCGACGTGCTGCGCGGTACCCTGGCGCTGTATGAATGGACCGACAGCGAGATGAACCGTCGCCGCCTGGAAGCCATCATTGACGTGAAGCACAGTGAAACCGAACGCTTTGAGCAGGGCTATCTGGTGCGCGGCGTGCAGATTGAGGTGACCCTGGACAGCCATGGCTTTGCCGGGCGCGGTGACATCTGCCTGTTTGGCGAGATGCTGAGTCGTTTCTTTGCGCTCTACACCGACATTTATCTGTTTAACCGACTGATTATCATCCTGCAACCTACCGGAGAGCGCCTGGAATGGGAAGAGAAGCACAATCGCCGTATTCCCGGCTGAGCCCACGGCTGGAAGCCGACCTGCATCGCATTAACTTTTACCGTTTATGCCAGTTACTGGAGAAGCGTAACCCGGGCAGGCCGCTGATGGGCTCGACCAGTCACCCGGGGGATGATCCGGTACGCTTTGCCCCACATCCGGGGATGGGATTTCCGGCCAGTGAGATGAAAGCCGTGGAATATGATGAGGAGGATGACAGCCGGCCACCACTCATCCGCACGACCTTTATGGGAATGTACGGTGTCGACTCACCCTTGCCGACGGCGTATCTCGATGACATCGCTCAGCGTCGGGAAGGGCATTATGCACTACAGGGTTTTCTGGATATCTTCAGCCATCGCATTCTGACGCAGTTTTACCGTATCTGGCGTAAATACTCTTATCCTGCCACCTTTGAACCCGGTGGTACAGACAGCATCTCGCAGTCACTGCTGGGCCTGGTGGGGCTGGGTATTCCCGGCACAGCAGACCACATTGCCACACCGGTATCCCGTTTTCTGGCTTTGCTGGGTGTCCTACAGCAACCGGGCAAAACTCAGGAGGGGATGCAGGCGCTGGTGACTTTGCTGGCCCCGGAAACCACCGTTAAGGTTAGCCCGTACTGCCTGCGGCCGGTGGAAATTGGTCAGCCACTGGGCTTTTACGGTGATGACGATTTTCTGTTGGACGGCAACACACCACTGGGTGACGAAGCGATGGATGCGGGTAGCCAACTGCTGGTTGCGCTTAGGACGGATAATGAACAGGAGGTACAGGGCTGGAAGCCGGACGGTCTGCTGTATCAGGACTTTATGGTGATGATTCGTGTCTGGCTCGGTTGGCGTTTTAAGGCAAAACTCACCCTGACCACCCGGACCCGACTTCTTGCCGTTCCGCCGCTTGGTGAAGGCCCTTTCTGGCTCGGGATGAACGGCGTGCTGGGGGCTGATGAGGGGGAGTTTACAGACGATATCCCACCGACCTTTACGACGGAACTGGGCTATTACACCGGCCTGAAGCCGGCAATATCACAACAAGGAAACCGACGTGTTACGTACAAGTTCAATTAAACATGCGAGCTTGCTGCCTGCTCTGCTGGCATTCAGCCTGACGGGGTGCGGGGTGACGCAGGGCATCACTGATGGCACCAAATCGGCATTTAACTCCGTGTTCTACAAAAAAATTAAGATGCTGCACCTGGATTTCACGGCGCGTGAAGCGTTAAACACCGATTCCCGCGAAAATAACTCACTCTCCGAGCCGGTGGTAGTCCGCGTCTATCAACTGAAAGACCGTAAAATCTTCGATAAAACGGTTTACCAGCAACTCCTGAAAGATGGCGAAACCATCCTGAAAGCCGACCTGCTGGCGACCCGAGATGTGGTCGTAAAACCGGGTGGTGATACAAATCTTGATATGCCAATGGAAGAAGAAACGCAGTTTGTCGCGGTAGTCGGCCTGTTTCGTCACCCGGACCTGGACAACAATACCTGGAAGCAGGTTCTAAAACGTGAAGATCTCGATCCGGATAAGCCGCGCATTCTGGAGGCCGGGAATAACCACCTGACGTTACAGCCATTGAAGGATGACTGATGCCAAAGGGACATAATACGCCATCGCTGTATGAAATGCTGAGCGGCAATTTCTCAGGTGGCCTGAACCTCAACCAGGTCAGCGAACAGAATCAGGTGATTTTATCAGTACTCGATAACATGCAGCGCATCCTCAACTGCCGCGCTGGTACGCTGGCTCACCTGCCAGACTACGGCCTGCCGGATATGACAAAAATCCTCCAGGGGATGCCCGGAACCGCCCATCAGCTGATCACCACACTGTCGGCCGTGTTGCTGAAATATGAGCCGCGCCTGAATCGAATTAACGTGGTGATGCAGGAACAGATTCAGGCCGGTGAGCTTCGCTACGCCATTGACGTGGAGCTGAAGGGGGTGGGGCTGGTGCGCTACGGCACGGAATTTATGCCCGAGGGCAGGGTATTAATCCGTCATCTGAAACAACAGCAATACCTCGATGCACGAGCCGCCATCTAGTTATTACTCAGGTTAAAACAGTTATGACAATAAATTCTGAACGCCAACTTAAAACCGGCGGGGATCCGCGCACGCTTGCGGATTACGCTGCCTTGCGCGAAGAAATGAACAAGCTCACCCATCCGGCACGCCCGGATGTGAACTGGCAACACGCGGAAACGCTCTGTCTGTCACTGTTCGGGCATAACGGTGTGGAGCTACAAACGGCTGCCTGGTATACGCTCGCCCGCACGCATCTCGCCGGACTCTACGGCATGAATGAAGGGCTGGCGCTAATGGCTGCACTGGTCGTCCGGCAGTGGGGTGGCCTCTGGCCACAGCCTGTCCATGCGCGAGTTGAAATCCTCAGCGCACTGAGCAAACGCCTGCAACAGGTGGTGAGAACGCTGACGTTGACGTATGCCGATTTAGGACAACTTTATCAGGCTGAGGAGAATCTGAACGCTCTGAGTGACATGTTGCAGCGCCTCGAACTTAAGCATGCTGCTCAGCTTGATGTCCTGCGCACGATGATGCAGAACGCAGCAGTGCGTCTGGAAAACAGTGAAAATACGGGCGTGAGTCTGCCGGGTAACGCGGTAGGGGCCGCGGAACTCCACCTCACAGAACCGACAGAGCGTTGCAAATGGGTTTATGTGGTTCAGCCCGAGTCGTTGCCGAATAAAGAGCCTCCTGTGCCCGTGAAGCAGTGGAAACCATTTGCTGCGGGTATGTTGTCCATGCTGGTGGCTGCGAGCATCGTCGCAGTGGGATGGCAGATGATGCATGCGCCGGATTCGGCGCAAACACAGCTGGCCGCGTCCCTGACTCCTTTACCTGAAGGACTTTCTACAGCACAGTTGCAGGCGCTGCAACAAACGTCACCGTCACCGGAACCGGGGATTGGCAAGACACAACAGCTGTTAGCGCAGCTTTTACAGTTGAAACCAGACTGGGCAGTGAGCTTCGGCGACCGTCTGGTGCAGCAGGCGCTGACGCTGTGGCCGGAAGAGGCCAAACCCCTGGCGCAACATTGGCAGAAACAGATGAGTATCGCTGCGCTAGCAGATTTAGATCTGAATGGATGGCATCAGGGTATGGCGCAGTTACAGCAGTTGACAAACAAGCTGAACGCATTGGATGAACAGAAAGGGAAGTACATAACGGTGAGTGAACTGAAATCAGACGTGTTTGCCATGTCGCAGTCATTTAGCCAAACCCTACCGCTTGAGGAGCAGCTTCGTCTGCTTTCCACTCTACCTGCCGGGCAACCCCGGTCAGCAGCGCAGCAAAACAAGGTCGAACAACATCTTCAGAAGTTGATTGTTAGCTACGCCCTGCTGAAGCACAAAAAAGAACAATAAGACTGGCGAAAAACACGGAGTTAACATGTCAGCAAGAGAGCGTTTTTTTAAGAAAGTGCAGCAGAATAACGTAAATAAACCGATTCATATTAATACGGCTGAAGCCGAAGTCAGGCCTTTTTGTCAGCGGATGGATGATCTTGCACAGCAAATTATTGTTTGGTTTGAGGGTTCTGGTATTGAAGTCCTGTTATCCCAAAAGCATATCACCGATTTGAGTACGGTCGGCTACAGCCTCAGTAGCAGTATATGTCGTTATGTCATCACGACTGTCATTCTGCGAAATGGAGATCGCAGCGTCAGCATTATGCCAGAACAGATCATCAGGGGATCAGAGAAGGGGTGTATGACAATGTGCATTAATGCCCCCGGGAGTATATCGGGGGAGAGGATATACCATTTAAGCATGGCGCCTGAAACAGGCTGGTATATTCGTCGCGGACATCAAAGTGTGAAAGAGAATGTTCTCATGACGGAGGACTATTTTTTCCAGTCAGTCGACTGTCTGGCCTGAACGTAAGCCTGCCTGGTGGGAGGTCACGGTAACGTAGTTGATATATATATTAACTACGTTAACTTATTAAGCATGACTAAACAATGTTGCCCTACGGTACTCCTTCTTAAATAGGTAAGCGCTAATATTTAAGGGGGGGGCGGTAACCAAACTACAAGCTGGATATTTACCGTATATCATGCTTTTTATCTGCCTTAAGCGAAACTGCTCAAATCAAACTGCAAAACAACAAACCAACGACGAACGTGAGGACAAAATACTGTGGCAATGCTATAAACCTTAGAGCCCACAAAAATATAAAGTCGTAGGAAAAACTATGCTAAGAAATATTAGTGTCAGAACCTTCATTGTCTATTTCCTTTTATGTGTGTTTTTGGTAAGTGATGGAGTTATAGCGCTATTTTCAGGGAGTTTTTCGCTTTTTATTGCAGTCATTATCGTACAATGTATCGCCTTAATTTTACTCTGGGCGTATATGACAAAATATCTTGTGACGCCGATCAATACTGTGAAAAAAAGTATTGAAGAAGTGACGTCAGGCAATCTCGGCGTGTCGATCCCTGAATTCGGCAACAACTGTGCGGGACGACTGATCCCGGGCATTAATAGTCTCTCCAGCAACATTGCAACGCTGGTCCGTGAGATCCGCGCCTCCTCGCAAACCGCGATGACCCTGTCAGATCAGCTTTCTTCACGCAGCGCGCAGCTTTCCGTTAAAACAGAACAGCAGTCAGCTTCGCTGGTGCAAACGGCAGCCAGCATGGAAGAGATGGCTGCAAGTACAAAAAATAATGCCGACAATACCCGTTTAGCCAGCGAACAGGCGAATATCGCGACGTTGCAGGCGCGTAAAGGCGGAGAGTTAATGGGGCAGGTCGCGAACAATATGCAATCAATTACCGACTGCGCCCAGCAAATGACAGAGATTATCTCGCTGATTGACGGTATCGCTTTCCAAACCAATATACTGGCGCTTAATGCTGCCGTTGAAGCGGCAAGAGCGGGCGACCATGGTAAAGGATTTTCAGTAGTCGCCGGTGAGGTCAGAAGCCTGGCGCATCGTAGCGCCGAAGCGGCAAAAAATATTAAGTCATTGATTGAAGTCACCAGCCACAACGTGACGCAGGGCGTTAACGTAGTCTCTGAAGCTGAAAAAAACATGCACGACATCGTTACCGGCTCGGGCAACGTGAGCCGACTGATGGATGAAATTTCCGCCTCAACATCGGAACAAGAAAAAGGGATTTCACAAATCACGCTGGCATTGTCAGAGCTGGAACGCGTAACACAGAGCAATGTGTCGATGGTTGAAGAACTCAACGGCTCGTCAGATGTGTTGCGCAATCAGGTGATTGAACTTCAGACACGAACACGTAATTTCCGTCTGAAGAACGAGTACCAGGCTGATAATGCGTTAATAAGCCGCGAATGGGTGGTGAATTCCTGAGCATATTCAGGATGATGCCTCACATAATTATTGCTTAACCCTCGACGAAAGCTAGACTGACACCGAAAGAGATAAATCGGTGGAGGCGCTGTGGAGAGCATTAAAGGGTCTGAAGTTAACGTACCTGACGCGGTTTTTGCATGGGTACTTGATGGGCGCGGGGGCGCAAGGCCGCTTGAAGATCAGGATCACATCGACAACGAACACCCATGCTGGCTGCACCTCAACTACACGCACCCGGACAGCGCCGAGTGGCTCGCGTCCACGCCGCTATTGCCCAACAACGTTCGGGATGCGCTGGCGGGAGAAAGTCTCAGACCTCGCGTCAGCCGGATGGGTGAGGGGACGTTAATAACACTGCGTTGCATAAACGGCAGTACGGATGAGCGTCCGGATCAGCTGGTGGCAATGCGTGTCTACATGAATGAACGATTGATTGTTTCCACCCGTCAGCGAAAAGTGCTGGCGCTGGATGATGTCATTAACGATCTGAAAGAGGGCACGGGGCCTACGGATTGCGGAAGCTGGCTGGTGGATGTATGTGATGCGCTGACCGATCATGCCAGCGAGTTTATTGAAGAACTCCACGATAAAATCATCGATCTGGAAGACAACCTGCTCGATCAGCAAATTCCCCCACGTGGTTTTCTGGCGTTGTTGCGAAAACAGCTTATTGTTATGCGCCGCTATATGACCCCGCAGCGCGACGTCTATGCGAGACTGGCCAGCGAACGCATGAGCTGGATGAATGACGATCAGCGTCGCAGAATGCAGGATATTGCTGACCGGCTGGGACGTGGTCTGGACGAAATTGATTCGTGTATCGCCAGAACGGCGGTCATGGCGGATGAGATAGCACAGGTAATGCAGGAGTCATTAGCCAGGAGAACCTATACCATGTCGCTGATGGCGATGGTCTTTTTGCCAAGTACGTTCTTAACCGGGTTGTTTGGCGTCAATCTTGGGGGGATCCCCGGCGGTGAATATCACTATGGCTTCACCACGTTTTGCGTCATGTTAGTGGTTTTGATTGGGGGTGTTGCATGGTGGTTGCATCGTAGTAAATGGCTGTAAATTTACGCATTTTCTAATGCTGCGACTGCTTCAAAACGACATTTTAATTGAGCGAAGTCAATAAACTTAGACCATGTTAGGTGCAATATTACTCCCGCAGGTGAATGCAACGTCAAGCGATGGGCGTTGCGCTCCATATTGTCTTACTTCCTTTTTTTGAATTACTGCATAGCACAATTGATTCGTACGACGCCGACTTCATAGTCGGCTTTTTTTTGCCTCCTTTTTATCTGCGTCTACCCTTTAGGGGTAAGCACCCAAATCTGGAGGAAAAGATGAGTATGCTACTTGCCCTGCAACGCCTGAACACATGGCAGTCCGATCCGGTGCCCACCGATCCGACCCCAATTCCCGATCCCATCCCGCGTCCGCAGCCGATGCCGGATCCGCCACCGGACGAAGAACCGATTAAATTGTCGCATCGTTAGCGGAGATCTGCGAGGATACGCGCCATCTGACTGCAATCATTACCATGAGAGTATATTGTGACCGCTTTTTCCACGCTGAACGTTCTGCCTGAAGCCCAACTGACAAACCTGAATGAGTTGGGTTACCTCACTATGACCCCTGTCCAGGCCGCCGCGCTGCCGGCTATCCTTGAAGGCCGGGATGTGCGCGTGCAGGCGAAAACCGGTAGTGGAAAAACGGCTGCATTTGGACTCGGCCTGTTGCAGCATATTGATGCAACCCTGTTTCAGACCCAGTCCCTGATACTCTGCCCGACGCGCGAGCTGGCCGACCAGGTCGCGGGTGAGCTGCGTCGTCTGGCGCGTTTTTTGCCTAACACTAAAATTTTAACGCTCTGCGGCGGACAACCGTTCGGTGCGCAGCGCGATTCCCTTCAGCACGCGCCGCATATCATTGTGGCAACGCCGGGCCGTCTGCTCGATCACCTGCAAAAAGGCACCGTTTCACTCGATGCACTGCAAACGCTGGTGATGGATGAAGCTGACCGCATGCTGGATATGGGCTTCAGCGATGCGATTAACGACGTGATCCGCTTTGCGCCCGCCACACGTCAGACGCTGCTTTTTTCTGCCACCTGGCCAGAGGCGATTGCGGCGATCAGCGGGCGCGTGCAGAAGAACCCGCTGACCATTGAAATCGATACTGTCGATGCGTTACCAGCGATTGAGCAGCAGTTCTTCGAGACGTCGCAGCAGGGCAAAATTCCACTGCTGCAAAAATTGCTTAGCCAACACCAGCCAGCGTCCTGCGTGGTGTTCTGTAATACCAAAAAAGATTGTCAGGCGGTGTGCGATGCCCTGAATGATGCCGGACAGAGCGCATTATCGCTGCATGGCGATCTGGAGCAGCGCGATCGCGATCAGACGCTGGTGCGTTTCGCTAACGGCAGCGCTCGCGTGCTGGTTGCAACGGATGTGGCGGCTCGTGGCCTGGATATTAAATCGCTTGAACTGGTGGTGAATTTCGAACTGGCATGGGATCCGGAAGTGCATGTCCACCGCATCGGGCGTACCGCGCGTGCGGGTAACAGCGGTCTCGCGATCAGCTTCTGCGCGCCTGAAGAGGCGCAGCGCGCTAATATTCTTGCGGAAATGCTGCAACTGAAACTCAACTGGGTGAATGCCCCCGGTAATATCAGCATCGCTCCGCTGGCGGCGGAAATGGACACCCTGTGCATCGACGGCGGAAAAAAAGCCAAAATGCGTCCCGGTGACGTTCTGGGGGCGTTAACAGGGGATATTGGTCTCGACGGGGCAGATATTGGCAAGATCACGGTCCATCCTGCACATGTCTATGTAGCGGTTCGCCAGTCGGTTGCGCATAAGGCCTGGAAACAGTTGCAGGGCGGGAAGGTTAAAGGGAAAACCTGCCGCGTTCGGCTGCTGAAGTAAGGGAAAAAAGCGTCTCAGAAGCACTGTCTGAGACGCAGTCAGGTTATTTCACTTCCACCACGTTCAGGCGCAGTTCATCGAATTGCGCATCCTCTTCCTCTGGCTGCCAGCCAGCAGGCTGCATCGGGATCTCTTCGCGGTCAAACGCCAGATCCCCGCCGTTCACCACCTCTGAACCGTGGTTAATCCCTTTGAAATCGAACAGTTCAACATCGGCGAGGTGCGAAGGCACCACGTTCTGCATGGCGCTGAACATGGTTTCAATGCGACCCGGATAGCGTTTATCCCAGTCACGCAGCATGTCGCCAATGACCTGACGTTGCAGGTTCGGCTGTGAACCGCACAGATTGCACGGAATGATAGGGAAGGCTTTGGCCTGAGAGAAACGCTCAATGTCTTTCTCGCGACAGTAGGCGAGTGGGCGGATCACGATGTGTTTGCCGTCGTCACTCATCAGCTTCGGTGGCATTCCCTTCATTTTGCCGCCGTAAAACATATTCAAAAACAGCGTTTGCAGAATGTCGTCCCGGTGATGACCAAGCGCAATCTTGGTGGCGCCCAGTTCGGTTGCGGTGCGGTACAGAATGCCGCGACGCAAACGTGAGCAAAGCGAGCAGGTCGTTTTGCCCTCAGGGATCTTCTCTTTTACAATGCCGTAGGTATTCTCTTCTACGATTTTGTACTCAACGCCCAGGTTCTCAAGGTACTCCGGCAGGATATGTTCCGGGAATCCTGGCTGTTTCTGATCGAGGTTAACCGCGACCAGGGAAAAGTTCACCGGTGCGCTTTGCTGTAGATTGCGCAGGATCTCCAGCATGGTGTAGCTGTCTTTACCGCCCGATAGGCAGACCATGATGCGATCGCCTTCTTCAATCATGTTGAAGTCTGCAATGGCTTCGCCCACGTTACGGCGCAGTCGCTTTTGCAGTTTATTCAGGTTGTATTGCTCTTTCTTTGTATTTGATTGATTTTCTTGCATTTATTACTACCTTCGGAGCCAATAGGGGCATAATAGGGGCAAAAATTTTTCAGCGTGCCAGCTTATCGTTAAGCATCAGCACCTGTTCGCCATTCATTTCTTCAATCCACGCACCGTAGACTTCATAAACCATTTGCGCGTTTTCATGCCCCATCTGGCTGGCTATGAAAGACGGGTTAGCGCCGGCAGATAAAAGCCAGCAGGCAAAAGTATGCCGCGTATGGTACGGATTCCGGCGGCGAATACCAGCACGTTTTACAGCTGCGTTGTATCTCGCACCGATGCACGATAAAGAGTAGTAGGCTTTCTGCTCTCCTTTGCGCATCCGGGGTATGAAAACGAATCGCAGGCTTTGATTTTCCACTGCGCCATACTCGCGATGATTAAAGACAATTTCGGTTTTAGGCTGTAGTGCCGTCAGCTTGCGCTGTGCTTTCAAGGCTTCAAGTGCCGGCTCTAATAGGGTGATAACCCGGTTACCTGCTTCGGTTTTTGGTGGGCCGAACATGCCCAACGCATTAAGATTTCGCTTTATATGGGCTGTACCTTTTTCCCAGTCAATATCTTCCCAGGCAAGAGCTGCGAGCTCTCCATGACGGACGCCAGTATATACTGCGAACGTCCACATATTCAGGCTTTGGCCACGCTCGGATTCCGCAAGCAAACTAAACTCCTGCTTCGTTAAAGGATCCGGTTTTACTTTCCCTTTGTGTAGTTTCTTGATGCCTTCAAAGGGTTTGCCACTGATAAAGCCTGATTTGTGTGCAAACCGAAGCAGGGAGCACAGTAGCGATATATAGTTGTTCACGGTACGCACAGTGCGTCCCTGTTTATTGCTTCTGGGATTTGCCAGGTAAAGTGTCTCACCGTTCAACAGCTCCTTCCTGTATTTCAGAATGTCGCTGTGGCGTATAGTTGAAACAGGCGTATCTCCGTTGATGATGTGCATTAACGTACCGAGTTGTGAGCGCGTCTTACGCATCGTGTTCGCGCTAATTTCGGTTTCTTTAATGCTCGTCCACAGTTCACACAGCTCTGAAAAGGTTTGAACTGAAACAGTGGTTACGGTTTTTTTTGCTCTGGAAGATGAAGGAAAACGCTGGTTGTAATCAAACTCTCCAAGGTTGATCTCACTAACGATCACAGCCCGAAGATTCCCGGCTTTTTTGATGTTTGCCGGGGTGTTAATCCAACCTTTGAGAATTTCGCGGCAACGCTTTCCCCGGTACATAAACCAGATACAAATCTTATTGTTTCTGATTTCGACACTTGTAGGCAAAGCTGCCATCTTACGCATCCCTTATTAACTGATTAATTCTCGGATAGTTATACCAGGTTGTGCCACGCAAGGTTTTTTCTCCAGAAGGAGAAACCCGTTTAAAATGGATACCTTCCACCCAACAGCCCTGGCGATACTTCTCAATCTGTCGTTCGGTCAGGCCTGTTTTTTCTGTGAGCCTTGCGCCAACAACCCACTCTTCATTGAAAATGACCTGTGCCATAGATGACTCCTGGCAACCGGCGTGAGTATACCCACGTCTGTTGCGTCGTGTTGATTAATCGAAATCAGGCAAAAAGAAGCCCGGCGCAGGGCCGGGCTAGAGGGATAACTGAGCGGTGCGTTCGCACCCTATAAATAGTTAATTACTGGCTAATAATGGCCTTAAGGAAGTTTGTCTGGCAACGGTTCTCTTTCATGGGTTTTTAAAAATACTTGAGCATCCCTATACATTTCGCGGAGAACGTCAAGTTCATATGCTTCTTTAATTTTTTTTAATGCTTGCGCTGAACCTATTTCGCCATTAATTGAAGGACGCAATTGGCGGGTAAAGACTTCTCTTAAAGATGCTTTTTCACTTTCTGTGACATTCGAATTTGCGATGGCTTGTTTGGCATAGTAGCAAGCAGTGGCGAGTTCGATGAGCTTTTCGCTTTTCTCAATGACATAAGAGTCCTCACCAACACATTTATTACACCATTCTGCAAGTTTATATAGCTCGTCCAGTATTCGTGATTTTTCGCTTTCTTTTGTGCTTAATTCAATAGTTCTTTTTGCCTGAAAGGCTGTGTAAGCAGCAAAAATTGCTGAACCAACACCTCCTATTGATGCAATCAAATTAATATAGTCACTATGACTCCAGCTCATTTCATCTCCTTAAGTTAAATCTTTGCTTAAATGGTGGCCGTTCACATCAACTCGGTAATGAGCTGAGCCACTATGATATGACAGACTTAATCTTCCACCATTTTTAACGTTTTTGATACTCGCTAAATATAACGAGTGAAAATTACTCATGAATATGGCAGGCAATTTTTTTGTGGGGTTATCCTCCTTTTTGCCTGTTCTTAATCTCAATAAAATTCTGGCACTCGGCGCACGTCTTGCAGCCGGGAACGGCAGCGCGCCGAGGTTCGGGAATTGGTTCGTCGCATTCTTCACAACGCTCAGCCGATACGGCGTTACGGTCGATGCGGTGGGCGGAAAGGGCGGAGTTACGCTGAAACTCTTCAATCTCTGCTGCGGTATCGATGATGTCGGCCATGGTCAATGCTCCCGGAAATGTCGGTTAATTCGGTTGAATGTGAACGCCAGCAATAAAAAAGGAGCCTTAAGCTCCCTGGTGATTAGTGCCATCATGCGGCGCGCTCCCGTTTTTGTTTAGCGGCTGGGTTTATCCAGAGGCATTCAGTGCGGACCTTCGTTCCTCGACCTGCTCTTATGCGTGAGGTTTTTTTTGTTTTCACCCAGCCGTTACCAATGAAGGGAAGGCACAGCGTGCCAACCCTGATGTCGTAGTGAGTGTGAGTCATAGGATGGACTCCATTTCGTCGATGTAGAGGCCCTGAGCTATCAGGCGGCTACGGCGGGCGGCGCGAGCAATGCACTCCTGCCGTCTGCCTTCCTGCGATTGCTCTATAGCGCGCTGGGTGAACAGGCGCGATTTACCTTGCGGCGTTACGACCTTTGGTTTTGTTACCAGGTTGAAAGTCCGGTCGCAGATGCCGTCCTCGTTGATCCATTTTTCCGACTCAACGATCTGCGCTATCTGCCCGGTACCGCAGGTAATGCCATTGGCGACCCGGTTGAACTCGATGAGCGTTACGCCAAACTTCTCAGCAATTTCGCTGCCGGTTACCGGACGGCCCCGCGTCTGAATCATCCAGATAACGCGTTCACGGAGGCCAGAGAATTGCCCGGTGCGCCCGGGCCTGCGGTAGAAGGGTGTGCGTTTCATGCTGCACGCTCTGTGATTTTCTGAATTTCAGATGCCAGATCTGCAAGGAAGCTCTTAACCTCAGACTCGATTTCCCGGTCGCTGAAGTTGTAACGCAAGTTATTACCATCCCTGAAATCGGGGATAGCAAAATCACCTCTAAAACCATCCCTGAAAACGGGGATAACCATCCCCAAAAACAGGGAGAGGTATCCCTGAAAACAGGGAACACCAAAGACATTCTTCCAAAGACAAATATAAAACTTAATACCCGCTCTAATCCCCCAAGGGGGAAGGGCAAGTTTGATCCGCTCGGTGTTTACGTTCCTGACTGGCTAAACCAAACCGCCTGGCAGGAATGGGTTGCTTACCGCAAACAGTCTGGCAAGCCGATCAAAACAGAGCTGACCGTCACGAAGGCATTCAAGCTGCTGAAAGAGTGCCTGGAAGACGGACACAATCCGGTCGACGTGATCAATACCAGTATTGCGAACGGTTACCAGGGACTTTTTAAGCCGAAGTTCGCTGTCAAACCAGCCGCCAAGCAGGATCTGGACTTCAACAACACAGACTGGGCCAACGGGGTGATTCGATGAAATCTCTTGCAGAGCAGATGCGTAACCACGACCGCGAGCAGATGAGCCGTATGGCCCATAACCTGCCAGAGCAGTACCAGGAGCGTGCGCCGGTAGAGCAGGTGGCTCAGGTATTCAACAAGCTGTTCAACGAGCTGCGCGCCGCGTTCCCGGCCAGCATGGCGAACTTCCGCAGTCAGGACGACCTGAACGAATTCCGCCGTCAGTGGTTGCTGGCGTTTCAGGAGAACGGGATCCACTCCATGGCTCAGGTCGATGCCGGTATGCGCATTGCCCGCCGCCAGGATCGCCCATTCCTGCCGTCGCCGGGCCAGTTCGTCGCCTGGTGCAAGCAGAGTGGCGGCGCGTTGGGCATCATTGTTGACCAGGTGATCGCCGAGTACTGGGACTGGCGTAACCGCTCGTTCGAATTCACCTCCAGCGAGCAATTCCCCTGGTCGCAGCCGGTCATGTACCACATCTGCGTGGAACTTCGTCACCGCAGCACAGAGCGCCAGTTAACGCATGGTGAGCTGGCGCGCAAGGCGAGTGATCTACTGGACATGTGGGAGAAGCGCGTCATCGCGGGTAAGCCAGTTCCGCCGGTGCGCCGGGCGATTGCAGCACCGGTTGCCGAACACGGACCTACGCCGATCCAGCTGCTCCAGGCGAAGTACAACCGCAACAAGTCGAACGGGATGGTGTGAGATGAAAGGCAAACAGGCAATTCTGCGTTATCTCGAAACTCACCGGACCTTCACTTCGAAGAACGTGGCCACAGAGTGTGGCATGACCATAAACTGCATCATGAAGAACGCCATCGATCCGAGCGGGCCCGCAAGACAAGATAGTGCGTTAGAGCAAGGTCTAGCGAACGGTGACTTATCGCCTGGCGACACCGGAAGAGCAGGCCGTACCGCGCGCAGCTACACCAACGGAATATTTCAGGACTGCCCCACAGTCAGAATATGGAGATAATTTTGTTGCTTTATGGCTAAAAGTTTGGCTTCTTAATGCCAATAATGCTTATAACTGTTAATGATATTGTGTCCGCCGCGATCAATGCGGCGGTATAATACTTGGAAATCACGATTGTTGATTACTATTGTAATTATTAATGTTTAGTACTTCATTACTGACTTTTAGAGCTTCGGACATTGTGTTGGAAATGTCACTGACGTTTTTACCGACTCCATTACCCATATGGAGCATGTAAAGTTGATGCACAAGTAATTTAAGGTCTTTACTTTCATTTCTTAGATTGTCATTTGCAGTAGTTAGTATTGAAATACGCTGGCTGACAGATTGAATATCCTTCAAATTTTCACTTAGCTTAGCAAGTTCTTCAGCCTTTGTAAGTATTTCATCTTCTAACTTAGTTAAGTTAATGCTAGCTGACTCAATTTTCTGAGTGATTGATTCATTTTCAGAGCTTAGTCTATCATTAGCTTTTTGCGTATTTTCTATCGTGGCTGAAAGGGTGTCAAAGGCTGACTGAAGGTCTTCGATATTTCTTTCGGCTGTGATACTCTTAGCCCTGCTTTCATCTTGCTTAGCTTTTATTTCTAATTCGGTGGATAATTTTTTATTTTCATAGATCACTTCTGCTTCAATTGTATCTGATTTCGCTTTCAGTTGGGTCTGAGTTAGAATCTCATTGTTTTCTATTTTTTTATTAATGGCTGATTTGTGTATGAAATCCAGGCCGATGGATATGTAAGGACTCAAGCAAACTAAGAAAATTGTTGAAACTAATGGAAGCCAGATAGTAGTGGCGTGAGGCATGTCATAAATGAAAATAGTATTGCTGGGCATTGACTTTATATAATCAATACGATCAATTATATTCTTTTTTGAATATATTAGAATGGAAATTCTATCCCAGTTAAAAATACACCAAGAAGTTAGATATGCAAAGAAAATAGGATTGTTGAACCTATCGGAAATGGCGGTTTTGAATTGTTTTGCTCCTGATAATAATGAGATTTTTTCGTTTTGTGATGTAGGGACCGAATCTTTTGAAATGTCGTTGCTCATATCATCTCTTAATGTGATCATAAGTTACTAATTTGACTGCGTATTTATACATCTGTATCGATTAACTAACAAGCACTTTCTTTATTAAGTCATTTCCCTTTTTATAACTATGAAATCTCCTAAATCATTGATTGAAGATACTATTTTAATTAAATCGAATAGCTTCTGCTATATCAGGAGGTTACCGTCGGATGCATCAGCGATGATTCCGCATGGGCAGGTGCCGGTACCGTTAGAGCCGATAGAATACATGATCGTCAATGGGTTCGAGTCAGAGCCAGAAGAGAGCTTTAGCGATGCGGAGGTGTGGGAAGAATACGAATCCATAAGTGGATGCCAGCAGGCGGCGCATCGGGCGAAGCTGTGCTGGGCTGCGATGATTAAAACCGCGCCTAAGTATGATGCAAACAAACAATTAAGCTGTCCAATATGATAGAGAGAAGAGGCGGCATTGCGCCGCCTCATGTAAACGGCAATTAAATTTTCTTACCAGTAAACTGATGATTTTCTCTTTTGCCTTGTGATGGCAAGTCAAAGAAGAGATAGTTTCGCTCGGCAAACTCTGTAATGCCAACCTTCGCAAAATTTTGCTGTGCGTATGAGAACCCCTGATTGAGGATGTTGACGATACCTTGAGTTGTTGCCCTGGTATCCTCAGATAGAGAGTACTGCGCTATCTTTGGATTTCCTGCTTGATTGGTAAGGTTTACATCCAGATACACTCTGGTAAAGCCATTTGGCGTAACCCCCGTTGATACAGAAAACGAATTTACTGTATATTTAGCCATGCGAACTCCTTTTTACAGTTTTTATATATTCCAACACATCAATCTACTCTTTGATTTTCAAGAATCAAGCAGCCAAAATAATGTTATCGGAGTCTGAACAACTCCGGTGACTTCTGCGCATTTAAGGGGACTTAAATGCGACCACAATCTGAACTCCTCACCTTGTCACAGATGCAGAAATGCACCTGCGATTTTCTGCATTCTGCGTTACCTCTCGGAGGTTGCGTATGAGTATAAAATTCTACCTCCGCGACGAGCAGGGTCGCCGCAACCTCATCGACTACATCAACAAGCAGCCTGTAAACGCAGATTTCCCCCTTGTGGTGAATTATGCTGATCCTAAGCGCACCCTTCCTCAGAATTCACTATTCCACGCGCTTTGCGGCGACCTGGCAAAGCATCGCATCCAGTGGGCTGGCTTTGCGTGGTCACTTTCGTCATGGAAATCAATTCTGGTTTCCGGTCACTCCATTGCCACTGGCGGGCAGGGGAAGGTTATTGCCGGGCTTGAGGGAGAGTTGGTGGCAATTCGCGAAAGCACCTCATTGATGGGAATCAAGCGGATGAACAGTCTAATTGAGTACACCCAGGCTTTCGCCGTCAGCCAGAACATACAGCTTCGCGATGTCCGTTATCGTGGCGATTACTTTGGGAGGCTTGCATGAATAACCCTCTCGCACGCGTCATCACAAACGAAATCTTCCGCGTTCCGGCGCGCCGCCAGCGTAAGCCTGCGGTTAAGCCGTCCGACATCCCGACTTTCAAGGACTACACCGCCCGCCTGGTGGATCAGAAATGGCTGCGTCTCGCGGCACGGAGGGCGCATGGCTAAGTTACCGCGCCGCAAGTGCGCCCATAAAGCTTGTCGCCAGTGGTTCCACCCGGTACTCGAAGGGCAAGTTGTTTGCAGCGTCGAATGCGCCAGCGCGATCGGCAAAGAACAGACCGCAAAAGCCCGTGAAGCCGCCAAGCAGAAGGAAGCGCAACGTCAGCGCACCGAAGAGAAGGCAGGCCGCCAGCGCCGCAAGGCCAAGCGCGAGTCATTCAAGACTAAAGCCCAGTGGGACAAAGAGGCCCAATCGGCCTTCAATCGCTATATCCGGATCCGGGACGAGGGGAAAGAATGCGTCAGTTGCGGCAATCCACTCATCGGCAAAAGCAATTACCTGACTGGCAGCGCCATTGATGCCAGCCATTACCGTTCCCGCGGCGCTGCATCACACCTCAAATTCAACGTGTTTAACGTCCACTCAGCGTGCACCCGGTGCAATCGTCAATTGAGCGGTAATGCCGTCGAGTATCGTATTCGGCTGATTGAGCGTATTGGCTTGGAGCGCGTCGAACGTCTTGAATCAGACAACGAGCCGCGCCTGTTCGATATCCCATACCTTCAGCGCATCAAATCCATTTTCACACGTAAAGCCCGCGCACTGGAAAAACGCCGGGCCCGCCGACAGGAGGCCGCATGAACCTTACAGACTTCCTCCTGTACCAGGCAGAAAGCGTTAAGCGCGCCAACATGCCACCAGTAGCAAAGCACTGCCAGACCAAAACCAATCAGCCACATAAGGAAGCCGCATGAACAATCAGCAATTGGAATACGTACGTCAGCAGCTCATTGTGGCGACCGCAGACCTGAGCGGGGCGACGAAAGGGCAGCTGGTAGCTTTCGCCGAGAACGCGCAATTCACCGCGACGGCGCGCAGCCGGGGCCGAAAGAAGGTATTCGACAAGGATAAGCAGCGTATGGTCAACCCGGACGGCCCGCCGATGAGTGGCAGTCAGTCCCGCGCCAAGGGCTCATCCATCGCACTGGTTGGCCCGGTGGAGTTCGGCACAGCATCATGGCGCCGCGCTGTCCTGTCACTGGAAGGGCACCAGAAATCATGGCTGCTGTGGAACTACAGCGAGAACACCCGCTTTGAGTATCAGGTGGCGATCACCCAGTGGGCATGGGCTGAGTTCCGAGAGCAGCTCGGCGCGAAGAAGGTGGCGGGCAAGACGATGGAGCGCCTGAAGAAGCTTATCTGGCTGGCGGCGCAGGACGTCAAATCGGAGCTGTCAGGGCGTGAGACGTACGAATATCAGGCGCTGGCGGCACTGGTGGGCGTGGCGAAATCCACCTGGACAGAGACGTATCTTCATCACTGGCAGGCAATGCGCAACAGCTTTAACCGACTCGATAGCGGTGCGCTTATCTCTGTAAAGCGATCGCGTTCACAACAAAAGGCGACAAATTCGCACGTAAGTCTTGCAAAACCGAACTGAAACGCATATATTTCATGTAAATCTGATATCTTCGCCATAGCTTCGTAGCTCGACAAAGAATTAAGAGCCTCGCCATCGCGCGGGGCTTTTTATTTGAACAAAAGAGATATCCCAAGCTTTACCAAGAAGACGAATATAGCGATATCGATAATCATGTGAATAATTCGATCCACTATGTCCGGATTCTTATTAATTCTGTACCTGCCACGTCTACGTCTGCCCATTTTTATCTCCTTTTAGGAGTGTATCGGCAGGGATGTGAAGAAACTTTATTCAAAGGCTCACTTATGTGGGCCTTTTTTAATTCAGGCTCCGGGAACCATCAACGACACGCCTACTTGTTAAATCGTCCCGAGGGCCTGATCCCTTTTAAACACACAGCACCCGCTAACTACGCGAGGTGAGAGCATGTATCGCATGGAAAAAATAACCACTGGTGCTGCCTATGGCGCTTCAGCCGGGAGCATCCTAAACGGCATGCTTAATGCCTACAGCCCCGAGCAATGGAACGCTATCGGCGTGCTGGTGGGTATCATCATTGCCGTACTGACGTATCTGACGAATCTCTATTTCAAGATCCGCGAAGACAACCGCCGCAGCAGGAGCCGAGATGAACCCGACACTCAGGAATAAGCTGGTGGGTGCCATTGTTGGCGGATCCGGAGCAATCACCATTGCAGCAATAATGCTGGGCAATGCTGATGGGCTGGAAGGGCGTCGCTATTACGCCTATCAGGATGTGGTCGGCGTCTGGACCGTTTGTGATGGGCACACCGGTGCCGACATTCGCCGCGGTCACCGCTACACCGATAAAGAATGTGACGCTTTGCTGCAATCCGACTTGCGCAAGGTTGCTTCAGCTATCGACCCGCTAATAAAGGTCCATGTTCCCGAAACCACTCGTGCCGCACTTTACTCTTTCACCTACAACGTGGGAGCTGGAGCGTTTAGCAGATCGACGCTGCTGAAAAAGTTAAATTCCGGCGACGTTCTGGGTGCATGCAAAGAACTGCAGCGCTGGACATATGCCGGTAGCAAGCAGTGGAAGGGGCTGATCACCCGACGCGAGATTGAGCGTGAAGTTTGCGAGTGGGGTCAGAAATGAGCCGTTTAACAGCAATCATCTGCGCTGTCATTATCTGCCTGCTGGTTTGCATGGCCTGGGCGATTAACCACTACCGCGACAACGCAATCACCTACAAAGACCAGCGCGATAAAGCTACCGAACAACTGACCCTGGCGAACGCCACCATCAAAGACATGCAGACTCGCCAGCGAGATGTCGCTGCGCTGGATGCCAAATACACGAAGGAATTAGCTGATGCGAAATCTCAGCTTGAAGTTCTGCAGCGTTGCGTTAACTCTGGTAAGTGTGGGCTGCACGTCAACGCCAGATGTCCCGCGAACGGAACGACCGGCGCCAGCGGCATGGGCGATGCTACCGGCCCCCGACTTACTGACTCCGCTGAACGGGATTATTTCACCCTCAGAGAGCGAATCGTCACAGTGACAAAGCAGGTCGGCTATTTGCAGGACTACATCAAAGATCAGTGCTTGAATTGATGGGATAAAGTAAAATCATCTCGAAAATTTTGAGGTGATTATGGAAGATAAACAAATTGCTTTAGAGGCCATGTTGGCAGCGAAGGATTCTGCACATTGGGCGTGGTGGACAATGGCTGCCACCATATTCAGTGTTTTGATTTCCTTGGGTACATTGGGTATGGCTTTCGGTGCATTGGATACCTGGCGTCAGCAGGAGATGTTAAAGCTTAAAATGGAATTTAAGCGGTCTATCCTTGAATTGAGTTATTCTCTTGGGAATATGCCCAGAAGTTGGTCATATATTCAGGTCAATCAGGCTCGAGCAAGGTTAAATGTTTCGCCAGAGTTGGCAAATCGGGCTGATGATGATGCTCAAATTTATATCAATAAAATAGCTCTCCAAAAGGCTTTCAATGAGTCGATGAAAGCGTGGATTATGTGTGAGCATCTATTGGCAGAAACAGAAGTCGAGCATCTATGGAGTAAATTTCAAAGGGAGTTTCGGCCTTACATTATGAGGGGGGGAGAAACCTATCCTCTTTCTGTTATTCTTGAGTCGTTAAATGATAAATTAAAAGTTTTATAACCATAACCGCCTACGGGCGGTTTTTTATTGCGATCACCATGGGTAGTCTCATCGTAATGGCAATATCACAACAAGCGGATAAAGAGGCCTCAATGTCCGACATCTACCAAATCACGCTAACCACCCAAACAGGCGAAACCTTCACGGGCAAGATGTCACGACGTCAGCCTGAATTGGTTAACGGATTTGTACCGCTGGCGACCGAAACGGGAGAGTGGCTGTATTTTGCTCCGGCCGATGTGAAGCGCGTACAGTTCACGCCAGTACCGGAAGAGCAGACCGAACAGCCATCAGAACAAACAACGGAGTAACGAATGAGCAACCCGGACTGGTGGCGATCAGAATAGCGTACCTGTCCGGAGCAGCAGAAGTGACGAATGGTTAAAAAAACTATTTATAATTTGCAATCTTCTCTGATATAGCCTCAGCATCATTTAAAATTTGCACCATCTCTTTTAATGCATCTTGAGTATAACCATCCTTTGACAAAATCGACTTTTCATGTAAGTCACATACCAAGGCAAACAGGTAAGCATGATACTTAACAATATACTCTACTAAACCATTGTCTAGCATGCCAATTTTTTGAACGTTAGCTCTGTAAACAGGATTGAAATTGTCATGGATAAAAACGCTAAACTCAACAGTATCCTGATTGTTAGCAATCATTTCTTGTAGCGTATCTTCCAGCGTCTTTTTATATCGCCGAACCTGTAACAGATGGGAGAGTGTTTTAACTTCAGCGATTAATCCGTTCTCAAGAGCTTTGGCCTCAGCTCTTCGTGAAAGAATATCTTTTACAATATTCCAAAGTCCTGTTAAACACGCACCGATCAGTGCGCTGGTTCCAACTGTTAACCAGAATGATGTTCCCATGTAAGCCTCGTTGCTTGTCGGTGATTCACATTTTTTACAACGATACATCCGCCCAATCTTTGGCGCAACGGAGTGGAAATGCAAAACGATGACGAGCGCAGGCCATACCCGCCAGTTAAATTCATCGACTCCGACAACTGGCAGCCTTACACGTACGACTGGTACAAAAACGGACACCTCCTCTCAGCCGTAGAGCCGACCATCCATTTCACTGCCGAACTGGCTGATGCGGGGAGCTATGCAGTCATTGTTACTGGCTCTCAGGGTCTAATCATCAAATCAACCGTGATGGTTCTGACAGTCATTCCTGCAGGAGCGAATGGCTGAAAGATAGAGCTTCATTTGATTATCTCGTGGATTGTAACGGGTAGTGGCAAAAGAAATTCCCAAAAAGGTTTTTCCTGATATGTCCTCCCCTCCCAATACATATTAAGTATTTCGGCATAAACCAAATTTGTTTTGTCGTTTGAAAGAATAGACATGTCACCGCGATGAATGTTTTTGCTTTCAGTTGACACCCTGTAAATAGTGGCATCTGGGAATTCGGTGAGTAGCTGTTTCCGAAATAGCTGGGCGTTTTCAAGACAGTCCCATGCGAATATGCATTCATATCTCGATGGGCGTGAGTTGTGAAACGACCGGCGAAATAGCTCAAGAGCAAAGTCTATTGCGACATTCTTATGCCCTGCTGGAACTGGCGCTGCAAAGTATCGATGCCCGTGCGGAGACAGCCCTAGAGGTGCAATCATATCAATGATTTTCGAAAACTGGGGTGGGATAGAGTCAGGTTTTGTTAGTTCGATAACATCCCCGTCTTTATATTTATTAACTCTGTCTACTCGGTAAAAGGTTGTCATTTGATTACTTCCTAAGAGGGATTTATGGCGCTCACTGACAAACAAGAGATGTTCTGTCGCGAGTACCTCATCGATTTAAACGCCACGCAAGCGGCTATTCGGGCGGGGTACAGCGCAAAGACAGCTAACCGCACAGCGTCCGAAAACCTGTCAAAACCTGACATCCAATCCAGAATTGCCGAACTTAAAGCGCAACGCAATTATCTGGTTGGCATAAATGCGATATACGTCCTAAATCGTCTCGTTGAGATAGACCAAAAACGTGGCAGGCGAACTGCCAGAAGGGGAAGTCAATTTGAAGTAGTAAAGCGGTTGGGCCGCCGCCGAAAGGCAGTGCAGCAGTCATGATGCTGCCCCGAGTCGCGTAATAGCGAGCAGGTATAGCATACCGAAGTGAGGGTAAATAAGGGAACATGCTCCGGTAAAGCAGCACGAAGGCCATACGCGCACTGGTTATAAGCGGCGATGAAGCGTCAGCAACTCAAGGGCATGAGTGTGGCCACTGCGAGAGTGTGGCTGGCATTACAGCAGGCATTCACTGAGTGCCTGTGATAATGCTCAACATAGGAGGGATTATGGCAAAGCTAACTGTTACGCTGACGCGTCTCGAAGAGTGGAGAGACGGGATGGTTTACGGGACGGATGTAACTTTTAAGGCTATTCAATCAGGGGTTGTGCTGATTGAAGACAACGTATCGGGTAAGTGTACTGCTCCTTACTGCCACAGCTATGATGTTGAAGCTGGGGCTGGTGATATTGTTATTGAGCACAACCGACCAGACCTTCACCATCTGAGTATTACTGCAAGTCTTGACGGCTAACATTTATTTCATCGCCTGCTTTTAATAGTATGCCTCTGGGTACCCAAAGGAGACATATATGTTTGTTGCAGAAGGATTGAAAGCTGATATTGATAATGACGGCTGGGTTAAAGGCTGGGGGGTAATTCGTAATGCTCCATGGCACCTTGCAGGTGTTTATGCGACGAAAGATGTTGCAGAGACAAAAGCAGGGATGTTGGGTGATGGTTATGAGGCTCGCTACGGCTCCCACAGGCTTGGGAGCGACGACTTTATCTCCTAGCCCGTATCAGTAAGCATAATACTTTGAGCCACTGGCATCCGCTGGTGGCTTTTTTATTGGAGTAAGCAATGGCAAAACCGGACTGGGGCGAGCTTCAGCAACGGTTACTGTCCGAACATGCCGCAACCGGCGTATCACCAAAGGAATGGTGTGAAGCGCAGGGACTGAATTACGCTACCGCCCGTCGATATATCAAAAAACCTACTGCGCAAACTGCGCAAAAACCTGCGCAGAAAAAAATGCGCACTGCGCAGAAAGATAAAAGCGCAAATAAGCTGGTGGATGATGATGGACTTACTGCTCAGCATCGCTTATTTGTCGCTGAGTACCTGAAGGACAACAACGCCACCGCTGCCGCTGCACGTGCTGGCTATAGTGACCCAAACTACGGTCGTCAGCTCATAGCGAATCCTAACGTTGCGCAGGCCATTGCGCAGCAGCAAAAAGCGTCCATTGTGCGCACGCTTGGCAGTGCCGATGAGGTTCTCGCGCAGATGTGGCAGCTCGCCACGTTTGATGCAAACCAGCTTTCACAATATCGCCGCGGCGCCTGTCGTTATTGTTGGGGCTTTGGTCATCACTTCCAGTGGCGGGATGCTGTCGAGTTTGAAGAGAAAAGATTCGAGGCTGTTGAGCGTGACAGACGTGAACCCGAAGATTCCGGCGGCTATGGCTACGACCACAACCGAGAACCAAACCCAGAATGCCCGCGCTGCAACGGTGACGGCATCGGTCAGCCTTATTTCCCTGATACGCGCAAACTTCCGGTAGCTTCCCGTCTCGCTTACTCCGGCGTGAAGGTTGGCAAAAACGGCGTCGAAATTACAGCCATCAGCCGTGAAAGAATGTTCGAAGCGGTAATGAAGCGACTGGCCTGGCCGATAGCGAGTTCGCCCAGCGCCTGCAGCAAATTGAAATCGAACGCCGGCAGCTCGAGGTCGAGAAACTCCGTAAAGAGCTGGCCGGTGATAGTGAGGACGATGAACCGACCCCAGTGCAGATCAATATCAACGTAGTGGATGCGAGGGCAGACGATGGGGATCAGCCCGACACTTAACATTCCTCAGGCGCGCTTCCTCGCGATGCAGCACAAATTCAAAGCCTATGTTGCCGGGTTCGGTTCGGGTAAAACGTGGGCGGGTTGTGGCGGCATCTGCAAAGGGATGTGGGAGCACCCGAAGATTAACCAAGGCTATTTCGCGCCGACGTACCCGCAAATCCGTGACATCTTCTACCCGACGATTGAAGAGGTGGCCTTTGACTGGGGCTTGAGCGTCAAAATCAACGAGGGGAACAAAGAGGTTCACTTCTACGAGGGGCGACGGTACCGGGGCAACAAAGGCAGAAGACGTTCGCACAAACCTCGGTTTGGGGGATAGCAATACTGCTAACTTCGGAAGCCTCGAAATTGGAGCGAAGAAGGCCTCTTCTGCAAGCTTCATTGATTTTCATTTTCTTGGCACTAACGACTATGACGCACGAATTCTTTGCGGTGGGAATTCTGATGGAGGGATGGGGAAAGGTGATTTCACGTTTTATGCTGGAAAATACACTTTCATCGGAGACAGTTTCGAGTTTAGAAACCCTCTCACCTGCCAGAACAGTATAACGGCCTCAGGCAGCATTAACGCAGGCGGCTCACTGAGAGCTGTCACATCATCAAACGTATGGGCTTCCAGCGATACGCAGAACGCCCACGTGTGGTTTTACGGTGCCGGAGGGAATTCATCTCGCGGGGTTATCTATGCTGGCAAGGATGGTTCAATGCGCCTAAGACCTGATAATAATGATAATGGTGGGGCAAATGGCTATAGCTTCACATTCGGAGCTGATGGCAGATTTACCTGCGTTAGTGTAAATCAGACCTCAGATGAACGAGTTAAATTCGACAAAGAGCCCGTCAGCGAGGCTCTGGAGAAGATATGCTCACTGACGGGCTACACGTTCGGCATTCAGCTCACAGAATCGGAGGCGGTACGCAGCGCAGGTATCATAGCCCAGGAACTGGAGCGTGTTCTTCCTGTTGCGGTAAGTTCAGGCGGCACCGGCACAACGCAGAATGGAGAGGAGATTAACGATCTCAAAACGGTGGATTACAGTGCGATGAGCGCCCTTTATGTTGAGGCCATGAAGGAGCTGGCCAACCGGGTAAAAAGTATCGAGAGTGAGCTTGCCGAACTCAAAGCCCAATCCACGATATAATGTATTAGCTCAGACTTGACCTGACAGTTTTATCTGGCAGCACACTATCAAATCTGACAGTCTGCTTTGAGCGAAAAGCTGGCGCGATAAAATACGCCATGATCTATATGATTACTGGAAAATATGGCGCATGGCGAATAATTTATCCGAGATTAGTACCTTGTTAGGCTTTGAAGTTATGCTCAATGCGATTTATAAAATGTTGTATAACAAAATCCTCCAGCTGATTTAACTTATTGTTAACTATATTTGCCAAAGATTTTGTTTCAAACTGCTCAGCAATATATTCATCCTTAATAGTTTGATCCCGACTGGCTATCAGCCAGTAAAACTCTTTATCTTCTGTCAATCCCATGTGAAACTTGATATATATATAGGACATATTCTTATGCTGCGCTAGTATATTGGAAGGATCAAATCTTAGACAGACAGACTTATTCCAAAAAGAATTTTCAGAATATTTTATTTTTAATCCATGATTATTAAGAGAGAACATCATTTCGCTATTGTCATTAAGTACCCTAAATGATCCAATATCTTTTCCAATAAGCATTTCAAATTCTGGAATAAAACTTGATAATTTTTCATTCAAAATATCCATACATTCATTTATTTCATTTAATCTTATGTTTGTTTCAGATTCTTCTCTTTGGGAATCAATGTAGACTTCACTACTTTTTAACTGCGTTGCAAATATACGAAGTGAATCTTTTAGTCCTCTCTTTACTTGATTTTGATTTTCTTCAATATTGTCTATCTCATCGCGAATGTTGCTAACTTGGGAGATAAGCTCAAAAATATCTGGACGTTTACTAGGGTTTTGACTTGTACAAGATGTAACAATACTTTGTACCAAATTAGCATACTCTTTAGACGCATAGAGTTTTAGATGAGTACCAGTTCCGCCCAATGTTTCATAATTATTTGGCGGGTTTTTTCCTGCAAATATTGCCCAAAGAGTTCTGCCTAAACTCCAAATATCTCCTGGTCGATGGTTTGGATCTGGATAAGAACTTGCCCATTCTGGTGGTCGATATCCTTGAGAACCTAAACTTCCATATTGGGGTGTAAGTCGTTCTTCATTACATGTATTTAGCCAAAGAGATAACCCAAAATCAGCAATTACCGGATCATCATTGTGATCAAGTAAAATATTTTGAGGCTTAATATCTCTGACGGCTAGTCCATCTTGATGCAGCTTTTTGATAATCTGTAGAACTTTTAAAAAGGAGTCTAATATATAAACCGCATTATGCTTATGGCTCGCTGAAGTTAAAAACTCACTTCGAAATGTTCCATTCTCGTAGAATGGCATGACATAGAATGGTTTTCCTCCATGTAACCCATGATCTACATATTTAACGCAGCCATCAATTTTTGAGATTCTTTGTACAATCTCGATTTCATTTAAAAAACGCTTATATCTTTCGCCTTCCAAATCATCACTTTTATATAGTTTAAGAGCATAGTCTCCTTCCATAAAGCCAGCTGAAACTTGATAAACATAGCTATTTCCACCTTGTGCAAAGATACATTCACTTTCACAGTTCCACTTATATCTTCCTTCGAATATCATAAAATCTTACCAATTGTTGATTTGATGGGATTAAAAATTAACATTTTAATAACATTTGGGTGTGTTTTGTTTCATCAACCTATTCAGGTATAATGAGAATATTTTATTACAATCAACCATTTATTAACATTTGTCCAGTATTTTATGGCACAGTGCTCATGAGTGTTATCCCATTCCACGCGTTTGTTACCAACTGAAAGAGACTAATAACAAATTGATATTATTGAATTTAATTCCCCTTACTAATAATAAAAGTGAAAACAAAAAGTAAGTAGTTAATGCAGTTTGTAGCTTGATATATATGTATAACTGCGTCCGCTCCTGGCACAGAGCGGAGAGTTGATCGTTGAGCGCACCCGGGCGGGGTTGGAGGCTGCTCGTGAGAAAGGACGAAGAGGTGGAAGGCGTCCGAAACTTACCGAGGAGCAATGGGCGCAGGCAGGCAGACTGATAGCGAACGGCGTGGACAGGAGGCAGGTAGCGATAATTATGACGTGGCAGTATGTACCCTTTATAAAAAATTCCACGTTTCAAAACCGGCTTAAATTTGCTCACATAGAGTTACAGTCGCAAAATTTACAAAACTCATAAATCGAATCGAGAGAGAAACTTAGAAACGAAGCGGTGAAGCTTTGAACAACCACTTGCGAACCGGTATATTGCGTATCCTCAAAAAGAAAACTACTGTATATAAATACAGTATCTTGAGGTGTGTGTAATGGAATTCATCAGGCCAGCAGAACTACGAGAAATTATTGCTCTCCCACTTTACAGCGACTTAGTGCAATGTGGTTTCCCGAGCCCCGCGGCTGATTACGTTGAACAGCGAATCGATCTCAATGAGCTACTTGTCGCTCACCCGAGCTCAACGTATTTCGTTAAGGCAGCCGGCGACTCAATGATCGAAGCCGGTATCAGCGATGGTGATCTGCTGGTGGTAGACAGCTCCAGGACTGCTGTGCACGGTGACATTGTAATTGCCGCCGTGGAAGGAGAATTCACAGTTAAACGCCTGCAGCTACGCCCTACCGTCCAGCTCATACCGATGAATAGCGCTTACTCACCGATCATTGTCGGTAGCGAGGATACGCTCGACGTGTTCGGTGTTGTGACTTTCATAGTTAAATCTGCGAGCTGAATATGTTTGCGCTCTGTGATGTGAATTCGTTCTACGCATCATGCGAGACGGTGTTTCGACCTGATTTGAGGGGGAGGCCGGTGGTTGTTCTCTCAAATAATGATGGCTGGAAATGAGCCCTCGCGTCGAAATTTACAGCATCGACGAAGCTTTTTGCGACCTGACTGGTGTTCGCAACTGCAGGGACCTGACGGAGTTCGGCAAAGAGATCCGTGCTACGGTTTTGAAGCGAACGCACCTGACTGTCGGGGTAGGCATCGCGCAGACGAAAACCCTCGCTAAGCTAGCAAATCATGCCGCCAAGAAATGGCAGAGGCAGACGGGGGGAGTTGTTGATTTGTCCAATATCGATCGCCAGCGACGACTCCTTGCCCTGGTACCTGTAGAGGATGTGTGGGGCGTCGGTAGGCGCATCAGCAAGAAGCTGAACGCCATGGGCATAAAAACTGCCCTCGACCTTTCTGAACAAAGCACGTGGATTGTCCGTAAGCACTTTAACGTGGTTCTCGAACGAACGGTCCGGGAGTTACGCGGCGAGCCATGCCTCGATCTAGAAGAGTTTGCACCTGCAAAGCAAGAAATCGTCTGCAGCAGGTCATTCGGCGAACGCATCACTGAATACGAACAAATGAGGCAAGCCGTTTGCTCTTATGCCGCCCGAGGCGCTGAAAAACTACGTGGCGAGCATCAGTATTGCCGCTTTATCTCTGCGTTCGTGAAAACCTCACCATTCGCGCTTAATGAGCCGTATTACGGTAACAGCGCGTCAGTGAAGCTTCTTACCCCCACCCAGGATTCCCGCGACATCATCAACGCCGCGGTAAAGTGCCTGGACAAAATCTGGAAAGACGGACACCGGTACCAGAAAGCCGGAGTAATGCTGGGTGACTTCTTCAGCCAGGGCGTAGCCCAGCTAAACTTGTTCGACGAAAACGCACCGCGGGCAGGTAGCGATAGGTTGATGGAAGTGCTTGATCACCTGAATGCTAAAGATGGAAAAGGCACGCTCTACTTTGCCGGGCAGGGTATACAGCAACAGTGGCGGATGAAGCGAGAAATGCTTTCGCCTCGATACACGACAAGGTATACGGACCTACTTAAGGTGCGATAGAGTTGCTTGAGTGCTACGACGTGCATATATGTGCTAATTAACCACATAAATAGGACCTTTTTTCAAGGTTATATCTTAATTTTGTGATACCCTTAAATTCGATTTTATTATGACTTTTATAACTTCGGAGCTTAGATGGCGGGGTATCTTGACAGTATTGCTCATCCTTGGACAATTTACGACATTCAGATGGCAATAATGTCTGATTTCACAACAGTACAAAAATCGATTGATAATACCGATGGCGGAAAACTGTGGAGGAGTATAAAAGAACTTGATGATGCGATTTGGGTATTTACTAAAAGTACCGCTGAGTTATTAGACAAAATTAATGAATTTGGTGAAAAAAGTAAGAGTGTGGAGTTCTGGCACCGTTCAAATGAAAAAAATTCAGAAGAATATGTTCGTGAAGTGAAACGTTATCTATATTATTGCACTTCTTCTTTGATGACTGTTGTTGATATCGCAAGATCTCTCAATAAAAATTGGCCACTAGAAGACATTATCGAACATCGTAATAAATTTTTTTCTACGCCAGGTTTGCACGATTTTTTACAAAAATTACGCAACTTCAGTTCTCATTGGCGTATGGCTCAGGCCAATTGGGTAATTAAAAGCGATTTTCAAAGCAAAACAATGGTTGCCAGTTTTGTAGTGAGCAAAGAGGAGTTGTTTGAATGGGGTGACTGGGGGAGTAAAGCAAAAAAATTCATAGAGGATGGAGGGGATTTTATTGATTTATACACAGTATTTACTGAATACAAGAAGCAGGTTCTGCAGTACTATGAGTGGCAGAAAGGGGCTTTAATTGAAGTTTATTCTCCAATATTGCAACCATTCTTTAATTATAAAAAAATGCATGAAGGGTTACATCAGAAAATGATGTGGAATATGATTATGTCAAGTATTCCTGCTGGTTTGAATCCTTATCAATATTTGTCTAGATATCTTTCAAATGCTCATGTTGAGTATATTTTGTCATTTGAGAATCACAGTGAGTAACAGGTTGATGCTTTAATAAAAATTTTAGGTATGGAAGGTTTTTGTGATTCTCAACTCAAAGCTAAGGTTATGAAAGTTTTCAAAGCATCACCAAAAACTCCTGATTAGCATTCGGAATGATTATTTGGTTGCTTTGATTTAGTTAACTATATACTGGATCTAATAAAATAAATGGTAATTGATGATGTTGAGAGGTGACTGGGGAATGTGCTTTATCTTTTTTACTATTCATAATAGTTAGCTTTGATTAACTTCACTCCCTGATTCTTAACATTGCCCACGGCGCGCGTAACGGCGTGCCAGATAAACTTGTCGGCCGGCACAGCGCCGTCGGCGGCTATCTCCTCAGCTTCTTTCCCGCCTATATCCTGTCGCATCCATTCGCGCGCCGCTTCTGGTGACAGAACAAGTGGCCGACGGTCGTGAATATCAACTAGGCCTTTATCAGCTGCAGACGTCACTATCAGAAAACCTTCTGCTTCATCGCCGCGCTCGAACGGCGTGCTGCCTATCGCAGCCATGAATATCGGCTGGCCGTCGGTGCGGTGAATGAAGTAGGGTTGTTTCTTGTCGCCTTCGCTTTTCCATTCGAACCAACCATCGGCGAAGCAGATTGCCCGGCCATGCTGCCAAAGAGGTTTGAACATTCGGCTGGTGGCCGCGGTTTCGACGCGCGCGTTAATCAGTGGCGACTTATCCCACCACTCGGGCGCGTAACCCCAGAGCACCGGATCGAGGTGCAGTTGTTCGTCGCGTTCGCTCAACAGCAGAACCTTGGTTCCAGGCGCGACGTTGTACCGGCCAATAGGTTCCGGGTCATAGGCAATGTCACGATCGGCTTCATCGGCCAGGTAAGCCAGATATTCTTCACGGGTTTGGGCTTGTGCAAAACGTCCACACATAGAAACCTCCAGTCAGTCAGACTGAAAGTATAGGGCAGAGAGAAAAAGTAGCGCGCTGGTTAAGTCTTACAAACGGATGCGGGACGTTTATGCTGATGAGGATGGAGTGCGTAAAGCGGTGTGTTACGAAGCTGGAAGGAGCTACGCAAAAGAGGGGGGTTTTGGGGGCAGATTTGGGGGCAAAAATGGGGAATAGGGGCAAAAAAAGGGCACGAAAAATGTAGTTCTGGGTAGCTTTAGGGGGATGTTATTATACTATAACTATTTGAATAAATTGATGAAATAAATGATATCAATGAGTAGGCAAAATCAGCGTAGCTTATTCAGGTTGTACTGTTCTTTCTTGTTAATCTCTTGATTTTGTTGCATCTATTCGTTACTCAGATCTCAAATGGGGCACAGGGTGAGAAAACGATTTCAAAGCGTCAGCTTCGTGTTCATCTCTTCTATCCATGTAGCATAGATTTCATACACCATCTGCGCATTTACGTGCCCCATCTGGTTAGCGATAAAAGACGGGTTTGCGGCTACCGGTAAAAACCAGCATGCGAAAGTGTGTCGTGTATGGTACGGATTGCAGCGCCGAATGCCAGCACGATTTACAAATGAGCCCCTCAAAGAAGTTTGGTTAAGACTAACGGGTTGTCTACACTTACAGCTTACGCAGTAAAAACGGAGGTGAAAATGTCTGACCGTCCCGTTAATGGAGACCATCCTGATTATAATCCCAGCCCGGATAACCCGGAAAAGGATGGAAGAAAACCGAAAGATGATCCTGGCTCAGCGCCTGAATCAGGCGATAAAGATCCAGAGTAATGACCAGCCGCCTTTACGAAGGCGGTTTTAAAACCCATTACGGCCTCGCTATGCGCAACGCTATTCACGATATTCCGATACCCGCTCAGAACCCCCCTGTTTTGCCGGACGAGAAGGTGAGATAAAGCACCGACCTCATCCCCGCGTTCCAGCACGTTTTACAGTTCTCCTGCTACGCTTTTGAGGGGAACAAGGGAGCGCTTCTATGAAAAATAAAGACGAACAGACAGGATTAGTTGGGCTGGCGATTGGTGCCGCCGTTATCGGGCTGGTTTCAGCGCAGAAGATCATCAACCGTGAAAGTATTGTCGATGAGCTGGTGAGGCTCGGCAGGCAGAAGGGGGATGGTGTCGAAGATGAGGTCTTTTTGAAAGCGGCTGAGTTAGTGAGAAAAGGGGTATAAGCGATGGCTGAAATTCGTCATGCACAGTGTCATTGTGGGGCGGTGAAATTTACTGTTGAGCTGACGGACGGCCTGAATACCGCACGGCGATGTAGCTGCTCGTTTTGCAGGATGCGCGGGGCAGTAGTGGTTTCCGCGCCGTTGACGGGTATTAAGGTGACGCAGGGCGCGGACACGCTCACAGAGTACCGTTTCAACACCGGCACGGCGCGCCATTTCTTCTGCTCGGTTTGCGGTATTTACACGTTCCATCAACGACGTTCCAATCCCAATGAATATGGTGTGAATGTCGCCTGTCTGGAAAATGTTACGCCATTCGACTTCCCGGAAGTGGCGGTAATGGATGGGATAAATCACCCTATGGATGGCGAGAGCGGGGTAATTGGCTATCTCTCTTTTCGCAAAGAACAGGCGAAACAGAGATAAAATTAGCCCGCAGATCGCTGCGGGCTAACGGGATTAGAACTGGTAAACCAGACCTAACGCTACGATGTCATCCGTACCGATGCCATTGTTTTTGTAGAATGAATCATCTTCATCCAGCAGGTTGATTTTATAATCAACATAGGTGGACATGTTTTTGTTGAAATAGTAGGTAGCACCGACGTCAGCGTATTTCACCAGGTCTTTATCGTCCTGTCCATTGCCCAGATCTTTACCTTTGGACTGTAAATAGGAAACAGCCGGACGAAGGCCGAAATCGAACTGATATTGTGCGGTCACTTCAAAGTTCTGGGTTTTATTTGCAACCGCATCTGCATTGTCGCCGTACGGCGTCATATTACGGGTTTCGGAATACATTGCAGCCAGGTAAATGTTGTTGGCATCGTATTTGAGGCCTGCGGTCCATGCATCCGCAGTATCACCGCCCGCAGTAGTGTAATTTACCTGATCGTTAGTACGGTCAGATGAAGCATATGCCGCGCCTGCGCTGAAGCCCATGCCGAAATCGTAGGTTGCGGAGATACCGTAACCGTCACCATTTTCATGACGTGTATCACGACCGTTGTTGGTCCCTTCATTGGTAGAGCAGAAATTCTCATCGCAGTTATTACCTTCATTATTACCCTGATACTGCACCGCGAAGTTCAGACCCTGCACCAGACCAAAGAAGTCGGTGTTACGGTAGGTCGCCACGCCGTTTGCACGACCGGTCATAAAGTTATCGGCATAAGTATAAGAGTCGCCACCAAATTCTGGCAGCATATCGGTCCAGCCTTCTACGTCGTACAGGACGCCATAGTTACGGCCGTAATCGAAGGATCCGTAGTCGCCTACCTTCACACCCGCGAAGGCCAGACGCGTCCAGGACTGATTGTCAGAGCCTTCGGTGTTGTTTGCCTGAATGTTGTATTCCCACTGCGCGTAACCGGTCATCATGTCGTTGATTTGGGTTTCACCTTTGAAACCCAGACGCATATAGGTTTGGTCGCCATCTTTTGACGCATCGTCAGAGAAATAATGCAGACCATCTACTTTGCCATACAGATCCAGTTTATTGCCGTCTTTATTATAAATTTCAGCTGCGTGAGCGGCTCCAGCCATTAACAAAGCGGGGATCATCAGTGCCAGTACTTTTCTTTGCATTTTGATTATTCCTTTGCAGTTATTTTTTTATTGCTTAGTGAACTTTCCGGGATGGAAAGCTGTCCCATGCTAAATCACACAGAGGGTTGATGAATAAAATATAATTGTTACGGGTTGAGTAAAATCTAAAGCAAATGATGCGTTTGAAATAACAATTGATGCCGTGAATTAATCGTTATAATCGATACAAAATAAAAATTATTAATTAAGTGGTAAAGAAGGTATTCTCCATGGCGTTATATGCCTTTAAGATTTTTTCATCCATAATTCACGTGAATATTGTTCAGAACGTTGAGGCAATTTTCACCGAACATTTGGATTAGCCCGGTGCACGTGCATCGGGCTTTTTTATGGCAAAAAAATGCCCGGGCAAGCCGGGCATAACGGTTATTCGCTGGTTGATTTTTCCGCTTTCCCCGCCAGCTGTGCAAGGAAGTCATAACGCTTCTGAAGATCCGCTGCCGCGTCCCTCCATAGCTGCTCTGCTACTTCTGGTTGTTGAGCGTTCAGCCTGCGGAAACGCTGCTCCTGAAGTAAGGTTTCGGCAAGGGCGTCTGAAGGCGGACGTGAATCCAGCGCCAGCGGTAATTTTCCTTCATCGGCACGGCGCGGGTCAAAGCGGTACAGCGGCCAGAAGCCGGTTGCGGTAAGCTGACGCATCTGGTCGTGGCTAAGCGCCAGATCGTAGCCATGCTCCTCACACGGGCTATAGGCGATGATCAGCGACGGGCCAGGATACGCTTCCGCTTCCTGAATGGCTTTCACCGTCTGGTTAAGCTGCGCGCCCAGCGAAATCTGAGCGACGTAGACGTGTCCATACATCATCATGCTGACGCCCAAATCTTTACGCGCCTTACGTTTGCCATGCTCACCAAATTTCGTGACCGCACCCAGTGGCGTTGCTTTCGAGGCCTGTCCGCCGGTGTTGGAATAACACTGAGTATCAAGCACCAGAATGTTAACGTTTTCGGTGAGGCTCAGGACGTGATCAAGACCACCGAAACCAATATCGTAGGCCCACCCGTCGCCACCGATCAGCCAGATAGATTTTTCAACCAGCGCGTCAGCATCGGTCAGCAGTTGTTCAGCCCCTTCAACACCCTGAAGCGCGTGGCGCAGTTCAGCAACCTGTGCGCGACGAACATCAGGCGTGGCCTCCGCATGCAGGGCGTCATTCAGCTCTGCCGGGATTTTATCGGCACACTGTTCTAGCAGACGCATTACGCGGGCGCGGTGCTGATCGACAGTCAGGCGGAATCCCAGACCAAATTCTGCGTTATCCTCAAATAGCGAGTTTGCCCAAGCCGGGCCGCGGCCATACGCGTCGGTGGTATAAGGCGTTGACGGCAAGTTCCCCCCATAGATTGACGAGCAGCCCGTCGCGTTGGCAATCAGCATCCGGTCGCCGTAAAGCTGGGTAAGCAGTTTGATGTACGGCGTTTCACCGCATCCGGAACACGCCCCGGAGTACTCGAAGAGGGGGGTGATGAGCTGCGAGGTACGAATGTCAATGCGTTCCAGCTTGTTGCGATCGATTTCGGGCAGGTCGAGGAAGAAGTCATAATTCACTTTCTCTTCTTCAACATGTTCCAGACGCGACATCATATTAATGGCTTTGATTGAGGGATCCTGACGATCTTTCGCCGGGCACACCTCGACGCACAGGTTACAGCCGGTACAGTCCTCTGGTGCCACCTGAAGAACATATTTCTGGCCACGCATATCACGGGATTTTACATCCAGCGAGTGCAGACTTTCCGGTGCGTCCGCCATCGCTTCTGGCGACACCACTTTGGCGCGAATGGCCGAGTGCGGGCAGGCCGCCACGCAGTGGTTGCACTGGGTGCACAGCTCTTCTTTCCAGATAGGGATCGCTTCGGCAATGTTGCGTTTTTCCCAGCGGGTCGTGCCCATCGGCCAGGTGCCATCAGGCGGAAGCGCAGAGACGGGAAGAGTGTCGCCCAACCCGGCAAGCATCGCCGCCGTAACGGTTTTGACGAAATCCGGGGCAGCGTCAGACACCACTGGCGGCCGGTTCGGGCTGCTGGTATTGACCGGCTGCAACGGCACCTCGAACAGCGACTCGCGGGCCAGCGCCAGCGCCTGCCAGTTGCGCTCAACCAGCTCCTGACCTTTGCTGCTGTAGCTTTTGGCTATCGCCCCCTGGAGCTCCATCAGCGCGCTGTCGCCCGGCAGAATATTGGTCAGGTGGAAGAACGCCATCTGCATAACCGTATTGATACGCGCGGCCAGGCCGCACTCGCGGGCGATCTTCGCGGCGTTAATGACATACAGGCGCGCCTGTTTCTGGTTTAGCACCGCCTGGACTTCCTGGGGCAGTCGTGCCCAGACCTCATCGGCGCTATACGGGGTGTTGATCAGGAAAATACCGCCGGGCTTCAGGCGCTCGGCCATCTGGTATTTATCGATAAACTGGAGCTGATGACAGCCAACAAAATCCGCCTGAGAAATCAGGTATGCCGAGCGGATTGGATGTTCGCTGACGCGCAGGTGCGAGACGGTCAACCCGCCCGCTTTTTTGGAATCGTAGACGAAATACCCTTGCGCATACCACGGCGTGGAGTTACCGATAATTTTGATGTTGTTCTTGGTCGCCGAGACGCTGCCGTCGCTGCCCAGACCGTAGAACAGCGCTTCCAGTTTCGCATTCGAGGGCAGGGTGTTTTCCGGCAAAGGGAGAGAAAGGTTAGTCACGTCATCATAAATGCCAACCGTAAAGCGCGGCTTCGGTTTTGCCTCGCGCAGTTCAGCAAATACGGCCAGGACGCACTCCGGCCCGAACTCTTTGGAAGACAAACCATAACGCCCGCCAATGACGCGCGGCAGCGTTTCGCGTTCACCGTGATTAAACGCCTCAGCCAGAGCGGTCATTACATCAAGGTAAAGGGGTTCAGCCTGCGCGCCAGGCTCTTTGGTGCGGTCAAGTACCGCCACGGCACGCGCGCTTTCCGGCAGGGCTGCGAGCAGATGTTTCGCAGAGAATGGACGGTAGAGGCGAACTTTTAGTACGCCAACTTTTTCACCACGCGTAAGAAGCTCATCGACCACCTCTTCGCAGGTGCCGATGGCGGAGCCCATCAGGACGATCACGCGCTCGGCCTGCGGATGACCGTAATATTCAAATGGCTTATATGCGCGACCCGTCGCAGCGGAAAAATCGTCCATCGCCTGTTCGACGTGCTCATATACCGCGTTGTACCACGGGTTTGTCGCCTCGCGGGACTGGAAATAGGTATCCGGGTTGGCAGAGGTACCCCGGATCACCGGATGTTCCGGATTGAGGGCGCGAGCGCGATGCGCATCGATGTCAGCCTGCGGCAGCAGATTCAGTATGGTGTCATCCGGCAGCGGAACGATTTTGTTGATCTCGTGGGACGTGCGAAAACCATCGAAGAAATGAATAAATGGCACTCGGCTTTTCAGCGTAGCGATATGCGATATCAGCGCGAAGTCCTGTGATTCCTGTACGCTGCTGGCGCAGAGCATAGCGCAGCCGGTCTGACGCACGGCCATCACGTCTGAGTGGTCGCCAAAAATAGAGAGAGCGTGAGTGGCTACGGTGCGTGCGGCAACGTGCAGGACAAACGGCGTTAATTGCCCTGCCAGCTTGTAAAGCGTGGGGATCATCAACAGCAGCCCCTGAGATGACGTGAACGAGGTCGACAGGGCACCGGTCTGCAACGCACCATGCACGGTGGCAATGGCCCCGGCTTCGGACTGCATCTCAACAACCCGCGGGACATCGCCCCAGACGTTTTTTATCCCATTACCAGCCCAGGCGTCAGCCTGTTCAGCCATCGTGGAGCTGGGAGTGATGGGGTAGATGGCGATCACTTCGCTGGTACGAAACGCAACAGACGCGACTGCACCATTGCCGTCAATAGTTTGCATAGGACAACACCCTTACATTGCGCAAAAAGAGGGGCCTGTAAAACGACGACAGACCCTGAATATTATCTGTGTATTTTAGCAAAGCTCAGGTTTTACGATTTTCGCTTTTGTGTCCTTGGGATGCGCTGTATCAATGACTGGATGGCTATTCGCGATAAAAAATTGCGAGAAATTGTTACCAGAGCGCATAAATACGCACATCCACTCTCGACGATGCGGCGCGTGATGCCTATTATGCATAGGTTTCGCTTTAACTATGGGGAGGAAGGTATGCGTTCTGCATTTTGGGTCGGATGTGCCGCGTTACTGTTGTCGGCATGCAGCAATGAACCTGTACAGCAGGCGACAGCGGCACACGTTACGCCAGGTATGCGAGCGGCTATGTCCAGTTCAGGCCAGGCCAACTGCGCAATGATCGGAGGGTCACTCTCCGTTGCCCGTCAGCTCGACGGCTCCGCTATCGGCATGTGCGCGTTGCCAAACGGCAAACGCTGTAGTGAGCAGTCGCTTGCCGTAGGATCGTGCGGAAGTTACTGAGTTATTCAACTCGCTTAAACATTAAAGACTTATTGGCTGTCGCCAGCGTTAACTGGTCTTCGGTCAGGTCTACCTGAGCGCCTGTGCGTAGCATATCGGCGAGGGTCTGATCCAGTTCATTAAGCTGCGGCTCGGTGCAGAGTTTCCGCGTCATTGCCAGCGTTTTGACCGTCAACTCTCCTTCGGACAATTTTCCCTGGCCGTTGAAGCCGTTGCACATTGTGCCGGAGACGGCAATGTTGTTAATCAGGCTGATACTGGGCTGCGCGCTGAACCGAATTTCAGGCTGCGTTTTCAGGCCCTTAACCGCTTTTCCATCAACGTTTTCCAGCACGAAACGGTGATTCTCTAACTGATCGGTCTGAACGGAGGCTTTACCGGGATTAACGCATCCCGCCAGTGCGAGGCTGATTAAACTTACTGCCGCGAGCTTTTTCATTTTTCTTCTCAAACTATCAATGCTGTAAATATTTTTTCAGTGTAACCATACCCTCCAGGGTGTTAATGGGGTTTATCTGAAAGTGCGGGAAGGGACCGGGCGGCGGCGCACCCGGTCAGTGAGTTAGTGCGATTTAAATCCGGCTGCGGCCATCAGCATTTTAAAGAGCATACTTACGCAGGCCAGCGCCAGGACGCTGCCGCCCCAGATGATGGCAAGCCACATCAAACGTTTCCATACTGGTTGTTGCATCAGTGATAACCCTCCCCATGCTGTACTTTTCCGCGAAAAACGTAATAACTCCAGAAGGTGTAGACCAGAATCACGGGAATGATCAACAGTGCACCCACTAACATAAAGCCCTGGCTTTGGGCTGGCGCAGCGGCCTGCCACAGGGTAATGTCCGGCGGGATGATATGCGGCCAGATGCTGATCCCAAGCCCGCTAAAGCCAAGAAAAACCAGCCCTAACGTCATGATAAACGGCAGGGTATGGCTCGCAGGATCGTGCAGGCAGCGCCACTGGCACAGACTCAGGATCGCAACCAGCGCAGGAACGGGCAGCAGATAAAACAGATTCGGCAGCGTAAACCAGCGCGCAGCAATAGCTGGTTGGGCGAGAGGGGTCCAGATACTGATTACTGCAATGAATACCAGAAGCAGGGGCAGAAGCACTTTCGATAGCTGACGCATCCGCTTTTGCAGGGCATTTTCGCTTTTCATTACCAGCCACGTTGATCCTAGCAGCGCGTAAGCCACTACAAGACCCGCACCGCAGAAAAAATTGAACGCGGTAAACCAGTCAAACGGACCACCGCTGTAAGCGCGACCGGTGACGCTGAACCCCTGGATGACCGCACCGACGGTGATGCCCTGGCTGAAGGTCGCCACAATTGACCCGCCAATAAAGGCCTTATCCCAGAACGGGCGGTGCGCCGGAGTGGCCTTGAAACGAAATTCGAAGGCGACCCCACGAAATATAAGCCCGATCAGCATTATTGTCAGTGGAATGGTTAGCGCGTCGATGATAACCGCATAGGCGAGAGGAAAGGCGCCAAACAGGGCCGCACCGCCAAGCACCAGCCAGGTTTCGTTGCCATCCCAGACGGGAGCCACGCTGTTGACCATCACGTCGCGGTCGTCCGCATTCGGCGTTGCCGGAAACAGGATGCCTATCCCCAGATCAAAACCGTCCATCACGATATACATCAACGTGGCGAAAACGATAATCACGAACCAGATAATGGAAAGATCGATACCCATTACGGTTACTCCTTAAATTCAGTGGTGACGGCAGAAAGCGGACGAGCAGGGCGGCCATCGGATTCAGTCGCGAAGGATTCATAAGGCTGCGGCCCTTTTTTAATCAGACGCACCATATAGCTGTAACCCACGCCGAACACCGCGGTATAAACCACGAAGAAGGCCAGCAAGCTGATGCTCATGTGCAGATCGCCATGTGCGGAAACCGCATCCTTCGTACGCTGTAGCCCATAGACGATCCAGGGCTGGCGGCCGACCTCCGTTGTTACCCATCCGGCGAGGATCGCGATCAGCCCGGACGGCCCCATCAGCAGGGCAAACCACAGGAAGGAACGTGAGGTGTAGAGGCGCTGTTTGTAACGCAGCCAGACCGCCACCATGCCCAGGAAGAGCATCAACATCCCTAAACCGGCCATGATGCGGAAAGACCAAAAGACAATGGTGGCGTTCGGGCGATCGTCTTTTGGGAACTCCTTCAATGCCGGAACTTGTTTATCGAAACTGTGGGTCAGGATAAGGCTGCCGAGAGCGGGAATTTCAAGGCTAAAACGGGTCCGTTCCTGCTCCATATCCGGCCAGCCAAACAGCAGCAACGGAGTAGGCTCACCCGGGGGATTCTCCCAGTGGCCTTCAATGGCGGCTATTTTCGCGGGCTGGTGTTTTAAGGTATTAAGCCCGTGCATATCACCCACCAGTGCCTGAACAGGGGCTACGATCAACGTCATCCACAACGCCATGGAGAGCATGGTGCGAATGGCAGGCGTGTTGTTTCCGCGCAGCAAATGCCAGGCCGCGGAGGCTCCGACAAACAGCGCGCTGCTGAGAAATGCCGCAATCGACATGTGCAGCAGGCGGTAAGGGAAGGAGGGGTTAAACACCACGGCAAACCAGTCCACCGGAACGACCTGACCGTTGATGATTTCATACCCTTGCGGTGTATGCATCCAGCTGTTTGACGAGAGGATCCAGAACGTAGACATGAGGGTCCCCAGTGCCACCATGCAGGTCGAAAAGAAGTGCAGCCCCGGCCCGACCTTATTCCAGCCAAACAACATTACCCCGAGGAACCCCGCCTCGAGGAAGAACGCGGTGAGCACTTCATAGGTCAGCAGAGGGCCGGTAATGCTGCCCGCAAACTGCGAAAATCCGCTCCAGTTGGTGCCAAACTGATAAGCCATCACCAGGCCGGAGACCACGCCCATCCCAAAGTTGACGGCGAAGATCTTCGACCAGAAATGGTACAGCGAACGCCAGACGGGGTTTTTTGTTTTCAGCCACAGCCCTTCCAGCACGGCGAGATAGCTCGCCAGGCCAATGGTTATCGCCGGAAAAATAATATGAAAGGATACGGTAAAGGCGAACTGTATTCGCGCAAGATGAAACGCATCTGGACCAAACATGCACTGCCTCAATGTTAAACGGTGTGCTGTTATGATAAAGAGGGGGAAAATGAGATATCAGAAGCAGAAATTGATAATTTATCTATAACAGTTGTGGGAAAAGGTGAACTTTATCTGGCTGATATAGCTAACAAGGAAGAATAAAAAATTTCTTTTTATGATTTTTACGCATTAAACAGCTTGCTTTGTCGCCAGCAACATGCGTTAATGGATTTCTGGTTTTGAATCCAAATAAATATCTGACGTAGTTTTATAAAGCAGTTCTCATCACGTTGTGCCTCTCCGCAGCCTCTCTTGGGTCTTTATCTACATTCCGATTAGTTTTGTATCGAACCAACTTTTGCCTGATCGGCTCATGAGTAATTTACGTTTTTACGTTTACAGGAGAATCCTATGACTTCTTATATCCATTTCCGCTGCCCATGCTGTCATGGCTCGCAGTACCGCACCTCAGCTTTTGATGTGTCTGACAAAAATCCGTTCGGCGCAAAATGCATTTTCTGCAAATCGTCGATGATCACGCTCGACCACCTGGCCGCAGCGCGTTCTGCTCAGAATCACATTACTGAGTACCGCAAGTAATCTACCGCGTTTCCCATAACAGTTAGCAAATTCTTCTCTTTTTCTCCTGCTGATATACACTGTCAGCAATAAGGAGAATCTGATGAAAAAATACCAGCGTCTGGCGCAACAAATTATCTCGCAGATTGAGCTTGGCGTATGGTTGCCGGGCGATAAGCTGCCTTCTCTGCGAGAGCAGGTGGCAAGCAGCGGCATGAGTTTCATGACCGTGGGCCACGCGTATCAGATGCTGGAAAGTCAGGGGCGCATTGTTGCCAGACCGCAGTCAGGCTATTACGTTGCCGCCCGCCCGACCACACACCAGCCTGCACCGCCCGCGCAGGTGATGCGCGATGAAGTGGTCGACATCAATACCTATATCTTCGACGTGCTACAGGCCAGCCGCGACCCCTCCGTTGTCCCTTTTGCCTCGGCATTTCCCGATCCGCGCCTATTCCCGCTTCAGCAACTCAACCGCTCGCTGGCTAATGTCAGTAAAACGGCCACGGCTATGAGCGTGATTGAAAACCTGCCGCCGGGTAACGTCGACTTACGTCATGCCATTGCCCGTCGCTACGCTCAGCAGGGGATGAATATCTCCCCGGACGAAATTGTGATCACCGCGGGCGCGCTCGAAGCACTCAACCTTAGTTTGCAGGCTGTCACTGAACCAGGTGACTGGGTTATCGTTGAAAACCCCTGTTTTTATGGCGCACTCCAGGCACTTGAACGTCTGAAACTGAAAGCGCTGTCGGTTGCTACTGACGTGCGTGAGGGCATCGATCTCAGTGCCCTTGAGCAGGCGTTAAATGATTATCCGGTGAAAGCCTGCTGGCTGATGACCAACAGTCAGAACCCGCTCGGCTTCACGCTGAGTGCAGAGAAGAAAGCTCAGCTGGTGGCCTTATTAACCCGGCATAACGTCACGCTGATTGAAGACGATGTTTACAGCGAACTCTACTTTGGCCGCGAAAAGCCGCTTCCGGCAAAGGCCTGGGATAAGCAGGATATGACGTTGCACTGCTCCTCATTCTCCAAGTGTCTGGTGGCCGGTTTCCGTATTGGCTGGGTGGCGGCGGGAAAACATGCGCGCCGTATTCAGCAGTTACAGCTGATGAGTACGTTATCCACCAGCTCCCCCATGCAGCTGGCGCTGGTGGATTACCTGGCTACCAAACGTTACGACGCCCACCTTCGTCGCCTGCGGCGCACGCTTGCTGAACGCAAACAGCAGGCCTGGCAATCGCTTTTGCGCCATATGCCTGCTGGCGTCAAAATCCATCATAACGACAGCGGCTACTTTTTATGGCTGGAACTGCCTGAACAGCTGGATGCGGGGCAGTTGAGTGAAAAGGCATTAACTCATCAAATCAGCATTGCGCCCGGCAAAATGTTTTCCACGTCCAATATCTGGACACCGTTTTTCCGTTTCAATACCTCATGGGGATGGGGCGAGCGGGAGGAGCAGGCGGTCGTCCAGCTGGCGGCGTTAATTCGCGAAATGATGCTGCCCCCAGTCACACCTTGATGAAAATTCCTGAAGCGACATGACGCGCGGTCTACCTTTAGTAAGGGAGTGTGGATTGGTAACGTGACGTTGTCACGCATCGACCCGCCAGAACGTGTGCTGACAGCGAAAACAATGTCGATTTCAACAGGACGATACTATGCAAAATCAACTGCTGATTAATGGTGAACTGGTGACCGGCGAGGGTGAGAAGCAGGCGGTTTACAATCCTGCCACGGGTGAAGTATTGCTGGAGATTGCTGAAGCGTCGGCAGCACAGGTGGACGCTGCCGTCCAGGCTGCCGATCGCGCGTTCACAGAGTGGGGACAAACGACGCCGAAAACGCGCGCCGAATGTCTGTTGAAACTGGCTGATGTGATAGAAGCCAACGCTGACGCGTTCGCAAATCTGGAATCCCTTAACTGCGGGAAACCGCTGCACTGTGTCCAGGGGGACGAGATCCCGGCCGTGGTCGATGTGTTTCGCTTCTTTGCCGGGGCCGCCCGCTGCCTGAATGGGCTGGCTGCCGGAGAATACCTCGAAGGACATACCTCGATGATCCGCCGCGACCCGGTTGGCGTTGTCGCCTCTATCGCGCCCTGGAACTATCCTCTGATGATGGCGGCGTGGAAGCTGGCGCCCGCGCTGGCGGCGGGAAACTGTGTCGTCATCAAGCCGTCTGAAATCACCCCGTTGACGGCGCTGAAGCTGGCGGAACTGGCGAAAGATATCTTCCCGCCAGGCGTGTTGAGCGTGCTGTTTGGTCGCGGCAAAACCGTAGGAGATCCGCTGACCGGTCACGAAAAAGTCCGTATGGTTTCTCTCACCGGCTCTATTGCTACCGGAGAACATATTATCGGGCATACCGCATCTTCAGTTAAACGTACCCATATGGAATTGGGTGGAAAAGCCCCGGTCATTGTCTTTGACGATGCAGATTTGGATGCCGTGGTTGAAGGCGTGCGTACGTTTGGTTTCTACAATGCTGGTCAGGATTGTACCGCAGCCTGTCGTATCTATGCCCAGAAGGGGATTTACTCCGCGCTGGTCGAAAAGCTGGGCGCAGCTGTTACCAGCCTGAAAATGGGCGCGCCGGACGATACATCAACGGAGCTGGGCCCGCTCAGCTCCGCTGCGCATCTTTCTCGCGTTTGCGCTGCCGTGGACGAAGCCAAAGCCCTTGGACATATCCGCGTCGTCACCGGTGGCAGTAAAAGAGAGGGGGCAGGATATTACTTCCAGCCAACGCTGCTGGCCGGGGCGAAGCAGGAAGATGCGATCGTCCAGCGAGAAGTGTTTGGCCCGGTGGTCAGCGTGACGGAATTTGAGGATGAAGCGCAGGTGCTGAGCTGGGCTAACGATTCGCAATACGGCCTGGCCTCGTCCGTCTGGACAAAAGACGTCGGACGCGCCCATCGACTCAGCGCACGGTTGCAGTATGGCTGCACCTGGGTCAATACCCATTTTATGCTGGTGAGCGAAATGCCGCACGGCGGAATGAAATTATCCGGTTACGGCAAAGATATGTCGATCTACGGACTTGAGGATTACACGGTAGTCCGACATGTGATGATCAAACACTAAACCCTCATGCCCGGCGCAGTGCCGGGCGATTCAGCTTACCAGCCACAGACCTCGTGTTCATTTTCCGTATCGTAGGCGCGAACGGTGTTCACCAGATCCTTCACGACATCTGCCGCGACGTCCGGGATCAACAGCTCCATTGGCGCTTCTGTTTCATAATCCACCGACACGCCGTTGCTGTTGTTGGTGACGGTCACGGTATAGGTAGCCTTACCCATTATTTACTCCTTATGCGTGTTGACCACTTTACCGATACCCGCACCGCTGAGCGTGACGGCAGGATCCGCGAAAAAGTCGATATTAAAATACGTGTCGTCGGTCAGTAGCTCAATGCGGTGCCATTTTTGCGGTGGCGAGATGCCAAAAGAACCGGCCTCAATGATCACTTCCAGATCGGGTTCGGTGGCATCGCCATCGGCAAAGCCAAAGTAACGCACCGCACCCTGCATGACGGACAACCGACCGTACACGCCGGCTTTGGTGTTGTGATGGGTAAAAAGCGCTTTTGGGGCGCTCTCTTTATTCCAGAACGGCGTCGAGCGGGTATGAACAAAGTTTTCAGGAATACGTAACATAATAGTTTCCTTCATGTTGTCGGACGCTTAAAGGGACTTAAGCACCTCAGGTTCAACAAAGAATTCAATATTGAACAAGGTATCGTCGGTCATCACCTCAATGTGGTGCCATCTCTCTGGCGGGAAAACGCCAAAACGACCCGCTTCAATGACGAGCTCGCTGTCAGGCTCAGGTGTAAGTTCATCAGCATAGCCCAGATAACGCACCGCGCCGCGCATCACCGACAGGCGAGGGTAAACGCCCGGCTGCGTGCCCGTATCAAGGTGACGTTTAAAAATGCCGGCGGGGGCCGTTTCTTTGTTCCAGAAAGGCGTGGAACGGGTGTGAATGCAACTCTGCGGAATGCGTAGCATGTTTCCTCCCTTAAAAGCCTGCTTTTATTAGACTGCTTTCTGCAGGGATGGATTTATCAAAAAGTGCATTTAATTTGCATGTTATCAATAATAACCGTTTTGCTTTACCCGGCGTTGTTACACAAGGTACTCAGTTGTTATTATCATTAATAATTAAGTGGTTATTGTGTAACGAAAAAACTTGATCTGTGTCAACATATGACGCATATTGCGTGCGGTTATTTTTCGGCTCAGGTAAACAGAATGACGTTGTATCAAAAGATGTTGGTTTTCTACGCAATCATGGCCTCCATCTGCGCATTAATTACCTGGTTCCTGTCTAAAGATCGTAAACGTATTCGCCTGTTGAGCGCATTCCTGGTGGGATCTACCTGGCCGATGAGCTTTCCTGTAGCCCTGTTAATCTCTCTTTTCTGAAGCAAGCTTCAAGAATCGGCATCCAGACATAGCATTCCATACATTGAGGCTGTATAAATATACAGTCCGTCATACATGGAGTGCTTATGAACAGTTTCTATTCACAGCAAGCAGGCTGCACGGTGCGCTGGCAGGATCTTCCCGGTTTCGGTGACCCGGTTGTGTTTATCCACGGGTTGGGCTGTGCATCGTCGTATGAATATCCTCGTATTGTCTGTGATACCCGTTTCGGGGGGCGCAGAGCCATTCTGATCGATCTCCCCGGTAGCGGTTACAGTGACAAACCTTACAACTACCGTTATCGCACAAGTGAACAGGCGCAGGTGGTGGTTGAACTGTTAGACCATCTCGGCCTGGATAGTCTTTGGCTCTATGGTCATAGCATGGGGGGGAGTATCGCGATCGAAACGGCAACGCTGCTAAAGTCACGCGTTAAAGGCCTGATAGTGTCTGAACCCAATTTTCATGCGGGTGGCGGGATGTTCAGCCGGGCAATTGCGGCCCAAACGGAACAACATTTTCTGGAACAGGGCTATGATGACATGCTGCGGGCGGAAACGACGGCGTGGTCTGGAAGCCTTCAAAGCAATGCCCCCTGGGCCGTCTGGCGCGGCGCAACGAGCCTGGTCAAGGGCGTTAAACCCGACTGGGAACACCTGTTTTTGTCATTGAGCTGCCCGGTCATGTTAGTTTTTGGTGAGTGGTCCCTGCCTGATGAAGATTTTAATCGCCTGCAACAAAAAGGCGTTGCTGTAAAAATTATCCCTGATGCGGGCCATTCAATGTCCTGGGAAAACCCGTCAGCGTTGGCTCAGGCTTTGTCTGGCTTCATAAACGGATCATGAAGGGGTAGCCCGCATTGCTGCGGGCTGCAATGATTAAGACAGCAAGGCAGACAAGGCTTTCCGCGCAGCAAGCTTAATGTCATACGGGCACTGATAATCCACATTCTCAATCGCGCGGGTGTAGAGCGCAACCAGCCAGTCATAAACATAGGCTGTCGCCGCATGAACAGGCTGCTCGCCAAGTCGGGTAAGACGGGGTGAAGCGTTGCTCACAACTGGCGTCACAAAAATTGGCTGACCTTTGCGGATCCGGCTTGCAGGCCGTTCAGAAACGGGCGTCAGTTCATAGCCAAGCCAGCTAACGAAATTGCCTGTCGCGGCATGCAGCTGCGCAGCACTGCTTTTATCTGTTTCTGCAATACGTTGCAGTTGCAGCGGCAGATCCAGCCGGTAGCTGGTAACGATCAGCACATCCGCAATCTGCTGTAATACCTCTGGGTCCAGGCCCAGACGGGCAGCCGCCGCGTCGTTGCGACTCCACTGACGAAGATGGTTAACCCACACGTTATGGGCCAGTCGCGCCTTGTCTTTGGTCTGCAACGCGCCTGGATATTCCGGCGTCTCTTCCGCAAACAGATCGATAACGTCGTTAAACAGGCCGTTGACCTTTTCCTCACGGGGCTGGTGAACCGTCAGCAGCGTCTCAAACGCATTTAACGGCGGGAGAAGTCCTTCAAGCAGTTCACCATGACGAGCGGCGCTGCCTTGCAGCGTTCGGACCATTTTTTCGGCCTCTGCCCGCCCTGCGCCTGGCTCCTGAGTGAGTGGGGCGACGTATGCGCGCATCAGCGTCGAAAGAGACTGTTGCAACAGCCTTTTCAGCGCGTGGAGACGCTTCTGGCGCTGTGCTGGAAGGGTAGCCTGCGACAGCCATTCAATTACCCGCTGCATGCTGTGGGTATCGAGCGCCTGGAGCGTGCCCCAGCGCAGACCCGGCTGGCCCAGCAACTGTTGCACCGCTTCGTCCAGATTCTGCTTTGTGGTAAACCGCGCATCGTGAGGGGTAATGGCCCAGACCAGGCCCGGCAACGCGGACTCTTCCACCGGCTGCGTCTCTTTGACCCAGTTTTGCAGGAGCCTGGCCGTTTTTGCCGTCTGCTGGTGGTGGGCCGTCGCATTGCAGATAACCAGGACATCCGGCTGTATGTGCTGACGATAATGCTCCAGCAACCACAGGCATTTTGCCTGCGTCATCAGCGGCGTGTTTTCCTGAGAAATGGCCGGAATATCAATAATATCTACGTTATCCAGAACGCAGTTTTCAACGGGCAGCACCACTTCGCGGGTCAGGCAGGCCAGCACATCGACGGGCAGGCTAATGGCATTAAGCAACTCGCCGTTATTTACCGGATGAAGCAATGTTTCCTGCGCTTCCGGCACGGTAAAGGCCCCGTGAGTAAGGAAACCTTCACACGGCAGACCAAAACTGTCCACCAGCAGACTCAACGGCGCCGCAAGCGCGCTGGCATGGCTGGTTTGATGCAGCACCTGGGCGAGTTTAAGCCACTGCTGGGTTAACTCCTGCTGCTCACCCCACAGCAGAGACCAGACGCTGGCGCGGGTGCTGAGATCAAGCGACGGAACCAGCAGGGCAAACTGGTGCCACAGGGCATCATCAATATGCTGCTTAGCGCCGGGTACTACGGTTTGCCAGAACCGGGCAACGGTCGCGACTTCCTGCGCCGTTATTCCCGGCACGCTGTGCGGCTGACGCAGCGTACGCCACTTCTCAAGCCGGGCTTCAATCACCGATTTATCCACCGCACGGATCTGCGGATCCAACGTGGTGCGGGCGATAAACAGCTGTACCAGCTCGGCCTCCGTTACCAGGCTCAGGCGCAGGGGAAACGCGTCGTCTGCGACCTCGCTGGTCGCTCTGGTGAAACGCACGGCCATATTGGTCGGCGCATGCCCGGGGTTAATATGCGAGAAGTAATCAAACGTGCGTTGACCCGGCGTAACGTTCAGCCGTTCGTCGCCGCTGCCGCACAGGGAGGCCAGCAGATGCGCTTTCGCGGCCTGCGAGTGGCCGTATAAGCCGATGCTGCCCTGGCAGACAAGGGCACGTTCGAGGGCCTCTTCACGCGCGCGCGCGGCGTTAAGGCGGGCAAGCAGGGCGTCGGCTTCGTTATCCAGCATCGGGGCGTGCTGTCGCGTCTCGTTGATCCACCCGATTAAGGCCTGAGTGGTGGCAGTCGTCGCAGTCATTTAAGGTATACGCTCCCGCTGTCGATCCAGTAGTGGCTGCCGCTGTGTCGGCGATCGGCCAGAGTATTCAGTTTAAAGGTCAGGGCGTCCGGCGGCACTGGCGTGCCGTCCTGTAGCCAGGCATCACTCAGCTCGAAAGATTCCGGGCCCTCCTGCTTACTGCCGCCACACAGCTTCAGGCGCACGTTCAGTACGCCGTCGCCCGCAATGGCTTTCGCCAGCTCGGCAGAGTTGATGCTCAGGGTATAGAGCGGCGTCGCGGGCCAGCGGGCATTGGCCAGTTGCCGGAAGCCGAGCGTAACGTTGCCGCGCAGCGGGAAGTGCAGACGGGCGTCCAGTTTCGCGCCGGGTTTATCGAGGTCGATATCGTGATACCAGACGTTCTCGTCCCGCAGGGTATTGATGGTGTTATCCAGCACGCCCAGATAGCGCACCGTAGAGTACGCGCCAATATCTGCTGCTTTAAAGTTAAAGCGCGGCAGACGAAGATCCAGCGCCAGACTACAGAGCATCGCACCCACGGCGGCGGTGGATTTCGGGTTGCCGATCCGTCCCTGCTGGCTGAACGGATACCATTCATGAACCTGGTATTTATCCAGCCAGACGATGCGGTTGACGGGCACCGGTTGCAGGTGGCGAATCAAGGCCTGAACGCCTGGCAGACAGCCTGGCCGTCCCGTGATCAGCAGAATATCGCAGCTGTAGTGAGAGATCGCCTCACATACCGCATGCAGCGGGGCGGCAAGCGTGAACTGACCCGCCAGCATCGCGTCCTGCATCTCGCGGAAACTGACGTGCAGCGGGACGCTGAACAGATCAAAGTGTTCTGAGCCGGCAGGCAACGCATGGTCGATCGCCTGCTGGAGATAGTTCATCACGTTGCGGGTCGGTTTTTGCGCAAGCAGATCGCCAAAGGTGGCATGCAGCCCGGCCAGCGGATCGTCAACATCGCTCGATTCCCACGCCGCCAGGATCGCGTGACCGATCGGCATAAAGAGCTGAAGTGCCGTCTGCTGGCGCAGGACCGCCTGGGTATCGATCCGCCCGGAGTCACCGAACAGGGATGCCATCAGCTGGGAGGCATCGGCTATGCCGGATTTCTGAAGCTGGGTTTGCAGGGCGGGCAGAACGTAGCGCTGGATCACGTCCAGCAGCGTGTCGTCGCCAGCGACCTTGAACCCTTCGCGGAACAGCAGCTGCGGGGTGATTTTGACGTTATTCCCGGAACCATCATCTAACTGATAGTGCGTGATGGCCATATCCGTCGTGCCGCCGCCGATATCAATCGAGGCCACGCGCAGCGCACGCCCCGGCTGGACGCCAGGCTCAGGCGCGCGATCCGGACGGGCAAGGGAGGCGAAAAAGGCCTCGGTCTGGCCACCAAAATGGGAAATGGCTTCGTTATACAGCCACACCAGCTGGCCGCAGCTGGCCTCGTCCCACTCCATCTGGATCTCAGGGACCGGCACCACGCTTTTTTCCTGCTGCTTGCGGCTGGCAAAATCTTCATCCTGCGGGTGCCAGCCCATCGCTTTCCAGACGATGGCGATGGCTTCGAACATGCGGCGACGGAAAATCTCGCGCTCCTGTTTCGGCATTGCCGAAGGCAGGGTGAGGATCAGCGTCCGCAGCTGGCGGGGAGAGGCCGGGAAGCCGAGCCGCAGGCGGGTGGCCACGCTGTTAATCTGGCCAAGCGCCTGAGCCAGCAGCTCGCAGAGCATGTGCGTCATCAGGGTGCTGCGGCTGTACTGCGGAGAGAACACCGGCAGGCGCTCATCCTGCGGCAGCGTAAAGAGCGGTTCCCCGTCGTCGTTCATCAGGTTCATCAGCGGAAACGCAGTTGCCAGCGGTTCGCGCTGGGTTTTGCTGTTCATCTGGCTAAAGCGCCAGTCCTGCACCACCGGCGTCTCGTCCCACAGATAGCGACGCGGGCTGGAGATGCCGCTGTTGCCTTCCGTGCCCAGACGCTGCATCGCCAGCTTACGCGCTTCATCACCCACGCGGACAATCGACGGCCAGACGAACGCATCCTCCCGGCCGCTTTCCACCGAGAAGTGCTGCTTGCCAAAACGCGCTTCGGAAAATTCAAGACGGCTGGTAAAAAGCGGCTCATTCAGGAACTGCGGCTCACTCAGGGAACGCACCTGGAGTTCAGCCGTCTGGCGCAGGCCGTCGTTGGCATCGCCATGATCTTCAATAATCACGCCGCAGGTGTGGGTGTTGCCTACGTCAAGGATCAGATCGACAGGAATAGCAGGGGTGCTCAGGGTATGGGTGACAAACTTCACTTCCGGCACGGTGAGTTGTTCACCGAGCATGGAGAGCAGGTTGAGCCAGTGCGCCTGATATTCAAAGCTGCGCATGGCCTGATGCAGCTCGCGCTCGGCGCGTTTTTCAACACCGTCAGCATATTGTGTGAAGGCTTCACGCAGCCAGCCGTCAATCCAGGTCTGGTCGAGGAAACTCTCAACCTCACTGTCGCGCCAGGCGAGGGCGAAACGCGTGCCGTTAAGAATGTCGTTTTCAACCGGCGACAGGGCAGACGTCGCATGCTCCGCAATCTGGCTGTCGAGCGCGACGGTGACCCGGTGCGTATTGCCAGCCGCGTCGGGCGTGGACAGCTTCCGTACCTGGACGCGCGCCCAGTTATCCGGGCCATCAACAAACGTCCGCGGCGGGTTAAAGCGCAGGAAAGGGAGCGGCAGCCAGACACCGTCCAGCACGGTCAGGGAGTCATGCAGTGGAATGGTGCTTTCAGGCTTGACCACTTCCGGCTTCCCGCCATCGGTGGCAGGCAGCGTGTACCGGCCGTTGACCAGGTCAAAATCCAGGCGCAGCAGCGGGCCATTTGCCGTTTTACGCACGAAACGCCCGTTGCTCGCGGTGTCCTGCGGCGTCAGGCCAAAATCGAGAAACTGTACGCCGCTGTTAGCAATCAGCGTCACGCTCTGTTTATAGTCGCAAAGATTAACCAGCATAGGATCAGACACCTGCTTTCTTGAACGTCAGAGGAACGACGGTGTTGGCATCGTAACGTGCGGTGCATTCCGCCACGTCGCTGGCACCTGCCTTACAGGTCACTTCCGGCATCGGATAGCGTGAACCGTCGGTGCAACGAGCGTTTCCGCGCGTTTTGATCAACAGCTCGCCGTTGCTGTGTAATCCGGAAAAGACGTCTACCCGGCAGACAATGTTGTCGCCATGCACGACCCGGGCGAAACCTTTATTGTTCTGGATCTGGTAGCGCAGAGACGGCGGTTTGCCGGTGAGCGGATCCTGCACATCGAGAAACGCGCGCCAGGTGCCGTTCAGGAAGCGCGTTAACCCCGCTTTGACCTGGTTTGCTTCCATTACCATGGCATCTTTCGGTATCGCGGTAATGACCACCGGTTCGGCTGCCGGGGCAGGCGTCTTCACCTTCGGCTCTACCACTTCTGCCTGATGCAGTGGGAGTTTCAGCTCAAGCGGCTCAACCGTCTTCACGGGGGCCGGAGCAATGGCGACAGGTGCTGGCGCTGGTGAGGTAACTGGCGCTGCGGTCGGGGCCTGTTTTGGCCAGAGCAGCGGCGTGGCAATGGCTGCAATAATGACGGCGGCAACCGGCAGCAACCACAGGGGGGAGCGACGTTTTTTCTGCACCACCGCTGGTGCGGGCTCTGACGGCACGGTGTTCATGCGCACCGGCTCTGGCGTATACAGCTCATCTTCGGTGATACGCACGGTAGCTACAGGCGTGATAAGCGGCGCGTCGGCCTGCTCGAAGGTCACCACCGGGGCCGGTTCTGGCTCAGGCTCAGGTTCAGGTTCGTTAATCATCACGGGTTCAGGTTCAGGGACCAACGATTCGCGCAGGCAGTCCAGCACGTCGTCGCGCGCGTTTTCGTTAAGATTGACGAAACCCCAGAAGCAGATCACCGGTTTGCCATCCACCAGGAAAACAAAGTTTTCACCGGGAAACTGGAAAGCTTTAGAGAGCAGAGATCCAAACAGTTGCTGCGCCGTTTTCGGTGACTGAAGGCATTTTTTACTCAGCGACTCCATGCTGGCGAGCGTGTTTTCCAGATAGCGCAGGGCGCGAAAACGATCGTCTTCATCCGCCGCCTTCCAGCTGGAGACGGTTCCCTCAACCGGGGAGTACCAGTCAACGCGATCGCCGCCGTCATTGACCTGTGGAATGGCCAGGCAATCGACGATAGCCTGCTGTTTGCGCAACCGAAGCGCTTCGCGGATTTGCAGCGCTGATTCAAAAACGGCCTGTCCGCCGCCGCCAACGGCCTGAAAATCATCCAGATTACCGCTGCGTAAAAGTGTTTTTGCCACGATTTGGTCCTGTAGACTTCTTCACGCCATTACTTTAGCGAATCAGGTAAGCAAGCAAACGGCGGAGGAGACGACAAAAGGGACGATTTCTTGCGGCATTGATCGTAACGGTTGTGCTTGACGAATAATGGACCTTAAGGCAAATCGGTTTCTGCGGGCTGATGCTAAAACCAGCGAAATGTACGGCTTTAGAATAACCTGATAGTGATTCGTTATTTGTCAGGCCAAAACGTCTGTGCTGTTATTACTGTTCACTATAATAAAACCGAAAGGGTAATAACCATGTTTACAGGGAAAACCGTGCTCGCCCTCGCGCTGAGCGCGCTGCTACCGGCAAGCGCCGCATGGGCGGCAAACAAAGACACCATTATCTACTGCTCTGAGGCGTCGCCGGAGTCGTTTAACCCGCAGATCGCCAGCTCTGGCCCCTCGTTTGTTGCCAGCTCGCAAACGCTCTATAACCGTCTGATTAACTTCGACCCGGTAAAAAACACGCCGGTGCCTTCTCTTGCGGAGTCGTGGACCATTTCGCCAGACGGCAAAACATACACGTTTACCCTGCGTAAAGGGGTGAAATTCAACAGCAATAAATACTTCAAACCGACCCGTGATTTTAACGCTGATGACGTTATTTTCTCCGTTATGCGTCAGAAAGACCCTAAGCATCCCTATCACAATGTTTCCCAGGGTAATTACGAATACTTTAATGACGTGGGCCTCGACAAGCTCATTCAGGATGTGAAAAAGATCGACGATTATCACATTCAGTTCACGCTGAGCGAACCCAACGCGGCTTTCCTGGCCGACTGGGGAATGGACTTCGCCTCGATCCTCTCTGCCGAGTACGCGGACGCGATGCTGAAAAAGGGCACGCCTGAAAATGTGGACACCTGGCCAATCGGCACCGGGCCGTATGTGCTTCAGCAGTACAAGGTGGATTCGCTTATCCGCTACGTCGCCAACCCGAACTACTGGGAGGGAGAGGTGCCGACCAAACACCTGATCTTCTCCATCACGCCAAACGTTGAGACGCGTCTGGCTAAGCTGCAAACGAACGAGTGTCAGATCATTCCTGCGCCGTCGCCGGTGCAGTTTGAAGCGATCAAGAAAAACAAAGACCTGACCCTGCACTCGGTGGATGCGCTGAACGTGGGGTACCTGGCGTTCAACACGGAGAAAAAACCGTTTGATAACGTGCTGGTGCGCCAGGCTCTGAATTACGCAACGGACAAAAAGGCCATTGTTAACGCGGTCTTTATGGGGTCTGGTACGGTCGCTAAATCGCCGATCCCGCCGAACATGCTCGGCTTTAACAAAGACCTGAAGGATTACGGCTACGATCCGGAAAAAGCGAAAGCGCTGCTGAAGCAGGCGGGTCTGGATAAGGGCGCGGAAGTGACCCTCTGGTCCATGCCGGTTCAGCGTCCGTACAACCCGAACTCGCGACGCATTGCGGAGATGATCCAGGCTGACTGGGCGAAAGTGGGCGTGAAGGCGAAAATCGTCTCATACGAGTGGGGGGAGTATCTCTCCGGCATGCGTAAAGGCGAGCATGATTCCGCGCTGTTCGGCTGGATGTCTGATAACGGCGATCCGGACAACTTCGCCGATGTGCTGCTGGGTTGTAACAGCATCAAAACCGGATCTAACGCCGCGCGCTGGTGTGATAAGGGGTATGATGAGCTGGTGCAAAAGGCCAAACTGACCAGCAACCCGGACGAACGTGCGAAGCTGTATGGCCAGGCACAGGAGATTTTCTACCAGCAGGCACCGTGGATTGCGTTAGCTAACGGCAAAACGTTCTACGCGACCCGCAGCAACGTGAGCGGGTACAGCGTGAGTCTGATGGGCAGTGACTTCTCGAAAGCGAAGCTGAACTGATCGTATTCTTGCCGTGTGGCGGCTATGCCTTACCCGGCCTACAGTTACCACCCGTAGGCCCGGTAAGCGTAGCGCCACCGGGCATGTGGAAAGGAGTGACAATGTCACATTTAAACGATGTTATCGCCCGCGTCGATGCCACCATCGAAGAGAGCGTAATTACTCACATGAACGAACTGCTGATCGAATTAAGCGATGATGCAGAGCTCAGCCGTGAAGATCGCTATACCCAGCAGCAGCGCCTGCGTACCGCGATTGCGCATCATGGCAAGCAGCATAAAGAAGAGGCGGAGGCGCGCCATGCCCACCTTACGCAGGGCGGGACTATTCTGTAAGGGTCAAAACTGGCGCCGTGCCACCAGCCAGGCGCCGACCACCAGCATCACTGCGCCGCAGACCGGGCCAACCAGCGCGCGCAGGGGAACGCCGTTGCTCTTAAGGATGTCCATCACCAGGCCGCCAATCAGCTGGCTTGCCACCAGGACGGCAATGGTCGTTGCCGCGCCCACATTCTGATAGCCGCTAATACTGGCAAAGACAAAAAAAGACCCCAGCAGGCCGGGGATCAACGTCCACCAGCGCACCGTTGACGCCAGTTCGTTAAACCCCGCCAGGCCATTTTTCACCAGCAAAATGCTGACAAACAGCACAATCCCCACCAGCGAGTTCAGCAGCATGGCGATAAGAATGGTGGAGGAAGATTGCGTAATGCGCACCATCAGGGTGTTTTGCACCACCAGCCCAATCCCGGCGGCTACCAGAAACGCTAACGTCAACGATTGATTCATGGCAGAGCATCCGGATCGCTGCGCTCATCAAGCTGGAGCTGCATAAAGGTTAAGTCCAGCCAGCGACCGAATTTGGTTCCCACCTGCGGCATATTGCCGGTGGTAATAAAGCCCAGGGTTTCGTGCAGATGAATTGACGCCTGGTTCTGCGCCTCAATACCGGCAACCATCACGTGTTTACCGATCTGGCGGGCTTCCTTGATTAACTCCGTCATCAGCAGCCGGCCAATGCCTTTGCCCTGATGTTCGGGATGAACGTACACCGAGTGCTCCACCGTGTGGCGAAATCCGTCGAACGCTCTCCAATCGCCAAATGAGGCGTATCCCGTCACCACTCCGTCTTCTTCACTGACCAGCACTGGATAACCCGACAGAGTACGCGCCTCAAACCATGCGATACGGTTATCGGTGTCGACAGTTTTATCATTCCAGATGGCGGCGGTGTGCAGCACCGCATGGTTATAAATTTCACCGATAGCGGCACAATCTTCTTTGCAGGCATGACGAACAATCATGGGTAACCTCTGGCTGTGTTGTTCACTATAGTAGTACGATTTACTCACAATATTACACAGTTCTTATATTGCATTGCTACGACAAAATCCCTATTTTTTTGTCACAAAACTGCCCCGAAAAACCATCCGTACACTATAGTATGACGTCATGAATACAATGACAGACAATATGAATCAACGCATTAGCGCCCGCATACGCCTTGAACGCGAGTCGCGGGGCTGGTCATTAAGCGAACTGGCCGAACGGGCAGGTATCTCACGCGCCATGATCCATAAGATTGAACGGGGTGACAGTAGCCCAACGGCGACGCTGCTTGCGCGGTTATCCGGTGCCTTCGGTATTAGCATGTCTACGCTTATTGCGCGCGCGGAAATGCAGGAGGGCAAACTGTTACGTCTGGCGAACCAGCCCGTCTGGCGCGATCCGCAAACCCACTATTTGCGTCGCCATGTGTCGCCGCGCAGCGATATGCCTATCGACCTCGTCCAGGTGGAGCTACCCGCAGGTAGCGATGTGCCGATGCCCGCCTCCTCTTATGCGCTGGCACGACAGCTGATTTGGTTGCAGGCAGGTGAACTGGTCTTTCTGGAGGGGGATACTCGCCATGAAATGAAGGCCGGAGATTGTCTGGAACTCGGGCCGCCGAACGACTGCCGGTTTATCAACGAAACGGATGAATCGTGCCTTTATCTGGTCGTGCGGCTTAATCAGTCCGGCTCATAATGCACAGGCGATCCGCAGGATAACGTGCCAGACTTGAATGACATTTTCAGCAGTAAGGAGCGATGAATGAGTCAATCTACTACGCAAAACCGACGCTGGGTACTGGCTTCCCGTCCACACGGCGCGCCGGTTGCCGATAATTTCCGCCTGGAAGAGCAGCCGATCCCCGCGCCCGCAGAGGGGCAGGTGTTATTACGCACCGTATGGCTCTCGCTTGATCCGTACATGCGAGGCCGTATGAGCGATGCGCCATCCTATTCACCTCCGGTCGAGATTGGCGCGGTGATGGTGGGCGGCACGGTAAGCCGCGTCGAGACCTCCCGTCATCCGGATTATAAAGAGGGTGAATGGGTTCTGGGTTACAGCGGCTGGCAGGAGTATGAACTATCCGACGGGCAGGGGCTGGTGAAGTTGGGTGAAAACCCGTCGCATCCTTCATGGGCACTCGGCGTGCTAGGGATGCCGGGCTTCACCGCGTATATGGGGCTGCTCGATATCGGCCAGCCTCAGGCAGGGGAAACCCTTGTCGTGGCGGCGGCCACGGGGCCGGTCGGCGCAACGGTGGGGCAGATCGGTAAAATCAAAGGATGCCGGGTCATCGGCGTGGCTGGCGGGGAGGAGAAATGCCATCATGCGGTCGACGTGCTCGGTTTCGATGCCTGTCTGGATCACCATGCGGATGATTTTGACGAACAACTGGCTAAAGCCTGCCCGCAGGGCATTGATGTGTATTACGAAAACGTCGGCGGTAAAGTCTTTGACGCCGTGCTGCCGCTCTTGAATACCTCCGCGCGCGTGCCGGTTTGCGGACTGGTCAGCGGCTACAATGCGACCAACCTGCCGGAGGGTCCGGACCGCTTACCGCTACTGATGGGGACCATCCTGAAAAAACGCATCCGTATGCAGGGTTTTATTATCGCGCAGGACTATGGTCATCGTATTGACGAGTTCCAGCAGGAAATGGGCCGCTGGGTGCAGGAAGGCAAAATTCACTATCGCGAGCAGGTTACGGAAGGGCTGGACGCGGCGCCGGACTCCCTGATTGGCCTGCTTGAGGGGAAAAACTTCGGCAAGGTTGTGATCCGCGTGGCGGCCGACTAAACAGAGCATCGGTTATGGCGGGCAGTGTCCGCCATAATTATTTGTGAAGATACGATATATTGTCTTTAATTAATCCATAAGCTTTGCGCGCCTCGGCCCAGCTGAGCCAGAAGTAAAAAATGCAATATTATTTGAACGATTTTAATATTACGCGCGCCCCTCATACCAGGCATGACGATACAGGATATATCTAACCGGCGATGTTTTTTTAAACAGACGCTGAAAATGGCATTTTGTTTGGCTACGGGAATTAAACATGCTTGATTTGGAACATATGGAAAAAGCACAAAGAATCAGTCTGACTTTGCAAGTAGAGAACAGTTTAAAGGGAGCATTAATTACGGGCTCATTAAAACCTGGGGCTCGACTCGTTACAAAAGAGATTGCGGATAAATTGGGCACCAGTATCACACCGGTGCGCGAAGCCCTGCTGCGCCTGGTGTCGGCGGGGGCATTACAGGCCACGCCAGCGCAGGCGTTTTTGGTGCCAGAAGTGACGCTGGAACGCTATAACGAAATTAACGCCATCAGAAAGCAGCTTGAACCGATGGCCGTTGCGGCGGCGTGCCAGAATATGACCGAGACCAAACTGGATGCGTTACGCGCGCTGTCAGATAACTTCAGTGCCGCCATGCATCAGGGCGATGTACAGAAAGCGATCCATGCCAACCGCGTGTTCCGGTTCACGCTCTATCAGTATGCCGAGATGCCGACCCTTCACTCGCTGATTGAGCAGCTCTGGGTACGGATTGGTCCGTGCATTCACTATCTGCATGAAGAGTTAAGCGAGGTTCCCGCAGCGACCTATCATTATGACGATCTGCTTTCTGCGCTTGAGCAAAGGGATGTGACGGCCAGCCGGGAAGCGATCGACAAAGCCATTGATGAAGCCAATATTCTTCTGCAACGGCAATACTACAGTTAAGGATCCCTCTGGCGCACTTATTTGTTTATTTGTATCAAACGTCCTTGATTATATTCCCGGCGCATCAGGCAACCGGGAATGATGTTATTTTGCTTATTTTTTTACCGGCAACGTGCGCTGCCGGAGAATGGTTTACTCAAAACGATAAGAGACCGACAGGCCCACGCCATAGTTACGACCAGGGGCAGGTTCGTAATAGCGGTTGTAGCCAGCGTTAACAATCTCTGAACCGGCGTACTCTTTATCGAACAGGTTATCGACGCGACCAAAGACGTCCATTCCCCATTTGCCGTAGTTGAGTTTATAGCCGGTATTCAGGCCCACAACGGTATAAGAGGGCGCTTTAGCGGTGTTGATATCGTTGGCCATGACATCGCTCATGTAGCGGGCATCTGCCCCCGCGTACCAGCCTTCCTCAGGCTCCCAGCCAAACGACGCATATCCCATGTTACGGGCGATCCCCGGCATCCGGTTGCCGCTACAGTCTGCATTGCTACAGACGTTGGTGCGGTAGGTGGCATCAAGATAGGTCCACGCCATCTTCAGCTTCCAGTTCTCGGCAAACTGCTGGTCGAGCGCAATTTCCACACCCTGACGGCGCGTTTTTCCCGCGTTTTTATAAGTCGTGCGACCATCCTTGCTTTCGTCCACCACGATCTCATTGTCGGTATCCGTGCGGAACAGCGCCGCCGTCAGGATGCCATTGCCGATGCGGGTTTTGCTGCCAATCTCATAGGTGTTGTTGGTGGACGGTTGCAGGTTCATATTGAGGCCACCTTTGCCATCAGAACGGTAGGAAAGTTCGTTGATGGTCGGCGTCTCAAATCCCCGTCCTGCCGCGGCATACAGGTTCCATGCGTCGGTCACGGCGTATTTCACCGCACCTGCCGGGAGCCATTTGTGGTAGCTGGCGTCGCCGCTGTCATCACCGTTTTGCGGGGTAATGTAACGATCGTTGGAGTCAAACCAGACGGAGCTATAACGTACGCCCGCCTCTAAGGACAGTTTTTGCGTTAGCTGCCACTGGGTTTGCAGGTAGGGATCCAGGTTCCACATCAGATTGCGTTCGTCACGGCGTTTATTACCCTTCACGCCATAATCTGGCACGCCGTTGCCCATCACGAAGTTCTCATACCCGCGACGATTTTCGCTCATGTTTTCGTAGTTCAACCCGGTGGTAAATGTCACCGGAACCAGCAGTTCGCCGCGGTGGGTCCAGCGCGTATCAATACCCTGATAGTGACGCTGCATATCAATCACACCGCCCGAATGCGCAGGATTCTCGCGCTGAGTGGACGCCGGAATGGACTGGTACTGAGTCATTTCACGCTCACCGGCATACATCATCACGCTGAGGTCGTCCTGTTCGCTCAGCTGACGGTCGTAGCGGATCCCGGCCTGGGTCTGCTTAATGGTCTTACGCGTGTTGTACTGATCGCCACGTGGTGACTGGCGCGGGTTATTCTGCCACTCCTCATAGCTCAGTCCGCCTGGATCGTTGGCTTTCATGTCCACGCTGTTAAAAATCAGCGTCAGCTTGCTGACATCATTAATGCGCACGCCCAGTTTCGCGTTGGCGAGGTTTTTGCGCGCGCCGCTGTGGTCGCGATAGCCATGGGTGGTAAAACGGGTAGTGGATACGGCGTAATCCACATCGCCCGCCTGAGTACCATCACCCACCGCCCCGGTGGCCTTCATACCGTAACGCCAGGTGCCGTAGCTGCCGTAATAGCTGCTGGCTTCAATGGTGGCTGGCTGTTGTCCGGTCTGGGTGTTGATGTTGATCACGCCGCCGGAGGCATTACCGTACAGGGCAGAGAAGGGGCCGCGCAGCACGTCGACGCTCTCTATGCTGTTGAGGTCAATGTTTGATGTCTGCCCCTGGCCGTCGGGCATGGTTGCCGGAATGCCGTCCACGTACATACGGATCCCGCGTACGCCGAAGGTTGAGCGCGCGCCGAATCCGCGAACGGAAAGTTGCAGATCCTGAGCATAGTTCTGGCGGTTCTGGATTTGCAGGCCAGGTACGCTCCCAAGGGATTCAGAAAGGTTGATGCGCGGTGTGGCATGTCGCATATCCTCGCCGCTCACCACGCTGACTGCGGCCGGGGTGTCCAGTTCGGAGACGGTTTGCGGCGTGGCGCTGACGATCAGGGTCTGTTCATCCGCGGCCATCGCACTCAGCGGGCCAAAAATGACGGGAACGAACAACAGGGGTAGTGAGGCCTTATGGGCAGTAATAATTTTCATGGAGTAAGCCGGTTAAGAAAAAATTCGAACCAAATCAACTGGAACCTGTGTATATATGTTAAATCCTTTGTAAATGTTATGAAAACTATAACCGCACATTTCGTGAATGTAAGGTTTTGCAGGAAAGAAATACTCCACATTCAACTCATTAATGATTACTATTCTCATTAAAATAACGGCAAAGCGATGACTTTGCCCGCCGGAAGCGATGTCAGCGGTAAATCTCCTCATTTAAAAAGGAATTGTTATGTCTTTACGTCATCTGTGCTCGCCGCGCCTGCGTGGGTCTCTGCTGTTGGGCTCTTTACTGTTTGCCGGTACGTTCCAGGTTCATGCCGCTGAAGAGATGCTGCGCAAAGCGGTCGGCAAGGGCGCGTATGAAATGGCCGTCAGCCAGCAGGAAAACGCGCTGTGGGTTGCGACGTCACAAAGCCGCAAAACCGATAAGGGCGGCGTGGTCTATCGTCTGGATCCGGTCACGCTGGAAGTGACGCAGGCGATTCATAACGATCTCAAGCCGTTTGGCGCCACGATCGATAACGCCACCCAGACGCTGTGGTTCGGTAACACCGTCAACAGTGCCGTGACGGCGATTGACGCCAAAACGAGCGAGGTGAAAGGGCGCCTGGTGCTGGACGATCGCAAACGTAGCGACACGGTGAAGCCGCTTCAGCCGCGCCAGCTGGTGGCCGATGACACGACCAATACGGTATACATTACCGGCATCGGCAAGGAGAGCGTGATCTGGGTTGTTGATGGCGCAACGCTGAAGCTGAAGGACACCATTAGGAACACCGGCACGTTCAGCACCGGTCTGGCGCTGAATGCGAAGGCAAAACGCCTGTATACCACCAATGCGGACGGTGAGCTGGTGACCATTGATACCGTGACCAACAAAATCCTCAGCCGTAAGAAAGTACAGGAAGACGGAAAAGAGCACTTCTACCTGAACCTGAGCCTGGACACTGCCGGCCAGCGTGCGTTTGTGACGGATTCAAAACAGCCTGAAGTGCTGGTGGTGAATTTGAAAGATGGCAGCGTAATGCAGAAAATCGCCGCGCCAGAATCGCTGGCCGTACTGTTTAACCCGGCGCGTAACGAAGCCTATGTGACGCACCGCGAGGCGGGCAAGGTGAGCGTGATTGACGCCAAAACTTACAAAGTGACCAAAACCTTCGATACGCCGGTTTACCCGAACAGCCTGGCGCTGTCTGCGGACGGTAAAACGCTGTACGTGACGGTGAAACAGAAGTCTACCCGTCAGCAGGAAGCCACTCAGCCTGACGATGTGATTCGTATCGCGCTTTAAGGTAGGAATTGCCCGGTGGCGCTGCGCTTACCGGGCCTGGAAAACCATGAAATGCAGGCCGGGTAAGGCGTAGCCGCCACCCGGCTTTTTTATTAACGCGACGTCTCTTCCACCAGCGGACCATCCTGATTGTCATCTCCAGGATGAACCGGGGCGGTACTGTGGATTTCATTCACGCGTTTACGCACGCCAAACCAGCCAGCAATCAACAGCACCGCCAGCAGCGGGATTGTGGCGATGGTGTAAGTACCGTTCGGGTAGTCGAAGGCCATCAGCACCAGCACACTCAACAAGAACAGCAGGGTAAGCCAGGAGGTCACCGGCGCGCCCGGCAGCTTGAAGCTGACGTCAGCCGCTTTCCCTTCTTTAATTGCTTTGCGCAGACGCATCTGACACACCACGATAAAGGCCCAGGAGGCGATGATGCCCAGCGCAGCGACGTTCAGCACGATCTCAAACACCTGAGACGGCACGAGATAGTTCAGGAACACGCCAAAGATATACACCACCAGCGTAGCCAGAATACCCGCGTAAGGCACCTGCTGCTTGCTCATCTTCGACATAAACTTCGGCGCAGAGCCCCCCATCGACATGGAGCGCAGGATACGGCCCGTCGAATAGAGCCCGGAGTTCAGGCTGGAGAGCGCGGCAGTCAGTACCACGATGTTCATGATGCTGCCCACGTACGGCACGCCCAGCTTAGAGAAGAAGGTCACAAACGGACTTTGCCCCGCCTGGTATGCATTCCACGGCAGCAGCAGTACCAGCAATACCACGGAGCCCACATAGAACAGACCGATACGCCAGATCACGCTGTTGATGGCTTTTGGCACCATCGTCTGCGGATCTTTACATTCACCTGCCGCCGTACCGACCAGTTCGATGGAGGCAAAGGCGAATACCACGCCCTGGACCAGAACCAGCGCTGGCAGCAGGCCGTGCGGGAAGAAACCACCGTTATCGGTAATCAGGTGGAAGCCGGTGGCGTTGCCGTCCAGCGGTTTACCGGTGCCGAGGAATACGGTCCCGACCACCAGGAAGATCACAATGGCCAGCACCTTCACCAGCGCGAACCAGAACTCCATCTCGGCGAACCATTTCACGCCGATCATGTTCATGGTCCCGACGATTGCCAGCGCCCCGAGGGCGAACACCCACTGCGGCACATCGCCAAACGCGCCCCAGTAGTGCATGTACAGCGCAACGGCGGTGATATCGACGATACCGGTCATTGCCCAGTTAACGAAGTACATCCAGCCCGCGACATACGCGGCCTTTTCACCGAGAAATTCACGGGCGTAAGAGACAAAGCTACCGCTGGAAGGGCGGTGGAGCACCAGCTCGCCGAGGGCGCGAAGAATGAAGAAAGAGAAGATCCCGCACACCAGATAGACCAGGGCGAGAGCGGGGCCAGCCATTTGCAGACGTGCGCCTGCACCTAAAAAAAGACCTGTACCGATAGCGCCGCCGATGGCGATCATCTGAACCTGACGGTTGCCCATCGCCTTGTGATAGCCCTCTTCATGAGAGTTCAACCAGCGACGTTTAGCAGCATGATGATCGGCTGCGCTTTTATTGCTTGTTTTCATTGAGTTACCTGTTTGCCTGTCTGAACCATTAACGTGATAGTCCTGCCTGGCAGAAGCCGAAACAAACGATTGCTTCTGCGCAGACACATGCTGCCTTTCCAGTCATTCTGTGTATGGATAAGGCAAAACATGGCGAGGCATCCTACCCGCAATTGATAAGCGACGCAAAATATAACCGTGCCGAAAGTGATGCTCGTCGAAGGAAATCGTGTGGTCAGAGCAGACTGCGATCACAACGCGCTGAATCGTGACGTTTTTTTAGGCAAAAAGGTCGGCGAATGCTGATTTAATCATCAGGTTTACTTAATAGTTACCTATAGGTAGAACTTATGGATGCCGCAGAGCTGCGATAAGTAATGAAAACGCGGAAGTGTGCTGGCGGCGGCTCGGATAATAGAGATGATAACCGGCAAAAGCCGGACACCAGGCTTCAAGCACACGCACTAACCGGCCCTCAGCAAGGGCGTCCTGAACCGCATCTTCCGGGACGTACGCCAGCCCCAGACCGTTTTCGGCGGCATCAATGCGTTGCGGCAGGCTGTTGAGGATCAACTGGCCGTCAACCCGCACGCGCAGCTCACGTCCGTCCCGTTCAAATTCCCAGGCATATAATCCGCCGCGTGTGGGCAGGCGCATATTAATGCAGCGGTGCTGATCAAGCTGCTCCGGCGTTTCCGGTACCCCGAAACGATGCAAATAGTCTGCCGACCCGACGACCGCCATGCGCATGTCCGGCGCAATACGTACCGCAATCATATCTTTCGCCACCTGCTCACCCAGACGCACCCCCGCGTCAAAGCGGCCATCGACAATATCTGTCAGCCCATCGTCCACCGTGACTTCAACGTTGATGTCAGGATACTGCGCCATAAAGGGTTTAAGCACAGGCCACAGCACGGCAGACATGGCGTGCTCCCCGGCGGTTAGGCGTATATTCCCGGCAGGTCTGTCGCGGGTATCACGCAGCGCGGTAAGTTCCTGCTCGATCTCCATCAGATGGGGGCTTAAGCGCATGAAGAGTTGCTCGCCGGCCTCGGTAGGGGCCACGCTGCGGGTGGTGCGGGTTAACAGACGGACTTCCAGCCTCGCTTCCAGATTGCGCATTGCGTGACTGAGCGCCGACTGAGATACCCCAAGCTGCGCCGCGGCGCGGGTAAAACTGCGCTCCCGGGCGACAACCATAAAGGAGAGCAGATCGTTGAAGTTGTCTTTTAACATGGCGGCTTATCCTATTTATGAATTGAACTCATAGTTCCTTTCTGATTATGCACTCTAATGCTCCCCATGGCTTTACGCTACTGTTAACGCAACAGCAAACGAGGAGTTAATCATGAAAATTATCCGTAGCGGTTCGTTACCTTCCGTTCAGGGGCCAGAGGCCTGGTTTACCGGCTGCGTGCGTATTGACGCGCCTTTCCAGGCGACTGAACCGGCAAAAGTCGGCGGCGCGACCGTCACCTTTGAACCCGGCGCACGTACCGCCTGGCATACGCATCCTCTTGGACAAACGCTGATCGTGACGCAGGGGTGCGGCTGGTTACAGGAGTGGGGGAAAGAGGCGGAACCGCTGAATCAGGGTGATATCGCCTGGATCCCACCCGGCGTGAAGCACTGGCACGGCGCAAGCGCGCAGACGGCCATGACCCATATCGCCATCGCAGAAGCTGTCGACGGGAGCCCGGTGGCATGGCTGGAGAAGGTCACCGACGAGCAGTATCCGAACGAGTAGCGGTAAGCTATAGCTGATTTCCGGCAATCCAAATGTAAATTAATTGTTTCTCAGAGGTGAAATCCGCCTTTAATAATGACGACATGTTAAGTCAAACGAGAACGCAACATGTCATGGCGAATCAGCATTCTGGATAAAAGCCCCGTCGCAGAACACGAAACAGCCGCCGATGCGCTGGCGCGAACCTTAGCACTGGCGCAACAGGCAGAAACGCTGGGTTATCACCGCTTCTGGATTGCCGAACACCACAATACCCCGCAGCTTGCCAGCCCCTCGCCGGAGCTGCTGATTGCCTGGATCCTCGGGCAAACAAAACGTATTCGCGTGGGCTCAGGCGGCGTCATGCTGCAACATTACAGCCCCTATAAAGTCGCCGAAAATTTTAACGTACTGGCCGCCATTGCGCCGGGCCGGGTTGATCTGGGCGTTGGCAAAGCGCCCGGCGGTCTGCCGCTCTCTACCCGTGCCTTGCAGCACGGCCTTAATCCGCAGGAAAGAGGCAGCTTTGCTGAACAACTGACGCAGCTCGATCGCTGGATCCGCCCTGAAAATCAATCAGCGGAGGATGACGTTCGCGCCACGCCGCTGCCGCCGGTGCCTGCCCGGGGGTTTCTGCTGGGCGCCAGCACAGAAAGCGCGCTGCTGGCGGCCTCCCTCGACTGGCATTTTGTCTTTGCCGCCCATCTGAACGGTGATCCTGAGCTGCTGCGCGAGGTCGTCACAGCGTGGCGTCAACACAGCGTCCGGGAGGTGATTGTGGCCGTGCAGGTCATTGTTGCCCCAACCCAGACTGAGGCCGATGCGCTGGCGCAGAAGGTTGAAGTGTGGGGCGTGGAGCTGGTAAACGGACAGCGCGTCACCGTGGCCAGCGAAGAACAGGCCTACGCCTTTGCGGGGCAGGCGGGGAGTGACCCGGTGCGCATCGCGCGTCGGGCGCAGTCTCTGATGGCCGGAACGGCGGCGTCGGTGCTTGAACAGCTCAACGCGCTGCATCAGCAGTGGGGAATTGACGAATTTATCATCGACACGCCGGTCGCTGATGGCGCAACGCGCGCGCAGTCACTGCGACTGCTGGCCGAGGCGCGATTTAACAGGGAGGTGACCGTATGAGCTTTAGCGAACAACTGATTGCCTGGCGCCGTGAGCTGCACCAGAACCCTGAACTCTCCGGTCAGGAGGTCGAAACAACGGCGCGCCTGCGCGAGTGGCTGACGGCGGCCGGTATTGCACCGCTGCCTTACGATCTCCAGACCGGGCTGGTTGCGGAGATCGGCACGGGCAACGCACTGGTTGCGCTGCGTGCCGATATCGACGCGTTACCCATCGACGAGCGCAGTGGGGTGCCGTTTAGCTCCCGGCGTGCGGGGGTGATGCATGCCTGTGGCCATGACATCCACACCAGCGTGATCCTCGGCGCTGCGTTAAAGCTAAAGGAGCGGGAAGCCTCGCTCAACGGTCGCGTGCGGATCCTGTTCCAGCCTGCGGAAGAGAATTTCGGCGGAGCAAAAAGTATGGTGCGGGCCGGGGCGTTACGTGACGTACGCGCGATTTTCGGAATGCATAACGAGCCTTCACTGCCGGTCGGCGAGTTTGCTACGCGCGGCGGCCCGTTCTATGCCAACGTCGATCGCTTCGTTATTCATGTTACCGGCAAAGGCGCGCATGCCGCACGTCCCCATGAAGGCAACGACGCCATCGTGCTGGCAAGCCAGCTGGTGACCGCGCTGCAAAGCGTTGCCAGCCGTAACGTCAATACGCTGGATTCGGTTGTTCTGAGCGTGACACGCATCGCCGGGGGGAATACCTGGAACGTGCTGCCGGAAAGCGTTGAGCTGGAGGGCACGCTGCGCACGCACCGTACGGAAGTGCAGCAGAACGTGAAAGCGCGCGTCGGTGAAATCGCCGCCGGATTTGCCAGCGCCTTTAGCGCGCAGATCAACATCACCTGGTACGCCGGACCCACCGCGCTGGTGAACGATGAGCACTGGGCCGGGTTTGCCACCTCGGTTGCGCGCGAAGCGGGATATGAAACCCGGCATGCGGAACTGCACATGGGCGGGGAGGATTTCGCGGTCTATCTGCAAAACATACCCGGCGCGTTTGTCAGCATTGGCAGCAACAGTCCGTTTGGGTTACATCACCCGGCATTTAACCCGGACGAAGCATTAATCGAACCCGCTGCCCGCTATTTTGCTCAGCTCGCGGAAAAAGCCCTGCAACACGTTTAATTAATTTGAGGTGAATATGTCTGCACATCGTCAATTGCGGCTGGGGACCATTTTGCATGGTGCATCCGGAAATATGTCTGCCTGGCGCCACCCGGCGGCGGTCGCGGATGCCAGCATTAATTTTGATTTCGTCAAAGAAACGGCTTTAAAAGCAGAAGAGGGCAAGCTCGACTTTATATTTGTGGCCGACGGTCTTTATATTAACGAGAAATCCATTCCGCATTTTTTAAACCGCTTTGAGCCGCTGACGGTGTTGTCCGCGCTGGCGAGTATCACCTCGCGCCTGGGGCTGGTCGGCACGTTATCCACCTCGTACAGCGAGCCTTTCACCGCTGCACGCCAGTTCGCCAGCCTCGATCACCTGAGCAACGGACGCGCAGGCTGGAACGTGGTGACGTCGCCGCTGGAAGGGTCAGCGAAGAACTTCTCCCGCGAAAAACACCCGGAGCATGCGCTGCGCTACCGCATTGCCGATGAGTATCTCGACGTGGTGAAAGGGCTGTGGGACTCCTGGGAAGGGGATGCCTTTATCCGGAATAAAGAGAGCGGACAGTTCTTTGATGCGTCGAAACTGCATACTCTGGATCACCACGGTGATTTCTTCCGGGTTTCTGGCCCGCTGAATATTGGCCGCACCCCGCAGGGACGTCCGATTGTCTTTCAGGCTGGTGCGTCCGACGACGGTAAAAAGCTGGCGGCAAAACATGCTGACGCGATTTTTACCCACCATGACACGCTGGAAGAAGCCCAGGCTTTTTACCGAGATGTTAAACAGCAGCTGGAAAGTCACGGCCGCCGCGCAGGGGATTTACATATATTCCAGGGCGTCAGCGTGATTGTTGGAAACGACGCCGATGACGTAGAAAACCAGTATCAAACCACGGCGGCACTGGTCTCCATTAATGATGCGCTGAATTACCTTGGACGTTATTTCGAGCATCACGACTTCAGCCAGTATTCCCTCGACGCGCCGTTCCCGGATATTGGCGATTTGGGCAAAAACAGCTTCCGCAGCACCACCGATGAAATCAAGCGTAACGCCCGTGAGCGCAACTTAACTCTTCGTCAGGTCGCGCTGGAAGCCGCATCGCCGCGCCCGCGTTTTTCCGGCACACCGGAGCAGGTGGCCGATGGTTTACAGGCCTGGTTCGAAGAGAAGGCGGCGGATGGCTTCATCATTCAGGGCGGTACGCCGGACACCTTCCCGCGCTTTGTCGACCAGGTGGTCCCCCTTTTACAGGCGCGCGGCCTGTTCCGCACCGACTATCCCGGCACCACGCTGCGCGAAAGTCTGGGCTTAGACGAGCCCAAAAATCAGTTCACACAACAATAAAAGAGAAAAACGCTATGCAGAAATCATCGCTTATTCTGGCGCTTGCGCTGGCTTTTACCCCTGCCGTCTGGGCAGAGAACGTCAATATTAACGGCACCGGCGTGAGCATTGAGGCCAATAAAACGCCGATCAATACCGCCAAAAACAGCGATGCGATCGCGCAACTGCCGAAAGACTATCGCTTTGCCGTGCCGGGGAAATTTACCGTGGCGGTGGCGGGACTGAATCAACCGCCGCTGACGGTCTTTTCCGACGACAACAAGACCCTGCTGGGAAGTGAGGTCGACATTGCGCGTCTGGTGGCGGACAGCCTTGGGCTGGAGCTGAACGTGGTTCCCACCTCCTGGGAGGACTGGCCGCTGGGGGTGGCCTCCGGGAAATACGATGCGGCTATCAGCAACATCACCGTCACCAAAGCGCGCAAAGAGAAGTTCGACTTCGCCACCTATCGCAAGGATTCACTTGGCTTCTACGTGAAATCCACCAGTCCCATCAACTCGCTTGTGAAGGCAGAGGATATCGCCGGGCTGCGCATCATCGTGGGTTCCGGCACCAACCAGGAAGCCATTCTGCTGGCATGGAACGAAGAGAACCTCAAAAAAGGGCTGAAACCCTTTACGCCGATCTACACCAAAGACGACGCGGCCCAAACGCTGGCACTTCAGTCGGGACGCGCGGACGCCTACTTTGGCCCGAACGTGATCGGCGCCTGGAAAGCGGCGCTCAACGGTAAAACCAAACTTGTCGGCAGCGTCGACGGCGGCTGGCCGAAGGCGGCGCATATCGCGGTGACGCTGAAAAAAGGCAGCGGCCTGGTCGAACCGGTTCAAACCGCGCTGAACGGCGCGATCAAGAACGGAGATTACGAAAAGGTGCTGAACCGCTGGGGGGAAGGCGTGGAGCGTATCTCCAGCTCCGAAGTTAACCCGGCGGGTCTGGGCGATTAAGGAGGCGCTATGCTTGAACAATTTCGTGACGTTTCGCCGGAAGATGCCGATCTTCAACCCATTATCGCGGGGCTTTTCGGTGAGTACGCCGCTCGTTACGGCGACTACTTTTCAAAGGATGCGGAAGTCGAGCTGACAGAGTGGTACCTGGCGCCGCAGGGGCTGTTTATCGTCCTGGAGCGCGATGGCGAGATCATCGCCACCGGGGCGTACAAGCCCTTCGACGAACATACCGCAGAGATCAAACGTATCTGGACGAATAAAACGCTGCGCCAGCAGGGACTGGCCGCGCGCGTGGTACAGGAGCTGGAGCGCCGGGCGGTGCTGGCGGGTTACAGCCACATCTACCTGACTACGGGGTTTCGTCAGCCGGAGGCGGTGCGGCTCTATCTCAGTCAGGGGTATCAGCCGCAGTTCGATCTCAACCGCGACCCGGAAGAGTATAGCCAGCCGCCGTTCGACGGTCGGCTGCGTTTCACCAAGACGCTGATCCGCGAAGCGCTCAGCAAAACCGCATAAGGAGCGACGATGAGCAACGTTGAAACCATAAAAGTGGTCCCGGCACGTTATCCGCTGCGCGCTGCTGGCGCCGTGGTGGCGCTGTTTGTGCTGGCTGTCGTGATCCAGTCCGTGGCCTTTAATCCGCGCTGGGAGTGGGCGGTATTTGCCCGCTGGTTCTTTGACCCGGTGATCCTCGAAGGCGTCGGACAGACGCTGCTGCTGACGTTGATAAGCACCGTATTGAGCGTGGTGATTGGCGGCATGCTGGCGCTGGCTCGGCTCTCGTCATCATGGCTGTTGAGCAGCCTGGCGTGGGGCTACATCTGGCTGTTCCGATCGCTGCCGCTGATCGTGGTGCTGATTATCCTCTATAACTTCTCCTATCTCTACGACACGCTCTCTCTCGGCGTGCCTTTTACCGGCATTACCTGGGGCAGCTTTGAAACCATCAATGTTCTCGGGCAGTTTTCTACCGCCATCGTGGGGCTGACGCTGGTGCAGAGCGCCTATACGGCGGAGATCATTCGCGGGGGCTTCCTTGGGGTCGACCACGGTCAGTATGAGGCGGCCGCTGCGCTGGGTCTGCCGGCGTGGCGTCGCACCGTGCGCATAATTCTCCCCCAGGCGCTGCGTACCATCCTGCCGTCCGGGTTTAACGAAATCATCAGCCTCGCCAAAGGGACGGCGATGGTTTACGTGCTGGCGATGCCGGAACTGTTCTACACGATCCAGATGATCTACAACCGCACCCAGGAGGTGATCCCGCTGTTGATGGTGGGGGCCGTCTGGTATCTGGTGATCACCACCGTACTGTCTGCCATCCAGCATGTTATTGAGCGTGGACTCGCCCGCAGCGAGCGCCGCTCCGCCGTAAACCAGAGCCGGGCGACCAGCCGCGCGCGTTCCGTCACCACTTCGTCAGCACAGGAGCCCGTTCATGCAAGCCTCTCCTGAAGGACACATTTCCATAACCGGCGTCAGTAAGTTTTTTGGCCGACATAAAGCGCTCGATAACGTCACGCTTGAGATCCCACCGGGCTCCGTGACGGTGATCCTCGGACCCTCTGGATCGGGAAAATCGACGCTGCTGCGCACTATTAACCATCTGGAGCGCGTAGACGAAGGCTTTATCCAGATTGACGGGGATTACATCGGCTATCGCCGTCAGGGTGACAAACTCTACGAGCTCAAAGAGAAAGAGATCCTCAAACAGCGCGTCAACGTTGGGTACGTGTTTCAGAACTTCAATCTTTTTCCGCATCTTACGGTGCTGGAAAACCTGGTTGAAGCACCCATCGCGCATAAAAAGTTCAGTAAAAAAGAGGCTATTGAAAACGCCTACAGCCTTCTGGATGTGGTAGGTCTGCGCGATAAAGCCGATGCCTGGTCGCGTCACCTCTCCGGCGGCCAACAGCAGCGCATCGCCATTGCCCGCGCGCTGGCGCTGTGCCCGCGCGTGATGCTGTTTGATGAGCCAACTTCGGCGCTGGATCCGGAACTGGTTGGCGAAGTGCTGGACGTGATTAAAAAGCTCGCCCGCTCCGGCACTACGCTGGTGGTGGTCACCCATGAGATCGGCTTTGCCCGGGAAGTGGCGGACCAGGTGGTATTTATGGTCGACGGTAAAATTGTGGAGCAGGGCAGCAGCGACGACGTGTTAAACCGACCGTCGCATCCGCGAACGCGCCAGTTTTTGTCGAAAGTATTGTAGTTTTCCCGCCTGGGATAATCTGGTCCTACTGCTCTACACTTAGGGTTTTCAGCCCTGAGGAGGCAACATGATCAAACTCTATGGCGTACCCGGCTGGGGATCGGCAATCAGTGAGGTGATGCTGACTCTGGCAGACATCCCGTATCAGTTCGTCAACGTGGATGGGTTTGACCAGCCCGGCCCGCAGCGCGAATTGCTGTTGAAACTGAACCCGCTGTGCCAGGTGCCGACGCTGGAGCTGGAAAATGGGGCGATCGTGACGGAAACCGCGGCGATCGCCCTGATGGTGCTCGACAGACGACCCGACCTCGCGCCGCCCGTTGGGCAGGCCGAGCGCCAGCAGTTTCAGCGCCTGCTCATCTGGTTTGTGGCGAACGTCTATCCCACCTTTACGTATGCAGATTACCCGGAACGCTGGGTGCCTGATGCCCCGGAACAGCTGAAGAAAAACTGTATTGAGTACCGGAAATCCCTCTATCTGTGGTTTGACAGCCAGCTCAGCGCCTCGCCTTATGCCTTTGGCCAACAGCTTACGCTGCTTGACGTCTATATTGCCGTCGTGCGTACCTGGGGGCCAGGTCATGAGTGGTTTACCACCAACGCACCTAATATCACCGCCATCGCGGATGCCGTCTGCGCGTTGCCAGAACTGCACAAGGTGCTAAAAGCTAACGACATAATCTGATAACGTGGAACGCTAACCTATAAAAGGAGCCCTGCCCATGCCTCACGTTGATATCAAATGTTTTCCACGCGATCTGACTGACGAACAAAAAACGGCCCTGGCGGCGGATATCGCCGAAACGATAGTCCGTCATCTGAACAGCAAAGATCGCTCAATCTCCGTGGCGCTTCACGAAGTCCAGGAAGCTGACTGGAAGGCGCAGGTCTGGGATACCGAGATTGGACCTAAACTGGATGAACTGATTAAGAAGCCCGGCTATTCGATGTAACTCGCCTGCCGGGTGGTGCAGTATCACCCGGCGATCCCCGCCTTTCATTCCTTTCGCAAAAATCGATAATAAACAGCACAACGTTTCCGCTACAATTCACTCCTCCAAACAATATTCGTTAAATCAGCAGGTAAGCACTACAACTGCACCAGATTAAGTACAGATAGTAAAAGGATAATTTTTTCATGACAAAATTACCTCGGTTTTCACTCGCCTTTATGCATCCTCGTTACTGGCTCAGTTGGGCAGGCATTGCTGCGCTCTGGGGCACGGTTCAGCTTCCGTATCCGCTTCTGTTAAAAGCAGGGCACGGACTCGGGCGTCTGGCCATGCGTCTGCTTCCACGCCGCGTGGAAATCGCCAGACGAAATCTTGAGCTTTGCTTTCCGGAGATGAAAGAGGGTGAGCGCGAGCGTTTGCTTGAGCGTAATTTTGAATCGGTTGGAATGGGCGTCATCGAAACGGGCATCGCGTGGTTCTGGCCTGACTGGCGCGTGCGCAAACACTTCAGCGTGACCGGCTACGAACATATGGAACAGGCAAGGGCGCAAGGAAGGGGCGTGGTGCTCATTGGCATGCATTTTCTCACGCTGGAATTAGGCGCACGCATCTTTGGCATGCTCAACGCGGGTATTGGTGTCTATCGTCCCAACAACAATGCGTTGCTCGACTGGCTACAGACGCGCGGTCGTCTGCGTTCCAATAAAACCATGCTCGACCGTTACGATTTGAAGGGCATGATCCGCGCGCTTAAGCAAAATGAGATCCTGTGGTATGCCCCGGATCACGACTATGGAAAAACGAATAGCGTGTTTGTGCCGTTTTTTGCCGTCCCGGACGCCGCGACAACTGCCGGGAGCTATATGCTGGTGAAAAGTGCCAGACCGGCCGTGATCCCGTTTGTACCACGCAGAAAAGCAGACGGCACAGGGTATGAGCTGATTATCCTGGACGATATTAGCGATACCTTGCAGGGAGGCGATAAAGTGGCCGTGGCTACGCAGATGAACAGGGCAATTGAGCGTGCGGTGATGATGGCACCCGAGCAATATATGTGGCTGCATCGTCGCTTCAAAACGCGTCCTGAAGGGCAACCGGACCGGTATGCGCGAAAAAAACAGGTCCAGTCCTCAGTCAGAACTTTCGCTGCCAGCGATATGTCGGATCGGTCGAGTATCCAGCAGTAGCACAGGGGGCGGATGCCGTTGCGCTCCGCCCTTTATAAAATCTGCGCCGCTGGATAGAATTACCGCATCCACCTTGTCGGGATGCAAAATATGACCGGAAGAGTCGACTATCACCTTGAAAAATATCTCCTCACCGAAGTCGCCGAGCCAGAACGTCTGACCCGCCAGTGGGCAGAAGTGATGCGCGAGTGTCGCGAGCAAAAATCCGGTGCGGAAGAGCGTTTGCGTCTCGCGCTGTTGAATGTGGATTATGTGACCAGCTTTGAGCTTCCCTTCCGGTTACTCCTCACCCGCGCCCCGCAGTTGATTGATGGGATCAGAAATGAGTTCCAGCTCAGTCAAAAAAATGTCCTGTTCAACGGCAAGCGGTTTGGCTGCGTTTACAGCCTTAAACAGGACCTGGAAGGCGTTCCTGACGAATTTACCTATCACCTGAAAACGCGGATCCAGCGAAGCGACAGCACTGGCGGAAGTGAAGTACCTTACCGGCAAATTGCACAGCAGGTGAAAGCGCCCAGGGAACGACTCAAACTGGCACTCGAAAATGGACTATCTGTAACGGCGCTCGACGGGCTTTTCTGGTTTGGCATTCAGCGCATCGCGGCCGATGTGCAGAGGCTTAGAAAAACGGGCACGAGGATTGTGACGTCAGAGACTGAGGTGTTTGATACGCTAACGATGACAACCCGGCGGATCCCCGTATACAGCCTGACGCAGCCGGAATGAACCTCGGCCGCTGAATCGTCGAGCGTCTCAGAGAAAACAAAAAAAGACGGTAAGCTCTTTCTCAGATATACCGTGCTTCAGCAACGCTTTCATTGACATTATGCCCCTTAGAAAGAGGGGCGTTTCACGCGATGGCATTGCTACTCAGCAAATGCCCGCAATGCCTCGCCATCAAGACGATAGCGTACCCATTCGGACTGCGGTACCGCGCCGATGCTCAGATAAAAATCAATTGCAGACTGGTTCCAGTCAAGCACGCTCCATTCCAGCCGGCCGCAGTGACGTTCCACTGCGCATTGCGCGATATTTTTAAGCAGTGCTTTTCCCGCACCCTTGCTGCGGTATTCCGGGGAGACATACAAATCTTCCATATAGATGCCGTTGCGGCCAAGCCAGGTGGAATAGCTGGTGAAAAAAACGGCATACCCCACAGCATGGCCTGCATATTCGGCAACCAGCGCTTCGGTTTTACTGTCTGCACCAAACAGCGTTTTACGGATTTCGTCCGGCGTGGTGACCACTTCTTCTGGCGCTTTTTCATAGACTGCGAGTTCGTAAATCATATCGTATATTGCCGCTGCATCTTCAGGTCGCGCCTGACGAATCGTAATGCTCATTCCTTTCCCTTTATCTTTGTTTGTAGTTGATGGGGATAAGCATAAAGGCTAATGTCAGAAGAATTAAGTGCAATGAAATCAATAAATGATGAATATTATGCATCCAGCCTTAAGGCGCCTTGATTTAAACCTTCTGCCGGTTTTTGACGCGATTTATCGCCACAGTTCCGTTCGACTTGCGGCAGATGAGCTGGCGATGAGCACCTCGGCGCTCAGCCATGCCCTGTCACGGCTGCGTGTTTCGCTCAACGACCCGCTGTTCTACCGGGAAGGACATCGAATGTGTCCCAGCGTCTATGCAACACAGCTTGCGCCAGTTATTGCATCGGCCCTGAAATATCTCGACCAGGAGCTGTCGCCGCAGCCGGAATTTGATCCTGCTATTAGTACAGCGTGTTTGCAGATCGCGATAACGGACTTTACCGCGTTCTGCATATTCCCTGCGCTCATGAATACGCTTCAACAAGCGGCGCCTGGCTTGCGTCTGGAATTACGATATTTGCCGCACAGCCCGGCGTTGACGGAATTACTGGCAGGAGAGGTGGATCTGGCCTTGGGATTCAGCACCATTGAGGATCGCCGGTACCCGGAGCTGGAAGAGATCAGCTGGTTCGAAGATGAATATGTGGTGATTAGCAATGCGAGCCGGAGCGCGCTCACGCTAGAGGATTATCTCGCCGCCCGGCATCTTGTGGTTACGCCGTGGAATGAGAAGCAGGGGGTGCTGGATTTGCAGCTGGAACGCATGGGTTATACCCGACACATTGCGATCAAAACCCCGTCTATGCTCAGCGCCCCGTTTGTTATTGCAGAAAGCGATCTGCTGATGGCGTTACCTCGATTCGCCGCTGAAAAGCTGCTGCCAGCTACCCGTATTAAAATTTTTGATTTACCGTTCCACATCAGTCCGTTTGAAGTAAAAATTTATTCGCACAAGCGCAGCGGGAAACGAGGCGTTACGAACTGGCTCAAAGCTACGCTGCGCGCGCTGGCCGAAAGGCAACAGTCAGTGCGCTTATGATTTCGACTGTAACAGGATCGCCATCAGCCCCGGAAAGCGGGCGTCCAGATCTTCTCTTCTCAGTGAAATCATATTCTCGCGCCCCTGCGGGCGCTGCCAGATCACGCCGCTGTCGCGCAGTACACGCCAGTGGTGAGTCATGGTTGATTTCACCACCTCGTCCGGGCGCAGCGCGTTGCAGCTCAGCTCACTGCCGTCGGCCAGCCGTCGAATAATCGCCAGCCGCAGCGGATTGCCGAGGGCGAACAGCACATTTTCCAGCAGTATTTGTTCAGGTTCCGGGTGGTTTGGGATCATCGTTTTCCTGCGTCTCGCGTGAGATTGAGCTATATCAACAATAGGTCAACCGTTAAAAAATAGTTCGATAATACTCGTACAATAGGACTATTATAACAAACGAACAAACACGCGACTATCCTGGTCGTCACAAACCCGTCATGAAGACGTAAGGAAATATCATGCCCCGACCCATTCCACTCGAACGTTATCGCAACATCGGTATCTCCGCGCATATCGATGCGGGCAAAACAACCACCACTGAGCGCATCCTGTTTTACACCGGGATGAGCCACAAGCTGGGTGAAGTACACGATGGCGCGGCAACCACCGACTGGATGGCGCAGGAGCAGGAGCGCGGGATCACCATTACGTCGGCGGCGGTGAGCTGTTTTTGGCCCGGCATGGACAGAGGCTTTGAACCGCACCGCATCAATATTATCGACACCCCCGGGCATGTGGATTTCACCATTGAGGTGGAACGTTCCATGCGTGTGCTCGACGGCGCGGTGATGGTTTATGACTCCGTCGGCGGCGTGCAGCCGCAGTCGGAAACCGTCTGGCGTCAGGCGAATAAATATCACGTCCCGCGTCTGGCATTCGTCAACAAAATGGACCGCCCGGGTGCGGATTTCTTCCGCGTGGTGCGGATGATGCAGGAGCGGCTGAAAGCTAATCCGGTCCCGATTGTGATCCCCGTGGGCGCAGAGGAACACTTCACCGGCGTGGTTGATCTCATCAAGATGCGCACCATTCTTTGGGATGATGCGACCCAGGGCATGGCGTTCACCTACGCGCCGGTGCCCGACGATCTGCTGAGCACCGCCCAGACGTGGCGAGAAAAAATGGTCTCGTCTGCGGCAGAAGCCAGCGATGAGCTTATGGATAAGTACCTTGAGACGGGCGAACTGGATGAAGCTGAAATCATCAAAGGGCTACGGATCCGGACGATCTCCGGTGAAATACAGCCCATGCTGTGCGGCAGCGCTTTCAAGAACAAGGGTGTGCAGCGCATGCTCGACGCGGTGATTGAATTGATGCCGTCTCCACTGGACGTGCCCGCTATTGATGGGGTAGACGAAGATGGACAGCACGCCGAGCGCCACCCAAGCGATGATGAACCATTCTCTGCGCTGGCCTTCAAGCTGATGAGCGATCCGTACGTCGGACAGTTGACCTTTATTCGCGTCTATTCCGGCATACTGCGCAAAGGCGACGCGGTTTATAACCCGGTGAAGGGCAAAAAAGAGCGAATCGGGCGCATCGTGCTGATGCATGCCAACGACCGCCATGAGGTGGACGAGTTGCGCACAGGGGATATCGCAGCCTGTGTCGGGCTGAAAGACGTCACCACCGGTGACACGCTGACCGACCCGAATGCGGTGATCACCCTTGAACGGATGGAGTTCCCGGACCCGGTTATTTCGCTGGCGATTGAGCCGAAAACCAAGGCCGATCAGGAGAAAATGGGGATCGCCCTACAGCGCCTGGCGGCGGAGGATCCGTCTTTCCGCCTGCACACGGACGAAGAGTCCGGTCAGACCATTATCTCCGGGATGGGCGAACTGCATCTCGAAATCATCGTTGACCGCATGAAGCGTGAGTTTGGCGTTGAGGCAAACATTGGTCGTCCACAGGTCACCTACCGTGAAACCCTGCGTAAAGCGGTGAAGGATATTGAAGGTAAATTTGTCCGACAGTCCGGCGGGAAAGGGCAGTACGGTCATGTGGTCCTGAGTCTGGAGCCGTTAGCAGCCGGAAGTGGTTTTGTGTTTGAAGATGCCACCAAAGGCGGGGTAGTGCCCCGGGAGTACATCCCGTCGGTGGAAAAAGGCTTGCGAGAAGCCATGAATACGGGTGTGCTGGCGGGCTATCCGGTTGTCGATGTGAAAGCGACCCTGACGTTTGGTTCCTACCATGACGTTGACTCCTCGGAGATGGCCTTCCGCATGGCGGCGATCCTCGGCTTCAAAGAGGGCGCGCGGCGGGCGGATCCGGTTATTCTTGAGCCGGTGATGCACGTTGAGGTGGAAACGCCGGAAGAGTATGCCGGGAACATTATGGGCGATCTCTCCTCCCGCCGCGGCATGGTGCAGGGGATGGCAGAGCAGTACGGCAGCCAGATTATTCGCGCTGACGTCCCACTGGCTGAAATGTTTGGCTACGCCACTACGCTGCGCTCGATGTCCCAGGGGCGCGCGACGTATACGATGGAGTTCCATCATTTTGCGGAAGCTCCGCGGAATGTGGCGGATGAGATTATTGCGAAGCGCGTGAAGAGTTAATTAATTGCACATGGTAGTCATTTGGCTACCATGTGTTTTTATTATTACGACAGGGAGTTTATGTCTGTTACTTAATTAGCGTCGCCGATCGCACTTTCCATTTTCCTTGCTCTTCAACGAGACAATCTGCAATAACATGATCTTGCTTCTTACCAAATGCGACATAGACGTTTGTGCAAACGGCGTCAAAATCAGAATGTAAGACGGTTATCTGATTCCAGTCATCATCCCAGTCCTGCGCTTTGATAAACATATCCGCATCGGGCATATCTTTGTCGTTATTGTCGCCAGAGTACATTTCTTTAATTGCTGCAATGGTCCCTGAGGCTACGTACTCGTTCATAATGTCTGGATTGAGTACGGGCGGTTTGTTCTGATCTAACTGCGCTATATACCATTGATTGAATTTAAGCGCCTCCTGACCCGGTGCATAAATGTTTTCTGCGGCCGCGAGCGGAGAAAGGGCGAAAAGTAAAAAGTAGAGTGGTTTCATTAATCATGCCTGAACAGTTCGTAATGAGGTTGTATGTTGCGGTAAGCCTGCATTGACTAATGTGCGCCCCATATCTTTTGCCAGACGCGTGTTGGGGATTTTTAATCGACCACCCGCTCTGATCGCTTCTGTTACGTAACGAGCACAATAACCCGTGCTGCTGGGTTGCGCGTGTGATTTCGCATATGATATTGCGCCATCTTTGTTCCATGACATGGATATTTCCTTTACGAAAGATTGTTTATGCAACAGCTTCTGAAATATCCTCCGTTTAACATCGTTATGATAAACATAAAATGCCATAGAAATTTTATATATTTCAGATGGGTATAATTAAAAAATCAATCAAGCGCCTTCACCATCTTCCCACTCGTCACAAACGTCCCGGCCCCCAGATGATGCAGCGTATTCAGCTTATCCCCGTCAAACTGCCAGCGTCCGGAGACAAATGCGCGTTCATCTGCCGCGGCGGAAACCACTTCGCCAAACAGGGTGTCATATTTCTCGGCCGCAGAAGTGACAGGTAATAACCGACACTCCATCCACGCCAGACATTTCTCTTCTATAACCGGCAGACCAAGCTCAGGGCCATGAATAACAGGGATCCCGTAGCAGTTAAATTTATCCTCGTCGCGCCCGCTGACGCTGCCGACCGCCCAGGTCCAGTTGGCTGCCGCCACGCCGGGGATCACAATGCCGAATTTCCCGCTGCGTTCGATCAACTCCCGTGACCACGCGCTTTTGTCTACCACGATCGCGATACGCGGGGGTTCAAATTCCACCGGCATAGACCATGCGGCGGCCATGACGTTGCGACGATCGATGGTCTCATCCCGACTGGTGATGAGCACGGTTGGACCGTGATTCAGAAGACGGCTGGCATGACGTAATTCAACAGGACGAAAGTGGCTCATAGGATCTCCTCATGTACACGATGAGTATGCCGAAAAAGCACTTTTGCGCATATGCATAAGGGAAAATAGTTTATAAACAGGGGATATCACATCATGGAGCAAATCATGTCCCCATTTCTGAGTGCTTATTTTGCCCGCACGGGCTGGCAGCAGCCCGTACAGGTTAATATCGATACCCTGCGGGGGCTCCATTTACACCATAACTGCGCGATCCCTTTTGAAAATATTGACGTCGTTTTGCCGCGGGAAATCCATCTGGACGACGGGTGTCTGGTGGATAAACTGGTCACCGCACGTCGGGGGGGGTATTGCTTCGAGCAAAACGGCCTGTTTGAGCGGGTGTTGCGCGAAGTCGGGTTTACGGTGCGCAGCGTGCTGGGGCGGGTTGTGCTGGCCAATCCGTCGCAGATGCCGCCGCGTACGCACCGGTTGCTGCTGGTTGAGCTGAACGGCGAGCGCTGGATCGCCGATGTGGGATTTGGCGGACAAACGCTGACGGCGCCGATTCGTTTGATCGCCAACGAGGAACAGGAAACCCCACACGGGCGTTATCGTTTGCTGAGCGAGGGTAACGACTGGGTACTGCAATTCCGCCATCACGAGCACTGGCAGTCGATGTACCATTTTGACCTGGCGACCCAGTACTTCAACGATTACGTGATGGGAAACTTCTGGTCGGCGCACTGGCCGCAGTCCCATTTCCGTCATCACCTGCTGATGTGTCGCCACCTGCCGGACGGGGGCAAGCTGACGCTGACCAACTTTAATTTTACCCACTGGCAGAACGGGCATGTGGAGGAGCAGATCCATTTGCCGGATGCGGAGGCGCTGTATAAGCTGATGCAGGCGCGGTTTGGCCTGGGCGTTGATGACCCGAAGCACGGCTTTACCCTGGCCGAGCTGACGGCCGTGATGGCGGGGTTTGATACGCATCCACAGGCAGGTAAATAGCCCGGTGGCGGCTACGCCTTACCGGGCCTACGGGTGCCCGAACGTAGGCCGCCATTCGGCGGGTTAGTTTAAACATCATCGAAGGCATGCTGATATGGAAATCTTGTTGCGGAATAAATTCAGTTCAGTGGGAATGTTACTCGGGGTTATTGCACTGCTTGTCTCATTAGTGCAGTTCACCTTTGGTCCTTTTTCAACAAAGTCGACAGCGCTTGAAATTGTTGTGGCTGAAAAGGTTTCGGCGGTGAAAAAAGGGATTATTGCTGGCATCAAAGGGGAACAACCGACCGTTGAGGCGAAAAAGAAAACGGTCGATATCGACAGTATTCTTATCAATAGCGGAGTAATTTTGTCTGTGGTGGCATTAGGGCTTGCCTTCACGGGTGGGATGCGCAAAGAGAACCGATGGGGGGTGAGTGGCGCACTGTTTTTTTCTGGGGCTACGCTCGCTTTTCATGCGGCGTTACTGGCTTTTGGTCTGATCGTCGCAGTGTTGCTGCTGCTGTTGGTTATTTCAGTCGTCAGCGGAAGTACGCTGTTCTGACAGTGCGGCCCGGTGGCGGCTACGCCTTACCGGGCCTACAGCGGCTTGAAACGTAGGTCGGGTAAGGCGAAGCCGCCACCCGACAAAATCAACGGCGCGATCTCACCACCTGATAGCGACGGGTGAAATACTCAAACGGCGCACTCCAAACGTGCACCAGACGGGTGAACGGGAAGATAAGGAAGATCGTCATCCCCAGCACCAGATGCACGCGGAAGATCGGCGCGACGCCGCTCAGCATTTCCGACGAGCCTCCCTTAAACGTGACGATCCCCTGCGCCCAGCCCACCAGCTTCATCATCTCGCTTCCATCAGGATACTGGGCGGAGAAAGGAATGGTCGACAGCCCAAGGATGCACTGAAGCAGCAGGATACTCATGATGATAATATCCGGCGTGGTGGACGTGGCACGCACCCGCTGGTTGAACAGGCGGCGGATCAGCAGCATCGACCCACCGATCAGCGTCAGCACCCCGCAAATACCTCCCGCAATCATGGCTAACTGCTGTTTAACCGCGACGGGTAAAAACCAGGCGTACATCCAGTGCGGGGTTAACATGCCGAACAGGTGCCCGAAGAAGATCCCCAGAATCCCAATATGAAACAGGTTCGAAGCCCAGTTCATCCCGCGCTTGCTGAGCATCTGGCTTGATGACGCCCGCCAGGTGTACTGCCCATAGTCGTAGCGCAACCAACTGCCGAGGAAGAAGACGGTGGCGCAGATGTACGGATAAATGTCATAGAAAAACACGTTCAGGTAATGAGTCATTTTGGGCCTCCGGCGCTGACGTCCACGTACTGCGGCGCGACGTCCTGGCTAAAGCGTCGTTGATATTGCTGCATCGGCGAACTGTCGCACGATGTGGCGTTGTCTTCGATAAACTTGACCTGTTCCTCTTCCCACACGGCGTCCAGCGCCTGACGGGTATCATCCCGTTTTTCACCGGATACCTGTTTCGCCACGCTGTCGCTGGAAAGCCGTGTTTCCGCCAGCGACAGCAGGGCGTCAAACAGCTGGTAATGCGCTACCTCGCGCTGTTTCAGGCGGCCTCCAATCAGCGCCAGTATAGGCGCGACGTTTTGCAGCCCTTCACGCGCCTCGTCGTCGCTGACGATACTGAGATATTCCAGATAGAGCGGCAGATAGTCCGGCAGCTCGCGGCAATCCAGCTCCAGCCCGGCTTTCTCATACTGGCTCATCAGGTCGACCATCGCCTGACCGCGATCGCGGGACTCGGCGTGAACGTGCTCGAACAGCAGTAGTGAAGTCGCGCGCCCCCGCTCGAAAACTTCACACCATTCGGCCTGCTTATCCAGCAGCGGGGCGCTCAGGTGCTGCTGCGCAAACGGCAGTAGCATGGGCGCATCCTGTTCCACCAGGGAAAGCGCTTCTTCACGGTTATCCCAAAGCAGCTCATCGGGATACTCAATCAGTAGCGCGATGATTTTAAGGATCTGCATTATTCTCCCTCCCCGTGATCGCGCACCTCGGTAATGTTGATCGCGTCGATGCGGCTGCTGTTGAAGAGGTTGAACCTGGTGTCGGAGCCGTGACAGCCGTCACCGAAGGTGAAGCCGCAGCCGTTTTTCTCCGGGAAGGCGTCGCGCGCCATTTCGCGGTGGCTGGTCGGGATCACGAAGCGGTCTTCGTAGTTAGCGATGGCCAGATAGCGGTACATCTCCTCAACCTGCGCTTCGGTCAGGCCCACTTCCTCAATGGCGCGGGTATCGGTCACGCCTTCCACGGTCTGGGAGCGTTTGTAGTGGCGCATCGCCATCATGCGCTTCAGAGCGCGCAGCACCGGGCCGGTATCGCCCGCGCTGAGCATATTTGCCAGGTATTGCACCGGGATGCGCAGGCTTTCGACCGCAGGCAGTACGCCGTCGCTCTGCGGCAGACCACCCGCGTCCGCGTAGGACTGAATCGGTGACAGCGGCGGCACATACCAGACCATCGGCAGGGTGCGGTATTCCGGATGCAGCGGCAGGGCGAGCTTCCAGTCCATCGCCATTTTGTAAACCGGGGAACGCTGCGCTGCGTCGATGACGTTCTGCGGGATGCCCTGCTTCAGGGCTTCTTCAATCACCGCCGGATCGTTCGGGTTAAGGAACACGTCGCACTGGCGCTCATACAGATCGGTTTCATGCTCGGTGCTGGCCGCCTCTTCAATACGGTCCGCGTCATACAACAGCACGCCAAGGTAGCGGATGCGTCCAACGCAGGTTTCTGAGCAGACGGTCGGCTGGCCGGACTCGATGCGCGGATAGCAGAAGATGCACTTCTCTGACTTGCCGCTTTTCCAGTTGAAGTAGATTTTCTTGTACGGACAGCCGCTAATACACAGACGCCAGCCGCGGCATTTGTCCTGGTCGATCAGCACAATGCCGTCCTCTTCGCGTTTGTAAATCGCACCGCTCGGGCAGGTGGCAACGCAACTCGGGTTGAGGCAATGCTCGCACAGGCGCGGCAGGTACATCATGAAGGTGTTTTCGAACTGACCGTACATCTCTTTCTGGATCTTCTGAAAGTTTCGGTCGCGGGCGCGTTTTTCGAACTCGCCACCCAGCAGCTCCTCCCAGTTTGGCCCCCAGACGATCTTATCCATCCGCTTACCGTCAATCAGCGAGCGGGGGCGGGCGGTAGGGAGGTGATCCCCCTCCGGGGCGCGGTGCAGATCCTGGTAATCGAAGGTGAAAGGTTCATAGTAATCGTCAATCTGCGGCAACACGGGGTTGGCGAAAATTTTCGACAGGACGCCCATTTTTCCGCCGAGGCGCGGGGTCAGCTTGCCGTGAATACTGCGGATCCATCCGCCTTGCCACTCATCCTGATCTTCCCAGTTTTTCGGATAGCCGATACCCGGTTTGGTTTCGACGTTATTAAACCACGCATACTCCATCCCTTCGCGCCCGGTCCAGACGTTCTTACAGGTGACCGAGCAGGTGTGGCAGCCAATGCATTTATCGAGATTCAGTACCATGCCAACCTGTGAGCGTATTTTCATTTTTTCGCCTCCTGAACCTGATCCCGACCTTCGCCGTCCAGCCAGTTAATGTTTTTCATTTTGCGGATCATAATGAACTCGTCGCGATTCGAGCCGACGGTGCCGTAATAGTTAAAGCTGTACGCCAGCTGCGCGTAGCCGCCAATCATGTGGGTCGGTTTCGGACAGACGCGGGTGACCGAGTTGTGGATCCCGCCGCGCCGTCCGGTCACTTCTGACCCCGGAATGTTCAGAATGCGCTCCTGAGCGTGGTACATCATGGTCATGCCCGGCGGCACGCGCTGGCTAACCACCGCGCGGGCGGTGAGGGCGCCGTTGGCGTTGAAGGCTTCGATCCAGTCGTTGTCCTCAATCCCCAGCTCGCGCGCGTCGGTTTCGCTGATCCAGACGATTGGCCCCCCGCGTGACAGGGTCTGCATCAGCAGGTTTTCGCTGTAGGTGGAGTGAATGCCCCATTTCTGGTGCGGCGTCAGGAAGTTAAGCGCTTTTTCCGGGAAGCCATTCGGCGGGATCTCGCGCATATGGGTGACGCTGCGGGTATCAATCGGTGGACGATAGGCCACCAGACTTTCACCGAAGGCGCGCATCCAGGCGTGATCCTGATACAGCTGCTGGCGGCCGGAAATCGTGCGCCACGGGATCAGCTCGTGAACGTTGGTATAGCCTGCGTTATACGAGACATGCTCGCTCTCAAGGCCGGACCACGTTGGGCTGGAGATAATTTTGCGCGGCTGCGCCTGAATATCGCGGAAGCGAATTTTCTCGTCTTCTTTGTTCAGCGCCAGATGGGTGTGATCGCGCCCGGTCAGTTCGCCGAGGGCCTCCCAGGCTTTGACCGCGACCTGACCGTTGGTTTCCGGCGCAAGAGCGAGGATCACCTCTGAAGCATCAATGGCGGTTTCAATGCGCGGTCGGCCTTTGGCCGGGCCGTCGAGCTTGACGTAATTGAGCTTGCCGAGGAAATCGACTTCGTTTTGCGTGTTCCACGATATGCCTTTTCCGCCGTTGCCGAGTTTGTCCAGCAGCGGACCGAGAGAAGTGAAGCGCTCGTAGGTTTCCGGATAGTTGCGCTCGACGACCGCAATGTTTGGCGCGGTTTTACCGGGGATGAGATCGCACTCGCCTTTGCGCCAGTCCAGAATATCAAAAGGCTGCGACAGTTCCCCCGGGGAGTCATGCTGTAGCGGCTGTAGCACCACGTCAGTTTCGGTGCCGAGATGCCCGACGCACACTTCAGAGAAGACTTTGGCGATGCCTTTGTAGATCTCCCAGTCACTGCGGGACTCCCACGCGGGATCAACGGCGGCAGAGAGCGGGTGAATAAACGGATGCATGTCCGAGGTATTCATATCGTCTTTTTCATACCAGGTGGCGGTCGGCAGGACGATATCGGAGAACAGGCAGGTGCTGGACATACGGAAATCGAGCGTCACCAGCAGATCCAGCTTGCCCTCAATGGCGGCGGTTTGCCATTCCACCTCTTCAGGTTTGACATCATCCGTTGAGCCTAAATCCTCGCCCTGAATCCCGCTCTCGGTGCCAAGCAGGTATTTTAGCATGTACTCATGGCCTTTTCCGGACGAGCCAAGCAGGTTAGAACGCCAGACAAACAGGTTGCGCGGGTGGTTCATGCCGTTGTCCGGCTGTTCGCAGGCGAATCGAATATCGCCCGATTTTAACGCCTGCACGGTGTAATCCTGCGGCGACATTCCGGCGGCGTCGGCGCGGGCCTTAACGTGCAGCGGGTTGAGGTTGAGCTGCGGCGCGGAAGGGAGCCAGCCCATGCGCTCGGCGCGGACGTTGAAATCAATCAGATGTCCGGTGAATTTCGACGCGTCTGCAAGAGGAGAAAGCAGCTCCTGTGCGGTGAGCTTCTCATAGCGCCACTGGCTGGCGTGGTTGTAGAAGTAAGAGGTGCTGTTCATCTGGCGCGGCGGACGGTTCCAGTCCAGCGCGAAGGCCAGCGGCAGCCAGCCGGTTTGCGGACGCAGTTTCTCCTGGCCGACATAGTGCGACCAGCCGCCGCCGCTTTGCCCGACGCAGCCGCAGAAGACCAGCATGTTGATCATCCCGCGGTAGTTCATGTCCATGTGGTACCAGTGGTTCACACCGGCCCCGAGGATGATCATCGAACGACCATGGGTTTTGTGCGCCGTGTCGGCAAATTCACGGGCGATTTTTTCTATCAGGTAAGCGGGGACGCCGGTAATTTGTTCGCCCCAGGCCGGGGTGTAGGCTTTGATCTCGGCGTAGTTTGCCGCCGCGTTACTGTCTTCCAGACCGCGATCGAGGCCGTAGTTTGCGAGGACCAGATCGTACACGCTGACCACGCGTCTCTGGCTACCGTCGGCCAGCGTCAGGGTTTTACTCGGTACGCGGCGCGTCAGCACCGGCTCCTGCTTCACGCTGCGGAAATGCGGGTTCTCGTTGCCCCCGAAGTAAGGGAAGGCCACGTCTGCCACACTGTCGTGGGTGATGAGCAGGGAAAGCGTCAGCTCGGTCTCCTGTCCCGCGGCCAGCGACTCCAGGTTCCATTTGCCTTTTTCGCCCCAGCGGAAACCGATAGAGCCGTTCGGCGCCACCAGATTTCCGGCGACGTCAAAGGCGATGGTTTTCCACTCCGGATTATTGGTTTCACCCAGCCCGTCGGCCAGATCCGACGCGCGCAGCATGCGGCCCGGCACCACGCGACCGTCAGCCTGTTCATCCAGCAGGACCAGCATCGGCATGTCGGTGTAGCGGCGGCAATAGTTGAGGAAGTAATCGCTCGGGTTATCAAGGTGGAACTCTTTGAGGATCACATGCCCCATCGCCATGGCAAGGGCACTGTCGGTACCCTGTTTGGGGGCCAGCCACTGGTCGCTGAGCTTCGCCACCTCCGAGAAGTCCGGCGTAATGGCGACGGTCTTGGTGCCTTTGTAACGCACTTCGGTAAAGAAGTGGGCGTCCGGGGTACGCGTCTGCGGCACGTTCGAACCCCAGGCAATGATATAGCTGGAGTTGTACCAGTCCGCCGATTCCGGCACGTCGGTCTGCTCGCCCCAGGTCATCGGCGATGCCGGAGGCAAATCGCAGTACCAGTCATAGAAGCTCAGGCAGGTGCCGCCGAGCAGGGAGAGATAGCGCGTACCGGCGGCATAAGAGACCATCGACATGGCCGGGATAGGCGAAAAACCGGCCACCCGATCCGGGCCGTAATTTTTGATGGTCCAGACGTTGGCGGCAGCAATCAGCTGGTTAAGCTCTTTCCAGTTTGAGCGGATAAACCCGCCTTTACCGCGCGCCTTTCTGTAGCTTTGCGCTTTCTGTGGATCGTTCTGAATGGCATCCCAGGCCAGCACTGGATCGGTATGCTGCGCCAGCGCCTCGCGCCAGAGTTCGATCAGCCTGCGGCGTACCAGCGGGTACTTGAGACGGTTGGCGCTGTAGAGATACCAGGAGTAGCTTGCGCCACGCGGGCAGCCGCGCGGTTCGTGGTTAGGCAGGTCGGGGCGGGTACGCGGGTAGTCGGTCTGCTGGGTTTCCCATGTCACCAGGCCATTTTTGACATAAATCTTCCAGCTACAGGAGCCGGTGCAGTTAACGCCGTGGGTGGATCGCACAATCTTGTCGAACTGCCAGCGCTGACGGTAGCTGTCCTCCCAGTCGCGGTTGGTGTGGTACACCTGGCCGTGCCCATCGGCGAAACTGTCGCCTTTTGTTTTGAAGTAACGGAAGCGGTCCAACAGTTTGCTCATGACATTTCTCCTGCTTCGATAACATGGCCGGAGGGTGAGGCATCACGCTCCGGCGAAGAGGTAGTTATTATTTTTGTGAGGATTTGCGGCCGTACACCAGCCAGGTGACGAGCACGCAGACGATGTAAAACACGAGGAAGACTTTCATGGCGCCCACCGGGGAACCGGTCATCGCCAGGGAGGTGCCAAAGGCTTTGGGAATAAAGAACCCGCCCACCGCACCGATGGCAGAGATAAAGCCCAGCGCCGCAGCCGTTTCGGTCACCGCTTCATGCTGTGCCTGTTCATCGCTCCCGCCCTGTTTTTTCACGCGGTCGAGGGTGATTTGGCGAAAGATAATCGCGATCATCTGGAAGGTCGAGCCGCTACCCAGGCCTGCGGTCAGAAACAGGCCCATAAAGACCAGATAGAAGGCGATAAAGCTGCCTGAACCAGACCCGGGGAGCGTCAGGAAAATCAGGGCGCTAAAGATGGCCATAAAGACGAAGTTGATCAGCGTCACCCTTACGCCGCCCAGTCTGTCCGAAATCATTCCGCCAGCCGAACGCGCCAGGGCGCCGATCAGTGGGCCAAAGAAGGCGAGGTGGAGGATATTAACGTCCGGAAACTGGGTTTTCGACAGCATGGCAAAGCCTGCCGAGAAACCGATAAACGAGCCGAAGGTTGCCAGATAAAGCAGGCTCAGCAGCCAGAGATGAAAGCGCTTAAGCACCGGAAGCTGGCTGGCAATGGACGCTTTCGAGCTGGCGATGTCGTTCATGCCAAAAAACGCCGCAATGGTGGCCAGAATCAGCAGCGGCGCCCAGATCCACGCCGCGTTCGCCAGCCACATCGTCGAGCCATCCTCCTGCGGTACGCCGTGCACGCCGAGGAAGGTAAACATCGGCAGGAAAATCACCAGCGGCGCAACCAGCTGCATCACACTCACGCCCAGGTTACCCAGCCCGCCGTTAATGCCCAGTGCGCTGCCCTGTCTGGCTTTCGGGAAGAAGAAGCTGATGTTTCCCATGCTGGAAGCGAAGTTGGCACCGGCAAAACCGCACAGCAGCGCGATGATGATGAAGATCCAATAGGGCGTGGCGGTATTCTGGATGGCGATCCCAAGCCAGACACAGGGTACGACCAGGATAACGGTGCTTAACACGGTCCAGTAACGTCCGCCAAATATCGGTACCATAAAAGAGTAGGGGACACGCAATATCGCGCCGGAGAGAGAAGGTAATGCCGTTAGCATAAAAAGCTGATCGGTGCTGAAATTAAATCCGACCTTATTAAGATTTACCGCAATAGCGCTAAACAACATCCAGACACAAAATGCGAGCAGCAAACACGCCACGGAAATCCACAGGTTTCTTCGTGCGATATGTTTTCCTTTATTCTCCCAAAATTGCGCGTTTTCCGGTTTCCAGTTACTCAACAGATGCTGATTACTCTTCTCGCTTTGATGTGACATATCACCCTCTTGCTTACCGAAGTGGAGAGAAAAAAGAAGGAAAAACAGAAAGATACCTGTCAGTGGCGTATGAAATTTATAGGATGTTATGGGATACATCTGAAAGGATAGATAAAAAAGCGAATCCCTGAGTTTGGAATGGGAATCAGGGTTCGCTTTATGTGTTACTAATTGTAACTATTTGCGGAAATTAATACTCCGATGGGAGTATTAAAACAATTCGAGGGAGATAAGTTTATCCAGATGCTTATTAAATGCCGCGTCGTCCATTTCAGGCATATTTAAGACGTATATGCCATCCAGGCCACATACCAGACCAATTAAACGCCAGGCGATATTTTCCGGCTGATCAGCAAGCGTAAAGGCGTTGGCCTCCGCACCGGCGCGGATAATTGCGACCGTTTCCTGATGCCACATCTCCATGGTCAAAACGTAGGCGCTTTTGATATCGCTATCCCGGCTGGCGAGAATTTGCGCCTCCCGCCACAGCCGAATGTAGGGCTCAAACCCGCCGTCATCGCTGCCGAGCATGGCATGCAGGCGCTCGCGCCAGCCTGCGTTTTCGCCAACGATTTCAGCATCCAGCAAATCGCGGATCAGCCTGACAAACGCCAGCGATTTAAGCTCGCCCGCCGACGCAAAGTGGTGATGCACCTGCCCGGTGGCGACGCCCGCTTCGGTAGCGATTCGGCGCACGGTCATCGCAGCGAATCCTTCGGTCAGCGCCACGCGCATTGCGGCCTGTAGGATCTCTTCCCGCCGCTCGTCCTTGCTCAGATAACGCATAATTTCTCACTCTCAATGGCAACGAAACGAGTGTAACAAAGAGCTGGACAAGTGTTCAACTTTACGTAGGATCGCAATCTGGACATGTGTCCAGTTTTTAAATGAAAAGGAAATTTATGTTTCGTCAGTGGTTAGCGTTAGTGATTATCGTGCTGGTGTATATCCCGGTGGCGATTGACGCGACGGTGCTGCACGTGGCGGCGCCAACATTGAGCATGACGCTGGGTGCCAGCGGCAACGAATTGTTGTGGATTATTGATATTTACTCGCTGGTGATGGCGGGGATGGTGCTGCCGATGGGCGCGCTGGGCGATCGCATAGGTTTTAAGCGCCTGCTGATGATCGGCAGCGTGCTGTTTGGCCTGTCATCGTTAGCGGCGGCTTTTGCGCCGTCCGCGTGCTGGCTGATTGCCGCCCGCGCGTCGCTGGCGATTGGCGCGGCGATGATCATTCCGGCTACGCTTGCAGGGATCCGCACGCTGTTTATTGACGTGCGGCACCGTAACATCGCCCTTGGCGTCTGGGCTGCCGTTGGGTCGGGCGGCGCGGCGTTTGGCCCGCTGATTGGCGGCATGCTGCTGGAGCACTTTTACTGGGGTTCGGTCTTCCTGATTAACGTGCCGATCGTGCTGATCGTGGTTTCGCTTGCTGCGCGCTTTGTGCCTGCTCAGCAGGGTCGGCCCGAGCAGCCGCTCAATATCAGCCATGCCATTATGCTGATTGTCGCCATTTTACTGCTGGTCTACAGCGCCAAAACCGCCCTGAAAGGGGTGCTGTCGCCGTGGATGGTGGCCTCTACGCTGCTTACCGGGGCGATGATGCTGTTTATCTTCGTCCGTATCCAGCTGCGCGCGCGCGTGCCAATGATAGACATGCGTCTGTTTTGCCATCGCATTATTTTAAGCGGCGTAGTCATGGCAATGACCGCCATGATTGCGCTGGTGGGCTTTGAACTGCTGATGGCGCAGGAGTTGCAGTTCGTGCATGGTTTTACGCCGTTTGAAGCAGGGAAATTTATGCTGCCGGTGATGGTGGCGAGCGGATTTAGCGGGCCGATCGCGGGTGTGCTGGTCGGGCGTCTGGGGCTGCGCATTGTCGCGGCCGGAGGCATGGGGCTAAGCGCGATCAGTTTTATCGGCCTGTCGACGCTCGATTTCAGCACCCAACAGTGGCAGGCGTGGAGCCTGATGGTGCTGCTGGGCTTCAGTGCCGCCAGCGCACTGCTGGCATCGACGTCAGCGATCATGGCTGCCGCGCCGAAAGAGAAAGCGGCCGCGGCAGGCGCGATCGAAACCATGTCCTACGAGCTGGGCGCTGGTCTCGGGATCGCCATTTTCGGTCTGTTGTTAACCCGCAGCTTTTCGGCGTCAATTGTACTGCCGCAGGGGCTGAGCGCGTCGCTGACCGATAAAGCCTCGTCGTCCATCGGTGAAGCGATGAAGGTCGCGCAGGAGCTGACGCCGTCACTGGCCGAGCCGGTGATGACGGCGGCGAAAACCGCGTTCATCACCTCGCACAGCGTGGCCCTGGGCAGTGCGGGAGCCATGCTGATGATTCTGGCGATCGGGATCTGGTTTAGTCTGGCGAAGGTCGGAGGGCAGCAGTAAAAAAAAGGCCAGCCGCGAGGGCTGGCCTTTTGAACTAACACCTCTTAGAACTGGTAGGTCAGACCTACAGCCACGATGTTGTCGGTAGCCACTTTGGCATCTTTGGTGAACTGGCTGTCATCCACGAGGTTGATTTTGTAATCAACGTAGGTGGACATGTTTTTGTTGAAGTAGTAGCTCGCGCCAACGTCAACGTATTCAACCAGGTCCTGGTCGCCATAAGAACCGATGTCTTTACCTTTGGATTTCAGGTAAGCGATGGATGGACGCAGACCGAAGTCAAACTGGTACTGAGCCACAACTTCGAAGTTCTGTGCTTTGTTGGCAACGTGACCGCTACCGAACGCCGTCATGTTGCGGGTTTCAGAGTAGGTGGTTGCCAGGTAGATGTTGTTCGCATCGTACTTCAGGCCAGCAGCCCAGACTTCTGCGTTTTCGCCACCGGCGTTCAGGTTGCTTGCAGCACGAACCTGACGGTCAGTACGGTCAGATTTCGCGTAGGTCGCACCCACACCGAAGCCGTCGAATTCATAGGTAGAAGACAGACCCCAGCCGTCACCGTTGGATTCGGTGATCTCTGAACGGTCGTTTTTACCCTGGTACTGGGCAGCCACGTTAAGGCCGTCAACCAGACCAAAGAAGTCGGTGTTACGGTAGGTGGCAACGCCAGTGGTACGACCGGTCATGAAGCCGTCAGTCTGCGTCCAGGTATCGCCACCGAACTCTGGCAGAACGTCAGTCCATGCGCCGATGTCATAAGCAACACCGTAGTTACGACCGTAGTCGAAGGAACCGAATTCATCGAATTTCAGACCAGCGAAGGCCAGACGGGTTTTGTTGCCGTCGGAACCCTGAGCTTCAGAGCGGTTGCCCTTGAACTCATATTCCCACTGGCCGTATCCGGTCAGCTGATCGTTGATCTGAGTTTCACCTTTGAAGCCCAGACGAACGTATGTTTTGTCGCCGTCGCTACCAGCATCATCAGAAAAATAGTGCAGACCAGTAACTTTGCCGTACAGATCCAGTTTGTTACCGTCTTTGTTAAAAACTTCAGCCGCGTTAACAACGCCAGCCGCCAACATGGAAGTCACTGCCACTGCAACTAATTTAAGTTTCATCTTAACTAACCCTTATAATTTTATTTAGGTATTTCCTAAGCCACCTGAGCGATTTTTAAACGAGGCTTATCGTCAATGGCAGACTATTTTTAAAATTCCGTAGACTGCTTTCAATAATAAGTTTCAAAATATTAAAGATAATTTCAATTAGTGTGATCCTGATCCGATAAATTTCCCTTAAATCGCTCAATAAGGTTACTTTATATACATAAATTGATTATTAACAAAACACGATAATAAGGCTGTAAATAGTTGCCATGCGTTTTTGTTTTTAGAGGGAGATAAAAGGGCTTGGCAGATAATGTCAAGGAATGGGGCGCGTTATTGACTTTTAAAACAGTGGTTTGTGGATTATCCGGAAGCCAGCAACTGCTTTTTAAAAGAAACATCCAGAAATAAACTATTGCACTATGTGCTATATCGCGCGGGAATATTGGGGTTGAATTAATTACACGCGTTGTCAGTTTATGTCAATTTCCACAACGGATCTGACTTTCTGTGAGTACTCTATACAGAAATAGAAATACATACGAATGTTATAAATCATATTCTTTATTGTGATCACATATTAAAATAATGTTAATTTTTACCGGGCATGATTCGTGCCCGGTAAAATTAAAATACTATTTGCGGGTGGCATACCAGCAAAGTAATGATCCGGCGCAAACCATTAATGCCCCTTGCCAGAATGAGAATGAAAGCGGAGAGCTCAGCATAATAGCCGCCAGCGCGGCAGAGAGTACCGGGGTGAAGTAGGAGACGGCCGCAAGCACAGTGACGTTACCGTGGAGGATCCCAATGTTCCAGGCGGCGTAGCCAAAGCCAAGGGCAACACCACACATCAACAGCTTCACGACTACCGGCACGCTGAATACCATTTCGGGCTGATCGCTGACGGCATATTTGACCCACAGGCTCAGGGCGGTCAGCAGGACGAAAAGAGTAATGCCATTTTGCCCTCTGGCATACCTGCTGGTGACGGTGCAGTAGGCGGCCCAGATAAAGGCACCGGCAAATGCCAGCCCGTAGCTCAGCGGGCTGGAAACGATGTTTTGCATGATGTCGTGAACGTGCAGCCCGTTTTCGCCGCCTAAGACCCAGCCCACGCCCAACAGGGAGATCGCTAAGCCGGGGATCACCCACAGGGTGGATTTTTGTCCGTTGAACAAAATGGCGAACACAATCGTCAGGCTTGGCCAGAGATAATTGACCATGCCCACCTCAATTGCCTGCGAGCGCGTCGCGGCAAAGCCAAGCGACAGGGCAAGGCACATTTCATAGCTGACAAACAGGACGCTGCCCGCAATGAGATAGCCTTTCGAAAACCGTTTAATATCAGGGAAACCTACCGTCGCCAGACACAATAATCCGCTGACGGTGTAGATCATCGCTGCGCCCCCCACCGGGCCAAGTCCCTCACTGACGCTGCGGATGAGACCCACCATGGTGCTCCACAGCAGTATGGCCACCAGGCCAATCAGCGTTGCTCTTTTTCTGTCCATTACCCTGCCAGTCTCATAAAAATCAAAGGGTAAACTTATAGCATCTAACCCATTCACCATGCGAATTTTCTGTTTCGCGGTTAACCCGAAAGGAGTAATAAATCATACCGGCGGTGACTATTAAGGGGGCGAAGTTCGGCGACCTTGATTTGACGCAAAAAAAACAGGGGCTTTGCTGTTAGTTTGCGGCGCGAAGTCTTATCAGATAACGAGGACAGCAATGGACGTCAGCCGCAGACAATTTTTTAAAATCTGCGCGGGCGGTATGGCCGGAACAACAGCCGCAATGCTGGGATTCGCTCCCAAAATGGCGCTGGCTCAGGCACGCAACTATAAACTGCTGCGCGCGAAAGAGATCCGTAACACCTGCACATACTGCTCCGTGGGTTGTGGGCTATTAATGTATAGCCTGGGTGATGGCGCGAAGAACGCCAAAGAAGCGATTTATCATATTGAAGGGGACCCGGACCATCCGGTGAGCCGCGGGGCGCTTTGCCCGAAAGGGGCGGGGCTGCTGGACTACGTCCACAGTGAAAACCGTCTGCGCTATCCGGAATATCGTGGGCCGGGCTCTGATAAATGGCAGCGCATCTCCTGGGACGAGGCCTTCTCACGTATTGCAAAACTGATGAAAGCGGATCGCGACGCCAACTTTATTGAAAAGAACGAGCAGGGCGTTACGGTAAACCGCTGGACCTCCACCGGGATGCTGTGTGCATCTGCGGCAAGTAATGAGACCGGCATGCTGACGCAAAAATTTGTGCGCTCCCTCGGCATGCTGGCGGTTGATAACCAGGCGCGCGTCTGACACGGACCAACGGTAGCAAGTCTTGCTCCAACATTTGGTCGCGGTGCGATGACCAACCACTGGGTTGATATCAAAAACGCAAACGTCGTGGTGGTGATGGGCGGTAACGCCGCTGAAGCCCATCCGGTGGGATTCCGCTGGGCGATGGAAGCGAAAAACAACAACGATGCGACACTGATTGTCGTCGATCCACGCTTTACGCGTACGGCATCGGTGGCTGATATTTATGCGCCGATCCGCTCCGGTACGGATATTACGTTCCTTTCCGGCGTGCTGTTGTACCTGATCGAAAACAATAAGATTAACGCGGAATACGTTAAGCATTACACCAATGCCGCCCTGCTGGTGCGGGAAGATTTCGCCTTCGAAGATGGCCTGTTCAGCGGCTATGACGCAGAGAAACGTCAGTACGATAAATCGTCCTGGAACTATCAATTCGACGAAAACGGCTACGCGAAACGCGATGAGACCCTGACCGATCCGCGCTGCGTGTGGAACTTGCTGAAACAGCATGTTTCCCGTTATACGCCAGACGTGGTGGAAAACATCTGCGGTACGCCGAAAGCAGACTTCCTGAAAGTATGTGAAGTGCTGGCCTCCACCAGTGCCGCCGACAGAACAACCACCTTCCTGTACGCGCTGGGCTGGACGCAGCATACCGTGGGCGCGCAGAACATCCGTACCATGGCGATGATCCAGCTGCTGCTCGGCAACATGGGGATGGCCGGTGGTGGTGTGAACGCCCTGCGCGGACACTCCAACATTCAGGGCTTAACCGATCTCGGCCTGCTGTCGACCAGCCTGCCGGGTTACCTGACCCTGCCGTCGGAGAAGCAGACCGACTGGCAAAGCTGGCTTGACGCCAATACGCCAAAAGCGACGCGTCCGGACCAGGTGAACTACTGGAGTAACTATCCGAAGTTTGCCGTCAGTCTGATGAAATCGTTCTACGGCGATGCGGCGCAGAAAGAGAATGACTGGGGTTTTGAGTGGTTGCCGAAATGGGATCAGGCTTACGATGTCATCAAGTATTTCAACATGATGGATAAGGGCGACGTCACGGGGTATATCTGCCAGGGCTTTAACCCGGTGGCGTCATTCCCGGATAAAAACAAAGTCGTTCGCAGCCTGAGCAAGCTTAAGTACATGGTGGTTATCGATCCGCTGGTCACCGAAACGTCTACGTTCTGGCAGAACCACGGCGAGTCTAACGATGTCGATCCGGCATCCATTCAGACCGAGGTGTTCCGACTGCCATCGACCTGCTTTGCGGAAGAGGACGGTTCTATTGCCAACTCTGGCCGCTGGCTACAGTGGCACTGGAAAGGTCAGGATGCGCCGGGTGAAGCGCGTAATGACGGCGAAATTCTGGCCGGGATTTACCATCGTCTGCGCGAGATGTACCGCACCGAAGGCGGCAAAGGCGCAGAGCCGCTGCTGAAGATGAGCTGGAACTACAAGCAGCCGGATCATCCTGAGTCCGAAGAGGTGGCAAAAGAGAACAACGGCGTGGCGCTGGCCGACCTGTACGATGCCAACGGCAATCTGGTGGCGAAGAAAGGCCAGTTGCTCAATAGCTTCGCGCTGTTGCGTGACGACGGCAGCACGGCCTCGTCCTGCTGGATCTACACCGGCAGCTGGACGGAGCAGGGTAACCAGATGGCCAACCGTGATAACGCCGATCCGTCAGGCCTGGGCAACACGCTGGGCTGGGCATGGGCGTGGCCGTTGAACCGCCGCGTACTGTACAACCGTGCCTCCGCAGACGTGAACGGTAAGCCGTGGGATCCGAAACGCATGCTGATCGAGTGGAACGGCACGAAGTGGACGGGGAACGATATCCCGGACTTCAACACCGCCGCGCCGGGCAGCAACACCGGGCCGTTTATCATGCAGCCGGAAGGGTTGGGGCGTCTGTTTGCCATCGACAAGCTGGCGGAAGGGCCGTTCCCGGAACATTACGAGCCGATGGAAACGCCGCTCGGCACTAACCCGCTGCACCCGAACGTAGTTTCCAGCCCGGTAGTGCGTATCTATGAAGATGACGTGCTGCGTTTAGGTAAAAAGGACAAGTTCCCGTATGTCGGAACTACCTACCGCCTGACCGAGCATTTTCATACCTGGACCAAACATGCGCGGCTTAACGCCATCGCGCAGCCGGAACAGTTTGTGGAGATAAGCGAAACGCTGGCGAAGGCGAAAGGCATTGCCAATGGCGATCGCGTGACGGTGAGCAGCAAGCGCGGCTTTATTCGCGCGGTAGCGGTGGTCACCCGTCGTCTGCAAAGTCTGAACGTACACGGCCAGCAGGTAGAAACCGTCGGCATCCCGCTGCACTGGGGCTTTGAAGGGGTGGCGCAGAAAGGTTACATCGCCAATACCCTGACGCCAAACGTCGGCGATTCCAACTCGCAAACGCCGGAGTATAAAGCGTTTCTGGTCAACATCGAGAAAGCGTAAGGAGCGATTAAATGGCGATGGAAACACAAGACATTATTAAACGCTCCGCGACCAACCCGATAACGCCCGCGCCTCGCGCGCGGGACTACAAGGCAGAAGTCGCCAAGCTGATCGATGTCTCCTCCTGCGTGGGCTGTAAGGCCTGCCAGGTGGCCTGCTCGGAGTGGAACGATATCCGCGACGAGGTGGGGCACTGCGTTGGCGTTTACGATAACCCGGCTGATCTGAGCGCCAAGTCCTGGACGGTGATGCGCTTTAGCGAAACCGACCAGAACGGCAAGCTGGAGTGGCTAATCCGTAAAGACGGCTGTATGCACTGTGAAGATCCGGGCTGCCTGAAGGCATGCCCGTCTGCGGGTGCAATTATTCAGTACGCCAACGGGATCGTCGACTTCCAGCAGGATAACTGTATCGGCTGCGGCTACTGCATCGCAGGCTGTCCGTTTAATATCCCGCGCCTCAATAAAGAAGATAACCGGGTCTATAAATGCACGCTGTGTGTCGATCGCGTCAGCGTCGGACAGGAGCCTGCCTGCGTGAAGACCTGTCCTACCGGGGCTATCCACTTCGGCACCAAAAAAGAGATGCTGGAAGTGGCGCAGCAGCGGGTGGATAAGCTCAAAGCGCGCGGCTATGACAAGGCCGGGATTTATAACCCGCAGGGCGTGGGCGGTACGCACGTCATGTATGTTCTGCACCACAATGACCAGCCGGAGCTGTATCACAATCTGCCGAAGGATCCGGCGATCGATACCTCAATCAACCTCTGGAAAGGGGCGCTTAAGCCGCTCTCAGCGGCGGGCTTTATCGCCACCTTTGCCGGGCTGATTTATCACTACATCGGTATCGGGCCGAATAAAGAGGTGGATGACGACGAGGAGGAGCATCATGAGTAAGTCGAAAATGATAGTGCGCACAAAATTTGTCGATCGCGCCTGTCACTGGACGGTGGTCATCTGCTTCTTCCTGGTGGCGGTATCCGGCATTTCGTTCTTCTTCCCGACGCTACAGTGGCTAACGGAAACCTTCGGGACACCGCAGATGGGGCGCATTCTGCATCCGTTCTTCGGCGTACTGATTTTCGTGGTGCTGATGTTTATGTTTGTGCGTTTCGTTCATCACAACATCCCTGACAAGCAGGATATTCCGTGGCTAAAAGGGATTGTTGAGGTTCTGAAAGGCAACGAGCATAAAGTCGCGAAGGTGGGCAAATATAACGCCGGGCAGAAGATGATGTTCTGGACCATCATGAGCATGATTTTTGTGCTGCTGGTGACCGGGGTGATCATCTGGCGTCCGTATTTTGCGCACTATTTCCCGATTCAGGTAGTGCGCTACGCGCTGTTGATCCACGCGACCTCGGCCATTATTCTGATCCACGCCATTCTGATCCATATGTATATGGCATTCTGGGTGAAAGGATCGATTAAAGGCATGATTGAAGGGAAGGTGAGCCGCCGCTGGGCGCAGAAGCACCATCCGCGCTGGTACCGCGACATTGAGCGTCTTGAAGCGCAAAAAGAGAGTTCGGAAGGGTTGAAGTAAACCTTGCGCCGTCGGCATTGTCCGGCGGCGCTGCGCTTGTGCTGGCCTGCTTCCCCGTATCAAAACCGCTCTGCAATATACCGGAAGGGATATTTTGTTGGCTTCACTTTGCCGATCTTGCGTTTCGGTAAATCCACCTTGTCAACGTGAATTTCTTTATAGGGGATCTGTGAAAGCAGATGCGAAATAATATTCAACCGAACCCGTTTTTTATCTTCTGAGCGCGCCACAAACCACGGCGCCCAGGCGGTGTCGGTCGCTTTAAACATCGCATCACGGGCGAGGGTATATTCATCCCACAGATTGAAAGATTTTATGTCCATTGGAGACAGCTTCCAGATCTTGCGACCATCATTAATGCGATCGCGCAGGCGGCGTTCCTGCTCTTTTGGCGTTACTTCAAGCCAGTATTTCAACAATATGATACCGGCATCGACCATCGCTTTTTCCATCACCGGCGTTCCATCAAGAAATTTGTCGGCCTGCTCTTCGGTACAGAAACCCATTACTCTTTCCACGCCTGCGCGGTTGTACCAGCTCCGGTCAAAAATGACGATTTCACCGGCAGAGGGCAGATGGGGAACGTAACGCTGAAAATAGAGCTGACTTTTCTCTTTATCGGTGGGGGCCGGTAACGCAACAACGCGAAACACCCGGGGGCTGACGCGTTCGGTGATGGCTTTGATGGCGCCGCCTTTACCCGCGCCGTCTCGCCCTTCAAAAACAATACAGACCTTTAACCCTTTGGCGACCACCCATTGCTGGAGCTTAACCAGTTCAACATGGAGGCGGCGAAGCTCTTGCTCGTACGCTTTGGTTTTGAGCGGCGCGTTTTTAACGACATCATCAACAACACGGGTTTTCTTCTTACTGACCATGGCGGGTCTCCCTATGGGTCCGGTCGCGGGATCGAGGCCGTACTAAGCGTGTAATCGGCCTGAATGAATGGATTAATGTGTCAGAAAGCTGATTTGAACTGGTTCACCATACAAGTTTAATCAATAATGCACGCTGCGTATTTTTTAACAGTGGTCGCGGTATGAAAAAAACAATTTTTTCGTTAGCACTGGCTACCTTTGGCCTGGGTATGGCTGAATTTGGCATCATGGGCGTGCTGACAGAACTGGCTCATGATACGGGCATTTCGATTCCCTCCGCCGGAAATATGATTTCGTTTTACGCTTTTGGCGTAGTGATCGGCGCGCCGATTGTGGCGCTGTTCTCCAGTAAATTTTCGCTGAAAACAACGCTGCTGTTTCTGGTGGCGATGTGCGTCGTCGGTAACGCGCTCTTTACCTTCTCTGACACCTACATAGGGCTGGCGGCGGGGCGCTTAATCTCTGGTTTCCCGCATGGCGCGATTTTCGGTGTGGGGGCGATAATCCTGTCAAAAATTGCGCCACCGGGTAAGGTGACGGTTGCTGTAGCAGGGATGATTGCCGGGATGACCGTTGCCAATTTGCTTGGCGTCCCGCTCGGGACGTGGCTGGGACATGAATTTAACTGGCGCTACACCTTCTTTTTGATTGCCGTCTTTGATGCGCTGGTGATCCTCTCTGTTCTGCTGTGGGTGCCAGACATTCACGACACGACAACCACCCGGCTGACAGAACAATTCCACTTCCTGAAAAAACCGGAACCGTGGCTGATTTTTGCCGCTACGATGTTTGGCAATGCCGGGGTGTTTGCCTGGTTTAGCTTCGTGAAGCCGTTTATGGTCAACGTGTCAGGCTTTTCCGAGGGCGTCATGACCGCGATCATGATGCTGATGGGGCTGGGCATGGTGCTGGGTAATGTCTTCAGCGGCAAGCTGTCGTCGCGCTTTAGCCCGCTGCGCATTGCTGCCACCACCGACATGGTGATTGTGGCTTCGCTGCTGTTACTGTTCGCGTTTGGCGAGCTTAAAACAGCTTCACTGGTAATGGGATTTGTTTGCTGCGCCGGGCTGTTTGCGCTCTCTGCGCCGCTGCAAATACTGCTGCTGCAAAATGCGAAAGGCGGCGAGATGCTGGGCGCCGCAGGCGGGCAAATGGCGTTTAACCTCGGCAGCGCAATAGGCGCGTATTTCGGTGGAATGATGATTACGCTCGGCTTTAGCTGGAGCTATGTCACGCTTCCGGCAGCGATGTTATCCTTCTCAGCAATGACCTCTCTGTTGATGTACGGTTTTTTATGTGCCAAAAAGCGTCAGGCCAACGCAGGAGCGCTGGCCTGATTTCACGCTTTGCCCGCTGGTCGCGGGCACAGGAGGGGACTACACGAATTTCGCCAGTGGGTCAGCGGCGGCAAATGCGACTGCTTTGTCTGCTGCTGGCGGGTAAATCAGTTCGTTGGTGATGGCGACTTTGATCTTTTTGCCTTCCTCGCGCACGGATTTAACACGCTGTTCCCAGCCCTCGGTGTACACCGCGCCCCAGCCACCCAGATCCAGACAGGTGACGTAATTCACCTGACGGTAAGGATACGGCTCCAGATTTAACAGGCTGGCAGCTGCGTTATGTCCGGCGAATTTCCCCAGCTGGATCGCGTGCTGGCAGGTCATCAGTGCCGTGTTGCCCGCATCGTCCGTTTTGGCGTGCGCCATATCACCCGTCGCGTAAACCTCCGGATGCGCAGGGACCTGCAACGTGTCGGTGACGATAAGGCGTCCCTGAGTGTCGCGTTCCCCGTCAATTTGCAGGCTTAGGGGGTTAGCTTCTACCCCTGCCGTCCACACTACAGTCGCGCTGGCAATGCGCTCTCCGTTTTTCAGCGTCACGCCGCTGGCATCAATAGCTTCAATTTCACTGTTTAAACGCCATTCAACATCCAGCGCGTTGCTTGCTTCTTCAATGGTGTTACGCAGCGCCTCGCTGTAACGCCCGCCAATGGTTGCACCTCTTTCAACTACGATTATTTTAGTCTTTGTATCGGCGCCGAAGCGGGTGCGAAGACGAGCAGGGAGTTCCGTTGCCAGCTCAATGCCGGTAAAACCGCCGCCACACACGACCACGGTATTGCGTTCTGGGGTGGAGGGGCGCGAAACCAGCGAATCAAGATGTTGCTCGAACAGCCTGGCGGAGTCGAGTTGGTCGATATCAAATGCGTATTCAGTCAGACCGGCAATCGGCGGACGTTTAGTCTGGCTACCGGTTGCGAGGATCAGACGTTCCCAGTTGACTTCGGCAATGGCGCCGTTTGAATCGCGATACAAAACGGTTTTAGATGAGGTATCAATATGTTGTGCTTCGCCCGAAATAAAGGCAATACCCAGCTCAGCAAACAGTTCGGTCAGTGGCGCGACCATCGTCGACACGTTCTCTTCATAAAAACGTGGACGAACGCGCAGTTCCGGCACCGGGGCCAGCACGGCAATGCTGAGGCTATTATTACCTTCCAGAGCAGAAAGACGCGCGGCGCTGACCGCAGCCCACATACCGGAAAACCCACTACCCACAATTAAAATCTGCTTTTTCATACTCGATCCTTTTGTTCGTCAGGCTGTGTGTCTGACATAACTGCCACTATACTTATCGGAGTTAACTACGACAACTTCTTTCTGAGTTAAAATTCGTTATAATGCAGCGAACAATAACCCGGAGTGAGCCATGGCGTTTTACAGTTCTGGTGTGGAATATGGCATTCATAGCCTGATGTGTATGGTGGATGCAAAAGGCAATGAGCGTGAGATGAGCGTCCGGGAGATGGCGGCCTTGCAGGGCGTACCGTACGACTATCTTGGGAAGATTTTCACTCGTTTGTCACGCGCGGGGCTGGTTATCAGCACCGAAGGCAAGGGGGGAGGATTCCGGCTGGCGCGTCCGGCAGAGCTGATCAGCGTGCTGGACGTGGCACACGCCATCGACGGCGATAAGAATATGTTCGAATGTCGGGAAGTGCGTCAGCGCCTGGCGGTATTTGATGAAACGCCACCGACCTGGGTCTGTGACGGACCGTGCGGGGTGCGATCGGTTATGGACAGCGCGCAGCAGCGGATGGAAGAGGAGTTAGGACGCCATACCATCCTGGATCTGGCGCGGAAGATGTATCGAAAAGCGCCGGACACGTTCCAGATCGAGGTTCAGGAGTGGATTTCCGATCGCCGTTCGTCTACGTGACAGGCCGGGCAGGGCAAACCCGCTACCCGGCCACCGCGGTTAAGAACGTAAATCAATCACCATACGGCCACGGATCTGGCCCTGTTCCATCTCTTTAAAGATGGCGTTGATATCTTCCAGTGGGCGCAGCGTGACTTTCGGAACCACCTTACCTTCAGCCGCAAACTGGAAGGCTTCGAGCAGATCCTGACGAGTACCCACCAGAGAGCCCACCACCTGAATCCCATCCAGGACCAGACGTGGAATATCCAGGCTCATCGCTTCCGGCGGCAGGCCAACAGCCACCACGCGGCCTCCGGCGCGAACCGCGTCAACGGCAGAGTTGAAGGCCGCTTTCGCTACCGCCGTCACCACTGCCGCATGTGCGCCGCCGGTTTTCTCCTGAATCACTTTTGCCGCATCTTCACTGCGGGAGTTCACGGTTAAGTCTGCGCCCATGCTGGCAGCGAGTTTCAACTGCTCGTCATTCACGTCAATGGCGATAACTTTCGCATTAAAGACATTTTTGGCGTATTGCAGTGCGAGGTTGCCCAGACCGCCCAGGCCATAGATCGCAATCCACTGGCCGGGTTTGATCTCAGAGACTTTTACCGCTTTGTAGGTGGTGACACCGGCGCAGGTGATGCTGCTGGCCGCCGCAGAGTCCAGCCCCTCCGGGACTTTAACCGCGTAATCCGCGGTCACGATGCACTCTTCCGCCATGCCGCCGTCGACGGAGTAACCCGCGTTTTTTACGTCACGGCACAGAGTTTCGTTGCCGGTATTACAATATTCACAGTGGCCACAGCCTTCGAAGAACCACGCCACGCTTGCACGATCGCCAACTTTCAGTGACGTGACGCCCGGACCAATCTCTTTGACAATACCAATCCCTTCATGGCCGAGGATCACCCCGGTCTTGTCGCCAAAATCGCCATTTTTAACATGGAGATCGGTATGGCAAACGCCACAGCACTCCATCTTCAGCAGCGCTTCACCATGTTTGAGCGCGCGTAAGGTTTTCTCTGTAACGTTAACCTGATGATCCTGAGTGACAACAGCAGCCTTCATGTGTTTCTCCTTTTACTAATGAGTATCTGCATAGCAGGTGTAATACCCATTAAGGATTAATACTTTGGCGCTGTAATGCAAGGCAACCGCAACATAATGTCATCAATTAATTCAGTTTCAGATTAAGAATACGGTGATCCTCTAATAATCAGTAGGGGAAAACGCTAACGTAAAAAACCCGGCGTAACGACCGCCGGGTACAGATTTATAGTTGGGCTTCTATCTCCTCAATCTCTCTTCGCCATTGCGCCTGCAACTGCGGTTTTTGGTGTTTTGGCTTGCGCGCCAAATCCTCTTCCAGCAGCATTTCCAGGGCAACCAGGCGTTCGAGCAGATCGTCAGACGCTGAAGGTGGTGCCTTCGATGCAGTCTTCGACGCCTCAGGCACCACCGGACCGGTGCCCGCACGCAGGCGCTCAAACACCGCCTCCGCATCGTGCCATTCGTTAAGCCTGCCGTCCTCAATCAGCCAGTAGCGGTTACAGCTCTGGCTAATTAACTGACGATCGTGGCTCACCAGCAGCACTCCGCCTTCAAACTGTTGCAGTGTTTCCGCCAGCGCCTCTTTGCCTTCCATGTCCAGGTGGTTGGTTGGCTCATCCAGCATCAGAAGGCTATAGCGAGCAAGCGTCAGGCCGATGAACAGCAGCCGCGAACGTTCCCCACCGCTCAGCGTACTGACTTTTTGTCCGTGTCGCGCCCACGGGAACCCGGCACTGATGAGGGCCATTTTACGGGTCTGCGGATCTGGCGCGAAAGGCTCCAGCGCGTCAAAGATTGTTGCCTCCTCCGAAAGCTGATTCAGCGTCTGATCGTAATAGCCTGGCGACACGCGAGGATGAAGTTTCAGGCCAGCCTCTGAAGGTTCACCTGAGAAATGCCGCCAGATAAGCTTCATCAGTGATGATTTGCCGCAGCCATTACGCCCGACGATAGCCACGCGATCGCCACTTCTAAGCCGCGCAATGTCGACGTGAAACAGCTCAGACAGGCCAGGCTCAGGCGCTACGCTTAGGTTTTCCATCTCCAGTAGCCGGTCTGCCCGCAGGGCGTCACCGCGCAGGGTTAATGTCCACGGACTGCCTGCGGTGAGCTCTGTCTGACTCTCCTTAAGCCGTTCGACCTGCTTTTCCATCTGTTTGGCTTTGCGGGCCAGATCTTCGTTATCGTAGACCTTGCCCCAGGTGGCCAGCCGTCTGGCACTGGCGGTTACGCGGTCAATCTCCTTTTGCTCCGCCTTATGCCGCAGCGCATCACTTTCGTCTTTGGCTACCAGCGCCTGACGCGCGGCGGTGCAGGGAAGGGCGAAGTAGTGCAACATCTTATCGCGCAGGATCCAGCTGCCGTTGGTGACGGCATCCAATAGTTGCCTGTCGTGTGAGACCAGCACAAAGCTGCCGGACCAGTTCTGTAAAAACTGTTCCAGCCAGAGCAGGGTCGGCAAATCGAGGTGGTTACTCGGTTCGTCCAGCAGTAACAGATCCGGATCGCCGATCAGCGCCCGCGCCAGCAGAAGACGCGTGTGCTGCCCGCCGCTCAGCGTTGCCGACGTTAAGGCCATGTCCTGCGGTGTAAAGCCCATACCCGCCAGCAGCGTTTCAGCTTTCCAGTGCAGACTCTCGCGTTCAGTCGCGGGCAGTTGCGCCAGCACGGCATCCAGCATGGTCAGGGGATAAATGGCTTCTGGCAGGTGTTGCTCAACGCGCGCCATCAGACAGTATCCGGCCAATGCGACGGTTCCGGCAGCAGGGGAGTCTGTGCCGTCCAACACCTTCAGCAACGTACTTTTGCCGCAGCCGTTGTCGCCCAGCAGGCCAATACGGTCGCCTTTTTTCAGCGTAAAGGAGAGGGAGTCGAATAGCGTGCCAAACGCCGTATCAACACGTAAAGATTGTGCAGTGAGTAAAGTGCTCATTGTTGCTTACCCAAGAGTTACAGGCATGTTTATGCCTCGTCAAACATCGCTGACGATAACTCAGTAAGCCCGAGAGAAGGGATTTCAGGGGTTGGTGTCTTCGCTCAAGCGGAAGTTATCGCAGCACGATACCGATAACGCTTGAGCTGGTGCGATCACCAAATGTATGTGAAACATTGAAAATTTCACAGTACAGCATAATTGGCCTCCTTATAAGTTAAGTGATTATTAGTAACCATCACTATACAACATTTTCATAGAATGAACATACTACTGCGGCAAAAAGCGATATCTTCGGTTGCGGATACAGAACTAAGCGCGTGATGTGATAAAAGGAAGGGCAGCGTCGCTGCCCAGAATCATCTTTTTCGTATAAGCAAATACAGGGATAGCGTGATTACAGACGCAATGAATATGGCCATGCCGAAGAAAACATACAAAACAAAATCCATTATCCTTTCGTCGCCATATATTCCAAAAAGCTCCACAAAATCGTACTGCGTTTCTGGTGGAACAATCTTGTAGAGTGTGAACATTGATAGAAACACGGCTATACACCACAACAACACAAGGAATGCCGCCTTCATTAATAGACCTGCACAACGCCATGTGCAATCATGTAGTTTCCCAATTGCTGCCCTCCAGTTCGAAGTAAGGCTGATGCCAGAATCTTAAAATCGCTCTGACTATAAAGTGTAATACAACCCTTACTTATGCCAGATGGCCCGATAGGGTGTAACCGGAATTCACCTTGCCTTACGCCTTTCACAAAAGTCTCATCATTTATCAATCCGTCATCGCGATATAATGCAAACCATTCGTTCCGATTCGAACCGGTGAAAAATGCGTTAACACTATCCTTAGTTTGAGTATACCAACCCCCTAATCCACGTAAAAGTATGTTATAGGGACCAGGTGGGAGTGGGCCGATATCAGTTATATTTGCGCTTTCTGCACGGTTCGTCGCGTCACCATTCCCTGAAAATGCAGGAAAAAAGCCAACTCCGGGCACAGACAAAGTAGCGTACGTACCTCCGTTGAGGTGGAAAAAGCACTGTAGGAGATTCATGATCTGTCATTCCAGGAATCAGCAAAGATGATATTACCGTCACAGTGTCGCCATGTGATCTTCTCGTAACGGAGGGAAATATTTTCTAAATGATTATGTTTTTCCATTGCTGGATTTTTTACGTCATGCATCACCGGGCATATTGAGACCACTTTAACGTTCTCAAGGAACATGTTGAAGTATTCGACCTCTTGACCAGCATCATTGATTTTGTACCACTTAAACTCGGCACTTTTTAGCGTTTGGCCTTTTGCTACAGCCTTGTATAAGTAAGGGCTGGAACTGTCGAACTCCTTTTCAAAAACCAGAGCGCTATGCATGCGCGTACCCGTGATTTTTCCTGGCATATTATCTGTCGGTAGATGCAGTCCATGACCGAATCCTAATACTTCAATACTGCCCTCGCGATATTGCACATCAACCGCGCCTTTGATTTCTGCGCCGCCGTCATCTTTCAGCCATAGATATGCTGGGATTGCCATTTCAAAACTCCTTTTCAATAAATGAATTTAGTGATGCAAAACGTTACTAAACGCTTAAGAAAAACTATTTGTTAGGCAAGAAGTGTTATGTAAAATTTATATATTTTAAAAGGATATAGATTTTGATTAGGTATGCATTTTTAAAATGATCGATCCTGCTGCATTTTTAAAGCCAAATTATCATGAGTGACTTTCAACAAAGCATTTATAGGCAGGATTAAGGGAATTAGAGGAAAAAGGGAGAAGGGACTTCACGTTCCCTCTCCCTTGTGAAGAGAGGGAACGTTCAAAACTCCGATTTAAATCGAAGTACGACGATAGCTACGGTATTCCGGCATCCAGAAGTTATCATCAATCGCCTGCTGCAACGCATCGGCAGAGGTTTTCACCGCGACGCCTTGCTGCTGCGCCATTTTGCCTACCGCGAAGGCAATTGCGCGGGACACTTTGTGAATGTCTTTCAGCTCCGGCAGTACCAGGCCTTCACCGTTATTCACCAGCGGAGAGTGACCTGCCAGCGTTTCGCTCGCGGACATCAGCATTTCGTCGGTGATGCGGGACGCGCCGGAGGCGATAACTCCCAGACCAATACCCGGGAAGATATAGGAGTTATTGCACTGCGCGATGGGGTAGAGTTTGTCCTTCCACACCACCGGATCAAACGGACTGCCGGTTGCGACCAGTGCCTTACCTTCGGTCCAGGCGATGATGTCCTGCGGCGTTGCCTCCACGCGTGAAGTCGGGTTAGACAGCGGCATCACGATAGGGCGTTCGCAGTGCTTGTGCATCTCGCGAATAATCTCTTCCGTGAAGAGGCCGGTCTGCCCGGACACGCCGATCAGAATGTCCGGCTTAACGTTGCGCACCACGTCAAGAAGCGAGAGCACTTCGTTATCCGTATCCCAGTTTTTCAGGTTTTCGCGTTTCTGCACCAGTTTGGTCTGGAACGGGAGTAAGTTTGGCATGCCGTCGGTCAGCAGGCCAAAACGGTCCACCATAAAGACGCGGGAGCGGGCCAGCTCTTCGCTTAAGCCTTCGCGCTGGGTCTGGGCAATAATTTGCTCGGCGATGCCGCAGCCCGCGGAGCCTGCACCCAGGAAGACAATTTTCTGATAGCTGAGCTGGCTGCCTGCCGCACGGCTCGCAGCAATCAGCGTACCGACGGTCACTGCCGCAGTGCCCTGAATGTCATCGTTGAACGAGCAGATCTCATCGCGGTAGCGGTTCAGCAGCGGCATGGCGTTTTTCTGTGCGAAGTCTTCGAACTGCAACAGCACGTCAGGCCAGCGGTGCTTCACGGCCTGGATGAAATCATCCACAAACTGATAGTACTCGTCGTCGGTAATGCGCGGGTGACGCCAGCCCATGTACAGCGGATCGTTCAACAGTTGCTGGTTATTGGTCCCCACGTCAAGTACCACCGGCAGGGTGTAGGCCGGGCTGATCCCGCCGCAGGCGGTATACAGCGAGAGCTTACCGATGGGGATCCCCATCCCGCCAATGCCCTGGTCACCGAGGCCCAGAATACGTTCGCCATCGGTCACCACGATCACCTTGATGTTGTGGTTAGGCACGTTTTGCAGAATGTCATCCATGTTGTGACGGTTCTGATAAGAGATGAACACACCGCGGGAACGACGGTAGATCTCTGAGAAGCGTTCACACGCCGCGCCGACGGTGGGGGTGTAAATGACGGGCATCATCTCTTCAAGATGGTTCTGCACGAGGCGGTAGAAGAGGGTTTCGTTGGTGTCCTGAATATTACGCAGGTAGATGTGTTTATCGATTTCGGTTTTAAAGCCCTGATACTGGATCCAGGCACGTTCTGCCTGTTCTTCAATGGTCTCAACCACTTCAGGCAGCAGGCCCAGCAGGTTAAAGCTGCTGCGCTCTTCCATGCTAAAGGCGCTGCCTTTGTTCAGAAGGGGGAACTCCAGTAAAACCGGACCGGCGTAAGGAATATAAAGGGAACGATGTTTTTTCAGTTTGTTGTCCATGTCACTCACTCTTTTTAAGAAGATCCGTCCCTGACACTGCTGTTTGTCATCTTTCTGGCCTGTGCTACGGGGTGCGGTCGGTTGGTATTATAAAGGAGCTGAATATTAATTACCGCAACACATAAAGAAAAACACCACCGGGGTGACCGATGGTGTTGTGAATATCGTGCCGGAACTTACTTGCCGGAAGGGCGTTTTCTGCCGGTAGCGTGGGTAACTTGCGTTTCGCTACCCTCCTCAATAACCACTTTACGCTGGTTAGAGAGCTTGTAGTTCAGTCCCAGAATATGGCGTGCCTGACGGTTCGATTTCATGTTAACTCCTCAATCCTGTTGATAGTTTTAAGGACAAGCTTGCTTACGCAAACGAAATGTAACCCCTTAGGTTGCAGATCCAGCTTAGCAGGTTTTTACAGAGGTGCGTTTCGCCCACTAACCACATAGTTGATGGTTTGCTGGTAGATGTCACTGAGGATGTCATTGTCCGTGGCTTCCACCCACTTGGTCAGTTCCATCAAAATGTCATCTTCAGTAACAACACCGTGCTCGGCGTGAAGACCTTGTGCGATCGCATTAACAAGTTCCGGTTGTGCTGCTGTGGTATGTGCCGGGTAATAAGTAAACATGCTGCCTCCGTGTCGTTGTCTGTTTAATGTTACGGCGTGCAAAATCGTAATTCACATTCAGATTGGCAAATATTTTTGCCGTTGTGGTTCAGATTCGTCCTGGAATTAAAAATAACATCTCCCGTAGCACAGAAATAAAACTCAGGGTTTCCAGCGGCGTAAATTCGTGGTTTTTTCATAAGGCATGGGCGTCGGCCAGGAGATCAATTCCACAATGCTGCCCCAGGGGGTTTGACCATAGCAGAAAGCATTGCCTTCACCTTGCTCATCCGGAAAGCTAAGCGGCTTCGGCGCGGTGAACATCTCGCCGCCGGCGGCGGTGAAAGCCGCGATGGCACTATCAAAATCATCAACATAAACAGCAAAATGCTGAAGTCCAAAGTCGCTGGCGCGAGCGGGCAATCCCTGTTCAGGGCCATGCATTTCGAAAAGTTCTATGCCTGGTCCGTGCGGCATAACAAGCATGCGAATGGCATGAATTTTAGTGCCGGGAAATAATTTTAAGGTGTGTTGCTGGGCGGGCTGATCGATATTATCGGTTTCTGCATCGACAGAATGATATAAAACCTGTGCGCCGAAAGCGCGTTCAAAAAATAGGGTGGCTTTTTCAATGTCGGGCACCGTAATACCGATATGGTCAATACCCCTTACTGACGATGTCATAGTAAACTCCTGCTATAAAAAATTTAAATATAGCAGGAGATAGTCAGCTTATTACCACTTCATTTCGCCGGTATTCACTTTGGCACTCAGTTCCAGCGAACTGGCTTCCGCAAGGTTCGGCCACTGTTTTTTCATCGCGATGATGACGTCGGTAGACGCTTTATGTGTCGTGAGGGCCTTTTCAAACTGCTGTAGATAGCGACGGGTAAAGTCGATAGCGCCGGTACCCGCTGGCGGTGTCCCAAGGTAGTGGCCCGGAATAACGCGTTCGGGCTTAAGGGCAGCCATGCTATCCAGCGTCTGCTGCCACTGTTTACGGCTTTCCGGCGTTTGGGTATCCGCCGTCCAGACGTGAATGCCCCATGAGACGCCCGTGCCGCCGAGGATGGTTTTGGCGGATGGGATCCAGACGTACGCCGCATAGCTTTCAGGCTCTTCAATGCTTACTCTCTCACCGTCAATCATAAAGGTGGTTGAGGCAAGCACTTGCGGCACGTAGAGCTGCGTCGGCGCGCCATCTTTCATCTGTGGCCCCCAGAAGGCGAGCTTCGCGTCTTTTGTGGCCCTGATATGGTCCACCACCTGTTGCGTGGCGACAACTTTGGCATTAGGGAAGGCTTTCATAAGCGGTTGCAGGCCGAAATAGAAATCCGGATCGCCGGAAGTGATCACGATTTTGTTCAGCGTTTTACCGCTGTGGCGAATTTTTTCTACCAGCGCTTCGCCATCTTTCACGCTGAACTGGGCGTCAAACAGTACCGCCTCTACCGGACCAGATACCAGCGTGGAAGAAACGGCAAAAATGCCTTTTTCCTGCGGGTTATACGTATCAACGGCCAACGGCGCGGCAAAGACGGCCGGAGTGAAAAGGGTTGTCAGCAAAGCAAGGCGGGCGATTGTCATGGTCAGGTCTCTGTTCTTCAGGAAAGTCTCTATTGTACGGATCTCTGCATTTGCCAGAATTCCTGAAACAGGAGATGCTTAGTTTCGTAGATCGAGCAAATGGAGGTCAAAATGGATCGCGTTATTGCCGCCCAGGTGTACAACCGCATCTGTGAGCTGGGGAGTTTAAGCGCGGCGGCGCGGGCGCTGGGGATCTCCCGTCCAATGGTGAGCCGTTATCTGGAGCAGATGGAGAAGTGGGCCGGGGCGCGGCTGGTTAACCGCTCCACCCGCAAGCTGACGCTGACGGCGGCGGGGGAGAAGGTCCTGCAAAAGACGCGCACGCTATCGCAAATTTCTCAGGAAATTGAAGATCAGTCAGTGAAGGATTTACCCTCAGGCACGCTTCGTGTCGCCTGCGCGCATTTTACCGCGATGCAGATTATCGCTCCGGTGCTGCCCGATCTGTTGCAGCGTTACCCTCAACTGCGCATTGAGCTGGATGTTAACAACCATCCGGTGAGCCTGGTGGGCGAGCGAATTGACGTGGCGATCCGCATTACCGATAACCCCGAACCGGGTATGATCGCTCGCCGGTTGGGAGAGTGTCGGTCCGTGCTTTGCGCCTCGCCGCACTACCTTGCAAGCCGGAGCGTTCCAGAGGAACTGGAAGACTTAGCCCGGCACAACTGCCTGCATTACAGCTTTTTTGCCGGTCAGTCGTGGCGTTTTTTAACGCCGGCAGGGGAGCCGGTCACGACGGCGGTCAGCGGCAATCTCAGCGCCAGCATCTCATCTCTGCTGATGGAGGCGGCGATAAATCACTGTGGTATTGCCATGCTGCCCGAGCGCGAGGCCGACGCGGCGCTACGGCAGGGAAGCCTGGTGCCGGTGCTCAGCGCCTATACGCCAAAACCGATCGGCATTTTTGGTATTTATCAGTCGCGAGACTATCAGCCTGCGGCGCTGCGTGTGTTCCTCGACGCGCTGGCAAACCACCTTGCCACGCGATCGGACTAGTCTGTCTTCCCTGCAAAATAGATTATGCGTCCTATACTTATCCCTTTGTAAGCCAAAAGGAGAGCAAGAATGACGATTCATAAGCACGGTTCAGCACACTGGTCTGGCGACATCAAGCGCGGCAAAGGGACGGTATCGACCGAAAGTGGCGTCCTTAACCAGCAACCTTACGGCTTTAACACCCGCTTCGAGGGCGAGAAAGGGACTAACCCGGAAGAGCTGATTGGCGCAGCGCACGCGGCCTGTTTCTCTATGGCCCTGTCGCTAATGCTGGGCGAAGCGGGTTATACCGCCGATTCCATCGATACCACGGCGGATGTCTCGCTGGATAAAACCGACAGCGGTTTTGCCATCAGCAAAGTCGCGCTGCAAAGCAAGGTGACGGTACCGGGTATCGATCCGCAGCAGTTCGACGGCATTATCCAGAAAGCCAAGGCCGGTTGCCCGGTCTCGCAGCTGTTGAAAGCGGAAATCACGCTGGATTACAAACTGAACTGATATCGGGCCGGGCGCATGCCCGGCTCATTTTTAACGGTTACGCCAGCAGCGCACGCTTCGGCTTGCGGAAGAGGGCTGGAGCTGTTGCGGCTGTTCACATCCCTGCGTCGCCAGCGAACAGCGGTCGCGGAAATAGCACCCAACGGGCAGGTGGCGATTACCCGGAAGATCGGTTTTTCGCAACGCCAGATCCTCATCCAGCGGTTCTCCGGTCCGGGGAACGGAGTCAAGTAGCAGCTGCGTATAAGGATGGCGCGGCTGACCCAGCACCTGGTTCGCCGGACCCAGTTCCACGATTTGCCCCAGATACATTACCGCCACCCGGTCGCTCATGTGCCGGACCACCGAGACGTTGTGCGAGATCAGCACGTAGGTCAGATTTCGCTGCTGTTGCAGGGCAACCAGCAAATTGAGGATCTGTGCCTGGACGGAAATATCCAGCGCGCTGGTGGGTTCATCCAGCACGATGATGTCCGGATCCGAAGAGAGCGCCCGGGCAATAGCGATTCGCTGGCGCTGTCCGCCCGAAAACGCATGCGGCAGGCGGTCAAGATATTCCGCTCGAATCCCAACCTGCTGCGCCAGCGTTTCAGCCAACTGACGACGCTCCCGTTCGCTGCGACGTTGCTGTATCCACACCGGCTCGGTGATGGTGCGCCAGACGGGTAAACGCGGATCGAGGGACGAGAGCGGGTCCTGAAATACCATCTGCATACCACCCGCCGCATTCGCGCGCTGACAGGCACCGGTACTCGGTTTGAGCATGCCCATCAGCAGCTGCGCCAGCGTGCTCTTTCCACAGCCGGATTCCCCCACAACGCCCAGCGTTTCGCCGCGATGGATCCGGAGATCCATGCCGTTAAGGGCGTGTACCTGTTCCGTCACGCGCCCCAGCCAGTTTTTGCGCGCAGGAAAATTCACATGCACGCTATCCAGTTCCAGCAGTACCTCAGACATGGCGTCTCTCCTGTTGTGGGTACCAGCAGGCAGCCTGCTGGCCTTCTGCGCCCGTGGAAATTAAGCGCGGCGTTTCGCTGCATTTCGCCCCGGCAGCAAAACAGCGTTCGCGAAAAGCACATCCGCGCGGGAGGTGGCTGAGGTTAGGTACCGTGCCGGGAATGGCCGGGAGGATCTCGCGCGGTTCACCATTTTCCGGGGCACACCGCAGCAGGCCAATCGAATAGGGGTGCACAGGATGGTGGATCAAGGTCTGCGTGCTGCCGCTTTCGATCACGCTGCCCGCGTACATAACGTACATCCGGTCACAAAGCTGCGACACCACCGCCATATCGTGACTGATAAACAGCACCGACGTTCCGCTGGCGCGCGCTTTATGTTTCAGCAGACGCAGCACCTGAAGCTGGACGGTCACATCCAGCGCGGTAGTGGGTTCATCAGCGATGATTAGCTCCGGCTCGCAGGAGAAGGCAAGGGCGATCATTACCCGCTGGCGCATACCGCCGGAAAGCTCAAACGGATAGCGATCCATTACCTGCGCCGCATCCGGGATTTGCATCTCGCCCAGCAGGGAGATCGCCTTCTGCCGCGCGTCGCGGCGGGAAAGCGACTGATGCTGGCGGATCACCTCCACCATCTGCCTGCCAATCCGGCGCGTGGGGTTAAGCGCCGTCATCGGCTCCTGAAAAATCATCGCCACCCTGGCGCCGCGCCACTGACGAAGCTGTTTTTCCGACGCGTTCAGCACATCTTCCCCGAGCAGCGTGACCCGGCCATGGTGAACATGGTAACTGCCTTCCGGCAGCAGGCGCATCGCCAGCATCGCGGTGACCGATTTTCCCGAGCCGGATTCGCCCACCACGCCGACAATTTCACCCCGGCCAATCTCCAGCGAGACGTGGTTGAGCGCGTGGACGTCACCGCGAAAAATGGGGAAGCTCAGGTGCAAATCTTCAATCGATAATACGGAATCACTCATGACTGCTTCCCTCCTGATTTGGGATCCAGCAGGTCGCGAAGTCCATCGCCAAACAGATTAAAGCCAACCGCCGTGATCAGAATTGCCGCCCCCGGAAATGCGCAGTACCACCACTGGTCAAGCACGTAGTTACGCCCTACGGCCACCATTGCCCCCCATTCGGCGGTCGGCTGCTGCGCGCCTAATCCAATAAAGCCCAGCGTGGCGGCCATCAGAATGGCGCTGCCGATATCCAGCGACGCTTGTACGATCAGCGGCGGCAGGGCGTTACGCAGGATATGCCAGCTGATCAGGTGCCAGCGCGATGCGCCAAAGGTGCGGGCGGCCAGCACGTAGGTGAACTGGCGCACCACCAGCGTTTGCCCGCGTGCCAGCCGCACGTAAAACGGAATGCGTACAATCGCAATCGCCAGCATCGCGTTAAACAGGCTTGGGCCGAGCGCGGCGGCTAGGGCCATCGTCAGCACCAGCGAGGGGATGGAGAGCATAATGTCCATGATGCGCATAATGATGGCGTCGCCGCGCCCGCCAAGTACGCCGGACAAACAGCCGAGCAGCGAACCGATGCCGCCCGCAATCACCACCACCGCCAGCCCCGCTGTGATGGACTGCTGGCTGCCCACCAGCACGCGGCTGAACAGATCCCGGCCCACCTCATCGGTGCCAAACCAGTGCTGGGCTGACGGTGCCTGCAAGCGCGCGGTCAGATCCAGCGCGTTCGGATCGTGCGGGACTATCCACGGCGAGACCACCATCATCAGCAGCATCACGATCATAATGACCCCGCCGATCAGCGTGAGCGGGCTTTTGCGTAACATCCAGAACAGCTTTGCCCAGTTGATGCGCTGTTTAGCGGTGCTGACGGGGACGGGCGTTTCCTGAGTTAACATCATTCGGCACCTCCGCGCCCGATTCGCGGGTCGATCCACAGGTACAGCAGATCCACCACCAGATTAACGAAGACATAGGCCAGCGATACCACGACCGCGAAGCCCATGACGGCGGGGAAGTCCAGCGCCTGAATGGAGGTCACCACCCAGGCCCCCATTCCCGGCCAGGCAAACACGGTTTCGGTAAGCACCGCCCCGTACAGCAGATCGCCCAGCGCCAGCCCGAGCACGGTAATGGAGGGGATCATGGCGTTGGGTAAGGCGTAGCGCAGGACGATGTACCAGCCCGGCAACCCGCTCGCGCGGGCGGTACGAATATAATCCTCGCTCAGTTGCTCCAGCATCGCGGAACGTACCTGACGCGCCACAATACCCAGATGCACGAAGGCCAGGGTCAGGGAGGGTAAAATCAGGTGCTGCAGGGCGTTGAAAAACACCTCGCCGTTGCCTTCCAGCAGAGCGTCCAGCAGATAAAAACCGGTAACGTGGGCGGGCGGATCGAGCCAGTCGTCCAGCCTGCCGCCGCCGGGCAGAATTTGCAGTTGACCGTAGAACAGAACGATAACTCCCAGTCCCAGCCAGAAGGCAGGCGTCGAGATGCCCGTCATCGCCATCAGTCGCACCAGGTGATCCAGCCAGCGGTTACGGTACACCGCCGATAAAATGCCCAGCGGCACGCCAATCACCAGCGCCAGCAGCAGGGAGCAAAAGGCAAGCTCCAGCGTGGCGGGGAAAAAAGCTTTCAAATCTTCCGCAACGGGGCGACCGGTGCGAATAGACGTGCCCAGATCGCCATGTGCCAGCGCCTCAACGTAGCGGCCAAACTGAATATAGAGTGGTTGATCCAGCCCCAGTTGCTGGCGGATGCCCTGCACGATTTCATCGCTGGCGCGATCACCGGCCAGCAGGCGGGCCGGATCGCCGGGGATCAGGTGTGAAATAATAAAAGTAATAATACAGACACCGGCCACCACCAGGATTAACCCCCAGCAGCGCTGGCGCACAATGCTCCAGAACGTCATACACTTCCCCCAGGCGTGGGCCGTTACTTACTCATGGTGGCGATGTTAAAGACCTGCTCAAGCATCGGATTAAAGGTGAAGCCTTTGACCTCTTTGTTCATCGCCAGCTGGTAGTTCTTCTGGAACAGATAAACGTAAGCCGCCTCGTCAATCACCACTTTCTGCGCCTGCTGGTAATCTTTGGTGCGTTCCGCCTGAACGGTGGTTTTCAGTGCCGCCTGCAACAGCGCATCGACCTCTTTGTTCTCATAGAATGAGCGGTTCCCCGGCAGCCCTTTTTTGTCCGATTCGAACCAGTAGTTCATGAACATGTACGGGTCAGCGAAGTCCGGGCTCCAGTTACCAATCGCAATGTCATAATCACCTTTGCCGACGCGGTCGCGCATGGTGGCGTTCGCCAGTTTCTCGAGCTTGACGTTAATCCCCAGCTTGCCGAGGCTCGCCTGCGTGGAGAGGGCGATAGGCTCCCAGTTCGGGTCGTTATCGGAATAGAGGAACGTCAGGCTGGCAGGTTTATCTTTGACTTTCTCCAGCGCCGCTTTGGCTTTGGCCTCGTCAAAGATGTACTGCATGGCGTTCGCATCGAAGCCCCACATGCCCTCCGGGATCGGGCCGCGCATCTGCTTGCCGTTCCCGCTGAGAATGCCTTTCACCATCCCCTGGTAATCGGTCGCCCAGGAGACCGCGCGGCGCAAATCCACCTGATTCATTGGAGGCTTACTGTTGTTCAGATAGAGGTAGGTCACCCGCAGGGACGGGTATTCCGCCACGGCCACTTTGCCTTCCTGCTTCAGAGCAGCAAGCTGATCCACCGGCAGGGCGTCGGCGATATCCAGATCGCCACGGGAAAGTTGCAGGCGACGCGAGGCGCTTTCACCGATAATCTTCACCGAGACGCGCTTAAAGTGCGGCTTTTCACCTGGCCAGTGTGGGTTGGGCACCATCACCAGCTGTTGACCTTTCCGCCAGCTTTTCAGCATAAACGGTCCGGAACCCGCGGTGTTTTGCGCCAGGAAACCGCGTGCGTCGTCGGCGGCATTGGCCTTCAGCACCGCCGGGTTGACGATCGACGCGCCGTCATTGGCCAGCGTGTAGAGGAACGGGGCAAACGGCTGGCTGAGGGTGAATTTCACCGTATGCTCATCCACCACGTCCACTTTCAAATCTTTCGGGAACGCTTCGGAAGGTCCCTGGTTGATTTTAAGCAGACGTTCAAACGACAGCTTGACCGCTTCGGCGGTCACCGGCGTGCCGTCGGAGAATTTTGCATTATCTGCCAGGGTGAACGTCCACACTTTCTGGTCGTCTGACGCCTTCCAGCCCGTCGACAGATCGCCTTCCACCTCCGTGGTGCCAGGCTTGTATTTCACCAGACGCTGGTACGAGGGGTAGGTCACCGTCCAGTCGTTGTTATCGATAGTGACCGCCGGATCCAGCGTTTGCGGATCGGCAGCTTTCCCTATCACCAGCATATCTTTTGGCACCGCCGCCAGAGCGGGAAGGGTGCTCAGGGCGAGCGTAGCGGCAATCAGGGTAGTAAGCAGCGTTGTTTTCATGGCCGGGCTCCAGAATTACAGTGAGTGTGTGGTCGGATAACAGGCGAACTGGTCATCTAACAGCGGATAGCTGGCGGCGATCGGCAGCTCGAAATGCCACCACTCGCTGCTGATGCCCACAAAACCGCCGCCGTACATAACGGCGTTCAGGAGCAGACGATTTCGCTGCGCCTCGGGCGGAACGGAAGGGTGCCAGGCATGAGAACGGTCGTGCATTTCGTCAAACCCGGCGCCCATATCCAGCACGTTGTCGTGTTCATCCATCAGCGTGACGTCAATGGCAGTGCCCCGGCTGTGGTTCGAGCCAATCGCGACATCCACCACGTATTCCGGATTGGGGCAGGCATCCCAGAGTTGCGCCTGTGCCTGCTGGGGGCGGTAGGCGTCGTAGACCACCAGCTTCAGACCGGCCAGCGCGGCGATACTGATCGATTTCGCCAGCGCGGTGGCGGCATCCGTGTGCAGCAGGCACGCGGCGTGCTGGTAGATCGGGCGGCCGGTAATGTTATCGGCGGTCGCGTATTTCAGATCGATATGCAGCGTGGGAAAAGTTTTCGCCACATCAATCAGTTGACTCTCTTCAGGCATAGCTCCGCTCCTTTAGCGTTCAAATTGACCAAATTCTTGTTGTAGTTGTCGGTTGATTGCCAGACGTTCCGGCAGCGCTTCCCCCAGCGCCTCCACAACGCCCGACAGCAGCAGGTTGAACAGACAGCTCACCGGCGCCAGCGAGTCCCAGAAATGGCCGGTATCGGTCTTCACCTGGAGTAAATCAATCGGGTAATCCCGCGCCCACGGGCACCAGATATCGGTGATCAGCGCCATCGCCAGGCCTTTTTCGCTCGCCACGCGGCAGTACTGGCGGGCAATGGCGGAGTAGGCGCGGGTATCGGTCAGCACGATATACGGGTTAGCAAAGCCGGAGTTAAGCGACTCCACCCAGCTACCGGAGAGCCCTTCGGAATAGCTTACCCGCGGGCGCAGATACTCCAGATGGCTGAAGAACGCATTGGCGATCCCGCGCGTGGACTGGATCCCCAGCACGAAGACGGCGTCGGCATGGGAAAGTTGCTGGACCACCTGCCTGAACGTTTCGCTTTGCGCCAGCTGGTAGACATGGGCAATGGCGTCCACCTCCAGTGACAGGGAGTGCTGAAGGCGATCCGACAGCGGCTGTTGCTGTTTCCAGGAATCCAGACGCTCGTTTATGCCCCAGGGCTGATGGGGATCGCGCAGGCTTTTTTTGGCGTCATCAAGGTTGCGATAGCCCAGCTTGCGCAGAAAGCGTCCGACGGTGATCCCGCTGGTGGCCGTGGCCAGCGCCACGCTCTCAGCCGTTTCAAAGGGGATCTGCCCGACGTGCGCCAGCATCCAGCTTGCCACCCGCTTTTCGCTCGGGGTGAGCTGGCTGAAGGTCGCTTCGATACGGCTCAACACCTCTGGTTTGGTCGTCATACCGCCTCGCTGTTAACTGGCTGTCAAAGGCCGGGTTTCTGTTATCGGATTAACAATGCAGGACGCGTGCCATGTTCACATTGCGGCGAAAACGCGCTGTGCAGCAAAGTTAATGCAATATTTGTTTAACAGATGCTCAACATTTGTGCAGCGTAGTTCACTTTTGGTGCAGTGTCCGGCCTGAGCGGTATCTATTTGGTGAATACGACAGCCTCTTCACATTTTTTGGTAAGATGAAAGCTCTGTGGATAAGAGAGGGAGCCTTACATGGCGAATTTGCCCTGGCTGGTCAGCGTGCGCCTGATGGCTCTCGCAAAAAAAATAGCGATGGTCATCGGGATCATTGTGCTCGTTCTGCTGGCGGTGCGGGTTTATCTTTCGCAGCAGGGGCCGGCTCTGCATCACTGGCATACCTGGCGGGCTGACGAAATGTCCGTGCAGGAGATGGATAACGCGACCTTCGCAGCCTATGTCGCGCGGGAAAACGCCATCTTCACCGCTCTTGATGCTGAGGTGACGGCGAAAGTCACCCCCGCAGAGCGCACGCCGCTGAACCGCTATTACCGTCAGAGCCTGGTGTGGCCAGGACACTTTACTCCGGATGCAAACCGGTCGTTTGTGCTGATGCCTGCCGGAAAGCCGCGCGGGGCGGTAGTGTTGTTGCACGGTCTGACGGATTCGCCCTACAGCGTCAGGCGTCTGGCTGTGAATTATCAAAAGCACGGCTTTGTGGCCGTAGTACCTCGTTTGCCCGGACACGGCACGGCGCCGGGCGCGTTGACAGACGTTGACTGGGAGGCGTGGCTGGCAGCTACGCGCCTTGCGGTTCGTGAAGCAACACGCCTGACGGGGAACGATCTCCCCCTGCACCTGGTGGGCTATTCCAACGGCGGGGCGCTGGCGATGAAATACGCCCTCGACGCCCTTGATGCGCCTGAACTGCGTAAACCTCAGCAGATCGTTTTGCTCTCACCGATGATTGGCGTCACGGCGTTTGCGCGCTTTGCCGGATTCGCCGGGCTACCGGCTATGTTACCGGCGTTTGCCAAAGCCGCGTGGCTCAACATTTCTCCGGAATATAATCCTTATAAATACAATTCGTTCCCGGTGAATGCGGCACGTCAGTCCTGGCTGCTTACCCGGGCGCTGCATGAGCAGATAAACCGCGATGTTCATGATCACAAACTAACGCAGCTTCCGCCGGTACTGGCGTTTCAGTCGGTCATGGATTCAACGGTCAGTACCCGCGCCGTAGTCAGCGGGCTGTTTGACCAGCTTCCGGCAAATGGCAGCGAACTGGTGGTATTTGACATCAATCAGGCCGGGAGTTTCCGTCCACTGTTCAGGCCATCATCCTGGACGGCGGCGGCTGACCTGCTGCCCGAGGCGAAAAGACGTTACAGTGTAACAATCGTGACCAATGCCAGCCCTGACAGGTTTGATATGGTGGCAAAGACAACGCCTGCGGGCAGCACCCGGGAAACGGTGACGCCGCTGTCGGTCTCGTATCCGCAGGAGGTTTATTCCCTGTCGCATATTGCCATTCCGTTCCCGCCTGAAGACGATCTGTATGGCCGCCATCCTGAGGTGAAAAACCGCTATGGAATCAGTCTCGGGACGATAGCCCTGTGGGGAGAAACCTCAGTTCTGAGCGTCGGCAAAGATGCGCTGATGCGCGTGACGTCGAATCCGTTCTACGACTATATGCAGACGCGGATCGACAGCCGTATCGGGGAGAATTAAGCCCGACGTGGAATAGATTAGGTCACACCGGGGAACTGTGTTAAACAATACCGTTCAGGCGTATACCCCATACCGGACCCCGTTTCTGTGCTGACAACTCTCATTTATCGAAGCCAGCTGAGCTTAACCTGCACCTCCGCAGCGTTAAGCTCGCTGGTTGAAAAGGCCAGGATCCGTAATACGGAGCAGGGCATCTCAGGCATTCTTCTCTCCAGTGGACGTGACGTTCTGCAAATTCTCGAAGGCACGGAACAGAGCGTCGTCGCGCTTTTTAACACCATCCGTGCGGACAACCGGCATACCGGCGTGGTGGAGCTGATGCGCGATTACGGTCCGCGCCGACGTTTCGAAGACGTGGGAATGCTGCTGTTTAACATGGACGTTCAGACCCCGAAAGCGGTTCTGGCATCGGTTCTGCATTACAGCAAGCTGGAAAGCTACCTGACTTCTGAGGATCGGGTCTTCAAATTTATTCAGACCTTTATCGCCGGCAAAACCGCTATCCCACCCGCTTCGGACTATGAGCCTGATAAATGGACGCTTTCGCGAGAGCGCGCGCCGTTTGGTAAAGGGTTAGGTCTGCTGGCGGGACAGCCCTGCCAGTTTGCGCTGCAACCCATTGTCGAGCCGTCCGAAGGCAAAATCAGTTCTCTCGAAGCGCTTATACGCGGAAACGACGGCGGCAGCCCGGAGCATTTTTTCCGTAGTCTCGATCGTGAAAAGATATACGAAGTCGATCTGCATACCAAAGCCTGGACCTTTGCGCTGGCGCAAAAGCTGGGCATCGGCAGCCACAAACTGGCGGTGAACCTGCTGCCAATGTCGCTGGTTAACGTGCCGGGTGCGGTAGAGTTCCTGGTAACGCAGATCAAAAAGCACGGTCTACAGCCAGAGCAGGTGGTCATTGAAGTCACTGAGAACGAGATGATATCCGGCTTTAACCAGTTTAACAGCGCCATTAAACAGCTGCGAGCGGAAGGGGTTGGGCTGGCAATAGATGATTTTGGTTCCGGCTATGCCGGTCTGTCGCTGCTCACCCGGTTCCAGCCGGATAAGCTCAAAATCGACAGAGAGATCGTCAGCGATATCCACCAGAGCGGACCCAAGCAGGCGATTGTGAAGTCGATAATCAGCTGCTGCACCGATCTGGAGATTACGCTGGTCGCAGAAGGCATTGAGAAGGTAGAAGAGTGGTGCTGGCTTGAATCCGCCGGTATTCGCCGCTTCCAGGGCTTTTTGTTCGCCCGCCCGCAACTCAATGGCGTGGGTGATATCCACTGGCCCCAACGGGTAGGTTAAGCAAATTTTCCCTCGCCATATTTCCCCGACACCCTGCCTGTGCTTAAATAGCTAAACCGGTTTAACATTATTTAGCTAAGAAGGTGATATGGAGACGATCTGGGTACTTGGCGATGCAGTGGTGGATCTGTTGCCCGACGGAGAGGGCAAACTGCTGCAATGTCCGGGCGGCGCACCGGCCAACGTCGCGGTTGGGATTGCGCGTCTGGGCGGCAGAAGCGCCTTTATAGGCCGGGTGGGCGACGACCCCTTCGGGCGCTTTATGCAAAAAACGCTTGCGGATGAGCAGGTTAATACAGAATGGCTGAGACGGGATCCGCGGCATCGCACCTCCACGGTGGTGGTGGATCTCGATGACGACGGGGAACGTTCATTTACCTTTATGGTTCGCCCGAGTGCTGATCTGTTCCTCGACGCCGCCGATCTCCCGCCATTCCGCGCCGGGGAGTGGCTGCACGTCTGCTCTATCGCGCTTAGCGCCGAACCCAGCCGTTCCGCGACGTTTCAGGCGATGGCCGCTATCAGACAGGCGGGCGGTTTCGTCAGCTTTGACCCCAATATCCGCGCCGATCTCTGGTACGATGAAGTCGAGCTGCGCCAGTGCCTTGAGCGGGCATTAGCCTGTGCAGATGTGGTGAAAATCTCGGTGGAAGAGCTGGCGTTCTTGACCGGAAATGCGCAGGTCCATGAGGGTCTGGCGGAGCTAATGCGCACCTGTCCGGCCAGGCTGGTGCTGGTGACGCAGGGAAAAGAGGGCGTGACCGCCTGGCAGGGAGGCGCGTTGACGCACTATCCTGCATCACCCGTGGAATGCATTGATACCACCGGTGCGGGGGATGCTTTCGTCGCCGGGCTGCTGTTCGGTCTGGCATGTCATGGCCAGGCCCGTCTCTCAGAGGTCATCACGTTAGCGCAGCGCTGCGGAGCGCTGGCGACAACCGCAAAAGGGGCAATGACCGCGCTGCCTTATCATCACGAACTGTAATTCACGTCGCCAGGCCTCCGGTCGGGGGCCTGAATTGTCGCCTCGATCACACTTACTAAAACGGTTTAGCAAAAAACGTTGCCGATTCAAAATTTAACGGTTTAGTATCACTCGCCTAAACCGGTTTAGCAATTTAGCACTTTTACCGATAGTTATTAGGGATGCGACAAAATGTATAAAAAACGCAGACTTGCCGTGATGATAGGCATGCTGGCCGGCAGTACCTCTGTTTTTGCCCAGACGGATATGACCCGTATCGAAGCGCGCCTGGCAGCGCTGGAGCAGCGTTTGCAGGAGGCGGAAACCCGTGCGCAGGTTGCTGAAAAACGCGCCACGGCAGCGGAACAGAAAACGCAGCAACTGGTGGCTGCGCAGCAGGAAGCGCAAACCTCCACACAGGCGGTGGCGCAACGTACCACCGCGCTGGAAGAGAAAGCCAATCGGACAGGCGGTTTTGAGTTTCACGGTTACGCCCGTTCCGGGCTGCTGATGAACGACGCGGCCTCAAGCAGCAAAAGCGGTCCTTATCTGACACCCGCAGGGGAAACGGGTGGGGCCATCGGGCGTCTGGGGAACGAAGCGGATACCTACGTTGAGCTGAATGTTGAGCACAAACAGACGCTGGAAAATGGCGCGACGACGCGCTTTAAGGCGATGCTGGCCGACGGTCAGAAAACCTATAACGACTGGTCGGCAGACAGCAGCGACCTGAACATTCGTCAGGCCTTTGCCGAGCTGGGCAATTTGCCGGACGTTACCGGTGCGCTGAAAGGCAGCACCTTCTGGGCGGGTAAGCGTTTTGACCGCGACAACTTCGACATTCACTGGCTGGATTCCGACGTGGTATTTCTCGCCGGGACCGGCGGCGGCGTCTACGACGTGAAGTGGAACGATACGCTGCGCAGTAACTTCTCCCTTTATGGCCGTAATTTCGGCAGCGAAGAGGAGATCGACAACAACGTCCAGAACTACATCTTAAGCATGAACCACTTCGCCGGGCCGGTGCAGTTGATGGTCAGCGGCTTACGGGCAAAAGATAATGACGACCGTAAGGACAGCAACGGCGATCCGATTAAAACCGATGCGGCGAATAACGGGGTGCATGCGTTGGTGGGTCTGCATAACGAGAGCTTCTACGGCCTGCGGGAAGGTTCCGCCAAAACGGCGCTGCTTTACGGCCACGGTCTGGGGGCCGAGGTGAAAAGCATTGGTGCAGACGGCGCATTGCTGTCAGAAGCCGATACCTGGCGTTTTGCAAGTTACGGTGTCACGCCGCTGGGCGGTGGCTGGCACATTGCGCCCGCCGTACTCGCGCAAAGCAGTAAGGACCGCTACGTGAAGGGCGACAGCTATGAGTGGGTCACGCTCAATACGCGTCTGATCAAAGAGGTGACCCAGAATTTCGCCCTCGCGTTCGAGGGCAGTTATCAATACATGGATTTAAACCCGGAAGGCTACAAGGATCGCAATGCGGTTAACGGTAGCTTCTACAAGCTAACCTTTGCCCCGACGTTAAAGGCGGGCAAGATTGGCGATTTCTTCAGCCGTCCGGAGCTGCGCCTGTTCGCCACCTGGATGGACTGGAGCAGCAAGCTGGATAACTACGCCAGCGATGACGCCTTTGGCAGCAGCGGCTTCAACGCGGGCGGGGAATGGAACTTTGGGGTGCAGATGGAAACCTGGTTTTAACCCTTCACGCTCCCGCATTGCGGGGGCGTTTCGAACATCATAAAAAGAGGTCAGGAAGAGGTATCTATGGATTTTAATCATATTGCGCGCGAGCTGATTCCGCTGCTCGGTGGCAAAGAGAACATTGCCAGCGCGGCACATTGCGCCACGCGCCTTCGTCTGGTGCTGGTCGATGATGCGCTTGCCGACCAGCAGGCTATCGGCAAGGTTGAAGGCGTGAAAGGCTGTTTTCGAAATGCCGGGCAGATGCAGGTGATCTTCGGCACCGGGGTGGTGAATAAGGTTTACACCGCGTTTATTCAGGCGGCAGGGATTAGCGAGTCCAGTAAATCGGAAGCGGCGGATATTGCAGCCCGCAAGCTGAACCCGTTTCAGCGCATCGCGCGTCTGCTCTCCAACATCTTCGTGCCGATTATTCCGGCGATCGTGGCCTCGGGTCTGCTGATGGGCCTGCTCGGGATGGTTAACACCTACGGCTGGGTTAATCCGGATAACGCGCTCTATATCATGCTGGATATGTGCAGCTCGGCGGCGTTTATTATTCTGCCGATCCTGATTGGCTTCACCGCCGCGCGGGAGTTTGGCGGCAACCCGTATCTGGGCGCAACGCTCGGCGGCATCCTGACTCATCCGGCGCTGACCAACGCCTGGGGCGTAGCGTCCGGCTTCCACACCATGAACTTCTTCGGTCTTGAAATCGCCATGATTGGCTATCAGGGAACCGTCTTCCCGGTACTGCTGGCGGTGTGGTTTATGAGCATTGTGGAAAAACAGCTTCGCCGGGCGATCCCGGATGCGTTAGATCTGATCCTGACGCCGTTCCTGACCGTCATTATCTCCGGCTTTATCGCGCTGTTGATTATTGGCCCGGCGGGACGCGCGCTGGGCGACGGGATCTCCTTTATTCTTAGCACCCTGATTGCCCACGCGGGCTGGCTGGCCGGGCTGTTGTTTGGTGGGCTCTATTCGGTGATTGTCATTACCGGCATTCACCACAGCTTCCACGCTATTGAGGCCGGACTGCTGGGTAACCCGTCGATTGGCGTGAACTTCCTGCTGCCGATCTGGGCGATGGCGAACGTGGCGCAGGGCGGGGCATGTCTGGCGGTGTGGTTCAAAACCCGTGATGCCAAAATCAAAGCCATTACCTTACCGTCGGCGTTTTCCGCGATGCTGGGCATCACCGAAGCGGCAATTTTTGGCATCAACCTGCGTTTCGTGAAGCCGTTTATCGCGGCGTTGATCGGTGGTGCGGCGGGCGGTGCCTGGGTGGTGTCTGTGCATGTCTACATGACCGCCGTTGGCCTGACGGCGCTTCCCGGTATGGCGATCGTTCAGGCCAGCTCGCTGCTCAACTATATTATCGGCATGGTGATTGCCTTTGGCGTGGCGTTCACCGTCTCTCTGCTGCTGAAATATAAAACGGACTCTGAATAATGACCTTACCTTCCCGCTGGCCTGCCGTGTTGCAGGCCGTTATGCAAGGCCAGCCGCGTGCGCAAGCGGACAGCCACTATCCGCAGTGGCATCCCGCACCGGTGACGGGGCTGATGAACGATCCGAACGGCTTTATCTGGTTTGCCGGACGTTACCATCTGTTTTATCAGTGGAACCCGCTGGGCTGCGATCATCGCTACAAGTGCTGGGGACACTGGAGCTCAGCAGATCTGGTGCACTGGCAGCACGAGCCAATGGCGCTGATGCCTGACGAAGAGTATGACCGCAATGGCTGTTACTCCGGCAGCGCCGTGGATAACAACGGCGTGCTGACCCTGTGCTATACCGGCAACGTTAAGTTTGACGATGGCGGCCGCACCGCCTGGCAGTGTCTGGCGGTGCAAAATGACGACGGCACGTTTGCCAAACTGGGACCGGTGTTGCCCCTGCCGGACGGGTATACCGGGCACGTCCGCGACCCGAAAGTGTGGCGCCATGACGGGCAGTGGTACATGGTGCTCGGGGCGCAGGATCAGCATAAGCGCGGCAAGGTGCTGCTGTTTACGTCAGCCGATTTGCACACCTGGGCGTCCTGCGGCGAAATCGCTGGTCACGGCGTCAACGGACTCACGGATGCGGGCTATATGTGGGAGTGCCCGGATCTGTTTGCGCTTGATGGCACACACGTCTTGATCTGCTGCCCACAGGGGCTGGCGCGCGAACCGCATCGCTATCTCAACACCTATCCGGCCGTCTGGATGAGTGGGGCATTTGATTATCAAACGCCTGCATTTGCGCACGACGAATTGCATGAGCTTGATGCCGGTTTCGAATTTTACGCGCCGCAAACCACGGTGGCAGAAGACGGCCGCCGCATCCTCATCGGCTGGATGGGCGTGCCGGACGGCGAAGAGATGCTCCAGCCTACACGGGTCCACGGCTGGATCCACCAGATGACCTGTCCGCGCGAGCTGCGCTACCGCAACGGTAAGCTCTGGCAAACGCCGATCCGTGAGCTGGAAACGCTGCGCGAGGATGAACATCACTGGCAGGGACGCGCCAGCGATGCCCCGGTGCTGGAGGGAACCCGTCTTGAGTTCGAACTGAGCGCATCGTGCGTAAACGTGGATTTTGCCGGCGCGTTGCGGCTGATTGTGGATGATGCGGGGATCCATCTGGAACGCGCCAGCCTGGAAACCGGAGAGACGTTGAACCGCTACTGGCGGGGCACTGTTCATCATTTACGCGTGCTGTGTGACCGTTCCAGCGTCGAAATTTTCATCAATCACGGTGAAGGCGTCATGAGCAGCCGCTATTTTCCTGACCATCCGGCCCAGGTTCGCTTCGAAGGTGCGTCCGACATCACATTACGCTACTGGTCGCTGCGCAGCTGCATGATAGAATAGGGTTTTGGCAGCCGGATCTAAGTCGTTGTGAGAAAAACAAAACGCGTCACCATTAAAGATATCGCGGAGCTGGCGGGGGTATCAAAAGCCACCGCCAGTCTGGTTCTGAACGGCCGCAGCAAAGAGCTTCGGGTGGCGGAGGAGACACGCGAGCGTGTGCTGGCGATTGCCAAAGAACATCATTATCAGCCCAGTATTCACGCCCGTTCGCTGCGGGACAACCGCAGCCACACCATTGGTCTGGTGGTGCCGGAAATCACCAACTACGGGTTTGCCGTTTTTTCTCATGAGCTGGAGACCCTCTGCCGCGAGGCGGGTGTTCAGCTGCTGATCTCCTGTAGCGATGAAAATCCGGGCCAGGAGACGGTGGTGGTCAATAACATGGTGGCCCGCCAGGTGGACGGGCTGATTGTCGCCTCCAGCATGCTCAACGACGCGGATTATCAAAAGCTGAGCGAGCAGTTGCCCGTTGTGCTCTTTGACCGTCATATGAACGACAGTTCTCTGCCGCTGGTCCTCACCGATTCAATTACCCCGACCGCCACGCTGGTGGCCGACATTGCGCGCCAGCATCCGGATGAGTTCTACTTCCTCGGCGGCCAACCGCGGCTTTCCCCGACGCGTGACCGTCTGGAAGGGTTTAAGCAGGGGCTGCGTGACGCTGGCGTCGAGTTACGTCCGGAGTGGATTATTCATGGTAATTACCATCCGAGCTCCGGCTACGAAATGTTTGCCGAACTTTGCGCGCGCCTGGGCCGCCCGCCAAAAGCCCTTTTTACCGCCGCCTGCGGTCTGCTGGAAGGGGTGTTGCGCTATATGGGGCAACATAATCTGCTGCAAAGCGATATGCGTCTGGCCAGCTTTGACGATCACTATCTCTATGATTCTCTGACCATTCCTGTCGATACCGTTCGTCAGGATAACCGCCAGCTCGCCTGGCACTGCTTTGATCTGATTGGCAAACTGATTGAAGGGGAAACGCCGGAGCCGATCCAGCGTAAACTGGATGCCACACTGCAACGGCGATACAAGGCCGTGGAGTGACAGGGTAACGTCTGAAGGATATATCAATAACTTTAATTAATTAAAGATCGGATTCAGCCGATAACCAAAGGGAAATTATATCCCTGAGGTGTGTTATGTCGTTGAAAAAATCATCCCTGATTATCCTGTTTTCTCTGCTTTTCTTCTTTGTGGCCAGCACCATCACCAGCGTTGGGCTCATCATTAAAAGTAATACTTCGCTGGATAATGTGAACAAAGAAATTCAGGTTGTCCTGTCCATTATTGATCCCATTAACCATAGCCGAACCCTGCGCGTCAGGGTTATGGAGTATGTAAAAATGGTGGAAGCGGGGGACGCCACCGACTCGTCTGCGAAACTGGCCTCGGTTAAAGAGGCGCTGACCAAAGCCGATAGTGCATTTTCGGCGTTTATGGCCTCGCCGCGTTTACAGGACGAAGCCCCGCTGGTCACTGCCTACCAGCAGGCGTGGCAAAACTACCGTAACCAGGGACTGGCACCGCTGATTGCCGCTGCCGCCGCTCACGATGTGTCGCGGTTCAACGCTCTTATTCCCGTGGTGTCTCAACTCGATCGCCAATATGAAATTGTGCTCGATCAGGTTCTCTCCGTTCACCAGAAGTACGCCAAAACGCTGAACGAGGATGCGAGCCATAATTTTGTGTCGGGTCTGGTTATTATCGCCTGCATTGCGGTGCTGTTCGTGGTGGTGATCCTCGTCGTCAGCCTGCTGATGAACCGCGTGGTCTTTGCGCCAGTGAACCTGGCGCGCGAGCACTGTCGACAGATTGCGGCCGGGAAGCTGGACGTACCGGTACCGATCAAGCGTGATTCCGGGAATGAAATCGATCACCTGATGTCCTCGATGGAGCAGATGCGCCAGGCGCTGCTCTCCACCATTTCTCAGGTGCGCGATGCCAGCCACACCGTAACGCATGCGGCGCAGGAAATTGCTTCCGGCAATATCGACCTGGCCTCCCGTACGGAGCAACAGGCTTCTGCCCTGACCCAGACGGCCGCCAGCATGGAAGAGCTGAGCGCGACGGTGGCGAATAACACCGATAACGTGTTCCAGGCCGGTAAGCTGGTGCAGGATGCCGTGAAAAATGCCCATACCGGTGAAGCGGTAACCCGTGAAGTCATCGAAACGATGAATACTATCGCGTCCAACTCGAAGCGTATTGAGGACATCACCAGTGTCATCAACAGTATTGCTTTCCAGACTAATATTCTGGCGCTGAACGCGGCCGTTGAAGCGGCGCGTGCCGGTACGCAGGGGCGAGGATTTGCCGTGGTGGCAAGTGAAGTGCGCACCCTGGCCCAGAAAAGCGCGGTGGCGGCGAAGGATATCGAAAGCCTTATCGCCCAGTCTGTTTCCAGCGTGAAAAACGGTGCGGAACTGGTGAATCGTTCGGGAGAGGTGATTGATTCTATTATCAGCTCTGTGAATAAAGTGCATACGCTGATGGAACAGATTTCGGTTGCCTCAGAAGAGCAGAGCCGTGGAATTGGTCAGGTTGGGCAGGCCGTAACGGAGATGGACGGTGTGACCCAGCAGAACGCGGCGCTGGTGCAGCAATCCGCCGCAGCCGCGGCCTCGCTGGAGGAGCAGGCGCAGCAGCTGTCGCAGAGTATTTCGAGTTTTCGTCTGCCGGCAATTGCGTGATTAAATGAGGAAGGCTCCTGTTGGAGCCTTTTTAATGTCTGCATTCAGCCGCTGCACAATCTCCTTCAGCCATTACTGTTATCCGTACAAAGCCGCTATCACATAAATTTTATCTTTCCCCGGCAATATTTCTGTTCCTCATCCGTCTACCTCATCAGAGACCATAATCATTCAACATAAACGAGGTACACATGAGAAATTTTGATATGCACGGAAAAGGTCACGGGCGTGGTTTGGGCCGCCATCGTATGTACAAGGGCATCGTGATAGGCGCAGTCCTGTTCGTGGTGCTTGGCCTGCTGGTCATGTCCCTGTGGAACGCGTTACTCCCGGCCATCCTGGGGGTTAAAGCCATTGGCTTCTGGCAGGCGCTGGGGATCCTGCTGCTGAGCCGCATTCTTTTCGGTGGGCTGGGTTTTCGTCCAGGCATGTTCGGTGCACACCGTCGTATGCACGCACATTGGATGAATATGACCCCCGAACAACGTGAAGCCTTCATTCAGCAGCGTCGGGCAGGATTTGGTCGTCACGGTCATTGCCGGTGGCACGATGACCGGGATGAGAAGCGAGATGATAACGCTGCGAAAGCGCCGGAAACTGAGTGAGCGATATGAAAGCCGGTGAGGCGGGGGAATCATTACTGATCTCGGCACTCAATGCCTGCCGCGCACGGCTAAAAGCCTTCATTCGCGGACGGACTGCGGTTCGTGATGATGTCGATGATATTCTTCAGGAAGTGACCTGGCAGTTGATGAAAGTGGAACAACCGGTGGAGAACGTCGCCGCCTGGCTGTTTCGCGCCGCGCGGAATGAGATGATCGACCGGGCGCGAAAAAAGCATGAGGTTTCACTGCCGGGGTACCTGACGGCAGATGATGAGGACTTTCCGGAGCAGGAGATTGCAGAAACGTTATTCGGCGTACCGCAAACGCCGGAGGAGGAGTATCTCAACATGCTGCTGTGGGAAGAGTTGGGGCAAGCCCTGTCGGAACTGCCGCCACCACAGCGCGAGGTGTTTGAAAAAACGGAATTTGAGGGATACACCATGAAGGTGCTGGCGGAGGAAACGGGCGACAGCGTGCAGGCGTTATTATCCCGCAAACACAAAGCTGTGCGATTTTTGCGTAGTCGCCTCAAGGATATTTATGAAGCGTTGACAGGGCAATAAAGTTCGACCACTCTGAAAAACAATATCTTAGAGGGGTCGTTATGCTTCAACTGTTAGCAAAGAAAAAGATGCTGTTACTCTCTGCTCTGCTGGTTTCAGGGTTGGTCAGGGCAGAGGAGTCGCTTCCGGATGTGGTAAAGCACTTCAGTGAGCAGCAGGATATCAAAATCATTAAGAAAATTGATGCCCCCGGCGGCGCGCCAGCGTGGCTGGGGCAGTATCAGGACATGGGCGTGACGCTCTTTCTGACCCCTGACGGAAAGCACGTGGTGTCTGGCTATCTGTATGATGAGAAGGGAACCAACCTCAGCGAGGCCTTTTTCCAGAAAGAGATCTACGCCCCGATGGGCCGCGAGATGTGGAAAAAGCTCAATGCGGCGCATCCGCTGAAAGAGGGCGCGGAGAGCGCCCCGCGCAAAGTCTTTGTTTTTGCCGACCCGTTCTGCCCGTACTGCAAGCAGTTCTGGGCTGAAGCGCAGCCGTGGGTGAAGGCCGGCAAGGTCCAGCTCAACACGCTGCTGGTTGCGTTTCTTAACCCGAACAGCGGGCGTAACGCCTCCGCGATCCTGAATGCCAAAGATCCGGTGTCGGCCTGGAAAGAGTACGAGCTGTCCGGCGGTAAAAAGCTGCCTAAACCTGAAGGGGCGGCTTCACGGGAAACCGTTGAGATCCTGCAAAATCACCAGACGCTTATGGACAGTCTCGGCGCAAATGCCACACCAGCTATTTATTACCTGAATGAGCAAAACGAACTGCAGCAGGTCGTGGGCATGCCAGACGCAAAACAGCTTGAGGCGATGTTCGGGCCGAAGCCGTAAAAAGAAAGGCAGAGACAAGGCGTTTCTGCCTTTTTTCAGTCAACTACCCCAGCGCCCCCGGAGGTAATTTACGGCTTCCTGCGTCTGCGGCTGGTTAAGATAGTCTTCACGGAACAGGATGGTGCCTTTTACGTCTGGCAGTGAATCGTTGAGGTCGAGCTGTTTTTTCAGCTCCGGTACGCCGCCGTTCACCGTCCAGTCCGGTTCGTTTCTGGAAGGCGCGCCCACTTTGTAGAACGCGATCCCGATATACAGGCGGGTATGGGTCGGTTTCACCACGTCAGCCCACCATTTTGTCAGCACATCGTATCGTGCCGCGTCGCGGGCGAAGGGCCAGTAGATCTGCGGCGCAATATAATCCAGTAAACCCTGCTGTACCCATTTTCGCGTGTCAGCGTAGGATTCATCGTAGGCTGCGGCACCGCGCGTGTCCGATCCTGCCGGGTCGAAGGAGCGGTTGCGCCATACACCCGCAGGGCTGACGCCAAATTCAACCTCAGGCTTTGCCTGCTTGATCGCCCTTGATACCTGCACAATCAGCTGCTGCGTATTGTGCCGACGCCAGTCAGCTTTCGACGCAAATCCCTCGCCGTAGCGCCTGAAGGTCCAGGCATCGTTCAGGGTTGAGCCCGGCGTCTCGGTGTAAAAATAGTCATCGAACTGAACGCCGTCGACAGGGTAGCGATTCACCACTTCCATCACCACCTGGGTTATCCAGTCCCGCACCTCGGGAATGCCCGGGTCGAGAACAAAACGATCCCCCGAGGTGCGGATCCACTCCGGATGCTGGACATAGACGCTGGAGGGATGAAGCGACGAGGTACGGTTAAGCGCGGCGATGGTCGACGGATTCGTGTTGGTGGAGACGCGGTAAGGGTTGAACCAGGCGTGAACCTTCATCCCGCGCTTGTGCGCTTCATCCAGCATAAACTGGAGCGGATCGTAACCGGGGTCTTCCCCGATAGTCCCGGTCAGGGTATCTGACCACGGCAGTATTTCAAAGGCCCACAGCGCCGTACTGTCCGGTTTTACCTGAAAGAAGACGGTGTTGATCCCAAGCTTTTTCAGCTTATCGAGCTTGTCCGTCAGCGCCTTCTGTTGCTGGGCGATACGCTGGTCCGCGCTGCGGCCATTCACCGATGACACGGGGGGCCAGTCGAGACGGGAGACGGTCGCCAGCCAGATCCCGCGCATGGGTTCGTTAGTCTGCTGTACAGGTTTCGCCTGCGGCAGCGGGGTAACGAGTGATTTGGGTGGTTTGGAAGTGCAACTTACCAGTAAAAGCGCGCAGCCAAGCAGCGCGCCAGTCCGTTTTACGTGTCGCATCATTTGCGTGTTAGCTCCTGGGTGTCCGGCCATCCGTCCAGGGATTAAACGCCGGTTCGTCCTGTTCCTCGTTACCGTCATCGTGAAGGGAGTCGAGGTAGAGGGCTTCAACTTCCGCCCGCGCCCATGGGGTCCGGCGCAGGAACTTCAGACTCGATTTAACACTCGGGTCCTTGCGAAAACAGTTGATTTTGATTCGGTTGCCCAGTTCATTCCAGCCATATCGCGCAACCAGCGCGTTAACCTGCATTTCAAGCGTTACGCCATGCAAAGGATCGTTGGAAATATGTGCTGTCATAGGCGTCCGGTAGTCTCATTTTTTATGGGGATGTGATAAACGCTCAAAGGTTACAAGAAAGCAGGGGACGCGGCAATTTCAGCGTGAGGTTCTTCACCCGTAAAGGGTGAAGAGGATTGCCGGTTAATACAATTTTTTAAACAATTCAGGTGCCCACGGCGTCGGGTCTACCTCCATAAAGGGTGCACGCTCAAAGCGGGACTTCAGCGCCCAGGGCACCGTACAGTCGAAAATCGTTTTGCAGGTGATCCCGTTGCCACGAATGGAGGGACTGTAGTCCGGCGCCTGAGACGGATCGAGCTGGTGACCGCGGATCCCCGGCAGATGGGTGATACTGACATCGCCCTGCATACGGGTCGTCATCGCCCACAAAATGTCGTCGCTGTCGAAAATATCCACGTCTTCGTCGACGAGAATAATATTTTTAAGCTCGGAATAGGTGGCTAACGCGATGAGGGCCGCCTGACCCTGACGCCCTTCGTCAGAAGGCTGGCGTTTTTTAACCTGCAATACCCCAAGGAATTTGCCCCCGCCAGCGGTATGCGCATAGACGTTTTGCAGGAAACCGGGGATGGCTTCTTCCACCGCATTCCGGATGCTGGCCTCCGTTGGCAAACCGGCCAGCGTGGTGTGCTCTTCGCCCGGTCCTACCAGGGTTTGCAGGATCGCCTGATGACGCATCGTGACGGCCTTCACTTTAATTACCGGCAAGGAGGGGTTAGCCTCCCCGCAGTAGCCGGGAAATTCCGGCATCGCGTGCCCGGTGTGGGTATGCTGATCTTCTTCTACGCGCACGCCCGGCAGCAGTTCGCCTTCGATGATGATTTCCGCACGCGCAATCGCTTTTTCATTTACGGCCACACCCTGCACCAGCTCGACGGGAGCCTGACGTAACGCACCGGCGACACCCAGCTCGTTGTAGCCGAAGGGCGTAGTAGGGGCTTCGAAACAGGCGCCAATATAGATAGCGGGATCGAGACCCATATTGATCGTGACCGGCAAGGGTTTGCCCGCCTCTTCGGCTTTCTTACGGAACACTTCAATATGGCGGCCCGCGGCAAGGAACATGGAGAGCTCATCGCGCTCTTGAACGCAAAGACGGTGAATAGTGACATCGGTCAGCGAGGCGTCTTCCGGATCGCTTGCCAGCACCAGCCCCAGACAGAAGAACGGACCGGCATCTATCGGCGTGTTGGTCGGTGCCGGAAGCAATTTACGCAGATCGAAGTCCGGATCGTCGGCATAAAACACCTGCTCCTGACACGGCGCCTGGGCCGCCGGGACGACAACGGGAGCAATCGGGTTTTTCACCGCCTGGCCGACATGTTTTGCCAGTTCAGAGGGCTCGCAGCCCAACAGGAGCGCCGCCCGCTCGCGGCTGGCGTGCATACCGACCAGAATACGGGAGTCGGGATACCCCTTAATAGCGTTAAACATCATGGCCGGGCCGATGCGCGTCGGACGTTTTACCGTGCCGCCAGCACCAATGTGCCGGTACACACCCGCCAGCTCCGCGTCAGGATCGACCGGATGGCTGGTTTCAAGGTATTGACCTTCATGGCGTTTAAGCAGTTCGATAGCACTTCTGAGATCGTTGATGTGGTTTTCCATATTTTCCCCCTCGGATGATTGCATCCATTCTTAACCGGACGAAGAAGGCTATCAATTGCATCATTCATGCTATTTTAATATGAATTTTATTATCAATAATGAAGGCACAGTATGCAGTTTCGACTGATGCGCAATTTTATCGTGGTGGCGGAAGAGCTTCACATGCATCGTGCGGCGGAGCGCCTTAACATGGCGCAACCGGCACTAAGCCAGCAAATCAAAACGCTTGAAGATCGTCTGGGGGTAGTGCTCTTTAGCCGGGCGAATCGTCGCCTGACGCTGACGCCAGCCGGTGAGGCGTTTCTCAGTAAAGCCAGAGTGGCGATTTTTATGACCGATCAGGCGATTCTGGATGCCAGACAGACGGCCAGAGGGGAACAGGGCGTGCTGAATCTCGGATGCGTTTCAAGCGCGATATTCGACAGTAAGCTGCCCGACGCGCTGCGGCTTTTACATGAGAAATGGCCAGCCATCAGCCTTTCCATGATGACGGGAAACGTGCAAACCCTTTATACCGGCGTGCAAAGCAACCAGCTGGATGTGGCCATTATTCGTGCCCCGTTACCGCTGCTGCCTGACGATCTTCAAAGTCGTCCTTTCACAACGGAAAAAGCCGTGCTGGCCTTACCTCGTCAACACAGTCTGGCGGGCTCCGCCGCGCTGACGCTTGCGTCGGTGAAAGAGGAGAAGTGGATCGCCCTGCGCGACCCGGAGGGGATGGGGCTGGAGCAATATTTCTATGATGCCTGCCACAGCGCGGGCATACAGCCTGACGTTGTGCAAAATGCCACCGATGTCCCCACGGTGATAAGCCTCGTCTCGGCAGGGTTTGGCATCGCCATGCTGCCAGCTTCAGCGAAGGCGATATGCGTACAGAACGTCGTCTTTGTGGATATTCTTGACCGACTCCGGGAGAGCGAGCTGACGCTGGTTTGCCACCGGATTATTCGCTCTGAGGTGCTGAAAAAATTGCTGAGTATCCTCGATCATACCTGACGTCCGGCGGCCTGAAGAAGCTGTTCACGTAGCCAGCGGTTAGCCGGATCCTGACTGTTTTTCGGGTGCCAGTACATACCGATGACGATCGGCGGGAGATCCAGCGGCGGCGGAAAAATATCAAGCGTTTGCGTAAAGCGTAGCAACATGCGCCTGGGTAGGGTGCAGAGTAAATCGGTACCGGCAACAATCGCAGGCGCCATCGCATAGCTTTGCGTCGACATCACCACGTTACGCTGGTGGCCAAGCCCCGCCAGATGCTGATCGACAAAGCCCGCGAACGGGTCGCCCTCGGATGAAACCACCAGGTGTGAAAGACTACAATAGCTTTCCAGATCCACCGGCCCCGTACCGCGCGGATGGCCTTTCCGCTGGGCTGTGGCATATTCATCGTCAAACAGTTTGCGTCTGACCCATGCATCGTGCGCCCCCGCGTTAACGCCGATATAAATATCCACATCGCCATTTTCCATCTGCGCTGACAGCAGCTGGGTTTCCGGGAGCGCCAAACGCAGGCGGATACCTGGTGCCGCACTGCTAATCTGATTCTGCAACTCTGCCCCCAGCATTAGCGCCGGGTTTTCGTGCAGGGCAATAACAAAGGTGCGGTTGCTGTTCTGCGCGTTGAACGTGGTGGGTTCAAGCATCGCCGCTATGCCCTGCAAAACCGTCGCGACCTGCGGCCTTAACGCTTCGGCGCGCGGCGTCGGTAACACCCCACGTCCGTGTGGGGAAGGGACAAACAGCGGCTCACCAAACAACACGCGCAGGCGTGCCAGGCGGGCAGACATTGCTGGCTGGCTGATGCCCAGCCGCGCGGCCGCATGGGTGATATTCTGGTCCCTGAGTAACGCATCCAGCGTCAGGATCAGGTCCATATCCATATCGGAGGGGGACATCTTATTTTGCGTCACGGTTGGTATAGGTCACCGGGACCCACGCGTAGCCTTCCCGCTCACCTTTCGTCACATAGCCGATCCCGGGGAAAGGCAGATGTGGCGCCGCAATCAGATCTTTGTTTTTCACAAACTCAGCGAAAGCTGCGTTGCGCACCCGGGCGGCGCCGTCCTGATCCTCATCGTAAGCAATCGTCACGTTGGGCTGCGGGAACTGAACTGCGGCGACGTGGATGATGTCGCCGACAAAAGTAATTTTTTCACCTTTGCTCTCCAGCGTGTAAAACGCGGAACCTGGGGTGTGGCCCGGGTGAACCGTACCGCTGATGCCCGGCAGAAGCTGTTCGGTGCCTGAGAAAGTCTTCACTTTTCCGGCATCCAGATAAGGCTTTAATGTCTTGTGCGCGACATCAAAGTAGTTCTGGTCATAGCCAGACTTTTTCTGGTTCTCGTCGTTAAAGAAGAAATCGATATCCGGTTTGCCGACATAGACCTGCGCGTGGGTAAACACGCGCTGACCGTCTTTGACCAGACCACCGGCGTGATCGGAGTGCGCATGGGTGATTAGAACATCGGTAATATCTTCGGGTTTGATGCCCTGGGTCGCCAGGCATTCAATTAGCCGCCCGCCTTTGCCGGGGCCAAAGAGCTGACCGGAACCGGTATCCACCAGGATTTTGTGACCGGGCAAGGCGATATAAAACGCGTTAATCGATGCTTCCACCGGATTGGCCTGGAAGTTTTTGGCCAGTAACGCATCGGTATTTTCCGCCGTCGTCCGGCGCAGTAAGGCGTGCAGATCCTGCGGCACGCTGCCGTCCGTAAAGGCGGTGATAATCGTGTCGCCAACCTGAACGCTGTAGCCGCCAGCCTGCTGTTTCACCACATGCTGCGGAACGCTGGCCACCGCGTGGATCGCTGGAAAGAATAAAACTGAACCGGTCAACAGGGTTGATATCGCAAGTTTTTTCACAGTAAACATGATGGGCTCCTTAATAGTAAGTTCATCATAGTTCAACTGCGATTTTTGAGAACAGCAGGGGAGTGAATGTGACCTATCCATGAAATGGATAGGTCTGAGAGGATGCTTTACAGCACGCCGGTACCGCCGTCAGAACACCACACTTGCCCGGAAGCGTATGAGCAGGAATCGGAGGCAAACAGCACATACAGCGGTGCGATTTCAACCGGCTGACCCGGTCTCCCCAGGGGCGTATCTTCCCCGAACTTCTGAACTTTAGACTGAGGCTGACCGCCGCTGGACTGAAGAGGCGTCCAGTATGGACCTGGCGCGACGGCATTCACCCGAATGCCACGCGGCCCAAGCTGCTGGGCCAGAGACTTGGTAAAGGCCACGTTACAGGCTTTGGTCTGCGCATAGTCCACCAGGATCGCGCTCGGTTTAAACGCCTGAACGGAAGTGGTGTTGATGATCACGGCACCTTCCTGCAAATGGCGCAGCGCAGCTTTGGTGATCCAGAAGGGGGCATAGACGTTGGTCTTAAACGTCGCGTCAAAATCTGCCGTGGTGAGATCGTCGATAGATTCACAGTACTGCTGGCGTCCGGCGTTATTCACCAGAATATCCAGGCCGCCCAGTTCGGCAACGGCTTTTTCCACCAGCGTGTCGCAGAAGGACTCCACGCGAATGTCGCCGGGAATGGCGACCGCTTTACGGCCTTCGGCCTGAATCAGCGCAATGACCGATGCCGCATCGGACTCCTCTTCCGGCAGATAGCCAATAGCGACATCTGCACCTTCACGGGCATAGGCGATGGCTACCGCGCGACCTATGCCGGAATCACCGCCGGTAATCAGCGCTTTTTTTCCTGCCAGTTTTCCTGACCCGATATAACTTGTTTCACCATGATCCGGTATTGGCTTCATTTCCGATGCCAGCCCGGGAGCCCTTTGCGGTTGTTCTGCAAACGGTGGACGAGGGTAATGCAGCGTGTGATTATTTCCTGTAGACATACCGGCCTCCTTAATAGTGAATTCCAAGATTAGTCGTTAATTAAACGTAAGCGGGCAAAATTGACAAATTCAGACAAATCTATATTCCAGTGGCGGATATAAAATATTTTCTCAAGCCAGCATGTAATACCAGAAAAGGGCGACCTCATCTTTTTCCGGCAGGGCGTTGTAAAGGTAACGATCGTAACCGCCCAGAATAAACCCATAGTGACGATAGAAAAGGCAGGCAGAAACATTAACGTTCTGCGTCTCCAGCCGTAAACCGGGCGCGTTGAGGCTTCGCGCCCAGACGTGGGTGGCAGACATCAGTTTGTGCGCCGCGCCCGTTCGGCGTTTTGAACGCTCCACGGCAATGTAATCCACCGAAATAAATTTATTCCAGTTGCAGGACGCGGTAATAAAACCGGCGATTTCACCATCATCCGTTTCGGCGATAAGAAATATTGAATCGGGATTAACGCAATGATTTTCCAGCGTCTGGAGATCCAGTTCATAGGTTTTATGATAAGGATCGGTTAGCGCCTCGATATGCAAATCACCATTGAGAAAAGGTTCTCTGGCAATCTCATCGACCGTAAAAGAAAAATCACAACATTCAAGACGGGCGAGGTCGGTGCTTAATCCTTTTCGAATATGCATAGTATTCCTTAAGTGGGAGTTATAAATAGATAATAGACGAAGCGGCATACCCTGCTGGCATAACACTCTGTTCATCCTGGTCTAAGCTTGTATTTCGTTCCGCGTAAAATGTGGTCATTCGAGGACAATGAATGGAATTCAGAACATGTCGCAGGCACTGGGGTGCTGAGTTTATTTCCGATGACGTTGTACGTTTTCGCGTCTGGGCAGAAGGGCAGAAAGATCTCACGTTGCGTTTAACCGATACCGACATTCCGATGGCGGCGGTGGGCGACGGCTGGTTTCAGGTTGACGTGCCCGGCGTCAGACACGGTACGCCGTATCAGTTTGTTTTACAGGATGGAATGGCGGTGCCGGATCCGGCCTCGCGCGCGCAACAGGCTGACGTCAACGGCCCGTCGGTGGTAATCGAACCGCGTCACAACCTGCCCGCACAGCGGGAATGGCAAGGGCGGCCATGGGAAGAGACGGTGATCTACGAGATGCATATCGGCACCTTCACCGGGGAAGGAACCTTCAGGGCGGCCATCGATAAATTGCCTTATCTGGCCGAACTGGGTATTACGCAACTGGAAGTGATGCCCGTGTCCCAGTTCGGGGGCGCGCGCGGATGGGGGTATGATGGCGTACTGCTGTATGCCCCGCACTCAGCTTATGGCACACCGGATGATTTTCATGCCTTCATCGATGCCGCCCACGCGCTCGGGCTTTCCGTGGTGCTGGATATTGTACTCAACCACTTTGGCCCGGAAGGGAACTACCTGCCGTTGCTCTCGCCGGCGTTTTTCCATCAGGATCGTATGACCCCGTGGGGCAACGGTATAGCCTATGAGGTTGAAGCCGTCCGGCAATACATCGCTGAGGCGCCGTTATTCTGGCTCTCGGAGTATCATCTTGACGGTCTGCGCTTCGACGCCATCGACCAGATCCATGACAACGCTGAGACCCATATTCTTCCCGAGATAGCGCAACGGATCCGCGACGCCTTTCCGGATCGGCATATCCATCTGACCACCGAAGACAGTCGCAACGTGATTTTCCTGCATCCGCGCGATGAGCATGGTCAGACGCCGCTTTTCACCGCCGAATGGAATGATGATTTTCACAACGCCGCGCATGTCTTCGCGACCGGGGAATCACACGCCTATTATCAGGATTTTGCCTTTGAGCCGGAGAAAAAGCTGGCGCGGGCGCTGGCAGAGGGCTTTGTCTACCAGGGGGAAATCTCGCTTCAGACCGGGAAATCGCGCGGGGTAGAGTGTCGCGAGCAACCACCGCAGTTTTTTGTCGATTTTATTCAGAATCACGACCAGGTCGGCAACCGTGCCCAGGGGGAGAGGCTTATCTCTCTGGCTGGGGCGGAGAAAACGCGCGTGCTATTCGCGGCGCTGCTCCTGTCGCCACATATCCCGCTGCTGTTTATGGGTGAGGAGTATGGCGAAACGCATCCGTTCCTCTTTTTCACTGACTTCCACGGCGACCTGGCGAAAGCCGTGCGGGAGGGGCGCGCGAAAGAGTTTACCGGCCATGCCGGGCACGATGAAACCGTACCGGATCCCAATGACGTAAATACCTTTATGCGGTCGAAGCTTGACTGGAACAAGGCAGACACAGAGGAAGGCAGGGCGTGGCTGCACGTTACGCGCGAACTGATTGCGCTGCGTCAACGCTTTATCGTCCCGTTACTGAAACAGCGAGGCGCCGTGGAGGGTAACGTCCTGCAAACGGCGCTCGGCATGGTTGCCGTGAGCTGGCGTTTTCCGTCCGGTACGCTGTCGCTGGCGCTGAATATCGGCAAAAAGCCCCTCGCCTTAGCGGACCTGCCCGGAAAAACGATCTTTAGCTGGCCGGAGGCAGTCGAAAACCTGCCGCCGAACAGCATTGTTGTTCGCTTTGCTGATGGAGAAGCAGCGCTATGATCCCTTCCTCTACTTACCGAATTCAGTTTCGCAACGGCATGACCTTCGATCGCGTGGTGGACCTGATTCCGTATATGAAAGACCTCGGAATTAGCCATCTTTACGCGTCACCTGTTTTCACCGCAACCACGGATTCCACCCACGGCTATGACGTGACCGACCCCAACGAAATCGACCCGGCGATTGGCGGGCGGGAAGGGTTTGACCGCATGGCGGCAGCGCTGAAACAGGCGGGAATGGGGCTGATTCTGGATATCGTTCCTAACCATATGTCGACCTCGCTGGAAAACCGCTGGTGGCGCGATGTTATCGAGCATGGTCGGCAGAGCCGCTATGCGGCATATTTTGATATCGACTGGTCCCGACCGCTGACGTTGCCGTTTCTTGGCGACACCTTTGAAGCCGAGCTGGAGCGGGGGGCTATCACCCTGAAACGTGACAGTGTCACCGACAGCGCGGCGTTGGTTTACTATGATACCGCCTATCCGCTTAATCCCGGCACGTATGCCGAAGGCAAGAGCATCGCTGAGATCCACGAGGCGCAAAGCTGGCGGCTGATGTCCTGGCGGGAAGCGCCGAAACAGCTTTCATGGCGGCGCTTTTTTGAAATCACCGGGCTGGTCGGCGTGCGGGTAGAGGATGAGGCGGTATTCGCAGACACGCACCGCCTGATCCTTGAGCTTGTCCACGCCGGGGTTGTCGACGGCCTGCGCATTGACCATGTGGACGGGCTTGCCGATCCGCTGGGCTATTTGCAGCGACTGCGTGCGGCGACCGGACCGGATTGCTACATCACGGTAGAGAAGATCCTCGCCAAAGGGGAACAGCTTCCTCCGGAGTGGCCCATCTCAGGTACTACGGGCTATGAGTTTATCGCCTCCCTGGCGGAAGTGCTGGTGGATGATACCAACCTCTCGCGGCTGGAGACGCTCTACGACGAGACGCTGGGTACGACCGTTGACAGGCAGGCGGAACTTCGCAACGCCAAAGGACTGATGACCGATCGTAATTTTGAAGGTGAATTTACCACGCTGCTCAAAATAGCCAGCGAGCTGGCCGGGCATAACGGTGCCGAAGTGGAGCATGAGGATATCCGCCATGCCTTGCGCGAGCTGCTTATCGCGTTTCCGGTGTATCGCACCTACGGCACCGCACAGGGGCTGACGTCACCGGATGTTGCGCTGCTCAGCCGCGTGGTCGCCAGTGTCAACACCTCTGAACCCGCTCTGAGTCTGATTGTGCGTATTCTTTCCGGCGATCTGCCGGCGCATGACCACGCACTGGCCTCGCTTTTCCGCACCCGTTTTCAGCAGCTGACCGGGCCGCTGATGGCGAAATCGGTAGAGGATACGCTGTTCTTCCGCCATAACCTGGAGCTGGCCCTGAACGAAGTCGGCGCCGACCCGACGCCGCGCGCGTTTTCACTTTCCCGTTTTCATCAGGAGATGCGCATTCGACTTGCCCGCCAGCCCGATGCGCTGCTGGGAACCTCCACCCACGACACCAAACGCGGCGAGGATGCACGAGCTCGTCTGTATACGCTGACGGAAGCGCCAGATCTGTGGGGAGAAAATCTGGCGCGCTGGCGGCAAATGAACCAGACGCAGGTCCGATTCCTCAACGATGGCACCGCGCCGAACGCCGCCGACACCTGGATGATCTTCCAGGCGCTGGCGGGCGTCTGGCCAGCAACCCTGTCGCCTGAGGATCGTGATGGCCTTAAGTCACTGGAAGAGCGTTTCCTCGGCTTTATCGAGAAAGCCCTGCGCGAGGCCAAGCAGCGTACCGACTGGATCGACAGCAACGAAGGTTACGAGAGCGTGGTCCTGGACTACGTGCGCCATCTGCTTTCCCCGGATAACACCCTGTTCCTGCGTGATTTCAGTGCCGCACTCCAGCCGTTTATTCGGGCTGGGTTAATGAACAGCCTGAGCCAGACGGTGATCAAACTGACTGCGCCTGGCGTACCGGACATCTACCAGGGCAGCGAGGGGCTTAACTTCAGCCTCGTCGACCCGGATAACCGCCGCGAACCGGATTTCGCCGCACTGGCGGAAAACCTCAGCGTAGCGGATGGCACCGTTTTTAACGATGCGCAACGCTGGCGAGACGGCAGCGTGAAGCAGTACGTCACCGCCACGCTGTTACGGCTTCGGCCACATTACCCCGCGCTTTTCCGCTACGGCGACTGGCTGCCGCTGAAGGTAACCGGCGAGCGGGAGGAGAATCTGATCGTTTATGCCCGCATCAAAGATGACGAGGCGCTGATCGTCGCCGTGCCGCGCCTGGTGTTTGACGTCACCGATAATGCGATGCTGTGGGCCAATACTACCGTGGCCATACCCCAGGCGCTGGCCGGGAAGCACTACCGGGATCTGTTTACCGGTGAGCGTCGCCTTCTGCCAGAGACGCTGGATTTAACGTCTGAAAAGGGATGTTTGTTGGTTCTGCTTACCTGCGAATAATCGAGGAGAACAAAAATGCCAAAGGATACAACGTTTGAAATTCGGGCCGGTCATGGCCAACAGTTGGGCGCAAATTATGACGGAAAAGGGGTGAACTTCGCCCTGTTTTCTGCCCACGCGGAGCGGGTGGAGCTGTGTCTGTTTGATCCTTCGGGAAAAACAGAAATCGCCCGTCTGGAACTGCCGGAATATACCCATGAGGTCTGGCACGGCTATGTGCCGGACCTGAAACCGGGGGCGCTGTATGGCTACCGCGTTTACGGCCCCTACGATCCGGAGAACGGTCACCGCTTCAACCCCAATAAGCTGCTTATTGACCCCTATGCCCGTGAACTGGTAGGTGAAATTGAGTGGAACGATGCCCACTTCGGCTATGAGCTGGGACACGACGAGCTGGATCTCAGTTTTGACACGCGAGACAGCGCGCCGTTTACGCCCAAATGTAAGGTCATCGACCCCAATGCCGTTGACTGGCAGGACTCACGCCGGCCCGATATCCCGTGGCCGCATACCGTGGTCTATGAAAGCCACGTAAAAGGCTTTACCCAGCTTAACCCGGCTATTCCGCCTGAACTGCGCGGTACGTTTGAGGGGATGGGGCATAAAGCCTCGGTGGAGTACATCAAAAGCCTCGGCATTACCTCGGTCGAGCTGCTACCGGTTCACTGGTTCCCTGACGATCAGCACCTGCTCGATCGCGGCCTGAAAAACTTCTGGGGCTATAACTCGCTCGGTTTCTTTGCGCCAGCGTCCCGCTATTACGGCCCGGCGGGGATCCAGGGTTTCCGCGACATGGTGCGTGCTTATCATGACGCGGGCATCGAGGTGATCCTCGACGTGGTCTATAACCACACGGCGGAGGGCAACGAGCTGGGGCCAACCCTGTCGTTTAAGGGGATTGATAACTTCTGCTATTACCGCACCATGCCGGATCAGCATCGGTATTACATCAACGACACCGGCACCGGAAACACCGTAAACACCTCGCACCCGCGCGTGTTGCAGATGGTCATGGACTCCCTGCGTTACTGGGCGGAATCGATGCAGATTGACGGTTTCCGCTTTGACCTCGGAACCATTCTCGGACGCGAGCCGGAGGGATTCGACCCGCGCGGCGGCTTCTTTGATGCCGTGACCCAGGATCCGGTGCTGTCGAAGCTGAAGCTTATCGGTGAACCGTGGGATATCGGCCCAGGGGGGTATCAGGTGGGGGGCTTCCCGCCAGGCTGGGGCGAGTGGAACGACAAATACCGCGACACGGTACGTGAATACTGGAAGGGAGATAACGTTTCTAACGATTTTGCCGCCCGTCTGTTAGGGTCCGGTGATTTGTACGATCTGCGCGGACGTCGTCCGTGGGCCAGCGTCAATTTTATCACCGCGCATGACGGCTTTACGCTGAACGACCTGGTATCCTACAACGAGAAGCATAACGCCGATAACGGGGAAGATAATAACGACGGACATAACGATAACCGGTCGTATAACTACGGTGAAGAAGGGCCGACGGAGAACCCCGATATCATCGCCACCCGCGAGCGGCAAAAGCGCAACTTCCTCACCACGCTCTTCTTCTCCCACGGCACGCCGATGCTGCTGGCAGGTGATGAGTTTGGCCGGACGCAAAAGGGCAATAATAACGGCTATTGCCAGGACAGCGAGATCTCCTGGATAAACTGGGAAGGACTCTCTGAAAACGACGAGAAGCTGCGCGACTTTACCCGTCGGTTGATTGCTCTGCGCGCTGAGCAGCCGCTGCTGCGCCGTGAAAACTGGCGCGACGGGCTTGAGATCCGCTGGTTTAACGCCGGTGGCGGACCGCAGCAGTCTGAGCAGTGGGACGAGGGTTCCACCCTTGGTCTTGCCATCAGCCGTCCGGATCTTGAGCAGGAAGAGGGCATCTGGCACGACGTGCTGATGCTGTTTAACCCGTTTGAAGGCACGGTGCCATTTCAGATCCCGCAGTTTGGCGAAGGGGGCTGGGTGCTGGAGCTTTCGACGGCGGATGATGCCCCCACAGGGGAAATCATCACGGAATCCGTCGATTATGAACTGGCCGGGCGGAGCATAACGCTTTTCCGCCGTCCTTAAAGCGAGGCCGCCGCGCGTGCGGCGGTATCATACAGGGAGGAGATCGCGCGGAGTAATTGCGCGGTCTCGCCAATCGACGCGCCCGGAATGCCGCTTTCCGCATGAATGTTGATCAGGCAGGCTTCCCGTACCTCCCGGTACTTCATGCACAGCGCTTTGCCTTCCTCCGTCGTCGAGAAAAAGAGCTCTTTCCCCGCTTTTTCACTGGTGACGTAACCCGCCTTTACCAGCTTTTTCAGCGCATACGTCACCACGTGGGTATCTTCCACGTTCAGCACAAAGCAGATGTCGGCCAGCTTTTTCTTGCGGTTGCGGTGGTTTACGTGGTGCAGAAGCGAGACGTCGAAAGCGCCCATATCCGGTTCCCCTGCTGCGGTCATGCAGCGTACCATCCATTTGTTAAACGCATTGCTGGTCATGATCAACGCGTATTCCAGCTCCGACAGTTCGGCACACCGCTCTGAGACGAGATGGCGGGAGGAGACGATACGTCCGTCCGCAATATCGTCGTGGTTTAACGCTGTTTTCGTTTTCTTTGTCGTCATACCGATCCTTTCTCCAGAATGTAAACCCGTCGATAAAATAAGAACATTTTATTGATAAATTGTTTACATGTTTTTGACGTTCAGATATAGCTTTTTAGTGCAGGTTCTGTGGAGCCTCACGCAACACACAACATCGCGCGCCGTAATGCACCGGCTTCGCTCTGCTGCGAAGTATAAAAAATAGCCGTCGGCGCGCAACGCTCACTTTGGATAGGGTAACGTTTATGGACAGTTCTACACTGTTGCCACTTATCGGGATTCCGGTGGTGGTTATTGGTTTTGCACTGCGTTTCAACCCGCTGCTGGTTGTCGTGGTGGCGGGGCTGGCAACGGGCCTGCTGGTTGGCATGGATTTCGGTATGCTGCTGGAAACCTTTGGCGAAAAGTTCGTGAATAGCCGATCGCTCGCCACTTTCATTCTGATCCTGCCGGTGATTGGCCTGCTGGAGTATTACGGGCTGAAAGAGCGCGCCCAGGCCTGGGTCGCGAAGATCGCCAGCGCCACCTCGGCGCGTATCCTGATGCTCTACTTTGTTGCCCGCGAAGGGACGGCTGCGCTGGGCCTGATGTCGCTTGGCGGCCACGCACAAACGGTGCGTCCTCTGCTGGCGCCGATGGCCGAAGGGGCGGCCCTGAATGAATACGGCGAACTGCCGCAGACTATCCGCGACAAAATCAAAGCCCATGCCGCCGCCTGTGACAATATCGCGGTTTTCTTTGGGGAAGATATCTTTATCGCCTTTGGCGCGGTACTGCTGATTGATGCGTTCCTGAAAGAGAACGGGATCGAGGGGATCGAACCGCTGCATATCGGCCTGTGGGCCATTCCGACCGCTATTGCGGCACTGATCATCCATATGACGCGTCTGCTGCGCCTCGACGCCAGCATTCGTCGCGACGTGATGGCCTGGAGAGCAGAGCAGGGTACGCAGGAGATCGCACCATGATGACCTTTATCACCATTAACCGCGTGTACTACCTGATCGGCTTTGTCGTGATGCTGCTGGTTGTGATGACCCTTCGCGATCGCGCTAACCCGAAACGCTATACCACCGCGCTGTTCTGGTTTCTGTTTGGCGGGATCTTCCTGTTTGGCGATCTGATGGTGCAGGAGTTGGGTAAGTCGCTGGCGTATCGCATTATTGGCGGCGCCGTTATCGTGATTGCGTTACTGGCCGGTTTCGGGCTGGTCGGGAAGGGGCATTATAAAATGTCCACCGAGGAGGAGCGGGTTGCCTCATCACACCGGCTGAAAAACTGGCTATTCTTGCCCGCGCTGATGATCCCGGTGGTGACGGTCATCGGGACGCTGTTTCTGAAAGGCGTGTCGATTGGCGGTGTCTATCTGCTAGACCAGAAGCAGCTTACGCTGGCGGCGCTGTGCGTGGCCTGTGTGGCAGCTATCCTCACCGGCTGGTGGCTGACAAAAGGTACGCCGCTGCATGCGGTTCGTCAGTCGCGTCGGCTGGTCGATACCATTGGCTGGGCGGTGATCCTGCCGCAGATGCTCGCCATGCTCGGCGGGGTGTTTGTGGTGGCGAATACCGGTGAATCGGTACAAAAGGTGGTCAGCCTGTTTGTGAACCCGGACAGCCGCTTTATGCTGGTGGTCATTTATTGCGTGGGGATGGCGCTGTTTACCATGATTATGGGCAACGCCTTCGCTGCCTTCCCGGTGTTAAGCGCCGGTATCGCTCTGCCATTCCTGATTAACGTCCATCACGGTAACCCGGCACCATTGCTGGCTATCGGCATGTACGCAGGCTATTGCGGCACGCTGATGACCCCGATGGCCGCCAACTTCAACATCGTGCCCGCCGCGCTGCTGGAGCTAAAAGACAAATATCAGGTTATCAAGATCCAGATCCCGACCGCGTTAACCTTGCTGGTGGTGAACGTGTTCTTAATGTATTTCCTCGTGTTTCGCTAAGGAGCTGCAATGGAATTAACGCAACATCAGGCTGACGCCTTCGCCAGAATGCCGTTGACCTATTTACGTCAGGAATATCCGAACCACATTATGCATCTGCTCAACGATGACGGCGACGTTCTGCCGCCTCGCGAGCTGCACCCGATCTTTTACGGCTGTTTTGACTGGCACTCTGCGGTGCACGGCTACTGGCTGCTGCTGCGCTGCCTGCGTCTCTGGCCCGAACTGCCGTGTCGGGAAGAGATCATCACTCTCTTCGAAGAACACCTGACCGACGAGAAGGTGGCGAAGGAGCTGGCCTATTTTACTGCGCCGTTCCGCACGTCGTTTGAGCGACCTTATGGCTACGGCTGGCTGCTGGCGCTGGCGCAGGAGCTGAAACAATCGTCACTGCCGCAGGCGGAGCACTGGTACCAGACGCTGCAACCGTTAACACGGGATATTCGCCAGCGGCTGGTGGATTACCTCAGCAAGCTTACCTATCCGATCCGCGTCGGGACGCACTACAACACGGCGTTTGCGCTCGCGCTGGGGCTGGATTATGCCCGGGCGGTGAACGATGATACGCTTGAGCGCGCCATCCTGGACGCGGCAACGCGGTTTTACCTCGCGGACACGCATTATCCTGCGCATTATGAGCCGGGTGGCGACGAGTATATCTCCGGAGCGCTGACCGAGGCCCTGCTGATGAGTAAGGTGGTGGAGGATTTCCCAGCCTGGTTCGATGCGTTTCTGCCTGAAGTGGGCGCCATTTCTGCGCTCATGAACCCGGCTGAGGTGAGCGATCGCACCGACCCGAAAATCGCGCATCTGGACGGTCTCAACCTCAGCCGTGCCTGGTGTATGAAGCACATTGCCCGCGCCCTACCGGAAAATCATCTCGCCCGGAAGCCATTACGCGATGCCGTTGCGCGCCATCTCTCGGCAAGCGTGGAGCATGTTGTCGGCAGTCACTACAGCGGCGGGCACTGGCTGGCGAGTTTTGCGCTGCTGGCACTGGAGTAGCGCTTAGTTGTATATCAGACTAAATGTCGCCAGGCTGTCTGCCAGCCCCGCGGTGGCCTGGGTTTCGGTGCGCACATATTGTGCGTCGTAATCCAGGGAAAACGCGGTCTGCCGGGCAGCGTTGGCAAAAGGTTCGACACCGGTGCTGTTGAGAGGAACGGTTGTACCTCTGGCGGCACCGTAGTTATCGCCATACAGAATGCGGATCCCCACGCCGGTAGCGGCGCTCTCCTGTTGACTTAGCGCCAGCACATCGTGATTCTGCGCGTCTTTTTCAGTCGGACCAAAGAACCCGATCTTCACCGCTGCCGTTTGGGATGCGTCACAGACCAGAGGGATGATGAAGCGGTGTTTATCCCCATCCATTCCTTTGTTGAGATCGCTTACGCTACTTTGTCCCATATTGACGGTGATGTTGTTATCCGAGATATAACAGCTCGATTTATGCACTTTCAGGTCGGCGGCAGCGACTTCCACCGTCACGCCAGCTTCAGATATCACCGCGCCGTTAGTATCCTCCAGAATCAGCGTTCCTGCGCGAATTTGCCCGCTGTTCGGCTGTTCATAGACAATCTCCTGCGCGGTTTTATAAAACACGACGAAGAACTGGGTCGCCATTTGCGAGGGATCGTTTGTGCTGCAAATCGCAACGCTGTCATCCCCCGAGGCGATGTAATGCACGGGTTCAGCTGCACAGTGCGTGGTTTCGCGAATGCCCACCGCAAACCCGACGCCGGGAATATCTGGCACGTCATAAACGGAGGCCGGGGCGCCCGTACCGTTCGGCGCCACGCCGCTGACGGGCGCTACGGTTAAGGCGTTATTGGCCACAAAGCGCATCGTTACCGGGCCGGTTCCCTCAGGACAGTTATAAAACGAGCGGTTTTCCTGGCCCAGGATAGCGCCTGAAAGCATCGACCCCGGAGGGATCGAGGGGTTATCAGTGATCGAGTAGTTTTGAAAGTTAATGACCGCATCGCCCATGGTCGGCGGGCAGGTCTGAGACGCCCTTGCCGTAGCGTGAATCAGCAAAAAAGCGAGCATCAGGAGATTGATTAAACGGTTGATATTGTTCACAGGTATCTCAGTAAGTTATTGGCACTGAAGGTTCATAAGCGTGACCGGAGTGCGGCCAGCGGTATCCGGAAGGCGTAATGGGGCGCTACAGCGCATATCCTGGCCTTTCTGCCGCCAGCTGGCATGCAAGGTCCCGCGTAGCGGCACGCCGCTGAGATAGACCTGTCCTGCTTCGCCAACGATGCCGACGCTTGATTTCGCAGACGTCCCGTTCGAGACATACGCGCTGGCGCCAAATGGAAGCGGGCGCCCGTGTGCCGTAAGGGTGATGAGCGTTCTGATGCCCACGTGGGTATGGTAATTCGCCAGGACGACCGCGCCGCTGGTCGGCACAATCGTTCTGCTGTTCTGGTCCAGATCGACATTTTCTGCCAGCGTTTCGGTATCCAGCGAAATGGTGTTTTTGTGATACGCCGATAAGGTTGGCATCACGGCATAACCTCGGGAGTCGGTGTGAACATTGGTCGCCCCTTCAACCTGAACGTCCGACGCCTCGTCAGCGCGGATCAGCGCCAGGGTATCCCCAAGGCTTTGGCTCAACGTCACCCCATACTGTGTTGCCACAATGCCGCCTGCTGCGCCGTAGTTCACGCGGTTGCTATAGCGATCGTGGCTGTACCCGAGACTGGCGCTGCCATAACCGCCGTGATAAGCCAGCGCAAGGTTGCTGTTCGCGGTATTGGCCTGGTTGTCGAAGCCCTGCTGGAGGTTATAGTTCAGGCGATCGTGGGCCAGCGCCGTACCATACAGCGAAACCTGCCGGGTAGTATGGCCATCAAGGTTATTGTTGAGGCTGTAGCTGGTTGTTGCGCCGGGTAACCAGCGGCTGAGTGGGACGCTGATGCTAAGGTTTATCGCCCGTTCGTTGTCGCTATCATCAGCGCTTGAGCGGGTGAGATAATACCCAACACTCAACGACACCCCTTTGTAGTTAGCGTAATAGCCAAAATGGACGGTTTGATCGACCGCCGAGGCGTTCCAGTAATCCTGACGGTAAAAAGATGCGCTGATATTGCCCAGCGCACCGAGATCCTGCGTCAAACTGAACTGTGTGCGGTTACGCCGGTTATGCACGTGCTGGTCTGGATCGCTGTCATCATTTGCTTCACTGAAACTGTAAAAGTCATGCGTCGTATAATGGCTGGTCGAAAGGGTGAGCGACGTGTTCGTCTCAGCGAGATTTTTTTGGTACTGAGCGCGTATTTGCTGCCCGAGGGCCAGTCTGTCATCACTGAGGTGTGCTTTCGCCGCAACGGTGTCCACACCCAGTGCCCCAAACCGGCCAAAATCTTTACCTAATCCCAGCGCGAGAGCCTGATAGTGGCCGGAAAGCTCCGCTCCGCCGTACAGCGTCAGGCTTGAAGACAATCCGTAAAAGGCGGAGGCCTGAACAAACGGCGGGGTGTCGCCCTCGGCGCCAGGGCTGTTATACCGTCCGGCGCTGGCGCTGAATTTCAGTCGTTTCTCCCGTAGCATAAAGGCCACCGAGGAGTAGGGTTGGGTGAACGTGCGTTCGCTGCCATCACTTTCATGGACCGTGATCTCAAGATCGCCGCTTTGCGAAGTGGGGAAGAGATCGCTAATGACAAATGCGCCAGGCGCAACATAGGTTTCATAGATGGTATAACCGTGCTGGCGAACGCTGACGCGGGCATTGCTGTGAGCGACCCCGCGGATCGTGGGCGCGAAACCGCGCTGGCTGTCCGGCAGCATATTCTCATCCGAGGCAAGCTGAAGCCCCGTAAACTGAAAACTCTCAAAAACCTCGCCAGACGTGTAGGCATTCCCTATTGTTAACGCGCTCTTCAGCGGCGTAATGGCCCGCTGGAGGGATGTTCCCTGAGACTGCCAGTGATGGGTATTACCATATTCAAACGTGGCGTAATTGCGTAAACGCCACGCCCCCAGGTTGATACCGGATCGCAGGCTCAGATAGCTGCTGTTGTCATGAATATTGTCGATGTTGGTTGTCGAGCCCGTAAGATTGTAATCGACATAAGCAGCGGGGATGCCGTCGTCCCACTGTTCGGGAGGAATATAATCGGCACTTTTTTGCAACATGGCTGCCTGCGGAATGCTGAAAACCAGCCGATGATGGGTGAAGTCAAAATGCGTCGACGCATCGGGAATATATTTGCCGATGTCCGTAAATGTCTCCTCGTCATGCAGCGCATCGAACGAAGAGAAGGCTGCGATGTTTACCCCAAGTCTCTTGAGGTACGCCAGGTTGAGGACTGGTGAGAGCGTTCCGCCGGTATCAACGAATGCAATTTCGCGCTCATCCCGCTGCGTCTGGTTAACAACAACCGCGACACGATAACGTCCCGGCTGCTGACCGCCTTGTCGGGAAAAATAGCTTAAGTCGCTAGCCTGCTGCTGATCTGCGGTGATCTCCAGCGCCTGAGGATCGAAGTACTCATCGGCCTGTGCCCGGCGCACATGAATGCCAGACGTGACCGCACCCGCAAGCATCGCGAGCGTATAAATGCGGGGTAAATTGCGTGGGCCGAGAGAATGCATGTGCGGTCGTTGGCTACATTCGCCAAAGGCGTGTTGTCACAGCGTCAGGATTGCGTGGCGACTCTCGTCAGCCCGCCGTAATCGTTGATCGCCTGCCAGCGAATGGTCCCCGAGCAGGGAATGTGCCATTGACGATCGGAGAAGGGGTCAATCATTCCCGGCATTTCAACGTCGGTGTTCCCAACGCTGACCTTGTAAAACGATACAAACCAGGGCGAGGGGTTATGTGCGCTAAGCGTATTATTACGACAGGTAAATTTTAATTTTTTGTAGGCAAGTTCGGCATTGCCTTTCAACCCTGCGGGACGGAAAAATAACTTGAATTTTGACTTCACGTTAATCTGCAATTTGTTGCTGTTTGCTTTTTTGCTCGGGGCAATATTTTTGATGTTAAGCCAAAAAACAGATTCCCGGTCAGTGGGTAATGGCGTTCCAAGATAATTGATGCGCAGCGAGTTTTTCTGTTCCGCATCTAAACGAAATAACGTAGGCGTCACGATAAAGGGCGGCGCGGTTTTATTCTTACTGTCAATATTTTCAATCCACGACTGAATAAGATAAGGGGTTTCTTTTTCCATATTGGTAATGGAAAATGCCACTTCTCTTTGCCCCTCAAGGTAAACAACACGCGTACCGCCCATCACAACCCCCGCGTGTGCTGACAGACTCATGCCGAGCGAATAAAAGAACAGGGCCGCGGTGAGTTTCTTCATTTTCAGATCCCCGTAGAGGAAAAAGATAAGCAGAGAAAGCTCTGCTTATCATCAGTCGATCAGTTATAAACCATCAGGAAATTGGCATGTGCGTCGGCTTCTCCGGTGCTGACGACATCGGTGGTGGCATTATAATTGGCGTAGAAATTGAGTGTTTTTGAATCTTCCCCTTCGGCAAGGTCGATACTCTGAGAAATATCACCAATTTTAATCTGCGTGTTACGGTCGCTTTCATAGAGTTTAACGGCAACGCCAGTCGCCGTATTGCCATCGCTGTCCACGGAAGAATTTAAACCCAGCAGGGTATTATCATTCGCATCTTTGTTACCATCAAACAACACGGCAACGGTTTTAACGGAATCCGGGCAACCTTCAACTGAGATCTGGAAAGGCGTGCGCGTGGTCTCTTTTTGGGTGGCAAAGTAGCTTGCAGCCCAGGTGCCTAATTCAACGGTTTGCCCTGCTGAGTCGGTGGTGATATTACAGGATGCATCGGTAATCTTACCGGTAAAATGGACTACGCCGCCCGTGCCCTGAGTCCCCGCATCGTTCTCTGGGTTGGTATTAATATTATTGTCGCTGTCACCAGAAGGAAGGCCCGCCAGCGCACTGCCACTTGCCATCATCAGGCCACAAAGGGTTAATGCGATCATGTTTTTTTTGTTGATCATGCCTATTGTTCTCATTCGCTCAAATATGTCAGTCTGGATATGCTGCTAGCAACACTGCCGGTGGCGTTATTGCTCAGAAAAAACAGCGCGAATGCTAACAAAATGCCAATTCAGGCCATAACAAAAGGTTGTCTAAAATTAAATTACTTTATTTTACGAAACTCCGTAACTTTCTTGTAACCTTACTTCGGGTTTGCTGATGTCGTTTATTGATGTTGCGAATCTAATTCCTGCCTGAGGGTTTATATTTGCCTTGTCACAAACGGTGCATTATTCATTGTGAGCTCAGTGGAGCTACTTTGTTATTGTCTCGTCCTGGCAGGAATAAAAATGAAGATATTTATTATTTCTATTGGGATATCAACGAATGAAACTGACTAAAATTGGTGCGACGCTTATTCTGACTTTCTGTGGCGCGAGCGCGGCGACGGCTTCTAACACTATCACATTTAATGGAACGGTGCTCGATCAGGGTTGTGATATTGCCGTTGATGGCGGCACGGCAAATGCGACCGTTGATCTGGGCTCAACGGCGGCAACCGACCTCGCTACAAAAGGCGACCTTGGCGCGCCAAAACAGTTTGTGTTCGACCTGAATAACTGCCCAACCAGCACGACTGCAAATATTGTCTTCTCAGGCCCTGTTGATGCTGTTGCAGCCGATCCATCCTATTTTGCAAACACTGCTACGCTGGGTGCGGCAACCAACGTGGCCGTTCAGCTCAAGCAGGGCGGCTCAAATGGTACCATCGTCAAAAATAATGCAGATAACGATCCTATTACTTTCACCGATGGCACAGCGAGTCAAACCTATACCGCGCAGATGATTGCCACCGGGCAGGCCGTTGCCGGCGATGTTAACGCTGTTATTACCTACAACGTCCGTTATAACTGATTCCGCAGGAGGGGAAACCCTCCTTTTTAGTTTGTGAGTGCATTATGAAACCCATCGCCGCTGTTATTTTTTGCGTGGCCAGCGCCGCCAGCCTGAACGCGTCCGCCAGTATTGTTACCGGGAGTACGCGGGTTATTTTTGACGGCTCCCGCCAGGCCGCCTCTTTGTCCGTTGAAAACTCTGACAAGGTTACTAACCTGGTACAGTCGTGGATTAGCCCGGCTAAAGGCAGCCCGTTAAAAAAAGAAAATATGATTATTACGCCACCGCTATTCCGTCTGGAAGCCGGGAAAAAAGCGTCAATTCGTATTGTGCGTTCAGGTTTACCTGTTCCGGAAGATCGTGAATCGCTGTTATGGCTGAACGTGAAAGGGATCCCCGCTACCGACGGTAGTGAAGGTAAAAATACGATGCAAATTGCCATCAACTCAAAGATTAAGCTGATCTACCGTCCGGCAGCATTACAGGGGCAGACGCCAGAATCCAGTGTGGAAAAGCTTAAGTTGAACCTGACCGCGAAGGGTTTACAGGTCAATAACCCGACACCTTTTTATATGAACTTCTCACGAATTGAAATTAATCACCAGGCGTTAAGCGGACAGTATTTTGTTGCGCCATTCTCCACGTTAAGTATTTCTGAAGGTGTTATGTCACCTCACGGCAAAGTAACCTGGTCGCTTATTAATGATTATGGCGTGAAAGGCCCGGACAAAGTCACCTCATATTAATCGACACCGTAAGTCTCCCGCACGGATACAGGGTTACAATGGAAAAAGTGAAACAAACCTACGTCCTTTCTTTAGGGCTCGGGCTCAGTGTTGTCTTTAGTTCTTTCAGCGCACGTGCGCAGGAACATTTCAACCCTCATCTTTTGGAAACAGACAGCGCAGAAGTGCCAGCAATGGATCTCAGTCTGTTTGCCAAAGATGAGGTGCCGCCCGGGGACTATAACGTCGACATTTTTATCAACGGCAATCTGGTAGACAGTAAAACCCTCTCTTTTCGACGGTTGAAAAGTGCCCCTACGTCAGACCGCACAGGGGTATGCTTAAACGTCACTCAGCTGAAAGCCTGGAACGTTCGTGTCGATAACTATTTTGGCGAACAGGAAAAAGCCAGCGAATGTGTGGATCTGTATGCCATCCCAGGCGCGGACGAAAAAATCGATCTGGCGCAGCAGCGTTTCGACCTGATCCTGCCGCAGGTTGCTTTATTTAACACCGCAAGGGGTTATGTTTCACCGGAGCGCTGGGATGAAGGGATCACCGCGGGTTTACTTAATTACAGCGTCTCAGGTCAACAGGATCTGCATCAGCGCAACGGCACCGACAGCAGTAATCAGTTTCTTAGCCTGCAACCGGGGCTGAACGTAGGCGCCTGGCGCTTTCGCAACTATTCCACCTATACCCATTCCGAATCCGAAAATGACTGGGATTCCGTGTATACCTACGCCTCACGGGATATTAAATCTCTCAAAAGCCAACTGGTGCTGGGACAAGGAACCACGCGCGGCGGCATTTTTGATAGCGTTGGTTTTACCGGTGTACAGATGTACTCGGATAACGATATGAAGCCGGACAGCATGCAAGGCTTCGCCCCGGTAATACGCGGTATAGCCCGCAGCAATGCCGAAGTGACGGTATACCAGAACGGTCACAGCATTTATAAGGCTACCGTGCCGCCGGGGCCGTTTGAATTCAGCGATATGTATCCGACCGGCAGCTCCGGCGATCTGCAGGTGGTGATCAAAGAGTCCGACGGTACGCAAAGTAGCTTTATTGTGCCTTACGCCACGCTGCCGGTATTGCAACGTGAAGGTCAGGTGCAGTATGGCCTGGTGGCGGGCAAAACCCGTCAGGACGGGTCGGGTTCACGTGCAGAGGATTTTAACTTTATTCAGGGATCAGCGGCCTGGGGCGTCGGAAAAGGGATCACGCTTTACGGCGGCTATATTCAGGCGGAAGACAATTATTCCAACCTGATTGCCGGAACCGGTTTTAATATGGGCAGCGCCGGAGCGCTCTCATTTGATATTTCCCAGTCGTGGGCGGATATCCCGCAGCCGGACAACATGCGACAACAGGAACACCATAGCGGCCAGTCGTATCGCGTGCGCTACAGTAAGACGCTTCAGCAGACCAACACCGATATTGCCGTCGCCGGTTATAAATTTTCAACCCGGGGTTATCTTTCGTTTCAGGACTTCCTCAATGACTGGGATCCGGGCAATAGCACTATTGATAATGGCCGGGAGCGAAACCGTTTTGATGTGACAATCTCACAGACGTTGCCTTTCGGCACCCTGTCACTGAGCATGTACGACGCCTCTTACTGGAACAGTGAACATGCGGACTCCATGAACCTGGGCTTCAGCAGCACGCTTGGACCGGTGTCGTACTCGCTGAACTATGCCCACTCTAAAAACGTCAATGGCGGTTACAATAACGATTCCGATAACTACGACGACGATAACGTCTTCTCGCTTAACCTGAGCGTACCGTTCAGCGCCTTCAGCCACAGTGAAGCGGCCCGGTCTGTTTCGGCTAACTATTCGATGAACAGTAGTAAAAACGGCGATACCACGCACAACATCGGAATTTCCGGTACCGCGATGCAGGAAAACCAGCTGAACTGGCAGGTTTCAGAAGGCTATAACGCCGATTCTGAAGCTACTAACGGCAATGTCACTGTGGGTTATCAAAGTACTTATGCCGATATGTCCGCAGGCTATAGCTACGACGATTACAGCCGACGAGTGAATTACAGCCTGCGCGGGGGCATGGTGCTGCATCGCGACGGTATCACCCTGGCGCGTCAGCTGAACGATAGCGTAGCGCTGGTTGAAACACCGGGTGTTTCCGGTATGCCGATCAACGGGCAGACGAACGTTCATACCGATTATTTCGGTAACGCCATTGTGCCGTACGTTCGTCCGTATCACAGCAATTCGATCTCACTCAACACAGTGGATGCCAGCGATACTTCTGCGGCCATTGATAACATCGCCAAAACCGTGGTGCCGACCAAAGGGGCGGTAGTACGCGTGAAGTACAACACCTGGATTGGACAAAAGGCGATGATGACGCTGACCTACAACGGTAAACCGGTGCCGTTTGGCGCAGTAGTAACACAAACCAGCGGCGAGTCGGATGACACGCGCAGCAGTATTGTTGGCGACGGCGGGGAAGTGTATCTCGTCGGGCTCGCCGGGAAAGGGCGGTTAATTGTTAAGTGGGGGGAGGCGGCGAACAAGCAGTGCGCCGTTGATTACACACTTGCCGGCGCAAAAACAGAGGCCGATATTTTATTCATCAACGGGGTTTGCCATCCCGTATCGGGAGCAAATTAATGTCACGCTTCATTATTCTCCGTTCCGGCCTTAAATCGCTCATCGGCCCGGGAATGGTATTCATGCTGAGCGTGTCGCCGGCAATGGCGTACACCGATCGCAATGATATTAAGTTCCATGTCACCGGAAACATTATTGATGGCTCATGTAACGTCACCAAACCGGAGGCAGTCGACCTCGGGAAATATTACTGGAAAGACTTTGCCGTAGCGGGGGGGAACACAGGAAATGTGCCAGTGACCATCGCGTTTGACAGCTGCACCGCAGGGTTAAGCCAGGCAACGGTTACCTTTACAGGCGCACCTTACGCTGAAGATCCGGCTTATGCTTCTGTCATTTACGCCAATCAGGTGGCGGCAGATGCAGGCGGCGCGACCGATGTCGGCCTTCAGTTGTTTATCCGTGATCACGAACATCCCATCAGCGGTGTCGCGCTGGCCAACGGCGTGAGCTACCCGGTTGCGCTCGAAAACCAAACCGGCGCGATGACTTTTACTGCCCGAATGTATACCCCACATGGGACCCCAACACCGGGTGCATTCAGCAGTGCGATTACATTGAATGTTGTTTATAACTGAGCTTAAGTGAGCAGACTAATTTCATGTCAAAATATTTATATTATCTGGTGTTATTGCTGGGGACAGTCCCACTATTAAGTCATGCAGCCTGTAACCGGGATAACGGCGATGATGTTACCGTTACGACGATCCCATTACCCTCGAAACTGTTGGTCAGTGCGAAAAATTATACCTTTGGCGAAGTGTTATACGATTCCGGATATATCAGCGGGACGGATGGGGATGTCACGATTAAAAACTGTAGCAGGGATTATTACGTAGGATTTCATTATAACCCGACTCATTTAGCATCGGCGTCGCCGGTAGGAGATAATATCTACCCGACCACGATACCGGGTATCGGCATTAAGACCTACACGCTTAACCAGGCCGGTCCGTATGATTATGAACGTGCGGTTGATAACTCATGGCAGTCCGGCGATGGCGAGAGCAGCCATACGCTGGCGGGCTCGGCCTATCGTGTGCAGTTGATTGCGACGGGGGGTACAATCCCGAGCGGTAATCTGGCCCTTGAGAGCGGCAAACTGGCGACGGTGGAATTTCGTGAAGGGCAGAGCAGTTCGGATAACGGTGATAATGCGTCAGAAGTCTATTTGTCAAATACGCAGATAGAAGTCTATGCGATGGGATGCTCAGCATCCGTTTCTTCCCTGCTGTTTAATATGGGCGATGTGGATACCTCTGCGTTTGATAATCTTAAGATGGTGGAAGGACCCGAACAGGATGTTGGTCTGAGCTGTCAGCCAGGCACCAACGTGACCATGACCATCAACGGGCCGCTTGCCGAGGGCGACAATGATAATGGCTCAGTGATTGCCTTAGACCAGACTGAATCGGGTACAACGGCGACCGGTGTGGGGGTCGTGATATCAGCCTATCAACCGGCGCTACGCAGTTTTACCTACTGGGCCATTGGTCAGGAGGTACAAGCTTTTAATTCCAGTCGTGTAAAAGCCGCATCACAAGGCAGTGGGCTTGGTGCCGATGGTACCGCGATTTCTGATATCGGCTCCGCAACCACCTATAGCGATCCGGCAAATACAGGCGGGGCCGGAGAGTCTGAAACCTTACGTTTTAAAGCGTGGTATTACAAAACCAGTGACGTTGTCACGCCAGGGCAAGCAAATGCCACTGGGACAATCACCCTTAAATATAATTGATACCTTTGATCATGACAGGGGGTAGCGCTGCGGTTTATTTTTGTACACCTCTGCGCTACCGTTATGTGTTTCTGTCGTGTACATTTCCTCTGCGACCCTATTTATTCGGTGGAACTGACAATGATTACTAAACGGTCTGAGCCACGCTTTTCAGTCATTCTGTTAATTTTTGTGTGTCTTGTAGGATTATATTCTTTTAACGGTCACCTTAAGCCTCACGCCGGACAAAAAGGGGTTGCATGTATTTCTTACAAGCGGATCCTGCGTGAATCACCGTTACTGGCACAGGAAAAAAAGCAGAACGAAATACTTCTCGCATTAGCTAAAAAATCCGCGCTTGAAGTTGAGAAAAAATATTACGCTCTGCCAGAACCCTTGCGCCGTGAAATGAAAGCGATCGATGATATGAGTAAAAACACGCAACTGCGGGCAGAGCAGGGTCGCCTGCGGCATATAAGCCAGCGAGTCATATCTGATACCGTTGAAAAATACAGAATAGATCATCACTATTCGGTCGTTTTCAATAAAGATAGCGCCTCTACAGTGGATTATGGTCACGACATCAGTAATGAAATCATTAATGAATTACAGCATGTAAAAGTGGTGTACGGGCCGCGCCCTAATTTTGAAGATGCGACCCGGGAGCTTTTGCTCGCTCAACCTGTTTCCGCAGGATGAGTGATTTTACGCAGTCGGCTCGCGCTGACGATGACCGCTACGGCAGAAGCCGCCGCAGCGATCCACAGTGCAGCATGAATTGCTCTCTCATTTGTCGCCAGCAGTACGCCCACAGCGGCGGTCCCCAGACACTGCCCGAACGTGCGCATAATGGATAACACACCGGATGCATAGCTCGCATAGTCACGACTAACGTTTGAGAGCATTTCCCGGTTATTGGGACTCTGAAAGCAGCCAAATCCCATCCCGCAAACCAGGCTTCGCAGGCAGATATCCCACATCGAAGGGCTGGCGGGTAATGTTGCCAGCAGAATCAAACCGACGACAAAAATCATCAGCCCCAGAGTTGAAATCACCGGGGCGGAAATCGTGTCCGCCCACCGGCCTGCATGCGGCGCAATCAGCACGATCCCGAGCGGCCACGGCGTAAATAGCAGGGCAGAAATCACCGGACTGTAGCCGTATTCGCTCTGAAACAGGAAGGGCAGCGCAATAAAGGTGATACCCTGGCTGACAAAAGCAATCATCGACGTTAAGGCCGCGAGGGTAAAACGTTCATTTTTAAATATGGCTGGCGGCAGTAAGGGGTTATCCGTGCGGCGGATCTGCCAGATAAAAGCCATGCCGCTCAGCGCAGCGAGAACCGTCCAGCAAAGACTACCTGTGTGATAAGTAGCATCCTGGAGGCTGTTCGCCGCCACGATCGTCGAACCCAACAGCAGCGCCGACAATATGGCGCCCAGGGTGTCAAAGGGCGCTTGCTTTCGAACCGCATCCCGCGGCAGCGCTTTGACCGCCAGCAGCAAGGCGAGGGTGCCGGGAAGAACGTTTATCGCAAAAAGCCATTGCCAGCTCAGGGTGTGAAGGATCGTACCGCCCAATACCGGGCCGATAGCGGAGCTGGAGGCGATGAGCAGGGCGTGCAAACCCAGAATGCGGCCAAGCAATCGTCCGGGAAATACGGACCGAAGTATCGCGGGAGCAATACTCAGCGTCGCTGCGCCGCCGATCCCCTGAAGCACGCGCATACCGATAAGCACTTCGGGCGTTTTCGCCAGCGCGCAACCCAGCGATGTCAGGGTAAAGGTCGTCAGGCCTGCCAGAAATACGGGGCGATAACCCAGGCGGGCCGCAAGCGCCGCGAATATCGCCAGCGTCATTGCAGCCGCCAGCAGATACCCGTTGGCGAACCAGACGGCATAACTGGCTGGCACCTGTATCTCCTGAGCCATGGAGGGCAGGGCAATATTGATCATGGTGCCATCAAACACGCCCATTACCGTGGTGGTCATTATCGCGGCCATCACCCGTGCGCGCGTCGGGCCAGGCAGTCCATCGTCGCCGGGTTGGCTGGAAAAAAGCATCATCTTGTTGTCCTTAGAGAAGAGTGTGTGGATGACAAAACTATAAAGATGGCTTTTGCAGGGCGGAAGGCGCACCATTTACACTTTATCGTTGCATGAAACGCCTTATCTGAATATGCAGGGTGGAAGGAGATGTCCGAACCCGATTTTAATTTGCTGATAGCACTCGACATATTGCTGAGCGAAGCGAGCGTGGCAGGCGCGGCACGTCGTCTGAACCTCAGCACCTCGGCAATGAGCCGGACATTAAGCAGGTTACGCGACGTCACTGGCGACCCGATTCTGGTGCGCGCCGGACGTAACATGGTACTGACCCCGTGGGCCGAAGCGACCCGGGACCGTGCCAGGCGTGCAGTGCACGAGGCCAGGGCGGTATTACAGCCCTCAACTGAAACGTTCAGCGCGCGAAGTCTGGCGCGACTTTTTACCATCAGGGCAAACGATGGTTTTGTGGTGGCGTTTGGGCCTGCGCTTATAGCGGCTGTGGCCGACGCCGCGCCGGACGTCTGTATACGCTTTGCGCCTAAGCCGGAAAAAACATCGCGCTATCTTCGGGAAGGGCTGGTTGATCTGGAGATTGGCGTCCAGAGTAATATGGGGCCTGAAATACGGCTGCAACGACTGTTTGAGGATCGGTTTGTGGGCGTCGTGCGTAAGGGGCATCCGCTGGCTAAGCAGGCAGAAATAGGGGTGAAGGATTATGTCGCCTGGGGCCATGTGGTAGCGTCACCCGAGGGTGCACTGCACGGATCCGTTGACGATGCGCTGGCCGAACTCGGAACAAAACGTAAAATCGCGAGCGTCGTACCGGGATTTCCGACGGCGCTGTCCGTGGCGGTGGCATCGGATCTTATCGCCATGATACCCGCTCTCTATTTACTCAATCAGCAGGTAACGGACCAGGTACAGGTTTTCGAGCTGCCGTTCAAAAGCCGTCTAATTACGGTATCACAGATGTGGCACCCAAGAATGGAACGCGATCCCGCGCACCGCTGGCTGAGAGAGCAAATTCTTGCGATATGCAGAGTGAAGAAGTCAGACATGATTAAGGGACCTGTATAGCGATTGCTATACGCGCCGCTTATGCTATGCTTGTAAAGCAATTGCTATACAAGAGGTATACCCATGAAATCAGATGTTCAACTCAATCTTAGAGCCAAAGAATCCCAGCGGGCGCTTATCGATGCCGCCGCAGAGATCCTCCATAAATCACGTACTGACTTCATTCTGGAGATGGCCTGTCAGGCAGCCGAAAATGTGATCCTCGATCGGCGTGTATTCAATTTTAACGATGAACAGTATGCAGAGTTCATTGATATGCTTGATGCCCCGGTCGCCGACGATCCTGCCATAGAAAAACTGCTGGCAAGGAAACCTCAGTGGGACGTGTAACCCCCCCAGAGCCCTTATCCAGCGTCCATCAACTGGCGGAGTTCGTCAGTGGAGAGGCCGTGCTTGACGAATGGTTAAAACAAAGAGGTCTGAAAAACCAGGCGCTTGGCGCAGCGCGAACGTTTGTCGTTTGTAAAACGGGCACAAAGCAGGTCGCGGGATTTTACTCTCTGGCTACCGGCAGCGTTAACCATACGGAAGCGACAGGTAATTTGCGGCGTAACATGCCGGATCCCATTCCCGTGATTATTCTTGCCCGTCTGGCTGTCGATGTCTCAATACGCGGAAATGGGTTGGGAGCCGATTTACTCCAGGATGCGGTTTTACGCTGTTATCGGGTAGCAGAGAATATTGGGGTGCGGGCGATCATGGTTCATGCACTCACTGAGGACGCCAAAGCGTTTTATATCCACCATGGTTTTAAAGCATCGCAGACTCAGGAACGGACACTGTTTCTCAGGCTTCCTCAGTAGCGGCGGGATTTTATGGAATGAATGTTCAGCCCGTCTGGCTGATAAGCTTGCGCCAGACTCTGTTATGCAAAGTAAATAGCAGCATCTTATAGAAAGCGGTAGAGAGGATACAGCTGCCGCTAAGCCCAAGCATGACAATACTTACCAGTGCCGCGGTCAGGCTGACGCCCGGAGAAGAAGTACCGCTCAGCGCAGCCAGCAGATAGGCTGCCGTTAATACCAGGCTTAGCACCGCCAGCGTAAGATGTAACCGCACGGCGCGCATGCTACCTTTGCCAATCATAAACATCGTCACTCCGTTGATGCCGGCAAAGAGCAGGGCGATCAGCACAACCCACACGAAAACGCGCTCTGCTGGCTGGCCGAGCGCGGTAAGTACGCCATACCCCAGCCACAGTTGCGGAATGGTGAAACTGACAATCACCCCGAGCGTACTAACCGCTGCCGGAATACCCATGGTATGAAGCTCGTCAGTTTAGGCAACCGACTGATTCATCGGTAAGCTCCTGAAAGAGAGGAACTCATGAACTAAAGAATAAACTCACCGAATTTAACATAATATACATTATGCGCACTTAGATTGAATACGAGTAAATCCAGCCAGTTCAGACCCATCCTTGTTCTGCTCATTCCGCGCATCATGTCCCTCTGTTCTGTGCCATCAACGTTCATAACTGTCGTTACGGTCTTGCGTGATCTCCACGGCAGTCACCTGTACATCCTTAAAGCGCAGCCCATCCACACCAGAAATTTTCCCGAACTCTGACGCGTCAATCAAAATCCCCTCCAGCGTTAACCCGACCACAGGACGCTCCGGATATCCCTCGATGAAAAATGCCCGCGAAAAGCATTTGCTGTCTGATCGACGCGCCGTCATATTTTTAATCGTCAGTCCGCTGACCGCAGTAAGACCGGCTTCGCCCTCAACACCTTCAGCCAGTTTGCGCCAGTGTGCTGGTTTATCAGATAAATTGCTCTGGTCGCCATAGCTATACTGCGGAAACCAGTTCAGTTGGATCAGCACCGGAAAACGCACGTCCGTAAGCCGTAGATTTTGTACGGTGATATCACGGATAAATCCACCCCGGTTGCGAGCAGATTTAATGCGAAACCCGACGCCCGTTCCGTTAAACGCGTTATCTTCTATCAGGACGCGTTCAATGCCACCTGAAGTTTCACTCCCCAGTGTGATCCCGGATCCCTTATTCAGCGTACATCCTCGAATCACTATATCCCGCGCGGCACGAGCTTTTTGCGCCGCTTCGCGTCCTCGTCCAGATTTGATGCAGATATTGTCGTCATTGCAGGACACTATGCAGCGTTCAATCCGCACCTGTTCGCAGGAGTCGACGTCAATCCCGTCGGTGCTCGGCCCCGCAGAATTGCTGATTTGCACGCCCTCAACCGCGATATGGCGCGAATAACAGAGGTGCATGTTCCAGAATCCGGACTCCCGACTGGTAAAATCACGCAGCAGAATGCTCTGGCTTTCAAAGACCAGAATATTGCGCGGGCGCTGACAGTCATAATCAACAACCCAGCGCAATCCTCTTGCGCTGTAATCGCCGACCATGCCGCTGCGCTCGTCATCGCCCCAGTAGCGTTGCCACCAAATTGCACCCTGCCCGTCTATCGTGCCTGTACCGGTAATGCTGACGTTTTCACAATCGATGATATTAATAATGCCTGCCGGCCAACGCATATCAATGCCGGCTACCCGGGTATTTATCAGGGGATAATCAGCCAGATCCTGGCTTCCAACGAGCTGTGCGCCAGCGTCCAGGCGAAGTGAAACACCGCTTTTCAGAAACAACGCTCCGGTCAGAAAACGGCCTTGCGGAATAACGATGACATCGTTCTGTTGAGCACTTTTTATGGCCTGCTGAATGGCGGACGTTGCCAGGCGTTGAGCGGTTGGGTCCGCGCCATACGCCAGAATGGAGATCGCTTTCATGGCTTTTCCTTAAACAGATGAAAGCCTTAGTCTAGGAATCCGCGTGATGGATAACCTTTGTCTGTTTGACAGCCACGCAGGCAGGCTGGCAAAAAAGCGGATATTTACTGGCTGGCGATCACCGCAACGCCCTTTTCTTTCATAGCGTTGACCCAGCGTTCATCCGTTGTGTTTTCAACAACGAGCGTATTCACCAGCGACAAATCGCCAATCACAAACGCCGAGGCCGTGTTGATCTTTTCCGGTGAGGCCAATACCACCGTTTCCGCCGCTCTGCCGGAAAATGCACGTTTGATGCATGCTTCTTCATAATCTCCGGTTGTCAGCCCGGCCTCAGGATGCACGCCGGTGACACCCATGAAAAACAGATCCGCATGAATATTGTTGATGCCTTCAATAGCGGCCGCGCCGACCGTGACGATGGAGTGTTTATACAAACGACCGCCAATCAGGATCACCTCTATGCACGGATGGTTGACCAGCCCCAATGCAATACCCGGGCTGTGCGTCACCACGGTTACCCGCAAATCTGGCGGCAAGAAGGTAATAAGTTCTGAGGTGGTCGTCCCGCCATCAATGATCACCACCTGCCCCGGTGAAATGAGCTGCGCGCCCCGACGTGCCACGCGTTTTTTTGCATCCATTTTAACGGACTGACGCTCGGCAAAAGGCGCAATCGCTGAAGATGCCGGAAGCGCGCCGCCGTGGACACGCTGCAAACGCCCTTCTGCCGCCAGTTCACGTAGATCCCGGCGGATAGTGTCCTCAGACACCGAGAAAAAGAGGCTGAGCGCAGTTGACTGGACCTGGCCTTCCGCCTCCAGCTTTTCCAGAATCAACTGTTTACGCTGACTTGTGAGCATGAATTATTCCTGATGTTGCACGATAATTATTGTAATTACACGAAAATGCTGTTTATGATGCATACTCTACGAGAGGAGAGCCAAACGTGCAATCAAAACGTGCAGATATACGCATCATCAACAGCGAAACGTTGTCCGACAACTGGTATAACCTGAAAAAATACACTTTTGACCTCCAGCGCAGCGATGGTGACTGGCAGCGGCAAGAGCGTGAAGTGTATGACCGCGGGAATGGCGCGACGATCCTGCTCTATAATCGCGGCAGCAAAACAGTCATTCTTACACGTCAGTTTCGTTTCCCTGTGTTTATCAATGGTCACGAAGAGGATCTCATTGAGGCGGCTGCCGGGTTGCTCGATAACCTTGACCCGGAAAGCCGGATTAAGGCCGAAGCGGAAGAGGAAACCGGGTATAAGGTGACGCGCATAGAGAAAATTTTTGAGGCCTATATGAGCCCGGGCTCCGTTACCGAAAAACTCTACTTCTATCTGGCGGAATATCACCCGCAGGATCGGACCAGCGCGGGCGGCGGCGTTAAAGCAGAGGGGGAAGATATCGACGTGCTGGAAATGACGCTGGACGACGCGCTTCGTGGCATCGAGAATGGCCAGATCGTCGACGGTAAAACCATCATGCTGCTGTATCACCTGGCCCTGAAAGGCATTTTATAATCTCACGTTTATCCGGATACCTGCCCCGGCGCAGGTATTTGCCTGTGCTATTCTTGCTGAACACCTCAACATGGAGATGCGAAAATGGCCGACTGGGATCCTTCTCTATATCTACAATACAGCGCAGAACGCACACGTCCCGCCGCTGAGTTACTGGCCCGGGTGCCGCTTGCTGACATAACCTCTGGCGTGGATTTGGGTTGCGGGCCAGGCAACAGCACCGCGCTGCTGAAACAACGCTGGCCTTCAGCGCAGATAGCCGGTGTGGATAACTCCCCGGCGATGCTGGAGGAAGCCCGACAGGCCCTGCCAGACTGCCACTTTGTTGAATCGGATATCCGTCACTACAAACCTGACCAGCCTCTCAGCCTGATCTACGCCAACGCTTCCCTGCAATGGATCCCGGACCATTACCACCTTCTGCCGCATCTGGTTTCACTGCTCCAGTTAAACGGCGTGCTGGCGATACAAATGCCTGACAACTGGCTTGAGCCGACGCACGCCCTGATGCGTGAAGTTGCCTGGGAACAGGGCTACCCCGATCGTGGCCGCGAGCAGCTGCCGGGTATTCATGCCTACTATGATATTCTGACGGATGCGGGATGCGACGTGGATATCTGGCGCACCACCTACTTTCATCAGATGAGCTCTCATCAGGCGATTATTGACTGGGTCAGCGCGACGGGGTTACGGCCGTGGCTACAGGATCTCAACGAGAGCGAGCAGCAAAAGTTTCTGAAACGCTACCTCGAGCTGCTGGAAGAGCAGTATCCGCTCCAGGAGAACGGGCAGATACTGCTGGCTTTTCCGCGCCTGTTTATGGTTGCTCAGCGGGTTCCGTAAGCCGAATCAGGAACGCGCTTCCTTGAGCAAATGCTGAATTACAGCCTCCTGCTTGTCGTAGTTGCCTTCGCCAAACGAGGTGTAACGCAGTTGCCCTTTCGCATCGAAATAGTAATGTGCTGGCCAGTACTGATTACCGAACGCGCTCCAGATTTTGTAGTTATTATCCGTCACTACGCGGTACGGCAACTGCCATTCGTTGACCGCGTTTTTCACCGATGATAACGGCTTTTCCCAGGGGTATTCAGGGGTGTGGACGCCAATCACCACCAGACCTTGTGACTCATATTTTTTCGCCCAGTCTCGAACATGCGGAAGGGTATGCTGGCAGTTGATACAGTCCCAGGTCCAGAAATCGATAAGCACAACTTTCCCCCGCAAGGCCTTAGACGTGACAGGGTCACCGTTTACCCAGCCCGTACCGCCGCTTAATGTCGGTAGCTGGCTGCTCGGCATTGCGTCAGCGGTCGGTCGCAGTTTCACCTGCGTGGAGGTTGGTTGCGCAAGGCTCAAGAGAGCGTTTTCCAGCTGGTCGGTAATACCGCTGGCGCCTTTCAGGACCGACGTCATTCCTGAGGCGTTGAAAGCCACGGCGGCTAACATCATCACCCCTGCGCCCTGACGCAGACGCTCCATCAATGCGGATTTGGCTCTCAGAGGGGTTATCAGCTTACGGCCCCCCGCGACAAGCAGCCCCAGCATCAACGCGCACCCACTGCCGTAAGCGGCTAACAGCGCTCCGGTTGCGATGGCCGAGTGGCCAGTAATGTTAATGCCGAAGATCGCCCCGAGAATCGGTCCTGCACAGGGGGACCACAGAAGTCCAACGGCCAGCCCTGCCAGAAAAGCCGAAAACATGCCGTGTCGCTGAACGCTGTGGGTGTTAAGAACGTTCCCCGCGCTGACCGCCGGGCTGGCAATGCGCTGAGCGAACTGCGGGAAGATCAGGGCCAGGGCGGCAATGCTCAGTACCAGCAGCGCAATCCAGCGACCGATAACGGTGGCGTCAGCGATCCAGTCACTGGCAACCGTTACTACCATCGCCACAAACGTGAACATCACTATCATTCCCGCCAGAAGCGCCAGAATGTGTTTGCGCTGCCCCTGAAAGCCGGCGAACAGCAGAGGAATAACGGGAAGCGTGCACGGACTGAGCAGGCTAATCATGCCGCCTAAAAAAGCGATTATCAGAAACATAACGACCTCACGATACAGTTGCTGCGAAGGTGCAGTGAGGTCATTTCACCCTGCGAATGTGTTCAGGCCGTGTGCAAAAAACTGAATTTTGTCTGCCTTCGTATCCGCACGGCGCGCAGATACACAGGCGTACAATTAAACGCGCGGAAGAGTCACGCTTACGGCCAGCCCGCCCTCTGCCCGGTTTGCAAGATGCAATTTCCCGTCAAGCTGGGCGGTGAGCTGCGCGGCGATGGCGAGGCCTAACCCGGTGCCGCCCGTTTCGCGGTTGCGCGACGTTTCAACCCGGTAGAACGGCTGTAACACCGCCCCCAGTTCTGCCTCCGGGATGCCGGGGCCGTTATCCATAATGCGGATCGCTACCTGCCTTTCATCTTCATCAATCTCTATTACCGCGCTATGGCCAAACTTGAGCGCATTATCCAGCAGATTGGTCATTACCCGGCGCAATGCCTGGGGGCGGGTGACGATCGGCAGACGTGTACTGCGTGCATGAAACTGCACGTTTTTACCAATGTCCTGATAATCACTGGCGATGCTGTTAACCCACGCGTTTAGCTCCAGCTTAAGCGTGGTCTCTTTCAGTGATTCTGATGACCGGGCATAGGCAATACCTTCTCGTACCAGGCGCGACATATTATCCAGGTCGCTCAACAACTTATCGTGGAGTTCGGGCTGATCCGCCATTTCGACCCGCAGCTTCATACGCGTGATGGGCGTCTGAAGATCGTGAGAAATGGACGCCAGAATCTGCGCGCGTTCACGCAGATAAGTTTGTATCCGCGACTGCATCTCATTAAAAGCCTGCGCCGCCTGTCGCACCTCAACCGGACCTTTTTCAGTCATAGGAGAATGGGCCGCAGGATCGAGGGAATCAACCGCGCGCGTGAATTGCAGGAAAGGCCGGACAACCTGGCGCACGGCAATCCAGGAGCAGAGCGCGACAAGTAACAACTGAAGAACCAGCACCACGGGTAACCAGCTGGCGACTGGCGGCATGCGCGGGATCAGATCGATAGTGAGCGGTGCGCCGTCGCGGAGCGTCAGATGGGCCTGAATGTGGGAAACAGGCCCCGGCACTGCCGTAAACTGGAGCGGATATTGAACTGAAAGCGTCTCTTTCAGGGTGCGAATCGCATCCCGCGAGCGCTTGTCCGTTGGCGCAGCGCCTGCCTCGCCGGGACCAAGGATATAACGATAATTACCGCGACCGAGCCGTTCCAGCCACTCTGGCCGCTCTTTGGCCGGAAGCCGGTCGAGAATGGCCACGCTGGTCGCCACGTCATTCTCAAGATTGCCCAGCATAACCGTGCGCGCGCTGTGCATTCGCTCAACCATGACCAGCGTCAGGCTGAGCGCGTTAGCCAGCAAGAGTCCAAGCAGCACAATGATCAGCAGCCGGGCCAGTAAGGTGCGGGGCCACAGCGTCATTCATTGGCCTCGACGATGGTCACCGGCATAGTAAAAACGTAGCCTTCGCTGCGAACGGTTTTAATGTAGGCTGGCGAGCGGGCATCTTCATTCAGGCGCTGTCGCACGCGGCTCACCAGGAGATCAATCGAACGCTCAAACAGCTCGGCATCACGTCCCTGCGTCAGGTTCAGCAGTTGATCGCGGGTCAGCACCCGTTGAGGATGATCGAGAAATACACGCAGAAGGCGATATTCCGCCCCGCTGAGCGCCACAACCATCCCCTCGTTATCAATCAGATGACGCGCCACGGTATCCAGCTGCCATTCACCGAACACCACCAGGCGCCCTGCCTCGGTCACCTGAAGATTAGGCGGCATAGTACGAAAACGGCGCAGGATAGTTTTGATACGCGCCAGCAGTTCGCGGGCCACAAACGGTTTTACCACATAATCGTCGGCGCCCATCTCCAGTCCCAGGATCCGGTCCATGTCCTCGTTGCGCGCGGTGAGCATCAGGATCGGCAGATCCTTATGCCTGCTGCTGCGCAGCTGTCGACACACCGTCAGGCCATCATCACCGGGCATCATCACGTCCAGCACCACCAGGTCGATGTGCTGTTTGTCGAGCACTACGCGCATCTCTTTCCCGTTCGCCGCGCCAGAGGCGTGGTAGCCGGATTTCACGAGGTAATCGACAATCAGTTCACGAATATCCCTGTCGTCATCGACGACAAGGATGTGATCAATATGCTCCACCGCAGGCTCCTGATTAAGAGGTAACGGATTGAAAATAGCACATATCAGAGCTTATCCGCGTCGACAACGGCTTTAACAAAGTTCTGCGGATCTTCCTGCGGCGGGTTGTGGCCAACTGTTGCGCCGAAAGTACGGTGCTCATATTTTCCGGTGAATTTCCCCGCATAGGCTGCGGGTGCAGGATGTGGTGCTCCGTTGTTACCGCCCTCGATGGTGATGGTCGGCACCGTAATGTTCGGTAGCGTAGCCAGTTTCTGTTCGTAGGCGTCATATTTCTGCTCACCCTTCTCCAGCCCCAGACGCCAGCGGTAATTACTGAGCGTGACGGCAACGTGGTCCGGGTTATCGAGGGATTTGGCGCTGGCATTGAAGGTGGCATCGCTGAATTTCCAGTCAGGCGAAGCCTGGGACCAGATCAACCGGGCAAAATCGTGTGTATTTTTAGCATAGCCTTCCGCCCCGCGCGGCGTAGCGAAATAGAACTGATACCACCACTGAACTTCTGCCTTCGGCGGTAAAGGCTGTTTGCCAATCGCCTGGCTGCTGATCAGGTAGCCACTTACCGAGACCAGCGATTTCACCCGTTCCGGCCAGAGCGCCGCAACGATATCCGCCGTACGTGCACCCCAGTCATAACCGGCAAACACCGCCTGTTTGATATCCAGGGCGTCCATCAGGTTGACGATGTCTTTCGCCATTGCCGAAGGCTGGCCGTTTCGCGGCGTTTTATCAGAAATAAAGCGCGTGGTGCCGTACCCGCGCAGGGACGGCACAATGACACGATACCCTTTCGCGGCCAGCGCGGGGGCCACTTCAGCGTAGCTGTGAATGTCGTACGGCCAGCCATGCAGCAGGATCACCGGTTGCCCCTCTTTCGGCCCGATATCGACATAACCGACGTTAAGATCGCCAGCGTTAATCTGTTTTACCTGGTTGAAGGCCGACGCGTAATCCTTGCCCATCGCTTCCGCCTGACAGGACATCACGGTGCCAAGCGAAACGGTCAGGGCGACTGCTGAGTATGCGAGTTTGTTAAACATGATGTTATCTCCGGGTGAGTTCAGTTGACGGAGATATAACACCATGCGTTTGTATAAAGGATGTGTGCGGATGCGGTTTTATTGCATACCTGTGTATGTATCACAGACGCAGATACAGTGTGATACAAACCCGGTTAAGGGGTGATTCGGTACCGGACGTAATCGTCGGCTTCACCATAGTGGTCATACAGCTTACGCGCCGGATTGTGCATGCGGGTTACCCAGTAGAGTTTTGACCACCCTTCCCGCTTACCCTCATCGATCAGGGCGTCGATAAGCGCTTTACCCGCCCCTGCGCCACGTTCGGCAGCGTCAACAAATAGATCTTCCAGATAGGGGTAAGTTTGGATATCGAAAATTATGTACGTTAAGGTTAATTTTTTGCCATCACGTCATTAGTATATTCACAAACAGACTCGCCATTATTGACTGTATGCTGGAGATTCAGCTCCGTTAAGTAGCCGTCTGCCAGATACAAAACCCGGTCTGCAGAGGCTATGGTTTCCGGGCGATGGGCTATCAGCAGAACAGGAAGCCCCAGTTGACGTAAGGTCTGGCTTATCCGGATTTCACTCTCAACATCAAGGTGGCTGGTCGCTTCATCCAGTAACAGGAATCCCGGTTTCTTGTACAACGCCCTTGCCAGCAGAATGCGTTGTTTTTGTCCTCCGGAAAGCCCTCCGCCGGTTTCACCAATCAGCGTCTGATACCCCATCGGCATTGCCATAACATCGCTGTCGATAAGTGCCAGTCTTGCGCACTGGATCATTCGTTCATAATTTCGGTCATCACTGAAAAAAATAATGTTATCTGCTACAGAACCTTTGAAAAGATGGTCATCCTGCAGTACGGTACCGATACGCTGACGAACCTGAAAATAATCCGGATGCGTATGCAATATGCCAAATGCCCTGATCCTGCCCTCATCAGGGATGTGGATCCCAAGGATAAGCTTCACCAGTGTCGTTTTCCCGCATCCGGATTTACCTGTAATGGCAACGACTTCTCCGGGATTGAGTGTCAGCGACACCCCGCCGATTATCGGATTTTCCCCTCCCTTGTGGCTGAAGATGATGTGCTCAAGTACTAGAGGAGCATGAGCATATTCATCCATCTCCCTGCGGGATACAGAAGGAATGTGCGAAGCGTTGTTATGCTCACGAAAAGGCTGTTGCTGAAGGCCTTCTGTCGGGGTCAGTACAATATCAGCCAGTCGTTCGTTGTAAACATCGAGCATACGCCAGGAAAAAAACTTATCAGTCAGGCTACTGATACTGGAAGAAAAACGCGTCTGATAGGATAAATAAGCAACCAGCATGCCGACGGTGAAGGTACCATTCAATACCTCCCCGGCGCCTTTCCACAAAATGATTGCTGATACCACGCTGCCGGTAAGAGTGTGAGCAATGTCATAGCACATCAGCAGACGGCTCTGACGCAACTGCGTATTTCTGCGGGCAACGTTGAGATTCAGCCAGGCGGCCTCACGATGTGCCGTCACACCGTTAATTCTCAGGCTGAGGATCCCGTTGAGTGTTTCAAGAAAATGCCCGGACTCCTTGGCACCTGCATCCCAGGCATCTTCTGCCGACTGTCGAAGGGACGGATACCACAGTGCCCTCAACACACCATAGAAAATGGCTGCAAGTACGGCGATCAATGTCATTTCAGGACTGTACAGCAGCATCATGCAAAGCGCAGTCACCACGAGCAACACATCCAGAATACCTTCCAGCACTTGCGTAGTCAGCGCCTGCTGGATGGTATCTACCGCCTCAAAACGAGCATTAATACTCCCCTTACTGCGTGCATCAAACCAGGCCAGAGGAAGATGGACCAGATGATGGAAAACCCGTGCTGTCCACTGCATGTTAAAATTGACGGACAGTGTAATACTCGCCCACTGGCGGGCCAGTGACAGCAGCATCTGGGTCAGTGACATCAGCAGAAGCGCAATAATAATGACGGTCAACAAACTCTGGTCGGCAGCCACCAGGACTTCATCAATCACCAGCTGGTTGAGAAGCGGGCTTCCCAGTGTCAGGATTTCGAGTGCCACGGCAAAAACGATAATTCGCGACATTGCCGACAACAGACCCGGTGTTTTACCTGTCAGTTGGCGCAGATGGATTTTTTTCCTTTCATCCCGAGCGGTAAAATCACTGGCTGGCATCAGCTCCAGCGCGACGCCGGTGAAATGTTTTCCAGCATCCTGTAGGGAGAGCGTTACTTTTCCCTTTTCCGGATCATGAATAACCAGCCTGCTTCCGCGAACTTTATGTAGCACAACAAAATGATTCATGTTCCAGTAGAGAATACACGGGAGAGAAAGGGATCTTAGGTCCTCAAGCTCCAGCCGAACTGCCCGGCTGGATAATCCGATACCGGCCGCACATTCAGTCAGTCTCTGCAGGGTCATCCCTTGTGAGCTGATACTGAAACGTTCGCGCAGTGTGGGTAAGTCTGTTTGCAGACCATGCCAGCAGGCCATCATGACCAGGCATGCCAGACCACATTCCGCTGACTCTGTCTGTCGGGTGAGAGGAAGCTGTTTTCTCCCGGTCCATTTGAGTGTATCCATCACAGCTTTCCTTTCAGGCTCCAGAGCGGCTCAGTCAGCCACTCCCACAAATTGCGGGTATCCAGGCTGACATCCCCCTCAAGAACCATGCCGGGGCGCAGGGCTTCCTGTTTCCCATAAGCCAGAATAAAAGTATTTTCAGGTTCAACGATGACGCGGTAATGACCTTCATTCTCCTTCCAGGTCACAGGAGATACGGAGAGTAAATCAGAAGATGTCAGCGTTGTATGGCTTATTTCACGGATAGTCCCGTACTGCACACCAAACTTCTGATAGGGGAAGGCAGAGAACCGCAGGGCAACACGCTGCCCCGCCTGAATAAAGCCAGCATTCTGACTGGTAGCATAGAGTTCTATCTGCAAACGGGCATTGTCGGGAATGAGGGTCATGACAGGTTCAGATGCCCTGACAGACTGTCCCTGTCTGACCAGCACGGCAGCAACGGTTCCGGATACCGGTGAAGTCAGCGTGAAATTTTCCTTACCTGCCAGTTCGTCCTGCTGTTGCCTGATAACCTGCAACTGCCTGTCCATTTCAGCCTTCCGGCTTTCACCCTGAACGATGAGATGGTCAAGGTCGTCTTTAGCAGCCTCCATCGCGGTGTGCAGTTGCAGAAGCCCCTGACGCTGATCCTCAACGTTTTGCTGTGACGTTGAAACGTCAATCTGCTTCTGCTGGTATTCGATATCTGATACGTAATGCGTATCAGCAAGTTTCTTATAGCGCTCCATAACAGACACGGCCAGCGCAGCCTGATGCACGGCAAGTGACAGACGCTTTTCTGCACTTTTAACCTGAGGTTTCAGGGAAACTATTCGCTGTTGTATGGCATGCTGCTGCTGACTGTTGTCACGCAATTCCAGGGTCTGTTGAGAAGTCAGCATTGTAAACTGAGTTTGTAGGGAAAGTCTTATAGCAGCGAGTGTACCTGCCCCCTGTTCGTTGAAATGTTCAAACTTCCTTAAGTAAAAAAATATACAAGAAAAATGCAATTGAAAATTCCGCAATAAACAATAAGAAAAATGACACATCGAGAGTAAGATAGCGGAGGGTTATGGATGGCGATAACGTAATTATTATTGAGATAACAGACGCAATAAAAAGAACAATTACGTTTTTCTTACTATAAATGAATGGATAGACATGCCTAAAGATTATCATGTTCAACCTATTATTAATTCATATTTTATATAAGAATCAACAAATATGGTTATGATATCGTAATCATTTTTTGATATCATGCACTTTAACTTCAGTGAACATTTGTAATGATTCCATTCTGCAACACAACAATTTTTATCGGAGTGTACTTTATTTACTTTTAAACCTATTCATCAAGTTAACGCCCCATCGAGTTACTGCTATTAATACAATCAACGCAATAAGAAACCTTGATATAATCCCTGGCCGTGATACTTCGTTAAACTCAAGAACTTCAGCGTATTTCAAAAGGGTAAATGCGATAATGAAAAAAAATAAGTAAATTAGGAAATTTAAAAATTGTTTCATGCTTAACCCGATACTTGTGATTACATTAACTTTATCAAAAATAATAGCTCATCATGACTACTTCGAATAATCATTAAATATCGAAACACCTAGAATAACATTCAGTTATAATGAGCTTTTAAATTATTATCACACACAACTCAAATTACTTACCAACGGCATTGTCCGGGGCCGTTGTAATTATTACTTTTATCTTTACTACCACGATCTGAAAAACTATCTTTTGTGCACTGGCCAGCTATAGCTCCACCAATTACCCCAGCGGTCATACCCACTGGCCCCCCAGGAGAGCCGGCGATTAGACCACCGATGATTCCTGCGCCGCATGAGTCAACGCCCTTGTAAATAGAGCCATTGTTTCCTTTTGAATTACCAGATTTAGAGCTGGTGTTACGACTACCGGCACCTTCATAATTACCGCTTCCATTGCCGCCACTTACTAATGCTATCTCATTAAGGCTTATTGCTCTTATATTCGACATAAATCATCTCCATTTAATTTAGTTTTGCATTTTGTGCTAAAAAAATATCTTACATTACTTAATGTAAAGAAAGTGTATTTATGTAAGCAAATGTAAATAAGCTATTGAACTTCGTAAACCGTAGCTCCATTTGGGAGCAGTTCAGCTCCTGCATGGGCAGGCCTATAACACGAAATCGACCTGGAGGTACGGTAATGTTCAGGCATCTTTTCTGACGTCCAGCGCGCAATCACTTCTGCGTCGTAACAGATTTTACAGCCATGGCGCATCGCTTCGTTACGGACGTGCCAGAGTGTTTCGGCTTCTTCGGGCCTGGCTTTTCTTGGCATTACATACTCCTTTATGGATAAATCTGAATAACAAAAGCACGACCAACTGGAATGTGATATTGATGAAATATCAGAACCCAAACAAATGATAACGCTCAAATATGGAGATCACCGGATGACGATACCCACGCTTACGACAGAACGCTTATTACTTAAACCCCTTGTTGCCGCCGATGCCGTCCAGATCCAGCAACGCTATCCGCGCTGGGAAATTGTCCGCTATATGGTGGCTTCAGTCCCCTGGCCCTACCCGGAAAACGGTGCAGAAAATTATGTCAACAACGTTGCACTGCCCGACATGGCCAAAGGGATTGCGTGGTTCTGGACGATTCGCCGTCGCGAAGCGCCTGACGAACTGATGGGGTTGATTTGCCTGTATGACGTGGAGGACAACAACAGGGGGTTCTGGCTCGCGCCGGAATTTCAGGGCCAGGGATATATGCGTGAGGCGAGTATCGCGGCAACGGATTACTGGTTCAATACGCTTAACAAAGCGGTGTTACGCGCGCCGAAAGCGGCGGCCAACAGCCGCTCCCGACGTATTTCAGACAGCAGCGGCATGCGACTCATCAGGACAGAGAAGAAAGCCTATGTCAGCGGCCTGCTGGATTCGGAGCTGTGGGAAATCACCCGCGACGAGTGGAATGCCCGTCAGGTCAGCTGATAATACTTATCCGGCATTAGCCTTTCAGGGATGTTCTCTTCATCGTTCATCTGCAACAGATCGCGCTCCATCATGTTGCAGATGGCGTCCAGCGGCAGATCGTTATCTTCCGTCCCAAACGGATCTTCCAGCTCTTCCGCCAGCGTATCAAGCGAGATAAAAGTGTAGGAAATCAGCGCAGAGACAAAGGGCGTCATGTAATGCAGATCAACAACCAGCGCAAACGGCAGCATGATGCAGAACAAATACACCGTTCGGTGCAGGATCAGCGTATAGGCAAACGGGACTGGCGTATTGGCGATACGCTCACAGCCTGCCAGCACGATGGACATATCGTTCAGGCGGTTGTTGAGGCTGTGAAACAGGATGTCTGAAAGGTACCCGCTGCGCCGCCGTACGGCCAGCCACTCCCCCATGATCAGCAGGATACGGTTCGCCGGCGAGTTGGCATCCATCACTTTGCGTAAATCGTCTGGAGCCAGATAGCGGGACAGCTGATCGGCATTGGTTTCTCTGCGCAGTGTCATACGTAGACAGTTAGCAAACGCGATTTGCAGGCGGACAAACTCTCCAAGATGTTTATCATCCGGCAAGGTGTTTTTTACCTCGCGAAACAGCGAGCGCGCCGCTATCATCAACTGCCCCCAAAGCAGGCGCGCCTCAACGTAGCGCGAATAACAGGCGTTATTGCGAAATCCCAGGAAGATGGCGATAGCCACGCCCAGAATGCTGAACGGCGCGACGGTAAAGCGGATACCCAGCGAGGTGTACCACGGCAGCATGACAATCACGGCGATGGAAAGCAGGAAGTTAAGCAGCAGTCGGGTATAAATTTTGGGAAGTACCGAACCATGCCAGACAAAAATCAGTTGCAGCCAGTGCTGTTGAGGACGAACAATCATAATCAGCTTCAGAAAAGTAAAGAGCGCGGCTATTAAACGTGATCCTCATCACGGTTGCAAGCATGTTAATAGTTCATTGCATTTTCTGACCTGTTAAGCCCTGACCGCACGGTGCTGCCTGTGCTTTTTAAAAAAAGGATGTATAGTATGTTGTAACTAATACTGTTCTGTAAAAAACCCGGCAAACGCCGGGCATTATGATTAGCAGAGCGGTTTCACCGCCTCGCGCATGCCTTTGCTTAAAATTGCATCCAGATCCTGCGCAACCTGGTCTACCAGTCCGTTCACCAGAGTGAGATCCTGTTCCCAGTGCTCGCTCACGCTTAACACCGACGATACCAGTTCACGGGTAGTGACTTGTTTGTCGTGATGTTGCGTCCACAGCTGCTGGTAACGTTCAAGCCAGTGCGCATCGTCCTGCACCGGATAGCGCTCACCGTTGCGCTCGGCACGGTAAAATGCAATCAGCGCCGCCAGGGCAAAGGTCAGACGTGCTGGCAGTTCACCGGTCGCCTTCTGCCCTGCCAGCAGTTGCGGCAGAATGCGGGTGCGGTACTTTGTCATCCCGTTCAGTGCAATCGACAGCAGCTGATGCTTAATGTACGGATTACGAAAACGCCCCGTTACGGCACTGGCGAAGGAGTGCAGCTCATCGCGCGGCAGATCCAGGACCGGAATAATCTCTTCATAAATAGCCTTCTCTACGAACGCGCAAATCTCCCCGTCGTTCATGGCTTCCCCTACCGTATCCAGCCCGGCCTGAAAAGCGACCGGAACCAGCGCCGTGTGTGCGCCGTTGAGGATCGCCACCTTACGCTCTTTATAAGGTTTGATGTCGTCAACAATCAGGACGTTGAGCGGGTATTTATCCAGGCGCAATTCAGCTGAAAGTGATTTTGGCCCCTGAATAACAAACAGGTAGAAATGTTCTGCCGTGTCGAGGAAGCTGTCGTGATAGCCCAGCCCGGCTTCCAGCTCTGCCACCTCATCACGCGGATAGCCGGTAACAATGCGGTCAACCAGCGTCGAGCAGAAGGTGTTAGCGTTATTCAGCCACGCAATGAATGCCGCTGGCAGCGCCCACTCCTGTGCATAGCGCAGCACCAGTTCACGCAGGGCATCGCCGTTATAGTCGATAAGCTCACAAGGAATGATGATCCAGCCTTTATCCGCAGCCCCGTTAAAGTGGGTAAAGCGTTCGAACAGCAGACGCGTCAGTTTGGCCGGATAGCTGACAGCTGGCGCATCGTCAAACTTATCGCCCGCGTGATAGCCGATCCCCGCCTCCGTGGTATTGGAGAAGACAAACCGCATCTCCGGATTATGGGCGAGTTTCAGGAATTCATCGTACTGGCTGTAGACGCTGATTTCACGATTCACGGAACGAATAAGACGCGCATCGCTTACCGCATCCCCCTCCTCATTCAGACCACGAATAATCGTGGTATACAGACCATCCTGGGTGCTCAGCGACGGCGGAAAATCACTCTGGATCGGCCGTACAATCACCACACCTGCATTGAGATCGGTATGCTCGTTTAAGAGGTCGATTTGCCAGTCAACGAACGCGCGGAGGAAGTTACCTTCGCCAAACTGGATGATACGTTCAGGGTAGCGCGCACCGGGGAAATCACGACGGTTGAGTGTGTTCACAATGGAGGTCCTTTATAATTAGTCATACAGCCTGATAAGATTGGTGTGATAACTTATCAAAACTTCAGGACCAGAACCCCTGTCTGGATCAACTCAGGACGCGATGGTGAAAAATATCAAAGAAATTTATAGAACACCGAGGTCGCCGTCATGTCCCCGTTCGGCATCAGGGCGTAGCGTGGGATCTCCCCCGCCTTTTGCCAGCCCGCTCTCTGATAAAACGTCTCCGCGCCGCTGCCGGTCGAGGTATCAAGCACCAGCACCGTAAGCGCTTTTTCACGCGCAACCGCCTCCAGGGCTTCCATCAGCGCCATTGCCGCACCTTTACGGCGCGCCTTCTCATGTACCAGAAGTTTCGCGACATCTGCGCGGTGCGGCTGGTTTTCCGGCTGGTCGGTGATCAGCTGGACCGTGCCAACCAGCCCCTGCTCCGCGTCAAAACAGCCCAGGACGGTACGCTCGTCGCGCCCGACGCTGTCTGCGACGCCGAGCCAGAAGGTTTGGGCTTTCTCGGGAGAAAAAGGCAGCATAAAGCTGACGGAGGCGCCGCCGTTGACACAGTTGACGAGGATATCGCTCAGGGCATCAATGTGGCTGAGGATGTCCTGTCGGGAGAGAGGTTTAATCAGCATGGGAGAGTTCATTGCGCGTCCTTAGGTTGAATCTCTCCACTTTGCTATTAACATTTTTGTTACGCAATAAGCGATGACATAGGATTTCGTTATGTCATTTTTCGCCGTGATGTTGCCGCTTCATGGCGTACATTTGCGCATCTGCCTGTTTTAACCACGCCTGCATATCGTTGCGGTGATGATCGAACTCGCTCAGCCCCCAGGAGAACTGTAACGACCAGGGATGCAGCTGACGCGCGTTATACTTCTCCGTTTGTTCGACAAGATACTGCATGGCGATCCAGGCGCCAGGTTCATCGGTATCCGCAAATAGCACCGCGAACTCATCTCCCCCGAAACGCACCAGCATATCGGCCTCGCGGAATGAGGAGCGCATCAGGGCGGCCATCGCTTTCAGGGCCTTGTCGCCCTCCTGATGCCCGAAGCGATCGTTAATGGTTTTGAAATGGTCCAGATCCAGCCAGCCAAGCGTTAACGGTTCTGCCCTACGCTGCGAAACCGACAGTGCAAACTGCGCAAACTGGTTAAACCCGCGTCGGTTAAACAGGCCCGTGAGTTCATCGGTCGTGGCGGCGCTAACGGCTGCAAATTCATCTTCTGCCAGCGCGCTGAGATCGGCCAGTACGGCGGAATCCGCCGCGGTAAACTCACGCGGTGCGTAATCAATGAGACACAACGATCCTACGCACGCCCCGTCACGTAAACGCAGCGGGAAACCGGCATAAAAGCGCACGCCCGGATCTCCCGCCACCTGCGGATTATCCGCAAAGCGTTCGTCCAGCAGCGTGTCAGCCACCACCAGCGGCGCGTCACCCAGGATCGTATGACCACAAAACGAGAGATCGCGAGGCTGGCTGGCGAGTGCCCGCCCGTCGGCAGATTTCACGATCGCAGCGTGGTCATCCACCAGCGTAATCATCGCCAGCGGCACCCTGAAAAAGCGTGTTGCCAGCCGCGTGAGACGATCAAACGCGGGATAATTGTCGATCTCAAGCAGACCGGACTCGCGCAGCGCATTCATGCGCTCCGTTTCATTCACGGGAATTAGAGGTGCTTTCATGACGTCTCCTGACGCTGAGCATTAGTAAAAGCGTAGCTTAAACAGAGACATTGTCAGTTCAGGAGGCACGATTTACCTCAATGACCAGCCAATGATGGATCACGTTGACGATATACTGTTGCTGCTGCGCACTCAGCGGCACGCCCTGCGGGATAGCATGCCACTTAGCCAGACAGCCCCGGCAGCAGGTTGCCGTGGCATGCTGGGCGATAAAAACCGGATGGCCGCGCATCGGCGTCTGCTTACCGTCATTCACCGGGTGTGCAGGCGCCAGCCGCGCGGCGATAAAATCAGCGGCATGCTTATCGATAGTGTCCGCGCCCTTATCCCAGCAGTATTGCCGCTCTTTCATCCCTAAATGAAATCGTGAACGAAACGTGGAGCGAGCCAGGCGCGTGAACAGAGGATCTAACGTGGACATCAGTATACGGACCGCCCAAGGCGTTTGGTCAGCTGTTCCAGCGCCGCGACGCCCGCCAGTGAGTTGCCGGTCTCGTCCAGTTCCGGGCTCCAGACGGCAATCGCCATCTCGTGCGGAACAATGGCCACGACGCCACCGCCAACGCCGGATTTAGCCGGCAGCCCCACGCGCCAGGCAAACTCCCCGGCGTTCTGATACATTCCGCTGGTTGCCATTAAGGCGTTGATCTGCCGGGCCTGCATCGGGGAGACAACGTCCTCGTCCAGATGCGGGGCATGGCCCTGATGCGCCAGAAACAGAAAAGTCTGCGCCAGTTCAACGCAGTTCATCTTCAGGGCGCAGTAATGAAAATAGTTTTGCAGAACCGTGGCGACATCATTATGAAAGTTGCCGAAGGACTTCATCAGCCAGGCGATGGCGGCGTTACGTGCAGAGTGTTCAAACTCAGAGCGCGCTACCACCGGATCGTAGGCGATGTCCTGCACGCCGGAAAGCTGCCGCACAATCTGGAGCATACGCTGGCGCGGCGCGCTCAGCCGGCTTTGCAGCATATCGCACACCACCAGCGCCCCGGCGTTGATAAACGGGTTGCGCGGCTTACCCTGTTCGATTTCAAGCTGGAGAAGGGAGTTGAAGGGCTGACCGGAGGGATCTTTGCCCACCCGCTGCCAGATCTCCTGCTCGTCATACTGGCGCATGGCGGCAACGAGGCTAAGCACTTTTGAGATCGACTGAATTGAAAAGCGCTCCAGTGCATCTCCCGCCTGAAAACGCTGCCCGTCGACAGTACAAATGGCGATGCCGAGCTTATTACCGCTGATCGAGGCCAGCGCGGGAATGTAATCGGCAACCTTACCCTGCCCCAGTAACGGACGAACCTGCGCCAGAATCTCGTCCAGCATCTCATTATGGATGACCGCAGCCACACTTTGCTCCTTGCCCTCAGGCTAAAACGGGCTGCGAGTATAACAGAGGCTTATACGTCACGTCAGGCAGGGAGACGAAAACGCGAGACGGCCTGCAACAAAAGATCTGACTCCCGATGCAGGCGCTCAGAGGCATTCGACGCTTCGCTAACCAGCACATCTGTCTGACGCGATACCTGATTCAGCGCCTGAAGTTGGCGCGTCATCTGATGAATGCTTTCCCCCTGATTTAGAGTGGCCAGCGAAATATCATTCAGCAGGCTACTCAGATTGGCCACCAGCCCGGTGACCTGCTGGAGATTTTCTTCCAGACGGTTTACCACCTGAGAACCTTCTTCAATGCCCTGTAGCGAGTGGTTAATTAGCGACTGGATGGTTTGCGTAGAGTGACTGCTTTTTCTGGCCAGCAGCCCCACTTCACGGGCGACCACCGCGAACCCGCGCCCCTGTTCTCCCGCATGGGCGGCTTCAATGGCAGCGTTGAGGGCCAGAATATTGGTCTGAAACGCCACGCTGTCGATCATGGCGACGATCCCACGCATCTCTGAGGATCGGTCGACGATCGTCTGCATTGAGCCATTCACCGCTGTCATCATTTGCTCCCCGCCGACGGCAGCCTGTCGGGCTTCATCCGCGCGCGAGCGGGCGAGTTTTGCATAACCCGTGTTCCCCTCAACGTGGGTTTCGAGATCGGCGATATGCGCGGTCACTTCCTCCAGCTCTTTGGCCTGTCGCGTGGACTGCTGATAAAGCTTCTGGTTCCCCTGCGCAAGTGACCCGATATTTTCGACCATAGAGGTCGTGGCCTCGCTGACCTGAGTCACCAGTTGCTGGAGCCCGCGCTGCATGGCGGTAATACTGCCGCTGAGCTGGCTGATTTCACGGTTAAAACGCACAACGTCAGGGGGTATTCCCGACAAATCCCCTGCCGCAAGCTGGTTAATATGGACAATCAGACGGCGTAGCGGGGATATCACCCATTTCGCCATTGCAAACCAGACGGCAATGGCAATAGCCAGCAGCACCAGCGGCGCAAACAGGAAAAGCCGTTGCAGGCCTGAGAGCTGTTCCATGAGCGACTGACGCCCCTGTATCGCCTGCTTCTCACTCCGTTGCTGATAACGTGCAAAGTTGTCATTAAAATCGGTCTGAAACGCCTGGGCGGGTACGGCGAAAAAGAGGTCGATGCTGTTGGTTTTCACCAGCCCTTCCGCCTGCTCGCTAATGGCACCGAAGAACAGCTGATAGCTATTAACAAGCCCCTCGTCCTGCCGAGGATTAAGCGCGAGCCAGGCTTGCCATGCCTGCTGAGACGCCGCCAGGGATTTTTGCGCCTCGTCCATCAGGCTATGCCAGCTCCCTTCCGAACCGGTCTCTTTATCCTGCATAAAGTACACCCCGGAGCGGTTGAGCAGATCGCTCGCCGCAAGCAGCGAAATACGCGCCTGATCCAGTCTGCTCTGTTGCTGCCAGGCCAGCTGATTGCGCTGTTCGTTACGCTGGGCTTGATTCAGGGAAGCGGTAAGCAGGAAGGAGGATGAAAGTTGCAGGGCGGAGAAAAGGCCGATAATACAAAAGATGCCGGTCAGCAGGCCAAACTGACGAGGAAAAAAGCGCTGCGCAAGACGACGAAAAATTTGCGTTAGGTTCATAATTTTCTTCTGTAACAATACGTTAGACGCGAGCGAGTCTACGAAACGAAAATGACAGAACCATTGCAAAATAATGACAGGAAACGTGAATTGCCGGGTAGCGGCCTTGCCCTACCCGGCAACAACATTACACGCGATCCTTCCAGACCGTCTGAACGTTACAGAACTCATGCAGACCGAAATGTGAAAGCTCTCGCCCGAAGCCGCTCTTCTTCACTCCGCCAAACGCAACGCGCGCATCGCTTGCGCTGTAGCCATTGATAAAGACTCCGCCACACTCCAGCTCGCGAGAGAAGGTTTCAGCCAGCGCATCGTTCGCGGTAAAGACCGTCGCTGATAAGCCAAAGTCGCTGTCGTTAGCCAGCTGCAACGCGTGCGACGCATCATTGGCGACGGTAATCGCGGCCACCGGGCCAAACAGCTCCTGACGGAAGGCCGTCATCTGTGGGGTGACGTCGCCGAGTACGGTTGGCGCATAATAGTTACCGGTCCCGGCAAGCTTCTCGCCGCCGAGCAGCAGGGTCGCCCCTTCCGCCAGCGTAGCCTGTACCTGCTGATGCAGTTCATCGCGAAGATCAAATCGCGCCATCGGGCCAATATAGTTATCTTCCTCATCCGGTGCGCCCATTTTCAGCGCCTTGACCGCGTCAACAAAGCGTTGGGTAAAGGTGTCCGCCACGCCCGCTTCCACAATAAAGCGTTTCGCCGCCGCGCAAACTTGTCCGGTATTCTGATAACGTCCGGCCACGGCCGCGTTGACAGCCAGATCCAGATCGGCATCATTCAGAACGATAAACGGATCGGAGCCGCCCAGCTCCAGCACGCATTTCTTCAGCGCCGCGCCCGCCTGCGCGCCAATTGCCGCACCAGCCCGAACGCTGCCGGTTACGGTCACCGCCGCGATACGCCGATCGTTAATCGCCTGGCTGACGCCGTCATTTGTCGCGTTCACCCAGCCAAAGATCCCCTCCGGGAAACCGGCATCCGCGAACACCTTCCCGATAAGCTCCGCCGAGCCGAGCACATTTGGCGCATGTTTAAGCAGATAGCTGTTCCCTGCCAGCAGGATCGGCACCGCACCGCGCAGCACCTGCCAGAGCGGGAAGTTCCACGGCATCACCGCCAGAATAGGCCCCAGCGGACGGTACTCAATCACCGCATTGTCGACCTGGGTAGATTCCGGGCGCAGCATTGCCGGGCCGTATTCAGCGTACCAGTCGCAAAGGCTGGCGGACTTAGCCACCTCCGCACGCGCCTGCACAATGGGCTTGCCCATCTCCCGGGAGATAGTCTGCGCCATCTCTTCCGCACGGCTACGCAGCGCCGCACCCAGATCGCGAAGTTTTTGCGCCCGGTGCGCCACGCTTTCGCGTCGCCACTGACGAAAACCGGTATCCGCCTGCGCAATGGCACGCTCAACGTCACCGGACGTTGCCCACGGGTAAGCAGCCAGCGTTTCGCCGGTAGCCGGGTTGACAGAGTGGGCATGGGTAGCAGATGAATACGTCATGAAGTTCTCCATGTAATAACAGTTGATTGATTGTGGCCCACTCTGCTATTTCTTAAAAATGAATAATACTCACCACCTTGTTCACGAATCGAGAACGGTATGGACTTAACACAGCTTGAGATGTTTAACGCCGTCGCACTGACCGGCAGCATTACCCAGGCGGCGCAGAAGGTACACCGGGTGCCGTCAAATCTCACCACCCGCATCCGACAGCTTGAAGCGGATCTCGGTGTGGAGCTGTTTATTCGCGAGAATCAGCGCCTGCGGCTTTCCCCCGCCGGGCACAATTTTTTGCGCTACAGCAAACAGATCCTGGCGCTGGTCGACGAAGCGCGAATGGTCGTCGCCGGGGATGAACCGCAGGGATTATTCTCGCTCGGCGCGCTGGAAAGTACCGCCGCCGTACGCATTCCGGAAAGTCTGGCGCGGTTTAATCAGCGCTATCCGCGCATTCAGTTTGCGTTGTCCACCGGGCCTTCCGGTACGATGATTGACGGTGTGCTTGAGGGGACGCTCAGCGCCGCCTTTGTCGACGGGCCGCTCTCACACCCCGAACTGGAAGGAATGCCGGTTTACCGGGAAGAGATGATGCTGGTCACCCCTGCGGGCCATGCGGAAGTGTCAAAAGCCACGCAGGTGAGCGGTAGCGACGTGTATGCCTTTCGCGCCAACTGTTCCTACCGGCGTCATCTGGAGAGCTGGTTTCATGCTGACCGCGTAACGCCGGGAAGGATCCACGAGATGGAGTCCTACCACGGGATGCTCGCCTGCGTGATTGCCGGGGCAGGCATTGCGCTGATGCCCCGCTCCATGCTAGAGAGCATGCCGGGGCATCATCAGGTGGCGGCGTGGCCGCTGGCGGAAAACTGGCGCTGGCTCACCACCTGGCTGGTGTGGCGACGCGGGGCGATGACCCGCCAGCTTGAGGCGTTTATAGGGCTGCTAAACGAACGTCAGCCACCAGTGTCTTCTCCATAAACAGGCTCAGCGGATCCTCGTTGTAGGGGGCAAACGCGGGGCGCCGTTCGTATCCACACTGTTGATACAGACGAATAGCGGCGTGTTGTTTGATCCCCGTCTCCAGCCGGACGGTGTGGCAGCAGCGGCTGAGGGCTTCATCTTCCAGCGCCGCCAGTAATTTATCACCCAGCCGTTGCCCGCGATGGGTTGGATCAATATAGACCCGTTTCATTTCCCCGGTCCCGTCCCCGTTCAAAACAACAGCGCCACACCCGACAGCGTTAAGCTGAGTGTCACGAATAATCATCAGGATCAGCGAGTCGTCCGGCAGTTCGGTTAAATCCAGCAGATGATTACTTTCCGCGGGATAGAGAACACTTTGATAACGGTCCAGCGCCGTAATCAGGGCGAGAATATCTGGATGATGGGCGGATTCAGCGGTAATAGAATACATGGCAGGCTCCTTGTCGTTTTCGTTCAACATACCGCCCGCCCTGTATACCGGCGTCATAGTTTTTAATGATGACCGTAATCCTGGAGACGAAGGAAAATTTTCCCCTTCATATACAGCGTGGCCTGGCCGCCAATCAGCACGCGGTCGCCTTTCAGCTCGCAGCGCAGATCCCCGCCGCGCAAGGAGACCTGGCGGGCCGACATCTGCGTTGTTCCAAGCTTTTCGCTCCAGTACGGGATCAGCATGCTGTGCGCTGATCCCGTCACCGGATCCTCCGGTACCCCTTCCCCCGGGCAGAAGAAGCGGCTGACGAAATCATACTCATCCCCCGGCGCCGTAACGCAGACCATTTTCCCCAGCGGGAGCATGGCTGTGATATCCGGCGTCAGCGCCTCCACCTGCCGCTGGCTGTCGAGCACCACCATGTAATCGCGCCCTGAACGCACCTCTTTTGCCGCGTTAATGCCCAGCGCGCTGAACAGCACTGGGGGTGGAGTATCGACAACCTCGGTTGACCACGCCGGGAAATTCAGCGTCAGCCAGTCGCCGCTGCGTTGTACCGTCAGTTCGCCGACAAAGCGCGTGGTGAATGTGATTTCCGTATGTGGATAATCCAGGTATTCGAAAATAACGTGAGAAGCCGCGAGGGTTGCGTGGCCGCAGAGGTTAATTTCATCCTGCGTGGTAAACCAGCGCAGTTCAAACCCGTTATCCGTTCGGACAAAGAACGCCGTCTCTGACTGATTATGCTGCTTCGCCATCTTCAGCAACGTCTCATCCGGCAGCCACGCTTCCAGCGGACACACCGCCGCCGCATTGCCGCCGAACACCCTGTCGCTGAAGGCATCCACCAGATAAAAATCAATTTCCTGCATCGTTGGTTCCTCTTAGATTTATTCAGCGCAGAAATACTGTGCCCTTCAGATACAGCGCCGCCTGCCCGCCCATCCGCACGCGGTCGCCTTTCAGTTCGCAGCGTACGTCGCCACCACGGGCAGAAACCTGACGGGCAAACATCTGTGTTTTGCCAAGCTGTTCACTCCAGTAAGGGATCAGCATGGTGTGCGCGGAGCCGGTGACAGGATCTTCCGGCACGGCCACGCCCGGCGAGAAGAAACGACTGACAAAGTCGTATTCCCCCTCGTCCCGGGCGGTGACGGCCACTTTATGCTCCCCCGGCGTCATGGCGGAGAAATCCGGATTAATGGCTTCCACTTGCTCGCGGCTCTCCAGTACCAGCACCCAGGCGCGGCCTTTTCGCGCCTCGACGTAGTGGCTGATACCGAGTGCGGCGAGCATCTCCGGTGGCGGCGTCTGTGCCTGCGTCGGGCAGGCCGGGAAGTCCAGCGTCATCCAGTCACCTTCACGGCTGACGGTCAGGCGACCAGAAGCGGTGTCAAAATGAAGGCGAGAGTCCGGATAATCCAGTTCGTTAAACAGAACATACGCCGCGGCAAGCGTCGCGTGACCACACAGATTAACCTCGGTGAGCGTGGTGAACCAGCGCAGCTCAATCCCCCCTTTGGTGCACACAAAAAACGCGGTTTCCGACTGGTTATGCTGTTGTGCCATCCGCAGTAACGTCTCATCCGGCAGCCACGCGTCGAGCGGGCACACCGCCGCCGGGTTGCCGCCAAAGGAGGACTCGCTGAACGCATCTACCAGATAAAAATCAATCTCCTGCATCGTGTTACCGCCTGTTTTTGTTGTGTAGTTCTTTATCTTCAATGAAAACAACCGCGTTCGCTACCGCTGCATGAAGGTAAATTTTGTGATTCACATCACATAACGGTTGAGTTTTCGCCGTTTAAGGCTTTAAGATCGTCTCCTCATCTTTCAGGCAACGAATCCCAGATATCCCTATGACAACACACACGGTTTCCCGCAGGGTCGCGTGGCTACGCGTGGTCACGCTCGCCATCGCAGCGTTTATTTTCAACACCACGGAATTTGTTCCGGTTGGGCTGCTGTCCGACATTGCAGCCAGCTTCCATATGGAAACGGCACAGGTTGGCATTATGCTGACCATCTATGCATGGGTGGTAGCGCTGATGTCGCTGCCGTTTATGCTCCTGACCAGCCAGATGGAACGTCGTAAGCTGCTGATTGGGCTGTTTGTGATGTTCATTGCCAGCCATGTGCTGTCATTTATGGCATGGAACTTTACGGTGCTGGTGATCAGCCGCGTCGGCATCGCGTTTGCCCATGCCGTTTTCTGGTCGATCACCGCATCGCTCGCCATTCGTCTCGCCCCGGCGGGGAAACGCGCCCAGGCGTTGAGCCTGATTGCCACCGGAACGGCGCTGGCGATGGTGTTAGGCCTGCCGATCGGGCGCATTGTGGGTCAATACTTCGGCTGGCGCACCACCTTCTTTGCCATCGGCATGGGGGCGCTGATCACCCTGGTGTGTCTGATCAAACTGCTGCCAAAACTGCCCAGCGAACACTCCGGCTCGCTGAAAAGTCTGCCTCTGCTGATGCGTCGACCGGCGCTGATGAGCATCTATCTGCTGACCGTGATTGTGGTGACCGCCCATTACACGGCCTACAGCTATATTGAGCCGTTTGTTCAGGTTGTGGCGGGCTTTAGCGCTAACTTCGCCACCGTTCTGCTGCTGATCCTGGGCGGCGCGGGTATTATCGGCAGCATCCTGTTCGGGAAGCTGGGCAATAAGCACGCGTCTGCGCTTGTAAGCAGTGCGATTGGCCTGCTGCTGGCGTGCCTGCTGTTACTGATGCCTGCGGCAGGCAGCGAGAGTCATCTGGCGATCCTCAGTCTGTTCTGGGGCGTGGCGATCATGATTATTGGTCTGGGAATGCAGGTCAAAGTGCTGGCCCTGGCCCCGGACGCCACGGACGTGGCAATGTCGCTGTTCTCGGGAATTTTTAATCTGGGAATTGGGGCCGGTGCGCTGGTGGGAAATCAGATCAGCCTGCATGTATCGATGTCGGCCATTGGCTATCTCGGGGCGATTCCCGCGCTGATTGCGCTGATCTGGTCGGTGCTTATCTTCCGTAAATGGCCGGTCGCGATGGAAGAACAGACCAGCCACGGTTGACGTTTGTTATGCCGGGTGGCGGCTTCGGCCTACCCGGCCCAGGTTATTACGGACTTGTAGGCCGGGTAAGCGCAGCGCCACCCGGCAATGTCCTCAGTGATACGTCTTAATGATCTCCAGCACGCCGTTAATAATAAACTGCACGCCCATACAGACCAGCAGGAAGCCCATCAGACGGGAGATAGCTTCAATTCCCCCCTTGCCCACCCCGCGCATAATCGCCCCGGAGCTGCGCAATGACCCCCAGACGATAATGGCGATAAGCGCAAAAATGATCGGCGGCGCAACGGTAATAACCCAGTGCGGAAAAGTAACACCATCACGCACCGTTGAGGCGGAACTGATGATCATCGCAATCGTTCCCGGCCCCGCCGTGCTCGGCATGGCTAACGGCACAAACGCGATATTGGCGCTCGGTTCGCTTTCAAGCTCCTCCGATTTGCTTTTGGCTTCCGGCGATTCATGCGCTTTATGCGCCGGGAACAGCATCCGGAAACCAATAAACGCCACAATCAGCCCACCGGCGATACGCAGACCGGGAATCGAAATACCAAAAGTATTCATCACCAGTTGTCCGGCGTAATAAGCCACCATCATAATCGCGAAGACGTAAACGGAGGCCATCCTCGACTGCTGGTTGCGCTCCGCGCTGTTCATGTTACCCGCCAGCCCCAGAAAGAGCGCCACGGTCGTTAACGGGTTCGCCAGCGGAAGCAACACCACCAGCCCAAGCCCCACTGCTTTAATCAAATCCAACATAATGCACCGCAGTCCTTATCCTTATTCATTACCGCAATTATAGGGGGAAAGTCTCGTCCTGAGCTATCCGCGCAACGTAACCATAATTGTCCCGCGTAACTAATAACTCCAGATTATCTATATGATTTAAAAGCGTACAGAAAAAGTTCCTGAAGCGTTTTAGCAATTCGTGGCATCGGCTGATCCATTCAGTTGACTTATACTTGCCTGAGCAATAATATCTGCCGTGACTAAACTACTTGCCAGGGCAACCATTGTGAAAAGCACCAGTGATCTCTTTAACGACATAATCCCACTGGGTCGTCTTATTCATATGGTTAACCAGAAAAAAGATCGCCTGCTCAATGACTACCTGTCACCGCTGGATATCACCGCAACACAGTTCAAAGTGCTGTGTTCCATTCGCTGCGAAGTGTGTATCACGCCGGTTGAGCTGAAAAAGGTGCTCTCTGTCGATCTGGGTGCGTTAACCCGCATGCTGGATCGTCTCGTCTGCAAAGGATGGATAGAACGAAGCCCTAACCCGAATGACAAACGTGGCGTACTGGTGAAACTGACCAGCGATGGCGCGGCCATGTGTGAGCAATGTCATCAATTAGTAGGACAAACACTGCACCAGGAACTGACAAAAAACTTAACGGCAGATGAAGTGGCAACGCTTGAGCTTTTACTCAAGAAAATCCTGCCGTAAACAGAAAAAGAGGTATGACGATGTCCAGACGCAATACTGACGCTATCACCATTCATAGCATTTTGGACTGGATCGAAGATAACCTGGAATCTCCACTTTCCCTTGAGAAAGTGTCTGAGCGTTCAGGTTACTCAAAATGGCACCTGCAACGGATGTTTAAAAAAGAGACCGGCCATTCATTAGGACAATATATTCGCAGCCGTAAGCTGACGGAGATTGCCCAAAAACTGAAAGAAAGCAATGAGCCGATCCTCTATCTGGCGGAACGCTACGGATTTGAATCGCAACAAACCCTGACGCGTACGTTCAAGAACTACTTTGACGTGCCGCCTCATAAGTACCGTATTACCAGTATGCCGGGTGAATCCCGTTATCTGTATCCGCTAAAACATTACAGTTAATCATCGCCTGTTAAGACGTAACCGAGGAAATCATGAAATTTATCGCCTCCGCCGCCCTCACCTTGCTGGTGCTGGTTTCCGGCCAGAGCTTCGCGGAGCAAACCCCCAGTGCGGGGCAGCAAAATAATCGTGACACCATGATTATGCCGTCCACGCAAAACCAGTCGCCCTGGGACTTCAATCACATGGGCGCTGGCAGCGACAAATCCGACGAATTAGGCGTGCCGTATTATAATCACGACCTGTAATTCGTTTTTGCCCCGCTAATGCGGGGCTTTTTTCTGCCTTAACTCCGCACCCGCGTCGCCCGACGCACCCGCAAGCCAAAGACGTTGATATACAGCCCGGCCATAATCAGCCCTGCGCCACACAGTTGCAGCGCGCTGAGCGTTTCATCCAGCAACAGGGCGGCGCTGGCAAGCCCGACCACCGGTACCAGCAGCGATAACGGCGCCACGCGCCAGGTTTCATAGCGTCCGAGCAGCGATCCCCAGATGCCGTAGCCAATGATTGAGGCGACTAATGCCAGGTAGATCAGCGACAAAATGGTCGTCAGGTCGATCTCCACCAGGCTTTTCAGCATCACCTGCGGTCCATCCAGAATAAACGACGCGGCCATAAACGGCACAATGGGGATCAACGCGCTCCAGACCACCAGCGACATGATCCCAGGACGCGACTCATGCTGCATTATCAGCTTGTTAAAGATGTTGCCGCACGCCCAGCTAAGCCCCGCCGCCAGGGTGAGCATAAAGCCCAGCAGCGCGACATGCTGACCGTTGAGGCTGCCTTCTATCAGCACCAGCACGCCAAAGACCGCAAGGCTAATGCCCGCCAGCTGTTTGCCCTGCAAACGTTCGCCAAAGACAAACGCGCCGAGAATAATGGTAAAGAAAGCCTGCACCTGAAGCACCAGCGAAGCCAGACCCGCAGGCATACCGAATTTGATAGCGCAAAAAAGAAACGCAAACTGACCAAAGCTGATGGTGAGGCCGTAGCCCAGCAGAAGCTTCAGGGGAATCTTTGGGCGGGCAACGAAAAGCAGCGCCGGGAAGGCCACCAGCAGGAAGCGCAGACCCGCCAGCATGAGTGGAGGCATGTTGTGCAACCCCATTTTGATGACCACAAAATTGAGTCCCCACACCACGACAACCAGTAACGCTAACAGCCCGTCTTTCCGCGTCATTTTCCGCCCCTGAATTATTAAATTTTTGTAAACACTTCAAGGTAACAGAAAAAATACCCCCGCGAGAAGATCATTAATTCTGGTACTGAGGAGAAGCACTTGCGGATAAATTGGGTGCTATACAAGCTGCCGATCCCATGATAATCCTGTAATAACACAACAAAAAAAGCATAAGCATTTGTCGGGCAGGAAAATGAAACCATCAATCAGGCGCTCAACCGCAGCGCTGCTGGCATCGTCATTGTTATTAACAATTGGCCGCGGGGCAACGCTGCCCTTTATGACCATATATCTCACACGCGTGTACGATATGAGCGTGGAGAATATTGGCTATGCCCTTACCGTGGCGTTGACCATTGGCGTGGTGTTTAGCCTGGGGTTTGGCATCCTGGCGGACAAGTTCGACAAAAAACGCTATATGCTGGTCGCCATCGTGGCCTTTATCGCCGGGTTTATGGCCATTCCGCTGGTGAATAACGTGACGCTGGTGGTGTTGTTCTTTGCCCTGATTAACTGCGCCTATTCCGTCTTCTCAACGGTGCTGAAAGCGTGGTTTGCCGACGTGCTGACCTCCAGCGAAAAGGCGCGCGTTTTCTCACTCAACTACAGTTTCCTGAACATCGGCTGGACGATTGGGCCGCCGGTTGGCACTCTACTGGTGATGTACAGCCTGCAACTGCCGTTCTGGCTGGCGGCCTTCTGCGCCGCACTGCCGCTCGGGTTTATCCATTTCTTTGTGCAGAAAAGCGTAGCGTCTGACAGCGTGGAGGAAAAAGCGCCGTGGCAGCCCTCGGTGCTGCTGAAGGACCGGGCGCTGTTCTGGTACACGCTCTCCGGCCTGCTGGCGTCCTATGTGGGCGGATCGTTCGCCAGCTGCATTTCCCAGTATGTCCTCGCCGCGTATGCGGACAGCGATTTCGCAGAAAAGGTGGTGGCCGTTGTGTTGCCCGTCAACGCGGTGGTGGTGGTCACCCTGCAATACGCGCTTGGCCGCAAGATCTCCGCCAGCAACATCCGCCCGCTAATGACAGCCGCAACGCTCTTTTTCATCCTCGGGCTGGGCGGGTTTATGCTTTCCGGCGAGAACCTGCTTTACTGGGGGATTGCGGCGGCGATTTTCACCCTGGGTGAAATTATTTATGCCCCGGGTGAATACATGCTGATCGACAATATCGCCCCGCCGGGCATGAAGGCGAGCTACTTCTCCGCCCAGGCGCTGGGCTGGCTGGGCGCGGCGGCGAACCCGATGATCACCGGGCTCATCCTGACCCATCTGCCGCACTGGTCGTTATTTATTATTATGATGGCCGCTATTATTGCGGCGTGGCTGATGGTTTTGCGCGGGATGCGCGTGAAAAGTGAAGATAGCGTGTCGGGTGGCGCTGCGCTTACCCGACCTGGAAAACCCTAATCCCACGCCGGGTAAGGCTAAGCCCCCACCCGGCAAATCCAACTGCCTAGTGGTGCAACATCTCCTGCACCACCTGCTCTTTGTACATCTCGTTCGGGTAGTAGGTCGGCCAGTTATCCATCTCTTTCAGCAGCGCCTCGTGGGAGGTGTTGCCCATAAAGATATGGAAGTGTGAAGAGGCTTTCGGCCCGATGGTATGATCGCTGAACTGCACAAACTTAGGCGCCTGGCTTGCCTTATCCTTACATTCAAACAGGTAGCGCACGCCTTTTTTCCCCGACGCATAGGTCAGAATTTTATAGCCGCTGTAGTCGTAGCGGCAGCTGCTCACCGTTTTGCCTCTGTGGAATTCCATCACGTTGTTTTCAATGCCGATGGCGTCCACGTCCGTCGCGTAGCCCTTACGGTAGTAGGCTTTCACCTCGGCAGCGGATTTATCCCCCTTCTGCGCTTTCTTTTCGAAAACCGGATCCAGCGAACCATCAAGCAGGAACGGGTAAACGGACTGCCAGGTCCCGTCCCAGTCAGACAGCGTCCTGTCCCTGACGTCTTTATCCTCAAAGACGCCGTTTGCCGCCTTCTGTTCCGCCTCCGTCATCTGATGACCGTGCGAATGGGCAAAAAGCGAGCCGCTTACCAGCAGCGTTCCCAGAGTCAGCGCAATTTTTCCAAGTTGTGCAGCCACAGCAAAACCCTCATTCCGTGTTATAAGAATGAGGATGTTATAGTATAACATTTCAGATCGCAACCAGTCCGCGAACCCCCTCCTGCTCCATGTTCTCACCGCGCCCCTGCTGGACAATGCTGCCGCGCGACATCACCAGATAGCTGTCGGCCAGCTCCGCCGCAAAATCATAAAACTGCTCCACCAGCAGGATCGCCATATCCCCCCGGTTCGCCAGGCTGCGGATCACCTGCCCAATCTCTTTAATCACCGACGGCTGTATACCTTCCGTGGGTTCATCCAGGATCAGTAACCGTGGACGGCTCGCCAGCGCGCGACCAATCGCCAGCTGCTGCTGCTGACCACCGGAAAGATCGCCTCCGCGACGGTGTTTCATCTCCTTAAGCACCGGGAAAAGCTGCCAAATCTCCTCCGGCACGCTCCTTGCGTTTCCCGCGGAGAAGCGCGACAGTCCCATCAGCAGGTTTTCTTCTACGGTCAGACGCGGAAAAATCTCCCGCCCCTGCGGAACATACGCCACGCCGGACTGCACCCGCTGGTGCGGTTGACTGTGAGTGATGGTCTTTCCCTGCCAGACCACCTCCCCGGCTTTCACCGGGATCAGCCCCATCAGGCACCTCAGCAGTGTGGTTTTCCCCACCCCGTTGCGCCCCAGCAGGCAGGTAACTTCCCCGACCACCGCCTCAAAGCTCACCCCGCGCAGAATATGGCTTCCGCCGTAGTACTGATTCAGCTCGTTAACCTGTAACATCCCCTCTCCTTAGCGTCCCAGATAGACGTCGATCACCTGCTCATTGGCCTGTACCTCGCGAAGCGAGCCTTCTGCCAGTACGCGCCCCTGATGCAGCACCGTGACGTGGTCGGCGATGGTCTCGACGAAGCCCATATCGTGCTCAACCACCATCAGCGAATGCTTGCCTGCCAGAGTTCGGAACAGCTCGGCTGTGTATTCCGTCTCTGCGTCGGTCATACCGGCGGCGGGTTCGTCCAGCAGCAACAGATGCGGATCCTGCACCAGCAGCATGCCGATCTCCAGAAACTGCTTCTGCCCGTGGGAAAGCAGCCCGGCGCGGCGATCGCGCTCGCAGCCAAGCCGCAGCAAACCCAACATCTCGTCAATGCGGTCGCGCTGCTCGCCGCTGAGTGTTGCCCGCAGGCTCGCCCAGACGGACCTGTCGGCTTTCATGGCGATTTCGAGGTTTTCCCCTACGGTCAGCGCTTCAAACACGGTCGGTTTCTGGAACTTACGGCCAATGCCCTGACGGGCAATGGCCGCCGGTTCAAGGGCTGTCAGATCGATGGACTGATCGTAAATAGCCTTCCCGCTTTTTGGCCGGGTTTTGCCGGTGATCACGTCCATCAGCGTAGTTTTACCGGCGCCGTTAGGGCCAATGATGCAGCGCAATTCTCCAATGCCGATATTAAGTGAGAGATCGGTCAACGCCTGAAAACCATCGAAACTGACGTTAATGGCCTCGAGCTGTAACACCGGATCGGTCTGCTCACGGTAACGATCGCCCGGTAGCTGGCGGGTAAAGAGTCCTTCAGAGGGCTGCATTAATTCTCTCCCTTACGAAACAGACCGAACACGCCGCGCGGTAAAAAGAGCGTCACGGCGATGAAAATCAGCCCAAGAAACAGTTGCCAGTACTCCGGCATCGCCACGGTGAAAAAGCTCTTCGCACCATTGACCAGCGCCGCACCAATCACCGGGCCTACCAGGGTGCCGCGCCCGCCCAGCGCCACCCAGATGGCCGCTTCAATCGAGTTGGTCGGCGACATTTCACCTGGGTTGATAATACCCACCTGCGGAACGTACAGCGCCCCCGCCAGACCACACAGTACGGCGGAAAGCGTCCAGACCAGCAGCTTGAAGCCGCGCGGATCGTAGCCGCAGAACGTCAGACGGTTTTCCGCATCGCGCACCGCCGTTAAAATGCGGCCAAACTTACTCTTCGCCAGCGCGTAGCCTGTGCCCAGGGCCAGAAGCAGCAGCATGACCGTTGCGAGAAACAGCGCGATCCGCGTGGTGGTCGCCGTAACGGAAAACCCGAGCAGCGTGGTAAAGCCGGTAAAGCCGTTATTGCCGCCAAAACCGGTTTCGTTGCGAAAGAACAGCAGCATGCCCGCATAGGTCAGCGCCTGGGTCATGATGGAAAAATAGACCCCTTTGATCTTCGAGCGGAAAGCAAACCAGCCGAAGACCAGCGCCAGCAGGCCGGGGATCGTCACGATTAACACCAGCGCCCAGGCAAAATGCTGCGTTCCCCACCAGAACCAGGGCAGTTCGCTCCACGAGAGAAACGACATAAACGCGGGCAGCCCGTCCCCGGCCGCCTGGCGCATCAGGTACATGCCCATCGCATAGCCGCCCAGGGCGAAGAATATGCCGTGCCCCAGCGAGAGCATACCGGCATAGCCCCAGACCAGATCGAGGGCCACGGCGACAACCGCGTAGCAGAGGATCTTGCCGATAAGCGTCAACATCCACGTCGAAACGGCCAGCGGATGGGTGGCGGGTAACAGCGCGAGAAAAGGCAGCACCAGCAGCGCCGCAACCAGCAGACTGCCGAAGATTTGCGCAGTGCGCGGTGCCCTGCGCGCCAGTGTTAAGGTCAATGGCTGGCTCATCAGTCTGTCACCCTCCCTTTAAGTGCGAATAACCCCTGCGGACGTTTCTGGATAAACAGAATGATCGCCACCAGAATCAGGATCTTGCCCAGCACGGCGCCCATCTGCGGTTCAAGAATTTTATTGAAGATCCCCAGACCAAAGGCCGCCGCGACGCTACCGGCCAGCTGGCCGACGCCGCCGAGCACCACCACCAGGAACGAATCGATGATGTATCCCTGGCCCAGCTCCGGCCCCACGTTCCCCAGCTGGGATAACGCCACGCCGCCCAACCCGGCAATGCCGGACCCGAGGCCAAATGCCAGCATATCTACCCGTCCGGTGGGAACGCCGCAGCAGGCCGCCATGCTGCGGTTTTGCGTCACCGCCCGCACGTTGAGACCCAGACGCGTTTTGTTCAGAATGAGCCAGGTGAAGAACAGCACCAGCAGTACAAAGCCGAGCACCACAATACGGTTCCAGGGCAGCGTCAGGTTGGCGAAAACCTGCACCCCGCCGGACAGCCATGCCGGGTTAGCGACCTCAAGGTTCTGAGCGCCAAAGGTCATGCGGACCAGCTGGATAAGTATCAGGCTTATCCCCCAGGTGGCGAGCAGGGTTTCCAGCGGGCGGCCATAAAGATGGCGGATCACCGTGCGCTCCAGCACCATCCCGATGCCTGCGGTCAGGCAAAACGCCACCGGCAGCGCCACCACCGGATAAAGCGCCAGCCACTGAGGCATCCACTGCGCCATTACCTGCTGCACCATCCAGGTGGCATACGCCCCGAGCATCAGCATTTCACCGTGAGCCATGTTAATCACCCCCAGCAGACCATAGGTGATAGCCAGCCCGAGCGCGGCCAGCAAGAGTACCGACCCCAGCGACAGGCCCATGAAGGCCTGCCCCAGCAGTTCGCCCCACATCAGCCGGTGCTGAATACGCTCCAGGCTCTCAGCGGCGGCGGCACGTACCCGTGCGTCCGGCTCGGTTTGCGTCCGGGTGAACGGCGTCAGCGTGGCCTGCACGTCCGGATCGTCAGACTGTCCCAACAGCTCAACAGCCTTGAGCCGTACTTCAGTCTGTGGGCTCGTCAGCTGGAGGTTTGCCAGCGCCAGCATCAGCGACTGTCGGGCGACGTCGTCCGTTTCGCTACTGGCCCGCTGTTGCAGAAAGCCGAGCATATCCGGCCGGGCGTCACGCTGAAGTTGCCGCGCGGCATGACGCCTTTCGGTGACACTGTCACTGACAAGCTGATGCGTCGCCAGCGCCGTGACGGTTAACACGCGCAGTCGGTTGGTCAGCCGCACGGCTTTGGTCGTGCCTTCAGCGCTTTTTGCCGCGCCCAGGGCAACCATTTCGCCGTCGATGCGGGTAAATGCCTTCTTCTGGCTGTCGGTATAAAGGTTCTCCTGTTGCAGCGCCTTAAGCAGCGGCAAACGTGCAGGTTCCGGCGTGGCTGCCCAGCGGGTCAGCATGGCGGTTTGCTGGCTGCGGCTAGCGGCAACGAAATCATCGGCATCCGATGCCTGCGCCATCCCTGACAGCAGTCCGGTAAGCCACACAATCGCAATCATCATGCGTATGGCGTTCATGACGTCTCTCCCTGGTGGTGGCTTAGTTGCTGGCGGTTTTCATCGGCTGGTCAGGCTTTTTGTCATTCCCGGCGATAAACGGGCTCCACGGCTGAGCGCGTACCGGCTGTTCGGTTTGCCAGACGACGTTGAACTGGCCGTTGCCTTCAATTTCACCAATCATGACGGGCTTATGCAGGTGGTGGTTGGTGGCGTCCATGGTCAGCGTAAAGCCGGACGGCGCGTTGAACGACTGGCCCGCCATTGCCGCGCGCACTTTGTCCACGTCGGTTGTTCCCGCTTTTTCAACCGCCTGCGCCCACATATGCAGGCCAACGTAAGTCGCTTCCATCGGATCGTTGGTGACCACGGTATCGGCATTCGGCAGCTTATGGGCTTTCGCGTAGGCTTTGTAAGCCGCGACAAAGGTCTGGTTGGTCGGGTTGTCGACGGATTCAAAGTAATTCCACGCCGCCAGGTTACCCACCAGCGGTTTGGTATCAATGCCGCGCAGTTCTTCCTCACCCACCGAGAACGCCACCACCGGCACGTCCGTGGCTTTCAGCCCCTGGTTCGCCAGTTCTTTATAGAAAGGCACGTTGGAATCACCGTTGATAGTGGAGACCACCGCCGCTTTGCCGCCCGTGGAGAACTTTTTGATACTGGCGACAATGGTCTGGTAATCGCTATGACCAAATGGGGTGTAGACCTCTTCAATATCTTTATCTTCAACGCCTTTCGAGTGCAGGAAGGCGCGCAGGATCTTGTTCGTAGTGCGCGGGTAAACGTAGTCCGTACCCAGCAGGAAGAATCGCTTCGCGCTGCCGCCGTCCTCGCTCATCAGGTACTCCACCGCCGGGATCGCCTGCTGGTTAGGCGCCGCGCCGGTATAGAAGACGTTAGGTGACATCTCTTCACCTTCATACTGCACCGGATAGAACAGCAAACCGTTCAGCTCCTCAAAAACCGGCAGAACCGATTTACGCGATACGGAGGTCCAGCAGCCAAACACCACGGCGACCTTATCCTGGCTCAGAAGCTGGCGGGCCTTTTCGGCAAACAGCGGCCAGTTGGATGCCGGGTCAACCACCACCGGCTCCAGCTTTTTCCCGAGCACGCCGCCTTTAGCATTGATTTCATCGATGGTCATCAGGGCGACATCTTTCAGGGGCGTTTCTGAAATGGCCATCGTGCCGGAGAGAGAGTGCATAATCCCGACTTTAATGGTCTCTGCGGCCTGGACGCCAAAGCTCATTCCCATGGCGATGACGGAGGCGGACAAGGTGAACGCTTTAATAAAGGTACGACGGTGCATATTTTCACTCCTGAAAAGAAAGCTGTGCGAAGACGTCCGTTACCGCCGGACGCAGAAAAAAGTAACGCCAGTTTCAGGAGAGCAAAAACAGTGCCAGGTTGCAGAGACAGGATTTTAAAGGGATCGAAGAGAGGAGTGACGGGAAACGACTCAGAATGGTACAGCGCTGCACTGTAATAATGCAGCGCTGTAAACGGCGTTACCAGACGTCGCTGGCGATTTGCGTCACCAGGCGAACTTTATCCCACTGCTGGGCTTCGCTCAGGCTGTTACCCTCTTCCGTAGAAGCAAATCCGCACTGCGGGCTGAGGCAAATCTGCTCTTTCGCCACGTAGCGCGCAGCCTCTTCCAGACGCGCTTTCACCCCTTCCGGGTTCTCCAGTTCACCGTGTTTGGTGGTGATCAGCCCCAGAACCACCTGCTGTTTACCCGGGCGCACAAAACGCAGTGGCGCGAAGTCCCCGCTACGGTCGTTGTCGTACTCCAGGAAGAACGCGTCGACGTTCACCGTGCCGAACAGCACCTCCGCCACCGGCTCATAGCCGCCCTCGGAAATCCAGGTTGAGCGGAAGTTGCCGCGGCAGACGTGCAGCCCGACGGTCAGATCGTCCGGTTTGCCCTCCAGCGCCTTATTCAGCACCCGCGCATAGGTCCGGGCAAGTTCGTCTGCATCGTCACCGCGCTCGCGGATCTGGCGGCGCTGGTCCTCCGAACAAAGATAGGCCCAGACGGTGTCATCCAGTTGCAGATAGCGGCAGCCTGCATCGTAAAAGGCCCGAATGGCATCGCGCCAGGTGGTCGCCAGATCGTCAAAGTAATCCTTCAGATCCGGGTAGACCGTAGCATCAATATCCTTGCGGCCACCGCGGAAGTGCAGCACACTCGGGCTCGGAATGGTCATCTTCGGCTGTGCATTACCGCTAATGCTTTTGAGGTAGCGGAAATCTTCCAGCATAGGATGATCGCCGAAGCCCAGTTTGCCCGTTACGCGCACGCCATGGGCTTTAGTCTGCACCCCGTTGAACTGAATGCCCTGCTGGGAATCATAACGCTCCACGCCCTGTAGCCCGTCAAAGAAGTCAAAGTGCCACCAGGCGCGGCGGAATTCACCGTCCGTTACCACATGCAGACCGCAGGCGCACTGCTGCTCGACAACATGACGAATGGCCTCGTCCTCAACCGCGCGAAGCTGCCCGGCATCGATTTCACCGCTGGCAAATTGCAGACGGGCCTGTTTAATGGCATCCGGGCGTAAAAAACTGCCGACTACATCGGCGCGGTACGGGGCATGGTGTCGCTGCATGGAAATCTCCTCTGTCTGTCGGCGTTAATTGCCCACAGTGATAATTCATCTCTTGAATCTTTAGACTTCTGGATGTCTAAACGTCCTGAAAAGATGTCATACCGGCTCGCCGCCGACAAACGAGAAAATTTCATCTGTGTTGAAATAAATTCATGTTCACAGAGCGGGTGATGAAGATCCTGCAAACGCGAACCGCTCATCTTCCCAGCCGGTCATGCCCCCGAGCATAATCTTAACCGGCAGACCCAGACGCGCCAGCTTTAGGGCCGCCCTGTCCGCCCCGTTGCAGTGCGGGCCTGCACAATAGACGACAAACAGCGTGCCCTCCGGCCACGCTTTCATCCGCTCTGCGGTGATCTGGCTCCAGGGTAAATGCAGCGCGCCGGGCAGATGCCGCCGGGCAAAATGTTCAGGCTTTCCGACAACGTGCAGCAGAACAAAGTCCTGCTCACCGCTGGATACCGCGTGATGGACATCGGCGCAGTCCGTCTCGACACTCAGACGACGCAGAAAATGTCCCACAGCTTCCTGCGGCTCAGCAGCCGGAAATTCAGTAACATAGCTCATGAATCTTCCTCATTTGTGGTGTTTGTGTTAACACTACTCTATCCCTTAATTCAGCCCATGAATGCGTCCGCCTATGCCAGAAAACAGCAAAAAGATGACAAACTTAAGACATCCCTCGCCGCGCGCGGTCGTGCTGGCATATGACGGTTTATGTACCTTTGAGTTTGGCGTGGCGGTAGAAATCTTTGGCTTGCCGCGCCCGGAGATGGGCGATGACTGGTATCAGTTTGCCGTGGCGAGCGTGGATGATGGCGAACTCCGGGCAACGGGCGGGATCCGTATTCTGGCCGATGGCGATCTGAGTCTGCTGGAGACGGCGGATCTGGTTGTCGTTCCCGGCTGGCGAGGGCTGGACGAACCCGTACCCGAAGCGCTCTGCCAGGCGCTCCGCGCGGCGCATGCCCGCGGCTGCCAGCTACTCTCGATCTGTTCTGGCGTTTTCGTTCTGGCAGCCTCAGGCCTGCTTGACGGGCGGAAGGCGACCACCCACTGGCGCTATACGCAAGCGCTGAAAACACGCTGTCCCGCCATTACCGTGGTCGAAGATGTGCTCTACCAGGACGAAGGCGATATTCTCACTTCCGCCGGAAGCGCCGCGGGGATTGATCTGTGCCTGCACGTGGTGCGCCGGAATTACGGTATGGAAGTGGCAAACCGCGTGGCGCGTCGGCTGGTGATCCCGCCCCATCGGGACGGCTCGCAAACCCAGCAGCTTAGCCGACCGGTGGCTCAGTTGCGGGAGAGCCAGCGCCTGGGCCAGTTGTTTGATTTTCTTCACCAGCATCTGGCCGTTTCCCATACCGTCGAATCGCTGGCCCTGCGGGTGGGTATGAGTCAGCGCACCTTTCTGCGCCGTTTCCAGGACGCGACCGGAACAACACCCGCGCGCTGGTTATTGACTGCGCGATTGCAGCGGGCAAAAGATTATCTCGAAAACAGTCGGCTCAGCATCGACAATATTGCGGAACAAACCGGATTTGGACAAAGCGCCACGCTGCGCCACCATTTCCGGCAGCAATTTGCGCTTTCACCCGCGCAATATCGCAAACAATTTTTACCAGTACGATAAACGGGCAAAAAAAAACCGCCATAATCTGGCGGTAAATGCTTGCATGGATAGATTTGTATTTTGGTATCTACGCTCCGGTATTCCATACCGGGATGTGGATCACCTGCAATCTACCACTGTGAGCCTCAACGAAGCATAAACGAATCGATTAACCCGCTTTGGTATTAATTTGCAGATAACGCATCAGCCCCTGCTCTGCACTCTGGCGGGCATCATCATTAATCGCTTCGAGATAAAACGCACGAGAGACCCCATACGGCGCCTGCTCGGATGGGTAAACAGCGAACTGGAAGGTTTTGCCCCTCGCCTTATTGGTACAGCCCAGCTCCCAGCGATCTTCACTTACCTGGGTGCTATTACATTCGACACGTCCGTAATCGCTGGTTAAATACGATCCGACACGGCTTTTTGCTGACTGAATATATTCTGGTTCTTCATTTGAATAGATGCTGGCCGCAGCACCCACCGCAACCACTACGCCCAGAAGTGATAGCACGATTATTTTTTTCATTTATTCGATCCAATCCTTAGCCAGAAAAATCTTATTGTAAATGATTTCCCAATAAATCTAGCTTCTCTTTGCATACCAGAAATGGGAGTTTACAACGACGATATTGCTTTTAAGAATAGTCTTAAGTGAGTTTTATGGCGACCACAATTTTTGACAGTCTATTTTCTCAAATTTAAAGAGTCGAATAATTACTCTATGAAATTATCTCTACGATGACCTTAGCGTATTTTCGGGGGTAAAAGATGTTCAGAAAAGGCTTTTCGCTACTGCTGCTGATTAGTGCACTGTTGTCGGGGCAGATTATGGCGGAGCACAAAGGGCATGAATTTGTGTATGTGAAAAACGCCGACCATCAGCTTCGTCATGAAGCTGACAGCGACGAGTTACGCAGCGCAGCAGAGGAGTCTGCGGAGGGGTTGCGCGAGCACCATACCTGGCAGAAATCGCGCAAACCGGATACCCACTCTGCGGGTTAGCTGCCTTTACGCTTCGGCAGGGTCTTCATCAAATCGTCAGGGCTGACGGAGGCCACAATGCTGCCCGGAGACGGCATTTTGAAGATGTGATTCTTCATCTTGCCGATAACGTGCATTTCACACGGACGGCAGTCAAACTTCAGCGTCAGTACTTCATCGCCATTCACCAGCTGCATCGGCGTCGCTTTCCAGCTTTTAATATTGCCTTTCGCCTGTTTCGGACAAAGGTTAAAGGCAAACCGCAGGCAGTGTTTGGTGATCATCACCGGCACATCGCCCTTCTCTTCATGCGCTTCATACGCGGCGTCAATCAGTTGCACGCCGTGACGATGGTAAAACGCACGCGCTTTGTGGTTGTAAACGTTCGCAAGGAAAGAGAGATGCGTGTCCGGGTAGACCGGCGCAGGCACCGCTTCGGCCTTACGACTGCCGCGCGGATAGTTTGCCAGGCGTGCTTCATCCAGCATCTCAGCCGTTTCACGGCGGAACTGGTTCAGCAGGCTGTTCGGCACGAACAGCGCATCCGGCAGATTCACCTCAATATTGCGCGCATAATAAATGGTCTGCCCGAGCTTCGCTACGCCATCCTTGAGGTTGCTAAGCGCTTTCTCCGCATTGTTCGCCACCTCGAACAGGCCGTCGAGCGTATGCGTCACGCTGATGCCGTCTTCGCAGGTCATGGTCAGGATCAGCTGCTCTTCCCAGCCACCCAGCGCGATATCCACCGCAATGCGACGCTCGCTGGAGGTCTTGAGCAAGGCCTGCTGCCAGTTGTGATCCAGGTTACGGTTCAGCGCCGCATTCGGGCGGGCTTTGTAAAGGTCGGCAGGCATTTCGTTCGGCCAGACGCGATAACGATTTTCGCCGGTTTTCTCCACCGTATTGGCGCGAAAACCAACCACTTCACGTTTGATCATCACGTTGAGACCATCGCCGTTCGCCAGCGGTTCTGTAACCTGAACGTCAAGATGATCCTTCGCCACTTTCAGCACTTCACCCACCGGCAGACCAATAAACTTCGGTGAATCGAACGCGCCAATATCCCCTTTGCGCGCATTAACGAAATAATCCGTACTGCCGCGGTGGAACGTTTTGTCCGTCGATGGAATAAAGAAATGCTCTGTACGACCGGCGGACGCGCGCGCCAGGTCACCGCGATCGTCGATGATGGCATCCAGCATCTGACGATAATGGGCGGTGATATTTTTCACGTAGCTCATGTCCTTGTAGCGGCCTTCAATTTTGAAGGAGCGTACGCCGGCATCGATCAGCGCGCCGAGGTTTGCCGTCTGATCGTTATCTTTCATCGACAGCAGGTGTTTTTCGAATGCCACCACGCGGCCCTGATCGTCTTTCAGGGTATACGGCAGACGGCAGGCCTGAGAGCAGTCGCCGCGGTTAGCGCTGCGCCCCGTCTGGGCGTGAGAGATATTACACTGCCCGGAATAGGCCACGCAAAGCGCACCGTGGATAAAGAATTCAATGGTCGCGTCGGTGGCCTGGTGGATATCGCGGATCTGGTTCAGGTTCAGCTCACGCGCCAGAACAATCTGCGTAAACCCGACGTCTGAAAGAAACTTCGCCTTCTCAACGGTGCGGATATCGCACTGGGTGCTGGCGTGCAGCTCAATTGGCGGGATATCCAGTTCCAGAACACCCATATCCTGAACGATCAGAGCGTCAACGCCGGTCTGGTAAAGATCGGTAATAAGACGCTGCGCGGGCTCCAGCTCATCATCATGAAGAATGGTGTTCAGGGTCACGAACACCTTCGCCCCGAAACGGTGGGCGAACGGTACCAGTTCGGCAATGTCGCGCAGGCTATTGCTGGCGTTATGACGGGCACCAAAGCCTGGGCCGCCAATGTAGACGGCATCCGCACCGTGAAGAATGGCTTCACGGGCAATGGCGGCGTCGCGGGCCGGGCTTAGCAGTTCAAGATGATGGGGGTGCAGGCGCATACTTCGTCGTTATCCGTTATGGTCAAAATGGCGGCTATTGTAGTCAGAAGTCTGTGCCAGTGAAACCGTTTTGCGACGCTTTAGCGGGGATAATGGATCAGAGAGTGAAAATGCACCGTCCGGGTGCTGCTGTTACGGTACGCGTGCGGTTTATCGCCGGCAAAACGCACGCCGGAATCAGCGTATAGAGTGCGCCAGACACCGTCAATCTGCATGTCCAGCTCACCGCTTATCACCACCACGTGTTCAATCACCCCGGCTTCGTGCGGCGTGGACTCACTCAGCGCGCCGGGCGACAGGGTGATGGAGAAATGGTCGAACTTAAGCTGTTCATCCCAGGGGAAAAGCGGTTTCACCACCATCGCCTGCTGCTGCGGATCGAACACCGCCTGCGGTTCGCTCTCTGGAGTGATAAACGCCGAAAAAGGTACGTTCAGCCCGGTGGCAATTTTCCACAAGGTTGAGACCGTCGGGCTGGACTCATTGCGTTCGATTTGCCCAAGCATCGCTTTCGACACGCCCGTCTCTTCCGCCAGTTTCGACAGGCTCCAGCCCCGCGCCTGACGCAGCGCTTTCAGTGTGGTTGCCAGGTGTTGAGTGATATCCATAGTTCCTCCTGTTGCGGCAAAGCATACCACTTGTACGCTATAGCGCACAGTGATACCTTATCCCGGACGTTATAACGCACAACGGAGTTCACATGCGATCGACTGCCTCTCTCTTTCCTGCCGTGCTGGCTGGTTTTGTTGCCGTTCTGGTGGGCTACGCCAGCTCTGCCGCCATTATCTGGCAGGCGGCTGCGGCGGCGGGCGCCAGTACACAGCAAATCGCCGGATGGATGACCGCGCTGGGGCTCGGGATGGGGATCAGCACGCTTGCATTGTCGTGGTGGTATAAAGCCCCGGTGCTGACCGCCTGGTCGACTCCTGGCGCGGCGCTGCTCGCCACCAGCCTGCAAGGCGTGACGCTGGCGGAAACCATAGGGGTATTTATATTTGCGAATGCGCTGATTCTGCTGTGCGGCGTCACTGGCCTGTTTGCCCGGTTGATGAAACTGATCCCGCACTCGCTTGCCGCCGCTATGCTGGCAGGCGTGCTGTTACAGTTTGGCCTGAAGGCATTCAGCAATCTTGAGGGACACGTGCTTCTTTGCGGCAGTATGCTGGCCGCCTGGCTGGTGGCTAAAGCCGTAGCGCCCCGGTACGCCATTGTCGCCACGCTGCTGGTGGGGGTGTTCGTGGCCTGGGCTGGAGGTGACGTTGTCACGAATAAAATGACGTTATCGGTGATCATGCCGGAATTCATTGCCCCTGCGTTCACCTTCACCAGCCTGATCAGCATCGGCTTACCCTTCTTCCTGGTGACCATGGCGTCGCAGAATGCGCCCGGCTTCGCCACCATGCAGGCATCGGGCTATCCGCTGGCGGTCTCACCGCTGATCGTTGCCACCGGCGGGCTGGCGCTGCTGTTGTCCCCCTTCGGCGTCTATTCCATCTGTATCGCCGCCATCACCGCCGCCATCTGCCAGAGCCCGGACGCCCACCCGGATGCCAGTAAACGCTGGCTGGCTGCGGCGGCCGCAGGTGGGTTTTATCTGCTTGCGGGGGTGTTCGGCGGGTCGATTTCGGGGCTGATGGCCGCCCTGCCGCTGAGCGGCATCCAGACGCTGGCCGGGCTGGCCCTGCTCGGCACTATCAGCGGGAGTTTGTATCAGGCATTGAATCATGAAGCAGAGCGCGACGCGGCGATCGTCACCTTCCTGATGACCGCCAGCGGCGTCACGCTCCTGGGAATTGGCTCCGCTTTCTGGGGGCTGGTGCTGGGTGGGATCTGTTACGCTGTCTTCTCACGCCTTCGCCGCGCGTAGCTGTGACGGCGTGATGCCGGTCATGCTGCGAAAACGGTTACTGAAATGGCTGGCGGAGTTAAATCCGCAGGCAAGCGCGATGTCGGTGAGCGGCGTGGTCGTGTGCTGAATCAGCGCTTTGGCCTTCTCCATGCGGCGCTGCATGACGTACTGATGCGGCGCCAGCCCCATCGACTGGCGGAACATCCGCGCAAAGTGATACTCACTGAGTGCGGCCTGGCCCGCCAGTTCCGCCAGCGTTAAGGGTTGCGCCAGATTTTCCTCGATAAAGGCCAGCACGTTGCGCAGCACAAACGGCGATAGCCCGCCGGTGACCACCGGTAACTTCCACTGGACGCTGGAATAGTGCTGGACCAAATGCGTCAGTAATAAGGTCGACGCAGTGCTCAGGGTGAGCTGATTGGCGTTTTGCTGCCAGTCGCAGCCGAGCAAAAACTGGCGATAAAGGGTGGTGATTTTCGGATCGCTGCCGAAGATTTTTTCCTCCAGCGTCAGCGATAGCGGTCGTTTATCCCAGATTTTCTCCCCCACGTCCCGCAGGTGTTCATCGGTGCAGTAGAGGTGCACGAACGACAGGTCATCACGAATATCCCATGTGGATTCGCTCTCTTCCGGCATCAGACAAAAACGGTCCGGCCCGCCGCCATTTTTCCAGCCACCCGGCGTTTTTTGATAGCTTTCATAGCCATCCGCCACGTACAGGCTAAGGGTGTGATGGTTGCTTTTCACGGTGATCGTGTCGTGCTTGTTGTACCACGCCGCCAGTTGAATGCCAGTATTGAGCGCGACGGTTTCCCGCAGCACTGCATTTTTTTGGCGTAACGTTTCAAAGGTGTCGTAAACGAGAGACATGGCCGTAAACAGGTGATTAATCAGACTGTCAGTCTAAGAAGTGTTGCAGCCTGTTACCAGCCATTGTGCGAGAAAAAAGCGCAAGAATTTGCAAGTCCGGCGCAAGGCGATGAAAGCCGGGGCCCCCTTCTTTCGCCACACTGTTGTTTTCCGCGGTATGAGAAGAGAGACACCATGAACGCATTACTCTATGGGCTGGTTGTTGTTATCTGGGGCACGACCTGGATCGCCATTTTTTTACAACAGGGGCCGGTTGCAGCGCCGGTCTCCATTTTCTGGCGCTTCGCCGTGGCCAGCGCCACGATGATGATCGTCCTGGTCGCCCTTCGTCGCCTGCGCAGGCTGGCGCTGCGGGATCATCTCTATTGCATGCTTCAGGGTTGCTGCGTTTTCTGTTTCAACTTCTGGTGCTTTTACACCGCCGCCGCCCATATCAATACCGGCCTTGAGTCGGTGATTTTCTCGATGGCCGTGCTGTATAACGCCATCAACAGCTTTATCTTCTTCGGCCAGCGTCCCCCCGCACGCTTCTGGACGGCGGCAGCGCTGGGGCTTATCGGGATCATTACCCTGTTCTGGAACGATCTGCTCGCCAGCGGCTGGAGCGCGTCATTGCTTACGGGCATCGGGCTTTCCGCCCTTGGCACCTACGGCTTCTCGCTGGGGAATATGATCAGCATGCGTCATCAGCGAAACGGGCTGGAAACCATGACCACCAACGCCTGGGCGATGCTGTATGGCACCGTCGTGATGGGCCTTATCGCTCTCTTCAGGGGCGAAAGCTTTATGCCGGAATGGACGGTGAGCTATATGGGGGCGCTGCTCTATCTTGCTCTGTTTGGCTCGGTGATTGCCTTCGGCGCCTACTTTACGCTGGTAGGCCGCATTGGTCCCGGTAAGGCCGCGTACAGCACCCTGCTGTTCCCGCTGGTGGCGCTGTCGCTTTCAACGGTGTACGAGGGTTACGTGTGGCATATCAACGGGATCGTCGGCCTGCTGTTGATTTTAGGGGGAAATATGGTGATGTTTACGAAACCGGAAACCTGGTTCCGCCGCCTGCTGACGGCATAAAATAACGGCCTGCGTAGATGCAGGCCGTTTTTATTATTTTGCTGTCTGATGGACATCAAACATGGTGGCATCGGTCGCCATATCATCCACAACCTGTTTCAGTGTGGCGAATCCCAACGGCGTGTTCTCGTTGGCAAGCTCTTTACCTTCACCTTTACGAACAACTTTAACTACCGGTTTGTTCGTGGCGGCATCAATCAGCTCACCTTCAAAGAAAAGATGCGTATCCATGGTGCGATGGCCAGTTGCCATCTGCGTACCCGCAACCAGCAGCGCGACGGGCACCACTTCATAGAACTGCAAACCTTCTTTCTCTGAGCTCACACCCGTGATGGCGCCGCGGAAGATCAGGCTATGTTTGCCCGGCGTCGTCACAATTGGCTTACGCTGGCCAATCGCGTTTTTTAATGTGTTATTGGTGTAACTCAACAATTCATCAAGCGTTTTTTGCCCAAGCTGTGTGGTTGGCTTTGGTGTCGGATAATAGGTTATCGGGGTCCAGATAATACTGTCGTAGTTCGCCGGATCATAGGAAGGATCGACCCAACGCAAGGTTGGTTTCCCGGTTGCTGATGTCATCTCCTGCAAGTCAGAGTAATCTTTTAAAAAGCCTGAATATTGATCGGGGGCTGCGACTTTTGACGCACAGCCAGAAAGGGCCAACAGGCCAGAAAGCACTGCAACTTTAAAAAAAGTGGAAGTACGCATGATGGAGTTCCGAGTTATCTGCAAGTATGCACTTGAAGTTATAACAAAAAACAGAGGGAAATGTTGTGGCAAAAAATGACGGGGAAGGCACAAATTGTAAAAATAGTGCCCGGACGGGATCCGGGCAGAAAAATATTACTGTTTTATATCTACCTGCCAGAACAGATGTTTGCCGAAGGGATCGATTTCATAGCCCGTGACCTCTTTTCTGACTGGCTCAAAAATGGTCGAGTGGGCAATCATAACCGCCGGCATTTGATCGTGCATCATCTGCTGCGCCTGCTTGTACAGCGCCACGCGTTTTTCGCGATCGGTTATCGATTTTGCTTCGGCAATCAGGTTATCAAACGGCTTATAGCACCATTTGGCCGAGTTCGACCCGCCGTTGGCGGACGTACAGGTAAACAGTGGTCCGAAGAAGTTATCTGGATCGCCCGTCGCCGTTGTCCAGCCCATCAGCGCAGCCTGATGCTCCCCGCCCTTCACGCGCTTCAGGTATTCGCCCCATTCGTAGGTCACGATTTTGGTCTGCACGCCTACTTTCGCCCAGTCCGCCTGGATCATTTCAGCCATACGCTTCGCGTTCGGGTTATACGGCCGCTGCACGGGCATAGCCCACAGATCGATGCTTACGCCGTTGGCAAATCCCGCCTCCTTTAACAGCGTTTTCGCTTTTTCTGGATCGTAATCGTAGTCTTTCAGCTCGCTGTCGGCACTCCAGACGCCAGGCGGCAGCAGGTTTTTCGCCGCCGTGCCGGTGCCGTGGAAGACCGCCTCAATGATGGCCGGTTTGTTAATCGCCATCGCCAGCGCCTGGCGCACTTTTACGTTATCCAGCGGCGGCTTTTGCGTGTTAAATGCCAGGAAACCGGTATTCAGACCGGCCTTGCTCATCAGGTTGATGTCTTTGTTAGCCTTCATACGCGGCAGATCCGCCGGGTTTGGGAACGGCATCACCTGGCACTCATTCTTCTCGACTTTGGCAAAACGCACCGAGGCGTCCGGCGTGATGGTGAACACCAGTCGATCCAGCTTCGATTTTCCCTGCCAGTAGTCCGGGAAGGCGGTAAAGAGGATGCGGGAATCCTTCTGATATTGCGCCAGTTTAAACGGCCCGGTGCCAATCGGCTGCATATCAACCTTTTCAGGCGTGCCCGCTTTCAGCATGGCATCGGCATACTCCGCCGACAGGATGGAGGCAAAATACCACGCCAGATCGGCAACAAACGGCGCTTCCGGGTGCGCCAGGGTGAAGCGCACGGTGCGATCGTCAACCTTATCAATGGCGGTAATCAGGTTGCCGAACTCCAGACTTTCGAAGTTGGAATAACTGCCGTTGGAGACGTTATGGTAGGGATGATTCACATCCTTCTGGCGCATAAACGAGAAAATCACGTCATCCGCGTTGAAGTCGCGCGTCGGCGTGAACAGTTTATTACTGTGGAATTTCACCCCTTTGCGCAGGTGGAAGGTGTAGACCTTACCATCCTCGCTCACCTCCCAGCTTTCCGCCAGGCTCGGCACCAGTTCGGTAGTGCCCGGTTTGAAATCGACCAGACGGTTATAAACCGGTACGGCGCTGGCGTCCACGCTGGTCCCCGACGTATAGAGCTGAGGATTGAAATTTTCCGGCGATCCTTCGGAGCAATACACCAGCGTTTTTGCCGCGACGGTGGAACTGACCGTCAGCGCAGCAAGCGCCAGCGTTATCATTGTGAATGTGCTTTTCATCATTTATTCCTGTCTTTTTAATTCGACGGCTAATTACTTCTTTTGCCATTTAATAAATAACATTAAAGTGATGGCGCAAACACATGAAAAATAAATACAGAAGGAAACACTATGGGCTCAGAACTCTCCAGACAATTAACCCAACGCTTTTTCCGCTATCTCGCCATCACCAGCCAGAGCGACCCGAAAGTCAAAACCCTGCCCTCCACCCCGGGCCAGCACGACATGGCGCGGGAGCTGGCGAAGGAGCTGGAAACGCTGGGGTTAGACGATATTGTGATTGATGAGTTCGCCACCGTTACCGCCGTAAAAAAAGGCAATATTCCCGGCGCGCCGCGGATTGGTTTTATTACCCATATCGATACCGTTGACGTCGGTTTATCCCCGGATATTCATCCACAAATATTAACCTTTACGGGAGATGATCTCTGCCTGAATAAAGAAAAAGATATTTGGTTGCGCGTAAATGAGCACCCGGAAATTCTGGCTTATCCTGATGAGGAGATTATTTTCAGCGACGGAACCAGCGTATTAGGCGCAGATAATAAAGCGGCCGTCACCGTGGTCATGACGGTGCTGGAAAACCTCACCGCTGAACATAAGCATGGCGATATTGTGGTGGCGTTTGTGCCCGATGAAGAGATTGGTCTCTGTGGCGCGAAAGCGCTGGATTTGAAGCGCTTCGACGTCGATTTTGCCTGGACCATCGACTGCTGCGAGCTGGGGGAAATTGTTTACGAGAACTTTAACGCGGCTGCGGCTGAAATTCGCTTTACCGGCGTCACGGCGCACCCGATGTCCGCCAAAGGGGTGCTGGTCAACCCGCTGCTGATGGCAACGGATTTCATCTGCCATTTCGATCGCCAGCAAACCCCGGAATGCACCGAGGGGCGCGAAGGTTATATCTGGTTTAACGGCATCCAGGCCGGGCAAAACGAAGCGGTGCTGAAAGCCAACATTCGTGATTTTGACAAAGAGGGTTTTGCCGCCCGCAAGCAGCAAATTGCCGATGTGGCAGCGCGGATTGCTGCGCAGCATCCCACGGCAAACGTGGAGTATCGCATTGAAGATACCTACAGCAATATCAGCAATGCGATTGGCGAAGACCGCCGCGCGATCGACCTGATGTTCGAGGCGATGGAATCGCTCGGTATCACCCCAAAACCGATCCCCATGCGCGGTGGCACGGACGGGGCGGCCCTGTCAGCCAAAGGCTTGCTCACCCCGAACTTCTTCACCGGCGCCCATAACTTCCACTCAAAGTTTGAGTTTTTACCGCTGTCGTCGTTCGAGGCCTCCTGTCGCACGGCCCTGCAACTCTGTCTGCTGGCCGCGCGTTAAGCGGGCTTGCGTGCGAACATGGTGGCGAAGCGCAGCTTGATTCGGTTCCCGTAGGCATCGGTACGGTGGAGTTCCCCCACCTCTTCGTTGTACTTGATCAGCTCCCAGCCTTCGTAGTAGTGGCTCAGTTCACCGGTCTTGAAGGCAAACGGGAAACCGACGGTACACGGATAGTCCTCCGTATCCATGGCGGCAACGATCAGGTTATAGCCGCCTGGTTTAGTGCAACGCTGCATATTGGCGATAAGACCAGGGATGGTTTTCGCTTCGAGAAACATCAACACGACGGTGGAAAGAATAAAGTCGTATTCGCCGTCAAAAGTCAGGTTGTTCAGGTCCTTTATCGCCGTTTGCAGATTCACGATCCCTTCCGCCGCCTTAATGCGCTCGATGTTATCGATGCTCATCGGGTTTTTATCCCACGCCGTCACGTCATAGCCGTTGGCAGCGAGGTAGAGGCTGTTACGGCCATTTCCGCAACCGAGATCGAGCGTTTTTCCCGGCTTAACAATGTCCGCGCTGTAGAGCACCTCTGAGTGCGTGCGGGTCAGGCCATATTTCTCGGTAAAGTAGTTTTCATCGACAGTCATTATTTTTCCTCGTATTGCATTAGCAGTGCTTTATCAGCGCGCACCAGAAGTTTGCCCTGCATCAGCAAGATAAAAGTACGGACCAGCAGCATCGCGATGATGATGTTGGTGAAAATAAACAGGGGAACCGCGAGGGCATGAAAGAACCCTGACGGACTGCTCTGCCCCAGATGTAAACCGGTGGTCGCCAGCGCCGACACCCCGAACGAGAAGCTCCAGAACGACGCGTTGAACGGCTGCGACAGATACCACGGCATCAGACGCAGCATAAACAGGAGTTGCAACAGACCATAGCCGAAAAGCATTTTGGCGAAGGTGTCCGCTTCGCCGCCGTTGACGCTAAACCAGGCGCTACAGGCCACCAGGGCAGGCGCAAGCTGGATCCCGAGCGAAGTACGAAGCGCCGCGGGCAGTTCGCCCGCGCTGCGCAGGCGTTGCAGAATGACCGGCTCGAGGCTCAGCCAGGAAAAGACCCCGGCACCAAGGAACACCAGCCCCGCATCGTGGAAACCCAGCGCACCGCAGGCCATGGCGCTGATAAAATTGTTCGCTACCGTCGGCAGATACAGTCCCGGCGTCGTGGCCTCTTCCGGATGCTTACCGCGCCACAGCCCGGCGCTTTGCCAGGCGGCATACGCAAGCTGGATCACCACGCCTACGCTAAACAGCACCAGCGACACCGGTCGGCACCACGGCACAAAGCCAATGGCCACCAGTAGCGTTGTGGCAGGAAACAGGCTGACAAAACTGCTCATTACCGGATGCCGCATCTCGGCCAGCACGCTATGTGGAAACCGTACCGCACGGGTAAGAAACGCCACGCTCAGCAGGAACCAGATCGCCACCGCCAGCGCCACCAGGATCTCGCCCGGCCAGCGAGTCACCGGCCAGATAGTACCGGCATAACGCCAGGCGAACCCCATACCTATGGTACCCAGAACCATACCGAAATAACCGGCGGGCAAGTTAAGAACGCGTTGGTCTTGGTTATGCATTTTTTTTAAACTTTAAAATGTATTTTAAATGCCATTTTAAGGGGTTTACCGTGCAGACGCCAGCACTTCGAAACGCCAAAAGTTTGCTACGTTTAGTGAATGGCTTTTCAGGGAAAACACGATGACAAAATACAGGCTTAGCAATGAAACGCGTCTCTGGCGCTGGCAGGACGGATCAACGCCGTGCACAACCCTACTCAGACAGATTATTGCCGCAAAGGATTTTAACGATGTGACCAGCGGGACAAAAGGTGGTTGGGTTGAGGATGAACACGCGCTCGCCCAGGACGGGGATTGCTGGGTTTATGATGAAAACAGCGTGGTGTTTGCCGGGGCCAGGATATCCGGCAACGCCCGCCTCACCCAACCCTGCATCGTAAGCCACCGCGCACACGTAGGCGGCAACAGCTGGCTTGACGCGGCAGAGGTGAGTCACGGCGCGGCAATAAGTGACAACGTCACTATCCAGCACTCCACCGTACGCGGGGAATGCCGTATCGCGGGTGACGCGCGGGTGCTGCATAACAGCATGGTGATTGCAGCCAAAGGGCTGACACCCGACCGTGAGCAGATCCTGCAGATTTACGACAGAGCCACGGTCAGCCAGTCGCGTATTGTGCATCAGGCGCAAATCTACGGCGATGCCATGGTGACCTGGGCCTTTGTTGAGCACCGCGCGGAGGTGTTCGACCGCGCCATTCTTGAGGGCAACGCGGTTAATAACGTCTGGGTGTGCGACTGCGCCAAAGTGTACGGCAACGCCCGCCTGCTGGCCGGTTTAGAGGATGATGCGATCCCGACCGTGCGGTACAGTTCACAGGTCGCGGAAAACGCCCTCGTCGAAGGTAACTGCGTGATTAAACACCACGTATTGATTGGTGGCGAGGCGTGGTTACGCGGCGGGCCGATCCTGATTGATGACAAGGTCGTTATTCAGGGGCGCGCGCGTATCAGCGGCGATGTCCTGATTGAGCATCAGGTGGAGATGACAGACGATGCGGCGATCGAGGCGCTGGAGGGTGAAAGCATTCACGTCCGGGGAACCAAAGTGATCAACGGTGACACGCGGATCACCCGGACGCCGCTGCTGGGGGCGCTATAGCGGGAATAACCTGGCGTACAGGTTTACGTCATCGAAGCGGCCGTTGAGCATTTCCGCTTCCCGCAAACAACCTTCCAGCGCAAAACCGTTGCGCTGCGCCACGCGGTTACTGTTATGGTTAGCCACGCGACATTTGATCACAAAGCGGCGGATCTCGCCGCGCTCAACGTAATAGCGCATAAAGGCCTGTAGCGCCTGAGAGAGAATGCCCTGTCCCTGATGCGCTTTGTCAAGCCAGTAGCCGATGTACCCGGCCTTATTCGCAGGCTCTATCGCGTTAAAAGAAAGCACGCCCACCAGCTCGTCCTTCATGAAAATCAGGAACATTTTGGCGTAGCCGCGCTGGTGCAGCATCTGGTTGCTCTGCACGTTACGGCGCGTGTCCTCTTCAGTGCCGACATGCTGCGCCCAGTCGAAGGCGGTTTGCAGCCAGGTTTGGTTTTTAATAACGAGGTTGTGCAGATCGGTGGTATAGCGCTCTTCGACGGCGCGAAGCTCGATTTCCTGGGTTACGGGGATAATTTCTGAAGACATAGTGCCTCTTAATTGCCGGGTGGCGCTAACGCTTACCCGGCCTACAAATGCGTCCGAATCAGGCCGGGTAAGGCGAAGCCGCCACCCGGCACAAACCCATAAGGACTAACGCATGATCCGGTCGTCAACGTAGTTACGTTTGTCCGGCGCGGGCGGGAAGTACTGATACAGCCAGGTCTCGCTGATGGCGTCGCCCTGACAGCGCAGGAACAGACGCATATCGACCGGCTCGGTGGAGTCAGAGGTTGGGTACCAGTCAAACAGAATGCGATACCCGTCGAACGGCTCGACGTAGAGGATCTCCACCTGCTTCGCTTCACCGCTGGACAGGGTGATCACCGGCTCAATGCCCTTCGGTGCGGCGGCCTTCAAATCGCCCCCGACGAAGTCGATGGCAAAGCGACGGGCCCACACTTTCGGGTAATTTTCACCCGGCGCCCAGCCCTCCGGGAAGCCGCCCATACCGGTACGGGTAGCGTAGACGTTTGCCAGCGGTGAACGCACCGGCGGCTGCGCGCTCCAGTAGAGACGGTATTTGAAGTCCAGTTCATCACCCGCCTGCACCGGTTTTTCCGGCTGCCAGAAGCAGACCACGTTATCGAGCGTCTCGCCGGTTGTCGGGATCTCCATCAGGGCGATGGATCCTTTACCCCAGTTGTTGCGCGGCTCGACCCACAGGCTTGGTCGCTTGTTATACCAGCCCATGACGTCCTGGTAATGGGAGAAATCACGGTCAAGCTGCAACAAACCAAAGCCTTTCGGGTTTTTATCCAGAAAAGCGTTAAATTGCAGCTTTTGCGGGTTGTTCAGCGGTCGGCAGATCCACTCTCCGTTACCGCGCCACATTGCCAGGCGGTCTGAATCGTGGATCTGCGGATGAATGGTGTCGCACATGCGGCGTTCGTTGTTGCCGCAGCTGAACATGCTGGTCATCGGCGCGATGCCGAGCTGCTTGATGTCTTTGCGCGCATAGAGATGGTTTTCGACGTCCATGATCACCTGGCTCTTCTCACAGTGGATCACAAACTTATAGGCACCGGTAATGCTCGGGCTGTCCAGCAGCGCATAGACGGTAAAGGTGGTATCGCCCGGCTTAACGGTTTCAAACCAGAAGGAGGTGAAATCCGGGAACTCTTCCGGGGTGTCGGTAAAGGTATCCACCGCCAGACCACGCGCAGAGAGGCCGTACTGGTAGGTATCATCCACCGCGCGGAAGTAGCTCGCGCCCAGGAACGAAACGATATCGCGTCGCGCCAGCTCCGGCGCTTTAAAGACGCGGAATCCGGCGAAGCCGAGGTCACTCTGACCTTCAAGCTGTTTGGTATCCACGCCCGTATCGCCGTAGCTGAACAGCTCTGGACGGAAGTGGATCTCACGCGCCTGAGAGGTGCTTTGATCCAGCGAGAACATGCGCACGCGGCGGCGGAATCCCATCCCCATATGGAAGAACTGGGCGTCCAGCTGGCGACCTTCAATGTTATTCCACAGCGACTGTTTCTCATCGTAACGGATGGCGTTGTACGCCTGCGGCGTCATGGTGGCCAGCGTTTCCGGCAGCGGACGCGGCGCACCACCCCACGGGGTTTTCGCCAGATCGTGCGCCATGGATTGCAGAACAGAGAAGTCAAAGCGACGGCTCTGACCGTCGGCAATGTCGGAGTCAGCAGCATACGCCGCCTGGGAAAACAGAGAAGCAAGGCCAGAAGTGCCGCTCAGGGCAGCCATTGCCAGGGAACCTTTGAGAAAACGTCTGCGATTCATGCCTGAGAAAACGTCCTTATGGTCGTGTGAATGAGTTTCGCGCGCAGCGAAATGACGGCAAGAAAGAACGCACAGCCTAAACAAAAACGGTTAAGAATCCAATTGTTGGCGGGTGATTATCTGAACAAACCGAGAAATATTTTCTGTCGACCAGAACGGCCTGAAAAAGGGGTAAAGTTATGTATAAAAGAGTCCCGGCTGGACATCAACAGCCGGGACCAACGAGGCGGTTATTTTACGCTGACATCGATACCCGGGAAGTACTTATCAGCCAGTTTAGCGATCGTGCCGTCGGCACGTACTTTATCAATTGCGGCATCAAGCTGCTTTTTGGTGGCCTCATCCCCCTTACGCAGCCCAAAGCCGATCCCACTGCCGAGGATGGTGTCGTCCGACACCGGTTTGCCGATAAAGCCAAACCCTTTACCCTGCGGCTTGCTGAGGAAACCTGCCTGCCCGGCCGCTGACATGACCAGCGAGGCATCGATGCGGCCATTCAGCAGATCTCCCCAGGCCATATTCTGATCTTTATAAGACACCACGGTGACACCGTGCTTTTCCCAGTGCTCTTTGGCGTAGGTTTCCTGAATTGAACCCTGGAGAACGCCGATGGTTTTGCCCTTCAGCCCTTCCGGCGTGGCCTCTACCGCAGAACCGGCTTTGCCCACCAGCTGGGAGGGAATACGGTAGATGGGCTGGGTAAAATCAATGCTCTTACGACGCTGTTCGGTGATGTTCATCGCCGAGTTTATGGCGTCGAACTTTTTCGCCACCAGACCGGGAATCAACGCATCAAACGAGGTTTCTACCCAGCTGCACTTCAGCGCGGCGGCTTTACAGATGGCATTTCCCAGTTCTACGTCAAATCCTTCCAGCTCCCCTGAGGCATTGCGGCTTTCAAACGGCGGATATTCCGCTTCCAGCCCGTATCGCAACTCGGTAGCAGCAAACGACGAGAATGAACACAGCAGTCCTATGCCGACAACTAACGCGCGTAATTTCATCTCAAATTCCTTAACGTGGAGTAACCCGACAAAGGGCCTGGGCACCTGCCCGTAACGTCGCCTCATCTTTCGCAAAAGAGAGACGGATCAGTTTATTGTCCGTGCCATCGGCATAAAACGCTGACAGCGGAATGGTTGCAACCCCGTACTCGACAATCAGCCTTTTCACCATCTCGCTGTCGCGCTCGTCGCTAAAGCCGCTGTAATCCGCAAGCAGGAAAAACGAACCGGCACTCGGAAGCAGCCTGAACGGTGAGTCGGCGAGCAAACTTTGCAGCAGATCGCGCTTGCGCTGATAAAACGCCGCCAGCGACAGCCAGGTTTGCGGATCGGTCATGTGTTCGGCAAACGCGTACTGCATCGGCGTATCGGCCGAGAACATTAAAAATTGATGGACCTTACATATTTCATCCATCAGCTCCGCGGGCGCCACACAATAACCCACGCGCCAGCCGGTGACGTGATAGGTTTTTCCGAAAGAAGAAATAATCACGCTGCGCTCCGCCAGTTGCGGGTGCGTTGCCATCCCGTGATGCGGTTCGCCATCAAAAACGACGTGCTCGTACACTTCGTCAGACAAAATGATGATGTCGGTGTGGCGCGTCAGCGCTGCCAGCTGGTGCAGATCGGCGGCTGAAAACACCTGTCCGCTCGGGTTGTGCGGCGTATTGACGATGATCATCCGCGTGCGTGGGGTAATAGCCGCGCGTACTTCATCCCAGTTCACGGCAAAATCCGGTACCGTCAGCTTAATAGCGATCGGCGTCGCCCCCTGCAGACGGACAATCGGCGCATAGCTGTCAAAGGAGGGCTCGAAATAGATCACCTCATCGCCAGGATGAACCAGCCCGCTGATGGCTGAGTAAAGCCCTTCGCTGGCGCTGGCAGTCACCAGTACCTCGCTCACCGGGTCATAGCGGGTGCCATAGAGCGTGGCAATTTTGTCCGCGATGCGCTCTCTGAGCGGTTGCAGCCCGGTCATGGAGGCATACTGGTTATGCCCTGACTCCATGGCGCGAGTGACGCCGGAGATAAGTTTTGGGTCGCAGGAAAAATTCGGCGCACCCTGAGAAAGGTTGATGGCGTTATGCCGGGCTGAAAGCTGGCCGATAACGGTAAAAATGGTGGTTCCTACATCGGGCAATTTGGAGCGGGTCTGCACCGGCGTTTTCAAAGTCATCCTCTGTCCCTTCTCGTGGTGAATGCATAACTATTCAAACAATAACTTAATTGCCGGGACAATCGAATTGTTGTCATAATAGCCATGACAAAAACGCATAGCTAAGGTGAGATATGTCGCGTCGTTCATTTCCGCTTAATGCCGTAGAGACGTTTATCGTGACCGCGCGTCACCTGAATCTTACCCATGCCGCGAAGGAGCTTTGTCTGACGCAGGGGGCGGTAAGCCGCAAAATTGCCTCGCTGGAAAGCTGGTTCGGCTTCCCGCTGTTCGAACGCCATGCTCGCGGCCTGCGTCTTTCTTCACAGGGAAGCGCCCTGCTGCCGGAACTGCAATCTGCGTTTGAGCACCTGCTTAACGTTGCTGAACAGGCGCGGACGCACCAGACCGTAATTCGTCTGAAAGCGCCTACCTGCGCGATGCGCTGGCTGGTACCGCGTCTGTTACAGGTCGAGCGCGAACAGCCGGAACTCCAGATTGCGCTGACCACTACCACCGATCATAACGTCAATTTCAAAACCGAATCCTATGACGCGGCGATTGTGTTTGGAACGCACATGAGCGCCGGCGTTCTGCTGTTCGAAGAGGCCTTAACCCCGGTGATGAGCCCGCTGCGGGCCGGTTCTGCGCTGGACACACTCACCTTCCTTCACCCCACGCGGGACAAAACGGACTGGACGCTGTGGCTGGCGAAACAGCCGCGTCCGGCGCAAGCTATGCTCAAAAATCAACACTTTGAAACCATGGATCTGGCCATTACCGCCGCCATTCAGGGGCTGGGCATCGCCATTGCGGATGAAACGCTGGTGGAGGAGGACGTGCGCGCCGGACGGCTGATGCGGCCTTATGATACGAGCATAAAGACGGGGGCGACCTACCGGCTGGTGTTACGCGACGCACCCGACCCGGAGAACGGGCTGGATGCGTTTCGTGCCTGTCTGCTCAGTCGAGGCTGACGTGGTGTTTCATTACCCGTTTGAAGAGGCTCATACGGGCACGCATAAAACGGTTTTCAAGCCGAAAACCTGCATGTTTATTCACACCGATGCGCAACAACACGTCCCGCCCTTTCCGGCAGGCGGGCCAGCGTGAGGGCCCCACCAGGCTATCGCGTGCTCCCGCATCCCGGGCGAAGCTCACCCAGTAGTCCGCCACCTGAGCGGCGAAGGCCAGATCGCGTTCGTTTACATACTGCCGCGAGGGTTCCACCTGCCCAAGGGTATCGAACACGTAGGGCACTTCGTTACCGTGCCAGGCGCCGTTGGTATACGTCGCGTGCTCCGCTTCGGCCACATAATCAAACCAGTATCGCCAGCACAGGCCGCCTGCCCGCTGCTGCGCCTGCATCACCACGTATCCCATGGTGGTAAAGGCCATGTCGCGGCAAACCTGCCTGCCGAGTTCCTCATCGCCCTTCACGCCCGGATAAAGCAGCTTGATCAGCCCCAGGCCAAAGCGCCGCTCGCGACGGAGCTTCTGGATCTGCCCGGCAAGATCGACCCCGAACACCGACATCACGCTGGCTTCGTCGCTGTTTGACCCAATCATCACCGGTACTGAATGCTGACGGGCAGCGAAAAAGACATCGAGCATGGCCTCAGGCAAAACGCAGTCACCCACGATGGGCGCAGGGGCGATATTCAGTGGCGAGGTCAGCGGCCAGAACGCCTCAGGCGGGATCGCGCGAAGCTGTTCCGCGGTGGCATTTTGCAGGCCAAAATGGGCAGCAATCACTTCGCCTTTATGGATGGCCTGCTCGCGCGGGGTGTCGGGCAGCGTGTACCCGCTTTGCACAATGGCTTTATGGAACAGTCCTCCCGCAAGCGGAGAAGCCATCAGCGACAGCACGCTGCGCGCACCGGCCGACTCGCCAAATACGGTGATGTTCTCAGGATCGCCGCCGAACGCGGCAATGTTATCGCGCACCCATTCCAGGGCCTGGATCTGATCGAGCAGCGCAAAGTTATGCACCACGCGTTCTTCTTCCCCCTCCAGCGCCGGATGGGCAAAAAAGCCGAGGTGGCCGAGACGGTAATTAATTGTCACCACCACCGTACCGCGCTTCGCCAGCGCCCTGCCGTTATACGGAGGCAGACCGCCAGCGCCGAGGGTAAATCCTCCGCCGTGCAGCCAGACCATCACCGGAAGCGGATCGGCGCGTGCGACTGGCGACCAGACGTTAAGGTACAGGCAGTCTTCAGAGAATTGGCCAGGATCGCCGCCGCCCAGCTCCTGACAGCTTTCGCTGCTCTGCCAGCTGGAGGCGGAGAACGCCGTCGCCGGACGCACGCCATCCCAGCGTGCAGGGGGGCGTGGGGAGCGCCAGCGCCACGGGCCAACCGGCGGTGCCGCATAAGGAATGCCACACCACACATGGGTATCGCCTTCAGTAGAACCAATTAGTGCGCCCTGGCGCGTTTCAACCACAGGGGCGGAGGGATTTTCCATACCAACCTTCTTTTTCCATCACACCCCTGCAGAGTAACGGTTTCAGAGCAAACCGCAACGCTGTTTGCTGCGCCCTTCCGCCTCCTCGTAAAGCGTAAACTCGTCGTACACCGCACAGCCGAGCGCGGCTTCGAAGGCATTGCGGCTGGCATTGCCGTGGCTGCGCGCCTGCGTTTCATTGCCAAGATTCGACTGGAAAATCCCCGCAGCGCTGACGGGCAGAAAATCCTCATAGGTGATCGGCTGCGCCACAACCCAGCCGCGTTCGATCAGCGGCTGCGGATCGTCGCCGGGACGAAACGCGTGGCGATGCGCCTCACCTGTCGGAGTCAGACGGTAGCGGAAATAAGCCAGCCCCTGACGGCGCAGGAACATTTCGCTGTCCGGGAAGGTGCTGAAGATCTCGCGCAGGTGAAGCTGATGGGTCAGGTTGTCTTTGCCGGTCCCGGCCTGATTTAACAGACGGTCGTACAGCTCGCGTCCTTTCGGCGTAAGGGCCACGCCCCGCTGCTCAATCTCACCGAAACGCGCGGTATGCGTACCCTTGTGTTCTCCCGCGAAAAGCACCGGCTCTTCCAGCGCCTTAAAGCTGGTCTGGCGCAGGAGGATCGGCACCTCGCGGCGCGGCGGGCCTTCAATCAGGATTTTCGGCTCAATGCCGTACTTCGGCATCAGCTCCTGTACCCGGTCGATATCCAGCGTGCGCGGCGTGAGATGGTTGATATGGCACCCCGGGAAACAGACCACGTCGGCTATCAGGCGATGTTCGTTACTAAGCGCCAGATAGGTTTCCTGATCGACCGTCGCATGGCGATGCCAGCGGAAGGTTTCTAAGGCTTCCTGCACAAATTCGCGCGCCTGTGCCTCGGTAAAGTGTCCCTGTACATCATGCAGGTCGATCAGGTCCAGGCAGCGCGGCGTAAAGATGTTTCGCCGGGAGAGGATCTCTGCCGCCCTTTCGCGCAGCGCAACGTTTTCAATCAGCTCCAGGCGCAGCAGCGAGGTAAAAATGCGAAACGGATTACGGCAGAGCGCCGCATCGTCAGTCGGACGAAACGCCGTCGAGTGGACGGGCACGCCCGCCTGGGAGAGATCGTAGTAGCTGACCGGGTACATGCCCATAATGGCGAAGATCCGGCGCAGGGTGGAAAGCTCCTGCGCGGTGCCAACGCGGATCGCACCGTGACGTTCAACATTCAGGCGCGCCAGTTCGTCTGCATTTGCCAGTTGTTCATGTAAAAGTGGGTTATTTTCCAGAACCGCCAGGTTAACGTCCGCCACCAGTTCCAGCAAGGTGCCGTACTGCGGAACTTCCTGCTGGTACATCGCCGACATAGCCTGCGAAAAGTGTTCCCGAATATCATCAGCCGTGATGGTGTTCGCCATGATGTCATGCCTCCAGTGAATACTACCTGGAGTGTAGAGAAGCCCGTTCTTTTCGTTGGGAAGAATTTACAAATTGTGATCCAGGCAGACGAGTGGTCAAAGCATGGGCGTTTTTGAAAAACAGTTGTAACTCAAACAGATCAAATGTTAAAAATATTTTGCTATCAGGTTATCAAATTCAAACAACTTAACTTGTCACCCGCGTCGCTCTGTTTTTAACATCGCCTATGGAAAAAAATGGTCTGTTCAGTCAGCGCATACGCTTGCGCCATTTGCATACATTTGTGGCCGTCGCTCAACAGGGAACGCTGGGGCGAGCGGCTGAAACCCTTAACCTTAGTCAGCCTGCACTATCCAAAACGCTCAACGAACTGGAACAGCTTACCGGAACCCGTCTGTTCGACCGCGGCCGTCTGGGCGCTCAGCTTACGCTCGTAGGCGAACAGTTCCTGACGCATGCCGTTAAAGTTCTTGATGCCCTCAATACCGCCGGTCAGGCCTTAAACCGTAAAGAAGAGCAGGCCAGCGACATCGTGCGCGTGGGGGCACTGCCAACGGCGGCGCTGGGCATATTGCCTGCGGCGATCGGCCAGTTCCACCGCCAGCAAAAGCACGCCACGCTTCAGGTCGCGACCATGAATAACACCATGCTGCTGGCGGGCCTGAAGTCAGGCGAGCTGGATCTGGGCATTGGCCGGATGTCCGATCCGGAACTGATGAGCGGCCTGAATTACGAGCTGCTGTTCCTGGAATCACTGAAGCTGGTCGTGCGTCCGAATCATCCCCTGCTGCAGGATACCGTCACCTTAAGCCGCGTAATGGAGTGGCCGGTGGTAGTCTCCCCGAAAGGAACGGTTCCGCGTCAGAATGCGGAAGCGTTGCTGCAAATGCAGGGCTGCACGCTGCCTTCAGGGTGTATTGAAACGCTCTCGGCGTCTCTTTCGCGCCAGCTGACGGTGGATTATGACTACGTGTGGTTTGTGCCGTCCGGCGCGGTGAAGGACGATCTGCGACGCGGCGTGCTCACCGCGCTGCCGGTAACCTCACCCGGCGCAGGAGAACCCATTGGGATCCTGACGCGGGTAGATGCCCCGCTCTCTGAAGGCGCCCAAACGCTGTTAAGCGCCATTCGTAAGTCAATGCCTCTCTGATCCTGAACGCAGAACCCGCCGCGAGGGCGGGTCTGTCTTACTCAGAACGTTTCCCAGTTATCACCTGAGACGGCCGCCGCCGGGGTTAAAGGCGCGGGTTTTGCTGCGGTTGCGGCGGCTGTAGTCCGTCCTGCGCGCGCCCCGTTGAGACGAAACGCGCCAACGGCTTCCGTCAGACGCGCGCCCTGCTCTTCCAGCGAGGCCGCCGCCGCAGAGGCTTCTTCCACCAGCGAGGCATTCTGCTGCGTCACCTTATCCATCTCGGAAATCGCCTGGCTCACCTGAACAATGCCGCGGCTCTGCTCATCGGACGCGGCCGCAATCTCCAGCATAATATCGGTGACGCGTTTAACCGCCTCGACGATCTCATTCATGGTATTGCCCGCCGCAACCACCTCCCCGGAACCCTGATCGATAAGCGACACCGATTCATTAATCAGGCTTTCAATCTCTTTCGCCGCGTTCGCGCTGCGGCTTGCCAGGGTGCGGACTTCACTCGCTACGACCGCAAAGCCGCGTCCCTGTTCACCCGCACGCGCCGCCTCGACCGCCGCATTGAGCGCGAGAATATTGGTCTGGAACGCGATGCTGTTAATCACGGCGGTAATTTCAGAGATCTTCTTCGAGCTGGTGGAAATATTACCCATGGTTTTCACCACGCCGGAGACCATCTGCCCCCCGCGGCTGGCCTTACCGGAGGCATCTTCTGCAAGTTTACTCGCATGATGCGCGTTATCGGCGTTTTGCTTCACCGTCGCGGTGAGCTGCTCCATGCTGGCCGCCGTCTGTTCGATGGCCGCCGCCTGCTGTTCGGTTCGGGATGAGAGATCGGTATTACCCGCGGAGATCTCACTGGTTCCCCGGTAGATCTCCTCCGCCCCCTGCCGCACTGTGCCCACGGTTGTCACCAGCGCGTGCTGCATTGTTTGCAGATCGCGCGTCAGGCGGCCAATTTCGCTGCGCCCGGTCGGTTCGTCCGGCATGGTTAAATCGCCTTTCGCGATATTTTCGATACGCGTAGCGGCTCGCTGAAGCGGGTTTATCACCGTACGGCGCAGCACCACAAAGGTGATCACCGCCAGCGCCAGCGCCAGGCCAAACGCGCCGAACATAAACATCAGCCCCAGCCGGGTGCGGGTGTGAGCCTGCGCCGTCAGTGCGTTGGCGCGTTCGGTGCGGATTTTTATCGCCTTCAGCAGCACCGCGTTATAGGCATCGTCCAGCGGACGCGCGGTCTCATTTTCATGGTTGATAATGGCTTCAAACATGCCGTTTTTGGCATATTTCAGCATCGGCTGCATACCGGCGATGTAGGCGTCATAGCGGGCTTTCAGATCGCCATCCAGCGCTTCATCAGCCTGAGTGCGAACGGTGCGCTTCATATAGGCGGCAAATCCATCCTGCGACTGCCTGATGCGGGTCTCAGCCTCAGCGATGTTTTGCTTCATCGCCTCCATCTCCGCGATGCGGCTCGCCGCCCCCGCGTGGATCATGTTGATACGGGCGGTGCGTAAATGGTTGGAACTGTTTGACAGACCGGTGCGCACCTGGATTTCTGCTGTGACATCCTGCTGATCGTTATCGGCCTGGAGCAGGAAATAGCCTGCCAGACCCGAGCTCAAGGCAAACAGGAGAATAATGCCACCGAGAATGGAGGAAAACAGCGGAACCAGCCGGATGTGATGCAAGAAACTCAGCTTGTGCTGCGCCTGCATCGATGTTGTGTTGTCCATGACCGTCGACTCTCTTATAGGTAAGATGCGTAAAAACACGCCTGTAAAAGAGTCATCGGCACAGCGGGGAATTAGATTACGCCTAAAAGCGCCAGACAGGTCACACTTTAGAGAAGATCAGGGAAGAAATGCCAGCGGGAAAAACCGCTGGCAGAATAATCAGTTGTCGCCGAAATGGATGACGGTACGAATGGATTTTCCTTCGTGCATCAGATCGAAAGCTTCGTTGATCTGCTCCAGCGGCAGGCGGTGCGTAATGAACGGGTCGAGCTGAATTTTGCCGACCATCGCATCTTCAACCATGCCCGGCAGCTGTGTACGGCCTTTCACGCCGCCAAATGCCGACCCGCGCCATACGCGCCCTGTCACCAGCTGGAAGGGACGGGTTTTAATCTCCTGACCCGCGCCGGCCACACCGATAATGATGCTCTCACCCCAGCCTTTGTGGCAGCACTCCAGCGCTGAGCGCATCACGTTGACGTTGCCGATACATTCGAAGCTGAAGTCCACGCCGCCGTCGGTCAGCTCAACGATCACGTCCTGAACCGGTTTGTCGTAGTCTTTCGGGTTGATGAAGTCGGTCGCACCCATCTCACCTGCGAGCTTAAATTTCTCCGGGTTGGTATCCACAGCAATGATACGCCCAGCTTTCGCCTGTACCGCGCCCTGGATGACCGCCAGACCGATCCCGCCCAGGCCGAACACCGCCACGGTGTCACCCTCTTTCACTTTCGCCGTGTTATGCACCGCGCCGATACCGGTGGTGACACCGCAGCCGAGCAGACAGACTTTATCCAGCGGGGCCTGCGGATTCACTTTCGCCAGTGAGATCTCGGCGCACACCGTGTATTCGCTGAAGGTGCTGGTCCCCATGTAGTGATAGATTGGCTCGCCGTTATAGGAGAAACGGGTGGTACCGTCCGGCATAAGACCTTTGCCCTGCGTGGCGCGCACTGCCTGACAGAGGTTAGTTTTGCCGGATTTGCAGAACTTACACTCGCCGCACTCTGCGGTGTAGAGCGGGATCACATGGTCGCCGGGCTTCAGGCTGGTAACGCCTTCACCCACTTCCACCACCACACCGCCCCCTTCGTGGCCGAGCACCGCCGGGAATACGCCTTCCGGATCGTCACCGGAGAGGGTAAACGCATCGGTATGGCAGACGCCGGTGTGAGTAATTTTGATCAGCACTTCGCCTTTCTTCGGCGGAGCAACATCAATTTCAACGATTTTCAGCGGCTGGCCTGGGCCGAACGCGACAGCTGCGCGAGATTTCATGATGTCTTTCCCTTGTTGTGAGGTGTGTGGGTTTATTTTAGATAAGAGCGCAGCAAATGGCCGACTTCCGCCATCCGCACTGCCCGCTGATCCGGGGTGGTCTCCCCCGTCACCAGCTCATCTTTGAGGTGAATTTCAACCATTTCACCCATCAGGCCATTGGCAGCACCGCGCACGGCGGCTATTTGCTGCAGAATGGCGAGACAGGGATCGCCCGACTCCAGGGCGCGTTCAAGGGCATCAACCTGGCCTCGAATGCGGCGGACGCGGGTCAGAATACGTTTTTTATCTTCGGGTGAATGCGGCATACGCCCTCCTGATACTATAGGGGGGTATGGTACCTCGTATGTTATTGCCCTGTAAACCACAAGAAAGAGACGCTGCAATGAGCACATCGCCGGCAAGGAACAAAAGATATTTAGGGTTTATTCTGGCCGCTACGAATCCTATTTAGCTCGTAATGTTAAAATTCAGCACTTATATGGCACGATGTGAACAGAAATAACATTCTCGTCACCTAACATACTGCTACAAACAAAATGGTGGTGTTAATGATTGTACTAAAGAGCTTTTTATTCTTTGTTGGCGCGGCGGTCGCATGCGCGCTTATTATACTTTGTCTTTGGGTTGATATGCGGTTTGTCGGCCATGATATTCCGGAATTATCACTGACCGAAATTATGCAGGAAACGGTATTAGCGACTATCGTGTTTCTCCATTTTCGTCTGGCGAAAATGGATGAATCCATGCGTTACTGTAATATACTGGTTGGCGGTTTTTTCCTGACGATGTTAATTCGTGAACTGGACGCGCTTTTTGACCTCATTTCTCATGGGAGTTGGGTGTGGTTCGCGCTGATTACCGCTCTGCTGGCTTTAATTCGCCCCGTTATGCATTTTCGCGCTACGCTGGAACAGCTGGCAAAATACACGCAATCCCCCTGGTACGGTATTCTGTTGAGCGGCCTGCTGGCTGTACTGGTCTTCTCCCGTCTCTTTGGAATGCAAGTGCTGTGGCACGCCATTCTGGAGCATGGCTATATGCGTGTCGTGAAAAACGCCGTGGAGGAAGGTTCGGAATCGTTCGGCTATATGCTGTGCCTGGCCGCATCCCTTGGCTATTACATTACCTTTCGCGCTAACGCACGAGAGAAATAGTCTCTTCCCGCTACGTAGACAGAGACGGCGAGGGAAATATTTATCCACTCCATCCTTAGGGCGTTATGGTGGACATGTAAGAAAGACATATCCTAAAAAGAGGTAATCAGGCGTCGATTTTAGCGAATTCTCTCTCACCTTTGCCATCAGCGTCTATCCTTAGACTATCAACAAAAGGAGGCTGGAATGTCTGATTTCGACACTGATAAAAATGCACAATACGCTGGCGATAAAGCCAAAAACAAACTTGATGAATTATCCGGCTCTGCACAGCAGCAGTTTGGTGAATTCGTTGATTCCCCTAAACATCAGGTGAAAGGTGCAGCGAAAAAATATGCTGCCCAGGCCAGTGATGCCGTCTCGGATGTTACTGAAGCCGTCAGAAATAACCCGTTAACGGGCTTAATCGCTGCGGGTGCGGTAGGCATCGTTCTGGGACTTCTGCTGGGACGGAAATAATTTCAGGCCCTCCGGGGCCTTTTCTTTTCCCCACGTTTTTCTCCCTCTCTTCCCCCCTAATTTTGATAGTTCATCTGACAAATCCCCGAACTGCACGAAAAACTTGTACAATTTAGATGTACAGATTTGACCGGATAGTATAAATTCGATGCCAGTGATGTTACAAAATTGTTTGTCAACGGTGGAAAATTATGCGTCGCAACCATGCTCCCTCTACAGCAGAAAGCGCTATAACCTTGTATTTTAACAAGGATAACGTCCCAACACAGCAGGAAACCCTTGGTGCCATCGTCAGTGAGATCATCAAAGAAAATGTACAACTGAGCAGAATGACAATTTGTACAAAGCTGTTGCGCAGAATTGAAGAATCAACGTCTGACGTAGAGAAAGCGCACTATAACGGTTTGATAGCCCTCTTCTTCGAGCGTCAACCTGAACACTGTTTTTAACTTACTAAGTTAGTCATGCTGAGTGAGAATAGAGCATCTGGATGCGATGACTAACCCCATGCTACAGCCGCGTGTAGCAGAGTGAGATTAAGCTATGCATAGAACTAAATTTGAACGACTTAAGGATGACCTTATCGGTGAGGCCGTATTATCCATACTGAAAGAGAACGGACCTATTACCTTTGCGTCTCTTGCTAATCGCCTGCAGGCGATGGCTAACGTTGAATCAAATGATGAGCGTAAAAATGCATTGATTGCCGCTGAAGATGAAGTGCGCCAGCGTGTAACCGGCGTATCGCACGACCGGGGAAGAGTGATGGGCGATTATGAAATTGGCCGCATGCGCTCTCTTTTTACTCACAACACGCTTCTGAGCCCAAATAAGAAACACTAATTTTAACCGAGACGGTGACCACCATGAGTAAAGCGACTATGCACCAGACGTATAATTTTGAAGCCCTGCACGATAAAGGACTGGCGGAACACTTTCTTAATGCTGGAAAGCATCTCAGTGGTGAAGTTGAAGTGTTAGGCTCGGCAATACGCTGTATTATGCTGACCGGTGACAACCTTTCGAATAAAGAGATCATCCTGCAACTGATTCACGCCCTAGAAATTACCGAGGAGCCTGAAGCCTGCGATGTCATTCGCAACACACTTGAAATTGTTGTCGGCTTTACGCGTGATGATATCTGAGAATACACTATTGCGACGGTGAGTGAGTGTTTTTTACTGGTGGTCGAATACTGTAGTCTGTCGTACCACCAGCATAGTGAAGCCGTTAACTAAATAGCCGTACCATTCGATCCAACTCTTCTTCTTTAACCGCGCGGGAAAGATAATAACCCTGGAATCGCTTAACCCCTAACGCGACAAGTTTTTCAAATTTTTCTTCGCTATCGACGCCTTCCGCAACGCATTCGGTCCCCGTCATGTCGCTGTAAACCTGTATCGCTTTAATAATGCTATAGTCTTTGTCGTTAGCCACAAAGTGCTCAACAATATCGCGATCAAGCTTTAGTCCATCAACATTAATCAGTCTGATGGGCAGCATAGCATGATATTTTGAAAAACAGTCATCCAGAAAAAGCCGACATCCCTCGGCGCGTAAACGCTGGAGTGTTTCGGGAATATTTTTATCCTTTGTTACGTCAATCGTTTCAGCTACTTCAAAGACCAGTTTCCCGGCCCACTGCGGTTTGAGTAACATTTCGACGGCCTTTTTGGCCATCCCCGGCAGCGCGTTTCCCGAAGCAAGTTGAGGAGGAATGTTAACTGAAAAATAATATTTTCCATTGTATTTATTGATACCTGATACGGCCGCATGGATGACTAACGCCGTTAGCTTGAGCCATATTTCACTATTTTTTATCCCTCCCAGAAAATAGGCTGGCTTCAGGATCTCACCTTTTTTATGCCAGCGCAGCAGGATTTCAAATCCAACTCCTTTTTTATCACTATCAGTGATAATTTGATAAGCCGCAAAGATTTCCCGTTTATGTAACGCTTGTAATATATCTATTTCCGTTTCCGAAAACACTTTTGTTTTATTTTTTCCTGCACAAACCTCATCTCTGAAAACGCGAGAGTCGCTAAACCATACTCTGATAATATATAATTTACCCAAACCCACCTTGCGATGGGTATAAATAGTTTTATCTGACAGCCCTAACCTCTTACTCTGCTCTTTTATGGAAATACCCCGATAGAAATTCAGTAGCACGGTTAACTCGCGATGTGTTAACCCATGCAAATTTTCTTTACCCTCCTTGTCCGGTACGTTACGCAACAAGCGTGAAGGGCCAGCACGCTCATCTGGCTCATTTTTTACAAAGCCCATTATTTCTGTAATATTCTCTACCCTGATCGTGGAAAGCTTTTTTGTATTATTAACGAGACTTCTCAACGTTGCATTAAGCCATCGCTCAGGTAGTGCACCATACAGGGTGACCCTGCAAATCACCGACAGTGCATTCAGAACGGATACCAAGCGCTTCAGGCTTTCAAGAAAAGTAGCAACGTCACGACCAAGGAAAACCGAAACCTCGGGCGATTCATTTTCCATCATTTTCTCAACGTCAACGGAACATATTTCATCCTCTTCAAAATGGAGTCGCGTGGCGTGTACGCCTCGAGATTTCAGAAGCAGGCTATACCCTTCAAAGGTGAAACCGCAGGCTGAAATAACAAACCGTTGCTTGTAGCAAGTACCTTGCACAGAGGGTAAATTTTGAGACATAACCTGCTCCTGAGAATACAAACATCATTCCCATATGTAATTAAAGCCAATATTCCTTGTCGCATTGAATAATTTTACCGCACCCCATTTGGTTAATAAACCGTTATCAATGTTATGCACATGAACATCTTTGCGTTAATCAACCGACTCATCCATATGCAGCATAAATATCATTTTCTTTTCATATAACAACAGTAACCAGGACTTTCTCAAGGTATAATGAAAATTCCGAAAAAGAAGTCCGGACACTTCTTCTCATCGGCTCAGACAAAAAAGAGAAAATGCTATGGATAATCACATCTCATCCAGAGCTTTGCTACATCGACGGGATGTCATTAAAAACAACCCGCGATTTAGTGAAGCTATAATAGAACACTACAGAATCAATGACGCCATTTATAAAAAACAACCCCTGTTCTACAAAACGATGCTTCAGGAATCACGGTTCAATATAATACTCTCAATATGTTGTTTTGTTTTTGGCAATCAGGCTGAGTCGGTCTCGGAGATTAAGGCACTGTGCTCACGCTATAATATCGCCAGCCCTAACAGCGTTATTGCGATCATCACCATACTTAAAACCACCGGGCGAATTAAGACCTGGCGCTGTACCGAAGATCGGCGAAAAACAAAAATCGCGCCTACGGAAAAAGGACTGGATGAGCTTAAACGCTATATGTCCGGGGCGTTCACGCCTGTTAGCATTCTTTATCCGACATTCAACATTAATGTTAATCTTCTGGACAATGACACACTCAGGCACAACTTTTTCCGGCGCGCCGCAGAATACCTTTTCCGCGGATTAACATTCAGTAAAGTACTTCCGGAGGTGGGTTTATTTATTGATAAGGATGGTGGCCGGATGATTATGCTCTATCTCTATTTGCAGGCCATTAAAAACAAAACAGCATACGGTGCCATAATAGCGTATTCAGCCAGCACACTTGCAAAAGAATTTTTCGTCTCGCGTATTCACGTCAACCGCATTATCAAATCGGCACAGGAGGCAGGTTATCTTAAAGATCGCGGCGATGGCCGGATGTCCATTTACCCGGCATTTATCGAACTTGTCGAAAATTATGCCGGTTTATATTTTGCCTATGTCACACATTACATCAATGTGGTGCCAAAAGAACGACGCCATGCTGTCAACATGACGTCTACACTCTGATCTGACGGGCGTTCGGCTTGCTGAACGCCTTTTTTATCGCTCGCGCAGCGCCTCTTTTGCCTTATTTAACGGTTTCAGCAGATAATCAATGACGGATTTACTGCCGGTTTTGATATCAACCGTAGCTATCATGCCCGGAAACACCGGGAATTCCTTGCCCTGCCGGTTAGTCAGATGGTTACTGTCTGTACGGATATAAACGCGATAATAATAAACATCCCGTTTCACCTCGTCCTGAAGGGTATCCGGTGAAATCATCGTCACCTCCCCCTCCAGCCCGCCGTAAATGGAGTAGTCATAAGCGGTGATTTTCACCAGCGCTTTTTGCCCGGGATGGATAAACGCGACATCGCGCGGCGAGATTTTCGCTTCTATCACCATCTGGTCATCAAGCGGTACCAGGCTCATCAGTTTGCCGTTCGGCGGGATCACCCCGCCAACCGTCGTCACGTCAATGTCTTTCACGATGCCACGCACCGGCGCATTAAACGTTAAGCGGGTGAGTGAGTCTTCGCGCCCTTTCATCACCGAACGCTGCGCTTCGATTTCCGCGTTCGCTTTCGCCAGTTCTTCGCGGGCGCGAACGTAGTACTGGTTTTTCATCTCGGTGATTTTGCTCTCCAGCTCATTTTTTTGGCGTTCAAGGCGTAAGACTTCGACCTTACTGGCCGCCCCCTGCGTCACCAGCGGGCGCGTTAATGCCAGTTCACGCTGCACGAGATCCGCTCCCTGGCGTAAACCCGCCAGCCCTTTTTCAAGGCTTTCGCGACGAGACTGGTAAAGCGCCGTTTCCTGTTTAACCAGCTCAACGTCGTCATCCAGCTCTGCCGGGAATGTCAGCCCGGTGTCGTTCACTTCAGCATTCAGACGCGCGGCTGTCGCCATCGCAGCATTTAATCGAGACTCGCTCTCAAGCACGCTGGACTCGGTTTTCGTCCGGTCCAGTTGGGCAAGCTGTTGACCACGCTCGACGATATCGCCTTCGCGCACCATCAGACTGTGGATAATCCCCCCTTCCAGGGACTGGATCACCTGCTCGTGGGAGGACGGGATCACCTTGCCACTGCCCGTAGTGACCTCATCCAGCTGGAACAGGCTGGCCCAGGTAATAAACACCACCAGCAGGGCAAACAGCGACCATGCCACCAGCGACGATCGCGGCAGGCGGGGCTCCTTCAGTCGGCTATTAAAGCGGGAGAAATCATTCATGCCACGCCCTCCGTTTTCAGTCTAACCGTGCGCTGCGGCGCCTGCTGCGGGGCCATTCCGTGCTGGCGTAAAATGGCATCACGAGGGCCATCCATCACCACTTTGCCGTTTTCCAGCACGATGATGCGGTCAACCAGGTCCAGAATCGGCAGACGATGCGTCGCCACCACCAGCGTCCGGCGCTTACCGAGCCACTGGTGCAGATGCTGGATAAACTGCTTCTCGCTGACCTCATCCAGCCAGGCGGTGGGTTCATCCAGCAGCAGAATATTCGGCGAGGTGATCAGCGCGCGGGCCAGCAACAGCGCCTGACGTTGCCCGCCGGAAAGCCCCATTCCGCCCTCGTTGATGATGGTGTTCAGCCCCATTTTCTGCTTGCGCACAAACTCCAGCGCGCCGCTATTGACCAGCGCCTGATGGATTTCCTCGTCTGTCGCCAGCGGATTACCCATCAGGATATTGTCGCGTACGGAGCCGAAGAACAGCCTCGCCTGCTGACTGAGCAGCTGCATATCGCGGCGTACGTCAGCCGGGTCAAGATGATTGAGAGCAATATCGTCCAGCAAAATGCTGCCCTGCTGTGGCTCCTGCATTCCCGCCAGCAGGTGCAGCAAAGTGCTTTTCCCCGAACCATTCCGCCCGAGCACCGCCACGCGCTCCCCGGCGCGAATGTGCAGTTTGCTGACGTTCAGCACGGTGAGCTTCTCTTCTTCGTCGTAATAAAACCCGACGTCGTCCAGCTGATAATCACCGCGCAGGTGGGCTTTATGCACTTTTTTGCCGTGCTGGGGATCGTCAATCGGACGCTGCATCAGGTCATCCAGTCCCTTGCGGGCCACCTTTGCTGACTGCCAGCGGGAGAGCACGCCGGAAATCTGCGACAGCGGCGCAATGGTGCGGGACGCCAGAATCGAGGTGCCCACCAGCGCACCGGTGGTCATGTCGCCGCTGATGACCAGGTAACAGCCCACCAGCAGCACCACGGCGTAGACGATAGATTGCACCTCCTGGGTCCAGGTCAGCAGCAGCCCCGTCAGCCAGCGCTGTTTCATGCCGACGCTGGCGGCAACGTCATTGGTGTTATTCCACTGGTTCTGGAACCGCTGCTCGGCGCGCATCAGCTTGATGTCCTCAAGCCCCTGCACCGCTTCCACCAGCGTGGCGTTACGAATCGCCGATTCACGCATCCCTTCGCTGGAGAGTTTTCCCAGCGGGCGCTGCACCAGCAGGCCGGGAATGAGCAGCAGCGGCACGGCCAGCAGCACCACCAGCACCAGCGGGCCGCCAATCATCCACAGAATGAAGACGAACAGCAGGAAGAACGGCAGATCGGAGATGGCCGCAATGGTGGTGGAGGTGATCAGCTCCCGCACCGACTCCAGCTCGCGGATCTGGGCGATAAACGACCCGGTCGATTTCGACCGTGCGCCGTTTTTAATCCTCAGGGCGTGGGCAAACACGCGCTCGGAAATACGCAGGTCGGCGCGTTTCCCTACCACATCCGAAATATGCACCCGCAGCATGCGCATGATGAATTCAAACACGATAGCGATCATCACGCCCCCAAACAGCACCCACAGCGTGGCCTCCGACTGGGACGGCACCACCCTGTCATACACCTGCATGGAAAAGACCATGCCGGAGAGCGCCAGCACGTTGGCGACCAGCGCCACCAGCATAATATCGCTGTAACGACGCCAGTCTTTCAGCGCCAGCTGCCAGAACCAGTTTTTCTCATAGGGTTTGATGTAATCATCCACGCGCGCATCCGGCGTGGACTCCAGGGGACGCAGCACCATCAGCCCTTTTAACCGCGAACCGAGTTCGTCACGCGTCAGCGTCGTCTCCAGGCCGCCGTCGCCGCTGAACTGCACGCTGATGTTCCCTTCGTTGTCCATACGGTTGATGACCGCGATTTGCCCGCCGGTGAACTCCGCCAGCAGCGGTAAGCGCCACGGGTCGAGCGATACGGCTTCCGCCGCTACCCAACGCATCCCCAGCCCAAGCTGGCGCGCCATCTCCTCCAGCACCAGCTGGCGCGAAGACTGGCTTTCATGGTTAATCGTGACCCGAACATGCTCCGCCGAAAAATCCAGCCGATAGTGCTTAGCGATGATGAGCATGCCCTGCAACCAGGGTTCGTACTGTGGATGTGTCTTCATAATGCTACGTCCTGTTCAGGGCGATGATTTCGCACTGAAATGATACCTTTGCGAGATGATTAGAAATCGAACGTTACCTAAACGAGCCCGCAAAATAATCTTGTGAAATAGAGGGTTATGGCTATTAATGTAAAGAAACGCAAAAAGCCGCGAGGATCGCTCCCCGCGGCGTTGTTTTACGCAATTAACAGTTGATGATTTGCCAGCAGCGTCGCCAGATCCGTCTGCACGCCGTTCAGCGTCACCAGGGTGGTTGGCGAGAACTGGCCGCCCGTCCCGTCGAGGTCAACCTGGATCTCGGTGTTGCTGCCGTTCTGCACCACGCGGATGTAGTCAGCAATGTTGCCCGCGCTACTGTCCAGCGTCGCCACGCCGTTCACGTAGCTCGCCGAGCCGGTGCCGGTATAGCCGCTGTCGGAAAGCAGGTCGCGCAGATCGATGCGGTCCGTGTCTGCCGTCCCTTCCCAGGTACCGACGGTAAAGCCGTTCACCACATCGCTACCGTTGCCGCCCGTCGCGTCAGACGCGTTGATCAGCTTATAGAGCAGCGTGTCCTGACCGCCGCTGCCGATGTTGAAGGTGTCGTTACCGCCGCGGCCTTCAAAGAAGTTATCCGCGGTATTGCCTGTAAAGACATCGTCACCATTTCCACCAGCCAGCCCTTCAATGTTGACAAACCGTGCAGAACCAAAACCTGTATCTTGCATACCGGTCTTACTGAGATCGATATTCAGCGCTGTCGAACCAGCGAGCTTGTAATCGACAATATCCATTCCCCCTTCGGCGGTCCAGACGTTCACATCGGATACCACGCGGCTACCGCCGCCACCGTTATAAATATGCGTACCGGCCGTTGCGTATAGCGTGTCGTTGTAACCTGTTCCTACAATACCTACTGAATTGCTTCCATCCGTTGCGGCCTGGGCGCTATCAACGACTGCATCCCCATTTTCTGCGGTCAATACATAGGCATGGTTCTTCTCTACCGCTTTGAGTCCCGCCCAGGAAGCGTTGACGTTCTCGATGGTATTCGTTGTCCCGGAAGAGTCGAAACTGACGGACGAAACACCGCCAAAGTCATTAGCATTAGAAAGCAGTACAGCGCTGTAAGACTTGCTCGCATCAAGACCGTAGAAATACACCAGCCCTGTCGAATCGTTCATGTTCACGCCGCCCTGCGGGTTAATGACCTGTGAACTAACAACTTTACCGGTACTCTCGTCTACCAGCAGTACCGTATTACCATAGAAGGCGTTAATACCGTTGGCGTCAGAAATACGCAGAATGATGCTGGTTCCATCGTTGATGGTACTGGTATTTTCGATGTACTCCGTCTTGCCACCCGCCGCGCGGAACACGACTAAATCGCGATCGCCATCATAATCAAGGTCGAGCGCTAGTGCTCCCGTGGTGACGTTAGTGCTGCCCTGATTTGCGCCCGTTAACAGCGTTTGCGATGACCAGTTAACCTGCCCTGTACCGGCGTTCACACCATTGTTGAGCCAGAGCATGCCGATATTGTTGGCGTTAGTGGCAACTGTGCTGCCCGCTGCGCCCGCAATCTCGATCAGATCCATCTTGCCATCACCGTTCCAGTCCACCGCCAGCGAGGTCATGCTGTTTACGCTGTCGCCAAAGGTCTGAACATTCGACCCGGTTCCCACACCGTTAGCCGCCGCGGTTAAATTCCCGGCACCATCGTTGTAGAAAACGGCACTGGTGGCGTTACCCTGACCGGTTAGCCCTCCCACAAAGAGATCCATATAGCCATCGCCGTTAAGGTCGGCCCAGGTCATAGTGGTGTAATAATTACTCGTCGTCCCCTGATTTCCATAGAAAACCCCCGTCACAATCTGGGTATTGGTCAGCGTATAATTACCGTTTGCATCCACGCCATTGGTCGCGACCACCAGTCGGGTATTCGCACTGCTGGAGCCTCCGCCTGAGGTATAGTTGGTGCCTACCGTCCCGTGATACACAATGTCGACATAGCCATCATTGTTGAGATCCACGCCAGAGAGATCGCGGCTCATTTGCGCATTGTTATTGTTGGTCGATGCCACCCCATCCTGGGTTGTAGCGGTTTCAACATAAGCACCACTTTTGTCAAAGCCGATAATAGTGCCGTCCGTGTTCATTACGATTTGCGTATCATAGCCACCCGGTGCGTTGGAATCGTTTGGAGATCCATCGCCGTATACCATGTCGACAAATCCATCCCCATCAATATCAATGCCCATTACGCCGCCGTACCAACTCCATGTGTTGCCATTGACATCATTTGTCTGTCCCGCAACGCCATTAGAACCCACCTGGAAGGTGGTGTAGGTGCCGTCCGCATTGTATTTGAAAGACTGCTGGCCATTTGCATAACTGGTATCTGCACCGAGGATATCCATCAGGCCATCACGGTCAAAGTCGACAAATGTTGATTGCTGCTGTCTGTCCGGACCACTGATTGCGACGGAGCTGAATGAACCTAACGTCGTCGAACTGGTTGCGTTCTGGGTAAAGACCGTAGAATTGCTGAGGATCCTCCATGAGCCATCTTCAGCCAGAGTCAGTGCCGTGCCCGTATCCTGCGAAGAGGCTGCGGTCGAGGTAAAACTTATTTCCGGCGTCGGTGATACCGTCAGCTCGTTCGCGGAGTCATCCGCCGTGATCTGCGTGCCGTCAGCTTTGTAAAGTGCAGCCTTGACATCATATATGCCTAGCGCCAGGGCGTCTGCGTCAGGGATCTGCACGTACCAGGTACTGTTCTTAGGATCAACAACGACAACGCCATTGCGAGAACTGTAAACCACATTGTTGACCGTCACTTCAACGTATTCACCATCGAGGATCTCGAAGTCAACGCGGCCGGTGATAATCGGCGTGGTATCCAGGGTATCCTGCACCTCTACATACATTTGCAAATCAACGGTGAAATCAAACACAGGTGAAGGTGTGGTTTCATTTCCAGCGGCATCGACAACGACCGCATAAAATTCCCCTTTTTCTCCATCTACCAGCGGATCCGTCAAGGCGAAGGACCAGGAAGTACCGTTTACGTCAGCCTCGCCAAGCAAGGTGCCGTCGGCGCGATACACACGCACCAGCTCGCCGGTCAAAAGCGAGGAAGACAACGTGCCGTTTAGCACAGGCAAACGATCGTCTGTTGTCGTGCCAGCACTAAACTCACCGCGTGATGAGCCTACCTCATCCGTATAGCTAATAATTGTCGCTGCGGTGTTAGACGGCGTCAGATCGACGGTAACCACCTGCTCAGCCGTTGCGCCTGTATTCCCCGCTAAATCTACAACCCGAACTTGATAGGTATGTTCCCCTTCAGGCAAATCGCGGATATCGATGAAGCTCCAGCGGTTGCCATTCATCGTGACATACTGCCAGGTCAAACCGTTATCGACGCTGATCTGCACATATTCACCGCTGGAAAGCGGCGCACCAATCGAACCATTGATAGTCAGTGACGTATCATTAGTCAGGAAGTCGCTGTCGCTATAGCCCGTATCGGTTGAAATACTGTCAATGCTGACGGTAATCGCACTATCAGGCGCCACCAGGTCCACGGTCACCTTCTGATATGCCGACCCACCAATGTTACCCGCGATGTCTATTACCCGCACATAGTAGTCATAGGTGCCGTTACCCAGCGTGCGGCCGTCCACGTAGTACCAGCTGTTGCCGGTGACGATCACGTTCTGCCAGCTGACTCCGCCGTCGATGCTAATCTGGGCATATTCGCCGTCGGCCAGCGTTGCGCCGAGCGAGCCGTGCAGCGTCAGGGAGGTATCATTGGTGATAAAGTCGCTGCTGCTCAGGCCGGTATCGTCGCTGATGCTGTCGATAGCGATCGTTTTGCTGGCGTCCGGCGCGACGGTATCAATGGTCACCACCTGGCTGGTGGTGGCGCTGATATTCCCCGCGTCGTCAATCACCCGCAGCTGGTAGTTGTAGTCTCCGTCGGCCAGCGTGCGGCCATCAACGTAGGTCCAGCTCAGACCGCTGACGCTCACGTCAGTCCAGGTCGCGCCACCGTCCAGGCTGATCTGCGCGTGGTCGCCGCTGCCCAGGGCCGCGCCGAGCGTCCCTTTCAGGCTAATCTGGTTGTCGCTGGTAATGAAGTCGCTGTCGGACAGGCCGGTATCCTGCGAGACGGAATCCACGGTAATGCTCGTCGCCGCAGGCTTCGTCAGATCGATTACCACGTCCTGGCTGTCCGTTGCCCCAACGTTGCCCGCATTATCAATGACGCGCACCTGGTACGGGTACGTCCCGTCCGTCAGGGTACGCCCATCGGTGTAGCGCCAGGTGGTGCCGGTCACGGTCAGGTCAATCCAGGTGACGCCGCCGTCCAGGCTGATCTGCGCCTTCTCGTTATTACCGAGCTGCGCGGTCAGGGAACCGTTCACCACCACCTGCTTATCGTTGGTGATGAAGTCACTCGCGCTCAGGCCGGTATCGTTTTGCAGGGAATCAATGCTGATCCCCATTGACGGTGCGGTGAGATCCACGGTGACGCTGTGGTTATCGCTGGCGCTGTTGCCGATTGCGTTGCTCACCTGCGCATTGATCACGTACGAACCGCCGTCCGCCAGCGCGGTCACGTCTGCGCTGCCGACCGTATAGCTCCAGGTGCCGTCATTTTGAACGGTAGCCGTGTAGGTTTTACCGTTAAGCGTAATGGTCACCGTCTGGCCCGCAGGCGCGTCGGTGGTGCCGCTGACAATTAGCGGCGTGCCGTGCTCGGCGGCGTTGACGATATCGTCCTGGGCAAAGGTGTTAATGACGATGGTCGGCACGTCGCCGTTCAGCGTCACGTCGTGTGTTGCGCTGCCCGGGTTACCCGCCTTATCGCTCACCGTAGCCGTAATGGTGTAATCCCCATCGCTCAGGCCGAGGAAGTCGCGGCCCGGCACGAAGACCGACCACGAACCGTCTGCTCCAACGGTCGCCTGATAGCTGTGCCCGTTGAAGGAGACGGTCACCGTCTGGCCCTGCTCCGCGGTGGTGGTCCCGCTAATAGTCTGCCCCGCCAGCTGCTCGGCGTTGTTGACGATATCGTCATCGGCCACGGTGCTGATGGTGACGGCTGGTGCGACGGTATCGACCGTTAAGGTATGGGTCGTCTGGCCGCTGTTACCGGCTTTATCGTTGACCACGGCGGTCACCGTCAGCGCACCCTGGCTCAGTGCGGCCAGGTCTGCCGCCGGAACGTCCAGCGTCCAGGTGCCATCGCTGCCGACAAGCGCAGTGTAGGTTTTTCCGCCCAGCGTGACGGTCACCGTCTGGCCTGCTTCCGCGCTGGAAGAGCCGTGTACGGTGAGCGGCTGCTGAGCTTCCGCCGCATTCAGCACGTCGTCGCCCGACAACGTGTTCACGCTAATCACCGGCACGGTGGTGTCCACGCTGATGGTATGCGTCGCCGAGGCGCTGTTCCCGGCGCTGTCCTGCGCCGAAGCAGAAACCTGGTAGCTCGCGCCGTCGGCCAGAGCGCCCACGTCGGCGGCCGGAACGGTGGTCTGCCAGGCGCCGTCGCTCTGAATGGTGGCCGTATAGCTCTTACCATTCAGGGTGATAGTGACCTGCGTACCGCTGGCGAACTGCGCACTGGAACCGTTGATAACCAGCGACGCGCCCGCTTCTGCCGCATTGATCACGTCATCACCACTGAGGGTGTTGACGGTCAGCGCGACCGATGCGGTATTTACCACCACGTCATGGGTCTGGGTGCTGCTGTTGCCTGCGCTGTCGGTGATAGTCGCGCTGAGGGTTACGGTGCCGTCGGTCAGTGCGGAAATCACGCTGGCCGGAACGCCCACGCTCCAGTAACCGCTGGCGTCAACGGTGGTGGTGTACTGATTCGAACCGATGGTGATAATCAGCTTATCGCCGACGCTGGCGCCGGTTGCGGTGCCGCTGACGATCTGCGCCTGCCCGTGCTCCACGCTGTTGATGACGTCATCACCCGCCACGACGTTAAAGCTGACGGTCGGCGGCGTGGTATCAAGCGTAATCGCTTTACCCGCGCTGCCCGGGTTACCCGCGGCGTCACTCACGCTCACCTGCACGGTGTAGCCGTTATCCGCCAGGGCGGACAGGTCTGTGCCCGGCACGTTAACGCTCCAGACGCCGCCCTGCTGAACCTGCGCGGTGTAGCTGTTCCCGCCGAAGGTTACGGTTACCGTCTGACCGACTTCCGCCGTGGTGGTGCCGGAAATGGCCACGCCCGCAGCCGCTTCGCTGCCGTTGATCACGTTGTTGCCTGCGACCGTGTCAATCGTCACGGTTGGCGCGGTGGCATCTACACTGTATTCGCGGCCCGCCGAAGCGCTGTTGCCGTGCGCGTTGGTGACGCTCACCTGCACGCTGGCGTCGCCGTCTTTCAGACCCGCAAGATCCGAGGAAGGCACGCTCGCCGTCCAGTTACCGTCGGCATCGACTTTGGCGGTGTAAGACTTGCCGCCAAAGGTGATGGTAACGATCTGGTTCTCTTCCACATTGGATGTGCTGCCGGAAAGCACCAGATCCGCGCCTTTCTCCGCCGCGTTAATCACGTCGTCGGTGGCGATGGCATCGATGCTGATCGCCACGGCTGCCAGATCGATGGTGACGTCGTGGCTGATGGAGACCGGATTGCCCGCCGCGTTCTGGCCCGCTACGGTGACGGTCATCGTGCCTGCGGCCAGAGCGCCCACGTCTGCCGCCGGGATCGCCGCGGTCCAGGAGCCGTCTGCCAGTACCGACGCGGCATAGGTCTTGCCATTCAGGGTCACGGTGAGCGTAGTGCCCGCCGCCAGCCCATCGCTTGAGCCAGTGACGATAAGATTCTGACCATGCTCAATGCTGTTGATCACGTCATCGCCCGCCACGGTATCCACGCGCAGCCCCGGCAGGCTGGCGTCGATAGTGATATCGCGCTCGCCCGTTCCCGAATTGCCATGGTCATTAGTGACGGTCGCAGACACCGTTAAATCGCCGTTGCCCAGCGCCGTCAGAACCGACTCAGGCACGTTCACGGACCAGGTCAGATCGCTCTGCACCGTCGCGGTGTAGCTGTTGCCGCCGATGGTCACCGTCACGGTGTTGCCCGCCTCAGCGTTCGTTACCCTGCCGCTGAGGGTCTGCCCCGCAGCCACTTCCGCCGCGTTAATCACGTTGTCGCCCGCCACGGTGTTGATGGTGACGGTTGGCAGCGCGGTGTCGACAAGCAGGTTCGCGGTGTTGCTCACGCTGTTGCCCACGCCGTTGGTGACGGTCGCGCTCAGGGTGTAGTTGGCTTCGCCCAGGCTCGCCAGATCCGCCGCCGGAACCGTCAGGCTCCAGGTGCCGTCTGCCGCAGTTGTCGCCGTGTAGTTTTTACCGTTCAGAATTACGGTCACCACGGTGCCTTCTGCCAGGTTGGCGCTGGTGCCGTTGACGCTCAGGTCCTGCCCTTTTTCTACCGCGTTCAGGACGTTGTCATCGCTGATGGCGTTGAAGCTGACCGACGGCAGACCAGTATCGACGGTCACATTATGCGTGCCGCTGCCGGTGTTGCCCGCCGCGTCGGTGACAGACGCAGTGACGGTCACGGTGCCGTCGCTGAGGACTGAAATGACGCTGGCCGGAACGCCCACGCTCCAGTTACCCGCCGCGTCCAGCACGGTGGTATAAGTCTGGCCGCCAATCGTGACGGTGACCTTATCGCCCGCTGCCGCGCCGGTGGCGGAGCCGCTGACGATCTGCGCCTGATTGTGTTCAGCCGCGTTAATCACATCGTCACCTGCAACGGTGTGGATGGTCACCCCAGGAACGGTCACATCCACCGTCAGAGTGTGATCAACCGATGCCGGGTTACCCGCCTTGTCGCTGACTGAGGCAGTGACCGTCACGCTGCCGTCGGTTAATCCTGCCAGATCCGCCGCCGGAACGTTCAGCGTCCAGCTGCCGTCCGCGCTCACGGTTGTGGTGTAATCTTTGCCGTTCAGCGACACGGTCAGCGTCTGGCCCGCTTCGGCGGTGCTGGTGCCGGAGATTGCCAGGTCTGACTGCGCTTCCGTGGCGTTGAGGATATCGTCTGTGGCAATCGTGTTGATGGTCACGGACGGCGCGGTAGCATCCACGCTGTACTCGTGGCCCGCAGACGCGCTGTTGCCGTTCACGTTGGTGACGCTCACCTGCACGCTGGCGTCGCCATCCTTCAGGCCAGCCAGATCCGCTGACGGCACGGTGTAAGTCCAGTTGCCGCTGTCGTCCACGGTGGTGGTGTAGATCCTGCCGTTCAGACTGATGGTCACGGTCTGCCCGGCTTCCACGTTGGTGGTCGCACCGGACAGCACCAGATCCGCGCCCTTCTCCGCCGCGTTAATCACGTCGTCGGTGGCAAGCGCATTGATGCTGATGGCAACGGTAGCCAGATCCACGGTCACGTCGTGGCTGATGGTGATCGGATTACCCGCCGCGCTGTCGCCGGTAACGCTGATTTTCACGGTGCCTTCCGGCCACGCGCTCACGTCGGTGGACGGGATCGCCGCGCGCCAGGTGCCGTCTGCCAGTACCGTTGCCGCGTAATCTTTACCGTTGACGGTAACCGTCAGCGCCGTGTCCGGCGCCAGCCCGTCGCTGGAGCCTGAAATAATCAGGTTCTGCGCGTGCTCAATGGTGTTGATCACGTCATCACCCGCCACGGTATTCACGCGCAGGCCCGGCAGGTTAGCGTCGATAGCGATCTCGCGCTCGCCGGTCCCGGTGTTGCCGTGGCCGTTGGTGACGGTTGCCGTCACGCTCAGGCTGCCGTTGCCGAGTGCGGTCAGCACGTCAGACGGCACGTTGACGGACCAGGACAGATTGTTCTGCACCGTTGCGGTGTAGCTGTGGCCGCCGATAGTCACGGTCACGGTGTTGCCCGCTTCGGCATTCGCCACGGTGCCGCTCAGGGTCTGACCTGCCGCCACTTCCGCCGCGTTGATGACGTTGTCGCCCGCCACGGTGTTGATGGTGACGGTTGGCAGCGCGGTGTCCACCAGCAGGTTCGCGGTGTTGCTCACGCTGTTGCCCACGCCGTTGGTGGCGGTCGCGTTCAGGGTGTAACTGGCCTGACCGAGACCGGCCAGATCCGCCGCCGGAACCGTCAGGCTCCAGGTGCCGTCTGCCGCAGTTGTCGCCGTGTAGTTTTTGCCGTTCAGAATTACGGTCACCACGGTGCCTTCCGTCAGGTTGGCGCTGGTGCCGCTGACGCTCAGGTCCTGCCCTTTTTCAACGGCGTTCAGGACGTTGTCATCACTGATGGCGTTGAAGCTGACCGACGGCAGACCGGTATCGACGGTCACATTATGCGTGCCGCTGCCGGTGTTGCCCGCCGCGTCGGTGACAGACGCAGTGACGGTCACCGTACCGTCGCTGAGGCCTGAAATCACATTTGCCGGAACGCCCACGCTCCAGTTACCCGCCGCGTCCAGCACGGTGGTGTAAGTCTGGCCGCCGATCGTGACGGTGACCTTATCGCCCGCTGCCGCGCCGGTGGCGGAGCCGCTGACGATCTGCGCCTGATTGTGTTCAGCCGCGTTAATCACATCGTCACCTGCAACGGTGTGGATGGTCACCCCAGGAACGGTCACATCCACCGTCAGAGTGTGATCAACCGATGCCGGGTTACCCGCCTTGTCGCTGACTGAGGCAGTGACCGTCACGCTGCCGTCGGTTAATCCTGCCAGATCCGCCGCCGGAACGTTCAGCGTCCAGCTGCCGTTCGCGCTCACGGTTGTGGTGTAATCTTTGCCGTTCAGCGATACGGTCAGCGTCTGGCCTGCTTCGGCGGTGCTGGTGCCAGAGATTGCCAGGTCGGACTGCGCTTCTGAGGCGTTCAGGATATCGTCGGTGGCAATCGTGTTGATGGTCACGGACGGCGCGGTAGCATCCACGCTGTACTCGCGTCCCGCAGACGCGCTGTTGCCGTTCACGTTGGTGACGCTGACCTGCACGCTGGCGTCGCCGTCTTTCAGACCGGTCAGATCCGCAGACGGCACCGTGGCGGTCCATTTACCCTCAGCGTCCACCGTGGCGGTGTAGTTCTTGCCGCCGAAGGTGATGGTGACGTTCTGGTTTTCTTCGACGTTCGAGGTGGTGCCGGAGAGCACCAGATCCGCGCCCTTCTCGGCGGCGTTGATCACGTCATCGGAAGCGATGGCGTCAATGCTGATGGCGACGTTTGCCAGATCCACCGTCACATCATGGTTGATAGTCACCGGATTGCCCGCGCTGCTCTGCCCTTCAACGGTCACGGTGACCGTGCCTGCGGCAAGGGCACTCACGTCCGCAGAAGGGATCGCCGCACTCCAGGTGCCGTCTGCCAGCACGGTAGCCGCATAGGTTTTACCGTTTACGGTGACGGTCAGCGCCGTACCCGCCGTCAGGCCGTCGCTTGAACCCGTGATAATCAGATTCTGCCCGTGTTCGATGCTGTTAATCACGTCATCGCCCGCCACGGTGTCCACGCGCAGGCCCGGCAGATTCGCGTCTATCACGATTTCGCGCTCGCCCGTTCCGCTATTGCCCACGCCGTTGGTGACACTGGCTGACACGGTTAAATCGCCGTTGCCCAGTGCGGTCAGCACCGACTCCGGCACGCTCACGGACCAGGTGAGATCGCTCTGCACCGTTGCGGTGTAGCTGTTGCCGCCAATGGTCACGGTCACGGTGTTGCCTGCTTCGGCATTCACCACCTTACCGCTGATGGTCTGGCCGGTTGCCAGCTCCGCCGCGTTAATGACGTCGTCACCTGCCACGGTGTTGATAATCACGCCCGGCAGAACGGATTCCACGTTCACGGTGTGCGAGGTGCTGGTGCTGTTGCCGACGCTGTCCGTCGCGGAGGCCGACACGGTGTAAAGCGCTTCACCCAGTTGCCCCACCTCGCTCGCCGGAACGGTTGTAGTCCATTGGCCATTGGTAGCTACCGTGGCGCTGTACGCTTTGCCGTTGAGCATCACGGTCACCACCGCGCCCGCCACCAGCCCGGAAGCCGTACCTGTGATGGTCAGATCCTGGGTTTTCTCGGTGTTGTTGATCACATCGTCACCGGACACGGTGTCAATGGTCAGCACCGGCGCGGTGAGGTTGACTTCAACCTCGTGCGTTGTGCTGTTGCTGTTTCCGGCTTTATCGGTCAGCGCCGCGGTGATGGTGTGATCCCCGGCAGTCAGAGCACTCACGTCCGCCGCAGGCACGCCCACGTTCCACTTGCCGGAAGCGTCCAGGGTCGCCGTGTAATCTTTGTTATTGATGGTGACGGTCACCACGTCACCCGCCGCCGCACCGGTCACGGAACCGGTGACAATCAGCGCCTGCGCATGCTCGGCGCTGTTGATCACGTCGTCGTCGGAAACGGCGTTAATGGTCAGCTGTGGCACCGTGGTATCCACCAGCACATCGAGATCCGCCGAGGCCGGGTTACCCGCTTTATCCAGGACGGCTGCTGTGATGGTGTAATCGCCGTCGGAAATCGCGCCGACATCCGCAGACGGTACGGTGACGCTCCAGCTGCCATTCGCCTGCACGGTGGTGGTGTAATTCTCGCCGTTCAGGGTCACGGTCACGGTCTGGCCCGCTTCCGCGTCAGAGACGCCGTTGATGACCAGATCCTGCTGCGCTTCGGCAGCATTGATGATGTTGTTGTCGCTGACGATTTCAATCGAAACCGTCGGCGCGGTGGCATCCACGCTGTACTCGCGGCCCGCAGAGGCGCTGTTGCCGTTTACGTTGGTGACGCTGACCTGCACGCTGGTGTCGCCGTCTTTCAGTCCGCCCAAATCGGCAGACGGTACGGTCGCCGTCCAGTGGCCGCTGGCATCCACCGTCGCGCTATAGGTCTTACCGCCGAAAATGATAGTAACGGTCTGGTTTTCTTCCACGTTGGTGGTCGAGCCGGACAGCACCAGATCCGCACCCTTCTCGGCTGCGTTAATCACGTCGTCGGTAGCTACGGCGTCGATGCTGATGGCGACCGGCGCCAGATCCACCTTCACGTCATGGCTGATGGAAACCGGATTACCCGCCGCGCTCTGGCCGTCAACGGTCACGGTGACTGTACCTGCGCTCAGCGCGCCGACGTCAGCCGCCGGAATAGCCGCCGTCCAGGTGCCGTCCGCCAGCACGGTTGCCGCGTAGGTTTTGCCGTTGACGGTGACCGTCAGCGCCGATCCGCTCGCCAGCCCGTCGCTGGAGCCGGTGATAATCAGGTTTTGAGTATGCTCGATGCTGTTGATCACATCGTCGCCTGCCACGGTATCCACGCGCAGGCCCGGCAGGCTGGCATCAATCGTGATGTCGCGCTCGCCGGTGCCGGTGTTGCCGTGGCCGTTGGTCACGCTCGCTGTTACGGTGAGATCGCCGTTACCGATAGCGGTTAAGACGTCAGATGCCACGTTAACCGACCAGCTCAGATCGTCCTGAACCGTCGCGGTATAGGTGTTGCCCCCGATACCGATCGTGACAGTGTCACCGCTCGCCGCGCCGCTCACTTTCCCGCTCAGGGTTTGTCCGGAAGCCACTTCCGCTGCGTTAATCACGTCGTCGGTGGCAACTGCATTAATGGTGACCTGCGGCAGCGCGCTGTCGACCAGCACGCTATGGCTGGTGTACGCGCTATTACCCGCGGTATCGGTCACGCTGGCCGTCACGCTGTAGCTCGCTTCGCCCAGTGCCGAGACGTTTGCCGCCGGAACGGTGACGCTCCAGTTACCGCTGGCATCGGTGGTGGCGGCGTAACTGATACCGTTCAGGGTTACGGTGATGAGGGTCCCGTCCGGCTGGTTGCTGGTGCCGGAGACCAGCAGATCCTGACCTTTCTCGGTCGCGTTGATCACGTTGTCAACCGCCAGGGTAGTGATGGCAATCACCGGCGCGGTCAGGGAGACGTCAAACGCGTGCGTCGCGCTGGTGCTGTTGCCCGCTTTATCGGTGAGCGTGGCGGAGATCGTTTGATCGCCGTTAGCCAGCGCGCCCACGTCCGCCGCCGGAACGCCCACGCTCCAGTTACCGGCACCGTCCAGCATGGCGGTGTAGTCTTTGCCGTTCAGGGTCAGGGTAATCACATCGCCCGCCTGCGCGCCCGTCACCTTGCCGGTGACAATCAGCGCCTGGCCGTGCTCGGCAATATTAACAATGTCGTCGCCCGCCACAATGTTGAAGGTAATCTGCGGCACGGTAGTGTCGACCAGCACGGACGCCCCCGCGCTGGCCGGGTTGCCCGCTTTATCGGACACGGTCGCCGTGACCGCCGCGCTACCGTCTGCGATCCCCGCCAGATCCGCCGCCGGTACATCCAGCGTCCAGCTGCCGTTTGCCTGCACCTGGGCGGTGTACTGATTGCCGTTGAAGGTCACGGTGACCGTCTGGCCTGCTTCGGCAGTAGACGTCCCGCTCAGGGTCAGGTCCTGCGCCGCCTCTGCCGCATTTAGCATGTTGTCGCCGCTGATGGTGTTGATGGTGACCGCTGGCGCGGCGGTATCGACGCTGAATGCCTGCGAGGAAGAGGCCGCGTTGCCGTTCATGTTGGTTACGCTAACCTGTACGCTGGCGTCGCCATCCTTCAGGCCGCTCAGTTCGGCAGCCGGTACGGTGCAGGTCCAGTCGCCGTTGGCATCGACCATCGTGGTCCAGGTTTTACCCGCAAAGATAATGGTAACGGTCTGGCCCGCTTCAACGTTCGAGGAGGAGCCGGACAGCACCAGATCCTGGCCTTTTTCTGCCGCGTTCAGCACGTTGTCGTCCGTCACGCTGTTGATGCTTATCGCCACCGGGGCGAGATCGACATCCACCACGGTACCGATGTTCACCGGGTTGCCGGAGGTATCCTGCGCGCTGGCGCTGATGGTGAGCGCTCCATCCGCCCACCGGGAGACGTCCGCGGCCGGAACCGCAGCCTGCCAGGTGCCGTCCGCCAGTACCGAGGCGGAATAACTCTTGCCGTTGATGCTCACGGTGACGGTGCTACCCGCCGCCAGGTCGGTGCTGGTGCCGGAGATAACCAGGTTCTGCGCGTGTTCAATAACGTTAATGACGTCGTCACCGGCGACGGTATCAATGCGCAGGCCGGGCAACTGGGCGTCAATGGTGACATCCAGGGAAGACGATCCGGTATTACCGTGCGCGTTCGTCACGCTGGCCGATACGGTCAGGTCGCCGTTGCCGAGCGCGGTTAACTGACTCTGGGTTAACGGCAGGCTCCAGGTGAGATCGTCCTGTACGGTAGCCGTGTATGTCTGCCCGCCGATGATAATGGTGACGGTATCGCCCGATGCCGCGTTCGATACTTTCCCGGTCAGGGTTTGCCCTGCGGCCACTTCCGCCGCGTTAACGATATTGTCGCCCGCGACGTTGTTGAGGGTAACAACCGGCAGCGAGCTGTCCACCAGCACATCGTGCGTGGCAGAGGCGCTGTTGCCCACATTATCGGTGACGCTCGCCGTCACGGTGTAATTGGCTTCACCCAGCGCGCTCACCGCAGAGGCGGGTACGGTAACGCTCCAGTTGCCACTGGCGTCGGTGGTGGCTGCATAGTTGATACCGTTCAGATTAACGGTGATGGTGGTTCCTTCCGGCTGGTTGCTGGTACCGGAAAGCAGCAGATCTTCGCCCTTCTCTGCCGCATTGATCACGTCATCCGCTGCCAGCGTATTAATACCGATTACAGGCGTGACTGTATTGACCACTACATCCACTGAACTGCTGCCGGTGTTGCCGGACCGATCGGTCACGGAGACGTTAATGGTCCAGGTGCCGTCCGTCAGCCCCTGAACGACGGACGCAGGCAGGCCGAGGCTCCAGTTGCCCGCCGCATCCACCACGGTGGTGTAGTCCACGTTATTGATGGTGATGATGACCAAATCACCCGCCGCCGCGCCGGTGACGGAGCCGCTCAGGATCTGCGCCTGTGAATGGGCCAGCTGGTTAACGGTGTTGGTGTCGGTGACGAAATCGTTGATGGTCACCTGCGGCACGGTGGCATCCACCAGCCCAACGCGGTCCGCGCTGCTGCTGTTGCCCGCCACGTCACTGACGGTGGCCGTGACGGTGACATTGCCATCGGTCAGCGCGCCAACGTCGGCGGCAGGCACGTTCAACTGCCAGCGACCGTCCGCCTGGACCGTGGTCTGGTAAGATTTACCGTTCAGCGTCACGGTGACCGTCTGGCCCGCTTCAGCGGTTGTGCTGCCGCTGAGCACCAGATCCTGCTGCGCTTCTGCCGCATTAATGATGTTGTCGTCGGTCAGGTTATCAAGCGTAATGGCTGGCGGCTGTGTATCGACAATCACCACGCGTGAGGCGTCCGCGCTGTTGCCGTTGACGTTAGTCACGCTGACACTCACCTGCGCCCGCCCGTCGATCAGCGTTTCCATCGCGCTCGCCGGAACGGTCAGGCGCCAGGAGCCGTCCTGCTGCACCTGTGCGGTAAAGGTTTGATCCGCGAATTTCACCACCACGGTTTGCCCGGCCTCTACGCCCTGCGTCTGACCGGAAAGGGTGACATCCGCGCCTTTTTCCGCCGCGTTGAGCCTATCGTCAGTGGTTACGGTATCGATGGTGACGGCCACCGCGTTCAGGTCAAGCTCGATCGGGTGTTCAGCCGCCACGGTGTTGCCCCAGGCATCTTCCGCACTGACGCTGACGGTCATGCCTCCCGCCGTCCATGCCTGAAGGTCCGCCGACGGCACGCCAATCTGCCAGCTGCCGCTGGCGTTAACCGTGGTGACGTATTCAACATTATTGATGGTGACGGTGATCTGTGTGCCTTCGGCCAGATGAGTGCTGGAGCCGGTCACGGCCAGATCCTGCTGCTGTTCAATGGCGTTAATCACGTCATCGCCAGAGATCGTGTTCACGCGCAGGCCCGGCAGTTCGGCGTTGATGTTGATATCACGTTCGCCGGTGCCGGTGTTGCCGTGCGCATTGGTGACAGAGGCGCTGAAGGTTAACTCGCCGTCGCCAAACGCCTGAAGGTCGGCCGATGGGATGGTCACGCTCCATTTCAGGTCGCTGCCAACCGTCGCGGTGTAGCTCTTGCCGCCCACGGTGACAGAGACGGTATCGCCCGCCGCCGCGCCGGTGACGCGTCCGCTGAGGGTTTGGTCAACCGCCGCTTCGGCGTTATTGACCAGGTTATCCCCGGCAAAGGTGTTGAGGATCACCTGCGGCAGCGCGGTATCGACCAGCAGATTCGCCTCGGCGGAGCCGCTGTTACCCACGCTGTCGGTGCCGCTGACGCTCACGGTGTAAAGGGTATTCGCCAGATCCAGCACGTCGGAAACTGGCACCTGAACGGACCAGCTACCGTTCTCAACGGTGGCCTGATAGTTAACGTTGTTCAACGTCACGGTGACAGCGCTGCCGTTCGGCAGATTACTGGTCCCGCTCAGGCTCAGAGGCTGCATGGCCTCCAGCGCATTCAGGACGTTATCCTGGCTGATGGGGTCAAGGGTAAATTCCGGCGGGTTGCCGCTGAGCGTAATGCCGTGCGTCGCGCTGCTGGTGTTGCCCGCCGCATCGGTCACGGAGACCGAAATGCTGTGGCTACCTTCACCCAGCGCGCCAATGACAGAGGCTGGCACGCCGACGCTCCAGCTGCCGTCCGCCTGGACGACACCGGTAAAGGTCTTGCCGCCAACGGTCACGGTGACAACGTCGCCCGCCGCCGCGCCGTTCGCCTGGCCGGAAATAATCTGAGCCTGCCCCTGCTCGCTGGTGTTCAGAATGTCGTCGCCCGCGACAGTGTTGATAGTGACCACTGGCGCTACGGTATCGACCGTGAAATCGGCGGTGGTGGAGGCCCCGTTACCCGCTTTGTCGCTGACGTTTGCCGTCAGGGTGTGCTCGCCGTTAGCCATCGCCTGTACTTCACTGGCCGAAAGCGTAACGGACCAGGTGCCGTCGCTGCCCACGGTCGCCGTGTGATTTTTGCCGTTCAGCGTGACCGTCACAATCTGGCCCGCTTCCGCATCGGTTTTTCCGGTCAGCGTCAGCGGCTGATTATGTTCAGCCGCGTTGATGATGTTGTCCTGGGCGATCGTGTCGACAGAAATCGCTGGCGCAGCGGTATCGACGCCAATCGTCTGGCTGCCGGTCACGGTGTTGCCCGCCGCGTCTTTGCCGCTGACGTTGACCGTCCAGGTACCATCGCCCAGCGCCTGCGCGTCAGCAGCAGGCACCTTCACGCTCCATGCGCCGTTTGCCCCCACTTCTGCGGAATAGGTTTTACCGTTCAGCGTGACGGTAAGCGCCGTTCCCTGCGCCAGGTTTTTGCTGGTGCCGGACAGCGTAAAGCCAGCGGCCTGCTCGCTGGCGTTGATCACGTTATCGCCCGCCGTGGTGGCGAGCGTCACGCTGGTATCCGCTGTAGAAACGGTTACGGTAATACTGCCCGCAGAGGTCGTTTTACTGCCGTCGATCTGGACGACGGACCAGGTATGTTCCCCGTCCGCCTGGGTCGGAAGTGTTACCGTCCAGGTGCCGTCCTTTGCGACCATGGTGCTGGCGATGGTGCTGCCGCTGCTGTCTTTAACCTGAATGGTCGCGCCCGGCTGCCCGGTACCGCTGAAGGTTGGGGTGTTATCATCCGTGACCTCTTTTGCACTCAGCACCCCCTGCTTGTCACCCGCGTTATCCGTCAGCAAAAATGTTGGCGTGGCGCTTTCGACTTCTTTCGTATTATCAATAACTTTTGTTTTGGTTTCGCCGTCACCGCCGTGAGCCAGCAGTGCGCCAATCGCACCGCCTCCCAACGCCGCTCCGGCAATCCAGCCCCACGGCGCATCGCTTAAGACGCTTCCCTGCTCCAGAAAAGGTTCAATGCTGCTAATGGGTGCAGCCTGGGCGGTTAATTCGGTGGCGGCAACGCCTGATGCTTCCCCGGCATCGGCAAATGAAATATGCGTCAACTCCTGGTTATCGTTAAATACCAGTTCGGAATGATTATGGGTTTCCGTGTCTTCGACAAAATAATTATTGCAGCGGATCACGCTGCCATCTTTCATATAAATGAGGAGGTCATTCCCCTGGCGGACATAACGCACCACGTCCTGAGCAGAACCCTGAATTTCAATCACGCTCGGCGATGAAATAGAGACCGAGAGATTCCCTTCACCGGTTAATTTCGTTTTTTCTGCCGTTTTTCGAATGATAACATCAACAACTTTTGCGTTACTCATATTCTTCTCCTTGCAGGTGCGCGTATTCCTGTGGTTATGTCCACCAGAGGGATGTAACTATCCCTGGGAAAAACCACCCATTATTGTCTGACTTATTTCGCGCAGAAAGGCGCGCCTTTTTTAACTCAAATCAGGTAATTTCGCGGCAGCGTTTTTCTCTATTCCGATAAGCGGCATGAGATTATCCACCGCGGAGGCGTAATTAATCGCCGCGCTCCAGCCATCGTATTCAGCCATTATTTTCGCTGAGGTGGCAGACCAGACATCCTGCTCCACGCTGAGCAGATCGTTAATGCTGCGCTTGCTCAGGGTATATTCATTTTTGTAGACGTCGCGGGCGCGCAACGCATTTTCCAGCTGACGTTTTCCGGCCTCCATACGTCCTTGCGCCCCGGTCCAGTCGGCCTGTGCGACGGAGGCTTTTTGCAGGACATCAAAACGGGCCTGATCGACCTGAGACGATGCCATTGCCCTTGCGCCCTCGGCCTGACGGACGCGCGCCGAGACCGCGCCGCCCTGATAAAGCGGTGCATCAATATTGAGCTGGATCTGATCATCCCAGTACGCGCGATTATCAGACTCGTACCGGGTGCGGCCCCCTTTCAGGCTTAAGGTTGGCCAGTGCTGAGACTTCGCGGTTTCTACGCCGTACTGGGCTGAACGCTCCATGTTCTGCGCGGCCATCACCGTTGGGATCAGTGAATAATCAATTCGATTGAGAGAATCCGACTCCACGGCCAGACCTCCCGGAACCGGTGAATAGCGTTCAGCCTGTATGCCAGTTAATACCGCCAGCCGCGCGCGGGCGCTGTTCAGTGACGCATTGTACTGCTCTACCGTCGCCTGCATTCCGGCAATACGAGTGCGGGTCTGAAGCTCATCAGAGGTGGAGCTTACGCCTGCATCGGCGCGGAGTTTTGCCAGCTGCTCAACGTTTTTAAGCGCCTGCACGTTCTCTGTTGCCGCCTGTAGCAGATCGCTGTAGCGTTTCACTTCCACATAGCTGAGGGCCGTTTTTTCCGCGACGGCAGACATCGTGCTCATCAGCTGGTAGCGATAGCTGTCACGCTGAGCTGAAGACTGGCTGATGCTGTTATTGGTCTTGCCAAAATCGTACACAAGCTGCGTCAGGCTCAGCCCCCAGGCTGCGGAATTTCGCAACGAGCCGCTCGAATCGGTGGTCTGGCTGTGACCCGTACTCCCGTTCAAGGCTATTTGTGGCATCCAGCCACTACGCGCTTCGTCTATTTGTGCCTGGCCAATCCCCAGCTGTGCAGCCTGCTGACTCACCGACGGGTCGCGGTCAAGAGCGAAAAGAATACTTTCTTTCATCGTCATTGCCGCAACGGGAGATATCCCTACCAGACCGTTAGTTGCATGAGCCGCAGTCACCACCAGTGAAATTAAGGTCAGGGAAGCAGATAATCTGAGCATCCTGTTATTGCATTTCATCTTTATAATACCCCCGGACTTCAGGTGATGGCTAAATAATTACCAGGAAGAGGTACAAATAATTCACCCTATTTGCCCCACTCCTGTTTGATAAATTCCGCCAATAGTCGACCACACCCATTTCAATTGAGATGAGAGCCGTTCAATCTCTTTTTTTCTTTTAAGAATTTACTTAAATATTTATTGATTCGCAGCATAACAAAATGTGATATGAGCGACCACATCTGTAATGTTAATGCGGTGTTACAAATAAGAAAAAAGATGGGGTTTCTGGACAAATGGCTATTAGATGCGTTTACGCTGAAACATATAAACCCTCTGTAATTTAAGGAAAATTCTGAAACACCTTGATGTACATTTTTGCGTTTATTTCATCTCGAATCAGACACAAAGATTTTCAAAGAACTGTCAATTTAAGTCATTCGCTGATTAATATTAAATTATTTTACTTTAAAAAGAATATCTAATAGATATAAGCACCAATTTATATTTATAATCTGGTTTTATATTCTTATTCGAACTCCTTATTCGGTAGCTTTAACCAAATTTCTATGTAAAACATAGCGTTAACATCAGGTCTAAACGATACATACATGTTTTTGATGACTGATTAATGCTAATTCAATATTCACCTTATTAAACTGTTTTTGGACAACATCCCCCTCCTGTTACGATTCCCTTTCCTGTAAAATGCTGTAAACTGCATAGTATTGCGACATTTTGCAGGATACTGCACCCATGCATAAAACCGCCAGACAGAAATATGTACTTGAAATTATTACTGAACAAGGCCAGGCCAGCATCACTGAGCTGGCAGAAAAGTTGCAGGTTTCGGCGGATACCATCCGTCGCGATCTGACCGATCTGGAAAAACAGGGACTGGCGCAAAAAAACCATGGCGGCGCCATCGCGCTGAATCTCTCGACGATGAACCGAGTTAGCAGGAATACCTTACTGCCTGAAATCAAGCAGCGGCTGGGTAAACAGGTTGCGCAGTGCGTACCTGCGGGCTCGACGCTTTTTCTGGACGCCGGAAGCACACTTCTGGCCGTTGCCTCTTTCCTGCAGGGACCGCTCACCATAATCACCCCTTCTCTTGATATCGCCCAGCAGGTTAGCGATCGGGAAGATATCGATCTGATCCTGCTTGGTGGAAAGTGGGATCAGAAACAGCGCCTGTTTGCCGGAAGCGCCACCCTTTCGCTGCTCTCTCGCTACCGGGCGGATATCGCCATCCTTGGCGCATGCGCCATTCATGCCGAGCTCGGATTGAGCGCCAGTCAGGAGGCGGATGCCGAGGTGAAGCGTGCCATGCTGGCCGCAAGCCAGGCGCACTGGGTAGTCGCCGATCATCTGAAACTCAACCAGTGCGAACCTTATCTGGTTTCAGGGTTATCCCAGATTCATCAACTGTTTTTAGATCGTCCCTGGGCAGAGCTCGGGGACCATAGCGCCGTGCAGGTTACCGTTTGCGCGCATTAACGTGGAGAAGGTCATGAATAAAGTGAAGACAATGAATATTGCGCTGATCGGGTATGGTTTTGTGGGTAAGACGTTTCATGCCCCACTGATCCAGTCCGTCGACGGCCTGAAGCTGGCGGTGGTCTCATCCCGGGATGAAGAAAAGGTCAAACGCGATCTGCCGGACGTCCTCGTTGTTGCCACCCCAGAAGAGGCTATTCAGCACCCGGATATCGACCTGGTGGTTATCGCCTCCCCTAACGCGACCCATGCGCCGCTGGCCACCCTGGCGCTCAACGCCGGCAAGCACGTAGTGGTGGATAAGCCATTTACGCTGGATATGCAGGAAGCGCGAGATCTGATTGCGCTTGCGCAAGAAAAACAACGCCTGCTCTCTGTCTTCCATAACCGCCGCTGGGACAGCGATTTTCTCGGCATTAAGCAGGTGATTGAGCAAGGCAGTATCGGCAAGGTAAAACACTTTGAATCGCATATCGATCGTTTCCGCCCGGAGGTTCGCGTGCGCTGGAGAGAGCAAAATGTTCCCGGCAGTGGCCTGTGGTTCGACTTAGGCCCGCACATGATTGACCAGACGCTACAGCTTTTTGGTCTGCCGCTGTCGGTACAGGGCAACATCGCCACCCTGCGTGACGGTGCGGAAATTAACGACTGGGCGCACGTGGTGCTGAACTATCCTGAACACAAAGTGGTCCTCCATTGCAGCATGCTAGTGGCAGGCGGCGTTGCCCGCTTTACCGTCCACGGCGATAAGGCCAGCGTGGTGAAAGCGCGCATCGATCAGCAGGAAGCCCAGCTTCTGGCAGGCGTCATTCCGGGTAGCGAAAGCTGGGGTGAGGACAGCGACGCTATGGTGCTGTTTAATGCCCAGGGTGAAGCCAGCGCTATCCCTGCGCCAAAAGGCGACCAGCGGCAGTACTATATAAACGTGCGCGATGCCCTGAACGGCAAGATTGACAATCCGGTCCATCCGGTGGAAGCCCTGGCGGTGATGGCGGTGCTGGAAGCGGCGGTAAAATCTTCAGAAACGGGTACAACTCAGGAACTGGATTTAACGGCGCAGGAGCGCGCGCAACTGCAATAAGCCGCAAAAAAATGCCCTGCGGGTTGGCAGGGCATTATCGGTCACTGACGCTTTTTCGGCATCATGCGCAGCAGCGTATTGTCTTTCCAGAAATAGTGATGCATCAGCGCGGCAAAGGCGTGCAAACCAATCACAAAATACCCCAGATTCGCCAGCGTTACGTGCCACGCTTTTAGCGTATCCACCAGGTCAAAATTCCCCTCCGCCGCATGCGGCATCGTCAGGCCAAACGCAAACCAGTCATTTCCCCGGTTATACATCATCACCATGCCGATCAGCGGCAGCGCAATAAACAGCAGGTAGATAACCAGATGCCCCAGATGGGACAGCCCGGTGATCATCGCTTTTGGTTTCGGTTGAATGGGCGGAGCCGGGAATTTCAGGCGGATAAGCAGGCGCGCCACCATCAGCACCAGGATGCTGATCCCGCAGGAAACGTGGATCATATTAATAAGCGGACGATCGGTTCGCGGGAACCAACCTCTGAATTCCATGGCGCAATAGGCCATAATCACTAACAGAAAAACCAGCCAGTGAATGCTGATTTGCAGACCCGTATATTTTGTGCGCATGTTGTTTCCCGATAAATAACAGTTATCGCGCCAACATAACCACCTTTCCTGAAAATGTGAACCCCCTTTTACGGAGGGCCGAGTATTCCCAGTTATTTGAAATCAGAAGCATTAACGTGCCTTCAGAATAACGGAGGGATTACAGAGATGCCCAGGTCCGGCTGTAAATCGCTGAGGCGTTTGCCTTCCGGCCGGGGCGAGGCGCAGGGATGCGCCGAGAGGGCGGGCTTTACAGGGATGTTACCTCCGCCCGTCCCCGATAAGCCGGAAGGAATAAGCCGAAGGGACCGCGAAGCGGCGATTTACCGCCGGGAGCCCGGGTCGCCAGGGTGGTGGCGACTGAGCCACCCTGGCACGTTCACCGGTCATTTTGTTACAGAGTAGCAAGGAACCTAAAGTGAACGGAATGACCACCAGAGCCGTATGTTCCCCCTCACCCTAACCCTCTCCCCAAAGGGGCGAGGGAACTGCTCCGTGCACACATTATCTCGCATGGAGGGGGCTCCTGATTACGACTGTAAATAGACTACCTGCGTCTGCAAATACTCATTCAGACCGTGTTTGCCATCCGCCCCGCCGATCCCGGATTTCCGCCAGCCCGCATGGAAGCCCTGCATCGCTTCAAAGTTTTCACGGTTAATGTAGGTCTCGCCGAACTTAAGCCCTTTAATGGCTTTCATGGCGACATTCAGATCCTGCGTATATACAGACGAGGTTAAACCGTAGTCGCTGTCGTTGGCCATTTTCAGGGCCTCTTCCAGGGTGTCGAAAGCCACCACCGGCAACACCGGGCCAAAGGTCTCTTCGTGCATGATGGCCATGTCCTGATGTACGTCCAGCAGCAGCGTTGGGGGATAAAAATACCCTTTGCCCTCTGCCGCTTTACCGCCAAGGACCACTTTAGCCCCTTCCTGCACCGCGCGCGCCACCTTCTGCTCCACACGCTCCAGCGCGGCGGCGTTGATCAGCGGCCCCATGGCAATATCCGTTCGCTCAGCCGGATTGCCAAACTGGACGGCTTTCATTGCCTCGCCCAGACGATTCACAAAGCGGTCGTAGATCCCCTTCTGAACATAGACACGTTCCGCGCAGTTACACACCTGTCCGGTATTGATGACGCGTGAATCCACAATGGCCTTCACGGCCAGCTCGAGGTCGGCATCGTCCATCACGATGGCCGGGGCTTTACCACCCAGCTCCAGCCCCACTTTGGTGATGTTTTTCGCAGCCGCAGCCATGATCTTTTCACCCGCCCCGACGCTGCCGGTCATGCTGACCATCGCCACTTTCGGGTTCCCGGCCAGCTCCTGTCCGACGGTTTCACCGCGGCCCAGCACCAGGTTGAAGACGCCTTTCGGCAGGCCAATCTCGTCGACGATTTTGGCAAACGCAATGGCGTTGTTTGGGGTAAATTCGCTCGGTTTGATAACGATGGTGTTGCCGGTGATTAGCGCAGGAGCGAGCTTACGGGCAATCAGGAAGAAGGGAAAGTTCCACGGCAGAATGCCGGTGGTGACGCCAAGGGCGCGCTTAAACACCAGAATATTCTCGCCCGGACGGTCGCTCTGAATGATTTCCCCTTCATAACGGCGCGCCCACTCGGCCATATAGTCGATATAGTCAGCGGTAAAGTTAACTTCCACTTCCGCCAGCTGCTGGATCTTGCCCCCTTCGGCCACAATCAGCGCGCTGATTTCGCTGACGCGCTCGCGGATCCCGGCGGAAATTTTGCGTAGCCAGCTGGCGCGTTCAATGGCAGGCAGCGCCTCCCAGCCAGCCTGCGCGCGTTCTGCCGCGTCAATGGCCTTGCGGGCGTCCTCGGCGGTGCCGTCGGGAATACGGGAAATGACCTCTTCCGTGGCCGGATTGATCACGTCAATCCAGGCATCACCCTGCCAGGCAACAAACTGTCCATCAATATACATAGGATGTTGTACGGGTACTGTCATAACCTGCTCCTGTAATCACACTGTTTTTAACAAGTAAACTTAATGTTAAAAACTATAATTACCGGGGCAATTGCCTACTCTATGAGTCTGTTTTTGTGAGATATCTCATAAAAGAAACGGGTCAGCCCGTTTCAAAAATCACAAATCGGCAACAAAGGCTGCCCGTTTGCGTAAAAGATGGCGCAAACGGGCAAGAGCATTACAGCAGAGAACGGCTCACCAGCGCGTCGGTGAGAATGACGTCGTTTCGCAGGATCTGCCACGCGGCGTCCACGTCGGCAGGGATATCGACATGGGCAATGAAATCACGTCCCGCCGGACCGTAGCCGTTGATGTCGTCCCTGAGTCGCGGAAATTCACCCAGCACCAGCGACAGGTAACGTTCTACCGGCCATAACCCCTCGACCGGGCCGCTGAACGCCAGACCGTCGTCACTGTTTTGCAGCACGGGCGTCAGGCCGGGATGACTCATCCATGCGGGCGATGCAGCCTCGTCGCGGCAAACGCGGGCAAACGTAGCCATTGTGCGACGCTGCATCGTCGGGTCCTGCACTACCAGCACCCGGGCGGCGTTCAGTCCGGACTGTTTCATCAACGCCCGGCTGAAGCGGGCGTTTTCGCCACAGTTGGTCGACTGATCCTCAACGTGAAGATGCTCAGCCGGAATGTTCCAGAATTCACGGGCGATGTCGGCCAGAATAGCCGCCTCAGCCCGCCCGGTGGTGGGTATCCTGTTATAGCGGGGGTGCTTAGCAATCGCGGCGTAGAGGAAGGTCGTCGAGTGACCGATCCCGCCGCTGATGATCAGAGGAACCCCCTGTTCAGCCGCGATTTTACAGGCAGCATCAATCGCGGGGATCACCGCGTTACCCGCCAGAATCACCAGATCAACGGGCTGGTTGTCCTGATAGTCGTCCTGAGCAAGCCACGCCCCAACGGTATTCACGGCGTCGAGTGTTGTGCCAGGCAGACAGGGGAAAAGTGCCATTGTCATCGTTACCTCCTTACAGCATTAATCTTTAGAGTACTTCACACAACGGGGTTGAAAAGGAGATCACTCTGAAAGCCGAGGTGCTCATTACGCTGCATATTTGTCATTTTGATGAAATAACCAGAAACATCCAAAAACAATTGGGTTGCACCCTGGGTTTGTGCTTTTGATTATCTGCCCTTCAACACATCCTGCCACAACAGCGTGCTGAAAAAGCACCAGTTGCTGCTTAACCCATCGTGTTCTGACCCGTTTTAGTTCTGGCTGACTTGCCAAACGTAACATCCAACCCTAAGTTGCTTAACAATTTCACAACCATTACACACCGACAGGTTTCACCTGAAGCGCGCCAGGTAACACCTCTATTATCATCCACGTGGCGGAGTTTTGAGTCATGACACAACATGAGAGCACGACAACGGTATTGCGGAAAAACAAAAAGGTATTAATTGCCAGTCTTACGGGAAGTTCTATTGAATGGTTTGATTATTTTCTCTATGGCACCGCTGCCGCGCTGGTGTTTAACAAGATTTTCTTTCCGATGGTCGACCCGGTAATCGGGCTGATCCTCTCCTATCTCTCCTTCTCGTTGACCTTTTTTATTCGCCCCATTGGCGGCGTTCTCTTTGCACATATCGGGGATCGTATCGGTCGCAAAAAAACGCTTGTCCTCACCCTTTCATTGATGGGAGGTGCAACCGTGATGATTGGCCTGCTGCCCACCTACGACATGATCGGGATGTGGGCGCCCGCGTTGCTGATCCTGATGCGTATTATTCAGGGGATGGGTATCGGCGGTGAATGGGGTGGCGCGCTGCTGCTGGCTTACGAGTATGCGCCAGAAAAACGCAAAGGCTTCTTCGGCAGTATTCCGCAGGCGGGCGTTACCATCGGCATGTTGATGGCGACATTTATCGTCTCGCTAATGACGCTGTTCAGCGAAGAGGATTTTCTCTCCTGGGGCTGGCGCATTCCGTTCCTGCTCAGTTCCGTGCTGGTAATATTGGGGCTTTGGATCCGGAAAGATATTGACGAAACGCCTGATTTCCAGAAAGTGAAAAAATCCGGTCAGGTTGCGAAAGCTCCGCTGCGCGACACCATAAAACACCACTGGCGTGAAGTGCTAATTGCCGCCGGGCTTAAGGTTGTGGAGACAGCACCGTTCTATATTTTCTCCACGTTTGTGGTGAGCTACGCCACTACCACCCTGACCTATCAGAAATCCCAGGCGCTGGAGGCAGTAACTCTTGGCGCACTGGTCGCCACTATCATGATCCCGCTGATGGGGCTGCTCTCCGACAGGGTTGGTCGCCAGCGTATGTACGCCGTCAGTGTCTTCGTGCTCGGCCTGTTTATCGTGCCCTGGTTTATGCTGCTGAATACCGGTACCACCTGGGGAATTGTGCTCGCGACCGTTATCGCTTTTGGCGTACTGTGGGCACCGGTGACGGCAGTTCTCGGCACGCTCTGCTCTGAAATTTTCAGTGCCAACGTTCGCTACACCGGTATCACGCTGGGTTATCAACTTGGGGCCGCGCTGGCGGGCGGAACGGCACCGCTAATAGCTACCGGACTGCTGGCGAAATACGACGGCGACTGGGTACCCGTGGCCTGGTATCTGGGCGTGACGGTCGCTATCTCCCTCATTGCAATTTTTTGTGCCAGCCGCATCAACCGTGAACGCCACCTTCAGGCGCAGCCGGAACAGCGATAATATTATTGCGGCTCCGTTCGCGAGCCGCACTTTTTCTTCATCATTCCCTCTACATTTGATTAACATACAATATTCGTATTCACTTGAATTATGATTTTCGTCAGCCGTAGAATCATTAGCCCGCTCACAATTCAACATTTTTAAAGGTAAACCCCGTTATGCGCCTGCCCCAACGCGATCCTTATGCTCCTCGCGAGTGGCAGCCACACGAGAAACCCGCTCTGCTGGGTTCCCCTTCCACCCCGGAACATCCGACGTCGAAACGGATCGCCTATGGCGTGGTCGGCCTGCTGGTGTGCCTGACCGGGGCGCTGGGTAACGCGGTCGTCACCGCCAATCTGCAAAATCTGCAAGGCACCTTCGGCGCCTGGTCGACTGAAATCGCCTGGCTGCCTGCCGTCTATGTCATGACCAACGTCTCCATCAACCTGCTGCTGGTAAAGTTTCGCCAGCAGTACGGTTTGCGCGCGTTTACGGAAGGCTTCCTGGTGCTGTATGTGCTGGTCACCTTTTTCCACCTGTTTGTGAACGATCTCAGCTCGGCGCTGATGGTACGGGCGGCACACGGGATGGTCGCCGCCGCGCTCAGCTCGCTCGGCATTTATTACCAGATACAGGCCTGGCCCGCGAAGCACCGACTGAAGGCGCTGACCATCGGCATTACCGGTTCGTCGCTGGCGATACCGCTGGCGCGGCTGTTCTCCACCGAGCTGTTGCAGCTTGATGAGTGGCGTGGGCTGTACTTCTTCGAGCTGGGTTTGGCCCTGATCTCACTGGCCTGCGTGATTGTGCTGAAACTGCCCCCGGGCGATCGACGCAAAGTTTTCGAGAAGAAAGATTTCATCACCTTCTTTTTGCTTGCGCCCGGTATGGCGCTGTTGTGCGCGGTTCTGTCGCTAGGGCGTCTGGAATGGTGGTTTGAAACACCGTGGATCGGCTGGGCGTTGGCTCTCTCGCTGGTGCTAATTGTCTGTGCAATCGTCTTTGAACATAACCGCAGCAACCCGCTGCTCAATACCCGCTGGCTGTCCAGCGGCAGCATCGTACGCCTGGGGTTGATTATGCTGCTGATCCGCATCGTACTGGCGGAACAGAACACCGGCGTCATCGGCTGGCTGCAATATGCGGGCCTACAGAATGAACAGATGACCCATCTGGCGTGGTCTATTTTCGCCGGAATCGTCTGCGGTATCGTCACCAGCTGTCTGACGATCAAACCCACTAAGCTGGCCTGGCCGATTATCACCTCGCTGGCGCTGATGATTGTTGCTTCGCTGCTGGACAGCCAGTCCAACAACCTGACCCGGCCGGATCAACTGATGTTCAGCCAGTTCCTGCTTGGTTTCGGCAGCGCTTTCTTCCTCGCCCCTGCGATGCTGGCCGCCATTGGCGGGGTGATCGCCGATCCACGCAATCTGGTCAGCTTTTCCGTGATGTTTGGCATGAGTCAGAACCTTGGTGGCCTGCTGGGTTCTGCAATCCTTGGTACCTTCCAGACCTGGCGCGAGAAGTACCATTCCAGCCTGCTGGCTGACCAGCTCACCACCCTCAACCCGCTGGTGAACGAACGCATTCAGCTTTACACCCAGATGTATAAAAGCCTGGTTGGCGACAGTTCCCTGTTGGGAACCCAGGCCATTATTCAGCTACAGACGGTGACGACGCTTGAGGCAAACATTCTGGCTTACAACGATACTTATCTCCTGACGGCGAGCATTGCCACAGCCACGCTGGTCTGGATTTTATGGCGCTTGCTGCGCCTGCGCATCACCGCCCGTATGGCCCTTAAGAACGCCACTGGCAATAAGTAATGACTATTTTTCAGGAGAAGTTATGAGTCAGCAGGATGCCGCCAAAGAGCAGGCCAACACCCGCAAAAATGTACGCGTCGTTTCCATTTTCACCGCCGCGGCTATCGGCATTGTCGGGGTGCTGGTGATCCTTTATGCCTGGCAGTTGCCCCCGTTCACGCGTCATACCCAGTTTACTGATAACGCCTACGTGCGCGGCCAGACCACGTTCATCAGTCCGCAAGTCAACGGCTACATTACTGAGGTCCATGTTCAGGATTTTGTGCAGGTTAAAAAAGGCGACCTGCTGTTGCAGATTGATGACCGGATCTATCGCCAGCGCGTCCATCAGGCCGAGGCGCAGCTGGCAATGAAAATTGCTGCGCTGAACAACAACCTGCAACAGCGTATAAGCGCGGAAGCGGTGATTGCCAAAAACGAAGCGGCACTGAAAAACGCCCGTGCCCAAAGTCTGAAAACCCAAGCGGATCTGAAACGCGTGAAGGATCTGACCGCAGACGGCTCCCTGTCCATTCGCGAGCGCGATGCGGCGCTGGCCAGTGCCGCCCAGGGGAGCGCCGATATCGACCAGGCGAAAGCAACGCTTGAGATGTCGCGCCAGGATCTACAAACGGTTATCGTCAATCGCGCTTCGCTGGAAGCGGACGTTGAAAATGCAAAAGCCGCGCTGGAGCTTGCGCAGATCGATCTGCAAAACACCCGCATTGTCGCGCCGCGTGACGGTCAGCTCGGGCAGATTGCGGTGCGTCTTGGAGCGTACGTCACCGCCGGGACGCACCTTACCACGCTGGTCCCGCCGCAGCACTGGGTGATCGCCAATATCAAAGAGACGCAGCTGGCGAATTTACGCGTCGGACAGCCAGTGAAATTCACCGTCGATGCGTTAAACGATAAAGCCTATCAGGGCCGCGTGGAGAGCATATCCCCGGCCACAGGCGTCGAGTTCAGCGCTATTACCCCGGATAACGCCACGGGCAACTTTGTTAAAATCGCCCAGCGCATCCCGGTACGCATTGAGGTACTCGGTGAGCCGGAGGCGTACCGGCTGCTGCGCCCTGGCATGTCGGTGCAGGTCACCATCGACACGCGGGAGGCGAAACAATGACGCTTCGCCCGATAGCCGGCCTGCTGATGATGGCTATCCTTGCGGGTTGCCAGTCGGTTGACGTTGAGCCCGCCAAATCGTCCCTGCACATCCCGGCCCAGTGGCGCGCGACGTCGGGGCCAACCAGCCCGACAGAGCAGCTCTGGTGGCGTAATTTCCACGACAGCAATCTGAATCACTATGTGGATCAGGCGCTGAAGAACAACAGCGACGTGCTGATTGCCCGCGAGCGGATTAATGAGTATCAGGCCCGGGTATACGCCGCCGACGGCAGCCTGTTCCCGTCGCTTGACGCGGGCGTGACCGGGACGCGCGCGCGCTCGCAGTCCGCCGCAACAGGCCTTCCGGTATACGGTACGTTGTACAAAGGCAGCCTGACCGCCAGCTACGACGTGGATATCTGGGGGGTAAACCGCAGCACCTCCCGTGCCGCCGAAGCGTCGCTGGAGGCACAAAAGGCGGCGGCCGCGGCGGCAGATCTCACGGTCGCATCGTCGGTGGCCTCCGGGTACGTCACCCTGCTGTCGCTGGATGAACAGCTTCGCGTTACCCAGTCCACGCTGAAATCGCGTGAAGAGGCGTTCAACCTTGCTAAACGACAGTTTGAGACGGGATACAGCTCTCGCCTTGAGCTGATGCAATCGGATTCTGAGCTGCGCGCCACCCGCGCTCAGGTTCCACTGCTTCAGCACCAGATTGCGCAGCAGGAGAATGCGCTTAGCCTGCTGCTGGGCAGCAACCCGGGTGACGTTGCGCGCGGTGAAAGCTTTGATGCCCTGACGCCGCTGAAATTGCCCTCCCAGTTGCCGTCGACGTTACTGAACCGACGTCCGGATATCGTCCAGGCTGAACGTCAGCTGATTGCGGCGGACGCGACACTGGCGGCATCGCGTGCCAGCCTGCTGCCGTCGATCAACCTCACGGCCACAGGATCGGTGCAGGATCCCACGCTGTCGGGATTGCTGGATAACCCCCTCCAGCTCTGGAGCGTGGGCGGCAGTATTCTTGCGCCGCTGCTGAACCGACAGACGCTGAATGCACAGGTGGATATCTCCCAGTCTCAGCGTAATCAGGCGTTGTACAGCTACGAAAAAACCGTACGTAATGCGTTTGCCGAGGTGAATGACAGCCTTGATGCCATCACCCGTTATCAGGAACAGCTTAACGAGCTGCTGGCTCAGCAGGCGGTCGCGCAGGAGACGCTGCGGATAGCGCAAAACCGCTACCGCAACGGGTACTCTTCTTATCTGGATGTGCTCGATGCACAGCGCACGCTGTTCTCGGTGCAGACCAGCGTGGTACAGGTGAAAAACAACCTGCTGCTGGCGCAAATTGATTTGTATAAAGCGCTGGGCGGCGGTTGGGTCAGTGCGTGAAAACATGCCGGGTGGCGGCTACGCCTTACCCGGCCTACATTTCGCCTCTGGCGATACCCCCATGGCGCGCGCCCTGCCGCCGGATGGAAAGCTGATTACGCTTGAAGCGGACCCGAAACATGCCGCTGTTGCACTACAAAATATTCATCTTGCGCGACTCGGCGATCGCATAGAACTGATTACAGGCCCGGCGCTAAAGTCGCTCGAGAATTTCGGTGACGTCCCGCCCTTTGACCTGATCTTTATTGATGCCGATAAGCCAAACAATCCCGGCTACCTGGAGTGGGCGCTGCACTACTCTCGTCCCGGCACGGTAATAATCGGCGATAACGTGGTGCGCGACGGCGAGGTGGTTAACGGGCAAAGCGACGATGCACGCGTGCATGGGGTACGGAAGTTTATCGAGATGACTGGAGATAACCCACGCTTAACCGCCACCGTACTGCAAACGGTGGGCGTTAAGGGGTGGGATGGGTTTACGCTAGCGATGGTGGAACGATAAAAAAGCCGGGTGGCGGCTACGCCTTACCCGGCCTGCATGTTCTCCCGTAGGCCCGGTAAGCGCAGCGCCACCGGGCAATGGTTTTAGCCGGAGATCTGCTCCATCGCCTGCAAGATACGCTTATCCGAAATGGGATACGGCGTACCGAGCTGCTGGGCGAAGAAGCTGACGCGCAGCTCCTCGATCATCCAGCGGATCTCCCGCACATCGTCATCATCGCGACGCGCTGGCGGCAGTTTGTTGAGCCACTGCTGCCACGCCTGCTGCACGTTTTCGACTTTCAGCATCTGCGCTCGATCGCGATGCGGATCGACCGCCATTTTCTCCAGACGCTTCTCAATCGCCTGCAAATAACGCAGCGTATCACCCAGACGCTTAAAGCCGTTGCCGGTGACAAAGCCGCGATACACCAGCCCCGCCATCTGCGCCTTCACGTCCGACAGACCCAGGGCCATGGTCATATCCACCCGCCCCTTCAGACGCTTGTTGATATTGAACACGGCGGTGAGGATCTGCTCGACCTGTTTGGCAATCTCCACCACGGTGTCGTTCAGCTCCGCGCGCACCTTTTCATGAAGCTGAGCAAAGCCCTCTTCCGTCCAGACCGGACCGCCCGCCTCGTGGATCAGTTTGTCCACACCGCAGGAGATGCAGTCGTCGATCAGATCCAGCACCTTACCGTACGGGTTAAAGTAGAGCCCCAGCTTGGCTTTGTTCGGCAGCTTCTCGTGCAGATACTTAATCGGCGACGGGATGTTAAGCAGCAGCAGGCGACGCAGCCCGCGCCACATCATCTGCTGTTGCTCCTGTGGATTGTCAAAGAGCTTAATCGCCACGCTGTCGCGCTCATCCACCAGCGCGGGCCAGGCTTTCACCTTGTAGTTCCCGCGCTTCTGCTCATAGCTTTCCGGAAGCTGACCAAAGCTCCAGATGTGCAGCCCGCTCTGCTCAATACCGTCATCGGCCACCGCAGAGAGTGTCTCCTGGACTTTACCTTTCAGCGCTTCTTTCAGCTCCGTCAGAGAACGGCCTTCGAGCAGCTTTTTGTTTTTATCGTCTACTACGCGGAATGTGATTTTCAGGTGATCGGGCACCTGATCCCAGTTCCAGTCGTCGCGGTCAATGGTGGTCCCGGTCATGCGTCGGAACTCACGCTCCAGTGCGTCCAGCAGCGGCAGTTCCAGCGGCGTGACGCGGCCTAAAAACGCTTCGGCGTAGTTCGGCGCCGGTACAAAGTTGCGCCGCACTGGTTTAGGCAGGGATTTGATTAATGCAATGACAAGCTCGCGGCGCAGGCCGGGAATTTGCCACTCAAACCCGCTCTCATCCACCTGGTTTAACAGCGGCAGCGGAATGTGCACCGTCACGCCATCGGCATCCGCGCCCGGCTCAAACTGATAGGTCAGACGCAGCTTGAGGTTGCCCTGATGCCAGAAGTTCGGGTAGTCGAGCTTGCTGACCGACTCCGCGCCCTCTTTGATCAGCATGCTCTTTTCAAAGTTGAGCAGGTCCGGGGTCTCTTTGCTGGCTTTCTTCCACCAGCTGTCGAAATGGCGCGCCGAGATCACATCGTGGCTGATGCGCTGGTCGTAAAACTCAAACAGCGTCTCGTCGTCCACCAGAATGTCGCGGCGGCGGGACTTGTGTTCAAGCTCTTCCACCTCGGCGCGCAGCTTCAGGTTTTCGCGGAAGAACGCATGGCGCGTCTGCCAGTCGCCTTCCACCAGCGCATGGCGGATAAACAGCTCGCGACTCAGCGCCGGGTCAATCTGGCTGTAGTTAACCTTACGCGCTGCAACCACCGGCAGGCCGTAAACGGTGACTTTTTCCGTCGCCATCACCGCGCCCTGCCCGCGCTCCCAGTGCGGCTCACTGTACGAGCGTTTCAGCAGGTGCTGCGCCACCGGCTCAACCCACTCTGGATCGATACGCGCGGCGATACGCCCCCACAGACGGCTGGTTTCCACCAGCTCGGCGACCATGGTCCACTTCGGCGGCTTCTTGAACAAACCGGAGCCCGGGAAGATGGAGAAACGCGCGTTGCGTGCGCCGGTAAATTCCTGTTTATCCGCATCCTTCATCCCGATATGGGACAGCAGGCCGGTCAACAGGGCAATATGAATTTCGCGGTACTCCGCCGGTTCACTGTTCACCGGGATGCCCAGCTCTTTCACCACCTGGCGCAGTTGGGTGTAGATATCCTGCCATTCGCGCACGCGCAGGTAGTTGAGGAAATCCACCCGGCACTGACGGCGGAACTGATTCGAAGAGAGCGCTTTTTGCTGCTCGCCGAGGTAGTTCCACAGGTTTACGAATGCGAGGAAATCGGACTCTTTATCGTGGAAGCGACGGTGTTTTTCATCCGACGCCTGCTGTTTGTCCATTGGACGCTCGCGCGGATCCTGAATGGAGAGCGCCGAAGTGATGATCATCGCCTCGCGCACGCAGCCGTGTTTTTGCGCCTCCAGCACCATGCGCGCCAGCCGCGGGTCGACCGGCAGCTGGCTAAGCTGGCGGCCCAACGGCGTTAGCTTGTAGGCCGTCGCCTGCTCGTCGGTGGTAATGGCACCCAGCTCTTCCAGCAGCCGCACCCCGTCCTGAATATTGCGCTTATCCGGCGCTTCCACAAACGGGAAGGCGGCGATATCGCCCAGCCCCAGCGCGGTCATTTGCAGGATAACGGATGCCAGGTTGGTTCGCAGGATCTCCGGATCGGTAAACTCCGGGCGCGACAGGAAATCGTCTTCCGAATAGAGACGAATACAGATCCCTTCCGACACGCGGCCGCAGCGGCCCTTACGCTGATTAGCTGACGCCTGCGAAACCGGCTCGATCGGCAGACGCTGAACTTTGGTTCTGTAGCTGTAGCGGCTGATGCGCGCCGTACCCGGGTCGATCACGTATTTAATGCCCGGTACGGTCAGCGAGGTTTCGGCCACGTTGGTCGCCAGCACGATGCGGCGCCCGCTGTGCGGCTGGAACACGCGGTTCTGCTCGCTGTTGGACAGGCGCGCATACAGCGGCAGGATCTCGGTATGGCGCAGATCGCGCTTGCTGAGCGCATCGGCGGTATCGCGGATCTCACGCTCGCCGCTCATGAAGATCAGAATGTCGCCAGAACTCTCGGTGCCCAGCTCGTCGACGGCATCGAAGATGGCCTGAAGCTGGTCGCGCTCGGTATCGTCCGCCTCTTCAACAATCGGGCGATAGCGCACTTCAACCGGATAGGTTCGGCCTGAGACTTCAATGATCGGCGCATTGTTGAAATGTTTTGAGAAGCGCTCCGGGTCGATGGTCGCGGAGGTGATGATGATTTTCAGATCCGGACGCCGGGGCAGCAGCTCTTTCAGGTAGCCGAGCAGGAAGTCGATGTTCAGGCTGCGCTCGTGCGCTTCATCGATGATGATGGTGTCGTACTGCATCAGCAGACGATCCTGCTGGATTTCCGCCAGCAGGATACCGTCGGTCATCAGCTTAACCATGGTGTTATCGCTGACGTGGTCGCTGAATCGCACCTTGTAGCCGATGCAGCCGCCCGGCTCCGTTTGCAGCTCGTCGGCAATACGGTTCGCCACGGTGCGCGCCGCCAGACGACGCGGCTGGGTGTGACCGATCAACCCTTTCACCCCGCGGCCTAATTCCATGCAGATCTTCGGCAGCTGAGTGGTTTTACCTGAACCGGTTTCCCCCGCGACGATCACCACCTGGTGGTCGCGCACGGCCTCAAGAATGTCCTGTTTTTTCTGGCTGACGGGCAGGTTTTCCGGATAGGTAATCTCCGGGCGTGCGGCTTCACGCAGCACAACTTTCCCTGCCGCCTGTTCAATCTCTTTGGCCATCTCCTGGTAGATGGCCTGTTGTGCATCAGGATTTTTAACCTTCTTAACGCCGTGCAGACGGCGCGCAAACCGCTGTTTATCGCGCAGCATCAGCGAATCAAGCTGTTGCATCAGCACCGGGAAGGATAATTTCTGTTGTTCTGTCATAGCGTTAACGGGCAGTGCACTGCCGGATAAAATCTCTTTTTAATGATTGCTATAGAGTACCACATCAGTGCTTTTCGCGCCTTATTCAAAAAATTCGAACATAGGCTTCGATATATTGCGCTATCCCTGTGGCAGGATTGTGAATAAAGTGTCAACAAGCAACGGGGCAACCCCCTCAATCAAATACAAAACAGGAAATTCCCATGAGCAAAGTATTAGTGTTGAAATCCAGTATTCTGGCAGGGTATTCACAGTCTGGTCAGCTGGCTGACTATTTCGTTGAACAGTGGCGTGAACAGCACAGCGCGGATGAAATCACCGTGCGTGACCTGGCGGCAAACCCGATTCCTGTGCTGGACGGCGAGCTGGTTGGCGCGCTGCGTCCGAGCGATGCGCCTCTCACCCCACGTCAGCAGGAAGCCCTGGCGCTCTCCGACGAGCTGATTGCTGAGTTGCAGGCCCACGACGTTATCGTGATCAACGCCCCAATGTATAACTTCAACATTCCTACGCAGCTGAAGAACTACTTCGACCTGGTGGCGCGCGCTGGCGTAACCTTCCGTTACACCGAGAACGGCCCGGAAGGTCTGGTGAAAGGTAAACGCGCTATCGTCCTGACCAGCCGCGGCGGTATTCACAAAGATACCCCTACCGATCTGGTCGCACCGTACATGACGCTGTTCCTGGGCTTCATCGGCATTACCGACGTGAACTTCGTGTTCGCTGAAGGTATCGCTTACGGCCCGGAAGTAGCCACCAAAGCGCAGACCGACGCGAAAGCCGCTATCGACAGCCTGGTCGCAGCCTAAATTTTCCCCCTCTCACCGCCCGGTGGGAGGGTTTTTCTTTCCCCCGTATTTCGTTATCATCCGCACCCACTCTCCAGCCCGGCGGCCTGATGTCTGTCATAATCGATACGTTTATTGCACCACCCTGTCACGACGACATTGAGATCCTCTGGCAGGACGAGCATCTGCTGCTGATCAACAAACCCTCAGGTCTGCTCAGCCTGTCCGGGAAAAATCCGCAAAACCGCGATTCCGTCCACCACCGTCTGGTGCAAACCTTTCCCGGCTGCACGCTGGTGCATCGTCTTGATTTTGGCACTTCGGGTCTGATGGTCATTGCACGTAACAAAGCGATTAACGCCGCGCTTTGCCACCAGTTCAGCCAGCGCGCCGTGACCAAGGTTTACACCGCCCTGTTGTGCGGACATGTGGAACAGGACGAAGGGACCGTGGATGCCCCGATTGCCAAAGATCCGGCGCTGTTTCCGCTGATGACGATCTGTGCCCGCACTGGTAAGCCCGCTCGCTCCCGCTATCGGGTGATGGAACGTATTTACCAGGATACGACAATGCCGTTGACGCGGGTTGAGCTTACCCCGGAGACCGGGCGCACCCACCAGCTGCGCATTCACTGCCAGCAGTTAGGCCACCCTATTTTGGGGTGCGATCTGTATGGGGGTCTGGAATGGCCGGGGGCGGAAGAAACGCCCCGGCTGATGCTGCATGCAAGCGTTCTGAGTTTTATTCATCCGCTGAGCGGCGAGACCATGAATGCCCGTCACGCCGCGCCATTCTGAACGAGGTTTACCACATTAAATCGTCAGGGATTTTGAAGTCTGCGTACGGATCGTCTTCGTCCTGCTCTTCCTGACTCAGCGCGCTGTTTAGCACAATGCTGTCCGCATCGCGCTGGGCAATTTTATCCGCCACCACCGCCGGGATAATCGCGTAATCACAGTCGCCATTCGCGTTAATCACCAGTCGGGCAATCGCCAGACGACCGTTGATCAGCTGGGTTTGCGTCTGCTTATCGACGTCGATTTTTTTGATCAGGCTGCCATCGGTAAAGTTAAAGGTAATGTTGCCCTTCGCCACGGTGATGCGGTTCATCTCAATCAGCTGCTTCACCTGCGCCCTGAACTCTTTTGCCAGCACCGCCTGTTTTTGCTGTTCGCTCAGCTGCTTATCACGCTCCAGCTGGGCTTTCTTATTCTCTTCAACAGCCTCTCTCGCCTCGCGAGCCTGGACGCGGGATTTTTTCGCCGTGCGCTGAACCTTCGCCATCTTTTTACTGCTGACTAAGCCCGCTTTCAGCATCTGCTCTTGTAGGGTGAGTTTTGTCATGATCGTTTAAACCGGTTGGAAATGTCGGGGGATTATACCTGAATCGCGCAGTTCATGAAGAACCCTCATGACGCAGTGAAATTAAGTCACTTCCCCTGCGCCAGTGGCTCAGGCATAAATTATGCATTGATAACGTTTAGGCAACATGAACTTAGGATGCATAACCAAATGAGTCAGGCTTTCACATTTACCCTTAAGCGCAGTTGCTTTGATGAAAATTATAACCCGTCAGAAAACACGCGCACCACCACCAACTTCGCCAACCTGGCGCGTGGCGAGAAGCGTCAGGAGAACCTGCGCAATACGCTGGTGATGATCAACAACCGCTTTAACGCGCTGGCGAGCTGGGATAACCCGAAAGCCGACCGCTATGCCGTCGAGCTGGAGATTATTTCAGTCGATATGAATATCGGCGGCGATTTTACTTTCCCGGCCATCGAAATTCTGCAAACGACGATTGTGGATAAAAAGACCCACGAGCGCATCGAAGGCATCGTCGGGAATAACTTCTCATCCTATGTTCGTGACTATGATTTCAGCGTCCTGCTGCTGGAACATAATAAAGATCAGCCCCGTTTTACCCTTCCCGAGAATTTTGGCGAGCTGCACGGCAATATCTTTAAAAGCTTCATTCATTCTGCGGAATATCAGGCGAACTTTAAAAAAGCGCCGGTGATCTGCCTGAGCGTCTCCAGCAAAGACACCTATCGTCGTACCGGTAACCACCATCCGGTGCTGGGCTATGAGTATCAGCCGGACGGCGAGTCGCTAACGGAACAGTACTTCGCGAAGATGGGCCTCAAGGTTCGCTATTTCATGCCGGAAAACAGCGTCGCGCCATTTGCCTTCTTCTTCACCGGCGATTTACTGCGTGATTACACCAATCTGGAACTGATCGGCACCATCAGCACCATGGAGACGTTCCAGAAGATCTATCGACCAGAAATTTACAATGCCAATTCCGCTGCGGGACAGTGCTATCAGCCCGACCTGAATCAGCAGGATCACTCATTAACAAAAATCGTTTATGACCGTGAAGAGCGCAGCCGGCTGGCCATTGAACAGGGTAAATATACCGAAGAGCGGTTCATCAAACCCTATAAAACCCTTCTTGAGCAGTGGTCTCATCACTTCACGCTTTAATTTAATACGAATAAAAGGTTCTTCTTATGAAAACATTGCTCCCGACATCGACGGCTGGCAGCCTGCCGAAACCCACCTGGCTTGCGCAGCCGGAAACGCTCTGGTCGCCGTGGAAACTCCAGGATGAGGAATTACTGGCAGGGAAACAGGATGCGCTGCGTTTGTCTCTGGATGAACAGATTCGCGCCGGGATTGATATCGTCAGCGACGGGGAACAAACCCGCCAGCATTTCGTCACCACCTTTATTGAACATCTCAGCGGCGTGGATTTTGAAAATCGTCAGACGGTGCGGATCCGTAACCGTTACGATGCCAGCGTGCCGACCGTGGTAGACGCGGTGGCGCGCCAGAAACCGGTGTTTGTAGACGACGCGAAATACCTTCGCCAGCTGACGGATAAGCCGATCAAGTGGGCGCTGCCTGGCCCGATGACCATGATCGACACGCTATACGATGCTCACTATAAAAGCCGCGAAAAGCTGGCCTGGGAGTTCGCAAAAATTCTCAATCAGGAAGCCCGCGAGCTGGAGGCGGCCGGCGTTGACATTATTCAGTTCGACGAACCTGCTTTTAACGTCTTTTTCGACGAAGTGAATGACTGGGGCATCGCCGCGCTGGAGCGCGCCATTGAAGGGCTGAAATGCGAAACCGCAGTACATATCTGCTACGGGTACGGCATCAAAGCCAATACGGACTGGAAAAAAACGCTCGGCTCCGAGTGGCGCCAGTATGAAGAGGCGTTTCCAAAGTTGCAGACCTCAAAGATCGATATCATCTCGCTGGAGTGCCACAACTCGCGCGTGCCGATGGATCTGCTGGAGCTAATCCGCGGTAAAAAAGTGATGGTCGGGGCAATTGATGTTGCCACCCAGACCATCGAAACGCCGGAAGAGGTCGCCGATACGCTACGCAAGGCGTTGCAGTTTGTTGATGAAGACAAGCTCTATCCGTCCACCAACTGCGGCATGGCTCCCCTTTCCCGCCAGGTCGCCAACGGTAAGCTGAAGGCATTAAGCGCCGGAGCTGACATTATCCGTCGCGAGCTTGCCCGCTAACCTTCAGGTTTGCCAGTACAGCGGCGTACCGAACCGCTCAATATAGTAGTCAATCACCGCCCTGACGTTCAGGGGCGGATGACGCGCGTTCGGGTAAATCGCCGCAATCGTCAGTGGCTCCGTATTAATAGAACACTCCATTTCCGGCAGCAGTGCCACCAGCTCACCGCTTTTGAGCCGTTCGCTCACCATCCAGTCCGGGAATAGCACAACGCCCATGCCGCCCAGCGCCGCAATCAGGAGCGTTTCCGCGTTATTGGAAGTCATCAGCGGTACGATGGGATAGTGAACCCACGCCTCGCCCGGCTGCCGGATTAGCCAGCGGTTAGGCCCGGACGAACCGCGGTAAACCAGACAGTGGTGACGACTGAGATCGTCCGGCCCGTCGGGCGCGCCATGTTTTTGCAGATAGTCCGGCGAGGCCGCCAGATGGTAGAACTGCTGACCGAACACCCGGGCGTGAAACGAGGAGTCCGTCAGCGCGCCGATGCGGAAGATAACGTCCGCGGCGTCGCGGTGCGGATCGATAAAATCGTCGGTGAGGGTCAGTTCAATGGAGAGACGAGGATAACGCGCCAGAAGCCCCGGCAGGCCCGGCGCGATGTGCCGTTGTCCGAAAAAGACCGGGCCATTGATACGCAGCGTGCCCGACGGCTCGCGGGCGCGTTCATCCAGCTCGCGTCGCGCATCCTCCAGATTTCCGGCCATCGCCCGGGCATATCGCACAAAAAGATGCCCGCTCTCTGTGGGCATAATCGCCCGCGTGTTGCGGTAGAAAAGCTGTTGCCCGAGGGCGTCCTCAAGCTGGTGGATCATGCGGGAAACCTGCGACGCAGAAATTCCTTCCCGCCTCGCCACCACGGAAAAATTCTGCGTTTCATAAACGTCGATGAAGATCAGCAGCGCGCGAATGCTGATATGTCCGGCATCCATCATTAATGCATTTCCTGCACAGGTGTTTCCTACATTATGGCATTTTTCTCAATGATGTTCAGACGTAATCTTCTCCGCCTGGAAAAAGGAGAAAAAGCGTTATGCACATTATTTTAATTTTACTGGTGATTGCCGGCGGCATGGGGCTGTCCGTGGAAGCCGGGCTGCTGGGGCCGCTGGGCGCGGAGGTGGGCGACCTGTGGGCGGCGTTCAGCATATTTAGCGTGGGAACCGGGCTGACGTTTCTGCTGATGCTGTTTTTCAGCCCCCGCAACAGTCCCTCATTTTTTGCGCAGCCGTCATGGCACCTGCTGGGCGGCGTGCTCGGCCCGGTCTACGTCATCATTCTCACCATTGCCACGCCAGCGATCGGTATTGCCATGACGATGATCGGCATTCTGGCAGGCCAGGTCTTTAAAAGCCTGATTATTGACCACTATGGCCTGCTGGGTACGCCGCACCGCAGGATCGATACAAAACGCATTATTGCGCTGGGATTTATCATCACCGCGCTCATTCTCGTGGCGCAGGGGTAACGTTATGACAGTGATTATGATTATTCTGGCGGTGATTGGCGGCGCGACGCTGAGCATTCAAGCTGCCATTAACGGGCAATTAGGCAGCAGCGTGGGGGTATTCAAAAGCGCGTTTCTGACCTTTTCCGTCGGCGCGCTGGTAACCGCCCTGCTCATTTTCTTTTTTGAGCCGAAACAGGCGGTCAGCCTGATGGATGTGCCCAAGTGGCAGCTTCTGGGCGCCCTGTGCGGCGTGCCCTATATAGTGATTATGGTGCTCGCGGTGCAGCGTATCGGCACCGCCGTTGCCACGGTAGCGGTGATCCTGGGTCAGCTGGCCATGAGCATGCTGATTGATAACTTTGGCTGGCTGAACAATGAAGCCATTCCGTTTTCAGCGAGCCGTTTCGGGGCCGTCGTCTGCCTGAGTATCGCGCTCTTCTTCATCTACTCAAGCAGTAAACCTCAGCCCGAAGAGGATTAACCGCCCTCTTTGCGGGTAAAGAACAGCGTCACCGTGGCGACGGTGACGCCAAATTTCTTCATCTCGGTTTTATTGAATAGGCGGGTGCTGTCCTGCAAATACATCCAATCATCAAAGTGCAGCAGCCAGGTTTTGCCGTCCGCCTTCACGTTCATGCTGTAGCGCCAGTTAAGGGCGTTGCCCGAAACCTGACCTGTCGCGACACCTTCTATGTCACCCGCCGTGCCTTCGTAACGATCGTGGCCAATGCGGCGGATATGCCAGACGCGCTTTTGCTTCTCGCCGTCGTCATAGACAAAATGCTCGTTCAGCGTCAGCGTATCGCCGATAACATCTCCGGCGATCTCGACGTGAAAACGGCGGATCTGCTTACCGCTGCGGTCCTGCACCATCCCCCACGCCTCGGTTTTGCCCTGGAAGTAGTGGAAAATATCAAGCCTTGGCTGCTGCTGACGATACTCGGTCACTTCTGTGCTGCACCCGGCCACCAGCATTGTCAGTGTAAGCGCCATTAACAGGAATCGTTTCATTGTGGTCCTCCGATTAACTGCTGACGCAGTTCAGGATACGCGGTGCGGGGATCGAGCCAGATCGCCAGAAAGCGCGAGCTAAACGCTGCCGACTGGCGCGGCCCGAGGGGCGTAAATTTTTTCTGCAAAGCCGTGGGGCGATACCAGAATTGCCCCTGACCGTTATTAACCACAAACGCGAGCTGCGTGCCGGGCGTGACGTCGGGCCAGAGCGCTTTTAGCATCCGCAGCCAGGCTTCACTCTGCGGCTCCTGCTGCAAAATGCCCTGCGCCTGCCACTGGTCGCGGGTCGCCTCGACCAGGTCGTCGCCATCGATATCCCGGGCATAAGTGATAATCAGCGCGATATCGCTGTCTGTTCCTGTATAGCTGCCGTCGGGCGTCAGCAGTTGAGAGGTATAAACGGTAAACGGCCCCCAGGTGAGGGTGGCATCGCCTACCTTGCGCCAGCTCAGCCAGTCAGTCGCCTGCGCGTTACAGGCCATAACGGTTAGCGCGAGCGCGAGTAACAGATGTCTCATTGTTGTCTCCCCATCAGCAGGTGGAAAAACAGCATCAGCACCAGCCAGCCCGGGATCATCCAGCTGACGACGATAAAAGTCGGATCCAGGAACGTGATGGCCCCCAGACGCTCGCCAAACAGGTAGGCCAGCGGCCCGCCCAGGGTCGCCAGCGCCGTCAGCAGCCAGCCCGGCAAGGTGGTCGTGCGGGTCAGTTGCGTCCAGACGGTGGCAAACATCAGCCACAGCGCCACCATCCATAGCGGCATCAGAGACGTGCCAGTGAATGAAATCAACCCCGTCAGCGCCCAAAGGGCGTCCAGCATCGCGCCCGACGCCGCCAGCACAAGAGCGTATACCCGGTGTGATGGCGGTAACAACAGCCAGGCAATCAGCGCCAGCGCGATCCAGATGACCAGCCCCTGCTCGCGAAACAGCACCACCAGCGTCCAGTAGAGATCAAACCCGATGGCCAGCAGAAAGACCTGCCCGTAGCGCTTCATACGCGTTCCGCAGTCAGTTGCACCACGCTGATGGTGCGGGCGTTAAACCCGGCTTCACAGTAGCCGAGGTAGTACAGCCACATCCGGCGGAAACGGTCATCAAATCCGAGCTTTTCAATCTCCTGCCAGGCGTGAACGAAGCGCTGACGCCAGTGCGCCAGCGTGCGGGCGTAGTCCGGCCCCATATCGAAGAGGTTACGCACGACAAAATCGGTATGGCGGGTCATCAGTTCATTCATGGCGGTGATGCTGGGCAAAAAGCCGCCGGGGAAGATGTAGCGCTGAATAAAATCGACGCTTTTGCTGTAGTCGCGATAGCGCTGATCCTGAATGGTGATGGCCTGAATCGCCATCCGCCCGCCCGGACGCAGACGCGCCTGGCAGGTGCGGAAAAACGTTGGCAGGTAGCGTTGGCCGACGGCTTCAATCATCTCAACCGACACCAGCTTATCGTACACTCCGGTCAGATCGCGGTAGTCGCAGAGCAGCACCTCAACGCGATCCTGTAAACCTGCCCGCGCGATCCGCGCGGTGGCCCAGTGGTACTGCTCCTGCGATAGCGTGGTAGTTGTTACCCGGCAGCCATAATGACGGGCGGCATATTCCGCCATCGCCCCCCAGCCGGTACCAATTTCCAGCAGATGATCGTTTGCGGTGAGCGCCAGTTGGTCGCACAGCCTGGTCATTTTTGCCTGCTGAGCCGCTGCCAGATCCTGCTCTTCCCCGGTAAACAGCGCGCTGGAGTAAAGGAGTTTTTCATCAAGGAAATGGGCGTAAAAGGCGTTGCCCAAATCGTAATGGGCGGCAATATTTTCCCGTGCCTGCGCGCGGGAGTTGCGCCGCATCCAGTGCCGTAGCCGCTCTACCGGTTTCCCGAGCAGGCGAAACCCTTTTTCCAGTTGCCCGAGGATCTGGCTATTGCGCGCTATCAGCTCCAGCAGCGGCGTCAGGTGGGCCGTCTCCCAGTCGCCATCTATCCACGCTTGTGCCGCGGCGAGGCTGCCCCCGGTTAGAATGCGCCAGTAGACGCCCGGAGCGAGTACCTGCACCTCAGCGTGAAGCGCGGCGGAGGCGTCGCCGAACTGGAACGTCTGGGCGCCTTCACGCAGCGTCAGCGAGCCGCCGCGCAGCCCGTTCAGCAGGCGAAAAAGCAGCCATCGCGCGACGCGGACGTTGCGCGGGAAATCGGGTTCAAGCGCAAAGACGGGATCGGTCATGAGCGTTCACTCCTGCTTAGGGGATGGTTATGCAGCGGCACGCGCTTCAGCCACAGCCTGAGCGCCTGCCAGTAAATGGCGAAAACGGTTTTGAGGGTCATCAACGGGATCCGCGCCAGCAGCGACCGCAGCGCTGCGCGCGTCAGCGGCTCACGGCGCAGCGTCAGAGTGGCATCAAACACCTTCGTCTCCTGATGGTTTTCGATATGCATGCGCAGCGTGCTGGCCGGACTGTTGAAGCGCCAGTGGTAGACCATGTCCATCGGATTAAAGGGCGAGACGTGAAACGCTTTTTCCGTCGGCGGGGCGTCCCGCCCCGCTACCGCGTAGTAGTGTCGTTCATTCCACGGCGTGTTGCGGACTTCGGCGAGAACCCAGCGCAGGGTGTCTTCCCCGGCATAGCAGTAGTAAAAATTGACTGGGTTAAAATGAAAGCCGAAATAACGCAGTTGGGTTAGAAGCATGACCCGCCCCGCCGGGCGTTCGCCGGTCAGATTTTCCAGACGCTCAAGGACGCGCTCTTTGAGCGGCGTGCCCAGCGGGTAGTCCGCATCATAAAATGCCGCGGGCGCAACGCGGTTACGGCGCACGCCGACGGAGGGCAGCGCGTCCAGCTCATCGAGATCGAGCCAGGCCATAAAGACGCTGTAGGTAAAGTGGTGCGCTTTTGGCGAAAGACGGCGATGGCGCAATGTGCCGTGGTAAAGGCAGCTGTTCATCTCAGTTGCCCTCCCCGGCCGCAATGGCGTTTACCACATCCAGCGCACTGCGTACCCCATCTTCGTGGAAGCCGTTGTACCAGTACGCGCCGCAGAACCAGCTCCGCTGGCGACCGTTTATTTCGCCACGCCGGGCCTGGGCTTGCCAGCTTTGCGGGTTAAAAAGCGGATGCTCATAGACAAAGCGGCGCAGCACATAGCGTTCTTCCACCGGCGTTTCCGGGTTGAGGGTGACGCAAAACAGCGGGCTACCCGGCGGCAGTCCCTGCAAAATATTCATGTTGTAGGTGACGCAGGCGCTGGCCCGATCCTGCTCGCTGAGGCGGTAGTTCCAGCTCGCCCACGCGCGCTTGCGCACCGGCAGCCAGCGCGGATCGCTGTGAAGCACCACCTCGTTACGCTGCCAGCCGATATCACCCAGCACCTCACGTTCAGCCTGCGTTGGGCTGGCGAGCATCGTCAGCGCCTGAGCGGAGTGGCAGGCGAAGATCACCTGATCAAAGTTGTCTGTTACGCCCTCACGCGTTATATCAACCCCGCGATCGTGGCGAATAACCTGCTGCACCGGCGCATTGAGGTGCAGCGTCAGGCGATCGCCAAGCTTGTCCATCATCGCGCGGATGTACTCCCGGGAGCCGCCCGGCACCACGTACCACTGCGGACGATGGGTAATGTCCAGCAGACCGTGGTTTTCAAAAAAGCGTAAAAAGAGCGGCAGCGGAAAGCGTTTCATCTCCTGTAGCGAGGATGACCAGATAGCCGCCCCCATTGGCAGAATGTAATGACGGGCAAAAAAAGGCGTGAAGCGGTGCTGGTGCAGGAACGTCTCCAGCGTGGCGGACTCGCTGACGTCACCCCGGAGCGTCTGTCTCGCCAGCCGATTAAAGCGCACGATCTCCTTCAGCAGCGTCCAGAAGGCAGGGTTTAACAGATTACGACGCTGGGCGAACATCGACGTCAGCGTGTGGCCGTTGTACTCCAGCCCGCTCTGCGGGTTATGCACCGAAAAACTCATCTGCGTTTTTTGCCCGCTGATGCCCAGTTCGCTCAGCAGCCCCATGAAGCGCGGATAGGTGCGGTCGTTGTAGACAATAAAACCGGTGTCGATGGCAAAGTTGCCCTGCGGCGTGTCGACATCCACCGTTGCGGTATGACCGCCCGGCGTGGCCTGCGCTTCAAACAGCGTGACCTGATGATGTCCGGCGAGCCGCCAGGCACAGGTTAACCCGGCGATACCGCTGCCGATAATCGCGATCTTCATGGTCGCACCATCCTGCGCAGCAGTGCGCGCTGAAGTATATCGGGCAGACCGGAGAGCAGGCGCAGCGCCAGGCTAAACCCGGCGGGAAACGCGATATGATCCTTCCCTTTTGCCAGACCGCGACGAATGGCATGGACGGCGTCCTCCACGCTGACCCGGCCCGGCATCGGGAAATCATTTTTTCGGGTCAGCGGCGTGTCGACAAAACCAGGTGAAACGACCGTGACGGCGATCCCTTTCGGCTCCCAGTCGAGGCGCAGCGTCTCAGCAAACCAGGTTAACGCCGCTTTAGAGGCGCCATAGGCTTCGGCTCGCGGGAAGTGAAGCCAGTGCGCCATCGAACTGATCAGCACCACGCGGTTGCCGGATATCAGATGCGGCTGCAACGCCGCAAGGCAGTTTACCGGCCCCATAAAATTGGTGGTCATGACCCGCGCCACCCGCGCGGCATCCACCTCGCCGCGATCGAGATACTCGCAGGTTCCGGCGCAAAGAATCACCGTGTCGGCAGCACAGTCCGCCAGCGCCTGGCGACAGGCGTCCCTGTCTGTCATATCGAACAGGCGCACCGTAATGTTGGGGCTGTGCTGATGCACGGCTGCCAGACGTTGCGCATCGCGCCCGCAGGCAATCACCCGGTAGCCATCGTCGGCAAAAGATTTCGCCAGCCCGGCCCCTATGCCCGAGCTTGCGCCGGTGATCAGAACCGTTTTCATGATTTCACTCTCCGCTTAACGCCGCGTACGGCCCAGCCGAGCACCGGAAGATGTTCGTAAATCATCTCTCCGGCATCGTAGTAATCCCGCTGGCGAACTATGCGATCGTCGCGCATGTCTACCACAGAGCAACCCGGCAGCTGGCGCATTGCCCCCCGGGCAATACGCGGGTGCGACCAGTGCATCATCCAGGTAACAACAAAGCGATCGCCCTGCTGCAAGGGTGCATCGACGGTAAAGCGGCACCGCTGGACGTTAGCCAGCAGGTGAGTGAAATAGCGCTGAATCGCGAACAACCCGCTGTGTTCGCCAAAGGGATCGATAAGCGTGGCATCGGCGCGATAAATCTTTGCCAGAGCCGAAGGTGGCTGGGTATCCAGCGTGGCGTAATAATCAACGAATCGACTGATGACGGGCGGCAACGTGTTCATGGGTCACATCCTGGCTGTAAACAACGTAGCGAAATCGCATAATTAAAACTTACACAATTAGCGTTATTTGTCCAAGTTTGTGCAGATATATTTTTTATACCTCTTTTAATTCAGTATTTTAAAAACTTTCCCTGAGGTGCCAATTTGAGTCAAAAGCAGATTCTCACCGCCGTGCCGTTATTTTTTAGGGATAACCTTAAGGCAAAGGTGCCATTTATCTTCCAGACTTATCCTTTTAATTCATAAGGATGTCACGCGATGAAAAATTTACTGATGGCGCTCTTTTCCAGCCCGGAATCCTTGTTGCAGGTTATGAGTCACCAGGAAATTATCGAAGCCGTAGAGGATGGCGACCGCATCATCATCGATCAGGATGGAAACGCCTCGGTTAACTACAAAAGTAACGAGGTTCGGCAGGACTTTCTGCGCCATGTCAACGCGCTGAAGAGGGCCTGAAATGGGAACGGCAATATTCATGGTATTGATGGTATGCGGCTACTGGTACACCAGCCGCGATCTCTCAACCCGGTTCAAAATTAAGCGTTCATTCGGCTGGGATGTCTATTTCCTTGTGGCGCTGTATGGCTGCATTTTCGTTTTACAGGGCGTGATCGCCACCGGCCTGCTCTGGCTGCTGTTGTTCGCCCTCTCCGCCGCCGACAACACGTTCCATTTCACGTCCGCAAAATACGCCGACTGGCAAATTGATTTTATGAACTGGAGCTTTTTAGGGATTCAGGCTCCGGTCGTGGTGATGCTGGCCTTTGCGATCCTGTTTTGTCTCTATCGTTCTAACTGGGCCGGCAGCGCGCGGCTGGACGGCGAAGGCCGGAAAAAGCTCTACAAGCGGCTGGCACAATCGAGCGGGATTGAACAACTGCTCTATCAGTGCATGGAGGAAGGTGAACTTGCGCACGTCACGCTGAAGTCGCGGCGAATTTATATTGGCATGATCCATACCGCCACGCTGGAGTATGAAAAAACCGCCAATATCGTGCTTATCCCGATGCTGAGCGGCTACCGCGACGGGGAGAACATGCAGCTGTGTATTGAGCACAACTACAGCAAATGGTACGCCGAGCATGAGGTTACGCTCGACTCAGAGCCAAAAAGCGCTATGGATTTCCGTAAGGTGATCATGCTTGATCAGATCGAGAGTATTTCGCTGTTCGATCCGGCAAGTGCCAGCGCGCTGGCGATGCGTGAATAAAAAAATGGCGCCTTATTTCTAAGGCGCCAGGATTATGTGGATGAAACCTGAACTTATGGCGTTACGATATTGAACCAGAAGTCAAATTTGTCCATGTAGCTCAGCATCTCTTCCAGCTTCGCCCCGTTTCCACTCACCTTCACGTCACCTTTATCCATCGCCTGCTTCAGCGTCTCTTTCTTAAGGATGATGTTGTTCAGCGTGGTGCGATCAAGCGCGATAGTTGCGTCGGCATCCTTCGCCTGCGCGTTGGCGGTATGGTTCAGCACGCCGTTTTCCAGTTCCAGCTTGTATTTGCCGCCATCCTTACCGAGATCGACATTGAAGACCGCCTTCGCGTTACCGGCACGCACCCCGTTGATGTGCACACCCAGGTAGTCGAAGAACATTTCCGGGGTCATCGCCCGCACGGTATCCGGGCTGGCGGTGTTCGGCGTCGGCAGCTTCTTCACGCCATTACGCAGTTCTTGCGCGCCGGTCAGGTAGAAGTTACGCCAGGTGCCCGCCTCCGCCTGGTAACCTAACTGCTCAAGCGCGTCGGCTTCCAGATTACGGGCAGCCTGGTTGTTAGGATCGGCAAAGACCACTTTGCTGACCACCTGAGCAACCCAACGGTAATTACCCTGCTGATAATCCGCTTTGGCTTTCTGCATGATGGCATCAGCGCCGCCCATGTACTGCACGAACTTCTTCGCAGCCTGTTCAGGCGGCAGCTCGTCGAGGGTTGCCGGGTTGCCGTCGAACCAGCCGAGATAAAACACGTAAGTGGCTTTGACGTCGTGGCTAACGGAGCCGTAGTAACCGCGGCTTGCCCACTGTTTCTCGAGCGATTCCGGCAGCTTAAATTCTGCGGCGATCTCATCGCGAGTCAGGCCTTTGTTGGCCATACGCAGGGTCTGGTCGTTGATGTAGCGGTACATATCGCGCTGGCCTTTCATCAGCTTGACGATATTCTCGTTACCCCAGGTCGGCCAGTGGTGCTGCGCAATAATCACTTCCGCGTCCGCGCCCCAGCGCTCAATGGCGGCGTTAATGTACTTAGACCAGGCCAGCGGGTCGCGGATTTTCGCGCCGCGCAGGGAGTAGGTATTGTGCAGAGTATGGGTCACGTCCTCTGCGGCCTCGATCATTTTCTTCTCTTTGACGTACCACAGCATCTCCGACGGAGCTTCTGAACCCGGCGCCATCATAAAGTCGTAGGTCAAGCCGTCGATCACTTCTTCCTGACCGGTATGGGTAATGTAGTCGGTCGGCGGGATGAGGGTGACAGTACCCGCAGAGGTGGTGGTGCCAAGGCCTGCACCCACCTGGCCTTTTGCATCCGGCTTCAGCAGGTTGCCGTACATATAGCTCGCACGGCGGCTCATCGCGTTTCCGGCCATAATGTTTTCGGAAACCGCCTCTTTCATAAAGCCATCCGGCGCGTAGATTTTCACTTTGCCAGACTTGACGTCAGCTTCGTCAACCACGCCGCGCAGACCGCCATAGTGGTCAACGTGGCTGTGGGTGATCACCACAGCCACGACCGGTTTCTTGCCGCGGTTTGCATAGTAGAGATCCAGCGCTTCTTTCGCCGGTTCAGCGCTTAACAGCGGGTCGATAACGGTAATGCCCTTCTCGCCCTCAATGATGGTCATGTTGGAGAGATCGAGATTACGGATCTGATACACGCCGTCGGTGACCTTAAACAGCCCGCCAATGTTGATCAGCTGTGACTGACGCCACAGGCTCGGGTTAACCGTATCCGGGGCTTTTTCACCCTCTTTGACGAAATCATATTTCGCCGGGTTCCAGATAACGTTCCCCTGCTCGCCTTTGATCATGTTTTGCGGCAGCGGGGCGATAAAGCCTTTATGGGCATTTTCAAAGTCGGTTTTATCGGCAAACGGTAATTTGTTATACAGGGCGTTATTAGCCTGCTGGGTTGTAGGAGTGGCATCCTGCGGCTGTACTTCCGCAAACGCGGAAAGCGACAGCGACGTCAACACACCGGCCAGCGCCAGATGTTTAGCGATTATCGTTAATTTCATTAAATGGCCTCATAGATTAATTGCGCCGCCAGCGATATTTAATTGTGGCGGATAATTTTAATGCGAACTCATTGAGGACCATTCTAACCAGAATACCTTCCCTTCATAGTCCCATATGGGACTGGTTATTTATCGATTCGTAATCCGTGGGCTATTGCTGCTATACTCGCTACCATAGCAGACGTTGCGGGGAGAGGCTTAGCGTGAATTTTCAGGATATCCATACCTATTATCAGCAACTCAATATTGGGCAATTTTTTCCGCAAATGCTTTGTGAAGGCGAGGTCTTAACCGTTGCCGCAAATAAAAAACTCACCGTTGAACCTGGCTATATTTATTTCTGTACTGAAGGGTCGCTGACGATATTAATGCCTGATGATGGGCTGAATATTGGCAATACTATTGAGTATATGCCGATCGGGTTAATGGAAAGGTATTGTCCACTGGCGAAATATGAATATCGCAGCAGTGCCAGGGTGAAACTGGTGAGAATATCCTGGGCCGACTTCGACCAGATATTTTTCCAGGGTGGGCCTGAGCGCATGCAGGCGCTGGCCACCATACTGACCTATATGTCGATATTCACCATCGACCTGCATAACGAACGCAGGCAGGTCACCAGCTACCAGACCATTAAACCCATGCTCTATCGCTATCTTTATCGGCAGGAAACCCACACGGGAGAGAATGAGGGTCTGGCGCTGTTTATCATCAAGCGCACTAACCTGTCGCGAACGCATGTCTTTCGCGTGCTGGCGGATCTTAAAGCCGGGGGCTATATCACCATGAAGCGCGGAAAGCTGGTGTCGATAGACCGTCCGCTGCCGGAGGCGTATTAAATTACGCCCCTGAAGCGAATGCTTCAGGGGCTGGCTGATTAACGCACCAGGTGCAGGAAGTGCAGATGTTTTTCATACTGGTCCAGGATATCGTTAATTAACTGCTCCTGGTTCCAGCCCATCACATCGTAATTTTGCCCACCTTCCTTGAGGTAGATATCTGCCCGATAGTATCGGTGCTGTTCTGCCTGATTCTCATCATTCTCCATGGCCGCTAGCGCGAAGGTCGGCGAGTTATAGCCACGCAGCCTGACTTCATAAATGAAATTCAGCTCATTGCCTAAATCCACCTCAAGGCGAATACGATCGTCCGACGCGTCGCTGATATGGCTCTGCGTTCCCTGCTTATTCAGTTCATCCTGCACAAGCACCATGGCCGGTTTGATCACCTCTTCCATAAAGCGTTTCACCAGGGAGCGTTTAGGTAAGTAGGCGATGTTACGCAGTCTGCGCTGCCACGGAATGGGGTTACGGGCCGCTGTCGGCGCGATCGTGGCCATACTCAGGCTCTCGCGTTTGGTCAAATCGCGTCGGAGCGCCTTCAGCAGGCCATAGATTGAGACCAGCAGGATCATCGAGAACGGTAGTGCGCTGGCGATAGTCACGGTTTGCAGCGCACTCAGTCCGCCCGCGAGCAGCAGCGCGATAGCGACTACGCCCATCAGCGCGGCCCAGAAGATGCGCTGCCAGACGGGGGTATTGGCCTCGCCGCCGGACGCGAGGGTATCCACCACCATCGCCCCGGAGTCGGCTGAGGTCACAAAGAAGACGATGACCATCGCCATGGCAATAAATGACAGCACGGAAGAGAACGGGAAATGCTCAAGGAAATTAAACAGCGCCAGCGCCACGTCCTGCTGGACGGTATTCGCCAGATCGGACGCTCCCTTGTTCATGATGAGGTAAATGGCGCTATTGCCGAACACCGTCATCCACATCAGGGTAAAGCCCGCCGGGACAAACAGCACGCCGGTCACGAACTCGCGGATGGTTCTGCCGCGGGACACACGGGCAATGAACATCCCGACAAACGGCGACCAGGACAGCCACCAGCCCCAGTACAGCAGCGTCCAGCCTCCCAGCCAGTTGCTGGATTTCGGTTCATAAGCGTACAGGTTAAACGTCTTGCTCACCAGCTCGGACAGGTATCCGCCGGTATTTTCCACAAAGGATTTCAGCAGGAGTACGGTTGGCCCCAGGCACAACACCAGCACCAGCAGCAGTACCGCCAGCCCCAGATTGAGCTCTGATAAAATGCGAATGCCTTTGTCCAGACCGGACACCACGGAAATGGTCGCCAGCCCGGTAATCAGGACGATCAGGATCACCTGCACGGTATCGTTGATGGGTACGTCAAAAAGGTGGTTCAGCCCGGCATTGACCTGTAAAACGCCGTAGCCTAACGAGGTCGCCACGCCAAATACGGTGCCGATTACCGCGAAGATATCCACCGCATGACCTATCGGGCCGTAAATACGGTCCCCGATAATCGGATAAAGCGCCGAACGAAGCGTCAAAGGCAGGCCGTGGCGGTAGCTGAAGAACGCCAGAATCAACGCAACGATGGCGTAGATAGCCCAGGCGTGCAGCCCCCAGTGGAAGAATGTCAGCCGCATGGCCTCTTTGGCCGCAGCGACCGTTTCAGGTGTCCCCACCGGCGGGGAAAGGTAGTGCATGACCGGCTCCGCCACGCCGAAGAACATCAGGCCGATCCCCATCCCCGCCGAGAACAGCATCGCGAACCAGGAGTGGTAGCTGAAGTCAGGCTGGGAGTGGTCGGGCCCGAGTTTAATATCGCCGTAGCGGGACAAGCCGAGGAACGTCACGCTCATTAAAATCAGCGCGACGGCAAGAATGTAAAACCAGCTGGCGTTGGTGAATATTTGCTGTTGCAGTAGCTTAAAGTTTTTATCGGCAACGTCAGGGAAAATCGCGGCAAAGGCGACAAGAAGGAAAATTAACAAAGCAGATGTGTAAAATACCGCTTTGTTAATCTGGCTTTTGGACTGCTTTGGGATAGTGTCGTTTTCACTCATATAGTGTCTTCCATAAACGCATTGACCGCTCTGAATGAGAGGCGTGATCTGCGTCAGGGTAACAAAATCCCTTTATGAATGCAGGTCTGAAACGTTCAATTATACACTATCCCCAAAGGGTATTTGTTGCGCGTTAACGCATCCCTATGCCATTGCATTATTTCGCAGGCAAGAAATGGTTAATTATCCCGGCCAGCCGACTTGGGCCGTAAGTTCTCATCGAATACCAGCCGTTTGCGGCCGGGCTCTTCTTCCCGCAGCGGCTCTACCTGATGCAGCGTCTGCTTACAGCGATCCACCAGCACCTGATACTCCCGCGTGCCCTGCTTTTTCCACTCTATTTCTTGCGCGCTTAGCTCACGAATCGCTTTCGCCGGACTGCCAAGAATTAAGTGATTCGCAGGCATTTCCGCTTTGGCCTTCACAAACGCCGCCGCCCCGACGATGCTGTTTTCGCCGATCGTCGCCCCGTCCATCACCACCGCATTCATCCCCACCAGCGCATTACGGCGGATAATGCAGCCGTGCAGGATCGCACTGTGGCCGATATGCCCGTCCTCTTCCACCACCGTGTCCTGCTCCGGAAAACCGTGCATCACGCAGTTATCCTGAATGTTCGCGCCGTCTTTCACCACGATCCGGCCAAAATCACCGCGCAGGCTGGCGTTGGGGCCTACGTAAACACCTTTGCCGAGGATCACGTCGCCAATCAGCACCGCGGTCGGGTGAACATAGCTCTCTTCAGGCACGACCGGCGTCAGACCATCAATTTGATAAACAGGCATACCCTCTCCTTATGTGATATTCAGACCACCAAAACGCTGGTGATAAAGCGTGCCGGGCGCGGACAGCTCGCCGACGGAGGTTTCCCCCTTCTCACTGACAAACGCCAGGGCTCCCGCTGCCACGCGCTGGTAGATGTTAATGCACAGCTGTCGCGCGCTCTGTCCCGCCCAGTGCGCCGGGAGTAACTCCTCCGGCAACAGCGGATCTTTCAGCACCACGCGACGATAAAAATGAATGAGTAACAGCTGGATCTGAAAGCAGCGTTCCGGGGTTAAATCCTCGGGCGACGCCTCTTTCAGCAGCGGCAGCAGCGGACGGAACGAGTTGATAAACGTTTCGTACATCGCGTTTTGTTCGGTCAACTGCCAGCACTCTTCCACGCGGGATCGTAACGCCGCGCGTGACAAAGCCAGCGGCGAATGAGCTTCAAAGAAAATGACGTTTTCCGCCACGCCCGCGTCATGCAACAGCGACTGCACGTCCGCGAGGTTCTGCGACGGCGAGGCCATCAGGCTCGGCGCCAGCGTGCCGAACCCTTGCCAGATGAGCTGTTTTTTCACGTCCGCGAGCGTGGTTTTATCCAGCCCCTCGGAAAGCAGCAGCAGCCATTTACCATCCCACGCCGGCAGTTCTGCACGGTAGATTTTATTTTCCGCGCGTCGGGTCAAACGCAGCCCCTTGTCGCTGAGACGGTAAAAGCTGCGGCGGCCAATGCGGGACACGTCCAGCCAGCCCTCTTTGTTGAGGCGAAACAGCGCGGTGCGCACAAAGCGCTCCCCGAATCCCATCCCTTCCAGCAGGGCCGCCAGACTGCCGAGCCAGATCTCTCCGCCGCGATGGGAAAGCGCGTCGCCATAAAGCGAGGAGATAAGCGACGTTCCGCTGACGGGAACAGAGCTGACTGCGTGCTGGATAAAGGCATCAAGTTTATTCATGTGATTCATTCTGTTGTTATTTTTTTCCTGGATGAATCATAGCATAGGAATCTGGGGTTTCCCCCTCACCCCAGCCCTCTCCCTCAAGGGAGAGGGGGCCGTCGATGCAGACATTATTTTGTGTAGATCCCTCATCCGTTAGCCGCAACCTTACGCAAATCAAACACCCGGCAGGCTTTACCCTCGGATCGCGGTATGCTGCCGCAGTTAACGATCATCACATCGGTTGAAATCCCCACCATCGATTTAATCCGATGACGCAGCTGATGGCAGACCTGACAACGCTGTTCATGCGTCAGCGTTAAGCTACTCTGTTTCAGCTCGACCTTCACCGAAAGTGAATCAAGATGCCCGCGGCGGTTCACCTCCAGCTGATAGTGCGGCGAAAGATGTTCGAACTTGACGATCTCCTCTTCCAGCTGTGACGGGAAGACGTTAACGCCGCGAATGATGAGCATGTCGTCGCTGCGCCCGCTGATGCGATCCATCCGGCGCATGGTGCGTGCGGTACCCGGCAGCAGGCGCGTCAGGTCGCGGGTGCGGTAGCGGATCACCGGCAGCGCCTCTTTGGTCAGCGTGGTGAACAGCATTTCGCCCTGCTCGCCGTCGGCCAGCGGCGTGCCGTCATTCGGGTTGACGATCTCCGGGTAGAAGTGATCTTCCCAGATGGTCGGGCCGTCAGCGGTTTCAAGACACTCCATCGCCACGCCCGGCCCCATCACCTCGGAGAGACCATAGATATCCAGCGCGGTAATGCCCAGCCGTTTCTCGATTTCGCGGCGCATCGCCTGCGTCCACGGCTCGGCGCCAAACACGCCGACGCGCAGGGAACAGGCGCTGGCATCACCGCCCATCTGACGCTCCAGCTCTTCGATCAGGTTCAGGCAGTAAGAGGGCGTCACCATGATCATATCCGGCTGGAAATCGCGGATCAGCTGCGCCTGCTTCTCCGTCTGGCCGCCGGACATCGGGATCACCGTCGCCCCCAGACGCTCTGCACCGTAGTGCGCCCCCAGCCCGCCGGTGAAGAGCCCGTAACCGTAGGCGACGTGAATTTTATCCTTCGCGCTGCCCCCGGCGGCGCGCAGGGAACGGGCGACGATATTGGCCCAGTTGTCGATATCATTCTGGGTATACCCCACCACGGTCGGCTTTCCGGTGGTGCCCGACGAGGCGTGAATACGCACCACCTGCTCCATCGGCACCGCAAAGGTATCGAACGGGTAGTTGTCGCGCAGATCCTGCTTGGTGGTGCACGGGAATTTTTGCAGGTCCGCCAGCTCGTTGAAATCGTCAGGGTGAACGCCCGCGGCATCAAACTTGCGTTTGTACATCGGAACGTTGTTGTAGGCGTGGTTCAGCGTCCACTTAAGGCGCGCGGTCTGCAACGCCTGCAATTCATCAATGGACGCGGTTTCGATCGGATCAAGCTTTGTTGTATTTATCATCGCAGGGTACTCACATTATTGTTCGCTCAAACACGCTCAAGGATCATGGCAATGCCCTGACCCACACCGATGCACATCGTACACAGCGCGTAGCGCCCGCCGCGTCGGTGCAATTCATTGCTCGCGGCCAGCGCCAGTCTGGCACCGCTCATTCCCAGCGGATGACCTAGCGCGATCGCTCCGCCGTTCGGGTTGACATGCTCCGCGTCATCCGGCAAGCCCAGCTGACGCAGCACCCCCAGCGCCTGTGCGGCGAAGGCTTCGTTAAGCTCAATGACGTCCATATCGGTGATACTGAGTCCGGCACGTTCCAGCACCTTACGGGTGGCGGGAACCGGGCCTAATCCCATCAGACGCGGCTCGACGCCCGCGGTCGACATGGCCACAATGCGGGTGCGCGGGGTTAACCCCTGGGCAAGCGCCATCGGCTCGCTGGCGATAATCAGCGCCGCCGCCCCGTCGTTGACGCCAGAGGCGTTCCCCGCCGTCACCACACCGTTCTTGCGAAACGGGGCTTTCAGCGCGGCAAGCTGTTCAAGGGTGGTTTCGGCGCGCGGATGCTCGTCTACGCTCACTTCCGTTACCGCGCCTTTTTTCCCCGTTACCTGTACCGGGATTATCTCCTGCGCCAGAACGCCATTCTGCTGCGCCAGCGCGGTGCGCTGCTGGCTGCGCAGGGCAAATGCGTCCTGATCGGCACGGCTTATATTTAACAATTCCGCTACATTCTCTGCCGTTTCCGGCATGCTGTCAGTTCCGTATTGCTGATGCATGAGCGGATTCACAAATCGCCAGCCGATGGTGGTATCGAAGATCTCCGCCTGACGCTGAAACGCCGCGGTGGCTTTACCCATCACGAACGGCGCACGGGACATGGATTCGACGCCACCGGCGATCAGCAGATCGCCATCCCCGGCCTTAATGGCGCGCGCCGCAAAGCCAAGGGCATCCAGACCGGAGCCGCACAGGCGGTTAATGGTGGTACCGGAAAGGGTCTGCGGCAGCCCGGCCAGCAGCGACGACATGCGCGCCACGTTGCGGTTATCCTCTCCGGCCTGATTTGCGCAGCCGAAGATCACGTCATCTATGCGCTCCAGATCGAGCTGCGGGTAACGCGCCAGCAGCGCACGCAGCGGAACGGCCCCTAAGTCATCGGCACGCAGGCTGGATAATCCTCCACCGTAGCGACCGACCGGGGTACGCACACCCTCACAAATAAATGCGTTACGCATCAGGCTTCTCCTGTCACACTGCCGCCGGTGCGGTGGGATTTCCCGCGAAAAAGAGCGACGGTTTTCTGTTGTTGATTCTGAATTTCAATGTCATAGACGCCGGTCAGTTTGCCCTGATGCTTCACCCGCGCGGTAGCGGTCAGCTTATCGCCAGCAAAGCCCGGACGCAGAAAATCGATGGCGCAGCCTGAGGCCACCGCCGCCAGCCCCTGACTGTTGCAGGCGTAGGCAAAGGCGGTATCGGCCAGCGAGAATAGCTGTCCGCCGTGGCAGGTTTTATGCCCGTTAAGCATCTGCGGGGTGATGGTCATGGTCACCACCGCGTAGCCCTCGCCCATCTCGATAATGTCCATCCCCATCGCCTGCGCGCAGGCGTCCCGTTCGTACATCGCGCGGGCGTTATGCCAGGCGTTATGACTCATAACTACTCTCCAGAAGCGCACGCTGGCGCAGCAGTGAACAGGGGCGATAACGTTCCTCGCCGTAGTGACGTTGCAGGTTCTCCAGCAGCGTTAACAGACGCTGCCAGCCAAGGCGCTCGCCCCAGGCGATGGGGCCGCAGGGATAGTTGACCCCTAAGCGCATGGCGGTATCGATGTCTTGCTCACTGGCGACCCCTTTTTGCAGGGCATCCAGCGCTTCGTTGGCAATCATCGCCACCGTGCGCCAGATCAGCAGGCCGGGGTAATCCGCAATCTGGACCACCCGTTTCTCCTGGTGCTGCAACCAGTAAATGGCTTTCTGCGTGGCGGCGTGCGGGTTGCCGGGCGCGGCGGCTATAACGGCCACATCCCGCTCGATGCGGTCGACCACCACCACCGGACAGCCGTGGCGCAGCGCCAGCGACTGCGCGGTTTCACCCTGCGTTTCGATCAACAACAGATCGTCAATTTCCGTGACACCGTCACTTCTTCGCTGTGCGCGCATCGGGCTGAAGCTGTGGCTGACCGGGGCGAGCCAGCTGACGGCGGGTTTGTCCTCCTGCCAGCGGTAAACGCCCTGCCCGCTTTTCTTACCCAGACGCCCCGCCAGCACCAGCTCCTGCTGCACCAGCGACGGCAAAAAACGACGCTCCTGCCAGAAGGCGTTAAATACGGAGCAGGTCACGGCAAAGTTGACGTCCTGACCAATCATGTCCGTCAGCTCAAGCGGCCCCATCGGGAAACCCCCGCCGTCTCGCAGGGCGGCGTCGATCACCTCGGGCGCTGCCACCTGCTCTTCCAGCGCGCGCCAGGCTTCCGAGTAGAAAGGACGCGCTACGCGGTTGACGATAAACCCCGGTGTGGACTGGCAGCGTACCGGCTGCTTTCCCCAGCTCAGCGCCAGCTCGCACAGCGCATCGGCCACTTCGGGTGAGGTCGCCAGCCCGCTGACCACCTCCACCAGCTTCATCACCGGGGCAGGATTGAAGAAGTGCAGCCCGGCGACGCGTTCAGGGTGGTTTATCTCCGCCGCAATCGCGGTAACGGAAATAGACGAGGTATTGCTGGCGAGTAGCGTCTGCGGCGGGCAAACCTCTGCCAGCTGGGTAAACAGCGCCTTTTTCACTTCAAGCCGCTCGGAGGCCGCCTCGATCACCAGATCGGCTTTCGCCAGAGCACTGATATTCGTCACCGGCGTCAGGCGGGCGAGGATCTGTTCCCCGGCGTCGGCAGAGAGTTTTCCGCGCGCAACGCGAGAGGACAGCCGCTGGCGAATGCCGTCGACGGCGCGGGAAATCGCCGCAGCGTCAATGTCGTACACCAGAACCGGATGACCGTGGCTGGCTGCCACTTCGGCAATCCCGGCGCCCATGGTGCCGCTGCCAATGACGGCGACCGTATGGATATTCACCATCTTATTTCCCCGTAAAGTTCGGCGCGCGTTTTGCCAGGAACGCGCTGACGCCTTCCCGGTAGTCGTCGCTGCGTCCAGCCAGACGTTGATAGTCGCGCTCCAGATCAAGCTGGGCGTCGAGGGTGTTGGTTTCAGCGGCGTTGATCGCCTGCTTGATCAAGCCCAGGCCATAGGTCGGCTGCGAGGCAAAATGCAGCGCCATCTGCTGTGCGGTGGCGGAGAGCTGCTCGTCGTCCACCACCTGCCAGATCATTCCCCAGGCCTGTGCCTGCTCGGCGCTGAGCTTGTCGCCCAGCAATGCCAGCCCCATGGCGCGGGCGCGTCCGGTCACGCGCGGCAGCAGCCAGGTTCCGCCGCAGTCCGGTACCAGCCCGAGCTTGCTGAAGGCCATCACAAAGCTGGCTGAACGGGCCGCAATCACCATGTCACAGCCGAGGGCCAGCGTGGCACCTGCCCCCGCCGCCACGCCGTTAACCGCGCAAATCACCGGCTTCGGCAGTTTTGCCAGGCGGCGCACCAGCGGGTTGTAAAAAGTCTCAACGGACATGCCCAGATCCGGCGCAGGGCCGTTCGGGTCCACGTTACGGTCGTTGAGATCCTGCCCGGCGCAGAAACCGCGTCCTGCCCCGGTGATCAGCAGGCAGCGGATAGCGTCATCGCGCTCGGCCTGCTTCAGGCATTCGGAAAGCTGCTGGTGCATGACGTCGTTAAAGCTGTTCAGGCGCTCCGGGCGGTTCAGCGTAATGGTCATTACGCCCTGCTCAACATGGCTCAGAATAAATTCCACAATCAGCGTCCTTTAAAGTCTGGGGTGCGTTTCTGTAAAAAGGCGTTGATGCCTTCCCGGCGATCGTCGGTGGCCGCGAGTAGCGCAAACAGCTGACGCTCCTGCGCCAGCCCGGCCTGAAGCGGCACTTCCTGCGACTGGCGAAGCGCCTGCTTCGCCGCCTGTAACGCCAGCGGCGAGTGGCGCGCCATCAGCCCCGCCTGCTTCAGGGCATACTCCAGCGTCAGCGAGGCCGGGTAAACGCCACTGACCAGCCCGGCGCTGTGCGCCTGAACCGCCGTGATGCTTTCGCCCGTCAGCACCATTTTGCTGGCCAGCGATTTGCCCACGCTACGGATTAGCCGCTGGGTGCCGCCTGCGCCCGGCATGATCCCGAGGGTGATTTCCGGCAGGCCAAAGCGGGCGTTATCACCGGCAATCACCACGTCGCAGAGCAGCGCCAGCTCACAGCCTGCCCCCAGCGCGTAGCCGTTCACGGCGGCAATCAGCGGTTTGGTGAAGGCGTTTATCCGCGCCCACAGCTGCGGGCGGATATCGTTCAGTGTGGCGGGCAGGTCTTTCTCCGCCATTTCGTTGAGATCGGCCCCGGCGGCAAAGCAGCGTTCGTTGCCGTAAATCACACAGACGGCGATCTCCGCATCCGCGGCGGCGGCTTCAAGCTGCTCCGCGATTTGCGTGAGCAGCGCATTGTTGAGCGCGTTGCGCGCCGCCGGACGGTGAAGCGTCAGCTGCAACACGCGGCCATGACGGGTGACAATCAGTTCGCTCATGCCATCCCCTTCGCATCAAAATCGACGATAACGTCAGCGGTTAACGGCAGCGCCTGACAGCTCAGCACATAGCCTGCGGCCAGCTCGTCCGGCTCCAGGCTGTAGTTGGTCGCCATGTCCACCTTCCCACGAAGCACTTTGCATTTGCAGGTGGCGCACACGCCGCCCTTGCAGGCGTAAGGCAGATCCGCCCCCTGACGCAGGGCCGCGTCAAGAATGCTCTCGTCGTCCGCCGTCAGGGTGATCTCCCTGTCGCGCCCGTCCTGACGGACGGTGACCTTCTGCCCGTCGGCCTGCACGCTGACTGTCCGTTTAACGGGGGTTCCCGGCGTGTTAAAGCGTTCAAGATGGATCGCTTTTTCCGGCATACCCAGCGCTTTCAGCGCCGCCTCAGCCTCGTCCATCATCGCCGACGGGCCGCAGATGAAGGCTTCATCGTACTGGCGGAAATTCACCAGCGTTTTTGCCAGCGCATGGAGCTTTTCCCCGTCAATACGGCCATGGAGCAGATCGCTGTCGAGCGTCTCCTGGCTGAAGATAGAGATCAGCTGCAAACGCTGCGGGTATTTATCTTTCAGGTCCGCCAGCGCCCGGCGGAACATCATGCTCTGGCTGCTGCGGTTACCGTAAATCAGGGTGAAGTGGCTGTGGGCTTCAGTGGCCAGCGTAGCGGACATAATCGCCAGCATCGGGGTGATCCCGGACCCGGCGGCAATCGCCAGATAGTGGCCTTCGCGTTCGGCCTGCGGCTGGTAGCCAAAATGCCCCTGGGGAACCATCACCTCCAGCGCCATGCCAGGTTTGATCTCGTCCCGGGCATAGCGGGAAAAACGTCCGCCCTCGATGGCTTTGACCGCCACGCTGATCTCACCGCACGCGGTGCTCCGGCAGATGGAGTAGCAGCGGCGCAGTTCATCCCCGCCAGGACTGGCTTTCAGGGTCAAATGCTGACCGGGACGGAAGCGGTACGCCTCCTGTAACGCCTGCGGCACCGCGAAGGTAATGGTCACCGCGTCGCGGGTTTCGGGTTCCACTTTTGCCACTGTTAATGAATGAAACGTTGTCATGGCAGCCTCAAATACATTTGAAATAGTCGAAGGGCTCACGGCAGGTATTGCAGCGGTAGAGCGCTTTGCAGGCCGTGGAACCAAATTCACTGATGAGCGAGGTATCGGTGCTCGCACAGCGCGGGCAGCTCACCTCCGCAGGAACGTGGGCATGGCAGCTATGGCCGACAGGCGGGCTGATGCCATATTCCCGCAGGCGCCTGCGGGCATCGTCGGTCATCCAGTCGGTGGTCCAGGCGGGCTCCAGTTGCAGCACAATATGTACCGGGGAAAAGCCGTTCCCGGTCAGAGTTTCGCGGATCGCCCCCAGCAGATGCTCCGTTGCCGGACAGCCCGAATAGGTTGGCGTGAAGCCTATAACCCAGCCTTCCCCCTGCGCCTTCACGCTGCGCACCATGCCTAAGTCGGTGATGGTCAGCACCGGCACTTCCGGGTCGGGGATCTGGCTTAACAGCGCCCAAATCTGCGGGATTTGGGCAGGCGCAATGTCGACGAGGCGTTGCATAGTGTTCTCCTTTACCACTGCTGGTCGGGGTAAACGCGCTGGAGATACTGCATCTCAGCCAGCATCGGTCCGAGGTGTTCAGTATGTAGCCCCTTCTTGCCGCCCGTGCGATACGCCACTTCCTCGGGCACGCGGAGGGTAGCTTCCGCCAGCCCCGCAAACACTTCGCGCTCCCACGATTCCCGCAGGGCGCGCGGATCAACCGCCACGTCGGTGTCAACCAGCTCCAGCTCGACGTCGTCGGCGTCAAACAATTCAGCCGTAAAGCGCCACAGGCTATCCACCGCCTGCTGCATTTTCTGTGAGGAGGTTTCTGTCCCGTCCCCCAGCCGCACCAGCCAGCCGCGGCTGAAGCGCAGGTGATAGCGCGCCTCTTTAATGGCTTTTGCCGCGATGGCGGCAAGCTGACTGTCGCTGCTGTGGATCAGCCGTTCGTACAGCGCTACGTTCCACGCATCCATCAGATACTGACGGGCAATGGTGTCGGCGAAGCTGCCGTTTGGCTGTTCCACCAGCAGCAGATTGCGGAACTGACGCTCATCGCGGCCATAGGCCAGGGTGTCTTCATCACCCTTACCCTCCCGTTCAGCGGCGTAGGTCAGGAAATTGCGCGCCTGCCCGAGCAGATCAAGGCCGATATTGGCGAGCGCCAGGTCAATTTCCAGCTCCGGCGCATGGCCGCACCAGGCGCCCAGACGCTGTGAGAGCACCAGACCGTTGTCACCCAGACGCAGGGCATAAGCAGATACGTTGTTCATCCCCAACCTCACATATGCTCAATGCCATCAGGGATGGTGTAAAACGTCGGATGGCGGTAGACCTTGCTTTCCGCCGGATCGAAAAACTCCCCGCTCTCTTCCGGCTGGGAGGCGACGATTTCACTCGCCTTCACCACCCAGATGGAACAGCCTTCGCTGCGGCGGGTATAGGCATCGCGCGCGTTTTCCAGCGCCATGCGGTCGTCGGCAGCGTGAAGGCTGCCCACATGGCGGTGCGACAGCCCCTGCTTCGAACGGACAAAAACTTCGTATAACGGCCAGTAAACATTGCTCATGGTTGATTCCTCTTATGCGGCCTGGCGGGCGCGTTGTTTTTCCGCGTGGGCCAGAGCGGCTTCACGCACCCATGCGCCGTCGTCCCAGGCTTTACGTTTTGCGGCCAGACGTTCGTGGTTGCAGATCCCGCGCCCGTTGATCACCTCGTCAAATTCGTGCCAGTCGATTTCGCCGAAGCGGTAGTGGCCGCTCTCTTCATCGAAACGCAGGTCGGGATCCGGCACGGTCATGCCGAGCATCTCCACCTGAGGCACCGTGTTGTCCACGAAGCGCTGGCGAAGCTCATCGTTGCCAAAGCGTTTGATCTTCCAGGCAAGACTGCGGGCGCTGTTTGGGGAGTTGTCGTCGTTGGGTCCGAACATCATCAGCGCGGGCCACCAGAAACGGTTGATGGCGTCCTGCAACATCTGCCGCTGTGCTTCACTGCCCTGCGCCAGCGCCATACAGGCTTCAAAACCCTGACGCTGGTGGAAGCTCTCTTCTTTACAGATTTTCACCATCGCCCGGGCGTACGGGCCGTAAGACGTACGGCACAGCGCCACCTGGTTCACGATGGCCGCCCCGTCCACCAGCCAGCCAATGACGCCGATATCGGCCCAACTCAGGGTCGGATAGTTGAAGATGGAGGAGTATTTCATCTTGCCGTCGAGCATCTTTTGATAGATGTCCTCCCGGGCGCAGCCCAGCGTTTCCGCCGCGCTGTAGAGGTACAGGCCGTGTCCGGCTTCGTCCTGAACCTTCGCCAGCAGAATGGCTTTCCGGCGCAGCGTCGGCGCGCGGGTGATCCAGTTTCCTTCCGGCAGCATGCCGACAATCTCAGAGTGGGCGTGCTGTCCAATCTGGCGTATCAGCGTCTTGCGATAGGCATCCGGCATCCAGTCCTGCGGCTCGATGGCCGTCTCCTGTGCGATGCGTTGCTCAAAGCGTTGTTCTTGCGTCACATAACCACCTTTGTGATTCGTTAAATCACCAAAAACAGCATAATGGTGAATCATTTGGTTTCTTAAAAGTTACACAAAGGTTAAATATAACCCCAAGAAGCGTTTGTTTATTTTGTGACGACGCTCGCAAGCCTTTTCATGAAAGGCTGATTATACAAGGCTTTCGGGTGGTCAGGCTAAGCAATAGAGATCACAGCGTTAACAATTCATTAAAACTCAGCTTGCTTTTTATGATTCGCGATCAAACTATTTATAGTGAAATCACGAAACACCTGGAGAGAAGAAATGCAGCAGTTAGCCAGCTTCTTGTCCGGCACCTGGCAATCAGGCCGGGGCCGCGAGCGCACCATCACCCACGCCATCAGCGGGGAAACGCTATTTGAAGTCACCAGCGAAGGCCTGGATATGGCGGCCGCGCGCCGTTACGCCATTGAACACGGCGGAGAAGCGCTCCGCGCAATGAGCTTTATCGAGCGCGCCGCCATGCTGAAGGCGGTGGCCAAACATCTGCTGAGCCAGAAGGATCGGTTTTATGCCCTGTCAGCCCAGACCGGCGCGACGAAGGCCGACAGCTGGGTGGATATTGAAGGCGGTATCGGCACCCTCTTCACCTACGCAAGCCTCGGCAGCCGTGAGCTGCCGGACGATACCCTGTGGCCGGAGGATGAGCTGATCCCGCTGTCGAAGGAAGGCGGCTTTGCGGCACGTCACGTGTTAACGTCGAAATCCGGCGTGGCGGTGCATATCAACGCGTTCAACTTCCCGTGCTGGGGGATGCTGGAAAAGCTCGCACCCACCTGGCTTGCCGGGATGCCCGCCATCATCAAGCCCGCCACCGCCACCGCGCAGGTGACTCAGGCGATGGTGAAAGCGATCGTCGAGAGCGGACTGGTGCCGGACGGCGCCATCAGCCTGATCTGTGGTGGCGCGGGCGATCTGCTGAACCAGCTCGACAGCCAGGACGTGGTGACGTTTACCGGGTCGGCCAGCACCGGGCAGAGCCTGCGCGTACATCCGAATATCGTCGCGCATTCCATTCCGTTTACTATGGAAGCGGATTCCCTTAACTGCTGCGTGCTCGGTGAAGACGTAACGCCGGACCAGCCGGAGTTTGCGCTGTTTATCCGTGAAGTGGTGCGCGAGATGACCGCCAAGGCCGGGCAAAAATGTACCGCCATCCGCCGCATCATCGTGCCGGAAGCGCAGGTTGAAGCCGTCAGCCAGGCGCTGATTGCGCGGCTGGAGAACGTGGTCGTCGGCGATCCGGCCCAGGAAGGGGTGAAGATGGGGGCTCTCGTCAACAGTGAGCAACGTGCTGACGTGCAGGAAAAAGTCGATCATCTGCTTGCCTCGGGCTGCCAGATCCGTCTGGGTGGTAAAGCCGATATGCAGGCGGCTGGCGCATTCTTCCCGCCCACCCTGCTGTTCTGCCCGCAGCCGGACGAAACTCCGGCCGTTCACGCCACCGAAGCCTTTGGCCCCGTCGCCACCCTGATGCCCTGCCGCAACAGTGAACACGCCATGCAGCTGGCGCGGGCGGGCGGCGGCAGCCTGGCGGGAACGCTGGTCACGGCAGATTCAAACGTGGCGCGGCAATTTATTGCCGGTGCCGCGCGCGCCCACGGACGCATTCAGATCCTCAACCAGGAATCCTCGAAAGAATCCACCGGCCACGGTTCACCGCTGCCGCAGCTGGTGCACGGCGGCCCGGGACGTGCGGGCGGCGGCGAGGAGCTGGGCGGCCTGCGTGCGGTGAAGCACTATCTCCAGCGCACGGCCATTCAGGGCAGCCCGTCCATGCTCGCCGCCATCGGCAAACAGTGGGTCCGTGGCGCGGAGGTGCTGGAAGATCGCGTTCATCCGTTCCGTAAATACTTCGAGGAGTTACAGCCGGGCGACAGCCTGCTGACCCCGCGTCGTACCCTGACGGAAGCGGATATCGTGAATTTTGCCTGCCTGAGCGGGGATCATTTCTATGCCCATATGGACAAAATTGGCGCGGCGGAGTCGATTTTTGGCGAGCGCGTGGTACACGGTTATTTCCTGATTTCCGCCGCAGCGGGGCTGTTTGTCGATGCCGGGGTTGGGCCGGTTATTGCCAACTACGGCATGGAAAACCTGCGCTTTATCGAGCCGGTCAAGCCGGGCGATACCATTCAGGTGCGCCTGACCTGTAAACGTAAAACGCTGAAGAAACAGCGCACTGCCGAGGAAAAACCGACTGGCGTGGTGGAATGGGCGGTGGAGATCTTCAACCAGCATCAGCAGGCCGTGGCGCTTTACTCCATCCTGACGCTGGTGGCGCGCCAGCAGGGTGACTTTTAATCAAAGCAATGGCATTAACCTTGCTGCCTCGAGTGTTTGAGCGCATCAAAATAAACGGAAGGTAATACAGGGGCTGGTTGGCTTTGATTAATCGAACCATCCAGTCTGCCTGGTTTGGATAAGTTACAACCGGAAACACTAAGCAAATTGACCGTATAGTTAGCATAGTTATTATTTATCGCCGGGAATATTCCCGCGTTAAATTACATGGATGATTAACAGACTATGGCAATTCCTGTTTACCTTTTCTTGACTGACGATGGTGGTACAAAAATTACAGGCTCGGTGGATGTTTGTTACCGTGAGGGAAGCATTGAAGTCACTGGCTTTACACACAATCTTCGCCTCCCAACCGATCCATTGACCGGGAAAATTACCAGTAAACGTAACCATGCCCCAGTCGTATTTCAAAAAGAAATCGATTCCTCCTCCCCTTACCTGATGAAAGCGGTTGCGACTGGCCAAACCCTTAAAACGGCCGAGTTCAGGTGGTATCGCATTAATGACGCCGGACAGGAAGTAGAATATTACAATATGCGTCTCGATAATATTCGCGTCGTTTCCGTTACGCCATTGATGCATGACATTAAAGACCCGACGAAAGAAAAACATAATCATCTTGAAGTCGTGGAACTACGCTATGATAAAATAACATGGACATATTGCGATGGTAATATACAGTTTGCAGACTGTTGGGCTGAGCGTTAAATATGCGAAATCCTTCCTATTCAACACCCTATAATATTGCATCCTTTGCACCACCTGGCGTGGACGTCGTTAGCCACATGATAATAGCGCGATTTCATGGTGGCCCCTCATTAATGACCTACATATGGTTTTATCAAATGGTCAGAAACCATGGTCCCTGGGATTATAAACAAGGCCGTGCAGAGTATGCCAATTTTGGCAATTTTCATTACGGTGCCGTTGGTGCGGCAGCAGGCATTCCTGAGGGAATTCTGCTCCGGGGGGCAGGCACTGCACAGATTCTTGCCGGGACAAGCGATCCTGCCGAATTTGCAAAATTCCAGAACAATAATAATTACGGTGATGATCCAGTCGATCAGTTATGGATAAGGGCAGGAATAGATTATGCGCGACGTTCGGGTTTTTAACTGGCGAGCTGGAATTATTATCTTTAGTTTTCTCATATTCATTGCATACCCTTTCCGCGATCTTTTTACCGTGTATGAAAATTTGCAGGAAAAAATCAAGGTTAACGATCGTTTAACTCTTTACATCACCCAGGTTGAGACGGGCTCACTGTCTAAAAACAGGTCTCATATTTATCTCTTTGATGCGAAAAAAAGTCCGGAAGAATTCATGTCTAACATTAAGAATATCAATCCCGTCATGATCACCGATGATGATAAAGCTTCAGTGGCAATTAAAAATGGAGACATTTATCTTCGCGTTCGCGGTACGGTTTATTCGTTCACGACGGTAGGTTTCGATGTCTGCATTCATCTCGACAGTTCACCTTACTGAAGCACACTTTCACTTTCACGGGGTGTGATGCACCCCCGGTCTTTTTTTAACCTGGCAAGACTGACAAACAACCTGGCAGATGCAGGCAAACGCTTTTCGTGCGCGCCTGTCAGGATAAGGCTGACACAACACAATAAACACAACAAGATGAGGTCTGCGATGGGAAGCAATTCTTCTTTTTTTGCCCGTAGAACGGCACTGGCCATGGCCGTTGCGCTCTGTTGCGCCTGGCAATCCCCTGTTTACGCTCACGGCAGCGAGGCGCATATGGTCCCGATGGACAAAACGCTTCAGGCGTTTGGCGCGGACGTGCAGTGGGATGATTACGCCCAGATGTTCACCATCGCTAAAGACGGTGCCTTTGTGAAGGTCAAACCCGGCGCCAACACCGCCATCGTTAACGGCAAACCGCTGACGCTCCAGGTGCCCGTGGTGATGAAGAACAATAAGGCCTATATCCCGGAGACTTTTATCAACGATGTCTTTCAGTCCGGTCTTGATCAGACATTCCAGGTTGAAAAAAGCCCCCACCCGTTAAACGCGCTGACGGCTGATGAAATTAACCAGGCCGTAGCAATCGTGAAAGCCTCTGCGGATTTTAAACCCAATACCCGCTTTACCCAGATTGCGCTGGCGGAGCCAGAAAAAGCCAAAGTCTGGGACTTCGTGCTTAACGGCACGGCGGTGGATGCGCCCCGCCAGGCCAATATCATTATGCTTGACGGCAAACGCATCATCGAAAGCCGGGTGGATCTGAAGGACAAAAAGATCCTCCGCTGGGAGCCGATCAAAGACGCGCACGGCATGGTGCTGCTGGATGACTTCAATACCGTGCAGCAGATCATCAATGAAAGCCCGGAGTTTGCCGCCGTGCTGAAAAAGCGCGGCATTACCGATCCGAAGAAAGTGATCACCACCCCGCTTACCGTCGGCTTTTTTGACGGCAAGGATGGGCTGAAACAGGAAGACCGCCTGCTGAAAGTGATCAGCTATCTCGACGTGGGCGACGGTAACTACTGGGCGCACCCGATCGAAAACCTGGTTGCGGTGGTGGATCTCGAGCAGAAGAAAATCCAGAAGATTGAGGAGGGCCCGGTCGTGCCGGTGCCGCTCACCCCGCGTCCTTATGATGGCCGTGACCGCGTTGAAACGGTGAAAAAACCGCTGGAGATTATCGAGCCGGAAGGCAAGAACTACACCATTACCGGGGATATGGTGCACTGGCAGAACTGGGATTTTCATCTGAGCCTGGACTCGCGCGTCGGCCCGATGATCTCCACCGTGACCTATAACGACAACGGCAAAAAGCGACAGGTGATGTATCAGGGATCGCTCGGGGGCATGATTGTGCCGTACGGCGACCCGGATATCGGCTGGTACTTTAAGGCCTACCTGGACTCCGGCGACTACGGCATGGGTACCCTGACCTCCCCGCTGGTGCGCGGCAAGGATGTTCCGTCTAACGCCGTGATGCTCAACGAAACCATCCCGGACTATACCGGTGCGCCAATGGAGATCCCCCGGGCGATCGCCATTTTCGAGCGTTACGCCGGGCCGGAGTATAAGCATCAGGAGTTAGGTAAACCCAACGTCAGCACCGAGCGCCGCGAGCTGGTGGTGCGCTGGGTCAGCACCGTGGGTAACTACGATTATATCTTCGACTGGGTATTCCACGAAAACGGCACCATCGGAATTGATGCAGGGGCCACGGGCATTGAAGCGGTGAAAGGCGTGCAGACGAAAACCATGCATGATGCCACCGCGAAGGATGACACCCGATACGGTACGCTGATCGACCATAATATTGTCGGCACCACCCACCAGCACATCTACAACTTCCGTCTGGATATGGACGTGGACGGCATCAACAACAAGCTGGTGGCCATGGATCCGGACGTCAAACCGAACACCGCTGGCGGTCCGCGCACCAGCACCATGCAGGTGAATCAGTATGATATTGATACCGAACAGCAGGCGGCGCAGAAGTTTGATCCGGGCACCATCCGCCTGCTGAGCAACACCAGCAAAGAGAACCGCATGGGCAACCCGGTCTCGTATCAGATCATCCCTTACGCGGGGGGCACACACCCGGTGGCGACGGGCGCGAAGTTTGCCCCGGACGAGTGGATTTATCACCGCCTGAGCTTTATGGATAAACAGCTGTGGGTGACGCGTTACCATCCCGACGAGATGTACCCGGAGGGAAAATACCCGAACCGTTCCACGCATGATACGGGCCTCGGCCAGTACAGCAAAGATAACGAGTCGCTGAACGACCAGGATAACGTCATCTGGATGACCACCGGCACCACCCATGTCGCCCGCGCCGAGGAGTGGCCGATAATGCCGACGGAATGGGTGCACACGTTACTCAAGCCGTGGAACTTCTTTGACGAGACGCCAACGATCGGTAAGAAAAAAGAGCAGAAATAACACGTTGACCGGGCACGATGCCCGGTTTTTCATTCGCTTTCTTGCTGAATACCACTCCCCGATTATAGTTAATGTTACTTCGCTTAATGCTTTTGCAACATCTGAAACATTTTGTAGATATCGAAGTGTCCATGAACAACGCTATACATAACCGAGAGGTTTTAGGATGAAAGTCAATGAGATAGCAAGAAGCCTTGCGCTGGCCGGTTTTTTCATTTCCGCCAGTTCAGCCTGGGCCGCAGAAGCCCCTAAGGATGCAACCGCAGCAACTCAGCAGGCCAACAACGCACTCTTCAACCAGCTTCCTTTCTCCGATAACACCGATTTTACCAATGCCCACAAAGGGTTTATCGCCCCGCTACCTCAGGAAATTATCAAAGGGGAGCAAGGCAACACCGTCTGGGATCCACAGCAGTACGCCTTCATCAAGGAAGGCGATAAAGCGCCCGATTCGGTTAACCCGAGCTTATGGCGTCAGTCCCAGCTGATTAACATCAGCGGCCTGTTTGAAGTTACCGAGGGCGTGTACCAGATCCGTAACCTCGACCTGTCAAACATGACCATTATCGAAGGTAAAGAAGGTATTACCGTGGTCGATCCGCTGGTGTCGGCGGAGACGGCCAAAGTCGGGATGGATCTTTACTATAAAAATCGCGGCAAGAAACCTGTCGTCGCTGTTATTTATACCCACAGCCACGTTGACCACTATGGCGGCGTGCGCGGCGTGGTGGACGAAGCCGACGTGAAGTCCGGCAAGGTTAAAGTCTACGCGCCAGCCGGATTTATGGAGGCCGCCGTCGCGGAAAATATCATGGCGGGTAACGTCATGAGCCGCCGCGCCAGCTATATGTACGGCAACCTGCTGAAGCCGGATGCGAAAGGCCAGGTGGGTGCGGGGCTCGGCACCACCACCTCCGCCGGGACGGTGACCCTGATTGCCCCGACCAATATCATCGAGAAAGATGGTCAGAAAGAGGTGATCGATGGCCTGACCTATGATTTTATGCTCGCGCCGGGCTCCGAAGCGCCTTCTGAGATGCTCTGGTATATCGAAGAGAAAAAGCTGATCGAGTCTGCGGAAGATGTTACCCATACCCTGCACAACACCTACTCCCTGCGCGGTGCGAAAATTCGTGAACCGCTGCCATGGTCGAAATACATCAACCAGGCAATTGTACGCTGGGGTGATAAGGCCGAAGTTATCATGGCGCAGCACCACTGGCCGACCTGGGGCAACGAGAATGTGGTTAACCTGCTGAAAAGCCAGCGCGACCTCTACCGCTACATCAACGACCAGACCCTGCGCATGGCGAATGAAGGGCTGACGCGTGACGAGATCGCCGCCAACTTCAAGCTGCCGAACTCCCTGGCCAATACCTGGGCCAACCGAGGCTATTACGGTTCAGTCAGTCATGACGTCAAAGCCACCTACGTGCTCTATTTAGGCTGGTTTGACGGCAACCCCGCGACCCTGGATGAACTGCCGCCTGAAGAAGCCGCGAAGAAATTTGTGGAGTATATGGGAGGCGCGGATGCCATCCTGAGTAAAGCTAAAACCGATTTTGACCAGGGCAACTATCGCTGGGTGGCTCAGGTGGTCAGCAAAGTGGTATTCGCCGATCCAAACAACCAGGCCGCACGTAACCTTGAAGCGGATGCCCTGGAGCAGTTGGGTTATCAGGCTGAATCCGGCCCATGGCGTAACTTCTACCTGACCGGCGCGCAGGAGTTGCGTAACGGCGTGGTGAAAGGTCCGACCCCGAATACCGCCAGCCCGGATACCGTGCGCGCAATGACGCCAGAAATGTTCTTTGACTATCTGGCGGTGCATATCAACGGTGAAAAAGCAGCGGATGCAAAATCGGTGTTTAACATCGACCTCGGCAGCGACGGCGGCAAATACAAGCTGGAGCTGGAAAATGGCGTGCTGAACCACACGGCGAACGCCGAAGCGAAGGATGCTGACGCGACCGTGACCCTCAACCGCGATACGCTGAATAAAATCATCCTGAAAGAAGTGACGCTTAAACAGGCTCAGGATAATGGCGATATCAAAGTGACGGGCGATGCCGCAAAACTCGATGCCATGCTCGGTTACATGGATAAATTTGAATTCTGGTTTAACATTGTGACCCCGTAAAGGCATGCACTCGCGGGCGGTCTTTCCGCCCGCCACAGGGACATTCTCTCTCATGGAAAAAAGACACAACGCCACTCCGGAGCCCGCGACCTGGCCGACCCGTAACGCCATGGTTGTCCACGGGCTGGCCATGAACCTGCCGTGGCTCGCCTTCGTCAACGCGAGCTTTGCGCTCATGATCCTGCTGCGCAATTCCCTGTTCGGCCAAATTGATACCCTCTTACACGTCAGCCCACCTCTCACACAGATGATTGACGCTTCCATGCTGGGGGTAGTCATCCTTTCCGTGGCGCTGGTAATAATGGCCTGGCGCCACATCCGCGGCGTCAGCGCCGTGCTGTTAATGTGTAGCCTGCTGTGGTCGATAAGTTGTTACTGGTTTATCAACGTGATACAGCTTCCTCATCCCTGGCCGATATTCGTTACCCTGCTGATGGCCGGTATGACCGCGCTCTATTTTCATCCGGTGGGACTGGTGTGCTTTATCGCGCCGCTGTGGATCACCATGCCCGTTGCCAGCATGCTGCTGAATCAGGAGATGAACCTTCGCTTTGCCGGGCTGTGGGTGGTGTTCACGTTCATTCTCGTTTGCGGACGCTACATCCTCTTAAGCTGGTTTGAAGAGGCCTGGCGTCGCAACCAGCAGAATCAGCGTTTAATTTCGCGGCTGGATGCGCTGGCCCATCAGGATCCGCTGACGAAAACGGCCAACCGCCGGGCGATGGAGCTGGTGCTGGAAAATGCGGTGGAGCAAGGCAAACGCTTCACGGTCCTGATGCTGGATGTCGACTACTTCAAACTGTATAACGACACCTATGGTCACCAGGCGGGGGACGCGTGTCTCGCGCGGGTCGCGGAGGTGCTGAACACCTCGGTGCGCACGCCAGAGGATGTGGTTTCGCGCTACGGTGGTGAGGAGTTCGTCGTGATCCTCTTTGACTGTGAAGAAAGCGTTGCTGAGAAAGTCGCCGCGCGGATCCAGGCTGGCCTGCGCACCGCAGCCATTGCGCACAGCGCGTCGAAGGTGAGTGAATGTGTGACGGTGAGTATGGGCATTGCCGGCTATACCCCAGGACTGGCCGGCCCGGAAATCATCGCCCGCGCCGATGCGGCGTTGTATCGGGCGAAGGAGTCCGGGCGGGATAGGTGGTCGCTGTAAGTTACGCCGGGTGGCGCTGCGCTTACCCGGCCTACAAAACCAACCTTTTCCTTGCTCCCGTAGGCCGGGTAAGGCGTAGCCGCCACCCGGCGTTTTTTTAATACCGCACACACACCGACTTGGTTTCGCACCAGCCGTCCAGCCAGTCGGGGCGGAAATCATTGCCCGCGCCGATGCGGCGCTGTACAGGGCGAAGGAGGCCGGGCGGAATCGGTGGTCGCTGTAAGTTACGCCGGGTGGCGCTGCGCTTACCCGGCCTACAAAACCAACCTTTTCCTCGATCCCGTAGGCCGGGTAAGGCGTAGCCGCCACCCGGCGTTTTTTTAATACCGCACACACACCGACTTGGTTTCACACCAGCCGTCCAGCCAGTCGGGGCGGAAATCATCGCCCGCGCCGATGCGGCGCTGTACAGGGCGAAGGAGGCCGGGCGGAATCGGTGGTCGCTGTAAGTTACGCCGGGTGGCGCTGCGCTTACCCTGCCTACAAAACCAACCTTTTTCCTCGATCCCGTAGGCCGGGTAAGGCGTAGCCGCCACCCGGCGTTTTATTAATACCGCACACACACCGACTTGGTTTCACACCAGCCATCCAGCCAGTCGGGGCCGAAATCGCGCCCGGTGCCAGACTGCTTCATGCCGCCGAACGGCAGGTTGGCATCTATCAGCGTGTGGCTGTTCACCCACACGGTTCCGGCCTGTAGCCTGTCGGTGTACTCCAGCGCTTTACTGATGTTCTGCGTCCAGACGCTGGCCGTTAAGCCGTATTCAGTGTCGTTCGCCAGCTGAAGCGCCTCTTCCCCGTCAGCTACACGGACCAGATTCACCACCGGCCCGAAGACCTCTTCACGCGTCAGTCGCAGATGATTATCCGGGTTGACCACCAGCGTTGGCGAAACGTAATAGCCTTTGCCGTCTGGCCCCCGGTTCCCGGCGATCAGCTCCGCATTGTGCGCCTTCGCCTCATCCAGAAACGCCTGGACCTTATCGCAGTGGGCGCGCGACACCAGCGGGTTGATAAACGCATCCGGCGACATGCCCGGCCCGACGCTCAGGGATTTCACGGCCTGTTCAAAGCCGCTGACCAGCGTGTCGAACAGCGGAGCTTCAATATATATACGTGAACTGGCCGCGCAGACCTGCCCCTGATTCAGGAAGCTGCCGGTCATCAGCCCTTCAATCACCCACGCCGGATCGGCATCTTTCAGCACGATGGCCGGGTTTTTGCCGCCCAGTTCCAGCGTCACGCCCGTTAGCGTATCCGCCGCCGCGCGGGCAATCTGCTTGCCCGTCGCCGTCGATCCGGTAAAGCTCACTTTGGCAATGCGCGGGTGCGAGGTCAGTGCCGCGCCACAGACGGCGCCACTGCCGGTCACCACGTTGAAAACGCCATCCGGGATCCCCGCCTCGCTCGCCAGTTCCGCCACCCGTAACAGGGTGAGCGGCGTGGTTTCCGAGGGTTTGATCACGATGGAGCAACCTGCCGCCAGCGCGGGCATCACTTTCCACATGCCAATCATCAGCGGGAAGTTCCATGGCACAATCCCCGCCACGACCCCAACCGGCTCTTTACGCGTCCACGCCTGATAACGCGCGCCCTGCGGCAGTGGAATCGAGAGATCGAGGGTTTTACCGGCAATTTTGGTGGTCAGCCCTGCCGTGTAGCGCATCCAGTTCAGGGTGCAGCCCACCTCGAAGGCGCGGGAAATGTTAATCGATTTCCCCTGCTCCAGGGTTTCGAGCTGTGCCAGTTCTTCGCCATGCTGTTCCACCAGATCCGCAAACCGCAGCAGGATGCGTTCCCGCTCGGCCGGAAGCCGCCCGGCCCAGCTTCGGGCGACAAAGGCGCGCCAGCCAGACATCACCGCACGATCGACATCATCAACGCTGGCATCGGCGGTGGAGGCAATGACCTCTCCGGTCGCCGGGTTGTAGACGTTCAGACGCTTTTCGCTATCGGATGCCGCCTGACGCCCTTCGATCCACAGGCCGTGCTGGCGATCTAAAAACTGCTGCACGCCAGGCAGGACGGCGACGTGTGATTCGGACATAGGATACTCCTTCGTTATGCTTCGCAGGGTGTGTATGCAGTCTAAGAGGGGATTCGCATTCCTGCTTTTGTCTGTGTGACATTCGCTTTGCCAGCTGTGACAGGCTCCGCAAATCGTGATAATTCCCGCTTATATCGCTGTAACCGTTGAGTGTTCTTTCCTATAGTCAGCCTCGTAGCCCTGACAATATGCAACATAAATGCAACAATGCGAAAACAGTGACGGTTCAGCGAGAAAATCAATGGCATGTGCAAGCGAACAGGACAATTTTCAGCAGTGGCTGGCGCAAATTAACCAGGTTTGTGGGCGCTTTGCGGCACGTCCGTTAGAGGGGGCGTTTCTCGGCGAACTGGAAACCAGCTATACCCAAAGTCTGAAGCTGAGCACGGTGACCGCCGCAGGCGTTAACCTGTTTCGCACCCGTCAGGAGATCAAAAACGGCAACGACGCCTGGTTCTACACCGTGTTTCAGCTGGAAGGCAGCGCCGGAATCGAACAGGACGACCAGCGCGCGCTGCTGAAAGCCGGGGATATCACGCTGATTGATGCCTCCCGCCCGTGCTCCATTTACTGGCAGGAGCGTTCCCGCCAGATTTCTCTGTTGCTCCCGCGACAAATCATTGAGCAACACGCGCGTTTTCAGGAAGTGAGGTGCGCGTTGCCCCTCTCCCGCAGTTTGCCTACCGTACAGCTGAGCTACCGACTATTACAGGAGAGCATGGGCAATGCCGATCTCAGCGCCAGTGAAAGCGAAGCGGCGCTGGAGGCGATGGTGTGTCTGCTGCGTCCGGCCTTCCAGCAGCATGACGAGGTGCTGCCGCGCAAGGAGCGTCAGTTCCGCCACGTTCTGTCCCTGATTGACGATCATATTCAGTCGGAGGCGTTAAGACCGGAGTGGATAGCCTCAGAGAGCGGCATGTCCGTGCGTAGCTTGTACCGCATGTTTGCCGGGAAAGGGCTGGTGGTGGCGCAGTATATTAAGAACCGTCGCCTCGATTTATGCGCTCAGGCGCTGCGTTCCATCGGCGATGACGAAAAGCTGGCGGGCATTGGCTACAGCTGGGGCTTTACCGACCATAGCCATTTTTCCACCGCCTTCAAGCAACGTTTCGGGGTTTCGCCGGGCGAATACCGTAAGCGTTACCGCTAGTTACTTTTTCAGCCACTTGCCGTTAATCCCCTTCACGTACTCACCCGGCTGCGCGCGGGCCACCAGCTTTTGCCCCGCCATTTTCGCCACCTCGTCGACGGGCAAATTATTGCTGTCAGCAAGCTGCTGGTAACTTTCCGTGCGTGCGGCGTTAATACGGTTCACCAGCGCCAGGGTTTCAGCGTCGTGCTGAACGGGCGCAAGATAGCCGCTCAGGGTTTCCCCTACGCGCCCCTGGGTGCGCGCATCGTTGAGCGTAAGCGTGGCGGCGTGAACGTTCATCCCCAGCGCCAGTAACATCAGAGCTAATCGTTTCATGGCATCCTCAGAACAGATCGCTGCGGGATTTCAGCAGGGCTTCGACGTCTTTATCCACCTTGATATGGATTTCATGCTCGATTTTCACGTTCATGTTGATGGTGATCGGCTCTTTGGGCGCCGCCACTTCAATGCGCGGCGTGCAGCCTGACAGCAGCGCGACGACGGCCACGGTGAGTACACCAGCCCTCTTTTTCATTGTTGTTCCTCACTTTCCTTGCCTGTCGAACCGCGGAGAAGGGGTATCGCCGCATGTTGCTCAAACCATGTTTGCAGATTGTCCCCAAAGCGCAGGCTGCGCCAGAGGGTAAAAATGTTCTCTTCATGGGTGTAATTCAGGTTAACGAAGCTGCTTTTGCCCTCGACGCGGCTGGTGCCTTTAATGGCCGCCTGCATGGTTAACACACCCAGATTATCCACATTGAGTTTTGTCCACGACTGCGAAATTTCCATATAGCGGAGCCAGTTGATCGCCGCCCCGGCAACCACGTTGTCTTTCACAATGGCATCCGCCGTGTCCTGGTCGATGCGCAGCGTCATCGGCCCCGGGTTGGTCAGCCAGCCATCTTTAATGATCCATTTCTCATTGTCCAGCCAGAACGGCAGCGCGCCGCTCACCGGGCCGGACATGGCAAACTGCTTCGGATTTACCGCGCTTATCAGTTCGCTGGAGGAAATATTATCCACGCGCAGTAAAGCCGGATCGTGCTGCGGCATTCTCAACTGCTGCATGGTGATTTTCCCGCCGAGCGCTTCCACCTTCACGTTGGTGAGCAGGAGCGGGTTCGCTTCGGTCCAGGGATAATCGCCCTGGAGATCCGCGGTGATATTTCGGGCTGTGACCAGGTTTTTCACCTCGTCGATTCGTAACGTTACCGGTCCGCGCGTGCCCAGTGACCAGGTGCCCTGGCTTAAGCGGAACGGCAGAACAAAATCAACGCCGTTGATTTCGTTATCCGGCATCCACGCGCTGCCCGCTTTCAGCACGCCGTGCCCCCCGGCCTCAAACCCCTGGTCGGGGGCCGCCGAGAAAGCCACCTGCGCGTACATTTCGCCGCCGCGCAGGGTCATTTTCCAGTCTGGCGGGATCAGCGGCTGGAACACTGTAAGAGACTGTTTTGGCCACCAGGCCTGACCGCGGAGGCGTTCGCCGTCCCAGCGTCCATTCACCTGGACCGGGCCGATGTCATCCGCATGCAGGTTCCCTTTAAACTGGAACACCGTCGGATCTGTCCCGTCAACGCTGAAGGTCAAAACGGACGGCGGCAGCACGCTTCCGCCTGAAAAGCTTGTTTGCCCGGCATTGAGCGCGAGCGCGCCGCTAAAGGTGGGGTTATCCGGGTCCCGCGACCAGCGCACCGGGTGATCCAGCACCAGGCGCGGTTTGCTGACCAGCATCGTGCCGTACTGCAATTTGTCGAACCCCGTGGAAAGATCGGTCAGTTCGATAACGTTGTCGCGCCACTCCCCGGTCCCCCGGACATCCCAGCGCGCGTTCATCGGCGTGAAGTTCCCTTTACCCCAGTAGCGCCACTGCCACAAACCGTTGTCCGGTAAAAAGTCGTTAGCCTGGCCGTCCAGATGCAGCTCAAAATTGCCCATCTCGTTTTCATGCGCCCGCAGAATGGCTTGCAGGCGGCCATCCACGCCCTTTTGCGTGAGCTTCACGCCCGCCAGCGGCCAGCGGATCTCATCGATATCCAGCGAGTCAATGATGCGTCCGCGCGAGCGCAATAGTGCGCCGGGTTCAAACGTAAGCTGCGGATCGTAAAGGCTGCCGGTCAGCTTCGCCGGGAGTCTGGCATACAGGATCAGATCGTTTTGCTTGGCTTCCCCGCTCAGGTGCAGCGGCATAGCGCTGTTTTCCATACTGAGCGAGCCGGGACCGATATTCAGCACCGCGTTGCCCTTACCCGCATCTCCCTGGGTCAGCACGTTGAGCCGCCCCGTGAAGGTGGCTTTTTCCAGCCCCTGCTGCCAGTTATCCACCTTCAGGCCGATGCGACCGCTCATCGGCATACCGGAGGCTGACCAGTTCCAGCGCCCGTCGCTGATGGTCAACTGCTGAGCGGTGATCTGCCACGGTAAATCGAGCAGCGGATCGGGGTTGTCCCGCGCCATAACCACCAGCTGGCCCTGATTATCCTCCCAGTCCAGATCGGCATCGACCAGCGAGGATAACTGTGGCACGTTAAAGGTCGCGACCGTATGCCCTTTCACCGGTACGCCGTCCGGCACCAGCGGCAGGGTAAATTCACCGACCAGCTTCACGGGCTGCGACTGGTCCGGCAGCTGCACATCGAACTGGCTGAAGGAGAGCGTCTGGCCGCGCAACTGCCCCTTAATGCTCACCTGCTCGCCTTTATAGGTGATGTCCTGGCGGGCTGGCGTGAGTGAGGCATGCAGCTCACCCTCCCACTGCTGCCAGGGAGAAAGGGTAAAACGGTGGATGGTCAGCCAGGTGTTGGGCAGGATGGCCTGCCACTGCGCCAGCGTTTTCGGCGCCACCGTAGACGGCGCCGATTGCGGTAATTTGCTCAGGCAGACAGAGTTAAGTTCAAGTGCGCCAATATCCAGATCCCAGCGGCTGGGGTGTGACAGGGTCACGTTTTCCACGCGGGCAATTTCGCACTCTTCTACCAGATAACGGAGATCGGGGATGATCAGGGCGTGGCGCGTGAGCCGTGGGCTTTTTTCAAACGCAATGCGTGTTCCAACGGGAAGCCAGATCCCGGCGAGCGTGGGCACCCACTGGGCGAGCGTCATCAGCAGCGTCAGCGGCACAAGAAATAGCAGCAGTAATAGCGCGATTGCGGCTTTGTATTTACCCTTCATGGGCAGTTAATATCCTGATTTTGCGAAATAAATAAGCCGTTCTTGCCGCTCATTGTCGCATGTTTAGCCAGTCAGTTGAAGGTAATGCCATTTTTAAGAGTAGATGCTCTACAATAATTCATAGAACTTATTGATTTCAATGAATTTTGAAAAATTGTAAGATAATTTTAAACATGCTAACGTGGTTCCAAAATCACTGGAGAAAGTCTTATGAAACTCGCGGTATATAGCACAAAGCAGTACGACAAAAAGTATCTGCAACATGTTAACGAGACGTACGGTTTCGATCTTGAATTTTTCGACTTTCTGCTGACTGAAAAGACGGCTAAAACCGCCCACGGCTGCGAAGGCGTGTGTATCTTCGTTAACGATGACGGTAGCCGACCGGTACTGGAAGAGTTGAAAAAACAGGGCGTGAAATACATTGCCCTGCGCTGCGCGGGCTTTAACAACGTCGATCTCGATGCCGCCAAAGAGCTGGGTCTGAAGGTTGTTCGCGTTCCGGCCTATTCTCCGGAAGCCGTGGCAGAACATGCGGTCGGGATGATGATGTCGCTCAACCGTCGTATTCACCGTGCCTATCAGCGTACCCGTGATGCCAACTTCTCTCTGGAAGGGCTGACTGGCTTTACTATGTACGGTAAAACCGCAGGCGTGATCGGTACCGGCAAAATTGGTGTGGCCGCCCTACGCATCCTGAAAGGATTTGGCATGCGCCTGCTGGCGTTTGATCCGTACCCAAGCGCCGCTGCGCTGGAGCTGGGCGTGGAGTATGTCGATCTGAAAACGCTCTTCTCGCAGTCTGATGTTATCTCCCTGCACTGTCCGTTGACCCCGGAAAACTATCACCTGCTTAACCAGTCGGCGTTCGACCAGATGAAAGACGGCGTGATGATCATTAATACCAGCCGCGGCGGACTGATCGACTCTCAGGCCGCTATCGAAGCGTTGAAAACGCAAAAAATCGGCGCGTTGGGTATGGACGTGTATGAGAACGAACGCGATCTGTTCTTTGAGGATAAATCTAACGACGTGATTCAGGACGACGTGTTCCGTCGCCTGTCGGCCTGCCACAACGTGTTGTTCACCGGCCACCAGGCGTTTCTGACCGCCGAAGCGCTGATCAGTATTTCGGAAACCACGCTGGGGAATTTACAGCAGCTTGATAAGGGCGAAGCGTGCCCTAACGCGATCGTTTAAGACCGTCAGGCCGGGTGGCGGTAACCTCTGCCCGGCCAATAATAAGCCCATCAGAAAAATAAGCACAGGTTAACTATTAAGATGGCTAACGTTCATCGTAAATATAACAATCAAGGATATGACTGTTCCGGTGTGACCATATCAGAATGAGGCTCTGCTGAAGGCTGCGTGATTTGCTGCACTATCGTAACCAGTTGTTCAAAAACAGCTCTCATTTGCGTCGGGTAGGTTAAAGACAACCAGGTTGCCAGCACTGCTCCAGCCAAAAAGCCCAACTTCATACACCATCCCTAATAAATTTAGCGAGATACAAGCTTTAACGTATGTGTGGTGCCGGGTGCCTCCCGGTGAGTCGTTGGTCAGCCACCTTGACCCGCTACTGATTGCCTAAGCTACACGTGCTGTTTAGCCCCTCCGCACAGGGGGATTCACCACGCGAGAAAAATAACACAGTGCCCCGGCTGGTTTAGGGGATATTTCGTTTAAAAATAAATAATGACCATACAAAATTAATCTATAACTGTTTTCAGGAACCCTTCTACACTTTAAGCGGATATATCAGTAATAAGATTAATATAAGTCAGTTTTATTACGTCCCTAAATGCTGGGCTATTTACTTAGCCTTCACACATGTTGCCATTAGCAGAGGAGTCTGAAATATGGCATTCGTAACAACGAAAGATGGTGTCAGTATTTATTACAAAGACTGGGGTCCGAAGGATGCGCAGCCGATCGTTTTCCATCACGGCTGGCCGCTGAGCGCCGATGACTGGGATAACCAGATGCTCTTTTTCCTTGCAGAAGGCTTCCGCGTCATCGCCCTCGACCGTCGTGGTCATGGTCGTTCCGATCAGGTAAGTGAAGGTCATGATATGGATCATTATGCCTCCGACGCATCAGCCGTGGTCGAAAGCCTTGATTTGCGTAATGCAGTGCACGTCGGCCACTCCACCGGCGGAGGCCAGGTCGCCAGATACGTTGCGAAGTACGGCCAGCCTCAGGGGCGGGTGGCCAAAGCGGTACTGGTCAGCGCCGTTCCTCCGCTGATGGTAAAATCAGACACGAACCCCGGCGGTACGCCCATTGAGGTGTTCGACGGCTTCCGCCAGGCGCTGGCCGCTAACCGCGCCCAGTTTTACCTCGACGTCGCCAGCGGCCCTTTCTATGGATTTAACCGAGACGGAGCAGAGGTTTCGCAGGGAACAATCCAGAACTGGTGGCGTCAGGGTATGATCGGTAGCGCCAAAGCCCACTATGATGGCATTAAGGCATTTTCAGAAACCGACCAGACGGACGATCTCAAAGCTATCACCGTTCCCGTGCTTGTGTTGCAGGGTGATGACGATCAGGTCGTCCCGTATAAAAATGCCTCCCTTCTTCAGGATAAGCTGCTCGCAAACAGCGAGCTTAAAATCTATCCAGGCTTCCCGCATGGGATGCATACCACGCATGCAGATACCATAAATGCCGATATCCTGACGTTTATTCGCTCATAAAGACGTTGATTATCCATAAAACAACCGGGCACCACGCCCGGTTCTCTTTTGCGGCAAGAATTGAGCGACCATTTCAGGAAGAAACGCTTACAGGAGTTTGATTTTTACTTCATACCCCTCCAGGCCTGTCATGGCCTCACGAGCGATAAACTCAATTTCAGATACTTCCTGCCCTGTTTTTTTTCGTAATTCTGCAATTTTTTTGGCTATAAGCGCTGAAATTTCTTCCTCTGCCTTTTGCGTCATTGCGTCAACTTTCATATTTACCTCTTGCGGCCGTTTACTGTTTCCAGTATCTAACTGGTTTTAACCATAACCCTATGTAAAGCGTAGACTATCTGCGTTACGTATGCTGCCTTCACCTTGAGATGAGGGGCAGATGGGGCCATTGCATTTAAATATGCATTTAGATTGCATTATTTGAATAAGCTGTTATTGTGCCAACGCCTTAGAGCACATAAACATAAGAAAAGATTTGACTCAAACTCGCCCCGCACCAGGGGCATTTTTTTTGCTCCCTATAAGCAAAAAACCCGCCATGAGCGGGTTTCTGCGTTATTCGGAAAGATTATTTGAAGACTTCTGCTACGGCCTGGAAGTTAGGGCCATGCTCTCGAGCGGCGATGATGACATAGTATTTCCCGCCCTTCTCATCTGCCAGTTTCGAGAGTTTTTGATGAAGATCTGAAGGTGAAGAAATTTGTCCACCTGAAGCCCCTACAGATACATTGCCCAGGTATTCAAGTTTGAAGTGGTGCGCTTCATCTTTGGAAATCATATCTGCCGCAGATGCGCCAAAGCTTGCAACTGTTAAAGCCAATACACTCCCTAATAGTGCTTTTTTCATATCATTCCTCCTGTTAATAAATCTATCTATTTAACATTAGCATCAAATATGGGAATGATCCGTGCCAATGTCGTAGAGAGACTGAGCGATAAGCGTCGCCTGTTGAGCATTATTACCTGCCCTCTCTGACGCAACCTGCGATTACAGCAGGTTCATCTACTATACTGACCTGTGCAGTTAGCATTTATCTGCCCGGTTGCGCGTAAGGTAACCGAAACTTACCTGTACCATGACCATCAGGAGAACAATATGCACACGAGTAAAACCCTGAAAAGGCTGCTAGCCGTATCAGCAGTTGCAGCAATGTTCAGCACCGTTGGCGTACAAGCCCAGACGACAAGCGCCGCGCAAACTAACGCTGCGGGCCAGGCTCAACCGGACGCCAGACTCAGCTCCGGCGACGAGAAAGCGTTGAAGGATATGGCGCAGGCCAATATCAACGAAGTCGCCGCCGCCAGGCTCGCCCTGGACAAGGCCCAGACCAGTGAAGTGAAAACATTCGCCCAGAAAATGGTCGACGACCACGGCGCCGCCCTGACCAAAGTGCAGGCCGTTGCCCAGAAAAAGGGCATAGAGCTGCCGACCGAGCCAGACGCCGCCCATAAAGCCCTGAACTCAAGGCTTGAAAACCAGCGCGGTGACGCTTTTGACAAAATGTATATGGAATATGCTGGCGTGAAGGACCACGAGAAGGTGCTGTCGAAGCTTAAGAGCGACGCCAGTAAAATTGACGATCCGGATGTGAAGGCTCTGGCCAACGAGCACACGCCAGTCGTTGAGCAGCATCTGAAGTCCGCCGAGCAGATGTCAACGCGTGCTGGCGCATCAGCCGATAAATAACGCGTCGGTGAAACGACTACTGCAAAATAAAGTGGGGCCCGCAGGCCCCACGCTTATTTCACCTTCCTGATGAATTATTCCGGCAACGCATAGACAACCACCTGATCGCCTACCTGATCCTTCAGGATCGTGTTCCCGCCAGCCACGAAGGCCACATACTGCCGACCCTTATATTCATACACGGACGGGTTCGCTACCGCTGGAGCTTCTGCCTGATCGGACCACAGCTCTTCACCGCTCTCTACCGAGTAGGCACGCACTTTGGCATCCATTGAAGCACCGATGAAGATCACGCCACCCGCCGTCACTGCCGGGCCACCAATGGTAGGCGAACCCCAGCTTTCCGGCATGAAGAAGCCATACTGCTGTGAGGCGCCAACCGGACGACGCCATTTCACATCGCCCGTGTGCATGTCTATCGCCACGATTTCGCCAAATGGCGGCTGCCAGCACGGCATGCCCAGCCAGTTGCTCGCCACCAGCAGACGCATACCGTACGGGGCGCCTTCCTGTGGGGCAAAGCCGCTTTCATTGCCGGAGTCTTTGTCCGCGTTATCGTAATCCTCACGGCTGTAGAGCTTCACGTACTGAACGATATGCGAGGTGTTGACGATGGCGATCTGTTTTTGCGGATCGAACGCCACCCCGCCCCACTGCACGCCGCCGGCGCTATCGGGATAGGTGAGCGTGCCTTCGCCTTTGGTGGTAGGCGGAGTATACATTCCCTCATAGGTCAGGTTATCCCACAGGCGAGAGCACTGGCCGCCACCGACGATATCCGCCAGCTTCCAGATTTCCGGCTTTTTCGACTGGTCGAGCAGCGGCGCAGGTTTGGTCGGGAACGGCTGTGTAGGCGAGAGAACTTCGCCCTGGACCGAACCATCACCCTGCGGAACCGGACGCTCTTCGATTGGCCAGACGTCCTCCCCGGTCAGGCGGTTAACCACAAACAGGAAGCCCTGCTTGGTGGCCTGAACCAGCGCCGGGATCTGCTTGCCGTCTACGGTGATATCCATCAGCGTCGGGGCAGAGTTGATGTCGTAATCCCAGACGTCGTGGTGTACCCACTGACGGGACCAGACCACTTTACCGGTGTTGATGTCCAGCGCGGTGGTGGAGGTGCCAAGCGGAATTGCGTCGACGCGGTTGCCGCCCCAATAGTTGGGAGACGGCGATGAGACCGGGAGATAGACCAGCCCATTGGCCTCATCGGCGGACATGTGCGTCCAGACGTTAGCGGTACCGGTACGCTTGCGGATCTCTGCCGGTATCGCCTCAAAGGTCCATTCAAGCTTGCCGGTCTGGGCGTTGACAGAAAATACGGTACCCGGAGGCGCTTCGGCATAGGCCCAGTCTTTCCCGGCCCAACCCACCAGCAGATGGTTGCCGACGACGGTTGGCGGTTGCAGGACAGAGAGCGGATACTTGGCGTTAACGGTGTTCCACTGATTCAGATCCAGCACCCCATTGTCCGCAAAGCCGCTGCACGGTTTGCCTGAATCGGCGTCCAGCGCAAAGAGCTTGCCGTCAACGGTGCCCATATAGACCATCTTCTGGCACGCCTCTCCCTTCACCGGATTTTTGGCCTGCCAGTAGGAAACGCCGCGGTTTTTCAGCACCGGCTGGGTCAGTGCCTTGCGCGACGATTTGGTGTCATAGTGCCACTTCTCTTTACCCGTGCCCGGATCCAGCGCAATCAGGCGATCGAAAGGGGTACCGATGTAGAGCGTGTCGTTAGCGAAAATGGGCGTTGCGGACCACACGGTCGCTGGCGTATCACCTTTACCATCCGAGACGTCGCCGGTATGGAACTCCCAGACTTTCGTTAATTTACTGACGTTATCCGCCGTGATCTGGGTAAGCGGGCTGTATTTCTGCGCGTTAAGCTGGCCGTGGAAGCTGTCCCAGGTTGGCGTGCCGGGCACCAGCGGCGTCGCTGGCTGGCTGGCCGAGGCGACTTTCTTTCCGTCACCGCTACCGGTTGAGGCATCGTCTGTGGTTTTTGTGGTTCCAGGCGCCTGCTGATCGGCCGCATCAATATTCAGTGATTCCTGGGTCCCCTGAGAGGCCTCAGCGGCTTTATCCTGCGCCTGCAGCGCGAACGGGGTGACCAGCAGCGCCAGCGCCGTCATGCTGACTTTTATGAAGGGATAATGCTTATCGTTATGCACGGGCGGCTCCTCAGGTTCTGACGGAATGGTTGTAACGGGCGGAATGGCTGCTCAGCATAATCAGACCAATCAGGCCGACCACCATGGCTGCCGTTATGATGTACTGGTGCAGCAGCGCGGCGGCAAAACCAATACCCGCCAACACCACCAGGGTGACAATAATCAGGAAAACACGCGCCCCGCGCCCCGATGCCGCACGTAACACAAAGATCAGTATCGCCAGCACCGCGCTGGCAATGGCCACGCCCAGTGCGCCAATGGTGTCTGTGACGCCGGTAAGCGGCGTCCACCAGGCGTATAGCGCCACCGCGAAGCCTATAACCGCGGCCAACAGCAGCAAAATAGTGCCGACGCGCGAAGATTGAGAATGCAACATACCAGGAATCCCCCTCTAAAAAATGCAAAATGGACCAACATTAAGGCGTTTTCGTGGATATATGTCCCTGCTGTTCGCGCGTGCAATGGCTATTAAAACAACGCGACGTGAAAAACGGCGGCATATTTCCCTAAACGTAACTGAGTATAGAAGAGGATTTTTTAAAGGGGCGTTTATCCGGCGAGTCCCCTTCCTCACGTTGAGCCCATAAGGCAGTGTGTTTCGCTAAAAACGCTCGGGCGAGGTTTATTGTCTGCTTTGAGCGAGGGACAAACGCTGGGTTGTAAAAAAAAATCGCCAGATGGGGTAGTAAAGGCTAGATTTAATTCAGGCATAACTGGTATGACCACATAAATAAGGCTCTATGAATGCGTTCAGTCATAATACCCGTCAATGAAGGTGGATTTCTGGCAGCCACAATTTGGGAAAGAAGCGATGCCAAAGCGATAGTGCTCCTTCATCCGGCAACGGCGGTTGTACAGGGGTTTTATAAGGGATTCGCAGAATATCTTTTTAACAGAGGATTCAACGTCCTCACATACGATTATCGCGGCACCGGCCTCTCTAAATCCGGGCTGGTCCGTACTTACCGCGTTTCGATGTCTGACTGGATCGACCAGGACGTCGGATGTATAACCGCCTGGGCTAAAGCACATTTTCCAGAGCTTAGCCTGTTGGCGGTAGGACACAGTGTGGGCGGGCATGCCGTTCTGCTTTCAACAGCCACCCACGCCCTGCAAGCTGCGGTCATTGTAGCCTCACATGCCGGGGTGACGAGCACCATCAAACGCACCACAGAAAAGGTGCGTGTCTGGTGCGTATTACGTGTTCTGGCTCCGATTCTGTGCCGTATCTTCGGTTACATGCCTGCCAGGCGCCTGGGGCTGGGTGAAGATTTACCGGCGCCAGTCATGCTTCAATGGGGGCGCTGGAGCGCAATGCCTGGATATTTCTACGATGATCCACACTGGAATGCACGCCAACGGGCAAGTGAGATCACCCTACCCGTGCTGGTAATGGGATTTGATGACGATCCCTGGGCTAACCGTGAAGCTATTGCGCGGCTGATGGAGCCGGTGCAACAAGCAAAAATAGAACGCTGCGAGATACGGCACGCAGAGTTTGGTCTTTCGTCCATTGGGCATATGGGATTTTTTCGTACGCGATGTGCGGAGAAATTATGGCCCGTCGTCGGTCAATGGCTGGAGAGTCAGTGCCCGGATTGAACGACGCGTGAACATGACCTTTCTGAGTATTCAACATATTAAAACCTGCCGGCATAAAAATTTGGAAATTTAACGGAAATGGTTAAGCTTCTTAGACACATGCTTAAGGGATAGTCAGGAAATGATTGTTAACTGTATGGTCTACCGTTCAGGCCACCCCGCCGAAACCGTAGATATTGAGGATATCAGTGAAGTCATCCAGGATACCGATGCGTTTATCTGGCTGGGGCTTTGGCAGCCTGAACCTGCGTTTATGTACAAAGTCCAGGAGGAGTTCGGTCTGCACGATCTGGCCGTTGAGGATGCGCTTAATGCACATCAGCGGCCTAAAATAGAGCGTTATGGCAGCTCGGCATTTATCGTTGTAAAAACCGTCAGTGGACAGGACGACAATATTGAGTTTGGCGAAACGCATTTGTTTGTGGGCCGAAACTTCCTTATTACGGTGCGCCATGGTGCTTCAGTGAGCTATGCACCTATACGCGCCCGTGCTGCTGAGGCCCCGGACATGCTTTCGTACGGTCCGGCTTATCCTCTTTACTGTATTCTGGATTTTATTGTTGACAGTTATGCAGAGCTGACTGCGCGCCTCAACACCAAAATTGGTGATATAGAAGCGACACTTTTTCACAGTGAATTTGACCGTGAAGCTATTCAGGACGTGTATTCCCTCCGCCGTAATCTACTCGGGCTTCGCAACGCCGCTCAGCCAGTAGAAGAAATCTGTACAGAGCTTATCCGCATTCATGAAGAACTTATTCCAAAACCCCTCAGGGCGTATTTCAGAGATATTCAGGATCACGCAAGCCATGTAGTAACGGATGTAAATGACATGCGTGAGCTGCTAAGCAGCGCGATGCACGTTAACCTGGCACTGGTTTCAGTGCAGCAAAACGAAGTCGTGAAGAAACTGGCCGGTTGGGGGGCCATCCTCGTGATCCCGACGGTAGTCTTTAGCATGTATGGTATGAACTTCGAACATATGCCGGAACTGAAGACGCTCTTTGGTTATCCGGCTACGGTCGCTGTCACGCTGGGAGCCTGTGTATTACTGTGGCTTCGGCTCAAACGCTCTCGCTGGCTTTGATTGATAAGCGATCTGATAGTTTTTGGTGTCGTGAAGTACAGTAAAGCTTCACGCTTATGTCGATTATGCCACGACACCATACCCTATCCGTTATTTCCCCTGCATATGTCGGTACATTCCTGTTCACCGGGACCCGGTTGCTCAATCCGGGATCGCCCGCTCCACCGTTTATAAAATCCTGAAAAACGAGGCTATCACAGGGCAAGGTCACTCGTTATTCTAAATTATCAAACCACATCGATAATTATTATATTTGTTTATGATTCATTGAGCTCAGATGTGAATTTATATTGACGGACGTAAACATTATTTTTTCACACAAGGATGGTTAATATGAAAAGGGTTTTTATGACGGCTGCATTAACGGGTTTATTTGTCAGTAATAATCCGTATGCAGGAGAAAGCTATCTGGTCTATAACCCACATAATATTGCGGTATTTGAAGTGCGTTTCTTTAATGTTGGCGACGGCCCCTTTATGCCGGACTGGCCGAATGCGTCTGAGTCAACCTGGGATCTTGGCCAGCAACAAAAAGAAAAAATACTCGATGCTATGCGTTACTGGGCTGAGGTTATTACCCCCAGCCCAGGGCAACTGCCTGCCATTATCAATGTGGGGACGTTTAACGACGAGAATGCCGCAGGTTCCAGCGATTCAGTTACCGACGGCATTATAAGTCTGACGCAGTTGCAAGGCGCATTGAACGGTATTGATACCGGAGAGCTGACCTTTGGCTCCCACGCCCAGTTCATCATGGGCAAACTGGATTTTGATAACGTTCCCTATGTGCCCGCGCAATTGCCGCGCACTGGAAAGGCCGATCTGGTCAGCGTCGCTGTTCATGAGCTGGCACATGGACTGGGAATATCCAATATGGTTACCGATCTGCAAGGAAGTGGCACATTCACGCCTGCTTTTGATACCGTGCCTTTTGGCTCCTGGACCAGCCATCTGCGCGATGACCGTGGCAATCCTGCCCGGCCAGGGCAAGTAATATTATGTAATGGATGCAATAACAGATGGGATCCACAAGGCTTTGATGTACGGCTTGATAAAGGCTATTTCACCGGCAGGCATGTGGATGAAGTCCTTGCAGGCGCCATGCCTGGCGTGCCGGTGAAAATGTTAGCAGACGACGGCTCGGTCGATGATAACTACATGAGCCATATCGAGCTGAAAAACAGCATGATGAGCCATCAGAACTACCGCAATTACACCACGTTTATGGAAGCGGAACTGGCGTTGCTGCAGGATATGGAATATCAGATTGACCGGCGTAACTTTTTCGGTTTTTCGCTGTATGGCAACGGGCAAACGCTCGTTAACCGCAATGGCTATTTTCAGCGTAATCAGCAGGCGGATGGCTATCTGGCTGGTCAATACAATACCGCTAATCTGGGAGTTGGCCTGCATGTGTATGGCAGTAATAACCATATCTTTCAACAAGCGGACCTGTTGACGTCAGGGGCTGGCGGCGCGGGCATCCGTATAGATGGGCAAAATAACACCCTGAGCATCGATCCCGGTGTACGGATATACGCCGATGGCGTTAATGGCCGTGGGGTGATGTTTGCCTACGGTAAACAGCACAGCCTTATTCAACGTGGCGACGTTCAGGCACTGGGAGCCAGTGGCGTCGGTATCAGTTTTGATTTTGGCAATAACCTCCTGGGTAACGAGGTGGACTATCGTGGATCCTGGCTTCATATCGTGGACGGCTATTACGATGCGTTATTACCCGAGTTGCAGGGAGCGCTGGTAGACAATGCCGACATCAGCGGACGGGTTGCCGGTAAAGGCGCGGCGATTTATATATCACCGAACGCGCTGGTCGGTAATATAAATATATTAACGGGTGCCCGGCTGGAGGGTGATATTTATTCGGACTACGCCCAGCGGGATGACTATGGCCAACAGCGGTTAACGCTGCTTACCTTCGGTCGGAAGGCCAATGCGTACGGGCAAGCGACGGAAGCTGCCGATGCTGATTTCAGCTTTACGTACCGCGGAAACATTGAAGGTATCAATAATCTGGCACTGGACGCGCACGGAGGGAAAACCTCGCTTAATGGCGATTTCCAGATTTACAGCATGACTATCGCGCCAGGTGCCAGCCTGTCCGGCAACGCCAGCTATACGCTTAATGAGGAAGGCCGCTTTGTAAATAACGGGATCCTTGCTCCGGGTAATTCACTTGGGCAAATCAATATATCCGGTGCTTATCAACAGGGGAATACCGGGCAGTTGTTGTTGGAAGTCGACGGGCGCGGCAGGCATGATACTCTGCGAGTGGACGGTCACGCACAATTTGACGGTCAACTGACGTTTGCGCCGCAGCCGGACTGGTACGCAACAAACTGGCGTCTGAATACGCAAGATTTGCTAAAAACGGACGCTTCCGACGGCAATTTCAGTGCGGTGAACAGCGTGCTCCGTTCACCCACGCTAACGCTGCAAACAACGCCACAGGGAAAGAATGGCTGGCAGCTCTCAATGCTGCGCGCTTCAAACGCATACAGCCGGTATGCGCAGGACGCTAATGCGCGTCAGGTAGGGCAAGCGCTGGATAAAATTGTGGCGGAAGCTAAGTCGGATATACAACCGCTGTACCGTACTCTGGATTTCTCAGCCACTGATGGCGGGAGTATCAGCAATGCCTTGCCGCAACTTTCTGCGGGCGCCTACAGCGCCATGTTCGCAAGTTCCCTGCAGCGTGAACAGCAGATAGCGCGGATCGTTGGCGGGCCAAATCCTGTGGTTATGCCGAAGCAACTGACGGAAGGCGAATGGCGCAGCTTTGCCATACCCTTTGGCGGCGGCTTCTGGCAACAGCGTCAGGGTGACAGTGTAGGGTACGACGCCAGCAGTTATGGCATTGTATTCGGTGCTGAAAAACAAAACGATGAGAATCACAACTGGATTTATGGCTTTCATGGTGCGGTCAGCGGTCAGTCGGTGACAGTGAAATCACCAGAAACCGCAACCGGGAAAACCACTGCTTTCGATCTGGGTGTTCATGCTCGTTACGGCGCTGAAAGGTCCGAAGGAATGTATTTATTCGGCACTGGCCGATTGGGTATTGAAGACAGCTGGCTGGACAGAAACATTAATGTAGAAACTTACGGAGCAAGCCACCATGCCACCTGGACCGGATTGTCAGGTTCTGTTACGGCCGGCGGAGGCTATCGATGGGCGCTGAATAATAATGTGAACGCCGGACCGGTAACGTCATTGAATTACACCACATTACATCGTCCCGGCGTGAAGGAAAGCGGCAATGACGGCAGCCGACTGATGCTGGGTTCGCAGACCTTCGATTCTCTGAGATCAAGTATCGGGGTGAATGGTAACTGGAATGTACCCCTCGCTTCAGGGGCATCGTTCGCAGCTGAGCTGCAGCTCAGCTGGGATCATGAACTGCTTGATGGCAACGTAGTGCAACAAGCCTCTTTCGCCAACTATCGAAGCACAGGGTTTAGTTCCAGGAATCAGGTGACTGGTCGTGACACTCTGGGTGTTAAGGCAGGTATGAGCTATAAAATCAACGCTGATGTCGAATTGGGCATCGGGGTTGAAAGCGAAATGTTTCGTTCTGGCTATGACTCGATTGCAGGTAATCTTTCAGCCACCTGGCGTTTCTGATGTCTGAGGACGAGAAAATAATAGGACTGGCCCTGTCCCCGGCGTTGCCGGGGTATTCCTGAAGGCTTTTGATATCAAAAATGGCTTGTGTCGCCCTGGCCATGCTCACCTGAACCTTTAACCCGCTTAAGCTGGATCTCTTCACCACGTTGCCAGGCATCCGCTCCCTTAGCAACTGGGTGCGCCACAATATCCTTACGTTCTTCTTTGATGGCTTGCGTGCTCACGTCAAAGCGTCGATCTCTGTCCGCCAGAAGTTTAGGGTCTAACTGCCCTTCCCCGGTAAAGCCCATCATCAGTGCCGGAATGCCGAGCGGCAGCTTTTTATCGCGGTCGGTGTGCCAGGTATGCCAGGTCTTGCCGTAGGTATTCACAATTTTGCTCATCAATGCTTTGTCAGCCACTGCAGGTAAACCTGGAGCAATCAGGCTGCCGGATTTCACTTCATATTGATGGCTGTGCCACAATTTTTTTTCTTCCGGCGGCAGTGTGTTAAACAAACGCTCACTAATAATGTACTCAACGCCCATTAAACGGGCATCTTTGGTGTTACCGTCGTAGATCACCGCCTGCATCACGTCTTCATTCAACACGGTTACATAATGATGGGCTTCCATCTGGCCATTTTTATCCCCGCTATAAAAATGGAAACCGTCAAGGTAGGCACTCATTGCATCAATGGGCGGACGGGACTGGATAAGCTGAGCACCGGCTTCAAGCGTGCTCGTCCCGACGGAGGTTTTTACACCCGGAAGAGGCGTATTTGAAGGGGTATTGTTCGCGCCACAACCCACTAACGTCAGGCTCGACAATAATAAAAGCGATAATGGTTTCATTGACCCTCCCTGTAAAAGTCACTTTACTGAAAGTAGTACATTCGCGCAGACACGCCAGGAGAGTTTTTATTAAACCATCCGGCAAACTGGCGTACGTTCCGTTTAAGAACACCATTTAAATACTGGCAGAAAGAGCATCAGAGATTTGTTTGATCAATTGCCATTTATATCAATGTCCGCTTCTGGCACAAAACAGCCATTAACATTCATCGAATTCTCAGTAAATCTGAATACCGGGTCGTATACCGCGGCGAAAGCATTTCACGCTTCATCTGCCATTGCTGCTGTATGCCCTGCCCGGCAAAATAAAGCGTACCCTTTCCATCTTTCGCGTTCAGACGATCCAGCACTTCCATCAGCTTTTCACTTCCGGCACGCGGCGCGCTGTTGTCAAACAAATTGAGCTGGGCAACGCCCTGGCTGAAGAAGTCCCCGAGCATAATGCCGGCTTTCTGGTAGCGGTGACCCTCCTTCCAGATTTTGTCGAGGCACTTTACCGCGGCGTTGATAATGTCGCGGGAGTCCTGAGTGGGTGTGAGAAGCGTCATTGAGGCACTGTTGCCGTAATAGGGTTCGTTCAGAGCGAACGGAGAGGTCTTTACGAACGCCGAGATAAAGCGGCAATACTGGTGCTCGCCACGTAACTTCTCAGCGCCACGAGCCGCATAGCTGCATATAGCCTGGCGCACCTGCTCGTATTCTGTCACGCGCTCACCGAATGACCGACTACAGACGATCTCCTGCTTTGTCGGTGCAAACTCTTCCAGATCGAGGCACGGCTCGCCGCGCAGCTCCCGGACCGTTCGCTCCAGCACTACATTGAAGTGCTTGCGGATAATCCACGTGCTCTGCTCTGAGAGATCCAGCGCCGTTTTGATACCCATCGCATTGAGCTTCTTGCTGATGCGCCTGCCCACGCCCCATACGTCCTCTACAGGCACGATAGCCAACAACCGGCGCTGGCGGTCGATATTGGATAAATCAACCACCCCACCCGTCTGCTGCTGCCATTTCTTCGCCGCGTGATTTGCCAGCTTCGCCAGCGTCTTCGTCTGGGCTATGCCAACGCCGACCTTCAGGTGCGTACGCTTCAAAACCGTTTCACGGATCTCCTTGCCAAAATCAGTCAGGTCCCGGCAATTACGAACCCCGGTGAGATCACAAAAGGCCTCATCAATGGAATATATTTCGACGCGAGGGCTTATTTCTTCCAGCGTGGTCATTACCCGGCTGGACATGTCAGCGTAAAGTTCGTAGTTACTGCTGAAGCAAACCACGCCGGCGCGCCGGAACAGGTCTTTCTGCTTAAAGTATGGCGCCCCCATGGTAACGCCAGCGGCTTTGGCCTCTGCGCTGCGCGCTATCACGCAACCGTCGTTATTTGAGAGGACAACCACCGGTCGGCCTCTCAAATCTGGCCTGAATACCGTCTCGCATGATGCATAGAATGAATTCACATCACAGAGCGCAAACATATCAGCTGGCCGATTTAACAATAAAAGTGACCACACCAAAAACGTCCAGCGTGTCTTCACTGCCAACGATAATCGGTGAATAAGCGCTGTTCATCGGATTGAGTTGAACATTAGGCCGCAGTTGCAGGCGCTTAACGGTGAATTCCCCTTCCACCGCGGCGATGACGATATCGCCGTGCTCAGCCGTTCGGGAACTATCGACCACCAGTAAATCGCCGTCGCTTATTCCCCCTTCAATCATTGAATCACCCGCGGCTTTAACGAAATACGTCGAGCTGGGGTGGGCAACCAGAAGTTCATTAAGATCAATGCGCTGCTCCACATAATCGGCTGCCGGGCTTGGGAATCCGCACTGAACTAAATCGCTGAAAAGTGGAAGCGCGATAATCTCACGCAGTTCTGTAGGTCTGATAAATTCCATTACGCATACCTCTAACACTGTTTTTATATACAGTAGTTTTGTTTTGAAGCACGCGCAAGGCAGCTGAACCGTAGCGACTGTTTAAACCTTCACCGTTTCGTTTGTAAGTTTCTCTCTGGCTTCAAATTATGGTTTTTGTAAATTTTACGATTAAACGCTTCGACTGCTCGTTTTAAAGGCTAAATGAATAGATTGTCATCAACATAAACAAGGTGAAGGGCGGCATAGCATTTCTTTAGCCGGAATGTCGTTTGACTGTACCCATATACAGTAGTATTTTTACGTGCAGACAGAATCGCACAATTAATATTCATAGGGAAAAAATAATGTTTGTTGAACTGGTTTATGACAAGCGAAACGTACAGGGGCTGGAGGGAGCCAGGGAGATAATTCTGGCTGAACTGACAAAACGTGTGCACCGGATTTTTCCTGATGCCAGCGTGACGGTTAAGCCAATGCAGGCGAATGGCCTGAATAGCGATGCCAGCAAAAGCGACCGGGAAAAGCTGAACCGTATGCTTGAGGAAATGTTTGAAGAGTCGGACATGTGGCTGACGCAAGAGTAACAAGGTTAACAAATACCAGCCCACCGGGGAAAAACCGGGCGCAATGCCCGGTTCTGTTTTCAGCCAGTAATGCCTTTAATCACTCACCCGCGGTTCTCCAGCATCGGTTCATTTCTCGGATCGTGCCCGCAAGATAAAAACGCCTCCCGGAATTTCTGCCCATTTTCTCGCGTTATCTTGTACAAGATACAGCTTTTGCATGTCGATCAAGTCATCTTATCCCTGCCCTATACTTTGAGTATGACATCCGACTGGAGGTTTCTATGTGTGGACGCTTTGCACAAGCCCAAACCCGTGAAGAATACCTGGCCTACCTTGCCGACGAAGGCGATCGCGACATCGCGTATGACCCGGCCCCCATTGGCCGGTACAACGTCGCGCCCGGTACCAAAGTCCTGCTGCTGAGCGAACGCGACGAACTACTGCACCTCGATCCGGTGTTCTGGGGCTACGCACCTGGATGGTGGGACAAAGCACCACTGATTAACGCACGTGTCGAAACCGCGGCCACCAGCAGAATGTTTAAACCTCTGTGGCAACATGGCCGGGCGATCTGTTTTGCCGATGGATGGTTCGAATGGAAGAAGTCAGGTGACAAGAAACAACCCTACTTCATCCACCGGGCCGACGGTCAGCCAATCTTTATGGCGGCGATCGGAAGCACACCGTTTGAGCGCGGCGATGAAGCCGAGGGATTTCTGATTGTGACGTCTGCGGCTGATAAAGGCCTCGTCGACATTCATGACCGCAGGCCACTGGTTTTGTCACCAGAAGCGGCACGCGAGTGGATGCGACAGCATGTTGGCGGGAAAGAAGCTGAAGAGATAGCTTCAGATGGTGCAGTGCCCGCCGATAAGTTCGTCTGGCATGCGGTAACGCGTACAGTAGGAAATGTAAAAAACCAGGGGAGGAATTTGATAGAGCAAATAGAAATCAAATCTGATCTTAGTTAGACCTGCACTTTTTAGATGGGATAATAAAACCCTTCCCTCTATTGAAGTCAAAACCTTTGACAACTCCTGTCATTTTACGGGACAAATTATTTCCTTGCTATAAATCAAATTTGACGACACAGGAAAAATTTGGATTGGCTAATCTAATCTGTATGGCCTCCCAGATGGCTAAAATAAGATTTGCTTAAAAGATCTACACGTGCCTTAATGATGCGGTTGGTTCGATGCAATGTGAATCTGACTTTTCCAAAGTAGTCCTCATAACCAGGTGCTATCTCTGATATCCCCTCCTCTTGAGTCCATACGTATGCCATCATGCGTTTCTTTTCATGAACTTGTAACTTTTAAGTGTTCAAGTGGAGTTTTTATGTCATCAAAAATGATAGGTCTTGTTAAGTGGTTTAACGATGATAAGGGCTTTGGCTTCATCTCCCCACTCGATGGAAGTAAAGATATCCTTGTTCACTCTTCTTCTCTACAGGGAGAGACATTCAAAACTCTTTTTGAAGGCCAAAAAGTTAAATTTGCTGTCATTGCCGGTACCAAAGGTCCGACAGCTGCAAATGTTACGCTTTGCGATAAATAACCCCCCTCAATGACCGCTTAAGCTTCTGTGAATTAAATAATCAGAAGCGTCATTTATCGTTTGCGAATATCATTACAACAGGCCAGCATATTTACAGCACCGTCAAATTTGCTGACCGATGTGATGAAATGCAGGACTGCTGCATGAATAGTCTCAAAGCAGAAGTTAACTGCTTATAAAATATTAAAGTGCGTAAGAGGTTAGGCAGCCTCCAAAAGCATCACTTCTTAGTTATTATATGAGATTTTTTAGTAATTCTGAGGGGATTTGAACAACGCGTTGCAGTAAGGGCAAACCAGTTGAGCTCCCTTTTGTACACGATTGTAACTATGCTCCGAGTCTCTTGTGCAGTTTGGACAAGGGCATTTGACTAAATAATTTCGGCGGAATTGCGTGTTTTTACGTGCAGACATAAGCTTCTCCAGTACAAATGGACTGCTACAGTACACGTTAAGGCAGAATATTGCTTGTTTTAATTTCGAAAGAGGTAACTAAACGTTAATAAATCAACCCCCTTTCGAACAACCCTGGGCCATAAAACCCCCTGAAATACATGGTGATACATGAAAAAAGTAATTATTTTCTTTAATGGTAAACCAGGTAAAGTAATCACCATACTTAAGGGCGTGACATCAATACGCGAACAATACCCTAATGGAGAAGGGATAAACCTTCCGATAATGTCAGCCGGTTTTCCCTCTTTAACAGGTGACCATGAAGTTGTCTATGTTGCATCAGATCGAGAGCTTACATCTCAGGAAATATTAGATGCAGCCAGGAAGTATCTATAAGCTTCAATATCTTCTACCAACACTCAACACTGCGGATAACCTTCAGTAACAAGCATTATTAAAACAATTAGGAATTATCAGTATTGCCTACCTGGCGTAGGCTTTTTTTTTCATTTAGCAGACGATACATTCCTGTCTAATGTCATATATTTTTTAGGACTCGGAACATTTTTTGATTCAAACAGTCTAAAAGATATACTCACAAAGGGGGCCTTTATGACAACGCTTATCATCTCTACTATTGTGGCAATGGTACTGGCATTGATGATTTTAAGTCTGATCAAGATCGGGATCAGCGTATCGAACAATCCTGATGAACTGTAATGTATTCAAGTTTCCATAACCTCTTTATTTACTGGGCAGCCTATTCACCTTTCCTCGCAGGCAGCGCCACTCCAGCCCCGGGTACGTTCCACAATTAATTCCCTCTCCATTGGCGCAGCAGGAAGCTGCCCAGTCGTTTGCCCTGATATATAGGGTCAGCCATAAGAAAGTTATCCTGTAAATTTCGCAGAATTTAAGGATTCATTTTGGAGAGGAATTTGGAGGAGTTTCGGGGAAGAAAAAATCGAACAAAAAACCGGGCATCGCGCCCGGTTCTGTTTCCACACTAAAAAGCCCTTAAACACTCAATCCACGATTCTCCAGCATCGGTTCGATCCTCGGATCGTGCCCGCGCCAGTTCCGGTAAAGTTCAGCTAAATCAGTACTGTTGCCGCGCGACAAAATCGCCTCGCGGAATGTCTGTCCGTTTTCGCGTGTCAAACCACCCTGCTCGACAAACCACTGATAGCCATCGTCCGCCAGCATCTGCGTCCAGAGATAGGCGTAATAGCCCGCCGCGTAGCCGCCGCCGAAGATATGGGCAAAATAGCTGCTGCGATAGCGCGGCGGTACGGCTGGAAGATCCAGCCCTTCTTTTTTCAACGCGGCGGCTTCAAAGGCTTCCACGTCTTCAACGGGCTCATGAATGCCGTGCCAGTTCATATCCAGCAGCGCGGCGCTCAGCAGTTCCGTCATGTCATAACCCTTATTAAACTGGGTCGCATTGAGCATTTTTTCCCGCAGCGCATCCGGCATCGGCTCGCCGGTTTGATAATGACGGGCAAAGTGCGCAAACACCTGCGGATGGCTGGCCCAGTGTTCATTGATCTGCGACGGGAATTCAACGAAATCACGCGGCGTGTTGGTGCCTGAAAGCGTGGCATAGCGCTGGCTGGCAAACAGGCCATGCAGCGTATGGCCAAACTCGTGGAACAGGGTAATCACATCATCCCAGGAGATCAGCGCGGTCTGCCCGTTCGCTGGTTTTTGATAGTTGCAGACGTTATAAATCACCGGACGCGCGGCAAACTCGTAAGACTGCTCAACAAAATTCCCCATCCACGCCCCGCCCGCTTTGGAATCACGCGCGAAAAAGTCGCCGTAGAACAGCGCCATGCCTTCACCCGTGTGGTCGAAAATCTCCCACACGCGAACGTCCGGGTGATAAACCGGAATATCGAAACGCTCGACAAAGCGGATACCGAACAACTGCGTGGCGGTCCAGAATACGCCATCTTCCAGCACGGTATTGAGCGCGAAATAGGGTTTGATCTGCGACTCATCCAGCGCGTATTTCGCTGAACGCACGCGTTCGGCATAAAACGCCCAGTCCCAGGCCTGCACCGTAAAACCGCCCTGCTCGTCGTCAATGACCTTCTGAATATCCGCCTGCTCCAGCGCGGCCCTGCTGCGCGCCGCAGGAACTATCCCGCGCATGAATTCGAGCGCGGCATCCGGCGTTTTCGCCATCTGATCGGCAATGCTCCAGCTGGCATAGTTGTCAAAGCCGAGCAGCTGCGCCTGTCTTGCCCGCAACGCGGTAAGCCGACGGATCAGGTCGCGCGTATCGTTTTCGTCGCCTTTTTGAGTGCGTTCCCAGCCCGCGCTAAAAAACTTTTTACGGGTCTCGCGCAGAGACAGCGCCGCCAGCGCGGGCTGTTGCGTGGTATTCAGAAGCGGGATCAGCCAGCGATCGGTCAGCCCTTTTTCTGCGGCAGCATGAGCCGCGGCAGCCATCTCCTCCGCACTGAGTCCGTCAAGCTGGTGAACATCATCCACCACCAACCCTCCCGCCTTATTCGCCGCCAGCAGGCGCTGGTTGAACTGGCTGGTCAGGGTGGCGGCTTCGGTATTCAGAGATTTCAGCTCGGCTTTTTCATCGGCGTTCAGACGCGCGCCCGCAAGAACAAAGTGCTGATACGTCACCTCCGTCAGTCGGCGGGATTCGGCATCCAGCGTGTCGCGATCCTGCCAGACGGCTTCCACGCGGGCGAAAAGCGTATCGTTTAGCCAGATATCGTTCGCCAGCCCGGCCAGTTCGGTGGAGAACTGCTCGTCCAGTGCCTGAAGATAATCGTTGGTGTGTGCGGACGTCATGGCGAAGAACACGCTGCTGACGCGCGACAGCATGGCCCCGCTCTTTTCCAGCGCCAGCACGGTGTTGTTGAAGTCCGGCACGGCGCTCTGCGCGATAATCGCGTCAATATCTGCACGCTTGAGGCGCATTGCTTCATCAAACGCCGGGCGATAGTGGCTGTCTTCTATCACATCAAAACGCGGAGCCTGATAAGGCAGCAGGCTAACGTCAAAGAAAGGGTTGTTGACCGACATCGTTTACTCCTGAGCACGGTATTTCTCACCAGAGTAGGCCAGCCTGCTCCGGCCTGCAATGGCGTCATACAAATGTTGCCTTAACGACCCGCCCGAGAGCGTGCTATGGTAGTACAACACAAAAAGCGTTGAGGAACAGTGAGATGATTATATTAGTTACCGGGGCGACAGCAGGTTTTGGTGAAAGCATCACGCGTCGCTTCGTCGCCAACGGACATAAGGTGATTGCAACGGGTCGTCGTCAGGAGCGTCTCCAGGAGTTGAAAGACGAGCTGGGCGACAGCATCCTGACCGCACAGCTGGACGTGCGCAACCGCGCCGCCATTGAAGAGATGATTGCCAACCTGCCTGCCGAATGGCGTGAAATCGACGTGCTGGTCAATAACGCTGGCCTGGCGCTGGGCATGGAGCCTGCCCACAAAGCCAGCGTGGAAGACTGGGAGAACATGATCGACACCAACAACAAAGGCCTGGTGTACATGACCCGCGCCGTGCTGCCGGGCATGGTTGAACGTAACCGTGGTCATATCATTAATATCGGTTCCACCGCAGGCAGCTGGCCTTACGCGGGCGGCAACGTCTATGGCGCAACCAAGGCCTTTGTACGCCAGTTCAGCCTGAACCTGCGCACCGACCTGCACGGTACCGCGATCCGCGTGACCGATGTTGAGCCGGGTCTGGTCGGTGGAACGGAATTCTCCAACGTGCGTTTCAAAGGCGATGACGCGAAAGCGGATAAAACCTATGAAAATGCGAATGCGCTGACGCCGGAAGATATCACCGAAACCGTCTGGTGGGTCGCGACGCTGCCGAAGCATGTCAACATCAACACGGTTGAGATGATGCCCGTCAGCCAGACCTATGCCGGACTCAGCGTGCATCGCGGGTAATTCACCCTTCCCGGCCTGCGGGCCGGGTATGTGATGACGGTTAAAAGAATGGTAGTATGTTCAGGTTAACTCTCTGAGAAATCACAACCCATGGCCGCTGAATCGCAACTTAATCCTACCCAGCCTGTAAATCAGCAAATTTATCGCATCTTACGCCGTGATATCGTTCGCTGCCTGATCCCACCGGGAACGCCACTCTCAGAAAAAGAGGTTTCGGTACGTTTTGACGTTTCCCGTCAGCCCGTGCGCGAGGCGTTTATTAAGCTCGCAGAAAACGGCCTTATCCAGATCCGCCCTCAGCGCGGCAGCTATGTAAATAAAATTTCGCTTTCGCAGGTACGGAATGGCTGTTTTGTTCGCCAGGCCATTGAGTGCGCCGTTGTGCGTCGCGCCGCGTCGCTCATCAACGATAACCAGTGCTACCTGCTGGAGCAAAACCTGCATCAGCAACGCATTGCCATCGACCGCAAACAGTTAAACGACTTTTTCCAGCTGGACGACGAATTTCACCAGAAACTGGCGCAGATCGCCGAGTGCCAGCTCGCGTGGGATACCGTCGAAAACATCAAAGCTACCATCGACCGCGTGCGCTACATGAGCCTCGACCATGTTTCTCCGCCAGAGATGTTGCTGCGCCAGCATCACGATATTTTCAGCGCACTGGAAAAACGCGACGTGGAAGCCGTAGATAAAGCGATGACGCTTCACCTCCAGGAAATTAGCGAGTCAGTTCAGTTAATTCGTCAGGAAAACCGCGAGTGGTTCAGCGAAGAATAAAACCTCGCCGCCCCCTTTCGGTTGCGGCGAAGTGATTAGCGGACCACTAATACCGGAATAGTGGCGTAGCGCAGGATAGTTTCAGCATTCGAGCCCAGCAGATGTGTTGTCATGCTCGGGTTTCTTGACCCAATAACAATAACGTCATATTTCCCCTCTTTGCTGAGCTGGATGATTTCATCGCGTACGTTGCCGAAACGTACTTCACAATCAATATTTTCTGGGGACGTATCAAAGAGCCGTTTCAGTGCCTTCATCTTCTTATCCGACTCGGCGGTCATATACTCTTCGAACTTCTTAATATCGGCATTGAACCCCCGCAGTAACGAACGACTGCTGTTAGGGAGAATGTTGACCAGGGTGATCGTCGCGCCTTCCGATTTCGCGAGGTTGACCGCGTGGCGTACCGCTTTATCGCTTAGATCCATTTCAAACACGTCAACAGGCATCAAAATTTTCTTATACATAAGCCTGACTCCTTTTCCGATGAAGGGTTATTTTCTGCCTCCAGAATGGCATTGTGGATATAAACAAAGCCTAAACACTTGCGTCTGGAAACTATCAATTAAGGAAAATAACTGTCCGCTTTGTAAAGCGGTGTCCTGAACCGTCAACGCCATCAGGAAATAAGAAAAAAGTGTGAGCTTGATCAAAAGCAAATAATTTCGTTTAAGAGAGGCGTATTAATAGTGCCCCGTGAACGGCAGCCGTTGAATTAGCGCCGTAACGGATAAGTGCGAGAGGAGAAAATACCATGATGACATACGACCGTAACCGAAATGCAATCACCACTGGCAGCCGCGTCATGATTAGCGGCACAGGTCAGTTTGGCGTGATTAAAGCGATCCACAGCGACGGCCTTAATGCCGAGCAGGTGCGTCGTGGTAAAACGGTTGAAGTGGAAGGATGCGAAGGTAAGTTCGAACCGATTGAGCTGATTCGCCTGGGGATGCACTAAGCTGTGCCCCGACATGCCGCCGTGAACGGCGGCATGTCAAAGCGTTAAAGCCGGGCTGCGTACTCAGCAACCGTGGCCTTCGCGCCTTTTTGCAGCAACGTTTGATAGGCCTGCATGACGGCAGCCACGAATACCGTGTCCTTCGGCAGCTCGTTACCGAAAATAGCCTCAATGCCCAACAGCGCGCTAACGCGGCTTTCACCTTCAGCGCTACCGTTTACCGCCGCCTGAATCACCGCCAGCTGCGGATCGCTCACCTCAATCGCGTTACCCTGCTCATCCACACCGCCGACATAACGCATCCAGCCCGCCACGCCGAGGGCCAGCAGCGGGAAGGGTTTCTGGTGGACAAGGTGCCAGCGCACGGAATCGAGCATGCGCTGCGGCAATTTCTGGCTACCGTCCATGGCGATTTGCCAGGTGCGGTGACGCAGGGCCGGATTGCTGTAACGCGCAATCAACTGGTCGGCATAACGACCCAAATCCACGCCCCGCACTTTCAGCGTCGGCGCCTGCTCTATCAGCATCAGCGCATGCGCGGCTGCGCGATAATGTTCATCTTCCATGCAGTCGTTAATGTGCTGATAACCGGCAAGATAGCCGAGATAGGCCAGGAACGAGTGGCTGCCGTTAAGCATTCGCAGCTTCATCTCTTCAAACGGAATGACATCAGAAACCAGCTCCGCACCGGCCTTTTCCCACTGGGGACGTCCGGCAACAAAATTATCTTCCACCACCCACTGGCGGAACGGCTCGCAGGCGACACCTGCCGGATCGCGTACGCCAGTCAGCTGTTCGATTTTATCCAGCGTATCAGCCGTGACGGCGGGCACAATGCGGTCCACCATCGTTGACGGGAAGGTGACGTTCGCTTCGATCCAGTCCGCCAGTTCGCCGTCTACGGCGCGCGCGTAGGCACAGGTCACATTGCGCATCACGTGGCCGTTCTCCGGCATGTTATCGCATGACATCACGCTGAATGCCGGTAGCCCCGCCGCCTTGCGACGCGCTAGCGCCTCAACCACCACGCCCGGCGCAGATTTAGGCTGATGCGGGTTTTGCAGGTCTGCAACGATTAACGGATGATCGAACATCAGTTGTCCGGTTGCCGGGGAGTGGCAATATCCTTTCTCGGTGATGGTCAGGGAAACAATGGCGACCTGCGGCTCACACAGCGCCGCCAGCACGGTTTCCAGCCCGTCGATCTGCGCATGCAGCGCGTTTTTGACGACGCCGACCACGCGCGCCGTCCACGCATCGGCAGACATCTCTGCCACGGTATAAAGGTTATCCTGTGCCTTCAGATCGGCGATCTGCTGTTCGCCGCCAATCAGGTTAACTTCGCAGTAACCCCAGTCGCTGCCCTGTTCTGCGGCGAGTATATCGGTGTACACCGCCTGGTGCGCACGGTGAAACGCGCCAAACCCTAAATGAACAATGCGTGCCTTGAGGCTGTCGCGATCGTATTGAGGATGCGTTGCCTTCGCCTGTAATAACCGGTTTTCCATGATTGAGACTCGTTAATTAATGAAAGCTGTGATCCACTGCCGCTTCCTTTTAAGAGCGGCAGCGCCTGCTGACTACACCAACTAGAATGGCAGTCGGAGTCAAAAAACGCTGCCATTAACCATACTGATACATCGTTTTCAGATCTTGATTTACATTAACTTTTCGCCATGTGGTGTGACATCAGTAAAAAGTTGTGTGACAGGTAACACAAGATGTAAACCACTAGCGGCGTGAAGAGAGCGCGCCGTAGGCTACCGATTCCTTAGGAGGAGCCTCCGCAGCATCTTCGGCTTCACTCAAATCGCGGTCGCGCACTTCCGGCATCAGCAACGCGGAGACCAGCCCAATCAGCGAGTACGCCACCAGCATCACCACAATCGGCCACCAGGACCCGGTCATGTTGCAGAAGATCCCCGCCAGCACCGGACCAAACCCTACAGCTACCAGCCCGCCCGCCTCTTTCGAAATAGCCATGCGGGTAAAGCGGTTCCGCGAACCAAACATCTCTGCCATGGTGATATTTTCCAGCGCGAACAGCCCGAGCACCGCAAAGTTATGAATAACGATGATAGAGAGCATAATCACGCCCGGCGCGTAACTCTTATCGACGATAATCGACAGCATCGGGTAAGCCAGAATAATGGCTGAAATGTTAAGGAGGATATACGGCAGACGGCGCCCCACTTTATCGGACAGCCAGCCCAGCAGCGGGATGGAGAGGAAGCCGAGAATCGAACTGATCATCAGCGCATCGGTTGGGATCGCCTTATCAAACAACAGCGTCTGCACCAGATATCCGGCAAGGAAAGTCTGAATCAAACCTGAGTTGCCGGCCTGACCAAAGCGCAGCCCCGTCGCCAGCCAGAACGATTTGCTCTTAAACATCGCACCTAATGAGGTATCCTGCGCAGCAACCGGCGCAATGGTTTCAGCGTCGTTAACCTTCTCAAACACCGGGCTCTCTTTAAGGTTCATACGCAGCCAGATGGCGAAGATCATCACCACCACGCTGGCGAGGAACGGCACGCGCCAGCCCCAGGCAATAAGTTCTTCACGATCGAGGGCAAAGAACATCACGGCCCAGATCGCCGTGGCGCTCAGCGTCCCGCAGTTGGTTCCCATGGCCACCAGCGAGGAGATGATGCCGCGTTTACCCTTCGGCGCGTACTCCGCCAGCATGGTACCTGCGCCGGAGATTTCTGCCCCCGCGCCCAGCCCCTGAATAATACGCAGCGTCACCAGCAGCACCGGTGCGAAAATCCCGATCTGCGCGTAGGTTGGCAGGACGCCGATTAAGGTGGTGCAGATCCCCATCATGGTGATGGTGATAAACAGCACCTTTTTGCGGCCAATTCTGTCTCCCATTCTGCCGAAGATAAATGCCCCGACGATACGCGCGATGTAGCCTGCCCCATAGGTCCCCATCGCCAGGATCAGCGCCATGGCCGCGGATTGTTCAGGGAAGAAAATTTCATGGAATACCAGCGCGGCGCCAAGGGAGTAGAGCTGAAAATCCATAAACTCCAGGGCGGTGCCCAGCCAACCGGATACGGCGGCTTTCACCAGGTCTGACGTACTTCTTTGAGGTTGTGCTTGAGTCATAATGGCTATCTCTGCAAGGTAAGATGCGTACCACTGAGAGCCTGTCTTCGCAGGCTCTTAACCGCGTGAATTATTATTGGTCGAACGTGAGCAAGACTTTGCAGCACTGCCGCTGGTCTTTTTCAAACAGTTCGATGGCGTCTGTAACGTGGTGATAGTCAAATGTATGGGTGACCAGTTTTTCAGGGTCGATCAGCCCTTTTTCCAGCCAGTCAATGACCACCGGAAATTTGTTGGCATTCAGGCGCGAAGAGAAGATCGACAGCTCTTTGCCGGTGATCCCCTGTTGCACGATCTGGCTCGGGTCGCTGGAGAAGCCCATCAGCACGATGCGCGCCGCCGGAGACGCCAGCGTAATCGCTTCCTGCAAAATGGACGGATGACAGGCAGCATCGATGATTAACGTCGGCTTGATGCCTTTTTCATCCAGCGCGGCTTGTAACGAGTGCTCGCTGTTGTTGAAGACCCAGTCTGCGCCGCTGCGTTGCGCCATCCCCAGCCGCTCATCTATGCGATCCACCACGATGACCTGCTTCACCTTGTAAACGCCCTTTAGCGCCTGCACGGTGACCAGCCCCATCGGGCCTGCGCCGTAGATCAGCGCCACGTCCTGTTCGGTGGGTTTCGCCTGCCCCGTCACGTTGGCGGCAATGGTGAAAGGCTCAACCATCACCGCGTGTTTGTCAGGGATCGCATCCGGAATGTGCCAGGCATTTTTCGCCGGCACGACGGCGTATTCGCTGAAGCCGCCGTCACGGTGGACGCCCAGCACCACCAGCGAGGTACAAACGTTCGGTTTTCCGACGGAACACGGGTAGCAGTGCCCGCAGCTGATCACCGGATCCACAGACACGCGCTGGCCCAGTCGGGTGCTCTCCACGCCTTCGCCAACCGCGTCTATTTCGCCAAAGAACTCGTGACCGATTACCCGCGGGTATTTCGCAAACGGGTTATGCCCGCGATAGATATGGCTGTCTGAACCGCAGATACCGGCGAGCTTAATTCTGACGCGGACGTCGCCTGCGCCCGGCAACGGGAGAGGACGCTCCTCAATCACCAGCGCATTCGGCTGTTGGATCACTACGCTTTTCATTATTCGCTCCTCGTTTACCAGTTCCAGAGGGTGCCGTCTTCCAGACGGGCCACCGGCAGACAGGCCGGTTCGTACGGGTATTTCGCTGCCAGCTTCTCATCAAACTCAATGCCCAGCCCTGGCTTGTCGCCCGGGTGCATATAGCCGTTATCGAAGCGCCAGCTGTGCGGGAACACTTCCAGCATCTGCTCTGAATACCCCATATACTCCTGCACGCCAAAGTTCGGTACCCACAGGTCAAAATGCAGCGCCGCGGCGTGGCAAATCGGCGACAGATCCGACGGGCCGTGTGAGCCGGTACGCACCTGGTAGAGTGAGGCAAAGTCAGCAATGCGACGCATCCCGGTGATGCCGCCCGCATGGGTTATGGTGGCGCGAATATAGTCAATGAGCTGCTCTTCAATCAGCTGCTTGCAGTCCCAGATGCTGTTGAACACTTCCCCCACCGCAATGGGCGTGACGGTGTGCTGGCGGATCAGGCGGAAACACTCCTGGTTTTCAGCGGGAGTCGGGTCTTCCATCCAGAACAGGCGGTACTCTTCAATGCTTTTGCCGAATCGCGCCGCTTCGATGGGCGTCAGACGGTGGTGCATGTCGTGAAGGAGATGTTCGTTGAAGCCGAACTGACTGCGCACTGCGTCGAACAGTTTCGGCGTGAAGTCGAGGTATTTCTCGGTGGACCAAAGCTGCTCGTCCGGCCAGTCGCCCTTGGTTGCAGGCTCATACGCCAGCCCTTTTCCTTTAGACATACCATAGGTGGTTTTCATCCCCGGCACGCCGCACTGCACGCGAATAGCCTTGAAGCCCATCTCTTTATGACGGGCATAATCTTCCAGTACGTCGTCAATGGTGTGCCCGGTGGTATGACAATAAACCATCACCCCTTCCCGGGAGGCTCCGCCCAGAAGTTGATAGAGCGGCATGTTCGCGGCTTTCGCTTTGATGTCCCACAGCGCCATATCCACGGCAGAAATCGCTGACATGGTGACCGGGCCACGACGCCAGTACGCGCCTTTATAGAAGAACTGCCAGATATCTTCGATGCGGTGCGCATCGCGGCCAATCAGCTGAGGGCACAGGTGATCTTTCAGGTAGGAGGCAACGGAAAGTTCACGTCCGTTAAGCGTGGCATCACCCAGGCCGACAATGCCCTCATCGGTGGTGATTTTAAGGGTGACAAAGTTACGCCCCGGGCAGGTGACAAATACTTCAGCCCCGACAATCTTCATAATCCATTTCCTTACATCGCTCGTTGTGATGCAGGAAATTTACGCAACTACACTACTACCATACAAGTATAACGATCGAAAAATCAGCGGGCGATCACACTATGAGGACGACTATGCGCGTCCCCAGCCGGCCACGATGATCAACATGCCGCACAGGGCAACCAGCGCGCCTGCCCAGTCATACAGGCTTAGCCTGATGCCATCGACAAAGCGCAGCCACAGCAGCGCAGTACAGACGTACACCCCTCCGTAGGCCGCATAAACCCGCCCGCTAGCGGCCGGATGCAGGGTGAGCAGCCAGACGAAAAGAACCAGGGACACACCCGCCGGGATCAGCAGCAGCGCGGAAGCGCCCCGCTTTAGCCAGAGCCACGGCAAAAAGCATCCGATGATTTCACACAGCGCGGTCGCGAAAAAAAGCAGCGTCGTTTTGAACATTTTTCTCGTTTCGTAAGGATTGATTTAGACATCATACGCGATAATGCTCTCATCGTTCCCATACCTGCCGCGCGGGTATGACACCCTTTCGGATTGGTGTAGAATCCAACGGGGTAATCCGATTGTCTGCACCCGTTTAAAGGAAACGCTATGACTACATTAAGCAAACGCCTTTGTCTGACAGCCGCACTGGCGCTGTCCTCGTTCGCCTTTGCCGCAACGGCATCAGCCGAAACCAGCAAACTCATCATTGAGTCTGGTGACAGCGCGCAAAGCCGTCAGAACGCCGCCATGGACAAAGAACAATGGAATGACACCCGCAGCCTGCGTCAGAAAGTGAATAAGCGCGTGGAAAAAGAGTGGGATAAAGAAGACGTCGCGTTTGATGCCCGCGACAAATGCCAGCAAAGTGCCAACGTCAACGCTTACTGGGAGCCTAACACCCTGCGCTGTCTGGATCGTCGCACTGGCCGCACGGTAGCACCGTAATGTCGACGCCGTGTGACGTTAAGCTCCGTCCGCTGGAGCGCGAAGATTTACGCTTTGTCCACCAGCTCGACAACAATGCCAGCGTAATGCGCTACTGGTTTGAAGAGCCTTACGAGGCCTTCGTCGAGCTGTCCGATCTCTACGATAAGCATATCCACGATCAGAGTGAACGCCGGTTTGTAGTGGAGTGCGAAGGTGAGAAAGCCGGGCTGGTTGAGCTGGTTGAGATCAACCATGTTCACCGTCGGGCGGAATTTCAGATCATTATTTCACCGGAGCACCAGGGGAAAGGTCTTGCGTCGCGGGCGGCAAAGCTGGCGATGGATTATGGGTTTAACGTCCTGAATCTCTACAAGCTTTACCTTATCGTCGACAAAGAGAACGAAAAAGCGATTCATATCTACCGTAAGCTCGGCTTTATGGTGGAAGGTGAACTGATCCATGAGTTCTTTATTAATGGCGAATACCGTAACACCATCCGCATGTGCATTTTCCAGCATCAGCATCTGGCCGGGCATAAATCCTCCTCCGCCAACCTGCTTAAACCCACCGCGCAGTAACCTGCGCGGTTTTATTCTTAATAATATTCAATGCTGTTTTTGATGGTGTACTTGCGCTCAATGGCAGGTTTAACGCTGTCATCGACGATAACCAGCTCACAGCTCACCGGGTTGTTGTGGCGATCGTAATCGCAACTCTGCTTTACATTGCCCATCGGTTTATCGTTCAACAGGCTTACCGCCGTATAATCCATGCGCTTACGCAGATCTTTCGACGGCATCGCTTTGACCGATAATCGCTGGTCGCCGGAGACCGTGGTTTTACCCAGCGGGTAGCCGTCGGCGTCATACTGGTACTTCACTTCCATCTCTTTGCTGTGCGCGGCAACCACAAACCCGTTATCGTCGGTGTCCCACGTCAGGCCGGCAGACGGCAGTTCCGCCAGCTGACATTTTCCCTGCAACTTCACCTTCTGCTGCTGGGTTTCCGCATCGACGTAGTAGTTAGCATCCAGCACCAGCGCAACGCCCGTGTTAGCCTCCAGATCGTGCAGTTCAAGGGTATCGAAACACCCCTCCGACGACATCGTTCCAGTCACGCGTTTAGAGACTTCACCCTTATCGTTCAACAGCGTCTGGGTAAAATCTTTCACCGGCCCGCGCAGAGGGTCAAAGTCAAACTCGTTCGAAAAGCTCGCCATCTCCGGCGTAAATGACAGCGGCGCGGTGTTGTTGTCGCATCCCACCAGTACCGTTGCCAGTAGCGTTATCGCTGCGTATTTGTTCACGTCATTTACCAAAAGAATGAAAGGATTGTGGCACTCATAGTAGCAAATAGTATGGTAGCGATGTTGAATTGGTTCGAATACTGGTAAAATATATGAATTTGGCCCAGCTATTAAGTCTTTAAGGAACGCTAAAAGGATGAGAACTTTTATAGTCAATCTCAAACACTCGCTCGAACGTCGTGCGAAAATGGAATGTCAATTGTCCGGATTGAACATTGCATACGAGTTTATTGAAGCAGTAGATGGTCGAAAAATGACTGAAACTGAACTAAGAAATGTCACACGGGAGACAAATTATGCTTTTCTCCCGGGAGAAGTGGGTTGTGCATTAAGCCATCAAAAAATATACAAAAGAATAATAGATGAAAATATCGACGCCGCTCTTATCCTTGAGGATGATGTTGTACTAAACAGCGATCTGCGTGAGATACTTAATAGCGTTACGCTCAGCAAAACAAAACCTGAGATTCTTCTTCTGAGTCGGGTCAATAAATATTACAAAAAACCGTTCAAACACATTTTCGGCTCATATAATATACATAAGACTCAGCATGCCACGACTACTCATGCATACATTATCAATCAAAAAGCTGCTAGAAGCCTTCTGGATAACCTTTATCCTGTATGGATGGTTGCCGATAAATGGAGTTTATTCGAAGACCTATCACTGGCTAAAATCCACTCTATAGTACCTTATCCAGTACGCCTTTCCGAAGAAGCCAATGTTTCAACAATTAATGAATCAAAAGGTGATGCCATGCTGGATGCCAAAAAGAAAAAAATTTGGAATTTACTTATGCGGGAAAGGCCGTTAGCTGCAAAGCTTCGCCACCGTTATCGAAGAGCCATAACTCCTTTATTGAATCAAATAATCGATCAGGGCAAAGGGTAATCTAACATTCTTCAACATGATTACGGCTCCAGGACAATTCAGAAAGACAGGTCCAAAAACAAAAGCTTACCCTAACCCTGCTATGCTTACAGTCTACACAGTGAAAAGGAGCTACAGATGAAACGGTTACCCTGGATTACCGCCCTGCTGTTAATGAGTGCTTCACCTGCTATTCTTGCGGCCCCGGACTCCTGCGAGCGCGTGAAAAGCGACATTCAGCAGAAAATTATCAACAACGGCGTACCGGAGTCTGGCTTTACCCTGAACATCGTGCCGAACGATCAGGCCGACCAGCCGGATGCGCAGGTCGTTGGGCATTGCGCCAACGATACTTTCAAAATTTTGTACACTCGTACCAGTAGCGGAAACTACCCGGTAAGCGGTGCAGGTACGCAGGAGAATGCACCCGCTGAGCCGCAATGATTTTCCCACTCAATTCCCCTGAGTTGACGAGGATTAATATTTAATACCTCTAAATAAGTAACACTCCCCCCATCATTAGCCCGGTTGTAGTCACGGGTGAAAATAATTATTAACAATGATGGGGTGAGTTATGTCTGAAGTTGAACATCACGACGGGATAAGCCGTCGAACTCTGGTTAAATCTACTGCCATAGGATCTCTGGCGCTTGCCGCCGGTGGGATCGCATTGCCTTTTGGTCTGAAAAGCGCCGCCGCCGCAGTGCAGACCGCTATTCAGCCAGCGGAAGATAAAGTCGTCTGGGGCGCCTGCTCGGTAAACTGCGGTAGCCGCTGCGCGCTGCGTCTGCACGTTCGCGATGACGAAGTCTATTGGGTTGAAACGGATAATACCGGCGAGGATGTTTACGGCAACCATCAGGTTCGCGCCTGCCTGCGAGGCCGTTCAATTCGCCGTCGCATTAATCATCCAGACCGTCTGAACTATCCGATGAAACGCGTGGGCAAACGCGGAGAAGGCAAGTTTGAACGTATCACCTGGGAAGAAGCGCTGGACACCATCGCCGCGAGCCTGAAAAGCGTGGTCGAAAAATACGGCAACGAAGCGGTCTACATTAACTACTCCTCCGGAATTGTCGGCGGCAATATCACCCGCTCCTCCCCTTACGCCTCGCTGGTGGCACGCCTGATGAACTGCTACGGCGGCTTCCTCAGCCACTACGGCACCTACAGCACCGCGCAGATCGCCTGCGCAATGCCCTACACCTACGGCAGCAACGACGGCAACAGTACATCAGATATCGAAAACACCAAACTGGTGGTGATGTTCGGCAATAATCCGGCAGAAACGCGCATGAGCGGCGGCGGGATCACTTACTACCTTGAACAGGCACGCGAACGCTCTAACGCACAGATGATCGTTATCGATCCGCGCTACACCGACACCGCCGCAGGCCGCGAAGACGAGTGGATCCCGATTCGTCCGGGCACCGATGCCGCACTGGTGGCAGGTATTGCGTGGGTGCTGATTAATGAAAACCTCGTCGATCAGCCCTTCCTCGATAAATACTGCGTAGGTTATGACGAAAAAACCCTGCCGGAAGGCGCACCGGCTAATGGTCATTACAAAGCCTATATTCTCGGCCAGGGTGATGACAAAACTGCGAAAACCCCGGAATGGGCGTCGCGCATTACAGGCATTCCTGCCGATCGCATCATTAAGCTGGCCCGTGAAATCGGTTCGGCAAAACCGGCCTACATTTGCCAGGGTTGGGGCCCGCAGCGTCAGGCCAACGGCGAGCAGACATCCCGCGCCATCGCCATGCTGCCGATCCTGACCGGCAACGTCGGCATTAACGGCGGCAACAGCGGCGCGCGCGAATCGACCTACACCATCACCATCGAACGGATGCCGCTGCCGGAAAATCCTGTGAAAACGCAAATCTCCTGCTTCAGCTGGACGGATGCCATCGTGCGTGGACCGGAGATGACCGCCCTGCGCGACGGCGTACGCGGTAAGGATAAGCTGGATGTGCCGATCAAGTTCATCTGGAACTATGCGGGTAATACCATCATCAACCAGCACTCTGATATCAACAAAACTCACGACATTTTGCAGGATGAGAGTAAGTGCGAAACGATCGTCGTTATCGACAACTTCATGACCTCGTCCGCGAAGTATGCCGATATTGTCCTGCCGGACCTGATGACCGTTGAGCAGGAAGATATCATCCCCAACGATTACGCCGGCAACATGGGATACCTGATTTTCCTCCAGCCGGTAACCGCCCCGAAGTTTGAGCGCAAACCCATCTACTGGATCATGAGCGAAGTAGCGAAACGTCTCGGACCGGATGTCTATCAGAAATTCACCGAAGGCCGTACGCAGGAGCAGTGGCTGCGCTACCTTTACGCCAAAATGGTTGCCAAAGATCCGCTGCTGCCGTCCTACGACGCGCTGAAAAAAATGGGTATTTATAAGCGCAAAGATCCAAATGGACATTTTGTGGCCTATAAAAAATTCCGTGACGATCCGGATGCCAATCCGCTCAAAACCCCGTCCGGGAAAATCGAGATCTACTCCAGCAAGCTGGCGATTATTGCGGCAACCTGGGAACTGCAAAAAGACGAAACCATCACCCCGCTGCCAGTCTATACCTCAACCTTTGAAGGTTGGGACGCGCCCGAGCGCAGCAAATTCCCGCTGCAACTGTTCGGTTTCCACTTTAAAGCCCGTACCCACTCCAGCTACGGCAACGTGGATGTGCTCCAGGCCGCCTGTCGCCAGGAGGTGTGGCTTAACCCTGTAGACGCCGAGAAGCGCGGCATTAAAAACGGTGACACGGTGCGCGTGTTTAACGATCGCGGCGAAGTGCGCATTGCCGCCAAAGTCACCCCGCGCATCATGCCTGGTGTGAGCGCGATGGGCCAGGGCGCCTGGCATGACGCCAACATGAACGGCGATCGTGTCGATCACGGCTCCTGCATCAATACCCTGACCACACACCGCCCGTCACCGCTGGCGAAAGGCAATCCGCAGCACACGAACCTGGTGCAGATCGAGAAGGCATAAGGATTAACCGATGACAACCCAGTATGGATTTTTTATTGATTCCAGCCGCTGCACCGGGTGTAAAACCTGCGAGCTGGCCTGCAAGGATTACAAAGATCTGACCCCGGACGTCAGCTTCCGTCGTATTTATGAATACGCGGGCGGCGACTGGCAGGAGGATAACGGCGTCTGGCATCAGAACGTCTTCGCCTATTACCTGTCGATTGCCTGCAACCACTGCGAAGATCCGGCCTGCACCAAGGTCTGCCCGAGCGGGGCAATGCACAAGCGAGACGACGGTTTTGTGGTGGTGAACGAGGATGTCTGCATCGGCTGTCGCTACTGCCACATGGCCTGCCCGTACGGTGCGCCGCAGTATAACGCGGCTAAAGGCCACATGACCAAGTGCGACGGCTGCCACAGCCGCGTGGCGGACGGCAAAAAGCCCATCTGCGTCGAGTCCTGCCCGCTGCGCGCGCTGGACTTTGGCCCGATTGAAGAGCTGCGTAAAAAACACGGTCAGCTTGCTGCGGTCGCGCCGCTGCCGTCTGCGCACTTCACGAAGCCGAGTATTGTGATTAAACCTAACGCCAACAGCCGTCCGACGGGTGACACCACCGGCTACCTGGCAAACCCGAAGGAGGTGTGAGATGGGAAGTGGATGGCATGAATGGCCGCTGGTGATCTTCACCGTTTTCGGGCAGTGCGTGGCTGGCGCATTAATCGTGATGGGCTTCGCCTGGCTGAATGAAGGTGATGACAAGGCCAGAATACGCATCGTGCGCAGCCTGTTTTTTCTCTGGCTGGTAATGGGTATTGGGTTTATGGCCTCGGTACTGCATCTTGGCTCCCCGCTGCGCGCCTTCAACTCGCTTAACCGCGTGGGAGCGTCAGCGCTGAGTAATGAGATCGCGGCGGGTTCGATCTTCTTTGCCGTGGGCGGTTTCTGGTGGCTGGTGTCGGTTATCGGTAAAATGCCCCCAGCTCTGGGCAAAATCTGGCTGGTTGTCAGCCAGCTCCTGGGTGTCGTTTTTGTCTGGGCGATGACCCGGGTCTATCAGATCGATACCGTTCCGACCTGGTATACGGGCTACACCACGTTGGCCTTCTTCCTGACGATGGCTCTTACTGGCCCGATGCTGGCCGCGCTGCTTCTGCGGGTCGCAAACGTGACATACAAAGGTACCCTTGCCGCGTCTGTCAGCGTACTGGCACTCATCGCCTGCGTGGCGGTCGTCGTGTTGCAAAGCAATACGCTGGGGACGATCCAGAGTTCTATCCAGCAGGCTAACGCCCTGCTGCCGGATTATGGTTCGCTTCAGGTATGGCGCATCGCGCTGCTGGCGGCGGGTTTAGGCTGCTGGATCTGTCCACTTATTCGTCGTCAGGAACCGAAAACGCTCGGCCTGTTTGCAGGTTTCGTGCTGGTGGCTGTGGGTGAAATGATTGGCCGTGGGCTATTTTATGGTTTGCATATGACCGCTGGGTTAGCAATTGCAGGTTAACACAGGTGCGCGGGCTACCCCCGCGCACAAGTAAGGAAAGTTGTAATGAATGACGTCTCACACCGCGAAACGTTCGCGTTCAGCGCCCGGGTACTGGGCGCGCTGTTTTATTTTGCCCCTGACAGCGAGCAGACCGCACCGCTGGTGAGTGCCCTGACCGCAGGTGACTGGGTGCAGGACTGGCCGCTGGCGCAGGAAAGCCTGCAGCCCGTGGCCAGTATGTTTAAGAACCCGTCGGACGAAGCGTTGAAAGACGCCTGGCAGCGTCTGTTTATTGGCCCGTATGCCCTGCCCGCCCCCCCGTGGGGCTCCGTCTGGCTCGATCGCGAGTCCGTGCTGTTTGGCGATTCGACCCTTGCATTGCGCCAGTGGATGCGTGAAAACCATATCGCCTTTGAGATGCAGCAGAATGAGCCGGAAGATCACTTCGGAACGTTGCTGATGCTGGCGGCATGGCTTGCCGAGAACGGTCGCGACACAGAACGCGACCAGCTTATGGCCTGGCATCTGCTGCCGTGGAGCACGCGTTTCCTTAGCGTATTCGTTGAAAACGCGGCCCATCCGTTCTACACGGCGCTGGGTAAACTTGCCCAGCTGACGCTGGCAGAATGGCAGTCCACTTTGCTGATCCCGATTGCAGAAAAAACGCTGTACCGATAACAGCTCCTGGCTTGTACATCCGTTGTGTAAGCCAGGTTCGGACATTTTTGCTGCAACGCAGATCCGGAACTGCTATACTGTATATAATTACAGTACTGGAGGTGCAAAATGGCTGTTGAAACAAAATTCGTGGTCGTAAGAAAAGGTGAAGAGAAAATGACTTTTGCCAGTAAGAAAGAGGCTGACGCTCACGACAAACTGCTCGACATGGCAGAAGCGTTCACCGACTGGCTGCTGCAAAGCGGAATGCAGATGGATGAAACGCAGGCGGAAAACCTTGGTCTGTATCTTGCCGAGCAGAAAGAGTCCGTGCAGCATATCCTGCGTACCAGCAAGCTTCCCGAGCTCAATGCTGCAACGGATAAAACAGCGCCAGAGGCGGATAGCAGCAAAAAAATCCGGGCCGTCAAAGCCGCCTGATCGTCAGAACGACTCATCACCTGTCCTGCTGCCGCGGGCCGGAAACGGCTCGCGGCTTAATAGTGCGGTAAATTATCACACAACTCTTGCAACTCGTTGATTAGTCTGGCCACATGGAAACCATCACAGACAGAATGATGAACCTGAACGGCGAAAGGCAACAAGACTTTTCCATCCTGGTTAAAGTATTTTCCAAACGTGAACATGGGCGCAAAAAAGTTCTGCATGTTAGCCACGTTGATATTAAAACTGGTAAAACTGACCCACGGAATATCCGATATGAAGAATATATTTTCCCGGTACTCTTCTTTGGGCCAGTAGGCAAGATTATCACCATAGCGAGAAACGTCTTCTGCATAAACGTTCTGAAAGTGATGAATATTCCCGTCGAAGTGACTCCATAATGATGAAAACGTCTCCGTCTCTTTATGGAAAAGGGTATAGCTGGGATGCACCTCATTCCATATTACAAGCTCATTATCCTTCATAGCCATACGGAACTCAGAATGGCGGTTAACGACTGTCGAAATAAGGGAAATAATCGAAGGATAAAATTTCCAGCCAACCTGTTTGATATGTTTCAGCAGCGCAGTGATATCCAGCTGAACCGTTTGGTTAATCGTGCATTGAGCAAAGCTCTGAAAGACTTCAAAATGTTCTTTCCTTGCCCAACTCGATAAGTTTACAGCCGTATATTCTGGCGTTATTTTTGTCATTTCTTTGCCTTAATTAAGCAGCGCTATATAAAATAGTAGCGTACCACAAACCCAGGAGCTGTATAGACCGTCGAGCAGAGGCTGCCTTAAATTTTCAACGTATCAATAACCGCTCTCAGCGCCGGGGACACGTTGCGGTGCGGGTAATAGAGGTAAAGCCCGTCCATCCGCAGGCTGTAGCGCTGTAAGACGCGTATAAGCGTGCCACGCTCCAGATCGTCAGACACCAGCTCAACCGGGACATAGGCCAGCCCGAGTTCCAGCCGGGCCGCTTCGGCCTCCATGTAGCTGTCGGAAAAGGCCCATTGCCCCTCAGGCCGGTGCGTAACTCGCTTCCCGTCCTGAACAAGCTCCCATTGATAGTGGTTACCGTCGGCAAACTGGTAGGCAATGCAGGGATGAGCATCCAGATCGGCGGGCGTCTGCGGGAAACCATAGCGCCGAAAATGCGCCGGGGCGGCAACCACAGCCATCTCCATATCGGGCGTGATGCGCACCGCAATCATTCCTTGTCCCACCTCCGGTCCCAGCCGGACGCCCGCGTCGAATCGCTCGGCAATGATATCCACGAACCGGCTCTCATTCATCAATTCCAGACGGATATCCGGGTAACGCTGTTTGAAGATAGCGAGCTTTGGCAGCAGACATTTCTCGATGGCGTGCTGGCTGGCATTAATGCGCACCGTGCCGGACGGCGTCTGGCGGTAATGCGCCAGTCTGGTCAACCCGGTATCAAGCGCATCAAAGGCGGAACCGGCGGTCTGGTAAAGCTGTTCCCCGGCGTGTGTCAGCGACAGCTTGCGCGTAGTACGCACCAGAAGCTGCACGCCCAGCCGCTCTTCCAGCTCGCGAACCGATCGGCTGATCCCGGATTGCGCCAGCCCGAGCCGCTGTGCGGCTGCCGTGAAGCTTCCCTCCCGCACCACCTGGATAAAGAGATACAGTTCATTATAGTTTTCCCGCTTCGCCATCATGCCTCGTCAATTCATAACAAAATGATATTAATCCTAGCAGCTTTTGGCCTCTAATCAGCACTATTTCTGCTAACTATAATGGCCTCATTACAACAACACACGGTACCTCTTATGAAGACATTCACCCAAAAACTGTCCGTTGCGCTGCTGTTATGCGCATCATTAAGTGGAGTGACAACAATGAGTTATGCAGAAACGCTAAATCCTAACGCCCCCGTTTCGATGGTGACAACCTGGGATAAAACCTTCGCCGAGAGCAATAAAGTCAACCACCGCAAAGTGACGTTCCAGAACCGGTACGGGATCACTCTGGTGGGCGATCTGTACATTCCCAGGAACCACGGCGACCAGAAATTGGCGGCGATAGCCGTCAGTGGGCCGTTCGGTGCGGTTAAAGAACAATCCAGCGGTCTGTACGCCCAGACTCTGGCTGAGCAGGGGTTCGTGGCCCTGGCCTTCGATCCATCCTACACGGGGGAAAGTGGCGGCCAGCCGCGTAACGTTGCCTCCCCTGACATCAACACCGAAGACTTTAGCGCCGCTGTGGATTTCCTGGGGTTACAGAAAGAAGTCGACCGTAACCGTATCGGCATTCTTGGTATCTGCGGCTGGGGCGGTATGGCGCTGAACGCGGCATCCATGGATACCCGCGTGAAGGCGGTCGCCACCAGCGTAATGTACGATATGAGCCGCGCGATGGGTCACGGCGTGGGCAACGGGAAAGATCGCTATTCAGCGGCCGATCGTCGGGCCGTGTTTCAGTATCTGAACGCGCAGCGCTGGAAAGATGCTGAAAGCGGCACTTTCGCCCATGGCGGCCACGATATTAATGTCGATGAGAATGGCAAGGTGACGGCGGCCGAGCGCATTCTGCCGGAAGCACTGCCCACCGATCCGCATCCGGTACTGAAAGAGTTCTATGATTACTACCGTATGCCGCGCGGTTTCCATGCCCGTTCCGTAAACTCCACCGGCGCGTGGACTGCGACCATGCCGTTATCCTTTATGAATATGCCGCTGCTGAGCTATGCCGGGGAGATCACTATCCCAACGCTGATTGTGACCGGTGAAAACGCACACTCTCGTTATATTGCGGAGGATGCGTTCAAGGCCGTCGGCAGCAAAGAGAAAGAGCTGGTGATTGTTCCCGGTGCAAACCATGTTGATCTCTACGATAACGTCGCAGGAAAAATCCCGTTCGCGCAGTTTGAGCAGTTCTTCAAAACCAGTCTGAAATAACACTCTAAGCCCCCGGAAATCACGGGGGCATCTCTTCTCATCGTCGTGAATGACACCTATGTCTACACTGAATCAAATCCCATCCCGCTACAGCGAGCATGCACACTGGGACAGTATTTTTGCCCGTCAGTCTGCTCGTGGCATCTGCAATAAGGCATTATATTAACAGGGTTATTTTATTTAATTACAAAACCTCGAATACCTCCCGTTGAAATAATAATTAAGCAATATCCTGGTCAGTCGGCGACATCGCTTTGTTAGCTTGAGAAGTCAGGCAAAGCTCAAACTGGAGGTATTCTTTGCTGATTAAATTAAAGAAAGAACGAACGCATCAGGAGGATCGTCGTCTTGCACTCTGGCTGGCGACCTCCGCGGGACTGCTGAATGCCATTGCGCTGGGCGCGTTCGGCTTTTTCCCCTCTCATATGACGGGTAATACATCGCAGTTATCCAGCGAAGTTTCCTCCACCGATCTCAGTGATATTCTTTTTTTTGGCGCCATTATTCTGTCGTTTGTCACTGGGGCCATTGTTGCGCGGATTATTGTTATCTGGGGAATTATCCATAACGTCAGGCTGATATTCAGCCAGGTTTTATTTGTTGAAGGGCTATTACTTGCCGGGGTATCCCTTTATGAAATGTATTTTCACTCCTTCGCCACGAATCAGGAGATTATTCTTTTCCTGTGCGGTTTGATGGGAATTCATAACTCCACCTCAACTCAGCTTTCCGGCGGTCGGGTGAGATCCACGCACATTACCGGCACGCTGACCGATGCCGGCATTTCGCTGGCCTCCGTTATGGTCGCCATGCTGCGCCGGGATTATTCCAAAGACACGGCCGCGCAAAAGAGCCAGCTCAAAACCCATTTAACCACCCTTTTCTCGTTTATTACCGGCGGGATTGCGGGGCTGATCCTCTTCAGAGAGTTTGGATTCCACGCGATGCTGGCACTGGGCCTGATGCTGGTGTTTATCGCCGCCTTTTCAATCGTTCGTATCTCGTGGCGCGTTCGAAAGGTACGCGCCGCGCTTAGTCGATAGGGTGATCAGCACGCCTCAAGTGACGTTGTCACTTGAGGCGTGCTTCTTTAAGACTATTCTGCCTTCCCACTGACAGCCCTTACGCCATAAGGCTTAACTCAGGTTGTCACTAATTTCATAGGGTTACTGTTTTACCCCCTTTGCTGGAACCCTTCCGTTTCGCTTGCTATAGGTGAAGTACCCCTGCCGAAACATGGCATAACAACAGGCAACCGCAACAGGTGGTTGCTATAACGCATGCGCACAGGGAGACACACCGCAATGCACCCATTACTTAAACGTTCGCTGCTTTTTGTCGGCGCGATTATCGTGGTCCTCGCTCTCCTCACCTGGGGAATTGGACTGGAGACGATTAAGGCGCGCCAGGTTGACCTGCTCTACCTCGGTCAACAGCACCTGATTCTGGTCTTTTCATCAATGTTCTTTGCCCTGCTGGTGGGCATTCCAAGCGGTATTCTGCTGAGCCGTCCAGCGGCACGGGGTATCGCCGAATACGTGATGCAAATCTTTAACGTGGGCAACACCCTGCCGCCGCTGGCCGTTCTGGCGCTGGCGATGGTGGTGATTGGCATCGGTGATAAACCGGCCATTATCGCCCTCTTTCTCGCTTCTTTGCTGCCAATTGTGCGTAACACCTATGCCGGGCTGTGCTCTGTTCCCGCGTCGTTGCTGGAAGCGGCAAACGGCATCGGCATGACCAAATGGCAGCGCCTGCATCAGGTCGAAATTCCTAACGCCTGGCCGGTGATGCTTTCCGGTATTCGCATTGCCACTGCGATTAACGTCGGTACCGCACCGCTGGCATTCCTGATTGGCGCCAGCAGCTACGGCGAGCTGATTTTCCCGGGGATCTATCTGAATGACTTCCCGACGCTGATCCTGGGCGCGGCGGCCACCGCCCTGTTCGCCCTGATTCTGGATACGCTGCTGGCGGCACTGGGTCGACTACTGAGCCCGCATCTGGCGCGATAATTATAACAAGGAGCTTCTATGAGACTGTTTTCCGGCCTGACGGCGCTGTGCGCCGCCGCGCTCTTCACCAGCCAGGCGCTCGCCGCGCCGCTGATCCTGGCAACAAAGAGCTTTACCGAGCAGCACATTCTCTCGGCCATGACCGTACAGTATCTGCAAAAGAAAGGATTTCAGGTGCAGCCGCAGACTAATATTGCGACGGTGATTTCCCGTAACGCGATGATTAACAAGCAGATTGATATGACCTGGGAGTACACCGGCACGTCGCTGATCATCTTCAACCATATCAACAAACGCATGTCGCCGCAGGAGTCATACGAGACGGTGAAACGCCTCGACGCAAAGCACGGTCTGGTGTGGCTTAAACCTGCCGATATGAACAATACCTATGCCTTTGCCATGCAGCGCAAGCGCGCCGAGGCTGAACATATCAATACCATGTCTGAGATGGTGGCAAAGATTGAGCAGATCCGTAAAACCGATCCGGATAACAACTGGCTGCTGGGCCTTGACCTGGAATTTGCCGGGCGTAGCGACGGGATGAAACCGTTGCAGGCGGCCTACAACATGGAGCTGGACCGCCCGCAGATCCGCCAGATGGATCCGGGGCTGGTCTATAACGCGGTGCGCGACGGGTTTGTCGATGCCGGGCTGATCTACACCACCGACGGGCGCGTGAAGGGCTTCGATCTTAAAGTGCTGGAAGACGATAAAGGCTTCTTCCCGAGTTACGCCGTGACGCCAGTTGTTCGAAAAGACACGCTGGAGGCTAACCCGGGGCTGGAGGAGGCGCTGAACACCCTCTCAGCCCAGCTCAACAACGACGTTATCACCGAACTGAATAAAAAGGTGGATATCGACCATCAGTCACCGCAGCAGGTCGCCCGTGATTTCCTGCGTAGCAAACAGTTGCTGTAGGAGGCGCTATGGAGACGATTCACTATATTCTCGACAACTGGGACTATCTCTTAACCCTGACGCTGCAACACCTCTGGCTGGTGGCACTCGCCGTGGGCCTGGCGATTGTTATTGGCGTGCCGCTGGGTATTTTAATTGTCCGCCATAAATGGCTGGCAACGCCGGTGCTGGGGATTGCCACCATTGTGCTCACCATCCCGTCAATTGCGCTTTTCGGCCTGATGATCCCGCTCTTTTCGCTGATCGGTCAGGGCATTGGCGCCCTGCCCGCGATTACGGCGGTGTTCCTCTATTCACTGCTGCCGATTGTGCGCAACACCCACACGGCGCTCGACAGCCTGCCACCCGGCCTGCGCGAAGCGGGACGCGGCATCGGCATGACCTTCTGGCAGCGTCTGCGCTGGGTGGAAATCCCAATGGCGCTGCCGGTCATTTTTGGCGGCATCCGCACCGCCGTGGTGATGAACATCGGCGTCATGGCGATTGCTGCCGTGATTGGCGCGGGCGGTCTGGGCCTGCTGCTGCTTAACGGTATTGGCGGGAGTGATATTCGTATGTTAATTGCGGGCGCGCTGATGATTTGTCTTTTAGCGATTGTGCTCGACTGGTTGCTGCACCGTTTGCAGGTGGTACTGACTCCGAAGGGGATTCGATAATGATAAAACTGGAAAACCTCACCAAACAATTTTCACAGAAGCACGGCCAGACGTTTAAGGCCGTCGACAACGTCAATCTGAACGTGCCTGAAGGGGAAATGTGCGTGCTGCTCGGCCCGTCCGGCTGCGGAAAAACCACTACCCTGAAGATGATTAACCGTCTCATTACGCCAAGCAGCGGGACGATCCTGATTAACGGCGAAGACACCAGCGGGATGGACACCGTGACCCTGCGCCGCAACATTGGCTACGTGATCCAGCAGATTGGCCTGTTCCCGAACATGACTATCGAAGAGAACATTACCGTCGTGCCGCGCATGCTGGGCTGGGACAAAGCGCGCTGTAAATCCCGTGCCGAGGAGCTGATGGATATGGTGGCAATGGATCCACATAAATTCCTTCACCGCTATCCGCGCGAAATGTCCGGCGGTCAGCAGCAGCGTATCGGCGTCATCCGCGCGCTGGCAGCGGATCCTCCAGTCCTGCTGATGGATGAACCATTCGGCGCGGTTGACCCGATTAACCGTGAGGTGATCCAGAACCAGTTCCTGGAGATGCAGCGCAAGCTGAAAAAGACCGTGATGCTGGTGAGCCACGATATTGACGAAGCGCTGAAGCTGGGCGACCGTATTGCCGTCTTCCGTCAGGGGCGTATTGTTCAGTGCGCCAGCCCGGACGAGCTGCTGGCGAAACCCGCCAATGAGTTTGTCGGCTCGTTTGTTGGTCAGGACCGGACGTTGAAACGCCTGCTGCTGGTATCCGCGGGCGACGTCACCGACCAGCAGCCGACGATTACGGTACGCGAATCGACGCCGCTGCCAGAGGCCTTCGCCACCATGGATGACAACGATATTCGCGCCATTACCGTGGTTGATGATCTCGGCAAACCGCTGGGCTTTGTGAAGCGCCGCGAAGCGCGTAATGCCAGCGGCAGCTGCGGTGATATTCTGCATCCGTTCCGCATGACAGGTAAGGCCGAGGATAACCTGCGCGTGGTGCTTTCTCGCCTGTATGAGAGCAACACCAGCTGGATGCCGATTGTGGACGAGGACGGACGCTATAACGGCGAGATATCCCAGGATTATATTGCGGAGTATTTGAGTTCCGGGCGTACGCGCCGGGCATTGAATATTCATAGCGAGAGTTAAGCATTCAGGCCGGGTACTGCCCGGCCTTTTTCCGCACGCATACCTTTTGCTAACCTCACGTTTTCCCGCCACAATATCGTATCGTCCCCGTTAATCACGACTTCATGCAACGTCTTCACGCATACCCCGACATCCGCGCGATGTTTCGCCGTCTCCTGATTGCTACCGTCACCGGCGTGCTGGCAGCGCTGGCCGTTGCGGTGTTCCGCCACAGCATGTATCTGCTGGAGTGGTTGTTTCTCAGCAACGAAAGCGGAAGCCTGGTGAACGCCGCTGCCGCGTTATCGCCCTGGCGGCGGGCGCTGACGCCTGCGCTGGGTGGTCTGGCCGCGGGAGTGCTGCTGTGGGGATGGCAGCGCATGACGGCACAACGTCCCCACGCCCCGACCGATTATATGGAGGCGCTGGAGACGGGTGATGGCCAGTTTGATTACGGCGCCAGCCTGGTGAAATCCCTCGCCTCGTTGCTGGTGGTCGCCAGCGGCAGCGCCATCGGCCGGGAAGGCGCCATGATCCTGCTTGCCGCCCTCGCTGCCTCCTTTTTTGCACAACGTTGTACGCCGAAATCCGAATGGAAACTGTGGATCGCCTGCGGTGCCGCCGCCGGGATGGCCAGCGCCTATCATGCGCCGCTGGCGGGCAGCCTGTTTATCGCAGAGATCCTGTTTGGCACACTTATGCTGGCCTCCCTCGGCCCGGTGGTGATTGCCGCTGTGGTGGCTCTGCTGACCACGCGCCTGTTAAGTCCCGGCGCGAATACACTTTATGATGTCCATCTCAGCGAGATGCTTACGGCGGTGGATTATTTCCTGATCGTTGGCGTGGGTCTGCTGGCTGGGCTGTGCGGCCCGCTTTTGATGTGGCTAATGGCTTTCAGCCATTCTCTTTTTCTGCGTCTCAAACTCTCACCACCGTGGCAGCTGGCGCTGGGTGGTCTGATCGTCGGGCTGCTGTCGCTGCTGACGCCGAAGGTATGGGGGAATGGCTATAGCGTGGTTCAGGCGTTTTTGCAGTCGCCGCCGCTGCTGTCGGTAATTGCCGGCGTCTTTATCTGCAAGCTCCTGGCGGTGCTGGCAAGCAGCGGGTCCGGCGCACCGGGAGGCGTGTTTACGCCAACCTTGTTCGTTGGTATGGCAACGGGAATGCTGTTTGCGCAGATCTTTGCGCTGTGGTTTCCTGGCTCTGAGACGGCGATCCTGCTTGGGCTGGCGGGTATGGCGACGCTGCTCGCCGCCACAACGCATGCGCCAATCATGTCGGCCTTGATGGTATGTGAGATGACCGGGCAGTATTTTTTACTTCCCGGTTTGCTGGTTGCCTGTGTTGTGGCGTCGGTATTGTCGAGAACGCTACGCCACGACTCGATCTACGGCCAGCATACCGCCGAAAGCCGAGAGATCGATATAGTGCGCTAATTCGCGCTGCTCGGCGCGGGGCAGATAAGGCAGTTCGCCTACCAACGGGCCAGGCAGCTTTTTGCTCAGCACGTCGATGATTTCTGCGTAGTGCGCAAGGCCCGGGTTAATACGGTTCGCCACCCAACCAATCAGTGGCAGGCCGTCATTAGCGATAGCCTGCGCCGTCAGCAAGGCATGGTTGATGCACCCTTCCTGAATGCCCACGACCATAATCACCGGCAGCTGCTCCTGCACCACCCACTCGGAAAGGGGACGTAAATCGTTCATCAGGCTGCGCCAGCCACCGGTCCCTTCAACGACAACGTGGTCAACCTTTTCACTCAGATTTGCCAGGCCATCAGAGAGCAGACTGTAGTTGATAAGCCCACTGTGAGCGACGCTGCTTTCCTCTTCGCTTAACGCGATGGGATTGACGGCATCATAAGGCAGTTCCAGAGACGAGACGCTTTGCAGAACCAGGGCGTCCTTATTGCGCAGCCCTTCTGGCGTCTCTTTACTGCCTTTTGCTACCGGCTTGTATCCTGCAACGCGTTTACCGCTTGCCGCCAGGGCCTGAAGTAACGCGCGGGATACGACGGTCTTCCCGACAGACGTATCCGTACCAGTAATAAAGAAACGCTTAAGCATGACTCATTCCACCTCTTGGGTATGCTTCAAAAAATATAAACCAGGTAAATAATTCAGTGGGGAAAGTCTACGGGAAGCGTGCGCTACCCGGCTTGAGATAGCGCAATTTTTCGTACATCTATGGAAAAGAGTTAGCCCTGAAGCAAACGAATCAGTAACGAGCCGTTGTACATCGCATCTTTTACCAGCGCGGCGCCAGCCATCGTACCTTGGTTGGAAAATTGCGTACTTTCCACCACGATGTTTTTACTGTACGCGGGAAGCGCCTGCTGGTTGATGCAGGCGGAAATCGCCGGGAAGAGGATATCCGCCGCCTGGCTGAGCGGGGAGCCGATCAGTATTTTTTGCGGGTTAAACAGGTTCACCATAATGGCCAGAATGCGTCCGACATTATTGCCCACGCCGGTAATGATGTCCTTCGCCAGCAGATCGCCCTGCCTTGCCGCAGTGCACAATGCCTCGACGCTCAACGGTTGACCGTGCAGCGTGGAGCTCATTGACTGGCTGAGCCGCACCTGCGCCAGCTCCAGCACGCTTTCGACGCTGGCAATCGTCTCCAGACAACCATGATTACCGCAGTAGCAGCGTTTTCCGTACGGATCGACCTGCGTATGGCCAATCTCCACCAGGCTACTGCTGCCAGCATGCAACAGACGCCCGTCGGTGATCACACCTGCGCCAACGTTGTGATCAATCACCACCTGAATCACGTCGCGCGCGCCCCGGGAAGCGCCAAACAACGCCTCCGCCATCGTCCAGGCGCTGATATCATGCTGAATGTAGACCGGCACACCGGTGTGGTTTTCCAGCACGTCGCCCAGCGGCATCTCTTTGACGTTTTCATAAAACGGCATGCGGTGCACAATGCCATTTTCGGTATCAATAATTCCCGGCAGGGTGATCGCAATCGCCGTTAAACGTTCAAGGCGCTGCTGGTGACGAATAAAGAACTGGTCGATGTGGGTCAGAATGGCATCGAGGAGTGGTTGCTCTGCATCGAGCGGGAGTTCCAGCCGGTCTTCCACCACCAGCTTGCTGCTGAGGTCGCGCAGCGCGAGGAAGATTTCCCCGCGGCTAATTCGCAGCGACAGGTAGTGCCAGGCTTCCGTTTCCACCACCAGCCCTACCGCCGGACGGCCACGGCTGCCCGGCTCCTGAATTTCTGTCTCCTGAACCAGATGGGCTTCCAGCATTTCGCGGACAATCTTGGTAATACTGGCGGGTGCCAGTTGTGCCAGGCGCGAAAGATCGATACGCGAAACCGGACCCAGCTGATCAATCAGGCGATAAACGGCGCCCGCGTTGGTCTGCTTGATCTGATCGATATGCCCTGGCTGACTATCAGCAACCACCTCGTACTCCCTTATTTTCGAGCTTCGAAATAAACTGAGGGCTATGGTGAAGCACTTCAATGGCTGACGTCAAATTTTTACTTAGCCATGTGATTTACTGCACATTTTCGCCCGCTTTTCCCTATAAATAACGCCCGTGAGAAGCGGTAATTAATTGTTCTTTGAAACGCTGTGCCGCATGGCTCTGTTCATGATGTTTAGACCACACTAGCCACATCTCCGAGACCGCATCCTGCTCGGCAATCTTCACCCAGCGCATTTCCGGCAGTTTTACCCGTTTAAACGAGGCCGGAAGAATCGACACGCCAAGTCCTGCGGCAACGAGACCAATGATCGTCATGGCTTCCCCCACTTCCTGCGCGATAGTCGGGACAAGGCCATATCGCCGCATCAGACCAAGAATATCGTCATACAATCCGGTACCCACCTGTGGGTCAAAAAAGACAAAGGGTTCTTTCGCCAGTTCAGCCAGCGTGACGCTATGCTGCGCGGCGAGCGGGTGATCCCGGGGGATCATCGCCATCAGCGGTTCGCGGAGGATCACCTGCCACGCCAGGGTATCAGGCAACTGCGTGTTACGCATTAGCCCCAGGTCGAGCGATCCTTCATTAAGCGGCGATATTTGCTCCCGGGTATTTATTTCGCGCGTCTGAATATGCACATCCGGAAAGTTACTGCGAAACGAGGATAGCGTTTGTGAAACAGCGCTGATGAAGGGGGCCGACGAGGTAAACCCGATGCGCAGCTCTCCCGTCTCCCCGAGATGAAGCCGTTCAGCTCTGGCGGCGGCGTCCACCACCATACTCAGGATCTGTCGGCTATCGGCGAGAAACTGTTTTCCCGCCGCCGTCAGGCTCACGCTGCGGTTGGTTCGCGCCAGCAAACGCGCCCCAACCTGCTGCTCAAGGATCTGGATCTGTTGGCTCAGCGGTGGCTGGGAGATATTCAGCCTTGCCGCAGCACGACCAAAATGGAGCTCTTCGGCGACGGCGACAAAATAGCGCAGATGGCGCAGCTCGATATTCATATTTTTAAAGTATCATTTGAGATTATTAATATATTAGACAGAATATTTACATTTTCCTACCCTAATCTTGTGGTCATACCCGTCACCAGAAACCACGGGGAAGTTTAAGCAAGGATTATGTGTGAGCCGTACAACGACCGTTGATATCGCGCCGGCCAGCGACATTGATGATTTACCCGCAGTACCGCAGCCGGTTCAGTTTATAAAACGTGGTACCCCCCAGTTTATGCGCGTCACGCTGGCGCTCTTTTCAGCGGGTCTCGCCACTTTCGCCCTGCTCTACTGCGTTCAGCCGATCCTGCCGGTCCTGTCGCATGAATTTGGCGTGTCGCCAGCCAGCAGCAGTATTTCGCTCTCCATTTCAACCGGGATGCTGGCGATCGGTCTGCTGTTCACCGGGCCACTTTCAGATGCCATCGGGCGTAAGCAGGTCATGGTAACGGCGTTAATGCTGGCCTCCGTGTGTACCTTGCTGTCCACCATGATGACCAGCTGGCACGGCATTCTGGTCATGCGCGCGCTGATTGGGTTATCCCTCAGCGGCGTGGCGGCGGTCGGGATGACCTATCTCAGCGAGGAGATCCACCCGAGTTTCGTGGCCTTCTCCATGGGGCTGTACATTAGCGGGAACTCTATCGGCGGGATGAGCGGACGCCTGCTCAGCGGTGTGTTTACCGATTTCTTTAACTGGCGCATTGCGCTGGCCGTAATCGGCTGCTTCGCCCTCGCTTCGGCGCTGATGTTCTGGAAAATCCTGCCGGAATCGCGCCATTTCCGCCCGACTTCCCTGCGTCCGAAAACACTGTTTATCAACTTCCGTCTGCACTGGCGCGACAAAGGTTTGCCGCGACTGTTTCTGATGGGATTCCTGCTGATGGGGTCATTTGTCACGCTGTTTAACTATATTGGCTACCGGCTGATGCTCTCGCCGTGGCATCTTAGCCAGGCATTGGTGGGTTTGCTCTCTGTGGCGTATCTCACCGGGACGTGGAGTTCGCCAAAAGCGGGCGCCATGACCGCGCGCTTCGGCCGTGGTCCGGTGATGCTGGTGTCCACCGCTGTGATGTTGTTCGGACTGCTGATGACGCTTGTCTCTTCCCTGTGGCTGATTTTTGCCGGAATGCTGCTCTTCTCTGCGGGATTCTTTGCCGCGCATTCTGTTGCCAGCAGCTGGATTGGCCCACGCGCGCGCCGCGCTAAAGGTCAGGCTTCGTCTCTGTATCTGTTCAGTTACTATCTCGGTTCCAGCATTGCCGGGACTCTCGGCGGGGTGTTCTGGCATAACTACGGCTGGAACGGCGTGGGCGGATTTATCGCGCTGATGCTGTGCGCGGCACTGCTGGTGGGCGCGAGCCTGCATAAACGACTGCATTAACATTCAGCCCTCTTCGTGTTTAAATCGAGCCGATGCTAATTTTTGTCATCGGCTGATTCAGACACGAGGACTTCATGAAAAACAATAACTATCAACAACTCACCCGCACCTTCCAGCGTCTCTCCCGCTTCTCTCACCTCTCCTCCATCGCCAGCTGGGACATGTTTACCATGATGCCGCCCGGCGGCAGCGCCGCGCGCGGTGAAGCGCTGGCGGAGATGAGCGTCCTGCAACATCAGATCCTGACCGATAAAAAAGTGGGTGAATGGCTGGCGGCGGCGGCAGAAGAAGATCTGAACGACGTTGAGCAGGCCAACCTGCGTGAAATGACGCGCCACTACCAGCAGGCCACTTTACTTCCGGAATCGCTGGTGGAGGCCAAATCGCTGGCGGGCAGCAGGTGTGAACACGCGTGGCGCACTCAGCGTCCGGCCAACGACTGGCAGGGCTTTTCAGCCAACCTGAAAGAGGTGGTGAAACTCAGTCGTGAAGAAGCCCGCCTGCGCGCTGAGGCTAAAGACTGCACGCCTTACGACGCGCTGCTGGATATCTTTGAACCCGACATGACCAGCGCTCGCCTGGATGTGCTGTTCGGCGATCTGAAGTCCTGGCTGCCGGAGCTGCTGGCAAAGGTTGTGGAAAAACAGGCTCAACGATCGTTCGTTCCGCCACAGGGTCCCTTCCCGACCGCCACCCAGCGCGAGCTGGGCCTGGAAGCGATGAAAATGCTTGGCTTCGATTTTAACGGCGGTCGTCTGGACGTTAGCGCCCACCCGTTCTGCGGCGGCGTGCCGGAAGATGTGCGTATCACCACGCGTTACGATGAAGACGAGTTGCTCAGCGCGCTTTTCGGCGTGATCCACGAAACCGGACATGCCCGCTACGAGCAAAACCTTCCGCGAGCGTGGGCCGGTCAGCCCGTTGCGCTGGCGCGCTCTACGGCGATCCATGAATCCCAGAGCTTGTTCTTTGAAATGCAGCTGGGCCGCAGTGAGGCTTTCCTGAAGCATTTGCTTCCGGCGGTCCATGCCCGTTTCGGCAGCCAGGCGGCATTCAGTGAAGAGAATTTTATTGCCTGGAATCAGCGCGTGAAACCGGGCTACATCCGCGTTGACGCAGATGAAGTGAGCTATCCGGCGCATGTGGTATTGCGCTATGAGATTGAGCGCGCGCTGATCAATGGCGAAATTGAAGTGGATGATATCCCCGCGTTATGGGATGAGAAAATGCAGGCCTGGCTTGGATTATCCACCAAAGATAACTACCGCAACGGCTGTATGCAGGACATCCACTGGACCGACGGCGGTTTTGGCTACTTCCCGTCTTACACGCTGGGGGCAATGTATGCGGCACAGCTGTTCCATGCCGCCAAAACTGCGCTGCCCGGGTTGCAGGCATCCATTGCCGGGGGCGACTTCTCGGCGCTGTTTGACTGGCTGCGTCAGAATATCTGGCAGCACGGCAGCCGTTTCAGCACGTCGCAGCTCATCACCCAGGCCACGGGTGAAGATCTGAATATCCGCTACTTCCGCGAACACCTGACGTCCCGCTACCTGTAAACGAACGCGCCGGGGGCCACCCCGGCGTTGTACATATGGTTACACACCGATACCAATCACTCACGGAAACCCCGAATTTACAGGGATATAGTTATTTCAACGGCCCCGCAGTGGGGTTAAATGAAAAACCAAATTCGAGGGTATGAAAATGAAAAAAGTATTAGCTCTGGTTGTTGCCGCTGCTATGGGTCTTTCTTCCGCTGCATTCGCGGCTGAAACTACCGCCACCGCAGCGCCTGCGGCATCCACCGCTGCTCCGGCCAAAACGGTTCACCATAAAAAACATCACAAAGCGGCTAAACCAGCGGCAGCACAGAAAGCGCAGGCCGCGAAAAAGCACCACAAAAAAGCGGCAAAACCTGCGGTAGAGCAGAAAGCCCAGGCGGCTAAAAAGCATCACAAAAAAGCGGCAAAACACGAAGCGGCTAAACCTGCTGCACAGCCAGCAGCGTAAGAGTACAAGCTTAACCGTGCCCTTCGGGGCACGTTGGTAAACCGGCGCTGAACGGGATTGCGGTCAGCGCCGTTTTTTTATCCGGAGGGCGTATGCTGCGGCGCTATCGGTTTGAGTTCATTCTTATCCTGCTAATTTTATGCGCGCTCATCGCCAGCCACTTTTATCTTTCCTGAATGTAGCACGCTGATTTTACTCCCACTTTCTCGCCGTCGCGTCTATAGTATTTTCATAGGGTTCACTTTTAATAATCATAATTACCCCCACCAGAGTGTGATATGCGTAAATCTGTTGTGTTGTTACTGGGAACGTTTAGCCTTTTTGCAGGCTTTTCACATGCGGATGAGGGCGACGATGACGCCATCAGCGCCAAAGAGGTAAAGACGCTGTTTTTTGGTCATGACGATCGTACGCGTGTCACCGATCCTACCGAAGCGCCCTGGGATGCCATCGGGCAACTGGAAACCGCCAGCGGCAATCTATGTACCGCAACTCTCATAACGCCACGCCTTGCGCTGACGGCGGGTCATTGCTTGTTAATGCCGCCCGAAGGCAAACCGGATAAAGCGATCGCCCTGCGCTTTGTCTCGCAGAAAGGGATTTGGCGCTACGAAATTCACGGTATTGAGGGGCGGGTGGATCCGTCGCTCGGGAAACGCCTGAAACCGGATGGCGATGGATGGATTGTGCCGCCCGGGGCGGCATCCTGGGATTTCGGTCTGATCGTTTTACGTTATCCGCCGTCCGGGATCGCTCCGCTACCGCTCTTTGATGGTGACAAAGACGCGCTCACCGCCGCCCTGAAAGCCGCCGATCGAAAAGTGACGCAGTCAGGCTACCCTGTTGATCACCTCGATTCGCTGTACACCCATACGGACTGCGTGGTGACGGGCTGGGCGCAAAACAGCGTGCTTTCGCATCAGTGCGATACGCTACCGGGTGATAGCGGATCGCCCCTGATGTTAAAAACCGTTAACGGCTGGCAACTGATTGGCGTTCAGAGTTCTGCTCCGGCAGCGAAAGACCGCTGGCGCGCCGATAACCGAGCGTTGGCGGTGACCGGTTTTCGCGACCGGCTGGAAGCCCTGGCGCAGCAGTAGGTCACTCAGGCCAGTTTAATCATGATCATGCCAGCGAGCAGTAATACCAGCCCTATCCAGCCTTTATGGTTTAAACGCTGCCCGAACATAATCCAGCCTGCCGCCAGGGTGGCGGCAATACCGAAGCCGCCCCACAGCGCGTAGGCCACGGAAAGATCGATGCCTTTCACCGCCTGCGACAGGGCGCTAAACGCCCCCAGAACCGCGGCAATCGATAACAGGCCGTAGGCTTTGCGACGAAAGCCGTCGGAGAACTTCAAAAAGACGTTCGCAATAATTTCCAGAACGATGGCGAAAGCCAGCCAGGCCGCGTGGATCCATTCAAACTGCTGCATGGGTCTGCTCCTTCTGCTGTTTGGCTGGTTTGCGCGTACCCGATTTAATCAGCACGATACCTGCCACCAGGGTCGTCAGCCCGGCAATTTTCATTGTCGTCAGGGTTTCATCAAATATCATGACGCTGAACAGCGTAATCAATAAAATACCAACACCTTCCCACAAAGCGTATGCCACGCCCAGCGCGATTTTTTTAACCGCGAAAGAGAGGAATATATAGGAAAGCGTAATCATGACCAGCATCAAAATAAATCCGGTGCTGCCGTCACTCACGCTCGCCCATTTCATCGACAAGGTGCCGGTAATTTCAGCAACGATAGCCAGAGCTAATAAAATCCAGTAAAACATGTTTTTCTCCTGCTTGAGAATATAATCCATCGAGGCTCGCTGCGAACAGCAAACCAAAAAAGTGGGAATTAAATCAGTTAGCTAAGCGCATAGCGCCAGCTCAGGCAGAAGACGTGACTATAGCGCGGAACGCCAGTGTTGTTCACCGGAAAGCGTGCAGAGGGAGGTAGAAAACAGAGCAGAGTTGTTTGAAAAATACGTCCTGAACAAATTGTCCATAAAATTACAATTATCCGCGGTGTTGCTTCTCGTCTTTGCGGATGAAAATTGTCCTCAGTAGTTGAACACGCCTGATTTGTATCATAAGCCAGGAATTTACTCAAAGCCTTTTCATTTCTTTACCCAGTCTGTTTGATTTTGGTTAGTTTTTTTAATCCGCTTTCCCCTCTATTATAAATAAAAAACTGTTCAGGAACGTCCATGACCAAACCCATTATCACCCTCAACGGGCTTAAGATCGTCATCATGCTGGGCATGCTGGTGATCATTCTGACCGGCGTTCGTTTTGCGGCCGATATCATCGTGCCTTTTATCCTGGCGCTTTTTATCGCGGTGATCCTCAATCCACTGGTGCAGCGAATGGTGCGGCTACGCATCCCGCGTGTGCTGGCGATAAGCCTGCTTATCAGTATTATTATCGTTGCGATGGTGCTGTTAGTCGCCTATCTGGGAACCTCCCTGAACGAGCTGGCGCGGACGCTGCCGACATACCGCTCTTCCCTGGCGACCCCGCTGCTGCAAATTGAACCCTGGCTGCAACGCGCGGGTATCGAAGTCTCGGTTGAGGAACTGCTTAAATACATCGATCCGAATGCCGCCATGACGATTGTCACCAGCCTGCTGGCACAGCTCTCCAACGCCATGACCTCGATTTTCCTGCTGTTCCTGACGGTTGTGTTTATGCTGCTGGAAGTTCCACAGCTGCCTGCAAAACTCCAGCACATCATGGTGCGTCCGGTAGAGGGAATGGGTGCTATTCAGCGCGCGCTCGACAGCGTTTCACGCTATCTGGTGCTGAAAACGGCCATCAGCCTGGTGACGGGATTAGTGGTCTGGGGGATGCTCGCCGCGCTGGATGTGCGTTTTGCCTTCGTCTGGGGACTGCTGGCCTTTGCGCTCAACTATATTCCTAACATCGGCTCCGTGCTGGCGGCGATCCCCCCTATCCTTCAGGTGCTGGTTTTCAGCGGTTTGTATGATGCCCTGATTCTGCTGGCAGGCTATCTGGTGATTAACCTTGTCTTCGGGAACATTCTCGAACCACGGATAATGGGACGCGGGCTGGGGCTTTCAACTCTTGTTGTATTCCTGTCCCTGATTTTCTGGGGCTGGCTGCTCGGGCCTGTCGGCATGCTGCTCTCCGTTCCGCTGACAATTATTGTCAAAATTGGCCTCGAGCAGACCGCCGGTGGACAAAGTATCGCTGTACTGCTGAGCGACATGAGCCATAAGGCCGATTAATTGTCCATCGACAGCATAGGCTTGCCCGTTCTTCCCGCTTCGCGGTAGTTGCCCACTGCCCGCTGCCATTCCGACAGCGGGTAGAGGGTAACATTGCTGCACTGGCTGACGTGCAGTTTAGGCCAAATGCGCCGAAACTCCGCCTGCCACGCCTCAGCGCTCAGCGCGTCCAGATAGTTACGAATGTGAAACCACGCCACGCGCGGCAACGGCCGCTGCTGCCGGAAGGTCTGCCCGGAGAGTAGCCCGTAGCAGACAAAGGTACCGGTTTCGGGCATCACGCTCAGGATCGCCTCCGCCAGGCTGCCGCCCGTGGCGTCGTACACCACCTCCGCTTGCGCGGCGGCAGCGTTGACGGCGGCCGTATCATCTTGCGCAATCGGGACGATCCCCATTTCAGCCAGACGTTGAGCGTGCACGGGCGAGCGATGGATCCCGTAAACCGCCTCTGCACCCGCCTGGCGTGCCCATTGCCCGAGCAGAACGGCGCAGTCAGAACCGGCAGCGGTGAGCAGCACCGTTTTCCCGACCGGAGGATAACGGTCCAGCATCATCTGAGCGGCAAGCGGGTTGATATACGCCCGCGCGGCAAGAAGCGAGTCGACGTCGTCCGGGACGGGAACCGCATACGCCACCGGGCAGTCGACATAGCGCTGCCAGGTTCCCTGCCCCCGGAACGGCAGGACCCGCTTGCCCAGCAGCGCCGGGTAAGCGGCGGGCGTTTCGGTCACTATTCCGACCCCTTCATAACCGGCTATTGCGGGCAGCGGCGTGCGATGGCGATATGCCCCGGTGATGGGGATGAGATCGGAGGCGTTCACCGGAGAAAAAAGCATGCGCACACGTATCTCTCCCGGCTGTCGCGGTGACAATGGTGTGCTTTCCGCTTGCAGTACCGATTCAGGCTCACCAAACCGGCGATACCAGAGGGCCAGATTACGCATTGCGATCGCGCCATCCCATTTCCGGTGCGACATGTTTCAGGATGGACTCGATCACATGTGCGTTGTATTCCACGCCCAGCTGATTCGGCACGGTAAGCAACAGCGTATCCGCTTCCGCGATCGCTTCATCCTTTTTCAACTGTTCAATCAGCTTGTCTGGCTCTGCGGCATAGCTGCGTCCGAAAATGGCCCGCGTTTTCTCATCCAGAAAGCCAACGCTGTCGCTCTCATTGCGGCTTGAACCGAAATACATCCGGTCGCGATCGTCCATCAGGGCAAAAATACTGCGGCTGACCGAAACGCGTGGCTGACGGGTATGCCCTGCCTCGGCCCAGGCCTGTCGGTAGGCACGGATCTGTTTTGCCTGCTGAATATGGAACGGCTCGCCGGTTTCATCATCTTTCAGCGTTGAGCTTTGCAGGTTCATCCCCAGTTTTGCCGCCCATACTGCCGTTGCATTGGAGCCAGCCCCCCACCAGATACGATCGCGTAAGCCCTCTGAATGCGGCTCCAGACGCAACAATCCCGGCGGGTTTGGGAACATCGGCTGTGGGTTAGGCTTCGCAAACCCTTCACCGCGTAATACATCAAGCAGTACCTCAGTGTGACGGCGCGCCATATCAGATTCGTTTTCCCCGTCCTGCGGCACGTAACCAAAATAACGCCAGCCATCAATCACCTGCTCCGGGGAGCCCCGGCTGATACCAAGCTGTAATCGCCCGCCGGAGATGAGATCTGCCGCGCCAGCATCTTCCGCCATATACAGCGGATTCTCGTACCGCATGTCGATCACGCCCGTACCGATTTCGATGCGTTTGGTTTTCGCGCCTATCGCAGCCAGCAAGGGGAATGGCGAACTGAGCTGGCGGGCAAAGTGATGCACACGGAAATAAGCCCCGTCCGCGCCCAGCTCTTCGGCGGCGACCGCCAGATCGATGGACTGTAGCAGCGTGTCAGCCGCGGTTCGCGTACCGGACTGGGGTGACGGCGTCCAGTGACCAAACGACAAAAATCCGATCTTTTTCATAGTGGAGTATCCTGATAAAGCATTGCGTTATCCCTACTCTACGCATTAACGGATGAGAATAAATGGTGATTATTTAACGGAATGCTTCAAATAAACTGACAGAAATACGCAAATCGCACGCTGCCTTCCCGCAGAGGAGGCATTCTCCTGGCATCTCAAAATGGGATATAGTGTGAACTGTTCTCTTTTTTAACAGGTAACATCAGCAATGGCTCTGATTCCCAAAAACTACGCACGGCTGGAAAGCGGCTACCGTGAAAAAGCGCTAAAAATTTACCCGTGGGTCTGTGGACGCTGCTCGCGGGAGTTTGTGTATTCGAATCTTCGTGAACTCACGGTCCACCATATCGACCACGATCACACCAATAATCCGGAAGATGGCAGTAACTGGGAGTTGTTGTGCCTGTTTTGCCATGACCACGAACACTCAAAGTACACCGAAGCGGATCAGTATGGCACCACCGTTGTCGCAGGTGAGGATGCGCAAAAAGACGTGGGTGTCGCCACGTTTAACCCCTTTGCCGATCTCAAGGCGATGATGAACAAGAAGAAGTAATATCGGCGGCTTTACTGCCCATACCTGCCGTATGGGCAGTCAGAAAGATAAAGGTAATGTATTCCAGTCACAGATTGAACAAGGAGACGGCCTTAATATCGGCTTCAGGATTCACGCGTTTTACAGCCTCTAAAAACGCAGCAAAGTTTTGATTAAACACCGTCAGATTATTATAAAATTGCACCTGTTTTTCACGGGTTCCCTCAAGATAGCTCACAGACCAGATCCGCCTGTTATTTACCACTGTCGAGCCCGGCTTAATTTTTACGATAGCGGCCAGCTCAATTTTACGGGTGACGCTATTTATGACCTCGTATAAATACTGCTCATCATAAAAATAGGTTTTACCTGACGATCCGCCAAACCAGGAAGGATGGGTAGAGATTTTTTTCATTCCCCGGCTGTCGGCAACGATGCGCTTTGGATGCCGAATACGCCTGATGAAAAAGCGTATCAGCATAATCAGTGCCGTGAAAGACAGCACCACGAAAATAAAATTAATGCTCTCCCGCATATTTCGTTACCTGCCACGCATAACTCAAAGTGGCGAAGTATAGCGTAGCCCGGTAGCTCAGGGAACGTACGCGATGCAATCGCAGATGGAACGGGAAATGCTCTTATCTCGCCACGCAATATGATGTGCGGATCTCCTCAGGGTTAAGCGTTATTAACAATTGCTGCTAAGTTGTAAGTTTCTCCTTGCCGGACCGGACAAATCGGTTATCGTGCCAGGCAACTTTCGCAGCAATAAAAAACAGTGGGATGCGCTATGGCGATTTTTGATGGTCACAATGACCTGTTGCTTAATTTATGGCTTCATCATCGCCAGGATCCGGTAACGGCCTTCTTTTCCGGCATTGAGAACGGACACCTCGATTATCCGCGCATGCAGCAAGGCGGATTTTCCGGCGGGCTGTTCGCGCTGTTCGTGCCGCCGCAGGAGTATATCGCCCGCATGGCGCCGCACTACGCCAGCGAGCCGTGGCAACCGATCGACATTATCTGGCAGCAGTTGACGATCCTCAAGCAGCTTATCGCACACTCCGATGGACGGGCGCGATTGTGCCTGAGCGCGGCAGATATCGAACGCTGCCGTCAGGATAAGGTGCTGGCGATGGTGGCGCATATTGAGGGTGCGGGCGGTTTTGACGGCGAGGGTGGCGATCTACAGGCTTTCTATGCCGCTGGCGTGCGCAGCATTGGGCCTTTCTGGAACATTGCTAACCGTTTTGGCACCGGCGTTAACGGGGCGTTTCCCGGCAGCCCGGACAGCGGCCCAGGGCTTACCGCAGAGGGTATCGCCCTTATTAAGCACGCTAACGCCCTGAACATGCTGATTGACGTTTCTCATATGAATGAAAAGGCGTTCTGGGATACTGCTCGTCATTCCTCTTCACCGCTGGTCGCCACCCATTCCAACGCCCATACGCTGTGCCCGCAACCGCGTAATCTGACCGATCGGCAACTGCTGGCTATCCGCGACAGCGGCGGCGTGGCAGGGGTCAATTTCGGCAACGCCTTTCTGCGCGCCGACGGTAAACGCGATAGCGATACCCCGCTGAGCACAATCGTTCGCCATATCGACTATCTTATTAACATCATGGGCGAAGATCATGTTGCGCTGGGCTCCGATTTTGACGGCATCACGTTACCTGATGATTTGCATGATGTGAGTGGTTTACCGCGGCTAATCAGCGCGTTGCGTGACAGCGGCTATGATCAATTTGTGCTGAATAAGCTGCTGTGGGGCAACTGGCAAAAGGTATTGCAAAATGTTTGGCAACAATAGGTTACGTTGTAAACATTACGTTAATTCCTTACATCTTTCGGGTTGAGCTTTGCCCCACTGTGACGCATTATTTGATGACCATCACAAAACTGGCACAAACAATGGTGTTGGTGCTGCATTTTTAAAGAGGAAAAAACGATGTGGAAGAAACCTGCTTTTATTGATTTACGTCTTGGCCTGGAAGTGACGCTGTACATTTCCAACCGCTAATCGCTCAGCCCGCCATCCGTGCGGGCATTTTTGTTTTACTACCTGGCCTATCTTCATGTTTATTAAAGTCCTCGGTTCCGCCGCCGGCGGCGGTTTCCCTCAGTGGAACTGTAATTGCGCCAACTGTCAGGGTTTGCGCAACGGTACCCTTCAGGCGACCCCCCGCACCCAGTCGTCGATCATCGTCAGCGATAACGGCGAAGAGTGGATACTGTGTAACGCCTCGCCCGATATCAGCCAGCAGATTGCCCATACGCCAGAATTGAATAAGAAAGAGGTTCTGCGCGGCACGCATATTGGCGGCATTATTCTCACCGACAGCCAGATTGACCACACCACCGGGCTACTCAGCCTGCGCGAGGGGTGTCCGCATCAGGTATGGTGTACGCCGGAGGTGCATGAAGATCTTTCCAGCGGATTCCCGATTTTTACCATGCTCCGGCACTGGAACGGCGGCCTGGTTCATCATCCGATTGCGCCGCTCGCCGCCTTTAGCGTGGAAGCCTGCCCTGATTTGCAGTTTACCGCTGTCCCCATCGCCAGTAACGCACCGCCCTATTCGCCGTGGCGCGACCGCCCGCTGCCGGGGCATAACGTGGCGCTGTTTATCGAAAACCGCCGCAACGGTCAGACGCTGTTCTACGCGCCGGGTCTCGGTGAACCCGATGACACTATCCTGTCGTGGCTTAAAAAAGCGGACTGTCTGCTGATTGACGGCACCGTCTGGCAGGACGATGAACTGCAGGCCGCTGGCGTCGGGCGCAATACCGGCCGCGATATGGGCCATCTGGCGCTCGGCGATGAACACGGCATGATGGCGCTGCTGGCCTCGCTGCCGGCAAAGCGCAAGATTCTGATTCACATTAATAACACTAACCCGATCCTTAACGAGCAGTCGCCGCAGCGTCACGCCCTCACGCAGCAGGGAATTGAAGTGAGCTGGGACGGGATGACCATCACGCTTCAGGACTAACTATGCACATTCGTGAAACGCTCTCGCCGCAAGAGTTTGAACACGCCCTCCGGGCGAAAGGCGCCTACTATCATATTCACCATCCGTACCATATCGCGATGCATAAAGGCGAGGCCAGCCGCGAGCAGATCCAGGGCTGGGTGGCGAACCGGTTTTACTACCAGACGACGATCCCGCTGAAAGATGCGGCCATTATGGCGAACTGCCCGGATCCGCACACGCGTCGCAAATGGGTGCAGCGGATCCTCGATCACGACGGCAGCAACGGTCATGACGGCGGGATCGAAGCCTGGCTACAGCTGGGCGAAGCCGTAGGGCTTAGCCGCGACGACTTAATCAGCGAACGCCACGTGCTGCCCGGCGTTCGTTTTGCCGTGGACGCTTACGTTAACTTCGCCCGCCGCGCCAACTGGCAGGAGGCGGCATGCAGTTCGCTCACCGAACTGTTTGCCCCGCAAATTCATCAGTCGCGTCTCGACAGCTGGCCGCAGCACTATCCGTGGATCAAAGAGGAAGGCTATTTTTATTTTCGCAGCCGCCTCAGCCAGGCCAGCCGCGACGTTGAACACGGTCTGGAGCTGGCGAAGAGTTACTGCGATAGCGCAGAAAAGCAGAATCGGATGCTGGAGATCCTTCAGTTCAAACTCGATATCCTGTGGTCGATGCTCGACGCGATGACCATGGCCTACGCCCTACAGCGTCCGCCTTATCACACGGTCACCGACAAAGCGGCCTGGCACACAACCCGACTGGTATAAGCATGCAAAAAAACTCCATCGTCGCCTTTCGTCGCGGCTATCGCCTGCAATGGGAAGCCGCTCAGGACAGCCATGTCATCCTTTATCCGGAAGGCATGGCTAAACTCAATGAGACCGCGGCCGCAATCCTCGAACTGGTCGATGGCCAACGCGACGCGGCGGCCATCATTGCCATACTCAACGAACGGTTCCCGGAAGCCGGCGGCGTGGATGACGACGTCGTAGAATTCCTGCAAATCGCTTATCAACAGAAGTGGATTATTTTCCGTGAGCCAGAATAAACCCGCCGTCAATCCACCGCTGTGGCTGCTGGCGGAGCTGACCTATCGCTGTCCGCTACAGTGTCCTTACTGCTCTAACCCGCTGGACTTTGCCCGGCAGGATCAGGAGCTGACCACTGAACAGTGGATTGAGGTTTTCCGCCAGGCGCGGGCGATGGGCAGCGTGCAGATAGGTTTTTCCGGCGGCGAACCGTTGACGCGTAAAGATCTGCCGGAGCTGATCCGCGCCGCCCGCGATCTCGGTTTTTATACCAACCTGATCACCTCGGGAATTGGCCTGACGGAAAGCAAGCTCGACGCGTTCAGCGAGGCCGGTCTGGACCATATCCAGATTAGCTTCCAGGCTAGCGATGAAGTGCTCAACGCCGCGCTGGCGGGGAATAAAAAAGCCTTCCAGCAGAAGCTGGCGATGGCCAAAGCGGTCAAAGCGCGCGATTACCCGATGGTGCTGAATTTCGTCCTGCACCGGCACAACATCGACCAGATCGATAAAATCATCGAGCTGTGCATCGAACTGGACGCCGACGACGTCGAACTTGCCACCTGCCAGTTCTACGGTTGGGCGTTCCTTAATCGTCAGGGGCTTCTGCCGACGCGGGAACAGATTGCCCGAGCGGAACGCGTGGTTGCCGACTATCGGCAAAAAATGGCCGCCAGCGGCAATCTGACCAACCTGCTGTTCGTCACCCCTGATTATTACGAAGAGCGACCAAAAGGCTGTATGGGCGGCTGGGGGTCGATTTTCCTCAGCGTGACCCCGGAAGGCACGGCGCTGCCCTGCCACAGCGCGCGCCAGTTGCCGGTGGAGTTCCCCTCGGTGCTTGAGCAGAGTCTGGAATCCATCTGGTATGACTCTTTCGGCTTCAATCGCTATCGCGGGTTTGACTGGATGCCGGAGCCGTGCCGCTCCTGCGATGAAAAGGAGAAGGACTTCGGCGGCTGCCGCTGCCAGGCCTTTATGCTCACCGGGAATGCTGATAACGCCGATCCGGTGTGCAGCAAATCGCCGCATCATCATAAAATTCTGGACGCGCGACGCGAAGCAGCCTGTAGCGACATGAAAATCGGCCAGCTTCAGTTCCGCAACCGTACCCGTTCGCAGCTTATCTATAAAACCCGGGAACTGTAGCGATAATGACCACCCGCATCGTGGAGCTGGCAGACGGTTTACGCGCAACGCTGGTGCATCAGTCGCAGGCGACACGCGCGGCGGCGCTGGCGCGCGTGAGTGCCGGAAGCCATCACGAGCCACCGCGCTTCGCCGGTCTTGCGCATTTACTTGAGCACCTGCTGTTCCGCGGTAGCCAGCGCTATCAGGGCGACGATCGACTCATGGCCTGGGTCCAGCGTCAGGGCGGTAGCGTCAATGCCACCACGCTGGCTCGCCACAGCGCATTTTTCTTCGATGTGGCCGCCGATAACCTGTCCGACGGCGTCGCGCGACTGCGGGATATGTTGCAGGCGCCGCTGCTTTCATGCGATGACATACAGCGCGAAGTGGCGGTCATTGATGCGGAAAACCGGCTCATCCAGCAGCATGATTCCGCCAGGCGCGAAGCGGCGGCACGCCACGCGATGGAAGAACCCACAGTTTTCCGCCGTTTTCAGGTGGGTTGCAAGGATTCTCTGGGGCAGGACCCGGGATCGCTGCAAACCGCGTTGCGCGACTTTCATCGGCGCTATTATGTGGCCGGACACCTGCAATTGTGGCTGCAAGGGCCGCAAAAGCTGGATGCGCTGGCCGAGCTTGCCCATACGTTTGCGTCCGGTTTTGCTTCTGGTGGTATGCCTGAAACCGCTCCCCCGTTGCGTCTTAGCGCTGAAGCAGATTTTCAGCTGGCAGTGACGGAGCGACCCGCACTGTGGCGTTGTCCGTTAATTCGAAAAAGTGACAACGTCACCTTATTTCGGGAGTTTTTACTGGACGACGCCCCCGGAAGCCTGATTGCCGGGCTGCGGGCGCGCGGGCTGGCAGAAGATGTCGCCCTGAACTGGCTTTATCAGGATAACGATAACGGCTGGCTGGCGCTAACGGTTGATAGCGAACGACCCGAGGAGGTTGACCCGCATATTACCCACTGGCTACGGGCGCTACAGCAAACGACGGATGAGCAGCAGCGGCATTATTATCGGCTGGCACAGCAGCGTTTCAGCGCCCTGCCGACGCTGGAGCAGCTGCGCCAGCGGGCGTTCGGTTTTGCGCCCGGTGCGGCGCCCGTAAGTTTTTCCGCCTTTTGTGCCGATTTACTGGCGGCGCCCACCTCGTATCTGGCCTGCAAAAAAATTGAAACCGCTGAAATTATCGCCAGCCAGGGGTTTGCTCTGCCGCTTAGCCATTGGCGTCGCCAGCCGGTTGCAGATGATAGCCCCATCGCGTTTTCCTTCTACCCGCAGACTGCCAGGTATGTTACGCCAGCCCCGACGTCAGAAGCCGCTCCGCTGCTGCATTTGTCGGCGCAGACACAACCGCCAACGCTGATCCTGCGCAGGCCTTTTTATTCGTGCATGGAACGGGCGCAGGGGGTGGCGATGGGCAAACAGTTACGCCCTCTCCTTGCTGAACTGCGCCATATTGACGGCAGCGGCGAGTGGCATACGGTTGACGGTAGCTGGCAGCTCACCCTGCGGCTTCCTGACGCCGTGGTGACGGCGGAACACATCATCGGGGCGATAATCGATCGCCTCTCCCACCCCGCCCCGGCTCTTACGCCAGTCCCAGAAGGCATTGCCATCCGTGAGCTGCTTCAGCAATTGCCTGAACGTCTGGCATCGGATCCGCCACGGGACGGCTGGCTGGCGGCGCTAGTTGGCGGCAGCGTCGCACACGCGCACGGGTTAGCCCGGCAGCTTGGCCTGCTCCGGGCGCCGGTTAACGCTAAGCCGACGCCATTAAGCGGTTGTCCCGGCGGGATCGAACACATTCCGCACGCCAGCGCGGATTCGGCGCTGCTGGTGTTTATTCCCCTGCCGCCGGGCGCATCGCTCGCCGCGCTGCGGCTGCTGGCGTTATGCTGCGAACCGCAATTTTTCCAGCGCCTGCGCGTGGAACAGCAGATTGGCTACGTGGTCAGCTGTCGTTATCAGCGTATTGCCGATCGCGATGGCCTGCTGCTGGCGTTACAGTCGCCTGACCGCTCTCCCGTGAACCTGTTGGGTTGCTGCAAACAATTTTTGCGTGAGCTGACGCTGTGCGATGAGACGGCGTTCAGCGTATTGCGACAGCAGCTGGCGACGCAAATCCGGTCACCGATGAATGCCAGCGCCACGGCAGTAGCCGCCCTGCGCCAGCGCTATGGTTTACCGGTGTTAACGCCGCAGGCTGTTGATGCCCTGCAACATGACGAGATAATCGCACTATGGCGCGAGATGACTCGCCATCGCCGTCGCTGGCGGGTGCTTTTCACGGGCTGACCGGACCCGCCGCTTTCTTCATATCCGTGGTTTTTAGTCAAAAAAAAGCCCCGTACTACGACGGGGCCAGGTTGCTTATTTCGCTGTTATTTATCCAGCGCGTAGGCAATCACGTAGTCACCACGATCCGGCGACTGGCGTGCACCGCCAGCAGAGATCAGAATGTACTGTTTGCCGGTTTTCGGTGATACATAGCTGATAGGTCCGCCCTGGCTACCCACCGGAAGACGCGCTTTCCACACTTCTTCCCCCGTAGAGGAATCAAAGGCGCGCAGGTAGTAATCCTGGGTTCCCGCAATGAAGACCAGACCGCCCTGCGTGGCCAGCGTACCGCCCAGCGTCGGCATACCGACAGGCATTGGCATACGCATTTTTACCCCAAACGGACCGGTATCCTGTACGGTACCGACCGGCACCTGCCAGACGATTTTCTGCGTTTTCAGGTCAATGGCGGAGAGAGAGCCAAACGGTGGTTTCTGGCACGGAATGCCCAGCGGTGACATGAAACGGTTTTTGTTGACCGAATACGGCGTTCCTTTCATCGGAACGGCGCCCATCCCGGCGTTCACGGCTTCACCGCCCGTGTTTGCCACCGCGCTCTGCGGATCTTGCTTAATCAGCTGAACCCACAGGCCCAGACGCATGTCATTGACGAAGATATACTGGTTGTTCGGATCGGTGGACAAACTGCCCCAGTTCATTCCCCCCAGCGAGCCCGGGAAGCTCAGGGAAATATCGGTTCCCGGCATCGTGTACAGACCGTCATAACGCATTGATTTGAAGCTGATACGACAGGCCAGCTGGTCAAACGGCGTCGCCCCCCACATATCCGATTCTTTCAGGGTTTCTGCGCCAATCTGCGGCATCCCCACAGAGCGAGGCTGCGTTGCCGGGTACTGTTCACGTGGAATATCCGCTGGTTTTACCGGAACCTCTTTCACTTCAGTGAGCGGTTTACCCGTCAGGCGATCGAGAACGTAAATTTGCCCCGCTTTAGTGCCCACCACCACCGCGGGCTTGTTGCCCTCTTTCGTTGGGAAATCAACCAGGCTCGGCTGCATCGGGATATCGAAATCCCAGAGGTCGTTATGCACGGTCTGGTATACCCACTTCTCTTTCCCGGTAGTCGCATCCAGCGCGAGGATTGAGGTGGCGTATTTGTGATCTTCCGGAATACGGTCAGCGCCCCACAGGTCGACAGAGGAACTTCCCATCGGGATAAACACGGTATTCATCGACGCATCCCAGGACATAGGGGCCCAGGAGTTTGCGGAGCTGCGTTTGTAGTGTTCCCCCGGCTTCAGAACGTAGTTCGGATCCGGATTACGCGGATCGAACGCCCAGCGCAGCTGGCCGGTGATCACGTCATAACCACGTATTACGCCTCCCGGCATATCGGTGCTGACATTATCCGCAACGCGGCCGCCAACCACGACCGTGGTACCCGCCAGCGTCGGGGCCGACGTCAACACATAGGTTGGATCTGACGCGTCGCCCATTCCTTCATGCAGGTTAACGCTGCCGTCAGTGCCGAAATCCGGGCAGAATTTGCCGTTATCGGCGTCTAACGCGATCAGCTTACCGTCAATGGTATTCATCAGGATACGGCGCTGGCATGCCGCGCCCGGTGCGACCTGCGCTGGCAGAACCGGTGTGGAGCCGGCTACCGTTGGCTGTGCCAGCGGTTTGGTGGCATCAAAGTACGCCAGGCCACGGCAGCGCATCCAGATGGCAGACTTAGCGTTGATTTCCGCTTTCCAGATTTCTTTCCCGCTATCGGCATCCACGGCGATCACGTTGTTATGCGGCGTACAGAGGAAGACACGATCGCCTACCTGTAGCGGCGTTTGCTGATCTTCTGCGCCATTGCCATCCGGACTTTGCGGAATATCACCGGTATGGTAGGTCCAGACCGGTTTCAGGTTTTTCACGTTGTCACGGGTTATCTGGTCCAGCGCCACAAAGCGACTACCGCCAGCCGTATTACCGTAGTGATCCCAGTTCTGCTGTTTCGCCTCTTCTTTTACCGGCACCAGCGGGCGCTTTTCGCCGCTAAACGGCACGGTCGGATGGGGTTGAAACATCTGAACAAAGGTGACGCCCATGCCGATAATAAGGACCGCGCAGACCGCCATCGCCCCTTTCGTGGAGGACGGTTTTCCTTCACGCTTACGCAATGCAGGCCAGGTGGCTGCTGCCAGCACCATCAGCCCGGCGGGTACCATTAATCGGGAAACCAGGGGCCAGAAGTCGAGTCCGGCATCGAAAAATGCCCAAATCAGGGTGCCAAGAAACACCAGAGCAAACAGCCCTACGGCAGAGGATTTGCGGCGGAAAAACTGAATTGCAGAGAGCAGCGTGAAAACCCCGGCAATGAGAAAGTACCAACTCCCCCCCAGGGAAGCCAGTTTAAAACCGCCGATGGCAAAAAACAGCCCCGTCACAAGAAGTACCACACCCACCAGCAGGCACCACGGGCCTAACCAGCCCAATGGGCGGGGATTATTGTCTGACATAAAAATGAATCTCCTGATTACTTTATATAAAGCAGGGTTTTATTAACTGCCACGATGTTAAAACCCTGCACAACGCTAATTGTTCGTATGCGAAGCATAAATTAAAAAGAGAACGTAGACAAAATCTATTATGTCGGAAGAAATGAAAACCAGCGCAATTGCATGGGTTTAACAGGGTTAAAATAGCGAATATCGCTAACTACGTCACCGATGCTGGAATATATGACCAGCCGGAAGTTGCTTAAAGGATTAATATCAGGATTCCTCCAAGGCCGGTCTTATAGCGTCAGATTTTTACAGCTGAGCCTTCAAACAGAAGATTTAATTAAGCAATAACCATGAATAAGCACAGGGATAAACCTGAGTTCAGTTTCAGGAAGAAATTATCAATAATTTTAGAGCGTCTGGTGCGTTGAACATTCCGTCATTATCAGCACTGAAAATGTGACTTTCCGCATCAAAGCGGACTCACAGCGTGACAATACAAACACTATCAAATCACTTAATGAAGTCTTGAATCGCAGAAAATCCAAACAGCAATTCACTGTGCCTTCACTACGCATTGACTTTACACCAAGACTAGCGCATATTTTACAGCACAAATTAACAAGACAATTTTTGGAGGACGTTTTCTATGCCAGCCCGTGATTATCCCGACAAGCGTGTTGCTCGCGGTGTAGCAAAGGAGGCCGATCTCAGGATGTTAAGTGCGCGCATCGATCCAGCGCTGATGGAATACATCCGCATTACTGCGTATGAAACACGGAAAAGTAAGCAGGAAATCGTGGCGGAAGCGTTAGCACTTCACCGCCAAAGGAATCAGATTGCGTCATAAACACCAAAAGCCCGAAAAATCCCCCGGGCTTTTGCTGCTGTCTGGATTACTCCACCAGCGTATTTAACGTCTCCAGCGCCTCAGGCGGCAATACCAGATCGGCTGCCGCCAGGTTTTCACGCAGATGCGCCACCGAAGAAGTACCCGGGATCAAGAGGATATTTGGCGAGCGTTGCAGCAGCCATGCCAGCGCCACCTGCATAGGCGTCGCATCCAGTGAATCCGCCACCGCCTGTAGCCCGGAAGATTGCAGTGGCGTGAAACCACCCAGTGGGAAGAACGGCACCCAGGCAATCCCCTGCTGCGCCAGCGAATCTACCAGCGCATCGTCACCGCGATTCACCACGTTGTACATGTTCTGTACGCATACCACGGAAACCGTCTTCTGCGCTTCAGCCACCTGCGAAGCAGTGACGTTGCTCAGCCCAATATGGCGAACCAGCCCCTGTTGTTGCAGCTCCGCGAGGGTGCTTAGCGGCGCGGCAATCGAGCCTTCCGCTGGTCCGTGGGCGCTAAACATGATCCGCAGGTTAACCACGTCCAGCACATCTCGCTTCAGGTTGCGCAGGTTGTCATGCACCGCCTGCGTCAGCTCCTGGGCGGAAAACGCCGGCAGCCAGGAGGCGTCCTCGCCGCGTCGGGCTCCGATCTTGGTCACAATCGTAAGGTCATCCCGGTACGGATGAAGCGCCTCGCAGATAAGCTGGTTGGTCACATGGGGGCCGTAAAAATCGCTGGTATCAATGTGATTTACCCCCGACTCTACCGCTTCACGCAACACCGCCAGCGCCGCATTTTTGTCTTTTGGCGGACCAAAAACGCCAGGTCCGGCAAGCTGCATCGCGCCATAGCCAAACCGTTTAACCGTACGCGTTCCGAGCGTGAATGTTCCGCATTTATCTATGCTGCTCATGCTGACCTTCCTCATTAAAATGATCCGGGTTTACAACAGGTTCCGCAACGAAACCATTAGTTAAGCAATAGTAAAATTAAAGTTTAAATTCGCTACGACGATAGTATTGATGTAACCCTGCCTCTTCTATTACGGATGACCGCCATGCTGAAAAATCTGCACGTGATTACCGGTATTATCTTTGCCCTCACCATATTCTGTCTGCTGCAAGTTGTCACGGGAGGGTTGTTCTACTCTGCCGTTAACAACGATCGTCACAACTTTCAGAACTCCGGGTTGCTCAATGCCCAGCAGGAGAGCCTGAGCGACAGTGTGAACACCCTGGTGAAAACGCGCGTTACCGTCACCCGCGTGGCGATCCGCTACCTGAAAAACCAGCGCGACCCGGCCTCTCTCGCGGCAATCAATACGCTGCTGGGCACCGCGAACGGTTCGCTGGCCAAAGCAGAAGACTATTACAAAAACTGGCAGGCGATTCCGCAGGTGAAGGGGCAAAATGCCGCGCTCACCGAAGAGATGCAGAAAGCCTGGAAGAACATGCACGAGGTAATGCGCTTGTCCATTGCGTACTTGCGCGCCGATGACTATCAGGCCTATGGCGACCTGGACGCCCAGCAGGCGCAGGATGAGATGGAGGCGGTCTATACCCGCTGGCGCGCGGAAAACAACGTCCTGCTGAAAGCCGCCGCCGAAGAGAACCAGAACAGCTTTACCCAGATGCAGTGGACGCTGGCGGCGATCTTCCTGACCGTTATCGCCGTGCTGGTGGTGATCTGGCAGGGTTTACAGCACCTGCTCCTGAGACCGCTCAACGCCATCATGAACCATATTCGCACCATCGCGAGCGGCGATCTGACGCAAAACGTCGCGATTACCGGGCGCAACGAAATGGGCCAGCTGGCCGCCGGTCTGCATGAGATGCAACAGTCGCTGGTCAGCACCGTCAGCGCCGTGCGCGGCAGCACAGATTCTATCTACACGGGCGCAGGAGAAATTGCCGCCGGGAGTAACGACCTTTCCGCCCGAACCGAGCAGCAGGCAGCCTCGCTGGAAGAGACCGCCGCCAGCATGGAAGAGCTGACGGCCACGGTGAAACAGAACTCGGATAACGCTCGTCAGGCGACGCTGCTGGCAAAGAATGCGTCTGAAACCGCCGCACGCGGCGGCCAGGTGGTGAATAATGTAGTGCGTACCATGAATGACATTGCCGACAGTTCTCAGCAAATTGCGCATATCACCGGCGTTATCGATAGCATTGCCTTCCAGACCAACATTCTGGCGCTCAACGCGGCGGTTGAAGCCGCCCGTGCCGGCGAACAAGGCCGCGGCTTTGCGGTGGTGGCAGGCGAAGTACGGACGCTGGCCAGCCGCAGCGCGCAGGCGGCAAAAGAGATCAAAGGGCTTATTGAAAACTCCGTCAGCCGGGTGAATACCGGCTCGGAACAGGTGAGCGAGGCGGGTGCGACCATGAAAGAGATCGTCGCGGCCGTGACACGCGTAACCGATATTATGGCTGAAATCTCGTCGGCGTCTGACGAGCAAAGCCGCGGTATTGAACAGGTCAGCCTGGCGGTCTCGCAGATGGACAGCGTAACGCAGCAAAACGCCGCGCTGGTACAGGAGTCGGCAACGGCGGCGGCGGCGCTGGAAGATCAGTCTGAACAGCTGCGCCAGGCCGTGGCGGCATTCCGGCTGAACATGCAGGAAAACACCGCTCCGCGGCCAAAAAATACAAAAGCACCGCAACTGTTGCGTCCCGCCACGGTCAGTGCCTCAGGTGACACAAACTGGGAGACGTTCTAGGCCTTACCGTTAACGGCTGCGCTTGGCGTGACGTTCCCAGTTCTCCTGTTTCGCCTCATCGGATTTTCGGAGTGAAACATAACATGCCCCGCTGCCGCCGTGATGCGGCAGCGCCACGCAGAAAGCCTGCACGTCCTCGAACTCAGTTAACCAGCGGGCAAGATAACTGCGCACCACGTTCGGGTGCGAATTCTGCTCGCGGCCCTTCCCGTGAATGATAATCAGGTTACGTAAACCGTCGCGGCTGGCCTGGCGAATGAAGGCGTACAGCATCTGGCGGCAGCGTTCGGCGGGCTGACGCAACAGATTTAAGCTGGCCTGTCGGGCGTATTTACCCGAGCGCAGCTTGTCAATAACGCCCTGCTGAACGCCCTCGCGCTGGAACATCAGCGGCTCTTCAAGCGGCAAGAGTTCCAGGAAACCCAGTGTGAGAAAGTTGTCGAGCTGCTCGGTATCGATCTCCTGGCGAACCCGGGTATTACGGCTTTGCTGCCAGTGGATATCGGTGCAGCGTTTCAGGGGCTGGACATCCTCCATGGCGTCAAGAAAAAGTGATTTGTCGTCAGGGTTCATGGAAATCCTCCGGGCACATCGGGGCTTGTACTATACCTGCACCGGGCAGGGGCCTCAATAACCCTTACCGCAAGGGGCAAGATAAATATTAATCTGATGAATATATATAGCTACCATTAAAGTTATTTAAATATTACTTAACTAAAACTACAGCAGAGTTAAAATAAGTGATTTGCGTTGAAATTTTGTAAAACCAATGACGTGCCGCCTTTCTTTTTTCAGGAAAGATGTTATACCTAAATATACCTGCCTCATGGATATAATACCCAGGATTTGCGAAAGGACGCACTGCTGTGTGTACTGTAGGGTCTGTCTGATGTCGGACAGGCTCTATTTTTTCTTTGGCAATTTCACGATAAAACTATTTTTCTCGCTTCCCTTCTGAATTGTGTAATTAATGATTCAGCCAGGGGCGTCTGGCGTGCATCACGGCGCTGAATTAAATAATAGGCCGCTCTGGGAAGTGTTTCCACAACCGGCAGCATGACCAGCCGGTGCGCCAGCAGCGGGTCGCAGCCCAGCTCCTGCGGCAGCACGCTCAGGAAGTCACTTTGTGCGACAAGGCTAATACAGGACGAAAAGGTTTCGCAAACGACGCCAATACGCGGTATCTGCGAGCGATGATGAAATATATCCTCAAGCTGCTTATAATAACTTCCCCGCGGCGTTGGCATTGTCCAGTTATAATGAAGAAGTTCATTAATAGAGGTAGCCCCCAACGCCGGATGTCCTTCCCGACAAAATACCGCAAAAGGTTTCTCAAAGAGTTTTTCAAACGTAAATTCGTGATCGTAAGGCCCCTGATAATAGGTATTGATGGTAAAGTCCAGCTCACCCTGGCGTAATTCATTGATCATTGATACCAGCTGACCTTCCATAATCCGCACCTTGATCTGAGGATGCTGCGCATGAAAACGAGAGATAACGGCGGGCATCAGGCTGCGCGCCACGCTGGCACCCATCCCAATATTGATCTGCCCGGTCAGCTCCCCCTGACGCTGACGGATATCATCCTGCGCTGCGCGAAGCTCTTCCAGAATCAAATTAGCGCGGTGATAAAACCCTTCCCCGCACTCGGTCAGGGCGACACCTTTACTCCGGCGCACAAACAGCTGTGCCGCCATGCCCTCTTCCAGCTCTTTAATGGATTTAGTCAGCGCGGGCTGCGAAAGATTCAGCACCCGGCTGGCTCCGCGAATACTGCCCTGACGCGCCACTTCAACAAAAGCCCGAATTTGATGAAATTTAATCTGAAATGACATAGCCCGACCGATAACCGTTGTTTATCAGAGTAAAGAAACTGTCATCTACTTTAATGGATTTGGATGTGCGAGGGTAATTCCTGAACGGTTAAAACTGTGAAAAATCGCTTAGTGATAAGTAAAAACTATCACAGCGTGAAGCAGTTCACATATTTTAATGATGACAGGAAAAGATATGAACGCACTGGCGCAGTACATCCATACATTAGCCCCCCAACTGAGCGCATGGCGTCGCGATTTTCACCATTTCGCGGAATCCGGCTGGGTGGAGTTTCGCACAGCCGCGAAAGTCTCGGAGATCCTGGACTCGCTGGGTTACGAGCTGGCGATGGGTCGCGATGTCGTGGATGCCGAAAGCCGGATGGGGTTGCCCGATGACGCAACCCTGGCGCGGGAATTTGCCCGCGCCCGCGCGCAAGGCGCACCGGAAAAATGGCTCGCGCCGTTCGAAGGCGGGTTCACCGGCATTGTCGCGACCCTGAATACCGGTCGCCCCGGCCCGACCCAGGCCTTTCGCGTGGACATGGATGCGCTTGATCTGAGCGAAGCGCATGACGACAGCCACCGGCCGTACCGCGACGGTTTTGCCTCCTGCAACCCGGGCATGATGCACGCCTGCGCGCACGACGGCCACACCACCATTGGTCTGGGGCTGGCGCAGGTGCTTAAGCAGCATGAAGCCCAGCTCAACGGCACCATCAAACTGATCTTCCAGCCTGCCGAAGAGGGTACGCGCGGCGCCCGCGCTATGGTCGCTGCAGGGGCGCTGGACGACGTGGACTACTTTACCGCCATTCATATTGGAACCGGCGTTCCGGAAGGGACGGTGATCTGCGGCAGCGATAACTTCATGGCGACCACCAAATTTGACGTGCGCTTTACCGGCGTTGCCGCACACGCTGGCGGTAAACCGGAAGACGGCCGTAACGCCCTGCTCGCGGCGGCCCAGGCCGCTATCGCGCTGCATGGCATCGCGCCACACAGCGAAGGCGCGTCCCGGGTTAACGTCGGAGTCATGCAGGCGGGCAGCGGACGCAACGTGGTTCCGGCTGATGCGTTGCTTAAGGTTGAAACCCGCGGCGAAAGCGAGGCGATTAATCAGTATGTCTTTGAGCGCGCGCAGGCGGTGATTACCGGCGCGGCGGCGCTCTACGGCGTAACAGCCGGGATAAACCTGATGGGGGCGGCGACCTCCAGTGCCCCCTCCCCGGCCTGGGTCGATTATCTGCGCGAACAGGCAAGCCAGGTGCCCGGCGTGACTCATGCCATTAATAAGGTCAAAGCCCCTGCGGGCTCCGAAGATGCCACGCTAATGATGGCCCGCGTGCAGCAGAACGGCGGCATGGCCTCGTATATGGTCTTCGGCACCGAACTGAGCGCCGGACATCACAACGAAAAATTCGATTTTGATGAGCAGGTGATGAACGTTGCCATCGAAACACTGGCGCGAACTGCGCTTAATTTCCCGTGGACGCGAGGTGTGTAATGCAGGAGAACTACGCTTTTATCGCTGATGCCATCGACACGCGATGTCAGACGTTTACCGATATTGCCGACGACATCTGGGATCATCCCGAAACGCGCTTTGAAGAGTTCTGGTCCGCCGAACGGCTTGCCAGCGCGCTGGAAGCCGAGGGCTTTACCCTGATGCGGGAAGCCGGAGGCATTCCCAACGCCTTTATTGCCAGCTACGGCAGCGGCAAGCCCGTTATCGCCCTTCTGGGCGAATACGACGCCCTGGCCGGGTTGAGCCAGCAGGCGCACTGCGCGACGGCGCAATCCGCCACCCCGGGGGCTAACGGCCATGGCTGCGGGCATAACCTGTTGGGTACTGCTGCCTTTGCCGGTGCGGTGGCGGTGAAAAGCTGGCTGGAACAGCACGGCGGCAGCGGAACGGTACGATTTTACGGCTGCCCCGGCGAGGAAGGCGGCTCTGGTAAAACCTTTATGGTGCGTGAAGGATTATTTGACGATGTGGACGCTGCCGTGACCTGGCATCCGGAAGCCTTTGCCGGGATGTTTAACGTCAGCACGCTGGCCAATATTCAGGCCGCCTGGCGGTTTAAGGGGATCGCCGCCCACGCCGCAAACTCCCCACATCTGGGACGTAGCGCGCTAGATGCCGTGACGTTGATGACCACCGGCACAAACTTCCTCAACGAACACATCATTGAAAAAGCGCGCGTTCATTACGCCATCACCGATACCGGCGGAATTTCGCCTAACGTGGTGCAGGCCCAGGCAGAAGTGCTGTACCTGATCCGCGCTCCGGAGATGGCCGATGCGCAGCAGATCTACGCGCGCATCGAGAAAATCGCCAAGGGCGCGGCGATGATGACCGAAACCACTGTCGAGTGTCGCTTTGATAAAGCCTGCTCCAGCTATCTGCCGAACCGTACGCTCGAAGCGGCCATGTACCGCGCATTGCAGCATTACGGCACGCCGGACTGGACGGAAGAAGAACGCGAATTTGCCCGTGAAATCCGCGCCACGCTCACGGCAAACGACCTGCAAAACAGCCTGAAAAACATTGCCGCAACGGGAGCCGAAGAGGGAAAAGCCTTTGCCCGACGCCATCACGAAACGCTACTGGTGGATGAAGTTGCCCCTTACGCCATCACCGATAACGTGCTGGCTGGCTCCACCGACGTGGGGGATGTCAGCTGGAAGATGCCTGTCGCACAGTGCTTTAGCCCCTGTTTTACCGTCGGCACCCCGCTGCATACCTGGCAATTGGTGGCGCAGGGACGTACCTCTATTGCCCATAAAGGCATGCTGCTGGCCGGAAAAGTGATGGGCGCGACCGCGCTGCATCTGCTTCAGGATGCCGACCTGCTGCGAAAATGTCGGAAAGAATTTGAACAACACATAACACAAAAACCGTACGAGTGTCCGATCCCACAGGACGTGACACCGTCACCTTTAAAATAAAAAAACACAACACAACACAACAACAGTCCCGAGGAACGCCCATGAGTATGTCATCCATACCTTCGCATTCCCCATCCGGTAAGCTCTATGGCTGGGTTGAAAGGATCGGCAATAAAGTGCCGCACCCTTTCCTGCTTTTTATCTATTTAATTGTCATCCTGATGGTCGCGACAGCCGTGCTGTCCGCCTTTGATGTGAGCGTGCGCAGCCCGGCCGACGGCAGCATGGTGGCCGTAAAAAATCTGCTCAGCGTGGAGGGGTTGCACTGGTTTTTGCCGAACGTGATTAAAAACTTCAGCGGTTTTGCGCCGCTGGGCGCCATCCTGGCGCTGGTGTTAGGCGCGGGTCTGGCCGAACGCGTGGGTCTGCTGCCCGCGCTGATGGTGAAAATGGCCTCGCACGTCAGCGCGCGTTATGCCAGCTATATGGTGCTGTTTATTGCCTTCTTCAGCCATATCTCGTCCGACGCGGCGCTGGTGATCATGCCGCCGATGGGGGCGCTGATTTTCCTCGCCGTTGGCCGTCATCCTGTTGCGGGCCTGCTGTCGGCGATCGCGGGCGTCGGCTGTGGGTTTACCGCTAACCTGCTTATCGTGACCACCGATGTGCTGCTCTCCGGCATCAGCACGGAGGCAGCCAGCACCATCGATGCGGCCATGCACGTCAGCGTGATCGACAACTGGTACTTTATGGCCAGTTCGGTGATTGTCCTGACGATTGTCGGGGGGTTGATTACCGATAAGATCGTTGAGCCGCGCCTGGGTAAATGGGAAGGCCGGAGCGATGAAAAGCTGGAGACGCTGAGCAAAGAGCAGCAGTTCGGCCTGCGCGTCGCCGGGATCGTCTCGCTGGCGTTCATTGCGGCTGTGGCGCTGATGGTGGTGCCGGAGAATGGCGTGTTGCGCGATCCGATCAAACACACCGTACTTCCCTCGCCGTTTATTCAGGGTATTGTGCCGCTGATAATTCTCTTCTTCTTCGTCGTTTCGCTCGCCTACGGCATCGCTACCGGTAAAATCCGCCGTCAGGGAGATCTGCCGCACCTGATGATCGAGCCGATGAAGGAGATGGCGGGTTTTATCGTGATGGTGTTCCCGCTGGCGCAGTTTGTGGCCATGTTTAACTGGAGCAACATGGGCAAGTTTATGGCCGTGAGCCTGACGGACGCGCTGGAGGCGGCGGGGTTGAGCGGGGTTCCGGCCTTTGTCGGCCTGGCGCTGCTGTCGTCCCTGCTGTGCATGTTTATTGCCAGCGGGTCGGCCATCTGGTCGATTCTAGCCCCCATCTTTGTCCCCATGTTTATGATGCTCGGCTTTCATCCGGCGTTCGCCCAGATCCTGTTCCGTGTCGCCGATTCTTCGGTGATCCCGCTGGCGCCCGTGTCACCCTTCGTTCCGCTGTTTTTAGGCTTCCTGCAACGCTACAGACCGGAGGCTAAGCTGGGTACCTACTATTCGCTGGTCTTGCCCTATCCGCTTATCTTCTTAGGGGTATGGCTGGTGATGCTGGTGGCGTGGTATCTTGTCGGCCTGCCGATTGGACCGGGTATTTACCCGAGGCTGAACTAAGGAATACTGATGCTGAGATTACTCGAAGACAAGATTGCGACACCGCTGGGGCCGCTGTGGATTATCGCGGATGAAGCGTTCAATCTTCGCGCTGTTGAGTGGGAAGAGCACAGCGACCGGATGGTTGAGCTGCTCAACATTCATTATCGCGCCGAGGGTTACGAGCGTATTACAGCCCGTAATCCTGGCGGGCTGAGCGATAAACTGGCGGCCTACTTCGAGGGCGATCTCAGCATTATTAATACCCTGCCAACCGCCACGGCGGGTACCCCTTTTCAGCGCGAGGTGTGGCAGGCGCTACGTAACATTCCCTGCGGGCAGGTGATGCACTACGGTCAGCTGGCAGAGCAACTTGGCCGTACCGGCGCGGCGCGCGCGGTCGGTGCGGCGAATGGCTCAAATCCCGTCAGCATTGTGGTGCCTTGCCATCGCGTGATCGGGCGCAACGGCACCCTCACGGGCTATGCCGGGGGCGTACAGCGTAAAGAGTGGCTGCTGCGTCACGAAGGGTATTTTCTGCTGTAATTCCCAGGCTTTTTGTGCTTAATTTTCTTCCTGTTAGGCTAATAATCCTTAATCATTCTGTGGAATTTCAAGGAGATGGCAACTCGTTGCCGTCTCTTGCCTTTATTGGGGGTTTGCCAGACTTACGTCCTTACCAAAAAGATGTTAAAATTGACCAATATCAATTAAGGCTTGAGCAAACCTATGATCCCGGAAAAGCGAATTATACGACGCATTCAGTCTGGCGGTTGTGCTATCCATTGCCAGGATTGCAGCATCAGCCAGCTCTGTATCCCGTTTACTCTGAATGAGCATGAACTCGATCAGCTTGACAATATCATCGAGCGCAAAAAGCCTATTCAGAAAGGGCAGACGCTGTTTAAAGCGGGAGACGAACTGAAATCGCTCTATGCTATCCGTTCTGGCACCATCAAAAGCTACACCATTACCGAACAGGGCGACGAGCAGATCACTGGCTTCCATCTGGCGGGCGATTTAGTCGGCTTTGACGCTATCGGCAGTGGCCATCACCCGAGCTTTGCTCAGGCGCTGGAAACCTCTATGGTTTGTGAAATCCCGTTTGAAACGCTGGACGATCTGTCCGGTAAGATGCCGAACCTGCGTCAGCAGATGATGCGTCTGATGAGCGGTGAGATCAAAGGCGATCAGGATATGATCCTGCTGCTTTCCAAAAAGAATGCCGAAGAGCGTCTGGCCGCCTTTATCTATAACCTCTCCCGCCGTTTCGCGGAACGTGGCTTCTCCCCACGCGAATTCCGTCTGACCATGACGCGTGGCGATATTGGTAACTATCTGGGCCTGACCGTGGAAACCATCAGCCGTCTGCTGGGTCGTTTCCAGAAGAGCGGAATGCTGGCGGTTAAAGGTAAGTACATCACCATTGAAAACGGTGAAGCGCTGGCCATTCTGGCGGGACACTCACGTAACGTGGCATAACTCTCCCGGATATCTTATGCCAGGTCGATAAATTTTCATGATTATTGATCTGGCAAAAACTTCCCCCCTGTTTCATTCAAGATATATAGGTTACTCTTTTACTTACAGACTGTGGTGACAGTAGTAAGGAGACCTGTATGGCAAAGTATCAAAATATGCTGGTGGCTATCGATCCGAATCAGGACGATCAGCCAGCATTACGACGTGCTGTGTATTTGCATCAACGGATTGGTGGCAAAATTAAAGCCTTTTTGCCGATTTATGACTTCTCATACGAGATGACCACCCTTCTGTCGCCTGACGAGCGCACCGCTATGCGTCAGGGAGTGATCAGCCAGCGTACCGCGTGGATCCGCGAGCAGGCGAAGTATTATCTGGAAGCGGGCGTACCTATCGATATCAAGGTGGTCTGGCACAACCGTCCTTTCGAAGCCATTATTCAGGAAGTGGTGGCCGGTGGGCATGACCTGCTGCTGAAAATGGCGCACCAGCATGACAAACTGGAATCCGTGATTTTCACCCCGACCGACTGGCACCTGCTGCGCAAATGCCCTTGTCCGGTATGGATGGTGAAAGATCAGCCGTGGCCTGAGGGCGGGAAAGCCGTCGTGGCGGTCAATCTGGCCAGCGAAGAGGATTATCACAATTCGCTGAACGAGAAGCTGGTGAAGGAGACCCTTCAGCTTGCCGACCAGGTTAACCATACCGAAGTCCATCTGGTGGGAGCCTATCCGGTTACGCCAATCAATATCGCCATCGAGCTGCCTGAATTTGACCCGAGCGTGTATAACGATGCGATTCGCGGTCAGCATCTGCTAGCCATGAAAGCGCTGCGCCAGAAATTCAGTATCGATGAGAACATGACCCACGTAGAAAAAGGGTTACCGGAAGAGGTTATTCCGGATCTGGCGGAGCATTTGCAGGCCGGGATTGTGGTGCTGGGCACCATTGGCCGGACCGGTATTTCTGCCGCGTTCCTGGGTAATACCGCCGAGCAGGTGATCGACCATCTTCGCTGCGACCTTCTGGTTATCAAGCCGGATCAGTATCAGACGCCGGTTGAACTGGACGATGAGGAAGACGATTGACCCCAAAATGAAAGCCCGCCGGTAACGGCGGGCTTTTTTTATTGCGCTTCGCTCAACCGTTGCGCCGGTGCCTCGTCGCCAGCATTCATCCAGGGCGCGTGCAGAACCATGCTCGGCAGCGCCAGCTTGATCTCCTGCTGGTTCAGCCCCTCCAGAATACGAATATTGATCTCCTGCTGAATATCCATGTACTTGTTGTAATCCGCCGTATTAACGATATGGACCACCTCGAAGGTCAGGCGATCGCGATCGAAGCCCAGGAAATGGGCGCGGTCAAACTTCGTTTCCCCGACGTCGGTAATGATCTGTTTGACCATATCACCCACTGAACGCAGTTTTTCCGGCGCCGTGTCGCTGGCGACCCCGAAGGTAAAGACGATCCGGCGCGTTTGCATCCGCTTGTAGTTATGCAGCGTCTGTTGCAGCAGGATGGCGTTCCCGCAGACAATCTGCTCCCCGCTCAGGCTACGGATACGAGTGGTTTTCAGGCCGATGTGCTCTACCGTCCCGGCGACATCGTTAAACACCACAAAATCGCCGATTTCGAACGGCTTATCAAAACCGATGGAGAGCGATGCAAACACGTCGCTCAGGATCGTTTGCACCGCGAGGGCGATAGCAATACCCCCTACCCCAAGGCTGGCAACCAGAGCAGTGATGTTGACGCCCGCGTTAGCAAGGATAGACAGCAGCATCACTGACCAGACAATGGCACGGAGGATAAGCCCCGTGATCACCAGCGTCACCGGGTTTTTATGGCTTCCCGGCGCCAGCATGACGTGACGAAGCCACGACACCACCCCCTGATCCATCCACAGCGCCACCTGGATAGCGAAGACCAGGAACCAGGCGTGGCTCACGGTACCAAAGAGATGATCCGGTAAGTCGACGAAACGCAGGCTGAACAGCAGCGCCACGACAAAAAGCAGGAAGCGGCTGGTGCGGTTAAGCATATCCGTCAGGATAAAACGCATCCGGTTGGTGGTGGGATGCTTGTCGCCCCAGGTGGTGATCCCCTTCTTAACAAAGGCGATCAGGCGCGTCAGCAGCCAGTACACCAGCAAAGTTACAAAGACTACCGTGGCGACGCCAATCCAGAATGATGGCGTCATCATCAGCGCGATGATGTCAAAGCGGGACAGAAATTGCATTACACCTCCTCGTATTACACAAAGGGTAAAGTATAGACAGAGGAGAATGGCTGACCGCAGAAATAAGAAAACCGCCCCCAGGGGCGGTTTGACAGGATGAAGCGGAATTAAAGAGATTTCAGAATCGCATCCACGCTGGCCTTGGCGTCGCCAAACAGCATGTGGGTGTTATCTTTAAAGAACTGCGGGTTCTGCACGCCAGCATAGCCGGTGTTCATAGAGCGTTTGAAGACAATGACGTTCTGCGCCTTCCACACTTCGAGAACAGGCATACCCGCAATCGGGCTGCGCGGATCGTCCTGCGCCGCCGGGTTAACGGTGTCGTTGGCGCCAATCACCAGCACGGTGTCGGTGTCGGCGAAATCATCGTTGATCTCGTCCATTTCCAGCACGATGTCGTAAGGCACCTTCGCTTCCGCCAGCAGCACGTTCATGTGGCCTGGCAGACGCCCCGCCACCGGGTGAATACCAAAGCGAACCTTGATACCGCGCGCGCGCAGTTTCTCGGTGATTTCCGCCACCGGATACTGCGCCTGCGCCACCGCCATGCCATAGCCCGGGGTGATGATAACGGAATGCGAGTTTTTCAGCATCTCTGCGGTGTCTTCCGCACTGATTTCACGGTGTTCACCCACTTCCTCATCAGAACCGGTTGATGAACCGTCAGAACCGAAGCCACCCGCGATGACGCTGATAAACGAGCGGTTCATCGCCTTACACATGATGTAAGACAGGATCGCACCGGAAGAACCGACCAGCGCACCGGTGACAATCAGCAGGTCGTTGCTCAGCATAAAGCCTGCTGCTGCCGCTGCCCAACCGGAGTAGGAGTTCAGCATGGAGACGACTACCGGCATATCTGCCCCGCCGATAGACGCCACCAGATGCCAGCCGAAGGCTAGCGCGATGATGGTCATCACCAGTAACGCCAGCACCTGCAAGCCTACGCTTTCGGTACGCACGAAGACCACCAGCAGCACAAAGGAAACGACCAGCGCCGCCAGATTCAGCTTGTGGCGGTTAGGCAGCATCAGCGGTTTGGAAGAGATCTTCCCGCGCAGTTTGCCGAACGCCACAATTGAGCCAGTGAAGGTCACCGCACCAATGAAGATGCCGAGGAACACTTCGGTCAGGTGGATGTTCACCAGAATCGGTTCCAGACCCGGTTCGTGGTACAGATAGCTGTTGAAGCCCACCAGCACCGCGGCCAGACCCACGAAGCTGTGCAGAATAGCAACCAGCTCCGGCATCTCGGTCATTTCAACGCGTTTCGCCAGACGAATACCAATCGCACCACCGATGATCATCGCCACCAGGATCCACGCCACGTTGCCAGTGTCCGGCCCAAAGATGGTGGCAATCAGCGCAATCGCCATCCCGGCGATACCAAAGTTATTTCCCTGCTGAGACGTTTCGTGTTTGGAAAGCCCCGCCAGACTGAAAATAAACAGGATTGCAGCAACAATGTATGCGGCTGTAACTAATCCTCCAGACATATGCTACCCCTTAGCCTTTACGAAACATTTTCAGCATGCGCTGAGTCACGGTGAAACCACCGAAAATATTGATACTGGCGATCAGCACTGCAATGAAGCTCAGGAAGCTGATCCAGCCGCCATGACCAATTTGCAGCAATGCCCCAACCACGATAATCCCGGAGATGGCATTGGTAACCGACATCAGCGGGGTATGCAGCGCATGGGAAACGTTCCACACGACGTAGTAACCCACCACGCAGGAGAGCGCGAAGACGGTGAAGTGGCCAAGGAACTCTTTTGGCGCGACGTCCGCCAGCCAGCCAAACAGGATAATGACCAGCGCCATGATGGCGTATTTGCGCCACGGCGACGCAGGTTTCGCTGGTTCTGCAGGCTCAGGCGCCGCTTTCGGCGCAGCCTGAGGCTGAGCGGAAACCTGTATCGGCGGTGCAGGCCAGGTAATTTCCCCTTCACGCACCACGGTCACGCCGCGCACCACCACATCATCAAAATCAACGGTGATGTTGCCGTCTTTCTCTTTGCAGAGCAGCTTCAGCAGATTAACGAGGTTCGTGCCGTACAGCTGAGAGGACTGGGTTGGCAGACGTCCTGGCAGGTCGGTATAACCGATCACCTTCACGCCGTTCGCGGTCGTCGTGACCTGATTTGGCACGGTATACTCACAGTTACCGCCGTTTTGCGCCGCCAGATCGACAATCACGCTGCCCGGCTGCATGGAATCCACCATCTCACGGGTGATCAGCTTCGGTGCCGGTTTACCCGGAATAAGCGCGGTGGTGACAATGATGTCCACCTCTTTTGCCTGCGCCGCAAAGAGCGCCATTTCCGCCTTAATAAAGGCTTCAGACATGACCTTCGCGTAACCATCACCGCTGCCCGCTTCTTCCTTGAAGTCCAGCTCAAGGAATTCGGCGCCCATACTCTGCACCTGCTCCTTCACTTCCGGCCGAGTATCAAACGCACGAACAATAGCGCCCAGGCTGTTTGCGGCCCCAATAGCAGCAAGACCTGCCACACCGGCACCAATTACCATCACCTTCGCGGGTGGTACTTTGCCTGCGGCCGTAATTTGACCGGTAAAGAAGCGACCAAACTCATGAGCAGCTTCGACAATGGCGCGATAGCCGGCAATGTTTGCCATAGAACTCAGCGCATCCAGAGACTGCGCGCGCGAAATACGCGGCACGGAATCCATCGCCATCACGGTGACACCGCGTGCCGCCAGCTTCTCCATCAGCTCCGGGTTTTGGGCTGGCCAGACAAAGCTCACAAGCGTCGTGCCCGCGTTCAGCAGTTCAATTTCACTCTCTTCCGGTGCGTTTACCTTCAGAATAATGGGTGATTGCCAGACCTCAGCACCGTCCACTACGTCCGCGCCAGCCTGAGTAAAGGCCTCGTCATCGAAACTCGCCAGTTTGCCCGCGCCGCTTTCAATCGCGACGGTAAAACCCAGTTTAAGCAGTTGCTCCACCGTTTTTGGTGTTGCCGCTACGCGGGTTTCATTGGCTAACCGTTCTTTTGGTACCCCAATACGCATAGTTTTCCCTTCCATCGGTTTGTGATGATGGTTTGTCGATAATTGCCCGCGGTTCGTATCAATTTTAACCATCGCGATAACGACGGAGAATGATTAACCCCGGAAAATAAAACAGTAACAAACTTTCTATAACCTACTGAAAATAGCGCCCGTGATCTACCGCCAGAAAACACTATTTCTTATTTTATCTGTGAAAAATAAGCGATCGGGGTCACTGACAGAGATATTTACCTTAAATTCGCCTTCAGGACCGATAAATCGCGCAAGCGAAGCGGTAAAAACATGATATAGCGCCATAAAAGAACAACTCATTAACATTAAATTAACTTGTAAAAGTCATATGCTTAATTAGTTTTTCTTGTGAAACGCCTGTTTTTTCCACATATCACAAAATGTTATCGAATCAGGTCCTTTGCTGAGCACAGGCTGTGAAAAATGCCGCAGACAGCGACGGGTGTTAAATGCCATAATCGGGACCGTCTCAAATTAACAACAACACCAGTACATGGTTTGCGCAAGGCGAAGGATTATTTTTATGAAGCTTAAGAACACACTCCTGGCGTCCGCACTTCTTTCCGCGACCGCCCTGTCAGCGAATGCTGCGACAGAGTTGACGCCGGAGCAAGCGGCAGCGTTAAAACCTTTTGACCATACGGTCATTGTGGGTCGGTATAATTCCATTGGCGATGCCGTCGCCGCCGCATCAAAAGCCGCCGATAAAAACGGCGCTGCCTCGTTTTACGTTGTTGACCAGTCCGATCAGGGCAACAGCGGTAACCAGCGCGTGACTGTTGCGCTGTACAAAGAGAATGCCCCAAAGGCAGATGAACAGAAAAACCGCGTGATTAACGGCATTGTTGAACTGCCGAAAGATCAGGCTGTTCAGCTGGAACCGTATGACACCGTGACCGTTCAGGGCTTCTACCGCAGCCAGCCTGAAGTTAACGATGCCATCACCAAAGCCGCGAGAGAAAAAGGCGCTTACGCGTTTTATATCGTGCGTCAGGTTGATGCCAACCAGGGCGGAAACCAGCGCATTACCGCCTTCATCTATAAGCAAGATGCGAAAAAACGCGTAGTGCAAAGCCCGGATGCGATTCCAGCGGATTCAGAAGCCGGTCGTGCTGCGTTAGCAAAAGGCGGTGAAGAAGCGAAGAAAGTTGAAATTCCGGGCGTAGCAACGTCTGCGGCACCAAGCGCTGAAGTGGGTCGTTTCTTTGAAACCCAATCCACCAAAGGCGGTCGTTATACCGTTACGTTACCAGACGGCACGAAAATTGAAGAGCTGAACAAAGCCACTGCCGCGCAGATGGTGCCGTTCGACAGCATCAAGTTTACGGGCAACTATGGCAACATGACAGAAATCTCCTATCAGGTGGCGAAGCGTGCTGCGAAGAAAGGCGCGAAGTATTACCACATCACCCGCCAGTGGCAGGAACGTGGCAACAACCTGACCATCAGTGCCGATCTGTACAAGTAACAAAACGGTTTCATAAAGGCGGCGCAGTGCCGCCTTTTTTGTTACTTTTTTTCTGATTTCTGCCCCATGTCATTGCATGCATCCGTCACACTCCGTAAAATCCCGCGCCTTAGCGTGATCCACCATTTTTATGCGCCTTAGCGAAATAATTATTCTGGATTTGGACTTTTCATAACAGGAAGCCAATGGAAAAGAAACTTGGCCTGAGTGCGTTAACTGCACTTGTATTGAGCTCAATGCTGGGCGCGGGCGTATTCAGTTTGCCGCAGAACATGGCGGCCGTCGCCAGCCCGGCCGCATTACTGATTGGCTGGGGCATCACCGGCGTCGGGATTTTGTTGCTGGCGTTCGCCATGCTGCTGCTGACGCGTATCCGACCGGATCTGGACGGCGGAATATTCACTTACGCCCGTGAAGGTTTTGGCGAGCTGATTGGCTTCTGCTCCGCCTGGGGCTACTGGCTGTGCGCGGTGATCGCCAACGTCTCCTATCTGGTTATCGTCTTCTCGGCGCTCAGTTTCTTTACCGATACGCCCGAACTGCGCCTGTTTGGTGACGGCAATACCTGGCAGTCCATCGTCGGCGCCTCGGTGCTGCTGTGGATTGTTCACTGGTTGATTATGCGCGGCGTTCAGACCGCGGCCAGCATTAACCTGGTGGCGACGCTGGCCAAGCTGGTGCCGCTTGGCCTGTTCGTCGTGCTGGCCTTCCTCGCCTTCCGTCTCGATGTCTTTACGCTCGATTTCAGCGGTATTGCGTTGGGCGTTCCCGTCTGGGAGCAGGTGAAAAATACCATGCTGATTACCCTGTGGGTGTTCATCGGTGTTGAAGGTGCCGTCGTGGTCTCTGCCCGCGCGCGTAACAAACGCGACGTGGGACGCGCCACGCTGCTGGCCGTCCTGGCGGCGCTGGGCGTTTATCTGCTGGTGACGCTGCTGTCGCTCGGTGTGGTGGCCCGCCCTGAACTGGCGGAGATGCGTAATCCGTCCATGGCCGGGCTGATGGTGAAAATGCTCGGTCCCTGGGGTGATGTGGTTATCGCGGCAGGTTTGATTGTCTCCGTCTGCGGCGCGTACCTGAGCTGGACCATTATGGCGGCGGAAGTTCCGTTCCTGGCCGCCACGCACAAAGCGTTCCCGCGCCTGTTTGCCCGTCAGAATAAAAACAGTGCGCCATCGGCCTCTCTGTGGCTCACCAACATCAGCGTGCAGGTCTGTCTGGTGCTGATCTGGCTCACAGGTTCGGACTATAACACGCTGCTGACCATCGCCTCCGAGATGATTCTGGTACCCTATTTCTTAGTGGGCGCATATCTGTTAAAAATTGCGACCCGCCCGGCACACTATGCGGTAGGCGTAGGTGCCTGTATTTACGGTCTATGGTTATTGTATGCTTCCGGCCCGATGCATCTGCTGCTGTCCGTGGTGCTCTACGCGCCAGGCCTGCTGGTGTTTATCTACGCTCGCCGTACGCATCAGCTTGATAATGCCCTTAAGCGCCGCGAAATGGCGTTGATAGGTTTGCTGTTAGTCGCTGCCGTACCGGCAACGTGGATGTTAATGGGATAGCGCCGCCTGTCCCATTGTTGAACTGAAAAGGAGATTACGATGGGACACACGCAGCAACGCCCAATATTGATCACTGGCGCAGGCCGTCGCATCGGCCTCGCCCTCGCCCATCACTTTCTCAATCTTCGCCATCCGGTTATCGTCAGTTACCGCACGGAATATCCCTCCATTGAAGGGCTACGACATGCCGGAGCCGTCTGCATTCAGGCGGATTTCTCCACGGATGAAGGTATTCTTGCTTTCGCGGAAAAAGTGAAATCGACCACCCGCGGGCTGCGGGCGGTTATTCACAACGCCAGTACCTGGCTTCCTGAAAAAGCAGGACATTCGCTCAGCGAAACGCTCGCCTGCATGATGCAGATCCACGTTAATGCGCCTTATCTGCTCAACCATGCCCTACAGGATCTGCTACGCGGACACGGCCATGCCGCAGGCGACATTATCCATTTCACCGATTACGTGGTGGAGCGAGGCAGCGATAAACACATCGCCTACGCGGCCAGCAAAGCCGCGCTGGATAATATGACTCGCTCGTTCGCGCGCAAGCTGGCCCCCGAGGTAAAAGTCAACGCGATTGCCCCGGCGATGATTTTATTTAACGAGGGCGATGATGCCGAGTATCGTCAGCAGGCGCTTAACAAGTCGTTGATGAAAATTGCGCCCGGCGAGAAAGAGGTGATCGACCTGATCGATTATCTGCTGACCAGCTGTTACGTCACGGGCAGGACGTTTGCCGTGGACGGTGGCCGCCCGCTGCGCTAGTGAAAGCGGCTCCAGAAGAAGATGAGCACCCAGGCGCTGAGGCTCCAGCAGACCACCGCCCCGCCCAGCGCCAGGGGCAGACGCAGAAAACCGGTGAAGTACCACAGCGACAGCAGATAGATGAAATACGGGATGATTGACCACATCCCGAATACAATGGTGGCCCGCAGCGCCTCTATACCCCGCTCAGAGGCCACAATATAGTGCGCAATTAACGCAAAGGTGGGAAACAGCGGGATAAGCCCGGCAATGTAGTAGTTCTTCGTTTTAGCCAGCACCCCAATCAGCAACACGACCAGCGCACCCAGCGCGGCTTTGATCAACAGCCCCATTCTTTTCCCTTAACAATCAAATAACATTCCCGTGCAGGATAACGGAACTCCGGCTAATTATGAAAGATTAATGGAAGGTTAAGGTTGTGCGGTGTATGTTGACGTTTTTCGCGATGACAGACGTAGTATGAATAAGATTGTTTATGTTGAAGATGAACCCGAAGTGGGTCAATTGATCGCCGCTTATCTGGGTAAACATGATATTGAAGTGGTTGTCGAACCTCGTGGCGATCGCGCTGAAGACGTCGTCACCCGCGAAAATCCGGACCTGGTGTTGCTGGACATTATGCTGCCCGGAAAAGATGGCATGACGCTTTGCCGGGATCTGCGCGCGAAATGGGACGGCCCGATCGTTCTGCTGACCTCTCTCGACAGCGATATGAATCATATTCTGTCCCTTGAGATGGGCGCGAATGACTACATCCTGAAAACCACGCCGCCGGCGGTCCTGCTTGCTCGTTTGCGCCTTCATCTGCGTCAGCGTGCCAGCGCTGAGCGTGAAGCGCCTGCGCCCTCTTTAACGCCGCATAAGGCGATGCGGTTCGGCACGCTTTCTATCGACCCGGTCAACCGACAGGTTATGCTTTCCGGGGAGCTGATTGCGCTCTCAACCGCAGATTTTGACCTGCTGTGGGAGCTGGCAACTCATGCCGGGCAAATTATGGACCGGGATGCATTGTTGAAAAATCTGCGCGGCGTAAGTTACGACGGAATGGATCGTAGCGTTGATGTGGCGATTTCTCGCCTGCGAAAAAAACTGCAGGACAGCGCCACCGAGCCCTACCGCATTAAAACCGTACGTAATAAGGGCTACCTGTTTGCCCCGCACGCATGGGAAACCTGAAAAAAAACTACACAGTAAATTTCGAAAAATAACTTGCGATGCATCAGGAATGTTATCGGTATACGTCGTAAGTTTTCGATTATATGCATCGTTAGTCATGAAATATCCCTTGATCACATTCCTCTTACCTGTTCAATTTCGATGTGCATTTTTCGCGTAAACAAAAGTAGCTCTAATGTATTTCATTGCTATAGTACAATATATATTCAGCAGTTCAGGAACCATCATCGATCAAAAATCCGTCACTTAAATGCACATTGTGTTAAAAATGAACTTTACAATTGACTAAATTATTATCTTATCCTTATGAAAACAAAGGGGATATAGTTATCATATAAATAATATCGATCTTTTTCAATAGCTTACGCGTTTGCAGAAATCTAATTCTCATGCTAAACCTTATACTCTCTCAATTATTTAATGAACGAGGTATAGCAATGTCATGGAGAGTCATTAGCTCGGTAATTTGTCCTAACACGGGAATCGTTTATTCAAGCATCTTGGGACTCAAGTTCTTGAAACTCATCATTTGGTATGAAAGCGATGTCTATTTGTACCCCGGCGATAGGATATATCCGACAAAGAATGGCGTCTTCATTAATGGCGTTTTCAAGCCAATATCGATATACAACATCTCCCCTTACAACGAGATGTTATGGAGTGAAATTAAAAACAAGATGGCCTGCCCATACAATCGAAACCAGGAAGAGGAGATATGTACCTACACGGTGCATTGCAACGCGCGTAAGTGTCCGCATGGGTTTATCACGAATCCACTGATTGTCAGCACAGTCAAATCCAGACATTAACGAATGTTGGTAATGTTCAGGTTACAAAGATAAGTATCTTTGTCGCACCGTTTGCGCCGGATACCTCTCACTGGTAAACGCCATAAATAAAGCCACCCGCAGGTGGCCTTTGTCATTGTTATTCTGATTCACAAATACTCTCAATCGCAAATAAACTCGTATAGCGAAGCGTAAACGGATTACCCGGGCATTGATGGAATAAAGCGATGCCGTGTTTTATTACCTTTCGACGAATACCCCTTTTCAACTCATCATGCCTGACTTGCGCCCATAGCGACCCTGCTGGTAAAAGACGTGTAGTGAAGCCCCTGTTTCGGTGAAATTAATGAAGAAGCTGTTTGTTCAGTTTTATTTACTGCTGTTTGTCTGCTTTCTGGTGATGACCATGCTGGTCGGGCTGGTCTATAAGTTCACCGCAGAGCGTGCGGGCAGACAATCCCTGGACGATCTGATGAAAAGCTCGCTCTACCTGATGCGTAGCGAGCTGCGCGAAATTCCTCCGCATGACTGGGCACGTACGTTAAAAGAGCTGGATCTGAATCTGTCGTTTGATCTGCGTATCGAACCCATGAAGGATTTTGATTTAGCGCCGCCGGCGATGCAGCGTTTGCGCGACGGAGACATCGTCGCCCTGGACGAGAAATATACCTTCATTCAGCGTATTCCACGCAGCCACTATGTCCTGGCCGTCGGGCCAGTGCCCTATCTCTATTACCTGCACCAGATGCGCCTGCTGGATCTCGCCCTGCTGGGCTTTATTGCCATCTCGCTCGCTTTCCCTGTGTTCATCTGGATGCGACCGCACTGGCAGGACATGCTGAAACTGGAATCCGCCGCACAGCGTTTTGGGGAGGGTCATTTAACTGAACGCATACATTTCGACAGTGGTTCCAGTTTTGACCGTCTCGGTATTGCCTTTAACCAGATGGCCGATAACATCAACGCCCTGATTGCCAGCAAGAAGCAGCTTATCGACGGCATTGCGCATGAACTGCGCACTCCGCTGGTACGCCTGCGTTATCGCCTGGAGATGAGCGAGAACCTCACCGCCGCGGAATCGCAGGCCCTCAATCGGGATATTGGCCAGCTTGAAGCGCTGATTGAAGAGCTGCTGACCTATGCCCGCCTCGATCGGCCTCAGACGGAGTTGCACCTCAGTACGCCGGATCTTCCCGTCTGGCTACAGACGCATATTAACGATGTGCAGAGCGTTAACCCTCAGCGAAAACTGCTGACAGCCATTACCCCCGGCGCGTACGGCGCGCTGGACATGCGCCTGATGGAACGCGTGCTGGATAATCTGATGAACAACGCCATGCGCTACAGCGAAACCACGCTGCGCATAGGTTTAGATTTGCAGGGGAGCCAGGCAATTCTGTGTGTGGAAGACGATGGCCCCGGTATTGAGCCAGCGGAGCGTGAAAAAGTTTTCGAGCCGTTTGTGCGCCTCGACCCCAGCCGCGACCGTGCTACCGGCGGCTGTGGTCTGGGGCTGGCTATTGTCCGTTCTATTGCCCAGGCGATGGGCGGTTCGGTTCGCTGCGAAGCGAGCGAGCTGGGCGGGGCCCGGTTCGTCTTTAGCTGGCCGATCTATCACAACATTCCTCTTCCCGTACCTGCCTGAACTAAACCGCACGCTGGCCTGACCCGGCGTGTTGTGCTATATCAGTAGTATGTTGTAACTAATTAAGGGCTATTATGGCGACTTACGATCTCATCGAAAGGCTTAACACCACATTTCGGGAAATAGAGCAGGCGTTACTGACCCTGACGGCGCAACTACAGGGCTGCCGCCTGCTGGCCGCCCGCGTCTTTTCCCTGCCCGAGGTGGCGAAAGGCGCGGAACACGACCCGCTGAACACCATTGAGGTAACGCAGCATATCGGTAAAGTGGCGCTGGAACTGACGTTGCAGCACTATCGCCGCCTTTTCATCCAGCAGCAGTCCGAAAATCGCAGCAGTAAGGCCGCCGTTCGCCTGCCCGGCGTCATCTGTCTGCAAACGGATACCGCAACACGTGAAGCCATTGAGGCGCAAATTACGCATATTAATACGCTGAAAGCCGCCTTCGAGAAAATCGTGACCGTTGAGTCCGGGCTGGCACCGGCTGCCCGTTTTGAATGGGTGCATCGCCAGCTTCCGGGGCTGATCACCCTGAATGCTTACCGCACGCTGACGGTACTGCGCCACCCCGCCACGCTGCGCTTCGGCTGGGCCAACAAGCACATCATTAAAAACTTCACGCGCGACGAGATCCTGGCTCAGCTGGAGAAAAGTCTGAAATCGCCGCGAACGGTCGCCCCGTGGTCGCGGGAACAGTGGATTGAACGGCTGGAGCAGGAGTACCACAGCATTGCCTCCCTGCCGGCTGATACCCGTCTTAAAATAAAGCGTCCGGTGAAGGTGCAGCCTATCGCTCGTGTCTGGTATGCCGGACAGCAAAAGCAGGTGCAATACGCCTGCCCGACACCGCTGATTGCGCTCTACGATGCCGATCAGGGTGCGGTGGTGCCGGATATCGGAGAACTGCTGAACTACGATGCTGAAAACGTTCAGCATCGCTATAAACCCCAGGCGCAGCCGCTACAGCTGATTATCCCGCGGCTGCACCTGTATGTGGCGCAGTGATTACCTGATGCTGCCCACCATCGCTTCCGGGCGGACCCAGGCATCAAACTCGGCGTCCGTCAGGTAGCCCAGCGCCAGCGCAGAGGCTTTCAGGGTAAGCCCCTCTTTGTGCGCTTTTTTAGCGATTTCGGCCGCTTTGTCATAACCAATATGGGTGTTTAGCGCCGTGACCAGCATCAGGGACTCATTCAGCAGCTGGCTGATTCGCTCGCGATTAGGCTCAATGCCCACCGCGCAGTGCTCGTTAAAGCTCTCCATGCCATCGGCCAGCAGACGAATCGATTGCAGTACGTTGTGGATCACCATCGGGCGATAGACGTTAAGCTCGAAGTTACCCGACGCGCCGCCCATGTTGACCGCAACGTCATTACCCATCACCTGACAACACAGCATGGTCATGGCTTCGCACTGTGTCGGGTTTACTTTACCCGGCATAATGGAGCTGCCCGGCTCGTTTTCCGGAATGCTGATTTCGCCGATGCCGCAGCGCGGGCCGGAGGCCAGCCAGCGCACGTCGTTGGCGATTTTCATCAGCGAGGCTGCCAGCCCTTTCAGCGCGCCATGGGTATGGACCAGAGCATCACAGGTCGCCAGCGCTTCGAATTTATTCGGGGCGGTAACAAACGGCTGCCCGGTGATCTTCGCCAGCTCTTCGGCCACACGCACCGCGTACTCGGGATGGGTGTTTAACCCGGTTCCAACCGCCGTTCCGCCGAGCGCCAGCTCCGCCAGATGCGGCAGGCTGTTGTCTATATGCTTAAGATTGTGCTCCAGCATCGCCACCCAGCCGGAGATCTCCTGGCCAAGCGTCAGCGGCGTGGCGTCCTGCAGGTGCGTACGACCAATTTTTACAATGTCGCCGAAAGCCTGCGCTTTCTCGTTAAGCGTAGATTTGAGCACGTTGAGTTGCGGGATAAGCTGCTCGCGGATAGCGATGACGGCCGCCACGTGCATGGCCGTCGGGAACACGTCGTTGGAACTCTGGCTTTTATTCACGTCATCGTTCGGGTGAACCTTCCGCTCCATGCCGCGTACGCCGCCAAGCAGCTCGCTTGCGCGGTTCGCCAGCACCTCGTTCATGTTCATGTTGCTCTGGGTGCCTGAGCCGGTCTGCCAGATGGCAAGGGGGAATTCGTCGGGATGTTTGCCCGCCAGCACTTCGTCGGCGGCATTGATGATGGCGGAGGCTTTATCGGCATCCAGCAGGCCCAGATCCTGATTGACTTTGGCGGCAGCGCGTTTGGTCAACGCCAGCGCCTGGATTAGCGAGACGGGCATTTTCTCTGTCGAAATGCGGAAATGCTCCAGCGAACGCTGGGTTTGCGCGCCCCATAGCTTGTCGGCCGGGACGTCGATGGCGCCCATGGAGTCTTTCTCGCGGCGATGCATTGTCATTACTTACTCCTTGATAACAAAGATGGGATTGCTCACATGCTTAAGAGATAAGTATTGATGACTTCTGAGAAACGTTATGGCGCTTTGTGCGCTCTTTTTGATGTCGGGTGGCGGCTGCGCCTTACCCGACCTACGAGAATGTAGGCCGGGTAAGCGTCAGCGCCACCCGGCAATTTACAGAATTACTTCACACACGCCGAACACTGGGAAGACTGGATCTGTTTGAAGAAGTCGTTACCTTTGTCATCCACAAGAATGAACGCCGGGAAGTCTTCCACTTCAATTTTCCAGATCGCTTCCATACCCAGTTCCGGGTACTCCACGCACTCCAGGCTCTTGATACTGCCCTGTGCCAGCACCGCTGCCGGGCCGCCGATGCTGCCGAGGTAGAAGCCGCCGTGCTTGTGGCACGCGTCCGTCACCTGCTGGCTGCGGTTGCCTTTCGCCAGCATGATCATGCTGCCACCGTTGGCCTGCAACTGGTCGACGTAGGAGTCCATACGGCCCGCCGTGGTTGGGCCTAACGAGCCGGAAGCATACCCATCAGGCGTTTTTGCCGGGCCTGCGTAGTAGATCGGGTGATCTTTAATGTACTGCGGCAGCCCTTCACCGTTGTCCATGCGCTCTTTCAGCTTCGCATGGGCGATGTCGCGGCCCACGATAATCGTCCCGTTCAGGGAAAGGCGCGTTGAAACCGGATACTGCGAAAGCTGCGCCAGGATCTCCTTCATCGGGCGATTCAGGTCAACGCGTACCGCTTCGCCCTCACCCGCTTTACGCAGTTCTTCAGGGATGTATTTGCCCGGGTTGTTCTCCAGCTTTTCGATCCAGATGCCGTCGCGGTTGATCTTCGCTTTGATGTTACGATCCGCAGAGCACGACACGCCCATCCCCACTGGACAAGATGCACCGTGGCGCGGGAGGCGGATCACGCGAATGTCATGCGCGAAGTATTTGCCGCCAAACTGCGCGCCCAGCCCCAGATTCTGCGCTTCGGCCAGCAATTCCTGCTCAAGCTGCACGTCGCGGAACGCCTGACCATGTTCGTTACCTTCCGTTGGCAGGCCATCGTAGTATTTGGTTGAGGCCAGCTTAACGGTTTTCAGGGTGCTTTCAGCAGACGTGCCGCCAATCACAAACGCGATATGGTACGGCGGGCAGGCCGCAGTGCCGAGGGTGCGCATCTTCTCAACCAGATAGTTCTTCAGCTTGCCCGGGGTAAGCAGCGCTTTGGTTTCCTGGTAAAGATAGGTTTTGTTGGCTGAACCACCGCCTTTGGCAATGCAGAGGAATTTGTACTCGTCACCGTCGACGCTGTAGAGGTCAATCTGCGCAGGCAGGTTGGTGCCGGTGTTCACCTCTTTGTACATATCCAGCGCCGCGTTTTGCGAATAGCGCAGGTTGTCTTCGGTATAGGTGTTGTAGACGCCGCGCGCAAGCGCCGCTTCGTCACCGCCGCCGGTCCAGACGCGCTGGCCTTTTTTACCGGTGATAATCGCCGTGCCGGTGTCCTGGCAGGTCGGCAGAATGCCTTTCGCCGCGATATCAGAGTTACGCAGGAATTGCAGGGCAACGTATTTGTCGTTCTCGCTGGCTTCCGGGTCGCTCAGAATATCGGCAACCTGCTGCTGATGCGCCGGACGGAGCATAAAGGAAGCATCGTGGAAGGCTTGCTGCGCCAGCAGCGTCAGCGCCTGCGGGTCAACTTTGAGGATCTCCTGCCCTTCAAACTCAGAGACAGAAACGTAATCGCGGGTTAACAGGTAATACTCGGTCCGATCCTGACTGAGGGGGAAAGGATCCTGATAATGGAAGGGTTTATTCGACATTGTTCTCTCACTTACTGCTTCGGTCTGTTTATTCAGGGCAGATGTTCCGCTGCCCGGCTTAAAAGCGAGTCAGCTTATCCTACACAATTTTTTAACAAAAACTGAGACTAGTACGACTTTTTACATCCGCAGGTTACTTCCATTCGGTTTATTGCTTTAATACGCGAAGTTAATTCCACATATGAATCAGGGCTTGATAATGCAAAAACTCATCAACTCAGTGCAAAACTACGCCTGGGGAAGTCAAACTGCGTTAACGGATCTCTACGGTATCGCCAACCCGGACAACCTGCCGATGGCAGAGCTGTGGATGGGCGCGCACCCGAAGAGCAGCTCAAAAATTGAAGATGCCAGCGGCCAGGTGCGCAGCCTGCGTGATGTCATCGATGCCGACAAAGCCGCGCTGCTCGGCGATAAAGTGGCGAATCGTTTTGGTGAGCTGCCTTTTCTGTTCAAGGTATTGTGCGCCGACCAGCCGCTCTCCATTCAGGTTCACCCGAACAAAAAAGCCTCTGAGCTGGGCTTTGCCAAAGAAAATGCCGCCGGTATTCCGTTAGACGCCGCAGAGCGTAACTACAAAGATCCTAACCACAAGCCGGAACTGGTTTTCGCCCTTACCCCTTTCCTGGCGATGAATGCCTTCCGCGAGTTTTCCGAGATCATATCCCTGCTGCAACCGGTCGCTGGGGCTCACAACGCGATCGCCCACTTCCTGGAAAACCCGAACGCAGAAGCCCTGAGCGCGCTGTTTGCCAGCCTGCTGAATATGCAGGGCGAGGAAAAATCCCACGCGCTGGCGGTGCTGAAAGCCGCGCTGAACGACCAGCGGGGTGAGCCATGGGACACCATTCGCGTAATTTCCGCGTTTTATCCGGACGACAGCGGCCTCTTCTCTCCGCTGCTGCTGAACGTGGTGAAGCTCAACCCGGGCGAAGCAATGTTCCTGTTCGCTGAAACCCCGCACGCCTACCTGAACGGCGTGGCGCTGGAGGTGATGGCTAACTCCGATAACGTACTGCGCGCGGGCCTGACGCCAAAATACATCGACATCCCTGAGCTGGTTGCCAACGTGAAGTTCGTGGCGAAACCTGCTGCGGAGCTGCTTACTCAGCCGGTGAAAAACGGCGCAGAGCTGGACTTCCCGATTCCGGTTGACGATTTTGCCTTCTCCCTGCATGACCTCAGCGCAGACGAAACCGCCATTGCACAGGAGAGCGCCGCGATCCTGTTCTGTGTGGAAGGCGAAGCGACGTTGCATAACGGTAGCGAGCGTCTGCTGCTTAAACCGGGGGAGTCCGCTTTTGTCCCGGCAAACGAGTCGCCTGTCTTCGTGAGCGGCACTGGTCGCCTGGCGCGCGTTTTTAATAAGCTTTAGGGACTTACTGAATTTTTTAACAACTCTTGCTAAGCTAGTAACAGGCGTTGTAACACCAGGCGGTTTTAACCGCCTGGTTTCATTTTAGGGATAATCGCAATGAAAAAATCGGTCGTAGCGGTAGGAGTGATTGTTGCTTTAGGCGTGATCTGGACGGGTGCTTCCTGGTATACCGGGAAACAGCTGGAAAGCCGTCTGGCAGAGATGATGGCGCAGGCAAACAGCGAAATTAAGCGCAGCGCGCCTGAAGCAGGTCTGGAGCTGAGCTACCAGAACTACCAGCGTGGCGTCTTTACCAGCCATATGCAGGTGGTGGTGAAGCCGGTAGCGGGCAATCAGAACGCCTGGCTGAAACCGGGCCAGAGCGTGGTACTGGATGAAGTGGTCAGCCACGGTCCGTTCCCGCTGGCACAGTTGAAAAAGTTTAACCTGATCCCCTCTATGGCATCCGCCAGAACCGTACTGGTAAATAACGAGGTGACGAAGCCAATTTTCGATATGGCGAAAAATGAGTCGCCGTTCGAGATCAATACCCGCATCAGCTATGCCGGTGATACGCGTTCCGACATCGACCTGAAAGCCCTGAATTACGAACAAGGCACCGATAAAGTCGCCTTCAGCGGCGGTAATTTCCAGCTTGATGCCGATCGCGACGGCAAGAATGTCTCTCTGACCGGCGATGCCGCCAGCGGCCTGGTGAATTCAGTCAATGAATATAACCAGAAGGTTCAGCTCACCTTTAACAACCTGAAAGCCAGCGGCAATAGCCGTATGACCGATTTTGACGAGCGTATTGGCGATCAGAAGCTGAGCCTCGATAAGATCGCCATTGCGATTGAAGGTAAAGAGATGGCAGTGCTGGAAGGCATGGATCTGGACGGCAAGTCTGACGTTTCCAAAGACGGTAAAAGCATCAACACCCAGCTGGATTACAGCCTGAAAAGCCTGAAAGTACAGAATCAGGACCTGGGTACCGGCAAGCTGTCACTGAAAATTGGCAACATTGACGGCCAGGCATGGCACGAATTTAGCCAGAAATACAGCAAAGAGAGTCAGGCTCTGCTGACCGATGCCGCCCTGCAACAGAACCCGCAGGCGTACCAGCAGCAGGCGATGGCCGTGCTGTTTAATAACCTGCCGATCCTGCTGAAAGGCGAGCCGGTAATTACCGTTGCGCCACTGAGCTGGAAAAACGACAAAGGCGAAACCAACTTCAACCTGTCGCTGTTCCTGAAGGATCCGGCGGCCGCGACCGGCGAGCCGCAGACCCTGGCGCAGGAAGTTGACCGCAGCGTGAAATCGCTCGACAGCAAGCTGACCATCCCGATGGATATGGCAACCGAGTTCATGACGCAGATTGCGAAACTCGAAGGGTATGGTGAAGAAGATGCAGGTAAACTGGCAAACCAACAGGTGAAAGGCCTGGCGGCGATGGGCCAGATGTTCCGCATCACGAAGGTGGAAGACAACACCATTTCCACCAGCCTGCAATATGCTAATGGCCAGGTAACGCTCAACGGCGACAAAATGCCGCTGGAAGATTTTGTCGGCATGTTTGGTATGCCGACGCTGGGCATTCCGGCACCGGCTGAACCGGCAGCGCCGCCAGCAGTACCGCAGCAGTAAACGAAAAACCCCTCGCATGAGGGGTTTTTTATTGCCGGGCGATGTGCAGCGGAAATTACTTCACCGTCACTAACCGCGCCGCCACAATCTGATGCCCGGCCTGCACGTCCGTATTTTCAATACGCTGCATAATTCGGTCTGCCAGGGTGTACCCCATTTCACGAGCCGGCGTCGTCGCCCAGACGATGGGGAGATCGTCTAGCGCATTTTCACCGACATCCGCAAATGCCCCCAGCGCCACCTGATGGCCGAAGAACGTTTCTACCCCGCCCTCACCGCTCTGGCGTCCGGCGCGGATCAAGCCGAACCACGCCCCCATCGCAATCACATCGTTATAGCAAATCACCGCGCTGATTGTCGGGCTGTTGCGAAGCAACGTGCCGATGGCTTCGGCGGCTTTTTTCTGGCTGGACTCACACTCCACCACCCATTCGCTGTGAAACGGCAGGCCGTATTTGATGAGCGTGGAGCAGTAACCGCCCACCCGCTCCGCACGCGTCAGGGACGAGCTTTTACCGCCGAGCCAGGCGATGCGCTGATGGCCGCGATGAATAAGATGCTCGGTCAGCATTTGCGCGGCCTGCATGTTATCCGGCCGAAGGGTATCGGCTTCGTCGAGATAGCTGGCGCGTGACGCAACCACCAGCGGTACGCCTTTCTGCGCCGCGCGCTCACACAATTCACTGCCCACACCGGACGCGCCGGCCACGATCACCCCATCCACCCCTTGTGTCAGCAGCATATCCAGCCTGGAGAGCAGTTGCTCCGGTTCGCGCCCACCGTGGAGCAGGAAAACCATTCGCCCCTGCGCTTCAAGCGCCTCGGTAAGCCCGGCGGTCAGTTCTGCATAAAACGGCGACGCGAGGTCGCGAACAATCAGCCCTATCACCCCGCTTTGCCCACCGCGCAGCGCCGACGCCTGGCGATTACGCACAAAGCCCAGTTGCTCAACGGCCTCGTTGACGCGCTGACCCGTAGCAGGAGAGATGCGCCCCTTCCCGCTCAATACCAGCGAAACGGTGCTAACGGAAACCCCCGCCGCCAGCGCGACATCGTTGATGGTGATCTTTTTCGCTACAGCCATGTGGTGGCGTGACTCCTTGATAATGAGATCGCTAAAACGTTTTATCAATATGCTATCTTTATACTACCAGTAAAAGCCTGAGAATGTGATTTAGCGCGCACTAAAGTTTGATAAAACGTTTTATCTTTTCGCCCCATCGCGGTCGTTAAATCTCTTTCTACCATTTAAGGAGTCGTTTTATGACGACGAAAGCAGCACAAAAAATATCGCTGTGGGAGTTTTTCCAGCAACTGGGTAAAACCTTTATGCTGCCCGTGGCGCTTCTCTCATTTTGCGGGATTATGCTGGGGATCGGCAGCTCGTTAAGCAGCCATGACGTCATTACTCTAATCCCTTTCCTCGGAAATCCGGTACTGCAGGCGATCTTCATCTGGATGAGCAAGGTCGGCTCTTTTGCCTTTAGCTTCCTGCCGGTAATGTTCTGTATCGCCATTCCTCTGGGTCTGGCGCGCGAAAACAAAGGCGTGGCGGCGTTTGCGGGCTTCGTTGGCTATGCGGTCATGAACCTTGCGGTTAACTTCTGGCTGACCGCCAAAGGGATCCTGCCCACGACCGACGCGGCGGTACTGAAAGCCAATAACATTCAGAGCGTGATTGGAATTCAGTCCATCGATACCGGGATCCTTGGAGCCGTGATCGCGGGAGTGATCATCTGGATGCTGCACGAGCGCTTTCATAACATCCGCCTGCCCGATGCGCTGGCCTTCTTCGGCGGCACCCGCTTTGTGCCAATCATTACGCTGGTTGTGATGGGTCTGTTTGGTCTGATTATCCCTCTGATTTGGCCGGTTTTTGCCATGGGGATCACCGGAATTGGCCGCATTATCAACGGCGCGGGTGATTTCGGCCCGATGATTTTCGGTACGGGTGAACGTCTGCTGCTGCCATTTGGTTTACAGCACATCCTGGTTGCCCTGATCCGTTTTACTGAAGCAGGCGGCACTATGGACGTTTGCGGTCATTCCGTTAGCGGCGCGCTGACCATCTTCCAGGCCCAGCTGAGCTGCCCGACCACGCACGGCTTCTCTGAAAGTGCGACGCGTTTCCTCTCTCAGGGTAAAATGCCTGCCTTCCTCGGCGGCCTGCCGGGCGCTGCGCTGGCGATGTACCACTGCGCCCGCCCGGAAAATCGTCATAAAATTAAAGGCCTGCTGATCTCCGGCGTTATTGCCTGCGTGGTGGGCGGTACGACAGAACCTATCGAGTTCCTGTTCCTGTTCGTGGCACCGGTGTTATACCTCATCCACGCCGTACTGACGGGCCTGGGCTTCACCGTGATGGCTGTGCTCGGTGTGACCATCGGTAACACTGACGGTAACGTGATTGACTTCGTGGTATTCGGTATCCTGCACGGCCTGTCCACCAAGTGGTATCTGGTGCCGGTTGTGGCCGCCATCTGGTTCGCGGTTTACTACGGGATCTTCCGCTTCGCCATCACCCGCTTTAACCTGAAAACGCCTGGCCGCGATACCGATACGGCCACCAGCGTTGAACAGGCAGTGGCCGGTACCGTTGGGAAATCCGGATATAACACGCCGGCTATTCTGGCGGCGCTGGGCGGTGCGGATAACATTACCTCTCTGGATAACTGCATCACCCGCCTGCGTTTGTCGGTGGCGGACATGTCCAAAGTGGATACCAACGCACTTAAAGCTAACCGGGCTATCGGCGTGGTACAGTTAAATCAACACAATTTGCAGGTCGTCATTGGCCCGCAGGTACAGTCAGTGAAGGATGAGCTGGCAACCCTGATGCGAACCGTCGAAGCCTGATGCCTCGCCCCCCTCGTCATGAGGGGGTTTTACTTTACGGAGCACCGTCATGTTTGATTTTTCTACCGTCGTGGATCGACACGGCACCTGGTGTACCCAGTGGGATTATGTCGCTGACCGTTTTGGGGCTGCCGACCTGCTGCCCTTCACCATCTCTGATATGGATTTCGCTACCGCTCCCTGTATTACCGATGCGCTGCACCAGCGCATCAACCACGGCGTGTTTGGCTACAGCCGCTGGAAAAATAACGAATTTCTGGCTGCCGTGGCGCACTGGTTCCGGCAACGCTTTAACAGTCAGATTGATACCGAAACCGTAGTGTATGGGCCGTCGGTCATTTATATGGTCTCGGAGCTGATCCGCATATGGTCCGCGCCTGGCGACGGCGTGGTGGTTCATACCCCGGCTTACGATGCCTTTTATAAAGCCATTGAAGGCAACCAGCGTACCGTTGTTTCCGTGCCGATGCAGAAAACGGCGCGTGGCTGGGACGGCAATATGGCCGCGCTGGAAGCGGCGCTGGCAAAACCGGAAAACACGGTTCTGCTGCTGTGTAGCCCGCAAAATCCAACCGGCAAAGTCTGGACGCGGGAAGAGCTGGCCACTATTGCAACGCTTTGCAGCCGTCATGATGTGGCGGTAATCAGCGACGAAATTCATATGGACATGGTATGGGGCACGCATCGCCATACCCCGTGGAATGAGGTTGCACGCGGTAAATGGGCGCTGCTGACCTCCGGTTCCAAAAGCTTCAATATTCCGGCACTGACGGGCGCCTGGGGGCTTATCGCCGATGACGACAGCCGTAACGCCTATCTGAATGCCTTAAAAGGGCGGGACGGACTCTCTTCCCCTTCCGTGCTGGCGCTGACCGCGCACATTGCTGCTTACCGGCAGGGCGAACCCTGGCTGGACGCGCTGCGGACCTATCTCGAAGAAAACCTGCGCTACATTGCTGACGAACTGAATGCTGCGTTTCCGACACTCAACTGGCAACCGCCAGAGGCCACCTATCTGGCCTGGATTGATCTCAGCCCACTCGGTATTGATGACAATACGCTGCAAAACGTGCTGATTGAACAGCAAAAAGTGGCCATCATGCCGGGATATACTTATGGGGATGAAGGTAAAGGCTATGTGCGACTGAACGCTGGCTGTCCGCGTAGTAAGCTTGAACAGGGCGTTCAACGCCTTATCGCTGGCATCAACACTCTGCTGTAAATTATTTGCGCAACGGAATATTCCCTTGCGCAAATAGCTTTTTCCCCCGTTTTGTTTTTATAATATGGCGCACTTTAACCAGCAAAGAGTGCGACCATGATTGATACACGCCTGCCTTTAACTGATATTCACCGCCACCTCGACGGGAACATTCGTGCCCAAACTATTCTCGATCTTGGTCGCCAGTTCAATTTAACGCTTCCTGCCGAAACGCTTGAAACCCTGATCCCCCATGTCCAGGTGACGTCGAACGAGCCGGATCTGGTAAGTTTTCTGAGCAAGCTTGACTGGGGCGTGAAGATGCTGGCCTCGCTCGATGCCTGTCGCCGTGTCGCCTTTGAAAACATCGAAGATGCCGCTCGCAACGGCCTGCACTATGTCGAACTGCGTTTCTCTCCGGGCTATATGGCGATGACCCACAGTCTCCCCGTAGCGGGCGTGGTTGAAGCGGTCATTGAGGGCGTGCGTGAAGGTTGCAAAACCTTTGACGTTCAGGCGCGTTTGATCGGCATTATGAGCCGTACCTTCGGTGAAGCGGCCTGTCTTCAGGAGCTGGAAGCGTTACTGGCGCATCGCGACCAGATCACCGCCATCGACCTGGCCGGTGATGAGTTGGGCTTCCCGGGCAGCCTGTTCCTGTCTCATTTCAACCGCGCACGTGATGCAGGATGGCATATTACCGTTCATGCTGGCGAAGCCGCGGGGCCGGAAAGCATCTGGCAGGCCGTTCGTGAACTGGGTGCGGAACGTATTGGTCACGGTGTGAAAGCCATTGAAGATCGCGCGCTGATGGATTTCCTCGCCGAACAACGTATTGGAATCGAATCCTGCCTGACCTCTAATATTCAGACCAGTACAGTGGCGTCGCTGGCGCAACACCCACTGAAAACCTTCCTTGAACACGGGGTGCTGGCTTCACTGAACACGGACGATCCGGCGGTTCAGGGCGTGGATATTATTCACGAATATAACATCGCCGCGCCGCAGGCCGGGCTGAGCCGCGAGCAGATCCGTCAGGCGCAAATCAACGGGCTGGAGATCGCCTTCCTGACGCCTGAAGAGAAACAGGCGCTGCGCGATAAAGTTGCTCAGTAGTCCTCTTTACTGCCGGGTGGCGCTGCGCTTACCCGGCCTACGAAAGCGTTTGGCACTTATGCCAGACAGAGCGTTGCGCGATGTTTGGCAGATTCGATCCCCAGCTCGATGAGCTCCATAATCTGGATTGCCTGGCTCGCCGGAACCGGATTTTCACCTGAACCGTTCAGCGCGTCACGAATTGCGGCGTAATACGCCGGATAGTTCCCAGGCTGGGTCAACACCGTCTCTTCAACCAGTACCTCCCCCTCCGCACGCGTCACCACCCCGTCCCGCATGTCGTAGCCCCAGTCCTCCTGCGGTAAGCGTTCGCCATTTTTGAGGCGCTCTTCCTGCGGATCCAGGCCGAACTTCACATAGCTGCCGCGCGCCCCGTGAAGGATATAGCGGGCCGATTCCGCCGCCGCAAGCATTGTCCCGTGCAGCACAATGCGCCGCTGCGGATAACTCAAAACGGCGTGGAAATAGTCGGTGGTCTGCGCCCCCGGCCTGAGCTGCGCTAAATCGACCGTCATGCTTACGGGCAGACCAAACAGATGAACGGCCTGATCGAGAAGATGCGGCGCTAAGTCATACCAGATGCCGCTGCCCGGTCCCGCCTGCTCGCGCCAGCGATCTCGCACCTGCGGACGATAACGATCGAAGTGAGACTCAAAAAAAGCAATTTCGCCGAGCGTGCCTTCGTTTATCAGCGCTTTGATCGTCAGGAAATCACTATCCCAGCGCCGGTTGTGAAAGACCGACAATAACCGACCCAGGCTTCGCGCCAGCGCATCCAGCTCGCGCGCCTGTGACAACGTCACGGTAAAAGGCTTATCGACAACGACATGTTTGCCAGCCTCCAGCGCCGCTTTCGCCAGGGGGAAATGGGTGTCGTTAGGGGTGGGAATGACAATAAGGTCAATATTAGGATCGTTAAACAGATGCTTAGGCTCCGTTACCACCGGCACGGCTGGCCAGTCGGCATGGACTTTGGTTTCATTGCTGCTTGTGATAGCCGCCAGTTCCATTCCCGGCGTGCCGGCAACCAGCGGCGCATGAAAGGTTTTGCTTGCGTACCCGTAGCCAATAAGACCGACGCGGATGTTTTCACTCATCGTATGCCCCCTCGCTGTGCGCTTATTTATCACTGGCCTTGTGCTTAACGCACAGATTAATAATGTGCCCTGTGAGTTAAAATAGCATCTCGCGACAGCTTTTTTTGTTACCTCGCATTAAAGTGTGTATATGGGGCCCGGGAATCGTTCCCAAAGCGCTTGCTCTGTCGAAAAGGCCGCTGTAACATTTGCAATCTGTATTTATGGATAAATTACAAACACAAAATATGTCATCAATAATTAATCGAATCATTGAATTAGCGGGATGGATTGTCCTTGGCGTTTCAGTCGTGTTGCTCGGCATTGCCAGCCATATCGATAACTACCAGCCGCCGGAGCCTGTTACTGTTGCTCAACAAAAGTAAGCCGCATCGTCATAAAGCGTGACACATTACGTCATGGAACGTATTGCCAGCCGTAATGAACGGGGTTACCCTTCTCTTCCAGGCATCTGCTGATGCCTGAATCTTCGCAAAGAAAACTCCTAATTTCGTCGCGTTACCCGAGTGGACAGTTTACGTCTTTATTAATCCGTTTATTATTCGAACGCATTACCTTTATGGGTATTACCCTTTTATATGGAAACTTATTAATATGACAGTTCAGGACTATTTATTAAAATTTCGCAAGATCAATTCCCTCGAAAGCCTGGAAAAACTGTTTGACCATCTGAACTACACGCTGTCGGATAATCAGGACATCATCAATATGTACCGCGCGGCTGACCATCGTCGCGCCGAACTCGTCTCTGGCGGTCGTCTGTTCAACGTGGGGGAAGTACCTAAATCTGTCTGGCGTTACGTTGTATAAGAAAGTAGCCTTCGGCGTGAAATGTTATATACTCTCCGCCCTGCAAATTTCTGTATAACATTTCGCGCAGACTATGGGAGAGCGTATGACCGCATTGCCTGGAGAGAGAATTGGGGGCTGGTTAATCGCCCCGCTGGCATGGCTGCTGGTGGCTTTATTAAGCGCTTCGCTGGCGCTGTTGCTTTACACCACTGCACTGGTTACTCCTCATGCTATCCAGACACTGATGTCTCAGAGCGCGCTCAATATTGCGACGTGGTTTGTGTCGTTCGTTTTCGCAATCGCGATGTGGTACTACACGCTTTGGCTGACCATCGCCTTCTTCAAACGCCGCAAAAGCGTGCCGAAACATTACATTATCTGGCTGCTGGTCTCCGTGCTGCTTGCCGTCAAAGCGTTCGCTTTTTCGCCAGTTTCTGACGCACTGGCGGTTCGCCAGCTACTCTTTCCGTTGCTTGCAACGGCGCTTCTGGTGCCCTATTTCAAGCGGTCGACGCGCGTTAAGAAGACCTTCGTTAACCCGTAATAACCTTACAGTTAACCTGTTGTGGCCTGTTGTCGTTTATCCGATAATAGGCGGCTCTTTTATTTCAGGCTAAATAATGACCGATTACTTACTGCTCTTTGTCGGAACTGTGCTGGTTAATAACTTCGTACTGGTGAAGTTCCTTGGCCTGTGCCCGTTTATGGGGGTCTCCAAAAAGCTGGAGACGGCAATGGGCATGGGGCTGGCCACCACCTTCGTGATGACGATGGCCTCCATTTGCGCATGGCTGATTGATACCTGGATCCTGATCCCGCTGGACATGCTCTACCTGCGCACCTTGTCCTTTATTCTGGTCATTGCGGTGGTGGTGCAATTTACCGAAATGGTAGTGCGTAAAACCAGCCCTGCCCTGTATCGCCTGTTGGGTATTTTTCTGCCCCTCATCACCACCAACTGTGCTGTGCTGGGCGTGGCGCTGCTCAACATCAACCTTGGGCATAATTTCATGCAGTCGGCGCTGTACGGTTTTTCCGCGGCGGTCGGTTTCTCTTTTGTTATGGTCCTGTTCGCGTCGATTCGCGAGCGTCTGGCAGCGGCGGATATTCCCGCGCCGTTTCGCGGTAACGCCATCGCTCTGGTGACCGCAGGTTTAATGTCTCTGGCCTTTATGGGCTTTAGTGGTCTGGTGAAGTTGTAATGAGTGCTATCTGGATTGCCATCGCGTCCATCAGCGTACTGGGACTCGTCTTTGGCATCATTCTGGGTTATGCCTCCCGCCGGTTTGCGGTAGAGGACGATCCGGTGGTTGAAAAAATTGATGAGCTTTTGCCGCAGAGCCAGTGTGGGCAGTGCGGCTACCCTGGCTGCCGTCCTTACGCTGAGGCGGTGGGCGTGCAGGGAGAAAAGATCAACCGCTGCGCGCCGGGTGGCGAAGCGGTCATGCTTAAAATAGCTGCAATGCTGAACGTCGATCCGCAGCCTGTCGACGGCGATGAACAGGCGCAGGAGCCCGTTCGTGCCCTTGCTGTTATCGACGAAGCCAACTGCATCGGCTGCACCAAATGTATTCAGGCGTGCCCTGTCGACGCCATTGTAGGCGCAACCCGCGCCATGCACACCGTTGTGGCGGACCTGTGCACCGGCTGTAACCTCTGCGTGGCCCCCTGCCCGACGCAGTGTATAGAACTCCGCCCGGTTGAAACGACGACCGAAAGCTGGAAATGGGATCTTCAGACCATTCCGGTTCGCAATATTCCTGTGGAACAACATGCTTAAGTTATTTTCTGCTTTCAGAAAAGAGAAGATCTGGGACTTCGACGGCGGTATCCATCCCCCGGAAATGAAAACCCAGTCAAACGGTACGCCGCTGCGTCAAATTCCGCTGGCGACCCGCTACGTGATGCCATTGAAACAGCACATCGGCGCGGAAGGCGAGCTGTGCGTGAAAGAAGGCGATACCGTCCTTCGCGGCCAGCCGCTGACCTTTGGTCGTGGACGTATGTTGCCGATACATGCCCCGACTTCGGGCAAGGTGGTGGCTGTTGCCCCCCATACCGTTGCCCATCCCTCGGCGTTGTCTGAGCTGAGCGTCATCATTGAAGCCGACGGGGAAGATCGCTGGATCGATCGTGACGGCTGGAGCGACTACCGTTCCCGCAGCCGTGAAGCGCTGATTGAACGCATTCATCAGTTTGGCGTAGCAGGTCTTGGAGGCGCTGGCTTCCCGACCGGCGCCAAGCTTCACGGCGGCGGCGATAAAATCGAAACGCTGATTATTAACGCCGCCGAGTGCGAACCGTACATCACCGCCGATGATCGTCTTATGCAGGACTGTGCCGCGCAGGTGGTGGAAGGTATTCGCATTCTTGCGCATATCCTGCAACCCCGCGAAGTGCTGATCGGTATAGAGGACAATAAACCGCAGGCCATTTCGATGCTGCGCGCGGTGCTGGCGGACAGCCATGATATCGCCCTGCGCGTGATTCCAACCAAATACCCATCCGGCGGGGCGAAGCAGCTGACGCAGATCCTGACCGGAAAACAGGTTCCCCACGGGGGCCGTTCGTCCGATATCGGCGTGCTGATGCAAAACGTGGGTACTGCCTACGCGGTGAAACGTGCGGTGATTGACGGAGAGCCATTGACCGAACGCGTCGTCACGCTGACCGGCGAGTCCGTCTCCCGTCCCGGCAACGTCTGGGCGCGTCTGGGTACGCCGGTGCATCATCTGCTGGAACAGGCTGGCTTCTGCCCGGGGAGCGAGCAGATGGTCATTATGGGCGGCCCGCTGATGGGCTTTACCCTGCCGTGGCTGGATGTGCCAGTGGTGAAGATTACCAACTGCCTGCTCGCCCCTTCCCCAACGGAGATGGGCGAAACGCAGGAAGAGAAAGGTTGTATACGCTGTAGCGCCTGCGCGGATGCGTGTCCGGCAGACTTGCTGCCGCAGCAGTTGTACTGGTACAGCAAAGGCCAGCTGCACGATAAAGCCCAGGCGCATAACCTGTCTGACTGTATTGAATGCGGTGCCTGTGCCTGGGTCTGCCCAAGCAATATTCCGCTGGTGCAGTACTTTCGTCAGGAGAAAGCCGAAATCTACGCTATCTCCATGGAAGAAAAACGTGCCGCTGAAGCGAAGGCCCGCTTTGAAGCGCGCCAGGCGCGACTGGAGCGCGAGAAACAAGCCCGTCAGGAACGCCATAAGCAGGCTGCCGTGCAGCCTGCGGCGAAAGATCAGGATGCGATTAACGCTGCCCTCGCCCGTGTGCGGGAGAAGAACGCGACTGCCGCTCAGCCGGTAGCGATCGTGTCTGGCCAAAAGCCGGACAATAGCGAAGCGATTGCCGCCCGCGAAGCGCGTAAAGCCGAAGCGCGCGCACGTCAGGCGGAGAAGGCGCAAAACGCCAAACCGGAAGCCGACACAGACCCGCGTAAAGCGGCGGTGGAAGCGGCTATCGCCAGGGCAAAAGCCCGTAAAGCCGGTCAACAGACAGTGGTGGTTGAACAGGAAGCGACCGATCCGCGCAAGGCGGCCGTTGAAGCCGCTATCGCCCGCGCCAAAGCACGTAAAGCGGCACAGCTTCAGCCTGCCGAAGAGAGTGAAGCGCCTGTCGACCCACGTAAAGCCGCCGTTGAAGCGGCCATCGCCCGTGCCAAAGCACGAAAAGCGGCACAGCAGGACGAACGGCCTGCGGCCGCCAACGACGATCCACGCAAAGCCGCAGTCGCCGCCGCGATTGCGCGTGTTCAGGCAAAGAAAGCCGCGCAGCAAGCCGTTAACGAGGATTAAATGGTTTTCAGAATTGCAAGTTCCCCTTATACCCATAACCAGCGCCAGACATCGCGTATTATGATGCTGGTGTGCCTGGCCGCGTTGCCAGGTATTGCCGTACAGTGTTGGTTTTTCGGCTGGGGTACGCTTTTCCAGTTAGTTCTGGGTTGCGCCAGTGCCGTCGCAGCGGAAGCAGCGATCCTGAAGCTGCGCAAAATGGAGGTGACTCGCATCCTGAGCGATAACTCCGCCCTGTTGACCGGCCTGTTGCTTGCCCTCAGCATTCCCCCGTTCGCCCCGTGGTGGATGGTAGTATTGGGAACGGTATTTGCGGTGATCATCGCCAAGCAGCTGTACGGTGGGCTGGGCCATAACCCGTTTAACCCGGCAATGATTGGTTACGTGGTGCTACTGATCTCCTTCCCGGTACAGATGACCAGTTGGCTGCCGCCGCATGAGATCGCCGCCACGGTGCCCGGCTTTATGGATGCCCTGAACGTTATCTTTACTGGCCACACCGCGATGGGCGCGGATATGAACGCGCTTCGCATGGGCGTGGATGGCATCAGCCAGGCCACCCCGCTCGATACCTTCAAAACCTCCCTGCGTGCCGGCCACAGCGTCGAGCAGGTGATGAAATCGTCTATTTACAGCGGCGTACTGGCGGGTGCGGGCTGGCAGTGGGTCAATCTGGCCTACCTGTTGGGCGGTGCCTTCCTGCTGCAACAAAAAGCGATCCGCTGGCATATTCCGGTGAGCTTCCTGGTGACGCTGGCCGTCTGTTCAACGCTCGGCTGGGTCATCTCACCTGAGTCACTGGCCAGCCCACAGCTCCATCTGCTCTCCGGCGCGACCATGCTCGGGGCATTCTTTATTCTGACCGATCCGGTCACCGCCTCTACCACCAACCGAGGTCGTCTGATTTTCGGCGCGCTGGCGGGCTTGCTGGTCTGGCTTATTCGCAGCTTTGGTGGCTATCCGGACGGCGTGGCATTTGCCGTACTGCTGGCTAACATCACCGTTCCGCTCATCGACTACTACACGCGTCCACGCGTGTACGGTCATCGCTAAGGGTTACGCCATGCTAAAGACTATGCAAAAACACGGCGTCACGCTGGCGATCTTCGCCGCCGCCCTCACCGGGCTGACCGCGCTGGTAAATGAACTGACGAAAAGCACCATTGAAGAGCAGGCAATGAAGCAGCAAAAGGCGTTGTTCGATCAGGTGATCCCATCAGACTTCTATGATAATAACCTGCAAAAAAGCTGCTTTGTCGTGCAGGCCCCGCAGCTCGGTAAAGGAACACACCGCGTTTATATTGCCCGTAAGGGCGAGAACCCGGTGGGTGCCATCATGGAAGCCACCGCGCCGGACGGTTACTCTGGCGCAATTCAGCTGCTGGTAGGCAGCGATTTTTCCGGCACCGTGCTGGGTACGCGCGTGACGGAACATCACGAAACGCCGGGCCTTGGCGACAAAATTGAAACACGCCTGAGCGACTGGATTTTACGCTTTGCCGGTAAGATGATTCATGGCGAGGACGATCCTGCTTTCGCGGTGAAAAAAGATGGCGGTGAGTTTGACCAGTTCACGGGCGCCACGATTACGCCCCGCGCGGTCGTCAACGCCGTCAAACGCGCCGGTCTGTATGCCGAAACGCTGCCCGCGCAGATCAATCATCTTTCCGCCTGTGAGGAGTGACCATGAGCCAGGTTAAAGAGGTTATCGTCCAGGGACTCTGGAAGAACAACTCGGCATTGGTACAGCTGTTGGGATTGTGCCCGCTGCTGGCGGTGACGTCTACCGCCACCAACGCGCTCGGGCTGGGGCTGGCGACCACGCTGGTGCTGACCCTGACCAACTTCTCCATTTCTGTTTTGCGCCGCTGGACGCCATCGGAAATCCGTATTCCGATTTATGTCATGATCATTGCATCGGTGGTCAGCGTCGTGCAAATGCTAATTAACGCCTACGCATTTGGCCTGTACCAGTCGCTCGGGATCTTCATTCCGCTTATCGTGACTAACTGTATTGTCGTGGGACGCGCTGAAGCCTTCGCGGTGAAAAACAACCCGGCAATTTCCGCGCTGGATGGGTTTTCCATCGGCATGGGCGCGACTGCCGCCATGTTCGTCCTCGGCTCTCTGCGTGAAATTCTGGGCAACGGTACGCTCTTCGACGGTGCGGACGCGCTGCTTGGCGGCTGGGCGAAATCGCTGCGTATCGAGGTGTTCCATACGGACACCCCATTCCTGCTGGCCATGCTACCGCCAGGCGCATTCATTGGCCTTGGAATGATGCTGGCGTTAAAATACCTGATTGATGAAAAACGTAAACGCCGCGCCGCTGAACGCAGCGTACAGGAAGGGATCCCCGAGAAAGCAGTATGAATAAAGAGAAACGCATTGCGATCCTGACGCGCCTGCGCGATGAGAATCCTCATCCAACGACAGAGCTGAATTTTAACTCGCCGTTTGAACTGTTGATCGCGGTGCTGCTCTCTGCGCAGGCCACTGACGTGAGCGTCAACAAAGCCACGGCCCTGCTCTACCCTGTCGCCAATACGCCGCAGGCTATGCTGGAGCTGGGGGTTGAAGGGGTAAAATCCTATATCAAGACCATCGGCCTGTTTAACAGTAAAGCCGAAAACGTCATTAAGACCTGCCGGATCCTGCTTGAGCAGCACGGCGGTGAAGTCCCGGAAGATCGCGCAGCGCTGGAAGCGTTGCCAGGCGTCGGGCGTAAAACGGCAAATGTCGTGCTCAACACGGCGTTTGGCTGGCCGACGATCGCCGTGGACACTCACATCTTCCGCGTTTCTAATCGCACCCGGTTCGCGCCGGGTAAAAACGTGGAAGAGGTGGAAGAAAAGCTATTAAAAGTGGTCCCTGCGGAATTTAAGGTGGATTGCCATCACTGGCTAATCCTTCACGGGCGCTATACCTGTATTGCACGTAAGCCACGCTGCGGCTCCTGCATTATCGAAGATCTCTGTGAATACAAAGAAAAAGTCTATCCCTGAAGGTACATACACTTGTTACTGTTCAAGCCCTTAGATTAAATAAGGGCTCTAATATCTTCTCCCTTGGCCGTAATTTTCCCTCTCATTGTCCATAAAGTGTTGTCGATTCTGCGGATATTTAACACTCAAACAGGTTAATAGTTTTTTCATCACCAAAAATTTCTATAAATCTGTGATCGCGATCACTCTGATAACTTGATGTTGTATTTTTGTTTTTAAAACCCTCTCCACGCCTTTGCCAGACAAGATCTCATCCTTTACTCACCGCATATAAGACCAGTCATTTTTCAGAATATGGGCTATATCACTGCCTTTCACCCAAAATAGCAGAACATATCGCCATACAGCCATTCATCAGGGTCATTTACAGTGAAAAAAACCACCAATTCTCAACGGATGAAATTTAACGCTGCATAACATTTGCGTGAACCGATGATTATACCACCACAGTTATATGTAACAGATTATTACAAACGTATTGCCAGATGGGGCTGGATAGTGAACATTACCCGCCGTTTCCCCTCCCAATATAACTATAAAGCGGATGGACTACGGTCATCACGCTATGAACACCCCCGTTAATATGGGATGTAAAAAAAGAGGTATATGTGTCTACTGCAAACAATAAACCAACAGATGAGAGCGTAAGTCTTAACGCTTTCAAACAGCCTAAAGCGTTCTATCTCATTTTCTCTATCGAATTATGGGAGCGTTTTGGCTACTACGGCCTGCAAGGGATTATGGCCGTTTACCTGGTTAAGCAACTGGGTATGTCCGAAGCCGATTCCATCACGCTGTTCTCGTCCTTCAGCGCTCTGGTCTATGGCCTGGTCGCCATCGGCGGCTGGTTAGGCGATAAAGTCCTCGGTACGAAACGTGTCATTATGCTGGGCGCCGTGGTTCTGGCGATTGGCTATGGCCTGGTTGCATGGTCCGGGCACGATGCGGGCGTGGTATACATGGGCATGGCTACCATCGCGGTAGGTAACGGCCTCTTTAAGGCTAACCCGTCCTCCCTGCTTTCTACCTGCTACAACAAAGATGATCCGCGTCTGGACGGTGCATTTACCATGTACTACATGTCCATCAACATCGGTTCATTCTTCTCTATGCTGGCAACTCCATGGCTGGCCGCGAAATTCGGCTGGAGCGTAGCGTTTGCGCTGAGCTTCGTGGGTATGCTGATCACCGTTGTGAACTTCCTGTTCTGTCGCAGCTGGGTTAAAGATTATGGTTCTAAACCAGACTTCGAACCCGTGCATATGGGCAAACTGCTGGCAACCATCGTCGGCATTGTGATCCTGGCCGCTGTCGCGACCTGGCTGCTGCACAACCAGGGTATTGCACGTGCCGTACTGGCCGTGGTTGCGCTGGGTATCGTGATTATCTTCGCTAAAGAAGCCTTCGCGATGCAGGGTGCGGCACGTCGTAAGATGATTGTGGCGTTCATCCTGATGCTGGAAGCGATTATCTTCTTCGTCCTGTACAGCCAGATGCCAACGTCCCTGAACTTCTTCGCAATCCGCAACGTTGAGCACTCCATCCTGGGTATCGCGTTCGAGCCGGAGCAGTACCAGGCACTGAACCCGTTCTGGATCATGATTGGTAGCCCGATTCTGGCCGCTATCTATAACAAGATGGGCGACCGTCTGCCGATGCCGCACAAGTTCGCTATCGGTATGGTGCTGTGCTCTGGCGCATTCCTGGTGCTGCCGCTGGGGACGAAATTCGCGACCGACGCGGGTATCGTGTCTGTTAACTGGCTGATCCTGAGCTATGCGCTGCAATCCATCGGTGAACTGATGATCTCCGGTCTGGGCCTGGCGATGGTTGCACAGCTGGTCCCTCAGCGTCTGATGGGCTTCATCATGGGTAGCTGGTTCCTGACGACCGCTGGCGCAGCCATCATTGCAGGTAAGATTGCGAACCTGATGGCGGTACCGGACAACGTTACCGACCCGCTGGTCTCCCTGAACGTCTACGGCACCGTGTTCATGCAAATTGGTATCGCGACAGCCGTAATTGCCGTGCTGATGCTGCTCACCGCACCAAAACTCAATCGTATGACGCAGGACGACGACAAATCCGCTAAAGCGATCAACACCGCGAACGCGTAATGTCATCGGGAAACGACTGAACAGAAGCCGCTAATTGATTAGCGGCTTTTTTTTTATCTGAACGCGCACTAACATAGCGGGAACCTCAGCAAAAAGGAGTTACCGATGAAACTGTTCTATAAACCGGGCGCCTGCTCTCTTGCTTCGCATATCACCCTTCGCGAGAGCGGTAAGGATTTCACGCTGGACGGCGTTGACCTGATGAAAAAGCGCCTGGAAAACGGGGATGACTTTTTTGCGATTAACCCAAAAGGGCAGGTTCCGGCCCTGCTGCTGGATGACGGTACGCTGCTGACCGAAGGCGTGGCGATTATGCAGTACCTGGCCGACAACGTGCCTGATCGTCAGCTGCTGGCACCAACAGGCAGTATCTCTCGCTATAAAACCCTTGAGTGGCTTAACTACATCGCGACCGAGCTGCACAAAGGCTTTACGCCGCTGTTCCGCCCGGATACTCCGGAAGAGTACAAACCGACCGTACGTGCGTTACTTGAGAAAAAGATGCAGTACATTAATGAATCACTGAAAGACGATCAGTGGATCTGCGGTGCGCGTTTCACCATTGCTGATGCGTATCTGTTTACCGTTCTGCGCTGGGCGCGCGCGGTGAAGCTGAACCTGGAAGGATTAGATCATATTGCGTCGTATATGGAACGCGTAGCGGCACGCCCTGCGGTTGCAGCGGCGCTGAAGGCAGAAGGGTTGAATTAATCCGAGCGCGCTGTATTGCCGGGTGGCGCTGCGCTTACCCGGCCTACACTATCCCTGCTCTTACAATTGGGTTGCGCTGAAATAATGCTCGGGCTTCGCGATGCGATCCTGCGCCGCAACCACCTGTAGCTCATATTCCTGCATCGTCTTCGTCGCAATCATGATTTCATAAACGGCTGCGGTGACGTGCTCCAGCGCATCGCGCAGGCTTGCGCCCTGCAATAGCTTCACCAGCAGCAAACCGCTGGTCACATCCCCAACTCCGACAGGCTGACGTGCACCGAAATCCACCAGCGGTCGACTGATGTGCCAGGCTTCATCCTTCGTCACCAACAGCATTTCAAAACGGTCCTGGCTCAACCCTGCGCGTGCCAGGTGCTTAACCAGCACAATCTCTGGCCCCTGGGCGATGAGCTCGCGAGAGGCGCGTACAGCCTCTTCTACGCTGTTGACTGGATGCTCGCACAGGATCTCAAGTTCAATCAGGTTGGGCGCAATAATATCGCTGGCAGGCAATGCATGACGGACATGAAACTCCGCAACGCCCGGCGCGACGATGCAGCCTTTTTCCGGATGTCCCATCACCGGATCGCAGAAATATTTCGCCGCGGGGTTTGCCGCTTTCACCTGGCGCACAATGCCGAGGATATGTTCCCCCTGCTCCGCCGAACCCAGATAACCGCTCAGTACGGCATCGCAGCGTTTAAGCTGGTCGATATCCGCAATCCCCTGAACGATCTCCGTCAGATGCGACGGCGGCATCACGCAGCCGGTCCATTTACCGTACTGGGTGTGATTCGAGAACTGAACGGTATTGAGGGGCCAGACGTTGGCCCCGAGGCGGCGCATCGGGAATTCCGCAGCGCTGTTGCCAGCATGTCCAAAAACAACGTGGGACTGAATGGCGAGGATGTTCTTCATGTTGTACTTACCAAACCCTGTCAAAACAAAAGGGGCGTGGTTTCCCACGCCCCTGCGTACTTTTAATTACTTCCAGCAGACCAGGCAGTAATTTTTCTTACCGCGACGCAGCAGCGTGTAGCGACCATAGAGACGGTCGTTCTCGGTAAAGGTGTATTCCGGATCGGCCTGTTTTTCGCCATTAATGGTGATCGCGTTAGAGGCGATGGTTTTACGCGCCTGACCGCGAGACGGCTGGAGCTCGGAGTCCACCAGCGCCTGCATCAGATCGGCGCCTTTTTCCATCTCCACCATCGGCACGCCATCCTGAGCAAGCTGTTCGAAGTCCGCTTCGCTTAAATCGCTCAGGGTCCCGTTGAACAGGCTCGCCGTAATGCGTTTCGCCGCTGCCAGACCTTCTTCACCGTGAACCAGTTTAGTCACTTCGTCGGCCAGCACATACTGGGCGCGCGGTGCTTTACCGCTGTTCTTGTCTTCTTCTTCCAGCGCATTGATTTCTTCGATATCCATAAAGGTGAAGAATTTCAGGAAGCGATAAACATCGGCATCCGCCGTGTTGATCCAGAACTGGTAGAATTTGTACGGGCTGGTTTTCTTCGGATCCAGCCATACTGCGCCGCCTTCGGTTTTACCAAACTTGGTACCGTCTGCTTTGGTGATCAGCGGCACGGTCAGACCAAACACCTGATTCTGGTGAAGGCGACGGGTCAGATCGATACCGGAGGTGATGTTACCCCACTGATCAGAACCGCCAATTTGCAGCGACACGCCGTGCAGCTTGTTCAGGCAGGCGAAGTCATACCCCTGCAACAGGTTGTAGGAGAACTCGGTGAAAGAGATACCCTGATCGTCACGGTTAAGACGCTGCTTGACCGCTTCTTTGTTAATCATCTGGTTAACAGAGAAGTGTTTGCCGATGTCACGCAGGAACGTCAGCACGTTCATGCCACCAAACCAGTCGTAGTTGTTCGCCGCAATCGCAGCGTTGTCACCACAGTTGAAATCCAGGAACGGTGCAACCTGTTTACGGATCTTATCCACCCACTCCTGCACGGTGTCTTCGGTATTCAGCTTACGCTCAGCGGCTTTGAAACTTGGGTCGCCAATCAGACCAGTCGCACCGCCAACCAGGGCAACAGGCTTATGACCCGCCATCTGGAAGCGTTTCAGGCATAACAATGGAACAAGATGCCCCAAATGCAAGCTGTCAGCGGTGGGATCGAAGCCGCAATAGAGCGCGATCGGGCCTTGCGCCAGTCGCTCTGCTAACGCTTCCTCGTCCGTCACCTGGGCCACCAGGCCCCGCTCTTGCAATTGTTTAATCAAGTTACTGCTTGCCATCAAATTCTCCATGTATAAACGACTGCACCTTTGCCGGTACACGACTTTTCGCCTGATGCGAAAGGACCATAGAATAAAGCGCCAGCGCGGTGTGCGCTAGCGCTTAAATCAACAAATTTTGGGGATTACGGTGCCAGTCGGTCTATTTTCCAGCCACCGTTGTCGCGCTGGTATAAAAAGCGATCGTGCAGGCGGTGCTCACCGCCCTGCCAGAATTCCATCTGCTCAATGGGGATGCGGAACCCGCCCCAGAAACTCGGCAGCGGCACTTCACCCTGCTGAAACTTCTGTTTGAGTTCGAGGAATTTACTTTCAAGTACGCCGCGGGCCGAGATTCGGCTGGACTGTTTAGAAACCCAGGCGCCAATCTGACTGTCGCGCGGTCGGCTGTGGAAATATTTCACCACTTCGAGCGTAGAGAGGCGCTCTGCCTTGCCGGTAACCATCACCTGGCGCTCAAGCATATGCCACGGGAAGAGCAGGCTAATACGCGGATTATTTTCCAGGTGATGCGCTTTACGACTACCAAGGTTGGTGTAGAACACCAGCCCTTTCTCGTCATAATGCTTAAGAAGAACGATGCGTTGATACGGCTGACCGTTTTCATCAACCGTGGCAACGACCATCGCCGTCGGGTCGGCCAGTTTCGCTTCGCAGGCCTGTTTCAGCCAGCGTTCAAAAAGCACCAGCGGTTCGGCGGGAAGATCCTGGCGGCGCAGACCGCCTTTGGTGTATTCACGGCGCAGATGCGCAATTTGCTGTAGTTCGTCGTTATCTGACATGGCGTTAGCTGAAAGTGAGGTTGGGTGGCGCTATTGTGCGCGCCCCCTTCAAAAATCTCAACGCTTCGGATTTTCCAACTGACAATTGTTCAGCACAATGCGGTCTCGCTTATAGACGGTGGCGCTGTCACCTTTTGACCAGAAGACGTAGATCCCATCCGTGTAACGCGCCCCGGAGGCGGACATCCCCTGCTTCAGCGTCAACAACTTATTGTCATAAACAAAGCTGGCTTCCTGGCGAGTGTTGTTCAGCTTCACCGTCAGCGGTTTTTCATCACAACGATATTCCAGCGTATCGGTTTGCATACGCTCAACGAACTGGTTATAGACGCTGCATCCGGTCATAAGAAAAGGTACAGCAATGAGAAGAAGTTTTTTCATGGGCAGATTCCGAAGACTATCCTGGTCCTGGAGGGCCTAACCGCCCTCCTGTTTTTCCCTATTTTACGGGTTATGCCTCCCGCTGAATTTCAGTTAACTCTGATTATTGCGCGGATTTGCCGGGAAAATAGCACCGAGGACGCTCGCCTCTCGCGCACCGGTTACGGAGGGTAAATTCCCGGGCAGACCGGCAACCGTACGCCAGGCAAGCCAGGCGAAGGCCAGCGCTTCCATGTCGTCTCCGCTGATCCCGGCTTCGTCAGTGGTCGTGACTTCGGTGCCCGGCAGCAGGGCGGCGAGGCGTGCCATCAGGAGCGGGTTGCGGCTTCCGCCTCCGCATACCAGCAGACGCTCGCACCCGCCGCTGAGCAACACCTGTTCAGAAATCGACACGGCGGTAAGCTCAGTCAGCGTAGCCTGCACATCCTGAGGCGCAAGGCCGGGGAAGCGTGCCAGATGACGTTCAAGCCAGCCGTAGTTGAAATACTCTCGCCCCGTGCTTTTCGGCGCTGGCAGGGCAAAGAATGGATCGCTTAACAGGGCTTGCAGCAAGGGAAGGATCACTTTCCCCTGGCTGGCCCACTGCGCGTCTTTGTCGTAGGGTCTACCGTTCTGACGCCAGATCCAGGCATCCATCAGCATATTACCGGGCCCGGTATCGTATCCACGCACGGGCTGACCGGGAATGAGCATCGACAGGTTGGCAATCCCGCCAATGTTCAGAACCATTCTGCGCTCCACCGGGTGCGCCAGCAGCGCCTGATGAAATGCCGGAACCAGCGGCGCCCCCTGCCCGCCGAGGGCCATATCGCGACGACGGAAATCCCCCACCACCGTCACGCCGGTTTTTGCCACAATCTGGTTATTATCGCCAATTTGCATCGTGTGCGGCGCCTCGCCGACAGGTTCATGCCAGACGGTCTGGCCATGGCAGCCTATTGCCACGACATCCTGCGGATGAAGTCTTTCTTGCTGCATCAGAGCCAGTACCGCATCAGCAAACAGCGCCCCCAGACGCACATCCAGTTGGCCCAGTTGGGAAAGCGTCAGCTGTTGCCCCTGGCAGATGCTCAGGATCTCTTCTTTTAACGAGACCGGAATAGGCCAGGTCAGGCTTGCCTGCTGCGCCACCATGTTTTCATCAATGGCGGCCAGAACGACATCCACACCGTCAAGACTGGTACCAGACATCACACCGATATAGCGACCCGATTTCATGCGCTTTCCTTACGTTACATGGGCTAAGTGCAACCACTCCATCATAAATAACGCTGCTTTGCTATCCGGTGATAATATTTTTTAACAATCTCAGACCTGTAGCACAGACGGTTTTTGTTTATGTCCCGTTAAGCCCCGTTCAGGTAAAATTTATCTATTCGGCATGCAAAGATATGAACTGTGGTCAGGAATGCCATATAATTTAGCCATAACGGATGCCCCAACCGGGCGTTTTTTGGTGAACAGGAGAGTCAAATGATTTTACGTGTACTGGGCGTTTCGCTGATTGGTTTAACACTGGCGGGTTGTGTGAACGACAATTCACTCTCCGGCGACGTATATAGTGCTTCTGAAGCTAAACAGGTACAGAACGTGACCTACGGTACTATCGTTAATGCCCGTCCTGTTCAGATTCAGGGTGGTGATGACACGAACGTCGTGGGCGCAATCGGTGGTGCTGTGCTGGGTGGTTTCCTGGGTAACACCATTGGTGGCGGCACCGGTCGCTCTCTGGCTACCGCAGCAGGCGCAGTTGCAGGCGGCGTAGCGGGTCAGGGCGTTCAGGGTGCGATGAACAAAACTCAGGGCGTTGAGCTGGAAATCCGTAAAGACGATGGCAGCACCATTATGGTTGTGCAGAAACAGGGTAATACTCGCTTCTCTGCAGGCCAGCGTGTTGTACTGGCAAGCAACGGTAGCCAGGTCACCGTCTCCCCGCGTTAATATCCCGACGGATGCGGTCCTTTCGGGCCGCATCCATTTACAAAAACTATCATTTTAAAAAATGTATTTATAAAAATACATTCACACGGCGTATAATTAATTCCCTCTGATATTGTTCCTGCTCAAAGTATTTTTTATTTCCCTCCTTTAGACTCGTCTGATTCTCTTTTTCCTCTTTTTAATTTTTTAAGATTCTATGCTTGCGAACTGTCGATTTGTAATGAACCGCTTTGTGGCCTTTGCACTTGGGTGCATTTTTATCATTGCCGTGTTACAAGGTTGTTTTATAAAACTTGTTGAATGGGTTCCTTCATTCTCTCCGCTATTTTTCCCTACGCTCACTATTTTTCTTCTGGTATTCCATCTGTTTATCGCCTGTTTTATGGCAATGAAATACTGGTGTGATAAAAAACGGCTATATCTCGTTCCGATTGCGTCAGCCTTTGCCGGTTCAGCACTGCTGATGGTGGGTACGCTATCCAGTTTTCCAGGTTGGCTGGATCTCTATCAGTTCAACGAGGCGAACTACAATGACGCGATGATCTTTTATATGTTCCGACACCTCTTAATGGCGGTGCTCATGATGGCCTCAGCCTTACTTTATACGCTTCGCGTTTCCCCCCTTTCACGAAGCACCCACATCGGTATTGTTGTCGGATCGGCTCTCTTTACGGGCTGCATGCTTTGGCTGGCGTGGTTCTATTCCAGCCATTCCACGACGTTAACCCTGGATCTTGTGGATAATGAAACCCGGCAGTTCATGATTCTCTGGAGCCAGACCATCAACATCATTTTGGTCATTCTTTGGGTTGTCACATTAATCACCCTGATGGTCGTGACCCGGATAAGAAATTTGTTCTGGGCGGGCGGCAATTTTTTATGCGTCTGTTATGTCGTCACGCTGTTAATGCTGTTGTTAGGTGGATACGTAGAAGATGTATCATGGTACCGCGCCCGGTTATTCGAAACTGTCGCGACATTAATGATTATTTTCATTTTGCTTTCCGACGTCTTTAATTTGTATCGTGACTCGCACGTCAAATACCAGCAGTCATATCAAAATTCAATCCGCGACCCGCTTACCCGTCTTTATAATCGCAGCTATTTTTATGATTCATTAAACTATGCCCTCAGCTCTGCAACGGAGGCACACCCGGTATCGGTGGTGGTAAGCGACCTTGACCGTTTCAAACGTATCAACGACTGTTACGGGCATTTGCAGGGCGATAAGGTATTACAGTTCGTCTCTAATCTGCTGACGGATTCCGTGCGCCCCCAGGATATCGCGGCCCGAATCGGTGGTGAAGAGTTTGTGTTGATGCTGACAAATACCCCTTCAGACGCCGCGCGGCAGGTGGCCGAGCGCATTCGCCTCAAGCTGAGCGGGTTTGATAAAGCCAGCAGCGGCGGTCATCTGCCGGAACCCATTACCATCAGCATGGGCGTATTCACCGCAACCTCGCCGGAAACCAGTGCGGAAACCTGCGTGGAGAGCGCGGATAAAGCCATGTATGAGGCAAAAGAGACAGGGCGCAACCGGGTGGTGGTGTTCAGATAATAAGAAAGGCCTTGATTTCGCAAGGCCTTTACGTTCGGTCAGTCGCGAGACTGCAGATCGTGGATGTTCTGCTCAAGACGGGCGATGAGTCCTATCAGCATCTCCAGCTCAGCGGGGGAAATACCTTCAAGGATCTCCCCACGCGTTTTACTGATGACAGCTTCCATCTCAGTAATAATCGGGGCCGCTTTTTCCGTCAATTTGATCCGCTTGGCGCGACGGTCGCTGGCGCAGGTTTGTCGGGAGATAAGTCCCTTCTCTTCCAGTTGGTCAAGAGTGCGCACCAGTGACGGCTGCTCAATGCCAATCGCTTTTGCCAGTTGGATCTGTGACTGGTCGGGCGGGAGCTGATGAATGTTATGCAGCGTAACCCAGTGCGTCTGCGTGAGTTCCAGAGGTTTCAGGCGATGGTCAATCAGAGCACGCCAGATGCGTACCAACCTTGCCAGATCAGAACCTAATGGCGATTCCAATTTCATCTCCTTATAATTAGCTTGCTAAGTGATTATAGTGATTTTAGAATAGTTTGCAGTATTTGTATTGCCAAAACAAATGCAATCACGGTATTCATCATTCCTGAAAGGATGATTTACACTGAACGGTAATGCGCCATCGCATTGAAATATGCCATTGTGGCCCTCACCCCACTGCAAAGGATCACTGCTTGTGACGTTCTTTTCCCTCTCCGCAGGGTTGCCCCTCCAGGATCTGATTGTCGGCGCATCGGTCTACTTTCCGCCACTGTTTAAAGCCGTGATGGTCGGTTTTGTGATCTGGCTCATTGCGCATCGTCTGCTGCGCGACTGGATGTATTCCGGTGAAATCTGGCACCCGATGTTAATGGATCTCTCCCTGTTTACCCTTTCCGTCTGTCTTGGCCTTGCCGTGTTAACCGTGTGGTGAGAATAGCATTGAAAACGTTAAAATATTTTTCCACTCTTTTCGTTTTAGCGCTGGCGCTTATGGCCGGCTGGTGGCTCTGGAATTATTACATGCAGTCGCCCTGGACGCGTGACGGCAAGATCCGCGCAGAACAGGTCAGCATCACGCCACAGGTGTCCGGCAGTATCAGCGCGCTGCTGGTGAAGGACAACCAGTTCGTTCATGCGGGCGATGTGTTATTCCGCATCGATGAGACCCCTTTCCACATTGCGGTGCTCAATGCCCAGGCGCAGCTCGCAAAAGCTCAATCAGATCTGGCAAAAGCCAATAACGAAGCCGAACGTCGCCGACATCTGTCGAGGAATTACATCTCTGCGGAAGATCTCGATACCGCCAATATCAATGTAAAAGCCATGCAGGCCAGCCTGAAGGTTGCAGAGGCAACGCTGAAACAGGCCGAGTGGCAACTGACCCAGACCGTTGTCAAAGCTCCGGTGGATGGATGGATCACGAGCCTGTCGACCCGTGTGGGGGATTACGCCACCACAGGCCAGCCGGTCTTTGCCCTGGTAGATAGCCACTCTTTCTATGTTGTAGGTTATTTTGAAGAGACCAAGCTGCGCCATATCCGCGAGGGTGCGCCTGCCCGGATCACGCTTTACAGCGGTGCAGAAACGTTACAGGGTCACGTTAGCAGCATAGGTCGGGCAATTTACGATCAGAGCGTGGAAACCGATTCTGGCCTGGTGCCTGACATCAAACCCAACGTACCGTGGGTGCGTCTGGCTCAGCGGGTGCCTGTTCGCGTCGAGTTTGAGCAACTGCCGAAAGACATTACTCTGGTCTCTGGCACAACCTGCACCGTCGCCATCGGATCGCGATGATGAACCTGGGGGCTTTCTCCTGGCGCAATACGCCGTGGATAAAAGCGACACGGCCGCAGTGGCGTTACGCGCTGCGTAACGGCATCGCCATGTGCCTTGCGCTTACGGTAGCCTATTATCTGAATCTGGATGAGCCTTACTGGGCGATGACCTCTGCTGCGGTCGTCAGCTTCCCTACCGTCGGGGGCGTTATCAGTAAAAGCCTCGGGCGCGTGGCGGGTAGCCTGCTGGGTGCGACCGCTGCACTGCTTCTTGCCGGCCATACCCTGAACGATCCCTGGCTCTTTCTGTTAAGCATGTCGGCATGGCTGGGGCTGTGCACCTGGGCCTGCGCCCATTTTACCAACAACGTTGCGTACGCGTTTCAACTGGCAGGTTACACCGCAGCCATTATCGCCTTTCCGGTCGTCAACGTGCTGGATACCACCGAGCTATGGGATATCGCCCAGGCACGCGTGTGTGAAGTGATGGTCGGCATTCTGTGCGGCGGCGTCATGATGATGATCCTGCCCAGCACCTCGGATGGTACTACGCTTATCACCGCCCTTAAAACGATGCACGCGCGTTTGCTGGAACATGCCAGCCTGCTCTGGCAGCCTGATAGCAGCGATAACATCCGTCTAGCACACGAAAAGGTCATCGGCCAGATCCTGACCATGAACCTGTTACGCATCCAGGCATTCTGGAGCCACTACCGTTTTCGTCGCCAGAACACGCTCCTGAACTATTTACTGCACCAGCAATTGCGGATGACGAGTGCGATCTCAAGCCTTCGCCGGATGTTGCTGAACTGGCCTGCGCCGCCAGCCCATACCCGGGAAGTTATCGAGGCGCTGCTCGCCGCCCTTGCGCGTCCGGATGCCGATATCTATACCGTGGCCCGCATTATCGCGCCGCTCGCCCCAACGGATGAATATGATTACCGGCACCGCGCCTTCTGGCAGCGTCTGAACTATTTCTGCCGCCTGTATCTGCGCAGCAGCCGCTGGTTAAAAGCCGTCGAAAATGCCACGCCCGTCACCGAATTTTCCGTTCCCGGTAGCCCAGCTCTGGCGCGCCATACCGACGCAATGGAGGCGCTGTGGAGCGGTTTTCGTACGTTTTGCGCGTTGACGGCCGTGGGCGCATGGGCCATCACCACCCAATGGGATGCGGGCAGTGCAGCCCTGACGCTTGCGGCAATCAGCTGCGTGCTCTATTCCGTCGCAGCTTCCCCGTTTAATTCCCTGACGCTTCTGCTGCGTACGCTGGTACTGCTGTCGCTGTTCAGCTTCGTGGTGAAATTTGGTTTGATGGTGCAGATAACCGACCTCTGGCAATTTCTGCTGTTTCTCTTCCCGCTATTAACCACCATGCAGTTGCTCAAACTGCAAATGCCAAAACTGGCCGGTCTGTGGGGGCAGTTGATTGTTTTTATGGGCTCATTTATCTCTGTAACGAATCCTCCGGTTTACGATTACGCTGATTTTCTCAACGATAACCTGGCGAAGATCCTCGGCGTGGGGCTGGCGTGGCTGGCTTTCGCCGTGCTACGCCCGGGCTCGGATGCGCGTAAAAGCCGCAGGCATATTCGTGAGCTGCGCAGGGGTTTTGTCGATCAACTGAGTCGCAGCCCGCATCTGCGTGAAAGCGAGTATGAATCGCTGGTTTACCATCATGTCAGCCAGCTGAACAACAGCCAGGATTCCCTCTCCCGTCGCTGGCTACTGCGCTGGGGCGTGGTGCTGCTGAACTGTTCGCACGTGGTGTGGCAGCTGCGTGCCTGGGAGACGCGTTCCGACCCGCTTTCGCAGGTCCGCGATAATTGTATTTCCATGCTTCGCGATGTGATGAGCGAGCGCGGAGTTCAGCAACGCCCCCTGAGCGTCACGCTCGCCGAGCTTCAGCGTATTTGCGACGCTCTGGCGCACCACCATCAGCCTGCGGCCCGCGATCTGGCGTCCATTATCTGGCGGCTGCACTGCTCCCTGTCACAGCTTGAACAGGCGCCGCCACCCGGAACAATTGGCGATCAGATCACCCCGCAGGCATAGCGCGCCCCGCCGCCGCCAAGCGGTTTAGGTTGATCGGACATGTTATCGCCGCCCACATGGACCATCAGCGCCTTGCCTTTGACCTCGTCAATCTTTTTCAGCCGGGGCGCAACAACCGGATCGGTGGCTTTACCGTCGTTATTCACCACCAGCACCGGCAGATCGCCGAGGTGCCCCATACCTTCCGGGCCTTCATGCTTACCAGAGTTGTGCGGATCCAGATGCCCCCCAGCGGCCTCAGCGGCTGAAGGTTTCCCCTCTTTCATTGCGGGTTGACAGCTGCCTTTGGCATGAACGTGAAAACCATGTTCACCGGGTGGAAGGGCCTTGAGATCGGGAGCAAATTCCAGCCCTTTATCGGTTTCGGTGATTTTCACCGTCCCGATGGACTGGCCTACCCCCTGAGAAGTGACGAGATTCATTTCAACTTCTTCGCTGGCTGCCTGCGCTCCTGCGCAAACAACCAGCGTGACCACTGCCAGAGCAAAACGCTTCATATGACCTCCACGGGTTATTTTTTGCACCTTAAGTCTATACCAGAGGCGCAGATTTCACCGGAAAGTCAGACTCCACGCACTCAGGGTACGTCGTAGCCCAGAGCCGCCTTGCGGATGCGGAACCACTGCTGACGCGACATATCCAGCTCTTCAGCCACCAGCGCAGCGCGTACGCGCTCAATTTTGCCGGAGCCGATAATTGGCAGCGGTTTAGACGGCAGGCGCAGGATCCAGGCGTAAACCACCTGCTCAATACTCTCCGCATTCAGTTCGCGGGCCACCGTTTCAAGCTCGTTACGCAGCGGCTGGAATGCTTCATCGTTAAACAGGCGGCCGCCGCCCAGGCAAGACCATGCCATTGGACGGATGCGCAGCTGTTGCAATTGGTCGAGCGTGCCATCCAGCAGCAGCGGCTGATGAACAGGCGAAATCTCCACCTGATTCGTCGCCAGCGTAAACGGCAGGCGAGACTGCAATAGCGCAAACTGTGCCGGGGTGAAGTTAGACACGCCAAAATGACGCACTTTGCCGCTCTGGTGTAGCGTCAGGAACGCTTCCGCAACCTCATCCGCATCCATCAATGGATCGGGACGGTGGATCAGCAGCAGGTCGATACGATCGGTGGCCAGGTTGACCAGTGACTGCTCAGCGCTTTTAACGATATGCGCGCTGTCAGTGATGTAATGCCCAAGTGCATGCTCCGGTTTTGCTGTGGTGGCAATACCGCATTTGGTCACAATCTCCATACGTTCACGCAGCGCTGGCGCACGCTTCAGCGCTTCGCCAAAAGCGGCCTCGCACTGATAGCCACCATAAATATCAGCGTGATCGACGGTGGTGATCCCGAGATCGAGATGCTCTTCTATAAAGTCCGCCAGCTGGACCGGAGACATATTCCAGTCCATAAGGCGCCAGTAGCCCATAACGAATCGGGAGAATTCCGGGCCCTGCGGGGCAAGGGTAATACGCTGAACCATAACATTTTCCTCAAGGAAGTCATGTCACCAGTATACGCAATTACCCTGCTAAAACAGTGAAGGTTGCTGAGGTTCTTCGGTTTCAACCGCTTTGTTTGCACGAATTTTGCGCAGCAGACGTTGTCGGCAGAGCCGTAAGACCTCCTGCTTTTGCGCGTCGCTGAAATTTTGCCAGTTAAAACGTTCATCGCGTGTGCGCATGCAGCCACGGCAGTATCCTCGTTCATCAACCTGGCAAATACCCCGGCACGGGCTCTGGACAGGGAAAAATTCCAGTTGCTCTGCCACACCTACCTCCAGAACGTCATTATTCCCTACAGTGAAGACCCTAAATGGCCTGCATGCAAGGAGTGTCCGTCACAAACAGGGCATTAAGGTTTCGCTAATCTTCCCTTCTTATACTCGCCGCATTGATATAACGAATGGTCTGGTCATCATGTGGCTCACTAAAAAGTTACACTGTAACGATACGAAATTTACCCTCGCCTGTGCGCTTTTCTTCACCGTGTTCAATGCGCTGTTTATCCAGCGCAGCTGGTCAATCATCGCACCTGCCCGTCTGCACGACGTGCTTTTTGCCGCCAGTGTGCCGCTGGTTCTGTTCTGCGGCTGGGTCATTGTTTTTAGCCTGCTGAATATTCCCTTTATTCGCAAGCCGCTCATGATTGCCCTGACCATAGGATGCGCCGCCGCGACCTGGTTTATGTACACCTATGGCGCGGTTATCGATCAGAACATGATTGTGAACGTGTTTGAGACTAACTCCCAGGAAGCGACAGCCCTGGTAACGCCGCAACTGATCCTGTGGCTGGCCGTCGCGGGTCTGGTCCCTTCCGTCATCTTAGCCCTGACGCGCATTCGAACCGGAAAATGGTGGTATGCCCTGCTAACACGTTTCGCCGCTATACTGGGTGCGCTGCTGGTGATCATTCTCGTCGCGGCAGTGTTCTATAAAGATTATGCTTCGCTGTTCCGCAATAACAAAAGCATCGTCAAAATGGTCACTCCGGCGAACTACGTGAGCGCCGTTGTGAAGTACAGCAAAATGCGCTGGTTTGCCGGCGACCAGACGCTGGTCCGCATTGGCGAAGATGCCCATAAAGGGGCGCTGATTTCCGGCCAACGTAAGAAAACCGTGCTGGTTCTGGTGGTGGGCGAAGCCTCCCGCGCTGCAAACTATTCGTTAAATGGTTACCCCCGTGAAACCAACCCCGAGCTGAAAAAGCGGGATGTCATCAATTTCCCACAGGCCTCCTCCTGTGGCACGGAAACCGCCGTTTCCGTCCCCTGCATGTTCTCCGGCATGACGCGAAAAAAATATGACGCGGACCTCGCCCATCATCAGGAAGGACTGCTCGATGTGCTTAACCACGCCGGGTTCAACCTGCTGTGGCGCGACAATGACGGCGGGTGTAAAGGTGCCTGCGACCGCGTGCCGCACACGGACATGACCCAGTGGAAACTGGATCAGTTCTGTAAGGACAAATCCTGTATCGACGACGTCAACCTGTACCGCCTGGACAACGTGCTGGACGGAATAAAGCAGGATACCGTACTGGTGATACACCTGATGGGCAGCCACGGTCCGGCTTATTACAACCGTTACCCGGACCGCTTCCGGAAATTCACCCCAACCTGCGATACCAATGAAATTCAGGATTGCGATCATCAGTCGCTGATCAATACCTATGACAACTCGATTCTGAATACCGATAGCGTGCTCAGCCGAACCATCGACGCGCTAAAAGCCCGGAAGGCCAGTATGAACACAGCGCTCATTTACCTCTCCGATCACGGCGAATCGCTGGGCGAAAGCGGAATTTACCTGCACGGTACGCCGTATATGCTGGCCCCGGAGCAGCAAACGCATATTCCGTTTATGTTCTGGCTCTCCCCGGACTATGCGAAAAACTTCGGCGTAAACACAGATTGCCTGCGTAACCATGCTGCAAAAGAGGCAGTTTCACAGGACAATTTGTTTGCCACGGTTCTGGGCATGATGGACGTGAAATCAGTGGTTTATCAGCCGCAGCTGGATATTTTGTCGCAATGTCGTCGCTAAGCGGGCTTGCATTAGACCGAACGGTCTATTAGAGTAAGAGCATGAGCAGACATACAGAACACGATACACGAGAACATTTGCTGGCTACCGGCGAGCGCCTTTGCATGCATCGCGGGTTTACCGGTATGGGGCTGAGTGAGTTATTAAAAACCGCTGAAGTGCCTAAGGGATCGTTTTATCACTATTTTCGATCCAAAGAGGCGTTTGGCGTAGCCATGCTGGAGCGGCACTACGCCAGCTACCATCAGCGCCTGGCAGCCCACTTCGCCAGCGGCGAAGGTGACTACCGGGATCGTGTTCTGAACTACTATCAGGATACGCTGACGCAGTTCTGTCAGCAGGGCATCATCAGCGGCTGCCTGACGGTAAAACTGTCTGCCGAAGTGTGCGATCTCTCCGAAGATATGCGCACCGCCATGGATAAAGGGGCCAGCGGCGTAATCGCTCTGCTGGCTCAGGCGCTGGAAAAAGGCCGCGATGAAACAACGCTCTCCTTCTCCGGCGATCCGCTCACGCAGGCACAGGTGCTCTATTCCCTCTGGTTAGGCGCCAACCTGCAAGCAAAAATGTCTCGCAGCGCCGTGCCGCTCGAAAGCGCGCTGGCGCATGTGAAAAACTGTATTACTGCGCCTGGCGTGTAACCGGCGTTTTTATTTACCCTTTTACTAGTCGACTGGTCTACTCAGGAGCCATTATGTCCGCTGAAAAGCTATTTACCCCACTGAAAGTGGGTGCCGTTACTGCCCCAAACCGCGTGTTTATGGCCCCACTTACCCGTCTGCGCAGCATCGAGCCGGGAGATATCCCAACGCCATTGATGGGTGAGTATTACCGTCAGCGCGCCAGCTCGGGCCTGATTATTTCCGAAGCCACGCAGATTTCTGCCCAGGCTAAAGGCTACGCCGGTGCGCCGGGTCTGCACAGCCCGGAACAGATCGCCGCGTGGAAAAAAATCACCGCTGGCGTTCATGCTGAAGATGGCCGTATTGCGGTTCAGCTGTGGCACACCGGTCGTATCTCGCACAGCAGCATCCAGCCTGGCGGTCAGGCGCCCGTTTCTGCCTCTGCCCTGAATGCGAATACCCGCACTTCCCTGCGCGATGAAAACGGTAATGCTATTCGTGTCGACACCACCACGCCACGCGCGCTTGAGCTGGACGAGATCCCGGGTATCGTGAATGATTTCCGTCAGGCCGTCGCCAACGCCCGTGAAGCGGGCTTCGACCTGGTTGAGCTGCACTCTGCGCACGGCTACCTGCTGCACCAGTTCCTGTCACCGTCTTCCAATCAGCGTACCGACCAGTACGGCGGCAGCGTTGAAAACCGCGCGCGTCTGGTGCTTGAAGTGGTAGATGCCGTGTGTAATGAGTGGAGCGCAGATCGCATTGGTATTCGAGTTTCCCCAATTGGTACCTTCCAGAACGTCGACAACGGTCCGAACGAAGAAGCGGATGCGCTGTATCTGATTGAAGAGCTGGCTAAACGCGGTATCGCGTATCTGCACATGTCCGAGCCGGACTGGGCAGGCGGCAAGCCCTACAGCGAAGCCTTCCGCCAGAAAGTTCGCGAGCGCTTCCACGGCGTGATTATCGGGGCGGGCGCTTATACGGCAGAGAAAGCCGAGGATCTGATCGGTAAAGGTCTGATCGACGCCGTGGCCTTTGGCCGTGATTACATTGCTAACCCGGATCTGGTTGCCCGTTTGCAGAAGAAAGCCGAACTGAACCCGCAGCGCCCTGAAAGCTTCTATGGCGGCGGCGCGGAAGGTTATACCGACTACCCTTCACTGTAATCCCGCTTTGTACATTGATAGCGGCGACCTTTCGCCGCTATACTAAAACATCGTTTCTGTTCAAAAAGATAATCCATTCCACTGGTTAATGAGGAAATTATGCGCCTACTTCACACCATGCTGCGCGTTGGCGACCTGCAACGTTCCATCGATTTCTACACTAACGTTCTGGGCATGAAGCTGCTGCGCACCAGCGAAAATCCGGAATATAAATACTCTCTGGCGTTTGTCGGTTACGGCCCGGAATCTGAAGAAGCGGTCATCGAGCTGACCTACAACTGGGGCGTGGACAGCTACGAGCTGGGTACGGCTTACGGCCATATCGCGCTGGAAGTGGATAACGCGGCTGAAGCCTGCGAACGTATCCGCAGCAATGGCGGTAACGTCACCCGTGAAGCCGGTCCGGTTAAAGGCGGCACCACCGTGATTGCGTTTGTTGAAGATCCGGACGGGTATAAAATCGAACTGATCGAAGCTAAAGACGCTGGTCGCGGTCTGGGCAATTGATCCCGCAGGGCGCACTATGCGCCCGTTGTTTTGCTGCATCCCCTCTCAAAATTTGCCATAATGCGCACTGCTTTTTCCCCCTTGTAAGAGACCCTGATGTCCGATAACGCTCAATTTACCGGTCTGTGCGACCGTTTTCGTGGTTTTTATCCCGTTGTCATTGATGTAGAAACAGCCGGATTTAACGCTAAAACCGATGCGCTGCTTGAAATTGCCGCCATCACGCTGAAGATGGATGAACAGGGCTGGCTTGTACCGGACACCACGCTGCATTTCCACGTTGAACCCTTTGAAGGCGCAAACTTACAGCCAGAGGCGCTGGCCTTTAACGGTATCGATCCGACAAACCCGCTGCGCGGGGCGGTAAGCGAATACGAGGCGCTGCACGCCATTTTCAAAATGGTGCGCAAGGGCATGAAAGAGAATGACTGTAGCCGCGCCATCATGGTGGCCCACAACGCTACGTTCGATCACAGCTTCACCATGGCTGCCGCCGAGCGCGCCTCGCTAAAACGTAATCCATTCCATCCGTTTGTGACCTTCGACACCGCCGCGCTGAGCGGCCTGGCGCTGGGGCAAACCGTGCTCTCTAAAGCCTGCATCACGGCGGGTATTGCGTTTGACGGCACTCAGGCGCATTCCGCGTTATACGACACCGAGCGTACGGCGGAGCTGTTCTGTGAGATCGTCAACCGCTGGAAACGTCTCGGCGGCTGGCCGCTGCCGATGGGCGACGAGGCCGATCTTCAATCGTAGGTTGGGTAATCAATAGCCCCACAGGACAAAAAAAAGCGACCAACATAATGTGGTCGCTTTTTTATATCCGCAGAAAACTTATTCTGCGTCCGGCTCTTCGGTTTTATACTTCGCCGCAGTCTCTTTGATCAGCTGTTGCAGTTCGCCGCGCTGATACATTTCAATCAGAATATCACAGCCGCCAACCAGTTCACCGTCAACCCACAGCTGTGGGAAGGTCGGCCAGTTTGCGTATTTTGGCAGCTCAGCGCGGATGTCCGGGTTTTGCAGGATATCAACGTAAGCAAAACGCTCACCACAGGCGGACAGCGCCTGAACCGCTTGCGCGGAGAAGCCGCAGCTTGGCAGCTTCGGAGAACCTTTCATGTACAGGAGAATCGGGTTTTCAGCGATCTGGCGCTGAATTTTTTCAATAGTGGTGCTCATGTCTTGCTTCCTTTAACTTCTGTTACGGCATCAGTCTGACATTGTAGCGGGTCAGGCCGACATCGGAAAATAACATTTTTGTCACGTCTCATTATTTTATCCGCTATCGCGTAAAGTTGCATTGATAATGACGTTTAAGGCTACGCGCCGTGCGGTTTTGCTTAAGGAGCGAACAAGAGTGCGACAGAATGGTGAATTTTTTTGCACTTGCTAACGAAACACAATTTTTGAATGAAAAATGCTATTAACTTATTCCGATTTTATGGATTAGAATCGACTGGTTTTGTAAATCTCATGCGGGTATGTATTTTGGCTCGCACTTATCAGGGGACTGCCCAGTGGCGCGGATAACTAAAATCTCGATGACGCTCTGTGCTTTACTGTTTACCACACTCTCATTTACGCCAGCGGCGAACGCCTCCGAACAGGCGCGGCATTCTGCTGTACAAAAAACGCATCTGGCAAAAACCACAGAACGTAAGAAAAAAACCACCAGCAAAACAGTAAAGAAGAAAACCACCGCTCACACCAAAAAGACCGCCTCTAGTAAAACCAAAACTCTCCGTTCCGCCACGCACAAAACCACTCGCACGACCGCCAGCCTGGTGAATGATAAATGCACCATGCGCAAAGGCCATAAAACGAAATGCGCAAAAGTGACGAAGCTGGCTGACGTGCATAAAGCGCGTATGCAGAAAGCGCAAAAAACGGCGATGAATAAACTGATGGGGCAAATAGGTAAACCATATCGCTGGGGTGGCACCTCTCCGCGCACCGGTTTTGACTGTAGTGGGCTGGTTTATTATGCCTATAAAGATCTGGTGAAGTTTCGCATTCCACGCACCGCCAATGAGATGTACCATCTGCGCGACGCCGCGCCTGTAAACCGTGGCGAACTGCAAAATGGCGACCTGGTGTTCTTCCGCACCCAGGGACGTGGCACGGCCGATCACGTTGGGGTGTATGTGGGTAATGGTAAATTTATCCAGTCACCGCGCAGCGGTCAGGACATTCAGATCACCTCCCTCAGTGAAGATTACTGGGTGCGCCACTATGTGGGTGCGCGCCGAGTGATGACGCCAAAAACCATTCGCTAGACCCTGCCCTGCCGCCTCCGTGGCGGGGTAAGTTCCTCTTTTGCATACCCTTTCAATTTGCTATTCTGTCCTTGTTGTCTGTAGGGTTATTGGCAACATATAAAACTATAAGGAGAGTAGCAATGTCGTTCGAATTACCTGCACTACCGTATGCAAAAGACGCCCTGGCTCCGCACATTTCTGCGGAAACCCTGGAGTACCATTACGGCAAGCATCACCAGACCTATGTCACCAACCTGAATAACCTGATCAAGGGCACCGATTTTGAAGGCAAAACGCTGGAAGAGATTGTGCGCAGTTCAGACGGTGGCGTATTCAACAACGCCGCTCAGGTGTGGAACCACACCTTCTACTGGCACTGCCTGGCTCCAAATGCAGGCGGAGAACCTACCGGTGAGCTGGCCGCAGCGATTAACGCCGCGTTTGGCAGTTTCGCGGATTTCAAAGCGAAATTTACTGACGCAGCCGTTAAAAACTTTGGCTCCGGCTGGACCTGGCTGGTAAAAGAGGCTGATGGCAAACTGGCTATCGTTTCCACTTCTAATGCGGGTACCCCTCTGACCACCAGCGCAACGCCGCTGATGACCGTGGACGTATGGGAACACGCCTATTACATTGATTACCGTAATGCGCGCCCGAACTACCTGGAACATTTCTGGGCACTGGTTAACTGGGAATTTGTTGCGAAGAACTTCGCCGCATAAGGGACACGCAGAAGGGGCAACCCTTCTGCGTTTTTATTTATTCCGCCGTACACACCGCTTCTGGCTGTTTACGCCCGGACATCAACACCAGCAGCAAGCCGAGTGCGGCAATGATCGCCCCCATCACCGGCACAAAGTTGTAACCCAAACCACCCGAAATCACCGCCCCACCCGCTGCGGCTCCCAGCGCATTTCCCAGGTTAAACGCACCGATATTCACGGATGATGAGAGCCCCGGCGCCTCATGCGCAACGCGCATCACGCGCATCTGCAACGGCGGCACCACGGCAAAGGTTGCGGCGCCCCACACCACCATGGCAATCGCGGCACCCACTTCGTTACGTGCCAGCCACGGGATCGCCACCATGATGACAATCAGCAGCGTTAAAAAACCTTTCAGCGTCCCGCTGACGGAGCGATCTGCAAATTTCCCGCCGAGATAGTTGCCAATCGAGAACCCGACACCAATCAGCACCAGCATCGCGGTAACAAAGAGTGGCGTTGCGTGGGTTATGTCGTGCAGCACCGGGGAGATATAGGTGTAGAGCGTAAACATCGCCCCTGCCCCCAGCACCGTGGTGAGCAGCGCGGACAACACCTGAGGACGCATCAGCACCGCCAGCTCTTTACGTACTTCCGGACGTTCTCCCGCACTTCCTTTCGGCAGCGAGAAGAACAGCGCGACCATCGCGACCACGCCCAGTCCGGCGGTTGCGAGGAAAGACATACGCCAGCCGATGGCTTCTCCGAGCCAGGTGGCAGCGGGAACGCCGCCGATATTAGCGATAGTGAGGCCCATAAACATAGTGGCTACCGCGCTGGCCTGCTTATGTTTTGGCACTACGCTTGCGGCAACAACCGAGCCCAGCCCGAAGAAAGCGCCGTGGTTCAGGCTGGTCAGAATACGGGAAAGCATCAGCGTGGTGTAATCCGGCGAAATCGCGGAAAGCACATTTCCGAGAGTAAAAATTGCCATCAGGAAAATCAGCGCATTGCGTCGCGCGCGGTGCGAAAGCAGCAGCGTCATCAGCGGTGCGCCCACCATCACGCCGATCGCATAGGCGCTAATCAACATACCGGCCGCAGGGATAGAGACGTCCACACCCCGGGCGATAACAGGCAATAACCCCATCGGGGAGAATTCAGTGGTGCCAATCCCAAAGGCGCCAATCGCCAGGGCCAGCAGGGGAAAATTGATTTTCATGAAAAGACTCCGGATACCGTGCCGTTACCCGGCACAGACTAAGAAGGCAAAAGCATGACATCAATCACAAAAAATGAGAAGTTAACATTTTGGCAAAAGATTTTTGCCGGAGAGGTAACAATAGCGGCAAGGGAGGGAGAAGACTCTCCCTCCACCTAAATCAGTGCAGCGCAGCGGTTAAACCACCCGCAACAATCAGGGCAAGAACAACAATGGTGGTAAACAGCGAAAACTTCAGATCGGTACTCATCAATTTTTCTCCTTTTATTCACCCTACGAAAAGTGAGCTTGCTCATTTTTACACAGTTCAGGTCAAAAATCTTCCAGGATTTAAGCGGATATCCACTTTACCTCTTCCCCTTTTCATCAAGATAGGACAAAATTCCACGCTAAATTTATTAGCGTACCGGCCACTGACCCCCTCCTGACGTCCTGTGTCGTTTTCCCGGCGTGTCGCAACTCATGTTTGCGTGATAAGGGTGAGAGAAGGCAAACGTTTACCTTCAATTTTTTCAGGAGCTTAGGATATGGTCTGGAGTGACATTTAATGGCAACAATTAAAGACGTAGCAAAACGAGCAAACGTTTCCACTACAACCGTATCACATGTTATTAACAAAACGCGTTTCGTCGCTGAAGAGACGCGTAATGCCGTCTGGGCGGCAATCAAAGAGCTGCACTACTCGCCAAGTGCCGTCGCCCGCAGCCTGAAGGTTAATCACACCAAATCGATTGGCCTGCTGGCCACCAGCAGTGAAGCGGCCTACTTTGCTGAAATCATCGAAGCCGTTGAAAAAAACTGCTTTCAGAAAGGCTATACCCTGATTCTGGGCAACGCGTGGAACAACATTGAAAAACAGCGCGCTTACCTGTCAATGATGGCGCAAAAGCGCGTCGACGGCCTGCTGGTAATGTGTTCTGAATACCCCGAGTCGGTCCTTTCCATGCTGGAAGAGTATCGCCACATTCCGATGGTAGTGATGGACTGGGGCGAGGCGCGCGCAGACTTCACCGACTCTGTTATTGATAACGCTTTTGAAGGCGGCTACATGGCCGGGCGTTATCTGGTAGAACGCGGGCATCGTGAAATTGGCGTGATCCCGGGTCCGCTGGAGCGTAACACCGGTGCTGGCCGTCTGGCCGGTTTCATGAAAGCGATGGAAGAGGCGCTGATTACCGTGCCAGAAAACTGGATTGTCCAGGGCGATTTCGAGCCGGAGTCGGGCTATCGCGCCATGCAGCAGATCGTCTCCCAGCCGCATCGCCCTACCGCTGTATTCTGCGGCGGCGATATCATGGCAATGGGCGCGCTCTGCGCGGCGGATGAACTCGGCCTTCGCGTTCCGCAGGACATCTCGGTGATCGGCTATGATAACGTTCGCAACGCCCGTTTCTTTACCCCGGCGCTGACCACCATTCACCAGCCGAAAGATTCGCTGGGTGAAACGGCCTTCAATATGCTGATGGACAGGATCGTCAACAAGCGAGAACAGTCCCAGTCCATTGAGGTCCACCCGCGCCTGATTGAACGCCGTTCCGTTGCCGACGGTCCGTTCCGCGACTACCGACGTTAATCTCTTTACGGGGCCAGCTACGCTGGTCCCCGCAACCACTCCCGGTTCAGCGTTTCGCTGTCTCCCAGATAATCCAGCAGCCAGGCCATGGCGGGCGAGACGTCGTTTTGCTGCCACGTCAGACAGCATGCAGCATCCGGGAAAGGGTTTTCCAGCGTCAGAGCCACCCACTCTCCCGCGTCGATGCGCGGGCGCGCAAAATGCACCGGCACCATGCCAACGCACAGCCCCGCGCTCAGACAGGTGGCTGACGACTCCCAGTCCGGCGCAACCACGCGGCGCTGATTATCCAGCAGCCAGGTAATGCGCTTGGGCAGCGAGCGGGAGGTATCTTCCAGCACCAGCGAGGGCCAGTTGCGTAAGGTGTCATCACTCAGCGGCCCGTCCAGCGCCGCCAGCGGGTGATCGCGCGCGACCACGCAGGTCCAGCTCAGCATGCCCATGTCGCGAAACGCGTAGCGCCCGCCAACCGGGATCGCCTGGGTTGCACCAATCGCCATCTCCGCCCTGCCGTCCGCCAGCGCATCCCATACGCCGTTGAACACTTCCTGCGACACACGCAGTTCGACGTCGGAAAAATGACGATAGAAATCGACGATCATCTGCCGGGTCCGCTCCGGCTTAACGATGTTATCCACCGCGATAGCGAGATGTCCGCGCCAGCCGTTGGCGATCTGCTGGCACTGCTCACGGGTGATCTGCATTTTTTTGATAACAGACCGGCCTTCCTTCAAAAACCACGCGCCGGCAGGCGTGAGCTCCACGTCGCGATGACGCCGCTCGAACAGCGGGACCGCCAGCCACGCCTCCAGCTGGCGCACCGTATAGCTGATAGCCGAGGGAACGCGGTGCAACTCCTGGGCGGCACCGGTAAAGCTGCCGTTACGCGCCACGGCATCAACCACTTCAAGGGAATAATCTGACCACATCTTTAGCCTGCAAATTTTTTGAATGCACCCACCAAATATTAGCGTTTCACAAGCCGCTTTGCACTCCCTACACTCTGCGCCAACGTACACCTGCCTCCTCAGGAGAAAAAAAGTGCAACCCAGGAAAGGATTTTTAGTCTGGCTCGGCGGCTTAAGCGTGCTGGGCTTTTTGGCGACCGACATGTATCTGCCCGCCTTCGCCGCGATGCAGGAAGATTTGCAAACTCCTGCCGCCGCCATCAGCGCCAGTTTGAGTTTATTCCTCGCCGGCTTTGCTTTTGCGCAACTACTCTGGGGACCGCTCTCTGATCGTTTTGGCCGTAAGCCCGTCCTGTTGCTGGGACTGGCGATTTTTGCCGTAGGCTGTCTGGGCATGCTGTGGGTCCGCGATGCCGCCTGGTTACTGGTGTTGCGCTTTATTCAGGCGGTCGGCGTCTGTGCCGCAGCGGTCACCTGGCAGGCGCTGGTGACCGATTACTACCCCGCCTCACGCACTAACCGCATTTTCGCCACCATCATGCCGCTGGTCGGCCTGTCTCCGGCGCTCGCTCCGCTGCTGGGCAGCTGGATCCTGGCGCATTTCGACTGGCAGGCCATTTTCGCCACGCTCTTTGCGATCACGCTGGTCCTGATGCTGCCCGCGTTCGGGCTTAAACCTGCGCATAAAAAAGAGACGCATCCGGACGCGAAGCCCATCACCTTTACCTCTTTACTGCGGTCGAAAGCCTATCGCGGTAACGTGCTGATTTATGCCGCCTGCTCTGCCAGCTTCTTTGCCTGGCTTACCGGTTCACCGTTCATTTTGCATGACATGGGCTACAGCCCGGCGGCTATCGGCCTGAGCTATGTACCACAGACCATCGCCTTCCTGGTGGGTGGCTATGGCTGTCGCGCCGCGCTGCAAAAATGGGAAGGCCAGCAGATGCTGCCCTGGCTGCTGGTGCTGTATGCGCTAAGCGTGATTGCGACCTGGGCTGTCGGCTTTATTCCCGGCGCCGGGCTTGCAGAAATTTTGATTCCGTTCTGCGTCATGGCGATCGCTAACGGGGCCATTTACCCTATTGTTGTAGCCCAGGCGCTGCGTCCATTCCCTCAGGCGACAGGCCGCGCTGCCGCGCTGCAAAATACCCTGCAACTTGGCCTGTGCTTCCTGGCAAGTCTCGTGGTCTCTGCATTGATTGCAACCCCGCTGCTCACCACCACCAGCGTGATGCTGGTCACCGTTGTGCTGGCAGGATTGGGTTATCGCATGCAGTCCTCCGCCCATCGCGAGCAGAGTGAAAACGCGCAGACAGAAACGTCGCACGCCTGATTACGCGGGAAACTATGTTAAAAACCAGTGATTAGGTTGCTAACAATTTTCTGTTGAATCACCAAATTTTGCGGCCTATACTGAATTTGGTTCGATTAAATACGATAAATATTAAGTGTTAACGGGAGCCGGAGCGCTCCCGTTTTACCATGGAAGGCATTTCGGCAAGGGTTATCTCCCTTCCTCTGTTCTACGTCGGATATTAGCCTCGCGGGCATTTACCGTGAGATTTCTCACAAACCAAAAAAGCGTCTACGCTGTTTTAAGGTTCTGATCACAGCAAGGTGATGGAGAAGCTATGAGTTCATCGTGTATAGAAGAAGTCAGCGTTCCGGACGATAACTGGTCCCGGATCGTCAGTGAACTGTTGGGACGTGCGGGCATTACGATTAATGGCTCATCCCCCTCCGATCCCCAGATTAAACATCCCGATTTTTTCAAACGCGTGTTACAGGAGGGATCGTTAGGGCTGGGTGAAAGCTATATGGACGGCTGGTGGGAGTGTGAGCGGCTGGATATGTTCTTCTCCAGCGTTTTACGCGCCGGTCTTGAAAATCAGCTCCCTCGTCATTTCAAAGATACGTTACGTATCGCTTCCGCCCGCCTGTTCAATCTGCAAAGTAAAAAGCGCGCGTGGATCGTCGGTAAAGAGCATTATGACCTGGGCAACGATCTTTTCAGCCGTATGCTCGACCCGTTAATGCAGTACTCCTGCGGATACTGGAAAAAAGCGACAACCCTGGAAGAGGCGCAGCAGGATAAGCTACAGCTGATTTGCGATAAGTTGCAGTTGCAGCCCGGCATGCGCGTGCTGGACATCGGCTGTGGTTGGGGCGGCCTTGCCTGGTTTATGGCGAAACATTACGGTGTCAGCGTAGTCGGCGTCACGATTTCAGCTGAACAGCAGAAGATGGCACAGGAACGGTGTCTGGGTCTGGATGTCGATATTCGGCTTCAGGATTACCGCGACCTGAATGAGCAGTTCGATCGGATTGTTTCCGTGGGTATGTTCGAGCACGTGGGGCCAAAGAACTACAAGACTTATTTCGACGTCGCCGACCATAACCTGAAGCCTGACGGAATTTTCCTGCTACACACCATCGGCTCTAAACGCACCGATAACAATGTGGATCCCTGGATCAACAAATATATCTTCCCGAATGGTTGTTTACCCTCTGTTCGCCAGATTGCGAACGCCAGCGAACCGCATTTTATTGTGGAAGACTGGCATAACTTCGGCGCAGATTACGACACCACGCTGATGGCCTGGCATGAACGTTTCCAGGCTGCATGGCCTGAAATCGCCGACAACTATTCGGAACGATTCAAACGGATGTTCAGTTATTATCTTAATGCCTGCGCGGGTGCGTTCCGCGCGCGGGATATACAGCTGTGGCAGGTGGTGTTTAGTCGTGGGATTGAGCACGGCCTGCGCGTGGCCCGCTGAAAAATAACCCCGGTTACCCGGGGTTATTTTTTATTCTTCTTCCACGGCCTTTATTATCGCCGCCTCTTTCGCCGCCAGCACGCGCTCAACGGTATCCACGACCGCCTGGGTCTGCGGATCAATTTCGATATTTACGCGCTGCCCCAGTTTTTTTGCGCCAAGCGTAGTACGTTGCAGCGTTTCAGGAATTAAATGCACGCAAAAACGCGTTGGCGTCACTTCACCGACGGTCAGACTAATCCCATCGATGCCAATAAATCCTTTATAAAGGATGTATTTCATTAATGACGGATCCTGCACCTTAAACCAGATTTGACGGTTATTTTCCGAGGTCACGATTTTCGCCACTTCTGCGGTGGTCATAATATGGCCCGACATCAGATGCCCGCCAATCTCATCGCTGAATTTCGCCGCACGTTCAACGTTGACGGTATCCCCCACCACCAGCTCACCCAGGTTAGTGATGCGCAGCGTCTCTTTCATTAAATCAAAGCTTATCTGGTTACCGTTAATTTCGGTCACCGTCAGGCAGCAGCCGTTATGCGCTATCGACGCCCCGGTTTCAATGCCGTCGAGCATATATTCAGGCAGCTCAACTACGTGAGTGCGGAAATTCGGTTTTTCATCAATGGACACCACTTTGGCAGTGCCCTGCACAATACCAGTAAACATGCTTACAGCTCCTGTTCATTCCGAACGGCGATGACACCGTATAATCCCACCACAATAACAGTTGAAAAAACAGGTTGCCAGTGATGCGCAATTTCTGGCGATTTTTTCACTAGATAATTAGTTAAACCCCGCTACAATAGCTGGCATCCCTCTGTTTTTTCTTCTTGCTGCCAGTAACGGCGGCCTTTTTAGTCTCTCAAATAACTACAATACAAAGGTGTTCACGTGCAGAAGTATATGATCGAAGCGCGTCAGTTATTGGCACTGGCCATACCGGTGATCGTCGCGCAGGTAGCCCAAACCGCAATGGGATTTGTGGATACGGTAATGGCCGGTGGTTACAGCGCCACCGATATGGCCGCCGTGGCGATCGGAACCTCAATCTGGCTCCCGGCCATTCTGTTTGGTCACGGCCTGCTGCTGGCGCTGACGCCCGTTATCGCGCAGCTTAACGGCTCCGGTCGACGCGACCGCGTAGCCCATCAGGTGCGCCAGGGCTTCTGGCTGGCCGGGGGTGTCTCCGTCCTGATTATGATCGTCCTGTGGAACGCCGGGTATATTATTCGCGCCATGCATAATATCGACCCGGCGCTGGCAGATAAAGCAGTCGGTTATCTGCGCGCCCTGCTCTGGGGCGCGCCCGGTTATCTCTTCTTCCAGGTGGCTCGTAACCAGTGTGAAGGGCTGGCAAAAACCAAGCCGGGCATGGTGATGGGCTTTATCGGCTTGCTGGTGAACATTCCCGTGAACTACATCTTCATCTACGGTCATTTTGGCATGCCGGAACTCGGCGGCGTGGGTTGTGGCGTGGCGACGGCTGCGGTGTACTGGGTGATGTTCGGCTGTATGCTCACCTACGTTAAACATGCGCGATCCATGCGCGACATTCGTAACGACACCGCCTTTAGCACGCCTGACTGGTCGATGATGAGCCGCCTTACCCAACTGGGTCTGCCCATTGCGCTGGCGCTGTTCTTTGAAGTGACGCTGTTTGCCGTTGTCGCCCTGCTGGTCTCGCCGTTAGGGATTATTGACGTGGCAGGCCACCAGATCGCCCTGAACTTCAGCTCTTTGATGTTCGTCCTGCCGATGTCCCTGGCTGCTGCGGTGACGATTCGCGTGGGCTTCCGTCTGGGGCAAGGCTCGACGCTGGATGCGCAAACGGCAGCCCGCACCGGTCTGGGCGTCGGCGTCTGCATGGCAGTCTGTACCGCGCTCTTTACCGTGCTGTTGCGTGAGCAAATTGCCCTGCTCTATAACGACAACCCGGAAGTAGTCACCCTGGCCTCGCATTTGATGCTGCTTGCGGCCATTTACCAGATCTCTGACTCCATCCAGGTAATTGGCAGCGGCGTGCTGCGTGGGTATAAAGATACGCGTTCCATCTTCTTTATCACCTTTATCGCTTACTGGGTTCTGGGCCTGCCGAGTGGGTATATTCTGGCGCTCACGGATCTGGTGGTGGATCGCATGGGGCCAGCCGGATTCTGGATGGGCTTTATCATCGGCTTAACGTCTGCAGCCATTATGATGATGCTGCGCATGCGCTTCCTGCAACGTCAGTCGTCTGCGGTAATTTTGCAACGCGCTGCGCGTTAATGACACAGTAGCCGCCGGCTGGCGGCTACTTTCTCTTCACTTTGCGCGGTAATGAAGCAATCGCGTGAAATCAGAGAGAAAAATGCATTTTCCCTCTTGCCACCTTGGGGCTGTGCCGCTAATATTCGTCCCCGTTGTCACCGACAACACAATGCGTTCATAGCTCAGTTGGTTAGAGCACCACCTTGACATGGTGGGGGTCGTTGGTTCGAGTCCAATTGAACGCACCATTCTGCGTCCGTAGCTCAGTTGGTTAGAGCACCACCTTGACATGGTGGGGGTCGGTGGTTCGAGTCCACTCGGACGCACCATTTCAGTCCTGAAATGGTGCAAAAATCCTCTTCTGAACGTCTTAATTTTTCCCTTCATTGAATGACTTAACCTTTCTCCTGCTACGCTTGTTGTATGGTTCAGAAACGCAGGAACGCTTTCGATGAAAAAAATCGCCATTATCGGCTCAGGCCCAACAGGGATTTACACCTTTCACTCACTTCTTAACAACGCAGCACCGCTGTCGGTCACCGTGTTCGAAAAAGCAGACCAACCCGGCGTAGGGATGCCCTACAGCGACGAGGATAACTCCCGGCTGATGCTGGCGAATATCGCCAGTATCGAAATCCCGCCCATTTTTATTACCTACCTCGACTGGCTCAAACAGCAGAGTGAAGCCCATCTTGCCCGCTATAACGTCGACAAAGACAGACTGAATGACCGGCAGTTTCTGCCGCGTATTCTGCTGGGTGAATATTTCCACGACCGCTTTCTCGCCGTCGTTGCCGAGGCGAAAAAGGCTGGGTTTCATATCGAGGTTCATCCCAACGCAGAAGTCACTGATATTAAGGCTGATGCAGACGGCGTGGCCCTGTCAGTGAACGATGCCCCTTTCTCAAGGCGGTTTGATCTTGCAGTGGTCGCCACCGGTCACGTCTGGCCTGATGAAGATGAATCCACCCGCGACTATTTCCCAAGCCCATGGTCGGGGCTGATGGACGCGGATATCCGAGCCTGTGAGGTGGGGATTATGGGTACCTCCCTCAGCGGACTGGACGCTGCTATGGCGGTAGTAATGCAGCATGGTCGGTTTAGCGGGGAGCAGTTCGTTGTCAATAAAGGTAGTGAGGGGCTAAACATCACGCTGATGTCCCGCTCGGGCGTTCTTCCGGAGGCCGACTTTTACTGCCCTATCCCTTATGAACCGCTGTCGGTGTTAACGGAGTCTGTGGCAGAAAGCGAAATTGCCAAAGGCCCTGACGGGCTGCTTGACCGCATCTTTGCGCTGATGGTGAAAGAGCTTGAGCTGGCCGATCCGCGCTGGTGCCAGGCGATAGCGATCGGCACGCTGAATGCTGACACGCTTCGTGATGTCTGGTTTGAGGATCGTAAAAAGCATGGTCCTTTCACCTGGGCCGAAGCGAATCTGAAAGAAGTGGAGCGCAATAAGTGCGAGAAACGCACCGTTGCCTGGCGCTATACCGTGCTTCGTCTGCATGAAGTAGTTCAGGCCATTGTCCCTTCACTCAATGAACGTGACAGAGAACGGTTTAAATCCGGGCTGGAGCGTGTGTTTATTGATAACTATGCCGCCATTCCACCGCAGTCTATCCGCCGGTTACTGGCACTGCGCGAGGCAGGGATCATTAGCGTAGTCGCACTCGGTGATGATTACGACCTGGATATCGGCAGCGATCAGACCGTCATCACCACGGAAGAAAAGCGTTATCGCTTCGACGTCTTTATCGATGCCCGCGGGCAGAAACCGCTCAGAAATAAGGATATTCCCTTCCCGACGCTGCGCAAACAGCTTGAGGAAACGGGGGATGAGATACCGGACGTGGGGGAAGACTACACGTTGCTGTCACCTGCGTCTCTGCGCGGACGTATCGCTTTTGGGGCGATCCCCTGGCTGATGCACGATCATCCGTTTGTTCAGGGTTTGTCTGAGTGCGCTGAAATTGGTAAAGCGATGGCGAAAGCGGCGGGGAATCCTGCGTCGGGCGTGCGACGAAAATTACCTTTCGTGGAGTTTTAACAGGGCTTCCCTGCCCTGCGGTGTCGGATTACTCGAAGAAGACTTCCGGGTTTTCCGACAGCGATACGAAGGTTTTAGTGTTCTTGTCCAGGGCAAGGATTTTGCCGCTTTCGATGTCATATACCCAGCCGTGCAGGCGAATGGCGTTGTTGCGCAGGCCTACCGCCACCGACGGATGGGTCTTGATGTTGCTCAGCTGAGCAAAGACGTTCTCCTGCACCATCGCATTCACTTTATCGATTGGCTGATCCCAGGTTTTCTTCTCAACCACCGCTTTTGCCGCATCAGAATAGCGCAGCCAGTGGGAAACGGCTGGCATCGGCTCCAGATCGGCGTTGTCAGCAATCGCCTTCATCGCGCCGCAGTTGGAGTGGCCGCAAATAACAATATCGGTCACGCCAAGGGCCACTACCGCGTATTCGATGGTTGCAGAGACACCGCCAGGCTCCGGCCCGAACGGTGGCACAATGTTGCCCGCGTTTCGAATGACAAAGAGCTGTCCTGGCTCCTGCTGCGTGACCAGTTCCGGAACCAGACGGCTGTCGGAGCAGGAGATAAACAGCGCTTTGGGATTCTGACTGGACGCTAAACTACGAAAAAGCTCTTTACGTTGCGGGAAAATCTCTTTTTGAAAGCTGAGAAAACCTTCAATGATATGTTGCATAGCCATTTCTCTTTTATCTGTTTTAGTTTAGGTATGATCGCGATCACACTCGTAAAATTTAACCACCGTGCCTTAGCGGAGACAAGCAATATATTTCTGGCCCGACCGCTGCACAATCTCATCTGCGTTCGCCGGGATGTTTTGCCCTTCAAAGGCCCCGTACAGTCGCTGGTACGTTTTCCCGGTCAGTCGACCGATCACCGCCTCAACGGTGCGGGCAGGCAGCGGCAGCATATTCGGATAACTCCACATAAACGACACGGCGTCCTTACCAGGCGTAACCTGCAAAATATCACCGGCCAGCAGCACGCCGTCGCCTGACTGCCAGTGCAGCACCGTGCCGCCTGCAAAATGCCCGCCCAGACGCAGCAGCGTCACCGACGGCATAATCTCCAGGGCGTCCTCCTCCCAGAAGCGTATCGCCGGACTGTCACGCATCACCCACTGCCGATCGCTGGCGTGCAGATAGATCGGCGCGTTAAACGCGGCGGCCCACTCCTGCATGGTGGTGTAGTAATGCGGGTGCGAAATCGCGATCGCGCTGATGCCCCCGAGCGCGTCAACTAACGCTCTGGTCGCCGGATCGAGGTTAGCGATGCAGTCCCACAGAACATTGCCCTGCGGCGTACTCAGCAGAAGCGCCCGCTGGTTGATGGCAAAAGCGGGAACGGTTTTGATGCTGAACAGCTGTGGCTCCAGCTGTTGCCATTTGTTGGTGTGCGTGGTCGTAAGGCTGTCGAAGTCCGTCCATGCCTGGCCCGTCACCGGGACATACTGGCGCTCATCGTCGCAAATCGGGCAGTTTTTGGGCTGTTCATCGTAAGCGGTACCGCAGGTTTTACAGAGTGTAATCATCGGCTTTCCTCAGCAATAAAGCACTGAGTATGGCAGGGATTATCCATATGTGCTGAGGGGTGCCTGGCCCGCTTTTTTTGACTTATACTGTGCCAGTATCAAAAACTGAATAACGCAGGTGGCACATGGAAATTGATCTCGATAACTTAGTCTTTAACGGGCTGGATGAAGCAGAAGAGCGCAACGCGGAACGTCTCGACGATGCGGATAAAAAAGCCCAGGCGATTGTCGCCGATGACGACTGCGGCGATGCCTGCAAGATCTGAATACAGAGCACCGGCCATGCCGGTGCTTTTTTTATGAATTACTGTCCGGCCCCGTTAATGGCCGCCTGGGCACAGGCTTCATCAAGATGACCGCCCGGCGCACCGCCGATGCCAATCGCCCCAATCACCTCATCGCCCTCTTTTACCGGTAAACCACCCGCCAGCAGCAGGAAGCCGGGAACATCACGCATATTCTGCGCGCCCGCGTTAGTCTGTGCAGCTTCCATTACCTTGCTTGACGCGTTTTTCGTACTCAGCGCGGTATATGCCTTCATTTCGCTGGCTTTTACCGTATGTGGACCAGCGTTATCCGTGCGCTGCACCGCCTTAACTACCCCTGCGCGGTCAACCACGGTCACCGTAACCTGATAGTTCTTTGCCATACAGGCCTTAACAGCAGACGTTGCCAGCGCGTTAGCCTGTGCCAGAGAGAGGCTTTTCTGATTCAGCGCATCCGCCCGTGCAGCCAGGCTTACGCTACCTGCAACCAGTGCTGCCACCATCAATACTTTTTTCATTGCACTTCCTCGAGTGTTGGGAGACAACCCGAGATTACTGAAGCGCGCGTTTACGCGTAATTCGGTTGATTACGCACTTCACCTGGTAGTTATACGGATTGCAATTTGTCATAATCCCGGCTCGCCTGAACCAGGCTGCTGACGCCAAGCTTGGCAAACGCCGCCGCGCGGTGCGCTTCCACGGTCCTCGGGGAGAGGTTAAGACGCGCAGCCGCCTCTTTATTGCTGCATCCTTCCATCAGCACGGTCAACACCTCGTGCTCCCGCGCGGTTAGCTGTTCGAATCGCGCTTTAATCCGCGAGATATCCTGCCAGGCGGCAGATCGCCGCAGGCTCTCTTCGAAAGCCATGCCAACCGTTTCGATAAGCCTGTCGGCATCCAGGGGTTTGGTGAAGAACTCAAACACGCCGTTGCGAAACGCGCGACGGCAGGCGTCGACCGTTCCGTGCCCGGTCATGATAACGACTGGCAGCAGCGGCCAGGGCCATTCACCCTCTTCCAGCCAGGCAAGCCCGCTCTTGCCCGGCATGCGCATATCCAGAAGCAGACAGCCGACAAGCGCCGTTTCGCCGCCGTGCGCCAGCGTAAAGGCATCGACGCTCTCGAATGCCTTAACCTGCCAGCCCATTCCGGAGAGTAAAAACGTCAATGATTCCCTGATGGACTCATCGTCATCAATGAGCCAGACCACCTTATCCATGCTTTGTCTCCTTACCTTCTGCGAGCTGCAACCGGATCTGCGCCCCACCCTGCGGGGCGTTGCCCAGGGCAATCGAGCCGGTCATGCGGGTTATTAGCGTTTCGGTTAACGTCATCCCCAGCCCCGTTCCGCCGGGTCGTCCGCTAAAGAAGGGCATAAAAGCGTTTTGCAGGGCCTCCGGGCTAAATCCCGGCCCGCCGTCAGTAAGCGTGACCAGAATGCCCTTCTCGTTTTTCTGGCTGTCGATTCGCACCCAGCCGTGCGTGCTCTCCTGCTGAGCCTGAATCGCATTGCTGAGCAGGTTGTGCAGTATCTGCTCCAGCCAGAGCCTGTCTGCCAGCACGGTCGTGGCGTCCGCTGCAAACGCGTGGATGACCGCGATACGGTTCGATTTGCGCTCGTGCTCCAGCAGGCTCTCAACCTGCTGCCAGCACTGCACCAGATCGGTTTCGCGCAGAGTCACCTTCTCCTGTACCACATGCTCGCGAAAGCGCGTCAGCAGGGCGCTGATGCGTTGCGTTTGCAGCAGCGCGGCCGCAAGCGCCTGCGGCACGGCCTGCGGATTAGCCTCGAGCTGTCGCTGCGCCCCCTGGATCCAGGTTTGCACGGCGGTAAGAGGCTGGTTAATTTCATGGACAATGCCCGCGGTGATCTCCCCCAGCGTGTTAAGCCTGGCATGCTGATAATAGCGGGCGCGCTGCTCGGCCTGCTGCCGCTGTTTGCGCTGCCAGAGCACGCTTCCCACGCCCGCAATCGCTACCCCCCACGTCAGAAAGAGCAGCAGGTAATGCAGCTGGGAAACGCTGAACCAGTCAGGCTCTGCCTCGGCTGTAAGAACGAAGGGCTGGGTATGCTGCGGGAAAGCGCGCTGCCAGCGCCAGAAAGCGCCGGAGGATGGCGGACCATCGCCGTTCGTGACGTTAAGATGCAACTGCGCAAAGCTATGGCGCGCGGGAATCAGCGCGCTTAGGTCGACCAGCACGCGTATCTGCCGCCAGGGATTGTATAACCAGTACTGCACCCCGCGAAACGGCTCCACACGCGGGGCGTCCAGCGCACGCCCCGCGGTTTTTTCCAGGGCCAGGACAGAAGGAAACTTTTTGCGTAACGCGGTAATATCTTCATCGCCGCTCAGAAGCGGAAGCACCGATTCGTTTTGCGTCAGCACCGCGCCGATCGCCGAATAGCGTGCCGTAAACTCGCGATCGCGCTCCCAGTACTGGCGACGTATCTGTTCCGCATAAAGCAGCATACCGCTTATCAGGCAGACCGCCACCCATGCAGCGATGCTGCGCTTTATCATCTTATTTAAGCTCATAGCGTTAACGGGCGCAGTCATTCAGGCTGTCGACATTACCAGCTAACGCTGTTGAGAACAAAAAAACGCGGGCGTTATCAGATCTCCGGCGTTTTGCTAAACCCGGTCAGCATCAGGATCAGGCTTTGTTGAGATGACCCCGTCTCAAACTGATAGTGGTTTCCCTGACGATCGCCGCCGATATACCACGAAATTTCGGTTTTCCCTTCTGCCAGCGCCTTGCGCACCGCTTTATCCATGTCCACCATCCGGTATTCGCGGGAGTGGTTCAGGTAAAGCACCGCATCCGAGCGATAGTTGCAGCGCGGCCGTGAATGCCAGCTCACGGTGGCCGGATCCCAGTCGTTGCTCGCCGGATAGAAGAAGATTTGATCCGCGCCGTTGGTTTCCACTTTCCCGCCATAAATTCTCACGCGGTATTTAAACTGGGCAGGATCCTGTCCGGCAGGCAGCGGAGGGATGTTGAACTTCACCAGCGACAATGTTTCGCTGTTTTTCGTCCTTCCGCCGTTCTTCCAGTTGTCCTGCACCAGTAAGACCTGGGGATCGGGCTGTGAAAGTGCGGGTTCCATGCTGCTGAGCCAGACGTTGGCCTTCGCTTTTGAATAACCATACGGCACGGTGGTGCCGCAATCCATTCCGCGGTTCATGCACAGGTCGGTCATAAAGCGCGCGGCATCTTCCGTCCAGCCGTTCATGAAGTCAGCATGCGCCGTATACAGGCTCCCCCATCGCTCTTCACGTTCACTGCCATGCATGGTGGGGTCGAGGGAAAGCTGGACTTTACTGGTATCCAGAGAGCTAATTGTCGGAAGCACGTACGCAATATTCATGTTCACCGTCGGGATCTTCACCGGGAAGGTGGACGGACACTGTCCTTTCGTATCGTAGGTGGCGTTAGCCAGGCCGTGGGCGGGCTTCAGGTTGGCCCCGTCCCAGCAGTTCGGGAACTGAATGCCGATATTAAACTGCACGGTATCCTTCGCCTTGCGTAAACCGCAGACTTCACCCGTTCTGGTGGTGTAGCCCTTGCCGTTGGCGCATAAAAAGGTGATATGTGGATTTGGCGCGGTGCCGTGATGATCGCCCGCCAGCAGCGACAGCCCCGCCGGGAACGGGTGCAGTGGCCAGGCGTCAACGTTCGATGCCTGATAATAGGTTTTTTGATAGGCGGGTTTGACCACCGTTCCGTCCGGTAATTTTAGCGACGGAGCCCAGTAGGCCGAGCTGTCTGCTTTGTTATCGCAGGTGGTCTTTTCCTGGGTACGCAGCGATTCACGGCTGGAGTAAGCATCCGTTTGCACGTTACCAAAAAAATCGTGCAGCATGGCCTCGTTGGGCATGCCGTACATCATAATGGCATCATCGCCGAGGGTATGGGAATAACTGCATACAACATGCGCCTGTGGACCAGCGTGTGCCGCCTGCATGGCAAGCAATAGCACGGTGGCAGAAAGCGCGGGGGTTAATACTGTCCGTTTCATTATCATCTCCATCTGAGAAAGGAGATAGTGGTAACAAAACGGCTATCGTTTACCGAGGATTAGCCAGGGCATTTTTCCCTTCATTCTCACTTTACACGCATCACGCACAGCTCATTCCAGTACATTTCGCGCGTCCGGCGAAGTTCAGCGTGACGTTTTAACATAGAACCACTCCGGGTCGATGTTGGCTACGTCCACGCCATAGAGGCTGGCGACAGGCAGTATTGACTCAAGAACACGTTGCGCGCTGTTCTCCGCATTCGCTGGTCGGGGCGCAAAAAACCGCCGTAACGTGCTTATCCATTTTTTCATCGTCATTACCCTTCTCGCTTAACCTGGACTCAGTTAAACACGCCTTCATCATGAAGAGGAAATAACAATAATGACTGTTGATATGCGGGATCTGAAAAACTCGCGAGACGCTGTCGTCCTAACCGGCCAGCGCTTTAACCACCGTTTCCATCGCTTTGGTGGTCAACTCACTGCGCTTAACGCGCTGGTTCGCCAGCGCGGTACGCAGTACCCCGGCAATCACGATATGCTTGGGCTCCTGCCCTAAGTCACGCATCTCCAGAACGACCTTGCCTACCACCCGACACATCTCCTGGTACAGCGCTTCGTCTTTGGTCACATTGCCCATTGCCATCACTCCGTTGCCCTAAACCGTCAGCTTAAATCATTCGTCGGCTGGATACAAAAAAGAAGCCCGGCGTGTTGTTCGCCGGGCTTCGTCTGGAAAATCAGGCGATTAGTTGTTTACCGGGATGACCGCGCCTTTGTATTTGGTGCGGATCCAGTCCTGAATCTCTTTGGAGTGCAGCACGTTCACCAGCGCGACGATATCCTTCTTCTTCTCATCAACGCGATGAACGGTAATGATGTTGGCGTACGGGTTATTCTCACCGCTTTCAACCGCAATTGGATCGTGGACCGGATCCAGACCAGCATCAATTGCGTAGTTGGCGTTGATCACCACCGCAGCACCTTCGTCGTTGTTGTACATCTGCGGCAGCAGAGATGCCTCGACGTTAGGGGTGAATTGCAGCTTCTTCGGGTTCTCCACAATATCGCTGATGCGCGCGGTCACTTTATCGATGCCTGGCTTCAGCTTGATCACGCCCTCTTTTTCGAAGATGGAGAGAATACGCCCTTCCTCGGAAACCGCATCACGCATGATGATTTTGCCGCCTTCCGGCAGATCCTTCAGCGATTTGTATTTTTTTGAATAGATACCGATCGGCTCAATGTGGATTGCGCCTGCACTGACAAAATCATAATCCTTATCGCCCGCATGATCTTTAAGCACGCTGTTCAGGTAAGGGATGTGCTGGAAATAGTTGGCATCAATGTCATGCCCTGCCAGCGCCGTGTTTGGCAGAATGTAGTCCTGGAACGGTTTAATCTCCAGATCGATCCCCTGCTTCGCCAGAATCGGCTTAGCCTGCTCCAGAATTTCCGCGTGCGGGGTGTTGGACGCCCCCACGGTGAGCGTGTCCGCCCAGGAGGCAAAGCTCAGGGCGCTCAGGGTGGCTGCGGCGATCAGTGTCAGTGTCTTTTTCATGATGTGGTTCCTGTGTGTATTTATTAGCGTTTATCTAACAGTGAAGTAATGGCATCGCCGCAGAACTGGATAATGAACACGATGATCAGAATGGTCACCGTTGCCACCAGCGTGACGTCACCATGGTTGCGCTGGAATCCTTCCAGATAAGCCAGATTTCCCAAACCGCCGGCACCTATCACCCCCGCCATTGCGCTGTAGCTCACCAGCGCAATCAGCGTCACCGTCATACCTGAAACCAGTGCGGGTGAAGATTCCGGCAGTAAAACCCGAAACACTAACGTGCTCAGCCGTGCGCCCATCGAACGCGTGGCTTCAATTACCCCTTTATCCACTTCCCGCAGGGCAATCTCGACCAGACGGGCGTAGAACGGCGCGGCGCCCACAATCAGGGCGGGCAGCGCAGCGTTAGCGCCGAGAATGGTCCCCACAACGGTCTTGGTGAACGGGATCAGCAGAACAATGAGAATGATGAACGGAATCGAGCGGAACACGTTCACCACAATCGACATCACGCTGTAGACCGTGCGGTTGTGGAATAACCCGCCGCGGGCGGTTAAAAACAGCGCCAGACCGAGCGCGATCCCCAGAACAAACGTCGCCACGCCGGAAAGCGCGGTCATGTAGAGCGTCTCCTGGGTTGCAGCCCAAAGCTGATCCCACTTCAGGTGCGGAAAGAGTTCTTCAGCCATGCTTGATTACCTCGCCTTCAATATCGCTTTGCTTCAGGTCGGCGAGGATATTGTTCAGTTGTTCATCCGATGCCACCACGTGCACCCAGAGCTGCCCGAAAACACCGTGGGCGGTTTGCGTCATTTTGCCGTGCAGGATGTTAAACGGCAGGCCGTAGCGCAGGGTCAGTTCACCGACGATCGGCCTGTGCGTGCTGTGCCCGGTGAAGGTGAGCTTGATGACCGCGCCCTCCAGCTCATTTGCCAGTTCGGTATTGAAGGTCTCTTCCTCCGCGTACTGGCTCACCTGGCGGACAAACTGCCGGGTGATCGGCTGCTGAGGATGCGTAAACACGCTGAGTACCTCCCCCTCTTCCACCACCTTGCCGTTCTCCATTACCGCCACGCGGTCACAGATTTTGCGCACCACGTGCATCTCATGCGTAATGAGTACGATGGTCAGGTTAAAACGACGGTTAATGTCCAGGAGCAGATCGAGGATCTGATCGGTGGTCTGCGGATCCAGCGCCGAGGTGGCTTCGTCACACAGCAGTACGTCCGGATGATTGGCCAGCGCGCGGGCAATGCCCACACGCTGTTTTTGCCCGCCGCTTAGCTGCGACGGGTAGGCATTCTCGCGTCCCTTCAGGCCGACCAGCTCCACCAGCTCGGCAACGCGAGCCTGAATTTGCGCTTTTGGCACACCGGCAATTTGCATTGAAAAGGCGATGTTTTCCTTCACCGTGCGCGACCAGAGCAGATTAAAGTGCTGGAACACCATGCTGATTTTCAGGCGTGCCTGACGCAGCGCTTCTCCCTTCGCGGCGGAGATATCCTGACCGTTAATAGTGACGCTGCCGGCGCTGGGCTTTTCCAGACCGTTCAGCAGACGGATAAGCGTACTTTTCCCGGCCCCGCTGTAACCAATGATCCCGTAAATCTGTCCCTGCTCTATCGTCAAATTGACGTTATCAACGGCTGTCAGCGCCAGCTTCCCGTTGTCAAAAACCTTCGAAATATTACTGAGTACGATCATTCTTATTCGTTATCCGTTACGCATATAGCGGTTTAGCAGTATGGATGTCCAAAAGATAGTAAACAGCCGTTATCAGCTTTTAAATGACCAAAAAAGAATTTCTTATAATGCGGCGGAATAAGCAGCGAACTGGCGGGTGAAAAGCATTTAGATGAATATCTGCAATAATTATCTGCCTTTTGCATATCAGGTCTCATTCATCCAACGAAATTGGTTAATTTTGCAGCACTATGTACTGATATAGCCATCCTCACATCCGGACAACTTTACGTCTTGCTGTCTTTCCACCCAAAAAACATAAGGATTATTCCTTTCTGTTCTAAAACCCAGTGAAACGTTCTTTATTGAGAAAATTTCGTGGTCCTATCATCCGGTCATCACCTCTTCACAGGACATGACCATGACGCTTTACCACTCCGTCACCGAACTAATTGGCCATACGCCACTCATCCAGCTGCACAAGCTGGATACCGGCCCCTGCTCGCTGTTTCTGAAGCTGGAAAATCAGAATCCAGGCGGCTCGATTAAAGACCGCGTCGCGCTGTCGATGATTAACGAGGCCGAGCGTATGGGGCAGCTACGGCCTGGCGGCACCATTATTGAAGCCACGGCGGGGAACACCGGCCTGGGGCTGGCGTTGATTGCGGCGCAGAAGGGCTACTCGCTGATTCTGGTGGTGCCGGACAAAATGAGCCGCGAGAAGATTTTCCACCTGCGGGCGTTAGGGGCGCAGGTCGTGCTGACCCGCTCGGATGTGAATAAAGGGCATCCGGCCTACTACCAGGATTATGCCCGGCGGCTGGCGAATGAACTGCCAGGCGCGTTTTATATCGACCTGTTCAATAACGCAGCCAATCCGCTGGCGCACCGCACCACTACCGCACCGGAACTGTTTGAACAGCTTGACGGCCAGATCGATGCCATCGTCGTCGGCGTAGGGTCCGGCGGTACGCTGGGGGGCTTACAGGCGTGGTTTGCAGAACATTCGCCGCAGACGGAATTTGTGCTTGCCGATCCGGCCGGGTCGGTGCTGGCGGACCAGGTTGAGACCGGACGCCATCACGATGCCGGATCGTGGCTGGTTGAGGGGATTGGCGAAGACTTTATCCCTCCGCTGGCGCACATCGAAGGTGTTAACCGCGCCTGGCGCATTACCGATCGCGAGGCGTTCACCACCGCCCGCGATCTGCTAAAAACGGAAGGGATCCTGGCAGGCTCCTCCACCGGCACGCTGCTGGCGGCGGCGCTGAAATATTGCCAGGCGCAGACTACGCCAAAACGTGTGGTCACCTTCGCCTGCGACAGCGGCAATAAATACCTCTCGAAGATGTTCAACGACGACTGGATGCGCCAGCAGGGGTTGATTTCGCGTCCGCAGGCAGGCGATCTCTCGGACTATATTGCCCTGCGCCACGATGAAGGCGCGACGGTGACTGCCGCCCCGGACGACACGCTTTCCACCGTGCTGGCCCGCATGCGCCTGTACGACATCTCCCAGCTGCCGGTGCTCGATAACAACAAGGTCGTCGGCATCATCGACGAGTGGGACCTGCTGCGGCACATCGGGGGAGATGCCGATCGCTTCTCTCTCCCCGTGACGGCGGCCATGACGCGTCAGGTCGAATATCTGGATAAGCAGGCCCCGGAGAGCGCCCTGTACACCATCTTTGACCGTGGCCTGGTGGCGATTATTTATGACGAAGACCGCTTTCTGGGTCTGATCACACGCAGTGACGTACTCACCACCTGGCGTAACCGCCTGACGAAATAAAAGGAGCAAAAGATGAAAAACCTGGCCACCCTCAGCGTTCACAGCGGTGAGTATCACGACACGCACGGCGCCGTGATGCCGCCAATTTACGCCACGTCGACGTTTGCGCAACCGGCACCGGGTGAACATACCGGCTACGAATACTCCCGGAGCGGCAACCCAACCCGCCATGCGCTGGAGACCGCCATCGCCGAACTGGAAGGGGGCACACGCGGGTACGCCTTCGCGTCAGGGCTGGCGGCCATTTCCACCGTGCTCGAACTGCTGGATAAAGACAGCCATATCGTTGCCATTGACGACGTGTATGGCGGTACGTATCGCCTGATCGAAAACGTGCGCAAGCGCAGCACCGGGCTACAGGTGAGCTGGGTTAAGCCGGACGATGTAGCCGGACTTGAGGCCGCCATTCGCCCGGACACCCGCATGATCTGGGTGGAAACGCCGACGAACCCGCTGCTGAAACTGGCCGACCTGGAGGCCATCGCAGACATTGCCCGGCGCCATAATGCGATCAGCGTGGCGGATAATACCTTCGCCTCCCCGGTCATTCACCGGCCGCTGGAGGCGGGGTTCGACATTGTGGTTCACTCCGCCACCAAATATCTCAACGGTCATTCAGACGTGGTTGCCGGGCTGGCTGTTGTCGGGGCAAATAAGGATCTCGCGGAGCGTCTGGGCTATCTGCAAAACGCGGTTGGCGGCGTTCTGGATCCGTTCAGCAGCTTCCTGACGCTACGGGGGATTCGCACCCTCTCCCTGCGCGTTGAGAAGCACAGTGCCAACGCGCTGGCGATTGCGCAATGGCTGGAGCAGCATCCGCAGATAGAGAGCGTGCTCTATCCCGGGCTGGAGTCACACCCCCAGTATGCGCTTGCCCGCAGACAAATGGCGCTGCCGGGCGGCATGATCTCCGTTGTGATTAAAGGCGATGCGCAACGCGCGACAGAGGTGATTCGTCATCTTACGCTCTTTACCCTGGCGGAAAGCCTGGGCGGGGTGGAGAGTCTGGTGAGCCAGCCCTACAGCATGACCCACGCCTCCATTCCACTGGCGCAGCGTCTTGCAAACGGCATTGTGCCGCAGCTGATACGCCTGTCGGTGGGGATTGAGGATGCGAAGGATCTGATCGCCGACCTTCAACAGGCGCTGGAAAAGTGAGCAAAAAACGGCGGGCGTTGCGCCTGCCGTCATAAGATGACATTAGGCCTTAACGCCTTGATAACAAACTTATGTGAATCTGCACAGAATGTTTTTGAAACGCTGTTTCCATTTTCCTTTTTACTGTGAATCAGCGTATAATGCGCGCCAAATCCCTGGTGAATGGTTTCAGCGCTTGGAATACAAAAAACAACGTACAACTTCTCCTCTCCTTCGTTGGGCTGGCACTCAGGCACACTTTCTTCTGCACGCTCATTTGATGTCACCTATTCTTAGTGCGTGTCATATACTCTTTCGCAACACAGGTTTGACTCCGCGGCGGTGCGCCCCCGGAGCGAGATTTCCATATCCTTCCCAACTTAAAGACTAAGACTGTCATGAAAAAGACGAAAATTGTTTGTACTATCGGCCCGAAAACCGAATCCGAAGAGATGCTGAGCAAAATGCTGGATGCCGGCATGAACGTGATGCGTCTGAACTTCTCCCACGGCGACTATGCTGAACACGGTCAGCGTATTCAGAACTTGCGCAACGTGATGAGCAAGACCGGGAAAAAAGCGGCAATCCTGCTCGACACCAAAGGTCCTGAAATCCGCACCATCAAACTGGAAGGCGGTAACGACGTTTCCCTGAAAGCGGGCCAGACCTTCACCTTCACCACCGACAAATCCGTTGTAGGTAATAACGAAATCGTTGCCGTGACCTACGAAGGCTTCACCAGCGATCTGTCCGTTGGCAACACCGTGCTGGTAGATGACGGCCTGATCGGCATGGAAGTGACCGCGATTGAAGGTAACAAGGTTATCTGTAAAGTGCTGAACAACGGCGATCTGGGCGAAAACAAAGGCGTTAACCTGCCGGGTGTGTCCATTGCTCTGCCAGCGCTGGCTGAAAAAGACAAACAAGACCTGATCTTCGGCTGCGAACAAGGTGTGGACTTCGTTGCGGCGTCCTTCATCCGTAAACGTTCTGACGTGGTTGAGATCCGTGAGCACCTGAAAGCGCACGGTGGTGAGAACATCCAGATCATCTCCAAGATCGAAAACCAGGAAGGCCTGAACAACTTCGACGAAATCCTTGAAGCGTCCGACGGTATCATGGTTGCGCGTGGTGACCTGGGCGTTGAAATCCCGGTTGAAGAAGTGATCTTCGCGCAGAAGATGATGATCGAGAAATGCGTTCGCGCGCGTAAAGTGGTTATCACCGCAACGCAGATGCTGGACTCCATGATCAAAAACCCACGCCCTACCCGCGCTGAAGCCGGCGACGTGGCGAACGCCATCCTCGACGGTACCGATGCCGTTATGCTGTCTGGCGAATCTGCAAAAGGGAAATACCCTCTGGAAGCGGTCGGCATCATGGCGACCATCTGTGAGCGTACCGACCGCGTGATGAAAAGCCGTCTGGATTACAACAACGACAGCCGTAAACTGCGCATCACCGAAGCCGTGTGCCGTGGTGCGGTAGAAACCGCCGAGAAACTGGAAGCCCCACTGATTGTCGTGGCGACCCAGGGCGGTAAATCTGCGCGTGCCGTGCGTAAATACTTCCCGGATGCGACCATTCTGGCGCTGACCACCAACGAAACCACCGCGCGTCAGCTGGTGCTGAGCAAAGGCGTGATCCCACACCTGGTGAAAGAGATTGCCTCTACCGATGATTTCTATCGTCTGGGTAAAGAAGTGGCTCTGGAACTGGTTGATTGTGGCCTGGCTCAGAAAGGCGACGTGGTGGTTATGGTTTCTGGTGCACTGGTACCAAGCGGTACAACCAACACTGCATCTGTCCACGTACTGTAATATTTCACGAACAAATTATTGTTTTGTTAAAAAGCGTCCTTCGGGGCGCTTTTTTTATTCCCGCCATTAACCAGAACTATTCAAAAAGCAAATCGGGTTTTTCTATTTAATCGCGATTTATCTAAGATGAATCCGATGAAAAATGCCTTTTTTAACATAGCTTTTTCGTCAAAATTGCCGATTTCGTTGCTTCTTTGAGCGAACGATCAAAAATAGGCGTAATCCCATCAAAAAAATATTCTCAACCCAAAAAACTTTGTGTAATACTTGTAACGCTACATGGAGATTAACTCAATCTAGAGGGTATTAATAATGAATCGTACTAAACTGGTACTGGGCGCGGTAATCCTGGGTTCTACTCTGCTGGCAGGTTGCTCCAGCAACGCTAAAATCGATCAGCTGTCTTCTGACGTTCAGACTCTGAACGCTAAAGTTGACCAGCTGAGCAACGACGTGAACGCAATGCGTTCCGACGTTCAGGCTGCTAAAGACGACGCAGCTCGCGCTAACCAGCGTCTGGACAACCAGGCTACTAAATACCGTAAGTAATAGTACCTGTTAATAAAATGGCGCACATTGTGCGCCATTTTTTTTGCCTTCGTCAAACCTCTACTGAAGCGCTTTCTCTCCCTCGCCTTCCGTCACCGCCGCTGAGACACGACTGTTCTGAACCGACAGGACAGAATTGCTGGCTGACGAACCATTGCCTGCTGAAACGGCAACCGGGATCCCGGCTCTGCGCGCCAGAGCTTTGTCGATTAGCGTTTTATCGCTACCTGATTCCGCTGCGAAGGCGGTAAACGCCGCTGAGTGCGTGAACGGCACCGTCTGTGGGTTTTCGCCCTCAGCCTGCGCCAGCGGCCTGTGCACCTCGATATAACGTTTGCCGTCCGGCTCGACGGAGAACTTCACCGGCTCATTGATAATCTGCACCCGCGTGCCGACGCGCACTTGTTCAAACAACGCTTTGATATCCGGCGCGTTCATTCGCATACAGCCCGAGCTGACCCGTAGCCCTACGCTGTCCGGCGCGCTGGTGCCATGAATAAGATATTCCCCATTCCCGATGCCCAGACGCAGCGCAAAGCGCCCCAGCGGGTTATTTGGCCCTGCGGGTACCACAGGCGGCAGTTTTATGCCCTGCGCCAGTGAGCGCGCTCTGATGCCCGCTGTGGGGGTCCAGGTAGGGTTAGGGATTTTCTGACTCACACGGGTGGTGCTGACCGGTGTTTCCAGCCCAAGCTGACCAATACCCAGCGGATAGACCTGCACGATATTTTCGCCAGGCGGATAGAAGTAAAGACGCAGCTCCGCCAGATTCACCACAATGCCCTCACGCTCGGTGTCCGGGAGCAGCATCTGGGAAGGAATGGTAATGACCGTTCCTGGCGCAGGGTTTACCGGTGCAATGGTATTATTGGTTTCAAGGATAAGCTGTGCGGCGGTATTAAACCGACGAGCGATAGCCTGGAGCTTATTGTCGCCTTCCTGAATGGTGTATGTCTGATTTTGCCCAATCAGGCGGCTGCCTGCGGGCGGTAAAGGATAATCAACCGCCCTGGCTGAATTAACAGTACTGAGCGAACCAAGGAGTAATAGAGTTATTAGAGACGCGCGCTTCATGCTGAGATTCCTTATTCACTGACCAAACGTCAGAAAGCTGAAAAACCAGCGAGGTGGAAACCACCCCGCGAAACAGAATGAATGCTGTTCTGTCAGTTTAGCTAAGGATTGTGGCTTTGGCGCGTATGGCGCGGATCATCGCTTCCAGTCCCTGGGAGCGGGACGGGGTGAGGTGTTGGGTTAAGGCCATTTTTTCAAACCACGAGCGAACGTCAAAGGCGACAATATCCTGCGCCGACATCTGGTGATAAAGAATAAATACGACGGCAATAAGCCCCTTCACAATGGCGGCATCGCTGTCACCCTGTAAATCGATTACGCCATCATCCGTCTGCTGCATCTGGATCCAGACCTGGCTCTGGCAGCCCTGAATGATGTTGTCCCGGTTATGCGCCTCTTCGCTGAGCGGCGGCAGGCGCTGACCTAGCTCGATAATATAAAGGTATTTCTCTTCCCAGTTTGCGCAACGCCCAAAGTTACGCAGCAATTTATCTCTGTCCGGCAAATCTGCCATCTCTCGCCTCTCCGTTAGCCAAGCAGTTGGTGAATACGTTTTAGTCCCGCCACTAGTCTGTCGACCTCTTCCGTTGTGTTGTACATCACCAGCGATGCGCGGCACATGGCCGGTACCTGATAATACGCCATCAGTGGCATCGCGCAGTGATGCCCGGTACGTACGGCGACGCCGTAATTATCCAGGAAACTGCCCACATCATAAGCGTGATGCTCGCCGAGGTTGAAGGCTATCACACCCAGACGGTCAGCAGGGCCATATAAGGTCAGATCCGGGACGCCGGCAAGCTCCTCCAAGGCATATTGCATCAGCAGCTGTTCGTACTCCTGAATCGCCACCAGCCCCGTTTCAGATACGTAGCTAATGGCCGCGCCCAGCCCGATGATCCCGCCCGTGTTTGGCGTGCCCGCCTCGAAGCGCCAGGGCGCCCGGGCGTAGGTTGTGCCTTCCGTCAGGCTGACGGTGGCAATCATTGACCCGCCCCCTTCCCACGGCGGCATGGCCTGGAGAATATCCTCCTTCACATACAACACGCCGATGCCCGTCGGACCATACAGCTTGTGCCCGGAGAAGACGTAGAAATCGCAGTCCAGGGCCTGAACGTCAACCGCATGGTGCATCACCGCCTGGGCACCATCAATCAACACTTTCGCACCGGCCTGATGGGCTTTGTCGACGATCAGCGCCACCGGATTTTCCGTCCCCAGCACGTTTGAAACGTGGGTCACCGCTACCAGCCGCGTTCTGTCGTCAAGCAGGGCGTCCAGCTGTTCAAGCTGAAGCGTACCGTCTTCGTTTAGCGGGATCACCCGCAGTTGCGCCCCCATACGCTCACAGAGCATCTGCCAGGGCACGATGTTAGCGTGGTGCTCCATCTGGGTGATGATGATGTTATCCCCCGCGTGCACCTGCGCATTGCCCCAGCTGTTAGCCACCAGGTTGATCCCTTCGGTGGTGCCACGCACGAACACCAGCTCTTCCGGCGAACGCGCGTTGAGAAACGCCGCAACCTGCGTGCGCACGTTTTCCATACGCTGGGTCGCCTCGGCGCTCAGGGTGTGGATCCCGCGATGGACCGCCGCATAACCGTGGCGGTAAAACTCGGCTTCCGCATCCACCACCTGATTCGGTTTTTGCGCGCTGGCCGCACTGTCGAGATAGGCCAGCGGCAGACCGTTCACTTCACGGGTCAGTACCGGAAAATCTGCCCGGACTTTCTCTACGGGAAATGTCATGCTTCGCCTCCAGGCAGCCGCTGACCGATACGGGCCAGCACCTGCTGTTTAAGTCCGCCATCGGGCAGCGCTTCCGTCAGCTCAGCCGCAAAGGCGTAAATAATCATCTTTTGCGCGGCCTGCTGGTCTATCCCGCGAGAGCGCAGGTAGAACATCTGCTCATCGTCAATACGCCCGACCGTTGCGCCGTGGCTGCATTTCACGTCGTCCGCATAAATTTCCAGCTGTGGTTTGGTGTCCACCTCTGCCAGACGTCCCAGCAAAAGGTTGTTGTTGGTCATCTGCCCGTCAGTTTTGATGGCGTGCTGCGCCACATTGATCAGGCCGTTAAACACCGCACGTCCTTTGTCGCTGACGATGGTTTTGTGCAGCTGACGGCTGTTGCAGTAGCCTTTGTTATGCTCAAGCCAGGTGCGCGTGTCGCATACTTCTGACTTCACCGGCATTGCCAGGCTGTTAATACGCAGCGTAGTGTTCTCACCGTTCAGCTGGGTGCTGGTATTGTGGCGCAGCACCGCGCCGCCAAGCAGGAAGCTGTGGCTGTACGCCGCGGCATCCTGGCCCAGCAGAATATCGTTGTGGGCGAAGTGGTGGCTGAGCGGATTCTCAAACGCCAGCTTGATATGGTGCAGCTGGGCGTTGGCCGCCACGTTCATCGTCAGACGCGAGCCGGTAAAATGGCGGGTGTCGTTCAGACTAACGTAATGCTCAATTACCGTCGCTTCTGCCCCTTCTGCCAGCTCGAGATGGTGGCGATAGTGGGCGGTGTTGATCTCGTCGCCCTCAACACCCTGGGTGATATGCATCAGCAGCAGCGGTTTCGCCGGGCGCTGGTTACGCTTAACGTGAATATGGGTGACAGACTGAGACAGGCTCTCTGTGAGGTGCAGAAAGACGTCAGGCTGGACCGGAGCACTCAACGACTGGCGCTCGTCGTTAATGGCGATATCGAACCCGCTCTCCTGTACGCTGTCGCTGAGTTCCTCACGAAACTGCCCGTCTACAAACACCAGACGCACGGCATCCACGCTCAGCGCCAGCACATCGCGCTGACCGGGGCTAACCTGCGCCAGACGGGTGACAAACTCGCCGTTCAGCAGGCCGTCCAGCGGGGTATATTTCCAGTTCTCATGCTTACGCGTCGGTAAACCGAGACGCAGCATCTGCTGGAGATGGTGCTGAGCCTGTTCAGAGCGCGCTCCACCCTGGGCTTCAAACAGTCGGTGCCACTGCTGGAGTGCATTACTGCTGTTCGGTAAGCCAGCCATAACCCTGCTCCTCCAGTTGTTTAACCAGCGTAAAGTCACCGGATTTCACAATGCGCCCCTGATAAAGCACGTGGACATAGTCCGGTTTGATGTAGTCCAGAATACGCTGGTAGTGAGTCACGATAATAAATGAGCGGTTACCGTCACGCAGAGAGTTTACGCCGTCGGCAACGATCTTCAGGGCATCAATATCCAGCCCTGAATCGGTTTCATCGAGAATGCACAGCTCCGGCTCAAGAACCGCCATTTGCAGAATATCGTTACGTTTTTTCTCACCGCCAGAAAAACCCACGTTCACCGAGCGGGTGAGCAGATCTTCGGGCATTTTCAGCAGCTTGATTTTCTCTTCCATCAGATCCTGGAAGTCAAAGCGATCCAGCGCCTCAAGCCCGCGATACTTGCGCACCGCGTTCAGCGCGGTTTGCAGGAAGAACTGGTTGCTGACGCCCGGGATTTCCACCGGATACTGGAAGGCCATAAAGATGCCCTCACCGGCACGCTCTTCAGGCGACATCTCCAGCAGATCCTTGCCGTTAAACTCAACGGAGCCGCTGGTGACCTCATAATCTTCGCGTCCTGCCAGCGTCGCTGAAAGCGTACTTTTCCCGGAGCCGTTTGGCCCCATGATGGCGTGAACTTCACCCGGTTTGACGTCAAAATTGAGCCCACGCAGGATCTCTTTCTCTTCCACGCTAACCTGTAAATCTTTAATGCTTAACATGTGCTTTCCTTAACCGACGCTGTGTTCAAGACTAATGGCGAGGAGTTTCTGGGCTTCAACGGCAAATTCCAGCGGCAGTTCAGAGAACACGTCCTTACAGAAGCCGTTAACAATCATTGAAATCGCATCTTCTTCACTGATCCCGCGTTGCAGGCAGTAGAACAGCTGATCTTCACCGATACGTGACGTAGTCGCCTCATGCTCGAGCTGGGCGCTGTTATTGCGGCATTCGACATAGGGGAAGGTATGCGCCCCGCAGTCAGCGCCAATCAGCATGGAGTCGCACTGGGTAAAGTTACGTGCGTTGGTGGCTGTCGGCATGATTTTCACCAGCCCGCGATAGCTGTTCTGGCTGTGACCGGCAGAGATCCCTTTTGAGATGATGGTCGATTTGGTGTTTTTACCGATGTGGATCATCTTGGTGCCGGTATCGGCCTGCTGATGACCGCTGGTCAGTGCCACGGAGTAAAACTCACCGATGGAGTTGTCGCCGCGCAGAATACAGCTCGGGTATTTCCAGGTAATGGCGGAGCCGGTTTCTGACTGCGTCCAGGACATCTTACTGTTTTCACCTTCGCACAGCGCACGCTTGGTGACGAAGTTCAGAATACCACCGGTGTTGCCATCGCCCGGGAACCAGTTCTGTACCGTAGAGTATTTCACTTCCGCGTCTTTATGGATGATCACCTCTACCACCGCCGCGTGCAGCTGGTAGCTGTCGCGCACCGGCGCCGAACAGCCTTCGATATAGCTGACGTAGCTGCCTTCATCGGCCACCAGGATGGTGCGTTCAAACTGGCCGGTTTTTTCCGCGTTGATGCGGAAATAGGTCGAGAGCTCCATCGGGCAGCGCACACCTTTAGGCACGTAGATAAAGGTGCCGTCTGACGCCACCGCCGCATTCAGTGCCGCGAAGAAGTTATCGTTACTGGGTACCACGGTGCCAATGTATTTTTTCACCAGCTCCGGGTGATCGTGAATGGCTTCCCCAAAGGAGCAGAAAATTATCCCCTGCTCCGCCAGCTTTTCACGGTAGGTGGTTGCCACCGAGACGGAGTCAAAAATGGCGTCCACCGCCACCTCTTTACCTTCGCGCACGGGCACGCCGAGCTGATTGAAGGCCTCTTCCACCTCTTTACTCAGGAAGCTGTTCTCGGCACCGGTTTGCTGTACCGCGCCGGGCTGCGAGGCACAGGTATCATCGCAGCTGCCGCATGAGGGCGCGGAGTAGTAGCTGTAATCCTGATAGTTCAGCTTATCGTAATGCGCTTTCAGCCAGTGGGGTTCTTCCATCTCCAGCCACGCGCGGAATGCGCTCAGGCGAAACTCCAGCATCCACTCCGGCTCGTTACGTTTCGCCGAAATGGCGCGCACGACCTCTTCGTTGATGCCTTTCGCCAGCTCATCGGTTTGCAGCTGCGTGAAGAAACCCTCTTTATAGTTGAGGTGTCCGCCGCTCCAGGTGTTTACATCACTCGTTGCTTCAGTATTACGAGACATAGTACCGCCTATACCCCAAAGCTTTCGCCGCAGCCGCATTCGTTCTGGGCTTTCGGGTTATGAAATTTGAATAACTGGTTTAAACCTTCCCGAACGTAGTCGACTTCGGTTCCATCAATAAACGGCATAGCCTGTAGCGCGACGTATAACTTTGCACCGTCGGTTTCAAAGACCAGATCGTCCTTTTTGGGTTCGGTTACGGTATCCAGCACGTAGCCAAATCCTGCGCAGCCCGTCTGCTTAACGCCTAAGCGTACGCCGAGGATGTCGGGATTTTTTGCCACCAGCTCATGAATATGCGCCGCCGCCGCGGGCGTCAGCGTTAAGCCACGCCAGGCAAAATCGGCCGGATTGAAGGTTTCTGAATGCAGTTCCATAGGTCCACCTCATCTGATAAGCCACCAGGGCATAACACCATGTTAGTGATAACGATTATCACTTCAACCCCCTGCGAGCAGGGGCTTTGGGCTAAACCGCCCTTTTTGGCTACTTTCATTAAGCATAGACCCTGTGACGGGATGCGGATGGGTGGGTTAGTTTTGTTCAATGCATTGATAAATAATGCATTTCATAAGAAAGGCGGTAAGGTGGCGGGCAATAATAAAAATTGTATTGAAAATACCTATTTTTGAGATAGCTAAAGTACGCCCAGGCATCATATACATTTTTTACGTATGCCTCCCCCTTAAGCCAGGTTCTTTTTAATTCTTTTTTGCTTTACCTGGGCGCGCATAAAGACGTTTGATGGATAAGTTAACCATTATTTATCAGTCTGATAGTGGTTAAATTCCGATCATGATTAATTACATAAACTCGTCCCTTTTCGGCGTAATGTTTCCCTTGTTAACCATTTATTCAGTAAGGGATTAAATTATGTGGAGTGCCCATAAAGCCGCAGTTCATGCTCGCCAGCATGCAGGTCAGTATAGCCAGAAAAGATGTGCAGAATTTGTTTCAAAATCCATTCGCGCCGGCGGTGCTAATCTACAGAACACACATTATGCTAAGGATATGAAAAGCAATTTAATTCTGGCGGGCTTCCACCAGGTTTACGGTGAGCCTGTTGAGGGCGATGTGGCGGTGATCCAGCCCACAGCGCACCACCCCTATGGCCACGCTTGCATCTATGGTGGGAACGGCGTCTGGTACTCTGATTTTGTTCAGCGAACAATGTATCCGGGAAAAGAATACCGGGAAGTAAAGCCAGCATATGCAATTTACAGGCATGACTGACATGAAAAAAATAATTCTGGCGTTCCTGCTTCTGCCCACTCTCGCATCCGCTGCACAGGAGTTACCCGCTGAGGTATCCGCTGCCCTTCAGTTTAATAAGTGGTACATCTCGCAAATTATTACCGGGAAAGAGCCCCTGAAAAACTATGAAGCGCTCAGGCCATATGTGACCCGCGAAACCATCAGCAAACTCAAAGCCATGGATAAGCTGGATCCAGATGAATATGACGTGCCTGACGTCGATATGTTCATCAAGGCTCAGGGATATGAAGATGACTGGGACATCGTCAGTGCGCGGGCGCTGGATTACGATGCCGCCTGTATGCAGGTTTATATCTCATTCGGCAAAAAGCGGGATCACACCGTGATTGACTGCATGCTCAAGGAAGATGGCGTGTGGAAAGTTGAATCCGTGGCCAGTATGAATATTTCAGACAACCTGATGATGGAATAAACCGACGATATGACAGGGGTACTGATGCTATGCATCTTCGCGGATACCCCTGTCGTATCGCCAGAAAGCAAAAATCCCGCGCTGGCGGTTTACCGTTGGCCCCCTTAACATCAGTGATGGAACGAGACGGCGAAACCCTGTTCACGCCAGTGGTCGAGCTGCTCCTGTTGACGAGGCGTAGGCGCTTTACCGGTCCAGACGAAAATTTTTTGCCCGGGAAAGAGTTCCGGACGCGGAGAATCAATCGGCTCAGCCAGCACGTCAATATGCCAGCCCTTATAGGCAAGACGGGCAGCTTCCAGCCATAAATGCGTACGGTCGTCGCACTCCCACCCAATCAGCAGCGCATCCTTACCTGCTTTTTTTCGCGACTCACCCAGGCTTGTAACGGCAAACTCAATCAGGACACCGTCGAGCAGGCTCGCCATGTGACGCACCGTATTCTGGTCCTGGTTCATTCGCTGACGCACAGGGGTGATGATGTTATCTATCAGAACATCCATCGCATGGTCGCGGCGGAACTCGCCGATTTTGGCGCGCAGTTTTGCCGGGCTGGCATAGCGCAGAACGGTTAACATCTCTTCCTGAAACGATGCCCAGTTCCCCTGAGTCATCACTTCTGTATTTTCAAGAAGCGCTTTTACTTTACCGACCGAAACACCCGTTTTCATCAGGCGTTTGATCTCTTCGATACGCAGGATATCTTCATCGTCAAACTGACGATGGCCCCCTTCGCTTCGCTGCGGCTTCAACAATCCATAACGGCGCTGCCAGGCACGCAACGTAACGGGGTTGATACCGCATCGTTCGGCCACTTCGCCGATACTGTAATAGGCCATTAACTCCCTCACGCACAATACTTCCATACCTAACCAAACCAACCTTATCAGATTGTACAAATCATTTGTATAACTAACTCCTCGTTCTGAGACAAGTGAATGGCTCAAAGAACCACTCACTCGTTAATATATTGTTGTATAAATTTAGCCGTACGTACAGGTCACTTTTAAGAGTTACGTACAGGTTTTTATAAATCGTACTTTTTCTCGGGCCAGGCAATCGCCGGAATGCCCCCCAGACGCGGGCTGGCGAAAAGGTGACCCTGGAACTGAGAAATCCCGGCAGATTCCAGCCACATCCACTCTTCAGCCAGCTCTACGCCTACCGCACAGAAAAGAATTTCCAGGGAGGCGCAGCATTTAATGATTGACTGAATGATTGCCTGACGCGGGCCGCTCTTGTGCACGTTAGCAATCAAATCACGGTTGATCTTGATTCTGTCCGGCTGGAACTGAGCCAGCAGTTGCAGACCGGCGAATCCCGCGCCAAAGTGATCGATGGCCACGCTGATCCCGGCGCTTTTAAGCTGTCTGACCGCGCTGGTGAACTCTTCAAAGCGCGAGATGGCCTCGCTCTCGGTGAACTCGACTACAATTTGCTCCGGCACAAAACCGTTCGCCTCAATTGCCGTCAGTAAAAAATCGACGGCGCCAGGAACATTGACCAGCGTCATCGGCAGCAGATTAATGGACAACGTTTGAGTCTGTAGGCCCAGCGCGCTGGCCATCGACAAAGCCACCTGTTTACTCTTCAGATCCGATTCGTACAGCGCCTCACGCGACAGGTTGGCAAAATAGCTTTCCGGAGACTCACCGGACGGCGTGCGGATCAGGGCTTCCCAGGAAACAACCTGCTGCATAAACGGATCGACGATAGGTTGAAACGCGAAACTACAGTCCGCGCCCTTTGCCACTACCGTCGGCTGGGAGGATAACGGCGTGTTTTCGATGACAAACTCCCAGGCGTCAGCAGGAGGCAGCTCAAAGTAGTTGGCTTTTTCAGTGGCCTCAACGAAGGTGCGGAAAAATTGCAGGGCGCGATCGTTATAGGTTAGCTGATAGCGGCTTGTGCCTTTATCAAGAACCTGTTGCAGCACTTCGTTGGTGTCGTACTGACGAAGGTCAAAGAGCTCCATACCCACGTTGCCAAAACGTCTTGAAGGCCCGTGATCGCTCAACAATTCGACCACGTTGTGATGCCGTGGGTCACGGCAGATGAGCTCATAGATCTCCTTAACGTTATCAGCGGGCCCTTCAAGTAACTGAAAAAAGTGTGTGCCGTTAAACAGCAAAATCCCCGTCACATCGAACTGGCGATTTCTACAATTTGCAGCAGCGACCATGTCTTCCAGCGCTTTCACTGGAACGTCCTCGCAGATATGACTGCGGTAAATGATGGTTGTGAGCATGCTAATCCTGAAGATTGAGGGGGTGACCACGAAAACACGTGGGGAGAACTCTGTTATAGCACATTAATTTCCCAACAAATAATTTACATCTCAACAATTTACACGGCTTCTTTGCGCCTTTCCCAAGCTTGTACAATTCTGCGACGCCGCTTTGGATTGTACAATATATTTTGTGAATCACGCAGTAAAGTGTGCACATATAACACTATGATAAATAAAGACTTTATAAAATATATAATAAAATATTTAAAAAATTGTACATTTTAAATGTACAGATTTGAAAATTATGTATACCTTAAATGTAACGTTACTGATTACAGAATTTTACAGGAGCGAAACATGCAGCAGAACGGATACGTCGCAGACTCAGCAACAGCGATTGCGCAGTACTTCGAAAAAGCCGCGCTTCCAACCCAACAGGAAACATTGGGTCAGGTTGTTGTTGAAATCCTTAGCGATGGGCGGAATCTGAATCGCAAATCGCTCTGCACAAAACTGTTGAGTCGCCTTGAAAGGGCCAATGGTCCGGAAGAGGAACATCATTATCACCTGCTTCTTGGTCTGCTCTTCGAACGTTAATGTTATGAATAGCAGTGATGCGGACAGACTGATCGACCAGCTCATTGGAGAAGCCGCTCTTTCACTTTTGAAGGAGCGCGGTCCCGTGACGACCGAGGGATTGGTTCAGCGTCTGCGTAACATGCAAGCCTGTGAGACGGATCCCCAGCGGCGGGAGACATTAGCGAGGGTGATAGCTGAAATCAGCTCAGGCACGGTCGCTTTTAAAGGTCGCAGAACCGCACAAGGACGAATACAGAGAGAGGGATCTCTCAAAAATAATCGAGACAATGTAGTGCCGTTATTTGGAAATGGAAAACCGTCCGATCCCAAAAAGATGCATTGACTACAACTTTACAGCAACGGTGAGAACAAATGAGACAAAATATTCAGCTTCAACCCGAATACCACTCCGCCTTTTTAGATAGCGCGTTGTCGGAGTATTTCCGTCACGCAGGCGATCGCTTTGCTGAAGAGTCTGCCATTTTTTCGACTGCGGTTCGTTGTGTTCTCGCTTCTGAAGGTCATCTGACCAACAAAGCGATCATTCTCTGGCTGATCCAGACGCTGGAAACCACCGACGATGTCGTTAAGGCGGATGTGATCCGCAAGACGCTGGAAATTGTTGTCGGTTATACCATGGACGATCTTTAACGCCTCTCCCTTCCCATCCCTACGGATAGCGTGTCATCGTCAATTCTGACGAACAGACTGACGATGACACACCCTCTCTTCCCTGACGCCCTGTTAATCAAGCACGCTGAATGTGGCATGGATCCTGCTTAGTCCGCTAAGGGACTGGGCTTTCCAGTAAACATTGCTTCATTTCTTAACAGGTCTGTTATTGATGAAAAAAATCGCCAGCGTCTGCCCTTACTGCGGTGCAGGCTGCAAACTAAACCTCGTCGTGAAAAATAACCGGATTATCCGTGCCGAAGCCGCTGATGGCGTAACCAATCAGGGCACGCTTTGCCTGAAAGGATTCTACGGCTGGGACTTTCTTAACGACACACGGCTGCTTACCCCCCGTCTGACGCAGCCCATGATCCGCTACAGCAAAGGCGAGTCCTTTACCCCTGTTACCTGGGAAGAGGCCATTCGCTATACTGCTCACAGGCTTAAAAGCATCAAAGATCAGTACGGCCCTCGATCCATTATGACCACGGGGTCCTCGCGGGGAACGGGCAATGAGACCAACTATGTGATGCAAAAATTTGCCCGTGCGGTGCTGAACACTAACAACGTCGACTGCTGCGCCCGCGTCTGTCACGGTCCGTCCGTTGCCGGTTTACAGGAGACCCTCGGCAACGGTGCCATGAGCAATTCCATTAACGATATTGAAAACTCAAAATGCCTGCTGGTGTTCGGCTATAACTGCGCCGACTCTCACCCCATCGTCGCCCGACGCGTGCTTAAAGCACGTGAAAATGGCGCAAAAATCATCGTCTGCGATCCGCGTCATATTGAAACGGCACGCATTGCCGATCTTCATCTTCAGTTGAAAAACGGCAGTAACATGGCGCTGGTCAATGCCTTTGGCTATGTCCTGCTTGAAGAGGAACTGTACGACAAAAACTACGTTGCCCGCTTCACAGAAGGGCTTGAGGCTTACCGACTGACGGTAAAAGATTACGCACCCGAGCAGGTTGAACATCTGACGGGCATTCCCGCGCGGGATGTTCGTCAGGCAATGCGCATGTTCGCGGCGGCGCCTTCAGCAACGGTAATGTGGGGAATGGGCGTTACGCAGTTTGGTCAGGCGGTTGATGTGGTGAAAGGTCTCTCCAGCCTGGCGCTGCTCACCGGCAACCTGGGCCGCCCTGCCGTCGGCGTAGGTCCGGTTCGCGGGCAAAATAACGTTCAGGGTGCCTGCGATATGGGCGTTTTGCCCAATATGTTCCCCGGCTACCAGGATGTCACTGACCCGGCAGTCAGACTGAAATTTGCCGATGCGTGGAAAATCAATGTCAGCCGGATGGACGATCGTGTCGGGACGCGTATCACCGAAGTGCCGCATCTCGCGCTGGAAGGTAAGATCAAAGCCTATTACATCATGGGGGAAGATCCGCTTCAGACAGAAGCCGATCTGGGCCTGGTCCGCCGCGGCTTTGAGTCCCTCGATTTTGTGGTGGTTCAGGACATCTTTATGACCAAAACGGCAGAGGTGGCTGACGTACTGCTCCCTGCCACGTCATGGGGAGAACATGCTGGCGTGTTCACCTGTGCCGATCGCGGCTTCCAGCGTTTTGGCAAGGCCATTGAGGCCAGCGGCAACGTCAAGCGCGACTGGGAGATCATCAGCCTGCTGGCCACGGAGATGGGCTATCCCATGCATTACGAGAATAACCAGCAGATCTGGGACGAAATGCGCGAGCTGTGCCCCCTCTTCTACGGCGTGACCTACGAAAAAATGGGCGAGATGGGCCATGTCCAGTGGCCCTGCCCAACCCTTGATCATCCCGGCACACCCTATCTGTACAGGGATAATCAGTTCGACACCCCCACTGGCAAAGGCCAGCTGTTTGCTGCCCCCTGGCGCGCTCCGGCCGAGACACCGGATACGGAATACCCGCTGGTACTTTGCACGGTGCGCGAAGTCGGTCACTACTCCTGTCGGTCAATGACCGGGAACTGCGCGGCGCTGCAAAGCCTGGCCGACGAGCCGGGCCGGGTGCAAATGAACCCGGCCGACGCTGATGAGCGTGGGATCGCCGACGGCCAATTGGTCTGGGTACGTTCACGCCGGGGTAAAGTGATCACGCGCGCCAGCATCAGCGAGCGCATCAATGCGGGAGCAATCTATATGACCTACCAGTGGTGGATTGGCGCCTGTAATGAGCTGACGCAGGATAATCTAGACCCGATCTCCAGAACGCCTGAAACGAAATATTGCGCCGTGCAGATGGAGGCGATCGAGGACCAGCGCTGGGCGGAGGATTTTGCGGCTTCTGCATACCAGACCATGAAGACGCGGTTGATCGCTGCGGTTAACGTTTAAATGCATTGCCGGGTGGTGGCTATCACTGCCCGGCCAGCTATCCGCTGGCGTTTTACGCTATCTGTTCTGCATAATTATTTTCAAGGTAATCGCGAAGCAGGTTCGGACGGCTCTTTTTCTCCATCAGCCTTCTCAACAGTACGATCAGCTCGTAATCGCTTCGCAGATTAAATTTTTGCATCAGCATATATTTATGGGTAAAGACCGTTTTCTGACTCATCTCCAGCGCCTGAGCGGTCTGCACTACCGACAGCCCTCGGTAAAAATTGACCAGAATACGAATTTGTTGCCGGGATAACCCTTTATGCTGGCAGTCGAAGCAGTTATGTTTAGTCCATGTGTAACCCGGTAATTGCGTCCTGAACCACGCGATAAACAGTACGCCACTGATACGATCAAGCGATGCACGGCGAGGGAGAAAAATAATGTCCTGAAAGCAGGAGGGCAACGCCGAAAAGCGCAGTTCATCGTCGACAAACCCTAGCACAATCCCTTTTTGCCGGGCGAGTAACTCGGGAAAACAGGTCAGTGTTTCACCCTGGCATAATGACAGGACAATAATATCGGCCTGACTGACGTTTTCATGGGTCAGCGCCAGGTTAAATGTAATGGCACGATGAAAGTTATGTTTAAAAAAATCCTCGAAAAATTCATGTAGCCCAGCCTGAAAAAATAGATCGGTTTCCTGAATCAGAATATTTAACATAGCTCATACCAACGTCTTTAAAAAAGGCATATCACCGGCGCTCAGTTGTACTGCATCGTCATCACCACAACTGCACTGATGCTTCCCGGCGTGACGCCACCCGTCACGGATTTAACCGAGGCCTGCATAGCCATTGTCGCGGTTCTGTCGGCACCAATAGTTTGAGTCATGCCAGAGCCTGTTCCTTTAAGCGTACCCGTTTGGGCATCGCGCATGGCTATCGCCACGTGCGTGGCCGAACCGCTGTTCATAAAATAGTCCGCGCCCGCCGCGGGATCGGGGCTGCCGGTAAAAGAGACGGTCACACTCTGCGTTCCCGTTGGGCACTGGGTGAACAGCAGACTAAATGGCACCGGATCCGATGTTGAGCCCGGCGTCGCCATATTGGTTGCCTGAATATTGCCCAGATTGACATCGAGGCTGTTACTCCCGCCATTAAATATGCACGGCGACGCAACGATATTTCCCGTCACACCGATGTTGACGCTATCAGCGGTGAAAGCCTTCCCGCTGAGTAAAGCCAGTAACAGCAGTGTCCCGTATATTATTTTCATCTTCGTACCTGCTACTGATAGGTCAAATTAAGGGTGGCGGAGGCATTTGCTGAACCTGACTCCACGCGGTTCAACGTCTGGTAATATCGGGCCGTTAACGGCAATGTCTCTTGCCCGCCGGCAGACTGCCGCAAGAATAGTCGGCTGTTCATCACCAGCGGCACACCGTTATAGATAAGCTGCACCCCAACCCCTTTTGCGGTGCCGGCATTCCCCTGCCCGGTTAAGGCCATCACGCTGGTATTGGCGCTGTCCGGATTCTGTATTCCACTGAGCGAGACCGTAATATTGGTTCCGGCGGCGCAGGTTAAGCCCAGGTTTTGCGTGTTCTGTGCTCCCGCTGGCGTGGTGCCCACCACGTTGCCGAACGCCGAGGCGGGGATATCCCCGATCGGAAACGTCAGCTGTGACGTATTCACCGTGCACGCCATGGCATTAATGGTTCCGGCGGTGAGCTGCGTGGTCAGGCCGTCACGATAGATGCCGTCGCTCCCCTGAAGCGTCACGACGCCGATCGCCCCCGGGGTTAACGCCCCCGATGAGACCGGGCCAGTCACCACCAGCTCAATCCTCCCGCCATACCAGTCGACATAGGAGGTCTGCGCATTGTACGAGAACGTATTGCTCGGGTTTTCAAAATAGGCGTTGGAGGAAAAGCGTATGCCTATCCCGCTGACGTTAGTGTTGTAAACATGATTGCCGTAGCTGCTCAACGTGGCGCTGTTGTAGCGCATGCTGAATCCCAGCATCAGCGGATTAGCACATCCAGTAAGATAGGAACCGGTGGCTGTCGCCGCGCCGGAAAAGACCACCGTGCCGACAGGCGCATCACGCTGCACGTTAATCGTCCCCACGGACAGGGTTGACAGCTGCGGCGTGATGGTGGTGCACGTACCGGCACGGGCGAGGTTTCCCGCCGCGAGCAAACAGAGAAGCAAAATCACGATAAGCCATTTCATGTTAACGTTCCTGACGGCAGGAGGCGCGCATGTCAGCGATCCCACCGAATGTTGAGTGTGTCGGCAGGCTGAAATCAGCGCGGCATTGCTGGCTGGGCTGACTCCCCCATGTTGCGACTAACGTCCCCTCCTCGCGCATACCGGTTAAATAAACCTGGCCGCGATCGCCCACAATAAAACTGCTGCTCTCATCACCGACAAGGGTGACCACCGCCCCAAACGGAACGGCGCGTTCGTTGTCGGTCAAGGTCATCAGCACCCGGCGACCTGACTTCGGCAAATAATCGGCTCTCACCACCGCTCCCCGCGTCGGCGTCACCGTGCGGGTGTTGATCTCCAGTTCGACATCCTCCGGCATATTTTCCGGATCGAGAGTGAGATCGTTTTTTCGGTAGACCGAAAGGTTGCTCACGACCGTATAACCGCGAACATCTGTCCGTACACCGGGCTGATTGCGGATATCCACGCCGTGGGCGCCAGGCGCTTTAATTAAGGCGTTGGTCTCCCCCAGCGGCTGAGAAAGCGTGATGCCATCAGCATGGGCGAGAATGCCGCCTTGTAGCCCGTAATTCAGGCGTTCACTGTTTTTGTCATAACCATACCCCGCCGTGGCTTCGCCATAGGTGCCTCTGTAGTCCGCGTTAACGCTGCCGGTATAGCCCATGCCCTCTGTGCCGTATCCCTGCTGCACGTTCCAGTTCAGGGCTCGGTTTTTGAGAGCCACCCCGTTCAGACCGATGCTGTGTGTCATCCCGTTATTCCTGCTGGCGTTCATGCCATAGTTCGCCCATGTCTGCGGCAAAAATTTATCCAGCGGAATGCTGATGTTGAACGCCAGAAGCTGGTCGTGATCAGCGTTTTTTTGGTTGTCGCGGGTTTCTGACGCTGAGCGGACATTTTTGCTGTAGGTCCATGTCAGGCCATAGCTGATGTTGTGCCAGTAGTTGCTATAGCCGACGCTCCACGAAGCCATCGACTTACCGTCATTCCAGTAATCTTCCTGCGCCGCACTGAGGGTAAGCGCGCCCAGGTTGTCCCCCAGCGTCTGGCTCATTGTCAGCTCGGCACGGTTACGTCGCCTGTCCTGAAGCGCGCTGCTGTCGCCGTACGAATCGAGGACCTCCTGCATCCCGTAATAGCCGCGGGTCGAGTAGCGATACCCGGCAATCGAAAAGTTCGTCCCGGAATTAATAAAATTCTTGCTGTATCGGGCCCGCCACGACTGACCGCTTGTTTTCGCGGCATGCTCCGGCGTTGACCAGCCCTGGGTGAGGTCTGCGGATATCGCCCCGAAATCGCCCATGTTCTTGCCCACCCCCAGAGCCGCCGACTGGTACTTATCTGCCCGCTGAACGCCGCCATAGAGCGTGAGGCCGTAAGGGAGGCCGTAGATTCCGGTCAGTTGCCCGAAGGGGGTTTTCTCCACGCTACGGTTATACGATCGATACTGCCCGGCGGTAAGGGCATATTTCAGGCGCCCCTCCCGTTGCAGGACCGGCAGCGAAGCGTACGGCAGGGTGAAATGTTGCTCACTGCCATCGGCTTCGACGATCGTGACTTCAAGATCGCCCGCGCCGCCGGTGGGATACATATCCGCGATCTCAAACGCGCCCGGCGCCACATAGCTTTGGTAGATTTGATAGCCATTCTGACGCACCACGACCTGCGCGTTAGTTCGCGCAATACCGCGCACCACCGGCGCATAGCCTTTCAGGGAATCCGGTAGCATGTCGTCGTCGGACGCCAGCTGGACGCCGCGAAAAGGCATGCTGTCAAAGACATCGGCAGGGGCGGAACTGTCTCCGAGCGTAAGCTGGGCTTGCAGGGGAATAATCGCGCGCTGCATCAAGGTATAGACATTGTCCCACTTATCCTGGCCGGACGCATCGCGGGACCAGGTGGTGTAGTTGCGTAACTGCCAGGGACCGACGTTGATCCCCGGTCGCAGGTTTGCATACTGACTGTCGCTGCGGGTGCCTGCCCCGCTTCTTGCCCGGCTGTTCGCGCCGCTCAGGCTGTAGTTGAGCATGGCCGCGGTAATGCCTTCATCCCACATCTCCGGTGGAACGTAACCTCTCGCTGGCAGATCTATGGCCGCCTGTGGGATGCTGATTGCCAGACGCTGGGCGCCAAACTGGAAGTCCGCGCTGGCCTGTGGAATCGCCTTGAGATCGGCGCATTCTCCTTGCCCGGCGTCGAGCTGCGGGAAAAGCGCCGTTTTCACGCCCCACGCTTTTAACTGCCTGATACTCAGGCACGGCTGCAACGTTTCACTGCCGTTAGCATCCTTCACTGCCATGAAACGAATATCCCGCGTTTCCAGCAGCCGCTCGTCAAGAATAATATCCACGTGGTACGTCCCGGGCGCCTGCGAGCCGGATTCAAAGGCAGATAAATCCGCTTTTCCCATTCCGGGATTATCCAGTTCTACCAGTTCCGTATTAAACGTCTCACTGGCCCACAGTGTGGGAGAGAAACCCGCAAGCGCGAGGGCAATGAATATTGCCAGGCGCGCAGGCTGCACTGTATTAAATGCCGTTGTCATGACGAGCACCCGATTAATGCAAAGGGATCACAAACTGGCCCGGTGTAATTCGCCAGGATTGCCATAATCGTTAATGACTTTAAACGTCAGCGTATTGCCATTGGTCCCATTCGGTAACGGGAAACGAACTGAGCCTGAAGGCATTACGTACGTGACATCATCAAGTTTTTTACCCCCGACCGTTATTTCATTGAAATTGATAACGTACGGCGCTGGGTTATTTACCTGCAGAGCATTTCCCGCACGATGCCAGGTTAATTTGTTGGTTTGTTCCTCAGGGGTAGACGCACGAAGGCTCTCTGGCCGATAAATAAGTTTAATGCGCGTTTTGACGGCAATTTGCAGCGAGTTCATCTGCTTTGAAGCTGATGGAATAGCTTTAATGTTCAGCCAGAATAAACTCTCCTGCCCCTGAGGCAGCGAGCCTGTCATGACAATACGCTCAAGGTTTTTTTGCCCGCCATCCAGCCGATACAGCGGAGGCGTAATAATAAAAGGCGCTTTACCGGATTGCCCATCCTGAACATCAATCCACGACTGGATTAAATAAGGAACGTCATCAGGATTGGTGATACTTATTGACGCTTCTTTTTTTGCCCCATCGAAAATAATGCGGGTGCCGCCAATAACTACTCCAGCACTGGCGGATGTTAACGTCAGCGATAACAGCGCCATCGCCAGGCCAGTTGTCGTTATAAAACGCATTTCAATACCTCATAAAACAAGGGGCCGGGAAGCCCCCTGCTAATTACTGCCAATGACTTAGTTGTAAACCACTGAGAAGTTCGCGACCGAGTTAGCCGGGCCCGCGGTCACGGACGCTGCGGTGGAGATATACTGCGCGTAGAAGTTCAGTGTATTATCAGCCGTACTGCTGAGCGCGTAGGTATAGCTGTTGCTGCCGTACAGCGGCAGATCGGCTTTATCTGCAGTCATCAGGTTAATCGCTACCCCTGTGGCCGCCCCCGCCACGGACGTATCAATCGCCAGCAGGCTGGCGTTGGTTAAATCCGGCGTACCGTCAAAACGGACTTTTGCATTAGTGACCGTCACAGGACAGTTTTTCAAAATAATATTAAACTGCGTCGCAGCCGTTCTGGCTCCCGCCGTCGGGAATTCCGTTTTATAATAATCGCCCAATACCACCACCTGGTTCTGAGATGCCACATCTACGTCGCAGGCAGAATCCAGAATATTTCCGTTAAAATTAACGGTACCTGCCGCTGCAAATGCATTGGTCATGGTGAGTACAGAACCTGCCGCTAACATTGCCATCATCAATTTTTTATTCATAATTCTCTTTCCTGTATTACTTTATTTATTACCGATATTCAGTTGCAGAAATAAAACCCCTTTCGACGAATCAAAATTTATACAACTCTTTTTCTACGCACAATCGATTTTAGGGTCTAGCTGTAGACTCTCTTTTAACAAAAACAAAACAAATTACTTTGGAAATATCTTAACAATAAAGTCCCCGGTCTACTTTTAGACCTAAGTCAAAAATGTTTCAAATTCAACTAATTAACACTCATTAATAGGCAAGTCTATAATTAGACTCGACGAAAATATTCCCTGACCAACTGTTTTTTAAGATAATTCTTTATGTCGATCAAAAAATGATCGCATCAGTGTATGAGGCCTCTTATGAACACCCGTATTGCGCCCGTTTCAGGCAATGAAATAACAACAGTGCTTGGCGCTAAGCCTCTTAAGCACATTGAAAAAATAATCGATAATGTTTTGCCGCATACGGAAAGATGCATCATGGCTAAAGGTGAAGTCATCCATTATTATTCCGGTGATATCCGCCAGTGCTTTTTACTGTTACATGGCAGCGTGGCATTGCATCGTCGAGGTGACGGTATCGTCTTAAATTCCGAATCCGCACCTTTTATACTCGGCGTGAGCAGCCAGTTTTCTTCTGAGCACCTCTACGTCAGAGCGCTGGAAACTTCAGAGGTGGCTAGCGTTACGCTGGAGCGTTTTAATCACGTAGTCGCACAACAGAATTTATGGGAGTCCTTCTCGAACCTGCTGATCTATACCGCATCGCGCGTTTACGAACATTGTGCCCAGATATCGCAGATGTCGGCTTACGACATTATCCGCTTTCAGCTGGTAGAACTGATGCAGGAGCCGGAAGCCATAAGACAAAGCATTACCGCCGCAGCCTATATCAAAAGCCGCACCTATCTTTCACGCAGCGGCATTATGCGGATCCTGGCGGAGTTGCGGACGGGGAAATACATCACTATGGAGCGCGGCGTGCTAATCGAGATCCATCACTTACCCCGCAAGTACTGAGGCTGTTTTTATCTCTGGAGAAGGTGGAAAATAAGAGCGACACTATAGAAAGTACAGTCTCTTTCCAGGTTAACGCTATGTCTTCTGACAAACCATCGCATCGCGGCTCTCCCTATGCCCAGGAACTGATTTCCCACTTACAGCCGCACTGCGCCACGTATAAAACCGATCCCGGTGAGCAACTTGATCTCCAGGTTAACGGGCAGAGTATGTGTTATTTAATTCTCGAGGGCACAATCGCGATATACAGAAGAAGCGACGACATGATGCTTACCACCGCGCGCAGTCCCGCCCTGTTTGGCCTCGCTAACCTGACGGACATATATTTTAACGATTATCTCAAAACGGTGACGCCATGCCTGATCGGCGTGCTAGCAACCGATCGGGTGGCAGAAGTTATCAAAGAGAAGGCGTTATGGGGGCTGCTTTCTAATCATCTGATGTTTGTCTATAACCGCCTTTATCACAACGTCATGCCGAAAGGTGCGCCAACGGCTTACGAGATGATTCGTCAGCAGCTCATGATGCTGATGCAGGAAGATGACAACTACCGACGCAGCGTGACGGCGGAAAGGTACATCCGGGATAAAACCCGGCTTTCCCGCAGCGGCGTAATGCGGATACTGGCTGACCTGAAAACGGGCGGGTTCATCGAAATGGAAGAAGGCCGGCTCATTAAAATTAACAAGCTGCCTGCCAAATACTGATTTTCAGACACAAAAAAGGCCGCGCGGGCGGCCTTTTCTTCACTGCTCAATGGACGTGAACGCCCAACCGCCAGGCAAAGTAGATCTCTTCTTTCAGCTCGTTTGAAGAGAGCGCCAGCAAATCCGTAAATTCCAGCTCAAGTTGTTTCAGCTTTTTCAGGTACTGCGCCGGAGACAGATTGCTTTTATCGCGACGTAAATATTCAATTGCCAGCTGTGTTGGGGTTATTTCAGTATCCATGATGTCCTCGCTTATGTTCAAAACGTGACCAGTATATCACAATCAGGCGGCTAATTTTTGACCAAAAGCAAGACATTCGGAAACTTTACACAACGGCCGTCGTCAGTCTGGATGAACAACACAGGCGATCCTGCTCGTCCAGAATATCAATCTGCCACACCTGATGACGACTTCCGGCGTGCAGTGCGCGGCAAACACCGCGCACGCGCCCGCTGCGAACGGAGCGGATGTGGTTGGCATTGACCTCCAGCCCGACCACCTTCTGCTCCCCTTCCGTACACAGGTAACCTGCGACCGACCCCAGCGTTTCGGCCAGCACGACGGACGCGCCGCCGTGCAGCAGGCCAAACGGTTGATGAGTACGACTGTCTACTGGCATCGTCGCTTCAAGTTCGTTATCGCCAATGCGCGTAAACTGGATATCCAGTAAACCGACCATGTTTTCTGCACCCATGGCATTTAAGGCCTGCAGAGTGACCGCACGTTTCCAGATCATCCGATAATCTCCAGTAAAGCCTGCAAGGGATGGCGAACGCCGTTACCTTCCACCCGTTTCACCTGGCTGCGGCAGGAGTAGCCCGTCGCCAGACAGCGGTTACGCGGCAGGCGCTGCATTGCCTGGTGCCACGACAGCTCGTAAATGCCGAGCGAGTTAGCGTGGTTTTTGACTTCATGACCGTAGGTTCCGGCCATACCGCAGCAACCCACGTTGACGCTTTCCAGCTTCGCGCCATAGCGGGCGAAGATAGAAGCCCACTGGGCAGGCGCCGTCGGCAGCGCGGTCACTTCAGTGCAGTGCCCAAACAGGTACCAGGATTCTCCGCTGACCTCCTGAGGGGCCGTTTGCTTCAGCACCGAAGGCAGCCACTCATGCACCAGTAAGACCTGAAAATCACCGCGCTTATCGCCGAGCGTCTGCTTATATTCATCCCGGTAGCAGAGCACCAGCGCCGGATCGACGCCCACCATTGGCATATCGAGCTGCGCCACGCGATTCAGGAAATCTGAAGTTTTCTGCGCGGTTTTCGCGAAGCGGGTCAGGAAACCTTTAATGTGCTGCGCCTTGCCGTTCGGCGAGAACGGCAGTACCACCGGCTGGTAGCCAATTTTCTCTGCCAGACGGACAAAATCAGCCACCACCTGCGCATCGTAATAGCTGGTAAACGGATCCTGCACCACCAGCACCACCTTCGCTTTCTGCTCAGGGCTTAATGCTTCCAGTTGTTCCAGGGTCATGTTCGCCGAGCGGTGCCCCACCAGCCGACGCTGGAGCGATGGCACCGACAGCAGCGGCAGATCCACCATGCCGATATGTTTTTCAGACAGTTTGCGCACCAGCGGCTGATTGATAAAGAAGTTAAAGGTTTTTGGCGCACGAGCCATTAGCGGCGCGTAACTCTCCACCGTTGCCACCAGATGATCGCGCATCGGGCGCAGATAACGCGTGTGGTAAAGCTGGAGGAAGCGGGAACGGAATTCCGGCACGTCAATTTTAATCGGGCACTGGGTTGAACACGCCTTGCACGCCAGGCAGCCGGACATCGCCTCTTTCACCTCATGCGAGAAATCGTATTCGCCTTTATTCGCATGCCAGCTGTTGCGGGTCCGTTCGATGAGCCCGCGCAGGCTGGCGCGTTTTTCCGGCAGCTCCTGTTCCAGCTTGAGCGGGTCAATGCCGCGATCGGCCAGCAGGCGCAGCCATTCGCGCACCAGCGTCGCACGTCCTTTTGGGGAGTGGATGCGGTTGCTGGTGATTTTCATCGACGGACACATCGGGCTTTTCACATCGAAGTTGAAGCACAGCCCGTTGCCGTTGCACTCCATCGCGCCGCGCCAGGAAGCGCGTACCGCAATCGGAATTTGTCGGTCATAGGTGCCGCGCTTGACGGCGTCTACCTGCAACATCGGCGCATCAACGCCCTCTGGCGGGCAGATTTTACCCGGGTTAAGACGGTTATTAGGATCAAAAGCGGCTTTCACCTTACGCAGCTCGGCGTAGAGTTGTTCGCCAAAAAACGCCGGGCTGTACTCGGCGCGGAATCCTTTGCCATGCTCTCCCCATAACAAACCGCCATATTTGGCCGTAAGGGCCACGACCTCGTCGGAGATCTCCTTCATCAGGATCTCCTGCTGCGGATCGCACATGTCCAGCGCCGGGCGCACGTGTAGCACACCCGCGTCAACGTGCCCGAACATGCCATAGCTCAGACCATGGCTGTCGAGCAGCGCACGAAACTCCACAATATAATCCGCCAGATGCTCCGGCGGCACGCAGGTATCTTCCGCAAATGGAATCGGCTTCGCCGCCCCTTTCGCGTTACCGAGCAGCCCCACCGCCTTTTTACGCATCGCGTAGATTCGCTCGATGCCGGAGAGGTCGTTACACAGCTGCCAGCCAATGACGCCGCCCTCACCCAGTGCAATCAACTCGTCCAGACGCTGGCAGAGCGTGCTCACCTGGCTCTCAATCAGCTCTGCGTCATCCCCGGCGAACTCGACGATGTTCAGACCGAGCATCTCTTTATCCGGCACGTCGGTAATTAGTTCGCTCACCGAATGCCAGACAATATCTTCCCGGGCCAGGTTCAGTACTTTTGAATCAACGGTTTCCACCGACAGCGCCCGCGCCTCCACCATAAACGGGGCATTACGCAGCGCGGAGTCAAAGGAGTTGTATTTGACGTTCACCAGACGGCGCACCTTCGGCAGCGGGGTGATATCCAGACGCGCTTCGGTGATAAAGGCCAGCGTACCTTCTGACCCGGTCAGTATGCGGGTAAGATCGAACTGGCTCAGATCGTCATTAAAGACATGGCGCAGATCGTAGCCCGTCAGGAAGCGATTGAGCTTCGGGAATTTGTCGAGGATCAGTTCGCGATTTTCGCGGCAGCGCTCCAGCACGGTGCGATAAATCCGTCCGCTGGTGGTGCTCTCTTTTGCCAGCGTTTCAGCCAGTTCGACCGGCAACGGCTGGGTATCGAGAATATCGCCCCCCAGCAGCACCGCCCGCACACCCATGACGTGATCGGAGGTTTTGCCGTAGACCAGCGAGCCCTGCCCTGAGGCATCGGTGTTGATCATCCCGCCAAGGGTTGCGCGGTTACTGGTGGAAAGCTCGGGCGCAAAAAAATAGCCATACGGTTTTAAAAACTGATTCAGCTGATCTTTGATTACCCCCGCTTCCACACGCACCCACCCCTCTTCCGGGTTGATCTCAATGATGCGATTCATATAGCGGGACATATCAACGATGATGCCCTGGTTCAGCGCCTGCCCATTGGTGCCCGTCCCGCCGCCGCGCGGGGTAAAGACCAGGGAGCTGAAACGCTCCTGCGACGCCAGACGGGCGATGAGGGCCACATCGGCGGTAGAGCGCGGGAAAACGACGGCATCGGGAAGAAGCTGGTAAATACTGTTATCGGTTGCCATCGTCAGCCTGTCGGCATAATCGGTGGCGGTATCACCTGTAAAACCCTGTTGCTCCAGTGCCTGCAAAAAATTAAGCACCAGTTGAACGACGCCCGGTGCCTGAGAAATCTGTGGGATCATTGCTGTCGACCCTAATGAGAATAGTGTGAAATCGTTTGCGTTGTGTCTGGAAAGTTTTATCACATTTTTTTCTTATGTGCTTCGTAGAATTACGGGCAAAATCCGCCTGTCAAAAATCGCTGAAATCACTAATGATTAGAGAGATGCGGTTTATATTCCCATCAGCCTTGCTGGTGTTCATTTAAGGAAAGTTTCGTTTATGGTCAATCTTCGTCAGCCCAGGGATGTCGCACAGATACTGCTGTCGGTGCTGTTCTTAGCCATTATGATTATTGCGTGTCTGTGGATTGTTCGTCCTTTCGTGCTCGGATTTGCCTGGGCCGCGACCGTCGTGGTCGCAACCTGGCCTTTACTCTTACGTTTGCAGAAACTGCTGTTTGGTCGCCGCGGCCTTGCCGTGCTGGTGATGACGCTGCTGCTGTTCCTGCTGTTTATTATTCCCATTGCGCTGCTGGTTAACAGCCTGGTTGACAGCAGCGGCCCGGTTATTCGCGCGGTCACCAGCGGTGACATGACGCTGCCGGATCTCGCGTGGCTGAACAGCATTCCTGTTGTGGGCGCAAAACTATACAGCGGCTGGCACAGCCTGCTGGAGATGGGCGGTAGCGCCCTGATGGCCAAAGTGCGCCCGTACATCGGCACAACCACCACCTGGTTTGTCGGGCAGGCTGCGCATATTGGTCGCTTTATGATGCACTGTACGTTGATGCTGGTCTTCAGCGCCCTGCTGTACTGGCGCGGCGAGCAGGTTGCGCTGGGGGTACGCCATTTCGCCACCCGGCTGGCAGGTAAACGCGGCGATGCGGCCGTGCTGCTGGCAGCCCAGGCCGTTCGCGCGGTGGCGCTCGGCGTGGTGGTCACAGCGCTGGTGCAGGCGGTGCTTGGCGGTATCGGGCTGGCGGTTTCCGGCGTACCTTATGCCACCATTTTCACCGTTGTCATGCTGATGACCTGTCTGGCACAGCTTGGTCCGCTGCTGGTGCTGGTTCCCTGCATTATCTGGCTTTACTGGACGGGGGACACGACCTGGGGCACGGTGCTGCTGGTCTGGAGTTGCGTGGTGGGCACCATGGATAACGTGATTCGTCCTCTCCTCATCCGCATGGGCGCTGATCTGCCGCTGATTCTGATCCTGTCCGGGGTGATCGGGGGGTTGATTGCCTTCGGCATGATTGGCCTGTTTATCGGTCCGGTGCTGCTTGCGGTAACCTGGCGTCTCTTCTCAGCCTGGGTGCATGAAGTGCCGCCACCCGGAACCGATCCGGACCTCATCTTAAGCGAACTTGAAGAGCTGGAAGATAAGAACGCGCAGTAATAACCTTTGCCGGGTGGCGCTAACGCTTACCCGGCCTACACTCTTCGCAGGAATACTTAAACGTTGCTAAACTATTTATTCTCTGCGCACTGGTCAGACCCGCCTTTTCATGCCTAAAACCGTCATTCTCTTCAAGAAATCTTTACCTCCCTTTAACTATTGAGACGAATCCGATCGACTCATAAAGTTGGCATGCCTACTATTAAGACACGGTTATAAATCAACACCTTGATTTATAAGCATGGAAATCCCCTGAGTGAAACAACGAATTGCTGTGTGTAGTCTTTGCCCATCTCCCACGATGGGCTTTTTTTTTATTTACCTTATGCTGAGCGCACAGGATTTAGGCGTGTTTTAAACGAAACAACCGTTCATTACAGACGGATGAATAGCGATGAAAGAGTTTTACTGTTTAGTTCCATTCGTCATAAGCATATGCCATTTCACTATCAACTGAATATCTTTCTCGTACCAACAGCCAATTGGCGTTCCTAAAAACGCCATCATTTAGCTTTATCTTTTATACTTTTTTCAACCTGAGCATGAAGATTCATGCAGTTTATATACCCTTCTCTACGCGCTGCGTTGACTTCCGTAGCGTGTCTTAACTCCATTGCTAACAACTTATCTTCCATGACAGAAAGGCGATAAATCAGGGCGCACACAATCATTAAAAGAATAATGAATAACACCGAAATATCTACAACCACTTAACCTCTCCAGTTACTTATTGAATCCTGAGTTCTGACGCTATGCACTGTAGGTCTTCGTTTTCCCTGCATTGCGTTGTCATGTAGCCGTTGCACAGGGAACTTAAATCAGACAGAGTCCGTATCTTCATTTAAATTTCATCTTTTATAGCTCATCAAACCTATCAGGCTATCTGGCGCAGTCCTGCAATCAGCAGACGGTGAGGAGTAGCTATATCAGTTCCAGGCTCAGAGCAAGGCGGCTAAGACTATTCTTATGCGAACTATTTTTTTAAGTTATTAGTGCTTTGTAAGTTCATTTTCTTCTTTTAATTGCTTGAAAGAGGACTCGCCTTTGTGGCCAGGCGAGTCCTGAATATTAATTTTTACAAATTTCACTCCTACTCAACATCTGCCATTCCCCCTCCAGCACCCGCGTCTCCCCGGTCACCTGCACGTTCACCACCTCGCGAATATCCGCCGAGGACGCGCCAACCTGTAGCTCAAATTCCCCTGACTCGACAATCCGCTTCCCGTCCCGGCGGGTGAAATTAAACATCTCCACCGGCAAGGTAAAGGTCAGGGTGGCGGTTTCTCCCGGTGAAAGCGTAACGCGTTGAAACGCTTTCAGCTCCTGAAGCGGACGAACCTGCGTCGCGACTTTGTCACGCACGTATACCTGTATTACTTCGCTGCCGCTGCGCTCCCCGATGTTACTGACATCGACGCTTAACACCACCTCTCCGTCGACCGGGACGTGGCTTTCAGCGAGACGCGCCGCACTCCAGCGAAACTGCGTCCAGCCAAGACCGTAACCGAATGGGTAAAGTGCGCCGAAATGGAACGCAAACGGCGTGCCGCCGCTTTTCAGCTTGTGGTTATAGTAGTACGGCATCGCCCCGGCGTTTTTCGGCACGCTGACTACCAGCCTGCCCTGCGGCTCCGCGCGGCCGGTTAAGATATCGGCAATCGCCCAGCCCCCTTCCTGCCCCGGCGCCCAGGCCATCATCAGCGCGGCCACCTTCTCTTCCAGCCCCTGAAGGTTATAAGGACGCCCGCCCGTCATGACGACAATTACCGGCTTGCCGGTTGCCACCAGCTCCTCAAGCAGCTGTTGCTGCACGCCCGGCAGATTCAGCGAATCGGTATCCGATCCTTCCCCCACGGTGCCGCTCTGGAATAGCCCGGCGAGGTCGCCCACGCAGGCCACCACCACGTCACTCTCTTTTGCCGCGCTCACGGCTTCGGGGATCAAATCCGTGCGTTGTGAAACCGGCGATTGCTGCATCGGTTTACCGCCGCTGTCGCCCGGGAACACCGGCGCACCCGCCATCCGTTTTTCGATAATGTGGCACCCTTTGGCGTAACGTATCTGCGATGCACCAAGGTACTGTTCCAGCGCCGCGCGCGGGGTTGTCACCTGCGAGGTCTCTTCAACCATATCGCTGATGATCAGGTGAACCGGGAAGCTGTAGCCGCTCAGCAACGCCAGCGGATCGTCCGCCGTCGGCCCCACTACCGCTACACGGGGTTTTCCGCCGAGGGGCATAATGCCGTTATTTTCCAGCAGCGTGATCGATTTTGTTGCCACCTCGCGCGCCACCTGCCGGGTCGCCTCATTCTGCAAATCGATACCTTTTTCGTCGGCGTACGGTTTTTCAAACAGCCCGAGACGGAATTTTTCACTTAGCACGCGCGCCACAATCTCATCCACTTTCGCCATTGAGATAAGCCCACGCTCTACCGCTTCCGCCAGATGACGCGCGCAGTCATCCTTCGGCAATTCCACGTCCAGCCCGGCGTTAAACGCCAGCGCCGCCGATTCTGCTGGATCGTGAGAAATCCCGTGGTGCTGGTGCAGCAGGCTGACGCCGCCGTAATCCGCGACAATAATGCCGTCGAAGCCCCACTGTTCACGCAGCACGGTGGTGAGCAGGAAATGGTCGCTGTGCCCTGGCTGATTATCGATGTCATGATAGGCTGGCATCACCGAACCGGCGTTGGCCAGCTTCACCGCCATCTCAAACGGTAGCAGGAAGGTATCGCTTAGCTCGCTGAAACCCAGATGGACCGGCGCATGATTGCGCGCCCCTTCGCTGAAGGAGTGCCCCACGTAATGTTTCAGGGTCGCCAGCAGATCGCGCTTATCGCCCTGCAACCCCTTCACGTACGCCGTCGCCATCACCCCTACCAGCCACGGATCTTCCCCAAAGGTCTCTTCCGTCCGTCCCCAGCGCACATCGCGCGAGACATCCAGCACCGGGGCCAGCCCCTGCTGGCACCCGACGGACCGGGCCTCGTTGCCAATCTGCTCCGCCGCGCGCTGCACCAGCGCCGGGTCCCAGGTGGAACCGTAGTTCAGCGACGACGGGAACAGGGTTGCATCTTTGCACAGCAGCCCAACCAGACACTCCTCATGAAACAGCGCCGGAATGCCGAGCCGGGTCTCCTCCATCATCATACGTTGCAGGCGGTTAGCGGCACGCACGCCGGTTTTTGCATCAACAATGTGCGTGCCGAGCGGACGGGTGATCTGCCCGACGCCCAGCTTCAGCCTTTCGCTGAGGGACGCCTGTTCGCTCACGCCGGCGAACTCATCGCTCAAATCGCTGCGCTCGCGGTGGCTGCCGTGTTCATCGAGGATCAGCCAGTACGCGTGCATCTGGGCAAATTTCTCTTCCGGCGTCATACGCGCCAGTAAATCAGCGACACGCTCGTGTACGGGACGTCCCGCGTCCTTGTAGATCACAGTCATGGTTTACTCCTGTAGTGCGGATTGGGTTACCGGGCTGAGCTGCCCCGCATCGTTTCGAATGTCTCGCTTGCTGGCCAGCTCACGGGCAATGGAATCCACCAGTCGGCTGTTGAGTTTGTAGATAGCAAGGAGCGCCACCATGCAGAGGAACAGCGCGCAGGGGATCAGGGTGAACAGGGCATTGATGGTTGCGAGGACGTGAGGCGCCTGGTTTGCCTGTCCGGGCGCGTAATCCACCATGCCCAGCACCCAACCGACTACCGCCCCACCCAGCGCCAACCCAAACTTGATGGCAAACAGGGCGGTAGAAAAGACCAGCCCGTCCAGACGGCGGCCGCTGCGGTGTTCTTCGTAGTCCACCACATCGGAGAACATGGTCCATTGCAGCGGCGTGGTCAGGTTCTGAATAAAACTAAACACAATATTCAGACCGAATATCAGCCACACCTGCGAAGGCGGAATGAAGAAAATCAGCGCGCCAAAAATAACGAAAGAAATAATGGTCCACTGATAGGCACGTACGCGATCAAATTTCCCCAGCAGGCGTTCAGATAATAATGCGCCGCTTAAGGATGCCACCATGCCGGAAACAATAAAGGCAAAGACCAGTTCAGGACGTAACAGAACATAGTTAACGTAATACATGGTCGCAGAGCCACGCGTCACGACGGCGGTTAACAGTAAAATATTAAACAGAAAAACAATTCGCCACTGGCTGTTGGCGGCCAGCAGTTTTAAATCCGTCAGCATCGAGCCGGAGGTGTCATTGCGTGGCGAGTAACGCTCCCGGGTCATAAAGAAGCAGCAGAAGAATAAAACAATACCCAGCAGCCCCATCAGGCTCATGGCATAGAAATAACCTTTTTGCACATTCCCCTGACCTAATAATGAGACCAGCGGCAGCGCGATGACCGTTACAATCAACCCGCCGATAAACGACAGGCCAAAGCGCCAGGATTGCAGCGAGTGGCGCTCGCGCGGGTCGAGCGTCAGCGCGCCGGGCATGGCGCAGTATGGAACGTTAATCGCGGAGTAGATCAGGCTCAGGATGGCATAGGTTACGCAGGCATAGACAATTTTCGCCGTCTGCCCGGCATCCGGTACGTAGAAGGTAATCAGGCAGCTCACGCCAAACGGAATGGCAAACCAGAGCAGCCAGGGACGAAAACGACCGTGGCGGGTCTGAGTGCGGTCCACCAGCGCGCCAATGCACGGATCGACAAACGCATCGATCACGCGCACCACTAAAAACATGGTGCCCATAATGGCCGCCGGCAAACCGAATACGTCCGTATAGAAATACGCGAGAAATAACGTTGCCGTTTGCCAGACCAGCGCGCTGGCCATATCACCGAGGCCATAACCTATTTTATCTTTGGTACGTAATACAGAGGAGATTGTCATTGTTATTTGCCTTTTTATCAGGTTAAAACGTATTTCAACCAGTCGCGCATCATCCCGACGGATGTACGCGGTAAGGCTCAAGTATTAGCAACGCCCTGCCCACTAACAATTGTCTAAATTAACAGATAAATTATGATATTTGGTTTTTTGCTTTATTTGTGATGGTGAGCATATTCGCAGGAAAATAAAAAAGGCGAGGACAGATCTCCTCGCCTTTTTCAGATTATGCAGGTTTTACTTGTTCAGCTCTGCCAGGCTCAGCCAGGTTTGCACCACGGTGTCCGGGTTCAGGGAGAGGCTATCAATCCCCTCATCCATCAGCCAGGCCGCAAAGTCTTCATGGTCAGAAGGACCCTGCCCGCAGATCCCGACATATTTACCCTGTTTCTTCGCCGCACGGATGGCCATGGAGAGCAGCGCTTTCACCGCCTCGTTACGCTCATCAAACAGCTCAGAGACAACGCCGGAGTCGCGGTCCAGGCCGAGCGCCAGCTGCGTCATATCATTCGAACCAATGGAGAAGCCGTCGAAGTGCTCCAGGAACTGCTCGGCCAGCAGGGCGTTGGACGGAATTTCACACATCATGATGATCTTCAGCCCGTTCTCGCCGCGCTTCAGCCCCTGACGCGCCAGCTCATCCACCACCGCTTTCGCCTGATCCACGGTACGGACGAACGGGATCATGATTTCCACGTTGGTCAACCCCATGTCGTTGCGCACGCGTTTTACCGCTTCGCACTCCAGCGCGAAGCAGTCGCGGAAGTTTTCCGACACGTAGCGTCCGGCGCCGCGGAAGCCCAGCATCGGGTTCTCTTCTTCCGGCTCGTAGCGTTCGCCGCCCACCAGGTTGGCATATTCGTTGGACTTAAAGTCCGACAGACGCACGATCACGCGTTTCGGGTAGAAGGCCGCACCGAGCGTGGCGATGCCTTCCGTCAGGCGGCCGACATAGAACTCTCTCGGCGAGTCGTAACCCTTCATCATCTCGCGGATTTCGTTTTGCAGCTTCGCGTCCTGGTCGTCAAACTCCAGCAGCGCGCGCGGGTGAACGCCGATCATGCGGTTGATGATGAATTCCAGACGCGCCAGGCCCACGCCTTCGTTCGGCAGGCAGGCGAAGTCAAACGCGCGATCCGGGTTACCGACGTTCATCATGATTTTCAGCGGCAGGTCCGGCATGGTATCCACGCTGGAGCTCTTCACGCTGAAGTCGAGGATATCGGCATACACGTAACCGGTATCGCCTTCGGCACAGGAGACCGTCACGTTCTGGTCGTCCTTCATGCGTTCGGTCGCGTCACCACAGCCGACTACCGCCGGGATCCCCAGCTCACGGGCAATGATAGCCGCGTGACAGGTACGGCCACCGCGGTTGGTGACGATAGCAGCCGCTTTCTTCATGATCGGCTCCCAGTCCGGGTCGGTCATGTCGGTCACCAGCACGTCGCCAGGCTGAATGCGATTCATCTCGCTGATGTCGTGGATCACTTTCACCGGACCGGCACCGATGCGGTGGCCGATTGCGCGGCCTTCCGCGACAATTTTGCCCTGCGCGTGCAGGGTGTAGCGCTCCATGACCTGACCGCGCGAACGGACGGTTTCCGGACGCGCCTGCACGATAAACAGCTTGCCGGTGTGTCCGTCTTTGGCCCACTCGATGTCCATCGGACGGCCATAGTGTTTTTCAATCTGCACCGCCTGCTTCGCCAGCTCTTCCACTTCGGCGTCGGTGAGCGAGAAGCGATCCCGCTGCTCCAGCGGCACATCTTCAATAGTGACCTGCTTGCCATGCTCTTGCGTCGGGGCATAGATCATGCGGATTTTTTTCGAGCCCATGGTGCGGCGTACCACTGCCGGACGGTTAGCCGCCAGCGTAGGCTTGTGCACGTAGAATTCGTCAGGGTTCACCGCCCCCTGCACCACCATCTCGCCCAGACCCCATGCGGAGGTGATAAACACCACCTGGTCGAAGCCGGATTCAGTATCGATAGAGAACATCACGCCGGAAGAGCCTACGTCGGAGCGCACCATGCGCTGTACGCCTGCGGAGAGCGCGACGCCGCGGTGGTCATAGCCCTGATGCACGCGATAGGAGATGGCGCGGTCGTTGAACAGGGAAGCAAACACATGCTTCACCGCCACCAGTACCGCCTCGTAACCCTGGACGTTGAGGAAGGTTTCCTGCTGTCCGGCGAAAGAGGCATCCGGCATATCTTCCGCGGTAGCGGAAGAGCGCACGGCAAAGGAGGCCTGCGCGTCGTCAGCGGAGAGCTGGTTGTAGGCGTCATGGATGGCTTTTTCCAGTTCCGGCTGGAAAGGTGTGTCGATAATCCACTGGCGGATTTGCGCGCCGGCTTTGGCAAGCTCGGTGACATCATCAATATCCGTTTTATCCAGCAGGTCGTAAATGCGCTGGTTTACACCGCTCTGGTCTAAAAACAGGTTAAACGCATCGGCGGTTGTGGCAAACCCGTTTGGTACGGAGACACCCATACCGGACAGATTTGTAATCATTTCACCCAGGGAGGCATTTTTGCCCCCAACTCTGTCTACATCATTCATGCCGAGTTGGTTATACCAAAGCACCAGCGGTGACGAGCCATTGTTGGACATCGAAACAATCCTTTTGTGATATTTGATCGGAGTAAGAAACACCTGACTACGTATTTATACTGGCATATTTATTTCCGCTAAAAAAACGGTGAATCGTGTAAGCAATTTAAATTTTCAACTTTTCGGACAGTTTCCCCGCACTCGCTAACCCGATGATTCCTATAGATTCCGTCAAAAACCATAGAAATAACGCCGCTAATCAGAAAATGAAATCCACTTTTCAGGAAAATCAAAAACACCATTTCATTTTAAATTCAGATAAGTTCATTGCTGTGCAATTAACTTTTTTAATTTATGCTTTCAGGCAATTACGTACGCTATTCAGGGTGGATAAAATGGATAATGCTGTCGATCGCCACGTTTTTTATATTTCTGATGGGACGGCGATTACCGCCGAGGTGCTGGGTCACGCGGTGATGTCGCAGTTTCCCGTGTCGATAAACAGCATCACGCTGCCGTTCGTGGAAAACGAGAGCCGGGCCAAAGCGGTCAAGGACCAGATCGACGCCATTTACCAGCAGACCGGTGTTCGTCCGCTGGTGTTCTATTCCATTGTGATCCCTGAGATCCGCAACATCATTCTGCAAAGCGAGGGCTTCTGTCAGGATATCGTGCAGGCGCTGGTTGCACCCTTGCAAAGCGAGCTGAAGCTCGACCCGACGCCGATCGCTCACCGTACCCACGGGCTGAACCCCGGCAACCTGACCAAATACGATGCGCGTATTGCCGCCATTGACTACACTCTGGCGCACGACGACGGGATCTCGCTGCGCAATCTGGACCAGGCGCAGGTCATTTTGCTAGGCGTGTCGCGCTGCGGTAAAACCCCCACCAGCCTTTACCTGGCAATGCAGTTTGGCATTCGCGCCGCCAACTACCCCTTTATTGCCGATGATATGGACAACCTGGTGCTGCCTGCCGCGCTCAAGCCGCTTCAGCATAAGCTGTTTGGGCTGACCATCAACCCGGAACGACTGGCGGCGATCCGCGAAGAACGTCGCGAGAACAGCCGCTACGCCTCAATGCGCCAGTGCCGAATGGAAGTCTCCGAAGTCGAAGCGCTGTACCGGAAAAATCAGATCCCCTGGCTGAACAGTACCAACTATTCAGTAGAAGAAATTGCCACCAAGATCCTCGATATCATGGGACTGAATCGCCGCATGTACTAATATGCTAGTACATTAATCCAGTTTCAGTTATTATCATGCCATCCTCGGGGCGACGTGCCCCGAACTTGAAATCAGCAGGGATTGGTTTAAGGTGATGCCCATCACTTCCCGGTAGTCTGCCGATGAAGCAAAAAATTTCTGAGACATTCCATGAACAAAACCGACGAACTGCGCACCGCGCGCATTGATAGCCTGGTCACCCCGGCTGAACTGGCCCGGCTGCACCCCGTTTCCGACGAGGTGGCGGACCATGTGACGGCCTCCCGTCGCCGCATCGAAAAAATTCTCAATGGTGAAGACAAACGTCTTCTGGTAGTAATTGGCCCCTGTTCCATCCACGACCTGGACGCGGCGATGGATTATGCACAACGCCTTCAGACGCTGCGCAGCACGTATCAGGATCGCCTGGAGATCGTGATGCGTACCTACTTTGAAAAACCGCGTACTGTCGTGGGCTGGAAAGGATTGATATCCGATCCCGATCTGAACGGTAGTTACCGGGTGAATCACGGCATTGCGCTGGCGCGTAAGCTGCTGTTACAGGTTAACGAGCTGGGCGTGCCGACCGCTACCGAATTTCTGGATATGGTGACCGGACAGTTTATTGCCGACCTCATTAGCTGGGGCGCGATTGGCGCGCGTACCACCGAAAGCCAGATCCACCGTGAAATGGCGTCGGCGCTCTCCTGCCCAGTGGGCTTCAAAAACGGAACGGACGGCAATACCCGCATCGCCGTTGATGCCATCCGCGCGTCACGCGCCAGCCATATGTTCCTCTCCCCGGATAAAAACGGCCAGATGACCATCTACCAGACCAGCGGCAACCCGTTCGGACATATCATTATGCGTGGCGGTAAAAAACCGAATTACCATGCAGAAGATATTGCCGCCGCCTGCGAAACGCTGGCGGAATTTGACCTGCCGGAGCATCTGGTGGTGGATTTCAGCCACGGCAACTGCCAGAAACAGCACCGCCGCCAGCTGGACGTCTGCGATGAAGTCTGCCAGCAGATCCGCAGCGGCTCGACCGCCATTGCAGGAATTATGGCGGAGAGCTTTATCAAAGAAGGCACGCAGAAGATCGTCGCCGGACAGCAAATGGTGTACGGCCAGTCGATTACCGACCCGTGCCTGAGCTGGGAAGACAGCGAACGGCTGCTGGAGAAGCTGGCTTCAGCCGTGGACACGCGCTTTTAAAATCCTGCCGGGTGACGCTGCGCTTACCCGGCCTACGGTACGTGCCCTTCTCCCTCTCCCCGTGGGAGAGGGTCGGGGTGAGGGCATCAGACCGCACCTCTCCCCCAAATTTGATCCCGTCACACAATTTTCACAAAAACGCTTGCTGTGAAAATGCAGTTTATTGATAATGATTATCATTGTTACATTGATTGTTATTTATAAACATTATGTCACCGACCGATAACAGCGCAGCAACGCCAGTAAAAACACACACAGCGCCGTCCCCTGCTCCCACAGATCGCCGAATCGACAGCAAAAGCCTGTTGGGTGAGGAGGGACGGGTCATTATCGAGCATGACGGCCAGCACTACCTGCTGCGCCAGACCAATGCCGGAAAACTGATCCTGACTAAATAATCCAGACAACACATTCGCCAGCCACCCAGGTGATCCCCAGGCAGCCAGCGCTTTTCAATTCTTATGGAGAGTTGCTATGCCACACCTGCAATCCGCGTCTTTACGCCCGTCTCTTCTGGCGCTGGCAATTGTCAGCACCCTGCCGGGCGTTGCGTTTGCCGCCACAGACGATATCACCGTTACCGCCACCGGCAACGCCCGCAGCGCCTTCGAAGCCCCCATGATGGTAAGCGTGATTGACGCCACCGCGCCGGAAAACCAGACCGCCAGCTCCGCCGCCGACCTGCTGCGCAAGGTGCCCGGCCTGACGCTGGACGGCACCGGACGCACCAACGGTCAGGACGTTAACCTGCGCGGTTACGACCGACGTGGCGTGCTGGTGCTGGTGGATGGCGTACGCCAGGGCACCGATACCGGACACCTGAACAGCACGTTCCTCGATCCGGCGCTGATCAAACGTATCGAAGTGGTACGTGGCCCTTCCGCCTTGCTGTACGGCAGCGGCGCGCTGGGCGGCGTAATTTCATATGACACCGTCGACGCCAGCGATCTGCTGGACGCAGGTAAAAATAGCGGCTATCGCGTATTTGCTACCGGTGCAACAGGCGATCACAGCATCGGGATGGGCGCCAGCGCCTATGGCCGCACCGATACCCTGGACGGTGTGGTCTCCTGGTCCAGTCGCGATCGCGGCGACATTCGCCAGAGTGACGGCGCGAGGGCGCCAAACGACGAATCCATCAACAATATGCTGGCGAAAGGCAGCTGGAAAATTGATCCGGCTCAGACGCTGAGCGGCTCCCTGCGCTACTACAACAACGACGCGCAGGAGCCGAAAAATCCGCAGACCACGGATGCCAGCAGCAGTAACCCGATGACCGATCGTTCCACCATTCAGCGCGATGCCCAGCTTGGCTACCGCATTGCGCCAGCCGGAAACGACTGGCTGAACGCCGATGCGAAAATTTACTGGTCCGAAGCGCGGATCAACGCCCAGAACATCGACGCCAGCGGCGAGTTCCGTAAGCAGACCACCAAAGGCGGCAAAGTGGAAAACCGCACCCGCCTGTTCAGCGACTCCTTCGCCTCGCACCTGCTGACCTACGGCGGGGAATACTACCGTCAGGAGCAACACCCTGGCGGCGCGACCACCGGCTTCCCGGACGCTAAAATCGACTTCAGCTCCGGCTGGTTGCAGGATGAGATCACCCTGCGCGACCTGCCGGTAACGCTTCTCGGCGGGACGCGTTACGACAACTACCGCGGCAGCAGCGACGGTTACGACTACGTGGATGCGGATAAATGGTCATCACGCGCCGGGTTAACCGTGAGTCCAACCGACTGGCTGATGCTCTTCGGCTCTTACGCCCAGGCCTTCCGCGCGCCAACGATGGGCGAGATGTATAACGACTCAAAGCACTTCTCTATCGGCAGCTTCTACACTAACTACTGGGTGCCGAACCCGAACCTGCGTCCGGAGACCAACGAAACCCAGGAGTTCGGTTTTGGGCTGCGTTTTGACGATCTGCTACTCGCCAACGACGCGCTGGAGTTCAAAGCCAGCTACTTCGACACCAAAGCGAAAGATTACATCTCTACCACCGTCGATTTTGCGGCGGCCACCACCATGTCCTATAACGTACCAAATGCCAAAATCTGGGGCTGGGACATGATGGCGACCTACTCGACCAGCCTGTTCAACCTCGACGTGGCCTACAACCGCACGCGCGGGAAAGATACCGACACGGGTGAATATATCTCCAGCATCAACCCGGACACCGTCACCAGCAAGCTGGATATCCCGGTGGCGCAAAGCGGCTTCTCCGTGGGCTGGATCGGCACCTTCGTCGAACGTTCAACGCACATCAGCAGCAGCTACAGCGAGCAGCCTGGCTACGCAGTAAATGATTTCTACGTCAGTTATAAAGGCCAGCAGCAGTTCAAAGGCATCACCACCACCCTCGTGCTGGGGAACGCCTTCGACAAAGCCTACTGGTCACCGCAGGGCATCCCGCAGGATGGCCGCAACGGCAAGATCTTCGTCAGTTATCAATGGTAATTCCCTTCGGGGCAACGATTCAGAAGGATAAGATTATGGGTCACTACACACGCTGGCTTGAGCTTAAAGAAGAACATCCGGGTAAGTACGCCCGTGATATCGCCGGATTAATGCACATCAGCGAAGCAGAGCTGGCATTTGCGCGCGTTGGACACGACGCCTGGCGGCTGCGCGGTGAAATCCGCGAGATTCTGGCAGCGCTGGAGTCCGTGGGGGAAACCAAATGCATCTGCCGTAACGAATACGCCGTTCACGAACAGGTTGGAGCGTTTACTCACCAGCACTTCGGCGGTCATGCCGGGCTGGTGCTGAATCCGCGCGCGCTGGATCTGCGTTTGTTCCTCAACCAGTGGGCGAGCGCGTTTCACATTAGCGAAACGACCTCCCGCGGTGAACGTCAGAGCATTCAGTTCTTCGATCATCAGGGCGACGCTTTACTGAAGGTCTACACCACGGATCACACCGACGTTGCCGCCTGGGGCGACGTCCTGACCCGTTTTATCATTGCCGATAACCCCGCTCTGGCGCTGAAGGCTGTCGAAGCCCCCGCGCATTCCGACGGTGCAGATGCAGGCTCGGTAGAGAAAGAGTGGCGCGCCATGACCGACGTGCATCAATTCTTTAGCTTATTGAAGCGCCATAACCTGAGCCGCCAGCAGGCGTTTCGTCTGGTGAGTGACGATCTGGCCTGTAAGGTGGATAACAGCGCGCTGGCACAACTGCTGGAGACGGCGCAACAGGACGGAAACGAAATCATGATCTTCGTCGGCAACCGAGGCTGCGTGCAGATCTTCACCGGTGTGGTGGAAAAACTGACGCCCATGAAGGGCTGGCTGAACATCTTTAACCCAACCTTTACCCTGCATCTGCTGGAGGAGACTATCGCGGAGACGTGGGTTACGCGTAAGCCCACGGCAGACGGACACGTTACCAGCCTGGAGCTGTTTGCTGCGGATGGAACTCAGATCGCCCAGCTCTACGGGCAGCGTACCGAAGGCGAGCCGGAGCAGAGCCAGTGGCGCCGCCAGATTGACGCTCTGACGCCAGAAGGGCTGGCCGCATGAAAAACTGGTTTGCCCTGCTCTGCGCACTGCCGCTGGTCGCCGTCGCCGCGCCGGAGAGAATTGTCGCCCTCGGCGGCGACGTGACGGAGATCGTCTACGCCCTCGGCGCGGAGTCTTCTCTGGTTGCGCGCGACAGTACCAGCCAGTGGCCGCAGGTGACAAACGCGCTGCCTGACGTGGGGTATCTCCGCCAGCTGAATGCGGAGGGAATTCTGTCCGTACGCCCGACGCTGGTGCTGGCAAGCGACCAGGCGCAACCCTCTCTGGCGCTGAAACAGGTTGAACAGAGCCACGTCCGGGTGGTTACCGTTCCCGGCACGCCTGACCTGCGCACGATTGACGAAAAAGTGCGGGTGATAGCTCAGGCGACGCATCATGAGGTGCAAGGGGAAACCCTGCGCAACTCGCTGCGTCAGGCGCTGGCGGCTCTGCCCTCAACACCGCTCAACAAGCGGGTGCTGTTTATCCTCAGCCACGGCGGAATGACCGCAATGGCGGCCGGGCAACAGACCGGCGCGGATGCGGCAATACGCGCCGCCGGGTTGCAGAACGCCATGCAGGGCTTTACCCGCTATCAGCCGCTCTCCCAGGAGGGTGTAATGGCCAGCCAGCCGGATCTGGTGGTGATTTCGCAGGACGGCCTTCACGCGCTGGGCGGCGAACAAAATCTGTGGAAACTGCCCGGTCTGGCGCAAACGCCAGCGGGACGAAGCAAGCAGGTGCTGGCTATTGATGACATGGCCCTGCTGGGCTTCAGCGTCCGCACGCCGAAAGCCATACAACAGCTGCGTGCCAGAGCGGAGCAACTGCCCTGATGTCCCGGCGCATCACGTTATCGTTATGGCTTCTGGCGGGGTTGCTTACCGTCATGACGTTCATGGCTACCGGTTTTGGGGCGTTACGCCTGCCGGTGAACGTGCTGTGGAGCGGCAGCGATGAGACGCTACGCCAGATCTGGCTCACCATCCGTCTGCCCCGCGTGCTGCTGGCGCTGGTGATTGGCGGGTCGCTGGCGCTCGCCGGCTGCGTCATGCAGGGGCTGTTCCGCAATCCGCTGGCCGACCCGGGTCTGCTCGGGATCAGCAGCGGTGCGGCGCTGGCCGTCGCCCTGTGGGTGGTGCTCCCGCTCTCGCTGCCCGCGCTGGTGATGCTTTATGCCCCGATGCTGGCGGCATTTTTTGGGGCGCTGGCAGCCACAGGCGTGATCTTCCTGCTCAGCAAGCAGCGTGACACCTCTCTGTCACGTCTGTTGCTGGTGGGTATCGCCATCAATGCCCTGTGCGGTGCGGCAGTGGGTGTGCTTTCGTGGGTCAGCAATGACGCCCAGTTGCGTCAGCTTTCACTCTGGGGAATGGGAAGTCTCGGTCAGGCGCAGTGGTCAACGCTGCTCGCCGTGATCTCGCTGATGGTGCCTGCCGCTCTGGCGATCTGGCGTTGTGCCAGCGCGTTAAATTTACTGCAACTGGGTGAAGAGGAAGCGCATTACCTCGGCGTGGACGTTGCCCTTGTACAGCGAATATTACTGTTATGCAGCGCTCTGCTGGTCGCTGCGGCTGTCGCCGTCAGCGGCGTGATTGGCTTTGTCGGACTTGTGGTGCCGCACCTGATGCGCATGTGGCTGGGCGCCGATCACCGGGCAACCCTCCCCGGCACGGTTCTCGCGGGCGCTTTTCTGCTGCTGGTGGCGGATACGGTAGCCCGCACTCTGGTCGCCCCGGCAGAAATGCCGGTCGGGTTGCTCACCAGCATCCTTGGCGCCCCCTGGTTCTTATGGCTCATTTTTCGTCGTGGAGAACAGCATGGCTGAACGTTATACGGCTGAAAATCTGACTTTTACCCGGTCTGGCCGCACGCTGACAGATAACGTTTCGCTGTCACTGTCGCAGGGAGAGCTGGTTACATTGATCGGTCCCAACGGCGCGGGGAAATCCACGCTGCTGCGACTGCTGACCGGCTACCTGAAACCCGACAGCGGCGGCTGTTCGCTGGCGGGGAAAGCGCTGGATGAATGGCACCCGGAGACGCTGTCCCGCTATCGGGCAGTGATGCGTCAGCATACTCAGCCTGGATTTGACTGGCTGGTGGAGGAGATCGTTGGAATGGGGCGTGCGCCCTGGTCGCCTCAACCTGAACCGTCGATTGTGCGTGAGGTGATGCAGTTGACCGGTTGCCTGCCGCTGGCTGGCAGACGTTATCATTCCCTCTCGGGCGGCGAGCAGCAGCGCGTTCAGCTCGCCCGCGCGCTGGCGCAGCTGTGGCGTGAGGGAACGCCGCGCGGCTGGCTGTTTCTCGACGAACCCACTTCAGCGCTGGATCTCTACCACCAGCAGCATCTGCTGCGCCTGTTGAAATCGCTGACCCGTCTGGGTCATCTTCACGCCTGCGTGGTGCTGCACGATCTTAATCTCGCCGCGTTATGGTCGGACCGGATCCTGCTGTTACACAACGGCAGGATTGTTTCTCAGGGCATACCGGAGACGGTATTGCAGGCCGACGCGCTGGCGCGCTGGTACGGTGCGCAGGTGCACGTCGGCAGACATCCGGCGCACGCCGCGCCGCAGGTTTTTCTCGCCCCTTAGCTTGAGCAGCTCACTTCCAGTCGCTTGCCCCAGTCCGGCGGGCGGCTGACATAGTCATCCTCCCGGTCGGCAAACGGCGTGCGCAGGGCGATATGCAGCCGATGCAGCTCGGCATAATCCCCCTGCTCTGCCTGCTCAATAGCCCGCTGCGCCAGCCAGTTGCGCAACACCATCGCCGGGTTAACCGCCTTCATCCGCGCCTGGCGGGTATCGTCATCAATCTGTTCCTGCTGTAAACGCGCCCGGTAAGTGGCAAACCAGTCATCAAACGCCTGTCGATCGATGAACTCGTCACGCAGAGGTGAAGTGGCGCTCTGCTGCGCAGTCTGGCTCAGCATACGGAAGGTTCGGGTATAGTCGCTGCCTTCACGCGCCATGATGGCAAACAGCCCATTCAGCAGCGCGTTATCGCCTTTTTCCTGCGTCATCAGCCCCAGCTTGTTGCGCATTAACACACCATATTCCCGCAGCAAGACCTCCTGATAGGTGTCGAGCGCATCGTTCAGGGCATCGACGTCGATAAACGGCGACAGGCTTTGCGCAAGCCGCTGAAGGTTCCACAGCCCCACCGCAGGCTGGTTGTCGAAACGGTAACGCCCCTGATAGTCCGAATGGTTACAGATGTAACCCGGTTGATAGTCATCAAGGAAGCCGTACGGACCGTAGTCAAACGTCAGCCCTAACAGGGACATGTTGTCGGTATTCATCACCCCGTGGGCAAAGCCGACGGCCTGCCAGCGGGCAATCATTGAGGCGGTGCGCGCGACAATATCACGGAACCAGAGAACATAGCGGTCCGGTTCGTTTTGCAGGTGCGGCCAGTGACGTCGAAGGGCGTAATCGGCAAGCTGGCGGACATTATCCGGCTCGCGGCGATAGTAGAAGTGTTCAAAATGACCGAAACGCAGATGGCTTTCCGCCACGCGGATAAGCATCGCCCCCTGCTCTATCGTCTCGCGGGCCACCGGCGTGTCGCTGGTGACAATGGACAGCGCGCGTGAGGTGGGGATCCCCAGGGCATGCATCGCCTCGGAAGCCAGACTTTCACGAATGGTTGAACGCAGCACCGCGCGGCCATCCCCCATGCGTGAGTACGGTGTTAACCCTGCCCCTTTCAGGTGCCAGTCGAGCGTTTCGCCATTCGGCAGAACCTGTTCACCCAGCAGGATGCCGCGACCATCGCCGAGCTGTCCCGCCCAGACGCCAAACTGATGTCCGCTGTAGACCTGAGCCAGAGGCTTCATGCCCGGAAGCAGCGTTTCGCCGCCCCAGACACCGGCGCCCTTTTCTGGCTGAAAAAGTGTCGAAGGGATGCCAAGCGAATCCGCTAATGCATCGTTATGCCAGATAAGACGCGCGTTCTGTAAAGGCGTGGGCTTAAGCGCGGTGTAAAAGCCGGGTAATTCATCGTGCCAGTGAGCAGTAAAAGACAGGGTCATAAGTCCTCCTGCTTTAAGTGTAGAGGGTTTCCCTTGACGTAAACACGGGCGAAGAAAGGGGTTATTGCTGAACGAGGGTCGTTACGCGTTCTGCCGGGACGGCAGGCCACAGGGTTCCCTGCATTGCGCCAAAATTGAAGGGCAGCACGCGTTGTAAGATGCCGTGATCGTCAATTCCCGAGACCATGACCGACTGACAATGCGGCGCGATCTGCCAGAGAATGGCGCGCATAAATGGCTCGAAAGAGAGCGCCGAGACGCGCTGATGAATAAAGTTTTTATCCAGAATCACCCGTTTGAACAGACCATCATACACCGGTTTAAGGGATGCAGCCCCTGCACCAAAGTTAGCCAGCACTAAGGGGAAATGGATCGCCATTCTTGCAAGCGTAAGATCGTCTTTCCCGTTATTTAAACCTGGATAGTTCTCATTAACAGTAAACTCAAGAAACGGATAACGATCAAGGATTGAAACAGCGTTCTCATTAGTTAATAAAAACTCAACAATTGCAGGTGTAATATTGATCCATGCAATTAACTGATGCTGAATAAAAAATAGCTTACAGGTATCGAGTAATTGCAGTTTTTCCTGAAACAGCACTAATTCATCTTCCTGAGAAAGATGAGGGATAACCAGTTCAGTCGGGATTCGTACGTCCGTACCCACGCCAGTAAAGTTAACCAAAATCTCTAAACCTTTAAGCAAACCTGTACTATCACGCGCCGGAAGGAGTAAAAGTTCAGACTGGTAAGCATTATCTAGCGTAATAATCATCGCCCTTGTCCTGCATTAAAGATGAGAGAGAACATCCTGGAGCAATTGCAGGCACAATTCCACTGTCTTGATTTTAATAAGATTAATTTCATTCTTTCCGTATTAATTTTCAGATTTTTCCCTGAATCTAAAATAATCTTATCCTGGTTATTGAATAATAGCCAGTTTTAGATAAAACAGGCACATGCTGACAAAAATAAGTGGGCAAAAATTTTACTTTAATCCACCCGCAAGAAAAGCCTGACGTCTATTTTCACCGCCAGGCCCTCCGCACTGCATCTTTATGCAGCGGTTAAATACGCCTGGCCTGCCAGAAATTTTTACGCCAGTAAACATTATCGAGAGAGGAGCGCATCACGCCACGGCTGGTCGAGGCATGGATGAACTGATTATCGGTGTCATAAATGCCGACATGAAGGCCGCTTTCACCGGAACCTGTTTTAAAAAAGACCAGATCGCCGGGCAGGAGCTCGTCTTTATCAATTTCAGTGCCGATTTTCGCCTGCATACGCGTTTCACGCGGAAGCTGTAGGTCAAATTTATCGCGGAAAGTCATTAGCACAAATCCCGAGCAATCCACCCCGCCCCGGCTCATCCCGCCGTAGCGATAAGGGGTGCCGCGCCAGTTGCTGAGCTGATCGTTCAGGCTGGCAATGACCGTAATGGAGTCAGAAAGCCGTGGGTTAGGCGGAGGTGCACGATGGCTGCTGCATCCTGCAAGAAATAGCGCCGCAACAAGGAGAAACCAGAATCGCATTTCAGACGAATCCTCTGCTTTTTTTGTTCTTTCGGTAATTTAGCGTGCATCTATGCGGCTGTGCAAGAAAGGTTACTCCTGCGTCGTGGAAATGAGCATCTTGTGGCCTTCAATATCCAGCCTCCGGAACGACATGTGGTAAGCACTCGCAAGATTGGGGGCCGTCAGCACGTTGTCGCGCGTTCCGCTGGCAATCAGTTTGCCACGCGCCAGCAACCACACCCGATGCGCGTGGCGCAACGTATGGTTTAAATCATGGCTGCTCATCACAATGGCGATGCCCTTGCGACACAGCGCGCTGAGCAGAGTATCCAGCGCTGCCTGCTGGGCAACGTCCAATCCGCTCATCGGCTCGTCCAGCAGCAGCAACCGCCCGTGAGGATTTCCCACCGGATGAACCTGAAGGATGACGGCGGCCAGACGCACGCGCTGCCATTCGCCACCGGAAAGCTGGCTGGCCTGTCGGGTGAGCTTATCGTCTAACCCGAGCGCCGCAGCAACGTCATGGAGCAATGCTACCTGATTTTTATCAGGCAGGTGCAGCGTCAGGTAGTGCCAGACGGGCATTGCAAAGGGCGGAACCTGCTGCTGAACCAGATAGCTTCGACAGGAGGCAAGTGTAGAGGGTAGCCAGTTGACGAGCGATTGCCCGAGAAAGGTAATCTCCCCTTCCCCGCGGGTCAGCCCCGCCATGCGCGCCAGCAGCGTGCTTTTTCCGGCGCCGTTAGGCCCAACCAGGTGAAGGATTTCACCTGCGTTGACTGCGGCGGTAACAGGCTCAAGACGTCCCTTCCCGGCAACGCCTGTGAGCTGCATCAGCAGCGTCATTATTTCGCCAGCGCCAGCTTGATTGATTCCATCACGATAGGATCTTCAGGCGTCATGTCAGGCGAGAAACGCTGCACGACCTGACCGTCACGGCCAATCAGGAATTTTTCGAAGTTCCACAGAATATCGTCCGGATAGAGCGGCGCGCGACCTTTGCTCGCCATACGCTCATAGAAACCACTCTCTTCAGGCGCAACGGCGGTCGGCGCCGCGGCCACCAGTTTGGCATACAGCGGATGACGATTTTCCCCGTTCACATCAATTTTGCTGAACATCGGGAACGTCACACCATAGGTTGTGCTGCAAAAGGTCTTAATCTCCTCTTCGCTGCCCGGCTCCTGGCCCAGGAACTGGTTGCACGGGAAGCCGAGTACGGTAAAGCCGTCTTTTTCCCAGGCTTTATGAATGTTTTCCAGCTGTTCATACTGCGGCGTAAGGCCACATTTCGATGCCACGTTCACGATGAGCAGTACCTTGCCCTTGTAGCCTTCCAGCGTGGTTTTCTCGCCGTCAATGGTAGTCACTTCGGTATTCAGAATATCAGACTGCATAGCATTCCCTCAGGTTGACTTACAGGTTGTGTTTTAACGTCCAGCCTTTAATAGTAGCCAGATAAAGACCGGTGCGCCCAGCGTTGCGGTCACCACGCCTATTGGCAACTCAGCGGCCGTCAGCGCAAGCCGGGCGATGATATCGGCAATCAGCAGCGTTGCCGCCCCGGCAACCGCCGAGGCAGGAAGCAGGGTTCGGTGGTCCGTAATACCGCACAGGCGCAGCATATGCGGGATCACCAGCCCAATAAAGCCAATCGCCCCCGCCAGCGCCACGCTTACGCCCACCATCCAGCCGATAGCGATAACCAGCACGTTGCGCCAGAAGCCAATCGGCATCCCGAGCTGGCGAGCAGACGTTTCGCCCAGCGCGAGAATATTAAGCGGCTGCGCCTGGAACGCCGTCCACAGGATGACCGGGATCAGGAGCACCATCAGCCACCCCTGATGCCAGTCAACGCCACCAAATCCCCCCATCATCCAGTACATTAACTGGCGCAGATCGAAAGAGGTGGAGAAGTAGACGGCCCATGTCATCAACGCGCTACAGATGATCCCCAACGCTACACCGGCAAGCAGCAGCCGGCTGGTGGATAAATGGCGACGAGCAAAGCGCAGAAGGATAAGGGTTATCAACAGCGCGCCAAGGATGGCGCTGAGGCTAATCCCCCAGGCGGAGAGCTCGCCTCCCCCCAGCATCACGGCGGCGATAAGCCCGACGCCTGCGCCATTCGACACCCCGAGAAGTCCGGGTTCCGCCAGAGGGTTTTCAAATAATGCCTGCATGATCGTGCCGCACAGCGCCAGCGCAGCGCCGACTAAAAGCACAGCCAGCGTCCGTGGCAGGCGGATCTGCCAGACAAAGAGCTGTCCCTCAGGCGTAAACCAGCTTTCCGGTCCCAGCCACCGATCGCCCGCACACAGGCTGACGGTGGTGGCGACAATCATCAGCACCCCGAGCAGACACAGGCGGCGGAGATCGGAGCGGTGCTGAAGACGGGCAAGATCAAGCATAGACGATAGGTTATCCGGTTGAGATATCATTGATTTTACGGCGGGTTTAGCAAATAGCGCAAAGAAAAAAGGCCGCGTGAGCGGCCTTTTTAGTTAGTTCATATTACTCTGCTTTGGGCGTTGCGTTTTCGACACGGCTTTTTAACTTCTGTCCGGGTCTGAAGGTCACCACGCGGCGGGCTGTAATGGGAATATCTTCCCCCGTCTTCGGGTTACGGCCCGGACGTTGGTTTTTGTCTCGCAAATCAAAATTGCCAAAGCCGGAGAGTTTAACCTGCTCACCATTTTCCAGAGCACGACGGATCTCTTCGAAAAACAGCTCTACCAGCTCTTTGGCATCCCGTTTGCTAAGCCCAAGCTTATCAAACAGATATTCTGACATTTCAGCTTTTGTAAGCGCCATAGGTTCAATCCCTCAATGATGCCTGGAATCGCTCTTTTAATGCCTCTACACATTTGGCGACGGTAGCGGCAATCTCCTCTTCTTCGAGTGTACGGCTGGTATCCTGAAGGATAAGGCTAATAGCGAGGCTCTTGAAACCTTCTGCTACGCCCTTGCCGCGGTACACGTCAAATAAGTTTACGCCAACTACCTGATTTACGCCAACTTTCTTACATTCGGCCAAAATATCTGCTGCGGGCACATTTTCAGCGACCACAACCGCGATATCACGGCGGTTTGCCGGGAAGCGTGAGACGTCCTTTGCCTGAGGAATGACGCGGTCTGCAACCGGGTTCCACTCCAGCTCGAATACGATGGTACGGCCATTCAGATCCAGCTTACGTTCCAGCTCCGGGTGAACAACCCCAATAAAACCAACACGTTTGCCGTCTAAATAGATCGCCGCACTCTGGCCCGGATGCAGGGCTGGAATCGCTTCTGCGCGGAATTCAATTTCGGATAATTTACCGGTCAGATCGAGAATCGCTTCCAGATCGCCCTTCATATCGTAGAAATCAACCGTCCCTTTTGCCAGGTCCCAGTGCTCTTCATAGCGGTTACCGCTGATGGCGCCGGCCAGCATGAGATCCTGACGGATGCCTAAATTGGCCTGAGTATCCGGTACAAAGCGCAAACCGCTTTCGAAAATACGCACGCGGTTCTGCTGACGGTTCTGGTTATAAACGATAGTACCCAGCAGTCCCGTCCACAGGGACAGACGCATCGCTGACATCTCGCTGGAGATCGGGCTTGGCAGGATCAGCGCTTCCTGACCCGGGTGGATCAGCTGTTGCAGCTTAGGATCAACGAAGCTGTAGGTGATCACTTCCTGGTAGCCTTTGTCGTTCAGCATGGTTTTCACACGCTTCAGTGACAGATCGGCTTCGCGATGGCTGCCCATCACCAGACCCGCCTGCACCGGCTCGTCAGGGATATTGTTGTAGCCGTACACGCGGGCCACTTCTTCCACCAGATCTTCTTCGATCTCCATGTCGAAACGCCAGGATGGCGCAACGGCTTTCCACTCATCCTGACCTTCAGTCACTTCGCAGCCCAGACGCGCCAGAATGTCGGTCACCTGCGCATCGGCAACGTGGTGACCAATCAAACGATCCAGCTTGCTGCGGCGCAGAGTAATGGTCGCACGCTTCGGCAGCGCCGCTTGGTTGGTCACATCGATAACCGGACCCGCTTCGCCGCCGCAGATGTCGATCAGCAGGCGAGTCGCACGCTCCATCGCTTTGTATTGCAGCGCAGGATCCACGCCACGCTCATAGCGGTGAGAAGCGTCAGTGTGCAGACCGTGACGGCGTGCGCGGCCGGTGATGGAGAGCGGGCTGAAGAACGCGCATTCCAGCAGGACGTTTTGCGTCTCGTCGTTGACGCCAGAGTGCTCGCCGCCGAAGATCCCGCCCATCGCCAGCGCTTTGTTGTGATCGGCAATTACCAGGGTGTCGGCGTTCAGTTTCGCTTCGCTGCCGTCCAGCAGAACCAGGGTTTCGCCCTCTTTCGCCATGCGCACAATAATACCCCCTTCGATACGATCTTTATCGAAGGCGTGCATTGGCTGGCCCAGCTCCAGCAGAACATAGTTGGTCACGTCAACCACAGCGTCGATAGAACGGATACCACAGCGACGCAGTTTCTCTTTCATCCACAGCGGGGTTGGCGCTTTAACGTTAATACCTTTCACCACGCGACCGAGGTAGCGCGGACATGCGTCAGGGGCGTCAACCTGAATCGGCAGCACATCACTGATGGTTGCCTCAACCGGAGCGATCTCCGGCTCGTTCAGTTCGGTCTGGTTCAGAACGGCCACGTCGCGGGCCACACCGATGATGCCTAAGCAGTCGGCACGGTTTGGCGTCACGCTGATTTCGATGGTGTTGTCATCAAGCTTCAGGTATTCGCGGATATCGGTACCCACTGGTGCATCCTGCGGCAGCTCGATAATGCCGGAGTGATCGTCGGAAATGCCCAGCTCGGAGAAGGAGCACAGCATGCCTTCAGACGGCTCACCGCGCAGCTTAGCCGCTTTGATTTTGAAATCGCCCGGCAGTACCGCGCCGACAGTCGCCACGGCTACCTTCAGGCCCTGTCGGCAGTTTGGCGCACCGCAGACGATATCCAGCAGACGGTCACCGCCCACATTGACTTTTGTTACGCGCAGTTTGTCGGCGTTAGGGTGCTGGCCACACTCAACCACTTCACCTACCACGACGCCGGTAAAGGCGCCAGAAACAGGATCCACGCCATCAACTTCCAGACCCGCCATGGTGATCTGGTTAGAAAGCGCGTCGCTGTCCAGCGTGGTGTTAACCCATTCGCGTAACCACAGTTCACTGAATTTCATTGTTCTTTCCTGCCCTTATTTAAACTGTTTGAGGAAACGCAGATCGTTTTCGAAGAACGCACGTAAGTCGGTTACGCCGTAGCGCAGCATGGTAAGACGCTCCATGCCCATACCGAACGCAAAGCCGGAGTATACTTCCGGATCGATACCTACGTTGCGCAGTACGTTTGGATGCACCATGCCGCAGCCCAGCACTTCCAGCCATTTACCGTTTTTACCCATCACGTCAACTTCCGCAGAAGGTTCAGTGAACGGGAAGTAGGACGGACGGAAACGAACCTGCAAATCTTCCTCAAAGAAGTTGTTCAGGAAATCGTGCAGTGTGCCTTTCAGGTTGGTGAAGCTGATGTTTTTATCAACAATCAGACCTTCCATCTGGTGGAACATTGGGGTGTGGGTCTGATCGTAGTCGTTACGGTATACGCGACCCGGCGCGATGATGCGGATCGGTGGAGCCTGCTCCTTCATGGTACGGATCTGAACGCCAGATGTCTGAGTACGCAGCAGACGGGTGGCGTCAAACCAGAAAGTGTCGTGGTCAGCGCGTGCCGGATGATGGCCAGGAATGTTAAGGGCATCGAAGTTGTGGTAGTCATCTTCTATTTCCGGGCCAGTCGCCACGGTAAAGCCGAGCTCACCGAAGAAACTTTCAATACGATCGATAGTACGGGTAACCGGATGCAGACCGCCGTTTTCGATACGGCGACCCGGCAGAGAAACGTCAATCGTTTCTGCCGCCAGACGCGCATTCAGTACTGCGCTTTCCAGCTCGGCTTTACGTGCGTTCAGCGCCTGTTGTACCTGCTCTTTGGCTTCGTTAATCACTGCACCTGCTGCCGGGCGCTCCTCTGCTGGCAGTTCACGCAGGGTAGTCATCTGAAGGGTCAGATGCCCTTTCTTGCCCAGATATTCGACGCGGACATTGTCTAACGCGGCAACATCTGAGGCCTGGTTAATGGCGGCCGTTGCACTGGCAACCAGCTCTGCGAGATGTGACATGGTTTTCCTCATTATGTCGGTGCAGACACCGAATTGTTGGACGTAATCTCTCAAATTCAGGCACAAAAAAAGCCTCCATCGGGAGGCTTATCTGGCGCTGTTTTTCGTTTCATCTTTCACGCGCTAGCCTCCTGAAGTCAGGTGCTAAAGTAAAAGAAGAAGCGGAAAATAGCAGCATTCATGCTTGCGTTACCTTGTAGGGTAAAAACCGTTAAGACCTTATTGAAAAGCCTGGACGGGTAAATGTCAATCTTCTGATAAGGCGATATGAAAAGAGGGAGCAAAGCCCCCTCTTTCAACTGGCTTATGCCAGTGCTGCTTTCGCTTTTTCGACCAGAGCGGTGAACGCTACTTTGTCGAATACTGCGATGTCAGCCAGGATCTTACGGTCGATTTCAACAGAGGCTTTTTTCAGGCCGTTGATGAATTTGCTGTAAGAAATACCGTTCTGACGTGCTGCTGCGTTGATACGCGCAATCCACAGTTGACGGAACTGACGCTTACGCTGACGACGGTCACGGTAAGCGTACTGACCTGCTTTGATAACAGCCTGGAAGGCAACGCGGTATACGCGTGAACGCGCACCGTAGTAGCCTTTAGCTTGTTTCAAAATTTTCTTGTGACGTGCACGTGCAATTACACCACGTTTTACGCGAGCCATGTGTGCTCTCCTGTATCTATTCTAAGTTAAAAAAGTTAAACGTTAACGACTTATGCGTACGGCAGGCACGCGATGACCAGGCCCAGATCGCCTTTAGAAACCATGGCTTTTGGACGCAGGTGACGTTTACGCTTGGTAGCTTTCTTAGTCAGAATGTGACGCAGGTTAGCGTGCTTGTGCTTAAAACCACCTTTACCGGTTTTTTTGAAGCGCTTAGCAGCACCGCGTACGGTCTTAATTTTTGGCATTTTAATAACTTCCACTTCGCATTGTTAAATAAACGAAACATAGGCGAACAAAACCTATGGGGCCCGAAGGCTCCACAGATTTTGCTGCTTGAAGGCCTTACTGTTTCTTCTTAGGAGCGAGCACCATGATCATCTGGCGGCCTTCGATCTTCGTTGGGAAGGATTCGACTACTGCCAGTTCACTCAGATCTTCACGGACGCGGTTAAGCACTTCCATACCAATCTGTTGGTGGGCCATCTCACGACCGCGGAAACGCAGCGTGATCTTGGCCTTATCGCCATCTTCCAGAAAGCGAATCAGGCTGCGGAGTTTTACCTGATAATCGCCATCGTCGGTACCAGGACGGAATTTGATTTCCTTAACCTGGATAACTTTTTGCTTCTTCTTCTGTTCCTTAGAAGATTTACTCTTTTCATAAAGGAACTTGCCGTAGTCCATAATACGACAAACTGGCGGTTCGGCGTTAGGGCTGATTTCAACTAAATCTACTCCAGCTTCTTCAGCTTTTTCGATCGCTTCTCTCAGACTCACAATCCCCAGTGGTTCACCTTCAAGATCTGTTAAGCGAACTTCCTGGGCGCGAATCTCGCCATTGATACGATTCGGACGTGCCGTTTGAACTCGTTTTCCGCCTTTAATACCTTATTCCTCCAGTTGTTGAAGACTGCGGCTGCGAATCTCTTGTTGCAGCTTCTCAATCACTTCACTTACGTCCAGGCTCCCCAGGTCTTTACCACGGCGGGTGCGAACGGCAACTTTGCCTGCTTCCACCTCTTTATCACCACAGACCAACATATACGGGACACGACGTAAAGTGTGCTCGCGGATTTTAAAGCCAATCTTCTCATTTCTCAAGTCTGCTTTTACGCGAATGCCCGCATTTTGTAGTTTCTGCGTCAATTCTTTAACGTAATCCGCCTGAGAATCGGTAATGTTCATCACAACTACCTGCACTGGCGCAAGCCAGGTTGGGAAGAAGCCCGCGAACTCTTCAGTCAGGATGCCGATGAAGCGCTCCAGTGAACCGAGAATCGCACGGTGAATCATAACCGGCACCTGACGCTCGTTGTCTTCGCCAACATAAGAGGCGCTTAAACGCTGCGGCAGGGAGAAGTCCAGCTGTACCGTTCCGCACTGCCATGCGCGATCGAGGCAGTCATACAGGGTAAATTCAATTTTTGGACCGTAGAATGCGCCCTCGCCCAGCTGGTATTCGAACGGAATACCGTTCTCTTCCAGCGCCACGGCGAGATCCGCTTCTGCGCGATCCCATGTCTCATCGCTACCGATACGTTTTTCCGGACGCGTTGAGAGTTTGACCACGATCTTCTCGAAGCCAAAGGTGCTGTACATATCGTAGACCATACGAATACAGGCGTTAACTTCATCACGTACCTGATCTTCAGTACAGAAGATATGCGCATCATCCTGAGTAAAGCCACGAACACGCATCAGACCGTGCAGCGCACCTGATGGCTCGTTACGGTGGCAGCTACCGAACTCCGCCATACGCAGCGGCAGATCACGGTAGGATTTCAGACCCTGGTTGAAGATCTGAACGTGGCCCGGACAGTTCATTGGCTTGATGCAGTATTCACGGTTCTCAGACGAAGTGGTGAACATCGCATCTTTATAGTTGTCCCAGTGGCCGGTTTTTTCCCACAGCACACGGTCCATCATGAACGGGCCTTTCACTTCCTGATACTGGTACTCTTTCAGCTTGGAGCGCACGAACGTTTCCAGTTCACGGAAGATTGTCCAGCCGTCGTTATGCCAGAACACCATCCCCGGCGCTTCTTCCTGCATATGATACAGGTCAAGCTGCTTACCGATTTTACGGTGGTCACGCTTAGCCGCCTCTTCCAGGCGTTGCAGGTACGCGTTCAGGGCTTTCTTATCGGCCCACGCGGTACCATAGATACGCTGCAACATTTTATTGTTGCTGTCGCCACGCCAGTAGGCGCCTGCGATTTTCATCAGTTTGAAGTGATGACAGAAGCGCATATTCGGCACGTGCGGTCCACGGCACATGTCGACATATTCTTCGTGATGGTACAAGCCAGGCTTGTCATCATGAGCGATGTTTTCATCAAGAATCGAGACTTTATAGCTCTCGCCGCGCTTCACGAAGGTTTCACGTGCTTCATGCCAGCTGACTTTCTTCTTGATGACGTCATAGTTCGTTTCGGCGAGCTCATGCATACGTTTTTCGAGCGCGTCGATATCTTCCTGTGTCAGGGTGTGGTCAAGGTCAACGTCGTAGTAGAAGCCGTTGTCGATAACCGGGCCGATCGCCATTTTGGTGTTGGGCCACAGCTGCTTAATAGCATGACCTAACAGGTGCGCACAGGAGTGACGAATGATCTCCAGACCTTCTTCGTCTTTCGCGGTGATGATCGCAAGCGTTGCATCGCTTTCAATCAGATCGGACGCGTCTACCAGCTCACCGTTTACGCGGCCTGCAATGGTTGCTTTTGCGAGTCCAGGACCGATATCCAGTGCAACATCCATTGGGCTTACAGCGTGGTCGAAATGGCGTTGGCTGCCATCAGGAAGAGTAATTACAGGCATTTTATATCCTTATTTGCAGTGATGCCCCACACATAAGAGCATATACAAAGAAAATAATCGTGATTAAACAGTAGATTACGAAACCATCTGACCAACAATCGTCAAATTGGTTCGTCATCATGCACCTGCCGATTCAGATAAATGCGGATTTACGGCAAGCAGCGTAATGGTAACACTATTAACAGGGCGAATGCACCTTCCCGCGACCGATTTGAACCGCTCATCCTTATGTCTGCGTTCATGAACTTTTGTTGACGGGGGCTCGCAATCCGAAAGTGCTGAGCTATTCTTGATCTGGTCCTTAAACATCGAAGGGGTATCACATGAATGTATCGAGCAGAACCGTTGTGATATTGAATCTACTTTCCGCTGCTGGTCTGGTATTGATACTGGCCGACAGATTCCACTGGTTTTAAGCCGAACCGCTGTTCTGGCATAACCTGTTGTCCCGGGTAAAGCGCTTTCTGGCGCAGACTTTGGTAGACTAAGGGTATCAACTGACAAGGATTGGGTTATGCCAACAAAAAGATTTGCCGTTAAGCACTGGAAAATGGTCGTGGTGTTAATCGCTATTTGCGGCGCGATGTTGCTGCTGCGTTGGGCCGCGATGATCTGGGGCTAATATTATGTCAGCGAAAACGTGCCGTGAATTTACTGAATAAATCTTAACTATCTTTACGATAATTTATGGTCCAAAACCGGTACGTCATAATCCGGTTTTCGCCAGGCTGTGACAGCGTATATATTCCATCACATGTGGCGGTTGAAATATCAGGACCACTCACCCGCCACCAGCTTGTGTACATCAAATGCATCATTCATTGACTGGCCGGTAGACTGGGAGCCAGGGGCAATGTTGGAGCCTGCTTCAACATCAGAGGCTTTAGCGATCCCGACTGGGCTGTTAACGTCACTGGCAGGTTGCGTCATATTATCAGCAGCAAATACGCCAAATGAAAGTGCGGAAAGCACCATCGCTGCTGTAGCGGTTTTGATTTTTTTCATAATTCTGTTCTCATACTTAATTAATGCAGAAATGCCTGAGGCGAGTTTTTTGCCTGTGCCGTAAGTGTAGATCTGGATCACACTTTTTCCTAGTCAAATTATTTATCAAATCGTGTCAAATAAACTGAATAAGGCCTGGCCGCCTAATTATGGAGAAATTATGAAGACGAAACCATGCCTATTATTTCAAAACGCCGTTTAATATAAATAAGCACAGTTTCAAAAAATAAAAAACAGGCCGAGAATAGTCCCGGCCCGAAGAAATTACATTTTATAACCTAAAGAAATCGTGGTTCGGCGATCGGTATGTTCCGGCGCGGAATCAGGCGGTGATGAGTTCCAGGTTACGTTGTACGCCACCTTGAGTCCAAAGTGTTCGTTGATAGCCACGTTCAACGCACTTTCAGAGTTCAGCGTTGTATCTTCAGCACCAAACACCGACACACCCTGGGTGAATTTAGCGTTGTCAGTCATTTGCCATGCGTAGGTGCCCGATGCATAACCCAGCGGCTGGGTTTCATCTTCGCCGTTGGTGTACTCGTCGTAACGGACACCCGGACCGAATTCAAAACGGAGGCTGTGCACCGGTCCATTCAGGAACTGACGACCATAACCCGCAGTCATGACATCGCGCTGGCGATAGCCGTTGTAGCGGTCAGTAAGCCAACTCGCCTGCCCAAACAGGTAGTCATAATCTGTCATGTTGTAACGGCTACGCCCACCTACCGCGTATTTCTCAGAGGAGCGTTCATCGTTAGCAGACGTGTTGCTGGCATTGCCCCACAGCGACCAGGCCGTGGTGTTGCCGTACCAGGTCAGGGTGCTGTCTGCGGTCATGGAGGAGCTTTTCGTGTTACCGGATTGCGCCAGATACCCGGCATTCACGTTACCTTCAAAGGGTTTTTTGGCAGTGGAGGGATCGTCCATGACAGTAAAAACGGTATCATCGGCGGTTGCATTCAGTGACGCAAATACGCCACCCGCCAGCATCAGTGCTGCGGGTACTGTCTTCAAAAGCTTCATTTATTTTAGGAGTCCGTACAACATAAAAAGAGACCGTCACGGTCTCGGAAACTTTCTTGCGGATCAATGACAAGGCGACCATAGAAAGGTAACAAATTATAAAAAGCCGCAAATAACATAGCAATAATTTCTTCTTTCATTTTTTGAATAAGAACGATCCCAAAACGCGATTTAATGTATATACCCGGCCAAGGTTTTTTGTCAGCATTCATTTTTAAAATCATACTGTTATTTACGTTGCCTTCCTGCCAAACGGTGCCAGGCTTAAAATAACCCATGATAAAAGGAGGTCATGATGGCTTCGATTTACACGCTGACACTCTCCCCTTCCCTCGACTCTGCGACCATGACGCCGCAAATCTATCCGGAAGGTAAGCTGCGCTGTAGCGCGCCGGTGTTTGAGCCGGGCGGCGGCGGCATTAACGTGGCGCGCGCCATTACACATCTCGGCGGAAAAGCAACCGCCATCTTCCCCGCTGGCGGCGCCACGGGTGAGCATCTGGTTGCGTTGCTGGCAGATGAACAGGTTGCCGTAGATACCGTTGACGCCAGAGACTGGACCCGGCAAAACCTGCATGTCCATGTTGAATCCAGCGGCGAGCAATATCGTTTTGTGATGCCAGGGGCGAAGTTGAGCGATGATGAGTTTCGTCAACTGGAAGAGAAAGTGCTGACCATTGAAAGCGGCTCATTGTTGGTGATCAGCGGTAGCCTGCCGCCGGGCGTCAAAACAGAAAAGCTGACGGCACTGGTTCAGGCGGTGCTCCAGCGCGGCATCCGCTGCATTGTCGATAGCTCAGGCGATGCCCTGAAGGCGGCGTTAGAGCCCGGACAACTTGAACTTGTCAAACCTAACCAGAAAGAGCTCAGTGCGCTTGTCAATCGCGAGCTCAACCAGCCTGATGACGTGCGTACTGCCGCAGAAGAGCTGGTACGCACGGGCAAAGCGCATCGCGTTGTAGTCTCTCTCGGTCCTCAGGGTGCGCTGGCCGTCGACAAGACGGGCTGCGTGCAGGTTGTTCCACCGCCGATGAAAAGTCAGAGTACCGTGGGTGCCGGTGACAGTATGGTTGGCGCGATGGTGCTGAAGCTGGCGCAGGGCGCTTCGCTTCTGGAGATGGCACGCTATGGCGTCGCGGCAGGGAGCGCTGCCACCATCAATCAGGGAACCCGTCTGTGTTCGCTTGCGGATACTCAGAAAATTGTCGATTACCTGGCGAGAAGCTGAACGTGCTTCCCCTTCCCGTGGAGGGGGAAGTCGCCAAATATGGCTTATCGACTATGCTAAGAAAACTTTCAGGATAACAACGAGGTGAATTATGAGCAGTGGTGATATCACCCGCTACGTCGTAACCGTCAATATTCATGAAGCATCGCTAACCGAACTGAATGAACTCAACAACGCTTTCACGCGGGCGAATTTTCTGCTCACGCTGACGGACGATGAGGGCAATATTCACGATCTCGGCTCGCTGGCCTTTGGCCTGATAAGCCCGCTGAGTCAGGAGGAGGTGAAGGCGCTGGCCAGTAGCCTGGTGGAAAGCGTGACTGACAAAGCCACGGAAATTGAAGTGGATAGCTGGGAAAACTGGCATAAAAAAGAACAATAAGTGCCCTGTACAAAATTAAACCGCTCAGTTGTGCGTTAGTTCCTGTTTTTTTATAGCCGTTTTGCGCTAACTTTATGATCTGGCAGACAACATGGGAGAGACATCATGTGGCAGGCTATCAGTCATCTTTTAAGTGAGCAACTGGGTGAAGGTGAAATTGAACTGCGTAACGAACTGCCAGGCGGAGAGATCCATGCCGCATGGCATTTACGTTACGCCGGGCGCGATCTCTTCGTAAAATGTGATGAGCGCGAATTGCTCCCCATTTTTACGGCCGAAGCCGATCAGCTTGAGTTGTTATCGCGCAGTAAAACAGTCAACGTTCCACAGGTTTTAGCCGTTGGCAGCGATCGTGACTACAGCTTTCTGGTGATGAACTATCTTCCGGCGCGCCCTCTGGATGCGCACAACGCCTTTATTCTCGGCCAACAGATCGCCCGTTTGCACCAGTGGAGCGATCAACCTCAGTTTGGGCTCGATTTCGATAACGACCTCTCAACCACCCCACAGCCAAACGCGTGGCAACGCCGCTGGTCGACTTTTTTTGCCGAGCAGCGCATAGGCTGGCAGCTGGAGCTGGCCGCTGAAAAGGGACTAGCGTTCGGCAACATCGACGCGATTGTTGAACACATTCAGCAGCGTCTGGCTTCGCATCAGCCTCAGGCTTCCCTTCTGCACGGTGATTTATGGTCGAACAACTGCGCGCTTGGGCCTGATGGTCCCTATATATTTGACCCGGCCTGCTACTGGGGCGACAGAGAATGTGACCTGGCGATGCTGCCGTTGCACCCTGAACAGCCGCCGCAAATTTATGATGGCTATCAGTCTGTCTCGCCGTTACCTGCGGGTTTCCTTGAACGTCAGCCGGTTTATCAGCTGTACACCTTGCTAAACCGGGCGATTTTGTTTGGCGGGAGTCATCTGGTGAATGCCCAGCGGGCGCTGGACCGTATCCTGGCGGCATAGCGGGAGGGGGCGGCAATACGCCCCCTTTGACATTACAGGAAGCCGAGCAGCGTAAAGAAGAAATACCCGGCCACAATGATAATAACCGGCAGGATATAGAGCGGGAAAAACTGCACAAAAATGGTATGACGCGGAACGACAATGCGCGATTCGATCTGCTCGCGGCTCATCCCGTCAGGGCCTTTCGCCTTCTCAAGTATCAGCTGATCTTCTACCCCTTCGCGTAAAAAGCGGGTCTGGCGGCTCATGCGTGCGCCGGAGGCCTGCAACGCCATCGCGATAAAGATCAACGCATAGATTATCCAGAACCCGACATTCAGCTGGTGGTGAAAATCCGGGGTGGGCGAGTTGAACCAGAAGACGTTCAGGAATGGGGTGTTAAACCGCATCATCTCAATCATGACGTGGGCAAAATCGAGCATGACGGCATTAATGCCCGGCTGTTTTTCGCTGTGATCGTACATAAATTTAAGTACGGAGATCAGCGTTGAAATCAGGGCGGGAATGAAAATAACCCAACCAGCAATACGTTTTAAGACTGCGATGCGTCCAGCTTGTTGATACGTCATTAGTTCCTCTTCATAAAGACGCGTTATTTGTGCCTAAGTCTACCTGCTGTCGGTCATTTTCGCCCGATCTTTGAATGCAATATGCTAAATTGCTTGTGCTTAGCACCGTTTGTCTTACCCCAAGATAAGGAGATGTTGTAATGTCGACACCGCGCCAGATACTTGCCGCTATTTTTGACATGGATGGATTGTTGATTGATTCCGAACCCCTGTGGGATCGGGCTGAACTGGACGTGATGGCCAGCCTCGGCGTCGATATCAGTCGTCGTAATGAGCTTCCCGATACCCTGGGGCTGCGCATCGATATGGTGGTTGACCTTTGGTATGCCCACCAGCCATGGGTTGGCCCGGATCGCGACGAAGTTACGGCGCGCATTATCAACCGTGCTATCTCCCTTGTAGAAGAGAATAAGCCTCTGTTACCGGGCGTACGCGACGCTATCGCCCTGTGCAAGGCGCAAGGGCTGAAAGTGGGGCTTGCCTCTGCCTCACCTCTGCATATGCTGGAAAAAGTGCTGACGATGTTCGGGCTGCGCGACAGCTTCGACGCGCTGGCCTCGGCCGAAAAGCTTCCTTACAGCAAGCCACATCCGCAGGTGTATATGGACTGCGCCGCGAAACTGGGGCTGGATCCGCTTACCTGTGTGGCGCTGGAAGATTCGGTTAACGGCATGGTGGCGTCCAAAGCCGCACGTATGCGCTCCATCGTTGTGCCGGCTGAAGAAGGCCGACACGATCCCCGCTTTGCCCTCGCGGATGTCAGGCTGACGTCTCTTGAAGAATTGACTGCCCGCCATCTGCGCGGAGAGTAACGCTCTTTCAGGCAGCTTCGGCTGCCTGTATCACAAAATCAAAACAACGTTTTACTTTATTTGCTTTTCTCATTCCAGACTCCTATCCTTACGTGCAGAATGACAATAACCTGACTTCTGAGGCGCGTATGATACTGGATGCTTTTACTCTGGCAGGAAAAGTGGCGATGGTGACCGGGTGCGATACCGGTCTGGGGCAAGGCATGGCCATTGCCCTCGCCCAGGCAGGATGCGATATCGTGGGGGTAAACCGCAAGGTTCCTGACGAAACGGCAGCGCGCGTCACGGCGCTGGGACGGCGCTTTATCGCAATTCGCGCCGATCTCGGCAAGCATGAGAGTATTCAGAGCGTCGTGGATACCGCCGTCACAGAGATGGGCCGCATCGATATTCTGGTTAACAATGCCGGCACCATTCGTCGGTGCGATGCGCTGGAATTTAGCGAGAAGGACTGGGACGAGGTTATCGATCTCAATCTGAAATCGGTCTTTTTCCTCTCTCAGGCAGTAGCGAAACAGTTTATCGTGCAGGGTCAGGGCGGCAAGATCATTAACATTGCCTCCATGCTCTCCTTCCAGGGCGGCATTCGGGTGCCGTCCTATACGGCTTCGAAAAGCGGCGTCCTCGGGCTCACCCGCTTGCTGGCAAACGAATGGGCGCCGCTAGGTATTAACGTGAACGCTATCGCGCCGGGTTATATGGCGACAAATAACACCCAACAACTTCGCGATGATGAGCAGCGCAGCCAGGCGATCCTCGACCGTATTCCGGCGGGCCGCTGGGGACTTCCGGAGGATTTACAGGGTCCGGTGGTGTTTCTGGCCTCGGCGGCGTCGGATTACGTTAACGGCCATACCCTTGCCGTAGACGGTGGCTGGCTGGCGCGCTAACCGCCGGTTTGTGACAAAGAGTTACACCGTCACCTCTTTCACACACTGTATAAAAACCCTATACTGTATGGATTGACAGTTTACCGGGTTTTATCATGACGGCGGAAGGCCACCTGCTTTTTTCACTTGCCTGTGCAGTGTTTGCTAAAAACGCTGAACTGACCCCTGTGCTGGCCCAGGGGGACTGGTGGCATATTGTCCCTTCTGCCGTGCTGACCTGCCTGCTGCCGGACATCGACCATCCAAAATCATTCCTTGGTCAGCGGCTGAAGTGGATTTCAAAACCCATCGCCAGAGCCTTTGGTCATCGCGGGTTTACCCACAGCCTGCTGGCCGTATTTGGCCTGCTTACACTCTTCTATTTGAAGGTTCCCGAGAGTTGGATAGTCCCGGCGGATGCCATTCAGGGCATGGTGCTCGGCTACTTAAGCCATATCCTCGCCGATATGCTGACGCCAGCGGGCGTTCCGCTGCTCTGGCCCTGCCGCTGGCGTTTCCGCCTGCCAATCCTCGTGCCGCAAAAAGGCAACCAGCTGGAGCGCGTTCTGTGCATGGCGCTGTTTGCCTATGCCGTCTGGATGCCGCAGACATTGCCCGAAAATGGTGCAGTGCGCTGGTCATCGCAGATGATCAACTCGCTGCAATTTCAGTTCAATCGTTTTATTAACCACCAGATTGAACATTAAACCGACAATATAATCACTTTTGTCATAAACCATTCCATATGGATATAAGCGCTACATCACACTTCTGATAACCTTGCGCCAACAGGTTCGGTAAAAACCGACCGTATAATAAATCAGGAGAACGGGGATGAATTTTCCACTCATCGCGAACATTGTTGTGTTCGTCGTATTGCTATTGCTTCTCGCCCAGGCTCGCCACAAACAGTGGAGCCTGGCGAAAAAGGTACTGGTTGGTCTGGTCATGGGCGTGGTGTTTGGCCTGGCCTTACACGCTATTTACGGCTCCGACAGCCCGGTACTGAAAGATTCCATTCAGTGGTTCAACATTGTCGGTAACGGCTATGTACAGCTGCTGCAAATGATCGTTATGCCGCTGGTATTCGCCTCAATTCTGAGCGCCGTAGCCCGGCTGCATAATGCTTCTCAACTGGGTAAAATCAGTTTCCTGACCATTGGCACCCTGCTCTTCACCACGCTGATTGCGGCGCTGGTGGGTGTGCTGGTTACCAATCTGTTTGGCCTGACTGCTGAAGGTCTGGTGCAGGGTAGCGCTGAAACCGCGCGTCTGACGGCGATTGAGACCAACTACGTGGGTAAAGTGGCCGATCTGACCGTTCCGCAGATGGTGCTCTCCTTCATTCCGAAAAACCCGTTTGCTGACCTGACCGGTGCAAGCCCAACCTCCATTATCAGCGTAGTGATCTTCGCTGCGTTCCTGGGCGTGGCTGCGCTGAAGCTGCTGAAGGACGATGCGCCGAAAGGCGAGCGGGTTCTGACTGCCATCGATACCCTGCAAAGCTGGGTAATGAAGCTGGTGCGTCTGGTCATGCAGCTGACGCCGTACGGTGTCCTGGCGCTGATGACCAAAGTCGTGGCAGGTTCTAACCTGCAAGACATCATCAAGCTTGGCAGCTTTGTGATTGCCTCGTACCTCGGTCTGGGCATCATGTTTGTTGTGCACGGCATCCTGCTGGCGGTGAACGGCGTTGGCCCGCTGAAATATTTCCGCAAAGTCTGGCCGGTGCTGACCTTCGCCTTCACCAGCCGTTCCAGCGCGGCATCGATTCCGCTGAACGTGGAAGCACAGACACGTCGTCTGGGCGTACCCGAGTCTATCGCCAGCTTCTCGGCCTCCTTTGGCGCCACCATCGGGCAGAACGGCTGTGCGGGTCTCTACCCGGCGATGCTGGCCGTGATGGTTGCCCCAACCGTGGGTATTAACCCGCTGGATCCGGTCTGGATTGCGACGCTGGTCGGTATCGTGACCATTAGCTCCGCCGGTGTTGCGGGCGTGGGCGGCGGCGCGACCTTCGCTGCGCTGATCGTTCTGCCTGCGCTGGGGCTGCCGGTAACGCTGGTTGCCCTGCTGATCTCTGTTGAACCACTGATCGATATGGGTCGTACCGCGTTGAACGTGAGTGGTTCAATGACCGCCGGTACCCTGACCAGCCAGTGGCTGAAGCAGACCGACAAAACGATTCTCGACAGTGAAGATGATGCCGAACTGGCACATCGTTAATCACTGCTGAAATAAAAAAACCGCCATCGGGCGGTTTTTTTATGGCTGTTATTCTTCAACCTCTTCATCCTGGCGGGTCTGCATTGCCCATCGCTGCGCCGATTCCGGCACCGTAAACGCAGGGGAGCGACGGAAGTGCTCGCCAATCAGCACGAAGGCAACGTATTTACCCCGCAGCATCCAGACATCGCGAAAACCATCCACCTTCAGGGCATGGTCTGGCGGCGCGGGCTCAACGCGGGGTACATAGCTAATAACCTGGCGGTTTTGTTGACGAAGAGGTTTCATAAGCGACGGGTTCACTAAAGCAAATTCTTAAAGCAGGAAATTTCTATCATAGCCGATTCTCCCCCCGCCCGTCGCGCCTGACGTATCGCAGATGGCTCCTTTCGCTAATCAATATCTGAAAACGCTTAGTTCGCCTGCTAATTCTTAACATTGTTCTATCCTTAATAGGGTTTTTAGGAATGAACAAAGGAGAAGCGTGCAATGTCGAACAATGATAAACCACATCAGTCACCCATTCATGGGACTGAAGAATCTCAACCGGGAATGGACTCACTTGCCCCAGCCGACGGCTCACACAAACCATCACCGGGTCCTTCTGCACCGGGTGAACAGCCTACCGCCCCGGGCAGCATGAAAGCCCCGGAAACGGAAAACGAAAAGCTGAAATCGCTCGATCCTCACCGCAAGGGCGGTGAAGGCCATGCGCTGACCACGAACCAGGGCGTTCGCATTGCCGATGATCAGAACTCCCTGCGCGCCGGAACGCGCGGCCCGACGCTGCTGGAAGATTTCATCCTGCGCGAAAAAATCACCCATTTCGACCATGAGCGTATCCCTGAGCGTATCGTCCACGCTCGCGGCTCCGCGGCGCACGGCTATTTCCAGCCGTACAAGAGCCTGAAGGAGCTCACCAAAGCAGATTTCCTTTCCGATCCGAACAAAATCACACCGGTGTTTGTGCGTTTCTCTACCGTACAGGGCGGCGCGGGTTCGGCCGACACGGTGCGTGATATCCGCGGCTTCGCCACCAAATTCTATACCGAAGAGGGCATTTTCGACCTCGTCGGGAATAACACCCCGGTTTTCTTCATACAGGACGCGCATAAGTTCCCTGACTTTGTCCATGCGGTAAAACCAGAACCACACTGGGCCGTACCGCAGGGACAAAGTGCGCATGACACATTCTGGGACTACGTCTCCCTGCAACCGGAAACCCTTCACAACGTGATGTGGGCGATGTCTGACCGGGGGATCCCGCGCAGCTATCGCACCATGGAAGGCTTTGGTATTCATACCTTCCGTCTGATTAACGCTGAAGGTAAAGCGACGTTTGTGCGTTTCCACTGGAAACCGGTCGCGGGGAAAGCGTCGCTGGTGTGGGATGAAGCGCAGAAGCTGACCGGACGCGATCCGGACTTCCACCGTCGCGAACTGTGGGAATCCATTGAAGCCGGTGATTTCCCGGAATACGAGCTGGGGTTACAGCTGATCCCGGAAGAAGACGAGTTCAAATTCGACTTCGACCTGCTCGACCCGACCAAGCTTATTCCTGAAGAGTTGGTGCCGGTTCAGCTGGTGGGTAAAATGGTGCTTAACCGCAACCCGGACAACTTCTTCGCGGAAAATGAGCAGGCAGCGTTCCACCCGGGCCATATTGTGCCGGGGCTGGACTTCACCAACGATCCGCTGCTGCAGGGTCGTCTGTTCTCTTACACCGATACGCAGATCAGCCGTCTTGGTGGACCTAACTTCCATGAGCTCCCAATCAACCGTCCGACCTGTCCGTACCATAACTTCCAGCGTGACGGGATGCATCGCCAGGATATCGATACCAACCCGGCGAACTACGAGCCGAACTCCATTAACGATAACTGGCCGCGTGAAACCCCGCCGGGGCCTAAACGTGGCGGATTCGAGTCGTATCAGGAGCGCGTGGACGGAACAAAAATTCGCGAGCGCAGCCCGTCATTCGGCGAATATTACGCTCAGCCTCGCCTGTTCTGGAACAGCCAGACCCCGATCGAACAGCAGCACATTATCGGCGGCTTCAGCTTCGAGCTGAGCAAAGTGGTGCGTACCTACATTCGCGAGCGCGTGGTCGACCATCTGGCGCATATTGATATCCAGCTTGCTCAGGGCGTGGCGAATAATCTCGGCATTACGCTGACTGACGAGCAATGCCATGCTGCACCGCCTAAAGACGTGAACGGGCTGAAGAAGGATCCGTCCCTGAGCCTGTACGCGGTACCTGGCGGGTCGATCAAAGGCCGCGTAGTGGCTATCCTGCTGAACGATAAACCGCGCGCCAGCGACGTGCTGGGGATCATGAGGGCGCTCAAGACTCAGGGCGTACATGCCAAACTGCTTTACTCACGCATGGGTGAAGTGACGGCCGATGATGGCTCCGTCCTGCCGATTGCTGCGACCTTCGCCGGGGCACCGTCCCTGACGGTTGATGCGGTGATTATGCCGTGCGGCGACGTTGAGAGTTTGCTCGGTAACGGTGATGCCGCCTATTATCTGCTGGAAGCCTATAAGCACCTGAAGCCAATCGCCCTCGCAGGCGATGCGCGGAAGTTTAAATCGCTGCTGAAGGTACCGGATCAAGGGGAAGAAGGCATTGTCGAAGGTGATAACATTGACGATGCGTTTATGACCCGGCTGTTTGACCTGCTCGCCGCGCACCGCGTGTGGTCGCGCAGCAGCAAGATTGACCAGATACCGGCGTAAAAAAAACCGGGTGGCGCTACGCTTACCCGGCCTATATTTCGACTGATGTTGTAGGCCCGGTAAGGCGAAGCCGTCCCCGGGCTTTATTTTGCTCACAAATCCCTGAACGTCCCCAGACGATACCCACGCTCGGCAATCGCATACTTCAACGACGCCGACGTTAGCACGTCCAGTTCCGCCAGACGCGGCCAGCAGTAGGCGCTCTTAAGTACGATGTTATCGACAAACGCCGGATGCGCCATTACCTCAAGCGAGCGCTCCCCTTTTGCGGCGGAGGCATCCAGCACCTTCAGGAACAGCGCTTCGTCGATATCGTCGCCATAAAATGCGCTGCTGAACCCCTCCGTTGACGTCACCGCAACGTCCGGCAGTCCGCGCACCTCCCGATCCACGCGCATCGCCACGCCTTTACGTTTGGCAAATTCTGCCACAAGCGGGAAAATCGCCGGGATCATATGCACATGATGATGACTGTCGATATGGGTGGGCTCGCGGCCAAACACATCCACAAAGCGGTTAAACTGGCAATCCAGCTCGCGGACAATCTCATCAAGCGGCAAAGCGTCCTGCTCCGCCATTTCCCAAATCCATTTACCCAGTTGCCCGTCGCGCGTCAGCCCCGGCATCGGTGAAAGGGGCAACCCAAGCGTCAGCACAAAGTGCATGCCCACGCCCAGTTCGGGCAGCTCACGGCTTAACTGCGCCGCATGTTCCACCGCCTCACCGTTGATGAGCGCTGTTGTAGAGGTCACGACGCCCCGGCGACAGGCTTCGATAATGCCGTAGTTCTGCCCTTTTGACAGGCCGAAATCATCGGCATTGACGATCAGCAGGTTTTCCATCGCGCCTCCTCTTAACGGTGTGTGAGTTTCAGTTTCTCAACCGTTGCAGCAAAGTTTGGCAGCCATTTCTCATGCGCCAGGATCATCTCACTCGCGAGTTTTTCAGCGTCACGGTCAGAATGCACCAGCGGGCTCAGGTTCAGCGCCAGCAGCACGTCATTCAGCTCGCCGCTCAGGGCCGCATTGCTCGCCGCCACTTCAAAGCCTTTGATGGTATGAATCAGGCCCATCACCTTATCGTCGAAGTGGGTAATGCGGGGATGCGGTTTTGCACCCTCGCGCCCAAGGATGCAGGTCATCTCCACGGCCCAGTCTGCCGGGATATTGTCGATGTGCCCATGATGCGGAACGTTCACATAGTGCTCGGCCTGCTTGTCATTGTAAATGGCGTTGATCACTTCACACGCGGCATCTGAATAGTATGCCCCACCGCGCTGCTCAAGCTCTTTCGGTTTGACGTTCAGGTTCGGATCTTTATACAAATCAAAAAGCTGCTTCTCTACTTTCTGTACAACCTGAGCGCGTGCGCCACCTTTGTAGTATTCGCCCATTTCAATCGCCAGCATCTCTTTCTGCTTGAAGTAGTAAAGCAGATACGAGCACGGCAGCAGATTCAGGGAGCGGATCAGCCCTTCGCTGAACGGCAGATCGAAGATGTTTTTCACCGAGGCCGCGGTCAGGCGACCAGAGGCAACGCCATCAAGCAGCTCCGCAAAGCGCGATTGCCCGTTCACAATCACATCTTTGATAAAGACCATGTGGTTCAGGCCGAACAGGTCAATGGACAATTCATCGTTATCGGTTAGCGCCAGCACATCGCGGATGAACATCTTCATGCCGATCGGAATATTGCAGACGCCGATAAAGCGTTTGAAACCGGTGTGACGATAGACTGCCTCGGTGACCATCCCGGCCGGGTTGGTAAAGTTAATCACCCACGCGTTCGGGCAGATCTCCTCCACGTCTTTAATGATGTCAAAAATGACCGGAATAGTACGCAGGCCTTTAAACAGGCCACCAGCCCCGTTGGTTTCCTGGCCCAGATAACCGTGGCTCAGCGGAATACGCTCGTCCAGCTCACGCGCCTTCAGCTGGCCGACGCGCAGCTGGGTGGTCACGAAGTCAGCATCTTTCAGCGCCAGGCGGCGATCCAGCGTTTTATGCACGGTTAAAGGCACGCCTGCTTTTTCAACCATGCGTTTGCACAGTTCAAAAATAATATTTAGCTTCTCCTGACCTTCTTCAACATCCACCAGCCATAATTCGCTGACCGGTAATTCATGATAACGTTTCAGGAAACCTTCAAGTAATTCCGGGGTATAGCTGCTGCCGCCACCAATGGTTACGACTTTTAATTTCTTTTGCATAAACTCTCCCTTAGCTTATCAGGGTAATCGCCTGCAAGGTATAGCGTACTCTTCCCGCTATTTGGGCAAGCCATTACGTCAATATTCCTGGCGGATAACCGCCGAAAGTTAATTAATTACCGTTAAATTTTTGCGGTAACTGTTCGGTGTGAATGAAGTCATTTTCTTAAAGGTTTTAATAAACAGGCTGGGGCTGCTGTAACCCGATTCGTAAGCGATATCGGTGACAGAGTAGTTAGTAATTTCCAGCTGTTTTTTGGCAAAATTGATGCGGATTTCATTAATAATTTGAACAGGCGTTTTACGGTAATAGCGCTGCGTGGCACGCGTTAAATATTCCTGCGATTTACCCGACAGCGCCACCATGTTTTCCAGGGCGTTATCGCTGAACTGTCCTTTGTCGTGCATCAGCTCCACGGTACTGCGCAGCCACTGAGGAATATCATCCACCACCTGCTGTTCTTCACGGTGATGGCGAAGACGGTTCATGACGTAGAACGTCACGGTTTCAATAAATTCATCAAATTCATTGTCGCGGAAATTCAGCGAGGCGATAACCGTTTCAATCCAGGTCATAAACTCATTTTTAACGCGATAGACCTGTGACGCCACAAAGCAGAACGGAACCAGCGGCAGATAGTGCTTCTCGAAGAAACGCCTGCTCACCCCTACGTTAAGAATGCGCGTCGCACCAAACTCATAAAAGCTCTGGTGATAGGACCCCATCGGCAGGAAGACGAAATCGCCACGCTCAAGCAGGACGCGCTTACCGTTAATCTCCTGATAGTAGCGGCCGGTCAGAACAATCGTGAACTCGTAGTAGTCATGCTGGTGCAGACCGCTGGCGCTCTCCGTTTTGTTGTAAATCACCACGTGAAAATTCTTGCCATTAAACAGCTGCTGCTCATGTGCGGTTTTGATTTCCATCGTGCTGACCTCCTGGTGCCTGTTCAGACTTACTGCATCTTCTCGTGAAGCTCGATGAGCTCCGCTACCATCTCGCGCGCCAGCATGGAGGTCATCAGGTGATCCTGCGCATGTACCAGCACCAGACTCACTTTCATCTTTCCTTCGCCCTGGTCGCTTTCGATGAGTTTCGTCTGCACCAGATGCGCTTCGTTTAACGCCGTACGGGACTGCTCCATCATGGTTTTCGCGGCAACAAAATCGCCCTGCTTAGCCTGCTTAAGCGCCGCATACGCCAGGCTTCGCGCCTGCCCGGAATTGATGATGAGCCCCATCACCACCTCTTCCAGATCGTTCACTGCGGTTTCTTCGACAACGATACTCTCTAAATCTAACATCTTTAAGCTCCTTTACGCTGGCGCGGGTTGCCCCGCGCCGTGCAATTTTAGAATTTCAGTGCGAGGGCGATATCCTCTTCGCTCTCTTCTTCATCGATAACCGTTGCAGCCTTGTTCGCAATCGCCACGAACGGCATGTAGAGCAGGGTTGCAATCCCGAGGTTGAATATCGCCAGCAGGAAGGCGGCCACGCTACCGTTGGTGTTGAAGAACGCGCCCAGACCAGCTGGCATCGTCCACGGCGCAATGTTGGTCACCGGCGGGATAATGCCCAGGTAATACGCCGTCAGCGTAATCGCGGCCAGCAGCGGCTGAACCAGGATGAATGGAATGAACATCACCGGGTTCATGATAATTGGCAGACCAAACAGGATCGGCTCGTTAATCTGGAAGATGCCTGACGGCAGGGCCAGCTTCGCAACCTGACGATGGTCGGCGCGGCGAGAGACAATAAAGACCGCGATGATCAGACCCAGCGTCGCCCCGGTACCGCCCAGGAAGATATAGGAGTCAAGCATCGGCTTCGCCCACACATGGAAGGTTTTACCGGCCGCCAGCGCCGCATCGACGGAGCCGTACTGCTGGTAAAGCGCGACGTTTTCCAGTGCCCACGGGGTCATAATACCGCTGTCCAGCGCCGCCAGTGCCAGTGAACCATGCACGCCGAAGAACCACAGCAGGGAGGTAAAGATGACATACGCCCAACCGACCACGCTACCCATCGACGCCAGCGGCGTTGAGATAGAGTCCATAATGATCTGGTGGAAGTTAGTCCCCCAGTGAGAGAGCGCCCAGGCAATAATCCCCATGATGGAGAGAATAATGAAGCCCGGTATCAACGCGGAAAATGAACGAGAAACGGAGGCCGGAACGCTATCCGGCAAGCGGATAACCCAGTTGCGGCGAATAATAAAGGTGAACATTTCGGCCACCACCAGTCCGATAATAATACCGGAAATGATGTTTGCCCCACCCAGCCAGTTGGCGCCCACGGCGTAAGCGTCGCCCACGCTGTACGGCGTGACGGTCATAAACGCGGCAATGGACAGTAAGCCTGCCGCCAGCGGATCCACCTTACGCTCTTCCGCCAGCGCCATTCCAATAAAGAAAGGCGCCATTAGCGACATAATACCCAACGTACCATTGTATACGTTGCCGCCAATGGCTTTTAAACCATTAAGGGTTTCAATAGTGGAAGCATCTAACCTAATTCCTAATGAATAAAAAAAGGAACCTTCTCCAAAGCTGAGAAAAACGTTGTTAATTAAAACGAACATTGCCCCGGCTAATGTCAACGGCATTAATTTAATAAAGCCGTTCTTAATGGCATTAACGTGAGGCTGCTTTCCTATTTTAACAGCAAAAGGAAGGAGTACCTTTTCAAGTGAAGCGATGACTTTACTCATAGGAAAATACCCTTAAATGCCGCAACGACCGTTACGGCGTATTGTGTGTGAAATAACTCTTTGACGGGAAAAATAAAAAATTAATTAGCAGCTTTTTTAATCGCCGCAACAGCAGCTTTTAATACACCTAAACCATCAATCTTGCCGTATAAAACGGAATCGATCACTTCGACCGGCTTATTAGGGAGCAAACGTTGAATTTCTGGCAGCATATAAGCGATTTGTGGCCCGAGTAAAATTACATCTGCTGTCTGGCCCTTTTCGCCCGCCAGCGTTTCCGGAAACGCCTCAATCACCACAGGGACTTCATATTTTTCGGCCTGCGCGCGCATTTTTGAAACCAGCAGCGAAGTGGACATGCCCGCAGAGCAGAACAAGTAGATATGTTTCTTTTCCATGATAATTTCCCTCTTATTGGACTGACCGCCGTCGCGCTATCAATCGACTCGCTATCCTGGCTGACGGGCAGTGTGCTGAACATTGTTTGTCGTTGAAGTGAGTATACGCAATGGTACAGGGAGGGGATAATTCTGGATAGACTCAAATTGTCTCTCATTGACCTGGCTTGTTGACTACCTTCACATTTCAGGCAAATATTTCGCGCTAAGAAATAAGATTTACGTATGCATAAAAAAACCGGCCATCAGGCCGGTTTGTTAACACTTTCAGGCAAGCGCGGTTACTGCGCCTTAGGTGCCTGTGGATCGGTGTCGTATTCAGCGCAGGTCTGGTAGCCCGAATTGATCACGTGACCGGTATCATCCAGGGCGACAAAGTAGGTTTCTGCCTTACCATTACGTTGACCCAGAATATAGGTCTGGCAGGTGCCACGCGCGTGGATCATAGTGACTTCTGAAGAAGGTTTACCGGCAATGGCTGCAACCTGGGAACGCGTCATGCCTTTTTTGACGTCTTTTACCACTGGCTGTGTGAACTGATCTGTGGTGCGATCGTAAGCTGTACACCCAGCCAGCATAGTCAGTACCGCCGCTGCGCTTAAAATTCCTGCTACGTTCTTGTTCATATTCCGTCCTCTTGTTTATCAGCGTGTTAACTAAGCATGGGATAAAAATTACTATTGTTCAACTTTGCGAGTTACGCCAGACGAATTTCGGAAAATTCTAATAAAACAACGATAAGCTGCTAAATCGCTGTAAAACAGTACACTCAAAACTGTGATCCTTGTCGTTTCCCCGACAAAGGGTTAGTTTTAACAGATCACACTTTCTGTTTGGTTCTGCATAGGGAGGGCGTAATGGCTCTGCAACAAGAAATTATTCAGGCGCTGGGCGCGAAACCTGCGATTAATGCCAAAGAAGAGATCCGTCGTAGCGTTGATTTTTTGAAAGCTTACCTGTCCGCACACCCTTTCCTGAAGACGCTGGTACTGGGTATCAGCGGCGGTCAGGACTCCACTCTGGCCGGTAAACTAAGCCAGATGGCCATCACCGAGCTGCGTGACGAGACCGGTGACATCGCACTGCAATTTATTGCCGTACGTCTGCCGTATGGCGTGCAGGCCGACGAGCAGGACTGTCAGGATGCGATCGCCTTTATTCAGCCGGACCGTGTTCTTACCGTAAACATCAAAGGTTCGGTACTGGCAAGCGAGCAGGCCTTGCGTGAAGCCGGTATTGAACTGAGCGATTTTGTTCGTGGCAACGAGAAAGCCCGTGAGCGCATGAAAGCGCAGTACAGTATCGCAGGGATGACCAAAGGGGTCGTCGTCGGCACCGACCACGCCGCGGAAGCCATCACCGGTTTCTTCACCAAATACGGCGATGGCGGCACGGACATCAACCCCCTCTTCCGCCTGAACAAGCGTCAGGGTAAGCAACTGCTGGCGGCGTTGGGCTGCCCGGAGCACCTGTATAAGAAGGCGCCAACGGCAGACCTGGAAGACGATCGCCCTTCCCTGCCGGATGAAGCCGCGCTGGGTGTGACCTATGACAACATCGATGATTATCTGGAAGGCAAAACGCTCGACGAAGGTACCGCAAAAATTATTGAAGGCTGGTATCTGAAAACCGAGCACAAACGCCGTCCACCCATTACGGTGTTTGATGATTTCTGGAAAAAGTAAAAGCAAAACGGTAACTCAGTTTTGCAGGCCGGGTAAGGCGTAACCGCCACCCGGCTCTTTTTTAACCACCAAACACCTGCTACACTGTATGCCTGAACAGTATATGGAGCAGTATGTGAGCAGGCGTCAATCCGCCCCGCGTCTTGAGTTTGAAGCGGCGGCTATCTACGAATATCCCGAGCATCTTCGCCCCTGGCTTGAGGCGCTGCCTAAACAGCCTGGCGTCTATTTCTTCCACGGCGACAGCGACACCATGCCGCTCTATATCGGCAAAAGCGTAAATATCCGCAGTCGGGTGATGTCGCACCTGCGTACGCCGGACGAAGCGTCGATGCTCAGACAGTCCCGGCGGATCACCTGGATCGAGACGGCAGGTGAACTGGGCGCGCTTCTGCTCGAAGCCCGGCTCATCAAGGAACAGCAGCCGCTGTTTAACAAACGCCTGCGCCGCAACCGCCAGCTGTGTTCCTTGCAGGTTAACGCGGGAAAACCGCAGGTTGTTTATGCCCGGGAAGTGGATTTTTCGCATGAACCGAATCTTTACGGTCTGTTTGCCAACAAACGTGCCGCACTGCAAACTCTGCAATCCCTTGCTGATGAATTACAGCTTTGTTACGGCCTGTTAGGACTGGAAGCGACTACCCGCGGTCGCGCCTGTTTCCGCTCCGCGTTGAAACGCTGCGCCGGGGCGTGCTGTGGAAAAGAGAGCGTTGAAGAACATCATGCCCGGTTTATGGCTGGCCTGGCCTCAATCAGCGTCAACTGCTGGCCGTGGGAAGGCGCGGTGGCGTTGAAAGAGACCCGCGATGCGATGACGCACTATCACGTCATCCGCAACTGGCTCTGGCTTGGCGCGGTTGAAAGTCTGGATGACGCTGCCGCCCTGCTGCGCACACCTGCCGGGTTCGATCAGGATGGCTACAAAATTCTCTGTAAGCCGCTGTTAACCGGTAAATATGAGATAGTCATGCTCAATGACCCGGCAGCCAGGTAATTTCACTGAACAGCAGCGACCCCTTCGTTTCCAGTAGACGGAGGGTATGGCTGCCCTCTTGCCAGCTGGCGCCCTGATCGGCGGTCAGTAATTTATCGCCCAGTTGCCAGGCGCCGCTTAATACGAACGCCACGCCACCGCGTGATGCGAAGGTAGTGAACGTCCGGGTAGCAACGCGCACTTTTGCCTGGCAGTGCTCCCGTCGGGTCATGACATTGAAATCCATCGACATCTGCCCCTCCGTGAGCACGGCTTTCACCGTCAAATCGCCCGCAAAGCCGTAAGGCTGATGGTGTTTCAGGGTATGGCAAAACGCCCTCCCCGCATCCAGCGTCACCTCGCCGCCTTCCAGCAGCGTAATCACCCGGTCAACGCCCGGAAACGCGGAGAATTCGCCGTTACTGGCGATGGAGGCGATGCTGGCCCGCCAGGAAAAATCCCGCGTCGCGGGAGGGAAACAGCAAATCTCACGCGTCTCACCCGCGCCGTTACGCCAGAGACTGACGGGTATTTTACGGATATCAAAGAATTCCATGACCACTCCTGAAGGACGCACCGTGCGCCAGGGCATTTTCACAGACGTATTATCGGCAACGGTAAGGCCAGACCTTAGGCATGGGGCAAAAGAAAAACCGCCGGTCCTGTCCACAGCGTTTTCGCTTGTGTAGACAGGAGCCCGGCGGTCTTAAGAGAGTGAACCGATTATTCGGCTGGTGCAGGCATTTTACCTTCCGGCGCTGCACGTTCTGTCAGACGCTTCTCAAAATTGGCATTAAATTGCTTTTTCTGTTCCGGCGTCAGAATGTTGTAAATCTTGTTCTGGGTTTCCATGTGGGCCAGCATGCGCGCTTTATGCTGCTCGGCCATTTTGTCGATCTGCGCTTCTGCTTTTGCTTTGTCGAAGCTGTCGCTGGCAATGATGTCATGCATCGCGCGGCGCTCTTCCAGCGGAGGACGTTTCATCTGGTCACGCTGACTTTTCCTGATGTCGCGGATCTGCTGCTTCTGCGCATCGGTCAGGTTCAGATCTTTAAACATCATCATCTCATGATGCATACCCGGCTTGCCTTTATGATGCATCATCATTTTGCCTTCTGCCGGCGCGGCGGTAGTGGTCGCGGTATCGGCGGCGAACGCCATGCTGGTAGCGCCCAGAGCCAGGGTAGAGGCAACAAACAGTGCAGTTAATTTACGCATAATGTCTTTCCTTACTTTCAGTTATTCTTCGGCGCTATGCCGTGTTGACGAGATTAACTTTACGGGGTTTATCGTCAATTAGTCAGAGCAACGGTAAAACAATGAAAGTATAAAAAACACGTTTTCGCCAATTATGGAGAAATTAAGGAAAAAGCGTGGAGAGATGAAACAAAAATATTCAACAGGATGATTTTAAAGAGATTATGGAGGAGTATAGCGAAGTGCCGTTTAATAATAAAGCAATTCTCCAGGAATATTCCGCAAACACTACCAGAGCGCTTTTAACGTTAAGAAATTAATTCTTCGTTTCCCCTCCGGTCTGCGCGAGGGGAGACGATCAGGGCATTTTTTCCAGCATCAACCCGGCTCGTAAACCAAACGCGACTGACGGGTTAGGAAATAAAACATATTCCGTGGGGTTCTGTACCGCATAGCGCGTCTCACCATCTTCCGCCAGCAGGACGCCCTGGCGAAACGGCGTGAAGTTCAGCGTATGGGGCGCCATATGAAGCTGGAAAGCTTCGCTTTGACGCGTGATCTGCTGTACGACCCGATAGCGCACGACGGGTTCCCGGGTGGGTTCCGGCGCAACCCCTGCGAGCAACGCCCGAAGCGCCTGATGCGTAGGGGCAAAACGCGTCAGGTCGTTTTGCCCGAACGGCAGCGCTTTTCCCAGCTCCAGCGTGCAGGACAGCGCGCCGAAATTCTCGCAGGTGAAGTGGGTAAACGTGCCGCCCGGCGTCTGGTGGAAAACCAGCGCTTCCAGTCCCGCGTCGCCAAGCCAGGTCAGAAACGCCTCATCCCACGGCTGATGGCGCTGCGGTAACACGCCAAAACGTACGTGGTACGAGGCGCGGATGGCGGTATGCAGATCGAGGTGCCAGCGCGTTTCCCCCGCCCCGGCAAAAAACGCCGTGACCACCTTCTCCAGCCATTGCGCACGTGTCGTTTCATCACTCTGTGGAAATTGCGCCCAGCGGCCACCAAACATTCGGTTGATGTCGCTCACGAGATACCGTTTGTTTTGCGCCAGCGCAGGCGGATTTCCCAGTACCACCAGCAGACGGCAGTGCAGCGTGATCTCTGCGCGATACAGCGCGCGCAGCAACAGATCGACAATCTCCACGGGCGCGGTTTCATTCCCGTGAATGCCGGTAGAAAGCAGCAGCGACAGGTTATATTGCCCCGTCGGCGTCAGTTCAAGCACGCCCGGCCCCAGCCATCGCCAGTGGAACGAAGGGCCTTCCCCCTCGTGCCGCTCCGGTGTCTCTTCAGCCAGCGTCAGCGCCAGAAAGTTTTCCATATCGTCTCCTTAGCGCTGGAACGGATAAACCGATCCCAGTTGCAGGATGGTCGATAATGCATCCAGCGCCTCGCGGCCTTCGCGCAGCAGCTGCGGATCAACCAGATCGGCCTGAACCAGACGGTCACGATAGTAGCGGTCCACCCAGTCATTGAGGGTATTGAACAGCGTGTCGTTCATCATCACCGACGGATTCACGGCCTGCATTTCCTCCGGCGTTAACACCACGCGCAGTCGCAGGCACGCCGGTCCCCCGCCGTTGGCCATACTTTCCCGCAGATCAAACACGCGCAGTTCATCAATCGGGTTATCCGCCTGTACCAGTTCGCTGAGATAGCGCCAGACGCCCTGATGGTTGCGGGACTCCTGCGGCAGCACCAGCATCATGCTGCCGTCATCCCGGCTCAGCAGCTGGCTGTTGAACAGATACGTTTCGACCGCATCCTGCACGCTTACCGCCTGCGTGGGCACCTGAATCGGCATAAATCCCGGCACGCGTTCGCGCAGCGTGGCCAGCAACTTTTCCTGATGGGCAAACGCCTGCTCGTGGCAGAACAGCACCTGACGGTTGGAAACGGCAATCACGTCGTTATGAAACACGCCCTGGTCGATCACCTGCGGATTTTGCTGGGCAAAAATCACCTGAGTAGGATTAACCTGGTTCAGCCGTGCAACCGCCTGGCTTGCGGCTAAGGTTTGTCTCGCCGGATAACGAACCGGCGCGGCGTGGCCGCCCTCTTCCCGTCCATAGATAAACAGCTGCAAACCCGGATCGCCGTAATCGCCACCCAGACGGTTGTGGTTTGCCGCCCCTTCGTCGCCAAACATCGCGACCTGCGGCAGCGCCGAATGCACCTCAAAATGCGCATCATGATTAAAAATGGCGCGCAGCACGCGCCCGGTGGTCTCCGCTTCGCTGGCGCGGTGGAATTTGTTGTTCAGGTTAGCGACGGTCAGATGCACTTTGCCGTCCAGCGTATCCGCCGACGGCGCGACGGTGGCGGCATTCGCTACCCACATTGAAGAGGCTGAACTGGCCGCGGAAAGCAGCTGTGGGGACTGCGTACCGGCTTTTTCAACCACCTGTTCATCCGTACCGCTGAAGCCCAGCTGGCGCAGCACGGCCACGTTCGGCCGCTCCTGCGGCGGGATTACCGCCTGCGGGAAACCGGCATCGGACAGCGCCTTCATTTTCAATAGCCCCTGCTTGGCCGCCAGCTTCGGGTTCGAGACCTGGAAACGGTGCTTCGTCGAAGCTTCATTGCCGAACGACAGCCCGGCATAGTGGTGCGTCAGCCCCACCAGTCCGTCAAAATTAACCTCACGCGCTTTCATGGGCGTCACCCTCTGTAAAATCCAGCCCCGGATTCAACGTCTCCGGCAGCGTCAGCGCCGGGGTTTCCAGGCTTGCCATCGGCCACGCGCAGTAATCGGCGGCATACCAGGCGCTGGCGCGATGGTTGCCCGATGCCCCTACGCCACCAAACGGCGCGGTGCTCGCCGCGCCGGTCAGCGGTTTGTTCCAGTTCACGATCCCGGCGCGCGCTTCCAGCAGCAGCTGGTCGAATTTCTCGCGATGCGGGGATATCAGGCCGCTCGACAGGCCGTAGCGGGTGTTGTTGGCCATCTCGATCGCCGATGCAAAATCGTCATAGCGCCAGACGCACAGCAGCGGGCCAAAGACCTCTTCATCCGGCACGTTGCTCGTCGCACTCATCTCAATAATCCCCGGCGTCAGCAGCGATGTGCCCGGCTGAACCAGCTTCGGCTCCAGCAGGGTTTTCGCCCCGCGCGCCACGTGCTCCTGCCACGCTTTCAGCACGTTCAGCGCCGCCTGCCCGGAGATCAGCCCGCCGATAAACGGCTGCGGCTCGGTATCCCATTTCGCGGGAACCAGACGCCCGCTCACCTCCACCAGACGCTTAAGAAACGCATCCCCCTGCGCGCCGCGTTTAACCAGCAGGCGGCGGGCGCAGGTGCAGCGCTGTCCGGCGGTAATGAATGCCGACTGAATGGTCAGGTGGACCGCAGCATCGATATCATCCGGATCTTCCACAATCAGCGGGTTGTTGCCACCCATCTCCAGCGCCAGAATTTTTTCCGGCTGCCCCGCCAGCTGACGATGCAGCTGATAACCCGTTCCGGCACTGCCGGTAAACAGCAGACCGTCAATGTCGCTCAGCGCACTCAGCGCCTGACCGGTTTCACGCCCGCCCTGCACCAGATTCAGCACGCCCGGCGGCAGCCCCGCCTGCTCCCAGAGTTTTACCACCGCTTCTCCGGTTAAGGGGGTTAACTCACTCGGCTTGAAGATGACGGTATTTCCCGCCAGCAGCGCAGGCACAATATGCCCGTTCGGCAGATGCCCGGGGAAGTTGTACGGGCCAAACACCGCCAACACCCCGTGCGGACGGTGGCGCAGCGTGGCGGCGCCGTCCGGCATCCCGGTATGCTGCTCGCCGGTGCGGGCATGGTACGCCTTCACCGATATACCGATTTTATTGATCATCGCCGTCACTTCGGTTGTTGCCTCCCAGCGCGGCTTGCTGGTTTCGCAGGCAATGATGCGGGTCAGCTCTGCTTTATTGGCCTCCAGCAGCGCAGCAAATTTCTCAACCAGCGCCTGGCGCTCGGAGAATGGCCGTTTCGCCCATGCCGGAAACGCGCGGCGTGCAGCCTGGCAGGCCTGCTCAACCTGCCCGGCGCTGGCGTCGCTCCCCGACCAGAGCACCTCCTGGCCGACCGGGTTAGTTTTTGTCCGCGCGTCACCTTCGCCCGTTACCCAGTCACCGTTAATCCATAAAGTCATGCTGTTTTCTCCTCAGGGCAGAGCCGCACCAGGCGAACCGTGTCGCCAGCGTTACATTTCAGGGCATCCAGTTGCGCAGCCGTCAGTACCAGACGCTCGCATGTTGGGTTGGTTCGCACTAGCATGGCGCGGAAGTTGGCGTAATTCTCGTTCGAGACAAGACAGGCTGGCCACTCGCCCGGCGCGGGCTGGCCTTCTGAAACCTCAACCAGGCGGCTTTTTCGGATGGCGCGTACGCGGTCAATATCGCATTCCAGCGTCGGACCGCCGTCAAAGATGTCGACGTAATTACGGTAGCGAAAACCCTCTTTCTCCAGCACTGCACGGGCCGGGGCGGTTTGCGGGTGAACTTCGCCGATCACCGCCTGCGCTTCCGGCGTTAAGAAATGGGTATAAATAGGATGCTTCGGCATTAACTCGGCGATAAACGCCTTCTGACCGGTACCGCACAGGTAATCCGCCCGGCTGAATTCCATGGAGAAGAAGCGTTCGCCCAGGCTCTCCCAGAACGGCGAGTAGCCCGTCTCATCAATTACGCCGCGCATCTCCGCGACCACTTTTTCGTTGAAGCGGTCGCGAAAGGCGGCCATAAACATGAAGCGCGATTTGGAGAGCAGATAACCGTTACCCTCTTTGCGCCAGTCCGGATCGAGAAACAGGGTGCAGAGTTCGCTGGCGCCGGTATGGTCATTACAGAGAAAGAGCGTCGGCAGCGCGTTGTAGACGTTCAACTCTTTCGAGGCGTGGACCATCGTGCCGACGCGGTAGTTGTACCACGGATCGTTAAGCCCGACGGCCACCTCGATGGCGCAAATCCCCGCCACGGTTCCCGTGTCGGTCTCTTCCAGCACGAACACATAGCCCTGTTCGCTTTTTGGCAACGTCCCCTGCCAGGTTTGCAGGGCGCGCTCAATGCGCGCCGACAGCGTTTTTTCATCGGCAGGCAGCGAGGTCAGCCCGCCCCCTGTCTTACCGGCAAGCTGCATAAGCCCGGCGAGATCGCCGTGCGCAACGGGACGGATGACCATCATGATGACACCCCGGACTTCACCTGTTCGCAGGCCAGCGCAAAACGATCTAACCCGGTTCTGACCTCTTCCTCACTGACGATCAGCGCAGGGGCAAACCGCACCACGTTAGCGCCGGCAATCAACACCATCACGCCCTGCTTTGCCGCTTCCTGTGAAATCAGCTTCGCTTTGCCAGCAAACTCAGGGGCAAGCTCACAACCTATCAACAGCCCCAGACCGCGGATCTCTTTGAACATGCCGGTCTGGTTATTGATGGCGGTAAGACGCTCAACAAACCACTGGTGACGCTGCTTCACGCCGCTAAGCACCTCAGGAGTGTTGATGATATCCAGCACCTGTCCGGCGACAGCGGTTGCCAGCGGGTTACCGCCGTAAGTGGTGCCATGGGTGCCCACGGTCATCACGCTGGCGAATGTATCGGTGGTCAGCATCGCCCCCACCGGGAAGCCGCCGCCGAGCGCTTTAGCTGTTGAGAGCACATCCGGGGTCACGCCATAGTGCATGTAGGCGTACAGCTCACCCGTACGGCCCACGCCGGTCTGGACTTCGTCAAAAATCAGGACCGCGTTATGCCGATCGCACAGCTCGCGCAGCCCTTGCAGGAACGCTTTCTGGGCGGGCATGACGCCGCCTTCCCCTTGCATGGGCTCGACAATCACCGCACAGGTGGTGTCGTCAATCAGCTCGCTGGCAGAGTGTAAATCGTTATACGCCGCATGACGGATATCCGGCGGCAGCGGCGCAAAATCCTGAGAATATGAGGGCTGACCACCCGCACTGACGGTAAACAGCGTGCGACCATGGAAGGCATTTTTAAAGGCTACGATGCCGCTCTTGTGCGGGCCGAATTTATCGTGCGCATATTTGCGCGCCAGCTTCAGCGCCGCTTCGTTCGCTTCCGCGCCGGAGTTACAGAAAAAGACTTTTTCTGCGAAAGTGGCGTCGATCAGCTTCTTCGCCAGACGTAACGCCGGTTCGTTGGTATAACCGTTGCCGGTATGCCAGAATTTCGCCGCCTGATCATTCAGCGCCTGCCGCAGCGCCGGGTTTGCATGCCCCAGCGCATTCACCGCAATCCCACCCGCAAAGTCGATATACTCTTTGCCCTGCTGATCCCACAGGCGAGAGCCTTCCCCACGTACCGGAATAAAAGCCGCCGGAGCGTATACCGGCATCATCCATTCATCAAAATTTTCACGCGTAACTGACAGAGACATAGCGACCTCATCCGGTAAATAAAAGGTTGTTTAAATGTTAAATAATTGAGTGTTTGCACTGTGAATGTAGATTGCAGCGTTCGTGCCAGCCAGCGATAAAAATGCATAAACGGATTTGGGTAACAGAATATCAATGAGTTACAATATGGAGTTATTCACTATTAATGCATATATAGTGAATATTTTTACAGCAAGCGGCGCTTTGCCGCACGAAAACAAGAAAGAGTATGCACATGCCAAATATAATTCTGGAATTGTGATCGCTCGCGAAATTTATCGGTCCTTTACGCCCTGTTCGAGGGCAAAACGCGTCGAAATGGTGCAAATATTGCACCGTCGGCATTATCTGTCGCAGTAATTGGGCGAAGCGGATAACAGACGACGTAAATTCTGCTACCATCCTTGCACTATTCACCTTGCATTGGCAGCGACTATGAAATTTGTCTCTTTTAATATCAACGGCCTGCGTGCCCGCCCTCACCAGCTCGAAGCGATTGTTGAGCAACATCAGCCAGATGTGATCGGCTTGCAGGAGACAAAAGTTCACGACGATATGTTCCCGCTCGAAGAGGTAGCGAAGCTGGGCTATAACGTTTTTTACCACGGTCAGAAAGGCCACTACGGCGTTGCGCTGCTGACCAAAGATACGCCGGTGTCGGTGCGTCGTGGCTTCCCGGGTGACGGTGAAGAAGCACAGCGTCGTCTCATCATGGCTGAGCTGCCTTCCCCGCTGGGTAACATCACTGTGATTAATGGTTACTTCCCGCAGGGTGAAAGCCGCGACCACCCGACCAAATTCCCGGCCAAAGCCAAATTTTATCAGGATCTGCAAAACTACCTTACGACCGAACTCAACAAAGATAATCCGGTGCTGATCATGGGGGATGTGAATATCAGCCCGACTGATCTGGACATTGGCATTGGCGAAGACAGCCGCAAGCGCTGGCTGCGCACCGGGAAATGTTCCTTCCTGCCGGAAGAGCGCGAGTGGATGCAGCGCTTGCTTGACTGGGGGCTGGTGGATACCTTCCGCACCGCTAACCCGGAGACGCAGGATCGCTTCTCGTGGTTTGACTACCGCTCTAAAGGCTTCGATGACAACCGGGGCCTGCGTATTGATCTGCTGCTGGCGAGCGCCCCCCTGGCCGAACGCTGCATCGAAACCGGTATCGACTATGATATTCGCAGCATGGAAAAACCGTCCGACCATGCGCCGGTATGGGCAACGTTCAAGCTGTAATCCTCAGTGAATATTAAAAAAATCAGTCTACTGTGCGCCCTTCTGGGCGCATTTGTTTTGATCGTTGTTTTGCTTCCTCCGGGCATGCTCTCCCTCGACACGTTAAAAATACACCAGCAAACGTTGCTCGATCGTGTGGAGCAGGCGCCCCTTCAGAGCGCGCTGATCTATTTTGCGGTTTACGTTCTGGTCTCTGCGCTGTCGATACCCGGGGCTGCGCTTCTGACGCTGCTCGGCGGGGCGATTTTCAGCCTGTGGGAGGCGACGCTGTTGGTGTCATTGGCCTCGACGCTCGGCGCCACGCTTGCCATGCTCGTCAGCCGTTATCTGCTGCGTGAATGGGTGCAACGGCGCTTTGCCGCACAGATGAACACGATCGATGTGGGGATGGTTCGCGATGGCGCGCGCTACCTTTTTGCCCTGCGCCTGATGCCGTTGTTTCCGTTCTTTCTGGTCAATTTGCTGATGGGGCTAACCCGTATCCAGGTGCGTCACTACTGGTGGGTCAGCCAGCTTGCGATGCTACCTGCCACCGTCATTTATCTGAACGCCGGACGCGAGCTGGGAAAACTCACCACGCTGCGCGATATTCTGTCGCCGGGACTGCTGTTCGCCTTTACACTATTAGGGTTGTTACCGCTGGTCACTCGCTGGCTGTTTTCCCGTTACATCCCTTCGATTAAAAAGTGAGGCATTATGCGCCGGGTGCGTTTTTGCGCGTTTCTGACGAGTCTGCTGCTGGCAACCTCTGCCTTCGCCGCAGAAAGCTGGCAATCCATTCAGCAACAGGCCACCGGGCAGACCGTCTGGTTTAACGCCTGGGGCGGTGACGAGGCCGTTAACCGCTACCTCGACTGGGTGAGCGACGAGATGAAAACGCACTACGCCATTAACCTGAAGATCGTTCATCTGGCCGATGCCGCCGATGCGGTGAAGCGGATCCAGACGGAACAGGCCGCAGGACGTAGCAGTAACGGGTCGGTGGATCTACTCTGGGTAAACGGGGAAAACTTCCGCACGCTGAAGGAGGCAAACCTGCTGCTCACCGGCTGGGCGCAAACCCTGCCCAACTGGCGTTACGTCGATACCCGTAAACCGGTCACGGAAGATTTTGCCATCCCGACCGATGGGGCGGAATCCCCATGGGGCGGCGCGCAGTTAACCTTCATCGCCCGTAAAGCGAGTATGCCGACGCCTCCGGCAGATCCCCACGCGCTGCTGGCTTACGCTCAGCAGCACCCTGGCAAGGTGAGCTATCCGCGACCGCCGGATTTTACCGGCACGGCGTTTCTTGAACAGCTTCTGCTGGCATTGACCGCCCATCCGGAGGCGTTAAAAAACGCGCCGGACGGCACCTTTGCAGAGATCACCGCGCCGCTGTGGAACTATCTTGATACGCTGCATCCCCTGCTGTGGCGCGAAGGGAACGATTTTCCGCCATCGCCTGCGCGCATGGATACGCTGCTGGCCAGCGGCAGCCTGAACCTGTCGCTCACCTTTAACCCCGCTCATGCGATGCAAAAGGTGGCGAGCGGTGAACTGCCTGCCGACAGCTACAGTTTCGGCTTTCTCAAAGGTATGATCGGCAATGTCCATTTTGTCGCAATCCCGGCAAATGCCAGTGCGAGCGCAGGGGCGAAAGTGGTGGCAAATTTCCTGTTGTCACCGCAGGCGCAGATCCGCAAAGCCGATCCTGCCGTCTGGGGTGACCCGAGCGTGCTGGATGGTGCCAAACTACCTGCGAAAGCGGCAAAACAGCTTCATGCCTTTACCCCTTCAGGCACGCCTGATGTGCTTCCCGAACAGCACGCCGCCTGGGTTAACGCCCTGGAGCAGGAATGGCTTCGCCGCTACGGAACCCGCTAAGAGGGCTGGTATGGGCGGCAATGGCGGTCATCTATCTGCCACTGCTTCCCGCCAGCGGCATGCTGCTGGCCCCGGCGTTTTCTCTCAGTAACTGGGCGGCGCTGTTTGCCGACCCGCAGCTGCCGCAGGCGCTGGCCGCTACGCTGGTGTCAACCCTCATCGCGACGCTGGGCTCACTGTTTATCGCCCTGAGCCTGCTTGCGCTTCTCTGGCCGGGTGATGGCTGGCAGCGCCTGAGCACCCGTCTGTCGTGGCTGTTAGCCGTGCCGCACGTCGCCTTCGCCACCAGCGCGCTGCTGCTGTTTGCGGAAGGCGGTCAGTTTTACCGGATCTGTACAGTCTGTTCGCCGCAGCTTGACCGCTACGGTATCGGGCTTGGCCTGACGCTTGCGGTCAAAGAGAGCGCGTTCGTTCTGTGGGCAATCTACGCCGCGCTGCCTGAAAAGCGCCTCGCACAGCAGAAAATTGTCCTGCATACCTTCGGCTACGGACGAATGCAGGCGCTTAACTGGCTCGTCCTCCCGGCTATCGCCCCCGCGCTGGGCGCCGTGATGCTGGCGGTGCTCGCCTGGTCGCTTTCCGTGGTGGATGTGGCGATCGTGCTCGGGCCGGGCAACCCACCTACGCTGGCGGTGCTGGCCTGGCAGTGGCTCACCCAGGGCGATGCGCAGCAGCAGTCAAAAGGAACGTTGCTGTGTCTGGTGTTGCTCCTGCTGCTGGCCGCACTTGCCGCGGTGGGATACAGCCTCTGGACGGCTTGGCGGCGCGCCCAGCCTGACGTCTCGGGGGTACGTCGCGCTTCGCATACCGCGTTGCCCGCACGGACGCTGGGCGGGTTACTGCCGCTGTGCGGTGTGCTCTGTGCGCTGGTTCTGCTGATGCTGGCACGCCGGGGCGACATCGGCCCCGTCAGCGACAGCCTTTCACTGGGACTGCTGTCCAGCCTGACAGCGCTGGCCATCCTCATGCTCTGGCTTGAGTGGGGACCCCAGCGTGGCGCGGTGTGGATCTGGCTGCCGCTCGCCCTCCCGGCGCTGCCCCTCGTGTCCGGGCAGTATGCCGTGGCGCTGTGGCTGGGCATCGACGGCCAGTACGCTGCGGTGCTCTGGAGCCATATGCTCTGGGTTCTCCCGTGGATGCTCCTGGTGCTGCAACCGGCCTGGCGCAGGCTCGATCCCCGGCTTATCCTCACCGCCAGAACGCTGGGCTGGCGACAGGCGAAAATTTTCTGGTTAGTGAAATGCCCCCTGATGATTCGTCCGGCCCTGCTGGCCGTTGCCACCGGTTTTTCCGTGAGCATGGCCCAGTACATGCCCACCCTCTGGCTGGGAGCGGGTCGTTTTACTACTCTGACCACGGATGCGGTCGCCCTCAGCAGCGGCGGCAGCGTTCCGATCCTTGCCAGCCGGGCGCTGGGTCTGTTGCTGTTGACCAGCAGCGTATTTGCCCTTGCCGCGCTGCTCGCCCGGTTCGTGGGCCGTCACAGACAAGGATTACGTTAATGCTGAACGTGAAAAATCTCACCATTGCGCCACTCTTACGTGAGGTCAACTTCCGCGTCCCGGCAGGGGAGATTCTCACGCTGATGGGACCCTCCGGGAGCGGGAAATCGACCCTTTTCGCCTGGATGGTGGGCGCGTTATCCGCTGATTTTAAGGCGCACGGCGAGCTGTGGCTGAACGATCGTCGCTGCGATATGCTCCCCGTGGAAACGCGCGGGATCGGCATTCTGTTTCAGGACGCCCTGCTGTTTGACGCCTTCAGCGTGGGGCAAAACCTGATGCTGGCGTTGCCGGCGCACATTGCCGGACGCGCGCGGCGCGACGCGGTAGAGCAGGCTCTTGAATCTGCCGGGCTGGAAAACCTCTACGCCAGCGATCCGGCGACCCTTTCCGGCGGCGAGCGCGCCCGGGTCAGCCTGCTGCGCGCCCTTCTCGCCCAGCCGCAGGCATTGCTGCTCGACGAACCGTTCAGCCGACTGGATAAAACGCTCCGCGCCTCATTCCGGGCGTGGGTATTCGAAACCACTCGCCAGCGCAAGATCCCGGTGGTGCTGGTCACGCATGATGAGGAAGATATCCCGCCCGGCGGAGAGGTGATTGAGATTTCTCGCTGGCAATAATGTGCTAACGCAATGTTTTTGGCTTCAGGAGAGACGACAATGCCACCCTCTTTTAATGACGTCAGGTTTTTCGATGAAACGTGTTTCTCAACTGACCGCGCTGGCTCTGATCTGCGGCCTCGCCTCACTCTCCTCCATGGCGGCTGATATGCCCCACTCCCTCACGCTGGACCGGCTCCAGGCGCAAAACGGCGCGGTAATTGATACGCGCATCAGTGCGTTCTATAACGGCTGGCCGCAGACGCTGCGCGGAACGTCCGGGCATGAACCCGCCGCGCTTAATCTCTCTGCAGGCTGGCTTGGGGCAATGAGCGATGAACAGCTCAGCGGCTGGGCAAAACAGCATCGGCTTACGCCTGACATGCCGGTTGCGCTCTATGGCAATGATGATGACAACCAGACCGTCAAAACGCGGCTGGAAAAAGCGGGTTTTACCCACGTTTCCATCCTGAGCGATGCCCTGCAACAATCCGACCGTTTGCAACGTCTGGCACATTTTGAACAGCTGGTTTATCCGCAGTGGATCCACCTGTTGCAGCAGGGCAAACCCGTTACCGCCGCACCAGCCGGAGAATGGAAGGTGATCGAGGCTGGCTGGGGTGCGCCGAAGCTTTATCTCCTGAGCCACATTCCCGGCGCGGGCTACATCGACACCAATGAAGTGGAAAGCGAACCGCTGTGGAATAAGGTCGCTGACGAAAAGTTGAAAGCGATGCTGGCGAAGCACGGGATCCGTCACGATACCACCGTCATTCTGTACGGTCGCGACGTATATGCCGCCGCGCGCGTGGCGCAGATCATGCTCTACGCGGGCGTGAAGGATGTGCGAATTCTGGACGGCGGCTGGAAGGCATGGTCAGATGCCAGCCTGCCCGTTGAGCGCGGAACGCCTGAGAACGTGAAGCCAGCCCCTGATTTTGGCGCGCCGATCCCGGGCCAGCCCCGGCTGATGGTGGATATGGAACAGGCCCGGGGAATGCTGCACCGTCAGGACGCCTCACTGGTGAGCATTCGTTCCTGGCCAGAGTTTATCGGTGAAACCAGCGGCTACAGCTATATCAAGCCAAAAGGTGACATTGCCGGTGCGCGCTGGGGCCATGCGGGTAGCGACGCGACCCACATGGAAGATTTCCACAATCCGGATGGCACCATGCGCAGCGCCGATGATATTGCCGCCATGTGGAAGACGTGGAATATCCTGCCGGAGCAGCACGTTGCGTTTTACTGCGGCACCGGCTGGCGCGCGTCTGAAGCCTTCATGTACGCCCGCGCCATGGGCTGGCAAAACGTTGCCGTCTACGACGGCGGCTGGTACGAATGGAGCAGCCATCCGCAGAACCCGGTCTCCACCGGGGAGCGTGGACCGGAGAGTACACGCTAGCGGGGGAGTGACTTCAGCGTCACGTAACCGCTCCAGATGCGCGTTGTGGTGGTCAGCCAGCACAACGCGCCAAACGCCCAGGCAAACAGCGTGAAGTGTGCCGGAAACAGGCAGCACAGCACAAACAGCGCGATGGTCTCCGTTCCTTCCGTTAATCCTCCAATGTAATAAAGCGACTTGTGCGCGTAGCCGGGGTTGTCGATATTATGCTTCCCCGCCAGCGCGGCAAAGGCCAGGAAACTGCTGCCTGTCCCCATAAACGCGAACAGCAGCCAGGCGGCGGCGATCGCATTGTCAGCCGGAGCGGCCAGCGCGAAGCCAAACGGTACCAGCGCGTAAAACAGGAAGTCGAGGGCGATATCAAGAAATCCTCCCGCGTCCGTCAGGCCACGGCGACGCGCCAGCGCACCGTCCAGACCATCCAGCAGCCGGTTCAGCACAATGGCGACCAGCGCTGGCAGATACCAGCCCAGCGCCAGAAACGGTAACGCCAGTACGCCAATCGCAAACCCGGCGAGCGTTAACCCATCAGGCGTAATAAACGGTTTATCCAGCGCGGCGGCCAGCTGATTTAACCCGGGCTTCAGCCGTGGATGCAGATGTTTATCCAGCATGCGGTTCACCTTTAAACGTGGCACACAGGCCCTGAGCCGGGATATCCAGCGCGGCGTTAAAGCGGGCGGAGAGGTTCTGAAAGGCAATCAGAGCCGTCATTTCGGTGATAGTCTCTTCGCTAAAGTGGCGCTTCAGCTGGTTTTTGATATTTTCATCCACCTGAGGCGGCGTGGCGGTGACCGCTTCCGCATAGGCCAGCGCCGCGCGCTCCTCTTCGCTGAACAGGGTGGAATTTTGCCATTCGTTGACGGCCTGCACTTTATCCAGCGCCCCGCTCCGCTCGGCCAGACGCAGGCTGTTGGCATCAATACAAAATGCGCAGTGGCAGATCTGCGAGACCCGCGTCATTAGTAACGAACGCAGAACCGGCGTCAAACGCGCCTTGCGCCGCTCCAGATAGCCGACAAATAGCGCTACCAGCCAGAAAAGACGCGGCATACGCCCCCACCAGCGCGTGGGGTTCAGCACCGCGCCGAAGTGTTTTTTCTGCATGGCAGCAATGGGCTTGAGGCTGACGGGAAGGGTTTCCATGGGCGCAACCCAGGCGGCTGTCTCTTTCACCTGATTCTCCTGATGACTGGACTCTTTGGCAGGGCACGATAATATGTCGTTTTTCGCTATTAATTATTGACGAACATGCTGAAAACACTCGATGTTGTTGCGGCCATCCTCGAAAAAGAGGGCAAGATCTTGCTGGCGCAGCGTCCCGAACATGCCGATCAGCCAGGAATGTGGGAATTTGCGGGCGGAAAGGTTGAAGCCGGTGAGACCCAGCAGGAAGCGCTGATCCGCGAACTACGCGAAGAGCTCGGCATTGAAGCCGTGCCCGCGCGGTATGTGGCAAGCCACCAGCGGGAAGTGTCGCAGCGGCTGATCCACCTCCACGCCTGGCACGTGCCGGAATTTAGCGGCGAGCTGAAGGCGCACTACCACTCGGCGCTGGTGTGGTGCACGCCAGAAGACGCGTTCACGTATGATTTAGCCCCGGCGGATATACCGCTCCTGGAAGCGTTTATTCTTTTACGCGACGCCAGACCAGCGGGTTTGTACTGAGGGTGCGTTCATCACGCTGGCACTGCAACAGCACGCCATCCGCCCTGACCACTGCGCCTTCGGAATAGTTTTGATCCTGATAGATACAGCACTGATTACACGGCTGCGCACGCTGGCCGCCAGCGCTAAAAACCTCTGGCGGCACGTTAACTTCGACATCCGGGCGAATGCGATCAGCCTGTGCCCCGGCGGACACCATCAAACATAACGCGACCATTGCGAAACGGTTCATAGACTTAATTTCCTTTGCATCGTTTATATCTATAACGGTAGATCCTGACGGGATCTTTAATTTATCTCGTCATCGCTTTTGGTTATGACGCGCGCCTTGTCATTAATTTCCCTTTCGGCCTAAATTTCTGCTTGCCTCTCAAAGCGGTGCGGGTGGTATAGTCAAAAAAACGACACAAAACATCTCCGCCACACGCATAAATTATTATAAGAGGTTCTTATATCTATGGATCAGACACGCTCTCTGGAAAGCTTTCTTGCCCATGTTCAGCAGCGCGACCCGCACCAAAGCGAGTTTGCCCAGGCCGTTCGTGAAGTCATGACCACCCTGTGGCCCTTCCTTGAGGAAAATCCGCGCTACCGCCAGATGGCGCTGCTTGAACGTCTGGTGGAGCCGGAGCGCGTCATCCAGTTCCGCGTGGCGTGGGTGGACGATCGCAATCAGGTACAGGTCAACCGCGCGTGGCGCGTGCAGTTTAACTCCGCCATTGGGCCGTTTAAGGGCGGGATGCGCTTCCATCCCTCGGTGAACCTGTCGATTCTGAAATTCCTCGGCTTCGAGCAGACCTTTAAAAATGCGCTCACTACCCTGCCGATGGGCGGTGGTAAAGGCGGGAGTGATTTCGATCCGAAAGGCAAGAGCGAAGGCGAAGTGATGCGCTTCTGCCAGGCGCTGGTCACTGAGCTCTATCGCCACCTTGGGCCGGACACCGACGTTCCTGCCGGGGATATCGGCGTGGGTGGTCGTGAAGTGGGCTTTATGGCCGGGATGATGAAAAAGCTCTCCAACAACAGCGCCTGCGTCTTTACCGGCAAAGGTCTGTCGTTTGGCGGCAGCCTGATTCGTCCGGAAGCGACGGGTTACGGTCTGGTCTATTTCACTGAAGCGATGCTTAAGCGTCACGGGCTGAGCTTCGAGGGGATGCGCGTGGCGGTCTCCGGCTCCGGCAACGTGGCGCAGTACGCTATCGAGAAAGCGATGGCGTTTGGCGCGCGCGTAGTGACCGCCTCCGACTCCAGCGGCACCGTGGTGGATGAAGCTGGCTTCACGGCAGAAAAACTGGCGCGTCTATGCGAAATCAAAGCCAGCCGTGACGGCCGCGTGGCGGATTATGCCCGAGAGTTTAGCCTGACCTATCTGGAAGGTAAACAGCCGTGGGGTGTGCCGGTGGATATCGCCCTGCCGTGCGCGACGCAAAACGAGCTGGACGTGGATGCCGCCCGGACGCTGATTAGCAATGGCGTGAAGGCGGTAGCGGAAGGGGCAAATATGCCCACCACCATTGAAGCGACCGATCTGTTCCTGGACGCGGGCGTACTCTTTGCGCCAGGCAAGGCGGCGAACGCGGGCGGGGTGGCAACATCCGGTCTGGAAATGGCACAAAACGCCGCGAGAATGGGCTGGAAGGCGGAGAAAGTGGATGCCCGTCTGCACCACATTATGCTTGATATTCACCATGCCTGCGTGGAGTACGGCGGTGAGGCTTCACAGACCAACTACGTGCGCGGCGCCAACATCGCCGGGTTCGTGAAGGTGGCCGATGCGATGATCGGGCAGGGTGTGATTTAGTTTCGCTGCATTCTCGCCCTTGCAGGCCCGGTAAGCGTTATCGCCACCGGGCTTTTTTCAGGCCGCAGAGCTGCTTTTTGCCGGGTGGCGGCTTCGCCTTACCCGGCCTACGGTTTAAGCGGTGGTATTTTTGGCTGCGCTTTTTTTCTTTTTGAACGGTTTCTTCGCCCCGCCACCCGGGGCAACCATCCCCCGGAATCGCTTCACTGGCGTGCTGCGCGCCTGATCAATCAGCTGATAAAGCGTCCCCACCAGCGGCTGCATAAAGTCCTGGTAACGGCACTGCTTTTCGCTGATCTGCGTCAGCACCGACTCCCAGTGCGCGGTCATGTCCGGTCTGGCGGCCAGCTCTGGCAAGGAGTGAATCAGTGCCCGGCCCGGCTCTGTCGAATGGATATAGCGCCCTTTTTTCTCGAGAAAACCACGCTTAAACAGCAACTCGATAATCCCCGCGCGGGTTGCTTCCGTACCCAGACCGTCGGTGGCGCGGAGGATCTTCTTTAGATCTTTATCCTGCACAAAACGGGCGATCCCGGTCATGGCCGAAAGCAGCGTCGCATCGGTGAAGTGGCGCGGCGGCTGGGTCTGACGTTCAACCACTTCGCCTTTTTCGCACAGCAGTTCATCGCCTTTGGCTACGACCGGCAGCGGCGTGCCGTCGTTCTCTTCGTCACGCTCTTTGTTGCCGAGCAGCGTGCGCCAGCCCGCTTCCGCGAGGAAACGCGCTTTGGCGATAAATTTGCCTTTGGCAATTTCCAGCTCAATAACGCACTTGCGGAAAACCGCGTCCGGGCAGAACTGCATCAGATACTGACGCGCGATCAGGTTATAGACCTTTGCTTCGTTGTCGTTCAGGTTGACGTTGCTGGTGCGCGCCGTCGGGATTATCGCGTGGTGGGCATCGACTTTTTTATCGTCCCAGCAGCGGTTATGGGTATCCGGGTTTACCGCCGGCTGCGGCAACAGATCCGGCGCATGGACACCAATGGCATTCATCACCGAGTGGCGTCCGGCGAAGTGTTCCTCCGGCAGATAGCGGCTGTCCGAACGCGGATAGGTGATCAGCTTGTGGGTTTCATAGAGCTTCTGGCAGATATCGAGCACGTTCTGCGCGCTCAGGCCAAACTTTTTCGCGGCCTCGATCTGCAACGCCGAAAGGGAGAACGGCAGCGGTGCGGGCTCTGATTCCCGTTTGTCGTTATAGCTGGTAACGATCGCGGGCTGGCCGGTAATGCGGTTAACCACGTGCTCCGCCAGCGGACGATGCAGCAGCCGTCCCTCTTCGTCCTGATATGACTCACAGGCATCGCTCGGCTGCCAGACGGCGGTAAAGCGTTCGTCTTTCGGCGTGACGATATGCGCTTTGACTTCGAAGAAGTCTTTGGCGACGAAATTTTCGATCTCTTCGTCGCGACGCACCACCAGCCCCAGCACCGGGGTTTGAACACGCCCAACAGAGAGTACGCCCTGATAGCCCGCATTGCGTCCCAGGATGGTGTAGGCGCGGGTCATGTTGATCCCGTACAGCCAGTCGGCACGCGCACGCGCCAGCGCGGAGACACACAGGGGAATAAATTCGCTGTTGGCGCGCAGGCGCGAAATCGCGCGCTCCACCGCCTGCGGGTTGAGGTCGTTAATTAAACAGCGCTGCACCTGCTGGCGCTTTTCCGGTGCCAACTCCAGGTAGTCGAGCACTTCGTCGACAAGCAGTTGCCCTTCCCTGTCCGGGTCACCCGCGTGGACCACTTCCGTCGCCTCATGCAGGAAACGCTTAATGACGTTGAGCTGTTTGGTGACGGAAGGACGCGGTTGCAGACGCCACTTTTCCGGCACGATCGGCAGATCGTTGAGATTCCAGCGGGCGTAGCGGCTGTCGTAGACATCCGGCTGCGCCTGTTCAAGCAGGTGACCGATACACCAGGTGACCACCTGCCCGTTACCGCATTCGATAAAGCCATCACCTTTGCGATGCGGCTTGGGCAGCACGTCGGCGATGGCTCGCGCCAGACTCGGCTTTTCGGCAATAAACAACCGCATCGAATTAACGGATCTCAATCATCGGGCGGCCACCGCGGGCGGTCACCAGCTCGCCAATGGCCGTCAGGGTGATGCCAAACTCGGCCGCCGTTGCCTGAACGTCAGCTTCTGCTTCCGGCGTCACCGCCAGCAGCAGGCCGCCGGAGGTTTGCGGATCGCACAGCAGATTGCGCCACGCTTCCGGCATTTCGCCCATTAAATGGCCGTAGCTGGCGAAGTTGCGCTGCGTCCCGCCCGGAACGGCGCCCTGAGCAATGTACTCTTCCACGCCCGGCAGCTTCGGCACATCCTGATACCAGACCTGCGCCTGCACGCCCGCGCCCTGACAGACTTCAGAGAGGTGTCCCAGCAGACCAAAGCCGGTCACGTCGGTCATGGCCTTCACGCCGTCGATACTGGCGAATGCCGCACCGGCAAGGTTCATCTGGCACATCACTTCCGTTGCCAGACCAATATGCTCGGGCTTCAGCAGGGACTTTTTCTCGGCGGTTGTCAGTACGCCAATGCCCAGCGGCTTGGTGAGGAACAGCTTGCAGCCCGCCTGCGCGGTGCTGTTGCGCTTCACGCGTTCGGTCGGCACCACGCCGGTGACGGCCAGGCCGAAGATCGGCTCCGGCGCATCGATAGAGTGACCACCGGCCAGGGCAATACCCGCCTGCTGGCAGGCAAAGCGTCCGCCTTCGATGACATCGCGGGCAATCTCCGGCGGGAGGGTGTTAATCGGCCAGCCCAGAATGGCGATCGCCATAATCGGCTTACCGCCCATCGCGAAGATATCGCTGATGGCGTTGGTGGCCGCAATGCGTCCGAAGTCGAACGGGTTGTCGACAATCGGCATAAAGAAGTCAGTGGTGCTGATAATGCTGGTGCCGTTACCTAAGTCATAAACCGCTGCATCGTCACGCGTTTCGTTACCGACAAGCAGGTTCGGGTCGACAAACTTCGCCTGTTCACTGTGCAGGATGGTCTCCAGCACTTTCGGGGAAATTTTACAACCGCAACCGGCTCCGTGGCTGTATTGCGTTAAACGAATGGTTTGCTCACTCATGGACGTCTCCTGTCATCTCAATCGCGCTATGGTAGCGCTCATTCCATAAAGAGGTAAGTATGACTGTCTGAATTCTGCGGCGGATGCTCAGAATCCAGACAGTTTAGCGCGTGTAATTAAAAACGGCTGACGAAAGGCGTGGTGTCCGGCACGCTAATGGTGCTGGAGGCTTTAAGTTGCGGGGTGCCGAGATAGAGGAAGCCGACAATTTTATCGTGTTCACCGCAGGAGAAGCCTTCCCGCACGGCGGCGCTCCCGGTCAGCGGCCCGGTACGCCAGATGCCGTTAAAGCCCTGCGCGACGGCGGCCATCTGCATTGCCATTACCGCGCAACCGGCAGACATCTCCTGCTCCCAGACCGGCACTTTATGGTCGGCCTGGCATTTTGCGACTACCGCGATGATCATCGGCGCACGGAACGGCGCGTTGCGGGCTTTATCAATCCCCTTCTCATCCTGGCCTGCGGCAACCGCCCCCTGCTCCAGCAGCTGGCTGAAGCGGTCGCGCCCTTCGCCTTCAATAATAAAGAAGTGCCACGGCTGCAATGTGCCATGGTCCGGCGCACGCATTCCGGCACGCAGAATGTTTTCCAGCTGTTCGCCGACGGGGGCCGGGTCGGCCAGGCGGGAAGCGCTACGACGGTTAACAAGCAGTTCAAGTGCGTCCATTGGTTAACTCCTTTCGTGAAATTTACTCACAAAATTAACACGACAGCAGAATTTGTTACAGCGTGGCAGGCGATTCCTGCTGACAAGTGGCGGTTGGGTCATTACGATAACCGCACATTACCGTCCTGTGGCGACGGAAACAGTCCTTTTCTGGTTAGGGAGAATACATGCGAACCCTTTGGCGAATCTTTGCCGGTTTCTTTAAATGGACGTGGCGACTGCTCAACTTCGTCCGCAACCTGGTGATGAATATCTTCTTCATCTTCCTGGTCCTGGTATGCGCAGGTATCTGGATGCATCTCAGCAGCGCCAGCCAGGCGCAGAATTCGACGCGCGGCGCACTGCTCCTTGATATCACCGGGGTGATTGTTGATAAGCCATCGACCAGCAACCGTCTGGGCGTGATTGGCCGCCAGCTGTTCGGCGCGACTTCAGACCGCCTGCAGGAAAACTCCCTGTTTGATATCGTTGACACGATCCGTCAGGCCAAAGACGATCGCAACATTACCGGTATCGTGCTGGATCTGAAAGATTTTGCCGGAGCCGATCAGCCTTCGATGCAGTACATCGGGAAAGCGCTGCGGGAATTCCGCGACAGCGGTAAACCGGTCATTGCCGTCGGCGACAGCTACACCCAGGGGCAATATTATCTGGCGAGCTTTGCTAACAAAATCTGGCTCTCTCCGCAGGGCACGGTCGATCTGCATGGCTTCGCCACAAATGGTCTGTACTACAAATCGCTGCTCGACAAGCTGAAGGTCACTACCCACGTCTTCCGCGTCGGGACCTATAAATCTGCCGTGGAGCCGTTTATCCGTGATGATATGTCCCCTGCCGCCCGTGAAGCGGACAGCCGCTGGATTGGCGAGCTGTGGCAGAACTATCTCGGCACCATTGCCGCTAACCGTCAAATGACCGCTGAGCAGGTCTTCCCGGGCGCGCGCGGTGTGCTGGAGGGCCTGCGCAAAGTGGACGGCGATACAGCGAAATACGCGCTTGATAACAAACTGGTCGATCGGCTGGGTTCCAGCGCTGAAATCGAAAAAGCGCTGACCAAACAGTTCGGCTGGAGTAAAGAGGACAAGAACTACAGCGCCATCAGCATGTATGACTACGCCGCGAAAAAGCCGGATGACAGCGGTGACAGCATCGCCGTGGTGTTTGCTAACGGGGCCATTATGGACGGTGAAGAAACGCCGGGGAACGTCGGCGGGGACACCACCGCGTCGCAGATCCGCGATGCGCGCCTGGATCCGAAAGTGAAGGCGATTGTCCTGCGGGTGAACAGCCCTGGCGGCAGCGTCAGCGCCTCCGAGGTGATCCGTGCTGAGCTGGCCGCCGCGCGTGCCGCGGGCAAGCCGGTCGTGGTCTCGATGGGGGGCATGGCGGCTTCAGGGGGGTACTGGATCTCGACGCCAGCCAACTACATTGTGGCTAACCCAAGCACGCTGACCGGCTCGATTGGCATCTTCGGCGTGATCAACACCGTAGAGAACAGCCTGGATTATCTCGGCGTTCATACCGACGGCGTTTCCACCTCGCCGCTGGCGGATGTGTCCGTGACTAAATCTCTGCCGCCTGAGGTGTCCGAGATGATGCAGCTCAGCATTGAGAGTGGCTATAAGCGCTTCATCACGCTGGTGGCGGATTCCCGTAAAAAGACGCCAGACCAGATTGACCAGATCGCGCAGGGCCACGTCTGGACCGGCCAGGATGCGAAGAGCAACGGTCTGGTAGACAGCCTGGGTGACTTCGACGATGCCGTGAAGAAAGCGGCGGAACTGGCGAAGCTCAAGCAGTGGCACGTTGACTATTATCAGGACGAACCGACGTTCTTCGATATGGTCATGGACAGCATGTCCGGCTCCGTCCGCGCCATGCTGCCGGAAGCGCTTCAGGCGTATCTGCCGGCGCCGGTGGCGACGGCGGCTAAAGCCATGAAAGCGGAGAGCGATAAGCTCGCGACTTTCAACGATCCGCAAAGCCGTTACGCGTTTTGCCTGACCTGTGCGAACGTGCGTTAAAAACCGTCCCCTCTTCCCGTTAAGAGGGGATTTTTTCTTTTGAAGAACAAGAACTCATTACCATGCAGAAGAAATCAATATATGTCGCCTATACCGGCGGTACCATCGGTATGCAGCGCTCAGAAAATGGCTATATTCCGGTTTCTGGCCACTTGCAGCGCCAGCTGGCGCTGATGCCTGAATTCCACCGTCCGGAAATGCCGGACTTTACCATCCACGAATATGAGCCGCTGATGGACTCCTCCGACATGACGCCGGAAGACTGGCAGCATATTGCGGACGATATTAAAGCCCATTACGACCAGTACGACGGCTTCGTGATCCTGCACGGCACCGACACCATGGCGTTCACCGCCTCGGCGCTCTCCTTCATGCTGGAGAACCTGGGCAAGCCCGTCATCGTGACCGGTTCGCAGATCCCGCTGGCGGAACTGCGTTCAGACGGGCAGATCAACCTGCTTAACTCCCTGTACGTGGCCGCAAATTACCCGATCAACGAGGTAACGCTGTTCTTCAACAACCGACTGTACCGCGGGAACCGTACCACTAAAGCGCACGCTGACGGCTTTGACGCGTTTGCCTCACCTAACCTGCAACCGCTGCTGGAAGCGGGGATCCATATCCGTCGTCTGGGCACGCCGCCCGCGCCAAATACTGCAGGCGAGCTGATCGTTCACCCGATCACCCCGCAGCCGATTGGCGTGGTGACGATTTATCCGGGTATTTCCGCCGACGTGGTGCGCAACTTCCTGCGCCAACCGGTGAAGGCGCTGATCCTGCGCTCCTATGGCGTGGGTAACGCCCCGCAGAACGGTGAGTTCCTGAAAGAGCTTCAGGAGGCGAGCGATCGCGGGATTGTGGTGGTGAACCTCACCCAGTGTATGTCCGGTAAGGTCAATATGGGCGGCTACGCCACCGGCAACGCCCTGGCGCACGCTGGCGTGATCAGTGGTTTCGATATGACCGTTGAGGCAACGCTGACTAAACTTCACTATTTACTGAGTCAGGATCTGGATATTGATTCCATTCGCCGCGCCATGATGCAAAACCTGCGCGGTGAACTGACGCCGGACGAATAAGGAGTTCCCATGAAGCAACGCGCCCTGTTACTGGTCGATTTGCAAAATGATTTCTGTGCGGGTGGTGCGCTGGCCGTCGCGGAAGGCGACAGCACCGTAGACGTCGCGAATTCGCTGATTGAGTGGTGTAAGGCTCGTGGTGAAGCGGTGGTGGCGAGTCAGGACTGGCATCCGGCAAACCACGGCAGCTTTGCCAGCCAGCACAACGTTGAGCCTTACAGCCAGGGCGAACTGGACGGACTGGCGCAAACCTTCTGGCCCGATCACTGCGTGCAGCAGACGGAAGGCGCTGAGCTGCATCCGCTGCTGAACCAGAAAGCCATCGACGCGGTGTTCCACAAAGGTGAAAACCCAACCATCGACAGCTACAGCGCATTCTTCGATAACGGTCACCGCCAGAAGACGGCGCTGGACGCATGGTTACGCCATCATGAGATCACCGAGCTGATTGTGCTGGGCCTGGCGACGGATTACTGCGTGAAGTTCACCGTGCTGGATGCGCTCCAGCTGGGCTATACCGTGAATGTCATTACCGACGGCTGTCGCGGGGTGAATATTCAGCCGCATGACAGCGCCCAGGCGTTTATGGATATGGCCGCAGAAGGCGCAACGCTGTATACGCTGGCTGACTGGATGGAGACGCAGGCGTAAGCTTTTTTAGCCGGGAGGCGGCTTCGCCTTACCCGGCCTACTTTCTCTGGTTTTGTAGGCCGGGTAAGCATCAGCGCCACCCGGCAAAACCCCCTCCCCGATCTCCCATAAAGTGAACTCCCTCGCATCACAAGCGAGGCGGCGATGGTATTCTCTTCAGGCTGTTTTTTCGCCACGCCTTTTCTGTGGCGTGGTTATTTTTATTCAGTCAAAGAGGAACTTATATGAAACGTTTGCCCTTGCTGGCAGCATTACCCTTGCTTTGCGCGTCACTGGCTTCCGCCGCGCCCCTGATGTCCGTGGGCTACTTCAATGGCGGTGGCGATGTTACCGCCGGACCGGGTGGCGATATCAATAAACTCGATGTCCGCCAGATCACACACCTCAACTACTCGTTTGGTCTGGTCTATAACAACGAGAAAGACGAAACCAACCCTGCACTGAAAGATCCGGCAAAACTGCATCAAATCTGGTTATCACCCAAGGTGGCATCCGACCTGGCGTTACTTCCTCAGCTTCGTAAACAAAACCCGAATTTAAAAGTGCTGCTTTCCGTTGGCGGCTGGGGCGCACGTGGTTTTTCTGGCGCAGCGGCTACCAAAGAGAGCCGCGCGGTGTTTATTCGCTCCGCGCAGCAGATCGTCAGTCAATACGGCCTGGACGGGATCGATCTCGACTGGGAGTTCCCGGTCAACGGCGCGTGGGGACTGGTCGAGAGCACCCCTGCCGACCGGGATAATTTCACCGCGCTGTTAAAAGAGATGCGTGACGCGTTTGGTAAGAAAAAACTGGTCACGATTGCGGTGGGCGCAAATGCAGAAAGTCCGAAAAGCTGGGTGGATGTGAAGGCTATTGCCCCCCTGCTCGATTACATCAACCTGATGACCTACGACATGGCGTACGGGACGCAGTATTTTAACGCGAATCTGTATGACTCCAGCGCCTGGCCAACGGTGGCTGCCGCAGACAAATACAGCGTTGATTTTGTGGTGAATAACTATCTGGCCGCCGGCCTTAAGCCGCAGCAAATGAACCTCGGAATCGGTTTTTACGGTCGTGTACCGAAGCGCGCCGTTGAACCGGGTATCGACTGGAGTAAACCGGACGCGCAAAACAATCCGGTCACCCAGCCCTACTTCGGGCCGCAGGAACTGGGCCTGTTCAAATCGCTTGGCTATGACCTGACCAAAGATACCTACGTGAAATACAACGATATCGTCCGCAAACTGCTAAACGATCCGCAGAAACGCTTTACCGAGCACTGGGACGAACAGGCGAAGGTGCCGTGGCTGTCGGTAAAATCCGCCGACGGGAAGGCGCTGTTTGCGATCTCCTATGAGAACCCGCGTTCCGTGGCGATTAAAGCCGATTATATCAAGGAGAAAGGTCTCGCCGGGGCGATGTTCTGGGAGTATGGCGCGGATGACAACAACCAGTTAGCGAAGCAGCTGGCGGAGTCGCTTGGGATCCCGCACTAAGGTGTAGTGTGCCGGGTGGCGGCTTCGCCTTACCCGGCCTACATGGGAGATTTATTTGAAGGTTGCAATCGGCTTCGGCGTGATGCCGAAGTCTTCTTTCAGTTCGCGCTTACTTTTCATCACCATCTGACCGTTAGTGTCGATGGTCATGTGCTGGGCGTTGGTATTGTGACGCGCCTGCCACAGCATCACCAGCTGCAAGCTGTTCTCTTTTTGCTCAGGTGTGAGCGCCACACCGTCCGGCCATTTTCCCAGCTCAACGGCCGTCACCAGGCGCTGATAAACCTCCGGGGTCATGCCTGCAATCATGTCATCAATATTCACGATCTCTCCCTTTCAAAGGAATAATTTGCTGAATCGTTTTTTCAACCCTTGGTCTGGTCGCCGTTTTCGTCATCGGTAAAGCTCATCGAAGCCGAATTTACGCAGAAACGCTCCCCCGTCGGCTGCGGGCCATCCGGGAAGACATGCCCGAGATGGGCGTCGCAGTTCCCACAACGAATTTCGGTGCGCACCATGCCGTGCGAGGAGTCCGTCAGATAGCGGATCGCATCATCGCTGACAGGCTCGTAAAAGCTTGGCCAGCCGCAGCCAGAATCGTACTTAGTCTGGGAGTTAAACAGCGGTGCATCACACACCAGGCAATGGTAGACGCCTTCCCGTTTATTGTGCAGCAAACGCCCGGTAAACGGCGGTTCCGTGCCGTGATTTTGCGTTACGTAAAACTGCATCTCTGTAAGGTTTTTTTTCAAATCGTCGGGGTTATGTTGGTTCGACATATGCTTACATCTCGCTGTTGTAACAGACATCTTTTAACCCAGATTCTAACAAAACATTAACACCCGCGCGTGCACTTTTGATCTAAACTTATGTGTCGCGAAAAGGCGGTCAGGCAATTGTGATCAATTTCACATTTTAATCCTGCAAGGCCTTTAAAATTCCGGGCGCAGCCCCCATGTGGTTGCTAGCTCAAAGGGAAAGTGAGGCGAGTCAGTCGCACAAACGTTAGTCACAGGATTGATTTGTCGCAATGATTGACACGATTCCGCTTGACGCTGCGTAAGGTTTTTGTAATTTTACAGGCAACCTTTTATTCACTAACAAATAGCTGGTGGAATATATGACTATCAAAGTAGGTATCAACGGTTTTGGCCGTATCGGCCGTATTGTTTTCCGTGCTGCTCAGAAACGTTCTGACATCGAAATCGTTGGTATCAACGATCTCCTGGACGCTGAATACATGGCGTACATGCTGAAGTACGACTCAACTCACGGTCGTTTCGACGGCACCGTTGAAGTGAAAGACGGCCACCTGGTTGTTAACGGCAAAACCATCCGCGTTACTGCTGAGAAAGACCCAGCTAACCTGAAATGGAACGAAATCGGTGTTGACGTTGTAGCTGAAGCTACCGGTATCTTCCTGACCGACGAAACTGCACGTAAACACATCACTGCGGGTGCGAAGAAAGTTGTTCTGACTGGTCCTTCCAAAGACAACACCCCAATGTTCGTTCGCGGTGCAAACTTCGAAACTTACGCTGGCCAGGACATCGTTTCCAACGCATCCTGCACCACCAACTGCCTGGCACCGCTGGCTAAAGTTATCAACGACAACTTCGGCATCATCGAAGGTCTGATGACTACCGTTCACGCTACCACCGCTACTCAGAAAACCGTTGATGGCCCGTCTCACAAAGACTGGCGCGGCGGCCGTGGCGCGGCTCAGAACATCATCCCATCTTCTACCGGTGCTGCTAAAGCAGTAGGTAAAGTACTGCCAGAACTGAATGGCAAACTGACTGGTATGGCGTTCCGCGTTCCAACTCCTAACGTATCCGTTGTTGACCTGACCGTTCGTCTGGAAAAAGCTGCTTCTTACGAAGAAATTAAGAAAGCAATCAAAGCTGCTTCCGAAGGCCCAATGAAAGGCGTTCTGGGTTACACCGAAGACGACGTTGTATCTACCGATTTCAACGGCGAAGTGTGCACTTCCGTGTTCGATGCTAAAGCAGGTATCGCACTGAACGACAACTTCGTGAAACTGGTTTCCTGGTACGACAACGAAACTGGCTACTCTAACAAAGTACTGGACCTGATCGCTCACATCTCCAAATAAGTTGAGATGAGTGCTTGATCCTAAAAGGCGACTTCGGTCGCCTTTTTTATTGTTTTTAGACAGAGGATTGCTTAATGATTAATAAAATTTTTGCACTTCCGGTAGTCGAACAACTTACCCCTGTGCTCTCCCGCCGTCAGATTGACGGCGCCGATATCATCGTCGTCGATCATCCGCGCGTTAAAGCCTCCGTAGCGCTCAATGGCGCCCACCTGCTCTCCTGGAAACCAGAAGGCGAAGAAGAAGGCCTGTGGCTGAGCGAGGCCACCTCGTTCAAAAAAGGGGCGGCGATCCGTGGCGGCGTACCGATCTGCTGGCCATGGTTTGGTCCGTCAGCGCAGCAGGGATTGCCGTCTCACGGTTTCGCCCGTAACCAGCAGTGGACGCTGAAAGCCCACAACGAAGATGATAACGGCGCGGTGTTGACCTTTGAACTTCAGGCAAATGATGAAACGCGCGCCCTGTGGCCACATGAATTCACCCTCTATGCCCGCTTCAAGCTGGGTAAAACCTGCGAGATTGAACTGGAAGCGCACGGCGAATTCGAAACAACGTCCGCCCTGCACACCTATTTCAACGTAGGCGACATTCAGGCCGTTAAGGTGAGCGGACTTGGCGATACCTTTATCGACAAAGTGGACAACGCGAAAGAAGGCAGGCTGGACGACGGCGTTCAGAGCTTCCCGGACCGTACCGACCGCGTGTATCTGCACCCGGAAGCCTGTAGCGTCATCCACGACAGCGCGTTGAACCGCGGCATTGACGTGGTTCACCACCACCATAGCAACGTGGTGGGCTGGAACCCGGGCCCTGCCCTTTCCGTCAGCATGGCAGATATCCCGGATGACGGTTACAAGACCTTCGTGTGTGTGGAAACCGCGTGCGTGACCGCCCCGCAGAAAACCAGCGAAGAAAAACCGTCCCGCTTAGGCCAGACGATCAAGATTGTGAAGCGCTAATATTTATCAGGCACCATAAAAAACAAACGGGGCGCAAGCGCCCCGTTTTAATACATCACGTTCTGGTCAGAACTTGTAGGTCACACCCACGGAGAAGATGCCGGACCAGGACTTGTCGACCATCGGGCTGTCCTTCACTTCGTCGCTCAGACGGGTATAACGGCCAGTACCGTACACGTTCCAGTCGCCGAGGAAGTTATACGAGGCGGTGAGTTCCAGGTACGGATCCCAGCCATCATCAGCGCTGTAGCTCTTCAGACCACTGCGGCGAGACTCAGCCTTAGACACGCCATAGTAGTAGTCATTGTAATTCTCGCTGCTGTACTGCACACCGATACCCGGCGTCAGGGTCACCGCGCCATTGGTATAGCGATAAAGCCACGCCAGATCCCAGATAAAGCCATTGCTGTTGTCCAGGGTATCGCCCGCCAGCGCCGTGCGCAGGAAGCCATACTCGGTATTATGGACGTAAGAAAGCCCGGCCATCAGTGAGCTTCTGCGCTTGTCCAGCTGACGAAGCGCATTGCTGTCGCTGTCGCCTGGTTTAAAGTACGTTGGGTCGTAATAGGCCATGATGGAGAGCTTATCGGCCGTATCGTTCCACAGATAGTAGCCGCCGCCCAATCCACGGAACCAGAAGTTATCGCCTTCATAGGTGACAACGGGGACAGGATAAACGTCGCGGTCATACTGCTTGTACGGGCTGTTGATCACGCCAGCACCCGCGCCAACAGTCCACTGGCTCTCAGCCTGTACGGTGCTCGCTGCGGTAGCGGCAAGGATGCCCAATGCCAGAAGTTTGAGTTTGGTCACAATCCATTCTTTCCTGTAGTCAAATAATCAGCGGGTGAAGTGTAACCGCCATTCCCGTACATCCCAAAATTTTTTGCGCGCGAATCCATTTGATTAACCCGTTATTTTTCATTTTTCAGATGACATCCCGCTTTCATTTATGTGACCGATAAATGAAAAACCCCCTTTTCGCTTATAACCGCAGTGGAAATTTTTGGATGAGTTATTGATATGTCATTGAAAGTAGATTTTATCCGTATGCAAGTTTTGCAATTGCCATCTACGCTTTAATTTAAGAAGAGGTTTTGCTGAACACCCTGCGGTTCATAGCCTTCGACCTGGCACACAGGTTGCTGCTCTGGCAGTGAGGTGCGAAAGATTCTCTTCCGGGAGCCTCCACTACTCATACGAACGGCTCTTATCCTGTGCTAAAAAACGAAAGGACGGCATGCCATGAATATATTCGATCACTATCGCCAGCGCTACGAAGCTGCCAAGGACGAAGAGTTCACACTGCAGGAGTTTCTTACCATTTGTCGGCAAGATCGCAGTGCCTATGCCAATGCGGCAGAACGGCTATTGATGGCTATCGGTGAGCCAAACATGGTTGATACTGCCCTGGAGCCACGGCTTTCCCGTCTTTTTTCGAATCGGGTAGTCGCCCGATACCCGGCGTTTGAAGAGTTCTATGGTATGGAAGATGCCATTGAGCAGATTGTCTCCTACCTGAAGCATGCCGCTCAGGGGCTGGAAGAGAAGAAACAGATCCTTTACCTGCTGGGTCCCGTCGGCGGGGGTAAATCCTCCCTGGCTGAACGGCTGAAAGCGCTGATGCAGCGCGTGCCGATCTACGTGCTGAGCGCCAACGGCGAGCGCAGCCCGGTCAATGACCATCCGCTGTGCCTGTTTAATCCGCAAGAGGATGCGCAAATTCTGGAAAAAGAGTTTGGCATTCCGCATCGCTATCTCGGTACGATCATGTCGCCGTGGGCGGCAAAACGCCTGCACGAGTTTGGTGGGGACATCACCAAATTCCGCGTCGTGAAAGTGTGGCCGTCTATCCTCGAGCAGATCGCCATTGCTAAAACTGAACCCGGTGACGAGAACAACCAGGACATCTCGGCGCTGGTGGGTAAAGTCGATATCCGTAAGCTGGAACATCACGCGCAAAACGACCCGGATGCCTATGGCTATTCCGGTGCGCTGTGCCGCGCCAACCAGGGGATTATGGAATTCGTCGAGATGTTTAAAGCACCGATCAAAGTGCTGCATCCGCTGCTGACCGCCACCCAGGAGGGGAACTACAACGGGACGGAAGGTATTTCCGCCCTGCCGTTTAACGGGATTATCCTCGCCCACTCGAACGAATCTGAATGGGTGACCTTCCGTAACAACAAAAACAATGAGGCGTTCCTTGACCGCGTGTACATCGTCAAAGTGCCTTATTGCCTGCGCATCTCCGAGGAGATCAAGATTTACGAAAAACTGCTCAACCACAGTGAGCTGGTCCATGCCCCTTGCGCACCGGGAACGCTGGAAACGCTGTCACGCTTCTCGATCCTGTCGCGCCTGAAAGAGCCGGAAAACTCCAGCATTTACTCCAAAATGCGCGTGTATGACGGCGAAAGCCTGAAGGATACCGACCCGAAAGCCAAATCGTACCAGGAATACCGCGATTACGCCGGGGTCGACGAAGGGATGAACGGTTTGTCGACGCGTTTCGCGTTTAAGATCCTCTCCCGCGTCTTTAACTTCGACCACGCGGAGGTGGCCGCCAACCCGGTACATCTTTTCTACGTGCTGGAACAGCAAATTGAACGTGAACAGTTCCCACAGGAGCAGGCTGAACGCTACCTGGAGTTCCTGAAAGGCTACCTGATCCCGAAATACGCCGAGTTTATCGGCAAAGAGATCCAGACCGCCTACCTGGAATCCTATTCCGAATACGGCCAGAACATTTTCGATCGGTACGTCACCTACGCTGACTTCTGGATCCAGGATCAGGAGTACCGCGACCCGGATACCGGCCAGCTGTTTGACCGTGAATCCCTGAACGCAGAGCTGGAAAAAATTGAGAAACCGGCCGGGATCAGCAACCCGAAAGACTTCCGAAACGAGATTGTGAACTTCGTGCTGCGCGCCAGAGCGCATAACAACGGCCGTAATCCAAACTGGACCAGCTACGAAAAACTGCGCACGGTTATAGAGAAGAAAATGTTCTCTAACACGGAAGAGCTGTTGCCGGTTATCTCGTTCAACGCCAAAACCTCAACCGACGAGCAGAAAAAGCACGACGATTTTGTCGACCGTATGATGGAAAAAGGCTATACGCGCAAACAGGTCCGCCTGCTTTGTGAATGGTATCTGCGCGTGCGTAAATCGTCTTAAAACAAGTGCCCGGTAACGCGCTTACCGGGCCAACAAAATGTCCGGCACTTACGGACGCTGCAAGTTGGCAAATGCAGTACGGGGGATATATGACCTGGTTTATTGACCGGCGTCTTAACGGCAAAAACAAGAGCACGGTGAATCGCCAGCGCTTCTTGCGCCGTTATAAAGCGCAAATTAAACAGTCGATCTCCGAGGCCATCAACAAACGCTCGGTGACCGACGTCGACAGCGGCGAATCCGTCTCCATCCCCAACGATGACATCAGCGAACCGATGTTTCATCAGGGGCGTGGCGGCCTTCGCCATCGCGTGCACCCAGGTAATGACCACTTCGTCCAGAATGACAGAATCGAGCGGCCACAAGGCGGAGGCGGCGGTTCTGGCAGCGGTCAGGGACAGGCCAGCCAGGACGGTGAAGGCCAGGATGAGTTCGTCTTTCAGATTTCAAAAGACGAATATCTCGACCTGCTGTTTGAGGATCTGGCCCTGCCGAATCTGAGAAAGAATCAGCACCGTCAGCTCAACGAATACAAAACCCATCGCGCGGGTTATACCGCAAACGGGGTGCCCGCCAACATCAGCGTGGTGCGTTCACTGCAAAACTCGCTGGCGCGACGCACGGCGATGACGGCAGGCAAACGGCGCGAACTGCGCGAGCTGGAAACCAACCTGAAAGTGGTGGAAAACACCGAACCGGCGCAACTACTGGAAGAGGAGCGCCTGCGAAAAGAGATCGCCGAACTGCGGGCGAAGATCGACCGGGTACCGTTTATCGACACGTTCGACCTGCGCTATAAGAACTACGAAAAACGTCCGGAGCCTTCCAGCCAGGCGGTGATGTTCTGCCTGATGGACGTGTCAGGTTCAATGGATCAGGCCACCAAGGATATGGCTAAGCGTTTTTATATTCTGCTCTATCTGTTCCTGAGCAGAACGTATAAGAACGTGGAGGTGGTCTACATCCGCCATCACACTCAGGCGAAAGAGGTGGATGAGCATGAGTTTTTCTACTCGCAGGAGACCGGTGGCACCATCGTGTCGAGCGCCCTTAAGCTGATGGATGAGGTGGTGAAGGAGCGCTACGACCCGGCGCAGTGGAACATCTACGCCGCCCAGGCATCGGATGGCGATAACTGGGCGGATGACTCGCCCCTGTGTCATGAAATTCTGGCGAAGAAGATCCTGCCGGTGGTGCGCTACTACAGTTACATTGAAATTACCCGTCGCGCCCACCAGACGCTGTGGCGTGAGTATGAGCATCTGCAAGCGATGTTCGATAACTTTGCGATGCAGCACATTCGTGACCAGGATGACATCTATCCGGTCTTCCGGGAACTGTTCCAGAAACAGTCTTCCACCAGCAACGCATGAATCAACAGCCAGCGCTCCCGCTGGCTGTTTTCTTTCAGCCCTCTCCCTCCCATGCTAATGTAGTAAGCTACGTATTGGCTAATCACAGGTGAAATCGTTATGTCAGATGACGTGACCGGGACGACAACCCATCAGCAGCTAATCAGCTTATTAACCGAGCAGGAGGCGCACTTTCGTGTGGTGGCGCATGAGGCCGTAGGGAAATGCGAAGCGGTCAGTGAAATTCGCGGGACCGATCTCCGCCAGGGAGCAAAAGCGCTGGTCTGTAAGGTAAAAGGCAACGGCGTTAAGAAACATATTCTGGCAATCCTCGCCGCCGATCGGCAGGCCGATCTGAGCCTGCTGGCCAGCCATTTCGGAGGGCTTAAGGCATCTCTCGCCAGTCCGGCCGAAGTGGATGCGCTTACCGGCTGCGTTTTCGGCGCCATTCCCCCCTTCAGCTTTCACCCGGATCTGACGCTTGTCGCCGATCCGTTGCTGTTTGAGCGCTTTGACGAGATCGCCTTTAACGCCGGTCTGCTGGAAAAATCGGTGATTATGGATACCCAGGACTATCTGCGTATCGCCCGTCCTGAACTGGTGTCGTTCCGTAAACAATAAATACAGAGGCTGGCTAACGGTCAGCCGTTTTCCAGCAGCAGCACGGAAGCAATCAAAATAATCGCGATGATAAAAAACGATGAGGAGATAATCAGCGTTTCGACAAACATAGGATCGTTCATGATGCCCTCTGCTTTGCCCATTTCCTTTTTTTTACTCCCGCATAATGACAGTTAAATGACAATGACGCGTCCGCGAGATGACGATTTTTCGCTGAAACGATTCGCTGTTAACTCCCCTCCCCCATATAAAGTCACTGTTTAAATACTTTATTTGTTACCGGTATCACGAAAAGAAATTTACGTAACCCCGATGCCAGATCTCGCAATTGTTAACCTTTTCATGATGGTTAACCTTGTTTACGGAGCACCTCATAAATAAACCTTACACTGGCAAGGTGAATACAATGACCGAGATAATTACCCGTAAAGAAAAAATCAGTTATGGGTTAGGCGATATGGCGAGCCATATTGGGCTGGATAACGTCATTATTTTTCTGACGTTTTACTATACGGACGTGGTGGGGTTACCTGCCGCATTCGTGGGCACTATGTTTCTTCTGGCGAGAACCGCCGATGCCATAATTGATCCGGCGATGGGCTATATCGCAGACAGGACGCGTACCCGCTGGGGAAAATTCCGCCCCTGGATGCTGTGGCTGGCGCTGCCCTTTGGCGCAAGCTGTCTGCTGACCTACGCCGTGCCGGCGTCGCTCGACCTGCACGGTAAAATGATTTTCGCCACCGTCAGCTATACCCTGATGATGCTGATGTATACCGCAATCAATATTCCCTATTGCTCCATGGGCGCGGTAATTACGCCCGACAACGATGCGCGAATTTCCCTTCAGTCTTATCGCTTTTTCCTTGCCACGCTGGGTGGCGCGTTGTCGACATTCTTTATGATGCCGCTGGCAGAGTTTTTAGGCGGCGACGATAAATTACTGGGCTACCGCTGGGCGATGGCCATTATGGCGACCGTCGCGGTCATCATGTTCTGGATCTGCTTCGCGAATACGCGTGAACGTATTAAGGCTCCCGCCACCCACAATAATTATCTTGCGGAACTGCGGGATTTATTACGAAACGACCAATGGCGAGTTGTCGCCGTCCTGGTATTAGCCAATATTGGTTTTGGCGTTATTCGCCTTGGCGCAATGATGTATTTCGTCACTTATTATCTCGGTAGCGCAAGCTATTTTATGTGGATGCTCGGCGCGCATATTCTCGGGAAAGCCGCAGGCAGCGCGCTGGCCAAACGTCTGACGCAGAACGTCAGCAAAGTGCAGATGTTTGGATATTGTTCCGTACTGGCGGGGGTACTCAGCATCGCCCTGTTCTTTGCGCCTAAGTCGGTGCTTATTCTGGTGCCCATGACGTTTATCGTCTCCACCCTTTACCAGGCCACCACCACGCTAATGTGGGTGATGATGGCGGATGTCGCCGATTACGGCGAATGGAAACAGGGCAAACGCATGGACGGCGTGATCTTCTCCACCTTCCTCGCCGTACTCAAGCTGGGGATGGCGATCAGCGGCGCGATTGTTGGCTGGACGCTGGGCTTAAGCGGCTATGTTGCCAATGCCCCGGAACAAACTACCACGGCCATGTACTGCATCATCGCCCTCTTCACCGTCGTACCTGGCATCTTGTCGCTCTGCGCGTTTGCCACGCTGCGCTGGTACAAGCTCGACGACAGCACAATGCAATCCATCCATCTCGCCAAACACCCTGTTTAGAAGGACGCATTATCCATGAGTGAGCTGATTCAACATTCCAACTGTATCGAATGGCGTTTTGAACGCCAGATCCTGCGCATCGAACCCTGGGGAGAAAACAGTCTTCGCGTCAGGGCCACCTGCTCCCCGGCATTTGATGACGCCTTACAGGCACTGTTGCCCGCCGCCCCTTGCCAGGCCGAGATTGTCGCCGAAGCGGAAAGCCTGACGCTGCGCAACGGCAATATTACCGCGACCCTGAACCTTAAAGGTCAGCTGGCCTTCTACAATCAGCGCGGCGAACTGCTGCTGGAGGAGATGTGGCGCCAGCGTTCAACGGTGGGTATCGGTGCCAGCGAGAAGAGTCAGGATAAATATGTCAGCGCCCTGAAGCTGGATGGCCGCGAATTTAAACCGCTGATGGGCGGCAAATATCAGCTCACCGTCCGGTTTGAATCGCGTCCGGATGAACGCATCTATGGCATGGGTCAGTATCAACAGCCGTGGCTGGATCTGAAAGGCTGTACGCTGGAGCTGGCTCAGCGCAACTCCCAGGCCAGCGTGCCCTTTATGCAGTCCAGCCTTGGCTATGGCCTGCTGTGGAACAACCCGGCGATTGGTGAAGCCAGCTTTGCAAAAAATCAGACGGAATGGCGCGCCCGCGTCACAGGAGAGATGGACTACTGGATCACCGCCGCTGACACGGTGGCGGATATCACCCGCCAGTATGTGAAAGCCACCGGTACTCCGCCCCCCGCCCCGGCGTTTATCAGTGGGCTGTGGCAGTGCAAATTGCGATACCGCACCCAGCAGGAGGTGCTTGAGGTTGCGCGGGAGTATAGCCGCCGTAATCTGCCGCTGTCGGTGATGGTCATCGACTTTTTCCACTGGCCGAATCAGGGCACCTGGTGCTTCGACCCCGTAGACTGGCCCGATCCTGAAGGCATGGTCGACGAGCTGCGCGAAATGGGTATTGCGCTGATGGTGTCGGTGTGGCCAACGGTAGAGGCGCGCAGCCCCCTCTACCCGCTGATGAAAGCCAAAGGCTGGCTAGTCAGCAGTGAGCGCGGCGTGCAGGTCAACCTCGATTTTATGGGCAATACCACCTTCTTTGATGCGACCCATCCAGAGGCGCGGAAATTCGTCTGGGATACGGTGAAGAAAAATTACTACGACATGGGCATTAAGCTGTTCTGGCTGGACGAAGCGGAGCCGGAATACCGCGCCTATGATTTTGACAACTATCGCTACCACGCCGGTCCGGTACTGGAAGTGGGCAATCGCTACCCGCGTGACTTTGCGCAGGGCTTTTACGATGGGCTCCAGGCAAACGGCGAAACCGACATTATTAACCTGGTACGCTGCGCCTGGGCTGGCAGCCAACGCTTCGGCGTGCTGGCGTGGTCGGGTGATGTCCACTCCTCGTTCCATGCTTTTCGCAATCAACTCGCCGCAGGACTGAATATGGGGCTGGCGGGGATCCCATGGTGGACGACCGATATCGGCGGCTTCCAGGGAGGGAACGTTAACGACCCGGCGTTCCATGAATTGCTGATCCGTTGGTTCCAGTGGGCGGTGTTTACACCGGTACTGCGCATGCACGGCTATCGCGAACCGCAGATCCAACCTCCGGAGCGCTACCGTGACGGTATTCCTCAGTGTAACAGCGGTTCGCCTAATGAGCTGTGGAGTTACGGAGAAGAGAATTACGCCATCATGCAGCACTGGCTTACCGTGCGCGAAACCCTGCGCCCGTATATTGACGCGTTGTACCGGCAGGCTCATCTGCACGGAGACCCGCTCATGCGTCCGCTGTTCTGGCACTATCCGAAGGATAAGCAGAGCTGGGCGTGTGAAGATCAGTATCTGTTTGGTGAAGATCTTCTGGTGGCGCCGGTTATGCAGGCCGGTCAGCGTGAGCGCGATGTCTGGCTGCCGACGGGCAATAGCTGGATCGCCCTCAACGGTGAGCGCTACGCCGGTGGGGAGCATATCCGGGTGCCTGCGGCGCTGGAAACCATCCCGGTGTTTATCCGCGAAGGGAGTCCGCTTATCCAGCAACTGGTGGACTGACGTCAGGCAAATGCCCAAAAATAGACAATTTTTTCAGTAAAGCCTGCCTGCCGTCGCGTTTGTGCGTAAAGTAAGCAGGCTTACTATTTTTGGCAAGGATCCCGTCATGTTCGACCCTACACTACTCATACTTCTGGCCCTGGCTGCTCTGGGTTTTGTCAGCCACAATACCACCGTCGCGATTTCCATTCTGGTCCTGATCATCGTTCGCGTCACACCGTTGAACACCTTCTTCCCGTGGATAGAAAAACAGGGGCTTTCCATCGGGATCATTATTTTGACCATCGGTGTGATGGCCCCGATTGCCAGCGGAACGCTACCGGCCTCAACGCTGCTGCACTCCTTTGTGAACTGGAAATCGCTGGTGGCGATTGCAGTGGGCGTTTTTGTCTCATGGCTTGGCGGGCGCGGCGTGACGCTGATGAGCAGCCAGCCTTCTCTGGTGGCCGGGCTGCTGGTGGGCACCGTGTTAGGCGTGGCGCTGTTTCGTGGCGTGCCGGTTGGCCCGCTGATTGCTGCCGGACTGGTTTCGCTGTTTATCGGGAAGTCGTAGTCAGGCTTGCGATATAGCGGGCGGGCGTCTGTCCCAGTTCTTTCTTGAACATGGTGATAAAGGCGGTGGTGGAGTCATACCCCAGCGCCTGCGCCGCCTGCTGGACCGACTTCCCGCCGATCAAAAACTGCAATGCGACAATCAGCTGGAGCTGGTGTCGCCAGCGGCGAAAGCTTAAGCCGGTCTCTTTCACCACCAGTCGCGCCAGATTGCGCTCGCTCATGGCAAAGTGGCTGGCCCACTGCGCCAGCGTCTGCCAGGCGGCAGGTTCGTTTGCCATGGTCTCACTCATCAGACGAATTTTCGGATGCGGAGATACCGGCAGCTGGAGATGCTCCTGCGGTTGCAGGGGCAGTTCATCAAACAGGACGTCAACCAGCCTTCCGGTAGCGGGAAGAGGCAGTTCCGCCTGTGACCTGTCCGCGAGCGCCAGCACCAGCTCCCGCACCAGGGGCGATATTTTCAACGTACAGGTACGCGTCGGCAATTCGAGCGCGCCGGGTTCAATAAACAGCAGGCAGAGCTGCGCGCCGGGCGTCGCCTTGTTGCTGTGCGGCGTTTGACCCGGGATCCACACCGCATACTGGGGCGGCACCATCAGCATCGCGTTCTCTACTTCACAGGTGATCGCTCCTCCCAGCGCCATAATCAGCTGCCCTTTGCGGTGCTGATGCAGCGGAATGTACTGTTCTTGTGCCACCACGCGGATGCGAAAGGCCACCGCCGCGTCGTGCTGGCTATCGGGATCGTAGCCGTCGAGTCCCAGTCCATACATAAAGTTGTCCGATATTAGCGATAAACTGTCATTTTAGCCTGATTTCAACCACGACTTAAATCGGTATGGTATGCGCTCGCCTGAACGTAAGAGACAATAATGACTACTGCTATTCAACCTTCCGGGAAACAGGGCGCGCTGCTGGTTGCAGGCATCCTGATGATCGCCACGACGCTGCGCGTCACCTTTACCGGGGTCGCCCCCCTGCTCGACACCATCCGACAGGACTATGGCTTAAGCACGGCGCAAACCGGCCTGCTCACAACGCTGCCTCTGCTGGCCTTCGCCTTTATCTCTCCCCTTGCCGCAGGCGTCGCCCGGCGCCTGGGCATGGAGCGCAGCCTGTTTATCGCTCTGCTGCTGATTTGCATCGGGATTGGCGTACGTTCGCTGCCGTCGGCCTCGCTGCTGTTTATCGGTACGGCGATCGTGGGCTGTGGGATTGCGCTGGGCAATGTCCTGTTACCCGGATTAATCAAACGTGATTTTCCGGGCCAGGTCGCAAAACTGACGGGGGCTTATTCGCTGACGATGGGGGCCGCCGCTGCCGCAGGGTCGGCGCTGATCGTCCCGCTGTCGCTGGGGAATGCTGGCTGGCACGGGGCGCTGTTGATGCTGATGTTCTTCCCGCTGGTGGCGCTGCTGCTGTGGTTACCGCAATGGCGCCAGAGGCCGGCCGCCACCCTGACCGGCGCGGGCGCGTTGCACAATCGGGCAATCTGGCGCTCCGCACTCGCCTGGCAGGTGACGCTTTTTCTGGGCATTAACTCGCTGATTTACTACGTCATTATCGGCTGGTTACCCGCGATTTTACTTAGCCACGGCTACAGCGAAACGCAGGCTGGCTCCATGCACGGACTTCTCCAGCTGGCAACCGCTGTTCCCGGTCTCGCCATTCCGCTGATCCTGCACCGTCTTAACGATCAGCGTGGCATAGCCGGGCTTGTCGCTCTGATGTGCGCCGTCAGTGCGGCCGGGTTCTGGTTCGCGCCGGGGCTGGCCGTCGTCTGGACGCTGGTGTTTGGCTTTGGATCCGGCGCCACCATGATCCTCGGCCTGACGTTTATCGGACTGCGGGCCAGCTCGGCCCATCAGGCCGCCGCGCTCTCCGGCATGGCACAGTCGATTGGCTATCTGCTGGCGGCCTGTGGCCCACCGCTGATGGGGAAAATTCACGATACCGCCGGAGACTGGCGCATTCCGCTGCTGGCCTGCGCGCTGGCTGCGGTAGTGATGGCCCTGTGCGGCATGCTAGCGGGGCGTGACCGGGAGATCACACCCCGCTGACATTCAAGGCAGACCTGACGGTCTGCTTTTTTTATCCCTGCGCCGCCCGCAGCATGGCCTGTACCAGCACCACCGGGCGCCCTTGAAGCGCCGCCCGCTCATGCTGGAACAGGGTGATGACAAAGAAAGGATGGGTCAGCAGCTCTGCCGCGCGGATCTCGCCCTGCTCGTCCCAGCCCGTTACGCGCATGTCGCCCCGCTCAAGCTGGCTGGCAAACTCAGACGAGACGCCGTAATTGCAGTGATAACCTTCCTGAATTTCCGGCTTGCCGTACGCTTTGGCAATCAGCGTGTTGTTCCGCAGCTCAATCGCGTCGGTTTTTTCCACCAGCGAGCAGGCCAGCGGCGCAATCACCATCCTCCCCTCGGTATCGGTTTCGGCATGGCCTGCATCGTGCCAGCCCAGCACATTACGGGCATACTCAATCAGCGCATGCTGGAACCCGCCGCAGGTGCCGAGAAAAGGGATGCTGTTCTCACGCGCGTAACGCGCGGCAATAAACGCCGCCTCGGTGTTTTTATACGGGCTTGCCGGTACCAGCCAGATGGCATCATACCCGACCAGGTCTTCGGGGTTGGTCAGCTCAGGCGTGGCGAGCCAGTCATAATCAGCGGTGAGATCCAGAACCGCAGCGGCGTCGTCAATCGCCAGCGGGATCGCCTGGTGCGCAATAACATCGGGATTGTAATCACCAACCAGCGCAATGCGCAGCGTCGTTTTAACCGGGGAGAGTTCCATGAGAGATTCCTTATGCCGGAGGATTTTCAGATAACATAAGGAACCTCAGACTACCGATCTTTTGCAATTATCACAATACCTTAAATTGGGTGCTTAAACGCCGGGTGCTATAGTGTTCTTGCCGAACGTTGCACGGTAGGAGGAAAACGGATGATTCAATGTAAGCGCGTCTATGAACAGGCAACATCAGACGATGGTTACCGGGTGCTGGTAGACAGACTCTGGCCGCGAGGGATAAAAAAGACCGACCTCGCCTGTGATGAGTGGTGTAAAGCGCTAACGCCGTCCAGCGAACTGCGGAAAGCCTTTCACAGTGAAACGATCGATTTCACCGCGTTCAGTGAAGCCTATCGTAAAGAGCTGGCGCAGCAGCAGGATGAAGGCAAACGCCTGGCGGCCCTCGCCCGACAGCAGACCGTGACGCTACTCTATGGGGCGAAAAATACGGAGCAGAATCACGCGCGGGTACTGGCGGACTGGCTGCGTGAACTGTGATTAACCGATTGCCAGCTCATCCACGTTGTGTGGCATCTCGTCGGGAGTAAGCGGCATCAAATGTTCCGGGCGAACAAACGCAAAACCGTGCTGATTATCAAAGGCGTAAACATCACCGGTGACCAGCCACAGCGCACGCGCTGATGTATCAGGTAAATGCGTCATGACGCCGTTAACCGGGTTCACAAAACGCTGACCCGGCTGACAAAGGCCAAACAGCTCCACGGATTTACCGATATTTCGACGGCCCGCCGTCGTACGCGCACCCACAATTATCGCCATGCTGCCCGGTTTTAACTGAAACATACTTCTTCTCGCAAACGTACCGCCAGAAACTGGCTAAGAATAATCCTAAAGAGAAGTGTATCGCAGTTTTATTGCCGTTGTCATCTGGTCGGTTGCGGGTGATCGCGGCGATAGAGATCCCATTCATCGATCACTTCCCCGCCTGGCAATTTGCACTCGGTACGTACGCCCTGCGGGCTTTGTACAGGGATTTGCTCTCCCCCTTTCTCCAGACAGTACACTGACGCCGGATTTGCCATACCAATAGCGTGCGGCGGTTGAGGCGCATCGGGAGGAGGTGTCTTTGTTGAGCATGCGGCCAGCGGTAAAACCAGCGCCAGGAGAAGATATTTCATTATCATGATCCTTCAGGGTGTTGAAAACGTCAGAGTAACGGGTCATCGCCGTTTTCTCCATGATTTCTCCATTAAACCTGCACGATTCATCCCTATAGTGGTGTCTGTTCTCACTCTGACCAGAGAACATCATTCCGTAATCAAGATGTTTTGCCCCGATCTCAACATCGGGGCTTTTTTTTAGCCTCTCCTTCATCCGCTTTCAGAAGAATCTATAAAATTAATCCTGTTCATGTTTTACTATGACCGGAGTCTATATTTTCAGCATAACATGCAGATACAGAGGTCTTCTGCATGGGAGTCAACCTGCCTCATGTCAGATATCATTCTTGCCCGTGTTTCAGAAACCCTCTCCACCGAGCAATCTCTCGACAGTCTGGTGCGTCAGCTACTGGAAATGCTGGAAATTGTGACGGATATGGAATCAACCTACCTGACCAAAATCGATATCAACGCGCGTTTGCAGCACATTTTATATGCCCGTAACAGCAAGCAAATGCAGATCCCGGAAGGGTTCAGCGTGCCCTGGGACGAAACGCTCTGTAAGCGCGCCATGGATAGCGACACCTTGTTCAGTAACGAGGTGCCCGACCGCTGGCCGGAGTGTGAAGCGGCAAAAGCACTGGGTATTACAACCTATATGAGCGTGCCGGTTCACCTGGCTGACGGTTCTCTGTACGGCACGCTTTGCGCTGCCAGCACCGCACAGAAACAGTTCAGCGAGCGTGGCGAGCAGGTGATCAGGCTCTTTGCCGGGTTAATTGGTCAGTACATTCAGAAAGAGTCGCTTGTGCTTCAGCTTCGTGAAGCAAATGCGGCGCTCATTGCCCACTCTTACACCGACGCCCTTACCGGCCTGCCGAATCGTCGCGCCATTTTTGAAAACCTTACCACCCTGTTCTCACTGGCGCGCCATCTTAACCGCAACGTCATGATTGCCTTTATTGATCTCGATGATTTCAAGCGAATCAATGATCAGTACGGTCATGAAGCGGGCGATCGGTTCCTCGTTCAGGTCGGCAATCGACTGACTCACCAGCAAACGCAGGACGAAATTATCGGCCGGCTCGGCGGCGATGAATTTCTGGTTGCCAGCCTGAGTCACAGCGATGATGGCGACGCCAGCACAGAGGTCAACGCTATCAAAACCCGCCTCAACGGCCGTATCGCGGGTGAATATGGGTTAGGTAATGTCACTATTCTCTATCCCGGTGCAAGCTATGGCGTCGTTATTGTTGATCCTCACTGCACAGATGAAGATAGTGCCCTGCGCACCGCAGACCTCGCGATGTATCAGGATAAAAAAGGAAAAAACAAAACAGGCTTTGTCGCGTTAGATTAAAACCGTACACTCTACGGCCTTATACAAACTCAAACAGGTGATGGCATGAGAATAGGGATCCTCTTTCCGGTGGTTATTTTTATCACGGCAGTCGTGTTTTTAGGCTGGTTTTTCCTTGGCGGTTACGCCGCGCCGGGGGCATAAATGAGAAAAACGACCCTCATCATGCTGATTGTCGCCATCGTGGCCGTCGCCGGTACGCAGTTAGGCTGGTGGTAACGCCCAAAGTAAAAAGGCCGCCCTCAGGCAGCCTTTTTTAACACAGGTCAGATTTAGCTTTTGATTTTTCTGTAGATAAACAGAACAACCAGCGCGCCAATCACCGCGACGACAAAGCTGCCGAAGTTGAAGCCATCAACTCTGCCAAAGCCGAACAGGGTACTGATCCAGCCACCGACGACTGCACCCACAATCCCCAGAACGATCGTGACGATGAAACCGCCGCCATCTTTGCCCGGCATAATCCACTTCGCCAGGATCCCCGCAATCAGCCCAAAGATAATCCAGGATAAAATTCCCATAGCTTTCCTCTCTGTATGGTTTTTGTCATTAAATCAACGACACAGAAAAGGATAGCACAGGATCTGAGAAAGGAAATTTGTGATAAGAATCACACGGTTCGTTTGAGTAAAATCTAAGCAATAAAAATTGCCGTTCCACACTCATCGTGGGGTTGCATCTTTTACTGAGAAAGATTATCTTTCTCATTACTGAATAGTTGAGCAAATTACTCAGGTATTCAGTACGACATTGCTCACATTGCTTCCAGTATTTTTTGCCCACTTTTTAGTGGGCTTTTTTTTGCCTCACCCCACCAAAATCTGGCGTTTTTTCCCATGAGGTGAACCGCTATTCTCTGTGGCTACTGAACAGCAAAGTGAATCTGATAACATGAACGTATCGAGCAAGTTCGTCATCTGCCTTAATCTTGTTTCTGCCAGTACGCTACTCTTACTGCTCTCAACACGGTTTGAGTGGTTCTGAGATGTAATGAGTCGGCATGGTGGCTTTCCTTTCAATTACGTGCGGGCTCAACGCGCATACTTGTAGCTTTAATGACCTGTGTTAAGATCCCTGCACCTCAGGACGTGGCGGGACAGCAGGAAAATGATCAAGGCCATTGCCGTTGCTATCATCTCAACCTTTATGGTCGTCCTGTCGCTGTATGCGGTTAACGCCATTATCGTTGAGCAGCAAAAGGACCGGCAGAGGGAGATCTCCCACACGCTCTTACGCTATTCCGAAGACTTGACGCAAAATATCGCCAGTACGCTTAAAAATACCTCCGCGAAGGGATGCGATAACGCCAGCCTGAACGTCTACCGTAATTTAAAGATGCAGAGTCTCTATTTCGCCGATGTGGGGTTTATTGAAAATGGGAAAATCACCTGCACCGCATTTTGGGGCAAGCTGGCAAATCCCATCGCCCTTCCCTCTGAGCTTCACAACACCCTGAACGGATTCAGTCTGGCGCAATTTTCACAGAAAGATTTTTTTGTAGGCAATGCGACAATTTATAACCATCTTATTATCTTCACATCACGTTCAGCCTACGATAAATTCTCTCCGGTCACCGCCAACTATTCACTTCGTTCTACCACGAAAGATTTCGACCGAACCTTTTTTACCGTTACGTCACCTACAGAAAACCTTAGCCGCTTGTCGTCACTGTTATTCACGCAGACCGTGACGCAGTGCAGCACGCGCTGGGATTTGTGCGTTACCGTCACCCACCATAATGCCGGACTGGCATCGCTCTCCCGCGTAGTGATGGTGCTCCTGTGCCTGTTTTTATACTTTATCTGGGTATCCCTGACGCTGTTTTCTCTTCGACTTTATGAAGATCGACTTTCTCTTGAGCGAACGCTGGTCAAGGCGGTGATAGCGAATACTATCAGCGTTCATTTTCAGCCCATAATTCGGGTTGCTGATAAGAAAATCGTCGGGGTTGAAGTGTTATCAAGATGGCAGGATAACAATCACAAAGAGGTTTCTCCTGAGCTGTTTATCCCGTTAATAAAAAAAATTGGTCTGTATAACGTTTATTATCAGAACATGATAAAGAAATCCCTGGCGGAAATTGCCGGGCTGGCGGCCGAACATCAGTTAATGATTTCACTGAACGTTGGCCGGACGGAAATTGAAGACGGCAAATTTCTGGCGGTATTACGTCATGCATGCTTAGAGAACGCTATTCCCTTATCGTTAATCAAAGTTGAGTTATCCGAGAATGGCGTTTCCACCTCGGCCATCCTTGAAGAGTTTTGTGAGGATCTTAAATCGGCAGGCGTCAAAATTTCAATAGACGATTTTGGCGTGCAAAACTCTAATCTGGCAAGGCTGTCCAATCTCAAATATGACGAAATCAAAGTGGATAAGTCGTTAGTGGATGGCATCAACGAGCATTATAAACAGGATATCCTGGTGATCTTTAGCGACGCGCTCGCTAAACTGCACAAAACCCTGGTGTTTGAGGGAGTCGAAAGCGAAACGCAATATCAGTTCATCGCGCAGAGATACCCCGATGCCCTCGTGCAAGGCTGGTACTTTTCAAAATCACTAACCCGGCACGACCTCGCCAGCCTGCTGGCTTACTCAGCGCGATGACGCGTTATTCATTGCCCCATTGATTCAGGAAGTTCGCAATATCGTCAATGCGCGCTTCATCTATCTCCGCCTGGACAGCCATCTCCCGCTGCGCCTCTTCACTGATTTCCTCATTGTTGTATAAGCGAGTGAGCAGCAGCTGAAAATAGTGTGCCAGTGGCGTACGCTCCGCCTCTTCTGGCGGTTTTGCCGTTTCAGTCGCATACTCGTCGACGATGTCATAATACTTGAGCGGGATATCATGGGTCATAGCGTTGTTTTCCGTCTTGTGTGCATAAAAAACGGGAACCCTCAGGCTCCCGTTGTCATTTAACCCAGCGAGTGGATTACATGTTCGCGATAATCGCGTCGCCAAACTCTGAGCATTTCAGCAGTTTAGCGCCTTCCATCAGACGTTCAAAGTCATAGGTGACGGTTTTCGCGTTAATCGCGCCTTCCATACCCTTAACAATCAGGTCTGCGGCTTCGAACCATTCCATATGACGCAGCAGTATTTCATGAAGCCAATCATGACACATTGATTTTTAAGTAAAAACATCAGAAATAATGCTCTCGTCACACATTTTTAGCAACAGGCTAACCAGTTGATTGTATTTAAATATTTTTGAGTTTTGATAACCACTTTTCGTTTGAAGAGATTATCCTCTTCTAGAATACGCGAAATCATAAAGGTTTTTAAATCACGCCTATTTTAGAATTATCAATCACTTAAGTGATTTGCTTTCGCCAATGAAATATGATTATCAACTATTAACAATCAATAAGTTACGCACTTCACTGTTCCGAAATGGAGTAAGTTTTGGAGGTGGTTTTGTTGATGTAAGTGGATAAAATTGATATTGTACAATCAGTGCGTTTAGCCAGTATCATGACCCAAAGCCTAACCGCCACGTCGTTTATTCCAGCCCTTATTTTTCTATCTCTAACACTGCTACGTACCATGAGTATTGTGTTATCGAACCTTGAAAGTAAGGAGCCGCATATGAATAAATTATTCCGTTTTGCCTTGATTTTTGCGTCCAGTTTTTGTGAGACCGCTTGGGCTGGAATAGTAGGTGTGGTCTTTAGTGCCATGACTGGCCACTCCGAGGTAATCTCGGTACTGGCTAAGCGCACTTGCTCCTTACTTGAGATGCCGACATGGGGTGTCGGGGGTCGGAGGTTCAAATCCTCTCGTGCCGACCAAAAACATATTGAAAACCAGCCTCTTATGGCTGGTTTTTTTATTGGTAAATTTCTTGTGGGGAAGCATTGGGGAATAACCGGGGAATAACTACCCGTAATTTATGTTCAGACAGACGAAAAAAGCACATCCTGAAAATCGTTTCACTCACCTTGACACTGTATATATTTACAGTAAAAATACAACCTCCTCTCATAAAAATTTAGGAGACTATTATGTTCGTTGAGTTGGTTTACGATAAGCGAAATGTCCAAGGTTTGGATGGTGCCAGAGAAATTATTTTGGCTGAACTGACGAAGAGAGTTCATCACATATTCCCTGATGCTGAAGTGAAGGTAAAACCTATGCAGGCTAACGGCTTGAATAGTGATGCAAGCAAAAGTGATCGTGAAAAGTTGAACCGTATGCTGGAGGATATGTTTGAAGAGTCTGATATGTGGCTTACAAATGAATGAATTTCTTTACTGTCATCACAGCGAACCCGGCACCCCTACCGGGTTTAGTTTTTTCTTTTAGCTTTGTTGAAACTTTGCGTAGGTCCTTCCAGTTTCACAACGTATCGCTTTACGCCTCTCTTCCTGCTCAGCATAATCGCCACGAATCCGTTTGTATGACTTAACCAGCGCGCGCTACTTTTTCTCCCTGCCCTATACTTTCAGTTTACATCAGGCTGGAGGTTTCTATGTGTGGACGTTTTGCACAAGCACAAACCCGCGAAGAATATCTGGCTTACCTGACCGACGAAGCCGATCGCGATATCGCGTACGACCCTGAACCAATCGGACGTTACAACGTGGCACCTGGTACCAAAGTCCTGCTGCTGAGCGAACGCGACGAGCAGCTGCACCTCGATCCGGTGCTTTGGGGTTACGCGCCAGGGTGGTGGGATAAGCCGCCACTGATTAACGCGCGCGTCGAGACTGCAGCAACAAGCCGCATGTTCAAACCTCTCTGGCAGCATGGTCGCGCTATATGCTTTGCAGATGGGTGGTACGAGTGGAAAAAAGAAGGCGACAAAAAACAACCCTACTTCATACACCGCGCCGACGGCCAGCCGATTTTTATGGCGGCTATCGGTATTGCGCCGTTCGAGCGTGGCGATGAGGCTGAAGGTTTCCTCATTGTGACATCTGCAGCTGATAAAGGCCTTGTCGACATTCACGACCGCAGGCCGCTAATTCTGTCACCGGAAGCCGCCAGAGAGTGGATGCGTCAGGACATAGACGGGAAAGAAGCTGAAGAGATAGCGGCCGACGGTGCAGTGCCCGCCGACAAGTTTATCTGGCACGCCGTGACGCGCGCCGTGGGTAATGTGAAAAATCAGGGAGAATTTCTCGTTAAGGCATTGCCTTAAACCGTTCATATCTTTCTTTTATTATTTTTAACACCTCATCTGAAAGGGGAACTTTATAAGTTTGAAGAGGTGTATGAATTACATAGAATCCTTTTCTAAATTTCAAATCATTTGATTCATTAAGCTGCCTAAAGATTGGCCACCAGTGATTGCCTGCGTCTATTGTTAGTTTTAGTCGGACCATTTCCCCTTTGAAAGTTAGCTGAAATGGCACCGCCCTTCCTTCAAGTAAATGGCCAATATGTATAGGTTTTTCAGAGTCAATCACTAAAAAAATATCTTCCACCTTTGTATGGATCGCTCTTAAATTAATGATTTCTATAGAAACATCCCAACTATCACCAAACAAACTCTTACCTATCATTTTAGTCTTCAGTAAGATTTTTTCTTTATCATTCTGAGTTGCTTGATACGCCATAAATAATGAAACAACTACAGCAATGAATGTTAGGATGCTTGAAAGCCACCCTCCTATCATCGCCCAAAATGCTACTGTCGAAGCATATTTCGGGCTAGTCCAAGTAAGGCTAACGCTACCAAAAAAATAACCAGCAAGAAAAATTAATCCGCTCAATACAATTAGTAGTAGTATTTTCATAAAATTCTTGTATTTCAATATCTCGGGAATACTATCTTACCTTAAGAAGATCGTTAAAACGCGTAGTATATCTTGGCGAAAGCATTTCTCGCTTCATCTGCCACTGCTGCTGTATGCCCTGCCCGGCAAAGTACAGTGTTCCTTTCCCATCTTTCGCGTTCAGGTGATCTAGCACCTCCATCAACCTTTCGCTACCGGCCCGCGGCGCATTCTCATCGAATAAGTTGAGCTGGGCCACTCCCTGGCTGAAGAAGTCACCCAGCATAATTCCGGCTTTCTGGTACCTGTGACCATCCTTCCAGATTTTATCCAGGCACTTTACCGCGGCGTTGATGATGTCTCGTGAATCCTGTGTAGGAGTGAGAAGCTTCATTGACGCACTGTTGCCGTAATATGGCTCATTTAGGGCAAAGGGTGATGTCTTCACGAACGCCGAGATAAAGCGGCAGTACTGATGCTCGCCGCGTAGCTTTTCAGCGCCTCGGGCCGCATAACTGCAGATAGCCTGGCGCATCTGTTCATACTCAGTAACACGTTCGCCGAATGACCGACTGCAGACGATTTCCTGCTTAGCTGGTGCAAACTCCTCCAGATCCAAACATGCTTCGCCGCGCAGCTCCCGGACAGTTCGTTCCAGGACGACATTGAAGTGCTTTCGAATAATCCAAGTACTCTGCTCAGAGAGGTCCAGAGCCGTTTTGATACCCATGGCGTTTAGCTTCTTGCTTATGCGCCTTCCGACGCCCCATACGTCCTCTACCGGCACGATAGCCAACAACCGACGCTGTCGATCGATATTGGACAAATCGACCACCCCGCCCGTCTGCCGCTGCCATTTCTTTGCGGCGTGGTTGGCGAGTTTAGCGAGTGTTTTTGTTTGGGCAATGCCAACGCCAACGGTGAGGTGCGTACGCTTCAGAACCGTAGCGCGGATCTCCTTGCCGAACTCGGTCAGGTCCCGGCAGTTTCTCACTCCAGTAAGATCACAAAAAGCTTCATCGATACTGTAAATTTCGACGCGGGGGCTCATTTCTTCCAGTGTCGTCATTACCCGGTTCGACATGTCAGCGTAAAGCTCGTAATTGCTGCTGAAGCAAACAACGCCAGCGCGCCGGAAAAGCTCCTTTTGCTTGAAGAATGGCTCCCCCATTGTGATTCCGACCGCTTTTGCTTCTGCGCTGCGTGCGATTACACAGCCATCATTATTTGAGAGAACGACAACCGGCCGCCCCCTCAAATCAGGCCGAAACACCGTCTCGCATGATGCGTAGAACGAATTCACATCACAGAGCGCAAACATGTTCAGCTCGCAGATTTAACGATGAAAGTCACGACGCCGAAAACGTCCAGCGTGTCTTCGCTGCCAACAACGATCGGACTGTAGGCGCTGTTCATTGGATTGAGTTGCACGGTCGGGCGCAACTGCAGGCGTTTAACAGTGAACTCCCCTTCCACCGCAGCGATGACAATGTCACCGTGCACAGCCGTGCGCGAACTGTCCACCACCAGCAGATCGCCGTCACTGATCCCGGCCTCAATCATCGAGTCGCCTGCAGCTTTAACGAAATATGTTGAGCTGGGGTGGGAAACCAGTAACTCATTGAGATCGATACGCTGTTCAACGTAATCTGCTGCGGGACTTGGAAAACCACACTGCACTAAGTCACTGAAAAGCGGAAGAGCAATAATTTCTCGCAGTTCTGCAGGCCTGATAAATTCCATAATGCACACCTCAAATACTGTTTTTATATACAGTAGTTTCATTTGAGTATGCGCGCAAGACACAGGGTCTGTCATGGCTGATTAAAGCTTCACCGTTTCGTTTCTAAGTTTCTACGTCGCTTCGAATTATGAGTTTTGTAAATTTTATGGCCGCAACTCTATGTAGCAAAATTAAGCCGACTTTGAAGCGGGAAATTTTTTATAAAGCGTGCATACAGCAACGTCATAAATTATCGCTACCTGCTTCCTGTCCATGCCGTTCGCAATCAGTCGGCCCGCCTGGTCCCATTGTTCTTGCGTAAGCTTCGGACGCCTGCCGCCGATTCGTCCTTTCTCACGTGCTGCAGCCAGACCTGCCCGAGTACGCTCAACAATCAACTCCCTCTCCATTTCCGCCAGGGCTGACATGATATGGAAGATGAAGCGCCCCATCGGGCTGGATGTATCGATACTGTCCGTGAGGCTCTTAAAGTGGATACCGCGCTGCCGGAGCTCGTCCACCAGAAGAACCAGATTACGCATGCTGCGCCCAAGGCGATCCAGCTTCCAAACCACCAGCGTATCCCCCTCATTCAGTGCCTTGAGAAGTTTTTTGAGTGCTGGCCGGTTTGCCACTGTTCCGCTCATTTTTTCTTCAAAAATCTGCTCACATCCTGCGCGTTCGAGCGCTTGTCGCTGAAGATCCGTATTTTGGTCATTTGTTGACACCCTTACATAGCCAATTTGCATATTTTTCACCCAATAAATTCTGCAAAAAAATCAGGTGAAGTTATCGGCCAGGTGCCCTCAGGGCAATCTATAAAACGTCGGTTTAGGAAGTAGTGCGACAAAGGACGTCGGAACAGCTGCAGGAAACGTCCAGGTTGTTGGTGGACTCGGGGGGCCGGTGGATGCTTACAGGTTCTTCCTGATTGAAGCAGCGTTACCGTCAAACACCATCAATTTGGATGACGCACGCAACCCTGGAGTCTTTCCTAACCTCATCAATTTCACTACTGCAGTAAACCCTCCGGCTGCAAGCGGTTACGGGTACATTCAGAACTATGTCCGAATTGCTGGCAGCAGTGGGGCATCAACGCAGTTTATGCTCCCTTATGCCACACAAAGTGATTCAGGCAGGTTTTTTTACAGGGGGTTTAATACCAATGCCTGGGCACCGTGGAAAGAAATTTTGACTTCGGCGGTTTCCGACAGAAATATGAAAAACATCGGCGATAACCTTGATCCAGAAGAAGCGCTGCTGAATATTTGCCGGATGGAGTTCAAGCACTTCACTTTTAAGGATGATGAAACGCAGACCCCACGACGCGGGGTGATATCTCAGCAGATTGAAACTATCGACCCTGAATACGTCAAAGATATTGGTGGCCTGCTGCACCTCGATCAGACCCCCATGTTGCTTGATGCGCTGGCGGCAATCAAAGCGCTGGCAACCCGCGTCAGGTTTTTGGAAGAACAGGGAGCCACTAAGGTTTCAGTTCAGTAAGCTATATCTGTATTAGTTCAAACCTGATCTGGTCTGTTGCTGCACAGGGCTTAACCTAAGCAGACAGTCCGCTCTGTGCCAGAAGCGGACATTCATAGCGAATGAACATGCGCATTGATAGCTGACTACCCAAGTCTTTTAGGACACTCGTTCAGCTTTAGCTGGAGTGCCCCATATCCCCTCTGGTCGCTGGAAGCATTTGATGGAAGATGATGGCTAAGCAAGGAACTGGCAATGCTTTTTTTAGCGATCGCAATTATGCCGGTCACTCTCCAATGGTTCACTGCATTCAAAAATTTGTGTCAATAACGGGTTGAAAGTGAACCACTTTTCACAAGGACATTTAACCGAAAACGGCAAATCATTCCTTTAAGTAAAGACTCTCCCACCATTTATTTAGAATCGAATGAGTCATGTGGAAAAACACATTGAGATTGATAGGGGCTTCCTTGTGAGACCATGACGCTCCCAAGGTTGATTTCAATGGAGTAAAATCAGAGGTAGGGGGGCATACTGCTTGTTCAGCTAATCCAAAATGGTTGTCCGGTGGAGAACACATAGGTTGGGGGAAAGGTTTCCCAGCATGAAGCGCTAGAGAGCGTAATCCATATATGGATTTAAATATTTTCAGTAAATTTTTTTCTTCCCATTCTATTTTTCCGCTCTCCGGTCTTATAGGCGGGGCATCAGGAAGGAAATTGACGCAAAAGTCACAAAATTTCTTAGTTGCTCCAAATGTTCCTTCAAATTGTGTAGCGATATCTTCAATCAGCCCGTCAACATTATGGTCTAATAATCTATCAAACAACTCTGGTTTGGATGCTTTGAATCTTTCAACCTTATCGCCCTTGTTAGAGTCCCAGTTCCCAGCAGCCACTTCTAACGCTGAAACCATTAATAACCAAGCTAGATTTGGTGAAGATTCGCAGATCCAAAGGCTATCTTGGAAATTTCGAGCTGACTTAATTAGTGAGTTAAAATCTTTTTCTGAAAGCTTGTAAATATCGTTTAATAATTTCAACTGTGAAATTTCAATTTGTTTTTTTGCTGAAGGAACTACAAATGTTCCTTTTGACATTAAAGGTGGCGGAGGGTTTTGCTCTGCTCTTGGGCTACCATAGTCAGGTGTGTAACTACTATATTCTCTGACATTTGAGCCTGCGTGTGCTCTTACGCCTAATTTCAAGCTAACTAAAGCTGCGATTTCATCGTTAAACCAACCGCCATGAAAGTCATCAGTATGTGGCTTTTCATCCATAAAAGCCAACCTTGCTGGGTTTAAAGCAGACAAGGCTCTCACCGTTAAGGTTGGTTTTACACCAACATTTTCCAAAGGGATCATGTTTAGGAAGGAATAGACCAAATCCCCTTTAGCTTCATCAGTGAATCTACTATCGGAATAAATTATGAATTCAGATATTCCAAACACATCACTCTTAGCTTGAAATAGCTTACAGTTTTTATAAGAGAGTAAACTAGCTCTTATATATTCATCTTTTCGAATCATAAACTCATCCATTTTCAGTTTCCCTTGTGTAATTCAAATCTAATCAATTTCATTAAATAAGTCACTACCTGCAGCTTTGCATTCCCTCATAACTCACTTTCGATATGGTGACCTGCTCCACCGTTGATCCACACAAAATTCAGTTAGCAATGTCGGTTAATCGCTCAAAGCAGACTGTCAGATTTGATAGTGTGCTGCCAGATAAAACTGTCAGGTCAAGTCTGAGCTAATACACTATATCGCGGATCGGGCCTTGAGTTCGGCAAGCTCACTCTCGATGCTTTTTACCCGGTTGGCCAGCTCCTTCATGGCCTCAACATACAGGGCGCTCATCGCACTGTAGTCCACGGTTTTGAGATCGTTAATCTCCTCTCCATTCTGCGTTGTGCCGGTGCCGCCTGAACTTACCGCGACAGGAAGAACACGCTCCAGTTCCTGGGCGATGATACCTGCGCTGCGTACCGACTCCGATTCAGTTAGTTGGATGCCGAACGTATAACCCGTCAGGGAACAAATCTTCTCCAGAGCGTTACTGACGGGCTCTTTATCAAACTTCACTCGCTCATCCGAAGTCTGGTTCACAGAAATACAGGTAAACCTGCCATCAGCTCCGAAAGAGAAGCTATAGCCATTTGCTCCACCATTATCATTATTATCAGGCCTGAGCCGGATGGTACCTTCCTTGGGCGCATAGATTACCCCTCGAGATTCAATACCTCCCGCACCGTAAAACCACACGTGAGCGTTCTGTGTATCGCTGGAGGCCCATACGTTTGATGACGTTACGGCTTTTAGTGAACCACCTGCGTTAATGCTCCCTGAAGCAGTTATGCTGTTCTGGCAGGTGATAGGATTTCGAAACTCAAAACTGTCACCGATAAAAGTGTATTTTCCAGCATAGAAAGTGAAATCACCTTTCCCCATCCCTCCATTCGAATTGCCACCACACAGGATGCGCGCGTCATAGTCGTTAGTGCCAATAAAATGGAAATCAACGAAGCTTGCAGAAGAGGCCTTTTTCGCTCCAATTTCGAGGCTTCCGAAGTTGGCTGTGACGCTATCTCCCAAACCGACCTTTATTCATTATCACCGGCAGTCATGGCCAGCTGGGCAGCTCTCATTCTTTGGTTGTACAAAGAATCGTCAGGCATTTCGACACGCACGGACACAAACTGGTCACGGGGGATATCGACCGGATCGCCGTCATTGATACCCTGTAGCTCGTTCCTGGCGAACGCCGGTGCTTCCGGGTGTGTACGGTGATAGGTTTTCACCAGGACAGAACCGTCCGCATTAACTTCGTAATCCAGCCAGATCAGCGGCTGCTTGTTGCGGTCGGTGGGGATATCAAAACCGCCATCGATGCCGCCCCAGGCTGCGTCTGAGTTCATCCCCTCACATCCCTCAACAAGATATTCACCGACGGCCAGACGGGTTACAGTGCAGCCTTCTGATTCATCGTTGGTCTGGTATGTACCATCCGAAAACACCTTTAGCACGGGCGATGCGGCTTTTAGAGTCCCATCGCTGGCACGAGTTGTATTGATGGTGGTATAGACTGCAAACCAATCGAAATAATTACCAGTCGAATATTTAGTTCGCGCTGCGATTCCCTTTTGAGTGATTACGCATTGGGCATTGAACAACCCAGCCCCAACATTCAATGCCACTCCATAATAGTTAATTAGCGACCCCCCTAAGACTTTCGAAGGTGAGCCTTCCCCTGCACCATTTCCGTCATCAAACTGGCGGCCATAGATGCCAGAACCACCGTAGTTGGGAGAGGCATCAGGCATATCAGAGGTGCTATTCCAGTTTTTGTTATTGGTTGTCCCAGTAAAAACTTGCTCAACTATTTGCAAGTTATTCCTTGCATCTTTAGCTGAGTTAGCACCCGTCCCCCCTAAGCTGACAGGTACTACACCTTTGCTATCTACCAAACCGAGGTTTGAGCGAGCGTCTGCTGCAGTCGTTGCCCCGGTACCGCCGTCATCGATTGCAAGCGCACCATTGCTCCCTTTCTGCGCCAGTTTGCCGATGCTGGGGATCGTAACAGGGGTGCCATTGATGGTAACTGTGATGCTCTGGTTTGCTGAAGTGGTCGCGAACGTCTCCCACGCGCCAATATTCTCGTCGTACTCATTGATGAGCTGTGACATGGCCTGCGCCAGGCCGTCGACCGAGATATTGTCAGACACAAGGATTCCATACTTCTGGCCGCTCAGCGCCGGGGAAGCAGCTGGCGTAACCGTCATTGACGTGGCGCTGTTCACGGATGAAATCTGGAACAGCTGCACCGGGTTAGACATCACGATAATTGTCTGGCCAGCGCGAACCTGGCTGGCGGGTGCCGTCCAGTTTGTGCCGGTGCCGGTTGCGGTGTTTCCGTTAATGGCGATAGTGCCGGTGTTATAAAGCATATTTTCTCCAGGCAATAAAAAACCCCGCCGGAGCGAGGTTGATTTAATTAGGCAGTGTATTCAGACGTACATATCGGGCAGAACAGGAAGGCTGAGCGACGTCACCGTGTTATTACCGAAAATGGCATATTGCTCACGACCAAGATATTTTCCGCCCTGAACTGAAGCGCTGCCGTTCTGTATTTTTATTCCGAACATTCGATACACATACATGCCATTGACCATATGTACCATCAGACCAAACCTGCCGAGCGGAACATACCCGCTACCGATATTCACGGCGCTTGTTGAAGGGGTCCAGAGTTGATTGAGATATACGAAAGGCCGTCTTGTTGTTGAAAACGTGCAGACTCCTGCAGCATTAAAAATATTGAGGCCGGTACCAGGCTGCGGCGCTACGCCACTGGCGAAAATAACGATGTCTATCGTGCCGGTTGCGGGAGCGTCATCGTTCGTGGACGGAGGGCTGAAGAACCTGACAGTATTACCGTCGAAGTCAATCGTGTTACCGCTATTACAGCGTCCGAAAACGATATACTTTGATTTGTCATATCCAGCTATCGTGGGAACCGCCCAACCCCCGGTCGGAACATTAACGGTACCCTTCCAGATACACTGGCCTGACTGTGTGGCGTTGGTGATCGCCAGGAAGTCGGTGCTGTCACCAATAAGCAGGCCAACCCCACTTCGCTGACCTGTCGGGAATATCTGCCAGACACTACCGGGAAAGGTATAGGTACTATCCCTCTCACTTATACCCAGCGCTTGCATCCTCGAATTTTGCGTAACCCTCCCACCAGAGATAGTGACGGAATTCATTTTATGCCACAGCCCTGAATCAACATAGGCAGTCGCATGCGGTATAAACAGCACCTGCGCTCCTGAAACATAACCAGCGATGTCCACATACTTTGCTTTCTGGTAGCCAGTGTCAAAGCTGCCACCAAAAGACGGGCATCTCAGGCCCGCCGTTATCTCCATACGCTTTCCGCCGTCATTAAGTTCTATCAATAATCCTGTCGGCATCTTATGTCCATGTCCCCAGTACAATCCGGCCACCACCAGGAATGTTGACGGTTAAACCGTTGCCATTGATCACTGTTGTGTTGCCGGAGCCATTGAAAGAAAAATTACCGTTTGTGGCGTAAATCGAGCCGCGAACGGTCACGTTGTTGAACGTCGCGTAGCCTGACTTGTTGATGTGCCAGCCAACGTTCCCCGTGCCGTCCCAGGTTGTGGACTGGATGTAGCTGCCGATTTTGGTGTTGTCGATAGTCGCTTCACCAATCACAGTATTTCGGATAAAGGTCTGCCCGTTCTGAATCACGAACGGAAGCGTAACGGTCGCTCCTGCCTGGTGCGTTACCGCGAAGCGGTCAGCCAGGAAGATAACCTGCGACTGCATCCCGGATGGCGTATTCTCCACGCCGATCCCCATCCCCGCCGCGTAATACTGGCCGTTGCTGGATAACCCGACCTTAATGCTGTACATCGCATTCAGGTCGCCGTTGACGTTCGCAATGGCCTGCGCATTGGTGGTGATCGCAGAAGTGTGGCCATTAACGGTCGCCGTGATGCTGTTTACCTGCGTGGCCATAGCCTGCTGGTAATCCGAGAACGTCTGATTCAGGTTGTTGATAGATGCTTTGTTGCCGTTAACGTCCGTCTGCAGGCTCAGCAGCGAGCGCGCCGTTGCTTCCTTCTCGTTAACGATAACCTCGTCAATACGGTCCAGCTGAGCGCTGTTACCGGCGACCGTTGCGGATAACCTTTTGCGTGTGGTCACCTGCGCCAGCCCGTTCTGGATAATGGCGATGGCTGAGTTCTTCACACCACCCGTCATGCCGTCCATGGATACGCTGATGCTGTCGATTCGCTGGCCCAGGGCGGCATCTTCTGTTGCTACCGTTTGCTCAAGCTGGCTGAGTGAAGACGAAACATCCCCGACCGTGCTGGAAAGCTCATTAACGCTGGTCTGTACCTTCCCAATGTTCTGGGCGTTTTGGGCGATATCCTTCGCCTGCAGCTCCAGTTCGTCATTGGCCTGTTTGATGTCATTAACCATGCCAGCAATTTTTTCATTGCTGTCGACGGCATTCTCAACCACATCCTTCAGTAGACCTGTTTCCTCCATCTCCTTGAGAATGGAATCGGTGATATCAGATACGTCCATGCTCGACTGCCCAAATACCCACTCGGTCCAGTCGCTCTGATTGCCGAGGCGATCAACGAGCCTTGCCCGGTACCAGAACGATTTTCCGGCGAGCAGCCCCATTTGCTGGTAGGACAATGAGGGATAAGGCACGTCTGCCAGTAGTAACGGAGAATCACCGTTCGCCGTGGCGCTGTAGTGTATTTCTGTCTTCTGCGTGTCCTGCGCCCCGGATGGAAATCCCCAGGAAATGCCGATCCCGAACACCAACGGCTGCGTGGAGAGATTCACGGGCATAGGTGGTTTTCCGACCTTACCCGTAAGCTCCGTCTCAGCTGACGTTGCCCAGAGGGATGCGATATCGAGCGCGTTAACCGCGCGGATTCGGACCACGTAGCGCCCGGAGTAAATTCCGTCGACCTCAAAGCGCGTGTTGCCGGTGCGCGGAACGTTAATCCAGTCGCCGTTGTTCTGACGCCACTGCGCCTCATAGGCAACGGCATTTTTGACGGTATCCCACGTAACAACCATCGTGGTGATGCCTATCCCCTGTTCAACGCGGTACACGCTTGAGAGCGTGATATTTTCCGGCATTCCCTGTCCGCGTGGCGGCACAACGCTGACGGGCCTGTCTTCAATAACCGCGCCGTCATCAACGCGCGGAAACTTGTTCGGATTGTAAGGCAGGCCGTTAATGGTGACCGTATTATCCGAATTAACCATAATCCGCTTAACGCGGAATAGCTGAATGGCTAAATCAGGCTGGTCAAGCACCCAGGCTGATTCAGCATTTGGGGTAACGCTGTACGCTGTCTCAACGGTCACTGCGCGTCCGGAGACGCTTTTCACCTTCCTGCCTTCGGATTTGCCGGTGGGAAGGTTAACGATAAGCGTGTCCCCCGCTTTCGCAGTAGTAATACGGTCAAGCGTGACTTTCGTTCCGGAAGCTGCGGCTACGCGACCGCCGTTCTCGCGACCGGCCAGCGGGGCGTTATTGAGGCCGATCACCTTGCCTATACGCGGGATGCGCCCTTCCATCCCTGTTTTAAACTCCACGCCATTGTCATCGCGGTTGGTTTCAATAGCGTAAAGCCCGTGCCGCTGCGCTTCCGATTCCCGCGTACACCCGATGCGGGACAGCTCTATGGTGTTAAAGCCGAACCGGTTAGAGACTTCCGGCACCCAGGCGCTGGCCTGATCGTCCTGATAGCCGTTGGCCGGATTGCTGTAGGTGACGATTGCTGACGAGTAGTTCGTCTTTTCCGATGTGCTGGAGAAGTTAAACGCGCCCACGATATTCGACTTGTTGAACACAAAGTCGGGGTCCAGCTCGCGGGGCATATCGGCGTCAACGGACAGAAGATTGTTGGACCAGCTGATCATCCCCCGGAAGATGTTCGCCAAATCCATCAGCACGGTCCATGCATCGGTACGCTGGGAAATGTACAAATCGCAGAGGTACCGCGCCTCTTTCCCGCCTGCTCCGTCCGAAACCTGCGCATCGCAGTACTGTGCAATCTGGTACAGGGTCCATTTATCGACTAAATCAGCCGTGATCCGTTTTCCCAGACCGTATCGCTTGTTCAGCACGAGATCGTAAAAAATCCAGGCGGGGTTGTTTGTCCATGCCCACTTAAAGGTTCCGTCCCAGGTGCCGCTGTAGGTGCGGGTAACAGGATCGTAGTTCGCCGGTACGCGGACGATTATCCCCTTCATTTCCACGGTGACGTTTGGCGTTCTACCGTCAAACAGCTTCGAATCAAACTGGATGAACAGCAGCGACGTGTGCGGATAGCGCAGCTTGGCATCGACAATATCGGTCATTGATTCAATGCGCGAAGTATCCGCATGCCGACCATCAGTGGTATTTTCCGTCAGGCGTCGGACGCGGATTTGCCAGCCGGATGTCGCTGCCGGCAGGTCAATTCGATAGCTCCGCTCATACCCGGCTGCGGCAATGCCGTCCGCCTCATCCGTGCCGTATTCAACGTAGGAACCGCCATCGGTTGAAATATCGATAGCGAACGCTATCCGGTAGCCATCCTTCCCGCCGCTGTCACGCAGTTTATAAACGCCGTTAGGAAATTTAAGCCGCAGGCGTACTGCAGAAAGCTGGGTGTTGTTAATGGATTTAACCCACGGCGTCCCGTATTTCAGCTCCGTGCCAACGCTGATTTCATTCTCTACTGCCGGGAAGCCAGCAATATAATCCTGATCCACCGTGCCGCTGCGCCACTCCCACGTCACGCCAGGGAAGTTTTCGTTGCCAGCATCATCAAGCAGTGGCGTGCCATCGAGATAAATATCTTTTCCGGTAAAGTCTCCTGCAGCTTCCCCCTCGGTCAGCGCCAGCAGAATTTTCATGTACGCTACGGAGGCGATCTCGGTACCGCGATTGCCGCCTTTATCACCGCCGCCACCGCCCCCTTTCGAACCCCTGATTACTGCCATATGCAAACTCCGGGCAAAAAAAATCCCGCCTGAGCGGGAGAATTAAACATGTTGCGAGATAAGCGTTATTGCTGTTCTTCTGCGTAGATGCCGCCGCTGATAAGAACACCGGCGACAAGACGCTTACCGAAGAGAAGATTGACGCCGTTCCCCGCTGCAGACTGGTTGATTGGGGAGCCAAACGAATAGCTTTTCCGGGTATCGCCGGAGTCCATCGTCATGCCCTGAGTGCCGCTGGGCGTGAGCATCTGGACAACGCCCCCAAGCATCATCGCCGCCCCCATTTTGTAGAGGAACGGCGAGGCCACTGCTGCTGGCGTAAAGCTCAGCGCAAAGCCAACAGCTACCAGCACAGCGCCGAAGATGGTCTGGAACACTCCCGCCTTTTTACTGCCGATAATGACCGGCGCAATCCTGATAACTTCATGCACACCGTTCAGGTGCAGCTCTTCTGCAGTCACGTTGCGGGAGCCGTTAAACACGCTGTAGGTCACGCCGCGTCCTTCACTCGTATCGAGCCAGCGCTCAAAGCCGGGGAGCATGATACAAAGCGCCCTGATAGCCTCCCGCACCGAGGAAACTGAAAGGCGGTGCTCACGTCCAAATAAAGTGCCGAGCTTGCCATAGAGCCGCACAAGCACGATTTTCTCAACTGTGTTCATCGCCATTCTGGTACCTCAGCGTCAACATAGTTCTCTCGCGCCACATGCCGCCGTAGGGAACGACTTCGCTCAGTTTGCCGTACATGTGGTGCAGCATTTTCCCGTCGCCCAGATAGATGCCTGCATGGTTGATTTCTTCTGCCTTGTACTGCATCAGGATCACATCCCCTACCTGCAGTTCGTCGGCGTGAGAATAAAATCCCGCTTCGGCATAGTGTTTTACGTAAAGGTTTTCGCCGCGCGTCCACCAGTTGTCGTCACGGTGAAAATCAGGCAATTCGATGCCCCGCTCCTGCTGATACCAGTCCCGGATGAGCCCGTAGCAATCCCAGCTGCCGTGTATAAAGGGCCGCTTGAGAATCGGTGGTGTATCTGCCGGTGTTGTCACCGTGTACTCACCGCCTGGCCACGACATAATCACCCAGGGTAATCCGGAGTCGTGGCACGACTTCAGATCGTCGGAAGAAGCGTGCGGCCCCGCATCCGGATGTGAATGAACGATGGCCAGCACCTCCCCCATATCCTCAGCATCAGCCCAGGCCTGCGCAGATATCATGAAGTGCTCAGAGGGATTTTCGTGTGAATTACTGCAGGGGATGTACCGGCGCTGGCGCGTGGCGCGAATAATCAGGCCACAGCATTCATGGGGATAGGCTGCAGCAGCGTGTTTTTCAATGGCGGTGATAAGTCTCTGGCTCAGCATCATTAAATCCTCGTGATCGCAATTGCCGGAAAACCGCCAAACGGCAGCTGCCCATCTTCCCCCCAGCGCAGCTTGCAGCCTGCCACCGTTCCGGAGCAGACGTCATCTGCAGGGTTATCAACCGGGTTGCCGAACTTGTCGAAATACTTCGTGCCGGTGTAACCGCAGTCCGCACCCCGATACTGGCCCTGCAGGCACCAGGCGCAACGGCTGGTCATTTGTCTGGCCGGAACCTTCTGCCCGGTCACGTCAACAGGCGAGCTCAACTTGAACTGAACGTCCGTTTCGTTATCTGCAGTTTTGCTGTCGATGTAAAACACCTCCAGCTGCTCGGCAGTCGGATCGGCCTGTGAGTTCCCGTCCGGGAAATTACTGGCATCGAGGTAATGCGCATACGTTCGGTGGATGGTGACCTTTGCCTGCTTCATATCCTGAAAAAGGTGGCACAGCGCGGAGATCGAACCGTCCAGATTCCCAACGGATAATTTTGGCGATACTGGCGTTCCGTCGCCGTTGGCTTCGATATCCTCAATCTGGCATGGCCAGAGATCGTATCGGATGCCCTGCCAGTAAATCGGCTTACCCGGTAGTTCCGATTCATCATCACCGGCAGCGAGGATTTCTTCTTCGGTGTACGCTACTGCGTGGTTGTGGAAATAGAGAACATCGGCCCCAAACGCGGTACCATCAACTTCAAACAGGACGATCTTGTTGCCGGGCTCGAGTTTTTGATCGTCAGCGGTTATCCCCATAAAAACCTCTCATTAGGAGCGCGGACCCATAACAAAAAACCCCGCAATGCGGGGTTTCAAAGGTGCCTTTTAGACGTTATTTAATGGCTTGCAAATTTGTCTCAAGTAGTCTTTCAAATTTCTTGGCTAATTCAGAAGGCATGCCCGATTTTATTCTTTCAATATGTGGTGCATTAGTGACCATAACGGAAAGCGCGGTATTATCTGGCATTTCTTTATGCAATTTTTCCGCATAATGACGAACCGCATCCTCATTAAGAATAAAACTACCATCGGCCCTTTTCTCTACAAATTTGGATTCATGAACAGGAGATTCAGTGTCTGCTTTCACGTGTGGTAAGGCACTCTTGATAATCGCCTCTTTTAACACACCACCAGACAAAAGAATTGCACCGGTGACAAGAAGTGAGCACCCGATAGAGACAGTCATCTGTCTGGAGGCAATCAGCCCCGTATTATATACGTTCATCTGAGCGCCTGAGCTCACCGTGACATCCATATCGAGGCCCATGATGATGCATATAACACCTAGAGCCAGAACTACAAAACCACATATTCTAAGCATGACAACATTCCCTTATTTCAAAGAAAGCATCATAGCAAAATGATATTAATATCCCTCCGATTTATATTGGCTCGGCCCGATATGCCGTCGCAAATGTGACTGTAATTGTCATTCGTGCAAAATCAAGAGCCGTGACCTTCAGTTGCGATGCGCGGTAGAGACCAAGTTCACCCAACGGGTTGGTCCATTTGAATGCTTTGACTTCGCCATGCTCGCGCAAAAACTTGAGCACCGGCTTCATATCCTCATTCATACCGGTGAACGTTAATGGCCATGACTGCGTCTCCGGGTTAATGCCCTCTCCGCTTACTGCCTCATAGCCATCGCCGAATTGTACGCTGCTGGTTCGGTACTTAAAGTCTCCCACAGGGCCATTACGCGGAGACCAGGTAAACGTCTGCAATGCCATCAGGCCGTCCTCATTTTGTTGTCAATCATGCCTCCGTTGGCCAGTTCGCGATCAAGCGTTTCAATAACAAACTGCTTAAGTCGGGCTTTGGTCTCGCTGGTCAGAAGCTCCTGACTTTTTGAGGAAGGTTCCTGACTCGCTCCGCCCTGCTGAATGACCTGCAGCGGAATAGTTAAAGAGAAATGGAGGTTGCCCTGGCCAGCAGAGGGCTGCGAATACGAGTCTCCGGATGGTTTTGCCACGCCGCCACCGACCAGACCACCTTCGGCGTAGCCGTTGCCGTAAGTAAGCTGATTCAGGAAACTGAGCATGCCAGGCTTCTTGACCACAGATTGCGGAACCACCCATTCGCCACGGTGAACCACACCGGCGACGTCATGCTTGCCGCCGTCGCCGGTATAACCCCCGTCAGCCCAACCGAACCAGCTGCTCACACCCAGCGCTGAAGCGCCGGATTTGATAGCGTTCAGCATCAGCATCTTCGTGATCATCTTGCCAATATCGTCGATAACAGATACGGCCAGCGATTTGAACTCTCCCTTTCCCTTCGACGCAACATTCCAGAGGGCAGTACCCATGCCATCCATCGCGTTTATGGCAATGTCGCGAACCTGGGTGAACTGGTTTTCAGCGTTAACTCGCCAGTCCGTCAGCCCTTTTTTCATCCCGTCAAACGATGACCCTTCTACCTGCTTTTTCCGCTCTGCACCGCTACGGACAATTTCCAGCTGCTTCTGCTCTTCATCCCTCAGCACCTCAGTTTGTTTTCGGTACAGTTCGGAACTGTGATCGGAAATCGTTTTATCCTGCTCTTCCCGGAGCTTTGCAAAACGCTCCCGGACCTGCTGCTCTGCTACCAGCTGGTCATAGGCATCGGAGCTCATGGTCATCTGGGCGACACTGTTAGCATATTCCTGCTGCAGCTGCAGCGTTGAGCGATAAAGCTCCTGGTTCTGCTCCTGAATCTGAAGGCCGAGTTTGCGCTGCTGGTTGGCTTTATCCAGGCTGGCGTTAATCTCCAGCTGGTGACGCAGCTCCGTTTCCTGCTCCAGAATGCTGCGCTGGCCAGCGGTCAGGATACGCTTCTCCTTGAGGTCAGCGATTTCCTGGTTGAACTGCGCCAGTTTCTTTTCCGACTGCGTCAGCGTCTCGGTCTGTTCGTTCTGGGACCGCAGCGCGGCCTCTTCCTGGCGAAGCTGATTCAGGCGCGTGGTCGCAGCATCGTCGCTGTACGCCTTCTCGCGGGATTTTTTCTGCTCAGCATACATTTTGTCGATGCCGCGCATTGCCTGCGTGTATTCAGCCGTTCCTTTGGTGAAATTGGCATTAACAAGCGCAACGGCATCGGCCCGCTCTTTTTCACGCGATGTCCCGGCTTTTAGCAGCCCTGAAAGTGTGTTTTCGTCCTTCAGACGCTTCGAAATTTCTTCACGCTGCTTTTTCTGCGCCTGATATTGCTTTTCCGCCTCTTCACGCTGCTTGATTGCCGGGTCAGGAGTGGTATCGAGATCAACGCCTGCACCCGCAGCCATCGCCTGCGCGGTGGCTATGTGCGCGTCTCCCATCGTTTTGAACGCATCTGCGACAAAATCTTTCAGCGATTTCCACGCGCTTTTCAGCCCACCTACGTTCGATTCCTGCTCCTTGAGTTTGGTATCAAGGTCATTCATCGCCGCCTGCTGCAGCAGCGCCGTTGCTTCAGAGGTTTTCCCCTGGCGCTCGAGCGTGACTATCTGGTCTATCATGCTGCCGTTGAGCAAAATCCCCTGATCGGTCAGCTTTTGAAGCGCCTGCAGCGGATCGCCTTTCAGGCTCGACAGCAGCGACACGAGATCGTCGGAGCTCTGCCCGATTTCCTCCATTCGCGTGCCGAGGCTGGCGACCTGCTCCAGCATATTGCCGCCGAAACCCGCCGACACGGATGCCGTAACCGCCTTAACGGCGCGATCTGAATCACCGAGGCTGGAGGTCAGGTTCTGCAGATACATCACCGACATAACGGACTGCTGGCCGGATTTCTGTAACGCCTGCGTATACCCTTTAATGACCGCTTCGCTGTTGGAGTAGGCCGAGTAAATCGCGGTCACCGCACCGGCGACGGCAATAACGGCCAGCCCGACAGGACCGCCGACCATCGCCATTGCGCCGCGCAGCAGACCTGCGCTGGCTGCAGCAGCTCGCTGGCCAAGAGACAACTCCTGGCTGGCCACGGCGAGCTGGCGCGTTGAGGTGGCCAGCTGCTGCTTACCGGCAGACTCGGCGATATCAGCTGCCAGCACCGTTTTCGTCGCTTCTGCAAGACTGCCCTTCGCCTTCGCTTCAGCAAGATTCGCCTCCTGAATGGTTCTGGCATTTTTAACGTGCTCGGCCTCATAGCTTACGGCCAGCCCGTACTGCTTGTTCACCTCGGCCTGTTTGGCAAAATGCTCATCGAGCGCAAAGGCGCGCTCGCGGTCGGCACGGGCGGCTTCAATGGTCTTAACCGCGATGTTCTGCTTCTCGATAGCTTCAGCACGCAGCTGCCTGGCGTTCTCTATCGAGCCCTGCGCGGCGCTTACCTGCGCCTGGGTAAACTCAATCTGGGCCTGTCGCTGTGATTTCAGGCCCGTAATGCTGTTATCCAGCGCGGTGCTCATACCCTCGCTGAGGGCCGAAATCAGCGCCGTCGTGATAGAACTTCCGGCAACCGTGCTGCCAGCTGAAATGTTGGCCAGCAGACCGCGCATTTCATCCAGCCCGGTCAGGCGCTTGTCGACCGTTTTGCCAAGCTTGTTAAAGTCGGCGTCCAGCCCGGTAATCCCCTTTCCCAGCCCTTCAAACGACTGCCGGGTTTTCTGATTGTCCGTCTGGACTTTCCTGTTAAATTGCTGGGCGCTGCTGTCCGCCGTTCGCATAGCATCAGCAAACTGTGATTTAAAACTGGCGGAGTTGAGATGCAGCGCGACAGCCAACGACGCAACGTCAGCAGCCATGTCCTAATATCCTGAAGCAGTCAGCGAACTGCTGGTCGCTTTCAGATTGCGCAGCAGTCACCGAAGGGGAGTTAACCGGCGCTGGCGTTTCGGCCTCAGTTCTCAGGAGATCGAAATAGGCCTGCCAGTGGGTCAGTATGTTCGCCGGAAGTTCGGCTATTTTGCGGGGGTCCGGCTCGTCCCATCGGTCTGCCAGCATGAACAGCAGCCTGAGATGGGACGAGTCGGTTAGTTTTTTGTGGCTTCCTCCAGCGTGCCGTAAGAATGGCGCTGAACGAGCGTGACAGCGTCGAGAAGATCGGCGTTCGCGTGGGCGGCCATCAGCTGGTCTGCGGTGGGCAGTTCGCTGGCTTTTGGCCTGCTGCCGTCTTCATTGACCAGCGCTGCCAGAAACAGGTTTACCCCCATTGCCGACAGCTCTCGCGACGGAAGCTTGGCCTGGCGTCCGGCTTCAACTTTGTCGTTATAGTCATCCAGCTCGGCGCTGGTCAGGCGGCGAAGATACACCTTCTGGCCGAGGAGCGTTTTTTCAACGGTGGTATTCAGTGGGTTGATAAGGGATTTGTAGTTCATTTTTTTTATCCTGTTTCATCAGTAAAAAGCCCCGCGACCGGCGCGGGGAAATAGAAGGTTACTCGCCGCCACCGGCTGGCTGCTCAACGGACCATTTAACGCTGTTCTGCTTGCCGTAGACCTCAACCTGCAGCACTTTGCCTTTCGGCGTGTCAACGGCCTGCAGGCTCCAGCCAGCCAGCACCAGTTCGACTTCTGAAATGCGCTTGTTGGGGAACTTCATGAAGAAGACCACCGTTTTTTTCGCATCGGCGTCGCTCAGCAGCGCTTCCTGCACGGTATCGGATGGATCGTCAATGAAGACGAGCGTTTTATCTTCGCCCTCGCCCATGTCGGCCATGTATTTCGGCTCTGTGTCGATGAGGCGCGTCACTTCGAGGAAGGTGCCTTTTTTCCCCGTTGCCCCAATCCCCATCGCGCTCTGCAGAAGCGCGGCGGTGGTAATGGTTGCGCCCTTCTGACCGTAGCGAACCTCGGTACCCGCAGGGAGTACCGCGTACTCTGACGGGGATTTGATTTCTGGATCTGCCATTTACTCTCTCCTGATTGCTAACGCCCTTCGAGGCCCAGCCGGATTTCTGCGGCCAGCACTTTAAGGATTTTTTGAACGTTGTAATCCATCGACGGACGAATGAAGGGGTCGGCGACCTGTTTGACGGTGCCGAACTCCTGCGCCACCGCTTTCATGTGGTGAATTTTGCTGGGACCGACGCGCAGCGTAACGATGGTGTTATAGCGCGAGGTCTCTGCCACGTTGGTGCTGCGGATTTTGATGGAGTCGCGCATGTGCGGCCCGATGCTTTCCTCATCAAAACCGGCGTGCTGCCGCATATCCTGCTCAACGACCGCAAGCGCGGCGCGTCCGGCATCACGCAGGAGTTTCACCCCGACTTTCTTGTCGATGCTTTCCAGCAGCCGGTCAAACTCCTTCCCGGTGGGGAATTTAATGTCCATCTGCATGGCGTTTACTCCGGAACGGTGAAGATGAAGTCGCGAACCAGCCGGTACTGGATGCGGTTGTTGGGAAGCGTGGTTTTCCCCTGCTGTATGCCTCCGCGCTCAACGTACTGGACCGGATGACCTTCCAGCTGGCCATGAACAATTTCCTTCCATTCAGCCCAGAGCGCCCCATCGAACTGAAGCAGCGACGTGTACCGGTCGACAACATAAAGCGAAAGCTGTATCCGGACCTCGGACAGCCCTGTCCGCCTCAGTCCGTCACCAACCTGCGGGTCGGAAATACGCTGGAACGTCGCGCCTTCCTGCACCGTATCCGGAAGCAGCAGCGGGTACGTATCCAGCCCGGTAATCCGCTCGACGGCGGTTTTAATTGCTGACTCGATCATGGCGTGAATCCGCCTCTCCGGTGATGATTATCCGATCCGTCAGGCGCTCGACGTTGCGAACGGTATATACCCGGTCCGCTGTCGATACCTTCCAGTCCACGTCAACCCTGCGCGGGTACAGCGTGAAGAGGCACGTTTCGACGACCTGCTGCTGGTCCAGCGTCCGGACCTTCCGCCCGGAGACCAGCTCCTTTCTGGACCAGGCCTTTCCGGCGCTCACCTCACGGGCCGGAAGCGTCTCGCCGAGCTCCCCGCGTTCTGTTTCCATGTAGCTAAGTGTTATCCGGCAGTTCAGCTCGCCGGGGCGCAGGGGGTCATTCATACGGTATGCTCCATTAGCGGGAACAGCAGGTACTCAACGCCCAAATCGGACGGCGAACCTTCTGCCGTGCCGGTGGGATTCAGATACCACTGCGAGACCATCATCTTCGCGGCCAGCTTGATATCTTCATCAATGATGTAACCCGTCCCACCGTCAGGCAGTGCGTCAAGCTGCGCCTGGTTCTCTACCAGCCTGCAGTAGTAGCTACGCTCGATGCTGCGCTGAGCCGCGTCAATCAGGCTGGTCAGCAGGCTGTCATGCTCATCAAAATCTAGCTCGAGGCGCAGCTGGGTTTTGGCTTCAGCCAATGTCAGTATCATGCGCGTCATCGTCCTTATTCGGTTGAAGGGCGCGTTCTGCATCTTTTGCCCAGACGGCGATATTTCGGTCCACCATGTCCTGAGCGACGGCGCTGTCAAAGCAGGCCACATCGCCACGGCTGTAGCGGCTGAACGGACCAAGGAACGTCACCGCGACGCGCCCGTTTTGCACCGAAGCGACTTTTCCAGTCAGTTTTGACATGCGTTCCTCTGGGGTTTCATCCTGTTTCGCATCACCACCTGAATCCGTATCGTCGCCGTCCGGACCGGGTTCGGTACCATCACCGTCCCCACCGGCATCGCCTGCAGAACCGGTGTTAACGTCTGGTGCAGGTGCTGAAGTATCAGCTGCAGTCGTTACCGCTGGCTCGGCGTTGGCGTCGGTGGCGGTATCGTCTTTCTGAGTGTTTTTGGTTTTAGGAGCCATGATGTTCACCTGTAAAAAAGCCCGCGAGGGGCGAGCTGTTAATCACGAATGTCGGAGTTTTACCAGGTAACGCCGGTACCCAGCGCCAGGCCTTCGATATGGCGGAAGCCGATATCGTGCTCCATGATGACGCGGATCAGGGACTGGTTACGCGCGAACGCGGAAACGGTGTTCCCGTCGGCATCGATGTAGGTCGCCTCGCGGGAGAAATCGACCACCATTGCGCCGTCTTCACCAATCAGTACATCGTTGAAGTCAGCAAAGTAAATCTCAGACTCCTTGCCGCCCGTGCCCAGGTTCGCTGGAATAGCCGAGGTGCGCTCAATCGGATAGCCTTTCAGCATACCCGCTGCCATTTCTGGATAAACCTTGTTGCCGTTCCCGTCGCGCAGGCCGAAGAGCTTCATGTAGGTGCGGTTGGACATACCCCAGCCGCACTTCAGCATGTTGCTGTTACCGTCCATCGCCATGAGGATCAGCGCATCAAGGTAGGTATCGATGGTCTGCAGGTTAACTTCGTCATCTGCAACCCACGCATGCGTGCGGCTACCCGCCGTGGCCACGGCCTTCATCCCTTTCGGGGTGTCGTTGGTGCCGTCATCGCGGAGGAACGCCTTATCTTCACGGGTGGAAATGCCGCTGATGATGTCGTCTAAAATCAGCTGCTCGACGTTGAAGCCGCCGCGACCAATCAGCTGGTTGGAAATCGGAACCATGGTGATCAGCGTTTTGGCGTTCAGTTTGACGTCATCGAAGGTCGCACCGCTCGCCTTCACATCCTTGCCTTCACCGACATAGCTTGCCGTTGAGCCGCTGGCCAGTCGCGGGATCGCCAGATTACCGTTCGGCAGCGGGATGCTTCGCGCCCCGAGCTTACGCACGATGGTGCGGTCGCGCAGGAGCTCAATCACCTCGTTCTGCATGTTCTGCGGAACGAGCGCGCCGCCGGAATTGGCAGCTGTGCTGATCGCCATCGACAGGCCCTGATCGTTCAGGTCTTCCGCAGCGAACGCGGCGGCCTGCTGCAGGTCGCCCTTACCTGCCGCGATGGCCATCACCATGCGGGTCATGCCTGCACCTTTATACTGTGGCGGTTCGGCTTTCACATGCACTGCCGGTGCGTTACGACCGTTCTGCGCAGCCTTCACCGGAACCGCCGTGGTGGCGGCGAGGCGTTCTGCCGCTTCCAGACGCTCAATGGATGCCGAAAGCTCATCAAACTGAGCCTGCAGGCCAGTGAATTGCTCCAGCTGCTCCGCGCTCAGCGTGCCGCCGTTCATTTCAATCTGTGCCAGGGCCTGAACCTGAGTGTTAATACCCGCACGCTGGCGACGCAGTTCTTCGATTTTGTTCATCGTTCTTCTCTCTTTTACGCATAAAAAAAGCAGCCATCTGGCTGCTTACGGTGACGCTTCGCGTCGGGTTACATACGGGCCTGCTGATCCATAACAGCAGCACGTAACTGGATACTGGATTGCTGGGGCGAGGGTTTGTATTTCGCGGCAATCGCGTTGATGGCTGACTGAGGATCGGACATCTCATCTGCCAGCCCTGCTGCGACGGCGTTCTGCCCGAAATACAGCGCGGCCTGGGTGCCGATAACGGCGTCGATATCTATGCCGCGATACTGCGCGACGGAGGACGTGAACGTCTGGTATGCGCCGTCGATCATCGCCTGTATCTGGGACGTGGCCAGCTCCGTCAGCGGTTCATGCGGGGAGCCGTTGTTCTTGTTATCGCCGCGCGAGAACGTGGTAAATTTCAGCCCCACGCTCTCCTCCCATTTCGATGCTTCCATGTGCTCCAGGATGACCCCGATGGAGCCCACGCCGCTGGTTTCGCTGACGATAATTTTGCTGCAGGCCGACGCGATAAAGTACGCCGCAGAGAACGCGCTGAAGTTCACGATGGCCGTAATGGGCTTCACGCTGCGCGACTGGTAAATGTAGTCAGCCAGCTCCTTACAGCCCGATACCGCGCCGCCGCCCGAGTTAATATCGAGCACGATTTCTTTAATGCCCGGGTCGTTCAGAAGGGAAGCCAGCTGGCCGCGAATACGCTCGTAGCTGTTCAGCTCCGTACACATATTCACGATCTGACCACGCCGGGGGACAAGGATGCCGTGGACAGGAATAACGCCCACGCCGCCGCCGCTTTGCTGAGGTTCATTCGTTTCCTGTGACTCATCCGGCCCCAGGGCCATTTCCAGCGGGGCCACATTCATGCCCTGCAGGCGGGGAACCAGGATCGACTTCACCGAGTCCATGATTTGCCGCGTGGCGTAGTGAGGCACCCCGAACACCTGGTCAGCCAGGTGCGGCAGGTTGATTAATTTCGACATTGTGTATACCTGTGAGAGCCTGATAATCAGGTTTTATGCAGTTCGCTGCAGGATTGCGCTGATTTCGCTTATCTGCGCGGGGGTGGCTTTATCCAGCCCGAGAACGGTGCTGGTATCGACCATGTTCAGCGGCGTCAGATACTTGTCGCCGCCCTCTACCGGGGCCATGTTCTCCATGCGCCGGATATCGTTTACCGACAGCCAGCCCCACTGGCGGCCCAGCGCGTAGGACTCGTAACGCGATTTCTGATCGCCGCGCAGCAGCGATGAGACGTTGAACTCGATGTAAAAGTCGCGACGCTCGCTGGGTAACAACAAATCGCGCATCATCGCCGCTTCATGGCGCTTCAGCCAGGCCAGCAGCGTGTACATCACGTACTGAAGCCCCTGGTGCTCGATGTTGTTGTTGGTCGATTTGTCGAGAAGCTGAATCATGTGCGGCGGGATTTTGTAAAGCCGACATACCTCGTTTACCGTCCACTGCCGCGACTGCAGCAGCTGCGCTTTTTCGTTGTCCTGCGACAGCTGCTTATAGCTCATGCCCTCCTGCAGCAACGCCACGCTGAAGGCGTTTCGCACACCGGAATAGCGGTCCGTCCATTTAGCCAGAAGCTTGTCAATTGACGCCTGGCTCTTGATGGCTCCCGCCTCTTTGGGGCGCTCAATCACGCCGGACATCGTGGTGCCACGGGCGAACACCTGCGCGGCGTGCTGCTCAACCGCCATGCCCAGCCCGAGAACGTCCGCGTTCGTCTGAATCGGTGAGGTGCCGATGTACCCGTCGAGCGAGAAATACTTGATGTGGTGCATCATGCGCATCGGCACCGTTTCACCCAGCTCAGGCAGCTCGTAATACGGCATCCCGTCCGGCCCTTTCAGGACGATGACCTTTTTGGGGTTAATCGGTATCAGTTCAGCGATATCGCCGTTGCCGTGCCGGTCAATCAGGGAATAGCTGTTCCCCTCAAGCCCCAGCACGCCCTGCTGCTGTTCGTAATATTCAAAGCTGGTGTCCTTTCTGTTTGGCTGCGAATGGATCACATCGTACAGGGGATGATCCGTTGCCCTGCGCCGACCGCCTTTTTCGTCGCGCTGATAAAGCTCGACGGGCAGCTGGGCGATGGATTCGGCAAGGAGCGTTACGCAGGCACGTATGGCCCCAATCCCCATTGCCGTTTCCGGAGTAACCAGCATGCCCGATGAGCTCTTGCTGGCGCTGACGCTCCCGAGAACCGTTGTCCAGTTACTCCCTCCCGGACGCGACCTGCCCCGGAAGAACTGAGGAATGAACATCAGTTACCCCCTGGAGAATCATTCGCAGGCGCAGCGGCTCTGGCAGCAAAATAGGATGCCAGCAGGCAAAACAAGCCTGCAGCAATAACGCCTGCAGGCGGAAACACCATCCACGCGCCAAACGAGATAAGCGCCGCGCCGAACAGGCCGATCATAAAGGTAATAATTGCCGTTAACATGCGACGTCTTCCTCATCATAAACGGATTGATTGCTGGCCCGACCGTTCAGCATTGCGCGGCCTATAGCCATAAACAGCGCTGTCGCGCCGTCGATTTTTGACTGCTTGTCGCCCTTCGTCGGTCGGACGATATCGTCGCTTCCGGGGACATTTTTTCCGATAACGTTGCTGATACACCATGACAGGACTGGGTTCCCGTCATGGTGGAAACGACCGCCAGCGAGCGCCGCTTCCAGCTCCTTCATCGGCGGCGACATGTTGGTGTAGTCCTGCCGGATAGAAATGGGCTCAAACCCTTGGTCCTGCAGCTCGTGGCTGAGTGCCGTGGCCCCGCTGGGGTCGATGGGGATTTCGCTGACGCGGACCTTATCAATTTCCTGAAGGTCGATAATGCTGGCCAGGATTTCGCGATAATCCGCTTCTGCCCCATCTGTCGCTTCAAGCGCCCCCATTTCGACGAACTTCACATACCGGTCTGCAGTTTTGGCAATTTTCGGGTCCGTGCTCCGGACCGTGTCCTCCGGTACCCAGAATTTCGGCCTGATGCAGTAGTAGTGTTTCTTACCCTCAATTTCGCGGACGAAAACACCAACACCGGCGTTAAGATCCAGCCGCTGGGCAAGGTCCAGACCGAGGTAATAATCCTCGCCGGCAAAGTCCTCGTAGCGCAGGGATTTATCGGCGGCAGCATGCCACTGCGTCATGTTGTAGAAAGCGGCTTTACCGGATACCCAGATATTCAGACGCTTCGTTTTAAAGGCATTGACCTTACGCGGAACCTGTTTAGCGACCTCCATCTCCGCCAGCAGATCGTCATACGATATCGACACGTCGAGGTTAGGATTCGCTTTAATGAAGTTGGTCGGGTCGGTCCATTCATCCCCTTCATCGAGCTCATAAATCAGGCCAAACAGGCGCTCGTTAGGGACATGCCCGTTAAGCATCTCCTTGACCTGTTTATCTTTGTCATAGCATGGCGATTCCAGCGACGTACCCGCTGTGGTAATGATGAGCGTAAGCGGCTGCGAACGTGCGCCCATACCCAGCGTCATGGCTTCATACATGTGATCCGTATCGTGCTCATGATATTCATCGATGATCGCGCAGTGAGGGCTGTCACCGTCGCCAGGCTTCCCGGCGATAGGCGCGAACAGCGAACCGTCCGGACGGGTCAGGCTGTCAACCCAGACCGAAATACTGAATTTTGAGCGGAGCGACGGAAGGCGGTCTGCCATCTGCCTGGCTGGGGTGAAGACCTTTTTCGCCTGCGCCATCGTGGTAGCCCCGCAGTACACTTCCGCGCTGTTTTCACCGTCAGCGCAGAACATGTACGTGCCAATGCCTGCTGCGAAAAACGATTTCCCGTTTTTCCTGGCCACCCGGATATACGCTTCACGAAAACGGCGCTTTTTGGTCTTTTTCGTAACCCAGCCGAAAATCGAGCTGAATGCAAACGCCTGCCAGGGTTCCAGCTTCAGTTTTTGACCGGCTAAATCACCGCTGGAGTGCGGTAATAGCTGAACGAAACGGCAGGCGCGTTCCGCCAGTTCGCGGTCGAATCGGTAGGGATAACCCTTATCAAGAGAAATTTTCAGATCATTAAAATGGCGCTGGCATGCAAGCTGGATGCTCTTGCAGGCGAGTATTTTCCCGTTCAGCACATCCCGCGCATACTGGTTCGCCATATTGACGCTCGGGTACGCGGCCATAATAAGTCCCTAAAAATTGGGAACATCACCCCAATCAAAATTCGTCAAATTCATTCCCGGATTTACTTTCTTCGCCCGGCGTGCGTTTTCTGGCTCTACTATTGGGATCAAGTTTCAGAACTACGCTAAGACGGATAAGCTGTGAGATATACTTATCCCGCGCCTTTACTGCGGCTCCCATTTTCTGCCCACCGGCAGCAGTTTCATCCCCAATCCCATCAGCTTTTATTTCCTGGTTCGCGTCGTAAAGGAGTTGCACCGTATTGCAATATTCCATCAGTAGATAGCAGTCCTCCATTTCAAACGAACCACGATTTATCAGAATTTTGCAGGTTCGTTTCCAGGCATCGATCGCCATCTCACCCAGCAGTTCATCTGGCGGTGAAACTGCACGAGTCAGAGAGCTGACCTGCGTTCCGGTCCTCTTCGGCTTACGACCTCCCCCCGGCGATCTCACTCCGGTACTCATAGCGAAACACCTCAAAAATCATCAAAAAAAAATTCTTATTTCTCACGCGTAAAAAACTACCGGGAGCGGCAGTCCTTAAAAGCGAAAGGGGTTAAGGATTTGATCCCCCCCTCCCCATGCGCTGACCGGCCGAGTTTCACCGGAGACGCTCCCTTGCAGTCTTGGCTCGATGGCATGGCCAACACAATGCCTCCAGATTGAAATCATCGTCCGTTCCTCCGTGAGCCTTGGCAAGGATATGGTCGACGGTATTTGCACGTGTTGCGATGCCAGAGCGTCGACACTCCTGGCATATATGTTTATCTCGCAGAAGGATACGTGCACGCCTGACTTCCCAGGGACGCCCATAACCACGCTCTTGTCGGCTTTTACCGTTCTGATAGTTGCGCCATCCTTCACTGGCATGTTTTTGATGGAGATCACAGTAGCCAAATGAATCATTCACTACCGCTGAGCACCCCATATGGCGACAAGGTCTTTTAATACGAGGGGGCATAGCTAATTGTCTTAATATTGATGAGTTTGAGCATTAACCTCACTCCATTATAAATGTTGTCATTCATGCTTAATAATTCCCCCACTTAATTACATTGGCGAGTTATAAGAACCATGATGACTTGCAATCCCAACTTATAAAAATGAGATCAAGCTAAAAATTATACATTATAAAGCCCACATATTAACCACATCCAACATGAACTGAATTTTATTAAGTTCACCTCCACAAATTAAGGGTTTAAGTTGGTAGTTTCATGGTTCATTCATCTAACTCGCACCTTCCTTCGCTAGCACCCTACTATTAATTGGAGGTAATAAATACCAGCTAATTCATTTATTATACTTTGCTTAAATCTTTTAAGGTATATACATATGACAACTAATCAGCAACTCAGCACCTTCGCAATTACATCACAGAAAAAACCGCATCATCCAAGTGACAACAAAACATGCATGGTGCTAATGATTGCCTTTATTTTCAGCATTCCCTACGCCGCCGCGCTTAATGCTGCGCTGTTGGAAGAAAATAATTTAAAAGTTTCTTTAGCGTGGATTGGTATAGCCTTCGCTGTCATATGGATTGGATACGACTTGAGTAAGCTAAAAGAAAAAACTAAGTTCCATGTGATTTTTACAATCGCCGCCAAAGCTATACCTGCGATTTTGGCTTTAATTGGACTTAAGTTTTCCTAACCTCATTATTTTTTTATTTAAAAAAACAATGAATTAAACAATCCACTACTGAGTTACCCCCTTATGAGGTTCGCACTATGGTATCTAAGCAACGTTAAAAACTGATCGAGCTGGTCCTTGTAGGCGGAATCAGCATTGCCCGGTACGCGACGCGCCCCCCCCACGCGAGTTATCACACGTTTAAGAAGCTGGCGCCGGGGGAATGGTTTAACTCGGTTTCAGTTTCCCGCTATATCGAACTCTATGAGCACGAGATACTGGCGAAGCTGAATCCGGAACAGACCTGGAATGAGCTGCATCTGTTGGCAAGATGTGAGCCTGTACTGCTGTGCTGGGAGCCGCCGGGAGAGTTTTGCCATCGACAGTTGGTCGCGCGGTGGTTCAGAAAGGAGTTGGGAATTGCTGTTGATGAGTACAATCCCCACGCCACACCGCAGTTGGATATGTTCTAAAGCAAAGCCGGGAAAACCCGGCTTACTTCTTGTTAATTGGCTTGGTGACTATATTAGCGCAGTGCGTATGAATTTCATGATAGGAAATCTCGCCATCCACATATCGAATATGATTGTCATTGATGAAAAGCCAAGATTCCGTCACATGCTTATTGTCCACCAACGAACCCTCCAAGCTAAACCAAGCAAAAGCGGCTTCAGCCAATAAATCAGTCAGCTCATCAATCTTCGCTGGATTATCCCTTGTGGTTCCCGGAGGGCTCAAATGGCTTGGAAGCGCAACCAGGCAATAGGCGTATTTGGCGACGGCTGATTTAAAATTTACCTTCGCCTTAAACTGCTCCTGTTTTTTCCATTCTTTCATCGCGCAAAACGCAATACCTACGGTTGCAGCTGTAAATATTGCAGATATTGCAGCCCAAATTGTTGCCCACGGCCAAGCGTAGATTGTTTGCCACATGAAAACCTCCTTGAGTTAAGTAGATTATTCTACCCTGGTAAACGCATAAACTGGGGATTGCTGTTGATGAATACGATCCCCGTGCTACACCGCAGATGGATATGTTCTGAAGCAGAGCCGGGGAAACCCGGCTTTCACTTAAAGACGAATCTTATCTTCAGAATGCTGTCACACGCATTATGCAGAACAGTGCTACCGTCCTCTCCTTTAAGAAAAGATGAATGATGCGAGTAAATATTATTCCAGTGAGCCAGAACATCGGTCTCCTTATCAAGCAAACCTTCGCAATAAAGAAAAGTATTACGGCATTGATTAAATTTTGAAATCAAACTCATCCTTAAGTCGTAATAATCGGCGTATGCCTTCTCATCACTTAAGTCATCAGGAAGAAGGAGTAAGGCGTAAAGGTAATCTGCAATAGCTTGTTTAAAAGCCATCTTAGCCTTCAACTCATCTTGTTTTTTCCAACGTAACAGTGCCAACCCAGCAACAATAACTGCCAATAATGTAAAAATTGCCGAAATCGATGCCCAGATGTTTGCCCAACTTGCTCCCAAAATCGCCTGCAACATAAAGCCTCCATGATTTAAGGAGGTTATTCTACCCTGGTAGGTATCTAACTTCCGATAGCGAGCATCCCATCAAAGTTGATTTTTTCGGATATTAAGCGCTGCCTTGAGTGCTAAGCGAGTGAAGCAGGTCTGATGAGTAAGGCATTATCGCAGGTACTCAAGGAATGCCTGCTGTAATGCTCTCGGCTCTTTTCTCAACATAGCCCCTTGCTATGCACCAGACGCTCTCTCAGGATCACCAGCTGAGAAATAGACGGGCTAACATCGGGCCAGCCCTCTTCCCCGCAGCTATCGAGCCATATAGCTAGGAGGATAAACAGAATCAGCATTATTGATTCCAGGTCAGTGAACTGGATTGACGCTGAAACTCAATCTCACGAACACCAGCAAAGTTATTGTTACCTTTCTCAATAACTGCCAGCAGCGGCTTAATCCACAGGACAGCCTGGCAATAGGTCATTGAGCTGGCGGCAGCGGTACGATCATCGGCTTGGTTAGGTCTGCCGGTATCGGTGTACATGGCGCTGGCACGTAAACTGTGCGCGTATTCGAGCAGCCCACCAGCAATGTCAGCAGGAACAGGCAAATCACAGGTTTTTTCACGGCGGAGAATCTCCCGGTATTCGATTACGGTTTCTTCGGTGCTGGTGTCGACCAGGGAGTTAAGCCTGTTGGCTTGTTCTGCAACCTGATTGAATCGATTGAAGTTGAATGCCTGTGTAGCAATCACCTGCCCCTGCAAAGCGTTGTCACTTCGCAGAACGTCGTTATCGCTCTGGAGGCTACTGGCGTTTGAGCAACTCTTAGCGAGAGCGACCGAAAGGCCAGCAATAACGACAACGCAGATAAGAGCCGGATTAATTTTCATTGGTCGAGCCCCCAGCACGTCAACGCACTTTCCTGTTCACGACGCTCAACCTGCCCATAACAGCCATTCTTTTGGCCTTTAGTCAGGCGGCAATCACGTCCACCGTCCTTAATCCACCAGCGGATTGCTTCGCATGCCCCTTTACGGTCACCTGCGTTGATCCGCTTATAGAAGGTCGAAGGGAAACATTTACCCGGGCCAATGTTGTACGGGCAGAAGGATGCTATACCGACCTTCTGCGGCTCTGTCAGAGGCACTTTGATATTGCGATCAACCCAGGCTAATGCCTTATCGCGTTCAATAGAGTTAACTTTCCGGCATTGCTCATTTGTGGCCGTCATGCCTTTAACAACACGCCTGCCATCGATGACGGTCACGCCGTGACATAAAGACCAGACCCCACCCGGATCAACTACGGCCACCAGCGCATTGCCTTCTTTCTCTCTGATAAACTGGTCGAAAATGAGTGGCGCAGATGCACCTGATGCGATTAGTGCCAGCACTGCTGCGCTGAGTTTCGATTTATTAGACATCATTTACCTCGCGCAGCTCTTCGACGGTCTGCTTTGATTTGGAAATAGAGGTTAGTGAGAAAGGTGAGCAAGCCGAACAGTAAACTACCGATCACACCTATAGCCGCCCACTGTTCGGGGGAGTAACCATCAAGAAGTCTTCTAAACCAGTAAATAGCACTTCCTCCCGATGCGCCGTAGGAAATGCCAGTAGTTATTTTGTCCATTCGATACATGCTCTCACCTCGCTACGTTGCGGGTGTCCTGTTGAGGTAATAAAAAGGGCCGCGATAGCGACCCAAGCTTTTATTCCCCTGCCAGCTGCCTTACCTCACTTACCGTCTGGTTGAAACGTTCCTCTTCCAGTTCTACGCCGATAGCATGGCGGCCCAGTTCAATGGCTGCTTTAACTGTTGATCCCGAGCCCATAAAGAAATCAGCTACCACATCGCCGGGCCTGCTGCTGGCGTTGATGATTTGCCGCAACATATCAGCGGGTTTTTCGCACGGGTGTTTACCTGGATAGAACTGGACGGGTTTATGGGTCCAGACGTCGGTATAGGGCACGGCTACTGTCACAGAGAAATGCCGCCGAAGAGATTTGTACTCTTTCAGCAAATCAAGGTATTTGCGGTTCAACGAATGCCACGTGGCCACCAGCTGGTGATGCGGTGCTTTGAGTTCAGAGGCGCGGTGCTTCTCAATGGCGGTCTGAGTGAACAATTCCTGCAGCTTTTCATAATCCTGCTGGTTCGGTAGTTGCCACTGACTGGCCCCGAACCAGTGGGACGCCATATTTTTCTTTCCGGTGGCGTCAGCTATTTGCCTGGACGTGACACCCAGTTCAGCTCTTGCATCCCGAAAGTAGGTGATTAACGGGGCCATGACGTGCTGTTTGACCTCGTTGCTTTTCTCAGCATACCCGTCGCTTTTCGGCTTATATGGCCCCTGATAATGCTCAGCGAAAAGGATGCGTTCAGTCGCGGGGAAGTAAGAGCGCAGGCTTTCCTTATTGCATCCGTTCCAGCGCCCTGATGGCTTCGCCCAGATAATGTGGTTCATGACGTTGAAGCGTTCACGCATCATGATCTCAATGTCCGATGCAAGTCGGTGCCCAGAGAATAAATACAAGCTGCCGGCAGGCTTAAGGACTCGCCAGAATTGGGCAAGGCACATATCAAGCCAGCGAAGATAATCTGCGTCGCCGTCCACTGGTTATCCCAGCCATTCGGCTTCACCTTGAAATATGGTGGGTCGGTAACAATGAGGTCTACTGAGTCATCTGGAAGATGAGCAAGATACTGAAGGCAATCGGTGTTTACCAATTGAGAGCTGGATATTTTTACAGTATTTTTCATAGATCAGTAAGCGGGTCTCTGGTAGGCTCAACATGCTTTAGCGCTAAAGCGGTGGGCCTTGGTTCGCTTGTGACCTTCTACATGAGCAAATGGCTGGCCGGGTGCTACAACACCCACCAGCCGCCCATTCCACAAAAAAAAGCCCCCATCACTGGAGGCGTTTGTAACAGCCGAATTGATAATCTGATAACCCCGCCATTGCCAGCTGCGTAAGTATGAGCTGGCATTTTTCACGGCTAAGGTGAGTATTCTGCGCAATTTCCCCAACTGTCGCTGGTGACGCGCTTAATTCGTTTAAGACCGCCTTTGCTTCAGCAGTCATATATGGCTGATTTTGCATGTCTTTTTCCTGTCTGGAAGAGTGTGACATACAGATAACTCTGGTTGGTAAAGCCAGCAAGAAGTCTTTGCATCAGGCACAAAAAAACCCGCGCGAGGCGGGTTTTTCAAAAAGCACCAGCTATGGTTATGCTGCTTTGCGATGGCGCTGCTTACCCTGCTTTTCCTTTCCGGAAACAGTGGCGTCAGTGAACGCGTTAGGAGCAGCCTTCATCAGCACTTCAACAGCAGCACCCATACCTGCGAATGCTTTCATTGTGTCGAATTTTACTTGTGGCTTGGTCGCTTTTTGAGTTTTCATGATTACCTCTGAGACTCGTGTGCCTCTTCTTTCATAATAAAGGTAGCACCGTGGCTATCCTTTACCAATCGTTCTGGCCGATTGGTGTCATCAAAACGTCCGTCAAGATAGTTTGATGGTTACGTTTACCTGAAAGGTAAATTTGGAAGGTAATCCTACAATGTGTAAAGGGATCCCGTCTACCCTAATTGTGCGAATTTGAGGAAAACAGCTTCGATTGTGGTTGTTTCACAGACCATAACATACCCGCTTCTATCCAGAACAAAGCCGAAAGAAGAATAGTAAGCAAGCAGTTCAGAAACAGGTTCAATGATACGAATTTCTTCACACTCGACCGCTTTACAGAACATGTATGCGCTCATCAGCGTAATCAGAACCATACGTCCGTTAAGTGGATGAGGTTCATCATCGCGAGTAAAACGTTCAATCATATGAATGTTGAATGTATGGCTTTCTGTGTCGAACACACACAAAGCGGCACCATCTGGTACACCTTGTACTGCACCATGTGCTACAAACTTAATACATAGCTCAAATTTGCTCGGATCGTTACCATGAGTAGCAAGCGCATAATCCCACTCTAACTGTCCAAAGCCACCACAAAGAATTTTATAGTCATCATCGCTGATTGGGCCGACGGCTAAGGGAAGCTGAATATTATCCAAAATCAACTGGATATTATTTCTAACTGATTGGCCAATCTCTTCCAATGAAAGCATAGACACCTCAACAAGCGAAACGCGACGAATGCTTAGTTTACCCTATCCTACTTACGGAGGGTGCACCTGAGTTGTAAAAGATGTGTATACAGAACGACGATATGACAGGGGTATTGATGCAATGCACCTCGCGAATACCCCTGTCGTATCGCCGTAAAGCAAAAGCCCCGACTGGCGGGGCTCTCGTTATGTTCAAATTGTCGCTTATGTTCGCTGCCATCGCGGCGCAGCTCTGCCAAGCATGAATGAATTATCAAAATTCCTGGCTCGTTTTCAATGCTAAAATCGAAATTAAGCACGAAAAGCTAAAGAGCAATAATTCAATTCTGCTCAGCCAGAAGTTTCCGCGTAGATAAAAAGACCTTCGCCCTGAAGATTTCCAGGCACCAGCGAACACGTTTCCTGGCTTCCCAATCCGTTAGCCACGGTGCGATCGACTGTAACTCCCGCGTAATGTCTGAGATTTTTTTGCGTGTGGTATAATACTGGAGACCAACGATATACACCGGGTCATTAACATCAAGCGCCTGCAGCACCGACTGCTCGACAAAATCGACATCATCATCACGTATAGCTTCATCGATGATGCTGATATTGGGCTGTGGCCACAAAATGGCGTGAGCACGATTTAGCGCCTGCGGCCCTCTGAATCCCTCTGCTCGCGCTTGTTCTAGTGCAGCTGTAAAGCGAGACAATGCCTTGTCCGACCATCGCCCGCCCTTAAGAACATCCCAGCACGCATGAGAGCGAGGCAAGCGCGGCGCAGTTCCACCGCTTACCCCGTCTCCCCATGTTGTCAGTAGAGACTTAATCCATGCGGATTGAATACTGGTCAGGAGCATGCTTTTACCTAACCAGCTTTTGCGTGGCGCAGAAGCTGCTTTGCCCAGGGCTTCAATATGATTACGGCATTGACGTGGTGTCATCCTAATTAGCTCCTTACGCCAGAACGCCGAGCGCGTAGGCCCGGTCCAGCACTCTAATGATCATTTCCAACTGCGAGCCATATTTGCGCTCGAATGCCAGGCGGTCGTTATGCAGTTCGGTATGATGTTTTCGGCAAAGTGGAATGGAGAAGATGTCGTGCGCTTTTGTTGCCATGCCACCCTGCCCCCATCCGATTAAGTGATGCGGGTCGTCTGATTGCTGCTGGCAGCATTCGCAGGGCTGTGTTTTCACCCAATTCAGATAATCGCGACTTTCCCAGCGCAGACGCTTTGGTCGACGCATGAAAGACTGAGGAGGAACTGGATCCACCATCACGCCCACCAGCGGTTCTGTCAGCGCTTCAGGCAGGTCAACGGCTGACACTAATTTCTCAAGGATGCTGGTGGCCGGTACTTCGGGAATTATGTCACTTTCTCGTCCAATTGGACTTTCTTCACGCAGACGAAGAGCTTCACGAACGCATGATTCTGGAAGTGCATCCGTAACTTCTTTACGAACAGCCCACCAGCAGAGCTCTGCAAGTGAGATCTCCCGGCTTTTGTCCAGGCAAAGTTGAATGCGGACAGAATCCAAAACAAAGGCAATTACATTTCTGCGTGCCAACTCTGCCAGTGCTTCGGTACGCTGCTCTCGCAAGTGGTTATCGCAATAGCCACAAAGCAGGATGGAGCCAGGCTCATGGTGCATAATAGTTAGTTCGTGATAGTGGTAATCACTATGCTCGTACTGGCACCGTCCACCAGCGTATCGCAGCAACCAGTAATCCAGACCACTAGTCCCGCCAGCGGCATGAATCACTTTGTCATTCAGAAAGAAAGTGCGTAGCGATTTATCATCACCGAGAGGCTGGCGGGCATCAGGAACGCGACCCGTTTCCAGATGAGCCATGCTATCTGGCTGTCGCTCAATCAGCACTCTACCACCACCAAATAAGCTCATAAGTTCGCTGCCGGGCTTTAACAGCACGACACCAAGCTCTCTGGCGATTACAGGTTGAAGGAGCGCGCGCATCAGTCGATATTCCTGATAATTATCTGACCGACTTCACCCCATAGCTTCGTAATCCGTGCATCCCAGATATGAGCGTCATCTTCATAAATGGCATCGGAGAGTGCTTTAACTAGGTTATCGAAGTCAGGTTTACTCTGGTGTGGCTTACCATCAAACTGCTGGCGCTTCTTCTTACTCCAGCTTTTTGGCATTGGAAGAATGAAGGTAATGTGTGAATTAGATTCGGGCATAGTGACACCCAGGAGCCGGACATGGTCGCAGAAAGCCCGATAACGCATAACTTCCGGGCGCTTCTTCCATTTATCTGCACGCGTCATGCGCGGCTTTCCCATCGGGAGGATGTTGTAGGCAGTCACAATCACCCCCATGCCCGTGAACGCATACTTTGCTGCGTCTTAGGTGCGGATTTTTGCTGCGGCAGAAGTGCGCTGACTATCCAAAGGCGAGGGTCAATATCGAGACTCTTCTCGACAGGAACACCTTTAGACTTATAGCGCGCCACCAGCTCATTGGCTTCTTCGGTTGTCAGCCCGGTGTGAGTGAACCAGCTTTTCTTCATGCTGCCTCCTGCAGGAGTGACATCAAAAGAAAATTGCTGGCCCTTTGAAGGGTCAGTGAGGATTTAATCTGGTTTGTTGTTTGCGCCATGGTATCTCTCCAGTGGCGCAGCAGGTTATTAGTTGTTCAGGCTAACTTCTACATCATAACACAACTTTTAGAACCATAAGAATTACTTGATACAAAAATCTAATCCCCTTAAGACTTAATGTTATTTAAATATTCATTTAATTTATCAGACATCTCTGCAAATGATGGTGTTCCTAGTGAAGGAAGATATTCTACAAAGAGTGCCTTACCATTAACGCCTCTTCTAAGAGAAGCAATATTGAGTCCTAGATTTTTTAAGAGCATATTTATTTCGTATAAATCCAACGACTCCGGGAGTCTATCTTCGAAAGTGAATGCATATGTCTCAAAAGCAGATTGACCTAATGCACGTTTTTTAAGTGATACTGTTTCAGAATTGACTTTACTTGTCATCGCAATTGAGTTTAAAACAAGCTCTTTCAAATCCCTTAGTTCAGCAACCAAAAACTCGCTGCCAGTCACTTCTCTTTCATCAAGTTTTGCAACTTTGAACGTCCCAAAATGCTTTAAAAAAGTTGTATAATCTGGGTCATTGGTTGAACGTTTATATGTCTCAATAATTTTCTTTTTTAAGTTAATTTTAAATTCATTTATAAGCTGATATCTCAAATCAGACGGATATTCGAGGTGCTCAATTGCTGCAATGTCGAAACTATATGGAGTTTTATTATCTTTGACTATTATCGTTGGTTTATCGAATGCTAATCTCATACCTAGCTCAAGCATGACATTAGCATTTCGGCTGCTAATATCACAAATAACAATAGGGTTGGAGTATATGTTGTGTACAATTCTTTTATGAATTATTCCAACATCATCATCAAAACTCACAAGGTTCGGGCTGAATCCTGCATCTGAAGCAACTTCACATAAAATACCATACACATCTGCCCAATGGTTGTCATTATACCCTTCTGTTTTCGCAATAGGCATTATCACGCCGCAGACTGGATTATCTCCAGTATTTATGTTTTCTTCTGTAGCAACTTTGGTACCATTCTGTTTAGTCACTTAATTTCACCCTCCTGAAGATTATATGTTACTAAATTTTTCAAGGAAGTATAGCAAACATATCACAATAAATTCATGTAGTTTATGGTGCTAGGAATTGTAGTATTGAGTAACCTTTATTTTCTATCAAACAAATTGATTTTATAACCAGCACGCTCAAGCATCTGTGTAAAGAGTGTCGTTGTTCCAACCATCTCATCATCCTGTAACGACATGAAGGATACTTCATCACCACGTCTGTACATTAACGCTCGTTCACTCTCAGGAAATGAGTGCAGTCTTGCAACGATAACCCCATCGTGGCATCTGATGACCGCGTAACCTTTGCTCGATAATTCTTCTTTTTGTTTCACCAGTCCCCCTCCACACTGGAAATTTATTGCATGCTGTCTTTATAAAACCACTCGTCAGCGCTCTCCCAGGTTTCCTGCAGGATTTCTTCAAAACGCTTTTTGTCCGTATTTTCTCCGCCAACAATGTTTAACCCGTCAGAACCGGCCCGGCGAACGACCAGTTTGCAGTCAGTGTAGCTCTGTGTGATTCGCTTCAGAAGCTCCTGCTCAAGTGCCGGAATAGCACCGTCGGGTAGCTTTTTGGTACGGTCGATGGTGACTTCGATTTTCATAAATTCCCCTTCGAAGATGCACTGGATAAATAAACAGTATACTCATCTGAGAAAATGATCAATCCTTTAAGAGCACTTTTTGCGAAGGCTACTGCTATGTTTCTTAGAGTATTTTTTACCATTGGCGAGAAAACGCCCGCACGCAGCGGGCTTAGAGATATATCAAACTTTTGAGGTTACGAGGATTTCTTCACTCAATGTCCAGGCCAGTCAGGTCTTTAACTTTCTTCTTGGCAAAACCCATCGCCAGTGATTTTGATAGGCCCATTAGTGTGCTTATTCCTTCATCTTTAAAATTTGTTTTTATGGTTTGCCATACCTCTTTCTGACGCAAGTCAGCGATAAAATCATGCCCTCTTGCCGTCAGCCTGAGCGGAGTATCAAGCCAGTAATAGCTAACCCCTTCTCCCAAAGCTCTGGACATCTCGTGCCCAAACCCAGATTTCCCATCAGTCCTAACAATCAGCCCATTGTCATAAAGCAAACGCATATGGAAAATAAAATCCGAGTCATCTTGGTGAAACCCTGATTCACCAAGCTCACTTAGCATTGTGTCAGGGCCTTGAGTTTCCTCGAAAGCTATTAGTAAATCCTTGAGGTATTGATGGTTTATTTTCATAACTTTCTCCGTGACATATCACAGTCTTTTATATCACCAATTTAGTTTCGTGCCATCCTCGCATCTCCGGCAATTTTTGTGTTAGCTGCTGCTTCCCTTATCGCGCGTTTGTCGATGATGCTAAATAAATTGCTCATACTCGCGCGCTCCCGAAAATTTTGTGAATCATATAGCCTTGCCAGTTCTGGCGGCAAACTTCGGTGATACCGGACTTCTTGCGAACCACCGGTAATGGCTTAATGCATGTTTCCCCGCCTGGCTGCATCACGTACACTGGGTGGTGTCGCTTACCGATATTATTCACGGCGCCAACAGAAACGAGATGCTCCAGCAGGCGACAGGCCTTTTTGCTATCGCAGCCCAGCAACTGGCGAACTTGACGCGGGGTGATCTCGCCGCCCTGCTGGATGGCGCGAATAATTATCCAAAGGTTATCGCTGGCCATTCTCAAGCCCTCTCCGCCTGGCGCAGACAGTCTTTACGGCGTTTGGCAATACGGGCTACTTCAACAGCGCTCCCGGCTATACCAAACATGTCCGAATACACTGCTGCTGCTCTTCGCCAAAGCCCCTTCTGTTCTAGCTCCTTCGCTTTCTGCTCGGCAGCCTGCATCCTGACCGGATCGCTTTTCTCCAACATGCACGGAAGGATTACGTCTGGAATATCTGCGTGCGGTGCCGCCCTGTATGTGTACTGAACGCTGTCACGTAAGCGAATGATCACGCCTTCGTCACTCAGCTCGCGCAGAAGTCTGCCCGCCGTCCCTCCAGCCATATCCAGCGCTTCGGACACATCGCCAACTGCGCAGTTCGGTTGGTAGCGCACAAACACCGCCACCTGCTCTTTTTGGGTTAATGTTTTGGTCATTGGTCAATACTCGATTTGATTACTTAACAACCCGTAAATGGGTCACGTTTTTTCGATAACTTCCCCAGGCAAAGTTCACCCAGATACCGTTATCCATGGTTAAGCGGTCCATTACCCGCTCACCAAGAGTCTTCGATAATTCATCAAAATTCAGGTTAGTCAGGACGCCCACTGGTTTCATCGCCGCCATACGACGATCAATAATTTGATTGAGTAGAACCCATTCGTTTCGCGTTTCTCTTTGGACGCCGACTTCATCAAGAACCAGTAAATCTACTTTGCAAAGGTCATCCAGCAGCGCGGACTCTGATTGCCCCTCGTCATAGCACTTACGAGCGCGCAACATCAGGTCAAGTACTGTAACCACCAGAACGGAGTGATCACGTTGCAACAGGTAATTTCCGATTGCTGCAGCAAGATGATTTTTCCCCGTCCCGCAACTCCCACTGAAAATGAAACTAGTGAAACCAGACCCGAAGTTATGGGCATAGCTCTTTGCCATGGTGAGGGCATGCTTTTGCCCGTCGTTGCTGACCTGATAATTCGAGAAAGTGCACCCCTTATGCAGATCGCATATCCCTGAACGCCCAAATATCCTCTCCGCTCGCGCCCGCTGATTTAGTTTTTCCAGCTCTACTGCACGCTTCCGACCTTCTTCCTGCTGCCAGGCCATCAATTCCTGACTGCTGGTAAACTTCGGCTGGACACCTGCAGGCATGATATTGCGGAGACGACCAAGCAATTCGTGCGTCGATTTCATAGTTACCCCCTGAATCCCGGTGGGATCTCAGTGTCTGGTTGTGAAATGCCAAAGCCTGCCTGACGGCGAGAAGATGCCCCAGAGGTTAAGGTTTTGGCTCGGGATGTTTTCAGGCTCGAGGCGAAAGTCTGTTCCCACTGCAGGTGGTGTTTTACCTTCCCTTCGCACTTCCAGTAATCGCGGAACTGCTGAAGTTCCACTGGGGTATAACCAGGGCGGTCACCGAGATTAATTCCCCACTGTGCGGCTTGCCCGACAAAGTCATCACTCGGCATCCAGTCATCGGTAATCGGGAATTTGCCGATTGGTGGCAAAAATGATTCTTGCGCGCTTAACTCTCTCTCTTGTTTCTCTTTTAGATCTGTATCTGTATCTGTATCTGTATCTGTATCTTTATTAGTTGAGTTGCCGTTGCTGCTCTGTTCAAACGGAGCATTAACACCCGTTGAACGCTCGTTACTGTTTTGTTGGGTGTTTGCTCCTTTTTTGGCCTTTCTGGCCTGGGCGGACGCTTTACCTGCAGCCGACTTTTGACTGATTGAATTTTTCACAGCCTCCAGATCCCGCTCAATTCTCTCCTGCACCCATTCGGTGCCAGTGTCGTTAAAAAATTCTTTCAACGATGGCTCAACGGCATCCCAACGGTCGTTGCTTAGCCGTGCTATTTTCGAGAGGCGGTTTTTGGGGATCGGGCGACCTGTTTGCCAATAATTGAACATCAGCAGCAGGTATGCGCCATGCTCTTCTGTAGACAGATGCATGGTGTCCGCCAGGTAATCAGCAATGTAAAGTTGCATGTAAGGCAGAGCTGCCATGGTTACTCCCTTGTCCGGTTTCCCGGTACGTAATGGTTATTGCTCAAAACTCGATTAAAAAAATTGCGGCGCTACGGCGCTGATGCTCGCCAGTAGTGGTCCCGCCGCGTCAGCAGGTAACATGTTGAACAAAGCGATTGCCGCTTCACGAATTTCTTTTTCAAGCTTTTGAAGGGGGACGCCCAGCAACTTAGCTTGATGCGCCTCACTGCATTCTTTGATTGCATTCGCCACCAGCTCAGCTTCCGTTCTGGCGTTACTGAGTCCATGCTTTCTGGCTATCTCAATAGGCATAGCTGCGAGGATTGCGCCCGACAGCTGCATAACGTAAGCAGTATATTTCTCCGACCCTCCTTCATTTTTCAGATAGCGGAATAAATTCTGCTTATTGACCGCGATGCCGCGGCCCCCTTCCTTCGCCCACTGCTCAGCCACCAGCTGAGCGATTTTTTCCTGCGCCTGACCGGGCAAAGTTGATTCCCACTCTCGAACTGCAACCTGTATTGAACGGTGCTTAAAGCTGTCTCGCCGATGCGCCATAAATTGATTTTGAGTTTTCAGCGGTCCGGCCAAGCGTTGGTTATGATGTTGATATGTAGCTGACTGCATGATTAAGCCTCCTTCTGAGGTAAACCATCTGTTGCGTTGGGATAGAGGTCTGGACGTAATTCATGCGGGGTGACTTCCCAATCCAAAGCTCTGCATGCGTTTAAAACCTCTGTGCTAGCTACCTGAGTACGAAACCAGACAGATACAGTCTGCGAGTTTTTACCTAAGCGGCGAGCCAGCTCTGATTGGCTGCCACACAGAGAAATAATCTTCTTTTGAATGTTATGGTTCATTGAGCCTCCTAAATTCCGTACCACATAATTGATAATTTACTTATCAATGTCAAGAAATTTAACTGGCCACATTTGAAAAGAAACTTTGTATGCTGGACAACTGGTTAGATTTGGAACTGAAAATGAACTTTGAAGAACGTTTGCAAAGAGCTATTGATGAGGCAGGCATTTCTCAATCTGAACTGGGGCGCCGGATAGGCGTCAACTCGCAAACCGTTAGCCATTGGTGTAACTCAGGGATTTTCCCGCGCAAGGAGAAACTGGTTCTCTTGCCTGAAGCCCTTGGAAAGCCTCTTTATTGGTTTTTCATGACTGATGAAGAAGAGCAGCACGTTGCTTCTCTAACGCAGAGTAAAACAGTTTTAACCCCCCACCAATCAGCACTATTAGAAGTTTTTGATCAACTTCCGGAAGCCGAGCAGGATAGATTCATTTCCTTAGCCAAAACCCGGCTTGAAGAGCTCGATGCGTTTATGGCGGAATTTTTACGTAAAAGAAAAATAGATCCTCAGCCATAACCTTCAAAATGTATCGTTAAAGGCCGCTATAAGCGGCTTTTTTTGCGCGTACACCCTCCAAAAACTGATAAGACAAAACATTGCTGGTATGTTATTTATCAATTTCAGCTTGACCTATGGTATATTTATTTGTAGCCTGATTTTAGAAAATCAGTCATCAAGGCAGGACGCCCACGAAGTAGCTGCCGGTGGCATACGAAACACCGGATGAGATGGCAAGACAATCGCGCAGCAGGTTTACCGTTCCGCCAGCCTGGCGTTAAAGGCACACAGGAGTTAACCATGATCGATTTCGCACGCAAAAGAGCTGGCTGCCAAGCCGTACGCTTAAATCTGTTTGAAGTTCTGGTTCGTAAGCTTTGCTACTTACTGGCCCAAAAAGGCAATCCAGAGCTAAAAGTATGAGCTCGTTATTTGCTCTGATCGTTACCGTCTGTGCCCTCACCGGGGAATGCTCAGACATCATGCTCGGTGTATACCAAACCGAATCTGGCTGTGATGCAGCTGCCAAAGAGCAGCACATTAAAGGAGAGTGTTACCCATATAAACCGGCTGGAGACCAACAGCCTGCTTTCAAATTTTAATCGAGTTATGACCAATGGCTGTTACCAGCCCCCTAAAAGCACAAAACCCGCGCAAGGCGGGTTAAGTACCCGGTCAGCCGACCAAAGCTTTCCGGAATCGAGTTTTGACCAATGACCACTACCCAAGGCGGCAATCACTAGCTGCGGGTATCTTACAACCAAAATTAAGGACCCGATATGGAATTCTTTCATTTAATCAAGGCAACGCAGAAATCCGGCAAAGAAGATGCCGTTATCTGGTTCACGGCTAAATCAGAAGCACGAGCCAATTTGCAGTTGGATGTAGAGCTGGAAGATGCTGGCATTGAAACCGGCCGGGGCAAGGATTATAGCAAGCCTGTCCGTACCGATTTCCCTGTTTACAACGACCTGCCGGAAGAAAGCACAGTGGATTACACCTGGTGCAAACGCTACGTACTCCAGGACGATGGACGCACCTGGCTGCCAAATGCTGGTGCTGAGTCTACTGGAGCCGTGGACAACAACACTGCTGCTCCGGAAGCGACCACTACAGTTGAAAAGAGTGTCCCGCTTGAAAACCGCACTCCAGCAGTACGTTTTGCCGTTCACCTGACCAGCGACAAGTATCAATCACACATCACAAAAGAGCAGCAGCTGGCTGCCAGCGAAATGTCACTGGATGAAGGTAACACCTATCTTCAGAACCTGCTGCTGGCGAAGAGCGACATCCCTGAAGTTGCCGAACTCAGCCTGAACGCTGAGTGGAAACTCGTTCAGGCGATTAAGCAGGTATTCGCGCCAGATGAAACGCACGAAACTGAAGATATCGCTGCATTCATGGCTGACTGGGCTAAAGCAGATGCCAGCGCTCGCAACCAATTAGTGGAAGACTGGCGCAGCGGCAAATTTCCCCTTCTGAAATCTGAAAGCACCAGCGACACTGGCGTTATAGCAGGTCAGGGTTTTGAACCTGTTAACGCTATCCAGATTGACGAGAATGATGACGAAACCACACGTTATCCTGTCGTTCGTATGCCCTTCCGCAAGCAGCTACTCGCCCAGTTCACCGCCGACGAACTGCGCCACCACTTAACCCGCGAAGAATACGAAGGTATCAGCGCGCTTGAGATGGACACTGACAATAGCTATGTCCAGAACCTGTTGCTGGCGGCAGAAAACTGCGAACAGGTTAAGGGTTACAACACCAAAGACCTGTGGCGCTATACCGAGGCCATTCGCAAGGTGTTCGGGCAGGAAAAGCGTCACGAACTCGCTTTGGTTCTCCGATTCACCAGAATCTGGGCGGCGACTGATTACATTGACCGCGGCCTGCTGGTAAAAGAATGGGCCAAAGGCAGTCGCGTTGCAGAAATACAGCGTACTGAAAGCGGTACGAATGCTGGCGGAGGCAACAAGACCGACAGAAACCCTGACCTTAAACATGATCTAGACACTCTCGATTTAGAGATTGCGCTGGCCACGTTACCAATGGATTTCAACATTTATGATATCCCTGGTGGTGTTTTCCGTCGGGCAAAAGAGATCGTGAGTAAAAAAGAAAGTCCATTCAAAGAATGGTCTAAAGCTCTTCGTGCAACTCCGGGAGTTTTGGATTACTCGCGTGCAGCTATCTTTGCACTTATCCGCAGCGCTCACCCAGAGCATTACCTGTATCCAGCACGTCTCAGCGGATTCATTAACGCGAACCTGACTGAAAGCGATCATTCTGCTCCATCAGACGAAACTCTTGCGGCTGCGCGCCATAACCCTGAGGTGAGCTGGACAAACGAGGTAACTAATGACTCTGCTGTTGAAACTGGCGACCAGAATGAGGGGACTCAGGTCGACGGCGACACGCAGCCGGTTCTCGAAAAAGTTGGTAATGGTCTTTTTTCTATTGAAGGGCTGGCCACCAGCAACGCTGTAATCGACCAACAAAATACCGCGGCGGAGTACGTTGATAATGTGCAGATGGAAGAAACTGACAATGATGAAACCCCGGACGGTGCTGCGTTATCAGAAGGCACGGAAGAAACTATCTCAAGCGCAAGCACTACTGAAACTTATAGCAGCACAACTGCCATAAATAATGATTCCGGTCATCATAATCATACCGAGCCTGAAATGCTCTATACACACCTTATGATCGACATTGAAGCTTTTGGTAAAAAAGCTGATTCACCAGTCGTATCTATCGGGGCCGTGTTCTTTGATCCATCTACAGGTGATACCGGTTCGGAATTTTACAAAGTGATTAGCCTAGAATCTTCCATGGCCAGCGGCGGGGTTCCGGATGCATCTACCATAATATTCTGGCTTAAAGCTTCGCCTGAGGCTCGTTCTGAGTTAGTGATGGATGATGCTATTCCGCTAGATGATGCCTTACTGCAGCTAAATGATTTTATATCCGAGAATGCGGCAAACGGCCCTGATTCTGTACAGGTATGGGGGAATGGTGCCACTTATGACAATGTCCTGCTTGAAGCATCTTATGACCGGGCGGGGATCCCCTGCCCATGGAAGTTCTGGAATAACCGGGATGTAAGAACCATTGTTGAGTTGGGTAAAACCGTTGGGTGCAAGCCTCGCTATGAGATCCCATTTGAAGGAGAACCACACAAGGCTATTTCGGATGCGCTTCATCAGGTCAAATACGTGTCAGCAATCTGGCAGCGTCTGACTGAACACTGATTTTTTAATTTCAGAATATGGCCCGAATATGGGCCATTATGAGGTAAATCACATGCTTCAAATGCTGACTTTAGAAGAATGGGCTGCGGAAAAATACCGAAGTAATCCCCCAAGTCTGAATACCTTACGCCGATACGCAAAAGAGAGCATGTTCACTCCCCCGGCCACCAAAGAAGGGAGATATTGGCGGGTAAGAGAAGATGCCGAGATCACAGGTAATTTAACCCAGCCCGTAATTAAAAAATCTGATTCGCCTATGCTTCAAAGGATACTGTCTGATGGCTGCCCGACCACGTAAAAACAACGTCAAGATACCTAATCTTTATCCGCTCTACAGTCGTAAGGTAAATAAAATCTACTGGCGGTATAAGCATCCCGTTACAGGTAAGTTTCATAGCCTTGGAACTAACGAGGCCGAAGCAACAGCGATAGCAATTGAAGCCAATGAGCGACTAGCTGAACAGCGCACTAGGCAGGTTTTGGCTATCAGTGACAAGATCGCCTCCAGCAAAGGAAAGGCGATAACAACAAATACGTGGTTAGATCGTTATTGGAAAATTCAGGATGAAAGACTGGAGAATGGTGATATCAAGCCGAACACTCATAAGCAAAAGGCTAAACCAGTAGCCCTACTTCGTGAGAGCGTGGGAATGAAATTGATTTCATCCGTCGATGTTCGGGATGTTGCACAGATACTGGAGTCCTATGTTGCAGAAGGTCAACCGAGGATGGCCCAGGTGATCCGCTCTGTTTTAATCGATGTTTTCAAGGAAGCCCAACATTATGGCGAGGTACCGCCGGGTTATAACCCGGCTCTTGCGACAAAACAACCGCGTCGGCGAATTAGCCGACAACGTTTAAACCTCGAAGAATGGCAAAAGATTTTCGCGATTGCTGATGCCCACCATCAATATATGGGCAATGCAATGCTATTGGCGCTCGTTACGGGTCAGCGCCTCGGGGATATTTCCAACATGAAGTTTAGCGATATTTGGGATGATCATCTTCATATCGTTCAGGAGAAGACGGGGAGCAAGATAGCGATCCCGCTTTCCCTTAAGCTTAACGCGATTGACTGGAGTTTGAGAGATGTAGTTGCGCGTTGCCGCGACTATGCAGTGAGTCCATATCTAATCCACTTCTTCCGGGCAACCTCAATGGCAGAACGAGGTGCACAGGTTAGGTCGAACACAATAACAATGAATTTTAGTAAGGCCCGTGATAAAGCAGAAATAAATTGGGTAGTAGGTACGCCGGCTACGTTTCATGAACAAAGGTCTTTATCTGAAAGACTCTATAAGGAACAAGGTATCGATACAAGAATACTTTTAGGTCATAAAACTCAGAGCCAAACCGATCGATACCATGATGATAGAGGAAAAAATTGGACCACAGTACGAATTAGTCAACAATGAGCTTTTTGCTAAAGGATTCGTCATCAAATGATTGAATTTTTTCAATAATTTTAATGACTGAATCCTGTGTTGTTTCTCGCTCTGTGATTATTGCATTCATATAATATGAAATTCTCATCCATGCCTTTAAATGTTTTTCTTCCAAAGTCGCAACCACTGGAACAAAGCTATTGAAAAGATCTATGTCATTTTTGCAGTGTATACGAATATCTTTTATTGCACTCTCAGTTAATCCATGAGTTTCAATATAACCTTTCAACGACATTAATTCTTTACTATTTTTTTCGTGCTCACTCCCATAAAACTTCCCTACTCTGTAACTTTCGGGGACATGTTTGTTTAATGTGTTAAAGAAAAAAATAAACATTTCGCGAAGTCGTTTTTCTGCTTTTACTTTATTCTGTCTTTCGTTTTTCCTTTGGAGATGATCAATAATATAAAGAATGATTATAAATTCTAAAATCACCCCTGTGAATTCCGGTAACAAATTCCCTTCAAAGTAATCGATGTAATTGATACTCTTGATAAAAAATGGAGCAAGCATTAAAAGAATAAACAATACAACAAAGATCCATCTTGGTTTTTTAATTCGAATGCGCTTCACAGTGACCTCATTTTGATAAATCGTTTTGATAAAATTTTGATAACTGTTAGAAAACTAATAATAAAAACGGGAACCATTCGGCTCCCGTTCTTGTTTAATCCAGCAATTGGATTACATGTTCGCGATAATCGCGTCGCCAAACTCTGAACATTTCAGCAGCTTAGCGCCTTCCATCAGACGTTCGAAGTCATAGGTGACGGTTTTCGCGTTAATCGCGCCTTCCATACCTTTAACGATCAGGTCTGCGGCTTCGAACCATTCCATATGACGCAGCATCATCTCTGCGGACAGAATGATAGAGCCTGGGTTGACTTTGTCCTGGCCTGCATATTTCGGTGCAGTACCGTGAGTTGCTTCAAACAGGGCGCACTCGTCACCGATGTTCGCGCCCGGGGCGATACCGATACCACCGACCTGCGCTGCCAGCGCATCAGAGATGTAGTCGCCGTTCAGGTTCATACAGGCGATCACGTCATATTCAGCAGGACGCAGCAGGATCTGTTGCAGGAACGCATCGGCGATCACATCTTTAATGATGATCTCTTTACCGGTGTTCGGGTTTTTAATTTTCTGCCATGGGCCGCCGTCGATCAGTTCACCGCCGAACTCTTCGGTCGCCAGCTGGTAGCCCCAGTCTTTGAACGCGCCTTCGGTGAACTTCATGATATTGCCTTTGTGAACCAGGGTCACAGAGTCACGATCGTTGGTGATAGCGTATTCGATGGCGGCACGCACCAGACGCTTGGTCCCTTCTTCGGAGCACGGCTTGATGCCGATGCCGCAATGCTCAGGGAAGCGAATTTTCTTCACGCCCATCTCTTCGCGCAGGAATTTAATCACTTTTTCTGCATCAGCAGAATCCGCTTTCCATTCGATACCGGCGTAGATGTCTTCAGAGTTTTCACGGAAGATGACCATGTCGGTCAGTTCCGGGTGCTTAACCGGGCTTGGAGTGCCCTGGTAGTAACGCACCGGACGCAGACACACATACAGATCCAGTTCCTGACGCAGCGCCACGTTCAGGGAGCGAATGCCGCCGCCAACTGGCGTGGTCAGAGGGCCTTTGATAGCAACGCGATAGTCGCGGATCAGGTCCAGCGTTTCGGCTGGCAGCCAGACGTCCTGGCCATAAACTTGAGTCGATTTTTCACCGGTGTAAATTTCCATCCAGGAAATTTTACGCTCGCCTTTGTAGGCTTTCTCAACAGCGGCATCAACCACTTTCAGCATTGCCGGGGTAACGTCTACACCGATACCGTCACCTTCGATGAACGGGATAATCGGGTTGTGAGGAACGTTAATCTTGCCGTTTTGCAGGGTGATCTTTTTACCTTCCGCCGGAACAACTACTTTGCTTTCCATTAACCTCTCCTTCGAGCGCTTCTGGTTGTTACTGATCTTATGTTAATAAATTGTAATGAGCCTTCCGATAGTACCTGATTGTCCGACGCCATGAAAGGTCTTCGTTATTAGGCTATAATGCGGCAATTGATAACGCCTGAAAATACCATGAAGAAAACTTCTTTTAGAAAACACCGGGTTGAGCGATTCAGCTCACGACAAGCCACCAGAAGAACGCCAGAACCCCAGCCAACGCGGGTCATACTGTTCAATAAACCCTACGATGTATTGCCGCAGTTTACCGACGAGGCCGGGCGCAGCACGCTGAAGGATTTTATCCCCGTTCAGGGGGTCTACGCGGCCGGGCGTCTGGATCGCGACAGCGAGGGGCTGCTGGTGCTTACCAATGACGGCGTGCTCCAGGCCAGGCTTACTCAGCCGGGCAAACGTACCGGAAAAATTTACTATGTGCAGGTTGAAGGCGAGCCGGACGACGCGTCGCTGGCAAAGCTGCGCAACGGCGTAACGCTGAACGATGGTCCTACCCTGCCAGCTGGTATTGAGCGCGTGAATGAACCCGAGTGGCTGTGGCCGCGCAACCCGCCGATTCGTGAGCGCAAATCGATTCCCACCAGCTGGCTTAAAATCACCCTTTATGAAGGCCGCAACCGACAGGTCAGGCGCATGACTGCGCATGTGGGCTTCCCTACCCTGCGACTCATTCGCTACGCCATGGGCAGCTACACGCTGGACTCGCTGGCTAACGGGGAATGGCGGGATGTTACCCCTAAGGAGAACTGATGTTTAAACCCCATGTTACGGTCGCCTGCGTGGTCCACGCGCAGGGGAAATTCCTGGTGGTGGAAGAGACCATCAACGGCAAAGCGCTTTGGAATCAGCCAGCCGGGCATCTTGAAGCCAACGAAACCTTATTGCAGGCAGCGAAACGCGAGCTCTGGGAAGAGACGGGTATCCGCGCCGAACCGCAGCACTTTATCCGTATGCACCAGTGGATAGCGCCTGACCAGACACCTTTCCTGCGCTTTTTATTCGCCGTTGAGCTTAACGAAACGTGCGCCACTGAACCGCACGACGACGATATCGATCGCTGCCTGTGGGTGACCGCAGACGAGATCCTGAACGCGCCAAACCTGCGCTCGCCGCTGGTTGCGGAAAGCATCCGCTGCTGGCAGTCTGCGGCTCGCCTGCCGCTGGATGTCATTGCAGAATTTAACTGGCCGTTTACAGAGGGTGTCAATGGTGGGGGGGCGTGATAGAATATGCCGCCTTGAAGTTCAATGTCGTGAGTATTCCATGTCAGATAACAGCCAGAAAAAAGTGATCGTCGGCATGTCCGGCGGTGTCGATTCCTCCGTTTCCGCCTACCTGTTGCAGCAACAGGGCTATAAGGTGGAGGGCCTGTTCATGAAGAACTGGGAGGAAGACGATGGCGAGGAATACTGCACTGCCGCTGCGGATCTCGCCGATGCGCAGGCCGTGTGCGATAAGCTCGGCATCGAACTGCACACCGTTAACTTTGCCGCAGAATACTGGGACAACGTTTTTGAACTCTTCCTCGAAGAGTACAAAGCGGGCCGCACGCCGAACCCGGATATCCTGTGCAACAAAGAGATCAAATTCAAAGCCTTCCTGGAATTCGCCGCGGAAGATCTGGGCGCAGACTACATTGCGACCGGCCACTACGTGCGTCGCGCGGATGTGAATGGTAAAAGCCAGCTGCTGCGCGGTCTGGATGGCAATAAAGATCAGAGCTACTTCCTCTACACGCTGAGCCATGAACAGATTGCCCAAAGTCTGTTCCCGGTCGGCGAGCTTGAAAAGCCGGAAGTGCGTAAGATTGCTGAAGATTTGGATCTGATCACCGCGAAGAAAAAAGACTCCACCGGTATCTGTTTTATCGGCGAGCGTAAATTCCGCGAGTTCCTGGGGCGCTACCTGCCTGCACAGCCGGGCAAAATCGTCACCGTTGACGGTGATGAGATTGGTCAGCACCAGGGGCTGATGTACCACACTCTCGGCCAGCGTAAAGGTCTGGGTATCGGCGGCACCAAAGAGGGCAGCGAAGATCCGTGGTACGTGGTCGACAAAGATGTCGAAAACAATATTCTGGTGGTGGCTCAGGGTCACGACCATCCGCGCCTGATGTCCGTTGGACTTATCGCGCAACAGCTGCACTGGGTCGATCGCGAGCCGCTGAAAGGCACGCTGCGCTGCACCGTGAAAACGCGCTACCGCCAGACGGACATCCCTTGCACCGTCACCGCACTGGATGACGATCGCATTGACGTGCGTTTCGACGAGCCGGTTTCCGCCGTAACCCCTGGCCAGTCTGCTGTTTTCTACAGCGGCGAAATTTGCCTCGGCGGTGGGATTATTGAACAGCGCCTGCCGCTGCCTGCTGTTTAAACCGTTTGCACACATAAAGGAGACCGTGTGGCGAAGAACTATTACGACATCACCCTGGCGCTGGCGGGAATTTGCCAGTCAGCCCGTCTGGTGCAACAGCTGGCGCATCAGGGTCATTGCGACGCTGATGCCCTGCACGTTTCACTCAACAGCGTTATCGATCTTAACCCAGGCTCCACGCTGGGCGTCTTTGGCGGCAGTGAAACCAATCTTCGTCTCGGTCTTGAAACCCTGCTCGGCGTGCTCAACGCCAGCAAACGTCAGGGGTTGAACGCGGAACTGACCCGCTACACCTTAAGCCTGATGGTGCTGGAACGTAAGCTGAACGCGGCGAAAGGCGCAATGAATACCCTGGGCGATCGCATCGCCGGGCTACAGCGCCAGCTCGACCACTTTGACCTCCAGTCTGAGACCCTGCTGAGCGCGATGGCCGGTATCTACGTCGACGTAATTAGCCCGCTCGGCCCGCGTATTCAGGTCACCGGTTCGCCTGCCGTATTGCAAAGCCCACAGGTACAGGCGAAGGTACGCGCTTCGCTGCTGGCAGGCATCCGTGCCGCCGTGCTGTGGCAACAGGTCGGCGGTGGCCGCCTACAGCTCATGTTTTCTCGTCATCGCCTGACGACTCAGGCAAAACAAATTCTTGCTCATTGTTAACCTCCCGGAGTTGCGAATTATGGAATTATCCTCACTGACCGCCGTATCCCCTGTCGATGGACGCTACGGCGATAAAGTCAGCGCGCTGCGCGGGATCTTCAGCGAATATGGCCTGCTGAAGTTCCGTGTTCAGGTTGAAGTGCGCTGGCTGCAAAAGCTGGCCGCCCAGACAGCAATCAAGGAAGTTCCTGCTTTTGACGTAAAGGCAAACGATTACCTTGATAAAATCGTTGCTGAGTTCAGCGAAGAAGATGCCGCGCGTATTAAAACCATCGAACGCACCACCAACCACGACGTGAAAGCGGTTGAATACTTCCTGAAAGAGAAAGTGGCAAGCGTCCCTGCCCTGCTCGCGGTATCTGAATTTATTCACTTCGCCTGTACCTCTGAAGATATTAACAACCTGTCTCACGCGCTGATGCTCTCTACCGCACGCAAAGAGGTGGTACTCCCTTACTGGCGTAAAATCATCGATGCGGTGAAAGCGCTGTCCGTGGAGTACCGCGATATTCCGCTGTTGTCCCGTACTCATGGCCAGCCAGCAACCCCATCCACCATGGGTAAAGAGATGGCGAACGTGGCGTACCGCATGGAACGCCAGTATCGTCAGCTGGAGCAGGTTGAGATCCTCGGCAAAATCAACGGCGCGGTGGGTAACTACAACGCCCACATCGCGGCGTACCCGGAAGTGGACTGGCACCAGTTCAGTGAAGAGTTCGTGACGTCTCTGGGGATCCAGTGGAACCCGTACACCACCCAGATTGAGCCGCACGACTACATCGCTGAGCTGTTTGACTGCATTGCGCGCTTCAACACCATCCTGATCGACTTCGATCGTGACGTCTGGGGCTACATCGCCCTGAACCACTTCAAGCAGAAGACCATCGCCGGGGAAATCGGTTCGTCCACCATGCCGCACAAAGTGAACCCAATCGACTTCGAAAACTCCGAAGGTAACCTGGGCCTGGCGAATGCCGTGTTGCAGCATATGGCGAGTAAGCTGCCGGTCTCCCGCTGGCAGCGCGACCTGACTGACTCCACGGTGCTGCGTAACCTGGGCGTGGGTATTGGCTACGCGCTGATCGCCTACCAGTCCACCCTGAAGGGTGTGAGCAAGCTGGAGGTGAACCGCGACCGTCTGCTGGACGAGCTGGATCACAACTGGGAAGTGCTGGCGGAGCCGATTCAGACGGTGATGCGTCGTTATGGCATCGAAAAACCGTACGAGAAACTCAAAGAGCTGACCCGCGGTAAACGCGTTGATGCTGAGGGTATGAAACAGTTTATCGATGGTCTGGCGCTGCCCGAAGAAGAAAAAGCGCGCCTGAAAGAGATGACCCCGGCAAACTATATTGGCCGCGCCATTACTATGGTTGACGAGCTGAAGTAATCACCCTCCCCCTTTCCACCCGGAAAGGGGGCTGCTTTTCATCATCGTGTCGACGTTCACACCCCGTTACAGGCTCTGCCGGGATTACAACCTGTTGTCAGGCTGGTTGTTATTTTTCGCCGTGGAATAACTTTCCGGAATATATCGTTTTAAGCCGAACGGGCATAGCCTGAACTGGCACGGGGTCTCAACCGTGCATGGACGATCCATCTCCTGCCGGTTACCTGGACACGCGTTTTTCTGTTTGAACCCCATCCAGCCTATTGATGTATAGGGCATTGCCTGCGCTATCCATACCCTACGCCGCCGATCGTTAATCAGGATACCCTGGTTTGAGGTGGTGATGATTTCACCGGCACGAACGTAATAATCCCCTTTTAGCCAAAGGATATAATTCAGGCCATATTGTGTTTCAACTTTGCAAAAGATGGTTCCACTTTCCGGGCTCGCAATAGTCTCAACAACCTTCCATTCCATAGAATCCTCTTTACTCGCTATATTGCTGTTTTGTTGTGTAAAAATGCTGATTTTCTGGCACATCTTATGCAAATCTAATTTCGCACCATAAAATAAGCGTAGACAAAGACAGACATAGTGAGAACATCCTTACAAAAAAAAAGGCAATCTTTACAAAACTGGCGTGCCCGTTCTGTCAAAAAAGCGACTCGCCTTCAACCGTTCATAAACGGATGGATGTTTTATCCGGATTGCGGAAGCGTGCGAAAACAAGTCAGTTTATATTACCCGCGCCTTCTGGGGGCGTATGAGGCTTATGTGAGGTGGGTGGGCGATATGAAACAGGATCAGGTCAACATACTTAATAATCAGATGCCTGGGGTATTACCACCTGTCTTCGGAAGCATGAAAAAAATCATTTAATTTCATAACGCTGGTGTCAACCTGGATAATCAGCGTTAAACTATTCATACCATTTATAAAGGGAGAAATGATGATGCGCGTACTGGTTGTTGAGGATAACGCATTGCTACGTCATCACCTGAAAGTTCAACTTCAGGAGATGGGTCATCAGGTGGACGATGCTGAAGACGCAAAAGAGGCCGATTATTATCTCAATGAACACCTGCCGGACATCGCCATTGTCGATTTAGGGCTGCCGGATGAAGACGGATTATCTCTTATCCGCCGCTGGCGTAGCCATGACGTTTCCCTGCCGGTACTGGTGCTGACTGCTCGCGAAGGCTGGCAGGACAAGGTTGAAGTGTTGAGCGCAGGCGCAGATGACTACGTGACCAAACCCTTCCATATTGAAGAAGTCGCCGCGCGTATGCAGGCGCTGCTGCGCCGCAACAGCGGGCTGGCGTCACAGGTGATCTCTCTGCCGCCGTTCCAGGTGGATCTCTCCCGCCGCGAATTTTCAATAAATGATGAAGTAATCAAGCTGACCGCATTCGAATACACCATCATGGAAACGCTGATCCGTAACAACGGTAAAGTGGTGAGCAAAGATTCCCTGATGCTTCAGCTTTATCCGGATGCCGAACTGCGCGAAAGCCACACCATTGACGTGCTGATGGGCCGCCTGCGCAAAAAAATTCAGGCACAGTACCCGCACGACGTGATTACCACCGTGCGTGGTCAGGGCTACCTGTTCGAATTACGCTAAATGAAAGGGATTTTGCGCCACATTTTACCCCTTTCACTGCGGGTTCGCTTTCTGCTGGCAACCGCCGCCGTCGTGCTCGTGCTGTCCCTCTCTTACGGAATGGTGGCGTTGGTCGGGTACAGCGTAAGCTTCGATAAAACCACCTTCCGCCTGCTTCGCGGCGAAAGTAATCTGTTCTATACCCTGGCGAAATGGGAGAACAACCAAATCACCGTCGAGATGCCGGAAAACCTGAACCAGCAGAGCCCAACGCTGGCACTTATTTACGATGAAAAAGGAAAATTGCTGTGGGCGCAGCGCGACGTCCCCTGGCTGAAAAAGCGCATCCGTCCGGAATGGCTTAAAACCAATGGTTTTCACGAAATAGAAGCCGACCTCAACTCTACCAGCATCCTGCTGCGTGACGATCGGGCGTTACAGAACAAGCTCAATGAGATCCGCGCTGAAGATGACGACACGGAGATGACCCACTCGGTGGCCATCAACCTGTATCCCGCCACTCTGAACATGCCGCAGCTGACCATTGTAGTGATCGATACCATACCGGTTGAGCTAAAACGTTCGTATATGGTCTGGAACTGGTTCGTGTACGTTCTGGCTGCCAACCTGCTGCTGGTGATCCCTCTCCTGTGGGTTGCTGCGTGGTGGAGCCTCCGCCCGATTGAATCCCTTGCCAAAGAGGTGCGCGAGCTGGAGGAACATCACCGCGAGAAGCTTAACCCGGAAACTACGCGCGAACTGACCAGCCTGGTGCGCAACCTCAACCGCCTGCTGAAAAGCGAACGTGAACGTTACGACAAGTATCGCACGACGCTCACCGATCTTACGCACAGCCTGAAAACCCCGCTGGCAGTGATGCAAAGTACACTGCGTTCAATGCGCAGTTCGAAAATGAGCGTGGATGACGCCGAGCCGGTAATGCTGGAGCAAATCAGCCGTATTTCACAGCAGATTGGTTATTACCTGCACCGCGCGAGCATGCGTTCCGGAAGCGCCTTATTGAGCCGTGAACTGCACCCGGTAGCCCCGCTGCTGGATAACCTCACCTCTGCGCTGAACAAGGTTTACCAGCGTAAAGGGGTAAACATCAGTCTGGATATCTCACCGGAAATAAGCTTTGTTGGCGAGAAGAATGACTTTATGGAAGTGATGGGAAATCTGCTCGATAACGCCTGCAAATATTGTCTGGAGTTTGTCGAGGTGTCCGCGCGCGTAACGGATAACGAACTGCATATTATCGTTGAGGATGATGGTCCTGGCATTCCCCATAATAAACGCGAAGTGGTATTCGATCGCGGTCAGCGCGCCGATACGCTGCGCCCGGGCCAGGGTGTCGGATTATCCGTCGCCCGGGAAATTGTCGATCAGTACGAGGGCAAGATTGAAACCGGCGAAAGTCTGCTGGGCGGTGCCCGTATGGAAGTCATTTTTGGCCGCCAACAGCCCGTATTGAACGATAGTTAACCCGAAATGTGAAAAATACGCGGATCTCGCAGCCAGGGGTCGGTGCTTCCGTTATAATCCGTCTCAGTAAGAGCCTGCGGAATACAAAAATATGGATTATCAATTAACGCTTAACTGGCCCGAATTTATTGAACGTTACTGGCAAAAACGCCCGGTCGTTCTTAAACGCGGGATCAGCAATTTTATCGACCCTATTTCTCCTGACGAACTCGCTGGTCTGGCGATGGAAAACGAGGTAGACAGCCGTCTGGTGAGCCATCAGGACGGGAAATGGCAGGTCAGCCACGGTCCCTTTGAAAGCTACGATCACCTGGGCGAAAGCAACTGGTCTTTACTGGTGCAGGCGGTCAACAACTGGCACGAACCCACCGCAGCCTTGATGCGTCCCTTCCGCGCCCTCCCAGACTGGCGAATGGACGATCTGATGATCTCCTTCTCTGTTCCCGGTGGCGGCGTGGGTCCGCATCTTGATCAGTACGACGTGTTTATCATTCAGGGAACCGGTCGCCGTCGCTGGCGAGTGGGCGAAAAAGTGCCAATGAAGCAGCACTGCCCGCACCCGGATCTGCTTCAGGTTGATCCGTTTGAAGGGATCATTGATGAAGAGCTGGAGCCAGGCGACATTCTGTATATCCCGCCAGGCTTCCCGCATGAAGGTTATTCCCTTGAAAACTCGCTAAACTATTCGGTTGGTTTCCGCGCGCCAAGCGGCCGCGAGATGATCAGCGGATTCGCTGACTATGTTTTACAGCGCGAGCTGGGCAGCCATCGTTACAGCGATCCGGATGTTCCGGCGCGTGAGCACCCGGCCGATATTCTGCCAGAGGAGCTGGATAAGCTGCGCGGTATGATGCTGGATCTGATCAACGAACCGGAGCACTTCAGACAGTGGTTTGGCGAGTTTATCAGCCAGTCGCGTCACGAACTGGACGTCGCACCGCCAGAGCCGCCGTATCAGGCAGATGAAATTTATGATGCCCTCCAGCAGGGCGATAAGCTGGTTCGTCTGGGCGGATTACGCGTACTACGCATTGGCGAAGAGGTATTCGTCAACGGCGAGCGCCTGGACTCTCCACACCGTCCGGCACTGGAAGCGATTGCCAGCCATATGGTGCTGTCTGCGGATACCTTTGGCGACGCGCTGGACGATCCCTCCTTCCTCGCCATGCTGGCCGCGCTGGTGAACAGCGGGTACTGGTTTTTTGAGGACTGAGTCATGATGTTTGTCGGGTGGCGGCTACGCCTTACCCGGCCTACAAAAGCCGTTCCCGTAGGCCCGGTAAGCGATGCGCCACCGGGCTTTTTTTACTTCCGCTCCCCCGCCGCAAAATCCTCAATCTCACCCGCCCAGTCTGCCGGATATAACCCCTCCCGCACGTCCCGATGAAACGTTGAATAGGGCCAGTCGACGACTTTCCCGACATAGCCATGCTTCAGCGGATTGATGTAGACGTAATCCATATGCCGCCGGTAATCCTGTTCATTGCGAATAGTGTGTTCCCAGAAACGCGGCTGCCAGACGTGGCGCATCTCAATGTTGCGGCTAAACATTTTTTTGATGTCGCGCCAGCGCGCTGAAAAGTCACTGTCCCCTTCCGGTAAGGTCCAGATACAGTGCATATGTTCAGGCAGGATAACCCAGGCGTTAATGGTGAAGGGCTTCGCATGCTTAACCGTGGCGGTAGCGGAACGCAGGCTGTCGATGTGGCGGGTAAGTAAATCGCTCTGGCGGTTTTGCAGATTGACGGTGAAAAACCAGGTCCCACCGGGGATGTAGTGGCGGCGGTAGTTTGACATTTGAACTACCTGTTCATGTGCCGGGTGGCGGCTACGCCTTACCCGGCCTACAAAAGCCTTTACTGTAGGCCCGGTAAGCGCAGCGCCACCGGGCTTTTTCTTACCGCTTCGCGGTTAACTCTGCTATCCGCACAATCACCTGCACCGCTTTTTCCATCCCTTCCAGCGTCACGAACTCATGCTTGCCGTGGTAGTTATATCCACCGGTAAACAGGTTCGGGCACGGCAGGCCCATAAATGACAGCTGCGAACCATCGGTTCCACCACGGATCGGTTTCATCACCGGCTCGATATCACAATCGCGCATCGCCTGCTGGGCGATATCAAGAATGTGCGGATGCTCCATCACCTTCTCGCGCATATTGTAATAGCTGTCTTCGATGATGAGCTCAATATAGCAATCCGGGTGCAGCCCCTTGCCGACCTTTTTCGCGATCTCCATCATCTTACGCTTGCGCGCTTCAAAGGCTTTGCGGTCAAAATCGCGGACGATATAGTGCATCTGCGCGCTGTCCACGTTCCCCTTGATGCTGGTCAGATGATAAAAACCCTCATACCCTTCCGTCATCTCCGGGCTCTCTTCGGCAGGAACTTCCGCATGAATACGCGCAGCCAGCGACAGCGCATTCACCATCACCCCTTTCGCAGAGCCCGGGTGCACGTTATTCCCGACGATTTTGATCGTCACCGATGCCGCGTTAAAGTTTTCATACTCAAGTTCACCCACGCCGCCACCGTCGACGGTGTAGGCCCACTGAGCGTTAAACGCCTCAACGTCAAAATGTTTCGCGCCTTTTCCTACCTCTTCATCCGGCGTGAAGGCCACGCGAATATCGCCATGCGGGATATTTTTGCCCTTCAGCACCGCCAGCGCCGTCATGATCTCGGCGATACCCGCTTTGTCATCGGCCCCCAGCAAGGTTTTGCCGTCGGTGGTGATTAACGTCTGCCCCAGCAGCTGATGCAGTACCGGGAACATCACCGGCGACAGCACTTCGTCGCCAATGCCCAGCGCAATATCTCCGCCGCGGTAGTTTTCAACAATCTGCGGATTAACGTGTTTACCGCTAAAATCAGGTGAGGTATCGACATGAGAAATAAAGCCAATCGCCGGGATATCTCCCTCAACGTTGGCCGGCAGCGTTCCGATCACGGTCCCTTTTTCACTGAGCGTGACATCAACCAGCCCCATGGCCTCCAGCTGCTCTTTCAGCAGATTTAGCAGCTTCCACTGGCCTTCGGTGCTTGGCACCTGTCGGACCCCCGGCTTAGATTGGGTATCCAGCGAAACGTAATGTAAGAAACGCTCAAGTAGTTTATCCATGCAGTCACCCTCACTTTTTGTGACAACATTATCATTAAGCAGCAAAACGCAAATATTGCGTCAGGTCACTTTTATCCCGCAAACGAGAACTTTTTACGTTTATATCGTTCTGCGTTAATAAATGTAGCTTATGAATAAGTGAGAAGGATTGGCGATTCAATGGGTTTGCCGTAGAATGTCCGCCCTCATTACGAGTCACCAAGGTGGTTACACACAAACCCCGCTTCAGTCTGCTGCCTGAGGCGTCTATATGGGACAGCGCGAAAATTGAATACACAACCCCGTTCCCTTTCACCGCTGGTGCAACTGGAACGAATTCATAAAAGTTTCGATGGCAAAGATGTCATTTCCGATCTTAATCTGACCATCAATGACGGTGAGTTTCTCACGCTGCTTGGCCCCTCCGGCTGCGGCAAAACCACCGTCCTGCGCCTTATTGCCGGGCTGGAAAGCGTCGATAACGGCCATATCCATCTTGAGAACCAGGACATTACCCAGGTCCCTGCCGAAGATCGCCACGTCAATACCGTCTTTCAGAGCTATGCCCTGTTCCCGCACATGACCGTGTTTGAGAACGTGGCGTTTGGCCTGCGGATGCAAAAAACACCCGCCAGCGAGATCCCGCCGCGCGTTACCGAAGCCCTGCGCATGGTGCAGCTGGAGGCATTCGCCCAGCGCAAGCCGCATCAACTTTCTGGTGGTCAGCAGCAGCGTGTGGCCATTGCCCGCGCCGTGGTCAACAAACCACGCCTGCTCCTGCTGGATGAATCCCTCTCCGCGCTGGACTACAAGCTGCGCAAGCAGATGCAGAACGAGCTGAAAGCGCTTCAGCGTAAGCTCGGCATCACGTTCGTGTTTGTCACTCACGATCAGGAAGAAGCCCTGACTATGTCAGACCGTATCGTGGTGATGCGTGAGGGCAAGATTGAGCAGGACGGCACACCGCGTGAAATTTACGAGGAGCCGAAAAACCTGTTCGTCGCCAGCTTCATTGGCGAAATCAATATTTTCAACGCCACGGTGATTGAGCGTCTGGACGAGCAGCGCGTGCGCGCCAACGTGGAAGGCCGCGAATGCAACATCACGGTGAACTTTGCCGTGGAAAAGGGTCAAAGGCTCAACGTTCTGCTGCGCCCGGAAGATCTTCGCGTCGATGAGATCCACGACACGGCTGACGCCGAAGGTCTGATCGGTTACGTTCGCGAACGCAACTACAAAGGGATGACCCTCGAATCCGTTGTGGAACTGGAAAACGGCAAAATGGTGATGGTTAGTGAGTTCTTCAACGAGGACGATCCGGACTTCGACCACTCGCTGGATCAGAAGATGGTCATCAACTGGGTAGAAAGCTGGGAGGTTGTACTGGCTGATGAAGAACACAAGTAAGTTCCAGAATGTGGTGATTGCCACGATCGTCGGTTGGCTTGTGTTGTTTGTCTTTCTTCCCAACCTGATGATCATCGTAACCAGCTTCCTGACCCGCGACGACGCGAACTTCGTCGCGATGGTCTTTACGCTGGACAACTACGCACGCCTGCTCGATCCGCTCTACTTTGACGTGCTGCTGCACTCGCTCAATATGGCGCTGATTGCAACCGTTGCCTGTCTGGTGCTGGGGTATCCGTTCGCGTGGTTCCTGGCTCGCCTGCCGCAAAAAGTGCGTCCGCTGCTGCTGTTTTTACTGATTGTGCCATTCTGGACCAACTCGTTAATCCGCATCTACGGGCTGAAAATCTTCCTCAGCACCAAAGGATATCTAAACGAGTTTTTGCTGTGGCTTGGGGTTATTGATACGCCGATCCGCATTATGTTCACTCCGAGCGCGGTGATCGTCGGCCTGGTCTATATCCTGCTGCCGTTTATGGTGATGCCGCTTTACTCAAGCATTGAAAAGCTTGATAAACCACTTCTGGAAGCCGCGAGAGACCTGGGGGCCAGCAAGCTGCAAACCTTTATCCGCATCATTATCCCGCTGACCATGCCGGGCATTATTGCCGGATGTCTGCTGGTCATGTTGCCTGCGATGGGCCTGTTCTACGTGTCGGACCTGATGGGCGGGGCGAAAAACCTGCTGATCGGCAACGTGATCAAGAGCCAGTTCCTGAACATCCGCGACTGGCCGTTCGGCTCGGCCACCAGCATTACGCTGACGGTGGTAATGGGGCTGATGCTGCTGGTTTACTGGCGTGCCTCACGCCTGCTGAATAAGAAGGTGGAGCTGGAATGATCGGTCGACTGCTTCGCGGCGGTTTTATGACCGCCATTTATGCGTATCTTTATATTCCGATAATCATTTTGATCGTGAACTCCTTTAACAGTTCACGCTTCGGGATCAACTGGCAAGGGTTTACCACCAAATGGTATGGCCTGCTGATGAACAATGACAGCCTGCTACAGGCCGCTCAGCACTCGCTGACGATGGCGGTATTCTCTGCCACCTTCGCGACGCTGATTGGCTCGCTGACCGCCGTGGCGCTGTACCGCTACCGTTTTCGCGGTAAGCCGTTCGTCAGCGGTATGCTGTTTGTGGTGATGATGTCCCCGGACATCGTGATGGCCATTTCACTGCTGGTGCTGTTTATGCTGCTGGGTGTCCAGCTCGGTTTCTGGTCGCTGCTGTTTTCGCATATCACCTTCTGCCTGCCGTTTGTGGTGGTAACCGTCTACGCGCGACTGAAAGGATTCGACGTACGCATGCTGGAAGCGGCGAAGGATCTGGGAGCCAGCGAGATGACCATTCTGCGCAAAATCATCCTGCCGCTGGCGATGCCTGCCGTGGCAGCCGGATGGCTGCTCAGTTTTACCCTGTCGATGGACGACGTGGTCGTGTCCTCCTTCGTCACCGGGCCGAGCTACGAAATTCTGCCGTTGAAGATCTACTCAATGGTGAAAGTCGGTGTTTCACCCGAAGTGAACGCGCTGGCGACTATTCTGTTGGTGTTATCGCTGGTTCTGGTGATTGCCAGCCAGGTTATTGCTCGTGATAAAACAAAATCTCAGGGGACACAGAAATGAAAAAAATGCTTGCCGCTGCGGCACTGGTGCTCGGAATGGGTGCCGCGCATGCTGATGACAGCAAAACGCTCTATTTCTACAACTGGACCGAGTATGTGCCGCCGGGCCTGCTGGAGCAGTTCACCAAAGAGACGGGCATCAAGGTGATCTATTCGACCTACGAGTCGAATGAAACCATGTACGCCAAGCTCAAAACCTATAAAGATGGCGCGTATGACCTGGTGGTGCCGTCGACCTATTTCGTCGACAAGATGCGCAAAGAAGGCATGATCCAGAAGATCGATAAAACGAAGCTAACCAATTTTTCAAACCTCGATCCTGAGATGCTAAACAAGCCATTCGACCCGAACAACGATTATTCCATTCCGTACATCTGGGGCGCGACGGCAATTGGCGTTAACAGCGATGCCGTTGATCCAAAAACGGTTTCATCCTGGGCTGACCTGTGGAAGCCGGAATACAAAAGCAGCCTGCTGTTAACCGATGATGCGCGCGAAGTGTTCCAGATTGCGCTGCGTAAACTCGGCTACTCCGGCAACACCACCGATCCGAAAGAGATCGAAGCGGCGTATAACGAACTGAAAAAGCTGATGCCAAACGTGGCGGCGTTCAACTCGGATAACCCGGCTAACCCGTATATGGAAGGTGAAGTGAATCTGGGGATGGTCTGGAACGGCTCTGCGTTTGTGGCGCGTCAGGCCGGTACGCCGCTGGAGGTGGTCTGGCCGAAAGAGGGCGGCATCTTCTGGATGGACAGCCTCGCGATCCCGGCTAATGCGAAAAACGTCGATGGCGCCCTGAAGCTGATTAACTTCCTGCTGCGCCCGGATGTGGCAAAACAGGTGGCGGAAACTATTGGTTACCCGACACCAAACCTGGCCGCGCGGAAGCTGTTAAGTCCTGAAGTGGCGAATGATAAATCGCTTTATCCGGACGCTGAAACCATCAGCAAAGGGGAATGGCAGAACGACGTCGGTGACGCGAGCCGCCTGTATGAAGAGTATTATCAGAAGCTAAAAGCAGGCCGTTAATGCACAACGGGCGACGCAAGGTCGCCCGTTACCCTTACAGCCCCTTCAGGAGTTTATCCACAAAGGCTGGCACCACCTCGCTGGCCAGACCGTAATGCTTCTCTTCAAACTCACTCCCGACCTGGCTTGGCTCCAGATTAAGCTCCACCGTATGGGCACCTTGCAGTCGCGCTTCGTGAACAAACCCCGCCGCCGGATAGACATGTCCTGAGGTACCAATGGCGATAAAGACGTCCGCCATGGCCAGGGCGCTGTAGATCTCATCCATTCCCAGCGGCATTTCGCCAAACCAGACCACATGGGGACGCAGACGCGAAGGGAACTGACAGCAGTGGCAACGGTCTTCGTCCAGCACGTCCTCTTTCCACTCCAGCACCTGCCCACTCCATGCACACCGCACCTTGAGCAGTTCGCCGTGCATGTGAATGATGTTGTGGTTTCCGGCTCTTTCATGAAGATTGTCGATGTTTTGCGTCACCAGCAGAAAACGATCCCCCAGCGCCTCCTCCAGCTTTGCCAGCGCCAGGTGCGCCGCGTTTGGCGCAATCTCCGGCTGCTGAAGCTGGCGACGACGGGCGTTGTAAAACGCCTGAACCAGCGCCGGATCGCGGGCGAAACCTTCCGGCGTCGCCACATCTTCTACTCGGTGTTCTTCCCACAGCCCGTCCGCCGCGCGGAAGGTCTGAATACCGGATTCGGCGGAGATCCCCGCCCCGGTCAACACCACCACTCTGGGTTTATCCATCGCTTCTGGCATCATCCTGTCTCTGAAAAAGATCCGCTGACGCAGGCGTTCACGTAAGCGGCGTTTATTTTTGCGAAAACGGCTGAGTCGACCCTGGCGACGCGACAGCATAGTAACCTCGTAAACTAATCGGTGAGATGAAGGAATGCGGCTCCGCGCATGCCTCCTGCGTCCCCGTGTCGCGCACGCTCAATGCGCGGCACGCGGGCGACCGGCAATAAATGTCGGGGCAAACGCCCGGACAGCTGTTCCGTAATCGCAGTGAAATTTGACAGCCCTCCCCCGATCACCAGCAGATCCGGGTCGACGATGGTCAGGATATTCCCCAGACACACCGCCAGCAAATCAAGATAGCGCTCAACGTGCTCACGCGCCTGCGCGTCTCTTTGCTCCCACAGCGTAATGATTTGAGGGGCCTCAAGTTTCTGATGATAGAAGTGTTCATAAAGCCATGCAAACCCGCGCCCTGAAAGGTAACTCTCAATGCAGCCGTGCTGACCACAGCCGCAGCGGGTAAGCGGGAAATCACGACCAACGACGTCCAGCGCATCCACCGGCAGACGGATATGACCAAATTCTCCGGTAATGTAGCTGCGCCCGGTAATGGGCTTACCGTTAATGACAATCCCGCCACCGACGCCCGTTCCGAGGATCAGCCCCATCACCAACGGATAGCGACGAAACTCGTCGTCCCAGGCCTCTGAGAGAGCAAAACAGTTGGCATCGTTGTCTAAGCGCACGTCGCGCTCAAGGAGAGCAGAAAGATCGGCACGCAGCGGTTTGCCGCTGGCAGCAGGAACGTTGGCGGCATACAGCGTGCCGTCGTCGGTTTCGGGCATACCCGGTATACCAATGCCGACGCTGCCTTTGACGCCAAAGCGTTCATCCGCCTGCGCCACCAGCGCGGCAATGGCGGTTAAAAATTCATCGTAGCTATCGCGCGGCGTAGGCACGCGGGTTTCCCATTGTAGCTTAAGGTCTTTATCGAACACGCCGAGCGCAATCTTGGTGCCGCCAATATCAAATCCGTAATACATGATGCATTCCTCTGTTTGATTCAGCGGCCAAAAGACCGCTAAACCATGACGAAATTACTGGCCACTTAATACCCTCGCCGGATCAATTCGGCTTGCGCGACGCGCCGGATACCAGCTTGCCAGCAGACTCAGTAAAAGTGCTGTAACCAGCACATAAATGACGTCCAGCCAGTGCAGTTCAGACGGCAGGAAGTCAATAAAATAGATATCGCCTGACAGGAATTGATGGCCGATAAGCGCCTCAATCCCGTTGATAATCGGCGTCAGCTGAAGAGACACCACCACGCCGATGACCACGCCGCAGAGGCTACCAAACAGCCCCGCCAGCAAACCGTACCAGACGAAGATGGCGCGAATAAGACCGTCTTTCGCCCCTAAGGTACGCAGCACGGCAATGTCGCCGCTCTTGTCCTTAACGGCCATGACCAGCGTAGAGACGATATTAAAGCACGCCACGCCAATCACCAGCACCATCGCCAGATACATAATCGCGCGGATCATCTGGATATCACGGTACATATACCCGTAAGTGCCGATCCAGCTTTTGATGTAGACATAGTTATTGGTCACGCTGCCAGCGTCACGCACCAGTGTATTGGCGTTGAAAACGTCGTTAACCTTAATGGCAATGCCCGTCACGCTGTCGCTCATATCCAGATACTGGCGCGCATCTTCCAGCGGCACCATCGCGAAGCTGTGATCGAGCTGGCCGCTCAGCTGCAAAATACCGGTGACGTGCAGACGCACGCGCTTAGGCTGCTGCAATTTGTGATCAGCGCTGGCGTTCGGGATCATGATCGAGACCCAGTCGCCCTGCTTCACCTTCAGTGCATCGGCAACGCCTTTGCCCATGATGATCTGCTGTTCGCCAGCCTTAAAGTTTGCCCATGCACCATTTTGCACATAGCGAGGCAGCGCGCTCAGACGCTCCTCCTGACGTGGATTCACCCCTTTCACCTGAATGGCGCGCAGGTTTACCCCGCTCTCTACCAGCCCGGTAAAGTTGATGTAAGGTGCAGCCGCCGCAATGCCGGGTACCTTTTCCACTTTGTTCAGGGCATCACGCCAGCTGGACCACGGCTGGTTAACCGGCTCGATTTCACCGTGGGGTACAACGGCCAGAATGCGGTTATTCAGTTCGCGCTCAAAGCCATTCATGGCGCTTAAGCCCACGATTAGAACCGCCACGCCCAGGGCGATACCGATGGTGGAGATCACGGAGATAAGGGAAACCATCCCGCTCCGGCGACGACCGCGGCTAAAGCGTAACCCAATGAGTAACGATAACGGTGAAGCCATTACTCCGCTCCCATCAGCGTCAGTTCTGCATTCAGACGACCGTCGCGCATTTCCAGCTGACGGCCCATCCGCTTAGCCAGCTGCAAATCGTGCGTGACCACCAGAAACGCGGTTCCCTGCGCGGCGTTCAGTTCGCCGAGAAGCTGGAAAATGCTGTCTGCGTTACGCGCATCGAGGTTACCTGTCGGCTCATCCGCCAGCACCAGGCGCGGGTTGTTGACCAGCGCACGGGCGATGGCCACACGCTGACGCTCGCCGCCGGAAAGCTCAGACGGACGATGATTCCCGCGATGACCCAGCCCTACCGCGTTTAGCATGTCGCTGGCGCGGGCATTGATTTCTGCGGGTTTCTTTTTACCAATCAGCAGCGGCATCGCCACGTTTTCCAGCGCCGTAAAGTCCGGCAGCAGGTGGTGGAACTGATAGATAAAACCCAGCTCACGGTTACGCAGCTCGGCTTTCGCCGTAGACGACATTTTACTCAGCGGCTGCCCGGAAAAGATCACATCGCCTTCGGTTGGCGTGTCCAGCCCGCCCAGCAGGTGCAGCAGCGTACTTTTGCCGGAGCCGGAGCTGCCAACAATCGCCATCATCTCGCCTTCACCCACGCTAAAGCTGACATTGTGCAGCACGTCGGTCTGCACAGCGCCTTCCTGATAGCGTTTGGACAGGTTGTCGCACTGCAACAGGATCTTATTCATAACGTAAAGCCTCAGCGGGTTGAGTGGCGGCAGCCCGCCAGGAAGGATAAAGCGTAGAGAGCAGCGCAATAGCCATCGCGGCCAGCGCAATACCGACCACCTGGAGCGGCTCGATAGCCACCGGCAGCGCCGCACCATCAAGCAGCGCGCCGATAATCGGCATGAGATTGTTGAGCTGGCTGGCGAGCAGCGCACCCAGCGCCGCGCCGAGCAGCGCGCCGATGATGCCAGCGCTGGCGCCCTGGACCATAAATACCGCCATGATCTGGCGCGGCGTCAGCCCCTGGGTTTGCAGAATGGCGACTTCGCCTTGCTTCTCCATCACCATCAGCCCGAGCGAGGTGATGATATTAAACGCGGCAACGGCCACGATCAGGCTCAGCAGCAGCCCCATCATGTTTTTCTCCATGCGCACGGCCTGGAACAGTTCGCCTTTGCGGTCGCGCCAGTCCTGCCATTTCGTTCCTTCCGGTAGCGTCTGCTGGCTAAGGGTATCCACCTTCAGCGGCGCATCAAGCCACAGACGCCAGCCGGTGATATTTCCCGCCGGGTAGCGCATCAGACGCGAGGCGTCCTGAATGTTAACCAGCATCTGGTAACCATCGACTTCGCTGTTCGCCGCAAACGTGCCAATCACGTTGAACAGGCGCTGGCTTGGCAGACGCCCCATCGGCGTAAACTGACTGGCTGAGGGCACCATCACGCGCAGTTGATCGCCACGGTTGACCCCGAGCTGCCCGGCAAGCTGCTCACCGAGGATGACGTTGTATTTACCCGCTTCCAGGTCGGTTTGTTTCACATTGACCAGGAACGGCGTCAGCGGATCTTTTTGCGCCGGATCGATACCCAGCATCACCCCGACCGCCACGCTGCGGGCGCTTTGCAGCACCACATCGCCCGTCGTGAGGGGCGCAACGCGCGTGACACCCTGTAACTTCACCGCGCTTTCCGGCAGCTGTTGCGGGTTAACGGAGCCCTGAGTGGAAGAGAGAACGGCCTGCGGCATCAGCCCCAGGATATTGTTTTGCAGCTCGCGCTCGAAGCCGTTCATGACGGAAAGCACCGTCACCAGAGCCATCACGCCAAGCGTAATGCCAATAGTCGAAAGCCAGGAGACAAAGCGACCGAAGCGGTCCGCGGCGCGCCCACGCATGTAACGTAAGCCTATGAAGAGTGCGACAGGTTGATACATGAAATCCGTCTGTTTGCTGATAGCAGACCCACGAGTATATAAGCGAATCCGCTAAGCGTAAATGACTGAAACCGTAAGATTCGGTAATCATTTTTCCGAAAAATTCAGATAAATCATCATGCTACTGACTGAACTTCCGCCATACAGCCTCCACCTTTTCCGAAAATCGTCCTGATACAGACTGTTACCCGTTACATCGGGGTTTCATTTTACAACAATCGACCTTTCGTTTATGGCAACAAGGTCGTCACGCACAATGAAACAAAAAGCATTATGGATTAACCAGATAAAAGGGCTGTGCATCTGCCTGGTGGTGATTTACCACTCGGTGATCACCTTTTATCCTCACCTGGACGGGCTACAGCATCCGTTATCGGGCCTGCTCGCCAAATGCTGGGTCTACTTTAATCTTTACCTCGCCCCGTTCCGTATGCCGGTGTTTTTCTTCATCTCCGGCTATTTGATTCGTCGATATATTGACGAGGTGAACTGGCGCACCAGTCTCGACAAGCGGATCTGGAGCATTGTCTGGGTGCTGGCCCTGTGGGGCGTCCTGCAATGGCAGGCGCTGACCCATCTGAATGCCTGGCTCGCCCCCGAGCGTGAACTGGCGACAGCATCCAATGCGGCCTACGCCGATTCCGTTTCAGGGTTTGTACTGGGAATGCTCACGGCCAGCACCAGCCTGTGGTACTTGTACGCCTTAGTGGTCTACTTCACGCTCTGTAAACTGCTGAGCCGCTGGAAACTGCCGATGCTGGGGCTTCTGGCGCTGGCAAGCATCGCCATTAACTTCCTGCCTTTACCATGGTGGGGAATGAACAGCGTGGTGCGCAACATGATCTACTACAGCCTCGGCGCATGGTACGGCGCGCAGTTGATGACGTGGATGAAAGGGATGAATTTGCGCCGCAGCTGGCTGGTACTTATCGCCTCTGGCGCGGTGTCGGTAGTGCTGTGGTTCGCTAATGTTCCTCTGCCGCTCTCACTGCTGTCGATCGTGGTCATCATGAAGCTCTTTTACAGCTTCGAGCAGCGTTATGCCGTTCATCCCAATAATCTGCTGAACGTCATCGGTTCAAACACCATCGCGATTTATACCACTCACCGCATTTTAATTGAGGCGTTTAGCCTGCTCCTGATTCGCGAAATGAATGCGGCGTACTGGCCGATCTGGGCGGAGTTAACGCTGATTCTGGTCTATCCGTTCGTCAGCCTGCTCGTCTGCACGCTGGTTGGACTGGGCGCACGTAAGCTCTCGACCGCCCTCTTTGGCGACCTTTTCTTCTCCCCTCCCGCGCGTCTTACGCCACAGCTCGCCAGCCGCTAACCTACCCTGCCCCCATCCGGGGGCACTTTTCCTCTTGTGCGGTTACGATTTGCTTATGCATAACGATCGAGGATAATAAAGACATTGCGTATCAGTGATATGCCCCAATACTGTTGGTATATCCCCAAGAGACCCTGACATAGCCATGCCTGAACACTATCGTTTTTCCTTGCCTGTAAAAGCAGGTGACCAACGCCAGCTGGGCGAACTGACAGGCGCGGCCTGCGCCACGCTGGTGGCGGAAATTGCCGAGCGCCATCCGGGGCCGGTGGTGCTGGTTGCCCCGGACATGCAAAACGCCCTGCGCCTGCACGACGAAATTCGTCAGTTCACCGACAGTCTGGTATTCAGCCTGGCCGACTGGGAAACGCTTCCCTACGACAGTTTCTCTCCGCACCAGGAGATCATCTCCTCACGCCTGTCGACGCTGTATCAGCTCCCCACCATGCAGCGCGGCGTGCTGATTGTGCCGGTGAATACCCTGATGCAGCGCGTCTGTCCGCACAGCTATTTGCACGGCCATGCGCTGGTGATGAAAAAAGGCCAGCGCCTGTCGCGCGATGCCCTGCGCGTGCAGCTTGACGGAGCCGGTTACCGTCATGTCGATCAGGTGATGGAGCACGGCGAATACGCGACGCGCGGTGCGCTGCTGGATCTCTATCCGATGGGCAGCGACCAGCCGTATCGTCTGGATTTCTTCGATGATGAGATCGACAGCCTGCGCGTGTTCGATGCCGACACCCAGCGCACGCTGGAGGAAGTGGACTCCATTAATCTGCTGCCCGCCCATGAGTTCCCGACGGATAAAACCGCCATCGAACTGTTCCGCAGCCAGTGGCGCGACAGGTTCGACGTGAAACGTGATGCCGAACATATCTACCAGCAGGTCAGCAAAGGCACCCTTCCGGCCGGGATCGAGTACTGGCAGCCCCTGTTCTTTAACGAACCGCTGCCGGCGCTGTTCAGCTACTTCCCGGCCAATACGCTGATTGTTAACACCGGGGATATCGACGCCAGCGCCAGCCGCTTTGAAAGCGAAACGCGCGCCCGCTTTGAAAACCGGGGCGTTGACCCGATGCGTCCGCTGCTGCCGCCGGAAATGTTGTGGCTGCGTACCGACGAGCTCAACGCCGAGCTAAAACGCTGGCCGCGTATGCAGCTCAAAACCGATTCGCTTGCCGATAAGGCGGCGAACACCAATCTCGCGTTCCGGACGCTGCCCGATCTGGCCGTCCAGGCGCAGCAGAAATCCCCGCTCGATAACCTGCGCAAGTTTCTTGATTCCTTCACCGGGCCAGTGGTGTTCTCCGTTGAGAGTGAGGGTCGTCGTGAAGCGCTGGGCGAACTACTAGGACGGATCAAAGTTGCGCCGAAGCGCATTCATCGCCTGAGCGAAGCGACCGGAAATGGTCGTTACCTGATGATCGGCTCCGCCGAGCACGGATTTATTGATACGCTCAATAACCTGGCCTTGATTTGTGAAAGCGACCTGCTGGGCGAGCGCGTGGCGCGCCGTCGTCAGGACAGCCGTCGCACCATCAACCCGGACACCCTGATCCGCAACCTGGCCGAACTGCACCCCGGTCAGCCGATCGTTCACCTGGAACACGGTGTGGGTCGCTATCAGGGAATGACCACCCTCGAAGCAGGCGGCATCAAAGGTGAATACCTGATGCTGACCTACGCGAACGACGCCAAACTGTACGTGCCAGTGTCGTCCCTGCACCTTATCAGCCGCTACGCCGGTGGCGCGGAAGATAACGCGCCGCTGCATAAGCTGGGCGGCGACGCCTGGTCACGCGCGCGGCAGAAGGCGGCGGAAAAAGTGCGCGACGTGGCCGCCGAGCTGCTGGACATTTACGCCCAGCGTGCGGCCAAAGAGGGTTATGCGTTTAAGCATGATAAAGAGCAGTACCAGCTGTTCTGCGACAGCTTCCCGTTTGAAACTACGCCGGATCAGGCTCAGGCCATAAATGCCGTGCTGAGCGACATGTGCCAGCCGCTGGCAATGGATCGCTTAGTCTGCGGCGACGTGGGCTTCGGTAAAACCGAGGTAGCAATGCGTGCCGCTTTCCTGGCGGTGGAAAACAACAAGCAGGTGGCGGTGCTGGTGCCGACTACCCTCCTCGCCCAGCAGCACTTCGACAACTTCCGCGACCGCTTCGCCAACTGGCCGGTACGCATTGAGATGCTGTCGCGTTTCCGCAGCGCCAAAGAGCAGACACAAATCCTGGAACAGGCAAGCGAAGGCAAAATTGACATTCTGATCGGCACCCACAAGCTGCTGCAAAGCGACGTGAAGTGGAAAGATCTGGGGCTGCTGATCGTCGATGAAGAGCACCGCTTTGGGGTGCGCCACAAAGAGCGCATCAAAGCGATGCGCGCCGACGTCGACATTCTGACCCTGACCGCCACGCCGATCCCGCGCACCCTGAATATGGCGATGAGCGGCATGCGCGATCTGTCGATTATTGCCACCCCGCCGGCGCGCCGTCTGGCGGTGAAAACCTTTGTTCGCGAGTACGACAATCTGGTGGTTCGCGAGGCGATCCTGCGTGAAGTGCTGCGCGGCGGCCAGGTATATTACCTGTATAACGACGTTGAAAACATTCAGAAAGCCGCCGACAGGCTGGCAGAGCTGGTGCCGGAAGCGCGCATCGCCATTGGTCACGGCCAGATGCGCGAGCGCGAGCTGGAGCGGGTGATGAACGACTTCCACCATCAGCGTTTCAACGTGCTGGTATGTACCACCATCATTGAGACCGGGATCGACATTCCGACGGCGAACACCATCATCATCGAACGCGCGGATCACTTCGGCCTGGCCCAGCTGCATCAGCTGCGCGGGCGCGTCGGGCGTTCGCACCATCAGGCCTACGCGTGGCTGCTGACGCCGCATCCGAAGGCGATGACCACCGACGCGCAAAAGCGTCTGGAAGCTATCGCCTCGCTGGAAGATCTGGGTGCTGGTTTTGCGCTGGCGACGCACGACCTGGAGATCCGCGGCGCCGGTGAGTTGTTGGGTGAAGACCAGAGCGGCTCCATGGAAACCATCGGTTTCTCTCTGTATATGGAGCTGCTGGAAAATGCCGTCGACGCGCTTAAAGCCGGACGTGAACCGTCTCTGGAAGATCTCACCAGCCAGCAGACCGAAGTGGAACTGCGCATGCCTTCCCTGTTGCCGGATGATTTTATTCCTGACGTGAATACCCGTCTGTCGTTCTACAAACGCATTGCCAGCGCGAAAAGCGAAGGCGAGCTGGAAGAGATTAAAGTCGAACTGATTGACCGTTTTGGGATATTGCCCGATGCGGCGCGCAACCTGCTGGATATTGCCCGCCTGCGTCAGCAGGCGCAAAAGCTGGGCATTCGTAAGCTTGAAGGCAACGAGAAAGGCGGCGTAATTGAGTTTGCCGAGAAGAACCACGTCGATCCGATGTGGCTGATTGGCCTTCTGCAAAAACAGCCGCAGCATTTCCGTCTTGATGGCCCGACGCGTCTGAAATTTACTCAGGATCTGACGGAACGTAAAATCCGCATGGACTGGGTGCGTAACTTTATGCGTCAGTTGGAAGAGAACGCCATCGCATAACGGTTTCCCCCGCCAGCGCCCGGCTGGTGGGGGACAATTTACAAACTCTTTGCACTTCGCCCGATCTTCCCGACCATACATTCGCCATAATTATCATTAACGCCTTATAAAACAATAACCTTATCATTTGTATGGATTATGATAATGATGATTTCTTCGCGTTTTACCCGCTGGTTAACTCTGGTTGCGCTGGCCGCGACGGTTGCCGTCGCGCTCCCTGCTCGCGCCAATACCTGGCCTCTTCCGCCCGTCGGCAGCAACGTCGTAGGTGAAAACCGCTTTCACGTGGTTGAAAACGATGGCGGTTCGCTGGAAGCGATTGCTAAAAAATATAACGTCGGGTTCCTGGCGCTGTTGCAGGCCAACCCGGGCGTAGATCCCTATGTGCCCCGGGCGGGCAGCGTACTGACGATTCCGCTGCAAACCATCCTGCCGGACGCGCCGCGTCAGGGCATTGTAATTAACCTCGCCGAACTGCGTCTGTATTACTACCCGCCGGGCAAGAACGAAGTTACCGTTTACCCTATCGGTATTGGTCAACTGGGGGGCGATACGCTGACCCCTACCATGGTCACCACCGTCTCTGATAAGCGCGCTAATCCAACCTGGACCCCGACGGCAAACATTCGCGCCCGTTATAAAGCTCAAGGTATCGACCTGCCTGCCGTGGTGCCTGCTGGCCCGGATAACCCGATGGGGCACCATGCAATTCGCCTGGCGGCCTACGGTGGGGTTTATCTTCTGCACGGAACGAATGCGGATTTTGGTATCGGGATGCGCGTCAGCTCCGGCTGCATTCGCCTGCGCGATGACGACATCAAAACGCTCTACCGCGTGATCGCCCCTGGCACGAAAGTGAATATCATCAATACGCCGATTAAAGTGTCTGAAGAGCCGGGTGGCGTCCGTCTGGTTGAGATCCACCAGCCGCTATCGAAAAACATTAATGACGATCCGCAGACGCTGCCGATTAATCTGAATGCCTCGATGGTGAGCTTTAAAACGAATGCAAACACCGATGGCGCAGTGATGGAGCGGGCGATGGAAGCGCGCTCGGGGATGCCAACCGATGTCACGCGGCATCATGAGGTTGCTCAGCAGTCAATGTAGAACGGTAATAACGACAAACGCCCTGCATTAGCAGGGCGTTTTTTTTGCAGTGGCATAACGGAGGGTTGCGTTACGCTTATTTGTAGATAACTGCGGTACCGTGCAGGGTGTTAGGACCGGTCACAGAGGTGATGCGGAATGATTTCGCACCCATTTCGTCAGCTTTTTGTGCCAGCTGATCTTCCAGAGAGCCGAGGTTAGTCCCGGCAGTGGCAGAGATGGTACCGACTTTCTGCTGGTCTGCTGGAGTGGATTGCACTTCAACAGCAGCGAAGCTTGCGAAAGAGAGTGAACTCAGAACGGCGGCAGCGATGAGGGTTTTAACGTTTTTCATGATTTTATACCTTTGGGCAGATGATGTAGTGGTCGTTAGTTATTTAGTTAACGATCGATAGGTAAATGATAGATGTGATCCAGGTCACACGTCAACCCATTTTTATAATGGTCGTTAAATTAATTTCATTTTCCTTATATTTCATAAAGATAAAATTAAATTATTTTTAAGAAATCACCGCTGGTCGTCGCAGACGTTTATTTTTATAATGACTATTCAACAAAACAACAGAGGACCAACGGCACATGACAACCGATGTCACGCGTTGCGCAAAGAAAAGCCGTGGCCGACCAAAAGTGTTCGACAGGGATGCGGCGCTCGATAAGGCCATGACGCTCTTCTGGCAGCATGGGTATGAAGCCACGTCGCTCTCCGACCTGGTGGAAGCAACGGGCGCGAAAGCCCCTACCCTGTACGCAGAGTTCACCAACAAAGAAGGCTTATTCCGGGCCGTTCTGGACAGATACATCTCGCGCTTCGCGGCAAAACACGAAGCCCAGCTATTCTGTGAAGAAAAAACGGTTGAGCAGGCATTGCAGGATTATTTCTGCGCAGTCGCAACCTGCTTTACCAGTAAAGACACGCCCGCGGGCTGTTTTATGATCAACACCTCCGCGACCCTCGCGGCATCGTCGAAAGAGATTGCCAACACGGTCAAATCGCGCCATGCGATGCAGGAGGAGACGCTCAGCACGTTTCTGGCTCAACGCCAGCAGCGCGGTGAAATTCCGGCGCATTGCCGTCCGCAGGAGCTGGCCCAGTATCTGAGCTGTATTCTACAGGGGATGTCCATCAGCGCCCGTGAAGGCGCGACGCTGGAAAAACTGCAGGGGATTACGCAAACAACGCTGCGCCTGTGGCCTGAACTTCTTAAACTCTGACGCAAAAAAAAGCTCCTCAGCCTGAGCGCATGAGGAGCTAAGTTCAGAGAACATCTTTTTTACACTTTGTTATTCAGTATCAGCTGACCATTGCTGTCGAGAGGGATCTGCGTACCAGGATCTTTATCCATGCGGATTTTGCCCTGCTGATCGCCAATTTTGTAGGTTACGTCGTAGCCCAACATTTTTTCAGACTTGTCATACACGGTTTTACAGCGCTGCTGCGTTGTGGTGTAGGTATCATTTTCCTGCATCGCGCCCTGCACCTGGTTACCGGCATAACCGCCACCCAGCGCACCAACTACCGTCGCGACATCCTTACCACGGCCACCACCAAACTGATGACCAATCACCCCACCAGCAACCGCGCCCAGCACGGAGCCAGCGATACGGTTTTCATCCTGAACCGGACGACGATGGGTGACAGAAACATTACGGCACTCCTGACGAGGCGTCTTGACCGTCTCTTTGATCGGTGTAGCGGTAACCACCTGCGCATACTGCGGGCCACGATCAAGTACGTTCAGACTGGCAACGGCAGCCACACCTAACGCAGCTGCGACGCCAATCCCTATACCCGCCAACATTGATTTATTCACGGGACTTCCTCCTTTGTTGCAATTGGTAGCAATTTTGCAGCACAATAAACGCTTCGCCAATAAGATAAAGGATCAAAAAACCGGGGGATGAGCTGGGATAGCGTCTGTTTAAGAGAACTCTTAAGCGTCAGGAGCGAAATGCACAGCATGATGTGCTAAGAATTCCCTCCGGAGAGCCCGGAGGGAGGGAGAAATTAGTGCAGCTTCAGGCGTGGGCGGATAACGCGGTTGATGCGGCCGACCAGCATCATCAGGCCGGTTTTGAAGTAGCCGTGCAGCGCAATCTGGTGCATACGGTACAGAGAAATGTACACGAAGCGGGCGATGCGCCCTTCCACCATCATAGAGCCGCGCATCAGGTTGCCCATCAGGCTGCCCACGGTGGAAAAGTTTGAGAGCGATACCAGAGAGCCGTGGTCTTTGTAGACATAGGCTTTCATCGGTTTGCCTTTCATCTGCGCCAGGATGTTATGCAGCACGAGGCTTGCCATCTGGTGCGCGGCCTGAGCGCGAGGAGGCACAAACCCGCCTTCCGGACGCGCGCAGGAGGCACAGTCGCCGATAGCGAAGATGTCCGGATCGCGCGTGGTTTGCAGCGTCGGCTCTGTCACCAGCTGGTTAATGCGGTTTGTCTCCAGCCCACCGATATCTTTCATGAAATCAGGCGCTTTGATCCCCGCAGCCCAGACCATCAGGTCGGCCTGGATGTATTCGCCGTCTTTGGTATGCAGTCCGCCCTCATCCGCGCTGGTCACCATGGTCTGGGTCAGCACGCGCACGCCCAGTTTGGTCAGCTCGTTGTGCGCCGCTCCGGAAATACGCGGCGGCAGCGCAGGCAGAATACGTTCACCTGCTTCCACCAGCGTCACATTCAGCGCTTCATTAGTCAGCCCTTTGTAGCCATAGCTGTGCAGCTGTTTGACCGCATTGTGCAACTCCGCCGATAATTCAACGCCCGTTGCGCCACCGCCCACGATAGCAATGTTAACCTTGCCGTTAGCACCCATGTTGTTGGTGTACTTCAGGAACAGGTTAAGCATCTCCTGATGGAAACGACGCGCCTGATGCGGGTTATCCAGGAAGATGCAGTGCTCTTTTACGCCTGGGGTGTTGAAATCATTGGACGTACTGCCCAGGGCCATCACCAGCGTGTCATATGCCAGCTTGCGCTCAGGAACCAGCAGCTCGCCTTTATCATCACGCAGCTCAGCCAGCGTGATGGTTTTGTTTTCACGGTTGATGTCCACCACCGAACCCAGCTGGAACTGGAAGTGGTGGTTACGCGCATGTGCCAGATAGCTGAGCGCATCCACGCCCTCATCCAGCGACCCGGTCGCCACTTCGTGCAGTAACGGCTTCCACAGATGGCTGTGGTTACGATCCACCAGCGTGATTTTGGCTTTCTTACCGCGACCCAGTTTCTTACCCAGCTGCGTCGCCAGCTCCAGCCCGCCAGCACCACCGCCGACAATCACTATCTTTTTCAATGGCGTAGTCAACGTGACCCCCTCAAATTATTAACCAATTGTTAATTAAAAGTTATATAAATAACCCTTAATTAACAACAGGTTACTGCGCTGAAACCATTCAGATTCATTGAGAATAGCACGTCAGGCGCATTGGTCATACCAAAATTGATATGCATCAAGTTTTGATGGTTTAAAAGTAGACAACTCTGACAAAAAAGAGGCCCGGCACGCTTTCACGTACCGGGCCTTTGTCAGGTTCAGGGAGTTCAGCCCAGCGTTTTAAAGGCCTTAATACGCTGCAAGTGCGGGGAAATATTTTTGAACTTGTGGGTCTGCTCTTCGTCCCAGACAATTTCGTAGTAATGATGCAGAAGTTCGGCAGCGCGGGAGCTGTCCAGCGCTTCATCGTTGCGGGAGAGGATCGCCAGACACCGGTCGCGGTTCTTTTCGCGGAAATTGCTCACGCATTTTGTTGCGATATCGGCGTACTCTTCCGGACGGTCAATCTTGCCTTCCATGTTTTCGTTTGGAAACAGGTTAGGATTAAAAATGACCTGACGGATATCGCACAAAAAACCGATGCGCTCTGCCCAGTATCCCCCCAACCCCACGCCGCAGATCAGCGGACGATCGTCGATATTGAGCTGCAACATTTTGTCCACTTCTTTAAGCAGATGCTGCATGTCATGTTTCGGATGACGCGTGCTGTAACTGATCAGCCGGACATCCGGATCGATAAACTGCAATTGCAGCACTTTCTCATGATTACCAGGACTGTTTGAGTCAAAACCGTGTAAATAAATGATCATCGTCTCACCACGCTACGCCTTCCGGGATGAATTAAAGGGCTGCTTTATGTGCCTGCCAGCGCTCGTTCAGGGCTTCAAGCCGGGCGTTTACCGATTTCCAGCGCGCCGAGTCCATCAGCTCCTGACGACTAAATGAACCTTTATGATACAATTGTGTAACACGTTCAGCATTGATCGGCGACAGGTTATCCAGCACGCTCACCGCCCCTTTACGATTATTGCAGACGAGGATCATATCGCAACCTGCATCCAGCGAAGCCTGCCCACGTTCGGCATAGCTTCCCATGATCGCCGCCCCTTCCATGGATAAATCGTCAGAGAAAATAACGCCATTGAAGCCCAACTCCTGACGCAGCACGGTTTTAAGCCAGTGCGGAGAGCCGCTGGCCGGACGCGGATCAACGTCACTGTAGATGACGTGCGCAGGCATAATAGCGTCCAGCTTGTTATCGGTAATCAGCGAGCGGAAAACAGACATATCTTTAGCGCGAATGTCTGCTTCCGGGCGCGGATCGCGCGGGGTTTCTTTATGGGAATCCGCCGTCACCGCCCCGTGGCCAGGGAAATGTTTGCCGGTGGTTTTCATGCCCGCATCGTGCATACCGTCAATGAAGCGCGTCGCCATTGCCAGCGCGATACGTGGATCGTCATGATACGAACGCTCACCTATTGCCGCACTAATGTGTCCTACGTCCAGCACCGGGGCGAAGCTGATATCGATATCCATGGCGATCATCTCGCTGGCCATCAGCCAGCCTGCTTCCTGCGCCAGTTGACCGCCCTCTTCAGCACCCAGCAGCGCAGCAAAAGATTGTGCGGCGGGTAAACGCGTAAACCCTTCGCGGAAACGCTGCACGCGTCCACCTTCCTGGTCGACGGCCACCACCAAGCGATTGCGTGACGCCGCGCGGATCTGGCGAACCAGCTCGCGCAACTGCGCCGGATCGTGATAATTGCGGGTGAAAAGAATCAGCCCCCCTACCAGCGGGTGCGCCAGAATTTCGCGCTCTTCCGCATCCAGCTCAAACCCTTCAACATCCAACATTACTGGACCCACACCAACCTCTCTTATCCTTTCGTTTGTAACTGACGCCAGGCATCATTTGCCAGCGCAATAAATTGTTCGTCATCTGTCTGCTGAAGGCGCATTTCAAACCATCCCGCCATCAGCATCAGCACCCACGGACGCCAGCGCGCGACCTGCCGCGCAAGGGTGAGTACATTTATGTTGGCGTTTCGGGCATAGGCGGTTATCAGCTGCACGCGCGAAGCCTCATCAGGCATCCAGACCGCAGCGAGTTCAAGCGCCACGTCACCGTCCCCGGCATATTCCCAGTCGATAAGTTTCTCGCCCGCCGTGGTATGAACGATATTCCCCGCATGGACATCCATATGCAGCGGCGCCAGACGTAACGCCTTCGGCTCTCCCGCTTTACGCAGCCGCTTAAGCTGCGCCAGCCAGAAGGGCGTGCGTCGTCCAGGCGCAGCCTGCTGCCAATAGCTATCCAGTAATGGAAGTAACGTCACCTGCCAGCCCAGACGCGGCTGTCGATGCAGATGATACAGCATGGCTGCCAGCGTGGGCGTATCGGGAAGCTCGCTTTTGATCTCACCCGCAATAAACGCCACCGCCATCCAGTCCCTGATAAAGAGATGAGGTTTCGGGGCAAGGTCGGCGGGAAGGCGCTTCAGGGCGCGGAACTGGCGACGAAAATGGGCGGCAGGCGCGGCGGCATCGTGATGCTGACGTAAAACCAGCCGATGGTCGCCACGCTCAATAATGCAACTCGCGCCGCCAAGCCCGACGGGGGCTTGCGGCGCGATAACACGGTACTGGGGGAAATAACGCGTCAGGACATCATGACGCGTGCGCTTATTGTTGCGTAACGGCACCTTTACCTGACCAGATAATTTCGCCGGTTTGAACCAGCATTAACTGCATCTGCAACGACGGCGTGTTCACGTTGCCTGTCGCGTTAGAATAAAGGACATACTGCGCGCCAACGTTGCGGGCGATACCAATCGCTTTACTGCGCGAACCCAGGCTGTCCTGAGGCGACAGACCAAGCTGTTGCTTGGCGACCGCGAGCTGCTGGGCTGAGACCAGCGTAAATTTACCGTTGTTTGCCAGCGCGTTGCGCAGGGTTTCCGTCGCTTCTCCCGCATTCAGGGAACCGTTTGTACGGTTGTTCACGCTGTCCACCAGCAGCACACTGCCAGGCGTAACGCCCTGTGCCTGCAACATTTTGCCCACCATCGGCTGCATCGCGCCGTTCCAGTCATAGTGCCGCACTCGCGGCGCAGGCTGCGCGGTATCGTCCGGATGTTCGATCGGGCCAGGCTGCGCCGGAATAGTCGGTACAGACGGCACGGTTGGAACAGGTTGCGCCGGTGTTGTTGGCTGTTCCGTTCCCGGCTTCGCCTGATCCACCGGTGCAGGTTCTTCCGTTCGCGTCACACAGCCTGCCAGAAAGAGTGCGAACGCACTCAGGAGCGCATAACGGCTCATTGTTTTAATCAAGGTTCACTCCTTACAAATAAAGATAAAGTCTCACCTTATGTGCACCCAGATAGCTGGCGCTGCCGTAGAGCGTGACCGACGATCTTGCCGGGACCGTCACGCTACGCGGCGCCTCAAGCGGGTGCATCTCAAGACCTCTCACGTCATACCAGTAGAAGCGATAATGCACCGTCACTGGCTCTTGCCTTTCGTTATAGAGCGTAGAGGAGGCAGAAGACTGGATTTCGCTTATGGTCAACGAAGGATTTTCCGCCGTGATGCCCGCAGCAAGCACTGAGGACTCCATCACCAGCGTCTGTTCTTCACTGACCGGGATGGCGGGACGCGCGCTGCACCCAACCATAACCAGCGTCACGATCAGCGCTGCAATACGCCCAGTTAACATATTAAAGACCTTTATGTGCCAGCATCGGTCCCAGTGGACGTCCACCCAGAAGATGCATATGAATATGATAGACTTCCTGGCCGCCATGGCGATTACAGTTCATGATCAAACGGTATCCATCTTCAGCAATCCCTTCCTGCTCAGCAATTTTCGCGGCCACCGTAAGCATACGGCCCAGCGCAACTTCATGCTCGGTTTTAACGTCATTGACGGTCGGAATCAGAATATTGGGAATAATAAGGATGTGCGTCGGCGCCTGGGGAGAAATGTCGCGGAAAGCCGTGACCAGTTCATCCTGATAGACAATATCCGACGGAATTTCGCGGCGGATAATTTTACTGAAAATCGTTTCTTCAGCCATGACCTTTTCCTTTTAAGTTTAATCTGGCGTCGTGCGTCCGTTGTTAACACACATTGTCTGTTTTACTGTGTGACACAACACAAGAGTATGAGCGAGTTTCTCCTGTCCTTTCAACCTTCTCCCGTGATTTCTTTCCTGATTATCGCCCATCTGGCTGAAGAGGCATCGCTTTAGGACATTTCTTTTCTGAAACCTGATTTCAGTTCATCCCGAAACATCTGTTTACAGCGTTAATCACAATGCGTATATTTCGCATTTGCATTTTCATGCGCATTTTTAACATAGAAAACGACGTCAGCCCGTGCTAGCGGGACTGTCGCGCACTACCTTCACCATTCACTAAGGGTTTGATGATGTCTTTCATTAATCACACCAGGGATGGGCAACGTCAGCCTGCCGCAACACCTTCGTTGCTGGCCGCCTGCATTGCTATGGCATTGACGCCAACCACCGCTTTCGCTGCTTCAACAGCCGAAGATACCGTCGTCGTTGATGGGGGTTTTGATAACACACAGGATCTTTCTGCCAGCCAGGATCAGGATTACAGCGTAAAAACCACCACCACCGGCACCAAATTGTTGCTGGTTCCCCGCGACATCCCACAGTCCGTCAGCGTTATCAGCCAACAACGTATGGCTGACCAGAATCTGCAATCCATCGGCCAGGTGCTGACGAACACCACGGGCATCACGGCGCAGGTGCAGGACAGCGATCGTACCGTATTTTACTCACGCGGATTTTTCGTCAGCAACTACGCCTATGACGACCTTCCAACGTCCATCAGTGAAGTGTGGAACTTTGGTGATACCGCCGCCGATACCGCAATTTATGACCGCATTGAAGTGGTCCGCGGCGCCACAGGCCTGATGTCCGGGACGGGCAACCCGGCGGCGTACGTTAATATGGTGCGCAAGCATGCGGACAGCCAGGAATTTAAAGGCAACGTCTCCGCCAGCTATGGCAGCTGGGACAAGCAGCGTTACGTGCTGGATCTCCAGGCGCCGCTGGTGGAATCAGGTAAGGTACGGGGTCGTCTGATCACGGGTTATCAGGACAACGACAGCTTCGTGGATAACTACCACTACCGGAAGAAATTCCTCTACGGCGTGATGGATGCAGATGTTACCGACAGCACGACCCTCTCTGTAGGGTATGAGTATCAGGAAAGCCATACCGCTGACCCAACCTGGGGCGGGCTGCCGACCTGGTACAGCGACGGAAGTAAGACCAACTACAATCGCAGCCAGACCGTCGCGCCTGACTGGGCCTATTCAGATAAAGACAGCACCCGCATCTTCGCTAACCTGACCCAGCGTTTCGATAATGGCTGGGAAGCGCACATCAACGGCATGCATGCTGAAACCAACTTTGACTCTAAGCTGATGTATATGTCCGGTTATCCGGATAAAGAGACCGGCGCTGGCCTGGTGGGTTACGGCGGCTGGAACCGCGGGGAACGTAAACAGGATGCGGTCGATGCCTTCCTGCGCGGCGGCTTCGATCTCTTTGGCCGTCAGCACGAGATGATGTTCGGCGGCAGCTTTAGCCGTCAGCGTAACCATTACGACAACACCATGCCGGATGCAGTATACGGCATGGTTGATGTCGGCAACTTTAAGAACTGGAACGGGAACATTGCCGATCCGCAGTGGACGCCGTGGAAACTCTACAGCAAGGATGATATTCGCCAGTCTTCAGCCTATTCCTCTGCGCGTTTCTCACTCGCCGATCCGTTGCACCTGATCCTGGGGGCGCGTTACACCCAATACAACATTCGCTATAACCCCGCTGGTTCGCCGAATACACGTCTGGAAAGCACCAAAGATGATGTCACGCCGTATGCCGGCCTGGTGTATGACATCAATGAGGACTGGTCGACCTACGTCAGCTATACCTCTATCTTCCAGCCGCAGGATAAGCGCAATGCCAGTGGACGTTATCTCGACCCTACCACGGGTAAAAGCTACGAAGCCGGGGTGAAGGCAGACTGGTTTAATACCCGCCTCACCACCTCGCTGGCGATTTTCCGCATTGAGCAGGATAACGTGGCCAGCAACACGTATACCTACATGCCGAGCGGTGAGTCGATTTATGAATCGCTGGACGGGGTGGTCAGCAAAGGGGTCGAGTTTGAGCTCAACGGTGCACTGACCGATAACTGGCAGCTGACCTTTGGCGCGACGCGTTACATTGCAGAAGATAAGAATGGCAACGCTGTCAGCTCCGATCAGCCGCGCACAACCATGAAGTTGTTCACTCGTTATCAACTGCCAATGCTGCCGGAACTGACCGTGGGCGGTGGCGTAAACTGGCAGAACAAAGTGTGGACGGACGTGGAAGGCGGTCCGGCAGGACGTTCCCGCGCGGAGCAAGGCAGCTATGGGCTGGTGAACCTGTTCAGTCGCTATCAGGTCACCAAAGACTTTGCTGTTCAGGCTAACGTCAACAACCTCTTCGACAAAGAGTATTACGACTACGTCGGATCGTATGTAGTGTATGGCGCGCCACTGAACGTTTCGGTTAGCGCGAGCTACGACTTCTGAGTATTAAGCCCGGTGGCGCTGCGCTTACCGGGGCTACCCATCACGTAGGCCGGGTAAGGCGCAGCCGCCACCCGGCCCCCCAAACCGAGTAATAAAAAAGGCAGCCATTCGGCTGCCTTAGTCTCCCCAGATCACAGCTTAGTTGTTGCGGATGTACTCATCCATTTCGGTTTTCAGGTTATCGGATTTCGTTCCGAAGATTGCCTGAACACCAGAACCTGCAACAACGACGCCTGCTGCGCCCAGTTTTTTCAGACCCGGCTGGTCGACTTTCGCAACGTCGGCAACGCTCACACGCAGACGAGTGATACACGCGTCCAGGTTAGTGATGTTCTCTTTACCGCCGAAAGCAGCAACCAGAGCAGGTGCCATTTCGCTGGTCACACCGGCTTTGCTGTCTTCCGTTGCATCTTCACGACCCGGTGTTTTCAGGTCCAGTGCTTTGATCAGCACGCGGAAGACGGTGTAGTACACCACTGCGTAGCCAGCACCCACGATTGGGAACAGCCACAGCTTGCTGCTGTTACCGGACAGAACGATGAAGTCGATCAGGCCGTGAGAGAATGACGTACCGTCACGCATACCCAGCAGGATACAGATTGGGAATGCCAGACCTGCCAGTACCGCGTGGATGATGTACAGGATCGGCGCAACGAACATGAAGGAGAACTCGATCGGCTCGGTGATACCGGTCAGGAACGAGGTCAGCGCTGCGGAGATCATGATACCGCCCACTTTTGCACGGTTCTCTGGTTTAGCAGAGTGCCAGATAGCAATTGCAGCGGCCGGCAGACCGTACATTTTGAACAGGAAGCCACCAGACAGTTTACCTGCCGTTGGGTCGCCCGCCATGTAGCGTGGGATGTCGCCGTGGAACACCTGACCTGCTGCGTTGGTGTATTCACCAATCTGCATCTGGAATGGAACGTTCCAGATGTGGTGCAGACCAAATGGTACCAGGCAGCGCTCAATGAAGCCGTAGATACCGAATGCCACAACCGGGTTCTGGTAAGCTGCCCACTGAGAGAAGGTCTGGATTGCCGTACCGATTGGTGGCCAGATGAAGGACAGGACCACACCGGTGAAAATCGCGGCCAGACCAGAAATGATCGGCACAAAACGTTTACCCGCGAAGAAGCCCAGATACTCAGGCAGCTTGATGCGATAGAAGCGGTTAAACATATACGCTGCAATCGCACCGGAGATGATACCACCGAGAACACCGGTGTCCGCCAGGTGCTTAGCGGCAATCTCTTCAGCAGGTAAATGCAGTACCAGCGGCGCAACCACAGCCATGGTTTTCACCATGATGCCGTAAGCAACAACGGACGCCAGAGCGGAAACACCGTCGTTATTGGTGAAGCCCAGAGCAACACCGATAGCGAAGATCAGCGGCATGTTAGCAAAAACAGAACCGCCTGCTTCGGCCATCACGTGGGAAACTACGGCTGGCAGCCAGCTGAAGTTTGCAGAACCGACACCCAGCAGGATACCTGCGATAGGCAGTACGGATACTGGCAGCATCAGCGATTTACCGACCTTTTGCAGGTTAGCAAATGCATTCTTAAACATAATTGAGAGTGCTCCTGAGTATTTGTGCTTTTTTTTACGTTTTCACGCATTGGCCCGGGGGGAGTACCGCGCCGTGGACAGGACATCTAAGCGCCCTTTATTTATTACACAGAGTAAAATAATTCCCTCTGAGTTTGTTTGACGGCTATCACGTTTCAGTTCAAGACGGCCAAAAAACTTGCAGATATTTACATAAAGCATGTCTGGATGTGTCTAAAAACGCCATCACCGCCCTGAATGAGGCGGTGAACTTTACTCGCTTTACTTATTAATTACGAGCCTAAAAATAACAGGTGTATCAGACAGATTGCAGGCGGGCGGGGTCAATATGGAACAGGCTGGCGAAGTTTTCCGTTGTCACGCGAGCCAGTTCTTCAATACTGACACCTTTCAGAACGGCCATATACTCAGCGACATCCCGGGTCATCGCTGGCTGGTTCTCTTTGCCACGATGAGGCACCGGCGCCAGGTACGGGGAATCGGTTTCCACCAGAATACGATCCAGCGGAACATAGCGCGCCGCATCACGCAGTTGCTCAGCATTACGGAACGTGACAATCCCCGAGAACGAGATATAAAAGCCCAAATCAAGCAGCTTACCCGCCGTTTCTCTGTCTTCTGTGAAACAGTGTAGTACGCCACCGCAATCCGTCACCTTTTCTTCCCGCAGGATACCCAGCGTGTCGGCGCGCGCATCTCGGGTGTGAACGATAACCGGCTTATTCAGTTCCCGGCCAATGCGGATGTGGTTACGGAAGGATTCCTGCTGGCGAGGTTTCGTTTCCGGAGTGTAGAAATAGTCCAGGCCGGTCTCGCCCATCGCCACTACGCCCTCTTCTGCGGCAAGACGGCGTAAATCCTCAACGTCGTACGCTTCATCCTGATTCAGCGGATGCACGCCGCAGGAGAAGACGACATTATCGCGCTCGCCTACCAGTTCACGCATGGAGCGGTAACCCGGCAACGTGGTTGCCACGGCCAGGCAAAATTTCACATCGCGCGCGGCGGCTTTCGCCAGCACGTCGTCCACATTTTTATGCAGGGATTGATAATCCAGGCCATCGAGATGGCAGTGTGAGTCGACTAAAAACATAATGTCTCTCTCAGAGGTGGGAAACCGGCGGTATGACGCCCGGTTGTAGGTAGTGTTCGATACGCAGTAACTGGTCAGTCAGTAAAAGCTCGCGATTGAGACCGGTTACCGTCAAAAGTTGTTCACGACTCTGGCAGATATCATGAAGGATAGCGTGCAGCGACTGCCCTGACAGGCGATTCGCCAGCGTGGTGACCAGCGCCCACACGTCAGGGTTAGTCAGAAGCGTAGCCCCCTGCTGAATTTTGAGCGCATCCAGCAGTAGTGCGGCCAGCCAGTGCAGCCGTTCCGGAGCCTGATCGCTGTTCAGCGCTGGCAGCACGCTCAGCCAGTCATGGCTGTCGAGGGCTGATTCAACCGCACGACACAGCGTTTCACGCTGGGACCACACTTCGGGCTGTAATAAGGCCAGCGCAGCCGCAGGCGCACCGCTGCACAGGCGCAACGCTGAGAGCGCCGCGTCTTGTGACACCGTCACTTCCCGCTCAAGCCAGGCGAGTGCCCAGGATTCCTGAGGGACAGCAAGGTGGTGAAGACGGCAGCGACTGCGCAGCGTCGCCAGCAAGCGTTCCGGCTCGCGGCAGGAGAGGAAAAACCAGGTGTTTTCTGGCGGCTCTTCCAGGGTTTTTAACAGCGCGTTGGCTGCGGCTTCCGTGAGCAGCGCGGCATCTTTCAGCCACACCACTTTCGCCCCCCCCAGACGCGCATATTCGTACAGTTTCTCACTGACCTCACGCACCGCGTCGATACCGAGCGTATTTTTGCCCTTCTCAGGTTCGAGGGTGTAATAGTCAGGATGCGTGCCCGCCTGCATGAGCTGGCAACCCCGACACTTACCACAGCTTTTATGTCCTTCCGGCTTTTGGCACATCAGAAAGCGGGTTATGGCATAAATCAACGCATCATCACCCATTCCCGGCAGCGCCTGGATCAGTAACGCATGATGCCCCCGACCAACCTGATAGCTGCCGATCAGCTGTTCAAAGTGTGGGCGCAACCATGGATACCATTTCATGCCTGCTGCTCCTGTAGCCACTGCGTAACGGTCTGCTGAATATCACATGTAACGTCTTCAAGGGATTTCGTCGCATCGATGGTACGAATGGTCTTGTCCTGCCCGGCCAGTTCCAGATAACGCGCACGGGTGCGGTTAAAGAAATCAAAAGACTCCTGTTCGATGCGGTCCAGTTCGCCGCGGGCACGGGCGCGCTTAAGGCCCACCTCAGGGGTCACGTCCAGATACAGCGTCAGGTCAGGACGGAAATCGCCCAGAACCGCGTCGCGAAGCGTAGCCAGCATGGCCTGATCGATACCCCGGCCACCGCCCTGATACGCCTGGGTTGAGAGATCGTGGCGATCGCCAATCACCCATTTGCCTTCTGCCAGAGCGGGTTTGATCACCGTCTCCACCAGCTGAACGCGCGCCGCATAGAACATCAGCACTTCCGCTTTGTCGGTAATAACTTCATCGCCAACGGATTTGATATCCAGAACCAGGCTGCGCAGTTTTTCCGCCAGCTGCGTACCGCCCGGCTCGCGGGTGAAGACCATGTCGGCGACGCCAAGCGATTTCAGCGTATCCACCACCACGTTACGGGCGGTGGTTTTGCCCGCCCCTTCGAGTCCCTCAATGACAATGTATTTACTGCGCATTTTTTTCCTTAAGTGCCTTCAGATAGTCCTGAACGGAGCGATTGTGACTGGCCAGGTTGGTATTGAACGTATGCCCCCCTTTTCCGTCAGCCACAAAATAGAGATACGGCGTTTTGGCCGGGTGCGCGGCGGCCTTCAACGATGCTTCACTCGGCGTCGCAATCGGTCCAGGCGGCAGGCCGCTAATCACGTAGGTATTATACGCCGTTGGCGTTTCCAGATCTTTTCTGGAAATCCTGCCGTTGTAGTTTTCGCCCATGCCGTAGATGACGGTAGGATCGGTTTGCAAACGCATGCCGATGCGCAGACGGTTAATAAACACCGAGGCAACCTGGTCACGTTCGGCAGCAACGGCCGTCTCTTTCTCGATGATCGAGGCCATCGTCATGAACTGGTTTTGATCTTGATAAGGCAGGCCCTCTGCTCGCCCTTTCCACGCAGCGTCTACCGCCGCGACCATTTTGTTGTGCGCGCGCTTCAGAATTGCCACATCCGTCGTGCCTGCCGTATACATCCACGTATCGGGCCAGAACCAGCCTTCCACCCACTCGGGATGTTCGAATTTTAAGGCGTCTGCCACGGTCTGGTAGCGGTCATCTTTCAGCGTATGCTTGATGTACGGCGCGTCACGCAGTTGCCTGAGATAATCGCTCAGACGCATACCTTCCACAAAACGCAATGGAAACTGGGCTTCTTTACCACTCTCCAGCAGTTTCAGCATCTCGCGCACGGTCATGCCAGGGGTGAAACGATAGGTACCGGCCTTGAAATGGGACAGGTCCGGCTGAATACGCAGCAGCCACTGGAATACGCGTGGACGATTGATAATTTTGTCGTCATACAGCTGCTGACCAAGCGCCTGCCGCCCGGTCCCCGCTTTCAGGGTAAAAATCGTCTCGTCTTTAATCAGGATCTGACTTTCAGCCAGCTGACGGACTTTCCACACTCCCGCTCCGCCAGCGATTCCGAACGCAACGATAAGAAGGAGGACAAAGCGTAACATTTTCTTCATGACTACCTGGTTTGCTCACATAACGGGGCCAGAAACTGGAACAGCTCGCGGGATGACCAGCACTTGCGGTCATAAGCGCGAACGGGGACAACGGGCATCAGCGCATTGCAGATAACAACTTCTTCGGCAGCCAGCAGCGCCTCTTCCTTAGCGTTAACTTCGACAACGCGAAAGCCTGCGCGTGCCAGCTGTTGCAAACAAAACTGCCGCATAATGCCGTTGACTCCGGCCTGCTCCAGCGAAGGCGTGAATACGTCACTGCCCTTCCGCCAGAGTAAATTAGCCGCACAGCATTCCGTAATGTACCCTTCGCTGTCAAGAACCAGCGCCTCCCCGGCCTCCGTCTGCTCAAGATGAGTACGAATAAGCACCTGTTCAAGACGGTTAAGATGTTTTATGCCAGCGAGCATCGGGTTTCGCCCCAGACGTACCGGGCTAAGCGCCAGGACTACGCCCTCTTCACGCCAGTGCGCGTAATGGGAAGGATAATCTGAAACGGAAAGGATCCGCGCAGGATGCTGGCAGGCAGAACCGCTATAGCCCCGACCACCGCTGCCGCGGCTGATAATGACTTTCAGGACGCCGCTTGCTTTCTCTGACGCCAGCCGACGCATTTCACTTTCAAGAATGTCCCACTGCGAGAAGGGGATCAGTAATGCTTCGCAGGCTTTTTGTAAACGAAGGATATGGGCCCCGAGCAGGCACACGCCACCGTCGAGAATACGCGCGGTCGTGAAACAGCCATCGCCAAACTGGGTCGCCCTGTCGCTTGCCGGCAGCATTTCTTGCTCAAGGCCATTAATTAAAAACATAGTGGCTCCTTATGCATGGAGGCTCAGTCTGGCAGGATGTGGTTAGCCGGACAAGGGGATATCACCTAATAAAAAAGGCCCGGCAAGCGGACCTTTATTATCGTCAGCGACTAACCAGACTCAGACCTTTTTGAAGATCAGAGAACCGTTAGTCCCACCGAAGCCGAAGGAGTTACACAGGGTGTACTCCATACCGCTAACCTGGCGCGCTTCGTGGGGAACGAAGTCCAGATCGCAACCTTCATCTGGATTATCCAGGTTGATGGTTGGCGGTACAGCCTGATCGCGCAGCGCGAGAATAGAGTAGATTGATTCTACTGCACCCGCCGCACCCAGGAGGTGACCGGTCATGGATTTCGTGGAGCTCACCAGTACACGGCTGGCAGATTCGCCGAAGATAGACTTAACCGCCTGCGCTTCTGCTTTATCGCCCGCAGGGGTAGATGTCCCGTGCGCGTTAACGTAGCCAATCTGTGCCGGCGTAATGCCCGCATCACGGATGGCGTTTTCCATCGCCAGCGCAGCACCTGCGCCGTTCTCTGGAGGAGACGTCATGTGGTAAGCATCGCTGCTCATGCCAAAGCCAACAACTTCAGCATAAATTTTCGCGCCACGTTTTTTCGCGTGTTCGTACTCTTCCAGTACGATCATGCCTGCACCGTCACCCAGCACGAAACCATCACGGTCTTTATCCCACGGACGGCTCGCCGCCTGAGGATTATCGTTTCGGGTAGAGAGCGCACGCGCTGCACCGAAGCCACCGACGCCCAGCGGGGTACTGGCTTTTTCAGCACCGCCCGCAACCATAGCATCTGCATCGCCGTACGCGATGATACGCGCGGCCTGGCCGATGTTATGCACGCCAGACGTACAGGCTGTCGCGATTGAGATGCTTGGGCCACGCAGGCCGAACATAATGGTCAGGTGACCTGCCACCATGTTTACAATCGTAGACGGAACGAAGAACGGGCTGATTTTACGCGGGCCGCCATTCACCAGAGATGTATGGTTTTCCTCGATCAGGCCAAGACCGCCAATCCCGGAGCCGATAGCAGCGCCGATACGGGTAGCGTTCTCTTCCGTAATCTCAAGGCCAGAATCCTGCATGGCCTGAACGCCAGCGACAATTCCATATTGAATGAAGGCATCCATCTTGCGCTGTTCTTTGCGCGAGATGATCTCTTCACAGTTAAAATCCTTTACTAAGCCAGCAAATTTCGTTGCATAGGCGCTAGTATCGAAATGGTCGATTAGGCTGATGCCGCTCTGACCGGCAAGGAGAGCTTTCCAGGTGGACTCTACGGTATTGCCGACAGGAGACAACATGCCAAGTCCGGTCACAACTACACGACGCTTAGACACGTTTGTCCTCCAGGGAGGGATAAAAAAAGAGATTCGTGGGACTACAAAAGATAAAACTCAGGCGGTCGAATGACCGCCTGGAGATGTTCACTTACGCCTGGTGACCGTTGATGTAATCAATGGCAGCCTGAACGGTGGTGATTTTCTCAGCTTCTTCGTCCGGAATCTCAGTATCAAACTCTTCTTCCAGAGCCATTACCAGCTCAACGGTGTCAAGAGAATCTGCGCCCAGGTCTTCAACAAAGGAAGCGGAGTTCACAACTTCTTCCTGCTTAACGCCCAGCTGTTCGCCGATAATTTTCTTAACGCGTTCTTCGATAGTGCTCATACTCTTAAATTTCCTATCAAAACTCGCTTTCGCGATGGTTTTCGTAGTGTATAAAATGTTGAAAAATTTGCAACTAAATCCCGGCAGGTCTTACCACGATTTTACGTTATTTTGAGGCCATTTGCCCAAATAACGCAAATATTTTCGATCGTGATTAAACCATGTACATCCCGCCGTTGACGTGGAGGGTTTCACCAGTGATGTAACCCGCTTCGTCAGAGGCTAAAAATGCAACCGCGCTGGCGATTTCTTTAGGGTCGCCAAGACGACCCGCTGGAACTGCCGCCAGCGTACCCGCACGCTGATCATCAGTCAGCGCACGCGTCATGTCCGTTTCAATAAAGCCCGGAGCAACAACGTTTACAGTAATTCCGCGGGACGCGACTTCGCGCGCCAGCGACTTACTGAAACCGATCAGACCTGCTTTCGCCGCAGCGTAGTTAGCCTGACCAGCATTTCCCATGGTACCAACCACAGAACCTACAGTGATAATACGTCCATGACGCTTTTTCATCATAGCGCGCATTACCGCTTTTGACAGACGGAATACCGATGACAGGTTGGTTTCGATAATATCGTTCCACTCATCATCTTTCATTCGCATCAACAGGTTGTCGCGAGTGATCCCGGCATTATTGACCAGAATATCCACTTCGCCAAACTCTGCGCGAATATTTTCCAGAACAGATTCGATAGATGCTGGTTCAGTCACATTCAGTACCAGACCTTTGCCGTTCGCACCCAGATACTCGCTGATGGCCTGTGCGCCATTCTCGCTGGTCGCAGTCCCGATCACCGTCGCGCCGCGCGCAACCAGTGTTTCAGCAATAGCACGCCCGATACCGCGGCTTGCGCCGGTCACCAGGGCAATTTTTCCTTCAAAACTCATGGTATTCCTCTTTTATTGCGAGAGTGCCGCTTTCATTGCTTCCGGCTCGTTAATCGCCGAGGCAGTCAGGGTGTCTACAATACGTTTTGTCAGACCGGTAAGTACCTTACCTGGACCGACTTCATACAGATGTTCAACGCCCTGAGACGCCATAAATTCAACGGTTTTGGTCCACTGAACTGGGCTGTAGAGCTGGCGAACCAGCGCGTTACGGATAGCCTCCGGCGCGGTTTCGCACTTCACATCGACGTTATTCACAACGGAAATCGTCGGTGCGTTAAAGGTCATTTTTTCCAGCTCAACCGCCAGTTTATCGGCAGCGGGCTTCATCAGCGCACAGTGAGACGGCACGCTCACCGGCAGCGGCAGTGCACGTTTTGCACCCGCAGCTTTACAGGCAGCGCCTGCACGCTCAACCGCTTCTTTATGACCCGCGATAACTACCTGGCCTGGCGAGTTAAAGTTTACCGGAGAAACGACCTGACCTTCAGCAGATTCTTCACAGGCTTTAGCAATAGAAGCATCATCCAGACCGATGATGGCAGACATGCCGCCCGTGCCTTCTGGCACCGCTTCCTGCATAAACTTACCACGCAATTCAACCAGACGGACCGCGTCAGCGAAGGCAATCACCCCTGCGCAGACCAGCGCAGAGTATTCACCCAGGCTATGACCCGCCATCAGCGCCGGCGTTTTGCCGCCCTGCTGCTGCCATACGCGCCACAATGCGACGGAGGCTGCCAGCAGTGCCGGTTGAGTCTGCCAGGTTTTGTTCAGCTCTTCAGCTGGGCCCTGCTGGGTCAGCGCCCACAGATCATAACCCAGCGCGTCAGAAGCTTCACGGAAAGTCTCTTCAATAACCGGATAGTTTGCTGCCATTTCAGACAACATCCCAACAGTTTGTGAGCCCTGTCCCGGGAACACAAAAGCAAATTGCGTCATTTTTTAATCCTTATCCTAGAAACGAACCAGCGCGGAACCCCAGGTGAACCCGCCACCAAAGGCTTCAAGCAAGACCAGTTGGCCCCGTTTAATTCGTCCATCGCGTACCGCTTCGTCAAATGCGCACGGTACCGATGCCGCAGAGGTGTTGCCGTGGCGATCAAGCGTCACCACAACGTTATCCATAGACATGCCCAACTTCTTCGCCGTCGCGCTGATAATACGCAGGTTAGCCTGATGCGGTACCAGCCAGTCGAGTGCGGCGCGATCCAGATTGTTCGCTTCCAGCGTCTCATCAACAATGTGAGCGAGTTCGGTCACGGCCACCTTGAACACTTCATTACCCGCCATTGTCAGGTAAATCGAACTGTCCGGATTAACGCGATCGGCGTTAGGCAGCGTTAACAGCTCGCCGTAGCGACCGTCAGCGTGCAGGTGCGTGGAGATGATGCCTGGTTCTTCGGACTGCCCCAGCAGCACCGCGCCCGCGCCATCGCCAAAAATAATGATTGTGCCGCGATCGGTTGGATCGCAGGTACGCGCCAGCACATCAGCACCGATCACCAACGCATATTTTACGGCACCCGATTTAACATACTGATCGGCGATGCTCAGCGCATAGGTGAAACCCGCGCACGCCGCTGCAACATCAAATGCCGGGCAGCCTTTGATGCCGAGCATGTTCTGCACCTGGCACGCTGCGCTTGGGAAGGCATGCGTGGCAGATGTTGTCGCCACCACAATAAGCCCGATCTGTTCTTTATCAATGCCAGCCATCTCAAGCGCTCGCTGAGCGGCTTCGTAGCCCATGGTGGACACAGTTTCGTCTGGCGCGGCGATACGACGTTCACGGATACCTGTGCGCGTGACAATCCACTCGTCAGACGTATCTACCATTTTTTCAAGATCGGCGTTGGTACGCACTTGTTTTGGCAGGTAGCTGCCGGTACCTAAAATCTTCGTATACATGTACGCTCAGTCACTTTTAGCTAATACAGATCCCAGGCGAGCGGCAATCCTCTGAGGGACTTGTCGCTGCACCGCCTGCACTGCCTGTTCAATCGCGACGGTAAATGCTCGCTGATTGGCGGCGCCATGACTCTTAATCACGATGCCGCGCAATCCTAACAGACAGGCGCCATTATACTGGTCGGGGTTGAGGTGACTGAATCGCCGCGTCAGGCTTTTTTGTAACCAACGCTTTAATAAAATCAGCCACCAGGACCTTTTTTTACCTTCTCCCTGCGATTTCAGCAGAGAAAGGAACATTCGTACGACCCCTTCCATGGTCTTCAACGTCACGTTTCCGGTGAAGCCATCACACACTAATACATCCGTTTTGCCCGTCAGCAACTCATTGGCTTCGAGATAACCAATATAGTTGATGGAGGGAACCTGTTTGAGTATTTCCGCAGCGTCGCGGATACTGTCCAGGCCTTTGGTCTCTTCTTCACCAATATTCAATAACGCAACGCGGGGATTGGTAATCCCGACCACGTCTTCTGCCAGCACCGACCCCATCACGGCAAACTGAGCCAGCATTGTACTATCACAATCTACGTTAGCGCCCAGATCGAGCACCACCGTTTTGCCCTTCTGCTGATGCGGTAACACCGTCACCAGCGCCGGACGCTCAATGCCCTCAATCGGCTTGAGCAATAATTTCGACAGCCCCATCAGCGCGCCAGTATTTCCCGCGCTGACGCAAGCCTGCGCTCGCCCTTCTTTCACCAGCTCCAGCGCCATGCGCATAGAGCTGCCGCGGCTATTACGAATAGCCTGCGATGGCCGGGCATCACTGGCAATAACTGACTGCGCAGGAATAATCTGCAGACGCGAACGTTGTTCAAAGTCAGCTTTTGCAAGTAATGGCGTGATTGTGTCGGGATTACCGACTAAAAGAAGTGTGAGTTGCGAATTAGAATTCAGTGCCTGCAATGCTGCAGGCACTGTCACGGTAGGGCCAAAATCTCCCCCCATGACATCTAACGCCAGGGTTAGACGTGTCAAGGTATCGTCGCAGCCTGGTTCGGTAAACTCCCCGTTTTCACGGGGAAGTTCCTCACTAAGCCTAATCACGCTGACGCGTGATTACTTAGTGATAACCTTGCGGCCGCGGTAGAAACCGTCAGCGGTGATGTGGTGACGCAGGTGTTTCTCACCAGAAGTCTTGTCTACAGACAGGCTGGTAACTGCGGTCAGCGCGTCATGGGAACGACGCATGCCACGTTTGGAACGGGTTGGTTTATTCTGTTGTACGGCCATGGACCTTACTCCTCAATTACTTACGCTTTAAGCTGGCTAATACGGCAAATGGATTTGGTTTTTGCGCTTCATCAGGCAGTTCCCCAAAGACCATGTCCGCCTCGGACACTTCACAGTGTTCAGAATCATGCACCGGAACGACTGGCAGGGAGAGGATGACTTCATCTTCAACCAGCGCCAGAAGATCGATTTCACCGAATTCGTTAACCTCAATCGGTTCATACGCTTCCGGGAGTGCTTCAGCCTGTTCGTCAGAACGAACCGGACTGAAACAATACGTTGTGTGAACATGCTGTACAAACGGTTTCCCGCAGCGCTGACATTCGAGCGTTAACGTCACCTTTGCATCACCGGTTAAAACGGCGAGGCGCTGGTTGTCGATAGCGAACGACATGGAGCACTCTACATCACTGTCCACACTGACTACAGATTCGGCAATACGCTCAGCCTGATCGGAAGAATAGATTCCTTCGTAATCGAGGCGTTTTTGAGCCGTACGAACCGGATCAAGAGTCAGGGGTAATTTTACCTTTTGCATAGGGCGCGCATATTAACTTTGTAACGTCATAGAGTCAAAGAAAAAGGCAACCAGAGCTGCCTTTTGCCAATTATTCGCACACATTGCGGCCTGTAGTTTAAAATGGCTGGCATCGATACGCTATATCTGGTGATAAAAATATGCCAAATCTCGTCCTTGCTTCCACTTCACCTTATCGCCGAATGCTGCTGGAAAAGCTCGGGATCCCGTTTGAATGCGCCGCGCCGGAGGTGGATGAAACGCCACAGCCGGGCGAGTCACCGCGTCATCTGGTGACCCGTCTCGCGAAAGAGAAAGCACAGTCGCTGGCCGTACGTTACCCCGCTCATCTGATTATAGGCTCCGATCAGGTTTGTGTGCTGGGCGGCGAAATCACCGGTAAACCGCATACGGAAGAAAACGCCTGCCAGCAGCTTTTGCGTGCGCGAGGCAGTATCGTGACCTTTTATACCGGCCTGGCGCTTTATAATTCCGCCTCCGGTCATCTGCAAACCGAGTGCGAGCCATTTGATGTGCACTTCCGTCATCTCAGTGAGGAGGAGATTATGGATTACGTGCGTCGGGAACGTCCTCTGAACTGCGCAGGGAGTTTCAAAAGTGAAGGACTGGGAATTGCACTGTTCGACAAGCTGGACGGGCGGGATCCCAACACGCTGGTGGGGTTGCCGCTGATTGCGCTGTGCCAGATGTTAAGGCGAGAAGAGTGTAATCCGCTGACGATGTGATTTTTGCCCAGCGGCGCTTCGCTTGCATGGGCCTACGGATTTCGTAGGCCGGGTAAGCGCAGCGCCACCCGGCACATAATCAGCCGCGCAGAACTTTCAGGCAGCGTTTCAACTGCTCATCCAGCGGCGCTTCAATACGGATAACTTCACCGGTATTAGGATGGGTAAACTTCAGCGCTGCCGCATGCAGGAACAGACGCGACAGCCCCGTACCCGCCAACTGCTTATCAAACTCGCGATCGCCATAGCGATCGTCGAACGCAATCGGATGGCCTGCAAACTGGGTATGGACGCGAATCTGGTGAGTACGCCCCGTCACCGGACTACAGCGCACCAGCGTGGCGAATTCGTAGCGCTCTTCTACTTTAAATCGCGTCTCAGACGGTTTCCCTTCCTGATTTACACGAACAATGCGCTCACCGCTTTGCAGAATATTTTTCAGCAGCGGCGCCTGCACCACTTTCACGTGGGACTGCCACTGGCCGCGCACCAGCGCCAGATAATCTTTCTGCATCCCTTTTTCGCGCAGCTGTTCATGCAGGGAACGCAGTGCAGAACGTTTTTTCGCCACCAGCAGCACGCCTGAGGTATCACGGTCAAGACGGTGAACCAGTTCGAGGAAACGCGCTTCCGGGCGCAGCGCACGTAAACCTTCGATCACGCCGAAGCTCAGACCGCTCCCCCCGTGTACCGCCGTTCCGGACGGTTTATTCAGCACCAGAATGTGGTCGTCCTCATAAAGGATAACGTCACTCAGGGCCGCGACTTTTTGCAGCTTCGGAGAAACGACCTCTTCTTCACGCTCTGCAACACGTACCGGTGGAATGCGGACTTCATCGCCCGCCTCGAGCTTGTACTCGGGCTTCACACGTTTTTTGTTCACCCGCACCTCACCCTTACGCAAGATGCGATAAATCATACTTTTTGGCACACCCTTCAATTGGGTGCGCAAAAAATTATCGATACGTTGCCCCGCCTCGTCGTCGGCGATGGCAACCATTTTTACGGCTGGAGTCTCTGTTTTCATGGTTGGCGATTCTAAATAGCGTCTGACATTAGCGCCACTCATTTTTCTATGCTTATATTTACTTTTATCCGGACCACTCCCCTTTCGCGCAATCGATTTGGTGGTTATTAAACCAATCACCCCGTTGAAGTGAAGAAACTGTGAGTAACCGGGTGATAATTGGTAAAAGTCATCTTGCTATAACCCGGCGAGCAGTGGAATAATGAATCCGTTTTCCGCGTTAAATCCGGGTTTTGTAAGGATGTCGACGGAATGACCAATTTTGTCTGACCGATCATCCACGCAGCAATGGCGTAAGACGTATTGATCTTTCAGGCAGTTAGCGGGCTGCGGGTTGCAGTACTTCCCGGTATAAGGATTGTTCTCTGGAGAGTTTTCCCAGGCAATTCCCCTGATAATTGCGCTGTGTTTCCCTATGAAATACAGGCAACCGACACTCTGCGCCTCTTAAGCGAGCGACAACCGTGAGGTTGGCGACGTGAATAGACACGAGGCCATCGGTTCATACCCCGGAAAGCGTCACCTTGCCCGCAGCTTTGTCGTCAATGTAAGAATAACGAGTAAGTTACGATGAAAAGAATGTTAATCAACGCAACTCAGCAAGAAGAGTTGCGTGTCGCCCTTGTGGATGGGCAGCGCCTGTACGATCTGGATATCGAAAGTCCTGGACACGAACAGAAAAAAGCGAACATTTACAAAGGCAAAATCACCCGCATTGAACCAAGCCTTGAAGCTGCATTTGTCGATTACGGTGCTGAGCGTCACGGTTTCCTTCCTCTCAAAGAAATCGCCCGCGAATATTTTCCTGCAAACTACAACTCCCATGGCCGTCCGAACATCAAAGATGTTCTGCGTGAAGGTCAGGAAGTTATCGTCCAGATCGATAAAGAAGAGCGTGGCAACAAAGGCGCCGCGCTGACCACCTTTATCAGTCTGGCAGGAAGCTATCTGGTATTGATGCCAAACAACCCGCGTGCGGGTGGCATCTCTCGCCGTATCGAAGGCGATGACCGTACCGAGCTGAAAGAAGCACTGGCAAGTCTTGAACTGCCAGACGGCATGGGCCTTATCGTGCGCACCGCAGGCGTTGGCAAATCTGCCGAAGCGTTGCAGTGGGACCTGAGCTTCCGCCTGAAACACTGGGAAGCCATCAAGAAAGCGGCAGAAAGCCGTGCTGCGCCGTTCCTGATCCACCAGGAAAGCAACGTCATCGTGCGTGCCTTCCGTGATTATCTGCGTCAGGACATCGGTGAAATTCTGATTGATAACCCGAAAGTGCTTGAGCTGGCTCGCCAGCACATCGCCGCACTGGGTCGCCCGGATTTCACCAGCAAAATTAAACTGTACACCGGTGAAATCCCGCTGTTCAGCCATTATCAGATTGAATCCCAGATCGAGTCTGCCTTCCAGCGTGAAGTGCGTCTGCCGTCCGGCGGTTCTATCGTTATCGATACCACCGAAGCGTTGACCGCCATCGACATCAACTCCGCGCGAGCAACCCGCGGCGGCGACATCGAAGAGACCGCCTTCAATACCAACCTTGAAGCCGCTGATGAAATCGCCCGCCAGCTCCGCCTGCGCGACCTGGGTGGTCTGATCGTTATCGACTTCATCGACATGACCCCGGTTCGCCATCAGCGTGCGGTTGAAAACCGTCTGCGTGAAGCGGTGCGCCAGGATCGCGCGCGTATCCAGATCAGCCATATTTCTCGCTTTGGCCTGCTGGAGATGTCCCGTCAGCGCCTCAGCCCGTCTCTGGGTGAGTCCAGCCATCACGTCTGCCCGCGCTGTTCCGGTACAGGTACCGTTCGTGACAATGAATCTCTCTCCCTCTCTATTCTGCGTCTGATTGAAGAAGAAGCGCTGAAAGAGAACACCAAAGAGGTTCACGCTATTGTTCCGGTGCCGATTGCCTCCTACCTGCTGAACGAAAAACGTGCAGCGGTGAGCGCAATCGAAGCGCGTCAGGGCGGCGTTCGCTGCATCATCGTGCCAAACGACGAGATGCAAACCCCGCACTATCACGTGCTGCGCGTGCGCAAAGGCGAAGAGACAAGCACCCTCAGCTACCTGCTGCCGAAGCTGCATGAAGAAGAAATGGCGCTGCCGTCTGATGAAGAGCCTGCCGAGCGTAAACTGCCTGAGCAGCCAGCTTTAGCGACCTTTATCATGCCGGAAGCACCGCCAGAAGCGACGCTGGAAAAACCAGCGGAAAAACCTGCTGTGCAGAAAGTGGCTCCTGCCGCGCCAAAAGCGCAGCCTGAGCAGCCTGGTCTCCTGAGCCGCATCATCGGTGCGCTGAAAAAAATGTTTGCCGCCGAAGAAGTTCAGCCTGAGGAGCCGAAAGAAGCGCCAAAAGAAGCGAAACCAGAGCGTCAGCAGGACCGTCGTAAGCGTCAGAACAACCGTCGCGACCGCAACGACCGTGGCGATCGTAATGAGCGCCGTGATAATCGTTCCGATAACAACGAAGGTCGTGAACAGCGCGAGGACAACCGTCGCAACCGTCGCGAGAAGCAACAGCAGAACGTTGAAGATCGTGAGATTCGCCAGCAGGCGGGCGATGAGTCCGAGAAGAGCAAACAGCGTGACGAGCAGCAGCCTCGCCGCGAGCGTAACCGTCGTCGTAACGATGACAAACGCCAGGCTCAGCAGGAAGTCAAAAACCTGAATCGCGAAGCGCCTGTAGAACAGCAGGACACTGAGCAGGAAGAGCGTACTCAGGTTATGCCGCGTCGTAAGCAGCGCCAGCTGACCCAGAAAGTACGTGTGGGTGTTGTTCAGGCCGAAGAAAACGACGTTATCGCGGTTGAAGCGGCTGAAAGCACAACGGGCACTCAGGTTGCGAAAGTTGACCTGCCAGCCGTAGTGGAAAATCAGGTTGAGCAGGACGAAAGCAGCGAAAACCGTGATAACGCAGGTATGCCGCGTCGCTCCCGCCGTTCTCCACGCCATCTGCGCGTGAGCGGTCAGCGTCGCCGTCGTTATCGTGACGAGCGTTACCCGACCCAGTCTCCAATGCCAATGACCGTGGCGTGCGCGTCACCTGAGATGGCCTCCGGTAAAGTCTGGATCCGTTATCCGGTTGCACGTCCGGAGCAGGCTGTTGAAGAACAGGCTGTTACCGAAGAGGTGATTGCACCGGTCGTCGCGGTGGAAGACGTCGTGACTGAAGCGGCAACCGTGGTCGAACCGCAGGTTGTTGAAACAGCGCCGCCGCAGGCTGTGGAAGTGGAAACGACCCATCCTGAAGTGATTGCTGCGCCGGTTGATGCCGCACCGCAGATCATTGCCGAAGAAGATACCGTGGTGGCTGAAGAAGTCGCGGAAGACGCTAAGCCTGTATCCGCAGCAGAAGAGCCCGCAGACGTTGCCGTCGAAACGGTGACGGAAGAGGTTGTTCAGGACGTCGAGATTCAGGTTGAACCTGTTGTCGAAGAGGTCAAAGCGCCTGAAGTGAAATCTGAGCCGGTTGAGATCGTTGAAGCTGTAGCGCCTGCTCACATTGCTACCGCGCCAATGACTCGTGCCCCGGCACCTGAGTACGTGCCTGAAGCACCACGCCATAGTGACTGGGTTCGTCCGGAATTCAACTTCGAAGGTAAAGGTGCTGCCGGTGGTCACAGTGCGACGCACATGGCTACTGCCCCAGCTACTCGTCCTCAGCCTGTTGAATAACGCACGCTAAGACTGAAAGCCGACCTTCGGGTCGGCTTTTTTATGGCTGTTGCAGGGGCTTTCTCATACCGGTGACCTCCGGCATTATCTGCCGCATCAGCTCCAGAAAACGCCGCAAGCGCGCCGGATAATAGCGTGACCAGGGATAAACCAGATGTACCGGTAGCGCTGCTGGCTGCCACTCTGGCAGTAAATGCACCAGTCGCCCTTCCCGAATATCATCCTGTACCGTCCAGCTGGATACCACCGCCACGCCTAGCCCGGTGAGTGCCGTATTGCGCGCTACATACAGGCTGTCGGTACTCAGGCGTGGCGTAATGGTAACTCTCGCCGGGGTGGGTGTTGCCTCGTGGAAGAGTTCCACATGGCGTTGATAAAAAGAGCTGATTGCAATCCAGGGGAGATGTTGCAGATCGTCCGGCGTGTTAACCGCGGGAAAACGGGCCAGGAGTGCCGGTGACGCTACCACCGAGCGCGGCACTTCAGCCAGTAGCACAGACACGGTTGCCGGATCGACTTCCACGCCCACCCGAATAGCACAGTCAAGGTTGTCGCCGAGGAAATCAACCGAGCGATCGTTAAGCATCCACTCAACAGAAAGCTGGGGATAGCGCTGCAAAAATTGGGTTAACGGTTTTAGTAGCTGATCCTGGCCAAACGCGTGAGGCGCGCGCACCCTCAGCACCCCGACCGGTTCATCTTCCGTCTGCCCCACCTCGTCTTCCAGCGCCAGCCAGCTGTCAATTACCCGTCGGGCATGCTGATAGCAACGTTCACCGTCATCGGTAAGCCGTGTGGTATGGGTTGTGCGCAGTATCAGGCGCACGCCCAGCATGGTTTCAAGTGACTGCAACCGTCGGCTCACCGTGGCCTGGGTTGTTGCCAGCTGACGTGCCGCCGCAGAAAGGGACCCCGCCTCCACAATGCGAACAAAGGTTCGCATCAGTTCTACACGATCTATACGCTCAGTCCGTTTCATATCATTTGCACCTATACGCTACACGTATAAGCGTTTTACCACCGCGCCCGCTACCGTCGCAAGGCGTACTGATAAAAAATAGCCGCACACGACGAATGAGGAACATCTTATGAACACAACCACCACCCGGGCCGTAAGCCGCTGGGTAATCTTAATGCTGGCGCTCGGTGCGGGCTTCAGCGTGGCATCCATCTATTATGCCCAGCCTCTGCTGCCGCTGATGGGCTCAGACCTGCACCTGAGCATCGAAGGCATGGGCATGGTCCCGACGCTCACCCAGGCGGGTTATGCCTTAGGTATCCTGTTTCTGCTCCCGCTCGGCGATCGTTATGACCGCAGAACGTTGATCCTGATAAAAAGTGCAGCTCTGGCGCTTTTCCTGCTGAGTTGTAGCCTGACCGGACAACTGCACTCCCTACTGCTCACCAGCCTGCTGATTGGCATGGCCGCCACCATGGCGCAGGATATTGTCCCGGCCGCAGCGATCCTCGCGCCGGAAGGCAAACAGGGAAAAACAGTCGGCACGGTGATGACCGGCCTGCTGCTGGGGATTTTGCTCTCCAGAACCGTGAGCGGCGTGGTGGGTGAAGCCTTTGGCTGGCGAGTGATGTATCAGCTGGCCGCCGCAAGCATTGCCTTTATCGGCGTGGTGATGTGGGCCGTACTTCCCCGCTTCGCCGTTCATTCCACGCTGAGCTACCCGGCACTGATGCGCTCCATGGAACACCTCTGGCGTCGCTACCCGGCGCTGCGTCGGGCTGCGCTGGCTCAGGGTTTTCTGTCGATTGCTTTTAGTGCGTTCTGGTCGACGCTGGCGGTCATGCTGCTGGAACGGTATCACCTTGGCAGCGCCGTGGCGGGTGGTTTTGGTATTGCCGGAGCCGCAGGCGCGCTGGCCGCACCGCTGGCAGGCGGTCTGGCCGATAAGCTGGGCGCCGGTAAAGTGACCCAACTGGGTGCCGCGCTGGTGACCCTCTCGTTTGCTCTGATGTTCCTGATACCAGCCCTGGGTGTACACGGCCAGTTGCTCCTGATTGCCCTCTCCGCGGTCGGTTTCGATCTCGGTTTGCAGTCCAGCCTCGTGGCGCACCAGAACCTGGTCTACAGCCTTGAGCCGCAGGCCCGTGGGCGCCTTAACGCCCTGCTGTTTACCGTCATTTTCATCGGAATGGCGCTGGGTTCGGCATTAGGCAGCAATATCTATACGCTGGCAGGCTGGACGGGCGTGGTAGCACTGGCAACCCTGTGTGGTGCCATTGCGCTGGCTATCAGAGTGATTGAAAGCGCCCGGGTGGTGTCCGCTCAGGCAGAAAGTGTGTAAAAAAAATGCCCAACCCGGACGGGTTGGGCAGTCAAAACATGCCCAGTTTCAAGACATGTCAAACAGGTCAGAGTCTTATCTGTTCATCTGGAACAAAGACATACCCTGCATATCGCTAAAGGCTTTATACGAGGCCTGCAACGCCGCCTGCTGCATGGTGTAGGACGAAATCACCGAGTTCCAGTCTACGTCAACCAGGTTACTCATCTGCTGGGTCTGACCCAGCGCGCGGTCTTCACCCAGAGCGTCCAGCTTGCCCAGCTCATCCAGCTTGATGCCGAGGTCCGCGCGAACGGTTAACACGTTGTTGAGGGAGTTGCTCAGGCCACGGTTGGCTTTATCAATAGCCGCCGTAAATGCTTCAGCCTTCGTTTCGTCATCGCCAATCGGCTTATTCAGCGCTTCAATTGCGGAGTCGAGGATCTTGAACAAATTCGTTTCCGGCGCACTACCATCTGGCTCTGGCTTCGCATTGCTGGTGAAGCTATCGAAAACTTCAGTGCCCGTATGGCTGATTTGCATCGTGCGCGCAGAGTCAACCTGCTGGCTGATTGGCGTTCCGCCACCCTTATAATCACCCGTAGCCTGGTCGAAAGCCGCCGCTTCGGTTTTGTAACCGGAAAAAATATAGCGACCGTTACCGTCCGTGCTGTTAGCCAGGTTCATGAGCTGATCGCGAATACCTTGCAGGTTCGTTGCCAGCGAAGCGCGGTCATCGTCACTTAACGTACCGTTGCCTGCATTGACAATCTTTTCCTGAGCAGCCTGGATAGCGGTTGTCACTTGCGATAACACGTTTTCTTCCAGCGAGACTTTCGTCGTAGCGAAGGAGCGCGCCAGCGCATACTGGCTATTTTGCGTTTGGGCCTGAGAGAGCACAACGGCCTGCGAAGCGGCAATCGGATCGTCAGACGGACGGTTGATACGCTTCCCCGTAGACATCTGCTCGCCGTAGCTGAGCCAGAGACTTTGGGAGTTCGTCACGCCGCGCATGCTTTGCTCATACATCATTTGAGTACTAATACGCATTTTTTATGCCTCAGCCTTAGCGGATATTGATCAATGCATCAAACAGCGTGCTCGCCGTTTGCAGCACCTGCGCATTCGCCAGATAGTACTGCTGATAGCGTTGCAGGTTGCCATACTCTTCATCCAGGTTAACCCCGGAGATTGACTGCTGTTGTTTGGTCAGCTGCGTAACAACGTTAACTTTGGTTTCGCTGCTGGTTTTCAGCGACGCCGTGGTGCTGCCCACCGTACTGACCAGCGCGGCATAAGCATCGTTAAAGGTTTTGTTCCCCCCCACCAGCTTGGCGCTCTGCAAATCCAGCAGCTTTTGGCCATTGGTATTGTCGCTTTCGCCGCTTCCTTTCGCGGAAGCCATCGCCAGTTTGGATTCGTCGCTGATCGCAACGTCCATATTCACGATAACGTCATTCACCGGCTTCACGATAAAGCTGTCTTTATTATTGGCCGAGCCGCTAATGTTGACGTTGAGGCCATCAAACGAAAGATTACCGCTGGTATCCGGCATAGCCGTGAAGCTGGTGTTGTCTGACAGACGCGTGATTGTCCAGTCAGTACCGTTATACTCAACTTTGTAGTTTGTCGCCTGGACCTTGGTACTGTCCGTCATCGTTGCCGTCACGGACGCGCTTCCGGTGTTCTTACCGTTACTCAGCACTGCCGGGGAGCCAAAATCAAACAGCTTGCCGCCTGCGTCCCCGTTGGCATCAAAGCCCGCCTGGTGCTGGGTATTCATGGCATCCGCAAACGCCAGCGCCATCTGGTTAAGCGTATTTCGCGCCTGATCCAGATCCTGAGAACGGAACGTTAACAGCCCCCCAAGCGACCCCGTGGTGATCTGTTTTTCCGAGATCTCCACGTTGCCCGCTGCGGCATCCACATACGCAATCGTTGTACGTGCAGGGTCCGCGCTGGATTTCACCGCAGCCAGCTGGCTGGCGTTGCTGCCCTGTACCAGGGTGTAGCCGTTGGCGATAGAGATGTTGTAGGTGCCGCTGTCCTGTACGGTCACGTCCACACCGACAATTTTGTTCAGCTCACTCACCAGCTGATCGCGCTGATCGAGCAGTTCGTTCGGGGATGCGCCCGCCCCTACGCCAGTCAGCCGGGAAATCTGATCGTTAAGGTTGGCAATCTGCTTCGCATAGTTATTGATCTGATCGACGCTGGTAGAAATCGCCGTATTGACCTGCGCATCCTGATCGCGGAGATATTGATCGTTAGTTTTGAACTGGTTTACCAGACCATCTGCCTTCCCGAGTACCGTCTGGCGTGCAGCCGGATCTTCTGCGTTACTCACCAGCGTTTGCAGGCTTTTAAAGAAATCCTGGAGGTTGGCAGAAAGCGAGTTCGTGGTATCCGACAGCACGTCGTCAATTTTCGACATCTGCTGGTAGCGCGTGGTCAGGCCGCTGCTCTGGTTCTGCGCCGCGCGCAGCTGGTTGGTAATAAACGCATCATATTCACGCTGAACGCCGGAGACATAGACCCCGTTACCCACCCAGCCGCCGCCGGTCAGGGTGCTGTTTGATGCGCCCAGAATGGTAGTCTGGCGGGTATAACCTGCCACGTTGTAGCTTGAAATATTATTACTGACGGTATTGAGTGCCGACTGCGCAGCACTGAGGCCACTCATGGCGCTGTTAATCAAACTGGACATGGGGGTTCCTTTTATACGTTCAGACACGAGTCCTGATGAAGGTTATCGGCAACCTCCACCGGGACTTGAGAACTTTCAGAACAGATTTTCGAGATCTGTGCTATACGCTTTGCTGACCTTCTCAGACATGGATTTCAGCTGCTGGATCATGCTGGTCAGCTTGCGTGCATAGTTTGGATCGGTCGCGTAGCCGGCATTCTGCAATGCCTGAGCGCCCTGCTCTGGCGTGGTGGCCTGGGTCACGGCGGTGTAGCGCGGATTCCGGCTCAACAGCCCGACATAATCCGACAACGCTTCCAGATACGAGCTGTAGACGCGGAATTTGGCTTTCACCTTCACTGCCGCACCGTTCTCATATTCGGTGGTGGTAATTTCCGTGGTCGGCCCCTTCCAGCTGGAGGTGGCCTTCACGCCAAAGATGTTGAAGCTCGGCTCGCCGTTCTCCCTGCGGATCTGGCGTTGCCCCCAGCCCGACTCCAGCGCCGCCTGCGCCAGAATCAGATGGTGTGGCACGCCGCTTTCTTCACTGGCAAGACGCGCCGGCAGGGAGAGCTGCGCCAGGAAGTCTTGGCTGTCGCCGGAGAGCGGCTCGTCACGCGTTTCTGTCGGCTTCGGCATCGCCTTACGCACCATCTGCGTCAGCGCCTGATTTTGATAACTGGTCACCTTTTCCAGATCAAACTTCAGCGGCACCTGCGGCGGAGCCTCTTCAGGTGGCAGCCCCTGAGCGGCTGCGGTCTGTTTCACAATCATGTCCGCCAGGCCGAGCCCCTTTCCGGCGGTCATTTGCTGGGCAATCTGCTGATCGTACATGCTGGTGTAAAGCCGTGTGGAATCGCTGCTGAACATGCCATCTTTCGGCAGGGTTTCACGCATGCTTTTCAACATCATCTGCACGAACATGCCTTCCACCTGACGGGCAACCGGGCGGATATTCGCCGCCGGATCCTTGCCCGCTTTGGTTTTCAGCTCGTTGAGCGACTGGGCATCCCAGGCGGCACTGGTCAACAGTTTGCTATCGGTCAGCATTTAGATGATTTCCAGTTTAGCGCGCAGGCAGCCTGCACTTTGCATGGATTGCAGAATGGACATCAGATCCATTGGCGTTGCACCCAGCGCGTTCAGGGCACGCACCACGCTGTTCAGGTTGGCGCTGGAGCGCACGCTCTGCAACGATCCGCCGCTCTGTCGTAAATCAATCTGCGTTTGCGGGGTCACTACCGTCTGACCGCCACCAAACGGGGTATCCGGCTGGCTGACGTTGGCCGAGCGGTTAACCGTGACGGAGAGATTGCCCTGCGCCACGGCGCAGCTGTCCAGCGTCACTTCGCGGTTCATCACCACCGATCCGGTACGGGAGTTGATAATGACTTTTGCATCCTGCACCGACACGTTCACTTCCATATTCTGGATATCGGCCAGCATCCGCACCTGGTTGCTGCTACCGGTTGACGTGCGGATCTGCACGGTACGGGCATCCAGCGCGGTGGCGCTGCCGTAACCCCGGCTGCGGTTGATGGTGTCAGCAATCTGCTGCGCCATCGTGAAGTCTTCGTTATTCAGTTGCAGGTTAATGGTGTTGCCGGTGCCGAACTGGGTCGGCAGCTCACGTTCGATGATCGCGCCGTTAGTAATACGTCCCCCGTTCAGCTGGTTCACCTGCACGCTGCTGCCGCCCGCCGACGCACCTGCCCCGCCAACCAGAATGTTGCCCTGCGCCAGAGCATACACCTGGCTGTCGACGCCTTTCAGCGGCGTCATCAACAACGTACCGCCGCGCAGGCTTTTGGCGTTACCCATCGACGAGACAACCACGTCGATGGTTTGCCCCTGACGCGCAAAGGCCGGATAAGACGCGGTCACCATCACCGCCGCCACGTTTTTCAGCTGCATGTTGGTCCCCGCCGGTACGGTAATACCGAGCTGAGAGAGCATGTTGTTCAGGCTCTGGGTGGTGAACGGCGTCTGGGTCGTCTGGTCACCCGTCCCATCCAGCCCCACCACCAGGCCGTAGCCAATCAGGGAGTTTTCGCGCACGCCCTGCACGCTGGTGAGATCGCGAATGCGATCGGCCTGCGCAACGGTAGCGACCAGCGACAGCGCCACGGCGAAGAGAAATTTATACATAGGTCACCTCGCTTACATCGGCGATAAGTTAAGGAAGAAGCGTTGCAGCCAGCCCATATTTTGCGCTTCGTTGATGTAGCCGTTGCCGACGTACTCAATGCGCGCATCCGCCACCTGTGTGGACGGTACGGTGTTGGTGCCGCTGATGGTGCGAGGGTTAACCACACCGGAGAAGCGAATGAATTCCGTACCCTGGTTAATGGCGATCTGTTTTTCGCCCACCACGTGCAGGTTGCCGTTCACCAGAACCTGGTCAACCGTTACCGTCAGCGTTCCGCTGAAGGTATTGCTGGCGTTCGCGCCACCTTTACCGTTAAAGGTGTTGCCGCCGGAGGCTTCCACATCCGCACGGGCGTTGCCGAACAGCCCTTGCAGATAGCGCGGTACGGTGTCGAAGCCAAAATTGGTTTTGCCGTCGCGGCTGGCGTTCGCCGACGAGCTCTTGCTCGCGCTGACGTTTTCCTGCAACACAATGGTCAGCGTATCGCCGACGTTACGCGGACGACGGTCTTCAAACAGCGGCTGATAACCGTAGTTAATCGGCTGCGCGGTCTGGAAAATAGAGCCGTTCACCACCGGCGAGGGGCCGGGAACGGGTTGGGCGGTTGTCGCACCCTGTACCAATGGTTTAGACGGGATCCAGGCACACCCGCTGAGGGTGACAGCCAGAACAGTCAGGATCGGATAACGAAACGCCGCGTTTTTTTGCATTGCCTTCATCTTCGAAAACAGGGAGCCGGTGCGACGTTTACCGCACCGGGCTACACCTTAGAGTTGCGTCAGTTTTTGCAGCATCTGGTCGGTCGTCGACACTGCTTTACTGTTAATTTCATAGGCGCGCTGGACCTGGATCATATTCACCAGTTCTTCCGCCACGTTAACGTTCGAGGTTTCCACATACCCCTGGTACAGCAGCCCCGCACCGTTCAGGCCGGGGGTACTTTCATTTGGCGTGCCGGAAGACTGCGTTTCGGTGTAGAGGTTCTCACCGATGCTTTCCAGTCCGGTATCGTTCATGAAGGTCGTCAGGTTGAGCTGACCAACCTGAACCGGCGCGGCCTGACCTTGCTGAGTGACGCTGACGATACCGTCACGGCCAATGGTGATGCTCAGCGCGTTCGCCGGGATGGTGATCGCAGGCTGAACCTGGAAGCCGCCCGCCGTCACCAGCTGACCATTCTGATCCACCTGGAACGAACCATCGCGGGTATAGGCGGAGGTCCCGTCAGGCAGTTGCACCTGGAAGAAACCCTGACCTTTGATGGCAACGTCTTTGCTGTTGTTGGTCTGGGACAAGTTGCCCTGGCTGTGCAGACGCTCGGTGGCGACCGGGCGTACGCCGGTACCAATTTGCAGACCGGACGGCAGCGTGGTTTGCTCAGAAGACTGCGCCCCTGGCTGACGAATCGTTTGATAAAGCAAATCTTCGAAAACCGCACGCTGGCGCTTGAAACCATTGGTGCTGACGTTTGCCAGGTTGTTGGCAATTACATCCATATTGGTTTGCTGTGCGTCCAGACCGGTTTTCGCGATCCATAAAGAACTGATCATAGGGAGTCCTGTTAACTCATAGCCAGAAGTTGGTTAGCCTTGCCTGCGTTTTCATCGACGCTGCTGATGATTTTCATCTGCATTTCGAAGCGGCGGGCGCTGGCGATCATGTCGGTCATGGCTTCGACCGGTTTGACGTTACTGCCTTCCAGCACGCCGGACATCACGCGGATGGTCGGGTCGGCCTGTAACGTGGCGCCACGCGTGGCCTGCGCAGCCTGGGTCAGACGGAACATTCCGTCATCACCACGCTGCACTTCATTGCCTTCCGCTTTCACCAGCTTCAGACGACCGACAGGCGCAACGGTGTTCGCCGGGTCGCCCGGATTCAACGCCGAGATCGTCCCGTCTGCCGCAATGGTCAGCTCTGACCCTTCCGGCACCGTCAGCGGACCGGCTTCGCCCATCACCGGATGCCCCTGAATCGTCAACTGTCCGGTGGCGCTCACCTGAATGTTACCGTTGCGGGTATACCCTTCTGCGCCGTCAGCCGTTTGCACCGCCAGCCAGCCGTCCTGCTGAAGGGCAACGTCCAGCGGACGCGCGGTGTAATCCATCTGGCCTGGCGTCATGTCGGCGCCCGGCGTGGAGGCGGTGACCAGCGTACGCGTGGGCAATGACAGCCCTTCTACCGGCACCGCACGCAGTGCGTTGAGCTGTGCACGAAAACCAGGCGTGGAGGCGTTCGCCAGGTTGCTGGCGGTAACAGCCTGCTGATTGAGCGTCTGGCTTGCAGCCCCCATCGCTGTATATATTGCGTGATCCATTGCGCTTTCCCGTCAGCCGCTTAACGCAGGTTAACCAGCGTGTTGAGGATCTGATCCTGGGTTTTGATGGTCTGCGCGTTGGACTGGTAGTTACGTTGCGCGACAATCATGTTCACCAGCTCTTTACTCAGATCGACGTTGGAGGCTTCCAGCGCGCCGTTGGTCAGCGTGCCGAAGTTACCGGAACCCGCGGTACCCAGCAGGGCAACACCGGAAGACTGCGTGGCAGACCAGACGTTATCCCCTTCGGACTTCAGGCCTTCGTTGTTGGCAAAGTTTGCCAGCACGATCTGGCCCAGCACCTGGGTCTGTTCGTTGGAGTAGTTACCGACAACGGTACCGTCATCGTTGATCTGGTAGCTCACCAGATCGCCCGGCTTATAGCCGTTCTGGCTCGTCGCCACGATGTTGTTCGCACCGGTGTTTTGCTGCATGGAGTTGGCGAAACTCATGTCAAACGTGGCTGGCGTCGCGCCCGGAACGGTGCCCGTTGTGATCTTGATATCATCGCCACCCGTCAGCACACCACTCTCGTTAAAGGTCAGCGTGGTTGCCAGTTTCGCTGCATCTCCCGCTACGCTGCCGTCCTGCGAATACACTTTCCAGGAGTTAGCTGGCGTCTCGTTTTTGACATAAAACAGGTTCATGTTGTGCGCATTACCCTGGCTGTCAAACACCGTCACGGTGCCTTTCTTGTTGTAAGAGTCAGGGTTGGCCGGGTCGAATGCGACGGTTGGCGCGGTATCGGTGGAGTTCAGGTTGATCTGCTGAGAGGCCGTGGTGGTGGACTTCGCCGCCATCAGCGTCGTTGGGATGGTGATCGCCTGCGGATTCGCACCGGTTTGCACCGTCGGCGGCGTGCCGGCAACCGGATAACCGGTTAACTGTAGCCCCTGCATGTTCACCAGGTTACGGTTTTCATCCAGCTTAAACTGGCCGTTGCGGCTGTAGAACACGGAACCGTTGGCATCCACCATACGGAAGAAACCGTTCTGGCTGATGGCGACATCCAGACCACGACCGGTGTTGGTGGTCGTCCCGTCGGTGAAGTCCTGGGTGATACCCGCAACCTTCACGCCCAGGCCCACTTTAGAGCCTGCAAACATATCTGCAAAAGACGCAGAACCGGATTTAAAACCATAGGTCGCGGAGTTGGCGATGTTGTTGCCAATGACGTCCAGGTTGGTGGCCGCAGCATTCAGGCCGCTGACCGCTTGAGAAAAGGCCATGACTTACTCCTGATAAGTATGAAGGCTTAGATAATCTGCCGAACTTCGTCGAGTGTGGTGGTACCGGAGGTACCCAAATCCAGTTTGTTGCCATCGCTACCTTTGATGACGCCCTGAACCAGGGCAAACTGTAGCGGCTGAGCCACCAGCTGCGTGGTGCCGTTGCTGGCGCTAATCGCAACCTGATACGAGCCGTTAGGCGCTTTAGTGCCGTCGGTCAGGCTGCCATCCCAGGTAAAGGTATGAACGCCCGCTTTAAGCTCGCCAATCTCAATCGTGCGCACCACGTTGCCGCTGGCGTCTTTGATGGTGGCGGTGACTTTGTCGGCCGGTTGCTGCAACTCAACGCCAAACGGCGTCGTGGTGGTGGTGGACGTGCCATCGGTGGTGCTGGTGCCCGCCAGAATCGTGGTCCCCGGGATCATCACCCCGTGACCGATCAGGTTGGCGGCCTGCAAGGACTGGCTGTTATCGATTTGACCGGAGACCGAGCCGAGCGTGGTATTCAGTTTCTCAATGCCGCTGACGGTACTGATCTGCGCAAGCTGCGTGGTCAGTTCGTTATTCTGCATCGGATTGGTCGGGTCCTGATTTTTCAGCTGTGCCACCAGCAGGGTCAGAAAGCTGCTCTGTAAATCGGAGGCATTGCTCCCGGTGAGGGAGCTGGAACCGATTGCACTACTGGTGCTGTTGACGCCGGTATTTGTCGGGTCATTCACGTTTACGGCGATGGACATGCGTGTCTCCTTTACTGGCCGAGAGTGAGTGTTTTGAGCATCATGCTCTTCACGGTATTAAGCACTTCGACGTTTGCCTGGTAGCTGCGTGACGCGGACATGGAGTTCACCATCTCCCCGACCACATCCACGTTCGGCATTTTCACGTAGCCGCTGGCATCCGCGAGCGGGTTGCCTGGCTCGTAAACCAGCTTGTCGGGCGCCTGGCTCTCAACCACGTCCGCCACTTTCACGCCGCCCGTTGCCGCACCCGGTGCAGCATCAACCTGGAAGACGACCTGTTTAGCGCGATACGGTTGTCCGTCAGGTCCGGTCACGCTGTCGGCGTTGGCCAGGTTACTGGCTGCCACGTTCAGTCGTTTGGACTGCGCCGTTAATGCCGAACCGGCGATATCAAAAATATTCAGCAAGGCCATTTACTAATTGCCCCCCTGCAGGACGGTCATCATGCCTTTGATTTGCCCGCCGAGTAGCGTCAGGCCTGTCTGGTATTGCAGGCTGTTATCGGCAAACTGTGTGCGCTCCCGGTCCATGTCGACGGTATTGCCGTCAAGCGAGGGCTGATCGGGGACACGATAAAGTAAGTCAGTTGTTGGCGCGGTCATCGCCTGAGCGGGAATATGCCGTGAGGATGTCAGGGCAAGTGAGACACCCGTCCCTTCGGCACGTCCACGCTCCATCACTTTTTTGAGTTCACTGGAAAAATCAATATCGCGCGCCTGATACCCGGGGGTGTCCGCGTTGGCGATATTGGCGGCTAAAATTTCCTGCCGCTGGGCGCGTAAGTTGAGCGCTTCCTGCTGAAAACGTAACGCGGCGTCGAGTTTATCGAGCATGTCTCCTCCGCTGATGAGAAAATTTCAGTTCACAGCTTAAATCTCACCCCGTCTCCCCTATCGACGGAATAAGCGCAAAATGCGTCGCTATTTGTTGCGTTGATGGAAAACCACTGCGGGTAGAATTTGCTTAATTCTGGACATGGTGGAACGTGCGATGCGGACTTTTAAACGTGGCCTTGCGGCGACCCTGCTGCTTTTGAGCCCTCTTGTGCAGGCTGAGGGGTTAGAGAACCAGCTCAATGCATTCTTTGCGCAGAAGCTGGCCGGTTTCAGCGATGACGTACGCGTGACCGTACGCACCCCGCCTAACCTTTACCCTTCCTGCGAAGCCCCGTCATTTAGCGTGACCGGCAGCACCCGCTTATGGGGCAACGTGAATGTGCTGGCGCGTTGCGCCAACGAAAAACGTTATTTACAGGTTGCGGTTCAGGCGACAGGCAATTATGTTGTCGCCGCCGTTCCCATTCCCCGGGGCAGCCTGCTGCAACCAGACAGCGTAACGCTGAAGCGAGGCCGTCTGGATCAGCTTCCACCGCGGACGATGCTGGATATCAACCAGGCTCAGGAGGCGGTCAGCCTGCGCGATGTCGCTCCTGGACAGGCGATACAGCTATCCATGCTGCGCCAGGCGTGGCGGGTGAAGGCGGGACAACAGGTGATGGTGGTCGCCAATGGCGAAGGCTTTAGTATCAACAGTGAAGGAAAAGCGCTGAATAATGCCGCAGTGGCGCAAAATGCCCGGGTCAGAATGTCCTCAGGCCAGGTGGTCAGCGGCACGGTCGGTCCTGATGGGAATATTCTGATTAACCTGTAATCTTTTTAAAGATTTCGCGGCCACTGCCGATAAATATTCAACAAATGATGATGTCAGGCGCAAACGCCGCGAACCCTCGATGAGGACAACACTATGAGCATTGATCGTACATCAGCCCTGAAGCCGGTTAGCACTGTACAACCTCGCGAAACGAATGAGGCTGCCCCGCAAAAAACGCGTCTGGAAAAAACCTCGACGGCTAACAGCACCAGCGTCACGCTGAGCGATGCGCAGTCGAAGCTGATGCAGCCAGGCAGCAGCGATATCAACATGGAACGAGTTGAAGCGCTGAAAACGGCTATCCGTAACGGCGAACTGAAAATGGATACCAGCAAAATCGCTGATGCGCTGATTCAGGACGCACAGAGTTTCCTCCAGAGTAACTAACCGTATGAGTCGACTGTCAGAAATACTGGATCAGATGACGGTGGTCCTGAACGACCTGAAAACGGTGATGGACGCAGAACAGCACCACCTCTCTTCTGGTCAAATCAACGGCAGCGCGTTGCAACGCATTACTGAAGATAAAAGCTCGCTGCTGGCGACCCTGGATTATCTGGAAAAACAGCGACGCGCTGAGCAAGACACGAAACGCAGCGCCAATGATGAGATCAACGAACGCTGGCAGACCATTACAGAAAAAACCCAGCATCTTCGCGATCTCAACCAGCATAACGGCTGGCTGCTGGAAGGTCAGATTATCCGTAATCAGCAGGCGCTTGAGGTGTTAAAGCCCTATAAAGAGCCGGGGCTGTACGGTGCGGATGGTCAAACGGCCACGGCACGTATCACGGGCGGGAAAAAGATTTCGATTTGACGCACTAGCGGCATGTCATGAAGCGGGGAGCACCTTCTGGTGACTCCCCTTTTGGCGTTTATACCGTGCGGCGGGTAAACTCTTTTACCTTGAAGCCAAGCACCGCCAGCGTGGCAAAGTACGCCACCACCCCGACCACCACCACGGCCATCAGACGCATCAGGCGGTAAGGCATGGTGCCCTGCGCCCACTCAGGCATGACATACAACATGCCAACCAGCGCGGCCGCCATCACTACTACCGCGATCGCCAGACGCAGCAAGAAGCTTGCCCAGCCCGGCTGCGGGGTGAAGATATCCTGCTTACGCAGCTGCCAGTACAGCAGCCCGGCGTTGAGACAGGCCGCCAGACCAATCGACAGTGACAGACCCGCGTGTTTCAGCGGACCAATAAACGCCAGGTTCATCAGCTGCGTCATGATCAGCGTCACAATGGCAATCTTAACCGGCGTTTTGATGTCCTGACGTGAATAGAAGCCGGGCGCAAGCACCTTCACGACAATCAGCCCCATCAGCCCCACTGAGTAGGCTACCAGTGCACGCTGGGTCATGGCGGCATCAAAGGCGGTGAATTTTCCATACTGGAACAACGACACCGTCAGCGGTTTCGCCAGGATCCCCAGCGCCACCGCGCTTGGCAGCGCCAGCAGAAAACAGAGACGCAGACCCCAGTCCATCAGGCGGCAGTATTCATCGTGGTTGCCGCTGGCGAAACTTTTCGACAGCGACGGCAGCAGAATAGTCCCCAGCGCCACGCCCAGCACCCCGGATGGAAACTCCATCAGCCGGTCGGCGTAGTACATCCAGGACACCGAGCCCGACACCAGGAAAGAGGCGAAGATGGTATTGATGATGAGCGAGATCTGGCTGACGGACACGCCGAGTATTGCCGGTCCCATCTGTTTGATAACGCGCATTGCGCCCGCATCTTTGAAATTAATGCGCGGCAGAACCAGCATGCCGATCTTTTTCAGGTGCGGAAGCTGGTAAGCAAGCTGTAACACCCCGCCGACGGTCACGGCCCAGGCCAACGCCAGCACCGGTGGGTTAAAATGCGGCGCGGCGAACAGCGCAAAGCCAATCATGCTGACGTTAAGGAACGTGGGGGCAAAGGCCGGCACGGAGAAGCGGTTCCAGGTATTCAGGATGGCACCCACCAGCGACGCCAGCGAAATCAGCAGAATATAGGGGAAGGTTATCCGCAGCAGTTGCGTCGTCAGGGCAAATTTATCCGCCGTGTCGGCAAAGCCCGGCGCCGTTACCATGATTACCCAGGGCGCTGCCAGCATCCCCAGTACGGTCACGATCGCCAGCGCCAGCGTCAGTAAACCGGAAACGTAAGCCACAAAGACGCGGGTGGCATCTTCGCCCTGCTTGCTTTTATATTCCGCGAGGATCGGGACAAATGCCTGTGAGAAAGCCCCTTCGGCAAAAATACGGCGCAGCAGGTTCGGCAGCTTGAACGCAACGAAAAAGGCGTCAGTCGCCATCCCTGCGCCAAAAACCCTTGCCACAATGGCATCGCGAGCAAAGCCAAGCACGCGGGAAAACATGGTCATCGAGCTGACGGCCGCCAGCGATTTTAATAAGTTCATTAACGTGAAGTTCCACAACCCTACGGATTTCCAGGACGGATAAGCGAAAGCGCCACCCGGCAAAGCCAACAAGCGGCGCTTAGTCTAACCGGATTTCAACGAATTACTATCGGCAGATGTTACAGCGAGTTATTCCGACATCGCTTCGCGCCAGAGTCGTTCCACGATGCGCTGCGCCAGAATGGCCTGCTCCCCGGACGTTTCAGGAACCGTCTGATTCTGCACGCAGGTAATGAAGTGACGCGCGCAGCCCACAAAGCCACGCTGCTCCAGGGTGCTCTGCCAGCCGGGAACGGGTAACGCGAGCACGCCATTGCCCTTCTCTTCCCGCCACTCTCGCATATCGGTGACGTCATACAGCGCGCCATCCGTAACGGCCTGCACGGACTCGCGTTGGCTGCCCGCACGACGATGCATGCTGGTCGTCACCTGTAAATGCTCAACGGCAAAATGATGTTCGGCGTAAACCATTTCACCCTGCTCGTTGGTCAGCAGCGTGCCGCTTTGCAGCTGGGCTTTTCCGTTACTCAGCCACAGGGCCGTATCCACGACGTGGAGATAATCATCCAGCAGCGTGAACCGCAGATCGTTCGGCCCTACGCTGTCGGTACGGTGCTTATCCATACGCAGAGAGGCAAACGAGCCGGACTGCGCTTTAAGCTTCTGATAGAGCGGCGCAAAACGGCGGTTGAAGCCGACCATCAGCGTCAGCTTTTTACGCGCGGCCAGCTCAATCAGTCGTTCAGCATCCTGCACATTTTCCGCCAGCGGCTTATCAACGCAGACGTGAACGCCTGCGTTCAGCAACTCGCTCACCACCTGGAAGTGCGTCGCGGTTGAGGTATGCACAAATACCGCATCACATTCACGGGCTAAATCCTGGAGTGAGCCAGCATAAGGGATGCGCCAGGTTTTGCAGATGCGCTCTGCTTTCTCGCGGGTGGGCGACCACGCCCCTTGCAGCGTCCAGTCTGACGCGGCGCCTAAAACGGGCAGCCATGCTTTTTGCGCAATCCCGCCCAGCCCCACCACTCCAATGCGTAATGTAGTCACGGTTAATCTCCCAGGTGTGCGAGTAAAGCATCCAGACGCTGCTTCAGCCCGGCAACCTCGTCTTCCAGGGCTGCCACGCGCGCGATCAGGCTGTCGTTTGATGCTGGCGTGTCGGAATCGACGGCCAGCGTAGAGGACTCCACGTCGCCGCTAAACAGGTGCATGTAGCGGCTTTCACGCTTGCCCGGCTCGCGGGCCAGACGCACCACGTAAGGACCGTCCTCGCTTGAGGCTAATCCCTCCAGCGTCTGTTCAACGTCCTGCATATCCTGAAACTCATGCATGCGGGAGGCGCGTGTTCGCAGTTCACCCGGCGTCTGCGCCCCGCGCAGCAGCAGCGTGGTGATAACCGCCACTTCTGCGGCGCTGAGTTTTAAATCGCCAAATTCGGAATTACAAAAGCGCTGTTCATATTTAGTGACGCGATTACCGAAGCCGCTGACGGTGCGCAGGTAGTGGCGCTTCACCAGCTCATCAAGGATATCCTGCACCTCGTACTCGCCAAGGTTCATCACCGGCTCACGGTTCGTCTTTTGGTTGCAGGCCATCGTGACCGCATTCACGGAAAGAGGATACTGTTCCGGCGTCGTAACCTGCTTTTCCAGCAGGCAGCCAATCACGCGCGCTTCGGCGCCATTTAACTGATATTTCATCTTTTCTCCTTAACGACCCGCGGTCCACTCCTGCGTGGTGAGCGCGGTGAGGACATGGTCCCGCCACTCGCCGTCAATCAGCAGATAATCTTTGGCATAGCCCTCTTTCTCAAACCCCAGGCGGGCCAGCAGATCGCCGCTGCGCTTATTGTGCGGCATGTAGTTCGCCATAATGCGATGGATATGTTGCGTGCGCTGCATGTAGCGAATCGCCGCCGTCAGCGCCTCAAACATGAGCCCCTGCCCCTGCCATTTCTGGCCGATGGAATACCCGAGATAGCAGGCGTGAAACGACCCGCGTACTACGTTTGAAAAATTGGCAATGCCAACGATCTCTTTCTCTTCCGGATCGAGAAGCGCGAAATAAAACGCACTTCCCTGTTTGTGAAATTCCGCAATCATACTGAGGCGCGCCTGCCAGCCAGAGGGGTAGCAATGGCTCTCGTCCCGAACGGGTTCCCAGGGTTTTAAAAACTGGCGATTCTCGGCGTAATAATCCGCCAGACGCCAGGCATCACGCTCATGCACCAGACGAACGACCAGCCTGTCCGTCGTCAGACGCACTTTTGGCACATTACTGCGATAGCCAAACATCGATACCACTCCTTCCCGTCGCTTCTGCTCTGCCTGTTAGCTTTACTATACCTGCGCCTGTGCCTTCTGTGAAAACAGTGACATACCATTTTTATCGCTTTTCACATTTTTCGATGAGAACTCTCTATCAAAGCACCTTTTTGATAAAAAAATATTGTCGCCAGCAGGTATGTGAAAAAGCGCGGCGACACCGCAGAATATTAGCGTGCTCACCTTTTATTTTCCCTGGAGGGAAAATGTCCCGCGTATCACAGGCCAGGAGCCTGGGTAAATATTTCCTGCTCGTCGATAACATGCTGGTCGTGCTCGGCTTTTTTGTCGTTTTTCCACTTATATCGATTCGTTTTGTCGATCAAATGGGCTGGGCGGCGCTAATGGTCGGGTTCGCGCTGGGCTTACGCCAGTTTGTACAACAGGGTCTTGGCGTGTTTGGCGGGGCAATAGCCGACCGCTTTGGTGCGAAACCGATGATCGTCACCGGCATGCTGTTACGTGCGGCGGGATTCGCCACCATGGCAATCGCTCATGACCCCTGGCTGCTGTGGTTCTCCTGTTTCCTTTCCGGGATTGGCGGCACCCTTTTCGACCCACCGCGTACCGCGCTGGTAGTCAAGCTGATCCGTCCGCAACACCGGGGGCGCTTCTTCTCGATTTTAATGATGCAGGACAGCGCTGGCGCGGTGGTGGGCGCCCTGCTGGGAAGCTGGCTGCTGCAATACGATTTCCGCCTGGTCTGCGCCACCGGCGCGGTGCTGTTTATTCTCTGCGCGCTGTTTAACGGTCTGTTTCTGCCCGCATGGAAGCTGTCGACGGTAAAAGCGCCGGTGCGGGAAGGGCTTGACCGCGTGCTGAGCGATAAACGCTTCGTCACCTATGTTTTAACGTTGACCGGCTACTACATGCTCGCCGTGCAGGTCATGCTGATGCTGCCGATTATGGTTAACGATATTGCCGGCACGCCGGCGGCGGTAAAATGGATGTATGCCATTGAGGCCTGCCTTTCTCTGACTCTGCTCTATCCGATTGCCCGGTGGAGCGAGCGCCGTTTCCGGCTTGAGCACCGTCTGATGGCCGGGCTGTTGCTGATGACGCTGAGCATGATGCCCATCGGCCTGGTGAGTTCACTCCAGCAGCTGTTTATGCTGATTTGCACCTTCTATATTGGCTCAATCATTGCCGAGCCGGCCCGTGAAACCCTGAGCGCGTCACTTGCCGACGCCCGGGCCCGTGGCAGCTACATGGGCTTCAGCCGTCTCGGACTGGCGCTTGGCGGCGCGCTGGGTTACACCGGTGGCGGCTGGCTGTTTGATGCCGGAAAAGCGCTCCATCAGCCGGAGCTGCCGTGGGTCATGCTCGGTATGGTCGGCTTTATGACGCTGATTGCCCTCTGGTGGCAGTTCAGTGATAAACGCAGCACCCGCGGGATGCTGGAGCCTGGCGCCTGACCTTCTGGGGGAGGATATTTACCTCCCTTCACTATCAGTTTTTTCTGCTGGTTTCTCCAGGATCACCCTGACATACTGGCGTATCAGGACAGATGCGCCGATTTTATGTTGAGGAACACCATGAAAAAGATCGTTATTGCCGCTGCGTTAATTGTCAGTGGGCTGCTGGTGGGATGTAACCAGCTTACGCAGTACACCGTCAGTGAGCAGGAAATTAATCAGGCGCTGGAAAAACATAATAACTTTTCAAAAGATATCGGCGTGCCCGGCCTTGCGGATGCACATATCGTCCTGACGAATCTCGCCAGCCAGATTGGGCGCGAGGAGCCTAACAAAGTCACCCTGTCCGGCGATGCCAGCCTGGACATGACCTCGCTCTTCGGCAATCAGAAAGCGGATATCAAACTGAAGCTCAAGGCGCTGCCGGTCTTTAATAAAGAGAAAGGGGCAATTTTCCTGCAAGAGATGGAAATCGTCGATGCGGTCGTCACGCCGGATAAAATGAAACCGGTGCTGCAAACGCTGATGCCTTATCTCAACCAGTCGTTACAGAACTATTTCAACCAGCAGCCCGCCTACGTTCTGAGCGAAGACAAGAGTAAGGGCGAATCTCTGGCGAAAAAATATGCCAAAGGGATAGAGGTGAAACCGGGTGAAATCATCATTCCTTTCACCGACTAAATACTCCGGGCGCTCAGGCGCCCGTTTTTTTTAACGGAATAGTGTGCAAACGAAAACGTTTCCGCTTATGATTTGTGTCCGGCAAAAACAGCCATCTTATGACTGATCCCTTTCAAGCCGGAGCTTCCATGACTGTACAATCCCAGGTTCTCAAAATCCGCCGCCCAGACGACTGGCATATCCATCTTCGTGATGGCGACATGCTGAAAACCGTCGTGCCGTATACCAGCGAAATTTATGGCCGTGCGATTGTTATGCCTAACCTGGTTCCGCCAGTCACCACCGTCGAGGCCGCGATCGCCTATCGCCAGCGTATCCTTGACGCCGTTCCGGCCGGGCACGATTTTACTCCGTTGATGACCTGCTACCTGACGGACTCGCTGGATCCCAATGAGGTTGAGCGCGGATTTAACGAAGGTGTGTTCACCGCCGCGAAGCTCTACCCGGCAAACGCCACCACCAACTCCAGCCATGGGGTGACGAGCATCGACGCCATCATGCCCGTTCTGGAGCGAATGCAAAAACTGGGAATGCCACTGCTGGTGCACGGGGAAGTGACCCACGCTGACATTGATATTTTCGATCGCGAAGCGCGTTTTATCGAAACGGTCATGGAGCCGCTGCGCCAGCGTCTTCCTGGGCTGAAGGTAGTGTTTGAACACATTACGACCAAAGATGCCGCAGAGTATGTCCGGGATGGAAACGAATTGATTGCCGCCACCATCACCCCGCAGCACCTGATGTTTAACCGTAACCACATGCTGGTGGGTGGCGTTCGCCCACATCTGTATTGTCTGCCGATCCTCAAGCGCAATATCCACCAGCAGGCGCTACGTGAGCTGGTCGCCAGCGGCTTCCCGCGCGCGTTCCTCGGCACGGATTCCGCCCCGCATGCCCGTCATCGAAAAGAGGCGAGCTGCGGTTGTGCAGGCTGCTTTAACGCCCCGACCGCCCTGGCAAGTTACGCAACCGTCTTTGACGAGATGAACGCGTTAGGCCATTTCGAAGCCTTCTGCTCCCTTAACGGCCCGCGTTTCTACGGTCTGCCGGTTAATGACACGTTCATTGAGCTGGAGCGCAAAGAAAGCCAGGTTGAAGCGTCGATTGCGCTCACCGACGATACGCTGATCCCCTTCCTGGCAGGTGAAACCGTAAGCTGGACGGTAAAAAGCTAAAAAATTGTCATCCCCCTGTTGTCAAACCGCCAACATAACTGTATAAATAAACAGTATATTACACAGGGGGCATTTATGCGTATTGAAGTCACCATTGCCAAAACCACCGTCCTGCCTGCTGGCGCACTCGACGCTCTGGCGGGTGAGCTATCCCGACGTATTAACAGCACTTTTCCTGAAAACGATGGCGCCATAACGGTACGTTATGCGACAGCAAACCATCTTTCCGTCATTGGCGGCGCGAAAGAAGACAAAGACCGCATCAGCGAAATTTTGCAGGAAACATGGGAAAGCGCCGACGACTGGTTTATCACTGATTAAAATTTGCTCCCTCATTGTGTTTTTTTGCCGGGTCGCCCCGGCTTTTTTTCGTTTCGTCTCCTGAAAGTTCAAAATATTTCAGTATCTTCTTAGAAAATCGTGAACAAGATGACGTTTTATTGTTCGAACAATCCTAAAAAGCAGAAAAATGTGTTGCTACCCGTTTATTTTTTCCTGCGGAACCCTTATTAATTGATATACTGAAAAAGCTTTCAGAAAAACATGCATTGAACCTCAAAGTCGTTGTCTTCTAACACGCATTAAGGGGGTTATAATGGAAAAGAATAATGAAGTCATCCAGACCCATCCACTCGTTGGCTGGGATATCAGCACCGTAGACAGCTACGATGCGCTGATGCTGCGTTTGCACTACCAGACCCCGAATCAGCTAAACCGTGACGAAGCGGAAGTTGGACAGACGCTGTGGCTTACAACAGACGTCGCCCGTCAGTTTATTTCTATTTTGGAAGCAGGCATCGCAAAAATAGAATCTGGCGACTACCAGGAAAATGAGTATAAACGGCATTGACCTTATGCCCCTTTTCCCTCAACAGGCACCCTCGCGGTGCCTTATTTATTTCGCTCTTGTATAAGCCCACATAGTTAATTACTCTGCTAACAAAGCGTTAGTAAAGAGAAGCCTATGAAATACGATTTGATCATTATCGGAAGCGGCTCCGTTGGATCTGCAGCCGGTTATTACGCTACGCAGGCGGGTCTGAATGTGCTGATGATTGACGCCCACCTACCCCCTCATTCTGAAGGAAGCCATCACGGCGATACCCGTCTCATCCGTCACGCTTACGGCGAAGGTGAGCGCTATGTACCGCTGGTGCTTCGGGCTCAGACGCTGTGGGATGAGCTGGCCGCACTCACCGAAGAACGCATTTTTGAGCGCACCGGGGTTATTAATCTGGGGCCCGCCAACTCCACGTTTCTGGCGAATGTCGAGGAGAGCGCGAAAGCCTACCGTCTGGACGTTGAGCGTCTGGATGCGAACGACATAATGGCGCGCTGGCCGGAAATTTCTGTCCCTGAAGACTACATTGGATTGTTTGAAGCCAATTCCGGGGTACTGCACAGCGAAACGGCCATTAAGACCTGGATTGATCTCGCCGCCAAAGCGGGCTGCGCACAGTTGTTTAACTGTCCGGTCACGGGTATCACCCACCATGCCGGGGGTTCAACCGTCACCACGTCTGAAGGTGAATATACCGCCACGCGCTTGCTGGTGAGTGCGGGAACGTGGGTGACGAAACTGCTGCCGGATCTGCCCATCCAGCCGGTACGCAAAGTCTTCTCCTGGTTCCAGTCTGACGGGCGTTACAGCAGCCAGAACAAATTCCCGGCGTTCACGGGCGAGTTACCTAATGGCGACCAGTACTACGGTTTCCCCTCGGAAAAAGACGCGCTCAAGATTGGCAAACATAACGGCGGACAGGTAATTTCCTCTGCGGAAGAACGCAAGCCGTACGGAGCCTATCCGCAGGATGGTTCCGAAGCCTTCACGTTCCTGCGTAATATTCTGCCGGGCGTAGGCGGGTTGCTTTATGGCGCAGCGTGCACCTACGACAATACGCCAGATGAAGACTTCATCATCGACACCTTGCCTGGGCACGACAACACCCTGATCGTAACCGGGCTCAGCGGTCACGGGTTTAAATTTGCCTCTGTGTTAGGTGAAATCGCCGCCCAGTTTGCTCAGGGGATTGCGCCTTCGTTTGATCTCAAACCCTTCGCGCTCTCGCGCTTTAGCCGATAATACCGCTACAGGCTCCGAATAACCGGAGCCTGATTTGCGAGAGGATCATGATGCGCAGACTGGTGAATTACCTTATCAATAACATCCGCGAGCATTTCATGCTCTACATTGTCCTTTGGTCGCTGCTGGCGATTGTTGACGTCATCTTTATTGTATTCTTCTGAAAACCATCACTGACGTTTATTGACACTCCTTTAAACTTATTTAACTTATAGTTTTTATAAAAAGTCATCTCAAATTTATTGAACGAAGCGATTGAAATACATTGCGGAAACATATTCAAATTCGCTGAAATAAAATAACTAAATAACATTATTCCTTTTTTTTCAGTTGCATTATTTAATTAATCCGGCCATTTTTATTGCTCAGTCATTTGAGAACGGAAATTCATATGCAATGGCGTAACTCCTCCAGCCGCTACGGAATAATATCCATGTGTTTACACTGGCTATTTGCACTTGCTGTCTATGCCATGTTTGGTCTCGGCCTCTGGATGGTGACATTAAGCTATTATGACGGTTGGTATCATCAGGCCCCCGAATTGCACAAAAGCATTGGGGTTCTGCTGATGATGGGTCTGGTTTTTCGCGTGATCTGGCGACATCTCTCTCCGCCCCCTCCAGCCCCCAAAAGCCATGGACGTCTTACCCGCATAAGCGCTGTTGGCGCACATATCGCACTCTATGCCCTGCTGTTCGCCATTCTGATCAGCGGTTATCTCATTTCGACCGCAGACGGCAAACCGATCAGCGTGTTTGGGCTCTTTGACGTCCCTGCCACGCTGGCTGACGCCGGTTCACAGGCTGACACCGCAGGTGTGGTTCATCTGTGGCTGGCATGGAGCGTGGTGATCCTGTCTGTTCTGCATGGCCTTGCGGCCCTGAAACACCACTTTATCGATAAAGACGATACGCTGAAGCGCATGCTTGGCCGTTCGTCAGTTGACTCTGGAGCATAAAATGAAAAAACGCCTGTTGGGTATCGCATTAGGTTCGCTGTTATTTACCACCGGTTCGGCCATTGCCGCCGACTATAAAATTGATAAAGAAGGCCAGCATGCCTTCGTCAATTTCCGTATTCAGCATCTGGGTTACAGCTGGTTATATGGTACGTTCAATGATTTCGATGGCACATTTAGTTTCGACGAGAAAAACCCTGCTGCCGATAAAGTAAACGTCACCATTAATACTAACAGCGTCGACACTAATCACGCCGAGCGTGATAAACATCTGCGCAGCGCTGAATTCCTGAACGTAGGCAAATTCCCGCAAGCTACTTTCGCGTCGACAGAAGTGAAGAAAGACGGTGATAAGCTCGCTATTACCGGTAATCTTACGCTGAACGGCGTAACAAAACCGGTAACACTGGATGCGAAATTAATCGGCCAAGGCGACGATCCGTGGGGCGGAAAACGTGCTGGCTTTGAAGCCGCCGGCAAAATTCATCTGAAAGATTTTAATATCACCACAGATTTAGGACCGGCATCGCAGGATGTAGAGCTGATTATTTCGGTGGAAGGCGTTCAGCAGAAGTCATAAAACAGGCCCGGCAGGCTTTTACGCCGCCGGGCAATGTTTTACTCCGGGTCTGGAATACCCAGTTTGGTATTCAGTCGGCCCCGGGATTTATTAAAGATCTTATTCCCGTTCTCGCGCCCGGCACGGCGACGACGTTGCTCTTCTTCAGGCAGGATACTCTCTTCACTGCACAGCTCGCTACAGCAGCCATTAAACTTCTCGGCACATGCAGGACACTGAATAAACAGAAGATGACAACCGTCGTTTTTGCAGTTGGTATGCGTGTCGCACGGCGTACCGCACTGGTGGCAGTGAGCGATTACGTCCTCTGAAATTCGCTCGCCCATACGCTCATCAAACACAAAGTTTTTACCGATAAAACGCACCGGTAACCCCTGCTCGCGGGCGCGGCGGGCATATTCAATGATCCCACCCTCAATATGCCAGACTTTATTAAAACCGTTGTGTTTCATCCAGGCACTGGCTTTTTCGCAGCGGATCCCACCGGTGCAATACATAACGATCTTTTTGTCTTTATGCTCCTGCATCATCTCAACCGCTTTCGGCAGCTGTTCGCGGAAAGTGTCGGCAGGAATTTCCATCGCATTCTCGAAGTGGCCCACTTCATATTCGTAGTGGTTACGCATATCGATGAACACTGCATCCGGATCGTCGAGCATCGCGTTCACTTCAGCGGCCTTTAGGTACTCCCCCACATTAGCGGCATTAAAGTTCGGATCGTCGATGCCATCCGCCACAATACGCTCACGCACCTTCATGCGCAGCACCCAGAACGATTTGCCGTCATCATCCAGCGCAATGTTCAGGCGTAAGCCGTTAAGCGCCGGATCAAAACCATAAAGGAGATCGCGGAAGGCGCTGACTTTGCTTTCCGGCACGCTGATCTGCGCGTTAATACCCTCACGCGCCAGATAGACGCGACCAAACACGTTCAGGGCGGTGAAAGCCTGGTAAAGCGCATCGCGGGTCGCCTGTGGATCGTTGATGGTAAAATATTTATAGAAAGAGATCGTTGTGCGCGGTTCGGTTTCGGCCAACATACGCGCTTTCAACATCTCATTCGAAACGCGGTTGTGTAACACTGGCATGGTGTACAAGTCCTGCAATCGTTGAGAAATAAAAATCGGTCGGCATGATATAGCAAACAAAGACAATTTACATCCACACAATTTACGCTACATTTCAGTCAACCTGATTAATCAGACTTAACACTTGCATATTCTTTCATGTTTCGATGACAGACATTTTGGCTATGCCTCAAAAAATGAGACAATAGCCCTTCAGGACGTTAGAACACAGGACAGACATGACCCAGTTACCGAAATTTACTGCCGCGCTTTTACACCCACGCTATTGGTTAACATGGTCAGGCATTGGCTTGTTGTGGCTAATTGTACAGCTGCCTTATCCCGTAATTTTCCGCATGGGTAAAGGACTGGGCCGCATTGCTCAACAATTTATGAAGCGTCGCGCCAGGATCGCGTATCGAAATCTTGAGCTTTGCTTTCCTCAGATGAGCGAATCTGAGCGTCACGACATGGTGGTTAAAAACTTCGAATCTGTCGGCATGGGACTGATGGAGACCGGTATGGCCTGGTTCTGGTCGGATAAGCGCATGGCGCGCTGGACGGAAGTGGCCGGAACCGGCATGGATCCGGTGCATAATCTCCAGGCCAACCAGACTGGCGTCCTTCTGATTGGCGTTCATTTCCTGACGCTCGAAATTGGCGCACGCATGTTCGGCATGCAGGCGCCGGGTATTGGCGTTTATCGTCCCAACGATAATCCGGTGATCGATTTGATCCAGACCAACGGACGCATGCGCTCGAATAAAAGCATGATCGACCGCAAAGACCTTAAAGGGATGATCCGCGCCCTCAAATCAGGTGAAGTGGTCTGGTATGCCCCGGATCATGACTACGGCCCGCAATCCAGCGTGTTTGTCCCGTTCTTTGCGGTGGAAGAGGCCGCGACGACCACCGGGACCTGGATGCTGGCGCGGATGTCCAAAGCCGCTATCGTGCCGTTTGTGCCGCGCCGTAAGCCGGACGGTTCAGGCTATCAGCTCATCATGCTGGAGCCTGAACTCGCTCCGCCGCTCGACGACGCGGAAACTACCGCGCGCTGGATGAACGGCATTGTGGAGAAATGCATTATGCTCGCTCCCGAGCAGTACATGTGGCTGCATCGCCGCTTCAAAACCCGGCCTCAGGGCGTCCCTTCTCGTTATTAATCTGCATGCGGTCTTCCGGGCCGCAAGCTGTTTTAGCTTTAAAAGCTCCCCGTCATTGCGGCAATCATACCCCAGGCGCATAATTAGCAGGCTTATTACCTCACTGGTCACGGTGCCCTGCACCTCATTATGCGGATAGTTATGTCCTCCACAGATGCTCCCATAAACTGGAAACGCAACCTGACGGTTGCATGGCTGGGTTGTTTTCTTACTGGCGCCGCCTTTAGCCTGGTAATGCCCTTCCTGCCCCTCTACGTTGAACAGCTCGGCGTCACCGGCCATAGCGCACTGAATATGTGGTCCGGCCTGGTGTTCAGCATTACGTTCCTGTTCTCCGCCATTGCGTCGCCTTTCTGGGGTGGGCTTGCGGATCGCAAAGGCCGCAAAATTATGCTGCTGCGCTCCGCGCTCGGCATGGCGATCATAATGCTGTTGATGGGGGTGGCGCAGAATGTCTGGCAGTTTCTGATATTACGCGCGCTTCTGGGTCTGCTCGGGGGATTTATCCCCAATGCCAACGCCCTGATCGCAACCCAAATCCCACGCCATAAAAGCGGCTGGGCATTAGGTACGCTCTCCACTGGCGGCGTAAGCGGCGCACTGCTGGGTCCGCTGGCGGGCGGGCTGCTGGCCGACCACTACGGACTACGGCCGGTATTCTTCATTACCGCCAGCGTGCTGTTCCTCTGCTTCCTCGTGACGCTTATCTGCATCCGCGAGAATTTCACGCCGGTAGCCAAAAAAGAGATGCTGCACGCCCGGGATGTGCTGGCCTCGCTGAAAAACCCAAAGCTGGTGCTGAGCCTGTTTGTGACCACCATGATTATTCAGGTGGCCACCGGTTCAATCGCGCCTATTCTGACGCTCTATGTCCGCGATCTGGCGGGCAACGTCAGCAACATTGCTTTTATTAGCGGCCTGATCGCCTCTGTTCCCGGCGTGGCCGCGTTGCTGAGCGCGCCACGGCTCGGCAAGCTGGGCGATCGCATCGGCCCGGAGAAAATTCTGATCTGCGCCCTGATCCTCTCCGTCCTGCTGCTGATCCCCATGTCGATGGTGCAGTCTCCCTGGCAGCTCGGCGTGTTGCGCTTTCTGCTGGGCGCAGCGGACGGCGCGTTGCTTCCGGCGGTGCAGACGCTGCTGGTCTATAACTCCACCAACCAGATTGCCGGGCGTATTTTCAGCTACAACCAGTCGTTTCGCGATCTGGGTAACGTCACCGGGCCGCTGGTCGGCGCGGGGGTTTCGGCCAGTTTCGGTTTCCGGGCGGTCTTTATCGTGACGGCAGGCGTCGTGCTGTTCAACGCTGTTTATTCGTGGCTCAGCTTATCCCGGGCGCTACGCCCGGCGCGCATAACACAACATCGTGACGGCTAATTTACGCATTCATACTTGCAAAATCATATAATCAGCTATTCTTTCCCTGAATACCTTCACGAAAAACAGGGAGACACCAATGACCATGTACGCCACGCTGGAAGAAGCTATCGATGCCGCTCGCGAAGAATTCCTCGCCGATAATCCCGGCATTGAGGAAGAAGATGCTGACGTGCAACAACTCAATATCCAAAAATACGTCCTTCAGGACGGCGATATTATGTGGCAGGCCGAATTCTTTGCTGATGAAGGTGAGGACGGAGAATGTCTGCCGATACTGAGTGGTGAAGGTGCGCAGGCGGTATTCGACGGCGACTATGACGAAATTGAGTTACGTCAGGAGTGGCTGGAAGAAAATACGCTGCATGAATGGGATGAAGGTGAGTTTCAGCTCGAACCGCCGCTGGATACCGAAGAAGGTCAGGCCGCAGCGGACGAATGGGACGAGCGATAAGCTCTCGTTACTCGTAAGGGCCGTGGCTGGCATCGATGGGCAGCAGTAGCGTGTCGAAAATCAGCGAAAACGGCAGATCGAGCACGGTGAGATAGCGCCATGCGGAATCGCGGACATCCCACTGTACGCCGGGGTAGTACTGATTCCCGTGGCCCTGTCCGGGAATGGTGCGGCTGATGATGCTGCCGCAGCCGCTGAGCAGGCATGCCATCATGACGACGATGATTACTTTCATTTCTGACCTCTAAAAAAATACCGGCCTCACAGCCGGTATTTTATTTGGCAGGTGGCGCTTCGCTTACCCGCCCTACTTAACAACTTACTTCGTCTTCAGTGCCAGCGGATTCAGCTTCACGTCCTTGTAGTAGTTCACCCACGAAGAGTATCTCTCCGGAGAAGTCCACACGCGGTAGTGAAGCCGTGCCATCGTCACCGGATCGCTCAACAGCACCAGACGACGGTCGCGGTTAAGCTTTTCTGGCGTCTCGTTCAGCGCCTGCTCAACGTGGCGATCGCGGGCGATCTCCAGCACCTGGCTGGCGCGGTGACGCGCAGTCGCCATCGCGGTTGCGAGCGCGTTGAATGACGGGTTAAACACGGCGTGCATAAAGCCATCATCCAGCGTGCGTTTGCGGTTCTGCTCCAGATAGGTATCGGTATCCACCAGCACCTGCGGCGGAGAATACTCTTCCGGGATCAGGAATAGCTTCCAGCGTTTGGTACGCAGGCCCACCGTAGAACGGCTGGAGATCACCGACACAAATGGCGACAGGATCAGCGAGAAGACGATTGGCGCCAGCCAGAACAGGAAACGCAGATCCAGCCAGGCCATACCAACGGCCCACACCAGGCCCAGCAGCAGCTGAGAGCCGTGGCGCATAAAGGCTTCACTCCATGGCGTAGAGTCATCGTCACGCTGCGGTGAATTCCACACCACTTCCCATCCCAGGAACGCGCTCACCACGAATACCGTGTGGAACAGCATACGCACCGGTGCCAGCAGGACCGAGAACAGCACTTCCAGCAGCAGTGAAAGGGTTACGCGGCAGAAACCACCGTACTCCTTCGAACCTTTACACCAGATCAGAATGATACTGAGCAGCTTAGGCAGGAACAGCAGCACCATGGTCGACGCGAACAGCGCAATCGCCAGCTCCGGACGCCACTGCGGCCACACCGGGAACAGCTGGCGCGGTTGCAGGAAGTACTGCGGCTCCGTCAGGGCATGCACAACCTGCAACGCGGTCGAGAGTGCCAGGAACATAAACCACAGCGGCGCAGACAGATAGGACATGACGCCCGTCAGGAACACCGCACGGTGAACAGGGTGCATCCCCTTCACCAGGAACAGGCGGAAGTTCATCAGGTTACCGTGACACCAGCGGCGGTCACGCTTGAGCTCATCCAGCAGGTTCGGCGGCAGCTCTTCATACGAGCCCGGCAGATCGTAGGCAATCCAGACGCCCCACCCTGCGCGACGCATCAGCGCGGCTTCCACAAAGTCATGCGACAGAATGGACCCGGCAAACGATCCTTCACCCGGCAGCGGCGCCAGGGCGCAGTGCTCGATGAATGGCTTCACGCGGATAATAGCGTTGTGGCCCCAGTAGTGAGATTCACCCAGCTGCCAGAAGTGCAGACCGGCAGTAAACAGCGGCCCGTAGACGCGGGTCGCAAACTGCTGGCAGCGCGCATATAGCGTGTCCATACCGGACGCTTTTGGCGAGGACTGAATAATACCCGCGTTCGGATTGGCTTCCATCAGACGGACCAGCCCGCTCAGGCAGTCGCCGCTCATCACGGAGTCCGCATCCAGTACCACCATGTAGCTGTACTGGTTACCCCAGCGACGACAGAAGTCATCGATGTTCCCGCTCTTACGCTTAACACGACGACGACGACGACGGTAGAAGATCTGCCCTTCGCCCTGCACTTCAGCAATCAGCTCCATCCAGGCTTTTTGCTCTGCCACGCAGATATCCGGGTTGTAGCTGTCGCTCAGGATGTAGACGTCGAAATGCGCCGCGTTACCGGTCGCCTTTACGGACTCCCAGGTGGCACGCAGCCCGGCGAATACGCGGTCAACATCTTCGTTACAGATAGGCATGATCAGCGCGGTACGGTGCTCAGGATTGAGGGGTTCATCCCCGACCGTCGACGCGGAAATGCTGTATTTGTCACGCCCCATCAGCAGTTGCAGGAAGCCCATCAGCGCCGTCCAGAACCCGGCGGAGACCCAACAGAACAGCACGGCAAACAGCAGAAGGATGCCGCTCTGTAAAATATACGGCAGCAGCTGCATGAAGGAGACCCAGATATCCTGGCCAATCATGTCAGCAGGGTTAATCAATGCCCAGCCTTGGTACGGCAGAATAGTTTTCATGTACCAGGTGGCGACAACCGTCTGTGCCAGCGTCAGCAGCAGCAGAATGTAACGACGAATCGTTCCCACGGTACGCCATTTCTGCTCGGACGCCTGTTGTTCTTTGGTCAGACGTGACAGATAGCGCGGCGTCACGTCACGCCCACGCAGGCGATCCCAGAAGCGACCCACCGGGTTGGTGCGCCACGGATCGGGGAACATAGAGGAACGCGTGGCCTTCGGCATCGCCTGTAGCTGGTCACGCCCTTCGTCATCCTTGATTAACTGCCCTTCTGCCAGCGAGTCTGGCCATGCCTGCTCCAGACGTGCCTTCACTGACCCCAGCGGCGTATCATCATCACGGGAAAAGTGACGATGTTCACCATCCAGCGCGGTGTGAACCGCGCGGATGTCGCTCGCAGGGAGTGCCGCTTTTTCAATGTCCGTTAGCGGCATGGCATCAATATATTCAGATGTATTATTCATTGGCAGGTAGCTGATAGCTCCAGGTTTCACTCAGCGGCTTATCGTTACTGACCAGCGCGGCGCGCATTTCAGTGGTCTGTTTCGGATCTTTCACCTTCACGCGCAGGGTCAAACGCCACCCTTTGGTGACCGGATTGTAACGCACAGCGTTCTCAACGATTTCACCGTTATCGCCAATGCTGGCCTGTGCCGTCACGGCAGTATCCGGCGCCAGTTTTTTCATATCCTGCCCGGTGAAGTCCACGATAAATGCCAGCGTGCCATCCGGCTGACGAATCAGGTTGGACTGCTTCACGTCCCCCGTAGAACGACGCGTCTGCATCACATACGCATTATCCGGTGCGTGCAGTTTGTCTTCGTCACGGCTGAAGGTGATCGCATACTTGAAGTTCATCTCTTTACCGGCTTCAGGCAGCTGATCCGGTGTCCAGTACGCCACGATGTTATCGTTGGTTTCATCATTGGTTGGAATTTCAACCAGCTCAACCTTGCCTTTACCCCAGTCGCCTTTCGGTGTAACCCAGGCGCTTGGGCGCAGATCGTAGCGGTCGTCCAGATCTTCAAAGCGGGAGAACTGACGGCCACGTTGCAGCAGACCAAAGCCCTGCGGGTTTTCCATCGCAAAGCTGCTGACGGCGAGGTGTTTCGGGTTGTTCAGCGGACGCCAGATCCACTCGCCGTTACCAGTATGAATGGAAAGGCCATTAGAATCATGCAGTTGAGGGCGGAAGTTAGTCGCCGGAGACGGCTGATTCGGCCCGAACAGGAACATGCTGGTCAGCGGCGCGACGCCCAGTTTGCCCACTTTATCGCGCAGGTAAACTTTAGACTGCACGTCAACCACCGTGTCACGCCCTGGCATGATCACGAAGCGATAAGCGCCTGTCGCACGAGGGGAGTCCAGCAGCGCATAAATTGTCAGACGTTTGTCGGTTGGTTTTGGACGTTCGATCCAGAACTCGCGAAAACGTGGAAATTCTTCACCTGATGGCAGCGCGGTATCAATTGCCAGACCGCGCGCAGAAAGCCCGTATACCTGCCCCGCGCCAATCACGCGGAAGTAGCTGGCGCCAAGCATGCTGACGATTTCGTCGTTTTTATCTTTGCTGTTAATCGGGTAAAGCACCTTGAAGCCTGCGAAGCCGAGGTCTTTCACCGTGTCTTTATCGTGTTGCACATCGCCAAAATTGAAATAATCCGGGCTGTACTTGATTTTACGTACCGCGGTCGCCGTCACTTCATTGATGGCAACCGGCGTGTCGAAGTACATACCCTGGTGGTAAAATTCAAGCTTGAACGGGGTTTTAATATTGTTCCAGTACGCTTTATCGTGATTGAACTGGATCTGCTGATAGTCCGCGTATTTCATGTCGCGGAAAACGGAGGGCAGGTTACTTTTTGGCGCTTCGTAGCTCTTGCCCGCCATCGATTTAGCCTGTTTTGCGACATCATCGATGTTAAAGGCCAGTGCAGATGAGGTATACAGTGACAACAGCACTGCTACACCCAACCAACGCATTTTCATCATTTGTGGTTTATGTTTCATAATAAGTAAGCACTTCCCCCTTTGTGTGCTTATATCGATCCGATCCATTTTAATGGAAACTCAGGCAATCCGACAACATTATCACTGCTTTGTTCAGCTCGCTGGCTCATGGATTAAGCAAATGAAAGAACCCGCTTTTCACTTTGCGTGCTTATCCTGGAGACAGGGTGTCGGTCTTGGTGTAGGGTTGGCTCCGAATGTAACCATTATGAGCCTTAGGGATAAGGCGAAAAGTCTGAGAATGCGCAAAGTTATATGAGCACAACCCCTGTACAACGTGAATATTTCCTCGACTCGATCCGCGCATGGCTCATGCTATTGGGGATCCCTTTTCATATTTCACTGATCTATTCCAGCCACACCTGGCATGTGAACAGCCAGATGCCCTCCTGGTGGCTGACGCTGTTCAATGATTTTATCCATGCCTTCCGCATGCAGGTGTTTTTCGTCATTTCAGGCTATTTCTCTTACATGCTCTTCTTGCGCTATCCCCTCAAGCGGTGGTGGAAAGTGCGCGTGGAGCGCGTGGGCATACCAATGTTGACGGCCATTCCGCTGCTGACGCTGCCGCAGTTCATCATGTTGCAGCATGTTAAAGGCAAGGCGGAAAACTGGCCTAATCTCTCGTTCTATGAGAAATACAACACCCTGGTCTGGGAGCTGATTTCCCACCTCTGGTTCCTGCTGGTACTGGTGGTGCTAACCACGGTGAGTTTGCTGCTCTTCAGTCAACTGCGCCAGCGCGCGAGCGCCGCAACCTCGACCTTCTTCGCCAACATCACCCTGGGCAAGCTGTCGCTGCTGTTTCTTGCGCTGGGGGTCGCGTATGCCGCCGTCAGGCGTACGCTACTCATTGTCTACCCTCCCATTCTGAGCGATGGGCTGTTTAATTTCGTGGTGATGCAGACCCTGTTCTACATTCCCTTCTTCCTGATTGGGGCGCTGGCATTTATTCATCCCCGGCTTAAAGCGCTGTTTACCACCCCCTCCCCCTGGTGTGCGGTGGGTGCTGCGCTGGCCTTTGCCGCCTATCTTCTCAATCAGCGCTTTGGCAGCGGGGACGCGTGGATGTATGAGACAGAGAGCGTGATAACGATGCTGATGGGCCTGTGGATGGTTAACGTGGTGTTCGCCCTTGGCCATCGTCTGCTGAATTTTAAATCAAGTCGCGTCACCTATTTCGTTAATGCTTCACTGTTTATCTACCTGGTCCACCATCCGCTGACGCTGTTTTTCGGGGCGTACATTACGCCGCATATCAAATCGAATGCGCTGGGCTTCTTCACCGGTCTGGTCTTTGTGGTTGGCATTGCCATCGTGTTGTATGAAATCCACCTGCGGATCCCGCTTTTGCGTTTCCTGTTCTCAGGCAAACCTCAGGTTAAAGCGGGATAAAAAAACGGCGCCTCCAGAGCGCCGTTTTTGCTTTTCAGACATCAAAATGCCTGGCTGCGCGCGGTCAAAAGCCGCTGATACAGGTCGGCGGTGTGCTCATCGAAACAGACAAAAATGACTTTTTCCGGCATGGGTTTGAGGGAAAGGTAGTGATAAACGGTATTCACGGCGATCGTAGCTGCCGCTTCCTTTGGATAACCGTAAACCCCGGTGCTAATGGCGGGGAATGCCATGGTCTTATAGCCGTTATCTGCCGCAAGCCGCAGGCAGTTACGATAAGCCTGCTCCAGAATCTCAGCCTCATGGCTGTCGCCACCGTGCCAGACGGGTCCAACGGTATGGATCACCGCTTTGGCCGGGAGATCGCCCGCAAGCGTAATAACAGCATGCCCCGGCGGGCACTCTCCCTGCTGCTGGCGCACGGTTTTGCATGCTTCAAGGAGCTGAGGGCCCGCGGCCCGGTGAATGGCACCATCCACCCCGCCCCCACCCAAGAGGGAGGAATTGGCTGCGTTGACGATCACGTCAACGTGCACCGTCGTGATATCGCCATGAATAACGTCGATTTGCGGTCTCATAAACACCCTCTGCAACCCGCCTTTTTCATCAGTGTATCGCAGAGGGAGAAGGAGAAAAACTGTCGCGAAAAAAACGGCGGTTAACGGTAATCCACCTGAACGACCGCAAGCGTTTTCTTTTCATTCAGGTATTTCATGGTGACAGCGGCCAGCGCTGAGTGAGGATGATGGCCCCGGAGCGCCTCGTCATAACTGATGGTATGCGTTTTCATACGGTTATTTTCCGGGCAGGAAATCGCAAACTGCCGATGCCGGGGCGTGACTTCGCACGGGTCAGCGACCACCGCGCCACGAAAATGAATCACCCCACCATTCTCTATAGTTGCTGAATAAGCCGGAGAAAAAAAAGAGGACAGGATCAGTCCCAGACCAGAAATAATACACGCTGCGGATTTGAACATTATTTGTACTCCTCAATGAAATTCGTCCTTGAGGGGTAAAAACGCTCCGTTATGACGTATCAATTTAAGCAACCCGTTTGCTGGGTTCTTGATATCAGCATAGCTTACCTGTGCAGCGCCGCCACTTTATTAAATCATTGATTTTATGAATGATTAAAGCGTACTTGCCGGTGCGTTCCACTGCTGTGATAAATGAAGCGATTTTCCATCGGAAACGGTGACGATTATTTTTACCGCATCCCCTGAGCGAATATTTAAACTGATTCGCGTTAAATCAATCGGCTGATTAGCGGGTATAAAAAGAGTATTTTTCTGCCGCGATGTACTTTGTCCCCCCTGCCCCTGTCGGACAGATAGCACCTCAACCTGACATTCGCAGGCGTCTGCCAGCGTGACCTGAGGAATAAGGGTTGTCACATTTGCCTGCTGTGAGGTGCTGAACGTTATCTGGCTGGCAAGCGCGGCAAGGAGAATGAAGGTGCTCATGAGATCCTCCCGAAAAAAACAGGGCGCATGCCCTGTTTTTTGGTACAAAAATGAATCAGTACTGGTGTGCGGTCGCGTTGTTGCCGAAGCCAACCTGGTGCACAGTCACCGTTGAGCCGGACGCTGTCTGGTCTACCGCCGCGCCGTTGCCGCCGCCGAACTGTTTCACGTTGATAACAGAATCTTTGCTATTCCACTGGTCGATGGTGGCGCTGTTACCAAAGCCTTTTTGCAGCAGATCGATAGAACTGTCATCAGAGCCCTGGCCAACGTCTGCGCCGTTACCGCCACCATGCTGGGTAATGGTCAATTCAGAATCTCGGGCGTCCGTCTGCAAAGCAAGCGCGGAGTTACCGCCGCCGTACTGGTAAATGCTCAGGGTTGAGTCAGGGCCGTTATTGCCGCCACCCCAGCCACCACCGTGACCGCCGCCAAATTGTGGTACCGCACCTGCGAAAGCACTGCCAGAAACTACGATTGCTGCAATAACTGCCACTTTGAAAAGTTTCATGGTAAACCCCCATCGGATTGATTAAGGCGTCACACATCGCTAGCGTTGAATAACGCGAATAGCCATTTGCGACTGTCTCTGTACTACAACTGCTGTTTTCTGCGTACCATACTGCGTTATATTCGCCCTGTTACCCGAGCCTTTCTGGATAATCATGGCGGTGTTGCCAAAAGCGCCCTGCTTAATACTCGCATCGTTGCCGTTGCCGGTCTGATCGATATAAGCAAGGTTATACGTCCCTGACTGATCAACATTCGCGCGGTTATTCCCGCCCTCCTGGGAAATAACGGACAGCAATTTAGAACCGCCCTGGCGTACATCAGCATTATTTCCTGAACCCTGTTGACCAATAATGGCTGCCTGATTGTATGAAGCTTTACTTAATTCATTTATCGCAAAATTATATTCAGAACTGGCTAAATCTGAATCACCTGCGATTACAAACCCAGGCGCACCCAGTAATGTAAACATCATAAACAACGTTTTGTTTTTCATGCTGTCACCCTGGACCTGGCTATAAAAAAGGTATTCCTTACTCCGTTAACGCGATTCGTTTTGTTAACGCCGCGTTACGGAAAAGAGTATGTCTGCCGAAACATGTTTAATATCTCACCCGTGCGCCTTATTTTTATATTCCCCTTCACCTCAAAGTCGTAAATCTCGCCTGAAACGACGGGATACTCGCCTAAAGCAGAAACCAAAAATGTCTTCCTGCGCTTGTACAACAGCGAGACAGGCTGTCCAACCTGTACCGGCTTCTTCAGACAAAAACGACAATGCCCTTTGTCACGCGCGTGACACGAAGCAAGTTTTCTTAAGAAAAAATTCCGGCTAAGGGAAGTCTTATGTTTTTAGCAGAGTTCATACTTTTTACCGGCTGGCTTACAATAATAAAAAACCAGATAATACAACTCATTATAATATACCGTATGGTTTTTAAAATCTGTGCACGTTTATACACCTGTACAACTTTCCCCTTATCTTAAAATCTATTAGCCCTGCAAAATACACAAATAAATATTGAATTTTACATTTTGTTACAGGATTAACACTTGCTTTAAAGTTTGCAATAGCTAGATTGAAAACAGCAGTACGTTATTTGTTTTTAATTTTACCGCCTCCTTTGGAGGAAGGTTTTTTAACTACACACAGCAGTGCCACACCTGCAGTACTTCTGGTGCCCTTTTCAATAATACGAGGGCAACTGCCGGGTGTCATAAATAACGTGGGGTTTCATCATGTTTAATGAAGTCCATAGCTTACCCGGTCATACATTATTGTTGATCACAAAACCTTCCTTACAAGCGACAGCGTTATTGCAGCATTTAAAACAATGCCTGTCACTTAACGGGAAACTTCATAACATTCAACGTTCTTTTGATGATATCGCTCCTGGCAGCATCATTCTTCTCGATATGATGGAAGCGGATAAAAAACTGATCCATTACTGGCAGGATAATTTAAGCAGGAAAAACAATAATATCCGCGTGTTGTTATTGAATACGCCTGATGAGTATCCTTTCCGCGAAATTGAGAGCTGGCCGCATATTAACGGCGTGTTTTACGTTACAGAAGAAGAAAACCGTGTCGTGGAGGGTTTGCAGGGCATATTGCGGGGGGAGTGTTATTTCTCGCAAAAACTGGCCAGCTACCTCATTACCCACTCCGGAAATTATCGCTATAACAGTTCGGAATCGGCCCTTCTGACGCACCGTGAGAAAGAGATCCTGAACAAACTGCGTATTGGTGCTTCAAATATTGAAATCGCCCGTTCGTTATTTATCAGCGAAAATACGGTTAAGACGCATCTTTATAATCTTTTCAAAAAGATAGCTGTTAAAAATCGCACGCAGGCGGTGTCGTGGGCAAACGATAACCTCAGGCGTTAATAGCATGAAACGCACCCTAAGTTGGATTGCCGCCGCAGGCATTATGCTTGCTGCCGGAAACCTTCAGGCTGTTGAGGTGGAAGTTCCTGGACTGTTGACCGACCACACTGTCACCTCTGTCGGACACGATTTTTATCGTGCCTTCAGCGATAAGTGGGAAAGCGATTATCCGGGTAATTTAACCATCAACGAACGGCCCAGTGCGCGGTGGGGAAGCTGGATCACAATAACCGCTAATCAGGACGTTATTTACCAGACTTTTTTATTCCCAACGAAAAGAGACTTCGATCAGAACGTCGCTTTCGCACTGGCACAAACCGAAGAAGCTATTAACCGCCTACAGTTAGATAAAGCCCTTTTGAGCACAGGCGATTTAGCAAAAGATGAGTTCTAGCAACGACACCTATTTCGGAGGCTGTAATGCGTCTCGCACACACAGTGATTTCGTTAATGCTCATTGCGCCGTTGAGTTGGGCCGGAAATATGACATTCCAGTTCCGCAACCCTAATTTTGGCGGCAACCCGAATAACGGAGCCTTTATGCTTAACCAGGCGCAGGCTCAAAACTCCTATAAAGACCCCAGCTATGACGATGATTTCGGTATCGAGACCCCGTCAGCTCTGGATAATTTTACTCAGGCCATCCAGTCGCAAATATTAGGTGGCTTATTAACCAACATTAATACCGGAAAACCCGGCCGGATGGTCACTAATGACTTTATCGTCGATATTGCCAATAAAGACGGGCAGCTTCAGTTAAATGTGACGGACCGAAAAACCGGTAAGACGTCGACAATCCAGGTTTCCGGTTTGCAGACCAGTTCAACTGATTTCTAAACACCCCCGAAATAAGGACAATTATTATGCAGCGCTTTTTTATTTTAGTTGCAGTGTGCTTATTAAGCGGTTGTTTAACTGCCCCGCCAAAAGAAGCCGCTAAACCCACCCTAATGCCCCGTGCCCAGAGCTATCGGGACCTGACGCATCTGCCGGGCCCTACCGGGAAGATATTCGTCTCGGTCTATAACATTCAGGATGAGACGGGCCAGTTCAAACCGTATCCGGCCAGTAACTTCTCCACGGCCGTACCGCAGAGCGCCACCGCGATGCTGGTTACCGCCCTGAAAGATTCGCGCTGGTTTATCCCGCTGGAACGCCAGGGGCTGCAAAACCTGCTTAACGAACGAAAGATCATTCGTGCTGCACAGGAGAATGGTACCGTTGGCGTCAATAACCGCATGCCGCTACAGTCTCTCACCGCAGCCAATATCATGGTGGAAGGCTCGATTATCGGCTACGAAAGTAACGTGAAATCGGGCGGCGCGGGTGCCCGTTACTTTGGTATCGGGGCCGACACGCAGTATCAGCTGGATCAGATTGCCGTCAACCTGCGCGTGGTTAACGTAAGCACGGGTGAAATTTTATCCTCCGTGACCACCAGTAAAACGATTCTCTCATATGAAGTGCAGGCGGGGGTATTCCGCTTTATCGACTACCAGCGTTTGCTGGAGGCTGAAATTGGCTATACCTCTAACGAGCCGGTCATGCTGTGTCTGATGTCGGCCATCGAAACCGGGGTGATTTTCCTGATTAATGACGGCATCGATCGCGGCTTGTGGGATCTTCAGAATAAAAGTGACGTGAGTAATGCGGTGCTGGTGAAATACCGTGAGATGACGGTTCCGCCGGAGTCATGATTGGCGGCGTATAAAAAGGCGAGATTTTCGTCTCGCCTTTTTTTTATTTACCTACCACAGGAACGTTCTGGCTCTTCTCGCGTCGGGCTGCAAGCCAGAGACCGCTGTTCTTCATAGCGTAGCCAAACAGTAATCCCAGCATGAGCGAAGGGACCACCAGCTTCCAGTCCCCCTGGCCTGCAAAGGTCGCGCAGGCACCCATGAACGTGCCGGGCACAAAGGACAACAGCAGATGTTTTGCCTGAACGCACATCAGGAAAGCCACAATACCAGTCATGACGTACCCCAGGATTTCCACATGCGGCGCCAGCGCGCTGCCCTTCATAATGATCAGCGCCCAGACCACGCCACTCAGTAACGTGCTGCCTGAAATAAAGAGCCCTTTAAAACCACCCTGCGGACAGGCGAAATAGGCCGTGCAGCCAAGAAAACCGGCCCAGCTCAACAAACCGAGAGATACCGCCACCCAACCCCAGAGGCCGGAGAGGATGCCAGTCGTGATTGCAATACAAAGTAATATGTTCATGGTGCGCATCTTAGCAGATGCGCACCCTAGAAATGAGATCAGAAGCACGTTACGTGCAAGTTGAAATGTATCGTTGCAGGATTTTTGTGATTTAAATCACTCTTCACTCTCTTCTTCCAGCTCATCCCACATGGCAGCGATAGCGTCACGCGTCAGCGGAGCCAGCGTTCTCCAGAACGGAGAGGTGGCGTGGGCTTCAACTTTGCCCAGGAAGGTTCCGACCCACGGCAGCAGATACGTTTCGAACAGGGTTTCAATAGCCTCATTCTCATCATCACCTGCTTTATCTTCAATCCATGAGGCCGCCAGCAACAGGGTACCGATATGATCGGCAGGCATATCCGTCAACGGCATGCCGCGTTCTGAAAGAAACGCCCGAACTTCCGCTTCGGTCGCACCTTCCTGCCAGGCAGAACGATACGGCGACACGCGACACTCTTCCCCCACGAACAGCGCGTTGTAATCCGTTGAAATCTGCTGCATATCGCAATTTTTTTGCAAGCGTTCCAGCAACACATCCTGTTCCAGCGGCCAGCTCTGCGCCAGTTTACCTTCACGAATCAGGGTAAACAGCGGAACCAGCAGCGGATCCTGCGGCTGGCGGTAATATAAGGTGCCCAGCACGCGGCAAAGGATGGAAAACTCATTCATGTTTTTATTCCGTTATTAATTAAAGTTCGGCAAATTCATCAATCGGCGCCATGCCGCGCGACTCAAGGAAGTCGAGCATACGACGCGGCGTGACGTTCAGGATCTGTTCTTCCGGGAAATTCACGTCCCGCAATATTTTCAGGCACTCGCTAAAATCACCCAGCGTGAAGGCCGTGTGTGAATCAGAGCCCAGCGCCACCATTCCGCCTGCGTCACGCACGGCCGCCGCAACGTCGCGGCAGTTGGCCTCACTGCCCTTACGCGAATGCACGAACGAGGAGTTGTTGATCTCCAGCGCCACGCGGTGCTTCGCTGCGGCCTGTGCCACGGCCTGAATATCGATCGGGTATTTCGGATTTCCCGGGTGGCTGATAATGTGCACATTGCCGCTGGCAATGGTGGCAATCATCGCCGCGGTGTTGGTCTCTTTATCCTGGGGCGCAAAGACCGGCTCGTGGAAGCCGGCGAGGATCAGATCTAACGAGGTCAGCATCGGGCCGGTGCAGTCAATTTCACCGTCGGTATTTTTGATGTTCGCTTCGATGCCTCGCAGTATCCCGATACCGTCAACCAGACGTGGCCAGATACGCATATTCACAAAATGCCAGTAGTGCGGCGCATCCGCCATATCCGGACCGTGATCGGTTATCGCAAACAGCTTGATGCCTTTCAGCTTCGCCTGAGCGATATAATCATGGAGGTTACTGTAAGCGTGAGTACTGGCGACGGTGTGCATATGCAGGTCAACGGGATACATCTTTCTCTCCTCTGCGGTTTTTCCAAAGGATAGCAGTTATCAGCGGCGAATATTAGCAAAAACCCGGCGAACGCCGGGTTTCTCTCAGTAGCCTCGCTGTCTGTCGACCTGTCCGGTCACCGCGTTGCCCTTCTCTATTTCGCTGATGGTATGCGAGATATACGCCACGGCCTCCGCCGGGCGCGTCACGGCCGCAATATGGGGCGTCATCGCCACGCGCGGATGTGCCCAAAGCGGGCTGTCTGTCGGCAGCGGTTCGCGGCTATACACATCCAGCATTGCGCCTTTCAGTTTACCGCTATCCAGCGCTTTCAGCAGATCGTCTTCCACAACGTGTACCCCGCGCGCCAGGTTCATTAAGTAGCTATCTTCTGCCAACTGGTTGAGGAGCGTGCCATTGATAATGCCGACCGTTTCCGCCGTATTCGGCAGCAGGTTAATGAGAACGCGTGTCCCTTTCAGGAACGCCGGGAGTTCGTCCGTTCCGGCAAAGCTCTCGACGCCCGGATAATCCTTACGGCTCCGGCTCCAGCAGCGCAGTGGGAAGCCCCACGGGGCGAGCGCTTCGGCGACTTTCGAACCCAGCACACCCGCCCCGAGGATGCCGATGATGAAATCTTCACGCTGATAATCCGGGAGAGGTTCCCAGTGGGATTGCTGTTTAAACGCCTGATAATCGTCGAAGCGGCGGAACCAGTGCAGCACCTGGCTTACGGCGTATTCCTGCATCTGCTCCCCCATACCGGTATCTTCCAGACGAAACAGGGGAATATCTTCCGGCAGCATTTCAGGGTGAGCCTTCAGCTTACTGAGAATGGAATCCACCCCCGCACCAAGAGCAAACACCGCCTTCAAACGGCGTCCCTGAAGCATTTCGACCGGGGGATGCCAGACCAGCGCGTAGTCGGCATGTTCATTATCGCCCTGTTTCCATCCGCGAACGCGTGCGCCAGGCAGTGCCGCCGTGAGCGCCTTAATCCAGTAAGCCGTATCAAAAGTGGGGTGATAGAAGATAATATCCATAGTCATTGCCTTTTAGTGCGCTGTTTTATTTTCATTTTCAACTGGCTTGTCAGCATAACAAATTTCTCGCTAAACCGCGTTGCTGATAAAAGAGGCGCTTTTCGCACATTTCGAAATCAGGTTGCCTGAAGTTTGTCTAAACACGCTAAATTACTGAAAAAGTGGGTTGACGGCAGTACGGCTTTTCCTTACATTAGCGCCCGTCCCGACAACAACGGGATGACAATATGGTGAGGTGTCCGAGTGGCTGAAGGAGCACGCCTGGAAAGTGTGTATACGGCAACGTATCGGGGGTTCGAATCCCCCCCTCACCGCCATATTCAAGACGAGAGCTCGTACGAAAGTACGGGCTTTTTTCTTATATATTCTCCGCAAGGGGGGGATGAGAACCCCCGACCGGGGTTCGACAACTGGCGCAGCCATTTGGACAGACTGTGAGCGTAGCGAACAGGCTGCCCGCAGGGCGAGCGAAGCGAGTCAATCCCCCCCTCACCCTAACCCTCTCCCCGGAGGGGAGAGGGGATAGTTAGGTGCTCGCATTCAGTTGTCCCCTGGAAACGTTACTCCTCCACCATCCGTGCATACTCTTCGGTGAGAAAATCCACCAGCGTCCTGACCGACGGCAGTAAACCGCGCCGGGAAGGATACACCGCATGGATCACTTCCCGTCTGGGTTCCCAGGCATTCAGCACCCGAACAAGCTCACCTGAAGCCAGCTGATCCTTCACCATCAAAATGGGCAACTGTACCACGCCCACGCCCGCCATCGCTGCCTCCCGCAGCGCCAGCATATCGGTAGTCACCAGGCGCGGCGTGAAGTGAATGTCTGCTTTCGCCCCCTCCGGCCCGCTCAGCTCCCATTTATGCAGGTGTTTACCAGCGCCCATACTTAAACCCGGCCATTCGCTGAGTTCAGAGGGCATCGCCGGGTTGCCCATCCGTTCAATCAGTGTCGGCCCGGCAACCAGACAGTGTCCCCTGTCCGCCAGCACCCTTAATACCAAATCGCTGTCATCAAACGGGCGCGGACGAACGCGGATCGCCACATCCACCCCCTCCCCCACCAGATCGACCCGGCGGTTGGTGGCTTCAAGCTGGAGGTTAATTCCCGGATAGCGCGCCATAAACCTCGCCAGCATGGGCCCCACGTGAACGTGCAGTAGGGTTACGGGGCAAGTGATCCTGACCATACCGCGCGGCTCAGCCTGTAAAGCAGCCACCGCCTCCTCCGCAGCTTCAGCCTCCACCAGCATGGCTTTACAGTGCTGAAAGAACGTCTGCCCCACTTCAGTCACCGCAAACTGCCGCGTAGTACGTTGTATCAACCGAACACCCAGGCGTTCTTCCAGCTGCGCAATCCGACGGCTCAGTTTCGACTTTGGCTGATCGAGCGCCCGCCCCGCCGCCGCAAAGCCGCCATGCTCCACCACCTTCACAAACCATACGAAATCATTGAGATCCTGCATACGCCCCCATTGTTCCATTTACGGAACAGTGAATGTCATTTTTGCTATCTACCGGGATATTAACCCTGAATATAAGCTAATTACATCAACAGGACATCAGGAGTTAATCATGAAAAACGTAACAGGCGTGTATACCGCACCTCGTCCGCACTGGGTCGGTGATGGTTTTCCGGTTCGTTCGATGTTTTCTTACCAGACGCACGGCGAACCGCTGAGCCCGTTCCTGCTGCTTGACTACGCCGGACCACATACCTTCCCGGCGGATGGCGCAAAACGCGGCGTGGGCGAGCATCCTCATCGCGGTTTTGAAACGGTGACCATCGTCTACTCAGGCGAAGTTGAGCACCGTGATTCCACCGGCAGAGGCGGCGTTATTGGTCCAGGCGATGTGCAGTGGATGACGGCAGGCGCAGGCATTTTGCACGAGGAGTTCCACTCCAGCGCGTTCTCGCAGAAAGGCGGTGAACTGAAAATGATGCAGCTGTGGGTCAACCTGCCCGCCAAAGACAAAATGGCGACGCCTGGCTACCAGAGCATCACTCAGGCGGATATCCCGGTGGTCACCCTGCCGGATAACAGCGGAACAATGCGCGTGATTGCTGGCCGCTTTGGAGAGGTAACCGGCCCGGCGCATACCTTCTCACCGCTTAACGTATGGGATCTCGCGCTGCACCAGGGCAGCCACCTGACGCTCAATCAGCCCGAAGGCTGGAGCACGGCGCTGGTTGTTGTTGAGGGCAGCGTGACAGTGAACGGCACCACGCCTGCGGGTGAGGCGCAGCTGGTCGTGCTGAGTCAGAGCGGCGACAAGCTGCATCTCGAAGCCAGCAGCGATGCCAAAGTGTTGCTGATGGCCGGGGAGCCACTGAATGAACCCATCGTGGGCTATGGCCCGTTTGTGATGAACAGTAAAACCGAAATCGCCGAAGCTATTCGCGATTTCAACTCCGGCCGCTTTGGCCAAATCTAAACGTAATAAAGGAGCGCATTATGTCTACCCCTGCAAACTTCAACGGTGCACGTCCCGTTATTGACGTCAATGATGCCGTTATGCTGCTTATCGATCACCAGAGCGGATTGTTCCAGACTGTTGGAGACATGCCAATGCCTGAGCTGCGCGCTCGTGCAGCAGCGCTGGCAAAGATCGCCTCGCTGGCGAAGATCCCGGTGATCACCACGGCGTCGGTTCCACAGGGACCGAACGGCCCGCTTATCCCGGAGATCCACGCCAATGCGCCGCACGCACAGTATGTGGCACGCAAGGGTGAGATCAACGCCTGGGATAATCCTGAGTTCGTGGCGGCGGTGAAAGCCACCGGACGCAAAACGCTGATTATCGCGGGGACGATTACCAGCGTTTGCATGGCCTTCCCGTCCATCAGCGCGGTGGCGGACGGATATAAAGTGTTTGCGGTGATTGATGCCTCCGGCACCTACAGCAAAATGGCGCAAGAGATCACCCTGGCGCGCGTGGTGCAGGCAGGCGTGGTACCGATGGACACAGCGGCAGTGGCCTCAGAGATCCAGCGCACGTGGAACCGTGAAGATGCGGGAGAATGGGCAGAGGTGTACACACACATCTTCCCTGCCTACCAGCTGCTGATCGAAAGTTACAGCAAAGCGCAGGACGTTGTGAAAAACAGCGAAGTGCTCGATTCGCAGCGTTGATCCTGCGCGGTGCGCCATAAGCTGATTAAGGCTTAACCGAACAGGCACGAATGCAGAAAATCTGCTTGACCGCTTTCGCGCAACTCCCTATAGTAGCGCCCCGTTGCCCCCCAAGCGGTCAGGCAGCAAAACAATATGGTGAGGTGTCCGAGTGGCTGAAGGAGCACGCCTGGAAAGTGTGTATACGGCAACGTATCGGGGGTTCGAATCCCCCCCTCACCGCCATATTTAAGATGAGAGCTCGTACGAAAGTACGGGCTTTTTTCTTTTATATTCTCCGAAAAGGGGGGGATGAGAACCCCCGACTGGGGTTCGACAACTGGCGGCAGCCAGTTGGACAGACTGAGAGCATAGCGAACAGGCTGCCCGCAGGGCGAGCGAAGCGAGTCAATCCCCCCCTCACCGCCATATTTTAAGAAGAGCTCGCATGAAAATGCGGGCTTTTTTTTCGCATGTTGCACGTCTGCGGGGGGATGAGAACCCCCGACCGGGGTTCGACAACTGGCGCAGCCAGTTGGACAGACTGATAGCGAAGCGAGTCAATCCCCGCCGGTGCGGGTGATACCGCCTCACCCATAAAAAAAGCCCGCGCATAAGCACGGGCCCGTTTTAAACTATTCCTCAGTTATTCAACTTCCCCGCCGGCTGCTTTCCTTCAGGAGAAGAAACCTGCCCCGGCAATCCCCCCTCTTCATCTCTGCGCTCCCCCAGCCAGTAATCCGCATTTTTAATCCCAAGCCGAACCGGATCAAACTGTGGATCAATTCCCTGCGCATTCTGGGTTTCATAATCCTTCAGGCTGGCAAAGGCTTTTTTATGCAAGAGGACAATGGCAATAATGTTGAGCCAGGCCATCAGCCCTACCCCGATATCCCCTAATCCCCATGCCAGATCCGCGGTGCGGATTGTGCCATATACCGTGGAAGCCATCAGACATAATTTAAGCAGGAATGTCAGCCACGGACGGTGAATTTTACGGTTGATGTAGGCGATATTGGTTTCAGCGATATAGTAATAGGCAATGATGGTGGTGAAGGCAAAGAAGAATAGCGCGATGGCGACAAAGTAATTACCAAAGCCCGGCATCATACTTTCCATCGCTGTCTGCACATAGCCAGGACCCGCCGCCACGCCTGCAATACCGGTATAAAGGGCTGCGCCGTCGACGCCCTGAACATTATAAAGCCCGGTGATCAACAGCATAAACCCGGTCGCGGAGCAGACAAACAGCGTGTCGATATATACGGAGAACGCCTGAACCAGCCCTTGTTTCACCGGATGACTTACGGCTGCTGCCGAGGAGGCATGTGGCCCGGTGCCCTGCGCCGCCTCGTTGGAATAGACACCGCGTTTAACGCCCCACATGATAGCCTGGCCCAGAATAGCGCCAAATCCCGCTTCAAGGCCAAAAGCACTTTTCCAGATCAGCAGGATAACAGCAGGCAGTTTTTCAATATTGATCGCGATAATAACGCAGGCAACAATAATATAGCCGAGCGCCATAAACGGAACGACCATACTGCTAAAGCTGGCGATCCTTTTTACACCACCGAAAATAATGAAGCTTAACAGTACAGCCAGTATTGCCGCCGTAACGTTTGGGTTAAGACCGAAGGCAATATCCAGGCTGGCGGCAATTGAGTTTGCCTGTACGCCCGGAAGTAATAAACCGCAGGAGAAAATGGTCACAATAGCAAATAACCATGCGTACCACTTCACCCCCAACCCTTTTTCAATATAAAAGGCAGGTCCCCCACGATATTCGCCGTTAATTTTTTCTTTATAAACCTGACCTAACGTGGATTCAACAAAAGCAGAGCTGGCGCCTAAAAATGCCACTACCCACATCCAGAAAAGCGCACCGGGGCCACCAAAGGTAATGGCGGTCGCCACACCGGCGATATTCCCTGTCCCTACGCGGCCCGCCAGCGTCATCGTCAACGCCTGAAACGATGATACGCCGGCATCGGTAGCCCCGCCCTGAAACATCAGGGTAATCATATGTTTTATATGACGTAATTGCAGAAAACGACTACGCAGTGAGAAATAGAGACCGACACCCAGACATAAAAATATTAACGCAGGGCTCCAGATAACACCATTAATTGCACTAACCAGTTCGTTCATGTATGACCCTCAGCGTGATGTTCCAGAGGAAACGATCCCCTGGTGTGTTTCTTCTTAGAATTTAATTTGAACAAGTACGAAACATAGATAATTACCCAAAAGACACCAACTTAATTTTTACTGCTTAGTCATGTTCTGTGACAACATTCACGTTTAATTTTCACCTAACAATTAGCGCGATCATTATATTCACAGGTATTTTGTGGGTATTGTAAATACATATCACATTTTTTCTAACTGTATAAAAAGCGTTCACAGCAAATTAACAGTAATATTATTATTACCGCAAAACGGTGCGTAAATCCCGTTGAATGCTATAGGAAATAAATATGATTTAAAAAAAGCCATGCGAACAGAGGGAATAAAAGAAGCTTCCCGGCATGACGCCGGGAAGAAATGACTTAAAATGCGAAATGATCTTAGTCGGAGTATACTTCCAGCGTTCGTTGACACAGCGCTGAGCGGACGCAGTCCTCTTTTGTGAAGCGGACCACCCCTATCATCTCATCTTCTTCAAAACGTGACATGGCATCGCTCAGGCCGGACTTCACGCCCGACGGCAGGTCACACTGGGTAATATCGCCGTTGACGATAACCGTCACGTTCTCCCCGAGGCGCGTTAAAAACATCTTCATTTGCGCAGCGGTCACGTTCTGAGCCTCGTCAAGAATAACGACCGCATTTTCAAATGTACGTCCGCGCATATAGGCGAACGGCGCGATTTCCACCTTGCCAATCTCTGGTCGCAGGCAGTACTGCATAAAGGAAGCGCCCAACCGCTTCACCAGCACGTCATAGACGGGCCTGAAGTACGGGGCAAACTTCTCAGAAATATCGCCAGGCAGGAAGCCCAGATCTTCATCCGCTTGCAGTACCGGACGGGTAACGATGATCCTTTCCACGTCCTTATGAATCAGCGCCTCCGCCGCTTTGGCGGCACTGATCCAGGTTTTCCCGCATCCGGCTTCCCCGGTTGCAAAGATGAGCTGTTTACTCTCGATAGCATTCAGGTAGTGCGCCTGAGCTTCATTCCGCGCCACTATTGGCGATGCATCGCGGCTGTCCCGCGCCATGCCAATGGATTCTACGCCGCTCATCTGCACAAGCGAGGTGACCGATTCTTCTTCACGCTGTTTATGGCTACGTGAATCCCGTCTCAGCACACGTTTTGCTTCGCGACGAGCTTTGATCACTGCTTTCTGTCTTCCCATGGATAGCACCTTGAGTTGTTGGTATTCATCACACGCGCCAGCATCGGCACGATTATGCGCACGAACATCAGAGGGTTGGCTTCCTTGTAAGCCATTGCTTGCATTACCGGATGACGATACAGAACGGCTACGCGCACCGTTATGCACGTCGGTAGAAATCGTATTTAGAGGTGGAGGGGAGAATTTTGTGGTGAGGAAATCGCTGCCGGAGTCTGAGCCTCCGCGCCGGGTGCTGCGGTTGATGTGTTTACCTTGTCCAGTACAGGACGCAACCATTCGCGATCTCCATAGTGAGTCAATATCACTGCCGGGAACTACCGCTGTCTTATCTTAAGTACATCAGGAATTATCATAAATGCAACATTTATTTTACCTAGATGCAACCTTTAAGACTGCTCCTGCAGCGGAATCAGTCTCATATATGAATATTACAGAAATATAACAACAAGATAGTCATATGGAAATATAATGTCCCCGCGAACTGTCGCAGGGACGATTATCAGGCTTCTATCAGACCCTGAGCGAGCCAGGTCTTCGCGTCACGCGCGCCGGGCAGGGCAAAGAAATAGCCGCCGCCGATGGGCTTGATGTACTCCTCCAGCGCTTCGCCGTTGAGCCGCTTCTGCACGGTGAGGAACCCTTTCTCCAGATCGTGCTGATAGCAGACAAACAGCAGTCCCATATCAAGCTGACCGGAATTGGTCACCCCCAACGAGTAGCTGTAGCCCCTGCGCATCATCAGGCTGGACTGGGTCTCTTTGGTGCGAGGATTGGCGAGACGAATATGGCTGTCCAGCGCGATAACATCTCCGTTCGGATCGCGGGCGTAGTCGGGTTCATCGTGCTCGTGCTTCATGCCGAGCGGTGCGCCGGTTTGCTTATCGCGGCCGAAGATCGTCTGCTGCTCTTTCAGCGGCGTGCGGTCCCAGAACTCCACGTGGAACTGAATGATACGCACCGCCTGATAGCTGCCACCCACCGCCCAGGCCGGTTCGCCCTGATCCGCCGTCACCCAGACCACGTTTTTCATCAACACGGTATTGCTGCTGTCCGGGTTGGCGGTACCGTCTTTGAAGCCCAGCAGGTTGACTGGCGTCTCTTTCCCTTTACTGCGCGCGGCGTGGTCAGAGATAAAACCTTCCCGCTTCCAGCGCACGCTGAGCAGATCCGGGGTGTGCTTGATGATATCGCGCAGGGCGTGGATCACCGTATCCTGGGTATTGGCGCAGATCTGCAACAGCAGATCGCCGTGGCACAGCGCCGCGTCGAGAGAGTCATTCGGGAATCGCGTCATTTTTTGCAGCGCTTTCGGCTTCTGCTTCGCCAGACCGTAGCGATCATCAAACAGCGATTCCCCCACCGACACGGTGATGGTCAGATTATCGGGAGCGATAAACGCCCCGAGGATCCCGGAATCCATCGGCGGCAGGCGCGGATTCGGTGTTTCCGGTGCCGGACCGCCCGCCGTAAGGAAGGCAATGCGCGTGGTCAACAGCCTGAACAGACGCTCAAGGTCAGCCTTATCACTCGCCAGCGAATCGAAAGCCACCAGCATCATCGAGGCCTGCTGCGGCGTCAGGATTCCTGCCTGGTGCTCACCATAAAATGGCTGCGTTTCCATACGCGCATCCGGGGAGAGCGTGCCGGGGGCGCTTTGTGGTTTTGCCGCATGCGCCACCGGACAGCCGCCCGCCAGGGCAAACGCGCCGCCCAGCGCCCCTACCCCTTTTAACAACCGACGTCGGGAAGGTTCCGCCACGTCGTACTCATCATGCTTATTCATCGCTTAGTCCAGACCCAGAACGCCACGCAGCAGGGAGAGATCTTCCGCCAGCGTCGTAATCGGGCCTTTCAGCGCGTTACGGTCAGCATCGGTCAGCTTGTCGTAGGTTTCGAACCCGTCTTTGGTACGGTATTTCGCCAGGATGGCGTCAACTTTCTTAAAGTTGGCATCCACTTTCGCCAGCAGTTCGCCGTTCTCTTTTTGCAGCTGAGGCCGCAGCAGATCGACAATTTTCTGTGCGCCGTCGACGTTTGCCTGGAAGTCCCACAGGTCGGTGTGGCTGTAGCGATCTTCTTCGCCGCTGATTTTGCTCGCGGCCACTTCTTCAATCAGACCCGCAGCACCACCCACCACTTTCGACGGCGGGAAGGCCAGCTCGCTGATGCGTTTTTGCAGCTCCAGCACGTCGCTGTTGAGCTGATCGGCGTATTTCTCCATCCCTTTGGTGGAGCTATCGCCAAACAGGGCTTTTTCCAGGCGGTGGAAGCCGGTGAATTTCGGATCGGCGGCCTTCTGCTCGTAGTCATCTTCGCGGGCGTCAATGCTGCCATCGAGGTCAGAGAACAGCTCGGCAATCGGCTCGATGCGCTCGTAGTGCTGACGTGTAGGCGCATACAGAGATTTCGCTTTTTCGATATCGCCCGCTTTCACCGCGTCGGTAAAGGCTTTGGTGCCTGCCACCAGGTCAGCCGTCTCTTTGGTGACGTAGGCTTTATAGGCGGTAATGGCGTCGCCGAGGCTCAGCAGCGCGGTGCCTTTGGCCGCGTCCGCCGTCGCTGCGCCTTTGACGATCAGCTTACCTTTCGGGTTAGTCAGCAGGCCGCAGGTCATGTCATATTCCCCCGGCTGAAGATTAGCGGTCATTTTCTGGCTGAAGCCAGGCGCGATATTTTCACGCTCTTCTACCACCATCACACCTTTCAGGATCTCCCACTCCAGCGCCTTCTGGCTGTGGTTCTGAATAATAAACTGGGTTTTACCGCTGTTAACCGTGATGGTCATCGGCTCGCACTGTTTATCGTTGACGGTGACTTTTACCTGCGGAATATCTGCTGCCTGAGCGGCGAAGGCAGACGCGAACAGCGCTGCCACACCAACCTGTAACGCGCTACGACGGAATTGAATAGCCATGTCTCTTCCCTTTAAAGTATGTTGTAACTAAACAAAGCGCTTCACGGCGCAGTACGCGACGGCTGAGCGCTGGGGCGCGATGGCATGAAGAACAGCACCAGCGCCGGAATAAGATAGATAAAGTACATCGCCACCTCGCTGACGCTCGGCGTTTCCTGATAACCGAAGATACCTTCAAGGAGCGTGCCGGTCAGTGAGTGGGTGGAGAGAACGTTACTAAGATCAAACGCCACGTCCTGGAAGTGGTTCCACAGGCCCGCTTCATGGAAGGCGCGGATCGCCCCTGCCGCCAGCCCCGCGGCCACCAGCAAAATAAACAGGCTGGTCCACTTGAAGAACGCGCCCAGGTTAAGACGAATGCCGCCCCAGTAGAGCAGGAAGCCAAGCACAACCGCCGTGGCCAGCCCAAGCATCGCGCCCAGCGGCGGCCAGATGCCCACGTCCTGCTGAAAAGCCGCGAGCAGGAAGAACACTGACTCCAGGCCTTCACGCGCCACGGCGAAAAAAACCATCATGATCAGCGCCCAGCCGTGTTGGTTGCCTTTTTGCAGGGCGTTATCCACCGCCTGCTCCAGCTGTACCTTCACGTTACGGGAGACCTTGCGCATCCAGAATACCATCCAGGTGAGGATCACCACCGCTATTACGGCAACAATGCCTTCAAAAAGCTCTTGCTCTTTCTGAGGAAATTCACCGGTGGTTTCGTTGATAAGAATACCCAGCCCCAGGCAAAGCGCCGCGGCCAGGAAGACGCCAACCCACATCACGCCGATCCAGCGTCCACGCTGGGTGCGCTTCAGATAACTGGCGATAAGGCTAACAATCAGGGCCGCTTCAAGGCCTTCACGTAACATAATGAGAAAAGGAACAAACATGCAGACACCTTAAATGTTTATCGCGGTCAACTGATGCAAAGAAAGGTAAATTCTTGTGATAGTGATTATCATTACGGCTACAAGAAAAACAAGCGAAATATGTGGAGTTTTGATGACCAGATGTAAACGCATTGCGGAATAATAATTGCCTGAGTAACCGTTGCGTTTATAAGGTATAACGAAAATGCCCATTTACGGTTAACCGGGGCTGTGGCTAAATGTCCGCCTCGAAAACCAACTGAAAATAAACCATGTTTAAAATTGTCCATTTCCTGCTGGCGCTGGTGATTATTCTTGCGCTTGCCTGGCTGGTGAGTTTCGACCGCCGAAAAATTCGCATTCGTTTCGTTTTACAGCTGATCGTGATTGAAATCGCGCTGGCATTCTTTTTTCTGCATGCAGAAAGCGGCCTGTTCATTATTAAACATGTCTCCGGTTTCTTTGAATCACTGCTTAAATTCGCTGCCGAAGGGACGAATTTTGTCTTTGGCGGGATGGGTGAAAAAGGGCTGGCGTTCATTTTCCTTGGCGTGCTCTGCCCCATTATTTTTATCTCGGCGCTGATTGGTATTCTGCAGCACTGGCGTATTCTGCCGCTCTTTATTCGGGTTATCGGGACGCTGCTGTCAAAACTGAACGGCATGGGCAAGCTGGAATCCTTTAACGCGGTGAGCTCACTGATACTCGGTCAGTCTGAAAACTTCATTGCCTACAAGGGCGTGTTGGGCGATCTCTCCTCACGCCGCCTGTTTACGATGGCTGCAACGGCGATGTCGACGGTTTCGCTGTCGATTGTCGGTGCCTATATGACCATGCTCGACGCCAGATTTGTCGTCGCGGCACTGATCCTGAACATGTTCAGCACCTTTATTATCCTTTCGGTCATTAACCCGGCCCGCCCGGAAGCCGAACCCGATATCAAACTGGAAAAGCTGCATGAATCCCAGAGCTTCTTTGAAATGCTGGGCGAATATATTCTGGCCGGGTTTAAGGTGGCGATGATTATTCTGGCGATGCTGATTGGCTTTATCGCCCTTATTAGCGCCGTTAATGCCCTCTTCTCCAGCGTATTTGGCCTGAGCTTCCAGCAGATTCTGGGTTACGTGTTTTATCCGCTGGCGTGGCTTATTGGTATTCCGCTGAGCGATGCCTTAAGCGCGGGCAGTATTATGGCAACCAAACTGGTGGCGAATGAATTTGTGGCGATGATCGAGCTGCAAAAAATAGCCCATCAAATGTCCCCGCGCGGTCTGGGTATTTTGTCCGTGTTCCTGGTGTCGTTCGCTAACTTCGCCTCGATTGGCATTGTAGCGGGGGCAATAAAAGGCCTGAACGAGCAACAGGGTAACGTGGTGTCGCGGTTTGGTCTGCGCCTGGTATACGGTGCGACGCTGGTGAGCCTGCTGTCGGCGAGCTTTGCGGGGTTGGTGCTCTGATGCAATGCCGGGTGGCGCTTCGCTTACCCGGCCTACAAAACAACAGCGGCGGGAATTCCCGCCGTTCTCATTAAAACTGCACGCACACCGGCTGGTCGACCCGCATTACCGATTCCTGCGCGAAACGAGACTTATAGATCCCGCGCAACGCTTCGATGTTCTTCTCGCTCTGCGCGTCTTTACCATGGATGAGCATTAACGCTTTGCTGGGTTCACGCGCCACTTTTCCGTCGTTGCCCAGCCACTGACCGCGGGCATCAAACACCGTTAAGCCATCGCGAAAGCGCGGCGTCACGTCCTGGTCGACAAACTGCTGCCATTCGTTGCCTGTAATTTGCGCCCCGGCAGGACGGTTTAAGCCGAAATAGAGCGTGGTTTGCTGCATCTGATTTTCTGCTTTGCAGGTTTCCACCGCCGCATGCTGCGCGGGTGCGTTACAGCCCGCCAGCATCACGAATGCTGCCACCATTAGCCCTGTTTTAATTCTCATTGATGAAGACTCACGTAGGTGAAAGGACTATCCCCTCTCCCCACCGGGGAGAGGGTTAGGGTGAGAAGGAAATTACTCAGCCTGGAGCTTAGACGGCGGCGCTGAGTGGTAATGCGCATCCGCTTCCGCAAAGCGCTTCTGCATAGATGCAGACGGCGCTTTACCCAGCAGGCTAAACACCACAATACCGAGGCTGCCGAAGATGAAACCCGGGATAATTTCGTACAGGCCCAGCCACGCGAACTGTTTCCAGACGATAACGGTAACCGCACCGATGATCATCCCCGCCAGCGCGCCGTTGCGGGTCATGCGTGACCACAGAACGGAGAATAGCACCACCGGACCAAATGCGGCGCCAAAGCCCGCCCACGCGTAGCTCACCAGCCCCAGCACGCGGTTTTCCGGGTTAGCCGCCAGCGCAATCGCCACCAGCGCCACCAGCAGCACCATAAAACGCCCTACCCACACTAACTCTTTCTGGCTCGCGCCCTTACGCAGGAACGCTTTGTAGAGGTCTTCGGTGATGGCACTGGAGCACACCAGCAGCTGACAGCTCAGGGTGGACATGACTGCCGCCAGGATCGCGGAGAGCAGGATACCGGCAATCCACGGGTTGAACAGGATCTGCGCCAGCTCGATGAACACGCGCTCGGCGTTCTGGTTCACCGCGCCCGCCTGCGCCGGATTGTTGTTGAAGTAGGCGATACCGAAGAAACCGACCGCGCACGCCCCCGCCAGACACAGGATCATCCACGTCATGCTGATGCGACGCGCGTGAACGATGGTGTGGTGAGAATCCGCCGCCATAAAGCGCGCCAGAATGTGCGGCTGACCGAAGTAGCCCAGGCCCCAGCCCATCAGGGAGACGATGGCCACGAAGTTCAGCCCTTTCAGCATATCGACGTTTTCGATGCTCTTCTGCTTGATCACTTCCAGCGATTCACCAAAGCCGCCGACGGTAAAAATCACAATTATCGGGGTCAGGATCAGGGCGAAAATCATCAGACTCGCCTGCACGGTATCGGTCCAGCTTACCGCCAGGAATCCGCCCACGAAGGTATAGAGGATGGTCGCGGCCGCACCGGCCCACAGCGCCGTTTCATAGCTCATGCCGAAGGTGCTTTCGAACAGACGCGCGCCCGCCACAATGCCGGAGGCACAGTAGATGGTGAAGAACAGCAGGATCACCACCGCAGAGATAATACGCAATATGCGGCTGTTATCTTCAAAGCGTCCGGTGAAGTAATCCGGCAGCGTCAGGGCGTTGTTGTTGGCTTCGGTATGCACACGCAGACGGCCTGCTACCAGCTTCCAGTTAATCCACGCGCCAACGGTCAGGCCGATGGCGATCCAGCTTTCGGAGATACCGGAGATGAAAATCGCGCCCGGCAGCCCCATCAGCAGCCAGCCGCTCATGTCGGATGCGCCCGCTGAGAGTGCGGTGACCATCGGGCCCAAGCTGCGCCCGCCGAGGATGTAGTCGTCAAAGTTTTTAGTGGAACGCCATGCCAAAAACCCTATCAGGATCATGCCAAAAATATAAACGAGAAATGTCACCAGCATCGGTGTGCTAATAGCCATTCAAATTCTCCAAAATGTCGAGCGACAGCCGTCCGGGCTGCCTTGTTATGTCATCACCGGAACGTAGTGATGTGTGTATGTGTTTCCGTTGGGCGCGCTATCCTGCCGTATACGCATCCCACTGACAAACGATTTAACACTGCATTTACATGAATTTCATCCCTGGTTTTATACGTCTTTCCTATAGGTTGCACTCGCTCACGCTTTTATGGGTTGCACCTTTAAAAAGTGTTAAGCACCGCATAAAAACTGGGCTCAGAAACCGCCGCGCGTTCTTTTTCACAGCTAACTAATCGTTAACAATCCATTCATTTTCCAGCTTGCAGACCAGGTCACATTTAACACGGTTGCACAAAGTTGCAACATGGTGGATATTTCACGCTATCAACAGAACGCTATTACAGAACAACAGGAGTTTTGGCATGGGGATGACCACCATGGGGGTTAAGCTGGATGACGCTACCCGCGAACGGATTAAAACCGCTGCGACCCGTATCGACCGCACGCCGCACTGGTTAATCAAGCAGGCGATTTTTAACTATCTGGAAAGACTGGAGAGTGAAGAAGGTCTGCCGGAGCTGCCTGCACTGCTGGCGGGCGCTGCGAACGAAGGCGAAGAGGCCGCGACGGCCGCTGATGAGAACCACCAGCCGTTCCTGGAATTTGCCGAGCAGATCCTGCCGCAGTCCGTCAGCCGCGCCGCCATTACCGGCGCCTATCGCCGTGCCGAAACCGACGCCGTGCCGATGCTGCTAGAGCAGGCGCGCCTGCCGGAAGCCGTTGCCGCTCAGGCGCACAGCCTGGCGTATCAGCTCGCCGACAAGCTGCGTAATCAGAAAACCGCCAGCGGACGCGCCGGTATGGTGCAGGGTCTGTTGCAGGAGTTCTCCCTCTCCTCGCAGGAAGGCGTGGCGCTGATGTGTCTGGCGGAAGCGCTGCTGCGTATCCCAGATAAAGCCACCCGCGATGCCCTGATCCGCGACAAAATCAGCAACGGCAACTGGCACTCCCACATTGGCCGCAGCCCGTCCCTGTTTGTGAACGCCGCCACCTGGGGCCTGCTGTTTACTGGCAAGCTGGTCTCCACCCATAACGAAGCCAACCTGTCGCGCTCCCTGAACCGTATTATCGGCAAGAGCGGCGAGCCGCTGATCCGCAAGGGCGTGGACATGGCGATGCGCCTGATGGGCGAGCAGTTCGTCACCGGGGAAACCATTGCCGAAGCGCTGGCGAACGCCCGCAAGCTGGAAGACAAAGGCTTCCGCTACTCCTACGACATGCTGGGCGAAGCGGCGCTGACCGCCGCCGACGCGCAGGCCTACATGGTCTCTTACCAGCAGGCGATCCACGCCATCGGTAAAGCGTCCAACGGTCGCGGTATTTATGAAGGGCCAGGCATCTCTATCAAGCTTTCCGCCCTGCACCCGCGCTACAGCCGCGCGCAGTACGACCGGGTGATGGAAGAACTCTACCCGCGCCTGAAGTCCCTGACCCTGCTGGCGCGCCAGTATGACATCGGCATCAACATCGACGCCGAAGAGGCGGATCGTCTGGAGATCTCCCTCGATCTGCTGGAAAAACTGTGCTTCGAGCCGGAGCTGGCGGGCTGGAACGGGATTGGTTTCGTTATCCAGGCCTACCAGAAACGCTGCCCGTTCGTCATTGACTACCTGATTGACCTGGCCAGCCGCAGCCGTCGCCGCCTGATGATCCGTCTGGTGAAGGGTGCCTACTGGGACAGCGAAATCAAACGCGCCCAGATGGAAGGACTGGAAGGCTATCCGGTCTATACCCGCAAGGTCTACACCGACGTCTCTTACCTCGCCTGCGCGAAAAAACTGCTCGGCGTGCCGAACCTGATTTATCCGCAGTTCGCCACCCACAACGCCCACACCCTGGCGGCGATCTACAGCCTGGCGGGTCAGAACTACTATCCGGGCCAGTACGAGTTCCAGTGTCTGCACGGCATGGGTGAACCGCTGTACGAGCAGGTGACCGGTAAAGTGGCCGACGGCAAGCTGAACCGTCCGTGCCGTATTTATGCCCCGGTAGGTACTCACGAAACCCTGCTGGCCTACCTGGTGCGTCGTCTGCTGGAGAACGGGGCGAACACCTCCTTCGTTAACCGCATCGCCGACACCACCCTGCCGCTGGACGAACTGGTGGCCGATCCGGTACAGGCCGTAGAGAAGATGGCGGCGCAGGAAGGCCAGATTGGTCTTCCACATCCGAAGATTGCCCTGCCGCGCGAGCTGTATGGTGCAGGCCGCGTCAACTCGGCGGGTCTGGATCTCGCCAACGAACACCGTCTGGCGTCGCTCTCTTCTGCCCTGCTTAACAGCGCATTGCAGAAGTGGCAGGCCAAACCGATCCTTGAGCAGTCCGTTGAAGACGGTGAAATGCAGCCGGTGATCAACCCGGCAGAGCCGAAGGATATCGTCGGCTACGTGCGCGAAGCCACAGAAGCGGAAGTGGATCAGGCTTTGGAGAGCGCGGTGAACAACGCGCCAATCTGGTTTGCCACCCCGCCGCAGGAGCGTGCCGCCATTCTGGAACGCGCGGCGGTGCTGATGGAAGATCAGATGCAGCAGCTTATCGGCATTCTGGTGCGTGAAGCGGGTAAAACCTTCAGCAACGCCATCGCCGAAGTGCGTGAGGCGGTCGACTTCCTGCACTACTACGCCGGTCAGGTGCGTGATGATTTCGACAACGAAACGCACCGTCCGCTCGGCCCGGTGGTCTGTATCAGCCCGTGGAACTTCCCGCTGGCAATCTTCACCGGCCAGATTGCCGCGGCCCTTGCCGCAGGCAACAGCGTGCTGGCAAAACCGGCAGAGCAGACTCCGCTGATTGCCGCTCAGGGCATCAACATTCTGCTGGAAGCGGGCGTACCGGCGGGCGTGGTGCAGCTGTTGCCGGGGCGCGGTGAAACGGTGGGTGCCAAACTGACCTCCGATAACCGCGTGCGCGGCGTGATGTTTACCGGTTCGACCGAAGTAGCCTCCCTGCTGCAACGCAACATCGCCACCCGTCTGGATGCGCAGGGCCGTCCAACGCCGCTGATCGCTGAAACCGGCGGCATGAACGCCATGATCGTGGACTCCTCCGCGCTCACTGAGCAGGTCGTCGTTGACGTGCTGGCCTCTGCCTTCGACAGCGCGGGTCAACGCTGTTCCGCCCTGCGCGTGCTGTGCTTACAGGATGACGTGGCTGACCACACGCTGAAGATGTTGCGCGGTGCGATGGCGGAATGCCGCATGGGCAACCCGGGCCGCCTCACCACCGATATCGGGCCGGTGATCGACGCGGAAGCCAAAGCCAACATCGAAAACCACATTCAGACCATGCGTACCAAAGGCCGTCCGGTGTTCCAGGCGGTGCGTGAGAACAGTGAAGATGCCCGCGAGTGGCAGACCGGCACCTTCGTGCCGCCAACGCTGATTGAGCTGGCAAGCTTCGACGAGCTGAAAAAAGAGGTCTTCGGCCCGGTACTGCACGTTGTGCGCTACAACCGTAACAACCTCAACGAGCTGATCGATCAGATCAACGCCTCGGGTTACGGCCTGACGCTCGGCGTGCATACCCGTATCGACGAAACCATTGCCCAGGTGACCGGCAATGCTAAAGTCGGCAACCTGTACGTCAACCGTAATATGGTCGGCGCAGTCGTGGGCGTGCAGCCGTTCGGCGGCGAAGGCCTCTCCGGCACCGGCCCGAAAGCGGGCGGTCCGCTCTATCTGTACCGCCTGCTGGCAAACCGTCCGGAAAATGCGCTGGGCGTGACGCTGGCGCGTCAGGACGCGGACTATCCGGTGGATGCGCAGGTGAAAGCCGTGCTGACCCAGCCGCTGGAGGCGCTGATTAAGTGGGCAGAAAACCGCCCTGAACTGCGTGCAATTGCGCAGCAGTACGGCGAGCTGGCGCAGGCCGGTACCCAGCGCCTGCTGCCGGGTCCAACCGGTGAGCGCAACACCTGGACGCTGATGCCGCGCGAGCGTGTGCTGTGCATGGCGGATGACGAGCAGGATGCGCTGGTGCAGCTGGCAGCCGCTACAGCAACGGGCTGTGAGGTGCTGTGGCCGGAAGATGCGCTGCATCGCGACCTCGCCAAACAGTTGCCAAAAGCGGTCTCGGCTCGCATTCGCTTTGCGAAGGCCGATGCCCTGCTGACCCAGCCGTTTGACGCGGTGATCTACCACGGTGATTCCGACCAGCTGCGCGAACTGTGTGAGCAGGTTGCGGCCCGCAGCGGTGCCATCGTTTCCGTGCAGGGCTTTGCGCGCGGGGAAACCAACCTGCTGCTGGAGCGTCTGTACGTGGAGCGCTCGCTCAGCGTCAACACCGCGGCGGCAGGCGGTAACGCCAGCCTGATGACAATCGGTTAATCGTGTAAACTTTCCCCGGTGACGCTACGCTTACCGGGGCTACAAAATCACCGTAGGCCGGATAAGCGCAGCGCATCCGGCTTTTTTACACGGAGGGAATGATGAAAAGAGTATTTCTCGCAGGCGCAGCACTGCTGCTCAGCGCCAGTGCGCTTGCCGACGAGTGCGACAAAGCGACCACCCAGCTTGAACTGAACACCTGTAGCGCGCAGCAGTACCAGGCCGCCGATAAAAAGCTCAACGAGACCTATCAGGCCGCCATCAAACGTGCGGCTGCGCCTCAGCGCGATCTGCTGAAAAAGGCGCAGCAGGCGTGGATCAGCCTGCGCGACGCGGACTGTGCGTTTATCGGTTCGGGTACGGAAGGCGGGAGCGTTCAGCCAATGATTGTGAACCAGTGTCTGGCGGAAAAAACCGTGGAGCGCGAAGCGTTTCTGGCCACGCTGATGCAGTGTGAAGAGGGCGACTTAAGCTGTCCCCTCCCGCCGGGCTGACGCGGCACTGAACTATTCCCTCTCCCACAGGGCTGAGGGTTCCCCACAAATTAATGCGAGCACTGAGCAATCCCCTCGCCCCTCCGGGGAGAGGGTTAGGGTGAGGGGAACATACGGCGGTGGTGGTCATTCCGTTCACTTTATGTTCCTTGCTACTCTGTAACGACGTGACCGGTGAACGTGCCAGGGTGGCTCAGTCGCCACCACCCTGGCGACCCGGGCTCCCGGCGGTAAATCGCCGCTTCGCGGTGCCCTCGGCTTATTCCTTCCGGCTTATCGGGTACGGGCGGAGGCAACGTCCCTGTAAAGCCGCCCTCTCGGCGCATCCCTGCGCCTCGCCCCGGCCGGAAGGCAAACGCCTCAGCGATTTACAGCCGGACCAGGGCATCGCTGACAGCCCTCAGTCATTTAGAAAGCAACTTTATTGCTTCTGCATAAAAAAATTACTGGGGATCCCTCAGCCCACAGGGAGAGGGTTAGGGTGAGGGAAATTAGCGCACACGGATCCCTTCGATAATCATCCGCTGCACGTTTTCCAGGGTGCTCTGGAAAAACGCCTCGTCCTGGAGCGTTTTACCGGTTACCGCCTCGACCTGGGCCGCGAAGTCAGCGTAGTGCTGGGTTGAGGCCCAAATCATGAAAATCAGATGCTGCGGATCGACGGGCGCCAGTTTTCCGCTGGCGACCCATCCGGCAATAATGGCCGATTTTTCGTCCACCAGCTGCTTTAGATCTCCCGTCAGCTCCGCCTGCAACAGCGGCGCGCCCTGTAACATCTCCAGACAAAACAGCCTCGATGCCTGGGGATAATCACGCGATACCTCCAGCTTCAGGCGTATGTACTCCTCTATCGCAACCAGCGGGGCCAGCTCTTCGCGAAATGCTTTAAGCGGTGCGAGCCAGATATCCAGGATCTGCTGCATCACCGCCACATATAGCGCCTCTTTCGACGGGTAGTAGTAGAGCAGATTGGTCTTGGACACCCCGGCCTGCTCCGCCACCTGCTCAAGGCGTGTACCGTGAATACCAAACTGCGAAAATGTCTCCAGCGCGGCGCTGAGGATCGCCTGTTTCTTGGCGCTCACCGCCTGCGAACGTTTACCGGGTGTTTTCACTGCGCCTTGTGTCATTTTCGCTCTCCATTTTCTGTCCTGCGCTCAGCATAGCAAAACCCCCGTCTCGCCACGACCTTCTGCACCCTCAGCGCGCATGAGTGCCTGTTTTCTGTGCAATGATTTTGACCACTTAGTCCACATTTTCGCTGTTAAATTTAACAACCACCGGTTAACATCCTAATAACAAAGTATTTTTCAAAACTGGCACTCCCTTTGCAAAAACGTCGTGACACCTGCGACGTAATGAAGAGAGGTTCGTGATGAAAATTGGCGTATTTGTACCGATCGGCAACAACGGCTGGCTTATCTCGACCACGGCCCCGCAATACATGCCGACCTTTGAGCTGAATAAAGCCATCGTGCAGAAAGCGGAGCATTACCACTTCGACTTTGCGCTCTCGATGATCAAGCTGCGCGGTTTCGGCGGTAAGACCGAATTCTGGGACCACAACCTGGAGTCCTTTACCCTGATGGCGGGCCTGGCGGCGGTAACCTCGCGCATCCAGATTTACGCCACCGCCGCCACCCTTACCCTTCCCCCGGCAATCGTGGCGCGGATGGCCTCCACCATCGACTCCATCTCCGGCGGGCGCTTTGGCGTCAACCTGGTCACCGGCTGGCAAAAGCCGGAGTACGAGCAGATGGGGATCTGGCCGGGGGACGATTACTTCTCCCGTCGCTACGACTACCTGACTGAATACGTGCAGGTGCTGCGCGATCTGTGGGGCACCGGCAAAAGCGATTTCAAAGGCGACTTCTTCACCATGAACGACTGCCGCGTCAGCCCCCAGCCGTCGGTGCCGATGAAGGTGATTTGCGCCGGGCAGAGCGACGCGGGGATGGAATTCTCCGCCAAATACGCCGACTTCAACTTCTGCTTCGGCAAAGGCGTTAACACCCCTGCCGCCTTCGCGCCCACCGCGGCACGCATGAAAGCGGCCGCCGACAAAATCGGGCGCGACGTGGGCTCCTACGTGCTGTTTATGGTGATTGCCGACGAAACCGACGACGCCGCGCGCGCCAAATGGGAACGATACAAGGACGGCGCCGACGAGGAAGCCCTGAGCTGGCTGACCGAGCAGAGCCAGAAGGATACCCGCTCCGGCGCGGACACCAACGTTCGCCAGATGGCCGACCCGACGTCTGCCGTCAATATCAACATGGGCACCCTGGTTGGCTCGTATGCCAGCGTCGCCAGAATGCTCGACGAAGTGGCTGCCGTGCCCGGCGCCGAAGGCGTGCTGCTGACCTTCGATGATTTTCTCACCGGCGTGGAAACCTTCGGCGAGCGTATTCAGCCGCTGATGCAGTGCCGCGCCCACATCCCTGCCGTGACGAAGGAGGTGGCGTAATGACGACCCTCAACGCTCGCCCGGAGGCCATCACCTTTGACGCGCAGCAGAGCGCGCTGATCGTGGTGGATATGCAAAACGCCTATGCCAGTAAAGGCGGGTATCTGGATCTGGCCGGGTTCGACGTCTCGGCCACGCAGCCGGTGATTGAGAATATCAAAACCGCCGTGAGCGCCGCGCGTGCTGCGGGCATGCTGATCGTCTGGTTCCAGAATGGCTGGGACGACCAGTACGTCGAAGCTGGCGGTCCCGGCTCACCCAACTTTCACAAATCCAACGCCCTGAAAACCATGCGCCAACGGCCTGAACTCCAGGGCACGCTGCTGGCGAAAGGCGGCTGGGATTATCAGCTGGTGGATGAGCTGGTACCGGAAGCTGGCGATATCGTACTACCGAAACCGCGCTACAGCGGCTTTTTCAATACCCCGCTCGACAGCCTGCTGCGCAGCCGGGGCATTCGTCATCTGGTCTTTACGGGCATTGCCACCAACGTCTGCGTGGAGTCCACCCTGCGCGACGGCTTCTTCCTCGAGTATTTTGGCGTGGTGCTGGAAGACGCTACCCATCAGGCCGGGCCGGATTTTGCCCAGAAAGCCGCCCTGTTCAATATCGAAACCTTTTTTGGCTGGGTCAGTAACGTCGCCGATTTCTGCGACGCGCTGGATCCCCCGCTCGCCCGCATCGCCTGAGGAGAACCGCTATGCCGAAATCCGTGATTATTCCGCCGGGCACCAGCACCCCGATAGCCCCGTTTGTCCCCGGAACCCTCGCCGACGGCGTGGTGTATGTCTCAGGCACGCTGCCGTTTGATAAAGACAACAACGTGGTGTTTATCGATGACCCAAAGGCGCAAACCCGCCACGTGCTGGAGACGATCAAAACCGTGATCGAAACGGCGGGTGGCACGATGGAGGACGTGACCTTCAACAGCATCTTTATCACCGACTGGAAAAACTACGCCGCGATTAACGAGATCTACGCGGAGTTTTTCCCCGGCGATAAACCGGCGCGATTTTGCATCCAGTGCGGGCTGGTAAAGCCTGAAGCGCTGGTTGAAATTGCCACCGTTGCGCACATCGCGAAGTGAGGCCGCCATGAAACTGTCCATTTCCCCGCCCCCCTTTGCGGGCGCGCCCGTGGTGGTGCTGATTGCCGGGCTCGGCGGCAGCGGCAGCTACTGGCTGCCTCAGCTCGCCGTGCTGGGGCAGGAGTATCAGGTGGTGTGCTACGACCAGCGGGGCACGGGGAATAACCCGGATACCCTGCCGGAAGACTACACCCTCGCACACATGGCCGACGAGCTCGCACTGGCGTTAGCCGGGGCCGGGATCGCCCGTTACTGCGTGGTCGGCCACGCGCTGGGGGCGCTGGTCGGCCTGCGGCTGGCTATCGATAAGCCTGACGCCCTCACCGCGCTGGTTTGTGTCAACGGCTGGCTGACCCTCAATGCCCATACCCGACGCTGTTTTGACGTTCGCGAACGTCTGCTGCATGCGGGCGGGGCTCAGGCGTGGGTAGAGGCACAGCCGCTGTTTCTTTACCCGGCAGACTGGATGGCTGCCCGCGCTCCGCGGCTGGAGGCCGAGGAAGCGCTGGCGCTGGCCCATTTCCAGGGCAAAGCCAATCTGCTGCGCAGGCTGCATGCGCTGAAACAGGCCGATTTCAGCCGCCACGCTGCACGCGTTCGCTGCCCCGTGCAGATTATTTGTTCCACCGACGATCTGCTGGTGCCGTCCGTCTGCTCCGCGGAACTGCACGCCGCCCTCCCGCACGCCCGCAAAACGGTCATGCGCCAGGGCGGGCATGCCTGCAACGTGACCGCGCCGGACATCTTTAACACGCTGCTGCTGAACGGGCTTGCCAGCCTGCTGCACAGCCCTGAACCCGCTTTGTAAGGAGCCTGAATGAGCGAAGCCATCACGCCCGCCGCGCTGGAAACGCTGTTTACCGGCGCACGTACCCATAACGGCTGGCTGGATATACCGGTCAGTGACGAGACGCTGCGCGAGATTTATGACCTGATGAAATGGGGGCCGACGTCCGCCAACTGCTCCCCGGCGCGCATTGTCTTTGTGCGAAGCCCGGAAGGAAAAGAGAAGCTGCGCCCGGCGCTCTCCAGCGGCAACCTTGAGAAAACGCTCACCGCCCCGGTCACGGCAATTGTCGCCTGGGACAGCGAGTTTTATGAGCGCCTGCCTGTACTATTCCCGCACGGCGATGCCAGAAGCTGGTTTACCTCCAGCCCCGCACTGGCGGAAGAGACCGCCTTTCGCAACAGTTCGATGCAGGCCGCGTACCTGATCTTCGCCTGCCGCGCGCTCGGGCTCGACACCGGGCCGATGTCCGGCTTTGACCGGGAAAAAGTGGACGCGGCCTTTTTCACGGGCACGCTGCTTAAAAGCAATCTGCTGATTAACATCGGTTATGGCGATATGAGCAAAGTCTATGGGCGCTTACCGCGTCTGACCTTCGAAGACGCCTGCGGGCTGGCGTAAGGAGCCATCATGACGACACCCGATCAACAAACCTTCCGTGATGCCATGGCCTGCGTCGGTGCGGCGGTCAATATCATCACCACCGACGGCCCTGCGGGAATGGCGGGCTTTACCGCCAGCGCGGTATGCAGCGTGACCGATTCCCCGCCCACTCTGCTGGTTTGCCTCAACCGTGGCGCGTCCGTCTGGCCGATTTTCAGCGAGAACCGCACCCTGTGCGTTAACACGCTGAGTGCCGGACAGGAGCCATTATCCAACCTGTTTGGCGGTAAAACGCCGATGGCGGAACGCTTTGCCGCTGCCCGCTGGCAGACAGGCGACACGGGCTGTCCACGTCTGGAAAATGCCCTGGCCTCGTTCGACTGCCGCATCAGCCAGGTGGTTAGCGTCGGCACCCACGACATTCTGTTTTGCGACATCGTATCCATCGTTCGCCACCCGGCACCGCAAGGGCTGGTGTGGTTCGACCGCGGCTATCACGCACTTATGCGACCCGCCTGTTAATCCGCATTCAGGAGACAGAACATGTTCGGACTTCCTCACTGGCAGTTGAAATCGACCTCTACAGAAGCAGGCGTGGTCGCGCCGGATGAAAGGCTCCCGCTCGGGCAGACAATGGTGATGGGCGTGCAGCATGCGGTCGCGATGTTTGGTGCGACGGTGCTGATGCCCATGCTGATGGGGCTGGATCCTAACCTCGCCATTTTGATGTCGGGTATGGGTACCCTGCTGTTCTTTTTTGTCACCGGCGGGCGCGTGCCCAGCTATCTGGGCTCCAGCGCCGCCTTTGTGGGAGTCGTTATTGCAGCGACCGGGTTTAACGGTCAGGGCATTAACCCCAACCTGAGCGTGGCCCTCGGCGGCATTATCGCCTGTGGGCTGGTCTACACCCTGACCGGTCTGGTGGTGATGAAAGTCGGCACGCGCTGGATCGAGCGGATGATGCCCCCCGTCGTCACCGGGGCGGTGGTGATGGCGATAGGCCTGAACCTCGCGCCGATTGCGGTGAAGAGCGTATCCGGCTCGCCGTTTGAAAGCTGGATGGCGGTGATTACGGTGCTGTGCATCGGCGTGGTGGCGGTCTTTACGCGCGGGATGATCCAGCGGCTGCTGATCCTGGTCGGGCTGATTGCGGCCTGTCTGATCTACGCGCTGCTGGCGAACGTGTTTGGTCTCGGCAAGCCGGTTGATTTCACACTGATTCACCAGGCCGCCTGGTTCGGCATGCCGCAGGTGACCTCACCCACCTTTAACGCTCAGGCGATGATGCTCATCGCGCCTGTCGCGGTGATTCTGGTGGCTGAAAACCTGGGCCACCTGAAAGCCGTAGCGGGAATGACCGGGCGCAATATGGACCCGTATATGGGGCGGGCATTTGTGGGAGACGGTCTGGCGACCATGCTCTCCGGCTCGGTCGGCGGCAGCGGCGTGACGACCTACGCGGAAAACATCGGCGTGATGGCAGTGACCAAAGTCTACTCGACGCTGGTCTTCGTGGCGGCGGCGGTGATGGCGATACTGCTCGGCTTTTCCCCAAAATTCGGCGCATTGATCCACACCATCCCGGCACCCGTGATTGGCGGCGCCTCGATTGTTGTATTTGGTCTGATTGCCGTCGCGGGGGCACGCATCTGGGTGCAGAATCATGTTGATCTGAGCCAGAACGGTAACCTGATCATGGTGGCGGTCACGCTGGTGCTGGGCGCAGGCGACTTCGCCCTGACGCTGGGCGGGTTTACGGTGGGCGGGATTGGCACGGCGACCTTCGGCGCGATCCTGCTCAACGCCCTGCTTAGCCGCCGCAAAGGGGATGAAGCGCAAGCGGAAGCCATCACCCCCTGAACCTGAAATAGCCGGGTGACGCTACGCTTACCCGGCCTACATGCCAATTGTAGGCCCGTGCAAGCGAAGCGCCGCCGGGCAAAACGGGCAGCGTGCGCGTTGTTAGCTATCTGCCCCTTGTTCAGTGCCGAACCCGGCAGTCGCCTTACGTCGTTTTTTTAACTTTAACTCGCTCACCAGCACCCCGGCGACAATAAACGCCGCGCCCACCAGCGCCAGCAGCGGCAGACGCTCCCCGGCGATTCGCCCGAAAATACCCGCCCACACCGGTTCACCGGTATAGATGACCGTCGCCCGTGTCGGAGATACGCTGCGCTGCGCCCAGTTCATGGTGACCTGAATAATAGCGCTAAAAATGCCCAGCCCCAGCGCCACGACGATAAGCCCGGTAGACATCGGCGGGAGGGACTCCCCTGCCGGCACCATCGTCGCGAACGCCACCAGCGACGCGGTGGCAAGCTGCACGACCGTCACCCGCTTGACGTCCACTTTTCCTGCCCAGGCGCTAATCAAAATAATTTCTGCCGCAATGGCAACGGCCCCCACCAGCGTGATGATCTCTCCCGGCCCCAGCGCCAGCAGATTATTTCCCGGCCCGGCTAATAAAATGAGGCCGATGAACGCCAGCATGATACCAATGCACGACATCAGGCCCGGTATTCTGCCCAGGCACAGCCACTGCAACAGCGGCACCAGCGGTACGTACATGGCGGTGATGAAGGCGGATTTACTGCTGGAGATAGACTGGAGCCCCCACGTCTGCAGGCTATAGCCCATGGCAATCGCCACGCCAATAGCGACACCCGCTTTAAGCTCTCTCAGGGTCAACCCGCGCAGGGTTTTCAGCGAAATAAGCGCCACGGCAACCGCCGCGGTTGCAAAACGCAGCCCTACAAAGAAAAACGGATCGCTCATCGTGACCGCGTACTGAACGGCAAGAAAGGTTCCGCCCCAGAACATGGTGATCAAAATCAGGATGGCTTCCTGAGGCTTAATGGAGAAAGTAAAACGGGAAACGGACATGGGACACCAGCACGAAGAATCAATCCTGTAGTGTGCGATGCCTTTGATTACAGTTCAATGTAGCAGACATAAAAAAACCGCCGGGAAACCCGGCGGCAGAGAGTTAACCCGGCGTACTACTTGTTGCTGCCGTGGCTATTTTTACCCCCTTTTTTGCCAGCCTCTGATGCGCGCTGAGGGTCGTTTTTAAAATTGCCCCCGCTAGACTGGCCACCTTTACGACCTGCTTCTGATGCTCTTTCACGGTCTTCAGCGAAATTACCTGAACCACCACGATGGTTTGCCATCTCTAACCTCCAGAGTGTGAAACATTAGACATCATATTGCATTCAGTAAAAGAGGATTCTTTCACCTCGCGGCTCAAGGACAGTGCCTTTATCTGTGCCGCGTGAAACTAAGCTTAGTGTAATGCGGCTATCCGGCAAGCGAGAGGTAATATTCTGCAACATGATCTCAGCCTTTCGTATGAAATATTGAGGAGGTTATCCATAAGCCATTCTTATATTTTGAAAAAACAGCGCTGCTAAAGTTGTTTCATTTTGCTACAAAGCACGTAACGAAAAGATATTGTTATATATCAAATAAATGCCGTTCATTTTTGCAGTCTGGCCGTGATGTCATATCTTTAAAGTAACGCAGCGATCCGCTGTAAGAAAAACCAACGAGGAGTGATGCAAAATGGCAAAAGTTCTGGTGCTCTATTATTCCATGTATGGACACATTGAAACCATGGCTCACGCAGTTGCAGAAGGCGCAAACAGAGTAGACGGCGTTGAGGTTGTGGTTAAACGCGTACCGGAAACCATGCAGGCGGAAGCCTTCGCCAAAGCCGGGGGAAAAACACAAAACGCCCAGGTCGCCACCCCGCAGGAGCTCGCGGACTATGATGCCATTATCTTCGGCACCCCGACCCGCTTCGGCAATATGTCCGGCCAGATGCGCACCTTCCTCGACCAGACGGGCGGGCTCTGGGCCTCCGGCGCGTTATACGGCAAGCTGGCCAGCGTGTTCAGCTCTACCGGCACAGGCGGCGGCCAGGAGCAGACGATCACCTCAACCTGGACTACCCTTGCACATCATGGGATGGTGATTGTGCCGATTGGCTACGGCGCGCAGGAACTGTTCGATGTTTCCCAGGTTCGTGGCGGGACACCGTATGGCGCGACAACCATTGCCGGTGGGGATGGTTCACGTCAGCCAAGCAATGAAGAACTTTCGATCGCCCGCTATCAGGGTGAATACGTCGCGGGTCTTGCCAAAAAACTGAACGGCTAACCCAACAGGAGGACAAGTATGCCAACTCAAGAATCCAAAGCTCACCACGTGGGCGAATGGGCAAGTTTACGCAATACCTCTCCGGAGATTGCAGAAGCCATCTTTGAAGTCGCCAGGTATGACGAAAAGCTGGCTGAGCAGATTTGGGAAGAAGGCAACGATGAAGTGCTGGTTCGCGCTTTCGAAAAAACCGACAAAGACTCGCTGTTCTGGGGCGAGCAAACCATCGAACGTAAAAACGTCTGAATGTTCCCCCCGCCCGCGCGGGGGGTTTTCTTCTATTTCGCCGCGTTGTTCATCACCGCATTGAATCTATCGATCGGACAGAAGCCGTTGCCATCTACCGGACAGCCCTTCAGCTCCAGCGTCACGCGCTGCGCAGGAGATTGCAGCGACAGCACGCTGGCATTACGCAACTGCTCAGAACTCTGGTAGACATACTCAATTTTCATCAGCTCCTGGTTAGTGTTTTTGTCATGCCAGCGCTGGAAGACAATTTTACCGCCAATCGGGGTTCGTTCCTGCTGGTCGTGCAGCTGATACGGCCTGAAATCCAGCGCGGTCAGCAGCGAGGCAATGTTGGAGTCGTGCCCCACCAGCAGGGTAATTTTTGGCGCTTTGGCCTGTTCGGTCACCAGCGCTTTATCAATGTACTTCACCAACGGTTTAGCCACGTTCTGCGCCACGTCCGTCGAGGTAAACAGCGAGTCCTGGTAGCCGTTTTTCAGCTTCGACAGCACGCGCCACTGCTGATCGGTTTTGATTTCCCCCCATGCCACCTGGTCTGCCGGGAATCCTTCGTAATACTGTAGGGTGAACGCATCCACCAGCGAGTTACCCACTTTCAGCGGCCCGGAGACGCCCGGCTCTTTTTCATAATCGGCGCTGAACGTATCTTTCGCCTCCGTCAGGGAACAGACTTTTTTCTCCTTGCAGGACGGCGAGTCGCTATAGTTTGTCAGCAGCTCCAGCAGTTTGTAGCTTTCATCCAGCTGCATTTTCTGCCGTTCTGTCTCCATTGCTTTCAGCGCTTTCTCACGAAACTCAGGGGAATTATCGGTAATGACCGGATTGAAGGTGGGGTCCATAGTGCCCATTTTTTCCTGATGATGCACAGGCACATCGCACCCCGGGAACGCGCCGGTGATAAAGAACTGCGCGGTCGCCACGGTGCGCTGGAGGCTGTTGGCGTAGGCATAGACGGTATCCGCTGGTGGGCATTCACCCGTCTTCACCATCCCCTGCTCTGCCAGCCACTCGCGTATATAGTGACCCATATACACTTCCAGTACGCCCCCTTTGGTGGTGAGCTGTCCACCCGGGACGTCCCACTCCGGCCACTGCTTCGGCGTGGACTGCTCCAGCACGCTGCCGTTATTGGCGAGCGGCGCACGCAGGTTGTGGCGGCTCATGATGAGTACCTGTTCCAGCTGATAGCCGTCCGGTGTGTCCTGCGCCTGTGCGCCAAAGGTCACGGCAAGGGTACCTGCCACGGCAACTGCAAGTAGTGCTTTTCTCATCCCTAATTCCTCACACGTTTTTTTAATGTCGCATTGAGTGTGACAGATTCGTGACAGGTTTTTCGGGAAGCATTTCTCAAACTGATGAATACGTGACTCGCTGATTCAGAGGCTGATGCCGGTGACGATACCGACATACAGCGCCGCCCATGCGCAGGCTGAAAGCAGGCTGATGGCGTAAACCTTTATCGCGCTCAGCCTGAGCATGCCCGCCGCCAGCGGCACGATATAGCGCAGTACCGCCAGGAAACGCGAGGTGAACAACACCAGCAGGCCATTTTTATGCAGCTGGTGCTGTACCCGCAAAAACTTCCCGGCATGTTTTGCCGTGAAGCGTGACACTCGCCGGGTATGCCCCATCAGCTGGCCGATATGGTAATTCAGCACCGATCCTGCCGTAGCGCCCATCACCACCGCCAGCCACGTCAGCGCCGGATGCATACTCGACTGGCTGACGGCAATCCCCGCCAGCAGCATGACCGATGCGGGCGGGAGCACGGAAGAGATCAGTACCGTTGATTTACTCAGTGCCATAACAACGAGCAACGCGAAGAGATGCGTTGGATAATGCGCAAAATGATCCAGCAGCGTGTCCAGCCATGCCATTTTACTCTCCCCGGTAACATCAGAATTCCCCATTAGAAGTGAAAATAGTTAAATAAAACGTCAACATTCATTCAATAATATTCATTTAAACCATACTTAAACATTATTTAAATTCCTCAGCAGCCATTTTAAATCAGCGTATTATCCCTCACGTTTTACAACGATCTCGTTATGGCGAGGCTCCTGTACAAATACACGTTATCGCTCTGGTGGGTTCGAGAGAACCGGCACAGGGTAAAACAGGCACTGTCGAATCAAGGCTTTGCCAGTATAACTTCCCTTACGGGATACGGTGTACAGTGCTGAACCCAGGACGTGGGGATCTCCTTTCCGACATGCCCTGTCTTGCTCGCCCCTGAGAGATTTTATTATTCAAAGGGAAGTTACAATGTCTTACGCTATTCACAACCAAAATCTGGCTTTTAACGACAGCGCCATCGCACAATATATGAATACCGATTTTATTGTTATTGATATTTCATTATGCGTGGCTCTGGCACGCGAGCAATTCTTTGAAAAATTAAAAGATGATGATATTCCGTCACATATTTTTATCGAAGACAACGGTCGCCTCGCGGGTTTGATTGCCGTACGTAAATTATTGCAGGCCACGGATACCGTACAGCCCGTTAAAGGTCTGATGATATCGGATTTTATCCAGCTTAAACCGGAAGATGAGCGGGCGGATGTCGCCGGGTTGCTGGCGCACGCAGGTGCGGATGTCGTACCGGTGGTGACCCACGGCAAGCTGGTGGGCTGCCTTACCGAGCGTGAAATCGCCCATCTGCTGGAAGATGACGTTACTGAAGATGCCCAGCTTCAGGGGGCAACGCTGCCGCTGGAGAAGCCCTATCTGGAAACCAGCGCCTTTAGCCTGTGGAAGAAACGCTCCGTCTGGCTGCTGCTGCTGTTTGTCGCGGAAGCGTATACCAGCTCGGTGATCCAGCATTTTGAAGAGGCGCTGGAATCCGCCATTGCGCTGGCGTTCTTTATTCCGCTGCTGATTGGCACCGGCGGAAACAGCGGGACGCAGATTACCTCGACGCTGGTGCGCGCCATGGCGCTGGGTGAAGTCCACCTTCGCGACGTGGGTCGCGTGTTGCGCAAAGAGATGAGCACCTCGTTAATGATTGCCGCCACGCTAGGCCTGACGGGCTGCGTTCGTGCCTGGATGATGGGCATTGGGATGGAAATCACGCTTATCGTCAGCCTGACGCTGGTCTGCATTACGCTGTGGAGCGCCATTGTCTCATCGGTGATCCCGATGGTATTGAAACGCTGCAAAATCGACCCGGCGGTCGTTTCCGCGCCGTTTATCGCCACGCTGATCGACGGTACCGGGCTCATTATCTACTTCAAAATCGCACAGTATACGCTGGGGCTGGAATAACGAAAAAACCCTGCGATATTGCTATCGCAGGGTTTTCGAATTTGGCGGAAGCGTAGAGATTCGAACTCTAGAACCCTTTCGGGTCGCCGGTTTTCAAGACCGGTGCCTTCAACCGCTCGGCCACGCTTCCAAAGTGAGGCGCACTATAAACATCTCTGAGCATGATGTAAAGCAGGAAATTGCATTACGTTGAGCTTCTTGCGTCATTCCCTTCCGCTCCGATCACTTCTTCGTCATCGGCTGGCTAAAATGTAAACATTTATTTTTACATCACATAAACTTATTAGAATGAAAGTTTGTGATCTAGACTCTTTTTCATACACCGCAGCTTATCCGTGCAACATTACCACCTCAATATGCCCTTGTAAGACCCTATTCACGCAGGTCACTGCGATAAGAGATTTTCCATGAAATTATTCGATACCGATAACTACAGACTTATTCTCTGGCGTAAATTTCTGCCGTGGCTGATCCAGAACGGTGCGCAAAAAAACAACCCGCATGACTATTTTCTGGTGTACTTAAAAGATGCCGACAATACGCGTTATATTCTGAAGAAGCACGAAAGCAGCAACGTTGTGCTCTGCCCGATGCATAAAAGCGAAGATGTCAGTATGAGCGTGGAAGATATCAGCGAAATGCAGGCTGAAATCATTCACTATAAGCGCAATGGGTTTCAGGCTTACAAAGGCATTATCCCGTTTGCCTTTGACCATTATACGAAAATCATCACCTTAAAAACGGCCCTGGCTCGTCTGAAAGGGCGCTGTATTTCTGGCCTGAAATCTGATTCAGAAACCATCAGCCGGGACCGTTACAACTTGCTCAGGCTGCTGGTGACCGACTACGTCAACCAGCGCCCTTCGCGCGTTTCGTCTGGTTTCACCCAGCGGGAAGTGATCGCCATGCTTTACGGCACACTTTGGTATAAACATATCAAAAATGAGTCGTTTAGCAGAAAAATCGCGCTGTTACTTGAGTCGCTCGTGATCACGGGCGATCTCAGCGAAGAGGGTAAGGTGTACTACGTGCAGGGCCAGGCTATTACCACCATGGTCGAGTATGAAAAAGAGGACCAGCGGGTAACGCATCAGCAAAAAATGCAGAAAAAAATTACGCGTTTTATGTTTGCGATAACGCTATCTACGCTGCTGATTATTCTGGTTCTGCTGTCGATGGCCGGGGTCGTCGACCTCGCCGCTGTCTGGCAGAAAATACTACAGATTAAGCCTCTCAGATTTTTAATGAATTTTATCTAATACCCTGCCCATTAATTATGAATTTTATTTTTATCAGCGATAACTATTACCTTTGCCACGGTGTCTCAAGCTCACTGACATCTACCCATTTGATTCGCGATGAGGAGGATATTCACCATCTTTATGAGGTCGATCCTGAGCTAGATTTTATCATTGCGATTGAACAGGATAAGTTACGCAATAAAACCATTCAGCAGGTCAAAAAAGTCAAGCGTGATTACATTGTCCTGATGCATGAGATAGAAGCCAACAGCGCGGTGAGAATTGATAATATTATCTATTCGTCGATGCATTTTACTGCTCACCCTTTTCAGCAGCTGATGCGCTTTTATCGGGCGCTCAGGACACACTCCTTTACCCGACGCGAATATGACGTGCTAAAGCTTTTCCATATGGAAAATCATGAAATCGCGAAAAAGCTGCAACTGTCACAAAAAACGACCAGCACCTACCGCGTGAGGATCCTCGAGAAATTGAATATGCGTTCAAAAAACATTCTGGCGATGACCCGTATAAAATCGGCGATTGTCGATCAGAAACTGTGATCTTTTGCCTTACCTCGAGAAAACCGGGGCCTCAGGTTTCGCCCTGAGGGGGTTTGGCGGGCTCGGTATACCAGTTCTCTTTGGCAACCATTACGCTGCCCTCTGGCTGCATAACAAAATTCGGAGACATGATCTGCACGTTAAATTCGTTAAACACATCCTGTATCTGGCTATGCAGTTCATTGCGGGCAACCGCGAGGGACTGGTCGGGCAGCAGACGAACCTGCAACTCGTAGGCGATATACCAGTCCATTAACCCTAACTGGCGCACCAGCGGCGGCTCAGAAAGATCAATCCCTTTTGCCCGTTTCGCGGCCAGCTCCAGCATGGCATGCACCTGGCGCCATGGGGTGTCATAACCAATAGTGACGCTGACCGTCAGATTGAGGCTGCCATCAGGCTGTAGCGCGCTAAGGTTGGTGATCTTACCGCTCACCACCACCGCATTGGGCACGGTAACGACATAATTTTCCCGGGTAATAATTTTGGTCGCCAGCATGCCTATTTCACTGACCTTACCTTCGTTATCCGCCACCCGAATGACATCGCCTTTACGCAGTGCGCGGGAGTAAATCAGGACCAGACCGCTCATGGCATGGTTCATCACCCCTGCCGAACCCAGCGTTAACATCAGGCCGAAGAAGACGCTAATACCTTTAAACGCCAGTGAGTTTGCGCCGGGGAGAAACGGCCAGGCAGCGGAGAGAGCAAATAGCCAGACGGCGACGGAAATGAGCTTACGGGTTGCCCCCACGGTTTCCGGATGTACGCCGGGAAGTTGCAGACGACCAGCCTCCACCTGATTCAGCACCATCCTCAGCAGCTTCAGAATAAAAGCGGTAATGAGGAAAATGATCAGAACAATCGTCAGCCCCGGCAAAGCCGAGACAATCGCCAGGACAATTTGCTGCACCACGCGAAGCGACCAGTCTCCCAGCGACGTGCCCCACACCCGCGTCCACGGAAACAGACTGAATGCCCAGCTCAGCCAGACGTAAAAGCCGATTAAACCCAGCAGGAACATCAGCAAGGCGTAAAGCCGAATCTCAATGGCGCCAATGTACCGCCGCCAGCTTTGCGGCACCCGGCTGCGATTCTCCACAATACGCAGACGGTAGACGCGTCGAAACCAGCGCCAGGATCGCCAGGCGCCATAGCAGAGCAGCAAAAGCGCCAGCAGGCCAGCGGCAGCTTTTACCGTCGACAGCGCCAGCCAGCCGGTATCGTATTGATCGCGCAGCGCCATTCTCTGCGCTTCCATGCGCGCCAGCACGCGCTGCGCGGCCTGATCGAGGGTGAGATCGTCCCCTTCGTCCAAATCCCCTTCCGTCAGCAGCATCACGGGCTTACCGTTCATCACGATCAGCCGCCCCTGCTGGTTATAGCGGGTCACGGGGACGATAGTGAGCGGCTCACGCACGTCCGCCTCGGTAAAATTGCGCAGGGTGTTGCGGATGCGTAAAACGCGCTCCTCCGGCGTGGTCAGGCCAAATTTCGCCTGAAGCATGACGATCGGCTGATGAAAAATATAGACCGTCCGGGCGCGCTCCTGCTCAGAAGGCGCCTGGCGGGGCTCAGCGGCATACGATGAGAAGGCGCTCAGGGAGGCAAAACAGAACGCAAACGCGAGCAGGATCTTTTTCATCCTCACTACCCCAGATCAGAAATCTTGTTGTTTTTCAGGCAACCCGCGAATGCCAGGTGGGTATGTTGAGAATAGTCCAGCCTTTCGTTTCTGCAACAAGCGACGGTGAGCGTGTTGCTCTCAATCACAATATATGTATTATGTTATAACATAACAATTTGGGATTATGTTCTATGTTACTTAAAAAAGGGTTATTTCTGGCTTTATTGCTCTCCACGGCGCCTGCCGCTTTCTCAGCAACCTCCTGGCCCCTCACGATTGAAAATTGCGGCGTAAAGCAGACCTTTGCGCAGGCTCCTCAGCGCGTCGTGACCGTGGGACAGCATGAAACAGAATTACTGCTCGCACTGGGGCTGGAGAAAAAGATCGCCGCAACGTCGGTCTGGTTCGGCAAGCTCCCGGATCCGCTGGCAGATGCCGGGAAAAATATCCCCCGGCTTGCAGATAATTCCCCCTCATTTGAAGCCGTGGTGGGACAGAAACCTGAGCTCGTTCTCGCGCAGTATCACTGGCACATTGGTCCGCAGGGAGAAGTGGGCACCCGTGAGCAGTTTGCCTCGATGGGGATTAATACGTGGATCTCTCCTGCCGACTGCACGGATAAAGCGGTGACGGAAAAGTCAAACGCAGACGGAGCACGCAGCGCGCCGTTTTCGCTGGCCGAAATCACACGGGAAGTGACAGATCTGGCGACGATATTTGATGTTTCCGCGCGAGGTGAGCAGCTTAATCATACGCTGACGGAACGTATCAAAAAGGCCAAGGCGCGCGTCTCAGCGAAACCGCTTCGCGTCGTATTCTGGTTCTCAAGTAGCCGTCTGAATGGCGATCCCTGGGTGGCGGGGAATTACGGCGCGCCTGGCTGGATCAGCCGCACGCTGGGGTTGAAGAACATTATTGACTCTCATGACGAATGGCCGGCTGTAACGTGGGAACATATTGCCCAGTCGCAGCCGGACGTGATTGTTATCGCCGGGATGTCCCGCAGGCTCTACCCTGCCGATGACGTTGAGGTAAAAAAAGCATTCTTGCGTAATGACCCGGTGACGAAGAACATGCCTGCGGTCAGGAACAACCACATTATTGTGGTGCCGGCGATGTCGTTAAACCCTTCATTACGTAACGTCGATGCGGTTGAGCTTATCAGCGATCGGCTGGCTTCTTTCCAGGATGAACAATGAGTCATTTCGCTTTTGACCGCCGCCAGCAAGGTTTACTGGCAGCAGGCGTCATGGCGCTGCCGCTAATGCTGGTTTTTGCCGCCAGTATCGGTGATATGCCGGTGTCGTATGCCAGTACCGGGAAAGCGATCCTCAACGGACTGGGTTTGACCTCTTATGCGTTGCCACAAACGGAGGAGGGTATCGTCTGGCAATATCGCATGAGCCGGGCAGTGATGGCCGCGTGCAGCGGCGGTGGCCTGGCGCTGTGCGGGCTGGTGTTACAGTCGATCCTGCGTAACCCTCTGGCTGAGCCTTATCTGTTGGGGATTTCCGCGGGCGCCTCGCTGGGGGCCGTCTGCGTGATGCTTCTCGGCATGGGGGGAAGCGTGATTGGCGTGAGCAGCGGTGCGTTTGTCGGCTCCTGCGCCGCCTTTGCGCTCATCATGGTGATTACAAACGGGATGAGTGAAAGCCCGTCGCGCATTTTGCTGGCCGGTATTGCGGGCACCCAGCTCTTCAACGCCATGACCGCGTACGTCGTCAGCACGTCCGCCAATGCCGAGCAGTCCCGTAGCGTCATGTTCTGGCTGATGGGGAGTCTGAGCGGCGTGCGCTGGCCTGACGCGCTGCTGGCGCTGGCCGTTACGCTTGCGGGTTTACTGGTGGTATTGCTCTTTTCCCGGGCGCTGGACACCTTCACCTTCGGGGATGAGGTCTCCACCACGCTGGGGATCCCGGTTACCGCCGTGCGTATTGTCTTATTGCTGACCTGTGCCGTTGTCACCGCCACGTTGGTGAGCACCACAGGCGCAGTGGGTTTTGTCGGGCTGGTCATTCCCCATGTGACGCGCATGCTATGCGGGCCGGGCCATCGCCGCTCGATCCCGCTGACGTTTCTCATCGGCGCCCACTTTATGATCCTTGCCGATATCGTCTCACGCACGCTGATCGTGCACCAGGTTCTGCCCATCGGGGTGGTGACTGCGCTGGTGGGCGCCCCCGTCTTTGTGGCGTTGCTTTATCAAAACCGAAAGGAGCATCCATGAATATTACAGTGGCCGGGTTAACCGTAACCCGACAGGCGCAGACGGTGCTTAAGGATATCGATCTCGACCTGCCATCCGGGCAGATTGTCGGCCTGTTAGGGCCAAACGGCTCAGGCAAGTCCACGCTGCTGCGCTGCCTCGCCGGGCTGTTTCCACGACACAGCGAACGTGTTGCGCTTAATGGCACAACGCTTGGCTTGATGCCGCTGAAAATACGGGCGCAGCACATGGCGTTTGTCCCGCAACATGCTGAGGTCGACGGGGAACTGACCGTTGAGGATATTGTCAGGCTGGGGCGTACGCCCTACCGGAAAACATTCCAGAGAACCACGCGCGACGATGAGGCTGCGGTTGAACAGGCGATTGGCCTGATGCAGTTATGCAGCTTACGCCAGCGGCGATGGCATTCTTTGTCAGGCGGAGAACGACAGCGAAGTCAGATAGCCCGCGCGCTGGCCCAGCAGCCGCAGGTGCTGTTGCTCGATGAACCGACAAACCACCTGGACATTCAGCACCAGCTGGAGCTGATGCGGCTCGTTTCACAGCTGCCGCTTACGGTGGTGGTTGCACTGCACGATCTCAATCTTGCGGCCAATTATTGCCAGCGTCTGATCCTCCTGAAGGCCGGGCAGATCGCAGCCACGGGTGCGCCCGAAGCGGTGCTGACGCCCTCGAACATCGCGGATACCTGGTGCGTAAAAGCTCAGGTCTGTAAGGCCGACGCCGGGATCACGATAAGCTATAACATGGGTAACATGGCGGAGAGCCAGAACAAAAGCAAAAACCCCTGCGATATTGCTATCGCAGGGGTTTTGAATTTGGCGGAAGCGTAGAGATTCGAACTCTAGAACCCTTTCGGGTCGCCGGTTTTCAAGACCGGTGCCTTCAACCGCTCGGCCACGCTTCCTAAGTGAGGCGAACTATAAACACCTCACCGTGCGCTGTAAAGGGTGCGCGCATTCGTTCGCTTTAAAAATAGCCAAAATGCGTTTAATCGGTTGAATAGCCAACAGATTGACCGTTTTACCAGCATAATATCCACCGCGGATCGTTAGTGCTTTTTGATGTACATATCTTTGGTGTAGTAGTAGCCAAGCTTATCCGGCGTGAAGCCCCCTACCCACGGTTTCACCAGGTGCGTGCGCACGTAGTGATAGACAGGGATCGCCGGCACATCGCGCCCCAGCAGATCTTCTGCCTGCTGGTAGAACTTACCGCGCTCCTCCGCCGTTTTCGCCTTCGCCGCATTCACCAGAGCCAGATCGTATTCCGGATTGCTGTACTGAGTGGTGTTTTGGCTGTCACCGGTACGGAAGTTATTCAGGAAGGTTGCGGCGTCATCGTAATCAGCAATCCAGGCGTAGCGCACCGCGTCAAAGTTATGGGTGTGCATGGTATCAAGCATGGTTTTCCACTCCTGGTTTTGCAGCTTCGCCTCTACGCCGAGGTTCTTCTTCCACATCGAGCTGGCGGCAATCGCAATACGCTGGTGCGATTCCGAGGTGTTATAGAGGAGATTAAAGCTGAGCGGATGGCTGTCGTTAAATCCGGCTTCGGCCAGCAGTTTTTTCGCCTCGGCAATGCGTTTATCCATCGGCCAGCTGGCGTAATCAGGGTTCTGTAACTTGACGCCGCCAATATCCGGCTGGCTGATGAGCCATGCCGGGCGTTGCCCCTGCCCTAAAACTTTCCCGGCGATAATATCTTTATCCAGCGCCAGATTCAGCGCCTTACGCACGCGGGCGTCGCTGAACGGCGGCCTGGTGGTGTTGAATTCGTAATAATAGGTGGCAAGCTGCGGCGATACATCCAGCTCGCTCCCCAGCGTTTTCTTCAGCTGAGCAAACTGGTTGATCGGCACCGTGTAGGCGATGTCGATTTCGCCCGCTTTGTAGCGGTTGACGTCAGCGGCTTCGGAGGAAATGGGCAGATAGGTCACCTTGTTGATGACGGTATGTGCGTTATCCCAGTATTTCGGGTTTCGCACCGCCACAATGCGTTCGTTCACCACCCACTGTGACAGTTTATAGGCCCCGCTGCTGACGAAGTGCTCCGGTTTGGTCCACTTATCACCGAAACGACCTACCAGGACTTTATCTATCGGCACCAGAGACGGGTGAGCCAGCATCGCCAGGAAAGCAGCATTTGGCTGGGTGAGCGTCACTTCCAGCGTGGTGTCATTGATGGCTTTCACGCCCAGCGACTCGGGTGCTTTTTTGCCTTCTGCGATATCAGTGCCGTTGACGATACGCATACTGCCGGGATAGCTGGCATACGGAGAGACGGTTTTCGGGTCGACCAGTCGCTGCCAGCTCCAGACAATATCTTCCGCGGTGATGGGGGTGCCATCGCTCCAGGTAATGCCCGGGCGCAGATGGAAAGTCCAGACGGTGTTATCTTTATTTTCCCATTTCTCCGCCAGGCGCGGCTGGATTTCACCTGCCGGAGAGACGCTGACCAGCCCGTCGAATAAATCGCTGATAATATTGAATTCGACATCGCTTTCGACTTTATGCGGGTCGAGCGAGGCGGGTTCACTGCCGTTGTTCCTGACCAGTTCCTGCTTATCTGCCAGCTGGGTTCCTGCTGGCACGTTAGCCGCCCAGGTTGCCGTGCTGGCGCACAGGATCCCTGCGGTTAACAAAGAGAGCGTAAAGTGCATGCGTGTTTGTGGTTTCATTTCCTTCGCCTTATTGTCTGTTTTTATGACGATCCGGAAATAACTCTTAGCGGCCTTAGGGAAATAACGCAATATTTTTCAGTGACCTATAAGAGGTTGATCTGAATACGCCTTGCATACCGCACTTCATTCTGAGTACAAAGGCTTTACCAGAATAAAAAACCAGCATAATCCCTAAGGGGCTGAGTAAAGATGGGTAAAACCACTTTGCGTCTGCCGCGCCGTTTCCTATTCTTTGCGCTAATTACATCTGTCATAAGAGAGTGACTCATGGATCGTATAATTACTTCTTCACGCGACCGCACATCGCTACTCAGCACCCATAAGGTGCTGCGCAATACCTATTTCATGCTCAGCCTGACGCTGGCGTTTTCGGCGATCACCGCGACGGCCAGCACCGTACTGATGCTGCCTTCTCCGGGCCTGATCCTGACGCTGGTGGGTATGTATGGTCTGATGTTCCTGACCTATAAAACCGCGGATAAACCGGTGGGTATTCTCTCCGCTTTCGCCTTCACCGGCTTCCTGGGCTACATCCTGGGGCCAATCCTGAACGCCTATCTGTCTGCCGGAATGGGCGACGTGATTGGTATGGCGCTGGGCGGTACCGCGCTGGTGTTCTTCTGCTGCTCGGCCTACGTGCTGACCACCCGTAAGGACATGTCCTTCCTCGGCGGTATGCTGATGGCGGGTATCGTGATTGTGCTGGTCGGTATGCTGGCGAACATCTTCCTGCAATTGCCTGCTCTGCATCTGGCAATCAGCGCGGTGTTTATCCTGATTTCATCCGGCGCAATCCTGTATGAAACCAGCAACATCATTCACGGCGGTGAGACGAACTATATCCGCGCCACCGTGAGCCTGTATGTGTCGCTGTACAATATTTTTGTCAGCCTGCTGAGTATCCTGGGCTTCGCCAGCCGCGATTAACTCACCGTGCTGTGAACAAAGCCCCGCTTATGCGGGGCTTTGTTTTTTTGGTAGACTGAGGCGGTTTTTGACAAACGCGTGAATGAATATGTTGAGTTTTGAAGGCAAAGAGATCGAAACCGATAACGACGGTTATCTGAAAGAGAGCAGCCAGTGGAGCGAAGCGCTGGCGGAGAAAATTGCGGAAAACGAAGGAATTACCCTCTCCCCGGAACACTGGGAAGTGGTGCGCTTTGTGCGCGAATTCTACCTCGAATTCAACACCTCTCCGGCTATCCGCATGCTGGTCAAAGCCATGGCGAATAAATTTGGCGAAGAGAAAGGCAACAGCCGTTATCTGTATCGCCTGTTTCCGAAAGGCCCGGCTAAACAGGCGACAAAAATTGCCGGCCTGCCAAAGCCGGTAAAATGCATTTAATAGCGAATACTGAAGTCAGCGTATTCCCGGCCGGGTTGATGCGGTTCCGTTAGCACCTTATCAACCCGCGCGCTGCGCGGTCCGCCCGCTTTCAGCCACGCCACCAGCTTCTCTACCCGATCCGCCTCACCGCAGGCCACAACCTCCACGCTGCCATCATCCATGTTACGCGCATACCCCGTCAGTCCGAGCTGAAGGGCTTCGCGCTGGGTGCTGTAGCGGAATCCGACGCCCTGTACAAGGCCATGGACCCAGGCAATGGTGCATACATTTGACATCATCCTTCTCCTTATCAGACTGGCGCGTTGCATTTCCTCGCTGAAGTCGGGAAAATGGCGGCCATTTCATTGGAATCGACAGAATAGCAAATTATGAGTGTACGTTTAGTGTTAGCCAAAGGGCGCGAGAAGTCATTACTGCGCCGCCATCCCTGGGTCTTTTCCGGCGCGGTTGCCCGCATGGAAGGTAAAGCCAGCCTCGGTGAAACCATCGATATTGTTGACCATCAGGGGAAATGGTTAGCACGCGGCGCATACTCGCCTGCATCTCAGATCCGCGCGCGCGTCTGGACGTTCGATAAAGAAGAAGCCATCGATATCGACTTCTTTGTCCGTCGTCTGCAACAGGCGCAGCAGTGGCGCGAGTGGCTGGCAAAGCGTGACGGGCTGGACAGCTATCGTCTGATTGCCGGTGAATCCGACGGGCTGCCGGGCGTGACCATTGACCGCTTCGGCAATTTCCTGGTGTTGCAGCTGCTGAGCGCCGGGGCGGAATACCAGCGTGCCGCGCTAATTAGCGCCCTGCAAACCCTGTTCCCGGAATGTGCCATTTACGACCGCAGCGACGTGGCGGTACGTAAAAAAGAGGGCATGGAGCTGACGCAGGGCCCGGTCACCGGCGAACTGCCGCCTGCCCTGCTGCCTATCGAGGAGCACGGCATGAAGCTGCTGGTGGATATCCATGCCGGCCATAAGACCGGTTATTACCTCGACCAGCGTGACAGCCGTCTGGCAACGCGCCAGTACGTTGCCGATAAGCGCGTGCTGAACTGCTTCTCCTATACCGGCGGCTTTGCGGTCTCTGCCCTGATGGGCGGTTGTGCCCAGGTTGTGAGCGTCGACACCTCACAGGAAGCGCTGGATGTGGCGAAACAGAACGTTGAGCTGAACAAGCTGGATCTGAGCAAAGCGGAGTTTGTGCGCGACGACGTGTTCAAACTGCTGCGTAAATACCGCGACCAGGGCGAGAAATTTGACGTTATCGTGATGGACCCGCCGAAGTTTGTAGAAAATAAAAGCCAGCTGATGGGCGCCTGCCGTGGCTATAAAGACATCAACATGCTGGCGATCCAGCTGCTGAACCCGGGCGGCGTTCTGCTGACGTTCTCCTGCTCTGGCCTGATGACGACAGATTTATTCCAAAAAATCATCGCCGATGCCGCAATAGATGCGGGTCGTGATGTACAATTTATAGAGCAGTTCCGTCAGGCCGCCGATCATCCGGTGATCGCTACCTACCCGGAAGGGCTGTATCTGAAAGGGTTTGCCTGTCGCGTCATGTAACTTGAAAAGAGAAATATTGCCCGCACATAGTGTGTATGTAATGTTTCCCGGGAGGTGACTATGATTGCCAGCAAATTCGGTATCGGCCAGCAGGTCCGCCACACCTTGCTTGGATATTTGGGTGTGGTCGTGGATATCGACCCGGAGTATTCCCTTGATGAACCGTCAGCAGACGATCTGGCCGTTGACGCAGAGCTTCGCGCCGCGCCCTGGTATCATGTGGTTATGGAGGGCGACGATGGTCAGCCTGTCCATACCTATCTTGCCGAAGCGCAGCTGAGTGGTGAACTACAGGATGAGCATCCGGAACAACCCACTATGGACGAGCTTGCTCAGACCATCCGCAAACAGTTACAGGCGCCAAGACTGCGTAACTAAAGGTGTAAAAAAGCCCGTAAAACGGGCTTTTTTTATTTTGCCAGCCCCAGACGGGGAATATCGATTGCCGGACAGCGATCCATCACCACTTTCAGCCCGGCATCGCGTGCCAGCACGGCTGCCTGCTCATTAATCACGCCCAACTGCATCCACAGCGTTTTCGCGCCAATGGCGATCGCCTCCTGCGCCACGCCCCAGGCCGCCTCTGAATTACGGAAAACGTCCACCATATCCACCTTTTCCGGCACGTCCGCGAGCGTCGCATAGCCCTGCTGACCCAGCAGCGTTTTCCCCGCCACCTTAGGCGAGACCGGGATCACGTGATATCCCTGGTCCAGAAGGTATTTCATGACCCGATAGCTTGGGCGATCCGGTTTATCGCTGGCGCCGACCAGCGCGATAGTGCGCGTGGACGTCAGAATCTCGACAATGTCGTTCTCTTTCATGCTGTTCCTCCTGGTTTTTTTCAAAGTGTACGTCAAAGCGGACATCTCAACCACGCATCCCATACAGAAGTATGAGGGCAAAACGGCAGAATATGTCTATATGTTAGTAAACGTGTTTATCGAAAAATTTTGATACATTCTTACCAGGTAGTTTGTCTACAGGAGTCTGCTATGAAAACCGGCATTGCCTGGGCTGTGGTTGCGTTAATCATGCCGGTTTGTGTTTTCGCAACCACCCTCAGACTCTCAACCGACATTGACCTGCTGGTGCTGGACGGGAAAAAAGTCTCCAGCTCCCTGCTGCGGGGCGCAGACAGCATCGAGCTGGATAATGGCCCGCATCAGGTGGTTTTTCGGGTTGAAAAGACGATTCGCCTCGCCGACAACGAACAGCAGGTGTACATTTCGCCTCCGCTGGTGGTCAGCTTTAATACCCAACGCATCAGCCAGGTCAATTTTCGTCTCCCGCACCTTGAAACAGAAAAAGAGTCACTGGCATTTGATGCCTCACCGCGCATTGAGCTGGTGGACGGGGATTCTATGCCCATCCCGGTAAAGCTGGATATCCTGGCGCTGACAAAAAGGCCAAAAGGAACAGATTACGAAGCGGACACGGAGATCTATAACAGAGCCAGCAGGCGCGCCTCCCTGCCCCAGTTCGCCACCATGATGGCGGATGACAGTACCCTGCTTTCGGGCGTATCGGAGCTGGATGTACTCCCTCCTCAGTCGCAGACTCTTACTGAGCAACGCCTCAAATTCTGGTTCCAGAATGCCGATCCGGACACGCGCGCCCGTTTTCTGCAATGGGCGAAACGACAACCTTCGTCGTAAGCCACATTTTTTCGTCCTTTCTCTTGCAGCATCAGTCAGTTCCCGTCATCGTGTAGCGAGGTAACCTCACGGATAAGATTATGGAACTGACAACACGCACACTTCCGGCGCGCAAGCACATTGCTCTGGTTGCGCACGATCACTGTAAACAAATGCTGCTTAACTGGGTTCGTCGCCATCAGCCTCTTTTACAGCATCATGCCCTTTCTGCCACGGGAACAACCGGCAACCTGATCCACCGCGAAACCGGTCTGGAAGTGAATGCCATGCTGAGCGGCCCGATGGGGGGTGACCAGCAGGTCGGCGCTCAGATTTCGGAAGGTAAAATTGACGTTCTGATATTCTTCTGGGATCCGCTGAACGCAGTTCCGCATGATCCGGACGTTAAAGCGCTGCTGCGTCTGGCGACGGTATGGAACATTCCGGTAGCCACCAATCTTTCAACGGCAGATTTCATCATTGAATCGCCGCAGTTTAACGATCCGGTGGAGATTTTGATCCCGGATTATCAGCGTTATCTTGCGGAGAGACTGAAGTAGTTTTTTGCCCGGTGGCGCTGCGCTTACCGGGCCTACAGAATTTGCCCGGCGCGTTACGGCTTTCTCGCCACCGGCACGTCAATACTTTTCAAAATATCGACAAACACCGACGGCTCCTCTTTGTTGAACAAGAGCCACACGCGATGGCGCGCGCGGGTTATCGCCACGTACAGTAAGCGCCGCTCCTCTGCATCCGGGAAATCTTCCGGAACAGGCAATAACGCCTCTTCCATCACGGATTCCCGCGCCGGTGCCGGGAAACCGTCGCTCCCCTCTTTCAGCCCCACCACAATTACGTAGTCGGCCTGCTGCCCTTTACTGGCGTGAATGGTCATAAAATCGAGCTGTAGTTTTGGCCAGCGCGTTGCCGCTTTTTCCAGCGCCGTCGGCTTGAGGTGGTGATAACGCGCCAGGACCAGAATCCGTTCATCCGGTTTCGCATAGCCGCTCAGTTTATCCAGCAGCGGTTCCAGCTGATCGTCCGCCAGCAGCGTGACGGCCTTTTTATCCCCCGACGTCAGGCTGTTAAGCGGCTTCGACAGCTGATGCGGGTTCTGCTGAATAAAACGGTTGGCAATTTCACCAATCCGCGAGTTGAAGCGGTAGGTGGTGTCCAGATCGCTGCGATCGCCTTCCCCAAAATAGTGATGGAAGGCCGTCGTGAGGGAAAGTTGCGCCCCGCTGAAGCGGTAGATAGCCTGCCAGTCATCGCCCACGGCAAACAGCGACGTATGTTTATTCTGCGCCCGCAGCGCCGAAAGCAGCGCAGCGCGCTGCGGCGAAATATCCTGAAACTCATCCACCAGAATGTGTTTCCACGGACTGACGAAGCGCCCTTTCTCCAGAATGATAATGGCCTGATGGATTAGCCCGGAAAAATCGACCGCGTTTTCGTCTTTCAGCGCGGTTTTCCACGCTTTCAGCATCGGCGCCATCAGTTTAACCCGCTTAGAAAACACGGCGCGGATCGCTTCCGGTGCGCTTTCTATCATCTCCGCCTGAGAGCCGCCGTGCATGCGCATCAGGCTTACCCACCGGTCGAGACGAGAGCCCAGCCGGCGCGCCAGCTTTTCATCCTGCCAGAAGCTGCCCTCCGGCACCTCCCAGTTGAGTTCCTCTTCAAGCCACTGACGCCAACCTTTCGCCTGCGCCTTTTTTTCACTGCACTGCTGACGCCATGCCTTGATAAACAGCGCCTGGCGAGCCTGAGCATCATTCTCCAGCTTGCTGACAACAGGGACTTTTTTGCTGCCCTGTTGAATGATGTGTAAAGCGAGGGAGTGGAACGTGCGCGCCGAGATATCCTGGGTATGCAAACGCGCCTGAATGCGCTCATCCATCTCCTGCGCCGCCTTGCGACCAAAAGCCAGCAGCAAAATCTGGTCGGCAACTGCCTCGCCCGTTGTCAGAAGCCAGCCCGCGCGCGCCACCAGCACCGACGTTTTGCCGCTCCCTGCGCCTGCCAGCACCAGTAAAGAGTGCTCGCCATTCACCACTGCGCGCGCCTGGGCAGGATTGAGAGGCGATGATTCCACCGTACTGAAGAAATCGGCATATTGCGTAAGCATCGCCTCAGTCCAGGCCTGGTTATGCGCCAGACGGCTTTTCTCGATATCGCTAAGCCAGGCCTGACACTTCCGCCACGCATCGCGACAGTTATCAAATTCCTCAAGCCGCGCCACCGGTAAAGGCAATGCCGTCAGCGCCTGGGTGATTTTTTGCTGAAGCCCGGCGGTTTGCTGGCGCGTCAGCCACTTCTGCTGCGTATTGCTTCGCGCGATATCGTCCAGCACCTGATGCAGCACCTGTGCGGCAATCACGCTCATCTCCTGGCTCCACTGGTGCCAGCGCATGTTCAGATGATGGTGGAAGCGTTGGGTTTCCGCCCACTCGGTCCCGTGGAGTCGCACCACTTTCTCTGCCGGCAGAACGAACTCCAGCTCCCCCCATACCAGCCCTCGTTTACAGTGAATGGCCAGTAGCTGATTAAACGGAATAAGGTATTCGTGGCGTTCACCGGAGACTTTCACTCCCGCATTAAGAAGCACAACCTTGTCGTAAGGGTGCTGCGCCAGGCGTTTGCCCATTGAAGTTGCTTTCAGTTCCATATCCTGCCGGATCCACGAGGTCATAATTTGTCAGACAGTTTAACTGCCAGTTTTAAGGTGCTCCAGCCCAAAAAAACGTTACAATCACCGGGCGTTAATCATATCGAAGGAAATGAGGGTTTATGCGTACCGTTCTGAATGTGTTGAATTTTGTCCTTGGCGGTTTTGCCACCACCCTTTCCTGGCTTTTTGCCACCCTGGTGAGCATCGTGCTTATCTTCACCCTTCCGCTGACGCGCTCCTGCTGGGAAATCACCAAACTGTCCCTCGTTCCTTATGGAAATGAAGCCGTGCACGTGGATGAACTGGAGCCGGAAAGAAAAAATGCTCTGATGAATACCGGCGGCACGCTGCTGAATATTTTATGGCTAATCTTCTTTGGCTGGTGGCTGTGTCTGATGCATATCTTCGCCGGTATCGCCCAGTGCATTACGATTATTGGCATTCCGGTTGGCCTCGCTAATTTCAAAATTGCCACCATCGCCCTGTGGCCGGTAGGACGCCGAGTTGTTCCGGTCGAAGTCGCGCAAGCCGCGCGTGAAGCCAATGCCCGTCGTCGTTTTCAGTAATAAGGACTGGCCGCTCTCATGCTAAGCCCCCTGCTTCGTCGCTATACATGGAACAGTAACTGGCTGTATAACGTCAGGATATTTATCGCCCTCTGCGGCACCGTCGCTCTGCCGTGGTGGCTGAATGATGTGAAGCTCACCATCCCCCTCACGCTTGGGGTGGTGGCCGGCGCGCTGGCGGATCTCGACGACCGCCTGGCCGGTCGTTTGCGTAATCTGGTCATCACGCTGGTCTGCTTCTTTATTGCTTCCGCCTCCGTTGAGCTGCTTTTCCCGTGGCCCTGGCTGTTTGCCTTAGGGCTGACGGTGTCCACCAGCGGCTTCATTTTGCTCGGCGGCCTCGGGCAACGCTACGCCACTATCGCGTTTGGCGCCCTGCTGATTGCCATTTACACCATGCTGGGCGTCTCTCTTTACGATCAGTGGTATCAGCAACCGGTCCTGCTGCTATTGGGCGCTATCTGGTATAACCTGCTGACCTTAACCGGGCATCTTATTTTTCCGGTTCGTGCCTTACAGGACAACATTGCCCGCAGTTACGAACAGCTGGCCCACTATCTGGAGCTGAAATCCCGGCTGTTTGATCCGGATATCGAAGAGGACAGCCAGGCGCCCCTGTACGATCTGGCGCTGGCAAATGGCCAACTGGTCGCCACGCTGAATCAGACCAAAGCGTCCCTGCTCACCCGTCTGCGCGGCGATCGCGGTCAGCGCGGTACCCGGCGCACCCTGCACTACTACTTTGTTGCCCAGGATATTCACGAGCGCGCCAGCTCCTCGCATGTACAGTACGCTGATCTGCGCGAGAAATTCCGCTACAGCGACGTGATGTTCCGTTTCCAGCGTCTGCTGTCGATGCAGTCTCAGGCCTGCCAGCAACTTGCGCGCTCAATACTGCTGCGCACGCCCTATCAGCACGATCCTCGCTTTGAACGCGCATTCAGCCACCTGGATGCGGCGCTCGATCGCGTTCAGGCCAGTGGAACTTCGCCGGAACAGTTCAAAGCCCTGGGATTCCTGCTCAACAACCTGAGAGCCATCGATGCTCAGCTCGCCACCATTGAGTCTGAACAGGCGATGGCGATGCCGGGCAATGACGCTGACAACCAGCTTGCCGACGACAGTCTCAACGGTTTCAGCGATATATGGCTGCGCCTGAGCCGTCATTTTACGCCGGAATCCGCCCTCTTTCGCCATGCGGTAAGGATGTCGTTGGTACTGTGCGTTGGCTACGCGTTTATCCAGATAACAGGATTGCACCACGGCTACTGGATCCTGCTGACCAGCCTGTTCGTCTGCCAGCCGAACTATAACGCTACCCGCCATCGGCTCGCGCTGCGTATTGTCGGGACGTTAGTCGGGGTCGCCATCGGGCTGCCGGTGCTCTATTTTGTGCCTTCAGTAGAAGGGCAACTGATCCTGATTGTGATTACCGGGGTACTGTTCTTCGCCTTCCGCAATGTGCAGTATGCCCACGCCACGATGTTCATCACGCTGCTGGTTCTGCTCTGCTTCAATCTGCTGGGTGAAGGCTTTGAAGTGGCCCTCCCCCGTGTGATCGACACGCTTATCGGCTGCGCCATCGCCTGGGCGGCGGTGAGCTTTATCTGGCCGGACTGGCGTTTCCGAAATTTACCGCGCGTGTCCGACAGAGCAATGAACGCCAACTGCCGCTATCTGGACGCCATACTTGAGCAATACCATCAGGGTCGCGATAACCGTCTGGCCTATCGGATTGCCCGTCGCGATGCGCATAACACTGACGCAGAGCTGGCTTCCGTTGTCTCGAATATGTCAACTGAGCCGCGCGCCACGGCAGAAATCAGGGAGACAGCCTTCCGCCTGCTGTGTCTGAACCACACGTTCACCAGCTATATCTCTACCCTTGGCGCCCACCGAGAGAAACTGACGAATCCGGGCATCCTGGCACTGCTGGACGATGCCGTTTGCTACGTTGATGATGCGCTTCATCATCAACCTGCGGATGAGCCACGGGTTCACCAGGCACTGGATGAACTGGTGCAACGTATCGCACACCTTGATCCAGGCACCGACAACAAAGCTCCGCTGGTCCTTCAGCAAATTGGCCTGCTTATCGCTTTGCTGCCGGAAATTTGTCGGCTGCGACAGCAGATCGCTACCTGGCGGAATGATGGCCCTGCGACTCAGGCAGCGCATTAAACCACTCCGTAAGCTCCCGGCGAATATCCGCCGGGAGTGCCGCTTCATGTAACCCTTCAATCGCGCCTTCAAGCGCGAACAATACCCGGATACTCAGCGCTTTATTCTTAGAGCGCATTTTCAGCCAGCTCGTCTTCGCCCCCAACTGTCGTAGCGTCTCTTCATTAGTAATGCCCGCCTCCATAAGCAGGACCTCAATCTGAAAGGTCAGGTTCGGCAGATCTTTAAGCCGGTTACGCTGATGGCGCTGGTAGCGCTCTTTCCTGGCGGCATCGAGCGCAAACGAGGAGAGCTGAAGCAGTTTTTCCCTGTTTTGCCACAGACCTTCATCCACACGGTAGTAATTAAGCAGCACAGGACGTCCTCGTTTCATCAGGGTCAGAAAAGAGGAGGCGTTTTTTACACAGTATTTTGCACTTTGCTCACAGGCGCGAAGGTAAAGCTCACCGTCAGACACCATCGCGAACACCGCTTCATCCACGGCAAGGGTATAACCGCCAAACAGGGCGCGATGATGAATTTCGCCCAGCGGAGAGAGGTATTCTTGAGATTGATAAATCCGATCATAAGATATCTTTTTCATGATAATTCCATTAAAAATCATACAGTAACCACGATATTTCTTACTAACGGATCCGTTAGCAGGAAAATAGGCAACTTATTGCCGTTGGGCAAGATGATTTTTTCAGGTTCACCAGGAATGGATGAAATTTGCGAGTCGCTTTCCGAAAATGAGGTTGATCTTTATGCATACAGGGGTTACTGTATATCCATACAGTAACTACAGGGCTGGAATGAATATGTACACTTCAGGCTATGCAAATCACTTAACACCTTCTACTTCTGCCGCAGGCAATGCTGCGCAGAATTCTATCGGGCGTGAATCGACAGGGCTTATCAGTGAAGTGGTTTACCGTGAAGACCAGCCGCTGTTGACACAACTCTTACTCCTGCCGCTTTTGCAGCAGCTCGGGCAACAGTCTCGCTGGCAGCTCTGGCTGACGCCACAGCAAAAATTAAGTCGCGAATGGGTTCAGTCGGCTGGGCTGCCGTTAGCGAAGGTGATGCAGATTAATCAACTCTCCCCTTGCGATACGGTCGAGTCGATGGTCCGGGCATTACGTACCGGGAACTATAGCGTCGTGATTGGGTGGTTGCCTGAGGATCTGTCGCAAGAGGAACATTTGCGTCTGACTGAAGCGGCTGAAGAAGGTAACGCGATGGGTTTCATCATGCGGCCAGTTCGTGGAGATTCCTATCGCAGAGGACAACATCCCGGGCTAAAAATTCACTCAAATGTGTACCATTGAGTCATTTTAAGAGTTTTCCTGGAATTTTTTTCGACCGCAGTATGCAAAAAAAGTTCAACGCGCCAAAACTGCGGCAAGGCTTGTCTGACGCGGTTCTCGTTAATTTTACTGCACAAAATTCGTTCAAAAATTGTTAAATATTAGGTATACGGAACTTTTTTTTTCATATGCCTGACGGACTTCACACTTGTAAGTTTTCAGCTACGTTGTAGACTTTACATCGCCAGGGGTGCTCGGCCTAAGCCGAAGATATCGGTAGGTTTATATTTGACCACGCCCCCCGGTGAAGGATTTAACCGTGATTCCTCCGATGGAGATATTCATGGCAAATTTTGGATGATAACGAGGCGCAAAAAATGAAAAAGACAGCTATCGCGATTGCAGTGGCACTGGCTGGCTTCGCTACCGTAGCGCAGGCCGCTCCGAAAGATAATACCTGGTATGCAGGTGGTAAACTGGGCTGGTCTCAGTTCCATGACACCGGTTGGTACAACAGCAGCCTGAACAACGATGGCCCTACTCACGAGAGCCAGCTGGGTGCAGGTGCGTTCGGTGGCTATCAGGTTAACCCGTATGTTGGCTTTGAAATGGGTTACGACTGGTTAGGTCGTATGCCTTACAAAGGCGACAACGTAAATGGCGCTTTCAAAGCTCAAGGCGTACAGCTGACCGCTAAACTGGGTTACCCAGTAACTGACGATCTGGACGTGTACACCCGTCTGGGCGGCATGGTATGGCGTGCAGACTCCAGCAACAGCATCGCTGGTGACGACCACGACACTGGTGTTTCCCCAGTATTCGCTGGTGGCGTTGAGTGGGCAATGACCCGTGACATCGCTACCCGTCTGGAATACCAGTGGGTTAACAACATCGGTGACGGTGCTACCGTTGGTGTTCGTCCAGACAACGGCATGCTGAGCGTTGGTGTTTCTTACCGTTTCGGTCAGCAGGAAGATGCGCCAGTCGTAGCTCCAGCTCCGGCTCCAGCGCCAGAAGTACAGACCAAGCACTTCACTCTGAAGTCTGACGTTCTGTTCAACTTCAACAAAGCTACCCTGAAACCAGAAGGTCAGCAGGCACTGGATCAGCTGTACACCCAGCTGAGCAACCTGGATCCTAAAGACGGTTCTGTAGTGGTTCTGGGCTTCACCGACCGTATCGGTTCTGACGCTTACAACCAGGGTCTGTCTGAGAAACGTGCTCAGTCTGTAGTTGATTACCTGGTATCTAAAGGTATCCCAGCTAACAAGATCTCCCCACGTGGTATGGGCGAATCTAACCCAGTTACCGGTTCTACCTGTGACAACGTGAAACCACGCGCTGCACTGATCGACTGCCTGGCACCAGATCGTCGCGTAGAGATCGAAGTTAAAGGTATCAAAGACGTTGTAACTCAGCCTGCGGCATAAGTTATCGTCTTATAAAAAAACCCCGCCATGCGGGGTTTTTTATTATCTGAAGAAAAGTAAAAAGCTTATTTTTTACCTAACAGTGCCTGTAGATCGTTTTTCAACGTCGACATCTGGCTGGCATACTTCTCTTTGTGCTCGGCATCTTCAATCAGCTGCACCACCGTTTCCGACAGGGTTTTCCCGCGCCGTTGCGCAAGCCCGGCCAGACGCTGCCAGACCATGAACTCCAGGTCGATGGATTTCTTACGGGTGTGCTGATGCTCGGCATTGAAATGCCGTTTACGACGAGCTCGGATAGTTTGCTTCATCCGGTTTAACAAGGCCGGATTAATGTGTTTCTCGATCCAGCCGTTGACCTGTACCGGTTCGTTTTCGAGGGTCAGCAACATATCCACAGCTTCTTGTGCCGCGCTGGCTTCGATGTAGCAGGTGATCAGCTCCCCTTCACGGTGCTTTTTGACCAGGTACTTCCATTTCCAGCCGCTTTCGAGGTTTTCCAGTTGTTGATATTTCATTGCGATCTCAGTGTTACCGTGTAACTCTGTTCAGAATATCAGTTTTTTGGCAATCTGCTGAAAAGAAATCATATCCTGTGAAACGTCGCAGGCGATCCGCATGACGAAAACCCGAATCCTGATTGGGCAGAGTGCGCCGCTTACGGTATACTCCACGGTTTTACTTCTGACTAAAAAACATCAACTTTGACCATTACGAAACTTGCATGGCGTGACCTGGTTCCGGATACCGAGAGCTATCAGGAGCTGTTTGCACAGCCAGACCTCACAAAAGAACACAAATTCATACTTAGCGAGACACAACCGCGTTTGCATTACGCGCTGGAGCAGATGTCATCCCCATGGGCTACATCTCCTTTCATGCTGCTCAAAGCCCCGGAAGAAGCCGAGTATCTGACGCTTCTCGGTGATGCCATGCGCCAGTTGCAGCCAAAAACGAATGCCGTTTTTGGTGGTCAGTATCATATTGCCGGTCGCGACGTGACATTCGAACCTGCCACGCAGGCAGATGGATTGTTCGCTGCAAAAGGCGAGGTGATCACCGCCAACTGGGTGGAAGCAGAACAGTTGTTCGGCTGCCTTCGTCAGTTCAATGGCGATGTTTCACTGCAACCCGGGCTGGTACACCGCGCGAATGGCGGCGTATTGCTCATCTCTCTTCGCACACTGCTTGCGCAGCCGCTGCTGTGGATGCGCCTGAAAACGGTGGTGACGCAGCAACGTTTTGACTGGGTAGGCTTCGACGATTCACGTCCTCTGCCTGTTTCCATTCCGTCTATGCCGCTGTCGCTGACCGTCGTGCTGACGGGTGACCGTGAATCACTGGCTGACTTCCAGGAAATGGAGCCAGAACTCGCGGAGCAGGCGGTTTACAGCGAATTTGAAGACAATATTCAGATTGCAGATGCCGATGACATGGCGCAGTGGTGTCAGTGGGTTATGGCCGTGGCGGAACGTTTCGCGCTGCCCTCACCTGCCGAGGATGCGTGGCCGGGCTTAATCCGAGAGGCCGTACGCTACACCGGCGATCAGGAAACCCTGCCGCTCTGTCCGCTCTGGATCGGCAAACAGCTGCGTGAAGTGGGCGTTATCAGCGGCAACGGTACGTTCAACGGTGAGCAACTGAGCCAGATGCTGGCCCAGCGTGAATGGCGCGAAGGCTATCTGGCTGACCGTATGCAGGATGAAATTCTGCTTGAACAGATTCTGGTGGAGACCGAAGGCGAACGTATCGGGCAAATCAATGCCTTGTCCGTCATCGAGTTCCCCGGGCACCCACGCGCCTTTGGTGAGCCTTCCCGTATCAGCTGTGTCGTACACATTGGTGACGGCGAATTTACCGATATCGAACGCAAGGCCGAACTGGGCGGAAACATTCATGCCAAAGGCATGATGATCATGCAGGCATTCCTGATGTCTGAACTTCAGCTCGAGCAGCAGATCCCCTTCTCTGCCTCGTTGACCTTTGAGCAGTCCTACAGTGAAGTCGACGGTGACAGCGCCTCAATGGCAGAGCTGTGCGCCGTGATCAGCGCGCTTGCAGACGTGCCGATTAACCAGAATATTGCGATTACCGGGTCCGTGGATCAGTTTGGCCGTGCCCAACCGGTGGGCGGACTGAATGAGAAAATCGAAGGCTTCTTCGCAATCTGCCAGCAGCGCGGTTTAAACGGCAAACAGGGCGTGATAATTCCGGCACCTAACGCTCGCCATTTGAGCCTGAGCCAGGCGATTCTGGATGCGGTAGAGCAGGAACAATTCACTGTCTGGGCCATCGAAGGGGTTGAGGATGCACTACCCTTACTGACAAACCTGGTCTGGGACGGCGAAGGCCAGACAACCCTGATGCAGACCATTCAGGAACGTATAGCTCAGGCGACACAGCAGGATGCTCGTCATCGTTATCCGTGGCCGTTACGCTGGTTAAGTTGGTTTAGTGCGAACTGATCGGACTTGTTCAGCGTACACGTGTTAGCTATCCTGCGTCCTTCACTAAAATAAGGCTTACTGAGAACATGGTAGATAAACGCGAATCCTATACTAAAGAAGACCTTCTTGCCTCTGGTCGCGGTGAACTGTTTGGCGCGAAAGGCCCGCAGTTACCAGCCCCAAATATGCTGATGATGGACCGTGTCGTGAAAATGACCGAAACCGGCGGCAACTTTGATAAGGGTTACGTAGAAGCAGAACTCGATATCAACCCGGACCTGTGGTTCTTCGGTTGCCACTTTATTGGCGATCCGGTAATGCCTGGCTGCCTGGGCCTCGATGCCATGTGGCAGCTCGTTGGCTTCTATCTGGGCTGGCTTGGCGGTGAAGGCAAAGGCCGTGCGCTGGGCGTAGGCGAAGTGAAATTCACCGGTCAGGTTCTGCCTACCGCGAAGAAAGTCACCTACCGTATCCATTTCAAACGCATCGTTAACCGCCGTCTGATTATGGGCCTGGCGGACGGTGAAGTGTTGGTTGATGGTCGTCTGATCTATACCGCGAACGACCTGAAAGTGGGTCTGTTCCAGGATACCTCCGCTTTCTGATAACAGCTTTTAGCCCCTTCCAGAAAGGCGAAACCTCCGCATTGCGGAGGTTTCTTTTTAAAGAGACGGTATCAAGCAAGTACTGCCCTGTCTCCGATGGCTTCTCGCCAGCCCCCTAGCCATTGGGACCTTTGATTCAGGGCCTGATAGGGACACATTTCTTTAGAACGTCCGGCGATGCCAGCCTGATAACCACGTTGATGAGCCCTTTCCAGGCGATCTCGTTTCTGTCTCTTCATGCCTCGTTTCCCTCATTCTTTTGTCTGGTGGAAAGAAAACAGTGGTTGCAATATGTGCAAGCACAGTTAACGAATACCCCGAATCTGCGTCAGCGTCAACGTTCAAAATTCATACGGGTGTCATATTTGTGAGCTACATGGAAGATCGTTTGTACAAAAAGTGTGATGCGGGACAAGTAACAACCTGAACGTAAAACGAAAAAAAAGCCGCAATCAGCAAGAAGCTGAGTGCGGCTTTCGTCGATGAATTTTACTTATGGCAGGCGGGAAATCTCTCTTGCTATAGTAGCCGACTCCTGTGCCCATCCCTGCGCAAGTACTTTCACCATTTCGTCATAGCCATCTTTCTGCTGCTTGAGTTCAAGATGGAAAGGACGCTTAATCAGCTGACCCTGGTGATTCAGCAGCCACTCCCCGCTGATAACAACGGCACCATCATAGCGGCCATGGAATCCCGTCACGTTAACATTCAGAGTGTCCTGATCGCTTCCCAGAGGCTGCGAGGCAACGACCCAACCGGGGAGCTGGCTGCTCAGATTCGCCACCAGCGTATTGCGTAGCTGCTGATCCAGCGGGCTGGCCCACAGGTTATTGTTGGCGATTACATACTGCACATCGCTGGTCTGGTAGACCACCCCGTTGCCCGCCAGGTAATCTGGCACGGCAACCTGCTCAACCCACAGCAGACGGCTGCCCTGCGAGGCACTGCTCTGCGCCCCCGACTGCGCGCTTAACGGCAGCTGGTAGTAGCTTTTGTTATCGCTTCCAGAGCTACAGGCCGTTAATACCAGTGCGCCTGCGATGATTAGCCATTTTTTCATTGTTTCGCCCTCTTAGGCTCAGGATCCTTTTTATCTTTCGCTTCAAACACCAGCGCGTTGCTCTTTTCATTGAGCGTTTTCAGAACGGGCTGTAGCTCGCGTAAAACCTGATCAAGACGTTGCATATCCGCCACCATCTTGTTGTAGGCCGCTGAGCCCGGCTGGAAGCCCTGCATACTGCGATTCAGTTCACGCAACGTTTTCTGCATATCCTGCGGCAGCTGCTGCATGGACTGGTTGGCCGTGATCTTGTTGATATTATCCAGGGTGGTTTGCAGACGTTGCATCGTCGCCTGGCTCTGATGCAGTGATCCCGTCGCAGCCTCAAGCATTGGATTCAGCGGCAGATTGTTGATCTTATCCAGCGTTTCCATCAGACGCTGTTGGATCTGCGCCAGGCCACTGCTGACCGTAGGAATGATTTTGTAGCCGCCAAATTCACGGACTCCCGTCATAGGTGGCGCTTTTGGATAGAAGTCCATATCGACATACAACGCCCCTGTCACCAGGTTGCCGGTTTTCAGCGAGCCACGCAGACCGCGATTCATCAGGTCGCTGATATGCTCCCCAATATCCTGATCTTCACCTATCTGGTTAATTAAACGCTCAGGCTCAATGCGTATCAGCACCGGAATACGATAATCATCATCAAGCATTTGCTTGAGTCCCGGAACAAAGTAAGGCACTTGCCCCACTGTACCCAGACGGATACCGCGGAACTCAACTGGCGCTCCTGGCTGCAAGCCGCGTACAGAGTCCTTAAAGAACATCAGATAATCGATGTGATCGGTATAGAGCGCATCCTGAATGCTTTTTTGATCGTCAAACAGTCTGAAGGCGGTTTTTTCCGCCACCGGTTGTCCCAGATCTATACCTTCCGGCACGTCAAAACTGACGCCCCCACCAAACAGCGTGGTTAGTGAACCCATCTCAACGCGCATCCCCGCAGAGGTGAGATCCACAGCGATCCCACTGTCTTTCCAGAAACGAACGTTACTGGTCACCAGTCGGTCATTAGGCGCATTGATAAATAGCTGATAGCTGATGGTCCGTTTTTGCGGATCGAAGGTGCTCGTTTCAACCGAACCGACACGATACCCACGGAACAGCACCGGATCGCCCGGCGAGAGCTGGCCCGCTTTTTTGCTGTCCAGAATGACGCGGATCCCTTTTGCATCCGGTGGCGCAAGCGGCGGTGAATCCAGCAACTGATAGTTTGCTGGCTGGGCGCCTTTATTGCCGGGCTGGAGTTCAATGTAAGCCCCTGACAATAGCGTCCCTAAGCCGCTGATCCCTTCTCTTCCGACCTGCGGTTTCACCACCCAAAAAACGGAATCTTCATGGAGCAGTTTTTCCATGCCAGCATTCAGGCGGGCCTTAATTTCAACATGGGTTAAATCATCCGTCAGGGTCGCACTTTCCACGACACCCACATCCACGCTGCGGCTCTTGATGGTGGTTTTTCCGCCCTCAATTCCCTCTGCATTGGTGGTAATTAGCGTGACTTCCGGTCCCTGATGGCTGTAATGATAAAACAGGATCCATGCACCGATCAGCGCGGTCACGATGGGGAAAATCCACACCGGCGACCAGTTTCTGACCTTCTGCACTTTAGCCTCTCCACTCTTATTTTCCATGCTCTTACTCTTCCTCATGGCTTGAATCGGGCTCACGATCCCACGATAAACGAGGGTCGAAGGTCATGGCCGCAAACATGGTCATAATGACGACCAAAGCAAACATCAGCGCTCCCATAGCGGGATAAATACTCATCAGCCCACCCATACGCACCAGCGCTGAGAGAACCGCAATCACGAACACGTCAATCATCGACCAGCGGCCAACAAATTCCACGACCTCATAAATCAGATGCATGCGCTCACTGTCACGCTTACCGTGCCCTTTTGCATCCCAGCAAAGCCAGGCAATGGCAATCATCTTTAAGGTCGGAACCATAATGCTGGCGAGAAATATGACGCCTGCAACAGGGTATGACCCTTCGCTCCACAGCAAAATCACCCCGGCAAGGATGGTCGAGGGCATTCTGTCGCCGAGCAGATCGGTGATCATGATCGGCAAAATATTGGCGGGCAGATAAAGCATGACAGAGGTCACCAGCAGCGCCATGGTCCATTGCAGGCTATTTTTGCGTCGGACGTGACCTTTTGTTTCACAGCGGGGACACACCTCGACATCCGCGGGCAGCACGGCGGTGCAGCAGGAGCAGGAGCGCAGCCCCTGACGGATACCCGGTACGCCCACCTTTACCGTCTGCGAGAGCGTCGGTGCCGGGGCAATATCGTCCCAGGTCCAGCGTCGGTCCACGCACTGGAAAGCGCGCAGTTGCAGCACGCAATACAGACACCACGGAATAAAGCTACTGCCAATCCCCACATCGCCGTAGGCCATCAGCTTCACGAAGCTGACCAGGATACCCGCCAGAAAAATTTCCGCCATCCCCCAGCTTTTCAGCTGGAACAGGATCCGCGCGAGTTTGATTTTAAGGGCGGTGGGCATCCTGACGCGATTGACCAGTAGCAGAATGACGACCAGGCAAAACGCCGGGACTATCTGCACGAACAGAAGAAAGAAGGTGCCAAGGCTGGCGTAATCTTCCGAGAACATCACGCCTGGAATTTCCAGTAACTCCACCTGGCTTACCATCCCACCCACTTTCATAGAGATGAAAGGGAAGAGATTGGAGAGCAGTAACATGAACAGGGCTGCCAGCGCGTAAGCCGTAGGACGCTGCCTTGGCGCGTCCCACTCGGTCGTCAGCGTAGCTCCGCAGCGCGGGCAGGCAGCCTTATGTCCGTGACCAAGCTCTGGCAACGCCACGAGCATATCGCATTGCGAGCATAAAATATGCCGATCGGCATGGTGCTGGTCACACATAGATTATCCCTGTTTATGCGCCGTTTTTCAGAGACTCAAGGTACTCCCAGCGCTCAAATGCCTCTTCCAGCGCCTGCTCGGCCTGGGAGAGTTCAGCCAATACTTTCTGAGTATAGTCGTGAGGCTGCGTAAAGAATGACGCATCAGCGACCTGAATTTGCAGTGCTTCCAGTGCCGCTTCCAGCTCTTCCAGACGCTGCGGCAGCCCTTCCAGCTCGCGCTGCAAGTTATAGCTCATTTTAGCAGGAGACTTTTTGACAGTTTCTGCTTTGGCAACAACAGGTTCAGCGACATTTTTGGTCTTCGCCTGTTTTTGCGCCAGCGACTGCGATTGCTGTCCACGCGCGTCATGATAGCCGCCCACATATTGACCGATACGTCCTTCGCCTTCGAAGATCCAGCACTCGGTCACGGTGTTATCGACAAATTGACGATCGTGGCTGACCAGCATCACGGTTCCCTGATAGCCATCAATCAACTCTTCCAGCAGTTCCAGCGTTTCGACATCCAGATCGTTCGTCGGTTCATCGAGAATCAGTAAGTTACTGGGTTTCAGGAACAGGCGCGCCAGTAAAAGACGGTTACGCTCACCGCCGGACAGCGCGCGCACAGGCGTCAGGGCGCGTTTTGGGTGGAACAGGAAGTCCTGAAGGTAGCCCAGCACGTGACGCGGCTTGCCGTTAACCATCACCTCCTGTTTACCCTCTGCGAGGTTGTCCATCACCGTACGGTCCGGATCCAGCTCTGCGCGATGCTGGTCAAAGTACGCTACTTCCAGCTTAGTACCACAGTGAATACGACCGCTGTCGGCCTGCAACTGGCCCAGCATCAGTTTCAACAGCGTGGTTTTGCCGCAGCCGTTTGGACCAATAAGCGCAATTTTGTCGCCGCGCTGAACCTGTGCGGAGAAATCGTTCACCAGCACTTTGCCGTCAACCGAATAACTCACGTTCTCCATTTCGAAGACAATTTTGCCCGAGCGGGACGCCTCTTCCACCTGCATTTTGGCGCTACCCAAGACTTCGCGGCGTTCGCTACGTTCGCGGCGCATCGCCTTCAGGGCGCGAACGCGGCCTTCATTACGGGTACGACGCGCCTTGATGCCCTGACGGATCCATACCTCTTCCTGCGCCAGCTTGCGGTCGAACTCGGCGTTTTGCAGCTCTTCCACGCGCAGGTTCTCTTCTTTCTCCAGCAGATAGGTATCGTAATCGCCCGGATAGGTCACCAGCTTGCCGCGGTCGAGGTCGACAATGCGCGTGGCCATGTTGCGGATGAACGAACGGTCGTGGGAGATGAAAATAATGGTGCCATTGAAAGTTTTCAGGAACCCTTCCAGCCAGTCAATCGCTTCGATATCCAGGTGGTTCGTTGGTTCGTCCAGCAGCAGTACCCTGGGCCCGCTCACCAGGGCACGGCCCAGCGCGGCTTTACGCAGCCAGCCGCCGGAGAGCGCCGACAGCTCCATATCCGCTTCCAGGCCAAGCTGAGCCAGCACTTCGTTAATGCGGTTTTCCAGCTGCCACAGGCCGTGGTGATCGAGCATCTCCTGCACTTTTGCCAGCTCGTTGAGATTTTTGTCGCTCGGGTCGGTCATGACCAGATGCGAAATCTCGTGGTAGCGCTTGAGGTATTCCGCCTGCTCTGAAATCCCTTCGGCCACAAAATCGTACACGCTGCCGGTAACGTTACGCGGCGGATCCTGTTGCAGACGAGAGACGACCAGATCCTGCTCGTAAACAATACGGCCGTCGTCCAGCCCCTGCTCACGGTTGAGGATTTTCATCAGCGTCGATTTACCTGCGCCGTTACGGCCGACCAGACAGACGCGCTCGTTATCTTCGATATGCAGCTCTGCATTATCGAGAAGCGGTGAGTCGCTGAAAGAGAGCCACGCGCCGTGCATACTAATTAAAGACATTTATTTTTCCTTTCAGACCGCGGAGATCAGCCAGCAGTTGTGGATTTGACGGTTACGGGCAAAGTCCTGAGACAGCGTTTTTTGACTGATTTCTTGTGCTTTCAGTCCCAGTTCGGCCAGGCCGTCGTGATCCATGCGGAATCCGCGCTTGTTATTCGAGAACATAATGGTGCCGCCTTTACGCAGCAGACGCTTCAGGTCGGTCATCAGGCGCAGGTGATCGCGTTGAACGTCAAAGCTATCCTCCATACGCTTGGAGTTAGAGAAGGTCGGCGGATCGATAAAGATCAGGTCAAACTGCTCGTCGGTATCGCGCAGCCAGCCCAGCACGTCGGCCTGTAACAGGCGATGCTGACGACCGGTTAAGCCGTTAAGACGCAGGTTGCGCTCTGCCCACTCCAGATAAGTACGGGACATATCGACCGTGGTGGTACTACGCGCCCCACCAAGCCCTGCATGAACGCTGGCGCTGCCGGTATAGGAGAACAGGTTCAGGAAGTCTTTGCCCTTACTCATCTGTCCCAGCATGCGGCGGGCGATGCGGTGATCGAGGAACAGACCGGTATCAAGGTAATCGGTCAGGTTAACCCACAGGCGCGCATTATATTCGCCCACTTCGATGAAGTCGCCCTTCTCGCCCATCTTCTGATACTGGTTTTTGCCTTTCTGACGCTCACGGGTTTTCAGCACCAGCTTGTTTGGCGAAATGCCGAGTATGGCGATGGTGGCCGCAATCACATCCAGCATACGCTGACGCGCTTTTTGCGCATCAATGGTTTTCGGCGGGGCGTATTCCTGAACCACCACCCAGTCTGCATAGCGGTCAACCGCCACGTTGTATTCCGGCAGGTCAGCGTCGTAAAGGCGATAACATTCGATACCTTCCTGCTTCGCCCACTTCTCAAATTTCTTCAGGTTTTTGCGCAGACGGTTGGCATAATCTTCCGCCACGCCAGACGGTTTGCTGTCCGCTGCTATCTCTGCCAGATGGTAGTTTTTCTGCACGCAGTCCAGCGGGCCGTTTTTCGCCTTGAACTGGCGATCGGCACGTAATTGCAGGCAGCTCAGCAGCTCCGGCGAGGCGCTAAACAGGGAGAGGTTCCAGCCGCCGAAATGCGCTTTCATGTTTCGGCCCAGCAGGCTATGTAGCGCAATCAGCGCTGGCTCGCTGCCAAGACGCTCACCATACGGCGGGTTGCTGATCACCGTACCGTACGGGCCTTTTGGCAGCGGATTGGTCAGGTTCGCCACATCTTTGACGTCGAAGGTCACCAGCTCACCGATACCGGCACGACGGGCGTTGCTGCGCGCGCGTTCAATCACCCGTGGGTCGTTGTCCGAACCGTAAAAGTGAGAGGTGTACTCCGCCAGCCCTTTACGGGCACGGGTCTGCGCGTCGTCTTTGACCTCTTTCCAGAGGGCTTCATCGTGCTGCGCCCAGCCTTTGAAGCCCCACTGTCCACGATGCAGCCCTGGCGCGCGGTCGGTGGCCAGCATCGCGGCTTCAATCAGCAGCGTACCGGAACCGCACATCGGATCGAGCAGCGGCGTACCCGGCTGCCAGCCGGAGCGCATCACGATAGCGGCGGCCAGTGTCTCTTTGATTGGGGCCATGCCGGTGCGATCGCGATAGCCGCGCAGATGCAGGCCTGCGCCGCTCAGATCCAGGGAAATACTGGCAGTGTCGCCGTTCAGCCAGACGTTGATACGCAGATCCGGGTTTTCACGATCAACGTTCGGACGTTCTCTATTACGACGCGTGAAGCAGTCCACAATGGCGTCTTTGACGCGCAGGGCACCGTACTGGCTGTTGCGGATCTCATCGTTGACGCCGTTGAAATGCACCGCAAAGGTGGCGTCCGGGGTGAAGATCTCTGTCCAGTCGATCATCTGTACACCGGTGTAGAGATCAAGATCGCTGTAGACCTTGCACTCTTTCATCGGCAGCATGATGCGCGACGCCAGACGGCTCCACATCAGGCTCTGGTAAATAAGCCGCGTGTCGCCCTCAAAATGGACACCACCCTGAACCACCTGGCACTCTTTCGCGCCCAGGGTTTCCAGTTCAGTTTTTAACAGCTCTTCCAGCCCACGGGCCGTACTGGCAAACAGAGAATTCATATCGTCACTTTTACTCATAGAAAATTGTCGCGCATTATAGCTAATATGGCGTGTATGTCATAAAGTTGAAGGCTTATTTTATTTAGCGGGAGTGTGCAGTGGCGACGTTATCCAGGCTTTTTATTCATCCGGTGAAATCCATGCGCGGTATCGGCGTGACGCACGCGCTGGCCGATATGAGCGGATTCGCCTTCGATCGTATTTTTATGATCACCGAGCCTGACGGTACGTTCATCACCGCACGTCAGTTCCCGCAGATGGTTCGCTTTACACCTTCCCCGCTTCATGACGGATTGCATTTGACCGCGCCAGACGGTTCAAGCGTCGTGATCCGCTTTGCTGATTTTGCGCCGGTTGAAGCGCCAACGGAAGTGTGGGGCAATCATTTTACCGCGCGTATCGCGCCGGATAACATTAACCAGTGGCTGAGCGGCTTTTTCTCACGTGACGTTCAGCTGCGCTGGGTTGGGCCTGCGCTGACTCGTCGCGTGAAACGCCACGACGCGGTTCCCCTCTCCTTTGCGGATGGTTTTCCCTTCCTGCTGACCAGCGAGGCCTCGCTGCGTGATTTACAAACCCGTTGCAAAGCCAGCGTGCAGATGGAGCAGTTTCGCCCGAATCTGGTGGTGACCGGAGCGGATGCCTGGGATGAAGATACCTGGAAAGTGATCCGCATCGGCAGCGTTATCTTTGATGTCGTGAAGCCGTGCAGCCGCTGTATTTTTACCACCGTCAGCCCGGAGAAAGGCCAGAAACACCCTTCCGGCGAACCGCTGAAAACCTTGCAATCATTTCGTACCGCGCAGGATAACGGTGATGTCGACTTCGGCCAGAACCTGATCCCCCGCTCCAGCGGCGTAATCCGCGTGGGCGACGAGGTCGAAATTCTTACCCGCGGGCCTGCAAGAGTGTACGGCGCAGGCCAGGAAGAAGAAATGGTTGACGTTGTCACCAACGTCGCTTCCGCGGTGGATATTCACTGGGAAGGCAAAGTTATTCGTGGTAACAATCAGCAGGTGCTACTGGAACAGCTGGAGCAGGCGGGTATCCGCGTACCTTATTCCTGTCGCGCGGGGATTTGCGGATGCTGTCGCATTAAACTGGTCGATGGTGAAGTGAGTGCCCTGAAGAAATCTGCGATTGGCAGTGACGGCACGATCCTGTGCTGTAGCTGTGTACCGAAAACATCCGTACAGCTGGAAGCTTAAACCGCCTGTTCGAGGCTGAAGGAATCGACGCGCAGCTGAGGCTTCAGCCTGTCATTCATCACTTTGATGGCATCACCTAACTGCATGACTCGCCCGGCAATGGTCACGCCGGGTTGGGCCAGCAAACAGAGCGCAGCGTTTTCACCGGGTTCAACCACCAGCAGATTCACCTCTTCTTCGGTATCGCTCAGATTGACGCTGGCCGCATCGCCGATAGCCGGGGTCCAGCTCATACCGTGCGCGAGGAAATGCCAGCTTTTCGGCATTTGTGGTTTCAGGAAACGGATCGCCACCAGCGCATTTAGTACCAGTTCAGCGCGCTGTTCTTTGGAGAGATTGAAGTCGCGGCATTTTTCTTCAAAAGAGAAATAGAGTGCAGCGTCGTCAACGCAAAAGCCTGAGGGAGCAAACGCGTCTGGCGTTAACATTCGGCGCGCAAAACGAGAGCGAAACAACATGCCATTGGCTAAGTCGAGCATCATACGGTCATGCTCGTCACAAAAATACCAGCGCCAGTTATCGTCAGGTTTAATTCGCATGTTTCTCTCCCGTCCCCAAAACGTCCTGTACTAAAAATGTCCTGTTTGCCGCTTCGCTTATAACACTAGTAATAAAAGACTATAATGTCTAAATAAGCAACAATGACGGAATATAAAACAACCAGGGCTGGAAATAAAGCCCTGGTTGTCTGATTAAGAGAAAAGATTAGATATGCGTGACAATTTCTTTAATCAATGGCGGCCCTTTAAAAATAAAGCCGGAATAAATTTGCACCAGTGAAGCCCCTGCCGCCATCTTCTCACGTGCAGCGATGACGGAGTCAATGCCACCCACGCCAATAATCGGCAGCTGGCCTTTTAATTCCGCGGAGAGTGCGCGAATAATTTCGGTGCTTTTTAATTGTACCGGACGGCCACTTAATCCACCCGCTTCGTCACAGTTTTTCATTCCCTGGACGAGGGAGCGATCGAGCGTTGTATTGGTCGCAATCACACCATCAATATTATGGCGAACTAAACTGTCGGCAACCTGGATCAATTCCTCTGCCGAAAGATCCGGGGCGATCTTAACCGCGACCGGAACATATTTATGGTGGATCGCCTGTAGTGCCGTTTGTTTATTTTTAATGGCGCTAAGAAGATCGTCAAGCGCTTCGCCATATTGTAATGAACGCAGCCCTGGGGTGTTAGGCGAGGATATATTCACCGCGATATAACCGGCATAGGCATAGACTTTTTCCATACAAATCAGATAGTCATCTTTACCCTGCTCGACGGGCGTGTCTTTATTTTTGCCAATATTAATACCCAGCACACCATCAAAATGGGCTTTCTTAACGTTCTCAACCAGATGATCGACGCCAAGGTTATTAAAGCCCATGCGGTTGATCAGCCCCTCGGCTTCAACCAGGCGGAACAGACGTGGCTTGTCATTTCCCGGCTGCGGACGCGGCGTCACTGTCCCGATTTCGATCGAGCCAAAGCCCATCGCGCCGAGTGCATCAATGCATTCGCCATTTTTGTCCAGTCCGGCCGCAAGGCCCAGTGGATTTTTGAACGTCAGGCCCATGCATTGGACAGGTTTTTCCGGCACGTTTTGACGCACCAGCGCGGCCAGAGGCGTTCCTGTAATACGACGTAACTGCTGAAATGTAAATTCATGAGCGCGCTCAGGATCGAGCTGGAAAAGGGCTTTACGAACGAAGGGGTAGTACATGAACTCTCCTGGATTCCCGGTGTGCAAACCGGGAGGGGATTATGTGCGATCCCGCCCGGAAAGGGAATTGACCTGTGGCAAAAAAAGCCATGTTAAACGCAATCGTTTACTTATCGGTTCGCTTCTTATGCTTTTTTCTGCATTCATCCTGAGGATAAATCATTTAGTGGAATAACCACGCAATGTCACACTCCTGAAAATTGTTATGAATGTTAGATAAAAGCAAACAATTAGTTATAAGGAGCAACCATGCGCGTCATTACCCTGGCCGGAAGCCCCCGCTTCCCCTCTCGATCCAGCGCACTGCTGGAATACGCTCGCGAAAAGCTTAATGCTCTGGATGTCGAAGTTTGTCACTGGAATTTGCACAATTTCGCGCCTGAAGATCTGCTCTACGCCCGTTTCGACAGCCCGGCGCTGAAAACCCTGATCGAACAACTTAAGCGTGCTGACGGGTTGGTCGTCGCGACACCAATTTATAAAGCCTCTTTTTCCGGTGCACTGAAAACGCTGCTCGATCTGCTGCCCGAGCGCGCGCTGGACGGTAAGGTCGTCCTGCCGCTGGCCACAGGCGGTACGGTAGCCCATTTACTGGCGGTGGATTATGCCCTCAAGCCGGTTCTGAACGCGCTGAAAGCGCAGGAGATCCTGCATGGCGTCTTCGCTGACGACTCACAGGTAATCGACTACCAGCATAAACCGCATTTCACGCCGAATCTGCAAACCCGCCTCGACAGCGCGCTTGAAACCTTCTGGCACGCCCTTAATCGTCGGGATCGCCACGCGGCGGCATTTCATCAATCACAAGGAGTGGCGCATGTTTAAAACAGTTACCCGTATCGGGCTGGCAGGTCTGCTGGCAGTGGCATCGCTGGCTCAGGCGGCGGAGAAAACGCCGGAGAGCCTGCGTATCGGTTATCAGAAAGGCAGCGTCAGCATGGTGCTGGCGAAAAGCCATGCGTTGCTGGAGAAACGTTTCCCGCAGACCAAATTCTCATGGGTCGAGTTCCCTGCCGGACCGCAGATGCTGGAGGCGCTGAACGTCGGGAGTATTGATTTGGGCAGCACCGGCGATATCCCGCCGATCTTTGCCCAGGCGGCCGGGGCGGATCTGGTTTACGTTGGCGTTGAACCCGCCAAGCCGAAGGCAGAGGTTATTTTGGTGCCGGAAAACAGCGAGATCAAAAGCGTCGCCGATCTCAAAGGTCATAAGGTTGCTTTCCAGAAAGGTTCCAGCTCGCATAACCTGCTGCTGCGCGCGTTGCAGGAGGCCGGCCTTAAATTCACCGATATCCAGCCCGTTTACCTGACGCCTGCCGATGCGCGCGCGGCGTTTCAGCAAAAAAATGTTGATGCCTGGGCTATCTGGGATCCGTACTACTCCGCCGCACTGTTGCAGGGCGGTGTGCGGGTGCTGAAAGACGGCACCACCCTGAAACAAACCGGTTCGTTCTACCTGGCGGCACGTCCTTACGCTGAAAAAAATGGCGCATTTATTCAGCAGGTGCTGGATACCTTCTCTCAGGCCGATGCGCTGACCCAAAGCCAGCGTCAGCAGAGCATCACGCTACTGGCAAAAACCATGGGCCTGCCTGAACCGGTGATCGCCACCTATCTTGACCACCGTCCTCCCACCACCATAGCGCCGGTTGACGCCCACGTTGCCGCCCTCCAGCAGCAAACGGCAGACCTCTTTTATCAAAACCGCCTGGTTCCAAAGCAGGTGAATATTCGCGAACGCATCTGGCAACCCGCTGGCATTGAAGGAAAAAAATCATGAGTCTGAATCTTTTCTGGTTTTTACCCACCCACGGTGATGGACACTATCTTGGCACAGAAGAAGGCGCCCGCCCGGTCGATCACGGCTATCTACAGCAGATCGCCCAGGCGGCAGACCGCATCGGTTTTACCGGGGTGCTGATCCCGACGGGCCGTTCATGTGAGGACGCGTGGCTGGTTGCCGCGTCGATGATCCCCGTCACCCAGCGCCTGAAATTCTTGGTAGCCTTGCGCCCAAGCGTGGTGTCGCCCACCGTCGCGGCACGCCAGGCGGCAACGCTGGACAGGCTCTCCAACGGCCGCGCGCTGTTCAACCTGGTGACGGGCAGCGATCCGCAGGAGCTGGCGGGCGATGGCGTTTTTCTCGATCATACCGAGCGCTATGAAGCCTCCGCAGAGTTCACCCGCGTCTGGCGACGTCTGCTGGAAGGGGAAACCGTCACCTTCGAAGGAAAACATATTCACGTTCGCGATGCGCAACTCTACTTCCCGCCGGTACAACAGCCGCGCCCTCCCCTTTATTTCGGCGGATCGTCGGACGTGGCGCAGGAGCTGGCGGCTGAGCAGGTCGATCTCTATCTGACCTGGGGCGAGCCACCGGAGCTGGTTAAAGAGAAAATTGCTCAGGTACGCGCCAAAGCCGCAGAACATGGCCGTACGGTGCGCTTCGGCATTCGCCTGCACGTGATCGTACGCGAAACCAACGACGAGGCCTGGCAAGCTGCCGACCGTCTGATCGCTCATCTGGACGACGACACTATCGCCAAAGCACAGGCGGCGTTTGCCAAAACCGACTCCGTGGGCCAACACCGAATGGCCTCCCTGCACAACGGCAAGCGTGAAAATCTTGAGATCAGCCCGAACCTGTGGGCCGGGGTGGGTCTGGTGCGCGGCGGCGCCGGTACGGCGCTGGTCGGCGACGGTCCAACCGTAGCGGCACGCATTAATGAATACGCGGCGCTGGGGATCGACAGCTTTATCCTGTCTGGCTACCCGCATCTGGAGGAGGCCTACAAGGTGGGTGAACTGCTCTTCCCGCACCTGGATGTCGCTATCCCGGAAATTCCGCAGCCACGTCAGCTTCAGTTGCAGGGCGAAGCCGTGGCGAATGCGTTTATCCCGAGAAAAGTCGCGCAAAGTTAAGGAGCCACCATGTCTTCAACCGCACAAAAATGGCTGCTGCGCGCCGCACCGTGGTTTCTGCCCGTCGGCATTGTCCTCGTCTGGCAACTGGCGTCTTCAACTGGCTGGCTGTCGAGCCGTATTTTGCCCTCTCCGGAGGGCGTTGTGGAAGCGTTCTGGTCGCTAAGCGCCAGCGGTGAGCTGTGGCAACATCTTGCCATCAGCTCCTGGCGCGCGGTAATCGGCTTTTCGATTGGCGGGAGCATCGGCCTGACGCTGGGGCTGATCAGCGGCCTGTCCCGCTGGGGTGAGCGGCTGCTGGATACCTCCGTTCAAATGCTGCGTAACGTGCCGCATCTGGCGCTTATTCCGCTGGTTATCCTGTGGTTCGGCATTGATGAGAGCGCCAAAATTTTCCTCGTGGCGCTGGGAACATTATTCCCGATTTATATCAATACCTGGCATGGGATCCGCAATATCGATCGCGGTCTGGTTGAGATGGCCCGCAGCTATGGCCTGTCAGGTTTTGCCCTGTTTACCCATGTGATCCTGCCGGGCGCCCTGCCCTCCATTATGGTTGGGGTGCGTTTTGCGCTCGGCCTGATGTGGCTAACCCTGATCGTGGCGGAAACCATTTCGGCTAACTCCGGCATTGGTTATCTGGCGATGAACGCCCGCGAGTTCCTGCAAACGGACGTGGTGGTGGTTGCCATTATCCTTTATGCCCTGCTTGGCAAACTTGCGGACGTCAGCGCCCAGTGGCTGGAACGTAGCTGGCTGCGCTGGAACCCGGCCTACACCGCTCAGGAGGCGAAAGCATGAATACTGCACGACTGAACCAGGGAACACCGTTACTGCTGAACGGCGTGACCAAACGCTACGGCGACAACACCATTCTGAATGCACTGGATCTGCATATTCCTGCCGGACAGTTTGTGGCCGTTGTTGGCCGCAGCGGTGGCGGCAAGAGTACCCTGCTGCGTCTTTTAGCCGGGCTGGAGGCGCCAAACAGTGGTGACATTCTGGCAGGCACCACGCCGCTGTCCACGATTCAGGATGATACGCGCATGATGTTTCAGGACGCGCGTTTGCTGCCGTGGAAAACGGTGATGGATAACGTCGGGCTGGGCCTGAAGGGCAGCTGGCGGGAGGACGCCCGGCAGGCACTCGCCGCCGTCGGGCTGGAGAATCGTGCGGGAGAGTGGCCTGCGGCCCTGTCGGGTGGACAAAAGCAGCGCGTGGCCCTGGCACGCGCGCTGATTCATCGTCCCGGCCTGCTGCTGCTTGATGAACCGCTCGGCGCGCTTGATGCCCTGACGCGGATCGAGATGCAGGATCTGATTGAAACCCTCTGGCAGACGCACGGCTTTACGGTGCTGCTGGTGACGCATGACGTAAGCGAAGCTGTGGCAATGGCAGACAGGGTGCTGTTAATAGAAGAGGGTAAAATTGGTCTGGATCTGACGGTGGATATTCCACGTCCTCGCCGGGTGGGATCGGCCAGACTGGCGGAGCTGGAGGCGGAAGTGCTGGATAGAGTGATGAAACGTGGAGAAGCGGAGATTCAGCGGATAAAGGCTAATGCCTGATGCCCTCACCCCGGCCCTCTTCAACAGGGAGCACGGCGCAAGGGCAAATCGTAGGCCCGGTAAGCGAAGCGCCACCGGGCTTTTTTACATCAGGCCAGCGCCTTTGTAATCTTCTCGTACAGATCGCCAGACAAATTTTCCAGCCCTTTCAGCTGCTCAAGTGCGGCACGCATTTTCGCCTGACGCTGCGCATCGTAGCGTTTCAGGCGGATCAGCGGCTCAATCAGACGAGACGCCACCTGCGGGTTACGGCTGTTCAGCTCGGTCAGCATTTCAACCATGAACTGATAACCGCTGCCGTCTTCAGCATGGAACGCGGCCGGGTTGCTGCTGGCAAACGCGCCAATCAGGGAGCGGACGCGGTTCGGGTTGCTCATGGTGAACGAACGGTGCTTCAGCAGGCTGCGTACGTTGCTGAGTACATCGGCTGCCGGGCTGGTGGCCTGAAGAATGAACCACTTGTCCATTACCAGACCATCCTGATGCCACCTGTCGTCGTACTCCTGCATAAGCGCATCGCGGCACGGCAGCTCGGCGGCAACGCTTGCAGCCAGCGCGGCCAGCGCATCCGTCATGTTATCGGCTTCGTGGTACTGCTTGCTGACCAGCGTGTTCGCCAGCTCTGCCTCACCAAATGCCAGATAGCGCAGGCAGGTATTGCGCAGGGAACGTTTACCGATATCCGCATGTTCCACCCGATACGCGTCCAGCTTGTTGGCGTTGTAAATGGCGAGGAACTCATCTGCCAGTTCGGTCGCCAGCGTGCGGGTCAGCGCTTCACGCACGGCGACGATGGCAATCGGGTCGATGATGTCGAACAGCTCGGCGATTTCAGTCGCAGAAGGCAGCGTTAAAATTTCAGCCGCCAGCGCCGGGTCAATATTCTCATCCAGCAGGATGGCACGGAACGCGTCTGCCACATGAACCGGCAGCGTCAGCGGCTGGCCCTGCTGGTAACGGTTGACGTTCAGCTTGATGTAGGTCGCCAGCAGGCTTTGTGCCGCATCCCAGCGCGAGAAATCGTTGCGCGCGTGACGCATCAGGAACGTCAGCTGCTGATCGCTCCACTTGTATTCGAGTTTCACCGGCGCGGAGAATTCGCACAGCAGGGCAGGAACGGGCTGGAAATAGACGTTATCGAAGATAAAGGTCTGCTCTGCCTGGGTCACGTTCAGCACGTTATGCACCGGGTGACCGCCCTTCTGTAACGGGATCACGTTGCCTTCGTTGTCGTACAGCTCAACGCTGAACGGAATGTGCAACGGATGTTTCTCTTCCTGCTCGGCCGTTGGCGGCGTGCGCTGGCTGATGGTCAGCGTGTACTGCTCGGTTTCCGGGTTGTAGTCGTCTTTGACCGTCACAATCGGCGTACCGGCCTGGCTGTACCAGCGGCGGAAATGAGACAGATCAACGTTAGAGGCGTCTTCCATCGCCTGAACAAAATCGTCGCAGGTGGCCGCACTGCCGTCGTGACGCTCAAAGTAAAGCTGCATCCCTTTCTGGAAATTCTCTTCGCCCAGCAGGGTGTGGATCATACGGATAATTTCAGCGCCTTTTTCATACACCGTCAGGGTGTAGAAGTTATTCATCTCAATGACTTTATCCGGGCGGATCGGGTGCGCCATTGGGCTGGCATCTTCTGCAAATTGCAGACCACGCATGGTGCGCACGTTGCTGATGCGGTTTACCGCCCGCGATCCCAGATCGGAGCTGAACTCCTGATCGCGGAAGACGGTTAAGCCCTCTTTCAGGCTCAACTGGAACCAGTCGCGGCAGGTGACGCGGTTCCCGGTCCAGTTATGGAAATATTCGTGGCCGATAACGCGTTCGATATCGAGGTAATCTTTATCCGTTGCGGTATCGGTACGCGCCAGCACGTATTTAGAGTTAAAGATGTTAAGACCTTTATTCTCCATCGCGCCCATATTGAAGAAATCGACAGCAACGATCATATAGATGTCGAGGTCATATTCGAGGCCAAAGCGCGTTTCATCCCACTTCATGGAGTTGATGAGGGAAGTCATGGCCCACGGGGCGCGGTCAAGGTTGCCACGGTCCACGAACAGCTCCAGCGCGACTTCACGGCCAGAGCGCGTTTTAAAGGTGTCGCGCAGAACATCGAAATCGCCCGCCACCAGCGCAAACAGATAGCATGGTTTAGGGAACGGATCCTGCCACTGTACCCAGTGACGGCCATTCTCCAGTTCCCCTTCACCAATCCGGTTGCCGTTGGAAAGCAGGTACGGGTACAGCGTTTTGTCGGCAATAATTTTGGTGGTAAAGCGCGCCAGGACGTCCGGGCGATCCAGATACCAGGTAATGTGGCGGAACCCTTCGGCTTCACATTGGGTGCACAGGGCTACGCCTGACTGGTAAAGCCCTTCCAGCGCGGTATTGGCGGCAGGGCTGATTTCATTCACGATGCGCAGGGTAAAGCGTTCCGGCAGGTTGTCGATGACCAGCTGGTTGCCTTCTTCTTTATAGTCTGACCAGGCTTCATCATTAATATGCAGGGAAACCAGCGTCAGGTCTTCACCATCCAGACGCAGCGGCACGGCTGTCGCGCTCTGGCGCGTCACCTGGCTTACCGCCGTCACGACGGTTTTTGTGGCATCCAGGTCGAAGGTCAGATCGATATCGCTTATCAGGTAATCCGGCGCACGGTAATCGTGGCGGTATTTAGCTTGTGGCTGTTGTGTCATAGAAAACCTTATGCATCGTTTGTCGAGTAACGATTCAATATATTCCGGTTGTGTAAAACGCGCTATGCAGAATGTTCATCTTTTCAGGCACAACGCCGTTTTTGCTACATTTTTATAACACGGGGCACGAAATGCGCTCGACCATAAAGTGTGCTTATGTTGTGATCGGGGTTCAATAAATCACTAAACAGGGTATACTCCGGAGTTGTTTATTGTACTAAACGCTCCCGTGAGAGGATGCTACAGCGCACCTATGACTCAATTCGCTTCTCCGGTTCTGCATACGTTGCTGGATACCGACGCGTACAAGCTGCATATGCAGCAAGCCGTGTTTCACCACTATCATGATGTTCATGTTGCGGCGGAATTTCGCTGCCGGGGTGACGACTTGCTGGGTATCTACGCAGATTCCATTCGTGAACAGGTCGATGCCATGCAGCATCTGGCGCTCACCGATGACGAATATCAGTGGCTTTCAGGCCTGCCTTTCTTTAAAGCGGACTATCTGAACTGGCTGCGTGAGTTCCGCTATAAGCCGGAACAGGTCACCGTCACCAATGATAACGGCAAGCTGGACATTCGTCTGACCGGCCCGTGGCGCGAAGTGATCATGTGGGAAGTGCCGCTTCTGGCCGTGATCAGCGAGCTGGCCCACCGCTATCGCTCGCCTGAAACCGGTGTAACGCAGGCGGTTGCCGCTCTGGAGAATAAACTCGTTGAGTTTTCCAGACTGACAGAAGGGCTGGATATGTCCCGCTTCCGTCTGATGGACTTTGGCACGCGCCGCCGCTTCTCTCGCGAGGTTCAGGAAGCCATTGTCAGACGTCTGCAACAGGAGCCGTGGTTCGTTGGCACCAGTAACTACGATCTGGCGCGTCGCCTTGATTTAACGCCGATGGGTACCCAGGCGCACGAATGGTTCCAGGCGCACCAGCAGATCAGCCCTGACCTTGCCAACAGCCAGCGCGCCGCCCTCGCCGCGTGGCTTGAGGAATACCCGGATCGGCTGGGTATTGCCCTTACCGACTGCATTACCATGGACGCGTTCCTGCGCGACTTTGGCCCTGAGTTTGCCGAACGCTACCAGGGTTTGCGCCATGATTCCGGGGACCCGGTTGAATGGGGTGAGAAAGCCATCGCCCATTACGAAAAACTGGGTATCGATCCCATGAGTAAGGTGCTGGTCTTCTCCGATAACCTTGACCTGGCGAAAGCCGTCGACCTTTATCGCCACTTCTCATCGCGGGTGAACCTGAGTTTCGGGATTGGTACGCGCTTAACCTGTGATATCCCCCAGGTGAAACCGCTGAACATCGTCATAAAGCTAGTGGAATGTAACGGTAAGCCGGTCGCGAAGCTCTCCGACAGCCCTGGCAAAACCATCTGCCATGATAAAGCGTTTGTCCGCGCATTACGTAAAGCCTTCGATCTGCCTCAGGTTAAAAAAGCCAGTTAACGGCTTCGGGGGAGCCTTCATGGCTCCCCTTCTCTTATTAATTTCTTATTTCTTCTCTTAAGACGGTGAAATTTACTTGTCTGATAGCGGATGGCAGGTAACATAGATATCCCCCCTATCAGGGCGGACAAGTGTTTATTTTTTCCGACTATTAACAGAGAGAATATTATGAGCGTTGTGCCTGTAGCCGACGTACTCCAGGGCCGTGTCGCCGTTGACCAGGAGGTCACCGTGCGCGGATGGGTGCGTACTCGCCGAGATTCTAAAGCTGGCATCTCCTTCCTCGCCGTCTATGACGGTTCCTGCTTTGATCCTGTACAGGCCGTCATTAATAATTCTCTGCCCAATTACAATGATGACGTTCTGCACCTGACAACCGGCTGTTCCGTGATCGTCACCGGTGTTGTGGTGGCCTCTCCGGGCCAGGGTCAGAGCTACGAAATTCAGGCGACCTCGGTGGAAGTGACCGGCTGGGTTGAAGATCCGGACACCTATCCGATGGCTGCAAAGCGTCACAGCATCGAATATCTGCGTGAAGTTGCGCACCTGCGTCCGCGCACCAACCTGATTGGTGCAGTGGCGCGCGTGCGTCATACGCTGGCGCAGGCGCTGCATCGCTTCTTTGACGAGCAGGGTTACTTCTGGGTGTCTACTCCGCTGATCACGGCATCCGATACCGAAGGCGCAGGTGAAATGTTCCGCGTTTCAACGCTGGATATGGAAAACCTGCCACGTACGCCAGAAGGAAAAGTCGATTACGACAAAGACTTCTTTGGTAAAGAAGCCTTCCTGACGGTTTCCGGCCAGCTCAACGGCGAAACCTACGCCTGTGCGCTGTCTAAGATCTACACCTTCGGCCCAACCTTCCGTGCGGAAAACTCTAACACCAGCCGTCACCTGGCGGAATTCTGGATGCTGGAGCCGGAAGTCGCCTTTGCCGATCTGAATGACGTGGCAGGCCTGGCAGAAGCGATGCTGAAATACGTGTTCAAAGCGGTTCTCGAAGAGCGCGCAGACGACATGAAATTCTTCGCTGAGCGTGTCGATAACGACGCCATCGCCCGTCTTGAGCGCTTCGTCTCCGCAGACTTCGCGCAGGTGGATTACACCGACGCGGTCGCTATCCTGGAAAAATGCGGCGAGAAATTCGAAAACCCGGTTTACTGGGGCGTGGATCTCTCCTCCGAGCATGAACGTTATCTGGCAGAGAAGCACTTCAAAGCACCGGTTGTGGTGAAAAACTATCCGAAAGACATTAAGGCGTTCTATATGCGCCTTAACGAAGATGGTAAAACCGTTGCCGCGATGGATGTTCTGGCGCCGGGCATCGGTGAGATCATCGGTGGCTCCCAGCGTGAAGAGCGCCTGGATGTGCTGGACGCGCGTATGCAGGAGATGGGCCTGAACCCGGCGGACTACAGCTGGTATCGCGATCTCCGTCGTTACGGCACCGTTCCGCACTCTGGCTTTGGCCTGGGCTTCGAACGTCTGATTGCTTACGTAACAGGTGTTCAGAACGTACGTGATGTGATTCCGTTCCCACGTACACCGCGTAACGCAAGTTTCTAACCGACCAAATCATTAATGGCCAGCAAATGCTGGCCATTATTTTATCCTGCAATGTCAGTTTTCGTCAGTCAAAAGTAAGCGTCTATAAACCACAACCCCGCAATTCCCTCTACCTGTTACGTTTTGTTTCCACGAAATATCCTTAGACAAAAAAATAACCCTATTCTTATTGCGCTTAATACAATCCTTACGTAATAGCACAAAAAACAACCACTCTCACAGCCATCTGGATGGCTTTTGTCGATTATAAGAAAAAATGAGCCGTTTAACTTCTGTTTATACGAAAGGCCTTTAGCTAAATTAAACATAAGGAAATCATATATATAAGAATAAAGCGGAGGTTTAATTCACCAGAACGCGCTGAAGTTTGAGGTGCTTCACAAAGTTCCCAAAAATACATATTTAGTTACACATATTTTCTTTTGGTAACTGAATCTTGAAGATTGTAGCACTTTCAGTGTAGCGAAACGGTTCTATGAATGGAAAGATGCCTGTCAGACACATAAAGACACCTAACTCTCATCAATAGTTCCGGAAATATTTATTGACAGAATTTATTGACGGCAGTGGCGAGTGTCATAAAAAAACCAATGAGGGTAATAAATAATGATGAAGCGCAATATCCTGGCAGTGGTAGTCCCTGCCCTGCTGGTAGCCGGTGCAGCAAACGCTGCTGAAATCTATAACAAAGACGGCAACAAATTAGATCTTTACGGGAAAGCAGTTGGCCTGCATTACTTCTCTGATTACGCGGGCAACGATGGCGACAACACTTACGCGCGTCTGGGCTTCAAAGGTGAAACTCAGATCAACGATCAGCTGACTGGCTACGGTCAGTGGGAATACAATTTCCAGGGTAACAACTCTGAAGGCGGCGATGCGCAGAACGGCAACAAAACCCGTCTGGCATTCGCAGGTCTGAAATTTGGTGACGCAGGCTCCTTCGACTACGGTCGTAACTACGGTCTGGTCTATGACGCAATCGGCATCACCGATATGCTGCCTGAGTTTGGCGGCGACACCGGCGCGAGCGATAACTTCTTCGCAGGCCGTACGGGTGGTCTGGCGACTTACCGTAACAGCAACTTCTTCGGCCTGGTTGACGGTCTGAACTTTGGTGTTCAGTACCTGGGCAAAAATGAACGTGATGACGCAGTACGTTCCAACGGCGACGGCTGGGCGACCTCTCTGAGCTATGACTACGAAGGCTTCGGCATTGTCGGTGCTTATGGCGCCGCTGACCGTACCAACAACCAGCAGACGCTGGAGTGGGGTAAAGGCGACAAGGCTGAACAGTGGGCAACCGGCCTGAAATACGACGCGAACAACATCTACCTGGCAGCCATTTATGGCGAAATGCGTAACGCAGCGCGCCTGGGCAGCCGTGGTTTCGCTAACAAGTCTCAGGACTTCTCTGTTGTCGCTCAGTACCAGTTCGATTTCGGCCTGCGTCCATCCATCGCTTACTACAAATCTAAAGCGAAAGACGTAGAAGGTATCGGTGACGAAGACTACATCAACTACGTTGATATCGGTGCGACCTACTACTTCAACAAAAACATGTCTACCTATGTTGACTATCAGATCAACCAGCTGAAAGACGACAACAAGCTGGGCATCAACAACGACGACATCGTGGCTCTGGGTCTGGTTTACCAGTTCTAATCAGCACACCTCGTTGCTATATGCTTAATGAACAGGGCTTCGGCCCTGTTTTTTTATTCCCGAGAGAAAATAATAGCGACTTTTGAAAAGCCGCACGCTTTTCGTCGCAAACGGTTGGCATTTTGTAAATCTACCGTTAACCTGATAGCGGATTTCACTTCTGTAATCACAATGGAACTTCGTCATGTTTGAGAACATTACTGCCGCTCCTGCCGACCCAATTCTGGGCCTGGCCGATCTGTTTCGTGCCGACGACCGCCCTGGCAAAATCAACCTGGGTATTGGTGTATATAAAGATGAAACCGGCAAAACTCCGGTACTGACCAGCGTCAAAAAAGCTGAGCAGTATCTGCTGGAAAACGAAACCACCAAAAACTACCTCGGTATTGATGGTATCCCTGAATTTGGTCGCTGCACCCAGGAGCTGCTGTTCGGCAAAGGCAGCACCATTGTGAGCGAAAAACGCGCCCGCACGGCGCAGACCCCAGGCGGTACCGGCGCACTGCGCGTGGCGGCAGATTTCCTGGCGAAAAACACCTCTGTGAAGCGTGTCTGGGTAAGCAATCCAAGCTGGCCGAACCACAAGAGCGTGTTTAATTCTGCGGGTCTGGAAGTCCGTGAATACGCCTACTATGACGCGGCAAACCACGCGCTGGACTTCGATGGTTTGCTGGCCAGCCTGAGCGAAGCCCAGGCGGGCGATGTGGTGCTGTTCCATGGCTGCTGCCATAACCCAACTGGTATCGATCCTACGCTTGAACAGTGGGAACAGCTGGCTAAGCTGTCCGTTGAAAAAGGCTGGCTGCCGCTGTTCGACTTCGCTTACCAGGGCTTTGCCCGTGGTCTGGAAGAAGATGCTGAAGGTCTGCGCGCATTCGCCGCCGTCCATCAGGAGCTGATTGTCGCAAGCTCCTATTCCAAGAACTTTGGTCTGTATAACGAGCGTGTCGGCGCCTGTACGCTGGTGGCCGCTGACGATCAAACTGTCGATCGCGCATTCAGCCAGATGAAGTCCGTGATCCGCGCTAACTACTCCAACCCACCGGCACACGGTGCGTCTGTAGTTGCGACGATCCTGAGCAACGATGCGCTGCGCGCAATCTGGGAACAAGAGCTGAACGATATGCGTCAGCGCATTCAACGCATGCGTCTGCTGTTTGTGAACACGCTGGCTGAGAAAGGCGCCGACCGTGACTTCAGCTTCATCATCAAGCAGAACGGCATGTTCTCCTTCAGCGGCCTGACCAAAGAGCAGGTGCTGCGCCTGCGTGAAGAGTTTGGCGTCTATGCCGTTGCCTCTGGCCGCGTGAACGTTGCAGGTATGACGCCTGACAACATGGCGCCACTGTGCGAAGCCATTGTCGCGGTGCTGTAACCTGCACCCATAAAAAAAGCCTGCATCGCGCAGGCTTTTTTATTGAAAGGGTTTACCAGACAGGCATTTCATCCTGAAGGAACGGGTTATGCAACCGCTCATCGCCCAGCGTTGACATTGGTCCGTGTCCAGGGATAAACGTCACATCATCACCTAACGGTAATAACTTCTGCTTAATCGACTGAATCAGCTGACCGTGATCGCCGCGTGGGAAATCGCTGCGTCCTACGCCCCCTTTGAAAATCACGTCACCGGAAATCAGCAGACGCGACGCGTCATCAAAGAAGACAATATGGCCAGGCGTATGCCCGGGGCAATGCAACACCTGTAAAGTTACATTCCCTACGTTAACGCGATCGCCTTCGTTCAGCCAGCGGTCCGGTGTCAGTGGCTGACAGTCATCCAGACCAAACATGCGGCTTTGGGCAGGCAGCCCCTGAAGCCAGAACTCATCTTCTTTTTCCGGGCCGATAATCGGCACACCGTAGTGTTCAGCCAGTTCAGCCGCTGCACCCACATGGTCAAGATGGCCATGGGTCAGTAAAATCTGCATCAGCGTTACACCGCTGGCAGCGACTTCCTGCTTGATTGTCTCAGCGTCGCCACCGGGATCAACAAGCGCGGCCAGTTTAGTTTGTTCACACCAGATCAATGAACAGTTCTGTGAGAACGCGGTAACCGGAATAATACGATAGTTCATACTGCTCCTGTGTTTCGTTATTACCAGTGCCGAACCGGCCCGGTATCAATATGCACAAAGTTGCTACGTGGGTAGTATCCTACACCACCTGCGCGCATAGATAACGCCGCTTTGCGAATATTGGCTAACGAAACGCCTTCAATATGGAAATCCATCGCCTGCCCTTTGGTGTGATAGCTTTTTTTCGCTACCCCACGGCTGTGGGCGCGCAGTTCATTGTTGGTATCCAGAGAGCGATAGCCAGAAATGAGTTGCACCGGCCTTTTGGTCCCCAGCAGTCCCTGCAAGCGGTAAAGCTGATCGAATAATCCAGGGTCGATGGCTTTGATTTTGTTCGCGCGGAAATCACGGAAAAAATGGTTTAGTCGTGCTAATTCATCCTGAATATAGCCTCTGCCATCGAAAAATTCCGCTTTAAGCGTCTCACCAGTATGCAGATTGTTGAGCGTTAAAATACGCGGACGAGGTGTCGAGAGGGTGGCAAATGCTGGCGTCGGAAGGATGGCTGCTGCGCCCAGCGCAACGCCACCTAACGCCAGCAATTTGCGGCGATTAGCGTCAAATTTGTCCATGATAATCAGGTCTACAGGTAAAAGAAATTGTCAATATGCTTAGCGCACGAAGGGCACCATAACTGGCAAAGCCTGCTACGTCAAGGCGCCCAATCCCAGTGAATACGCGGCTTTCAGCCAGATCGCCTCATATTCACCATAACTTACGACAATCATTTTTACCGAACTACTTCATTTACCTGATTAATTGTTCCGCTTTTGGCAAGATTTGTGCGCCGGATCGCGCTGTCAGATCATAATTGTAAATATCTGTACGATACTGGGTACGTCCGTCCGCGCCCACAAACGCCGTCAGATAGTAAAGATTGACCGGAATATTGTGGCGGATATTGACGTAACGCGTATCCCCCTGCTTCAGGGCATCTGATATCCGCGTATCGTTCCAGCCTGCATCCTGCAACAGCATATTCGCCAGTTCGGAGGCCTTATTCACGCGAACGCAGCCAGAACTGAGCGCGCGTGCGTCTTTCTGGAACAGATTATGGTTCGGGGTATCATGCAGATAGATTGCGTCCGAACTTGGCATATTGAATTTGTAACGTCCGAGCGAGTTATGCGCACCCGGTGCCTGCTGGAAACGGAACGGCAGGTTCGAAGGCGTAATCGTTGACCAGTCGACCATCCAGGGGTCAATCGCTTCTTTGCTGTTCCAGCCACGCATCACCGTATAGTTATGTCGCTCCAGATAGCCCGGGTCATTCCAGACCTTAGGCAGGATATCTTTGCGCGCCAGCGTCGGCGGCACGTTCCACGGCGGGTTAACCACCACGTTATTCAGCGCGCTGCTCATCATCGGCGTTTTGCGGTCAGGTCGACCCACAATCACGCGGGACGCCAGCACTTCGCTACCGTCCTGATAGTAGACCAGGGAGTACGCCGGAATGTTGACCATAATGCCGGTGGATAACGTGCCCGGCAGCAAGCGCAAGCGCTGGATATTCAACGCCAGCACCCCTGCCCGCTGGGCCGGAGAGACGTTCAGCCAGTCGCGAGTCGATGGACCAATCACGCCGTCGGCGCCCAGCCCCTGCGCGGCCTGGAACTGCTTCACTGCCGCGACCAGCTCGCGATCGTAAGCGGCGGGCTTATTGCTCAGTGCAACGGCGGTTTTCTCTTTTACCGGCGCCGACGGGCTGACGACTGCGTTTTGCGTCTCGTCGCCGGGCAGCGCAATTTTAGGGCCGCTGTCAAGCATGCCAGACCGTTTCATAATTTCGCGAATCGCAGGCACATCGCTGCTCCATTGTCCCGGACGCAGCGTTGCTGTTCCACGCAACTGAGGCCACGGGCGGGAATCCGCGACCAGCTCAAGAAGCGACTGATGCATCGTGGCATACTGCGGGTGGGCGGGCGCAAGGCTTGCGATAAAGCGCGGCAGTTCACCGTTGTCCAGCGACAGCTGCCACTGATTAATGACGGACAGCGCGGGCGTCGCCAGCTTGTACGGTTTACTGCTGTATAACCAGCGGTTGCCGTTCACCGAAATCCCCGCCACAAACTGCAAGTAGCCCATCATGGCATCAGACAGCACCACGTCACGCGCCTGTCCGGTAACGGCAGGGTCGGTCAGGAGTTCAACCCAGGTCGTGAACTGTGGCTGAAAACCTGCAATCGCCACTTCAGCCAGTTGCTGCTGGAAGGCACGTACCGCCTCGCGATTTTCCCACATCGGTTTCATATCGCGCGCAGCGTAAAGCAGCGTGAGCTGGTTAATATAAGCGGGAGTATAGCCCGAGGGCAGCCCGGTCATAAGCTGCTGGCGTAATGATTCAGTATCGATGCCTTCCGGCAGCGGTTTAATGCCGGCCATGATGGCCGTCGCCGGAGACTGATCCAGCGGTTGTGACAGCGACGTCGGCTGCGCGCCCATCGTCGCGGAGCTGTCAGTCGGTACAATTTCAGGCTCATCGGCCTGAGCGGTAAACAGTGGAGCAAACATCACTGTCAGGCACAAACTCAGCGCAGACAGTTGACGACCACGATCTTTCTTAAGCAACATCCCTTGCCCCCTGTTTTTCACGACATGCCCAGTATTATGGAGCTTTCCTTCAGTATAGAAAGGCATACACGCTGCTGCCTTACCTTATGTAAAGAAGTTTAAAGATAACGCAGCCCTGAACACAAGTTAAGTGAATAAAAAAAGCGACGCCTGAGCGCCGCCTTTTATCATACCCGGGGTTAAGAGGCGTCAGCCGTGCCCGGTAAAGACTCCGGAGGCTGCGGCGCAAAGCCACGCAGACCTACGACGTGTACATGTTCACTGTTCTGGAACACTTTACGCACCAGCTTATAGGTTGTCCCTTTTTCCGGACTGATGTTTTCCGGCGCCGCGATGATGAGCTGCATATCGAGTCGCTCGCAAAGCTCAAACAGCGTGGCGATGGAGCGGGCGTCGAGACGCGCGGCTTCATCGAGGAACAGCAGACGGCATGGAGAGATGTCCTTGCCGCGCAGACGACGCGCTTCATCTTCCCAGCTCTGCACCACCATCACCAGAATCGACATACCGGTACCGATGGCTTCACCGGTAGAGAGCGCACCGGATTCCGCGCGCAGCCAGCCGTCTGAGCCACGGTTAACCTCAACTTCCATTTCCAGATAGTTGCGGTAGTCCAGCAACTCCTCGCCGATGGTTTGCGGCGTACGCTGGCCCATGTCAATCTGCGGATTCAGACGCTGATACAGCTTCGCCAGCGCTTCGGAGAAGGTCAGGCGGTTACTGTTGAACAGATCCTGATGCTGCTCATGCTGTTCAGACAACACGTCCAGCAGCGTGGAGTGCGCCTCACGCACGTTCACGTTCAGCCGCACGCTGTTGACCTGGCCAAACGACACGCTTTGCAGGCCCTGGTTCAGCTGACGGATACGGTTCTGCTCGCGCTGAATGGTTTTACGAATAATATTCGCCACGCTGCGGGAGCTGATTGCCAGCTTCTGCTCGCGGGAGGTCAGCTCCTCCGTCAGACGGCCCAGCTCGATCTCCATCTGTTCGATCGCTTCAACCGGATCATCGGTACGGATGATGTCCTGACGAATACGCTCGCGTAAGTGCTGATAAACCGCCACGAAGAACTGAATTTTGCGCTCAGGACGCTTCGGATCTTCGGACATGCGCAGCACGTCGCGCAGGTGTTCATTGTCCGCCACGGCCAGACGCAGCGCACCCAGCGCCTTATCCGACATAGAGCGCAGTTCATCGGCTGACAGGTACGCCAGCTCGCGACGGTGCAGACGACGCTCCACGTTGTTGTCTTTCACCATGCGCATCACCGCGCACCAGCCCGCCTTCGCGGTCACAACCTGTTCACGCATCTCAAAATAGTCGCGCTCCAGCTTGCGCAGACGACGCGTCAGGTTGTCCATCTCCGCTTCACAGAAGGTCAGCGCTTTTTCGAGCTGATTACGACGCGCACGGTTGTTGCTGAGCTGAGCATGCAGCTCATCGCGGCGAATACGCGCCCGCTCTTCTGCGCCGCTGTCGGCGCGCACACCAATGTCCTGCAACTCTTTATGCAGGTCATTTAACAGCTCTTTCTTGGTGTCGAAGGAGCTTTTCAGCGATGCCATGACCTGGCTGTACTGGCTCAGCTGTGCAGCGTGAGTACGCATCGCTTCACGGGCGCGCGTTCGTTCCGCTTCGGCCTGCTCAAGACGCTGGCGCAGCTTTTCATTCAGATCGCTGTTCCCGCTCAGCATTTCTGCTGAATCGGAGTAGCCGAAGTGTGCGCGACGTTGCACCACTTCCGTGAGGGCAAACGCCTGCTGACGCGCTTCGCGCTGCACCTGCTGTGACCAGGCGTAATCTTCTTTTAACTGCTCAAACTGTTCCGGGTCGCTCTGGAGAACGGAAACCATCGGCTCCAGTTTTGCCAGCTGATTGCCGTGTTGCTGCACAAAGCGCGCCGCTTCCTGCGCTTCGTCCAGACGTTCCTGAATCTCATCCACGCGGTCGGCGAGCGTATCGTCCGCCAGCAGGTTCAGGCGCGGCAGGATGCGGTTAAGGGCCGCAACGCCTTCTTTCGCCTGCTCAAACTGCACGCGGCTTTGCTGGTTGTCATTTTCATGGCTGGCAAGCGCACGCTCCAGCTCACCGCGGCGGGTGTTGAGCTTACGAATTTCAGCTTCCGGATCGGGCTGGAAGGCAACGCCCAGATGGCTGCCGATAAAGCGGCTGAACGCCTGATGCAGACGCTGGGTTTTCTGCACGTCAAACGACAGGGTCGCAAAACGCTCTGAAAGCGTTTCACGCTCTGCGTGCAGGCTTTCAATACGGTTTTCACGCGCGGCGCGGCCAAACAGCGGCAGTTCCGGGAAGCGCGAATAGCGCCACTGGCGATCGGCGATTTTCACCACCACCGCTTTTTCCAGCTCGTCGACGCTGAATACGCTGTCATCAAACGACTGCGGATCCCCTTCGATGAGGTAGAGATCTTCCGGGCAGTCTTCCAGCCCTGCAAGCTGGTCAGAAATCAGCGACAGATCCGGCACTACAATCGCGTTACGGGACGGACCGTACAGCGCGGAGAAGTACGGCGCATCGTCCAGGCCGACGTCGTCGTAAATTTCAGACAGCAGCACGCCGCCGAAACGCTCGGCTAACGCATTCAGGCGCGGATCTTCTGAGCCGCCAGGCTGGCTTAAACGCTCGATTTCTTCATCGACGTCACGCTTGCGCGCGCCCACTTCGTCACGCTCAACAATCGCTTCGCGTTCGCGCTCCAGCAGCTGTTGCATGTATTCGGTGACGTCCTGGCTGGAGGCAAACTCCTGACCACACTGCTCGCTGAGCTGGTTCAGGCTGCTTTGTGCGGCCAGCCAAATCGGCGCACGCTGTAAGAGCGTCTTCGAACGGGACTGAAGCTGTTCCAGCTCCTGACGCAGCGTCATGCGCTGTTCGCTGGCGTTCGATACGGTATCGGACAGGGCCGCAATACGCGCTTCCAGCTCCTGATGCAGAGCCTCAAGCTCGTCGAAATCGTAATTTTTACCCTGACGTTTGCAGAATTCCGCCAGCAGACGCTCAGCTTCCTGCTGTTCACGCAGACGCTGTTCCAGCTCGTTCAGGCGCATGCGCAGCGGCTGCACCTGCTCGGCCAGATGGCGCTGATTGACGCCGTCGCGCAGTAGCTCACGGGCAACGTCCCACGCTTCGTTACGCGCCAGCGGACCGTTGATCGCCACCACCAGCTGGTACGCCTGCTCAAACTGGCTGTGTGCCGTTTGCGCCACGCTCATTTTCTGATCGAGAGAAAGCAGTTTCTCAGTGGCTTCCTGCTCTTTGGCCTGGAAGGTATCCAGCCATTCGTCAGCGCTTTCAGGGGTCAGGTCCGGCAGGTGGCACAGCTCTTTGGCACGCTGCAACGCCTGCAGCGCCTGGTTGTATTGGATCGCGCGGGTCTGCTGCACGTCCAGCGCCTGCTGGTAGTCTGCGAGCTGGCTTTTCAGCTCATCCACTTCCAGCTCGGCGGCTTCCGCGCGGGCTTCGTTCTCTTCCTGCAAATCGGCGGCTTCTGCCACCACTTCATTTTGCTCTTCAAGACGAATTTGCAGTTCATCGAGATCGGCTTCATAGCGCTCGATTTTTTCCTGCTGACGCAGCGCGGTTTGCACCAGGTTCAGATGATCGCTGGCCGCCTGGTAATCGGCTTCCAGATCCCCTTCGGCACCGTTGTGCTCGCCCAGTTCGCGCGCCATTTCGACATGCTTATACTGCTCGGCGACCAGCTGTTTGCGGGAGGTAAACAGCTCGCGGCGGTATTCCAGCGCCTGATCGAGATGAATACGGCGCTCGTTGGCGTGACGCATATAGTCTGCCGCCACGTAGTTGGTGGCTTCGCTGATCAGGTGCTTAAACAGATCGCGGTCAGATTGCGTAACGCGAATCGCTTCCAGCGTCATGCGGTTTTCACGCAGCGCGGCTTCCATATCCTGGAAGGCCTTACGCACGCCGCTGTTTTCCGGCAGCAGGTAGTCGCGCAGGGAGCGGGTAATGGCGCTTGAGATACCGCCGTACAGGGAAGCTTCAATCAGACGGTAGTATTTACTACGATCTGACGCGCTGCGCAGACGACGGGCCACCACGCCGAGATCGAACATCAGAGAGTGGTAGTCGGTAATGGAGTTAAACTGCTTAAACTGCACGCCTTCGATGGCTTCCAGCTTGTCTTTCAGCTCCTGGAGCGTCAGAACGCGCGCCTGTCGTTCATTCAGGGTTTCCGTCAGCAGCGCGGTCGGCTGCACGGAGGTTGGCAGCCCCTGGATCGCAAACGGTTTGATATCTACTTTACGGTCGCGGCCGGCAACCTGCTGCAGGCGCACGCCTACAACCACGCGCTGATGACGGGAGTTGATCACGTCCAGCACCGAATAACAGACGCCCGCTTTCAGCTTACCGTGCAGCCCTTTATCTCGGGAGCCGCTCGTTGCACCCGCTTCAGTGGTGTTACGGAAGTGCAGCAGGGTCAGGTCAGGGATCAGCGCCGTCACGAAGGCCGCCATGGTGGTGGATTTACCTGCCCCGTTACCGCCGGAGAGCGTTGTCACCAGCTCATCCAGATCGAAGGTTCGGGCAAAGAAGCCGTTCCAGTTAATCAGCGTTAGTGAGCGAAATTTACCGCGTTCAATCATTACTCTTCCTCCCCGCTATCCGGCTGATTCTCTTCGTGCTCGTCATTGAGCTGCAAATGGTTTTCCACCGGCATCGCTTCACCGTCACGGATCATGCGCAGCTGTGCTTCACGCGCATCGTCACCCGCACGCACGTCGGCACCAAAGCGGAAGACCGATTCGGTAATGCGGAACTTGCTGCTGTCGTGACCCATGAACCAGACCATTCCCAGACGGCGCAGACGGTTCAGGGAAGAGCGAACTTTTTCCTGTAATTTCTGACGGTCCAGATCGGACCCCGTCGAGCGGTTATTTACCAGCTTGAGCAGCTTGCTTTCATCCGCCAGCGACAGCAGCTCATCGTAAAGCTCCTGCTGGGTGAAGATCCCTTCATTCGCCAGACGTTCCGGGCTGAGGTAGAGGTAGCAGAGAATTTTGCCGACCATCATATCCAGTTCGGAAAGCACCGAGCGCGGAATAAGCGTAGTAGAGCGCGGACGCAGGTAGAAAAACCCTTCCGGCGCGCGGATCAGCTCAACGTTATAGCGAGCGTAAAACTCTTCCAGATACTCCTGAAAGTCCATCAAAAAGGCGTGATTATCCAGCTCGTCAAGGCCAATGTGACGACCGGCACGCAGCTGGCTGTCCAGCGCCGGAAACAACGGATTCGCCAGCGCCTGTGCCAGCTTAACTGGCATCACTTGTTCAATATTTGTCAATGACATGCGCCTGTACCTTGGCTCCGTAATCGTTAATCGGCTGCCACTTCGGCGGCAGTCCGGTGAAATCGGCTTGTGCGATGCCCAGGCGCACCGCCTGGTCTACAACAATGCGGGCTACATCGAAGTGGCGCGCGCGCGGATACTGCGCCAGATAGTCGCGTACCACGAGGCCAAGATCCAGCGGTGCTTGTCTGGCTTTATAGACAGCGAGCTGTTCTTCGATCATCGCCGCAAGCTGCTCGCGAATTTCGTTAAATTCTTCGTATTCCAGATCCGGCGGCAGTTCACCGGTGACCTCTTCATCACGCAGCGCCATCTCTTCGTCGCGCATATCCAGAAGACGATCGGCGTTGGCGTAGGTCAGCGCCCACGGCGCATCAAAGTAGGTCTGTACCGACTGGCGCAGACGCTGAGCAAAGACGCGGTTCTTATCCATATCGATGGCGGTACGGATAAATTTATGCACGTGGCGGTCGTAACCGATCCACAGGTCGATCGACTGCTGGCCCCAGCTGATAATGCGGTCAAGCTTACTCTGCAAATCAAACACCAGACGGTCGATAAAATGCAGATCGTCGTGCGCCATCGTCGCGTCCTGGATGCGCAGCAGGTTGGCCTGTAGCTTATCCCCAGCCGCCTCCAGCGTATCCTGCAACTCACGTAGCGTACCGGACGTTTCTGACAGCAAAAGTTCACAGCTGGAGATGGCCGCACGCCAGTCTTTATTCAGCAGTTGAGCGATATCGTCTTTGACCTGCTGCTGCTGTTCGTCCATCAGACGTTGAGTCAGATCGATACTGTCGAAAATCTCGGCGACCGAGTATTTTAGCGGCGCGTAAACGTTGCGATGCCAGTGGAATTCGTCACCGTTTTCATCAGCCGCGTCGGCGGCACGCTTCAGCTCGCCTGCAACAATGGAGAGCTGCATGGAGAGACGCAGCGTGGAAAATTCGCGCTGGCGGATGTAATAGTCGGTAATGCCAATGCCCAGTGGCGTAAGACGATAGATGGCGTTTCCTTCCGCCTGCTCGCTGGTAAAGCGGTTCAGCAGACGTTGACGCACCATATCATTGATTGCGTTGTTGGCACGCACGCTAATGGTTTCGCTGGTTTGCTCAAACGCATCACTGACGTGGCGGAACGCATCCACCAGTTCGCCTTCACTCATTTCGCCATCCAGGCGTTCGCCGTTTAGCGTCGCAACCGCCAGCAGGAATGAGAGTCTGTCTACCGGCAGCGAGATGGAGAAATCGTTTTTCCTGGCCCAGGCAACCAGTTCGGGGACTGTCTGGGAAAATTCACTCATAGATTATCCTTGCATCTGCGGCTTGCGCGCGGTGACGTGGATATAGCGGCCAAGGCTCAGATAAGGCTCCTGGCGGCAGTACCGCGTCTCTATTTCTGTTAAGGCGTCTAAACAGTCATCCTGTTTTTGTTTATCACGCAGATAATCATGAAACACCCTCACGCCGGTTTTGCCGGTAATTTCCCAACCGATCTCCTCCAGCCAGCCATAGACCTGCTGCGGTTCACGGGGGAAATCCGGTGAAAGCGTGCGTCGTTTCTTTTTATACATGCCCTGCTGTACATAGCCAAAATTGCCGACCAGCACGTTTCGCATTAGCAGGCCGTTGGCATTGTAAAACATCAGCGATAACGCACCGCCCGGGCGCAGCATCGACCACAGCGTTTTTAACATCGCTTGTGGTTCGGCGACCCATTCGAGCACAGCATGAAACAATATCAGATCAACCTGCGTTTCCAAATGCTGCGGAATGTCCTGAGCGGCGCAATGTATAAAATGCATGTTGTCGCTCACACCTTTCTCTTCTGCCGCTCGCCCGGCGCGCGCAACCATCTCGGCAGAAAGATCGCAAAGCGTGACGTGATGTCCCCGCTGCGCCATCAGAATTGCAGTCTGCCCTTCCCCACCGCCGGCATCCAGTACGCGCAACGGTCGGTCACCAAATTCAGCCAGCAGCTTATCCAGATCCTGCCAGAGGATCGTCTGACGAAGCTGACCTTTGGTGGTGCCATAAATGTTGCGCGAAAACTTTTCCGCGATGTCATCAAAATTGCGATCCCGCATTGGGAGGGTTCCACTCACTGCAAAACCGCTATTTTGTCACACCCGCGCGGAGAATGAACCACTCTGGTGTAATATCACGGGCAATCGCCTGCTGTATGGTTAAAAAAGGAACCAAAAAGGATGCTTTTTACCCTAAAAAAATATATCGGAGGCATGATGCTTCCCCTTCCCCTGCTGTTGCTTCTCATCGCGCTGGGGCTGGCATTGATATGGTTTAGCCGCTTTCAGAAAAGCGGTAAATCCCTCGTCACCGTGGGCTGGCTGGCGCTGCTGTTACTCAGCCTGCAACCGGTCGCTGACGGTTTGTTACGCCCGATTGAAAACACCTACCCTACATGGCAGGGAAAACAGAAGGTGGGCTATATCGTGGTGCTGGGCGGCGGGTATACCTGGGATCCGAACTGGGCGCCCAGCTCGAACCTGATCAACAACAGCCTGCCGCGCCTGAACGAGGGGATCCGCCTGTGGCTGGCCAATCCGGGATCGAAGATGATCTTCACGGGCGCTGCGGCAAAAACCAATCCGGTAAGTACCGCTGAAGCAGGGGCAAGAGTGGCTGAATCGCTTGGCGTACCACGTTCCGCCATCATTACGCTGGATAGCCCAAAAGATACCGAAGAAGAAGCTGCTGCGGTGAAACAAGCCATCGGTGATGTGCCGTTCCTGCTGGTGACCTCTGCTTCACACCTGCCGCGCGCAATGATTTTCTTTGAGAATCAGGGCCTGCATCCGCTTCCTGCTCCGGCAAACCAGCTGGCCATTGACGCCCCGCTCAACCTGTGGGAACGGATAATCCCGTCCCCGGTATGGCTGATGCACAGCGACCGCGTCGGTTACGAGACGCTTGGCCGCCTGTGGCAGTGGCTTAAGGGTTCGTCAGGCAAGCCAGGGCAGGAGTGATTTTGCGGCCAGATCGAAACTGGCTCGATTAAAGCGCCCGGTGTTGACCAGTTGCGCCACCTCATCCCAGAGAAGATAGAGCCAGCGTCGCCAGAGAAAGGCCTCCGCAACGGGGGCGCGCTGAAGATAGTGCCAGAGCAAATCTTCCGCCGCCCCGCCCTCGCTCAGCCTGAACAGTTCGTACTCGCGCGGCGCCCAGAGCATGATCCCCGGCCCGACCATTGCCAGAAGCTGATCGCTGCGCGAGTCTTTAAGCATACTGCGCAGCGTGAAGTTGCCGTGAACCAGCACGCAGTTGTCGTTAAAACCCTCAAACAGCGTCGGAAGACATTCCCGGGTGCGGAACAGAATACGTTTGTCCTGCATCGTTAAACCGGTGTTGTTGAACTGGTTCAGCGTGCCCCACAGCACTTCAACACGCTGGCGATACCACAGCGGCCACAGGTTTTCCTGGGTGCTGTCTACCGCGCCAACAAGACCCCGGCTGTCCTGCCGATGCCAGGCTAGCAGGGCCTCGACAATCTGATCTTTCAGCTGTTCCCAGCGCTCCGGTGTACGCGTCGGAGCTTCAACAGAAACCCCGCGTAAACGTTCAATAAGCAGAACATCCGGGCCGGGATGCTCCTCATGGGTCATCACGCCGTAGACCGTCGGCATACGGACAGTCCCTTCCCGCGCCAGCATCGACATTTTCCAGGCCAGCTGTCTGGCGACGCCCGGCGAGGTAAAACTTCTGGCCATCAGCGGCATGGGGTTTCCCTGACTGTCGTACAACGACCAGAGTGCGGTATCGGCCTTTTCATTCACGCATTCCACCCGGCTTAGCTTTTCGCCAAGGAGATGGCTGAGTTCAGCACGCAGCTGTTCCATATGAGATTACCCCCATTAAGACTACTGCTTTTATAATGAGCGCGCGAACCCCGGATGTCACCCGGTCGAGATCAATAATGAAAAAGAAAAGGAAGAGAACATCCCCCCAGAACGAGGGGATGGCAGCGAATTAACGCAATTCGACGCGTACGCGATCGAGATCTTCAGGCGTATCCACGCCGGTACCAGGGACTTCCTGGGCAACCGCAACGTGAATTTTCTCGCCGTACCACAGCACGCGAAGCTGTTCGAGCATTTCGATATGCTCAAGCGGGCTTGGTGCCCAGGCGACATAGCGACGAATAAAGCCGGCGCGGTAGCCGTAAATACCGATGTGGCGCAGGAAGGTTTCGCCGATCGTCTCTTTCGATTGCGCGAAACGATCGCGATCCCACGGAATGGTGGCGCGGGAGAAATAGAGCGCGTAGCCCTCTGCGTCCATGACCACTTTCACCGCATTCGGATTGAACGCCTCTTCAGCGTGGTGAATCGGCACCGCGAGGGTCGCCATGCCAACCTTACGCTGGGCCAGGTTGTCGGCCACCTGACGGATAATAGCCGCCGGGATCATCGGCTCATCGCCCTGCACGTTCACAATCACCGTCTCGTCACTGAAACCGCATTTTTCGACGACTTCCGCCAGGCGCTCGGTGCCTGACTGGTGGTCGGCACGGGTCATGCACACTTCCCCACCCGCGGCCTCAACCGCTCGCGCGACATCCGGGTGATCGGTGGCGACGATGACGCGTCCGGCGCCCGATTCGCGTGCCCGTTCAAGGACATGCACAATCATCGGTTTACCGTTGATATCCACCAGTGGTTTACCTGGCAGGCGCGTTGAAGCATAACGCGCAGGGATAATGACAACAAAACTCATGGTTTGATCTCTTCTGCCACCAGAGAACGGGCTTCATTTTCCAGCAGGACCGGAATACCGTCACGCAGCGGGAACGCCAGGCTGTCCAGTTTGCAAATCAGCTCTTGTTTATCCTGGCTGTAATACAGTTTGCCGTTGCACACCGGGCAGGCAATAATTTCAAGTAAACGGTGATCCATAGTTCCTCCGTATGGGTAATTGCTAAAGCTTACCACATTCTTTTTTCAGGGAGTGCCTGTTTCCCAGCCACCTCGACAGGTCGTAAACAGCCCCGCAGGCACGCGACCGAGTACTATTTCATACGCCCCCTGCCAGCGCGCAAATTCACCGAGCGCAGACGTTAGCCCTTTTTCCAGGCCTGCCGTCACTTTTATGCCCTCTGCCAGCCAGAGCGCGATAATTTCAAGCGTGCCGGTTTTACGGTGCATTTTAGCGTCCATGCGCCCGACAAGCTGCCCTTTATGAAGCAACGGCAAAACAAAATAACCGTACTGACGTTTTTGCGCCGGGGTGTAGCATTCCAGACGGTAGCTGAAATCAAACAGCTGTTCGGCCCGCTTTCTGTCCCAGACTACGGGGTCGAATGGCGAGAGCACGGCACTGTGGGTCGCGTGGAGTTTGCCCTCTTGCGCCTGCGCCAGCAGAGGGAACAAATCCGCATGCAGCCACATTTCACCTAACGACTCAACCGAGACCGGCATCACGCGCTGTTCACGCTGCCACGTTTCCAGCAGCGGTTTTAGCTGCGGTTGACGCAGGCGATAATAATCCGCCAGCCACTGTGGGCGGAATATGCCCAGGCTGCGGGCGCTGTTCCCGAGCATGATGGCTTCGGCTGCGTCCTGAGACAGCAGGTCACGCGTATCGTCCCAGTGAGGCATAACGCGGTGCGTGAGGTCATAGACGCGCTGAAAGTTGCGGCGCTCGACCACCATCACTTTGCCCGACGTAAACAGCCCTTCAAGATGGCGTTTGTGCGGTTTCCACTCCCACCATCCGCTTGCGCCTTTTCGCGGGTGTTCAAAATCCGCGGAGCGTACCGGACCGTTTTTCTGAATATGGGCAATCAGTTGCTCTATTTCATCCGCGTGTTCCGCCATCCATTCCTGGCGGTATTTCCAGCCCATTTTGTCCGGGGCGAGCATGCGGTGACGCACCAGTGCAAAATCGCTGCGCGGGAGAAAACAGGCTTCATGCGCCCAGTATTCCATCAGTTCGCCCTGACTTAGCGCATTATCCAGCCACTGCGGAGGATAGTTTCCCAGGCGGCTAAACAGGACCAGATACGGGCTACGCGCCACGATGTTAATGGTGTCGATTTGCAGCAACGACATGCGTTGCACGGTAGAGAGGATATCAGCTGGCTGCGCGCGGCGGCGGGGCTTTTTCAGAAGCCCCTGGGCGGCAAGATGCAAGTTTCGTGCGGCTGCAAGTGAGAGTTGCGGTAGAGACATGCGTTTTCCTGTCAGTCAAAGCGCCACCGGAACCGCGTAGAAGTTACTGCACTAACGCGAGCAGTTCCTTGAGCAAATGTTCCGGCTGTTCGCCGCTGAGTTCAGCGTCAACCGGCAGATACCACCAGTTTTCTTTCGCAAAGGCCCGGCATTTTACCGCGTCTTTTTCCGTCATGATCAGCGTCTGGCCCGGCGCTGCCAGCCTTTCAACCTCTTCGGCAACTAACGCCTGGTGATCGGCCAGCGGCACCCGTTTTTCCAGCCGAGCGCCGCACTGCTCCAGCGTCGCGAAGAAACGCGGCGGATGACCAATCCCAGCCATCGCAATCAGATGATCCAGTAACGCGACGTCTTTACGCTCGCCGGTCAGCATATTCACTGCCTTTCCGGGACGAAGATGCATCGGGATCTCACCCGCTCTGGCTTCACCACCGTTTACAATCACGGCATCGACGCTCTTCAGGCGCGACGCACGCTCACGCATTGGACCGGCTGGCAGCCACCAGCCGTTGCCAAAACGCCGCACGCCGTCAATAACCACGATCTCTTTGTCACGCGCCAGCGCGTAATGCTGCAAACCATCATCGGTAATTATGATTTGTACGTCATGCTCTGCAAGCAGTGCCTTTACGGCATCACTGCGCATCGGCGATACCGCAACCGGCGCGCCAGTACGTTGGTAAATCAGTACCGGCTCATCACCGGCTTCAGCGGTTGTCGTAGCTGGGCTCAGCACCAGTGGATACTGCGCCGCTTTACCACCGTAACCGCGTGAGACAACTCCCGGGCGGATACCGCGCTTCTGGAGCTGTTCTACCAGCCAGATCACCACCGGCGTTTTGCCGTTTCCACCCGCCGTCAGGTTGCCGACCACCACTACCGGTACCGGTGCGCGCCAGGCGCGCTTGATCCTGAGGCGATAAAGCAGACGAATAGCACCGCTCACCAGGCCATACAGCCAGGAGAGCGGGAGAAGCAGCACCCACAGAGGGGATTCACCCGACCAGATGCGTGCAATCATTGACCGAACTGCATTTTATGAAGCTGCGCGTAAACACCACGTTGTTCCAGCAGGTCCGCATGGCTGCCGCGTTCAACGATAACGCCGTCTTCCACCACCACGATTTCGTCAGCCTGTTCGATGGTCGACAGACGGTGCGCGATAACCAGCGAGGTACGGTTTTTCTGTAATTCATCCAGAGCCGACTGGATAGCGCGTTCAGATTCCGTATCCAGTGCGGACGTTGCTTCATCGAGGATCAGAATCGGGCTGTTGCGCAGCAGCGCTCGGGCAATCGCGATACGTTGACGCTGACCACCGGAGAGCAGCACCCCGTTTTCGCCAATGATCGTATCCAGACCGTTATCCATTTTGTTAATGAAGTCCATCGCATAGGCCATACGCGCCGCATTCTCGATCTCTTCACGGCTGTACTCTTCGGTACGGGCATACGCAATGTTGTTCGCCACCGTATCGTTGAACAGATGCACGTTCTGCGAAACCAGCGCGACCTGGTTACGCAACGACTGTAGGGTATATTCCCGCAGGTCGTGACTATCAAGCAGGATTTCGCCCTGGTCGATATCGTAGAAACGGGTAATCAGGCTGGCAATAGTCGACTTGCCCGAACCGGAACGACCGACCAGTGCAACGGTCTTACCCGCCGGGATGGACAGGCTGATATCACGCAGCGCCGGCACTTCACGGCCTGGATAGGTAAAGGTCACGTTGCGGAATTCCAGGTCACCTTTAGCGCGCTCTATCACGCGTGTACCTTCATCTTTTTCTTGTTCGGAATCGAGGATGCTGAACAGCGTCTGACAGGCTGCCATCCCGCGCTGGAACTGGGCGTTGACGTTAGTCAGCGATTTCAGCGGACGCATCAGCGCAATCATGGATGAGAACACCACGGTAATGGTACCCGCAGTCAGGGTTTCCATGACGCTCGGGAAGCTTGCTGCATACAGGACGAAGGCCAGGGCCAAAGAGGCAATCAGCTGAATGATCGGATCGGAAATCGACGAGGCCGATACCATTTTCATCCCTTGCAGGCGCATTTTGTTGCTGACCTTGTCAAAGCGTTTGGTTTCGACTTCCTGACCGCCGAAGATCAACACTTCCTTATGGCCTTTCAGCATCTGCTCGGCGCTGGTAGTCACCTGCCCCATCGTATTCTGCATATTTTTACTGATGTTACGAAAACGCTTTGATACCACGCGGATCGCGATGGAGACAATCGGCGCCAGCACAATAAGGATCAGCGACAGTTGCCAGCTGTAATAGAACATCATCGCAAAAAGACCGATGATGGATGCGCCTTCACGCACAACGGTAATCAGTGCGCTGGAAGAGGACGACGCCACCTGCTCTGAATCGTAGGTAATACGCGACAGCAGGGTACCGGTTGACTGTTTGTCAAAGAATGAGACTGGCATCCCCATCATGTGGCTGAATAACCGACGGCGCATGGTCATCACCACTTTACCGGATACCCAGGAGATGCAGTAGCTGGATACATAGCTGGAGATTCCGCGTAAGATCATCAGCCCAATAACCACCAGCGGCATCCATAGCAGCACTGAACGATCCGTTTTACCAAAACCGTCATCCAGTAACGGTTTGAGAAGCGATAACATAAACGTATCGCTGGCTGCGTTGAGGATTAACGCTACGCCCGCCACGATCAAGCCTGCTTTGAAAGGTGCAATCATCGGCCAGAGCCGGCGGAACGTTTGCCACGTGGAGAGATCTTTGTCGTTATGCATTCAAAAAACCAGCATTTGTTGAAATAGCCGCATATTCTACCCGTTATCTACGGGCGCGCCAAACCACTGATGATACCAACGCGGTAAATAGTGTTCACGTAAGCGGCGAATTTGCCGACTTTGGTGCGAAAACGTCACAGTTATCTGTCCGGACTGCGGGGTATCAAGCCAGAGATATCCCTCAGTTCGATAGCGCCTGACTACTTTGATGGAAGGGAAACGCCACGCGTTATAGCGGGCCATCGAGGCCAGCGAAACCTGCCCCTCCACGCGCTGTAGCAGCGGTGTTGAAGATGAAGTGTTACTCCCATGATGCGGCACCTGAATCAGTGTAGCCGCAAGTTGACGCCAGCGGTGGCTCATCATTGCCAGTTCTGCCTGCGCTTCAATATCTCCGGTCAGTAAAACGCTCTGTTCGCCGTCATCGATTTTTACCACACAGGAGCGGTTGTTACCTTTCGCCGAGGTGTTTTCGGGTGGCCAATGCACGGAGAACGTTAACCCATGCCACTGCCATCGCTGTCCACGAAAGCACGGAAGATGTCCGGTCCAGGCTAAGGGGCTTCTGATCCACATTGCAGGCCAGGCAGCTTTTAGCGATGCCAGTCCCCCCGCGTGGTCGAGATGTTCATGGCTCAGGATCACCCCTTCCGGCCTCAGATGATGCCAGCGTAGCCAGGGGATAATCAGCTGCTGCGCGCTGTCCCCACCGGGCCATGCCAGCCCGGTGTCATACAGAATGGCCTTCCCGTGACGCTCAATGACCATCGCCAGCCCTTGCCCTACATCCAGCATATGCAGGGACCAGCTGTCAGTTTTAATCCTGTGCCAGAGGGGAAATGCCATCACCACGCTGCCTGCCAGACAGACTGCGGGTACTGCGCTGAAGGCCCTGAATCGCCAGCCAATGATCAGCAGCCACGGCAGTAACGTCAGGTATTGCCAGCGTTCATCCACGTCCTGCCAGCCATTCGGTAAACGCATCAATAGCCAGAAAAGTCCTGCCAGAGACTTATCGGCAGCCAGCCAGACGATACTTTCCAGCGTCGCCACCGGAAACAGATGCAGAAACATGCCGAGCAGGATCAGTGGAACTGAGATAATCGTTACCAGAGGAACAGCAAACAGATTCGCCACCAGCGAGGAGAGACTGAAACCATGGAAAATCAGTACCTGAAGCGGCAACAGGAGCAGCAGCATTCCAACCTGCAAATACAACAGCGTAACCAGCGGCCGCAGGCACCGGCCACGTTGCCAGTGCGGGAGAGGCAACCACTGATACCAAAAAATAAGCGCGGCGACCGCAAACGCGGATAACGCCAGGCTTTGTGACAGTACCGCCAGCGGATCGAAAAACAGGATCGCCGCCACGCAGGTAAGCCATACCTGCCAGGGCGACCACTGGCGACCACTCATTTTTAATGCAGCCAGTACCACAAGCGCCATAACCGTACGCAGCGCGGGCGGCTGCAATCCCGTTAGCCATGCGTAAAAGGCGGCAAAAAGCAGACCTGCCAGTAAGGGCACTTGCCAGATAATCCAGCGGCCCGGCAGGAAAAACTGGATGCCCCGAGCCAGTAGCCAGACAGCAGAAGCTGCCAGCGCAATATGCAATCCCGAAATGGCCATGAGATGCATCGTTCCGGTCTCACGCATCAGGTTTTTTATCTCCCGCGAGACCGATAGCCGCTCCCCCATTCCCAGCCCCAGGATCACGGGCCCCCACTGATATGCTGAAAGCGTATTCTGTAGTGATGTCAGGTATTGCGAACGCAGGCTACAGCGTGCGTCGATAATCTCCGCATGGGTAAACCGTCCGCTCAGCGTCTGGTGTCGGGCAAAGGCGTTTTTCTGCGAATCATAGCCGCCATCGTTGAGTTCTCCGTGTACCGCCCTGAGCCGCAGGGTCATCGCCCAGCGTTGACCCACGCAGACATTTTGAGGCAGGTAGTTGCCGTAGAGTGACACGCCCATGGCAGCCCACACGCGTTCTCCATTGAGGCTGATAATCCTTCCCTGATGCATCGTTGCGCCGTCCGTTGCGGTAATGACCACCTCGGCCTGCTGAGGTGCTTTCGTTAAATGGTTCATCGGCCACACGCTTTCCTGAGCGGCCAGGATCCCCCAGCACATAAAAAGCAATGCGAGGCCTGAAAACCTGAGCCATTTTCTCTTCTGTACGGATAACGCAACTCCTGCGGCAATCAGCAACCAGACAATATGCAAATCTGGCAAAACGGGTAACCAATAGAGCGGGATTATGGCCAGAATGGCGCACATACTGATAACGTGGATCCCCATCTTCACCTCCATGTTTCAGGCGATTATGCGGCGGGACTGATGCGTCGTCAGACAGAAAAGGCGTGATTTACAGCGGGCGCTGCAACGTTTTTAAGCGTTTACAGCAAAGAGGAAATTTAAATGCGGCGCGTATTCAGAAATGCAGGGCGGGATACAAAAAAAGCACCCTAAGGTGCTTTCTTTAAACTCAGTTTAACCCTGATGATTAAACTCAGTTACCGTAAATATTGGCGCGATCGCGCAGTTCTTTACCCGGCTTAAAGTGCGGAACATACTTTCCTTCCAGCTCCACTTTATCGCCAGTCTTCGGGTTACGCCCGGTACGTGGTGCACGATAGTGCAGGGAAAAACTACCGAAACCGCGGATTTCAATGCGCTCGCCCTGGGCAAGAGTGGTAGCCATATGCTCCAGCATCTCTTTAACGGCATCTTCCACAGCCTTGGCAGGGATATGCGGTTGCTGACTGGCAAGTCTTTCAATCAATTCTGACTTGGTCATGATTCCTCCGGTTCCTTTCAAACCCATTAGCTGAACAGCTTATTAAACAAGGGCGGCCGTAGCCGCCCTTTGTTATTGATTACAGGACGAATCCTGCAATCTGTCAAGTCTGCTCTCCATCCTTCGCGCTGTAAATGCGTTACAGCTCAAATGATGGTGCGAACCTGAACTTACTCGCCTTTAGCTGCTTTGAAAGCTTCAGCCATTGCGTTGTTAGAGAAGTTTGCATCTTCCTGTTTGTTCACAGTTGCGATTGCATCTTTCTCATCAGCTTCGTCTTTAGCACGAACAGACAGGCTGATTGCACGGTTCTTACGGTCAACACCGGTGAACTTAGCTTCAACGTCGTCACCAACGCTCAGAACCAGAGTTGCATCTTCAACGCGGTCACGTGAAGCTTCGGAAGCGCGCAGGTAACCTTCAACGCCGTCAGCCAGTTCTACGGTTGCGCCTTTAGCGTCAACAGCAGTCACTTTACCGTTTACGATTGCGCCTTTCTTGTTCAGTGCAACCCAGTTGTTGAACGGATCTTCTGCGAGCTGTTTAACGCCCAGGGAGATACGTTCACGCTCTGCGTCAACCTGCAGAACAACTGCTGCGATTTCGTCGCCTTTTTTGTATTCACGAACTGCTTCTTCGCCTGCAACGTTCCAGGAGATGTCAGACAGGTGAACCAGGCCATCGATGCCGCCGTCCAGGCCGATGAAGATACCGAAGTCAGTGATAGACTTGATTTTACCTTCAACACGGTCGCCCTTGTTGTGGGTTTCCGCGAACTGCTGCCATGGGTTGTTTTTGCACTGCTTCAGGCCCAGGGAGATACGACGACGTTCTTCGTCGATATCCAGAACCATCACTTCCACTACATCACCAACGTTAACAACTTTGGATGGGTGGATGTTTTTGTTGGTCCAGTCCATTTCGGAAACGTGCACCAGGCCTTCAACGCCTTCTTCGATTTCAACGAAGCAGCCGTAGTCGGTCAGGTTGGTAACGCGACCAGTCAGTTTAGTACCTTCTGGGTAACGCTTAGCGATAGCTACCCATGGATCTTCACCCAGCTGTTTCAGGCCGAGGGATACACGAGTACGCTCGCGGTCGAACTTCAGCACTTTAACAGTGATTTCGTCGCCCACGTTCACGATTTCGCTTGGGTGCTTAACGCGTTTCCACGCCATGTCGGTGATGTGCAGCAGGCCATCAACGCCGCCCAGGTCAACGAATGCGCCGTAGTCAGTGAGGTTCTTAACGATACCTTTGACTTCCATGCCTTCCTGCAGGTTTTCCAGCAGCTGATCGCGTTCTGCGCTGTTTTCGGATTCGATAACGGCACGACGAGAAACAACAACGTTGTTACGCTTCTGGTCCAGCTTGATTACTTTGAACTCAAGCTCTTTGCCTTCGAGGTGCAGGGTGTCACGGACTGGACGAACGTCTACCAGAGAACCTGGCAGGAACGCACGAATACCATTCAGCTCAACAGTGAAGCCACCTTTAACTTTGCCGTTGATAACACCGACCACAGTTTCAGCTTCTTCGTAAGCTTTTTCCAGCGTGATCCATGCTTCGTGACGTTTAGCTTTCTCACGAGACAGCAGGGTTTCGCCGAAGCCGTCTTCTACTGCGTCCAGAGCAACGTCAACTTCGTCACCTACCTGGATTTCCAGCTCGCCCTGGGCGTTTTTGAACTGCTCAGCCGGGATGGCGGACTCAGATTTCAGACCGGCGTCAACCAGTACTACGTCTTTGTCGATAGCAACAACAACACCGCGAACGATGGAACCCGGACGGGTTTCGATTTCTTTTAAGGATTCTTCAAACAGTTGAGCAAAAGATTCAGTCATGTTTAATCTTCAGGTTAATATTAACGTCCACCTGGCTCCGTGCCGGATGGGGTTGTTTCACATACCCGCCGTCAATCCATTGCAGCGGGGGTACTGCTAAATCGGTCGCGATTACGCGAGTGCCAGTTTTTGGCGCGCATATTGTAGCGCTTTTTCAATCACTTGCTCAATAGTTAAACTGGTTGAATCCAGCACTAATGCGTCTTGCGCGGGAACAAGTGGTGCGACGGCGCGGTTACGATCGCGGTCATCGCGCTCTTTTATCTCGGATAAAAGGCGATCAAAGTTAACACTAAACCCCTTTTCCTGCAACTGAAGCATGCGGCGTTGAGCACGTTCTTCCGAAGAGGCGTCAAGGAAAATTTTCACTGGCGCATCAGGGAATACCACGGTTCCCATGTCGCGGCCGTCGGCGATCAGCCCCGGCGCTTCGCGGAAACCGCGCTGGCGACGTAACAGCGCTTCACGAACGCGTGGGAAAGCCGCCACCTGAGAGGCCGCATTGGCCACTTCCTGCGTACGGATTTCACCGCTGACATCTTCCCCTTCCAGGATCACTTCAAGGTTGCCATCAGTAGAGACAAAGCGCACATCCAGATGTGCAGCCAGCGGTACCAGCGCTTCTTCAGACGCAACATCTACATGATGATGCAGCGCAGCCAGCGCCAGCACGCGATAGATTGCTCCCGAATCTAAAAGATGCCATTGCAATGCTTCCGCCATCGCTTTGCACAGAGTACCTTTCCCTGCGCCACTTGGCCCATCAATGGTGATTACCGGGGCAATTGCCGTCATCTTTTTCTCCTTAATTAAGGCATACCGTTTACATGAACGCCGCGCATTATACGCGCCAACGTGCGCAACTGTTACCTTTGCGTGCAAATTACGGAATGATTGAAGCAGAGTGTAGAAGAAATGAAAGAGGATGACTGTCAGAAAGCGTAAGGAAATGCCGCATCAGGAGATGCGGCATACGATCGTCAGGCCAGGGTGCTAATGCGCGCCAGCTGTTCGAAGTAGTCCGGGAAGGTTTTCGCCGTGCACTTCGGGTCAAGGATGGTGACTGGCGTATCTGACAGCGCCACCAGCGAGAAACACATCGCCATGCGGTGATCGTTGTAGGTGCCAATTTCTGCAAATTGCAGTTTTGCCGGCGGCGTGACGCGAATGTAGTCTTCGCCCTCTTCTACCACCGCCCCCACTTTACGCAGCTCGGTTGCCATTGCGAACAGGCGGTCAGTCTCTTTTACGCGCCAGTTATAGATGTTACGCAGCGTGGTGGTGCCTTTCGCAAACAGCGCAGCGGTGGCGATGGTCATTGCCGCGTCAGGAATATGGTTCATGTCCATGTCGATGGCGTTCAGCTCACCGTGCGTACAGGAGATGAAGTCATCGCCCCAGGTCACAACCGCGCCCATTTTTTCCAGCACGTCGGCAAAACGAATGTCGCCCTGCACGCTGTTGCGACCAATACCCGTCACTTTTACCGTACCGCCTTTAATCGCACCCGCGGCCAGGAAGTAGGACGCGGATGACGCATCCCCTTCAACCAGGTAGTTGCCCGGAGACTGGTACTGCTTTGCCCCGCGCACCACGAAGCGCTGATAAGACTGGTTTTCCACCTCAACGCCGAAGGTTTTCATCAGGTGCAGCGTGATATCAATGTACGGCTTAGAGACCAGATCGCCTTTAATGCTAATCACGGTATCATTTGGAGCCAGCGGTGCGGTCATCAGCAGTGCCGTCAGGAACTGGCTGGAGACGCTACCGTCAACCTCAACATTACCGCCAGTGAAACCACCGCGCAGACGCAGTGGCGGGTAATTTTCTTGCTCAAGATAATCAATCTGCGCGCCGCCCTGACGCAGGGCATCGACCAGGTGGCCGATCGGACGCTCTTTCATGCGCGGCTCGCCGGTCAGCACAATATCGTTGCTCCCAAGACACAGCGCAGCGGCCAGAGGACGCATCGCCGTACCGGCGTTACCCAGGAAAAGCTCCAGCGCTTCAGCGGAATGTAATGCGCCGCCGTTACCGGTGACTTCACAACGGGTACGATCGTCTGACAGCGCATACTGAACGCCCAACGCTTTCAGTGCATTGAGCATATGGCGCACGTCATCGCTGTCCAGCAGGTTGGAAAGGACGGTGGTGCCGTTTGCCAGAGCTGCCAGCAGCAGAGCGCGGTTCGAGACACTTTTTGAACCAGGCAGATTAATGGTGCCATCTACCCGCGCGATAGGTTGTAACGTCAGGGATTCCATGAAACTTAACTCTCAACTCAACATAATAAAAACCCCGCAGGAACGCTGCGGGGGTGAAAAACAGCCAATTAACCGTGACGACGTTCGAAGTCGATCATGAAATCAGTCAGGGCTTTAACGCCTTCCAGCGGCATCGCGTTATAGATAGAGGCACGCATACCGCCTACCACACGGTGACCTTTCAGCGCATGCAGACCCGCCGCGAAGGACTCTTCCAGGAACACGTTATCCAGGTTGTTGTCCGCCAGCTGGAACGGCACGTTCATGCGCGAACGGTTAGTTTTGGCGACATCGTTACGGTAGAAATCGCTCTTGTCGATCACGCCGTACAGCAGTTCAGCTTTTTGCTGATTGATCTTGTCCATCTGCGCCACGCCGCCTTTTTGCTTCAGCCATTTGAAGACCAGGCCGGAGAGATACCAGGCGAACGTTGGTGGAGTGTTGAACATGGAATCGTTGTCGTTCAGGACGGTGTAATCCAGAATTGACGGGCAAGACTTATGGGCTTTCCCCAGCAGGTCTTCACGCACGATAACGATAGTCAGACCCGCAGGACCGATGTTTTTCTGGGCACCCGCGTAGATGACGCCGTAGCGGCTGACGTCCAGCGGCGTGGACAGAATGGTGGAGGAGAAGTCCGCCGTCACAATGACATTTTCGCCAAAGTCTGGCTCTTCGTGAATAGCGATACCGTCGATGGTTTCGTTCGGGCAGTAATGAAGATACGCGGCGTTGTCAGAAAGCTGCCACTCACTCATCGGCTTCACGGCGCGCATACCGTCAACGGTCACTTTGGCATCGATAACGTTCGGCGTGCAATATTTGTGCGCTTCTTTTACCGCACTGGCCGCCCAGTAGCCGGCATCAACGTAATCAGCGGTGGATTTGTCGCCCAGCAGATTGAGCGGAATACCCGCAAACTGACCGCGTCCACCGCCGTGACAGAACAATACTTTGTAGTTCGAGGGAATGTTCAGCAGATCGCGAAAATCCTTTTCTGCCTCTTCCGCCACCTGAATAAACGCTTTACCCCGGTGGCTAACTTCCATCACCGACGTACCCAGACCGTTCCAGTCACACAGCTCCTGTTGAGCCTGTTTGAGCACGTCTGCCGGTAACATTGCCGGACCTGAACTGAAATTAAAGACTTGAGCCATTTCCCCTCACCACGCTAAAAGCCATAAGTTATAACTGTGGATATCGGTTTTATCATTCAGTGACACGCGCCGCAATGTCTAAAACTTATGGCCGAAGAAATGTGCCCCTCGTCACACAAAACAATCTGCCGTACCGTTGTCGCAAAACCGACAAAATCGCTGTCAGGTAATGCGTTTAGCCCGGCTAACCTTCGTCCATTCTGGATTTGTACAGCGAGGGCATAATTGATGATCGCCCGCCTGCATGACCACCACGTGGCTGCATTTTATGCAGGCATACTGGCCCGCATCAGGGACGGTTTTGTATCGCTCGATAAGCATATCCGGCAGTATGCACAGGCCGGGCTTGACCTCATCGTCAGGATAGTAATAAACGCTGATTTGACCGTTCGTTTCCATAATCGCCAGACGCACCTGCCCCAGCTGTTCAACGCTGCTTATACGTAGCTCCATAAAGAACTCAAACTCCGTCATATTGGCGCTTTGCACATTCTCCCAGGCCAGTTGACCATCTTCGACAATCACCACCGGTTTTCCTTCGAACAGATCTTCCAGTTTTTCACTTTTCGACATCAGCCACATGACCAGCCGGTACAGCAGCGCAAGCGTCACGAAGACGATAAAAACCGGCACCATCGGCACATCGTCATAAAAGGCAACGTCCCCTGCCGCCGAACCCAGCGTCAGGATAATCAGCACTTCAAACAGTGACATCTGCCGCACGCCGCGACGTCCGGTGATTTTCAGAAACAGGAAGACGAGTACAAAGGTGTACAGGCTACGCAACGCCACTTCGCCTAAAAACTCAGGTGGGACTTTATCAAACGCCATCCGCTGGAGATCAAATGCTTTCATTTTTTTATGCCTTAACAGTAGGTTACTGCTTATAAGCATAGCCCAGCCATTTATTTTCGCCGGAGATAGCACCCGTCACGCAAAACCCGTATCATTGCGCGCTTTACGTACGATAAAAGTGAACGCCATGACTCAAACGTTTATCCCCGGCAAAGACGCCGCTCTGGAAGATTCCATCGCTCGCTTCCAGCAGAAACTGACCGACCTGGGCTTTAATATCGAAGAAGCCTCCTGGCTGAATCCGGTGCCTCACGTCTGGTCCGTGCATATTCGCGACAAAGACTGTGCGCTGTGCTTTACCAACGGCAAAGGCGCGACCAAAAAAGCGGCACTGGCCTCTGCGCTGGGTGAGTATTTTGAGCGTCTGTCCACCAACTATTTCTTCGCCGACTTCTGGCTGGGTGAAACGATTGCCAACGGCCCGTTCGTTCACTACCCGAACGAAAAATGGTTCCCGCTACCCGAAGACGACGAACTGCCGGAAGGCATTCTTGATGCCCGCCTGCGCGCGTTCTACGATCCGGAAAACGAACTGACCGCCAGCATGCTGATCGACCTGCAATCCGGCAATGAGGATCGTGGTATCTGCGCCCTGCCGTTCACCCGTCAGTCTGACGAGCAGACCGTTTACATTCCAATGAACATCGTTGGCAATCTGTATGTGTCTAACGGTATGTCTGCCGGTAACACCCGTAACGAAGCGCGTGTACAGGGGTTGTCTGAAGTTTTCGAGCGTCACATCAAAAACCGTATTATTGCTGAATCCATCAGCCTGCCGGAGATCCCGGCTGACGTGCTGGCGCGCTACCCGGGCGTGGTGGAATCCATCGCCAAACTGGAAGCAGAAGGTTTCCCAATCTTTGCTTATGACGGCTCTCTGGGCGGCAAATATCCGGTTATCTGCGTGGTACTGTTCAACCCGGCAAATGGCACCTGCTTCGCCTCTTTCGGCGCGCACCCGGACTTCGGCGTGGCGCTGGAGCGTACCGTGACCGAACTGCTGCAAGGTCGTAGCCTGAAAGATCTCGACGTGTTCACCCCGCCAACCTTTGATGACGAAGAAGTCGCCGAGCACACCAACCTCGAAACGCACTTCATCGACTCCAGCGGTTTGATCTCCTGGGATATGTTCAAACAGGACGCAGACTATCCGTTCGTGGACTGGAGCTTTGCCGGTACGACGGAAGAAGAGTTCGCCACCCTGATGGCGATCTTCAACGCGGAAGATCAGGAAGTCTATATTGCCGACTATGAACACCTTGGCGTTTATGCGTGCCGTATTATTGTGCCGGGTATGTCGGACATCTATCCGGCAGAAGATCTGTGGCTGGCGAACAACAGCATGGGCGCGCATCTGCGTGAAACCCTGCTGGCCCTGCCGGGCAGCGAGTGGGATAAAGAAGATTATCTGAACCTGATCGCCCAACTGGACGAAGAAGGACACGATGATTTCACCCGCGTACGCGAACTGCTGGGTCTGGCAACCGGAAAAGATAACGGCTGGTACACGCTGCGCATCGGCGAGCTAAAAGCGATGCTGGCGCTGGCGGGCGGCGATCTGGATCAGGCTTTGGCCTGGACCGAGTGGACGATGGAGTTTAACCAGTCCGTCTTCTCCGCCGAGCGCACTAACTATTACCGTTGCCTGCAAACGCTGCTCTTGCTTTCTCAGGAAGACGACCGCGAGCCATTGCAGTATCTGAACGCCTTCGTCCGCATGTACGGTGCAGATGCCGTTGAAGCTGCCAGCGCGGCGCTGAGCGGTGAAGAACCGTTCTATGGCCTGCAAGCGGTTGACAGCGATCTGAAAGCCTTCCCGGCGCATCAGTCGCTGCTGAATGCGTATGAAAAATTGCAGAAGGCTAAAGCCGCTTACTGGTCAAAATAAGCGCATATAACATTAATGGCTGTAGGCGTATTCAATCGCCTGAGCTATATTACGGGGCAATTTCATTGCCCCTTTTTTTTATTTTTCCGCAATGACGTTTAATTGTAATAATTAAGTTAACCACGGGTAAATATAAAAACGCTTACCTGGGCTTTACTGTTACTAATTCTAATAAATACTCCATTTTAATTAACTGTTCCACGGGAGGCTGAAGGAAAAAATTCAACTCTTTTCATAACTTTTAAAATTTATTTTTATACGGATAATCAAATACTTACTCCGCTTTTGCTGTAAAACCATACACACTGCGGGCCCATAAGCCAGGCGAGATATGATCTATATCAATTTCTCTTCTATAATGCTTTGTTAGTATCTCGTCGCCGACTTAATAAAGAGAGAGTTAGTGTGAAAGCTGACAACCCTTTTGATCTATTACTCCCCGCTGCGATGGCGAAAGTTGCCGAAGAAGCGGGTGTCTACAAAGCAACGAAACATCCGATGACGACGTTCTTTCTGGCCATTACGGCTGGGGTGTTCATCTCCATCGCTTTCGTCTTCTATATCACAGCCACCACCGGCACTGCCGGGATGCCTTTCGGCATAGCGAAACTGATTGGTGGTATTTGCTTCTCACTGGGCCTGATCCTCTGCGTCATCTGCGGCGCCGACCTCTTCACCTCAACGGTGCTGATTGTTGTTGCAAAAGCCAGCGGAAGAATTACCTGGGGTCAACTGGGGCGCAACTGGCTCAACGTCTACGTTGGCAACCTGATTGGCTGTCTGCTCTTTGTTCTGTTGATGTGGCTTTCTGGCGAGTACATGACCGCCAACGGCGGCTGGGGGCTTAACGTCCTGCAAACCGCCGACCACAAAATGCACCATACATTTATCGAAGCCGTTGCTCTCGGCATCCTTGCAAACCTGATGGTCTGCCTGGCGGTCTGGATGAGCTACTCTGGTCGTAGCCTGATGGATAAAGCCATGATTATGGTTCTGCCGGTTGCGATGTTTGTTGCCAGCGGCTTTGAGCACAGTATTGCGAATATGTTCATGATCCCGATGGGGATTGTTATCCGCAACTTTGCAAGCCCGGAGTTCTGGACTGCTGTTGGTTCAACCCCGGAAAGTTTTTCACACCTGACTATTATGAATTTCATTACTGATAACCTGATCCCCGTCACTATCGGGAACATTATCGGTGGGGGTCTGTTAGTTGGGTTGACATACTGGGTCATTTACCTGCGTGGCGGCGATCATCATTAATGGTTGTCTCAGGCAGTAAATAAAAAATCCACTTAAGAAGGTAGGTGTTACATGTCCGAGCTTAATGAAAAGTTAGCCACAGCCTGGGAAGGTTTTACGAAAGGTGACTGGCAGAATGAAGTCAACGTCCGTGACTTCATTCAGAAAAACTATACCCCGTATGAAGGTGACGAATCCTTCCTGGCTGGTGCGACTGATGCAACCACCAAGCTGTGGGACAGCGTAATGGAAGGCGTTAAACTGGAAAACCGCACTCACGCGCCAGTTGATTTTGACACCTCCGTTGCTTCTACCATCACTTCTCACGATGCTGGCTACATCAACAAAGCCCTTGAGAAAATCGTTGGTCTCCAGACTGAAGCACCACTGAAACGCGCAATCATCCCGTTCGGTGGCATTAAAATGGTTGAAGGTTCCTGCAAAGCGTATAACCGCGAGCTGGACCCAATGCTGAAAAAAATCTTCACCGAATACCGTAAAACCCATAACCAGGGTGTATTCGATGTTTACACCAAAGACATTCTGAACTGCCGTAAATCTGGCGTTCTGACCGGTCTGCCAGATGCCTATGGCCGTGGCCGTATCATCGGTGACTACCGTCGCGTTGCGCTGTACGGTATCGACTTCCTGATGAAAGACAAATACGCGCAGTTCGTCTCTCTCCAGTCTGACCTGGAAAACGGCGTAAACCTGGAAGCGACTATCCGTCTGCGTGAAGAGATTGCTGAACAGCACCGTGCGCTGGGTCAGATCAAAGAGATGGCGGCTAAATACGGCTGTGATATCTCTGGTCCTGCAACCAACGCTCAGGAAGCTATTCAGTGGACCTACTTCGGCTACCTGGCCGCGGTTAAGTCTCAGAACGGTGCAGCAATGTCCTTCGGCCGCGTATCCACCTTCCTGGATGCGTATATCGAACGCGATATCAAAGCAGGCAAAATCACCGAGCAAGACGCTCAGGAAATGATTGACCATCTGGTCATGAAACTGCGTATGGTTCGCTTCCTGCGTACTCCAGAATATGATGAGCTGTTCTCTGGTGACCCAATCTGGGCAACCGAATCTATCGGCGGTATGGGCGTAGATGGCCGTACGCTGGTAACCAAAAACAGCTTCCGCTTCCTGAACACCCTGTACACCATGGGTCCTTCTCCGGAGCCGAACATCACCGTTCTGTGGTCTGAAAAACTGCCACTGAACTTCAAGAAATTCGCCGCTAAAGTGTCCATCGACACCTCTTCTCTGCAATACGAGAACGATGACCTGATGCGTCCGGACTTCAACAACGACGACTACGCTATCGCGTGCTGCGTAAGCCCAATGGTTGTTGGTAAGCAAATGCAGTTCTTCGGTGCGCGTGCAAACCTGGCCAAAACCATGCTGTACGCAATCAACGGCGGCGTTGACGAAAAACTGAAAATGCAGGTTGGTCCTAAGTCTGAACCGATCAAAGGCGACCTTCTGAACTTCGACGAAGTGATGGAGCGCATGGATCACTTCATGGACTGGCTGGCTAAGCAGTATGTCACTGCGCTGAACGTCATCCACTACATGCACGACAAGTACAGCTACGAAGCCTCTCTGATGGCGCTGCACGACCGTGACGTCGTTCGCACCATGGCGTGTGGTATCGCAGGTCTGTCCGTTGCGGCTGACTCCCTGTCTGCAATCAAATATGCGAAAGTTAAACCAATTCGTGACGAAGATGGTCTGGCTATCGACTTCGAAATCGAAGGCGAATATCCGCAGTTTGGTAACAACGACGCTCGCGTTGATGACATGGCGGTTGACCTGGTAGAACGTTTCATGAAGAAAATTCAGAAACTCACTACCTATCGTAACGCTATCCCGACTCAGTCTGTTCTGACCATCACCTCTAACGTTGTGTATGGTAAGAAAACCGGTAACACCCCAGACGGTCGTCGTGCTGGCGCGCCATTCGGCCCAGGTGCTAACCCAATGCACGGTCGTGACCAGAAAGGTGCGGTTGCCTCTCTGACCTCCGTTGCTAAACTGCCGTTTGCATACGCGAAAGATGGTATCTCTTACACCTTCTCTATCGTGCCAAACGCGCTGGGTAAAGACGACGAAGTACGTAAAACTAACCTCGCGGGTCTGATGGATGGTTACTTCCACCACGAAGCGTCCATTGAAGGTGGTCAGCACCTGAACGTGAACGTGATGAACCGTGAAATGCTGCTCGACGCGATGGAACATCCTGAGAAATATCCTCAGCTGACCATCCGCGTATCTGGCTACGCAGTACGTTTTAACTCCCTGACGAAAGAACAGCAGCAGGACGTTATCACCCGTACTTTCACTCAGTCCATGTAAGTGGAATTGACTGAAATCACGCGTTAAAAAGCGTACAATAAAGGCTCCACGCAAGTGGGGCCTTTTTAACACCCTCGCTTCATCAGTCTCTTTTGTCCGCTATCTATACTTAATGGATAACAGCCAAAACAGACTCGACATAGCCTTTGAGCTGTGCATCTACATAGGCCCCCGGATGGGCCAAATTCGGAGATATCACCGCAATGTCAATTATTGGTCGCATTCACTCCTTTGAATCCTGTGGCACCGTCGATGGCCCGGGGATCCGCTTTATCACTTTCTTCCAGGGCTGCCTGATGCGCTGCCTGTACTGCCATAACCGTGACACCTGGGACACCCATGGCGGTAAAGAAGTCACCGTTGAGGATCTGATGAAAGAGGTGGTGACCTATCGCCACTTCATGAACGCGTCCGGTGGTGGCGTGACGGCATCCGGCGGTGAAGCTATTCTTCAGGCTGAATTTGTGCGCGACTGGTTCCGCGCCTGCCATAAAGAAGGTATTCATACCTGCCTCGACACCAACGGCTTTGTGCGCCGTTACGATCCGGTTATTGATGAACTGCTTGAAGTGACCGATCTGGTGATGCTCGATCTCAAGCAGATGAACGATGAGATCCACCAGAATCTGGTTGGCGTCTCAAACCACCGTACGCTGGAATTTGCCAAATACATTGCCAACAAAGGCGTCAAGACCTGGATCCGCTACGTGGTGGTACCGGGCTGGTCAGATGATGATGATTCTGCACATCGTCTGGGCGAATTTACCAGGGATATGGGTAACGTGGAGAAAATTGAACTCCTGCCCTATCACGAGCTGGGCAAACACAAATGGGTGGCAATGGGTGAAGAGTACAAGCTCGATGGCGTGAAGCCGCCGAAAAAAGAGACGATGGAGCGCGTCAAAGGTATTCTTGAGCAGTATGGCCACAAGGTCATGTATTAACGAAAAGGCCCGGTGAAAACCGGGCCTTTTTATATTCTATTTAAAGACGCCGTTAATCACCGAAGTCACAATCGCGGTACTCAGCGCAATTAAGACCAGGTCGTCACCCACCACGCGCCATTCATAGCCCGGATAAGAAGGAAGCTGACCCAGCATATCGGCTGGCACGGTTTTCTTCGCAATGCCCGGAGGCAGTGGCTTACCGCGCGCCAGGTTTTTCGCAATACCCGGAGGCAGAGAGTCGTAGCCCGTTAAGCCGTAATTCAGTGCCAGATGGCGGGCATGATCGAAGCTCACGCGGACGTCAACATCATGACCAACATCGTTGCTGTTTTTAAAGCTCTTATCCGATTTTCCTGGATTATCCTGGCCGGTATTGTGCTTATTACCATGGTTACCAGCGTTCCCGTTACCATGATTGCCGCTATTACCTTGTCCGCCACCGTTTCCGTGACCACCGCCATTCCCGTTTCCTGGATTAGCCATGGCCGGAGCCGTTGCAAACGTTAAAGCCAACACTACGGCAAGTGCGGTAGTGGAAAAACGACGAGTAGACATGATTGCTGCCTTTTAGTGGTAGAACTCATTTGAATTATCGCCAGGCAGTAAAAACTCACAATAAGTAAAAGTCTTATATGTGACAGGGACAAAAAAGCCTGTCATCGACAGGCTTTTATTTAATCAGGCATGTGCCACTGGCGTTGGGTGCTCGCCCGCTTTGCGCAGCAGCATTAACAGATAAATAAACGATACGCTGGCGATCATGATAAACAGCAGATTATCAGAGTAATTTTGCATGAGCATAGCGGTAAAAGTCGGCCCCAGTAAACTGCCGATGGTGTAACTCAGCAACAATGCCTGGTTCATCGCCACCAGCTGGTGATGCTCAACTTTCTCACAGGCCCAGGCCATCGCGACCGGATAGAGCGTAAAACCCGCAGCCCCCAGAATGAACAGCGCAGGCGCCATCGCGGCGTTGCTGAGCATGGCGAGACAGCCCATGATGACCACGAAAACCTGGACGCGCAGCACCAGCAGACGACCAAAGCGGTCCGCCAGGCGGCCAATCGGCCACTGACCGACAATCCCCGCGCTGACCATCACCGCCATCCAGAAACCGATCCCGGAATCGCTGACGCCCTGATGGTTGAGATAGAGCGGCATCAGGCCATAGAGCGACCCCAGCACAATCCCGGAAATAATACAGCCGTTAATCCCCAGGCGCGCCTGACGCAGTCTCAGCATCGGCCAAACGTGCGTGGCCTCCTGATGCTCACTGCTCTGGTTCACGATACGGGTAAAGAGCAGCGGCAGAATTGCGGCCAGCACCATCCCTGTTACCCATGGCAGAACGCTCATCAGGTCGGTTGGGAATTTGCTGACCATCAGTTGTCCCAGAACGGTACCGACGTAGTAAACCATCATATAAGCCGCCAGCAGACGCCCGCGATTACGGGACGTGCCGCTGCACATCAGCGCACTTTCAACCACCACCCAGATCATGGCGCAGCCAACGCCCGCAATAAAGCGCCAGACCATCCAGCTCCAGAAGCCGACCATCAGTCCTAAACCGGCGCATCCGACGGCAAAGATCAGTGACGCCAGATAATAACTGCGGTTAAAACCAAAGCGCTTAATAAGGCTGCCCGTTAATAAGGTACCCAGCAGATTGCCCGTAAAAAAGGACGAGCTAACCATACCCACCTGCCAGGTTGGTAAGTTTTCATGGGCGAGCCATAGCGGGACGAGTGTGTTCAACACCGCGATCGCCAGGGTCAGCAAAAGCAGGCCACAGAGCAACAAAAGCACCGGGCGGGTATAGGTGGTCATGGATTAAAAACCGTGAGGAAGTTCAGATTTCGTGCGCATCATGCCACTGGCAAAAACAAAGTCAATCCACCGATTCAGGCGTCACGCACGATATGCGCCTTGTCGATTTAAAAAACTCATCCTGCTAATGCAAAGCCTGCTACCAATATTAATTATCTATTTGTTTTTATTTATTTCCGGGAATTTTTACAACGAAACATCAGTCGAAAAATTTCATGAATGAAAAAAGAAAAGCCGGGCACTATGTCCCGGCTTTTTATAACAAAATCTAAAATTAGCTGGCGACAGCCATACCGACCGTCATATGCAGACCGTAAAATACGCCGCGACCAATTAACTCCCCTGCCAGCACCAGCACAAAGGCCAGTGACAGCAACGGTAGCGCAGGCGCGTAACCTTTAAGCTGAGGGGCAATCCAGCACACCAGCGCCGCCGTCAGCAGCACCACACGCCAGGCCATCAGAGAACCGTAATCCGGTACCAGCGCCGAAGCCTGTTGGATAGAGCTGTGAATCGTCGCCAGCTCCGCTCCCTGCATAAGCGCTACAACGGTACTGATGACCAGTGCCAGCAGCGAGACCGCGGGCAGCAGGCGCATCGCCCAACCATTAATGCCAGCTACACGCAGAAGCAGATAACCCAGCAGCGGCCCACCAATAAACATGGTCAGGAAGAAGCTCATCGGCGTCCAGACGCTGTACCAGGTCGGAACGGTATCGATGGTGTTGTACACCCGGACCATCATCCAGACGAAGACAACGCCCAGTACCATGGTGACGATGAGCCACAACGCACGTAACCCTGACGGCAGCTTTTTCAGCGCTGCCAGTAACCACCCCAGCCCGCCAACTGCAAAGAAGATTGCGCCGCTGGCAATCTCGTTACTCAGCGAAGAGGCACCTACGCGGTTCAGGGAGTTAAACGCGCGCATCGGTGAGCCCAGGTGCAGCGTAGAGGCGATAAACCCAATCCCCATCAACACCCACAGGCCAAACATGCTCAACACTAAACGCTGCTGCTGTTCAGCATTGAGGTTCCCTTTTAACAGCGCCAGCGCAAGGACGATAAACCCGCCTGCAACACACTGCCCAAAGACCGTGAAGATCATAAGCGGCCATTCATGCCATCCACTTCCCATCTCACACCTCCTTCGGGTTTGCCAGGTAGCCGGTGGTGTCACCCGTCGGACGGCTGTTGGCGTTAGGTTTAATCACAATACTCGGCTTCGTGAAGTGCGCAGACGGCAGCGGCGCGACCGCAGCAAGCTGACCGTGTTTTTTACGCAGCTCTTCAATCGGGCCAAAGTCCAGCGCGCGCAGCGGGCAGGACTCGACGCAGATGGGCTTTTTGCCGTCCGCCACGCGGCTGTGGCAGCCGTCGCACTTGGTCATGTGGCCTTTAGCCGCGTTATACTGCGGCGCACCATACGGGCAGGCCATGTGGCAGTAGCGACAGCCAATGCAGACATCCTCGTCCACCACCACAAAACCGTCGTCGCGCTTGTGCATTGCCCCGCTCGGGCAGACCTTGGTGCAGGCCGGATCTTCGCAGTGGTTGCAGGCAATCGACAGGTAATAGGCGAAGACGTTCTGATGCCAGACGCCGTTATCCTCCTGCCAGTCGCCGCCCGCGTATTCATAAATACGACGGAAGCTGACGTCCGGGGTCAGGTCTTTATAATCCTTGCAGGCCAGCTCGCAGGTTTTGCACCCGGTGCAGCGGCTGGAATCAATAAAAAATCCATACTGGGTTGTCATCGGTTACTCCTTACGCCTTTTCAACCTGAACGAGGTTTGTGTGGGATGGGTTGCCCTTCGCCAGCGGCGATGGACGCTGCGTAGTGAGAACGTTGATGCAGCCCGCCTGATCGATACGGTTCGCATCCGGGTTATACCAGGCCCCTTCCCCCAGCGCGACAACGCCAGGCATCATGCGCGGAGTCACTTTAGCTTCGATATGCACTTCGCCACGTCCGTTGAAGATACGTACGCGATCGCCATTACTGATGCCGCGCGCTTTCGCATCCATCGGGTTGATCCACATCTCCTGTCGGCAGGCCGCTTTCAGAACGTCAACGTTGCCGTAGGTGGAGTGAACACGCGCTTTGTAGTGGAAACCGGTTAACTGAAGTGGGAATTTCTCCGTCAGCGGATCGTTGTAGTTTTCGAAGCCAGGCGTATAGATCGGCAGCGGATCGATAACGTCCCCTTCCGGCAATTCCCACGTTGCGGCAATTTTTGCCAGCTCTTCGGAGTAGATCTCGATTTTGCCCGACGGCGTGGTCAGCGGATTGGCCTGCGGATCGTCGCGGAAGGCTTTATACGCCACGTGATGCCCTTCCGGATCGCGCTGCTTGTACATGCCCTGCTTGCGGAAGGTATCGAAGTCCGGCAGGTCTGGAATGGCTTTGCGTGAGAGCTCGTGCAGATGGCGCATCCACTCTTCCTGAGTACGCCCCTCTGTGAACTGCTGCTCAACGCCAAGACGTTTCGCCAGCTCGGACGTCATCTCATAGATGGTTTTGCACTCGAAGCGCGGTTTGATGGCCTGGTCTGTGAAGATCACATAGGACATGTTGCCGCAGGAGGCGTCCAGCGCGAAATCCATCTGCTCAGAGGCGGTGCAGTCTGGGAGCAGAATATCGGCATACTTCGCCGATGAGGTCATGTGGCAGTCGATCACCACAATCATTTCGCACTTCTTGTCGTCCTGCAAGATTTCGTGGGTGCGGTTGATCTCTGAGTGCTGGTTGATCAGGCAGTTACCGGCATAGTTCCAGATCATTTTGATCGGCACATCCAGCTTATCTTTGCCCCGAACACCGTCGCGTAGCGCGGTCATTTCCGGGCCGCGCTCGATCGCGTCCGTCCACATAAACATGGAGATGCTGGTCTGAACCGGGTTATCCAGCGTTGGCATACGTTCAAACGGTACTTCATACGAGCCTTCACGCGCCCCGCTATTACCGCCGTGAATGCCGACGTTGCCAGTCAGAATCGAGAGCATAGAAATAGCGCGGGTGGCAATTTCGCCGTTCGCGTGACGCTGCGGTCCCCAGCCCTGGCTGATATAAGCCGGTTTTGCTGAACCAATTTCACGGGCCAGCTGAACAATACGTTCGACTGGAATGCCGGTGATGGTGGATGCCCACTCAGGGGTTTTCGCTACCCCGTCGCTGCCCTGACCAAGAATATACGCTTTGTAATGCCCGTTAGCCGGTGCGCTGGCTGGCAGCGTCTTCTCGTCATAGCCGACGCAGTATTTATCAAGGAACGGCTGATCGACGAGGTTTTCAGTGATCATCACATACGCCAGCGCATTGACCAGCGCCGCATCGGTACCAGGGCGGATAGGGATCCACTCGTCTTCTCGCCCCGCGCCGGTATCGGTGTAGCGCGGATCGACGATGATCATACGTGCGTTGGATTTGGCGCGCGCCTGCTCAAGATAATAGGTTACCCCACCGCCGCTCATACGCGTTTCGCCCGGGTTGTTGCCAAACAATACCACCAGCTTGCTGTTTTCTATATCCGACGGGCTGTTACCGTCTGCCCAGCCGCCATAGGTGTAGTTCAGGCCCGCGGCAATCTGTGCGGAAGAGTAGTCGCCATAATGGTTGAGATAGCCGCCGCAGCAGTTCATCAGGCGCGCTACCAGCGTTTTACCCGGCGGCCAGGAGCGGGTCATGGTGCCGCCCAGCGTCCCGGTGCCATAGTTCAGGTAGATGGATTCGTTGCCGTATTCTTTGATCAGGCGCTGCATGTTGGTCGCGATAATATCGTAGGCTTCGTCCCAGCTAATGCGCTCGAACTTCCCTTCCCCACGCTTACCGACACGCTTCATCGGATATTTCAGACGATCCGGGTTATAAACGCGACGGCGCATTGAGCGGCCACGCAGACAGGCACGAACCTGGTGTAACCCTTCGTAGTTATCATCGCCGGTATTGTCGGTTTCAACGTATTTGATTTCACCGTCCACAACATGCATACGCAGCGGACAACGGCTACCACAGTTAACGGTACAGGCACTCCACACCACTTTTTCCGGGGCTGAAGCGGGAGACAGAGCCTCCGCCGCCGACGCCAGACGGGTAAAAGGAAGCGTAAAGGCGCTGCTGGCAACCGCCAGACCACCTATTGCCGTGGTTTTCATCAACCCACGGCGAGTGACCTCGGCAGCCATTAACGCTTCAGGCGCTTTGATTTTCATAAAGACTCACTTTGGTTGCTCACAAAGAAAAGAGAGGCGGCGCATACCGCTATGTAGTTTTATATATAACGAATTCCTTCGTTACAGGTGTTTTATGCTAACTTTCGTTCGGAGGAGTATTACTACTTTAGAGGGAGGGAATATTGCGTCGTATCAAATCAAAGATATAAAAAAAGCGCCCTGAGGCGCTTTTTTGTTTTGCAGCAAAATATTAGCCGATGAACTGCTGGCCTTTCATGTAAGGACGCAGCACCTCAGGGATCTCAATACGACCATCTGCCTGCTGGTAGTTCTCCAGCACGGCAACCAGCGTACGGCCAACCGCCAGACCAGAACCGTTCAGGGTATGAACCAGACGGGTCTTCTTGTCGGACTTGCTGCGGCAACGCGCCTGCATACGACGCGCCTGGAAATCCCAGACGTTAGAGCAAGAGGAGATTTCACGGTAGGTGTTTTGCGCAGGCACCCAGACTTCGAGGTCGAAGGTTTTGCAGGCGCCGAAGCCCATGTCACCGGTGCACAGCGCCATACGGCGGTATGGCAGCCCCAGCAGCTCCAGCACTTTCTCTGCGTGACCTGTCATCTCTTCCAGCGCGTCCATAGACTCTTCCGGACGAACGATCTGCACCATCTCAACTTTATCGAACTGGTGCATACGGATCAGACCGCGCGTATCACGACCGTAAGAACCGGCTTCAGAACGGAAACATGGAGAGTGCGCAGTCAGTTTGATTGGCAGATCGTCTTCGTCGATGATCTCATCACGCACGAGGTTGGTCAGCGGCACTTCCGCGGTTGGGATCAGCGCGTAGTTGCTGCTGTCAGCTTCTTCGTCCAGCGGACGGGTATGGAACAGATCGCCGGCAAATTTCGGCAGCTGGCCTGTACCGTACAGCGTATCGTGGTTAACCAGATACGGAACGTAGGTTTCGCTGTAGCCATGCTGCTCGGTGTGCAGATCCAGCATAAATTGCGCCAGCGCGCGGTGCAGGTGAGCAATCTGACCTTTCATTACCACGAAGCGAGAACCGGTCAGCTTAACCGCAGCCGCAAAGTCCAGGCCCGCGTGCATTTCGCCCAGCGTCACGTGATCGCGCACCTCGAAGTCAAACTCGCGAGGCGTACCCCAGCGTTTCACTTCAACGTTGTCGTTTTCGTCTTTGCCGACAGGGACGCTGTCGTCAGGAATGTTCGGAATCGCCAGAGCGATATCACGAATTTCAGCCTGAAGAACGTCCAGTTCAGCTTTCGCCTGATCCAGCTCTTCACCCAGTTTGTTCACTTCCAGGCGTAATGGCTCAATATCTTCCCCGCGCGCTTTCGCCTGGCCAATGGATTTCGATCGAGAATTACGCTCTGCCTGCAGATTTTCTGTTTGTACCTGCAAAACTTTACGACGCTCTTCAAGAGCGCGCAGCTTATCTACATCCAGCTTAAAGCCCCGGCGTGCCAGTTTTTCAGCGACTGCGTCTGGCTCATTACGCAGCAGATTGGGATCGAGCATGCTTATCCTGTGCTTATCGAATTAAAAGAGGAAAAAGTGACCACAGCCTGCGGCCACAGAGATATATTGCCAACATTACCGCAACGATTGAACTAACGGTAGCGTTTTATAGGGCTATTTTGATCCTGTCCGGCAAGCCAGGCGAGCTTTTCGCCAATCTTACCCTCAAGACCTCTATTTGTGGGGTGATAATAGCGGGTTTGTGCCATCTCCTGCGGGAAATACTCCTCGCCGGCGGCGTAGGCGTTGGGTTCGTCATGGGCGTAGCGATACTCCTGCCCGTAACCCATCTCTTTCATCAATTTGGTTGGCGCATTGCGCAGATGAACCGGCACATCGTAGTCCGGACGTTCACGTGCATCCGACATCGCCGCTTTGAAGGCGGTATACACCGCGTTACTTTTCGGTGCGCAAGCCAGATAGACAATTGCCTGCGCAATGGCACGCTCGCCCTCCGCAGGCCCGACGCGAGTAAAGCAGTCCCAGGCGGAAATAGCGACCTGCATGGCGCGTGGATCGGCATTACCGACATCTTCTGACGCAATCGCCAGGCAGCGACGCGCGACATATAACGGATCGCCACCGGCGGTGATGATACGCGCATACCAGTAGAGCGCCGCATCCGGAGCGCTGCCGCGCACGGACTTGTGTAATGCAGAGATGAGGTCGTAAAAACGATCGCCTTTATTATCGAAGCGCGCGCTGCGCTCACCGGCAATTTCGGTGAGCAGTTCAGGCTTTAATACGCGCTTGCCCGCATCGTCCACTTCGGCCATATCGGCCATCATTTCGAGCGTGTTCAACGCACGACGGGCATCACCGTTAACCAGTTCGGCGATAGCAAGACGCGTCTCGTCCGGCAGAACGATATCCTGCCCGCCGTAACCGCGCGCTTTGTCCTCCATCGCCTGCGTCAGAACTTTTTCAATATCTTCCGTGGTCAGCGATTTAAGCAGATACACGCGCGCCCGGGAGAGCAGCGCAGAGTTCAGTTCAAACGACGGGTTTTCCGTGGTGGCGCCAATAAAGAAAATCGTACCGTCTTCAATGTGCGGCAGAAAGGCGTCCTGCTGGCTCTTGTTGAAGCGGTGAACTTCGTCGACAAACAGAATGGTGCGACGTCCGGCATTGCGGTTTTGTCGCGCCCGCTCGATCGCCTCGCGGATCTCTTTCACCCCCGACGTGACCGCCGAGATGCGCTCAACGTCCGCGTTGGCATAACGGGCGATCACTTCAGCGAGCGTGGTTTTTCCGGTGCCGGGTGGCCCCCAGAGAATCATGGAGTGCAGATGCCCCGCCTCAATAGCGCGCGGCAATGGTTTCCCCGCAGCCAGCAGATGTTGCTGACCGATGTACTGCGCTAAATTTTCTGGCCGCATACGGGCGGCCAGAGGTTGAAACGCATTATCTGAAAAATCGAGCGACAGGTTGCTCACTCATGCCTCTTACTTATTGCGTTGGTCGTCCACCGTTACGCCCTGCGGCGGGGTAAAGGTGAATTTCGATGCATCAATGGCGCCGTTTTGCTGAGACTTCAACTGATAGCTGCTGCGCTGATCGTCCTGCTCAACCGCGCCGAACTGATTGATGGTACCGTTGCTGCTCACGTTAATGGTGAACTGCTTCAGATTACCGTTGCTGCCTTTTGGCGTCAGGACGAACTCATCACCGTTTTGTTTGATGTTGTACTGCTGCCAGTCGCTGGACTGGTTACGGGCAATGAGCATAAACGGCGTATTGCTGGTCGCGTCTTTGAGCCAGGTGGCGGTCGCCTGCTCAACAAACGGATTGTAGAACCACAGGGTTTTACCGTCAGACACCAGAACGCTTTCATCCGGCTGGGTCATGTGCCAGTTGAACAGATTTGGGCGTTTTACCCACAAATCTCCCTGGCCTTCCTGCACCGCGTTGCCGCTGCCGTCAGTCACTTTTTGCGTGAAGCTGGCGTGGAAACTGCTCACTTTATCCAGTCGGCTTTTAAGGTCGCTGGCTGCATCAGCCCAGACGCTGCTGGCAACAAAACTGGAGAGTAATGCACAGGCGATGGCGATTTTTTTCATTGTTATTCCTTAAAATACGTCTTCCCGATATGGGGGTTCCGTTTCTATTCTGTACCTGCCCGAAGGCAGGCGACAGAAGAATATGCTTAATTTTTGCTGATTTACCCTTCTTTGCAATCGCTGAAGATTACTCAAAAGGCGGTGGCGCCAGCACCTCACGGTTACCGTTGTGCCCCTGTTCGCTCACGATGCCCTGGGCTTCCATCTGCTCAATGATACGCGCCGCGCGGTTGTAACCGATACGGAACTGGCGCTGCACGCCGGAGATGGACGCTTTGCGTTTTTCGGTGACGAAATTAACCGCCTGGTCGAATAACGGATCCAGCTCTTCGCCGCCGTCAAAACCACCGCCGCCACCTTCGTTTTCGCTGTCAGAGGTGATGCCGTCAACATATTGCGGTCGCCCGCGCGCTTTCCAGTCCTGCACAACCGCGTGCACTTCCTGGTCGCGAACAAACGCACCGTGAACACGCACCGGCGAGGTGGAGTTCGGCCCGGAATAGAGCATATCCCCCATCCCCAGCAGCGACTCTGCTCCGCCCTGGTCAAGGATAGTACGGGAGTCAATTTTACTCGACACGGTAAACGCGATACGGGTCGGGATGTTTGCCTTAATAAGACCGGTGATTACATCCACGGACGGACGCTGCGTTGCCAGTACCAGGTGGATGCCCGCCGCACGCGCTTTCTGTGCCAGACGCGCAATCAGCTCTTCCACTTTCTTGCCAACGGTCATCATAAGGTCGGCAAATTCATCCACCAGCACCACGATGTAAGGCAGTTTTTCCAGCACCGGATGCTGGGCATCCATGCTGTCACCCGGCTTCCAGTATGGGTCCGGAATCGGACGGCCCATACGCGCCGCCTCGGCGATTTTCTCGTTATAACCGGCCAGGTTACGCACGCCCAGCGCCGACATCAGCTTGTAGCGACGCTCCATTTCATTGACGCTCCAGCGTAATGCGTTGGCGGCGTCCTTCATGTCGGTAACCACTTCCGTTAACAGATGCGGAATGCCTTCATAGACGGACAGTTCGAGCATTTTTGGGTCGATCATGATGAAACGCACGTCTTCAGGCTGCGCTTTGTAGAGCATACTGAGGATCATGGCGTTCACCCCGACCGATTTACCGGAGCCGGTAGTACCCGCAACCAGCAGGTGCGGCATCTTCGCGAGATCGGCAACCACCGGATCGCCTGCGATATCTTTACCCAGCACCACGGTCAGCGGGGACGGGTTGTCGCGGAATTTGGTGTTATCCAGAACTTCACGCAGATAAACGGTCTGGCGTTTCTTGTTTGGCAGCTCAAGGCCAACGTAAGGCTTGCCTGGGATCACTTCCACCACACGTACCGCCACGGTGGACAGAGAACGCGCCAGGTCGCGGGAGAGGTTAGAAATACGCGCCGCTTTTACGCCCGGTGCCAGGTTCAGTTCGAAACGGGTGATCACCGGGCCCGGTGAGTAGTTCACCACGTCCGCTTTAATGCGGAAGTCAGCCAGACGCGCTTCCACCAGACGGGCCATCTGCTCAAGGGCAAAGGTATCCACCGGCTCGACTTCCGCTGGCGGTGGCGTTAACAGATCCAGCGACGGCAGCGGCGTACTTGGTCGTTGCAGCGGTCGGCTGTCTCCGTTACGCATCAGCAGCGGGTGAATCAGGCTCTCCTGCGGCTGTGGTGCTGGCTGCTGGAACTGTGGCTGAGGCGGTTGAGAAGGTGTCTGCGGCTGCGCATACGCCTGCGGCGCCGGCTGTTGCGGCTGCACGTAAGCCTGTGGTGCAGGCGGCTGACGCACCGGCTCCGCTTCCGGCATTACGCTCGGCGTGAACAGCGGTTCGCTTGGGCCATCATCCACCAGATCTTTCATTGGTGAGAATTCGAAATCCGACAGCGAGAACGGGTTTGCCCCCGAAGGTTGCTCACCGGAATAACGCTGCTGCTGCGTTGCTGCAAACTGGCGCGCCAGCTCCGCTTCGGCCGCATCATCCTCGTCCTGCTGTGAAGGCACGTCATGCTGATACTCTTCGCCGTAACGCTGATTCTGCTGGGCAGCAAACTGACGCGCCAGCTCATCCTGATGCAGTTCGTCGGCATCATCTTCGTAGTCGGACTCACGGGCTTTTTCTTCCGCCATACGCTGGGAAGGCAGTTTAATGCCATAAGAGGCCAGCTCCCGGCGAGTCGGTACGCGCACGCGGTTAGGGCGCGGCAGCTGTGGACCAATGCCCTCTTTCACCTGAGGACGCGGGGCGCTGTCGGCTGCCGGGCTGAATAGCGAAGCGGACGCGGCAGCGGCTGCCGTTGCCTGCTTCACGGCTTCTGCACCCGACGCAACGGCTGGCGTAGGTTCTACAGGTGGAACGCTGACCGAAGGCGCTTTTGCAACAGGCTCCTGCACCGGCTCGGGCACGGGCTGATACCAGGCGGCAAGCTGCTCGCGCTCACGGGCGCGGCGCTCTTCCACTTCTTCAAAATAGTATAATGGCGGACGGGATGGCTTCGCTTCCTCCACCACTTCGGGTTCAGACACCGGTGCAACGTATGGCTGTTCAGGTACAGCGGGTTCGGGCGTATAAGCCTGATACGGTTGTTGCGGCACGCTGGCAGGCTCAGGCGGCTGAGACGTTTGCTGCCACTGTTCCTGCTGCACAGGAATATAACTTTCAGGCTCAGGCGCAATGGTCGGTTCAGGCGTATGGACGCCTGGCGCAGTCTGCCAGTCTACCTGCGGTTGCTGGATCGCGGACTCCGGTGCCGGAACAGGCGAGGACGGCATCACGGCTTCAACAGGCGCAACATGGGCCTGCGCAGCCGTCGTTGCGGCAGCAGCAGCGGCTACCGGTTCAGTCACGGAGTGGCCATTCAGCAGCGGATCATATTCGTCATACTCTCCCGGCGTGGCTCGATGGCCAGAGAACAGTACGTCATCAGGGTCGACGGCCGCACCGCGATACTCAATCTGCTCGTCTTCATCCATACGTTTGCCGGAGAACAGCGCGGCATCCGTTTTACGGCCTAACGGGTTAGCAAATTTTTCAGCGACGCGCTGGCGGCGCGCCAGAGCACCGCGCAGAATACGCGCGCGGCGAGATTCACGCCGCTGTACAGGCGCCTCGTCTTCCTCTTCGTACTCATCTTCATACTCGTCTTCATCGACCCACGTATCGTCACGACGGGTACGGTTGCTGGCGAACGTCAGCAGCGTCAGAATAAAGCTGCCGATCTTCTCAGCAATGCTCACCCAGGACCAGCCGGTAAACAGCGTCAGGCCCGCCGCCCAGATACAGAGCAGCGCCAGCGTGCCGCCGCTGCTATGAAGCATCGGTTGCAGCGCGGAGCTCAACAGGCTGCCGATCACCCCGCCGGAGGCGAAGTACCAGATATCATCAGCGTTGATCGCCGCCAGCCCACAGGAGGTGAGGATCAGCGCCAGGGCGCCAATCAGGCGCAGCGAAACGGCAAAATAATCGATGTAGTCGTCGTTCTGTCGATGACGCCAGGCAAACCAGCATCCGCCAATAATGATGACGGGAAGGGTATAAGCCATCACTCCGAAAATGAAAAAGAGCGTGTCCGCAAGCCAGGCACCGGGAACGCCACCTAAGTTATGAATAGGCTCATGCCATGCGGTTTGCGACCAGCTGGGATCTGAGGGGTTGAAACTGAGTAAGGCGGCCATCAGCCAGACGGCAAAAAGGGCAATAACAATCAGTAACGCCTCGAGGAGACGACGTCCGCTGCTTAGCTTAGATAATGTGACTTCTTTGTCTTCAGTGTATTCCTGGCTCAAGAAAGGCTCTCCAGGTATCAGGCATGTCCTGCCTGTGTGCTAAAACGGACAACAGCGCCGGGTATCCCCGGCACTGTTGCTGTATGGATTAACAGGAGTGTAATCAAACTACACTGATTTTGCACCTGTTCCGTGTTAGCGCGTCTTAATAACCAGACGATTGCTCTGTTTGACCTCTTCCATCACCACATAAGTACGGGTGTCGTTCACGCCTGGCAGACGCAGCAGGGTTTCACCCAGCAGCTTACGGTAGGCGGACATATCAGGCACACGGGTTTTTAACAGGTAGTCAAAATCACCGGAAACCAGATGACACTCTTGAATTTCTTCAAGTTTTTGTACAGCGGCGTTAAATTGCTCAAACACATCCGGCGCACCACGATTCAGAGTAATCTCAACAAATACCAGAAGTGAGGCATCCAGATAATGCGGGTTTAGCAGAGCCGTATAGCCCTGAATAAAACCCTGTCTTTCCAGTCGACGCACACGCTCAAGGCACGGCGTCGGGGAAAGTCCCACACGTTTTGAAAGCTCGACGTTGGAAATACGCCCATCCTTTTGCAATTCATTAAGAATGTTACGATCGATACGGTCGAGATCTTTGCCAGGGCGCTTCTTGCTATCTACCATTATTATTGTCTCTCTGTATTCCTTCCCTACTCCTGCCTGGACCCTGTGCACATCACTGTTCAGAGCCTGCACCCGTTATTCATCACATCGCCTGGTTATGTATTAGACGCGATGTGGATTCGGGTTCTGCGGTAAGAAGACCGTTGCCCGAAAGCAGTCACAGACATCACGTATGGCGTCTGTCCACACCATGCGTAGATTTCACTGACCCGGTAAAAATGGCATTTACGTGCATGTCTATTCGGCATGCAGTTCATGCGTCTTTTTTTCTTCCTTGAATGTTTTCGCAAAAGCGCAGGGGATTGTCAAAGCAAAACATCGATTTTTAGTACAAGATGCCGGATATTCATTACGGGGGGGTATTAATCATCATTTTATTGCCTTATAAACGCGCGATTTTCAGTAGCAGACGTGATATGACCGTGTCTGATCCATAGGGCGTGACTATTGCATATATCGGAAGCAAAACTGTCGTGCTCTTTTTTTACGGCAACAAATTCCCTACAATCCAGCCCATTGCCTGCCAACAACAATGGGGATCTCATGGGCACGACCAAACACAGTAAGCTGCTAATCCTTGGTTCTGGACCTGCGGGATATACCGCAGCGGTCTATGCTGCACGCGCTAACCTGCAACCGGTACTGATTACCGGGATGGAAAAAGGCGGTCAGCTGACCACCACCACGGAAGTGGAAAACTGGCCGGGCGACCCGAACGACCTGACCGGGCCGCTGCTGATGGAGCGCATGCACGAGCATGCTGCTAAATTCGAAACCGAAATCCTGTTCGACCACATTAATAAAGTGGATTTGCAGAACCGTCCGTTCCGTCTGACCGGCGACAGCGGTGAATACACCTGCGATGCGCTGATCATCGCTACCGGTGCCTCTGCCCGTTATCTCGGTCTGCCGTCTGAAGAAGCATTCAAAGGGCGCGGCGTATCAGCCTGCGCGACCTGCGACGGTTTCTTCTATCGCAACCAGAAAGTTGCGGTGATCGGCGGCGGCAACACCGCTGTGGAAGAAGCGTTGTATCTGGCGAACATCGCCTCAGAAGTACACCTGATCCACCGTCGCGACACCTTCCGCGCCGAGAAGATCCTGATCAAACGCCTGATGGATAAAGTGGCGAGCGGCAACATTGTGCTGCATACCAACCGTACGCTGGAAGAAGTGACCGGCGATCAGATGGGTGTGGCAGGTCTGCGAATTCGTGATACGCAGAACACCGACACCGTCGAAACGCTGGAGGTGGCAGGCCTGTTTGTGGCAATCGGTCACAGCCCGAACACGGCCATTTTCGAAGGCCAACTTGAGCTGGAGAACGGCTACATCAAAGTGCAGTCTGGCATTCACGGCAATGCGACGCAGACCAGCATCCCAGGCGTCTTCGCGGCTGGCGACGTGATGGACCATATTTATCGTCAGGCGATCACCTCTGCGGGGACCGGCTGTATGGCCGCGCTGGACGCAGAACGCTATCTGGACGGACTGGCAGAACAAGGTAAATAATCTTTACAAGTCAGTAACAAACGTAAATAAAGGCGGCCACTGGTCGCCTTTATTTTTGCTCACGTGTAACATGCAGATGTCTAATTTCTTATAACGTCACCTGCAAAGTACGCAATGGAAAAAACCCGTCAACAAGAGTTAACGCGCTGGCTGAAACAGCAAAGCGTTCTGTCCCGCCGCTGGCTTATGATTTCCCGCGTTCTGGGATTTATCAGCGGTCTGTTGATTGTTGCCCAGGCATGGCTGCTGGCCCGCATTCTCAATCATATGATCATGGAGAGCATCCCGCGCGAAGCGCTGCTGCTGCCGTTTATCGTTCTGGTGCTGGTTTTCGTCCTGCGTGCGTGGGTGGTCTGGCTGCGCGAACGGGTTGGGTTCCATGCCGGCCAGCACATCCGCTATGAGATCCGCCGCAAAGTGCTCGACCGGCTTTCGGAAGCCGGGCCTGCGTGGATCCAGGGCAAACCGGCCGGTAGCTGGGCGACGCTGATCCTTGAGCAAATCGACGATATGCACGATTACTATGCGCGTTATCTTCCACAGATGACGCTGGCAGTGTTTGTGCCTCTGATGATTGTTATCGCCATCTTCCCTGTTAACTGGGTAGCGGCTCTGATCCTGATGGGGACCGCCCCGCTCATCCCGCTGTTTATGGCGATGGTCGGCATGGGTGCGGCAGATGCTAACCGTCGCAACTTCCTTGCGCTGGGTCGGTTGAGCGGTCATTTCCTGGACCGTCTGCGCGGAATGGAAACCCTGCGGATCTTTGGTCGTGGTGAAGCGGAAACCGAAAACATTCGCCTGGCGTCGCAGGATTTTCGTCAGCGCACCATGGAAGTGTTGCGCATGGCCTTCCTTTCTTCCGGCGTGCTCGAGTTCTTTACCTCCCTGTCGATTGCGCTGGTGGCGGTTTACTTTGGCTTCTCCTACCTCGGCGCGCTGGACTTTGGCCACTACGGTACGGCGGTCACGCTTTCCGCCGGGTTCCTGGCGCTGATCCTGGCCCCGGAATTTTTCCAGCCGCTTCGCGATCTCGGCACCTTTTACCATGCCAAAGCGCAGGCGGTGGGTGCTGCCGATAGCCTGAAAACCTTTATGGAAACGCCGCTGGCGCATCCGGAGCGTGGTGAGGTGACGCTGAATACGAACGATCCGGTGACCATTGAAGCACAGGATTTTTCTGTTCTGTCGCCTGAAGGCAAAGTGCTGGCCGGCCCGCTGAACTTTACCCTGCCTGCCGGGCAACGTGTGGTGCTGGTGGGTACCAGCGGCTCAGGTAAAAGCTCATTGTTGAATGCGCTGTCAGGTTTTATGGCGTACACCGGATCGCTGCGTATCAACAAAACGGAGCTGCGCGAGCTCGATCCTGATGCCTGGCGTAACCAGCTAAGCTGGGTGGGTCAAAACCCTCAACTGCCTGCCCCGACGCTGCGCGAGAATGTGCTGCTGGCAAGGCCGGATGCACGTGACGATGAGCTGCAATCGGTCCTCGACCGCGCCTGGGTCAGCGAGTTTTTGCCGCTGCTTGCGCAGGGTGTCGATACCGTCATTGGCGATCAGTCTGCCGGGCTGTCAGTGGGCCAGGCACAGCGCGTGGCGGTTGCCCGTGCGCTGCTGAACCCCTGTTCGTTAATGCTGCTGGACGAACCCGCCGCCAGCCTGGACGCTCACAGCGAGCAGCGCGTGATGGATGCGCTTAACGCAGCCTCACGCCAGCAAACTACCCTGATGGTGACCCACCAGCTGGAAGGTATTGCCGACTGGGATCAGATCTGGGTGATGGAAAACGGACACATTGTTGAGCAAGGCGATTACGCCGCGCTTGTTGCCGCGCAGGGGCCCTTTGCGACCCTGCTGGCGAACCGTCAGGAGGATATCTGATGCGCGCCCTGCTTCCCTATCTTGCTTTGTATAAACGCCACAAATGGATGCTGACGCTCGGGATCGTACTGGCGATTATCACTCTGCTCGCCAGCATCGGCCTGCTTACGCTTTCTGGCTGGTTCCTCTCCGCGTCTGCGGCCGCAGGCTTTGCCGGGCTATACAGCTTTAACTACATGCTGCCTGCCGCCGGGGTGCGCGGCACGGCGATTACGCGAACTGCCGGGCGCTACTTCGAACGCCTGGTCAGCCACGACGCGACCTTCCGCGTGCTGCAACACCTGCGTATTTATACGTTCAGCAAATTGCTGCCCCTCTCCCCTGCCGGGCTGGCACGTTTTCGGCAGGGCGAATTACTTAACCGCGTAGTTGCGGATGTGGATACGCTGGATCACCTCTATCTGCGCGTCATCTCGCCCATGGTGGGCGCGTTTGTGGTGATTGTCGTGGTCACGCTGGGGTTGAGTTTCCTGGATGTTCCCATCGCACTGACGCTCGGCGGCATCATGCTGATGACGCTGATTATTCTGCCGCCCCTGTTTTATCGTGCAGGTAAAACCACCGGGGAAAACCTGACGCGTTTGCGCGGGGAATACCGCCAGCAGCTCACCTCCTGGTTGCAGGGTCAGGCCGAGCTCACCATTTTTGGTGCCAGCAAGCGCTACCGCACCCGTATGGAAAATACGGAACTGAACTGGCATGAAGCCCAGCGTCGCCAGTCTGAACTGACCGCGTTTTCTCAGGCGCTGATGATGTTAATCGGTGGGTTTGCCGTTATCGCCATGCTCTGGATGGCCTCCGGTGGCGTGGGCGGTAACCCGCAGCCTGGCCCGCTGATTGCGCTGTTTGTTTTCTGTGCCCTGGCAGCCTTCGAAGCCTTAGCCCCGGTCACCGGCGCCTTTCAGCATCTCGGCCAGGTGATTGCCTCTGCGCTGCGCATTACGGATATTTCAGAGCAGGAGCCGGAAGTGAAGTTCAGCGCGGGTCAAACCATCGTGCCGGAGCAGGTCGCGCTGACGCTCAGCAACGTCACCTTCGCCTACGACAAGCAGGCGCAAAACGCGCTGGAAGATATCAGCCTTTCTGTTGATGACGGGCAGCGCATTGCGATCCTTGGCCGTACGGGATGTGGCAAATCGACGCTTCTGCAACTCCTCACGCGCGCCTGGGACCCGCAGCAGGGCGAGATTCGGTTTAACGACCTTCCGCTGTCTGATTATAGCGAAGCGGCCTTGCGTAAAACGGTCAGCGTCGTGCCCCAGCGTGTGCACCTGTTCAGCGCTACGCTGCGCGATAATCTTCTTCTGGCGGCACCGGACGCCTCTGACGATACGCTGCGGGCGATGCTGGAACAGGTTGGGCTGCACAAGCTGCTTGAGGACGACGGGTTGAACAGCTGGCTGGGTGAAGGGGGCCGACAGCTTTCCGGCGGCGAACTGCGTCGTCTGGCCATCGCGCGCGCCTTGCTGCACGATGCTCCGCTGATGTTGCTGGATGAACCGACAGAAGGTCTGGATGCGACAACCGAGAGTCAAATTCTTGATTTACTGACAAAGGTGATGAAAGGCAAAACCGTGCTGATGGTCACTCACCGCCTGCGCGGGCTGGTGAATTTCGATCGAATAATTGTGATGGACAACGGACACATAATTGAGCAAGGTAATCACGCAGAGCTGCTGGCAAAACAGGGTCGCTACTACCAGTTTAAACAGCGCCTGTAGACTATATTTGTAGCGTCCTCTCTCGCGTACTGGAGTTCTGTTGTCATGCGCCTGGTGCAGCTTTCTCGCCATAATATTGCGTTCCCTTCTCCGGAGGGGGCGCTGCGTGAACCTAACGGATTGCTGGCTTTGGGCGGCGATCTCAGCCCGGCGCGTCTCTTACTGGCTTACCAGCGCGGCATCTTCCCGTGGTTTTCTCCCGGCGACCCGATTTTATGGTGGTCTCCGGACCCGCGAGCCGTGCTGTGGCCCGGGCAGTTTCACCTGAGCCGCAGCATGAAACGTTTTCACGCAAATTCGCCCTATCGCGTCACGCTCAATCACGCCTTCGGGCAGGTAATCGAAGGCTGCGCTGAAGATCGTCATGAAGGCACCTGGATAACCCGCGACATCATTATCGCCTACCACCAGCTTCAAGAGCTGGGCTACGCGCACTCCATCGAAGTATGGAAAGATGATGACCTCGTTGGGGGGATGTACGGGGTGGCGCAGGGCACGCTTTTCTGCGGTGAGTCGATGTTCTCCCGCGCCACGAATGCGTCGAAAACCGCGCTGCTGGTTTTTAGCCAGGAATTTGCCCAACGCGGCGGACAACTGATGGATTGTCAGGTGCTGAATGAGCACACCGCCTCGCTCGGCGCGGTTGAAATTTCCCGCCGACGCTATATCGAACACCTTGAACAGTGCCGACTGGAGACTCTTCCGCGCGATTTTTGGGTTCCCAGAATGCTCTTTATGCCCAATGCCTAAATGTTTTCCGCATATTTTTTATGAGGGTGTTATAATTACGCCGCAGAGTAGCTTCTGCCTGTTGCCCCGCCGCCGTTTGGGACCCTCGCTTCAGATAACGTCCTGACGTTTATCCTGTCGTATCCCCTTTACGAATGCGCTTTCCGTTCGGTTGTACCGTGACGCTTGGGCAATACGCTGAAATTGTTTTGCTGCGTTTTAAACGCGCAATTCTTTACTTAATTGATGAATTTCGGCATTATCTTGCCGGTTCAAAACTTGGTAGTGATACCCCAGAGGATTAGATGGCCAAAGAAGACAATATTGAAATGCAGGGTACCGTACTTGATACGTTGCCTAATACCATGTTTCGCGTAGAACTGGAAAACGGTCACGTGGTAACTGCGCACATCTCCGGTAAAATGCGCAAAAACTATATCCGCATTTTGACGGGCGACAAAGTGACTGTTGAACTGACCCCGTACGACCTGAGCAAAGGCCGCATTGTCTTCCGTAGTCGCTAATTGTTTTCGCCTGTAATGGCAGATGAATATTTAAAAGGTCGGGACAATCCCGGCCTTTTTTATTTATGGCCTTAGTGTGGCTGTGTCGGCAAATGTATTGTCATGCACGGGTTCATGGGTACGATTAAATCTTCAGCTATCGCGTGGGTAATGTCATGCAACAGTCCCGTCAGGTGCGGCAACATATCGCGGTCAAAATGCGAAACCAGCAGCACGTGGTTTAACGCCCGGCAGTAGTCACATTTCGTTTCTGTATCTTCCAGCAACCACTCTTTTTGTCGCGGCTGTTCCGCTTCGTCCTCAAATTCCACCACCTGAAAATCACGCATGGATTCTGTGAGGCCGGATTTTACCTCTTCCAGATAAGCTCCGAGACAGCGGCAAACGGGCTGCGTTTGTGGGAGAGATTTGCAGTCGAGAAGGATTTCGGTGAGCAGCTTGCAGCGCTCGGCCAGGGTTGGGAGATCGGGGTTGAGGGAGAGTTCGGTGTAGAGCTGGGCGAAGCTATTAATATTAGTCATATGTAATCCTTTATGCACGCAAGATTGTCTGTGCACACACTTTCAGGACGCCAATCCCGGCACCCGATTTTGCAGGTGCGACACCATTTTATTACTGTATATTTATCCAGCAACTGACTTCGAAAGAATCTGGAAAGCGCCTCGCAAAATTCCTCTGCGGCCTGATGCCCTCACCCCAGCCCTCTCCCACTGGGAGAGGGAGCAAACAAAAAAAACGGCAACCGAAGTTGCCGTTTTGCTTTTACCTTTCAACTCAGTGAGCCGCTTCCGGCTTGTGCTTCGCCGCACTCTGGAAATCGTACGTCAGTTCGTTCTTCGCCTGATCCAGCGCCACGGTCACCTGGCCGCCGTCCACCAGCGAGCCAAACAGCAGCTCGTTCGCCAGCGGTTTCTTCAGGTTGTCCTGAATCACGCGCGCCATCGGACGGGCACCCATCGCACGGTCGTAGCCTTTCTCGGCCAGCCAGTTGCGGGCCTCCTGGCTCACTTCCAGCGACACGCCTTTCTGATCCAGCTGAACCTGCAGCTCGACGATGAACTTATCCACCACCTGATGGATCACCTCGGTAGACAGGTGATCGAACCAGATAATGTTGTCCAGACGGTTACGGAACTCCGGCGTGAAGATCTTCTTGATCTCCTCCATCGCATCGGTGCTGTTATCCTGATGGATCAGGCCGATGGATTTGCGCTCGGTTTCACGCACCCCGGCGTTGGTGGTCATCACCAGCACCACGTTGCGGAAATCGGCCTTGCGCCCGTTGTTATCGGTCAGCGTCCCGTTGTCCATCACCTGCAACAGGATGTTGAACACGTCCGGGTGCGCTTTCTCAATTTCATCAAGAAGCAGTACCGCGTGCGGATGCTTGATCACCGCGTCGGTGAGCAGGCCGCCCTGGTCAAAGCCCACGTAGCCCGGAGGCGCACCAATCAAACGGCTGACGGTGTGACGCTCCATATACTCGGACATATCAAAGCGCAACAGCTCAATGCCCAGCGCTTTGGAGAGCTGCACCGTTACCTCGGTTTTACCCACACCGGTCGGGCCGGCGAACAGGAAGGAACCGACAGGCTTGTGGTCATGCCCCAGGCCAGCACGGGCCATCTTAATCGCTTCGGTTAAGGCCTCAATAGCTTTATCCTGACCAAAGACCAGCATTTTCAGGCGATTGCCGAGGGTGCGCAGCGTATCACGGTCGCTCTGAGAGACGCTCTTCTCAGGGATACGTGCGATACGGGCCACCACGGACTCGATATCCGCTACGTTCACGGTTTTCTTACGCTTGCTCGCTGGCATCAGGCGCGCACGCGCACCCGCTTCATCAATCACGTCGATCGCTTTATCCGGCAGATGACGATCGTTGATGTATTTCACCGCCAGCTCCACCGCCGCACGCACCGCTTTCGCGGTGTAACGCACGTCATGGTGCGCTTCGTACTTGGTTTTCAGGCCGTTGATGATCTGCACCGTTTCGTCAACCGACGGCTCGGTTACGTCGATTTTCTGGAAACGACGCGCCAGCGCACGATCCTTCTCAAAGATGTTGCTGAACTCCTGGTACGTCGTAGAGCCCATCACGCGGATCTTGCCGCTGGAGAGCAGCGGTTTGATCAGGTTGGCGGCATCTACCTGACCACCGGAAGCCGCGCCTGCGCCGATGATGGTGTGGATCTCATCGATAAACAGGATGCTGTTGGTGTCCTGCTCCAGCTGTTTTAACAGCGCTTTGAAACGTTTTTCAAAATCACCGCGGTATTTGGTGCCCGCCAGCAGCGAGCCGATATCCAGCGAGTAGATGGTGCAGTCGGCAATCACTTCCGGCACGTCGCCCTGCACAATGCGCCAGGCCAGACCTTCGGCAATCGCGGTTTTACCCACGCCAGATTCCCCCACCAGCAGCGGGTTATTCTTGCGGCGACGGCACAGCACCTGGATGGCACGCTCCAGCTCTTTGTCGCGGCCAATCAGCGGGTCGATACCGCCAACGCGAGCAAGCTGGTTAAGGTTGGTGGTGAAGTTTTCCATACGATCCTCCCCGCCTGCTTGCTCTTCATTGCTGTTGATCTGTCCGCTGGGATCCGATGCCTGGTTAGGCTCGTCTTTTCGCGTTCCGTGAGAGATGAAGTTGACCACGTCGAGCCGGCTGACTTCGTGTTTACGCAGCAGGTAGGCCGCCTGGGACTCCTGCTCACTGAAGATGGCGACCAGCACATTGGCGCCCGTCACTTCGCTACGTCCGGAAGACTGGACGTGGAAAACCGCGCGCTGCAGCACGCGCTGGAAGCTGAGCGTCGGCTGTGTGTCGCGCTCTTCTTCACTGGCTGGCAGCACCGGTGTGGTTTGTTCGATGAAGGCTTCGAGTTCCTGACGTAGCGCCACCAGATCCACGGAGCAGGCTTCCAGCGCTTCGCGGGCAGATGGGTTGCTAAGCAGTGCGAGCAGCAAATGCTCGACGGTCATAAACTCATGTCGGTGCTCACGCGCTCTGGCGAAAGCCATGTTTAAACTGAGTTCCAGTTCTTGATTGAGCATAGGCACCTCCCCCAATTTTATGCCTTATCAGGCCTTTTCCAGCGTACACAGCAACGGATGCTCGTTCTCCCTTGCATAGTCGTTCACCATCGCTACTTTGGTTTCCGCTACTTCGGCAGTAAAGATGCCGCAGATCGCTTTGCCACGATAATGAACGGTAAGCATCAGTTGCGTTGCACGTTCAACATCATAAGAAAAGAACTTTTGTAGCACGTCAATAACAAATTCCATCGGCGTGTAATCATCGTTCATTAACATAACTTTATACATAGATGGCGGTTTTAGCGCGTCGCGCACTTTATCTTCCGCCAGCTGGTCAAAATCCAGCCAATCGTTGGTCTTACCCATTATGCATAACCACTTTGAATCTACCTCAGATGTTAGATAACAATCATCTATTACTGTCATCCGCGATGTCTGTCACAAACTGTTGCAATAGCGTTAACTGCCTCAAATTTTGGTTGATTATTGTCCCAACTCCAGCGCCAAACGCTTGACGGCTTCTTCCGTTTCTCTAAATTGTACAAGCGTGAGTTGGCGAGGTTTTGAACAGCCCCCACTCCACCACCGGTTCATTCCATCTTAATTTATAAGATTTACGAAGGATGTCGAAGCATGGAAATGGGTACTGTTAAGTGGTTCAACAACGCCAAGGGGTTTGGCTTCATTTGCCCCGAAGGCGGCGGCGAGGATATCTTCGCTCACTATTCCACCATTCAGATGGATGGTTACAGGACGCTCAAAGCCGGGCAGTCCGTCCGGTTCGATGTACACCAGGGGCCAAAAGGCAATCATGCCAGTCTGATCGTCCCCGTTGAAGCAGAAGCGGTTGCATAGCTCTCTGATTCATTGTGTACACCCTGCAGGCAAAATGCCAGCCCGATCGGCTGGCATTTTTATTTTCGGGTTATTCGCGCGCCAGCGCATCCACCGGATCCAGCCGCGCCGCGTTTCGCGCCGGTAGCCAGCCGAACAGAATACCGGTGAAGGTGGAACATAAAAACGCCGTCAGGATCGCCATCGGCGAGAAGCCAATCTCCCAGCCCGGTAAGAAGAGCTGGAGCGCAAAGGCGATCATCATCGAGAGCGCAATCCCCATCGCACCGCCCACCAGACACACCAGCACCGCTTCAATCAAAAATTGCTGCAGCACGTCGCTGGCTCTGGCTCCGACCGCCATACGGATGCCGATCTCCCGCGTACGTTCGGTCACCGACACCAGCATAATGTTCATCACCCCTATCCCGCCGACGACCAGCGAAATCACCGCCACCAGCGTCAGGAACAGCTGAAGAGTACGTGTGGTCTTTTCCGCCGTTTTCAAGAGGCCATCCATATTCCAGGTGAAGAAATCCTTTTTCCCGTGGCGCAGGGTTAACAGCCGCTCCAGCTGCTGTTCCGCCAGCCCGCTGTCGTAGCCCTCCTTCACTCGAACGGTAATAGAGTTAAGCCAGGACTGCCCCATGATGCGCCCGGAAATGGTGGTGTACGGCAGCCAGACGCGCAGGATTTTACTGCTGCCGAACATCGACTGCTTCTCTTCCGCCACGCCGATCACCGTCGCTGGCATGTTGCCTACGAGGATCACTTCCCCCACCACATTGGTCTTATTCGGGAACAGCTGCCTGCGGGAGTTAGCGTCTAACACCACCACCTGCGCCCTGCCCGCCAGTTGTTCAGCGTTGAAGGTCGCCCCTTCGCTGAAGGTCATGCCGTAGACGTTGAAGTAATCTCCGCTGACGCCGTTAGCGCTGGCCGCCACGTCGATGTTGCCGTAGCGCAGACGCAGGTTTTGCGAGACGGCAGGCGTGGCGGAGTTCACCCACGGCTGCTTCTGAATAGCCGCCAGATCGTCATACTTCAACGCCTGCTGATACTGCGGCTCGTCGTCGCCAAAATCTTTGCCGGGGTAAACGTCGATGGTGTTAGTCCCGATGGCGCGAATATCTGCCAGCACCAGCTGTTTCGCCGCATCGCCCACCACCACAATCGACACCACTGAGGCAATACCAATAATGATGCCAAGCATGGTCAGCAGAGTGCGCATTTTGTTGGCCGCCATCGCCAGCCAGGCCATGGTCAGCGCCTCGCGGAAACCGCTGGAAAACTGGCCCCAGCCGGTTGCGGCCGGCAGCGGCTCTTTCGGCGCCGCCGCTCTGGACTGACGTGGCGGCGGGTTGCTGACCAGCTCGCCGTCGTGGATCTCGATAATGCGTTCCGCCTGCGCTGCCACCTGCGGATCGTGGGTGACGATAATCACCGTATGCCCCTGATCGCGAAGCTGATGCAGGATCGCCATCACCTCTTCACCGGAATGGCTGTCGAGCGCACCGGTTGGCTCATCGGCGAGGATCACCTGCCCACCGTTCATCAGCGCGCGGGCAATACTCACGCGTTGCTGCTGACCGCCGGAAAGCTGCGAAGGCTGATAATCAACACGCTCCGCCAGCCCAAGACGCGTTAACAGCGCCTTCGCGCGTTCGAGGCGTTTTTTGCGCTCGACGCCCGCATACACCGCCGGCACTTCCACATTCTGCGCCGCGCTCAGGTGTGAAAGCAGATGGTAACGCTGGAAGATAAAGCCAAAATGCTCGCGACGCAGCTTCGCCAGCGCGTCGCCGTCCAGGGTGGAAACATCCGTCCCGGCCACGCGATAGGTGCCGCTGGTAGGCTTATCCAGACAGCCGAGAATGTTCATCAGCGTTGATTTACCCGAGCCCGATGCCCCGACAATCGCCACCATTTCACCGGCTTCAACGCGCAGGGAGATGCCTTTCAGCACCTCCACCGGCCCGTCGCCGGACGGATAGCTGCGACGAATGTCATTCAGCTCAAGCAGCGCCGTCATTGCGCGGCTCCAGGCAGGCTTTCGCTGGTGACCACTTCCTCACCCTCTTCCAGCCCTTTTACCACCACCACGTCGGTGTCGTTACGTGCGCCAATCACCACTTCCCGCTCGCGGGTTTCACCGTTGCGCAGCACCTTAACTTTGTAGCGATTGTCCCCGGCGGATTCGCCCAGCGCGGAGAGCGGAACCGTCAGCACGTTTTTCACGCCGGTCAGCTGGATATGCACCTGAGCGGTCATGTCCAGACGCAGCACGCCCTGCGGGTTTGGCACCTCAAAACGCGCATAGTAGAAGATGGCGTCGTTGACCTTCTCCGGCGTCGGCAGGATATCTTTCAGCACCCCTTCATAGCGGGTTTGCGGATCGCCCAGCACCGTAAACCAGGCTTTCTGCCCCGGCTTAAGGTGAATGACGTCCGCTTCAGATACCTGGGCTTTCACCAGCATGGTGCTCATATCCGCCAGGGTCAGGATGTTCGGCGCCTGCTGCGCGGCGATGACCGTCTGGCCTTGCAGGGTGGTTATCTGCGTCACTTCCCCGGCCATTGGCGCAACGATTTGCGTGTAATCGAGGTTGGTTTTCGCCGTATCCAGCGAGGCCTGATTCCGCTTGATTTGCGCATCGATGGTGCCAATCTGCGCCTGCTTCACCGCCAGCTCCGTGGCGGCTGTGTCCAAATCCTGTTTCGAGATGGCCTGCGTTTTCGCCAGCGCCTGCTGGCGCGACAGGGTGACCTGAGCGAGATTACGCTCCGCCTGAGCCTGAGCGCGCTGCGCGCGCAACTCCATCAGCGTCGCTTCCACTTCGCGGATCTGGTTTTGCGCCTGCTCAGGATCGATCACGCCAAGCAACTGGCCTTTTTTAACCTTATCGCCAATCTCAACCGACAGGGTTTTAAGCTGACCGCTGACCTGCGCGCCCACGTCAACCTTACGCAGGGCATCCAGCTTCCCCGTCGCCAGCACGTTTTGTTGCAGCTCGCCCGGACGAACAATCAGCGTTTGATACTGTGGTACCGGCGCGTTCAGTACCTTCCATAACCAGAATCCGCCTGCTAACACCACTACCGCCAGCAGCAGAAACAGCTTTCTGCGTTTTCCCTTTAGGTTCATAAATATTCCAAATAATTGTTCTGGCTATCATCACCGTTGATTTTATCTAAACCACTCCTCAACGAAACCCCCGATCCCCGTTATCGTCGGGAATTGTTTACCCGATGTTGATAAAGCGCCTGCTGAAATAGCGAAATTCCACCAGAAGCAGGATCTAACATGTCTTCCATCGTCGATACACCTTATTCAACGCTGTCCCAGCCTAAATCGGGCTGGCAACTGTTTAAAAGCCTGGCATCGGGTTCCCTCACGCCGGGGCTGGCGTGGCAAAATCCGGCCTATCGACGTAAGTTTATGTTGCGCTCGCTGGCAACGCCGTTCACCACTGCGCGCCTGCTCGGAAACCTTGCAAAACAGCCCCGTCTGATGCAGATCCTGCGCGTGCAGCCCGGCCTGCCGTGCCGCCTGCACCGACCGTGGCTGACCGTCAATATGGGCCGTCAGAATACGCTGGACGCATTGGACAATCACTATCAGATGATGAGCCGCCATCTTCCGGCGTCACTGCTGAACGGCTACCTTTCCAGCCAGGGCATCACGCTGGTGACGTTAACGGGCAAAGAGGAGCAGCAGTTTAGCGTTCGCCTGAGCGCGGATGCGTTTCTGGACAAAGAAGGGGAAGCGACCCTCACTTTTTGTGACCACCAGAACACGGTGCTGGCCGAGCTGACCTTTACGCTGTGCAAATACCAGGGCAAGTCAACGCTCTTCATCGGCGGAATGCAGGGGGCGAAAGCGCATGTGCCGCACGAGCACATTCAGCTGGCGACCAAAGCCTGTCACGGACTGTTTCCAAAACGTCTGCTGGTTGAAGCGGTCATGACGCTGGCAGGCGCCTTCCCCGTCGAGCAGATCCTCGCGGTGAGTAACGCCACCCACATCTACCGCAGCTGGCGCTATCGCAAGAAAAAAGAGGGAAAATTGCTGGCTGACTATGACAGCTTCTGGCGCTCCCTTGGCGGACAGCAGCAGGAGAACGGCAACTTTGCCCTGCCACTGACCATGCCACGCAAACCGATGGAAGAGATTGCGAGTAAAAAACGGTCCGAGTACCGCCGCCGCTATATCCTGCTTGATAGCCTGCTCCAACAGGTATCGCAGGCGACTGCCCGTTAATCGGCTCTCCCGCGTGCCAGCCAGAGGACGCGGGAGAACATTTTACGCAGCAGCGTGGGCACCGACTCTACGCCCCGCCTGCCCGCTTCCGTCGCGACTTCAATGGCCAAATCCGGTTTTGACGACCGATGGATAGCTTTGGCGATCACCCGACGCATATTCATGGGCACATCCACCGGGATCATCGCCACGCGGTGAAAGACGTCGTCAAATCCCTGGCGGTACATAAAGTGCTCCATGTCCATCGCGGGCAGCGTGGTCAGATGTTCCCGCTCCTCTTCACGATCGTTATTGAGCAGGCTACGCACGGTCGCCGCATATTTTTTACCCGCCTCATCGCCATCCACCAGCACGTGCCACTCTATCCCCATCCGGCGCGCAAATTTGATCAGCGGCTTTAAGCCAGACTGAGCAAATTCGATCACTTTGATGCCTTCGGCATCAAAGTGGTGTCCGCACTGGCGAGCCAGCTCGTTTATCACCCAGGTTTCAGTTTCACCTTCCACCAGCAACCAGCAGCGGGCAAACAGGGAAGAGGCTCGGTTAAAACGGATATGAAACGCAATGCGTCGGCCATCTTCGGCATTTAACCCGCCGGGCCCGAGCCGGTAGGCGGTGACCCGCGAGGATTCACGCACCAGGCGGCAGACATACTCCACCGGCGTCAGGGAGAGCAGCTCGCCGGAATTCGTGGTGGTGACACGCTGCAACGGCAGCAGATTAAGAAGATGCCACGCCACGGAAAGCATAATCGGGTGCAGCCGCGTTTCCGGATCTTCTACCAGCAGCAACGGGCGCGCGTCCCGATCCAGGCGCACCGTCCCTTTCGCCTGTAACAGCGTGGAGAATAATCCCAGCAGGATCACCCGATGCGTGCGCCCGCTGGGGCGGTCGATCATGCGGTTGATAATATCGAGATAGCGCCAGCTTCGTTGCTCGTCGTGCGAGCGGCGGCGCATCAGGCGGTGGCGCGCCTGCCCCGTTCCCTGCTCGGAGAAGTAGTGCTCCAGCAGTTGGACCATGGCAGACAGTCCCTGACGGATCTGGCCGTCGGTGAGGTTCTGCGGCCGCGAGACCAGTTCACGGGCGAGGAAATCCAGCTCGCGGGCGGTTACTTCCACCTCGGGCATATTCGGTACGGTGCCGTTACGGATCCGCCGCATAAAGCGCGCGTCTCGTAAGCGCAACACGGGGGAGAGGCGGATAAGATGGCGGGCAAGCTCGTCAATATTATCGAGCGGGATCGGATTCCCCTTCTCATCAAGAAATTCACGCAGGGTTAATACCCCGTCGTTTTGCGCCATTTCGCCCTCAAGGCGATAGAAAATACGCTGGAACCCATCTTCACAGGGCACCCAGCAGGGCGACATAGGGCGAAAACGACGCACGCGATGGCGACCGGGCTCGGATTCGCGGAAGGTCAGAATGATATGCAGGTGTTTCTCGCGCCCATTGACATCCCCCGGCGGAAACCAGAAGTCATCATGGACAAAGTGGTACAAGTTCTCTTCGGGCGAAAGCAGCAGCGTCAGGGCATCCAGCAGGCTGGATTTACCCCAGGCGTTTTCGCCTATCAGGACGTTGTTCTGTTCCAGTTGCAGCGACAGGCGGTTAATCCCGCGAAACCCGACAATCTCCACACGTTCGAGTAGCATACATCCCCCGCATTTCGGCCACTTTTTCCTTCAAGTTATCAGCAGTATAGCGGCAGGCTGTAGGTCACGACAGCAGAATATACGCCCCCTTAAATATTGGGCTATGCTCTAATTACCTCCGTTCTGAACAAGGATTGACATCACATTGCCTTAAATCAAATTTAGTGAATTTATTTGAGTGGCGAAGGGATGTTGATGGTTTCAAAATACTGGCTCTTTGAGTCGTCATCCCTTTATGGCGATATAACCCGCGCGCAGGAATGGGCGCGGACGTTTATTATTGAGGTGGTTATGTTCAGAAAATTAGCGGCAGAATGCTTTGGTACATTCTGGCTGGTGTTTGGTGGCTGCGGTAGCGCAGTACTCGCAGCCGCATTTCCGGAATTAGGTATTGGATTTGTCGGCGTCGCGCTGGCATTCGGTTTAACCGTATTAACCATGGCATTCGCCGTGGGGCATATTTCCGGCGGTCATTTCAACCCGGCCGTCACGTTAGGTTTATGGGCGGGCGGACGTTTCCCGGCGAAAGATATTATTGGCTATATTATTGCCCAGGTTATTGGCGGTATTATTGCCGCGGCGGTGTTGTACGTCATTGCCAGCGGGAAAGCCGGGTTTGACGCCGCGGCCAGCGGATTTGCGTCAAACGGCTTCGGCGAACACTCTCCAGGCGGCTACTCAATGCTGTCTGCTATCGTGATTGAAATTGTGCTCACCGCAGGTTTCCTGTTGGTGATCCACGGCGCAACGGACAAATACGCGCCTGCGGGCTTTGCCCCCATTGCTATTGGTCTGGCGCTGACGCTTATCCACCTGATCTCCATCCCGGTGACCAATACCTCCGTTAATCCGGCACGTAGCACCGCGGTGGCTATTTTCCAGGGCGGCTGGGCGCTTGAACAGCTGTGGCTGTTCTGGGTGATGCCAATTATTGGCGGTATTCTGGGCGGCGTGCTGTATCGCACCCTACTGGAAAAACGCGATTAATTAAGTGCGGCCTGTAATGTCGGGTGGCGCTAAAGCTTACCCGACCTACGTGAGTGTGCACTTTGTAGGCCGGGTAAGGCGCAGCCGCCACCCGGCTTTTTTTGTAGCTTTACCTCACAGCCTTTATTGGGTAGTGTCTCTGGCGCTTAAATGATACTCAAAAGGACCGGCTGTTCATGTTCTCAGGACTCCTCATCATTCTTCTGCCCCTGATTGTGGGCTATCTTATTCCGCTGCGTCATGAATCGGCCTTAAAGCTTATTAATCGTTTTCTCAGCTGGATTGTTTACGTCATTCTGTTCTTTATGGGGATCAGCCTGGCCTTCCTGGATAATCTGGCGACGAACTTGCTTTCCATCCTGCATTATTCTGCGGTTACGGTAGTGGTTATTCTGCTGTGCAATATTGCCGCGCTGTTCTGGCTGGAACGCACTATTCCCTGGAAAAATCACCACCATCAGGAAAAGCTTCCCTCCCGAGTTGCGATGGCGCTGGAATCATTAAAGCTGTGCGGCGTGGTGGTGCTCGGTTTTTTACTGGGGCTAACCGGATGGGCTTTTTTACAGCACGCTACGGAAGCCAGCGAATATACGCTGATTTTCCTGCTCTTCCTGATCGGTATTCAGTTGCGAAATAATGGCATGACGCTGAAACAGATTGTCCTTAACCGCCGGGGCATGATGGTTGCCGTTATCGTTGTGGCCAGCTCAATGGCGGGGGGAGTGATTAACGCCTTTATTCTCGATCTGCCGCTGAAAACCAGCCTGGCGATGGCATCCGGTTTTGGCTGGTATTCGCTCTCCGGTATTCTGCTGACCGAATCGTTTGGTCCGGTGATCGGCAGCGCCGCCTTCTTTAACGATCTGGCGCGCGAGCTGATAGCCATCATGCTGATCCCCGGCCTGGTACGCCGCAGCCGCTCTACCGCGCTGGGCCTGTGCGGGGCCACCTCAATGGACTTTACCCTGCCGGTGTTACAGCGCTCGGGAGGTCTGGAGATGGTTCCTGCCGCTATTGTACACGGCTTTATTCTGAGCCTGCTGGTCCCCATTCTGATGGCGTTCTTCTCAGCCTGATACTGCTTTGGCGGTAGTGAACCTGCCGCCAAAATTGCGCTAAATCAATAACCCTCCACTTAGTATAAGAAAGCACTTTTCTCCGTTGTGGCACAGGCATAACCTTAAACATGTATCTCAAATATAACTTTAACAGGTGTGATTATGTTTTGTGTGCAATGTGAACAAACCATCCGTACCCCGGCAGGCAACGGCTGCTCTTACGCGCAGGGTATGTGCGGCAAAACCGCAGAAACGTCCGATCTCCAGGACCTGCTGATTGCGGCGCTGCAAGGCTTATCCGCCTGGGCCTACAAGGCCCGTGAATATGGCCTTGTCGATCACTATGTCGACAGCTTTGCGCCGCGCGCATTTTTCTCCACGCTGACTAACGTTAACTTCGATTCGCCACGCATTGTGGGCTATGCCCGCGAAGCGATTGCCCTGCGTGAAGCCCTGAAAGCGCAATGCCTGAATGCCGACGCCAGCGCCCGCGTGGACAACCCGATGGCGGAACTACAGCTGGTGAGCGACGACCTGGGCGAGCTACAGCGTCAGGCCGCCGAATTTACTCCCAATAAAGACAAAGCGGCGATTGGCGAGAACATCCTCGGCCTGCGCCTGCTGTGCCTGTACGGTCTGAAAGGTGCTGCGGCGTATATGGAGCACGCGCACGTACTCGGCCAGTACGACAACGACATTTATGCCCAGTACCACAAAATCATGGCATGGCTGGGCACCTGGCCTTCCGACATGAACGCCCTGCTGGAATGCTCGATGGAAATCGGCCAGATGAACTTCAAAGTGATGAGCATTCTGGATGCCGGTGAAACCAGCACCTACGGCCACCCAACGCCGACGCAGGTCAACGTCAAAGCGACCGAAGGTAAATGCATCCTGATCTCCGGCCATGACCTGAAAGATCTCTACAACCTGCTGAAGCAGACCGAAGGCACCGGCGTTAACGTTTATACCCACGGCGAAATGTTGCCCGCGCACGGCTACCCGGAACTGCGTAAATTTAAGCATCTGATCGGTAACTACGGCAGCGGCTGGCAGAACCAGCAGGTGGAGTTCGCCCGCTTCCCTGGCCCAATCGTCATGACCTCTAACTGCATCATCGACCCTACCGTGGGCGCGTATGACGACCGTATCTGGACCCGCAGCATCGTCGGCTGGCCGGGCGTGAGTCACCTTGAAGGCGATGATTTCGGTCCGGTTATCGCGCAGGCGCAGCAGATGGCAGGCTTCCCGTACAGCGAAATTCCGCACCTCATCACCGTCGGTTTTGGCCGTGAGACCCTGCTGGGTGCGGCGGATTCCCTGATTGACCTCGTCAGCCGTGAAAAACTGCGTCACATCTTCCTGATCGGCGGCTGTGACGGCGCGCGCGGGGAACGTAACTATTTCACCGATTTCGCCACCCGCGTTCCGGAAGACTGTCTGATCCTGACCCTGGCCTGCGGTAAGTACCGTTTCAACAAGCTGGACTTCGGCAACATCGAAGGTCTGCCACGCCTGGTGGATGCTGGTCAGTGTAACGATGCATATTCAGCCATCATTCTGGCGGTCACGCTGGCAGAGAAACTGGGCTGCGGCGTGAACGATCTGCCGCTGTCGCTGGTGCTCTCCTGGTTCGAGCAGAAAGCGATCGTTATTCTGTTGACCCTGCTCTCTCTCGGCGTGACCAACATCGTCACCGGGCCGACCGCGCCAGGCTTCCTGACGCCGGACCTGCTGGCCATCCTGAACGAGAAATTTGGTCTGCGTTCCGTGACCAACGTTGAAGATGATATGAAGCAACTGCTGAGCGCGTAAGGAGTAACTCATGACCATGCCAACCTCACAATGTCCGTGGCGGATGCAGGTTCATCACATCCAACAGGAGACGCCGGATGTGTGGACACTGTCGCTGCTGTGCCATGACTACTACCCGTACCGCGCAGGTCAGTATGCGCTGGTGAGTGTGCGTAATTCGGCGGATACCCTGCGCGCCTACACGATCTCCTCCACGCCGGGCGTGAGCGAATACATAACGCTCACCGTCCGTCGTATTGATGACGGCGCAGGCTCCCGGTGGCTGACCCGTGACGTGAAGCGCGGGGATTACATCTGGCTGTCTGACGCGCAGGGCGAGTTCACCTGTGACGACAAGAAGGAAGACAAATTCCTGCTTCTGGCGGCAGGCTGTGGTGTAACGCCGATTATGTCGATGCGCCGCTGGCTGGCGAAATACCGTCCTCAGGCCGACGTGCAGGTGATCTTTAGCGTGCGTTCCCCGGAAGATGTGATTTTTGCCGAGGAATGGCGAAATTATCCGGTGACCCTGGTGGCTGAGCACAACGCGACGCACGGTTTTGTCGCGGGGCGTCTGAGCCGCGAAATGTTGCAAAGCGTGCCGGACATTGCGGATCGTACCGTGATGACCTGCGGCCCGGCGCCGTATATGGAGATCGTGGAGAAAGAAGTGAAAGCGCTCGGCGTGACCCGCTTCTTTAAAGAGCAGTTCTTCACGCCTGTAGCGGCAGCGGCGACCAGCGGGATGAAGTTCACGAAGCTGCAACCGGCGCAGACCTTCTTTGGTCGCGTGGGCACCACGCTGCTTGAAGCGCTCGAAAGCAATAACGTGCCGGTAGCGGCAGCCTGTCGCGCGGGTGTGTGCGGCTGCTGTAAGACGAAGGTGGTTTCCGGTGAATACACCGTCACCAGCACCATGACGCTGACCGATGCGGAAATTGCAGAGGGTTACGTGTTGGCGTGTTCATGCCATCCGCAGGGGGACCTGGTGCTGGCATAATCTGGCGCAGTGCCCCCATTTGTTGCCGGGTGACACTGCGTTTACCCGGCTTACGTTGTGCCTACTGCCTGTGCGTATGGAATACCAGGCAGCCAATACAGTGACTTTCTTCTAAGCTTGTAAGCGATATCACATAAAGGAGAAGGACCACCATGAAACAAACCGTGGCTGCATACATAGCGAAAACCCTGGAGCAGGCTGGCGTAAAGCGTATCTGGGGCGTCACCGGCGATTCGCTGAACGGACTCAGCGACAGCCTCAACAAGATGAAGACCATTGAATGGATGCCCACCCGCCATGAAGAGGTCGCCGCCTTTGCCGCGGGTGCCGAAGCGCAGCTCACGGGCGAACTCGCCGTCTGTGCAGGTTCCTGCGGACCGGGAAACCTGCACCTTATCAACGGTCTTTTCGACTGTCACCGCAACCATGTTCCGGTGCTGGCGATTGCCGCACATATTCCGTCATCCGAAATCGGCAGCGGCTATTTTCAGGAGACGCATCCTCAGGAGCTGTTCCGTGAATGCAGCCACTACTGCGAGCTGGTCTCGTCGCCGGAGCAGATCCCACAGGTGCTGGCGATAGCCATGCGTAAGGCGATCCTGAATCGCGGGGTTTCGGTGGTTGTGCTGCCGGGGGACGTGGCGCTGAAGGCCGCACCTGAAACCGCCACCACCCACTGGTACTCTGCGCCACAGCCAACCATTACCCCTGCGGATGAAGAGCTTAAAAAGCTGGCGCAACTGCTGCGATACTCCAGCAATATCGCCCTGATGTGCGGCAGCGGCTGTGCCGGCGCGCATAAAGAGCTGGTGGAATTTGCCGCTAAGCTGAAGGCGCCAGTTGTGCACGCCCTGCGCGGGAAAGAGCACGTTGAATACGATAACCCGTACGATGTGGGCATGACCGGGCTGATCGGTTTTTCCAGCGGCTTCCATACCATGATGAACGCCGATACGCTGATCCTGCTCGGCACCCAGTTCCCGTACCGCGCGTTCTACCCGACGGATGCGAAAATTATCCAGATCGACATTAATCCCGGTAGCATCGGCGCGCACAGCAAGGTGGATATGGCGCTTATCGGCGATATTAAATCCACCCTCGCCGCCCTCCTGCCGCTGCTGGAAGAAAAAACGGACCGCAAATTCCTCGATAAAGCCCTGAGCGACTATCGCGATGCGCGTAAGGGGCTGGACGATCTCGCCAAACCTAGCGAAAAAGCGATCCACCCGCAGTATCTGGCGCAGCAGATCAGCCACTTCGCCGACGACGATGCCATCTTCACCTGCGACGTGGGTACGCCCACCGTCTGGGCCGCGCGCTATCTGAAAATGAACGGCAAACGACGCCTGCTTGGCTCGTTCAACCATGGCTCAATGGCCAACGCCATGCCGCAGGCGCTGGGCGCGAAAGCAACGGCACCGGAACGTCAGGTGGTGGCGATGTGCGGCGACGGCGGGTTCAGTATGCTGATGGGGGATTTCCTGTCGGTGGCGCAGATGAAGCTTCCGCTGAAAATCGTGGTCTTTAACAACAGCGTGCTGGGCTTTGTGGCGATGGAGATGAAGGCCGGAGGCTACCTCACGGACGGCACCGAGCTGCACGACACCAACTTCGCCCGCATCGCCGAAGCCTGCGGTATCACCGGTATTCGGGTGGAGAAAGCCTCAGAGGTGGACGAAGCCCTGCAACGTGCCTTCGCCATCGACGGCCCGGTGCTGGTGGATGTGGTGGTCGCCAAAGAAGAGCTGGCAATCCCGCCTCAAATCAAGCTGGAACAGGCTAAAGGTTTTAGCCTCTACATGCTGCGCGCCATCATCAGCGGGCGCGGTGACGAAGTGATCGAACTGGCAAAAACCAACTGGCTCAGGTAAAACATTTCACAAGACCTCTTAAATGATAGGGATGTGAAATGATTGATTTACGTAGTGATACCGTTACCCGTCCGGGCCGCGCCATGCTCGAAGAGATGATGGCCGCCCCGGTCGGGGACGACGTCTACGGCGATGACCCGACGGTCAACGAACTCCAGCGCTATGCGGCCGAGCTGAGCGGTAAAGAGGCTGCCCTGTTCCTGCCCACCGGCACGCAGGCTAACCTGGTGGCGCTGCTGAGCCACTGCGAGCGCGGCGAAGAGTATATCGTCGGCCAGGGGGCGCATAACTACCTGTACGAAGCCGGCGGCGCGGCGGTGCTTGGCAGCATTCAGCCGCAGCCGATCGATGCTGCGCCGGACGGTACGCTGCCGCTGGACAAAGTCGCGGCAAAAATCAAAGCCGACGATATTCACTTCGCCCGCACTAAACTGCTGAGCCTTGAAAACACCCATAACGGTAAAGTTCTGCCGCGCGAATACCTGAAAGCGGCATGGGATTTTACCCGCGAGCGCAAGCTCGGCCTGCACGTTGACGGCGCACGTATCTTCAACGCCGTGGTGGAGTACGGCTGCGAGCTGAAAGAGATCACCCAATATTGCGACTCGTTCACCATTTGCCTCTCTAAAGGGCTGGGTACGCCGGTGGGTTCCCTGCTGGTTGGCAGTGCAGACTACATCAGACGCGCCAACCGCTGGCGTAAAATGACCGGCGGCGGGATGCGTCAGTCGGGTATTCTGGCGGCTGCCGGACTGTACGCCCTGAAAAATAACGTGTCACGCCTGAAAGACGATCACGACAATGCGGCGTGGATGGCAGCGCAGCTGCGTGAAATCGGCGCTGATGTCATGCGTCATGACACCAACATGCTGTTTGTCCGCGTCGGCAATGAGCATGCTGCCGCGCTGGGCGAATTTATGAAAGCCCGAGGCGTGCTGATCAACGCCTCCCCGGCCGTGCGACTGGTGATGCATCTTGACGTTAACCGCGAGCAGTTGACCGAGGTGGTGAAACACTGGCAGGCGTTTTTACAGCGTTAAGGAGCATACCGTGCCGCAACGTATTCTGGTGCTCGGTGCCAGCGGGTATATCGGTCAGCATCTGACCACTGCGTTAAGCCAGCAGGGGCACCAGGTGCTGGCAGTGGCACGCAACACGGAACGCCTGCAAAAGCTACATTTGCCTGGCGTGACGTGTCACAACGTTGACCTTAACTGGCCGAAAGCGCTTCCTGCGCTGCTGGCAGGGGTCGATACGCTTTACTACCTTGTTCACAGCATGGGCGAAGGCGGCGATTTTATCGCCCACGAGCGTCAGGTGGCGATGAACGTACGTGATACGCTGCTGCAAACGCCGGTAAAGCAGGTGATCTTTCTAAGCTCGCTTCAGGCGCCTGAGAACGAGCAGTCAGACCATCTGCGCGCCCGGCAACTGACGGCAGAGACATTGCGAAGCGCCCGTATCCCCGTCACCGAACTGCGGGCAGGGATCATCGTCGGCGCGGGTTCCGCCGCGTTCGAAGTGATGCGCGATATGGTCTACAACCTGCCTGTGCTGACACCGCCGCGCTGGGTACGCTCGCGCACCACGCCCATTGCGCTGGAGAATTTACTCCACTATCTGGTGGCATTGCTGGATCATCCGGCGGCGGCGCATCGTGTGCTGGAGGCGGCTGGCCCGGAAGTGTTGAGCTATCAGGCGCAGTTCGAACATTTTATGCGGGTGAGTGGCCGCCGCCGCTGGCTGGTGCCCGTCCCCTTCCCGACCCGCTGGATTTCGGTGTGGTTTTTGAATGTGATCACCTCCGTGCCGCCGACGACTGCCAAAGCGCTTATACAGGGACTGAAACACGATCTGCTGGCGGACGATCGTGAACTGCGTGCCTTGATCCCTCAGGAATTGATCCCCTTCGACGATGCCGTACGCAATACGCTGAAAGAAGAAGAGAAGCTGGTGAACTCCAGCGACTGGGGCTACGATGCGCAGGCGTTTGCCCGCTGGCGGCCCGAGTACGGCTATTACCCAAAACAGGCGGGCTGTACGGTAAAAACCACTGCCAGCCTCACAGCGCTGTGGGACGTTGTGAACCAGATCGGCGGCAAAGAGCGCTATTTCTTCGGCAATATCCTCTGGCAAACGCGCGGCGCGCTGGATCTGCTGGTGGGTCACCGGCTGGCAAAAGGCCGTCCTGCCGCCCCGTATCTGAACGTGGGCGATACGGTCGACAGCTGGAAGGTGATCATCGTTGAGCCGGAAAAACAGCTGGCGCTGCTGTTTGGCATGAAGGCACCGGGGCTGGGGCGGCTCTGCTTCACCCTTAAAGACAAAGGCGATCACCGCGAGCTGGACGTTCGGGCGTGGTGGCACCCGCACGGAATGCCCGGGCTGTTCTACTGGCTGCTGATGATCCCGGCACACCTGTTTATCTTCCGCGGAATGGCGAAACGGATTGCGCAACTGGCAGAAGAAAAGCGGGAAAGTAACTAAATAAAACTCTTAATCTTTCACCTTTCCCATTGCAACACATCGTAATTCACGAAAGAATGCGCACGAAATTCTTTTCAACACAGTGGATTGTTATGAAGGTACTGGTTACCGGGGCGACCAGCGGCTTAGGCCGAAATGCGGTCGAATTTCTGCGCAACAAAGGCATCAGCGTGAGGGCCACCGGTCGCAACGAGGCGATGGGCAAGCTCTTGCAAAAAATGGGCGCTGAGTTTGTCCATGCCGACCTGACGGAGCTGGTCTCCTCTCAGGCCAAGGTGATGCTCGCCGGTATCGATACGCTGTGGCACTGCTCCAGTTTTACCTCCCCGTGGGGTACCCAGGAAGCCTTCGATCTCGCCAACGTGCGCGCCACGCGCCGTCTGGGCGAATGGGCCGTCGCCTGGGGCGTGCGTAACTTTATTCATATCTCTTCCCCGTCGCTCTATTTTGATTATCACCATCATCGTGATATTCAGGAAGATTTCCGCCCTGCGCGCTTTGCCTGTGAATTTGCCCGCAGTAAAGCGGCTGGCGAAGAGGTGATCGACCTGCTGGCCCAGTCAAATCCGCACACCCGCTTTACCGTGCTGCGACCACAGAGCCTGTTTGGGCCGCACGACAAAGTCTTTATCCCGCGACTGGCCCAGATGATGCACCATTACGGCAGCGTGCTGTTACCGCGCGGCGGCGATGCGCTGGTAGACATGACCTATTACGAAAATGCCGTTCACGCCATGTGGCTGGCGAGCCAGCCGGAGTGCGATAAGCTGGTGTCGGGCCGCGCCTATAACATTACCAACGGCGAACCCTGTACCCTGCGCAGCATTGTGCAAAGGCTGATTGATGAGTTAAAAATCGACTGCCGGATCCGTTCCGTTCCCTACCCGATGCTGGACATGATTGCCCGCAGCATGGAGCGCTTTGGCAGTAAATCGGCGAAAGAGCCTGCGCTGACGCATTACGGTGTGTCGAAGCTCAACTTTGATTTTACGCTGGATATTTCTCGGGCGGAGAACGAGCTGGGGTATAAACCGATTATCTCGCTGGATGAAGGGATAGTGCGTACGGCGGCGTGGTTACGGGATCACGGGAAGTTGCACCGGTAAGCGTTCCAGCCTCATGTAGGCCGGGTAAGCGCAGCGCCACCCGGCAAAAAACAGAGAGTGCGGACTGATGCCCTCACCCCGGCCCTCTCCCACAGGTAGAGGGTGCAAACATTAAAACGGCAACCCGAGGGTTGCCGTTTGCTTTTACAGAGCCGTCCAGGCTTCAGCCCATGCCAGGCCTGCACCCGGCTCATAGTACGTCGGCGCACTGTTACACCAGCCGCTGTACGGGAACGGTTTGCACTGGAACAATTTACCGTGGTTGTTCACGATATCACCGGCGTTGTACTTGCTGTTCGCGCTCCATGCCGGGTAAGACGTATCTTCTCCGGATGGCGTTGTCGCTTTCGCTTTCACGTTCAGCAGGTAAGACGTGGTGCTGCTCAGCTCGCCATCGCTGACGGTCAGGCTCACTTCATACTGCTGCGCCGTTGTAGACTCAGGCGCCTTAAAGGTCACCACCGCTTTATCTTCGCCGGTCACGGTCTGGCCATCCTGAGAACGCCAGGTGTAGGTCAGCTTGTTGCCGTCTGCGTCGGTAGAGCCTTCCGCGCTCAGAGAAACCTGCGCGCCCGCTTCAACGGCACCGATTGGGCCCGCAATCTGCGCAACCGGCGCGTGGTTCACCGCGACAGGTTCAACCGGAGTTTCATCCGGAACTGGCGCTGGCGTTGGGGCCGGCGTAACATCTTCAGAAGGTGTTGGCGTTGGCGTGACCGGGGTTTCGTCCGGCGTCACCGAGGAACCGTCGTCATTCACGATATTCACGTTATAGAACTTCTGCACGCACTTGCTGTAGTCGCCCTCTTTGAACGCGCTGAACGGTGTCTGATAGCCCACCAGCTGGCAAGAGTAAGTCTTGCCGTCCGGGGTATCCGCGCTCCATCCCCAGTCCTGTTCCCAGTAAATCTTCAGGGCGCCTGCGCCACCTTCGTCGAACTGCTTCATGTTGGCGCAACCCAACACTTCGTTCGCCGGAACAGGGACTTTCAGGTAGTTCGCAAATTCTTTGTAATACTTGATACGGTTCTGAGACTGCGCAATTTCAGTCGGGCCGCCGCACTCAACGCCGCCGTTGATGATCTGGGTTGTTACACCGAAGCCCGGGACCAGGCCGTTGGCTTTATCGTGATCGTTCGGCTGCCATGTACCGTCGATCACCTGCAACATGCTTGGTTTTGGCGGCTGTGGATAGGCGAAGAAGAAGATAGCACTGGCCAGGTTCAGCCAGGTGTCCGCCACCAGCTCAGGTTTATCGAGCAGAGTACGCACGTCGCCGTACATCGCTTCAGAGAATGGACCGTAGTTGTAGTTGTAGGACAACTGTTTCGCACCGCGTCCGAAATAGCTCAGGAAATCGCCGTCTTTGTCTTTACCGCAAGGCCAGGTCTGTCCCTGCCAGACGTCCGGGTTACATTCGCCGTTATAGCCGCCCTTTTGCCCTTCGCTCCAGCCCATTTCACGCACGTGGACCAGCGCCTGACGCCATTCGGCTTCCGGACGCCAGCTTTCGTGGCCGCCGGTTTCCTGGGCAAAGTGGGCAAACATGGTCGCCAGCTCTTTGCGGCAGATAGCGTCGCTGTCACGACCGTCGTTGTAGGTCTTACACAGCGCCGGGAATTTACCCACGGCTTTCAGGAAGTTGCTGTAGGTATAAGCCTGTGCACGCAGCGGGAAGAGATATTCCCAGTCGCTGGCTTTCACAATCCCTTCAACGCGTTTGACGTTGTCCGGGTTCGCCGCGCGGCCTGGCTCAATCAGTTCGACCTGCGCGTTGTCCAGGGTCTGAATAGTCTCTTTAACGGAGGCCATCAGCGGGAAGTTAGTGAGCTCATGCTCTTTCTTCGCCAGATCGCTGGCTTTCATGGTGTACGGCTCGCCGGTGGTCGCCTGCAAAGAGGCGGCCTGCGCCATAAAAGGTGCAACGCAAGCACCAGCAACAAGTACACTCAGTAACGTCCTTTTGTTCATTTCAGTTTTCCTGTTCGTTTCAAATTAAATGTTAATATCCCGGCTTAGGTATTATTCCGTTAATACATAAACCACATTCAGCTGTTTTCACTTTTCGAAGAACACCTTCAGGAATTCTTCAAAAATAAAAAACGTTAATCACGTGCTGCTAATTTTAATTGCTGATATTTAGCCCAGACCTTATGGGCATATTTCATCCGCTGCGGATAATTCTCTTTCTTCAACCCGGCGTTATAAGCGCCTACCGCTTCCCAGTTATAGCCATATACTCTTATCATTCCGGAGAGAATGGAGGCACCCACCATGATGGAGGTACACGGCTCGGTCATTAAGCGATACTCATCGATGCCTCTGCTTTCCAGCGCGGTAAAATGCGAGCTGTTGATTTGCATCAGCCCGACATCCCGCGTGCCATCGCGGTTTTTCCCAACCGCGTACGGATTCATACCGGATTCCACATTCGCTATCGCGTACAGTAAATAAGGGTCGACATGATAATAACGCGCCGCTTTATCCCAACAGTTTGCCAGAGCACCCTGGCTTATTATTAATAACAACAAAATGAGCTTTTTCATTTTTACCTGCTGACTTTATTGGTTATTTCTCCTTAGAAACATCCTGTAAAATGAATTTTTAATTACTCCCCCTCAGAAGGGGGGAGTAATTAATGGGTTAGATTATTTGCAATCTGTTGATGCGCCTTCTTTTACCCATACGTCGCTATTTGCTGGGTTATCACCACGGGTCCACCATTTCGCACGGTAAACGTTACCTTCATAGGTGGTGGTGTCGCCGCCGTTGTAGACCAGGTCAGAACGCCAGTTCATCTTCACGTTGCTTACCAGCTCCCACGCGTCCATACCGAAGCCAGGCTGATTGCCCTGAGTCCAGTATTTCGCTTTCCACACGAGGTGGTCGAAGCTTACGGTATCGCCGTTGTTATAGATTTTGCTCGCGTCCCACGCAGCGTATTTGCTGGCGTTGTCATCGACAGGTGCGTCGCAGCTGCCGGCGGTATCATCAGCTGGAGGGGTTACGTCGTCAGCCGGTGGTGTGACGTCATCGGCAGGAGGCGTTACGTCGTCAACCGGTGGGGTTACGTCATCGGCAGGAGGCGTTACCTCGTCAGCCGGCTTAGGCTCCACCGTCACCTGCACGTCAGACTGCACGCTGGTTTTACCGTCCGTCACAATAACGCTCAGGGTGTAGGAAGAGGTATTGTGCACTTCTGGCGCAGTGATGCGAACGTTCGCCGAATCAGTGCCGGTCGCGTTCATATCAGCCGGTACGCTCCAGCTGTAGGTCAGCGCGTCACCATCAGGATCGGATGCCTGTGCGTGCAGAGAAATTGCTTCACCGGACTGAACGGTAACGGCTTCCATAGCATTGATTACCGGCGCCTGGTTGGCTTTAGGCGCTTTATTCACAACCTGGACGTCAACAGCATTGCTCAGCCCTTTAGCGTCGGTTACGGTCAAACGGAAGACCAGGTTCTGGTCGCTTGTCACAGCCGGAACGCTAAAGCTGGCTTTTGCTTTGGTGCTATTGGCGATGGTCACAGAAGGGCCTGAAACCTGCGTCCATTTATAGGTCAGCGCATCGTCGTCCTGGTCGCTAGAAGCAGAGCCATCCAGGGTCACGGTTGCAGGACCGGTGACATTTTGATCGGCAGCTGAAGCCACTGGCGCATGGTTAGTCTCAACAGGCAGATCCGGGATGGAACTTCCGCCCAGCAGGCTTTCGTTCATGGCGTTCAGGATATCGCCGTTATCAGACTCGATAGACCATGCGAACAGTCCGCCCAGGTTTTTGTTCAGTACGTATTTGCCTTTCGCCATAACGGAACGGGCGTTATCGTACGTCACCAGCTCACCGGTGGACTTGTTGAACACGTACGGCGCTTCAGCCGCTTCGTCATATTTGTATTCCCAGCCCGGTTTGCCCAGCATCTGGTTGACGATTTGACGATAGTCAACGATACCGTTTTCCCATGTCCCTTTAATTGGTCCGGTTGCGGTGCCGGTAAATGGATTATCGCCGGTATAACCATGAACGCCGGTCCAGCCGCGGCCATACATACCTGCGCCTACCACGATCTTGCCTGGCTTAACGCCCTGCTCCAGCATCGCTTTCACCGCGTTATCGGTGGTGTAGTTAGTGTCTGGTTTCCAGGAAGCACCGTACAGGGCGGTCTGGTGGCCCAGATCGGTATTGCTCCAGGCACCGTAGAAGTCGTAGCTCATCAGGAAGATATGGTCGAGGTACTGCTGCGTGGTGTTATAGTCCACGTCTTCGATCTTATCTTTACCGGCACCGATTGCAGTAGTCAGCTCGTAGGTACGACCGGTTTCCGCAGACAGTTCATTCAGCATCTGACGCAGGTCGTGCATCAGCGCGGTGTAGGTGGCTTTATCGGTCTGAGGATTGCCGAGTTTGGCGTTTTCACCGCCGCCGCCCGGGAATTCCCAGTCAATATCCACGCCGTCAAACACTTTCCAGGTGGTCAGGAAGTCTTTTACCGACGCCACGAAACGGTCACGCAGTACTTTGTTATCCATCTGATAGAACGGATCGGACAGGGTCCAGCCACCAATGGATGGCAGAATTTTCAGGTCAGGATGGGCTTTTTTCATCGCCATCAGCTGCCCATAGTTACCTTTGTAGGGATCGTCCCAGTTGCTTACGCCTTTCTGCGGTTTCTGCAACGCAGCCCATGGATCGTGAATGGCCACGGTGTAGTCCTGACGGCCAGCACAGGCGCGTTTCAGGGATTCCAGTGCACCTGAAGATTTGGCGCTGTCGTTAATACCGTCGCCACCGCAAATTGGAATAAAGCCGTACAGCAGGTGGTTAATGTTCGCGACCGGGATCTTATCCGCAGAGAAGTTTCGATCGTAAACGCCCCACTCAGGGAAATAGGCACCGACGACTTTATCGGTATGCTGAGCGAAAGCTTTGTTATTTTCCAGCAGCGGCGTATTCAGCGGCAGCAAATGGCTTCCGTCGGTATCCGCCACGATAATCAGTTTGCTTGCGCTTTTGGTACAGCCGCTGTCGTTACACAGTTCGACCTGTTCCTGATAGCGGCCCCCTTTTTTGACTTTGAAGGTCGCAGAACCCGCCGCGCTGCCCGCGCCGGTCCAGACGGTCTTGCCGTCCAGCAGCACTTTTGCAGACGTTGGGGCGTCACCGCTCCAGACGTTCCATTCCACTTTTACATCAACACCCTCTTTATGCACTTTGATGAGGTTGTTGTAATCCTGTGCCGCCTGATCCACTTCTACCAGCGCAAATTTATCATTGCCCGATGTAATAGAAGGCGTACCCGGCGCAGCTGCAAATGCGGAGCTGGTGGCCGCCGCAATAAAGAGCGCCAGATATTTTGGTTTCATAAATTTCATTTTTATTTCCTGATAAATTTATTTATAACGTAATAACCCATGCCTTCCGTGAGATCATGGATGCGTTTCGCGTAATGCGTATTTAACCAACGTGAGTGCCGTGAACAAAAAATTGTTGCTGCGCTGTATTCCTCCATAAAAAGATACAAGCCAAATCCCGTGTAGCTTATATCTCCTACGATACACCGAGCGTAAAGAGTCGTCCTTCTCTCCCAGCATCAAAAAGATTTATAAAAAACCTTGACCAGTATATTTAAAATGTGAAAGCAAACTGCTGACTAATAAACACCACGATTCCAGAAAAGGCGAGGTAAGGACCAAAAGAAATAGTGAGGTTATTTTTATTTAAATTATTGACGGCGAAATAACCGACAATACCGCTTAACGCTGCCGCCAGTTCAATGGAGGGTAATGCCTGCCAGCCGCACCAGGCGCCCAGCGCCGCCAGTAGCTTAAAGTCCCCGTAACCCAGCCCTTCTCGTCCGGCGATCAGACGAAAAGCCCAGTAGAGCAGCCAGAGCGACAGATAGCCCGCCACCGCGCCAAACAGCGCATCACGTAGCGGCAATGTGTGGTCAATAGCATGGAGCACTAACCCCGCCCACAGCAGCGGCTGGGTCAGGCAGTCCGGCAACAACTGATGCTGCCAGTCGATCATGGCCAGCGGCAGTAAAAAAGCCGCCAGTAACCACAAAGAGAACAGCGCCTGAACGTCCGGCATGCACCAGGCCGTGATGCCAAAAAACAGCGCGGAGAACAGTTCCACCAAAAAGAGTCGCAGCGGGATCGCGCTGCCGCACTGGTGACAGCGCCCCCGTAATAACAGCCAACTGAGCAGCGGGATATTTTCCCATGCAGCAAGCGTGTGCTGACACACCGGGCAGTGCGAGGCAGGAAAGAGCAGATTGCCGCTCCCCTCCTCATCCATCACCATTCCCGGTACGCGCTCGGCAACAACGCCGAGAAAACTGCCCATAATCCCGCCCAGGATAGCACTCATCATCGGGAAACCGAGCGGACAGGCCTCCCGCATCAGCGTGAAGGTATTCATGCGCTTTTTGACCAGGTAAGCTGCACCTGTGCTTTCACATCGCTGAGGTGGTCAACCGGCGTGAGGTTTATTTTTTGCAATGTCACGCCGGAGGTCTGATTAATTTCACGCAGCCAGCTTTTTAATTCATATACATTTACCCGATTCACCACGAACGATAAAGTTTGCCCCTCCTGGCGCACATCCGTCAGTGAAAGATTAATTTCATGAGCGCTGTTCTCGACCACCGTACGCGGATTATTCGTTTTAACTAACTGGACCTGAAGATGATTTTTATCAATTTCACTGCGCATCCAGTTGAGCGTCTCTTTTTGTCTTTTAAGCGTCGATTTACTATTTTGAATCATATTATCCAGGGGAATTACTCCTGTGTAATACACCGCAGCCCCCACAATGGCAACGGCACATATTTTTAAAATGATTTTTTCCCGGGCGCTGTAATTCTGATAGCGTGATTTCAGCTGCGCGATTCGCTCTTTCATTTATGTTTCCCTGCGATCATGGCGGTATACGGTTCGGTTGTTGAAACAGGTTGTAAGGTAAAATCAAAATTCTCACTGGTCTGGTTCACAAACGCCTGCAACGCGGGCTGGCTTTGCGCGCTAACGCTCAGCGTCAGGGTGTTTTGCTGCGCATCGTATTCCAGCAGATCGATCTCCATCGCAGGGACTGACTGCCGGGCTTTCTCCAGCTCCTCAAGCTGAAGAAAGAACCCCTTGCTCTGTTTTTTCAGGCTTTGGCCAAAGTGATATTTGATATTGGTCTGCTGGCGCATGCTGGGGAAATGGTGCTGATAAACCTGAACGATCTCCTGCTGAACCCGATTTTCCTGCTGCACCAGCATCCAGGCCATCGCAATGCGCGGCCCCAGCAGCAGACCAACGGACAGCAGGCCCGCCGCTATCATCGCTGCTTTCATGCTTTTTGCGGCCTGGTCATGACCGGCCTTAAGGCTGAATTCACCGTGAAGCAGATTCACACGACAGGTTCTCCACTGCGGCTGGATCAGCACCAGCGGGTGCTGCCAGGCATGCTGTACGTCAACGTGAATGTCCGCAGGCGCGTCGCCGTAGCAACACACTTCCCCGTCTCCGGCTTTCTGCATCAACAGCGGCAGCAGGGTTCCCTCCATTTCACCCGCCACGTGGGGAGATAAACGCAGCCAGTAGCCTTTATCCTGTGCGACCAGCGTGCTGCCCCCTGCCGCCACGGGCAGCAGCCAGGCATCAGGCAGGGCCTGAATCACGTTTAACCCGGCCTCGTGACAGCGGGTCAATGCCGCACGCAGGCGGTCGGCGTCAATGGCAACGGCGTCGACGTCAGCGCCTTTTTTGTAGAGCACTGTCCAGTGGAGGTTGTCCACGTCGCCAATCAGCGTCTCTTCCGCCATCCACGAGAAGGCCATCGCCTGAGAAGCCACCTTCTTCGGCAGCGTGAAATGGCGGAAAATCATGTCGCTGGCGGGCAGCAGGAGACAAACGCGTGTAGCCAGCGGGTGTTCGGCCAGCATCTCCAGGCTGTCGAGCACCTCGACGCGCTCGCTGCCGGACTCACAGCACATTATTTTCCCGCCCTCGCGGCTGTCGGGGCGAACAAAAAGTACCTGTTTCATAACGTTCTACTTTTCTTATTCAATCATTCGGTAACGACGCTGCCACGTCACGATCTCACCGGCTTCGTTATTCATCTGAAGCTGGCTGACCACGCGAAGCGTTAATTCATCGGTATTGCCGCTGTAATTCACGCGGAAGTACCGGCTGTTTATAGAAAATTGATCTGCCACCTGCGGGAGATCGTCTTTTAACTGCGGGAAGGTCTGCTCCAGCGCTTTGCTGAACGCGTCCATATTTTCCCAGCCCGATTCCGGACGTGTATCCAGCAGACGAACGGCGTCATCCTGCGTGAATTTTCCCGGAAACATGGCCGCCAGCACAGCGGCCTGTTCCGGTTGCAGGGTGTTAACGTCCACCTTGCTGGCGGCGTCCGGCAGCGCGCATAACAGCTTGCTCACCTTCGGATATGCCGTAACCGGGAACGCTGGCAGCAGTTTGATCTCCGCGATGCTGCGCATCATCTGGTTTGCCGGTTGCCGGGCGGGCACGACGCCAGCCCACGCATCGCTTTCGGCACCCTCTTTCGCCGTGGTGCCGTCACCATCGAGATAATCCACCAGCTGGAAATAGACCGCCTCCGCCGTGCCCGGACTGAGCCCGCTTTCCGTCAGGAGTTGTTCAACAATCCGCTCTTTACGCGGTTTTTCCGCCACCGCGGGAGCGTTTTGCCCCTGGGGCGCGACGTCGGCGGTCAACAGGTTATTGACGTTAAAGCAGTCCTGAGCGTCTTCCACCTGGCTCACGACCGTGTAGTCTTCTCCCTGCGTCTCCAGCGGCTGATGCCAGTCGCCGTCCAGCGCCAGCGGCTTGCTCTCGCCGCTGGCATCGGTCTGTAACCTGTCCTTCACCACTTTTTCCTGGGCCTGCATCGCCCAGCGCAGCTGCTGCTGGCTTATCTGATAATGCGTTTTCTGCAAATTACGGCAGAACTGCTGGCTGATTTTGGCGGCCAGCGCCGACATCATCACCAGCAAAATCAGCACCACCAGCAGGGCGACGCCCTTTTGTTGACGGATTCGGTTCATGGTCTGGTCTCCGGCGAAGGCGCAGGGGCTGCGTCCGGAGTCGTCGCAGGCGCGTCGGCGGCTTTCTCTGGGGCCGCGGCAGCGGCCACCTCCGGCATATCCCCCGGCGTGGTGAACACCCAGCGCCAGGTATCCCCGTTTTCCATCGTCAACGTAACCTCCACGCCGTCCGGCAGATGGGCGGCGTCGTGCCAGGCTGTCTGCCAGCCCTGACGATAAAACCGCCACTGCAATGCTTTAACACCGCTGACAATCGGCACTTCGTCAGGCTTAACGTCCACCGGGCCATCAATGACCGGCCAGACGTCGCGGTACAAACGCCCCTCTTCCAGCCGCCAGCGCACGCGCTCCAGCTGGACCGTTCCGCTCACGCCATTCAGGGTGGTCAGTTCAAGGGCATCGCCCTCCTGACGGAACCGCTCTGGCTCATTACGCGGCGCTCGCGCCTGTAGCTGGAAAAAGTCGCGCTCCATCAGACTCCAGCCGCGCTGAAGCTGGTTGAGCTTAGCGGCGCTGGCATCGGTGGCCGAGCTGGTACGCATCGCGCCGTCCAGAATTTGCCAGGCCAGGGTGCTGATTACCGCGAAAATAGTCAGCGCAATCATGATCTCCAGCAGGGTAAATCCGCGCTGGCGTCGCGTTTTCTTCACTTGCTCTCTCCCGGCGGAATGATGTGCAGGGAAATAACCGGCTGGCTCTCATCGCCTTCCGCATAGACGCGAATGGAGTTCGCCCAGCCGTTGTCGGCGGTTTTCACCCGCTGCTTACGCCAGTTCCAGCTGCGCCCGCCCATGATTTCCGTCCCCTGCTGCTCAGCATCCGGGAAGTCGGTTTTGGTGAGTTGCGCTTCCGCCAGCTGATTTTCCGCCACCCAACTGGCCTGCAAGGTATCGGCCAGACCATGGGTAAAACGCACGTTCAGGGAGACCGAGTTCATTAGCGCCAGCGCGGCGGTGGAGAAAATCACCAGCGCGACCATCACCTCCAGCAGCGTCATCCCCTTTTGCTTTGTGTTGTCGTTAGCCATCGTTTTCTACCGATACCGGCGCCGCACCCTGCGACACCACGCGGAAATGGTGCTGTTTGTCGTAACTTTGCAGCGTCAGCGTAAAGCGGCTGATTTCACCGTCCGGTAAAAAGATCACCTGTGGCTCGGACGCCACCGTCGCGGCCAGGCGCTGCGGCGAGAGCGACACGTGCATCTCTTCCGGAAAATCACCTTTGGTGGTAATACGTCCGGCAGATAATGGCACCCAGTGACGCTCGCCATTTTTATCCGCGATCGTCACCAGCTGATATTTATCAGTGGCGATCACCAGCCCGACAATATTTCCGTCCATCACCGCACGGTCTGAACCATAATCAACGAGCGCTTTTAATTGCTGGCCAAATATATCCGCGCCGCTGCGCGAAGGAATGGTGGACACCACCATCATGGCGCAGCTGGCAAATATCACCAGCGCCAGAATAATTTCCAGCAACGTAAAGCCGCGTTGATTTTTCATTACTTCTCGTTCTTATCCAGAGACCAGTTGGTAATGTCATCGGCAGTATTCGCTTCGCCGTCCGGACCCGCAGAGAAAATGTCCACCGCACCGTGTTCACCTGGGCTGACCAGAATATAATCGCTGCCCCATGGATCCTGCGGCAGGCGGCGAATATAGCCATCCGCGCGATAGCCGTTCGGGATTGGTGCGATTTCCGGCTTCGTCACCAGCGCCTGCAAACCCTGCTCTGTGGTCGGGTAGCGGTGGTTGTCCAGCTTATACATATCCAGCGAGCCTTCGAGCGCGACAATATCGCTGGTCGCCTTTTGCGTATCCGCTTTTTCTTTATTACCCATTAAGTTTGGCACTACCATACTCGCCAGAACGCCGAGAATAACAATCACCACCATTAATTCGAGCAATGTGAAGCCCGCCTGGCGAGCCAGGTTTTTACGTTTTAGAGCCATGATTTAACCTACCATATTATTAAGTTGCAGAAGCGGTTGTAATATTGAAAGAACGATGAATAAAACAATCGTCGCCATGGATACCACCAGCGCCGGTTCAAATACCGACAGCGTTAATGTAATTCGATGCTGTAATGCCGATTCCTGATTTTCCGCCGCGCGATCCATTAAATTACCTAATTCCCCGCTCTCTTCACCGGAGGCAATCATATACAGCATGGTTGGCGGGAATAATTTCGCCTGTTCCAGCGCCGCATACAGCGACGCCCCCTGACGTACGGTATCGGCGGCCTGCTCAAGCACCTGACGGGCATAGAGATTTTCAATACCGTCCATCGCGATATACATCCCCTCCAGCAGCGGCACGCTGCTGGCCTGCAAAATGCTCAGGGTACGGATATAGCGGGCGCTGTTGATGGCGCACACCAGCTTTTTAATCGGCGAGCCATTCACCAGCCAGCTGTGCCAGCGAAAACGGTTTTTCACGTTTCGCACCCAGGTTTTGAAGCCGACGAACGCCCCCGCCAGGCTGCCGACAATATAGATACCCCAGGCTTGCAGGAAATCACTTACCGCAATCAGCGTCCGGGTGGTGATCGGCAGTTGCTGTTTCATGTGGGTAAACTGCTCAATCACCTGCGGCACCACCGCCACCAGCAGAATGCCGATCACCGCGATAGCGACCACGGTGAGGGTAATCGGGTAGACCATCGCCTGCGTCAGCTTGCTTTTCATCTTCTGGCGCTGTTCGTTGTACTCCGCCAGCTTCTCCAGCACGTCGCCCAGATGGCCGGTCTTCTCACCGGCCATCACCAGCGTGCAGTAGAGTTTGTCGAAGGTGCGTGGAAACTGGCTAAAGGCGTCGAACAGCGTATGCCCCTCGACCACCTTCTCGCGGATCTCCATCACCATCGCCGCCAGCTTTTTATCTTCCGTCTGCTTAGAGATCGCCTTCAGCGCACTTTCCAGCGGCAGCGCGGCGTTCACCAGCGTCGAAAGCTGACGGGTAAACATCGACAGCACCGGGGTAGAGAGCTTTGCCCCGGTTTTCGCTTTCCCGCCTGTCGCCGTTTCGCGGGTTTCGGTGATGCTCACGGGCATCAGCTTTTGCTCGCGAAGCCACTGGCGAACCTGCTTTTGCCCCTCGGCCTGTAACGTCCCGCGCTGGGTTTTTCCCGCGGCACTCGTCGCCGTCCAGGCGTAGAAGGCCATTACGCATCCCCCCCACGCTCGGCGGTGACGCGCATGACTTCTTCCAGAGACGTCACGCCGCCGATCACCTTCAGCAGCCCGTTTTCACGCAGGCTGTAGGCCTGCTTAAAGAGCTGCGTTTCTATGGACATTTCGTCCTTATCTTCATGGATGGCGCGGCGCATGGTACTGTCCACCACCAGAAACTCATGAATACCGGCGCGGCCCTGATAGCCGCTCTGACGGCAGTGTTCACACCCCACCGCGCGATAAATCGCTTTTGGCGGCGCGTCCATAAAGCTGAACAACGCTTTTTCATTGGCATCCAGCGGACTGGTGGTCCGGCAGTGCGTACACAGCCGACGCACCAGACGCTGGGCAATGACACCGAGCAGCGATGAACCGATTAAAAACGACTCCAGCCCCATATCCCGCAGACGGGTTATCGCCCCTGCGGCACTGTTGGTGTGCAGCGTCGACATCACCAGGTGACCGGTCAGCGACGCCTGCACCGCGATCTGGGCGGTCTCACCGTCGCGAATTTCCCCGATCATCACCACGTCCGGGTCCTGACGCAGAATCGCGCGCAGCCCGCGGGCAAAGGTCATGTCCACGCGCGGGTTAACCTGCGTCTGCCCCACGCCTTCCAGCTCGTATTCGATCGGGTCTTCCACGGTCAGAATGTTGCGCTCGTGACCGTTCAGCGCCGAAAGAATGGCGTACAGCGTGGTACTTTTACCGGAACCCGTCGGGCCGGTAACGAGGATGATCCCATGCGGGCGGTCAATCAGCCCTTTCAGCTTCTCCAGCTCTTCATCAATCAGCCCAAGCTTGTTGATGTCGGGCTTGAGATTGCTTTTATCGAGCAGGCGCATGACCACGCGCTCGCCGTACTGGGACGGAATGGTCGACACACGCACATCGATGGCCTTGCGGCCGATGCGCAGGGAGATACGTCCATCCTGGGGGAGACGTTTCTCGGCGATGTCGAGTTTCGACATCACCTTAATACGCGACACCAGCAGCGGCGCGAGCTTACGCGCCGGTTGCAACACCGGGCGCAGCACGCCGTCAACGCGGAAGCGGATGCTCAGCGTGCGCTCGAAGGTTTCGATATGAATATCCGACGCGCCGTCCTTCACCGCCTCGCCGAGAATGGCGTTGATCAGGCGGATCACCGGTGAGTTTTCGTCGTTATCGAGCAGATCTTCGTTATCCGGGATCTCCTCGGTTAAAGCCATCAGATCGATATCCGCGTCCATGTCGTCCACCAGCTGCTGCGACACGCCGCTGCTCTGCTGCCAGATTTTGGCCAGCATCTCGTCAAACGCTTCCGGCGTCACAGTGACGGGGATGAAAGCACGGCCCAGCACCCGGCGCACCTCCAGCAGAGCATGCGCAGGAGTGTCATCCCGGATATAGACATCATTGTTGTAAAACAGAACGCCGTTATCTTTTGCGTAGTTGCTGCTACACAGTGTTTTACTCAGTTCGTCCACGTTACCCCTCCGCGCTATTCTTTAAACGGATTGCGCGTGGCGCTGGTTTTCACCGGTGCGGCGCCAGTGCTTGCAGAGGGAAACGCGGGCAGGACGGCGTTGTCAGTCGGCTCAACAATACCGAGCTTTTTCTCCTCCACTCGCTGCATCTGGCGCACCCGGATCTGGTCATATTTCTCTTTCGAGGCCGCGCTGTAGTTGTCGTCGTCACGCAGGACGGTGGTATGAATAAACACCATCAGGTTGCGTTTGGAAGTATCCTGCGAGGTGTAGCGGAACAGCTGACCGACCAGCGGGATATCGCCGAGCAGGGGCACTTTGGACACGGACTGTTTGGTCACATTTTCCATCAGACCGCCGAGCACCACCGTCTGACCACTGTGGACCATCACTTCGTTATTAATCGTGCGCGTGTTGAAGGTTGGGCCGAGGCTGGAGTCTTCCGTCGCGCTGTTGTCGACACTCGACACTTCCTGCTCAATCTTCAGATGGATCATGTCGCCATCGTTTATCTGCGGCACAATCTTCAGCTTGGTCCCTACGGTTTTACGCTCAACCGAGTTAAAGACGTTGTCGCCGCTGGTGGTTTGCGAACCGGAAAGCACCGGCACATCCTGACCGACGTTGAACGACGCTTCTTTGTTATCCAGCGTGACCACGCTTGGCGTGGAGAGGATGTCATTTTTGCCGTCAGTGGAAAGCGCGGTCACCAGCGCACCGAAGTCACCGTTAAAGAAGCCGGTCGCAAGGCCAGTGAAACTTGCCCCTTTCATGGTGCCATTTTTAATCTGGCTGATTGGCAGGCCGGTGGAGCCAAACTGCACCCCGCCGTGCTTGCTGGTCCACTGCACGCCAAGATCCAGGCCGTTACCGTCCTGCACTTCGGCAATGATCGCTTCCACCAGCACCTGCGGACGGCGAATATCCAGCTTGTCGATCACTTTCTCGAGGGAGTTCATCACGTTAGGCTGTGCGGTGATCACCAGGGAGTTGGTTGACTCGTCGGCGGTAATATTCAGATCGGTTGAGGCGCTCGCGGATTTCGCTTTGGCCGCACCCGGCTTGTCTTTCAGCTGCTCACCAATCCCGGTGAGAACCGGCACCACTTTGGTGGCGCTGGCATACTTGAGGTAGAAGACGCGGGTATTGCCCTCGTTATTCTGCTCACGATCCAGCTGATGAATAAGGGAACGGGTGCGCGCCCGCGCATCTTCCGCGCCGCTGATCACCAGGCTGTTGGTTTCGTCATCCGCGACGACTTTAGTCGCCAGCTGCGGCGCGTTCTGCCCTTTCTGTTCTTCATTGTTGAGGTTATTCAACATCTCCGAGAGTTCTTTGGCGGACGCAAAGCGCAGCGGGATGATTTCGCGACGCTGGATGCCGTCTTTATCGACGCGCTGCACCAGATCCACCAGCCGGTTCACCACCGAGGCTTTACCGGTTAACAGCAGGACGTTGGACGGCTCAAAGTGGACCACATTCCCGATACCGGTGGCATCGTTGAGCTGACGCAGCAGCGGGGCCAGCTCACGAACAGGCACGTTTTCCATGCGCACCACGCGGGTGATGATCTCGTCACCTTTGCCCGGATTTTTGCTGTCTGCCAGCGGCGCACCGGCGGTACGCGCTACGCTTGAGCGCACCACTTTGACCATGCCGTTGTCCATCGGGATCACCGACAGGCCGTAGAGATCCAGCACGCTCAGAAAGAATTGATAGTACTCATCTTCCGTCAGCACGTTGTAGGTTCGGACCGAGACGGTTCCCTGGACGGACGGATCGACCAGAATGGTTTTATTGAGATTGCGGCCTACCGTATCGATAAACTCGCGAATATCAGTATTTTTAAAACTCGCGCTAAAGTTAGCTGCAAGCAGCGAACTGGAATATAACGACAATGCGGTCAGCGCCACGCACGCCCAGGGAATTTTTTTCATGTCTGCACACTTTTTAATTGTTTAGAACATTAATCCGAATATTTTCAAGGTGAGCGTGACGTCGTACGATGACCTCCGCTTCTTTCATTTTTGACCAGTTGGCAATAATGCTTTTCGCTTTTGCTTCATCGGTCATATCGACAGAGTTAACCTGAACCGCCACATCGCCTTTTTCCAGACCTGACTGGCTGTAAAAGGCGGAGGCATTCCTTGGGTTTATCCTGTAGCCTTCCAGTCGGCCCTTTTCAATTATGGGTTTTAACACTAGATAATCATCAAGATGCACACTCTCTGCGCCAACATCTTTTGTCGATTTCGTTACCGGGCCGCTATCCACGCCACCCTTAAAATAGTCCGGTTTATTTAATGCCAGAACCTGCGTAGTACCTTCATAATTAACCACCACATTATCTTTGTTTATTTCCTGAATAAATGCGTCGTTAAATCCAGAGAGAGGTTCACCCTCACGGTAGCTTCTCTGACCGCCTGGCGTTTTGATGACAGCAAAGGAGAGCCAGGCGTCATCGCTGTTCACAATACCTTCGATTTCAGCTGCCAGCGGGGCTTTCACCGCACCCGTTAAGATTTCCTGACGCACGGCTGCCGTAAAAAGCGAAAAGGATTTCTCTTCGCGCGTTTTTTTCAGCGGCTGTTGATCGGCATTAGCCAACTTATTCATAACTTTTTTATAATCTTTAAAGGTGAGATACCCTTGCTGGCCGCAAAAGATCAGCAGCACAAACATAATACAAGGCGTTATCCACCGTGAAAGAAATGAGAACCTCATTTTTTATCCGGCCTATAGCAAAGCAAAAATAAGCAGCGTCATACTGCGCCAATATGGATGAAAATAGTAATAAGCTGGTGCAAATGCGACCACTGACTTCGCCGCTAACTTTCATAAAGTAAAATATTGACCGTATAAAATCCAAATGTTAGACGCTGCCAGCAGGATATTTTTACCCTGTTTGCAAATTGACCGTTCAGGGGCGTTACCTTACTTTCTGATGCTGTTGCTATTCCTAATCAGAGACGGTAAGTCGTTATGTATCAGAGCCACTTTAATTTTAAAAATCCGCCATTCAGATCGATCGCCCGTTTATCCGGGGGTTTTCTGGTGCCTTATCATCAGGATGTGTTCAACCTGTTGAAAGAGAAAACCCAGCAGGCGGGAATTATCGGGCTCTTTTGCGACGACGCCCCGCTTCTGGGTCACTTCAGCGATGCGCTAAAAACCCGCCACAGTAACGTCCTTGTTATCAATGCGTTTCCCAAACTGAGTGCCAGTAGCCTGCTGTACAAGCTCAATCCGGTAACGAAAGAGAGCAAGAATCGCCTGCAGGCGGTGGATGCCATCCTGCGCCAGTGGCACGAGGGAAAAGCGAAAACCAGAGTGCTGGTGATTTCACACGCCGAAGCCATGAAAGAGAGCTGCCGTGAAGTCCTGGGTACGCTGCTCACGCGAGCCCAGGAGCTGAACTTCCGGCTCTCCGTGGTGCTGACGGGCACTGCGGATCAGGAAATCCTGCTTAAGCAACCTGAACTGCGCGAATATACACACACTCGTCATGTCCTGCGCCCCCTGACCTGCCGCGAATTCCTGGGCTATGTGCAGGCGCAATGCGAAGAACACGGCTGTGAAAATTCGCCGTTAACGCCGGCCCGCGTGCGCAAAATGCACACGTTGACCAAAGGCAACATCAGCAAACTTAACGAACTGGCGCACCTGTCAATGCTCGCTGCCTGGACGGAACGCGCGTCGCAGGTCAGCCCGCGTCATTTACGCCTGGCGGCGGGAGAGATCCTGCCCGCGAAAAAACACGGTAAGCGTCTGGCAACCGTGGGGCTGTTCGCTTCGGTGCTGTTTGCCGCCTGCGGCTGGTATTTAACCTCGTCCATCAGCGGGCACCTTCCCATCCAGCTGCCGGTCCCCGTCAGCTGGAAACAGCCGACGCGAAAAACGGAGGCGCCCGTGGTGCCGGTTATCGACAATGAAATGGTTAATCAGCCGGATGCGATGCACCAGCTCTATCTGATGTGGGGATATGACGCCTCGGCCGAAGATGCGCTGTGCCAGAATGCCGCTAAAGTGAACCTGATGTGTAAACAGGGGAACGCGTCGCCGGAGACGCTGGCGCAGGAAGGGTATCCGTGGGTCAGTGAGCTGAAAACTAGCGGTCACCTTAACTATGCGGTGGTCGCCAGGGTCGGAGATACATCAATAGACCTGTTAATGAATAACCGGACCTGGCAGGTGAGCCGCAGCTGGTTTAACCGGCATGCGACCGGCAACTTCACCCAGTTGCACCGCCTGACACCGGAAGGAAAAGACGCGATCGGCGCGGCCAGCGACAGCAAAGACATGGCCTGGCTCGATCAGCAGTTAAGCATCGCGCTGAACCAGCCCGAAACGCATGCCCGGATCTGGACCGCAGAGATGATGAAACGCACCCGTGAGTTTCAGCAAAAAATGCATCTGCACGTGGATGGCATCCCCGGCGAAGAAACGCTGATGCAGCTGATGCGCGTAACCAACAGCACGCCGAGCGTACTGATTCAGGCCACCCGCACTACCCCGGACGCAAAAATGCAGGAGAAGAAAGCCTAATGTCGACCATCTGCCTTGCGGCCCAGCGCAGCTATACAACCGGGGAAGCGGTCTGGTTTTCGTATCGCCTCCCCAGCCTGAAAAACGTATTCGGCAAAACAGCATTATGGATGGTCGGCCTTTGCGCCATGCTGGTTGTCGGCCTGTATATGCATGTCTACTGGAACATGCGCCATCCGGCGCCTGAACCGGTCAACGCCAGCGTTGCCAAACCGGAAACCCAGCTTTCGGAGATGCACTACGTGTACGTGAGTAAACCGTTCCCGCATCCGCAGCCTAAAGCTGCGCCAGTGCCTGTTGATGTTCCACCGATGCAGGATCTGCCGATCATCAGTGATGATGCCGACTGGCAGCAGGCGCCCGACGGCGCGGTGCCGCAAGACCCCTCGCGGGATACCCTACCCGGAACTGAGGCGCATGAGCACGATACCGCCCCCGCCAGCACGAGCAGTGAAGAGTCATCATTAACGGAATTATTTAAACAGGCATTAAAAGAGCAGGAGCAGGATTATTCTCAAGGAAAAATTCCCGCACCGCCGGTTGACGAAACGCAGGATAATTCACAAGCAAGTGTTAAAAACAGTGAAAACAGCCGTTCCCCTTTCAGTGATAAAGGAGACCGGCGGGAGTAGGCATTAATATTTTTCAGGCAGTGCGGTGAGGTTAAGCAGTCGACCTTTTTCCACCACAATATATTGACCTTTTTTCAGATCGGAGAGGATTTTAATAATGGTGCTACGTGCCAGGTTAGTGTATTCCTGAATGTAATCATAAACGTTAATATCACGCTGATGCTGTACAATCAGGTCGTTGATCTCATATAAAAATTCGCGAACAACAGAATATGCGCTGCGAGCGACCAGAATATCATCGCGCTTGCTCATCAGGCATATGTACCAGGAAAGCACTTTTGTCAGTTCAGGCCACAGGTTTTTCTCGGTCATCAGCTGGGCGAAGACCTCTTTCTTGATCGAGCGAACAACCGTATTCGACCGAACAAGGCCGTACATATGGGTGGCGTTGTAATACATCGACGACAGGCCGAAAATGCATTGCCCGGTAACGGTGAACAAGCACAGTTCGTCAGAGTCACGTCGAAATTCGACTTCGCCGCTGACAATAATATGAATTAAACCGGAATCAGCAGTGGAAATCTTCTGCCATTTTTTTAACGTTCTTTCTTCAACGCATGAGGTTGCAGAAATAATCTTTTCCATTTCATGTTGCGGACGTAATTTTTTTCCATAGATGCTTAACATTGTTATACCCGTTTTAAGATGTGATTTTAAAAAAACATGGCAACGGCATTCATACCGAACCATAAATATTTTCCTGATGAAAAACTCAAGAATTAAAAAAGAGTAAAGTTTTTTATTCGCTAAATTGCTTAGCGTGCTATGTGTCCATCTTAAATCCGAATAATTTTAAGTCAATTAACTAAAAATGAAATGAGATTGTACTTAGGATTAATCTAATAGAAACTTGCGGAAATATACTCATTTGGGGGTAAGCCAAAGGTTTACCCCTGCCCGTATTTCTCTAAAAGTGCTTCGGCAATCGCCATGGTTTCAACATCCGCTACGCCATTCCATAACTGCGGACGGAAATGCATCTGGAACACCATGATGATGCGTTTTTGCTGTGCAGGCGTGCTGTTTTCTGGCACCTCGTAACCGTAGCGCGCCAGCAGATCGAGCAGTGCTGCGGTATCAACCTGCTGATAATGCGGTCGCCCGTTGATATAAAAATTCACCCGCGCCGGTTCGGGCCAGGCTCCGATGCCCTGCTGCGCCAGTTCGCGCCACGGAAACAGCGGGCCAGGGTCGTCTTTACGCTGCGGGGCGATATCCGAATGGGCCACAACGTTCTGCGGTTTAATGTCGTAGCGGGCGATGATGTCTCTGGCAAGCGGGATCAGCGCCGCAATTTGCCCCGGTTCGAAGGGGGTAAAGGTTTTCACACCATCGGTTTTCCGCCAGCCGCGGTTTTCCAGCTCAATGCCGACGGAGGTATCATTTATGCGGTTGGTCCCACGCCAAAAGCTAATACCTGCATGCCAGGCCAGCTCGCTCTCCGGCACCAGCTGCCAGATACGCGGTTTGCCCTGCGGAGCTGGGGGCTTTGCGGGGATGAGATAGTGAGAGCTGACGTTTTTATCGGTTAAGGTCGCAAGCGAGGTGTCGAAATCATCGGCGGTGTAATGGATCACCAGCACCTTTATGCGCGGGTAGGCCGCCTGCGCCTGATGGCGCGTATCAAGTTCGTACGCGCCTTTATCAACAATGCCCTCTTCCGAGGCGCATCCTGCCAGCAATAATGCCAGCAGGAGGGTTGAGAGCGAACGCTTCATCGACGGGTTTTCACCGCCGTGCCGCTTACGCTCACCATCAGCATGCTGGCATCTTTCCCGACCGTTTCGTAGTCGATATCAATGCCCACCACCGCATCCGCGCCCAACGCTTTGGCCTGCTCGCCCAGCTCCTTAAACGCAATGTCACGCGCTTTACGCAGTTCTTTCTCGTAGGCACCGGAGCGCCCGCCGACGATATCCCGAATGCCGGCAAAGAAGTCCCGGAAGATGTTGGCGCCCAGAATCGCCTCACCGGTGACCACGCCGCAGTACTCGGTAATGGGTTGACCTTCCAGGGTTGGTGTTGTTGAAAATTGCATACTTCCTCTCCGTCTTTAGCGTTCAATGCGTTAGCAACTGCATTATCGGTTCGTTACGCTATGATTGAAAGGATAGTTAATAAATAAGGAAATCAACATGCGCTACTCTGCTTTAACGCTTTTAGTGCCCTGCGCGCTGGTGCTCAGCGCCTGCACTACGCCGGTCACGCCAGCCTTTAAGGATATCGGTTCCCGCAGCGGCCCCTGCATTGAGGGCGGCCCGGACGCCGTGGCGCAACAGTTCTATGATTACCGCATTCAGCATCGCGGTAATGACCTCACCGCCCTGCGCCCGTACCTGAGCGATAATCTGGCGAAACTGCTTAATGACGCCTCGCGCGATCCGCAGCAAAACGCGCTGCTTTCATCCGATCCGTTCTCCAGCCGCGCCACGCTGCCGGACAGCGCCGACGTCGCCAGCGCGTCCACCATTCCGAATACCGACGCACGGAATATTCCTCTGCGCGTGAAGCTAACCCAGGGGACGCAAACCTGGCAGGATGAGGTGCTGATGATCCGTGAAGGCCAGTGCTGGGCAATAGATGATGTGCGCTACATTGGCGGCAGCGTTCATGCTCCGGCGGGCACCCTTCGCCAGTCGATTGAGAACCGCTAACGCATACGATAAATAAACGTAAACCCCGTAAAATGTCCGGCATTTCATGCGGAATGCCGACATTTATTCTCGCCCCCCTTTCCCGTCGCTATTTTGTGCTATGTTTAAGAGGAAACACGGGTTATATTTAACTTTTAACGCAGAAATATTGCATAACTATTCTGTCAACGGTACTATCTGCGGCCTCAATTGCTATAGATTGCCTGGATGAGTAAAGACTGCCCCGATGAGTATTAAACTAAACGGCATTAACTGCTTCTACGGCGCACACCAGGCGCTGTTCGACATTACGCTGAGCTGCCCGGAGGGCGAAACGCTGGTTTTGCTTGGCCCAAGCGGCGCGGGAAAAAGCTCCCTTCTGCGTGTTTTAAATCTGCTTGAAATGCCCCGTTCGGGAACGCTGGCCATCGCCGGTAACCATTTTGACTTCGCGAAAACCCCTTCAGATAAAGCGATTCGTGAACTGCGTCAAAACGTGGGCATGGTTTTCCAGCAATATAATCTCTGGCCGCATCTGACGGTGGTGCAAAACCTGATTGAAGCCCCGTGCCGCGTGCTTGGCTTAAGCAAAGACCAGGCGATGGCGCGAGCTGAAAAGCTGCTGGAACGTCTGCGTCTGAAACCGTACAGCGACCGTTATCCTCTGCATCTCTCTGGTGGTCAGCAACAGCGTGTGGCGATCGCCCGTGCGCTGATGATGGAGCCAGCGGTGCTGCTGTTCGACGAACCAACCGCAGCGCTGGACCCGGAAATTACTGCCCAGATCGTGAGTATCATTCGTGAACTGGCGGAAACCAACATTACCCAGGTCATCGTGACCCACGAGGTGGAAGTGGCGCGCAAAACCGCCAGCCGCGTGGTCTACATGGAAAACGGGTATATCGTTGAGCAAGGTGATGCGAGCTGCTTCACCAACCCGCAAACCGATGCCTTCAAAAACTACTTATCACACTGATGTGTTAGGGAAATTATAATGAAAAAAGTATTGATTGCCGCGCTGCTTGCTAGCGTCAGCCTTTCCGCTACCGCAGCCCAGACCATCCGTTTCGCCACTGAAGCGTCCTACCCTCCGTTTGAATCCATTGATGCGAACAACAAGATTGTTGGCTTCGACGTGGACCTGGCAAATGCCCTGTGTAAAGAGATCGACGCGACCTGTACCTTCAGCAACCAGGCGTTCGACAGCCTGATCCCAAGCCTGAAGTTCCGCCGTATCGACGCCGTGATGGCCGGTATGGACATCACTCCGGAGCGTGAAAAGCAGGTTCTGTTCACCACCCCTTACTACGACAACTCGGCGCTGTTCATTGGTCAGAAAGGTAAATACGCCTCCGTTGACCTGCTGAAAGGCAAGAAAGTCGGCGTGCAGAACGGCACCACGCACCAGAAATTCATCATGGATAAGCACCCGGAAATCACCGCCGTGCCGTATGACAGCTACCAGAATGCGAAGCTGGACCTGCAAAACGGCCGTATCGATGCGGTGTTCGGGGACACGGCTGTCGTGACTGAATGGCTGAAAGCGAACGACAAGCTGGCCACCGTGGGTGACAAGGTGACAGATAAAGACTACTTCGGTACAGGTCTGGGTATTGCCGTACGTCAGGGCAACACCGAGCTGCAGCAGAAATTCAACGCTGCGCTGGAAAAAGTGAAGAAAGACGGCACCTACGAAACCATCTACAAAAAATGGTTCCAGAAGTAATTCCTGATGAATGAAATTTTTCCTTTAGCAAGCGCCGCCGGGATGACCGTCGGCCTTGCCGTTTGTGCACTGATTATCGGCCTCGTACTGGCGATGTTCTTTGCGGTGTGGGAGTCCGTTAAGTGGCGCCCTGTCGCATGGCTCGGTTCAGCGCTGGTAACTGTGCTGCGTGGACTGCCGGAAATTCTGGTGGTCCTGTTTATCTATTTCGGCTCCTCACAGCTGCTGTTAACGCTGTCGGACGGCTTTACGATTAATCTCGGCTTTGCGCAGATCCCGGTGCAAATGCAGATTGAGAACTTCGACGTCAGTCCGTTCCTGTGCAGCGTAATTGCGCTCTCCCTGCTCTATTCGGCCTATGCGTCACAAACGCTGCGCGGCGCGCTGAAAGCGGTACCGCAGGGACAGTGGGAATCCGGTCAGGCGCTGGGCCTGTCGAAAGCGGCGATCTTCTTCCGCCTGGTGATGCCGCAGATGTGGCGTCATGCCCTGCCAGGGCTGGGCAACCAGTGGCTGGTACTGCTGAAAGATACCGCGCTGGTGAGCCTGATCAGCGTGAACGATTTAATGCTGCAAACCAAAAGTATCGCCACCCGTACGCAGGAGCCATTTACCTGGTACATCGTCGCGGCGGCTATCTACCTGGTGATCACGTTGCTGAGCCAGTACGTTCTGAAGCGTATTGATCTGCGCGCAACGCGTTTTGAACGGAGACCAGGCTGATGCTGGATTATTTACCCGAACTGATGAAAGGGCTGCACACCAGCCTGACGCTGACCGTTGCGTCTATCATCGTAGCGCTGATCCTGGCGCTGTTCTTCACCATCGTCCTGACGCTGAAAACGCCGGTGCTGGTGTGGATTGTCCGTGGCTACATTACGCTCTTTACCGGTACGCCGCTGCTGGTGCAGATCTTCCTGATTTACTACGGTCCAGGGCAGTTCCCGTCGTTACAGGAATATCCGGTTATCTGGCATTTGCTCTCTGAGCCATGGCTCTGCGCCCTGATAGCTCTCTCACTGAACAGCGCGGCCTATACCACGCAGCTGTTTTACGGCGCGATCCGCGCGATTCCGGAAGGCCAGTGGCAGTCCTGCGGTGCGCTGGGCATGAGCAAGAAGGACACGCTGGCGATCCTGCTGCCATACGCCTTTAAGCGTGCGCTCTCTTCCTATTCCAATGAAGTCGTTCTGGTGTTCAAAAGCACCTCTCTGGCCTACACCATCACCCTGATGGAAGTGATGGGCCACGGGCAGCTGCTGTACGGACGTACCTACGACGTGATGGTGTTCGGTGCGGCGGGTCTGGTCTATCTGGTGGTCAACGGTCTGCTGACGCTGATGATGCGTCTTATCGAGCGTAAGGCGCTGGCGTTTGAGCGCAGGAATTAATCACGCCAATGCATAAAACGGTATTCATTGAGCGGGTAACCTGATGGGTTATCCGCTTTTTTTTGCAACAAAGGTAATATTTAATCATTTTTATTGCATATAAATTCAGTAGATGGCATTGTATATCCAGGCCGCAGACACGGCGCATAAATAAGACAGACGGGAGCATTACAATGAAAAAGTTAGTTCTGGCCGCATTACTCGCAACCTTCGCCGCAGGCGCATCCGCCGCAGATAAAATCAATTTTGGCGTTTCTGCCACCTATCCGCCGTTTGAATCGCTGGATGCCAGCAACCAGATTGTCGGCTTTGACATTGACCTGGCGAAAGCGCTGTGCAAGCAGATGCAGGCCGACTGCACCTTTACTAACCACGCGTTTGACAGCCTGATCCCGTCCCTGAAATTTAAAAAATACGATGCGGTGATCTCCGGCATGGATATCACCCCAGAGCGCAGCAAGCAGGTCGCGTTTACCGACCCGTACTACGCGAACTCTGCGGTAGTGATTGCGAAGAAAGGAGCTTATAAGTCTTTCGACGAACTGAAAGGCAAGCGCATCGGCATGGAAAACGGCACCACGCACCAGAAATATCTCCAGGACAAGCATCCTGAAGTGAAAACCGTGGCCTATGACAGCTACCAGAACGCAATTATCGACCTGAAAAATGGCCGTATCGATGGCGTATTTGGCGACACCGCGGTCGTGAATGAGTGGCTGAAAACCAATCCGCAGCTGGGTACAGCGACGGAGAAAGTGACCGATCCGCAATACTTTGGTACCGGCCTCGGCATCGCGGTACGTCCGGATAACAAAGCCCTGCTGGAAAAACTGAACGGCGCGCTGAAAGCGATCAAAGCTGACGGCACATACCAGAAAATCAGCGAGCAGTGGTTCCCGCAGTAATCTCTTTTTGCCGGGTGGTCTGGCCTACGGGGGTGGTCTGTAGGCCGGGAAAGCGCAGCGCCACCCGGCAATTTCTCATAGCGGCACAAAGAACCTGAACCGCGCCCCGCTCACGGACTCCATCAGCCTGATCCCGCCACCGTGCAGCTCCAGCATTCTCTTCACGATTAACAGCCCTAATCCCCCACGGTTCTCCCGCGACGCCTGAGGATTTAACGCTGACGGTCGCTGGAACAAATCGTCGCGCAGCGAGGCATCTACGCCCGTACCATTGTCTGCCACTTCGACCTGAAGTCGTTCATTCTCCTGCCAGACCGCCAGACGAATTTCTCCGCCGCTCGGCGTATGACGGATGGCGTTATCCAGAAGATTAGTGACCACGCGCTCGATCATCGACACGTCGGCGTTCACCAGCGGCAATCGCCCCGGCACATCAATACGCAGGTTCACCTCGCGCGTGCGGGCGGTAAGTTCAAACTTCTGCGCCACGTCGGAAATCAGTTCAGCCATGGCAAAACGCTCGCGCTGGGGCTTGATGCCGCCGTGCTCAAGACGCGCCAGCTCGAACAGCTGCTGCGACAGATGGCGTACCTTTTGCCCCTGACGCAGCGCGGTAGCGAGGTACTGCTGATGCTCCTGCGGCGACAGCGTGGCGGATTTCAGCGACAGCGTTTCCAGATAACCCAGCAGCGACGTCAACGGGGTGCGTAAGTCGTGCGAAATGTTGGCGATAAACTCCCGGCGCTGGCGGTCGCTGTCGGCCAGCCGATCCCACTGAGAGGTGATTTTGCGCGCCAGCTCGATAAAGGTATTGCGCAGGATCGCCACTTCATCCTGGCCGGCAGGCTCGAGCGGCTGGGCCGCCAGCTGCTTAATCGCGCTGATACTGTCCTGCTCCAGCCCGGCCACGTCCAGCGTGAGTTGTTTAACCGGGCGCGTCACCCAGTACCAGAGCAGCAACCCGGCCAGCAGACCAAACAGCGCCACCAGCAGCATCGACCACAGCGCCGTACTCCAGAGCGCTTTGTGCCAGGCCATCTCCGCCAGCGCGTTGGACTCCTCCCCCTGCAAAATAATGTACAGATACCCCTTCAGCTCACCGTCCTGCCGCAGCGGGGTGGCACTGAAGACTTTCTTATTCTGGCTTCGGGGATCGTCGCCAAACACCGGCATCACCGTCCCGCTCAGGAAATTCTGTATCGGCGCGAGGTCAATTTTTTGCCGCTGAATGTGCCCCGGCGGGGCGGCATCGGCCAGGATATCGCCATCAGGCGAGACAACATACAGCTCGACGCTCGGATTAAAGGTCATCAGCCGGTCGAACAGCGGCTTTAAGGCGCTGCGATCCACCCTGCCCTGCGTATCCAGAATCGCTTCCCGCTGCGCAATCTGCTGCGCCAGCCCGCCTGAGAGACGCTGCACCATCGCATTGCCGTACTGCATGCTAACGTAGAGCTGCACCGCACAGGCGACGGTGGCGCAGAGCAGCAGTAACACCGTAAACAGCAGCGTCAGGCGCTGGCTCAGGCTAAAGCGACGCATTATGATTCTGCTCCGCAAATTTGTAGCCTTTGCCCCAGACGGTGCGAACGATCTCCGGCTCGGCGGCATCTTTCTCTATTTTGATGCGCAGGCGGTTAATATGGGTGTTGACGGTGTGTTCGTAGCCTTCGTGCTGATACCCCCACACCTGCTCCAGCAATGCCAGCCGTGAAAAGACCTCTCCGGGATGGCGGGCAAAAAAATAGAGCAGTTCAAATTCACGCGGGGTGAGATCGACGTGTTGACCGTTAAGACGCACGGTGCGCGCCAGCGGATCGATAGTCAGACCGTGCGCCTGAATAATGCCGTCCGTCTGCGCCTGGCCCATCGCCTGCTGACGACGAAACAGCGCCTTAATGCGGGCAATCAGCTCCTGCACCGAGAAAGGTTTTGCCAGATAATCATCCGCCCCGGTTTCCAGGCCGGTAATACGGTCAGTTTCACTGCTGCGGGCGCTAATGATGATAATGGGCAGGTAGCGGGTCATCTGGCGGATACGGCGGCAAATCTCCAGACCATCAACATTCGGCAGCATCAGATCGAGGATCACCGCGTCCCACGGCTGTTTTTCAAGACGCTGTAAGGCGTTGCCCCCGTCCGGCTCGTGGGTAATGGCGTAGCCTTCATCTTCCAGGTTAAGACGCAGGAGTGCAGCGATATCGTGGTCGTCTTCTACCAGCAGGATCTGCTTCATGGGTAAGCCTTCAATCATTTGTTATGACGTAAGCTTACCTGATTTCGAGCGGGGGAAGAGTTCACATTTTGTTTAAGATTTCACGAGCAACGTCAGCACTTCGTAATGCGCAGTGTGCGGGAACATATCAAAGAGCTGAACGCGCGCAATGCGGTAGCCCGGCAGGCTGGCGATATCCTTCACCATGGTCTGCGCGTTACAGCTGGAGTAGACGATGTACTCCGGCGCCATCTGGCTCAGGTAGTCGCAGAGCGCCTGGCCGATACCCCGGCGCGGCGGGTTCACCAGCACCAGCTCCGGCACGTTGCCCTGGCCGGTGGCGAACCGGGTCGAGTCCAGCGCCTGGAAGTGCAGATTCGTCAGCCCCAGCTCCGCGGCGGACTGTTTCGCGCAGGCGATGGCCTCCGCAGAAATTTCAATCCCGGTGAGCTGCATGTCTGGCGTGGCACAGTGCAGGCCAAAGCCGCCGACGCCGCAGAACAGATCCCACATGTGATGAACCTGTAACGCACGCACCCAGTCGCGCGCGGTCGCGTACAGCGCGCTGGCGACGGTGGGGTTAGTCTGGAAGAAGCTTTGCGGACGGATCCACAGCGGCACGCCGTTGAAATTCTCCGCCAGCGCATGCTGTTCGGTGAAGAAAATCTCTTTCTCTCCTTCCATGATCGCCATATGCACCGGCTGAATATTAGCGGTAATGACCTTGAGCTGCGGAAGCTGTTCCTGCAGCCACGGCAACACCGCGCGAAGCTGCTCCAGTTTGGTTTCCGAACGCAGCACAAAGCGCAGCATCATCCCGCCGTCGATTTGGCTTTCGGTCAGCAGAAGGTATTTCAGCTCGCCGCGCCTGCGGGCAACGTTATAGGGCGTTAACCCCGCGCGGGCGATAAAGGGTTTCAGGGCGGTAAACACCGGCTCAAACGAGGCGGGATACAGCGGACAGCCGGTGAGATCGACGGGCGTGCCGTCACGGTGCAGCATGCCCAGCAGCGGCTTTTCGACGCTGCCGCTGACCACCATTTTGGCTTTATTACGAAAGCCCTGCTCCGGCCCGCTGACGGGTGCGCACCACTCGCCCACCGCGTGTGCTGCCAGCAGCTGTTGCAGGTCGGCCATTTTGGCGGTGAGTTGTTGAGGGACCGGCTGTTCTATCCACTGACAGGAGCGGCAGCGTCCGGCGTCATAGAGTGCGCACTGCATATGAAAACCTTAAGAATCACGAGGGCTGCGATTATACACATTATTGCAGGCGGAAGAACCGCCGACTGGAGGCGGGAACATAGAGCAGGCAGAGCACCAGCATGTCCGGCAATTTTTGCATCACTAAGGAATGGAAAATCTCGCGGCGGGAGCCGCCGGGAATGCTGAACAGCTCCGGATAGCCATAGCCCAGCGAGGCGGCCCACAGATAGCTGGCGGCGGTGATCTGCGTAAGAAAATATACCCAGCGCGCCCAGTTGCGCCCCTTTACCAGCGAGAACGCACAGTAGATCTCAATAAACACCAGCATCAGGCTGCTGAGAAACACCAGCGTCAGATTCCACGTCTGCGCGCTGCGGTGAATGAATTCCCCCATGCCTCGCGGGCCCAGCGTGTTCATAATCATCAGCACATCCAGGCAGCGGATCATAATAATGGCGAGCGCCGCCACCTGCACCAGCGCAGGGACGTTCGGACGGGCGTGCGAATGACGTGTTTTTTGCAAGAATCCCAATGTTTTTACTTCCCTGAAAAACAGTGCCGCGTCATACGCGGCACATCACTGGAAATAATAATTCCTTCAGCCGCGTCTTGCACGCTGGATATCGCGCACGCGCTGCTTTTCCGCGCGCGCCATCAAATACCAGGCGATAAATCCGACAATTCCGACCACGCCGAGGATGATGGAGGCCAGGGCATTAATCTCCGGATTCACCCCCATGCGCACGCTGGAGAAGACCAGCATCGGCAGCGTCGTCGCGCCTGGGCCCGAGACAAAACTGGCAATAACCAGATCGTCGAGCGAGAGCGTGAACGCCAGCAGCCAGCCGGAGATCACCGCCGGCATAATCATCGGCAGCGTAATGATAAAAAAGACCTTCAGCGGCGTGGCGCCAAGATCCATCGCCGCCTCTTCAATGGAGCGATCCAGCTCGCGCAGCCGCGAGGAGATGACCACCGCCACATACGCCGTACAGAAGGTGACGTGCGCCAGCCAGATGGTGAGCATCCCGCGATCCGCTGGCCAGCCGATGGCGTGCGCCAGCGCGACAAACAGCAGGAGCAGCGACAGACCGGTGATGACGTCCGGCATCACCAGCGGGGCGGTGATCATAAACGCAAAACCATTTGCTCCGCGAAAACGGCCGAAGCGCACCATCACCAGCGCGGCAATCGTGCCCAGCACGCAGGCCATCGTCGCCGCCAGCGCCGCAATGGTCAGGCTCAGCCCCACCGCACTCATCATCGCATCATCGTGGAACAGCTCGCTGTACCAGCGCGTCGACCAGCCCGCCCAGACGGTGACCAGCTTAGAGCTGTTGAACGAGTAGATCACCAGCATCAGCATCGGCGCATACAGGAAGGTAAAGCCGATAATCAGGATCAGAATTCGCCACGGGGAGCGTACTACCGGTAAGTTGTTCATCCGTGGTCTCCCATCTGTTTCTGCTGATGTTTGTGGAACCACATGATCGGCACGATCAGCAGCAGTAACATGACAATCGCCACCGCCGAGGCCACCGGCCAGTCGCGGTTATTGAAAAACTCCTGCCACAGCACGCGGCCAATCATGATGCTGTCCGGCCCGCCGAGCAGTTCGGGGATCACAAACTCCCCGACCGCCGGGATAAACACCAGCATCGATCCGGCGATGATCCCGCCTTTGGTGAGCGGCACAATGACGCTGAAGAACGTCTTCAATGGGCGTGCGCCGAGATCCAGCGAAGCTTCCACCAGCGAGTAATCGATTCGCGTCAGCGCCGTATAGATTGGCAGCACCATAAACGGCAGATAGGCATAGACAATCCCGATATACACCGCAAGGTTGGTATGCAGGATCGTCAGCGGCTGGTCGATCACCCCAAGCCACAGCAGGAAGTTATTCAGTATGCCGTTATTCTTCAGGATCCCCATCCACGCGTACACGCGGATCAGGAACGATGTCCACGACGGTAAAATGACCAACAGCAGTAAAATATTTCGCGTCGACGGCTTGCTGTGCGCCACTGCCCACGCCAGCGGGTAGCCCATCAACAAGCAGCATATCGTTGAGATCGCCGCAACCTGTAACGACTGTAAATAGGCTTCGAAATAGAGCGGATCCTCAGTCAGTTGCAGGAAATTCCCAAGGTTTAAGGTCAGCGTCAGCTGCCCGTCGGCCCACTCCCACAGATCGGTATACGGTGGGATCGCCCGCGCCATCTCCGCCAGGCTGATCTTAAAGACGATCAGGAACGGCAGCAAAAACAGCAGGATCAGCCAGATATAGGGCATGGCGATGACCAGCTTGCGGCCATGCGCCATCTGCACGCGCGCCAGCCAGTGCGAGAAACCGCCCGGTTTTTTGACGCGGGCTGGAGGTTCAAGTGTGCTCATGACCGCTCCTTATACCGTCAGGACTACGCAACTGTCCGCATCCCAGCACAGGCTCACTTCGTCGCCCCAGGTTGGCTGTCCCTTGCGATACCGGTGTTCGTTCTGTAACTGGGCGCTGAGCATCTGGCCGCTTTTCAGGCGGACATGGTAAATCGACAGATCGCCGAGATAGGCAATGTGTACCACTTCGCCCACGGCAAAGTTATAGCCATCGGCGGGCGGCTCATCGCAAAGCATGATTTTTTCCGGGCGCAGGGCAACGTAAACCGGCACGTTGTCCACCACGGAATTATCAGAATCAACCTTAAGCGGGTGCACCAGCCCCGGCGATTCAATCACCAGACCGTCTTCCTGGCGTTCCTTCAGCAGCCCTTCGAAGACGTTTACCGAGCCGATGAACTCCGCGCTGTAGCGGGTTGTCGGGTGTTCGTAAATCTCCTCCGGCTCGCCTATCTGCACGAACTTACCGCGATTCATGATCGCAATGCGCCCGGCCATGGTCATCGCCTCTTCCTGGTCGTGCGTCACCATCACGCAGGTCACCCCTACGCGCTCAAGGATATCCACCACTTCCAGCTGCATCCGGTCGCGCAGCTTTTTATCCAGCGCGCCCATCGGCTCGTCGAGCAGTAATAATTTTGGACGCTTCGCCAGACTTCTTGCCAGCGCCACACGCTGACGCTGGCCGCCGGAAAGCTGATGCGGCTTACGCTTCGCGAACTCCTGCATGTGCACCAGGCTCAGCATCTCCGCCACGCGCGCGGTGATTTCGGCTTTCGGCAGTTTGTCCTGCTTCAGGCCGAAGGCGATGTTCTGCTCGACGGTCATGTGCGGGAACAGGGCATAGGACTGGAACATCATGTTAATGGGCCGCTGGTACGGCGGCACGCTGGAGAGGTCTACCCCATCCAGCACGATCTGCCCGGCGGTAGGTTGTTCAAACCCGGCCAGCATACGCAGCAGGGTCGATTTACCGCAGCCAGATGCGCCGAGTAAAGCAAATATTTCACCTTTGTAGATCGTCAGGCTGACATCGTCCACGGCATGCTGGCCGTCGAAGGATTTGGTGAGGTTTCGAATTTCAAGAAGCGGGGTCAGCGCTTTACGGACTTTCGCCTGCGGGCGGGGGATCGCGTCATTCACGGGGTGCTCTCCGGCATAGATCAACACTGGTGCAAACGCACCGTCAGGGTGCGCATCGCCGGGCGGCGCTAACGCTTGCCCGGCCTACGGGATTTGTCGGCCCGGTAAGCGACAGCGCCACCGGGCAACGATATCAAACGCCGTTACTTACCGCTTTTCACCTTCGTCCACGCGCGGGTACGCACACGGTCAATTTTCGGTTCCTGCACTTTCAGGGTGAAGAGCTTGGCAAACACATCGGCTGGCGGGTAGATCGCCGGATTATTGCGGATTTCTTCGCTCACCAGCGGCACGGAGGCCTTGTTACCGTTGGCGTAGTAGACGTGGTCGCTGATGTGGGCAATCACTTCCGGACGCATCAGGTAGTTGAGGAACTGATACGCTTCCTCTTTGTTTTTCGCATCAGCCGGCATCGCGAAGACGTCGAAGAACGCCAGCGCCCCCTCCTTCGGAATGAAGTAGGAAACATTCACACCGTTTTTCGCCTCTTTCGCACGGTTCGCTGCCTGCCAGACGTCACCCGCCCAGCCGATGGCCACGCAGATATCCCCGTTAGCCAGGTCGTTGATGTACTGAGAGGAGTGGAAGTAGCGAATATTCGGACGCAGCTTTAATAGCAGGTCGGTCGCCGGACCGGTGTAGTCGTCGGCCTTGCTGCTGTTTGGATCTTTGCCAAGATAGTTAAGCACGGTGGCGAAAATCTCTTCCGGCGCATCGAGGAAAGAGACGCCGCAGCTTTTCAGCTTCTCGAGATTTTCCGGCTTCAGCACGACGTCCCAGCTGTCCAGCTTGACGTCCGGGCCCAGCGCCGCTTTGACTTTATCCACGTTATAGCCAATACCGGTGGTCGCCCACAGGTAAGGCATGGCGTATTTGTTGTCCGGATCATGCTTCGCCACCAGCTTCAGCACTTCCGGATCGAGGTTTTTCCAGTTCGATAACTTGTTCTTGTCCAGCGGCTGGAAGACACCGGCGGTCAGCTGACGCTCCAGGAAGCTTGCAGAGGGCACCACCAGGTCGAAACCGGTACTGCCCGCCATCAGTTTGCCTTCCAGTACTTCGTTGGAATCGAATACGTCGTAGACAACCTTAATGCCGGTCTCTTTTTCAAAATTCGCGACGGTGTCCGGCGCAATATAGTCAGACCAGTTATAGACGTGCAGCGTTTTTTGTTCCGCAGCGAGCGTGCCGGCAGAGACGGCCATCAGAGCACCCGCAACCAGACCCGATAACCATTTTTTATTCAAGGCGATCATATTGTTATTCCTTCTGAAAGCTCGTTAACAAACGAACCAAAACTGTGCAGCCTGAAGATATGCAATATTCATGCATAGTTTGTCGCTCTGCCCGAAATAAAATACACCCCTCTTCCCGGCAGGTTCCGCTCGCTTTTTTAAGCACCGCAAGAATAACTGTAGCCCGTGTCTCCGGCTATAGCCCAGACGAAAAAACGCCTTTTATCAATTTTTTATGCAGATTATGTCTACGTGATAAGCCGAAACGGCCCGAGAGGAGGTGAAAAATTCTTTAAAGAAAGGTTAAAAGCAGCAGAAAAAGCGGTGTTATGCAGCCGCTCTGGTAGCGACTGCGCAAAAGTCAGACAGGCTTAGTGGAGAAAATTGGAAGATGCATCATTATTCTCGGCATCATCTTCCGCGCTATACAGCAGGTGATGTGCGTTGGCTTCCATCATTACCATGGAAATTTGCTCTTCGCTCAGGCGCATAAACCAGGCGAACTGTTTGAAGGAGAGCCCCGCGCCGGAGAATAAAGACTGGCAAACCACCAGCTTCGGCAGATTATCATCCTGTATGTCGAGAAACGCTTTCACGGTCAAAGAACTGGCGTTAATCGCTGACAGATCGGATGCCAGTGCAAGCAGCGCTGAAGGCTTCACTTCAGCCAGCGCCGAGAACAGGATCACGTCGTTAATCAGATCGATTTTGGCATCAAAAATACCATCGAAATTTTGCATGTGAGGCAGATGCAGCGCCTGGCAGGAGTCGCATTCGAAAAAAGTAATACCGGCATCATCGAGCCATTGACGTAACGTATCCAGTGTAGGTACGACCTGTAAATCCATCGCTGTGCAGCCTCTTAAATAAAAACGTTGTCCAGCTTACGCAAAAAGTGCGCGCCGATCCATTTAACCGCCCGTTTTCAGGCAAAATCCCGGCGTCGCATGGCGTTCAATCCATGCGATCATTTTACCTGCAATATCGACGCCTGTGGTTTTTTCCACCCCTTCCAGCCCCGGCGAGGCGTTAACTTCCATCACCAGCGGCCCGCGGTCGGCACGCAGCAGATCGACCCCCGCCACGTCCAGGCCCAGCGTCTGCGCCGCTTTCACCGCAATCTCGCGCTCGCGCTCGCTGATAAGGGCCACCCGCGCGATACCGCCGCGGTGCAGGTTAGAGCGGAAGTCGCCCTCTTTCGCCTGCCGCTCTATGGCGGCCACCACTTCATCGCCCACCACAAAGCAGCGGATGTCGCACCCTTTGGCCTCTTTAATATACTCCTGCACCAGAATATGGGCATTCAGACCGCGAAAGGCGTCAATCACGCTTTCCGCCGCCTGACGCGTCTCCGCCAGTACCACCCCAATACCCTGCGTGCCTTCCACCAGCTTAATGACCAGCGGCGCGCCGCCCACCATGTCGATTAAATCGCTGGTGTCGTCCGGGGAGTGAGCAATCCCGGTGACGGGCAAATCGATCCCCTGGCGCGCCAGCAGTTGCAGCGAGCGCAGCTTATCGCGGGCGCGTGAGATCGCCACGGATTCATTGAGCGGATAGCTTCCCAGCATTTCAAACTGGCGCAGCGCGGCCGTGCCGTAATAGGTGATCTGGGAGCCAATACGGGGAATTACCGCATCAAAATGCGGGAGTTTGCGGCCTTTGTAATGAATCGACGACGCCGCAGGGTCGATGTTCATATAGCAGGACATCGGATCGAGGATCTCAACCTGATGTCCGCGTTTCGCCGCCGCTTCTCGCAGGCGTTTACATGAATAGAGCGTTCCATCCCGGGACAATATGGCAATTTTCACCCTGCACCTCTCTAAAGACATGGGAAAAGCCTGCCTATCATACACGAGGCGCAGGAGGAAGGGACTATCGCGTTGCCCAGCCCTGTTTGTGCAGGTAATCAAGAATGAACGGGCGGTTTTCTTTAATGATGGTGCGACGAATATGGTCGCTCCAGGTATCGCGGCGGTTGTTGCTGTCGCGCGTCAGATAGTAGTTCGCCAGCTCTTCATCGTATTGATGCAGAACGTCCTGATCGACCGGCTGGTAGTGGTTTTCATGCACCAGCATCGCAGCAGGAATACGCGGCTTCAGATCCGGGTTATCCGCCGGCCAGCCGAGGCACAGACCAAACAGCGGCAGCACGTGTTTCGGCAGCTTCAGCAGTTGCGTCACGCTTTCGATGTTATTACGCAGCCCGCCGATATAGACGCCGCCAAGCCCCAGCGATTCCGCCGCCGTGAACGCGTTTTGCGCCATCAATGCCGTATCCACCACGCCCAGCAGCAGCTGTTCCGCCAGCCCCAGCTCCGCCTCAGGACAGATTTGCAGGTGACGGTTAAAATCGGCGCAGAACACCCAGAACTCAGCCGCCTGGGCAACGTGCTTTTGTCCGCCCGTCAGCGTTACCAGCTGTTCACGCATCGCCGGATCGGTGATGCGGATAATGGAGCTGCACTGCAAAAAGCTGGAGCTGGAGGTGCCTCTTGCGCTGTCGATGATCGCGTCCCGCTGCGCCTGGGTGATCGGCTCATCGGTGAAATGGCGAATGGAACGGTGGGAACGAAGCAGGTCAATGGTTGGCGTCATTTTGTCTCTCTTTGTATTGCGTAAAACGTATGGCAGCCAGTATAGGCAATGATCCACCTGATGTAATTGGCGAAACATAGCCTGACTGTATCAAAGTGACAGGTGAAACCTTCTTTCCATGACGGCAGGTTATCGTGCACTATAGGGATTATTCGCCGTCAGGCTTGTTTTTTGAGGAGAGAGAAATGTTTGCAGTAATTTTTGGTCGTCCAGGATGCCCTTACTGTGTGCGCGCGAAAGAGCTGGCTGAGAAACTGACTGAAGAACGTGATGATTTCAACTTCCGTTACGTGGATATCCACGCGGAAGGCATCAGCAAAGCCGATCTGGAAAAAACCGTGGGTAAACCGGTTGAAACCGTGCCGCAAATCTTCCTCGATCAGAAACACATCGGCGGCTGCACCGATTTCGAAGCGTACGCCAAAGAGCACCTGGGCCTGTTTGCCGCTCAGTAATGCTAAGACGCCCTCACCCTGAGGGCGTTTTTATTTATGATGCTTCCGCTGTTGCAGCAGGCTGCGCATAAATAAGAAACAGAGCGCCCCCAGCGCACACCAGAAAACGCCACTTAGTAGCCACGCCACTTCCTGCCAGACGCTTCTCGACGAGAGAAACAGCACGCGCATCAGAAGCAGGCAGAGGGGCGCCGCAAGGATGGCCCCCAGCAGCGGCATTACCACCTCGCCTTTGCGCGAGAGAAAACTGGCCACTACTCCCGGCAGGATAAAGAACAACAGGCCCAGCTCGGGATGACCGGACGCTCTGAAGGCGCCCTTCACATTAAAAGCAAGCGACATGCAAACGACCGTAAACAGCAAAAAGCAGCTGATTACGCCAACCCAGTTTCGTTTAAAGTTCAAACTATCCTCCTGACTTATCTCTATCAAATACAAAAATCGTCCGGTGGACGCCCAGTCAGATAAAGCATTGCGGCAATCCTTGCCAAAGCACGCACACAAGTCGTGCGATAATAGGTGGCTGTCGGTAGCTATTACGATTAAACTAACCGCCTGCTAGTGTTTAGGGTATTTATCAGGAAGCAGGGAGGTGCAAAGTGATTCCCTGACTCTGAAAACAGTAGCCCAAATAGTCCTTTCATTCAACAACTTACTGGTAAACAAGAAGTTAGCCTCCGTGAATATAAACGTCGCAGACTTGTTAAATGGGAATTACATCCTGTTATTATTTGTGGTACTGGCACTGGGCCTTTGTCTGGGTAAATTGCGCCTGGGTTCAGTTCAACTTGGTAATTCCATTGGCGTTTTAGTCGTCTCCCTGTTATTAGGTCAGCAACATTTCAGTATTAACACGGACGCGCTTAACTTAGGTTTCATGCTGTTTATTTTCTGCGTTGGCGTGGAAGCCGGTCCGAACTTTTTTTCCATTTTCTTCCGAGACGGCAAAAATTATCTGATGCTGGCGCTGGTGATGGTCGGCAGCGCCCTGCTGATTGCGTTAGGGCTGGGCAAACTGTTTGGCTGGGACATCGGCTTAACGGCCGGTATGCTGGCAGGCTCGATGACCTCCACGCCGGTGCTTGTTGGCGCGGGGGATACGCTTCGTCATTCTGGCATGGCAGGCACGCAGCTTTCCGCCGCGCTGGATAACCTGAGCCTGGGCTATGCCCTGACCTATCTGATTGGTCTGGTGAGCCTGATTGTTGGCGCGCGCTATCTGCCAAAACTTCAGCATCAGGATCTCCAGACCAGCGCCCAGACCATTGCCCGAGAGCGTGGTCTGGATACGGACTCCAAACGTAAAGTTTACCTGCCGGTGATCCGCGCCTACCGCGTCGGGCCAGAGCTGGTTGCCTGGACCGACGGGAAAAACCTGCGCGAGCTGGGGATCTACCGTCAGACCGGCTGCTACATCGAACGTATCCGTCGTAACGGCATTCTGGCAAACCCGGACGGTGACGCAGTACTCCAGATGGGCGATGACATCGCTCTGGTTGGCTACCCGGACGCCCACGCGCGTCTCGATCCGAGTTTCCGCAACGGGAAAGAGGTGTTTGACCGCGACCTGCTGGACATGCGTATCGTCACCGAAGAGATTGTGGTCAAGAACCACAACGCCGTGGGCCGCCGTCTGGCGCAGTTGAAGCTGACCGACCACGGCTGTTTCCTCAACCGCGTGATCCGCAGCCAGATTGAAATGCCTATCGACGATAACGTGGTGCTTAATAAAGGCGATGTGTTGCAGGTCAGCGGCGATGCCCGACGTGTTAAAACCGTTGCCGACCGTATCGGCTTTATCTCGATTCACAGTCAGGTGACGGACCTGTTAGCCTTCTGCGCCTTCTTCATTGTTGGCCTGATGATCGGAATGATCACCTTCCAGTTCAGTAACTTTAGCTTCGGCATCGGTAACGCTGCCGGTCTGCTGTTCGCCGGGATCATGCTGGGCTTCCTGCGAGCGAACCATCCCACCTTCGGCTACATCCCTCAGGGAGCGCTGAACATGGTGAAAGAGTTCGGTCTGATGGTCTTTATGGCGGGTGTCGGCTTAAGCGCCGGGAGCGGCATTGGCAATGGCCTGGGTGCGGTCGGCTGGCAAATGTTGGTTTCCGGACTTATCGTCAGCCTGGTACCGGTAGTCATCTGCTTCCTGTTCGGCGCCTACGTGCTCCGCATGAACCGCGCCCTGCTCTTCGGCGCGATGATGGGCGCGCGCACCTGCGCACCGGCAATGGAGATCATCAGCGACACCGCGCGCAGCAACATCCCGGCGCTGGGCTATGCAGGCACCTACGCCATCGCAAACGTGCTGCTGACGCTGGCAGGTACGCTGATCATCATTATCTGGCCAGGACTCGGATAAATCTCAAGATTGCGTGTGGCTGAAAAAATTTTCGTTACGCGCAGAACTTTTTACGCAGGGTGCAGTCATAACTAGTGCCACTGCTTTTCTTTGATGTCCCCAATTTGTGGAGCCCATCAACCCCGCCATTTTTGGTTCAAGGTTGATGGGTTTTTTGTTTCCCTAAAAAATAGCTTTTAAATTCAATCAATTGCATATTTTCGGGTTATTGGCGACATTATGCGACGGATTTTTTGTATGTCAGGTTTGATTCGACAAAATCGAGCGATAAAGCTCACCCGCCTCTAATTTTTGCGGCTCCGTATGAAAGCACATAGCCAACTATCAACGCCCCAAAACACCCGGTGAATTTCATCCATGTACTTTCAAACCAGAAGAATGACCCCATAGCAAAAAGCACAGCCAGAAAGGTGATAGTTCCCTCAATTGCGTGGGACATTAACGATTTTACAAATTTCATTCTGTATTCCTTTGCAATCAATAGGGTGTCCTTCAATGAACACCAGGTAAGGCTCTAACTGCTGTTCAACGAGAAAGTAGACCATATCCAGACTCTCTTTTGACACCCTGGCGTATGTAGAGGGATATTTGGCTTTCATCCGTCTTGACGCTCTGGCTGATTCTTCAATGATTCCCTGAAACATCACGACGTTTAACGCTGCTGAAGCGCTGAACCGAATAAAATGCTTGTACGCCTGATCAATCGCCAAACGATTCAACATCAGACTTGCGGTTGTCTGTGCCAAAGCTATTTGCCCTGCTGCTCGCCCACCAACGCTCCCGGCTCCGTAACCCAATTTATTGTTTACGGCCTCTTTACCATCATCATTGAGTTTCTGATAGAACGACGTGAAAACGATAGTTATCAGTCTGCGTAATGGTGACTCAGCATTACCCAGGCTCTTGAGCATATAGAAAAAACGCTCTGTCTCAGCCTGGTTTCTTTGTTTAGCGCTATCCCCGGCAAGCCCGCTTCCCTCCCAGCTTCTTACAACGCCCATGTAAGCTGTGTTCGGTATGGAGGAGATCCCATCGAGAATCCCTAATGCAACCTGTTTAATATCCATATCTCATACGTATTGTTCTGAACCCGAACAAAGAATAACCAAAGCTCACGGGCGCTTCCAGACGTAATTTTTCAGTTTCCCAGAAATCCTTAAATTCCCCTTGTACCGTGCCAGCTCTGCCCTGTCGCCCGGTTGCGCCGTTAAAACAAGAAACCCAAACGATCCTCCAAATCTCACATAAAATTATTTTTTATCTTAACCAATGGAACAAAATAAGATCCGGTGCGGAATTTGGCCGTGATGAGTGGTTTGCTTTATATAAGGATGACTGGGGAATCGACGATGGAACATGGATTGATCACGTCTATCGCGGGCTGTTCAGACTCCATCCCGGTACAGTGTCAGAAGGGTGTATATCAATCGCCCATAACTCCGATTAGCATTAATCCGTAACGCTCTTATGAACACAGAGCTTATTCAGGTTCCATGTATGCGTTCACATATGGCTCGCGGCTGTATTGAGGTTATTGACGGTGGATATCACTACCCTTGCCCGTAAATGGGGCTCAAGACTACTTAAGGCCGTCTGGTTTGTGTTAATTAGCTTCCTGGCAGGACGTATGCTGGGTCCTTCAACAGCTTATATTAACCACGACGTTGCGACTGCTATTTGCGGCTTCATCTATGGTGATATTAATGCGGAGACAATGTACGAAACATATACAAATATTGATATTTTGATTCTGTTAACATCTGCAACGATCGTCTGTCTCATTACATTGAAGATATTCAACAAAACCAGGAATCATTAATCTTCTAATCCCGCCCTGTCTGTGGCTCAAAGACGACGGCTCAACGTAATGGTACTTCACTGAGGACATTTATTTGCCCTTATTGCCCTTCCCTCACTCGCCACAAACATATATGATTTAGTGTATATGACAAAAACCACGCAGGATCGCCAGATGCTTCACCCCGTTCAGCTCTTCAAAACCCTCTCCGACGAAACGCGCCTCTCCATCCTCATGCTTCTGCGTGAAGCGGGCGAGCTGTGCGTCTGCGATCTCTGCTCCGCTACCAACGAGCCGCAGCCGAAAGTCTCCCGCCATATGGCATTGCTGCGTGAGGCCGGGCTGGTCATCGATCGTCGTGAGGGTAAATGGATCTACTACCGTCTCTCTCCCAACATGCCCGCGTGGGCGGCAACCGTTATCGATAACAGCTGGAACTGCCTGCGAGAAGAGACACGTATGAAGCTGAAAAACCGCCTCCCGGGCTCGTGCTGACCACAACACATTCACAAAAACAGATATAACGGAGTAAAAGATGTTTCTGGCAGGGGCTATTTTTCTGTTTACGCTGGTACTGGTTATCTGGCAGCCCAAAGGGCTCAGTATCGGCTGGAGTGCCACCATTGGCGCCGCGCTGGCGCTGGCGAGCGGTGTGATCCACGTTAACGACATTCCGGTGGTCTGGAACATCGTCTGGAATGCGACGGCCACGTTTATCGCGGTAATCGTTATCAGTTTGCTGCTGGATGAGTCCGGTTTTTTCGAGTGGGCGGCGCTGCACGTTGCTCGCTGGGGAAACGGTCGCGGGCGGTTGCTGTTTACCTGGATCGTGCTGCTGGGTGCGGCCGTGGCGGCGCTGTTCGCCAATGACGGTGCGGCATTGATCCTGACGCCTATCGTTATCGCCATGCTGCTGGCGCTGGGGTTCAGCAAGCAGGCCACGCTGGCGTTCGTGATGGCGGCGGGATTTATCGCCGATACCGCCAGCCTGCCGCTGATTGTCTCCAACCTGGTCAACATCGTCTCAGCGGACTTCTTTAAGCTGGGCTTTAGCGAATACGCCTCGGTGATGATCCCGGTTGATATCGCCGCAATTGCCGCGACGCTGGTGATGCTGCATCTGTTCTTCCGCAAGGAAATACCGCCGGAATATGACCTGGCAAAACTCCGCGAGCCCGCACGGGCCATTCATGACCTGCCGACGTTCAGAACGGGCTGGATCGTGCTGCTGCTACTGCTCGTCGGTTTCTTTGTGCTTGAACCTCTGGGTATCCCGGTCAGCGCTATCGCAACAACTGGCGCGCTGATTTTATTTGCCGTTGCTAAACGCGGGCACGCCATTAACACCGGGAAAGTGCTGCGCGGCGCACCCTGGCAGATCGTTATCTTTTCGCTGGGGATGTATCTGGTGGTGTATGGCCTGCGTAATGCCGGGCTGACGGAGTCTCTTTCAGGCGTTCTTGATCGCTTAGCCGGACACGGACTCTGGGCCACTACGCTGGGAACCGGATTTATCACCGCCTTTCTGTCATCCATAATGAACAATATGCCAACGGTATTGATCGGCGCGCTCTCCATTGAGAGTAGTGCGGCAACAGGCTTGATTAAGGAGGCGATGATTTACGCTAACGTGATTGGCTGCGATCTGGGGCCGAAAATCACCCCCATTGGTAGCCTGGCTACCCTGCTATGGCTTCATGTGCTGGCACAGAAAAACATGACCATTACCTGGGGCTACTATTTCAGGACGGGCATCATAATGACGCTGCCGGTTCTGTTTGTGACGCTCGCCGCGCTGGCGCTACGTCTCTCCTTCACACTGTAATGAGTAACGGATATGAGCAACATCACTATCTACCACAACCCGGCCTGCGGCACGTCGCGCAATACGCTGGAGATGATCCGCAACAGCGGTACGGAACCCGAAATTATTCTCTATCTTGAGAACCCACCGTCGCGTGATGAACTGACCACGCTGATTGCAGACATGGGGATTCCCGTGTGCGATCTGCTGCGCAAAAACGTCGAGCCTTACGAGCAACTGGGCCTTGCCGGGGGAAATTTCACCGATGACCAGCTTATTGATTTCATGCTGCTATACCCCATTCTGATTAACCGTCCGATTGTGGTGACGCCGCTGGGTACACGTCTGTGCCGCCCTTCTGAAGTCGTTCTCGACATCCTTCCGGACGCGCAAAAAGGGGCATTTACAAAGGAAGATGGCGAAGTCGTCGTTGACGCCAGCGGGAAAAAAATCTCCTGACATCAGGCGTGGCCGGGGCGAGCGCTATCAGACGGTATCCTCGCCTGCAATCCGTCCCACTATCGCCCGGATCTCCTCCCGGGTTAACGGCGACCGGTCGGTTACAAAATGCAGCGTCATCCCCTCGATAAACGCATCCAGCGCACGGGCGGTGGCCGGATCAAACCACTGCTCAAGCGTAGTCTGGCTCATCTTCATCCAGTCCTGCATCACCGTTTTCAGCGCGGCGCTGCGGTGCATAAAAGCGTACAGCTGATACATCAGCGCCATATTGTGTGGCGTGGTCACGGCTGAACTGTGGATCAGCGTGGTAATGGCCTCGCACGCCCTCTCCCGCCCGGTCACCCCCGCGAAGAAATCCCGGTACTGCTGAGACATCTGCTGCGTAAACCACGTGAACGCCTCCTCCAGAAGCGACTCCATCCCGTCGAAATAGTAGGTCATCGACCCCAGCGGCACGCCTGCGCAGGTGGCAATTTTGCGGTGCGTGACGGCATGAATACCGTGCTCAGCAATGGTGTCCAGCGTCGCCTGGAGTATCTTCTCGCGGCGGTTAGGGTCGTTCGGTGGTCTGCTCATAAAATCCTCATCCAGTTTGTGTACAAATGTACACAAAGTTGCTAGTGTTGTCGCTATTGTTGTACTTCTGGTGCTGATCCCAATGACGCTAACTTCTCCTCGCAAAGCCCTGCATCTACGCATGTGGGCGCTGTTTATGTTCTTCTTCATCCCCGGGCTGCTGATGGCTTCCTGGGCAACGCGCACCCCGGCAATCCGCGATACGCTGTCCGTCTCGACGGCGGAGATGGGGATCGTACTGTTTGGCCTGTCGATTGGCTCGATGAGCGGCATCCTCTGCTCGGCCTGGCTGGTGAAGCGCTTTGGCACGCGCGCGGTGATCCGCACCACCATGTGCTGCGCCGTGGTGGGAATGTTCGCTTTGAGCGTGGCGCTGTGGTTCGCCTCGCCGCTGATGTTTGCCCTTGGGCTGATGGTATTTGGCGGCAGCTTTGGTGCGGCTGAAGTGGCCATTAACGTCGAGGGGGCCGCCGTCGAACAGGCGATGAACAAAACGGTGCTGCCCATGATGCATGGCTTTTACAGTCTCGGCACGCTGGCGGGCGCGGGCGTGGGGATGGCGCTGACGGCGCTGGGCATTGCGGCCAATGTGCACATTTTGCTGGCGGCGCTGGTCTGTATTATCCCGATCCTCACCGGTATCAGGGCTATTCCCGCAGGCACAGGACAACACGCCTCGGACGAACAGAAGTCTGCGGCAAAAGGGTTGCCCTTCTATCGTGATTTCCAGCTAATGCTGATTGGCGTGGTGGTGCTGGCGATGGCATTTGCTGAAGGCTCCGCCAACGACTGGCTACCGTTGCTGATGGTGGACGGGCACGGATTTAGCCCCACCTCCGGCTCGCTGATCTACGCTGGATTTACGCTCGGCATGACCGTCGGACGCTTTACCGGCGGCTGGTTTATCGACCGTTACAGCCGCGTGGCGGTCGTCCGTGCCAGCGCCCTGCTGGGTGGGCTGGGCATCGCGATGATCATCTTTGTGGATGTGGACTGGATTGCCGGTGTGTCGGTGATCCTGTGGGGGCTGGGCGCCTCCCTTGGCTTCCCGCTGACCATTTCCGCTGCCAGCGATACCGGCCCCGATGCGCCGACGCGCGTGAGCGTTGTGGCGACCACGGGCTACCTTGCCTTCCTGGTGGGGCCACCGTTGCTTGGATTCCTCGGTGAGCACTACGGGTTGCGCAGCGCCATGCTGGTGGTGTTAGGGTTAGTGATTATTGCCGCCCTGGTGGCGCGTGCGGTGGCAAAACCGGAAGCAGAACAAACGACAATGGAGAAGGGATATGAGCGTTAAACTGATTGCAGTCGACATGGATGGCTCCTTCCTGAGCGATGCGAAAACCTATAATCGCGCGCGTTTTCTGGCGCAGTACGCGCGCATGAAAGCGCAAGGCATCCGTTTTGTGGTCGCCAGCGGAAACCAGTACTACCAGCTGATCTCATTTTTCCCCGAGATCGCCCATGAAATCGCCTTCGTCGCCGAAAACGGCGGCTGGGTGGTGGATGCGAGCGAAGACGTGTTTAACGGCGAACTGTCGAAAGAGCATTTTCTGACCGTCGCCACCCTGTTAAACGACGTGCCCGGCATTGAGATAATTGCCTGCGGAAAAAACAGTGCCTACACGCTGAAAACGTATAACGACCTCTTCAAAGAGATTGCGGCGAAATACTATCACCGCCTTGAAAGCGTCAGCAGCTTTGACAACCTCAACGATATTTTCTTCAAGTTCGGGCTTAACGTCTCTGACGACGAAATACCGCGCATTCAGGCGCTGCTGCATGAGAAGCTTGGCGACATCATGGTGCCGGTGACCACGGGTCACGGCAGTATCGACCTGATAATCCCTGGCGTGCACAAAGCTAACGGCCTGCGGATCCTGCAAGCGCGCTGGGGCATTGAGGACAGTGAAGTGGTGGCCTTTGGCGACAGCGGTAACGACGTGGAGATGCTGCGCCAGGCTGGGTTTGGCTTCGCGATGGCCAACGCCAGACCGCATATTAAAGCGGTAGCCCGCTATGAAGCGCCAAATAATAATGACGAAGGGGTGCTGGAGGTGATTGATATGGTGCTGGAGGGGAAGGCGCCGTTTAATTGATTCCGTGCGGTCTGGTGCCCTCACCCTAACCCTCTCCCACAGGGCTGAGGGATCCCCACAAAATAATGCCTGCACAGATGGCCCCCTCTCCCTTGAGGGAGAGGGCTGGGGTGAGGGGGAACATACGGCTCTGGTGGTCATTCCGTTCACTTTATGTTCCTTGCTACTCTGTCACGACATGACCGGTGAACGTGCCAGGGTGGCTCAGTCGCCACCACCCTGGCGACCCGGGCTTCCGGCGGAAAATCGCCGCTTCGCGGTGCCTTCGGCTTATTCCTTCCAGCTTATCGGGGACGGGCGGAGGTAACATCCCTGTAAAGCCCGCCCTCTCGGCGCATCCCTGCGCCTCGCCCCGGCCTACAGGAAACGCCTCAGCGATTTACAGCCGGACCGAGGCATCGCTGAAAGCCCTCAGTTATTCTGAGGCAACGTTATCGCTTTTGCTTTCAAATTACTGGGGATCCCTCAGCCCACAGGGAGAGGGAACTGTCCCGAGCTCGCCCAGCAGGGAGAGGGAATAAGGATTACGGTTGCAGTGCGCTTCCGACGCGTTTGTCCTTCAGGAACACCACCATCAGCCCTACCCACAGCACACCGTTTGCGAGGTTGAACAGGCTGAACAGCCCGTTACCGCCGAAAGCATAGGCATGTTTGCTCACCTCAATACCGACAGTGAAAATCAGCATTTGCAGCATCCCCATCGCGGCAGACACCGTGCCTTTACTCATTTCACTGGCGAACAGCGTCAGGCGCACCAGGCCAGCATTCGCCACGCCGATACCAAACGCGTAAACACTCAGCCCCGCCGTCATCCACAGGTACGCATGAGACGAGGCTACGGTCGCCACCGCCGCGATAATCAGCCCTGCCGCTATGGGCCAGCCGCCCAAAATAATCAGCGAACGCACGGTACGGCGTGACGTCAGACGCGCCAGCACCAGGTTACCGATAATCAGCGCGCCAAAAATCGGCACCTGTAACAGGCCATACTCATAGCTGCTAAGCTGTTCGCCGCTGATGATAATGACCGGCGACTGGGCAATCCACGCCAGCAGCGGCAGGCTGACAAAGCCCGTCGCCAATGCGCCCGCGACAAAACGACCGTTTTTCAGCACCGCCTTATAATCCCGCCCAAGCTCTTTAAGCGAGAGCTTTTCGCCCAGGCGGGTGGCGGTTTCCGGCATCGCACGGTGCAGGCCAAAGAAAGAGATAGCCGCAAGCGCGGCAAAGAGGACGAACATCCCCTCCCACGGCGCGACGTGAACCCATGCGGCTCCCACCAGCGGCCCAAGAAGCGGTGCAATCAGCGCCACGTTTGCCATCAGCGCGGTAATTTTGATACACACCGCCTCCTCAAACGACTCCTGAATAGCGGCATAGCCCACGGCGCCAATAAAGCACAGGCTCACGCCCTGAAGGAAACGCAGCAGTGTGAACTGCTCAATACTCTGCGCCAGCAGCGTGGCGAGACAGGTGACGATAAACCACACTACGCCCGTCAGCATCACCGGACGGCGGCCAATACGATCCGACAGCGGCCCTAACAGCCACTGTAAAAACATGCCGCCCGCCAGATAGGCGGTCATGGATGTCGGCACCCACTCAATACCTGCGTTGTACTGCTCAACCACAGCCAGCATGCCGGGCTGGATCATGTCGTTGCCGATGTAGGTAGAGAATTCGTAAAGCACCAGACACAGAGGAAAAAGTAACGCCTGACGACCCAGACGATTACCGGAAGAAGAACGGTTTATCATGCAATCTCTTTAGTATGAAAAAATCGCGATGAGTGTAATGAATTGCCGCTGTCTGAGATAGCAAATTAACGTGAAAAAACAGAAATAACGCACTTATCGTTGTTGTTTAAGGTTTCCTTAAGTTGCCCTCCCTATGATAGTGCTATTTCACGTTATTGACCGAAACTATGACACACGCCGTCAGCCCTTCAGAATTATCTAAGTTACCGACAAATAAGACAAAACGTCTTTACCGTTTGCCTGCCCGCTTTTATGGTTATCAACTTTTCGTGCTTATTGCCCTTGCGGTGCTTTTTACCTGGCTTTCGCGCGATGAATCGCTTGACCGATGGATAACCGGTTTCTGGTATGACGCAGCGACGCATCATTTTCCGCTACAGCAAAACCCGCTGCTGGATCTGCTGAACCATCGGCTGGCGAAATATGTGACCATTGTTATCGCTGCCGCATCGCTGATTTACGGCGCTTACAAACGCAATGCCCGACTGGTAACGGCCGCGCTTCTGATGGGGCTGGGTGCGCTGGTAGTAGGGGTGCTGAAAAGCATAAGCCACCACAGCTGTCCGTGGGATCTGGTGGAATATGGCGGCAGGTCCGTTTCGTATCCCCTGTTCAGCGCCGTTCCGGCAGACAGCGGACCGGGACGCTGCTTTCCCGGCGGCCACGCCTCCAGCGGGTTTATGGTGATGGGGCTGTTTTTTGCCTTCTGGCGTGAACGTCCGCGCCTGGCATGGTCCTTTGTCGCGTCAGGCGTTGTTATGGGGCTGGTAATGGGCTTCGGGCAGGTCATGCGCGGCGCGCATTTTTTCTCTCACAACCTGTGGGCCGGGTGGTGGGTCTGGTTTTCCCAGGTGCTGGTTTACGGGCTGGTTTCCGCCCGGTTTGCTAAAGAGTAACGAGATTATGTTAGAAAATCTGAACTACGAACTGTTTTACCTGCTCAACGCCACACCGTCGTCACCGGAATGGATGATCGATCTCGCCACCTTCATTGCGAAAGATCTGATTAGCATTGTACCGGCGCTGGCGGTGATCCTCTGGTTATGGGGACCTCGTACACAGGTCACCGCCCAGCGCCATCTGGTGATCAAAATGGCGATGGCAATTGGCGTGAGCGTGCTGGCAAGCTACGTGCTGGGTCACGCCTTCCCGCACGATCGTCCGTTTGTCGATCGCGTCGGCTACAACTTCCTGCACCATGCGCCGGATGACTCGTTCCCGAGCGATCACGGCACGGTGATCTTCACCTTTGCGCTGGCCTTCCTGTTCTGGCATCGCCTGTGGTCCGGCGTAGTGCTGATGGGCGTGGCAGTCGCCATCGCCTGGTCCCGCGTCTACCTGGGGGTGCACTGGCCGCTGGATATGGTCGGTGGTTTCCTGGTGGGGCTGATGGGCTGCGTCAGCGCAGCCATCCTGTGGAGCCTCTTTGGCCCGGCGCTTTATCGTGCATTATCACAGGCCTATCGCGTTCTGTTTGCCCTTCCGATCCGCAAAGGCTGGATACGTGACTAACCCCGGTCCGTCAGGTTACACTTGAGCCCCCGCCCTGCGGGGGCTCACTTTTTTAGCCCGAGGATCTATGGAAACACGTCGCGATGACCGCATTGCTCAGCTGCTTCAGGCGCTGAAGCGCAGCGATAAGCTGCATCTTAAGGAAGCCGCTTCCCTGCTTGGCGTGTCTGAAATGACCATTCGTCGCGATCTGAACAGCGACAGCGCCCCCGTTGTGCTGCTTGGCGGGTATATTGTTCTGGAGCCGCGTAGCGCCAGCCATTATCTGTTAAGCGATCAAAAAACACGCCTGGTGGAAGAGAAGCGCAAAGCCGCGCGGCTCGCCGCCTCGCTGGTGCAGCCGCATCAAACGCTGTTTTTTGACTGCGGTACGACAACCCCGTGGATCATCGAGGCCATCGACAGCACCGTTCCCTTTACCGCCGTCTGTTATTCGCTAAATACCTTCCTGGCTTTGCAGGAGAAACCAGCATGCCGGGTGATTTTGTGTGGCGGCGAGTTTCATGCCAGCAACGCCATCTTCAAGCCGCTGAATATTCAGGACACGCTGAGCAATGTATGCCCTGATATCGCCTTTTACTCTGCGGCGGGCGTGAATGTTAAACAGGGGGCAACCTGTTTTAATCTTGAAGAGTTACCGGTGAAACAGTGGGCGCTCAACGCCGCGCAGCAGCATGTGCTGGTGGTTGATCACAGTAAATTTGGCAAGGTCCGTCCGGCAAGGATGGGAGAACTGTCGCGCTTTGACGCCATCGTCAGTGATTGCCGCCCGGATGACGAGCTGGTGGCATACGCGAAAGCGCAGCAGGTGAAGTTGATGTATTGAGGTTATGCCGGGTGGCACTGCGCTTACCCGGCCTACGTTCGAGCCGTTGTAGGCCGGGTAAGGCGAAGCCGCCACCCGGCAAAAACTTAGCTGAACCAGCTGCCAAACCAGCCGTGGAATTTCATTAACACAAAGTCCCACATCCGGCTGAAGAAGCCGCCCTCTTCCACCGCTTCCATTACCACCAGCGGACGCTGCTCAATAGATTTGCCGTTAAGCTGGAAATCTATCGTCCCGACCACCTGACCTTTTTTCAGCGGTGCGGTGAGCTGTGGCTCGGTCAGGGTATAGCTGGCTTTCAGGTTTTTCAGCTGACCGCGTGGAATGGTGACGGAACCCGCTTCACCCGCTCCCAGGTTCACTTCACTTTTATCACCAAACCAGACGCGCTGACTCACGAAGGTAGCGTCCGGCTTAATCGGCGTGACGGTTTCAAAGAAGCGGAAACCCCAGGTCAGCAGTTTTTCGGATTCGTTAAAACGAATACGGTCGGTTTTCGTTCCCAGCACCACTGAGATCAGGCGCATATCGCCCTGCGTCGCAGAAGCCACCAGGTTGTATCCGGCCCCGGCAGTTGTACCGGTTTTCATGCCGTCCACGTTAACGTTACTGCTCCACAGCAGACGGTTACGGTTAGGCTGGCGGATATTGTTGAAGGTAAACTCTTTCTCTTTATGGATAGCGTACTCATCCGGCACGTCATGGATCAGCGCTTTGCCCAGCAGCGCCATATCGCGCGCGGTACTGAACTGACCCGGCGCATCCAGGCCGTGAACAGTTTTAAAAGTGGTATTGGTCAGACCCAGTTTTTTCGCGTAGCCATTCATCAGCCCAATAAATGAGTCCTGACTGCCCGCAACGTAATCGGCCAGCGCAATACAGGCATCATTTCCCGACTGAATAATGACCCCTTTATTCAGATCGGACACGGAGACCTGGTCGCCAGGCTTCAGGAACATCACGGACGAGCCGCGCAGCGCCGGGTTACCAGTCGCCCAGGCATCTTTCCCGACGGTGACCATGTCATTCAGCTTGATCTTGCCCGCTTTCAACGCCTGGCCGACCACATAGCTGGTCATAATTTTCGTCAGGCTCGCCGGGTCGAGTTTCTCGTCGGCGTTACCTTCCGCCAGCACTTTCCCGCTGGCGTAATCCATCAGGATCCAGGCGCGCGCATCAACAGGCGGCGCTTCGGGCGCTGTCTGTTCCGCCGCATGGAGCGTTGGGGCAAAAAGGAAAAGCAGCGCCGAGCCTGCCGCCAGGCTGCGCAGAGAGGAAGTTTTTTGCGTCATAAATGCCACCCGAGTGTCCATTCTAAAAATCACGTCACAATCACCGTGTCGCAAGAAGCGATGAGTAATAGCGCACTACAGCCTTCAAAGAAACCTGTTCCAGGTAAAGTTTTTAAAGTTTATGCAATAACATTCAGATACGCTTTGATTGCGGTGTTTTTTTTAGCATCTGTTGCGTAATTGTTAGGTTTATCTCACCATGGCGAAAAGCTGACTCGGATTCACATCTCATCGGGAGTAAATATGATTACGCTGTGGGGCAGGAACAATTCGACCAACGTGAAAAAAGTGCTCTGGACGCTGGAAGAGCTGGATTTACCGTTCAAGCAGGTTATGGCGGGCCTGGAGTTTGGCGTGAATAAAGACGCGGACTACCTGGCGATGAACCCAAACGGACTGGTGCCGCTACTGCGCGATGACGAGACAGACGCCACGCTGTGGGAGTCTAACACTATCGTGCGATACCTCGCCGCGCAGTACGGCCAGGGTCGGCTGTGGGTAGAAAATCCAGCCCAGCGCGCGCAGGGCGAAAAATGGATGGACTGGGCAAACCAGACGCTTTCCCCAACGCACCGCGTGATCCTGATGGGGCTTATACGTACGCCGGAAGCCGATCGTGATTATCCCGCCATTCATGCCGCCCAGGACGCGTGCGAGTCGCTGTTTGCGATGATGAACGACGAACTGGCGAAGCATACCTGGTTCTCCGGCGACACGTTCGGCGTGGGCGATATCGCCGTCGCCCCTTTCGTCTGGAACCTCACTAACATGGGTCTCAGCTGGACCCCGCGCCCTCACCTTGAGCGCTGGATCCAGCAGCTCAGCGAGCGCCCGGCGTATCGCAACGTGGTGATGATCCCGGTGACCTGATTACGACCCGGACGGGCTGACTTTCCAAAGCTGCCCGTCCGTCTCGTCGGTCAGCACGTACAGATAACCATCCGGCCCGACGCGCACATCGCGAATTCGATGATCTTTATCCCCAAGAATGCGCCCGTCCTCCGTCACGGTATTGCCCTTCACGCTCAGCACGATGACGTCTTTCTCCTTCAGCGCGCCGATAAACAGCTTGTTTTTCCACTGCGGGAAGACGTCGCTGTTGTAGAACGCCATGCCGCTGACGGCGGGCGACACTTTCCAGACAAACAGCGGTTTTTCAGTGCCCTCAACGTGCTCGCCTTTCGCTTCCGGGATTTTCAGGCCGCTGTAGTTGATCCCGTGCGTCGCCATCGGCCAGCCGTAGTTTTTGCCTTTTTCAGGAATGTTGATCTCATCCCCGCCGCGAGGGCCGTGTTCATTAAGCCACAGCGCGTCGCTCCACGGGTTCATCGCCATCCCCTGCGGGTTGCGAATGCCGTAAGACCAGATTTCAGGCCGTGCACCGGCGGTGTTCACAAACGGGTTATCCGGCGGCACTTTCCCGTCCTCCGTCAGGCGCACCACCTTGCCCTGAAGCTTATCCAGATCCTGCGCCGTCGGGCGCTGGTTGTTTTCACCCAGGCCAATAAAGAGATGGCCTTTGCCGTCGAACACCAGCCGTCCGCCAAAGTGGTTGCCAGTAGAGAGCTTCGGCATCTGTCGGAACACCACCTGGAAGCCCTCAATGCGCGAGAGGTCATCGCTCAACCGCCCGTAGCCCACCGCGGTACCCGCTTTTCCATCATCACCCGCCTCGGCGAAGCTGAGCCAGATCCGCCGTGATTGTTCAAAATCCGGGGCCAGCACCACGTCCAGCAATCCGCCCTGGCCGCTCGCCCAGACCTTCGGCACGCCGACAATCGGGTCGGAGAGCCCTTTCCCTGCCTGCCAGTGCTTAAGCTGCCCGTCTTTTAGCGTGATCAGCAGCCCCTTATTATCAGGCAGAAACGCCAGCGACCAGGGGTGATCCAGTTTTGTCTGTAGCACGTCGACCTTAACCGTCTCGGGCGCCGCAAGCAGCGAAAGCGGGAATAACAGTGCAGGGAGGAAAAGCAGCGAGGATCGAGGCATAACGCACTCCTTTATCGGCATATGGCTTAAAGATTAGCCACTGTTCCCGGGTGCGTTAACACTTTTACAAAAGCTTAATCAAAAGGGGGAGTTGCCTCCCCCGGGTTCAGTGTCGGGCAAGCGTTTCCGGCTTGTTCAGACACATGATGCAAAGCGCGAGCGTGGTCAGGCAGTTTTCAAGCTTCTCCGCGTTAACGGCAATAAAATTCGGGCAGTCGTGACGTCCGTTCATCAAACAGACCCCTGCGATGGAAAGCACCTCGGCGGCGCGGCGCAGCGCCACTAATTCGTTTTCAGCGCAGTGCGCTTTCAGGATGGGTGCTTTTTCACGCATGAAATTGCAAAGTTCAAAGAAATTTTCACGCAGATTTTCGCTTTCGCTGACTGACATATACCCTTTCGCCTTGCGGAGTTGCAGATATGCAGCCAGGTCGATTCGGGCGTTGATCAGCTTGTTAAGCAGATCGCGTTTCAGTCTGTCAACGGACATGCTATTTCCTCCTCTGTCAGCCATGTTACCCTATTAATAATAAGGTCATTTTTTGTACAATGTGATGCCTGAGATCAATAAACGATAACTGATTAACATTCTTTACAATGTTACAACGATTGCCCGCCTCAACTGCGCCATCAAGAGTGTATAAATCCCCCGCGATTCGCTGTAAAATCCCGCCCTGATAACTCCATAATTGATGAATTTTTAACCTATGAGCAATGTTACGCACCCGCCGAAAATCGGCTTTGTCTCCCTGGGCTGCCCGAAGAACCTGGTGGATTCCGAACGCATCCTGACTGAACTTCGCACTGAAGGCTATGACGTGGTGCCAAGCTACGACAACGCCGACATGGTGATCGTCAACACCTGTGGGTTCATCGACAGCGCGGTCCAGGAGTCACTGGAAGCCATTGGTGAAGCCCTGACGGAAAATGGCAAAGTGATTGTCACCGGCTGCCTGGGCGCGAAGGTGGATCAGATCCGCGAAGTGCACCCGAAGGTACTGGAGATCACCGGCCCGCACAGCTACGAGCAGGTGCTGGAACATGTTCATCACTACGTACCAAAGCCAAAGCACAACCCGTTCCTGAGCCTGGTGCCGGAACAGGGCGTGAAGCTGACGCCGCGCCACTATGCTTACCTGAAAATTTCCGAAGGCTGCAACCATCGCTGCACCTTCTGCATCATCCCGTCGATGCGTGGCGATTTGGTGAGCCGTCCGATTGGCGAGGTGCTGGCAGAAGCCAAACGCCTGGCCGACGCGGGCGTGAAGGAGTTACTGGTCATCTCCCAGGACACCTCCGCCTACGGCGTGGACGTCAAACACCGCTCCGGCTTCCATAACGGCGAGCCGGTAAAAACCAGCATGGTTGGCCTGTGCGAGCAGCTTGCTAAGCTCGGGATCTGGACGCGTCTGCACTACGTCTACCCTTACCCGCACGTTGACGACGTGATTCCGCTGATGGCGGAAGGCAAAATACTGCCGTATCTGGATATCCCGTTACAGCACGCCAGCCCGCGCATTCTGAAGCTGATGAAGCGTCCTGGATCCGTTGACCGCCAGCTGGCGCGCATCAAGCAGTGGCGCGAGATCTGCCCGGATCTGACCCTGCGCTCCACCTTCATCGTTGGCTTCCCGGGTGAAACCGAAGAAGATTTCCAGATGCTGCTCGACTTCCTGAAAGAAGCGCGTCTGGATCGCGTGGGCTGCTTCAAGTACAGCCCGGTTGAAGGCGCAACGGCCAACGAGTTGGCGGACCAGGTACCGGAAGAGGTCAAAGAGGAACGCTGGAACCGCTTTATGCAGCTGCAACAGCAGATCTCTGCTGAACGCTTGCAGGAGAAAGTGGGCCGCGAAATTCTGGTCATTATTGACGAAGTGGACGAAGAAGGCGCGATTGGCCGCAGCATGGCGGATGCGCCTGAAATCGACGGCGCGGTGTACCTGAACGGGGAAACCAACGTCAAGCCGGGCGATATTATTCGCGTGAAGGTTGAAAACGCCGACGAGTATGATTTGTGGGGCAGCCGGGTTTAATCTTTAACCCCTCACCCCGGCCCTCTCCCCAAAGGGGCGAGGGGGAACAGACCGCACCGAGCAGTCCCCTCTCCCCTCAGGGGAGAGGGTTAGGGTGAGGGGTAAGTTCCTGCAAAAACCTACCCCTTAATCCTCGGATCCAGCGCGTCGCGCAGCCCATCCCCCAGCAGGTTAAACGCCAGCACGGTCAGGAAAATCGCCAGGCTCGGGAAGATCGCCACGTGCGGGGCGATCACCATATCCGCCCGCGCCTCGTTCAGCATCGCGCCCCACTCCGGCGTCGGCGGCTGTGCGCCTAACCCCAGAAACGACAGGCTGGCCGCCGAGATAATCGACACGCCTATGCGCATGGTGAAATAGACCACGATAGACGAGACCGTTCCCGGCAGAATATGGCTGAACAGGATTGTGGCATCGCTGGCTCCCATGCTGCGGGCCGACTCGATAAAGGTCTGCTGCTTCAGCACCAGCGTGTTGCCACGTACCAGGCGCGCGAAAGCGGGAATCGTGAATACCGCCACGGCGATGATGACGTTCGCCATGCCGCTGCCCATCACCGCCACCACGGCAATCGCCAGCAGAATACCGGGAAAGGCAAACAGCACGTCGCAGATACGCATGATGATGCGGTCCCACCAGCCTTCATAGTACCCGGCCACCAGCCCCAGCACGGTGCCAATTGCTGCGCCCATCAGCACCGCAAAGACCCCGGCCGCCAGCGAGATCTGCGCCCCTACCAGCACGCGGCTAAAAATATCGCGCCCGAGCGAGTCCACGCCAAACCAGTGCATCATCGACGGTCCATCGTTCAGCCGGTCGTAATCGAAGTAATTTTCCGCATCAAACGGGGCTATCCAGGGGGCGATAATCGCCACCAGGATCAGCAGTAACACAAACAACCCGGCGACCATAGCGACGGGCTGACGACGGAATCGACGCCAGAACTCAACCCACGGGGTGCGAATATGGTCCGGCCTGATCCCCGGCATAGCGTTTAAAATGGCCTGGCGACGCCAGTTCAGTAATCGCATCTTACTTATACCTGATGGCCGGGTTAATGGCGGCGTACAGCACATCCACCACTAAGTTGATAAGAATAAACTCCAGCGAGAAAAGCAGAACTTCAGCCTGAATAACCGGATAGTCACGCATATCGACCGAGTCGACCAGCAGGCGCCCCAGCCCCGGCCAGTTAAAGACCTTCTCTACCACGATAGAGCCGCCCAGCAGGAAGCCGAACTGTAGCCCCATCATCGTGACCACCGGGATCATCGCATTACGAAAACCATGCTTCAGAATGACCCATTTCTCACTCACCCCTTTTGCCCGCGCGGTGCGAATGTAATCTTCGCTCAGCACGTCGACAAAGGAGGCGCGGGTGAAACGGGCCATCACTGCCGCAACGGCTGCGCCAAGCGTCATAGAGGGCAGAATGTAGTGCTTCCAGGTGTCGGCCCCGACGGTGGGCAACCAGCCCAGCTCGACGGAGAAAATCTGCATCAGCAGCATACCCAGCGCAAATGCCGGGAAAGAGATACCGGTGACCGCCAGCGCCATACCGAGCTTATCCGGCCAGCGGTTGCGCCAGACGGCGGCGACAATCCCCGCGCCCAGGCCAAACACAACCGCCCAGCTCATACTGGCAATCGTTAACCAGAAGGTGGGCATAAAGCGGCTGGCAATCTCCTCCGACACCGGACGACGCGACACCATCGAGATGCCGAAATCGCCCTGAAGGACATTGCCAATGTAGCGCAGAAATTGCCGATACAGCGGCTGGTCAAGACCGAGCTGTTTACGCACCAGTTCGATAACCGTGGCATCCGCTTCCGGTCCGGCAATCAAACGCGCCGGATCGCCGGGCAGCATGTGGACAAACAAAAACACCAGCACGGCCACAATCAGCAGCGTCGGGATAAGCCCCAGCAGGCGTTTACACACATAATTCAGCATGAGTTTTATTTTAGATCCGCGTCATCAAAGCTAAAGCCCGTATCCGGCATGATGTAAAAACCGGTCAGCGCTTTATTGTGGGCTGAGACCAGTTTTTCCACCACCAGCGGCACCCACGGCGACTCTTTCCAGATAATGTCCTGCGCCTCTTTGTACAGGCGCGCTTTCTCTTCCGGTTTGGTGGTTTTCAGGGCATCGGCCAGATCCTTATCCACCTGCGGATTACTGTAGAACGCGGTATTGAACAGCGTTGGCGGCCAGTTCTGGGAAGCAAACAGCGGCGACAGGGACCAGTCCGCTTCACCGGTTGAAGCCGTCCAGCCGGTGTAGAACATCCGCACGCCGCTCTCTTTCTGTCCTTTGCCTTCCACTTCCGCCGCGCGCTGTCCGGCATCCATCGCCGTGACCCTGGCTTTAATGCCCACCTGTGCCAGCTGCTGCTGGGTAAATTGCAGCACCTTCTGCGCGGTACTGTGGTTATGCGACGACCACAGCGTGGTGCTAAAGCCGTTCGGATAGCCCGCCTCTTTCAGCAGTTCCCGCGCTTTCGCCGGATCGTACGGCCACGGCTGATAGCTCTGCGCGTACTCAATGGTTGGCGGCATCACGCCCGTCGCCGGGGTGGCGTAGCCGGCAAAGGCCACCTTCACCAGTGCCTGGCGGTTAATGGCGTAGTTGATGGCTTCGCGCACCTTCGGGTTATCAAACGGTTTCTGCGTGACGTTCATGCTGACGTAGCGCTGCATAATCGACGGGCTGGCCACCAGCTCCAGCTTGCTGTTTTTCGCCAGCAGCGCTGCCTGTTCGTAGGGGATCGGGAAGGCAAACTGCGCTTCGCCGGTTTGCAGCATCGCGGCGCGGGTATTGTTGTCCACGACCGGCCGCCAGGTGAGGGTATCCAGCTTCGGCAGCCCCGGCTGCCAGTATCCGGCGAATTTCTTTACCTTCACATAATCGGTCTGGTTCCAGGTAAGCAGTTCGTACGGTCCGGTCCCCACCGGGTGGAAGCCAATCTCTTTGCCGTATTTCTTCAACGCCGCAGGGGAAATCATCACCGTCGCGGGATGCGCCAGGATATTGATAAACGCCGAGAACGGCTCTTTGAGGGTGATCTTCACCGTCGCCGGATCAACCACCTCGGTTTGGGCGATATTTTTATACAGGTTGTAGCGCTTAAGACCGTTTTCCGGATTGCTGGCTCGGTCCAGGTTGACCTTAACCGCCTCGGCGTTGAAGTCGGTGCCGTCCTGGAACTTCACGCCGGTACGGAGCTTAACGGTATAGACCAGCCCGTCGTCCGACACGGTATAGCCTTCCGCCAGCACGTTTTTCAGCTTCATCTCGCGGTCCAGGCCGAACAGCCCCTGGTAGAAGGATTTTGCCACCGCCTGAGAAAGGGTGTCGTTAGCGTCATACGGATCCAGCGTCGTGAAGTTAGACCCCACAGCCACCACCACGTCTTTCGCTGCGAACGCGGGGGCGGCGGCCAGCGCAGCCGTCACGCTCGCGGCCAGCAGCCATTTACGAGCAACAAAAGGAACCATTGTGTTCTCCTGCCTGTTGTAAGTTATAACCGCGAGAATGCATTGCCCTGACGCGGGGGTGCGACAAAATGACCGGGACCCACCTCACGCAGCGCCACGCGCTCCAGGGTTTCGCCCCGTTTACGAATATTGCTCGGCATTTCGTCCTGCAACAGCACGCGCTGGGCGTGACGATGCTCAGGATCGGCAACCGGTACGGCGGCCATCAGCTTGCGGGTGTACGGGTGCTGTGGGTTTTCAAACACCGCCCGACGGGGGCCGATTTCAACAATTTGCCCCATGTACATCACCGCCACGCGATGGCTGATCCGCTCCACCACCGCCATATCGTGGGAGATAAACAGAAACGCAATGCCCAAATCCCGCTGTAAATCGAGCAGGAGATTGATGATTTGCGCGCGGATAGAAACATCCAGCGCTGACACGGACTCATCCGCAATCACCACTTTCGGATTCAGGGCCAATGCCCGGGCTATGCAGATACGCTGACGCTGACCGCCAGAAAATTCGTGCGGATAGCGCCAGGCATGCTCCGGCTTCAGGCCCACGCGCTCCAGCAGCCACGCGACGCGGCGCTGCGCGGCTTCACCGTCGAGCAGGTTGTGCACCCGCAACGGCTCCATAATCGAGTACCCCACCGTATGGCGCGGATCGAGCGACGCATAAGGATCCTGGAATATAAACTGAATATCCCGGCGCACCGCCTGCAATTTACTGTTAGGGAGCGTGTCGATGCGCTCACCGTTGAAGGTGATGCTCCCCTCCTGCGACGCCACCAGCCTGAGCAGCGCCCGCCCGGTGGTGGATTTACCGCAGCCGGACTCCCCCACCAGCGCCAGCGTTTCGCCCGGCCAGAGATCAAAACTGACGTATTCAACCGCATGCACTTCGCGCTTCACGCGGTTAAGGATCCCGCTGCGCAGCGGGAAACGGGTCACCAGGTCACGCACTTCAAGGATCGGCCTGCCGGAAACCACCGTGTTCTGCTCGGTTTCGTCTTCCTGCTGGCCCTGTTCGGTCTGAGAGAACAGCGGAAAACGGCGCGGAAAATCACTGCCATTCATGGCGCCCAGACGCGGGACCGCCGCCAGCAGCGCTTTAGTATAAGGATGCACCGGCGCATGAAAGACCTGCTCCACCGTGCCGGTTTCCACGGCATTGCCCTGATGCATAACCAGCACCCGATCGGCAATATCCGCCACCACCCCCATATCGTGGGTGATGAATATCACCCCCATCTCCATCTCCTGCTGCAACACCTTAATCAGTTGCAGGATCTGGGCCTGAATGGTGACATCCAGCGCCGTGGTGGGTTCGTCCGCAATGAGCACCGCCGGACGGCACGACAGCGCCATCGCAATCATCACCCGCTGGCGCATGCCACCGGAAAGCTGATGCGGATAGCGGGACAAAATCGCGTGCGCCTCAGGGATACGTACCAGCTCCAGCATCCGTTTAGCTTCGTTGAGCGCCTCATCACCGCTCAATCCCTGATGCAGGCGGATAGATTCGGCAATCTGCTCGCCCACCGGGAAGACCGGGTTCAGGGAGGTCATCGGCTCCTGAAAAATCATCGCAATATCCGCCCCGCGCACCCCCTGCATCCGGGACGCGCTCAGCTCGTTGAGATCGATAACCTGACGGTTGCGACGGCGCAACAGCATCCGCTCGCTGGTGACCTGCCCGCCCGTCTGCTCAAGCAGACGCATCAGCGCCAGCGCGGTAACCGATTTACCGGATCCGGACTCGCCGACAATCGCCAGCGTCTCGCCGCGCCTGAGTGAAAACGATAAATTCTGTACTGCAGGGATGAACTGCCGCTCTTCCTGAAAGGCAATATTCAGTTGGTGGACTGCCAGCACTTCGCAGTTGTCCAGCTCTTCACTGTGCGGCACGCAATGCCCCCTTATTCACGATAAATGCCTGTGCTGGGCGCATCGCCGGCATACCCCCACGCCCGGTACATCCCTTCACTGTTGAACGGCAGCGCCACGTTGCCCTCCCGATCCACCGCGATTAAGCCACCTTCTCCGCCCAGGGCTGGCAGTTTCTCCATTACCACCCGCTCGCAGGCCTCACTCAGGCTTAATCCGCCGTAATCCATTAGCGCGGTAATGTCGTAGGCCGCCAGCGCGCGGATAAACACTTCGCCGGTTCCGGTGCATGACACCGCCGCCGTGGCGTTATTAGCGTAACACCCGGCCCCCGGCAGCGGACTGTCGCCGACGCGTCCGGGAAGCTTGTTGGTCATACCGCCTGTCGACGTCGCGGCGGCGAGGTTACCGGCTTTATCCAGCGCCACCGCGCCTACCGTGCCCATTTTGCTGCGTTCATCGAGCGGCGCGGCATGGTCCAGCTGCGTCATCCACGCTGTACGGGCCTCCAGCAACTGCCGGTAACGCTCCTCGGTGGAAAAAAGATCGGGCGAGACCGTATCCATCCCGTGCTCGACGGCAAATTTCTCCGCCCCCGCCCCGGTCAGCAGCACATGCGGGCTTTGATCCATCACCAGACGCGCGGCCAGTACGGGATTGCGCAGTCGGCTGACGCCCGCCACCGCCCCCGCTTTCAGGGTGATGCCGTCCATCACGCAAGCATCCAGTTCATGCGTTTCATCGCGCGTAAAGACCGAGCCAATACCGGCATTAAACAGCGGACACTCCTCCAGCAGGCGCACCGCTTCGGTCACCACGTCCAGCGCGCTTTCGCCCGCTTCCAGCATGCGCTGGCCTGTTTCCACAATGGCGTTCAGCGCATCAATATAACGCTTCTCCTGCTCGGGACTGAGCTGTGCACGGGTGATTGCCCCGGCACCGCCATGAATTGCGATAACCGCTTTACTCATTTCGCATCACCCATCAGCCTGGCTGGCTGCTTTTTCTATAAATATCATTATCGTCGACGAATCTTCAGATGATTTTTGAATATAGAAAGACGCAACTGTGATGTAAAGCGTACACCCATCGGGTCATACAGTTAGCCGCACTTTTCTGCCATAATGAGCGCTTTCGTTGTTACTCCGCAGGAGCCCACCATGGATTTTACCGCCGGACTGATGCCGCTTGAGACGGCACTCTCGCAGATGCTTGATCGTATTACTCCCCTGCACGACGTTGAGACGCTGCCGCTTGTGCGCTGTTTTGGCCGTATTGCCGCGCGCGATATCGTCTCGCCGCTGAACGTGCCGGGGTTCGATAACGCGGCGATGGACGGCTATGCCGTACGTCTGGCGGATTTGCAAACGGGTCAGCCGCTGCCGGTGGCAGGTAAAGCCTTTGCCGGGCAGCCGTTCAACGGTGAGTGGCCAGCGGGCACCTGCGTGCGCATTATGACCGGCGCGCCGGTGCCAAAGGGCTGTGAAGCCGTGGTGATGCAGGAAGAGACCGAACTAACGGACGACGGCGTGCGTTTTACCGCCAGCGTCAAAGCGGGACAGAATATCCGCCACATCGGGGAAGACATTACCTTCGGCGCAACGGTCTTTGCCGCCGGGCAAAAACTGACGGTCGCCGAACTGCCGGTGCTGGCATCGCTTGGCATCGCGGAGATTGACGTTGTCCGCAAGGTACGCGTGGCGGTGTTCTCAACGGGAGACGAGCTACAGCTTCCGGGTCAGCCGCTGAACGAGGGGCAGATTTACGACACCAACCGTCTGGCGGTGCACCTGATGCTTGAGCAACTGGGCTGCGAGGTGATTAACCTCGGCATCATTCCTGACGATCCGGAGAAACTGCGCACGGCGTTTATCGACGCGGACGCCTCTGCCGACGTGGTGATTAGCTCCGGCGGCGTTTCGGTTGGCGAAGCGGATTACACCAAAACCCTGCTTGAAGAGCTGGGTGAAATCGCCTTCTGGAAGCTGGCGATTAAACCGGGCAAACCGTTCGCGTTTGGCAAACTTCCGCACAGCTGGTTCTGTGGCCTGCCGGGTAACCCGGTCTCTGCCGCGCTGACCTTCTACCAGCTGGTGATCCCGCTGCTGGCGAAGCTTTCAGGCAACAATGCCGACCCGCTGCCGGAACGTGTGCGCGTACGGGCGGCAACGCGCCTCAAAAAATCTCCGGGCCGTCTCGATTTCCAGCGCGGCATTCTGGCGCGCAACGCCGATGGCGAGCTGGAGGTGAGCACCACCGGGCATCAGGGTTCGCACATCTTTAGCTCCTTCAGCCAGGGTAACTGCTTTATCGTGCTGGAGCGCGATCGCGGCCACGTTGAGGCGGGCGAATGGGTTGAAGTGGAACGCTTTAACCACCTGTTCGGAGGCTGACATGACGGTGGAACTGAGCGACCCGGAGATGATGCGCTATAACCGCCAGATCGTGCTGCGCGGGTTTGATTTCGAGGGTCAGGAAGCGCTCAAGGCGGCCAGCGTGCTGGTTGTCGGCCTTGGCGGGCTGGGCTGCGCGGCGGCGCAATATCTGGCTGCGGCGGGCGTCGGCCGCATGACGTTACTGGATTTCGATACCGTGTCGGTGTCGAACCTGCAACGCCAGACGCTGCACAGCGACGCGACGGTTGGTCAGCCGAAAGTGGAATCTGCGCGCACGGCGCTGGCGCGAATTAACCCCAACGTTCAGTTCACCCTGATTGACGCGATGCTGGATGACGACGCGCTGTTTGCGCAGATTGCACGGCATGACCTGGTGCTGGACTGCACCGATAACGTCGCCATTCGCAACCAGCTCAATGCGGGCTGCTTTGCCCATAAAACGCCGCTAATTTCCGGCGCGGCCATCCGCATGGAGGGGCAAATCAGCGTTTTCACCTACGCTGAGGGAGAGCCCTGCTACCGCTGCCTGAGCCGTCTGTTTGGCGAGAATGCGCTGACCTGCGTCGAGGCGGGCGTGATGGCGCCGCTGGTTGGGGTTATCGGTTCCTTGCAGGCGATGGAGGCGATCAAGGTGCTGGCGCATTACGGCACACCCGCCGCGGGCAAAATCGTGATGTATGACGCGATGACCTGTCAGTTCCGCGAGATGAAGCTGATGCGTAATCCGGGGTGTGAGGTGTGCGGAGGTTAAACCCTGCTGCGGCCTGATGCCCTCACCCCGGCCCTCTCCCACAGGGAGAGGGAGAAAATCGTAGGCCGGGTAAGCGTCAGCGCCACCCGGCAACAGCATCAAATAGACGTCCGCCCAAACGCCCCCTGCCAGTCCTGCTCAAACTTCACAATTGCCGCATCTACTGCCGGAGAGGTAATAAACTGCTGCGCCACGTCCAGCGGCAGCGTGATGGACTCGCACCCTGCCAGCAGGCAGTCCAGTACCTGGCGCGGGGTTTTAAAGCTCGCGGCGAGCACTTTTGACTGCGGTGCGTGCAGCGTCAGCAATTGTTGCAGTTCAATCACCGTCTGGATCCCGTCCCCGCCCTGCGCGTCCACGCGGTTCACGTAAGGGGCGACATACTCAGCACCCGCCAGCGCGGAGAGCATCCCCTGCGCTGCGCCGTATACCGCGGTACCCAGGGTCGGGATCCCTTCTGCTTTCAGCATTTTGATCGCCGCCAGCCCTTCAGCGGTCACGGGCACTTTCACCACCAGGTCATCGATTATCGCGCGCAGCTTACGTGCGTCTTCCACCATCCCCTCGGCGGTCTTCGCCATCACCTGGGCGAACAGCCGGCCCTTGCCGCCCAGCGCGTCGTGCAGCGCGGGCAGCAACTCTTCCAGGGGGGTTTTACCCGCCGCCACAATGCTTGGGTTAGTGGTCACGCCCGCCAGCGGGAAGATACGCGCCAGCTTTTTGACTGCCGCAACGTCAGATGTGTCGAGATAAAGTTCCATGATGTCACCCTCAAAATTAGCCTGCATTTACCCTATCACGAGAAAACCTGCTCATGAATTGACCCATATCAAGATAACTTTCATTCGAAAGTAATTTAATCTTCATATGTAATTAGAGGGCAAAAAAATGATCTTCAACATACAGCGTTACTCCACCCACGACGGCCCCGGTATTCGAACCGTGGTGTTCCTGAAAGGCTGCTCGCTGGGCTGTCGCTGGTGCCAGAACCCGGAAAGCCGCTCCCGCACGCGGGACGTCCTGTTTGACGCCCGTCTGTGTCTGGACGGCTGTGACCTGTGTCAGCAGGCCGCGCCAGGGTGTGTTGAACGCGCGCTGAACGGGTTGACCATCCATCGTGAAAAATTAAGTGAAAAGACGCTCACTGCCCTCACCGACTGCTGCCCGACGCAGGCGCTTACCGTCTGCGGTGAAGAGAAGCAGGTGGAGGAGATTATGGCCACCGTGCTGCGCGACAAGCCCTTCTACGACCGCAGCGGCGGCGGGATCACCCTTTCCGGCGGCGAGCCGTTTATGAATCCTGACCTGGCGCACGCCCTGTTTAAAGCCAGCCATGAACAAGGCATTCATACTGCGGTTGAAACCTGCCTTCACGTGCCCTGGCATTATATCGAGCCTTCACTGCCGTATGTCGATCTGTTCCTGGCGGACCTGAAACATGTCGACGGCGAGGTGTTCAAGCAGTGGACCGATGGCTCTGCTAAGCGGATCCTGGACAACCTGAAGCGCCTGGCTACCGTCGGGAAGAAGATCACCATCCGCGTGCCGCTGATCCAGGGCTTTAACGCCGATGAAGCGTCGGTTACCGCCATTACCAACTTCGCCGCCGATGAACTCGGCGTCGATGATATTCATTTTCTGCCGTATCACACGCTGGGCATGAACAAATACACCCTGCTCGGCCAACCCTACTCTGCCCCTGACAAACCGCTGGATAACCCTGCCCTGCTGGACTTCGCGCAGCAGTATGCCTGCCAGAAAGGGTTAACCGCGACCTTACGAGGATAAACTTATGACCACCCTGAATCTCAACACCCTCAGCGAGCGCATCAAGGCGCACAAAACGGCTCTGGTGCATATCGTTAAGCCGCCGGTCTGTACCGAACGCGCGCAGCACTATACCGAAATGTATCAGCAGCATCTGGACAAGCCGATCCCGGTACGTCGCGCGCTGGCCCTCACCCACCACCTGGCAAAACGTACCATCTGGATCAAGCACGACGAGCTGATTATCGGTAACCAGGCCAGCGAAGTGCGTGCCGCGCCGATCTTCCCGGAATATACCGTCTCCTGGATTGAGAAAGAGATTGACGATCTGGCGGACCGTCCAGGTGCAGGCTTTGCGGTGAGCGAAGAGAATAAACGCGTTCTGCATGAAATCTGCCCGTGGTGGCGCGGCCAGACGGTACAGGATCGCTGCTACGGTATGTTTACCGACGAGCAGAAGGGCCTGCTGGAAACCGGCATCATCAAAGCGGAAGGCAACATGACCTCCGGTGACGCACACCTGGCGGTGAATTTCCCGCTGGTGCTGGAGAAAGGGCTCGACGGCCTGCGCGCGAAAGTAGCCGAGCGCCGCTCGCGCATCAACCTGACGGTACTGGACGATCTGCACGGCGATCAGTTCCTGAAAGCCATTGATATCGTGCTGGAAGCCGTAAGCCTGCACATCAGGCGCTTCGCCGATCTGGCTCGTGAGATGGCCGCCAGCGAAACCCGCGACAGCCGCCGCGACGAGCTGCTGGCGATGGCGGAAAACTGCGACATCATCGCCCACCAGCCGCCAAAAACCTTCTGGCAGGCGCTACAGCTGTGCTACTTCATTCAGTTGATCCTGCAAATTGAGTCCAACGGTCACTCCGTCTCCTTTGCCCGTATGGACCAGTACCTTTACCCGTACTATCGCCGCGACGTGGAGCTGGACCAGAGTCTGGATCGCGAGCACGCCATTGAGCTGCTGCACAGCTGCTGGCTGAAGCTGCTGGAGGTGAACAAAATCCGCTCCGGCTCGCACTCCAAAGCCTCTGCGGGCAGCCCGCTGTATCAGAACGTTACCATCGGCGGCCAGAAGCTGGTCAACGGTGAGCCGATGGACGCGGTCAACCCGCTCTCCTACGCGATTCTGGAGTCCTGCGGTCGCCTGCGCTCCACCCAGCCGAACCTGAGCGTGCGCTACCACGCGGGCATGAGCAACGACTTCCTCGACGCCTGCGTGCAGGTGATCCGCTGCGGCTTCGGGATGCCAGCGTTTAACAACGATGAAATCGTCATCCCGGAATTTATCAAGCTCGGCGTGGAACGAGAGGACGCGTATGACTATGCGGCGATTGGCTGCATCGAAACCGCCGTCGGCGGAAAGTGGGGCTATCGCTGCACCGGCATGAGCTTTATCAACTTCGCCCGCGTGATGCTGGCAGCGCTGGAAGGCGGTCGCGATGCCACCAGCGGCCAGGTATTCCTGCCGCAGGAAAAAGCGCTTTCGGCCGGTAATTTCGGCAATTTCGACGAAGTGATGGCGGCGTGGGATAACCAGATCCGCTACTACACCCGCAAATCTATTGAAATCGAGTACGTGGTGGACACCATGCTGGAAGAGAACGTCCACGATATTCTCTGCTCGGCGCTGGTGGACGACTGCATCGAACGCGCGAAAAGCATTAAGCAGGGCGGCGCGAAGTATGACTGGGTTTCCGGCCTTCAGGTGGGGATCGCCAACCTCGGTAACAGCCTGGCCGCGGTGAAGAAGCTGGTGTTTGACCAGGGCGTTATCGGTCAGCAACAGCTGGCGGCGGCGCTGGCGGATGACTTCGAGGGGCTGACCCACGAGCAGCTGCGCCAGCGCCTGATCAACGGCGCGCCGAAGTACGGCAACGACGATGACAGCGTGGACCTGCTGCTGACCCGTGCCTACGAAACCTACATTGAAGAACTGAAGCAGTATCACAACCCACGCTATGGCCGTGGCCCAATTGGGGGTAACTACTACGCGGGCACGTCGTCTATCTCCGCAAACGTGCCGTTTGGCGCAGCAACCATGGCGACGCCGGACGGACGTAAAGCGCACACCCCGCTGGCGGAAGGGGCAAGCCCGGCCTCCGGTACCGACCACCTCGGCCCGACGGCGGTGATTGGCTCCGTGGGTAAACTGCCGACGGAAGCGATCCTCGGCGGCGTGCTGCTTAACCAGAAGCTGAACCCGTCGACGCTGGAAAACGACAGCGATCGCCAGAAGCTGATGGTGCTGCTGCGCACCTTCTTCGAGGTGCATAAGGGCTGGCATATTCAGTACAACATTGTCTCGCGCGAAACGCTGCTGGAAGCGAAGAAACACCCTGATCAGTATCGTGACCTGGTGGTGCGCGTCGCGGGTTACTCGGCGTTCTTCACCGCCCTGTCACCTGATGCGCAGGACGATATTATTGCCCGTACCGAGCATACACTGTAAAAAAACGCCCGGTGGCGCTGCGCTTACCGGGCCTACATTGTCTCCCCTTAGGCCGGGTAAGGCGAAGCCGCCACCCGGCTTTCTGACTTTCATTCGAAATTAAATTTGTGCTCCCCGTCACCTTGTTATTAGAATGTTTCAAAACGCAGTGACCCAGGAGCACAGTATGACCGTAAAAGTTATCGTCACCGATATGGACGGAACTTTCCTTGATGATGCCAAGCAGTACGATCGTGACCGCTTCCAGGCACAGTTTGAGCAGCTTAAAGCCCGTAACATCGAATTTGTTGTCGCCAGCGGCAACCAGTATTACCAGCTCATCTCCTTTTTCCCGGAGCTGAAAGATCAGATCTCCTTCGTCGCGGAAAACGGCGCGCTGGTCTTCGATCACGGCGAACAGATTTTCCACGGCGAGCTGACGCGCCATGAGTCGCAGATCGTCATTGGCGAACTGCTGAAAGACAAAGGGCTGAACTTTGTGGCCTGCGGGCTGGAGAGCGCGTACGTCAGCGATAAGGCTCCAGAAGCGTTCGTGAAGCTGATGTCGAAACACTACCATCGCTTAAAACCCATCAGCGATTACCGCGACATTGACGACGTGCTGTTTAAATTCTCCCTGAACCTGCCGGACAGCGATATCCCGAACCTGGTCGATAAACTGCATGTCTCCCTGGACGGCATCATGAAGCCGGTTACCAGCGGCTTCGGTTTTGTCGATTTGATTATCCCGGGCCTGCACAAAGCCAACGGCATCAGTCGTCTGCTGAAACGCTGGAAAGTCTCCCCGCAGGCGTGCGTGGGCATTGGCGACAGCGGCAACGATGCGGAAATGCTGAAGCTGGTGAAATATTCATTTGCGATGGGCAATGCGGCGGAAAGCATTCAAGCGGTCAGCCGTTACACTACTGACGATAACAACCATCAGGGCGCGCTGAATGTGATTCAGGCCGTGCTCGACGCCCACTCCCCGTTCGACGTCTGATCCCCTACCTGCCGGAGCCTCACTCCGGCCCCTTCACTCTTTTTCCATCCTGTGGCGCCCGTCAAGGTTTTAAACTTGCATTAACTTATTTTTAACTTAAAGTATCACTTGTAGACACTTTTACTTTCGAATGAAAGATGCGAGGCAGTTATGACCTTTACCAGCGAAACGTTGCCAGCGGACCACAAAGCGGCAATTCGTCAGATGAAACGCGCGCTACGGGCCCAGATCGGTGACGTGCAGGCAGTGTTCGACCGGCTTAGCGACAAAATCGCCGCCCGCGTGGCGGAAATTAATGCCCTTAAAAATAAAGGTGAATCCGTATGGCCGGTAATCCCCTTTACGGATGTGAAAAACGGTACGATCACCGCCGAACAGCGCGAAGCGGTTAAACGTCGCGGCTGCGCGGTGATCAAAGGCCACTTCCCGCGCGAGCAGGCGCTGGCATGGGATCAATCGATGCTCGACTACCTCGATCTGAATAAGTTTGACGAGGTTTACAAAGGACCCGGCGATAACTTCTTCGGCACCTTAACGGCCTCTCGCCCGGAGATTTATCCGATCTACTGGTCTCAGGCGCAAATGCAGGCGCGCCAGAGTGAAGAGATGGCACAGGTACAGTCGTTCCTGAACCGTTTATGGACATTTGAGAGCAACGGTAAGCAGTGGTTCGACCCGGACGTGAGCGTAATTTATCCGGACCGCATTCGCCGCCGCCCACCAGGAACAACCTCGAAAGGACTTGGCGCACACACCGATTCCGGCGCGCTGGAGCGCTGGCTGCTGCCCGCTTATCAGCAGGTCTTTGCCCGCGTGTTTGACGGCAACGTTGAGAAATACGATCCGTGGAATGCTGCGCACCGTACCGAGGTGGAAGAGTACACGGTGGATAACACCACCAAATGCTCCGTGTTCCGCACCTTCCAGGGCTGGACGGCACTGTCGGACATGATCCCCGGCCAGGGGCTGCTGCACGTGGTGCCGATCCCGGAAGCGATGGCTTACATTCTGCTGCGTCCGCTGCTGGACGACGTGCCGGAAGACGAACTGTGCGGCGTGGCGCCGGGGCGCGTGCTGCCGATTTCTGAGAAGTGGCATCCGCTGCTCATCGAAGCGTTGACCAGCATTCCCGCGCTGGAAGCCGGTGATTCTGTCTGGTGGCACTGCGATGTGATCCACTCGGTCGCGCCGGTGGAAAACCAACAGGGCTGGGGCAACGTGATGTATATTCCTGCCGCGCCGATGTGCGAGAAAAACCTCGCCTACGCGAAAAAGGTCAAGGAAGCGCTGGAAACCGGCGCGTCACCGGGAGATTTCCCGCGCGAGGATTATGAGAAAAGCTGGCAGGACCGTTTCACCGTGAACGATCTGAACATCCACGGCAAGCGCGCGCTGGGCATGGCTTAACTGTCGTAAAGCCCTTCCCGCTCAACGGCGGTGCGTCGTTTTCCCTGACGTATCCGCCGTACCGATTCCCGCACGGCCAGCGTGCCGTTCAGCAGCAATGTTCCGACCGGCGCGTCCGGGCGCATCAGCCGCTGCTGGAGCATATATACCGCTTCTGTTCCCAGCTCATCGCGCGGGACATGCACCGCCGTCAGAGGCACATCCTGAATCGCCGCGAGATTAAAGCCGTCGATGCTCATCACCGAGACATCCTGCGGCACGCGCAGACCGTGTTTTTGCAGGGCGCTGATGGTCCCCGCCGCCATAAAGTCGCCGCCCACCAGGAACGCCGTCGGCAGATCTTTCCCTTTTTGCTGGTGAAGCCACTCACTCACCAGCTGCTCCGTCTCTTTGGCGCTGAAGCTTGGCACCATCAGCAGATCGCGCCGGTCGCTAAACCTGAGGTTATGGCCGTGCCACGCGTCGCGGATCCCCGACAGGCGCAGCTCCATGGTATAGCGACGCAGACACAGCACATTCATCACCTCCCGGTGCCCCATCTCGAACAGGTACTCCGCCGCCCGCTCGCCAATGGCGCGATGATCCGGCGCGACGGCGGGCAGGCGCATGTGGCGGTCCCGGCAGTTAATCAGCATGCAGGGTTTGCCCACGTCTACCGCCAGATCGTGGATATGCGGATCGTCGATACCGAGGAGGATCGCCGCCTGGGTGTCCACTTCGTTCATGCGGGCCAGAAACAGCTGGGCGTCGCTGTCGTTCTCCTCCAGCGCACAATAGCGCAGGCGAACCTCGTGCGAGGCCAGCCCTTTGCTCACGCTCTGGATGACGCGGTAGTAAAAGATGTCAGACCGCTCGTCAAACGCCCGCTGCGGGGCAAACACCATCAGGCTGTTAAGCAGCAGACGCCCCGCCGCCATGCCCTCCATTACCCCCAGCTCCCGCGCGCATGCCAGCACCATTGCCCGTGCTTTTTCGCTGGTGTTTGCCTTCCCCGCCAGCACGCGGGAAACGGTGCTGATGGAGAGCCGGGTACGGGCGGCGATTTCGGTGATTTTAAGCCTTTTATCCATTTTGTGATCTGGCTCCGGATGTGAAATGAAAAAATTTTCACAACATCTTTATCAGGTAATAACTTGCGAGAAGGCCATAATGCCGAAAATTAAACCTCGGTTATGAGAAAGTTTGCACAAAATCCACTATTTCCTGCTCAATTTCTCTCTTAAGGTGAACCTGTCACACAACTTCCATACTAGTTGTATAGCAGCTTAGCACTCTAAAACAGATAACTTTCAAACGCCTGACGCTGTGTGACACCTGAACCTTTGTCCCTTACCGTCCGTCTTGTGGAGAAGAAAATGAGTCAGGACATCAACAACACCGTTGCGACAAGCAAAACCCGTCGCGTCATTAAGAATCTGCGCTGGTACGTACTGGTGCTGTTTCTTCTTGGCGTGACCGTAAACTACATCACCCGTAACTCGTTAGGTATTCTCGCCCCCGAGCTGAAAGAGAGCCTTGGTATCACCACCGAGCAATACTCGTGGATCGTCGGCGCGTTCCAGATCGCCTATACCATTTTCCAGCCCCTTTGCGGCTGGCTGATTGACGTTATCGGCCTCAAGATTGGCTTTATGGTCTGCGCCGGGATTTGGGCGCTGATGTGTATCTTCCACGCAGGTGCCGGGAGCTGGCTGCATCTCGCGATCCTGCGCTTCTTTATGGGCGCGTCCGAAGCCGCCGCCACGCCAGCGAACGCCAAAACCATCGGTGAATGGTTCCCGAAATCAGAGCGTCCTGTTGCCGCCGGTTGGGCGGGCGTGGGCTTCTCCATCGGTGCGATGCTGGCTCCGCCAATCATTTACTTCGCTCATGCGTCGTTCGGCTGGCAGGGTGCGTTTATGTTTACCGGCGTGCTGGCGCTGCTGTGGGTGATCCTGTGGTGGATCTTCTATCACAACCCGGAGCAGCACCCGAACCTGAGCCGCGACGAGCTGGCGTTTATCAAACAGGATAACGAGCCCGCACCGGTCAGGCTGCCCTTTCTGACCGCGCTGAAAACCGTCTCGAAGAACAAACGGTTCTACGGTATCGCCATTCCGGCCTTTATGGCGGAACCCGCCTGGGCGGTGCTGAGCTTCTGGGTGCCGCTTTACCTCGCCAAAGAGCACGGCATGGATTTGAAACAGATCGCGATGTTCGCCTGGCTGCCGTTCCTCGCCGCCGACCTCGGCAGCGTGGCGAGCGGCTACCTCACCCGGCTTTATACCCGCTGGTTCGGCTGCACCCGCGTCAACTCGGTGGTGGCAAGTTCAGTGACCGGCGCGTTTTTGATGATTTCTCTGGCCGTTGTGGCCGTGACCCGCGACCCGTATATCACCATCGTGCTGATCTCCATCGGCGGTTTCGGCCACCAGATCATCTCCTGCATGCTGAGCGCGCTGGTCGTGGAGTCGTTCGACAAGGGCCAGATGGCGACGGTTAACGGCATGCGCGGCTCGGCGGCGTGGATCGCCAGCTTCCTGTTCTCTCTTTTGATTGGGGTGACCGCCGACAAAATCGGCTTCAACCCGCTCTTTATCGCCATGGGCTTCTTTGACCTGATTGGCGCTTTCTTCCTGGTGGCATTTATTGCTGAACGTCGCGCCAAGCGCGCCTGATAGTGGATGTATTGCATATGAAAACCCTGAAAAACTGGACCATCGATACGCAGTCAGCGAATCATCTGGAACTGCTGGTGGATAACCAGCACCGTCTGTGCCTGTATGTGCTGGAAGAGAATCTGTTCCGCGTGCTGATCAAGCGTAAAGGCCAGCTGGCGCTGGACCGCACCTGGAGCATCGCGCCGGAACAAGACGTACCGTGGGAAGGCCGCCGTCGTGACGATGTCAGCGGCTTCACCTGCCCGGCCTGGACACTGACGCAGCAGGGCGATGCGTTAACCGTAGCGACCGAACAGCTGCGCGTCACCGTCCACCAGCCCCTGTGGCTGGAGTGGCACTACCGCAATGAGGCGGGCGAGTGGCAGCCGTTGGTCAATGACCGCCCGACCAGCGCCTACCTGCTGAACGCCCACGGTGACGGCGTGGCGCACTATCTCAGCCGCCGTAAGGATGAACGTTTTTACGGTCTGGGTGAGAAAGCGGGTGATTTACAGCGCAACGGCAAACGCTATGAGATGCGTAACCTGGACGCGATGGGCTATAACGCCGCCAGCACCGATCCGCTTTACAAGCACATCCCGTTCACCCTCACCCGTCGCGATGACGTGAGCTACGGCCTGTTCTACGATAACCTGAGCAGCTGCTGGCTGGATCTGGGTAACGAGATCGACAACTATCACACCGCCTACCGCCGCTGGCAGGCGGAAGCGGGCGATATTGACTACTACCTCTTCACTGGCAAGCGCGTGCTGGACGTGACGAAAACCTTCGTGCGCCTGACGGGGAAAACGCTGTTCGGACCGAAGTGGAGCCTGGGCTACAGCGGCTCAACCATGCACTACACCGACGCGCCGGACGCGCAGGACCAGCTGATGAACTTCATCCGCCTGTGCGATGAGCATGCCATTCCGTGCGACTCGTTCCAGCTCTCCTCCGGCTATACCTCGATTAACGGCAAGCGCTACGTCTTTAACTGGAACTACGACAAAGTGCCGCAGCCGAAGGTGATGAGCCAGGCGTTCCACGACGCGGGGCTGCGGCTTGCGGCAAACATCAAGCCGTGTCTGTTGCAGGATCATCCCCGCTACGGCGAAGTGGCGGAACGCGGCCTGTTCATTCGCGATTCAGAAACCGATGCGCCTGAACGTTCCAGCTTCTGGGATGACGAAGGATCGCATCTCGATTTCACCAACCCGCAGACGGTGCAGTGGTGGCAGAACGGCGTGACCACGCAGCTGCTGGAGATGGGCATCGACTCCACCTGGAACGACAACAACGAGTATGAAGTGTGGGACGGGGAAGCGCGCTGCTATGGCTTCGGCCAGGAGATCGCCATCAAGCATATTCGCCCGGTGATGCCGCTGCTGATGATGCGCGCCTCGCTGGAAGCACAGCAGCGCTTTGCGCCGGATAAACGTCCGTATCTGATCTCCCGCTCCGGCTGTGCCGGAATGCAGCGCTACGTTCAGACCTGGAGCGGCGACAACCGTACCAACTGGGACACCCTGCGCTATAACATCCGCATGGGCCTGGGCATGAGCCTGTCCGGACTGTTCAACGTCGGTCACGACGTCGGCGGTTTCTCCGGCGACAAGCCGGATGCCGAGCTGTTCGTGCGCTGGGTACAGAACGGCGTGATGCATCCGCGCTTTACCATCCACTCGTGGAATGACGATCGCACCGTGAACGAACCGTGGATGTACCCGGGCGTGACCCCTGCGATTCGCAGCGCCATTGAACTGCGCTATCGCCTGCTGCCGTATCTCTACACCCTGCTCTGGCAGGCGCACGCCGACGACGAGCCGATGCTGCGCCCGACCTTCCTCGATCATGAACACGATGCGCAGACCTTTGAAGAGTGCGACGACTTCCTGCTGGGCCGTGACCTGCTGGTGGCTAGCGTCGTCGAAGCCGGGCAGCGCGAGCGCCGCGTCTGGCTGCCGGATAACGAAACCGGCTGGTACGATTTTTACACCCACGCGTGGTATGCGGGCGGGCAATCGATCGTCCTTGATGCGCCGCTGGAAAAACTGCCGCTTCTGGTACGCGCCGGGGCCGGTTTGCCGCTCAGCGAACGCATCCGTCACGTGAGCGCCGATAAAGACGATACCCGTGAGCTAAAACTGTTCCCGGTGAAAGGCGTCGGCACCACCTCCGGGCTGCTGTTTGAGGATGACGGCGAAAGCTGGGACTACCTGAACGGCAATGCGCTGTGGGTGGAATGGGAGATGGTGTGCGACGGCACAAGTATCAACCTGAAGGTGAATGCGCGCGGCGACTATCGTCCGGCATGGAAGGCACTGAAGGTGTCATTACCGACGGGGGAAAAACGTACGCTGCGGGTGAACGGGGTTGAAGGGGGCGAGTGGGTGGTTTAGTGCGGCCTGATGCCCTCACCCTAACCCTCTCCCACAGGGAGAGGGGATAGAGCGTAGGCCGGGTAAGGCGAAGCCGCCACCCGGCTATTTTTTTAACTCTCGATACCTTTACTGCGCAGGTAATCTTCGTAGTTACCGGTGAAGTCCACCACGCGCTCTGGCGTGATTTCGATCACGCGGGTCGCCAGGGAGCTGACGAACTCACGGTCGTGAGAGACGAAGATCAGGGTGCCCTGATACATCTCCAGCGCCATGTTCAGGGATTCGATCGATTCCATATCCAGGTGGTTGGTTGGTTCGTCCATCACCAGGATATTCGGTTTTTCCATCATCAGCTTGCCGAACAGCATACGGCCCTTTTCACCACCGGAGAGCACTTTGGCGGGCTTTTTGATGTCGTCCTGGCTGAACAGTAGACGCCCCAGAATGCTGCGTACCGCCTGCTCGTCGTCGCCTTCCTGCTTCCACTGGCTCATCCAGTCGAAGACGGTCAGATCGTTTTCGAACTCATATTCATGGTCCTGCGCGTAGTAACCAATCTGCGCGTTTTCAGACCATTTCACGGTACCGTTATCCGGTTGCATTTCGCCCACCAGAGTTTTCAGCAGGGTAGATTTACCCACGCCGTTGGCGCCCAGGATAGCAATCTTCTCGCCCACTTCCAGCAGCAGGTTGAAGTTTTTGAACAGCGGGCCTTCATCGAAGCCTTTGGTGAGGGCTTCCACTTCCAGCGCGTTACGGAACAGCTTCTTGTCCTGCTCGAAGCGGATGAACGGGTTCTGACGGCTGGAGGCTTTTACCTCTTCGAGTTTGATTTTGTCGATCTGACGGGCACGCGACGTTGCCTGGCGCGATTTAGAGGCGTTGGCGCTGAAGCGGCTCACGAAGGATTGCAGGTCCGCAATCTGCGCTTTCTTCTTGGCGTTGTCGGCAAGCAGACGTTCACGCGCCTGGGTTGCCGCCGTCATGTACTCATCGTAGTTGCCCGGATAAACGCGCAGCTCGCCGTAATCCAGATCCGCCATGTGGGTACACACCATGTTCAGGAAGTGACGGTCGTGCGAGATGATGATCATGGTGCTGTCGCGATCGTTCAGCGTCTGCTCCAGCCAGCGGATGGTGTCGATGTCCAGGTTGTTGGTCGGTTCGTCGAGCAGCAGGATGTCTGGATTAGAGAACAGCGCCTGCGCCAGCAGCACACGCAGCTTCCAGCCTGGCGCAACTTCGCTCATCGGACCATAATGCTGTTCAACAGGAATGCCGACGCCCAGCAGCAGTTCGCCCGCACGCGCTTCCGCAGAATAACCGTCCATTTCGCCGTACTGCGTTTCCAGGTCGGCCACTTTGTAACCGTCTTCTTCGCTCATCTCAGCGAGACCGTAGATACGATCGCGCTCCTGCTTCACTTCCCACAGCTCCGCATGCCCCATGATCACGGTGTCGAGCACGGTGAACTCTTCGAAGGCGAACTGATCCTGACGCAGCTTACCGATACGCTCGTTCGGGTCGAGCGACACGTTGCCCAGCGTCGGCTCCAGGTCACCGCCGAGGATCTTCATAAAGGTGGATTTTCCGCTACCGTTGGCACCAATCAGGCCGTAACGGTTGCCGCCGCCAAATTTGACGGAAATATTTTCGAACAGCGGCTTACTGCCAAACTGCATAGTGACGTTGCTGGTAACTAACACGGAGAGATTCCTGCGAAAAGTGTGATAAACGCGGCATTATGCCACAATTCCGAATTGAGATCCTGTGTTGCGGTAATCCACTAAACTTTAACAAAATCGAAAAAAATGTGATTTCGTACACATCTGAATTCCCAGTTAACGGGAATGCACATATAATGCGCTCCCATTACAGATTCAGACTTCTCAACTCATCGCCAGAATGGCTTAGATACCTCGCATAACATGAACATGAAATTAACAACGCTTTTTGCGGCGGCGTTAGCCGTAGTAGGTTTTTGTAAGACCGCGTCTGCGGTGACGTATCCCCTGCCGACAGACGGAAGCCGTCTGGTGGGTGAAAACCAGGTGGTGACAGTTCCGGAAGGTAACACTCAGCCGCTGGAATACTTCGCGGCGCAGTATCAGCTCGGCCTGTCTAACATGCTGGAAGCGAACCCGGGCGTTGACCCGTATCTGCCGAAAGCGGGTACCGTACTCAACATTCCACAGCAGCTGATCCTGCCGGATACCGTGCACGAAGGTATCGTGATTAACAGCGCCGAAATGCGTCTGTATTACTACCCGAAAGGCACCAACACCGTGATCGTTCTGCCTATCGGTATCGGTCAGCTGGGTAAAGACACCCCGCTGAACTGGACCACCAAAGTGGAGCGTAAGAAAGCGGGCCCAACCTGGACGCCGACCGCCAAAATGCACGCTGAGTACATTGCTGCCGGTGAACCGCTACCGGCGGTTGTGCCTGCTGGCCCGGATAACCCGATGGGTCTGTACGCGCTGTACATTGGCCGTCTGTATGCCATCCACGGTACTAACGCCAACTTCGGTATCGGCCTGCGCGTAAGCCACGGCTGCGTACGTCTGCGTAATGAAGACATCAAATTCCTGTTCGATAACGTGCCGGTCGGTACGCGCGTGCAGTTCATTAACGAACCGGTGAAAGCGACGTCAGAGCCGGACGGCAGCCGTTACATTGAAGTGCATAACCCGCTGTCCACCAGCGAAGATCAGATCAACAACAACGAAATCGTACCGATTAAGCTGACCAGCGCGGTGCAGTCCGTTACCTCTCAGGCGGATGTTGACACGACCATCGTTGACCAGGCGATTCAGAACCGTTCCGGTATGCCGGTGCGTTTGAACTAATCGCGAGCACGAACAAAGCGGGCCTCGAGGCCCGCTTTTTTTTATCCGTTATTCACAATTACGATGCCGCCATGGTCATAGCGATAGTGACAATGGGCGTACTCCAGCGGCGTACCATCTTCCAGATAGATCACCTGCTCCACCTCCAGCACCGGGTCGGTTGGCTCACAGACCAGATGCTGCATATCCAGCGCACTGGGCTTCAGCGCCCGCACCACACGATACGATCCCATGATCTTCAGCCCCAGCGTCTCCTGCACATACCGGAATACCGAACTTTCAAGATGGGTTTTGTTCAGCCCGGGCACCAGATTGAGCGGCATCACCGTGGCGTCCAGGGACATCGGCTCACCGTTGAGTAAACGCAGACGGATGAAGTCATAGATCGGCGTATCCGGATTTATCATCAGCGAGGCCTGCTCTTTCTCGTTCGGGAAGCGAAGTTCGAAGTGCACCACCTGGCTCGTCACCGTGCCTAAATGTTCCCAGGTTTTGGTCGCCCCAAAGTAGTCGCTGCCGGAGAGATCCCACTGGGAAAGCTGGAGGAAATTTTTGCGGATAAACGTGCCCTGTCCCTGCCGGGTATAGACCAGCCCTTCTACGATCAGCTGACGCATCGCCTGCTGAATGGTCATCCGGCTGGTGCTGAATTCCGCCGCCAGCGCGAACTGGTCCGGCAACGGTTCATTGGCGGCGTACTGCTGGGTAATAATGCGTTTCTTAATTTCCCGCGCTATGGTGATGTACTTCGCCGCCATCTTCCTTCCTTAAATTAGTTTTCTGTCCCGCTGTTTTTCACGGCCACTCGCTCGGCCACCTTGAGGAAAGGCAGGTAGAAGAATACACCAAATACGATGATTGCCAACTGCACCACCACCGCCCGCCAGTCCCCCGCCGTCGCCAGCCAGGCGCTGAGGATCGGCGGCGTGGTCCACGGGATCATCACCACGCAGCGCGACATCAGACCCAGCGTGGTACAGAGCCACGCAAAGTAAATCCCGATGGCGGGCAGCAGCACAAACGGGATCATCAGCGGCAGGTTAAAGACAATCGGCAGGCCGAAAATCACCGGCTCGTTGATGTTGAACAGACCCGGCGCCAGTGACAGACGCGCCACCTGCTTCGCTGATTTCTGTCTTGAGAAGATGAAGATAGCGATCAGCAATGAGATAGTGCTGCCCGTCCCGCCCACCATGCCAAAGGTCGGCACAAAGATGTTGTTGATGATGTGTGGGATCGGCTGGCCGTTGGCAAAGGCCAGCATGTTCTCGTTGGTGTTGATCAGCAGAAACGGCTCCAGCACCACGCTGTTGACTACCGACTGATGAATACCGAGCGTGAACAGGAAGTTACCGAAGCTGTAAATGAAGATCGTCCCGGGCAGACTGGTGTTGATCAGCCGCAGCGGCTGCTGAATGAATGTCGTAATGAGATGGATCAGATCCGTATGCAGCACGTTCGCCAGTATGGCCGCCAGCACCGCAAACAGGGAGAGCGTGAGGATTGTCGGGATCAGCGCGGTAAAGGATTTGCTCACCGCCGGAGGCACGTTCTCCCCCAGCGAAATGTGCAGCGCCTTCAGCCGTGAAATGGCGATAAACAGCTCGGTTGAGAGCAGCCCAATCAGCACCCCGGCGAAAATGCCGGTCGAGCCGATATTGGCGAACGTCAGCACCTGGGTGACGTTCACCGTGGCGTCGCTGCCGACAGGCGTAATCTGTAAGCGCATCGGCATCATGATGATGAAGCTGCTGACGGCGATAACCACTGCCGAGACCGGATTGTCGAAATCTTTGTTACGCGCCAGCGACCAGGCGATCATCGGTGCCAGCAGCAGCGCGGCGATGTTCAGCGTGCCGTTGATAATCGCCTCGCCCCACACCTTAAACTGCGTGAGCGTGTCGCCTTCCAGCACCCATGGAAACACGACGTTGTTCACCAGCACCGCCAGACCGGCGAGGATGAAAATCGGCATCACCGTGGCGAAAGCGTCCCGCAGGGATCGCAGGTGTACCTGGTTTGCCAGGCGCGCCGAGAACTCAACAAATTTATCGACAAAAGACTGCATGTGCGGTGTTATTTTTGTTTCAGACATAGCGGAGTATTCCCATCAATCAGTCACAAAAACGGCCCGGCAGCGTACGGCTTACATCTCGCGTCCGTTAGTATGGATAACCTGTTTTAACCACCCGTAGCTCTTCTTCGGCACGCGCTTAAGGTCTTTCAGGTCGTGATTTTCACGGTTGACGTAGACCACGCCGTAGCGCTTACGCATGTCACCCTGCGAGCTGAGAATGTCGATTAAGCCCCAGCCTAGGTAGCCCATTACCTCTGCCCCGTCCTCGAATATTGCCGCTTTCATCGCCTCGATGTGCGCCCGGTGGTAGTCGATGCGGTAGGTGTCCTCGATCGGGTTTACCCCGTCCCAGGACTCGATCACGCCGATGCCGTTTTCAATCGGGAATACCGGCATCCGCCAGTCGTTGGCATAGCGGGTGATGATGGTGCGAAAGCCCAGCGGGTCGATCTGCCAGTTCCACTCGGTGGCTTTCAGGTACGGGTTATTTTTCTCGCCATGCAGCAGGTAATGGTTCACCGGCGTGCCTTCCGGGATGGCATCGCTGTCCAGCGTTTTGCTGGCGTAATAGCTGAAGGCCATAAAGTCGTTCTTCGTACGCGCAAACAGCGCGAGATCGTCTGCGCGGTAGATATCACCGAAGCCCTCCTGCTCCACCACCGCCATCACCGCCGGGCTGTAGCCCTGTCCCGCGAAGACGCGCAGCAGGTTCTGGTTGAGGAATTCGTCGTACTGCTGGGCGCAGAAGATATCGCGCGGTTTGCAGGTGGCTGGATAAATCAACTGGTGCGCCAGCATGCCGCCCATCAGCTTGCCTGGCTTAGTCTGGTGCAGGTATTCGGTAAGAGTCATGTGCGCCACCATCGCATGGTGCTGAAGCTCATACAGCTCGCGCAGGGTTTGCTCGCCTTTCATGTAACCGGAAATGCGAAAAGCTTCCGGCATATGGAAAATGTTCTGCTCGTTGAAGGTCAGCCAGTACTTCACGCGATCGCCGTAGCAGTCGATCATCTTCTTGCCGTAGCGGATAAAGGCCTCCATCACCCGGCGGTCGTTGAAGCCGTTGTACTCCTGCGCCAGCGCCAGCGGCATATCGAAGTGGTAGAGGCAGACCATCGGCTCAATACCGCGGGCGAGCAGATCGTTAATAAAGCGGTCGTAAAACGCGATACCTTCGGCGTTGAACTCGCCGTCACCCTGCGGGCAGACGCGGCTCCAGGAGATCTGGAAGCGGTAGCAGTTCATGCCCAGATCCTGCATCAGATCGAAATCTTCCCGGTAGCGGTGGTAGGAGTCGGTCGCCACTTTCCAGTCGGAGATGTTTTCTCCTGCTTCCCGAATGTCATATACCGACATCCCCTTCCCGCCCTCATTCCATGCCCCTTCCGTCTGCATGCTGGATACCGAGTTGCCCCATAAAAAGTTGGCTTGCAGTGATTTGTTCATGGTTGCTCCCTATATGACTAGTCATTTAAATTTCATGACTAGTCATATAGATCGAGATGAAACATCAGGCAAAGAGAAGGAGTATTTTTTGTGAGGTGGGTTGAAATAAAGACCAGAGATAGTAGCCCCGGTAAGCGAAGCGCCACCGGGGAAAAGGAAGGTTACTGCTGCGCGAGCTGACTACGACGGTATTCCCCCTGCCGCTCCAGCATCCAGCCTGGATATTCGCGCGGCAGCGCGCTGACGGCATCAAGCTGTTTAAGCTCGTCTTCGCTTAAGCGGATCCCGGTGGCGGCAATATTATCGTCCAGCTGATCGACGCGTTTCGCACCAATAATGACGCTGGTCACCGCTTTTTGATGCAGCAGCCATGCCAGCGCGATTTGCGCCACGGAGACGCCCCTACGCTCGGCAATGACGCGCATTACGTCCACGCAGTCGAAGGCGCGATCTTTATTCACCGGCGGGAAGTCAAATTCCAGACGGCGGCCTCCGGTTTCGCTCTGCCCGTCACGACCGTATTTTCCGCTCAGCAGGCCGCCCGCCAGCGGGCTCCAGACCATCAATCCGACGCCTTCGCTCTGCATCATCGGCACCAGCTCGCGCTCCAGGTCACGTCCGGCAATGGTGTAATACGCCTGCAACGATGCGAAACGCGCCAGCCCAAGACGTTCAGAAATACCGAGCGCTTTGGCAATCTGCCACGCAGTCCAGTTCGAGACGCCGATGTATCGCACGTGACCGTGCTGCACAAGGTTATCCAGTGCGTAAAGCGTCTCCTCGATGGGGGTCGCGGGGTCGAAACCGTGCAGCTGATAGAGATCGATATGATCGAGCTGCAGGCGGCGCAGGCTGTTCTTTACGCTGTCGATAATGTGATAGCGCGAGCCGCCGCGTGAGTTCACTCCCGCCGTGCCCGTTTCACCAAACACCTTTGTGGCAACCACCACGTTTTCACGTGGAACGTTCAGGTTTTTCAGCGCCTGCCCGAGGATCTCCTCCGAGCGTCCTTCCGAATAGACGTCGGCAGTGTCGATAAAGTTGATGCCCGCGTCCAGCGCGCGGCCCACCAGCTGCTCGGCTTCGTTTTGCCTTAGCTGGCCAATCTTGCCCCACATGCCGCCCTCGCCGCCGAAGGTCATGGTGCCGAGGCAGAGTTCAGAAACAAACAGTCCGGTATTGCCCAGTTTTTGATAACGCATAACGCTTTCCTCGCATGTCGATTGGGTGTCTGTTAGTTATACCCGCCCCCCAGCCATCGCGAATGTGGCGTTCCTGTCCGTTTCTTGCCCAATCCTCTGAATCTATCCGCGCGGGGCATCGCCAAAGACGCTGTAGTCTGGCAGCTGAACCTGCTGATACGGCTCCCAGCCGCCGCCGAGGGCTTTGTAGAGCGCCACCAGGTCAAGCGCGCTCTGCACCTGCGCCTGCGCCCGCTGCTGTTCGGCCTGAGCGAGCTGACGCTGGGCGTCCAGCACGTCAATAAAACTGGCGATCCCCTGCCGGTAGCTGTCGCTGGCGAGATCAAAAGCGTTTTGCAGCGCGTCGATGGTTTTCGCCAGGCCCGCCTCACGCTGCTGGTCAGTGCGATAGCTCACCAGCGCGTTTTCAACGTCGCCGAGCGCCGTCAGCACCGTCTGACGGTAGTCCAGCACCGCCGCCCCTTGCTGTGCGCGGGCCACCTTGACGCTGGAGACCAGCCGACCGCCCTGGAAGATGGGGATGGAGACCTGCGGACCGAAGCTGTAAAAGTGGCTGCTCCAGTCGGTCAGCCAGCCGGATTCGCTGTTACGCAGGCCAAACTGCCCGGAGAGGGTGAAGCTTGGGAACAGTTCGGCTACCGAGACGCCAATTTGCGCCGTAGCGGCATGGAGGTTCGCCTCAGCTTCGCGCACGTCCGGGCGACGACGCGCCAGCGTTGACGGAATGCCGGTTTGCACAATATCCGGCAACGCTGGCATCGGCTGCACGGATTGTAATTCGGCATCCAGCGCCCCCGGCGGTTTGCCGAGCAGGATGGCCAGCCCGTTCATCGCCTGGCGTTCCTGCGCCTGATACTGCGGCAATTGGGCTTCAAGATTGCCCAGCTGCGCCCGGGCGTTTTCTACGTCCATCTGCGGTGACAGCCCGCCCCGCTGGCGGCTTTCGGTCAGATCCAGCGTCTGCTGCGCGCTTTCAATTTGCGTATTAAGCGTGGCAATGATGCTCTGCGCCCCTCGCAGCTGTAGCCACGCCCGCGCCACTTCGGCTTCCAGCGAGACCAGCGCATCGTTACGCTGCTCGATCGCCGCCCGCTGCTGCGCCTCGGCCGCTTCTACCTGACGGCGCACCTTGCCCCACAGGTCGATTTCCCACTGAGCGTCGAAGCTGCCCTGATAGAGGTTAATCGGCTGCGTCAGCGGGCCTAACGCGCTTCGCAACTGCGGATCGACATTATTCAACTGGTCATACACGCCGTGGGATTTCAGCTCCCCTTCCAGCCCAAGCTGCTGGCGCGTCGCCTGCACATTGCCATTCACCGACGGGAAAAATGCCCCGCCGGCCTGGTTAATCTGTTCGCGCGCGCCGGCAATGCGCAATACCGTTTGCTGTAGCGTCAGATTTCCGGCGATGGCGCGTTCAATCAGGCTGTCGAGCTGCGGCGAGCCGAAAGTTTTCCACCAGCGCGGGTTAGTTGCCGCGGAGGACGTTTGTGATTTCACCGCGCCGTCGCCCTTATCGTTCCAGTGCGTGGTGGCGGGCGGTGCAGGCTGTTGGTAGTCCGGCCCGACGGCGCAGCCCACCAGCAGCATCATTATCATCAGGGGGTGTAAACGTCTGTGTATCATCAGTGTGCTCCTGCACTCCCCTCGCTCTTAACCGGCGAGAGCAACAAACAAAACGGAATCAGTAAGAAGGCCACCGCGCTCAGAATGGTGAAGACGTCAATGTAGGCCAGAAAGCGCGACTGCTCGATCATGGTCTGGTACATCCGCCCGGTGGCAATGCCGGTCGGATCGCCCACCTGAGTGGTGAAGTTCTGGATCGCCTGGGCGCTTTCGCGTATCGCCAGCTGGAACTGCTCATTAAACGGCGAAGCGTGGTAAGCCAGATGCGCGCTGTGCGCCTGCGAGCGCTCGGTGATCGCCGCCGTCGAGAGCGAAATCCCAATCGAGCCAGCCACGTTGCGGAACATGGTAAACAGCGCCGCCGCGTCGGCGTTAAGCCGCCTCGGGATCGAGATAAAGGCGATGGTGGTGAGGGGCACAAACAGGAACCCGAGTCCAATCGACTGGGCGCTGCGGAACAGCACCAGCGTTTCGAAATCGATATCCGGTGTCAGCGTCCGGGACCAGAAGAACGACACCGCCAGGCAGGTAAAGCCGAAGGCGATGATCCAGCGCGTCTGCACCACCGGCATCAGCTTCAGTACCAGCGGAATAGTCAGCACAATCAGCACCGCGCCGGGCGAGAGCACCAGCCCGGACCAGGTGGCGGTATAGCCCAAATCCTGCTGCGCCAGTTGCGGAATAACCACCGAACTGCCGTACAGGATCATCGCCATCCCCGCCATCAGCAGGCTGGAGATCGCAAAGTTGCGATCCTTCATACAGTGCAGATCCACCACCGGCTTTTTGGCATACATCAGCCAGTAGATCGCGCCGATAATGCCGACCAGCGTCAGTACCGCGAAGGTGCGGATAAAATTCGAATAGAACCAGTCATCATCTTCGCCCCGGTCGAGCATCACCTGCAAACAGCCAAGTCCGAGAGCGATCAGGCCGATCCCCGTCCAGTCGACGGTGAGCTTCTCTTCCGACTTTTTCTCCCACGGCGGATCTTCCAGCAGCTGATAGATGGCCAGCACCGTCACAATCCCTACCGGAATATTGATAAAGAACACCCAGCGCCAGGAGTAGTTATCGGTGATCCAGCCTCCCAGCGTCGGGCCAAGTACCGGCGCGACGATAATGGCAATGGATGAAAGGCCAAAGGCTTTGCCCCTGTCCTCCGGCTTGAAGTAATCGAGCAGCACCGATTGCTGCGTGGGCTGCAACCCGCCGCCAAAGAAGCCCTGCATCACGCGGAACAGGATGATTTGCCAAAGCTCGGTGGCGATGCCGCACAGGAACGAGCAGATGGTGAACATCACAATGCAGATCAGGAAGAACTGCTTGCGGCCAAACAGCCGGCTCAGGAAGGCCGAGATCGGCAGCACGATGCCGTTCGCCACCAGGTAGCTGGTGAGCACCCAGGTGGATTCGTCATAGCTGGCCGAGAGCGACCCCGCGACGTGGGGCAGCGCCACGTTGACGATGGTGGTGTCCAGAATTTCCATAAACACCGCCAGGGTGACCACAATCGCCACCGCCCACGGGTTACTGGCGGGCTTCCAGTTTTCGTGGCTGCTGTCCGTCATTCCACGGTGACCTTCGGTTCAACCGACAGCCCCAGCGGCAGCGGTTTGTTCGGATCCAGCCCCTTATCAATGACGATTTTCACCGGCACGCGCTGAACGATCTTCACAAAGTTACCGGTGGCGTTTTCCGACGGGAAGGCGGAGAAGCGCGAGCCGCTGCCCTGCTGGATGCTGTCAATATGGCCTTCGAGCGCCATATCCGGCCAGGCATCGACGGACACGGTCACTTTGTCGCCCGGCTTCATACGTTCAAGCTGCGACTCCTTGAAGTTCGCCACCACCCACACGTTCGGGGAAACCAGCGAGAACAGTGCCGTGCCTGCCTGCACCAGCGTACCAGGCTGGACGTTGCGTTTGGTGACAAAACCGTCGAACGGGGCGCGGACTTCGGTATAAGAGAGGTTCAGGTTGGCGGTTTCCAACTGCGCTCTGGCCTGATCGACCTGCCGTTCGCGGGCTTCGACGTTAGTCTCCTGCTGGCGGATTTGCAGCTGGACCTGCTCCGCCACCTCCAGCTGCGCCTGCGCGCTGGCCAGACCCGCCTGTGCACTCCGCAGTTGAGCGTTCGCGGCATCGATGCTTTGTTGTGTGGTCGCGCGGGGGTCAACGCCGCGCTGACGGCGGTACTCCGCCTGAGCGTTGGCCATATCCGCCTGGGCTTTCAGTACCTGGGCTTTGGCTTCATCGCGCTGGGCGGGATATTGCACCTTCGAGAGCGCCAGCTGCGCCTGTGCCTGATGCAACTGCGCAACCGCCAGCCCAAGCTGGGCCTGAGCCTGATCGCGCTGGGCGGTGGTATCACGCGGATCGATCACCACCAGCACATCCCCTTTCTTTACACGCTGGTTATCCCGCACGCGAAGTTCGGTAACGTAGCCTGCCGTTTTTGGGGCAATGGTCACTACGTCGCCGTCGGTGAAGGCGTCGTCGGTGGTCTCTTCGTTACGGGTTAAAAACCACCAGACCAGCGCCACGATCACCATCACGATGACCACGATGCCAAGGATAATTAACGGTTTTTTGCCCGGGCGCTTGCGCTCGTTATTGTTTTGATCCTGCTCGTCAGCAGGTGGATTTTGATCTTCTGCCATAGTTCAGCAACGGTCCTGTCAGTGAGCGGCATCACACTATGCCGTTCACTAAAGCTAGGACGTTGCTATACATTTGCCAGGAAAAACTGACAAATTGCGCACTATATGAGAAGGAATAGTCCGAAACCGACCGCCGCAGACCAGAGCAGCATCGGGATTGACCATAAATGGAAGCGCCACCAGATGCGGCGATCGTTGGCCATCCGCAGGGCGATGAGGTTGGCCAGCGAGCCGGGCAGCAGCCCAAAGCCGCCGACGTTGACCGCCCACGCCAGCAGTACCGTTGGGGGAACATAGTTAAGCAGCAAAATGGTGGACGGCACGTTACTGATCACCTGCGAGAGACCAATCGCCGTCAGCCATAGTCCCGGCTGCGACAGACCGCTGACGCTATGAAGAACGGTCTGCAATACCGGGAGCTGGACCAGCAGATGCACGTCAATAAACATCGCCATAAACACCAGCAGCAGCGTCCAGTCAACACTCACCAGCACCCGCCGGGCGAGGAACAGGAAGCCACACGCCACCAGCAGCGCGCCCGCCAGCGCCTGGTTTAACTCCAGCGCGGTAATGAAAACGATATACAGTCCCAGGCAGCTCCAGACGAGACGCGGTTGCCACTGGGGGCCGGTGGTACCGCTGTGGTACTGCAACGATTTATTCGGGAAAGCAAACCAGCCCACCACCAGCAGCGTCGCCACGATCGCCAGCGCCAGCGGCGCCATCTGCCAGGTAAATGCGGTAAACGACAGGCCGGAGCGTCCCCACAGCAGAATGTTCTGCGGGTTACCGATCGGCGTGAGCAGCGAGCCTGCATTGACGGCCAGCGCTTCAAAGATAATCAGACGGGTAACCGGTATTTCGCACAGCTTACGCAGCGTGAGCGTAAGCGGCACCACGATAAACAGCGCTACGTCATTAGTGAGGAACGTCGACAGCAGCGCCGCCGAAAAGACCATGAACAGAGCCAGTTTGCGCTCGGTGGCGAAGCGGCGCACCATTTTGCGCCCCAGCACGTCAAAATAGCCGCTCAGCTCTACGCCTTTGGTGAGCATCATCAAACCGCTCAGGGTAATAATGGTGCGCCAGTCTATGGCCGCCGGCCAGGTGTGCGGCGTGAAGGGCACAAAGACGCTGAGCCCAACGCCAGTGATAAGTAAAAGATGGAAAAAACGATCGCGTTTCAGGGCCTGCAAGCCGGGGATGTTCATTCAGCGGCGGGGCCATATTTGAGCGTAAATTCGCGGAACTTCACCAGCGTCTCTTCGCTGACGTGGTGTTCCATACCTTCGGCATCCCGACGGGCAATTTCCGGGCTGACGCCCAGCACCAGTAAAAAATTCTCGACGATCTGATGGCGCTCGCGGCTCTCCTGCGCCAGCTTTTCGCCTTCAGCGGTGAGAAACACCCCGCGCCAGGGGATCATCTCGATCAGCCCGACCGACGCCAGACGTTTTAACATTTTGGCAACGGTTGGCTGCGACACCCCCAGGCGTGCGGCCATATCCACCTGGCGCGCTTCTCCAACTTCACGAATCAGATCGGAGATCAGTTCGACATAATCATCAATCAGCTCCCGGCGGTGCGCCTCACGCACCTGGCGGAAGCCTTCCACATGTTCTTCAACGTTCACCAGTTGCGTCGTTTTTTTTGTTGTTGGCTTACCTGCGCGACGGTTCATTGTGCTTCCTCAATGGGTTGACGCTTCCAGCGCCCTGTAACGGAGCGCACATTGTAAACCATAGCTCTACAAGCACAAAAAATTAACGAATTAGCCATAGCTATACAATATAGCCTGTGCTATATCTGTATGTAATGCAGTCACCCTTCACGGATCGAAGGGATCATGAATCAGGAGGTCTTATGAATGAATTCAAGAGGTGTATGAACGTGTTTACCCACTCTCCTTTTAAAGTGCGTCTAATGCTGTTGAACATGCTGTGCGATATGTTTAACGCCAAACCGCATCAGGACGACAAATCTTCTCACTAAGCGGCGTCGCGGCACGCCGCTTCATTTTCCTGTCACACTTTCGTTGTAAACTCGCTTTTTCCTGATTATTTTTGCGGATTTGCAGCCCCCTTCGCAAAACATCTGTTTAGCAACTGTTGACCTTAATTCACGCTCGCACTATCTTCTTGCAGCCCTGCACAATTTGCGGCTCGCTGAAGCGGACCTCCATTCCCTTTCCACGCACTGTCCGGCAGGCTTTGACCCTTGACGCCAGGGTGAGCACATGGCGTTTTCGTGATAGTGATCTATGAACGTAACCCTGATTGATACACTTGTTACCCGCAGCCGGGCCCTAAGCCCGTGGACGGGATTTTATTTTTTGCAATCGCTGTTAATTAACTTTGCTCTTGGCTACCCCTTTAGCCTGCTTTATGCCGTCGGGTTCACCTGCATTCTTCACCTGCTATGGCGAAGCGCACCGCGCATGCAGAAAGTGCTTATCGGGATCTGTTCTCTGGTGGCTGCCGCCTATTTCCCGTTCGGCCAGGCCTATGGCGCGCCGAACTTTAATACCCTGCTGGCGCTCCACTCCACCAATATGGAAGAGTCTACAGAGATCCTGACGATCTTCCCGTGGTACAACTACGTGGTTGGCCTTTTCATTTTTGCTCTCGGCGTGATTGCGGTTCGCCGTAAGCAGGTCGGGAAAAAAACATGGGGTAAAATTGAAAGCCTGTGCCTGGCCTTTAGCGTAGTGACGTTTTTTGTTGCGCCGGTACAAAATCTGGCCTGGGGCGGCGTGTTTAAGCTTAAAGATACCGGGTATCCGGTGTTTCGCTTCGTTAAAGACGTGGTAGTGAATAACGAGGAAGTGCTCGACGAGCAGGCGCGTATGGCCGAGCTTTCCACCATGAAAGATACCTGGAACGTGCTGGCGGTGAAACCGAAGTATCACACCTATGTGGTGGTGATCGGTGAAAGCGCGCGTCGCGATGCGCTCGGCGCGTTTGGCGGTCACTGGGATAACACGCCGTTTGCCAGCTCCGTCAACGGTACGCTGTTTACCGATTACGTGGCGGCCAGCGGTTCGACGCAGAAATCTCTCGGTCTGACGCTCAACCGTGTCGTGGATGGAAAACCGCAGTTTCAGGATAATTTTGTCACCCTGGCCAACCGGGCAGGTTTTCAGACGTGGTGGTTCTCCAACCAGGGGCAGATCGGCGAGTATGATACCGCCATTGCCAGCATCGCGAAGCGTGCCGACGAGGTACAGTTCCTGAAAAGCGGTGATTTCGAAGCCGATAAAAACACAAAAGATGAAGCGTTGCTAAAAATGACCGCGCAGGTCTTTGCCACTCAGCGCACCCAGCCGCAGCTGATCGTCCTGCACCTGATGGGGTCACACCCGCAGGCATGCGATCGTACCGGGGGAAAATATGCGGAGTTTGTGCAATCCAAAGAGACCTCGTGTTATCTGTACACCATGACGCAAACCGACGATCTGCTCAGCAAGCTGTACGCGCAGCTGCGCAACAGCGGCGATAGCTTCTCGATGGTCTATTTCTCTGACCACGGTCTGGCGTTTAAGGAGCGCGGTAAAGAGGTGCAGTATCTGGCCCACGATGACAAGTTTCAGCAGAACTTCCAGGTACCGTTTATGGTGCTGTCGAGTGATGACAAAACGCATCGCATCATCAAAGCGCGCCGTTCCGCGAACGATTTCCTGAAATTCTTCTCACAGTGGACGGGGATTAAGGCGAAAGAGATAAAAAATGATTACCCGTTTATCTCCGGGAAGAAGGGCCCGCCAGTTTACATTACCAACTTCAGGTTACAGAAAGTTGACTATAACCATCTGGGGACGGATATTTTCGATATTAAGAGTAAGTGATCTCTGCCGTCTCGTGCAGGCTGATGCCCTCACCCTGGCCCTCTCCCACGGGGAGAGGGTACAAACAAAAAAAATCCGCCACATTGGGCGGATTTTTTACTGGCTCACCGAAGTGATTAGAAGCGGTAACCTACGCCCGCGATCCAGGTGCCAACGTCAACGTTGCGGATACGGCTCTGCTCATAGGAGAAGTCCAGAGCAACGTTTTCGATTGGGTTAAACTGCATACCTGCGCCATAGGAGAAACCGTAGTCGCTGTTGCTTGCAGTACGGTTCAGACCCTGGTTTTCGGTCTGCTGGAATTTACCGTAGCCAACACCTACAACACCGTAGATGCTTGCCCAGTCATTCAGGCGGTAAGCAGGACCCGCGGTGATGCCGTAGTACTGACCTTTATTGTAAGAGCCATTTTCAGTACGATCTTTCTCGGTGTAAGTGAAAGAACCGATCACACCCAGCGGGTTGTTGTCTTGCTCGTAACGGTACTTCAGGTTGAAACCGTTGGTTTTGTTCATCACGCCCTGCATATCGCTCTGAGCGTAACCACCAGTTACAGTTGAAGTTGCCGCTACAGCGGTACCTGCGGAAACAGCCAGAACAGCTGCCAGTGCTGAAAGACATGCAATTTTTTTCATAACCACCTCAAATGTGCTTCAAGTAAGTCCGTAAGTTTTAAATATATCAAAAAAATCTGTGAAACTCTTTGTCATTCACGATGTCTAATGCGACCTTTCCTGTAACAGAACATTTCCAGCATCAGCTATCTCGTTCAAATAACTCCAGATTTTCACCTGTAAATGCTAATAGTGCGCGTCATCGCCATTTAGTTCATCCAGATTATTCCTAATCTTTCAGGCGATAAAATCAGCAACGTTTTCTCATTTTACGGATTTTCCCTGGATTTTTTTTCAACAGTAGCTCAACCGTTGCAGGTTATTTCCATTACACTGCGACTTTTACCTCTTTTGACAAAAATTGACAGGAGAAAGGATGCCAGGTTTACCTCGTAAATCGTCGGTCTGGATGCCGGTGGCAGTCATACTTATCGCGATGATGTCCATACAAAGCGGCGCGTCGCTGGCAAAATCGCTGTTTCCGCTGATTGGTGCGCCCGGCGTCACGGCGCTGCGTATCGCATTAGGCACCCTGATCCTCGTGGTTGTCTTTAAACCCTGGCGGCTACGGTTTAAAAAGGAGCAGCGACTGCCTCTGCTTTTTTATGGGCTGGCGCTGGGAGGGATGAACTACATGTTCTACCTCTCTATTCAGACTATCCCGCTGGGGATCGCGGTCGCGCTTGAATTTACCGGCCCGCTGGCGGTTGCCCTCTTTTCTTCTCGTCGCCCGGTAGACTTTATCTGGGTCATACTGGCCGTGCTGGGGCTATGGTTCCTTCTGCCGCTCGGCCAAAGCGTTTCACAAATCGATTTGACAGGGGCCGCTCTGGCGCTGGGCGCAGGGGCGTGCTGGGCGGTGTATATTCTCACTGGTCAGCGTGCGGGCGAAGAGCACGGCCCCGCGACAGTCGCCTTAGGCTCGCTGATTGCCGCGGTTATCTTTGTCCCGATCGGCATGGCACAAGCAACGGACTCAATATGGCAGTGGTCAATCCTGCCGGTTGGGCTGGCGGTCGCCATTCTTTCCACGGCGCTGCCCTACTCTCTGGAGATGATCGCCCTGACGCGTCTGCCTACGCGTCTTTTTGGTACGCTCATGAGCATGGAGCCCGCGCTGGCTGCCATCTCTGGAATGATGTTCCTCGGCGAAACCCTGACACTGGTGCAGACGCTGGCGCTCTGTTCCATTATCGCGGCGTCAATGGGCTCTACATTGACCATGCGCCAGGAACCAAAAGTACATAAGATTGACCTCAACTAGCCCTTAAATTCTGCATGGCTTACCGGCCATGCAGAATATAGGCCTCGTCAGCCCTTCAAATAATTTCTTACAAACTCTCTTATATTGCCAAAATATTTCACCTGCCCGCCTTGTCACTTAATGAATTAAGATTGATCTGCATCAATTTATATAAAAAACTTTAAAATCATTAAGTTAAAACTTCAACCATCCTTTCGCTATTAAACCGATAGGCAGCGCCAAACCGCAAAGAAAAAATCCGGTGCTATAATTAATCCCGTAATTACCTGGGACACAAACATCAAGAGGATATGAGATTATGAGTACCGCTAAACTGGTGAAAACGAAAGCGTCTAATCTGCTTTATACCCGTAACGATGTATCGGATAGCGATAAAAAAGCGACCATTGAGCTGCTGAATCGCCAGGTGGTCCAGTTCATCGATCTTTCGCTGATCACCAAACAGGCCCACTGGAATATGCGCGGTGCAAACTTTATTGCCGTTCATGAAATGCTGGATGGCTTCCGCACAGCACTGGTGACTCATCTGGATACCATGGCCGAACGCGCCGTACAGCTGGGCGGTGTGGCTCTGGGTACCACGCAGGTGATCAACAGCAAAACGCCACTGAAAAGCTATCCGCTGGATATCCATACCGTTCAGGATCACCTGAAAGAGCTGGCGGACCGTTATGCGATTGTCGCGAACGATGTTCGTAAAGCGATTGGCGAAGCAAAAGATGAAGACACCGCTGATATCTTCACTGCCGCGTCACGCGACCTGGATCAGTTCCTGTGGTTCATTGAGTCAAACATCGAATAATCCCTGCGGATTGTCTGAATAACCCTCGCCCCTGGCGGGGGTTTTGCACATTTATGGTGCACACTTTTGTCCGCAACGGCCGCAAAAGTGAATAAAATGTAATAATCACCTCACACAACCGTTAACAGAAGATTGTTTTTTCGTCAGATTCTGCGCTAAATATCCCCCTGTCAGAAGACCTTAACGAAGCGCACCAAAACGGTGCTCCATTCTGGTGCAACCTGACAGAATTGCCACGCTTTTTGTGCAATGCGTGACATTATCCCCTTTGCAAAACAACAGCTTGTAAAACTGGCACGATTTTTTCATTGTGCCTGAGGTTCTCGCAGGGGATCGCCCCGTGGATATAAAAGGAAATGCTATGAAGTCTGTATTAAAAGTTTCACTGGCTGCACTTACCCTGGCGTTTGCGGTGTCCTCGCAGGCTGCCGACAAACTGGTTGTGGCGACTGACACGGCGTTCGTACCGTTTGAATTCAAACAGGGTGATAAATACGTTGGTTTTGACGTTGATCTGTGGGCCGCTGTCGCAAAAGAACTCAAACTGGATTACACCCTGAAGCCAATGGATTTCAGCGGTATTATCCCGGCACTGCAAACCAAAAACGTTGACCTGGCGCTGGCGGGCATCACCATTACCGAAGAGCGTAAAAAAGCGATCGATTTCTCTGATGGCTACTACAAAAGCGGCCTGCTGGTGATGGTGAAAGCGGATAACAACGACGTGAAAAGCGTGAAAGATCTCGACGGTAAAGTGGTCGCCGTGAAGAGCGGCACCGGTTCCGTTGACTACGCGAAAGCCAATATCAAAACCAAAGACCTGCGTCAGTTCCCGAACATCGACAACGCTTACATGGAACTGGGCACCAACCGCGCAGACGCGGTGCTGCACGACACGCCTAACATCCTTTACTTCATCAAAACCGCCGGTAACGGCAAGTTCAAAGCGGTAGGTGATTCTCTGGAAGCTCAGCAGTACGGTATTGCGTTCCCGAAAGGCAGCGACGACCTGCGTAATAAAGTTAACGGCGCGCTGAAAACCCTGAAAGAGAACGGCACCTATAACGAAATCTACAAAAAATGGTTCGGTACCGAGCCTAAATAATTTCACCTGACTTCAGGTTTGTAACGCCCGGTGGCGCTACCGCTTACCGGGCCTACGTTTTTCGTTTTTCACCACGGTATACAGGAATACATCATGCAGTTTGACTGGAGCGCCATCTGGCCTGCCATTCCTCTCTTGCTTGAAGGCGCTAAAATGACCTTGTGGATTTCGGTCCTCGGTCTGGTTGGCGGGTTAATTATCGGTCTGGTGGCCGGTTTCGCCCGCACCTACGGCGGCTGGATTGCAAACCACATCGCGCTGGTTTTCATCGAAGTGATCCGCGGCACCCCCATTGTGGTGCAGGTCATGTTTATCTACTTCGCCCTGCCGATGGCCTTCAACGATCTGCGCATTGACCCGTTCAGCGCAGCTGTCGTCACCATTATGATCAACTCCGGCGCCTACATTGCGGAAATCACCCGCGGTGCGGTGCTGTCGATTCATAAAGGCTTCAGCGAAGCTGGCCTGGCGTTAGGTCTTTCCCGTCGCGAAACGATCCGTCACGTGATCCTGCCGCTGGCGCTGCGCCGCATGCTGCCGCCGCTGGGCAACCAGTGGATCATCAGCATTAAAGACACCTCGCTGTTTATTGTTATCGGCGTGGCCGAGCTGACCCGTCAGGGCCAGGAGATCATCGCGGGTAACTTCCGCGCCCTGGAAATCTGGAGTGCGGTCGCCGTTGTCTACCTGATTATCACGCTTGTCCTGAGCTTTGTTCTGCGTCGTCTTGAAAGAAGGATGAAAATCCTGTGATTGAATTTAAAAATGTTTCCAAGCACTTTGGTCCAACCCAGGTGCTGCACAATATCGATTTGAACATCAGGCAGGGTGAAGTGGTGGTGATCATCGGGCCGTCGGGTTCCGGAAAATCCACCCTGCTGCGCTGCATTAACAAGCTCGAGGAGATCACCAGCGGCGATTTGATCGTCGATGGTCTGAAGGTGAACGATCCGAAAGTGGACGAGCGCCTGATCCGCCAGGAAGCGGGCATGGTGTTCCAGCAGTTCTACCTGTTCCCGCACCTGACGGCGCTGGAAAACGTGATGTTCGGTCCTTTGCGCGTGCGTGGGGCCAGCAAAGCGGCGGCAGAAACGCTGGCAAAAGATCTGCTGGCGAAAGTGGGTCTGGCGGAGCGTGCCCACCACTATCCTTCCGAGCTGTCCGGTGGCCAGCAGCAGCGCGTGGCCATTGCCCGTGCGCTGGCGGTGAAGCCAAAGATGATGCTGTTTGATGAGCCAACGTCCGCACTCGACCCGGAGCTGCGTCACGAGGTGCTGAAAGTGATGCAGGATCTGGCAGAAGAAGGCATGACGATGGTGATCGTTACCCACGAAATCGGCTTTGCCGAAAAAGTGGCGTCCCGTCTGATCTTCATTGATAAGGGCCGCATCGCGGAAGACGGTAATCCGCAGGCGCTGATTGCGAACCCACCGAGCCAGCGCCTCCAGGAGTTCCTGCAACACGTCTCCTGATAGCCATACACAGAGCCGGGCATGCCCGGCTTTTTTATGCCGGATTGTTCCCAAAAACTCCCCTCCGCTCCGCGCGCTCTATACTTATCATTTTGCACGATATTTTTGTCGGAGGACGCCGTGCCGTGGATCCTGTTGCTACTGTTTACCCTGTTTAGCGCGCCATCACTTGCTGTAACCATTCCCGGCGTCACCACCGGAGCCACCGCCACCCAGCAAAATGCGCCGCCAGAACCCGACGCTGAAAAGAAAAAAGCCGCTTACAGCGCACTTGCCGACGTGCTTGAGAACGACACGTCCCGGCAGGAGCTTATCGATCAGTTGAGGAAAGTGGCCGCCACACCGCCTCAGGATCCGGTTCCGACTATCGCGCCGCCGGAAGTCGAAGACGAAAAGACGGTACTGGAAAACGTCACCGATATCAGTCGCCGCTACGGGGAAGCCCTGTCGTCGCGTTTTGCCCAGCTCTATCGCAACCTTGTTGGCACCTCGCATAAGCCTTTTAATCCCCACACCTTTTCTGCAGCCGCGACCCAGTTTTCTATTCTGGCCGCCGCGGTATTCATTTTTTACTGGCTGTTGCGCCTGTCTGTCTGGCCGCTTTACCGGAAGATGGGCCACTGGGGACGTAAAAAGAATCAACATAAAAGCAGCTGGCTGCATCTTCCGGCAATGATTACCGGGGCCTTTATCATCGATTTGCTGCTGCTGGCGCTGACGCTGTTTGTCGGCCAGATGCTGGCCGACCGTCTTAATACCGGGAACAAAACCATCGCCTTTCAGCAGGGGCTGTTCCTGAACGCCTTTGCCCTGATCGAGTTCTTTAAGGCGCTCCTGCGGTTAATATTCTGTCCGCGCGTGCCAGAACTTCGCCCGTTCGCCATTTCGGATCGGAGCGCCAAATACTGGGCGGTTCGGCTCAGCGTGCTGAGTGGGTTAATCGGCTATGGCCTGCTGGTTGCCGTCCCGATTATTTCCAACCAGGTTAACGTGCAGTTCGGGGCCCTGGCGAACGTGCTGATCATGCTCTGTATTACCGTCTGGGCGCTGTACCTCATCTTCCACAATAAAAAAGGGATCACCGACAGTCTGCTTCACCTGGCCGATCGCTCCCTCTCCTTTTTCAGCCTCTTTATTCGCGCCTTTGCGCTGGTGTGGCACTGGCTGGCCAGCGCCTATTTTATTGTGCTGTGTTTCTTCTCGCTGTTCGATCCGGGCAACAGCCTGAAATTTATGATGGGGGCGACGTTCAAAAGCCTGGCGATTATCGGCATCGCGGCCTTTGTTTCTGGCCTGCTCTCCCGCTGGCTGTCGAAGACGATCACCCTGTCGCCGCAGGTTCAGCGTAATTACCCCGAGCTGCAAAAACGGGTAAATGGCTGGACATCGGTGTCGCTGAAGGTGGCGCGTATTTTGACGGTCTGCGTGGCAATTATGCTGCTGCTGAATGCGTGGGGACTGTTTGATTTCTGGAACTGGCTGCATAACGGTGCGGGAGAAAAGACCGTCGATATTCTTATTCGTATCGCGCTGATCCTGTTCTTCTCCGCCGTCGGCTGGACGCTGCTGGCAAGCCTTATCGAAAACCGTCTGGTGTCGGATGTCCACGGCAGGCCCCTGCCAAGCGCCCGCGCCCGCACACTGCTGACGCTGTTCCGCAACGCGCTGGCGGTGATCATTAGCACCATTACCATCATGATTGTGTTGTCGGAAATCGGCGTAAATATCGCCCCACTGCTGGCGGGTGCCGGTGCCCTGGGACTGGCGATCTCCTTTGGTTCGCAGACGCTGGTGAAGGATATTATCACCGGTATTTTTATCCAGTTTGAGAACGGGATGAACACCGGGGATCTGGTGACCATTGGACCGCTCACCGGAACGGTGGAGAGGATGTCCATTCGCTCCGTCGGCGTACGTCAGGATACCGGGGCGTACCACATTATTCCGTGGTCATCGATCACCACCTTTGCCAACTTTGTGCGCGGCATTGGTTCGGTGGTGGCGAATTATGATGTCGATCGTCACGAAGATGCAGATAAGGCGAAACAGGCGCTGCGGGATGCGGTGAGCGAACTGATGGAGATGGAGGATATTCGCGGGCTGGTAATTGGTGAGCCGTCGTTTGCGGGCATCGTCGGGCTGACAAACACAGCCTTTACCCTGCGCGTGTCGTTCACCACCCAGCCGCTTAAGCAGTGGACGGTGCGCTTTGCTCTCGACAGCATGGTGAAAAAACACTTCGATCTGGCGAACGTGAGAGCGCCGGTGCAGACGTATCAGGTATTGTCGCCGCCCGCTTCGCCGCTCCCTCCACAGGAGCCGACGCTGTAACCGAGCCGGGTGGCGGCTTCGCCTTTCCCGGCCCGAGAAACGATTATTTGCGACGTTTGTTATCGTCCATAAAGGACCAGGCAATAAAGCGGCTCTGCTTCTGGCCCTGCGCCATCTCTTTTTTGACCACCTTCACCGCGCCGGCTTCGGTCAGCGCGCGGTAAAGCGGCGGCAGGTTATCGCCACGAGAGACCAGCGTGGTAAACCATTTCACCTGACGACCGAAGCCTTTACTCTCGGCAATCATGCGCAAAATAAAGGCCACTTCCCCGCCCTCGCACCACAGCTCCTGCTGCTGGCCGCCAAAATTCAGCGCGCCATCTTCGGCCTGGCCCAGGTTACGCCGCTTGCGTTCACTTCCCGCACGCGCGGAGGCGGCGGAGTCGTGGAATGGCGGGTTGCACAGGGTGGCATCATATTGTTCGTTCTTATGAATAATGCCGGTGAAAATTGCAGCGGCATCCTTCTGACGACGCAGACGAACGGCCCGGCTTAACCCCGGGTTAGCGTTGATAATGGCCTGCGCGCTGGCGAAGGCCTCATCACCGATCTCGCTGCCGGTAAATCGCCACTGGTACTCATGTGCGCCTATCAGGGGGTAGATCAGGTTCGCGCCCGTACCGATATCAAGGACGGTAGCCTGTTTCGGCACTACGCCATCGTGGTCATCCGCCAGCAGATCGGCAAGATGATGGACGTAATCCGCACGGCCCGGGACCGGCGGGCAGAGAAAGCCATCAGGGATGTCCCAGTGCGTCACACCATAAAAATGGGCCAGCAGCGCTTTGTTCAGCGTTTTAACCGCCAGCGGATCGGCAAAGTTTACCGACGGTTCACCGGCTGGTGTCTGAACGATAAAACCCTGCAATTCAGGGCAGCTCAGACACAGGGCTTTCATATCGTAGCGGCTACGGTGGCGGTTACGCGGGTGCAATCCCGGCTTGTGGGAAGTCATGGCATTCTCCTTTAAACAGCCGCGTAAGATACCCTGTGACGGCGCGGGGGTAAATATCTGTCTGAGTCGCACAAAAAAACGACAAAAATCAGCGACCTGTATGTCTATGATCTGTCAACAAATTGTCAGAATTTATCGTTCAAAAAATAAGCAGATCATCATCAAATTTTTGCGCTAAATCACACGCATCAGGCTTCTAAACTTAACAGGAATCACCTGTTGTTTCCCCTGAGGATGTGATTATGAAAAAGTATCTGACCTTTATTATTGCGGGTGCGCTGGCAGGCGCATCATTCTCTGCCTTGTCCGTTCAACCTCTGACCGACAGTACCGACACCAGCCAGCTACGCGCGGCCGGGACGGTCTCTGTCAGCCGGGCAAGCAACCTTGATGACCTTCAGGACAAGCTGGCCGAAAAAGCCCGTCAGGAAGGCGCTAAAGGCTTCGTGGTGAACGCCGCCGGTGGCGATAACCATATGTACGGTACCGCGACTATCTATAAATAACTTACCGCCTTCCAAACTGCATCTGTCCGGCAGATGCAGTTCTCTCTGCCTGCGCCTTGACTGTGCGTTTTTTCACCCCATATTAAAATGCATGACTTGACCCTTTCAGGAGAACATCATGGCTTCCGGCTGGGCGAATGACGACGCCGTTAACGAACAGATCAACAGTACCATTGAAGATGCGGTTGCGCGTGCTCGCGGTGAAATTCCGCGCGGCGAAAGTTTGACGGAATGCGAAGAGTGCGGGGATCCCATTCCTGAGGCACGACGTAAAGCCATTCCCGGAGTACGGCTTTGCATCACCTGTCAGCAGGAGAAAGATTCAAAAAATGCTTCACATTCAGGATATAATCGTAGAGGATCGAAAGACAGCCAGTTACGTTGACTTTCCTTTACCGTAGTTAACCGCACCAACAGTTTACTTTACGCTCACGACTTTCAGCGAAGCGCGTAGCAAAACGTGCCCTTCTGATTGTGTCTGTAAAGCGTATCCGCAAGAAGTGTCAATTGCGCTTCTGATTTTATTAATAATCAATAAGTTATTTGTCATTCAATTTTTTTGACCAACCACGTCAATTCTCTTCGATTTTATCTTCCGCTAAAAAGCGTGATACTTATCACATCGACGGAACATCGTCCCCTTAACAGAATAACCTGCGAGAATTGACCTATGAAAACCATCAAATATGCTGTTGCCGCTGTTGCCCTGTCCGCTCTGTCTTTCGGCGCTTTCGCTGTAGAGCCAGTCTCCTCTACTCAGGCACAGGATCTGAACAAAATCGGTGTGGTGAGTGCTGAAGGCGCGACCACGCTGGACGGTCTGGAAGCAAAACTGGCTGAAAAAGCTGCCGCCGCGGGCGCAAGTGGATACACCATCACTTCCACTAACGGTAATAACAAACTGAGCGGTACTGCGGTTATCTACAAGTAATCGAACAAATTATGCTCCACCCTCGCCATACCCTCTGGTGAGATGCTCCAACCCTCATTGACCCTGTTGTTGTTACCCTTGTTTGCCCGTCCGCCACTGGACGGGCTTTTTTTTGCTTAAAATGACTGCGCCACGCGCTGCAACCCGGCTTCCACGGACTCGACTTCCCCTGCAGCCAGCAGGCAGCAGGCCATTTGCAGCTTGATTGACTGCGGAACCGGCACCTTCCCGGCCAGACACTGCACAATCCAGCGCGCGGTGACCTGCGGATCTTTCGACTCAGGCAGGATCGCATCTCTGTTCTCTTCCCCACGTTCGACAACGACCCGCGTCCCGGCGGGCTCAATCAGCATCAGCTGTGGACAACGCTGCGGGTTGGCGTAAACCTCGCCTTCTGTACCGTGCATCAGCAGCGCGCGTCCACCGATTTCGGCAAAGAATTGCCCGACTCGCGTCACGTATTCCGGATGGGAGACGCTGGAAAGACGCAGCGCGGCGTCTTCGGCAAACGGCGTCGCCAGCTTCGCCAGGGTGTGAGCGCTGTTACGTACGCCCATGCGCCAGCGCATGTCCAGCTGCTTTTCCAGCGGTGGGCAGAGCGCGCTAACGGGGATATAGACCGGCTGATTCCCCTCCAGCTTTGCCTGTGCCTGACCGGCATGGAGGGTCGGTTCAATACCTAACAACGCCAGGATGGTTTCTGTCAGCACGCGCGTCGGATCTTCGCTCACGCCATGCACTACTACCGGGAAACCGAGTTTCTGCAACAGAATAGCCAGCAGCGGCGTGAGGTTTGCCTGCTTACGCGCGCCGTTGTAGGTCGGGATCACAATTGGCATCGGCTTCGTGACGGGCGGGGTTAAGCGCATGGTCTGCGACTGCATGGCCTCATAAAAGCCGCGCATCTCCGCCTCACCTTCCCCTTTAATACGCAGCGCAATCAAAATGCCGCCCATTTCCAGTTCCGGCACGTCGCCATTCAGCATATGCGTGTACAACGCGCGGGCTGTTTCCTGGTCCAGATCGCGAGCGTGGTTTTTCCCACGCCCTACCTCTTTGATAATTTTGCGGTAATCCACGACATTTCTCCTGACTGCATTATCTTGTTAACAATATAGCCCGATGAACACAGACCCGATAGTGTTTTGTGATCATTATCAACCTGCTGTTTTCATATAAAAAAATTAAACTCAAGCACTATTTACATTATTTGTGATTGGGACAAAAGATCCGCAGCGACCCTTTTTTTGATTAAATAAACATCGAAAAATCATTAAGGGTCAACGGTAAAAACGTCCAGGCAACGCTTTTACCAGAATCACATCAGGATTAACTATGAACAAGGTTGCATTAGGTTTTTTTATCGCCGCAACGGTGGGATGTTCTGCATCCGCATTTGCGGCAACTAACGGTGAAGGTCAGATTAATTTCACCGGTGAAATTATCGATTCTGCTTGCCAGGTCGTGAATGGATTAAGTAATCCATTAAACGTTCAGTTGGGTAAGGTGTCTAAAACGGTATTTACCGGCGCAGGCTCTACCAGCACATCAACGAAGTTTGATATTAAGTTAACCAATTGTCCGGAAACAGTGACCTCGGCTGCGATTAACTTCGGTGGTACCCCGGATGCGGATAATAATGCCGCGCTGGCATTAACGCCAGATACCGATGCGGCAACCGGTGTAGCCATTCAGTTGATGGATGCTTCCGGGCAGCCTGTCACTCTGTATACGCCTTCGCAGCAATATCCTTTAGCCTCCGGCACGGCAGTTAACGACCTGGAATTCGGTGCGCGTTATATTCAAACTCAGGCCGCCATTACCGCAGGCCCTGCCAACTCTGTATCGACTTTCACCGTTATTTATAACTGATCTTATCAATCCTGAGATATTAATGCTTTTGCGGGCATTAATATCTCTTCTATTTATTGAGAAATCTTTATGCGCCACGGTTATTTACTGAGCACTCTTTTACTGATAGCAGCCTCTGCACATGCGGGCGTCGTGATTAATGGTACCCGGCTGGTCTATCAAGGAGATAAAAAGGAATCATCTCTTGGCCTGTCAAACCCAGATACGACGGATTATCTGGTACAGTCCTGGGTCGATTCTGGCGGTAAAAACCCGGCCAAAGCCCCATTCCTGATCACCCCGCCGCTTTTCCGTCTGGATGCAAAAGAAGATAACGTTCTGCGCGTGGTACGCACGGGCGGAAATTTACCGGAAGACAGGGAATCTCTGTACTGGTTGAATATCAAAGCGATCCCTTCCTCAAAACACGTTGAGGGAGTAAATACGCTGCAAATTGCCATTAATACCCGCATTAAATTGCTGTATCGCCCGTCCGCGGTAAAAGGCCGACCAGAAGATGTGGCGGATAAGCTTGAATGGCATCGCGAAGGTAACGACCTGGTGGTGAATAACCCTACGCCTTTCTATATGAATTTCCAGACCGTCACGCTTAACGGTCAGAAAGTCACAAAAGCGACCTGGGCTGTTCCGAAATCAGAAACACATTTTGCCATACCGGGTAATGTCGGGGGCTCAAACGTGACGTATTCCATTATTAATGATTACGGCAGCATCAGCCATTCCTGGTCGAAATCCGTTCATTAATCGTTCCGGTAATAAAATAATCATGTACAGCCACAAAAAGCCGTTCACCTGCCGAATGTCTTCATTGCTGGTCATTCTCTGTGGCCTGGCAATAGCCATCTTTGCGCAGCAGGTTATGGCTGATGATTATTTTAACCCCGCCCTGCTGGATATAGATAATCCCCAGCAGGGTAAAACCGATCTGTCCGTCTATGAAAAAGGTCCCGGCCAGGCACCGGGGAAATATGAGGTCGCGGTGTTTATCAATAATAATAAAATTGATACCCGCAACGTGACCTTTACGCTTGAGAAAGATTCGCAGGGCAACGACACGTTACAACCTTGCTTTAGCATGGGTGAGTTAAAAAGTCTCGGTATCAGGACCCAAAAGTTTCCTCAGCTCATGGCCAAAGGCCAGTGTGCCGATCTAGGTGTCATCCCTGCTTCATCTGCAATCTTTCACGTTCGCAACCAGCAGCTGCTGCTGAGCATTCCGCAAAAGGCGCTCGGACAGGTGCCACGCGGTTACATCGACCCGAAAGAGTTTGACGAAGGGATCAACGCGGGCTTGCTTAATTACAGCGTCAACGCCAGCCAGAGCCATGCGCGCCAGCAGGGTGAAGAGGATAGCAGTAGCCAGTACGTGAACCTGCGTCCGGGTTTAAACGTTGGCGCATGGCGCCTTCGCAACTATTCCACCTGGAATCGCAGCACCACAGGCAATGAGGAGGAACAGAAATTCACCTCCGTTTATACCTATGCGCAACGCGATATTGTGGCGATGAAAAGCGATATCACCGTTGGCCAGAGCTCATCACCTGCTGATGTTTTTGACAGTGTCCCTTACACCGGCGTGGAGCTGAAATCCGATAACGACATGCTTCCCGACAGCGAAAAAGGCTATGCGCCTATTATTCGTGGCACCGCCCACAGCAACGCGCTGGTGATGGTGCGCCAGAACGGGTACGTGATTTATCAGAACACGGTCGCGCCGGGGGCCTTCGAAATTAACGATCTCTACCCCACCGGCAGCAGCGGCGACCTCCAGGTCACGGTGAAAGAAACTGACGGCAGCGAAAGCCATTTCGTGGTGCCGTTTGCCTCCGTTCCGGTATTGCAGCGTGAAAAAAACCTGCGCTACAGCGTAACTGCCGGGCGTTATCGTTCTTATGACAAAGATGTTGAAAAGACCCCGTTTGCTCAGGGGAGCGCCATCTATGGTTTACCCCACGGCTTCACGGCCTACGGCGGCGTACAGCAGAGCAGTCATTATCAGTCGCAGGCGATAGGCGCCGGGAAAAACATGGGTGATTTAGGGGCGTTCTCCATTGACGTGACTCGCGCCAGAGCCCTGCTGAAAAAACAGCAGTCCAGCACAGGCAAATCGTGGCGCGTACGCTACAGCAAAGATTTCGCCGGTTCAGGCACCAACTTTTCGCTTGCGGGCTATCGCTACAACAGCAAGGGGTTTTACACCCTGGACGACACCATGGAGTCGTATACCCGCGCCGACAACTGGTCTGCGCCACAGCAGCGCCGCGCCCGTACCGAAGCCACCATCGACCAGACGCTACCAGAAGGCTGGGGATCGGTCACGCTGAGCATGGTGAAGGAAACCTACTGGAGCCAGAATCAGGACATGACCTCCATGAGCGTCAGCTACAACAACAGCTGGCACGGCGTTAGCTACAGCCTTAGCTACAGCATGAATAAAAACACTCACGACAGCGATCTGGACGGTAATGCGGTGACGAACGACAACCAGTTCTCGCTGAGCGTTTCGGTTCCGCTGGATCGCTGGATGCATAACACCTGGGCCACGTACAACCTGAACAACACGAAAGATGGCACCACGCAGAACATCGGCCTGAACGGTACGGCCCTGAAAGAAGACAACCTGAACTGGAATCTCCAGGAGGGGCTGAGCAGCACCGGCAGCGGTAACTCCACCAGCGTTAACGCCGACTACAAAGCGACATACGGTGAAGTGAGCGGTGGCGTCAGTCAGGATAAATATCAGCAAACACTGAACGTCGGCTTGCAGGGAGGCGTGATTGCCCATGCAAACGGCATCACGCTGAGCCAGCCGCTCGGTGAGACCATTGCGCTCGTGAAAGCCCCGGGTACGCACGGCACGCATATCACTAACCAGACCGGCGTTGAAACCGACTTCCGCGGCTACACCGTCGTACCGTTCGTCACCGCGTATCGCCACAACACTATTGCGCTGGATACGGAAACGCTGCCGGAGGACGCCGACGTCACCCATGCGGCACAAATTGTGACGCCAACCCGCGGAGCCATTGTGCGCGCCAGCTTCACGACGCGCGTGGGCAATCGCGTCCTGATGACGCTCACGCAAAACGGTAAACCGCTGCCGTTCGGCGCAACGGTTACCACCGAGGACAAGGACAGCGAATTTATCGTCGGGAATGACGGCCAGACCTATCTCTCGGGTCTGCCACAGCAAGGGCATCTCCGCGTTTCCTGGGGACAGGAGGCAAACGAGCATTGCGTCGCTGACTATGTGCTCACGGATGAGAAAGCGAAAACCAGCATCATTAACGCTGCCGCGCAGTGTCACTGATCTCCCCTAAAGGCAAAACATTATGCAAATGATTAAACAGTGCTTTTTCTTACTGATTCTGGGAACCGCTGCGTTATTCATGCCGCATGCGAAGGCGACCTGCACCACGCCGGATCTCCCCAAAATGATCAACGTGGCATCCATTTCTGTCCCGACGACGCTGGCAGTTGGCGCAACTATCCCGGGTACAGAGCAGAGCGTTCATGTTGCCGGGCATTGCGATCAGAGTACCGACAGCGGCCTGGAGATTGTCTCCTGCTACTACGGCACCGGAGCGGAAATGCCAGGGCTCAGGGGGGTATACGAATCCGGTGTGCCGGGGATTGGCGTAGCATTGATGAATGATCACGGGCAGCGAATTAGCGGCGCTGGCGGCGTGCAGTGCGATTCACGTGGAACGCCTGTTGGCTACGTCTCTACCGATGGAACACAGACTTTTAGCTTTGAAATAACGCTTGAGCTGGTTAAAACGAGTGACACCGTGACATCCGGTACGCTGGTGCAGTCTCAAACCGAATTTGGCATTGGCGTTTTCGGCCATGAAGGGATCGGCAACCCTAACCACATCGCCTATGCAGGTAATGTTATTCTTCATCAGGTCACCTGCTCCGTTTTACCGAAAAATCTCACCGTTAATTTGGGCGATTTTCCCGTCAGTGATTTCATCAGCGTAGGTTTTTTATCCAGCCCTGCTCAAAAATTTAATATCACCGTCAACTGTGACACAACCGTACAGCCTGAGCTAAAAATCACCAGCGCGAATGGATATGACACAGCATTTGAGGGGGTGATCAAACTCACGCAGCAGACCGGCATGGCTACAGGCGTCGGAGTAAGAATGCTATTTGATGACCATCTCGCCACCTTCGGTACCTATGTAAGTACCCAAAATCAGGCCGTAGCCAACGAAACGCTGGTGATCCCGTTTGAGGTTCGCTACGAGCAGGTCAGCAATGTAGTCACCCCCGGGCCAGCCAATACTGTGGCAACCATCACCCTCGCTTATAAGTGAACGTCATGAAAAAAACCGCATTGATTCTCGCGCTGGGGCTGATCGCCCAGGCCCACGCCGATGATATACAGATCCAGATGACGGGTAACATTTACGCCAACACGTGCGTCATTGACAGTGCCAGCCGCAACCTGACGGTGGACTTAGGCCAGGCGGCATCGGGTAGTTTTAAAGACGTGGGCGATACCGGCGAGTGGAAGGACTTTTCCCTTTCGGTGTCGCACTGCCCGGCCACGCTGGCGCTTGCCACCGCCTTTTTCTACGGTCAGGCCGACAGCACCCATCCCACCAAATTTGCCAATCTCGGTAGCGCAAAGGGGCTGGCACTGGAGCTGGCAGATCGTCAGGACAAGATACTGATTGCCCCGCAGGCCGCCTTTAACGCTGCCATAAACCCGTCAGACCACACGGCCACGTTCCCGCTGGCCGCACGCTATTACGCCACCTCGATGCCCATCTCTGCCGGCACGTTCAGCAGCGTGATCCAGGTGACCTTCACTTACCAGTAGGACCGCGCCCCTTAGCACGGAAGCTTTTTCGACGCCCGGCAGCCAGTTTTGTCGGGCGTTTTTTTACTTCCGGCACGTCCGGCTGCTCAATCGGGAAGATCGGCAGCGCATTCAGCAGCCGCTGGCCGTAGTTTTTGGTGAGCAGTCGTTTGTCATAAATCACCACCTCGCCCCAGCAGCCGTGGCTACGGATCAAGCGCCCGACCTGCTGAATCAGGTTAAACGACGCTGCAGGCAGGCTTTGTACTTCAAACGGATAACGGTTAAGGCTTTTCAGCCATTCGCCTTCGGTGATCACCACCGGGCTGTCGATGGGCGGGAAGGCGATTTTATGGATATGCACCTGCGTCAGGTAGTCGCCTTTCAAATCAAGCCCTTCCGCAAAGGACTGTAACCCCACCAGCACGCTGCGCTCGCCGTTATCAATGCGTTTACGGTGGGTTTCCACCAGCCGATAGCGCGGCTGATCGCCCTGCACCAGCAGGAGTAAGCGCAGATCCGTGACGTGCTCCAGGAAGCGTTGCATCGCCCGACCGCTGGCAAACAGCACCAGCATACCGGGGTATTTTTTACTCTCAACCTGCTCGCGGAAGTAGGCCGCCATTTCCGCAATATGCTGCTCTTCGTTATCGATAAGCGGCTCATAATTCATGCGCGGAATGACCAGCTTGCCCTGCTCACAGTGGTTGAACGGCGAGTCCAGGGCCACAAAGCGGTCGCCCGCTTTCTCTTTCAGGCCGCTCATCTCCTGCAACCTTGAAAAGCTGTTCAGGGAACGCAGAGTCGCTGACGTCACTACCACGTGCGGCACGCTGCGCCAGATCAGCTTTTCCAGCTGATCGGCCACGCGGATGCCCACGCAGTGGAAGAAGAGATGTCCCTGCCCGTCTCGTACTTCGCGGGTGGCCCACTTAGTCACCGGCGCGCCGGACGCCTGCGCCATCGAAGCCAGCCGCCAGAGTTTGCTCTGCGCTTCAAACATCCCCAGCGCGCGATTCATTTGCAGCAGAATGCGGTGCAAACGCACCACGTCGTGGGTACCGGTTTTCTCGCTGAGATCGTTTAAGAACATCTCCGCCAGCCCGCGCAGCTTTTCCAGGTGCTTCGCCAGCTGCTGGCAAATCTCCATCACTTCCTGCGGCAACTCACCCATCGCAAAGCGATGTTCCGCCTCCTGGGTGGCGGGGAGATACAGGTTAAGGATGTTATTCAGCGAGGCGATGAGGCTGTACACCTCTTCACAGTGCTCGCTCAACCGCTCCGGGACCGCCAGCGGCGGCGTGGTTTTCGGACGGAACTGCTCCATGCAGGTTGCCACCAGTTTGCAGAACAGATCCAGTTGCAGGCGAAACCACGGGGCGGTAATTTCCGCGCTCATCTCCAGCGCATCTCGCGCCACGTCGGGCAGATGATGACCTTCATCAAGCACCAGCAGCAGGTTTTTGGGCTCCGGCAGGACCGCTTCACTCTCCAGTGCAGCCATGACCAGCGCGTGGTTGGCGACAACCACCTCCGCTTCCTGAATCTCACGCCGGGCGACAAAGAACGGGCACTCGCGATAGTAGTGACAGTTACGGTTCAGGCAGCTTGCTTTATCGGTGCTGAGCCTGCGCCACAGGTCGTCGCCGATCGCCTGGTTGGTGTGATCCCGCAGGCCGTCCCACTTGTAACCGTCGAGATCGGCCTTCAGCTTTGCGCACTGCTCCTGCTCCGCCTTGTTGTTTGGCGTCAGCTCGTCATCAAGAAACGCGAGCAGATCCTGTTGGGAGGGTTCACTGCTGGCCAGAGCCGCCAGATTGCGCGGACAGACGTAGCGCCCGCGACCAAAGGCGGCGGTAAACCGTAAATCGGGGATAATTTTGCGCAGCAGCGGCAAATCTTTGCTGAAGATCTGATCCTGCAAGGCCACGTTAGCGGTACTGACCACCAGCGTTTTATCTTCTTCCCGCGCGATGGCAATGCCGGGAATAAGATACGACAGGGTTTTCCCGACGCCGGTCGGGGCTTCAATCGCCAGATGTCGCCCGTCGTCCCCGGCGAGCGTTTTTGCCACGTCGGCAATCATCTGCCGCTGCGGGGCTCGGGGAATAAAATCGGGGATCTGCTGTTGTAGCGCCTTATACCATGCGCCAATTTGCGCCTTGAGCGCAGCGGTTAAAGCCATCGGAAACCTGAAATACTGTATAAACAGCCACTATTGTGGCACTTTCTCTCCGCTGCCGCAAAAAGAAAAGCCCGGCTTTACGACCGGGCTTCCAGATTACTGCGGGTTAGCAGGCTTACGCGGGCGGCGTCGGCGCTGCCCCTCGCCTGCCGGTTTCCCTTCGCCGCTACGCCATGGGTTTTCACCGGCCGGTTTGCGGTCGTTATTACGACGCGGCGGTTTGCCCGAAGATTTCGGCGCGCCGCCTTCGGCACGACGCGGCTGCTGACCGCGACCACCGCCGCCCTGACCGCGCCCGCCACCCTGACGACCGTTCTGAATTGGCTCGGCTTTGATTGACGGGTCAACTTCATAGCCCGGGGTTTCAATGCGCGGGATCTCTTTCTTCAGCAGGCGTTCGATGTCGCGCAGCAGCTTGTGCTCATCCACGCAAACCAGAGAGAGCGCTTCCCCGGTTGCCGCCGCGCGTCCGGTACGGCCGATACGGTGAACGTAATCTTCCGGCACGTTTGGCAGCTCGTAGTTCACCACGTGCGGCAGCTCTTCGATATCCAGACCGCGTGCGGCGATGTCGGTTGCCACCAGCACGCGTATGTCGCCGGACTTGAAGTCTGCCAGCGCGCGGGTACGCGCGCCCTGGCTCTTGTTGCCGTGAATGGCCGCGCTGCGGATGCCATCTTTATTCAGCTGTTCCGCCAGGTGATTGGCGCCGTGCTTGGTGCGGGTAAACACCAGCACCTGCTGCCAGTTGCCCTGGCCGATCATCTGGGAGAGCAGTTCCCGCTTGCGCTTCTTATCTACAAAGTGCACGTGCTGCGTCACCTGCTCGGAGGCGGTGTTGCGGCGCGCGACTTCCACTTCCAGCGGGTTATGCAGCAGCTTTTCCGCCAGCGCCTTGATCTCGTCGGAGAAGGTCGCGGAGAAGAGCAGGTTCTGACGACGCGTCGGCAGCTTCGCCAGCACGCGGCGAATGTCGTGGATGAAGCCCATGTCCAGCATACGGTCGGCTTCGTCCAGCACCAGAATTTCGATGTTATCGAGCTTCACCGCGTTCTGGTGTTCCAGATCCAGCAGACGCCCCGGCGTTGCCACCAGCACGTCCACGCCGCCGCGCAGCTTCATCATCTGCGGGTTAATGCTTACCCCGCCGAAAACTACCAGCGAACGAATGTTGAGATAGCGGCTGTATTCACGCACGTTCTCACCAATCTGGGCCGCCAGCTCGCGGGTTGGGGTGAGGATCAGCGCACGCACCGGACGACGGCCTTTGGCGTGTGGCTGGTTTTTTACCAGCAGCTCCAGCAGCGGCAGGGTAAAGCCCGCGGTCTTACCAGTACCGGTCTGCGCGCTTGCCATCAGGTCACGGCCCTGCAAAACGGCCGGGATAGCCTGCTGCTGAATAGGGGTTGGCTCAACGTAGCCCTGCTCTGCGATGGCGCGCAGAATTTCCGGGTTCAGACCAAGGGAATCAAAAGACATAAAAACTCCGAACCGCCCCGACCATCACAGGTGTAGTTTTCAGGGAGATATAACGAATAGAAGGACAAAAACCACAATGTCGCGAAGGAGCGGAGTGTAGCAGCTTTTGTGACGTGGCGCATAAAATATCCCCGGCGATGACTCGACGTTTGCGCAAATCAGGCATAATCTTAATCAATCGATTGATTAATTTTTAATGCTGCTATGAATACAACCCCAACGACAACCAAAGGCGAACAGGCGAAAAGTCAGCTTATCGCCGCTGCGCTGGCGCAGTTTGGCGAGTATGGTCTGCATGCCACCACGCGGGATATCGCCGCGCAGGCCGGGCAGAATATTGCGGCCATTACCTACTATTTTGGCTCAAAAGAGGATTTATACCTCGCCTGCGCCCAGTGGATCGCGGATTTTATCGGCACCAGCTTTCGCCCACACGTGGAAGAAGCCACCGCGCTGTTCAGCCAGACAGAACCGGACCGGGTTGCCATCCGCCAGCTGATCCTTAACGCCTGTCACAACATGATTCGCCTGCTGACGCACGACGATACGCTGAACCTGAGCAAATTTATCTCCCGCGAGCAGCTCTCCCCCACTGCCGCGTACCAGCTGGTGCACGATCAGGTGATCGCCCCGATGCATAGCCATCTGACCCGGCTGATTGCCGCCTATACCGGACGGGACGCCAGCGATACGGACACCATTTTGCATACCCACGCCCTGCTGGGCGAAGTGCTCGCCTTCCGTCTGGGGCGTGAGACCATCCTGTTACGTACGGGCTGGACACAATTCGATGAGGATAAAGCCGCGCAAATTAGCCAGGTCATTACCTGTCACGTTGATCTGATCCTGCAAGGCTTAACGCAAAGGAGCCAGAAGTCATGAAAAAACCTGTCGCCATCATTCTGGTGGTTGTTGTCTTGCTTGCTGCGGGAACAGGCGGCTGGCTGTGGTATCAGAGCCAGCAGGATCGTGGCCTGACGCTGTACGGCAACGTGGATATCCGCACCGTGAACATGAGCTTCCGCGTCGGCGGACGGCTGGCCTCGCTGAGCGTTGACGAAGGCGATGCCATCAAAACCGGGCAGACGCTGGGGATGCTGGACAAAGCCCCGTTTGAAAACGCGTTGATGCAGGCAAAAGCGGGCGTCGCCGTCGCACAGGCGCAGTACGACCTGATGCTGGCGGGCTATCGTGATGAAGAGATCGCCCAGGCGGCCGCTGCCGTTAAGCAGGCAAAAGCCGCCTATGACTATGCGCAGAATTTCTATAACCGTCAGCAAGGCTTATGGAAAAGCCGCACCATTTCCGCCAACGACCTGGAAAATGCGCGCTCATCCCGCGACCAGGCGCAGGCGACGCTGAAAGCTGCCCAGGATAAGTTAAGCCAGTACCGCACCGGTAACCGCGCGCAGGACATTGCCCAGGCGAAGGCCAGCCTTGAGCAGGCGCAGGCGCAGTTAGCCCAGGCGGAGCTGGATCTGCACGACACCACGTTAATCGCCACGTCTGACGGTACGCTGATGACCCGCGCCGTGGAGCCGGGCAGCATGCTCAGCGCGGGCAGCACCGTGTTAACGCTCTCCTTAACCCGTCCGGTGTGGGTGCGCGCTTACATTGATGAGCCGAATCTTGGCCAGATGCAGCCGGGCCGCGAACTGCTGCTCTACACCGATGGTCGCCCGGACAAGCCGTATCACGGCAAAGTGGGCTTCATCTCCCCAACGGCCGAGTTCACGCCAAAAACCGTTGAAACCCCGGATCTGCGTACCGACCTGGTGTATCGCCTGCGCATCATCGTCACCGATGCGGACGACGCGCTGCGTCAGGGCATGCCTGTTACCGTGACCTTAAACGACGGGGAACAACATGAATGATGCGGTTATCCAGCTCAATAATCTGGTCAAACGCTTCCCGGGAATGGCTAAACCGGCGGTCGCGCCGCTGAACTGTACGATTCAGAAAGGCTATGTGACCGGGCTGGTGGGGCCGGACGGCGCGGGTAAAACCACGCTGATGCGGATGCTGGCGGGATTGCTGAAGCCGGATGAAGGCGGCGCCAGCGTGCTTGGCCTCGATCCCATCAAAGACGACGCGGCGCTCCACGGCATACTCGGCTATATGCCGCAGAAGTTTGGTCTGTATGAAGATCTGACGGTAATGGAAAACCTCAACCTGTATGCCGATCTGCGCAGCGTTACCGGCGAAACCCGGCAGAAAACCTTCGAGCGTCTGCTGGCGTTTACCTCCCTCGGCCCGTTCACCGATCGGCTGGCGGGCAAACTTTCCGGCGGGATGAAGCAGAAGCTGGGGCTGGCCTGCACGCTGGTGGGCGAACCGAAGGTGCTGTTGCTGGATGAACCCGGCGTCGGCGTGGACCCGATTTCCCGCCGCGAGCTGTGGCAGATGGTGCACGAGCTGGCGGGTGACGGCATGTTGATCCTCTGGAGTACCTCTTACCTTGATGAAGCAGAGCAGTGCCGTGACGTGCTGCTGATGAACGAAGGCGAACTGCTCTATCAGGGCGAGCCCACCGAGCTGACGCAAACCATGGCCGGGCGCAGTTTTCTGCTACACAGCGCGCAGGAATCCAACCGCAAGCTGCTGCAACGGGTGCTGAAGCTGCCCCAGGTGAGCGACGGGATGATTCAGGGCCGTTCGGTGCGCGTGATCCTCAAAAAAGAGGCCACCGCCGACGATATCCGGCGTGCGCAGGGGATGCCTGAAATCGACATGACAGAGACCGCGCCGCGCTTTGAAGATGCGTTTATCGATCTGCTGGGCGGGGCGGGAACCTCAGAATCACCGCTTGGTGCCATTCTGCACACGGTGGAAGGCACGCCGGGTGAAACGGTCATTGAAGCGAAATCGCTCACCAAAAAATTCGGCGATTTCGCTGCCACCGATAACGTCAATTTTGCCGTGAAGCGCGGCGAGATATTTGGCCTGCTCGGGCCGAACGGTGCAGGGAAATCCACCACCTTTAAAATGATGTGCGGCCTGCTGGTACCGTCCTCCGGCAAAGCGCTGGTGCTGAACATGGATCTCAAAGTCAGCTCCGGCAAGGCGCGCCAGCATCTGGGCTATATGGCGCAGAAGTTTTCGCTCTACGGCAACCTGACGGTGGAGCAAAATCTGCGATTTTTCTCCGGCGTCTACGGCCTGCGGGGACGGGCGCAGAACGAGAAAATCGGCCGCATGTGCGACGCCTTTGGCCTGACCGATATCGCCTCACACGCTACCGACGCGCTGCCGCTTGGCTTCAAACAGCGGCTGGCGCTGGCCTGTTCGTTGATGCACGAGCCCGATATCCTCTTTCTTGATGAACCTACGTCAGGCGTGGACCCCCTCACCCGCCGTGAATTCTGGTTGCATATCAATAGCATGGTGGAAAAAGGCGTGACCGTGATGGTCACCACCCACTTTATGGACGAGGCAGAGTACTGCGACCGCATCGGGCTGGTCTATCGCGGCAAGCTGATTGCCCACGGCACGCCGGACGACCTGAAAGCGCAGGCCGCCGACGACGCACAGCCGGACCCGACCATGGAGCAGGCGTTTATCACCCTCATCCACGACTGGGATAAGGAGAATCCTCATGCGCAGTAACGCCCTCTCCTGGCGCCGGGTGCGCGCCCTGTGCGTCAAAGAGACGCGGCAGATTGTGCGTGACCCCAGCAGCTGGCTGATTGCGGTGGTGATCCCCCTGCTGCTGCTGTTTATTTTTGGCTACGGGATTAACCTCGATTCCAGCAAGCTGCGGGTCGGGATCCTGCTGGAGCAGCAGAGTGAAGAGGCGCTGGACTTCACCCACGCCATGACCGGCTCGCCCTACATCGATGCCACCATCAGCGACAACCGGCAGGAACTGATCCAGAAAATGCAGGCCGGTAAAATTCGCGGTCTGATCGTCATCCCGGTCGATTTCGCCGCCAACATGGCACGCCCGGGCGCCGATGCGCCAATTCAGGTGATCACCGACGGCAGCGAACCGAACACCGCCAACTTCGTGCAGGGCTATGCGGAGGGGATCTGGCAGCTCTGGCAGATGCAGCGCGCCGAAGACCGGGGGGAGAAGTTTGAACCGCTGATTGACGTGCAGACGCGCTACTGGTTTAACCCCGCCGCCATCAGCCAGCATTTTATTATCCCGGGTGCAGTCACTATCATCATGACGGTGATTGGCGCGATCCTCACCTCGCTGGTGATCGCCCGCGAATGGGAGCGCGGCACCATGGAGGCGCTGCTCTCCACCGAAGTGACGCGCGTCGAGCTTTTGCTCTGCAAGCTGATCCCCTACTACTTCCTCGGCATGCTGGCGATGCTGCTCTGTATGCTGGTCTCGGTATTTATTCTTGGCGTGCCGTACCGCGGTTCGCTGGTGGTGCTGTTCTTTATTACCAGCCTGTTTTTACTCAGCACGCTGGGAATGGGGCTGCTGATCTCCACCATCACCCGCAACCAGTTTAACGCCGCGCAGGTGGCGCTTAATGCCGCCTTCCTGCCGTCGATTATGCTCTCCGGCTTTATCTTCCAGATTGACAGTATGCCAGCGGTGATCCGTGCCGTGACCTACATCATTCCGGCACGTTACTTTGTGAGCACCCTGCAAAGCCTGTTTCTGGCGGGGAACATCCCGGTAGTGCTGATTATCAACACCCTGTTTTTGCTGGCGTCGGCGGTGATGTTTATCGGGCTGACGTGGATGAAAACGAAAAGAAGATTAGATTAGCCATCGGATTTTGTAGGTCGGGAAAGCGCAAGCGCCACCCGACAGGAGGACGACGCGATGTTTCACCGTTTATGGACATTGATCCGCAAAGAGCTGCAATCCTTGCTGCGCGAGCCGCAGACCCGCGCCATTCTGGTGCTGCCGGTGCTGCTTCAGGTTGTACTGTTTCCGTTTGCCGCCACGCTGGAGGTCACCAACGCCACCATCGCCATTTACAACGAAGACAATGGCAAGCATTCCGTCGAGCTGACACAGCGTTTCGCCCGCGCCAAAGCCTTTACCCATGTCCTGCTGCTGCAAAGCCCGCAGGCGATCCAGCCCACCATCGACACGCAGAAAGCATTATTGCTGGTGCGCTTCCCGGCGGATTTCTCCCGCAATCTGGACACCTTCCAGACCGCGCCGATGCAGCTGATCCTCGACGGACGTAACTCCAACAGCGCCCAGATAGCGGCGAACTATTTGCAGCAGGTAGTGAAGGACTACCAGCAGGAGCTGATGGCGGGCAAACCCAAACCCAACAACAGCGAGCTGGTGGTGCGCAACTGGTACAACCCGAATCTGGACTACAAGTGGTTTGTGGTGCCGTCGTTAATCGCCATGATCACCACTATTGGCGTGATGATTGTCACCTCGCTGTCCGTGGCACGCGAACGTGAGCAAGGTACGCTGGATCAGCTGCTGGTCTCGCCGCTCGCTACCTGGCAGATATTTGTCGGCAAAGCGGTGCCAGCACTGATTGTCGCGACGTTCCAGGCCACCATCGTGCTGGGGGTGGGAATATGGGCGTACCAGATCCCGTTTGCCGGATCGCTGGCGCTGTTTTACTTCACGATGGTGATTTACGGCCTGTCGCTGGTGGGGTTTGGGCTGCTGATTTCCGCGCTCTGCTCAACGCAGCAGCAGGCGTTTATCGGGGTGTTTGTCTTTATGATGCCGGCGATTTTGCTTTCAGGGTACGTGTCGCCAGTGGAGAACATGCCGGTGTGGTTACAGGATCTGACATGGATAAACCCGATTCGTCACTTCACGGATATCACCAAGCAAATCTATCTGAAGGATGCGAGTCTGGATATTGTGTGGGGAAGTTTGTGGCCGCTACTGGTCATCGCGGCCACAACGGGCTCAGTGGCCTATGCGATGTTTAGACGAAACATCGCGTAGCTTTTTCTCTTTGGTGAGCAACGACACCACCGCAGGCCCTGCGAGGATAGCCAGACCCGCCAGGGCCAGCAGCAGGTTGTTTTGCAGCACGCGTGACAACAGCCACAGGACGATCATTGCCGCACCAAAATACCAGGTGGTGGTGAGCTCTTCGAGCACATCACCCACTTCACGCCAGCGCGCGTCGTGGTGACGCTGTAAAAACAGCATCGACAGCACGGTCACGCCGTAAACCACACATAACCCTAAGCCGACACGCACCAGCGTGCCGCTCATCCAGCCCATCACCAGTACGGCCACGACCAGTAAATGCAACATTATCTGCCAGCAACTCAAACCGGTTGCGACACGAACGCGTTGTTGCCACTTCATGGCTTCTCTCCTGAAGGATTTTTCTCTGCTAATTCAGACTACCGCACTTTACGGAAAATTCCGTAACGCCGCATCTTTTTGTGACGCCTACTACACTTTATTTTCATCGGGATAGTCACCCAGGAAGGTGTTTATGAGCAAAAGAACGCAGCATTTCTCGCTTAAGGTGCTGACGATAAATATTCATAAGGGCTTCACAGCATTTAACCGCCGCTTCATTTTACCGGAGCTGCGCGACGCGGTACGCACCGTCAGCGCCGATATTGTCTGCCTTCAGGAGGTCATGGGCGCGCACGAAGTGCACCCGATGCATTTCGAAAACTGGCCCGACACGCCCCATTACGAGTTTCTGGCGGATACCATGTGGAGCGATTACGCCTACGGGCGCAATGCGGTCTACCCGGAGGGGCATCACGGTAACGCAGTGCTGTCGCGTTTTCCTATCGAGCATTATGAGAACCGGGACGTCTCCGTTGGCGAGAGCGAAAAACGCGGGTTGTTATACTGCCGCATCACGCCACCGGCGCTCGATTTTCCCATTCATGTGGGCTGCGTTCATCTTGGCCTGCGTGAGGCCCACCGTCAGGCTCAGCTACAGATGCTGGCAGACTGGACCAATGCGCTGCCGGAGGGCGAGCCCGTGGTAGTGGCCGGTGATTTTAACGACTGGCGACAGCGGGCCAATCATCCTCTGAAGGTGAATGCGGGGCTGGAGGAGATTTTTACCCGCTCACGCGGTCGTCCCGCGCGGACGTTTCCGGTGCGCTTCCCCCTGCTGCGCCTTGACCGCATCTACGTAAAAAATGCCCACGCCAGCAGCCCGACGGCGCTGGCTTTACTCAACTGGCGACATCTCTCCGACCATGCCCCACTCAGCGCGGAGATCCACTTATGAAATGCACATGGCAGGAAGGTAACCGTATTACGCTGCTGGAAAATGGCGATAACTTTTATCCGGCAGTCTTTGAGGCGATTAGCCACGCACAGCAGAAAGTCTTTCTGGAAACGTTTATCTGGTTTGAAGACGACGTGGGCAGGCAGTTGCACAGCGCGCTGCTGCAAGCCGCTCGTCGCGGTATAAAAATCGAGGTCCTGCTCGACGGATATGGTTCGCCGGATCTCAGCGACGAATTTGTTAACGAGCTCACCGCCGCAGGGGTGGTATTCCGCTATTACGATCCCGGCCCGCGTCTGTTCGGGATGCGCACCAACCTGTTCCGCCGAATGCACCGCAAAATTGTGGTGGTGGACGAAACGGTGGCCTTCGTTGGCGGCATTAACTACTCCGCCGAGCATATGTCGGATTATGGTCCCGAAGCGAAACAGGACTACGCGATCCGTATCGAAGGGCCGGTGGTTCAGGACATCCAGCTGTTCGTGCTGGAAAACTTACCCGGCAAAGAGGCCGCACGCCGCTGGTGGCGACGCCGCCATCGCCCGGAAGAGAACCGCAAGCCCGGCGAGGCGCAGGCGCTGTTCGTCTGGCGGGATAACGAGGAGCACCGGGACGATATCGAACGTCACTACCTGAAGATGCTGGCGAACGCGAAGCGCGAGGTGATTATCGCCAACGCCTATTTCTTCCCCGGTTACCGGATTTTGCACGCCATGCGCAACGCGGCCCGACGCGGCGTGAGCGTGAAGCTCATCGTCCAGGGTGAGCCCGATATGCCGATTGTGAAGGTGGGCGCGCGTCTGCTCTATCGCTATCTGGTCAAAAGCGGCGTGCAAATCTATGAATATCGCCGCCGCCCGCTGCATGGCAAAGTGGCCGTGATGGATGACCACTGGGCGACCGTTGGCTCAAGCAACCTCGATCCGCTGAGCTTATCGCTCAATCTGGAAGCGAACCTGATCATCCACGATCGCCAGTTTAATCAGACCCTGCGCGATAACCTTCAGGGTCTGATCAATAAAGACTGCGTGCGTGTGGATGAGTCCATGGTGCCGAAACGCAGCTGGTGGAACGTTGGCATCGGTGTGGTGGTGTTCCACTTCCTGCGCCACTTCCCGGCCATGGTGGGCTGGCTGCCCGCACATACGCCGAAACTGGCGCTGGTGGATCCGCCAGTGCAACCCGAAATGGAAACCCAGGACCGCGTAGAGGCGGAAGATGGAGGGAAAACCTGATGTCGAAATCTCATCCTCGCTGGCGGCTGGCGAAAAAAATCCTGACCTGGCTGTTCTTCATTGCCGTCGCGGTCCTGCTGGTGGTGTATGCCCAAAAGGTGGACTGGGAAGAGGTGTGGAAGGTTATTCGCAACTACAACCGGACAGTCCTGCTGGGGGCGGTTGGCCTGGTGATTGTGAGCTACCTGATGTACGGCTGCTATGACCTGTTGGGACGCGCCTACTGCGGGCATAAGCTTGCCAAACGGCAGGTTATGCTGGTGTCATTCATTTGCTACGCCTTTAACCTGACGCTGAGCACCTGGGTGGGCGGGATTGGTATGCGCTATCGCCTGTACTCCCGCCTTGGCTTACCGGGCGGCACCATCACGCGTATTTTCTCCTTAAGCATCACCACCAACTGGCTGGGGTATATCCTGCTGGGCGGGGTGATTTTCACCATCGGCGTGGTGCAGCTGCCTGCGCACTGGTACATCGATGAGGCTACCCTGCGCATCCTGGGCATCGTACTACTGCTGATCATCGCCGCCTACCTGTGGGCCTGCGCCTTTGCCAAACGTCGTCACATGACCATTAAAGGCCAGAAGCTGGTGCTGCCGTCATGGAAGTTTGCCGTCCTGCAAATGGTGGTTTCCAGCGCTAACTGGATGGCGATGGGGGCCATTATCTGGCTGTTGATTGGCGAAGATGTGAACTACTTCTTCGTGCTGGGCGTGCTGCTGGTAAGCAGTATTGCCGGGGTGATTGTGCATATACCGGCGGGGATCGGCGTACTGGAAGCGGTGTTTATCGCGCTGCTTGCGGGGGAGCATGTGTCTCACGGGACGATTATCGCTGCCCTGCTCGCGTACCGCATGATCTACTACTTCCTGCCGCTGGCGCTGGCAACGATCTGTTATCTGGTGCTGGAGAGTCGGGCGAAGAAGCTGCGCGCGAAGAACGAGAAGGCGATGGCAAAATAAAAGCAAAACGGCAACTTCGTTGCCGTTTTTAGGGTTTGTTCCCTCTCCCTGTGGGCTGAGGGATCCCCAGTAATTTTTTTATGCAGAAGCAATAAAGTTGCTTTCTAAATGACTGAGGGCTGTCAGCGATGCCCTGGTCCGGCTGTAAATCGCTGAGGCGTTTGCCTTCCGGCCGGGGCGAGGCGCAGGGATGCGCCGAGAGGGCGGCTTTACAGGGACGTTGCCTCCGCCCGTACCCGATAAGCCGGAAGGAATAAGCCGAGGGCACCGCGAAGCGGCGATTTACCGCCGGGAGCCCGGGTCGCCAGGGTGGTGGCGACTGAGCCACCCTGGCACGTTCACCGGTCATGTCGTTACAGAGTAGCAAGGAACATAAAGTGAACGGAATGACCACCACCGCCGTATGTTCCCCTCACCCTAACCCTCTCCCCGGAGGGGCGAGGGGATTGCTCAGTGCTCGCATTAATTTGTGGGGAACCCTCAGCCCTGTGGGAGAGGGTCAGGGTGAGGGCATCAGACAGCGCCACCCTCACTAACGCCGGTTGCCAAAAATACGCAGCAGCATCAGGAACAGGTTGATGAAGTCCAGATACAGCGTCAGTGCGCCCAGAATCGAGTATTTGCGCAGGTTTGAACTGTCGCGAACATCAATTTGTTCACCGATGTTTTTCAGCTTCTGGGTGTCGTAGGCGGTTAAGCCCACGAAGATCACCACCCCGATATAGGTCACCGCCCACATCAGCGCGTCACTCTTCAACCACAGGTTCACCAGCGACGCCAGCACAATCCCTATCAGCCCCATAAACAGCATGTTGCCGAAGCCGCTCAGGTCACGTTTGGTGGTGTAACCGTACAGGCTCATCACACCGAACATCCCGCCGGTCACCACAAAGGTGCTGGCGATGGAGGAGTAGGTGTAAACGATGAAAATACTGGAGAGCGTCAGCCCGGTCAGCGCCGAATAGAGCATAAACAGCGTGGTCGCCATGCCCGCGCTGAGCTTGTGCACCAGCCCGGAGAGCACGAATACCAGCGCCAGTTGCGCAATAATCAGCCCAAAGAAGGTGATTTTGCTGGAGAAGATAAACATCATCAGTTCAGGCGTGTTTGCCGCATACCACGCGATAAACGCGGTAAGCAGCAGGCCAACCGTCATCCAGCCATATACCTGAGCCATGTAGGTTTGCAGCCCGCTACGGGTCTGCTGAACTATCGAATCGGAACGCGGAAATCGGTCCATGATTCACTCCTGATTAAGTAAACACACACGTTAAGACTAACACATCCACGTAAACCTGTTACCAGCGGCTGGCAGCCTGTTTGTCGCTGTCCCGCGATTCCACCCAGCGCTCACCTTCCGGCGTCGCTTCACGCTTCCAGAACGGCGCTTTAGTTTTGAGGTAATCCATGATGAACTCCCCCGCCGCAAAAGCACTCCCGCGATGGGCGCTGGTGACGCCGACAAACACAATTTCTTCGCCGGGCCACATTTCGCCGATGCGATGGATAACCGTAACGCGCCCCAGCGGCCAGCGGCCTCGCGCCTCTTCGACAATGGCCGCCAGCGATTTTTCGGTCATTCCCGGATAATGCTCCAGCGTCAGCGCTTTTACGCTGTCGCCGAGATTATGATTACGCACTTTCCCGGTAAAGGTCACGACCGCGCCGTCTTCGTCGCGCCCGGCCAGCCAGTCATATTCCGTGCCCACGTTAAAACGCTCATGGCCAACCAGAATTCGGGTTTCCGTCATCTCAACCCCCTGTGACCGGCGGGAAGAAGGCCACTTCATCCCCATCAGCCAGCGGGTGGGTCAACTCCACCAGCGTCTGATTCACGGCGGCCAGCAATTTGCCTTCATCCAGCGCCAGCGCCCAGCGGTCGCTTTGCGCCGCCAGATGCGCACGCAGGGCGGCGACGTTTTCGAAAGAGCCGTCCAGCGTCAGGCTGTCGGTATTGATCAGCTCACGGACCTGGGCAAAAAAGAGCACCTTAATCATGGCTTTCCACCTTAAAATCACCGGATTTGCCGCCGCTTTTTGCCAGCAGACGCACCGGGCCAATCACCATATCTTTCTGCACCGCTTTACACATGTCGTAGATGGTCAGCGCCGCCACGGAGGCTGCCGTTAACGCCTCCATCTCCACACCGGTTTTCCCGGTTAAGCGGCACAGGGACTCGATACGCACGCGGTTATGCTCCGGCTGCGCCTGCAAATTTACCTCCACTTTGCTAAGCATCAGCGGATGGCAGAGCGGGATGAGGTCCCAGGTGCGTTTAGCGGCCTGAATACCGGCGATGCGGGCGGTGGCAAACACATCACCCTTGTGATGGCTACCGTCGATAATCATCGCCAGCGTCTCCGGCAGCATGGTGACGAACGCTTCAGCACGCGCCTCGCGCACCGTTTCGGCTTTGGCGGAGACATCCACCATATGCGCTTCGCCAGCGTCGTTTATGTGGGTCAGTTGTGACATAGCTTATTTCTTTAAATGGGGATGGAAATTACACGGACGGGTACGGGCATCCAGCTGCGGGGCAATAATGTTTTCCCACGCGGTGCGGCAGGCTTTGGTCGAGCCCGGCATGGCGAAGATCAGCGTCTTGTTCGCTACCCCCGCGACGGCACGGGACTGGAGCGTAGAGGTGCCAATCTCTTCAAATGAGAGCATGCGGAACACTTCGCCGAAGCCTTCTACTTCGCGATCGAACAGCGGAAGCAGCGCTTCCGGCGCCTGGTCGCCTGCGGTAAAGCCGGTGCCGCCAGTGATCAGTACAACCTGGACGTCATCACTCGCAATCCACTGTGAAACCTGAGCGCGAATGGCGTAACGGTTCTCTTTGACGATCGCTTTATCAACAATCTGGTGCCCGGCTTCGTGTGCCGCCTCGCGCAGCCAGTGGCCGGAGGTATCATCCTCTTCACCACGACGTTCGGAAACGGTAAGAATAGCAATGCGTGTCGGGATAAATTCCGCGCTTACCTGACTCATCTTCTGGTTCCTTCTAAAGCCTGATTACCCGCCGATATAGGACAGGTTCTGAGTAATGCCGGTGTTGCCCTGATGCAGGAAATGGGTCTGCTTTTTGTGCGTCAGCGCCTCGGAAATGCGTGCTTCAAGCGCGTCCTGTTGGGCGTCGTCTTCCAGCAAATCGCGCAGATCGACGCCGCCATCCCCGAACAGGCAGAGGTGCAGCTTGCCAACAGAGGAGACGCGCAGGCGGTTGCAGCTGGCACAGAAGTCTTTTTCATAGGGCATGATCAGGCCGATTTCGCCTTCATAATCCGGATGACAAAAGACCTGCGCCGGGCCATCGCTGCGCTGGCGGATCTGGTGGATCCAGCCGCGTTTCAGCAGTTCGTCACGCAGGACCATGCCGGAGATGTGATGGCGACGGAACAGCTCGCTGCCCTCCCCGGTCTCCATCAGCTCAATAAAACGCAGTTGAATGCGGCGCGGTTTGATCCACGCCAGAAAGGTGTCCAGCTGATGGTGGTTCACATCACGCATCAATACGGTATTGACTTTGACCTTGTCGAAACCGGCGGTGAACGCGGCATCGATGCCGTCCATTACCTGCTGGAACTTATCCTGGCCGGTAATGGCGTGGAACTGACGGGCGTCCAGGCTATCGACGCTGACGTTGATCGCCGTCAGCCCCGCATCGCGCCAGTTCGCCACGTCACGCGCCATGCGGTAACCGTTGGTGGTCACCGCTATCTGGCGGATACGTTCGTTTTCACGCACGGCGGCAATGATGTCAGGGAAATCACGGCGCAGGGAGGGCTCTCCCCCGGTAAGACGCACTTTTTCCGTACCGAGTTCAGAGAACGCGCGCGTGACGCGGCGTACTTCATCCACGGAGAGAAAGCCGTTGTTGGTGACGCTGCCCGGCTTGTAGCCATCGGGCAGGCAGTAGGTGCAACGGAAGTTACACACGTCGGTAATCGACAAACGTAAGTAGAAAAACTTACGCGCGAAAGCATCAGTAAGTTGTGAAGCCATGTACACCTTTCCAGATCGGGAGGCACAGTCATTTCTTTCTGTACCCTGGTGGCAAATCCGCCACGGCCAGGGCGCCATATCTCTCGACACAGGCGCCAGGGCTAGAGTGTATGTTTTCAGTTTTGAAAACGTGGTTATGGCGATAGTAGCGTGGAAATCGCCACTTCGCCATTGTCGCTTTTCGCTATATAAATTTATACATAACGATGTTATCGTGCATTTTCACTACAGAATACGCAAAAACAGCGCTTTCGCATTGATATACGTCATTATGGTTTGTGAGAGGCATCGTCTTTTAGGAGTAGTTGCGTTACTGTGACGCAAGCTTAACAGGATAAGGAATAGGTATGCGCAATCGCACTTTTGCGGATCTGGACCGCGTGGTCGCTCTTGGAGGAGGTCACGGTCTGGGACGGGTTATGTCGTCGTTATCGTCACTGGGCTCACGCCTGACGGGCATCGTGACAACAACGGACAACGGCGGCTCAACCGGGCGGATCCGACGTGCTGAAGGCGGGATAGCCTGGGGTGATATGCGCAACTGCCTCAACCAGCTCATCACTGAGCCAAGCGTGGCCTCGGCGATGTTTGAGTACCGTTTTGGGGGAAATGGCGAACTTTCAGGCCATAACCTTGGAAATCTGATGTTAAAGGCGCTGGATCACCTGAGCGTGCGCCCTCTGGAAGCGATCAATTTAATTCGTAACCTGCTAAAAGTGGATGCGTTCCTGATCCCGATGTCCGAACAGCCGGTAGATTTGATGGCGATCGATGCTGACGATCACGAAGTGTATGGTGAAGTGAATATCGACCAGCTTCTCCTTCCGCCAAAAGAGCTGATGACCTACCCCAGCGTACCCGCAACGCGTGAAGCGGTTGAAGCGATTGGCGAGGCCGATCTGATCCTGATTGGGCCGGGGAGTTTTTATACCAGCCTGATGCCGATCCTGCTGGTGAAAGAGCTGGCGCAGGCGCTGCGCAGAACGCCTGCGCCCATGGTCTATATCGGTAATTTAGGCCGCGAACTCAGTCCGGCGGCGGCAAGCCTGTCGCTGGCGGATAAGCTGGACCTGATGGAACAGTATGTTGGTAAGAAAATTATCGATGGTGTCGTGGTCGGGCCAAAAGTAGATGTGTCGGGGATTGGCGATCGCGTGGTGGTGCAGGAGCCGCTGGAAGCCAGCGATATTAAATATCGCCACGACCGCCATCTGCTGCGCGAGGCGCTGGAGAAGGCGATTCAGGCATTAGGTTAGGTTCGTTTTGTGCGGCCTGATGCCCTCGCCCCGGCCCTCTCCCACAGGGCTGAGGGTTCCCCACAAATTAATGCGAGCACTGAGCAATCCCCTCGCCCCTCCGGGGAGAGGGTTAGGGTGAGGGGAATATACGGCGGTGGTGGTCATTCCGTTCACTTTATGTTCCTTGCTACTCTGTAGCGACATGAGCGGTGAACGTGCCAGGGTGGCTCAGTCGCCACCACCCTGGCGACCCGGGCTCCCGGCGGTAAATCGCCGCTTCGCGGTGCCCTCGGCTTATTCCTTCCGGCTTATCGGGTACGGGCGGAGGCAACGTCCCTGTAAAGCCGCCCTCTCGGCGCATCCCTGCGCCTCGCCCCGGCCGGAAGGCAAACGCCTCAGCGATTTACAGCCGGACCAGGGCATCGCTGACAGCCCTCAGTCATTTAGAAAGCAACTTTATTGCTTCTGCATAAAAAAATTACTGGGGATCCCTCAGCCCACAGGGAGAGGGAGAAAACCCCACCGGGCAAAAAACTACGATGCCGCAATAAACAGATCCCGCAGCTGATGAAGCTGATCGCGGATTTGCGCAGCCTCTTCGAACTCCAGATTCTGCGCGTGCTGCATCATCTGCCCTTCCAGCTCGTGGATCTTTTGCTGCAACGCTTTCGGGGTCAGCGCGACGGTATCCTCTTCCACCACTGAACGGGCCTTGCCGCGCCCTTTCGCTTTGGTCTTCGCAATGTTCTGACCCAGCGCCAGGATATCCACCACTTTCTTGTTCAGCCCCTGCGGCGTGATGCCGTGCTCTTCGTTATAGCGCTGCTGCTTCTCGCGACGACGTTCCGTTTCGCCAATCGCTTTGGCCATCGACGGGGTGATTTTATCCCCGTACAGAATCGCCTTCCCGTTGACGTTACGCGCGGCGCGGCCAATGGTCTGGATCAGCGAGCGCTCGGAACGCAGGAAGCCCTCTTTGTCCGCGTCCAGAATCGCCACCAGCGACACTTCCGGCATATCCAGACCTTCCCGCAGAAGGTTGATACCCACCAGCACGTCGAACTCGCCCAGGCGCAGGTCGCGGATGATCTCCATACGCTCCACGGTATCAATATCCGAGTGCAGATACCGCACCTTCTCGCCGTGTTCTTCCAGATACTCCGTCAAATCCTCCGCCATACGTTTGGTGAGCGTGGTCACCAGTACACGCTCGTTGATGGCGGAACGGGCACGTATTTCCGAGAGCAGATCGTCCACCTGCGTCGCCACCGGACGCACCTCGATAATCGGATCCAGCAGCCCGGTCGGACGCACAACCTGGTCCACCACGTCATCACCGGATTTCTCCAGCTCGTAGTTGCCCGGCGTCGCCGATACGTAGATGGTCTGCGGAGCAAGCGCCTCAAATTCTTCAAACTTCATCGGACGGTTGTCCAGCGCTGACGGCAGCCGGAATCCGTACTCCACCAACGTCTCTTTACGCGCGCGGTCACCGCGGTACATCCCGCCGATCTGGGGGATCGTAACGTGGGATTCGTCGATCACCAGCAGGCCGTCCGCCGGAAGGTAGTCAAACAGCGTCGGCGGCGCTTCGCCCGGCCCGCGTCCGGAGAGGTAGCGCGAGTAGTTTTCGATGCCGGAGCAGTAGCCCAGCTCGTTCATCATCTCCAGATCGAACTGGGTACGCTGGCTCAGGCGCTGCTCTTCCAGCAGCTTGTTGTTCGCCAGCAGCACCTTGCGGCGGTCTGCCAGCTCAATTTTAATCTCTTCCATCGCCTGTACGATACGCTCGCGTGGCGTCACGTAGTGCGTTTTTGGGTAGATGGTGAAGCGCTGGATCACCGACTCCACATGACCGGTCAGCGGGTCGAACAGCGACAGGCGTTCAACCTCTTCATCGAACAGCTCTACGCGCAGCGCCATGTCGTCCGATTCCGCCGGGAAGATATCAATCACCTCACCACGTACGCGGAAGGTCCCGCGCTGGAACGCCTGATCGTTACGGGTGTACTGCAGCTCCGCCAGACGGCGCAAAATTGCACGCTGATCGATGATCATCCCCTGCGTCAGGTGCAGCATCATCTTGAGATAGAGATCCGGATCGCCCAGGCCGTAGATCGCCGACACCGAGGCCACCACCACCACATCACGACGCTCCAGCAGCGCCTTGGTCGCCGACAAACGCATCTGCTCGATATGTTCGTTCACCGAGGCATCTTTCTCGATAAACGTGTCGGAGCTGGGAACGTAGGCTTCCGGCTGGTAGTAGTCGTAGTAGGAGACGAAATACTCCACCGCGTTTTCCGGAAAGAACTCTTTCATCTCACCATACAGCTGCGCCGCCAGCGTTTTGTTCGGCGCAAGAACCATCGTAGGACGCTGGAGATCGGCAATGACGTTGGCAATAGTGAAGGTTTTACCCGAACCGGTTACCCCCAGCAGGGTCTGGTGCGCCAGCCCGTCTTCCAGCCCCTCTTCCAGGCGACGAATGGCCTCGGGCTGATCCCCGGAAGGACGGAAAGCAGAATTCAATTTGAACGGTTTACTCATGGGCGACGACCTGATGACAGAATAAGCGGCAGGTGAGTAATTTTACTCGTTGTGGCCAGGATTGCCAGTAAAAAACACTGGATGGAAAACCAGTAGCGTGTCAGGATATTTAGCGTAGCGCAGAGAGGATTAGTGCGTTCGCGAGCTAAATTTCAACTGTGACAATATAAAACACCAGCCTCAGGGGGTTATCCCCAGAACTATTACTTTTTTAACATTTGTCAAGGGCGGTTATGAAAGTTTTATGGCAACAGGTGTCGCTGGCGCTGAGGGAATTGCTTTTATCTAATTCGTTAAAAAATATAGACTATTTCCTAAAGCCGCGTTTCGCATCAATTTGGGCGTAACCCGCGTATTCTCTCGCTTATCGCGTGTTTTCTAACTCTAATGCACAAGGTTATCCACAGGAATAGTGGATAACTGCCTCCAGCCCGTACAGCATGCACTCCAGCAAATTCCCGGTTTTTCCCACGAAGCGGCAGTAAAAAATTTTTATCACTCTTTTTTGCCTGGAAAACGTTCATTTTTTCATAAGTAACCGGCGAGATCTTAATCACAATTCCGTCATTTTCCCTGCACCACGATTCGACACGCACGGCACCGGGAGCGTGCAATTCGAACAAACGTTAAGCTTTTAGCAGTGGGTTATTCCTAAAAATGGCTCTTTTTTAATCATTATTTTGTTTCTGGCAGGCGTTTTGCAGATATCAGCCTGAGCATTACCCCACACATTTTTAAGGAGAGAAAGATGTTGAGTCTGCGTGCTGTAAATCAGTTTTACGGAAGCCAACATACGCTATGGAACGTGAATATCGATTTCCCGCAAGGCATCTGTACGGGCATTGTTGGCCTGCCTGGCATGGGTAAATCCACGCTCATGAACTGCATTACCGGAAAGGTGCCCGTTGAGAGCGGCACCATCATATGGCATGAGGCTGGCGCGCCGCCGCGTAATTTGCTCAGCCCTGCGTCAGCATTCACGGCGCCGCCAACGATAGGCTACGTCCCGCAGGATCGGCGGATATTTTCCCAGCTGACCGTCGATGAAAATCTGCATATCGCTATGCGGGCGACGGGGAAATCCGACCCGACATCAAAAAATGACGTGTACGCCCTGTTTCCGGAACTCTATCCGCTGCGACAAATGCGTGCCTCTGCGCTGTCCCCCGACGACCAGTATCAGCTGGCCCTCGCCAGTGCGCTGGTTAATCGCCCGCGCGTGTTGATTCTGGATGAGCCCATGTATGGCGCAGGGCAAGGCTTCGCCCGCAGGCTGGGTCAACTGCTGGTACGGTTGAATCGGGAGCTGGGAATGACGGTGCTGTTAGCGGAGCAACAGCTGTCGTTCATCCGCCGGGTCGCGGATCGCTTCTGCATGCTTTATCGCGGGCGTAACGTGGCACAGGGCCACGTTAACGAGCTGGATGACGACCTTATTGCGCACTGGATGGCGCGGGACATAAGGCGCTGAGGTCAAGATAGCGTCCGGTTTCCGCCTGCTCTGCGCCGTCGGCAAGCCACGGGATTTCGCCGAGAAACGGCGCAGGCAGCACCCGCTTCAGCGTCGCCAGATACTCAGCATGACGTTTACCCGGCGCAACCACGTCATTGGCAATCCACCCTGCCAGACGCAACCCGGCCTGCTGCACGGCCTGAGCGGTCAGCATGGCGTGATTGATACAGCCAAGCTTCACGCCCACCACCAGAATGACCGGAAGCTGTTCGGCCTGCACCCAGTCAGCAAATGTCTGCTCGTCGGACAGCGGGGTAAACCAGCCGCCAGCCCCCTCCACCAGCACCCAGTCGGCCTGCGTTTCCAGGTTGCGTAATCCGGAAGAGAGCACCGAAAAATCAATCGGACGATCTTCATCGGCGCTGACGATGTGCGGCGAGGTGGGTTCAGCAAAGGTATAGGGGTTCACCGCAGAATAGGCCAGCGCAAGGCTGCTGTTACGCTGTAGCGCCAGCGCATCAGTATTGCGTAAGCCTTCCGGCGTCATCTCGCTGCCGGAGGCTACGGGCTTATACCCGGCCGTTGTTTTCCCCAGCAGACGCGCCGCCTGCAACAGCGCGGCGCTGGCAACCGTTTTACCGACTTCGGTGTCCGTACCGGTAACAAAATAACGTTCAGTCACGTTCAATAATCCCATGAAAAAGATGATAAGAGAGCGGGAACCGGCCCCGATCCTGCGGCCAGGCCAGCCCGAGACGCTGGAGTTGTCCGCGGGTAAGGGGTTTCTTCTCCCGACCGGCGTGCAGGTGCGTCGCGCCTATGCCCTTAAGAGAGCGCATGGCGCTTAACGCATCGCTAAATTCGAGGGTGACGGTCTGGACCTCACTGCGATAGCGCCAGCCTGCCAGCGCCTGAGTGACCTGTTCGTGCGAGAGAAACCGGTTGGCGTGCGGCTGCGCATCCACCGCCCTCCACGCCTGATTCAGCTCCGGCAACGAACTTTCCAGCAGGGTGGTAAAGGCCACCGCTCCGCCGGGCCGTGCCACGCGGTAAAGCTCGCGTAGCGCCTGCGACAGGCTGGTGCACCACTGCACCGCCAGATGGCTCCAGACGAGGTCAAACAGCGCATCCTCCAGCGGGATGGCCTCGATATCGGCCACCAGATAACGGTCTGCTGACTGCTGCTGGCGGGCTTCATCCAGCATCTGCACGGATAAATCCAGCGCCGTGACGTGGCTGCCCGTTGCGCGCCAGTAGCGGCTATTGCCGCCTGGCCCGCAGCCCGCGTCCAGCACCTGCATAAAATGCCCCTCACCGAGCGCGGCCAGCAGCCCGCGCGCGCTCAGGCGTTGCAGCTCATCGTGCTGTGAATAGCTTTGCGCTGCCCGGCCAAACGCGGCGGCAACGGCCTGTTTATTGACGGGAGACATACAGTGCCTCCAGAAGCGTATCGATATCCTGCGGCTCGTGCGCTGCCGTAAGCGTCAGACGCAAGCGCGCGGTGCCTGGCGGCACGGTGGGTGGGCGGATCGCCGTGACCCACTGCCCGCGTTCTCGTAGAGCCTGTGCCAGCATCAGCGCCCGATGGTTTTCACCCACAATCACGGGCTGAATGGCGCTGCGGGAGTCGGTAAGCCGGTAAGGCAGTTCGCTTACCCCCCGGCGAAAACGCTGAATATGGTCGGCCAGGCGAGCCCGGCGTTCAGCGCCGTCTTCGCCGCGGATCACCGTAAGCGACGCAGAGAGTGCCACGGCCTGCGCCGGGGGCATGCTGGTGCTGTAGATCAGGTGCCGGGCGAACTGCACCAGGTAGTCGGCCACCGGCTCGCTGCACAACACCGCGGCACCGCTGACGCCGAAGCCTTTGCCGAAGGTGACCACCAGCAGTTCCGGCCTGACGCCCTGCTGATAAGCGCTTCCGCGCCCCTCCTCGCCGGTGACGCCAATGCCGTGGGCATCGTCGACCAGCAGCCATGCGTTTTGCTGTTTTGCGGCGTCGTGCAACGCGGCCAGGGGCGCGCTGTCGCCGTCCATGCTGAATACCCCTTCCGTGACCGCCAGCTGAAGCCCTGAACAGGGTTTACCCAGCAGGACGTTCAGCTGAGAGGCATCGTTATGGGCAAAACGCCGCAGCTGTGCCGGGCTGAGACTGGCGGCTTCAAGCAGGGAGGCGTGGCTCAGGCGGTCCGCGATGATGCGGTCGTCTTTGCCCATCAGGGCGGCAATCACCGCCTGATTCGCGGCAAAACCGGAGATAAACAACAGCGCCCGCGGGTAGCCCAGCCAGTCGGCCAACGCTTCCTCCAGCGCCTGATGCGCCGTGGTGTAGCCGCTGACGTGCCCGGAGCCACCGCTGCCCACGCCGTAACGATCCGCGCCCTGCTGCCAGGCACGAACGATCTGCGGGTGCTGGCTCAGGCCCAGATAATCGTTGCTGGAGAAATTACAGAACCGCTCTCCTTCCCGGGTGAGAAAACGGCCTGCACCGTTTTCCACTACCCTGCGTACCCGAAACGCATCCGCCGCCCGCCGCTCGTCGAGCGCGGTCCTGATACGTGCCTGCCAGGTCATACGGCTGCCGCGTTGTAGAACTGGTCAGTGTCGGCGTTGAATATCTGCTGCTCCAACTGCTGTTGTTGCTCGTTATCCCCCGCCTGTACCCCGGTCTGGTGTGGGTTCAGCCCCAGCTTGCGGAACAGCTGAACGTCTTTGTCCTCTTCCGGGTTTGGTGTGGTCAGCAGTTTGCAACCGTAGAAGATGGAGTTGGCCCCGGCCATAAAGCACATTGCCTGGGTCTGCTCGCTCATCTGCTCGCGACCGGCAGAGAGGCGAACGTAAGAGGTTGGCATCATGATGCGCGCCACCGCGATGGTGCGGATGAAATCGAAGGCATCCACGTCCTCATTATCCGCCAGCGGCGTGCCTTTTACCTTCACCAGCATGTTGATGGGCACGCTTTCCGGAGGGGTCGGCAGGTTCGCCAGCTGTAACAGCAGGCCGGCACGATCTTTTACCGTTTCGCCCAGTCCCACGATCCCGCCGGAACAGACCTTGATCCCCGCATCACGCACTTTATCCAGCGTGTCCAGACGCTCCTGATAGGTGCGCGTGGTGATGATGTTGCCGTAGAATTCCGGCGAGGTATCGAGGTTGTGATTGTAGTAATCCAGCCCTGCCGCCGAGAGGCGCTGCGCCTGCTCCTCGTTCAGCGTACCCAGTGTCATGCAGGCTTCAAGCCCCATCTCCTTCACCCCCTTCACCATCTGCTCCAGATAGGGCATGTCGCGGTCATGCGGGTTTTTCCACGCCGCGCCCATGCAGAAGCGGGTTGAGCCAGCGTTTTTGGCCTTGCGCGCGGAGTCGAGCACCTGCTCGACTTCCATCAGGCGCTCGGATTCGAGACCGGTTTTATAGCGCGCGCTTTGCGGGCAATATTTGCAGTCTTCCGGGCAAGCCCCGGTTTTAATCGACAGCAGCGTGCTGACCTGAACATGACGCGGATCGAAGTGCTGGCGGTGCACCTGTTGCGCTTCAAACATCAGCTCCAGGAAAGGTTTGTTGAATAATTCAGTGACTTGCGACATCGTCCAGCGTGCGTGGTGAGCCATCGGGCTTCTCCAAAGGGTTTTGTTAATTGTCGGTTCGGTTTATACTTGTAAACCTAAAACTTTTCAAAATGGTTTACAAGTCGATTATGACCCAGGACGATCTCGCCTTCGACAAGCAGCATATCTGGCACCCTTACACCTCCACGACCCGCCCCCTTCCCGTCTATCCGGTAGCCTCGGCCCACGGCTGCGAGCTGCATCTCGCCAGCGGCGAGCGGCTTGTTGACGGGATGTCCTCCTGGTGGGCGGCGATCCATGGCTACAACCACCCGCGTCTGAACGCGGCGATGAAAGCGCAGATTGACCAGATGTCACACGTGATGTTTGGCGGGATCACGCATCAGCCCGCGGTGGATTTATGCCGTCGCCTGGTAGCGATGACGCCTGAATCGCTGGAGTGTGTTTTCCTTGCTGATTCCGGCTCGGTGGCCGTGGAAGTGGCGATGAAAATGGCGTTGCAGTACTGGCATGCGAAGGGCGAAACGCGCCAGCGGTTCCTCACCTTCCGCAACGGCTATCACGGCGACACCTTCGGGGCGATGTCGGTGTGCGATCCGGACAACTCCATGCACAGCCTGTGGAAAGGCTACCTGCCGGAAAACCTGTTTGCGCCAGCCCCGCAGAGCCGCTTCGACGGCGAATGGGACGAGATGGACATGGTGGGCTTCGCGCGGTTGATGGCGGCCCATCGCCACGAGATTGCCGCCGTTATTCTCGAACCGATTGTGCAGGGCGCGGGCGGAATGCGGATGTATCACCCCGAGTGGCTGAAGCGCATTCGGAAGATGTGCGACCGCGAAGGAATTTTGCTGATTGCCGATGAGATCGCCACCGGCTTTGGCCGTACCGGGAAGCTGTTTGCCTGCGAGCATGCGGGGATCGCGCCGGATATTCTGTGCCTGGGGAAAGCGCTCACCGGCGGCACCATGACGCTCTCCGCCACGCTCACCACCCGCCAGGTTGCCGACACCATCAGCGACGGCGACGCGGGCTGCTTTATGCACGGCCCGACGTTTATGGGCAACCCGCTGGCCTGCGCAGTGGCAAGCGAAAGCCTCGCCATTCTGGAGAGCGGCGAGTGGCAGACGCAGGTGGCGGCGATTGAGGCGCAGCTGAAGCAGCAGCTAAGCGTGGCGGCGGATGCGGAATACGTCGCGGACGTCCGCGTGCTGGGCGCCATCGGGGTGATCGAGACAACGCATCCGGTGAACATGGCCGCGTTGCAGCGCTTCTTCGTTGACCAGGGCGTTTGGGTGCGACCTTTCGGTAAGCTGATTTACCTCATGCCGCCGTACAGCATTTCTCCGGATCAGCTCCACAAGCTGACCGGGGCAGTGGTTAAAGCCGTTAACATATCAGCGCATTTCACGATTTAACCCCATGCGTTACACTTTCTGAATGAGTGAGTAACGAGGGAAATAGGATGAAAATCATCAGTAAAGATTTGCGCGACGGCGAAAAGCTGCCGGAACGTCACGTGTTTAACGGAATGGGTTATCAGGGAGATAATATCTCTCCCCATCTGGCGTGGGACGATGTACCAGCGGGAACTAAAAGTTTTGTCGTGACCTGCTACGATCCGGATGCGCCAACCGGCTCGGGCTGGTGGCACTGGATCGTGGCAAACCTGCCCGCCGACACCCGCGTGCTGCCGCAGGGTTCCGGTTCCGATCTGGTTGCCCTGCCCGACGGTGCGATTCAGACCCGCACGGACTTTGGCAAAGCGGGCTACGGCGGCGCGGCGCCGCCAAAAGGGGAAACGCACCGCTATATCTTCACGGTGCACGCGCTGGATGTGGACAAGATTGAGGTCGACGAAGGGGCGAGCGGCGCGATGGTAGGCTTTAACGTGCATTTCCATTCGCTGGGCAGCGCGTCGATTACGGCGATGTATTCGTAATCGTGCGGGCTGATGCCCTCACCCCGGCCCTCTCCCACAGGGAGAGGGAGAAAACCTAACAATCCCCTCTCCCACAGGGAGAGGGTTAGGGTGAGGGTAAAAATCACAGCACGGAAGGTAGCAGTCCTGCAAGGGTTTCTTCTTCCAGAAGCTGTATCGCCTTATCAATATCCGGCGCAAAGAAGCGGTCCTCATCGTAGTGCGTAACGTGCTCGCGCAGCGTATGACGCGCCTGCTCCAGCAGCGGGCTGGATTTTAGCCCTTCGCGTAAATCAATACCCTGACACGCCGCCAGCCATTCCACCGCCAGCACGCCGCGGGTGTTGGAGGCCATCTCCCACAGTCGACGCCCGGCAGCCGGGGCCATCGAAACGTGATCTTCCTGATTTGCTGACGTTGGCAGGCTGTCCACGCTGTGCGGATGCGACAGGGCTTTGTTTTCGCTTGCCAGTGCTGCGGCGGTGACCTGGGCGATCATAAAGCCCGAGTTCACGCCGCCGTTGCGCACCAGGAACGGCGGCAGCTGGGACATGTGTTTATCCATCATTAGTGCGATTCGACGCTCGGACAACGCTCCGATTTCGGCAATCGCCAGCGCGATATTATCTGCGGCCATCGCCACCGGCTCGGCGTGGAAGTTGCCGCCGGAGACCACCTCGTTTTCCTGAGCAAACACCAATGGGTTGTCGGACACCGCATTGGCCTCCACCAGCAGCACTTCTGCCGCCTGGCGAAGCTGCGTCAGGCATGCGCCCATCACCTGCGGCTGGCAGCGCAGAGAATACGGATCCTGCACCTTCTCGCAGTTGTGATGCGAATCGGCAATGTCGCTGGTATCGGTAAGTACGTGGCGGTACATGGCTGCGGCATCAATCTGACCACGCTGGCCGCGCACCTCGTGGATGCGGGCATCGAACGGACGACGCGAGCCGAGCACCGCTTCAGTGGTCAGCGCACCACACACCACCGCGGAGGCGAACAGATCTTCCGCTTCAAACAGGCCGCGCAGCGCAAAGGCCGTCGACGCCTGCGTGCCGTTGAGCAGCGCCAGCCCTTCTTTTGCCGCGAGGGTGATCGGCGCTAAGCCGGCTTTTTTCAGCGCCTCTTTCGCAGGCAGCCACTCCCCTTGCCAGCGCGCCTTGCCTTCACCCAGCAGGAGCAGCGACATATGCGCCAGCGGTGCCAGATCGCCGGAAGCTCCAACGGAGCCTTTTGCCGGTATCCACGGATAAACTTCCGCATTCACCAGCGCCTTCAGCGCCTGGATCACGCTCAGACGAATGCCGGAAAACCCACGCGCCAGGCTGTTGATTTTCAACACCATCATAAGGCGGACAATCTCATCGTCCAGCGGCTGGCCAACGCCCGCCGCGTGCGAGAGCACCAGCGAACGCTGTAAATTCTCCAGATCGTGCGTGGCAATGCGGGTCTGCGCCAGCAGGCCAAACCCGGTATTGATGCCGTAGGCGGTGCGCCCCTCCGCTACAATCGCCTCCACGCAGGCCACGCTGTCGTTAATGGCACGGTGGGCGCTTTCATCAAGGGCGAGTGTCACCGGCTGACGCCAGACGTGACGCAGCTGTTTGAGCGACAAAGAGCCGGGAGTAAGTGTTAACGCGTTCATGCAGGCTTTCCTTGTGTGGCGGGGATCATCGGCAGGTTCAGGCCCTGCTCTTTGGCACAATCAATGGCAATCTCGTAACCCGCATCCGCGTGGCGCATCACGCCGGTTGCCGGGTCGTTATGCAGCACGCGAGCAATACGTGCCGCCGCTTCGTCGGTACCGTCACAGACGATGACCATCCCGGAGTGCTGGGAGAAGCCCATCCCGACGCCGCCGCCGTGGTGCAGCGACACCCAGGTTGCGCCGCTGGCGGTGTTCAGCAGGGCATTCAGCAGCGGCCAGTCGGAGACCGCATCCGAGCCGTCGCGCATGGCTTCGGTTTCACGGTTCGGACTGGCGACAGAGCCGGAGTCCAGGTGGTCGCGGCCAATGACGATCGGCGCGGAGACTTCGCCGCTGCGCACCATTTCGTTAAAGGCGAGGCCGAGTTTTTGCCGCCACTCCAGCCCGACCCAGCAGATACGCGCTGGCAGGCCCTGGAAATTAATGCGCTCGCGCGCCATGTCCAGCCAGCGGTGCAGGTGCTCGTCGTCGGCGACAATTTCCTTCACTCTGGCGTCGGTTTTGTAGATATCCTCCGGGTCGCCGGACAGGGCAACCCAACGGAACGGCCCGATGCCGCGGCAGAACAGTGGACGAATATAGGCAGGCACGAAGCCGGGGAAATCAAAGGCGTTATTCACCCCCATCTCTTTCGCCATCTGGCGGATGTTATTCCCGTAATCAAAGGTCGGAATCCCCATCTTACTGAAGGCGAGCATCGCGGAGACGTGTTCCGCCATGGCGCGTTTAGCCGCCAGTACCGTGCCCTCAGGATCGGTTTCCGCTTTTTGCTGGTAATCTTCCCACGTCCAGCCTTTTGGCAGGTAACCATGAAGCGGATCGTGAGCGCTGGTCTGGTCGGTGACCAGATCCGGACGCACGCCGCGCGCCACCAGTTCCGGCAGAATATCCGCCGCGTTGCCGCACAGGGCAACCGACACGGCTTTGCCTTCAGCGGTGTACTTTTTGATGCGCGCCAGCGCGTCATCGAGGTTGTCGGCCTGTTCATCAACATAGCGGGTACGCAGACGGAAATCGATGCGGCTCTGCTGGCACTCAATGTTCAGGGAGCACGCGCCGGCCAGCGTCGCGGCCAGCGGCTGCGCGCCGCCCATGCCGCCCAGTCCGGCGGTGAGCACCCAGCGGCCTTTCAGTGAGCCGTTATAGTGCTGTCGGCCCGCTTCCACGAAGGTTTCATAGGTGCCCTGCACAATCCCCTGGCTGCCGATGTAGATCCAGCTACCCGCGGTCATCTGGCCGTACATGGCCAGCCCTTTTGCGTCCAGCTCGTTGAAGTGTTCCCACGTCGCCCAGTGCGGCACCAGGTTGGAGTTGGCAATCAGCACACGGGGCGCATTTTTATGGGTTTTGAATACGCCAACCGGCTTGCCGGATTGCACCAGCAGCGTTTCGTCGTTTTCGAGATTCGTCAAAGACTCAACAATCGCGTCATAGCACGCCCAGTTGCGCGCGGCGCGGCCAATGCCGCCGTAGACCACCAGCTCATGGGGATTTTCTGCTACCTCAGGATCAAGGTTGTTCATCAACATGCGCAGCGGTGCTTCGGTGAGCCAGCTTTTTGCGGTGAGCGTGGTGCCACGCGCGGCGCGGACATCCTGCTTGCGGTATTTATCTGACGACATTATGTGTTCCTCATAAGGGACAGGTGATGCATTTAGATATACTTGTATAGACAAGCACACACAAGGTTGGATTTAACAAAAAAGATACAATTTTGCTATATTGCGTTAGCGATCACGCTTATAAAACTTATGACATAAAGTGGCCCTGCAACCGGTAGCGATTCCCCGGGAACAGCAGCTTCGCATGCGACACGATCTGCGAGGATGACCAGGTACGACGGCGGATCAGCAGGCAGGGATCGTGCTCTTTAATACGCAACAACTCGCACTCCTGAGGCGTGGCGCGCACGGCCTCCACGATATGCTCCCCTTCCGTCAGCGGGGCGACGAGCGAGAGATACGCATGCGGTGTGGTTTGGGTGTAATCCTGGTTCAGGTAGTCCGGGATCCGCTCCGCGTTGACGCAGCGATCTTCAATCTGGACCGGAATATCGTTCTCATAATGCACCATCACCGAATGGAAGATCCGGGTGCCCTCTTTAACGTTCAGCTCGATGGCCTGTTCGGCGCTGGCCTGCGTCTCTTCAAGCACCAGCACTTCGCAGTGGTGCTGATGGTTGCGGGCGGCAATTTCATCGGCAATGCTGCGGATTTCAAACAGCGCCGACTGTCCTTTTGGCTCGGCGACAAAGGTTCCGACACCCTGCAAACGCACCAGCAACCCTTCATCGGTCAGTTCCCGCAGCGCCCGGTTAATGGTCATTCGACTAAAGCCAAACTGCGCGACCAGTTCAGCTTCGGAGGGAATACGGTCGTGCGGACGCCAGACGCCGGCAGCAATTTTTTCGCTGATCGCCTGCTTCACCTTTTCGTAAAAAGGCGCGGGAGGGCTCGGCTGCGGCAGGGGCGAGCGTGAAAACATCATGACTCCTTGAATGTTGTTATGCCCACCAGTGAGCAATTTGCCAGGCCAGTCGGGCGGCAAGCTTCGCCCCCTGACCGTCCCGGTCGTAGTGCGGATTATATTCCACCAGATCCGCCGCCTGTAGTTTACCGCTTCGGCAGATACGCTCAATCACCGGGAACAGATCCAGCGCCGGGATCCCCAACGCCGCAGGGGCGGATACGGCGGACATTTCTGCGGCGGGCAGCACATCAAGGTCAATGGTGAGATAAACCCGGTCTGCCTGCGCAAGCACGCTATCCAGCGCGGATAGCGCATCCCGGCGAAAATCGAGATCTTCAACCAGCATCACGTTCAACCGTTCAGCTTCCTCCCACAGCGCCTGGGTATTCGCCGCACGGCTTACCCCCAGGCAGGCATAGTGAAACGCCCGCGACTGAGACGCGCAGTAGTGCGCCAGCTGGCGGAACGGCGTGCCGGACGTAGCCCGTTCAGCCTTACGTAAATCGAGGTGCGCATCCAGGTTGATCACCGCAATGCGATCGTTCGGAAAGGCATCCAGCACGCCGCGCCCGTGCGCCCAGGCGGTTTCATGTCCACCGCCGAAAACCAGAGTACGCATCCCGGATTGCTGGCACGCGGTAATGGCCTCGCTCAGCCCCTGCTGTGCCGCCTCCAGCGCATTGCCTTCAACATAAATGGAGCCCATATCCACGAGGCGCGCATGCCCCTGATGGCTCGCCATATTCGCCAGCGCGCCGCGCAGAACATCGGGAGCCTGTGCAGCACCGGGCCTGCCCTGGTTACGCTTAACCCCTTCATCACATTCAAAGCCCAGCAGGGCGATGCCTGACGGCACGGGTGCAAAGTGTACGCGCTGCTGTATGGTCTGGAAGAGACGTTTCGCGGTGCTGGATTCGGCGCTGTCGTCACGACCCTGCCAGACCTGCGGGGAAACGGGATGCCACAATTTCATGCTACCTGCCCCCGAAACACGCGTTGATATAAAGGATTCCGCCCCGGCTCGTAAACCATCTCAACCGGATGATTCGCCTCCCAGACGACGAAATCAGCCACATAACCGGGCTTTAACTGCCCGTGTGTCGCACCACGACCTAGCGCCTGCGCCGCATGCCGCGTCACGCCAGCCCAGGCCTCTTCCGGCGTGAGGCCAAACTGGACGCAGGCCATGTTCATTGCCAGATGCAGGCTGGCAAACGGGCTGGTGCCCGGGTTGTAGTCGGTAGCCACCGCCATCGGCACGCCCTGCTCTCTGAGCTGCGCCACCGGTGGACGCTGGCGCTCCTGAAGAAAATAGAACGCGCCGGGGAGCAATACCGCCACCGTGCCGCTTTGCGCCATCGCCTGAATACCTGCATCATCGAGATACTCAATATGATCGGCCGACAGCCCCTTATACTGGCTGACCAGCGCCGCGCCGCCCAGATTCGACAGCTGCTCTACATGCCCTTTAACCGGTATCCCGAGCGCGGCGGCGGCTTGGAACAGGCGCTCGGTTTGCGCCGGGGTAAAGCCGACGTTTTCACAAAACACGTCCACCGCTTCAAATAACTCTTTTTGCCACAGCGTGGGCATGATCTGCTCACAGACCAGCGTGAGATAGGCATCCGGATCCTGTCGGTACTCGGCAGGAACGGCGTGCGCGGCCAGCAGCGTCGGGCTGATATCGACCAGATTGTTCAGGCTGAGCTGGCGGGCAACCAGCAGCATTTTCTCTTCGGCCTGGGCATTCAGCCCGTATCCCGATTTGATTTCAATGGTCGTTACGCCTTCATTCATCAGCCGCTGGAGCCGCTGCTGTGCCACCGTCAGGAGCATTTCCGGCGAACTGTTGCGGGTCGCCGTGACCGTGGCGTTAATACCGCCGCCCTGCGCGCTGATGGTCTGATACGACACGCCGTTAAGCCGTTGTTCCCATTCCGCTGCGCGATCGCCGCCGAACACCAGATGGGTGTGGCAATCGATCAGGCCGGGAGTAACCAGACGCCCGTCGAGATCGACACACTGACGATGCCCGGAGGGGATCTCGGCTTCAGGAATAACGGCCGCAATCGTCTGGCCGCGCACGACGAGGGCATGTTGTTCTTTCAGGCCGTAGGGTTCCGGCTCACCTGTTGCCAGGGTCGCCAGTCGCGCATTTCGCCATATCACATCATCGGGATGAAGCTGCTGCATGTGCCTTCCGCTTGTCATGGGTTGTATAGACATTTATTTTCATCTGTCACCTGCTGTCAACCGCCTTGCAGAAAAATGTTATTTATTTGTGATGACTTTCCCGTCGCCTGCGGGCAAAAATGCAACTTTTCCCGTTTTTATCTTCCCGTTTCGCTCAACTTAGTATAAAAAAGCAGGCTATTTCGTCTATTCAGATAAGACTTGCATACCCAGGAGCATTACCTTGAATATTTCCAGGATTTCCCGTCTGGCGTTGGCACTCGCCTTTGGCGTGACTTTATCCGCTTGCAGTTCAACACCACCGGATCAGCAACCTTCTGAGCAGGTTGCTCCGGGCACCGCTTCCCGTCCGATCCTGTCAGCGGCTGAAGCGAAGAACTTCACCCGTGCGCACTATTTCTCGGCGATGGATCCCAATGCAGCCCCATGGACGCCTTCTTCTATTAACCTGCCGAAACAGCCAGACTTCGTTGTCGGCCCGGCCGGAGCAGAGGGCGTTACGCACACCTCAATTCAGGCAGCTGTTGATGCCGCAATCACCAAACACAGCGCATCTCGTCAGTACATTGCCATCCTGCCGGGTGAATACGAAGGAACCGTTTATGTTCCGGCTGCACCGGGAAGCATTACGCTTTACGGACTTGGCGAAAAAGCGGTCGACGTGAAAATTGGCCTGGCGATTGATTCAGAGATCGACAGCACCACCTGGCGCCATCTGGTGAACCCGGCCGGTAAATACATGCCAGGTAAACCGGCGTGGTATATGTTTGATAACTGCCAGCGCAAACGTGCCGCCACCATTGGCGTGATGTGCTCGGCAGTATTCTGGTCACAGAACAACGGCCTGCAATTGCAGAACCTGACCATTCAGAACACCCTGGGCGACAGCGTTGACGCCGGTAATCACCAGGCCGTGGCGCTGCGTAGCGATGGCGACAAGGTACAGATTAACAACGTCAATATCCTGGGCCGCCAGAATACCTTCTTCGTGACCAACAGCGGCGTGCAGAATACCCTTCAGAACAATCGTCTGACGCGTACTCTGGTCACCAACAGCTACATTGAAGGCGACGTGGATATGGTCTCCGGTCGCGGCGCGGTGGTATTTGATAACACCGACTTCCGCGTGGTGAATTCACGTACGCAGCAGGAAGGTTACGTCTTTGCCCCGGCCACGCAGTCCAATCTGTTCTATGGCTTCCTGGCCGTGAATAGCCGCTTTACTGCTGCTGGCGATGGCGTGGCGCAGCTTGGCCGCTCTCTGGACGTGGACTCCGCCACTAACGGCCAGGTCGTGATCCGCGACAGCGTGATTAACGAAGGCTTTAACATGGCGAAACCGTGGGCGGATGCGGCGATCTCGAAACGTCCTTTCTCCGGCAACACCGGCACGGTGGATGATAAAGACAACGTGCAGCGTAACCTGAACGACGCTAACTTCAACCGCATGTGGGAATACAACAACCGCGGTCTGGGTAGCAAAGTGGTTGCTGAACCGAAGCAGTAAAATGCCTGCTGCCGGGTGGCGGCTACGCCTTACCCGGCCTACCTCATGCATTAACCACGCATAAAAAAACCTCGCATGTGCGAGGTTTTTTTTCGTCTACGGATCAGTGAGCGTTAATTACAACCCACATCGGCCCTTGTCCGACCGCATAGCGTCCTTTCTCTTCCAGTAGACCCTGCACGCCTTTGATTTCATAGAGCGCGATGTGGTGGGATTTCTGCCCCGCCGCAATCAGGTATTTGCCGCTGTGGTCGACATTAAAGCCGCGCGGCTGGGTTTCTGTCGGCTGGAAGCCCTCAACTGCCAGAACGCTGCCGTCTTCAGAGACGCTGAAGATGGTGATCAGACTGGAGGTACGGTCACAGGCATACAGGTGGCGGCCATCCGGCGTGATGTGAATGTCTGCCGCCCAGCGTGTGTCGGAGAAATCAGCTGGCATCATGTCCAGCGTCTGTACGCACTCGATCTGCCCGTTAGGATCGTTCAGCTCCCAGACATCTACCGAGCTGTTCAGCTCGTTAACGACATAGGCATACTGCTGATTCGGGTGGAAGACCATATGGCGCGGGCCTGCGCCTTCCACGGTGGTGACTTCCGCCGGGCTCTGCGCGGCCAGATGACCGTCATCGCTCAGGGTAAACAGGCAGATGCGATCCTGCTTCAGCGCTGGCACCCACAGCGTGCGGTTATCCGGCGAAATGTTGGCGGAGTGGCAACCCTCAAGCCCTTCTACCACGTCGACGGTTTCAACGGGAATACCGTCTTCCAGGCGGGTGACGCTCACGCAGCCTGCATTGTAGGAGCCGCTGAAGATAAAGTTGCCTTTATGGTCGGTAGAAATATGGGTCGGGCTGCCCGGCAGCGGCGCTTCTGCGGTATAGGTCAGCGCGCCGTCATCCGGGGAGATGCGGTATGCGAGTACGCGGAATTCCGGGCGTACCCCGACATAAAGAAAACGTTTATCCGGGCTGACGACCATCGGCTGCACCTGGCCTGGCACATCAACAACCTGAACCAGCGTAAGCGAACCTTCTGTATTCAAACGCCAGACATGGATCTGCTGACTTTCAGGACTGGCGGTACAAACGGTTTGTTTCATGAATACTCCTGATTATTTTTAACGGTGAATGCTGAATTGTAGTCCGGGATTTTGCAGGGTTCCGCTCTCGGTGTACCATCCCGACAGACCTTAAATTCAACATTAACCCGGAAGAAAAAATGACCTCGCGAGTGATTGCCCTGGATTTAGACGGAACACTGCTTACCCCTCAGAAAACCCTGCTCCCCTCTTCTCTTGAGGCCCTCAAACGAGCCCGGGAAGCGGGGTATCAACTTCTCATCGTAACGGGTCGACATCACGTAGCCATTCATCCTTTTTATCAGGCACTGGGCTTAGATACACCTGCAATTTGTTGTAATGGCACTTATTTGTATGATTATCAGGCAAAAAAGGTTTTAACCTCTGATCCGCTTCCCGTTCCGCAGGCGCTGCAATTGATTGATTTACTGGATGAGCACGCGATTCACGGCCTGATGTATGTGGATAACGCCATGCTGTATGAACGCCCTACCGGCCATGTGATCCGCACCAGCAACTGGGCCCTGTCTTTGCCGGAAGCGCAGCGACCGGTGTTCACTCAGGTTTCCTCCCTGCGCCAGGCGGCGGAAGACGTCCAGGCAATCTGGAAATTTGCCCTGACCGATGAAGACACCGCCAAACTGAACACCTTCGCAAAACATGTCGAGCATACGCTGGGTCTGGAATGTGAATGGTCCTGGCACGATCAGGTGGATATCGCCCGTAAAGGCAACAGCAAAGGAAAGCGTTTGACCCAGTTCGTTGAGTCACAGGGCTGGTCAATGCAGGACGTGATTGCCTTCGGCGATAACTATAACGACATCAGCATGCTGGAAGCGGCCGGAACGGGCGTGGCGATGGGCAACGCCGATGATGCGGTGAAAGCGCGTGCTAACGTGGTGATTGGCGATAACACCACCGACAGCATCGCGCAGTATATTTATACCCACCTGCTGTAATCAGGCGGTGATAGAGACGCTCTTGATTTGCGCGTAAAGCCACAGGCCAGGCTTGATGCCCAGCTCATCCCTGGCCCACGGGCTGATGCGCGCCCACAGCGTTCTGTTGCCCACTTCCAGTTGCACTTCTACCTGGCCGTTATCATCAAAACACTGCGCCACTTTTGCGCGCAAAATATTGCGGATACTGGTTTGCAGCGGCGGTTGCAGCACCAGGGAGACATCCGACGCCTGAATGCGGATCCGTAACGTGGACTGAATCGGCGTATCGATTTTATTCACCCACAAATGCTGGTCACCCAGCGCCAGCGCGGTCATCGCATAATGTGGATGGTGCTCCAGCACGCTCACCTTCAGAATGCTGCTCTGCTGCTCCTTTGGCAGCCACGGATGCATAACGCTGCTCCCCCATACCTCTTCCAGATTGCCGAATGCCTTCACCCTGCCCGCCTCCAGCACCAGCACTTTGTCGGCCAGATGTAAGATCTCATCCAGCGAATGGCTGACGTACAGCATGGGCACGTTGATTTCCCGCGCCAGACGTTGCAGATACGTCAGCAACTCGCGCTTGCGCGGAATATCCAGCGAGGCCAGCGGCTCATCCAGCAGCAACAATTCCGGCGCGGTTAACAGGGCGCGGCCAATCGCCACGCGCTGTTTTTCACCACCCGACAGCGAAGACGGGAGACGATCGAGCAGCGGTTCGATGCCCAGCAGCGCCACCAGCTTATCGAACTGTCCGGCCATGCTTTTTGCCATGCCATAGCGCAGATTTCCGCGCACGCTGTAGTGCGGAAACAGGCGCGCATCCTGAAACACATAGCCGATGCGGCGCTTATCCGGTGACAGGCAGACTTTCTTCTCCGCGTCGTTTAAGACGCGGTTATTTAACACAATTCTGCCAGACTGGGGACGCGTCAGGCCGCTAATCGCATTAATCAGCGACGTTTTCCCTGCCCCGGAAACGCCAAAAATGGCGGTGATACCGCTGGCAGGCAGCGTTTCGTTAAGCGTCAGAGTGTGGCTGCCCAGGGTTTGCGTAAAGTTGAGTTCCAGCATCACGGTTTCCCCATCCGTTCACGGCTGAGGCGCGCCAGCCATTCAGACACCAGCAGCGAGACCAGGGCGAGTACAATCGAAATAATACACAGCCGGGCCGCCGCACTTTCGCCACCCGGGGTTTGAATCAGGGTATACATGGCCGACGGGATGGTCCGCGTCTCGCCGGGAATGTTGGACACAAAGGTGATGGTCGCGCCGAACTCACCCAGTGAGCGGGCGAAGGCTAACACCGTACCGACGATAATGCCCGGTAAGGTGAGCGGAAGCGTAATGGTCAGGAATACCCGCCAGCGGCCTGCGCCCAGCGTGCGGGCGGCCTGCTCTAGCCGGATATCCACCCCCTCCAGCGCCAGGCGGATAGCGCGCACCATTAGCGGGAAGGACATTACTGCCGCGGCCAGAACCGCGCCGCGCCAGCTGAAAGCAAAGGTCAGGCCGAACCAGTCGTACAGCCATTCGCCGATAAAACCGCGTCGCCCCATGGAGATCAGCAGCAGATAGCCGACCACCACAGGCGGTAACACGAGCGGAAGATGGAGAACACTGTCGAGCAGGGCTTTGCCTGGAAACTTCACGCGAACCAGTAACCAGGCAAAGAACACCCCAAAGGGCAAACTCAGCGCAACCGCCAGGGAAGAGACTTTCAGGCTCAGCAGCACGGCCTGCCATTCAGGTTCGGTCAATATCATTCGTGAGTCGTAAATCCGTAACGTTTAAAGATAGCGGACGCTTCAGGCCCCTTCAGGTAGTCAACGAAGGCCGTCACGGTCGCATTTTTATGTCCATCAACTATCGCAACAGGATATTCTACTTTCTTATGCGAGTCTTCCGGGAAGGTACCGACCACCTTCACACCTTTACTGGCGACGGCATCGGAGCCGTAAACGATCCCGAGTGGCGCTTCGTTACGCTCCACCAGCGCCAGCGCGCCGCGCACATCTTCTGCGGGAGCCAGCTTCGGCGATAAGGTCTCCCATGCGCCCAGTTTTTGCAGCGCTTCTTTCGCATAAATCCCGGCAGGGACATGCTCCGGATCGCCCACCGCCAGACGGCCACCGTTGAGCAGACGGGTCCAGTCCGTCTGTTTGTTGATGGCGATGTCGCCCTGCTTGCTGTTTGCGGGCGCGACCACCACCAGGCTATTTCCCAGCAGCGTTTCGCGGCTAGCCGTATCAACAGATTTTTTCTCCACCGCGTAGTCCATCCATTTCTGATCGGCAGAGATGAACAGATCAGCCGGTGCCCCCGCTTCGATCTGGCGGGCCAGCGTCGACGAGGAGGCAAACGACGATACGACCTCGACGTTTTTCTCTTTTTTGTATACTGCAGCAATATCCTGCATCGCGTTAGTCAGCGACGCCGCCGCAAAGACCGTGATTTTTCCTTCATCCGCCAGCGCGTGGCCGGTGAGTGAGAGAGTCAGCGTTGCCCCTGCGAAAAGGCGTACCCATGAACGTGCCATTTGAAGCTCCTGTGCGTATCGTTATATACAAACAAATATAACGACATATCGCAGGCGTTCCTAGCGCTAAATCGTACCCATTAATGCGTAAACTCAAGGAACGTTGTAAAAGATATCGGCGGGAGAGGAATAAACTTGAGAGCAAAACGCCCGGGCTGGCCGGGCGTTTTGGAGGAAATCATTGCTGCTTTTTAGGCTGGTCACGACGATGACCAATGTTCGAAAAGACGTTGAACACTTCACCCAGGCCGTAGATGGCACCGAGGATGATAGCCATCACTACTGGCACCATGATTACCGCGAATACCAGACTTTTCAACAACTCTAACATGGTTTTCTCCAGATCTTGTGAACGGCTTATTCTACCCTGAAAAGTAAGAAAAACATCCCCTTTTGTGCGGTGCGCTTTCCGCACCCGGACATTTGGGTCACAATAACCTTTTTGCCGGGACATTGTTATGCAGGCCGAAATTCTCCTCACCCTACGACTTCAGCAGAAGCTTTTCGCCGATCCGCGACGCATCGCCCTGTTAAAACAAATAGAACAAACTGGCTCGATTAGCCAGGGAGCCAAAAACGCCGGCATCAGCTATAAAAGCGCCTGGGATGCGATTAACGACATGAACATCCTGAGCGAACAAACGCTGGTAGAGCGCGCCACCGGCGGAAAAGGCGGCGGCGGCGCCGTGTTGACGCGTTACGGGCAACGCCTGATCCAGCTCTATGACTTACTGGCGCAGATCCAGCAAAAAGCATTTGATGTGCTGAGCGATGACGACAACCTGCCGCTGGACAGCCTGCTGGGCGCCATCTCCCGTTTCTCTTTGCAGACCAGCGCCCGCAACCAATGGTTTGGTACGGTGACGGGGCGCGATCATTCGCAGGTGCAGGAGCATATTGAGATCCTGCTCGCGGACGGCACAACGCGCCTGAAAGCCGCCATCACCGCGCAAAGCGGTCAACGCCTCGGGCTGAACGAAGGTCAGGAAGTGCTGGTATTACTCAAAGCGCCCTGGATCAGCATCACGCTTAACCCTGAGCAGGCCGCCGAGGCCGACAACCAGCTACGCGGGCGTATCAGCCACATCGAGCGCGGCGCAGAACAGTGTGAAGTGCTGATGACCCTGCCGGATGGACAGTCGCTCTGCGCCACCGTTCCGGTGAACGACGCGACCGAATTAGATGAAGGTGCTGTGGTGACCGCATATTTCAATGCAGACCGGGTAATTATCGCCACATTGTGCTAAGCGCATTGACAACCCCACCAACACTGAGTATCCCTGACATCTGTTGCTGCAAAAAATGGGATAACACATGTCATCATTGCATATTTCGCAAGGCACGTTTCGTCTTAGCGATACCCGTACCTTATCGCTGCCAGAGTTAACCCTTCGCGCCGGAGAAAGCTGGGCGTTTGTGGGCACGAACGGCAGCGGAAAATCCGCGCTGGCCCGCGCTCTGGCAGGCGAATTAACCCAGCTGAAGGGTGAGCGTCAGTGCACCTTTACCCGGCTGACGCGCCTTTCCTTTGAACAGCTGCAAAAGCTGGTCAGCGATGAGTGGCAGCGTAACAATACCGATTTGCTCAGCCCCGGCGAAGAAGATACCGGCCGCACGACGGCGGACATTATCCAGGATGAGATAAAAGATCCTGCCCGCTGTCAGCAGCTGGCGGAGCAATTTGGCATTACCGCCCTGCTTAACCGCCGCTTTAAATATCTCTCTACCGGCGAGACGCGCAAAACGCTGCTGTGTCAGGCGCTGATGAGCGAGCCGGAACTCCTGATTCTGGATGAACCGTTTGACGGACTGGATGTGCAGTCCCGTGCGCAGCTGGCAGCGTTGCTGGCGTCGCTTAACCAGCAGGGATACACCCTTGTGCTGGTCCTTAACCGCTTTGATGAGATCCCGGATTTCGTACATTACGCGGGCGTGCTGGCGGACTGTAGCCTGACCGAAACCGGCGAGAAAGCCGTACTGCTCCGGCAGGCGCTAATTGCACAGCTGGCCCACAGCGAGAAACTGGACGGTATTGCGCTGCCGGAGCCGGATGCCCCTTCGGCACGCCACGGGCTGGATCCTGACCAGCCGCGCATTGTGCTGCGCGATGGGGTGGTTGCTTACGACGATCTCCCTATTCTTAATCATCTCAGCTGGACGGTTAATCCTGGTGAGCACTGGCAGATCGTCGGCCCCAACGGGGCGGGTAAATCCACGCTGCTAAGCCTGATCACTGGCGATCACCCGCAGGGTTACAGCAACGATTTGACCCTCTTCGGCCGCCGCCGCGGCAGCGGGGAAACCATCTGGGATATCAAAAAGCATATCGGTTATGTCAGCAGCAGCCTGCATCTGGACTACCGGGTGAGCACTACGGTGCGAAACGTGATCCTCTCTGGCTTCTTCGACTCCATTGGTATTTATCAGGCGGTATCCGACAAGCAGCACAAGCTGGCGCAGCAGTGGCTGGATATTCTGGGTATGGACAACCGGGTAGCCGATGCGCCATTCCACAGCCTGTCGTGGGGGCAGCAGCGGCTGGCATTGATCGTCCGCGCGCTGGTTAAGCATCCTACTCTGCTGATTCTTGATGAACCGTTGCAGGGGCTGGATCCCCTCAACCGTCAGCTGATCCGCCGCTTTGTGGATGTCCTGATTAGCGAAGGTGAAACCCAGCTGCTGTTTGTCTCCCACCATGCTGAGGATGCCCCGTCCTGCATCACCCATCGGCTGGAATTTGTGCCTGACGGCGAGCATTACCGCTACCTGCTGAGCAAAATCGATTAACGCGTGGAGGGCGCAGCCCTCCGCTTTTCAGACAACCTGCAACAATACATCTCTATCTCTTTGATCTACAATGCACTCAGTCTGTGAAAAAGCGCCTGTGAAAACCAGTGTAAACGATACCACTATTTTATCCCATGTCACACTTTTCGCGTCTCTGATATGCTATGGTTAATTCATACCATAAGCCTAATGGAGCGAAATATGCGAGTTCTGGTAACAGGTGGTAGCGGTTACATAGGAAGTCATACCTGCGTACAACTTCTGCAAAGCGGCCACGATGTCGTCATTCTTGATAACCTGTGCAACAGTAAGCGCAGCGTGCTGCCGGTCATTGAACGCCTTTCGGGTAAACAGCCGACTTTCGTGGAAGGCGATATCCGCAATGAAGCATTGATGACTGAAATCCTTCACGATCACGCGATTGAAACCGTTATCCACTTCGCGGGCCTGAAAGCGGTGGGCGAATCGGTAGCAAAACCGCTTGAGTACTACGACAACAACGTCAACGGTACCCTGCGTCTGATCTCCGCCATGCGTGCGGCAAACGTGAAAAACTTTATCTTCAGCTCTTCCGCGACCGTCTACGGCGATCAGCCAAAAATTCCTTACGTTGAAAGCTTCCCGACCGGTACGCCGCAAAGCCCGTATGGCAAAAGCAAGCTGATGGTCGAGCAGATCCTGACCGACCTGCAAAAAGCCCAGCCTGAGTGGAGCATCGCGCTGCTGCGCTACTTCAACCCGGTTGGCGCGCATCCGTCAGGCGACATGGGTGAAGATCCGCAGGGCATTCCAAATAACCTGATGCCGTATATCGCGCAGGTTGCCGTAGGGCGTCGCGACTCCCTGGCGATTTTTGGTAACGATTATCCCACCGAAGACGGCACCGGCGTGCGCGATTACATTCACGTGATGGATCTGGCCGACGGCCACGTGGCGGCGATGCAGCAGCTGGCGGATAAACCGGGCGTGCATATTTACAACCTCGGCGCCGGCGTCGGCAGCAGCGTGCTGGATGTGGTGAATGCCTTCAGTAAAGCCTGCGGCAAGCCAGTGAAGTATCACTTCGCGCCGCGTCGTGATGGCGACCTCCCGGCTTACTGGGCCGATGCCACCAAAGCGGATAAAGAGCTTAACTGGCGTGTTACCCGCACGCTTGATGAAATGGCACAGGATACCTGGCACTGGCAGTCACGCCATCCGCAGGGTTATCCGGATTAAGGATTTGTCATGACACAATTCAATCCCGTTGATCACCCGCATCGTCGTTTTAACCCGCTCAGCGGGCAATGGATTTTAGTTTCACCGCATCGCGCCAAGCGCCCCTGGCAGGGGGCGCAAGAGACGCCTGCAAAACAGTCGCTGCCGCAGCACGATCCGGACTGCTTCCTCTGTCCGGGCAACACGCGCGTGACGGGCGATACAAACCCGAACTACAAAGGCACCTTCGTTTTCACTAACGATTTTGCGGCGCTGATGACCGACACGCCGGACGCGCCGGAAAACCACGACCCGCTGATGCGCTGCGAAAGCGCCCGCGGCACCAGCCGCGTGATCTGCTTCTCTCCCGATCACAGCAAAACGCTGCCGGAGCTGAGCGTTGAGGCGCTGAAAGAGGTGGTCAGCACCTGGCAGGCGCAAACGGCGGAGCTGGGCCAGACCTATCCGTGGGTGCAGGTATTTGAAAATAAAGGCGCGGCTATGGGCTGCTCTAACCCGCATCCGCACGGCCAGATCTGGGCGAACAGCTTCCTGCCGAACGAAGCCGAACGTGAAGACCGGCTGCAAAAAGCCTATTTCGCCCAGAACGGTTCGCCGATGCTGGTGGATTACACCCAGCGTGAGCTGGCGGATGGCAGCCGCACTGTGGTGGAAACCGAGCACTGGCTTGCGGTAGTCCCTTACTGGGCGGCGTGGCCGTTTGAAACGCTGCTGCTGCCAAAGGCCCATGTTCAGCGTATTACGGACCTCAGCGACGCCCAGCGAGACGACCTTGCCCTGGCGCTGAAAAAACTGACCAGCCGCTACGACAACCTGTTCCAGTGTTCCTTCCCCTACTCCATGGGCTGGCACGGTGCGCCGTTTAACGGCGAAGAGAATCAACACTGGCAGTTACATGCACACTTCTATCCGCCGCTGCTGCGTTCTGCGACGGTACGTAAATTCATGGTGGGCTATGAAATGCTGGCGGAAACCCAGCGCGACCTGACGGCGGAACAGGCGGCAGAACGCCTGCGTGCCGTTAGCGACGTCCATTACCGCGAATCAGGAGTCTAAAAATGAGTCTGAAAGATAAAACACAATCCCTGTTTGCTGAAAAATTTGGCTACCCTGCCACCCATATTATCCAGGCGCCAGGCCGCGTTAATCTGATCGGCGAGCACACCGACTATAACGACGGTTTTGTCCTGCCGTGTGCCATCGACTACCAGACGGTGATCGCCTGCACGAAACGTTCAGATCGTAACGTGCGAGTGATCGCCGCGGATTACGGCAACGAAATTGACGAATTTTCCCTCGATGCGCCGATCGTGACCCACGACAGCCAGCAGTGGTCGAACTATGTTCGCGGCGTGGTGAAGCATCTTCTGAAGCGTAACAAGAATTTCGGCGGGGCCGATCTGGTGATCAGCGGCAACGTGCCGCAGGGGGCGGGATTAAGCTCTTCCGCATCGCTGGAAGTGGCGGTCGGCACCGTGTTCCAGCAGCTTTATCATCTGCCGCTGGACGGGGCGCAGATCGCCCTCAACGGTCAGGAAGCGGAAAACCAGTTCGTGGGCTGCAACTGCGGCATTATGGATCAGCTGATTTCCGCGCTGGGCAAGAAAGAACATGCTTTGCTGATTGACTGCCGCTCCCTCGGGACCAAAGCGGTTCCACTGCCAAAAGGTGCGGCTGTGGTGATCATCAACAGCAACTTCAAACGCACCCTGGTGGGGAGCGAGTACAACACCCGCCGCGAGCAGTGTGAAACCGGCGCGCGCTTCTTCCAGCAGCCAGCCCTGCGTGATGTCTCACTTGACGAATTTAACAAGGTTGCCCACGAACTGGATCCGGTTGTCACTAAGCGCGTGCGTCACGTGCTGACGGAAAATGCCCGTACCGTAGAAGCCGCCTCCGCGCTGGCGAAAGGTGACCTGAAACGGATGGGCGAGCTGATGGCCGAATCGCATGCCTCCATGCGCGACGATTTCGAAATCACCGTGCCACAAATCGACACCCTGGTTGAAATTGTGAAAGCCACGATTGGCGACAAAGGCGGCGTGCGTATGACCGGGGGTGGATTTGGCGGCTGTGTCGTCGCCCTGGTGCCGGAAGAGCTGGTCCCTGCCATTCAGGACGCGGTGGCTAAGCAGTACGAAGCCAAAACGGGCATCAAAGAGACTTTCTATGTCTGCAAAGCATCACAAGGAGCCGGACAGTGCTAAACGAAACACCTACTCTCGCATCGGATGGTCTGCCGTATCGCCTGTTGACCCTGCGCAACAGCGCCGGGATGGTGGTTACGCTGATGGACTGGGGCGCAACGTTACTTTCTGCCCGCGTACCAATGCCTGACGGCAGCGTGCGCGAAACCCTGCTCGGCTGCGCATCGCCCGAGCAGTATATCGAGCAGACCGCTTTTCTGGGCGCATCCATAGGCCGCTACGCCAACCGCATCGCCAGAAGCCGGTTTACGCTGGACGGCGTAACCTATTCCCTGCTTGCCAGCCAGGGTGAAAATCAGCTGCACGGCGGCCCCGAAGGGTTTGATAAACGTCGCTGGAAGATTGTGCAGCAAAATGACGGTGAGGTCTGGTTCTCTCTGGACTCCCTCGACGGAGACCAGGGCTTCCCGGGCAATCTCACCGCAACCGCGCGCTTTACCCTGACCGAAGATAATCGTATCGCCATTGAGTACCGCGCGACCGTCGACAAGCCGTGCCCGGTCAACCTGACTAACCACGCCTATTTCAACCTTGACGGCAATCAGACCGATGTCCGCAGCCACAAACTCCAGATCCTGGCGGACGCGTATCTGCCGGTCGATGAGATGGGTATCCCTTATCAGGGGCTGAAACCGGTAAGCGGTAATAGCTTTGATTTCCGTCAGCCGAAAACCATCGCCCAGGATTTCCTGAGTGATGACGATCAGCGCAAGGTGAAAGGCTACGACCACGCTTTCCTGTTGCAGGCGAAAGGCGATCTTTCTCAACCTGCCGCACAGGTCTGGTCTACGGATGAGAAGTTACAGATGACGGTCTACACCACCGCCCCTGCCCTGCAGTTCTACTCCGGTAACTACCTGGAGGGGACCACGGCGCGTGAACATAACGACTACGCCGCCTGGCAAGGTCTGGCGCTGGAGAGCGAGTTCCTGCCGGACAGTCCTAACCATCCTGAATGGCCGCAGCCGGACTGCGTGCTGCGTCCGGGTGAAGAGTACGTAAGCGTCACAGAGTATCATTTCATTCCGCGCGCATAATGTCCGGCGGCGCTACGCGTGCACGGGCCTACGAATGTAGGCCGGATAAGCGAAGCGCCATCCGGCAAAAAGCCTGGCCCTCACCGCGAGGGCTTTTTTCCGCTCAGCTTGCTGAAAATAGCGGCGATCGCAGACAAAATCATAACCCTGGATTCACATGCATCTTACACTCTCGAACTATTTTCGCTATGGTTAGGGTTAAGCGTTGCTGCTGGCACAGTCACGGCAATATAATGAGAATTGTTATCATTCAAAATGCTTGAGGAGTAAGAAATGGCTAATACTAAGCTTGTCCTGGTGCGCCACGGCGAAAGCCAGTGGAACAACGAAAACCGCTTCACCGGTTGGTATGACGTTGATCTGTCCGAGAAAGGCGTGAGCGAAGCAAAAGCGGCAGGTAAACTGCTGAAAGAAGAAGGCTTCACCTTTGACTTTGCTTACACCTCTGTGCTGAAACGTGCCATCCATACCCTGTGGAACATTCTGGACGAGCTGGATCAGGCCTGGCTGCCGGTTGAGAAATCCTGGAAACTGAACGAGCGTCACTACGGTGCGCTGCAAGGTCTGAACAAAGCAGAAACCGCAGAAAAATACGGTGACGAGCAGGTTAAGCAGTGGCGTCGTGGTTTTGCGGTCACGCCTCCAGAGCTGAGCAAAGATGACGAGCGCTACCCAGGCCACGATCCGCGTTACGCGAAGCTGACTGAGGCTGAACTGCCGCAGACCGAAAGCCTGGCGCTGACCATCGACCGTGTTGTGCCTTACTGGAACGAAACCATTCTGCCACGCCTGAAAAGCGGCGAGCGCGTCATTATCGCTGCTCACGGTAACTCCCTGCGTGCGCTGGTGAAATACCTGGACAACATGGGTGAAGATGAAATCCTCGAGCTGAACATCCCTACCGGCGTGCCGCTGGTGTACGAGTTCGACGAAAACTTCAAGCCAGTTAAACATTACTACCTGGGTAACGCCGACGAAATCGCTGCAAAAGCGGCGGCCGTGGCGAACCAGGGTAAAGCGAAGTAATTTTCGCCGGACATAAAAAAAGCGTGGAGCAATCCACGCTTTTTTATTGCCCGCGATAAACTTAACCGCGACGCGCTTTTACCGCATCCGCCAGCTGACGCAGGATCGCATCGGTATCATCCCAGCCAATGCAGGCATCCGTCACGCTCTTACCGTAGACCAGCGGCTCGCTGCCCTCCAGGTTCTGATTGCCTTCCACCAGATGGCTCTCAATCATCACCCCAATCACTGCGCGTTCACCGTTGGCGATTTGCTGACAAACGTCTGCACCAACTTCCATCTGCTTTTTGAACTGTTTGCTTGAGTTCGCATGGCTGAAATCGATCATGATCTGCGGCGCCAGTCCCGCTTTCTCCAGACCCGCCTTCACTTCCGCCACGTGTTTTGCGCTGTAGTTAGGCTCTTTACCGCCGCGCAGAATGATATGGCAATCGCCATTACCGCTGGTATTCACGATAGCCGAGTGGCCCCACTTAGTCACCGACAGGAAGCAGTGCGGCGCGCCAGCCGCATTGATGGCATCAATAGCGACTTTGATGGTGCCATCAGTGCCGTTTTTGAAACCCACCGGGCATGACAGGCCAGACGCCAGCTCACGGTGAACCTGCGATTCAGTCGTACGCGCACCAATAGCGCCCCAGCTCATCAGGTCAGCCAGATACTGCGGGGTGATCATATCGAGGAATTCTCCGGCAGCAGGCAGCCCGCTGTCGTTAATCTCCAGCAGCAGCTTACGCGCAATACGCAGGCCGTCGTTGATCTGGAAACTGTTGTCCATGTGCGGATCGTTGATCAACCCTTTCCAGCCCACGGTGGTACGCGGTTTTTCGAAATAAACGCGCATCACAATTTCCAGTTCGCCCTTCAGCTCTTCGCGCAGGGTGAGCAGACGTGACGCGTACTCTTTGGCCGCAGCAGGATCGTGAATGGAGCACGGTCCGATGACCACCAGAAGACGATCGTCGCTACCTTTCAGGATCTTGTGGATCGCCTTGCGGGCATGAGACACCGTGTTGGCGGCATTTTCGGTGGCGGGGAATTTTTCAAGGAGCGCTACGGGAGGTAATAACTCATTGATCTCTTTAATGCGTAAATCGTCGTTCTGATAATTCATCTTCTTTCCGGCTCTGCCATATCTTTAGTAATGAAAGCAATGCTTTCAATCTAACTTGTCGGTCACGAAGTGTAAACGGGATTTTACACTTCGCGCAGATAATTCCTGGAATTCGCCTAAAATACGCAACAAAATAGCGAAAAATGAGATCTCGCCTAAGCTTTTTACTTGTAACGACTGTTTTTAAATACTTATACGCGATTCCATCCTGACATAATTCAGGAATCTGGGATCTTTCGCCACTGAACAAGATGCACTGTTGGAGAATGTTATCCAGCGTAACGATAAGAACAGGAGCACCATGATGAAAATGACGAAACTGACTACGCTTTTCCTGACGGCAACCCTTACCCTGGCAAGCGGTAGCGTACTGGCAGCCGATACAGGCTCCTCCGGCAGCAACGGCGACGCGAATGCCGCTGCCGAAGCGGGCCAGGTTGCGCCGGATGCAAAACAGAATATCGCGCCAAATAATGTTGATAACAGTAATATCAACACGGGCAATACCAACACCGGCGGTACGAATACCGGCACGATGAACCATGACGGTATGAGCACTGACGAAGTTCACAAAAACTCAATGTGTAAAGACGGGAAGTGCCCGGACCCGAATGACAAAGTGGGCAGCGATGCCAATCCCAAAACGGACGGTACTACCCAGTAACCTTCCGTAAGGTAAAAGAGGGAGAGCGAATGCTCTCCTTTTTTATTTAAGCTCTTAAAAACGCTACACTAAAAATAATAATAAATCAGGAACGATACCATGGCGCACTCCCACTCCCATTCCCACTCCACTGGCGATGAAAATGCCAAACGGCTTCTGCTGGCTTTTGGCGTCACTGCCACCTTTATGATTATTGAGGTGACAGGCGGACTGATCTCCGGATCGCTGGCGCTGCTGGCCGATGCCGGGCATATGCTGACCGACGCTGCCGCGCTCCTGTTTGCTCTGCTGGCCGTGCAGTTTGCCCGTCGCCCTCCCAATGCCCGCCACACCTTTGGCTGGCTCAGACTGACCACACTTGCTGCGTTCGTGAATGCGATTGCACTGGTGGTTATTACCATTCTTATCGTCTGGGAGGCGTTTCAGCGCTTTCGTCATCCACAACCGGTAGCCGGAACGACGATGATGGTGATTGCTATTGCCGGGTTGGTCGCCAATATTCTGGCATTCTGGATATTGCACCGCGGCAGCAGCGAAAAAAATCTGAACGTACGGGCCGCGGCGCTTCACGTGCTGGGCGATCTGCTGGGTTCCGTAGGTGCCATCGTCGCCGCGCTGATCATTATGGGTACGGGCTGGACCCCCATCGACCCGATTCTTTCCGTGCTGGTATCGTGCCTTGTATTACGCAGTGCCTGGCGGCTGTTGAAAGAGAGCGTGAATGAACTGCTGGAAGGCGCTCCCACGTCGCTGGATATTGGCGAGCTAAAACGCAATCTGTGTCGTTCCATTCCTGAAGTCCGTAACGTTCACCACGTTCACGTCTGGCTGGTGGGTGAGAAACCGCTTATGACGCTGCACGTTCAGGTTATTCCGCCCCACGATCACGATGCGTTGCTTGAACGTATTCGGCACTTCCTTGAGCATCACTACGAAATTGCGCACTCCACCATCCAGATGGAGTATCAGCCTTGTAACGGGCCAGACTGTCACCTGAACGAGGCGCAGTCCGGCCACTCACACGAGCATCACCATTAGCGGGAAAGCGCGCGAGAGCCACGCTCACGCGCGCTGTTGATCCACATGCGGCTACCGTTCAGGGCAATGACGGTCAGCAGCATATACTCCAACGACATGGCATAAACGCCCTGACGGGCAAAAATCACCACGCTAATCACGTTGATGACCACCCACAGCAGCCAGTTTTCAACGTATTTACGGGTCATCAGGATCATTGCGGCAATCGAAAGCACCATCATGCAGGAATCCCAGAACGGGAAGGCATCAGGCTGAAGCTCAGGCATCGTCACGTTTAATCCCAGACCCGACATGACCGAGACCGCCACGCGCGTCAGGAAGGCAAATACCGGGTCAATAAAGATGGTCATAAAGCCGATTGCCACCACGCAGGCCGCGAGCCAGGCAAAGGCTTTTGGCAACGGCAGCCAGCGGATTTGCAGCTCCGCCTCCTGCTGACTGTTTTGCCGCGACCAGGCGTACCAGCCATAGATATTGGCCGCGAAGAAGAACAGCTGCAGAAGCAGGCTGGCGTAGAGCTGGATCTGGAAGAAGATGATCGCAAACAGCGTGACGTTTATCAGCCCGAACGCATAGTTACTGATCTTCTCAAGGCTGGCCAGCCAGATACAGAGTAAACCGGCCAGCGTACCTACCGCTTCAATCCACGACAGGTCATAGCCGCCCGCACCAATCGGGATATGAACCAGGATGTTCTGTGTGCTAAAAAAATCCATTTTTTCTCCGGGGCGTAATAAGTTAAGTACGTAGTGTAGCCGCAAAATCCAGCATACGGTTAAGCGGAATTAACGCGCCTTCGCGCAGGGCGGCGTCTACGTGGATCTCATGCGCTGCGCCCCCGTTTTCCAGCCCCTCCGCAATCGCCTTAAGCCCATTCATCGCCATCCACGGGCAGTGCGCGCAGCTTCGACAGGTCGCCCCTTCTCCGGCGGTTGGCGCTTCGAGCAGCTCTTTTTCTGGTACGGCCTGCTGCATTTTATAGAAGATACCGCGATCGGTCGCCACGATGAGCTGCTTATGCGGCAGGGTTTTTGCCGCGTTTATCAACTGGCTGGTTGAGCCGACGGCGTCCGCCATCTCAACAATCGACTGCGGCGACTCCGGATGCACCAGAATTGCGGCCTGCGGGTATAAGCGTTTCATCCTGGTCAGTGCCTGGGTCTTAAACTCGTCGTGAACGATACAGGCGCCCTGCCAGCACAGTACATCCGCACCGGTCTGTTTTTGTACGTAGTTTCCCAGGTGACGATCGGGCGCCCAGATGATTTTCTCCCCCAGGCTGTCCAGATGTTCAATCAGCTCAACGGCGATACTGGACGTTACTACCCAGTCTGCCCGGGCTTTCACCGCCGCAGACGTATTGGCATAGACCACCACGGTACGGTCAGGGTGGGCATCACAGAAGGCGGTGAACTCATCAATCGGGCAACCGAGGTCAAGAGAACATTCGGCATTCAGCGTAGGCATCAGAATCGTTTTTTCCGGGCTGAGGATTTTTGCCGTTTCACCCATAAAACGAACCCCCGCGACCAGCAGCGTGGAGGCTGAATGCTTAGCACCGAAACGCGCCATCTCCAGGGAGTCTGAGATACAGCCGCCCGTCTCTTCCGCCAGCTGCTGAATTTCCGGGTCGGTGTAGTAATGCGCCACCATCACCGCATCACGCTCTTTAAGGAGGCGCTTGATTTTTTCACGATAGAACTGCTTCTCATCCCGGCTTAGCGGAGCTGGCTTCGGCGGGAAGGGATAGATTGCGGTTTCGGGATCAAACATCACACTCATTATGGCTTCTCGTTTTACTGGCTTAACAATATTGCCTTTGTTTTGCATGAGATAACAAAAATGAGGCAATGGTGTTTTATATACTAAACAAGATAGCGAATTTGAGGGGGAATGTCATCGGGAATTGATGCCGGTAGCATCTGTCGGGCGGCGGCTTCGCCTTACCCGACTTACAAGGCACTGGCGAACGACAGATAGCAAAAAGGCGCCTTTAGGGCGCCTTTCAACACTGGTGGGTCGTGCAGGATGACTCGGCTTCGCCTCGCCCTTCGGGCCGTTGCTAAAGCAACGTTATCCTTCACGTGTAATATCTGAGTAAGACATTAAAATTGGTGGGTCGTGCAGGATTCGAACCTGCGACCAATTGATTAAAAGTCAACTGCTCTACCAACTGAGCTAACGACCCCTTACGGGATGTACTTCAAATCTATTCAGGCTGGTGGGTCGTGCAGGATTCGAACCTGCGACCAATTGATTAAAAGTCAACTGCTCTACCAACTGAGCTAACGACCCATTCGGGTGTTGCCTGAATTATCACTCGGAACCAATAAAATTGGTGGGTCGTGCAGGATTCGAACCTGCGACCAATTGATTAAAAGTCAACTGCTCTACCAACTGAGCTAACGACCCGAGTGGTGGGTGATGACGGGCTCGAACCGCCGACCCCCTCCGTGTAAAGGAGATGCTCTACCAACTGAGCTAATCACCCACTCTGTACTGCCGGAACTGCTTTAAGTGGTGGGTCGTGCAGGATTCGAACCTGCGACCAATTGATTAAAAGTCAACTGCTCTACCAACTGAGCTAACGACCCACTTTTGCGCTGCTTTCACGTTGTTTGATATCCCGTGGCAACGGCGGCATATATTACTGATTTAAGAATTCTGCGCAACAAAAATTTCGATGAAGATCACTTAACTGCTTAGGAATCATGCTGCACGACCAGAAATAACGCGATTTCTGGTCATGCGATAATCAACCCATCGAACTCAAACGTTTTTGCGCTTGTTTGGCGCCGTCTGTACCCGGGAATTTCGCAACCACCTGCTGATAAACCGCTTTGGCTTTTGCAGTGTCGCCTTTGTCCTGCATGATCACGCCGACTTTATACATCGCATCAGGTGCTTTCGGTGATTTCGGGTAATTTTTCACCACAGAGGCAAAATAAAACGCCGCATCATCCTTTTTACCCTTGTTGTAATTCAACTGACCCAGCCAGTAGTTCGCATTTGGCTGGTAAGTAGAATCAGGGTACTTCTTAACGAAGTTCTGAAACGCAACGATAGCATCGTCCTGGCGCGATTTGTCCTGTACCAGGGCAATGGCCGCGTTATAGTCCGTATTCGCGTCACCGCTCTGTACAGGCGCACCTGACGACGCGGAGGCATCTGCCGCAGGTGCAGGCGTCGCCGCACCGCTTTGATCGCCTGCTGCTGGCTGTGCTGCTGCTCCGCCGCTGTTCAGGCTATCCATCTGCAACAAAATTTGCTTCTGGCGTTCCACAACCTGATTAAGCTGATACTGACTCTCCTGGATCTGACCACGAAGGGAATCGATATCGTTCTGGTTGTCAGAAAGCTGCTGCTGGAGTTGAGTTAAAAGCTGGCTGTGAGCGTTAGAGATACGCTCGAGTTGAGTGACCCGGTCTTCTACCGAGCCTGAGCCGACACTACTGATTGGTGCCTGAGCAAAAGCGGCCCAGGGGGCCGCTATTCCAACCAGTAACGACAGACTCATCAGATGATGTCTGAAGTTACTGCTCATGCAATTCTCTTAGTAAACGAGTACGGCACGACGGTTTTTGGAGTAAGCCGCTTCGTCGTGACCCAGTACTGCTGGTTTTTCTTTACCGTAAGAAACGATGGAGATCTGGTCAGCAGAAACGCCTTTACCCTGCAAATACATTTTAACAGCGTTTGCACGACGTTCACCCAGGGAGATGTTGTACTCCGGAGTACCACGTTCGTCCGCGTGACCTTCTACGGTGACTTTGTAAGACGGGTTGCTACGCAGGAAGTTTGCGTGCGCATCCAGCATCGCAGCGAAGTCAGAACGGATGTCGTATTTATCCAGATCGAAGTAAACGATGTTGTTCTGCTGTAACTGCTGCATCTGAAGACGCGCTTGCTCTTCAGAAGACATATTGCCATTGCCGTTAGCGTCCATACCGGTGCCGGCACCCATCATGCCTTCGCCGCTCTGGTCATTGCTTGCGTTCTTGTTAGAAGAACACGCTGCGATTGCCATAACAGGCAGAGCGATCATCAGCCCCTTCAGCACTTTGTTCAGTTGCATTTCTAAGATTCCTTTAGTAATCAATTAATTATTATTACAGATACGGCGACCAGGCAGGTGATTTTACCTGTCCATCAGTTGCCGGAAGACGCGCTTTGAAACGCCCATCTGTAGAAACCAGATTCAGCACGGATCCCATCCCCTGAGAAGAGCTGTAGATTACCATGGTGCCGTTAGGTGCCAGACTTGGCGTTTCATCCAGGAACGTTGACGACAGTATTTGTACGCCTCCCGTTACCAGATCTTGTTTGGCAATGTGCTGCTGACCACCCGCAGTGCTGACCATTACCATTGTTTTACCATCGGCACTGACGTCAGCATCCTGGTTCTGAGAACCTTCCCAGGTAATACGCTGCGCTGCTCCGCCGTTGATATTCACTTTATAAACTTGTGGACGACCTGCCTGGTCGGACGTAAAGGCCAGATTCTGGCTGTCCGGGAACCAGGTTGGCTCAGTGTTATTGCTACGACCATCCGTGACCTGACGGATCTGACCAGAACCAATATCCATTACGTACAGGTTCAGGCTACCGGTTTTAGACAGGGCAAACGCCAGTTTGGTACCGTCCGGAGAGAACGCAGGTGCACCGTTGTGACGTGGGAATGACGCAACCTGACGAACAGCACCGTTAGAGAGCGTCTGGATGACCAGCGCGGAGCGGCCGCTTTCGAAGGTGACATACGCCAGCTTAGAGCCGTCCGGAGACCATGCCGGAGACATCAGCGGCTGCGGTGAACGGTGTACGGTGAACTGGTTGTAACCATCGTAGTCAGAGACGCGCAGCTCATAAGGGAACTGGCCGCCGTTGGTCTGTACCACGTACGCGATACGGGTACGGAACGCACCTTTAATACCGGTCAGCTTCTCAAACACTTCGTCACTCGCCGTATGGCCAGCGTAGCGCAGCCACTGCTTGTTCACTTTATACGTGTTCTGAGCCAGAACGGTACCCGGCGCACCGCCGGTATCAACCAGCTGATACGCAACGTTATAGCCGCCGTCTGGTGCAGGCGTAACCTGACCGACAACTACCGCATCAATACCCAGCGCAGACCATGCAGCAGGCTGAACGTCCTGCGCAGTACCCGGCTGCTGAGGCAGGCGGGAACGATCTAAGGGGTTAAATTTACCGCTGTTACGCAGGTCAGCTGCAACAATGCCGCCAATATCTTCAGGCGCAGCGCCCGGGCCTGCCCACTGGAACGGAACGACACCAATCGGACGCGCCGAGTCCACCCCTTGGGTGATTTCGATACGTACTTCTGCGTGCAGTACAGCTGCCCACAGCATTAAAAAACTAACTGCTACACGTAATGCCTGCTTCATCATATCTCCCTTATCTGGGTAACCTTACCCACGATAATTTAGCAGAATGTTAACAAACTCAAATAGACAAAACTACTTATCCTGCTTACGACCATAGACTGTTTTTCATACTTCCGTTAGAAGAGTTGATTACAGCTTAAAGTCCAGTTTGGCATCTTTTATCCTTTCATAAACAGCCTCGCTAGGCGGTTTAGGAATGTTCGCCGATCTGGCTGCGGCCAGCGCAGCCTGACAGAGCGCAGGATCGCCCCCTTCAGACGTCACGCTTTTCAACCTGCCGTCTGGCGCAAGATTGATGTGCAGTACGCATTGCTTGCCCTGATACAGGCCTGCATCAAAGAGTCGGCTCTGAATCGCAACCTGGATCTGTTTGGCATAAGCACTGATATCTGCACCTGTTGCCCCACCGTTGGCTCCGGAGGTACCGCTGTCTTTTGACGGCTGTCCATTTCCTTTCGCCCCACCGCCCGTTTTCGGTGCATTCTTACCGGAACTCAGGTCGCCAAGCAGGTCATCAACACCGGCAGCAGCGGCTGCTTTTTCAGCGGCAGCAGCCTTTTTAGCAGCGGCTTTTTCGGCTGCTGCTTTCTTATCGGCAGCGGCTTTCTCAGCTGCAGCTTTTTTATCAGCAGCGGCTTTTTCCGCAGCGGCGGCTTTTTCTGCCGCAGCTTTCTCAGCGGCAGCCGCTTTCTTCGCCGCTTCGGCGGCCGCTTTTTTCTCTGCTTCCTGGGCGGCTTTCTTCGCGGCTTCTGCTTCGGCTTTCTTCTGTGCGTCAGCAGCGGCTTTTTTCGCGGCTTCGGCTTCCGCTTTCTTCTTCGCATCAGCAGCGGCTTTCTTCGCGGCTTCTGCTTCGGCCTTCTTCTGCGCGTCAGCAGCGGCTTTTTTCGCTGCTTCTGCAGCTACTTTCGCCTGAGCATCTGCCTGCGCCTTAGCGTCTGCTGCGGCTTTGGCTGCCGCCTCCTCCGCCTGCTTCTGCTGTTCCTGCGCTTTCTTCGCTGCGGCTTCAGCCTGTTTCTGCTGCTCCGCCTGCTCTTTCGCGGCTTCCTGCGCCTGCAAACGCTCTTTCTCAAGCTGCTTCAAACGTTCCTGCTCGGCGGCCTGCTTTTCACGCAGCTCTTCCGCCTGCTGTTGCGCCTGTTTTTCACGCTGCTCTTCAGCGCGTTTTGCGCTCGCCTGCTGCTGTTGCTGACGATTATAGTTCTGCACTACCGCACCGGGATCTACCATGACGGCGTCGATGGATGAGCCTCCACCACCGCCCGATGCATCAATGTGCTCATCGAACGAACTCCAGATCAGCGCTGCAAAAAGAATCACGTGCAGCACTGCGGAGACGATTATCGCTCGCTTAAGCTTGTCGTTCTGTTCGGTTGCCTTTGACACTATCGGTTCCCAAAAACTACGCAGATGATCAAATAGGCTGAGTCATTAAGCCAACTGACTTAACGCCCGCGCTATGTAGCAAGTTCAGCGCTTTGATAATTTCATCATATGGTACGTCTTTCGCACCACCGATTAAGAAGACCGTCTTCGGATTTGACTCCAGGCGTCGTTGCGCTTCAGCAATAACCTGCTCTGGGGGGAGCTGATCCATACGATCCTTCTCGACCACCACGCTGTACTGCCCTACGCCGGAAACCTCAATGATGACCGGAGGATCGTCATTGGTGCTTACCGCCTGTGATTCTGTCGCATCCGGCAGATCAACTTCTACGCTCTGGGTGATGATGGGGGCTGTCGCCATAAAGATCAGCAGCAGCACCAGCAGCACGTCCAGTAACGGAACGATATTGATTTCGGACTTGAGCTCGCGACGACCTCGTCCACGCGATCTGGCCATGGTTTACCCCTTGTTGCTCTCGGTGCTGGTAAACGCCTGACGATGCAGAATCGCGGTGAACTCTTCCATAAAGTTGTCGTAGTTCAGTTCCAGTTTATTCACGCGCTGGTTCAGACGGTTGTACGCCATTACCGCCGGAATTGCCGCGAACAGACCGATTGCGGTCGCGATCAGTGCTTCTGCGATACCCGGTGCCACCATCTGCAAGGTTGCCTGCTTCACCGCCCCCAGGGCGATAAAGGCGTGCATGATCCCCCACACCGTACCAAACAGGCCGATATACGGGCTGATGGAGCCAACGGTACCGAGGAAAGGAATATGCGTTTCAAGATTTTCCAGTTCGCGATTCATGGAAATGCGCATCGCACGCGACGCACCTTCTACCACGGCTTCCGGCGCATGGTTGTTAGCACGGTGTAAGCGAGCGAACTCTTTGAAACCACTATAAAAAATTTGTTCGGAGCCTGAAAGGTTATCACGGCGTCCCTGGCTTTCCTGATAGAGACGAGAAAGCTCTATACCCGACCAGAACTTATCTTCAAACGCTTCGGCTTCGCGGCCAGCGGCATTGAGGATACGCGTTCTCTGGATGATGATGGCCCAGGATGCGATTGAAAAACCAATCAAAATCAACATGATAAGTTTAACCAGAAGGCTTGCCTTCAGGAACAAATCAAGGATATTCATGTCAGTCACTGCTTAAACTCCGCGACAATAGACTTAGGAAGCGCACGAGGCTTCATTATGGTTGGATCAACACAGACAATCAGGACTTCAGCTGAGTTCAGTACCGTGTTCTCTGCATTGACTATCCGCTGCGTGAAAACCAGTGAAGTTCCGCGCATTGATGTAATTTCTGTTTGGACTTCGAGCATATCGTCGAGTCTGGCAGGCGCAAAATACTCAAGCGTCATCTTGCGTACCACGAAGGCAACTCGCTCAGCCAACAGCACCTGTTGACTAAAGTGATGATGGCGCAGCATCTCTGTGCGTGCCCGTTCATAAAAAGCAACGTAGCTGGCGTGGTAGACCACACCACCGGCATCGGTATCTTCGTAATAGACACGTACCGGCCATCGAAACAGCGTTGTATTCACTTTACATCCCGGTAATACAAGAAAAGTTGGAGCTTTCAAACTTCGCTACTATACGCGCGGGAATGATGGTTTGGAATGGGGGAAAGTAAACGGAGAGTAAATTTTTATGGGCTCGGGTAAGCCCATATCATTAACGGACATTTCTTATTCAGAAGAAGAAGAAAATCAAACCGGCGAGAAGAACCAGATCGGCAATCAGCGGGCAGAAGATGCCCTGCCAGTGAAGCGCTTTCGGACGAAAGCCGACACCGTGAATCACACCTGCACACACCGCCCACATAATCAGGAAGCCGTGCCAGATCTCAAGCTCGCTGGTTTTAGCCGCGAAGCGCGACGGGTCCCAGAAGATACAGCCCGCCAGCAGTAATGCCATAATGAGGGAAAGCGCCCGCAGGGGGCGCTTGTCCATTACCGCATATAACGTTGCGATAATATTCATTAGTGCTTATCTTCACCTGCTTTAGACGCTTCTACATGCTCAAGCGCCAGGGCAGTGATGACACCAAATGCACAGGCAAGAAGCGTCCCTAAAATCCATGCGAAATACCACATATTCAGCTCCTTACTTAATACATAGAGTGGGTGTAGCTTTCGATATGTTCTTTAGTGATGCGACCGAACATTTTCCAGTAACACCAGGCGGTGTAGAGCAGGATAATCGGCACGAACACGCAAGCAACGTACGTCATCAGGTTCAACGTCAACTGGCTGGACGTTGCATCCCACATGGTCAGGCTAGCATTCATCATGGTGCTGGATGGCATCACGAATGGGAACATAGCAATACCTGCCGTCAGGATAATGCACGCCAGCGTCAGGGAAGAGAACACGAACGCCATAGCGCCTTTCTCCAGACGAGACATTAACACTGTCAGCAGTGGCAGCAGCACACCCAGAGCAGGGATAGCCCACAGCGCAGGCATATTGTTGAAGTTCACCAGCCATGCGCCAGCCTGACGCGCCACCTCTTTGGTCAACGGGTTAGACGGTGCGGTATGGTTAATGGCGGAGGTCACCACGTAGCCATCAATACCGTACACGACCCACACGCCTGCCAGCGCGAAGCAGACCAGCGTCACCAGCGCCGCCACCTGAGCGGTCGCACGGGAACGCAGGTGCAGTTCACCCACGGTACGCATCTGGAGATAGGTTGCGCCTTGGGTGATGATCATCGCCACGCTCACCACGCCAGCCAGCAGACCAAACGGATTCAGCAGCTGGAAGAAGTTACCGGTGTAGAACAGACGCATATATTCGTCGACGTGGAACGGTACGCCCTGTAACAGGTTACCGAACGCCACACCAATGACCAGCGGTGGAACGAAGCTACCAATGAAGATGCCCCAGTCCCACATGTTACGCCAGCGGGTGTCTTCAATCTTGGAACGGTAGTCGAAACCCACCGGACGGAAGAATAAAGAGGCCAGCACCAGAATCATCGCCACATAGAAGCCGGAGAACGCAGCCGCGTAAACCATCGGCCAGGCAGCGAACAGCGCGCCGCCTGCGGTGATCAGCCACACCTGGTTACCGTCCCAGTGCGGGGCGATGGAGTTGATCATGATTCGACGCTCGGTGTCATTACGACCGAGGAAACGGGTGAGCATGCCCACGCCCATATCGAAACCATCGGTGACCGCAAAACCAATCAGCAGAACGCCGATCAACAGCCACCAGATAAAACGCAATACTTCATAATCGATCATTTGATGACTCCTGTCTTAGCGTGCCGGCTGAGTAGTCGTAACAGACTGCTCGTAGTGGTAGCGACCGGTTTTCAGGCTGCTTGGGCCAAGGCGCGCGAACTTGAACATCAGGAACAGTTCAGCCACCAGGAACAGGGTGTACAGACCGCAAATCAGCAGCATGGAGAAGATCAGGTCGCCTGCGGTCAGGGAGGAGTTCGCTACCGCTGTTGGCAGCACCTCACCGATCGCCCATGGCTGACGGCCATATTCCGCAACAAACCAGCCGGACTCGATAGCAATCCATGGCAGTGGGATACCGTACAGCGCGGTGCGCAGCAGCCATTTTTTCTCACCGATACGGTTACGAATGACTGACCAGAACGAGGCCGCGATGATCAGCAGCATGATAATGCCGCAACCCACCATGATGCGGAACGCGAAGTACAGCGGCGCAACGCGTGGAATAGAGTCTTTGGTTGCCATCTGAATCTGCGCTTCCGTCGCGTCGGAGACGTTCGGGGTATAGCGTTTCAGCAGCAGACCGTAACCGAGGTCTTTCTTCACGTCGTTAAATTGATCGCGAACGGCCTGGTCGGTAGAGCCGGCGCGCAGCTGTTCCAGCAGCGAGTAGGCTTTCATCCCGTTACGGATACGCTCTTCATGCTGCACCATCAGATCTTTCAGGCCAGTCACCTGTTTGTCGACGGAGCGCGTGGCGATAATACCCAGAGCGTAAGGAATTTGAATGGCGAAGCGGTTTTCCTGCGCGTCCTGGTCAGGCACGCCAAACAGGGTAAACGCTGCCGGTGCCGGCTGGGTTTCCCATTCAGCTTCAATTGCGGCGAGTTTGGTTTTCTGCACGTCACCCATTTCGTAACCGGATTCATCACCCAGAACAATAACGGACAGAATCGCGGCCATACCGAAGCTTGCTGCGATAGCGAAAGAACGCTTGGCGAACGCGAAGTCACGGCCGCGCAGCATATAGTAGGAGCTGATGCCCAGCACGAACATCGCGCCGCACACATAGCCAGACGCCACGGTGTGCACGAATTTAACCTGGGCAACCGGGTTCAGGACTAGCTCAGCGAAGCTGACCATCTCCATACGCATGGTTTCGAAGTTGAAATCAGAGGCGATTGGGTTTTGCATCCAGCCGTTCGCCACCAGGATCCACAGTGCGGACAAGTTGGAGCCTAATGCCACCAGCCAGGTTACCGCCATATGCTGGACTTTACCCAGACGGTCCCAACCGAAGAAGAACAGACCTACAAAGGTGGATTCGAGGAAGAAGGCCATCAGACCTTCAATGGCCAGCGGCGCACCGAAAATATCCCCTACATAGTGGGAATAGTAAGACCAGTTTGTCCCGAACTGGAACTCCATGGTCAGACCGGTTGCCACGCCCAGCGCAAAGTTGATACCAAACAACTTGCCCCAGAACTTGGTCATATCTTTATAAATCTGTTTGCCGGAGAGGACGTAAACCGTTTCCATGATGGCCAGCAGGAACGCCATACCGAGCGTCAGCGGCACAAAAAGGAAGTGGTACATCGCGGTCAAGGCAAACTGTAAGCGCGACAGTTCGACTACGTCTAACATTATGACTCCTTGCTCATCGCATGAAGACTCCGAGAGTGAACCCCGTTAGATAAGGATCCACACGCATGCCCCAATACAAAGTTATCTGCTTCCCTTCTTCGTTGCTTATTCTCTACAGGAGGAAAAAGCAATGATGAAAGGTTACAAATACGTTAAGAAAAAACCAAATTGATCCCGTAAATATAATACGCTGCAAAACCCTTACAATAAACAGGTTTTTATTCGAACAGATTTACGTTTTTCGACGGCGATCAATTTATAGCAAAATTACCACTTTTCGGCCATTTTGATCGGGAACAATTTAACGCCTTTTGGAGCCTTTTTCCAAGGATTAAACATTGATTTAAATCAAAAACAGCCGGCACTGTTAATGATGTTTCTTTGTGACATGGATAGTAAAAACCTTGTTAATAACATGTATATTTAAAGGCATTAATGGTTATAAAAGCCAGAAGATAATATAAACAGTTGTGATTTTTATTAACGCGTGTGAAAAAAGACCTTTTTGCAGGGAGAGAAACATATAATGTTATCCGCTTCACAGTATTTTTCTTTCGTTTTACTACCCGCCTAAAAGATTACATTTCATTCACCTTCGCTAATCTTAAAATTAACACCCTTTAGTGACTATTTGATGAAATAAAGGCCGCAGGGGATGCGGCCTTGATATTGTTCTTGAGATTACCTTTCAATTTTTATGCTGAAGGTCCGTGACTGGCCTGGCCTGAAAGGCCCCGTAATGGCTGAGCCCTCCTCCCCTTGCGCTTTGCACACCTCATTCATGTCCGTTTCGCAACAGGCCTGGACCTCACGGTTCACAGACAAAGCCACGTCACAGGAGCGGGTCTCCGAAGGGTTGTACAGACGAAGAATCATCTCGTCACGATCCTCCGCTTTTTTCAGCGCACTGAGTACACATCCGTTAGGCGCCAGCGTTAGCAGGCTATAGCTACAGGGTGTGGTGAAAGAGGCACGGTTAAGCTTCATCGCATCCCACGGAATTTTGTTATAACAGTGCACTGGCGTTAACCACGACTTCGCCTGCTGCGCAACGCCAGCACTGACGGGCGTACCATTAAAACTGAACAGGCTAAAGCGACAGGTTAACTGGCCCCGCATCTGCGAATCAGGCACCGGCATTTTGATCCCGGACGGTCTGCCAGGGCGCAGAAGTAAGTCTTCCTTCCCAAGCAACCCGACGCCGCGAAGCAACGTCAGGGCAAACGTGTTTTGACGCTCACCTGTTACTTCAAATTCGCGCAACCCTTCGGTAAATAGCGCCATCCCGTTACGCCGTTCCTGGAGCACCGCGTAGTTGAGCAGATTCCACACCGGCAGCGGCGCTTCCTTCCATCCCTCCTCCTGCCAGTCTGCCATCGCTTCATCCTGTACAGGGCGCGTCAGCGAACCAAACTGGGTATCGGCTAAGACCGTCTCTGTGGTGAATGGTGTCGGGATCAGCACCCGCACACGGTGGTCATCCGCGTGATTTCCGAGACGTGCCTCAACGTCGATACGTCGGCTGTTATGGCTGAGCGTGACCGTGAGTTCTGCCTCAAGCGTTCCCGTCTGCTGACGCGCAGAACGTTCAACGAGATCCGCTGGCACCGCCATTCGATGGCGGATCACCGCCCTGCTCTGCCAGGCCTCGTGGATCACCTCAACCTCATGTTCGCCCTGCGCGGAAGAGAGTCTCCACTCTTCCCGTGAAGGCGAGTAGTCGTACTCATCGCCGTCATCCGAGCTCTCTTCAATTTCCAGCGCGCGGTCATAGATAAGCCCGGACGCTTTATCGAGCAGACGCAAAGTACCGTCCTCGTTTAACGTTACTTCCCAGAAAGCATTTTCCAGTAACGCCTCCGGCGATTTATCTGGCGTCTGCAGTTTGCCGGCCACGTGCGGCTCGATATAGAGCGTGCGGTAACCCATAGATGGCAGGATCTGGTTGAGCTGGATGTCAAACTCCATGAAGGGATCGTAGTTGCCGTAATGCACTATCTGCCGGTCAATCAGCCCGGGGTCTATCTCACGCGCGCTGCGGAGATAATAAGGGATTTCATTTCCCTTTTCGTCCAACAGGCGGAACTGGCTGGCGCGCAGACGTATCGTGGTGTTAATCACTTCCTCACGCGGCCAGGGCGTGAGGTTAAACATCACCAGTTTGTCTTCCTCGCTCTGCGGCATGTTGTCGACAATCTTGCGCATATAGAAGCACGTCAGGTTATCAGCCATGTCTTCCGCCAGCTCAAAGCGTGACATCACCTCGCGATGCACTTTATCGCTGCAGCAGCAGCCGATACTGTCGTGGGCGTGATTCTTGAGGATCTCTTTCCACATTTTTTCCAGCAAGCCGTGGTGATAGTCAAAGCCCAGCGTCCAGGCAAGCGTAGCCAGCGGCTCAAGGACGTTGACGATTTTATTCTCTATCCGGGCGTGGGCGATTTTGATGTCCATCCGCGTGGAGCCGATCGTCCGGTGCACCCGCATATATTTACCGTCAATAAATTCCCCTTTCAGCGTCGCCAGTTCATCGCGGTGCGCATCGATATGGTCAAACACCTCCTCGAAGCGGCTCATCACAAACTGACGCTGCGGATAGATTTTGCGCAGCTTATCCATCACCGCAAATATGTTCTGCTGGAGCGGCATCTGATCATGGCCGTTAGGCAGCAAAATTTCTTTCGTCACGGAGGCTTTTTCGAGCACCTCGAAGTAGTTGTCGAGCCGTTTGCGCAGTCCGGCTTCATCCTCCGGTAAGTACTTACCAATCGCGTAGCCCAGCGGCAGCACCTGTGCCGTCACTTCGCTGCCGTCCTGGCTTTGCCAGAGAAATTCGGTTTTATCGGTACCGTGCCGCTCGGAACACCCGCGCCAGAACATGGTGCGCGTGATGCCAAAACCGTTGTAAATGTGTGGCAGCTGGGAAGACATGCCGAAGGAGTCCGGCAGATAGCCAATTTTCATCGGCTCGCCAAAGGCCAGACAGTCGCGCATGCCGTACATCAGATTGCGCACAATCGACTCGCCGGAGACAAGGGTGGTGTCCGTCTGGGTATACCACGGCCCGATAATCAGCTTCCCGGCCGCCACCAGCGCCTTCACGCGTGGCCTGTTTTCCGGTTTCACGGCAAAATAATCTTCCAGCACCGCCGTCTGGCCGTCGAGAACGTAGTATTTATACTCTGCGTCCTGCTCAAGACGGGTGAGGATCTCTTCCATATTATTGACCAGAAGAATACGTGACGCTTCGGTGGTGAAGTACCACTCCCGGTCCCAGTGCATATGTGGCGTGATATGAACGCGAGATACAGCTTTCATCTTCGTTTCCTGTCAGTGCGTGTTTAGGATGGTATGTCTTCAGTCACGTAGGTACCGCTCTTCACGGCCTGGCGTCGCCAGAGCAGTAAAATGAGCGTAGAGATTGCGGCGCCCACCAGCGCGGCGCCAAACCAGCCGGCAGCGGCTATCACGCCGCCCAGCCCGGCATCATGCAGTAAGAAGAGAGAGAAAATGCCCGCGCCCGGGGTGGAGAGCCCAATACCCATCGCTCCGACAATCGCTCCGGTCGCCATTGACCCCAGAACAAATGAGCCGATGACTCGCAACGGATCCTCGATAGCCATCGGAATTGCCCCTTCGGTGATGCCCGCCAGCCCCAGCAGCCAGGTGGATTTGCCGGTCTCAATTTCGAACTGTTTAAACAGATTCGGAGCCAGCATCGTTGATGCCGTCACGGTAAAGGCCGAAACCATTTTGACGGAGGCGAAGATCGCATAAGGCCCGTATACGCCGTTGGCCATCGCGCCCAGACAGAACGCGTAAGAGGCTTTGTTGACCGGACCGCCCAGATCGAACGAGCACATAAAGCCCAGGATCGCCCCCAGCAGCAGCGCGTTCGCGCCGGAGAGACCATTAAGCCAGGCGGTCAGAGCGTTATTGATCCAGGCCACCGGTTCGCCGATCACAAACAGCATCAGGCTGCCTGCGCCCAGTACGCCAATCACCGGATAGAGATAAAAGGTCAGAAAGCCGTTGCAGCGGCTACTCAGCCGGATGTGGTTTTTCACCCAGCGCATCAGGTAGCCCGCAATCAGCCCGCCGACGATGGCCCCCAGAAAGCCGGAGCCGATCATATTGGCGGCAAGGCCCGCCGCAAAGCCCGGCGTAAGCGCAGGTTTATCCGCCAGCGAGTAAGCGGTATAGGCCGCCAGAACAGGGACCATCAGAATGCCGAGCATCCCACCGCCCAGTTTGCGGTACATCCACAGCCACGAGTTTTCCTGATCGAACAGGTGCTGCAAGCCCAGAATTTGCGCCAGCAGTACCGACACGGCCAGCACCGTGCCGCCAGCGACAATCAGCGGCACCGCAAAGGAGATACCGCTGAGCAGCGCTTGCTTGAGTTCGGTTTTAACGGACTTTTTCGCGTCCGTGTCGACGTGCGCAGGACGCGCATCGGATACAGGCTGTAGCGCCAGCGCACGCTCAATGAGCGCTTCCGCATGGCGCAAGGGTTCCGCGACGGGCACGGAAATGGCGGGGATCCCCTGAAAACGCTCACGCTCTTTGATCGCCACTTCCGCCGCGAAGATACACGCTTTTGCCTCCTGCAAATGCTGCGCGGTGATGCGCCCCTCAATACCGTTTGCCCCCTGCTTTTCGACCACTACATTGACGCCGAGCTTACGTCCCGCTTTTTCGAGATATTCCGCTGCCATGTAGGTATGGGCGATCCCGGCCGGACAGGCGGTAACGCAGACGATCGTCGGGGCATTCTCTGCGACGGCGGTTTCTTGCGCCTCAGGCGCCGTTTCCAGCGCAGCAAGCACCGCTTCCGCGCTGGTCGCCGTCATCACGTGCGCCCTGAGATCGTCATCCGCCAGGCGGGACGTCAGTTCCGTCAGCACCTGAATATGCGTTGATCCCGCTTGTGCGGGAGGAATGGCGAGCAAAAAAATCAGCTCGACCTCCTCCGGTCCGTCCACGCCTTCCCAGACCAGCGGCTCGCGCAGTGTTGCCACGGCAAAAGCCGCTTCCTTTACTGCCGCTGATTTACCATGGGGTACGGCCAGCCCCTCGCCCAGCGCCGTCGGGCCAAGCGATTCGCGATGGAAAACCTCTGCCAGAAACGTATCGGCGTCGGCTATTTTGCCCAACGCTACCAGCCGCGTCGCAAGCTGACGGATTGCCTCATCACGGCTGGTAAACTGCGCCTGCACGCAGACAGCACGGGGGTCGGTCAGAGTCGTCAGGTTCATAAGATCCTCACCTATCCAAAGTTATTGTCTGGGGAGGATTGTGGCAGACTGGATAATACATTTATGTGATCATTTTCACTAACAACGATATTTGTATTTAATTTGTATTATTTACAAATCAGTCACTGAAGGCATAATTCCCCTAAAAAGGTATTAAAAAGGCGTAACACAATGGGCAATAAACCGATGTACCGGCAGATCGCCGATGCGTTCCGCGAGAAGATTAACGCCGGGGAATTAAAACCCGGAGACGCGCTGCCGACGGAATCCAGCCTTCAGGAGGCATTTAACGTTAGCCGTGTCACCGTGCGGCAGGCTTTGAAGCTGCTCGCCGACGAGCAGATCATCGAAAGCATTCAGGGCAGCGGCTCGTATGTAAAAGAGGAGCGGGTGAATTACGATATTTATCAGCTTACCGGCTTTTACGAAAAACTGGCGGATCGCAACGTTGATACGCACAGCGACGTCAGCGTCTTCGAAGTGGTGAAAGCCGATGAGCGGCTCGCGGCAAAACTGGCGCTCAATCCGGATGATAAGGTCTGGCACGTCAAGCGCGTACGCTTCATCAGGGAAAAGCCGGTGAATCTGGAAGAGACATGGATGCCGCTGGCGATATTCCCCGACCTCACCTGGGAAGTGATGGAACAGTCGAAATACCATTACATTGAGCAGGTCAAAAAGCTGGTTATCGATCGCAGCGAGCAGGAGCTGGTGCCAGTCATGCCATCGGACGAGGCGATTGCCGCCCTGGCGCTCGATCCGGCAAAACCAATTCTTGAAAAAGTTTCCCGCGGCTTCCTGAAAGACGGCCGGGTATTTGAATACAGTCGCAACGTGTTTAATACCGACGACTATAAATTCACTCTGGTGGCTAAACGCAGACAATAAAAAAAGGCCGCTTTACAGCGGCCAACCATGTCGAAACGGACATTTTTTTATACTTCAACGCGCCCCATTCGGGGAGCAGAGAGGACTTACTTAATGATGGATTTCAGTGCTTCACCGATATCCGCCAGGCTGCGAACGGTTTTCACGCCTGCGGCTTCCAGTGCTGCGAATTTCTCATCAGCCGTACCTTTACCGCCAGCGATAATCGCACCCGCGTGACCCATACGTTTGCCTTTCGGCGCGGTCACACCCGCGATGTAACCCACCACCGGCTTGGTCACATGATCTTTGATGTAAGCAGCCGCTTCTTCTTCCGCGCTACCACCGATCTCACCGATCATCACGATCGCTTCGGTCTGTGGATCTTCCTGGAACAGCTTCAGGATGTCGATAAAGTTAGAGCCTGGGATCGGGTCACCGCCGATGCCCACGCAGGTGGACTGGCCGAAGCCGTAATCGGTGGTCTGCTTAACCGCTTCATAGGTCAGGGTACCGGAACGGGACACGATGCCCACTTTGCCCGGTTTGTGAATGTGGCCCGGCATGATGCCGATTTTGCATTCGCCCGGGGTGATAACGCCTGGGCAGTTCGGGCCGATCATGCGCACGCCTGCTTCGTCCAGCTTCACCTTCACGGTCAGCATATCCAGCGTCGGGATGCCTTCGGTGATGGTGATGATCAGCTTAATGCCTGCGTCGATCGCTTCCAGAATAGAGTCTTTGCAGAACGGCGCTGGAACGTAGATCACGGTCGCGGTTGCGCCCGTCGCTTCTACTGCTTCACGCACGGTGTTGAACACCGGCAGGCCCAGGTGCGTGGTGCCGCCTTTACCTGGCGTTACGCCGCCAACCATCTGCGTACCGTAGGCAATCGCCTGTTCGGAGTGGAAAGTCCCCTGGCTACCGGTGAAGCCCTGGCAGATAACCTTGGTATCTTTATTAATTAAAACGGACATTATTTCCCCTCCACTGCGGCAACAACCTGCTGAGCTGCATCCGTCAGACTTTTCGCTGCAATAATATTCAGGCCGCTGTCAGCCAGTTTTTTCGCGCCGAGTTCAGCGTTATTCCCTTCCAGACGTACAACAACCGGAACGTTAACGCCCACTTCTCCTACCGCGCCGATGATACCGTCGGCGATCAGGTCGCAACGTACGATACCGCCGAAGATGTTCACCAGAACCGCTTTTACGTTGTTGTCAGAGAGAATGATTTTGAACGCTTCGGTTACGCGCTCTTTGGTTGCGCCACCGCCCACGTCGAGGAAGTTCGCTGGCTCACCGCCGTGCAGCTTAACGATGTCCATGGTGCCCATTGCCAGGCCCGCACCGTTAACCATGCAGCCGATGTTGCCATCCAGCGCCACGTAGTTCAGCTCCCACTGGGCAGCCTGCGCTTCACGCGGATCTTCCTGAGACTGGTCGCGCATTTCGCGCAGATCCGCCTGGCGGAACAGCGCGTTGCCGTCAGCGCCCAGCTTGCCGTCGAGGCAGATCAGGTCGCCCTGGGTGGTGATCACCAGCGGGTTGATCTCGATCAGCGCCAGATCGCGCTCCAGGAAGATGGTCGCCAGCCCCATGAAGATCTTGGTGAACTGCTGAACCAGCTTGCCTTCCAGACCCAGTTTGAACGCCAGCTCACGTCCCTGGTAAGGCATTGGGCCCGCCAGCGGATCGATTGCCACTTTGTGGATCAGGTGCGGGGTCTCTTCCGCCACTTTTTCGATTTCCACGCCGCCTTCGGTAGATGCCATGAACACCACGCGACGGGAGCTACGGTCTACGACTGCGCCGAGGTACAATTCTTTCGCGATGTCGGTTGCCGCTTCAACCAGGATCTGGTTGACCGGCTGGCCATTCGCATCTGTCTGGTAGGTTACCAGACGCTTGCCGAGCCAATGTTCAGCAAACGCACGGATCTCTTCTTTGCTCTTAACAACCTTCACACCGCCCGCTTTACCACGGCCACCAGCGTGAACCTGACATTTAACTACCCACGGGCCGGAACCGATTTTAGATGCGGCTTCTTCTGCTTCACGCGGGGTAGTACAGGCATAACCCACCGGAGCCGGTAAGCCTGACCTGGCAAACAGCTGTTTGGCCTGATATTCATGTAAGTTCATGTGTTCTATCCATCCTTCAGGGTAATCGTTATCTTCAAACCTGTAGACCGGCGCTACGCTTATCCGGCCTACAGGGCAGGTGATGCTAAATAGTTACTAAACGTCCAGCAGCAGACGCGTTGGATCTTCCAGCAGCTCTTTAATGGCAACCAGGAAGCCTACGGACTCGCGGCCGTCGATCAGGCGGTGATCGTATGAGAGCGCCAGGTACATCATCGGCAGGATCTCAACTTTACCGTCTACCGCCATTGGACGATCTTTAATGGCGTGCATACCCAGGATCGCGCTCTGCGGCGGGTTGATGATCGGGGTAGACATCAGCGAGCCGAACACGCCACCGTTGGTAATGGTGAAGTTACCGCCAGTCAGGTCTTCAACGGTCAGCTTGCCGTCGCGGCCTTTCACGGCCAGCTCTTTGATTTTCTTCTCAATGTCAGCCATACCCAGGGTGTCCACATCACGCAGAACCGGGGTGACCAGGCCGCGTGGGGTAGAAACCGCCATGCTGACGTCGAAGTAGTTGTGGTAAACCACGTCATCGCCATCGATAGACGCGTTCACTTCCGGGTAGCGTTTCAGCGCTTCAACTACCGCTTTCACGTAGAAGGACATGAAGCCCAGACGGATACCGTGACGTTTTTCAAACGCGTCACCGTACTGCTTGCGCAGGTCCATGATTGGCTTCATGTTGACTTCGTTGAAGGTGGTCAGCATCGCGGTGGAGTTTTTCGCTTCCAGCAGACGCTCGGCCACGCGCTTGCGCAGGCGGGTCATCGGCACGCGTTTTTCGCTACGTGCACCCAGAGCTGGCTGTGCCGCTGGTGCTGCCGCAGGGGCTTTCGCTTCCGCTTTCGCCTCTGAAGGCGCTTTTGCCAGATGCTTGTCGATATCTTCGCGAGTCAGACGGCCACCCACGCCGGTACCTTTGATGGCTGCCGGATCGAGGCTGTGCTCAGCCAGCAGGCGACGGATCGCCGGGCTGAGCGCGTCATTGGTTTGCTCTTCCAGAGACGCCTGCTGGCGCTGGGCTGGGGTAGACGCTTTCTCTTCAGATTTCGCGCTGGACTCTTTGCCCGCGCTGTTGCCTTCACGCAGGCGACCCAGGATCTGGCGAGAAGTCACGGTCGTACCTTCGTCTTCCAGGACTGCATCCAGAATGCCATCCGCTGAAGCCGGTACTTCCAGTACCACTTTGTCAGTTTCGATTTCTACCAGCACTTCGTCACGGGTTACCGCGTCGCCTGGTTTTTTGTGCCAGGTGGCGACGGTTGCATCTGCTACGGACTCAGGCAGGTCGGGAACAAGAATATCTACGCTACTCATTATGTATCCTTTAATTAATCGACGTTCAGCGCGTCATTGACCAGATCTTGTTGCTGCTTCTGGTGAACGGACATATACCCTACCGCCGGAGAGGCGGAGGCCGGGCGACCTGCATAACGCAGGGCAGACCCAAATGGAATCACTTCACGGAAATGATGCTGGCTGCAATACCATGCGCCCTGGTTGAGCGGCTCTTCCTGGCACCAGACAAAATCATGAACGTGAGCGTACTGTTTCAGCACTTCCTGCATCGCCTGATGCGGGAACGGATAAAGCTGCTCGATACGCACGATGGCGACATCTTTCTGATCGTTCTTACGGCGCTGTTCCAGCAGGTCGTAATAAACCTTACCAGAACACATTACGACACGCTTAACGGCCTGCGGATCCAGCTCGTCAATTTCACCGATGGCTGGCAGGAAGGTGCCGTTAGCCAGTTCATCCAGGCTCGAAACCGCCAGCGGATGACGCAGCAGGGATTTTGGCGACATGACCACCAGCGGACGGCGCATACCGCGCAGCGCCTGACGACGCAGCATGTGGTACACCTGAGCCGGGGTGGACGGCACGCAGACCTGCATGTTCTGCTCGGCGCAGAGTTGCAGATAACGCTCCAGACGCGCGGAGGAGTGCTCCGGCCCTTGTCCTTCATAGCCGTGCGGCAGCAACATCACCAGACCACACATACGGCCCCACTTCTGCTCACCGGAGGAGATGAACTGGTCGATGACGACCTGCGCACCGTTGGCGAAGTCACCGAACTGCGCTTCCCAGATAGTCAGGGTGCGAGGTTCTGCGGTGGCGTAGCCGTATTCGAAGGCCAGAACCGCTTCTTCTGACAGCACGGAGTCCCAGACCTTGAACTGGCCCTGACCGTTATGCACGTGCTGAAGCGGAGTATAGGTTGAACCGTTAGACTGGTTGTGTACAACCGCATGACGGTGGAAGAAGGTGCCACGACCCGCATCTTCACCGGACAGACGAACCGGAATACCTTCGTCAACCAGCGTCGCATAGGCCAGCGTTTCCGCGCCGCCCCAGTCGAACAGCTTCTCACCCGCCGCCATGGCCTGGCGGTCGCCATAGATCTTGGCCACGCGGGATTGCATCTCGATCGCTTCCGGCACGGTGCTGATGCGTTTAGCCAGCTCCTGCAAACGCTTCATCTCAACCTTGTTCGGGTAGCTCTCGTCCCACTCGTGGTTGAGGTACGGCGACCAGGTAAAGGAGTGCATGTTCATTGGGCGCAGCTCTTTGACCACGCATTCACCCGCGTCCAGCGCGTCGCGATAAAGATTGACCATTTCGGTCGCATCCTCCAGCGTCGCCACTTTTTCGCTTTCCAGCTTGTCAGCATAGATTTTACGCGGCGTCGGGTGTTTTTTGATTTTCTGGTACATCAGCGGCTGGGTTGCACTTGGCTCATCCGCTTCGTTGTGGCCGTGACGGCGGTAGCAGAAGAGGTCAATGAACACGTCGCGCTTAAAGGTGTTACGGAAGTCCAGCGCCAGACGGGTAACGAAAGCAACGGCTTCCGGGTCATCCGCGTTTACGTGGAAGATTGGCGCCTGAACCATTTTACCGATGTCGGTGCAGTACGGGGTAGAACGCGCATCCAGCGGGTTAGAGGTGGTGAAGCCCACCTGGTTGTTGATTACGATGCGAACGGTACCGCCCACTTCATAACCACGCGCTTTCGACATGTTCAGGGTTTCCTGAACCACGCCCTGCCCTGTGACTGCCGCATCACCGTGAATGGTGATTGGCAGCACTTTATTGCTGCTCGGCTCGTCCAGACGATCCAGACGCGCACGCACGGAACCGATAACCACCGGGCTGACGATTTCCAGGTGCGACGGGTTAAACGCCAGCGCCAGGTGAACCTGACCGCCCTCGGTTTCGATATCCGACGAGAAACCCATGTGGTACTTCACGTCACCGGTGCCGAGGTGCTCTTTATGTTTACCCGCAAATTCGTCGAACAGATCCTGCGGTTTTTTACCCAGCACGTTAACCAGCACGTTCAGACGGCCACGGTGCGCCATGCCCAGCACCACTTCGCGCGTGCCGCTCTTACCGGCATGACGAATCAGCTCTTTCAGCATCGGGACTAACGCATCGCCGCCCTCCAGTGAGAAGCGTTTTGCGCCCGGGAATTTCGCGCCCAGATAGCGCTCAAGGCCTTCCGCTGCCGTCAGTTCGCTCAGGAAACGTTTTTTCTCGTCTGCTGAGAAATTCGCGTGACCCGCCACGGATTCGATACGCTGCTGGATCCAGCGTTTCTCTTCGGTGGAGGTAATGTGCATATATTCCGCGCCGATGGAGCCGCAGTAGGTTTGCTTGAGCGCATCAATCAGATCGCCCAGCTTCATCGTGTCTTTGCCGATGGCAAAGGAACCTACGTTAAAGCTTTCCTGGAAATCGGCCTCGGTCAGATCGTGATAAGCCGGATCGAGATCCGCTACACGTTCCTGCTGCCACAGTCCCAGCGGATCGAGATTCGCATGCTGGTGACCACGGAAGCGATAAGCGTTGATAAGCTGCAGGACTTTTACCTGCTTCGCATTGGTGTCAGGGTCGGAAATCGCAGAAGAGTAACGTGAGGCATCCTTCGCCAGACGACGGAAATAATCACGTGTTTTTGAATGGAATTGATCCGGTTTGACCCCTGTACCAGGCAACTGCTGGAACATGGAACGCCAGTTTGCGTCCACTGAGTCAGGATCGGTTAAGAAGTCTTCATAGAGCTGTTCTATCCAGCTCTGGTTTGAACCAGAGAGGTAAGAAGAGTCCAGCCAGGCTTTCATTGCGCCGTTCTGCATCGTGATCCCTTAAGCATTTTTATGCTTACTTTCGCCGTAGAAACTACCACGCACACCACGTGTACGTGCCGGGGTTCACCTGCGAGCTCTTTTCATTTGGCCCGCGAAGGAACCTTTAGAAACTGTCTAAACTTCAGGGCAGTTTTTAAAGGTTTCTGCAATTTGCCCGGTGGCGCTACGCTTACCGGGCCTACTGTTACGTAGGCCGGATAAGCGCAGCGCCATCCGGCGTTGTTACTTACGCACTGCGCTGCAACAACATCGACTTAATATGGCCGATGGCGCGCGTCGGGTTCAGCCCCTTAGGACACACACTGACGCAGTTCATGATGCTATGGCAGCGGAATACGCTGAAAGCGTCACTTAACCCTTCCAGACGATTCTCGGTTTCGGTATCGCGGCTGTCGATCAGGAAGCGATAGGCAGCCAGCAGACCCGCAGGGCCGATAAATTTATCCGGGTTCCACCAGAATGACGGGCATGACGTTGAACAGCATGCACAGAGAATACACTCGTACAACCCATCGAGTTTTTCACGCTGCTCAGGCGACTGTAAGTGCTCGCGAGCGGGTGGATTTTGCCCATTATTCAATAAGTAAGGCTTAATCTTCTCATATTGTGCATAGAATTGCCCCATGTCCACCACCAAATCACGCACGACCGGCAGGCCAGGCAGAGGACGGATGACAATTTTCTGGCCTGCACGCTGTAGCGCTGAAATTGGCGTGATACAGGCCAGACCGTTTTTGCCGTTCATGTTTACACCGTCAGAGCCACATACCCCTTCACGGCAGGAGCGGCGGAACGACAGCGTAGGATCTTTTTCTTTCAGCTGGATTAAAGCATCCAGCAGCATCATGTCACGACCTTCTTCCGCTTCGAGGGTGTAATCCTGCATACGCGGAGCATCGTCTACATCCGGGTTATAACGATAAACTGAGAATTCGAGTTTCATTATCCTGTCTCCGCATTAGTAAGTACGAATCTTCGGCGGGAACGCCGGACGCAGTTTCGGTTCCATGTTAACGCTACGACGCGTCATGGTTTCCGACTCTGGCAGATACAGGGAATGGCACAGCCAGTTTTCGTCATCACGATCCGGGAAGTCGAAGCGGCTATGGGCGCCACGGCTTTCGGTACGGAAGTTTGCCGACATCGCAGTGGCGAACGCGGTTTCCATCAGGTTATCCAGCTCCAGGCACTCAACGCGCTGGGTGTTGAACTCGCTCGAGGTATCGTCCAGACGGGCATTCTTCAGACGCTCGCGGATCGTTTTCAGTTGCTCAAGCCCTTTGGCCATCGCGTCACCTTCACGGAATACCGAGAAGTTGTGCTGCATACACTCTTGCAGCGCTTTACGGATTTCAACCGGATCTTCGCCGTTACGGTTGCCGTTCCAGCGGTTGAGGCGCTCAAGAGAGGCATCAATTTCGTCGTCGGTCGCATCACGCAACGCACCCTGCTCGGCAATAGATTCCTGGAGATGCAGCCCCACCGCACGGCCAAATACCACCAGGTCCAGCAGGGAGTTGCCGCCCAGACGGTTTGCGCCGTGCACGGATACGCAGGCAATTTCGCCTACCGCGAACAGACCAGGGATGACCACGTCTTCACCCTGCTCGTTCACGGTCAGGGCCTGACCGGTCACTTTGGTCGGAATACCGCCCATCATGTAGTGACAGGTTGGGATAACCGGAATCGGCTCTTTTACCGGGTCGACGTGGGCGAAGGTGCGGGACAGTTCCAGAATGCCCGGCAGACGGGATTCCAGCACTTCTTTACCCAGATGGTCGAGTTTCAGCTTCGCGTGCGGGCCCCAAGGGCCGTCGCAGCCGCGGCCTTCACGGATTTCGATCATGATGGAACGCGCCACCACGTCACGACCCGCCAGGTCTTTCGCATTCGGGGCATAACGCTCCATAAAGCGCTCGCCATGTTTGTTCAGCAGATAGCCACCTTCACCACGGCAGCCTTCTGTCACCAGCACGCCCGCACCGGCGATACCGGTTGGGTGGAACTGCCACATCTCCATGTCCTGCACCGGCACGCCAGCGCGGATAGCCATCCCAACGCCGTCACCGGTGTTGATGTGGGCGTTGGTAGTGGACTGATAGATACGGCCTGCGCCGCCGGTGGCCAGCACGGTTGCGCGCGCTTTGAAATAGACCACTTCACCGGTTTCAATGCACAGTGCGGTACAACCCACCACCGCGCCATCGGCGTTTTTCACCAGATCCAACGCATACCACTCGGAGAAGATGGTGGTGTGGTTTTTCAGGTTTTGCTGATAAAGGGTATGCAGCAAAGCGTGACCGGTACGGTCAGCCGCTGCTGCGGTACGTGCCGCCTGTTCGCCGCCGAAGTTTTTCGACTGGCCGCCAAACGGACGCTGATAGATGGTGCCATTTTCCAGACGGGAGAACGGCAGACCCATGTGGTCCAGCTCCAGAATCGCTTCCGGGCCGGTTTTACACATATATTCGATGGCATCCTGGTCGCCGATGTAGTCGGAACCTTTTACCGTATCGTACATGTGCCATTCCCAGTTATCTTCATGGGAATTACCCAGCGCAACGGTGATACCGCCCTGCGCAGACACAGTGTGGGAACGGGTCGGGAATACTTTAGAGAGCAGCGCACAGGTCTGGCCGCTCTGGGAAATTTGCAGTGCGGCACGCATACCTGCGCCACCCGCACCAATCACAACAGCATCAAATTCTCTGACTGGCAGTTTCATTACACACCCCACACCACAACAAATCCATAAATGACGTAAACCAGCAGAGCAACAACAATAATCAGTTGCAGCGGAAGGCGAATCGCCAGCGGTTTAACGTAATCGGTCAACACCTGCCACATGCCAATCCAGGCATGAATAAGGATGGAGAACAGGGCCAGCAGGGTGAACACTTTGGTGAAGGCCGATCCGAAGAAACCACTCCAGATTTCCCACGTCAGTGTGCCGCTAGTGGCGAAGAAACCGATCATATAGATGATGTAGAGCGTGAGGACGATGGCGGTAGCGCGGACCAGGATGAAGTCATGTACGCCGTTGCGTCCTAATGCGGAGGCGTTGCTTACCATACGAGAACTCCTGCGAGAAGTGAAAGCACGACAGTGATCACAAATGAAATGTTAGCGGTACGTTTACCGGCCTCGAACGTCTCTTCCAGGTAGCCAAAGTCCATCAGCATATGTCGAACGCCGCCAACCACGTGATAGGCCAGCGCGGTCAGAATGCCCCACATGATAAATTTCACGAAGAAGCTGTTCATGATGGCTGAGGCCTGGAGGAATCCTTCAGGAGATGAGAGGCTGGTTCCCAGTAACCACAGCAAGATACCAACCGCCACAAACGTAATCACACCAGAAACACGGTGCAGAATGGACGCTATTGCTGTTACAGGGAATCGGATCGTTTTGAGATCCAGATTGACAGGTCTTTGTTTTTTCACATTTCTTATCATGAATAACGCCCACATGCTGTTCTTATTGTTTCCTTCCTCCGGACTGCGATGCGGGTCAGACAGCGTTCCTTTTCTATAACTGCGCGTCATGCAAAACATTGCTTCCAAATGCTAAAACGACACGTTACAACGCTGGGTGGCTCGGGATTGCAGGGTGTTCCGGAGACCTGGCGGCAGTATAGGCCGTTCACAAAATCATTACAATTAACCTACATACAGTTTGTTGGGTTTTCTCTGGAACAGTGATCGGGGTCACGATAACAACATCTTTTTAATTTTTAATCATCTGATTTGACAAATGTTAAACAATATTGTTACAAACGTCATCAGAAAAGGCATATAATGCGCAAAAGTTATGAGGTCTCTCTTTCACCTGACAAATAGTTATGTAACAGTGTGATGGTATTGACCGAAGTTATCAGGACAGTTATTAGTGATATACAGGTTTGAATAATTCGGACTGCAAAAACGCTGATTTGCTGTTGTTTCACTGATATTTCATTCGTTTACCTGCAAGGCGCCATAGCTCTGTACCCTGGTTTCTCCTCGTGAGCTGAGCGGTAAGCCAAATAACAATCTGGTAACGATGATTAACAGCTGAAAGCAAATCCGGTAAAGCGCAGTCTTAAGCATAAGGCGCTAAGGAGACCGTAAATGGCTGATACAAAGGCAAAACTCACCCTAAATGGTGATGATGCTATTGAACTGGATGTGCTAAAAGGCACGCTCGGTCAGGATGTTATTGATATCCGTACGCTGGGTTCCAAAGGGGTATTCACCTTTGACCCTGGATTCACCTCCACCGCATCTTGCGAATCCAAAATCACCTACATTGACGGTGACGAAGGTATCCTGCTCCATCGCGGCTTCCCCATCGATCAGTTAGCCACCGAATCCAACTATCTGGAAGTGTGCTACATCCTGCTGAACGGCGAAAAACCGACGCAGGCCCAGTACGATGAATTTAAAACCACCGTGACCCGTCACACCATGATCCATGAGCAGATTACCCGTCTGTTCCATGCGTTCCGTCGTGACTCTCATCCGATGGCGGTCATGTGCGGTATTACCGGTGCGCTGGCGGCGTTCTACCACGATTCTCTGGACGTGAATAACCCACGTCACCGTGATATCGCGGCGTTCCGTCTGCTGTCCAAAATGCCTACTATGGCGGCGATGTGTTACAAATACTCTATCGGTCAGCCGTTTGTGTATCCACGCAACGACCTCTCCTACGCAGGTAACTTCCTGCGCATGATGTTCTCCACGCCGTGTGAAGAGTACGAAGTGAACCCGGTGCTGGAACGCGCGATGGACCGTATTCTGATCCTGCACGCTGACCACGAACAGAACGCCTCGACCTCTACCGTCCGTACCGCGGGCTCTTCCGGCGCGAACCCGTTCGCCTGTATCGCTGCGGGTATCGCCTCCCTGTGGGGACCGGCGCACGGCGGCGCGAACGAAGCAGCACTGAAGATGCTGGAAGAGATCAGCTCCGTTGAGCACATTCCTGAGTTCGTGCGCCGCGCGAAAGACAAGAATGACTCCTTCCGTCTGATGGGCTTCGGTCACCGTGTTTACAAAAACTACGACCCGCGGGCGACCGTCATGCGTGAGACCTGCCACGAAGTGCTGAAAGAGCTGGGCACCAAAGATGATCTGCTGGAAGTGGCGATGGAGCTGGAACACATCGCGCTGAACGACCCGTACTTCATCGAGAAGAAACTCTACCCGAACGTCGATTTCTACTCCGGTATCATCCTGAAAGCGATGGGTATTCCGTCTTCCATGTTCACCGTGATCTTCGCCATGGCGCGTACCGTGGGCTGGATTGCGCACTGGAACGAAATGCACAGCGAAGGCATGAAAATCGCCCGTCCTCGTCAGCTGTATACCGGCTACGAGCAGCGTGACTTTAAGTCTGATATTAAGCGCTAAAAAACACGCCCGGCGGCGCTTCGCTTGCCGGGCCTACAAGTGCGAGATGTAGGCCGGGTAAGGCGTAGCCGCCACCCGGCTTTTTTACATCTGGCACCCAGGACACCAGTAAAACGGTCTGGAAGAGATCGTCGCCTTCTCAATCACCCCGCCACACCGCTCACACTTTTTACCCGCCCGATGAAACACCTTGAAGCGAAACAACGCTCCGTGATGCTTGTTCTCATCCACCACGCCACGCGTGTTGTACGACAGCCGGGGAATGTCCAGCAACGCGTGGGACAGCGCCTCCAGCTGTTCATCGCTTAGCTGCGACGCTTTGCGCTGCGGCGCCAGCCCCACTTCCCAGAGGATCTCCACCCGCAGGTAGTTTCCCAGCCCCGCCAGAAATGCCTGATCGAGCAACAGCCCGGAAAACTGCCGGTTGCGGAATGTGGGCGATAACAGCCGGGCTTTCACATCGCTTGCCGTCAGGCGCATATCCAGCACGTCCGGCCCAACCCGCAGTAAGAACGGGTGCGTGAGCAACTGCTCCGGCGTTAACATTTCGATATCAGAAGCGCTGTAGAGCAGGATCGCCTTATCCGCCGTTTGTAGCCGCACGCGCAGCACGCGGGTCGTTTGTGGCTGCTCGTCCGCCTTTACCACCCGCCAGACGCCGTAAAGCTGATTGTGGCTATATAACGTCAGGTTATGGGAAAAGTGGGTGAGCAACGCTTTGCCGCGCGTTTCAATGTGGGTCACCGTCTGTCCCACCAGCTGCGATTCAAACGGTTTGAGTTGAGGAAAGGCAAACCAGACGTGTGTCAGAGGTTTGCCCTTTATCGCCGCCTCCAGGCTATCCGCCGCGCGGCGGATCTCCGGACCTTCTGGCATGTTATTGTCCTTTCATGATTATTCTGCGCTGACAACAATGCCCTCTTCCGAGAACGCCGCCCGCAGGCGTCGTGCAAACTGGAGCGCATGCTCGCCGTCACCGTGTAAGCACACCGTATCAGCCTGAACGTTTGCCGTTGTACCCTCCGTTGAGGTTACTCGCCCGAAGCGCACCATCTCCAGCGTCTGCGCCAGCGCTTTACCTTCGTCGGTGATCAGCGCACCGGCCTGCGTACGCGGAACCAGGCTACCGTCCGGCAGGTATCCCCGATCGGCAAACACTTCCTGCCGCGTAGTCAGCCCCAGCCGTTCGCCGGCACGGATAAGCTCGCTGCCCGCCAGGCCAACCAGAATCAGACGCGGATTGCAGTCCCGTACCGCGCGGGCAATGGCGTCTGCCAGCGCCGGAGCTTTCGCCGCCTGGTTATAGAGCATGCCGTGCGGCTTGACGTGGCGCATCTCGCCCTGCTCAGCGCGCACTATCGCCTCCAGGGCGCCGATCTGGTAGAGCATTTGCGCGTAAACCGTCTCAGGCGGCAGATCCATCGCCGTGCGACCAAAGTTTTCCCGGTCCGGAAAGCTGGGGTGAGCGCCTATCGCCACGCCGTTTTTCACGGCATTGCGCACGCTCGCCAGCATGGTCTGCGCATCGCCGGCATGAAACCCACAGGCGATGTTCACCGAGGAGACCAGCGTCATCAGCGCCGCATCGGCGCTGCTGCCCTCCCCCAGATCGGCGTTTAAATCAATCTTTACCATCGAGCCTCCACGCCAGCTGTTCGAGATAACGCTGCTGATCCTGACGGGCTTTCAGCGCCTCCTCCAGCGAACACTGCACAAAATGAATGGGCTGACCGAGAGGAATTTGCGCCAGATGGTAGCGATCCGCTTCAATAATGCAGGCAATACGCGGATATCCTCCCGTGGTTTGCGCATCGTTCATCAGTACGATAGGCTGTCCGTTGCCCGGCACCTGAATCACCCCCGGCAACAGACCATGGGAAAGCAGCTCCCGGTCAGTCGTGCGGGTCAGCGGCTGGCCCTGAAGCCGGTAACCCATGCGGTTACTCTGCGGGCTGATCTTCCATGGCGAGCGCCAGAAAGACTCTTTTGAGGCCTCATCGAACTCATGATATTCCGGCCCCGGCAGGGCGCGGATCAGGTTCCCCCACAACAGCTGCTTCACGCCCTGCGTGGTGGTGAAATGGCGCGCTGATGGCTTAATCGCCAGGCGATCGCCGTCGCGCAGCAGCCGTCCTTCATGTCCGCCCATTCCCGCTTTCTGGTCGGTGCTGGATGAGCCCAGCACCTCCGGCACGTCGATACCTCCCGCCACCGCAAGATAGCTGCGCACGCCGTGCAGAGGACGCTTGAGCGTCAGACGCTGTCCGGCTTTCGCCCGCAGGCGCCAGCCGGTCCACACCGCTTTGCCGTCCAGCGTCGCGTCACAGCCCGCGCCGGTTAAGGCAAACCAGGTTTCCTGACCAAACTCAATCACGCACTGACCCAGCGTAATTTCTAACGCCGCCGTGCTGGCGGCGTTGCCTACCAGCAGGTTGGCAATCTCCAGCGAGGGACGATCAAGCGCACCGCAGTAGCTCACGCCCGACTGACGCAGGCCAAAGCGCCCGGCATCCTGTACCGAGGTGTAAAGCCCTGCGCGAATAAGCGTTAACATATCCCCTCCTTTTGCGGGATAAAGCGCAGGGTATCCCCCGGACGCAGGAGTATGGGTGCGTCCTGGCCAGGTTCAAATAACGGCGTGGATGTGTGCCCGATAAGTTGCCAGCCTCCCGGCGAGGCGAGCGGATAAATTCCCGTCTGTTCGCCACCAATCGCCACGCTGCCCGCCGGTACGCTCAGGCGCGGCTCAGCCCGGCGCGGCGTATGCAACTGGGGCGATAACCCGCCCAGATAGGGGAAACCCGGCTGAAATCCCAAAAACCAGACAACATAGTCGACTGAGCTATGCAGCTCCACAACCTGCTTCTCCGTTAATCCACAGTGCTCGGCCACGACGCCAAGGTCGGGGCCTCCCTTGCCGCCATAGACAACCGGGATCTCAATCGTCCGCGATTCCGGCTCCAGCGCCTCGCTCTCCTCCCACCAGCGTTGCAGGCGCTCAATGGCATCCAGCGCCCCCGTGTGCGGATCACGCAGCACCACGGTGATATTATTCATACCCGGAATAGCTTCAACCACGCCAGGTAGCTCGGGCAGTCGTTGAGCCAGACGCCAGATACGCTTTTGCGTGGCAAGCGTCACCGGAGGCTCAAGTTCCAGAACCACTGCGGTTTCACCCAGAAGATAACAACGCGCTCGCTGCACTTAACTACCTCTCATCAGGCCGGATTAGGGATATCAATAAACGTCACATCCAGATCGGTATTTTCCGTCAGCCACTCGCTGAGGGCGCGGATGCCGCCACGCTCGGTGGCGTGATGGCCCGCCGCGTAAAAATGCAGGCCTTGTTCACGGGCTGAGTGAATGGTCTGCTCGGAGACTTCGCCGGTAATGAAGGCGTCGACACCAAAACGCGCCGCGCTGTCAATAAAGCCCTGGCCGCCGCCGGTGCACCATGCCACGCGCTTCACGGTATCCGGCCCGGTGTCGCCGCACCACAGCGGACGACGCCCCAGGCGTGCTTCGATCCACGATGCCAGCTCCAGACCCGGCACCGGCATCGACAGTTCACCCCACGGCACCAGGGGTTCAATTTCGCCCATCACGGTTATCCCCAGCAGCTGCGCAAGCTGAACGTTATTCCCCAGTTCAGGATGCGCATCGAGCGGCAGGTGATAGCCGTACAGGTTGATGTCATTCGCCAGCAGCGTTTTGAGACGGTTGCGCTTCATGCCGCGAATAATCGGTGATTCGTTTTTCCAGAAATAACCGTGATGGACAATCACCGCGTCGGCTTCCTGACGCACCGCCTCATCCAGCAGCGCCTGGCTTGCCGTTACGCCGGTGATGATTTTTTGCACCGTCTCGCGACCCTCCACCTGTAAGCCATTCGGACCGTAGTCGCTAAACGAGGCGGTGTTGAGTTTTTCGTTAATCAGGCGTTCCAGTTCACTGTTTTTCATCATCATTCTCTCAAACTTTTCGGGCTGCTTCATACGCCGCCAGCGTGGCGACGCGCGCCTGTTTATGGTCGACAATGGGACGGGGATAGTTCAGGGTAACACGCTGTTTATCCGCCCATGCCCAGGGTTCATGAATGGCTTTGGCGGGGACATCCTTAAGTTCAGGCAGCCAGCGACGGATAAACTCGCCGTCGACGTCAAATCGTTGTCCCTGCGTGGTCGGATTAAAGATCCGAAAATAGGGAGCCGCATCCGTGCCGGTGGAGGCCGCCCACTGCCAGCCGCCGTTATTTGCCGCCAGATCGCCATCGATCAGCTGAGAGATAAAATAACGCTCTCCGGTTCGCCAGTCGATAAGCAGATCCTTTACCAGGAAGCTGGCGGTAATCATACGCAGACGGTTATGCATCCACCCGGTTTCATTGAGCTGCCGCATAGCCGCATCAACAATCGGGAAGCCGGTGAGCCCACGCTGCCATGCCTTCAGCAGCTTATCATTCGACTGCCACTGTACCTTATCGGTCCAACGAATGAAGGGGCGATGTTTACATAAATCAGGATGATACGTCATCAGATGGCGATAAAACTCACGCCAGATCAGTTCGTTCAGCCACACTGCGCCCGCCCCCCCGTCTACCGCCTGAGGCTGTTCCGCCAGTAGCCGATGTAAACACTGGCGCGGGGAGAGCGCGCCCAGCGCTAAACAGGCCGACAGGCGGCTGGTGCCTTCAATCGCTGGAAAATCCCGCCGCGCCTCGTAATCCGCCGCCCCCTGCGCGCAGAACTGACGCAACCGGGCGATAGCCGCTTTCTCGCTGGCGGGGAATACTGTTTCATCAAACGACTGCTGGGGATAATTCAGCCTGATGTCCTGCAGATCCGTTATCGTTTCCCCTCTTATGGCCGGGGCGGGAACGCATTCTGGCAGCCCCTCTTTCAGGCGTTTGATAAAAGCATTTTTAAACGGCGTGAAAACTTTATACATTTCGTGACTGCCGGTCATCGCGCTGCCCGGTGCGAGCATCACGCTGTCATCAAAGCCTTCACAGACCACGCCCGTAAGGTTTTTCTCCAGCTGACGATCCCGCTGCTGCTCGTTAAATTCATACTGGTAGTTGTAAAAAAGACGCGTTACCGCGTGCTGCTTACAGATTGCCTGCACCATCTCAAGCTGTGCGGCAAAATCATGGGCCTCTTTATAGATCAGCGGAATGCCTTTTTCGGCCAGTGAATGTTGCAGGTCATTCAGATACGCGCTGAGTAATGCCGCTTGCCGGGGCGCCATGTCATGCTGCCGCCACTGTTCAGGCGTGGCGATAAACAGGGCCAGCACATTCGCGTCTTTAGCGCGGCAGGCGGCCGCGAGAGCGAAGTTGTCGTGAATGCGTAAATCCGCGCGAAACCAAACCAGATGGGTGGGCATAAAACTCCAGGCAATTGTCCATTATGTCCGTAAGGGCATGCCGTAAAAGGAAAAAGGCACGCATTGAACTACTTTGCCATGAAGTGTAGACGGGATGAAATAAAAAAGGCCGCCCGAGGCGGCCTTAACGCTACTTGTCCTGCGCTATCGGGGTAAAGGCAATAAACACATCCGGTTTATCACTCTTTACAACGAGTGCGCTGGCGACAATGAACGCGATGCATAAATAGCGTTTCACTATGCGGTCCCTGCTGCTAACCGCTCCACCTATCACCACCGGTGATAAATCGGTGGACACAAGCCCGGGTAGGCGCGCTGCTTTACGGCTATGGATACACCTTTCCCAGGACCGATGCCCATTTGCGAGATGGCGGAAAGGGACGTGGCATCATAATTAACACCAACGCCAAAAGTAAGTTATTTCAGTAAAATTAGGAATTTATAAAGGTGAAGTGGATTGCGAACTTTTTAAAGAAGGGTATGATAAAAATCCCGGGTAGGGGCTGCAAGATTACCCAACGGACCGCGAATCCCGAGGGACAAAAAAACCGCCACTTTGCTGTAGGCGGTTTTTTTATGGCTACGATGTCACACCGTATCAGTAGAAATCGCAGGTTGCTTTCTCGGCCTGATCCATCCACACCGGCTTTTCGCTGGTTTTCGCCCAGACGCGGTGCAGATAGCTGTAAAAACGTGCGCGATCTTTCCAGAACAGCATCACCGGCAGGGCCAGCACGCCAGCCACTACGGCGAAAGTGCGACGCATGAACACGATATGAGCCGGATACTCTTTATAAAGATCCATATTTTTCTCCCCTGTAGTTGGCCGGAAACCGTCTCCGGAAAATGTGAAATCTGTGACCTGGTTAAAATAATACCGCTTTGTTTGTAATTTTACTACTCATCCGACCACTTATTTTCATCCATTTCGTGAATATTTACATTCACGCCTGTAATTAAGTTACAAAAAAGTTAACAGTTTACTTAACAATAGTTAAATTGTGGTCTTTCCCATTTTTATACTTTTTTTACACCTGCCCTTCTGATTTTTGCGAAATCTTTGCGCCACAAATCCTACCGTTTGTACAACAACAAAAGTCACCCGGAGGTGGAGTGTGAGTGCAGGTCTGATTGCCGGCATCGTGCTGGTGTTCCTGTTATTGGGTTATCTGATTTATGCCCTGACTAATGCGGAGGCATTCTGATGGCTGCTCAGGCGTTTTTGCTTATTGCCAGCTTTTTACTGCTGCTGTTTGTGCTCGCCAGGCCGCTGGGAACAGCGCTGGCGCGGCTGATAAACAACGTGCCACTGCCGGGTACGCGAAAAATTGAAAACGTGCTCTGGCGCATTTCAGGTATCAGCGACCGCGAAATGAGCTGGGGCCAGTACCTGATGGCGATACTGCTTCTGAATATCGTGGGGCTTATTGCCCTCTTTACGCTGCTCATGCTCCAGGGCAATTTGCCGTTGAATCCGCAGCAGTTACCAGGTTTATCCTGGCATCTGGCGCTGAACACGGCGGTCAGCTTTGTCACCAATACCAACTGGCAGTCTTACGCCGGTGAAACCACGCTCAGCTACTTCAGCCAGATGGCCGGGTTAACCGTGCAAAACTTTCTGTCTGCAGCCAGCGGTATCGCGGTGATCTTCGCCCTGACGCGCGCGTTTGCCCGCCAGAATGTCAGCACGCTCGGCAACGCGTGGGTTGATGTCACGCGCATCACCCTTTGGATCCTGGTGCCTGTTGCGCTGATTATTGCCCTGTTCTTTATACAGCAAGGCACTCTGCAAAACCTGCTGCCTTATACCCCTTACACCTCGCTTGAAGGGGGCAGGGAACTCCTGCCAATGGGGCCAGTGGCGTCGCAGGAAGCAATCAAGATGCTGGGCACCAACGGGGGCGGCTTCTTCAACGCCAACTCATCGCATCCGTTTGAAAACCCAACGGCATTAACCAATTTTGTACAGATGCTGGCGATATTCCTGATCCCCGCCGCGCTCTGCTTCGCCTTTGGCGATGTGGTTAACGATCGCCGCCAGGGCCGTACGCTGCTGTGGGCCATGTCGTTAATCTTCGTGGTCTGCGTTGCACTGGTGATGTGGGCCGAATGGAACGGCAACAGCCATTTCATGCAGCTGGGGGCTAACAGCAATATCAACCTGGAAGGCAAAGAGAGCCGCTTCGGCATTCTTGCCAGCAGCCTCTACGCGGTGGTCACCACGGCGGCCTCCTGCGGGGCGGTGAACGCCATGCACGACTCTTTCACCGCGCTTGGCGGCATGATCCCGATGTGGCTGATGCAGATTGGCGAGGTAGTCTTCGGTGGGGTCGGTTCGGGGCTGTACGGCATGCTGTTGTTCGTTCTGCTCGCCGTGTTTATCGCCGGGCTGATGATCGGCCGCACGCCGGAATATCTCGGCAAAAAAATCGACGTCCGCGAAATGAAATTAACCGCGCTGGCAATCCTGGTCACCCCCACCCTTGTGCTGCTCGGTACCGCCCTGGCGCTGATGACCGACGCCGGGCGCAGCGGCATCTTTAACCCGGGCATTCACGGCTTTAGCGAAGTGCTTTACGCCGTTTCGTCTGCCGCAAACAACAACGGCAGCGCCTTTGCAGGGTTAAGTGCCAACTCACCGTTCTGGAACTGTCTGCTGGCGTTCTGCATGTTCTTCGGTCGTTTCGGCGTGATTATTCCCGTCATGGCGATCGCCGGAACACTGGTGAATAAGAAGATCCAGCCGACCACTACCGGTACGTTACCGACTCACGGCGCGCTGTTCGTCGGCCTGCTGATTGGCACCGTTCTGCTGGTAGGTGCCTTGACCTTTATCCCCGCCCTCGCGTTAGGCCCGGTTGCGGAATATCTCACTTTACGCTGATTTTGCGGAGAATTTGTCATGAGTCGTAAACAACTGGCCCTGCTCGAACCGACGTTAGTTCGTCAGGCCCTCATGGATGCGGTAAAAAAACTGAGCCCGCGAGTGCAGTGGCACAACCCGGTGATGTTTATTGTCTGGACTGGAAGTTTACTCACCACCGCACTGGCGATTGCCATGGGAACGGGACACCTTTCAGGAAATGCAACCTTTACCGGCGCCATCAGCCTGTGGCTGTGGTTTACCGTGCTGTTCGCCAACTTTGCCGAAGCGCTGGCGGAAGGCCGCAGTAAGGCGCAGGCCAACAGTCTGAAAGGGGTCAAAAAAACCGCCTTTGCGCGCAAATTACGCGAACCTAAATACGGCGCGCAGATGGACCACGTTCCGGCGGATGAACTGCGCAAAGGTGACGTGGTGCTGGTGGAAGCCGGGGACATCATCCCCTGCGACGGGGAGGTAATTGAGGGCGGCGCGTCGGTAGACGAAAGCGCTATTACCGGGGAATCCGCGCCCGTGATCCGTGAGTCGGGCGGAGATTTCGCCTCAGTTACCGGCGGAACGCGCATTCTTTCCGACTGGCTGGTGATCCAGTGCAGCGTTAACCCGGGCGAAACCTTTCTCGACCGGATGATCGCCATGGTGGAAGGCGCACAGCGTCGTAAAACGCCGAACGAGATCGCCCTGACCATTCTGCTGGTGGCGCTCACCATTGTGTTCCTGCTGGCAACGGCGACCCTGTGGCCCTTCTCCGCCTACGGCGGTACAGCGGTCAGCATCACCGTACTGATCGCCCTGCTGGTCTGTCTGATCCCCACCACTATCGGCGGCCTGCTTTCCGCGATTGGCGTGGCGGGGATGAGCCGTATGCTGGGCGCGAACGTCATCGCCACCAGCGGACGCGCCGTTGAAGCGGCGGGTGACGTAGACGTACTGCTGCTGGATAAAACCGGGACCATCACCCTGGGTAATCGTCAGGCCTCTGACTTTTTACCTGCTCCCGGCGTGGATGAAAAAACGCTGGCCGACGCGGCACAGCTTTCTTCGCTGGCCGATGAGACGCCGGAAGGTCGCAGTATCGTGATCCTCGCCAAGCAGCGCTTTAACCTGCGCCAGCGCGACGTACAAAGCCTGCACGCCACGTTCGTGCCCTTTACGGCGCAAACCCGCATGAGTGGAATTAACATTCAGGACCGGATGATCCGTAAAGGCTCCGTTGATGCCATTCGCCGTCATATTGAAGCCAATAATGGACATTTCCCTCCGGAAGTCGACCACCTGGTGGAAAGCGTGGCGCGTCAGGGGGCAACCCCGCTGGTGGTGGCGGAAGGTGCAAGCGTTCTGGGGGTTATCGCCCTGAAGGATATCGTTAAAGGCGGTATAAAAGAGCGTTTCGCCCAGATGCGTAAGATGGGCATTAAAACGGTGATGATCACCGGGGATAACCGTCTGACTGCGGCGGCCATTGCCGCCGAAGCGGGCGTGGATGATTTCCTTTCCGAAGCGACACCGGAAGCAAAGCTGGCGCTCATTCGCCAGTATCAGGCGGAAGGTCGTCTGGTGGCGATGACCGGCGACGGCACCAACGACGCCCCGGCGCTGGCGCAGGCTGACGTGGCGGTGGCGATGAACTCCGGTACCCAGGCGGCAAAAGAGGCGGGCAACATGGTGGATCTCGACTCGAACCCGACCAAGCTGATCGAAGTGGTGCATATCGGGAAGCAGATGCTGATGACGCGCGGCTCGCTGACCACGTTCAGTATCGCCAACGACGTGGCGAAGTATTTCGCCATAATCCCGGCGGCCTTTGCGGCAACCTATCCGCAGCTGAATGCCCTGAACGTAATGCACCTGCACTCTCCAGCCTCGGCCATTTTGAGCGCGGTGATCTTCAACGCGCTGATTATTGTCTTTCTTATTCCTCTGGCGCTGAAAGGGGTGAGCTATAAGCCACTGACGGCCGCCGCCATGCTGCGCCGTAACCTGTGGATTTACGGTCTGGGTGGGCTGGTGGTGCCCTTTATTGGGATCAAGGTTATCGACATGTTGTTAACGCTGTTCGGGCTGGTTTAAAAGGTGAATCTCATGACGATGTTACGTCCCGCTATACTGTTGTTTATTCTGCTGTCTCTGATTACCGGCGGGCTTTACCCGCTGATGACAACCGCGCTGGGCCAGTGGTGGTTTGAGGACCAGGCCAACGGCTCGCTGATTATCCAGAACGGTGAAAACCGCGGCTCGCGTCTGATTGGGCAAAACTTTACGGACCCGCGCTACTTCCAGGGACGCCCTTCCGCCACTGCGGAAAGCCCGTATAATCCAATGGCCTCCGGCGGCAGCAATCTGGCTGGCAGTAATCCTGACCTGGACAAAGCCGTTGCTGAACGCGTTGCCGCCCTGCGCGCCGCGAATCCGCAGGCCAGCCGTGAGGTGCCGGTTGAGCTGGTCACCGCCTCCGCGAGCGGGCTGGATTACAGCCTGACGCCGGACGCAGCGGCGTGGCAGATCCCACGCGTGGCCGCCGCCCGTCAGCTGACCGTCGAGCAGGTGAGCCAGCTGGTTGCAGAACATACGCAAAAGCCGCTGGTCAGCTTCATCGGCATGCCGGTAGTGAACATTGTTGAGCTGAATCTGGCGCTGGATGCGCTAAGGAAGAACTAAATGACCGATGAGCCCATGCGCCCGGATCCGGACAGGCTGCTTGAACAAACGGCTGAAGCCCACCGCGGCAAGCTGAAAATTTTCTTCGGCGCCTGCGCGGGCGTCGGGAAAACCTTCGCCATGCTGACGGAAGCCCAGCGGCTTCGGGCGCAGGGGCTTGATATTCTCATCGGCGTGGTGGAAACCCACGGTCGCAAAGAGACGGCTGCGCTGCTGACGGGGCTGGCGACGCAGCCGCCCCAGCGTATCAGCCATCGCGGGCGGCTGGTCACGGAGTTCGATCTTGATGCCGCCCTCGCCCGCCGCCCCGCGCTGATCCTGATGGACGAACTGGCGCACAGCAACGCGCCTGGTTCACGCCACCCGAAGCGCTGGCAGGATGTTGAGGAGCTGCTTGAAGCCGGCATCGACGTCTTCACTACGGTGAATGTTCAGCATCTGGAAAGCCTGAACGACGTGGTAAGCGGGGTAACCGGTATCCAGGTGCGGGAAACCGTCCCCGATCCGTTTTTTGATTCTGCCGATGAAGTCGTACTGGTTGACCTGCCGCCGGACGATCTGCGCCAGCGCCTGCACGAAGGCAAGGTGTATATTGCCGGCCAGGCCGAACGCGCCATCGAACATTTTTTCCGCAAAGGAAACCTGATTGCCCTGCGCGAGCTGGCCCTGCGCCGCACCGCCGATCGCGTGGATGACCAGATGCGCGCCTGGCGAGACCTGCAGGGGCGGGAGCGCGTCTGGCACACGCGTGACGCCATTCTGTTATGCATTGGTCACGGCAGCGGCAATGAAAAACTGGTCCGCACCGCCGCCCGGCTTGCGGCGAAGTTTGGCAGCGTCTGGCACGCGGTGTATGTCGAAACGCCACAGCTTCACGGCCTGCCGGAAAATCAGCGTCGCGCCATTTTGAGCGCGCTGCGGCTGGCGCAGGAGCTGGGTGCCGAAACCGCAACCCTGTCCGATCCGCAAGAAGATAAAGCCATTCTGCGCTACGCGCGCGAGCATAACCTGGGCAAGATTGTCATTGGACGTCGCCAGCATCGCCGCTGGTTTAGCCGCGAATCTTTTGCCGACAGGCTGGCACGCCGCGCGCCGGATCTGGATTTAGTCATCGTCGCGCTGGATGACAAGCCCGCCCCCCTGCCCGGCCGTACGCCGGACGCACGCACCTTTGGCGATAAATGGCGCGTCCAGATCCGGGGCTGCCTGGTGGCCGTGGTCCTTTGCGCCCTGATTACGGTGATTGCCAGCCAGTGGCTAATCGCCTTCGATGCCGCCAATCTGGTCATGATTTATCTGCTGGGCGTCGTTGTGGTCGCGCTCTTTTATGGCCGCTGGCCGTCGGTGCTGGCAACGGTGATCAACGTCATCAGCTTCGACCTCTTTTTTATCGCTCCGCGCGGGACGCTTGCTGTCTCGGACGTGCAGTACATTCTGACCTTTGCCGTGATGCTTACCGTCGGGCTGGTGATCGGGAATCTGACGGCAGGCGTGCGCTACCAGGCACGCATTGCCCGCTATCGCGAGCAGCGCACCCGCCATCTGTATGAGATGTCAAAATCGCTGGCGGTCGGCCGCACGCAGCAGGATATCGTCCAGACCAGCGAGCAGTTTATCCGTTCGACCTTTCATGCCAGTAACCTGATTTTGCTCCCCGACGAGCAGGGGCGCCTTCGCCCGCTGACCTCCCCTTCGGGGATGACGCCCTGGGATGAAGCGATTGCCCGCTGGAGCTTTGATAAGGGTTTACCTGCCGGTGCCGGCACCGACACTCTGCCCGGGGTGCCTTACCAGATCCTGCCGCTGCGCAGCGCGGATAAAAATCACGGGCTGGTCATCGTCGAGCCGTCTAACCTGCGTCAGCTGATGATCCCTGAGCAGCAGCGCCTGCTGGAAACCTTCACCCTGCTGGTCGCCAGCGCCCTTGAACGGCTGGCGCTCACCGCCAGCGAAGAGCAGGCGCGGCTGGCAAGCGAGCGCGAAAGTATTCGCAATTCGCTGCTGGCAGCGCTGTCTCACGATTTGCGCACCCCGCTTACCGTGCTGTTTGGCCAGTCCGAAATTCTGACGCTGGATCTGGCGGCGGAAGGATCAAAACATGCGATGCAGGCCAGCGAAATTCGTCAGCACGTGCTAAATACCACGCGTCTGGTGAACAACCTGCTGGACATGGCGCGCATTCAGTCCGGCGGGTTTAACCTCAAAAAAGAGTGGCTCACCCTTGAGGAGGTTGTCGGCAGTGCGCTGAAGATGCTGGAGCCGGGTCTCGGCGGGCGCCATATCGAGCTGGACATGCCGGAACCCCTGACGTTAATCCATGTGGATGGCCCGCTGTTTGAGCGCGTGCTGATTAATCTTCTGGAAAATGCCGCTAAATACGCCGGGGCAAAGGCCCGGCTGGGGATTGCTGCCAGGGTGGATAAACGTGTGCTGCGGCTCGATGTCTGGGATACCGGGCCGGGTATTCCGGCCGGCCAGGAGCGCGCCATATTCGAAAAATTTGCGCGCGGTAATAAGGAATCTGCCATTCCGGGCGTCGGGCTGGGGCTGGCGATCTGCCAGGCGATTGTTGACGTGCATGGCGGCACCATTTCCGCAGAGAACCGCCCGGAAGGTGGGGCACGCTTTTGTGTTACACTTCCTCTTGAAACTCCACCAGAACTTGATGAATTACCAGAGGATTTGTGATTAACGTTCTGATTGTTGAAGATGAGCTCGCTATCAGCCGATTTCTGCGTACCGCGCTGGAAGGCGACGGTTTGCGCGTTCATGAAGCCGGAACGCTTCAACGGGGGTTAATTGAAGCCGCCACCCGCAAGCCAGATCTGGTGATCCTGGATCTGGGACTCCCGGATGGCGATGGCATCGATTTTATTCGTGAGGTGCGTCAGTGGAGCCAGATGCCCATTCTGGTGCTCTCTGCCCGCACCGAAGAGACGGATAAAATCGCCGCGCTGGATGCCGGAGCGGATGATTATCTGATCAAACCGTTTGGCATTGGCGAGTTACAGGCCCGGCTGCGTGTGGCGCTGCGTCGACACAGTGCCACCACTCCTTCTGAACCGGTGTACGTCTTTGGCGATATCCGCGTCGATCTTGCCGCCCGCCGCATCGTGCGAGGGGAAGAAGAGATCCACCTTACGCCTATCGAGTTTCGTCTGCTGGCCGTGTTGCTCAGTAACCATGGAAAAGTGTTAACGCAGCGACAGCTGTTAAGCCAGGTCTGGGGACCGAATGCTGTCGAACATAGTCACTATTTACGCATTTATATGGGACACCTTCGCCAGAAACTTGAAGCCGATCCCGCGCGTCCTCGTCATTTATTAACAGAAACCGGTATCGGATATCGGTTTATGATCTGAATAAGTATTCACTTTAATTTTAAATAAAGAACACACCAGCCTGAATATAGCCATGAAAATAACGCCGAGATTATTTTCATGCCTATATTCGCCCTCACTAAACATAATTAGAACACCAATTTAACACCAAACCAACAAAACAGCATTTTGATCTGCGTTATTCACTCATAACGACTAATTATTTCTGAAATGATCGGTTATTGGTGATCTGTTTCACAGTTAATCCCTTTTTCCTGGATAAAATGACCGTGCTTTCAATTACTGAAAGGAAAATGAACATGGAAAACAATAATCGTTTAATGCCCCATATAAGGCGGACAACACATATCATGATGTTTGCCCACCGAAACTGTTTTGACTTTCATCTCTTTAACGCCCGGTAGTCCTTCGACTTCTGGCGCATCTGCTTACAGGTTATCCTGAAAAACGCTATTTTACAGGCTGTTGCCTGTGAACACCTGCGCTCATTCCTTGTGATTCAGATTCTCCGCAACCGGGCGGACTGAATTCTACTCAGCAAAAAAGCAATTAACTGATTTCGTATCAGCGGACACGCTTTGCTTTTTTTCCCGGAAAAAATCGATTTCTTTACCGCAAGAAGTCGAGGGACCCATATTGCCTGAAATAAAGAGATAAAGATGAAAACGTTAAAAATTGCCGTCAGCCGTGCCTGCCCTGAATGCTTTACCACTTCGCGCGAGATCGTGGATATCACCGCATCGGATTATATTGATGTGGCAGCCGTGGTTCTGGCCGTCAGTGATATTTTCAATGGCGCCATAGAAGAAATAGAAGCCACGGGATTCGGTATTCCGGTGTTTATTGCCACGCATAAAGAAGAAAGGGTTCCGGCTGAATTTTTGTCGCGTATTCACGGCGTTTTTGAGTACTCCGACACCAGCAATGCGTACTACGGACGCCAGCTTGAAGCGGCTGCGCAGAAGTACGAAACCCAGCTCCGTCCGCCGTTCTTCCGCGCGCTGGTCGATTACGTCCAGCAGGGGAACAGCGCGTTTGACTGCCCCGGACATCAGGGAGGTCAGTTCTTCCGCCGCCATCCGGCCGGAAACCAGTTTGTCGATTTCTTTGGCGAAACGCTTTTCCGCGCCGATCTGTGCAATGCCGACGTGGCAATGGGCGATCTGCTGATCCATGAAGGTGCGCCATGCATCGCCCAACAGCATGCGGCAAAAGTCTTTAATGCGGATAAAACCTACTTCGTGCTGAACGGCACCTCCTCTTCCAATAAGGTGGTGCTCAATGCCCTGCTCACGCCAAGCGATCTGGTGCTGTTCGATCGCAATAACCATAAATCTAATCACCACGGAGCACTGTTACAGGCGGGAGCGACGCCGGTGTATCTGGAAACAGCGCGCAACCCGTACGGGTTTATCGGCGGTATTGACGCACACTGTTTCGACGAGAGTTACCTGCGGGAACTGGTGTCAGAGGTCGCGCCTGGTCGCGCGCGGGATGAACGTCCCTTCCGTCTGGCGGTGATCCAGCTGGGCACCTACGACGGTACCATTTATAACGCCCGTCAGGTGGTGGATAAGATTGGTCACCTGTGCGATTACATCCTGTTTGACTCCGCCTGGGTGGGTTACGAGCAGTTTATCCCGATGATGGCCGACTGCTCGCCGCTGCTGCTGGAGCTGAACGAAAACGATCCGGGCATTCTGGTTACCCAGTCGGTGCATAAGCAGCAGGCGGGCTTCTCGCAAACCTCGCAAATCCATAAGAAGGACAGCCACATAAAAGGCCAGCCGCGCTATGTCCCGCATAAGCGCCTCAACAACGCCTTTATGATGCACGCCTCCACCAGCCCGTTTTATCCGCTGTTTGCCGCCCTGGATATCAACGCCCGCATGCACGAGGGGCAAAGTGGGCGCAACATGTGGATGGACTGCGTGGTGACGGGTATCGAAGCGCGAAAACTGATCCTTCAGAACTGTCAGTTTATTCGCCCGTTCGTGCCGGAGACGGTGGATGGCCGTCCGTGGGAAAGCTGGGATACGGCGGAGATCGCCACCGATCTGCGCTTCTTCCATTTCGTTCCGGGCGAACGCTGGCACGCCTTTGAGGGATATGCCGAGCATCAGTATTTTATCGATCCCTGCAAACTGCTGCTGACCACGCCAGGCATCAACGCCCGCACCGGCGAGTATGATGATTTCGGCGTGCCCGCCACCATCCTCGCCAACTTCCTGCGTGAAAACGGCATCGTGCCGGAAAAATGCGACCTCAATTCCATTCTGTTCCTGCTCACCCCGGCGGAGGACATGGGCAAATTGCAGCAGCTCGTCGCCCAGCTGGTGCGCTTCGAAAAACTGCTCCAGAGCGATGTGCCGCTGAAAGAGGTTCTGCCCTCTCTTTATAAGCAACATCCGGAACGTTATGCGGATTATACCCTGCGTCAGATTTGTCAGGAGATGCACGACCTCTACGCCCGCCATAACGTGAAGCAGTTGCAGAAAGAGATGTTCCGCAAGTCTCACTTCCCGCGCGTCATGATGAACCCGCAGGAGGCGAACTATGCCTATCTGCGCGGTGAGGTCGAGCTGGTGTCACTGCGCGACGCGGAAGGCCGTATCGCCGCGGAAGGCGCGCTGCCTTACCCACCGGGGGTGTTGTGCGTGGTTCCGGGGGAAGTCTGGGGCGGTTCCGTGCTGCGCTATTTCGCAGCGCTGGAAGACGGGATCAATCTGCTGCCGGGCTTTGCGCCGGAGTTACAGGGGGTTTACGTCGAGGAGTGTGACGGGCGCAAACAGGTGCGCTGCTACGTCATTAAACAACCCGCCGCTCAGCCGTCTCTGCTGAAAGGAGAAAAATTATGAGTAAGTCCAACAAGATGGGCGTGGTACAACTCACTATCCTCACCATGGTGAATATGATGGGGTCCGGGATCATCATGCTGCCCACTAAGCTCGCTGAAGTGGGGACGATTTCGATTATCTCCTGGCTGGTAACGGCAGTCGGCTCAATGGCGCTGGCGTGGGCGTTTGCCAAGTGCGGGATGTTCAGCCGTAAGTCTGGCGGCATGGGCGGCTATGCCGAATATGCGTTTGGTAAGTCCGGTAACTTTATGGCCAACTATACCTACGGCGTGTCGCTGCTGATCGCCAACGTGGCGATTGCCATCTCCGCTGTCGGTTACGGTACGGAGCTGTTTGGCGCGACGCTGACCCCGGTGCAGATTGGGCTGGCGACCATCGGCGTGCTGTGGATCTGCACCGTCGCCAACTTTGGCGGCGCGCGCATCACCGGACAGCTCAGCAGCATCACCGTCTGGGGCGTGATCATTCCGGTAGTCGGTCTGTGCATCATCGGCTGGTTCTGGTTCAGCCCGACGCTGTACACCAATTCCTGGAACCCGCACCACGTGCCGTTCTTTACCGCCGTGGGATCGTCCATCGCCATGACGCTATGGGCTTTCCTCGGGCTGGAGTCAGCCTGTGCGAATGCGGAAGTGGTGGAAAACCCGGAGAAAAATGTGCCGATCGCGGTACTCGGCGGGACGCTGGGGGCGGCGGTGATCTATATCGTCTCAACCAACGTGATTGCGGGAATTGTGCCCAACATGGATCTCGCCAACTCCACGGCGCCGTTCGGGCTGGCGTTTGCGCAGATGTTTACGCCAGAGGTAGGGAAAGTGATCATGGGACTGATGGTGATGTCCTGCTGCGGCTCGCTGCTGGGCTGGCAGTTCACCATCGCCCAGGTATTCAAATCCTCCGCTGACGAAGGTTATTTCCCGAAAATCTTCTCCCGCGTCACCAAAGCGGATGCGCCGGTACAGGGTATGCTGGCGATTGTGATTTTCCAGAGCGGTTTGTCGCTGATGACCATCAGCCCGTCACTGAACAGCCAGTTTAATGTACTGGTCAACCTGGCGGTGGTGACGAACATCATTCCGTACATTCTGTCGATGGCGGCACTGGTGATTATTCAGAAGGTGGCGAAGGTGGATCCGCGCAAAGCCCGGGCGGCCAATATCGTGGCGCTGATTGGGGCGATTTACAGCTTCTATGCGCTCTACTCGTCCGGTCAGGAGGCGATGCTGTATGGCGCGATGGTGACCTTTATGGGCTGGACGCTGTACGGTCTGGTATCGCCGAGATTTGAACTGAAGAATAAGCATAGTTAAAAAAGAAGCCCGGTGGCGCTAACGCTTACCGGGCCTACGAGATCAATGTTTTCTCCCTCTCCCTGTGGGAGAGGGCCGGGGTGAGGGCATCAGCCCGCACCAGACACTATTTACGCGTTTTTCAGCACTTCGCTGACAATCTCTACCGCTTCTTTCTCAATCTGCTGGCGGTGCTCAGCGCCGAGGAAGCTTTCGCAATAGATTTTATACGCATCTTCCGTACCGGATGGACGCGCGGCGAACCAGCCGTTTTCGGTCATCACCTTCAGGCCGCCGATGGATGCGCCGTTACCCGGTGCCGCCGTCAGACGCGCGGTGATCGGGTCACCTGCCAGGGTGCTGGCGCTGACCATCTCCGGAGAGAGTTTGGACAGAGCGGCTTTCTGAGCAGAGGTCGCGCCAGCCTGAATACGGTTATAGCTTGGCGCACCAAAGCGTGCTGCCAGGTCGTTGTAATGTTCCTGCGGGTTCTTACCGGTAACCGCGGTGATTTCCGCCGCCAGCAGGCACATGATGATGCCGTCTTTATCGGTTGACCATGGGGTGCCGTCGAAGCGCAGGAAGGATGCCCCCGCGCTCTCTTCACCACCAAAGCCGAAGCTGCCGTCGTGCAGACCGTCAACAAACCACTTGAAGCCCACCGGCACTTCCACCAGCTTGCGGCCTAGCGCATCGACCACACGGTCAATCATGGCGGAAGAGACCAGCGTTTTACCCACCGCAACCTCTTTGCCCCACTGCGGACGGTGCTGGAAGAGATAGTTAATCGCAACAGCCAGGTAGTGGTTCGGGTTCATCAGCCCAGCGGGGGTGACGATACCGTGGCGGTCGTAGTCCGGGTCGTTGGCAAACGCCAGGTCGAACTTGTCGCGCAGCGCCAGCAGGCCAGCCATTGCGCATTCGGAGGAGCAGTCCATACGGATCGCGCCGTCTTTGTCCAGGTGCATAAAGCGGAAGGTCTGATCGACGTGATCGTTCACGATGGTCAGATCCAGCTTGTAGTGATCGGCAATGCGTTTCCAGTATTCAATACCGGAGCCGCCCAGCGGATCCACGCCCAGCTTCAGACCGGCTTTCTGGATAGCGGCCATATCGACGATATCCGCCAGCCCTTCCACGAACGGCTGCACCAGATCCTGCTCTTTCACGTGGCCGGACGCCATGGCTTCATCCAGCGAGATGCGCTTCACGCCGTTCAGACCGTTAGCCAGTAACGCGTTGGCGCGATCTTCCACCACTTTCGTGACGTTGGTATCCGCCGGGCCACCGTTAGGTGGGTTGTACTTGATGCCGCCATCTTCCGGTGGGTTGTGGGACGGGGTGATCACAATACCGTCCGCCTGCGCGCCACCTTTTTTGTTATGTACCAGAATAGCGTTAGAAACCGCAGGCGTTGGCGTGAAACCGTTGTTCTCCTGAACAATCACGTCTACGCCGTTTGCCGCCAGTACTTCCAGCACGGAGATAAAGGCAGGTTCAGACAGGGCGTGGGTATCTTTCCCAACATAGCACGGACCGGTGACGCCATTTTTGGCGCGCTCTTCCGCGATGGCCTGAGCAATGGCCAGAATGTGCGGTTCGTTAAAGCTATGACGCGCCGCGCTGCCGCGGTGGCCAGATGTACCAAACTTCACTGCGTGTTCTGCGTTGCCCACCACCGGCTTCAGCACGTAGTACTGCGCGGTCAGTTGAGCGACGTTAATCAAATCGCGTTGTTGTGCAGGTTGTCCTGCACGGCTGTGATTTGCCATTGCCTGGTCCTTCTGATGCAAGGGTTAAATTGTACCGCAAACCTTTTCGATCAATTCCGCCGGGAACTGCATGGACTGCATGATATGTTCGATCATGCTGCACTTGCGGCCCGTATTGGTATTGGTGATCACCCAGTATGGCGTACCGGGAACATGTTTGGGTTTGGTTTGGTTGCCATTTTGCAGCAGGGTCTGCTCGTCACCTGCGAAGTAAACGCGCGTGCGACCGTGCAGCGACTCTGTCGCTTCTGCAAATGCGTTGTTATCCAGTGAATAAAGTGTAGACAGCACCAGCATAAAGCGGTTAACCGCCTTTTTCTGCTCTGCATATTCATCGGACAGCAGCAGCTCGCGCATCGCGCGCACTTTGTCTTTTGCCGGCATGACGGCAGGTTTTACTTGTGCAACAACGCTCGGCTGAGACACGACATCTTTAGTGACAGGAGTGGGCTGTGAGGCGGCGGAAATTTTAAGCATGCGCCGTAAAATGTCGGACGCGCTCTCCCCAATATGCCGCGTCTGGCTGGCAATATACTGATAGAGTTCGTCATCAACTTCGATTGTTTTCATCTTAATCCAGTGCGATATCTTATCTGAATACAAGTCGTTGAGATTATAAGGTCTAATCCCAACAGCGGATAGCGTCAAACCAGGTTGGCGGCAAAAGTCAGATTAAACTGGATCCTTGCCCCCGGGCGGCAGAATGGTCAACATGATACCCTAACCTGACAAACCTAAAAAAAGAACTTTGCCATGAAATTGAATACCCGAGCGCAAACTGCACAATCGCCGAACAATAATTCTCCCATCGTACTGGTTCACGGCCTGTTTGGTAGCCTGGATAACCTGGGCGTGCTGGCGCGCGATTTAGTGACCGATCACGAGATCCTCCAGGTTGATATGCGCAATCACGGTCTTTCAGGGCGCTCGGAGGAGATGACCTACGCAGCCATGGCGCAGGATCTGCGGGACACCCTCGATGCGAATAATATCCAGAAAGCGACGCTCATCGGGCATTCAATGGGCGGTAAAGCGGTGATGGCGCTTACAGCGCTGGCCCCTGAGCGAATTTCCGGTCTGGTGGTCATTGACGTTGCGCCCGTCAATTACGACGTTCGCCGTCACGATGAGATTTTCGCTGCGATCAATGCCGTGACAGAGTCAGGCGTCTCCACACGCCAGCAGGCGGCAGCCGTTATGCGCGAGCATCTCGATGAAGAAGGCGTAGTCCAGTTCCTGCTGAAATCCTTTGTTGACGGACAATGGCGCTTTAACGTCCCGGTACTGTGGGATCAGTATTCGCATATTGTGGGGTGGGAAAATGTCCCCGCCTGGCCGCACCCTACCCTCTTTATTCGCGGCGGCAACTCCCCTTACGTCACTGACGCGTACCGTGACACGCTGCTGGCGCAATTTCCGCAGGCTCGCGCTCACGTCATCGCCGGTGCCGGGCACTGGGTCCACGCGGAAAAACCGGATGCGGTCCTGCGCGCCATTCGCCGCTATCTTACTGATACAGCGAATTGATTAAAAAGCCAGCGACCGGAAGACGACGGGCTTCCAGTCGTTGGCGTGTGGATATGGGTGATGTATGATGGCGCGCTTATCGCCCGGGCATTAGCAGGGCGGCGTGTTTCCCCCGAAGTCTCAGAATCATGGCCAAAGAACAAACGGACCGTACGACACTAGATCTGTTCGCGAATGAGCGTCGACCGGGACGACCGAAAACGAATCCGCTTTCGCGCGATGAACAGCTGCGTATCAATAAACGCAACCAGCTTAAACGCGATAAAAATCGTGGGCTTAAGCGTGTCGAACTCAAGCTGAATGCCGATGCCGTCGATGCGCTTAACGAGTTAGCTGACGCGCGCAACATCAGCCGCAGCGAACTGATCGAAGAGATGCTGATCGCCCAGCTTGAGACGTTACGCGGCAAGGCGTGAGTCAGAAAATCCCCAATATTACCTTTTTCATGTAGCACAGAGTGCAGTCCTGCGTGATAGCTGTTTCCGCAGGGTTGCCTGTTCTGCTATTATTGCCCTTATCCGTGGACAATTTGCGCCACCATACCATTAAGTTTCAAGAGGTTATTTTACTCATGGCAATCATCGGCATTTTCTTTGGCAGTGATACCGGCAATACTGAAAATATCGCAAAAAACATTCAAAAACAGCTCGGTAAAGACGTTGCTGATGTGCATGACATCGCCAAGAGCAGCAAAGAAGATCTCGAGGGCTATGACATCCTGCTGTTGGGCATCCCGACCTGGTACTACGGTGAAGCACAGTGTGACTGGGACGATTTCTTCCCGACGCTGGAAGAAGTCGACTTCAACGGCAAGCTGGTTGCCCTGTTTGGCTGTGGCGATCAGGAAGACTACGCTGAGTATTTCTGTGATGCGCTGGGCACTATTCGCGACATCATTGAGCCGCGCGGTGCGGCGATCGTTGGTCACTGGCCAACAGCGGGTTACCACTTCGAAGCTTCCAAAGGTCTGGCAGATGACGATCACTTCGTTGGCCTTGCCATTGATGAAGACCGTCAGCCAGAGCTGACCGCAGAGCGTGTAGAAAAATGGGTTAAGCAGGTTCGTGAAGAGCTGAACCTGGACGATATCCTTAACGCCTGATATCCCTGCGGCGCAACTCCGGTTGCGCCCGTTGTCCAGGTAAAACCGATTAAATTAATTGCTACAAACTTTTAACTTTTTCGTCCAGACCTGTACAATATCCCCCTGGTAAAAAGTGGGTGCCATCGAACAAGTTTGTTGGTGATACCACGTTTTTATAAGCATACTTTGCTTGAGACTTGCAGTTTTCATTTAGCCATGGCAGTTCTATAATGAGACGCATTATCCCAAGTGCATTTTCTGTCACTTCTTCTTTTGAAGTGAATCGTTTAGCAACAGGACAGATTCCGCATGACTGACAACAATACCGCATTAAAGAAAGCTGGCCTGAAAGTAACGCTTCCTCGGTTAAAAATCCTTGAAGTGCTTCAGGGGCCAGACAATCACCATGTCAGTGCGGAAGACCTTTATAAGCGTCTTATCGATATGGGTGAAGAGATTGGGCTGGCAACCGTCTATCGTGTGCTGAACCAGTTTGATGACGCGGGCATTGTTACTCGTCATAATTTCGAAGGCGGTAAATCCGTGTTCGAGCTGACTCAGCAACACCACCACGATCACCTGATCTGCCTCGACTGTGGCAAGGTCATTGAATTTAGCGATGATTCCATTGAATCACGCCAGCGTGAAATCGCCGCCCGTCATGGCATCCGCCTGACCAACCACAGCCTGTACCTGTACGGTCACTGTGCTGAAGGGGATTGCCGCGAAAATGAACATGCTCACGACGCAAAATAAGTCAGTGTTAATACTCTGAGCCAACCGTGAGGTTGGCTTTTTTTTGCCTGGAAAAAGCCCGGTAAGCGCAGCGCCACCGGGCGTAAAGCAACTTATTTATTGTTATTGCGAATCTCGTCCCATATCTTATCGCAACGCTTCGCCACTTCCTGATCGTTACCGGTTTTACGCGCCTGAATACAGGCCTGGTAATCCATCACGCGAACGTTTTCCTGCGTGGCGAATTGCTCATGGGCTTTGTCTTTTTTTAGCTCGTTCAGCACGCTTTGACAGGCTTCAATCTTCTCAGGTGAACCTTGTGCGGTATTGATGCAAGCGCTATACGCCTCTTTCAGACGGGAGTCTTCTTTCGGCGCCTGATCCTGCGCGCACGCCACCAGCCCGAATGCCAGCAGCGCAACGATTACCCTTTTTTTCATCATGTTCAGTCTCCATAACGGCGGGACACAGCCCGCCGCAGCATTCATCAGAAGATGGTAAATGGCGCAATGACCATGAATTTCACGTCGCGCTCATCCTGGAAGATGTTGCCGTAACCGCCCGCGTAGCTCGGGATATCGGAGTGGTTGTCATACTGGGTGAAGTGCAGTTTGAACATCGTGCCTTTCGCACGGCCCTCCTGCAGGGTATAAATCGCATCCAGACTGTATGAAGACTCTTTCAGACGGTAGTTCGGATCGTAGTAGGCGTCTGGCGTAGCCATATCCGCTGGCTTCGCGTCCCAGGCATACGCGTAGGACGCGCCCACTGCCCAGCCAGGCAGGTTCCAGTTCTTCAGATCATACATTGCGCCGAAGAAGACTGCCTTTTCGCCGTCGGCGTTGAAGTCAGAGCGGTTATCCCACCAGATATCCAGACGACCGTTGGAAGAGGCGTAGGTTGGCGTCATACGTTGCAGGAAATAGCCCTGTTGCCCTTCTGCCTTGACCCATGTCCCCTCCAGACGCAAATCAACCTGACCCACCTTGTAGCCGAAGGTCAGCGCCTGTAACCACGCGGTGCCGTCATAAATATCATTTACGCTGCCATCGCTGACCTTGTCGCGCGTACCGTAGAACTGATAGCTGGTGCTCAGCGGGCTACCTGCGATATCAAATTTGTAGCTGGCTTTAGCAAAGTACTGATCAATATAACCTTCAGCCTGACCAAAAGCCGCTTCCAGCACCAGATCGTTTTTGAAGTCGTACTTCGCCCCCAGCGAGTGGAGATAATCAACTTTGGTTTTTTTATCGTTTTGATAGAACTTGTCCATCTCAATGTGCCACGGCGCTTTGTACTCGTTGGTCCACATATAGGAGAAGCTCAACGCCCCCGCATCGCCGTAGTCAAAATTAGCACCGGCTTCCGCGCCCTGATAGGTACCTGGCATAAAGCTCCAGTGCGGCGCTAACAGCGTCTGACCGGTTGGCTGGATATAACCACCACGCGCCCAGACCGGGCCATATTTGAATTTTGCAGCCGCTTTATACAGGCTGATTCCGCTTTTATCGCCGGACCAGTCTTCGTCGTAAGCTTTATTGCTGGAGGAGAACGCAATTTCGTTCGGATGGCCGCTGTCGCCATTTTCGGCCATTTCAATTGCGGTGAACGCTGCAATATCGATCCCGAACATATCGGCGGCATATCCCGACTGGAAATCCAGGTTGGCGTTCCAGGTCGAGTGAGAGAGGTTAGTTTTGTATTTATCTTCAGTGACGTCTTTACGGTCACGCTCACGTTGCCAGTAATAAATACCGCCCGTAAGGGTGGAATCTTCAATGAAACCTGCTGCTTTTGCCTCTGGCGCAACCACCAGGCCCGACATTGCTGTCACACCGGCGATAGCCAGCGCCAGCGCACTACGTTTGCCACTGAACGTACGCATAGATTATTCCTCTTTGACGAATTAAAACGCCTTAAACGGCGAAAAACAGAAAAGACCAAATGGTCAGGGGTAGTCAGAAATACCCTCGAATTAACTACCGTCTTTAGGTTATTTTTCGCGACGCGAATTATCAATGCTTTTAATCAGGCAAAAGTCAGGATTATGACGAAGAGCACATATTTCGTAGTGCTTTGTAACATTTACCGTGAAGCGAGTACTGGCGGGGGAATACGCTAATTTTCAGCAAGTAACATTGAGATTGAGAATATATTTTTCAGCGTTTCTGTTTTTGGAAAACAACAAACTTTTTTTAAATAAAATAAGTAGCACCACATTGACCTGGAATGTTGGCTTTAAAAGATTATCCCGATGCTTAACGACATGATCGTTAAATAAAAAAACGCCGCATTACGCGGCGTTTGTTTCTCATTGACCAGAGCAGCGTTATTATTCGCCGATCTTAGTCCAGGTATCACGCAGACCCACGGTACGGTTAAATACCGGTTTTTCTGCCGTGCTGTAACGACTGTCCAGGCAGAAATAACCCTCACGTTCGAACTGGAACGCTTTACCGGCTTCAGCGGCTTTTAGAGACGGCTCGGCATACCCCTGCTTGATAATCAGCGACTCAGGGTTAATAACCGCCAGGAAGTCTTCCGCTGCGCCTGGGTTAGGCACGCTGAACAGACGGTCGTAGAGACGGATCTCAACCGGCAGCGCATGCTGCGCGCTCACCCAGTGGATTACACCTTTCACTTTACGGCCATCCGCCGGATCTTTGCTCAGCGTCTCTGCGTCGTACGTACAGAAGATGGTCGTGATGTTACCTTCCGCATCTTTCTCTACGCGCTCGGCTTTGATTACATAGGCGTTACGCAGACGTACTTCTTTGCCCAGCACCAGACGCTTGTACTGCTTGTTCGCTTCTTCGCGGAAGTCGGCACGATCGATCCAGATTTCACCGCTGAACGGCACGTCGCGGGTGCCCATTTCCGGTTTGTTCGGATGGTTAGGCATAGAGACCAGTTCGCTCCCGCCCTGCGGATAGTTTTCGATAACCAGTTTCACTGGATCGATCACCGCCATCGCGCGCGGCGCGTTTTCGTTCAGGTCTTCACGAATGCAGGATTCCAGAGACGCCATTTCGATGGTGTTGTCCTGCTTGGTGACGCCGATACGTTTGCAGAACTCACGAATGGACGCAGAGGTGTAGCCACGACGACGCAGGCCAGAAATGGTCGGCATACGTGGGTCGTCCCAGCCTTCAACGTGCTTGTCAGTGACCAGCAGATTCAGCTTACGCTTGGACATCACGGTGTATTCCAGGTTCAGACGAGAGAACTCGTACTGACGCGGATGCACAGGAATGGTGATGTTATCCAGCACCCAGTCGTACAGACGACGGTTGTCCTGGAATTCCAGCGTGCACAGAGAGTGCGTAATGCCTTCCAGCGCATCGCTGATACAGTGGGTGAAGTCGTACATCGGGTAGATGCACCACTTGTTACCGGTCTGGTGGTGTTCTGCGAACTTAATGCGGTACAGCACCGGATCGCGCATCACGATGAACGGAGACGCCATATCGATTTTGGCACGCAGACACGCTTTACCTTCTTCGAAGCCACCGGCACGCATTTTTTCAAACAGCGCCAGGTTCTCTTCCACGCTACGATCGCGGAACGGACTGTTCTTACCAGGCTGAGTCAGCGTACCACGGTATTCACGGATTTCGTCAGCAGAGAGCTCGTCGACGTATGCCAGACCCTTGTTAATCAGTTCAACCGCATAGGCATACAGCTGATCGAAATAGTCTGAGGAGTAGCAGATATCGCCAGACCAGTTGAAGCCCAGCCATTGCACGTCGTTTTTAATCGACTCAACGTATTCGATGTCTTCTTTTACTGGGTTGGTGTCATCGAAACGCAGGTTGCACTGCCCCTGGTAGTCTTGCGCAATACCAAAGTTCAGGCAGATCGATTTGGCGTGACCAATGTGCAGGTAGCCATTTGGCTCCGGCGGGAAACGCGTGTGGACTGTGGTGTGCTTACCACTGGCCAGATCTTCATCGATGATCTGACGAATAAAGTTACTCGGGCGGGCTTCTGCCTCACTCATCGTGGATTCCTCAAAGCGTAAACAACGTATAACGGCATATGATCTTATAAGCCGGACGTAGTGACAACCCTTAAAACGTCCCGGAAGAAAATAATGGGGGCAATTGCTGCAAAAAAAAGCGGCGGAGGATATCCCCCGCCGCTAAAGGCATAACTCTACTCAGGAGCGATTACTTGCCTTTAATCTCATACAGTGGCGTTTGGCCTGCAACTACCTGCCCCTGCGCCTGGATCACCAGACCGCTGAAGTCGTCGATGTTGCTGCACACTACCGGGCTTATCATGGAGCGCGCGTTGGCGTTCAGGAACTCCAGATCCATTTCCAGAATCGGCTGGCCTGCCGCCACTTCAGCGCCCTCTTCCACCAGGCGAGTAAAGCCCTGACCGTTCAGCGCAACGGTATCGATACCCATATGGACAACGATCTCCGCGCCTTTTTCCGTTTCCAGGCAGAACGCGTGGTTGGTGTTGAAGATTTTCACGATAGTACCGGCTGCCGGAGAGACCACGGTTTTGTCCGTTGGTTTCACCGCCACGCCATCACCGACCGCTTTGCTGGCGAACGCTTCGTCAGGCACCTGCTCAAGCGCAACAACGTCACCTGTCACCGGAGAAACCAGCGCAGCGATGGTCACCGCATTTGGCACAGCCTGCGGTTTTGCAACCGGCGCGTCAGCCACTGGCGCGTTATCCGTTGAGGCGGCAGCGACCGGCCCACGGGCAACCACTTTTTTCATTTCATCGCCGATAGATTCGGCTTTCGCACCCACGATAACCTGGATGGTTTGTTTGTTCAGCTTCACCACACCAGACGCACCAAGGCGTTTGCACATTGCATCGCTCACGCGTGCGGAGTCGCCCACGGTCAGACGCAGACGGGTAATACAGGCATCGATCGCTTTCAGGTTGTCGGTGCCACCCACAGCGGCAATATAGCTGGTTGCCAGCTGGGTTAAACCCTCTTCGGTATTGCTGTTGGCTTCACTGGTCACAACATCATCTTTCGTATCTTCGCGGCCCGGCGTCTTCAGGTTAAACATACGAATAACCGCGCTGAACAGAACGAAGTAGATTACGAAGAAGATCAGGCCCATCACCACCAGCATCCAGACGTTGCTGCTTGCCGCTGGCAGGTTGTACATCAACACATAGTCGATAGCGCCTGCGGAGAAGGAGAAGCCTGCATGGATACCCAGAAGGGTGGCAACGAACAGGCTGATACCGGTCAGGATCGCGTGCATCAGATACAGCAGCGGAGCCAGGAACATGAACAGGAATTCCAGCGGCTCGGTCACGCCGGTCAGGAAGGCGGTGATCGCAACGGACAGCAGCATCCCGCCAACCATTGGGCGACGCGCTTTCGGCGCAGCCAGGTACATTGCCAGCGCGGCGCCAGGCAGACCAAACATCATGATTGGGAAGAAGCCGGACATGAACATGCCCGCGGTGCCGTCGCCTGCGTAGAAGCGGTTGATATCACCGTGGAATACCGCGCCAGCCGCGTTGGTGAACTCACCAATCTGGAACCAGGCGATGGTGTTCAGTACCTGATGCAGACCGGTGGGGATCAGCAGACGGTTAATGAAACCGAAGATGCCCGCGCCCATTGCGCCCGCAGATACGATCCACTCGCCACCCGCATGGATAGCATGCTGAACCGGTGGCCAAACGTAGCCAAAGATGGCGGCGAGGATCAGACAGAAAAAGCCCGTCGCAATCGGCACAAAACGTTTACCGCCGAAGAAGCTCAGGAAGTCAGGCAGTTTGATACCCGCCCAGCGGTTGTACACGGCGCCACCGACCAGACCGGTAATGATACCCGCCAGTACACCCATGTTGATTTCCGGGTTGATGGTTACCATCGCTTTCGTGAGGATGAAGTAACCTACCGCCCCTGCCAGTGCCGCAGCACCGGCGCTGTCTTTTGACCAGCTTGACGCCACGCCGATGGCGAAAATCAGCGCAAGGTTGTCAAAAATGGCGCCGCCTGCCTGGGCAATAAACGGCACATTAAGAAGATCGGGTTGCCCGAATCGCAGCAGCAATGCTGCAACCGGTAGCACGGCGATAGGGAGCTGCAAAGCCCTACCGAGGCGCTGGAAAAAACCTAAAATATTCATCCTATTCCCCCTACGAGACCCTTTGTTAAGACTCGCGCATAAACTATGTTTTTATTGTGTCACGAACGATAGATACTGTTGATGATTCACTGGCAGTGTGAGTGTGTGAAAAATTAATTCGTATCGCAAATTAAACACCTATTTTTTGTGATTATTGTCACCAAATATCGTATTAAACCCTCCCTTTAACTGGCTAACCACGAAAACTTATTTTATCATTCAAAAAATCAAGACGGATTGATCCGGCCTGAAAGGTTCCAGGTTACGCTTAGTTCAGGTTGCACTAATCATCCGCCCACTTTTACTTAAACTTTAGAGGTGAATAATGAGACTGATTCCCCTGGCAACAGCTGAACAAGTCGGAAAATGGGCTGCTCGTCATATCGTTAACCGCATCAACGCGTTCAAACCAACAGCCGATCGTCCTTTCGTACTCGGTCTTCCAACCGGTGGTACTCCCCTGACCGCGTATAAGGCTTTGGTTGAAATGCACAAAGCGGGCCAGGTTAGCTTTAAACATGTTGTGACCTTCAACATGGACGAATATGTCGGCCTGCCAAAGGAACATCCGGAAAGTTACCACAGCTTTATGCACCGTAATTTCTTCGATCACGTTGATATTCCGGCTGAAAACATTAACCTGCTGAATGGAAACGCGCCTGATATTGACGCAGAATGCCGTCAGTATGAAGAAAAAATCCGTTCCTACGGTAAAATCCACCTGTTTATGGGCGGCGTAGGCAACGATGGTCATATCGCGTTCAACGAACCGGCATCTTCACTGGCTTCCCGTACCCGTATTAAAACGTTGACCCATGACACGCGTGTGGCTAACTCCCGCTTCTTTGACGGCGACGTCAATCAGGTGCCGAAATACGCGCTGACCGTGGGTGTGGGTACACTGCTGGATGCCGAAGAAGTGATGATTCTGGTGCTGGGCGCAGTGAAAGCGCAAGCGCTTCAGGCTGCCGTTGAAGGCAACGTGAACCATATGTGGACGATCAGCTGCTTACAGTTGCATCCAAAAGCGGTTGTCGTGTGTGACGAACCGTCCACCATGGAGCTGAAAGTGAAAACGCTGAAATACTTCAACGAGCTGGAAGCTGAGAACATTAAAGGTCTGTAATTGAATAACCGCCTCTTTATATCAGGGGCGGTCGCTTTTTTAACCGGGGGTCGATATGTACGCTTTAACCCACGGTCGGATTTATACCGGCCATGAAATTCTGGATGACCATGCGATTGTAATCGCCAATGGCCTGATTGAACGTGTTTGCCCGCTGGCGGAACTGCCGCCGGAGATCGAACAACGTTCCCTCAATGGAGCAGTAATCTCCCCCGGTTTCATCGACGTACAGCTTAACGGCTGCGGCGGTGTCCAGTTTAACGATACCGCAGAGGCGGTAACGGTTGAAACGCTGGAAATCATGCAAAACGCCAACGAGAAATCGGGCTGCACCAGCTATCTGCCAACGCTGATTACCAGCAGCGATGACCTGATGAAACAGGGTATCCGCGTCATGCGTGAATACCTGGCAAAACATCCGAATCAGGCGCTGGGTCTGCACCTGGAAGGACCATGGCTGAATATGGTCAAGAAAGGCACCCATAACCCGAACTACGTGCGCAAACCGGATGCCGAGCTGGTGGATTACATGTGCGCCAATGCCGATGTGATCACCAAAGTGACGCTGGCACCGGAAATGACCGGCACGGACGTTATCAGCAAACTGGCCGCCGCCGGGATTGTGGTATCTGCGGGCCATTCGAACGCGACGCTTAAAGAGGCGAAGGCCGGTTTCCGCGCAGGTATTACATTTGCCACACACCTTTATAACGCGATGCCGTATATTACCGGTCGCGAACCGGGACTCGTTGGCGCAATTCTGGATGAACCAGACGTCTACTGCGGCATTATCGCCGACGGCTTGCATGTCGATTACACCAACATCCGCAACGCCAAGCGCCTTAAAGGCGACAAGCTCTGCCTGGTCACGGATGCAACCGCTCCGGCAGGAGCGAATATTGACCAGTTCATTTTTGCTGGTAAAACAATATACTACCGGAATGGACTGTGTGTGGATGAGAACGGCACGCTGAGCGGTTCTTCTCTGACGATGATCGAAGGGGTACGTAACCTCGTTGAACATTGCGGCATTGCGCTTGAGGAAGTGCTGCGCATGGCCACGCTTTATCCGGCGCGCGCTATTGGCGTCGATAAACAGCTCGGCGGTATTGCGCCAGGTATGGTTGCAAACCTGACGGCGTTCACACACGATTATAAAATTATTAAGACCATCGTTAATGGTAACGAGGTCGTCACTGAGTAAGTAAAAGTATGACACCAGGCGGACAAGCTCAAATCGGTAATGTCGATCTCGTTAAACAACTTAACAGCGCGGCAGTTTATCGCCTGATTGACCAGCACGGGCCAATCTCACGCATTCAGATAGCCGAACAAAGCCAGCTTGCTCCCGCCAGCGTGACAAAAATTACACGTCAGCTTATTGAGCGCGGCCTGATCAAAGAAGTGGATCAGCAGGCCTCCACCGGCGGCCGCCGCGCGATTTCCATCGTCACTGAAACCCGCAATTTTCAGGCCATTGGCGTTCGCTTAGGCCGTCATGACACCACGCTTACGCTCTACGATCTGAGCAGCAAGGCCATTGCCGAAGAGCACTACCCCCTTCCTGAGCGCACACAGGAGACGCTCGAACACGCGTTACTGAATACCATCGCGCAGTTTATCGAAAGCTGTCAGCGCAAGATCCGTGAACTCATCGCCATCTCGGTGATTTTACCCGGTCTGGTTGACCCGGAAAGCGGCGTTATTCGCTACATGCCGCACATTAAGGTAGAGAACTGGGGGCTGGTTGAGGCGCTGGAAAAGCGCTTCAAGCTGACCTGCTTTGTTGGTCACGATATCCGCTCGCTGGCGCTGGCGGAGCACTACTTTGGTGCGAGCCAGGACTGCGAAGACTCTATTCTGGTGCGCGTTCACCGTGGTACAGGTGCGGGTATCATCTCGAATGGCCGCATTTTTATTGGTCGTAACGGTAACGTAGGCGAGATCGGTCATATCCAGGTGGAACCGCTTGGCGAGCGCTGCCACTGCGGTAACTTTGGCTGTCTTGAAACCGTTGCCGCCAATGCCGCCATTGAACATCGCGTCCGCCACCTGCTGGAGCAGGGTTATCAGAGCCGCGTCACGCTGGGCGACTGTAAGATCGGTGCCATCTGCAAAGCGGCAAACAAAGGCGATGCGCTGGCCTGCGAAGTGATCGAACAGGTAGGACGCCACCTGGGTAAGACCATCGCCATTGCCATCAACCTGTTTAATCCGCAAAAAGTGGTGATTGCCGGCGAGATCGTTGAAGCCGAAAAAGTATTACTGCCTGCCATTGAAGGCTGCATCAATACCCAGGCGCTGAAGGCATTTCGCCAGAATTTGCCGGTGGTGCGATCTACGCTCGATCACCGCTCGGCAATTGGCGCATTCGCCCTGGTAAAACGTGCCATGCTCAACGGGATCCTGCTGCAACATTTGCTGGAATCCTGATCGGACCTTATAGTAACGCCTTCTTTTTTTGATGTCGGATTGTCCATGACCATTAAGAATGTAATTTGTGATATCGACGGCGTGCTGATGCACGACAACGTTGCCGTGCCAGGTGCTGCGGAGTTTCTTCACCGCATCATCGACAAAGGAATGCCACTGGTTCTTCTCACGAACTACCCTTCACAGACTGGTCAGGATCTGGCAAATCGCTTTGCTACCGCGGGTGTCAACGTCCCGGACAGCGTGTTTTATACCTCTGCGATGGCGACCGCGGATTTCCTGAAGCGTCAGGAAGGCAAAAAAGCCTACGTGGTTGGCGAAGGCGCGCTGATCCACGAGCTGTATAAAGCGGGCTTCACCATCACCGACGTGAATCCGGACTTTGTCATCGTGGGCGAAACGCGCTCCTTTAACTGGGAGATGATGCATAAAGCAGCCTACTTTGTCGCCAATGGTGCACGTTTTATCGCCACTAACCCGGATACGCATGGTCGTGGTTTTTATCCCGCCTGCGGTGCGCTGTGCGCCGGTATCGAAAAAATCTCAGGCCGTAAGCCGTTTGTTGTCGGCAAACCGAGCCCGTGGATCATCCGCGCTGCACTGAATACAATGCAGGCACACTCAGAAGAAACCGTCATTGTTGGCGACAACCTGCGCACCGATATTTTGGCCGGCTTCCAGGCCGGGCTTGAAACCATCCTGGTGCTTTCTGGCGTTTCACAGCTTGATGACATTGATACGATGCCGTTCCGGCCAAGCTGGATTTACCCCTCTGTCGACGAAATCGACGTTATTTGATTCAGAACCACGCCTCAGGGCGTGGTTTTTCATTTCTGCTGCCTGAAAATATCACTTCATCTAACGAAATCAGCTCTTCATTGAGAAATCATCAATAGAATGGCTTAATGCATACTCTTTTTTTAAGATTCGGCAATTGCCATTGCACTTTTTACGTTTTCATCGGTAAAACGCTTGCGCCCCCTCCCCTTTTTGCGGCATTTTCATAAGCAAGCAACATCACAACGCAACAGGGTTAACGGAGAAGGTTATGTGTTCTATTTTTGGCGTACTGGATATTAAAACTGACGCGGGCGAACTGCGTAAAAAAGCACTCGAATTGTCCCGCCTGATGCGCCACCGCGGTCCGGACTGGTCAGGCGTTTACGCCAGCGATAAAGCGATTCTGGCTCACGAACGTCTTTCCATTGTTGATGTCAACGCTGGCGCACAGCCGCTGTATAACGAGAAAAAAACGCACGCGCTGGCTGTTAACGGTGAAATTTACAACCATCAGGCGCTGCGCGCTGAGTACGGCGATCGCTACGCGTTTCAGACCGGCTCAGACTGCGAAGTGATCCTGGCGCTGTATCAGGAGAAAGGCCCGGAGTTCCTCGACGACCTGCAAGGTATGTTCGCCTTCGCGCTGTACGACAGCGAAAAAGACGCTTACCTGATTGGCCGCGACCATATTGGTATTATCCCGCTGTACATGGGACACGATGAACACGGTAACTTCTACGTTGCCTCAGAGATGAAAGCCCTGGTACCGGTGTGCCGCACCATCAAAGAGTTCCCGGCAGGTAGCTACCTGTGGAGTAAAGACGGCGAGATCCGCCCGTACTACCAGCGCGACTGGTTTGATTATGAGGCGGTGAAAGACAACGTGACGGACAAAGCCGAACTGCGTCAGGCACTAGAGGAGTCAGTGAAAAGCCACCTGATGTCAGACGTACCCTACGGCGTACTGCTCTCCGGCGGTCTGGACTCCTCCGTGATCTCCGCGATCACCAAGAAATTCGCCGCACGTCGCGTGGAAGATCAGGAGCGCTCTGAAGCCTGGTGGCCGCAGCTGCACTCCTTTGCCGTGGGTCTGGAAGGGGCACCTGACCTGAAAGCCGCCCAGGAAGTGGCGAACCATCTCGGCACGGTGCACCATGAAATTCACTTCACCGTACAGGAAGGTCTGGATGCGATCCGCGATGTGATCTATCACATTGAAACCTATGATGTGACCACCATTCGCGCCTCCACGCCGATGTATTTGATGTCGCGTAAGATCAAAGCGATGGGCATCAAGATGGTGCTCTCCGGCGAAGGTTCTGACGAAGTGTTTGGCGGTTATCTCTATTTCCACAAAGCACCGAACGCCAAAGAGCTGCATGAAGAAACGGTGCGTAAGCTACAGGCGCTGCACATGTTTGACTGCGCGCGCGCCAACAAAGCGATGTCCGCCTGGGGTGTGGAAGCCCGCGTGCCGTTCCTCGATAAGAAATTCCTCGATGTGGCGATGCGCATTAACCCGCAGGACAAAATGTGCGGCAACGGCAAAATGGAGAAACATATCCTGCGTGAATGTTTTGAATCCTACCTGCCGGCGAGCGTGGCGTGGCGTCAGAAAGAGCAGTTCTCCGATGGCGTGGGTTACAGCTGGATCGACACCCTGAAAGAGGTAGCGGCAAAACAGGTTTCTGATCAACAACTGGAAACTGCGAGCTTCCGCTTCCCGTACAACACGCCAGCCTCGAAAGAAGCGTATTTGTACCGTGAGATCTTTGAGGAGCTGTTCCCGGTTCCAAGTGCAGCCGAGTGCGTACCGGGTGGTCCATCGGTCGCCTGCTCTTCTGCTAAAGCCATTGAATGGGATGAATCCTTCAAAGCCATGAACGATCCGTCAGGACGCGCAGTGGGCGTTCACCAGTCTGCCTATAAATAATGTTCAGAGTATCATCAGGCCCTCCGGGGCCTGATTTTTTTGCCTCTCTTTTCCCCGCATAAAATCGATTAATAACCAATAATTGTCGAATATTCGGCCTCGCTGTTCGCAACCTAACCAAACAGTCACATTCCGGCTATTTTCATTGAAAAAGGTGTTGACGCTGCAAGGGTCTATACGCATAATGCGCCCCGCAACGCCGATAAGGTAACGCGAAAAAAAGATGGCTACGTAGCTCAGTTGGTTAGAGCACATCACTCATAATGATGGGGTCACAGGTTCGAATCCCGTCGTAGCCACCATCTTTTTTGCGGGAGTGGCGAAATTGGTAGACGCACCAGATTTAGGTTCTGGCGCCGCAAGGTGTGCGAGTTCAAGTCTCGCCTCCCGCACCATTCCCAGGTAAGCGTTGCACGGATGGGGTATCGCCAAGCGGTAAGGCACCGGTTTTTGATACCGGCATTCCCTGGTTCGAATCCAGGTACCCCAGCCATATTTCTTCGATCATGCGGTTCTCCGCGGTATTGGGGTATCGCCAAGCGGTAAGGCACCGGTTTTTGATACCGGCATTCCCTGGTTCGAATCCAGGTACCCCAGCCATCGAAGATTGCAGTACTGGCTACGTAGCTCAGTTGGTTAGAGCACATCACTCATAATGATGGGGTCACAGGTTCGAATCCCGTCGTAGCCACCATATTTATGTTATCGAATACGATTCGGTAAACTGAACATTGTTGGGGTATCGCCAAGCGGTAAGGCACCGGATTCTGATTCCGGCATTCCGAGGTTCGAATCCTCGTACCCCAGCCACTTTAAAGTCGTTAAGCAGTTTGTTTAACGCAATTGGGGTGTCGCCAAGCGGTAAGGCTCTGGTTTCTGATACCAGCATTCCGGGGTTCGAATCCCTGCACCCCAGCCACTTAAAACAAACAAGCCCGCTCTGCGGGCTTGTTTGTTTTTGTTGCTCAGAATAGTGCGGCCTGATGCCCTCACCCTAACCCTCTCCCACGGGGCTGAGGGATCCCCAGTAATTTTTTTATGCAGAAGCAATAAAGTTGCTTTCTAAATGACTGAGGGCTGTCAGCGATGCCCTGGTCCGGCTGTAAATCGCTGAGCCACCCTGGCACGTTCACCGGTCATGTCGTTACAGAGTAGCAAGGAACATAAAGTGAACGGAATGACCACCACCGCCGTATGTTCCCCTCACCCTAACCCTCTCCCCGGAGGGGCGAGGGGATTGCTCAGTGCTCGCATTAATTTGTGGGGAACCCTCAGCCCACGGGGAGAGGGAATAAAGATTAGAGTCCGAGGGCGTATTTCAGTGCCTGACGCTTCAGACCACCGGCACGTTCCGCTGCCATCAATCCAATATTGCGCAGTATCCGCACCGGACCCACGTCATTGCTGAACCCGGCATAGAACAGATCCATCCCCGACTGCATAATGAAGTTATCCGCCATACGGCGCGTCTGGTAGCGCTTCAGTATCTCATGGCTGGCCCAGGCTTCCGCGTGGGCGCGAGCGTTACCCAGCACATCCAGTAACGCATCGACGTCACGGTATCCCAGGTTAACCCCCTGCCCCGCCAGCGGATGAATGGTGTGCGCCGCGTCTCCCACCAGGGCCAGCCCTTCACGGGCATACTGCAACGCATGGCGTCGCATCAGCGGGAATGCGCCAGCGGCAACCGGGGTCACGTTACCCAGACGGCGCGGGAAGTGCTGGCGGATTTCGCGCTGCAACTGATCCATGGACAGCCCCTGCAACTGTCGAATGCGGGCCGGCTTGTCGTACCACACCAGCGAAGCCCAGTTATCAAACAACGGTAAGAATGCATGCGGGCCGTTCGGCGTAAAATGCTGCCAGGTGCTTTCGCCCGGCGCGTTTTCTGACTGCACGGTGATCAGCATGCAGGACTGGTGATACTGCCAGGCATGGATCCCAATGCCTGCCATCTGCCTGACCTGCGAGTTCGCGCCATCCGCCCCCACCACCAGCTTTACGGCCAGCTCATCGTCGTTATCCAGCGTCAGGAGATATCCACCTTCATGACGATGCAGGGCTTTCAGCGAGTCCGGAACGCGCAGCGTCACCTTCGGGTGCACCTCCAGCGCCTGCCAGAGCGCCTGCTGGAGCACGTTGTTTTCCACCATATAGCCCAGACGCGGCAGTTTCAGCTCGGCGGCGTCAAACGAGACGTGAGCATTTTCCCACTCCCAGGTTTCAAGACGGCTGTAGGGGTGCGCGCGCATCGCCAGCACCGCCTCCCAGACGCCCAGCCCGCGAAGCAGATCAACAGAGGACGCGCTGATGGCGGAAATACGCACGTCCGGTTGGCTGGAAGGATCGAATACCGGCGGAGCCGCCTGTTCAATAACGGTTACGTCAAATCCCTGCTGCGCCAGCCCCAGCGCCAGTGCGCCGCCGACCATACCGCCGCCAACAACGGCAACTTCGGTGTTCAGGAGTGTCATGGTCACTATTCCTTATTGGAGAATACCTTAAGTTTACCGGATTTTTGCGGCCCTGAGGTTGACAACCTTCATACTGGTCACAACCGCACCAAAGCATTACAATACGCGGCTTGCAATCCTGAGCTGAGCAAGTCGATGACTAAAAAACTCCATATAAAAACCTGGGGCTGTCAGATGAACGAATACGATTCATCGAAGATGGCCGATCTGCTGGATACCACCCACGGATACCAGCTGACTGAAAATGCGAAAGAAGCCGATGTGCTGCTGCTGAACACCTGTTCAATTCGTGAAAAAGCACAGGAAAAAGTCTTTCATGTGTTAGGCCGCTGGAAGCTTCTCAAACGGAAAAATCCGGACCTGATCATTGGCGTGGGTGGCTGCGTCGCATCGCAGGAAGGTAAGCTGATCCGCCAGAGAGCCCCCTATGTGGATATCGTTTTTGGCCCTCAGACCCTTCACCGCCTGCCAGAGATGATTAATCAGGTTCGCGGCAGCCGTAGCCCGGTGGTTGACGTGAGTTTCCCGGAGATCGAGAAATTTGACCGTCTGCCAGAGCCGCGCGCTGATGGCCCGACCGCCTTCGTCTCCATCATGGAAGGCTGCAACAAATACTGTACTTACTGCGTGGTACCTTACACCCGTGGTGAAGAAGTGAGCCGCCCGGCAGACGATATCCTGTTTGAAATCGCGCAGCTTGCCGCGCAGGGCGTTCGCGAAGTGAACCTGCTGGGCCAGAATGTGAACGCCTGGCGCGGGGAAAACTACGACGGCACCACCGGCAGCTTTGCTGAACTGCTGCGTCTGGTGGCGGCGATTGACGGCATTGACCGCATTCGCTTTACCACCAGCCATCCGATGGAATTTACCGACGACATTATTGACGTCTATCGCGATACGCCAGAGCTGGTGAGCTTCCTGCACCTGCCGATCCAGTGCGGCTCTGACCGCGTGCTGAACCTGATGGGTCGTCCACATACGGTGCTGGAGTATAAGTCCACCATCCGCAAGCTGCGTGAAGCGCGCCCGGATATCCAGATTAGCTCCGACTTTATCGTCGGCTTCCCTGGCGAAACCGCTGATGACTTCGAGCGCACCATGAAGCTCATCGGCGAGGTGAATTTCGACGTCAGCTACAGCTTCATCTTCTCAGCACGCCCGGGCACCCCAGCGGCCGATATGGTTGACGATGTGCCGGAAGAAGAGAAAAAGCAGCGTCTGTATATTTTGCAGGAGCGTATCAACCAGCAGGCCAACGCCTGGAGCCGTCGTATGCTCGGCACTGTCCAGCGTATTCTGGTGGAAGGCACTTCCCGTAAGAGCATCATGGAACTGTCTGGTCGAACCGAAAATAACCGCGTGGTGAATTTTGAAGGCACCCCGGACATGATTGGTAAGTTTGTGGACGTCGAGATTGTCGAAGTGCTCACGAACTCGCTGCGCGGGAAGGTGGTACGCACTGAGGACGAAATGGGTCTGCGTATTGCACAGACTCCGGAATCCGTTATCTCTCGCACCCGTAAAGTCAACGATTCTGGCGTAGGTATTTACCAGCCCTGATCCCTCTGGCCTGCCTGTCCGGCAGGCCTTGTATTTCCTCTCATCACCCCCAATATCTACCGCAACGCTTGCGCCTTTATTCTATGGCGTGAATAATTTCGGTAATGACCGTTTTATTACGCCGTGTGGCCACAGGTCAGTTAACCAAATAAAGAGGAACAGTTTGAACATAGATACGCGTGAAATTAGCCTTGAGCCCGCAGACAACGCTCGCCTGCTGAGCCTGTGCGGGCCGTTTGATGACAACATCAAACAACTGGAGCGACGTCTGGGTATCGAAATCAATCGTCGCGATAACCATTTCAAACTCACCGGACGCCCAATCTGCGTCAACGCCGCGGCAGATATTCTCCGCAGCCTGTATGTTGATACCGCCCCGATGCGCGGTGAGATCCAGGATATTGAACCTGAACAGATCCACCTGGCCATCAAAGAGGCGCGCGTGCTTGAGCAGAGCGCGGAAAGCGTGCCGGACTATGGCAAAGCCATCAACATTAAAACCAAACGCGGCGTGATTAAGCCTCGTACCCCGAACCAGGCACAGTACATCGCCAACATTCTCGACCATGACATCACCTTTGGCGTGGGTCCGGCGGGTACGGGTAAAACCTATCTGGCCGTTGCTGCTGCGGTCGATGCACTTGAGCGTCAGGAGATCCGCCGTATCCTGCTGACCCGCCCTGCTGTAGAAGCCGGTGAGAAACTCGGCTTCCTGCCGGGCGATTTAAGTCAGAAAGTGGACCCCTACCTGCGCCCGCTGTACGACGCGCTGTTCGAAATGCTCGGCTTCGAGAAAGTTGAAAAGCTCATCGAGCGTAACGTGATTGAAGTGGCCCCGCTGGCCTACATGCGTGGGCGTACACTTAACGACGCGTTCATCATTCTGGATGAGAGCCAGAACACCACCATCGAACAAATGAAGATGTTCCTGACGCGTATTGGCTTTAACTCGAAAGCGGTTATTACCGGTGACGTCACCCAGATTGACCTGCCGCGTAACACCAAATCGGGTCTGCGTCACGCCATCGAAGTCCTGGCCGAGGTAGACGAAATCAGCTTCAACTTCTTCCACAGTGAAGACGTGGTACGCCACCCGGTGGTCGCGCGTATCGTTAACGCTTATGAGGCCTGGGAAGAGGCAGATCAGAAGCGCAGGGCCGAACTGGCCGCAGAACGTAAGCGCGAAGCGCAGGAGCATGAACAGAAATGAGTCAGGTGATCCTCGATTTACAGCTGGCCTGTGAAGATAATTCCAGCATGCCAGAAGAGGCACAGTTTCAGAAATGGCTGGATGCCGTTATCCCCCAGTTTCAGGAAGAATCAGAGGTCACGATTCGCCTGGTGGATGAAGCAGAAAGCCATGAGCTCAACCTGACCTATCGCGGGAAAGATAAGCCGACCAATGTGCTCTCTTTCCCGTTCGAAGCCCCTCCGGGCATTGAGATGCCGCTGCTGGGCGATCTGATCATCTGCCGTCAGGTGGTTGAGCAGGAAGCCAAAGAGCAGCAAAAGCCGCTGGAAGCGCACTGGGCACACATGGTGGTGCACGGTAGCCTGCATCTTCTGGGTTACGACCATATTGAAGATGACGAAGCGGAAGAGATGGAATCCCTCGAGACAGAGATAATGCTTGCTCTGGGCTATGAGGATCCGTACATTGCCGAGAAAGAATAGTCAGTCACTGACTACCATGCCGCCGCGCAGGGACATAGCGCGGCGGTTAACGTTGAACTAACAAGAGAACCCTTAACAAACGCCATGAGCGACGACAATTCACACAGTAGCGACACGACAACCACTAAAAAGGGATTTTTCTCCCTCATCCTGAACCAGCTTTTCCACGGCGAACCGAAAAACCGTGATGAACTGCTGGAGCTGATTCGTGATTCCGGGCAGAACGACCTTATCGACGAAGATACGCGCGAAATGCTCGAAGGGGTGATGGACATCGCCGACCAGCGCGTCCGCGACATCATGATCCCCCGCTCGCAGATGATTACCCTGAAACGCAACCAGACGCTGGACGAGTGCCTCGATGTGATTATCGAATCGGCTCACTCACGTTTCCCGGTCATCAGCGAAGACAAAGATCACATCGAAGGGATTTTGATGGCGAAAGATCTGCTGCCGTTTATGCGCAGCGATGCCGAAGCCTTCAGTATGGAAAAAGTGTTACGCCCGGCCGTGGTTGTGCCGGAAAGTAAGCGTGTGGATCGGATGCTGAAGGAGTTTCGCTCCCAGCGCTATCACATGGCGATTGTTATTGATGAATTTGGTGGCGTTTCCGGTCTGGTCACAATCGAAGACATCCTTGAGCTGATCGTGGGCGAAATCGAAGATGAGTATGACGAAGAAGAGGATATCGACTTCCGTCAGCTGAGCCGCCACACCTGGACCGTGCGCGCGCTGGCCTCCATTGAAGACTTCAATGACACCTTTGGCACCAGCTTCAGCGATGAAGAAGTGGACACCATTGGTGGTCTGGTGATGCAGGCCTTCGGCCATCTTCCGGCCCGCGGTGAAACCGTTGACATCGATGGTTACCAGTTCAAGGTCGCAATGGCTGACAGCCGACGTATTATTCAGGTTCATGTCAGAATGCCGGACGACTCACCGGTGCCAAAACTGGAAGATTAATGTAAATGGCATTTGCCCCATTCTTTGAACGCCAGCGCGTCCGTTTGCTGCTGGCGCTGTTACTCGGAGCCAGCGGTACGCTGGCTTTTTCTCCTTACGATATCTGGCCAGCCGCTATTCTCTCCCTGATGGGGCTACAGGGTCTTACCCTGAATCGTCGTCCGGTACAGGCCGCAGCCATAGGCTACTTCTGGGGGCTGGGGCTGTTTGGCTCTGGTATCAACTGGGTCTACGTCAGTATCGCGCAATTTGGCGGAATGCCGGGGCCGGTTAACGTCTTCCTGGTTGTGCTGCTCGCCGCCTATCTTTCGCTCTACACTGGCCTGTTCGCCGGTATTCTATCTCGTCTGTGGCCTAAAACGACCTGGCTGCGCGTCGCGATAGCGGCTCCCGTTGTCTGGCAAATCACCGAATTTCTGCGCGGCTGGGTACTGACCGGCTTCCCGTGGTTGCAGTTCGGCTATAGCCAGGTGGACGGCCCGCTGAAAGGTCTGGCTCCCGTCATGGGCGTAGAGGCGATTAACTTCCTGCTCATGGCGGTCAGCGGCCTGCTGGTGCTGGCTCTGGTGACACGTAACTGGAAGCCGCTGGTTGCCGCGTTAATCCTGTTTGCCCTGCCTTTCCCACTGCGTTATATCCAGTGGTTCACGCTGGAGCCCGCGCGCGCCACGCAGGTATCGTTGATACAGGGCGATATCCCGCAGTCATTGAAATGGGATGAGAATCAGCTGCTGAACACGCTGAAAATCTACGCCAACGCCACCGAAAAGGTGATGGGTAAATCGCAGCTCATCATCTGGCCTGAGTCTGCGATCCCGGATCTGGAGATCAATCAGCAGCCCTTCCTGAAGATGATGGACGATCTGCTGCGCGCGCGCGGCAGTACGCTGATTACCGGAATTGTGGATGCGCGTCTCAATCAGCAGAACCGCTATGACACGTACAACACGATCATTACGCTCGGTAAGGACAGCGAATACAGCTATACCTCCACCAATCGTTACAACAAAAATCACCTTGTACCGTTTGGCGAGTTTGTTCCGCTGGAGTCTATTCTGCGCCCACTGGCACCGTTCTTTGACCTGCCGATGTCCTCATTCAGCCGGGGCCCTTACGTTCAGCCGCAGCTGCATGCGCACGGTTTTGCCCTGACGGCCGCTATTTGCTACGAGATTATTCTCGGCGAGCAGGTGCGCGATAACTTCCGCCCGGACACCGACTATCTGCTGACCATCTCAAACGATGCGTGGTTCGGTAAATCGATCGGCCCGTGGCAGCACTTCCAGATGGCACGAATGCGTTCTCTGGAGCTGGCACGTCCGCTGTTGCGCAGCACCAATAACGGCATCACCGCCGTGATTGGCCCGCAGGGTGAAATCCAGGCCATGATCCCGCAGTTCACCCGTGAGGTGCTGACCACGAAAGTGACGCCAGCTACGGGCCTGACGCCTTATGCGCGCACCGGGAACTGGCCGCTGTGGATCCTGACCACGCTGTTCGGTTTTGCCGCCGTAGTGATGAGCCTGCGTCAGCGTCGTAGATAACCTGGCCTTCTGTTGCCGGGTGGCGGCTACGCCTTACCCGGCCTACTCTCCGGCGTAGCCGCCACCCGACAATTTCCTCCTAAACTTCAATTCTGGCACGCCTGTTGCTTTGTTTAATTACGCAAACGCTGTCTGGCTTAACGTGCAACCTTGTCGCACCAGCATGGATCTCCGGTAGCACCGAAACGGTGCAACGAGAGATTATTGCCTCTGAATGGTGCGGCGCGCTTCGCAAAAATAAACAATAACGCAGCAAAATCTTTACATTAAGCCAGACTAAATGTTAACAAGCTTGCATAACACTGCACTCGCATTGCGCGAGATATAACAACATCACAATGGGTATCAAAGCGTCACTGGCGCTGATAAGAAAGGAGTTGGGTATGCAATTACGTAAACTGGCCACAGCAATGCTGGTTATGGGAATGTCTGCGGGCATCGTTCACGCTGAAGACGCTCCGGCAGCAGGAAGCACTCTCGACAAGATTGCCAAAAACGGCGTGATCGTGGTCGGCCACCGTGAATCTTCTGTCCCGTTCTCTTACTACGACAACACGCAAAAAGTCGTGGGCTATTCACAGGATTACTCCAACGCCATCGTTGAAGCCGTGAAGAAAAAGCTGAACAAACCTGACCTGCAAGTGAAGCTGATCCCCATCACTTCACAGAACCGTATTCCTCTGCTGCAAAACGGCACATTTGATTTTGAATGTGGCTCAACCACCAACAACCTTGAGCGTCAGAAACAGGCCGCTTTCTCGGACACTATCTTCGTTGTAGGCACCCGCCTGCTGACGAAGAAAGGCGGCGATATCAAAGATTTTGCTGACCTGAAAGGCAAAGCGGTTGTCGTGACCTCCGGTACCACGTCCGAAGTGCTGCTGCACAAGCTGAACGACGAGAAGAAAATGGACATGCGCATCATCAGCGCGAAAGATCACGGCGACTCCTTCCGTACCCTGGAAAGCGGTCGTGCCGTTGCGTTTATGATGGATGACGCTCTGCTGGCAGGCGAGCGCGCCAAGGCGAAGAAACCAGACAACTGGGAAATCGTCGGGACTGCGCAGTCGAAAGAAGCTTACGGCTGTATGCTGCGTAAAGGCGATGAAGGCTTCAAAAAGCTGATCGATGACACCATCGCTCAGGCGCAAACCTCTGGCGAAGCGGCAAAATGGTTCGACAAATGGTTCAAGAACCCAATTCCACCAAAAAACCTGAACATGAACTTTGAACTGTCTGACGACATGAAAGCGCTGTTCAAATCACCAAACGACAAAGCTCTTAACTAACTAGAACGACAGGGGCGGGATCTCCTGCCCTCTCGATTGTCGGGAAGCATGGACAGACTATACGTTGAGTGGTCGTTCCCCACTCAGCGCAAAAATTGAGCTTCTCACCAATCTTCGAGGGTAGCGCTGCTACCCTCTTTTTTCTGGAGTTTACTATGTCAATTGACTGGAACTGGGGCATCTTTCTGCAACAAGCCCCGTTCGGCAACACCACCTATCTCGGCTGGCTGTGGAGCGGCTTTCAGGTTACCGTTGCGTTATCGATAACGGCGTGGATTATCGCGTTTCTTGTCGGTTCGCTGTTCGGTATTCTGCGTACCGTCCCTAATCGTTTTCTCTCTTCGATTGGCACGCTCTATGTGGAACTGTTCCGTAACGTTCCGCTGATCGTGCAGTTCTTTACCTGGTATCTGGTGATCCCGGAACTGCTGCCGGAAGATCTCGGCATGTGGTTCAAGGCCGAGCTGGATCCTAACGTACAATTCTTTGTCTCCTCCATGCTGTGTCTGGGACTGTTCACCGCTGCGCGCGTCTGCGAGCAGGTGCGTGCCGCCATACAGTCACTGCCACGCGGACAAAAGAATGCGGCACTGGCGATGGGCCTGACCCTGCCACAAGCCTACCGTTACGTACTGCTGCCTAACGCTTACCGCGTCATCGTTCCGCCGATGACCTCCGAGATGATGAACCTGGTAAAAAACTCGGCCATCGCCTCAACCATTGGTCTGGTAGATATGGCGGCGCAGGCGGGCAAACTGCTGGATTACTCCGCTCACGCATGGGAATCCTTCACGGCAATCACGCTCGCCTATGTTCTGATTAACGCTTTAATCATGCTGGTGATGAACCTGGTTGAACGCAAAGTACGCCTGCCGGGCAATCTGGGGGGCAAATAATGTACGAATTTGACTGGAGTTCCATTGTTCCCTCCATGCCTTATCTGCTGGATGGACTGGCGATCACCTTAAAGATCACCGTAATCGCCATTATCGTCGGTATTGTCTGGGGCACCCTGCTGGCAGTGATGCGCCTGTCGAGCTTTAAGCCGCTCGCCTGGTTTGCTACGGCTTACGTTAACGTGTTCCGCTCCATTCCACTGGTCATGGTGCTGTTGTGGTTTTACCTGATTGTTCCCGGCTTTTTACAGAACGTGCTGGGACTGTCGCCGAAAACCGATATCCGCCTGATCTCTGCCATGGTGGCATTCTCTATGTTTGAAGCCGCCTACTACTCCGAGATCATCCGCGCAGGTATTCAGAGTATCTCGCGCGGGCAGTCCAGCGCTGCGCTGGCGCTCGGTATGACGCACTGGCAGTCCATGAAGCTCATTATTCTGCCGCAGGCGTTTCGCGCCATGGTTCCGCTGCTGCTGACGCAGGGCATCGTCCTGTTCCAGGATACCTCCCTGGTCTACGTGCTGAGCCTGGCAGACTTCTTCCGTACCGCCTCCACCATTGGCGAACGTGACGGAACGCAGGTTGAGATGATCCTCTTCGCAGGCGGGGTCTATTTTGTGATTAGTTTAAGCGCATCGCTGTTGGTCAGCTGGCTGAAGAAAAGGACCGTATAATGATTTCCCTGAAAAATGTTTCTAAATGGTATGGGCACTTTCAGGTGCTGACCGACTGCTCAACAGAAGTGAAAAAAGGCGATGTGGTGGTGGTATGTGGCCCGTCCGGCTCCGGTAAGTCGACGCTTATCAAAACCGTTAATGGACTGGAACCTGTCCAGCAGGGCGAGATTGTCGTTAACGGCACCAAAGTGAATGACCGCAAAACCAACCTTGCCCAGCTTCGCTCCCACGTAGGGATGGTGTTCCAGCATTTTGAGCTGTTCCCTCACCTCTCCATCATTGAGAACCTGACGCTGGCGCAGGTGAAAGTGCTCAAGCGTGATAAAAAAGCGGCGCGTGAAAAGGGGCTGAAGTTGCTGGAACGCGTCGGGCTGTCTGCGCATGCGAATAAGTTCCCGGCCCAGCTTTCGGGCGGCCAACAGCAGCGTGTGGCAATCGCGCGTGCGCTGTGCATGGATCCGGTGGCGATGCTGTTTGATGAGCCGACGTCCGCGCTCGATCCTGAGATGATCAACGAAGTGCTGGACGTTATGGTGGAACTGGCGCACGAAGGGATGACCATGATGGTGGTGACGCACGAAATGGGCTTCGCCCGTAAAGTGGCCAACCGTGTGATCTTCATGGATGAAGGGAAAATTGTTGAAGACTCACCGAAAGAAGAGTTCTTCGCAAATCCTAAATCTGAACGTGCAAAAGACTTCCTCGCCAAAATCCTGCATTAATCTTTTTAGTGCGCAATCTGTGGATTGCGCACTGCTTCACGCTTTAGATCTCTTTTTCTATTCGGCGTCACATCGCAGCGTTAACCTTGTCACAAATAATGCTAAGAATGGAGAACGCCATGGCACAGCCTATAATTCTCGACTGCGATCCGGGTCATGATGACGCAATCGCACTCGTCCTTGCTCTTGCCTCCCCTGAACTGGACGTAAAAGCTGTCACCTCCTCTGCAGGGAACCAGACGCCGGATAAAACCCTGCGAAACGTGTTGCGCATGTTAACGCTGCTAAAACGCACCGATATTCCGGTCGCAGGTGGTGCCATTAAGCCGCTAATGCGCGAGCTGATCATTGCGGATAACGTTCACGGTGAAAGTGGGCTGGATGGCCCGGCGCTGCCGGAGTCGGGTTTCGCACCACAAAACTGTACTGCCGTCGAGCTCATGGCGAAAGTTCTGCGTGAAAGCGCAGAGCCCGTGACGCTGGTGGCGACCGGCCCGCAGACCAACGTAGCGCTGCTGCTGAACAGCCATCCTGAACTGCACAGCAATATCGCCCGTATCGTCATCATGGGCGGGGCAATGGGGCTGGGGAACTGGACGCCAGCCGCGGAGTTCAACATCTTTGTTGACCCGGAAGCCGCAGAAATCGTCTTCCAGTCGGGCCTGCCGATTGTGATGGCGGGGCTGGACGTTACCCACCGCGCACAAATTATGGCGCAGGACATCGAACGATTTCGTACTGTGGGTAACCCGGTTGCAACAACCGTGGCAGAGCTGCTCGATTTCTTTATGGTGTATCACAAAGCCGAGAAGTGGGGATTCCACGGCGCCCCGCTGCATGACCCATGCACCATCGCCTGGCTACTGAAGCCGGAAATGTTTACCACGGTCGAGCGTTGGGTTGGTGTGGAAACACAGGGGAAATATACCCAGGGAATGACGGTGGTGGACTATTACTCGCTGACGGGAAACAAGCCGAATACCACAGTGATGGTGGATATCGATCGGAAAGCGTTTGTGGATTTGCTGGCGGAGAGGCTGGCTTATTATATTTAGGCCGGCAAGCAAAAAAACAATTGGGCATTCCAGGCAGTTCTGTCGCCTGATGCCCACGACATATCTCTCTCCTGCAAAGAATCTCCTGAAATCAATGTTCATAAAGTAAGCAAATAAAAAATCCTTTATGATTTTAGCTAACCCCTCAAGCTTTCATTCATAACAACAATTATTACTTACGACCAATTCAACTCAATAATAAATAGGAGACATTTTTTGCGATTTTTTTTTCAAAAATGAGATAAGCATCGCTTTGTTTAATAATGACATGCTCGATGATCGAATGATCATAGCAAAGGAGCAGTTATGTATTACAGCGAAGAGATCATTAAGCGCATTGGAACTGATAAAGAGCTAGCTGTTCGTTTAGATAAAGCATTAATGGGGGTTAAACAGGGTGTTGTAGATTATGTAAACGGTCTTGGTGACGCCACAACACGGTTACTTTATTATACATCCTGTCTTACAGACAACTATCAGGATGTATGTAAAAAACTTGGGTCTGAAGATATAAGGTTTATTTGCGCTCTGTATGAACTTATCAAGCATAGAGATATTATATTCAGGATGTTGAAAATATATATTGAAACTATCCTAAAAAATAAAAACGAGACCGAAAAGAAAACAATTTTTCAGAAACTAACACCATTTACAACAAATTATTCTATTAAATACATTTCAAAAAATGGTTTAACTTACGCTGTAGCGTCGTATATATGCTACGGGAACAAGATGAATTTAGCTGTACAAAATGCATTAATGAAAAAAATAGGAAGCAGAGTCGGGTGGATTGTAGGGGGATTAAATATCTATGGAATTGTACAACGTGCTGCTGAGAGTGCAGATAATCTGAAAAATTTCTGTCCTTTATTTTATAATGCATTATACATGGAAGGTTTAGAAATGATGTATTTTTTAATAGAGCCCATAATCATGAAGTCAGGTTATTTAAATATTAACACGGCATCTGATGAAGAAATTGTCAGAGCACTAAAAAGAATGATGTGACAATGCTTACTTTAATAAATAGCTTTTTGAGGAGTTGTATACGCCGTTTTTTTAATAGCATAAAAGATGATTGCATTAATAATATTATAGGTTTTGGAATGGTTTCCCTTATCGCCATAATTTCCATTTCTGTTTCGGCTCTCATCGACAATAATAAAATAGCATTCGGAATTATCGCTTTAATAGTGACACTTATACTTTTGCCAATATTGTTTTATAAAGGAAAATAATCAAATGTCTATACCGGCGCATATTTGGTTCACCGATGACAACGGCTCACCTTTGATTGGTGAATGTTTAATGCCAACACGATTGGGTTCAACTGAACTTAAATCGTTCAACCATTCCGTATGGATCCCGACAGATCATAACACCGGCAAACTCACGGGAACTCGCCTTCATGTGCCGATCAGATTTGAAAAAGAAATAGACCGTCTAACACCATACTTATTCAGGGCTGTATGTCAGGGAAGAATATTGAAAGAAGCTGTAATAAAAATGTATAAGATTAATGACGCTGGAATCGAGATGGAATATTTTAATATAATACTGGAAAACGTAAAGATAACACAAATTTCTCCTGTTCTATTCCCAATAGGTATTGCAAGTAAACATATGGAAGAAGTTGAAATTCGATATGAATCTATAGAATGGAAATATACTGATGGAAATATAATGTTCAAAGATTTGTGGAATGAAAGAGTCATAGCATAAAAGAAAAGGACTGCTGGAGTTGCTTTCTGTTTTGCTTTTACCTTGTGCGGCCTGATGCCCTCACCCCGGCCCTCTCCCACAGGGCTGAGGGTTCCCCACAAATTAATGCGAGCACTGAGCAATCCCCTCGCCCCTCCGGGGAGAGGGTTAGGGTGAGGGGAACATACGGCGGTGGTGGTCATTCCGTTCACTTTATGTTCCTTGCTACTCTGTAACGACATGACCGGTGAACGTGCCAGGGTGGCTCAGTCGCCACCACCCTGGCGACCCGGGCTCCCGGCGGTAAATCGCCGCTTCGCGGTGACCTCGGCTTATTCCTTCCGGCTTATCGGGTACGGGCGGAGGCAACGTCCCTGTAAAGCCGCCCTCTCGGCGCATCCCTGCGCCTCGCCCCGGCCGGAAGGCAAACGCCTCAGCGATTTACAGCCGGACCAGGGCATCGCTGACAGCCCTCAGTCATTTAGAAAGCAACTTTATTGCTTCTGCATAAAAAAATTACTGGGGATCCCTCAGCCCACAGGGAGAGGGAGCAGACACTAAAAACGGCAACGACGTTGCCGTTTTGCTTTTACCTACGGCTCAAACGGCCGACGCTGGAACTGGTCGTGCCCGCATTTCGGACACAGCGACAGCACCTCCGGCGTATAAACGGCGATATGGTGGTGGCACTTCTCACACACAAGGTTCCCCAGCCCCACCACTTCGCCGCTGTGATAGACACCGTGGTGGTTTAAATCCTGGAACACCTCGCGCCACTCCAGTTGGGTTTTATCGGTAATATCCGCCAGCTCCTGCCACAGGCTCTCTTTAATTACCCGCATAAAAACACTGTCGGCGATTTCGTCCTGGCTCTCTTCATAGCTTCGCGCAAACTCTTCCAGGTCGCGGCGCACGGCGCGCGTCACCTCTTCCACTTCGGTTCGCGATAACTCACCCGTTTGCGTCACGCGTGCGCGTGCCTGTTCGACCAACGCGTCGATATCACGCTCGCCGTTACGTAGCCTTTCCGTCAGAGTCGCTACCAGTTCACGGTAAAATTGAGCAACCTTGTTCATCATTTTGCCTCCCGGGTAAGTAACTGTCTCTAATAATAGACCTTATTTCGTCGCCGCTTTGTCAGGTGAAGCACAGACCCGGTAAATTCCTGCAAAGTGCATTTGCGTGAAAGGCTGTTTTGACGCGGGCGTTTGGGCTATGCTATGCGGATCTGAATTACCACATCCATTGGCTACATTTGTAGCTGTATTGAACACAGGACCACTGGCTGCCATGCAAGAGCAATACCGCCCGGAAGAGATAGAATCAAAAGTCCAGCAACACTGGGACGAGAAGCGCACCTTTGAAGTAACCGAAGACGAGAGCAAAGAGAAGTATTACTGCCTGTCGATGCTTCCCTATCCTTCTGGTCGACTACACATGGGCCACGTGCGTAACTACACCATCGGTGACGTGATTGCACGCTACCAGCGTATGCTGGGCAAAAACGTACTTCAGCCTATCGGCTGGGATGCGTTCGGCCTGCCTGCTGAAGGCGCGGCGGTGAAAAACAACACGGCACCGGCTCCGTGGACGTACGACAACATCGCGTACATGAAAAATCAGCTGAAAATGCTGGGCTTTGGCTACGACTGGAGCCGCGAGCTGGCCACCTGTACACCAGAATATTATCGCTGGGAGCAGAAGTTCTTCACCGAGCTGTATAAAAAAGGCCTGGTCTACAAGAAAACGTCCGCCGTTAACTGGTGCCCGAACGACCAGACCGTTCTCGCGAACGAGCAGGTTATCGATGGCTGCTGCTGGCGCTGTGACACCAAAGTTGAGCGTAAAGAGATCCCGCAGTGGTTTATCAAAATCACCGCCTACGCTGACGAACTGCTGAACGATCTGGATAATCTGGATCACTGGCCTGACACCGTTAAGACCATGCAGCGCAACTGGATCGGCCGTTCCGAAGGTGTGGAAATTACCTTTAACGTAGAAAACTACGACCAGACGCTGACCGTCTACACCACCCGTCCGGACACCTTCATGGGCGCGACCTACCTGGCCGTGGCCGCAGGTCATCCGCTGGCGCAAAAAGCGGCGGAAAACAATCCGGAGCTGGCGACCTTTATCGACGAATGCCGCAACACGAAAGTGGCCGAAGCCGACATGGCGACGATGGAGAAAAAAGGCGTTGATACCGGCTTCAAAGCGATCCACCCGCTGACGGGCGAAGCGATCCCTGTCTGGGCCGCCAACTTCGTACTGATGGAATACGGCACAGGCGCCGTGATGGCCGTGCCGGGTCACGATCAGCGTGACTACGAATTTGCCACCAAATACGGCCTGACCATCAAGCCTGTGATCCTGGCGGCTGACGGTTCTGAACCCGATCTCTCTGAGCAAGCGCTGACTGAAAAAGGCACCCTGTTTAACTCCGGTGAGTTCAGCGGCCAGAGCTTCGAAGAGGGCTTCAACGCCATCGCCGACAAACTGGCCTCCCTGGGCGTGGGCGAGCGTAAAGTCAACTACCGTCTGCGCGACTGGGGCGTTTCCCGTCAGCGTTACTGGGGTGCGCCAATCCCAATGGTGACCCTGGAAGACGGCACCGTGATGCCAACGCCGGAAGATCAACTGCCGGTGATCCTGCCGGAAGACGTGGTCATGGACGGCATCACCAGCCCGATCAAAGCCGATCCTGAGTGGGCAAAAACCACCGTCAACGGTCAGCCAGCGCTGCGTGAAACCGACACCTTTGACACCTTTATGGAATCCTCCTGGTACTATGCGCGCTACACCTGCCCGCAGTACAAAGAAGGCATGCTGGATTCCGATGCTGCAAACTACTGGCTGCCGGTAGACATCTATATCGGTGGCATTGAACACGCCATCATGCACCTGCTCTACTTCCGCTTCTTCCACAAACTGATGCGTGACGCAGGCCTGGTCAACTCCGACGAACCGGCAAAACAGCTGCTGTGTCAGGGTATGGTGCTGGCAGATGCGTTCTACTACGTTGGCGTGAACGGTGAACGTAACTGGGTTTCTCCGGTTGATGCGATTGTGGAGCGCGACGAGAAAGGCCGTATCGTGAAGGCGAAAGACGCCGAAGGTCATGAACTGGTTTATACCGGCATGAGCAAGATGTCCAAGTCTAAAAATAACGGTATCGACCCGCAGGTGATGGTTGAGCGTTACGGCGCTGACACCGTGCGTCTGTTCATGATGTTCGCCTCCCCGGCAGATATGACGCTGGAATGGCAGGAATCCGGCGTTGAAGGGGCAAACCGCTTCCTGAAACGCGTCTGGAAACTGGTTTACGAGCACACCTCACAAGGTGATGCGCCAGCGCTGAACGTGGCTGCACTGAGCGAAGATCAGCAGGCGCTGCGTCGTGATGTTCATAAAACCATTGCGAAAGTCACCGATGATATTGGTCGTCGTCAGACCTTCAATACCGCAATTGCGGCTATTATGGAACTGATGAACAAGCTGGCAAAAGCCCCGCAGGACGGCGAGCAGGATCGCGCGTTAATGCGCGAAGCGCTGCTGGCGGTCGTTCGCATGCTGAACCCGTTCACGCCGCACGTTAGCTTCACCCTGTGGCAGGAGCTGAAAGGCGAAGGGGATATCGACAACGCGCCGTGGCCAGTGGCGGATGAATCCGCTATGGTGGAAAACACCACGCTGGTTGTGGTGCAGGTTAACGGTAAAGTGCGCGGTAAAATTACCGTCGCGGTCGACGCAACCGAAGAACAGGTTCGCGAGCGCGCAGGCCAGGAGCATCTGGTCGCGAAATACCTTGAGGGCGTTACCGTACGTAAAGTGATCTACGTACCCGGTAAACTGCTGAATCTGGTCGTTGGCTAAGCGCGGGAGGAAACGTGCGACACCTGGCAACAATACTCTTATCTCTGGCGGTGCTGGTCACCGCTGGCTGCGGCTGGCACCTGCGCAATACCACGGCAGTGCCTGCTCAGATGAAAACAATGATCTTCGACTCATCCGATCCGAATGGACCGCTGAGCCGGGCCATTCGTAACCAGCTGCGTTTGAACGATGTTGAACTGATCGAGAAGGGAACCCTGCGTCAGGATGTTCCTTCGCTTCGCGTCCTGAAATCAACGCTGGCAAAAGACACTGCGTCAATCTTCCAGGATGGGCGGACGGCGGAATATCAGATGGTGCTGACCGTTAGCGCGGCTGTTCTGATACCGGGTAAAGATATTTACCCTATCAGTACCAAAGTCTACCGTTCGTTCTTCGATAACCCGCAGACGGCGCTGGCGAAAGACGCCGAAGAGCAGATTATCATCAAAGAGATGTACGATAAGGCTGCGGAGCAGCTGATCCGTAAGCTGCCTACCATTGCCGCGTCGACGAAAAAAGGCGCTGACGTCATCGAAACACCGGATGCCCGCACGCCGGATATGCCAACGTCGCTGGGTAACTGATGATCAGGTTGTATCCTGAACAACTCCGCGCGCAGCTCAACGAAGGGCTGCGCGCGGCCTATCTGCTACTCGGCAACGACCCCCTGTTACTCCAGGAAAGCCTTGATGCGGTTCGCCATGCGGCAGCCGCGCAGGGTTTCGATGAGCATCATACGTTCCAGATCGATAACAGTACCGACTGGAACGCTATCTTCTCGCTTTGTCAGGCCATGAGCCTGTTTGCCTCTCGTCAGACAATCCAGATCCTGCTGCCTGAGAATGGTCCTAACGCTGCCATCAATGAACAGCTGGCTATGCTGGTGAGTTTGTTACACGGCGATCTGCTGCTTATCGTACGCGGCAACAAACTCACAAAAGCGCAGGAAAACGCGGCCTGGTTTACCCGGCTAGCCCCCAGTGCGGTGCTTGTCTCCTGCCAGACGCCAGAGCAGGCGCATCTGCCAAAATGGGTTGCCGCGCGAGCAAAGCAGCACAATTTGCAGCTGGATGAGGCCGCCAGCCAGCTCCTTTGCTATTGCTATGAAGGCAACCTTCTGGCACTGGCGCAGGCGCTGGACAGGCTCGCCCTGCTGTGGCCCGATGGCAAGCTGACGCTACCGCGCGTGGAACAGGCGGTGAATGATGCCGCGCACTTTACTCCCTTCCACTGGGTTGATGCGCTGCTGTCGGCGAAAAGTAAGCGAGCCCTGCACATACTGCAACAGCTGCGCCTGGAAGGGAGTGAGCCGGTCATTCTGCTCCGCACGCTCCAGCGCGAATTACTGCTGCTGAACAACCTTAAACGTCAGTCGGCACATACGCCCCTGCGCGCCTTATTCGATAAACATCGCGTCTGGCAGAACCGTCGGGCGATGACCACGGAGGCGATAAACCGCCTGAGCCAGGAGCAGTTGCGTCAGGCAGTGCAACTTTTGATGCGCGCCGAACTGACGTTAAAACAGGACTACGGCCAGTCTGTCTGGGCGGAGCTGGAGAGCCTCTCTTTGCTGCTCTGCCATAAGGCGCTGGCAGACGTATTTATCGATGGGTGATATGCATTCTTTACAGGCAATGTATGGCGGGACCTTCGACCCGGTACACTATGGGCATCTTAAACCGGTAGAAATCCTCGCGAATTTGATTGGGTTGCAGCGGGTAATCATCATGCCCAACAATGTTCCTCCGCATCGTCCTCAGCCAGAAGCAACCAGCGAGCAGCGCAAAGCGATGCTCGCGCTGGCTATCGCAGATAAGCCTCTCTTCACGCTGGATGAGCGCGAATTGCGCAGGGATACCCCTTCCTGGACATCGCAAACGCTGCGGGAGTGGCGCGCTGAGCAGGGGCCCATGCAACCGCTGGCGTTTATCATCGGCCAGGATTCCTTGCTCAACTTTCCCAGCTGGTACCAGTACGAAACCATTCTGGAAAACAGTCATCTGCTGGTCTGCCGCCGTCCGGGCTACCCGTTAACCATGCGCGATGCGCAGCATCAGCAGTGGCTTGACGCGCATCTGACGGACAATATAGAAGACCTGCACAGTCTACCCGCCGGGAAAATTTACCTCGCTGAAACGCCGTGGTTTGATATTTCCGCGACCCTCATCCGCGAGCGTCTCCAGCAGGGTTTAGACTGTGACGATCTCCTGCCCTCGCCCGTGCTGGCCTATATCCACGCACACGGTTTGTATCAGAAAAGTACAGATGCCTGATCATCACCGGCGAAATTGTCTGTTAATGTTTATCCTGCCTTGACAGGCTAAGCCATACTGATATCCTCCGCTGCCAGACTTTCCCGCCGATCGCTGCTTTACAGAAATTGTTTTACAAAAATGGCGATGCAATCTCAGGCGGAGGGTGGGATGATACCCGCCTTCAAAAGCCGGGCGGTGACATTTGTCCCGCGACTGGCGTCAGTTCAGGTATACTGACTGGCCACGAATTCATAGTTGTACAATCTCATTCACCCAGGGGGAAAACTTGCAGGGTAAAGCACTCCAGGATTTTGTTATCGACAAAATTGATGACCTGAAAGGTCAGGACATCATCGCTATCGACGTTAAGGGTAAATCCAGCATCACCGACTGCATGATCATCTGCACCGGGACCTCAACTCGTCACGTTGTTTCGATTGCTGACCATGTTGTTCAGGAATCGCGCGCGGCAGGGCTGCTTCCGCTGGGCGTTGAAGGTGAAGCGACCGCTGACTGGGTGGTTGTCGATCTCGGCGATGTGATTGTCCACGTCATGCAGGAAGAGAGCCGTCGCCTGTATGAGCTGGAAAAACTCTGGGGTTAATGCGTGAAGTTGCAACTGGTCGCCGTCGGCACCAAAATGCCGGACTGGGTACAAACCGGTTTTACTGAGTATCTGCGTCGTTTCCCAAAAGATATGCCGTTCGAACTGGTGGAGATCCCAGCAGGAAAGCGCGGCAAGAACGCAGATATCAAACGTATTCTCGATAAAGAGGGAGAGCTGATGCTGGCTGCCGCAGGCAAAAACCGCATCGTGACCCTCGATATCCCGGGAAAACCCTGGGATACGCCGCAGCTGGCGCACGAACTGGAGCGCTGGAAGCAGGATGGTCGTGATGTCAGTCTGTTGATTGGCGGACCAGAGGGGTTATCTCCCGCCTGCAAAGCGGCAGCAGAACAAAGTTGGTCACTCTCGGCGCTGACGTTGCCCCACCCGCTTGTGCGGGTTCTCGTGGCAGAAAGTTTGTATCGCGCATGGAGCATCACTACCAACCACCCTTATCACCGCGAGTAATGACAGACTAGGGTAATTTAAGCAGCGGATGAAACTACAGAATTCTTTTCGCGACTATACGGCTGAGTCCGCGCTGTTTGTGCGCCGGGCGCTGGTCGCCTTTACGGGGATTTTGCTGCTTACCGGCGTGCTGATCGCCAACCTCTATAATCTGCAAATTGTCCGCTATACCGATTACCAGACCCGCTCAAACGAAAACCGTATCAAGCTGGTGCCCATCGCGCCCAGCCGCGGCATTATCTACGATCGTAACGGCACCCCGCTGGCGCTAAACCGCACCATCTACCAGATAGAGATGATGCCGGAGAAAGTGGATAACGTGCAGGATACGCTGAACGCGCTGAGAAGCGTTGTCGACCTGACTGATGACGACATCGCTGCGTTCAAAAAAGAGCGCGCACGTTCTCACCGCTTCACCTCTATTCCGGTAAAAACCAACCTGACGGAAGTGCAGGTCGCCCGTTTTGCCGTTAACCAGTACCGTTTCCCCGGTGTGGAAGTCAAAGGCTATAAACGCCGCTACTATCCTTACGGCTCCGCGCTGACGCACGTCATTGGCTACGTCTCCAAAATTAACGATAAAGACGTCGAACGCCTTGATAAAGACGGCAAGCTGGCTAACTACGCCGCAACCCATGATATTGGCAAGCTTGGGATTGAACGTTATTACGAAGATGTCCTGCACGGTCAGACCGGGTATGAAGAGGTTGAAGTTAACAACCGTGGCCGCGTGATCCGTCAGCTCAAAGAGGTTCCCCCACAGGCGGGACATGACGTTTATCTGACGCTCGACCTGAAGCTACAGCAGTATATCGAAACGCTGCTGGCGGGTAGCCGGGCCGCCGTAATCGTGACCGACCCGCGTACCGGCGGTATTCTGGCGATGGTTTCTATGCCAAGCTACGATCCGAACCTCTTCGTGGATGGCATCTCCAGCAAGGATTACTCCGGCCTGCTCAACGATCCAAACACCCCGCTGGTGAACCGCGCCACGCAGGGGGTTTATCCTCCAGCCTCAACGGTAAAACCGTATGTCGCCGTTTCTGCGCTGAGCGCGGGCGTCATTACCCGTAATACCAGTCTGTTTGACCCTGGCTGGTGGCAGTTGCCTGGCTCTGAAAAACGCTACCGTGACTGGAAAAAATGGGGTCACGGCCATCTGAACGTGACCAAATCACTGGAGGAGTCGGCGGATACCTTCTTCTATCAGGTCGCCTACGACATGGGTATTGATCGTCTGTCTGAATGGATGAGCAAATTCGGCTACGGACATTACACCGGTATAGATTTGGCGGAAGAACGTTCCGGCAACATGCCAACCCGCGAATGGAAGCTGAAGCGCTTTAAAAAACCCTGGTATCAGGGTGATACCATTCCGGTGGGCATCGGCCAGGGCTACTGGACGGCAACGCCGCTGCAAATGAACAAGGCGATGATGATCCTCATCAACGATGGCGTTGTGAAAGTACCGCACCTGCTGCAAAGCACCGTAGAAGACGGCAAAAAAGTGCCATGGATACAGCCGCACGAGCCGCCGGTGGGTGACATTCATTCCGGGTACTGGGAAATCGCGAAAGACGGGATGTATGGCGTAGCCAACCGCCCTAACGGGACGGCGCACAAATATTTCGCTGGCGCACCGTATAAGGTTGCCGCGAAATCAGGTACGGCTCAGGTCTTCGGTCTGAAAGCGAATGAAACCTATAACGCACATAAAATTGCCGAACGTCTGCGTGACCACAAGCTCATGACGGCGTTTGCCCCTTATGATAACCCGCAGGTTGCGGTGGCGATGATTCTTGAGAACGGCGGCGCAGGCCCGGCGGTGGGTACCATCATGCGTCAAATCCTCGACCACATCATGCTGGGTGATAACAACACCGAACTGCCAGCTGAAAACCCGGCAGCCGCTGCGGCGGAGGACCAATAATCATGACGGATAATCCGAATAAAAAATCGCTGTGGGACAAGATCCACATCGACCCTGCCATGCTGCTGATCCTGCTGGCTCTGCTGGTGTACAGCGCCCTCGTTATCTGGAGCGCCAGCGGCCAGGATATCGGCATGATGGAGCGTAAAGTTGGCCAGATCGCCATGGGTCTGGTCATTATGGTGGTGATGGCGCAAATACCACCGCGCGTGTATGAGGGCTGGGCGCCCTATCTCTATATTTTCTGTATCATTTTGCTGGTGGCAGTAGATGCGTTCGGTGCTATCTCGAAGGGGGCGCAACGCTGGCTGGATCTGGGGATTGTCCGCTTCCAGCCGTCAGAAATCGCCAAAATCGCCGTTCCGCTGATGGTGGCGCGCTTCATTAACCGCGACGTCTGCCCGCCGTCGTTGAAGAATACCGCCATTGCGCTGGTGCTAATTTTCCTGCCGACGCTGCTCGTGGCCGCACAGCCTGACCTCGGTACCTCGATTCTCATCGCCCTCTCCGGCCTGTTCGTCCTGTTCCTGTCCGGCCTGAGCTGGCGTCTGATCGGCATCGCGGTGGTCCTGCTGGCTGCCTTCATTCCTATTCTCTGGTTCTTCCTGATGCATGATTACCAGCGCCAGCGCGTGATGATGCTGCTCGATCCCGAGACCGATCCGCTGGGCGCAGGCTATCATATTATTCAGTCGAAGATTGCGATTGGCTCCGGCGGCCTGCGCGGAAAAGGCTGGCTGCACGGGACTCAGTCGCAGCTCGAATTTTTACCGGAACGCCACACCGACTTTATCTTTGCCGTTCTGGCTGAGGAGTTAGGGCTGGTTGGCATCCTGGTTCTGCTTGCACTCTACGTGCTGTTGATCATGCGTGGGCTCTACATTGCCGCACGCGCGCAGACCACCTTTGGCCGGGTTATGGCGGGTGGATTAATGTTGATTTTGTTCGTTTATGTCTTCGTAAATATTGGTATGGTGAGTGGTATTCTGCCGGTTGTTGGCGTACCGCTGCCGCTGGTGAGTTACGGGGGCTCGGCACTGATCGTGTTGATGGCCGGGTTTGGTATCGTCATGTCGATCCATACCCACAGGAAAATGTTGTCCAAAAGCGTATAAAAATAAGGGGATCGCAATGCGTAAGCAGTGGCTGGGGATCTGCATCGCAGCAAGTTTACTTGCCGCCTGTACAAGTGATGATGGTCAGCAACAGGCAACCGTCGCGCCGCCGCAGCCTGCGGTCTGTAATGGCCCGATTGTTGAAATTAGCGGTGCCGATCCCGTTTATGAACCGCTGAACGCCAGCGTGAATCAGGATTATCAGCGCGACGGTAAAAGCTATAAAATCGTTCAGGATCCTTCCCGTTTCAGCCAGGCCGGCTTTGCTGCCATCTATGACGCTGAGCCAGGCAGCAATCTGACCGCGTCAGGTGAAACCTTCGATCCGATGCAGATCACGGCGGCACACCCGACACTGCCTATTCCAAGCTATGCGCGCATCACTAACCTGGCGAATGGCCGGATGATCGTGGTACGTATCAACGATCGTGGCCCTTACGGCAACGATCGCGTGATCTCCCTGTCACGCGCGGCAGCCGACCGTCTGAATACCTCAAATAATACAAAAGTGCGTATCGACCCGATTATCGTGGCGCAGGATGGTTCGCTGTCTGGCCCGGGCACGGCCTGTACCACGGTCGCGAAACAGACCTACGCCCTGCCCGCGCGCCCGGATCTAAGCGGTGGTATGGGGGGCGCTTCAATGCCAGCAGAGCCCGCGCAGCCGCAGGGTGAAGTGCACGCCATCAGCAACGATACGCTACAAAGTGAAGATGCGACAGGCGCCCCGGTGAAAAGCAGTGGTTTCCTTGGTGCACCCACCACGTTAGCGCCGGGCGTGATTGAATCAAATGAACCTGCCCCAGCGCCTGCGCCCGTTGTTGCTGCACCCGCTACACAACCCGCCCCGGCGACCGCACCGGCTGCTACGCAGACTGCGGCGCCTGCGACGGCGAGCGGCAGCTACGTGGTTCAGGTTGGCGCCGTCAGCGATCGGGCCCGTGCAGAGCAGTATCAGCAGCGTTTAAGCCAGCAGTTTGGCGTGCCAGGCCGCGTTGAGCAAAACGGTGCGGTATGGCGGATCCAGATGGGTCCGTTTGCCAGCAAATCGCAGGCAGCGTCCCTGCAACAGCGTTTGCAGAGCGAGGCGCAGCTCCAGTCGTTTATCGCTGTTGCGAAGTAATTAATCGGTGGTATCCGAAATGTCAGTTTGTGTAAACCACGTTAACACTCTCATGATGAAAGTCGGATGCCTGCCCGTATAGCATTTGCTATAGTAAGGCACTTTTTTTAATTCCATCACGGATGTCGTAGTTCTGACCATGAAGACCACTTTTTCTGCTCGTTTTGTGCAGCGCATGGCGCTGACCACGGCCCTTTGCGCTGCTGCGTTCTCCGCAGCTCACGCGGATGACCTGAACATCAAGACCATGATCCCTGGCGTTCCGCAGATCGACGCGGAATCCTACATCCTGATTGATTACAACTCCGGCAAAGTTCTGGCAGAACAGAACGCCGATGCCCGCCGCGACCCGGCCAGCCTGACCAAAATGATGACCAGCTATGTTATCGGCCAGGCCATGAAAGCGGGTAAATTTAAAGAAACCGATCTGGTGACTATCGGTAACGATGCGTGGGCAACCGGCAACCCGGTGTTCAAAGGTTCATCGCTGATGTTCCTGAAGCCAGGCATGCAGGTTCCGGTCTCTCAGCTTATCCGTGGCATCAACTTGCAGTCCGGTAACGACGCCTGCGTGGCAATGGCCGATTTTGCAGCGGGCAGCCAGGACGCGTTTGTGGGCCTGATGAACAGCTACGTCTCTGCGCTGGGCCTGAAAAACAGCCACTTCCAGACCGTTCACGGCCTGGACGCCGAAGGTCAGTACAGCTCCGCGCGTGACATGGCGCTGATCGGTCAGGCGCTGATCCGCGATGTGCCAAACGAGTACTCTATCTACAAAGAGAAAGAGTTCACCTTCAACGGCATTCGTCAGACCAACCGTAACGGCCTGCTGTGGGACAATAGCCTGAACGTCGACGGCATCAAAACTGGTCACACCGACAAAGCCGGCTATAACCTGGTGGCCTCCGCCACTGAAGGCCAGATGCGTCTGATCTCTGCCGTGATGGGAGGCCGCACGTTTAAAGGACGCGAAACGGAAAGTAAAAAACTGCTGACCTGGGGCTTCCGCTTCTTCGAAACCGTGAATCCGCTGAAAGCCGGTAAAGAATTTGCCTCTGAACCTGTCTGGTTTGGCGATAACGACCGTGCTTCCCTGGGTGTGGACAAAGATCTCTATCTGACGATCCCACGCGGTCGTATGAAAGATCTGAAAGCCAGCTACGTGCTGAATACCACCGAGCTGCACGCCCCGCTGCAAAAGAATCAGGTCGTGGGTACCATCAACTTCCAGCTGGATGGCAAAACCATCGATCAGCGCCCGCTGGTGGTGCTGGAGGAAATTCCTGAAGGCAATTTCTTCGGCAAAATCATTGATTACATTAAGCTGATGTTCCATCACTGGTTTGGTTAAAAATTGAACACTTGAAAGTGTGATTTTGATCCCCATATACTACGTATCAGTAAAACTCCCGCCCCGTGGCGGGAGTTATTATTTTTTATACACACGCCGGAGCTGACATGAAAACCAAACTTAACGAACTGCTTGAATTCCCTACCCCTTTTACTTACAAAGTAATGGGTCTGGCGAAACCTGAGCTGGTTGATCAGGTGGTTGAAGTGGTACAGCGCCATGCGCCGGGCGACTACTCTCCATCAGTCAAACCGAGCAGCAAAGGTAACTACCACTCGGTCTCAATCACCATCACTGCGACACACATTGAGCAGGTTGAGACGCTGTACGAAGAGCTCGGCAATATTGAAATTGTTCGTATGGTGCTGTAGTCCTTCTGCGGTTACCCGGTTTGCCGGGTAACCCACTTCCCCGCTGTGATATACTCCCCGTTACCTATTCTCCCTTGTCTTCGGAGACATCCTTTTGTACCAGGATAAAATTCTTGTCCGCCATCTTGGGCTACAGCCTTACGAGCCTGTCTCTCAGGCTATGCATGACTTTACCGACAGGCGCGATGACACCACGCCTGATGAAATCTGGCTGGTTGAACACCTGCCGGTGTTCACTCAAGGCCAGGCAGGAAAAGCCGAACATTTATTGATGACGGGCGATATCCCGGTGATCCAGAGCGATCGCGGTGGACAGGTGACCTACCACGGCCCGGGCCAGCAGGTGATGTATGTTCTGCTTAACCTGAAACGCAGAAAGCTGGGCGTGCGTGAGCTCGTGACCTTACTGGAGCAAACCGTGGTGAATACGCTGGCTGAGTACGATATTGACGCTCACCCTCGCGCCGATGCCCCGGGCGTTTATGTGGGAGAGATGAAGATCTGTTCGCTGGGGCTGCGTATCCGAAAAGGCTGCTCGTTCCACGGGCTGGCGCTGAATATCAATATGGATTTGGCCCCCTTCCAGCGCATCAACCCATGTGGGTATGCCGGTATGGAAATGACGCAAATGCGCCAGTGGGTCGATACCGCCACGCCTGACAATATCCGGCCCGTGCTTCTGAAGAACTTTTTAGCACTGCTTAACAATCCCACCTACGAATATATTGCTGCTTAACTTACCTTGGGCAGTGGCTCAGTTATTTGACCAGCCACTGCTTAATTACCGCATTTACGCTTTACAATAAACCGCATATTCTATATTTTCGAGTCGCCCATATATTAGCGTCACATATTAATTAGAACCTTAATAGAACCATCGCCGGGTTTCGTGTAACGTGCGTGACAATCACCCAACTGCTTGTTTTCGATAAATAATGGAAACTTACTAAACACTTTACGAATCTCTGCAAGCATAATAAATAAATTCAACTATCATTCATATTGTGAATGGATACGGAGTAAGAGCGTGGAGCCTACTAATTTACCAGCCAAACGCCTGAATGAAACCAGCGGCGAAGATAAGCCGCAAATTTTTCGGACTTTACGTAATATTGATCTCAATTTATTGACTATTTTTGAGGCGGTATATGTCCATAAAGGTATCGTTAATGCTGCGAAAATTCTTAATCTCACGCCCTCTGCTATTAGCCAGTCAATTCAAAAATTGCGCGCGATATTTCCCGATCCGTTATTTATTCGTAAAGGCCAGGGCGTAACCCCAACCGCGTACGCCACCCATCTGCACGAGTACATCAGCCAGGGTCTGGAATCAATACTGGGCGCGCTGGATCTCACCGGCAGTTATGATAAGCAACGAACTATCACCATAGGCACCTCTCCCTCAGTGGGCGTTCTGGTCATGCCGGCCATCTATCAGGCGGTGAAACAGCATGCGCCACAGTTGCTTATTCGCAACGTGCCCGTCACCGATCCGGAAACACAGCTGGCGCAATTCCAGACGGACCTGATCATCGACGGCAATAGCTTTACGGCCAGAGCGTTAGGGCATAACGTACTTTATACCGACACTCTGGCGCTCGTTTGTCGTCAGGCTCACCCTGCGTTGAGCGCACCTTTGACGCCAGAAAATTTGCGCCATTACGAACATGCGACATTTATGTCCGAAGGACAGGGTCAGGATCCGCTGCGACAACGTATTGACGAACTCTTCCCGGACCGTCCGATCAGCTTTAGCAGTTACAATATGTTTACCCTCGCGGCCCTGATTGGCAGCAGCGACTTGCTCTGTATCATGCCTGTGCGTCTCTTCACTTTGCTTCAAAAGTGCTGGCCACTGGAGAGCATTCCATTAAGTCAACTTACGACGGAATCTATTGAAATCTCACTGCATTACAACAAGTTAAGCCTGCGCGATCCGGTGCTGGAAAACGTCATCAATGTGATCCGCCAGACTTTTTGATCCGCCTTTCAGCGTAAGGCCCTGCCGCATGCGGGGCAAAAGGCACAAAACAACAACTATTTTACAAATTGGCGACCTGGCAGGCTGCTTTACCGCCCCTTTAAATGATATACTGCCTGTCGTTCGTTCAAAAATAGTTGATAATTACAACATTCCCTTGAATTGAAACGCTTTCCTTCGATATTCGCAACTGGAACACGCACGCTATGAGTAAACCCATTGTGATGGAACGCGGTGTTAAATACCGCGATGCCGATAAAATGGCCCTTATCCCGGTTAAAAACGTGGCTACAGAGCGCGAGGCGCTGTTAAGAAAACCGGAATGGATGAAAATTAAACTTCCGGCTGATTCTTCGCGTATTCAGGGGATCAAAGCGGCGATGCGCAAAAATGGCCTCCACTCTGTCTGTGAAGAGGCCTCCTGCCCTAACCTTGCTGAATGTTTCAATCACGGTACCGCGACGTTTATGATTCTGGGTGCCATCTGCACCCGCCGCTGTCCGTTCTGTGACGTTGCTCATGGCCGTCCTGTTGCGCCTGACGCTAACGAACCGCAAAAACTGGCGCAGACCATTGCCGATATGGCGCTGCGTTATGTTGTTATCACCTCCGTTGACCGTGACGATCTGCGCGATGGCGGTGCTCAGCATTTCGCTGACTGCATTACCGCCATCCGCGAAAAAAGCCCGAACATTAAGATTGAGACGCTGGTGCCGGACTTCCGTGGCCGTATGGACCGCGCGCTCGATATCCTGACCGCGACGCCACCAGACGTGTTCAACCACAACCTGGAGAACGTACCGCGTATCTACCGTCAGGTGCGTCCAGGTGCAGATTACAACTGGTCGCTGAAGCTGCTGGAGCGCTTTAAAGAAGCCCATCCGCATATTCCTACCAAGTCTGGCCTGATGGTGGGACTGGGTGAAACCAACGCTGAGATCATTGAAGTGATGCGCGATCTGCGCCGCCACGGCGTCACCATGCTGACGCTGGGCCAGTACCTACAGCCAAGCCGTCACCACCTGCCTGTACAGCGTTACGTGAGTCCGGATGAGTTCGATGAAATGAAAGCCGAAGCGATGGCGATGGGCTTTACCCACGCTGCGTGCGGTCCGTTTGTTCGCTCCTCTTATCACGCCGATATGCAGGCGAAGGGCGAAGAAGTGAAATAAAGCTGTAAAACTTATTTACAGTAAAACAAAAAACCGGCCTCGTGAGCCGGTTTTTTTATGCAAGCCTTGCAGCATTGCCATTACTCTTTGTGTGAAAGCTTCTGTGCTGCGATGTCATCTTCGGCACTTTTCTTCGCTGCCGCGTCGTCATCGTTCATTGCTTTCTTAAAGCCTTTAATGGCAGCACCCAGGTCTCCACCCAGCGTGCGTAACTTCTTGGTACCGAACAGCAGGACGACCAGTGCGGCAACCACCAGCAGTTTGGTAATACTAATCTCACCCATAAATACCTTCTTTACATGAAACAGGCTGCATTCAGCGCCAAAGAAACCTGAACGTATTAACGGTCATCAGGCGCGCGCACACAATAGCAATCTGTAACAAGGTGAATCAAGCATTGTTGAAAAAAACATCATATTAATTGCGGTGGCGCAAACCTGCGGTTGCGCAGAACAGGTAATTGCTGACGCGCAAGCGTTATTCGTGCTGACGTTATCTCCGTCAGCAGTAAAGCAGGCGCTTCCGCCGCCGCGGCTACGGTCACTCCCAGCGGATCGACAACCCTGCTCTGTCCAATATTTTTATTGCCACATTCACCCGCAGCCACTACATAGCAGGTGGTGTCCAGCGCGCGTGCGGCCAGTAGCGTTACCCAGTGATGCTCCTTAAGCGGTCCTCTGACCCACGCGGCGGGCAGAACCAGCACCTCGGCCCCCTGTAGTGCCAGGTTCAGCGCCAGCTCCGGAAAACGGATATCGTAGCAGGTCATCAGGCCAACCTTAAAACCCTCCACCTCAATCAGCGGCGGAATTACACTCCCCGGATCGACCAGTCGCGACTCCTGGACGCTGAACGCATCATACAGATGAAGTTTGGCGTAGCTTGCGACAATAGCGCCTTCACGTATCGCCACCAGCGTGTTCACCGCCCGCCCCGGCGTGGAGGGAACATGGATAGTCAAAATGGTGGTGAGCGCGTTACCGACGCTTTCGGCCAGCAGTCGTTTCAGAAACGCCCCTTCCAGCATTTGCGCAGACTTTACCGACAGGTCCGGATCGCCATCATCGCGCGCCAGTAACGCTTCAGGAAGCACCAGCAGCGCCGCCCCTTTTTGCTTCGCCTGGTTCATCAGGGAGATGCACTTGTCCGCGTTTTCATTCCAGTCCGGCGTCACCGCAAACTGCCCTACTGCAACATACATAATTGTCTCCCGGTTAAAAACAGCGTTACACTCGACGCACTTACACAGCAAATAGCAGGTATTGACAGTGTTACAACTACTTATAGCCGTTTTTATTGGTGGGGGCACGGGTAGCGTTGCGCGCTGGCTCTTAAGCATGCGGTTTAACCCGCTGCATCAGGCCATTCCGATGGGGACACTGGCGGCAAACCTGATCGGGGCATTTATTATCGGGATGGGGCTGGCGTGGTTTAATCGCATGACCAACATCGACCCTATGTGGAAGGTACTGATTACGACCGGTTTCTGCGGCGGTTTAACGACGTTTTCTACCTTCTCTGCGGAGGTGGTGTTTCTGTTTCAGGAAGGCCGGATGGGCTGGGCGCTGACGAACATTGCTGTTAACATGCTTGGCTCGTTTGCGATGACTGCGATCGCATTCTGGTTATTTTCCTCCGCCAGCGGACATTAAGCGCGACAACCTTAATGTTGGCTTAATTTTTGTCTGTCATTCTTGGCTCAATATTGAACGAGGGTGATAGCATGAGAGAGAATCTGTCAGGCGTGGGTATGGTATTGCTAAGCGTCGCGATCGTCGCCAGCTTTCTGAAGATCTATCTTTTTGGTTGATTCATAACGAAAAAAACCCGCTCATTGAGCGGGTTTTGAAATTCTTGCTGACGCGTCTGAATTACAGAGCGATTACGTTAGCAGCAGAAGGGCCTTTGGCACCGTTAGTGATTTCGAACTCTACGCGCTGACCTTCAGCCAGAGTTTTGAAACCATTAGACTGGATTGCAGAGAAGTGTACGAACACGTCTTTGCTGCCATCTTCAGGAGTAATGAAACCGAATCCTTTGGACTCATTAAACCACTTAACGTTACCTTTAATCTTAGACATCAAAATTACCTTTACATTAAAAAACGACACAAATGCTGTGTCGGGTATCAGTACAACAATTGTGAGGCGTTTTGTCCAGCGGATCTTTGATAAAAAGTGACAAAAGTCGCGTTAATTTTCGCTGTCCGATTTTTATCCTTTACATTTCAATGCCTGTGCGTTTTTTGGCCGATTTACCAGACAAATTCAGTTAAAACTGAAACCGCATCCAGGCAAAGTAAACGTTACCGTTGTTATACGTACCCGGTATGTAGGTCATCTGAAACGTTGCCGGACCATAGCCGATGGAGGCAAGCGGCAACAGTACCGGAACAGGAATGTATTTCCAGTTATCACGCGCTGTGAACCCTGCCGTATAGCCCAGCCCCAGACGGAAGTTGTCGTCTGATAACGGACGCCAGGTTTTTTCCCAGCCGTAGCCACCAATAGGCTCCCATTTATTGTAGGAGTCCTTAAACGCCATCAGGTACAGGCCATGCCAGTTACCTTTTTCATCCCAGCGAGACTGACCAAAACCAGCCCCCCACGGACGCTCGTTATAACGGTCTGTTTTTTCTTTATCGTAGGCAAAACGTGCATGCCACGTAATGGCCGGAATATAGAGATCGTAATGTTCAGGTTCGTTCCATGTTTGCGCAACGTTATCCGTGAAGGTGGTGAACCAGCTTTTATCCGCTGTATTGCTCTGTGCATTAACAGCAGACGCAAATGATAACTGCGCAATAATAAACAATAAAATCAGGGGGAATTTAATTCGTACAATCACAATGCCATTACCATATTTAGTATTCGGTGCAGACCTTAGCACAGAATACTTGAATGAACGCTTAACAGCATGGGTGTTATTCCTAATTACCATCCCGTTCCTGAGAATAGTCTGAGGATACATAAACTGCATGCCTGAATAAGCACATGCAGTTGACATTTTTAACGTTGATGTAACAATTTGTAGAGTGCGGGAATAACTAACATCGACAATAACGGTGCAGTAACCATGCCACCAATCATCGGTGCAGCAATACGTTGCATCACCTCCGAGCCACTCCCATTGCCCCACATGATGGGCAGCAGGCCCGCCATAATCGTGGCGACCGTCATCACCTTCGGACGCACGCGCAGCACGGCACCTTCGTGGATCGCCCGCAATAGCACCGTATTTCCCCCTTCTGGCTCAAGCCTGTGATATTTATCAAGCGCATGATTCAAATATAGAACCATAATTACGCCGAATTCTGCTGCCACCCCGGAAAGGGCGATAAAGCCAACGGCCCCCGCCACAGACAAATTATATTCAAGCAGCCATAATAACCACACCCCACCAATAAGCGCGAAAGGCAATGTCCCCATTATTATCAGGACATTTGATATCCGCCTGAAGGTTAACCATAAAAGGATGAATATAATCATCAGCGTGACAGGTAAGACTATTTTAAGCGTCGCGGTCGCCCGTTCCAGATATTCAAACTGCCCGGACCAGGAGAGAGATACGCCCTGCGGCAATACCACCTTCTCCTCCACCCGTTTTTGCATTTCATCTACGGCGGACTTCAGATCGCGCCCGCGTAAGTCCACGTAGATCCAGCTGGAAAGGCGCGCGTTTTCACTTTTTAGCATCGGTGGGCCTTCCGTCACGACGATATCGGCCAGTTCCCCCAGCGCCACCTGGCTACCGCTGGCGGTTACTACCGGCAACACCCGCAACGTGTCGACGTTATCACGCAAATCGCGGGGATAACGCAGGTTGATGGGGTACCGCTCGCGTCCCTGGATCACCTCACCAATGTTATCGCCCCCGACCAGCGTGGAGACCAGGCTTTGCAGTTCATCGACGGAAACGCCGTAGCGCGCGGCTTTTTGCCGGTCGATACGAATATCCACGTAGCGCCCGCCCTCCAGTCGCTCCGCCAGCGCCGAGGAGACGCCAGGAACGTCCTTCACCACCTGCTCAATCTGCCGGGCCACGCGCTCAATGTCGGCAATATTATTGCCGTTCACCTTAATGCCGACCGGGCTTTTGATCCCGGTTGCCAGCATGTCCAGACGGTTACGGACAGGGGGCACCCACACATTGGCAATGCCCGGCAGCGACACGGTTTTATCGAGCTCCTCCACCAGCTTTTGCGGCGTCATTCCAGGCCGCCACTGCTCGCGGGGCTTAAAGTGGATAGTTGTTTCCAGCATGGTTAATGGCGCGGGATCGGTTGCCGACTCCGCCCGACCAGCTTTGCCAAACACGCTCGCCACCTCCGGTACGCTTTTGATCAAGCGGTCCGTCTGCTGAAGCAGCCGCGATGCCTCGCGAGCAGAGATCCCCGGCAGCGTGGAGGGCATATAGAGTAAATCCCCTTCATCCAGCGGCGGCATAAACTCACTGCCCAGGCGGCTCAGCGGCCAGAGCGTGGCGATCAGCAGCAGACATGCCAGTGCCAGCGTCGTTTTCGGGAAGGTCAGTACCTTATCAAGCAGCGGCTCATACAGGCGGATCAGGAAGCGGTTTATCGGGTTTGCCTTCTCATCCGGGATTTTCCCGCGAATAAAGAAGCCCATTAGCACCGGCACCAGAGTGATCCCAAGCCCGGCGGCCACGGCCATCGACCAGGTTTTGGTGAACGCCAGCGGCGAGAACATTCGCCCCTCCTGCGCTTCCAGCGAAAATACCGGTATAAATGACAGCGTGATGATTAACAGGCTGCAAAACAGCGCCGGTCCCACTTCAACCGCCGCCTTTTCCGCCAGACGCCAGTACTCTCCCGACGCAGGCTCCTTGCCCGGATTATCATGCCGCCACTGCTCCAGCACCTTGTGCATGTTTTCAATCATGACAATTGCCGCATCCACCATCGCTCCGATGGCAATGGCGATCCCGCCGAGCGACATCATATTCGCGTTAATGCCCTGATAGTGCATCACCACAAAAGCCCCGAGGATCCCCAGCGGCAGAGAAACCATCGCCACCAGCGCGGAACGCAGGTGGAACAGGAACAGCGCGCACACCAGTACCACCACGGCAAACTCTTCGAGCAGCTTGTGCGTCAGCGTTTTGACCGACTCCTCAATCAGCGTGGAGCGATCGTAGACCGGAACAATCTCGACGCCCTGCGGCAGCGTTTTTTGCAGCTCGCTCAGTTTCGCTTTTACCGCGCGAAGGGTTTCCAGCGCGTTCTGCCCGTAGCGCATCACGATTACGCCGCCAGCAACCTCCCCTTCACCGTTAAGCTCCGCCACGCCCCGGCGGATCTCCGGGCCAATGCCAATGGTGGCGACATCTTTCAGCAGGACAGGTACGCCATCGCGGGTGGCGATCACCACATTGCGAAAATCCTCCAGCGAGCGCAAATAGCCCGTTGTCCGCACCATATACTCCGCTTCGCCCATCTCCAGCAGGGCGCCGCCGCTCTCTTTATTGGCGGCCTGCACCGCGCCGGATAGCTGGCTGTGGGTAATATTCAGCGCGCGCATTTTCGCCGGGTCCGCCACGATCTGATACTGACGCACCATTCCGCCAATGCTTGCCACTTCAGATACATTCGGTACCGTCTTAAGCTCGAACTTAAGCGTCCAGTCCTGAAGGGCCCGCAGATCTGCCAGGCTGTGTTTTCCACTACGGTCGATCAGCGCATATTCGTAGATCCAGCCCACGCCCGTCGCATCCGGCCCCAGCGACACCTTCACGCCCGGCGGAAACTGCGCCTGTACCTGGCTTAAATATTCCAGCACCCGGGATCGCGCCCAGTAGAGATCGGTGCCATCCTCAAACAGCACATACACATAAGCGTCACCAAACATTGAAAAACCGCGCACGGTTTTGGCGCCCGGCACAGACAACATGGAGGTTGTCAGCGGCCAGGTCACCTGATCTTCAATCACCTGCGGCGCTTTCCCGGGGTAACTCGCTTTGATAATGACCTGCACATCAGACAGATCGGGCAACGCGTCCAGCGGCGCGCGCTGCACCGCCCACCAGCCCCAGCTGGCCATCATCAGCGCGGCCAGGATCACCAGCAGGCGGTTACGCAACGAGGCGCGAATCACAGCGGCAATCATGGCGTCACCTCCGGCATCACGCTACGCAGGCTGGCTTCGGAATCAATCAGGAATTGCCCGGACGTCACCACCTTATCGCCCTCTTTGACCCCGGACAGGATCGCCGTCCAGCCCTGCGCCGTCAGGCCGGTTTTCACCGTCACAGGCTGGAAATAACCGTCCCCGGTAGCCAGCAGCAGACGCGCAGACTCTCCGCTGTTAATCACCGCTTCTTCCGGCACCGCCAGCACCGGCGGGCCTTTCAGCTCTTGCGCACGCCTGACGGAGAGGTACATGCCCGGCTTCAGCTTATGTGCGGAATTTTCCAGCACGATACGGGCTTTCAGGGTTCGCGTGGCCGCCTCCATCTGCGGCAGCAATTCGCTGACCGTGCCGTGGAACTGCTCCCCCGGCCAGCTTTCTGAGGTTGCTACCACCTTGCTGCCCACCGCCAGAGACTGCGCCTGCGTTTGCGGGTAGTCGACCACCAGCCAGACCGGATCGAGGCTGGCGATCTCAAACAGCGGCGCCGTTGCGGTGATTTGCGCCCCTTCCCGCACGTCCAGCTTCACCACATAGCCCGCCCGGTCGGTGCGCAGAATGAGCGTGGTCTGCGGCTTACCGCTACGCTCCAGCAAACGAATGACCTCTTCTGGCATAAACTGCAACGCCAGCCGCTCGCGTGCGGCGCGGGTCAATGCGGCATCGCCAAGCTGACGAACCGCGAGATACTCCTGCTGGGCGGCGGTCCACTGCGGGATCCACAGTTGCGCCAGCGCCTCTCCGGCTTTTACCTGCTGCTGCGGCGCATTAACAAACAATTTTGACACCACGCCATTGGCCGGGGCTGACAACACCGAGACGTTACGTTCATCCGTTGCAACCGTGGCAAAGGCCGAGAACGGCGAAACCAGCTGGCGCATCTCAACGTTGGCGGTTTTCATCCCCAGGTTTTGCTGCTGTTGAGTGCTGATGGCCACGCCTGACGCCGCCTGCGCTTCATCGGCGTAGCGTGGGACCAGATCCATATCCATAAAGGGGGATTTACCCGGCTTATCGAAGCGCTGACCGGGCACCATGGGGTCGTACCAGTAAAGCACCTTGCGTTCTGAGGGTTGTGAAGCCGCATCCGGCTGATGCGTCTGCTTCTGTCCGACAAAATAGCCGCCAACGGCAGCTATCGCGATGGCAATCGCCATTAACGTTGTTTTTTTCATTGCGCCAGCTCCTGCGGGATCAGCCAGTTCACGGCAGCCCAGGTTCGCGCCATTTCGCGCTCCGCCTGGTTCACCGCCAGTTCCGTATCCAGTACGCCACGACGCGCCTCCAGCAGGGCCGGAAGCGCCGACTGTCCAGAACGATATTGCGCCGTCAGCACCGCCAGCCGTTGTCGCTGCAACGGTAGTACCTCGTCCCGCTGACGCTGCCACACCGTTTGCGCAGCCTGATACTGCGCCACCAGCGTTTGCACCTGGGCAATGTGTTCGCGTTTGAGCAGCGTCAGTTGATCCACCGCCTGCATTGAGCGGGAAACATCGGCGGCGTAATCCTTGTCCTGACGTTTTGACTGGAACAAAGGCAGATCCACGCTGAACATCACGCCAGCCATATCGTCATAGCCTTCGGCGCGGTGGGCGTAATAGACCTCCACATCCACATCGGGTAGCGCTGCCACGGCAGATTGCGCTGAACGCGCTTTCGCGGTCTCTGCTTCACGTCGCGCGGCCTCCACTTCCGGGTGTCTGGCAATCCCCTCCTGCAACGTTTTTTCATCGGCAGGAAGGCGCTGATAGCGCGGCAGCGGACCGCGAACCGCCGTAATAGCGTGCCCTGTTAGCTCCAGCAGACGGCTTTGCGCCAGCTGCACATCCCGCTGCGCCAGCGTCTCTTTGTCGCGCATGGCGCTGAGGATCATTTGCAGGGCCAGTACGCTGTCCGGCGTTGCGCCTCCCGCCCCGACGCTCGCCTTCTGCACGCCCCGCTGGCGTTCCGTTTCACGGACCAGCGTTCTGGCCGTTTTCAGCGCCTGCTGTGCCAGCGCCAGATCCAGCCAGGCCTGGGCGGTATCACGCTGAAGCGCGGCACGTACGGCCTCGGATTTTGCCAGCACGCTTCGCGCCTGCGCCTGAAAAGTCTGTGCTTTACGTTCCCGTTTCTCTGAGCTGACGTAGCTTTGCATGATGCCAACCTTCTGCATGGTCATCCCTTCGCGCGTAAGCCGCCGATCGTTGCTGCCCTGTACCGGCACGTTTTCAATACCGAATTTCAGTTTTGGATCAGGTAATTGCGTGGCGGAATCCGCCATCGCATCCAGCGCCTGCGCTTCGTTACGGCTGGCGGAGAGTTCTGCCGAGTAGCGCTGGGCTTCGGTCAGGGTGTGTTCGAGCGTCCACGGCTCCGCCTGCGCGGCGGAGGTTAACAGGCCGAACAACACCCCACCGAGCCACAGGCTCAGTGAGTGTTGTTTCATGGTGACCTCGCTTAGCGCGCTGGCGTCAGCGAGATAATCTGGAAACCGTCACCCGCACGCTCAAGCGTGAAGGTCACCTCATCCCCCGGTTTGGCGCCATTCAGCGTGGCACCCGAAGATAAAGTAAACGGCATGGTCATCGCTGGCCATTTTAGTTCCGGTATGGCCTCGTGACGGAGCATGACGGCATTGTCAGAGATCGACTGAACCACGCCGCGGCCCTGCCAGGTCTGGTTTGCCTGAACGGCATAAGAAGCGAAAGAGATGGACGCGCCAACCAGCGCGGAAAGGAATAGGGTACGCATGATAAAACTCCTGTTAAACGTTAAGTAAATAAAATCAACGAATTAACAGGTTTTTACTCCCGAAACCGGCAATAGCGGATCGTTGCCGGCGGCCCCACAGCAGGAGGGGTAATAGACCACGCAGAATGGCTTGCAGATGAACACTCTGGCGTCGTTAAGGTCAGCGTCATGGCGGCAGGCAGCGCCACCAGATGCGGCTGGGCAGGTTCTTTTTGTACCTGATCCGGCACACAATGTTTTTCACACAGCGGTGAAGCACCGGCAGCATAATGCAGCCCCGGTTCCGCCATCATATCCATATGCTGGATGGTGGCCACCTCACCGCGCAAATCCATTGAACATTGATGGGAGGCGACGGCCACCTGACTCTGGATTAACAGCCAGCCAAACGCCAGCAAAAACATCAGCAGATGTTTTTTGATAAAGCGCAGGCGATACGTCCAGCTGGCGTGCATATTCAGATCGTCGGATAGGGTAAAAGTGAACCGAGTATAAGCAGGCAAAAGAATGAAAGAGAAGTAGTTTTAAAGAGATTTACGTTTTTAAATCGATTGTCGGCAAGTAATACTCAAAACCTTAACACTTCACCATCAATTTAATGACATATAATATCTATTCATCAGGTCAATAACGTCTTAATATAAATGACGCAGGGTTAGCAAAAATATCGTCATCATTGCCTTTAGTAGTCTCTTTCTTGATTTTAATCAGCAAGGACTGGCCATTTATTCGGCACATTTCAGGCTTCTTTTTTATTGATTATTTGTCTCTCGGGCAGCAAGGATACAGGGGAAATCATGCTTACTTTTCTCGAACTCCTCATTGGAGTCGTGGTCATTGTCGGTGTAGCACGCTACATCATTAAAGGTTACTCAGCCACCGGCGTGCTATTTGTCGGCGGCCTGACGCTGCTGATCATTAGCGCGCTAATGGGTCATCAGGTTTTACCCGCCAGCGAAGCCAGCACCGGATATACCGCTACCGATATTGTGGAATATATAAAAATTCTGCTGATGAGCCGCGGCGGCGACCTGGGCATGATGATCATGATGCTCTGCGGATTTGCTGCCTATATGACCCATATCGGCGCGAATGATATGGTGGTGAAGCTGGCTTCTAAGCCGCTGCAATATATTAACTCCCCCTATCTGCTGATGGTCGCGGCTTATTTCCTGGCCTGTCTGATGTCATTAGCCGTTTCCTCAGCAACAGGCCTTGGCGTGCTGTTAATGGCGACGTTATTCCCGGTAATGGTTAACGTCGGGATCAGCCGTGGCGCAGCGGCGGCTATTTGCGCCTCTCCGGCGGCGATTATTCTCTCCCCTACTTCCGGTGACGTGGTGCTGGCCGCGAAAGCCGCGGAAATGTCGCTGATTGACTTCGCCTTCAAAACCACACTGCCAATCTCCATCACCGCTATTCTCGGCATGGGCGTGGCGCATTTCTTCTGGCAACGCTACCTCGATAAGAAAGAGAACGTCAGCCATGAGATGATGGACGTCAGTGAAATCACCACTACCGCCCCGGCGTTTTATTCCATCCTGCCCTTCACGCCGATTATTGGCGTGCTTATTTTTGACGGCAAATGGGGCCCTCAGCTGCACATCATCACTATCCTGGTGATCTGTATGCTGCTGGCGGCCATCCTGGAATTCGTTCGTGGTTTTAACACCCAGAAGGTGTTCACAGGTCTTGAAGTCGCCTTCCGCGGTATGGCGGATGCCTTCGCGGGCGTGGTGATGCTGCTGGTTGCCGCAGGGGTGTTTGCTCAGGGGCTGAGCACAATCGGCTTTATCCAGAGCCTGATCTCTATCGCCACCTCGTTCGGCTCGGCCAGCATTATCCTGATGCTGGTGCTGGTGGTACTGACCATGCTGGCGGCGATGACTACCGGCTCCGGTAACGCGCCGTTCTATGCGTTTGTTGAGATGATCCCTAAGCTGGCACACTCCTCCGGCATCAACCCGGCTTACCTGTCCATTCCGATGCTCCAGGCCTCCAACCTGGGTCGTACCATTTCTCCGGTATCGGGCGTGGTGGTTGCGGTTGCAGGGATGGCAAAAATCTCTCCGTTTGAAGTGGTAAAACGCACGTCAGTGCCGGTGCTGGTTGGCCTGATTATCGTTATTATCGCCACCGAAGTGCTGGTTCCCGGCGCTGCCTAAGCGAAATTCCTGCTTTCCAAAAAGCGCCTGCGGGCGCTTTTTGTGCTTTAATAACCCCCAGAAATTAATCGCGCCCAACCAATCAGGAAAGCAAATGTTCAGGAAGGATATCGTTATCCCGTCTGGCGCAGTAGCGCTTGCACTCTGTGTCTTCTCAATTCAGGCAGATCCGCTTAAGCCAACCCAGTACGGCGATTTCGATCGCTACGTTCTGGCGCTTTCCTGGCAAACGGGATTTTGCCAGAGTATGGTCGAACGTAACCGTGACGAACCGGAAGAGTGTCGCCTGCAAAAAGAGAGCAGCAACAAAACCGATTTTCTGACCGTCCACGGCTTATGGCCAGCGCTGCCGAAATCTATTGCCGCTCGCGGAGTGGATGAACGCCGCTGGATGCGCTTCGGCTGTGCCACTCGTCCGGTTCCGAATTTGCCGGAAGCAAAAGCCAGCCGCAAATGTGACGCCGCAGAGACCGGACTATCGCTAACGGGCGCGGCGAAGCTGAACAGCGTGATGCCCGGCGCGGGCGGCAACTCCTGCCTTGAACGTTATGAATACGCGAAACACGGCGTCTGCTTTGGTTTTGATCCCGACGCTTACTTCGGCACCATGGTGCGCATAAACCAGGAAGTGAAAAATAGTGCGGTTGGGGAATTTCTGGCGGAAAACTATGGCAAGACCGTCCGCCGTAGCGATTTTGATGCAGCCGTGGCCAAAAGCTGGGGGAAACAGAACGTAAAAGCGTTCAAGCTTACCTGCCATGGCAATCCGGCTTATCTGACCGAGATGCAGATCTCGCTAAAATCAAGCACCATTAACAACTCGCTCTCAGCCAGCACCTTTGCGCCACAGCCGCATCCGGGCAACTGCGGCAAACAGTTTGTTATCGATAAAGCTGGTTACTGATTGTTCCTGCGCGCATCCGGGCGTACCAGATCGAAGCGATGGCTGTCGCTGATGCCGTAGTAGGCTGACGGTCCACCCGCACGCAGAATGGGCTGCGCTTTCGCGGTCTGGTAAATCCCCTCTTCCAGCAAACTCTCAGCGATATGGACGCCCACCACTTCGCCGAGCACCAGCCAGGTATCAATCGGTGTCCCATCCGCGCCGGTCAACTGAATGCACTGTGACAATCGACACTCGAAATTCACCGGGCTTTCCGCCACGCGCGGCGAGCTCACAAGCTGGCTGGCTACGGGCGTCAGGCCGGCAAAGGTAAATTCATCCTCGCCATGAGGGAGTGTGGCGGAGGTTTCATTCATCGCCTCAGCCAGATCGCGCGTTGCGAGGTTCCAGACAAACTCTTCCGTTTCGGTAATATTCCGCACGCTATCCTTCCAGCCGTTGCTGGAAAAACCAATGATCGGTGGGCGATAGTTAAAGCAGTTAAAGAAGCTGTACGGGGCAAGGTTCAGTTGACCGGCCTTATCACAGGATGAAATCCAGCCAATCGGACGCGGACCGATAATGGCGTTCAGCGGGTCGTGCGGCAGGCCGTGCCCCTGAGACGGTTGGTAAAAGTACATATCGCTCTCTCTACGCTGGGGCTGCAACGCGCATTGCCCGGTTTAAGTTTTACCAGCGTAACGAAATTTCCGTTCAGCGTGAATCGGGATGGCGGGTTTATTGCCAAAAATTCATATGGCGCACGAATGTGACCTTCATCACTTCAAACTTAGGGTTTCAGACAGTATCATCAGATAAGTTAAACCCTCGCTGCCAGACGGCGAGGGTTTTCTTTTGGATTGGTTTCTGCGTTACACGCAGCATTAACGACATGGAGTAAAAATGTCCAGACCTACGATTATCATCAATGAACTCGACGCAGAACGTATTGACCGACTGTTGGAGAAACCAGAATTCGCCTCGCTGCCGGTAGCCGATGCGCTGAACGAAGAGCTAGACCGGGCGCAGATGTGTACGCCTGAGACCATGCCGCATGATGTGGTCACCATGAACAGCCAGGTGAAGTTCCGCAACCTGACCACCGGGGAGGAACTCACCCGTACGCTGGTCTATCCGGCGCAGATGACCGACAGCAGCATGCAGCTTTCGGTGCTGGCACCCGTGGGCGCGGCGCTGCTTGGACTGCGCACGGGCGATACTATCCACTGGGAACTCCCGGGCGGTGCCTCAGCCCATCTTGAAGTGCTTGAGCTGCTCTACCAGCCCGAAGCCGCTGGCGATTACCTGCGTTAATCCCTTCTGAACAAGCGACCCCGCTTTGCACAGAGGATGCACCTGCATCCTCTTTCCGCAAATTCACCCGATTGTCTTATATCGGACAAAAACCGCTTAATCCACGCTTACTCTGTTGTAGTGCCATGGGGACGAAACCTCACACAACGCCGCCGGGGAAGGCATTCACCAGTCCCTTCACTTTCTGCTGCGCTGCCTCCGGGGTATCTGCGCCAGGCACCAGGATCACCTTGCGGCACTCCTCCTCCCGTTTTTCGAAGATCTTATAGGCGCGCTCCGCATCAGCCAGCGGAAGATAGTGGGTCACAATATCTTCCGGTGTAAGCAACCCTTTTTCGATAAGCGGCAGCAGCTCTCCCAGCCAGGCGTGGACGTGCGTCTGCCCCATCTTAAAGCTCAGCCCTTTATCGAAGGCATCGCCAAACAGGAAGCCATGGATGAAACCGGCGTACACGCCCGGCACGCTGACCACGCCGCCGCGTCGCACCGCAGCAATGCACTGGCGCAGGGCTTTGCCGCTGCTGCCTTCAATTTTCAGGTTACTGAGGATCGTTTCCGTCGTGCTGCCTTTGGCCTCAAACCCGACGGCATCAATCACCGCATCCACCCCGCGCTGCCCGGCCGTTTGCTCAATGATTTTCTCCGCCGCGTCGTTATCGTCATCAAAGTTAATCGGGATCGCGCCGTAGCGCTCCTGGGCAAACCGCAGACGATAGGGATGATGGTCAACCACAAAAATCTGCTCTGCGCCGAGAAGCCGCGCGCAGGCAATGGTCAGTAACCCCACCGGCCCGGCCCCGAATACGGCGACGCTGGAGCCTTTCTGGATCTGCGCATTTTTCGCCGCCTGCCAGGCGGTAGGCAGAATATCTGACAGGAAAAGCGCTTTGTCGTCTGACAGCAGCTGAGGCACTTTAAACGGCCCTACGTTGCCTTTCGGCACGCGCACATACTCCGCCTGTCCGCCCGGCACGCCGCCGTAAAGATGGCTGTAGCCAAACAGCGCGGCAGGGGCGGGAATTTGCTTTTTGTTCAGCGCCGCGCCCTGCCCGCGGTTCGTGTTTTCGCAGGCCGCGTACTGTTGCATCTGGCAAAAGAAACAGTCACCGCAGGCAATCACAAACGGGATCACCACCCGGTCACCTTTCTGCACGTTCTTCACTTCGCTCCCGCACTCCACCACCTCGCCCATAAATTCATGACCAAAGATATCGCCGTGCTGGACCTTGGGAATTTTTCCGCGATAAAGATGCAAATCAGAACCACAGATCGCCGTGGCCGTTACGCGCAGGATGATATCGTCAGGCTGTTCGATGCCCGGATCGGGGACATTATCGACCCGAACATGATGTGGACCGTGATAGGTGAGAGCTTTCATGCAACCTCCGAAAGGGTGTGGGTAAGCTTATAAAAGGGTAGCTACCTCTCGGGATATGCCCCGGAATCCGGCTGTTTTGAGATTTATCCTGGCGAGATAAAAGTGCTGTCGGGATTACAGAAACCATTTATATTTTGTGGTTGAATGATTGCAGCGTTTATAAACAAGGAGAAACGGGTATGTATCAAACAATCATTATGCCGGTTGATGTTTTCGAAATGGAACTGAGTGATAAAGCTGTACGTCATGCGGAATTTCTCGCGCAGCAGGACGGACTTATTCATCTTCTGCATGTTTTACCGGGCACTGCCAGCCTGAGCCTGCATCGTTTCGCTGCTGATGTGCGTCGTTTTGAAGAGCATTTACAGCATGAAGCCGAGACGCGCCTGCAAACCATGGTCGGGCACTTCAGCATCGATCCTTCCCGCATAAAAACCCACGTCCGGTTCGGTAGCGTGCGTGACGCCGTAAATGAGCTTGCCGGGGAATTAAATGCCGACGTGGTAGTGATTGGTTCGCGCAACCCGTCTATTACCACGCACCTGCTGGGGTCGAACGCCTCCAGCGTGATCCGCCACACCCACATTCCGGTGATGGTCGTCAGATAAAAAAGAGGCCACCTTTTGGTGGCCTCTTGTATTGCAGGTGTCGTCTTGCTTTCTTTTATTATGCAGTTTTGGTGCGGATCAGGTAATCAAACGAGCTCAGCGAGGCTTTCGCACCTTCACCGGTAGCGATGATGATCTGCTTGTACGGCACGGTGGTGCAGTCGCCCGCCGCAAATACGCCCTTCACGCTGGTTTCGCATTTCGCATCGATGATGATCTCGCCCATGCGGTTGCGCTCAATTGCGCCTTCCAGCCAGGTGGTGTTTGGCAGCAGGCCAATCTGAACGAAGATCCCCGCCAGCGGTACGCTGTGAATATCGCCACTCACGCGGTCACGGTATTCCAGACCGGTCACTTTGCTGCCGTCGCCTTTCACTTCTGTCGTCTGGGCATTGAGCACAATGTCGACGTTATTCAGGCTACGTACTTTATCCTGTAACACCTGGTCCGCTTTCATCTCAGGGGCGAACTCCAGCAGGGTAACGTGTTCAACAATCCCCGCCAGGTCGATAGCCGCTTCCACGCCGGAGTTACCGCCGCCGATCACCGCTACGCGTTTACCTTTGAACAGCGGGCCGTCACAGTGCGGGCAATAGGTCACGCCTTTAGTGCGATACTGATCTTCGCCCGGCACGTTCATGTTGCGCCATTTCGCGCCAGTGGCAATGATCACGCTGCGCGCCTTCAGCACCGCGCCGGACGCCGTTTCAATCTGGTGCAAACCACCCTCGACCGCGGCCGGAACCAGTTTGCTGGCGCTCTGGCTGTCAATGACATCCACGTCGTAGTCGCTGACGTGCGCTTTCAACGCCCCGGCCAGCTTCTGGCCTTCGGTTTTCGGCACGGAAATGTAGTTTTCAATGTCTACGGTATCCAGAACCTGACCACCGAAACGCTCGCCCATCAGACCGGTACGGATCCCTTTACGTGCGGAGTAAACCGCTGCCGCCGCGCCCGCCGGGCCGGAGCCAACAATCAGCACGTCATAAGCATCGCGTTGGTTCAACTCTTCCGCCGCACGTTTTTCTGCGCCGGTATCCACTTTGGCGACGATTTCGGTCAGCGTCATACGCCCCTGGCCGAACTCCTGACCATTCAGGTAAACCGCCGGAACGCCCATCACGTTGCGCTCGGTGATTTCGTTCTGGAACGTACCGCCGTCAATCGCCGTGTGCTTAATGCGTGGGTTGAGCACTGACATCAGGTTCAGCGCCTGCACCACGTCCGGGCAGTTGTGGCAGGAGAGCGAGTAATAGGTTTCAAACTCAAAATCACCGTCGATATCGCGGATCTGCTCCAGCAGCGCCTGCGCTTCTTTTGACGGATGACCACCGGTCCACAGCAGCGCCAGCACCAGGGACGTAAATTCGTGCCCCAGCGGAGAACCCGCGAAACGCGGCCCCTGGTCAGACCCTGGGTTGGCGATCAGGAAAGAAGGCTTACGGACTGCCAGCGTGTTGTCTTCTTTGAAGGTCACTTTCGGCGACAGCTCAGCAATCTCTGTCAGCAGCGCTTTGATTTCTGCCGATTTCGCGCTGTCGTCCAGCGTGGCAATCAGCTCAACAGGTTTGGTCAGTTTCTCAAGGTAGGCCTTGAGCTGGGTTTTCATGTTAGTGTCGAGCATTATTCTTCCCTCTCTTAAAACGTCATCATGCAAGCCGCCTTATACGGGCTGCCTGAATGCAACTTGCATCATGGTGCTGGAATGAAATGGGCGCGGGTGCGCCCATGACTGAAACAATTTCCAGAGTATTTCGCGTCAGAGCAAGGCGGCTAGCCTGAGAATCCCCGGGAGCTTACTGAAGTAAGTGACCGGGGTGAGCAGGCGACGCCAACGCAGCTATGGCGTGAAAGACGACGGAAATTTAGATCTTGCCGACCAGGTCCAGAGATGGCGCCAGCGTCGCTTCGCCTTCTTTCCATTTCGCCGGGCACACTTCGCCTGGGTGAGAAGCAACGTACTGAGCCGCCTTCACTTTGCGCAGCAGGTCAGATGCATCACGGCCGATACCTTCAGCGGTAACTTCGATAGCCTGGATAATGCCCTGCGGGTCAACAACGAAGGTCGCACGGTCAGCCAGGCCTTCATCTTCACGCATGTTGTCGAAGTTACGGGTCAGGGCGCCAGTCGGGTCGCCGATCATCGCGTATTTGATTTTCGCGATAGTTTCAGAGCTGCTGTGCCACGCTTTGTGGGTGAAGTGGGTATCGGTAGAAACAGAGTAAACGTCTACGCCCAGCTTTTGCAGTTCTTCGTAGTGGTCTGCAACGTCGCCCAGTTCGGTCGGGCAAACGAAGGTGAAGTCAGCCGGATAGAAGAAGAACACGCTCCAGCGGCCTTCGGTATCTTTCTCAGTAACTTCGATGAACTCACCGTTTTTGAACGCCTGGTTTTTGAAAGGTTTAATTTTGGTGTTAATCAAGGACATCTGTACTTCCTCCGTGTTTTCGTTGAGGTGTAAGGTAACCAACTTTGTTCATCGGGGCTAATGCGTATGCTTTATCAAATCAATCAGCCAAACCTTACAACAGCAACAAGACAGCAAGGTGAACCTTTTACAGGAAAGCCTGAAAGTAAAAAGGCCGCCTCAACGGGCGGCCCTGATACCTGAATTCCCCGCAGGTACATTCAGTGCCAGCCGAAGCTGGCGTTGCGTTGCGCTCTACATACCTTGTATCAAGGCCGTAACAGCGGTTTGATTACAGCACCCCTGCGCGCAATGAGCAATGCATAAGAGGGATAGTCCTGCCTATGGCTGTGATAGGCAGATTCGAACAGGTCATTGAAACATTATAAATTTAATTTCATTATGGGTTTCACGCTATATATAAACGCCATTTGTCATTCAAATAATTCAATCACACTTTAAAGATAAAATTATCTTAATAACTCTTGAAGATATGTTTCAATAATCCAAAGCCGTGATATATTAAGATCACTTAAATTTTAAATTAAGCGAGTTATTCACACGGATTGTAAAGGGTAACTACACTCTGTCGTACTCCATGGTGTGATAACGACAGCAAACTCAACTCACTCAGGACGAAACATGGCAAACCTCTACGACCTAAAAAAATTCGATCTCAATCTGTTAGTTATCTTCGAATGCATTTACCAACATCTCAGTATCAGTAGGGCTGCCGAGACGCTTTATATCACACCATCCGCCGTCAGCCAGTCGCTGCAACGCCTGCGCGGTCAGCTTGATGACCCCCTGTTTATCCGTTCAGGGAAGGGAATTACGCCCACCACGGTAGGTACCAACTTGCATCATCATCTGGAAAAAAATCTCAATCAGCTTGAGCAGACGATCAACATGATGCATCACTCGGACATCAAGAAAAAGTTCGTTATCTATTGCACTCAAATGGTGTCTCCTGGTTCGATGCTGGAACCGTTGAAGCTTTTAATATCTGAGGAGAATTATGAGATAGAACAAAGAGATATGCTTATTTCCTCCGAATCAGCGGAAGATTTGTTGGCCTATCGTAAAGCCGATCTCATCTTCTCTATCGCACCTATCCACAATCGCTCTGTGGTCTGCACCCACTTCACTACGGTGCCGATAGCCTTAATCTGTAGAGCAGACCACCCAAGGCTCGCTGACACAGCTACTGTGGACGCGCTATACCAGGAGAAATTCACTTTTTACCAGAGTGCTCATCCGGGTGTAAAAGAGTTCCAGAGTCGGGCCAATGACGCTTTTCCGGAAAGAAATATTGCTTTTCGCACCGACTCCCTTAGCTCTCTCATCTCTATGGTCAGTTCATCTGATTTGTTAGGCTATATCCCCGTGTCGATCTATGAAACATTTAAAGAATCTTTGAAATTAAAAAGGCTTGAACCACCGTTTGCGCTGCCTGAATTAAAGATCTATATGCTCTACGGCCGTTCATCACTGAATAGCTCTGTTTTTTCAACATTCATTGAAAAAATGCATAAGCTCTGCGTTTCTCCGCCGTCTGCGTAAAATACATTTGCATGGTGAATATAATTAAAGCGAACCGAAAAAAATGACTCCGTGAAATTAAGGATAAATAATTCCATAATATCGTTTTGATTTTCCCAAGACATTTAACACGCAGGACGCGATTAATCATGTCGAACTATAAAATCCCTTTACAGGAAAATGTTTTAGACGCTTCTGCGGAACGCATACACTGGACGCTTAACAATTTCCCCAGGGTATGCGTTTCCTTTTCCGGTGGAAAAGATTCTACCGTGATGCTGCATCTTGTTGCCCAGAAAGCACGGCAATTAAAGCGAAAAATAGACGTCATCTTTCTGGACTGGGAAGCGCAATTCTCGTCGACCATTCAGCATGTTGACGCTATGAAAACGCTCTATCGGGATGTTATCCACCAGTTCTGGTGGGTAGCGCTTCCGCTCACGACCCAGAACGCCCTGTCACAGTTTCAACCTGAATGGCAGTGCTGGGAACCCGGAACAAACTGGGTTCGCCAGCCACCAGAAGATGCCATTACCGATTATCACTATTTCGATTTTTATCAGCAGGGAATGACGTTTGAAGCCTTCGTGCGCGAGTTTGCCGAATGGTATGCGCAAAGACGTCCTGCCGCAGTCATGGTGGGGATCCGCGCCGATGAATCTTACAACCGCTTTCTGGCTATCGCGTCGGCGCGTAAGCAGCGCTTTTCTGACGATAAACCCTGGACGACCGTCGCCCCGGGTGGGCACGCCTGGTATATCTACCCACTGTACGACTGGAAAACCGCCGACATCTGGACGTGGTTCGCGAAATCAAAATGTTGCTATAACCCGTTATACGACCTGATGTACAAGGCGGGGGTGCCGCCGCGTTATATGCGCATCTGCGAACCGTTTGGTCCGGAACAGCGTCAGGGCTTATGGCTCTATCATGTCATTGAACCCGAACGCTGGGCGGCTATGTGTGAACGCGCCTGCGGCGTGCGAAGTGGAGGTATTTATGCCGGGCACGATAACCATTTTTATGGCCACCGGAAGATCCTGAAACCTGACCATCTCGGCTGGCGCGAATACGCCATGCTGCTACTCGACAGCATGCCGCAAAATACGGCGGAACATTACCGAAATAAAATCGCAATTTATCTCCACTGGTATCAAAAGCGAGGCCTGGACGATATTCCCGATACGCAGGAGGGTGACATTGGCGCAAAAGATATCCCTTCCTGGCGACGCATTTGCAAGGTTTTACTCAACAATGACTACTGGTGCCGGGCTCTCTCATTTAGTCCAAACAAACCTAAACACTATCAACGCTACAGCGAAAGAGTGAAAGCCAAACGCAAGGAATGGGGGATTTTATGCAGCAGCAAATAATCAGAGAAATGCAGACGTACCTGCAGGCCCTTTCTGAAGAAGAGAAAATCGGCGCTATTAATGCCTTTCGCCAGGCATTACACGAAATCAGCCCTTTTAATAATCAACCCGTCGACTGCGTATTGTGGATAAAACAGACTGACATCACCGCCAATGACTACAACCCAAATAATGTCGCTCCGGCGGAGAAGCGGTTGCTCAGCAAATCACTGGAGCTGGATGGATTCACACAACCTATCGTTGTGACGGAAAATGCGCCTGAGAGCTATGAAATTGTCGATGGATTCCATCGCCATGAGCTTGGCAGTCATCGGGCTATTCTGAAGCGTCAACTTAAAGGTTACCTCCCTGTTACCTGCCTGCGTAAAGCACGCCAGGAAAAGTTCGATCGCATGGCTACAACCATTCGTCACAACCGCGCGCGTGGACGCCACCAGATCAATGCCATGTCAGAAATCGTGCGAGAACTGGTGCTTATGGGCTGGAGTGAGCAGAAAATTGGCCTGGAGTTGGGTATGGACAGCGATGAAGTGCTGCGACTGAAGCAAATCAACGGTCTGCTGGAACTCTTCGCGGACCGTCGTTTTTCAGAAGCCTGGACGGTTGAATAGTCAGAGCGAATTTAAGCGCGCAGCCGCTGCCAGCAGCGTCGACTCCTGCTTCGCAAAGCAAAGACGAATCAGTTTATGCGGGAAGGGATCGGCGCAGAACACCGACAGCGGAATGGCCGCCACGCCCACCTCTTTCGTCAGCCACTGGCAAAAACTGATATCATCCAGATCGGAAATCGCGCTGTAGTCCGCCAGCAGGAAGTAGGTGCCTTCGCATGGCAGGATCTCCAGCCGACTCTCGCTCAAGGCAGTCACAAACCGATCCCGCCGCGCACGGTAAAAAGCTGGCAGGTCCCGGTAATGTTCAGGTTCAGCGCGCAGCATATCCGCCAGCGCCAGCTGGGCGGGTGTGTTTACGGCAAACGTCAAATACTGGTGCACTTTACGCAGCTCAGCACTGATGGCGGCGGGCGCCACGCAGTACCCTACCTTCCAGCCGGTCATATGGTAGGTTTTCCCAAATGATGATACCGCGATTGCGCGCTCGCGAAGCTGCGGATGCGCCAGCACGCTGGCATGACCCTCTTCGGCAAAGCAGATGTGCTCATACACCTCGTCGCTCAGAACATAGATTTCACGTTCGGCGATGGCCTGCCACAGGGCGGCAAAATCGCTTTTCTGCCACACCGTCGCCGATGGGTTGTGTGGCGTATTCAGGATCACCAGCCGGGTTTTATCGCTCAGCAGCGCGGCAAACGCCTGCCAGTCCGGACGAAAATGCGGCGGCTGGAGCGCCACGCGTTTCACCACGCCACCGGCCAGTTCAATCGCCGGGGCGTAGCTATCGTAGCTCGGGTCAAAACAAATCACCTCATCGCCCGTACGCACCAGGGCGGTTATCGCCGCATACAGCGCTTCGGTCGCCCCTGCGGTTACCGTGATATCGCTGTTCGCGTCAGGCTTATGGCCGTATAACTCCGCCGTTTTATCCGCAATGGCTTCACGCAACGCCTGCACGCCGGTCATCGGCGCATACTGGTTGGCTCCCTGCGCAACGTGGTACGCCAGACGCTCCTGCAAATATTTCGGCCCGTCAAAATCCGGGAAACCTTGTGAGAGGTTAATGGCGTTGTGCTGCTGCGCCAGGGCGCTCATCTGCGTAAAAATCGTCGTGCCGAGATTCGGAAGTTTACTCTGCGGGATCAACGGGTTATTGCTCATTGTAGTGTGCCTGCCTGTAATACTTATGTTGCTGACACTATAACACGATGTTAGTCTCTGGCAATCAAGACGCTTAGACGTCTAAATGATATAAATATTCCTGACCGAGAGGGTAAAAGGAAATGACAGACAACCTGCAACTCACACACCTGGTCGAGGCCTGCCGCTGGATTGGCGCTAAAGGCTGGGCGCCCGCTACCGGCGGCAATATGTCCGTGCGTCAGGATGAACATCTGTGCTGGCTGAGCGAATCCGGAAAAGACAAAGGCAGCCTGACCACCGCCGATTTTCTACAGGTTGAAATCGCCACCAACCGTGCGCCTTCTGGCCGTAAACCGTCGGCAGAGACCGGGCTGCATACCCTCATCTACCGCCTGTTCCCCGAGGCTAACGCCGTCCTGCACGTTCACACCGTCAATGCCACGGTGCTGTCGCGGCTGGTCAACGAGACCGAGCTGAAGATCTCCGGCTTCGAGATGCAAAAATCCCTTACCGGGCAGACCACGCATCGGGATACGGTGGCCATCCCGGTGTTTGATAATGACCAGGACATCGACGCCCTCGCCTCTCGCATCGCCCATTACGCGCAGGAACGCCCGCTTAATTATGGTTTTCTTCTGCGCGGTCATGGCTTAACCTGCTGGGGACGCGACGTGGCCGAAGCCCGCCGTCATCTGGAAGGTTTAGAATTCTTATTTGAATGCGAAATGCGTTTACGACAATGGGAGAGAGTATGATTCGCGCGATTGTGACGGATATTGAAGGGACCACCAGCGATATCCGTTTTGTCCATGATGTTTTGTTCCCTTACGCGCGTGAGCGGCTGGCGGCCTTTGTGACCGCGCAGCAGTACGCCGAGCCGGTCAAATCGATTCTGGACAACCTGCGCGATGAAATCAGCACTCCGCATGCCAGCGTCAGCGATCTCATCAACGTGCTGTTTACCTTTATGGATGAAGACCGCAAATCGACGGCGCTCAAAGCCCTGCAAGGCATCATCTGGCAGGACGGTTACATCAACGGTGACTTTACCGGCCATCTCTACCCTGATGTACTGCCCGCGCTGGAAAAATGGAAGGCACAAGGGATTGATCTCTATGTTTATTCCTCTGGCTCCGTCGCCGCGCAGAAACTGTTATTTGGCTACAGCGACGAAGGTGATATTACTCATCTGTTCAGCGGCTATTTTGATACCCGCATCGGGGCCAAGCGTGAGGTGCAGTCTTATCAAAATATTGCGGCGCAAACGGGCATCGCCCCGTCGCAGATCCTGTTCCTGTCGGATATTCATCAGGAGCTGGACGCGGCTGAACAGGCGGGTTTTCGCACCCTGCAACTGATACGCGGTGAAGATGACGGCGCAAGCCATCACCATCAGATCCACCAGTTTGACGAGATTAACCCGGAGCAGATCCCTTCATGAGCGCATTGACCATTTATTCCGATAAAGACGCCAGTAAGCACCTGTGGCACAGCACCGACGCCGCCGAGATTGCCCAACAGCTCAACGCCAAAGGCGTGCGGTTTGAACGCTGGGCGGCAGACCGTGATTTAGGGCAGGATCCTGCGCCCGAAGCCGTGATCGAAGCGTATCAGCATGCAATCGACAAGCTGGTGGCAGAGAAAGGTTACCAGAGCTGGGATGTGATCAGCCTGCGCGCCGACAATCCGCAGAAAGAGGCGCTGCGTGCGAAGTTTCTCAACGAGCACACCCACGGCGAAGACGAAGTGCGCTTTTTCGTGGAAGGGGCGGGACTATTCTGCCTGCACATCGGCGATGAGGTGTATCAGGTGCTGTGCGAGAAAAACGACCTGATTTCCGTACCCGCAGGCACGCCGCACTGGTTTGACATGGGTTCAGAGCCGAACTTTACCGCCATTCGTATTTTCGACAATCCGGAAGGCTGGGTTGCCCAGTTTACGGGCGATGCAATCGCGGATGCGTATCCACGCCTGGCCTGATCTTTTCTCCCTACCCCGCAAAGTAATGCGAGCACCGTGCTATCCCCTCGCCCCTCTGGGGAGAGGGTTAGGGTTAGGGTGAGGGTGAGGGTGAGGGGAACATACGGCTCAGGGGGTCAGTTCCATACTCAGGCATTAATTAAATACTGGCGATAATCCTCTGCACATCTGCGCCAACCAGCCTCGCCAGATGCACAAACTCCACCACGTCCAACCTACGCTCACCGTTTTCCACTTTAGCAATAAACGATTGTGGTTTTCCCAGTGCCTCCGCAAGCTGCGCCTGAGTCATCCCCTTCTCTTTACGCGCTTTCTTCAACGCATTGATAACACGCTGGTATTCATCCGAGTAAACTGAAGCCATTGTTCCGATTCCATACAAATATCCTGAAATCGAATATCCTCCCGCTGCCTTCTTATCCCAAAATAGGATAATTGAGCACGTAACGAACACATGTAAGGAGGACACAATGCAACATCAGAACTGGCACCCGGCCGACATTATCGCTGCACTAAAGAAACATGGAACAAGCCTGGCTGCGTTGTCCAGAAAGGCTGGCCTTTCCTCATCCACACTGGCAAATGCGCTTACCCGACCATGGCCTAAAGGTGAACTGCTTATCGCTCAGGCGCCAGACATTCCACCCGATGTGATATGGCCGGAAAGATACTTTGATGAAAAGGGAGAGCGAGTATTTCGTCAGATGAGGAATACCAAAAAGAGAAATCTGTCTTCAACATAATCAATGAATTCTCCCCCCTCACCCCAGCCCTCTCCCTCAAGGGAGAGGGGGTCTAAGGGCACTACCGTTTCAGCCCTTTCACATACCCCACCAGCTGATCCAACACCACGTCCCACCCTTCGTGGAAGCCCATCTGTTCATGCTGCTCGCGGATTTCCTTCGTTGGGTGACGCGCAATCGCCGTGTAGCGGGTCTTGCCCTCCCCCACATCTTCCAGCAGCAGGATCGCTGTCATAAACGGCTTTTCAGCCGGCTTCCAGCCCTCAGTATAGCCATCGGTAAAGACCAGCTTGTTCCCCGGATCGATTTCAAGAAATACGCCCCGGTTATCCATCCGCTGCCCGTCCACCTCAAACACGGTATTGAACCGCCCACCCACACGCAGATCGAGGTCGCATTCAGTCACCTTATGGGGAGCAGGAATGAAGAAGTTTTTGATGTGCTCCGGTGTGGTCCAGCAGAGCCACAGCAGGTCGCGCGGTGCGTCCACCACGCGTTCCAGTTTTAAATCTGTTTCAGGATCGAGCGTCACGATAACGTCCTCTAAAGGGAACCCCTTACAAGGATAGTCCCACTCAGGCGAATTTCCCTTTCGCTACCTCTTCAGGGGTGACCACGCCCGTATCCAGCACCCAGCCGCTAATCAGCGAGGCGGGGGTAACGTCAAACGCCGGGTTATAGACCTGCGCCTCTTGCGGCGCCCACTGCACCGCGCCAAAGCTTCCCGCCACGCCCGTCACTTCGCTGGCCGCGCGCTGCTCAATCGGGATCGCGTCACCGTTCGGGCAGTCCCGGTCGAGGGTCGTTTGCGGGGCGGCGACGTAGAACGGAATACCGTGGAACTTCGCCAGCACCGCCAGGGAATAGGTGCCGATTTTGTTCGCCACGTCGCCGTTGGCGGCAATGCGGTCTGCCCCCACCCACACGGCATCCACCTGCCCTTTTGCCATCAGGCTGGCGGCCATGGAGTCAGTAATCAGCTGATACGGCACGCCCAGCTCGCCCAGCTCCCATGCGGTCAGCCTGCCGCCCTGCAACAGCGGACGGGTTTCATCCACCCAGACGTTGCTGACGTTGCCTTCCTGATGCGCGCGGGCAATCACACCCAGCGCCGTACCGACGCCCGCCGTTGCCAGCCCGCCGGTATTGCAGTGGGTCAGCAGGCGGCTGCCGGGCTTCACCAGCGCGCTACCCGCTTTCGCAATCGCGTCGCAAAGCCGTTTGTCTTCATTAATCAGGCGCAGCGCTTCAGCCACCAGCGCCGGAACGAACGCTTCCTGCCACAGCGCAATCTTCATGCGGTCGAGATTGTTCATCAGGTTCACCGCCGTCGGGCGGGAGGCACGCAGGGTCTCCAGCGCCGCCGCCAGCTCGTCGCGGCCTTTACCGCTTTCCGCTAACAGCGCCAGCAGCAGGCTTGCAGAGAGACCAATCAACGGCGCGCCACGCACGCGCAGAGCGTGGATATGCCCAACCAGCGCCTCCACCGTCGAGGCATCCAGCCAGCGTTTCTCCTGCGGAAGCGCCTGCTGGTCGAGAATAAAGAGCTGATTATTCGCCACCCGCAGGCTGGTCGTCTGTAATGTCTGCATGTCGTTAATTCCCTGTTGCGTTGTTGTAGCACATTGTGTCAGGATGAAATCCAGGTGTATAGACGTCTACATGTCTTAATTAGCAAAACTGAGGAGCAGGCCATGTCGCAATACCGTACCTTTACCGCTCAGGACGCCGTGGAGTATGCCAGGCAGTTTGGCGGACTTGACGATCCGTCATCGCTGGTGGAGGCGCAGGAAATCGGCGACGGTAACCTCAACCTGGTCTTTAAAGTTTTCGACCGCGCGGGGGTGAGCCGCATCGTCGTTAAGCAGGCGCTGCCCTATGTGCGCTGCGTCGGCGAGTCCTGGCCGCTGACGCTGGATCGCGCTCGCCTGGAGGCGCAAACCCTGGTCGAGCATTACAAGCACAGCCCTGAGCACACGGTGAAAATCCACCACTTTGACCCGAAACTGGCGGTGATGGTGATGGAAGATCTCTCCAGCCATCGCATCTGGCGCGGCGAGCTGATTAACAACATTTACTACCCGCAGGCGGCGCGGCAGCTGGGTGAATATCTGGCTCACACCCTGTTCCACACCAGCGATTTTTATCTGCATCCGCACGAGAAAAAAGCGCAGGTGGCAAAATTCATCAACCCGGAGATGTGCGAGATCACCGAAGATCTGTTCTTTAACGATCCGTACCAGATCCACGCGCGCAACAGCTACCCGGCCGATCTGGAGAACGATGTTGCCGCCCTGCGCGACGACGCCCAGCTTAAAATCGCCGTGGCCTCCCTGAAGCACCGCTTCTTTTCGCATGCCGAAGCCCTGCTGCACGGGGACATTCACAGCGGCTCAATTTTTGTGGCCGACGGCAGCCTGAAGGCCATCGACGCCGAGTTCGGCTACTTTGGCCCGATTGGCTTTGACGTTGGCACCGCCATCGGCAACCTGCTGCTGAACTTCTGCGGCCTGCCGGGGCATCTGGGCATTCGCGATGCCGCCGCCGCGCGCGAGCAGCGCCTGACCGATATTCAGGAACTGTGGAACACCTTCGCGGAGCGCTTCCAGGCGCTGGCGAACGAGAAAACGCGCGACGCCGCGCTCAGCGCGCCGGGCTATGCCTCTGCGTTCCTGAAAAAGGTCTGGCACGATGCCATCGGATTCTGCGGCACCGAGCTGATTCGCCGCAGCGTCGGGCTTTCCCATGTGGCGGATATCGACACCATTCAGGATGAAGCGATGCGTCACGAATGCCTGCGCCACGCGATATCCCTCGGCAAGGCGCTGATTGTGATTGCTGACCGCATCGACAGCGCGGAAGAGCTGGTAGCGCGAGTGCGGCAGTACAGTTGAGAACGTTTGCCCGGTGGCGCTGCGCTTACCGGGCCTACGGGTGCAAAATGTAGGCCCGGTAAGGCGAAGCCGCCACCCGGCAAAAACTCACCCCAGATACTCAATCACCGACATCCCGCCGTTATAATCCGTGCTGTAAATAATCCCCTGCGCATCCACAAACACGTCGCACGACTGGATCACCTGCGGGCGATTGGGCCGCGTATCCATCATCTTTTCCGGCGCCGCGGGCACCAGCGCCCCCGTTTCTACCGGGCGATACGGATTGGAAATGTCATACGCGCGCACGCCCGCGTTCTGGTACGTCGCGAAGATCAGCGTTGAGCTGACAAAGCTCCCCGGCCGGTTCTCGTGCAGGTTGTGCGGGCCGAAATGCGCCCCTTTCGCCACGTAGTCGGTTTCATCCGGCTGCGGGAAGGTAGAAATGCTCACCGGGTTCGACGGCTCGCGGATATCAAACAGCCAGATCAGCTTCTCGCCGTCCTGCTGGTTATCCAGCACCGCCTCGTCCAGCACCACCAGCAGGTCGCGATCCGGCAGCGGAAGCGCGGTGTGCGTCCCGCCGCCAAACGGCGGGCTCCAGTTACGATGGCTAATGAGCTTAGGCCGGGTGCGGTCCTTAACGTCCAGCAGCGTCAGGCCACCGTCGCGCCAGCTGCCGTACGCGGTATCGCCTGCAATAATCGCATGGTGCAGGGCGTAGCGTTTGCCTTCCGGCCAGTTCGGCTGTTCGCCTTCGGCCTGATTCATCCCCGGCAGCCACCAGCGTCCCGCCACTTCAGGCTTGCGCGGGTCCGCCAGATCGATGGTCAGAAAGATGTAGTCGGTAAAGCCGTCTATCAGCGCTGAGACATACGCCCAGCGGCCACCGACGTACCAGATGCGGTGAATGCCGATGCCGCTCAGCGATAAAAAGCCTATCTCGCGTGGCCTGTCCGGTGTGGAGATATCAAAGACGCGAAGCCCGGCGCTCCAGCCTTTATCCTGCACGTCACTGACGGTCTCCCCCACCTGGCGGGTGTAGTAAACCTTCTCATCGGCAAAACGCGCATCGGCAAACAGATCCCGGGCGTTGATCACCAGCAGCAGATCGTCATGCGCCTGGAGATGCACATTCCAGGTACCCGGCGGCGCAGGCACGTATCCTGCGGCTTTTGGTTTTTTCGGGTCGCGCACGTCCACTATCGAAAAGCCCTGCGACACCATATGGCCGATATAGGCGAAACCGCGGTGCACCATCAGCTGCACGCCGTCCGGGCGACCGCCCTGATCGCTATGGCCAATCAGCCGCATATTGCGGCTGTATTCGGGAGGGGGTAATTGAGACACCTTATGCTCCTTACGCCCGGTGGCGCTGCGCTTACCGGGCCTACGGGTGCGAAATGTAGGCCGGGTAAGGCGCAGCCGCCACCCGGCTTGGTTTACTTGTTTTTAGCGGCAAGGGTCGCAAACCACGGCGCAACAAAATCTTCCGTCTGGCCCCAGCCCGGAATGATTTTCCCCAGAGACGCCACGTTCACCGCGCCCGGCTGGGCGGTCAGCAGCGCCTGCGGAATGGCCGCCGCCTTGAAATCGTAAGTGGCAGGCGTCGCTTCTCCGGCAATCTTATTGGCAATCAGGCGTACGTTGGTCGCGCCAATCAGCTTCGGATCCACCGCCACGCTCACTGCCCATGGGCTACCCGGCTCGCGCATCAGCTGTAAATCCTGGTTGGAGATGTCGATGCTGTAGAGTTTGATCTCGGTTCGGCCGTTCTCTTTCAGCGCCTTATACGCGCCCTGGCTGAAGGCATCCCAGGTACCCCAGATGGCATCGATTTTACCTTTCGGGTATTTCGCGAGGATCGCGCCCACCTTGTTGGCAGTGTCGCCCTGCACGTCAGAAGAGACCGCGCCGATGGACTCCAGCTCTTTAATCTCCGGGTACTGCTTTTGCAGTTCTTTGTAGGCCGCCTGACGGCGCTCCATCGGCGGGAAGCCCGCGACCCATAGCTTGACGATATTGGCCTTGCCGTTGAAATCTTTCGCCAGCTGGCCGAAAGAGAGGTTGGTCAGGGAGGCATCGTCCTGCTGGGTAACGGTTACGCCCGGGATCTCGCCGTTCACAGCGGTATCAAACACCGAAACTTTGATCCCGGCATCCACCGCCTTCTTCACCAGCGCGGTGGAGTACGGATCGCGCCCCTGAGAGAGAATAATCCCGTCGTATTTCTGGCTGATGGCCTGGTTAACGAAATCCTGGAATTTGGCGTCGTCCCCGTTACTTAAAAAGGTGCTGACCTTAAAGCCGAGCTTTTTCCCTTCCTGAATCGCCCCGGCAACAAACTGCGTGGTGTTGTCGTCCGAGCCCAGGTTGCGGATCACCGCGATGCGGATCGGGCCGTCATGGCTGGCAATGGCGGTCGGAACCGGCGCGGGGGTAGCCGCCAGGCCCGGCAGAGAAGTGAGTAACCCAAGAGCTACCAAAGAGAGCGCAATCTTTTTCATTTATTATCCCGTTGTGTTGTCAGCGTTTTTGTATGTAGGTAATCGCCAGCGCTACCGCGAGCACCAGCCCTTTTATAATGTCCATGGCGTAATACGGCACGGAGAGCATCACCAGCCCGTTCGACAGCACGCCGAGGATCACCGCCCCCACCAGCGTACCCAGCGCGTTCGGCTTGCCGGATCCGGCCAGCGAGAAGCCGATCCACGCCGCCGCCACCGCGTCCATCAGGTAGCCGCCGCCCGCATTCACCTGCGATGAACCAATACGCGAGGCCAGCAGAATGCCGCCCAGCCCCGCCAGCAGAGAGGCAATCACGTAGGCTGCCACTTTGTAGCGGGTGGTGCGAATGCCGGAGAGGCGCGCGGCTTCGGGGTTGCCGCCAATGGCGTACATCCGGCGTCCATGGGTGGTCAGCGACAGGCCCAGCTGTGCCAGAATCGTCACCACCAGCATGACGATCACAATGGTCGGCACCTGCCCCAGCAGGCCAAACGCCGCCGGAATGGTCCCTTCCGCCATGTCGCCGCTCGGCAGTACCATGTTCTCGGTAATCGACCCGCCGTAGCTGTAGGTCATCGCCACACCCTGAATGACAAACAGGCTGGCAAGGGTCGCGAGCATGTCCGGAATGCGCAGGATGACGATCAGAAAGGCGTTAAACAGGCCGACCAGCGTACAGAGCGCGAGGGTCAGCAGAATCGACTCGGTGGTGCCAAAGCCGTGCCAGACGAAAAGCGAAATCACCAGCGCGTTCGCCAGCGACGCGGTAGATCCCACGGAGAGATCGAACCCGCCGACGGTCAGCGAAATAGAGACGCCAACGGCAATCACCGTCACGATGGCAATCGAGCGCAGAATGTTGATGATGTTGTTCGGGTCGAGGAAGCTGTCCGACGCCAGGCCAAACACCGCCACCAGCGCGACGACGGTCAGCAGCATGCCCCACTTATAAAGAAAATCGAAAATCTGCTGACGGCCAGACGCCGCCGTGGTCACTGAAAGGGCCTTGCTCACGACGCCGTTCCTCCGGTTGAATAATAAAGTAGTGTTTCTTCCCGGGCCTCTGCCCCGGCGATTTCCGCCACGATGCGACCGTCCCACAGCACGCAGATGCGGTCGCACAGACCGACCAGCTCGGCAAATTCACCCGAGGCGTAAATCACCCCTTTGCCCTCGCGCGCCAGGCCGTCGATCAGCTGAAACAGATCGGTTTTGGCCTTCACGTCCACGCCTTTGGTCGGCTCGTCGAATATCAGCACGCTGGCGTCATTGCGCAGCCATTTCCCGATGGCGACCTTCTGCTGGTTACCGCCGGAAAGCCGACGCAGCACCTGCCCCGGCCCGCGCGTGCGCACGCCGACGCGGGCAATCACCTCTTCCGCCCAGCGCCACGCCTGACGATGACCAAACAGGCTCCAGCGCGAGAAGCTGTTATCGGCACACACGGCAAGGTTCATGCTCACCGGCTCGTCGATAAAAATGCCCTCTTTGCGCCGCTCCTCCGGCACCAGCGCCAGACCGCGTAGCACCGAGTCTGCCGGATCGCGCGGTTTCCAGGCCTGATGGTTCAGCTCGCCGCGCGCCACGCGGCTTTTGCTGGCGCCAAACAGCGCCTTGCAGAGTTCCGTTTTCCCCGCCCCCGCCAGCCCGGCAATGCCGAGGATTTCACCTTTGCGCAGATGCAGGGAGATATCTTTCAGCAGCGCGTCGTCGTGCAGGCCTTCCACCCGCAGCAGCATCTCTTCACCGTGCGGCGGTCGCGGGGGCGGATAGATATCGCTCAGCTCGTGGCCGAGCATCTTCTCGACGATCTCCTCTCCGCTCAGATCCGCCATCGGGCCGGACTCAATCAGCCTGCCGTCGCGCAGCACCGTCAGGGTGTCGCAGATGGCCTTCAGCTCGTGAATGCGGTGAGAAATAAACACCACGCCAATGCCCTGCTGTTGCAGACGTCTTACTACCGCAAACAGACGCTCGCTTTCGTGCGCGTCCAGCGGCGCAGTGGGCTCATCAAGAATGAGAAAACGGCAGTGGTGCGAGAGCGCCCGCGCCAGCAAAATCTGCTGCTTTTCAGCCAGCGTGCAGCTGTCGATGGAACGGCGAACGTCCAGCGAAACATCCAGCTGCGCCAGCGCCTGCCGCGCCTGCTGACGAATCGCGCGCCAGCTGTAGCGGTGTCCCGGCTGCGCCAGCTGGTCGAGCATAATGTTCTCCGCAATGCTCAGCCCGGGGATCAGCGCCACGTCCACCTCCTGCTGCACAAGGTGGATACCCAGCCGTTTGGCGTCCAGCGGCTCGCGGATGCTTACCGGCTGGTTGTTAATGCAGATTTCGCCTTCATAAAGATCGTGCGTCCCACACAGCACCGCCATCAACGTCGATTTTCCCGCGCCGTTGGCGCCGGTCAGCGCATGCACCGACCCGCCATTCAGGGTGAAATCCACGCGCGACAGGGCCTGAAAGCCGGAAAAGGCCAGGCTGATACCGCGCATCTCAAGGCGACTGGAAACCATCCGCGTAAATCCTTCATTACTCTTCTGATTTAGCGAATTTTTCACAGCTCCGGTTGACTGACAACGACGGAAAAGGCATAAGATAAAGCGAAATATTATTAGCCATCCGGATGTCCAGACATAACATCGGGTTAGCGCTTGCTAAAAAAGGACAACTTCATGAGCAACACCAATATCCGCGTCGTGCCCGGCCCGGCGAACTACTTCTCTCATCCGGGAAGCCTTGCGCACCTGGATGATTTCTTTACTCCGGAACAGCTTTCCCGCGCGGTGTGGATCTACGGCGAGCGGGCTATCGAGGGCGCACGCCCTTATCTGCCGCAGAGTTTTAACGCAACGGGGGCAAAACATCTGCTGTTTAAGGGCCATTGCAGCGAGCGTGACGTCACTCATCTGGTGAACGCGTCGGGTGGTGAAGCCAGCGTGGTGATTGGCGTGGGCGGCGGTGCGGTAATGGATACCGTCAAGGCCGTGGCGCGTCGTCTGGGCGTGCCGTTCGTGGGCATTCCCACCATCGCCGCCACCTGCGCGGCGTGGACCCCGCTCTCCGTGTGGTACAACGATGCCGGGCAGGCGCTACAGTTTGAGATTTTTGACGACGCCAACTATCTGGTGCTGGTGGAGCCGCAAATCATCCTTAACGCCCCGGCGGAATACCTGTTGGCAGGCATCGGCGATACGCTGGCGAAGTGGTACGAAGCGGCGGTACTCGCCCCTGAACCGGAAAACCTGCCGCTGACCGTGCGTCTTGGCCTGAACGGTGCGCTGGCGATCCGCGACGTGCTGCTGGAGCGCAGCGAAGAGGCGCTGGCCGACCAGCAGCGCGGCGACCAGACGCAGGCGTTTCGGGACGTGGTGGACGCCGTTATCGCCGGTGGCGGTATGGTCGGCGGTCTGGGCGAACGCTATACCCGCGTGGCGGCGGCACATGCGGTGCACAACGGCTTAACCGTGCTGCCGCAGACGGAAAAATACCTCCACGGCACCAAGGTGGCCTACGGCATTCTGGTGCAGAGCGCCCTGCTCGGTCAGGAGGACGTGCTGACGCAGCTGGTGGCGGCATACCAGCGTTTTAACCTGCCGACCACGCTTCGCGCGCTGGAGGTCGATATCCATAACCGCGACGAGCTGGACAAGGTCATTGCTCACACCCTGCGCCCGGTGGAGTCGATTCACTTTTTACCGATTACGTTAAGCCCTGACGTTCTGCGCGCCGCGTTTGAGAAGGTGGAATCCTTCAGCCGTTAATCGCGCCGACGGGCTATACCTAATGATGATTCTCTCCACTCTTACAACGAGGTCATCATGCAGATCGATTTAACAGGTAAAAAGGCGCTGGTCACCGGCGCCAGTCGTGGGCTGGGTCGGGCGATTGCGCTGTCGCTGGCACGCGCCGGTGCCGATGTGGTTATCACCTACGAAAAATCCGTCGATAAAGCCCAGCAGGTCGTCGATGAAATCAACGCGCTGGGGCGACACGGCGAGGCGATTCAGGCCGACAGCGCCAGCGCGCAGGCGATTCAGGATGCGGTCACGCAGGCGGCGCGCTCCCTCGGCGGGCTGGATATTCTGGTCAATAACGCCGGGATTGCACGCGGCGGCCCGCTGGAGTCCATGACCCTGGCGGACATCGACGCTCTGATCAACGTCAATATCCGCGGCGTGGTGATCGCCATTCAGGAAGCGCTGGTGCATATGTCTGACGGCGGACGCATCATCAACATCGGCAGCTGTCTGGCGAACCGCGTGGCGCAGCCGGGGATCGCCGTCTACTCGATGACCAAATCGGCCCTAAACTCCCTTACCCGAGGTCTGGCCCGCGATTTAGGCCCGCGCGGCATTACCGTCAACCTGGTTCATCCCGGCCCGACCAACAGCGATATGAACCCGGAAGACGGCGAGCAGGCGGAAGCCCAGCGCCGGATGATCGCGCTTGGTCATTACGGCCAGCCGGAGGATATCGCAGCGGCGGTCACCTTCCTCGCCAGCCCGGCTGCGGGGCAAATTTCCGGCGCCGGTCTGGATGTGGACGGCGGTCTGAACGCCTGATCGCAAATTTACTGTATGCCTCTGTCGCCCGGCAGAGGCCTGTTCGAGTCGCCTCGACGATTCGCGTTTTGCCGCTTTCTCGCGGTTTTTCTCCGCTCTACAGTACCCCATAAGAAATTCGGAATTTATCTAATAGTCTTATTATTTCCTTATGTTTTGTGTGGGCGTACAGTGGAGGTACGGATGAAGATTGTCTGGTCTAAAACAGCAGAGAAGCAGTTTTCTAAAATCGATCCTCGATATCAGAACCGCATTAAATTCAGGCTGGAGAAGATGGACGATAAAACATCACCTGTCGCGGATATCAAGAAATTATCTTCTCCCGAAAACCACTACAGGTTGCGATTAGGTGATTACAGGGTCATTTACACCTTCGGGGATCCGCCGGGTGATATCTGCTACGTAGTGGCAGTAAAACGCCGGACAACCACTACCTACCTTCATGAGGAGCATACGGAATATGACTATTCAGTTCATCAAGGATGAAGAAGGAAAAAAACAGTATGTTGTCATACCCTACGGTGAATATTTTCGCATGCGTTTAGCCATGCTTGAGTACGATGACGATGATGAAAACGACTGGGAAGACATCCCTTACGAATCAGACATCTACGATAACGTAGGTTTACCGGGTGAAGTGTGCGACATCATGCATAACGAGAACGTCAGCCTACAGGCCGCCTGGCGCATTTTACGCGGTATGTCCCAGCAGGAGGTGGCGGAGAAGCTTGGCATCAGTCAGTCCGCCGTGTCACAGCTGGAGGCGCTGGACTCCCGACCGCAAAAGCGCACCCGCGAAAAGCTGGCGGCAATTTACGGCTGTAAACAGGAGCAGATCAGCCTCTATTTACCAAAAGAGGGTTAACAGCACTTCGCCCCGCCCTTGCCGCCGTAACGGGCGTCCTGGCGGTCGCGGAAAAACTCTTCGTAGGTCATTGGCGTCTGATCCGGGTGGTTGACGCGCATATGCTCGACGTAGTTGTCGTAATCCGGCACGCCAATCATCATTTTAGCGGCCTGGCCCAGGTATTTACCTGCTTTGGAAAGGGTGTCGAACATAGTCAGTTTCTCGTTTGTTTCCCTCACCCCGGCCCTCTCCCGGAGGGAGAGGGAGGATAAGAAATGTAGGCCGGGTAAGGCGAAGCCGCCACCCGGCACACGGGTTAATGCGCCCCTTTCGCCTGGGTGACAATCTCGTCCAGGTTCTCAGGCATTGGCTCATACGGCGTCTCTTTCGCCGTTGGCGTGTCGACTTTCAACGCCGCCAGCGCGGTTTTCAGAGAATACAACGCCAGCACCACAACCACCACCATAAAGAAGATGGTCAGCCCGGCGTCCAGACGGTTGTTAAACACCAGCTGGGACAGCTGAGATTCGGTGTACTGCGCCGGGATCTTGCCGCTGTCGATCATCGCCTGGAACTTGTTGGCAATGGCCAGGAAGCCCACCTTGTTGTCCGGGCTGAAGGCTTTCTGCCAGCCTGCTGTCAGGGTACAGATCAGCAGCCACGCCGTTGGCACCAGCGCCACCCATGCGTAACGCTGGCGCTTCATCTTGAACAGGACTACGGCACAAAGCATCAGCGCCATGCCCGCCAGCATCTGGTTGGCGATACCGAACAGCGGCCACAGGGTGTTAATGCCGCCCAGCGGATCGACCACGCCCTGATGCAGGAAGTAGCCCCACGCCAGCACGCACAGTGCCGTCGCCAGCAGGTTAGCCGGGAGTGAATCGGTACGTTTCAGATTCGGGGAGATCACCCCCAGCAGATCCTGCAACATAAAGCGCGCCGCGCGCGTACCGGCATCCACCGCCGTCAGGATAAACAGCGCCTCGAACAGAATGGCGAAGTGATACCAGAACGAGACATCCATCAGCCCGCCCAGCGCACCGTGCAGGATGTAGGCCATACCCACCGCCAGCGTCGGCGCCCCGCCCGCACGGGAGATAATCGACTGCTCGCCGACCTCGTTAGCGATATGCGTCAACGTTTCAGGGGTAATCGCAAAGCCCCAGCCGCTCACCACCTGCGCAGCAGAGGCGACCACGTCAACAGTGCCGGCCGGGGCCAGTACCGCCATCGGGCTGTTCATCGCGAAGTACACGCCCGGGTCGATAATACAGGCCGAGACAAGCGCCATAATCGCCACGAAGGATTCCATCAGCATGCCGCCATAGCCAATCAGGCAGGCCTGATTTTCATTCGCCAGCATCTTCGGCGTGGTCCCGGAGGCGATAAGCGCATGGAAGCCAGACACTGCCCCACAGGCGATGGTGATAAACAGGAACGGGAACAGATTGCCGGTCCAGACCGGGCCGGTGCCGTCAATGAATTTGGTCAGGGCAGGCATGGTCAGGGTCGGGCGCATAATCAGAATGCCGATCGCCAGCCCGACGATGGTACCAATTTTCAGGAACGTAGAGAGGTAGTCACGCGGGGCCAGCAGGAGCCATACCGGCAGCACCGCCGCCACGAAGCCGTAGCCCACCAGCATCCAGGTCAGCTGCACGCCGGTGAAGTCGAAGAACGGTGCCCAGGTCGGGCTTTCCGCCACCCAGCCACCGGAGATAATAGCAAACACCAGGAACACCAGGCCAATGACTGAAACTTCACCAATGCGTCCCGGACGCAGATAGCGAATGTAGATCCCCATGAACAGCGCCAGCGGAATGGTGAAGGCGACGGTATAGGTTCCCCACGGGCTGTGGGTCAAGGCTTTCACCACAATCATCGCCAGTACCGCGAGGATGATGACCATGATCATAAAGGTCGCCACCAGCGCAATCACCCCGGCAGTTGCCCCCATCTCCTCTTTCACCAGCTCACCCAGCGAACGACCGTCGCGACGGGTGGAGACGAACAGCACCATGAAGTCCTGCACCGCGCCCGCCAGCACCACCCCCGCGAGGATCCAGATCATCCCCGGCAGATAGCCCATCTGCGCCGCCAGTACCGGCCCCACCAGCGGGCCTGCCCCGGCAATCGCCGCGAAATGGTGACCGAACAGCACTTTTTTATCGGTCGGCACGTAGTCCAGACCATCGTTATGACGCACGGCCGGCGTCATGCGCGTGCCGTCTACGCCCAGTACCGTCTTCGCGATATAACGGCCATAAAAACGGTATGCGATCAGATAAATGCAGACGGAGGCGACCACGATCCAGAGCGCATTGATCTGCTCCCCCCGGTTGAGGGCGATGTAGCCCAGGGCAAAGGCTCCCACAACGGAGAGCCCTGCCCATATAAGGTATTTCCCTGAGTTGTTCATAATGGTTATCCGTTGTTGTGAAACAGTGAGATGTTACATTTTGTTTCTAGAACAACGGATAAAATTTAACAACTTTGAAACGCAATAATGCGTGGTCAAACCAGACATTTACACCACATTGTTAAGCCGATCACTTTCGTAGCGTCACCGTTCACACTTTTACCTTTTTCGGCCAGACACCGCCTTACGGAATGATTTGTATCATTTTTTTTGGCCATAACCTCGCCAGAATGATCCTGCGCAATCGCGTGCATACAAGGAAAAGGATATGAACAGTTCAGTACCTCAGGATAGTCAGGTCGGGCCGGGCGCGTACTTCGCGCTGGCGTTTGCAGCCGTTTTCTTCTCGGGTCTGTTAGGCGGACAAGAGTGGTACGGCGTCTTTGATTTCACCACCCTCAACGGCGCATTTGGCAAAGTGGTCAGCAAAGCCAGTCTGGATGACGGTACGTTAACCACAGCCAGCAGCGCCTTTCGCGGCACCGGCGGCAGCGGCGCGATGGACGGGTTTCTCTTCGCGCTCGGTTTAATTCCCGCGGTGATGTTCGCCCTGGGGATGATCAACGTGCTGGAGCACTATGGCGCCCTGCGTGCCGCGCGAAAACTCTTAACTCCTCTGCTGCGCCCGCTATTGGGGATCCCTGGCACCACCGGGCTGGCGCTGATTGGCAGCCTGCAAAGTACCGACGTGGGCGCGTCGCTTACCCGTAATCTCTCTGATGAAGGGCAAATCAGCGAAAAAGAGAAAGACGTTTTCGCCATGTTCCAGTTCTCCGCCGGGGCGATGATCACCAACTTTTTCTCTTCCGGGGCGATCCTCTTCACGCTGCTCGCCGTTGACGGCACGGCGGCGGTGCCCACCTCCATCGGGGCCTGTATCGCGGTGATGTTTATCATGAAAATTGTCGGCGCCAATCTGCTGCGCCTGATCCTGACGTTTACCCATAAAGGAGACGCCGCATGAGTGCCCCACAGTCCAATCCCGTCATTACCGATGTGTTTATCGAAGGCGCGCGCAAAGGCTGGAGCATTGCCACCAGCAGCACGCTGCCCAACGTGGTGATGGCCTTTATCATCATCAAGGCGCTGGAAATTACCGGCGCGCTGAAAGGGCTGGGCACGATCTTCTCCCCGCTGATGGGCCTGTTTGGCCTGCCGGGCGAAGCGGCCGCCGTGCTGATTGGCGGCTGGATGTCGATGGGCGGCGGGATCGGCGTTGCCATCGGCCTGTTTGATAAAGGCATCCTCACCGGCGAGCACCTGGCGATCCTGGCGCCCGCCATCTACCTGATGGGCTCGCAGGTGCAGTACCTGGGCCGCATTCTGGGGGTGATTGGCACCCGCGCCAAACGTATTCCGCTGATGATCGCCCTCTCGGTGGTCAACGCTTTCTTAGCCATGCTGCTGATGCGCATTATTCTCTGAACAGGACGTGAACATGAACCTTGACCATTATATCGAAGAGCTGAAAACCCTGGTGAACGTAGACTGCGGCACCCAGACGATTGACGGCGTCGCCGCTGTTGCAGGCATCATGCAGCAACTGTGGCAGCGCGAAGGCTGGCATACGGAGCAGGTGAACCTGGGCGACAAGGTGGGGCCCGGCGTCTTCGTCAGTAACAAGCCGCAGGCGGAACGGTTCGACGTGCTGCTGGTCGGGCATCTGGATACCGTATTTCCCGCCGGCACCGTGGCCGCGCGTCCGCTGAGCGAGGATGAAACCCGCCTGTACGGCCCCGGCGTCTCGGATATGAAGAGCGGACTTCTGAATATTTTGTGGGCAATGCGCGCGCTTGACGCCGCAGACAACGATCGTCTCGCGATTGCCGTTGCGATGAACCCGGACGAAGAGACCGGATCTGTCCATTCCCATGAGTGGATTGGCGAGCTGGCTAAGCGTTCCCGCTGCGTGCTGGTGTGCGAAGCCGCCCGCGCCGACGGTTCGCTGGTGAAAGCGCGTAAAGGGATGGCGGGCTATCACCTCACCTTTTGCGGCGTGGCGGCACACGCGGGCAATGACCCGGAAAAAGGCCGCTCGGCGATCACCGCGCTGGCAAAGAGCGTTATCGCCATCAATGCGCTGACGGACTGGGATCGCGGCACTACACTTAACGTCGGCGTGATTCAGGGCGGCAGCGCGGCGAACGTGGTCGCGGACAGCGCTGTGGCAGAACTGGACGTTCGCTTCTGGGAAAACGACGAGTATGACCGGGTGAACCAGGCGCTGGAGTTGTTATGTGAACAAGGCTTTTTAGACGGCGTGACCACCACGCTGACGCGGGTTAATCACAAACCGGCGATGGCCGCGAGCGACGCGACGCAGGCGCTGATGCAGCAGGTTGAAGCGGCGGGTAAAGCGGAAGGCATCGACATTACCTGGCAGGCAGTCGGCGGCGGCAGCGACGCCAACCACACCGCCGCGCTCGGCATCCCCACGCTTGACGGCTTCGGGCCGGTTGGCGCCGGGTTCCACAGCCCGGCGGAATGGCTGGATAAAGCGTCCATTGCGCCGCGAGTTCGGCTGTTGAAGCGGGTGGTATCGATGTTGTAACAACCGCCGGGTGGCGCTTCGCTTACCGGGCCTGCATGTTTCGTAGGCCGGGTAAGGCGAAGCCGCCACCCGGCACTCCCGCCGCACAATCTAACCCAGCACCATCGTACTCAACCGACACGTACAGCACCGCCGCCCCTGCTCGTCGAACACCACAATCTCCCAGCTCTGACTGGAGCGGCCCAGATGCAGCGGCTGACATACGCCGCGCACCTTACCGTGAGAGACCGCGCGGTGGTGCGTAGCGTTCAGTTCCGTGCCCACCACATTCTGCCCGTCGCGGGTCATCAGAAAACCGGCCATCGACCCCAGCGTTTCCGCCAGCGCCGCCGACGCACCGCCGTGCAGCAGGCCAAACGGCTGGTGGGTGCGCGCATCCACCGGCATCTCCGCTTCCAGCGTATCGTCCCCGAGGCGGGTATAGACGATGCCAAGGTGTTCCACCATCGTGTTCTGGCTAGTGGCATTCAGTTCGTCGAGGGATAAATGACGTTTCCAGATCATTACGCCCCCAGCGTGGAGCCGCCGTCCACCACGATATCCTGCAAGGTGATATGGCTGGCGGCATCGGATGCCAGGAACAGCACGGTCGCGGCAATCTCCTGCGGACGGGCAATTTTACCGAGCGGAATGCCGAGTTTGAACTGCTCGCCGAAGCCGCGAATGCGCCGCTGTTCCGCATTATCGCTGGTCCACAACGTGCGCTGCATGTCGGTATCCGTAGAACCCGGCGACACCAGGTTACAGCGTACGCCGCTGCCCGCCAGCTCCAGCCCGACGGTCAGCGCCAGGCTTTTCAGCGCCGCTTTCGACGCGCCGTAGGCGCTCATGCCGATGCGCGGCGTGTGCGCCGCGTCAGAGGCTACGGTCACAATTGCCCCGCCCTGCTGACGACGGAACTGGCCCATCGTCTGCTGGAACAGGTTGAACGCGCCGCCGACGTTGACCGCAAAGGTCTGCTGCCAGTCCTCCTGCGAAAGCTGATCCGTCGCGCCCATACGCAGAATGCCCGCCGCGTTAACCAGCACGTCGAGCCGCTCAAGGCTGCTGAGCAAACGCCCACAGACATCACTCGCCTGCGCCGCATCCGCCACGTCCAGCGTTTCGGTGGCAAACGGATATTCGCCGTGAGGGAAAGCCAGATCGAACCCGGTCACCTGCGCCCCGGCCTCCACAAATGCCAGCGCGGTCGCATAGCCAATGCCCTTACCCGCGCCCGTCACCCAGACGGTTTTACCGGTAAAATCAAAAGCCATCACTTCACCTCGCGGGAGAGCAGCGCCCACCAGGCGTCGAGGGTCGGATTTTTTGCCAGCATCACGAAATCAATGTCGCCGTGCACTTTGCGCCAGCGGGCGGCCAGCGCCATCATCCGTACTGAATCCAGACCGTAGTCGATCAGGTTTTCGTCATCCATCGGCTCGTCGGACTCGTCCAGCAGCGGCAGGATCAGCTCACGCAGCGCGGCTTTCGTTGCCGGAACAGACGGCAGCAACTCGTCGGTCATCACCACGCGGCCCGAACGTCCTGCCACGTATTTCAGCGACATCAGGTGCTCGTCGCGGGTGAAATCCGCCAGCGCGTCGGCGATAAAGAACGGTTTGATGTCGCGCATAAAGGCGTCGGTGGCGGTGGTCATGCAGCCGATGTGGGCGTACACGCCGGTGATCAAAAGCTGGTTGCGGCCGGTCTCTTTCAGCATCTGCTCCAGCGGGGAGCGGTGAAACGCGCTGTAGCGCCACTTCACCAGCACGGTGTCCGCTTCGTCCGGGGTCAGCTCAGCGACGATGCGCTGCTGCTCCGGTGAGCGAGTCAGACCCGGCCCCCACATATCGTTCAGCAGGGCGCGGTCTTCATCGCTCTGATCTTTCGGCTGCGCGGTGTAGTACACCGGAATATTGTGCTCTTTGCAGTACGCGCGCAGTTTAGCGATGTTCGCCACCACCTGCTGCATCATGTCGCTATTTTCGCCCCAGAAATTCAGGAAGTACTCCTGCATATCGTGGATCAGCAGCGCGGCGCGCTCCGGTTCAAACGCCCAGCTTACTTTACTGGTCGGCAGTTCGGCGGCGGTTGGCAGCGCATATGCGGTTAATTTTGGAATAGCCATTCTCTGTTCCTCAGCCCCGGGCGCGTTCAGCAAGCCACAGGCGCAACTGTTTCTTATCAACTTTGCCGACCGGCGTGAGCGGAAGCGCATCCACGCTCTCCACGCGGTCCGGCAGCTTAAATTCGGCAACGCCCTGCTCGCGCAGGAAGCGGCGCACCTCCACCGCGCGCAGCGGCTGTTTCACCACCAGGTACGCGCAGCTTTTTTCGCCCAGCAGGCTGTCCTCCATGCTCACCAGCGCGGCGTGGATCACCGCGTCGTGGCGCAGCAGCAGGTTTTCGATCTCTTCGGCGGCGATCTTCTCGCCACCGCGGTTGATCTGATCTTTCTCGCGCCCCTGCACGGTGATGTAACCCTGCTCATCGATGGCGATCAGATCGCCCGAGCAGTAGAAGCCGTTGGCATCGAAGGCGCTGGCGTTGTGGTCCGGGCTGTTGAAATAGCCGCGGAAGGTGTAAGGGCCGCGCGTCATCAGACGCCCGACCTCCCCGCGCGGCAGCGGGTTGCCGTCCTCGTCCGCCACCCACACTTCATCGTCCGGGCACATCGGGCGACCCTGGGTATTGATGATGCGCTCCGGCGCATCGTCGAGGGCGGTATAGTTCACCAGCCCTTCCGCCATGCCAAATACCTGCTGAAGCTGGCAGCCAATTTCCGCCGGAATGCGCGCCGCAAGCGTGGCGGAGAGGCGTGCGCCGCCCACCTGGAGCAGCCTGAGGGATTTCAGCTGGGCGTTCCCCGCGCCGTCGGCAATCGCCTGCAACCACAGGCTGACCGCGGGCGGCACCAGCGAGGTGACGTTTATCTGATGCTGCTCAATCAGCGGGAAGCAGAGCGTGGCGCTCGGATCGTTCGCCAGCACCACGCAGCCACCCGCCGTGAAAACGCCTAACGATCCTGGCGAGCTCATGGCGTAGTTGTGCGCCGCGGGAAGCGCGTTCAGATAGCGGGTGTGCGCAGTGATACCGCAGATTTCGTTGCTGCGACGGATGCTGTAGTCGTAATCGTTATGCGTGCGCGGGATCAGCTTCGGCGTGCCGGTGCTGCCGCCGGAGAGCTGGAAGAACGCCACTTCGTCGGCGGGCGTCGGGTTCGGGATGAAATTGTCCGCCGGGCGCGCAATCGCCGCCTCCAGCGCATGTTCGCCCTTATCGCCACGCAGCAGCACAACGCGTACCGAGCGATGCGCATCCACAAAGGTGTTGAGAAAATCGTCGCCCGAGAACAGCGCGTGGTCGCGATCGGCAATCAGCACGGCGGGTTTGATCTGCTCCGCGTAGGCGTTGAGTTCACTGCGCTGATGGCTAAAGAGCGCGTTGACCGGCGCGACGCCGATTTGCAGTAGCGCGAAGAAGGTGATGTAGAACTCGGCCACGTTGCCAAGCTGCACCAGCGCGGTCTCACCGCGATGCAGCCCCTGCGCCTGAAGGGAGGACGCCAGATTCGTCACCGCCTGATTAAACGCGCGGTAGGTGATGCGGCGATCGCCGTCAATTATCGCGACCGTATCGCTGTCCGCATGGTCCGTCAGGATGTGGGTCAGCGGCAGATCCTGCCAGTAGCCTTTTTCACGGTAGCGGCGGGCAAACTCCTCAGGCCAGCGGGTAAAAGGGATGGTCATGAGTATTCCTTAGTGCAAACCAAACACGTTGAGCATGGTGGAGAGCTTCACGCCCGTCTCGCGCCACTCGCCGACCGGGGAGGAGGCAGGCACAATGCCCGCGCCAGCAAACAGGCGAACGGTATTTTGATGCAGCCGCGCGCAGCGGATAGTTACCACCCACTCGCCGTTACCTTCGCTGTCGCACCAGCCGACGATGCCGCCGAACAGCTCGCGGTCGAACGGCTCCAGCTCGGCAATCAGCTCTTTTGCCGCCTGATGCGGGAAGCCGCTCAGCGCGGGCGTCGGGTGCAGCAGGCAGGCCAGCGTCAGGGCGTTCTCGTTTTCACGTGCCTCACCTTCTACCGGCGTGGCCAGATGCCACAGCGTCGGGGTGGTGATGAGCTGCGGGGAAACTGGCATGCTCAGATGATGGCTACGCGGTTCCAGAATGGTTTTCATCGCCTGCGTGACCAGATCGTGCTCGTGGCGGTCTTTTTCGGAGGCCAGCAGCTTAGTGCCCGCTTCGCGATCCAGCACATCGTCCGGCTGACGGCGCGCAGAGCCTGCCAGCGGCAGCGAGCTAAAGTGCGCGCCCTCTTTGCGCAGCAGCAGTTCCGGGCTGGCGCCCAGCAGCACGCCGCCGTCTTCCAGCGGTACGTGGAAGTTAAAGCTCGCCGGGTTCTGGGCGATAAGACGCTCCATCAGCGCGCTGCTATCGATCTGTTTGTCGGTAGCGATATCAATCAGGCGCGACAGCACCACCTTATTCACCTGCGGCGTAGCGGTGAGCGACGCGGCGCGAGCAACCATCTCCTCGAAAACCGGCTGTGACGGGATCTCGGTGCGCTGTTGCACGTTCAGCGTCTGCGCGCCGGAGGCATAACGTGCGGACTGCTGACGCGCCGGGCGGGAGAAGGTTTGCCAGCGTTGTGGAATAAACAGCGATGACGGTTTGCGGGTATCGAAGGGGATCGCCCCTACCATCACCGGATGGGCAATGCCGCTGTTTTTCGCATTCCGGAAAGCCTGAGCTAATTTCTGCTGAAAGGGACCCGCCGGATCGTCACCGCCGACGGCGGGTTCAGAAAAACGGGCAAAACAGCCGGACGTGGTAAAACTGCGGTAAGGCGACATAAAGAAAAAGCTGTCTGATTGCAGCGTTGTCGCGGTGTGCTGAACTTCCTCAGCCAGGGACGTGTCCATATCATCCTCCTTAAAATGATAAAAGAAGCAATAATGATTATCATTTATATTTTCGTCGGCTAACCTAATCCCACATCGCCCCGCTGTCAACCGTCGGGCAAATAACTTGTGCGACAAACGCTTGCATCCCTTCCCTACAGCCCTGAAAATGAGAAGCATTATCTTCAATAAAATCAGGATGCCGCTCTGTGAAAATCGCTGCCGTTTGCCGCAATGCCCTTCTTTTAACAGGACTTTTTGTTTTAGGACTAACCTCAGCCCTCGCCGCCGACTGGCCGCGCCAGGTCACCGACAGCCGCGGCGTTCACACGCTTGAGAGCAAACCGACGCGCATTGTCTCCACCAGCGTGACCTTAACCGGCTCCCTGCTGGCCATTGACGCGCCGGTCATTGCCAGCGGCGCGACCACGCCAAACAACCGCGTGGCGGATGCGCAGGGCTTCCTGCGTCAGTGGGGCGATATCGCCAAACAGCGTAAGGTTGCCCGGCTGTACATCGGCGAGCCGAGCGCCGAAGCCGTCGCGGCCCAGATGCCGGACCTGATTTTGATCAGCGCCACCGGCGGGGATTCCGCGCTGGCGCTCTACGATCAGCTTTCCGCCATCGCGCCGACGCTTATCATTAACTACGACGACAAAAGCTGGCAGGAACTGCTGACCCAACTGGGGACGATCACCGGGCAGGAGACACAGGCCGCAGAGCGCATCGCTGCCTTCGACAAACAGCTCGCCAAGGTGAAACAGCAGATGAAGCTGCCGCCACAGCCGGTGAACGCCATCGTCTACACCGCCGCGGCGCACACGGCGAACCTGTGGACGACAGACTCCGCGCAGGGCAAGCTTTTGCACCAGTTGGGCTTTACGCTGGCCGACGTGCCTGCCGGGTTGCACACCTCAAAAAGTCAGGGCAAACGCCACGACATTATCCAGTTAGGGGGTGAAAACCTGGCGACGGGGCTGAACGGCGAAGGGCTGTTCGTGTTTGCCGGCGATCAGAAAGACGTGGACGCGATTTACGCCAACCCGCTGCTGGCGCATCTGCCGTCGGTGAAGAACAAGCGCGTCTGGGCATTAGGAACCGAGACGTTCCGCCTGGATTATTACAGCGCGATGTTGGTGTTGCAGCGTTTGAATTCAATTTTTAAATAAGTGGCACGTTCCCCGTAGGCCCGGTAAGCGCAGCGCCACCGGGCGTTTTGTCGGGTGGCGGCTACGCCTTACCCGACCTACAGGGTCTGCCTGAACCGACGCAACTCCACCAGAACCGCCAGTAAAATCACGCCAACAACGGCTAACACAAACCCGCTGCTGCTCGCCGACGCCACCGGGGTCATTATCGCCCCCAGCCCGCCGAGGATCGCCGCGCCAATCGCATCGCCCGTGACGTTCTGCGCCGTCCACAGGCCGTTAATGCGCCCGAGCATCCCTTCCGGCGTCTGGGTCTGGATCAGGGTGTACTGTAAAAGAGAGCTGACCGCGCTCAGCCAGCCGAAAATCACCAGACACATCACCCCCAGCGCCCACACCGGCATCAGGCTAAAGCAACCAATGGCGATAAACGAGGCCAGCGTCGCCACCAGCATGATCAACCCCGGTCTCGCGCTCTGCGCCAGGTTGCCGCTGGTCAGCGCCCCGAAGGCCGCACCGAGCGGAATGGCGGCGTACAGCACGCCAATCTCTGAGGCGCTCATCTGCCACTCACCCGCCAGCGCCGGATACAGCACGCGCACGGCGCTCGCCATCGTCAGCAGGCCGCCGAGCAGCGCAATGCCGCCAATCAATGGGTTGCTGAACAGGAAACGAATCGCGGCCATCAGGGACTTCAGCGGATGCTCGCGCGGCTGCGGCGGGGGTGGCAGGAGCGGCAGACGCAGTAGCGTCAGGGTGGTAATAAACGTTCCCGCCGCGGCAAGGCCGTAGTTCCACGCCACGTTGCCGGTCGCCAGCAACAGACCGCCCACCATCGGCGAAATCACCGAGCCGAGACGTACGGTGAGCATGGTGATCGCCCCCGCCTGCATCAGGTTCTCGCGCCCGACCAGCGCGGGCGTGGCCGCCAGCAGCGCCGTCACGCCTAACGAAGCAAAAAAGCCGTCCCACAATCCCAGCACGTAAATGGCCACCAGCGACGGCTCCGGCAGCATGGCGTTCAGACACAGCCCGACAAAGCCCACCCCGCAGGTGCCGCGCGCCAGCAGGATCAGCTTTTTACGCTCGTAGCGGTCCGCCAGCACGCCGCCCACCATCAAGCCGATAAACATCGCCCCGCCGGTTAAGGTGACGGATAACCCTACCAGCCAGCTGGAGTGAGTCATGGTCTGGATTTGCACCGGTACGGCCACACCAAGCAGACCGAGGGACAAAATGGAGATAAAGCGAGCGATAAAAACGGCGCGATACGCCGGGTGTGTTTTGAGCAGGCTGAGGTTAAGCAGCCAGGATTTTTGATTCATGACAAAGCCTTGAGTCTATTTCTACCCATTCCATGGGCGCACATGCTAACATAGCCAAATAAGATAGATAACGATAATCACTATCATTATCAAATCATGGATGTTGCTATGTCGTTTTCCTCTTCTGCGGTGCGCGCCCTTGCCGTGCCCGTTTTATTGCTACTGCTAATCCTTGCGATTGCACTCAGCCTGCTGGTCGGCGCAAAACCGCTGCCCGCGTCCGTTATTGTCGATGCGCTATCCGGTACCTGTCAGAGCGCCGACTGCACCATCGTGCTCGACGCTCGCCTGCCCCGCACCCTTGCCGGATTGCTGGCTGGCGGTGCGCTCGGCCTTGCCGGTGCCCTGATGCAAACCCTCACCCGCAACCCGCTGGCGGACCCCGGCATTCTCGGCGTTAACTCCGGCGCCAGCTTTGCCATCGTGCTCGGCGCAGCGCTGTTTGGATTTACGTCCCCCTCTGAACAGCTGATGATGGCTTTTTGCGGCGCGCTGGCGGCCTCGCTGGTGGTGGCGTTTACCGGCAGCCAGGGCGGCGGCCAGCTCAGCCCGGTACGCTTAACGCTGGCGGGCGTAGCGCTCGCGGCGGTACTGGAAGGCTTGTCCAACGGCATCGCCCTGCTCAACCCGGACGTGTATGACCAGCTGCGCTTCTGGCAGGCGGGTTCGCTGGATATTCGTACCCTTGAAACCTTAAAGGTGGTGGTGATCCCGACGATCGTCGCTGCCGCCGTGGCGCTCTGTTTAAGCCGGGCGCTGAACAGCCTGAGCCTCGGCAGCGATACCGCGACCGCCCTCGGCAACCGTGTGGCGCGCACGCAGCTGACGGGGCTACTCGCCATTACCGTGCTCTGCGGCAGCGCGACCGCCGTGGTCGGGCCGATTGCCTTTATCGGCCTGATGATGCCGCACATGGCGCGCTGGCTGGTGGGGGCGGATCACCGCTGGTCGCTGCCGGTCACGCTGCTGGCGACCCCTGCCCTGCTGCTCTTTGCTGACGTACTGGGCCGCCTGCTGGTGCCGGGTGAACTGCGCGTCTCGGTGGTCAGCGCCTTTATCGGCGCGCCGGTGCTGATCTTCCTGGTTCGACGCAGACGCGGGGGTGGCGCATGATGGCCCCGTCCCGTCGTTTACTTACCAGCGTCGCCCTGCTGGTCGTCGCCAGTCTGCTGCTGGCGGTCTGGAGCCTGCAAAGCGGTGCCGTAACGCTTGATTTCGCGCAGGTCTTTCACGCTCTCAGCGGCAGCGCGCCGCGTAACATCACCATGGTGGTCACCGAATGGCGACTGCCGCGCGTGGCGATGGCGATCCTGGTGGGCGCGGCGCTTGGCGTCAGCGGCGCGATATTCCAGTCGCTGATGCGTAACCCCCTCGGGAGCCCGGACGTGATGGGCCTGAATACCGGCGCGTGGAGCGGCGTGCTGGTGGCGATGGTGCTGTTCGGGCAGCATCTTACGGCCATTACCTTTACGGCGATGGCGGGCGGCATTCTCACCTCCCTGCTTATCTGGGCCCTGGCCTGGCGCAACGGCATCGACACCTTCCGTCTGATCATCATCGGGATCGGCATCCGTGCGATGCTGATGGCGTTCAACACCTGGCTTCTGCTACAGGCATCGCTGGAAACCGCGCTCTCCGCCGGGCTGTGGTACGCCGGCTCCCTCAACGGTCTGACGTGGGGAAAAACCTGGCCCGCCGCGCCGCTGATTTTGCTGATGTTTATTGGCGCGTTGCTGCTGGTCAGGCGCATGCGGCTGCTGGAGATGGGCGACGACAGCGCCTGCGCGCTGGGCGTGAGCGTAGAGCGCTCGCGCCTGATGCTGATGCTGGTGGCGGTCTTGCTGACCGCAGCGTCTACCGCCATCGCCGGACCGATCTCGTTTATTGCCCTCGTAGCCCCGCATATCGCGCGGCGTCTTAGCGGTACCGCGCGCTGGGGATTAACCCAGGCGGCGCTGTGCGGCGCATTGTTACTGCTGGCCGCCGATCTCTGCGCTCAGCAGCTGTTTATGCCTTATCAACTGCCGGTGGGCGTGGTGACCGTCAGCCTCGGCGGGATTTACCTCATCGTCTTGCTCGTTCAGGAGTCACGCAAGAAATGACAGATTCAACATTCCGCTTGCGCGGCGAAAACTTGACCCTCGGCTACGGCAAAAAAATCATTGCCCGGGATTTATCCGTGTCCATTCCGGACGGCCACTTCACCGCCATTATCGGCCCGAACGGTTGCGGCAAATCGACCCTGCTGCGCACGCTGAGCCGCCTGATGTCGCCGGTTGAGGGTAGCGTGTTCCTCGACGGGGAGCAGATCCAGCGCTTCGCCAGCAAAGAGGTGGCGCGCCGAATTGGCCTGCTGGCGCAAAACGCCACCACGCCGGGGGATATCACCGTGCAGGAGCTGGTCTCCCGCGGGCGCTACCCGCACCAGCCGCTGTTTACCCGCTGGCGCAAGGAGGACGACGAGGCGGTGAAGCGCGCGATGCAGGCTACGGGCATCACCAATCTGGCCCAACAAAGCGTCGATACTCTCTCCGGCGGACAGCGCCAGCGCGCCTGGATTGCAATGGTACTGGCGCAGGAAACCTCGATTATGCTGCTGGACGAGCCGACAACCTGGCTCGATATCAGCCATCAGATTGATCTGCTGGAGCTGCTGAGCGAACTGAACCGCACGCAGGGGTACACCCTGGCGGCAGTGCTGCACGACTTAAATCAGGCGTGCCGCTACGCGACGCATCTGATTGCGCTGCGCGACGGCGAGATTGTGGCGCAGGGCGCGCCGAAGGAGATTGTGACGCCGGATCTGATCGCGCGGATCTACGGCATGCGCTGCATGATTATTGACGATCCGGTGGCGGGTACGCCGCTGGTGGTGCCGTTGGGCAAGCGTGCGGTCTGATGCCCTCACCCCGGCCCTCTCCCACAGGGAGAGGGAGCAAACCATCCCCTCTCCCCGTGGGAGAGGGTTAGGGTGAGGGGCATTTGCACTATTCTAAAATTTCCTTCAGTACCGGCCCAATCTTCTCAAACGCCTGCGGTGAAATAATATCCACGTGGGCGCAGTCCTGGCTGTACACCTCCAGCTCACCCACCCACGGCGCCCACGCGGCCTGCGGATCCAGGGTTCGCGTGCGTTCGGCGACAAACAGCGTCGCTTTACCGTCGAACCGTGAACTATGCGCGGTGGTGAGCAGCCGCACCGCATCGGCGTAGTTGCCTTCAATAGCGTTAAACAGCTCGCTGGAACCTTGCCCCTGCTGGGCGGCGATAAACGCCTGACGCTCGCGCTCAATTTCCGCCAGCACCTCCGGATCGAGGCCATTGGCCTCTTTCTCCGCCCAGTTCTGGGTTTCCGGCGGCCAGGTATCCAGCAGGCCGAGGAACGCTACGTTTTCACCCTGCTCGCGCAGACGCGCCGCAATGCCCTGCGCCAGCGTGCCGCCGAGGGAATAGCCGAACAGATAATACGGCCCCTGAGGCTGTTGCTTACGCAACGTGTTCAGATGATGTTCGATCACCGCATCGAGATCCGCACACTGCTCCATCGGCCCCTCAGGCCGGGGAGACTGAATGCCGACGATTGACCAGCGCGGGCTGAGGTAGCGCGCCAGGACGCTAAACTGCCAGGCAAAGCCGGATGCCGGATGGAAGCAGAACAGCGTCGGGCCGTTGCTTTCACGCAGCGGGAGAACAGTTTCATACCCCAGACGCTGCGCCTGCTCGTCGCTCATCTGCGAGTCCAGCAGGGCGCTAAGCTTACTCACCGTCGAGGCGACCATAATCTGGCCCGGCGTGACCTTACGGCTGAACGCACGGCTGAGCTGAGCCGCGAGGCGCATCGCCAGCAGCGAGTGGCCGCCGAGGGCAAAGAAATCGGATTCGATATCGTTCACTGCGCAGCCCAGCAGGGCAGAAAACGCCTGCGCCACGGCGACTTCGGTTTGTGTCTCAGGCGCGCGACCAGAGGTTTTGCTGGTCAGCTCCGGCAGCGGCAACGCCTTGCGATCCAGCTTGCCGTTGGCGCTTAACGGCAGCGCGCTGATTTGCAGCAGCACCACCGGCACCATATGTGGCGGCAGCTGGGCTTTGAGTGATGCTAGCAGCGCGTCGCGATCCAGCGGTAAGCCGGATTCGGAGACAACGTACCCCACCAGCTGGCGGGCATCGCCACCCGTCGCCGCTGCCTGGTTGAACACGCAGGCGTGCGCCACGGCCTGGGCCACATCCGGCAGCGCGAGCATCGCCCGATCGATTTCGCCCAGTTCGATACGCTGTCCGCGGATTTTTAACTGGTCATCGCTGCGGCCCAGATATTCTACCGCGCCGTTGTCCAGCCAGCGGGCAACGTCCCCGGTGCGATACATCCGCTCGCCGGGGGCAAACGGATCGGCGATAAAGCGGCTGGCGGTAAGGTCGGGGCGTCCCAGATACCCCTGCGCCAGCTGGATGCCGGTGAGATACAGATCCCCCGCCACGCCGAACGGCACCGGGCGCATCATCGCGTCCAGAATGCGCAGCCCCGTATTCCACACCGGGAAGCCGATCGGCACGCTGTTCCCTTCCACCGCCGCCAGCTCGGGGCCGTACGCCGGATACCAGCTGACGTCCACCGCCGCTTCGGTCGGGCCATAGAGGTTGTGCAGCGGCGCATGGGTGAGCTGTTCCCACTCGCGGCACAGCGCAGTCGGCAACGCCTCGCCGCTACAGAACACCTGCTTCAGCGTCCTGCAACAGTCGACGTTTTCCGGCGTCAGCGAGGCGGCGAACGCCGCCAGCATCGACGGCACGAAGTGGGTGGTGGTTACGCCATATTGTGCGAAGAAGCTCTGCATCGCCTGCGGATCGCGGTGCGCGTCCGGCTCGGCCATCACCAGCTTCGCCCCGGCGATAAACGGCCACCAGAACTCCCACACCGACACGTCAAAGCTGCACGGCGTTTTCTGCGCCACCACGTCATGCGCCTGAAGTGGATAATGATCCTGCATCCACTTCAGGCGGTTAACGATGGCGGTATGGCCGACCATCACGCCTTTTGGTCGTCCCGTCGAACCGGAGGTAAAGATGATGTACGCGGTCTGCTCCGGCTTCGCCAGGCGCAGAGGTTCAGCATCGGTGGCCGGTAATAGTGTGTTGTAACTAAAGGTGGCGATCGGCAGATCGTTAAAGCGCGGAAGCTGCTGGTCGGTGGTAATGAGCAGCGACGGCTTCGCGTCCTCCAGCATCATCCGCAGACGGTCGTCCGGGTAACCGGTATCCAGCGGCAGCCAGGCGGCGCCAGCTTCAACAATCCCGTGCAGCGCCAGGGTCAGGAACACCGAGCGCGGGAGCGCCACCGCCACGCTGTCGCCCGGCTTCACGCCGCGCGCGCGCAGCAGATTTGCCAGCGCGACCACCTGCTCGCGCATCTGGCGGTAGTTCAGCTCAGTATGGGCATCCGCCAGCGCCGGGGCGTCCGGCGTTTTGCTCGCCTGCTCCGCGACCAGATCCGCCAGCGTGGTGGACGGCAGCGCCAGCCCGGTATCGTTGATTCGCGCCAGCCGCGCGTATTCCTGCTCTGATACGGTTTCCACGTCGCCACAGCGCAGGTCCGGGTTGGCGGCAAACTGCGTCAGCATTGCGTTCAGCCGCGCCGCGTGCCCCTTCAGCGTCGCCTCGTCGTAACGCTGCCTGTTGGCGAGGATCTCAATGCTTAGTCCGCCCTGCTCGTCCGGGAACAGCGCCAGCTCCAGATCGTTCACCGGGCCGGTCGCCAGCGTGTGGGTAATGGCCTCCACGCAGTCGATATCCAGCTGATAATCGAACACCTTGACGTTCAGCACCGGACCAAACAAGGGTTCGTCCCCTGCTGCCTGCCCGCTGTCGCGCACGATCTGCTCGGCGTCGTAGCGCTGATGGCGGCGCATCTTTTTCAGCTGGTTCGCCAGGCGCAGCGCCAGCGCCGACAGGCTCTCGTGCGGGCGAATATTCACCGCCAGCGGCAGGACGTTGAGCACCGGTCCGGTCGCGGTCAGCGCGGCGGAGCCCATGCGGCGCATAAAGATAAACCCGGCGGCGTAGTCCAGCCGCCCGGTCAGGCGGCCCAGCCACAGCGCCACCAGCGCAAGCGCCAGATCGGTTCGCTGCGTTTGTCCGGCCGCCTGTGCAAGCTGGCTGAACGCACGGCCGTCCATCGCCATTTTCAGGCGCAGGATGTCGGTGGTGGCGGCACGTCCCGGCAGGGGCGCGGAAGAGAGCGAGACCGGAGAAGGAAGCTGTTTGCGCTGTTCGGTCCAGAAAGCACCGTCGCGCTGATACGCCTCGCTGTCGCGATAGCGCTGATACTCTTCTACCACCTCGGCGAACGGAGTAAACGGGGAGGCGGGCGCAGGTTCACCTTTCTGCCACGCAGCGTAAATGGCGGCGATTTGACGGGTAATGGCCGGGAAACTGAAGCCATCTACCACCAGATGATGATACCGCTGATACCAGTACCAGTGGTTTTCTCCCACCTGAATCAGCTGGTGAAACGCCAGCGGCTGACCGCTGTCGACGCGCAGGTTCTGGTTGAGATCGGCCTCCATCAGCGCCACGGCGGCGTCGTGGGAGTTAACGCGCACAATGGACGGCTCCGGCAGGATCATGGCCTCATCGACCCACTGCCACACCTCGCCGTTATCCTCAGCGAAACGCGTGCGCAGGGTGTCGGCCTGCATCATGCCTACTGCGATGGCTTTTGCCAGCAACGGCGCGTCGATAGCGCCTTTCAGTTCGGTGTAGTGCGCCACGCTCCAGGCGTTTGGCAGGGAGGAAAGCTGCTCTGCCATCCAGATCCCCGGCTGGGCGGCGACAAGAGGGAGACGGTTCATGCGCGCTTCCCCGCAAAATAAGACGGCTCAAGCGTCTGCCACTGTTCCGCCAGCCACTGCTGGCACGCCTCCTGAGATTGCGGTTCGCACACCACGCGCCAGCCCGTGGGCAACTCGCACTCCTGCGGCCACAGGCTGTACTGCCCCTGGTCATTTTGCAAAATGGCGAACTGTCCCTGCGGATTATCGAAAGGATTGCTGAATTCCATACAGACTCCGTTATTGAATAAGCGGCTGCCAGAGGGTCATCAGCCCCTGTGTCAGCCCACCGCGCCAGCAAAGCGCATCGTGTCCGCCGTCAACCTGACGCCAGAAAACCGGTTGCTGAGTGTGTAGTTCGGCGAGGATCGCCTGGTTTGCGCGTAAGATAAGCGGCTCGTTGCGCCCGGCCTCAAGGACGATGCGCAGCCCGCGAGCGGTTTTTTCACCCGCTTTGAGTTGTTCAATGAGCAGCCCGTCCTGCTGCGCGCCGCGGTGCGGCCACCAGTAGGATCCGGACTGGCTGAGGATGCAGCCAAAACGCTGCGGCCAGTTGAGGCCCGCATAGAGGGAAGAGAGCCCGCCGAAGCTTTGGCCCGCCACCACGGTATGGTCGGCGCGGTCGCTGAACGGGGCCATGCTTTTCACCTGCGGGAGGAGTTCGTCCTGCACCGCCAGCCAGAAATCAGGGTTGCACGGCAGCTCGCGGCTGCGGTGTGCGGTGTCAATAACGTCGATTAAGACATAAACCGCAGGCGGCAGTTTGCCTTCATGGGTTAGCGACGCCAGCGCAGGCCAGACGGGCATGCTTTCGGCCCAGAACTGCCCGTCAAGCAGCACCGCCAGCGGGCGCTCCGGGCTTTCATCCCCGGTGGTAAAAATCCACACGCGGCGATGGTTCCTCAGACGCGCGCTGTGCCACTCAATGCAGACTGGATTTTTATAGGGCGTATCGGGATGATTCCAGCCGGGCTGTACGGGCGCCTCCGGCATCTCCAGCGCCGAGACGGCATGCCCGCGTCCGCCGCGCCAGCTCTGCGCATTCAGCGGATCGGAAACCGCGTGCGGCAGCAGTTTGCGCCAGCCTTCGCGCAGCGCCATGCGGTCCGGCTGCTCGCCTTCAAACACTGCGCTGGCAAAATCATCTTCATTGTCGGAGGGGATAAAACAGTAGCTGCCGCGCCATTCGGGGCTGAACTCGCCCTGCCACTGCCAGACGTCGGTATCCGGGATACGTTCAAGGGACTGCGGACGGGCATTTTGATGGTGATCGGTCACGCCGGTGACGTAGAGCCAGACGCGTTTAATCGTCGACGTTTTCTGCGTTCCCGCCGGGTCCCGCCACCAGAATGTCACGCGATAGTTTTCCCGATGACGTTCCCGTTCCGGCCCGTTTTTCGCCTGCCACCACGCTTCACTTCCGGTTGTTAACGCCGTCACCCTTATAACCCCATGTTTAACAGTCTTTTTTGTTTCAGAGCAAATTTTATTGATAATATTATTGATAACTATTTGCATTTGCAATAGCGTAATGCCCGCGCTGTGGGAAGCGCGCTCATTAAATAACCATAAAAGCGGGACGTACAATGAATAAGAAGATTCACTCTCTGGCCTTGCTGGTCAATTTAGGGATTTATGGTGTCGCGCTGCCCGCCATGGCAGACGACAACACCGCCTCCGCGCAGCACGAAGACACCATGGTGATCACCGCCGCCGAGCAGAATTTGCAGGCGCCGGGCGTGTCGACCATCACCGCCGACGAGATCCGCAAAAACCCGCCCGCGCGCGACGTGGCGGAAATCATCCGCACCATGCCGGGCGTTAACCTGACCGGCAACTCCACCAGCGGCCAGCGCGGGAACAACCGTCAGATTGACATTCGCGGCATGGGCCCGGAAAACACCCTGATCCTGATCGACGGCAAGCCGGTCACCAGCCGCAACTCCATCCGTCTGGGCTGGCGCGGCGAGCGTGACACCCGCGGCGATACCGGCTGGGTACCGCCAGAGATGATCGAGCGCATCGAAGTGATCCGTGGCCCGGCTGCTGCCCGCTACGGTAACGGCGCGGCGGGCGGCGTGGTGAACATCATCACCAAAAAATTCGACGACCAGTGGCATGGCTCCTGGAACACCTACCTGAATGCGCCAGAGCATAAGGACGAAGGTTCGACTAAACGCACCAACTTCAGCCTGAGCGGCCCGCTGGGCGGCGACTTCAGCTTCCGCATGTTCGGTAACCTGGACAAAACCCAGGCCGATGCGTGGGACATCAACCAGGGTCACCAGTCTGAACGTACCGGTGCCTACGCCAACACCCTGCCCGCAGGCCGTGAAGGTGTGGAAAACAAAGACATCAACGGCGTGGTGCGCTGGGACTTCGCACCAATGCAGTCGCTGGAGTTTGAAGCGGGCTACAGCCGCCAGAACAACCTGTATGCGGGCGACACGCAGAACACCAACAACGACAACGCGCTGGTGAAGAAGAACTACGGTAAAGAGACGAACCGTATTTATCGCCAGAACTTCGCCGTGACCTGGAACGGCGGCTGGGATAACGGCATTACCACCAGCAACTGGGCGCAGTACGAGCACACCCGCAACTCCCGTCTGGGTGAAGGACTGGCGGGCGGTACTGAAGGTCTGTTCAACAGCAATAAATTCACCGACACCGATCTGTCCGACGTGATGCTGCACAGCGAAATCAACCTGCCGATTGATTTCATTGTGAACCAGAACCTGACGCTCGGCACCGAGTGGAACCAGCAGCGCATGAAGGACTCGACCTCCTTCACGCAAACCCAGCAGGGCGGCACCATCCCGGGCATGAGCGAAGACCGTAGCCCCTACACGTCAGCGGAGATCTTCTCCCTGTTCGCCGAAAACAACATGGAGCTGACCGACAGCACCATGCTGACCCCTGCCCTGCGCTTCGATCACCACACTATTGTCGGCAATAACTGGAGCCCGTCCCTGAACCTGTCGCAAGGTCTGGGGGATGACTTCACCCTGAAGATGGGCATCGCGCGCGCCTATAAAGCGCCAAGCCTGTATCAGACCAACCCGAACTACCTGCTGTACAGTAAAGGCCAGGGCTGCTACGCCAGCTCCGACGGCGTGGGCTGCTACATGATGGGTAACGACGATCTGAAAGCGGAAACCAGCATCAACAAAGAGATTGGCCTGGAGTGGAAACGCGACGGCTGGCTGGCGGGCGTGACCTGGTTCCGCAACGACTACCGCAACAAGATTGAAGCGGGCTACGCGCCGATTGGCCAGACGTCCACCGGCAAAGTCACCACCGATATCTACCAGTGGGAAAACGTACCGAAGGCGGTGGTGGAAGGTCTGGAAGGCTCCCTGAACGTGCCGGTCAGCGACACCATCAACTGGACCAACAACATCACCTACATGCTGCAAAGCAAGAACAAGGAGACCGGCGATCGTCTGTCGATCATCCCGGAGTATACGCTGAACTCTACCCTGAGCTGGCAGGTACGTCAGGATGTCTCATTGCAGTCGACCTTCACCTGGTACGGCAAGCAGCAGCCGAAGAAGTACAACTACAAAGGTCAGCCGGTGACCGGGTCTGAGAAAGACGAAGTCAGCCCGTACAGCATCGTTGGCCTGAGCGCGACCTGGGACGTGACCAAAAACGTCAGCCTGACCGGCGGCGTGGACAACGTCTTCGACAAGCGCCAGTGGCGCGCCGGTAACGCCCAGACCACGGGTAATACCACGACGGGTGCGTATATGTACGGTGCGGGTGCATATACGTATAATGAACCGGGTCGCACCTGGTACATGAGCGTGAATACGAGGTTCTGATACAGGCAGTGACTTCCCCCTCTCCCTGTGGGCTGAGGGATCCCCAGTAATTTTTTTATACAGAAGCAATAAAGTTGCTTTCTAAATGACTGAGGGCTGTCAGCGATGCCCTGGTCCGGCTGTAAATCGCTGAGGCGTTTCCTGCAGGCCGGGGCGAGGCGCAGGGATGCGCCGAGAGGGCGGCTTTACAGGGACGTTGCCTCCCCCCGTACCCGATAAGCCGGAAGGAATAAGCCGAGGGCACCGCGAAGCGGCGATTTACCGCCGGGAGCCCGGGTCGCCAGGGTGGTGGCGACTGAGCCACCCTGGCACGTTCACCGGTCATGTCGTTACAGAGTAGCAAGGAACATAAAGTGAACGGAATGACCACCACCGCCGTATGTTCCCCTCACCCTAACCCTCTCCCCGGAGGGGCGAGGGGATTGCTCAGTGCTCGCATTAATTTGTGGGGAACCCTCAGCCCTTTGGGAGAGGGCCGGGGTGAGGGCATCAGGCCGCACAATACTGAAGGGAAAACCATGCACACAACCCACAGCACATTTTCTCTCGCCGGCCACACCCTTCACCGCATCACTTTCGACCCCACCACCTTCACCGACGCCGATCTCCTCTGGCTCCCCCATCACGCACAGCTGGCTGACGCCGGACGCAAGCGCAAATCCGACCACCTGGCAGGCCGCATCGCCGCGGCGCATGCGCTAAACGAGCGCGTAATCCCCGGCATCGGACCCAGCGGCGAACCGCTCTGGCCGCAAGGTATTTCCGGCAGCATCACCCACAGCGGCACGCAGGCGATGGCCGTCGTCACGCATCACCCGGCGCTTATCGGCATCGATTGTGAAACGATCCTTTCCGAAAACGAAGCCAGGGAAATCAAAGACGGCATTATTGATACGCAGGAAGAACCTGTGCTTTCCCGCTCGGGATACCCGTTCGCCCTCGCCCTGACGCTGGCGTTCAGCGCCAAAGAGAGCCTGTTCAAGGCCCTCTTTCCGCAGGTGCAGGCCTGGATGGGTTTTGACAGCGCCCGCGTTACCCTGCTCGACGACAGGACGCTTACGCTGGCATTGACCCGTCAACTTGCAGGCTTTGAGGAAGGCACTGCCTTCACCCTTCACTGGCAGCAGCACGGCGAACAGGTCATCACCCTGCTGTCACACGCTCCTGCCGACGTGCCTTCACGCTGGTCACCACAAACGTCACGATAAACACCATCGCGAACAGGACCACAATGGTCGGCGCGGGCGCGCTGTCGAGATAAAACGAGGCATAAACGCCGCTTACCGACACCAGCGCTGAAACGGCGACCGCCACCAGCAGCGCCATGTGAAAGCGTCGGGTGATCAGCACCGCCACCGCGCCGGGGGCAATCAGCAGCGAAATCGACAGAATTATACCCACCGCTTTCAGCGTCGCCACGATGGTCAGCGAAACCATGCATAGTAAGCCGTAGTGCAGCCAGCGGGTGCGCAGGCCGCTCGCCTGCGCCTGCTGATAGTCAAAGCAGAACAGCAGAAAATCGCGCCACTTCAGGCCAATCACCAGCGCAATCAACCCCGCGACGAGACCGCTTTGCAAAATGTCCATCCCGTTAATGCCCAGCATATCGCCGAACAGAATGTGGTCGAGATGCACCTCAGGTTTGACGGCGATATAGAGGATCAGCCCGGCGCCGAACATGCCGGAAAAGACGATCCCCATAACCGTATCTTGCTTGATTCGGCTGTTATCCTTCAGGTATCCGGTGGCGACCGCGCAGAACAGACCGGCCACGAATGCGCCCAGCGCCAGCGGCAGGCCCATCATCCAGGCCAGCACGACGCCGGGAAACACCGCGTGGCTCATGGCGTCGCCCATCAGCGCCCAGCCTTTCAGCACCAGAAAAACCGACAGCAGCGCGCAGGGCACGGCCACCAGGAGTGAAATCAGCAGCGCGTTGTTCATAAACGCAAACTGGAACGGTTCGAGGATCAGCGTCATCATGGATGTGCCTCCCGCGCCCGACGGCGGCTGGCAAGCAGCCCGTGCTTCGGCGCAAAGACGAACGCCAGCAGGAACAGCAGCGTCTGGGCGACCACGATAATGCCGCCGGTGGCGCCGTCCAGGTAATAGCTGGCCCACGCACCGAGGAAGCTGGTGATGCTGCCAATGGCGACGGCAATCATCAACAGGCGCGGGAAGCGATCGGTCAGCAGCCAGGCGGTCGCACCGGGCGTAACCACCAGACAGATCACCAGAAATGCGCCGACGGTTTGCAGCGCCGCCACGGTAGAGACCGCCAGTAGCGTAAAGAAGAGAATTTTCAGACGTTCCGGGCGCAGACCGATGGCGCGGGCGTGGTTCTCATCAAAAAAGGTCACCATCAGATCTTTCCATTTGAACAGCAGGATAACTATCGACACCACGCCGATAATCGCCAGCTGGACGATATCTTCCGGGGCGATGGCGAGAATATTGCCGAGGACGATGGTCTGAATGTTCACCGAGGTCGGGTTGAGTGAGACCATAAACAGCCCCAGCCCGAAAAACGAGGAGAAGATCAGCCCGATAATGGCGTCCTCCTTCAGGCGGCTGCGCTGGTTGAGAAACAGCATGCTGCCCGCCGCCAGCCCGCCCGATAAAAACGCCCCCAGCGAGAACGGCAGTCCGAGCATGTAAGCGCCCGCTACGCCCGGCACGATGGAGTGCGACAGCGCATCGCCGATCAGCGACCAGCCTTTGAGCATCAGATAGCAGGAGAGAAACGCGCACAGCCCGCCCACCATCGCCGAGACCCACATCGCGTTGAGCATGTACTCGTAGCCAAAGGGTTCGAGAAGCGCGTTCATTTGGCCTCCTGTCGGTGCGTGACGAAGGGGCGTTCGTCGTCGGTAATAATGCGATCTTCCGAGCCGCTGAGCACCACGTGGCGCAGCACGCCGCTGAAGGCGCGCTCAAGATTCTCGGCGGTAAAGGTGATATCCGTCGGGCCGCTCGCCAGCACGGTGCCTTTGACCATCACCGTGTAATCGCAGAATTCCGTGACCGAGCCCAGATTGTGGGTCGAAACCAGCATCGTTTTACCCTCGTCGCGCAGCTCCCGCAGCAGGCTGATGATCCTGGCTTCGGTTTTGACGTCCACGCCGGTAAACGGCTCGTCGAGCAGGATCACCTCGCCCTGCTGGGCAATCGCCCGCGCCAGAAACACGCGCTTCTTTTGGCCGCCGGAGAGCTCGCCAATCTGCCGATGGCGCAGCTCAAGCATATCCACGCGCTTCAGGGCGTCGGTTACAATCTGCCTGTCGCGCTCTTTAGGCCGACGCAGAAACCCCATATGCCCGTAGCGGCCCATCATCACCACGTCCTCGACCAGCACCGGAAATGACCAGTCGACCTCTTCCGACTGCGGCACGTAGGCGACCAGGTTCTGGCGCAGCGCCCGGTGAGGCGGAAGCCCAAGAATGGAGATAGTGCCGCTCGCCGCCCGCACAAAGCCCATCACCGCCTTAAACAACGTGGACTTGCCGGATCCGTTCACCCCCACCAGGGCGGCAATCGATCCGCCCGGCACGCTGAACGACGCGTCGCGCAGCGCCGTGTGGCCGTTGCGGTAGGTCACGGTCACGTCGGTTACAACAATCCCCTTCTGCATGGTTACTCCTTCATCCCGTCGCGGATGCCCTGCACCAGCGTGCGGGTGGTGACGTTCAGCAGATCGATATAGGTTGGCACCGGGCCGTTTTCTGCACTCAGGGAGTCAACGTACAGCACGCCGCCGTAATGGGCGCCGGTTTCCCGCGCCACCTGACGAGCGGGCTTATCCGAGACGGTGCTTTCGCTGAACACCGCCGGAATGTGATGTTTTTTCACCAGATCGATAACCTTGCGCACCTGCTGCGGCGTGCCCTGCTGATCGGCGTTGATCGGCCACAGGTACAGCTCTTTCAGGCCCAAATCCCGCGCCAGATAGGAGAACGCCCCTTCGCTGGTCACCATCCAGCGTTTGTCTACCGGGATCGCCGTGACCTGCTTGCGCAGCGGTTCGAGAGTGGCGGTGATCTTCTGCTTGTAGGCGTCGGCGTTACGCTGATAGGTCTGCGCGTTGGCCGGATCGTACTTCACCAGCGCGTCGCGAATGTTATCGACGTAAATCAGGGCGTTGTCCGGCGACATCCACGCGTGCGGGTTGGGCTTGCCGTTATAGGGCCCTTCGCTGATGCCCATCGGGGTGATGCCTTTGGTAACAATCACCTCCGGCACGCCGTTCAGATGCTGATAAAAGCGCTGGAACCACAGCTCCAGATTCATGCCGTTCGCCAGGATCAGCTGCGCCTTCTGCGCGCGTTTGATATCGCCCGGGGTGGGCTGGTATTCGTGAATTTCCGCGCCCGGTTTGGTGATGGAGGTGACCTCTGCGGCATCCCCCGCTACGTTTTTCGCCATATCAGCGATAACGGTAAAAGTGGTGATGACCTGGAACTTTTCAGCCGCCAGCGCGCCGGTTGTGGTCGCGGTCATAAGCAGCGCGCCGAGCAACAGACGCTTCAATCCTTGCCGTGGATGCATCGCAGAAGTCTCCTGAGGTGATTAAATTAAAAGCAAAATTAGCCCGTGCTATAAGGTATAGCACAGGCTATATTTAAATGAAAATAGTTATCATTAAAGTTATGTCAACGGAGGGAGAGCCTGATGGCGCTTCGCTTATCAGGCCTACGGTAAAGCAGTTTTGGAGTTTTGTAGGCCGGGTAAGCGCAGCGCCACCCGGCATAAGGGCGACTCACTGCCCGGCAAGTGCCTTATAAAATGCAGGATTCTCCCGAATCACATTAAGTACCTTCGCCGCCAGCCCGGTTGGGTTGCGACGTTTAGACTCCCAGCTCTTTATCGTATCGACGCTCGTGCCAAGCGCCTTCGCCATTTCGCTTTGCGTGATATTGAGCTGCTCTCTGATGGCGCGCACATCAGCAACTTCATAGCGGGTTACCCGGGAAGCGGCTTTTCTTCCGTTATGAATCTCAACGGCCTCTTCAAGCGAAGATTTTAATTCATTAAAAATACTCATTATCAGCCTCCACCTGCCTGATTAGGGTACATAGTACACCTCAAATTTACGGCACTGGAAGCAGTATTTTTCAGAATGGAAGTCAGCTTTTTAAGTTCTGCTTTCTCTGTCTCTGTCAGGCTGTCCTTTATGCATTTTGGATAGGCCATAATGAAAAAGATCACCTCCTCTGTGGCAAGAAAGTAAATCACTCTGATCCCCCCTCTCTTTCCCTTTGAGCCTGCCGCCATCCTTATTTTACGTAAACCCCCCCGTCTGCTGGATCAGGTCACCTTTATCAGGCCAGGCAATAAGTTCCTTTTGCAGATCCTTTAATTCATCATCCGTAGCAATGCTTTTAATCTGTCGGGTAAAGAGTGATGTTTCGATAAACTCTATCGCATGACTCATCCATAGTTCCTTCCCTAAACGCAGCAAAAGCCCGAATGCTTCAGCATCAGGCTCTTGCTGCATGGTTACTCTTCCTTGAGTAAGGCTGCGCCAAATAACTGTATTTATATACAGTCTGAAGGTATTTTAAGAATCCGTTTAGACATCCGGGAACATCACGCTATTCCCCGGCGCTTCCCTGTGGAGATGGATAAAGTTCAGGTGCCGTTCATACTGGTCCAGAATATCCGTAATTACCTGCTCCTTGCTGTAATCCATCAAATCATTCCCCTGGCTCCCTTCCAGCAGGAAGGTCTCCAGCCGGTAGTAGGTCGATTTCCCGCTGCGCGCCCGGTAGGTGAACCCTGGCACCGAATACTGCTGCGGCCAGATCTGATAAACAAAGTTCTGCTCGTCGCCCATGTGCACCAGCAGATCCAGGTGCCCCAGGGTTTCGCCCTCTTCCGGTGGCAGGTTTTTCAGCTCCACGTAGGCGCCACGCAGCTTCAGCTCCTGCGCCACCTCTTCCATCGCCGGGAAGCAGACCGTCTCCATCATCTGGCTGGTGTAGCGCGTGCCCGGGTAGTTCATCAGGCGCGACAGGCGTTTCTTCCAGCTCAATCTGTCCTGTGCGCCCATCGGCCGCGGGGCAGTGTCGCGGCTGGCGCTGACGCGGCGGTAGTCTTCCACCTTAAGCGATTTATACAGCCCGGCCATCACGAAGAAGATCACGAAGCTGAACGGCAGGCCCATGATCACCGTGGTGTTCTGCAACGCAGAGATACCGTTGGTCATCAGCATCCCGAGCGTCAGCAGGCCGATGGCGACGGACCAGAAGATGCGCAGCCAGTTCGGCGCATCGCTGTTGATGTCTTTAAGCTTCGAAGTGAAGTTCCCCAGCACCAGCGCGCCGGAGTCCGCCGAGGTGACGTAGAACAACAGGCCGGTAATGGTTGCTACGGACGCGCTAAAGGTAAACGCCGGGTACTGCGCCAGCAGGCTGTAGAAGCCGCGCTCCGGGTGCACCATCGCTTCCTGGGCAAAGGTTGCGTTGCCGTGGATAATTTCGTGCAGCGCGCTGTTGCCGAAAATCGACAGCCACAGCAGGGTGAAGGTGAACGGGATGATCAGCGTGCCCATCACGAACTGACGGATGGTGCGCCCACGCGAAATGCGCGCCAGGAACAGGCCGACAAACGGCGACCAGGCCACCCACCACGCCCAGAAGAAGAGCGTCCAGTTGTTCATCCACTCCACCGGGCGGTCAAAGGCGAAGCTGTTCAGCGTCATGCCCATAAAGCGGTTCACGTAATCACCTACGTTGAGCACTAGGGCGTTGAGCAGGAACGAGGTGTCGCCCATAAACAGCACGAACAGGATCAGCCCCAGCGCCAGCGCGACGTTCAGCTCGGAGAGCACGCGAATACCTTTATCCACGCCGGAGGTCACCGAGATGGTAGCGATGATCACCGACAGCGCAATTAGCGCCGCCTTCGCCGCCATCGAATCCGGGATGTCAAACAGCACGCTCAGCCCGTAGTTAAGCTGCACTACGCCAATCCCGAGCGTGGTGGCGATGCCGAAGATGGTGCCGATCACCGCCGCGATATCGACGCTGTGGCCAATCGGGCCGTTGATCTTTTTCCCGAAAATCGGGTACAGCGCGGAGCGGATGGTTAGGGGCAAATTATAACGATAGCTAAAGTATCCGAGCGCCATGCCCATCAGGGCATACATTGACCAGCCCGTCAGGCCGTAGTGGAACAGCGTCCAGACCATCGCCTGACGCGCGGCCTCCATCGTCTGCCCTGCCCCTTCCGGCGGCTGCATATATTGCGTGACCGGTTCCGCCACGGAGAAGAACATCAGGTCGATGCCAATGCCCGCGGCAAACAGCATCGCGGCCCAACTCAGCAGGCTGAACTCGGGCTTGGACTGCTCCGGCCCAAGCTTCACCGAACCGAAGCGCGAGCAGGCAATGCAGACGACGAAGACGATATAGAGCGTCGCCGCCAGAAGGTAGTACCAGCCGAAGGTCTTCGACACCCAGTTCAGGGTGCGCCCAATCCACTCGGCAGAAAAATCACGAAAGAAGATGGTCGTCAGGGAAAACAACAAAATCAGCCCGGCGGACGTAAAAAAAACGACCGGGTTGATTTTGTCTTTTTCTCTGTCTTGTGAAAGGTCTGTCATCCAGTATCCCCACTGTTTTTGTAACTATTAAAATCCAAAATCGCAACAATTAAGACACATTTTATATTGAACGTCCAATCAAAAACCGCTTTAATAGATTACCAACGCTGATGAATGGAGTGGCAAAAATGCCCAAAGTGGGGATGCAGCCGATCCGGCGCAGGCAGCTCATCGATGCCACGCTGGAAGCAATTAATGAAGTGGGAATGCATGACGCAACCATCGCGCAAATCGCCCGTCGGGCGGGCGTGTCCACGGGCATCATCAGCCACTATTTCAAAGATAAAAACGGTCTGCTGGAAGCAACCATGCGCGACATCACCGGTCAGTTACGCGATGCGGTATTAAGCCGTTTACGCGCCCTGCCGGACGGCAGTGCAGAGCAGCGTTTGCAGGCGATTGTCGGCGGCAATTTTGATGAAACCCAGGTCAGCGGCGCGGCGATGAAGGCCTGGCTGGCCTTCTGGGCCAGCAGCATGCATCAGCCGATGCTCTATCGTTTGCAGCAGGTCAGCAGCCGCCGGTTGCTCTCAAATCTGGTGTACGAATTCCGCCGCGAACTGCCGCGTGAACAGGCTGAAGAGGCGGGCTACGGGCTCGCCGCACTGATTGACGGGCTGTGGCTGCGCGCCGCGCTCAGCGGCAAACCGCTGGATAAAACCCTGGCCCAGTCGCTCACCAGCCACTTTATCAGCCAGCATTTACCGACCGATTAACCGAGGAGAATTTATGTCCCGAATGGCAGAACAGCAGCTTTATATCAATGGTGGTTACACATCGGCCACCAGCGGTCGCACCTTCGAGACCATCAACCCGGCGAACGGTGAAGTTCTGGCAACCGTGCAGGCCGCCGGGCGCGAAGACGTGGACCGCGCCGTAGAGAGCGCAAAGCGCGGGCAAAAAATCTGGGCGGCGATGACCGCCATGGAGCGCTCGCGCATCCTGCGTCGCGCCGTCGATATCCTGCGCGAGCGCAACGACGAGCTGGCAAAGCTGGAAACCCTCGACACCGGTAAAGCGTTTTCTGAAACCTCGACCGTCGACATCGTCACCGGCGCGGACGTGCTGGAGTACTACGCGGGGCTGATCCCGGCACTGGAAGGCAGCCAGATCCCGCTGCGCGAGACCTCCTTCGTCTACACCCGCCGCGAGCCGCTGGGCGTGGTGGCGGGCATCGGCGCGTGGAACTATCCGATCCAGATCGCCCTGTGGAAATCCGCCCCGGCGCTGGCGGCGGGCAACGCGATGATCTTCAAGCCGAGCGAAGTAACGCCGCTTACCGCCCTGAAACTGGCGGAAATCTACACCGAAGCGGGCGTGCCGGACGGCGTGTTTAACGTTCTGCCGGGCGTGGGCGCGGAAACCGGCCAGTACCTGACCGAGCATCCGGGCATCGCCAAAGTCTCCTTTACCGGCGGCGTCGCCAGCGGCAAAAAGGTGATGGCGAACTCGGCGGCCTCGTCCCTGAAAGAGGTGACGATGGAGCTGGGCGGTAAATCCCCGCTGATAGTGTTTGACGATGCGGATCTGGATCTCGCGGCAGATATCGCCATGATGGCCAACTTCTTCAGCTCCGGTCAGGTGTGCACCAACGGCACCCGCGTGTTCGTGCCCGCGAAGTTCAAAGCCGCGTTTGAGCAAAAAATCGTTGAGCGCGTGGGCCGCATCCGCGCGGGCGACCTGTTCGATGAAAACACTAACTTTGGCCCGATGGTCAGCTTCCCGCACCGCGACAGCGTGATGCGCTACATCGCCAAAGGCAAAGAGGAAGGCGCGCGCGTGCTGTGCGGCGGTGATGTGCTGAAGGGTGACGGCTTTGATAACGGCGCGTGGGTGGCCCCGACCGTGTTCACCGACTGCACCGACGAAATGACCATCGTGCGCGAAGAGATCTTCGGCCCGGTGATGTCCATTCTTTCCTATGACACTGACGAAGAGGCCATTCGTCGCGCCAATGACACCGACTACGGTCTGGCGGCGGGCATTGTCACCGCCGATCTGAACCGCGCCCACGGCGCTATTCATCAGCTCGAAGCGGGCATCTGCTGGATCAACACCTGGGGCGAATCCGCCGCAGAGATGCCGGTGGGCGGCTACAAACACTCCGGCATTGGCCGCGAGAACGGCGTCATGACGCTTCAGAGTTACACCCAGGTGAAGTCCATCCAGGTTGAGATGGGTAAATTCCAGTCCATATTTTAACCGGGAGGTTTATTTGCAATTTGACTACATCATTATCGGGGCCGGCTCTGCCGGCAACGTTCTGGCAACACGACTGACTGAAGATCCGAACACCACCGTCCTGCTGCTTGAGGCGGGCGGGCCGGACTACCGCTTTGACTTCCGCACCCAGATGCCTGCCGCGCTGGCCTTCCCGTTGCAGGGCAAGCGCTACAACTGGGCGTATGAAACCGAGCCAGAGCCTTTCATGAACAACCGCCGCATGGAGTGCGGACGCGGAAAAGGGCTGGGCGGCTCGTCGCTGATCAACGGCATGTGCTACGTGCGCGGCAACGCAATGGATCTGGACAACTGGGCGAAAGAACCGGGTCTGGAGCACTGGAGCTATCTCAACTGCCTGCCCTACTACCGCAAGGCAGAGACCCGCGACGTGGGGCCGAACGACTACCACGGCGGCGACGGTCCGGTGAGCGTCACCACCTCTAAGCCGGGCGTGAACCCGCTGTTTGAAGCGATGGTGGAGGCAGGCGTGCAGGCGGGCTACCCGCGCACCGACGATCTCAACGGCTATCAGCAGGAAGGCTTTGGCCCGATGGATCGCACGGTCACGCCGCAGGGCCGACGCGCCAGCACCGCGCGCGGCTATCTGGATCAGGCCAAACCGCGCCCGAATCTGACCATCCGCACCCACGCCATGACCGATCACATTATCTTTGACGGCAAGCGCGCGGTGGGCGTCGAGTGGCTGGAAGGCGAAAGCACCATACCGTCAAAAGCGACAGCGAAGAAAGAGGTACTGCTGTGCGCGGGCGCTATTGCGTCACCGCAGATCCTCCAGCGCTCCGGCGTGGGTAACGCTGAACTGCTGAAGCAGTTTGATATCCCGCTGGTACATGATTTACCCGGCGTGGGGGAAAACTTGCAGGATCACCTGGAGATGTACCTTCAGTATGAATGCAAAGAGCCCGTTTCCCTCTACCCTGCCCTGCAGTGGTGGAATCAGCCGAAGATTGGCGCGGAGTGGCTGTTTGGCGGCACAGGCGTGGGCGCGAGCAACCACTTCGAAGCGGGCGGGTTTATCCGCAGCCGCGAGGAGTTCGAGTGGCCGAATATTCAGTATCACTTCCTGCCGGTAGCGATTAACTACAACGGCTCGAACGCGGTGAAAGAACACGGTTTCCAGTGCCACGTAGGGTCCATGCGCTCGCCGAGCCGCGGGCACGTACGGATTAAGTCCCGCGACCCGCATCAGCATCCGGCGATCCTGTTCAACTATATGTCCCACGAGCAGGACTGGCAGGAGTTCCGCGACGCGATCCGCATCACCCGCGAGATCATGCACCAGCCCGCGCTGGACAAATACCGTGGGCGCGAAATCAGCCCGGGCGTCGAATGCCAGACCGACGAACAGCTGGACGAGTTTGTGCGTAACCATGCCGAAACCGCGTTCCATCCGTGCGGCACCTGCAAAATGGGCTATGACGAGATGGCGGTGGTTGACGGTGAAGGCCGCGTTCACGGGCTGGAAGGGTTACGCGTGGTAGATGCGTCGATTATGCCGCAAATTATCACTGGCAACCTGAACGCCACCACCATCATGATTGGTGAGAAGATTGCCGACGCCATTCGCGGGCGCGAGCCGCTGGCGAAGAGCACGGCGGCGTATTATGTGGCGGATGGGGCGCCGGTTCGCCGCTGAGTGCGAACTTCTCCTCTCACCCCGGCCCTCTCCCTTTGGGCTGAGGGTTCCCCACAAATTAATGCGAGCACTGAGCAATCCCCTCGCCCCTCCGGGGAGAGGGTTAGGGTGAGGGGAACATACGACGGTGGTGGTTATTCCGTTCACTTTATGTTCCTTGCTACTCTGTAACGACATGACCGGTGAACGTGCCAGGGTGGCTCAGTCGCCACCACCCTGGCGACCCGGGCTCCCGGCGGAAAATCGCCGCTTCGCGGTGCCCTCGGCTTATTCCTTCCGGCTTATCGGGTACGGGCGGAGGCAACGTCCCTGTAAAGCCGCCCTCTCGGCGCATCCCTGCGCCTCGCCCCGGCCGGAAGGCAAACGCCTCAGCGATTTACAGCCGGACCAGGGCATCGCTGACAGCCCTCAGTCATTTAGAAAGCAACTTTATTGCTTCTGCATAAAAAAATTACTGGGGATCCCTCAGCCCTTTGGGAGAGGGTTAGGATGAGGGAAAATTATTTTCGAAATTCCTCTAACCGCCTGACCTGCCGCCCTTCCGCGTCAAAATTCTCCGCCGCCAGCCAGGCGCGCAGCTCCGTGTCCCTTTGCGGCCACTCGCCGTCAATAATCGAAAGCATATCGCTGTCGCGGTTGCGTCCTTTGCGCACCAGCTTCTGGCGCAGACGTCCCTCCCAGACGAACCCCAGCCGCTCCGCCGCGCGGCGTGAGGCGGTGTTCATCGAATCGCATTTCCACTCCAGCCGACGATATTTATGCTCAAAGGCATTTTTCAGCAGTAGCCACACCGCTTCGGTGCCAATGCGGGTGCCTTTCATCTTGCGCGACCAGGTGACGTGGCCAATTTCCACCGATCCCAGAAAGCGTTCAATCGCCATATAGCTCACCAGCCCTACCGCCTTTTCGGTGCGCAGATCGATAACGGCAAAGGGCACCAGGTCGTCATCCAGCACCTTTCCGAGCACCCAGTGCGCAGTAGCCTCAACGCTCACAGGCTGGGTGCTGGCAAGCCACGTCCAGTCGCTGTCATCGCCCAGTGCGTAAGCTTCAAACAGATCCGCCGCGTGGCGTTCTGCGTCCAACGGTTCCAGACGACAATACTGGCCGGTTAACGGCGTGCGAGTTAGCGCTCGGGCACATTTCCAGTCGGGGACGATATCGTTAACGGTTTGACCATGTTGATTGATTTCGGGCACGGCGGTGACTCCCTGCAAGGTAAGGAGTTTGTTATAGCAGGTTAAAAAGCGGTCGAAAAGGAAGAACGTGCAGGCCGGGTAACGCGTAGCCGCCACCCGGCATAAAATTACTTCAGCAGCTTAACCGTCGCGTCGATGTCGATTTCATCTTCGGTGAAGATCATCGTCGTGTTCTGGAAGGTGGTGATCGCCAGCTTCTTCACCGTGCGCATCTCGCCCGGCTTTTTCTCACTTTTCGGCTTGATGCTGTTCATCAGTAGCCCCACCGACAGCACCGCGTTCTCTTTGTCGATTTTGGTCTCAACGGGCTCTTCTTCGCTGAACACCACGAAGGATTTGATCGAGGTGAGCTTCACGCGCTCGCCCGCGATATAAAGATGCTTGCTCTCCGGGATCACCTTCACCGCATACGCGGAAAGGCCTTTGGTGTTTGTGGTGGGTTCGAAGGTCACCGCCGCATCTTTCTTAATCAGATCAGGGTTGGCGACCTTAATCACGTGAAAATAGCGGTTGTCGCCGTTTTCATCTTTGATAAATCCGAAGCCTTTATCTTTAAACCACGTTGTGATTGTACCGTTCATCGCTGTTACCGCCTGTCAGATCTTAAGACTAAAGTTTTGCAGCGCGCAGTGTAATGCACAATGGCTGAGGAGACAAAAAAAAGCCCCTGCACGGGAGCAGGGGAAAACTCATGTCAGAGCTTATTAGAATTTAGTTGAACACCATCCCACCATCGATGAGCAGAGACTGGCCGGTCATATAGTCAGAGTCTGGCCCGGCAAGATATGAAACGCAGGCGGCAACATCTTCCGGTTCAGACAGGCGGCCAAGCGTAATGCGTTTAGCAAAGGTCTCGGTCCCGTAGCCGAGCGGTTTACCCGCTGCCTCGGAGACCTGACGGTCGATCTCCGCCCACATCGGCGTTTTAACGATGCCCGGGCAGTAGGCGTTAACGGTGATCCCCAGCGGAGCAAGATCCCGTGCGGCGGTCTGGGTTAAGCCGCGCACCGCAAATTTACTGGAACTGTAGACGGCCAGCTCCGGGTTACCGGTATGCCCCGCCTGGGAGCAGGCGTTGATGATTTTGCCGCCGTGTCCCTCTTTGCGGAACGCATCAATCGCGGCCTGAATGCCCCAGATCACCCCTTTCACGTTGATGTTGTAGACCTTGTCGACAATCTCCGGCGTGATGGATTCGATCGGCGTGGACGGCGCGACCCCGGCATTGTTGACTATAACGTTGAAGCCGCCCAGTTCGGTGCGGGCTTTTTCCACCGCCGCAAACACCTGCTCGCGGTCAGAGACGTCCACCTTCACAGCGACAGCCTTCCCGCCGTTGCGGGTGATCTCATCCGCGACCGCTTTCGCCGTCTCTTCGTTGTAATCCGCAATAGCGACGGCAAAGCCGTCCTTCACCAGGCGAAGCGCGATCGCTTTGCCAATCCCCTGGCCGGAGCCGGTTACGAGAGCCACTTTTTGCATTTCTCTGTCCTTATATTGATTCACAAAATCTGGCTGAGATGGAGCTGGCCCATCAGCAGCGGGTTATCGCTGTAGTCGACGGGAATGGCCACCACGGCCGGGCCATCGACATCCATTGCGGCACGCAGCGTCGGTTCGAGCGCGTCGGCGCTCTCGACGGCAAAGCCTTTCGCACCGAAGGCGTCGGCATAGGCTTTGAAATCGACCGGGCCAAACTCGACGCCGGAGAGACGCTGGTATTTTTTCTCTTCCTGGATCGCCACCATGTTGTAGGCGTTATCCACCCAGATGATGTGCAGCACGTTGGCATTGAGGCGCACGGCGGTTTCCAGCTCCATGCTCGACTGCAAAAATCCGCCGTCCCCGGAGACCGACACCACCTTGCGCCCCGGGTTGACCAGCCACGCGCCAATCGCCCACGGCAGCGCCACGCCCATGGTCTGCTGACCGTTGGAGATCATCACCTGACGCGCGCGGAAGCTGTAGAGGTAGCGGGCGATCCAGATGTGGAAGCTGCCCATGTCGACGGTGAGCGTTACGTCGTTATTCACGATGTCCTGCATGGCGCGCACGATGCGCAGCGGATGCAGGGCAAACTGGTTTAGCGATGCGCCGCGACGGTCGAGGAGGTCACGCTGATGCTGGCGATCGACCAGAATTTCCGAGGCGCGCTGGCTCAGTTCAAGCTTGTGCTCAATGCGGCTGGCGAGCAGGTTCAGCGTGGCGGCGATATCCCCCACCAGCTCCAGATCGGGAACATACTTGCGCTCCTCATAGGCAGGCAGCACGTCAATGTGCACCAGCGTGGCTTCGCCGCTGTTCCACATAGAAGGCTCGTACTCCACCGGGCTGTAGCCGATGCAGATAATCAGATCCGCCAGATGCAGCAGCCGGTCGCCCGCCTGGTTGTTAAACAGGCCGACGCGTCCGGCAAAGCGGGTGAAGTGCTCCTGATTGACCGCCCCGGCGGCCTGGTAGGTGCTGGTGACCGGGATACGGCTTTTCTCCAGCAGCTTGCGCAGCGCGGCGCTGTTGGCGGGCTGGCTGGCCATCAGGCCGAGTAAGATGACCGGGTTTTTGGCCTTTTCAATAAGCTTCGCCACGTCGTTAATGGCGGATTCCGGTGCCGGGCCCATCAGCGCGGGACCGCTGGCGGGCAAAATCGCCCCCGTGGTGGGCTGGTCGACAATATCCTGCGGCAGGCTGACAAACGCCCCGCCCGGCCTGCCGTGCTCGGCGGCGCGAAACGCGTTGGACACCACCTCGGCAATCGCGTCCGGGGAGTTCACTTCTACAGCGTATTTCGTCACCGGGCTGAACATCGCGACGGTGTCCATGCTCTGGTGCACCAGCTTGGCTTTATCCGCCCGCTTCACCGCCCCGCCCAGCGCGACCACCGGGTCGCCTTCGCTGTTGGCGGTGGCGATGCCGGTGATCAGATTGGAGCAGCCCGGTCCGGAGGTGACCAGCGCCACCCCGGCTTTGCCGGTCAACCGCCCCACTGCCGCCGCCATAAACGCCGCGTTGGCCTCGTGGCGTACGGGAATGATCTCAATGGAGGAGTCCAGCAGGGAATCAAAGACCTTGTCGATTTTTGCGCCCGGGATCCCGAACACCTGCTTCACGCCCTGCGCTTCCAGCTGACCGACAACCATATCGGCGCCGTGCGCCCACTGACGTGACTGTTTCTCACTGTTCACGGTAGTTCTCCTGTTAGTTTTCGACGGCGCGGATAGCCGCATCAAGGTTGCTGGGGTGCAGGTTGGCCTGTAAAAACGCGCTGTCGGCGGGCAGGTCGATCATCAGCTTGTGAATTTCACCGAAGGTGAGCACGCCGCTCTCAAGCTGGTAGTCGAGCAGATGGCCGCCGCCCTGACGGTCGTCGGTGATAAAGTGTTCGTGATAGCCCGCCACGTTGATGCCCTGCATATGCTGCGGGGTGCGGAACCCGACCAGCACGCCCTCGCGCTGGTTAAAGCGGAACACCGGCTGGTCGTCCAGCACGTCGGTCATCGCCCGGTACGGCGGCGTCTGGCGCGGTACGGTGCGGGTGTGCGCGTGGCGGAAATTGCCGTCGATGCGCAGCGCGCAGAACAGGTTGTCGGAGGGGATCTGCTGGTCGATCACGTCGTGGATCTGCTGACGGCTGACCGGACCGTTAAAGGTTTTGCGGTACTGCGGCTGGAACCAGGTCATCACCGCGAACGGCGTTTTTTGCTCCGGCTTAGCGGCGCGGGCGCTGCCGTCGGCGCGCAGCTGGTACACCTGGCTGCTGAAGGCAATCATTTCACCGTCCAGCTCGTTAAAGGTGCCGAGACCAAAATCACCGTGTGCCAGCAGGTCGGCGATCGTCGTCTCCCCTTCGTAGACGCCGCTTAGCAGGGCGCTCATTAGCGATGTCTGATAGATCACGCTGTCAGGATGCTGCGCCGAGAACCCACGCAGGGTCTCGCATAAACTCGCCTCACAGTCGCATGCAGATGAATGCATCATCATGCCCGTCCTCTTCAACTTTATTTATAAAGGTTAAATAAATGTTGACCCGATTCAGCAGAGAGTTCCAATATAGAATCCATGCTGGTTTGAGACGTTTTTGATATGGAACTTCGTTATCTGCGCTATTTTGTCGCGGTTGCACGCGAGCGACACTTCACCAGGGCGGCCAAAGCGCTGGGTATTTCACAGCCTCCACTGAGCCAGCAGATTAAACGGCTTGAGGAGGAAGTGGGCACACCGTTGTTCAGGCGCCTGACGCGGGGCGTGGAGCTGACCGAGGCGGGAGAAGCCTTCTATGAGGACGCCTGTAAGATCCTGGCGCTGAGCGACTCCGCGCTGGAAAAAGCCCGGGGCATCGCGCGCGGGCTGAACGGCAGCCTTTCGATTGGCATCACCAGCTCCGACGCCTTTCATCCCAAAATTTTCGCGCTGATTCGTCAGTTTCAGGTGCAGAACATGGCGGTGCAGGTTCACCAGGTGGAAGCCAATATGTCTTCGCTGACGACAATGCTGGCGGAGGGTGAACTGGATATCGCCTTCGTGCGCCTGCCGTGCGAGAGCAGCAAGGTGTTCGAGTTGAAAATCCTCGACCGGGAGCCGATGGTGGTGGCGTTGCATCGCGATCATCCTCTGGCTGCGTGCGATTCGCTGGCGTTAGAGCAGCTTCGGGATACACCGGTGGTGCTGTTCCCCCAGGAGGTCGCGCCGGGACTGTATGACCGCGTTTACGGCAGCTGCGAGCGGGCCGGAGTCGATATGCAACACACGCTGCAATCTTCACAACTTTCCTCTTCTCTGAGCATGGTCTCCGCTGGCGGCGGGTTCGCGCTGGTGCCGAAATCGATGGCCGCTATTTCTCCGCCGAATGTCACCTACCACGCGCTGAGCTCACCGGAGCTTTATACCGATATCGCGCTCTGCTGGCGGCGCTTTGAACGCTCACGGACGGTGAAACGGTTTCTGGCGATGATGAGCGAGGGGGAACGGGAGCAGGGATGAACCTTTTCAGAAACTGCGGACTGTATTGATGCCCAATTTATTGCGAAGCAGTTTTTGAGGCTGAATTTGAAGGGAGTATGGGCAGGCTGCCATATAAAACTCAGTACCATTACCCTTTAAAAATAAAAAACCCGCACAGGTGCGGGTTAATTTTTATCAGTACAGCTTAACTGCTCGGACTATTGTCTTCATCGCTATCGTACGCCGCACTGATATTTAGCGCGGGTTACAGTGGAGAAACGTTTCCAGCTGCTGGACCTTTTGCGCCATTCTCAATGGTAAAGGAAACTTTCTGACCTTCATCAAGCGTTTTGAAGTTGTCGCTCTGAATTGCAGAGAAATGTACGAATACATCTTTGCTGCCGTCGTCAGGGGTGATAAAGCCAAAACCTTTATCTGCGTTGAACCATTTTACTAAACCAGTCATTTTATTAGACATAGATAAATCCTTAATTTATGAGCCACTTAAGCGCGGCGATGATGGCCTGTATTTCGAGAGTTACTTATTTGGCACTTAGGAGGAGGCTCACGAAGAAGGAGTATCTACTGATAACACCTGAACTGAGGACTGCTTTACTAAAACTGCTTTCATAAGGTCTGTATTCCAAACCGATGACGCTATTAAGACACAGCGAAATTTATTGCGCAATGATTATTATTATTTATTTTAACCATTTAAACGCCCGGATGGCTGGTCGCGGTGCCAGACATCGTTCTGGCTTGAGGTCTACCATGTACTACAAAATGGCTACGCTTTCACTGTGCCGGGAGTTTGGGGTGTTTTGTTCACAGGCGGGAAAATCCTCCCGCGCGACGCAGACATCATTAGAAGGGATGCTCAAAATGAAAAGGTCTGCGTAAGACGTAACCGCAGTGCAAACTGTGCCCGGGGGCGCTGCGCTTGCGCGGGCCTACGGGTCGTATCGCGGTGGTTTTGGAGGCCGGGTCGGGCGTAGCCGCCACGCGGCAATCCCCTTCTGGAAGCCGCCTCGCAAACCTGCAAGCAACCTTATGTAATTCAGGGTTATCCCTTTTCATCCCTTCTTCACGGTCGTAAAGTGCCTGCGTTGCGGCACATCCGTAACCGGGCGTAGGAACCCGTTAGCATAACATGACACTTTTCTGCACGACGAGGATGCTAAATGGCTACTACACCTAACTTTTCTTATGCGCTCTCTGAAGAAAGCGCTGTTCATCAGCTCATCAACGCTTCAATTTCCGATTTTGCGGATCTTTTCGAGCTGGCTGATACCTGCGCCGCGTATGTCAGCGTGCTGGTGGAAACTGACGACACAGTGACGTTTACCACGCTCTGCAAGCGATTGCTGGCCGCGCTGAAGCGGCTGCGTGAGTGCTGTGACTCAGAGCTTCCGTCGTATCTGGTTGAGCAATTGATTGCAGGTGAAAAGATTACTTCCTGCGTGCCGGACTGCTGGCAGGAAACGGTGTTGCAGGTGGATTATGCCGTGGCATTAACGCTGGCGGTGATGGGCGGGACACTGCCTGCGAGCGTGGCGAAAGAACTCACCGGGCTACTGCATGATATGGTCTGGTTGCTGGCAGAGTTTGTGAAGGAGCCGTATATAACGACGCACTGAGGCGGGTGATGGGAGGCCGGAGTTCTGCTGGGTAAGAAGCGGATCCCCGGCCATACGCAAAATTTAATGTTGTTTTTGAATGTCTGGTAAGAGCGAAGAGCGGACAAAGTAGCAGAGGGAAAGCATCAATGTTAATGTCCGGAAAGTTCATGTTAAAACTCTGTATGACATTTTTCATCGACGATTAAAAAGGGCTCTTAATGGCTACTGTTGAGGTATTAAAAGTAAAGTATCCAGGCGCAGATGCCTGGCAAATGGGAGACAGCCCGGAACTGGCCAGCGAGCTTGCGGACCTGATTAAAAAAGGGATTAAAACGGCCTCCTGCGGATCCTTTGCCTCTTACCAGCAAGAAAAGTCTGCCCCGAGGATTGGAAGCTATAACATTATCCTTGATGGCCTGAATGCCCCGGTCTGCGTGACCCGGCTGGTTTCAATGCGACTGGTGCGTTTTTGTGATGTGACTGAGGAGTTTGCCCGCAAAGAAGGTGAAGGCGATTTAAGCCTTCAATACTGGCGAAATGAGCATCAGCGATTTTTTACCCGCGAAGGTCATTTTTCTAAAGATATGGAGTTGATCGCAGAAGAATTTGAAGTGGTTGAAGTGCTGTAAGACGAGAGAGTCCGGCTGGCGTCTGCTGCTATTAATAACAATGTCCGCTCCTGGCACAAAGTGGACATTTCTTTCACAGTCACCTCTTACAGTGTTCACACTCATTAAATGATCGCCTTTATCACGAGCAAATGAAAACTGCAATCCATGACAATTCCCACATTCTCAACCCGCCGACCACCACCTTAAATGTTTCCAATCTGGAAACAAGGGGCAAAAATGCCCGCAGTCTCAAGAGCGCTTTCGACGCGGCCACCAGACATTTTCCTATTCAAGAACTCGCTCTGGAAGATCTTTACTGGGTACTAAAAGGAGACCACTACCCATCACCAGACGACATGCGAAAGCGCTTCCCCAGCCGGGAGAGGATGAAATACCGGGAAAAATGGTGGGTCATTGACGTAGGTGGCGGGTATTTAAGAGTAATGTTATTTACTGATTTTGAGCGCGGAAAGCTCTTCATCAAACACACCAGCACTCACGCAGATTATGACAAGCTCACGGACCTCTACCGGAGAAAGAAAGAATGAACTATTCAGCAGCCATCAAAGCGGCAAACGATCTAACAAGGGAGCTCCCTTTCCTGGGCTCAAGCCCGTCGCGACAAGATTATGAGGATGCTATGGGGTTGGTGGAGTATCTAATTGAGCATGACCCCGATAGTCCGCTGGTAGAGATGCTCACCGCTAAAATCGATAAATACGAAAACGAGTCTCCGGAGTTTGCAGAATTTAACGCGCGTGTTGCCAGCATTCCGTCAGGCGTTGCGTTATTGCGAACGCTGATGGATCAGTACCATCTCACTCAGAGCGATTTCGAAAACGAAATAGGTAAGAAGTCTCTGGTGAGTCGGATCCTCAACGGACAGCGCACGTTAACGCTGGATCATATGCGCGCGCTGGCGAAGCGTTTTGGCGTGCAGGTAAGTGCATTTGTGGGGAATTGATGAGGATAGAATTCTATTAGGTATTAAGTAAAAAGCGACACAGCTATTCTGTTCGCCGTTGAACGTTGGCTCAACAATTGTGCCATCTGCTCGAAATGGATCAGCATCACCATACAGTACGGCAAACAGGCTAGCCATGTCGCGTCTAAAACCTTACGGTAATTGTAGAGGCACATCATCATCGCAAGACTCTCGCCCCCTAGGTTTCTTTGTATCAAAACAAAAGCATTACCTAAACGTCCTGGGAGGATGAACCTCCCATTTCAATCATTTTTTATCTAAACATGAGAAACCGAAGTCAATATATCCCTCTGCACTGATCACTAGACACCATTTATTTTCCCTATCAAAAAAATAATGATGCTGAGGAATATTTTCTATAGCCACATCAAAAAATAAAAAGAACTGCGCGGGATTCAATCTGACAGAAAAATCAAGAGACAAATCATTTATATAGTAAATCTCATCACTATTTGATATCACGTCATGAACATCAGTTTCATGAATGAATTTCTTTATATCTACCAACCAATCCTTATAGTCTCCAAGTAGTTCTAAAGACCTATGAGCACTGGTCTTTGACCAGTCAATTTTTGAACCAGCCCAACTATAACTATCGGATAACTCATCCGCAATGTGTTCCCAGTCATCCACAATTTGTGGTTGTTCAGGAAGCAAAGATATTTCCTTCCTGATTTCATCATCGAGCTTCATTAAGAGCCTCTCCATGGTTTTGATGGTAAATTAAATAAATATTGAATTTTTGTTACAACGGATTCAGGTTCATCAAACATGAAGTGCTCCCCTTTATCTTTACCGCTAAACACATTGATATGAGCTCCGCTTCGCTCATCATACTCAACTCTAGAACCTGTTTTTCCGTCAATTGTTGTCATCCCGACAGGTTGACCTTTAGTCGAACCAAATTTGCCTGTGTTAACTTTTTCGGCTTTAAAACCTCGCTCTTCTAACCATTTCAGAGCCTTATTTCTGGCCTGTTTATATGAGTCTTTGGATGAACAGGTAGACAATCCCAGCGGATAAATCCACCCCAACGGATTCGGCGCATATTGATAAAGGTTCCACCCGCCATTCAGCCCAATCAGATCCTGCACAAAAAATCGCCCGACCTGCGGGTCGTAGTAGCGGAAAAGGTTATAGTGCAGTCCCGTTTCACCGTCAGCGTACTGCCCGGCATAGCGAAGCGGCTGATGCGCCATTGCCGTGCGGTTCACAAGCCTTGAGAACCCTTCGCTCTGATGGCGTACCTCGCCAAAGCTGCCGTACTGGCCGCTCCAGCGCACCTTGCCGCATTCGCCGGTTATCATGAAATCGATTGACAGCACGAGGTTGAAAAGAGCTGTAGATACAGCGTGATTTTAAGATAAATATTGACCTTATCTGGGATCGGTATATTCATCCTTTGGTTAAGCGTGTATTCACTATGTCATTCACATAATGTTCAATCGACATATTGTGCTCCCGATTAATCTGAGAAATCAATGCGCTAAGATGCTCTTGCGATTCATGAAGGGTAGTGGCAATAAGATTATCAAAATCGTTCTGAGTAAATCGTTTATGTCCTTTCAACGTCGAGTGCTGAAGCAGAGTGTGCGCGGTCACTTCCAGCACGGCCCGCCGGTAATGATCGGACAGCAGGACGTCAAGATCGGTCTGACTAATATCAAACTCAAAATAAAAGCTGACAAATCCCGATTCAACAGGTAATGAATATATAAGCCTGTCATTTAACTTATTAACATAAGGTTCGTAACCGTCTCCCATCAATCGTTGCATTTATCTTTTCCTTCTTTCGTCATCAATCTGAAGCTATGTAATAATATTCATCAAGCATGTAAATGCAATACCATTCCAAATTGGGCTATTGCACGCATTGCCATTTAACATGCTATTCTTCAGCATTAACATTAAATTATACGTACGCTGAAGCTTACGGTTTTAATCTTGGTTTTCATATCAGAACAATATCAATGATTACCAATAAATATAAACAAATCAAACACAAACCCAGTTATTAAATTTACAAGCATTAAATTAATGACTGACATTAAATAGTTTAATTAGTTACTTTTCTTTAGATTTCGATAACAACAAAATCACTTTTGTGAATTTTATACACTACCTTATTGCTTTCAAAGAAACAATTCCTCTAAAAATTCTGAGAACGAACCAGAAACCAATTCAACTTCCTTATCATCCATCAAAAAAAACAAACACTTTCCCTAATGAATCATCAGATTTAAGAGATAGCAGAAAAGAATTCCCCCCGTCATCATATGCAAAAGGAACCATATTCCTCAATTTGCCAAACGACTCAACAAGGTCACGGTAGAGTTGTTCTATAGGCAGGTCACCATATTTTATAGGGTTAAACCCGCCAAGCATAAACGGATTACCATCTTCATTTTTATGAGGATATCCGCCATTATTTTTCAGATAAAAATCAAGAAATGAAGCGGGAAGATGATTATCAAAACTCGTATTGAAAGCATTTATCTCGTATACAGTTAGTTTATTTTCTGAACCAGTAAGACACATAGTAATTTCACCCTAACGCATCTACAGGTGCGTATTTTTGTAAAGGTTCCGCACGTATTAAATTATACAAAGGACTGAGTTCGAAAGTTGGTTTAATGCCCACCTCAAACCACAACAATTGAAGAAATTATTTCTTTCACCATTTCTGATATTGTTCGAAAAAGACACCCAGCGCAGAAATATATAAATTATCACCAGACACCGCCATCAGATATCCTTCCAAAATGCAGTATCGCTCGCCCCTGTTAACTTAATAATTTCCGATATAGAATATGTTTTTAAAACATGCGAACCAACACCTCTGATAAATAGCTCAAAACTATCAGCTATCGATTCCCATCCATCCATAGTATGCTCACTTGTAATAGCATAAACTTTGCCATCATGATTATTAAGTAAAATAGTATAAGGGTCTGATATTGCAACACATATCACACCATCTGGTCTATGCTTGCCAATCCACCAATGGTTAAATTCATCATTGTTAATACTGATTATTTTCTCCAAATAATCACCACCATGGCCGAAAGATATATTCCCCAAAGAGAAGTTATCAATATCATAATTATTGACAAACTTAATAAAATCCTTTGAGAAATTTACACGAAGTTTTTCCTCAGAAAGTTTGATATTGTTTATCAGGCGAAATTCTTTTTTTCAAAATCAAATCATCCATCTCTCCATTAAAAGGAGAGAACTTCTCATGTAATTTAACTTCAATTTCATTTATTGTTAATAACACAATTATTACTCTCAATTCGTATGTCAAACATCGCCATTACCAACATGAGTACGTCCAGGTGCGAGTATAGCATATATTCCAAAATCGACATGTTAACGTATTATTGCAACTCCTTTATAATTCACATGCTCAGGAAATACGTTAATCTAGGTTTCATCTATTTTCGGTAACTGTTCTACTTCTTTTATTCTATATAACTCGCTTTAACTTAAGGAACCCGATGCATATCAGATTATTGACTCCAAAATTCCTGGCGTTTTCTTATATAACAATTTGAAGTACGTGTTCCTGATATTAACGTTCTGGTATCTATTTAGAATGCATGATGAGGTCCTCCGGTGTAATGAGGATCAACCCGCGTCTGGTATGGATTGTTACCTCTGACTTCAAATCCCCTACATAACCCAATCGGATCCTGTACAGTAAACCGCACAATCTGCGGGTCGTAGTAGAGGATGGATTATTAATTTTATGTTTGTGGTTCAAGAAAGGATTATATCATATCAAAACCGGGCGAATTTCTCACCCGGCCTTCATTCTTTCTAGCTTAGACAGTTTATTACTAGCGAGTCTAACTCTATCCATGCATCTTCTAATTTAAAAGCCAAATCTGGTTTGTTTTCCACTTTATCAAAACTAGCATACGCATTTCTTATCATTTGAGGTATTGTATATAAATACAAAGCTAATTCTTTATCTATGGATTCATTATTTTTCAAAAGATTAGCAAGCTCTTCTAAACTAGAGACCAATTCATTATACTGTATATCATTGAAAATCATATTAATTCTAACAATATTAACAAAATCATTATCAATTATTTTTTTCTTTACATCATTTAACATAAATGACCTATTAAAATATTAAGGTTTCGTGAAATGCCTTACCAAAATTAAAACTTTCTGGTGCGCCGCATCAGCATTTCGAATAAACGGTGTTTGTAAATTCTCTGCTGATGCCTGGCTTCTGGTGGAGGAAATCCAAGAGTCACGCGAATGCGGAGCACCTGCAATATGTTAGGCCGGTGTTATTTTATGCTAAGCTGTTGTACTTATTTTTTTTATCCGCTCACAAACTCTCGCGTTTCCAGGCGTCACCGCTCTTATGACAGTATTACCATTACATAACCCCCACAGAGCAAACCACCCCAGCGGATACAGTGCATACTGAAAAAGATTCCACCCTGCATTCAACCCAAGCGGATCCTGCACAATTAACTGCCCAACCTGTAGGTCTTAGTAGCGGAACAAGTAATTTCTTCTCAGTTTCAAACTACACTTCAAAAGGATACAATGAGATATTTTTTATGGCTGTTGAAAACGAAACAAATTTACTACCACCTGGGTAGGACTCAACATCTAAAAAAATGATCTGACCACCTAGTGAAACAGTTAAAACCCCGTCACTCTCATAAGAGATGACCTGAGAAACAAATAACATTCCATCACCATCCACCTTGATTTCAGGTGTCTCCTGACAAACATCATTAATATTCAAGCCCCATTTAAAAATGTCATCTACATCAAATTCGACATTATAACAACCATTTACTTCCGGTGGTTCACCACACCATACAGCCACTCCATTGCCTAAAGATGAGGTGAACTCTACTTTATTTCCATCAAATTTTACTACTGTTATGTTTGTCATTTTAGTATCGGTACTCTCACAACAAGATTATCAACATTCATGACATTATTTGCAGGATCTAATGTCCATGTTTCTTCATGGTAATGATGTTTAGTAGGTTTACTATTCATTTCATGGTTACCATAACGGATACTTCTCTTACCGTCAGCCGATACGATTCGGTCTGGGTCTGGTAATCCAGTTCTTGGATGGATATTTGTATGGGGGCCGGGGCCAAGGAAATCATCCCAACGATTAAGGGCATCCTCTGGTTTAACTGGATTTGGAGCATAAGTCTCATTGTGGTACCCCTGCCCTGGAGGATTAGGATTTTTTCCACCAGCATTAGATTCTGTCTTGCATAAACCCAGCGGATCAATCCACCCCAACGGGTTCGGCGCATACTGATAAAGGTTCCACCCGCCATTCAGCCCAATCGGATCCTGCACAATAAACCGCCCGACCTGCGGGTCGTAGTAGCGGAACAGGTTATAGTGCAGCCCCGTTTCACCGTCAGCGTACTGCCCGGCATAGCGAAGCGGCTGGTGCGCCATCGCCGTGCGGTTCACAAGCCGTGAGAACCCTTCGCTCTGATGGCGTACCTCGCCAAAACTGCCGTACTGGCCGCTCCAGCGCACCGCGCCGCGCTCGTCGGTCACCTCCAGCGGCGCGCCGTTCAGATCGGTGTTGAACCAGTTAATCTCACCGCTGTTCTGGTCACGGAGATGATCCACCCGCGCCAGCGGGCTCCAGGCTTCATTCGGGTCATAAATATAGGTGCTGCACAGCCCGCTCTCCTGCTGCTCCTGCAGCAGACGGTAGCCCTGCCACAGGAAGCGGGTGTCGGTGGTGCCGTGCGTCGTGGTGACGATTTTGCGCGTACGGCGGCCCAGCGCGTCGTAGTGATAGCGCGCCTCAAACCGCCCTTCCGGCCCGGTTCCCCGGTCGGACACCAGACGGTTCTCGGCGTCATACGCGTAATGCTGCTCATACAGCCCGTTGCGGCGGCTGACCAGGTTGCCCCAGTGGTCGTATTTCATGAAAAGCGCCTGCCAGTGCTGGAGGCGGTTATCCGTGACCGGTGCCGCAGCGTCACTGCCGGCGAGGTTATCCGCGGCGTCGTAGCTGAACTGCGCGCGGCTGTGTCCCTGTCGGGCCTCGTAGTGCTTCAGCAGACGCCCTTCGGCGTCGTAGCCGTAATCCACCTCACCGCGCAGGGTGTCGCTGACCCCGGAAAGCTCACCGCGCGCGGTGTAGCGGTACAGGCGTTCCAGTAGCGCCTGCTCCGGCAGGGTCACGTCCGTGCTCAATTCGCTGCACTGCAGGGTGCGTCTGCCGAGGCTGTCATACTGACGGAGCTGCTCGCGCGCGCCCTGGGTGCGGCGCACCTCGCGGTGCAGGCGGTCGCGGGTGAACTCGGTCACCAGCTGCTGCCCGAAGCGGATGGCGCTGACGTGGCCGGAGCCGTAGTGCAGCCAGGCCAGCTTTTGCTCGCCGGGCAGCGTCAGGCCGGTCAGGTTGCTCAGGGCATCCCATTCGTAGCCTACCGCGCCGTTAATGCCGGACTCGCTCAGCACGCGCCCGGCGGCGTCGTGCTGGTAAACGATCTCATCACTTTCGATACCCAGGGCAACGCCTTCGGCGGTTGGCGTGCGGCGGATGCGGGTAATCTGGCCGCTCAGATCGCAGACGTAGCGGTTTGCATAAGACAATCATGCTACCGCCACACCCTGATAAATTAAGCTATCTGCACGATACTTATGTTACTTTCTAAAAAGTAGGTTAAATAGAAAAAACTTACTCAAATTATCCTGCTTTTTAAGGTCGACTTTGTCGGCATTACCTATTCCAACCGTAAACCAAAATCTCTGCCGGACATACACGCAAGCCCAACTTGCCCCCTCATGAGCAACTGACTCGCAGAGAAGGGATTTTAGACCGGGCGCAGCGTCACCATGAATATTTCGAACAGCTATATTTTTCTGATAGCGGATAATTATGATATGCCGGAGCTATCCAAGTAACATAATCTGACTAGACATATGGTGTAAAACTTCCCCAAAATTAGAATAATAAAAAACAACCTTACCATTCTTTCAGATTATCAACTGAATCAACCTCTTGAAAACCAATTCCATTTTTCTTACAATATTCAACAGCTTTATCCCATATATTACCATCAAAAACAATTACACTCCCCCCAGCGACAGGAGTAAAAAACCTGTAAAAAAGAAATTGATAACCTTTTTTTATTAAAGAATTTATTACACTTACATCAGCACCACCATAATCATAAAGATTAAGTAGTTCAGGTTTCTCAGGGAAATTCTCTTCAGGTAATCCTTTATTAGTTCTTAACTTATTTTTCAGAAGCATCTTGCGATACTCCGTCAGTTGCTTATTCACTTGTTCATTATTGTTGCCAAAAAAATAAAGCCCTTTTCTACTTAGGGCTGAGCAAGCATCAAGATTTTGCCCCTCTTTATTAAAACACATAAGATTAGTAAATAAAGAGGACAATAGCCCCTTCGATTTTTCAGTTAAAAAATCATAAGGACCATATCCATTACTATCTATATTATATTGATAGCAAATACAATAAGCCTCCGATAGTAAATCAGTTTTGAAATGACCTGATTGAACTATCCATTCGGAAATAGGAAATTTAATTAATTGCTCAGGCATATTATTTACCATGTAAAAATCACCTCATTACCTTTAGGGTCAATCGCATGCACATGACCATTAGAATGATGCTCAGACATACCAGTTTGACTAGCATCCGGGTGGCCGTCGGGATGCTCAAACCAATGATTTTTCTAATTAGGATTACGCCTACCTGGTAGCAGATAAACCTAAAGAAGCTTTTACCAAAAAGCTAAAGGAATAAAATCTTAACTCAGTGCTAGATATTATTAAAGCATCACGACCGTAAATCATATCATATTTTTTTCTAGTGCCTTTACATTCATGTCAACGATATCCCGTCGTGTCTATAGAATTACAAACTTAACCAGTTGAAACTATGCATCTTAAAATATTAACATTTTGGCGGAGATAGAATTTTAAACACGGGCGAGCAATTATTAAATTATAACAAATATATTTTTCTGAGACATGATATTAATACCATGATTAATTGAAAGAAATTTTATAAAAGCAATTAAAAAATTAAGAAAAAAGCATTCTGAATAAAAAAACCATCAATATTATATAAGCCGGAAATAATTAATATTAATCCGGATTTTATTAATCATTTATCTTTACGAGTACTGCCAAAAACCAGCTATGATATTCCCGCCAGATATGTTTTTATACAAATACAAAGCACCGTAACCAAAGATGTAATCACCATCAAGCAATGCATCTGGATAATAATCTTCATCTATCTGCATGAAAAATTCATAACCATCTTTTTGCAAAGCATCAAAATAATAATCTTCCGATTGTATTAATCTTGCCTCTTCGGTTTTAGTGATAAAGTCAAACTCTTCACTTTCAACCTTATCATACCCAACGATAACTGCCTTATTAATGTGTTTTATCGTAAATACATCATTATTGCTTTCATCAGAATGCGTGTGCGTAAAAATTTTTACTGAACAATTAGGGTAGATGTTTTTATCAATCATATCATCATATCGTTCAGGAGTAAGTATCGTAATATACTCATGTGCCTCATCAGGATTCTGAACTGTCAAATAAAACTTATAACCCCGCACAATATCTAGTTTATCTAAAAAGAATTCAGGGATATTTCCACCAATCCGCCCAATGTCATTACCATCAGAAAAGATACTTATTTTAGAGATTAGATTACATTTAATCATTTCTTAAACTCGCTCCCATAAAAAGTACATTCTCTCTTTCCTAATTCCCATAACCCTTTCAGCGAACAAATTCTTAGCATTTTTAAGTCACATTTATGATTAACTACAATGTACGTCTCTTCAGGCATGATTAAAAAAAACTAACAAAAGCCGGAAATTTTATTTTCTTTGCCGGCTAATAGATTTAATAAATCCTGGAGTCTGAGCGTGGTTCAACATCTCTCATACCAAGTTGATTCGTTTTTTCAAAAATTAAATCATAGCAGTAAACAGTCTCTTCCCCCTTTAATAAATGAACCCCTTCAAGGCTCACTCTATATATTCCTTTAGGAACATCAGTGTTAATCCAACCAGTATAATCTTCCCACTCCCAAAACACTGCCATATCAGCAACGTATAAATCACCAGTTACATTAAGATAGAAATATTTATCTGTGAATATAACTTCCCTGTCTTTATTGTCGGGAAATTCATTTAAAAAAAGCCTAACAACATAGCCACCATCATCAAGGCCCATAATAGGTAAGGCAATACCTTCATTAAGAACAAGATCCCCTTTGTCTGTGGTGGTGAATTCCTGGAGAATGTTATCTCCATCCTCTATCTTCCCACCAAATGGGGCCAGTATTCCTGGATAATCGAAAATTATTATCCCGTTAAAATCCACATCAATGTCAATTGTTTTAACCACATCTGCCTCCTGATGCCTTACCTGTTTGTTTATTATTGAACCACTCCAGCAGTTTTGAATGTGCTTCTTTAGGAGTGACATTTCTGGCTAAGATTTCACCCGTCGAAGGAATCTTTAAATCACCTCTTATATGTGAAACGGAGTCTAAATTACGGCTAGACGCATTGAATAAATCTTCCGCGGAACCCTGCCACGGCCCCTGAATTTTTCCAATATCGTTTTTAATAGCTCTATGTAATTCTTCATGCATTCCAGCACTATAAGGATCTGGGAAAAACGTTGGCGTATTTTTCATAGTACCAAGATCGGTTAGCCCAATGCTGTTGGCCTTGTTTCGTGGGATTAAATGGTGTCCCATTCCATTTGGGTTCCATGCCCATGGCATTAGCCCTAATGGATCTATCCAAGTAAGTGGGTTAGGAACGTATGAATATAAATTAAAACCGCCATTCAACCCAATCGGATCCTGCACAATAAACCGCCCGACCTGCGGGTCGTAGTAGCGGAACAGGTTATAGTGCAGTCCCGTTTCACCGTCAGCGTACTGCCCGGCATAGCGAAGCGGCTGGTGTGCCATTGCCGTGCGGTTCACAAGCCTTGAGAACCCTTCACTCTGATGGCGCACCTCGCCAAAGCTGCCGTACTGGCCGCTCCAGCGCACAGCGCCGCGCTCGTCGGTCACTTCCAGTGGCGCGCCGTTCAGGTCGGTATTGAACCAGTAAATCTCACCGCTGCTCTGGTCACGAAGGTGATCCACCCGCGCCAGCGGGCTCCAGGCTTCATTCGGGTCGTATACATAGGTGCTGCGCAGCCCGCTCTCCTGCTGCTCCTGCAGCAGGCGGTAGCCCTGCCACAGGAAGCGGATGTCGGTGGTGCCGTGCGTCGTGGTGACGATTTTGCGCGTGCGGCGGCCCAGCGCGTCGTAGTGATAGCGCGCCTCAAACCGCCCTTCCGGCCCGGTTCCCCGGGCGGACACCAGACGGTTCTCGGCGTCATACGCGTAATGCTGTTCATACAGCCCGTTGCGGCGGCTGACCAGGTTGCCCCAGTGGTCGTATTTCATAAACAGCGCCTGCCAGTGCTGGAGGCGGTTATCCGTGACCGGTACCGCAGCGTCACTGGCGGCGAGGTTATCCGCGGCGTCATAGCTGAACTGCGCGCGGCTGTGCCCCTGTCGGGCCTCGTAGTGCTTCAGCAGACGCCCTTCGGCGTCGTAGCCGTAGTCCACCTCACCGCGCAGGGTGTCGCTGACGCCGGAAAGCTCACCGCGCGCGGTGTAGCGATACAGGCGTTCCAGTAGCGCCTGCTCCGGCAGGGTCACGTCCGTGCTCAGTTCGCTGCGCTGCAGGGTGCGTCTGCCGAGGCTGTCATACTGACGGAGCTGCTCGCGCGCGCCCTGGGTGCGGCGCACTTCGCGGTGCAGGCGGTCGCGGGTGAACTCGGTCACCAGCTGCTGCCCGAAGCGGATGGCGCTGACGTGGCCGGAGCCGTAGTGCAGCCAGGCCAGCTTTTGCTCGCCGGGCAGCGTCAGGCCGGTCAGGTTGCTCAGGGCATCCCATTCGTAGCCCACCGCGCCGTTAATGCCGGACTCGCTCAGCACGCGTCCGGCGGCGTCGTGGCGGTAAGCGATCTCATCGCTTTCGATACCCAGGGCAACGCCTTCGGCCGTCGGCGTGCGGCGGATGCGGGTAATCTGGCCGCTCAGGTCGCGGAAGTAGCGGTACTCCGCGTGGCGCTGAGTGCGCCCGATCAGCAGCCCGCTGTCGTCATAGCTGAACTGCTGGACGCGACGGGCGATGCCGCCGTCGGCGGCAGGCCGTCCGTTTTCTTCGAGCGCGCAGAGAAACCCTCGCGCGTCCCATTCCATATGGCGCACGGTCTCGTCCGGGCGCGTTTCGCTGAGCGGGCGGCCCACGGCGTCGTAGGTGAAGCGGTATTCCGCCCCGTTGCCGTTATCGAGTCGCAGCAGGTTACCGCGCGGGTCGTAGCGCCACTGGCGCACGCGACCAATACGGTCGGTAAGGCTGACCGGGAGGCCGAGCGCGTTATAGGCCCAGCTCACCTCGCTTTCCAGCGGGTCGCGCCAGCCCGTGAGCTGGCCGCGTTCGTTCCACACCAGCGACTCGCGGCTGCCGTCCGGATGGATCACGACGCTCAGCAGCCCGGCACGGCTCCACTCCCGCCGCGTGATATTCCCTTCTGCATCTTCGCTGGCAATCAGTTGCCCGAAGCGGTCGTAGGTGAAGCGGGTGACGCTGCCGGAGCAGTCGGTGCGCTGCGTCAGCAGCCCCTGGTGGTTCCAGACCAGGCGCACCACGCCGCCGATAGCGTCGGTGATGCTCTCCGGGAGGAATTCTTCATCATCGGGATAGCGATACGCGGTGGTGCTACCGGCCGGATCCGTCTCCGACAGCAGGCGACCGCGAAGGTCGTACATGGCCTGCGATGAGGTACCGTCCGGGTAAACCGTGCGGGTGATGCGGTCGGTCAGGCGATGCCAGTGATACTCCGTGCGGCGGCCCGCCGGGTCCGTCTCGCTGGTCATGCGGCCGTATTTGTCCCACGTGCTGCGGCGCATCGCCCCGCCCGGCAGAATGACGTGGCAGAGCTCGCCGTCGCGGTAGACAAACGTCGTCTGGCGACCGTCGTAATCCGTGAAGCGCGCGACGTTGTCGTCGTCATCCACCAGCCAGTGCGCCTGCGCGCCGTCTTCGCGGGTCGCGCGGCGGGTGCCGTTCTCAAAATCGTATTCGAACGTCAGCCGTTCGCCGCCGCTATGGCGGAAGCCGACCACGCGCGGCAGGCCGTCAATCTCCCGCCAGCGGTATTCGCTCAGCAGGCCGTTGGCGTCCTCATGAGCGCTCATCAGCCCGTCCTGCCAGCTGAAGCGTCGGCGCACGCTACCGCCCCGGCCGGTCACGGAGACCAGCTGGCGCTGTTCATCATAAGCGTAACTGACCAGGCAGATCTCGTCATCCAGCCAGGCGCCAACGAGCCTGTCGCGGTCGTAGCGGCAGACCACGCGCTGGCCCGCACAGTCGGTCAGGGCATGCAGGGTATTATTCGCATTCCACTCAAAGAGGATATCGTTGCCGCAGGGTTCGGAGAGGCGCTGGAGCAGCGACGGGGCATCATCCCGCAGCGGCGCATAGTGCCAGCGCTCGCCGCTGACGTCATACACCGACCAGCTGTCGTCCTGGTGATGTTCAAGCCAGTTTTTTTCGCTTTCGCAGTAGGAGCGCATCCCTTTCGGAACCTTCGGGAAGGCAACGTAATCGCCGGACGGTGCGCGCCACACCAGGCCATCCTGATAAGGCTCCAGGCGGCTTTCCCAGAACAGGCTCCATCCGCGGCCCAACACGCTGTCGCCGGGATTGCCGCTGCGCCAGCAGCGCTGCCAGCGCACCGGAAGACGGGAAGGCAGGACGAAGTCCAGCTCATCATCCCCGCTGAGAAACTTCTGTCCGCTGACGATATCCACCGGGCGGGCGATGATCCCCGCGGCCGCCACGCCGGTCATCAGCGTGCCGGCGCGACAGGCGATACGGGCCAGCTTGTTGATGCCGGGGATTTTGCCCAGCAGCTTAGAGAGCGCCCCGACTTTGCCAGCGGCGCCGCCCCAGCCGCCGAGAAGCCCGGCGAACAGCAGGGTAAGATCGGAGACCTTGTAGAGCCACTCGGGCACTTCAGACTGAATGGGGAGGGTTTGCTGCGGGTCGCCGCCGATAATGACGTTGTCTGAACCGGTCATCACCTTCGCGTCGCAGGTGGTGCGATCCCCGATGCGGGACGCTGGCTGGCTGTTAATGGAGACACGCTTAGAGCCTTCGGCCATCTGCTGCGAGCCGTCGTCAGAACAGTCGACGGTGCTATCGGTGGCAAGCGCGGCGGGTTTACCGTTGATAAACACGTTGGGCGAGCCGGAGGTGATGACGCCTTTCTTCGTCATGCTGGATGCCCCGGCGTCGGCGATGCTGTCCCTGGCGGCAGTCGCCAACTCCCCGGTGTAATATCCCACGGCCAGGCTGGCGCCGACGAGCAGGACGCCCACGCCAAGACAGGATGCGCCGAGACCGGCAATAAACATGGCCCCCGCCAGAATGCCCCCGGCTGCGGCAATCAGGCCACCGACAATCGTTCCGGCAATCATCCCGGCCAGCGCACCGGAGTGGCCGATATCATCACCAACGCGTGCTGCTTCAAACATAACAACGGTCCCTGAAGTTAATGGTGGAAGCGGAAGCTCCTGAGAAGATCGCCAAACAGCGCGCCGTCGGCATCGCCCGGCGCGCGGGTGCAGGTCATAGTGAACACCAGGATTTTATCGCCGTCGACGTTAAACACGGCCTGCTGCTGCCAGATGCGTTTCCCGTCGCGCAGGTAGCTGGCATGGACGGTTTCCCCCTGTAAAAGGCTGTCGCCCAGCGTAGCGGCGCTGCGCTCACCCTGCTTCCAGCCCTTGATGTGCTTTGCCATCAGGGCGAGCTGGCGATCGATATACGCGGCAAGCGCTTCGCCGGGGTTGAGGGCATCGCGGGAAATGTTGAACGCGGGCGCATCCGCTGCAGGCGGCGCGAAGACATTGACGGTACGGTCCTGATAGCCCTCAGGAAAAGCAATCATTCCTTCATTAAACAGGCACTGCGAAGATGGTTCTGACATTGAGCGGGTCCCACCACATTTTTTCAGAAGCGGTAAGTTTCGCATATGTGTTTAAGGCTGACTATCCCCAGATTATTGCTCCACCGTCACGCTCGCCGAACGGAAAAACAGCGGCCGTTAGCCCGGCCCCTCGCTCCCCGCCGCCAGCAGCGGCACCACCACGTCGCTGATGGGCACCGCAATACCATGCCTGCGGCCATAGCGCTGGATCACGCCGTTACGAATATCCCACTCCATCGGGCGTTCGGCCTGACGGTCGGCAAGGATCGACGTGCCTAAATCCTCGGGCGCACGCTGGAAGTTCGCCAGAATCTCCTGGGCCACCGCATCGTCCAGCTTCGCCCCTTCGGCGCGGGCGACGGCAAGCCCCTCGCGCAGGTAGGCCAGGGCCAGTTCGCTGATATCCTCGCGCCTGAACATCCCGGCGCGGCGATTGGCCAGCACCATCAGCCCGGCGACCGCGTTTTGCAGCAGCTTGCGCCAGGCGACGGTGGTGAAATCTGTCGAGAGCTCAACATCACAGCGCGTCCCGCGAAGCGCCTCGACCACCCGCTGCGCCTGCGGCACGTCCGGTAGTGTCAGACGCGGTTTTGCCCGCAGCCAGACGGAGGCGTCCGGCTCGCGCTGCGCCGGGAACCAGACCACCGACGGCAGCACCGTTGCGCCGTTGACCAAAGGCGCAAGCTGGGCTTTTTGCTCCACGCCGTTTTGCAGCGCGCAGACCACGGTATTTTCATCGCACAGGGCGCGCAGCCACCCGGCGCTGTCGGCATTTTGCGTCGTTTTTACCGCCACAAAAACGAGGTCTACGGGGCGGGTAATGACGGTGGGATCGGTAAGTACCGGACCGGGCACCACAGTTTCATCCTCATCGTGACGCAGGCGTAATACCGGATGCGCGGTGCGACCGCACAGCAGCGGCGTACGGCCCGCGTCATGCAGCACCGCGGCAATGGTGGTGCCAATCGCACCGGGACCAATCAGCGCAATGGTTGGATAGTCAGACATGGGTCACTCCCCTTTTGCTAAGCCTGCTATCAGTTATACCACCCTGAAAAGAGCGCGCCACGCCCATTGTCTATACTCAACACATAACAGACAACGGAGTGCGCCATGCCCTTACCCGATTTCAAGTCCTCTGAACCTTATACCCTCGGCATTGAGCTCGAACTCCAGGTGGTTAACCCGCCGGGTTACGATCTGAGCCAGGACTCCTCTGCCCTCATCGCCGCCGTCAAAGACGACATCAAAGGGGGCGAAGTCAAACACGACATCACCGAAAGCATGCTCGAAATCGCCACCGGCGTATGCCAGACCATCGACCAGGCGGCGGCCCAGTTCTCCGTGATGCAGCAGAGCATCCTGCGGGCGGCGTCGGAGCAGCACATCCAGATCTGCGGCGGCGGCACGCACCCGTTCCAGAAATGGCAGCGGCAGGAGGTGTGTGACGACGAGCGCTATAACGTCACGCTGGAGCGCTTTGGCTATCTGATTTTGCAGGCGACGGTGTTCGGCCAGCACGTGCACGTGGGATGCCGAAACGGGGAAGACGCGATTTACCTGCTGCACGGCCTGTCGCGCTTCGTGCCGCACTTTATCGCCCTCGCCGCGTCGTCGCCTTATATGCAGGGCACGGACACCAAGTTTTCCTCGTCGCGGCTCAACATATTTTCCGGGTTCCCGGATAACGGCCAGATGCCGTGGGTCAACAGCTGGCAGGAGTTCGAGGGGCTGTTCCGCCGCCTGAGTTCCACCAGCATGATCGACAGCATTAAGGATCTGCACTGGGACATCCGCCCCAGCCCGCACTTTGGCACCGTGGAGGTGCGAGTAATGGATACGCCGCTGACGCTCGGTCACGCCATTAACATCGCCGGGCTTATTCAGGCGACGTCGCACTGGCTGCTGACTGCGCGGCCCTATAAGCATCAGGAACGGGATTTTCTGCTATACCGCTTTAACCGTTTTCAGGCCTGTCGCTACGGGCTGGAAGGCATTCTGACCGACGTGCATACCGGCGAGCACAAAACCGTGGCGGAAGATATCGCCTGGCTGCTGGAGCAGGTTGCACCGTCGGCCGAGAAACTCGGCGCGACGAGCGCCATCAAGGAAATTGCCCTGCTGTTAAAGCAGGGCAAGAGCGAGGCGCAGCGCATGCGGGACTTTATCGCCGATGGCGGCTCGCTGATTTCTCTGGTGCAGAAGCACTGTGAGCTGTGGGCGACGAGTCCGTAAGGCCGTGCCCCCATTCGCGAAGGCGCTGGAACAGCACGAACAGCGCCGGGATGAACACTATCCCCACCACGGTGGCTACCAGCATGCCGCTGAACACCGTGGTGCCAATGATACGGCGGCTCTGGGCACCCGCCCCGGTCGCCAGCATCATCGGCAGGACGCCGATGATGAACGACACGGCGGTCATCATTACCGCGCGGAAGCGGCGCGATGCCCCTTCCCGCGCGGCATCGACAATCGCCATTCCGTCCATACGCCGGGCGCGGGCAAACTCCACGATCAGGATCGCGTTCTTGGCGGCGAGGGCTATCAATAGCACCAGACCAATCTGCACGTACACGTCGTTGGCATAGCCTGCCAGCCACAGCCAGACCAGCGCTCCGCCGATGGCGAACAGCACCGAGAGCATCACGCTCGCCGGCAGCGTCCAGCTCTCATACTGGGCGACGAGGAACAGCCACGCCATCACCACCGCCGCCAGCACAATCCATATCGCCTGATTCCCGGTCTGCTGCTCCTGATACGACATGCCGCTCCAGGCGTAGTCGTACCCGGCTGGCAGGTTTTCCGCCAGAATCTCGCCCATCGCCGCCATTGCGGTGCTGCTGCTCACCCCTTCCGCTGCCGAGCCGCTCACCGATACCGACGGGAACTGGTTGTACTGCTGAATAAATGGCGCGCCGACGGTCGGCGTGATGGTGACGAGGTTGCTCAGACGCACCCGCTCGCCGCTGTTGCTGCGCACGAACAGCTCGCTGATTTGCTCTGCGCGCTCGCGCCACTGCATCTCGTTCTGCATCACCACGTGGTAGACGCGGTTGTTGACGCTGAAATCCCCGGCGCGCGTGCCGCCAAAGGCGGTTTGCAGGCTGCTGAAGATGCGCGACACCGGCACGTCGAGGCGGGCCGCGCGCTCACGGTCAACGGTGAGCGTCATCTGCGGCACGTTGCTGCTCCAGGTGGTGAACACGCGGCTCAGCTGCGGGTGCTGGTTGGCTTTCGCCAGCACCTCGCGAGTTACGCGCTCCAGCTCCGCCGGGCTTTGCCCCGCCTGTGCCTGAATGCGCAGATCGAAGCCGGAGGCGTTGCCCAGCCCCGGCAGCGTCGGCGGTGCAAAGGTCATGATGGTGGCTTCCGGCAGGGCCAGCAGCTGGCGCTGAAGGGTGCCCATCACCTCATCCAGCGGCGGACGCTCGCTCCAGTCTTTGAGCATGATGGAGATAAACCCGCCGTTCGATGCGCTGGTGCCGTTGAGGATGTTAAACCCGGAGACCTGAATCACGTCTTCCACCGCCGGGTTTTTAGCGATCAGCTCGCGCGCGGTGGTCATCACCGCTTCGGTGCGCTCCAGCGAGGCTGCCTCCGGCAGCTGGACGCTGGCGAAGAAGTAGCCCTGATCCTCCTGGGGCAGGAAGCCCTTTGGCATCGATATAAAGCTGAATATCACCACCGCCGCCGCGCCTGCGGTGGCCAGCAGCGCCAGCCACGGACGGAGGTTGAACACGCTCACGATCCGGGTGTAAAGCGTGCGCGTGGCGTCCAGCCCGCGGTTGAACCCACGGAAAACGGCGGCGGGCTGTGCCGGACGCGGGCGCAGCAGCATCGCACAGAGCGCGGGCGTCAGGGTCAGCGCCACGAGGCTTGAGAGCGTGACGGCGGTCGAGAGCGTCACCGCGAACTGGCGGTACAGCTCGCCCACGATCCCCGGCAGGAGCGCCACCGGTACAAACACCGCCAGCAGCACCAGCGTGGTGGCAATCACCGGCCCGGCAATCTGACGCAGCGCCAGCGCGGTCGCCGCCGTGCGGCTCTGCCCTTCCGCCATCAGCGTTTCGACACTCTCCACTACCACGATGGCGTCATCCACCACCATGGTCAGCGCCAGAATGATGGCGAACAGACTGAGCGTGTTCGCGGAGTAGCCGAGCGCGTAGAGCACCGCAAAGGTGCCCACCAGCGACACCGGAATGGCAAGGGCGACAATCAGCGTCGCGCGCCAGCTTTGCAGGAACAGGGACACCACGACCACCACCGCCAGCATCGTCAGCGCCAGCGAGACGCCAATCTCTTTGATGGTAGCGGCCACAAACGAGGTGGTGTCGAATTTGACTTCATAGACCAGATCGTCCGGGAAGCGCGTGGATAACCGTTCCAGCTCCGCGCGCACCGCATCGGCCACGCGCAGGGCGTTAGCGGACGGCGTCGGGTAGATGCCAAGGTAGGCGGAGTCATGCCCGTTCAGCTGCGCGCCCGAGCTGTAGCTGCGCGAGCCAAGCTCAATGGTGGCGACGTCCTTCAGGCGCACCAGCTGCCCCATCTCCCCGGTGCGGATAATGATGTTGGCAAAGTCGTCGGCCTGGTTTAAGCGCCCTAGCCCGTTGATGGTTAGCGTCTGCTGCTGGCCGTTAAACACCGGCGGCGTGCCGACCTGGCCTGCCGCCCCCTGCACGTTCTGCTCGCGCAACGCCTGCGCCACGTCATCGCTGGTCACGTTCAGGGCATTCATGCGGTCCGGACGCAGCCAGATGCGCATACTGTAGTCGCGCGCGCCAAACATCTGTACCTGCCCGACGCCCGGCAGACGCGACAGCGCCTCGCGCACCTGGGTGCTGGCGTAGTTGCTGACGAACAGCGGCGTGTGGGTGTTATTTGGTGAGTAAAGGCTTACCCCCATCATCAGGTTGGTGGCGCGCTTGCGCACCTGCACGCCGTTTTGCTGTGCCTCGGTCGGCAGCTGCGCCACAGCCTGCGCCACGCGGTTCTGCACGTCGATGGCGGCGAGATCCGGGTCGGTGCCCGCCGCAAAGGTGATGTTCAGGCTGTACGTGCCTTCGTCCGAACTGGTGGACTCCATATAGAGCATATGATCCACCCCGTTCAGCTGCGTCTCCAGCGGCGTGGCGATGGCCTCCGCCACGTCAGCCGAGCTGGCGCCCGGCCATGACGCTGACACATTCACGACCGGCGGTGTGATCTGCGGGTACTGCTCCACCGGAATAATCCTCAGCGCGATGGCCCCCAGCAGGGTGATGACCAGCGCAATCACCATCGCAAAGCGCGGGCGTTTGATGAAAAACGTCAGCATGATGGCTCCTTAATTCAGTATCTGAACGGCAGCGCCTGGCTGCACGCGCTGCGCACCGTCAGTAATTGCTCGCTCACCGGGCTTAACGCCGGAGGCAATCTGGAACTGCTGGCCCATCTGCCCGGCGACCTTAAGCGGACGCATTTCGGCTTTATCCTCGGCGTTAACCACCCAGGCGAAGAACCCGTCGCCATTCTGTTGTACCGCAGCGGCGGGCAGGGTCAGGACAGGCTGCTCGCTTGCCGGACGCAGGTAGACGTTCACATTGCCGCCGGGCAGCAGCTGATGGCGCGGGTTAGCGAACTCGGCGCGCAGCATCACGCTGGCGGTACGCGGGTCGATGCGGTTGTCCACGGAGGTGAGTTCCCCGCTGACGCGCTGGCCGTTGCTGTCAATCAGCGCCTGCCAGGCCTGTTTCATGGCGCTGATATCCGCATGCTGTCCGGCTTTGGTGGCAAACGCGCCCTCTTCCAGCGCAAAGGCGATGCGGATCGGATCGAGCTGGACCACCTCCACCAGCACACCGCTGGCAGGATCCACCAGGCTGCCGACGTGAAAGTTGCTGTGCCCCACGCGTCCGTCAATCGGTGAGGTAATGCGCGTGTAGTTGAGGGTGACGCTGCGGGTGTCGAGACGGGCTTTCGCCTGCTCCAGCGCGGCGCTCGCTACGTCGCGCTGCATGCGGGCGTTGTCCACATCGTGGCGGCTGATGGCGTTGCTGCTGCCCAGGCTTTCGAAGCGGGACAGCTGCTGTTGCGCCTGACGCAGCGTGGCTTCGGCGCTTCTCACTTCGGCCTGCGCCAGGCGCAGGGCGGCGCGCGGCTCGGCGTCGTCAAGCTCGAACAGCACGTCGCCCTTTTTCACGTACTGGCCGTCGCGGAAGTGGATTTTGGTGATGACGCCTTCCGTACGCGCGCGCAGTTCAACGGTGTGAATCGCTTCGATGCGACCCGGGATCTGACGTTCGGCGGCGTGGGCGGTCTGCTCCACGGTGGCGATACGCACGGGAATGACTGCGGCGAATGCGGGCGGCAGGGTAGCGGCGAGGAGCGCGAACAGAAGTGGGAGTTTCATGGGAGTACCTCAGTATTTTCCCCTCACCCTAACCCTCTCCCCAAAGGGGAGAGGGAACTTGAACACCCTCTCCCCTTTGGGGAGAGGGTAGGGTGAGGGGTAAGGTTTTAGTTATGCAGCCTTACGGAACCTGCGGGTCAGTCGCTTCTCGATTTCGACGACGAAGAACATCACCCCCGCCACCGCCAGCGTCACGAACCAGTAGCGCAGCGGCAGTGCTTCGGTGCCGAACAGCATCTGCATAAACGGCAGGTAGATGATCGCCGCCTGGAGCAGGAACAGTACGCCCGTTACCAGCCAGATCCCTTTGTTCGCCAGCAGGCCGCGGTTCAGGGAGAACCCTTCGGTGTTGCGGCAGTTAATCATGTACACCCACTGGGCGCAGACCAGCATCTGGAGCAGCACGGTGCGGATGAACTCCGCGCTGTGGCCGCGCGGGGCCAGCCAGGCTTCCAGCGCAAAGGCGGCGATGGCAATCATGGTGCCGACGAAAGCCACGCGCCATACGGCGTAGGCGTCCATCACGTGCTGGCCGGTCTGACGCGGCGGACGGCGCATTATGTTGCGCTCGGCGGCCTCGAAGGCCAGGCCGAAGGAGAGCGTGGCGGAGGTCGCCATGTTCATCCACAGGATCAGCACCGGCGTCAGCGGAATGATGTTCCCCGCCAGCAGCGCAATCACAATCAGTAGCCCCTGCGCCAGGTTGGTCGGCATGATGAACAGAATGGTCTTCTTCAGGTTGTCGTAAACGCGACGCCCCTCTTTCACCGCGCTGGCGATGGTGGCGAAGTTATCGTCCGTCAGGACCATGTCCGCCGCCTCTTTGGTGACTTCCGTGCCTTTGATGCCCATCGCAATACCCACATCCGCCTGACGCAGCGCTGGCGCATCGTTCACGCCGTCACCGGTCATGCCGACGATTTCGCCTTTGTCCTGTAACGCTTTCACCAGGCGCAGCTTATGCTCCGGGCTGGTACGGGCGAAGATGTCATACTTCACCGCCGCTTCGGCCAGCTCCGCGTCGTCCATCTTCTCCAGCTCATAGCCGGTGACCGCCTGCTCGCTGTTGGTTATCCCCAGCATCTGGCCTATGCTCATCGCCGTCTGCGGGTGATCCCCGGTGATCATCTTCACGCGGATCCCCGCCTGCTGGCAGGCGTTAATCGCCTCAATCGCTTCCGGACGCGGCGGATCCATCATCCCGGCAATGCCGAGGAAGATCAGGCCGTGGCTCAGGTCGTCGTGAGTCAGTGCCTGCTCACCGTTCGCTGGCCTGAACGCCGCGGCGACCATGCGCAGCCCCTGACGCGCATAGCGCTCCATCTCCGTTTCCCAGTACGCGCGGTCAAAGGCTTGCGCACCGTTGCGGGTCTGCTGCTGCTCACACAGGGCGAAAATCACGTCCGGCGCGCCGGTGATCAAAATCTGCTCCTCACCGCCAATCTGGTAGTGGGTGCTCATGTACTTGTACTGCGAGTCGAACGGGATCTTGTTGACCAGGGTGGTCTCGACCGGTGCGAGGTGGGCTTTTGCCGCCAGCACCTTCAGCGCGCCCTCGGTCGGGCCGCCGGTGATGCCCCACAGGCCGCGCTCGTCCTGAATCAGCTGGCTGTCGTTACACAGGTCGATGGTGCGCAGGTACTGCTCCAGCACGGTGCCCGGCTGGATCTGAACCGGCTCGTCGCTGCCTTCGAGGTAGAGGTTGCCCACAGGCTCGTAGCTGTTGCCGTCCACGCGATAGCACGCATCGGCGGTAATGATGGCTTTCACCGTCATCTCGTTCATGGTCAGGGTGCCGGTTTTATCCGAGCAGACCACGGTCATCGCGCCCAGGGTTTCAACCGTCGGCAGCTTGCGGATAATCGCCCGCTTACGCGCCATCGCCTGTACGCCCAGAGAGAGGATGATGGAGATAATCGCCGGCAGACCTTCCGGTACGGAGGCTACCGCCAGGCTAATCAGGGAGAGCAGCAGCTCGCCCATCGGGATCTCGCGGAACACCAGGCTGAAGACAAACAGCGCGGCCATCATCGCCAGAATGATGGCAAAAATCGCTTTGCCCAGCTTGTCCATCTGCACCAGCAGCGGGGTGCGGTGCTTTTCAATGCCCGCCATCATCTGGTTGATGTGGCCGAGCTCCGTATCCTTACCGGTCGCGGTGACCAGGCCAACGCCACCGCCCGCGCTTACGGTCGTCCCGGAGAAGACCATATTGGTGCGGTCGCCCAGCGGCAGTTCACCGCTCAGCGGATTAATGTGTTTATCCACCACGGTGGATTCGCCGGTCAGAATTGCCTCTTCCACGCGTAAATTATGCGCTTCAATTAAGCGCATATCCGCCGGAATACGATCGCCTGCGCGCAACACAATAATATCGCCCGGGACGATTTCCGTCGTCGGGATGGTTTCATGGTTACCATTACGAATTACGCGCGCCTCGCTGGAGAGCATATTGCGAATACTCTTCAGGGATTTTTCTGCGTTACTTTCCTGAATGTGGCCAATTAAGGCATTGATTACCGCCACGCCCAGGATAACCAGCGTATCAACCCAGTGTCCCATTACAGCCGTTAATACGGCGGCCGCCAGCAGGACGTAAATCAGGACATCGTTAAAATGCGCGAGAAAACGCAGCCAGCCCGGCTTGCCTTTTTTCTCCGGCAGCGCGTTCGGGCCATGCTTCTGCAAACGTGCCTGCGCCTCGGTGCGGTCCAGGCCATTCGCCTGGCTCTGCGCCTGAGCAAGCACCTGCTCTACGGTCTGCTGGTACGCCTGCCCGCCTGCGGGTGGCATATTCTGCGAGAAATTTTTTTTGGTCATGGTATTTTTCCTTCAATATCCGGTGGACGGAAGCCGGAATTCCTTTCTGGCTTTAAATAATTCATTTTTAAGTCTTGCGGGTTAAATTGATCTACCGCAATATATTGACTACCCGGTTATTCAAAACTGATTAAAATTATTTCGACGCGTTGATTTTTACAAAATATTTCTAAACCAACACTAAACGAGGAGGAAGCATGTTTGGTATTTATCGCGGGCGGCGCCTGGCGTTATACATTGTCGCAGCCATTGTTATTGCGACGTTAATTGGATATAGCACCTATAGCTTTGTAAAATTATTTTCGTGAAAAAGACGTTTATTTACATTACGCGATATTAATTTAATCGCCCCGGAAATATTATCTATTTTCCGTTATTAACTCGCAGAATAACGGTGGCCTTTCACTCAATTTTGCCAGTGGGGATGATATTGCTTTACGTTTCAGGATGCCGGACAATGACATTTTTAACTCACGATTAACATTACGATGAAACACCCGTTAGAATCGCTGCTCACCGCAGGGGGCATTTTGCTGATGGCCCTGCTCTCCTGTCTGCTGTTACCTGCGCCGTCGCTGGGTCTGGTGCTGGCGCAGAAACTGGTTCAGACCTTTCATATGGTCGATCTGAATCAGCTGTACACCATTCTGTTCTGTCTGTGGTTTTTGGTGCTCGGCGCCATCGAATTCTTTATCCTGCGTTTCATCTGGCGCCGCTGGTTTTCACTGGCGTCGTAAGCCAGTGAGATCGCGCATCCCGTGGATCAGTGCTTCACACCAGGCCGCGTAGTCGTGGCCGCTGGATGAGGGGTGGAAGCTGACGCGATAGCCTTTTTCCTTCAGCACCTGTTCAAAATCCTGCGTGGTGCGATAAATGCCGCCGCCCGGCCCCGTGGTTTCAAACTTTCCGGCCTGTAACCAGAAGCGCACCGGATACGGCGGCGACTGCTGGTACTGACGCGTCAGCCAGCCGGGGGCGTCACCTTTCGGCGCCCACCAGTAGGAGCCGGAAAGGCTCAGCACGTTGCCAAACAGGCGCGGATAGCGCAGCGCCACCCATGACGAGGCAATTCCCCCGTAGCTCGACCCCGCCAGCACCGTTTTCTGCCGCTGCATGCCGATGCCCTGCCCGCGCAGCCACGGCAGCAGCTCGTGCGCCATAAAGTCAGCAAATTCCGGGTTCGGCGGCAGCTCGTTGCCGCGACGGGCGTGATCGAGGCTGTCGATAAATACCACGTTAATCGGTGGCAGGTGATGCCGGGCAATCAGACCGTCCAGCACGTTGGCAAAATGGTATTCGTCCTGATAAATCTGCCCGTCGAACAGAATTAACGTCCAGCGTGCGGGCTGTGCGCCGCGCGGTTTGTAGATCATCACGTCGCGGGCGTTGCCGAGGATGTGGCTGGAAAAACTCTGACGGCTCAACGTCCCGTGCACCAGCGGCTTTGCCGTGGCCTGAACGGAGCAGTAGCGCGCCGGGCTGAGATCGAGCAGCGAGTAACGGTTCCATCGATCCGCCTTCTGCTCCCCAAAGGTGTTCGGGTTAAGCGGATCGGCCTGTGCGCTCACCAGGATGGCGCGGCGTTGATCGCGGGCAGAGCCTTCAACGATCGGCACATCGGGGGCGAGCTTATATTGCATCACCGTATCAGCGGGGACCACGTAGCTGCGGAACCAGACGTCGCTGTTGCCCAGGCGGAACAGCGGATCGTGATCCCCCGCCGGAGAGCCGAGAATGAAGACGTTATCCCGCGCGCCGCGCCACAGAAAGGTCACGCGCTTATGGCTCGCATCTACCGGTTCCACCATTGGCGTTCCCTGTCGACGCTGCGCCTGCCAGAACGCCTCGGTACTTCCACCGGCAGAAATGACGTTTGCCAGCGCCTTTAGCGTCGGGCTTTCTGGCGCCAGCATCTGCACGCGTGGTAACGGAGAGGTCTCTTTCATCCGCCACTGAAAACGCCACGGCTTACCGGCTTCGCCGTGTAGCACCAGCGAGGTGTTCTGTTTCACCGGCAGGGCAAACAGCAGCGTGTGTTCCCCGTCCGCAGGACCATTTTCGATCAGCGTGCGGATGCGGCGGTTTTGCCCATCCAGCAGGCACGCATCCGTCACGCCATTCAGCGTGGCGGAAACGTAATTTTCACCCAGTTCAGGCAGGGAGAAGCAGACTTCGCCGCTGGCATCAAACTTTCCCTGAACATCGCCCTGCCGGGACGACTGCTCGCACGTTGCCGCCACGGCGGGCAGCGCGCCGATCCCCAACAGCAACCCACTCCATACCCTCTTCATTACCGCTTGTTCCCCAACGAAATTTGTTAACAACGCTAATGCAAATGGTAATAATTTGCAATATCATCAACGGCGATTTACCGGTGTTTTTATGGCGATAGCAACCAAGGACGTTCAATAAAAATGTTTAAAAATAATAAGATAATGTATCTCTGGCTGATGAGTCTGGCGACGACCAGCGTCGCGGCTCATGCAGAAATGAAAGAAGAAACGATTACGGTGACGCAGGGCGTGAGTGAAGAGCCCACTGCGCCCGTAAAAGGCATTGTGGCGACGAAAACGCTCTCCGCCACCAAGACCAGCGCGGAGATTGTGAAGACGCCGCAGTCGGTATCGGTGATCACCCGCGATCAGATGAACATGCAGGACGTCACATCCGTTTCGCAGGCGCTGCGCTACTCGGCGGGCGTGTTTACCGAATACCGGGGCTCGTCTAACCGTAACGACGAGGTGTTTGTGCGCGGCTTTAGCTACGTGCCAAAATTCCTCGACGGCTTAAGCTTTGGTGCAACGGCCTCATCACAGACGGGCACAGTTGACCCGTGGCTGCTGGAGCGCGTGGAGCTGGTGCGCGGCCCGGCGTCGGTCCTGTTTGGTCAGGTGAATCCTGGCGGGTTAATCAGCATGACCAGCAAGCGCCCGACGGCGGAGGCCATTCACAACGTGCAGTTCCGCACCGGCAATAACGATCTCGCCGAAGGTGCGTTTGATTTCGGCGGCAGGCTGAGCGACGACGGCCGCGTACTGTATCGCGTGAACGGTATCGCCCGTACGCAGCATAATCAGGTGGACGATTATAAAGAGACGCGGATGGCGATCGCCCCGGCGATCACCTGGTATCCGAACGATCAGACCCGCTTTACGCTGCTGACCAGCTACCAGAAAGATCCGGATGCCGGATACCGCAACTTTCTGCCCGCGTATGGCACGGTGAAAAGCGTCGACGGGAAGTACATCCCGCGCGACTTTAACGTCAGCGATCCGAATTACAATCAGTCCTGGCGCGAGCAGACGATGATTGGCTACGAGCTGGAACACCAGTTCGCCGACAACCTCACCTTCCGCCAGAACGCCCGTTACGCCACCATCAAGCAGAAATACCGTTATCTGGTTTACGCCAACAGCGCGGCCAACAGCACGGTGTTGACCCGTCGCGCCCAGCGTGAAGAGCGCACGACCAATGAATTTGGCCTCGATAACCAGCTGGAATATCTGCTGGAGACCCGGAGCGTCAGCCATACCCTGCTCGGCGGGTTTGATTACAAGACAAGCAAGGATAAACAGCTGCTGGCGCGCGGGAGCGGCTCACAGTATGACCTCAACTGGACAACCCCGGTTTACGGCGTGAACGTGGATGAAAGCACCTTCAAAACGGCCTCCGACGAGCAGCAAAATCTCGACCAGATGGGGCTGTATCTTCAGGATCAGATGAGCTGGAACAACTGGGAGTGGCTGGTTTCCGGGCGCTACGACTGGAGCGAAGTGCGTACCAACGACTTCACCGATAATAGCTTTACGCAGCAGAACGACAGCAAATTTACCTGGCGCACTGGCCTGCTGTACGCGATCGATTTTGGTCTCTCGCCGTACATCAGCTACAGCACGTCGTTTGAGCCGAACCTGCAAACCAACCGTGCGCCAGGCGTCGCGCCATTCAGGCCAACTACCGGGGAGCAGACCGAGATTGGCCTGAACTATCAGCCGGTCGACACCACGCTGATGACTCTCGCGCTGTACGATTTAACTCAGGACAACGTAGCGACCTATAACAGCGCTGAAGGCTGGTTCGAAAATGCGGGCAAGGTGCGTTCGAAAGGCGCTGAAGCGGAAATCCACGCCACGCTGATGGATAACATCAACCTGATTGGCTCCTACACTTATACCGATGCAAAAACCAAAAGCACCACGGTGGCGGGAACAGAAGGCAAAACGCCTGCGCGCATTCCAGCGCATATGGCATCGGCGTTCGCCAGCTATACCGTTCCGGGCGGCGTGCTGAAGAGCCTGACCGCTGGCGTGGGGATGCGCTACATCGGCACCAGCTACGGCGATGCGAAGAACACCTTTAAGGTGCCATCGGTGGATCTGTATGACGCGATGCTGCGCTACGATCTGGGCGAGATGAACCGCAGCCTGAAAGGGGCAAGCGTGCAGTTCAACGTCAATAACGTGGCGGACACGAAGTATGTGGCGTCATGCGCAAGCGATACGGCGTGCTTCTACGGGATTGGCCGGACGGTGACGGCGACGGTGAATTATCGGTGGTAAGTGATTTGTAGGCCCGGTAAGCGCAGCGCCACCGGGCAATTACGGGCACCGAGCCCACAAAAAAGCCGGGTGGCGGCTACGCCTTACCCGGCCTACACGCGACATGTTAATGTGTCTGGCTATGGTTCTCTTTGCGGTACGCCCCGGGCGGCTGGTTGAAGGTGCGGGTAAAGATGCGGGTAAACGTCTGCTGCGAGTCAAACCCGTAGCGCAGGCAGATATCGTACACGCGCTCGTCTGACTCACGCAGATCGCGCGCCGCCATCAGCAGCTTGCGTTCGCGGATGTAGCGCCCCAGACTTTCGCCTTTGTACTGCATAAACAGCCGCTGTAAATGCCATTTTGAGTAACCCGCATGGCGGGCAATCTCTTCGATGCGTAACGGCTGGTGTAGGTTGTCATCGATCCATTCGACAATCGTATCAATGACCTGAGCGGAAATCGTCATACTGCTCTCCCCCTCTGCTTCTCGCTTAAACATTATTCCCACCACTCGCGAAATTGTTGCGTGGTATCACTCACCCGCACGGGCTCGCCCAGCTCCGGTGTCAGCAGCCGGTAGTTTTTATCCTTACTGGCTTTCGCCAGCTGGATCAGTGGATCGTTCCAGGTATGTTTCGCCAGCACAAAACGCCCGTTATGTCCCGGTACGACCGCTCTGGCATTGAGATCTGCCGAGGCCTGCGCCGTTTCCGCCGGATGCATATGAATGTACTTCCAGTCCTGGTCGTACTGGCCGTTTTCCATAATGGCTAAGTCCACTCCGCCAAACTGCTCGCCAATTGCTTTGAAGTGCGGGCCATAACCGGAATCTCCGCTGTAGTAGACCTTCTGCTCCGGAGAGACAAACATAAAGCTGCCCCACAGGGTCTGGTTACGCTTAATGCCGCGCCCGGAAAAATGGCGCGCCGGCAGAACATGTACCGTCAGCGCATCGCTGATACGTACCGACTGGTTCCAGTCCCGCTCGTCGATAATCTCAGGGTTCATCCCCCAGTAGCGCAGATGCGAACCCACGCCCAGCGGGGTGACCACGCGCTTAACCTTCGGCAGCAGCGCCTTGATGGTGGCGTAATCCAGATGGTCATAGTGATCGTGGGAGATAATCAGCAGGTCGATCTCCGGCATGCTCTCCGCACGCCACGGGTACTCCCCCGCAAAGGCTTTATTGAGGAAGGAGAACGGTGCGGCGTAGTTACTCAGAACCGGATCGATCAGGATTCGTTGCCCCGCCAGCTGCATATACCAGGAGGAGTGGCCGAGCCACACCAGCGTGTCCTGTTCAGGCGACAGGCTCGCCAGATCGGTTTTCACCAGCGGCAGCGGCTGCGCAGGACGGGCGTTTTCGGTTTTACGGGTAAGAAACTGCCACCACGCCACCAGCATATTTTGTTGCCCGGTAAAGCCCGGCGTAGGGAGCGTGTTATGGAATTGCCCGTCGCGATAGTGCGGAGAGGCCTCCACTTCAGAGAGCTGCGCACCCTGCGGTGGCTGGCCAAATCCGGCATTCAGTACAAACGGTAAACTGGCAGCTGAAGCAATAATCATGACTAACACCACGCAGATGAATAGAGGCTTTTTCATTATCCTGACCCGCCAACGCGCCCTGTCTGATAGTTTGCGCGGGTTGAACTTGATTATGAGTGAGTAAGCACTCATTATAGATAGGATGATTACGCCGTCAAGAAGGTTTTCGATCTTTGACATTCCGCGTTGCAGCGTGGCAAAGCACGTGTTTCAATCAGGGTTTTTACAATTGACGGGAGGAAAAATTTAGTGGCACGTCCGAAGAGTGAAGATAAAAAACAGGCCTTACTGGAAGCAGCAACGGCTGCGTTTGCGCAGTCAGGTATTGCCGCCTCAACGGCGTTAATTGCCCGTAATGCGGGCGTCGCTGAAGGGACACTGTTTCGCTACTTTGCTACCAAAGACGATCTGCTGAATGCCCTCTATCTGCATCTGAAGCAGGATCTTTGCCAGACCATGCTGGCGAACCTCGATCGCACCATCACCCAGCCAAAAGAGCATACCCGTAATATCTGGAATAGCTATGTGGACTGGGGCATTCGTAACCCCCTGGCGCATGCGGCTATCCGCCAGATTGGCGTCAGTGAAAAGCTGAACATTGAAACCGAGCAGGCGGTGAAAGACATGTTCCCGGAAATACACGAACTGTGTCACCGCTCGGTGCGCCCGGTGTTTATGTCTGACGAGTTTAAGACCTTCGGTGATGCAATATTCTTATCGCTGGCTGAAACCACCATGGAGTTTGCCGCGCGCGATCCGTCCCGTGCCGTCGATTTTAAAGCGCTGGGCTTTGAAGCCATGTGGCGCGGGCTTGCTGAGGAAGAGAGCCATGGACAGTAAAGCCTTGCAGGAACATGCCAGACGCGTCGCGCTGGAGATGCCTTTTACCGAACATTGCTGGCCGTTTGGCCCGGAGTATGACGTGTTTAAGGTGGGCGGGAAAATTTTTATGCTGATGGCGACCGCTCACGGTCGGGCCCACGTCAGCCTGAAATCCGATCCGGAAAAATCGCTGCTCAATCAGCAGATCTACCGTGGCGTGGAGCCTGGCTACCATCTGAATAAAAAACACTGGATCTCCCTTTATGGCACGGACGACATCACGCCTGAACTGGTCACCGACCTGATTACGGATTCGTGGAATCTGGTCGTTGATAAACTGCCGAAAAAAGATCAGAAGTGGATTCGGCCAGCCTGATTGTTCGTCTGAGACGAACAGAATAAGCGCTCGAATCGCACTTATCTTTTCCCGCTTCGCGCGGTAATCTGCTTTCCTTTCACGCCCGCCCGCGGGCGAATTTCATCACCAGGAGTTGTTATGGATATTATTTCTGTCGCCCTGAAACGCCACTCTACCAAGGCGTTCGACCCAGCCAAAAAACTGACCGCAGAAGAAGCGGAAAAAATCAAAACGCTGCTGCAATACAGCCCGTCCAGCACCAACTCCCAGCCGTGGCACTTTATTGTTGCCAGCACTGAAGAGGGTAAAGCGCGCGTGGCAAAATCTGCGGCGGGCACCTATGTGTTTAACGAACGCAAAATGCTGGATGCCTCTCACGTGGTGGTGTTCTGCGCGAAAACCGCGATGGACGATGCCTGGCTTGAGCGCGTCGTCGATCAGGAAGAGGCTGACGGCCGTTTCGCCACGCCAGAAGCAAAAGCCGCGAACCACAAAGGCCGCTGCTATTTTGCCGACATGCACCGCGTGGATCTGAAAGATGACGACCAGTGGATGGCGAAGCAGGTTTACCTGAACGTCGGCAACTTCCTGCTGGGCGTGGCCGCGATGGGCCTGGACGCAGTGCCGATTGAAGGCTTCGATGCCGCAATCCTCGACGAAGAGTTCGGCCTGAAAGAGAAAGGCTTCACCAGCCTGGTGGTGGTGCCTGTTGGGCATCACAGCGTTGAGGATTTCAATGCCACGCTGCCGAAGTCTCGCCTGCCGCTGAGCACGATTGTGACTGAATGCTAATGAAAATGGGCCGCTGCATGCGGCCCGTTACGCTTTACTGATGACAAGCCTGCGATGCGGATGGACCTCACGATCGTTTCCCCAGGCAAAAGCAATCCAGCGCTCTTCCAGCTCAGCGTAGGAATTTACGGGCGTTAACGTCCACTCTTCTCCCACCGTACCGTCCGCCACACTAATGCGATAGTTCATGGTAAACGCCCAGTCGATCATGCGCAGCCAGAACCGTTGCCCGTCTCCCGTTTGTTCGCTGTCAGAGACAACGATGTCGTATTCGCTTAGCACCCACTGAAAAAAGAGTTGTGGCAACCCGCTTATCACGCGTTGATGAACGGCACGCGGAGTACGCCACACCATCACCTGCGTGGCGGCACCGTGGGGAAAGGTAATTTCTTTATGAAATTTAAGCTTTACGGCATACGCCGTATAAGGTTTGCCGTCATCGGTGGTGACGAGACGATATTCATCACCATAACGCGATTTCAGGAGCCGGTATCCCACAGGCAGCAGAAACCCCGGCAGATGAAAATCCGCCGTACCTCGTGCCAGGAACGCTTCGGTGTGTTCGACGTTTCGGGAGATAAGGCCGAGTTTTTGGCTGAAGTCTGCGGAATCAATCATCAGTGGCGACATTTGTTGTTTCTCATGGCGTGAGTATAGTCGACTTAATCCCTCATCGAAATGATGTCGATTCAGTCGGTTGGTTTAAGTTAAACGCCACCTTATACCTGTCTCATCCGCTTAGCAGAGCCAGCTCTTATTCCCTGAAAGCCCCTCGCAAAAAACTTATTTCCCCTGCGCCTCCAGCCACGCCATCGCCCTCTCCCCCGCCTCGTCCACCGGTAAATAGACCAGCAGCCGCGATCCGTTTCGCGGGGCGGAGTACCAGTACATCTGCTGGAGATGAAAATCCCCCAGCTCGGGATGGGTGAACAGCTTGAGCTGGTTCTCCACGCCGCGCACGTCGTTGCGCTGGTGCCACAGGGTTTTGAACTCCTCAGAAACCGCAAAAAAACGCGCCAGCTTCGCTTCCCAGAGCGGGTCGCCACGGTGCTCAGCCATTGCCGCGCGGAAGTAGGAGACGAAAATCGGCAGCACGTCGTCACGTTTGCCGAGCCGCGCGCGCCACGCCGGATGGGTGAGGAACAGGTAAATACAGTTGCGATCTTCCGGCGGGATAGCGTTGAAATCGACGCCCATCAGGTGTCCGAAGCTGTCGTTCCACGCCACGATATCGAAATTCGGTTTCTGAATACTGGCAGGCTTCGGCATCAGGGTATCCAGCAGGCGACGCGTGCCTTCGCTGATCCCCTCACAGCACACCGCCTGCGGGGCTTCGCCCGGCGGCAAACCGGCAAGCACAAAAAGATGCCGGGCTTCGGTCGGGGTGCATTGCAGCGCTTTTGCAATGGCGGCCATCACCGCGCTGGACGGATTGACGTCCCGGCCCTGTTCCAGCCAGGTGTACCAGGTCACACCGACATCCGCGAGCATCGCTACCTCCTCCCGGCGCAGGCCCGGCGTGCGGCGGCGGCCGCTGCGCGGTAAGCCGAGCCGCTGCGGATCGAGGCTTTCGCGCCGGGCACGCAAAAACGCGCCCAGCTGCTTGCGGGTGTCATCCTGGAGAGAGGTGACAGGTTCAGACATCAGCGCCATAACATCTCCTGCATGGTAGTGCCAGTACCAGTATAAGTAAGAACTGGTACCCGTTTATCAGATGGTTGATGCTACGACTCTACGCTGTTTGACGCAATGGAGTCACCATGAATACGTCAGTTGTTTCACCGGGTCGTGCGGGCCTGATATTGCTGTTAACCGGCCAGATGCTGCCGCTGATTGATACCTCGATCACCAACGTGGCGCTGGATTCCATCACCCATTCGTTACACGCCACCGCCACCGAACTGGAGCTGATCGTCGCCCTCTACGGCGTGGCCTTTGCCGTCTGTCTGGCCCCCGGCAGCAAGCTGGGCGATAACCTTGGCCGCCGTCGCTTGTTTATGTGGGGCGTGGCGAGTTTTGGCCTGGCCTCGCTGCTGTGCGGCATAGCGGGCAATATCGAACAGTTGCTTGCCGCGCGCATTATCCAGGGCGCGGGCGCCGCGCTGATCATGCCGCAAATTCTCGCGACGTTGCACGTGACGTTAAAAGGAACGGCACACGCCAAAGCGATCAGTCTGTTCGGCGGTATCGGCGGTATTGCGTTTATCGTCGGCCAGATGGGTGGCGGCTGGCTGGTGTCGGCGGACATCGCCGGGCTTGGCTGGCGTAACGCCTTCTTTATCAACGTGCCGATTTGTCTGGTGGTGCTGGCGTTGAGCCGTCGCTACGTACCGGAAACCCGCCGCGACACGCCGTCGCGCATTGACTGGACCGGGACTATCCTGCTGACGGCGATACTGTGCTGTCTGCTGTTCCCGATGGCGCTCGGCCCGCAATGGCACTGGTCGTGGCCGCTGAAGGCCGCGCTGCTGGCGATTGTGCCGCTGGTCTATTTGATGGTGTTAAACGCGCGTAAGAAAGAGCGAGAAGATGCCCACCCGCTCATCGCGCCGCGCCTGTTGCAGCTGCGCAGCATCCGTTTTGGCGTGCTGATCGGGATACTCTTTTTCAGCGTCTGGTCCGGGTTTATGTTCTGTATGGCGCTGACCATGCAAAGCGGTCTGGGGATGGCGCCGTGGCAGTCCGGGAACAGCTTTATCGCGCTCGGCGTCACCTATTTTATTTCCGCCTGGTTCGCCCCACGCCTGATTGCCCGCTACAGCACCAGCGCCATCCTGCTGACCGGGCTTGCGATTCAGCTTGTCGGCCTGGTGGCGCTGATCGCCACGTTCCGTCACTGGGGAATGCAGAATACCGCGCTGACGTTGGCCCCGGCCACCGGGCTGGTGGGTTACGGGCAGGCGCTGATTGTAAACAGCTTCTACCGTATCGGGATGCGCGATATTCAGCCTGACGACGCGGGGTCCGCGAGCGCGATTTTAAGCACGCTGCAACAGGCTGCGCTGGGGCTTGGCCCGGCCATTTTCGGCGCGATTTTGCTGCACGGGCTGCAAAATCATCACGGAGATTACACCCAGGCAGTCAACGTCTTCCTGATGGTGGAAACGGCCATGATGGGGGTGCTGGCGCTGGCCACGCTGCGTATGCGCCATCGTCTGTGTTTGCCGGTCGTCAAGGCCTGTCCGGCGACAAAATAAAACTGCCTGAATTTGCATAATAGATCCGCAGCCGCCATTATGGGGCTGCATCAATACAGGAGACGTTATGCAGGAATTAATTGCTCAGGTTGAAGAGTTAGGAATTGAAATTAATCACACCACCTCTTTAGTGATTATCTTTGGTATTATTTTTCTTACAGCCATTATCGTTCATTTTATTCTGCACAAAGTGGTGCTGCGCGCCTTCGAAAAACGCGCGCAGGCCAGCAGCCATTTATGGTTGCAGATCATTACGCAGAACAAGTTATTTCACCGTCTGGCGTTTACCCTCCAGGGGATAATCGTCAACGTTCAGGCGGTTCTGTGGCTGCAAAAAGGCAGCGAAGCGGCGGAAATGCTCACCACCTGCGCAAAATTGTGGGTGATGGTCTATGCCCTGCTCTCCTTCTTCTCGCTGCTGGATGTGATTTTTAATCTGTCGCAGAAAATGGCCACCGCATCACAGCTGCCGCTGAAGGGGATATTCCAGGGCATCAAGCTGGTGAGCGCCATTCTGGTGGGAATATTAATTATCTCCCTTCTGATCGGTCAGTCACCCGCCATTCTGATAAGCGGCCTGGGTGCGATGGCTGCCGTTCTGATGCTGGTCTTTAAAGACCCGATACTGGGCTTAGTGGCCGGTATTCAGCTCTCCGCCAACGACATGCTGAAGCTCGGGGACTGGCTGGAGATGCCGAAATACGGGGCCAACGGCACGGTGACCGACATCGGCCTGACCACCGTTAAAGTGCGCAACTTCGATAACACCATCACCACCATCCCGACCTGGGCGCTGGTGTCCGACGCGTTCATCAACTGGAGCGGCATGTCAGCCTCCGGTGGTCGCCGCATCAAGCGTAGCCTGAATATCGATACCACCAGCATTCATTTCCTCGATGAGCAGGAGCAGCAGAAACTGATTCAGGCGAAACTACTGAAGCCGTATCTGGCCGCGCGTCATGAGGAAATTAACCTGTGGAATCAGCAGAACGGCGAAGGGGAATCGGTATTAAACCTGCGCAAGATGACCAATATCGGCACCTTCCGTGCCTATCTGAATGAATATCTGCGTAACCACCCGCGTATTCGTAAAGATATGACGCTGATGGTGCGCCAGCTCGCGCCCGATGCCAACGGGCTGCCGATTGAAATATATGCCTTTACCAACACGGTGATTTGGGCAGAATACGAAGATATTCAGGCCGACATCTTCGATCATATTTTCGCGGTGGTGGATGAATTTGGCCTGCGTATTCACCAGTCGCCAACCGGAAACGATATTCGCTCGCTGGCTGGCTTCATCGCCAGATAATCAGGTGCTGGCGCGGGAAATAAAGCGCCAGTCCATCATGACCCTTTCCGTGGGCGCATCCGGGTTGTCGATCTTATTTAACAGCAGATTGACCGCCTTGCGCCCGATATCCCGCGACGGTTGTTCAATGGTGGTGAGAGAAATCATCTCCGCCAGCTCGGTGCCGTCAAAACCCACCACCGCGATATCTTCTGGCACCCGCAGCCCTGCCTGCTGAATGGCGCGCAGCGCCCCCGCCGCCAGCGTATCAGAAACGGCAAACACCGCATCCGGCGGGTTTGCCTTTAACAGATTTTGCATCGCCGCCATGCCCGCACTGGAGCTGAGCTCACTGGCGTACTCCACCGCCTGATAGTCCAGATCCCGCAGGTGTATGACGCTCTTATAGCCGCGTTCGCGCAAACGGGCATATTTGTAGCTGAGGTCGTGGTTGATGAGCGCAATGCGTTTGCGGCCCTTGTCGGCAAGCTGGCTGACAACGTGCTGGGAGGCATCAACATCGTTAATCCCCACGCAGGAGACCGCGCCCGCATCGGCGTATTCGGCGCACTGCACCCACGGCGCGTTGCCAATCAGCGCGGCCAGCTCCGGCAGCTTCGAGAACGCATCCATAGTGATAATGCCATCGACGATTTTGCCGGAGAGCAGGCTTAAGCCCGAGCGGGAGCGCTCAATATCCGAGCCGGAGTTGCACAGCAGGATGCGGTAGCCGTTCTTTTCCGCCTCGGCTTCGATGCCCTTCACCACTTCGGCACAGAACGGGTTGGCGATGTTCGAGACCATCACCAGGATCATATAGCTGCGGGCGGTGCGCAGCTGACGCGCCAGCAGATTGGGCTGGTAGTTACTCTCCTGGATCGCCTGCAAAACGCGCTCGCGGTTTTTTGCCTTCACGGTATCGCTGTTATTCAGTACGCGAGAGACCGTTGCCACGGATACCCCGGCCAGTTGAGCGATTTTCTGAATTGACATAGCGACGATACATCCTGCGGTTAGCGTTTTGTGCAGGCTACCATAAATTGGTTGCCCGGCGAACCGGGCAATGCGTCAGTATTCCACACGCACCCAGCGCTGCTGCTGATGGCTTTTCACAATCGCATCAAGGATATACATCACACTGGCGCCATCGTGGAAGGTGGCAAACTGCGGCTTATCCGGCATCGCTCCCGCCTGCACGGCACGGTAAAACTGCGCCATCATATTTTTAAAAGCATCCGGCCAGCCTTCAATGTGTCCGCCGGGGAAATGGGCGCTGTCGGCCACATCACGGTTCATCAAACCCGGATCGTCGCTGAGCGTCTGGTTTGCCCGGGCGCGATGGCCGATCCACAGCTGCTGCGGGGTTTCCTGATCCCACGCCACCGACTGCTCGCTGCCGTTAATTTCAAAGGTCAGGCGGTTTTTTCGCCCCGCGCTCACCTGCGAGACGCTAAAGCTGCCCTTGCTGCCGTCGTCAAAACGCAACAGCACCGAGCCGAAGTCTTCGGTGGTGACCAGTTTATCTTCATAGTGAGCATGTTCGTCGTGCGTAAACGTCTGATTCCCTGCCACATTAGCCTTGCGCGTCGGCCAGACGATGGATAAATCAGCCATCACCCCAGTAATGCGCCTGCCGGTGACATACTGCACCGTATCGCACCAGTGGGAGCCGATATCCGCCACCGCCCGCGATGCGCCGCCGAGCGCGGCATCCACCCGCCAGTTGTAGTCTGTTTCCAGCAGCATCCAGTCCTGCAAATAGCTGCCGTGCGAGGCAAACAGCCGCCCGAGGGTGCCCGCGCGCATCATGCTCGCCGCCTGGCGCACCATCGCAAACTGACGATAGACAAAGCTCACGCCATGCACCACGCCAGCCTGCTCTGCCAGCGCCACCAGCTCGCGCGCCTCGTCCGGCGTCATGCACAGCGGCTTTTCGGAAAACACGTGCTTGCCCGCGCGCAGGATCTGGCGGTTAATCTCCGCGTGCAGGTGGTTCGGCGTGCAGTTGTGCACCGCATGCAGATTGGAGTGCGCGAGCAGTTCTTCCACGCTGGCGTAAGCATGCGGCACATTTAGCTGGCGCGCCTTTTCCTGCGCCTTAACGAGCGAACCGTCGCAGAGCGCGACCACCTGCACAAACCCGAGACGCCTGAGCGCCTCGATGTGTGCCGGGCCAATAAACCCGCTGCCGATAATCCCGACGTTAATCATGGCTGCCCCCTGCGGCGAAATCATCAAACGCCCGTCCGGAAACGGGAATAATGTGGCGGCGGATAAATTCGCTGCCTTCACTCGCGCCGGTATCGCCATCCTTCAGGCAGCACTCCCACTCCAACACCGCCCAGCCGTCGTAGTCGTACTGGGTCAGCTTGCTGAAGATGCCCTTAAAGTCGATCTGCCCGTCACCCAGCGAGCGAAAACGTCCGGCGCGGTTGATCCACGGCTGGTAGCCGCCGTAGACGCCGCTGCGCCCGCTGGGGCGGAACTCCGCGTCCTTGACATGGAACGCTTTAATGCGCGCATGGTAGAGATCAATAAAGGTCAGGTAATCCATTTGCTGAAGCAGCATGTGGCTCGGGTCGTAGAGTATGTTGCAGCGCGGATGGTTATCCACCAGCGCCAGAAAACGCTCGAAGGTTACGCCGTCGTGCAGATCTTCCCCCGGATGCAGCTCAAAGCAGACGTCCACGCCCTGCTCGTCGAAGGTATCCAGTATCGGCCGCCAGCGGGTTGCCAGCGCCTCGAACGCCTCCTGAAAACGCTGCTCGTTGTGCGGCGGCCACGGATAGAAAAAAGGCCAGGCCAGCGAGCCGGAGAAGGTGGCGTGCGCTTTCAGCCCTAATCGGGCCGAGGCGACCGCCGCCTGCTTCAGTTTTTCCGTCGCCCACGCCTGACGCGCCGCATCGTTACCGCGCACGGATGCGGGTGCGAAGTGGTCAAACGCCTCGCTGTAAACCGGGTTCACCGCCACAAGCTGCCCTTCCAGATGGGTCGACAGCTCGCTGATGACCAGCCCGTGCGCGGCCAGCTTTGCGGTGATGTCGTCGCAGTAGGCCTGACTCTCTGCGGCTTTCTCCACATCAAAGATATGCGGATGGTTGCAGGGGATCTGCACCGCTTTGTAACCCTTCGACGCCGCCCATTCTGCCAGCCCGTCGAGCGTGTTGAAGGGCGCTTCCCCGCCAATAAACTGCGACAGAAAAATGCCCGGTCCTTTCATTGTCCTCATACCACCTCCAGAACATTACGCCTTGTCATCGTCATACTTAAACGTGAGAAGGAAAATCAGCGCGATCGCCGCGGCAGCCACCGCCGGGATCCACCAGAATGTAACCCACGCCTGCGGCACGGTCTGCCCTGCCACCAGGCGGTTGTAAAGCGCCCCTGAAATCTGCGAGCCGAGCAGCATGCCGATGCCGTAGGTGAACATCACGATCATGCTCTGCGCCTGGCCTTTGACCTTTTCTCCCGCCACGCGGTCGGTGTAGATAAAGCCGACGACAAAGAAGAAATCGTAGCAGACGCCGTGCAGCAGAATGCCCAGATACAGCAGAATGCGCCCCTCCTCGCTGACGCCCAGCGCGAACATGGCATAACGTACGAACCACGCCAGCATGCCGATCAGCAGCATATATTTCACGCCCAGGCGGCGGAACAGCAGCGGAATAACCAGCATGAAGACGATCTCAGACATCTGCCCGAAGGACATGGCGGTGCTGACGTCGGCAATGCCGGCATCCGCCAGATACGAGGCGGTGTAGGCGTAATAGGTGCCGAGCGGGACGGAGATCAGCATTGCGCAGACGGAGAAGACGAAGAAGTGGCGGGTTTTGAGCAGCGCGAAGGCGTCCGCGCAGAAGAGATCGCGCACCTTCACAGGCAGGCCTTTCGCCGGTGCTGGTGTGTGCGGCAGCGTCAGGCTATAGAGCGCCAGCAGCACGGAGCTGACCGCCGCTACCTGGAAGATGGTCACGCTGGACGCCACGCCGGTGACGCCGATAAAAATGCCCGCCACGATCCAGCCGATGGTGCCAAACACACGCACCACCGGGAAAGTTTTATCCACGTTTGCCAGGCTGTGGAACGCGATGTTGTTGGTGAGCGCCAGCGTTGGCATGTAGCAGAGCGTGTAGCCAAACAGAAGGCCAATCAGCAGCGCGCCGTTCTCAGCAATCAGCGCCCCCGGCACGAACCAGAGGATCGCCGCGCCCGCGAGGTGCATCACCGCCATCACCTTCTGTGAAGCGAAGAAGCGGTCCACCAGCATCCCGAGCACGAACGGCGAAAGAATGGAGGCGATGGGCCCGGCTGAGAACGCATCGCCAATCAGCAGAGACATGTTGTGCCGGGTCATCACCAGGCCAAGCGTGACCGACCAGCTACCCCAGATAAAAAATTGCAGAAACATCATCAGCGACAGACGCGGCACCAGCAGCCGGTGCTGCGTTATCGCCTTTTCACTACTCTCAGTTGACACCATGATAAGCCTCACCCGGAAAAAGTAATCGATTACAAATTAGTTCAAATGAAAAGTAATCGATTACAAAACAAAGATCCTGTGGATCGAAACAGAATTGGGAGAGGGGTCACGATAATGGTGTAGCGGAGGTGCCGGGTGGCGGCTTCGCCTTACCCGGCCTACTAAATAACGTCCCCGAACATGTAGGCCCGGTAAGCGCAGCGCCACCGGGCGTGAAGGCAGGCAGTGTGGTGCGGTCTGGTGCCCTCACCCCGGCCCTCTCCCACAGGGAGAGGGGGCAAACACTAAAAACGGCAACCTGGTTGCCGTTTTGCTTTTACCTTCGAGAGAGTTTAAAGGCAACAAACAGGAACAACACCCACACCGGCAGCAGCATCGCTGACAGGCGCATCTCATCCATGGTGCACATCAGCACCAGAATCAGGCCGAGGAAGGCGATGCAAATGTAGTTCCCCGCCGGATAGAGCAGCGCCTTGAACTGCGTCTCGCGCCCCTTGCGGCGCATCGCGGCGCGAAAGCGCAGGTGCGCCAGGCAGATCATGATCCAGTTCAGCAGCAGCGTGGCGACAACCAGCGCCATCAGCAGGCCAAACGCCTCTTTCGGCAGCAGATAGTTGATCAGCACCACCAGCGAGGTGATAGCGCCGGAAAGGAACAGCGAATTGATCGGCACGCCGCGACGGCTGACGCGGGTAAGGAACTTCGGCGCGTTGCCCTGTACGGAGAGGCCAAACAGCATGCGGCTGTTGGAGTAAACCCCGCTGTTGTACACCGACAAAGACGCCACCAGAATGACGAAGTTCAGCGCGGAAGCCACCACGTTGCTGTTCAGGTCATGGAAGATCATCACGAACGGGCTGCTGTCAGATTTTACTTCCACCCACGGATAGAGCGCCAGCAGCACCACCAGCGAGCCGATATAGAACAGCAGGATACGGTACACCACCTGGTTGACCGCTTTCGGAATGCTTTTGTGCGGATCGCGCGCTTCGGCAGCGGTGATGCCAATCAGCTCCAGACCGCCAAAGGAGAACATAATGACCGCCAGCGAGAGGATCAGCCCTTTCCAGCCGGTCGCCAGGAAGCCGCCGTGCTGCCACAGGTTGTCGATCGATGCACGCTCGCCGCCGTGGCCGGAGAACAGCAGCCACAGGCCAAAGCCGATCATGCCGATAATCGCCAGCACCTTGATCAGCGCAAACCAGAACTCGGTCTCACCATACAGGCGCACGTTCACAAGGTTAACGGCGTTAATGATGATGAAGAAGGCCGCCGCCCAGATCCACGTTGGCACGTCCGGGAGCCAGTACTGCATATAGATGCCTGCGGCGGTCAGCTCTGCCATCCCCACCAGCACAAACATCACCCAGTAGTTCCAGCCGGAGAGGAAGCCTGCGAACGGACCCCAGTATTTATAGGCAAAATGCGCGAAGGAGCCGGACACCGGCTCTTCAACAACCATCTCGCCGAGCTGGCGCATGATCAGGAAGGCGATAATTCCTGCGAGAGCGTAACCCAGCAGAACCGCCGGGCCAGCCATTTGAATGGCGGGGCCGATGCCGAGAAACAGCCCGGTACCGATCGCGCCGCCAAGGGCAATTAACTGAATATGTCGATTTTGCAAACCACGTTGCAGCGTCGGACTCTGATCCGACGAAGCTTCAGCGCTACCATGGCCTGAAGCGGATGACGCGTCTTTCACGCCCTACCCCTGTCTCTTTTTTAGAAGGGGCACGTTTTAACACTTCATGCTGGTGGTAGCAAGCTTAACGCCGGGCCAGCGCATGCGCCCGGCGGATAAACGTCACGACCCGATGATCCCGCCGTCTGCTTTGACTATCACCACCGTTGACGATCGCGGACGCCCGTTCGGGCTCGCGTCTGGCCAGCTGGAAACAGCGCGAGGGTTGGCCGGGTCGGTAATATCATCCCCGCCCTCCCCCGGATGCTGAATGTTGATAAACAGCGTCCGGTTGTCTGGCGTAAATGCAATGCCGGTGATTTCGCACCCGCGCGGCCCGGTCAGGAATCGGCGATACTCGTTGGTGCCTGGAATGGTAGCCACCATCTGGTTATTGCCCATCCCCTCGTACGCTTTCTTATTGATGGTGCTGGAGGAGACATCGGTCTGGATCCACAGGACGCCCTGATGGTCAAACGACAGGCCGTCCGGGCTGCCAAATTCCGCGCCCTGCATCGAGCCTTTGGCCTTCGGATCGTCGCCGTCGGTGCGCCCGGCCATGACCAGAATATCCCACTTAAAGCGTGCGGCGGCAGGATCGGCCCCCTCTTCGAGCCAGTGCATAATATGCCCGTACACGTTGTTGGCGCGCGGGTTAGCAGCATCGACCGGTGCCTTGCCCTCTTTCCCGCGATCGCTGTTGTTGGTGAGCGTACAGTAGACGCTGCCGCTGGCGTGCGGATCGACGGCTATCCACTCGGGGCGATCCATCTTCGTTGCCCCCACCACGTCGGCCGCCAGACGGGTTTTAATCAGCAGATCGCCCTGGCTTGCAAAACCGTTGCTTTTATCCAGGCCATTTTGCCCGAAGACAAGCGGCAGCCAGTCGCCGCTGCCGTTTTCGTTGAACCTGGCGACGTACAGCGTGCCGGACGTCAGCAGCTGCATATTGGCTTCGCGGTTCGCGGGATCGTATTTTTTATCCGAAACAAATTTATAGATGTACTCAAACTTTTGGTCGTCACCCATATAAACCACCACGCGATTATCGGCGGCGAGCGTGACGGCTGCCCCCTCATGCTTGAAGCGGCCCAGCGCGGTGTGCTTGCGCGGGGTGGAGGTCGGGTTGTAGGGATCGATTTCCACGACCCAGCCGAAACGGTTGGGTTCGTTAGGGGTTTTATCGACGCTGAACCGCTCATCCACCTCGTTCCAGCGGTATGATTCATCGCTGTCGCTAATGCCGTAGCGTTTTTCCAGCGGGTTGAGATCGGCTTTTTTCACAAATATGTCCGACCAGTTCTCCTCGCAGGTGAGATAGGTCCCCCACGGCGTGTGGCCGTTGGCGCAGTTCTGCATGGTGCCCAGAACGCGTTCCCCCTGCGGATCGGCGGCGGTTTTCATTAAGTCCTGATGCCGCGCCGGGCCGGTAAGCTGCATCGGCGTATTGACGGTAATACGGCGGGCGAACGAAGACGGACGCACCACCTCCCAGCCGCTGCCCGTTTTTTTCACTTCCACCACCGACACGCCCATCGCGTTCTGCCCCTTGCGGGCTTTGTCGAGGCTCCAGTTCGCCGTACCGTCCGTAAACAGCATTCCGTTGTCGATGTATTCATGGTTCAGCGCCAGCAGGCCATGCTCCGGGCTTTGCGCCCCCTGCGGCAGGCTAAACCACGCCATGCCGTCGTGGTGCATGCCCGCCTGCACGGCCTGCTCGTCTGTGGTATTGCTGGCATCCGGTTTAAACGCCGGCATGTTGTTTTTGATGCCTGTCGGATCGCCCCAGCGATAGAACGGGCGGGCAATATAACCTTCCGGCACCCTGACCGTATCTTCCGTGGAGACGTCGATGCTGGTAAAGCCCAGGGAAACCGCTTTTGCCAGCGCGGACGGTTTTGAGACCGCGGCAATCGCATTCTCGGGTGTGATCAGATACGGGAATGATACGGCGGCCCCCGCTACGGCCCCCATCTGGAGAAAACGGCGGCGGGAGAGGAACACCTCTGCCACCTCGGAGAATACCGGGTTAGCGCTGCGGTTACTGATATCGTCGCGATGTTCTTTTTTAAATACGGATTTGAGGGGTCTGCCCATAGCGGCTTCCTGTCATTGGCCAAGAGGTAAGGATGTGGCGACCAGTGTAAGAAGCTTTTATTACAATTTTATAACACAACAACGAAGGGATTGGGGCGTCCCTGCCCCGGATAACGAGGTGGAACGCTTAGAACTCGTAGCCAACCGAGACCTTAAAGGTACGCGGCTCGCCCTGAGTGATGTAAGTACCGGAATCATCCACGCTTGACCAGTAGTTCTCGTTGGTCACGTTGTCGATGCCTGCGCGCACGGTCATCTGGTTTTCATTGTGGTTCACCGCGAAGCGATAGCGCATACCCAGATCCAGCGTGGTGTAGCTGTCCAGCTTTTTGGTGTTCGCCAGGTCAGCATACTGCGTGCCGGAGTGGTTAACGCGCGCGGTCGCCGTCAGGCCCTCAATCGGCTTGATATCGTATTCTGCCCCCAGCACGGCGTAGAAGCTCGGAATACCGATCGCGTCGTTCCCCTGGCTCACGCCGTTTTTAGTTTTGGTCAGCTCGGCCTGAAGCCAGGTGGCGCTGGCGTTCAGACGCATCCCGAGCGTTGGCTCGCCGAAAACGTTCAGCTCCACGCCGCGGTTACGCTGTTCAGCGTCCAGGCCGTAGTGGCCGCTGTCGTCGAGGATAGCCGACGGCATTTTGATCTCAAACAGTGCCAGGGAGCCGCCCACGCGGCCAAAGTCCGCCTTTACACCCACTTCGTTCTGCTTAGAGTGCACGATACCGGTGCTCTGGCCGTAGTTGTTTGCTGAGCGAGGCGCGGTTTCACCGGGCTGTAACGCCTCGGTGTGGTTGGCGTAGAGGGAAATTTCCTCCCACGGCTTATAGACCACGCCGTAGGTTGGCATCCAGCGGCTACCGTCAAAACCGTCCGCGTCGTTTTCCGCACCGGTAATTTTGTTGTACCCGCGAATCACCACTTTCTGATGGCGTGCGCCTGCGGTAAACAGCAGTTTGTCGTCCAGCACGCCCAGGGTATCGCTCAACAGCCAGCCCTGCGTGCGGGTGCGCCCGCTGGTCAGCGGATCGCTGTATTTGCCGCCTGAGCCGCTGAAGTTGCTGCTGTCCGGCATAGCAACGCCAGTGTTGTGGTAGATGTTGGTGGTCGGGTTATCCGCCGCGGCAGACATTTTCCACGCGATTTTTTCGTTTTTGGTCATCGCCGAATACCCGACATTCACCTTGTGCGAGACGAAGCCGGTCATGAAGTTACCGCGAATGCCCGCCATGCCGCTGACGGAATCGCTGATGCGGTTGGTATCAAGGCGGCTGACCGTCGCATTACCGCTTTTATCCATCAGCTTCGGCGCGCTGTAGATCCCCTCTTCGTGCGCGTGCTGTGCGCCGAGGCCGGTATAGGCCGTCCAGCTATCGGTAATGTCGTACTCGCTGCGCCACATGCCGAATTCGTTTTCGATATCGCTGTAGGCCCACTTCTGCGAGAAGTTGCGATCGTTCTTCGGTGGTTCAGGCACGAAGTCCACCGCCGAGATGTTGACGCTGGTCGGGCTGCCGTGGAAGGTTTTTTTCTGATAGCCCAGGTCCAGCGAGGTGCGGAAACGGTCACCTTTGTAATCCAGACCGGTGGAGAGCAGCGTGGTGCGGCGGCGGTCGTTCGGCACGCCGGTTTCGCCTTCACGATGCACAAGGTTCACCCGCGCGCCGAACTGGTCGTTATCGCCAAAGCGACGCCCCGCATCCAGCGTGGTGCCAATCTGGGAATCCGAGGTGTAGTCGACGCCCACTTTCGCCTGCGGGATGTCGCCCGCGTGTTTTGGCTCAAGGTTGATCATCCCGCCCACGCCCGAGCTGGCCGCGCCGTTCATCAGGGAGTTGGCCCCTTTGAAGATCTCGATGCGGTCAACCATCTGGGCATCCACCACCTGACGCGGCAGTACGCCAGACAATCCGCCAAAGGTCATATCGTCGCCGTCAAACTTCAGGCCGCGGATACGGAAGGTTTCCGCGCTGTTGCCGTACCCCTGAACGAACTGCACGCCCGCGTCGTTAGCGACCACGTCAGCAATGGTTTTCGCCTGCTGATCTTCCACCAGCTTCGAGGTGTAGCTAATGATGTTGAACGGCACGTCCATGGCGTTCTGCTGCCCGAGCATCCCCATACGTCCGCCGTTAGCCACCTGGCCGTCGAGGAAGGCCGGAAGCAGCTGGTCACCGCCGGGTTTGAAATCACTCCCCGCCGTGGACTGGACCACGATGGTGTCCTCTTTTTTCTCTTCCGCCGCAAAGGCGGAGTGTGTAACCGCGCCGATGGCAATCGCCAGCAGCGTTTTGTGCATTGTGGTGTTGTTCATAATGAGCTCTTAACGTGCGCGCAAAAATGGCCCGTTGTCGGGCCTTAGTATTTATCAAATGAAATGCAAATGAGAACTATACGCATTATATATACGTAATCAAGCGTCAACGAGGAGCACTGCGCGAGAAGAGGCTAAAAACGATGTGGGGGAGAAGTACGGAGCACAACCACCCCAGACAGGGGTGGTTGCTAAAGCGTTATTTTTTCTTGTAAATATCGGCGGTGCCGTGAATTTTGTTGTTTGTATTACCGGAAGTCAGCACCAGCACATCAGCACCTTCTTTATCGGCCTTTTCGACCAGCTCTTTTTTCGCATCGTCGACAGAGACTTCGTTAGCCGTGCTCACGGTACCGATTTTTTCGTACTGAGACTCAACTTTTTCGAATTCGTTTTTTGTCATCATTTCAGCCGCAAAGGCGTTGGTGGTAAACAGAAACGCGGTGCCCAACAAAATAGCAGTCGTTTTTTTCATAAACTTTTTCCTTAAGATTAATGAGCAACTACGAAAAGCCCCCACGCGAAACGGTGAGGTGTAATGAGCATGGTAGAGGATTGGCGAAAATGCCATATACCAGGGAAAATTCTTTTATAACAGGCTGTTGTCCTGCATGAATAAAGGGTTTAAGCGGTATTTGAACGCGCCAGATACTTCCTCTGGACGATTTTATGGTGTCGTCTGATTTTTTTTGCGATCAGGCGTTTTTCCCAACGCCGGTGGGATTCAATGGGAATACCAATGCGCAGGCTGGCCGTCACGTTGTCTTCAACAATCCTTTTCGCGCTACAACGCTTCCCGGACAGATCGATGATCCTTATTCCTTTTTCACTCAGGATGAAGTTCCCGCCGTGCGCATCGCCGGAAATGATTTTCAGATTGTGCATTTTCTGCATACTGTGTCGGATTTCACGCTTTATGTCCGGCGTGATCGCGGGAAGAACGCGTAACTCCGGACCGGGGACATACTCAAACAACATGAGCGAGATTTTTGCGAATCTGAAAATCCGGCGTTCAGCCAGGAGATAAAAATCATTCGGGAAGGTATGACCTTGCCTGCCAGCATAGTCGATCCGCTCAATCAAATTTTCGTTGGGGTTGGGCGTAAAAAACGATTTGAAAAATTTTTCTATCCTTTTTTTCCTGGGGGAGTAAATCTTTAATACAAACTGTCCGTAGGGGGTAATCAGTAAAGAGACGTGGGTATGCGGAAGGCTTTTAAATACCATCTTAACGCTGAGTCGTTTTACATTACAGGACAATATATCGTCCAGTATTTCCAGGTATCGTGTATCGTTATTTTTATAAAAGACGTGAAAACCACGGTATTTCATTTTTGTAATCATAATAATGTGCTTAGTATGATTTTTCCACGGTGGTATTAGAACCCGTTGTGATGATACGAACTTTGTCGCCAGGGTTAAATGTCAAACCATTATTGTGCTGCACCACCTGAATAGTCTGCCCGGATTGAGTCTTGATAAGTAACTTCACTTCCTGTGCTGCCAATTCGTAAGACTGCCGGTTATGAGAAGCCGCCGCCCCGGCTGTTGCACCGGCCACCGTCATGGCGGTTTTCCCTTTGCCGTTACCGAACTGGTGACCCACTACGCCACCAATCGTGCCCGCGGTTAAGGTACGCAGCGGATGATACCCTTCTCGGGTATGCGTAATAATTTGGCTCTGCAGAACCGTGCCATCCTCCACCAGCGATCGGATGCCAGCGTAACTCGCCGGACTGGTGATAGCCAGAAAGCTCAACGCGATGAGTAAATATTTTTTCATTTTAAGCCTTTCTTATACATTGAAGGTGATACTATTCTGCCCGGCGAAAAATCCTCTCCTTTAGCTAAATATGCTTTACCAGGCAAATAATTTATTTTTACACAAAACGACCATAAATTTAAAAATAAACAATTTAAAACTGGAAAGGTATATTGACTTCAATTATCAATAACGTGTTTTCCAGATACATTGTCAGAGTATTTGATTCAGACGAAGCAATATCCATTGCACAATTCTCAATAATTACCAATCATCGTTATTAAAATAATGGTCCCTGTCCATACAGGGAAAACATCAGGAGTTATATTATGAAAAAAGTCATTCTCGCTCTGGCTTTCACTGCGGCATCATTTTCTGCATTTGCAAATCATCCGGTAGCCCGTGCCACTGCCGTCGCCTCCGCCGATCATCCTGTTGCCGTTGCGGCGGCCACCGGTGAAGGTAACCATCCTGTCGCCCGCACCACGGCGGTGGTATCTGCCGATCACCCTGTCGCCGTCGCAGCCGCAACAGACGGTAGTTATCATCCCGTCGCCCGTGCAACTGTGGTCGCTAACGCTGACCATCCGGTCGCCGCCGCGGCCGTTACAGGGCACTAATGGCGCTCTCCCCCGGCAAGGAAGCTGGGGGTATCGGCCCAACCTGGGCATCCACTCTTCGTGTAACCCGGTCTTTTTCATTACCGCCAGAATACTCAGGGTGATGATGGTCGCCAGTAGCCCACCAAACAACGAGGAGCACCAGCCATGTTTGTCGCAGAGCCCTGACCACAGTGCCGCCAGGAAGGCCGTGAAGCTCCCCCAGTACAGATAGGAGTTGGACTTCACCCAGGTAACAGACAAAGAAAACCATCCCCATACGTCGGGGGCTTTTTCAAACATGGGAATCTCCTGATATTAATAAAAGAAGGAATTATTCCGTCGGGTGACGGGGATCAACGTGCTTAATAATGCGCCCCGCAGGACGCATGATAAGGGCGCTATTCTTTCTGGCGGATAAGCGGCAGTGCGACGGCAATAAAGCAGACCACCAGCACATCATCAGCCAGGAACGACATCATCCGCCCGGTAAAATCTACCGCCATGACCAGGAAAAGCGGGGCGGCAGCCAGCGCAAGACGTGCATTTTTCACAGGTACTGATCCAGAGAGAGCTGAAGAGCCTGCGCTCAGGAATTTGAGGAAAAAAGCCCCATGCATGTAAGGCTCTGTAAATTCTTTGCCACATCTAAGGATGTGGCTGCGCTCATGCTCTTAAGTTGATATCGATTCATCGCTACCTAGAACCGGTGCACATTAAGCAGATATAAAAAAGCTCCGGTAAAAAACCGAAGCTTTATGTTTAACAGCTGTCATTTAGCTCCGGACACTAATAACACCGATTATTAGAAAAGAAATGAATCCTAAAGCTAACTGATACCGTGACATTACTTCTGCATCCTGCACGATACAAACAATATGAATAAAATTCTTTTTTGCAAAAACCCAAATTAACGAGTCATTTTCTTTAAATGCAAAATACTCTTTCTAACCGACTGAGAAACACAATATTGAAAAAGCAAGCCATATGGCACGTAAACGGAAAAAATCGCCGACCTGGCGGTGCATCATCCGATGACTACGATTGCCTTCATGAAGCAATGGAGTCCAGAAATTACTTTCGCGAAATTCAGGACGGAGCCGGAAATTGGTTTAATCTTCCATCCGCTGAGTACGTAGCCGAAAAAAACGCATCAGCCCGCGCAGTTCGAGACGAAGTTGTAGCCATCGCCGGGACGATAAAGGATAACCCTCGGGTGCTGGTCTCTTAGGCTGCAGATCGCTCATGGCATTTAATCAAGAAGTTAGCTTTGGTCGCCGTCACCGGTTATCCCATTCCCGCTACGTCCATCATCAACTCTGACGCCAGGGGCGCTATCAAGGCGTTCCATTGCAATAAACGCGGCGGCCACATAGCGACCGAGATTTTCGTTATATTCCTCTCCCCGCTGCCCCTGAGCCACAATAAGCTGGCCCAGTCTTTTTGCGTAACGCACTAACATTTTTTATGATTGGCGGAAAGATAATCGGAGTATCAATATGAGCGATGGATTACAGGTCGTAATGTCGCCGGTACAACTGGCCGCCGTAATGTCTGATAAAACAGTAACTGAAGCAGAGACACTGCAGAATCGGTTGCTGGGCGGACTCGGTGTAGCAATGAGTACCGTTGAACTGGCCGGTGCGACAATTTTGTGCGCAGCGCCAGACCCAACGACGCTGACTAAAGCGGCCTGCATTGTTGTTGGTGCGCATGGACTCGACAGCCTCAATGCTGCTATTGACCAGACTCTGACGGGTCGAGATACACGGACAGCAGCGTATCAGTTAGCTACTGATACAGCTCGCCGTCTTGGAGCTGATGAAAAGACTGCGCTTAATATTGGCCTGACTGTCGATATTGCTGTTCCCGTAGCCTTTGGCCTTGCTTTGGGGGCTGTACGTATTGCCTCTGTTCGTGTTGGTCGGATTAAACTGATGGAACATGAATCAGCGACCGGATATAAACCTGGGGGACATACACTATCTCGCCATGTGGGGCTAAGTGAAGCGGAGCTGCGAACCCGTCTGGCTAACCGACCAACGTTATCCGGTAGCAGCACTTTCTATAATCGGCGCGTAGCAGAGGAGGCAATTTCCCAGGCGTTGAGGTTCAATTCGTCTTATATCACCAATTGGGCCAAAACAACGAGACCGGGAGCGAAACTGAATATCGACTTTTTTGCAGGAAAAGAGGTCGGTTTTGGAATTGAGTCTGCCACTGGCTCTGTGATCAAGTCTCATAAAATGCGTGTCGTACTTGAGCTTCAAATGTACAACGATAAACCATATTACGTTCTGACCGCCTTCCCGATACTGAGATAATGATGATTTATAGATACCTGGATCACCTTATAGCGACCTACTTCAATCAGGATTATGACCTCTTCGGAGAAACCATTGAGGAGGTGATGGATGAATACCTTAAATGCGAGGGGCCTGAGTATGCCCGAGGCGTAGTCACAGATTGCATAAATTTCATCAATACAAGCAAAGACTTAGAAATGGAGTTTCTTGAACTGTATAAGTTCGACTTTCACCCTGAGTTATGGGGGATCACAGCTAAGCAGTTTTTAACCATGATCTCCGCACAGGCCACCCGTTACCTTGAAGAGGAAAGATAAGGGCCTTTTCCGGCCCTTGAAGGTGTTCAATAATCCATCTCCAGCCGAATATCCAGCATCGCCGGGCAGCCATCAATAAAAGCTTCCGCCATCTGAAATTTAATGCGAATCATTCCCTCTGACAGACGTAACTTTCGCCCAAGCACACGCTTAGAGATATTTTTGACATAATGGTCAAAAAGAAGACCGTACTCATCCGGCCTTTTCTGTTTCAGGCGCGCCATGCTTGAATCGATAATTAACGCGTCATTCTCGATACAACTCGCAGAACTCCATCAGTGAGGAAAATGCGGGTTGATGACCAGAGCGCATGGAATGCAGCATGTCGTCGTGCAGGTATCGAAGATTTCCGATTCCACGACCTGAGACATACATGGGCGAGCTGGTTAATTCAGTCTGGCGTCCCGTTATCTGTTCTTCAGGAAATGGGCGGCGGGGAAAGTATCGAAATGGTTCGTCGATATGCTCACCTGGCACCGAAACACTAAAGCGAACACGCACGGAAAATTGATGCCATTTTTGGCAATCATGACACAAATACGACGCATGGAGAAAATCAGGCCAGTTTGAGACTAGCGTATGTGCATGATATTTAATGGCACGCCCTGTAGGATTCGAACCTACGACCTACGGCTTAGAAGGCCGTTGCTCTATCCAACTGAGCTAAGGGCGCACGGAGAAGAGTGTACTTCGCGGTGGTGAAACGCCTGGAATTATACGGTCAATGCGTAGTGAGTCAATGCCTTTTCCACCTTCTCTGCCGTTAATGACTAGCTGATTGTAAATACGGCTGTTTTTTCAACATTTATCCCTCTTTTACGGGCTGCGAAAAGGCTTAGCCGCTTTTAAGTAACGCCTGCTGTTTTCCTGTTTACTTCCCCTTCACACTGTCCTGCGGTATCCCGGCCGCCTGGAGGCTGGAAATGAACAGGACGACGGAGTGACAGCGCCAGACCAGACAGGTTTCCCCTCGTGCGTGCAGCACATCTCACACGACATTACAGGCATCAAGCTTGAACCCATTGTCGCCCTCTCCTCTTCGCGCACGGTAGGGGCTGAAGTGCTCAGCGTGCTGTCACCGCATCAGCAAAGCGAAGGCTTTTTTCACGACTGGTCCGCTGCTCGGGCGCTTATGCTGCTGGAAGCTCAGATCGCTGCGTTAAAAAAACCCTTTCCCTGCGACAACCTTTTCATAAATTTGCCGATAACCGTTCTGACCATACCGGAAATGTTCCAGCGTTTACTGCAACTTAACAGCCCACCGCTGAACATTGAACTCGTGGAACCTGCTTCCTTCTTTTCTCTCTCAGACCCGGCACGTCTGAGGGTGAGTTGTGCGCTTCAGCAGTTGACGGCGCAAGGACATCGGATCTGGTTGGATGACATTGATGAAGCGTCAGGGCGCGCGTTTTTGTCCTGCCGCATGCCGTTAAGCGGAATAAAAATCGATAAGATCGCTTTCTGGCGTTTACGTGCAACGCCAGCGCTGGCAAACCTGGTCACGCTTTGTTCAAAAATTGCTGAAAATGTACTCATAGAAGGCATTGAAACAGAAACGGACCGTAAGTTTGCGCTTCAGGCTGGCGCGCGCTTCGGTCAGGGATATTATTGGCCATCCTGGAGATGGCAGGAGGACTGAACGGTCATCGCCAAGAGGGAAGCTATGCGAATGACAGTACGCCGTTACCGGCGTCGTCGGACAGGAAGTGATTCACCGGGTTCAACGCACTCGCCTTTTGCTCTCCCATTTTTTGATCGTCTCGAATATTTGAGCCAGTCAATCAACCAGACCCGCAAAACCGATGCTCCCTTTATCGTCCTGGTCACACAGGATAACTTTTTCCGTTCCGGTTTTCTGAGCGGGCACTCTCCCCTGAGCAATTGCTGTGACTATTCCACCCTGGAAGCCGCCCTCAGCGATCTGAATCAGTGGCCTTCATCACGTCTGGTGGTAGATGTAGAAAGCCGCGCCTCGCCGCTTATTGACCTGCTGGACCGATTACGACGCCACAGCCTGTTCGCCCCCTACCTGACACCCTACCTGCTCATCCGCGCCGATGATTACGATACACGCCTGTTTTGCAAAGCGGCTGGCCCTTTTCATGTGATTGAACGGCAACTTACGCCGCGGGCTTTGCAACAAACCTTGCTGGAAGCGCCGTCACCCGCCGGCCACCGGAAAGAGTGGTTTTCACGTGATGAATGGCCGATCCTGCAGGCGCTGTCGCAGGGTAGCACCCTGCGACAGATTGCTCAGTTACAGAACCGCCCCTATAGCCGCATTATTTACCGTCTCAGCTGCATCCTGGCGAAACTTGGGCTGAATCATCGTCATGAGTTGCTACATCTTCTCAACAACCTTTCAGATTTCACGTATTAACGTATTCAGTAACCCATTAATTCCTAAAGACCTTTAAGAAAATACTTAGGACATATGTTAATTTTTTGTGTTTTTTAACAAAACTTTCGATTTTATAACTATTCCTAATTCTTCAACTTAAACCATGCGAAATGCTGCCTGTACGCTAAACGAGAGTCATTTTATCCATGCGTTAAGTTTCTGACGTTTCCGTTAACAGGATGATAATGGTGTAAAAACAAGCGATTTATCTGTAAATAAAAGCGATGAGAGGTGAAGAAAACAGCAGATAGTGCTGTTTTGACGAAGGGATCATCCTCCTTGCCTGAGGTGTTAGAAATGAGGCAATGACGCGCTAAAGAGCGGACATCAGAGGTAGCGGACAGGCGAAAAGCACTTTGTCACGACCTGCGTATTGTTAACATTTGATCAACATACAGTAAGATCGTTTATTTTTTGTTATTACATAAAGATGAAACTGTGTGGTAAATGCAATATCAGGACATTTTTGCTAATTTTAAAAAGTTAGCGATTCAGATACAGAAGATAATAATCATCAATATATGGACATTAATTTACAGGCTTTTCGGACAATACTTAAACGGTATAATAAGACGTGTTTGACACGCGAATAAGAAAAATCATTTTGCCATAACAGCCTTATGAGATAACTGCGCTCAGGCATTGATATCACCACTACGTAAACAAGGATGCTTTCGCTCTTCCCAGGGATCTACCGTACAAGGATCTGCGTAATTATCCTTCCGGCTTTTCGAGAGTTTTAACAAAACTCAGCATAACGCTTTTAACAATCTGAGGCATAAAAAATGAAACCGGCATCCGTTATCATTATGGACGAACACCCTATCGTCAGAATGTCGATAGAAGTCCTGCTACAGAAAAATAAAAACATCCAGGTCAAACTGAAGTCAGGCGACAGCCACGAAGTGCTTGACTGTATACGCAACCACCCCATCGACCTGGTCATTCTCGATATCGAAATGACAGGCACGGACGGCTTCGTATTATTGAAAAGAATCAGAAACTTAAATAAAGATATTAAGATTCTCTTCCTCTCTTCGAAATCTGAAGCCTTCTACGCAGGGCGCGCCATCCGCGCCGGGGCAAATGGTTTTGTCAGTAAGCGGAAAGATCTGGGGGAAATTTATAACGCGGTGGAAATGATACTGACGGGCTATTCTTTTTTCCCGTCAGAAACATTGAGTTTTATAAACCATACAGGCTCCCGGACAGGCGCCGCTGTGGATATGCCATTATCGAATCGTGAAGTGACGGTTCTGCGATATCTGGCGAACGGATTATCTAATAAGGAGATTGCGGATCAATTATTACTTAGCAACAAAACAATTAGCGCCCATAAGTCTAATATTTTTTCCAAGCTGGGCGTACAAAGTATCGTTGAATTAATTGATTACGCGAAAGCGCACGAATTACTGTAATCCTTCCCTCTCCCTGCAACATATAACCGTTACAGGGAGAGGGGATACGATTAATTATAATTAATCATGAAAGTTGCATCGGCATCAGCCCGGCCCGGCTGCGGGTTATCCGCCGTGGCGATATAATTGGCATAAAACGACAGTTCGGCATTTCCCTGCGCATCCACCGACACCGTCTGGCTGGCCTGCTGCAACGCGAGGCGCGTTTTATCCCGGTCGAGGATCTCCACGGCCACGTTACTGGCCGCGCTGGCATCATTCAGCGCCAGCAGGCTGTTATCATGCCCGTCCATCTTCCCCGTAAATGTGATCGAAGCCGCCCCCGGCGGGCATCCGGTCAGCTTCAGGGTGAACGGTACAGGCTGCGTCCGGCTTCCCGTTGTGCGGAGCTGTTTCGTGGGCCAGGTGCCGAGCGTGACGGTTTTATTGCTGTCGTCCCCCTCCGCCACGCAGGTAAAATCCACGATATTGCCATAGAGCTGAATGTTAATTTCCCCAAGCGCCGTCTCTGCGTGCGCAGGGGAGCAAAGCGCAAAGAGCGCGACGGCTAAATACCGCATTCCGTTTCGCATACCTGCTCCTTAGTCATAGTCGACGCGTAAATAGCCGCGAGAGGTAAAACGCCCCTCGGCAGGTTTTTTACCGGTCACGCTGACAGGCCACGCGCGGATCCCCACCTGTGCCTGTGCGCTATCGTCCAGACGGAACGGGATTTTGCTGGTCAGGTTGTTCGGCGTCAGCGGCACACCATTACTGTTGGCAATCACAAAACCCACATCCGCGTTATCAGAGACCAGCGTACTGCCTGAAACCTTCTCCGCTTCAACACGCATTGTGAGCATGGCGTTCGCCTCGACGTTGGTGCATTTTATGCCGATGGTTTTGCTTTGCGCTGAGATCCCTTCCGGCTTATTTCCGATGCCCGCTTTACTGAACAGAGAGGCGCCGATGTCTCCGAAATCGAACTCCACCACATTTCCGGCATTAATCTCACAGCTCTGAGGCACCTGAATGGTCCCGCTGTAGCTGATGGTATAAACCGGCGTGGTGAGCGGATCCGTGGAGGTCGTGGTGACGTAAACCCGGAACATGATTGCCCGGGGGATCACCACCATATTGATAAAGCGTCGGGTCACCTTAAGCCGAAAGACGAGGCTGGAATCCTGTACTCCAAACGGTTTGTTTTTAGACACGTTCGGATGGCTCCCCATCTGAATGTACTTTCTGGGTGGATAGAACGTGCCAGCGTAGCTGTCGGTGATTTTCATCGCCCCGTCCAGATAGTCGTTTAGCTTCAGATACTGGTAGCCATCGCTGGTGCCTGTGACCGGGAATTCGGTCACATAGCTACGCTTGGTGGTGTTCCCGGACGTTCCCTTAGGGCAGACGGCGTTGACGCCCACCCACTGGGACTTCTCGCTGAGTGTAACAATCTGCCCCACCTGGTTATTGGAGCTGTTGAATTTATCCGTCAGGTCGTAATACACCTCCGTCGGCACGCCATTTTCATTGACGCAGACGGTGGCGAACGCCTCAGATAGCGGCAAAAATGCCAGAAGGGATAGCCCCAGATAATGGATTTTATTCACAGCGGATCCCCTTAAGTGTGATCGCCTGTTGCAGGCTCTGTTCTGGCAGGCTGTAGGGCGCACGACACTGGGACTGCTTCCCGTCTCCCCACTGAATCAGCAGTTCCCCGCTCAGCGGCAGCCCGCTCAGGTAAATCTGACCGTCATCGCCCACCATGCTGGTTACGCCGCTCTGCGTCTCACGCACCACCGCCCCAAACGGCACAGGCTGGTTATCACGCTTCACGGTGAGCAACGCACGCACGCCGATGCGGGTGTCAAAACTGGCGCGCACCAGCGCACCGTTCGTCGGCACGACGCTGGAAACGTTATTTTCAATGTCGGTGTTGTTGCTCATGGTGTTAGTGTCGAGCGCCACGCGGTTGTAACGGTACACCGTGGCGTACGGCATCACCGCATAGCCACGCCAGTCTGTTTTGACGCCGGTCTGGTTTTCGACGCTCACGCCTGACGCGCCCGGCGCTTTGATCAAGACGTTGGTATCGCCCAGCGGCTGACTGAATGTGATGCCGTCTGAATGCCCTACCACGCCGCCGGAGAGCTGCCAGTTGAGGTCGTGCTGATCCCGCGTGTAGTTGTAGCCCACACCCAGCGTACCGTACGTTGCCTGCCAGTTGGCGCTGGCGCTGCCGCTGGCACCGTTATTGCTGGTGTGACCCTGCGTGACGCTGTAGTTCAGGTTACGATCCTGGAGCAGCGTTCCGCTGATCCCGGTCTGCCAACTGGTATCACCGTCGCTGTTGCGGCTGGCTGAGGCCGTGGCATAGGCCCGGTCGATCGCGTTATCGCGACGGTAGCCGTGACGGGTGAACAGGCTGAACGGGACGGAGACGTTAAACGAGGCGATCCGGTCAGTTCCTTCAATGCCGACGGCCTTGTTCCATGACCAGGATAAGGCGTAGCTGACCCCTTTCACCCCGCCTGCGTAGCCGAGCTGATACCAGACGTTGGACTCGCTGGTGCCCCAGTAACTTTGCTGGCTGCCCGACACGTACACCGAGCCGTAATCGCCAAGAGACTGGGAGATATTGAGCTGGAAACGTCCTTTTTTATTCAGCGTCAGGTTGTGATAGCTCTGCACGTCCGGCACGCCGTCATCGTCCTGATCGTCGCCATACTGGTAGCCTTCCATTGTGCGCCAGGCCACATCGTCGAGGGTGTAGAAGCCTTTGGTCGAGTAGCGATAGCCCAGCAGCTGGAAGTTGGTGCCGAATCCGTTAAGGGATTTTGCGTACAGGAACCGCAGGGACTGCCCTTCATGGCGGCTGTCATCGGCAAGCTGGCTGCGGGCATGGGTGAGGTCAAGTGACACCGCCCCCCAGTCACCGAGGTTTTTACCCGCGCCAATGGCGATGGCGGTATAGCGCGAGGCCAGCTGCGTTCCGCCGTACAGCGTGTAGCCGTCGGCAAGACCCGCAATCATCGTACCCTGAGTAAAGAACGGCGTGTCCTGCTCGCTGTTGCCGCTGCGATAGTCCCCTGCCACCAGATCGTATTTCCAGCGTCCTTCACGCTGAAGCAACGGAACGGTGGAATACGGGACGGTGTAGCGCTGCTGGCTGCCGTCCTTCTCTTCCACCGTCACCTCCAGGTCACCGCTTGAGGAGGTCGGGTTAAGGTCAGTTATCGCAAAAGCCCCCGGCTGCACATAGCTTTGGTAAATCACGTATCCGTTCTGGCGGATCACCACTTTGGCAGGGGTGCGGGCGATTCCGCGTACGGTAGGCGCGTAGCCTTGCAGGCTGTCCGGATACATGCTGTCGGACGAATAGAGCCGACCACCGCGAAAACCGACGCTGTCGAAGACATCGTTACCGGTGTTGCTGTCGCCGAGCACCAGCTCGCTTTTTAGCGGAATGACCGTACGCTGCGCCCAGGTGCCAATATTTTGCCAGCTGCTGTGCCGCTGGCCGTTGCTTTCGGTATAACGCCACGCGCCGTTATTGCGTAATCGCCAGGCGCCATAGTTCAACCCGCTTTGCAGGTTCAGATAGTAGCTGTCGTCGTCGCTGCCCCGGTTGCCGGTGAAGCTGTAGTTCAGCAGCGCGGCTGGGATGCCTTCATCCCACTGTTCAGGCGGAATATACCCGCGGGCGCTGTTTTGCATCGCCACCTGAGGCAGACTGACGTTAAGGCGCAACGAGGCGAAGTTGAACGCCGTTTCGCTGCCCGGAATAGCCGTGGTGAGCGGAACGCAGGTCTCGCCCTGCACGTTGCTCAGTTCCGGGAAGGCGGCGATATTGACGCCAAAGCGATCGAGCATCGCGCGCGTAATGCACGGCGACAAACCGCCCGCGACCGGCGGCGTGTTGTCGGCTTGCTCAAACCGCACGTCCTGGGTGCCGATAAACTCATCGTTACGCCAGATATCGACGCGATAGACGCCCGGTGCCTGCTGGTGGCCTTTCTCAAAACGCGACAAATCCGCCACGTTCGCCGCGTCATCGGAGAGAAACGCCGGGTTAAAGTAGCTTTCGCCCCAGCCAGCGTGTGGCCAGAGCGTTGCCATCAGTGCCAGCGCAACCGGGCAGTAACGCCATTGAGTGTTCATCGCCCTGTCTCTGCTCACAGGCTGACGCTACGCGCCGGCGTAATGGCACCGTAGTCATTCACACTCTGCCAGGAGAGCGTGCCGCTCGCTGCGGCAGGCAGCACCTGCTGCGCCGAGCTTTTAGGGGCAACCATCAGGTTCTCCAGCGTCTGACCGCCGAGCTTCAGATTGACCAGCGTGACGTAATACGGCGAGGCATTGCTCACCTTAAGATGGTTGCCGACGCGCTCAAAACGCAGCTGTGAGAGCGCCTCTTCCGGCGGCATCGCCAGGTTAGCCGGGCGAACAAACAGCTTGATGCGTGACAGAATGGCCAGTTGCAGGACGTTGTTGCCGTCCTGATGTTTTTTGCTGACGGAGGGAATCGCTTTGACGTTCATGTAAAAGAGTGATTCGCGATCGGCAGGCAGCGCCGGGCCTGCGTAGATAATGCGCAGGGTGTTTTCGCTGGCCGGCTCGCTGACAAACAGCGGCGGCGTGACGGCAAAGGTTTTTTCCTTTTGCCCGTTGGCATTTTCTATCCACGCGTTAATTAAATAGCGCTCTTGTTTATTGCTGTTGGTGATCGCCAGCGACGTTTGTTTTGCATCGGCCGGATAAATAACGCGCGTCGCGCCCAGCGCAATTCCGCCGGATGCATTCGCGCTGGCAGAAACCATCATCAAAATAAAAGTTAAAAACAGTCCAGGTTTAATCAGGGTGTTCATCACAACCGTACCTTTAATAATTAGTTCGCAGGCGTCAGGGATAAATCAACGTAAACCAGACATTCGACTGAATAGTGCCTGGTACAAGGTGTTCGGAAATAGCGCGGTAGCGGGCGCTGAAATGAAATACCAGCTCGCGGGTGTTAATGGGTAACCAGCTCACTGCCGTCGCGTTCGGGATGATCTGACGTTGCTGTTCGTCAAAAAGCGCCAGTCCGACACCGCTGCTGACCGCATTTTCCCCCGGCCGCGATGTCGCCAGGAAAACCTGCGGGTCTTCTGCCGGTGTCACTCCCTGGAACTGGATCCCCACGGTGCGGGAGACGTCCACGCTGCAATCCAGCAGACGTACGGTGAAAGGCACATTAACCGTGGAAAAGCTGCCGACGCCGGAAAAGGCGTTTGTGCGGTATTGCCCCATATCCACGCGCATATTCTGGCTGTCCGGGGCCACGGCGCAGCCGCCGTTAACCAGCTCTCCCCTGAGGTGTACTTTGCCGCCGTCTATGACAACGGTATGTGCGTTTACCGCTGAGGCAATCGCAAGGGCACACAGCAGTATCCCAGTCCTTGTCATCCTTCGCTCCCGGTATAGGCGATCAAAAGACCTCTTCCCTGAGGCCAGCCACATCCCTGTACTCAGGCATTACTCGTATTTCATTACGAATGTTGCGTCCGCGTTTGCCTGGCCCGGCGCGGTGGTCGCCGCCGTGGCTTTATAGCGCGCGGTGAAGTTCAGGGTGTTAGTCCCTTCAATCAGGTTCTGCGCCGCAGAGAAGGTTGCACCGTCCGGGGTCAGCGTGGAGGATTTGCTGTCGAGGATCTCAATGCCTACGCCCTTCGCGGAGTTGTCGTTGTTACCGGAGCTTACCGCCAGCAGCGTTTTGTCGGTGGCGTCGATCTGGCCGGTAAACGCGACAGCAGCGGTTTTCGCTACCGCAGGATCGCAGTCGTTCAGTTCGATGGTGAAGGGAATATTGGAGGTGGTGTCACCCACTTTAGTGAATTTCGCGGTACGGTACTGGCCGAGATTAACCGTCTGCTCTGAAGAGTCAGTATTCACTGAACACGCGGCATTCACTAATTCACCTTTAAAATGCACCGTACCACCGTTTACAGATACAGGTGCTACCGGATCTTCTGCGTGAGCGGCACCCGCGACCAGGGCCAGAGTTGCAATAACAGTAGAAGCAATGTTGCTGAGTTTCATGTCTATTCCTTTAAAATGTAAATAACCCTTCCCGCGCATATTCGGGAATAAGAAATACGTTCAATTAAAAAATTGAAGGCTTATTTCGGAGAGGACAAAGTAGCTCAGGAATCTATTTTGTAATATGTCAAAACGCTGCCATTTTGCCAGGTCACATCCTAATCGCCTCTAAGAAATTGACCATGCCCTGAGAAGGGGTTTTGCGGGCCATCGATGAAATCTCGTAAAGGGTGACTGACAGCGGCGCTCGCTTCTGACAAAATACAGGTAATCCCCCCTTTCTAACGTTACAGACGGAATCTTCTCTCTGATGGCAGCAAAGATTATTGACGGTAAAACGATTGCGCAGCAGGTGCGCTCTGAGGTTGCGGAAAAAGTGAAGGCGCGTAAAGCTGCCGGAAAACGCGCTCCAGGGCTGGCCGTAGTGCTGGTTGGCAGCAACCCGGCCTCGCAAATTTATGTCGGCAGCAAACGCAAAGCGTGTGAAGAGGTGGGGTTCGTCTCCCGCTCTTACGATCTGCCGGAAACCACCAGCGAAGCGGAACTGCTGGAACTGATTGACACCCTGAATGCCGATAAAGAGATCGACGGCATTCTGGTTCAGCTGCCGCTGCCTGCGGGCATCGACAACGTGAAGGTGCTGGAGCGTATCGCGCCGGACAAAGACGTTGACGGTTTCCATCCGTATAACGTGGGCCGCCTGTGCCAGCGCGCGCCGCGCCTGCGTCCGTGCACCCCGCGCGGCATCGTGACGCTGCTGGAGCGTTATAACATCGACACCTATGGCCTGAACGCCGTGGTGATTGGCGCCTCCAACATCGTGGGCCGCCCGATGAGCATGGAGCTGCTGCTGGCGGGCTGCACCACCACCGTCACCCACCGCTTCACCAAAAACCTGCGTCATCACGTCGAAAACGCCGATCTGCTGATCGTTGCGGTCGGCAAGCCGGGCTTTATTCCGGGCGAGTGGATCAAAGAGGGCGCAATCGTCGTGGACGTGGGTATTAACCGTCTGGAAAACGGCAAAGTGGTCGGCGACGTGGTGTATGAAGATGCCGCAGCGCGCGCATCCTATATTACTCCGGTCCCGGGCGGCGTAGGCCCGATGACGGTAGCAACACTGATTCAGAATACCTTGCAGGCGTGCGAGGAGTATCACGACGTAGAGGACGCGTAATCATGGCAACTTTTTCTTTAGGAAAACATCCGCACGTTGAGCTGTGCGATCTGCTGAAGCTGGAAGGCTGGAGCGAAAGCGGCGCGCAGGCGAAAATCGTCATCGCCGACGGGCAGGTAAAAGTAGACGGCACGGTGGAAACCCGCAAGCGCTGCAAAATTGTCGCGGGCCAGACCGTGAGCTTTGCAGGTCAGAGCGTGACCGTGACGGCCTGAGCTGTCTGATGCCCTCACCCTAACCCTCTCCCACAGGGAGAGGGGATAAACATCCCCTCACACCCATCACGGTTAATTATCGATCAACTTCAAATAATCACTATTCCCTCTGGCGAAACGTGAAAATTATGTTGCGCGATTTTCAGACTTTCCCCACGATAAGTAGAACGTTCTACTAAAACGTTCTACTTACAATAACAGCGCGAAAAAGCGCTACTCGGGGGAAATCAGCATGAGTCTGATATCAGGGTTTGTTAAATCGCTGTCTAAGTTATCGATGATTGGTCGCGCCTTAATGCTGCCAATTTCACTGCTTCCCGCTGCAGGCCTGCTGCTGGCCTTCGGCGATAAGTTCCACCTGCCGCTGATGATGAACGCCGGCGGGGTTATCTTTGATAACCTGCCGATGCTGTTCGCCATCGGCTCTGCCGTCGGTCTGGCTTCGGAATCCGGCATTGCGGCACTCTCTGCGGCGGTCTCGGTGTTTGTCACCAACATCACCATCAGCACCGTGCTGAGCATTACGCCGGAAATGGCCTCCCAGGGCGGGAAATACGCCATGGTCGTCGGCATTCCGACGTTGCAGATGGGTGTCTTTGGCGGCCTGATCTGCGGTATTCTCGCGGCCTGGTGCTACAACCGCTTCCACACCATGCAGCTGCCGGAATTCCTCGGCTTCTTCTCCGGGAAGCGTTTTGTGGCGATTGCGACGGCATTTCTGTCGTTCCTGCTCGGCCTGCTGCTGCCGTACGTGTGGCAGCATATTCAGTCCGGGATCGACGCCCTGTCCGTGGTGGTGAACGGCGATAACCAGGCGGCCTCGACCTTTATCTTCGGGCTGGTGGAGCGCGCGTTGATCCCGCTCGGTCTGCACCACATCTGGTATCCCTCCTTCTGGTATTCGTTCGGGGATTACACTACCCAGGCGGGTCAGGTGATCCACGGCGACCAGACCATCTGGTTCAAGATGCTCGAAGAGGGGGTGAAATCCTTCAGCAGCGATACCTACCAGAACGCCGGGAAATTCATGCAGGGCGAGTTCCCGCTGATGCTGTTCGCGCTGCCTGCGGCGTGCCTTGCGATGTACCATGAAGCGCACACGAAGAATAAGAAAATTGCGGCCGGTATTCTCTTCTCCGCCGCCCTCACCTGCTTCCTGACGGGCATCACCGAGCCGGTAGAGTTCACCTTTATCTTCGTGGCGCCGATCCTTTACGTCTTCAACGCCATCATGGCGGGCCTGGCGTACATGACCATGTACCTGCTGCATGCGCACATCGCCAAGTCGTTCTCGGCGGGCTTTATCGACTACCTGTCGTTCGGGATCCTGCCGTCGTTTAACGGCTATCAGACCAACTTCCTGAGCGCCATTATCATCGGTATCCCAATGGCCCTGATTTACTATTTCACCTTCCGCTTCGTGATCCGCCGTTTCGACGTGAAAACGCCGGGCCGCACCGAAGTGACCGCCAGCGCGAATGACAAGTCCGATTCCGAACTTGCCACCGAAATCATCGGCCTGCTGGGCGGTGCGCAGAACATTGATTCTGTCGGCTCCTGCATCACGCGTCTGCGTCTGGAAGTGGCGAAGAGCGAAGCGGTGGACCGGGACGGGCTGAACGGGCTGGGCGCGCGCGGCGTGGTGTTTGTTGGCGACAACGGGATACAGGTGATTTTCGGGGCCAGAGCACAGTTTATCGCCCAGACCATGTCCACGATGATTGGCAAATAATAAGATGCCTGAAGGAGGCGTCTCCTGTACGCTGGGGTACGCCTCTTATCTGGCTGATAATCGGTAAATTTCAGGGAGCGGTTTTGAAGAAAGTCAGCATTATTGATGTTGCAAAGCATGCGGGCGTGTCGGTTTCTACCGTGTCGCTGGTGCTGCGCCAGAAAGGGAAAATCTCAGAGGCGACGATCGGGAAGGTCAATGCCGCCATCACAACGCTGGGCTATGTTCATAACGTCGCCGCTGCCAACCTTCGCGCCAACACCTCCAATTTAATCGGCCTGATCCTGCGGGACTTCAGCGACAGCTTTTCCATCAAAGTGATGGCGAGCATCGTTCAGGAGCTGGAGAAACAGGGTTATATGGTTTTTCTCGGTCAGCCGCTGAACGACGACGAACATCTTGAGCGTACCCTGCTCTCATTTAAGCAGCAGGGCGTGGCGGGCGTCATCTATCTGGCGTCGGACACCCGCGCCGCCTCTCTCCCGGAACACATTCGCCAATGCCCGCTGCCGCTTGTGGCGGTTTCGCAGTCGTTGCTGGAAGAGAAATGCAATCTGGTGATGCGCGATAACCGCCAGGCGGCGAACCTGGCCGCGCGTTATCTTATCGAGCGCGGGCACCGCACCATCGCCTACATTGGCGGGCGCGACGGGTGCCGTATTCGCGAGCAGCGCCTGCTCGGTTTTCGCAGCGCGATGACGCAGAACGGCCTGGTCTGGCGTGAGGAATATTCTCCCGCCTGCACCGATGATACGCAGGCGGCGGCCATGGCGACTCGCCAGCTGCTGGAGAAGAACAACACGATTACCGCCCTGCTCTGCCATTCGCCGGACGCGATGATCGGTTCGATCTCCGGCATTCACCAGGTGGGGCGCACGGTGGGCAAAGATGTTTTCCTGACTCAGCAGGTGGCGCTGATCGGCTTTGAAGATATGCTTCACGTAAACCTCACGTCGCCGTCACTGACTTACGTTTCGTCTGCCAGCGAAGAGACAGGCCGCCAGGCGGCAGGGCTGATGATCCGCAGGCTGAAGGAGCCGGATCTGCAAACGCAGCGTATTACCCTCTCCGGCCAGCTTATCGCGCGGGAATCGGCGTAAATTCAGAATTTAGCATGGGTCTTATAGCGCGTGATGACTGCTATATTTCCATGATTTGCCATGGATAAATGTAATGCCTACCGTTATCACCCACGCTGCCGTACCTCTGTGTCTGGGCTTAGGGCTCGGAACCAAAGTCATCCCACCCCGCCTGCTGTTTGCCGGGATCGTCCTCGCCATGCTGCCTGACGCTGACGTACTGGCGTTTAAATTCGGTGTCGCCTACGGGAATATTTTCGGCCACCGCGGTTTCACTCATTCGCTGCTGTTTGCCTTTGGAGTGCCCATACTTTGCGTGCTGGCTGGGCGTCGATGGTTCCGGGCCAGCCTGTCACGCTGCTGGCTGTTTTTAACCGTGTCGCTGCTGTCGCACAGCCTGCTGGATTCGATTACCACCGGCGGGAAAGGCGTCGGCTGGCTGTGGCCCTGGTCAGATGAGCGCTTCTTTGCGCCGTGGCAGGTGATTAAGGTCGCGCCGTTTGCACTGTCGCGCTATACCACGCCGTACGGGCATCAGGTGATTATCTCGGAACTGCTGTGGGTGTGGCTGCCGGGAATCGTGCTGATGGGAGTATTATGGTGGAGGAAGAGAAGGTAAAAAAAACCGGGTGGCGGCTACGCCTTACCCGGCCTACTTTCACCTGTAGGCCCGGTAAGCGTAAGCGCCACCGGGCATTACGGACTTACTTACGACGCCAGGTGGTGCCCTGCGGGCCGTCTTCCAGAATAATACCCATCTCGGTCAGACGGTTACGCGCCGCATCCGCCGCCGCCCAGTCTTTCGCCTGACGCGCTTCCAGACGCGCTTTAATCAGTGCTTCAATTTCCGCTACTTCACCGTCGTCCGCCTGCGCGCCGCTTTGCAGGAACACGTCCGGGTCCTGCTCCAGCAGGCCGAGCACGGAAGAGAGCTTACGCAGATGAGACGCCAGCGCATTCGCCGCCGCCATATCTTCTGACTTCAGGCGATTCACCTCACGCGCCATGTCGAACAGCACGGAGTAGGCTTCCGGGGTGTTGAAGTCGTCGTTCATGACCTCAACGAAGCGGGCTTCGAACGCCTCGCCGCCAGCGGCCGGAACAGACCTGTCGGTGCCGCGCAGTGCGGTATACAGACGCTCCAGCGCAGCGCGCGCCTGCTTCAGGTTCTCTTCGCTGTAATTCAGCTGGCTGCGATAGTGGCCGGACATCAGGAAGTAGCGCACGGTTTCCGCGTCGTAATACTTCAGCACGTCGCGCACGGTGAAGAAGTTACCCAGCGATTTCGACATCTTCTCGCGGTCAACCATCACCATCCCGGAGTGCATCCAGTAGTTCACGTACTCGCCGCCGTGAGCACAGGTGGACTGCGCGATTTCGTTTTCGTGGTGCGGGAACATCAGATCCGAACCGCCGCCGTGAATGTCGAAATGGTTGCCCAGCTGTTTGCAGTTCATCGCGGAACATTCAATGTGCCAGCCCGGACGCCCTTCGCCCCACGGGGATGGCCAGCTCGGTTCGCCCGCTTTGGACATCTTCCACAGCACGAAGTCCATCGGATTACGCTTCACGTCAACCACGTCCACGCGTGCACCGGCCTGGAGCTGGTCCAGATCCTGGCGGGAAAGCGCACCGTAGGTTGGGTCCGTCGGCACCGAGAACATCACGTCGCCGTTGTCCGCCACATAGGCGTGACCGCGCTCGATCAGCTTTTGGGTGATCTCAATGATTTCATGAATATGGTGGGTCGCACGCGGCTCGCTATCCGGGCGCAGAATATTCAAGGCATCAAAATCCTTGTGCATTTCGGCGATCATGCGATCCACCAGCGCGACAAAGCTTTCGCCATTTTCATTAGCACGTTTAATGATTTTGTCGTCGATGTCGGTGATGTTGCGCACATACTTCAGGTTATAGCCCAGGAAGCGCAGGTAGCGGGACACCACATCGAACGCGACAAAGGTACGGCCATGGCCGATATGACAGAGATCGTAAACCGTAATACCACACACGTACATGCCGACTTCCCCGGCATGGATAGGTTTAAATTCCTCTTTTTGGCGCGTCATTGTATTAAAGATTTTTAACATCGAAGATTCCATGTAAACACGTGTGTGGATTGTTTGTTCCTTATAATACCCATAATTCGGAGCACGGTCAGCACACAATGCAAGGTGATCGTGTCCTGTGGTTATGCTATAACAAGCCCCTATATGTGACCCGAGCACGGGTCGACGCACCACAATAACGGAACAGGATGCAAAAATGGTTACTTTCCACACTAATCATGGCGATATCGTAATCAAAACCTTTGATGACAAAGCGCCTGAAACAGTTAAAAACTTCCTGGACTACTGCCGCGAAGGTTTCTACAACAACACTATTTTCCACCGTGTGATCAACGGCTTTATGATCCAGGGCGGCGGTTTCGAGCCTGGCATGCGCCAGAAAGAGACGAAAGAAGCGATCAAAAACGAAGCGAACAACGGCCTGAAAAACACCCGCGGTACGCTGGCAATGGCCCGTACTCAGGCCCCGCACTCTGCTACCGCACAGTTCTTCATTAACGTGGCGGACAACGACTTCCTGAACTTCTCTGGCGAAAGCCTGCAAGGCTGGGGCTACTGCGTATTCGCAGAAGTGGTTGAAGGCATGGACGTGGTCGACAAGATCAAAGCCGTTTCTACTGGCCGCAGCGGTATGCACCAGGACGTTCCTAAAGAAGACGTTGTGATCACAAGCGTGACCGTCAGCGAGTAATTCGTGGCGACACTCTTTATTGCGGATCTGCATCTGCAAACAGAAGAACCGGCGATAACCGCCGGTTTTCTGCGTTTTTTACGCGGTGAAGCGAAAAGCGCCGATGCGCTGTACATTCTGGGTGACCTGTTTGAGGCCTGGATAGGCGACGACGATCCGAACCCGCTGCACCGTGAGATGGCAGCGGCCATTAAAGCGCTGGTGGATTCCGGCGTCCCCTGCTATTTCATTCACGGCAACCGTGATTTCCTGATCGGCCAGCGCTACGCCCGCGAGAGCGGCATAACGCTGCTCCCGGAAGAGCAGGTGCTTGACCTCTATGGCCGCAATATTCTGATCATGCACGGCGACACGCTCTGCACTGACGATACCGGCTACCTGGCGTTTCGCGCCAAAGTTCACATCCCGTGGATCCAGAAAGTGTTCCTCGCCCTGCCGCTGTTTATCCGCAACCGCATCGCCGCCAGAATGCGCGCGGGCAGCAAGGCCGCCAACAGCAGCAAATCGATGACCATCATGGACGTCAACCCGCAGGCGGTGGTGAACGTGATGGAGAAGCATCGCGTTCAGTGGCTGATCCACGGCCATACCCATCGTCCCGATGTGCATTCCCTTATCGCCAACGGCGAGCCCGCCCATCGCGTGGTTTTAGGTGCCTGGCACAGCGAAGGATCGATGGTCAAAGTCACGCCGGAAGGTGTGGAACTGATCGCCTTCCCGTTCTAACCCTCCTCGTTTTTTCGCCCATTTCACGACCACGCAACCGTTTTCCTTGCCGGTATTACATGCTATTCTCTGTGCCCTCGAAAGCAGTGTGTTCCGCACCACAGGAGTTTTAAGACGCATGTCTTCCCGCAATAATCCGGCGCGTGTCGCCATCGTGATGGGGTCCAAAAGCGACTGGGCTACCATGCAATTCGCCGCCGAAATCTTTGAAATCCTGAATGTTCCGCACCACGTCGAAGTGGTTTCCGCGCACCGTACGCCGGATAAACTGTTCAGCTTCGCCGAAAGCGCCGAAGAGAACGGTTACGAGGTGATCATTGCCGGTGCGGGCGGCGCAGCACATCTGCCGGGCATGATTGCCGCCAAAACCCTGGTGCCGGTACTGGGCGTGCCGGTACAGAGCGCCGCGTTAAGCGGGGTTGATAGCCTGTACTCTATCGTCCAGATGCCGCGCGGTATCCCTGTCGGTACGCTGGCGATTGGTAAGGCGGGTGCCGCAAATGCCGCCCTGCTGGCCGCGCAGATCCTCGCGACGCATGATAATGACTTACATCAACGCCTGGCGGAGTGGCGTAAAGCCCAGACCGACGAGGTGCTGGATAACCCGGATCCGCGGGGTGCAGCATGAAGCAGGTTTGCGTTCTTGGTAATGGTCAGCTTGGCCGGATGCTACGTCAGGCCGGTGAGCCGCTGGGTATTGCCGTCTGGCCCGTCGGGCTGGACGCCGAGCCGGAAGCCGTGCCGTTCCATCAGAGCGTGATCACCGCCGAAATTGAACGCTGGCCGGAAACCGCCCTGACCCGCGAGCTGGCGCGCCATAACGCCTTTGTGAACCGCGACGTCTTCCCGATCATCGCCGACCGTCTGACGCAAAAGCAGCTGTTCGACAAGCTCGGCCTTGCGACCGCGCCGTGGCAGCTGTTGTCCGACAAAAGCGAGTGGAATGACGTCTTCGCCATGCTGGGCGATCTGGCGATCGTGAAGCGTCGTGTCGGCGGCTACGACGGTCGCGGGCAGTGGCGCCTGCGCGCGAACGACACCGCCGAGCTGCCGGACGACTGCTACGGCGAGTGCATCGTTGAGCAGGGCATAAACTTCAGCGGTGAAGTGTCGCTGGTGGGCGCGCGCGGGCATGACGGGCACACCGTTTTTTACCCGCTAACGCATAACCTGCATCAGGACGGGATTCTGCGCACCAGCGTCGCCTTCCCGCAGGCCAATGCTGACCAGCAGGCGCAGGCGGAAGAGATGCTCTCTGCCATCATGCATGAGCTGGGCTATGTGGGCGTAATGGCGATGGAGTGTTTCGTCACGCCATCGGGTCTGCTGATCAACGAACTTGCGCCGCGCGTGCACAACAGCGGCCACTGGACGCAAAACGGTGCCTCCATCAGCCAGTTCGAGCTGCACCTGCGCGCCATCACTGACCTGCCGCTGCCGCAGCCGGTGGTGACCAGCCCGTCGGTGATGATCAACCTGATCGGCACCGATCTGAACTACGACTGGCTGAAGCTGCCGCTGGTGCACCTGCACTGGTACGACAAAGCGGTGCGCCCGGGTCGTAAGGTTGGCCACCTGAACCTGAACGATACCGACACGGACCGCCTGAGCGCCACGCTGGAAGCGATTGTTCCCCTGCTGCCGCCAGAATACGCGAGCGGGATTGTCTGGGCGCAGTCAAAACTGAAGTAAGTAACCCCCGCCGGGGAGTTGACCTTCCCCTTCCCCGGCGTACAATTCCCGCCCATTGCTGCTTAGCTTTCTTCTGGAACCACCATGAACGATGGAACGGACTATCGCGCGATCCTCGCGTCCGATACCCCTTTAATCGACGTTCGCGCGCCGATCGAATTTGTCCAGGGTGCGATGCCCGCCGCACTCAACCTGCCCTTAATGAACGACGACGAGCGTGCCGCCGTCGGCACCTGCTATAAACGCCAGGGTCCGGACGCCGCACTGACGCTCGGCCATAGCCTGGTCAACGGCGAGACGCGAGAGGCGCGCATCAACGCCTGGCGCGAAGCCAGCCTGGCCCATCCTGAGGGCTACCTTTGCTGCGCGCGCGGTGGCCAGCGCTCACATATCTCCCAGGCCTGGCTTAAAGAGGCGGGAATCGATTATCCGCTGATCCGCGGCGGCTATAAGGCCCTGCGCCAGACGGCAATTCAGGTGACGATTGAGCAGTCACAAAAACCGATGGTGCTTATCGGTGGCTGTACCGGAAACGGCAAAACGCTGCTGGTGAAGCAGCATGCGCAGGGCATCGATCTGGAAGGGCTGGCGCACCATCGCGGCTCGTCATTTGGCCGCACGCTCACCCCGCAACTTTCTCAGGCGAGCTTCGAGAATCACCTTGCCGTCGAGCTGCTAAAAAAAGATGCCGCGCGCTGGGTGCTGGAGGATGAGGGCCGGATGATTGGCTCTAACCACCTGCCGGAGTGCCTGCGCGACCGCATGGCGGAAGCGCCTGTCGTGGTGGTCGAAGATCCGTTTGAGATCCGTCTTGAGCGCCTGCGCGAAGAGTATTTCGACCACATGTGGGCCGATTTTTTTGCCGCCTACGGTGAAGAAGCGGGCTGGAAAGCCTACAGCGAATACCTGCATCACGGCCTGTTCGCCATCCGCCGTCGTCTGGGGCTGCAACGATTCGCGGAATTTACCGCGCTATTAGATTCCGCGCTGCTGGAACAACAGCGCTCTGGAAGCACTGACGCGCACTTCAGCTGGCTTGTGCCGCTGCTGAAGGACTATTACGACCCGATGTACGGCTATCAGCTGGAGAAGAAAGCGGAGAAGATTGTTTTTCGCGGGACGTACGAAGAAATTGCCGAGTGGCTTGATCGCTGAAAAAAGCCGGGTGGCGGCTACGCCTTACCCGGCCTACGCGTGCTTTTGTAGCCCCGGTAAGCGCAGCGCCACCGGGGAACAAACCACTTAGAAGTCGTAACGCAGACGCACCAGGTTCATGTCGCCCAGGTTGTCGGTGCTGGAGGTGAACACGTGTTCGTAATCCACGCGGAAACCGTAGTCCAGCTGGACGCTGATACCTACGCCGTTGTCGATGCGCTGGTAGTTACGGCCGCTCACGTACTCAATGCGGTCGCCCATGAAGTACGGCTGAATGGATTTCACCGCATACTGACCGACCGGGAATTTGTATCCTGCGAAGTATTCAATACCCCATGCATCACCGGCGAAGTAGTCGTTAACGGACACTTTTTTGGTGGTCATGAAGTTCTGATACCAGCCGCCGCCTGCGGAGAAGGTCCAGTTATCCGGCGTCCAGCTCAGTGCGGTGCCGAGAATGTTCTGGTCGTAGGATTTGCTGTCGCCGTTGTCCGGATTACGCATGTCCGCGCGGGTGTAGTTCCACGCTGCGCCCCAGGTCAGATCGGTGGTCAGGTGGTAATCGATACCCAGTGAACCGCCGCCTTTACGCTTGTAGCGCAGACCGTTGCCCGGCAGGTATTCGCTGTCTTCAAACAGGTAAGAGGCGTAGATGTCAGCATCGCCCACGGTTTTCTTGTACTTCAGCATCTGGCGTGAACGGTAAGAGCCGTCGTAGTCGCCGTTGATCCCGTTACCCGACGCCTGACCAATCATGTCGTAGTCCCAGATATCGGTTTTCGCGCCCACCACGTCATAGTACACGCTGTTCTGCTGGCCGAAGGTCAGCGTACCCCAGGTGTCGCTCTTCAGACCGGTGTAGAGCATACGGCGTGAAGTATCGTGCGCGCCGTCGGCGTAGTGGTTATCCCAGTTAAACTGCGCCGGAATGTTCACACCCAGCTCGTAGTAGGTGATCCAGCTGATGTCATCGAACAGGTAGTAGTCTGCCGCGAAACGGAAACGGGTACCGCCGTCAAAGCCGTTACGCTTGTAGCCGTTTTTGCCGTCGTCACCGGTCATGTTCTGGAACTGAGGACGGATGCTGCCGCCAACGGTGAAGTTCAGACGGCTCAGCGGGTTACCCGCCTGCGGATCCTGTTTCAGAAGGGTGATTTCCGCCTGAGATGCGAAAGAAGCCAATGCCACTGCTGCGCCGATCGTTGTCGCCAGCGCTGTTTTTCTTATAGTCATTATTTTTCCTTGATAGACACGCTGCTAAATATTTAGCTGGTGAATATTAACCGGAAAAATTCGGGCTGTGTGGGCGGGTTTTTAATGTTTTGTGCTACTAAATGCATGGGTATTAACGATTAGTGCTATTAATCGATGACACACCAGCAGAAATGCCGGTGCGTCATCATCACGCAAGTAAACTAGCTGACAAACTGGCGGAACAGCGCTTTACCTTTCAACAGCCGCGTCCCGAGCCAGCCACCGCACAGGGACAGCAGCACCGCGCCGCAAACGGGCAGCGTTAGCCACAGCCGCCAGTCAGGCTCCCATGGAAAATCAAAGACTTTCGTCTGAAGCACCGCCAGTGCGGTTTCCGCCCCGATGGCCGCCACCAGGCCCGCCACCAGCCCGAGCAGGGCAAATTCGCTCCACAGCGTGGCGCGCAGCAGCCGTTTACTGGCCCCCAGCGTGCGGTAGACCACCAGCTCCTGATGACGCTGACGCATGCCGACCTGCACCTGCGCCAGCAGCAGCAATAGGCCGCAGACGGTCACCAGCACCACCATCACCTCCAGGGCGCGGCTCACCTGTTCCAGCACCTGCCCGACCTGTTTGAGGATCGCGCCGATATCCAGCAGGCTCACCGTCGGAAATTCCCGGTTCAGTTGCGTCAGCATGCCGTTGCCGTTTTCCCAGCGGAAGCTGGTCAGCCAGCTCTGGGGCTGTCCGTCCAGCGCGCCCGGCGGGAAGATGAAGAAGAAATTTGGCCGCAGGCTTTCCCAGTCCACTTTGCGCAGGCTGGTGACTTTGGCGGTGAAATCCTGGGTATCACCGGTAAAGGTCACGCTATCGCCGAGCTTCACGTTCAGGCGTGTCGCCAGCCCCTCCTCCATCGACACTTCCCCCGCTTTCGGCGGCCAGGTGCCGGCCACGATCGGGTTATGGTCCGGACGTTTCGCCTGCCAGGTCAGGTTGAGCTCGCGGTTGAGCGATTCATCCTTATTTCCCTCCGTGGACTGGCCGTTGATCTGCGTCAGGCGGGCGCGCACGATCGGATAGAACGATTCCGGAATAATGTGATGCTCAGACAGGAAACCCTTCAGCGGCGTCACCTGTTCGGGAGCAATGTTGATCAGGAAATAGTTCGGGCTTTCCGGCGGAAGCTGCTGCTGCCAGCGATCCAGCAGATCCCCGCGCAGCACCAGCAGAAGCGCCAGCAGCATAAACGACAGCGAAAATGCCGAGAGCTGGCTGAGGGTAGACCACGGCTGGTGCAGCAGTCGGTTAACCGCCAGCCGCACCGGCAGCGATCTCACCGTCAGCTTTTTGAGAAGATTGAGCAATAGCCAGCCCACCACGCCGCACAGCAGCGCCAGCACCACCGCGCCCGCCAGCACCGCCCACAGCAGCGTACTGCCGCCCATCAGCCAGGCCAACAGCCCGACTGCCACCGCAATAATCACCGGCAGATAGAACTTCAGCGGCCAGACGCTGGCCACCACATCCCGGCGCAGCACGCGCAGCGGCTGGGTGGCGAGCAGCAGCCGGTAGGGGCGTAACCCCACCAGCAGGGAGATCGTCGTCATCGCGCCGATGGCCCACAGCCACGGCCAGAGGCTGGCAGGCGGCAGCGCAGCGGGCAGTACCGGTTTGAGCAGCACCATCAGCAGCTTTTCAAACAGCAGCCCTATCGCCCCGCCGGTCAGAGCCGACAGCGCCAGCACCATCAGCCACTGGCCGACAATCAGCTTGCGCAGCTGTGCCCGGCCCGCGCCGAGGGTTTTGAGTATCGCCACCAGATCGTAACGGCTGCGGCAGTAGTGCCCCATTGCCACGGCAACGGCCGCAATGGCCAGCAGCAGGGTTAACAGCGCCGACAGCAGCAGAAACTGCTGAGAACGCTCAAGGGATTTGCCGAGCGCCCCGTCATCCTGCTCCAGCCCGTACCAGCGATGTTCCGGCTTGAGCTGAGGCAGGAGCCATTTTTCATACGCCTCCAGTTGAGCAGGCGTCCCGCCAAACTTATAGCGCCATGTGACGCGGCTACCCGGCTGGACGGCGTTGGTTTTCGCCACATCAGCAGTGTTCATCAGCAGGCGCGGCGCGAGCTGGAACGGATTAAATCCGGAGTCGGGTTCCTGCACCACTTCCCCGGCAATTTTGAGGGTCGCGTCGCCGACGTCGATACTGTCGCCGGGTTTCAGGTTCAGCAGCGCCATCAGACGCGAAGCCAGCAATACCGTACCGGAGGCCGGTTTTAGCCCCGGCGGACTGGTTTGTAAGTCACCATACATCGGGTAGATGTCATCCACGGCTTTTACGCTGGCAAGCTGTGGCGTGTCGCCCGCAAAGGTCATGGTCTGGAAGGTAATTTGCTCTCCCACCTTCAGCCCCTCTTTGCGCGCTTCCTCAATCCAGCCCGGCGGCACGGGGCGAGAACTTTGCAGAGCCCGGTCCCCCGCCATAAATTCCCGACTCTGCTGGCTAAGCCCTTTCTCCATACGATCGCTGACGCTGCCGAGCGCCAGCACGCAGGCCACCGCCAGGCTCAACGCCAGCCAGACAATCAGCAGCGAGGGCGAGCGCCATTCGCGCCAAAACCAGCGGGCAATCATGCTTCCTCCTGAAGAACACCGTTCACCAGCCGCAGGCGGCGGTCGCAGCGGGCGGCCAACTGCGGGTCGTGGGTAACCAGAATCAGCGTGGTGCCATGCTCGCGGTTGAGGGAAAACAGCAGATCGGCAATTTTGTCCCCGGTTTTACGGTCGAGATTGCCCGTGGGCTCATCGGCAAACAGCACTTCCGGGCGCCCGTTAAACGCCCTGGCCAGCGCCACGCGCTGCTGCTCACCGCCGGAAAGCTGTGCCGGAAGGTGGTGGAGACGTTTTCCCAGCCCCAGCTGTTCCAGCAACGCTTTGGCGTGATCGCGGCTTTCGCGGGTATTTTCACCGCGCAGCAGGCCGGGCAGCTCAACGTTTTCCAGCGCGTTGAGGGTTGGGATCAGCATGAATGACTGAAAGACAAACCCGATATGCCGGGCACGCAGCGCGGCGCGCGCCTCTTCATCAAGCGCGTGGAGGGGCTGGCCGACCAGGTTCACTTCCCCGCTGCTGCCATCGTCCAGCCCGGCGAGAATGGCCAGCAGCGTGGACTTACCGGAACCGGATTCGCCAATCAGGGCGATGGTTTCGGCACGTTTGACAACGAGTTCAACTCCGGTGAGGATGGAAAGCTCGTGTTCTCCCTGACCGACGGACTTCTTAAGACAATGAACTTCAACAATGTTTTCCGCTGGCATTTGCCCTTCCTGTTTTTGATGCTGATGACCTTCCGCGCGGCGGCTGCGGACACGTTATTGATTCTGGGCGATAGCCTGAGCGCGGGCTATCGTATGGCGGCCAGTGTGGCCTGGCCCGCCCTGCTCAATGATAAATGGCAGTCCCGGGCGTCTGTCGTTAACGGCAGCATCAGCGGCGATACGTCGCAGCAAGGCTTATCGCGCCTGCCTGCCCTGCTTAAGCAGCATCAACCGCGTTGGGTGCTGGTCGAACTGGGCGGTAATGATGGTTTGCGCGGCTTCCAGCCACAGCAAACGGAGCAAACGCTGCGGACTATTTTGCAGACCATTAAGGCCGCTAACGCCCAGCCGCTGCTGATGCAAATTCGCCTGCCCGCTAACTACGGCCGTCGGTATAATGAGGCGTTTAGCGCGATCTATCCTAAGCTTGCCAAAGAGTTTGATATTCCGCTGCTGCCATTTTTCATGGAAGAGGTCTATCTGAAACCCCAGTGGATGCAGGATGATGGCATTCACCCCAATCGCGATGCCCAGCCGTTCATTGCCGACTGGATGGCAACCCGGCTGGCTCCTTTAGTAAAACATGACTCGTCAAACAGCTGAGAACCTGACAGGTAAAGTTATGCAAAAATCGGTCTTAATAACAGGATGTTCCAGCGGAATTGGCCTTGAGAGCGCCCTTGAACTGAAACGTCAGGGGTTTTGGGTGCTGGCGGCCTGCCGCAAACCCGAAGATGTCGAACGCATGCGAGGGCTGGGATTTACCGGCATTCTGCTGGATCTCGATTCGCCAGAGAGCGTGGAGCAGGCCGCCGATGAGGTTATCGCCCTGACCAGCAACCGTCTTTACGGTCTGTTTAACAATGCGGGCTACGGCGTGTACGGCCCGCTACAGACCCTCTCGCGGGAACAGCTGGAGCAGCAGTTCTCCGCAAACTTTTTTGGGGCGCATCAGCTCACCATGCGCCTTCTCCCCGCCATGCTGCCGCACGGCGAAGGGCGGATTGTCATGACCTCCTCGGTGATGGGCCTGATCTCCACGCCGGGACGCGGGGCTTACGCTGCCAGTAAATATGCGCTTGAAGCCTGGTCCGATGCGTTGCGCATGGAGCTGCGCCACAGCGGCATTAAGGTCAGCCTGATTGAACCGGGCCCCATCCGCACCCGCTTTACGGAAAACGTTAACCAGACGCAGGCGGACCAACCGGTCGAAAATCCCGGTATCGCGGCGCGTTTTACGCTTGGGCCAGAAGCCGTGGTTGCCAAAGTGCGCCACGCATTTGAGAGCGATACCCCTAAAATGCGCTATCCGGTGACGCTGGTGACCCATGCCGTCGGCTGGTTGAAACGCCTGCTGCCGGGGCGGATGATGGACAAAATTTTGCAGGGTTGAGTTGAAGCGACGACGCTTACCCCCATGTAAAGAGTAAACCGATAAAAGAGAATGCCGCATGTCCGTACAGAATATCGTCAACATAACTGAAGCTAACCTGCAACAGACACTCGAACAGTCAATGACTACACCGGTGCTGTTCTACTTCTGGTCTGAACGCAGCCAACACTGCCTGCAGCTGACGCCGGTCCTGGAAAGCCTTGCCGCGCAGTACAACGGTCAATTCATTCTGGCGAAGCTGGATTGTGACGCCGAACCGATGGTGGCTTCCCAGTTTGGCCTGCGTGCGATCCCAACCGTCTACCTGTTCCAGAACGGTCAGCCGGTGGATGGCTTCCAGGGGCCGCAGCCGGAAGAGGCGATCCGCGCCCTGCTGGATAAAGTCCTGCCGCGCGAAGAAGAGCTGAAAGCGCAGGAAGCCATGGCGCTGATGCAGGAAGGCAAGTACGACGAGGCGCTGCCGCTGTTAAAAGACGCGTGGCAGCTGTCGAACCAGAACAGCCAGATTGGTCTGCTGCTGGCAGAGACCCAGATTGCGCTGCACCGCCCCGAAGACGCGGAAGCCGTGCTGAAAACGGTGCCGATGCAGGATCAGGACACCCGCTATCAGGGCCTGGTGGCGCAGATTGACCTGCTGAAACAGGCGGCGGATACCCCTGAAATTCAGCAACTTCAGCAGCAGGTTGCGGACAACCCGGCGGATGCCGCGCTGGCAAGCCAGCTGGCGCTTCAGCTTCATCAGGTGGGGCGTAATGAAGAGGCGCTGGAGCTGCTGTTTAGCCACCTTCAGAAGGACCTGGGCGCCGCAGACGGTCAGGCGCGAAAGATGTTCCAGGAGATCCTGGCCGCGCTCGGCACCGGTGACGCGCTGGCGTCTAAGTATCGTCGTCAGCTGTACGCATTGCTTTACTAACAAAAATGCCCGGTGGCGCTAACGCTTGCCGGGCCTACAAAAGCCGATATTACCCCGTCTTTTTCAACTGCGTCACCACCAGCTGGTGGCGCGCGTTGTAAAACTTCCGATAGGTCAGATAGCAGGCAATAATCGTCGACAGGCTCGCCGTAGAGAGCAGCATAAACGTCACCATAATCTGGTATTTAATCGCTTTTACCGGATCGATACCGGCAAAAATTAGCCCCGACATCATGCCCGGCAGGCTCACCAGACCCACGGTTTTGGCGGAATCCACCGTTGGGATCAGCGAAGAACGAATGCTGTCGCGGATCAACCGCGCCGAGGCCACCTTCGGTGTCGCGCCCAGGCTTAGCTTCTCCTGAAGCTGTTGCTGTTCACTGCTGAAGCGTTGCCCCAGATTGTTGTAGCATAACCCGACCGCCACCATCGCATTGCCCGCAATCATCCCGGAAATGGGGATCACCTGCATCGGCGTAAATTCTATCGAGCCGGAGAGCACCAGTACCGCCAGCGTTAACGCGGTCCCGGTGGTGATGGCAATAAACGACGAGAGGAACGCTTTATCGATGTATTTACTGCGTTTCTGCGCGTTCCATGCCGCGTTAAAGCAGATAAACAGCACCATCAACAGGGTCAGCACGGCATGATTGACGTTGAAGATGTATTTCAGCACATAGCCGACGATGATGAGCTGAATGACCGCGCGAACGATACTCCACAGAATATCTTTTTCCAGCCCCAGCTTCTCCCGGTAGCTGACCACAATCGCCACCAGCACCAGGACCATCGACAGCGCCAGCGATTCGTTGGTTATGTTATGTTCACCCACGGTGAGCCTCCTCCATTTTCCCGCCCTGCGGCCTGAGCGTGATGACATCATCCGCATGGCTAATTTCGTTTGAATCGTGCGTCACCCACAGCACGGCAATATCCTGTTCACGGACGTAGCGATGAATAATCTCATTGACGTTGCGCTTGTTAGCGTCATCCAGCGCGCTGGTGATTTCATCCAGCAAAAGCACCTTCGGCAGGAATTGCAGGTTACGGATCAGCGAGACGCGCTGCTTTTCCCCGCCTGACAGTTCGGCAGTCGATTTGGTCAGCGTCTCCGGCGGAAGCCCAAAACGGGTCAGATCGTCCGCAAACTTTTTCGGATCGGGCGTTTGGTTGCGGATGTGCCAGGGGAAAACCAGATTGTCGTACACCGTGTCGCCAAACAGGGACGGCGTTTGCACGCAGTATGACACCTGCTGGCGATAGCTTTCCGGTGTAAGCGTGGCGATATCTTTCCCTTCAAACAGGATGGTTCCCTCCGTTGGACTCAGTAGCGAAGCCACGATTTTCAGGAGGGTGCTTTTGCCGCAGCCGGAGGGACCGGTTATGAGTTTAAATTCGCCCGGAGAGAGACAAAAATCGACGTGCTGAAGGATGGTGTTATCACCCACACGAAAGCCAACATCCCTGATATCCAGAAGATTTTTTTTATTATTCATTCCGATTCCGTTAACCGCTGTGATAAGAACAGCCTTTAGCATAATCCTTTCCGCTACGCTGCGCGAATAGCCTTAACCTATCGCAAGTGTTAAACTTTTTGTTCGGTAATTGTCACCTCTATAACTACAGGAAGTCAGCAACATGACACATATCTTTTATGAGTTCTCTTCCCTGAAGCCTGGTGTTCCAGATGTGGAAACATTAATGGAAGTCATCAATTCTTCTGAACTCACGCGTTTTGTCATGGGTGCAGAGGTGGTCGATTTTGTTAAGAAGGCGCTCATCGTTAACACCACGATCGGAAGCTTTAAAAACTGCTATTTTGCTTTCGATGATGGGGCTTACTTTCTCGAGTTTGACGGCAAGGGTAAATCCAGACGCTTTACTGAGGTGCCGGACTGGTTCGTTTCCCCCGCGGAATTTGCCCGCTCGCAATGGCTGATTAACCATGACCTGGCCGATGTGAAGGCGACGGCGTTTATTGACGTGCTAATGTCCTACCCGCTTAAAGAGCGCCGGGCGCACTGCAATCTGCTGTTTGGTCTGGATCTGCATAAGGTCAATGTGGTTCCGGCGCCTACAGCCCCTGCCGGAAAAATGGGCAATAAAAACGGAAAAACCACCAAGCCTCGCGTCACGGATCTCGGCTCTTTTGAGCTTTTTACCGCGTTCTTTGCACGCATGAAAACCGCCGTCAATGCAAATGAGTTCCCCACCTTACAGGTGCTGACAGGCCAGAAGGATCTTGCAAAAGCGCCGCACAGCTTAAAGCAAGGGATCAGAACCTGGTTTAAGGGGATTACCGGCGATCTGCCGCCGAACAACAAACGTGTCGGAGCGGGCAATGCAGTACTGTTCTGCGCTCCCGTTCGCGAGCAGATCCAGCAGATAGAGGCCATCGGCCTGGAAAAATACTATCAGGGCTTATCGAAAGCCATCGCTGACGCCGGGGATGGGTTTATCACCGACTTCAGCTATTCCTGGTCTGAAGAGTAACGCTATGCGCCCCGCTCTCCTGGCGGGGCGTTTTAATTTTACCAGTCCGGTTCCCACCTCTTTACAGGGGCGAAATCCCGCCCATTAACCGATATACTTACGTTCAACAAATACGCAATTTTTCTCGTTACGGCATGCAAAACAGGAGGTTTTTATGCTCATCGTTGTTCCTGTCCTTATTTTCGTTGCGCTGGTTATCGTGGGCGCAGGCGTCAAAATTGTCCCGCAGGGTTACCAGTGGACCGTCGAACGTTTCGGTCGCTACACCAATACCCTTCAGCCGGGTTTAAGCCTGATCGTCCCCTTCATGGACAGAATTGGGCGTAAAATCAACATGATGGAGCAGGTGCTGGATATTCCTTCCCAGGAAGTCATCTCTAAGGATAACGCCAACGTCACCATCGATGCGGTGTGCTTTATTCAGGTGATTGATGCGCCGAAAGCGGCCTATGAGGTGAGCAACCTGGAGCTGGCGATCGTCAACCTGACGATGACCAACATCCGTACCGTGCTTGGCTCGATGGAGCTGGACGAAATGCTCTCCCAGCGCGACAGCATTAATACCCGCCTGCTGCACATTGTTGATGAAGCCACCAATCCGTGGGGGATCAAAGTGACCCGCATTGAGATCCGCGACGTGCGCCCACCGGCAGAGCTGATTGCTTCCATGAATGCGCAGATGAAGGCCGAGCGTACCAAACGCGCCTATATTCTTGAAGCCGAAGGGGTGCGTCAGGCCGAGATCCTGAAAGCGGAAGGGGAAAAACAGTCGCAGATCCTGAAAGCCGAGGGCGACCGTCAGTCTGCCTTCCTCCAGGCAGAAGCGCGTGAACGTTCGGCAGAAGCGGAAGCCCGCGCGACGCAAATGGTTTCCGAGGCGATTGCCGCCGGGGATATCCAGGCTGTGAACTACTTCGTCGCGCAAAAATATACCGATGCGCTGAAGGAGATCGGCTCTGCGAACAACAGCAAAGTGGTGATGATGCCGCTGGATGCCAGCAGTCTGATGGGATCTATCGCCGGAATTGCCGAGTTGATCAAAGACGGCGGAAACGAGCGTAAAAAATGATTGAGCTCATCGTTGCACATCCTCATGCGTTCTGGCTAAGCCTTGGCGGCTTGCTGCTGGCCGCCGAGATGCTTGGCGGCAACGGTTATCTGCTGTGGAGCGGTGTTGCCGCTGTGATTACCGGGCTGGTCGTCTGGCTGCTGCCTGTCGGCTGGGAGTGGCAGGGCGCGCTGTTTGCCGTGCTGACGCTGCTGGCCGCCTGGCTGTGGTGGCGCTGGCTGAACAAACGGGTGAAGGCGCAGAAGCCGGTCGACGCGCATCTCAATCAGCGTGGGCAGCAGATCGTGGGTAAACGTTTTACGCTTGATAACGCGCTGATCAACGGACGCGGTCATATGCGCGTGGGGGACAGTTCATGGCCGGTGGTGGCCGATGATGACCTCAGCGCCGGCACGCGGGTTGAGGTCATTGCGGTAGAAGGCATTACCCTGCGGGTTAAAGCCTGTTAGGCGTGGGTTTTACGGTGGCAGCAGCCGGAAAGATTGTCGATAATCGGGCACTCGGCGCTGTCATCTCCCGGGCAGGATTCTGCCAGCTGTAACAGTTGCTCACGCATCGCCTGTAATTCGATGATATGGCGTTCGATCTCCGCCACTTTTTCCAGCGTACGTTTTTTCACGTCGGCACTGTGGCGTTTCGGATCGTTAAACAGGTTAACCAGCTCGCCGCACTCTTCAAGGTTAAATCCTACCTGTCTTGCCTGGCGCAGTAACGTCAGTTCATCAAGATGCAGCTGCGTATAGCTGCGGTAGCCGTTCTCACTGCGCAACGGTGGCGTCACCAGCCCTTTTTCCTCATAAAAGCGAATCGCTTTGCTGGTTAAGCCGGTTTTTTTCGCAACATCGCTGATATTCACATTTCCCCCTTGACCTTCCCCTTGATGGAAGGTTTAACCTTCATAACAGTTAGCGAAAAGCAGAGTGAAGGTCAACAATTGACCAGAACATTATACGGGAGTTTTGTTATGTCTCACACTATTGACCTGACACTGGACGGCCTCTCCTGCGGCCACTGTGTCAAACGTGTTAAAGAAAGCCTGGAGCAGCGTCCTGACGTGGAAAGCGCTGAGGTGACTATCGATCATGCCGCCGTGACCGGCAGCGCCAGCGCCGACGCGCTGATTGATACCATTAAACAGGCCGGTTACGGGGCGGAGTTAAGCCACCCAAAGGCTAAACCGCTGGCAGAGTCATCATCCCCGTCGGAAGCACTGACAGCGGCCACTCCTGAGCTTCCGGTAGCTGATGATATTGATGACAGCCAACAGCTGCTGATCAACGGCATGAGCTGCGCCAGCTGTGTCTCCCGGGTACAAAACGCCTTACAGGCGGTACCGGGCGTCGCACAGGCACGGGTAAACCTGGCGGAGCGTACTGCGCTGGTGATGGGCAGTGCCTCCGCCGCAGATTTAGTGCAGGCCGTGGAGAAAGCGGGCTACGGGGCGGAGGCCATCGAAGATGATGCCGAGCGCCGCGAGCGCCAGCAGGAAACGGCTGTCGCCACCATGAAGCGCTTCCGCTGGCAGGCGATCGTCGCCCTGCTGGTCGGTATTCCGGTGATGGTGTGGGGCATGATGGGTGACAACATGATGGTCACCGCAGACAACCGCACCCTGTGGCTGGTGATTGGTCTGATTACCCTTGCGGTGATGGTGTTTGCAGGCGGACATTTCTATACCAGCGCCTGGAAGAGCCTGAAAAACCGCACCGCGACGATGGACACGCTGGTCGCGCTCGGGACGGGCGCGGCGTGGCTGTATTCGATGAGCGTTAACGTCTGGCCGCAGTGGTTCCCGATGGAGGCGCGCCATCTCTATTATGAAGCGAGCGCGATGATTATTGGTCTGATTAACTTAGGCCATATGCTCGAAGCCCGCGCGCGTCAGCGCTCGTCGAAAGCGCTGGAAAGATTACTCGATTTAACCCCGCCGACGGCCCGCGTGGTCACCGACGATGGGGAAAAAAGCGTTCCGCTCTCAGAGGTACAACCCGGTATGACGCTGCGTCTCACCACCGGTGACCGCGTGCCCGTCGACGGTGAAATCACCCAGGGCGATGCCTGGCTTGATGAAGCCATGCTAACCGGTGAGCCGATCCCCCAGCAGAAATCTCAGGGCGATGCGGTGCATGCGGGTACGGTGGTACAGGACGGCAGCGTGCTGTTCCGCGCCAGCGCCGTTGGCAGCCATACCACACTGTCACGCATCATTCGGATGGTCCGCCAGGCGCAGAGCAGTAAGCCGGAAATTGGTCAGCTTGCCGATAAAATCTCCGCCATTTTTGTGCCAGTGGTGGTCGGTATTGCCCTGCTGAGCGCGGCAATCTGGTATTTCTTCGGCCCGGCGCCGCAGATTGTCTACACCCTGGTGATCGCCACCACGGTACTGATCATCGCCTGCCCTTGTGCCCTTGGTCTGGCCACGCCGATGTCGATTATCTCTGGCGTCGGACGCGCCGCCGAATTTGGCGTACTGGTCCGTGATGCTGACGCCCTGCAACGGGCAAGCACGCTGGACACCCTCGTCTTTGACAAAACCGGCACGCTCACCGAGGGCAAACCGCAGGTAGTGGCCGTTAATACCATTGGCTGTACGGAGACGGATGCCCTGCGCCTGGCCGCCGCGCTGGAACAAGGCTCCAGTCACCCGCTGGCGCGCGCCATCCTTGAGAAAGCCGGTGATGCCCGCCTGCCGCAGGTAAGCAACTTCCGCACTCTGCGCGGTTTAGGGGTCAGCGGTGAAGCAGAAGGCCATACGCTGCTGCTGGGTAACCAGGCACTGCTAACTGAACACGGTGTTGATACGTCCGTGCTGGACGCTGAGCTGAACGCGCAGGCCTCTCAGGGCGCGACGCCGGTTCTGCTGGCGAAAGATGGTCAGGTGGCGGCGCTGCTGGCCGTGCGCGATCCGTTACGCCAGGACAGCGTGGATGCCTTGCAACGCCTGCACCATGCGGGCTATCGCCTGGTGATGTTAACCGGTGATAACCCGACTACCGCTAACGCCATCGCCATAGAAGCCGGGATTGATGAGGTGATAGCCGGCGTACTGCCAGATGGCAAAGCGGACGCCATCAGGAAATTGCAACGTGATGGTCGTCAGGTGGCGATGGTCGGCGACGGCATCAACGACGCCCCGGCGCTGGCGCAGGCTGACGTAGGTATTGCGATGGGCGGCGGGAGCGATGTCGCCATTGAAACCGCGGCGATCACCCTGATGCGCCACAGCCTGATGGGCGTGGCGGATGCGCTGGCGATTTCGAAAGCCACGTTGCGCAACATGAAGCAGAACCTGCTGGGGGCCTTCGTCTATAACTCGCTCGGCATTCCGATTGCCGCCGGGATTTTGTGGCCGCTGACCGGCACCCTGCTGAACCCGGTTGTTGCGGGTGCGGCGATGGCGCTCTCGTCAATTACCGTGGTGAGCAACGCTAACCGTCTGCTGCGGTTTAAACCGAAAGCGTAGAATCCCGGAAGCAGGCCGGGTAAGCGCAGCGCCGCCCGGCTTTCGCCTATTGCGCCCCCCTTCCCCACGCGCTAGCATGAACCTTTCCGTTTATGGAGCGCGTATGGGTCTGTTTAATCGTATAAAAACATCGTTTCGCGCCCTTTTTCCCCGCCGTTATGCCTGGCCCGGTATGGATATTTCGCTTCCGGGTGGGCAGCAACTGCACCTGGTGGGAAGCATTCATATGGGCACGCAGGATATGTCCCCCCTGCCCTCCGGCCTGATTAAACTACTGAAGCGCGCCGACGCGCTGATCGTCGAAGCCGACATCTCCGGCCATGAATCGCCGTTTGCCGGGCTGGAAAGCGACCGCCCCCTGGCTGAACGTCTTAACGAGACGCAGCTGGCTGAGCTTACCCGTCTTGCGGATGAGTCCGGCGTCTCGCTCTCAATGCTCGACACCCTGCCCCTGTGGCAAATTGCCATGGTGCTACAGGCAACCCAGGCGCAGCGCCTGGGGCTGCGCGGCGATTACGGTATCGATTATCAACTGCTGAATGCGGCAAGGGCGTGCAACCTGTCCGTCATTGAACTGGAAGGCACGGACAGCCAGATTGCGCTTCTTCGCCAGCTTCCTGATGACGGTAAGATGCTACTGGATGATACCCTGACCCACTGGCACACCAACGCGCGTCTGCTGCAAACGATGATTGGCTGGTGGCTGGATGCGCCGCCCGCAGACGGTAAGCTGGCGTTACCGTCGACGTTCAGTGAATCGTTGTATGATGTGCTGATGAACGCGCGCAACCAGGCGTGGCGGGAGACGCTGTATGCCCTGCCTGCCGGTCGTTATGTTGTCGCGGTTGGCGCGTTGCATTTGTACGGAGAAGGGAATTTGCCGTCGCTGCTGAAATAAAAAAATGGCCAATATTTCTATTGGCCCGTCAAAGAGGAATTTCATCGTTTTTATTATACCGAAGTGACCTTCGGCTACGCCGATTGTCGCTCAAAGTAACCATCACTGCCAATACTATTGCGCAAGATGGTGCTATTTTTTAGACAAACGTCAGGCGTATGCTGCTGGCATGAACCGTCTGTCGTAAGAAGGATAGCCATGACTCCCGCCGTTAAATTACTCGAAAAAAACAAAATTTCTTTCCGGATCCACACCTACGATCACGATCCGAACGAAACCAACTTTGGTGATGAAGTGGTGCGCAAGCTGGGGCTGAACGCGGACCAGGTCTACAAAACGCTGCTGGTCGCGGTGAATGGCGATATGAAGCACCTCGCCGTGGCAGTCACGCCCGTCGCCGGACAGCTTGATCTGAAGAAAGTGGCCAAAGCGCTGGGGGCGAAAAAGGTCGATATGGCAGACCCGATGGTTGCGCAACGCACTACGGGTTATCTGGTCGGCGGGATCAGCCCGCTCGGCCAGAAAAAGCGTCTGCCGACCCTGATCGATGCGCCTTCGCAGGAATTTGAGACGATCTATATTTCTGGCGGCAAACGCGGGCTGGATATCGAACTGGCCGCAGGCGATCTGGCGAAAATGCTGGACGCGAAATTTGCGGATATTGCGCGCAGGGATTGAGAAAATTGCCCGGTGGCGCTGCGCATACCGGGCCTACGATTCGAATGTAGGCCGGGTAAGGCGTAGCCGCCACCCGGCACAACACACCCGCTCTACTGCCAGCTCACCTCGCCCTTCGGCTCATACGCGTTCACGTCAATCGGTGAATTTTGCTGGATAAACTGCTTCAACACTTCCGCATCAATAAACCCGGTATTTACATAGCCCGGTTTGTTATCGATATGCGGATAGCCGTCGCCGCCGGTGGCGTTAAAGCTTAACGTTGCCAGGCGGTAGGTTTTCGCCGGATCAACAGGTTCGCCTTTGATACTGAGATCGTTGAGCTTACCGTCCTTCGCGACGAAGCTGACGTTAGCAAACTGCGGATACGCTCCGGAGTCCGGCTTCATCTGCGCCACGGCGGTCAGGTAGTCAATTACCTCTTTCCCGCTCATGTCCGCATACACCACCACGTTGCCAAACGGCTGCACTTTGAGCACGTCTTTATAGGTGATGTTTCCGCCATCGATGGAATCACGAATACCGCCGCCGCTCATCACGCCGAAATCCGCATTCGTGCGCGCCATCTGCGCGGCCAGCACCAGACGCCCCATGTTGGTTTGTACGAAGCGGACTTTGCTGCGGTCCCCTTCCAGTCGTCCGTTAAGCGTGCCTATCTTCACGTCCAGCTGCGCTTTCCCTTTGCTCTGGAACGGCGTCAGCAGGGAGAGCATCTGCTGGTTTTCAGCGATCTCTGGCGTGTAGAGTACCCGCTCGCTTTTGCCGTCCGGGTAGGTCACTTTCTTCTTCAGGTTGACCGGGATGAGCTGATAGTGCACCAGCTTCATCTCGCCGTTACGGAATTCGAAATCCGCACGGCCAACGTATTTACCCCACTCGTGGGCCTGTACAATCCAGATCCCGTTCTGACGATCCGGGGCGCACGGCGTGCCGGGCACATAATCTACCTGCTTTTTATTCTCAGAAGCCATGCAGACCGGATCCTGTGAGTGACCGCCCACAATCATCGCCAGCGAGCCCGCAGGAAGGCTGCGCGCCATCTCCACGTCGCCCGGCGCGTTAGAGCCGTGCTGACCGTTGTCGTAATGCCCCATGTGGGTGGTAGCGATAATCACATCCGGTTTTTCATTCTGCTGCAACTCCTGGATCACCAGCTTCGCTTCGTCCGCCGGTTTACGGAATTCGATGTCGGTGAAAAATTCAGGGTTGCCAATTTTGGCCGTATCGTCGGTGGTTAAGCCGATGACCGCGATCTTCAGATCCTGACGCTTAAAGAGCGCCCACGGTTTAAACAGGCGCTCGCCGGTGCTTTTCTGATAAATATTGGCGGAAAGGAACGGAAATTTGGACCACTTTTCCTGCTGGCGCAATACGCTCAGCGGGTTATCAAACTCGTGGTTTCCGACCGCCATCGCGTCGTAACCAATTAAATTCATGCCCCGGAAATCAGGCTCGGCATCCTGCAAATCAGATTCCGGTACGCCGGTATTAATATCCCCGCCCGACAGCAACAGCACGCTGCCGCCCTGAGCCGAGACCTCTTTACGAATGCCGTCCACCAGCGTTTTTTGCGCCGCCAGGCCATATTCACCGTATTCGCTGCGCCAGAAATGGCCGTGATGATCGTTAGTATGCAGAATGGTAATTTTATAGGTTTTATCTTTTTCATACGCCTGCGCGGGCAGGCTTGTCAGCCCCCATGCGGCGATGAGCGCCAGCGCGACGCCACGCTTTATTAACTTCATCTTCTCTCTCCCTGACCCATAGACAAACGCAAAAATTACAGTGACTCACAAGAATAGACAAATAAGTTTTCAGAATTGCGACTTTCTTCAAATGTCACGGACGGGTATGTTAGTCGGATAATAATTACTCCCTGCATCTCTAATTACAAATTGACGTGGTATTTATGGCAATCAGTGAATCAACCCAGCCTGTTCAGGGCGTTCCGGCGTCGCCGCCGAAATCGCGCACTTCCTTCAAAGTATTAGGCGCAATCAGTCTCTCTCATCTGCTCAACGACATGATCCAGTCGCTGATTCTGGCGATCTACCCGCTGTTGCAGTCTGAGTTCTCATTAACCTTCGTGCAGATCGGGATGATCACCCTGACCTTCCAGCTGGCCTCTTCGCTGCTACAGCCGGTGGTGGGCTACTGGACGGACAAATACCCGATGCCATGGTCGCTGCCCATTGGGATGTGCTTCACCCTGAGCGGGCTGGTGCTGCTGGCCATGGCGGGCAGCTTTGAGGCGGTACTGGTTGCCGCGGCGCTGGTGGGAACCGGTTCATCGGTGTTCCATCCGGAATCGTCCCGCGTGGCGCGTATGGCCTCCGGCGGACGCCACGGGCTGGCGCAGTCTCTGTTCCAGGTGGGGGGGAATTTTGGTAGCTCCCTCGGTCCTCTGCTGGCGGCGGTAATTATCGCGCCTTACGGCAAAGGCAACGTGGCGTGGTTTGTGCTGGCCGCGCTGCTGGCGATTGTCGTCCTGGCGCAAATCAGCCGCTGGTATGCCGCGCAGCACCGCGTAAATAAGGGAAAACCTGTCGCGAAGATAACCAATCCCCTTCCGCGTAATAAGGTGATCCTTGCCGTCAGCGTGTTGCTGGTGCTGATTTTCTCGAAATATTTCTATATGGCGAGCATTAGCAGCTATTACACCTTCTATCTGATGCAAAAATTCGGATTATCGGTACAAAACGCCCAGTTCCATCTCTTTGCCTTCCTGTTTGCGGTGGCGGCAGGCACGGTGATTGGCGGGCCTGTGGGAGATAAAATCGGACGTAAATATGTGATTTGGGGCTCTATCCTCGGCGTTGCGCCGTTTACGCTTGTTTTACCGTACGCAACGCTGGAATGGACCGGAATATTGACAGTGATTATTGGTTTTATTCTCGCGTCGGCGTTTTCAGCCATTCTGGTCTATGCGCAGGAGCTGCTGCCGGGACGTATCGGTATGGTTTCCGGTCTCTTTTTCGGTTTTGCCTTTGGCATGGGCGGCCTTGGCGCCGCCGTGTTAGGGATGGTTGCAGACCACACCAGCATCTTCCTGGTCTATAAAATCTGCGCTTTCCTGCCACTTCTGGGGATGTTGACCATATTCCTGCCTGACAACCGTCATAAAGCGTAACTTCATGGCTGCCAAAGTTAAACTTTGGCAGCCGGATAACCTGATGCCATAAGGCTTTCCTCTCCCTCCCCTCAGCAAATTTATCAAAATCTGCCTTTTTTCGTGCTTATTGCCTTTTTATTGTGATTTCAACAATTATTCATAAACATAAGCGTAAAAATTGTCATAAACTATTAATCGGCTTTTTGGTATTTGCACCAAAAATGGATCACCCATCGCGAAAGGAGACGGAATGCACCACGCCACACCGCTTATCACCACCATTGTTGGTGGACTTGTGCTCGCTTTTATCCTCGGCATGATTGCCAACAAACTGCGTATTTCGCCCCTGGTAGGCTATTTGTTAGCGGGCGTGCTGGCAGGACCCTTTACGCCGGGTTTTGTCGCAGATACCAAACTTGCACCGGAGCTGGCGGAACTGGGCGTTATCCTGCTGATGTTTGGCGTCGGACTGCATTTTTCCCTAAAGGATCTGATGGCGGTAAAGTCGATCGCCATACCGGGAGCGATCGCCCAGATAGGGGTGGCGACGCTGCTGGGCATGGCGCTTTCGGCGGTGCTGGGCTGGTCAATCATGACCGGTATCGTATTTGGGCTGTGTCTTTCAACCGCCAGTACCGTGGTGCTGCTGCGCGCGCTTGAAGAGAGGCAGCTGATAGACAGCCAGCGCGGGCAAATCGCGATTGGCTGGCTGATAGTTGAAGATCTGGTGATGGTGTTGACGCTGGTACTGCTGCCCGCCGTCGCCGGGATGATGGAAAAAGAGAATATCGGCTTCGCTTCGCTGGCGCTGGATATGAGCATTACCATCGGTAAGGTTGTGGCGTTTATTGCCATCATGATGCTGGTGGGCCGCCGTCTGGTGCCGTGGATCATGTCCCGCAGCGCCGCCACCGGCTCGCGTGAACTGTTCACGCTTTCGGTCCTTGCGCTGGCGCTGGGCATTGCCTTTGGCGCTGTCGAGCTGTTTGACGTCTCCTTTGCGCTGGGCGCGTTCTTCGCCGGGATGGTGCTGAACGAGTCCGAGCTGAGCCACCGTGCCGCGCACGATACTCTGCCACTACGTGATGCGTTCGCGGTGCTGTTCTTTGTCTCCGTCGGGATGCTGTTCGACCCGATGATCCTCATCCAGCAGCCGCTGGCCGTGCTGGGTACGCTGGCAATCATCATCTTTGGTAAGTCCGTTGCCGCCTTCTTCCTGGTGCGGATGTTCGGTCACTCGCCGCGCACGGCGCTGACCATCGCCGCCAGCCTGGCGCAGATTGGCGAGTTCGCCTTTATTCTGGCTGGTCTGGGAATGGCCCTGAATCTGCTGCCACAGGCTGGGCAAAATCTGGTGCTGGCGGGGGCGATCCTCTCCATCATGTTGAACCCGGTATTGTTTGCCCTGCTGGAGAAATATCTCGAGAAGACCGAAACCCTCGAAGAGCTGACGCTGGAAGAGGCGACAGAAGAAGAGAAACAGATCCCGGTGGATATCTGCAACCACGCGCTGCTGGTCGGTTTTGGCCGCGTCGGCAGCCTGCTGGGTGAAAAACTGATGGCTCAGGGCATTCCACTTGTAGTGATTGAAACGTCACGCACCCGCGTCGACGAACTTCGCGAACGCGGCATCCGCGCGGTGCTGGGCAACGCGGCTAACGAAGAAATTATGAATCTGGCGCATCTGGACTGCGCTCGCTGGCTGCTGCTCACTATCCCGAACGGTTACGAGGCTGGCGAGATTGTCGCCACAGCCCGTGAAAAATGCCCGCATATCGAAATCATAGCCCGCGCCCATTATGATGACGAAGTGGAGTACATTACCGAGCGCGGCGCGAATCAGGTGGTGATGGGTGAGCGTGAGATTGCGAATACGATGCTGACAATGCTGACGAAGCCGCCGGTTGAAGAGGCGGTGACGGGGTAAATTTTGTGCGGCCTGGTCCCCTCACCCTGGCCCTCTCCCCAAAGGGGAGAGGGTGTTCAAGTTCCCTCTCCCCTTTGGGGAGAGGGCCAGGGTGAGGGGTCTTCTTTTACCTGTCCCAATACGCCTCTTCGAGGCTGTCTTCCCGTTCCGGCAGCCCACGCGTTAAGCGCGGTGAATGCTGGTTCAGCACCTGATAACTCACGCGGTTCGCGTACTTGCACACCTGCGCCAGCGAGGAATAGGTCAGCCAGTTGAAGGTGTGTTTGCTGGAATTCGGCACATTGGTTTTGTGGTAGGCGTTAGCGGTGATGTCGTGCAGCAGCGCGGCCAGCGCGCCGTCGCCCGCGCCGTTGGTGTTCATGATCTTCTCGGGGCCACCCATATACGGTGCAATGTGGGAGAAGATACGCAGCGGGTTGATGCAGTCTTTATGACGCATGGCGCGGCTGAACTCGTACTGGTTAAATTCGGCGATAGCGCCCGGCAGCAGCGGGTGCTGGGTTTTCCGCTTGCTCTCTTCTTCCGTGAAGCCCGCCATGTACAGCCCGACCGGCCCGGCGGTGCAGAGCACCAGATCCACCCAGTCCAGCGCCTTATCAGACGCCAGCAGCGGATCGCTTTCGCCGGTCAGCGCTTCGGCTTCTTCTTCATTCATCGCCAGAATCGAGACGTGTTCTTTCAGGAAGGCCTGCCACCACTCCGGGTTGTCGGCAATGACGAATTTGGTGCCCAGCGTCAGAACCACAGGCACGTTGTATTTCTTCGCATACTCAATTGCCTTCATGGTTGCGTCCGGCATTGGTTCGCCCGGCTTGCAGCGCACCAGATAAGACGTCAACACCAGCGCAGACGCGCCCGCGATCACCTCTTCCGGAATACTTTCAGCGCGTAGCTTGTTCATATGGCCGGGGCTGATGGCAAAGGTACGCTCGCCGGAATCGCTTATCAGCGTAAAGCAACGACCAATCGGCCCGTCAACGCCCTGCAAATAGTTCAGATCGGTGCGGCTGGAGGTATTGCACAGGTAGCGGTAGGCGTAGCCACCGATTTCGATATTGCTGCACATCACGCCAAGCAGCACCGAGCGGTCGTCTGCCAGAACGGAGTAGTTGTGCATGGTGTTACCGATGGTGCCGCCAGCAAACTGGTGGGTGATAAGATTTTCGCGCATCAGTTCCTGATACAGCGCTTCGGCAACGTCATCCTCAATCACCAGCGAGTGCCCGGCGCTCAGACCGTAACGTGCGACAAACGCATCATCCACTTTGGCTTCAATGTCCACCAGCGTCTGATCGATACCGACCACCCAGGCAGCGCTGGTTTCGCTTTCCTGCTGAATTTGCTGTAACAGCGGATCGCGGGCATCGACGGGGAAATAGTGTTTGGACTTACGTTTACCGGGAAATTTCATGGTCTGAACTGTGCAAAGAATACGGGCCGGGAATGGTAGCACAAACCCGGCCCGTAACGCGATCAGCGGCGGGTGGTGACCAGTGACACCATCATATCGATGTGTTCAGGGGAGTCGTTAAGCGCAGGAATGTATTCGTATTTCGTTCCGCCGGCCTCCATGAAGAACTCTTTGTTCTGGACGGCAATCTCTTCCAGCGTTTCCAGACAATCCGCCGAGAAGCCCGGCGACATAACCTGAATGTGCTTCACGCCCTTCTCGCCCAGCATTTTTAGCGTTTCATCAGTATACGGGGTCAACCACGGTTCACGACCGAAGCGCGACTGGAAGGTCATCATCACCTTCTCAGGCGGCAGGCCGAGGGCGGAGACCAGCTCGCGGGTGGTATCGCGGCAACGCTGGGGGTAATCGTCCCCTTCGTTCGCGAAACGCTGCGGAATACCGTGATAGGAGAGCAGCAGCAGATCCGGCTCGCCGTGTTTTTCAAACGACGCGCGCGCGCTGCTGGCAAGCGCCTGAATGTACAGCTCGTTATCGGCGTAGTCGCGGATAAAGGTGATGCCCGGTATACGGCGGCGGGTCGCCAGAATGCGTGCCAGTTCGTCCCAGACGGCAGCCACCGTGGAGCACGAATACTGCGGATAAAGGGCCAGCACCACAATGTGTTCAACGCCCTGCGCCAGCAGAGAGTCGACGGCGCTTTCCAGGGATGGCTTACCGTAGCTCATACCGAGCGCAACGGGCATGTCCGGCAGACGGGCGGCCAGCGCCTTCTCCTGACGACGGCTGTAGACCATCAGCGGCGAGCCTTCTTCCATCCACACGGACTGATAGAGCTTTGCTACACGCGGAGAACGAATCGGCAGAATGACACCACGCAGCAGTGGCCACCACAGCAGTCTTGGGGTATCCACGACGCGCGTGTCGCTTAAAAATTGTCGCAGGTAGCGTTTTACCGCCGCTGGAGTAGGTGCTTCTGGGGTGCCCAGATTGGCAAGCAGGATGCCGGTTTTCGCCTGACTCATTCACGCCTCTTAACCATTTGATAGGCTGTCAATTGTAGCGGAAATGCGTTTAAACGAAACCCATTGCTGTAATAGGTAAGATGAGAATTTTTCTCACCCGGGGCTCCGGGTGAGAGAGGTGCGCTTAGCCGAGGATTTTTTCCAGCTCTGCACGTACGTCAGCCACGGCTTTGGTGCCGTCAACTTTCGCGTATTTGGTGTTACCCGCCTGCGCCTCTTTGGAGTAGTAGCCGATCAGCGGTGCGGTCATCTGATGGTATTCCACCAGGCGTTTACGCACGGTTTCTTCCTGATCGTCTTTACGGGTGGTCAGCTCTTCGCCGGTCACGTCGTCTTTGCCTTCAACCTTAGGCGGGTTGAATTTGATGTGGTAAACGCGGCCAGAGGCAGCGTGCACGCGACGGCCAACGATACGGTCAACGATCAGTTCGTCCGGTACATCGAACTCCAGCACGTAATCCACGTTGATGCCAGCTTCTTTCATGGCGTCAGCCTGAGGAATGGTGCGCGGGAAGCCGTCCAGCAGGAAACCATTGCGGCAGTCTTCCTGAGCAATGCGCTCTTTTACCAGCGCGATAACCAGTTCGTCGGTCACCAGCTTGCCTGCGTCCATGATGTCTTTAGCTTGTTTGCCCAGCTCGGAGCCAGATTTAACAGCGGCACGCAGCATGTCACCAGTAGAGATTTGCGGAATACCGTATTTCTCCATGATGAACTGAGCCTGAGTTCCCTTACCCGCGCCCGGAGCGCCAAGCAGAATAATACGCATTGCGAAAATCCCCTCAAATGTCGATTCAATTTTTCAAAAGCGCTAAACAATACCACCAGAACGGGTATCGCTCAAGGAAGGCGGGGAGGCTGAAACGGTTAACGGGGGGAGATTATTTGGGTTAGTGCGAGAATGCCCCCTCACCCTAACCCTCTCCCCAAAGGGGAGAGGGGACGATTAAACCCTCTCCCCTTTGGGGAGAGGGCCAGGGTGAGGGGTAGGTTTTGTATTACGCCAGCAGCAGCGCATTCACACGTTTAATGAACAGGTTAGGATCTTCCAGGGTGCCGCGCTCGGCCAGCAGGGACTGATCCAGCAGCAGTTCAACCCACTCCGCAAAGCGGGCGTCGTCCTGGGTATCCGCCGCGCGTTTCACCAGCGGATGATCCGGATTAAGCTCAAAGATATATTTCACTTCCGGCACGGCCTGGCCCGCCGCAGCGAACAGTTTCGCCATCTGGGTGCTCATTTCGTCCGCATCGGTGGTGACAATGGCTGGCGTATCGGTCAGACGGTGCGTGAAGCGCACCTCTTTCACGCGGTCGCCCAGCAGGGTTTTCACGCGCTCAACGAACGGCTCCAGCGCCTTCTCGGCTTCCTTCGCGCTGTCGTCCACTTCATCCGCCAGCTTATCGATAGACTCGTCGGCTTTAGCAACGGACTGGAAGGATTTACCGTCGAACTCGGTCAGGTAGTTCATCATCCACTCGTCGATGCGGTCAGACAGCAGCAGCACTTCGATGCCTTTCTTACGCAGCAGCTCCAGATGCGGGCTGCTCTTCGCTGCCGCATAGCTGTCGGCGGTGATGTAGTAGATCTTCTCCTGCCCTTCTTTCATTCGGGAGACGTACTCTTCCAGCGATACGGTCTGGGCGGAGGAGTCGTTGTGCGTAGAGGCGAAGCGCAGCAGTTTAGCGATAGCTTCCACGTTCGCGGTGTCTTCCGCCGGGCCTTCTTTCAGCACCAGGCCGAACTGTTTCCAGAAGGTCTGGTATTTTTCCGCATCGTCTTTCGCCAGTTTTTCCAGCATCTGCAACGCTCGCTTGGTCAGGGCGTTACGCAGGTTACGGGTGACGGTGCTGTCCTGGAGAATTTCACGGGAGACGTTCAGCGGCAGATCGTTGGAATCTATCAGGCCACGCACAAAGCGCAGGTAGTTCGGCATGAACTGCTCGGCGTCGTCCATGATGAAGACGCGCTGCACGTACAGCTTCAGGCCGTGCTTGTGATCGCGGTTCCACATGTCCCACGGCGCCTGCGCCGGAATGTACAGCAGGCTGGTGTACTCCTGCTTCCCTTCCACACGGTTGTGGCTCCAGGTCAGCGGGTCGGTAAAGTCGTGGGCGATGTGCTTGTAAAACTCGTTGTACTCGTCGTCTTTAATTTCAGCTTTGTTGCGCGTCCACAGCGCCTGCGCCTTGTTGATTTTCTCCCAGGAAACCACGGTTTCGCCGTCTTTCTCTTCCTGTTTTTCAATCTCAACCGGCAGCGCGATGTGGTCAGAATATTTGCTGATGATGGAGCGTACGCGCCAGTCGTTCAGGAAATCGTCTTCGCCTTCGCGCAGGTGCAGAGTGATTTCGGTGCCGCGATCCGCTTTGGTGATATCATCAACGGTGTATTCGCCTTCCCCTTTGGATTCCCACAGCACGCCGTTTTCGGCGCTGTCGCCCGCGGCGCGGGTGCGCACGGTGACTTTATCCGCCACGATGAATGCCGAGTAGAAGCCTACGCCGAACTGACCGATCAGCTGGCTGTCTTTCGCCTGGTCAGAGCCCATGGACTCGAGGAACGCTTTGGTGCCGGATTTAGCGATGGTGCCGAGATGGTCGATCACCTCGTCGCGGTTCATCCCGATGCCATTATCGGCAATCGTCAGGGTGCGGTTCTCTTTATTAAAAGAGACGCGCACGCGCAGTTCGCCATCGCCTTCGTACAGATCCGGGTTGGACAGCGCGCGGAAGCGCAGCTTGTCCGCCGCATCGGAGGCGTTGGAAATCAGCTCACGCAGGAAGATTTCTTTGTTGGAATACAGGGAATGGATCATCAGGTGCAGAAGCTGTTTTACTTCTGACTGGAAACCACGGGTTTCTTGTCCTTTCATCTAAGTCGACCTCAACAATGCCATTTAATGGGGTTGTAAAACGTTGAGTGAGAGATGGGGATAAGGGGGGGAATTTTCAAGCGGAGGCCGCGCACGCAGCCTCCGTTTGGTCAGAAAATAATCTTGTGTCGTCCGGCCAGCGAGTGCGACAGCGTGGTGCCGTCGACCATCTCCAGCTCACCGCCGACCGGCACGCCGTGGGCGATGCGGCTGGCGTCAACGCCGTACTGCGCGCACAGCTCGGCGATGTAGTTGGCGGTTGCCTCCCCTTCCACCGTCGGGTTGGTGGCGAGGATCACCTCTTTGATCGTCTCGGACTCAAGACGCTGTTCAAGACGATCGAGACCGATATCATCCGGGCCGATGCCGTCCAGCGGGGAGAGATGCCCCATCAGCACGAAATAGCGGCCGGAAAACTGCCCGGTTTGTTCGATGGCGTAGATGTCCGCCGGACTCTCCACCACGCAAATCTGACCGTTTTCCTGACGACGCGGGTTCGTGCAGATGTTACAGACGTCCTGCTCGGTAAAGGTCCGGCAATCCGCACAGTGACCAATTTCTGACATGGCGCGGGTCAGAGCCTGCGCCAGGCGCATCCCGCCGCTGCGGTCGCGCTGCAATAGCGTAAACGCCATACGCTGCGCCGACTTCGGGCCAACGCCCGGCAGGCAGCGCAGTGCTTCCATTAACTGCGTGAGCAGCGGACTGGTTTGCATCAGAATGGCATCTTAAAGCCCGGCGGCAGTTGCATACCGCTGGAAACAGAGGCCATTTTCTCTTTCTGGGTTTCGTCGATACGGCGAGCGGCATCGTTAAACGCGGCTGCAACCAGATCTTCCAGCATCTCTTTGTCGTCTTCGAGCAGGCTCGGGTCGATTTCAACGCGACGGCAGTTGTGCGCACCGTTGATGGTCACCTTGACCAGACCGGCACCCGATTCACCCGTGACTTCCAGCTGAGCGATCTCTTCCTGCATCTTCTGCATTTTTTCCTGCATCTGCTGAGCCTGCTTCATCAGGCCACCCAGACCGCCTTTTCCACCAAACATAGGCTTCTCTCTTCTTTCACGTTAAGGATTACAACCGTAAGTCAGACTCACGATCAAAGGGGGCGAATACTCTCTTCATCCAGATCGGCGTCGAAGAACCGGCGCAGGGTCTGGATGTTGTTATCCGCGATAATCGACTCGCGCGCCTGCGCGAGCTTCTCTTCATAAATCGCCTGTCGCCACTCGAGCGGCGTTTTCACCGCCGGATTATCATCTTCAATGATAGTCAATTCAACCGGCACACCCTGTAATGCGGTAAGCGCCTCGGCCAGCGCCTTTTGCGCGCCTGGGGAGTTGAGGTGCCGCTGGCCAGGGCGCAGGTGCAGACGCACCTGATTGCCTTCCTGCTCTTTCCAGGCATTCAGCGCGACCTGCTCCACCAGCTTCGGCAGCTGAAGTTTGCTGACCTCAGCGGCCCAGGCGTCGCGCTCGATGGACTCTTCCGCGAGCTTCGCGGACAGCTCCGGCGTTTTTTCATGCTCAAGCGCCTTTTTCAGCGCTTTTGGCGTGGCGACCACTTCCTTGACCGTTTCAACAACGGTAGTCGCCTTCCAGCGGTATGCCTCTTCTTTCGCCGGGGCTTTTTGCTCGAGCGCGGACGGTGCCGGACGCGACTGCACGCGCTCCGTTACCGAGGCCAGTCGTTCAAGCGCGGCGTTGTTCACCGGCCGCGCTCTTGCAGGCGCTGCCGGTTCACTCTTTTTTGGTTTGGTTGCTCCCTGCGCACGTTGCAACTGGCTTCGTGCGGCAAGCACCGAACTGGTGGCATCCGACAGCGGCACGTTCTGCGGCGGCGGCGATGCCGGTTGCGGTGGCACCTGCTGCGGTGACATTACCGCGGTCGGCGCAACCGGCGCAAAGGACTGCCGGGGCGTTTCCGGCTCCGGCAATGGCTTGCGCGGATGGAAGGCCAGCGCGCGCAGCAGCGTCATTTCAACGCCCATCCGGCGATCCGGTGCAAACGGCAGCTCTTTGCGGCCAATCAGCAGGGTTTGATAATAAAGCTGCACGTCAGCCGGCGGCACGGTGCGCGCAAGTTCACGCATCCGCTGTTCAATGGTCGCCATGTCCGCGCCAATGGCCGACGGAGACAATTGCAGCATCGCCACGCGATGCAGCAGGCTGAGCATCTCGACCAGCAGCGCTTCCCATTCAATGCCACGGGCGGCGGCATCGTTGACGAGGGTCATTACCCGCTCACCGTTGGCGGCGATCATCGCTTCGATAAGCGACAGCGCCTGATCGTCATCCAGCGTGCCGAGCATGGTGCTAACCGCGTCAGTGGAAAGCTTACCGTCACCGCTGGCAATTGCCTGGTCAGTCAGGCTCAGCGCATCACGCAGGCTGCCGTCCGCCGCGCGGGCCAGCAGCTGCAGGGCGCGCGGCTCGTGAACGATCTTCTCTTCATCAAGAATGTGTTCAAGCTGTGCGCGGATCTGCTCAACGTCCAGCGCCTTCAGATGGAATTGCAGGCAGCGCGACAGGATCGTGACCGGCAGCTTTTGCGGATCGGTGGTCGCCAGCAGGAATTTGACATGCGCAGGCGGCTCTTCCAGCGTTTTCAGCAGGGCGTTGAAGCTGTGGCGCGACAGCATGTGTACTTCATCGATCAGATAGACCTTGAAGCGGCCGCGCGCCGGGGCGTACTGCACGTTGTCGAGCAGATCGCGGGTGTCTTCCACCTTGGTGCGCGAGGCGGCGTCGATCTCGATCAGATCGACAAAACGCCCCTGCTCGATCTCCCGGCAGTTGTCACATACGCCGCACGGGGTGGCGGTGATCCCGGTTTCGCAGTTCAGACCTTTTGCCAGCAGACGGGCAATAGAGGTTTTACCGACGCCACGGGTGCCGGAGAAAAGATAGGCGTGATGGATGCGACCTAGCGACAAGCCGTTCGCCAGGGCCGTCAGCACATGTTCCTGACCGACAACGTCAGCAAAGGTTTGTGGTCGCCATTTACGGGCTAACACCTGATAACTCATGGGCAGGCTCTGCAACGCTGGAAGGTGAATTAATGGAGGGGAATGCTATCACAACCTCACCCATTGAGCGAGGTTGTGAGATACGGGATTAATGTCCCGGGAAAGGCACCAGGCTGTAGCTGGTAATACCCTGTTTTTCCAGGCGCTGCTCGCCGCCGAGATCGAACAGGTTGATGATGAAGGCCGCGTCGGTCACTTCCCCGCCCAGACGACGGATCAGCTTCACGGTCGCTTCGATGGTGCCGCCGGTTGCCAGCAGATCGTCCACCACCAGCACTTTGTCGCCTGGCTTGATGGCATCAACGTGAATTTCCAGCTGATCGGTGCCGTATTCCAGCTCATAGCTCTCAGCAATGGTTTCACGCGGCAGTTTGCGCGGCTTACGCACCGGCACAAAACCCACGCCCATCGCCAGCGCAACCGGTGCGCCGAACAGGAAGCCACGGGCTTCGGTACCTACTACTTTGGTGATCCCGGCGTTTTTATAACGCTCAACCAGCAGTTCAATGCTGAGGGCGTACGCTTTCGGGTCTTCCAGCAAGCTGGTGACATCACGGAAAAGAATGCCAGGCTTTGGATAATCCTGGATACTTTTGATGCTATTTTTCAGATATTCAAGCTGCTGTGCAGTTGCGGTCATCGGTTTGTGCCTAAATGAAACAGTGTTACTCACGGCGCGCGACGAGTCGGTCAAAGTAACAGTTGTTTAACCTTTGACCAGGCGCACCTGTGCTCGAAAACGGTCGAATTTACTGGCTGTGCGCCATAATTGCAACCGCCATGATGAGGCTTCAGTGCTTTTGTTGCTTTTCATCAACCACGGGGATCCGCCACATGAAGATCAGCAGGCAGACCAGGATCGCCAGCAGCAGAATGCGCACCCACATCATTTTCACCAGCCATAACGAGACGGCGAAGGTGATCAGGATGAAGGCAATGGCGCGCGGCTTGGCCCCGGGCGGCATGGCCCGGTGTTTTTGCCAGTGCCGCAGGTAGCCGCCAAACCACGAACGGTACAGGAGCCAGTGGTGAAAACGCGGCGACGAGCGGGCGAAGCACCAGGCGGCCAACAGGATGAACGGGGTGGTCGGCAGCAGGGGCAATACGATGCCCAGCGTACCCAGCACTACCGCGAGCCAGCCAATGATGATTAAAATAGTACGCTGCATAATGCGAATCGTTATCAAACTGAACGGCTACTTTACCACTGGAGAGCGCATTGAAAACAGCACTGCTTCTTGAGAGGCTGCAAAATCAGCTGATCGCGCTGCGGGCGCAGGCCACACCGCTGATGGGACATGCTACGCTGAAACCGCGCTTTGATCGGCAGCTCTTCCGCACCCGCAGTACCGTCATTCAGGATTACCTTGCTGAGATGCAGACCAACCTCGACGAGCTTCGCCACGCGGTTGAGAGTGAACAGCAGGAACAGGTGGTGTGGCTTGCGGAGCATCTTACCGAGCAGATCACCGCCCTGCACCGCGAAATCGCCGCCTGGCCGCTACGGGCGTGGGACAGCGCCTCGCCTGGGCTCGGAAAATGGCAGCGCAAGCGGCTGGAGAACCAGGAGTTTGAGCGGCGTCTGTTTGAGATGAAGTGTGAGCGCGAAGCCCGCCTGACCACCAGCGAAACGCTGCAAGAGCAGCAGTTATTAATGCGTGAAATCAGCGCGCTGGAAGGCCGCATCGTCCGCTGCCGTCAGGCGCTGGATGAGATTGAACGCGTCATTGAACGCCTGACCCGTTAACAGGAGCCACTAATGTCACTGGAAAATGCCCCCGACGAGGTCAAGCTGGCCGTCGATTTAATTATGCTGCTGGAGAATCACGAGATCCCGGCGGAGACGGTGCTGAAAGCGCTGGAGATTGTGCGGCGGGATTTTGAGGGAAAGGTGAAGGCCGGCTGCCCTCACCCTAGCCCTCTCCCTGGAGGGAGAGGGGACCGTTAGGTGCGGTTTGAAAGATCTGCCCTGATTCGCTTTTTACCCTCTCCCCTCTGGGTAGAGGGCAGGGTGAGGGGCGGAGTTTTCGTCACCCTTAATCTCGCGCTTCACTTCCGTATGTTCGTCACCTTTCTCGTTACGCAGGTGAACTTCAAGCTGGTTGAAGGCGATATTAATGTTGTTTTCACGGCACAGACGGTCAATGGTGCGGTTCAGCTCATCGACGGTGTAGCTGCGATCGCGTAGTTCGCGTACGTACAGGCGCAGCTCATGATCCAGCGTGCTTGGCCCGAAGGTGGTGAAGAACACGTCAGGCGCAGGATCGTGCATCACTTTAGGATGTGATTTCGCGGCTTCCAGCAGGACCTCTTTCACTTTATCCAGATCTGAACCATAGGCCACCCCGAGTCGGACCACCACGCGCGTCGTAGTATCCGAAAGCGACCAGTTGATCAGTCGCTCAGTCACGAAGGCTTTGTTCGGGATGATCACCTCTTTACGATCGAAGTCAGTGATGGTGGTCGCACGAATACGGATCTTGCTGACGGTCCCGGAGAAGGTGCCGATGGTGACGGTATCGCCGATACGCACCGGACGTTCGAACAGGATTATCAGGCCAGAAACAAAGTTACCGAAGATCTCCTGCAAGCCGAAGCCCAGACCTACCGACAGCGCCGCCGCCAGCCACTGGAGTTTATCCCACGAGACGCCCAGCGAGCCGAATACCGTCATCGCCCCGACAATAATAATGACGTAGTTCAGGATGGTGGTAATGGCATACGACGCCCCCTGACGCAGGTTCAGCCTTGAGAGCACCAGCACTTCCAGCAGACCAGGCAGGTTGCGGATCAACGCCCAGGCCACCACCGACGACACCAGCGCAAAGAGCAGGCTGCCCATGGTGACGCTTTTCATTACCGCAGCGCCCGCTTCGGTACCGTTGTATTGCCAGAGGGTGATACTGTCGAGGTAGGCGAAGACGGTAATTAAATCAGACCAGATGGCCCAGAACATCACCGCAAACAGCGCAATCATCACCAGCATGGTAATACGCATCGTTTGCTGGTTGACCTGCTCCAGGGCAATGGTCGGCTCTTCCTGCGGCTCAGCCCCTTCAGCCCCCTCTTTAACCTGATGCTGTCGACGGGCAACAGCGCGACGATACGCAATGCGGCGCGCCGCCACGCTCAAACCGCGCAGCACGGTCTGGAACAGCAGGTTCCACAGGATCACCAGATACACGGTTTCAATCCAGCGGCCTGACAGACGAAGCGTGGTATAGAAGTAACCCGTTGCCGTAAGGACCATCAGCGCCAGCGGAATGATCGCCAGCACCGTTACGGTAACCAGACGAAGATTGTGGGACTCTTTATCACGCCAGCTGTCGCGGCACATCGGCCACATCAGGACGGCTATCAGCAGCAGGTTCAGCATAATTACCAGCTGTCCCAGCACGTCATCCATCAGATGCAGCGGCGAAAGCTCGGCCACAACGGACCAGAAGTGCAGCGGCAACAGCGCGAGGCTGATACGTACAATCTGGCGACGCCAGTGGCTGGTGAGTTTCTCCGGCATGTTGAAGTGTCGGACCGCGACGCCGTCTTTTTCCAGCACTTTCCAGCACAGACCAAACACCAGCCAGAACAGCGCCAGCTTTTTGCTGAACGCCCACAGCAGGTCGCTGATATTGAGCTGCATGGTCAACAGGATCAGGCCGACGGCGAGGATCAGCAGGCAGACCGGCAGAGCACGGATCAGATCGATCAGGATCGCTTTCGGGGTGTGCAGCTGGCTGTCGTTACGCAGTTGCCCCACTTCCGAGGCCAGCTTCGCCTGGTACTGCTTCAGCCATTTCAAACGCCAGCGTATTACTCCGGCGATGAGCAGCAAAGGCAGACCCGCAAGGAAGGCAATCATTACCGCAGGCCAGGCTTTCTCCCAGTTCACGGTAATTTTCATGCTTTTGATCTGGGATTTCAGCGTTTCAGGGAAAGATTTAAACCAGTCCCAGTCCATGGGTTTGTTGCTGTTCACCCAGAAAATCTGCTGGGTCAGGATCTCCTGGAGGCTTTTAGACACGCTCACCAGCTGCTGCTGGTTGATTTGCAGGTTAATCGCCATCATCAGCTGGTTGCCCAGCTGCTTATTAAGCTGATCGAGCAGTTCGCGGCGCATATCCACAACCTGCAACAGCGCGTCGTGAACTTCACCGTTTACTTCACTTGAATGGCCTTCTTCCACTTTGGCAACAAACGTATCGCTCTGGAACAGGGCATCGCGCTGCTGGTTAACGTCAAACTGTTCAAGACGCAAATCCGCAATGCGGTTGGTCATGTCTTCCAGCTCGTCGGCGGACGGCAGCGTCTGCTGCTGCTGGTAAAGAATGCGCGACAGCAGCAGGCTTCCCTTCAGGACGGCAATCTGCTCTTTGACATTGCGCTCAGCCTGCAAAGCGCGATCCAGCCAGTTTTTGACTTTAATATTCTGCTGCACCAGCGCGCTGCCGTTTTCAGTCGCCTGAATCAGGCGCTCGCTCAGCTGATGGTTAATCTCCAGCTCCTGCTTCACCAGCGGATTGGCCTGGATACGCGCCGTTTCGTCTGGCGAGACCGCTTCCTGCGCCGTTTTTTCGGTCAGCGTCAGGCGCTTGCTGTTCACCGCCTCCTGCAACAGCTGAAGCTGATGCTCGAGCCGGTTGATATTCGCGTTCACGTAGTCACGCTGTTTTTGCAGCGCATCCTGCAACACCGTGTTGCCTTCCAGACTCTTACGCTGCTGTTCAATCTCCGCGTTCAGCAGCGTCTGCTGGATGTTCAGCAGCGTTTGCTGGGTCGGTCGAAGCGCCCCTTCCCCCACAGTGATGCCATTCAGACGGTTACGTATCTGCTGTAGCTGTTGCGATGCAGAATACATGGCGTTCTGCACGCGCTCAGGCTGGGTTTGCAGCGAAACCAGCTGGCTGTTATAGGTCGAGAGATCGGACTGCGCCGTTTGCAGATCGTCCAGCAGCTGCGCCACGCGCGACTCAAGCTGGCGCAACGAAAGCGTGGCAAGCGTTTTTCGGGTTTCATCGTCGTTATCAACGTCGCTAAGCGCGTTCAGGGCCTCCGTTGCTTTACGCATGTTCTCCGGCGCCTGAGCGACCTTCTGCCGCAGCTGGGCCGTTTCGGCTTTGATGCGATCGATCTTATCCAGCGTATCCAGGGTTTCCGTCAGGTCCTGCTGAACGAGCTTTTCCTGGGCGGAGAGATCTTTTTGTTTATTCAGGGTGTCGAGTTGCGACTGAACCTCGGCACGCGTCGGGACGTCACTGCCGTTGTCTGCACGGGCCCAGGAATGCGGTGCGGCTGCAAAGAAAAACAGCAGGATCAAAAAAACGGCCAGAACAGAATGTGTCGAGCGATAGGTGTGCAGCATAGTCGTGAATGTGATCTGAGAAATGACCGAAAATAGTCGGGCGTGAAGAATATCACGCCCGGCTAAAGCAGAATAGCGGGAAGGTAATCCTCTAAGACATTTCCTGGAAAGATTCAGGCAGTAAGCGGCGCTCCCTCGCTGCGAAGGGTCGGGCAAAGCTGGCACATCTCCAGGAAAATCGCGACGTAGCTGCGCGCCTCTGATTTCAGATCGAACGACTGCGGGGCGAAAAGCCAGTTTTCCATCAGGCCGGAAATATAACTGCGCATCAGGATCGCCGCCCGGCGCGTTAACAGCGTAGCGGGAAGCATGTCGGCCTGCATACATTCCTTAAGAACTTGCTCGATGCGATCGTAGCTTTCCAGACACAGGTCGCGCTGCGCCTGCTGAACCACCGCCATTTCGCCAACAAACTCACATTTATGGAAGATGATTTCCATCATCAGACGTCGGCGTTCTTCCACAACAGTCGCTTCAAGGATATATACTAATATTTCTCTTAATACTGAGAGTGGATCGTGAGGGAATTTTGCCCGATACTCACTCTCAAGATCGCTGATGCTGGACTCTGAAAGCTCCCAGATTTCACCAAACAGATCTGACTTGTCTTTAAAATGCCAGTAAATCGCTCCCCGCGTGACGCCCGCGGCCTGAGCAATCTGCGCCAGCGAGGTTGCCGAAACACCCTGCTGTGAGAACAAACGCATTGCCACATCCAGAATGTGTTGTCGGGTTTCCAGCGCTTGTTGTTTGGTTTTTCGTGCCATACGTTGATGAATTTACAGGAGTCAGATTTACATACATTTATGAATGTATGTACCATAGCATGACGATAATATAAACGCAGCAATGGGTTTTTAGACTCAGGACCCTTGATCAATTTGAAATCGGACACTCGAGGTTTACATATGAACAAAAACAGAGGGTTAACGCCTCTGGCGGTCGTTCTGATGCTCTCAGGCAGCTTAGCGCTTACAGGATGTGACGACAAAGAGGCTCAACAAGGAGCTCAGCAGGTGCCAGAAGTTGGCGTCGTGACGCTCAAATCCGAACCTCTCCAGATGACAACAGAACTACCGGGCCGCACCAGCGCCTATCGCATTGCAGAAGTACGTCCGCAGGTGAGCGGTATCATCCTGAAACGTAACTTCACCGAAGGCGGTGATGTGAAAGCAGGTGAGTCTCTTTATCAGATTGATCCAGCAACCTATCAGGCGTCTTATGAGAGCGCTAAAGGCGATCTGGCGAAAGCAGAAGCGGCAGCCAAAATTTCGCAACTGACGTTGAATCGTTACAAGAAACTGCTCGGCACGCAGTACATCAGCCAACAGGATTACGATTCTGCCCTGGCCGATGCACAGCAAGCCAATGCAGCCGTTGTGGCGGCGAAAGCGGCGGTAGAAACCGCGCGTATTAACCTCGCCTACACCAAAGTGACCTCCCCTATCAGTGGTCGTATTGGTAAATCAGCCGTCACCGAAGGTGCGCTGGTGCAGAACGGTCAAACCAACGCGCTGGCCACCGTGCAGCAGCTTGACCCGATCTACGTTGACGTTACACAGTCCAGCAACGATTTCCTGCGTCTCAAACAGGAGCTTGCCAGCGGACAACTGAAACAGGAAAACGGTAAAGCCAAAGTTGAACTGGTTACCAACGACGGTATCAAGTTCTCACAGACAGGCACACTGGAATTTTCTGATGTGACCGTCGATCAGACCACCGGCTCTATCACCATCCGGGCTATTTTCCCGAATCCGGATAAAACCCTGCTGCCGGGTATGTTCGTACGCGCCCGTCTTGAAGAAGGGACTAACCCAAGCGCCATTCTGGTTCCGCAGCAAGGTGTGACCCGTACGCCACGCGGCGATGCGAGCGCGCTGGTTGTGGGTGCCGATAACAAAGTCGAAACACGCAATATCACTGCAACGCAGGCGATTGGCGACAAGTGGCTGGTAACGGAAGGTCTGAAAGATGGCGATCGCGTGATTATTACTGGTTTGCAAAAAGTTCGTCCTGGCGCGCAGGTCAAAGCTCAGGAAGTGAAATCTGACGACAAACAACAAGCGTCGGCCGCTGGCCAGTCAGAACAAACCAAGTCTTAACTTAAACAGGAGCCGTTAAGACATGCCTAATTTCTTTATCGATCGCCCCATATTTGCGTGGGTGATCGCCATTATCATCATGCTGGCCGGGGGACTTGCGATCCTGAAGCTGCCTGTTGCGCAATATCCAACGATTGCGCCGCCGGCAGTGACGATCTCCGCAACCTACCCGGGCGCTGATGCCAAAACGGTGCAGGACACCGTTACGCAGGTTATCGAACAGAACATGAACGGTATCGATAACCTGATGTACATGTCCTCAAACAGTGACTCAACCGGTACAGTTCAGATTACCCTGACCTTTGAATCAGGTACGGATGCGGACATTGCGCAGGTTCAGGTGCAGAACAAACTGCAGCTGGCGATGCCCCTGCTGCCTCAGGAAGTGCAACAACAGGGTGTGAGCGTCGAGAAATCGTCCAGTAGCTTCCTGATGGTTGTCGGCGTGATTAACACCGATGGCACCATGACGCAGGAAGATATTTCCGACTACGTGGGCGCCAACATGAAGGACGCCATCAGCCGTACGTCTGGTGTGGGTGACGTTCAGCTGTTCGGTTCACAGTACGCGATGCGTATCTGGATGGATCCGAATAAGCTGAACAACTTCCAGCTGACCCCGGTTGACGTGATCAGCGCAATTAAAGCGCAAAACGCCCAGGTTGCAGCCGGTCAGTTAGGCGGCACGCCGCCGGTGAAAGGCCAGCAGCTTAACGCGTCTATCATCGCGCAAACGCGTCTGACCTCGGCGGATGAGTTCAGTAAAATTCTGCTGAAGGTGAATCAGGACGGTTCGCAGGTTCGCCTGCGTGACGTGGCGAAAGTGGAGCTGGGTGGCGAGAACTACGACGTTATTGCGAAGTTCAACGGTAAACCGGCTTCCGGTTTAGGTATCAAACTGGCGACTGGGGCGAACGCCCTGGACACCGCGACGGCTATCCGTGCAGAACTGAAGAAGATGGAACCTTTCTTCCCGTCAGGTCTGAAAATTGTTTACCCGTATGACACCACGCCGTTCGTTAAAATTTCGATTCACGAAGTGGTAAAAACCCTGGTTGAGGCGATCATCCTCGTCTTCCTGGTAATGTACCTGTTCCTGCAAAACTTCCGCGCAACGCTGATCCCAACCATCGCCGTGCCGGTTGTACTGCTCGGCACCTTCGCGGTTCTGGCGATATTTGGCTATTCGATAAACACCCTGACGATGTTCGGGATGGTGCTCGCCATCGGCCTGCTGGTGGATGACGCCATCGTAGTGGTCGAAAACGTTGAGCGTGTGATGGCGGAAGAAGGCCTGCCGCCGAAGGAAGCAACCCGTAAATCAATGGGCCAGATCCAGGGCGCGCTGGTCGGTATCGCGATGGTTCTGTCTGCGGTATTTATCCCGATGGCCTTCTTCGGTGGTTCAACCGGTGCGATTTACCGTCAGTTCTCTATTACCATCGTTTCCGCGATGGCGCTGTCGGTGCTGGTAGCCCTGATCCTGACGCCAGCCCTGTGTGCGACCATGCTGAAGCCGATTAAGAAAGGTGGCCACGGCGAGCACAAAGGGTTCTTCGGCTGGTTTAACCGCATGTTTGATAAGAGTACGCATCACTACACCGACAGCGTGGGGAACATCCTGCGCAGCACCGGTCGTTATCTGCTGCTCTATATCATCATCGTGGTGGGCATGGCTTTCCTGTTTGTTCGTCTGCCAAGCTCGTTCCTGCCAGATGAAGACCAGGGCGTGTTCCTGAGCATGGCTCAGCTTCCGGCGGGTGCGACGCAAGAACGTACGCAAAAAGTGCTGGATGAGATGACCGACTACTTCCTGACCAAAGAGAAAGACAACGTCGAATCCGTGTTTGCGGTTAACGGCTTTGGCTTCGCGGGTCGTGGTCAGAACACCGGTATTGCCTTCGTTTCTCTGAAAGACTGGTCCGAACGCCCGGGTGATGAGAACAAAGTTGAAGCCATTACCAACCGGGCCATGGGTACCTTCTCACAGATTAAAGATGCGATGGTCTTCGCCTTTAACCTGCCAGCGATTGTTGAACTGGGTACGGCGACCGGCTTCGACTTCCAGCTGATTGACCAGGGCGGTCTGGGCCACGAAAAACTGACTCAGGCGCGTAACCAGCTATTTGGCGAGGTGGCTAAACACCCTGACCTGCTGGTGGGCGTGCGTCCTAACGGTCTGGAAGATACGCCGCAGTACAAGATCGATATCGACCAGGAAAAAGCACAGGCGCTGGGTGTGTCCATCAGTGACATCAATACCACGCTGGGTGCAGCCTGGGGTGGCAGCTACGTCAACGACTTCATCGACCGTGGTCGCGTGAAGAAAGTGTACGTCATGTCCGAAGCGCAATACCGTATGCTGCCGAACGATATCAACAACTGGTACGTTCGCGGCAGCGATGGCCAGATGGTGCCGTTCTCCGCCTTCTCAACTTCGCGCTGGGAATACGGTTCGCCGCGTCTGGAGCGTTATAACGGCTTGCCATCGATGGAGATCCTCGGTCAGGCGGCGCCGGGCCGAAGCACCGGTGAAGCCATGAACCTGATGGAAGAGTTGGCCAGCAAACTGCCTGCGGGTATTGGCTACGACTGGACCGGTATGTCCTATCAGGAACGTCTGTCCGGTAACCAGGCCCCTGCCCTGTACGCCATTTCACTGATTGTGGTGTTCCTGTGTCTGGCGGCATTGTATGAGAGCTGGTCGATTCCGTTCTCCGTTATGCTCGTGGTTCCGCTGGGGGTTATCGGTGCGCTGCTTGCCGCAACCTTCCGTGGGCTGACTAACGACGTTTACTTCCAGGTGGGCCTGCTGACAACCATTGGCTTGTCGGCGAAGAACGCGATACTTATCGTCGAATTCGCCAAAGATCTGATGGAGAAAGAAGGTAAAGGCCTGATTGAAGCAACGCTTGAAGCCGTTCGTATGCGTCTGCGTCCAATCCTGATGACGTCCCTGGCGTTTATCCTCGGCGTTATGCCGCTGGTTATCAGCTCAGGCGCAGGCTCCGGCGCACAGAACGCGGTAGGTACCGGTGTAATGGGTGGTATGGTCACTGCGACCGTTCTCGCCATCTTCTTTGTACCGGTGTTCTTCGTGGTGGTACGTCGCCGCTTTAGCCGCAAAAATGAAGATGTGGAGCACAATCATTCGGTAGAACATCACTGATACCGGTTTCACATGATAAAAAGGCCGCATTTGCGGCCTTTTCATTTTCAGAAAAATTCATAAAATAGTCTTATTGTCGTTTTATTTATTTTCACCCGTCCTGATAAGACTTATCATAATAATCCGATAAGCTAATCGTAGAATTCAGCATTCTTTTTATATCAATTCATCGCCTAAAATATTCGGACAAATCCTAAATCATCGTAAATGCCGAAGACATCTGAATCCGGACTTCAATTGAAACATTGCGCTAACTCAATGAATCTTAAGGAACGGATTAAAAAAAGGGTTTCTCTCGATAAAAGTGTTCGCGTCTGAGGTCACATTTGCGTAAGCGCTCGCAAGGAAACGTTTTAATTGTAATTTTTCGTAATAGCGCGGTGAAATCCTGATCAGAGTGGCTTATAGTTAGTGTTATCAGGAACCCAGCTCCCGTGTGGCTAAGCAAGTTGTATCCATCCCGACATGATGTTCGGTGAGTAAAAAATCACTCAGAAGGGGATGCGCTATGGACGAGTACTCGCCAAAAAGGCATGATATCGCGCAGTTGAAATTTCTCTGCGAATCCTTGTACCATGACTGCCTTGCCAATCTTGAAGAAAGTAACCATGGCTGGGTGAACGATCCAACGTCTGCTATCAATTTACAGCTTAATGAGCTGATCGAGCATATCGCAACCTTCGCACTTAATTATAAAATTAAGTACAATGAAGATAATAAGTTGATAGAGCAAATTGATGAATACCTGGACGACACCTTTATGTTGTTCAGCAGCTACGGCATTAACGCACAGGATTTGCAGAAATGGCGTAAATCAGGAAACCGTCTATTTCGCTGTTTCACGAATGTCAGCAGAGCTAATCCGGTTAGTCTTTCCTGTTAAAATTATTACAAATACTAAGGTGAATTTTATGTCTGATAAACCATTAACTAAAGTCGATTATTTGATGCGCCTGCGACGCTGTCAGTCAATTGACACGCTCGAGCGTGTTATTGAGAAAAATAAATACGAGCTGTCTGATAATGAACTGGCGGTATTTTATTCAGCTGCCGACCATCGTCTTGCTGAACTGACCATGAATAAACTCTATGACAAGATCCCCTCTTCGGTATGGAAATTTGTTCGTTAGTCGTTGAAGAGAGACTTTAAGGCACTACGCCCGTTGTTAAGCTGAATTTACCTTTCGTATTACGCTTCAAGTGCAAACGCCAGGTCCCCGTATAAAACGTATTTATACGCAAGAATGTTGTGACTCCTGTCACAGCCACTTTTAGGGAACGTTCCCTTTCTGGCTAATCCTCTTTACGCTACGTAAAACGATTCCAGAGAGGTTCCCATGAGTGAAGAAAAACAGAAGATGATTGCCGGTGAATATTATCGCCCCGGCGATGACACGCTGAGGGCTGACCGTTTACGCGCTCGTCATATTGTTCACCGCTATAACCATACCGCACCCGATGAGAAGGCCGAACGTCGCGCCTTATTAGCTGACCTGCTGGGTCAAAGCGAAGGCGCTTATATTGAGCCGAGCTTCCGCTGCGACTACGGCTATAACATCTATCTGGGCAACAATTTTTACGCCAACTTCGACTGCGTCATGCTGGACGTCTGCCCTATCCGCATTGGCGATAACTGTATGCTCGCACCGGGGGTGCACATTTATACGGCCACGCATCCTCTGGACGCGACCGAACGTAACAGCGGGCTGGAGTACGGTAAATCGGTCACCATAGGCCATAACGTCTGGATCGGCGGACGCGCGGTGATTAATCCGGGCGTGACCATTGGCGATAATGCGGTTATCGCTTCCGGCGCGGTAGTGACCAAAGACGTGCCGGCCAATGCGGTAGTGGGCGGGAATCCGGCGAAAATCATTAAAATGATCTAAGCGCATCCTGAGTAACTGTTATGCTTTTTCCTGGCATAACTGTTACTTTCATCGCATAAACCCCTCTCATAAAATAGGCAGATCACCTGTATTTTTAACAATCATAAAGGCAAAAAATGACAGAGATACAGCGCCTGCTTACCGCCACCATCGACGAGCTCAATACCCGCGAAAAGCGCGACAATCGTCCGCGCTTTAGCATCAGCTTTATTCGCAAACATCCCGGATTGTTCGTCGCCATGTACGCCGCCTGGCTGGCAACGCTTATCGTCATGCTGAAGTCTGAAACGCTGGTCGATTCCGTCTGGCTGCTGGTTGTGCTGTTCGTGGTGTTTAACGCGTTTTTCTTTTTCGACGTCAATCCGCGTTACCGGTATGAAGATATCGACGTACTCGATTTCCGCGTCTGCTACAACGGGGAGTGGTACAACACGCGTTACGTGCCGAAGGAGCTGATCGACAGCATCCTGCACTCGCCGGCTGTCGAAGCCGGGCAAAAAGAGAAGTTGCAGAAAATGGTCATCACTAAGGGCCAGCTCTCTTTTTATGATGTCTTTACCCTTTCCCGCCCCGCTGCTGTGTAATGAGCGCCTGAAGACGTCGAATACCCGGCGCAAACTGCGAAGCAGAGGTATTGCCGTAACCTAAAACCAGACCGGTTTGCCCCTGCGTCGTCTCAAGGTAGTACCCGCTCAGTGCAGCGGGTGCCAGCTGAAACGCTCTTGCCTGCTCCACCAGCCGCTGGTCGTCGATACCGTCAATCGCCAGCGCCAGGTGCATCCCTCCTTCTCCGGCAAGAACACGGTGCGGCGTATGAAGCTCTGCGCTTAGCACCTCCCGCAGCTGGCGGTATCGCTTACGATAAAGTCGGCGCATGGCGGCAAGATGTCGCGCATAGTGGCCTTCCTCAATAAATAGCGCCAGGGTGCGCTGTTCAGCGCGATGCCCGCCGCGCAGTAGCGAGCCGATGGCCGGACGCGCTGCCTTCGCCAGCGCTGGCGGTAATACCATGAACCCCATTCTGAGCGACGGAAACAGCGTTTTGCTGAACGTTCCCAGATACACAACGGGCGCATTGTTGACCATTCCCAGCATCGCCGGTACGGGCTCACCGGCATAACGGAATTCGCTGTCGTAATCGTCCTCAATGATCCACGCGCTGTGCTGCCGGGCCAGTTCCAGCAGCGCCAGACGCCGCCGCGCGCTGAGCACGCTTCCGTAAGGGAACTGATGCGATGGCGAGGTAAAAATCAGCGTGGGTGAAGGCGCACACAACCCTTCCCAGCACATCCCCTCGTCATCAACCGGTATGCCGCTCATCGCCAGGCCGGTTTTGACGAAAGCGCTTTTAGCGCCGCTATAGCCGGGATTTTCAACCCAGGCGACATCCCCCGGCTCGCTTAACAGCATCGTGCACAGATTGACGCCCTCCAGTGCCCCTTCGGTTATCACAATCTGGCTGGCATCGCAGTCAATGCCGCGGGAGAGCGCAAGATGGCGGGCAATGGCGGCCCGTAGCGTCGGCTCGCCGGCCGGGTCGCCATACCCTAACAGGGCGCTCCCCTCCTCGCGCAGGACGCGATCGTATAACCGCCGCCACAGCGGCAAGGGGAAATAGTTGATGGCAGGCGTTCCTGGCGTAAATGCCATCACCGGAGTGTCGCGCGGCACAGGCGCGGGCAGCAGGGCAACACGTTTTGTCAGCCTGACGTCCGGGTCCGGTAATGTCCGGGCAATCGTACGATGAGCGAATTGCCCCACCCGCGTACCCTGGCGGCTACGCAGCAAATAACCTTCGAGCGTGAGCTGGTCCAGCGCCGCATTAACGGTGTTTCGGGACACCGAGATCTGCTGCGCCAGCGTTCGCGAGCCGGGCAAATGACTGCCGGACCGAAGCCTTCCGCACAGTATGGCCTCCCGCAAAGCAAGGTAGAGCGCGCGCTGGAGCGTTTCTTCCCCACGTTTTTTCAGCGCAGCATGGAGCAAGGTGTATAGCTCATCACCCGGTATATTCATCTTTACCTCCTCGTGGTACCAGCAAAACATAGCCTGGTGGTTCTTTTTAAGGAACCAGTAATTCACTAATCTGGAGATCTTTTCAACATCGTGGAAATAAAGATGAGTATATTCAATGAGTTTGGACAACCTGTAGGGGAAAGCCTTACCGACTGGCAGCCTCGCCCGTACCCGTCCCGGGTGGTACTTCAGGGTCGCTATTGTCGGCTTGAGCCGCTGCGCGTGGAGCATGCCCACGCGTTGTTCTCTGCGTATTCCCTGGCCGGAGATACCCGAAGCTGGACGTGGCTGCTGCGTGAACCCGATGCCACCGCAGAAGAGTTTGCCGAATGGGTGGCGAGCGTGAGCAAATTATCCGATCCCATCCACTTTAGCGTTATCGATAACCAGACCCAATCTCCTGTCGGGACGCTGTCCCTTATGCGGATCGATCCTAAAAACGGCGTTGTAGAAGTGGGACATGTTCACTTCTCGTCACTGTTAAGCCGCACGCCCATGTCGACAGAAGCGCAGTATCTGCTGATGCGGTACGTGTTCGATACCCTGGGCTACCGACGTTATGAATGGAAGTGCAACAGCCTGAACGAACCCTCCCGCAAAGCGGCCCTGCGTCTTGGGTTTCAGTTTGAAGGGCGTTTTCGCCAGGCGCTGGTCATTAAAGGCCGAAACCGGGACACCGACTGGTTTTCAATTCTCGACAAAGAGTGGTCAGCGCTGGCGAGCGCGTTTGAAAGCTGGCTTGCCACCGACAATTTTACCGTCGATGGCAAACAGAAAAGATCCCTGGAAAGCTGGCGAGAAATGCGCGTCTAGCGTCTTTTTTTACGCCCCTGCACCGCCTTAAAGCGCGGGTTAGATTTGCAAATCACGTATAAGCGTCCCTTGCGTTTGACTATCTGGCAATCCGGGTGACGCTGTTTTGCACTGCGCAATGAGTTAAGCACCTGCATGATTAGCCTCGCTTCGCATCAAGAAAGCCACCAAAACGCTTGCGGAAGCGTGCCGCGCTGCCATCCGTCGAGAAGGTCTTCTGCTTCCCGGTATAAAACGGATGTGATTTAGAGGAGACATCAAGAGTAACGTAGGGATACGTTTTCCCCTCAAGTTCAATTTCACGGTCTGTCTTAATCGTTGAGCCAACTTTAAAATATTCATTAGCCGTGGTGTCGTGAAACACAACGGTGCGATAGGTTGGATGGATATTCGGTTTCATCTCTGGCCTTCATGTATTGTTATAACATAACAAAATACTATCTGAGCTTTGCTGCAAAAACAACCCCTGTGACGCACAGCCTGTTTTTGAAAGGTTTTCAAATACTGCCAGAGACTGTTACATGCTATAACTATATCATTTAGCGATAAAAAATTTTTCCTCTGGCGCGCAAACTCCATGCCCTGGTCGGGCATATGGAAAGGATACAGCAGCATGCGAACCCGACATCTGGTCAGCCTGGTGACAGGCGTACTGATCTTCTCTGTGCTGGTCCCTGTGTGCCTCAGTATCTGGCTGGCGCATCGTCAGGCAGAGGCGAAATTTGTGGATGCACTGGATAGATATGCCTCGCGCGCCCTGATCCGTACCGACAGAGTCGTTGCGCAGGCAAAACAGGCGCTCACGCACCTACAGTTGTTCAACGCCCCGCCCTGCACTCCTCCGCACTTACGCGAAATGCGTCGTGTCGCGTTCTCATGGCGCTATATTCAGGAAGTGATGTATATCGATAACCTGAAGCCGCTCTGCTCCTCTCTGGAACAATCCAGTAATACGGCGATCTTACCGCCCCCGATGCGGATCACCGCAGACGGATATAGCGCGTGGCTCACCTCGCAAAACGACCTCGGCATTCACCGTTATATGGCCGTTCTGGGGAAAGGACATTATCTGGTAATGGTCGATCCGGCGTCGCTTGTGGATGTTGTCCCGTTCGGTGACATTTCGATGGATGCCGCCCTGGTGGGAAGCGAAACCCATCGGATATTTGCCAGAAGCAATATTCTCGACCCGTATATTCTTTCTGTCGTTAAGGAGCAGCAGGACGTTAAGCGCGTGCAATACAACGGCTCGATGTACGTGTTGAAACCGGTGCCAGAACTGGGGCTTACGGTTATTGCCTGGGCATCGTTAAAACCGCTCGCGGCATCCTGGCATCAGCAGCTGATCATCTGGCTACCGGCTGGCATACTGATAAGCCTGGTTGCAGCCCTTATTGTGCTTCGCATCCTCCGCCGTTTGCTTTCCCCGCGTAACCGGCTGATCGACGCGATCAACAACCGGGAGATCGAGGTTCACTATCAGCCCATTGTGGCGCTATGCAGTGGAAAACTGGTGGGTGCAGAAGCGCTGATGCGCTGGCCGCAGCCAGATGGCAGTGACCTGTCGCCTAATCTCTTTGTTCCCCTGGCGGAGCAGACGGGGCTTATTTCAACGCTGACACAGCTGGTGGTGAATAAGGTGTTTGAGGATTTAGGTGCCTGGCTGCATCATCACCCGGAACTGCACATTTCTGTCAACCTTGCGCCAGCCGATTTAACGTCCCCCGAGCTGCCTCGCCTGCTGAGTCAATTGCTCAACAAATGGGGCGTCCACCCGCGCCAGATCACCCTTGAATTGACCGAGCGCGGCTTTGCCGATCCTGCCGTCAGCGCCCCTGCCATCGCTGCGTTTCGGCGCTCCGGGCATGCCATCTACATTGATGATTTTGGTACGGGTTACTCCAGCCTGAGCTATTTGCAGGATCTTGATGTCGATACCCTGAAGATTGATAAATCCTTTGTGGACGCGCTGGAGTATAAGAACGTGACTCCCCACATCATCGAAATGGCCAAATCGCTTAAGCTGGCGATGGTCGCAGAAGGCATTGAAACTGAAGGGCAGCTCGAATGGTTGCATCGCCACGGCGTGCAGTACGGACAGGGCTGGTATTTCAGCAAGGCGCTGCCTAAAGAAGATTTCATTCGCTGGGCCGAGCACAACCTCAGGAAATAAACCCATTACGCGGTGTTACGTGCGGTCACGACAGTGGCCGCACGTTTCGGCTCAGCCGTTCTGCTGCCAGCTAAACGTGTAGCGCAGCCGACGGTTTTGCAGAATGAAGGCGGGTGCTACGCTCGGGCTCCATGAGTCGTCCCCCCCCACGCCCATGTGGAACGCATCAAGATTCAACCAGCAGCCATCCTCTTCCCGTAGCAAATGGTGATGCGTTGTCGTATGCAGTTGCTGCTGGCTGTAACGGCTCAGGGAGAAATGGAACTGTCCCTGGAAGTGATGTGAGCCAAACGTCAGCTCACGGGTGTCGCAGCGTAAACCGTTCTCCGTCGGGAAGATATACGGCGTCTGCATGGCGTCCAGCGGTAACGCCCAGCGCCCCTGCTGCGCCGCCAGTTTTCTGTCCGGATAGTTCTCCAGCGGGCCCAGCCCCAGCCAGCGCACCGTTTGCGGGATATCCGCCAGCATAACGCTCAGGCCCACGCGAGCGGGTTCAGGAATGTCAGACGCCACCGTCACCTGCACATCACCGTGCAGTAACCCGTGGTCATCAATCCGCCAGACCTTGTAGCTGATAAACAGCGCTTTACCCTGATGCTCCCAGACGTGCTGCGTGGTCACCACCACCTCACGGGCATGCTGTTCCGCTTCACACTGGATAAGGCGCGAGGATATCTCATACATCCCTGCCGCTTTCCAGCGTTCCACCCACGCGTTCGGATCGATGCGGGTCGCCTCGCTGACGCCAATGTCATTATCCAGCGGCGCCCGGGTAAAGTTATCCGTTAGCGGGGAACGGAGCGTTTCAGCGCCCGCGTTCCACCACTGGGTCAGGTTGCCGGTGAGACGGCTAAACTGCCAGCGCTGCTGCTGATGAGTGATGTCCAGCACCTCTTCCTGCACCGTTAACTGTGGTGGGGTTCCGTCTGCTTTCGGTGGCGTAAGGTACAGCGGAGCCGGGAGCGGCCACTGATCCCAGGCACAACGGTGGCCGGACGGCGACCACGGCGTGGCCTGCGGCTGAACGATCTCCACGTTGAGCCAGACCTCGCCCGGTTCAGCGCCGAATTCAGTCTGCGGGATCTCAACGCGCTGTGTTCCCTGGGGCGCAACAGAAAGGGTTATTTCGCCGGAAGCCAACACCGCACCGTCACGCGCCACCGACCATCGCAGACTCTCGTTGTCAGTATGACGGAACAGATAATCGCTCTGGATATCGACGACCAGCGGAGCGGTGCTCACCAGCGTAAAGGTAAAGAACTGCTGGGCACGCTGTGCCTCGTAAAGGGCGGGATGCGGGGTGCGATCGGGAAACACCAGCCCGTTGAGGCAGAACTGACGATCGTTGGGCTTATCGCCAAAATCGCCGCCGTAGGCCCAGAATGCCGTGCCGTCTTCCGCTTTTTTCGTCAGCGCCTGATCGACCCAGTCCCAGACAAAGCCGCCCTGCAACCGGGGATGGCTGCGGAATGCCTGCCAGTAGCTGGCAAAGCCGCCAAAGCTGTTACCCATCGCGTGGGCATACTCGCACAGGATCAGCGGACGGGTTTCGTCCGGCATACCAATCCACTTTTTAATCGACCACTTTGGCACCGCCGGGAACGGCTGATCCTGATCGACGCGGGCATACATCGGGCAAATAATATCAGTTGCCGCCGTACTGGCCCCCCCGCCTTCGTACTGCACCGGCCGCGTGGGATCGGTGGTTTTCAGCCAGCGGTACAGCGCATCGTGATTCGCCCCATGCCCGGACTCATTCCCCAGGGACCAGATGATGATGGACGGATGATTCCGGTCCCGCTGCACCATACGCGTGACGCGTTCGCTCATGGCAGGCAGCCAGCGCGGATCGTCCGCCAGGCGGCTCATCGGCACCATGCCATGGGTTTCAATATTCGCCTCATCGACCACGTACAGGCCGTAGCGATCGCAAAGCGTGTACCACAGAGGGTGATTCGGATAATGCGAGCAGCGCACGGCATTGAAGTTATGCTGCTTCATCAGTTGGATGTCGCGGCGCATGGTCGCCTCATCCATCACCTGCCCCTTCTCAGGATGATGTTCATGACGGTTCACGCCGCGGATCAGCAGCGGTTTGCCGTTAAGCTTCAGCAGACCGTTGCTGATTTCGACGCGTCTGAAACCGACATCGCAGGCTTCAGTCTCCAGCATGTTGCCCTGCACATCCCGAAGCGACATGGTCAAACGATAGCGTTCCGGTGTTTCAGCGCTCCACAGCGCGGGATTGTTCACGGGTATCGCCACCGTGAGCCGCTCCGCCCAACTGCCGCGTTCGTCCACGATGGCCGATCCGGGCTGTTGCGTGATTTGCGCGCAGGCTTCGCCGTTACGCCACAGGGTAAACGCCACCTCGCATTCGGCATAGCGTAAGCCTTCCAGCGCAACGTCAACCCGGAGCAGCGCCCGATCGCATTCGGCATTCAGATCAGTCACGATCTGATAATCGGCAATCTGCGTTTCCGGCTTGTGCAGCAGCGAGACGTCACGGAAAATGCCGCTCATCCGCCACATGTCCTGATCTTCCAGGTAGCTTCCGTCGCACCAGCGTAACACCATCACCGCCAGGCGGTTCTGCCCCGGTCGCAGCACCGCGCTGAGGTCGAACTCCGCAGGCAGACGGCTGTCCTGGGAATAGCCCATCCACTGGCCGTTACACCACAGATGAAAAGCTGAATTCACCCCATCAAAGATAATGCGGGTTTGCCCGCTGAGCAGCCAGGCATCATCCATCTCAAATGTGAGCGAGTAACAACCGGTTGGGTTTTCAGCCGGTACATAGGGCGGGTTCACATTTATCGGATAGGTGACGTTGGTGTAGATGGGGGTATCGAATCCCTCCATCTGCCAGTTCGACGGCACGGGCATCTCAACGGCATCAGACAGATCGTCCGTTACCCATGCCTCGGGCACCTGCTCTGGTGCCGGGAAAAAGCTGAATCGCCAGATGCCGTTAAGCAGACGCTCGCTCAGCGAAGGCTTATCCTCCCGGGCGAGGGTTTCATCGCGCCAGCTATGAAAAGGCGCGTGTGCGGCCAGACGATTCCACTGCGTCACGCCCGGGTTTTCCCAGTCACGACGAGCCAGAATTGCGCTGAGGGTCAGCGGCAATGTGGAAGACATATCAACCTCTTTGCGAATCGCTCACAATTTTAGTCAACATGCCATGGTAAACGGTGGCGGTAAAGACTTTGATCGTCACCAGGCGAGCACGATCACAAAAGCGCTAGCTGCGCGCCAGTTTCTCCGCCAGCAGCGCCAGCGTTCTTAGCTGTTGCGCCAGCTCTTCACGATCGGCCTGTTGTACGGCGCGCGGCGCGGTGGAATGACGAACGATCAACGTAACGGGAAGTTGTTGTTGCCAGGGTTCGGCGTGACGGGCAGTTGCCAGGAGCCACTCCACGCTGCGTTCACCGGCCTCGCGGAACGCCTGCCGAACGGTGGTCAGCGGAGGGGAAAACCACGCGCTGTCAGCCGTATCATCAAACCCGACAACCGAGATCTGCCCCGGTACCGCAACGCCTTTTTCCGCACAGGCGCGTAAAACGCCAAGCGCCATCTGATCGTTCGCCACAAGGATCGCCTCCGGCAGCTGCGCGCCCGCCAGGAGCTGATGCCCTTTCTCGTAGCCTGAAGCCGCGCTCCAGTCGCCCTGCGCCACCGCATACGCCTCCACGCCAGCCTGAGCCAGCGTAGTTTTCCATCCCGCCAGGCGAGCCCGGGCAGAGACAGAACTTTCCGGCCCGGCGAGCAGCGCAATTCGCCGGTGCCCCAGCGAAAGCAGATGCTCCGCCCCCAGGCCAGCGCCCTGTTCAGCATTGAAAACGAGGCTGTTAACCCGAGCTGTGGGGGAAACATCAAGAAAAAGAACCGGGGTCGGCGAGGCCATTTCCTGAAGCATTTCTGCCTGAGCATCTTCCAGCGGAACGTTCACCAGCAGCGCCTCCACGCGCTGCGCCAGTAACTCCTGCAAAGCAGCCTGACACTGCGCGGGCTGCTCCACCATAGAGATGAGCACGCCAGCCCCCTGCTCCACTGCCCGGGATTTTACAGCTGAGGCGATTTGCGACGGCGCATGCAGCGCCAGATCGCTGGTCATCAGCCCCAGCGTGCGGGTGCGTTTTCCGGCCAGCTGCTGTGCGCCACGGTTAGGTACATAGTGTAGCGCCGCCATGGCCTGTCGGACCTTTTCCCGCGTACGGGCAGAAACGTGTTCCGCGTCGTTAATCACCCGGGAAACGGTCTGATAAGAAACGCCCGCTACGCGGGCAACGTCATAAAGAGTGATCGCTTTCATAGATTCTGGCGTCGTAAAAGGTAGTCACTATTCTGACACAGTTACGCCATTATAGCCTGTGAGCGCTTCGCAAAATTAAGCAATCCGCTCCGGCTGCGCGGCTTTCTGCATGCGCGGTCTCTGGCGAAACCACGGCAAACAAAGCTGGATCAGCGGGCCGATGGTTAACGCATACAGCACGGTTCCGACGCCAAACGCTCCCCCGAGGAGATAGCCGACGATCAACACGGTCACCTCGATTGCGGTACGCACGCTGCGGATCGACCAGCCCAGCCGGGCGTGTATGCCGGTCATCAGACCGTCGCGCGGGCCTGCGCCAAAACCCGCGCCGATATACATTCCGGTGGCAAGGGCGTTAACCACAATGCCGGAAACCAGCAGGGTGATGCGCACGGGCAGCGAGGTGAGTTCCGGGATCAATGCCATTGACGCATCTGCCGCCAGGCCAATACAAATCACGTTACTGACCGTACCCAGCCCCGGAAGCTGACGCAGCGGGATCCATAGCAGCAGCACCGCAGCCCCGGTTAAAATCATCACCGTGCCGATGCTCATTCCGGCCTGGATGGCGACGCCAAGGTGAAAAACATTCCAGGGATCAACACCCAGATCCGAACGAATAAACATCGCGGTTGAAAGTCCGTAAAGGGCTAAACCGACATAAAGTTGTACCAGACGACGCACCATTTTCTCTTCTCCGAAGAACCAGCTTCCATCTTCGCTGAAAATGGCACTATGATTAATGTCCAGTTTTCAAATAGTGGACTGCACATGTCATCACGTCGTTTTGGAAGCCAGTCTCTGGTTCGCCTGTTAGGGCACTGGCAACAAACCTCTTCCCGCACCCCGCGGTGGCGCCAGCTGGCTGACGCGTTACGCCTGTTAATTCTGGATGGCAGGCTGGCGCTAAACACGCGCCTGCCCGGAGAGCGGGAACTGGCCGCCGCACTGGACGTCAGCCGCACCACCATCAGCAGCGCGCTGGCGCATCTGCGTGAAGAGGGTTTTCTGGAGAGCCGTCACGGCAGCGGTTCCCGGGCGATCCTGCCAGACAGCCGGGCCGTGCCCACGCTTTCCACTGCCAGCGCGGCGCTGGATCTCTCAACCGCCGCGCTCAACGCAGGGCCAGAGATCCATCAGGCCTACACCCACGCGCTGACGACCATTACGCCGAATCTGGCGCTGACCGGGTACGATCAGCTTGGGCTTCCAGCGCTGCGTGAAGCTATCGCCGCCCGCTACACCGCACGCGGTCTGCCCACCCGGGCAGACGAAGTGATGGTGGTGAACGGTGCCGTCAGCGGCTTCGCCCTAATCTTAAGAATGATGACCGGGCCCGGGGATCGCGTGGTGGTGGATCATCCCACCTACCCGCTGGCGATAGCCGCGATTCAGGGGGCGCAATGTCGGCCCGTGGGCGTCTCGCTGCCAGAAACGGGCTGGGATACCGATGGTTTTGCCGCAACGCTTGCCCAGACAGCCCCGCGTCTGGCCTATCTAATGCCGGATTTTCATAATCCGACCGGGCGCTGCATGGATGCCGCGACGCGTCAGAGCATAACCGACATCGCCGCGCAAACCCGCACCACGCTGGTGGTGGATGAAACCATGGTCGATCTCTGGTTCGATGCTCCCCCGCCGCCGCCGCTGGCCGCCTTTAACCCGGAGGCCGCGGTGATTACGCTGGGTTCCGCAGGCAAAAGCTTCTGGGGTGGGCTTCGTCTCGGCTGGATCCGCGCCTCGTCCCGCACTATCGCCACGCTCGCACAGACGCGCGACACGCTGGATCTGGGCTCTCCGGTGCTGGAACAGCTGGCCACGCTGTGGCTTATCGAAAACAGTGAAACCTTCCTGCCTGCCCGGCGGGAAATGCTGGCAGAACGGCGTGACCGCTGCGGCCAGATGTTACGGGAGCATTTCCCCGAATGGCGGTTTCAGGAAGCGGAGGGAGGACTTTCATACTGGATTGAACTACCCGGCATGCTGGCGACTCAACTGGCGGCACGTGCGGAAACGACAGGCATCATTATGGGCACCGGCACGCGCTTTGGGCTTTCAGGCGCGTTTGACCGCTACCTGCGTATGCCCTTCTCACTCAATTCGCCAGAACTTGAAGAGGCATTACTGCGTATCAAACCGCTGTGGCTTGCCTTAAATAAAAGTACACCGCCAGTAAAACGGAGCCTGGTGTAAATTATTCGCCAGAAACAATAAAAACAGCTGACTGTAACGCATGCAGTCAGCTGTTTTCATGAAGAACAACTTAATGTTGAGGAGGAATCGGGAAGCCTTTCAGCGAAATAATGAAATTTTCACCTTCTTTCTTTATTTTCGCACCGGTATCACACCAGTCAGACGCAATTCGAAAGAACTCATCGCTTCCGACATTCCAGCCAAGACGAACATGTTTCACATAGCCCGAACGTAACAGATTGCAGGCCTCGTTGTAATCGCTGGCAGTCGATAGTTGTTGTTTCATTTTCTCTTCTTCAGAAGTTTACGTAGTGCTTTGATTTCTTTAGGAGTAAATGGATTTACGCTCTCTTCTTCCGTATGCTGATTATCAACATCCTCTTCCGATACTCCCGCCTCTTCTACTGCTTCAAATGCCAGCAGCAGCAGTTTCTCTGTGGTCACGCTTAAATTCTCATTATTGTCTTCCGCATAGTGGCGGAGTCTTTCTTTTAGCGCTTCATCAATTTTAACGTTTAAAACCGCAGTTACCATGATTGTCACATCCTTTCGGAACACGTGTTTAATTTAATACACGAAGATAAGTTTGTTATCCAGATATATATTTTTTTGCTTATGACAACAAAAAGACGCCCGATAATAAAATGACAGTCTATTATTACAGGTTTATGACATTATTATTTCAGTTCAATGAAGGAGATATTGCACGAACAAAATAGGCACATAATTGAGAAGGTTTATATAGGGGGAAACTTCAGAGAAGAACACAAATGGGTGGGGGCCCTGCCAGCTACATCCCGGCACCCACGTCGTCTGCCCTGGCTGCTTCCTTCCGGACCTGACCTGGTGAACAGAGTAGCGTTGCGGGAGAACCAACAGAGCCCCCATTGAGAGCGTTGATAACCAACGCGCTGGCGCATTATCCCTGTGGAGCACCTCAATTGCAAGCCGCTGGCAACTGGATGCTGGATTATTGCGCAAACTGACCCGACAATCTTCTTTATCTTCGTATAACATTACCCTTCGCTGAATTCCCGCTGGAGAAACAATGGACGAACACGACTCTTTCCCACAGCGAGTGTGGCAAATCGTGGCCTCGATTCCGGAAGGCTGTGTTACGACCTATGGGGAAGTCGCCCGACTGGCGGGCTCTCCGCGCGCAGCGCGTCAGGTTGGCGGCGTGCTAAGAAGGCTTCCGGAGGGAAGTACGTTACCATGGCACCGGGTCGTTAATCGCCATGGTGCCATTTCCCTCACCGGGCCAGACTTGCAGCGCCAGCGTCAGGCATTACTCTCAGAAGGGGTGCAGGTGTCCGGGACGGGACAGATAGATATGCAGAAGTATCGCTGGGAATACTGACGCCCTCTCCCGTCAAGATGAAGAGGGCGAAAGAAAGTTACAACTGTGTTGGCGGTGTAGGCAAGGTCGGCTGATTGGTCTGCGTTGCCACAGGCACTTCAGTCTGCTGCACCGGGACCAGGGTCAGGTCGATTTTGGTGCCCCCTTTGTTGACCGCTTCCTGCACGGTATCGGTGATAAAGACCAGCTTATCGTTGATCGTTACCGCCGCGCTCAGGAGGATACGCGCGTTAGGCTGAACGTCAGACGGGTTGTACGGCAGCACAAAGCTGAACGGCGCCTGTTTACCCTCTGTACGAACTGCACGCTGTGCAAGGACTTTAGACGGTGCATCCGCCAGAGACGCATCGGATAACGTGACCGTTAAAACCGCGTCCGGCGGCAGAGCGACTTTCTGTTTGATCCAGATGGTACCGGACACGTTAGGCTGTCGAATAGCTTGCTGTGAAAGGGTGTTAATCCCGTTTGGGGTCGCCGTTGGCACCGCTACATCGGCACTCTTATCCGCACAGGCGGACAACGCCACCGCCATTGCAACACCGCTTAACATAGGCACGAGTTTCATTGAAGTCTCCTTATCATCAATGCACCGGCGGGATCGATCCCATCCGATGTCGTTTTATTCACATAACGTAAACAAGTGTGGCACAAATCACGGATTTATGCCTAATTTTGCCCAGGTATTAAGATAATTCTACCCATCGGACCACTATCGTTTCTGCGTTATACTCAGCGTATCTTTCGCCACGGCGTTTATTGAGGACCACTATGAGTCAGGCACTGAACAATCTGCTGACATTGCTGAACCTGGAAAAAATAGAAGAAGGGCTTTTTCGCGGACAGAGCGAAGATTTAGGCTTACGCCAGGTTTTTGGGGGCCAGGTCGTGGGGCAAGCGCTATATGCCGCTAAGGAGACCGTTCCGGCAGACCGTCTGGTGCACTCATTCCACAGCTACTTTTTACGCCCCGGTGACAGCGCTAAACCGATTGTGTACGACGTGGAAGTTCTGCGTGACGGCCAAAGCTTCAGCGCTCGCCGTGTGGCGGCCATCCAGCATGGGAAACCCATCTTCTACATGACCGCCTCCTTCCAGGCGCCAGAGCCGGGCTATGAGCATCAAAAACAGATGCCGTCTGCCCCATCGCCGGACGATCTGAAATCGGAAACCGAAATTGCCCGCGCACTCGCACATCTGCTGCCGCCGCAGGTAAAAGAGAAGTTTCTGTGCGATAAACCGCTGGAGATCCGCCCGGTCGAATTTCATAACCCAATGAAGGGGCATACTGCTGAGCCCACCCGCCAGGTGTGGATCCGCGCCAACGGCAGCGTACCGGCAGACTTGCGCGTGCATCAGTATCTGCTGGGTTATGCGTCGGATTTCAACTTCCTGCCGGTTGCGCTACAGCCGCACGGCGTGGGATTCCTGGAAAAAGGGATGCAGGTCGCCACGATTGACCATTCCATGTGGTTCCATCGTCCTTTCGATATGAACGAGTGGCTGCTTTACAGCGTAGAAAGTACCTCTGCGTCCAGCGCACGCGGTTTTGTTCGCGGGGAGTTTTACACCCAGGATGGTGTGCTGGTGGCTTCTACCGTGCAGGAAGGTGTGATGCGTAATCGCGGGTGAGGTAAAAAGCCCGGTCGCTACGCTTACCGGGCCTGCAAATTTCACTTTTTCAGGCCGGGTAAGGCGAAGCCACCACCCGGCAAGGCACTCAAATTATGCGTTGTACGCATTCTCGCCGTGGCTGTTGACGTCCAGACCTTCGCGCTCCTGCTCTTCCGGTACGCGCAGCCCCACGGTCATATCGGCCAGCTTGTAGCCGATAAAAGCTACAACTCCCGACCAGACAACCGTAATCGCGATACTTTCAAGCTGGACCAGCACCTGATGCATCATGGTCACGCCTTCAGCATAACCTACGCCGCCCAAAGATTGTGCAGCAAAGATTCCGGTCATGATACAGCCGATAATGCCGCACACACCGTGTACGCCGAATACATCACACGGATCGTCAACGCGCAGAATACGTTTCAGTGCGGTAACGCCCCACAGCCCCGCCAGACCCGCGACGATACCGATCAGCAATGCGCCGCCCACGCCCACGTAACCGCATGCTGGCGTAATACCTACCAGACCGGCAATCGCCCCAGAACAGGCACCCAGCAGGGATGGCTTGCCGCGAACGGCCCACTCGCCAAATACCCATGAGAGGATGGCCCCGGCAGTTGCCACCACGGTATTCACGAAGGCCAGCGCGGCGATTTCGTTAGCGGCGCTGGCTGAACCTGCGTTGAAGCCGAACCAGCCAAAGTAGAGGATGGCGGTGCCGGTAAAGACCATCGGCAGGTTGTGCGGCTTAAATGCTTCTTTCCCGAAGCCCACGCGCTTACCAATCAGGTATGCGCCTACCAGACCTGCTACGGCGGCGTTGATGTGAACAACGGTACCGCCCGCAAAGTCCAGAGCGCCATGGGAAGCCAACAGACCACCGCCCCAGACCATATGCGCAATCGGGACATAGGAGAGCGTCAGCCAGACCACCACGAAAATCAGTACCGCAGAGAAGCGGATACGCTCAGCCAGCGCGCCCACAATCAGCCCCACGGTGATGCACGCGAATGAGCCCTGGAACGCGACATGAATATACTGATAGAAGCTGCCCATTACCGCGGTCAGTTCGATATTTTTCAGCATCGCCCAGTTAACGTTGCCGAAGAAGGCGTTGCCCTCCCCGAAGGCCAGCGAGTAACCGTAAACCACCCACAGCACGCACACCAGCGCGAACGTGACGGCAACCTGCGTCAGCATGGAGAGTACGTTCTTGCCGCGGATCAGGCCGCCGTAAAACAGCGCGATCCCCGGAATCGTCATGAACAGCACCAGCGCGGTGCAAATCATCATAAAGGCGTTATCGGCTTTGTCTGCCACAGCAGGTGCAGCCATTGCCAGGCCCGGCAGCAGTGCCAGCGAACCCAGACCTGTTTTCATTGTTGCTTTCATCATTTTCTCGATCCCTATCACTGTGTGCCAGGAGTTACTTACAACGCCGCTTCGTCAGATTCGCCGGTACGGATGCGAATGACGCGCTGTAGTTCGGCAACGAAAATTTTGCCGTCGCCAATTTTTCCGGTGTAGGCCGCTTTGCTGACGACATCAATCACCTCATCAAGCTGATCGTCGGCAATCGCCACATCAATCTTCACTTTTGGCAGGAAGTTAACGCTGTATTCCGCCCCGCGATAAAGCTCGGCATGACCTTTCTGACGCCCAAAGCCTTTCACTTCGGTGACAGTCAGTCCCTGAATACCCATGGAAGACAGCGCTTCACGCACGTCTTCGAGTTTGAATGGTTTGATTACCACCGTAACCAGCTTCATATATCCCCTCCAGTCAGAATTCGGTAATGGCCGCAGCTAACACGAGAGGTATATTGCAAAGGGTGTGCCAGAAGTGAAATGTGAGGAGGAAAGCGCCGCGGCGCGCATGCGCCGCGAAGGGGTGAAAAAAAACGCACCATGGCAGTGCAGGGTGCGTTTCAGTTTTGCACCAACGGTTAAGACTGTTAGCGCATTGCCTTGTTATGGTGCATCAGGCGCTGAGCGACTCCTCCTCGCGCACGCTGGCGGCCAGCTCGTCGCCTGCCAGCTGCAACTGATACATCTGCCAGTAGCGTCCTTTCGCCTCGAGCAGCGCTTTGTGCGTACCCCGTTCAACGGCCTGGCCACGGTGCAGCACCAGAATGGTATCGGCATCGACGATCGTTGAGAGGCGGTGAGCGATCACCACCAGCGTAGTGCGATCCCGCACGGCAGCCAGCGCCAGCTGGATCGCCTGTTCGGTACCGGAGTCGATGCTTGCGGTCGCTTCATCCAGAATCAACACCTGCGGCGTCTCAATCAGCACGCGCGCCAGCGCCAGGAGCTGCTTTTGCCCGACAGAGAGGTTATTGCCTTGCTCGCCCAGCCGGGTATTGATCCCCTCGCTTAACCCGCGCGCCAGATCTGCCAGCTGCACCGTTTCCAGCACCTCCCATACCTGCTCAGGCGTGAAAGATCGTCCCAGCGTCACGTTGGCATAAAAGGTATCCGCCAGCACTACCGGATCCTGCTGCACCATCGCGACGCCTTTACGCAACGCGTTGTGGCTAAGCGCGGAAAGAGGCCGTCCATCCAGACGGATCTCCCCCTGCGTCAACGGATAGTAGCCCATCAGCAAACTGGCGAGCGTGCTTTTGCCGCTGCCGGTATGCCCAACCAGGGCGACAAAACCGCGCGACGGTACCTCGAGGTTGATATCCTGCAAGACAAGCTGATCGTCGCGGTAGGCAAACGAGACATGATCAAACGCTATGGATCCACTTTCCAGCGGACGTTCATCATCGCCATAGGTCTGACGCGGCCTGTCCATCAGCTCAAACACACGCTCACCCGCGACTACCGCCTGTTGCAGCATCGATTGCTGCGTAGTGAGTTCAATCAGCGGTTCGTTAAGACGGCCAAGGTAACTGATAAACGCGTACAGCACTCCCACCTCAATGGTTCCGCGCGTCGTCAGGCCAAACAGCATCAACATCCCGCACAGCACCAGCGCAGAGAAGAGGCTCAGCAGCGGGCGTAACAGGAAGCCGTCCAGACGTAACGTCTGCATCCGCGCCATATAGTGCGAGCGGCTGGCTTCTCCCATTCGCTCGCCAAAACGCGCCTGCTGGCGAAACTGCTGGATAACGCTCATGCCGTTGATCACTTCGTTGAAGCCATCATTGATATCTGCAAGGTAAGCGCGCACGCGACGAACAATCGGCGTGCTGTAGCGCTGGTAAATTACCATCACAATCAGCACCGCCGGGAAAATAGCGATCGCCACCAGCGCCATCCGCCAGTCCAGACTGAACATCGCCACCAGCATCGCGCCAATCAATGCGGCACTGCGCAGAACCGTTGCGACAACGGTCACATAAAGGTCGCGGATCACCTCGGTGTCATTGGTGACGCGCGAAATAACCTGCCCGACCGGCTGGGTATCAAACTCGCTCAGCGGCTGACGCAGCGCGGCATCCATCACATCCGTGCGTAGCTGCTGGACCACGCCCACGGCGGCCCGGTTAAACAGCAGCGACTGCGCATAGTGCAGCCCCGCCGCCGTCAGCTGTAGCCCGACATACGCCACACCCAGCCCCGCCACCAGCCCCAGCGGCAGATAGCTTTTCGCCACCATGTTATCGATAAAATAGCTGATAAGCAGCGGACCGGTCACCTCCGCAATCGCGGCGATCCACAGTAACAGCACGGCGATGGAAAGCGGTTTGCGCCACGGTGAGCCATAGGCGAGCAGCCGTTTTAACGTCGGCCACATCTGTCCAAACTTACGCATCGGTGACCTCCTCATCCAGCGCAGCTTCAAGCTGTTGATAGCGGTACATATCCCGATACCAGCCGGCCTGCCCGGCAAGCTGCTCATGCTGACCACGCTGAGCAATATGCCCGTGCTGAAGCACCAGAATTTCACTGGCTTCGGTAAGGGCCGACAGACGGTGCGCGCTGATGATGACCGTGCGCCCCTCCCCCCACTGGCGAAGGTTATGCAGAATTTGATGCTCGGTACGCCCGTCAACCGCGGACAGCGCATCATCCAGAATCAGGATCTCAGCGTCCAGCAGCAGCGCGCGGGCAATAGAGATACGCTGTTTTTGTCCACCGGAGAGCATAACGCCCCGCTCACCCACTTCTGTGTCGTAGCCCTGCGGCAGGCGCAGAATATCCTCATGGACGCTGGCTAAGCGCGCCACATGCTCGATCTGGTCCTGTGTCGCCGTCGGGCACCCGAGCGCGATATTGTTGGCTATGGTGTCTGAAAACAAAAACGGCGTCTGGCTGACGACCGCCAGGCGGCTGCGCCAGTCATCCAGCAGCAGACGTGGCAGGGGGACGTCATGGAAACGGATATCGCCTTCGCTCACGTCAAAATGGCGCTGAATCAGTGACAGAATGGTGCTTTTACCGGAGCCCGTCGGGCCGCAGATGCCCAGCATCTGACCAGGACGCAGCGTGAAACTGACGTTTTCAAGCACCGGATGTTCCGTTTGCGGGTAGATAAAGACGCGGATATCAGCCTTCAGAACACCCGGACCTTCCGGTACCGGCTCGCTGCCATCGTTCACTACCGGCACTTCCGCCAGCATGGCGCGGATACGGCTGTAGGCGGCGCTCCCACGTTCAACGATGTTAAACATCCAGGCCAGCGCCAGCATCGGCCAAATCATCAGCCCGAGGTACATCGCAAAGCTGGTTAACTGCCCGAGGGTCATGGTGCCTCGCACCACCATCCAGCTGCCGCCGCCCACCGCCAGCAGGTTCGCCATGCCAATCGCAATATAGATTGTCGGATCAAAGCGGGCGTCTATACGCGCCACGCGCATGTTTTTCGCACCGGTATCGGCGGCGTCGGCCGCAAACAGCGCGGACTGCCTGTCTTCCAGACCAAACGCTTTGATCATGCGGATGCTGGTCATGCTCTCCTGGGTGCGATCGTTTAACGACGAGAACGCCGCCTGCGCCAGCTTAAAGCGTTCATGGAGCTGCTCGCCGTAGCGGTTAATCGCCAGCGCCATCAGCGGCATCGGCAGCAGCGCCAGCAGCGTGAGCTCCCAGCTAATTTGCGTAGACATCACAATCAGTACCGCACAGCCCATCACCAGGGAATCCACCAGCGTTAACACCCCTTCACCGGCGGCAAACACCACACGGTCCACATCGTTTGTGGCGCGGGCGATGAGATCCCCGGTACGATGACGCAGATAAAACTCAGGGTGCTGGCGGCTCAGCTGGCGGTAAAAGTCCTCGCGCAGCTCAACGGCAAGCTGATAGGACGCGCCGAACAGCAGCACGCGCCAGACATAACGCAGCAGGTAAACCACCACGGCCGTCAACACCAGCGTACCGACCCACATCATCACCCGTGCGGCGGTGTAATGTTGTTCCGTAACACCATCCACGACGTATCCCACCACTTTAGGCGGGATCAGTTGCAAAATGGCAATGATAATAAGCAGGGCCACCGCGCCGAGGTAGCGTTGCCACTCCCGACGAAAGTACCAGCTTAATTGGGCAAATAATCGCACGCGGTCTTTTCCTGAAGATATTTTATGAATTTATTCAATGGGTAACGCTGTGGTGTATTTAATCTGTTCCATGGCGAAACTGGAGGTGACATCGGACAAGCCCGGTACGCTATTGACCAGCCGCTTGTAAAAATCATCGTAGCGCTTCATGTCTGCCACCTGAACGCGCATCAGATAGTCGTATTCCCCCGCCATGCGCCAGAAGCCGAGCACCTCGGGCATGTCGGAAACCTGGGTGACGAAGCGGCTGTACCATTCGCTGCTGTGATGCTGCGTTTTTATCAGGACGAAGGCGGTCAGTCCAAGCCCCAGTTTTTCGGGGTCCAGCAGCGCCACACGTCCCAGCAGAATGCCATCGTCTTCCAGCTTCTTGAGGCGCTTCCAGCACGGTGTGGTGGTCAGATTAACGGCATCTGCCAGCGCCTGCAAAGAGAGGGTGCAGTCGCTTTGCAGCAAAGAAAGCAGCTTGCGGTCAATTTTATCTAGCATATCCACCTCCCAGAGAAAATTATTCTCCTTACATTCTATTTTAAAGGCCAGATAGCAACAATTTTTTCTGTGCTTTTCGCTATGCTGGGCACAAAATGACAAACGGATAACTACGATGAATAGCACCTGGGTTAAACATGCCATCAGCGAAATAAATGCCGACTATCAGCGCTCGGCAGATACCCATTTGATCCGCCTGCCTTTGCCTGGATTTCCCGGCATCCAGCTTTACCTGAAGGATGAAAGTACCCATCCTACCGGCAGCCTGAAGCATCGCCTGGCGCGTTCACTCTTTTTATACGGTTTATGTAACGGCTGGATTAAAGAAGGCACCACGATTATTGAATCGTCGTCCGGATCAACTGCCGTCTCAGAGGCCTACTTTGCCCGCCTGCTGGGTCTGCCGTTTATCGCTGTGATGCCCTCCTGCACGGCGAAACGTAAAGTTGAACAGATCGAATTTTACGGCGGACGCTGCCACTTTGTGGAAAGCGCCTGCGAAATCTATGCGGCCTCCGAAATGCTGGCCCGCGAACTAAATGGTCACTATATGGACCAGTTCACCTTCGCCGAGCGCGCCACCGACTGGCGCGGCAATAATAACATTGCGGACAGCATTTTCCGCCAGATGACCCACGAGCCACATCCCGTCCCCTCATACATTGTCATGAGCGCGGGCACGGGCGGAACCTCCGCCACCATCGGACGTTATATCCGCTGTCAGGGTTATGATACGCAGCTGATGGTGGTTGACCCTCAGAACTCGGTGTTCCTTGATTACTGGCAATCTCGCGATGCCAGCCTGCGCAGCCCTGTGGGGAGCAAGATCGAAGGAATTGGTCGCCCGCGCGTCGAACCCTCGTTCATTCCGGACGTTGTGGATGAGATGCTCCGCGTGCCGGACGCCGCCAGCGTCGCGACGGCGCACTGGCTGGAGACACAGCTTGGCCGTAAGGTCGGAGCCTCTACCGGCACCAATATGTGGGGGGCGCTACAACTGGCCGCGAGAATGCGTGAAGAAGGCCTAAGCGGCTCTGTCGTCACGCTGCTGTGCGACAGCGGGGAACGCTACCTGGACACCTATTACAACGCAGAATGGGTACAGGCCAATATTGGCGATGTTGAACCGTGGAAAGCGCAGATTTTGCATCTGGTGAAATAAAAAAAAGCCAGGCTTTAGCCTGGCTTGCTGGAAGGATCTCGCTATTCGGGGGAATATGGGAGGTTATTTTTGTCCAGCCAATGCGTCAAAAAATGGGACACCGCTTCGTTACGACAGTGTCCGATAACCGGTAAATGCGGGAGCGCGGCGATAAGTTGCGGCATCGCGTTCCCCATAATCAGACCACGGCCTACGCTGCTCAGCATCTCGTGGTCGTTCATGGCGTCACCAAAGGCCATACAGTCCTGCATCGTCAGCCCCAGACGATCGCTCAGCACCGCCAGCGCAGATCCTTTGTTACAGCCCACCGGCAGCACTTCAAGACAGTCCACCGCCGAGAAGGTCAGGTGCGCCCGGTCACCCAGCGCCTCGTTAAGCTGAATACGCAGGCGGCAGAGATCGTCGTGATCGCCGCAGAAGCAGATCTTGGTTACCTTGTGGGCCGGAATGCGGCGCAAATCGATGAGCTGATATTTAAAGCCACTGTAAACGTGAGCGTGCAGCAAGGCCGGGATCTCACGCCCGGTAAACCAGCCTTCATCGTTAAAAACATGCACGCTGGCCTGCGTATCCCAGGTGCTGTGCAGGACGATGTCCGCCACTTCCGGATCCAGATCCTGACGGTGCAGCACATCGCCCTCGACGGAGTGAATGCGCGTCCCGTTGCCGGTGATCAGGAACGCATCGAGGGCAAATGTTCCCAGCAGATGGCGCATCTCCAGCACATGACGACCAGTGGCAAACGTCAGGGTGACTTCACGCTCGCGCAGGCGCTTAAGTGTGTTCAGGGTTTTCTCCCCTAAACGGTGATCCGGCATTAACAGCGTGCCGTCCATATCAAATGCAGCGAGCCGAGCCATAATTACTCCCGAAATGTGATGCGGTTAACTTGTGCATCAGTATTACGTGAGATATACGGAAGTAATAGTGAATAGATGATAATTATTGTTCCGGGTTTTTCATGCGCCAGCTTAACCGTCTTAACCAGTATCAGCGTCTGTGGCACCCCTCCGCCGGCGCAACGCAGCAGGTGACCATCAGTGAACTTGCCAGCCGCTGCTTTTGCAGCGAGCGACATGTACGCACCCTGCTGCGCCAGGCGCAGGAGGCGGGCTGGCTAAGCTGGCACGCCCGCTCCGGACGAGGAAAGCGTGGGGAATTACGCTTTCACGTCACCCCGGATTCGTTGCGTAATACGATGATGGAAGAGGCCCTGAAAAGTGGACAGCAGCACAACGCGCTGGAGCTGGCCCAGCTCGCGCCTGAAGATTTGCGAACGCTGCTGCATCCGTTTATGGGCGGGCAATGGCAGAACGATACGCCGACGCTGCGTATTCCTTACTATCGTTCGCTGGAGCCGCTTCAGCCGGGGTTTCTCCCTGGCCGGGCGGAGCAGCATCTGGCGGGACAGGTATTCTCTGGTTTGACGCGTTTTAATGGTAACAGCAGTGAACCCACGGGCGATCTGGCGCATCACTGGGAAGTCTCTGATGACGGCCTGCGTTGGCATTTCTACATACGCTCCACCCTGCACTGGCATAACGGCGATAAAATAGAGACGGCACAGCTCAGGCAAAGCCTGACGGCGCTGCTATCGCAGCCCGGCATGGACACGCTTTTCCGCAGCGTCTTACGTATCGAAACCACGCATCCGCAAAGCCTGACGTTTATTCTGCATCAACCTGACTATTGGCTGGCGCACAGGCTGGCAACCTACTGTAGCCGTCTGGCGCATCCTGATTACCCCGTGGTGGGCAGCGGTCCCTTTCGGCTGAGCGTTTTTGAGCCTGAACTGGTGCGTCTGGAAAGCCACGAGCAGTATCATCTTGGCCATCCGTTGCTTAAGGCTATCGAGTACTGGATCACGCCCCAGCTTTTTGACTACAGTCTGGGCACCAGCTGTCGCCACCCGGTGCAAATCGCCATTGGCGAGGCCGACGAGCTGGCCAGCCTGCGGCTGGTGAGTAACAGCACCAGTCTGGGCTTCTGCTACCTCACGCTGAAACAAAGTCCGCGTCTGAGCGAACTTCAGGCAAAGCGGCTGATTAATATCATTCATCTCTCAACGCTGCTTCACACGCTTCCCCTGAACGAAGGGCTCATCACTCCTACCGAAGAACTGCTTCCCGGCTGGGCGATCCCCCAGTGGACTGATTTAACCGACGTTGTGCTGCCAGAAGCATTGACGCTCGTCTACCACCTGCCGGTTGAGCTTCACACCATGGCCAGCCAGTTAAAAGCATACCTTGCGCGGCAAGGCTGTGAACTGACCGTCATCTTTCACGACGCCAAGACGTGGGACGGTTGCCAGCAGCTTGCCGATGCAGACATCATGATGGGAGACAGACTGATTGGCGAAGCGCCAGCGTACACCCTTGAGCAATGGCTCCGCTGCGATGCGCTCTGGCCGCATCTGCTGAGCGCACCGGCATACGCCCATTTGCAGGCCACGCTGGATGCGGTGCAGACGCAGGCCGACGAACGTGACCGACACGCAGGACTTCAGGCTATCTTCAGCCGATTAATGGAGACAGCCGTCCTGACACCGCTCTTTAACTACCAGTATCAAATCAGCGCGCCTCCGGGGGTCAACGGCATACGCCTTAACACTCGCGGCTGGTTTGACTTCACCGAAGCCTGGCTTCCTCCACCAAACGCGTGAAGAAGCTGGTCGCCGCTTTAGCCAGGCGTTAACATGACGCTTTTACCGTAACTGTCGAGATGATCTATGAAACGTGCCGTCGTCGTGTTCAGCGGAGGACAAGATTCCACAACCTGCCTGATTCAGGCACTTCACCAGTATGATGAAGTGCACTGCGTCACTTTTGATTATGGTCAGCGTCATCGCGCTGAAATCGATGTCGCTCGTGAACTGGCCCTCAAACTGGGCGCCCGCGCTCATAAAGTGCTGGACGTGACGCTGTTAAATGAACTGGCCGTCAGCAGCCTCACTCGCGACAGCATTCCGGTGCCTGATTACGAACCGGATGCCAGCGGCATTCCGAATACCTTCGTACCTGGGCGTAATATTCTCTTCCTGACCCTGACGGCAATCTATGCCTACCAGGTGAAAGCCGAAGCGGTGATCACGGGCGTGTGTGAGACCGACTTCTCTGGCTACCCGGACTGTCGGGATGAATTCGTGAAAGCACTCAATCACGCCGTCGATCTGGGTATGGCAAAAGAGACCCGCTTCGAAACGCCGCTGATGTGGCTGGATAAAGCCGAAACCTGGGCGCTGGCCGACTACTGGGGCAAGCTGGATATCGTTCGCAACGAGACCCTGACCTGCTACAACGGCATTAAAGGGGACGGCTGCGGGCAGTGTGCCGCCTGTAACCTGCGCGCGAACGGTCTGAATCATTATCTTGCGGATAAAGCGGGCGTGATGGCCGCGATGCAGAAAAAGACCGGTCTGAAATAAGGGCTAACTGTCCGCGCTGTCGTACAACAGGAGTCGACAGCGCGGGCATTCCTGAATATTACTTATGCGATCATCAGCTCCAGCTTTTCGCGCAACTCCCCTTCCAGCGGCAACGCTTTCTGGGTTTTGAGATCGATACAGACAAAGGTGATCAGCGCATCGGCCACCACCTGCCCTTCTGGCTCAAGCGTGACGACCTGGCTCAATACACCACTTTTGCCATTCAGTTGTTGGACCTCACTGGTCACGGTGAGCACATCCCCCAGCACAGCCGGGCGGCGGTAGTTAATGTTGATGTTGACGACCACAAACGCGATGTTGTGTGCGGTCAGCCACTGGAAGCTTTCGCTGTTCTCCAGGCCATCCCAGCGCGCCTCTTCAAGAAATTCAAGGTAGCGGGCGTTATTGACGTGCTGGTAAACATCGAGGTGATAACCACGGACTTTGATTTGTGTCTGCATAGCGCAATAGCCTTTCGTTGTTATAGGTTCAGAGGTCATAACTGGTATGACCTCTTTATCCTGGCAAATTTTTGCCGCAGTGCAAGTGATTACGCGATTACAGCGTCAGGTGTGCGAGATTGCGCTCAACCAGCGCGCTGCCCATACCCGGCACCTGCTTGAGATCGTCAAGGGTTTTAAAAGGACCGTACTCCTCGCGGTAGCTAACAATGGCCTGGGCTTTTTTAAGTCCCACACCGTTCATCACGCGCGCGAGCTCTTCTGCCGATGCCGAATTGATGCTGACTCGCGTACCGTCATCCTCTGCACTTTTACCGGCCTCAGTCGCTTTTGATTGCGTATGAGCCTGCGCAGCTGAGTCTGTTTTGGTCTGTGCAGCCTGCGCTTTAGCCGAGGGCGACGCCGCCAGCGCTCCCGCACTCATCCCGGAAGTGGCAATAGCCAGTGTAATTAACAGTGCTTTGATTCCACATTTCATGCTGTTTTCTCCTTGTTTGTTGACAGCCACGCCACGATAGCCGTACGAGAAAACAGGGACAAACAGCAGATTGCAGAAATGGAAAAGGCCGCGAAAGCGGCCTTTAGTTTTTGCAGAGCGTTACGAAAATCTGCGAGCAGGTACGTAATTATTGCTCCTGGGTCACCACATCACCCAGCTTGATTTTGGCTTCTTTACGCAGGTTGCTCATCATCGCTTCGAAAGCAATCTGGGCATTATTCTGGGTAATTCCCTGAACCATGGCCTTCTTCTGCGCGTCTGGCAGCGTGCCGGCTTTGACTTCATCCAGCGCCAGAATCACCACGTTACCCTGCATATCGGTCGTGGTGCCAAAGACAGGTTTGTCTTTCGCCGGCAGGCTCAGACCAAACGCCGCCTGGCTGACAGGATCCTGACCGGTACGGCTCAGCGTTTTGGCTTCGCCAAAGTTCAGGCCAGCCGCTTTCAGTGCATCGTTCTTACCGGCTTTCAGATCGGCCAGAATTTTCTCTGCATCCAGTTTTGCCTGCTGTGCCGCTTTGTTGTGTTTGACCAGCGCCACCACCTGATCTTTCACTTCCGCCAGGGGCTTCACTGCCTCGGCTTTGTGCTCGCTGACGCGCAGTACGAACGCACGGTCACCGTCAACGGTAATGATGTCTGAGTTGCTGCCCGGCGTACCGTTCTCACCTACCAGACCACCATTGAAAATGGCATCTGAAACCGGTTTGAAGTTCAGTTCTTCCGGCAGATTTTCATGGCTGAACCAGCCCGTCTCAACCGCTTTCACGCCAGCAGCCTGCTCAGCGCCCGCCAGTGATTCGTTGTCGTTGCTTGCGGCATCGCTCACTTTCTGTTGCAGAGCATAGAAGGCGTCCAGCGCTTTCTCCTGCTTCACTTTCGCAGCGATATCATCACGAACGTCAGCCAGCGGCTTGGTTTTCGCCGCTACGACATCGTCCAGACGCGCCACCAGGAAGCCAACGGAGGATTTGATTACACCAGACAGTTGGCCTTTCTCTTTAAGACCCGCATTTTTCAGCTCGTCCGGGGTAGTGGAATCTTCCAGCCAGCCCATATCACCACCGTTTTTGGCAGAAATAATGTCGGTGGATTTTGCTTTCGCCACGGTCGCGAAATCAGCGCCTTTGTTCAGCTCGTCCAGCACGGCTTTTGCTTCTGCTTCCGTTTTGGTCTGGATCACGCTGTAACGGTTACGCTGCGGCTGAGTGAACTGATCCTGATGCTGGTCGTAATAAGACTGGATCTCGGCGTCAGTCGCGTTTTTCTGCATCGCAGCTGCATCCAGCTTGATATAGCTTACGCGGAACTGTTCAGGAGAGATGAAGTTGTTCTTGTTTTGCTCATAGTAAGCATTAACTTCAGCGTCGCTAACCTGCTGTTTCGCCGCCAGTGCATTGACATCAATCGTCGCTTCACGCACCACGCGTTGCTGCGCCACCAGTGCCGCCAGCGCTTCAGTTTCGCCTTTCAGCATGAAATCGGTGCCCACCACCGCGTTGATCAGCTGTTGCGTGGTCAACTGGTTACGCAGCGCCTGTGCGTACTGGTCAGCCGTCATCCCCATCTGGTTAACAATGCTGTTGTAACGCGCGTTGTCGAATTTCCCATTAGACTGGAAAGCCTGCGTCGAGAAGATGGCTTTTTTAACCTGCTCATCGCTGATGCCCAGACCGAGGCTTTTCGCGTACTGGTCCAGCAGCGCTTCGTCGATAAGGCGGTTCAACGTCTGCTGACGCAGGTTTTTCATATAGCCTTCGTTGGCTGCAAGTTCAGAGTATTGGTCGCCCAGCTGTTGCTGCATGCGGTTACGTTCACCAGCAAAAGCGTTCTCGAACTGCCCACGGCTAATTTCCTGGCCATTCACTTTTGCGGCGTAGTTCGCGCCACCGCCGATGAGGTAACTACTCACACCGGTCAATATGAACGACACGATAATGATACCGAAAATAATCTTGAGCACGAGACTGTTAGCAGCCGTGCGTAAGCTGTCCATCATGGTGTAACAACACTCCGCTGTAGGTGACTGGTTACCTGACGCTGACGGAAAATCCTGACCGTCGCGCGTAAAGGCGTATTGTGACAAGAAAACAGGGCAATTGTCAGCCCACAACTCGCATAAACTCGCACAAATCAGGTCTGGACAAACAAAAAAGGCACATCAAACGATGCGCCCTTGTACTTTTCAGCTTCCCTGGAGCGGGAAAGCAATCAATTTACTGCGTCTTTCAGCGCCTTACCTGCACGGAAACCCGGCACTTTAGCGGCAGCAATGGTGATCTCTTTACCGGTCTGCGGGTTGCGGCCAGTACGGGCAGCACGCTCTTTAACCGCAAAAGTACCGAAGCCTACCAGTGCAACGTCGTCCCCAGCTTGCAGAGATTCAGTAACAGAAGCAATTAAAGCATCTAAAGCACGTCCAGCTGCAGCTTTAGAAATATCAGCACCCGCAGCAATTTTGTCAATCAGTTGAGATTTATTCACTGTTCTCTTCCTCTCTTTATAATTTATATCGCACCTGAATCCTTCACAGCGCGACCGCGCAGCAGTTATATCAGTCCTGCTATGACCTTACAACACCCGTTGTTGATGGCTAACCCAATCAGCAATCTAAATTAGCTATACAAAAAAAGGCTGGCAAGTACGAAATGACTTACCAGCCTTGTTTTTATTAGCGCTCTTTGCGCGAGGTCACTATTTTGCGGTTACAACCTGCATTCCGGACGGTTCATTTTGCAGTGCGAGAGTCAGAACTTCCTCAATGCGTTTCACCGGATGGATCTGCAAATCGGCAATAACGTTGTCCGGAATCTCTTCCAGATCGCGTTTATTCTCGTAAGGAATCAATACGGTTTTGATCCCACCACGGTGTGCCGCCAGCAGTTTTTCTTTTAACCCGCCGATGGGCAGTACCTGACCACGCAGCGTAATTTCACCAGTCATGGCCACATCAGCACGGACCGGGTTACCCGTCAGGCAGGAAACCAGCGCCGTACACATAGCAATACCCGCGCTTGGGCCATCTTTCGGCGTCGCCCCTTCCGGAACGTGAACGTGAATGTCGCGTTTTTCGTAGAAATCCGGGTTAATACCCAGTTTTTCCGCGCGCGCACGCACCACGGTCAACGCTGCCTGGATGGACTCCTGCATCACTTCACCGAGCGAGCCAGTGTAGGTCAGCTTGCCTTTACCCGGTACACAGGCGGTTTCAATGGTCAGCAGATCGCCACCCACTTCCGTCCACGCCAGTCCAGTCACCTGACCAACGCGGTTTTCGTTGTCCGCACGGCCATAGTCGAAGCGTTGAACGCCGAGGTAAGCATGCAGATTGTCGCCGTTAATCACGATGTGCTTCAGGCTCTTATCCAGCAGCAGCTGCTTAACCGCCTTGCGGCACAGTTTAGAGATCTCACGCTCAAGGCTACGCACGCCCGCTTCACGGGTGTAGTAACGAATAATGCCGACAATAGCGCTGTCCTCAACGGTCAGCTCGTTAGCTTTCAGCGCGTTACGCTCAATCTGCTTCGGCAGCAGGTGCTGCTTAGCAATGTTCAGCTTCTCGTCTTCGGTATAACCGGACAGACGGATCACTTCCATACGGTCCAGCAGCGGTGCCGGAATGTTCATGGAATTCGACGTCGCCACGAACATCACATCGCTCAGGTCGTAATCGACTTCCAGGTAGTGATCGCTGAACGCCACGTTCTGCTCTGGATCAAGCACTTCCAGCAGCGCCGACGCCGGATCGCCACGCATGTCCGAAGACATTTTGTCGATCTCGTCGAGGAGGAACAGCGGGTTTTTGACGCCCACTTTCGCCATCTTCTGGATCAGCTTGCCCGGCATAGAACCGATATAGGTACGGCGGTGACCGCGGATTTCCGCTTCATCACGCACGCCGCCCAGCGCCATACGGATGTACTTACGTCCGGTCGCTTTGGCGATGGACTGGCCCAGAGAGGTTTTACCCACCCCTGGAGGCCCTACCAGGCACAAGATTGGACCTTTGATTTTGTTCACACGGCTCTGTACCGCGAGGTACTCAAGAATGCGGTCTTTCACACGTTCCAGGCCATAGTGGTCGGTATCGAGGATTTCCTGTGCCTGACGCAGGTCTTTTTTGACCTTGCTGCGGGCATTCCATGGAACCTGAACCATCCACTCAATGTAGCCGCGTACAACGGTCGCTTCCGCCGACATCGGAGACATCATTTTCAGCTTCTGCAACTCAGCTTCGGCTTTCTCTTTCGCCTCTTTCGGCATCTTCGCCGCGTCGATCTTACGCTTCAGCGCTTCGTTTTCATCCGGCGCATCGTCCATCTCGCCGAGCTCTTTCTGAATGGCTTTCATTTGCTCGTTCAGATAGTACTCACGCTGCGATTTTTCCATCTGCTTTTTGACGCGGTTGCGAATGCGCTTCTCAACCTGAAGCAGATCGATCTCAGACTCCATCATCGCCATCAGGTATTCCAGACGTTCGTTAACGTCGGACATTTCCAGCACGGACTGTTTGTCAGCCAGCTTCAGCGGCATGTGCGCAGCGATGGTATCCGCCAGACGTGCAGGATCGTCGATGCTGTTCAGCGACGTCAGCACTTCAGGTGGGATTTTCTTGTTCAGCTTGATGTAGCCTTCAAACTGGCTGATCGCGGTGCGTACCAGCACTTCCTGCTCGCGCTCATCAAGTTCCGGTGAATCAAGGTACTCTGCCTTCGCAGAGAAGTGCTCGCCATCGTCTGACAGAGTGGTAATACGCGCACGCTGTAAGCCTTCCACCAGCACCTTCACGGTGCCGTCTGGCAGCTTCAGCATCTGCAAAATAGAGGCCACGGTCCCGACGGTGAAAAGATCGTTTACACCCGGCTCATCCGTTGATGCTTCCTTCTGCGCGACCAACATGATTTTTTTATCATGATCCATGGCGGCTTCGAGGCAACGGATAGATTTTTCCCGCCCTACAAATAAGGGTATGACCATGTGCGGATAAACCACCACATCGCGCAACGGCAATACGGGGATTTCAATGCGTTCAGAACGCTCAGGATTCATAGAGCTCTCTCTTAGTTTAGTGTCCGCCAGGTAAACTGGTCATGTAACTGTGCTTCACACAACCATTAACATGTAATCCAGTATATGGGGATGTTTCCCATACATTCAACGCCATGAATACGGAAAAAGTAAAGGGGAGATAAAATCCCCCCTTTTTGATTAACTGATTGTATGAAATGGTGAATTATTCGCCAGATGCCTGCTGCGCTTCCGGTTTACCGTAAATCAGTAACGGCTTGGTCTGGCCACCAATGACGGACTCGTCGATCACGACTTTTTCGACATCTTCCATAGAAGGGAGATCGTACATCGTGTCGAGCAATGCTGCTTCCACGATAGAACGCAGGCCACGGGCACCGGTTTTACGCGCCATCGCTTTCTTGGCAATCGCGTCCAGTGCTTCGTCACGGAATTCCAGCTCAACGCCTTCCAGATTAAACAGCGCCTGATACTGCTTGGTCAGCGCGTTTTTCGGCTCTTTCAGGATCTGAATCAGCGCGTCTTCGCTCAGTTCGTTCAGGGTCGCCACAACCGGCAGACGGCCGATAAATTCCGGAATCAAACCAAATTTGATCAGATCTTCCGGTTCAACCTGCGCCAGCAGCTGGCCTTCGTTTGGTTTTTCAGACGTAGCTTTCACCGTTGCGCCAAAACCAATGCCGGAGCCGGTTTCCACACGGTGTGAGATCACTTTATCCAGGCCTGCAAACGCACCACCACAGATAAACAGGATCTTGGAGGTATCAACCTGCAAGAATTCCTGCTGCGGATGTTTACGCCCACCCTGCGGTGGAACAGCCGCAACCGTACCTTCAATCAGCTTCAGGAGCGCCTGCTGCACGCCTTCGCCCGAGACGTCACGGGTGATGGATGGGTTGTCTGATTTACGGGAGATTTTGTCAATCTCATCGATATAGACGATCCCGCGCTGGGCTTTCTGTACGTCGTAATCGCACTTCTGGAGCAGCTTCTGGATAATATTTTCAACGTCTTCGCCCACATAACCGGCTTCGGTCAGGGTGGTGGCATCCGCCATGGTGAACGGAACATCCAGCAGGCGCGCCAGCGTTTCCGCCAGCAACGTTTTACCGGAACCCGTAGGCCCGATCAGCAGAATGTTACTTTTGCCCAGTTCCACGCCATTGCTGGTATCGCCGTTACGCAGACGCTTGTAGTGGTTGTATACCGCCACCGCCAGCACTTTTTTCGCCTGCTCCTGACCAATGACATAGTCGTCCAGGTGGTGGCGAATCTCGTGTGGCGTTGGTAACGCGCTGCGCTCACGGTGCGGCGCGACTTCTTTAATCTCTTCGCGAATGATGTCGTTACATAAATCGACGCATTCGTCGCAGATATACACGGACGGCCCGGCAATCAGTTTACGCACTTCATGCTGGCTTTTGCCGCAAAAAGAGCAGTACAGCAGTTTGCCCGAACCATCTTTGCGTTTATCTGTCATGAGTCCAAACCTCTTTTTAAGTTCTATGTGCCGCACATGACGACGCAAATGCCATACTCAGACGCAAGCTGCTTACAGGCAACGTGCCGCCCTAAATTAGTATAGCGGCACACTCGCGTCGCGGGCATCAATTACGATGGGTCAAAATGGAGTCGACTAAGCCGTACTCAACTGCCTCAGGTGCAGACAGGAAGCGATCGCGCTCGGTATCGCGCTCGATCTGCTCGAGTGGTTGACCCGTATGCTGCGCCATAAGTTCATTCATGCGCGCTTTTACTTTCAGAATTTCTCGGGCGTGGATTTCAATATCCGTCGCCTGGCCCTGGTAACCACCCAGCGGCTGGTGAATCATCACGCGGGAGTTAGGCAGGCAGAAACGCTTACCTTTCGCCCCTGCGGTTAACAGGAAAGCCCCCATGGACGCCGCCTGTCCCATACAGATGGTGCTGACATCCGGCTTGATGAATTGCATGGTGTCATAAATAGACATGCCCGCCGTAATCACACCGCCCGGCGAGTTGATGTACAGGTAAATGTCTTTTTCCGGGTTTTCCGCTTCCAGGAACAGCATCTGCGCCACGATCAGGTTAGCCATATGGTCTTCCACCTGGCCGGTCAGAAAGATAACGCGTTCCTTGAGCAGACGGGAATAGATATCGAAAGATCGCTCACCGCGTGAGGTCTGTTCAATAACCATTGGCACCAGCGCCATATGGGGTGCAAAGTTATCTCGTTCGCCACTGTATGACATTTCCGTCTCCTGGTTCAAAATTGAAAACACCTGCTGTACTGATTGTAACCTTATGGACGGATTATCAGCCAGTCTCAATCATCGTGATTACATACTAATGGGGGTCGCCATGCCCTATTTCAAGCATAACAACGTTTTGTTGTAACGCTAACACTGAAAGGGCGTTTTAGCACCCTTCCAGGACTAAAGCTGTGATAAAAAAAACCCGTCGCCGGAGGGCAACGGGTTTTTTGTTCAAACTTTAAACCGTTGGGGCGAAATTACGCCTGCTGGTTCATCAGTTCGGTGAAAGAGGTCTCTTTTTCGGTTACTTTCGCTTTCGCCAGTACCGCTTCAACAGCCTGCTCTTCCAGTGCAACGTTGCGCATGTTGTCCATCAGCTCTTTGTTCTTACCGTAGAACTCGATCACTTCTGATGGATCTTCGTATGCAGAAGCCATCTCTTCGATCAGGCCTTTCACACGCTCTTCGTCAGCTTTCAGCTCGTGGGTACGAATCACTTCACCCAGCAGCAGGCCAACAACAACGCGACGTTTCGCTTGCTCTTCGAACAGCTCGCGTGGCAGTTCCATCGCTTGCTGCTGGTTGCCACCGAAGCGCTGTGCAGCCTGACGGCGCAGAACGTCGATTTCGCTGTCGATCAGGGCAGCAGGAACGTCGATGTCGTTCGCTTTCACCAGACCTTCAATCGCCTGAGACTTCACACGGTTACGTACAGCGCCGTTCAGCTCGCGCTCCATGTTTTTACGCACTTCAGCACGCAGACCCGCAACAGAACCATCTTCCACGCCGAAACGCTTGATGAATTCTTCAGTCAGTTCTGGCAGTTCGCGCTCTTCAACTTTCTTCAGGTTGATGACGAACTTCGCTGCTTTACCTTTCAGGTTTTCAGCGTGGTATTCTTCAGGGAAGGTCACGTCGATGGTAAACTCTTCGCCTGCTTTGTGGCCTTTGATACCGTCTTCGAAGCCTGGGATCATACGACCCTGGCCCATCGCCAGTACGAAATCAGACGCTTTACCGCCTTCGAACTCTTCGCCGTCTACTGAACCGGTGAAGTCGATGGTTACGCGGTCTTCCGCGTCAACAGCGCCTTCTTTCTCTTTCCAGTTCGCCTGCTGCTTACGCAGGGTATCCAGCATGCCGTCAACGTCTTCGTCAGTCACGGAAACGATCGGTTTTTCAACTTCGATTGATTCCAGACCTTTCAGCTCAACTTCCGGGTACACTTCGAACTCTACGGAATAGGTGAAGTCTTCGCCCTGCTTGTATTCACCTGGAACGTAGTTTGGCGCGCCGGCTGGATTGATTTTTTCTTTGATGATCGCGTCGATAAAGTTGCGGCTCATCAGTTCACCCAGCACATCCTGACGCACGGAAGCGCCATAACGCTGAGCAACAACATTCATTGGTACTTTGCCCTTGCGGAAGCCGTCAATACGTACTTTTTTTGCTACGTTGACCAGCTCGCTTTTCACAGCAGTTTCGATGCTGTCAGCAGCGATAGTAATCGTTACACGGCGGCCAAGGCCTTGAGTGGTTTCAACTGAAACTTGCATCTTGTTACCTCAAAAAAATCACAGTGCTCGGTCAACTCTGAATCTGTCTGTTATACCGGGATGCTCTCTTATGTGCAGATTCACATTCCCTGTCGCCAGAATCATCCCGAAGACATTCAATAAGACGCGGCATTATAGCGGCATCACTTAGGTGAGTCGAGAACGGTTGGAGCATGTTGCTGCGGCTTTTTTCACACTTTAAGGCTATTTTTAGCCTTAAAAACGCGCCATCCGCTCAAAACTCAGACAAAACAAAACGGCCCGAAGGCCGTTTTGACGAAATCTGTAAGCAACATACTGGAAAAACTCCGGCGGTTGCAAATCCGATTTATCAGGCGATGGTGCCTGCACCCCGACAAGGCGGTGATGCGAATACCGTATCCTGCAGACCTTCCCATTCCTTAATGGTGTAGGTATGCAGCGCGAGCGCATGTACGGTTGTGGAGAGTTCTTCCGTCAAGGTGCTGTAGATCAAGCGGTGTCGGTTCAGGAAACGTTCTCCCGTGAAGCGATCGCTGACCAGAACCACTTTGAAGTGGCTTTCAGAACCTGCCGGCACGTTATGACGATAGCTTTCGTCGACAACTTCGAGAAACACAGGGTTGAACGCTGCCCTTAATTTTTCTTCTATCTGTTCACGTATCATCATGAAATCACTCCTCCGACAACGCTAAGATGTCACCCATCCCTTTAAATATTAGCCGCTTTTACCGGTTCCATTACACCGTGACAACAAATATTTAGCTTTCGTCTGATTTTCTCATCCAAACGGATGAAGTTCACTATGAGGTTCATACGTTTTGTCATTTACAGGTAGAGAAAAGCGGAAAGGTGGTCAGTTTTCGGACAAGGCGATGAATTTACATGCGTTGACCACTTCCCCTGGCCGTTGGCGATGTTATGATGGCGGCAATTTTTCTCTCTTTGCTTACGATTCGTTGAGAACCCGAAAATGTTAAAAAAAATCTTCTTTCCGTTGGTAGCACTCTTTATGCTCGCCGGTTGCGCAACCCCGCCGACGACCATTGACGTTTCACCAAAAATTACCCTGCCTCAGCAGGATCCAAGCCTGATGGGCGTGACGGTCAGCATTAATGGTGCCGATCAGCGTCAGGACCAGGCGCTGGCGAAAGTGACTCGCGACAACCAGCAGGTTACGCTGACCGCTTCCCGCGACCTGCGCTTCCTGTTGCAGGAAGTACTGGAAAAACAGATGACCTCCCGTGGCTACATGATTGGCCCAAGCGGCGCGGTTGATCTGCAAATCATCGTGAACAACCTGTACGCTGACGTCTCCCAGGGTAACGTTCGCTACAACATTGCGACCAAAGCCGATATCTCCATCATCGCTACCGCGAAGAACGGCAACAAGATGAACAAAAACTACCGTGCAAGCTATTCCGTTGAAGGCGCATTCCAGGCCTCCAACAAAAATATCGCTAACGCGGTTAACAGCGTGCTGACTGACACCATTGCCGACATGGCACAGGACACCAGCATTCACGACTTCATCAAGCAGAACGCACGTTAATCCTGCTGACTGACCCGGTGCTTCACCGGGTCAGTTCATAAGAACATGTCCAGTCACTACTTACGCATTTTCCAGCAACCGAAATCAGCTATTCTGCTGATCCTGGGTTTCGCCTCCGGTTTACCCCTTGCGCTCACCTCCGGCACGTTACAGGCGTGGATGACGGTTGAGAACATCGATCTTAAAACCATTGGTTTCTTCTCGCTCGTCGGCCAGGCTTACGTCTTTAAGTTCCTGTGGTCGCCAGTGATGGATCGCTATACCCCACCGTTCCTCGGGCGCCGTCGCGGCTGGTTAGTGATGACGCAGGTGCTGCTGTTGCTCGCCATTGCCGCAATGGGTTTCCTTGAACCGTCAACGCAGCTGCGCTGGATGGCCGCGCTTGCGGTGGTCATCGCCTTCTGCTCCGCCTCGCAGGACATTGTTTTTGACGCCTGGAAAACGGACGTCCTGCCAGCGGAAGAGCGTGGCGCCGGTGCGGCAATCAGCGTGCTCGGCTACCGCCTGGGTATGCTGGTTTCCGGCGGACTCGCACTGTGGCTTGCTGACCGCTATCTCGGCTGGCAGGGCATGTACTGGCTGATGGCAGCACTGCTGATCCCCTGCATTATTGCCACCCTGTTCGCGCCTGAACCGAGCGATGTGATCCCGGTTCCACGCTCGCTGGAGCAGGCCGTCGCCGCACCGCTGCGCGACTTCTTTGGTCGCAATAATGCCTGGCTGATCCTGCTGCTTATTGTCCTTTATAAGCTTGGCGACGCTTTCGCCATGAGTCTGACCACTACCTTCCTGATCCGCGGCGTCGGGTTTGATGCGGGCGAGGTCGGCGTGGTGAACAAAACCCTGGGGCTGTTTGCCACGATTGTCGGCGCGCTGTACGGCGGCGTATTGATGCAGCGCCTGACGCTGTTCCGCGCTCTGCTGATATTTGGCATACTTCAGGGCGCATCGAATGCCGGTTACTGGCTGCTGTCGATCACCGACAAGAATATGATCAGTATGGGGACGGCGGTATTCTTTGAGAACCTGTGCGGCGGTATGGGCACTGCGGCATTTGTCGCCCTGCTGATGACGCTGTGCAATAAGTCATTTTCCGCTACCCAGTTTGCGCTGCTCTCTGCCCTTTCCGCCGTCGGGCGCGTATACGTTGGCCCCGTCGCGGGCTGGTTTGTTGAAGCCTACGGTTGGCCGACCTTTTATCTCTTCTCGGTGGTGGCGGCCGTGCCGGGGATTTTATTGCTGCTGGTCTGTCGCCAGACGCTGGAATATACCCAGCGGACGGAACACTTCATGCCGCGCACGGAATATCACGCTGCCTATCGGTTTGCCCTGCGTCTGCTAATGGCAGGTTGTCTTGCCCTGGTAGGGTGGCTCACGGTGCTCATCATGAATGCGACTACCGACTTGTCACTTCCTTTTGAAACCCTTCTGCTTGATGCAGGTGTGTTTCTCGCCCTGGCGGGGATCCTGACGGGTGGGATGCTGGATTTCATGTCATTACGAAAGACGCAGATGACATGAAGTAAAAAGCGAAAGGTTATTTCCCGTTGTAATAACAGCCCGAAATTATAACGGTGAAATAACCGCCATCGACAAAAAAAATATTTGTTGTTTTGTGCGGGATAGCATTCGGAAATTATTGGAGCTTATTTCGCTACGCTATTTTTCATTAAACGATTCAGCATTCGAAACATTGAATTTTCGTTTTTTAGTTGTCTTTTTATTGATAATTAATTGTTAACTAATTGTGTGTTTTTCGCAATGGTTATACCAATTGTCCCTTTTGCGGTATGCTGGGACACCCTTTCGTTATAACGCCCACTCCGTGCGGCTTCCGTCTGGAAACGCGACATAATTTGCAACACTTGTGACATGTGCGGCAGAACCCGGTAACACCTTCCTGACACAGGGCTAATGATGTTTACAGTAATGTAACCTTCCCGTAAAATGCCCCCACACTTTAAACGCCACCAGACTCCCGTGGAATTGAGGTCGTTAAATGAGACTCAGGAAATACAATAAAAGTTTGGGATGGTTGTCATTATTCGCAGGCACTGTATTACTCAGTGGCTGCGATTCTGCACTACTAGACCCCAAAGGACAGATTGGACTGGAACAACGTTCATTGATACTGACGGCTTTTGGCCTGATGTTGATTGTGGTTATTCCTGCCATCTTGATGGCTGTTGGTTTCGCCTGGAAGTATCGTGCGAGCAATAAAGATGCGAAGTATAGCCCTAACTGGTCACACTCCAATAAAGTGGAAGCTGTGGTCTGGACGGTACCTATTCTGATCATCCTGTTCCTTGCTGTACTGACCTGGAAAACCACTCACGCACTTGAGCCGAGCAAACCGCTGGTTCACGATGAAAAACCCATTACCATTGAAGTGGTCTCCATGGACTGGAAATGGTTCTTCATCTATCCAGAACAGGGCATTGCTACCGTGAATGAAATCGCCTTCCCGGCGAACACTCCGGTTCAGTTCAAAGTGACCTCCAACTCCGTAATGAACTCCTTCTTCATCCCACGTCTGGGCAGCCAGATTTACGCGATGGCCGGTATGCAGACTAACCTGCATCTGATTGCGAATGAAGCAGGCACCTACGACGGTATCTCCGCCAGCTATAGTGGCCCGGGCTTCTCGGGTATGAAGTTCAAAGCTATCGCTACGCCAGACCGCGCGACTTTCGACCAGTGGGTTGCAAAAGCGAAGCAGTCTCCAAACACCATGTCTGACATGGCGGCGTTCGAAAAAGTGGCTGCACCTAGCGAATACAACAAGGTGGAGTACTTCTCTAACGTGAAACCGAATCTGTTCAAAGATGTTATTGGCAAATTTATGGATCACGGCATGAGCATGGACATGACCCAGCCTGAAGGCGAGCACAACACGCACCAGGGTATGGAAGGCATGGACATGAGCCACGCGGAAACCGCTCACTAAGGGGCCGAGGAAGAAAATGTTCGGAAAATTGACATTGGATGCGGTGCCGTACCATGAACCCATTATCATGGTTACGATTGCTGCAATTATCATTGGTGGCGCGGCCTTAGTTGGCCTGATCACTTACTTCGGTAAGTGGAGCTACCTGTGGAACGAGTGGCTGACTTCGGTTGACCACAAAAAACTCGGCATCATGTACTGCATCGTCGGTATCGTCATGTTAATTCGTGGCTTTGCGGATGCAATCATGATGCGTAGCCAGCAGGCGCTTGCGTCTGCGGGCGAAGCCGGATTCCTGCCACCGCACCACTACGATCAGATCTTTACCGCTCACGGCGTTATCATGATCTTCTTCGTGGCGATGCCGCTGGTAATCGGTCTGATGAACGTTGTCGTTCCGCTGCAAATCGGCGCGCGCGACGTTGCGTTCCCGTTCCTGAACAACCTGAGCTTCTGGTTCACCGTTGTCGGCGTTATCCTGGTTAACCTGTCACTGGGTGTGGGCGAATTTGCTCAGACCGGCTGGCTGGCCTACCCGCCACTTTCGGGAATTGAGTACAGTCCGGGCGTGGGCGTTGACTACTGGATTTGGGCGCTTCAGCTCTCCGGTGTCGGTACCACCCTGACCGGTATTAACTTCTTCGTGACCATCCTGAAGATGCGTGCACCAGGTATGACGATGTTCAAGATGCCAGTATTTACCTGGGCATCTCTGTGCGCCAACGTCCTGATTATCGCGTCGTTCCCAATTCTGACCGTCACCATCGCGCTGCTGACCCTGGATCGCTATCTGGGTACCCATTTCTTCACGAATGATATGGGTGGCAACATGATGATGTACATCAACCTGATTTGGGCCTGGGGTCACCCGGAAGTGTACATCCTGGTTCTGCCGGTGTTCGGTGTGTTCTCCGAAATCGCGGCAACCTTCTCGCGTAAACGTCTGTTTGGTTACACCTCTCTGGTGTGGGCAACCGTGTGTATTACCGTCCTGTCGTTCATCGTCTGGCTGCACCACTTCTTCACCATGGGTGCGGGCGCCAACGTAAACGCCTTCTTCGGTATTACCACTATGATTATCGCGATCCCGACCGGGGTTAAGATCTTCAACTGGCTGTTCACCATGTACCAGGGCCGTATCCAGTTCCACTCAGCGATGCTGTGGACCATCGGCTTCATCGTGACCTTCTCCGTAGGTGGGATGACCGGCGTGCTGCTGGCGGTTCCGGGCGCTGACTTTGTCCTGCACAACAGTCTGTTCCTGATTGCGCACTTCCATAACGTTATCATCGGCGGCGTCGTCTTCGGCTGCTTCGCAGGTGTGACCTACTGGTGGCCAAAAGCGTTCGGTTTCACCCTGAACGAAAAATGGGGCAAACGCGCGTTCTGGTTCTGGATCATCGGCTTCTTCGTGGCGTTTATGCCGCTGTACGTGCTGGGCTTCATGGGGATGACCCGTCGTCTGAGCCAGCAGATCGATCCGCAGTTCCATCCGATGCTGATGATTGCAGCGGGCGGCGCCGCGCTGATTGCCTGCGGTATCCTGTGCCAGCTGATTCAGTACTACGTGTCTATCCGTGACCGTAACCTGAACCGCGACCTGACCGGTGACCCGTGGGGTGGCCGTACGCTGGAGTGGTCTACCTCTTCTCCACCTCCGTTCTATAACTTTGCCGTAGTGCCGCACATTCATGAGCGTGACGCATTCTGGGAAATGAAAGAAAAAGGTGAAGCGTACAAGCAACCTGAACATTACGAAGAGATCCATATGCCGAAAAACAGCGGTGCGGGCATCGTGATTGCCGCCTTCGCAACGGTATTTGGTTTCGCAATGATCTGGCACATCTGGTGGATGGCGATTGTTGGCTTCGCTGGCATCGTAATCAGCTGGATTGTGAAGAGCTTTGACGAGGACGTGGACTACTACGTACCAGTCCGTGAAGTTGAAAAGCTGGAAAACCAGCATTTTGACGAGATTTCTAAAGCGGGGCTGAAAAATGGCAACTGATACTCTGGCGCACTCGACTGCCCACGCGCATGAACATGCGCACCATGATACAGGACCGACGAAAGTCTTCGGTTTCTGGATCTACCTGATGAGCGACTGCATCCTGTTCTGCTGTCTGTTCGCAACCTATGCCGTTCTGGTGAACGGCACAGCGGGCGGCCCGACCGGTAAGGACATCTTTGAACTGCCGTTCGTTCTGGTTGAAACCGCACTGCTGTTATTCAGCTCCATCACCTACGGCATGGCGGCTATCGCCATGTACAAAAACAACAAAAGCCAGGTTGTTTCCTGGCTGGCGTTGACCTGGTTGTTTGGTGCTGGCTTTATCGGGATGGAAATCTATGAATTCCATCACCTGATTGCGGAAGGCTTTGGTCCGGATCGCAGTGGCTTCCTGTCAGCGTTCTTCGCGCTGGTCGGCACCCACGGTCTGCACGTGACCTCTGGTCTGATCTGGATGGCAGTGCTGATGTTCCAGATCTCCCGTCGCGGCCTGACCAGTACTAACCGTACCCGTATCATGTGCCTGAGCCTGTTCTGGCACTTCCTGGACGTGGTATGGATCTGTGTGTTCTCTGTTGTCTATCTGATGGGGGCGATGTAATGAGTCATTCTAACGATCATGGCGCTTCCCACGGCAGCGTAAAAACCTACATGACAGGTTTCATCCTGTCGATCATCCTGACGGTGATCCCGTTCTGGATGGTGATGAACGGTTCTGCATCTAAGCCGGTTATCCTGGGCGCAATCCTGGTGACCGCGGTGATTCAGATTCTGGTGCATCTGGTTTGCTTCCTGCACATGAACACCAAGTCCGATGAAGGCTGGAACATGACGGCCTTTATCTTTACCGTGATTATCATCGCTATCCTGGTAGTCGGTTCCATCTGGATTATGTGGAACCTTAACTACAACATGATGGTTCACTAAGAGCGGCGAGTATGTTTAAGCAATACCTGCAAGTCACGAAACCAGGCATCATCTTTGGCAACCTGATCTCCGTAATCGGAGGGTTCCTGCTGGCCTCTAAAGGCAGCATTGATTACACCCTCTTTATTTACACGCTGGTCGGTGTGTCACTGGTGGTTGCGTCCGGTTGTGTATTTAACAACTACATCGACATGGATATCGACAAGAAGATGGAAAGGACCAAAAATCGGGTGCTGGTTAAAGGCCTGATTGCTCCTTCCGTCTCGCTGGTGTACGCCACCTTGCTGGGTATTGCTGGCTTTATGCTGCTGTGGTTTGGTGCTAACCCGCTGGCCTGCTGGCTGGGGGTGATGGGGTTCGTGGTGTATGTAGGCGTCTACAGCCTGTATATGAAACGCCACTCCGTCTACGGCACGCTGATTGGTTCTCTCTCCGGCGCTGCGCCGCCGGTGATTGGCTACTGCGCCGTCACGAACGAGTTCGACAGCGGTGCGCTGATCCTGCTGGCTATCTTTAGCCTGTGGCAGATGCCGCACTCCTACGCCATCGCGATTTTCCGCTTTAAGGATTATCAGGCAGCGAACATTCCGGTTCTGCCGGTCGTGAAAGGCATCTCAGTTGCCAAAAACCACATCACGCTGTACATCATCGCTTTTGCCGTGGCAACGCTGATGCTCTCTCTGGGCGGTTACGCCGGATATAAATATCTGGTGGTGGCCGCTGCGGTGAGCGTCTGGTGGCTCGGCATGGCTCTGCGCGGTTACAAAGTGGAAGATGACAAGGTCTGGGCACGCAAGCTGTTTGTGTTCTCGATTGTCGCCATCACCTCCCTGTCCGTGATGATGTCCGTAGACTTCATGGTGCCAGATTCACAAAGCCTGCTGACGTACGTCTGGTAAGAAGACTGAAGTGAAAACGCCGGGTTTAACCCGGCGTTTTTTATTGGTACGGCGTAACCCCTTTCTTTAACAGTATATTACCGTATTTCGCTGTCTCGCCTGTCACCACAATGGCGTACGCTTTCTGTGCCCGCGCATAAAACGCATAACGGTCAATACGCATAATCCCCTCCCCTTCCGCCTCACCAAAGAGTGCGTTGCGATAGCGTGCTTCTACCTGTATATCGAGCGTATCCCCGTCGACAGGGGCCATCATCACCAGCGGTGGCGCATAGCTGTCGAGTTCAAACAGCGGTATCACCGCGGCCAGCAAATCGCTGATGAGCAGGCCATCTGCGCGGATCGTCTTTGGCCCCAGGCTGTGCGCGGGAAAGTGAGCGTCTGCAAAAATAATCTCGTCACCATGGCCCATCTCTGCCAGCGTTTTCAGCAGCTCGGGTGAAATCAGTGGGGATATCGTTTTAAGCACGGCTTTGCTCCTCAGGATAGAAATAACGGTAACGATAGTGGACCCGATCGCGAGCAGCCTCAGCGCTGGCCGTTTCTCCGACGCCCCACCATCCGTACAAAGACGCCCCCAGCACGGTCGTATCTGCATCTTCAAGAACCTTCACCGGGATCCCAAGCGCATTGGACTTGAGCTGATTCCACAGCATATTGCGGCTACCTCCCCCCACCAGCAGGAGTTCACGCGCCTTAAATTGTGCGATCGCCTCCAGCGCCTGGAGTTTTTCTTGCAGATGCACCGTGAGTCCTTCCAGGGCTGCGCGGTAAAAATGGGCTGGCGTGGTGGTGAGCGTAACGCCCTGCCAGCCGGCGAGCGGAGAATCGAGCAACTGGGTATCCATCGTGACGCCATCCGCCCCGTACGGAATTGCCGCCGCCTGAGCCAGAATAGTGTCCCAGTTGACATCAGGCGACCAGAACAGCGCGCGGATCCACTCCAGTACGCCAGACGCCAGATATTGCATTCCCGGATTATAGAGCCTCGTCCGGCTATCCAGTTCGCAGGTCGCGCCCGGGTATTGCCCCAGTAAAGCGGTATCAACCTGCGAGGTGCGCGCCATTAAAATCTCCCAGGTTCCCGAAGAGAGAACCGGCTCATTAATTCCCGCACCGGCGCCAAAAAGGGCAAACTGCGTATCGTGCCCGGCGGAGATCACCGGCACACCGCAAGGCAATCCGAGTCTGGATGCAGCGTCGGGCTGCAGTTCACCCATCATCTCTCCGGGGGAAACCAGCGGCGGGAAAAGGGAATGAGGCACGCCGATCTTGCTTAAGATCGTTTCGCTGAAGCACCGCTGATGCAGATCGAACATCTGACTGGTACCGGCCATCGTGAGATCGGTCGTCATTTTTCCGGTCAGGCGATGGTTGATTAGCGAGGAGATAAAAAGCCAGGCGTGAGCACGCTGTAACAGATCGGGATGGTTGTCCTGAAGCCAGCCTAGCTTATACAACGTGTTGAAACTAAACTGCCCAACGCCGGTGATCTGCTGTAGTTCAGCCGGGGAGCTCAAACGGGCAACCGCTTCCATCACCGGCACGGTTCGTGGACATTTCCAGCTGATGATCGGGTAAAGCAGTTCTCCGCGCTCATCTACCAGCGCGCCATCCACGCCAAAGGTCGTCACACTCATTCCGCACAGTTGATGCTCGCTCAGCGCTGCGCTGATTTTCTGACAACAGACGGCAAACCGTTGCATGATGGCGTCGAGCGACCACTGGTGCCAGGCCGGATTTTCAGCGGCGCTTTCGCTTTCGTTCGCCACCGCGGCGCGCGCCACAATATTCCCTTCGGGATCCAGCGCAATGGCGCGCACGTTCGTCGCGCCACAATCGAGAACCAGAAAACATTTTTTCATCGCGGTCCCCACAGGCTGCCAGCCCGCCGGAGCAGGCTGGCAGGCCGGATTAATGTTTGTATAACGGTCCGTAATTTTCACAGGCGCGGTAATCCTGCCCTTCCGGATCCATACCGTGAGCGCCCCAGGCCGTCGGCCGATAAATCAGCGCCTCCGGTACGTTATGCATGCATACAGGGATGCGCAGCATGGACGCCAGGGTGATGAAATCAGCGCCGACGTGCCCGACGGTTAATACTCCGTGGTTAGCCCCCCAGTTCGCCATCACTGAATAGACGTTGCTGAACGGGCCTTTACCGGTCAGACGTGGGGCAAACCAGGTGGTGGGCCAGGTTGAATCGGTGCGCTTATTCAGAATGTCATGTACTTGTTCCGGCAGCTCAACACTCCAGCCTTCCGCTATCTGTAATACCGGGCCCACCCCCTTGATGAGGTTTACGCGGGTCATGGTAAATGGCACGCCACCTCGGGTGAGGAAGTTTGATGAGAAACCGCCCCCGCGAAAGTATTCATGCACCGCCGGACACCAGTGGGTTGCGGCCAGGCACGCGTTGGCTTCCTGCTCAGTAATGTCCCAGTGTGGTTTCAGGGTCGGTTTCCCCTCGGCGTCTTTCTGCTCCGCTGTACCGTCCAGTGCCGCCGAGCCGGAGTTGATCAGATGAATAATGCCCTGCTCAGCCCGTCCAGTGAGTTTCTGGCCGGTAACACGCTCAACCGACTCTGGCGACCAGTAGGTGCGCACGTCGGCAAAGATTTGCGCTGTACCGGTCATCAGATGTCCAAACAGCATTGCTACCCCGTTCAGGCTGTCATTTTCCGTCGCCACCACCAACGGCTGGCGAATACCGTTCCAGTCAAAGGAGCTGTTCAGCAGCGCCTCTGCGGTATCGCCATTTGGATACTGATCCGTCCAGTGGCGCTGTCCCTGGAATCCGGACGCGATGGCGTTATAGCCCAGAGATTCCTCCACTCGGCCCATCGCAGCGAGTTTTGGGTTACCCTGCATCATGTCGCGGATGCACATCGCCATCAGCAGACTCTCCCGCAGGATCGCGGCATTCTCCTGTTCATTGCGACGATACTGCTCCGCGTTTTTATCCTCGCCGAAACGGAAATGTGCTTGCGCCCAGTCCAGGGCCAGCTCAAGTTCTTGCTCGTCGTAAATCTTATGATCGATGCGGCGACGCAGTTCGGTCATATCCACCGCCTGCACCTTCATCCCCAGCCAGGATTCAAAGAAGTTGTGATCGACAATCGAGCCCGCAATCCCCATCGAGACGCCGCCCACCGACAAATAACTTTTCCCCTTCATGCTGGCGACCGCCAGGCCCGCGCGGGCGAAGCGCAACAATTTTTCCTCAACGTCTGCCGGGATGGTCTCGTCGCCCGCATCCTGTACATCGTGGCCATATATGGAAAACGCCGGGATCCCTTTCTGGTTATGCGCCGCCAGTGCCGCCGCGAGATATACTGCCCCCGGACGCTCGGTGCCGTTAAAGCCCCAGATCGCTTTCGGACGCAGCGGATCCATATCAATGGTTTCACTCCCGTAACACCAGCAGGGGGTGACGGTGATCGTCAGACCAACGTGGCACGTGCTGAACTTCTCTTCGCAAGCAGCGGCCTCCGCCATTCCGGCAATGCAGCTATCGGCAATTACGCACTCAACGGGCGTACCGCAGGGGTGGCGTAATTTTTCACTGACTAGCGCCGCCGTGGCTTTAGCCATGTTCATGGTCTGCTCTTCCAGAGACTCGCGTACGCCCATTCGGCGGCCATCAATAACAGGTCGAATGCCAATACGGGGTAACGCTTTTATCGTTTTCATAGCCCTTCCTCACGTTGGTTAACCTATCCGTCTCAGGGGCATAGCCGTGAAAAAGCGCCCAGGCAGCGCCGTGAACGGAAAGTGGTGAAATTTGCTAACTCGAATTAGCTTAGGGTTCACACTAAAAATGAGACAAGATAAATGTGCAGGATCTGTGAGCAGTTTCACGATGAGAGGTCAAAATTCGATCAGTGTCAGGTATTACGATTCAGCAAAAACTAAACATATCGTTTAAATTCAATCAAATAACAAAATACCTTTGCACGACGTCACAATTTGAATACAAATGATTTGGCTAAATTATAACCCTAAAATAGCTTTTAAGGACGAAAGCTAAGTCGAGTTAGCTTATTAACTAAATCACTGTGGCTTGTGATTCATTGCCTTTCCAACACAGGAATTTTGCAATGTCAGAGACTCTTATTCAGATGACGTGCATTACCAAACGCTTTCCCGGCGTGCTGGCGCTGAATCAGGTTGATTTCGATTTACGCTGCGGCGAAGTTCATGCCCTCTTAGGTGAAAACGGTGCCGGCAAATCGACGCTGATGAAAATATTATCCGGTGTTTACCAACCTGATGCCGGTGAAATTCGCTTTGAAGGGCAATCCGTATCATTCAGCGATCCGCTAAGTGCTCAGCATGCAGGTATTACGATTATCCATCAGGAATTTAATCTCTTCCCCGATTTAACCGTGGAAGAGAATATCTTTATTGGCCGTGAATTCTGCAAAAATAGTCGCTGGCAGTTAGATAAACGCGCCCAGCGACAGGCGGTTGAGAAAATACTGCACACGCTGAATTTAAAAATCGCCCCGGACGCCCGCGTCAGTGAATTAACCGTAGCCCAGCAGCAGATGGTGGAAATTGCCAAAGCGATTTCGGTCAATGCCAAAGTGCTAATCATGGATGAACCCACCGCCGCGCTGACCGAAAGTGAAATCGAGAGTTTGTTTGACGTCACGCGGATGCTCAAGGCTCAGGGCACGGGGATTGTCTACATCTCGCACCGTCTGGAAGAGCTGGCGCTGATCGCCGATCGCGCGACCGTCATGCGCGACGGACAATACATCGCCACCGTAGATTATGAAACGGTTCAGATCGGCGAGCTTATCGCCATGATGGTTGGCCGCAATCTCGATAACATCTACCCAAAACGCCCGCCGCATCAGCGCAGAGAAAAAGTGCTGGAGGTGAACGGCCTGACGCGTAATGGTGTACTGCATGACATCAACTTTACCCTCTGGCGCGGTGAGATCCTCGGTCTCGCTGGCTTAATGGGCGCAGGCCGAACTGAACTGGGCCGGGCCCTGTTTGGCGCCGATGCTATCGACGCTGGCACCCTGACGCTGAACGGCACCCCCACACGTATTAAAGACGTGGCTGACGCCATTGAGAAAGGCATCAGCTATTTAACAGAAGACCGCAAAAAAGAGGGACTCGCCCTCGGCCTTTCTGTTGAGATGAACATTATGCTCGGCAATTACCCGGACTACGCTGGCGCCGCGGGTAATGTTGATGAAAAACGCTGCCGGGAGTCCAGCCAGAAACTGGTGGATACGCTGCGAATAAAAACGCCACATCTGGAACAGGCGGCACTGAATTTAAGCGGCGGTAATCAACAGAAGATTATTATTGCCCGCTGGGTCTGCAAAGACACCGATATTTTAATTTTTGATGAGCCAACCCGGGGAATTGACGTTGGTGCCAAGCTGGAAATCTACGAATTAATGAATCGCCTTGTCGCTAAAGGTAAATCGATCATCATGATTTCATCCGAACTGCCGGAAGTATTAGGAATGTGCGACCGCATACTCGTGATGCGCAGCGGCCGCATTGCCGGCGAAATAGCGGCTGAGCACGCCACCCAGGAAAAAATCATGCAATACGCCACGCTGGAGGATTAATCATGTCCGTTACCGTTCCATCGCCGCAAAGCGGAAGTCATACGATGAAAATAAATAAAGCGCTCCTGATGCGTCTGGCGCCTCTTTTTAGCCTGGTATTGCTGGTTCTGTTTTTCAGCTTCAGCTCACCGTTCTTCTTTAATACTGAAAATATCATGACTATCGCCCTGCAAACGGCGGTGATTGGCATCATGGCCATTGGCGTGACCTTTGTGATTATTACCGCCGGGATCGACCTGTCACTCGGATCGGTGGTGGCGTTCTCAGGGGTTGCGGTGGGCATCGCCGCCGGGTTTGGTATGCCGTTGCCGGTCTGTATTCTGGCAGGCGTGCTCGCAGGCGGACTTTGCGGCTATGTGAACGCGTTTCTGGTCACCAAAATGACCATACCACCGTTTATTGCCACCCTCGGCTTAATGATGTCGGTACGCGGCATCAATATGGTGATGACCGATGGCCGCGCGATTTATTTTTCTGACTACCCGCAGTTCAAGCTGCTAGCACAGGGTCGCCTGTTCGACGTTCTGCCTTATCCGGTGTTCTACCTGGTCATCGTGGCACTGATCGCCATGTGGATCCTGAAGAAAACGGTGATGGGCCGCTATATCTACGCTGTCGGCAGCAATGAAACGGCGGCACACCTTTCCGGGATCAAAGTCCAGCGAGTGAAAATTTTCGTTTACGCCTTCTGCGGCCTGTTAACCGGCGTGGCCGGGGTGATCCTCGCCTCTCGTCTCAACTCAGGCCAGCCAACCGTGGGCGTGGGTTATGAGCTGGAAGCCATTGCGGCGGTAGTGATCGGCGGTACCAGTCTGATGGGCGGCGTGGGCACGATTGGCGGCACCATCATAGGCGCGTTCATTATGAGCGTGCTGAAAAACGGCCTCAATCTCATGGGCGTGTCCCAGTTCTGGCAGATGGTGGCGATGGGCGTGGTCGTCGTTGCCGCCGTCTACCTGGACACGTTACGTAAAAGAATGCGTTAGGTTCTCGATACAACAAGCCCTGCCAACCCTACAACGGAGCAAAATAATGAAAACCAGCCATATCCTGAGCGCCCTGTCGCTCGTTGCCATCCTGTCCAGCAGCGCGCTGGCAAAAGATTTAAACCTGCCGGTGGTCAGTAAAGGTTACCAGCACGAATTCTGGCAGACGGTCAAAATGGGAACGGAAGCTGCCGCAAAAGAGTTGGGTGACAAAACCAGCTACGTTGGCCCTGCCGATGAAACGCAAATCGCCGAACAGATCCAGTTAGTCGAAAACACCATGGCACAAAAGCCAAACGGCCTGTTGCTGGCCGCACTTGATGCAAACGCCCTTGCCCCGCTGGTCGAAACCGCCAACAGCCGGGGGATCAAAGTGGTGACCTTCGACTCGGGCGTGAACTCGGATATCCCGGCCAGCTTTGTCGCCACCAATAACCGTAAGGCGGGCGCACAGGCTGCGGATGCGCTGGCGGAGCAGGTAGGCCAGAAGGGGAAAGTGGGTATTATCGCTCACGTAGCCGGGACGACGTCCGCCATTGAGCGCTCTGAAGGGTTCAGCGAGCGGATGAAAGAGAAGTACCCGAATATTCAGGTACTGCCGGTGCAATACAGCGATGGCGACCCGCAAAAAGCGATGGATAAAACCATTGATATGGTTCAGGCCAACCCGGATATCGCCGGTATTTATGCCACCAACGAAGGCTCAACCCTGGGCGTTGCGAACGCTATCGACAGCCAGAATCTGAAGGGCAAAGTAAAAGTCATCGGTTTTGACAGCACCGAAGCCATCATTAACTTCCTTAAAAACGGTGTGATTCAGGGCTTCGTGGTGCAGGACGCCTATCAGATTGGTTATCAGGGCATAAAAGCGCTGAACGCGGTGATTTCCGGACAGACGGTGGCCAAAGAAATTGATATTCCAGTGAAATATGTCAATGCGCAGAATATCAACACGCCTGAAATTGATAAACTGCTGCATCCGTTTGGTAAAAAATAAGGAAGTTCATGATGAGTGACGGCTATTTCCTCGGGGTAGATGTAGGTTCAGCCAGCGTTCGTGCAGGGCTTTACTCTGCGCAAGGCGAGCGTTTGAGCTTCGCGACCCGTCCGATTTCGCAGTTTCACGCCAGCAATGCGCGCGTGGAACAATCCTCTGTGGAAATCTGGCAGCAGGTTTGTGCGGTGGTGCGGGAAGCCGTCGACTCCTCTGGGATTTCACCTGACGCCATTCGTTCGATTGGCTTCGACGCCACGTGCTCGCTGGTCGCGCTGGATGCTGACGGTAACGGCCTGAGCGTCTCCCCGGACAGTCCGGCATCGCAGGACATCATTATGTGGATGGATCATCGTGCTCACGAAGAAACCGTTCACATCAATGCCACACGCGATCCGGCCCTGTGCTACGTGGGCGGCGAGGTCAGCATCGAGATGGAGTTGCCAAAACTGCTGTGGTTGCAGCGGCATCATCCTGAAACCTGGAATCAGGCCTGGCGCTTTTACGACCTTGCCGATTTTCTGGTCTGGAAAGCGACGGGCCAGGACGTCGCCAGCCTGTGCACCCTCACCTGCAAATGGAATTACCTTGCGCATGAGGCGCAGTTCAGCGAATCGCTGCTCAGAGCGGTGGGGCTGGAAAACTTACTGACAAAAATTCCCGGCACTATTCTGGACGTCGCTGAATGCGTCGGGAAACTTAGCCCGCAGGCAGCGCAAGCTCTGGGTTTGTCCGAAGAAGTGGTTGTGGCAAGCGGCATGATCGATGCCCACGCGGGTGGCGTGGCGCTGACGGGCTCACACCCGGAAGGCACGCTGGCGCTCATCAGCGGAACCTCGAACTGCCATATGCTTGCCAGTCAGACGGAGATCCATACGCCCGGCGTCTGGGGACCTTACTGGAGCGCCATGCTGCCGGGCTACTGGCTGACGGAAGGCGGGCAAAGTGCTGCCGGGGCGCTGGTCGACTGGACGTTGCGCGAGCACGGAGTCAGCGCAGAGCTGTTTGCAAAAGCAGAAGCGGCGCAATGCCATCCAGTGGCATTACTCAACGACTGGGTAGCCGCGCTTGAACAGGAAGAAAAATATCCCACCCGCAACCTGCACATTCTGGCCGATCACCACGGCAACCGCTCGCCGCGTTCGCGTCCTGATGCCCGGGGCAGCGTAGTCGGTCTGACATTAGAGACCGGTGAGCGCGCGCTGGCGAGGCTCTATCTGGCCACGCTACAGGCCATTGCCTACGGCACACGACACATTATGGATACTCTGAAACATCATGGGCACACCTTGTCGCGCATTGTCATTTGTGGTGGAGCTACTCATAACCGGCTCTGGCTGCGGGAGTATGCCGATGCCACAGGCTGCGATATTCACCTTTTAGCCGAAGAAGATGCGGTCACTCTCGGCGCGGCCATTTGCGGCGCTGTGGCGAGCGGTGCATGGGCAACGCTTACCGACGCCACCCGGGAAATGGTCAAAGCCGGCGATATCATCCCCCGTCGGCCGGAAACCGCGGCCTTCCACCGGCAAAAATATGAGGCGTACCTGATGCTGTGGACCCAGCAACAGGCGCTTAATCTCCTGATGCAGCAGGAAATGTAATGGCAGGATGCGTATGCTTTATCAGCAGTTTTTACGTACGTTAAGGATTGAGGCGTAGCGATGGCCAAAACAGTTGAACAGATAGCGAAGGATCTGAATTTATCCGTCACCACCGTGCGGCTGGTACTGAGCGGGAAAGCCGAACAGTATCGGATCAGTGTGAAAACACAGTCCCGAATTAATGAACACGTCGAGCGCTTCGGCTATACCCTCAACCATTCGGCGCGCAGTCTGAAGTTAAACAAAACCGAGACGCTGGGGCTCATCGTGCCCAACATCTCAAACGTGTTCTTTGCAACGCTCGCCGAGAAACTCGAACTGCGCTGCCGCCGTTCGGGTTACCAGCTGATGATCAGCTGTACTTACAACGATGTGGATTACGAAAACAAGCTGGTAAAAGCTCTGATGGCGCGCAACGTGGACGGCTTATTTATCGTTCCCTCGACGCTGGAAAATCAGCAGCATCATTTGCGGCAGATCCAAAAGCCACTGGTGCTCCTTGACCGGGATTTTGGCTTTACTGACAACGCGCTGGTAGAGAGTCATAACGAGGCTGGGGGGGATGAACTGGCCCGCAATATGCTGGAAGAGTGCAAAACGCCGCTCTGGTTCCTTGTGGGCGATACCGCACTGCCCAGCATTACGGACCGTCTGAACGGCTATTTGCAGGCCCTGAAAACAGCCGGTATTCACCATCGCGAGTGGGTCATCGAAGGGCCGGACAATACGCCGGAGGGGGGATATGCCCTGATGGATTCGCTTATCGACAGCCAGGGTGTTCCGCAGGCGTTTATCGCCTCATCGTTACCCGTCCTGGAAGGGGCAATCGAAGCCCTGCGGACGCGTACCGGTACCGTGCCTCAACACATCAATATTGGCACCTTCGATGAGCACCCCATGCTGGGGTTCCTGCCTAACAGCGTCTGGTCCATGCAGCAGGATGAAGATACCTGGGCGGAAAAAGCGTTTGAACTGATGCAGCGAGCCATCGACGGCGAAGCGGTCAACGAGACGGCGAAAGTCGATATGAAGCTGGTCAAACGTTCCCGCCAGTAAAAATAAAACTGTACCCGGAGAATAAAAAATGGAACGAGCCCGATTAGCCAGAGACATTATCGACACCTGCCTTGAGATGACCCGCATGGGATTAAATCAGGGCACCGCCGGGAATATCAGCGTTCGCTATCGCGACGGTATGCTGATTACGCCGACCGGAATTCCCTACGAGCATCTGACCGAAGAGAGTATCGTCTATGTCGATGCACAGGGGCGACACGAAGAGGATAAACTGCCCTCCAGCGAATGGCGTTTTCATCAGGTTGTGTATCAGACCCGCCCGGATGCTAACGCCGTCGTCCATAACCATGCGGTTAACTGTACCGCCGTCTCGATACTCAACCGCCCCATTCCTGCTATTCACTATATGATTGCCGCCGCCGGGGGAAACTCCATTCCCTGCGCGCCTTACGCGACCTTCGGGACGCGCGCGCTGTCAGAGCATGTCGCGGTCGCGTTACGCGATCGCAAAGCGACGCTATTACAGCACCACGGCCTGATCACCTGCGAAGAAAATCTTGAGAAGGCACTGTGGCTGGCGCAGGAGGTAGAGGTGCTGGCAAAACTCTACCTGGCCACGCTGGCGATCGTGGATCCCGTTCCGGTACTCAGTGACGATGAAATTGCCATTGTTCTTGAGAAATTTAAAAGCTACGGGTTGCGCGTCGAGGCGTAATTTTTTATCCGGGGGTGCTTTTATCACACCCTCGTAATATCTCTTAAACAAACACCTATTTACCGCACTTATCACCCCGCCTAAACTATGGCCTGCTTTTTGGTAGAGGTGGTAATGAACGATTATAAAATGACGCCAGGTGAACTGCGTGCGACCTGGGGTTTAGGGACTGTTTTCTCGCTGCGGATGCTTGGCATGTTTATGGTCCTGCCCGTTCTGACCACATATGGCATGGCGTTACAGGGTGCCAGCGAAGCGCTGATTGGTCTGGCTATCGGTATCTACGGCCTGGCGCAGGCGATATTCCAGATCCCCTTTGGCCTGCTCTCCGACCGCGTGGGTCGCAAACCGCTGATTGTCGGCGGGCTGCTGGTGTTTGTACTTGGCAGCATCATCGCCGCCCTCTCCCACTCCATCTGGGGAATTATTCTTGGCCGCGCCCTGCAAGGTTCCGGGGCGATTGCCGCCGCCGTGATGGCGCTGCTGTCAGATTTAACCCGCGAGCAAAACCGCACCAAAGCCATGGCGTTTATTGGCGTCAGCTTCGGCGTTACGTTTGCCATTGCCATGGTGCTGGGGCCGATTATTACCCATTCACTCGGCCTGCACGCCCTGTTCTGGATGATAGCCGTGCTGGCAACCATCGGGATCGCACTCACGCTGTGGGTTGTGCCGGACAGTAAAAACCATGTCCTGAACCGTGAATCCGGGATGGTCAAAGGCTGCTTCAGCAAAGTCATCGTAGAGCCGCGCCTGCTTAAGCTGAACTTCGGCATTATGTGCCTGCACATTCTGCTGATGTCCACCTTTGTCGCCCTGCCCGGTCAACTTGCCGCAGCAGGTTTCCCGGCGGCAGAGCACTGGAAAATTTATCTGGTCACAATGCTGATCTCGTTTGTCTCCGTTGTGCCCTTCATTATTTACGCCGAAGTGAAGCGCAAAATGAAACGCGTCTTCGTGGGCTGCGTGGCGTTACTGTTGATTGCCGAGATTGTGCTGTGGGGCGCCGGCCCACATTTCTGGGAGCTGATCGCAGGTGTACAGCTGTTCTTCCTGGCGTTTAATCTGATGGAAGCCCTGCTGCCGTCGCTTATCAGCAAAGAGTCTCCGGCAGGATACAAAGGCACCGCGATGGGCATTTACTCCACCAGCCAGTTTCTCGGCGTGGCGATCGGCGGGTCCCTCGGCGGCTGGGTGGACGGCCTTTTTGATTCTCAGACCGTGTTCCTCGCCGGTGCGCTACTGGCGATGCTCTGGCTGTTTGTTGCCAGCACCATGAAAGAGCCGCGCTATGTGAGTAGCCTGCGGGTAGAAATTCCCGATGACGTGGCAATCGGTGACTCGTTACAACAGCGTCTGGAAGCGACAGAGGGCGTGAGCGAAGTGCTGATTGTCCCGGAAGAGCGCAGTGCGTATGTCAAAATTGACAGCAAAGTGACTAACCGCTTTGAGGTAGAGCAGGCGCTGAAGGCCTGAAAAAATGCCCGGTTTAGCCGGGCATAATTGTCTTAATCGCGGAAGTTTTTAAATTGGAATGGCTGACCGAGATCGCCGCCACGCACCAGCGCCATCACGGATTGCAGGTCATCACGGGATTTTCCGGTCACGCGGATCTCTTCCCCCTGGATCTGCGCCTGCACTTTCAGCTTGCTGTCTTTGATAAGCTTAACGATTTTTTTCTGTACCGCGCTTTCAATCCCCTGCTTCAGCTTCGCTTCTACAAACCAGGTTTTGCCGCTGTGAACAAAATCTTCCGGTACATCAAGTGAGGTCCCTTCAATGCCGCGCTTGAGCAGCTTGGCGCGCAGGATATCCAGCAGTTGGTTGACCTGGAAATCAGACTCACTCAGGACTTTGATTGTCTTGTTCGCGTCGTTCAGTTCAATGGTCGCCTCAACGCCACGAAAATCGAAGCGTGACTCCACTTCACGAATAGCATTATCTACGCCGTTACGCGCTTCCTGCAGATCAACTTCAGAAACAATATCGAAAGATGGCATCTTTTCTTCTCCCTTCATTTTTGTTGCGTTGCATAATACCTGCAACGAGGCATAACGAGAAGCTTAGCTGATGGCGCTATACTTAGCGTCTTAGCACCTGGCGCAGTTGCAGGTGAGGAGGAACAATGAAAGTAACAGTGCTTGGATGCGGCGCCCTTGGTCAACTCTGGCTCAGCGCGCTATGCAAACAGGGACACGACGTTCAGGGCTGGCTGCGAATTCCCCAACCCTATTGCAGTGTGAATGTGATGGGTACAGACGGTTCAATTTTTAACGAGTCTTTGACGGCAAACGATCCGGAATTTCTCGCGAGCAGCGATCTGCTGCTGGTCACGCTGAAGGCCTGGCAGGTCTCCGATGCGGTGAAAAGCCTGGCCGCCCAATTACCTGAAAGCACGCCAGTCCTGCTGATTCACAACGGTATGGGTACCATTGAAGAGCTAAAGTCTGTCCGGCAACCGCTGCTGATGGGAACAACCACCCACGCGGCACGCCGCGACGGTAACGTCATTATTCATGTTGCCAGTGGCATCACCCATATCGGCCCGGCGCGTGAACAGCCCGGCGATTACAGCTATCTTGCGGATACCCTGCAAAGCACGCTGCCTGACGTCGCCTGGCACAATAACATTCGCGCAGAACTGTGGCGCAAACTGGCGGTCAACTGCGCGATCAATCCGCTGACTGCCCTGCTGGATTGCCCTAACGGTGATCTGCGCCAGCATCCCGATCGGTTAGCGCTGATTTGCCGGGAAGTTGCCGCCGTCATTGAACGCGAAGGCTACCACACCTCAGAGTCTGATTTACGTTATTATGTCGACCAGGTCATTGAGAGTACGGCAGAAAATATCTCTTCAATGTTGCAGGATGTCCGGGCGATGCGGCATACCGAAATTGATTACATTACCGGTTATCTGTTAAAACGCGCCCGGGCACACGGCATTACCGTTGCGGAAAACAGCCGTCTGTTTGAGTTAGTAAAACGAAAGGAGAGTGAGTATGAGCGCATCGGCACTGGTATGCCTCGCCCCTGGTAGCGAAGAGACAGAAGCGGTCACCACCATTGATTTGATGGTACGTGGTGGTATTAAGGTTACCACCGCCAGCGTCGCCAGCGACGGAAGTCTGGCGATTACCTGCTCGCGGGGGGTCAAGATCCTGGCAGATGCACCGCTTGTACAGGTGGCGGACGGTGATTACGACATTATCGTACTGCCGGGCGGTCTGAAGGGCGCGGAGTGTTTCCGCGACAGCCCGCTGCTGGTTGAAACCGTTCGTCAGTTTCATCTTTCCGGGCGTATCGTCGCGGCAATCTGTGCGGCCGCAGGTACGGTACTGGTTCCGCACAACATTTTCCCCATCGGCAATATGACCGGCTTCCCAGGCCTGAAGGATACGATTCCGGAAGACCAGTGGGTGGATAAACGCGTGGTCTGGGATCCGCGCGTTAACCTGCTCACCAGCCAGGGGCCGGGTACCGCCATTGATTTTGGCCTGAAGATTATTGACCTGCTGGTCGGGCGTGAGAAAGCGTATGAAGTGGCGTCATCGCTGGTGATGGCGGCAGGGATTTATAACTACTACGAGTAAAAAAAGCCGGGTGGCGGCTACGCCTTACCCGGCCTACAAGTGTACGGTACCGTAGGCCCGGTAAGCGAAGCGCCACCGGGCAATAGGCTACGGGCGATACACCTTCACGTTCGCGAAGCCCTGCTCACGCAGGTACAGCGCCTGCAAACGGCTCATCACCCCGCGCTCACACCACAACAGATACGTTTTGCTCTGGTCGAGATCGCCAAACTGGGTGCTCAGCTTGTAGAACGGCAGCGAAACCACCTCCACGCCTTCCACCTGCAACGGCTTGTCATCCTGCTCATCAACAGAACGTATATCCAGAATCGTATCGTTAGCACCGAAGCCGCTGACCGTCTCCACCTCAACCACGTCCTGCTCGGTCTGCTGGGCGATCTCACGGATATCGATGTTCGACGCTTCCGCCACCACTTTTTCCAGGATGCTGAAATCGAAGTTCTCTTCTTCCGCTTCGATCTTCGCCTTCACCGCTTTAATGGTTGGACTTTTTGAGATCACGCCGCAATATTCCGGCATGGTGCGGGCAAAATCTTCAGTACCGATTTTACGCGCCAGATCGATGATGTGCTCTTTATCGTGAGAGATCAGCGGACGCAGGATCAGCGTATCAGACACGTTGTCGATAAGACGCAGGTTGGTCAGCGTCTGGCTGGAGACCTGCCCCAGTGCTTCACCGGTGACCAGCGCTTGCACGCCGTAGCGCTCAGCCACTTTGGACGCCGCACGCACCATCATACGTTTCAGGACCACGCCCATCTGGCCGTCATCCACTTTCTCAAGAATTTCGCCGACCACCGGCTCAAAGTTGATCGCCACGAAACGCACGCGGTGAGAGCTGCCGAAGCGGTTCCACAGGTAATGCGCCACCTGACGTACGCCGATTTCGTGCGCCGCGCCGCCCAGATTAAAGAAGCAGTAGTGCACGCGGCAGCCGCGACGCATCAGCATATAGCTGGAAACGCCGGAGTCGAACCCGCCGGAGATCAGCGACAGCACATCTTCTTGCGTGCCGATCGGGAAGCCGCCAATACCTTCATAACGGCCCTTAACCAGCAGCAGGCGATCGTTTTCGATCTCAAGATTAACGGTAACGTCCGGATTAGTCAGGCGCACGCGCGCCGTCTCAACGTGCTGGTTCAGACCGCCGCCGACATAGCGCTCAACGTCAATGGAGCTAAACTCATGCTTACCACGGCGCTTCACGCGTACGCAGAACGTTTTCCCTTCGATCTGATCGCGGTACTGTACCAGCGCCTTTTCGAAGATATCGTGCATATCGGTGAAGGGAACGTCTTCCACTTCCAGAATATGGTGAATACCCGGGATACGGGTCAGCGCGTCGCGAATATCAAGACGTTTGTTTTCGTCTTTCGCGCGGACTTCAACGTGGTCCCAGTGACGCACCACGGCGAGCGTTTCGTCGTAGTGTTTTAATACGTTACGAATGTTCCCGGTGAGAATTTTAATAAAGCGCAAACGCACGGATTGGCTTTTGATGGTGATTTCAGGGAACAATTTAATGATAAACTTCATGGCGGCAATGTTTCTTAGGCAAGCTTATAAAGGCTTGTAGTGGAAAATGATACAGCAGCCCACACCCGTGGCTGCATCCAGGCGCGCAAGTATACCACCATCGCGCCACTCGCGTTATTTGATAATTGCCCCGAGTCCGTTACCATGTCAGGGCGAAAAATTTAAGAGTCAATTCACTATGCCGAAGAAAAACGACGCACCGGCCAGTTTCGAAACTGCGCTGAGTGAACTGGAGCAGATCGTTACCCGTCTTGAGAGCGGCGATCTCCCGCTGGAAGACGCGCTCAACGAATTTGAACGCGGCGTGCAGCTCGCGCGCCAGGGGCAGGTAAAACTCCAGCAGGCCGAGCAGCGTGTGCAGATCCTGCTTTCCGACAGCGAAGACGCTAAAACCACGCCATTCACACCGGACGCCGAGTAAATGGATTTTTCCAACGCGCTTCAGGCGCGCGTCATCCGCGCCAACGACGCGCTGCGCCGTTTCATTGAGCCGCAGCCTTTTCAGAACACTCCTCTGGTTGAAGCCATGCACTATGGCGCACTCTTGGGGGGTAAACGCCTGCGTCCGTTCCTGGTGTATGCCACGGGCAATATGTTCGGTATCAGCGATAACACGCTGGACGCCCCGGCAGCCGCTGTGGAGTGTATCCACGCCTATTCGCTGATCCACGATGATTTGCCGGCCATGGACGACGACGATCTGCGTCGCGGTCAGCCGACCTGCCACATTAAGTTCGGCGAAGCGAATGCCATTCTGGCGGGTGATGCGCTGCAAACCCTGGCGTTCTCTATTCTGAGCGATGCGCCGATGGTTGAAGTGAGCGATCGCGATCGTCTGGCAATGGTGTCCGAACTGGCAATGGCCAGCGGCGTCGCCGGGATGTGCGGCGGCCAGGCGCTGGATTTAGAGGCTGAAGGTCGTCAGGTGACTCTGGAACAGCTGGAACGCATCCACCGTCACAAAACGGGCGCCCTGATTCGGGCAGCCGTTCGTCTGGGCGCGTTGAGCGCGGGTGAACGCGGGCGTAAAGCCCTGCCGGTTCTGGACAGATACGCAGAAAGTATCGGTCTGGCATTCCAGGTTCAGGATGACATTCTGGATGTGGTGGGCGATACTGCAACATTGGGAAAACGTCAGGGTGCGGATCAGCAGCTTGGCAAAAGTACCTACCCCGCCCTGTTGGGCCTTGAGCATGCCCAACGTAAAGCCCGGGATCTGATAGACGATGCCCGCCGGTCACTGAATGAGCTGGCCGCGCAATCGCTGGATACCTCGGCACTGGAAGCGCTAGCGGACTACATAATCCAGCGTAATAAATAAACTATATATCTCGATGAGCCTTTGATGAGTTTTGATATTGCCAAATACCCGACACTGGCGTTAGTTGACTCCACTCAGGAGTTACGTCTGTTGCCGAAAGAGAGTCTGCCGAAGCTGTGTGACGAGCTGCGTCGCTACCTGCTCGACAGCGTTAGCCGCTCCAGCGGCCACTTCGCCTCCGGACTTGGCACGGTTGAGCTGACCGTGGCGTTGCATTACGTCTATAACACGCCGTTCGATCAGCTGATCTGGGATGTTGGCCACCAGGCCTATCCGCACAAAATTCTGACCGGACGTCGCGATAAGATTGGCACCATTCGCCAGAAAGGCGGCCTGCATCCGTTCCCGTGGCGCGGCGAGAGCGAGTTTGACGTGTTAAGCGTCGGCCACTCTTCCACCTCCATTTCTGCGGGCATTGGTATTGCCGTTGCCGCTGAAAAAGAGAATAAACAACGCCGTACCGTCTGCGTGATTGGCGACGGGGCGATCACCGCCGGGATGGCTTTTGAGGCCATGAACCACGCGGGCGATATCAAACCGGACATGCTGGTGATCCTCAACGATAACGAAATGTCGATCTCCGAGAACGTCGGCGCGCTGAATAACCATCTGGCGCAGCTGCTGTCCGGTAAGCTTTACTCCTCACTGCGCGAAGGCGGGAAAAAAGTCTTCTCGGGCGTACCGCCGATCAAAGAGCTGCTTAAGCGTACCGAAGAACATATCAAAGGCATGGTCGTGCCGGGTACGCTGTTTGAAGAGCTGGGCTTTAACTATATTGGCCCGGTGGACGGCCACGATGTGTTAGGTCTGGTGACGACGCTTAAAAACATGCGCGACCTGAAAGGCCCGCAGTTCCTGCATATCATGACCAAAAAAGGGCGTGGTTACGAACCGGCGGAAAAAGATCCAATCACCTTCCACGCGGTGCCCAAGTTCGACCATACCAGCGGTTGTCTGCCGAAAAGCAGCGGCGGAATGCCGAGCTACTCAAAAATCTTTGGCGACTGGTTGTGCGAAACGGCGGCGAAAGACAACACGCTGATGGCGGTGACGCCTGCCATGCGTGAAGGCTCCGGCATGGTCGAGTTCTCCAAAAAGTACCCGGACCAGTATTTCGACGTTGCCATTGCCGAGCAGCACGCGGTGACCTTCGCAGCGGGCCTGGCGATTGGCGGCTACAAGCCGGTGGTAGCGATTTACTCTACCTTCCTGCAACGCGCCTACGATCAGGTGATCCATGACGTTGCCATCCAGAAGCTGCCGGTGCTGTTTGCTATCGACCGTGCGGGCATCGTGGGGGCTGACGGCCAGACGCACCAGGGCGCATTTGACCTCTCCTTCCTGCGCTGCATCCCGGACATGGTGATCATGACGCCAAGCGACGAAAACGAGTGTCGTCAGATGCTGTATACCGGTTACCACTATCAGGACGGTCCCTGTGCGGTACGTTATCCACGCGGCAATGCCCTTGGCGTTGAATTACGGCCGCTGGAAAAACTGGATATCGGTAAAGGTCTGGTGAAACGTCGCGGTGAAAAAGTGGCGATCCTGAACTTTGGTACGCTGATGCCGGAAGCGGCAAAAGTCGCTGAAACCCTGAATGCGACGCTCGTCGATATGCGATTTGTGAAGCCGCTCGATGAATCTCTGATTCTGAGCATGGCGGAAAGCCATGAGGTGCTGGTCACGCTGGAAGAGAACGCCATCATGGGTGGCGCGGGTAGCGGCGTGAACGAAGTGCTGATGGCGAACCGTAAAGTCGTTCCGGTGCTTAATCTCGGCCTGCCGGACCACTTCATCCCGCAAGGCACTCAGGACGAGGCGCGCGCCGACATTGGCCTGGACGCCGTCGGTATCGAAGCTAAAATCCGCACCTGGCTGGCCTGATCCCTCCCCTTTTCTGCTCCTGCTATGCTTAAACGTATTGTTTAAACAGCAGGAGCGGAACCATGCAATACACGACATTAGGAAAAACAGACCTCAAGGTGTCCCGGCTTTGCCTGGGCTGCATGACGTTTGGCGAGCCTGACCGGGGAAATCACGCCTGGACGCTGCCGGAAGAGAGCAGCCGCCCTATCATTAAGCGCGCCATTGACGGCGGCATCAACTTCTTCGATACCGCCAACAGCTACTCCGACGGCAGCAGCGAAGAGATTGTGGGCCGCGCCCTGCGAGATTTTGCCCGTCGGGATGAGATTGTGGTCGCCACCAAGGTGTATTACCCGTCAGGCGATCTGGCGGAAGGCCTTTCTCGCGCGCAGATCCTGCGCTCCATTGATGACAGCCTCAGACGCCTGAACATGGATTACGTCGACCTGCTGCAAATTCACCGCTGGGATTACAACACGCCGATCGAAGAGACGCTTGAAGCGTTGAACGACGTCGTGAAAGCCGGTAAAGCGCGCTACATCGGCGCATCGTCCATGCATGCCTCACAGTTTGCTCAGGCGCTCGATCTCCAGGCGCAGAACGGCTGGGCGCGCTTTGTCACTATGCAGGATCACTACAACCTGATTTACCGGGAAGAAGAACGCGAGATGCTGCCGCTCTGCTACCAGGAAGGCGTGGCGGTGATCCCGTGGAGCCCGCTGGCGCGCGGAAGGTTAACCCGTCCGTGGGGTGAAACTACCGCCCGGCTGGTATCGGATGAAGTAGGTAAAAATCTGTATGACGATACAGAAGCCAGCGATGCGTTAATTGCCGAACGATTAGCCGGGATCGCCGACGATATCGGTGCAACGCGCGCGCAGGTAGCGCTGGCGTGGCTGCTGAGCAAGCGCGGTGTCGCCGCGCCGATTGTGGGCACATCGCGGGAAGAACAGCTGGACGAGTTGTTGAGTGCGGTGGACTTATCGTTGACGCCGGAGCAGATTGCCGAGCTGGAGACGCCGTATCAGCAACATCCGGTGGTAGGGTTTAAATAAACAATTCAGGGAACAAAATCCGTAGGCCGGGTAAGCGCAGCGCCACCCGGCAATACAGAGCGCACAAAATTACGCGAAGTGATCGTACCCTTTCCAGTCAAGCGTAACCGGGGCGCCGCCGCGGACAAACAGCAGCCCTTCACTTTCCGGCATAACCTGCCCGATGCAGGTAAATTTCGCCCCCAGATGCGCTAACGCCACATCCAGCGTCCCGCGATTCAGCTCGGGAACGGTAAAGCACAGCTCATAATCTTCCCCACCGGATAGTGCCCAGCGCAGCGCCTGTTCAGGCTCGGCATGGCGACGCAACGGCTCTGACAGTGGGAACAGATCCAGATCGATCCGTGCGCCCACGCCACTGGCCTTCAGGATATGGCCGAGATCGGAGATCAGCCCGTCAGAGAGATCGATAGCAGAACTGGCCCGCTCGCGCAGCGCCTGACCGTGCAAAATACGCGGTGTGGGCCGCAGGTGGCGCTTCACCAGGTACGCCGCATCGTCAGCATCTTCAACTGCTAAACGGTTCTGAAGGATCGCCAGCCCGGCCGCGCTATCCCCCGGCGTACCGGTCACGTAGATCCAGTCGCCCGGTTTTGCGCCCGAACGCTTCAGCGCGCGCCCCGCTGGCACATAGCCGTGGATTGCCAGGGTCATCGACAGCGGCCCGGCGGTGGTATCACCGCCAATCAGCTGCATATCGTAATAATTCAGCTGTTCAAACAGGGCATCGCTGAAGGCTTCAAGCCAGGCTTCATCCACCTCCGGCAGGGTCAGAGCCAGCGTCAGCCAGGCCGGGTCGGCGCCCATTGCCGCCAGATCGCTAACGTTTACCGCCAGAGCCTTATACGCCAGGTCGGCAGGATCGATATCGGGCAGGAAGTGACGCCCACATACTAAGGTGTCGGTGCTGATTGCCAGCGTCTGTTTTTCGGGAATATTGAGAAGTGCGCAGTCATCGCCAATGCCGGTTTCAACATCAAGACGAGAGGTTCTGACACGGTCGAAATAACGGGCAATCAGGGAGAATTCGCCGCATGCCATACGTTATGCCTCAGCAAATAAAAGAAAAAACCGGAGCCGCACTGCCAAAAAGGCAATGCAAGACTCCGGTTTGCGGATCACTTTTTGTGGGGACGGATCGCAGGTGCGGCTTTATCCAGCACGCCGTTTACAAACTTGTGGCTGTCTTCAGCGCCGAAGGTTTTTGCCAGTTCGATCGCTTCGTTGATGGCCACTTTGTACGGCACATCATCACGTTTAGACAGCTCAAACAGCGCGATACGCAACACTGCTTTTTCGACCTGGCCCAGCTCTTCGAGCAGACGGGACAGGTATGGCTTCATCAGACCATCGAGATACGCGCTATTAGTCGCCACTCCCGACAGCAGTTCACGGAAGTACAGAACGTCAACGTCTTTCACGTCCTGTTCTGACAGGAACTGGTATTCAACATCAGCGATGTCGTTCTGGGACAACTGCCAGGAGTAAAGTGCCTGGACGGCACATTCACGGGCGCGGCGACGAGCAGCAGGTTTCACGGAATTCCCCTTACAAAAAAATCAGGCCTTGATGGCTTTCAATACATTGATCATTTCAAGCGCGGTCAGTGCAGCTTCTGCACCTTTGTTACCGGCTTTGGTGCCAGCACGTTCGATGGCTTGTTCAATACTTTCGGTAGTCAGTACGCCGAACGCGACAGGAATTTCAGCATCCTGTGCAACGTGCGCCAGACCATTGCTTGCACCGCCCGCAACGTATTCGAAGTGCGCAGTGCCGCCACGAATAACAGTACCCAGTGCAATCACCGCGTCGTATTTACCGGTTTTCGCCAGCGCGCCCGCTGCCAGTGGCAGTTCGTAAGCACCTGGTACCCAAACGACGGTAATGTTGTCATCTTTAACCTGGCCGATACGTTTCAGGGCGTCAACCGCACCTTCCAGCAGGCTGTCGTTGATGAAGTTGTTGAAACGCGCAATGGTGATGGCGACGCGAGCGTCCGGGGTAGCTACAGCAGCTTCAATAATGTTCATACTCTTCCTTTACGGGTTCATTTGGCCCCGCAGGGGGGCGGATTTTATCATAATACTTTGCGCACTGCTTCCCTATTTCAGGAGCAATTACGCTGTCGTTAAATGGAGGCAGACATCCGGGCCTACCGGACGAATCTCGCTGAATGAGAGTTGCGGCGCATCGGCCAGTTTTTCAAGGCCGGGCAGCACAAACAGGCCGCGCGCGTCGTTACCTAACAGTTTAGGCGCAACGTAGACCAGAAGCTCATCCACCAGCCCTGCCTGGAGCAGCGCGCCGGCGAGCGTCGGACCGGCTTCAACCCAGATGCTGTTGACCTGCTGTTTACCCAGCAGCATCATCAGCACCACCAGATCGAGATGCCCGTTGTGTTCCGGCACCATAATGCTGCGCACGCCTTGCGGCCATTCGCGCGTATCTTCTTTGGTGCGGGCAATCCAGGTTTCCCCCGGCTGCTGCACGATGCGGTGCTCCGGCGTCACGCGGTTCTGGCTATCAATAATAATGCGCAGCGGCTGACGCAGGTTCTCCTGCGGATAGAGTGCCTGGGTATCCGCATTCAGCTCATCCCAGCGCACGGTCAGGACCGGATCGTCAGCCAGCACCGTTTCACTGCTGGTGAGAATAGCATGGCTTTGTGCGCGCAGACGTTGCACATCGCGCCTTGCCTGTGGCGAGGTGATCCACTGGCTCTCGCCGTTCGCCATCGCCGTGCGGCCATCCAGTGACGCGCCAAGCTTAAGCTGGATAAACGGGAAACCGGTGCGCATACGCTTCAGGAAGCCTTTGTTGATGGCTTCGGCATCCTGCATCATCAGGCCGTGACTGACGTCGATCCCTTCCTGTTGCAGACGATACAGCCCGCGGCCCGCCACCTGCGGGTTAGGATCCTGCATGGCGGCGACAACGCGCGAGACTCCCGCCGCAATCAGTGCTTCGCAGCACGGAGGCGTGCGCCCGTGATGACTGCATGGCTCCAGCGTCACGTAGGCCGTCGCGCCACGCGCCCTCTCCCCCGCCATGCGCAGGGCATGCACTTCAGCGTGCGGCTCGCCTGCGCGGTAGTGAAAACCTTCACCCACGATCTCGCCATCTTTAACAATGACGCACCCGACATTAGGGTTAGGGTGAGTGGTAAACCGACCGCGCTGCGCCAGCTTCATGGCTCTCGCCATGTACATCTCGTCCTGCATAGGCTTAATCCTGTAAGCGGGCGATCTCTTCGCCAAACTCTTTAATGTCTTCGAAGCTGCGGTAAACGGAGGCGAAGCGAATATAGGCGACTTTATCGAGCTTTTTCAGCTGTTCCATCACCAGGTTACCGATCATTTTGCTCGGCACTTCGCGCTCACCTAGCCCCCGCAGATAAGATTTAATATGATTTAACGCCATTTCGACGTCATCGGAGCTGACGGGCCGTTTTTCCAGCGCCTTGAGCATCCCGCTACGCAGTTTTTCTTCATTGAACGGTTCGCGCACATCGTTACTTTTTACCACGCGCGGCATTACCAGCTCTGCCACCTCGAAGGTGGTAAAACGCTCGTTGCACACCAGGCACTGCCGACGACGACGCACGGAAGACCCTTCGCCTACAAGACGTGAGTCGATGACTTTGGTATCCACAGCGGAGCAAAATGGGCAATGCATACGATGTCCCTGTTATCTGGTTAACTGATTTCTATTTTACCCTGAACTGGCCCGACAACAAAGGAAGAGCTTTTTGAGACAAAGGATCTATGCCTGACGCCACTATCCTGTCTACCATTGCAGCAATGTGTGATTTCAAGGAATTAAACGCAATGACAAGACGTTACCTGAAAATAGTGCTGGTTGGGAGCCTGTTCACGCTCAGCGCCTGCGCACAGCAAAGTGAAGTTCGCGAGATGAAACAAAGCGTGAATACGCTCAATGTGGCGATGGACAAACTTAATAAAGAAACCGTGAAGATCACCCAGCAGAACGCGCTGAATGCCAAATCCAGCAATGGCGTTTATTTATTGCCGGGCGCAAACACGCCCGCGCGTCTGAACAGCCAGATTGGCACGCTAAGGATGTCTCTGGTGAATGTTGCAGCGAATGCCGATGGTACGCGCGCAACATTACGCATTCAGGGTGAATCCAACGATCCGCTTCCCGCCTTCAGCGGCACCGTAGAGTGGGGCCAGATTCAGGGCACCACGGAGAGCTATCAGGAGGTGAATGTGAAGAATCAGCTCTTCACCGCCCCCGCCAGCACGCTGGCACCGAGCGATGTTGATATCCCGCTCCAGCTGAGCGGACTGACGCCAGAACAGTTGGGCTTTATCCGCATTCACGACATTCAACCTGCCGCGCAATAACCCGCCCTTTTAGCGGAGTGAAATGTCACTCCGCTAACATTTACATTTCGTATGGATTGGCAACATAAATGATTGCCGCTACAATCCCGGCCGTTTAAAGTACGCAAACGTGAACGCAATCGATTACGTATGTGAGAGATATGTGAAACAACACATATTTTTGTGAGCAAGGATTCCTATAATAGGCTCCGCAGAAACACGAAATATTTAGAAACGCAATTCGCGCATTTTTCACTCCCGGAAGGGAATTTCAATCAGTGGCATGATTATGAAAAAAACATTACTCGCAGCTGGCGCCGTGCTGGCACTGTCCTCCTCTTTCACTGTTAACGCAGCGGAAAACGACAAACCACAATATCTCTCCGACTGGTGGCACCAGAGCGTTAACGTGGTAGGCAGCTACCACACCCGTTTCGGGCCGCAGATCCGCAACGATACCTACCTGGAATACGAAGCGTTTGCCAAGAAAGACTGGTTTGATTTCTACGGCTACGTCGATCTGCCGGTATTCTTCGGCGGTAACTCCGATGCGAAAGGTATCTGGAACAATGGCTCCCCGCTGTTCATGGAAATCGAACCGCGTTTCTCTATCGACAAACTGACCGGCACCAGCCTGGCGTTTGGTCCGTTCAAAGAGTGGTACTTCGCGAACAACTACATCTATGACATGGGTCGCAACGATTCTCAGGAACAGAGCACCTGGTATATGGGTCTGGGTACTGACATCGAAACCGGCCTGCCAATGAGCCTGTCACTGAACGTGTATGCGAAATACCAGTGGCAGAACTATGGCGCATCAAATGAGAACGAGTGGGATGGCTACCGTTTCAAAGTGAAATACTTTGTGCCAATCACTCAGCTGTGGGGCGGTAACCTGAGCTATATCGGCTTCACCAACTTTGACTGGGGTTCAGACCTGGGCGACGATAACTTCTATGACAACAACGGGAAGCATGCTCGTACCAGTAACTCCATCGCCTCCAGCCACATTCTGGCGCTGAACTACGATCACTGGCACTACTCTGTTGTTGCGCGTTACTGGCACAACGGTGGCCAGTGGAACGACGACGCCAGCCTGAACTTCGGCAACGGCGACTTCAGCGTTCGCTCTACCGGTTGGGGTGGTTACCTGGTCGTGGGTTACAACTTCTAACCTGTGCGGACTTCGCCCGGTGGCGCTGCGCTTGCCGGGCCTACGATCCGAATGTAGGCCGGGTAAGGCGTAGCCGCCACCCGGCTTTTTACTGCTTCACCTTCCGCAAAAAATCTGCCAGAGCTCTGTCCGCACTTTCGCTAAAGCGTCTCTCCGTCTGCACAATATTGAGGCACCTGTCGAGCCGGAAGCAGCGGTATGCATACTGTCAGGAGTAGACAAAAAAAATCCCGGCCAGCAGGCCGGGATTTCGATACCGCATAAGACTCTTACGGCAGGATGGACGGCTGATCCGCCCCTTCTTTCTCGACTTTCTGCTGGATCAGATGCTCGCGCTTCATGCCCAGCTTCAGCGCCAGCGCGGACGCGACGTAGATAGACGAGGCCGTACCGATTGACACACCGATCAGCATGGTCAGCGAGAAGCCTTCCAGCACCGGGCCACCGAACAGGAACAGCATCAGGATCACCATCAGGGTGGTGCCGGAGGTGATCAACGTACGGTGCAGCGTCTGGGTCAACGACACGTTAAAGATTTCGTACGGCGTGCCGCGACGGATCTTACGGAAGTTTTCACGAATACGGTCAGATACCACGATACTGTCGTTCAGTGAGTAACCGATAACGGACATCAGGGATGCCACAATCGTCAGGTCAATCTCAATGTGGAAGAGAGACAGTATGCCCATGGTGATCACCACGTCGTGCGCCAGAGCGATAACCACGCCTGCCGCCAGTCGCCACTCAAAGCGGAAACCGACGTAAATCAGAATCGAGATCAGCGCCACCAGCAGCGCCATCGCACCGGTCTGTGCCAGGTCAGCACCAACGCTCGGGCCGACAAACTCAATACGCTTAACCGTTGCATCCTGGCTGGTCGTTTCGTTAATAACCTGAACGACCTTGCTGCCCAGCTCCTGGCTGCCGTTGGCATCGTGTACCGGCGGCATACGCACCATGATGTCGCGGCTGCTGCCGAAGTTCTGTAGCAGCGGCTCTTCAAAGCCCGCTTTTTGCAGAGACTCACGCATCTGGTCCATATCGACCGGTTTTTCCAAGGTAATTTCGATCACCGTACCACCGGTGAAATCCAGACCCCAGTTAAAGCCTTTCACGCCCATAATGACGATGGACAAGATCAGCAGAAAACCTGAAATGCCGAAGGCCCAGTAGTCCCAGCGCATAAAGTCCCAGACTTTACGGCCGTGGTTCAATTGTTCAACAGTATATTCCTGTGCCACAACGCACTCCTCAGATAGACAGCTTTTTGACGCGCTTGCCGCCGTACAGCAGGTTCACGATGGCACGGGTGCCGACAATAGCGGTAAACATCGACGTTGCGACACCGATACCGGTAGTAATCGCAAAGCCTTTGATCGCGCCAGTACCCACTGCATACAGGATAAGAACCTTAATCAGTGTTGTTACGTTCGCATCGAAGATGGAGCTGAACGCCCCTTTGTAGCCTTCTTCAATCGCCTGCTGTACAGAACGACCGTTGCTCAGCTCTTCTTTAATACGTTCGTTTATCAGTACGTTGGCGTCGACCGCCACCGCAAGGGTTAGAACGATACCCGCGATACCCGGCATGGTTAGCGTCGCCCCCGGCAGCAGGGACATGATACCGATGATCAGCACCAGGTTGGCAATCAGCGCGGAGGTCGCAATCAGGCCGAACTTCTTATAGAAGAAGATCATGAAGATGATGGACACCGCCAGACCGGCCAGACACGCTTCCAGACCCTGCTTGATGTTCTGCATACCCAGGGTTGGACCGATGGTACGCTCTTCAACAATCTGAATTGGCGCAATCAGCGCACCGGCACGCAGCAGCAGAGAGAGCTGACGCGCTTCGTTCGGGTTGCTGATACCGGTAATACGGAAGCTGTTACCCAGACGAGACTGGATGTTGGCGATGTTAATCACCTCTTCCTCTTTCACCAGCACAGCACGGCCATTGGCATCTTTCTTACCGCTGTCTTTGTACTCCACGAACAGGGTCGCCATCGGCTTGCCGATGTTGTCCTTGGTGAAGTTAGACATGATGTTGCCACCTGCGCTGTCCAGCGAGATGTTAACCTGCGGCTGGTTGTACTCATCCTGGCTTGAAGTGGAGTCGGTGATATGGTCACCGGTCAGGATCACGCGTTTGTACAGCACAACCGGCTGGCCTTCGCGGGTCTGTTTCACTTCGGAATCGCCCGGCACACGGCCTGAAGCCGCAGCAGCCTGGTCAACGTTGGCGTTAACCAGACGGAACTCCAGAGTCGCCGTCGCGCCCAGAATCTCTTTCGCACGGGCGGTATCCTGGATACCTGGCAGTTCGACCACGATACGGTCAGCACCCTGACGCTGTACCAGTGGCTCAGCCACGCCCAGCTGGTTTACACGGTTACGCAGAATGTTAATGTTCTGCTGAACGGCGTACTCACGTGCTTCACTCAGACGCGCGTCGGTCATTACCGCACGCAGCTGGTTGCTGCCCTGAGAGGTGATCACCAGATCGCGGTGACGTTGAGACAGATAGGTCACAGCCTGATCGCGTGCCGCGCTGTCGCGGAACGTGATGCTCATGCCGTAGTTATCTTCTTTACGTACGGTGGTGTACGGAATGCCTTTATCGCGCAGATCGCTGCGCAGGCTGTCGATATTCTGTTCCTGTAGCTTGCCGAGCGCGGTATCCATATCCACTTCCATCAGGAAGTGAACGCCGCCACGCAGGTCAAGACCCAGTTTCATTGGCTCTGCGTTCAGCGCAGCCAGCCAGCGTGGGGTTGCAGGAGCAAGGTTAAGCGCCACGACATATTTATCACCCAGCACGCCCATCAGCGCTTCACGTGCGCGGAGCTGCGTGTCGGTGGTGTCGAAGCGAGCAAGAATTGCGCCCTCTTCCAGTGCCACAGACTTAGCGGTAATTTTTTCTTCTTGTAACGTTTTCTGGACCTGGATCAGCGTTTGCTCACTGGCGGCGACACCGCGCGCGCCAGTGATTTGAACGGCCGGATCCTCACCATACAGGTTGGGAAGCGCGTACAGCAGGCCGACGATAATCACGACGACCAGCATGATGTACTTCCACAAAGGATAACGGTTTAACACGGCAGTTCCCTTTGGGAAAAGTTGGGATTACAGCGCCTTCATGGTGCCTTTCGGCAGAACGGCAGCTACGAAGTCACGTTTGATAACCACTTCAGTGGTGTCGTTCAGGGCGATAGCAATGTAGCCGTTTTCCGCTACTTTGGTTACGCGACCCACCAGGCCACCATTGGTCAGGACTTCATCGCCCTTCGCGATGGAGTTCATCAGGTTTTTGTGCTCTTTAGTACGCTTCTGCTGTGGACGCAGGATCATGAAGTAGAAGATCAGACCGAACACAACCAGCATCAGAATCAGAGACATCGGGCTGCCCTGCGCTGGTGCACCCGTTGCTGCTACCGCATCAGAAATAAAAAAGCTCATTCAAATTCCCTCATTATTAAAATTAATCAACGTTCAACGGTGGAACATCCCGCCCCTGACGTTGGTAGAAATCGGTCACGAAGCTCTCTAATTTACCCTCTTCGATAGCCTTACGTAAACCAGCCATTAAGCGCTGATAATAACGAAGATTATGAATGGTATTGAGACGCGCCCCCAAAATCTCGTTGCAACGATCGAGATGATGCAGATACGCGCGAGAATAATTGCGACAGGTATAGCAATCGCACTCGGAATCGAGCGGGCTGGTGTCACTCTTATGCTTCGCGTTACGGATTTTCACCACGCCATCGGTAACGAACAGATGACCGTTACGTGCGTTTCGGGTTGGCATAACGCAGTCGAACATATCAATGCCGCGACGTACGCCTTCCACCAGATCTTCTGGTTTACCCACACCCATCAGGTATCGTGGTTTATCCGCCGGGATTTGCGGGCAGACATGCTCCAGAATACGGTGCATATCTTCCTTCGGCTCACCCACAGCCAAACCGCCGACAGCGTAGCCATCAAAGCCTATCTCTACCAGACCTTTAACCGAGATATCGCGTAAATCTTCGTAAACGCTGCCCTGGATAATGCCGAACAGCGCATTTTTGTTTTGCAGGGAGTCAAAACGGTCGCGGCTACGCTTCGCCCAACGCAGGGACATCTCCATGGAACGTTTGGCATAGTCCCAGTCCGCCGGGTATGGCGTACATTCGTCGAAGATCATCACGATATCGGAGCCGAGATCGTACTGAATCTCCATAGACTTTTCCGGATCGAGGAAGATTGGATCGCCGTTGATCGGGTTACGGAAGTGTACGCCCTGCTCGGTGATCTTACGGATATCGCCCAGGCTGAAGACCTGGAAACCGCCGGAGTCGGTGAGGATGGGGCCTTTCCACTGCATGAAGTCGTGCAGATCGCCGTGGAGCTTCATGATCTCCTGGCCTGGACGCAGCCACAGGTGGAAGGTGTTGCCGAGAATAATCTGTGCGCCAGTGGCTTCAACTTCTTCCGGCGTCATTCCTTTTACGGTGCCGTACGTGCCCACAGGCATAAACGCGGGGGTTTCTACCACGCCGCGATCAAACACCAGGCGACCGCGACGCGCGCGGCCATCGGTGGTATCGAGTTCAAATTTCATTTTTTCTCCGACGTCAGAAAAACAGTCCAACGTTGTAACACGGTGCCGCGGACTTATTCCCCGACACGCTCATTCAAAGCCTGCGGATTGTACGTGATAAACATCGCGTCACCGTAGCTAAAAAAGCGATATTTTTGTTCTACCGCAGACTTGTAGGCGTTCATCGTATGCTGATACCCCGCAAACGCGGAGACCAGCATAATCAGCGTCGATTCAGGCAGATGGAAGTTGGTCACCAGCGCATCAATGACTTTGTACTGATAGCCCGGGTAGATAAAGATCTGCGTATCGCCAAAGAAGGGCTCAATCAGCTCTTTTTTCGCGGCCTGCGCAGCGCTCTCAAGGGAACGTACCGACGTTGTACCGACGGCCACGACGCGGCTACCGCGCGCTTTCGCCGCCAGCACCGCATCCACAACCTCCTGCGGCACTTCGGCATACTCAGAGTGCATGATGTGGTCTTCGATGCTGTCCACGCGCACCGGCTGGAACGTCCCCGCGCCGACGTGCAGCGTCACGAAGGCCATCTCAATACCCTTGGCGCGCAACTTTTCCAGCAGCGGTTCATCAAAGTGCAGGCCCGCCGTTGGCGCCGCCACTGCGCCAGGCTTCTGGCTGTAGACGGTCTGATACAGCTCGCGGTCGGCTTCTTCATCCGGGCGTTCAATGTACGGCGGCAGCGGCATGTGGCCGATGGCGTTGAGGATATCCAGCACCGTGCGCTCGTCGTTGAACTCCACCTCGAACAGCGCGTCGTGACGCGCGGTCATGGTCGCTTTGATGCTCTCGTCATCACCCAGCAGCAGTTCAGCGCCCGGCTTCGGCGCTTTGGATGCGCGAATATGTGCCAGAATACGTTTATCATCGAGCATACGTTCGACCAGCACCTCAATCTTGCCGCCGCTGGCTTTACGGCCAAACAGACGCGCTGGGATCACGCGGGTATTGTTAAAGACCAGCAGATCGCCAGGGTTGAGCTTGTCGAGCAGATCGGTGAAAGTACCGTGCGTCAGCGCGCCCGTTGGCCCGTCCAGTGACAGCAAGCGACAGCTGCTACGCTCAGGCATGGGGTAGTGAGCAATCAGGGATTCAGGTAGTTCAAAGGAGAAATCGGCGACGCGCATGACGTATACTCGTGACTTAAAAACAGGCGGCATAGTCTAGTGCTCACACCCTTTTGCTGCAACAACTAGCCGCCACCGGACAAATAAAACGCATGAATTTTCTCGCTCACCTGCATCTCGCTCACCTCGCGGACAGCTCCCTCTCCGGCAATTTGCTGGCCGATTTCGTACGCGGCAACCCCGCGGAAGATTATTCCCCCGAGGTTATCGACGGGATTTTTATGCACCGCCGCATCGACGTGCTGACCGATAACCTGCCGGAAGTGACGGAAGCCAAAGCCTGGTTCCGCCCCGAAACGCGACGCGTGGCGCCGATCACGCTCGACGTCATGTGGGATCATTTCCTGTCGCGCCACTGGTCCCTGCTGTCGCCTGATATGTCGCTGCCTGAGTTTGTGCGCTACGCCCACGCGCAGGTGTCGATCATTTTGCCGGACTCCCCACCGCGCTTTGTGAATCTGAATAACTATCTGTGGTCTGAACGCTGGCTGGAGCGTTACCGCGAGATGGATTTCATTCAGAACGTGCTCAACGGCATGGCCAGCCGTCGACCGCGTCTGGACGCGCTGCGCGACTCCTGGCACGACCTGGACGAACATTATGACGCGCTGGAGACGCGCTTCTGGCAGTTCTACCCGCGCATGATGGCGCAGGCGAAAAATAAAGAACTGTGATGCCGGTTCGATTGATAGGTAAAAGCTGGTGGAACGATTGTTACCACCTCTTTGTCTTATTCCCGCGCTGCCTCTATACTGGCCCGCGTTGCGTTCCAAATAACCTTAGTATCTACAGGAGAATCATATGGTTCTGGTAACTCGTCCGGCTCCGGATTTTACAGCTGCCGCCGTTCTGGGCAACGGTGAAATCGTTGAAAACTTCAACTTCAAACAGCACACCAACGGTAAAGCGACCGTTCTGTTCTTCTGGCCAATGGACTTCACTTTCGTTTGCCCGTCTGAGCTGATCGCGTTCGACAAACGTTACGAAGAATTCCAGAAGCGTGGCGTGGAAGTGGTTGGCGTCTCCTTCGACTCTGAATTTGTACATAACGCATGGCGTAACACCCCTGTCGAAAACGGCGGCATCGGTGCGGTGAAATACGCGATGGTTGCGGACATCAAACGCGAAATCCAGCAGGCTTACGGTATCGAACATCCGGACGCTGGCGTTGCGCTGCGTGGTTCTTTCCTGATCGACGCGAACGGCATCGTTCGTCACCAGGTTGTGAACGATCTGCCGCTGGGTCGTAACATTGACGAAATGCTGCGCATGGTTGACGCGCTCCAGTTCCACGAAGAGCACGGTGAAGTGTGCCCGGCTCAGTGGGAAAAAGGTAAAGAAGGTATGGCGGCTTCCCCAGACGGCGTAGCTAAATACCTGTCTGAGAACGTATCCAGCCTGTAATCGGCACGGTTTACGAAAAAAACCCGCGACTACGCGGGTTTTTTTATGGCTTATGCTGCGCCGTCTTTTTTTACCTCGCGCCAGATGCGCCATGCCATACCCGCAAGCACCATCACCCCGACGATCAGTACGCCCCAGACCATCAGCGTTTTCATTCTGCTTTCCTGCTCAGCCGCAGACGTCGCGGTTAAACGCGCCTCGCCGCCCAGCGGGACAGGTTCCAGCGTATCCGCCATCGGCAGGGCTGCCAGAGCGTAGGTTTTACGCAGTTCGGTCGGGATCAGCATATCCGTCTCCACGCTTGCCGGTTTCGCAGCCCCGTTCCCCCACGCAAGCAGATACGGCCCCTTCCCCTGCGCGTTGAACACCAGATCATAGCGCACGCGTTGCCCGATCACGCCCGGCAGGTTCTCTGGCAAACGGGCATTGTAGGTCTTGATTTTTACCACCTCGACCAGCCCGCCCGGGAGCGGAACAGGTTCAGACGTTTTGCCGCCGAGCTGGTAGATCACCTCTTTTTTCAGCGTATGCCACCGATCCTTGTCCGCCCCCCGCCAGGCTATTTCTGCCGGGAGAACGCCGTCGCCATTCAGCATGAAGGCGATCGCACTCAGAGGCTGCGGATGCGTCCAGCGCCACACGGCTTCGCTATCGGATAGCCGCTCCCCCTCTCCCGCCAGGCTAATGTGCTCTGATTCCGGCTGCGCAGGAGCGTTAATCGCGTTGACGCCGGTTAACGTCAGGGCTGAACGCCCCGTGTTCAGCACCAGCAGCAGATAGCGATTCGCCTCAGGAGATAACACCAGATCGGTATCGATGCGGTCGAGCTTCAGGCGATCCTGTCCACTCATCACGTCCAGCAGGGGCATCTCTTCGCGCAGGGTATACCAGTTTTTCAGATCCTCGCTGTAATAGACCGATGCCGTCCCCTGCCACGAGCCCTGCGGCGTGTCCCAGAAAAGCTGGAGCTGAGAGAGCGGAACCTCCGTCGCGTTTTCCGGCAGGGTCAGCAGATAATGCTGTCCGGCAGCCGCCGCGTGTTGCCCTTCCAGCACAATCTCCACGCCGTTTCTGGCACGTAATATAATTTTATCGCCACTGCCCTCTTCCCCGCCCGTCGAGGCGTTAAGCGCAAAGAGGCGCAGCGCCGTGGTGGTCGGTGCTGGCTGCGGACGCGTCGTGGTAACCAGGCTGAACGGTACCGGCTCGCCCGACTGATTAAACACGCGCACGTCGCGCAGATCGGGCGATGTGCTCTGCTGATAAACCGCCAGCGGCAGCATGACCCGATACCACGGCGAAGAGGCAGAGGTATCAAGGGACAGGCCATAGGCATAATCCCGCGGGGATTCCACCGGCGCGCCCTCGCTGAATGCCGGACCGGCCACGGCCAGCAGTGCCGCACAAACAACCGCATTCATCCATTTCATTTTTCTTCTCCTGCTTTAGGCGGTAGCGGCGAGAAATAGCCCACAATCAGGACCAGGATCGCCACGCCAATAAACGCGACAGCACGCGCCAGGCCGCCACCGCCCGCGCTGTCCACCAGCATCAGTTTGAGCATGACCACCCCCAGCAGCACCGCACCGGCAAGCCACTGCTGACGGGAAGCCTGACGGGTGGCGCGGATCATGACCACCAGCGCGCAGAACATCCAGAACAGGGCAAAGGTGGTCTGGATAAGCCGCGAATGCCACAGCGACTCCATATTCCAGGCCACCTCGCCGTACCACGCCAGCGCGCGCAGCAGCGCGCCGTTTAGCCACCAGAAGCCAAGCGCCATCAGCACAACGGCGGGCCACGGTCGGGACTGAGCAAGCGATGCCGGATAGTGGCGATCCACTGCCCGATAAAACACCACCAGCCCCAGCAGCGCGAACGCCGCCCCTTCCTCAAGCGGGTTCACCAGCGGCAGCCAGGTCTGTCGATAGACCACCCCGTCCTGGAAATTAGTCACGACCAGCAATACCACCAGCGCCACAACCACAGGGATCATGGCAAGGCAGGCGTAGAGCGCAGGCCATACCCGGAACGGCCACCCGCGACGCCGTACGGCCGCGGAGAGCGCCATAATCACCCCACCGCCGACAGCCATCGCAATGCCGCTTCCCCAGGCCGCCATGCCCCATGGCAGGGAGCGGGCAAACCAGTAAAGCTCAGCGGCCATGGCGAGTAAAATCATCCACAACAGCGACAGATGCAGCCCCATTGCGATGCGCGGAAGAAGTTTATCTTCGTCGCGCCGCAGCATCATCAGGGCGGCAGGCAGCGCAATAGCCCATGCCAGATTTGCCCAGCCGGCTGCCAGGATCTGCTGTTGCCAGACCTGATAAAGCACCATCAGCAGCATCACCGGCCACAGCAGCCATTTGCTGGCATCCAGCTCCCGCCATGCCAGACGAGCGGCAGCCTGCCGCCATCCCCAGGCCGACACCGCCGTCAGCGCCAGCACGCCCGCCAGAACCGATAATTCTGTCTTGAGGATCAGTTGCGACGCACCCAGTTGCGCCACTAACCAGAACAGCAGCCCACCGACCAGCAGCGCCCAACTGCCCGACAGCACGATTTTCTGCCACAGCCAGGCCGCAGCCAGCCAGCAAAGACTGAGCACTGCGAAAATAAGCAGCAGGCTCAGGGAGGTGACGCCGTCCATCTGCGCCCATATCGCGCTGCCGAGCGCCAGCACCAGCAGCGCCGTCCCGCTATAGCTCATACGCCGCTGCTGCTGTTGCACGCCCAGCCAGAGGATACCCAGCCCCTCCAGCGCCCAGGCCATCGCCGTCCAGCGCGCCGAAAGCGCCAGCGGAATGGCAAGCGTGGCAAACCCGCCGCCAATCGCCAGCGCCGCCATAATCAGTGGTCGCCCAATGGAGGGGTAACGTCGCAGCGCGAGGAACGCCAGTGAGAGATAAAACGCACCATAACCCAGCGCGCTGAGCGCCGGGCCGTACGTCCAGTGCGACGTCATGCCGTACTGCATCCCAAAACCAATCAGCGGCGGTGCAAACAGCAGTACGCCGTCAATAATCTGTTTGCCTTTTTCCTGCGCCCGCAGCGACAGCGCTACGCTAAACACGCCAAAAATAAGCGTATTGGCAATCAGGAACAGCTGACAGATAACATAGTTTTCAGGCTGGTAGTCGCTCAGCCCCCACACTCCGCCAACGCCAAACGTGAAGAACAGCCCGAGCAGGTTGAGCTCGCGCCAGTGCTGCCAGATGCTGATGACGAGAATGCCGATGGAGAGCAGAAGATAGAAGGAGAACAGCGCCACAAAGCTACCGCCCCCGGTAGACAGGAGCAGCGGCGCAAGATATCCGCCCAGGCTCGCCAGCATGGCAAGGCTCAGCGCCTTTTGCAGCACGGCCAGCCCGACGCTCGCCGCGCAAATCACTACCAGCAGCGCAAACGCCAGCGTCATCGGCAGCATCTGCCACAGCCGGAATGCGCCAAAGACGGTCAGGTAAAGCACGCCGGTCGCCCCGCCCTGGAGGATCAGCGCGTAGATCCGCTGCCTGTGCCGCAGCCGCCATCCAACGGCCAGCAGACCCATGGCAAACAGCGCCGTGGCGGCAAGACGCAGCTCAAGCGGAAACAGTGAATGTTCAACGGTATAGCGCAGCAGGAAAGAGAGGCCGAGGAAGAGCAGTACAATCCCCAGTTTTGCCAGCGGATTGCCCTGCATAAACCAGCGCGTCAGCGAGGACAGGATGCCGCCAAAGGCGGAAGGCCGTTTTGCCGCCGGGACAGGCGCAGGTTCTGCTTCAGTGACGGGCGGTTCGGGACGCCAGGGATCGACAGGTGCGTTAACGGCCTCTGGCACCGGCACTGGTGTCTCCACTGGCGCGGCGGTCTGCACCGGCTCCGGCGCTTTCTCAGCTACACCATGCTGCTCAAGCGCCTCAATGCGCTGGCGAAGCCGGGCGATCTCCTGCCGCGCCGCCGTGCTTCGATTAAAGCCTATCACCGCAAGCACGGGGGCCACGACCAGCGCAAAAACCAGGAACAAACAGCCAAGGATGTAAAGCTCGTCCATGTTTCCACCTTCACCGTAAAAGATCCGTTAAGATTGACACAAATAGTTGCATTTGCGCCATCTAAAAGGTGAAAACCATGCTGCCTGCGCTTAGCTGCCGAACCAGACCGTAGCGGAGATCGCCGGCAGCGTGAGCACGCTCTCCTGTAACGTCGCTTTCCCCTCTTTGCTCTTCCACGTTTTACCGGCCAGCAGCGGTGAATCTTCCAGCACCACTTCACACGCCTCGCCCCGGTTGATCGCCACCAGCACACGCTGCTGGTTGTAGACGCGGACAAATACCACCACATTATCTTGGGCGTACATCACCTGACAGCCCCCGTAGCGCAGGGCCTGGCTCTGCTTGCGTAGTGTCGCCATACGCTGGTACAGGCTGAACAGATCCTGATCCTGCTTTTCAGGCTCCCATGGGAAGGTTTTGCGGCAGAACGGATCGTTGTTACCGTCCAGCCCCACTTCATCTCCGTAATAGATGCACGGCACGCCCGGCCAGGTGAAAAGCCAGGTCACCGCCAGCGGCAGACGCGCCACATCTTTACCCAGCAGCGATTTAAAGCGCGCGGTATCGTGGCTGTCGAGCTGGTTAAACATCCGAAGCTGCTGCTGATGAGACAGGCCAGCGCGATAGTTCTCCATCCACGCCATGCAGGTTTCGGCGTCAATATGCTGCGGATCGTAAGAGATATCGGTGTTAGCGAGGAAGCCCCACAGCGGGAAGGTGAAGCCGCGATAATTCATCGACGCGTCTTCTGCATCTGCCTGCAACCACTGACGCGCGTCGCCAAAGTGCTCCCCGAAGACGAATGCTTCCGACCGGGCCGCTTTTGCCGACCGGGTAATGGCGGCGACATGCTGAAGGTTATTCCGCGCCCCGCCTGCTTCACCCAGCATATGCACCACGTCCAGCCGCCAGCCGTCCATATTCCACGGCGCTTTCAGCCAGTGGCGCACGATGCTGTCTTCGCCGCCGTAGATTTCATTCACAAGCGTTGACGACTGGAAATCGAGCTTCGGCAGACTCGGGTAGCCCAGCCAGTCCAGGGCGCGGCCATTCTCGTCAAAACTGTACCAGTCACGCTGGGGGGAATCCGGATTATGGCATGCGCCGCCCATCGACTGATTGTGGCGGTCGAACCACGCATGAGAATCACCGCTGTGATTGAACACGCCATCAAGGATCAGGCGCATACCTTCTTTTTGCGTGTTGTGGCGCAGCCGCAGCAGCGCCTCGTCACCGCCAAACTGCTCGTCAACGTGGCGGTAGTCCTGCGTATCGTATTTGTGAACGCTTGGCGCTTTAAACACCGGGTTCAGGTACAGCGCCGTCACGCCGAGCTTTTTCAGGTACGGCAGTTTTTCGCTGATACCGTCGAGATCGCCGCCGTAAAAGGTCGATCCCCCCGCCTGGGCGGTCAGCGGCTCGTCCCATTTTTTCAGAATGATGTCGTGACCGACCGCATGATGGTAATAAACCTTGTCCTGGTCGGCGGTGCGCTTTTCACTGCGCGCAAAGCGGTCCGGGAAAATCTGGTAAAAGACCTGATCGTTAACCCACTGCGGGCCGTTATCCGGGTGATCCACGGCAAACTGCTCCAGCCTGGCCGGAGGGAAACGGCTGAAGCCCTGCGGGGTAAACCACAGCTGGCGGTTGTTCCACAGCAGCTTGAAGCCGTAGCGGCGACGCGGCTGTCCGCTGCGCAAATCGATATTCGCCCGCCACGCCGTAATACCAGGCTGAGGCTGGCTGCGCACCTTGTGCATTTTCAGCGATGTCTCTTCGTTATCCACTTCGGCGCGCAGGGTCACACGTTCAGGCTGATTTTCCCCTGCCAGCCAGAGCGTAATCACAAGGTTGTCTTTGTTTTGCTTAACAAATGGGGCAACCGGAAGGTGCCAGGCGTTTAACATCACGAATCCCCTTTGATGAAATTGACGTCACCTTGCCACAGGGTTGTTAAGGTTAGCTCACCATGACGGAATTTATTGGGGGAGGAGGACGGGGGAGGAGGCATCAGTGCGGCCTGATGCCCTCACCCTAACCCTCTCCCACGGGGCTGAGGGATCCCCAGTAATTTTTTTATGCAGAAGCAATAAAGTTGCTTTCTAAATGACTGAGGGCTGTCAGCGATGCCCTGGTCCGGCTGTAAATCGCTGAGGCGTTTGCCTTCCGGCCGGGGCGAGGCGCAGGGATGCGCCGAGAGGGCGGCTTTACAGGGACGTTGCCTCCGCCCGTACCCGATAAGCCGGAAGGAATAAGCCGAGGGCACCGCGAAGCGGCGATTTACCGCCGGGAGCACGGGTCGCCAGGGTGGTGGCGACTGAGCCATCCTGGCACGTTCACCGGTCATGTCGTTACAGAGTAGCAAGGAACATAAAGTGAACGGAATGACCACCACCGCCGTATGTTCCCCTCACCCTAACCCTCTCCCCGGAGGGGCGAGGGGATTGCTCAGTGCTCGCATTAATTTGTGGGGAACCCTCTCCCACGGGGAGAGGGGAAAAGAATGTTACTGTGCTTCCGCCAGCTGACGATCGCGGCGACATTTAAACATCCAGCCCACCAGCAGCAGGACGATCCACGCGAAGCCCACGTACAGGGAAATACGGGTATCCGGGTGATAACCAATCAGGCCGATGATAAACACCAGGAAGATGAGGCCAACGACGGTCGTCGCAACACCGCCCGGCACTTTAAACTTCAGCGCTTTGGCCTCTTCTGGCGACAGGCGGCGACGGAACGCAATCTGCGACAGCAGGATCATGATCCACACCCACACCGTCGCAAAGGTCGCCAGCGACGCAATCACCAGGAAGACGTTCTCCGGCATAATGTAGTTCAGGTAGACCGAGAACAGCAGCGCCACGGTCATGACCAGCACCGTTACCCACGGGGTACCGCGACGCGACGTTTTGGCAAACACCTTCGGCGCACTGCCCTGCTCCGCCATGCCGTGCAGCATACGGCCCACGCCGAACACGTCACTGTTGATGGCCGACAGCGAGGCGGTCAGCACCACAAAGTTGAGAATGCTGGCGGCAAACGCAATGCCCATATGCTGGAAAGTCAGGACAAACGGGCTGCCGTTGGTGCCCACCTGGTTCCACGGGTAGATGGACATAATCACAAACAGCGTGCCCACGTAGAACACCAGGATGCGCATCGGCACCGAGTTGATGGCGCGCGGAATAGACTTCTCCGGATCTTTCGCTTCCCCGGCGGTGATGCCGATAATCTCGATTCCGCCATAGGCGAACATGACCATCTGCAGCGACATGACCATCCCGAGCCAGCCGTTGCTAAAGAAGCCGCCGTTGCTCCACAGGTTGTGAATGCCGGTTGGCTGTCCACCGTTGCCGATACCCCAGATGATAATGCCGAAACCGGCGAGGATCATGATGATAATGGTCGCGACCTTGAAGAAGGAGAACCAGAACTCCAGCTCGCCAAACACCTTCACGCTCATCAGGTTAACGGCGCAGATAATCAGCACCACGCTCAGCACCCAGATCCAGTGCGGCACGGCGGGGAACCAGACCCCCATATAGATACCAAACGCCGTCACATCGGCAATGGCAACAATCAGGATTTCGAAGCAGTAGGTCCAGCCGGTGATAAACCCGGCCAGCGGGCCTAAATTTTCCTGCGCGTAGCGGGAGAAGGAACTGGCAGAGGGGTTGTGAACCGACATTTCGCCAAGGGCGCGCATGATGATATACGCCGCCACGCCGCCGATGATGTAGGCCAGCAGAACGCTTGGACCGGCCATTTTGATGGCATCTGCCGAGCCATAAAAAAGACCGGTACCGATAGCCGAGCCCAGCGCCATAAAGCGGATGTGGCGGGTGCTCAATCCACGTTTAAGTTTGTTAGTGCTTTCCATTAAAATCTTGCCATTCAACACGAAAAAAACAAAAAACCACGGGGCCTTAAGCCCCGTGGTTAAACAATTTGTTGCCGTTGATTAATGGGCGTTGGATGTCACCTGACGCCCTGCCGCACGGTCCCAGATAATCGCCAGAACCAGCGCTACAACGGAAGGCATCAGCCAGGCCAGGCCCTGCTCGGACAGCGGCAGACGCTGTGTCCAGGCTGGCAGGATTTCTGCAAATGCTGATGCTTTGATCCCGTCAAGGATACCAAAAATCAGGCTGATAAACATGGCTGGCGCAATAATTCGCGTGGAGTTATGCCACCACGAACGGGTGAAGCTCAGCACTACCAGCACGATACATGGCGGATAGATCGCCGTCAGCACCGGAATTGAGACCTGAATCAGGTGGCTCAGACCGAGGTTTGACACCGCCATGGAGAAGATGCCGAGGATAAACACCAGCGTGCGGTAAGAAAGCGGCAGATACTGAGCGAAGAACTCCGCGCAGGCGCAGGTCAGACCCACCGCCGTCACCAGACAGGCCAGGAAAATCAGCGCCGCCAGCAGCATGCTGCCTGCACCACCAAAGGTGTGCTGCACGTAAGCATGCAGGATCGCCGCGCCGTTTGCGCTCTGATCGACCAGCGTTGCGCTATCTGAACCCAGGCGGAACAGCGCCAGATACAGCAGCGTCAGGCCGACACCGGCCATCAGGCCAGCCCAGATGGTGTAGCGAGTCAGCAGACGCGCTTCGGTCACCCCGCGGGAACGCGCGGCGTTAACGATAACGATACCAAACACCATCGCGCCAAGCGTATCCATCGTCAGATAGCCGTTCACGAAACCGTTTGAGAACGCCGCGTTCTGGTAGGCGTCCATCGCGGAGCTGATGGGCCCCGCAGGCCAGACGATGGCCGCAACCGCCAGCACAATCAGCGCCACAATTTTCAGCGGTGCCAGGAAGTTACCCACAGTATCCAGCAGTTTGCCCGGATAGAGAGAAACCAGAATCACGATGGCGAAGTAAATGAGGCTGTAAATAAACAGCGGCATCGCGCCGTCACCGGTCAGCGGGGCAATACCCACTTCAAAGGAGACGGTCGCCGTACGCGGGGTTGCGAACAGCGGGCCAACGGCCAGATAGCAGACGGTTGCCAGCAGAACGCCAGCCACTTTGCCAATCGGGGTGCTGAGGCTGTCCACACCGCCACCGACTTTCGCCAGCGCGATAACGGTCAGTACCGGCAGGCCCACGGCAGTAAGCAGGAAGCCAAACGCAGCCGTCCAGACGTGTTCACCCGCCTGTAAGCCAACCATTGGAGGAAAAATGATGTTACCTGCGCCAACGAACAGCGCAAATGTCATAAAGCCCAGCGCGATAATGTCACGCGATTTCAAGTGATGGGTCATAAAACCTTACTGCCTGTGGATGTGGTGTTGAATACGTTGAGATTTTCGCCATCCCTGACGGGACGATACAGCGGAAAATTTGCTCAATTTCAGCGGGATATGCTCCCGTCCAGGCGTGGCGAAGAATAGTTTTTCGATTTACCACGCAAATACAGTCGGTCTGACAGTATATGGGGGGCAATTTAAACGCTTATAACGTTTAAAGGCAAGAAGGGATCGTAAAACCAGAACAATATGCCAGCATGAAAATTCAGACCAAAATAATATGCCATGTATAAGAAAAACTCATGGCTAATCATGCGAACAAAAAAGCACCAGCCGTATAATATTCACTCGCGTTTCGCTTGACTGCAAAGCAAACGGGCCAGCAATCGCTGGCCCGTGGAAAGGTAGCCTGACACACACGCTGTCAGGCACTTTTTTTGGCAATTAATCGTTCCGGAATCACGAAGCTAAAGCGCGTGCCCTTACCCAGGGTGCTTTCGATATTGAGCCGGCTTTCGTGGTGGCTGACGGCATGCTTCACAATTGCCAGCCCCAGTCCGCTCCCGCCGGTCTGCCGCGAGCGCGCCTTATCCACCCGGTAGAACCGTTCGGTGAGACGCGGGAGGTGTTCAGGCCCAATCCCCGGCCCGTTGTCCTCGACGCTAAACTCAGCCCCTGCCGGAGTATGCTGCCACCGCACCGCGATATGCGTCCCTGTCGGGGTATGATTCACGGCGTTATAGACCAGGTTTGAGATAGCGCTTCGCAGCTCATCTTCACTGCCGAGCACTTTCAGCGTGTTATCAACATCAAAACTCAGGGTGTGTTGATTATGGCTCAGCGTTTGGGCTTCGCGCTCCACCACTCGCAGCATCATCGGCACATCAATGATGTCGTTTAGCGCCAGCGACGGGGCAGCCTCAATTTTTGAAAGCGTTAGTAGCTGTTTGACCAGCCCTTCCATGCGGAACGTCTGTTCCCGCATGGTATGCAGCGCTTTCTCACGCGGCGCCCCCTCAAGCGTTTGCTCCTGCATCATCTCCAGATAGCCCTGAAGCACCGTCAACGGCGTACGCAGCTCGTGGCTGACGTTGGCAAAGAAGTTACGTCTCGCGCCCTCAAGCTGATGCATCTGGGTGACATCCCGCGCCACCATCAGCCACTGCCGATCGCTGTAGGGCATCACGCGAATTTCAAGATGGCGACCGTTATTGAGCTTCAGATTGTGCGGACGACTAAAATCACGCGTTTTCAGATACAGCGTGAACTCGGGATAGCGCAGAAGGTTGAGGATGTTCTGACCGTTATCATCCGGCCAGCGCAGGCCCAACAGCTGCTGTGCGAGGCCATTGCACCAGAAGATGGTCCCTTCTTCCGTCGTCAGGATCACTGCGTCCGGCAGCGACTCCGCGCCGCTGCGAAAGCGTTTTATCAGGCTTCCCAGCTCACGACGGCGCTTTTTATTACGCATCTGCATCTGGTGCAGGCCGTAGAGTAGCGGTTCCCAGCTCCCGCTTCCCGGCGGGGGTGTCATACTTCTGTCGACCCACAGCCACCAGGAAAGACGCAGTAAATTCCAGAAATGCCAGACGAGCAACCCCGTCACGGCCACCAGTAAAAACCACGGCAGATAGCCAAAAATAGCCCCCAGAATGAGGGCCGGAATACAGCATAAGATCAGTTCAAAGACGAGCCTTTTCCATGACAGACGTTCCAGCACGCGTCACACTCCTGTCATTGTTCAGAAACGGGTCGAGAAGCGATAACCCGTGCCGCGGACCGTCTGTACCATGCGATCGTGGCCGCTCAGTTCCAGTGCTTTACGCAGGCGGCGAATATGGACGTCAACCGTTCGGTCTTCGACATAGACGTTAGTTCCCCAGACGTTATTCAGCAACTGTTCGCGGCTGTAAACGCGCTCCGGGTGTGTCATAAAGAAGTGCAGGAGTTTAAATTCGGTGGGGCCCATATCGAGGGGATTTTCACCGGTCATGACCCGGTGTGAGGTAGGATCCAGGCTCAGGCCCTGCATCTCAATCACCTCTTCCACCGCCATCGGTGAAATACGGCGCATCACGGCTTTGATACGCGCCACCAGCTCTTTTGGAGAGAACGGTTTGGTGATGTAATCGTCCGCGCCGGTTTCCAGACCGCGCACGCGATCCTCTTCCTCACCGCGCGCCGTCAGCATCACCACCGGGATATCGCGGGTCATCGCCTCGCGTTTGATATGCTTGATAAACTGCAATCCGGAACCGCCAGGCAGCATCCAGTCCAGCAGGATCAGATCGGGCCAGGGTTCATTCAGCTGGTTCACCGCGCTGTCATAATCTTCCGCTTCAACCGGCTGGAAGCCATTTTGTTCAAGCACGAAGCACACCATTTCACGGATCGGAGCTTCATCTTCTACGACCAGAATACGTCTCGCCATACTTTGCCCTGTCTTATCGTATTTAAGTTACAAGTCTGTAATGCGGCGTCATTATGCGTCAGATTTATGACAGATTTATGAAAAACATTACCACGATAAATAGCAAACTGTTGTTTTATTACAGCGGTTATTTTCCGTTCCCCGAACGTTTATAATCCTGCTTTCTTATTATTGCCACGGATCTCTTATGCGCATACTTCACACCTCAGACTGGCACCTGGGTCAAAATTTTTACAGCAAAAGCCGCGCCGCGGAACATGAAGCGTTCCTGAACTGGCTGCTGGAGACGGCTCAGGCTCACGAGGTGGACGCAATTATTGTGGCGGGCGACATTTTTGATACCGGATCGCCGCCGAGCTATGCGCGTGAGCTGTACAACCGTTTTGTGGTCAACCTCCAGCAAACCGGTTGTCACCTGGTGATTGTCGCCGGAAACCATGACTCGGTGGCGACGCTGAATGAATCCCGCGATATTCTGGCGTTCCTCAATACCACCGTGGTGGCCAGCGCCGGACACGCGCCGCAGATCCTGAAAAAACGTGATGGCACGCCGGGCGCGGTGCTATGCCCAATTCCGTTTTTACGCCCGCGCGATATCGTGCAAAGCCAGGCAGGCCTGTCCGGGAGCGAAAAACAGCAGCATCTGTTGCAGGCCATCACCCGCTATTATCACCAGCAGCATACGGAAGCCTGCGCCCTGCGCGGCGAACAGGCCATTCCGATCGTTGCCACCGGGCACCTCACCACCGTCGGGGCCAGTAAGAGTGATGCGGTGCGCGAGATTTATATCGGTACGCTGGACGCGTTTCCAGCGCAAAACTTTCCTCCCGCCGACTACATTGCCCTCGGGCATATTCACCGGGCCCAGATCGTCGGCGGCTGCGAGCATATTCGCTACTGCGGCTCGCCCATTTCCCTCAGTTTTGACGAAACGGGCAAAGCCAAATCCGTGCATCTGGTGAGCTTCACCGAAGGCAAACTTAGCGCCGTTGAGACGCTTGAGGTGCCGGTCACCCAGCCGCTGGCAGTGCTGAAAGGCGATCTGGCCGCCATTACCGCTCAGCTTGAGCAGTGGCGCGGCGCAGTGCTTAATCCCCCCGTCTGGCTCGATATCGAAATCACCACCGATGACTACCTGTACGATATGCAGCGTAAAATTCAGACGCTGACGGAAGACCTTCCCGTGGAGGTGCTGCTGGTACGTCGCAGCCGCGAGCAGCGCGAGAAAATTCTGCTGAACGCCCAGCGTGAAACGCTTAGCGAACTTCGGGTTGAAGAGGTGTTCGCGCGGCGGCTTGCGCATGAAGAAGTGGACGAGGCCAGGCGCACCAGGCTTAACGAGCTGTTTGCCCATACCTTGCATTCCCTCAATGACGAGGACGAAAACGCATGAAAATTCTGAGCCTGCGTCTGAAAAATCTGAATTCGCTAAAGGGTGAGTGGAAAATCGATTTCACCGCGGAGCCTTTCGCCAGCAATGGGCTGTTTGCCATCACCGGCGCAACCGGCGCGGGTAAAACCACGCTGCTGGATGCCATCTGCCTGGCGCTTTACCACGAAACACCGCGTCTTAATAAGGTCTCTCAGGCACAAAACGACCTGATGACGCGCGATACCGCCGAATGCCTGGCTGAAGTGGAATTTGAGGTCAAAGGCGTTGCTTATCGCGCTTTCTGGAGCCAGAACCGCGCCCGCAACCAGCCAGACGGGAACTTACAGGCACCGCGCGTTGAGCTGGCCCGCTGCGAAGACGGCAAAATTCTGGCCGATAAAGTCACGGATAAGCTGGAACAAACCGCCGCACTCACCGGGCTGGACTATGGTCGCTTTACCCGCTCGATGTTGCTCTCTCAGGGGCAGTTTGCCGCCTTCCTGAATGCTAAACCGAGCGATCGGGCAGAGCTGCTGGAGGAACTGACCGGCACGGAAATTTACGGCCAGATTTCCGCCATGGTTTTTGAAAAACACAAAGCGGCACGCAACGCGCTGGAGATGTGCGAAGCGCAGGCCGCAGGCGTTGTGCTGCTGAGCGAGGAACAGCAGCAGCACTTGCAGCAAAGTTTGCAGGCACTTACTGACGAAGAAAAAATCCTGCTGGCACAGCAGCAGAGCCAACAGAAAGATTTTCAGTGGCTTACGCGTAACGACGAGCTGATACGTGAGCAGCAGCGCGTAGCCGCTTCGCAGCAGCAGGCGCAACAGGCTCTGACGGACGCCGCGCCGCAACTGGCGAAGCTCCAGCTGGCACAGCCCGCCGCCCAGCTACGTCCGCTGTGGGAGTATCAGCAGGAGCAGACCACCCGCCTGGCGCAGACAACAGCGCGAATTGTTGAAGTAAATACTCGCTTACTCGACAGAGCGGCGCAGCGCTCGCGTATTCGCAACGGTGCGCTGCACAACCGTGAACAGTTGCGGACAGAACACACGGTACTGACGCAGTGGCTAACCGAACACGATCGTTTCCGTCAGTGGGGGCAGGAAATTGCCGGCTGGCGGGCGCATTTTACGCAACTGAGTCGCGATAAAAATCAGCTTGTGGCCCAGTCAGCGCGTATGGCTGAGCTTCGTCAGAAACTGGCTGAGATGCCGGAGAGTACGCTGACGCTGACGGCTGAGGATCTCGCGACGGCAATGGAGCAACAGGCACAATCGCGGGCGCTCCGCCAGCGCCTGACTGCGCTTCACGCTCGCTATCAGCCGCTGCAAAAACGGCTGCGCCATAATGCGGAAAGCGTGCAAAAAGCGCAGGCTGAGCAGGCTAAGCTCAATGAAACGCTGATCCTGCGGCGTCAGCAGTTCAAAGAGAAAAATCAGCACTATGCCGACCTGAAAGCGCTCTGTGAGCGTGAGGCAACAATCAAGGATCTTGAGAACTATCGTGCACTGCTCGAAGCGGGTAAACCTTGCCCGCTCTGCGGTTCAAGCGAACACCCGGCAGTTGTGCAGTATCAGGCGCTTGAACTGACCGACAATCAGCGCCGCCGCGACGCGCTGGAGAAAGAGGTTGCCGCGCTAAAAGAGGAAGGATTGCTGGTGCTCGGGCAGGTGAATGCGCTCACCCAACAGATCCAGCGCGAGACAGAGGAAGTACAGGCCCTCTCTCAGGAAGAGCAAGCACTCACTAAAGAGTGGCTGGAGGTCTGCACCTCCCTGAACATAGCGCTGAATATTCAGGATGATATTGCCCCCTGGATGAGCGAACAGGAGCAGTATGAACGCCAGCTGTATCAGCTTAGCCAGCGTCTGACGCTGCAAAACCAGCTCAATGAACAGGAAGATCAGGCGCGCCAGTACCAGCAGCAGCTGACGGCGACGCGTCAGGCGCTGGCAGCCTCGCTAGAGTCGCTGTCGCTTAGCGTGCCCGATGAAGGGGCCGAAAGCGCCTGGCTGAGCGCACGCGAAGCTGAATATACCCGCTGGCAGGAAAAACAGGCCCAGCACGGTACGATTCAGGAACGTATTAACGCCCTGATGCCCATCCTGGAGACGCTGCCGGATTCTGATGACGCAGAAGCCGACGCGGTTATCCCTGAGAACTGGCGCGGCATCCATGACGAATGCGTGTCGCTACAAAGCCAGCTCGCCACCCTACAGCAGCAGGAGACGCTTGAGCGTGAACGGCTTCAGCAGTCGCAGGCTCAGTTCAGCGCCGCGCTGACCGCGAGCTGCTTTGCCAGTCAGGAGGCATTTCTCTCCGCCCTGCTGGATGAAGCGTCGATCCGCCAGCTTGAACAACAAAAGCAGACGCTGGAGAACCAGCTCCAGCAGGCCACGGCGCTCTCCGTACAGGCAAACCAGCAGCTTCAGGCGCATCAGGCACAACGCCCGGAGGGGCTGGAAACCGACGCCGCAACCCTTCAGGCGCAGTTACACCAGCTGGCGCAACAGCTTCGTGAAAACACCACGCGTCAGGGGGAGATCCGCCAGCAGCTCAAACAGGACGCCGATAACCGTCTGCACCAGCAGGCGCTTATGCAGCAGATTGAGGAGGCGGCGCGTCAGGCTGACGACTGGGGCTATCTCAATGCGCTGATAGGCTCCAGCACCGGCGATAAATTCCGTAAATTCGCCCAGGGGCTGACGCTGGATAATCTGGTGTGGCTTGCCAACCAGCAGCTCAACCGTCTGCATGGCCGCTATCTGCTTCAGCGTAAAGCAAGCGACGCGCTGGAGCTGGAGGTGGTTGATACCTGGCAGGCCGATGCGGTACGCGATACCCGTACCCTATCCGGCGGGGAAAGTTTCCTCGTCAGTCTGGCGCTGGCTTTAGCGCTTTCCGATCTGGTCAGTCACAAAACGCGCATTGACTCGCTTTTCCTGGATGAAGGGTTCGGCACACTCGACAGCGAAACGCTGGACACCGCGCTGGATGCGCTCGACGCGCTGAACGCCACCGGGAAAACCATTGGCGTGATCAGCCACGTAGAGGCAATGAAAGAACGTATTCCGGTGCAGATCAAGGTGAAGAAGATCAACGGGCTGGGGTATAGCAGGCTGGACAGGGAGTTTGCGGTGCAGTAAATGGGGGATGTTGCCCTCACCTTGGCCCTCTCTCTGTGGGAGAGGGTACAAACATCAAAAACGGCAACGCAAGTTGCCGTTTTGCGTTTATTCCGGCCAGAGCCACGCCGCGCCGCGCACACCGCTGGAATCTCCATGGACGGCTTTGCGGATCGGCGTTTCGCATTCGCCCCCAAATACCCACTGTTTCACCAGCGTTGGCACCGTCGCGTACAGCCGGTCAACGTTGCTCATGCCGCCGCCCAGCACAATCACGTCCGGATCGAGGATATTGATCACATGCGCCAGTGATTTAGCCAACCGCATTTCGTAGCGGCTGAGCGCCAGTTCAGCCACCGGATCCTGTTCCTCAACCAGACGCATAATCTCGTTGCCTTTCAGCGGCTGGCCGCTCAGACGATGATAATCGGTGGCAAACCCCGTGCCGGAAATAAAAGTCTCAATACAGCCCTGCTTGCCACAGTAGCACGGCACCTCGGCACGGTATTTGAGTTCATCTTCGTCCATCCACGGTAACGGGTTGTGCCCCCACTCACCTGCGGTGCCGTTGCCGCCAATATGCGAGCGCCCACCGAAGGCCACGCCCGCCCCGCAGCCGGTACCGATAATGACCGCAAATACGGTCTGCGCGCCAGCCGCTGCGCCATCTACGGCCTCAGAGACCGCCAGGCAGTTAGCGTCATTTGCCAGACGCACTTCCCGGTTCAGACGCTGGCTTAAGTCTTTATCAAACGGCTGACCGTTGAGCCAGGTAGAGTTGGCATTTTTCACCACGCCGGTATACGGCGAAATGGAGCCGGGGATCCCCATCCCGACCGTGCCCGTCTCGCCCGTTGCCTGCTCTGCCATATCGACCAGACGGGCAATCGTCTCTATGGTCTGGTGATAATCATCGCGCGGCGTAGGCAGACGGTGGCGAAACAGTTGCTCCCCCTGCTCGCTCAACGCAATAACTTCTGTTTTGGTGCCGCCCAAATCAATCCCAATACGCACAAGACACTCCTCATTATTTTGATTATCAACAGAGTAGAAGCCCGCTTCCCGATTAGCAATGCAAGCGATGCGACAATTCGTTATCATGCCCGCTGATTTAACGACAAGGCCGTGGAAATTATCATGCTGTGGTTCAAAAATTTGATGGTTTACCGTCTCAGCCGCGACGTTTCGCTGCGTGCAGAAGAGATGGAAAAACAGTTAGCCGCTTACTCCTTTACCCCTTGCGGTAGCCAGGATATGGCAAAAACCGGCTGGGTTCCGCCAATGGGTTCTCAAAGCGATGCGCTGACCCACGCCAGCAGCACGGGGCAAATCATCGTTTGCGCCCGCAAAGAAGAGAAGATCCTGCCGACGCCTGTGGTGAAGCAGGCGCTCGAAGCGAAGATCTTCAAGCTGGAAGCTGAACAGGGCCGTAAGCTTAAAAAAACCGAAAAAGATTCACTGAAGGATGAAGTGCTGCACTCGCTGCTGCCGCGCGCCTTTAGCCGCTTTAGCCAGACCATGATGTGGATCGACACCGTGAACGGGCTGATCATGGTCGACTGCGCCAGCGCCAAAAAAGCGGAAGATACGCTGGCGCTGCTGCGTAAGAGCCTTGGCTCATTACCGGTGGTACCGCTGGCACTGGAGACGCCGATTGAGCTGACCCTGACTGAGTGGGTGCGCAGCGGGACTGCCGCGCAGGGCTTCCAGATCCTTGATGAAGCAGAGCTGAAAGCGCTGCTGGAAGATGGCGGCGTGATCCGCGCGAAGAAACAGGATCTGGTGAGCGACGAGATCGCCGTGCACATTGAAGCGGGCAAAGTGGTGACCAAACTGGCACTCGACTGGCAGCAGCGCATTCAGTTTGTGATGTGTGATGACGGCTCCGTGAAGCGCCTTAAATTCTGCGATGAACTGCGCGATCAGAACGAAGATATCGACCGCGAAGATTATGCTCAGCGCTTTGACGCAGACTTTATCCTGATGACCGGCGAGCTGGCGGCGCTGATCCAGAACCTGGTGGAAGGTCTCGGCGGCGAAGCGCAGCGTTGACAGGCAAAACGTAGGCCGGGTAAGCGAATGCGCCACCCGGCATGCTTTTATTTCAGATAGCGGCACAGATAAGAGGTTGGCTCTGCAACCTGCAAATGGAACTCGCTGTGGCCCGGCACGTTGAACACCTGCCCGGCACTATAGACTTTCCACTCCGTTTCACCCGGCAGCAGGACGTTCAGCGCACCACTGACCACCGTCATCTCTTCCGCTTCTGCGGTGCCAAAGGTGTATTCCCCTTCCGCCATGACGCCGACACTGGCGCGGCCAGTGCTGCTGCTGGTAAAACCAATGGATTTCACTTTACCGGAAAAGTATTCGTTACTTTGAAGCATGAACTGGCCCTTATATTTATAGAGAAAAATCCACTATAGGGGCCATGCTCATGACCTGTCACGCAAAATCATTACACCAGTAATTCTGACGCCAGACGCGCCATCAGGACGTTAGAGAGCAGCACCGGAACATCCAGCGCCTTTTGCAGTAAATCACGATGCCGTTGATGGAAGCCCAGGCAGTCCAGCATCAGGACATCCGCCCCTCTGTCAATCAACTCCTGCCCGGCCGCAATCAGCTTCGCTTCGCTGTCCCAGAACGGGTTTGCCAGCGCGTACAACGGGGTGTGCTCCAGCGCGGCCCACTTCACCGTCTGGTTATCCAGCAGTTCTTCTACGGGAACGATCACGCCCACCTGATGACCATCAACAATTGACGCCACCAGCGGGGGGATAATCCGCATCGGTTCGAGCAGAATGGCATTACGCGCGCTGAGTCCTTTAACGGGTGCTGTGCTCATCAGCAAAATGACGTCATAGTCCTGATTGTCGAGCACTTCGATCACACCCTGTAGCGCGCGCTCAATTTTCTGGCGTGACACGTGCGCCAGTTTACCGTCACTGAGTAACGTTGCCAGGGGATCTTCCCCCTCCCCGACTGCGTAGTCTTCCATGACCTCTTCCCGACTCAGCTTCCCTAACAGACTGAGATGCGTAATTTGTTGTTCAGAGACATGCTCGGTTAAGAGCGGTAATACTTCGCTTACAGGCACCACACCAATCGTGAGGATCGCCAACGTCGCCTTCATTTTGATCGCCTTCCGTTACTACCACTACTGCCACACAGGTACAGGCTCACTACGCTGCACTGTTCATTTATTCAACAAAACAGCACCAAGCGTAGCAGGGGATCTCTACACCGTAATGTAAAGATCGACTGGCCTTTCCGAATCCACCTGTAATAACTAAATATTAACTGCTGCTTAACATCAGCGATATGTTAAAAGTGTGATTCAGGCACGGTTGTAACGAATTCGGATTCCTGTCAGGACTTCTCAGGATCCTCATAGCGCCGTTTCGCATCCAGCGCTTCTTGTTCGGTTTCATGTTCGCTGATCAGCGAATCAGGTTTAGGGTGATCGGCACGCAGCTGGTACCAGGTTACGGTCTGATCGCTATTACCTTTTTCAACGGTAACGATGCGGGCTTCACGTGGATAGGGAGGTCTGGTTGGCATAGCTCATCCTTTTTTTATGTCTGAGCTATGAGTATAGACGGCTGTCAGCTGGCGCAAGCCAAACGCAGGGCGGTAATAATCTGAATCGCAACTTTCTCGGGTGACGCTGACGCATCCACAACGTGGTGTGCCGCCTCGCGGTACAGTGCATCGCGTTCGGCGAGGACCTCGCTGACCTCTTCACTCAGCGGTTTCGCGGTCAGCGCCGGGCGCTGCCCTTCTTCCGGAAACGCCTCCAGCCGCCCCACCAGCGTAGAAACCGGGGCACAGAGGTAGATTACGACACCCTTTTCGCGCATAAACTGGCGGTTATACGGCGCCAGAATAATGCCTCCACCGGTCGCAATCACGGTTGACGGCGCGGTCACCGCTTCCAGCGTGGCCGTTTCGCGCGCACGAAAGCTCTCCCACCCCTCATTCTCCACGATATCGGCGATGGTCTTACCGGCATTCTCCTGGAGCCAGTGGTCAGTATCGACAAACTGACTCTGGCACAGACGCGCCAGCTCCAGACCAACGGTGGTTTTCCCACAGCCGCGAGGGCCAACTAAAAAGATGGGTGGGTTCATAACCAGGTGTTCCCCTTGCTGCCGGATAACTGAAGGCTGTAAAGAAATGATTGCAGAAGATGTTGCGCTAACTTTACTGCAAAGCGGTACGGAATGACAAGCCTGTGGAAGTCACACTGTACCACAAAACAGCCCGGAGGTGGGCTACGCCGGGCGGCGCTTCACTTCCAGCAGCCATTTATCCAGCTCGGCGGCAAACTGCTGGCGATCGCGCTGCGACAGGCTGTCCGGCCCACCGGTTTGCACGCCGCTGGAACGCAGGGTATCCATAAAATCACGCATGGTGAGCTTCTCCCGGATCGTTGCCGGAGAGTAGCGCTCGCCGCGCGGGTTAAGCGCCGCGGCCCCCTTCGCCAGCACGTCGGCAGCCAGCGGGATATCCGCCGTGATCACCAGATCTCCTGCGTCACACAGGCGTACTATCTCATTATCTGCCACGTCGAACCCGGCCGGCACGCGCAGAGAACGAATAAACCTGGAGGGCGGCACGCGGATATTCTGGTTCGCCACCAGCGTCATCGGCATCTGCACCCGCTCGGCGGCGCGGAATAAAATCTCTTTAATCACATTCGGACACGCGTCCGCATCAACCCAAATCGCCATAGTGTCTCCCCATTATGATTCTGGCGACTATTGTCGCCTGCATTTCGTTGTTAAGCTATCAATGAGAGATAACAACGCATAATAACGGAGAGACGTGATGGATAAGAAAATCGGGTTTATCGGCTGCGGAAACATGGGTAAAGCTATCCTCGGTGGACTGATAGCCAGCGGCCAGGTGCTGCCGGGGCAGATTTGGGTCTTCACCCCATCCCCGGATAAAGTCGCGGCGCTGCGTGATGAGTATGGTATCAACGCCGCCGAAAGCGCGCAGGAAGTGGCTCAGGTGGCGGACATTGTCTTTGGCGCCGTTAAGCCGAATATCATGATTAAAGTCCTGAGCGAGATCACCTCCAGCCTGAACAAAGAGAGCCTGGTGGTGTCGATTGCCGCAGGCGTGACCCTCGATCAGCTCGCCCGCGCGCTGGGGCACGACCGTAAGATTGTTCGCGCCATGCCAAACACCCCGTCGCTGGTAAATGCCGGTATGACCTCCGTTACCCCGAACGCGCTGGTTACTTCTGAAGAGGTGGCGGATGTATTGAACATTTTCCGCTGCTTCGGCGAAGCGGAAGTGATTGCCGAACCGATGATCCACCCGGTTGTCGGCGTGAGCGGTTCTGCCCCGGCGTATGTCTTTATGTTTATCGAAGCCATGGCCGATGCCGCCGTACTTGGCGGTATGCCGCGCGCGCAGGCCTACAAATTTGCGGCGCAGGCGGTGATGGGCTCGGCCAAAATGGTGCTGGAAACGGGTAAACATCCGGGCGAACTGAAAGATATGGTGTGCTCGCCGGGTGGCACAACCATTGAAGCCGTGCGCGTGCTGGAAGAGCGCGGGTTCCGCTCCGCCGTGATCGAGGCGATGGAAAAATGCATGGAAAAATCAGAGAAGCTGAGTAAGTCCTGATGCGTTACGCCGGGCGTCAGGCGGCCACTTCGGTGCGACCCCGTCCGGCATTTTTGGCTTTATAGAGGGCCACGTCCGCGGCCTTTAGCCATTCACGATAGTGCGTGAACTGCGCCCCCCAGGGGGCAACCCCAACGCTGATACACAACCTCGCCATAGGTGCTCCGTGCAGCGGCATGTTGACCAGCCTTTCATGGACGCGCGCCATCGCCGCAATCGCGTTGTCGGCAGGCGTGCCGGACATGATCACCGCAAATTCATCTCCCCCGAAGCGGCCAATATAATCGCCTGCGCGCAGGGTCAGCTGAAGCTGGCGCGTGATGGCGACAATCGCTTCATCCCCCACGTCATGCCCCCAGGTGTCGTTGATCGTCTTGAAGTGATCGATATCGATGAGCAGTATCGTCGCCTGTCGATGGCTGCGACGGCAGGCCTCAAATTCGTTACGCAGCAACGTTTCCCAGTGACGGCGATTGAACACGCCGGTCATTCCGTCGCGGGTACTCATCAGCTCAAGCCGACGCTTATGCTCTGCCAGCCGGATCGCCGTGCGGTGGCTGAGCCAGGCAAACAGCATGGGGTAGACCACCAGCACGGGGAGCGTCAGCCACAACGCCAGCGGTTCAGAGGTCAATAGCACAGGAGTACCCGTGGATTGCACGGTGAGCAGGGCAGACAGAGCAAGCAGCGCAAGTCCTGTCAGAAATAAGCGGCATCCCCCCGATCCCATCATGTTCATGCCGATCATCACGATCAGCGCCGCCGTTGGCAGCGCATTGAACCCTATTAATCCCATCCAGACGCCAGCAATGATGGCATCGATTTTCAGATTAACGATTTCACCGCTGTGGGGGCAGGTCGAACGAAAAGCCAGCTGCCAGGCCAGATGGGGCCAGACAAAGACCCAGCCCACCAATAACAACCACCAGACGCCAGAAAGAAGCTGACTCACCAGAACGCTGGCAAGCGGAACAAACAGCGCCGCCAGACCAACGATGCGTGCCAGCCGTATTCGCCGGGCAAATCGCAGACCGGAACGGTATGAGTCATCCTGAGAAAGCTGCTGATACCACGCTTCCCGAATGTTCTCGTGATTGTCATAAAACTCATCATTCATCATTTTTGGGAATATTCTGAAACATTTTCCCAAATTATAGAGAGGGGGATAGCGGGGAAAGTATGAAATTTTGGGTGAGCCACAGCCGTGACTCACCCGTTAGCACTACGCCTGTTTTTTCAGGCACGCGCTCATAAATTTGCTGCGATCGTCGCCTTTAAGCATCTGCTGTGTCGCCTGGGCATTGCACTCGCGCATTTTTTGCTGCTGCGGGGTCAGGCTTTTTTCACCCGGTTTGGTCGTACCATTTTTAAGGCAGTCGCTAATATACGTTTTACGGGCATCCCCTTTCAGACTTTGCGAGGTCGCCTGTTGGTTACAGGTCGTCATGCGCTGCTGCTGGGGCGTTAACGTTTTCTCTTCCGCATGTGCTGAGGCGATCAGACACAGGCCAGAGAGCAGGGTAACCAGTATTGTTGTTTTCATTGCACCATCCTTTATGTGAAGTTCCACGTTAAGTCTGGTTCGTTACGGGAAAAAAACCACCCTGCGGCCATGATTTTCACCGTGATTCAGGGTTATTTCAGTCCCGTCGCAGCGCGATTATTATTAACCGGTTTCGCAGGAACGGAGGAGGTAATTACGAGCGAGTTTAATGCGGTGAAAAGTGTGCTCTGCTTCATTTTAATTTCCCCATGGTAACGGGGTAAAAATAAAAACAGAGCGACGCCAAGCATCCGGCATGACAATTCTGTGACACGTCATTTCACCTCTGGCCGTTTAACTGCGAGGATGCCTTAAAAGCTTCTTTACGTATTGCTGAAGCAGCTCCGCGTCCTCTGCAGGCACCTGTGAATCAGGGCGAGCTTTTTCCAGCGCGCCTTCAACGTTGTCGATCAACGCCTCCTGCTCTGGTTTTGCCATCTGTCGCAGCAGCGCCGTCACAACGATCTCCAGCGCCTCGACCTGGGCAACCAGCTCTTTCGACTCTTCTTCCTTTTGGGCAAGCTTAACCAACAACTCAGCAATGAGATTTTTCATGGTGCTATGTCCTTATGTGATTTCCCCTGAAATTAACACCCTCACTGAATAATGAAAAGCATGGATTGGTTTTATCTTATGCAAAAGTGACATTGCTGCCAAAAAAGATATTTCGGAGCGCAAGCGAAACGTTTTTCTAAAAGACAGAAGCCGCATTTCGTTATATAAAAATGCGGCCATCATAAGAATTAATAATATATTATCGTGTTTGCCGGGCTGACATTGCCTCAGCGATTCGCCGGCGACGGCGCAAGGCAAAGGCCAGTTGAATAATATTAAGAAGCACCACCACCGCCGTCGCGGCAAATACCCAGCGGAAACCCGCCATCGCCGAGACCGAGGCGCCAATAAGCGGGCCCGCTACGTTGCCTAAATACATGAACGACTGGTTGTAGCCAAAAATGCGGCCGGTTACCTGGTCACTGGAATATTTCACCAGCAGCGTCTGTACAGCGGGCAGCATAGCACCATCCGCGAAGCCAAGCAGGAAGCGCAACACCCCGAGCTGAAGCGGTGTTGTGACGAACGACATGGCAAAGAAAAGGATCACCGCAATGATGAGCGTTGCCATCAGAATGCGTGCCGTACCGATCCTGTCGCCCAGTTTCCCCAGACGCGGAGCGGACATCAGCGCCGACACGCCCGGCACGGCGGCAATCATCCCGCTCAGAAAAGCAATGTTGCTGCTGTCCGGTGCCATCGACTTGATAAACAGCGCCAGAATCGGTCCCACCGAGCCGTTACAGAGCTGGATCACCATCGTTGTCACAAAAAGGCTAATCATCAGGCCAGGATAAGGTAGCGAGGCGAAAACCGCCTTTCCGCTCAGGCGTTCTGATTTGCTGACGACAGGCCGACCGCCCTCTTTAATCAGAAAAAGGGTGACCAGAAAGCTGACCGTTAGCAGGATGGCGGTAATGATAAAGACCGCACGCAGCCCAACATGGTCAGCCAGGAAGCCGCCGAGCAGGGGGCCGCCAATTACACCGCTAATCTGGGCCGTGGAAAGCGTGCTGAGTGCCCAGCCGCTCCGCTCGCGCGGTACCTGTGAGGCCACCAGCGCCATGGCATTCGGAATGTACCCGGAGGTCAGCCCCATTATCGCCCGCAGAATAAACAGCTGCCAGACGTTGGTGGCGAAGGCCTGGAGCAAAATGGCTATCGCCATCCCCAGCGAGGCGCGGAGCAGCATCAACTTGCGCCCCTTGCGATCCGCAAGGCTGCCCCACATCGGTGACACAATGGCGGACACCAGAAACGTCACGCTGAACGTCAGGCCGGACCACATAGAGAGCGCTTCATGGGAAGTGACCCCCAGCTGCGACACGTAAAGCGGCAGGAAGGGCAATATCTGGCTGATAGCCAGTCCGGTGAAGAAGCAGCCGAACCAGACTGAAATGAGGTTAACTTTCCAGGATTCCATAACAGAAATAGTCTTCATTTTTAGGCGAATTCGCCGACAGATTAGCAAGTTACGCGCAATGACATAGCGCCAGAGATGCGGCCTTGCAGACTTTGGTGTTTTATCTTCCCAGTCATCATATTTGTGAGATAAGTCACAATCTATCCAATTTTCGGCGGAAGATTATGCTTCATCGACATAAGCCATAGCCGCGCATTCCCAGATGGAAATGGTTGGCATGGGCGGCATTGTAGTCCGGCCCCAGACCGTTACCGTAATAGCCGCAGCTTGCCGACAGCAGCGCCTGTAGCCAGGGCTGCGTCTTTTCCGCTTTCCAGCCGTTGAGGACGGTAACACGCTGTCCGTTTGCCAGCCTGAAAGCGCTGATATCCAGCGCATCCGCCGTGGCATGTTCGCTGCGCCGCGCATCCGGGCGGCTGTAGATATTGCGGCAGGCGAAGCTGCCCAGATGTTCAATACGCGTAAGCTCGCTGCCGGTCCAGGTTTTGGTGAGCGGCCGGGCCTGCTGGCTGACAAACAGCGCCGAGCTTAACGCCAGCGGGCAACTGGCAAGGAAGCTGCCGTTCAGGCTGACCGGGCCAAAATCGCGCACGCGCACCACGTTACTCAGCGGACACTCACCGGCGCTGTCAGCGACCGCCTGGGTACGGATAAGCTGGCGTTGATTCGCCTGCGCTAACAGATTTTCGCACGCCTGCGGCGTTAAGTGCCGGAGTTTAAACTGGGTTATTTTTCCAGGCGGATCGTCAAGCGTAAGCGGCACGAAAGGGTTGTAATGCGGCGGCAACCAGCGGTAGCCCACCGTGGCGATCCCGGCAATAACAATAAGAATAAGCAGACCTTTTCCTTTCACGCGCCCCCCTTCAACATCCCTCAAAACATTATGGCAGAAGGCCGCGAAACCCGCCGGGCATCGTGGTATGTTATTGGCTTTTCGTCAGACTGGAAGAGAGTGAGATGGCAAAGCAGCGCGTAGGTATTGTCTTTGGGGGAAAATCATCAGAGCACGAGGTGTCATTGCAATCGGCTAAAAATATCGTTGATGCGATTGATAAAAGCCGTTTTGACGTGGTGCTGCTGGGCATTGATAAACAGGGCCAATGGCATGTTAACGATGCCAGCCAGTATCTGTTACACGCTGACGATCCGGCGCGCATCGCCCTTAATCCTTCTGATATCAGCGTCGCAACGGTTCCAGGCGTGGCACAGGGACAGCTTATCGATGCCGGGAACGCGCAGGCGCTGGCACAGATTGACGTGGTGTTCCCTATCGTTCACGGCACGCTGGGCGAAGACGGCTCCCTGCAAGGCATGTTGCGGATGGCGAACCTGCCGTTTGTCGGCTCCGATGTGCTGGGTTCTGCCGCCTGCATGGATAAAGACGTCACTAAACGTCTGCTGCGCGACGCCGGTCTGAATATTGCACCGTTCGTCACGCTCACTCGCGCCAACCGCGATAAACACAGCTTCGCGCAGATCCAGGCGCAACTCGGCCTGCCGCTGTTCGTGAAACCGGCGAATCAGGGCTCGTCCGTCGGCGTCAGCAAAGTCACCAGCGAAGCACAGTTTAACGATGCCGTTCGTCTGGCCTTTGAGTTTGACCACAAGGTGGTGGTTGAGCAGGGAATTAACGGGCGCGAAATTGAGTGCGCCGTACTGGGTAACGACTTCCCGCAGGCGAGTACCTGTGGTGAAGTGGTGCTGAATAGCGACTTCTACTCCTACGACACCAAATATATTGACGACAAAGGTGCCCAGGTTGTGGTTCCCGCCGCGCTCGATCCTGACGTTAACGACAAGATCCGGGCGATCGCCGTTGAAGCCTATCAGGCGCTGGGATGCAGTGGGATGGCGCGCGTCGATGTGTTTCTGACGGCGGATAACGAGGTAGTGATTAACGAAATCAACACCCTGCCGGGCTTTACCAATATCAGCATGTACCCGAAATTGTGGCAGGCCAGCGGAATAAGCTATCCGGAACTGATCACCCGCCTGATTGAACTGGCGCTGGAGCGTCACGCCGCTGACAGCGCCCTGAAAAGCTCTGTTAACTGACGGTTAGTCGGCTTTCTCTGCCGTCGTCTCATCGGGACGACGGCGGATAATGAATCCCGCCAGCCAGAAACTGATTACCCAGGTCACCAGCCCAACCGCATAGGTTTGCCAGCCCTTCGCTTCAAATCCCAGCAGCCCGACAACACCGTTGAGTATAAAGATCAGCCCGATCGCAAAGGCGTAGTAATGCCAGTCACGGCGTAGTTTGGAAGTGAGCTTCATGACAACTCCGGCAGAAAAAAAACTATCCTCTCACAGTTTGATAAAGCCGTCTGTGGCGGATACGTAAATTCTGAAAAGCAGCGTAGTTTCACTTATGTTATCAATTTGTGACGTGATGCAGAAATCGACAATCCAGGAGAAATCCTGAGCCGAATTTCCCACGATTCTGATATTGACAAATGCTATGACCTGTCACACTCACCCTGTACGACGCGTATTAAAACAGAGTGATATTTTCGGGAGGTCTTATGGCAGACTTTACATTGTCGAAACCGATTTTTGGCGGAAAACAACCAAAAACCTCCACGGCGGGGAATATCGCCTATGCCCTGTTTGTTCTGTTTTGTTTCTGGGCAGGAACCCAACTGCTGAATATGCTGGTGCATGCCCCTGGCGTGTATGAGCATCTGATGCAGGTACAGGATACAGGCCGCCCGCGCGTTGAAATCGGTTTAGGCGTGAGCACCGTATTCGGGCTCATTCCCTTCCTCGCGGGCAGCATGGTTCTGGGCGTGATTGCGCTCGTGCTGCGCTGGCGCAACCGCCACTGATTACAGTCCCATACAGCGAGCCCGACGATCGTCCACGCGTTTTGCGAACCATGCGGTCGTCAGGTTACGCGTGATCTTCGGGCTTTCAAGCTGAATGCCTGGCAGAATGGCTCTGGGTAGTGCCTTTCCACTTTTCTTCTCTGCAAGCGCGAAAACCTGCTTATACAGATCCGTTTTCTCAAACGCCAGGCTGTCACCCTTCTCCAGCTGTCGGCGAATGTCACTGTTTCTCATCTCCAGCTTCGTCGAAAGTTTTCGCACTGCCCGTTCGGTGGACCCTGCCTCGCTGCTGCCGTAAGCAATGAGATCGCCATCCAAAGCGAGCTTCACACCGCTGGCACGGCTTACCGCATTCTGGAAGGCTGCATTTCGGCTGGCATACCAGCCCGCGTTAAAGTCGGCAAAGCGATACAGCGGTTTATCGTAGTTGGCCGGATAATTCAGCAGGTGATACGTCCCAAACCACAGCCCACCGCGCAGGGAGAAGACTTCCTGACGCACCGTACCGTCGATATCCCACGGATAGCCGTCGGTATGCTTTTCCGCAAATGCGATGCTTACCTGCATCGGACCGCCGGTATGTACCGGATTCAGCGAGCCAAACAGCTTCTGCCCCATCGGAACCATATTGATGAAATCATCGAAAATGGCGCTGAGCTGCCTCTCGGTTTTCACCGTATCCAGCCGTTCGCTGTAGCTTTTACCGTTTGGCGAGGTGATTTTAAGGGCGGTATGTACCAGGAAAACCGGGATATGCATCGATTCGGCCCGGCGGTCGATCTCCTTCCAGGCGATTTTGTTCAGGCCAGGCACAACAGGATCTGACTGATACATCGATTCCTGCTGCGCCACCGCCAGCACCGAGCAGATGTTCTCCTCGGTAGGCGCGATCTTCTGACTTTTGAAGGTCGTTGCCAGCGCATCAGCCCACTCACTGCGATCCTTCACGCTGGCGGGCATTTTTTGCCGCACCACGCTCGCCACATCAACGGGCTTCTCCCCTTCTTTGAGCGGGGTAGCCCCTTTCTCGGCACAGCCCGCCAGCACGACGGCGGCGAGTAACGTCAGCGGTAATGCACGTGGTACGGCAAATGGCATAGCAATTCCTTTTTAACCTAATGTATGGGTGACTTCCTGCAAATCCTTATCGTCCAGCTCACGCTCGAAACTGCGTAAACGTTTGTAGATGGACATCAGCTCCACCAGCGTAGTCCAGGAGCTAATCAGGTACTGGAACGAACCGCGAACCTGACCAAAAACGTTAGTGATCTGGGTCATCAGACCGAGCGTAATCGTACCCGCAACGATGGACGGGAACAGCAGGAACAACCCGAAAACGTTATCAACCTGAAGATAAAGGATGCGCGCGATATTGAAATACATGTAATGGAAATAGAGGCGGAAGTAATTACGACGTACGGCGCCAAACAGCTCACGCACGGTAGGCGGTGACGCACGGTTGGGATCGTCTTCACCATACACCAGCTCTTTACGGTAGGCCGCTTCCACGCGCTGGTTTTTAAATTCCAGCCCCGGCAGCTTGATCCCCACCACTGCCAGCAGTCCCGTTCCCATCAGCGACCAGACAATCGCGGCAATGACCAGGCCGTACGGCAGATGGCCGACAATCGGCAGTTCCGGAACGTGGGATGAGAGCGTCACCAGCACCGGCAGGAAGGCGATCAGCGTCATGATGGCATTAATAAAGCTCACGCCCATATCTTCGAGTGTAGAGGCAAAACGCATGGTGTCTTCCTGCACACGCTGTGCGGCACCTTCGATATGACGCAGGTGCTGCCAGTGCGCCATATAGTGTTCGTTCATCGCGGTACGCCAGCGGAACACATAGTGACTGACGAAAAAGTTATTCATCACGCCGATCACCACGGCGATGAGGGCGATGCCGAGGAAGATCCCCACCTCATGGTAGAACTGGTTAATGGTCACTTTATGCGGCGAACTCAGCGCCGTCTGGATCAGATCGTAAAACGGCGCATACCAGGCGTTGACCGCCACGCCCACTTCCACCAGGAACCAGGTGACAAAGATGATTAACGACGTGCCGAGAATCGACCAGTATTGCCAGCGGTGAGGCGAATAGATAAACCAGAACATGGCAAAAAGCCCCACGCAGAGCATGTAATAGGCGTAGAAAAGCAGATAGCTCATGGACCAGAAGCGCGCAGCGCTAATGGGAATGTCGCCCGTTGCCCCCGTAAGACGGGTCAGCCACGCGCCGCCACCGGCCTGCCAGAAAATGACAGCCAGCAGTGCCCAAATAAATGCCGACAGGAAAAAGGGCCCCGGCTTTGGGAAAAAAGACTTAAACATTGTGCTTCCTTCTTGTTGTTATGGCTGTTGCTGTGTTTAACATATCGCCACACGAAACCTTGCCTGGGCCAGCCTCCCGGCTCAGGCAAAAAAGTCAGACCTGCGGGTGAATTATTAGTTCGCTTTCCAGTTTTCAAGAATTGTTTCGGTGCGTTTCACCGAAGGCGGGTTGGCAGGGGCGATGAAGTTACGCCAGACATCGTTATAGTGCGCGATCAGAACCTGGGCATCGGCCGCTGGACGATTGGCCGTGGTGTGGGCATCCTCCGCAACCGTGATGTGGTAGCCCCGGCTGACACCGTTTTTAAAGGTGGCATCGACACAATAATCCGTCGCGCAGCCGCAGATAATAAATTCATCGATCCCCTGTTCGCGCAACAGTGCCTCGAGCGAAGTGTTATAGAAGGCATCGCAAGCGGTCTTCGTGACGTAAAACGCCCCTGCCGGCTGGTTGAGCTCGGGCAGCAATGCAAACCCTTCGCTCCCCTCCTCTAGCCCGCCAGCTTCAGTATGCTGTATGAAAATAACGGCCTCAGCAGCCTGGGTAAGCTGATTGATCAGTGAGACACATTTCTCACTCTGATGGCGCGGCGTCTTAAACACCCCATTCTGCATATCAACCACCAAAACCACACGCTTTTCAGACATACCGTTCTCCGCAATAATGAATGTAACTGGTGACTATCATAAGCCCGATGTCACAAAATGGGAGTCTGGCCGTAAGTAAATTGTGCAAATTTACCCACGGTTACGTTTTTCTCGCTATCGTTATGCAAATCGGACGATTGCCCAACGCCGATTAGTAGTATAACTACCCGTAACTCTCCTTATTCACTGGATGGATGCTTTTTGTTGAAACGTTGTCTGCTCTCTTTCGCCGCGCTGTGTGCGGTGAGCCTGTCCACCGCCCAGGCAGCACAGCCTCTGACGGCACCGGTTCTGGCCTCTGACATTGCCGATCGCTATGCGAACCTTATTTATTACGGCAGTGGTGCGACGGGAATGGCGCTGGTCGTGATCGACGGTAACCAGCGGGTGTTTCGCAGCTTCGGTGAAACACGACCGGGAAATAACGTTCGCCCGCAGCTGGATTCCGTTATCCGTGTCGCGTCGATAACCAAGCTGATGACCAGCGAAATGCTGGTGAAATTGCTCGATCAGGGCGTGGTAAAACTCGACGATCCGCTCAGCAAATATGCGCCACCCGGCGCTCGCGTTCCGACATATCAGGGAACGCCGATCAGGCTGGTGAACCTGGCGACCCATACCAGCGCCCTGCCGCGAGAACAGCCCGGTGGCGCTGCGCATCGCCCTGTCTTTGTCTGGCCAACTCGCGAACAACGCTGGAACTACCTGAGCACCGCAACGCTGAAATCGGCCCCGGGTTCTCAGGCTGGCTATTCTAACCTGGCGTTTGATCTGCTGGCCGACGCGTTAGCAACGGCATCAGGTAAGCCTTACCCTCAGCTGTTTGAAGAGCAAATCACGCGTCCGCTCGGGATGAAAGATACTACTTACACCCCCTCCCCGGACCAGTGCAAGCGTCTGATGGTGGCGGAAAAAGGGGCCAGCCCGTGTAATAACACGCTGGCAGCCATTGGCAGCGGTGGGGTTTACTCTACGCCTGGCGACATGATGCGCTGGATGCAACAGTTCCTCTCATCGGATTTTTACGCGCGCAGTAATCAGGCCGACCGAATGCAGACGCTCATCTACCAGCGTGCTCAGTTACGTCGCGTCATTGGTATGGATGTTCCCGGTAAAGCCGATGCCCTCGGCATGGGCTGGGTATATATGGCGCCAAAAGATGGTCGCCCGGGTATTATTCAAAAAACCGGTGGGGGTGGCGGATTCATCACCTACATGGCGATGATTCCGCAATCAAACGTGGGCGCTTTTGTGGTGGTCACCCGGTCACCGAACACCCGCTTCGTGAATATGAGTGATGGCGTAAATAACCTTGTAGCCGAGCTGAGCGCCAATAAAGCGCAGGTACTTACGGCCGCTAACTGAGCTTAATAGTCCGTGGGCAAACGGTTAATACTGATCAGTTTGCCCCGGCTCATATTGATGTAGTTCCCCTGACGCAGCGCCGCCAGAACCTCCGCAACCACCGAACGTGATATACGCGTGCTACGCTGAATATGATTCATCACACCAATTTTTGAGCGTAGCGTGTCATCCCACTCGGCCATATTGATTAGCATCGCCCGAATTTGGCTATACGAATTATTTCCGACCAGCTGGATATCACGTTTTCCCAGTAAATGATTTAGCCATGAAAGCCAGCAGAATGCTTCTTGCCAGAGTTGCGCTTCTTGAATAATTTCGCATGCAGTAGAGGCTGGCAAATAAAATCCGGTACAAGGTGTTTGTGCCATCAGGGAATATTCAAGATAGCTGTCATTAATCCATGCACTTAATCCATGAATATAGGGTGCCCGTGCAATACCCACGAGTAATTCATCTGATTTACGGTGAACGACTGTCAGGCCGGATTGTATTACAAATGTCAATGGTTCATCATCATTATTGCCGGTAGTTATAAATTGTTGTGGTTCCGTTTTAAATGGGGTACCGGCGACTTCCAGACACTTTATGAGCCGGCTTAATTCAGAAAGTGGTTTCGCATTAACGTTCATGCATACCTCAAGTCATCTGTATATGTCGGTTCTTTATTATTTTTAAAGCACATAAAAAAGCGGGGGCAAAATCCCCCGCGTTTTTTCTTACCAGGTATATTTCACACCCAGGTTTGCTCCCCAGTTCTGGTCAACGTCGCCGCCGCCCAGATAAGTCGCATCAGTGTAAGCACTGAAGTTTTTCGTGAAGCTGAACTGAGTGCCCAGTCCCACGCGAACCGCAGAGCCTTCCACGCCGTTGTCAATGCTGTCATTGTTGATATCAGCATTGTTGTCGGCATCGTCATACACGTAAGCCAGCTTGAAGTAAGGGGTTAATGCCTGCTCGCCACCGTAGTTGAAGGTATAACCTGCATCCACGCCGAGCTCATAACGCATACTGTCGTAAGACTGGCCATCGATACGCATGTCGTTGCTTAACTGATAGTCATCACCGGACTGGAACAGGCCAGAGATCGCCGCGTAAGGCGTGACGTAGCCAGACAGGTTTGGTTTCCAGTCATAGCCCAGTTTCATCCCGAAACCAACGGCGTCAGTCGTGGTATTACCGTCAACATACTGACCGTTGCTCATGGTAGCAGAGAGGTCGTTGTTGAAGCGGGTGTAGCTCATGGAGCTGTCGAGGAAGATGTCGTTCATGAACTTCGCCGACGCGTAGATCATCGCAGTCTGGCTGTCCTGATCGACCTGACCAGTACGATCGCTGATATCACCCTTCGCGAAACCAGCCGCACCACCGACAATCCACTTCGCGTTATTACCGTCGATCTGAGTATCCAGACCCACCATAATGCCGCTTACGTCCTGATCGTAGCTAACGGTGCCATTATCCGCGTCAAAGTTGCCGCCAAAATAGCTCACCCATGCGCCGCCGTTATCTGCCAGGCCATGACGGCTGTTGGTCAGACGGGTACCCACGGTATCCTGTTGCAGATTCCAGATGTTGGTATTAGCAGAAGGAATGCTCAGCGCCATGTTGGCGTAGTCAGTCAGCTCTTCCTGCTGGAGAACAACGGTGTCACCCTTCTGCTGCGCCTGATAGGTGTATGCACCTAAATCAGCTTTGTTTGCCGCAGTAAAGCTGGCAGCGGTATCCGCGTTATTGTCATAGACGCGAATGATCTCTTTGTTTTTGTAGTCAGCTACGGAGCCTGCACCGGTCGCATCGTCGATGCGCACTTTATAGTTACCGGCAACGTCACCGTTCACCGCCAGATGGCCGTCAGAGTTCAGCGCGACAACACCATAGTCGTAGTCCGCTTTATGGCTATCGTTGGTGATATAGCGTGCGTTGTTCAGGTCGCTGTTCAGCACATAATCGCGGCTGGCAACGTTGAGCACACCGCCATCGGTCAGCACCATATTGTGCGTATCAACCTGACCCAGACCCAGCGCCAGCTCTGCACCGTTGTCTACAGTAATGGTGTTGGCATACAGTTCTGCCGTCTCTTCAGTCAGTGCCGCACGGCTGTAGCTATCCAGATACAGACTGTCGGTTGCCACGGCACCGCTGTCGCCAATATTCAAGGTTGAAGCATTGGTCAGGGTGATGGAATCTGCCAGCAGGCCGGAGTTTTCAACATTGACCTGAGACTGGTTGTTCACCGTCAGTGCATCGATGTTGGAGATCTTGCGGGTATCCCACTCGGAACCGTTATCCAGCGCCACGTTGAACAGGCCGCTCTGATACACCTCTTCACCGGCAACGTGACCGTTGCTGTCAAAGGTAGAATCAGGCCAGATGCTATTCGGGGACAATGCGTGCCAGTCTACGTTGCTGTAGCCCTGGCCATACATCTGCGCAGTGCCGATAGCTTCAACGCTGGACTGCGCTGCACCCACCCACTTACTGCCATTGGTCAGCGTGACATCCAGTTTATCGGTACCATCCCAGCCGTTGGTGGTTGGGTTATAGACGCCATCTTCTGTGGTATCCGTTGCCGGATCGCCATTCTCGTAGAAGTTGTTATCAAAGGTGCTGGAGAAAAGAATGTCACCCGTAACGGTAGAGTGATCGAAGGTAGCGGTGGTCTGCATGGCGTTATCAGACGCACTGGCAGCAACGATCAGCGCCGCATCATCCGCAGCCGTGGCGTTGGTTTCACCGTAGTCGCTTGGCTTCGCCGTTTGACCGTAGAAGCCGCTGGTACCCAGATCGCTGTATGCGCCAGAGGTCAGCACAGAGTCTTTCACCACCAGCGTATCGGTAAAGATATTGCTGCTGTTAGCAACGCCTTCAACACCGTCGTATGGCGTGTTATCAAGCTCCTGATAACCCTGCGTCAGCGTGATGCCCGCGATGTGGGAATTGTTCTGAATAACGATATCAGACTCAACATCCAGGGTGATGGCGTTACCCAGACCATAGGTGTCCAGATAATGCGTTTCAGTGGTATCGCCATTAACGACATCATACGCATAATGCTCGTAGGTATCGTTGATGGTGGAGTTATCAACAGTCAGGCTAAAACGATCGTACTGAGTATGCGTAGTGCCGTCAGTATCTACGCCATCTGCACACGTCGTGGTCATACACTCTGACGTGATCATGCCGTTAATGGTACTGTTAGAAATACTCAACGCGTTCGCACGGCCATTGACACCATCATCCAGATAGTATGTCGAAATAACTCCGTTTACGGTTGATTTATTGACGACCGGATAAATGTCACCATCATGTGTGGCATCTGAATAATCCCAGTCAGCATAACCATAATACCAGGGCGTGGACGCAGTATTGTCATATCCAAAAGTATTATATGTCGTGCCGGATATATCTTTCGCATTGGCCTGAGAAGCGATAGCCAGTGTGCAGGCTAATGCAAGTTGTGATACAACCAGTTTCTTTTTCCATGTTTGCATTGGGTCATCCCTCCTCAGGGACGTAAGCAAGTTTGTCCATCAAATCATTTGGCAACGTTTAATTGCGGAAGGAATTATGCAGTTTCACTTCGAAAAGGTTCAATGAATGATTCCATTAAGTCCGTATTCAGACAAATAAGCTTATAAACCCAGGACAATATCAATCATTATGAATAAATATTATAAATTCAACTGATTGCAAACTACTTTAGTTGCTTCGACACATATAATAAAAAGCAATAAATCATTTATATTTATAATCCCAAACCAATATAGAAGCCTCACCAATATCACATACCACTCTGGACACCATAATAAGATTTATAATATATACAAAATACATGTAGCGTATATTAATCGATTTCGAAAATCTAAAAGACAACTTTAGTAAAACACCACTCTCCGCTTTCAGGTACACTAAGCCTCTTTGTTCCACAAACATCAGGCATACCATGACCGATTTAATTGCTCGTCCCCGTCGCCTGCGCAAGTCACCCGCACTGCGCGCCATGTTTGAAGAGACAACACTGACCTTAAACGATCTGGTGTTGCCGATTTTTGTTGAAGAAGAGATCGATGACTACAAAGCCATCGACGCGATGCCGGGCGTGATGCGCATTCCTGAAAAGCATCTGGCCCGCGAGATCGAACGCATTGCGAATGCGGGCATCCGCTCGGTGATGACGTTCGGTATCTCCCACCACACTGACGCAACCGGCAGTGATGCATGGAAAGAAGACGGCCTCGTGGCACGCATGTCGCGCATCTGCAAAGAGAGTGTGCCGGAGATGATCGTCATGTCCGATACCTGCTTCTGCGAATACACCTCTCATGGCCACTGCGGTGTGCTGTGCGATCACGGAGTGGACAACGATGCGACCCTGCTGAATCTGGGCAAACAGGCGGTGGTTGCCGCCGCCGCGGGTGCGGATTTTATTGCACCTTCTGCGGCAATGGATGGTCAGGTTCAGGCTATTCGTCATGCGCTGGATGCGGCAGGCTTTACCGACACCGCCATCATGTCCTACTCCACCAAATTCGCCTCCTCCTTCTACGGCCCGTTCCGTGAAGCGGCAGGTACGGCGCTGAAGGGCGATCGTAAAACCTATCAGATGAACCCGCTGAACCGCCGCGAAGCGATTCGTGAATCTCTGCTCGATGAAGCACAGGGCGCAGACTGTCTGATGGTGAAACCGGCCGGCGCGTATCTGGATATCCTGCGCGACATTCGCGAACGCACCGAACTGCCGCTGGGCGCATACCAGGTGAGCGGCGAGTACGCGATGATCAAATTCGCCGCGCAGGCGGGTGCCATCGACGAAGAGAAAGTGATCCTCGAAAGCCTGGGGGCGATCAAACGCGCGGGCGCGGATCTAATCTTCAGCTACTTCGCGTTGGATCTGGCTGAGAAGAAAATTCTGCGTTAATCCGCTTTAGCGCCGGGTGGCTTCGCCATACCCGGCCTACTCTCTGCGCGAATCTTCACTAAACTGCAATACAACCGACATCTCCTCCTTCTACTGTCTGGGCAAGACGGCAGGAGGAGTGATCAATGTTTAGTCTCGACAGCGTTCTTGATGACCTTTGGCCTCAGGCGAGGCCCGCACCCTGGCAAAAAAGTCTGTTAAAAAGACTGCTCCACGAAGACGAATTTCAGCAGTTTGCCGCCAGCCACCGCCACCTGAAAGGGCTGGATATGGTAGAGCAGGTTCTGGAACACCTTGATATTCTCTGCACCATTTCCGCCCGAGACCTCGAACAAATCCCCGAACACGGCCCACTCATTGTGATAGCGAACCACCCGACGGGCACCCTGGATGGGCTGGCGCTACTGTATGCCGTTTCGCGCGTGCGCCGGGACGTCAAGGTTGTCACCAACCGGATGCTGTCTCACCTTGAGCCCCTCAGCTCGTTGTTTATCCCCGTGGACAATATGGGCGGCAGAACCGCAAAAGCATCTCTGGTGAAGATGGAGCAGCACCTGCAAAACGCCGGCGTGCTGATCTTCTTCCCGGCGGGCGAAGTCTCCCGCCCAACGCGTAAAGGCATCCGCGATAAAAAGTGGCATCCGGGCTTTATCAAGCTGGCCAGCAAACTACGGGTACCGCTGCTACCGGTACATATTCAGGCCCACAACAGCCTGCTGTTTTATGCCAGCACCCTGGTATCGCCGACGGTATCCCTGCTGCTGCTGATGCAACAGATGTTTCGCCGCCGTCACAGCCAGCTGCCGATCAAAATTGGCCAGCAGATTGCCTGGAATGATCGGTTTAGCTCTACCCTTTCATCGCGTGAGATGGCCGAGCAGTGCCGTCAGCACGTGATACGACTTGGCAAGGGATTGCCTGGCGTCTTTAAAACCCAGTGCGCCATTGCCCGCCCGGAAGACAGGGCCACGCTGAAGCGGGAGCTGGCGCAGGCCGAATGTCTGGGCAAAACCAGCGATGGTAAAACCATCTATTTGTGGCAGCGCAACGGGCAGGAAGAGGCGCCTCTGCTGCGCGAGCTGGGGCGACTGCGCGAGATTGCCTTTCGCGCCGTGGAGGAAGGCAGCGGAAAGCGCCGGGATACCGACAGCTACGATGATGACTATCTGCACCTTATTCTGTGGGATGATGATGACCTCGAGATTGTCGGCGCGTACCGCTTTATGCCAACGGCCATGCAGGTGGAAAAGTGCGGCGTCGAGGGATTGTACAGTTACAGCCTGTTCCACTACGACGAAAAAATGCAGGACATACTGGAGCACGGCATTGAGCTGGGGCGCAGCTTTATACAGCCGCGCTACTGGGGACGTCGCGGTCTGGACTACCTGTGGTCAGGCATTGGCGCCTATCTGGCGCGCTATCCACATTACCGTTACCTGTTTGGTCCGGTGTCCATCTCCGGCGGCTTACCGCCTGCCGCCCGGGATCTGCTGGTCGCGTTTTATCGTCTCTGGTTTCCGGCCAGCCACCCGTTAGCCGCCTCGCGTCAACCCTACCCGGCGTCACTCCCGGACGTGCTGGCGCAATTTAGCGGGGTGGATTACGTGGATGACCTGACAAAGCTCAAATCCCTGCTCGGCAATCTGGGCTGCGGTATTCCGCCGCTTTATAAACAATATTCCGAGCTATGCGAGCCAGGCGGCGTGCAGTTTATCGATTTCGGCAGCGATCCGGCGTTCAATAACTGTATCGACGGGCTGGTGCTGGTGGATCTGTGTTATCTGAAGGCGAACCGCTATCAGCGGTATATAGAGGCGCACTTAATACCCTCACCCCTGCCCTCTCCCTAAAAGGGAGAGGGTGAAAACCGCACCGGTCAGTCCCCTCGCCCCTTTGGGGAGAGGGTTAGGGTGAGGGGCTCAAACCGCACGGTAGAACGGCTTATCCCCCAAAATCGTCGCCCGCTGCATAATCCTTCGCTGCGGCAGGTAATCCGCATTGGCGTAATGCTGCGTGACGCGGTTATCCCAGATCGCCAGATCGTTCTCCTGCCAGCGCCAGCGCACCTGAAACTCCGGCTTCGTGATATGCGCAAACAGGAAACTGAGCAACGCCTCGCTCTCTTTTTCCGTTACGTCCACAATGCGCGAGGTAAACCCTTCGTTCACAAACAGCGCCTGCTTGCCGGTCACCGGATGGGTACGCACCACCGGGTGCAACAGCGGCGGATGTTTTGCGACCGCATCCAGCCAGCGCTGGTGCTCCTCTTCCGTTTTACGGTACTTATACTCCTGGAACGATTTTTTAAAATCATGCTCCGCCCGCAGGCCACTTAGCAAGGTCTGGAACGGCGCGGAGAGCGCCTCAAACGCCGCAATGCCGCTCGCCCACAGCGTATCGCCGCCGGTCTCTGGCAGTAGTTTTGCTGCCAGAATCGCCCCGGCTGGCGGTGTGTCGATAAAGGTAACATCCGTATGCCAGTTGTCATTATCGGGCGGGTTATCGTTATGAGTGTCCAGCACGATAATTTCCTCCACCCCTTCCGCATGCGGGTAGACCGGGTGGATATGCAGGTCGCCAAAACGCAGGGCCAGCGCGCGCTGCTGTTGCGGGGTGATGGCCTGATCGCGCAGGAACACCACCTGATGGCGCAGCACCGCGTGGTACAGCTGCTCAAACTGGTTATCGCTCAGCGGACGGGTTACGTCCAGGCCCGACACCTGCGCGCCAATGTACGGCCCCAGCGGGACAATCGTCAGACGTTCACTCATTGTATTTCTCCATGCCAGGGCGTCAGGCGACGCTGTAGCGTGCGCAGTCCCAGTTCTAATCCAAAGGCGATCGCGGCGATGACCGCGATCCCTGCCAGTACCACGTCAGTCGCCAGGAACTCTCCCGCCGACTGCACCATAAACCCAAGGCCGCGCGTGGCGGCAATCAGCTCTGCCGCCACCAGCGTTGACCAGCCCACCCCAAGGCCGATGCGCAACCCGGTCAATATCTCCGGCAGCGCACCTGGTAAAATGACGAACAGCAGTACCTGCGCGCGGCTGGCGCCGAGCGACTGCGCCGCACGTATGCGTACCTGCTGCGCACTCTTTACGCCAGCCAGGGCCGACATTGCTACCGGCGCAAAAATAGCCAGATATATCAGTAAGATCTTTGACGTCTCGCCGATGCCAAACCAGATCACCATCAGGGGCAGATAAGCCAGCGGCGGTACGGGACGGTAAAGCTCTATCAGCGGGTCGAGAATGCCGCGCACCGTCGGGCTCAGTCCCATCGCAATCCCCACCGGAACGCCAATAATGACCGCCGCCAGCAGCGCCACCAGAATACGCGTCAGACTGGCGCCTAAATGCTGCCAGAGGGTGGCATCCATAAAGCCCTGCGGTCCGGCGATGGCGATCAGTTTTTCCAGAACCTGGCCTGGCGGGGGCAGAAACAGCGGGCTGATCCACTGCTGCGCGGCAACCGCCCACCATACCGCCAGCAACACCACCAGCGTGCTGACGCTTAAGGTGAGCTGGCGAGAGAACGGCCAGCGTAAGGCACGGCGCGTCCGCCGCGTTTTTTCACTGAAGACAATGCTCATGAGAACGCCTCCCGCTGTTCAAACACACGGCTCAGGATGTATTCCCGTTTTTCGATAAATAGCGGGTCTGATTTGATGCTGCGTACTGGCTCTCCCGCCACATAGCGCCGGGCAAACTCAAGCGGCAGACGCTCCAGCACGCGTCCCGGTCCCGGTGAGAGCAGCACCAGCTCCGTCGCCATAAACACGGCCTCTTCGATATCGTGGGTGATTAACAGCACCTGCTTGCCGGTTTCGTGCCACAGGCGCAGCAGCAGGGTTTGCATCTGCTCACGGGTAAAGGCATCCAGCGCCCCGAAAGGTTCGTCCAGCAACAGCAGCTGAGGGTTAGCCGCCAGCGCACGGGCAATCCCGACGCGCTGACGCTGCCCGCCTGAAAGCTGCCAGATAAAGCGTTTTTCAGCCCCCTCCAGCCCGACCTTTTTCAACATGTCGCGCGCCGTATTCAGACGCTGTTCACGCGCTACGCCGGCCAGTTGCAGACCAAACGCAACGTTTTCCTGCACGTTTCGCCACGGAAGTAGCCCTTCGTTCTGGAAGACCACGCCGCGCTCTGCGCCCGGCCCCGTTACCCGTTTTCCTTCGAGTTGGATCGTGCCGTGCTGATACGGTACAAACCCGGCGATCAGGTTCAGCAGCGTCGTTTTCCCGCAGCCGGACGGCCCCAGTACGACCAGCAGTTCACCGCTGTCCAGCGTCAGGTTGATCTCTTTCAGGGCGGGTTTGCCGCCGTAATCGGCAGACAGGTTTGTAATGTTCAGCATCGCAGCCCCCTTATTTCACAAAGCGGTCGGTCACGAACCGGCTGTAATCCGCTGCCACCGCAGGCACTTTGCCCTGCTCTTTCAGGAACGTCGCAGTGTCGACAATCGCTTTGCTCACCGGCCCGTTCAGCTGCTGGACCTGCTGCGCAGGTGTCAGATAGGTGTTGCCTTTCACCAGCCCCGGCACGTCAGCTTCCGGCACACCGCTCAGACGTGAGAGCTTCTCCAGGTTGGCGGGCTGTTTCAGCCATTCATCCGGGTTGCTGATGTAAGGCTGCTGGGCGTCGATGGCGCTTTTGGCGAAGGCTTTCACCACTTCAGGGTGTTTTTCGGCAAAGTCCTTACGAACGACCCAGACATCAAGTGTTGGCGCCCCCCATTGCCCCACTTTTTCGGAGTCGGTCAGCACGGTGCCGTCTTTTTCCAGCTCGTTGACGGCGGGCGCCCAGACGTATGCTCCGTCAATGTCGCCACGCTGCCAGGCGGCAATAATCGCTGGAGGTTGCAGGTTGATGATCTGCACCTGGCCCGGCTTAATGCCCCAGTGTTTCAGCGCTGCCAGCAGGCTGTAATGCGTGGTGGAGATAAACGGCACCGCGATGCGTTTGCCAATCAAATCTTCGGGTTTCGTGATGCTTTTCTTCACCACCAGCGCTTCGGAATTTCCGAGCTGCGATGCCAGCAGGAAGACTTCAATCGGCACCTGCTGGCTGGCGGCAACGGCCAGCGGGCTGGAACCCAGGTTGCCAATCTGCACGTCGCCCGAGGCTAACGCCCGCACAATTGCCGCGCCGCTGTCGAACTTGCGCCAGTCGACGTTCGCCCCGCTCGCTTTGGCGAAGGTGTTATCCGCCTGCGCGACTTTCGCCGGTTCCGCGGAAGTCTGATACGCGACGGTGACGTCCACCGCCTGCGCCTGAAATGCCCACAGCGCCAGTGCACCAAGTAACGTGATTCGCGATGAAATTGCCATACCGTCTGCTCCCCTTGTTGTTATAAGGGCAGTATTTCCGGCGTGGGATTTTTGATAAAGGAATAAAAAAGAATCGCTAATGACGATTCGTTTTTAGAAAAAAAGCGGGAAAGGATAGTGAATTTTGTGCGGTTGTTTCGCAGGGTGGCGCTGCGCTTACCCGGCCTACGGTTCGTGCAATTTGTAGGCCGGGTAAGGCGCAACCGCCGCCCGGCAAAGGCCTCAGCGCTGAACCGTCAGCGCAGCAATATCCTGCGGCGTGGTCCGACAGCAGCCGCCAATCAGCTTCGCGCCTGCTTCCAGCCACTGCGGTAAATACCCCGCCAGCGTCACGCACGTTTCACCGTGGTGATGCCAGGTTTTACTCACCGCATCGTAATGCTCGCCGGAGTTCGGATAGACCACCAGGGGCAGCGACGTCAGGCTGTGCAGATGCGTCAGCGCCGCCGTGGTGTTTTCCAGCGCGATACAGTTAATCCCCAGCGCGACAACCTGCGGGTAGCTTTCCAGCGCAGAAACAACATCCCGCAGCGGCGTTCCGTCGCTCAGGTGCTCACTGTCACGCAGGGTAAATGAGAACCATGCCCGGGCGCGCGGATATGCCGTCAGCAACGCCGCCAGCGCCTTAATCTCAGTGAACGAAGGCAGCGTTTCACAGGCCAGGAGGTCCGCGCCCGCATCCAACAGCGCCTCTACACGCGGGCTGTGGAAGGCGGTAAATTCTTCAGCGCTACGCACATAATCGCCGCGATACTCGGAACCATCGGCCAGATACGCGCCGTAAGGGCCCACAGATCCCGCCACCAGCAGCGTGCCCGCCTGCGCATTCTCTGCCAGGTACGCTTCGCGCGCTTTGCGTGCCAGCTCTACGCTTTTGCCGATCAGCGTCCGGGATTGCGACTCGTCCAGCCCGCGAGCGGCAAAGCCTGCGGGTGTCGCCTGATAGCTGGCGGTGATCGCCACCTGTGCACCCGCGCGGTAGTAGTCGAGGTGTACGTCGCGGATCAGCTCCGGATTTTCCATCAGCACTTTGGCCGACCAGAGACTGTCGGCAAGGTTACAACCGCGCGCTTCCAGCTCCGTTGCCATCGCCCCATCCAGCACGACAAACGGCTGGTTTTCAAGGAGGGCGGTAAGCGGATTATTCTGCGACATGTTCAGGCTCCTGCGTGGTCAGGTTTCGGGTCAGGTAGTACGCACCATAACACAGGGCGACAAACGGAAGCCCGCAATAAAGGGCAATACGCTGGCTGGGGTCAAACCACAGGCCGACGCAGGCCACCAGACAGAGGATAAAGCCAAGCACGGGCACCAGCGGATACCATGGCGCGCGATACTGCAACGCCGAAAGTGGCTGCCCGGACTGCACGTGACGGCGACGAAACACGAAGTGTGACGCGCAGATGCTGATCCACACCGCCACCACCGCAAAACCGGAAATGGCTGACAGGGCCACAAACACCGTATCCGGCGCGACCACGCTGGAGAACAGCGCCAGCACGCCACCCAGCATGGAAACGGAGAGCGCCGTCAGCGGCACACCGTTTTTGTTGACGCGGGCAAAGCAGCGCGGCAGCGTTTTCTCGTTAGACAGAGACCACAGCATACGGCCAGAGGCGTACAGGCCCGAGTTCGCCGCCGAGAGGATCGCCGTCAGGATCACGAAGTTAAAGATATCCGCCGCATACGGAATGCCGACCTTTTCAAACACCAGCACAAACGGACTTTTCTCCACGCCAGCCTGCTGCATGGGGATCAGCGCCGCCAGCACAAACACGGTGCCAATAAAGAAGATGATGAGCCGGGCGATGGTGGTGCGAATAGCAACCGGAATAACCTTGTGTGGGTTTTCCGTTTCCCCTGCCGCGATGCCGATAAGCTCCGTTCCTGAGAAGGCAAAGTTGACCGCCACCATGGTCATCAGGATCGGCAGGCCACCGTGCGGGAACCAGCCTTCGGCGGTAATGTTGCTTAGTCCCGGCGCGGCAGAGCCGTCCGCCATCGGGATAAAGCCAAAGATGGCCGCGCCGCCGAGAATAATAAAGGCGACGATGGTGATAACCTTGACCAGCGAGAACCAGAATTCCCCTTCCGCGAAAAAGCGCGTGGAAATCACGTTAAGACCAAAAATCACAGCGCAAAAGACAACGCACCACGTCCAGACGGGAACCTGTGGGAACCAGTACTGCATGCAGAACCCGGCCGCGGTAAAGCTCGATCCCAGCGCCACTGTCCACGTAAGCCAGTAGAGCCACGCCACGGTATACCCCGTCGCCGGGCCGAGATAGCGGGCGGCATAGACGTGAAACGCGCCGGTTTCCGGCATCGCCACGGAAAGTTCGCCCAGACATTGCATGACCAGCCAGACCACCAGCGCACCGATAAGATATGCCAGCAGCGTGCCCGCCGCGCCGGTTGTCGAGATGATATATCCGGTATTGAAGAATAACCCTGTGCCGATAACGCCACCCAGCGAGAGCATAATCAGGTGGCGGGTTTTCATGGTGCGCTTAAGTTGCCCGTTTTCTTGTTGTGTTTGCATGTTACCTTCTAAACGTATGGACATCTAAACATCCAAAGAAGGAGTGTTATACCGCGATTGTTAACAAAAAGCCACCCGGCGCGACTTCAGCGCAATTATTGGTAAATCCTTAAATCAGTTCTATAGTCGACACAGTTTCTTCTTCACCAGGACTCATTATGCGATTTAACGGACTGACCAAAGGTTTCTTTATTCTCATCCTGGCCCTTGTAACCTGGGCCTTCTTTGACGTGCTGTCTCCCTATTTCTCGGCGATTCTGTGGGCCGCGATCCTGACCATCATTTTCAACCCGGTGAAAAACAAACTGCGTACCGCGCTGGGCGATCGCAACGGGCTGGCTTCACTCCTCACACTCGGCATTATCTGCCTGATCGTGTTTATTCCGTTGATGGTGATCCTTTCCTCGCTCGCGGTGGAACTGAACATGGTTTACACCAGGCTGCAACAGAACAACACGCAGTTCCCGGAAGTGATCGCCGGTATCTTCAACCGCCTGCCGGACTGGGCCAGCGGCTTCCTGGCGGATCACAACCTGACCAACGCCGCGCAGATCCAGAAAAAACTCTCCGATGTCGCGTTACAGGGCGGGCAGTATCTGGCGGGCAGCGCGTTCCTGATTGGGAAAGGGACGTTCGGCTTTGCCATCAGCTTTGGCATTATGCTGTATCTGCTGTTTTTCTTGCTGAAAGACGGGCCGTATCTGGTGCGCCAGATCCTCGACTCGCTGCCGCTGTCTGACTTCGTCAAACAGCACCTGTTCGCTAAGTTTGTCGGCGTGTCGCGCGCCACGGTAAAAGGCACGGCGGTCGTGGCGGTGGTTCAGGGCACGCTTGGTGGTATTGCCTTTGCTATTGTCGGTATTGACGGCAGCGTATTGTGGGGCGCACTGATGGCATTTCTCTCCCTGGTGCCTGCCGTTGGGTCGGCCATCGTCTGGGTTCCCGCCGCCATCTTCCTGTTTGCCACTCACCAGCTGTGGCAGGGTCTGTTCATTGTGGGCTTCTTCGTCATTATCGTCGGGCTGGTGGACAACCTGTTGCGTCCGCTGCTGGTGGGCAAAGACACCAAAATGCCGGACTACCTGATACTGATTACCACGCTCGGCGGTATGGAGCTGTATGGCATCAACGGCTTTGTGATTGGGCCGCTGATTGCCGCTCTGTTTATCGCCTGCTGGAACCTCTTCTCCGGCCGCGACCACGCAGGCAACGCCGAGGAGCTGGACGCAGACTTTATCGAAGAGGGGAGAAATTCTCCGGATCTATAAATAAACGCGTTCTGTGAGGCGGCCCTGTGCCGCCTTTTTTTTCGCGATAAATCAGAGGTTTTCTATAATCTGAAATGAACGCTCTTCCACATTTGTCGTAGAAGGATCCAACAGGTGCGAATCGCCACGATCACGAACTGGGCTTATGGTGTCACGGTGTGCCTGACCATTGCCTCCGGCATCGTCATGCTGATGGCTTCCCACGCCGATAACATCGAACGTGAAGCCGTTAAACAACGCCAGGTCTTCGATCAGCTGACGGAGGAGATCGAGACAGACACCTGGATGCTCTCCGATCTGGCGCGGCTTTACGTCATCCAAAAAGAGCCCGAGGTGCTTGAGAAATATCAGGCGAAAGAAGCCGAGCTGAAGAATATCGAACACACGCTGCGACAGCTCAAAAATACGGGGGCATCGGGCGAAGAGCTGGCGCTGCTGTACGACGGACTGAAAATTGTAGACGATCTCCAGGATGAACAGCAGGCAGCCATTGACGGTATCGCCCGTGGCGAGGAACAGCAGGCCGTTTCGCTGCTGTTTGGTAAGAGCTATGAGCTGGAACTCGAACGGGCACACAACACTATCGAACGCTTTCGCATGCTGCTGGACAAGCGCATTATTGCCGACGTGCAGGCCGCAACCAAAACGTCCAAAACGCTTCGAACGGCCTCTGAGGTGATGGTCGGCCTGACCGCCCTGCTCTTCCTGTTTGTGATGGTTTTCATCCTCAAGCGCCGCGTACTCCGTCCGGTGGTGCGTCTGAGTGACATAGTTCATCGTCTTGCATCGCAGGATTACGCCGTCGAAACGCCGAACTTTACCCAGGTTGATGAAATCGGTGATATGGCGCAGGCCATCCGCATCTTCCGTGAGAACGGGCTGGCAAGGCAGCGGCTGGAAAAAGAGCGCGATGCTGACTGGGCCATCCGCGAACTGCTGGCGCGAATGACCCAGCGGTTGCAGGGCTGTGAAAACTTTGCCGACGTGATGAATGTGGCGGAGCTGTTTGCACCCAATATTGCGCCGGGGGTTTCAGGGCGCCTGTATATTCTGGAACGCGAGCCGTGGCAGATGCGCTGTACGGCCGAATGGCTATCGCCAGAAGGGGATAAAAAGCCGTTCCATCCTGACGAATGCTGGGCCGTCCGGCGTGGTCAAAGCCATCCGCCAGTGAACGGCGAGCCGGATATCGGCTGTTATCATCTGCCCGAATCACAGGCGCAGCAATCGCTGTGCGTTCCCCTGATTGCTCAGGGCGAGGCGATTGGATTGCTCTCATTCCAGGATATCACGCCTGAAACCGCGCCGTCCCGCGCCTATCTGGAACTGATGGCCGAGGCGCTGGGACTGGCGCTGGCCAACCAGCGGCTGCGCGATGCGCTGCTGGAAAAAGCCCTGTTCGATCCCTTGACGGGGCTGCGTAACCGCCACCATCTGGAAGATACGTTACGTACTCAAATGAAGCAGGCCGTGCGTAACGAGAAGCCGGTAAGCTGCCTGATGATCGATATCGATCACTTCAAGAGCATTAATGACCGCTTTGGTCATGAGGCTGGCGATCTGGTGATCAAAAGCGTGGCAGCCATTATTCAACGGGCGGTACACGATAGCGGGCTGGCCTTCCGCTATGGGGGGGAAGAGTTTTTGGTGCTTCTTACCGGTGCAGATGAGGAAGCAGCGCACGCCGCTGCAACGGAGATCTACAACGGCGTGCATGCGCTTTCGCTGCGCTACGGGCTTTCGGAGATTGGCCCGGTGGATGTGTCGATCGGGATCGCCAGCTATCCGCAGCACGCCCAGAGCGATAATCTGCTGCGCGCGGCGGACGTCGCGTTGTACCGGGCGAAAGAGCTGGGCCGCTCGCGGATTGTCAGCTTTGGGATGCTGGAGGCGGGCTAAAGGGGTTATTCGAGCCTGAGGTTCAGGATCGCGCGATCGCCCAAAGCACCACCATACCCAGCGAATTACTCCGCTTTTCCACGTACAGGGTGCCATCGATTAAATAATATCCCTGAGGATAACAGATGCGGATCTCTCTCTTGAGTTCCGGCTCATAGACTTCCGCCCCCGAACAGCTATTTCTGCTGCCGGATTCATACCGGTAAGGTTGGCTCCAGGCAGAGTATTCTCCGTTCAGTAGCCAGGCCGCGGTAAAGATGACGAAAATGGCAACCGGCAGGCTGAAGATGATGAGGCCGAGGTAAAGTTTGACAACGTCAACAAGGGTTTTGTCTTTAAACGCCCTCTTCGCGGCGAACATCACTATCGCCACCAGCGGCAGCAGCAATGTGACAGCCGCAAGATACTGTTCCCCCAGGGCCGTAAGAAATGTCACGCGATAAATCTCGATTGACCAGACAACAAAGCCAAATATCAACGCTAACCCGCCAACGATGAGTGGAATTAAAAAGGCATAGCTATCTTTTTTCATGATGGACGGTTCCTTGTCATGCGTCTGCGGTAAGAAGGTTAAGCATCGCTCGGGTGGCTGCCGACTGACGGCGTTTTTACATCCTGATTATGATGGATACACGTGGGGAAAGATAAAATATATAAACTAGTAGGATAACTAAATTATAATTCTTATACTTATGTTAAAACGTGGAGGCTGAAATGCGATTAATCCTAATGCTGTGCTGCTTTTTAGTGCAAAGCGTCACCCTGGCTGGTGAGTTGCCAAAACCTGCTGGTAAACCCATTTTAACGATTTACGGTAATATCGAGAACACGAATGAAAGTGGAAAAGCCGTGTTTGATATCGCCAGCCTTGAAAAACTCGGTATGGTGAGCTTCCAGACATCATCCCCCTGGTATAATGGCCGCACAAAGTTTGAGGGTGTTCCAATGAGCAAACTCATGGATTATATTGGCGCAAAGGGTAACGTGGTCAATGTTATAGCGCTTAATGATTACGCGACAGCCATCCCGCTGAGCGACTTTAAAAAATATAATGCCATACTCGCTTTGAAGGTTAATGGTGAATATATGCGCATCCGAGATAAAGGGCCGGCATTCATTGTATATCCCTACGACAGTCTTCCTGAATTAAATAATCAGATATATTATTCGCGATCGGCATGGCAGGTCAGCAAAATGAAGATTGAATAGCAGTTCAGGAGAACATAATGAACAGGATACTGGTTGGTATCATTTTTTCTCTTTTTATCACGACTGGATATATTGCTTTTCTTGTTTACGATCGACAGCAGGAGCTCCAAAAACTGACTCATTACACGGAGTCATGGTCTGTCGCCCAACTGGTATCCGAATATTACCGCTTTGAATCATGGCTTGGTCTGTACGCAACCGATTCCGATGACGTTACGATAGACCAGGTCCGGATGCGGCTGGAAATTATGCTAAGCCAGAATGATCTGTTTAAGGAGGGGGATTTAGGACATTACATTAAAAACGTTCAGGCACATCATGACCTCGCGTTAAGCCTTGATAAAATCCTTACGTATCTGGATGCTAACCTCGAAAAAATGAGCCATTCGGATGTAAAAACATACCTTCATACCATGCATTTGCTGGATGCTCCACTCAGTCAGCTTTCATCAAGCGCGTTAACGAAAGACATTAGCACGATTAACAGTAGCAACCATAAAATACAGATCCTGTATTATATTTACTCAGCCCTCTCTTTACTGCTGATCATTCTGAGTATTATCCTGGGTTTTTTAACGATCTATCAAAATAAAAACATCCTTAAAGCGCACAGGCAGGTTGAAAGTCTTGCAGAAGAACTCCAGTTATCCAAGGAGACCCTACAGATTCAGAATTCAAAACTAGAGTATGACGTTTACCATGATTCCCTCACTGGCATGAAAAACCGTCTGTACTTCTGGGATGAGCTCAGCAAACTCAATCTTGAGGCCGAAGAAAATCATGTTCCCGTTACGGTAATGTTATTTGATTTAGACCGATTCAAAGAGGTCAACGATACCTATGGTCATGATGCTGGCGATTTACTGTTACGTCAGGTATCCAGGCGATTGACCGCCATGAGCAATATTTCAGACAGATTTTACCGTTTAGGCGGAGACGAGTTTGCTTTTTTAGCCAGTGGGTTAAACGAAAGCGAAGCCGTTTTGCGCGCTAGAGAGATCAGCGAGAATATCAGTAAACCCTATACGATTAATAACCAGCTCATAAAAATTGCCACCTGCGTGGGTATTGTTTTATCAGATAATGAACGACGTGCTGATTATCTTTATAAGTTCGCCGATCTGGCGCTCTATGAAGCCAAAAAGGCAGGCTCACAGCAGATTAAAGTTTTCCGTCAGCGAATGCTTCAGAAGTTGCAGGAGAGCAGAACGCTTGAAAATGATATGGCAAGGGCGATAGAAAACAATGAGTTTATTGTTTATTACCAGCCTATTGTGAATTCCGTCAGCAAGGAAATTTACGGCTATGAAGCGCTTATTCGCTGGATGCACCCCGTCAAGGGAATGCTTTCCCCGGATAGCTTTATTTTCGCCGCTGAAAAAACAGGCATGATCAACGAGATAGGTAAAACCGTACTTAAACTGGCCTGCAGAGAAGCGGTCTCCTGGGCTGTTCCGGCCAGGATCTCCGTAAACGTCTCGCCTGTTCAATTAGGCAGCAAATCATTTAATAATACGGTGCAGACCGTTCTGGCTGAGACCGGGCTCCCGGCTAACCGTCTTGAGTTAGAGGTCACGGAGTCATCCCTCTTTAGTGACAGAAATAACCCCATTGCGATTCTGAAAAAACTCCGCGCACTGGGCGTAAGAATTTCCATTGATGATTTTGGCACGGGTTATTCGTCGCTCTCCAGACTCAGCGAACTGAATTTTGATAAAATCAAGATCGATAAATCTTTTGTCAATCCGATATCTACACAAGAAGATGCGCTTAATATTGTGAAGCTTATTACCGGTATGGCTAAGAGCCTTAATATGGGCGTTATAGCCGAGGGCGTTGAGACCGAAGAGCAGCTTGAGCGGCTTCAGGCTCTGGGTTGCGAGCTTGTGCAGGGATATCTTTTCAGCAAACCACAGCCTCAGGTCGACAGCAAAATTAAGAGCGGCCTGGAATGATTCCCTCTCCTCAACCCGATGCCAACCGTGATCACGTTTTTCACCCCTGGGTATTCACTTATAAAAATCAGGTGTTATCATTCACCCCGTAAATACCTTTCAACTCAACCCGAGGCTTTGATGCTGGAGAATGTAATCATCCGATAATCAGCTTACCGACCTTTCCAGGCCGGACTGATTATCAATGCGCCGAAATCGAATGCGGACACCGCTGTGTGTTTGCACGTTTTGCACATGATGATTAAACAGGTTTTCCAGTATGAATTTATCCCGTCAGGAACAACGTACCTTACACGTTCTCGCCAAAGGTGGCCGTATTGTGCACGTCCGCAATACCTCCGGCCGCGTCACCGCCGTTGAATGCTATAGCCGCGAAGGGCTACTGCTGGCTGACTGCACGCTCGCCGTTTTCAAAAAGCTCAAAACCAAAAAGCTGATCAAATCCGTTAACGGTCAGCCCTACCGCATTAACACTACCGGGCTGAATAACGTCCGCGCCCAGCCCGATAACCGTTAAGGAGAGGATGATGGATATCCCACGTATTTTTACTGTTAGCGAAAGCGAACACCGCATTCATAACCCCTTTACGCAAGAGAAGTACGCGACGCTGGGTCGCGTGTTACGCATGAAGCGAGGCACAGGCATTCTCGATCTTGGCAGCGGCTCGGGAGAGATGCTTTGCACCTGGGCACGTGATTACGGTATCACCGGTACCGGCATCGACATGAGCCCGCTCTTCACCGCGCAGGCCACGCGGCGCGCAGAGGAACTCGGCGTCAGCGAACGCGTCCATTTCATTCATAACGACGCGGCTGGCTATGTCGCGAATGAAAAATGTGACGTGGCGGCCTGCGTTGGCGCAACCTGGATTGCGGGTGGCGTAGCCGGGACGATGGATCTGCTGGCAAAAAGCCTCAAGCCCGGGGGAATAATGCTCATTGGCGAACCGTACTGGCGTCAGGTACCCGCGACGGAGGAGACAGCCCAGGCGTGCGGCGTCTCGTCGATTGCAGACTTTCTCACTCTGCCCGGTCTGGTTGCGTCTTTCGATCAACAGGGCTATGACCTGGTTGAAATGGTGCTGGCAGACCAGGAAGGCTGGGACAGGTACGAAGCCGCAAAATGGATGACCATGCGTCGCTGGCTGGAGGAAAACCCAGAAGATGACTTCGCGCAGGAGGTTCGGGCGGAGCTGACGACAGCGCCTGAACGTCATGTGACGTACTCGCGGGAGTACTTTGGCTGGGGGGTGTTTGCGTTAATGGCGCGATAATATGGCGCTGGCGGTATAGCCTTGGGGGTATGCCGCCATTCGGCGTTTACGATCATGCTTTTTCTCAATCAGTCTAAAGATACAGCGCAGCATTCCCCCGCTAAGAGACAGATATATACAAGTAATGTGTTAACATACAGCTATACGGGTTACGTCATATTAGATAACGATGATCAATAAAATACTGGTAAGTGCATGCCTGACGGGACTCAAAGTACGTTATGACGGAAGCGAGAAAGCACAGATGTCAGATCAGTTGCAGCGCTGGCAGAAAGAAGGACGCCTTGTGATCTTCTGTCCAGAACTGGCCGCCGGTTTATCAGTGCCCCGTCCTCCGGCTGAAATTATTTCTGCTGAAATTAAAGATACATTGCTGGCGCAGGTCAGAATAATTGAAATTAATGGGCAGGATGTCACTGAACAATATCAGCTCGCCGCCAGATTAGCGCTTCGTACCGCTCAGGAGTCAGATTGTACCGCGGCGCTATTAACCGACGACAGCCCAACATGCGGTAGTCAATTTATCTATGACGGTTCATTCAGCGGCCAGCGTAAGTCAGGAATGGGTGTCGCTGCATCGCTACTCTCCAAACATGGTATAGCCGTATTTTCTGAGAAGAGGCTCGCCGATCTGATTGCCTGGATTGATGAAAAAGAAAAGTGAGTTCTTTTTAAATAGCTACGGACAAAACTCACTTAATCCGTTTATGTCATTTTTTGAGAAAAACACGCTTCACAAAACCTTTCTGAATCTCATTAATTTTAAGCAGCAATCGATTTGGTGAAACGTTAGCGCGGAAATGTCGATGAGATCAGGGATAGACACATGAAAATTGCTAAAAATATGATCATCTCAGCCATCCTGTTACCTTTCTAGTGATTATCTGCGGATGGCCAATAACGTCATAAAATTTAACGTGCATGGAGCATTCAGCCCACCTGACGACGAGAAGGATACTCCTCTTCCAGCCGTCAGGTTTGACATAACTTAACGTCACGCAGGCGCTGTGCTACCTGCCACGCCCGCATTTTATTTCACAAATTTCCACACTTCCGGAGGTACCTTGTCGTAAAGTTTCCCCATTGTCAGTTCGGCCAGTCGATGATCGACCGCAGAGTTAAATGTCTCCAGCTCATCACTCGAAAGAGAATAGGTGTTTTTATCTATGAGTTTTTCTAACGTATCTTTTGATGTACACCGCCTGAGTTGTAAAAGCCATTCCTGTCTGGTCATATCGACTCTTTAATTTCAATGGATGAGAGAAAAATTATTATTTATCATACTAATAATAATTTATTGTGAACGTTAGCGCTGACTCCGCCAAACCAGGAGTCACCTGCCCGCCTGACTGTATATATCTGGCCTGCAGAGGGATCCGTAATTGCGTCACTCCCGTATTCCCGGTTACGGGGCCCAGAGGGTCAAAACCTGTTCCCATTGTTATCATGCTGCTATCATTTTGCTTTCTGACCTGCATATCTATCCCCGTTGCGCTGCCAGTACCTGATTTGAGACTGAATGAATCAGGGGTCGGATTGCCATAAACGGGATTAATTAATACACTCATTTGGTTTTTATATGTATAATACCCTGGGTAATTACCCGGGCAGTTACCTAATTCAATATTGAAATCCACCCACTGACTGGTACTTCCCACACCGGTGAAATCTGTCGTTTTATATTTTCCCATCGGCACGACCACATCAGGTGTCTGGCATGTAAACGGAATAACATTCACTGAGCCGCTAAAAGATACAGACCCCATCGTTATTTTCTTTCCGTCATAGGGGGTACCATCACTCTTAAATATCATACCGTATATGCCAAAAGTGGGTAGGTCACTCCCCGATAAAACTCCTGGCTGTAAGAGGGAACCGTTAACCAATGATATAATATATGCACCTTTATAACTGCCATGTATTTGGTAGCTTGAGTCAAACCATACCTTATCTACTGTATTAACCGCCATGCCTGGCGGTGAAGCAAGTGCAGTAGATAATCCGACCCCAAATGCCGGAGCATTCATCGCAACGACACTGTAATACCTCATCGCCCCCGAATTAAAAGAGTAAGAGTTACCATATGAATTTAATGGTTCAAGAAAAACAAACATATCATAACTTGAAGAGTCTCCACTAGTTACGTGACAATTATAATAGTTAGCTAGATTAATCGAAAGGAAACCACCTGTATATACTGGGACAAACGAAGAATGGTCAACACCGGGTGAAATACTACCTCCAGGTAATACTATCTCCCTGTGGCCAATATTCGTGTCGTCACAAACAGGCGCAGCTAAGGCCACAGACGGGAAATGCATCATGATGAACAATGAAATAGCGAGTAACATTCTCATGCTACTGCGTGACAGAAACCCTACCGCATTCAGTAACATTCCAGGACCTCTTTCTTCATATTAATTGCTGAATCTTCTTCGGAAACGATGACTTTCATTTTACATTCACCCTGATTACCGGCCTTCAGTTTGAGAATATGAGTGCCTGGCTCAAGGCGAACAAATATCTGCCCGGCCTGGCCGACGGTCGCAATATAATTACCCTTCTCATTACTGAGATCAGCGCCAAAGGGGACTGTTTCTCCTTTCCATCGGGCAGAAATCAGTACAGGGACACCTGTCTGCGTATTATATTTAACCTTTACAATGGCACCGGCGTAGGGGGCCACCTTACGTGATGTGCTATCAAAACCGACATCGTTCGTCGCACCCTTTGGATCGATAGCCACTTCATTCAGTTCATACGCATTCAGATAAGGCACTGCTGCATACCCGGCATTATCAATACTGATACCAGGGTAAGAGGAAACCCGGGCGCCTTCGGCACCTCTGGCTTCAATCAACGCCCAGGTATCTGAGGTGTAAAGGCTGAGCGTTGCACCACCGGAATGCAGGATCACTGACCCATTCGCACCAAATGACTGGCTCTGGTTATGATTACCAACGCTGCTGCTGGCATTAAGGTACGTATAAGGTGTCCGCCACTGCCCGTTAACATACAGGCTGCTGCCGGTTGCGCCGCTGGTATTACGCGCCGTTAACCCATAGCTGTACTGGTTGTCTTTGCCGGCCGTTCCGGACAGGGAGGCCGCTTTTGACCATGAACCATCATTGTTGCGCCCTGTTTCCAGACGCGCGGATGGAACGTGAGTGTCTCCGGCAGTCCCCAGAGGGAAGCTGAGGGACAGAAGCCAGCTGGTATCGCTTTTGCCGTACCAGGTATATGTTCGGTTGACATTCAGTCCGTAAGTGACTGAGTTCCAGCTATTACTGTAACCTACCTGGAACTGTTTATCGGTATCCTCACTGTTCCAGTAATTCTGCAATGAAGCACTTGCGTAGAACTGTCCCAGACCTTCGGGAAGAGACTGGCTGGCAGTCAGGGTATAGCGGCTTTTAGAACGTTTCAGACGCTGTTCATCGTAACCACGCGCCAGCATATCTTTTGTCATCATGGCTGTTGCCAGATCGTAATAGCCCTGCGTTGAAAAACGATAGGTTGCCAGCGTCAGATTGGTGCCCGTCCGGGGGATGAATTTTGAATAGCTGAGTCTGTAGCTCTGTCCTGATGACGTTTTATGGCTATATTCCTGACCATTCGGGTTGCCCGCAAAAGAGGCATGCGACTGGGTGATATCCAGAGAAATCGCCCCGGCCTGGGTTCCTAATGCCATACCAGCCTGAGCGGCATAATAGCCATCGCTTTGTTGCCAGCCAGTATAGCCCGTCAGGTAATTTGACAGTCCGTGCTGCCAGGTTGCCTCATAAAACTCTGGTTTATCTCTAAGATTGAGCTGGCGTAATTTACCCGCCGTAATAGAATAGCGGTACGACCCCGGTCTAATTAGCTGGGGCATCGCGGTATATGGGACCAGAAAAAAGTTTTCATTGCCATCTGCCTCCCGGACGGTCACTGTCAGGTCGCCACCAAATCCCGTCGGATAAAGATCGTTAATGACGAATTCACCCGGGGATACGGTAGTTTCGTAAATAATGGCGTTGTTCTGGCGTACAGTGACTTTCGCATTCGTTCTTGCCATCCCCCTGATTTCAGGCGCATAACCCCGCAGCGAAGCCGGATACATGCGCTCATCACTGGCAATTTGCATACCGGAAAAGGGCAGTGAGTCAAAAACCCTGCCTGTAGTATTAGACTGGCCGACAAGTAAGCGGCCTTTAATGAACGGAATATCCCGCTGCGCATACGTGTTCAGAGACTGATAATCCTTTTTCCCGTCATCTGACCAGGAATAAGAGCCATTATGACGGAAATACCATGCACCAAGATTGAATCCGGTATTTAACGAGGCAAACAACGATTTATAATCGTAATGACTGGACTGACTTGTCCAGGCGTTGAGGCCATAGCTGATAAATGCTGCTGGTATACCGCTATCCCAGAGTTCCGGGTTTACGAAACCACGCGCAGAGCGATGGACATATTTTTGCGGCAACGTAATATCCAGTACCTGCTCTCCCGCATCGAATTCGACCCTGGCATTCGGGATGCCAGATAAGATCTCGGTGCAGCCATCAGAATTTGGCAGCCGCACTGTGTCGGTCTCATTGATTCTTTCCCAGGCCAGAGGGATCGCTTTCAGTAATTCCGGCGTTATACAGACATAACCAGAGTTATCCGCCCGGGTTTTAATCTCGATATTTTCATTCCCTACTTCACTCCCATTTACCCGAATGGAGGCATAATATTTCCCGGGTAAAAGAAAACTGCGCTTTGAAAAGCGGCTGATATCGACGGGTTGATTGTTTTGTAACATCAGTACATCACTGATAAATTCAACGTCCCCGGTCCCGGGGTCAGGTATCACTTCTGACAGAGGATTCTCAGGCTGCGCTCCTGTGTGTTCCATTGCTTCAGTTGAATGCGATATACTGCAAAAACCCGCAACAGCTGCTGCAAGAAAGCTCTTGCGGAAATATTTTTTATGGTTTTTCACGTTATATTCCCTGTCAAACAGACGTTATTGAACAGCAGCAGATTTCTCAGTGACTGCGCCATAATCATTGACGGCGTCAAAGTGAATCGTTTGTCCATGCCTTACCTGCAACGGAAACGACTCAGCATCAAAAGGTGCTATCATTTTCCCTTCGGTTTTTTTTCCATTCGCTTTTACGCCAGAAATAGATACATTCCAAGGCGTTTTATTGATGGCCTGTAATTTCCCGCCTATGGTTTTCCATTCGAGTTTATCCGGAGCTTCAATAGATTTCCCCTGAAGCGCCTGCGGCCGATAAAAAAGTTTTATTCGGGTACGAAAAGCGATTTGTAAGAAATTATCATCTTTCTTTGCACTGTTACGTGCTGGCACTTCAAGCACGTTAAGCCAGAATACAGACTCTTTATCTGAAGGCAGGGGTTTTCCGGTAAAACTGATCTGTAGTGTCTGACCTTTGCCAGGATCAACACGGTTTATCGGGGGCGTCACAATAAAGGGGGCCGTGCTTGTATCTGGTGATTTGCTCATAACACCATCATCAATCCAGCTCTGGATAAGTACGGGGGATTTACCATTATTATTAAGTTTCACACTGACAGAGCGCTCGCCCTGAGCGTAAATCACCCGGGTACCGGTAATAACAATACTGGCTTTCACGGGGTTGCTAAGCAGCACCAGAAAAAGCATGAACAGTAATATCAGTGTCTGAATAAAAATAAAGTTATGCTTCCGCTGCACAGGCATAATTCCACTCTCTTTGAAAGGGGGCGGAAGCCCCCCTGATTAATGAAGTACGTTGAATTACATATACTGAATGGAGTAAACCACCTGGCTGATAACTGTCCCGGCTGTGGTTGCAGCATCAGCAAAATACTCAACCGAATAAGGCAGGTTTGCACTTCCAGAGGAAACATTCTGATAGGTTGTGTTGGCAGCCTGATTTCCGTTACCCGCCACAATGACATCTCCAGTCGCAGAGGATTCGTCACGCAGCTGCAGGCTGACATTCGTTGCCGTTCCGCTGTTCTTTAGATGTCCGCTGGCTAAATCCACTGTCGGACCTGCCTCAAAGAACGCGGAGGCGCTTTGAAGAGTACCCTGGCAATTAGTCAGAGCGATATTGAAGCCCGTACGCCCCGCAGTCTCACCCGGATTTACCAGCTGGTTGATACCGACCGTTGGCAGAACAACCGTTGCATCCGCAGCCTGATTATCAACAACGGCATCACAGGTAGTGGCAGTCAGTTCACCATTAAAAGTAATGGTTCCTGTAGATGCAGCATTCGCAGAACTTACAGTTGCACCCAGAACAGCAAACAGCGTTAACGCAATAGCACTATTTTTCATGTTTATTTCCTTTGAACATATTTATACACAATAGAGTTGTAATAAGGAGATGTGGAAACATCCTTATCAAACCCCTTACTTAGAATGGTGAAAATCACCAGGCACTACAAAAAAACATAAAGCGTTGAGTTATTAATTTTCAGTATTAAGCACTTCATCTGTTCAAACAAATGAATTTTGGCAATAAACAAACAGAGGTAAACCATGGGACAGCGGTTATAGCATCCCTGTTCTAATTTCACTTAATGCTTTCACTACAAAATGAGCTTCCCCATCACCATTAACCAACATTTTCTGATAAGCAGAACGTTTATAATGACTAATTTTCTTAACCCCAATTTTATACTTAAAGGAACTAAACTGGGCACCCGTTAAGTTAAAATAATTAAAAATCACTTGTTCCTCTTTTTGAGTAAGAGATATGCCAGGCATAAAACTTACCCTCCCGTACTTCTTAATTACATCTAACATCCGCCATGATGAAAGGCATCTGTTAATTACCAGAAAACCTTTATAACAAAGCGCCATTTCTCTTTTGCCGAGGGTTCTCAGAGAAAAGACAATATTAGTTCTAAAACGCGCAGCGAAATTCCTGATGCGGTTCAAGTCATCCACTGCCAGTATAATGATGCTTTTTTCATTATAGTTTTCAAAAGGAATACCATCAGAAAAACATTCCTGCTGGTTTTGATCTACATAATGACAAAAAACATTTAGATTATTTTCATTCTTTAATAAAAACTCCAGTCCATTAAGGTAAAAATAATCATCGGATATGAGAAAAACTGTTTTTTTTACTGTCATGGTATCCGTCCTGTCAGCGGTAGTGTTTCATAAAATCACAAAAAGCAGCTACGGATAAAGGTCGTGAAAAAAAATACCCTTGCATATGTATGATTCCAGCGTTTCCCAGAGCCTCTTTCTGATGTTGATTTTCCACCCCTTCCGCAACAATATGCACCCCGCACAGAGAGGATACTTTTACGATGCCATCAATTAACTTCCGGTAAATTAGTTCAAAGTTCTCTTTTATCTGCGTAACCGAGCGATCCAGTTTTAGAATTGAAACATTACTTACGCCAAAAAATTTCATTGCAGCAGTGTTTATCCCAGCATCATCAATAGCGAACTTCACTCCGATAGAATTATAGAATGCGATTGCATTCAGAATATCACTGGTCGCATCAGTAATATTTCTTTCCACTATCTCAAGCAGGATCACCACATCTGTTTTGAAATAACTCTTAAACCTCACTACCGCATTCCTGATAGTTTGAGAGCTTATCTGACCACAGGTGATATTCAGAGAAAAAACAAAGCCCGATGGGATTTCGCCTGCGCCGTCATTTTTCCTTAACAGTTCTGCCGTTTTCAGTAAAAGCTCTCTTGCATAAAAATCTGCACGCTCAGGCACCTCAAGTTCTTCGATATGCAGCTGATTAAGTATGTATCCTTTTTTTGTTTTTACTCTACAGAGGATTTCTGCTCCCACGATACAGTTATCATAAGTATTAATAACAGGCTGAAGGAAAGGCGTAACATCCATTTCACAATTGTAAGAACATTTCTTTTCAAGTGTATCATTCATTATCAGCATGTTTCATACCCTTCTTTTATCAGTATCGCAGTGTTTATCCTTACTTTCGTTTGCTTCAGCGTGTCCGTCTGCAATGAAACAATCATAACTCTGACTTCTAATTTTTTATATAATATATTGCAAAATATATAAATATCAGACAATTCATCTGAGTATATATGCATTATTAATTTTTTTATTCTTTTATATAGAAATAAGGCTCATCATTGAGAGAGTTTTAAAAACCATCAGAATGTATATAAAACATTCATGTCGGAAGGAGAATTCTATATTTTGATATGATATTTATTGTAAATAACAAAACACTATCATATTCGCGTGACAGATATGTTTAATATGCTAAACTCAGCGCCAAAATCAGTTTCACTATTTCATACAGGTAAAAGTGCCGCAGGTAAGACCTGAAGGATAAGGACGGGTTATGCTCTATATTTTCAATGAGAATATTGTTTATGATGACGCTCAGTGTTCTTTAACTAACTGTAAGAGTTATGACTCGATCCTTCTTCCAGCAACGGCCTCAAGGTTGCTGTCGTTATTTATCAGATATCAGGGGTCAACTTTAACCCGTGAAGAAATTCTCAATTGCGTATGGGATGAGTACGGTTATAAAGCGTCCAACAATACACTTACACAATATGTATCGTTGATTAGAAAAAATTTTCAGTTACTTGGTGAAACAGCCGATATCATCATCACTATTCCACGTACCGGTTTTGTGATGAACAAAGATGTAGAAGTGAAAATGATCGAACCCGGAGCAGAAAAACAAGACCTGTTGCTTCCGGATACCCGTTTATTCAGTGATGATTTTCTACCTGACACGGTCGAACAGGGGATGTCTCTTACAGAGACTAATACAGATACAGGCACTGAAGAGGACAGTACGACTTCCATTACAAAAAACAGTAAAAGATTAGTATGGTTTCATGGCCTTAATGCATTGTCATTAATCATGTTCTTACTTATTTGTTATCATATTCAGCTTAAAACTAATGAGATGAAAGTATCCAGGGTATACCAGGTCGGTACGATTGACAGCTGCCCTGTATATATGTTTTTCAGAAGTGCGCATGAACTGCTCCCCGTGAGACTCACCTTAACTGAAAAGATAGCCAGAGAATCAATACCTTGCCTCCCAGGAAGCTTTTATATCTCTCAGCAGGAAGACAGCCTGATTTTTGATGAAGCAGGACGTTTATTCATCAGCAGATGCAGTTATCAGGCTGGCAACAAGAAAAAGTTATCCAGTTGTAAGAGCGTATATAGCCATGAATAAAAAATATAAATTATTAACAATTACTTTATTTGTGTTTTTCTCAGGCATCCTTGTCACTATCAGTAACATGACTAAAAGTGGCAATGTTAACTGCTCTGGAACCTTACAAATGAATTCACCGGGCGATCAAGAGTATCTCTTTAATGGAACCATCAGTGTGGTGATACGACCGGGTACTGAAAGTATTATCAGTATCTTTGGTACTTCGGTATCAGCAAGACAGCCTTCCCCCATCAATACGCATCTCGTTAATCGGGATATAACATTCACGGTCCTGAGCAGAAACAAAAGCGATTTTTACCTGAGTGATATGAAGACAACAGCTCACCCCGGGGACAGCATGACCGAGACAGAGGCCTCTGGGCTGCTTTTCGATATGTTTGATCTGGAAAACAACAGGCTTACCGTTCGAAGATATCTCAATACCTTTGTTTTTGGCGATGTTCCTCTTCCTTTATTTATTTGTGTGAAAAAAAGATAAAATTTTATATCCCTTTAATCGGTTCAAAATGAAATAAGGTGATTTTCGGACGACCATCTTAACGTTGGTGATATGCACATCTCACGGCAGAGTTCAAACCAGAATCCGGTCAACTGGTCCTGCTCCATAACTTTGCGGTACGACGTAACGTATGTCTGTGCTAAATACACTGTGCATATCTTGCCGTTATTCTCGACCTGTTCACAACAAAACGGATAACAAACCAGGCGGGGAGACAAACCAAAGCGATTAGGCGTTTAAATAGAACTTCAGATTGCAACCAAACGAATCCGAAAAGAGATGGCGTGAGAATTTGAAATGGTGCGATAATAGGAACCAACAAACCAACTCAACCTACTGATTTATTGTTAAAATTTAAACTCGATAAATAAAACTATACACATCCCTATACACATCAGCGATAGCGTTCATTTTTTGGACCTGATTCTGGGTAAGAAAAGTTTTTTTACACTTAACTGTTCACACTGTTCACCTCGATTATTTATCGTTTAATATCATATGGTTAGATGGTGATTAGTTGGTGAAGAGTGAACAGTCGACTCTTCACCATTGTGATTTTTGCTCGTTCTGGATGCGCGCGGTCAGGCGATGAGCGGGGGGATAAAAAGTTTTTTTGGGGTTTGACTGTTCACACTGTTCACCTCTTGTTTTTTATCAATAATTTCATAGTGATAAAGGGTGAACATACGTTGAAGGGTGAACAGTAGATTGTTCACCCCTCATGGCAGAAAATATAAATTGCAGGTAAGAAAGACTATCCTGGCGCAGACGAATTAGTGTTGTGTTTTGATATTAAGCAAAGCTTTCTCAATTCTGGCTAGATTTTCAGCAATCTTTTTCTCATTACTGTTATCTGAGGCATCCACCCTAGCCAACGATAACAATTCAATATAACTTTCATTAGTAATATTTTTTGCGAAAGGGTTCTTGCTATTAGCTTTACGGAAAGTTGTAGTTACTCTAATTTTGTGGTCACCTAAAATCTTCTTCGAATCAGCGAAATTCCCAAGCCTCAATATCCTGCATGAACCAGGTGCAAGGAATGGTATGCCTGAAACCAATGCACCTTTCGTTAACGCACTATACTCAACATTAGGCAGTGAATTCTTAAAGGTATTTTCATTAAAACTGAAGGTTACATCTTTTGCAGCACTTTTACCTATATTCTTAATTACAATATTTAAAACAGTTTTGACTTCATTGTTTTGTTCAAGGTAAACAATGACGTCTGGGTAGGTGCTCTCTTTGTAAACAAGATAACTAATACATGATGAGCCAACGGCAACTAACATAGTTAATATATTTATTAATAACCCACTAGTCTGAAAATAATCCATTTCCTACCTCTCGAAAAACAGATGAAATATTCGACCATTATACACATCTCGCAAATCGTTATGTTGGTAGTTAAAGTAACAGACCGGCTATAGCCGGTCTGAGTTAGGTTAAGTCGCTGCGGGTTCGTCGCATTTCGGCAGCCAGTCGCCGTAGCTTTCCTCTTTCAGTGAAAGGTTAGTCTGTATCCCCTGCTTCGTGTGCCGCTTCTCATAATTCAGGCCGTACTCTTTCAGCATCATGGGCAACCCCAGCCCGAACATTTTCAGGCTGAGCACGTTCCTGTACCCGTTAGCCTCCATATAGGCCAGATACGCGTGATAAAGATATTTACGGTAATTACGCGGGAAGATGCTGGCATTACCCATAAACATCCCGCTGGTCTGCGGCAGCATTTCCAGATAACCGCAAAAATCAAACGTCGGGTCAGCATCGCGCTTGATACTGAGCGCCTCGTCGGAGTTCTGCTGCGACTGGAGCAGTGCACGGGCGGTCATCGGGTCGCTGAATTTCTGCATAAGCTGGCGCACGATGACGGCCAGCTCGCGCGCAATTTTATCCCTGAGCTGCGGGTCGCGTTCTTCCGGGGCAATCTGCTCCGGGAAATGAATAATCACCCGTCGACGGGAGACGCCTCCGCTGCGGTCGGTGAAGCGCATCGGGTTGTTGTTCACGGCCAGAATGACCGCCGGAATATGCGTTGAATACGGGTTCTGGTATTTCGGGTCAACCGAGACCGCATCACCGCCGGTGATGGCCTTGAGTCCTGCGCCGTCACCGCTCCATTTTTCCTGGTCTGGCAGACGGATCAGCGAGAAGCCAATCAGGGAGGCACGCTTGCGCGGATCTTCCAGCGTGTCGATGTCGGCCGACGTGGCGTTATCCTCCCCGGCGAGCAGGGTCGCGATTTCGGCCAGAATACTTTTGCCGCTCCCGCCGGGACCGGTGACTTCGAGAAAGAGCTGCCAGTCGTAGCGGTTCGCCAGCACCATAAAAAGCGCAGCCAGTATCACGTCGCGCTTTTGTGGATTTTTACCGGCCGCCCGGTCGAGCCAGCGCCAGAAGTTCGGCGCGTGAGTCTCCAGCGTTTCCCCCTCGACCGGCGGAGTAAAATCCACGTCGCACAGCGTGCGCAGCCAGTGCGATTTGCTGTGTGGGCTGTACAGGCCGCTCTGGGTATCGAGTACCCCGTTGCGAAAACCAATCAGACGGCGTGCCGGTGCCTCCTGCTGCGGAATAATCAGCTTCAGGGTCTCCACCACCGAGGCAATTTTCCCGGATGAGAACGGGGCGCGTAAGCGCTGGAATAAATCTGCCACATTCCGTGAAAAAGTGGCGGCAGGAATATTTTTCCAGATGCCGTTTTCATAGCGGGACAGGAGCTGGCCGTTCGCATCCACCGCCAGCGCTTCTCCGTAATGCTCATGCACCCGCAAGGCCTTGTCGCTGGCGCTCATGGCCGTAAATTCCGCCTCGCTCATGGTATCAAACGGGCTTTGCGCCGGTGGCCGGATGGCGTCATAAATCGCTTTCCGCGTTGCCTCTTCGCCGTGCTGAATAAACGCATCATTCCAGTCACCGAACACCGGCGGCAGGGCGACAACGCCCTCACAGGCGTCTGCGGCCGCAGCGGCTTTACTCTGACCATCGCCGCTCAGGTCACGGTCGGCGGCGAGGACAATCTGACAGGCCGGGTATTTCTGACGGACAAGGCTCGCCAGAGAAAGGAGGTTCACGGACGACAGCGCCACCATGACGGTTTCACCGGTCAGGTGATGCACGGTGAGCGCGGTTGCATAGCCCTCTGCAATCCACAGGCGTTTTCCTGCCTGTTTTTTCCCTTCGATGGTGTGGCACGCCCCTTTTACCGCCCCACCTTTCAGGGTGCGTTTGAGACCGTCAGAATTGATAAGCTGAAGGTTAACCAGTGCGCCGGTATCGTCATACAGCGGGACAACCACATCACCGGCGCGGAACGTCACGCCGCCGGTTTTGTGTGTGGCCGACAGTATGAGACATTCATGATCGGGGAATCCCTTGCGGTTCAGATAGGCGTTGCCGCTGGCCGTGCGGGTTTTCTCCATCAGTCTGACGGCCAGTGCGGCCGCCGCTTTGCGGTCGGTATCGGTTTCAGCCTCTGCGGCCGCAATCACTTTCGGGGCAACCGGCGGCAGGTTGCCGGTCACGGCGTTCACCTTCCCGGCAGCCTTTGATGCGGTCACGCCGAACACTTTCTCAACCAGCTTAAGCCCGTCACCCGCGCCGCACTGATTACAGAGCCACGTCCCGCGCCCCTCTTTATCGTCAAAGCGGAAACGGTCAGAGCCGCCGCACACCGGACAGGCCTGATGCCGGTTTTTTATGACCTTCACACCCAGCGCCGGGAGAATGCGCGGCCAGTGGCCGCACGCCTGTTTTACCGTCTCTGTTACGTTCATTTTCATCGTTATTTTCTCCCTCAGTGCACAACAGGCGATTGAATGTGACGGGCGCACAGTTCATCCATCACTGCGAGCCCGAGGAAGGACAGTGAGGGCGCGGTCTTGAGTGGTCCGTCTTCCATTAAATCTTCCAGCAGTGCACAGGCAATCTGACGGCCTTTTTCCTCGCCGTGCTGGCGCAGGTAGAACCCCTCCAGCTCGTCGGCAATCGCACTTTCCAGCGCGTCGAGGGTGAGGTTTGGGTAGCGGCGCTGATGTTCGCATACCGTCAGCCATGCACAGGCCACGGCGCGACGATACAGCGCGGCGCGTAATACGTGCGGTAATGGTTTTTTCATACGTTGTCCTCCCCGGTTAGCCAGCGCTGATTGCAGCGCTCTACCACGCCGTCGAGCTGGGCGGTCATAAGGTAAATCACGGAGGTGAGTTGCGACTGCTGCGCAGGGTCACGACGAACGGTGGCGCAGTCCTGCACCTGCATCAGCTCATTGACGAACTGGCCGACATTGCGCATGTGCTCAAGGCATTCGAGGTCACGGGCGGTAATGGTGGTGTGTCTCATGCGCGCGCCTCCGCAACCGGCAGACGGCCAGCGAATGAGAGGACATAATCGCGAACAAGGTAACGACGTGCAGCGTGTTCATCACCGGCAACAGTGCGGAGCATACAGATACGGGGTTTACGGTCTGCGCGACGAACGGCGGCAAACACAAAGACAAACTGCGGGTGTGACGGGGTGAGGGTCGTAGCCATGATGGCAGCCTCCATTGAGTAGCGGTTACTGCTACCACCGGAAACGCCAATTTCACTGGTGGCAGCCCGAACGGGGTTGGCGTAACCGGCCTCAATGGATACCGGCCAGCCCGAAGGCTGCCCCGCCCGGACTACCATTATCTTGCTGGAACCATGGTGTATAAAAAGACACCACAGCCCGGAAAATGGGTGTGCCTGAGCTACGACGAAAAAAAAGACGCACGGCGCGTCTGGTGTCGCCATTGAGTTTCGCGGAACGCCAATTCCGGCTGTCGATTTTGCGACAGCGGGAAAACTATACCTGGAAACAGCGACAGGAAGCAAGCCAGAAAAAGGGTCTGTTTGCTGGACGGTCATCATCATGCGTCATAGCCCCGGTTGCGTTCGGCAATACGATCCGCCATCCATGCCGTGATTTCAGACTGCGCCCACGCCACGTTTTTGCCGCCCAGGCTGATTTGTTTCGGGAAAGCCTCGCGGCTGATGAGGTCGTAAATGGTTGACCGGGACAGGCCGCACAGATGCATCACTTCAGGCAGGCGGATAAAGCGCTCCTGAACGGCATCAGAAACCGGCATCAGTGGTGCGGCAGGGGCAGAAGACGGGGAAGAAAAAGCGGTGTGCATCGGGCTACCTCATAAAGTCCATACAGTGCCGGTCATGTCCGTCCGGCTTCGGGTAGCTCCTTATTATGTCTATATTTTTCCTCAGGTCATGTGAGATTTTCGGGGAAACAAACATTGACTTTTCGCTCTGGCAAACAAAGACAAACGCTGGCAAAGATATGCAAATCACTGCATTACAATGCAGCAATTTCTATTTCTTTTAGTTATACATTTTTCATTTTTAATCGAAATAAAGTCTAAGTGGTATACACAGAGCAAAACAGGAGGGTGAACAGTGGTGAACAGACGGTGAACAGTCATTCCCTCAACTGTTCACCCTTTATCTTACTGTATTACTTATATTTTTATTTAAGGTGAACAGTGGTGAACAGTTATAAGTAAAAAAACAAACGATGAGTAAGGTTTTGGTGAGACCTTTCTCTGGCAAGCCGGGTTTTGAGTGGTGTTTGTGCCAGAACTGCCACAACTGCAATGAATCGAGATGTTGTGTGATGAAGGGCAGAATCATTTCAGGTTGAATAAACGGAGAGCCTGAACATGAAACCCGAAACAGTCATTACCGCCCTGCAAAATGTTGCCGCCAAGCAGTCCGCAGAGAACAACCCGCATATCACCGACAAGCTGAGCGCATTTACTGTGGCCAGAGACACCCACGCGGCCAGCATGCAGGCGCTGAAAGAGATTGATACGTCCATTGAACGCTGCAAGCAGGAGCGGCAGACCGCCCTTGATGAGAGCACTGAGGCGGAGCAGGACTGGCGCAGCCGCTTTCGCACCCTGCGCGGCAGTCTCACCCCTGAAATGAAAGCTGAGCACAGCAGGCGTATCGCCAGTCGAGAGCTGGCCGATGAGTTCACCGGTCTGATTGCGGAGCTGGAGACCGACCGGACACGCGCCATGTTGAATGCCTGCTCCACCGGAAATAAATTCCTTTCAGCGCATGAAGATGCCTTTACCGCTTATGCCAGTGCGGAATGGGCTCAGGCTGTCAATGCGGTTCCCGTCGCCCTCATTCGTGCTTTCATGCTGCGCATTCGCGCCCTCGAAATGAAGGGAGAAAGCGCTCCTCAGTCCGTGGCCATCAGTGAGCTGCGCGATGCGCTGAGCCGTCAGGGCAGCCTGTATCACTTCGATATGAAGCAGGAGCCGGTGTTGTCCGTGACGGGCATGCACCGGCCGCAGATTACCGGCGTGGATACGGAGCTGTTACGCAGCCCTGCGAAGAGGATGATGCTTGCCAGAAAACTGGCTGAAAATGGCGAGACAAAAGCGGAGGTGTAAGCAATGTTTCACTGCCCGTTCTGCAAAACCAGCGCGCATTCCCGCACCAGCCGGTATCTGTCCGATAACGTCAAACAGCGCTATCACCAGTGCATGAATATCGAATGCTCGGCCACGTTCCGCACGCTTGAGTCCATCGACGGGGTTATTCGTTCACCGGTGACAGAGCCGGTTATCCCGCTACCCGCACCGGCGGCAATCGTTAACCGTGCCGGTGCGTAAGCACGGCCAGTCATCAGGAGAAACATACGTGACCACACTGACACTACAGAAAGCCTTTGAGGCCTGTCAGGCAAACAAATCCGCCTGGCTGCAACGCAGGGATGAACTGACGCAGGCCGAACAGGCATACCGCGAACAGCTTGCCGGCAGAGGCCACAGCGGCCGGAGCCTGCAAACGCTGCGTGAAATTATCGACGTGAAAAAATGGGAAATTAATCAGGCTGCCGGTCGCTACATCCGCTCGCATGAGGAGGTGCAGCGCATCAGCATACGTAACCGTCTGAATGATTTTATGCAGGTGCACGGCGCGGAGCTGGCCGCCGCCCTTGCCCCTGAACTGATGAATTATTCCGGGCAACACTCCGCCGTTCAGCGCTGCGCCATGCAGCACTCACTCGACTATCTGCGTGAGGCGCTACAGCTCTGGCTGGTCGCCGGTGAAAAAATTAATTATTCGGCGCAGGATAATGACATTTTAACGGCCATCGGATTCAGACCTGACGCGGCTTCGCGCGATGATAGTCGTGAAAAATTCACACCCGCACAGAACCTGAATTACACCCGCCGCCGTGCAGAACTGGCCGTGCAGTAGTCCGCTTAAAAAATCCCCGAAAATCCCGCCATTTTTACGTATAAAAGCCATGCATGCATAAGGTGCATGGTTTTGCATGCGTTTTAACGACACTGAATCCCCCGCCAGCGCCAGCACTGGCGCACCCTGAGGCCGGTCATGCACCTGCATTAAAAGCGCCCCCTTAAGCGGGCAGGCGTGGCGGGGAGAGCATTGCGCGCATTCAGCGATTAACAAATAAATCTCACGCAATGAGAATCTCTCTAATCCTGTTAATTATACCTGCCTTCCTAATAAAATTATTTGACTCTACATACTCACTCATTAATGCAGTTAACTCCCCATCATTAACATACTCATCCGATACGCCAAGCCGATGGAAAAATCGGTTTAACTTACAAATCCTCATTGTATTGATACCCTTTAAAGTTTTATCTATATATATTCTCGCGCCGACTTTGTGAATATGTTCATGCCAATTATCAAAATGTGGATGAACTATGATAAACGCGCCACTCGAACGTGGATACATGGCTATTTCGGGATTATTTAAAACCTCATGTTCTTCATTAACCACTTCCTGCGCTCTTTTTATTTCGTTGCAGTCAGCACAAATTACGCAAAGATTTTTTGGCGTATACATATAATCGATTTTTTTTGATTTAGGAATTATATGTTCAACAGTGCAATTGGCTGCGGCTTGTAAAGATAATGGGTTTTTACAAAAAGCACAAAGCCCTCCTTGTTGGATTCGATAGAACTCTCTTATTTCACTTTTAATATTCGTAAAATCATCGTGAGACCAATATAAATGCGAAAATCCATCCTCCGCTTTGATAGATTCAATGGCTGCGAGCTGTTCATCAGTATAAGAATACACCTCATTAATATCAGCCATACACCACCTTCATGTTTTCCAAGGCATTAATTAAATCGTAATTTGGATCTGTTTCTTCTAGATTGTATTTAAAGCCAGAAAGTCTACTTAATGTTTTTTCATCATCTTTATCGAATGATTTATTGGCTCGGATTTTAGCAAACAAATTTATTGCTGTTCTTAAAATATATTCATTTTGGAAGCCTGGAAATTCAAATAGCTCTGCTAGTTGATAATCAGAAGAACGATTATTATAATCTTTAGCATTTATTATCTCAGAATCAGCCATAGGTAAAATATAGCAATTTGAAGACTTTAAATTTGATATCACCAAAGGGGAGTGTGTAGCGATTATAAACTTACAATTATAGAACCCTTCAAATGTATTCATTAACAAATTGATATAACGTTGTTGCCATTCTGGATGCAAACTAATTTCAGGCTCATCAATCAATATGATTGAATTATCGGTTATATTTGCAGCAATGCCCAACAATGAAAGCAATATACATTGTTCCCCGGAACTTGCTCTTCGTAATGAGATGACTCCTTTAGAGTATTTCTCCATTCTTAGATCAATTAATTTAACAATCCCAAGAGAGATCATCTTAAATATGTAGTGGAAAAAATCTATATTTCCCATTGAGTTATTATCTTTAAGGTAATCACTCATTGGGTTCACTGACAATCTAAAGTTATTATTTTTATCACAAATACCTTTAACATATTGAAGGAAACGCATAATTTCCTCAAATTCTTCTTCATTACAATCTAACCTTATCCTTTTATCTCCATCAACTATATAGTAATCATCTTCGATTAGCATATTTTGTCGATATAAATTACTTGGATTAACAATTAATTTATACACATACTCGAAATTGGTTGAAAACCCAATTTCTTCTAACACTATACTGAATCTATGCAAATCTCTAGGGGATGAAACGTATTTCGATATAAAACCTGTTGAAACGGAACTCATCAATGATAGAACATTACTACTTGAACCACCTCTAACACCCACATATGTATAGGTCATTGGTTCATATTTCTTAGGGGATCTTACATTCAGTGGAAAACGATCAAATGCACTTGTAGAAACAGAAATTAAATTTTTGAAATGAAGATCAGAAGCAGAAACTGTTTTAATAACATCCAATAACAATTGACTTTTACCTTCTCCATTCTTACCTATAATTACAAAATACTCATTATCATAAGTATTTAGGATCCCATTCATTAGCATGCTTAGTTTATTCATTTTATTTAAGCCTTAGTGTAAAATTTCATCGCTGTACCATTGCATCATGCACTTTCGATTCGAAATATAATTTGCATGGTTATAAGTTCCTCGAATGTTATTTTTATCCACATGAGCCAACTGGAGTTCAATCCAAGCACTATCAAAGCCTTGCTCATGAAGGATTGTTGAAAGAGTATGTCGAAAACCGTGCCCAGTGACTTTCCCCCCGAATCCAATTCGTTTAATCACTTGGTTGATACTAGCCTCACTCATAGGCTTGTTCGGATCGTTCCGTCCTGGAAAAACATAACGATAGTTTCCTGTCATTATCTTGAGTTCATAGAGTAAATCTAACGCTTGGATCGACAATGGCACAAGATGCGGCCTGCGCATTTTCATCCTTTCAGCAGGAATTTCCCAAATAGCGTTATCCAGATCAAATTCTTGCCATAATGCCGCGCGTAATTCTATGGTTCTCACGCCCGTAATCATCAGTAATTTCGTTGCAATCTGGACAAGCTTACTTCCGGAGTAACCCTCTAATGCGCACAGAAAATCAGGTATCTCATCAGCTTTTAGGAATGGGAAATGATTGGATTGGTGTACTTCGAGAGCGCTGGAGAGATCAGCCGCAGGATTGTACTCCGCCCTACCCGTTGCAATTGCGTAGCGAAACACTTCGGAGCAGCGCTGCCGCACTTTGCGCATTTTCTCCAACGCACCACGTTTCTCAATTTTACGCAGTACGTTCAGCAGCTCTAGCGGTTTAATCTCTCCCACCGGCCTTGTTCCGACATAAGGGAAAATGTCGTTCTTAAACGCTTCCATGATGTCTGATGCATATCCCGCTGACCATTTAGCAGATTTAAGATGATGCCACTCTCTGGCTATCTTTTCGAAGGCGTTCTCTGACTCTGCTTGCAGAGCCAGCTTTTGCTCTTTTCGAACATCACTAGGGTTCTTTCCTTCTGCCACAAGTTTTCGAGCTTCATCACGACGGGAACGAGCATCGGCAAGAGTGATCGTTGGGTAAACGCCTAGCGAGATCATCTTGGGTTTACCGGCATAGCGATAGCGGAACCGCCAGCTCTTGCTTCCATTAGGTTCTATAAGCAATGACAAGCCTTGCCCATCCCCCAGCGTATAGGGTTTATCTTCAGGCTTAGCGCGGCGAATCTGCATATCGTTTAAAGGCATGTGTATAGGAATCCAAGACCGAACAGGAACATATACACAATCCTATACACATTCTTTATCGGATTCTACAGGATGGTCACGGACAACGATGGACTAAAAAGCGGTAAAATCGTTATAAATCAGGGTATTTATGGATGAATACGGACATTTGGGGAAGTTGAGATGGTGCCGATAATAGGAGTCGAACCTACGACCTTCGCATTACGAATGCGCTGCTCTACCAACTGAGCTATATCGGCCCTGAAAGGCCGGTTACGAGCGTAACCACGGGGCAAAAGAGTAGATCTAACCGGGTGATGCGTCAATGCCCTTTTGAATCAAACGGCTATTTTTGCATCACCCGCGATTATTTACGCACGAATGGTATCATCACCGAAGCCGATCCACTTGTAGGTGGTCAGTGCTTCCAGCCCCATCGGACCGCGGGCATGCAGCTTCTGAGTGCTCACAGCCACCTCTGCACCCAGACCAAACTGGCCGCCATCGGTGAAGCGCGTCGAGGCATTCACGTAAACCGCAGACGAATCCACTTCATTCACAAAACGATCGGCATTGCGCAGGGTGCGCGTCAGGATCGCATCAGAATGCTGGGTTCCGTGTTCACGAATGTGCGCAATAGCATCATCGAGATCCGCAACTACCTTCACGTTCAGATCCAGCGACAAATACTCATCGTCGTACTGCTCCGCGTTAACCGGAACGACCTTCGCCGGACCGTCTTTCAGCAGGGCGAGAGCCTTCTCGTCCGCATGCAGCGTAACGCCACTTTCCGCCATCTGCTTGCTCAGCGCTGGCAGGAAGGTACTGGCGATGCCCTGATGCACCAGCAGCGTTTCCACCGTATTGCAGGTGCTTGGACGCTGAGTTTTAGCGTTGACGATAATCTTCAGCGCAGGTTCGATCTCCGCGGTGTCATCCACCACGATATGGCATACGCCGATACCGCCGGTAATGACCGGAATGGTGGAATGCTCACGGCACAGCTTGTGCAGGCCCGCGCCGCCGCGTGGGATGAGCATGTCGATGTGTTTGTCCATGCGCAGCATCTCGTTGACCAGCGCGCGGTCGGGGCTTTCAATCGCCTGCACGGCAGCCGCCGGTAAGCCGCACTCTTCCAGCGCCTGCTGAATGACGTTTACCGTCGCGGCGTTGGTGCGCCAGGTCTCTTTCCCGCCACGCAGGATAGCGGCGTTACCGGTTTTCAGGCACAGGGAGGCAACATCCACCGTCACGTTTGGACGCGCTTCGTAAATCACACCGATGACGCCGAGTGGCACACGACGACGCTCAAGGCGTAACCCGCTGTCGAGCACCCCACCGTCAATCACCTGCCCTACCGGGTCGGCGAGGTTGCACACCTGACGGACGTCATCGGCGATACCTTTCAGACGCGCCGGGGTCAATGCCAGACGGTCGAGCATCGCTTCGCTCAAGCCGTTGCGACGCGCTTCCAGCAGATCCTGCTCGTTGGCGAGCAAAATTTCCTGCGACTGGGATTCCAGATAATCAGCGATTTTTTCCAGCACGCGGTTTTTCTCGCGGCTGGAAAGGAGCGCCAGTTTATACGAGGCGGCTTTCGCGGCTGCGCCCATTTGTTCCAGCATGTTCTGGCTCCTTAACGAATAATCATGTCGTCGCGATGCACGGCAACCGGGCCATATTCATAGCCCAGGATGGCGTCGATCTGCTGGGAATGGTGGCCAGCAATCCGACGCAGCGCGTCGCTGTTATAACGGCTTACGCCATGAGCGATGTCGCGACCTTCAAGGTTACGGATTCGGATCACTTCACCACGCGAGAAGTTGCCTGTCACGCTTTTAATTCCTTTTGGAAGCAACGAGCTTCCTCTTTCCAGAATAGCGGCGGTCGCGCCTTCATCCACGGTCAATTCACCAGCCGGGGGCGCGCCAAAGATCCAGCGTTTGCGGTTTTCCAGCGGGGACGCCTGGGCGTGGAAGCGTGTGCCCACAGAGATGCCTTCCATCACATCACCTATCACGCCCGGACGGCTGCCCGCGGCAATGATGGTGTCGATACCGGCACGGCACGCCACGTCCGCGGCCTGGAGCTTGGTGCCCATACCGCCTGTCCCAAGACCAGAAACGCTGTCTCCCGCAATGGCACGCAGCGCATCGTCAATGCCGTGAACGTCTTTGATCAGTTCTGCCTGTGGATTGGAACGCGGGTCAGCGGTAAACAGCCCCTGCTGATCGGTCAGAAGCAGCAGCTTATCGGCCCCTGCCAGGATCGCCGCCAGCGCAGAGAGGTTATCGTTGTCGCCTACTTTGATTTCAGCGGTGGCAACAGCGTCGTTTTCGTTGATGACCGGAACGATATGGTTATCCAGCAGCGCGCGCAGCGTATCGCGGGCGTTCAGGAAACGTTCTCTGTCTTCCATATCCGCACGCGTCAGCAGCATCTGCCCGACGTGAATGCCATAAATGGAGAACAGTTGTTCCCAGAGCTGTATGAGTCGGCTTTGTCCTACGGCGGCCAGCAGCTGTTTGGAGGCGATCGTCGCGGGGAGTTCGGGGTAGCCCAGGTGTTCACGCCCGGCGGCAATCGCCCCGGAGGTCACAATCACAATACGATGCCCTGCGGCATGCAACTGAGCGCACTGACGTACAAGCTCAACGATATGGGCACGATTAAGGCGGCGTGATCCGCCTGTTAACACACTGGTACCGAGTTTTACCACCAGCGTCTGGCTGTCACTCATGATTCTCTGCCGTTCAACAATAAGGGAAAATGATGTCAGTCAGACGTTTTAACAGGTGTCAGCCCCGTTGCCAACTGCCTTAGCACATCACCCGTCACTTTGTTGCGCGGGATCAGGAAGCGTAGCGGCAGATTTTGACAATTTTATTACCGAAAAATTAAAACATACTTTTTTAGACATATTCTTACTTTGTCATAAAACGTTCACCCACTAACGATAAAACCCTTCCTGTTTTTCACGGGGTAATAAGTTGAATCTTACTGCTCAGCGAATATTAGCGCGTTTTTATAAAATCAGGATTGAAAATGAAAAAGAGCACTCTGGCATTAGTGGTAATGGGCGTAGTTGCATCCACATCTGTTCACGCAGCAGAAGTTTATAATAAAAACGGTAATAAACTGGACGTGTACGGCAAAGTAAAAGCAATGCACTACCTCAGTGATGATGACGCGAAGGATGGTGACCAGACTTACGTTCGTTTTGGCTTTAAGGGTGAAACGCAGATTAACGATCAGCTGACGGGCTACGGACGTTGGGAAGCAGAGTTCGCGGGTAACAAAGCAGAAAGCGACTCTTCTCAAAAAACGCGCCTGGCATTTGCGGGTATTAAACTGAAAGATTTTGGTTCTTTTGATTACGGTCGTAATCTGGGTGCGCTGTATGACGTCGCCGCATACACCGATATGTTCCCGGAGTTCGGCGGTGACGGCCTGGCGCAGACCGATAACTTCATGACGAAACGCGCTTCCGGTCTGGCTACATACCGTAATACCGATTTCTTTGGCATGGTTGACGGTCTTAATATGACCCTGCAATACCAGGGTAAAAATGAAAACCGCGACGTGAAGAAGCAAAACGGCGACGGCTTCGGTACCTCCCTGAGCTATGACTTTGGCGGCAGCGATTTCTCTGTGATTGGTGCGTATGCCAACTCCGATCGCACCAATGAGCAAAACCTTCAGGCACGCGGCGAAGGTAAAAAAGCAGAAGGCTGGGCGACCGGTCTGAAATATGATGCCAACGATATATATCTGGCCACTCTCTATTCTGAAACCCGCAATATGGCCCCTATTTCCGGTGGCTTTGCAAATAAAGCGCAAAACTTCGAAGTGGTTGCGCAATATCAGTTTGACTTTGGTCTGCGCCCATCTCTGGGTTACGTCCAGTCTAAAGGCAAAGATATCGAAGGCATTGGCGATGAAGATATCGTGAAATACATCGATGTAGGTGCAACCTATTATTTCAACAAAAACATGTCTGCGTTTGTTGATTATAAAATCAACCAGATCGATGACGATAATAAACTGGGCGTAAGCAGCGATGATATCGTTGCGCTGGGCATGACCTACCAGTTCTGATGTTGTGGTAATAAAAAAACCGGCGCTGAGCCGGTTTTTTTGTGCCCGGTGACGCTGTGCTTACCGGACCTGGGGAGTAATACGTTTTTAGGCCGGGTAAGGCGTAGCCGCCACCCGGCGCTGTGACATCATCAGGCTCTCAGTTTCACCGCTTCGCTGGAAAAATCGTCCGCAGGCTCCAGCTTCAGATCCAGCGTTGCCAGCAGGTCGCGAGCTCTGCTGTGAAATTCTTTTAGCGTATGCTCCAGGCGATCGATCACTTCCTGATCTTTGATGCTCGTCGCCTGCCAGTGCCCGTCTTTATTAAACAGGCCAAACTGATAGCTATAGGTAAAACGGTTTTCCTGTGCTTCCATTTCCATCCACCAGCCCCAGAACTCACGTTTTTCGGGTGCAGGCTTCACGTTGACGCAAACAGCCAGGCAGTCGAAAAAAAAGCGATTCTCTTCACACTGCTCTTCTCGAATATACGGGCCAAGAGCCATGAACTTCTTAATCAGTCTACTTTTCGGGTGTCCACTCGGTAACGTCATTGCGATCTCCTTTTGTGAAGCACTGTTTTACCAAACCAACGAAATTTAGCAAACTATTAACACAATCTCTGCGTGATCCAGCGTGTGATCTCTTTAAGCGCTTTGTCAAAATTCTGGTACACCGGGCTGAAGGGTACCTCCAGCAATTTGCCATCCGAAGATGACGAGGTGATTAAGCGTGACTCCTCTTCCGGGCTAAATGGATCGTTCTTCCAGAAACCGGACATCATCGGGGTTGGGCAACGGCGGCCCAGCAAGCCCTGCGTTTTTAATGAATACCGATTAAGTTCAATGCGTAACGCTTCATCTGAAGCATCATGCATGCCAAGTCGGCTCGCCAGCACGTCCAGATACATTTCAGGAACGCTACCCTGACGCGCAGGATCGCTTAACAGTGCATGCACTACCGGGCCAAGACAGGCGACGGCCTTCAGGCGGGAAGATTCAAGGTAGGCCAGCCGTACCGCGACGTTAGCGCCAAAGCGGAAGCCAAACGCACCTACCCGGGTATGGTCAACCCAGGGGATATTCTCCAGCGCTTTTAATGCATGCTGGTGCAGCAGGCTGGAGTCTTGCGTAAGTTTCCATTTGGATGAAAAACCAATTGATGGCATATCGAGCGTCAGCATGGCGATCCCGTTTGGGGCAAAGTAGCGCTCATACAGGCTGTAATAATCAATTTGTAACGAATCCAGGCCGCCGCACATCAGAACCGTCGGGAACGGGCCTTCCCCCTCCGGCATATGCAGGAATCCAGTCACCGGGCTACCGCCGGGAATGGCGAACTCAATTTCACGCATCCGGCCAGGCAGCCGCTGGGCGGCCTCTTCATAAGCCCGGTTTGCCAGCGCCTGGGCCTGCTCCGCCAGTTCGTCTCCTTTCAGATGCGGGTATGCAGCGATGCTGTAAAGGTTTGCCGCATGCAGCCAGTGTTTGCCGCTGAGAGTGGCATCTTCTTCCTGGCTCGCTTTTTGCTGCCAGAGCATGGCCTGCTTTGACCATTCGTAGATCCAGTTCCCACCACGGTAGCCCACCACCGTGTCGTAGAGATCGCTGTCGGTGCGCTCAGACTCGCTCATCACGATACGCGCCTGCACGTCGAGGATTTCACGTGGATCGATACCGCGCCAGATCCACATCAGGCGATTAATCATGCGGTACCAGTGGGGCACGTTTTTACCATCTAGCGCTGACTGAACAGCAGGCATCGTCCCCGGATTAAAACGACGCACCAGCGTCGAGGTTTCAGGGTGCTTGAAACGGGGTTTGAAAAGAGTTTCGGTGAGATTCGCCTGCGCCATTGCGTTGCCTCCATGGATACATCACTTGGAGACCATTGTAACGCGTGGCAGGCCAAAAAGAACAACGCCCGGCATAACCGGGCGTGTAAAGTTACGTACTGAAATTAACGGCCAGAAATAGGCGGTACGAAGACCACGCCCATATCCCATGGCTGTTCAATCCAGGTATCCTGCGGGATATCAATGACGTAATCATCAACCAGGGGACGACCCGCTGGTTTCGCGAAGATAGTGACGAAGTGCGCTTTTGGATACATTTCGCGGATAGCCACAGCGGTACCGCCGGTGTCCACCAGATCGTCGATAACGATAAAGCCTTCACCGTCGCCTTCCGCGCGCTTCAGCACTTTCAGCTCACGCTGGTTATCGTGGTCATAGCTGGAGATACATACGGTATCGACATGACGAATACCCAGCTCACGTGCCAGCAGCGCCCCCGGTACCAGACCGCCACGGCTGACGGCAATAATGCCTTTCCACTGTTCGGAAGGCATCAGACGCGCAGCCAGTTTGCGTGCGTGAATCTGCAACATGTCCCAGGTGACGACGTATTTTTCGCTCATGTGAAGTGTCCCAGCCTGTTTATATACGGCTTAAAAAAATGAGGGTGAACCAGGTTGCGCGAGATTATAGAGATCTGACGCACTAAAAACCAGTGTTACGCGCCATGAGCCTGAGTTTTTACATGCTTAATGCTACCAGCCACGGGAGAAAGTGGTATTCTCAGATGCATCTCGCAAGCCCGTCTTGTGGTAACGATTAACCTGCTAACCCAGTGACCTGCAACATTGTTTTGCAGCGAAACGACAAGGAGACCTATCGTGTCTGAACTGTCTCAATTATCTCCACAGCCGCTGTGGGATATTTTTGCCAAAATCTGCTCCATTCCGCACCCTTCCTATCACGAAGAACAGCTTGCCGAACATATTATGGGCTGGGCAAAGGAAAAAGGTCTGCACGCTGAGCGCGACCAGGTTGGCAATATTCTCATCCGCAAACCTGCCACCGCAGGTATGGAAAACCGTAAGCCAGTGGTATTGCAGGCGCACCTGGACATGGTTCCGCAGAAAAACAACGACACCGTTCACGACTTCACAAAAGACCCGATTCAGCCGTACATCGACGGTGAGTGGGTGAAGGCGCGCGGCACGACCCTGGGCGCAGATAACGGTATTGGTATGGCTTCCGCGCTGGCCGTGCTGGCTGACGACAGCGTTGAACACGGTCCGCTGGAAGTGCTGCTGACCATGACTGAAGAAGCGGGCATGGATGGCGCGTTCGGTCTCCAGGCAAACTGGCTGCAAGCGGACATTCTGATCAACACCGACTCCGAAGAAGAAGGTGAGATCTACATGGGCTGCGCGGGCGGGATCGATTTCATCTCTACCCTGCAGCTGTCCCGCGAAGCGATTCCTGCCGGTTTCGAGACCTTTAAGCTGACGCTGAAAGGGCTGAAAGGCGGTCACTCCGGCGGCGATATCCACCTGGGCCTGGGCAACGCCAACAAACTGCTGGCGCGTTTCCTGGCGGGCCATGCCGCTGAACTGGATCTGCGTCTGGTGGACTTCAACGGCGGCACTCTGCGTAACGCGATCCCTCGCGAAGCCTTCGCGACCGTGGCGGTGCCTGCGGCGAAAGCGGATGAGCTGAAAAACCTCTCCAGCCTGTATCTGGATATCCTGAAAAACGAGCTGTCTGAGAAAGAGAAAAACCTGACGGTGGTACTGGAGTCCGTTACAACGGATAAAGCCGCACTGACCACTCAGTCTCGTGACACGTTCGTCCAGTTGCTGAACGCAACGCCAAACGGCGTGATCCGCAATTCTGACGTCGCAAAAGGCGTGGTTGAAACCTCCCTGAACGTGGGCGTAGTGACCATGGGCGACGACAGCGCAGAGATCATTTGCCTGATCCGTTCCCTGATCGACAGCGGTAAAGAGTACGTTGTGAGCATGCTGGAATCTCTGGGTACCCTGGCGGGCGCGAAAACGTCTGCAAAAGGCAGCTACCCTGGCTGGCAGCCGGATGCAAGTTCTCCGGTCATGGCACTGGTGCGTGAAACTTATCAGAGACTGTTCAACAGCACCCCGAACATTCAGGTTATTCATGCGGGTCTGGAATGTGGTCTGTTCAAGAAACCGTATCCGGATATGGACATGGTCTCCATCGGGCCGACCATCACGGGGCCACACTCCCCGGATGAGCAGGTTCACATTGAAAGCGTCGGTCACTACTGGACGCTGCTGACTGAGCTGCTGAAAGCAATCCCTGTTAAGTAATAAGCCGTTTGATGCCCGGTGGCGCTTCGCTTACCGGGCATACGATTAGCCTAATCTACAGTCCCAGCACCAGCTGACGCTCCAGCTGCGGATCCAGCAAGGTGACGTGCAGCCCCACCAGCCTTACCCCTCGTCCGCCCCGCCGCTCTTCCCATGCCTTTTTTGCCGTCGCAATAAGATCCTCTTTGTTGAGGCGTGGCCAGACGTGCTCCTGCGTCGTCTGCTGAAAATCGTTAAATTTCAGTTTGATGCCCTGCCGGGCAATAAGCAGATCTGGTTTGACCTTCAGTAAGCGTCGTTCAAGCTCAGGATAGAGTTGTTCCGTAATAATGGTTTCACACTCTGTCCAGTCATGGATATCTTCGCTCAGCGTGCGTTCAACGCCGACCGATTTACGCAGCCGTTCGTTGTTCACATCCCGATCATCAATGCCCTGACTGCGTTCCCACAGTACGCGGCCAAACTTACCAAAACGCTTAAGCAGCAGCGCCAGATCGCTGCGCTGAACGTCTTCACAGGTGCGTAGCCCCATACTTTCCAGCTTCGCGGCGGAGACTTTGCCCACGCCGGGGATTTTGCTGAGCGGCAGCGTCTTTAAAAACGCCGGAACCTCTTCCGGGGTGATGACGTACTGGCCGTTGGGCTTATTTAAATCGGAGGCGATTTTGGCGAGAAATTTTATCGGCGCGACGCCTGCCGATGCCGTCAGGTTCAGCTCGTTAAAAATAGTCTGGCGGATCTCCTGCGCCATCAGGGTGGCGGAGCCGTGGCAGTGCACGCTGTGGGTGACATCCAGATAGGCTTCATCCAGCGATAACGGTTCAATCAGAGAGGTGTAGCGGGAGAAGATCTCCCGAATGTGGTTCGATGCTTCTTTATAGGCATCAAAACGTCCGGGCAAAAGAGTGAGATGCGGGCACAGTTTTAGCGCCATCGCTGTCGGCATGGCGCTGCGCACACCGTATTTGCGAGCAGGATAGTTGGCGGTGCTGATGACACCGCGCTGAACCCGGCTGCCGCCAATGGCGATGGGAATATCCCGCAGCGCCGGGTTGTCACGCATCTCCACTGCGGCAAAAAAGCAGTCCATATCGACATGGATTATTTTGCGCATAGTAAGCCCTCACTCATTACTGGATAAGTATACAGTAAACAAATGAGGGTTGAGAAGTATGCGTGGGAATTGTCGGGTGGCGGCGTTGCCTTACCCGACATACAAAACTAAATAATGCGTTGCTGCTCGCGAGCCATCCGTTTTTTTCGCGCATCGCACGGTTCCGGACAATCGCACACTTTTTCCATTCCGATGGAAGATATACCTCCACAGCTGCCCTGGATGCTTTTACGCTTGATGATCCAACCTAAGGACATCCCGAATATCACCAGTACAAACACCGCAAAGGTCGCCAGAAAGGTCAGCATAATCAGCCTCCGAAATCATCGAGCATGATGTTCTCATCTTCCACGCCAAGATCTTTTAGCATCTTAATCACGGCAGCGTTCATCATTGGCGGGCCACACATATAAAACTCGCAATCTTCCGGTGCCGGGTGCTGTTTGAGGTAATTTTCATACAGCACGTTGTGGATGAAGCCCGTATAACCTGTCCAGTTATCTTCCGGCTGCGGATCGGATAACGCCACATGGAAGGTAAAGTTAGGGTTATCACGTGCCAGTTGTTCAAACTCATCGTCATAGAACATTTCGCGCAGTGAACGCGCCCCGTACCAGAAGCTGATCTTGCGCTTGCTGCCAAGGCGTTTGAGCTGGTCAAAGATATGCGAACGCATCGGCGCCATACCCGCACCGCCGCCGATAAAGACCATTTCCGCGTCGGTGTCTTTGGCAAAGAATTCGCCGAACGGGCCGGAAATCGTCACTTTGTCACCAGGCTTGAGGGACCAGATATAGGACGACATGACGCCAGGGGGGGCATCAGGCACATTCGGCGGCGGCGTGGCGATACGCACGTTGAGCATAATAATGCCCTTCTCTTCCGGATAGTTAGCCATGGAATAAGCGCGAAGCGCGGGCTCTTTTACTTCGGAAACAAAGCGGAAGAGGTTAAATTTATCCCAGTCGGCCCGGTACTCCTCGGGCACGTCGAAGTCAGCATACGCCACGGTGTGTGCCGGACAATCAATCTGGATATACCCACCCGCACGGAACGGGACGCTCTCCCCTTCAGGAACGCGCAGCTTGAGCTCTTTAATGAACGTGGCTTTATTATCGTTAGAGATAACTTCGCACTCCCATTTTTTCACGCCGAAGATCTCCTCCGGCAGCTCAATCTTCATGTTCTGGCGCACAGCGACCTGACACGCCAGACGGCAGCCCTCTTTCGCTTCACGCTTCGTGATATGCGACAGTTCTGTTGGCAGAATATCACCGCCTCCCTCTTTCACCGTCACACGGCACTGTCCACAGGAGCCACCGCCGCCACAGGCAGACGAGACAAAAATCCCGTTGCCGGAGAGCGTGTTAAGCAGCTTATCCCCTGCCGGGGTACGGATCTGATTCTGCGGATCGTCATTGATATCAATGATCACATCCCCGGAATTCACCAGCTTCGCACGCGCTGCCAGGATCAGCCCTGACAGCACCAGTACTATCAGCGTGAACATCACCACGCCAAGAATAATTTCCATCTTTTAGCCCTTATAGCTGCACACCGGAGAAGGACATAAAGCCCAACGCCATCAGGCCGGTGGTGATAAAGGTGATCCCTAAGCCACGAAGCCCCGCAGGTACGTTGGCATATTTCATTTTTTCACGGATCCCCGCCATGGTGACAATCGCCAGCATCCAGCCGATACCGGAACCGAAACCATACACAACCGATTCACTGAAGTTGTAATCGCGCTGAACCATAAATGAGACGCCGCCGAAAATGGCGCAGTTCACCGCGATTAGCGGCAGGAAGATCCCCAGTGCGTTGTACAGCGACGGGAAGTATTTATCGAGGATCATCTCCAGGATCTGAACAAGCGCCGCAATCACCCCGATAAAGGTGATGAAGTTCAGGAAGCTAAGATCAACGCCCTCCACCAGCGCGCCATCGCGAAGCACGAAGTTGAACACCAGGTTGTTAATCGGAACGGAAAGCCCCAGCACAACAGTGACCGCCACACCCAGACCGAATGCCGTCGATACCTTCTTAGAAACAGCAAGGAACGTACACATGCCCAGGAAGAAAGCGAGCGCCATGTTTTCAACAAACACCGCGCGCACAAATAAACTCAGGTAATGAGCCATCGTCGGTTACTCCTTTTCCTGCTGTTCAGGCTTCAGCGTACGAATCAGCCAGATCAGCAAACCGATAATGAAAAATGCGCTTGGTGCCAGCAGGAACAGGCCGTTCGGCAGATACCAGCCGCCGTTCTGTACCGTATCCAGCACCGGAATGCCAAACAGTTTGCCGCTGCCAATAAGTTCGCGCAGGAAACCAACCGTCAACAGGATCACGCCATAACCCAGCCCGTTGCCGATACCGTCCATAAAGCTCGCCAGTGGCGGCATTTTCATCGCATAGGCTTCAGCGCGCCCCATCACGATACAGTTGGTGATAATCAGGCCGACAAACACCGAAAGCTGCTTCGAGGTTTCATAAGCGAAGGCGCGCAGAAGCTGATCAACCACGATCACCAGCGAGGCGATGATCGCCATCTGGACAATGATCCTCACGCTGTTGGGTATGTGGTGGCGGATCATTGAGATAAACATGCTGGAAAACGCTGTCACCAGCGTTACCGCCAGCGTCATGACCACCGCCGTTTCCAGCTTGGTGGTTACCGCCAGAGCCGAGCATACGCCCAGCACCTGAAGCGTTATCGGGTTATTGGCTAAAAGTGGGCCAATCAGCACCTTTTTAACTTCTTTCAGTTCACCCGTATCAGCCATTGTTCAGCGCTCCTTCACGTACATTCTTCAGGAAGGGACCAAAGCCCAGTTCACCCATCCAGAAATCAAAGCTGTGCTGCACCCCATTAGAGGTGAGCGTAGCGCCGGAAAGGCCATCAACGGCAAATTCATCACCGGGACGCGCTCCTCCTTTCACCACCTTCAGCGCAGGCTGGCCGTTGTCATCGAGCACTTTTTTACCGACAAACTGTGCCCGCCAGTTAGGGTTCTCAACTTCGCCCCCCAGCCCTGGTGTTTCGCCCTGATCGTAATATGTAATGCCTTTGACCGTACGGCCATCGGTATCCAGCGCCACAAAGGCGTACATCATTGACCATAAACCGTTGCCATAGATGGGCAACACGATTTCCTGGATGCGCTTTTGCTCGTCGCGGACGAGGTAAATCTCCGCGACATTGCTGCGGCGCTTAATGCCTGCCGGATCCTGCGAGGCGTCAAGCATGGTGCTCATCTGCGGATCTTTTAGCGCCAGCGCCTGGTTATATTTCGCCGGGTCTTTATCCATTAACTCCCCGGTTTTTAAATCCACCAGCCGTGCGGTAATGCGTTCGGCAAACACCGCTGCGACGTCATCCTTCGTCATGCCTTCCTGCATCAGCCCGGCAACGGCAAGGATGTTACGCTGTTTATCCAGCGCACGTTGCTCCTGCTGTAGCGGTTTCAACCCAACGGCAGAACCGGCCACGACAATGGAACAGACCAGACACAGTACCAGCACCACCAGCAGCGTTTTGCTGATACTGTCGTTATTTTTGATCTCAGCCACGCGCCTTCCTCCGCTTAATGTTGGCGCGCACGACCAGGTAGTCGAACAGCGGCGCAAACAGATTGGCAAACAGAATGGCCAACATCATCCCTTCCGGATAGGCCGGGTTGACCACGCGAATCAGTACACACATCACCCCAATGAGCGCGCCGTAGCACCATTTTCCTCTGTCGGTAAACGAAGCCGAGACGGGATCGGTGGCCATGAACATCATGCCAAACGCAAAGCCTCCCAGCACGAGGTGCCAGTACCACGGCATGGAGAACATCGGGTTAGTGTCTGAACCAATGAAATTGAAAAGCGTGGCGGTGAGGACCATCCCAAGCATGACGCCAGCGACAATGCGCCAGGACGCCACGCGGCCAAAGAGGATGATGGCTCCGCCGATCAAAATCATCAGGGTAGACACTTCACCGATGGAGCCTGGAATATTGCCAATAAACGCATCAAACCAGGTGACAGGCTGTCCGGTTGCATTGTTAACCAGCGTTTCGCCGCCGCCAGCCGCCCACTGTGAAAGTGGCGTTGCGCCGGAGAATCCGTCTGCTGCCGTCCACACCAGGTCGCCCGAGATTTGCGCCGGATAAGCAAAGAACAGGAACGCGCGCCCTGCCAGTGCCGGGTTGAGGAAGTTGCGTCCGGTCCCGCCGAAGATCTCCTTGGCAATCACCACGCCAAAGCTGATCCCCATCGCCGCCTGCCAGAGCGGCAGCGTTGGCGGAACAATCAGCGCAAACAGAATAGAGGTAACAAAGAAGCCTTCGTTTATCTCATGTTTGCGAATAATAGCGAACAGAACCTCCCAGAAACCGCCCACAATAAAGACAGTCATATAGATGGGGAGAAAGAAGACAGCGCCCAGCGTCATCATGCTGATCCAGCCTGCATCTGCCGCAAAGCTCACCCCCAGCGACTGCGCCAGACGATAGTGCCAGTCAGACTGAATCACCTGCGCCAGCTGCTCTGCATCGTACATATGGTGCAGCGCCGGAATAGTCTGCAACCCAACGTTATACATCCCCCAGAACATGGCCGGGAAGACCGCAAACCAGACCAGAATCATCATTCGCTTGAGGTCGATGGCGTCGCGAACGTGCGCCGCGCCTTTCGTCACCAGACCCGGCGTGTAGAAAATGGTCGTTGTCGCTTCATACAGCGGGTAGTACTTTTTGAGCTTCCCTTCGGTAAAGTGCGGCTCAATTTTTTCAAAGAGGTGTTTTAAGCCCATGGTTATCCTTCCTGCTCAATGCGGGTTAACACCTCGCGCAATACGGGTCCATATTCGTATTTACCTGGACACACATAGGTACACAGCGCCAGATCTTCTTCGTCCAGCTCCAGACAGCCCAGCGCCTGGGCACCGTCGGTATCGCCGGCCAGCAGATCGCGCAGCAGCACAGTGGGCAGAATATCCAGCGGCATCACGCGTTCGTAGTTGCCAATCGGGACCATGGCGCGCTCACCGCCGTTGGTGCTGGTGGAGAAGTTAAACAGCTTACGACGCAAAAAGTGGCCGAGCGTGGTACGGGTTACCGAGTATTTTTCTGCGCCAGGCAGCACCCAGCCGAACAGCTCTTTCTCGCGCCCTTCAAGCACCACGCTCACCTGAAGATGGAAACGACCCAGCCAGGCCATCGGGCCTGTCGCGTGTCTGCCGCTCAGCACCGAGCCGGAAATAATGCGGTTCTCACCCTCTTTCGTTTCGCCAGCCAACAGCGCCGTCAGGTCTGCCCCAAGCAGCGTGCGAACCAGACGCGGTTGGGTTGCCTGAGGGCCGCCGATGGCAATAATGCGTTCTGCGCACAGCTCACCCCTGGTGAAGAGCTTACCGATAGCGATCACGTCCTGATAATTAAGATGCCAGACCTGTTTCGTCAGGCTTACCGGCTCCAGGAAATGAATATGCGTTCCCACCAGTCCGGCCGGATGCGGGCCGGCAAATTCATTAAAGGCGACCTGCCCTTGAGGATGCCCGCCCAGCTTACCGCCGCTGGCCTGGCAGACATGCACTTTGCCCGGCGTCAGGCGCGTTAACACGGTGAGGCCGGCATCGAAAGCTTTGCGTTCCGCCAGGATAAGAGGCTGCGGATCCGCGCTGAGCGGGTTGGTGTCGATGGCCGTAACGAAGATAGCGGCTGGCACAGTGCCAGGTACGGGCGTTTTGCTATAGGGACGCGTGCGAAGCGCCGTCCACAGTCCTGACTCCAGCAGTTGCGTCTGCACCGCGTCGTGGCTGAGGGTAGCGAGATCGGCGGCGTCAAAACGCGCAAACTCGCGTTTCTCATCGCCTTCAATTTGAATGACAACCGACTGCAGGACGCGACGCTCACCACGATGGATTGCGACGACGGTACCGCTGGCAGGGGCTGTAAACATAACGCCAGGATTTTTTTTATCCTCGAAGAGTGCCTGGCCTTTTATTACACGATCGCCTTCCTGTACAAGCATCGCGGGGCGCATGCCCACGTAATCATCACCCACAATAGCGACATGATGAATACTGGCGCCGGTCGTTACGTGCTGTTCAGGCACGCCAGAGATTGGCAGATCGAGTCCTTTTCTGATTCTAAACATGTGGTTAGCAGGTATCCATGAACAACAATCCAGAGAGGCCGGAGTGTACCATTTTCGGCCCTGCCAGGGGCAGTAAATCCGCCGTCTGGCGCGCCGAAATGCGAGCTATTGCGCAAAGTTCCTGGAGTCAGGACGATATGAATGGGTTATAAAGTAAAACTAATTTGTAAACGCAAAGGTTGGCTCTTGCGAAAATCTCCATCGGTGCTAATGTGAGCGCTCCTGTCCAGATTAGTCTGATTTCGGGTGTCTTTTGCCGTTCTGGCAAGTTGGTCATTGTTTTATCAAGGAACCAGTAGTATGCGTAAAATCGCATTGTTCATTGCGATGCTTCTGATACCGTGCATGTCGTTTGCCGGGCTGCTTGGCAGTAATAGTTCAACGACGCCGGTCAGCAAAGAGTATAAACAGCAGTTGATGGGATCCCCGGTTTATATTCAAATCTTCAAGGAAGAGCGCACACTCGATCTGTTTGTCAAAATGGGCGAGACGTATCAACTGCTCGATAGCTACAAAATCTGTAACTATTCTGGCGGACTGGGGCCGAAACAGCGCCAGGGTGACTTCAAAAGTCCGGAAGGGTTTTACAACGTTCAGCGTAACCAGCTAAAACCGGACAGCCGCTTCTATAAAGCGATTAACATCGGTTTCCCCAATGCCTTCGACCGTGCGCACGGTTACGAAGGGAAATACCTGATGATCCACGGCGCCTGCGTGTCTGTCGGCTGTTATGCGATGACGGATTCCGGCATTGATGAAATCTTCCAGTTTGTCACGGGCGCACTGGTCTTCGGCCAGCCGAATGTTCAGGTCAGCATCTATCCGTTCCGTATGACGGATGCCAACATGGCGCGCCATAAGTACTCTGTTTACACAGATTTCTGGAAACAGCTAAAACCGGGTTATGACTACTTCGAGCAGACCCATAAGCCGCCGGTGGTGTCCATCGTCAATGGCCGTTACGTGGTGAGTAAACCGCTCAGCCATGAAGTGGTTCAGCCTCAGCTGGCGTCAAATTACGCGGTCCCCGAGACAAAATAGCGCCCACTCGCCTGGCATGATCTTTTGCCAGGTTTCGTTGCCCGTCAGCGGCTGCGTTGCAATGACAGTGACCACATCGTTCGGTGTGGTCTCCTTCTGAAAATCAATTTCCACATCCTGATCGAGCAGCGTGGCGACGCCAAACGGCGCACGTCGGGTGATCCAGAACAGATTCGTCGAGCAGAATGCCATCACGTAGCGTCCGTCAGACAGCAGCATATTAAACACGCCCTTCTCGCGTAACTCAGACGCCAGTGACGCTATGTACTTAAATACTGCGGTCATGTTGCCGGGCGTACGGGGGTAGCGCTCGGTCAGCTTGTGCAGCAGCCAGCAAAATGCTTTTTCGCTGTCCGTTTCACCGACAGGACGAAAATTGCCGGTTTCCAGTGATTTATAGCCCGAGAGCTGCCCGTTGTGCGCATAGGTCCAGTTACGTCCCCACAGTTCACGGGTAAACGGATGGGTATTTTCCAGCGCCACTTCGCCACGATTGGCCTGGCGGATATGGGCGATCACCGAACAGGATTTAATAGGATAGTCCTGCACCAGTCTGGCAATGGGTGAGTTAAAGCTGGGCTGTGGATCTTTAAACGTGCGACATCCTTTGCCTTCGTAGAAGGTAATGCCCCAGCCGTCTTTATGCGGCCCGGTTCCTCCACCGCGCTGAACCAGCCCGGTGAAACTAAAGCAGATATCGGTTGGCACATTGGCGCTCATCCCGAGCAGTTCGCACATAGAACACCTCCACAACAGCGGGGGGCACCGGCGCCCCCCAGCGAAGTCTTACTTAACCATCTCTTTTTCGATCAGTTGGATCAGGATGTGGATCACTTTGATGTGAATTTCCTGAACGCGATCCGCATAACCGAAGTGTGGTACACGGATTTCAATGTCCGCTGTACCGTCCATCTTACCGCCATCTTTCCCGGTCAGGGTGATCACTTTCATGCCCTTCTCACGCGCGGCGGCGATCGCTTTGATCACGTTAGCGGAGTTACCGGACGTGGAGATCCCCAGCAGCACGTCGCCTTCACGGCCTACGGCTTCAACGTAGCGGGAAAAGATATGGTCGTAACCGAAGTCGTTGCCTACACAGGAGATGTGGCTCACGTCGGAAATCGCAATCGCCGGGTAGCCCGGACGGTTTTCGCGATAGCGTCCGGTCAGCTCTTCGGCGAAGTGCATGGCGTCACAGTGGGAACCGCCGTTACCGCAGGAAAGCACTTTACCGCCGGCTTTGAAACTGTCGGCAAGCAGGACCGCCGCGCGCTGAATAGCGTGAATATTGGCATCATCTTTCAGAAAATTCGCCAGCGTTTCCGCCGCTTCGTTCAGTTCGTTACGAATAAGATCCTGGTACATGAGGATAATCCTTCAGTATTGATGAAATAACACAGTGGAGTGTACCGGATAGCAGTAAAAGCGAGAAGCTAAAGCCATGCGAATCGTCCGGCGTTTTGATTTTTTGTGCCGGCTAAAACGCGAACAATGTGAACCAGGTTGTAATTATTTTGTAAACACATTGCTAAAGGAAATGACATCAACTACAACCATATCATTACAAGTGGTCAGACCTCCTACAAGCAAGGGAGCTTTTCTTTATGATGATTTTGAGCATTTTCGCAACCGTTGTGCTGCTCGGGGTGTTGTTCTATCACCGTGTCAGTTTATTCCTGAGTAGCCTGATTCTTCTGGCCTGGACGGCTGCACTTGGCGTCGCTGGCCTGTGGAATATCTGGGTACTTGTTCCCCTGGCAATCATTTTGCTGCCGTTTAACCTGACGCCGATGCGTAAGTCGATGATCTCCGCGCCGGTGTTCAAGGGATTCCGTAAAGTGATGCCGCCGATGTCGCGCACGGAGAAAGAAGCGATTGATGCGGGCACGACCTGGTGGGAAGGCGATCTGTTCCAGGGCAACCCGGACTGGAAAAAGCTGCACAACTACCCGCAGCCGCGTCTGACCGCCGAAGAACAAGCCTTTATTGACGGCCCGGTGGAAGAAGCCTGCCGCATGGCGAACGATTTTGCCATCACTCACGAAATGGCCGACCTGCCGCCTGAGCTGTGGGCATATCTGAAAGAGCATCGCTTCTTCGCGATGATCATTAAGAAAGAGTACGGCGGTCTGGAATTCTCCGCTTACGCTCAGGCTCGCGTCCTGCAAAAACTGGCGGGTGTTTCCGGGATCCTGGCGATCACCGTTGGCGTGCCAAACTCCTTAGGCCCGGGCGAGCTGTTACAGCATTACGGTACGGAAGAGCAGAAAGATCACTATCTGCCGCGTCTGGCGCGTGGTCAGGAAATTCCGTGCTTCGCGCTGACCAGCCCGGAAGCCGGTTCTGATGCCGGTGCGATCCCGGATACTGGCGTGGTCTGCATGGGCGAATGGCAGGGCGAACAGGTGCTGGGCATGCGCCTGACCTGGAACAAACGTTATATCACCCTGGCGCCTATCGCCACCGTACTCGGTCTGGCGTTCAAACTTTCTGACCCGGAAAACCTGCTGGGCGGTGATGAAGATCTGGGCATTACCTGTGCGCTGATCCCAACCTCGACCCCGGGGGTTGAAATTGGTCGTCGTCATTTCCCGCTGAACGTACCGTTCCAGAACGGCCCGACTCGCGGTCAGGATATCTTTGTGCCGATTGACTACATCATCGGTGGACCGAAAATGGCCGGTCAGGGCTGGCGTATGCTGGTGGAATGTCTGTCGGTGGGCCGCGGCATTACCCTGCCGTCGAACTCTACCGGCGGTCTGAAATCGGTGGCGATGGGGATTGGGGCTTACGCGCATATCCGCCGTCAGTTCAAAATCTCCATCGGCAAGATGGAAGGTATCGAAGAGCCGCTGGCGCGCATTGCGGGCAATGCCTACGTGATGGACGCCGCAGCCTCGCTGATTACCTACGGTATTATGCTGGGCGAAAAACCTGCCGTGCTGTCGGCGATTGTGAAGTACCACTGTACCCACCGCGCACAGCAGTCAATTATTGATGCAATGGATATCGCAGGCGGTAAAGGCATTATGCTTGGCGAAGGCAACTTCCTGGCGCGCGGCTATCAGGGCGCACCGATTGCCATCACCGTGGAAGGGGCAAACATCCTGACCCGTAGCATGATGATCTTCGGCCAGGGGGCGATTCGTTGCCATCCGTACGTGCTGGAAGAGATGGCCGCCGCGCAGAATAACGACGTGGATGCCTTCGACAAGCTGCTGTTCAAACATATCGGCCACGTTGGCAGCAATGAAGTTCGCAGCTTCTGGCTCGGCCTGACGCGGGGGCTGACCAGCGCGACGCCGACCCGCGATGCAACCAAACGTTATTACCAACACCTGAACCGTCTGAGCGCTAACCTGGCGCTGCTGTCTGACGTCTCCATGGCCGTTCTGGGCGGAAGCCTGAAGCGTCGCGAACGCATCTCCGCCCGTCTGGGTGATGTGCTGAGCCAGATCTTCCTGGCCTCTGCGGTGCTGAAACGCTACGACGATGAAGGCCGTCAGGAAGCGGATCTGCCGCTGGTGCACTGGGGCGTGCAGGATGCGATGTATCAGGCGGAACAGGCGATTGACGACCTGCTGGCAAACTTCCCGAACCGCTTCGTGGCGGGCGCCCTGCGCGCGGTGATCTTCCCGACCGGTCGTCACCATCTGGCACCGTCTGACAAGCTGGATCATAAAGTGGCGAAGATCCTCCAGGTACCAAGCGCAACCCGTTCCCGTATTGGCCGTGGTCAATACCTGGAACCTACCCCGCATAACCCGGTAGGTTTGCTGGAAGAAGCGCTGCTTGACGTGATGGCCGCCGACCCGATTCACCAGAAGATCTGCAAACAGCTGGGCAAAAACCTGCCGTTTACACGACTGGATGAGCTGGCAAAACAGGCGCTGGCGGGTGGCATCATCGACAACAGCGAAGCTGCGATTCTGGTGAAAGCCGAAGAGAGCCGTCTGCGCAGTATTAACGTGGATGATTTCGAACCAGAAGAGCTGGCGACTCAGCCGGTAAAGCTGCCAGAGAAGCACCGCAAACCTGAAGCGGCATAAGGTATTTTGCTCTCACAAACCCCGCCCCGCGCGGGGTTTTTTATTGCCACATTTTCTGGTAATGACGTGCTACAGTGTCAAAAAGTGTTTATTAAGGAGCCTGTATCGTGCCTGGTTTAAAGATTTCTGTTTTGCAGCAACCTTTAGTGTGGATGGACGGCCCCGCCAACCTTCGCCATTTTGATCGCCAGCTGGAAGAGATTACCGGACGCGATGTGATTGTCCTGCCGGAGATGTTCACCACAGGTTTCGCGATGGAGGCAGCAAAACAGTCCATGCCGCAGGACGAGGTGGTGGCCTGGATGCACGCCAGGGCGCAGGAAACAAACGCGCTGATTGCCGGCAGCGTCGCGCTCCAGACCGGGCGCGGACCGGTCAATCGCTTCCTGCTGGTCGAGCCGGAAGGAAACGTCCATTTCTACGATAAGCGCCACCTGTTCCGCATGGCGGATGAACATCAACATTATGAAGCCGGAAACGAACGCGTGGTATTTGAATGGCGCGGCTGGCGTATTCTGCCGCTAGTCTGCTATGACCTGCGCTTCCCGGTGTGGTCGCGCAACCGCAACGATTATGACCTGGCGTTGTACGTCGCCAACTGGCCCGCCCCACGCTCCCTGCACTGGCAGGCTTTACTGACCGCGCGCGCGATTGAAAATCAGGCTTATGTCGTTGGCTGTAACCGTGTAGGAACGGACGGCAACGGGCATCACTATCGCGGTGACAGCCGGGTGATCAGTCCGCAGGGTGAGATTATTGCCACCGCCGAGCCGCATCAGGCGACACGAATTGACGCTGAGATCTCGTTAACGGCGTTAAAGGAGTATCGGGAGAAGTTTCCGGCCTGGCAGGATGCAGATCCATTTAGCATTGGATAAGAAAAAGCCGGGTGGCGGCTGCGCCTTACCCGGCCTACAAATCAGCTCACCAACGCCTGCCCGTCTTTGCGGCTCTCCGTCGCAGCCACGTAGTGCCCTTCCGGCATACGGTAAATCACCTGCGCGCCGCCAAAATTGTAATCCTGAAGCGGATCTTCCACCACGATCTGGTGTCCGCGCTCGCGCAGCGCCGCGATGGTATTGCGATCGAAGGTCGATTCAACAACCACTTCCCTGCCCTGCACCACGCGCCAGCGCGGGGCGTCAATCGCCGCTTGCGGGTTTTGCCCGTGCAGCATAATGCGCAGCGCCATCTGCATGTGCCCCTGCGCCTGCATCGGGCCGCCCATCACGCCGAAGGACATCAGCGGTTTGCCGTTACCGTCCATCGCAAAGCCCGGAATGATGGTGTGGAAAGGACGCTTGCTGCCCGCCAGCGCGTTCGGGTGTTTGGGATCGAGCACAAAGCCGCAGCCGCGGTTTTGCAGGCTGATCCCCGTCTCCGGCACCACGATCCCTGAACCGAAGCCCATAAAATTAGACTGAATAAAGGAGATCATCATCCCGCTGGAATCCGCTGCGCTGAGGTAAACCGTCCCACTCTGCGTCGGCGATCCGTACACAAAATCAGAGGCTTTATCGTGGTTGATAAGCGCGGCGCGCGACTTCAGATAATGGTCGCTCAGCAGCGCTTTGGCGGCAAACTCCATATGCTCTTCATCCGCAACGTAGCGATCGAGATCCGCCAGCGCCAGCTTCATTGCCTCTATAGAGAGGTGCAGCCCCTGCACGGAATCCGGGTGATGTTTCTCGATGCCGCACTGCTCCAGAATGCCGAGCGCAATCAGGGTGGCGATCCCCTGACCGTTTGGCGGCAATTCCTGCACCGAACCGCCCGCGAAGTCGCGCGATAGCAGTTCCACCCAGTCCACACGGTGATTCGCCAGGTCTGCTTCGGTCAGGTGTGCACCATGTGCTTTGGCGAAGGCGGCAATTTTCTGCGCCAGTTCGCCACGGTAAAACGCGTCGCCGTTGGTTTTGGCGATCAGCTCCAGTGAGTTCGCCTGCGCCGGGTTACGGAAGATCTCCCCCACGCGCGGCGCGCGGCCTTCCGGCGCAAAGCAGGCACTAAACCCGGGCTGATCTTTCAGCTTGTTGTAGCCGCGCTGCCAGAGATGGCCGATCAGCGGCGAGACCGGGAAACCGTTACGCGCGTAATCAATGGCTGGCTGCGCGAGCGTGGTCAGCGGCAGCGTGCCAAAACGTTCAGCCAGCGCCACCCAGCCCGACACCGCACCCGGCACGGTCACCGCGTCCCAGCCGATTTCCGGTACGGCGGTTTTTCCGGCAAACAGATCCGCATGCCAGCTGGCTGGCGAACGACCGGACGCATTCAGACCGTGAAGTTTTTCACCGTCCCAGACAATGGCAAAAGCATCGCTGCCGATGCCGTTGCCGGTCGGCTCGACAACGGTCAGCGCCATGGCGGTCGCAACCGCCGCATCAACGGCATTTCCGCCCAGCTGTAGCATCTTCATTCCCGCCTGTGCCGCCAGCGGCTGCGAGGTGGCAACGGCGTTATGGCCCATCATCGGCGGGCGTCGTGAATCGTAACCGGTTGTAAAATCGAGCGCTTTGGTCATCATGACTCCTTAGTCGTGGCGCGGATCGAGCGCATCGCGCAGCCCGTCGCCGAGTAAATTAAAGCCCTGAACGGCAAGGAAAATCGCCACGCCGGGGAAAACCGACATCCACGGCGCCTGTTCGAGAAACCCTTTTGCGGTGTTGAGCATGGAGCCCCAGGATGGGTTCGGCGGCTGTTGGCCTAACCCTAAAAACGAAAGGCTGGCTTCGGCGATAATCGCCGAGGCAATGGCCAGCGTGGCCTGCACCAGGATAGGTGACATCACGTTGGGCAGAACGTATTTAATGATGATCCAGCGGTCCGGCAGGCCAATCGCCCGCGCGCCGTCGATGTACTCTTCGTTGCGAATGGCGATCACCTGGCCGCGCGTCAGGCGGGCGAAGATCGGCATTGCCGAGAGTCCAATAGCGATCATGGCATTCGTCAGGCTTGGGCCTAAGAATGCCCCCAGCGCGATCGCCATGATCAGGAATGGACAGGCCAGCAGTGCCTCAATAAAGCGGGAGATCACCCCGTCCCACATCTTCTGGAAATAACCCGCCACCAGCCCCAGCGGCACGCCGATGACAACCGCGATCGCCACCGACATACAGCCCGCCATCAGCGAGGTTCTCGCCCCCCAGATAATGCGGGACAAGATATCGCGCCCCAGCTCGTCGGTGCCGAACCAGTACATCGCCGATGGCGCTTTGCGCACCGCGAGGAAGTTAGCTTTGACCGGGTCAAATGGCGCGATCCACGGCGCCAGCAGCGCCACCAGCACAAAAAAGCCCACCACAAGCGCGCCAATCACCGCACTTTTATTGGCGAGGAATTTTTTCAGCACCCGGTTTTGCGCGCGCGGCAGCGCGGGCGCCACGGTTTGCGTCGTCAGTTCCGCCATGATTAACCTCGCATTTTCGGGTTGATAAGGACGTAGAGCACGTCAGCCAGCAGGTTGAGCATCAGGAAACCGATCGCCACGATCAGCACTACGCCCTGCACCACCGCGTAGTCGCGGTTGAACACCGAGTCGACGATCATTTTGCCGAAGCCCGGAATGGTGAACACCTGCTCGGTCAGCACCGCCCCGCCCAGCAGCTCGCCGAACAGCAACGTGGTGAGGGTGATCACCGGCACCAGCGCATTGCGAAAGGCGTGCTTCAGGATCACCGCTTTCGGCAGCAGCCCCTTAGCGCGCGCGGTGCGGATGTAATCCGCTTTCAGCACCGCAATCATCGACGCGCGGGTATGGCGCATCAGCGTCGCCGCCAGGCCGGTTCCGAGCACAGACGCGGGCAGCAGCAATGTCCGCAGGTTCTGGATCGGATCTTCACTGAACGGCACATAACCGGACGCAGGCAACCATTGCAGGTTTACTGAAAAGACCAGAATCAGCAGGATCCCCAGCCAGAAGTGCGGTATTGAGATCCCCGAGATCGCCACAAAGTTCGCCCCGTGATCGACCCAGCTGTTTTTGTTCACCGCCGCGAGGATCCCCATGCTGATACCAAACACCAGCGCGATAATCATCGCCAGCAGCGACAGTTCCAGCGTGACCGGCAGCTTGCTGGCAATCAGTTGCGTGACCGGCTCATGAGTGCGTAAGGAGACACCCAGATCGCCTTGCAGCGCCCGCGTCAGCCAGTTGAAATACTGCACGGGGATCGGCGCGTCCAGATTCAGCTCAGCACGCAGCTGGGCGATCACCGCCGGATCGCGCTCCTCCCCGGCCATGGCAATCAGCGGATCGCCAGGCAGCAGCTTTTGCAGGCCGAACACCATCATGCTCACCAGCAGCAGAGTGGGTATAGCCAGCAGCAGACGTTTGCAAATCAGTTCCAGCATGGGTTCTCCTCAGGAGGTTTATTTCGCCAGCGTTAAGCCAGCCAGACGCACAATGCCGTCCGGGTACGCTTTAAAGCCCTGCACGCGCTTGTTCAGGCCAAAAATGCGCGGTTCGAAGTAAAGGTATGCAATCGGCATATCGGTCTGAAGCTGCTTCACAACCTTGTCATACAGCGGCTGGCGAGCGGCCTGATCGGTGCTCTGGCGCGCCTGCGTCAGCCATTCATCCACCTGAGCATTGCTGTAGCGGCCGTCGTTGAGGGTGCCTTTGCTGTTGATAAAGCCGTAGATGCTGCCATCTGGATCCGGGCGACCCGACCAGCCGGAGAAGCTCAACTGGTAGTCACCGCTCTGCTGGCGATCCAGCAGCGTGGCGAACTCGGTCATTTGCAGGTTCAGGTTAAAGCCCGCCTCTGCCACCATCGCCTGCAATACCTGGCCCACCTGCTGCGAGGTTGGGTTGTTCGGCACCAGTAGATTGACGGTCAGCGGCGCGGTGACGCCTGCGGCTTTCAGCAGCGCTTTGGCTTTGTCGACGTCACGCGGGGGAACCGGAAGATTGACGTGATACGGGCTTACCGGCGAAAACGCCTGGTTTGCCGGAGTGTAAAGCCCTTCGAACACTACCAGGTTTAAAGCATCGCGATCGATGGCCTGGGAAAATGCTTCACGCACGCGGGCATCTTTGAAGGGATCGTTCGCCGGGACTTTGCCATTGTTAATATTGAAGGTGATGCCCTGGTATCCGAGGCCCGTCACCTTCGCCAGCGCCAGCTTGCTGTCGGCTTCGACGGTTTTGACGTCGCTGGCGGCAATGCCTTCGGTCAGGTCGAGATCGCCCGCGCGCAGGTTCGCCAGGCGCACGGAGGCATCCGGGATCGGCAGATAGATAATTTTATCGAAGTGGTAGGCGTCTTTGTTCCAGTAGTTGTCGAAGCGGGTCAGCACAATGCGGTCCTGCGACACGCGGCTGTCGAATTTATACGGGCCGGAACAGACCGGATGGGCGGCAAAATCGGCTTTTTTCGCGGCTTCCGGCGCCATCATTGCGCCTGCGCGATCGGTGAGCTGCATCAGAAGTGCGGCATCCGGCGTTTTCAGGTGCAGGGCTATCTGCATCGGGCCGGTGACCTCCACCGACTCAACGGAAGAGAGTTCACTTTTACGCAGAGAGCCTTTTAGCGTCAGGGCCCGGTCGAGGTTGTATTTCGCGGCGGCGGCATCGAATTTTTCACCGTCGTGGAAGGCCACGCCTTCACGGAGATCCAGGGTCAGCCTTTTGCCGTCATCGCTCCACGCCCAGGATTTCGCCAGTCCCGGCACCACCTTGAGGTGCTCGTCCACGTCCACCAGCCGGTCACACAGGGAGGCAAAGACGAAGCGGCCATAATAGGTACGCGCCAGATGCGGGTCCAGCATGTCCGGATCTGCACCCAGGCCGATTCGCAGCACGCTTTCAGAATGGGCGGGCAGCGCCGCACCAAGCAACATAACACTTCCCAGTACGGTCAAAAGAGAATTACGCATTGTCATTATCATGAGTTCCTTGAAGGAAGGGAGGAGTGAGTAGCCGCGTGTTCAAACAGCGCGCGGCGGCGCAAAAATGCGGCGGATGGCGGTGCGATCTGTATAACGCTGCGATCGCGATTAATCTCCTGCCAGCGGTGGCAGGCGACCTGACGTCCGCCGTCGATTACCTGATGAATCGGCTCAACCTGACGACATTCATCGCTAACATAGGGGCAACGGGTGTGGAAACGGCAGCCGGAGGGCGGATTAGCCGGGTTCGGTAAATCACCCTGCAACAGCGGCGCATCCCGCGCTACGCCTGGCTGCATTTGCGGCGCAGAGGCAATTAATGCCTGGGTATAAGGATGCAGCGGCGCGTCGAAGATATCGTCGACGGTGGCCAGCTCGACGATTTGCCCAAGATACATCACCGCCACGCGGTCGCTCATATGACGGATAACCGCCAGACCGTGGGCGACGATCACCATCGTTAGCCCCAACTGGTGCTTCAGGCTTTCCAGTAAATTGACCACCTGTGCCTGGACGGAAACATCCAGTGCGGAAACCGGTTCATCGCCCAGCAGCAGCTTTGGGCCTGACGCCAGCGCGCGCGCAATGCCGATACGCTGACGCTGCCCGCCGGAAAATTCGTGCGGATAACGTCCGGCCCAGGCCGCGGGCAAGCCGACCGTCCTGAGCAGCTCGGCGACGTGGTACTGGCGATCCGCTTTTTTCATGTTCTGGTGCAGCCACAGCGGCTCACCGACAATCTGTTCTACCGTCATGCGCGGGTTCAGCGAGGCGAAGGGATCCTGAAAGATGATCTGTAGCTCACGCCGGAGCTGGTTCAGACGTGCGCCTGAGGCGTGGGTGATCTCCTCACCCTGATAAAATACGCGCCCTTCGCTGGCGCCCAGCAGGCGCAGCAGCAGACGGCCGAGGGTGGATTTCCCGGAACCTGATTCGCCGACAATAGCCAGCGTTTCGCCTGGCAGCACCGACAGTGAAACGCGGTCAACAGCCGTGACAAAGCGGGCCGGCGTAAACAGTTTTTTCGGACCGGGGAAAAGCTTGCTCAGATCCCGGGCTTCAAGAATGGGCGTGGTCATGCAATTTCTCCCAGGGCAATGTGTTGTTCCAGCGGCACGCGGAAGCAGGCAACCTGATGACCCGTGCCGAGCATAGTGAGCGGTGGTTTTTCAGCATGACAGCGCGTCTGCGCGAAGGGACACCGGGTGGCGAAGCGGCAGCCTTGAGGCATGGATTCCGGCAGCGGGACCGATCCGGGAATGGTGGAAAGCTGGCCCTTGCGTACGCCAAGGGAGGGGATCGAGCCCATCAGGCCAATTGTGTACGGGTGCTGCGGGTCGGCAAATATCGCCTCGACGCTTCCCTGCTCTACTACCTGGCCGGCATACATCACCGCCACCTGCTGTGCCACTTCGGCCACCACGCCTAAATCGTGGGTGATCATCAGCACCGCCGTGCCCGTTTCTTCTTTTAAGGTATTGAGCAGAGCGAGAATTTGCGCCTGAATGGTCACGTCCAGAGCGGTAGTGGGTTCGTCAGCGATCAGTAATTTGGGATGGTTTATCAGCGCCATCGCAATCATCACGCGCTGGCGCATACCGCCGGAAAGCTGATGCGGGTAAGCCTTAAGGCGCATCTCTGCGGCCGGGATCTGCACCTTCTCCAGGATCTGTAGCGCAACCGTCATCGCCTCAGCCCGGGAGAGCGTTTGATGGCGCATCACCGCTTCACTGAGCTGATCGCCAAGCGTGAAAGCCGGGTTGAGCGAGGTCATGGGCTCCTGGAATATCATCGCCAGCTCGCTGCCGCGCAGATTGGCATACTCGCGCGGCGAGAGCTTGCGCAGATCGTGGCGGCGGAAGTGCATCTCCCCGCTGACGATCCTGGCGCTGGCAGGCAATAACCCCATCAGCGCCAGGGAAGTGATGCTTTTACCGCAGCCGGACTCGCCCACCAGCGCCAGCGTTTCGCCCGCCCTTACCGTCAGCGAGATGTCTTCGAGCACGCTTACCGGCGAGCCCGCGAATTTAACGTTGAGGTTTTGCAGCCGCAGTACGGGCATGGAGTCCTTAAAGGGTATCGTCGTCATAGCGTGGAATCGTCCTCAAGGTGGATAGCCTGAATCAGGGCGGTTTGCAGGCTGAGCAGGTGTTCGCGCATGGCGGCCGCAGCTTCATTAGGCTGGCGATGAATAATCGCTGACATGATTTTGTGATGGTGGTCGTTATAGTTGTCGACACGTTCGGGGGTGCGGGCAAGCTCGCGTAAATACTGCCAGCCGGGCTCCCGGCGGACGGCATCTATCGCATCGAAAAGCCCTAGCATCAGGCGGTTGCCGGCTGCTTCCGCAATGGCGCGGTGAAAGGCGCTATCCCACAGTTCGTTAAGATCGCGGTCATCCGGGCTGACCTTGTCAATGCGTTCCAGCATGCGCTGCATGAGCGCGAGGTTTTCCCTGGTGGCACGCAGTGCCGCAAGTCGGGCTAAGCCGGGTTCGAGCTGTAGTCGAGCTTCCATGACTTCCAGCAGGTTGGTTTGCTGAACCAATCCCTGAAGCGCCAACGGCTCAACAGGGGCAGCCGGACCAATGAAGGTACCTTTGCCCTGCTTGCGCCAGATCCGCCCTTCTTCTTCCAGCACGTCCAGCGCGCGACGCACTTCGCGTCGTCCTACGCCGAGTGTTTCCGATAGCTCACGTTCAGTGGGCAGCGGAGTGCCTGGTGTTGACTCGTGCTGGTTGATAAGCCCGCGCAACTGGTCAAGCGCGGTGCTGGAATTTGCTAAAACCCGTGAAGGTTTTTCCATATTGGTTCGCTCGCTTTCATCATGACTTTATTTTTATTAACGATAAGTTATTGATATGACGAACTACTTATCGTGCTAATGATTAAGCAATAAGCGAACCAATAACGTATTGGTTCATGAGTTTTCTGAAGAATGACAGGTAACTGAATGATTTCTTATGAATTATTTTTACATAATTATTACATATCAACATGAGGGCAGAAGGTGAGATGGAGACATAATGCACAATAACAGTGCAAATTACGCACTAATAATGTGCATTTGTTAATAAATTGCACTTTGTTTATTAAATTTTTGTTAATGAAAATAGAATGAGAATAGGTGAGTTTTTAGGGGGTATAAAACGACGAAAGCCTGAATCATTTCTGATTCAGGCTTTCTGAATAGTGGCGGAACGGACGGGACTCGAACCCGCGACCCCCTGCGTGACAGGCAGGTATTCTAACCGACTGAACTACCGCTCCACTGTTCCCGTTTGGGGAACGAGGCGAATATTACGGTTTGCCTCTGAACTCGTCAACGCTTTTTCTCAGGTTTTGAATCGTTTGCTGCAAAAATCACCCAAACGGCGATTTAACAAACGTTTCCGCCTTTTTTCATCCACGCCACAGACAGCTTCCGCCCTTCTTCTGCACTAAATCGAGGCGAGATTCGTGGTTCATTAGCTCTTCATCACTGGCTAAAACAACCCGCAGGCGATTAGCCTGGCGCACGACACGCTGAATGCCGCCTTCATCCCGCGTCTGCTGGGATTCATTTTCCATACTGAATTTTATCGACGTTTGCCCGCCGGTCATGGTCAGGTAAACATCGGCCAGGATCTGGGCATCGAGCAATGCGCCGTGCAGGGTACGCTTGGTGTTGTCTATCTCATAGCGAGAGCACAGGGCATCAAGGCTGTTACGCTTGCCGGGAAACATCTTCCTTGCCAGCGCCAGGCTATCCGTGACTTTACAGAACGTATTGGTCTTTGGAATATCGCGGTTGAGCTTGCTGAACTCATAGTCCATAAAGCCGATATCGAACGACGCGTTATGAATGACAAGTTCTGCACCTCTGATGTAGTCGAGAAATTCATCCGCGACATCGGCGAAGGTGGGCTTATCCAGCAAAAACTCATCGGCAATCCCGTGAACGCCGAACGCTTCCGGATCCACCAGCCGATCGGGTTTGAGGTAAACGTGGAAGTTGTTGCCCGTAAGACGACGGTTCACCACTTCAACGGCACCAATCTCAATGATTTTGTGCCCTTCGTAGTGGGCGCCAATCTGGTTCATACCGGTGGTTTCGGTATCAAGAACAATCTGGCGAGTAATTGCAGTGCTCATAGCGGTCATTTATGTCAGACTTATCGTTTTACTGAACGTTTCAAATACAGGAAGTCTACCAGAGATGCGTAAACAGGTAGAAATTTTCACCGATGGATCTTGTCTCGGTAACCCAGGGCCCGGCGGCTATGGCGCCATTATGCGCTATCGCCAGCATGAAAAAACATTTAGTGAAGGCTATTTCCTGACCACCAACAACCGCATGGAGTTGATGGCGGCCATCGTGGCGCTGGAAGCCTTAAAAGAACATTGTGACGTGGTGCTGAGTACCGACAGCCAGTATGTTCGCCAGGGCATTACCCAATGGATCCACAACTGGAAAAAGCGCGGCTGGAAAACGGCAGAGAAAAAACCCGTCAAGAATGTCGATCTCTGGAAGCGTCTTGATGCCGCCCTCGGTCAGCACGAAATCAAATGGGAGTGGGTAAAGGGGCACGCCGGTCACCCTGAAAACGAACGCTGTGACGAGCTGGCTCGCGCGGCGGCATCAAACCCAACCCATGAGGATGCAGGTTATCAACCTGAATCCTGATCACGGTTTTTTGTACTGCCGCGTGGCACCCACGGTCTGGCGGATCCGCGTTTTTGATTTGCTTTGCTTCATTGGGTTGAGCGTAAGGGGGATCGTCCTCTTACGCGCGACAATAAATTGCATGCAGCCCAGCGCGGGTAAATGGGTACTTAATAAGACCCCGCCTTTACGCGTCCAGGGGATGACCTGAAAACCCCCGTAGCTCAGCACTTCGAAATTTAACAATGAAAGCCAGTCCAGCTGGCGCATCATGGTAAACATCCGGCTGTTATACGGCGGCGTGCGGCGCAGAACGGGCGTCAGTTTACGTAGCCCGATCAGACTCAGCGGATTAAAACCGCTCAGGATCAGCCAGCCGTCATCAATCAAAACGCGGTCGGCTTCCCGCAGCAGACGATGGGGATCGCTGCACCAGGGCAGCGTGTGAGCGAGCAGACAGGCATCAATGGATTTTTCCGCAAACGGCAAATACAGCGGATCAGCCTTCACCTGAACCGGGGAGCCATTAAGCGATACGCTAACCTGATGCGAGATAGCGCAGCTTTCGGTATTGATTTCTGCGCTCAGATTGCCAATCTTAAGCAGGTGAAAACCATACATTTTCGCGAGCCAGGGTTTAAGCTGAAGTTCTAAGGCCTCGCGATAATATTCACCCCAGGGCAACTCTGCCCAACGTTCCGGTGGTGCGACAGTCTGAGGTATCCTTGCCGGTTTCATCAAAACACCCGCCACGCTATAAGAGGTAATGCATGAATCTTATCAGTATTTCCGCCTTTCAGGACAATTACATCTGGGTTTTAGTCGATGACGATCGCAGATGCATCATTGTTGATCCCGGCGAATCCGTACCGATCCTGCACGCGATAGAAGAAAACGACTGGCAGCCTGAAGCGATCCTCCTTACCCATCACCATCACGATCATGTCGGCGGTGTTCCCGATCTCCTTGCGCGCTATCCCCATATTCCCGTCTACGGACCAGCAGAGACACAGGATAAGGGTACGACGCAAGTTGTCGAAGAAGGCGAAAGTATCCTCATCCTCGGGTGCGAGTTTTCCGTATTTGCTACGCCAGGTCACACTTCCGGTCATCTCTGTTTCTACAGCAAACCTTATCTTTTTTGTGGCGACACGCTGTTTTCCGGCGGCTGTGGAAGGCTGTTTGAAGGCACGCCAGAACAGATGTATCAATCTTTACAAAAAATTAATGCGCTGCCAGCCGACACCGTAATTTGTTGCGCACATGAGTATACATTAGGGAATATGAAGTTTGCTGCAAGCGTACTACCAGAGGATCGGGCGATTCAGGATTTTTACCAGAAAGTGAAGGAGTTACGTGCAAAAAACCAAAAAACACTCCCCGTAATTCTGAAAAATGAGCGACAAATAAATTTATTTTTAAGAACGAATGACGTTGATTTAATTAATAAAATTAATCAAGAAACAAATTTGTTACAACCTGAAGCGCGATTTGCATGGTTAAGGTCAAAGAAAGATAACTTCAGATAATTGCGGGTTGCCTTTTCAAAATTTCGCCGTTATCATCGCTCGTCTTTTAAGCAACTATTGACACACACATGAAGGCAAAAGCGATATTACTCGCCTCTGTCCTGCTTGTAGGTTGCCAGTCACAAAACGGCAGCAACGTACAACAGCACGCACAGAGCCTTTCTGCGGCTGGTCAAGGGGAAGCAGGGAAGTTTACGAGTCAGGCGCGATGGTTGGACGATGGGACATCCTTCGCGCAGGAACAAGACTTGTGGGCCTCTATTGGCGACGAGCTAAAGATGGGAATTCCGGAAAACAGCCGGATTCGCGAACAGAAACAGAAGTATTTGAGAAATAAGAGCTATCTCCACGATGTAACATTACGGGCAGAGCCGTATATGTACTGGATAGCAGGGCAAGTTAAGAAACGTAACATGCCTATGGAACTGGTACTACTACCCATAGTGGAGAGCGCTTTTGACCCGCACGCGACGTCTGGCGCCAATGCAGCAGGCATCTGGCAGATCATTCCGAGCACAGGGCGAAATTATGGTTTAAAGCAGACCCGCAACTACGATGCGCGTCGTGATGTTGTCGCTTCAACGACAGCCGCTCTCGACATGATGCAACGTCTGAACAAGATGTTTGACGGCGACTGGTTATTGACTGTCGCGGCGTATAACAGTGGTGAAGGTCGTGTACTGAAGGCAATGAAAGCGAATAAAGCGCGTGGAAAATCCACAGACTTCTGGTCGCTCTCACTGCCACAGGAAACAAAGATTTACGTACCGAAAATGCTGGCACTGAGTGACATTCTCAAGAACAGCAAACGTTACGGTGTACAACTGCCAACACCAGACGAAAGTCGTGCACTGGCGCGTGTCCGCCTCAGCAGCCCTGTTGACATTCAACAGGTTGCCGATATGACGGGTATGTCGGTAAGTAAGCTTAAAACCTTTAATGCAGGTGTTAAAGGCTCCACGCTGGGTGCAAGCGGCCCGCGCTATGTGATGGTTCCGCAGAAACACGCGGAGCAGTTACGTGAGTCTTTAGCTTCGGGTGAAATTGCAGCCGTTCAGTCTACGCTGATTGCTGATACGTCGCCTGTAAGCAGCCGCAGCTATAAGGTGCGTTCAGGTGATACGCTTTCAGGTATTGCATCACGTCTTGGCGTGAATACGAAAGATCTCCAGCAGTGGAATAATCTGCGCGGATCCGGTCTGAAAGTGGGTCAAACGCTGACCGTAGGTGCAGGTAGCAGCGCACAGCGTCTCGCTAAAAACAGCGATAGCATTACCTATCGCGTACGTAAAGGCGACTCGCTGTCCAGTATTGCTAAGCGTCACGGCGTAAACATCAAAGATGTGATGCGCTGGAACAACGATACTGACAACCTGCAACCTGGCGACCAGCTGACGTTGTTTGTGAAAAACAGCGCTACGCCAGATTCCTGATAGTACGATCGCTTATTAAAAAGGCACCGATTCCCCTCGGTGCCTTTTTTGTTTATCCCGCTTTTTGCGCTTCAGCCATAATGGTGTCGCTGGTAAACGAACCATCGTCATGCAATTCAAAGTACGCCTTGACATCAGCAGAGGCACTCTCCTGATACAATCGGATCGCCTGAGTTAATGCCTCCGGTGTGCGCATCCGTGCAATCCATGACGTGAACTCCAGCGACAAACGGTCGGTTATCAATGAGCGTGAAATCAAGCCAGCTTCGGTGATAAACGTAAGCCACTCTCCACTGGAGTAGTTTTGCACGTGCGAGGTATCACGCAGCGCTTCAACCGTCTGGAGCCAGATATTCCGTACCGGATGCCCGGGAGACATCACGTCCATGATGATGAATATTCCGCCCGGTTTGAGCACGCGTTTCACTTCCCGTAATGCCTGCCCCACATCATGCCAGTGGTGTGCAGAGTAACGGCTAATCACAGCCTCAAAGGATGCATCCTCAAAGGGTAAAGATTCAGCGTAGCCCTGGCGCGTCGTGACGTTATTCAGCCCTTTCGCTTTCGCCGCTTCAGCAACCACATCCAGCATCTGGCTCGATAAGTCATACGCCGTCACCTGAGCAACCTGCTGTGCGGCGGTAAAACTGGCGTGCCCCGCCCCGCAGCCTAAGTCCAGCACGTGCGTGTCAGGAAACGCGGCGAGCCGTTCGCCGAGACGTACCAGATCGCGGCCAGAGGCATGTACGGCACTGCTCAGGTAGGCACTTGCCTGAGAACCAAACTGTTTTTCGACGTTGTCATGATGGGAGTGTGTTGTTGTCATGTTGCTGTCCTTTTATGGGTTAAAAAATAAAGGGCAGCACCCGCACAGGCCTGCCCCACGGCAGACCTGACGCACCATTATTTATCAGGTTTGCCGGGACTGAATTCGACTAGTAGAGGATTATGATCGGAGGCGCGCGTCACCAGAACGGAGGCGTCGTGCACGCTTAAACCCCGATAGAAGACAAAATCGAGAGGACGACCAAACGCTTTCTTGCGCTGGTCATCGTTAAAACGAACTTCACGCAGCGACATTTCACGCGCGAAGCGGTACAACGCGTTCATACGCGGACGGCTCCAGGCATTGAAGTCCCCGGCCATAATGATCGGCCCACTGTGATGAGCAATCTGATCGCCGATGGGAAGTAACTGCTTACTGTACACATCAACACCCAGGCTGAAGTTCACCGCATGAATGTTTACCACCATCAGCAGGCGGGTGTCGGGCAACGGATAGACCGTGACCAGCGCTGATTTTGCCAGACGCAGGATCGGCTCACGTTCACGCAGCGGGCAGCAATAGACCGGATGTGCGGCTGAAAGGGTCATCACCCCGGAAGGATGCTGTGGCAGAACAAAGGCAGGCACCTGATCGGCTGCAAGATAGTTCGTCGTTGCAAACCTGACCAGTTCAGGCGTGGTTTGCGCCTCCTGTAACAGAACCAGATGCGCATCTTTACCAAAATTTTGAAGTACGGATAACCACTCCGCACGCTGTTGCTTAAAGATGTTCCACACCAGTACGCGAATTTTTTCGTCACTGCTTAATGGAGTGCCCGCTGGTAATGCCTGGCTAAGGCTCGCAAACGACCCCGGAGGTAAGATCCTCTCCGCAGGCATTCCGGCAACATAACGCATGGCATAGGTATTTTTTCGCACTTTTGGAAACGGCCTCTGTAACATGAACCAGCCCGGAAAACGGACTGGTTCTAATGTTATAGGGATTTTAGGTCACACTTTCAACGCAATTACTGAGAAACCGCTTTCCAGTTTTGTAAGCAAGCACTTACTGATACTTATCCAAGTGCAACGCGAGCGGGTTTATCAAGCCGTCCACTGAGACCAATAAGGAGGAAAGCGATTAGCACAATTACCGCACCAATCCATGGCGTTTGGGTTAATCCAACATGTTCAACCACCTGCCCACCGATAACCGAACCGAGTGCGATACCGATATTAAATGCGGCGATATTCAGCCCAGATGCGACATCCACCGCATTAGGCGTATAACGTTCGGCTTTCTGCACAACATATACCTGCAATCCCGGCACGTTACCAAAAGCGAATATCCCCATAACCAACACCGTTACCAGCGCGGCGTATTGCATCGATGCGGTGAACTGGAAAATCATCAGCAGGGCAACCAGGGCGGCGAAGATGAATTTCAGCGCCGGTACCGCACCATGCTTATCCGCAAGCTTGCCGCCCCAGATATTGCCGATTGCGACGGAGATACCGTAGCCCAGTAAAATCCAGCTCACCGCGCCCGGAGAAAAACCAGCCAGTTCCTGCATCATCGGTGCAAGGAAGGTGAACGCAGTGAACACACCTCCATAACCCAGGGCCGTAACGGCATAGATCAGCAGCAGGCGCGGGTGTGTCAGAACTTTAACCTGATCGCTCAGGCTGGCGCTCGCGCGCCCCGGAATACTGGAGGGCACCAGCAGCAGGCTGGCTACCAGAGCAATCACGCCCAACAGCGATACCGCGAGGAAGGTTTCACGCCAGCCAAAATGTTGTCCGATAAACGTTCCTAACGGCACGCCGGTGACCAGCGCGACGGTTAAGCCGCCAAACATAATCGCAATGGCTGACGCCGCTTTCTCTTTTGGCACCAGGCTGGTTGCAATCGTGGAACCGATGGAGAAGAAGACACCGTGCGCGAGGCCTGTCAGCAGGCGGGCAATGACCAGCGTGGAGTAATCCGGTGACTGCCACGCCAGAATATTGCCAGCAGTGAAGAGCACCATCAGGGCAACTAACAGTTGTTTACGTGGAAAGCGTCCAGTCAGTGCGGTCAGCACAGGCGCCCCAACAGCGACGCCTAACGCGTAAATAGATACCAGCAGCCCGGCAGAAGGCAGCGAGATAGCGAGTTGTTCAGCAATGGTAGGAACAAGTCCTACAATAACAAATTCGGTCGTGCCAATTGCGAAGGCACTGATCGTCAGGGCAAGAAGCGCCAGTGGCATAAAATACTCCGTCTCTTCAGGATTAAGATGACAGGCAGTATGCGCCAGTGTTTAAATAACAAAAATGGTTAGAATCTCAATAGAATTTTGCAGGTGATGCAATAATGAAAGCCACATCGGAAGAACTGACTGTCTTCGTTGCCGTTGTTGAAAGCGGCAGCTTCAGCCGTGCTGCCGAACAGCTCGGACAGGCGAACTCCGCCATCAGCCGCTCGGTGAAAAAGCTGGAGATGAAGCTCGGGGTGAGTCTGCTCAACAGAACAACGCGGCAGCTCAGCCTGACGGAAGAAGGTGAACGTTATTTTCGACGCGTGCAGTCCGTTTTGCAGGAGATGGCGGCAGCAGAAACGGAAATCATGGAATCTCGCAGCACGCCGCGTGGGCTGCTGCGCATAGATGCGGCGACGCCGGTCGTGCTGCATTTCCTGATGCCGTTGATTAAACCCTTCCGCGAACGCTACCCGGAGATGACCCTGTCTCTGGTCTCTTCTGAGACGTTTATTAACCTGATTGAGCGTAAAGTTGACGTGGCGATCCGCGCGGGAACCCTGACGGATTCAAGTTTACGCGCTCGCCCTCTGTTCACCAGCTACCGCAAAATTATCGCGTCACCGCAATATATTGCAGAGCATGGCAAACCTGAGACCGTTGAGGAGCTGAAGCAGCACCTGTGCCTGGGCTTTACGGAACCTGTCTCGCTGAACACCTGGCCCGTGGCCTGTCATGACGGACAACTTCATGAGATCACCTGCGGACTTTCGTCTAATAGCGGGGAAACGCTGAAACAGCTATGTCTTGAAGGAAACGGGATCGCCTGTTTATCAGACTATATGATTGATAAGGAAATAGCCGCGGGCCAGCTAGTTGAGCTAATGGCTGACAAACGCTTACCTGTAGAGATGCCTTTTAGCGCGGTGTATTACAGTGACAGAGCGGTAAGTACGCGCATACGCGCATTTATCGACTTCCTTAGTGAGCATATAAAAACAGCTCCCGGAGGAGCTGTATGAGGGTTTAAAGGCACAGAGGGAGGGTTGTTATTAATCCCAGTTAGGTGCTAACCCTTCGGGGCTGACCAGACGATCGTTGCATTCCAGTGCAGCGATCGCTTTTTTGTCTTCATCATCGAGCTGGAGATCCCACGCTAACAGGTTACTTGCCAGGTTTTCACGTTTGGTTGAAGACGGGATCACGGCATATCCTTCACCTATCGCCCATGCCAGGATCACCTGTGCAGCTGTTGCATTGTGTTTTTCAGCGATGCGTGCAATCACTTCATCTTTCAGGGCCTTACCATATGCCAGCGTCATGTACGAGGTGATGTGAATGCCATGCTGTTTCGCCCAGTCCACAACTTTGCGGTTTTGCAGGTAAGGAGAGAGTTCAATCTGGTTAGTAGCAATATTCTCTTTACCCACTGCGGCAATGGCTTTTTCCATCAATGGGATAGTGAAATTCGAGATACCAATTTCACGCGTCAAGCCCTGCTCTTTTGCTTCCAGCAGCGCCTGCATGAACTCTTCTACGGAGACGGCATCGCCAGGTGATGGCCAGTGGATCAGCGTCAGATCAACATAGTCAGTACGCAGCTTTTTCAGACTTTCCTTCAGGCTCAGGATCAGCTTGTCTTTGCTGAGGTTCTCAATCCAGATTTTGGTGGTGATGAAAAGCTCATGGCGCGGTACGCCGCTCTCCTCGATAGCCTGACCTACGGCAGCTTCGTTGTCATAAATCTGCGCCGTATCAATAGCGCGATAGCCCAACTCGAGTGCGGTTTTAACAGATGCGATAACAACGTCGTCCTTCAGGCGAAAAGTGCCCAGACCCAGTGCAGGGATAGTCATATCATTCCTCAATCGTTATGTTCGTAAACTGAGGAGGATTATCGCCGTGGTTGTTATGTCGAAAAAGATCGTAAAACGCAGAGGATTTTTGCTAATTTCGCAATAGTAAAACGACAGATAAGAAAAAAGCCCTGAGCGTTAGCTCAGGGCTTTTAATAAGTGGCGGAACGGACGGGACTCGAACCCGCGACCCCCTGCGTGACAGGCAGGTATTCTAACCGACTGAACTACCGCTCCACCGAATACTTCTGTAACCACCGGATTAATGCACCGGCTTACTACTTAATTTGATGCCTGGCAGTTCCCTACTCTCACATGGGGAGACCCCACACTACCATCGGCGCTACGGCGTTTCACTTCTGAGTTCGGCATGGGGTCAGGTGGGACCACCGCGCTAAAGCCGCCAGGCAAATTCTGTTAATCTGTATCAGGCTGAAAATCGTGTCTGTCTCTCTTCGCCGAAACAGCTTCGGCGTTGTAAGGTTAAGCCTCACGGTTCATTAGTATCGGTTAGCTCAACGCATCGCTGCGCTTACACACCCGACCTATCAACGTCGTAGTCTTCAACGTTCCTTCAGGAGACTCAAGGTCTCAGGGAGAACTCATCTCGGGGCAAGTTTCGTGCTTAGATGCTTTCAGCACTTATCTCTTCCGCATTTAGCTACCGGGCAGTGCCATTGGCATGACAACCCGAACACCAGTGATGCGTCCACTCCGGTCCTCTCGTACTAGGAGCAGCCCCCCTCAATTCTCCAGCGCCCACGGCAGATAGGGACCGAACTGTCTCACGACGTTCTAAACCCAGCTCGCGTACCACTTTAAATGGCGAACAGCCATACCCTTGGGACCTACTTCAGCCCCAGGATGTGATGAGCCGACATCGAGGTGCCAAACACCGCCGTCGATATGAACTCTTGGGCGGTATCAGCCTGTTATCCCCGGAGTACCTTTTATCCGTTGAGCGATGGCCCTTCCATTCAGAACCACCGGATCACTATGACCTGCTTTCGCACCTGCTCGCGCCGTCACGCTCGCAGTCAAGCTGGCTTATGCCATTGCACTAACCTCCTGATGTCCGACCAGGATTAGCCAACCTTCGTGCTCCTCCGTTACTCTTTGGGAGGAGACCGCCCCAGTCAAACTACCCACCAGACACTGTCCGCAACCCGGATTACGGGTCTACGTTAGAACACCAGCCATTAAAGGGTGGTATTTCAAGGTTGGCTCCACGCAGACTGGCGTCCACGCTTCAAAGCCTCCCACCTATCCTACACATCAAGGACCAGTGTTCAGTGTCAAGCTATAGTAAAGGTTCACGGGGTCTTTCCGTCTTGCCGCGGGTACACTGCATCTTCACAGCGAGTTCAATTTCACTGAGTCTCGGGTGGAGACAGCCTGGCCATCATTACGCCATTCGTGCAGGTCGGAACTTACCCGACAAGGAATTTCGCTACCTTAGGACCGTTATAGTTACGGCCGCCGTTTACCGGGGCTTCGATCAAGAGCTTCGCGTTGCCGCTAACCCCATCAATTAACCTTCCGGCACCGGGCAGGCGTCACACCGTATACGTCCACTTTCGTGTTTGCACAGTGCTGTGTTTTTAATAAACAGTTGCAGCCAGCTGGTATCTTCGACTGATTTCAGCTCCGTCCGCAGGGACTTCACCTACCTATCAGCGTGCCTTCTCCCGAAGTTACGGCACCATTTTGCCTAGTTCCTTCACCCGAGTTCTCTCAAGCGCCTTGGTATTCTCTACCTGACCACCTGTGTCGGTTTGGGGTACGATTTCGTGTTACCTGATGCTTAGAGGCTTTTCCTGGAAGCAGGGCATTTATCACTTCAGCACCGTAGTGCCTCGTCATCACACCTCAGCGTTAATAAGGTACCGGATTTACCTGGAACCTCCGCCTACATGCTTAAACCGGGACAACCGTCGCCCGGCTGACATAGCCTTCTCCGTCCCCCCTTCGCAGTAACACCAAGTACAGGAATATTAACCTGTTTCCCATCGACTACGCCTTTCGGCCTCGCCTTAGGGGTCGACTCACCCTGCCCCGATTAACGTTGGACAGGAACCCTTGGTCTTCCGGCGAGCGGGCTTTTCACCCGCTTTATCGTTACTTATGTCAGCATTCGCACTTCTGATACCTCCAGCACCCCTCACAGGACACCTTCAACGGCTTACAGAACGCTCCCCTACCCAACAACGCATAAGCGTCGCTGCCGCAGCTTCGGTGCATGGTTTAGCCCCGTTACATCTTCCGCGCAGGCCGACTCGACCAGTGAGCTATTACGCTTTCTTTAAATGATGGCTGCTTCTAAGCCAACATCCTGGCTGTCTGTGCCTTCCCACATCGTTTCCCACTTAACCATGACTTTGGGACCTTAGCTGGCGGTCTGGGTTGTTTCCCTCTTCACGACGGACGTTAGCACCCGCCGTGTGTCTCCCGTGATAACATTCTTCGGTATTCGTAGTTTGCATCGGGTTGGTAAGCCGGGATGGCCCCCTAGCCGAAACAGTGCTCTACCCCCGAAGATGAGTTCACGAGGCGCTACCTAAATAGCTTTCGGGGAGAACCAGCTATCTCCCGGTTTGATTGGCCTTTCACCCCCAGCCACAGGTCATCCGCTAATTTTTCAACATTAGTCGGTTCGGTCCTCCAGTTAGTGTTACCCAACCTTCAACCTGCCCATGGCTAGATCACCGGGTTTCGGGTCTATACCCTGCAACTTAACGCCCAGTTAAGACTCGGTTTCCCTTCGGCTCCCCTATACGGTTAACCTTGCTACAGAATATAAGTCGCTGACCCATTATACAAAAGGTACGCAGTCACCCCATAAAGAGGCTCCCACTGCTTGTACGTACACGGTTTCAGGTTCTTTTTCACTCCCCTCGCCGGGGTTCTTTTCGCCTTTCCCTCACGGTACTGGTTCACTATCGGTCAGTCAGGAGTATTTAGCCTTGGAGGATGGTCCCCCCATATTCAGACAGGATACCACGTGTCCCGCCCTACTCTTCGAGTTCACAGCAAGTGTGCTTTCGTGTACGGGACTATCACCCTGTACTGTCGGACTTTCCAGACCGTTCCACTAACACACAAGCTGATTCAGACTCCGGGCTGCTCCCCGTTCGCTCGCCGCTACTGGGGGAATCTCGGTTGATTTCTTTTCCTCGGGGTACTTAGATGTTTCAGTTCCCCCGGTTCGCCTCGTTAACCTATGTATTCAGTTAACGATAGTGCAACGGATTGCACTGGGTTTCCCCATTCGGACATCGCCGGGTCAAAGGTTCATATCACCTCGCCGGCGCTTTTCGCAGATTAGCACGTCCTTCATCGCCTCTGACTGCCAGGGCATCCACCGTGTACGCTTAGTCGCTTAACCTCACAACCCGAAGATGTTTCACTTCATGATTGCGAAAATTTGAGAGACTCGAACACACCATTAAAGATGTGTCGTTTCAATTTTCAGCTTGATCCAGATTTTTAAAGAGCAAAACTTCGCAGTGCACCTTTTCAGGTTCACTCTGAAGTTTTCTTGTGTTCGCAGTAAAGGATGGTGGAGCTATGCGGGATCGAACCGCAGACCTCCTGCGTGCAAGGCAGGCGCTCTCCCAGCTGAGCTATAGCCCCATCGTAGTTATCTCTCTACCGGTAATTTTTGTTGAGGCAAGGCGTGGTGACACGAAGCATACTCAGGTATGTGAGTGTCGCCGCAACGCAGCATCAGCAAAAATTTGGTAGGCCTGAGTGGACTTGAACCACCGACCTCACCCTTATCAGGGGTGCGCTCTAACCACCTGAGCTACAAGCCTGCAGAGATTTTTTACTGCTGTTTTTCATCAGACAATCTGTGTGGACACTACAAAGGCAGGTTCTTTAAGGTAAGGAGGTGATCCAACCGCAGGTTCCCCTACGGTTACCTTGTTACGACTTCACCCCAGTCATGAATCACAAAGTGGTAAGCGCCCTCCCGAAGGTTAAGCTACCTACTTCTTTTGCAACCCACTCCCATGGTGTGACGGGCGGTGTGTACAAGGCCCGGGAACGTATTCACCGTGGCATTCTGATCCACGATTACTAGCGATTCCGACTTCATGGAGTCGAGTTGCAGACTCCAATCCGGACTACGACGCACTTTATGAGGTCCGCTTGCTCTCGCGAGGTCGCTTCTCTTTGTATGCGCCATTGTAGCACGTGTGTAGCCCTACTCGTAAGGGCCATGATGACTTGACGTCATCCCCACCTTCCTCCAGTTTATCACTGGCAGTCTCCTTTGAGTTCCCGGCCTAACCGCTGGCAACAAAGGATAAGGGTTGCGCTCGTTGCGGGACTTAACCCAACATTTCACAACACGAGCTGACGACAGCCATGCAGCACCTGTCTCAGAGTTCCCGAAGGCACCAATCCATCTCTGGAAAGTTCTCTGGATGTCAAGAGTAGGTAAGGTTCTTCGCGTTGCATCGAATTAAACCACATGCTCCACCGCTTGTGCGGGCCCCCGTCAATTCATTTGAGTTTTAACCTTGCGGCCGTACTCCCCAGGCGGTCGACTTAACGCGTTAGCTCCGGAAGCCACGCCTCAAGGGCACAACCTCCAAGTCGACATCGTTTACGGCGTGGACTACCAGGGTATCTAATCCTGTTTGCTCCCCACGCTTTCGCACCTGAGCGTCAGTCTTTGTCCAGGGGGCCGCCTTCGCCACCGGTATTCCTCCAGATCTCTACGCATTTCACCGCTACACCTGGAATTCTACCCCCCTCTACAAGACTCTAGCCTGCCAGTTTCGAATGCAGTTCCCAGGTTGAGCCCGGGGATTTCACATCCGACTTGACAGACCGCCTGCGTGCGCTTTACGCCCAGTAATTCCGATTAACGCTTGCACCCTCCGTATTACCGCGGCTGCTGGCACGGAGTTAGCCGGTGCTTCTTCTGCGGGTAACGTCAATCGACAGGGTTATTAACCCTGTCGCCTTCCTCCCCGCTGAAAGTACTTTACAACCCGAAGGCCTTCTTCATACACGCGGCATGGCTGCATCAGGCTTGCGCCCATTGTGCAATATTCCCCACTGCTGCCTCCCGTAGGAGTCTGGACCGTGTCTCAGTTCCAGTGTGGCTGGTCATCCTCTCAGACCAGCTAGGGATCGTCGCCTAGGTGAGCCGTTACCCCACCTACTAGCTAATCCCATCTGGGCACATCCGATGGCAAGAGGCCCGAAGGTCCCCCTCTTTGGTCTTGCGACGTTATGCGGTATTAGCTACCGTTTCCAGTAGTTATCCCCCTCCATCAGGCAGTTTCCCAGACATTACTCACCCGTCCGCCACTCGTCAGCGAAGCAGCAAGCTGCTTCCTGTTACCGTTCGACTTGCATGTGTTAGGCCTGCCGCCAGCGTTCAATCTGAGCCATGATCAAACTCTTCAATTTAAGTTTGATGCTCGTGAATTAAACTTCGTAATGAATTACGTGTTCACTCAGAGACTTGGTATTCATTTTTCGTCCGAGGACGTTAAGAATCCATGTCACTTTGAGTGCCCACACAGATTGTCTGATAAATTGTTAAAGAGCAGTTGCGACGCGCTTCAGCGCTCTGTCGCGAGGTGGCGTATATTACGCTTTCCTCTTTCAGAGTCAACCCGTTATTTCAGGATTTTTTCTCTTCAACCGACCGGGTTGTCTGTGAAGTGATTCACATCCGCCGTGTCGATGGAGGCGCATTATAGGGAGCCGCCGAGGAATGACAAGCGGAAAAATGCATTTTTATTTCAACCGCTCACCTTTTCACCAAAACGTCTATTTTTGGTGCTTTTTAATCTCTTTTGGCAGATCTGCCAGACTAGTTATCACCCAGTCAGCTGCATTTTCTGCTTCTGGGGTGACTGGTTTACCGGTCCGCACTAATACTTTGGTTCCCACACCCGCCGCCGCCGCTGCCTGCATATCCTCCAGTTTATCGCCCACCATAAAAGACGCGGCCATATCAATGTGCAGGAATTCCTGTGCAGAGATAAACATGCCCGGGTGTGGCTTACGGCAATCACATGTCTGACGATACGCTTCTACTGTTCCCTGTGGATGATGCGGACAATAATAGATGCCATCAAGATCAACGCCACGATCGGCCAGAGACCAGTCCATCCATTCCGTCAGCGTCTCGAACTGCGCTTCGGTGAATTTACCCCGGGCGATACCGGACTGATTAGTTACCACCACCAGCGCATAGCCCATCTCTTTCAGCTGGCGCATGGCATCTATTACGCCCTCAATAAATTCGAACTCATCAATCTCATGGACGTAACCGTGATCCACATTAATTGTGCCGTCACGATCGAGAAAAATTGCGGGTACAGATTTTGCCACCGGTTTGCTCCTGAAAAAGGCTTGTTCAGCTAGTATCTCATGAATCGCAGCGCAATAAAGTGCTCATCGCACAGAGGTGGATTGATTTAGACGTCTGGATGCCTTAACATCCATTTTGTTTACGGTCATTCCCCGTATCTGGCAGAAGAAAATGCCACGGCTAACTTACATACGATAAAAATAATCTAATGATTAAACTTTCCAATATCACCAAAGTGTTCCAGCAGGGGAACCGAACCATTCAGGCGCTGAACAACGTCAGCCTGCATGTGCCTGCTGGTCAGATTTATGGCGTCATTGGCGCATCGGGTGCGGGTAAAAGTACGCTGATCCGGTGTGTTAACCTGCTTGAGCGCCCGACCCAGGGCAGCGTAGAAGTTGGCGGCCAGGAGCTTACCGCTCTCTCAGAGAAAGAACTCACCAAAGCGCGTCGCCAGATTGGCATGATTTTCCAGCACTTTAACCTGCTGGCCTCACGCACGGTTTTTGGAAACGTGGCGTTACCGCTGGAGCTGGATAGCACACCAAAAGAAGAGGTTACGCGACGCGTCACCGAACTGCTGGATCTGGTTGGGCTGGGTGATAAGCATGACAGCTACCCGGCCAACCTCTCCGGCGGGCAAAAGCAGCGTGTAGCAATCGCTCGCGCGCTGGCAAGCAACCCAAAAGTGCTGCTGTGTGATGAAGCCACCAGCGCGTTAGATCCGGCCACCACGCGTTCTATCCTGGAACTGCTGAAAGACATTAACCGTCGTCTGGGCCTGACTATCCTCCTTATTACGCACGAAATGGACGTGGTGAAGCGTATCTGTGACTGCGTCGCCGTCATCAGCAACGGTGAGCTGATTGAGCAGGACACGGTCAGCGAAGTCTTCTCGCACCCGAAAACGCCTCTGGCTCAGCAGTTCATTCAGTCCACACTGCATCTGGATATTCCGGAAGATTATCTGGAACGTTTAAAAGCAGACGCAACGCCTGACAGCGTCCCGATGCTGCGCATGGAGTTCACGGGCCAGTCCGTTGACGCACCGCTGCTGTCCGAAACCGCGCGTCGCTTTAACGTGAATAACAACATTATTAGCGCGCAGATGGACTACGCCGGTGGCGTGAAGTTCGGCATTATGCTGACGGAAATGCACGGCACACAGGAAGAAACCCAGGCGGCAATTGCCTGGCTGCAAGAACATCACGTAAAAGTAGAGGTGCTGGGTTATGTCTGAGCCGATGATGTGGCTACTGGTTCGCGGCGTTTGGGAAACGCTGGCAATGACCTTCGTATCGGGCTTTTTTGGTTTTGTGATTGGGCTGCCGGTCGGCGTACTGCTGTACGTCACGCGCCCGGGTCAAATTATTGAAAACGCGAAGCTGTATCGCACGCTCTCTGCGCTGGTGAACATTTTCCGTTCTATACCGTTTATTATCCTGCTGGTGTGGATGATTCCGTTTACACGCGTTATTGTCGGGACGTCGATTGGTTTGCAGGCGGCAATTGTCCCGCTAACCGTAGGCGCCGCGCCGTTTATCGCCCGTATGGTGGAAAACGCCCTGCTGGAAATCCCAACAGGCCTGATTGAAGCTTCCCGCGCTATGGGTGCGACGCCAATGCAGATCGTTCGCAAAGTTCTGCTGCCTGAGGCGCTGCCTGGGCTGGTGAATGCAGCAACCATCACGCTTATCACCCTGGTCGGTTATTCCGCGATGGGCGGCGCCGTGGGTGCTGGCGGTTTAGGACAGATTGGATATCAGTACGGCTATATTGGCTATAACGCTACCGTAATGAATACCGTTCTGGTATTGCTGGTTGTGCTGGTTTACTTAATCCAATTCTCTGGCGATCGTATCGTCCGGGCTGTTACGCATAAATAACGTTACAAACAACACAAACTCGACGAGTTAAGGATATAACATGGCGTTTAAATTTAAGACCTTTGCAGCAGTAGGCGCACTGATTGGTTCGCTGGCACTGGTGGGTTGCGGTCAGGACGAAAAAGATCCGAACCACATCAAAGTAGGCGTTATCGTCGGTGCAGAGCAGCAGGTTGCTGAGGCCGCGCAGAAAATCGCGAAAGAAAAATATGGCCTGGACGTTGAGCTGGTGACCTTCAACGATTACGTTCTGCCGAACGAAGCGCTGAGCAAAGGCGACATTGACGCTAACGCCTTCCAGCATAAACCGTACCTGGATCAACAGATCAAAGATCGCGGCTACAAGCTGGTTGCTGTCGGTAACACCTTCGTTTACCCGATTGCCGGTTATTCCAAGAAAATTAAATCTCTGGATGAACTCCAGCCGGGTTCACAGGTTGCCGTCCCTAACGACCCAACCAACCTTGGCCGTTCGCTGCTTCTGCTCCAGAAAGTGGGCCTGATTAAACTGAAAGAAGGTGTTGGCCTGTTGCCGACCGTTCTGGACGTGACCGAAAACCCGAAAAATCTGAAAATTGTTGAGCTGGAAGCCCCTCAGCTGCCACGTTCTCTGGACGATGCACAGATCGCGCTGGCCGTTATCAACACCACTTACGCCAGCCAGATCGGTTTGACCCCTGCGAAAGATGGCATCTTTGTTGAAGACAAAGATTCCCCGTACGTCAACCTGATCGTGACTCGCGAAGACAACAAGGACGCGGAAAACGTGAAGAAATTCCTGCAGGCATATCAGTCTGAAGAAGTTTACCAGGAAGCCAATAAGGTGTTTAACGGCGGCGCGGTTAAAGGCTGGTAATCTCACCTCAGTGTAATATCATCAAGACGGGCATTTGCCCGTCTTGTCATTTGTGCGGTCAACTGCTTCAATATCTGACGTTTTGATTATCCACTGAGGAACTATTATGCGTGCTTTACCGATCTGTCTTTTAGCACTGATGCTGAGCGGCTGTTCTATGCTAAGCAGATCTCCTGTTGAACCCGTTCAAAGCACTGCAACCCCGCCAAAAGCGGAGCCAGCAAAACCGAAAGCGCCTCGCGCTGCGCCGGTACGTATTATTACTAAAGCCGACGAGCTGGTCGGTAAGCCATTCCGTGAACTGGGCGAAGTGAGCGGCGAATCCTGCCAGGCAACAAATCAGGACTCCCCTCCAAATATCCCAACAGCCCGCAAGCGTATGCAAATCAACGCGTCGAAAATGAAAGCCAACGCGGTGCTGCTGCACAGTTGCGAGGTCACCAGTGGTACGCCGGGCTGCTACCGTCAGGCGATATGTATCGGTTCTGCGCTTAACATCACGGCGAAATGAGTTCATTTCAGTTCGAGCCGATAGGCGTTATCCGCTCCCCTTATAAAGAAAAGTTCGCCGTGCCGCGTCAGCCGGGACTGGTCCTTAACGGCGGCGGCGAGCTGCATCTTGTCGCGCCGTATAATCAGGCCGATGCAGTGCGCGGGCTTGAGGCATTCAGCCATTTATGGGTGGTGTTTGTGTTTCACCAGACCATGGAAGGCGGCTGGCGTCCTACCGTGCGTCCTCCTCGTCTGGGCGGAAATGCCAGAATGGGAGTTTTTGCCACCCGCTCAACGTTCCGACCGAATCCAGTCGGGATGTCGCTGGTCGAACTGAAAGGGATACGCTGTCAGAAAGATCGGGTGATCCTGGAGTTAGGTAGCCTTGACCTGGTTGATGGTACGCCGGTCATCGATATTAAACCTTACCTGCCCTTCGCCGAAGCGCTGCCGGATGCCCGTGCAAGCTATGCTCAGGACGCCCCACAGGCAGAGATGCCGGTTTACTTCACATCTGAAATAACGACGCAAATCAGCCAGCTGGAAAAGCGCTATCCTCGTCTGCGTGACTTTATCGTCGAAGTCCTGGCGCAGGACCCTCGTCCCGCCTACCGCAAAGAGGAAGACGCCGGAAAAACGTACGCCGTCTGGCTGCTGGACTTTAACGTGCGCTGGCGCGTAACTGATGCAGGTTTTGAAGTGTTTGCCCTGGAACCCAGGTAATTTTGTTCTCCTCTCTTTTGGCATCTTTGCCACACTGGTAAACTAAACCACTTTTTTTGTGTCAGGCTGGTGTTTCAGCCTGTTCCAATCGTCGAAATGGAACCGTAACAACATGCGTACTAGCCAATATCTGCTCTCCACTCTGAAGGAGACACCTGCCGACGCCGAGGTGATCAGCCACCAGCTGATGCTGCGCGCCGGGATGATCCGCAAGCTGGCCTCCGGGTTATACACCTGGCTGCCGACCGGCGTGCGCGTCCTGAAAAAAGTCGAAAACATCGTGCGTGAAGAGATGAACAACGCCGGTGCTATCGAGGTGTTAATGCCGGTCGTTCAGCCTTCTGAACTGTGGCAGGAGAGCGGTCGCTGGGAGCAGTACGGTCCTGAACTGCTGCGTATTGCCGATCGTGGCGATCGTCCATTCGTTCTCGGCCCAACGCATGAAGAAGTGATCACCGATCTGATCCGTAACGAGCTGAGCTCTTACAAACAGCTGCCGCTGAACTTCTTCCAGATCCAAACCAAGTTCCGTGACGAAGTGCGCCCACGCTTTGGCGTGATGCGCTCTCGCGAATTCCTGATGAAAGATGCCTACTCTTTCCATACTTCTCAGGAATCACTGCAAGAGACCTACGACAAAATGTACGTGGCCTACAGCAAAATCTTCTCCCGCATGGGGCTGGATTTCCGTGCTGTACAGGCTGATACCGGTTCAATCGGCGGTAGCGCCTCTCATGAATTCCAGGTTCTGGCGCAGAGCGGCGAAGACGATGTAATTTTCTCTGACTCCTCTGATTACGCCGCCAACATTGAATTCGCAGAAGCGCTGGCACCAAAAGAACCACGCGGCGCGGCAACACAAGAGATGACGCTGGTTGATACGCCAAACGCGAAAACCATCGCCGAGCTGGTTGAACAGTTTAATCTGCCGATCGAAAAAACCGTGAAAACCCTGCTGGTGAAATCGGCTGAAGGCAGCGCTTACCCGCTGGTAGCCCTGCTGGTCCGTGGCGATCACGAGCTGAACGAAGTGAAAGCCGAGAAGCTGCCGCAGGTTGCCAGCCCGCTGACCTTCGCGACGGAAGCCGAAATCCGCGCCGTGGTGAACGCAGGCCCAGGTTCTCTGGGTCCGGTGAATATGCCTGTTCCTGTAGTGATTGACCGCACCGTTGCGGCGATGAGCGACTTCGCTGCGGGCGCAAACATCGACGGTAAACACTACTTCGGCATCAACTGGGATCGTGACGTGGCGACGCCGGAAGTGGCTGACATCCGTAACGTGGTCGCAGGCGATCCAAGCCCGGACGGCAAGGGTACCCTGATGATTAAACGCGGTATCGAAGTAGGCCACATCTTCCAGCTGGGCGATAAGTACTCGCGCGCAATGAACGCTGCCGTTCAGGGCGAAGATGGTCGTAACCAGGTTCTGACCATGGGCTGCTACGGCATTGGGGTAACGCGCGTTGTTGCGGCCGCTATCGAGCAGAACTATGACGAACGCGGAATCGTCTGGCCGGATAACATCGCGCCGTTCCAGGTGGCGATCCTGCCAATGAACATGCACAAGTCTTACCGCGTGCAGGAGCTGGCAGAGAAACTCTACGCTGAGCTGAGCGCGAAAGGTATCGACGTGCTGATGGATGACCGTAAAGAGCGTCCTGGCGTGATGTTTGCTGATATGGAACTGATCGGTATTCCACACACCATCGTCATCGGCGACCGTAACCTCGACAGCGATGAGATTGAATACAAGTACCGTCGCAACGGCGAAAAACAGATGATCAAGACGGGCGACATTCTTGATTACCTGGTGAAAGCCATCAAAGGCTAAGAAACAAAAAAACCCCGCCAGTGCGGGGTTTTTTAATGGCTATAACTTATTTGCTTTCGCAGTCTTTACCCGCAGCAAACTTCGCGTCTTTATCTGCCACCAGCGTTTTCACCAGCTCACCGCTATCGGGGTTTGGCTCCAGCGTAAAATGCCCTTCAACCGTCAGCAACACTGGTTTGCTGTCGTTACCGCGCGCGACGGCATAGTCACGCTCCAGCTGGGCATTGTTCGCCACGCTGACTTTCTTCCCGGTTGCACAGTCCGTGAAGATCGCCGCATCCGCCATGTAGAAATACATCCCTCGCATCGCCATTGGGGTTGCAGGCAGGGTCGCTTTTACCGGGGCCAGCGTGTAGTTGAACTGGGATTCAATCGGATTGCCTTCGCGATCGAGCATCTCCATCCCCTCGCCTTTGGCGCGGAAATACGTTTTATCGCCCGTGGTATCAGTCAATACCAGCTTTTCAGCCGTACGCGCCCATGTTCCGTATGTTGCAAAAGAAGACGGCTCTTTCGCCCCCTGATAGCGCTGGTTCATCACCCAGGTGCCATCTTTTTGCAGGAACAGAGAGGTTTCGATGCCTTCACAATCTGCACATGGCAATACGCCGCGCCAGCTCTGCTGCATCGGCTTCAATTCTTCGTTTTGCGTTGGCTGTAGTACCTGTGTTTCTGAACGGTTGTTACAGCCAAAAAGCGCGAACAGGCTTGTCACGGCCAGCGCTGATAATAATGCTTTTTTCACAATACATTCCTTATGAAAAAGTGTGTCCCTTTCGTCACATTACGGGTGACGGACTTTGCCACGCAGTGACTTTACGGTGGATTTCTGCGCCTTCGATGACAACCGACGTTCTTTCGATGCCCGCGTTGGACGTGTTGCCCGGCGACTTTTTTGTACAGCCGTCAGCTCTTTTATGACCGCCGCCAGTCTGGAAAGTGCCGCTTCCCGGTTCATTTCCTGGCTGCGATATTCCTGCGCTTTAATCACAATCACACCTTCACTGGTGATCAGATGATGGCTGGCGGCGAGCAGGCTTTCTTTATAATACTCTGGCAGGCTGGAGGCCCGGATGTCAAAGCGCAAATGGATAGCCGTTGAGGCCTTGTTAACGTGCTGCCCCCCTGCGCCCTGAGCACGGATGGCGGTGATCTCCAGCTCGTGATCAGGGATGCTGACGTTTCGGGACAACTCAATCATGATACGGGCTGCCAGGCCGTGAGATGAATTTCCAGATTATTCTGAGAATCGGAAAGCCAGATGGCGCCGTCCTGAATCGTTGCCTGAAGCGCCATTGTCCGGCTGGCGAACGCGCTCAGCTGTGCCAGTTGTTCATCATCCAGATACCAGACGGTAAGATTTTTGAACTGCGCACATTTATTTTTGTTTTGCTGCCACCAGATCTCCGCCGCGCGCTGGTTATAGGCAAACAACGCCACTTCAGCTGACTGGGTGCACGCCTTTTTGATCCGGCGTTCATCCGGCAGGCCAAGCTCAATCCATAAATCGATACCCAGATGATCGTTGCGCAGCCAGGCTTCCGGTTCATCTTCCGCGCTTAAACCACGGGTAAATTGCAGACGCTCGTCGGCATACTTAATCCACGCCAGCAGGCGCAGCATCATGCGCTCCTGGGTTTCAGAAGGGTGACGCGCCAGCGTCAATGACGCATCCAGAAACTGGTTACGGTCAAGATCCGCCACATTGACCACAGCTTTATAAATTGTCGCTTTCAGCGCCATGAGAGAACTCCTTTCGAATCAGGCGTACATTGTAGCGAAAACCGCAGCAAAAGGCTGTTACGAGGTGGTGGCACCCCGTTATCAAGGCGCTGATATTGCTTAAATGAGTATGGTATAGTCACCTTGCTAAACCGAGTTTAACTTCGTAGGCTTAATGATATCTCACAGTAAGTCAGTACGCTGGCAGGAGGTGATGTGAATAATTATTGTGAGTTGATTCGCAGACGGTATGCGGAAATTGCCAGCGGAGATCTGGGGTACATCCCGGATGCGTTGGGCTGTGTATTGAACGTGCTGAATGAAGTGGCCTCTGATGAGAGCCTTTCTGAATCGGTCAGGGAAAAAGCAGCGTATGCTGCGGCGAATTTACTGGTGAGCGATTATGTCGATGAATGATATCTATCAACCCATCAATTGTGATGACTATGACAACCTCGAACTCGCCTGCCAGCATCATTTAATACTGACGCTGGAGCTAAAAGATGGCGAAGTGCTAAAGGCAAAGGCCAGCGATCTGGTTTCCCGTAAAAATGTGGAATACCTGGTTGTGGAAGATGCAGGTGCAACGCGTGAGCTACGCCTCGACAAAATTGCCAGTTTCAGCCATCCGGAAATCGGCACCGTCGTGGTGAGCGAATCCTGATAACCAACGGGCAGCCAGGCTGCCCGTTACGCTTTCCATTCAAAATTGACACCCGCTTCAGCCCACCCTTCCTGGGTAATAAACACACCTGCCGCCGCGATGAGCGTGTCGCCGTAAAACAGAAGCGGCGTGGTATCACGTCGCCAGGGCGGAACGTTCTGTTCCTGCCAGATTTTCTTCAGTTTACGCCCGCCGTTACGCCCAACGATATGCAGCATGCCGCTGGCCCTGAAGCGTATGGTGACGTTCTCGTCCGGCTCAGGTAGACGCACATTGCCCGAATGGCTTAACGCAACGACACCGGCATTCAACGGTAGCGTTAATGCTTTTTCCGGCGACGGCCAGTCAAGCACAACGTCAGCCAGCGACGGCACAGATTTCACCCACCAGAGTTGCTCTTTATAGCGCCTGACGTCATAACCATTCAGGTGTATACACGGTGCGGCATCTTCCCGCGCCTGTGCAACTTCTTCCCAGATACGGTTGAGCATCGCCCGGGACGGCATAACCGCACGGTGGGAAGCCAGCCAGCGACGAATCAGAGCAGCCCGACGCACGGGGTTCATCACTTTCAACGGCGCAATGTTCAGGGCACCGTCAGCGGTAATCAGCGTATTCAGCTCCCCGCTCAGCAACTCATCCAGCAAGCTTTCCTGTTCAGCACAAAGCATGGCACTTCTGGCCACCGCTTCGGAAAAATGGGCCCAGCGCTCACTCAGCAGCGGTAAGACGCGCAGGCGCAGGAAGTTACGGTCGTAACTGTCGTCCTGATTGCTTTCGTCTTCAATCCAGCGCAGATGATGTTGCTGCGCCCAGGCTTCCAGTGATGCGCGCGTCTCACCCAGTAGCGGGCGGATGAGCTCTGTTTCAGCAAAACCAGCACGCTCAGGCATGGCGGATAAACCCGCAGGCCCGCTGCCCCGCTTGAGCGCCAGTAAAAACGTCTCGCACTGGTCGTCCAGATGCTGCGCGGTGACCAACGCTTCTCCAGGCTGTAACGCGCCGGAAAACGCGGCGTAGCGGGCTTTGCGCGCCTGCGCCTCAATACCCAGCCCTTCATCCTCAAGCGTGACGCGTTCAACGATTAGCGGGATCGCCCACCCTGAGCACACCGCTTCGCAGTGCGCCACCCACTCGTCGGCATGGGGGCTTAAGCCGTGATGGATATGCATCGCCCGCAGCTGGACGTCAGGCTCACGGTCGCGCCAGAGCTTAAGACGGTGCAGCAAAACGGTGGAATCCAGGCCACCGCTGAACCCCACCAGCAGCTGGCGGTAGGGTGAAACGGCGTGCGCGATAGCGGGTAAGGTCATAGGAAATTACACATAAAAAATGCCCGAACTGAACGGGCATTATCACACATGACGGCGATTACTGCTGATAAAGCTCCAGCGGCAGACCGTCCGGATCGTTGAAAAAAGTGAAACGTTTATCGGTGAAGGGATCGATGCGAATTGCTTCACAGGCCACGCCGTGGGCTTCCAGATGCTTTACCGCGCTGTCCAGGTTATCGACGCTGAAGGCCAGGTGGCGCAGGCCGCAGGCTTCCGGGCGCGAAGGACGCGCTGGCGGGAAAGGAAAAGAGAACAGTTCAATCACATATTGTCCGTTTAACGCCAGATCGCCTTTCCAGGAATCGCGCTCCTCGCGGTAGGCCTCGCTCAACAGCGTAAAGCCGAGAATGTCGCAGTAAAAGGCCTTACTTTTCGCGTAATCGGTGGCAATGATCGCAATATGATGAACAGCTTTTAAACCCAGCATAGTTTCTCCTTTTTATGATGTCCTGAACGTTACAACCGACAACCCGCCCCTGGCAAGCGGCCCCTTTTATTTTAGGACTCTCACCCAGTACACGCCGTTATCATCGCGTTTCGCACCGTGAATATCCGTCTCAAAGCCCGGATAGTGGCGCCCTATCGAACAGAGCATCAGCAGGAAATCGAGCACCGCCCGGCTCTCCTCGGTGATCATCTCGCCCGGCATCAGCAGCGGTACGCCCGGCGGATAAGGCAGGATCATGTTGGCTGATACCCGCCCGACCAGGTTCTCCAGTTCAATGGTTTCAACCTCCCCTTTAACCTGGCGTTGCCACGCCCTGTGCGGCGTGAGCTTCATTTCAGGCAGAACATCAAATGCCTGCAGCATCAGGCGCGGCAGATCGTGCTGGCGGATCAGCCTGTGGATCCCCTGGGCCAAATCCTGAATACGCATATTCCGGTAGAAGTCAGTATCTTCCGCGTAGAGATCCGGCAGCATGTTCTTCACCCGCAGGTTAAGATCGTACGCGCGCTTAAACTCCATAAGCCCGCGCAGCAGGCCCATCGCGCGGGTTTTATCGATCCCGATACTGAACAGGAACAGCAAATTATAGGGGCCGGTTTTCTCCACCACCACGCCGCGCTCATCAAGGAACTTCGCCACCAGCGCAGCCGGGATCCCTTCCTCACCCATCACACCCTGCTCATCCATGCCCGGCGTCAGGATCGTCACCTTAACCGGATCAAGGAACATGTGGTCTGCATCAGCATCCCGAAAACCGTGCCAGCTCTCCCCCGGCGCGACGGGCCAGCATTCTGCTTCATCAATCTCTTCCGGCTGCCAGATATCAAAGAACCAGCCTTCCGCTTCATCTTTAAGACGCTGAACCTCTTTTCGGAAATGCAGCGCCCGCTCCACCGAACGATTAATAAGGCGTTTCCCGGGATTGCCGCGCAGCATCGCCGCCGCCGTTTCGATGGACGCCACCAGCGGGTAGCTGGGCGACGTGGTCGTGTGCATCATGAATGCTTCGTTGAAGGTGTCCTCGTCGTACTCACCCTTGATGTGAATGAGAGACGCCTGGGAAAACGCGGCCAGCATTTTGTGCGTCGACTGCGTCTCGAAGAACACCTTGCCCGGCACCCGCTCGCCGCTCATCCCACTTTTACCCGAGTAAATCGGGTGGAAATTGGTGTAAGGCACCCACGCGGAGTCAAAGTGAATCGACGGCACGTCCAGCGTCTGCTTGATCCAGTTCGTGTTGTAAAGCAGCCCGTCATAGGTGGAGTTGGTGATCACCGCATGCACAGGCCAGCTTGCCTCGGGGATCGCCGCGATCTTATTTTCAATGGCTTCATACGCGAACTCACGGCGAGGAATGCCGCCGAGGATCCCCAGCGCATTACGCGTGGGAGACAGCCAGAGCGGCACGACGTCACTCATCATCAGCAAATGCGCCAGTGATTTATGGCAGTTCCGGTCAATCAGCAGCGTGCTACCGGCAGGCGCGGCATACATGCCGACGATCTTGTTCGACGTTGAGGTTCCGTTGGTCACCATGTAGCTCTGCTCGGCACCAAAGGTCCGGGCGATGTACTCTTCGGCTTCCAGATGCGGGCCGGTATGATCCAGCAGCGAGCCCAGCTCGGTCACTGAAATCGACACGTCCGCCTTCAGCGTATTGCCGCCAAAGAAATCGTAGAACAGGCACCCTACCGGGCTTTTTTGATAGGCCGTTCCCGCCATGTGGCCTGGCGTACAGAAGGTGTACTTCCCTTCATTCACATAGGTGAACAGCGCACGCGTAAACGGCGGGGTGATGTTATCAAGGTATTCGCCGGTGTACTGCTGAATGCGGGTCGCAATGTCCTCGGCAACGCCGAGTGAGTATTCGAAGAACCACAGCGCCATACGCATATCGTGGGCGCTGACGTCCATGGTCGAGTGAGTGTTGATAAAGGCGTACAGCGGAAGATATTCGTTGAGCTTATTGATCTCGCTGCACAACTCCATGTCGTATTCGTCCCAGTCGAATATCACGCCACAGATGCGCGGATTGTGTTCGATGAATTTCAGCAGGTCGGCGCTGTTTTGCGGCCAGATTAGCTGATATCCGCGTGCTTTAAGGGCCTGCTCAAGCTCCTTGATGGGTTCGTCTTTATAAAAGACGCCGTGTGGCCCCATGATGGCAATGATGTTCATGGTTTACCTCCTTGAAAAACATCAGATAAGCATAGTTAAGGTAAACGGCAGGTATAAAAAAAGCCGCAACAATGTGCGGCTTTTAGGATAATTGTGAGGCTTACGCGTAACCGTAGGTCATCAGGCGCTGATAACGACGGTTGAGCAGATCTTCTGTGCTCAGCACGTCCAGATCAGCCAGGTCTGCCAGCAGCTGCGCTTTCAGGGAAGCAGCCATCACTTCCGGCTTACGGTGCGCGCCACCCAGCGGTTCAGGGATAACGGTGTCGATCAGCTTCAGCTCTTTCAGACGTGGGGCAATGATGCCCATCGCTTCCGCAGCCAGCGGCGCTTTATCGGCACTTTTCCACAGAATGGAGGCACAGCCTTCCGGAGAGATAACGGAATAGGTGCTGTACTGCAGCATATTCACTTTATCGCCCACGCCAATTGCCAGCGCACCGCCGGAACCACCTTCACCGATAACGGTACAGATGACCGGCACTTTCAGGCGAGACATCTCACGCAGGTTGCGTGCGATGGCTTCAGACTGACCGCGCTCTTCTGCGCCAACACCCGGGTAAGCACCCGGTGTGTCGATGAAGGTGATGATTGGCATATTGAAACGCTCAGCCATCTCCATCAGACGCAGGGCCTTACGGTAGCCTTCTGGTGCTGGCATACCGAAGTTACGACGGATCTTCTCTTTGGTTTCACGGCCTTTCTGGTGACCAATGATCATCACCGGACGTCCATCAAGACGCGCGATACCGCCGACGATAGCTTTATCGTCAGCGTATGCGCGGTCGCCTGCCAGTTCGTCAAATTCGTCAAACGCCAGGCGGACATAATCCAGGGTGTACGGACGCTGTGGATGACGCGCCAGCTGGGCGATCTGCCATGCGCCGAGATCGGCAAAGATTTTGCGCGTCAGTTCTACGCTTTTTTCACGCAGACGATGCACTTCTTCGTCGATGTTAATATCCAGTTTTTCATCCTGACGGCTTACGGCTGTCAGAGAATCGATTTTCGCTTCCAGCTCTGCAATCGGCTGTTCGAAATCAAGGAAATTCAGACTCATAGTATTCCTGTATTAGTCAAACTCCAGTTCCACCTGCTCCGAACCAATGAGGCCACGGAGATCGTTCAGTAAACGATCGCTCGGAGAGACACGCCACGTTGCACCAAAGCGCAACCGCGCACGTGCATCCGCCCTCTGATAGTAGAGATGTACTGGAATGGTCCCCGAGCGGTGGGGTTCCAGAGACTGACGGAGTCGGTTTAAAAGCTGGTCATCAATTTGCCTGTCCGTCAGCGAGATAGCAAGCCCGCGAGCATATTTTTCCCGGGCTTCGTCAATGTCCATCACTTCGCGGGCGGTCATTTTAAGCCCCCCGCTGAAGTCATCAAAGCTGACCTGTCCGCTGACGATAAGTATGCGGTCTTTTTCCAGCAATTGCTGGTATTTATCCAGCGCGTCGGTGAACAACATCACCTCCAGACGCCCGGAACGGTCATCCAGGGTACAGATGCCGATACGATTGCCGCGCTTGGTGACCATTACCCTTGCAGCAATCACGAGCCCCGCAGCCGTGGTGATTTTACCACGTTCTGTCGGATGCATGTCTTTAAGCCTGTGGCCGCCGACATAGCGCTCAATTTCTTTCAGATACTGGTTGATCGGGTGTCCCGTCAGGTACAGGCCTAACGTCTCACGCTCCCCATCCAGCACCACCTGTTCTGGCCACGGCTGGCAGTTGGAATAGGACTGCTCGATCTGCTCTGGCTCTTCCGCCAGCACACCGAACATATCCGCCTGACCAATGGCTTCCGCTTTAGCATGCTGATCGGCCGCTTTCAGCGCATCGCCGAGCGAGTTCATCAGCGCGGCGCGGTGTGGCCCCAGCCGGTCAAACGCACCGGACATGATCAGTTTTTCCAGCACGCGCCGGTTCAGTTTTTTGGTATCGGTGCGGGCGCACAGGTCGAACAGCTCGCGGAAATAGCCGCCGTTGTTACGCGCTTCGATGATCGCCTCGATCGGCCCCTCACCCACGCCCTTGATCGCGCCGATCCCATAGACGATTTCCCCGTCATCGTTGACGTGGAAATGGTACAGGCCAGAGTTAATATCCGGCGGCAGGATCTTCAGCCCCATGCGCCAGCACTCGTCCACCAGGCCAACCACCTTTTCGGTGTTGTCCATATCGGCGGTCATTACCGCCGCCATAAACTCAGCGGGATAGTGAGCCTTCAGCCACAGCGTCTGATACGACACCAAAGCATAAGCGGCGGAGTGGGATTTGTTAAATCCGTACCCGGCGAATTTCTCCACCAGGTCGAAGATTTTCATCGCCAGTTCGCCATCGACGCCGTTTTTCTTCGCCCCATCTTCAAAGATAGAACGCTGCTTGGCCATCTCTTCCGGCTTTTTCTTACCCATCGCACGACGCAACATATCTGCGCCGCCAAGGGTGTAACCAGAAAGCACCTGGGCGATCTGCATGACCTGTTCCTGATACAGGATGATGCCGTAGGTTGGCTCCAGTACCGGTTTCAGGCTTTCATGCTGCCACTGCACATCCGGATAGGAAATCTCTTCGCGCCCGTGCTTACGGTCGATAAAGTTATCTACCATCCCCGACTGCAACGGGCCCGGACGGAACAGAGCCACCAGCGCGATCATATCTTCGAAGCAGTCTGGTTGCAGACGCTTAATCAAATCTTTCATGCCGCGGGATTCAAGCTGGAAGACGGCTGTCGTCTCGGAGCGTTGCAGCATGTCGAAACTTTTCTTGTCATCAAGCGGGATAGCCGCGATATCCAGCGGCGGCTCGCCGTTCTTCTCACGGCGGGCGTTGATCATCTCCAGCGCCCAGTTGATGATGGTCAGCGTACGCAAACCAAGGAAGTCGAACTTCACAAGCCCGGCGTATTCAACGTCGTTCTTGTCGAACTGGGTGACCGGATGCTGGCCCGCTTCATCGCAGTACAGCGGCGCGAAGTCAGTGATTTTGGTCGGGGCGATAACCACGCCCCCCGCATGCTTACCGGCGTTACGCGTGACGCCCTCCAGCTTGCGCGCCATGTCGATCAGCGCTTTCACCTCTTCGTCGGCTTCGTAGATTTCCGGCAGCTGAGGTTCAGCTTCAAAGGCTTTCGCCAGGGTCATGCCCGGATCGGGCGGCACCAGCTTAGAGATTCGATCGACAAAACCGTAGGGGTGGCCCAGAACGCGGCCCACGTCGCGGATAACCGCTTTCGCCGCCATCGTACCGAAGGTAATGATCTGTGAAACCGCATCACGACCGTACATATCGGCCACGTGCTCAATCACCTGGTCGCGTTTTTCCATGCAGAAGTCGACGTCGAAGTCGGGCATGGAGACACGTTCCGGGTTAAGGAAACGTTCGAACAGCAGGTCGAATTCCAGCGGATCGAGGTCGGTGATTTTCAGCGCATACGCCACCAGCGAGCCGGCACCTGAACCACGGCCCGGGCCAACCGGTACGCCGTTATCCTTCGACCACTGGATGAACTCCATTACGATCAGGAAGTAGCCAGGGAACCCCATCTGGTTGATCACCTGGAGTTCAATATCCAGACGCTCGTCATATTCAGGACGCTTCTCTTTACGGACCGCTTCATCCGGGAAGAGGAATTCCAGACGCTCTTCAAGGCCCTCTTTCGATTTCATGACCAGGAAATCTTCCGTGGTCATGTCGCCCGTCGGGAACTGCGGCAGGAAATATTCGCCGAGACGCACGGTGACGTTGCAGCGCTTGGCAATCTCTACGCTGTTTTCCAGCGCTTCCGGGATGTCGGAGAAGAGCTCACACATTTCCTCTTCGCTGCGCATGTACTGCTGCGATGAGTAGTTGCGAGGACGTTTCGGATCGTCGAGGGTGAAGCCGTCGTGGATAGCGACGCGAATTTCATGTGCGTCAAAATCGCCCGGCTCAAGGAAGCGCACATCGTTGGTGGCTACCACAGGCAGGCCACGCGCTTCCGCCAGGGCGACGGCCGCATGCAGATAGCTCTCTTCGTCTGCACGCCCGGTACGGATTAGCTCCAGGTAATAGCGATCCGGGAAATGCTCTTCGTAGAACGAGACGCACTGATCCACCAGCGCGTTGTTCCCGCGCAGCAGACATTTGCCGACATCCCCCATACGACCACCGGAGATCAGCAGCAGACCTTCGTTCAGCTCCGCCAGCCAGTCGCGGTCAATCCATGGACCCAGCGCGCCGTAGCCGCGCTGGTAGGCTTTTGAGATCAGCAGAGTGAGGTTCTGATAGCCCGTGTTATTCATGGCTAACACGGAAATTTGCGTCATCTCATCGCCGAGCAGGTCGCTCTGCACGTGGAAATCCGCGCCGACGATGGGCTTTAATCCTGCGCCATGCGCCGTTCCGTAGAACTTCACCAGGCCACACAGGTTGGTAAAATCGGTGATCGCCAGCGCAGGCATGCCAAGCGAGGCCGCCTTCTTTACCAGCGGCCCGGTCTTTGCCAGCCCATCGATCATGGAGTAGTCGCTATGCACCCGCAGGTGTACGAAACGTGGTTCAGCCATCTTCAGATCCCGCGTTACTTAATTGCTTGCGTCTTGATTCAGGACACCAGTCCCAGCGCGCGTTTCACCGGGCCAAAGCTGCGCCGATGATGTTCAGTTGCGCCATGTTCAGCCAGCTTTTCCAGATGGAAAGCCGTTGGATATCCCTTGTGCTGGGCGAAACCATACGCGGGATAAGTGAGGTCCAGCGCGGCCATTTCGGCATCGCGCGTCACTTTGGCAATGATTGACGCCGCACTGATTTCTGCGACGCGGCTATCGCCTTTAACAACAGCCATTGAAGGCATCGGCAGCGTCGGGCAACGGTTACCGTCGATCAGCACATACTCAGGCACAATCTTCAGGCCCGCAACGGCACGCTGCATCGCCAGCATGGTGGCGTGCAGAATGTTCAGATCGTCGATCTCATCCGGCTCTGCGCGCCCGAGACTCCAGGCCAGCGCCTTCTCTTTAATTTCATCGAACAGCGCCAGGCGGCGCTTTTCGCTCAGTTTTTTCGAGTCGTTCAGGCCAGGGATCGGGCGGGCTGGATCGAGGATCACCGCCGCGGTCACAACGGCACCCACTAACGGACCACGACCGACTTCATCCACACCGGCAACGAGGTGGGTATGGGGATAAATAAATTCCATCATTGTGCTAACTCCAGCACCGCATCGGCCGCCTGCTCATCAGCATTACAGCGGATCATTTGATGCAGTTCACGGAAAGTATCATGCATCTGGTGGCTGGTTTTACCGTTGGCCAGCAGCGGCAGTAATGCATCAGCCAGTGCCTGCGGCTGGCATTCATCCTGCAAGAGTTCTTTCACCAGCTCGCGACCTGCAAGCAGGTTTGGCAGGGATACGTAGTCTGTTTTTACCAGACGTTTTGCCAGCCAGAAGGTAAACGGTTTCATGCGATAACCGACCACCATTGGGCATTTTGCCAGCATACACTCCAGCGCAGCCGTGCCGGAAGCCAGCAGTGCGGCATCGCTCGCAAACATGGCTTGCCGTCCTTTCCCGTCCAGCAGGCGGACGTGAAGATCCGGGGCAACCTCGGCTTTGATACGCTCAAACTGCTCGCGGCGTTTGGCATTCACCAGCGGCACGACCACTTCAAGGTCTGGGTACGTCTTGCGGAGAATTTGCGCCGTTTTCAGGAAATCGGCACTTAGCATTTCAACTTCCGCACCCCGGCTCCCTGGCAGCAGCGCCAGACAGTGCACATCATGCGGGATGCCCAGTTCGTCACGCGCCGCATTTTTATCAGGGTCCAGCGGCATGGCATCCGCCATGGTATGACCGATAAAACGGCACGGGACATTAAACCTGTCGTAAAACGCTTTTTCGAAAGGCAGAAAAGCCAGCACCAGATTGGTGGACCGTCCGATTTTGAAAACGCGTTTCTGTCGCCACGCCCACACGGACGGGCTGACGTAATGGATAGTTTTGATCCCCTGCTTTTTCAGGTTCCCTTCAAGGGTAATATTGAAATCAGGTGCATCAATGCCGACAAAGACATCGGGCTTGAGGTCGGTAAAGCGGCGGGTAAGATCGGCGCGAATATGCAGCAGGCGACGCAGGCGGCCCAGCACCTCGACGATGCCCATCACAGCCAGCTCTTCCATTTCATACCAGGCTTCACAGCCTTCGGCCTGCATCAGCGGCCCAGCCACGCCCACAAAGCGGGCATTGGGTACACGGGCTTTAAGCGCGCGGATAAGACCTGCACCAAGAATATCGCCGGAGGTTTCTCCGGCGACCAGGGCGATGGTAAGCGGACGACTGTCGACCATTAACGAATCAGACCACGGGTTGAACGTTCAAAGAATTCCATGAACGTTTTCACTTCAGGGTGCTTATTCGCCAGCTCGGCAATTTCCGGCTTCGCCTCTTCCAGCGTTTTACCGCTACGGTACAGCAATTTGTACGCGTTGCGGATCGCGGTAATCGCTTCGCGGCTAAAGCCACGACGCTTAAGGCCTTCAATGTTCACGCCAAACGGCGTGGCATGGTTGCCCTGCGCAATCACAAACGGTGGGACGTCCTGCGCCACACCGGAGCACCCGCCGACCATCACGTGTGCACCGATGATGCAGAACTGATGGACTGCGGTCATGCCGCCAATAATTGCGAAATCATCGACCGATACGTGCCCCGCCAGCGTTGCGTTGTTGGCGAGAATACAGCGGCTACCCACGGTACAGTCGTGCGCAATATGCGCATTAACCATAAACAGGTTGTCGCTGCCCACCTTCGTCAATCCACCGCCTTGCGTTGTACCACGATGAATGGTGACGCTTTCGCGAATGCGGTTACGATCGCCGATTTCCACGCGGGTCGGTTCGCCAGCATACTTAAGATCCTGGTTAACTTCGCCGATGGAGGCGAACTGATAGATCTCATTGTTGCAGCCAATGGTGGTATGACCATTCACGACAACGTGAGATTTCAGTACTGTACCCTCACCAATTTCGACATGGGGTCCAACAATACAAAACGGGCCAATGTGGACGTTTGCGCCAATGATGGCACCCGTTTCCACAATGGCGGTAGGATGAATAAAGGCGGATTTATCAATCACGTATCAGGCCTCCCGGCTACGCGCACACATCATTGTCGCTTCGCAAACAACTTTGCCGTCAACCATAGCTACGCCTTTGAAGCGAGTCAGGCCGCGACGCGTTTTTTCAAAAGTGACTTCCATGATCATTTGATCACCAGGCACGACCGGACGCTTGAAGCGCGCTTCATCGATACCCGCGAAGTAATAGAGTTCACCCGGCTCCAGTTTACCTACGCTTTTAAACGCCAGAATACCGGTAGCCTGTGCCATCGCTTCCAGGATCAACACACCCGGGAAGATAGGTTTACCAGGGAAGTGCCCCTGGAAGAATGGCTCGTTAACGGAGACATTTTTCACTGCGCGCAGAAAACGACCTTCTTCAAAATCCAGCACACGGTCTACCAGTAAAAACGGGTAGCGGTGCGGCAGAAGTTCTAAAATCTCTTCAATATGCAGAGTATGAGTGTCAGTAGTCAAAATACTCTTCCTGTCAAATGTACTAAGTAGCAATAATAACACGGCCTGCCGGTTTATAAACAAAGCCGACAGGCCGGGAAATTTAGCGTTAAACGGATGAACGCTTAGTCTTGTTGATCGATTTTGCGCTCAATCGCTTTGAGTCGCTTGCTCATATCATCAATATTCATCACCAGTGCAGCTGTTTTACGCCATACCTTGTTCGGTTGCAGCGGGATACCGGAGGAATAAACGCCGGGCTCAGTGATGGGACGCATCACCATACCCATCCCCGTCACCGTGACTTTGTCGCATATTTCCATATGGCCATTGATCACGCTGGCACCGCCTATCATGCAGTAACGGCCTATTTTCAGGCTGCCTGCCATGATAACACCACCCGCAACTGCGGTATTGTCGCCAATCACAACGTTATGTGCAATCTGGCACTGGTTGTCTATGATAACACCGTTACCAATAATGGTGTCGTCAAGTGCACCACGGTCAATGGTTGTGCAAGCGCCAATCTCAACGCGATCGCCGATAATCACGCGACCCAGCTGCGGGATCTTAACCCAGTTACCCCGATCGTTGGCGTAACCGAATCCGTCAGAACCAATCACCGTGCTGGACTGTACGAGGCAATTCTCGCCAATCTCAACCTCATGGTAGACAGAAACATTGGCCCACAGACGAGTCCCTGCGCCAATTTTCGTATTTTTTCCAACAAAGCAGCCTGGCCCAATCACCACGTTATCACCCAGCACAACGCCGGATTCGATAACGGCGTTTGCGCCGACTGCCACGTTGTTACCCAGCTGAGCCGTTGGATCAATCGCAGCGCTGGCTGCAATGTTCTGCGCCGGCTGCGGCGTGGTATCAAGAATTTGGGCCATGCGTGCATAGGTCAGGTAGGGATTTTTCACTACCAGTGCAGCGTTAGTGGCAAACGGAAGATCGTCCTGCGTCAGAACAACGGCAGACGCCTGGCACTGAGCCAGGTGTTCACGGTACTTAGGGCTTACCATGAAGGTAATAGTGCCTGCTTTAGCAGATTGCATGGACGCAACAGCGGTGATGACGATATCGCCATCACCGTGTAATTCTGCATCCAACTGCTGAGCTAAATCAGCCAGTCGAATTGAAGGCATTACTTATTTAACCTGTTTCAGAACATCAGCGGTGATGTCTTTAACATCGCTGCTGTTGAATGCAACGGCGTTCGCATCAACAACCAGATCGATGCTCTGATCGGCTGCTACTGCTTTAACGGCAGACTGAATACGCGTCACCAGCTTGCCACGCTCTTCGTTAGAACGACGCTGACGATCCTGCTCGAAAGCCTGCGCTTTCTGAGAGAAGGTCTGGCGCTGAGACATGACGTCTTTTTCCAGTTTGCTGCGCTCGCTCGCTTTCATGGTAGAACCATCACGCTGTAAACGCTGCATCTTGGACTGAAGATCACCTTCCATACGTTGCAGTTCGCTCGCACGGCCTTTGAATTCGTTTTCCAGCGTTGCAGAAACGCCCGTTTTCTGTGCAACCTGCTGGAACAAATTACCCATGTTGACGATTGCAATTTTGTCCGCTGCCTGAGCAGAAGTTGCCATCGCTAAACCGAGACCTGCAGCTAATAACCACTTTTTCACAATTAACTCCTTACCATCCCATTGGCACCCGAGGGGTGCCGTTCTTTGCGTGGCAAGGCGACCGTTTTACCGATCGCCGGTTGTCAGCGCTACACTGCCAACGCATTCCATTGCAGCGGATTATTACCAGGTTTTACCAATGTTAAACTGGAACTGCTCCGCTTTGTCTCCATCGTATTTCTTGAACGGCTGGGCGTAGGAGAAGACCAACGGCCCCAGCGGTGACATCCATTGTAATGCGATACCTGCGGACATGCGAATGTTGCCCGGATCGCTGTAGTCCGGAACGCCCGCTGCACGCATCTGGGCGGTATTCTCCCAGTTGGTATCCCACACCGTACCTGCATCCATAAAGAAGGAGGTACGGACAGAGTTCGCGTACTTATCACTGATAAACGGCGTCGGCGTGATGAACTCGAGGCTCGCCACGGCCATGGCGTTACCGCCTACCGCATCATCAGAGCTACAGACTTGTTTTGAATCGCGGCTTGCGCAGTTATCTTCGTCATTACCGCCGTAGTAAACCGCTTTCGGACCAATGTTATTGGACTGGAAGCCACGAACGGTGCTTGAACCACCGGCGTAGAAGTTCTCATAGAACGGCAGCTCTTTGCTTCCGATACCGTCACCATAGCCCCAGCGGGTACGACCCAGTACGACCCACTTGTGGTCGTCATCAATTGGGAAGTAGGACGCCGTATCCAGAGTGACCTTGTAGAACTCGTTATCCGAGCCCGGGATCGTCACCTTACCGTTCAGGTTAACGCGTGAACCTTCCGTCGGGAAGTAGCCACGGTCAAGACGGTTGTAGGTCCAACCGTAGTTGAAGGTGAAGTCATCCGCGGCGAAACCGTTGTCATCGCTGGACGTACTTGCAGACTGACCGATGGAGTCCAGGTAACGCCACATCGCCACCTGCGGTTGCATGTTAGACAGGTCGTTATGCACGTACCCTAAACCTGCACGCAGGGTGTTGTATTCGTTAACCGGGAAGCCGAGCGTACCATCCAGACCGTAACTCTTGTTGGTATACGAGGAGAGGTCCGCGTCGTCCGCTTTAAAGTCGTTATAGAAGATACGACCACCCAGGCTTACACCGTCCACGGTGAAGTATGGGTTGGTAACGGAGAACTCAGAGTAGGTCTGGTAGTCGTTTTTCGTCCCGTTGATACCGACAGAGTAACCCGTACCCAGCCAGTTATCCTGCTGAACGCCGACCTGGAAGCTCACGCCACTTTCAGTACCGTAACCAATACCGAAGTTGAAACTACCGGTATTACGTTCTTTAACTTTATAAACAACATCCACCTGATCCGGACGACCTGGTACACGCTGAGTATCGGTATCGACCGTTTCGAAGTAGCCCAGACGGTTCAGACGCTCTTTACCCTGGTCGACCAGATCGCTTCCCAGCCATGCCCCTTCCATCTGGCGCATTTCACGGCGCAGAACGGAGTCTTTAGAGGTATCGTTACCTTCGAAGCGGATTTTACGCACGTAGAAACGGTTGCCCGCATCAACGTTAACGTGAAGCTTAACAGTCTTATCCGCGTCGTTAATTTCCGGCTGCGTTTGCACACGCGGATACGCATAACCATAACGGCCGAGCAGCTTCTTAATGCTGTCTTCCATTTTGGTGACTTTAGATCCGCTATAAAGATCGCCCGGCTGAATTTTGGTCAGAGATTCAATTTCAGCAGAATGTCCTGCCAGGTTGCCGCTGACTTCAACACCTGAAAGCGTGTATTTATCGCCTTCTGTGATGTTAACGGTAATGTAGATACCTTTCTTGTCCGGAGTCAGACTCACCTGAGTTGAATCGATGTTGAAACGGGCGTAACCGCGATCCAGATAGTAGCTGCGCAGGGTTTCAAGGTCACCCGCCAGTTTCTGTTTCTGGTATTTACGATCGCCTACCACGTTCCACCACGGCACTTCGTCACGCAGCTGGAAGTTGGAGATCAATTCGTCGGTGCTGAACGCGTGGTTACCCACGATGTTGATCTGCTGGATCTTCGCAGAAACACCTTCCTGGAAGACCAGTTTCAGGTCAACACGGTTACGTGGCAGCGGTGTAACAACCGCTTTAACGCTCGCGCTGTATTTACCGACGCTGTAATAGAAATCTTCCAGACCTTTTTCAATGTCTGCAAGGGTTGTCCGGTCCAGAGATTCCCCCACACGAACACCCGATGCCTCAAGGTTCTGCTTGAGCATGTCATCTTTCACCGACTTGTTGCCGGAGAAAGTGATGCTGGCAATCGTTGGACGTTCTTTTACCTGAACCACCAGCGTATCACCATCGCGCAGGACGCGGACGTCCTCAAAGTTGCCAGTGGCGAACAGAGCACGGATGGTGTTACTGATATCTTCATCATTAACCGTATCGCCGGGGCGCACAGGCATACTGAGGAGGGCCGCACCAACGGCGACACGCTGAAGGCCTTCGAAATGAATATCTTTCACTACGAACCCGTCAGCACCGTATACGGTCGCGCTGCTAAACAGCAGCGACGCTATGAGCAACTTTTTCATCGCCATCGTTATTATGCGTTCTTCCTAACTAACTCTCTTACAACCGAGAGAAATCATTGAAAAGTGCAAGCCCCATTAACAGCACCAGCAAAATCGAGCCAATGCGATAACTAAAGTCTTGAACTCGCTCGGATACCGGTCCGCCTTTTAGCTTTTCAATCGCTAAAAACAGCAGATGGCCCCCATCTAATACGGGAAGCGGGAACAGGTTGATTATCCCCAGGTTCACGCTAATCAGCGCAAGGAACATGAGATAGTAAATCACCCCGAACTCCGCTGACATCCCAGCCCCCTGAGCAATCGAAATTGGCCCACTGAGGTTGTTCAGTTTCACATCACCGGTTATCAATTTCCCCAACATGTTGACCGTAAGCTTCATCAGCTGCCATGTTTTATCCGTGGCCTCAACGATGGCGCTAAACGGCCCATACTGGCGTATTGTCTTGTACTCATCTGGCAGTGGGATCACTTTCGGCACAACGCCGGCAAACCCTTCCGCCTTACCGCCGCCCGATTTGGTATCCGGGGTGAGGGTCAGTGAGAGCGAACTCCCCTGCCTTTCCACTTCCAGCGCGAGCGGCTTGCCTGGATTATCGCGCACCAGAGTAACAAAGGTCATCCATTGTGTTAATGGCTGACCATCGACTTTAACGATCCTGTCACCCGCTTGTAAACCTGCTTTACTCGCTGCCGAATTAGACTGTACTTCGGCTAACACCGGCTCGATCTGCGCGCTGCGCGGGCGAATCCCCAGTGTAGCGACTGGATCCTCTTTGTCTGGCTCAAAGCGCCAGTGGCGTAAATCCAGCACTTTTTCCTGCCGCTGGTCGGAACCAAAAGGCGATACGCTGACGGTTGTCTGCTCATCACCGATTTTCGCAACCAGTTGTAACCTCACGGCATCCCAATCAGGGGTTTCGATACCATCAATCGCTTTAAGTTCCATTCCCGGTGTAATTTGCGCCGTTGCCGCAATGGAACCCGTGGTGATTTCACCCACAACCGGGCGTACGCCAGGCACGCCGATAATAAACACCAGCCAGTAGGCGAAGATAGCGAAGATGAAATTGGCTACCGGTCCGGCAGCGATGATGGCAGCACGTTGGCCAACAGTTTTATTGTTGAACGCGCTATGTCGAAGTTCCGGGGCGACAGGCTCAACGCGTTCGTCGAGCATTTTGACATAGCCGCCCAAGGGGATCAGAGCAATGACAAACTCGGTGCCATGCTTATCGGTGCGCTTCCAGAGCGATTTGCCAAAGCCAATCGAGAATCGCTCTACCCGCACACCACAGCGCCGGGCAACCCAGAAATGGCCAAATTCATGCACGGTAATCAGTACACCCAATGCAACAATGAACGCCGCCAGATTCCAGAGAATGCTCAGCATAAAACCTTCCGTTATATCGTCCCAAACACCAGTAAAAGCAGGCAAGCAAATACGGGAACAGCCGCGGTAAGGCTGTCAATGCGATCCAGTATTCCGCCATGTCCTGGAATCAGGTGACCACTGTCCTTAATCCCTGCTTCACGCTTAAACATGCTCTCGGTTAAATCACCCAGTACCGATGCCAGCGCCGCGAAAATCGAACATACCAGCAGCGTGGAGGGGGCAACCTCAAGATTCGCCCAGACGCCATAGCCCCAGGAGATAATCGCTGCCGTAAACAGGCCGCCGATGAAGCCTTGCCAGGTTTTGCCCGGAGAAACCTTTGGCGCCAGTTTATGTTTGCCAAACAGTTTACCAAACATATAGGCTCCGGAGTCAGCCCCCCAGACGAGAATCATCACATAAAGCAGCCATATTGCGCCGCTGTAGTGGTTTTCGTCATAGTGCCAGGCGCGCAGCGCAACCATACCCCAGAAGAACGGAACAATCGTGAGCAGACCAAAAATAAGGCGCAACACTTTAGAGTTACGCCAGATCGCCGCAGAGCCCGGGTAGAAAAGCACTAAAACAAGCGCAGCAATCCACCAGGCCAGCGATATCCATAAGGATCCGGCAACCAGCGGCTGGTGAACATCGTGATGATATTCAGGCAAGGTATACAGCATCAGGGCCAGTAAAAAACCACAGAGTACCGCCAGCCATACCCGCTGAGTGCGCGAGGTAAAGCCGCTAAGCTGCCCCCATTCCCACGCGGCGAGCATACACACCACCAACGTAACAATAGCGAATCCCACCGGAGGCAGTAAAAACAGCGCTGCGATAACGACGGGTATTAATACAAAAGCGGAAATCAGGCGATACTTCAGCAAAAGCTACCCCCATCAGGCGTTATCGCCACCAGGCTCGGTGCCGCCGAAACGACGCTCTCGATTGGCAAAGGCATGCAGCGCACCTTCAAAGTCTTGTTCATCAAAATCTGGCCAAAGAACATCCGTAAAGTAAAGTTCAGCGTAGGCAATTTGCCACAGCAAAAAGTTACTTATGCGATGCTCCCCCCCTGTCCTTATAACCAAATCCACGGGAGCCAGTTCATTCATGCAGATTTGCTGACTCAGCGCCTCTTCATCAATCTGGTCGGGTCTTAACAGCCCTTCCTGAACCTGCTCAGCCAAATGCCGAACCCCCTGGATAATATCCCAGCGTCCGCCGTAATTCGCCGCGATATTGAGCGTCAGGCCGGTATTGTTTTCCGTCAGCGCTTCAGCTTTGCGAATCCGTTCCTGCAAACGTGAGTTAAAACGACTGGTTTCGCCAATAATACGCAAGCGGACGTTGTGGCGGTGCAGGCTTTTTACTTCACTATCGAGCGCCCACACGAACAGTTCCATCAACGCAGTCACTTCTTGCGCAGGTCGATTCCAGTTTTCACTGCTAAAAGCATAGAGCGTTAACGCATCAATGCCGTTATTGGCGGCAAAAGAAACGGCGCGGCGAACAGATTTCGCCCCGGCTTTATGCCCAAAGGCTCGTATCTTCCCTTGTCTTTTCGCCCAGCGGCCATTGCCATCCATGATGATTGCAACATGGCGACAGCCATGTGCTGGCAAGTTTTCGCTTATTGGTTGATTCGCAGACAACATAACGCGTTTTTAGTCCCTGAAAGGATTTAACGGTACACAGGAATACTGAAGCCTATACATAAAAAAGCCGTGTCATACCACGGCTTACCTGACCACTTAAAGCCAAATACCTGCGATCAGGTGGCGCAGACTATATCACTGAAGCCCAACGCTAACAAATAGCACGACGACTAGTGCTTGCTTTATCACCAGCTTGCGAGACGTGTCACCTGTTTACGCGCAACAATACGTGCCTGTTCATCCACGGCCAGCACCTCTTCCACACTCTGCGGCTCACGCAAATCCATCATCTCCAGCACGGATAAATTCAACGCGGCGATATCAGTAAAGCGGATCTGCTGATTCAGGAATGCTTCAACGGTCACTTCATTGGCTGCATTAAGCGCCGTTGTCGCCGCCTGCCCCTGATCGAAGGCCGTCATCGCCAGTTTCAGGCAGGGATAACGGTCGTAATCAGGCTCGCTAAACGTCAGTGAACTCAGCTTGCAAAAATCGAGAGGCTTAACGCCCGATTTTACGCGGTTTGGCCACGCCATCGTATGAGCAATAGGCGTACGCATATCCGGCTCGCCCAACTGGGCCAGCACGCTGCCGTCCTGATAGCGCACCATCGAGTGAATCACCGACTGCGGGTGGATCAGCACTTCCATCTGTTTCGCCGACGCATTGAACAGCCAGCGAGCTTCAATGTATTCCAGACCTTTATTCATCATGGTGGCCGAATCGACGGAGATCTTACGCCCCATTGACCAATTCGGATGACGACACGCCTGATCCGGCGTCATTGCGCTCAATTCAGACAGTGGCGTTTCACGGAACGGGCCACCAGACCCGGTAAGCAGAATCGACACAACGCCATTCTGCTCCAGGTCAGCGTACCCCAGGTTTTGTTGAAAAGGTTGGGGTAAACTCTGAAAAATCGCGTTGTGCTCGCTATCGACCGGCAAAAGACGCGCCCCACGCTGTTTTACCGCCTCCATAAAAAGGCGTCCGCAGGTGACCAGCGACTCTTTATTTGCAAGCAGAACATCTTTTCCCGCATCAATAGCGGCAAGCGTCGGCAGAAGACCCGCCGCCCCGACGATTGCCGCCATTACCTGATCAACTTCATCAAGCGAGGCCATATCGCAAGCCGCCTGTTGCCCGCTGAGCACTTCGGTACGACAGCCCTTCTCCTGCAACAGCGCTTTCACCTGGCGGGCGCTCTCTTCATCATCCATCACCGCAAAACGAGGGGTAAACTCCATGCACTGTTCGACCATTCGCTGCACGTTTTTTCCGGCCACAAGTGCGGTCACGGTGTAGCTGTCGGGATTATGACGTACGACGTCGAGAGTGCTGCAACCGATAGAGCCGGTCGAGCCGAGGAGAGTGAGATGCTTCATGAGATGCCCAAAAGTTAGACCAGATAAAAGCAAAACGCCGCCAGCAAGACTCAATGTCCTTCTGAACGGCGTTTATCAGTGTATAGCGAAAATCAGAACTGCATCAGTTCCGCTTCTTTTTCTGCCAGCGCCGCATCAATTTTCTTGATCGCCGCGTCGGTCATTTTCTGAATGTCGTCCTGAGAACGACGATCGTCATCTTCGCTGATCTCTTTTTCTTTCAGCAGGGCTTTCACTTTATCGTTCGCATCGCGACGCACGTTACGCACGGAAACGCGACCCTGCTCTGCTTCACCACGTACGACTTTGATCAGATCTTTACGACGCTCTTCCGTCAGCGGAGGCAGTGGAACGCGAATATCCGCGCCCGCTGAGCTTGGGTTCAGGCCCAGGTCAGATGCCATGATCGCTTTTTCAACGGCCGGGCTCATTGAGCGATCGAACACGTTGATTTTCAGGGTACGGGTATCTTCTACCGTCACGCTCGCCAGTTGACGCAGTGGCGTAGGCGTACCGTAGTATTCTACGATGATGCCATCCAGCAGGCTTGGGGAAGCACGGCCAGTACGGATTTTGCTGATTTGGTTTTTGAACGCTTCTACGCATTTGTCCATGCGTACTTCAGCATCTTTTCTGATGTCGTTAATCACGATACGAATCCTTGAAAACTTGTCTCAGGCAGACTATCCGCCAGCACAGCGCTACAGGTGTGCTAAGTATAGTCGCGTTTAATTCATGACAGCGCCAAAGGCGCGTCCAGGTAAGATACCACTACAAAGTAAAGCGGAATCTTACCTGTATTTATCGCCGACGGAAATTATTCCGTGATCAAAGTGCCTTCTTTTTCGCCCATCACGACGCGACGCAGCGCGCCAGGCTTGTTCATGTTGAAAACACGGATCGGCAGTTTATGGTCGCGAGCCAGCGTGAAGGCGGCAAGATCCATCACTTTCAGCTCTTTATCCAGCACTTCGCTGTAGCTCAGCTGATCGTACATGGTCGCGGAAGGATCTTTTGCCGGGTCGGCAGTAAACACGCCATCTACTTTGGTCGCTTTCAGCACCACATCGGCTTCGATTTCGATACCGCGCAGGCAGGCTGCGGAATCGGTGGTAAAGAACGGGTTACCCGTACCGGCGGAGAGAATCACCACGCGGTTGTTGCGCAGCAGGCTGATAGCCTCTGCCCAGCTGTAGTTATCGCATACGCCATTCAAAGGAATAGCGGACATCAGGCGAGCGTTCACATAGGCGCGATGAAGCGCATCACGCATCGCCAGGCCATTCATCACGGTTGCCAGCATCCCCATGTGGTCGCCCACTACGCGGTTCATCCCCGCTTTCGCCAGACCAGCACCACGGAAAAGGTTGCCACCGCCAATGACCACGCCAACCTGAATACCCAGTTCGACCAGTTCTTTGATTTCCTGTGCCATGCGATCAAGGATGCTTGCGTCAATACCGAAGCCTTCCGATCCTTGCAGCGCTTCGCCACTCAGCTTAAGCAGAATGCGTTTGTACACGGGTTTTGCATTGGTAGCCATGTTTCTTTCCTGAGACTGTCAACGATTAAGATGGGGTTAATTCTGGCGACATGATATGTCGCAAATCAGCACAGCGATACTGGAGCCTGTCTGATTTCGTGAGACGGGTGACAAAAAGAAGCCGCCCTCAGGCGGCTCCTTTTCAATCATTAAGACTGCTTGGACATGGCAGCAACTTCTGCTGCGAAGTCAGTCTCAACTTTCTCGATGCCTTCGCCCACTTCGAAGCGGATGAAGCCAGTCACGTCAGCGTTGTGCTCTTTCAGCAGCTGAGCAACAGACTTGCTTGGATCCATTACGAAAGGCTGGCCAGTCAGAGAAACTTCGCCGGTGAATTTCTTCATGCGGCCTTCAACCATTTTCTCTGCGATTTCTTTTGGCTTACCAGACTGCATCGCGATGTCCAGCTGAACCTGGTACTCTTTCTCTACCACTTCAGCAGACACGTCTTCTGGCTTAACGAATTCTGGTTTGCTTGCAGCGATGTGCATTGCCAGCTGTTTAACCAGCTCTTCGTCAGCGCCTTTAGCCGCAACCAGAACACCGATACGCGCGCCGTGCTGGTAAGAGCCCAGAACATCGCCTTCCAGGGAAGATACGCGACGGATGTTGATGTTCTCACCGATTTTAGCAACCAGCGCAACACGCTCTTCTTCGAACTGTGCTTTCAGCACTTCAACGTCAGTGATTTTGCCTGCAACCGCTGCGTCCAGAACTTTGTTAGCAAATGCCTGGAAACCAGCATCTTTAGCAACGAAGTCAGTCTGGCAGTTAACTTCCAGAATGATGCCGTAGTTGCCGTCGATTTTGGTGATGATCACGCCGTCAGCAGCAACGTTGCCTGCTTTCTTAGCTGCTTTGATCGCACCGGATTTACGCATGTTTTCGATTGCCAGCTCGATGTCGCCGTTCGCTTCGGTCAGCGCTTTTTTGCAATCCATCATGCCTGCGCCAGTACGCTCACGCAGCTCTTTTACCAGGGATGCGGTAATTTCAGCCATTCTTAAATCCTCGGGAGATGTGAACTGCCCGGCCGGGAGCCAAACAGTATAAATTGAAAAAAGGGGCCGATAATGGGCCCCTATTCATACACGGTACTAATAAGGGGTAAAACCTTATTATTCAGCTTCTACGAAGCTTTCTTCCGCCTGAGAAGCCAGATCCTGGGAACGGCCTTCACGAACGGTAGCAGCTACAGCGCTCAGGTACAGGCTAACAGCACGGATTGCGTCGTCGTTACCCGGGATAACGAAGTCAACACCGTCCGGATCGGAGTTGGTATCAACGATAGCGAATACCGGGATACCCAGGTTGTTAGCTTCTTTGATTGCGATGTGCTCGTGGTCTGCATCGATTACGAACAGCGCGTCTGGCAGGCCGCCCATATCTTTGATACCGCCCAGGCTGTTTTCCAGCTTGTCCAGTTCACGAGTGCGCATCAGCGCTTCTTTCTTAGTCAGCTTATCGAAAGTACCGTCCTGAGACTGGGTTTCCAGATCTTTCAGGCGCTTGATGGACTGACGAACAGTTTTCCAGTTGGTCAGCATGCCGCCCAACCAGCGATGGTTCACGAAGAACTGGTCGCAGCTGTTAGCAGCATCTTTCACAGCTTCGCTTGCAGCGCGCTTAGTACCAACGAACAGAATCTTACCTTTACGGGAAGAGATCTTGCTCAGCTCAGCCAGGGCTTCGTTGAACATTGGTACAGTCTTCTCAAGGTTGATGATGTGAACTTTGTTACGTGCGCCGAAGATGAAAGGCTTCATTTTCGGGTTCCAGTAACGGGTCTGGTGACCGAAGTGAACACCAGCCTTGAGCATGTCGCGCATGGAAACAGTTGCCATGTTTAAAACCTCTATATTGAAAGTTGGGGTTATGCCTCCACGTATCCCATATTACCGACCCCGAAGGGCACCCCGGAATATGTGCCGATACGTGTGTGTTGTTACACAAAGTGAGATTTGTCGCTCCCGTCCAGCCTGTGTATCTGAGATGGATCGGAAGTCCGGCGCGCTTTATATCACAAAACACGGCCAGAAACCAATAATTGTTGGCGGAGTGTGCTGTTAATGATTCTCAATTTGGCACGGGGTGCGCCTGACTGATACCATTGACAACACTTACACTAGTATTGTCGAAAAAATCGACACCGATGGACAGATTACATGGCTATCTCTATTAAGACACCTGAAGAAATTGAAAAGATGCGCGTCGCCGGTCGTCTGGCCGCTGACGTGCTGGAAATGATCGAACCGTTTGTGAAACCGGGCGTCAGCACTGGCGAACTGGATCGCATCTGTAACGACTATATCGTCAACGAGCAGCACGCGGTCTCCGCCTGCCTTGGCTATCACGGTTTTCCAAAATCCGTCTGCATCTCTATTAATGAAGTGGTTTGCCACGGCATTCCGGATGACGAGAAGCTGCTGAAAGATGGCGATATCGTCAACATCGACGTGACCGTCATTAAAGACGACTACCACGGTGACACCTCTAAGATGTTCATCGTTGGCAAGCCAACGATTCTGGGCGAGCGCCTGTGTAAAGTCACCCAGGACAGCCTCTACCTGGCGCTGAAAATGGTGAAGCCAGGCATCCGCCTGCGCACCATCGGCGCCGCAATCCAGAAGTTTGTGGAAGCGGAAGGTTTCTCCGTGGTGCGTGAATATTGCGGTCACGGTATTGGTCGTGTGTTCCATGAAGAACCGCAAGTTCTGCACTATGATGCAGACGACGGTGGCGTAGTGCTGCAAAAGGGCATGACCTTCACTATTGAGCCAATGGTCAACGCGGGCGATTACCGCATCCGTACCATGAAAGATGGCTGGACGGTAAAAACCAAAGACAGAAGCTTGTCTGCCCAGTACGAGCATACTATTGTGGTTACAGACAACGGCTGCGAAATTATGACGTTGCGCAAGGATGACACCATCCCGGCGATACTGACGAACATTGAGTGATAAGAAGCCGGCGAATGCCGGCTTTTTTAATGGCGATAGCTTTTTCTTATGGGTGGCGCACGATGAGTAATCTCTTACCCGAACAGTATGCTAACACAGCACTTCCCACCCTCCCCGACCAGCCTGACAACCCGGGCGTCTGGCCACCGCATGAGCTGACCTGCGCGCATATCAAATCCCATATGGCGGTTTTCCATCGCTGGCTGGGTAGCGCATTTGATGCAGGCGTCTCAGCCGAACAGCTCATTGAAGCGCGCACCGAATTTATCGACCAGCTCCTGCAACGTCTGTGGATCGACTACGGTTTCGGGCAGGTGAGCGACGTCGCGCTGGTTGCTGTCGGCGGATATGGCCGGGGTGAACTGCATCCGCTCTCTGATATCGACCTGCTAATCTTAAGCCGTAAAAAACTGCCGGACGATCGGGCGCAGAAAATCGGTGAGCTGTTGACCCTGCTCTGGGACGTGAAGCTGGAAGTGGGTCACAGCGTGCGCACGCTGGAAGAGTGTCTGCTGGAAGGGTTATCTGACCTGACCGTCGCCACCAATTTAATTGAAACCCGCCTGCTGATTGGCGACGTGGCGCTGTTCCTCGAACTGCAAAAGCACATCTTTAGCGACGGCTTCTGGCCTTCAGAAAAATTCTTCGCCGCGAAAGTCGAAGAACAAAACCAGCGCCACCAGCGCTATCACGGCACCAGCTATAATCTCGAACCGGATATTAAAAGCAGCCCCGGTGGCCTGCGCGATATCCACACGCTGCAATGGGTCGCCCGTCGCCATTTTGGGGCCACCTCGCTGGACGAAATGGTCGGTTTTGGTTTTCTGACCGAAGCCGAACGTAACGAACTCAACGAGTGCCTGCATCTGCTCTGGCGCATCCGTTTTGCGCTGCACCTGGAGGTCAACCGCTACGATAACCGCCTGCTGTTTGACCGGCAGCTTAGCGTGGCGCAGCGCCTGAATTACCAGGGCGAGGGCAACGAGCCGGTCGAGCAAATGATGAAGGATTTCTTCCGCGTCACTCGCCGCGTCTCTGAGCTGAACCAGATGCTGTTACAGCTGTTCGATGAGGCGATCCTCGCGCTGACGGCAGACGAAAAACCGCGTCCGATTGATGACGAATTTCAGCTGCGCGGCACGCTGATCGATCTTCGCGACGAAACGCTGTTCATCCGCGAACCGGAAGCGATCCTGCGAATGTTCTATACCATGGTGCGCAACAGCACGATCACCGGGATCTACTCCACTACCCTTCGCCATTTACGCCATGCGCGGCGTCATCTGAAGCAGCCGCTGTGTTACATCCCGGAGGCGCGCTCGCTATTCCTGAGCATGCTTCGTCATCCGGGCGCCGTCAGCCGCGGTCTGCTGCCGATGCACCGACACAGCGTATTGTGGGCCTATATGCCACAGTGGTCGCATATTGTCGGGCAGATGCAGTTCGACCTGTTTCACGCCTATACGGTGGATGAGCACACGATCCGCGTCATGCTGAAGCTGGAAAGTTTTGCCAGAGAAGAGACGCGATCCCGCCATCCGCTGTGCGTTGATTTGTGGCCGCGCCTCTCTCACCCCGAACTGATCCTGATCGCCGCCCTGTTCCATGATATCGCCAAAGGGCGCGGCGGCGACCACTCCGTACTCGGTGCCCAGGACGTGCTGAAATTTGCCGAGCTGCACGGCCTGAACTCACGTGAGACGCAGCTTATTGCCTGGCTGGTTCGCCATCATCTGCTGATGTCGGTTACCGCTCAGCGTCGTGATATTCAGGATCCGGAAGTGATCAAGCAGTTCGCCGAGGAAGTGCAAACGGAGAACCGCCTGCGCTACCTGGTCTGCCTGACGGTAGCCGATATCTGCGCTACCAACGAAACCCTGTGGAACAGCTGGAAGCAGAGCCTGCTGCGCGAACTGTACTTCGCCACCGAAAAACAGCTGCGTCGCGGGATGCAGAACACCCCGGATATGCGCGAGCGCGTGCGCCACCACCAGTTGCAGGCGCTTGCCCTGTTGCGCATGGATAACATTAACGAAGAGGCACTACATCAGATTTGGGCGCGCTGTCGCGCCAACTACTTTGTGCGCCACAGCCCAAACCAGCTTGCCTGGCACGCCCGGCATCTGCTGAAGCACGACCTGACGAAACCAATGATTCTGCTCAGCCCGCAGGCCACGCGTGGCGGAACGGAGATCTTTATCTGGAGCCCGGACCGGCCTTATTTGTTTGCGGCGGTCTGCGCCGAACTGGACAGGCGTAACCTGAGCGTTCACGACGCGCAGATTTTTACCACCCGCGACGGCATGGCGATGGACACCTTTATTGTACTGGAGCCGGATGGCAGCCCGCTGTCGTCGGACAGGCATGAGGGGATACGCTTTGGCCTCGAGCAGGCGATTACGCAGCGCAGCTGGCAACCTCCGCAGCCGCGACGTCAGCCAGCAAAACTGCGCCACTTTACCGTCGATACCGAGGTCAATTTCCTGCCGACCCATACCGACCGTAAATCGTTCCTTGAGCTGATTGCGCTCGACCAGCCAGGGCTGCTCGCCCGCGTCGGCCAGGTTTTTGCCGATCTGGGAATTTCGCTTCACGGCGCCCGAATTACAACCATTGGCGAACGAGTAGAAGATTTATTTATAATCGCGACGGCCGACCGGCGTGCCCTTAATAATGACCTGCAACTTGAAGTGCAACAACGGTTGACAGCAGCCCTCAATCCAAACGATAAAGGGTGACGTGTTTTTTAGTGAAATGGAAAGAGTAAACAATGCAGCAGTTACAGAACGTTATTGAGTCCGCTTTTGAGCGTCGCGCCGACATCACTCCGGCAAATGTGGATACCGTGACCCGTGAAGCGGTAAACCAGGTTATTTCCCTGCTGGATTCCGGCGCGCTGCGCGTGGCAGAAAAAATCGACGGTCAGTGGGTTACTCATCAATGGCTGAAGAAAGCTGTGCTGCTCTCTTTCCGTATCAACGATAACCAGGTTATCGACGGAGCAGAAAGCCGCTACTTCGATAAAGTGCCAATGAAATTTGCGGATTACGACGAAGCGCGCTTCCAGAAAGAGGGCTTCCGCGTAGTACCACCGGCAGCCGTTCGTCAGGGGGCATTCATCGCACGCAACACCGTGCTGATGCCATCCTACGTGAACATCGGCGCCTACGTTGACGAAGGCACCATGGTGGACACCTGGGCTACCGTCGGCTCCTGCGCGCAGATCGGTAAAAATGTTCACCTGTCCGGCGGCGTCGGCATTGGTGGCGTTCTGGAGCCACTTCAGGCTAACCCAACCATCATCGAAGACAACTGCTTCATCGGCGCACGTTCCGAAGTGGTTGAAGGCGTGATCGTCGAAGAAGGTTCTGTGATCTCCATGGGCGTGTACATTGGCCAGAGCACCCGTATTTACGATCGCGAAACCGGTGAAATTCACTACGGCCGCGTTCCAGCCGGTTCCGTTGTGGTTTCCGGCAACCTGCCGTCTAAAGATGGCAAATACAGCCTGTACTGCGCGGTCATCGTGAAAAAAGTGGATGCGAAAACGCGCGGTAAAGTGGGCATCAATGAACTGCTGCGCACCATCGATTAATCGGGTATAACAAAAAGCGGGGGCAACCCCGCTTTTTTTATATCCGAAGGTGGCGAAAATAGATTTTTTCGTTAATTATTCATAGGTTATGTTGAGATCAAGGGTACCGCTATGTACGATAATCTGAAAAGTCTGGGCATTACCAATCCTGATGAAATTGATCGTTATAGTCTCCGCCAGGAAGCCAATAACGATATTTTGAAAATCTATTTTCACAAGGACAAAGGAGAGTTCTTCGCCAAAAGCGTGAAATTTAAATACCCACGCCAGCGTAAGACCGTTGTCGCTGACGGTATCGGTCAGGGATATAAAGAAGTACAGGAAATCAGCCCTAACCTGCGCTACGTTATCGACGAACTCGATCAAATCTGCCAGCGCGATCGCAGCGAAGTCGATCTGAAACGTAAGATCCTTGACGACCTGCGTCACCTGGAAAGTGTTGTTACCCATAAGATCAGCGAAATTGAAGCTGATCTTGAGAAATTGACGCGTAACAAATGAGCCGTTTTATTGCCCGGTGGCGCTTCGCTTACCGGGCCTACGAACGCATGTAGTCAGGGTAAAGCGAAGCCGCCACCCGGCAAACAGCATCATCTTTGTTCATCCAGCTGCAACGCCACATACAGCAGTAGCCGGTCGTCAAAATTCCCTAAATCCAGCCCCGTCAGTTCCGAGATCCGGTTTAACCTATACTCCAGCGTATTACGGTGAATAAACAGCGCTTTTGACGTTGCCAGCGGCTGCACGTTATGCCGGAACCACGCCTGCAACGTGCGGCGCAGCAGCCCGTTGTTGTCCATCGCTTTCAGACGCACAAGCGGGCGCGCCAGCTCGTTGGCCTGCCAGCCACCGCGCAAACTGTCGAGCAGGACCGGCAGCATCAGATCCTGATAGAAATAACTGCGGCTCTCCGGCATGCGCTGTTTACCCACCATCATGGTAGTGCGCGCCGTTCGCCATGAACGGGCGATACTTCCCGGCCCGGTAAAGTAATTTCCCAGCGCGACGCGAAAACGGAGCTGTCCGTTCTCCTTCATGCGCTCGATGAGCAGCTCAACGCGGCGACGATGATCTTCCGCGTCCCAGCGGCCAAACTGATTAAGCGCAGGCTTGAGCACCACCATTTCCGTCAAAGAGACGATTGCCACCAGGTTGTTACGCTCCGGCGTCGCCAGCATATTTTGCAGCTGCTGTAGCTCCACCATGGCGCTATCCACGCCAAGCTGGCCGCTATCCACCTCAATCACGGCGACCACGCGCGGCTGATTCAGGTCGATACCCAGACGCTGCGCCCACTCGCTCAGGGCAGGCGTGTGCTCCTCCGCCTGGATCAAATTCATCACCAGCTCTTCACGCAGGCGGCTGTCCTGGGCGAGCAGGTGCATCAGACGCGACTGCTCCAGCATCATCTCCGCCGTCATGCAGACCAGCTCGCCGTATTTACGCAGCGATTCAGGATCGCCGGTCAGACCGATAACGCCAACAATCTCTCCTTCCAGACGCAGCGGCAGGTTGATCCCCTGACGGACCCCGTGCAGATGTTTCGCCACGGCGTCATCAATGTCGACCACGCGCCCCTGAGAGAGCACCAGCAACGCCCCTTCGTGCAATTCACCAATACGCTCACGATCGCCGCTGCCGATAATGCGCCCTCGGGCGTCCATTACGTTGATATTGGTATCGATGATTCGCATGGTGCGCGCCACGATATCCTGCGCCATTTTGGTATCAAGATGCCAGCCAGCCATATAACCCTCCCGTGAGCAGAGCTCAAGCATAGGGAAGTTCAGCTAAGGCTGCATTGTGCAGATGCCCAAAGGCAGAGAGAGATGTATGGAGTTGTGGGAAAGGTCACAGAAAAGAGAAAGCCCCTGCGAACAGGGGCTTAAGAAGATTACTGCATCAGGAGATAAATAGAGGTATCACCACGCTGAATATTCAGTGCCAGCACGGACGGCTTGCTGTCGAGAATTTTGCGCAGTTCAGCGATGTTTTTCACCGGCTGCTGGTTAGCGCCCATGATCACATCACCTTTTTTCAGGCCGATACGGGCAGCAGGTGAGTTCGCTTTCACGTTGTTCACCACCACGCCTTTATCTGCCCCTTTGTTGCTCATCTCAGCACCTTCAATACCGCTGAAGATGGTGCTGGAATCCACCTGATTCTGACTGCTCTGTTGCAGTTCCAGGCTCACGTTAACTGGCTTACCTTCACGCAGCAGGCCGAGGGTCACTTTACTGCCGATTGGCATAGAACCCACTTCCGCACGCAGGGCGGCAAAGCTGCTGATCGGTTTACCGTTCAGAGAGGTGATCACGTCACCCGCTTTAATGCCGGCTTTCGCCGCTGAAGAGTTCGGCATGACCTGGCTCACGAATGCGCCGCGCTGAGCGTCCACTTTCATCGCTTTCGCCAGCTCGGAGTTCAGCTCGGTCCCCATGATACCCAGCTCACCGCGTTTCACCTGTCCATATTGCACCATCTGCGCAGTCAGGTTTTTCACCATGTTGCTCGGGATAGCAAAGCCGATACCGATGTTGCCACCGTCCGGTGCCAGGATAGCGGTGTTGATACCGATCAGTTCACCGTTCAGGTTAACCAGCGCACCGCCGGAGTTACCGCGGTTAATGGCCGCATCCGTCTGGATGAAGTTTTCATAGTTTTCCGCATTCAGGCCGCTACGTCCCAGCGCGGAGACGATACCCGAGGTCACGGTTTCGCCCAGACCAAACGGGTTACCGATGGCGACAGTGTAGTCACCCACGCGCAGCGCGTCAGAGTCGGCAAGCTTAATCGCCGTCAGGTTCTTCGGATCCTGAATTTGAATCAGTGCGATATCGGAGCGCGGGTCTTTACCGACCACTTTGGCATCGAATTTACGGCCATCGCTCATCTGAACCTTAATGGTGTTAGCATTATCTACCACGTGGTTATTGGTCACCACGTAGCCTTTCGCTGCATCAATAATAACGCCCGAGCCGAGTGCCATGAATTTCTGCTGCTGGCCGCCGCCCTGACCGTCATCCCCTGCGCCGCCCTGACAGAACGGGGAGCTCTGGAATGGCGAACCGTCCTGGCAGAATGGCGAATTGTCGCCGAAGAACTGCTGGAAATTACGCGGCATACGCGGCGTATTGACGGTTGTGCTGCCCTCAACGTTAATACTCACCACCGATGGCATCACTTTTTCGAGCATCGGGGCCAGGCTTGGCATCTGCTGTGCAGTCGCTGCCGAGGAAGCTGTCTCGGCCGCCGTCGCCAGAGGGGACAACGCTAAACCTAAACTCAGAGCCAGTGCACTCATTGCTAATGTGGTTTTTTTCATGTTTCTCAATCTCGATTTACCAGATAACGCAAAATTGCTGTGTAACTCAGATTCGTTTTATACCGCTTAGTTCCGGGATTAAGTTTATGGAAAAAGTAAAAATTTATTGGTCGTCTTTACAAAACTCATGGCTTATTCAACGGCCATAAGCTTGCGGTATTCATCCCAGGCATACAAATCTGTCATCCCGCTGATATAGTCCTGGATAAGACGACAGCGATAATAATATTCCATGACTGGCCATTGGGAAGAATGACGATCTATTTTACTGACGGCCTCAATGTATGCCAGCCGGTGACGGGTTGAAAGCTTCTGATAGAGACGAGATTCAATCGGCAGGCGGCGAACACGTTCATTTTCGACCAGCTCGCAAAACTCATCGACCGTCAGCTGGAGCAGCGGGCCATAAATTTCCAGCAACCCGCTGATAACCCGGTATCCTTGCAGCTCCAGCTGTTCGACATCCGGGTGGCTGAAAACATGGCGAACAGCCACGTTTTTATATAATTCAAGCAGCTGACTAAAACTGCTCTCATCTTCCAGCAGGGCGTGATTAAATTCCCCGCTAAATATCATCGGCAAATTATCAATGAAACGGGCGGCCGCATACGGCACCAGTTTATTCAGCGTATTGACCCGCAAATACATAAAGAACTGATCTTCGGTACTGCGGCTCAGCGAATTTGAACGCGATTTATCCCAGGCATTCTCGACGACCTGTGCAAACAGAGAACCTTTTTCATGCTCTCCCCAGGCATCGTGAAGATGCTGATACAGCTCCTCGACGCTGAATATTCTTTTTTCCACTGCGTCTTCCAGATCGGCCACGCAATAAGAAATGTCATCAGCCGCTTCCATAATCCACGTCAATGGAAAACGGCCATTCGGCGTTAGCGAAAGTTCTTTACGCAACCGTTCAATGTACGCTTCTTCCGACAGGTAATAGCCCGGTTTTTTCATCAGGTAGCTATGGGTGGCAGGCGTTTCCCCCATCCACCACGCGGGACGCGTGTATTTGAGAATACAGCCCACCTGCGCCCAGGTCAGATTCATGCGCATCAGGGAGTGCACCAGACGGATCCCCTGCGCGTTACCTTCGAAATGACACAGATCCTGACGCACCTTGCGGCGCAGATCGTTCAGGCTATCTTCGCCCTCACGCAGGCGTAAATCGCGTACCACACAGCGGTCATCGCTGAGCGGCTGGCTTATGGCGTCAGAGGGAAAAAGCCGCTGTTTAAACCAGTCATTGATGGCGGCCTCGCCGAAATGACCAAAGGGAGGATTGCCGATATCGTGCATCAGGCAGGCCATCTCAACGATGCTTTCGAACGGCCCGGTCAGTTCATCCAGCCCGTAGGTTTCCAGCAGACGTTGCTCTTTGAGACGGCTGAGGATCTCTTTTGCAATGTAGCGCCCCACCTGCTGCACTTCCATGGAGTGCGTTAACCGCGTACGCACCGCGGCGTTACGCTCCAGCGGGAACACCTGGGTTTTTTGCTGTAACCGGCGGATGGCGGGCGAATTGATGATGCGTCCGCGATCGCTTTCAAAAATGCGCAGGATCTCATGTTCGCTCTTATCGCCCTGTGGCGAACGGAAACGTCGGTGCCAGTTAATTTTGGTGCGAAAATCGATTGGTGCCATGTGCTCCCCCGCGTGAGAATGCGTTTCCCCTTAACCGCATGATAGACTATGCATCTTAACAAGGCACATCGCGAGTAAATCTATGAAAATCGGCATTATTGGTGCAATGGAAGAAGAAGTTACGCTGCTGCGTGACAAAATTGAGAACCGTCAGACCCTCTCCCTTGGTGGCTGTGAGATCTACACCGGCCAGCTGAACGGCGTTGACGTGGCTCTGCTGAAATCAGGCATCGGTAAAGTTGCAGCGGCACTGGGCGCGACCCTGCTGCTTGAGCGCTGCAAGCCTGACGTTATCATTAATACAGGTTCGGCGGGCGGTCTGGCGCCGACGCTGAAAGTGGGCGATATCGTGGTTTCCGACGAAGCGCGTTACCACGATGCAGATGTCACCGCATTCGGCTACGAATATGGTCAGCTTCCGGGCTGCCCGGCCGGGTTTAAAGCGGATGATAAGCTGATTGCCGCCGCTGAAAGCTGCATTAACGAGCTGAACCTCAATGCGGTGCGTGGCCTGATCGTCAGCGGCGATGCCTTTATCAACGGCTCTGTTGGTCTGGCGAAAATCCGTCATAACTTCCCGCAGGCTGTGGCCGTTGAGATGGAAGCCACGGCCATTGCGCACGTGTGCCATAACTTCAGCGTGCCGTTCGTGGTCGTTCGCGCGATCTCTGACGTGGCGGACCAGCAGTCCCACATCAGCTTCGACGAGTTCCTGGCCGTTGCGGCCAAACAGTCCACCGTGATGGTGGAAACCCTGGTGCAGAAACTGGCGCGTGGGTAAGGTGTCATTCAGGGCGCTGGTCGCCCTGCTTCTGCTCGCCCCGGCCTGGCTCATCGCCGCGCCGCGGGTGATCACACTCTCCCCTGCCAATACGGAACTGGCGTTTGCCGCCGGGATTACGCCCGTTGCGGTGAGCAGCTTTTCCGATTATCCACCGCAGGCCGCCCAAATCGAACAGGTTGCCACCTGGCAGGGAATGAACCTGGAACGCATCGTGGCGCTGAAGCCCGATCTGGTTCTTGCCTGGCGCGGTGGTAATGCCGAACGACAGGTGAACCAGCTCTCTTCGCTGGGAATAACGGTAAAATGGGTAGATGCGGTGAGCATCGAACAGGTGGCGCAAACCCTCCGTGACCTCGCGCCCTTCAGCCCTACCCCCCAACGCGCCGAGCACGCTGCACAGCAGATGCTCAACGACTATGCTGCGCTAAAAACCCGATACGGCACGCAACCGAAACAACGCGTTTTTCTGCAATTTGGCAGCCAGCCGCTGTTCACTACCGGGAAAGGTTCGATCCAGAACCAGGTGCTTGAGATCTGTGGAGGTGAAAATATCTTTGCCGAAAGCCGGGTCCCCTGGCCGCAGGTCAGTCGTGAGCAGGTTCTGGCGCGACAACCGCAGGCCATTGTGGTGGTCGGAAATGCGAGCGAGATTCCTAAAATAGAACAATTCTGGCATCGGCAGCTTAAAATTCCGGTCATCGCACTCAACAGCGACTGGTTTGAACGCGCCAGCCCGCGTATTATCCTCGCCGCAAAACAACTCTGCGCCGAACTGGCAGAGAGTCACTCAAACAGATAAATACCCTATTCGAGGATTTAACGATGCTCGTGTATTGGCTGGATATTCTTGGCACAGCCGTTTTTGCTATCTCCGGCGTTTTGCTTGCCGGAAAACTACGCATGGATCCTTTTGGCGTACTGGTGCTCGGCGTCGTTACGGCGGTAGGCGGCGGAACGATTCGCGATATGGCGCTGGCAAACGGCCCGGTATTCTGGGTAAAAGATCCAACGGATCTGGTGGTGGCGATGGTCACCTGCCTGTTAACCATCGTGCTGGTTCGTCAGCCTCGCAGACTACCAAAATGGATATTGCCAGTGCTGGATGCCGTCGGTCTGGCGGTCTTTGTGGGAATAGGCGTGAATAAAGCCTTTATTGCCGGGACTGGCCCGCTGGTGGCGATCTGTATGGGCGTGTTGACCGGCGTGGGCGGAGGGATTATTCGCGACATTCTGGCGCGAGAAGTCCCGATGATCCTGCGAACGGAAATCTACGCGACGGCCTGTATCATCGGGGGGATTGTTCACGCCACGGCATATTACACCTTTGCTGTACCACTGGAAAACGCGGCGATGCTGGGGATGGTGGTAACGCTGGTGATCCGTTTAGCGGCGATACGCTGGCACCTGAAGCTGCCGACGTTTGCACTGGATGAAAATTCAAGATAGGTGTCGTTTATAAGCCCGGTGGCGCTTCGCTTACCGGGCCTACAATTTGCATTCAGGTTAAATACTGAATGAAGAACCACACCCGCAGGTGCTGGTCGCATTCGGGTTAGTCACCACAAAGCGCGAACCTTCCAGACCTTCAGTGTAGTCCACTGAACCGCCCACCAGATATTGCAGGCTCATCGGATCAACCACCAGCGCGACGCCCTGTTTCTCGATAGTCATATCACCATCGTTAACCTGGTCGTCAAAGGTAAAACCATACTGGAAGCCACTACAGCCGCCGCCGGTAATATAAACACGCAGTTTCAGATCCGGATTGTCCTCGTCGGCAATCAGGGTTTTCACTTTTTTCGCTGCTGCTTCGGTAAATTCCAGCGGCAACGCTACGTCATCACTCATCTTATGCTCCCATGAATACTGCGACTGCTATTGGGTAAAAATCACCCAATTCTTTTTGTCATTATCTAATACCCTGGTAATTCATTCAAGTATTCTGCTTCAGGGCCTGTTCAGCTTCCTGTTTCGCCAGGGTACGGGCAAGAATGGTGGAGTATAGCGGTTTTCCACCCAGGAATTGGGCTAATAGTGTCGCGCCGAGGCAGGTAATGATCATTGGCAAAATGAGCTGGTAATTGTCGGTCATTTCCAGCACCAGCACGATCCCGGTCAGCGGCGCACGCAGGGAGGCCGCCAGCAGCGCCCCCATTCCCGCAACCGCAAACGTCCCCGCATCCAGATGGTAGGCCGGGAAGCCTGCCGCCGCCGCCATCCCGAACGCCGTACCCAGCAGCGTCCCCAGCGCCAGCATCGGGGCGAAAATGCCGCCCGGGGCACCAGAGGAGAAGCACAATACCGTGGTGATGACGCGTGAAATAAACATAAACAGCAGCAGGCCTACGCTGAAATTCCCCGCCGCGGCAATGGGAATCAGACCGAAACCGCCGCCCGCCGCATTCGGTTCGATAAAACCGAGGATCCCGCACACGCCACCAAGCAGGCCCCCCACCAGCACCCATTTCGTGGTATTTCCGCCATGGATGCGCTGAAACATATCCTGAGCCCGTAAAATCAGGGTGTTAAAAAGCGGGCCAACGACGCCAAAAATCATCCCAAGAATCAGATACAGCCACAAAGTATTGACCGGCGCATTGGTTAGCTTGCCAACTTCAATCACCGCCCCTTCGCCGTTAAAGACGCGAAAGACAATGCTCGACATAATCACGCCGGTAAACACCGCTTTAATGGAGATCAGGTTGTAGCGGAACTGGGCGCGCATCTCTTCAATGATAAACAGGATACCCGCCAGCGGCGCGTTAAACGCGGCAGACAGCCCGGCCGCCGCCCCCGTCGCCAGCAGCGTATGGCGCGCTTCAGCGCTGCGCATACGGAACAGATCGCCGACCATGCGCCCGACGTTACCGCCCAGCTGTACCGTTGGCCCTTCCCGACCGAGCACCATGCCCGCCCCGAGCGTTCCCATCCCGCCGATAAATTTCACAGGAAGCACGCGCCACCAGCGAACCGGGCGTAGCTCTTCCAGCGCCCCCTCAATTTCAGGGATCCCCGAGCCGCCTGCTTCAGGTGCGAATTTACGCACCAGAAAATAGCCCACCATGGCAAACAGCGCCGAAAGGCCAAAGGCCCACACCCAGACCAGCCATTCACGATCCGCGAAGCTGGCGACGGTACCTATGCGCCAGTTGAGCACCGCATTGACGGCTTTCTCAAACGCGACGCCTACCAGCCCGGCCAGCGTGCCCACAACGGCGGCTGCCACCAGAATGGCTAACGGGGTTTTGTCACGGTTGAGCAGCCGCCGGATACTGACCCGGTGCTTCGCGCGCGTAAACTGTTGTTGTTCAAAAGAAGGCGTGTTCTCGTTCATTACCTGTTCTGTTTCGTCATACAAAAGGCCGCAGGGATTCTACCAGAGACAATCCCCTCGTCCCCTGAAAAATACTTAACAATTGTTAAGCCTTCTATGGGGCAAAAATTTTATAACCTCTTCCGAATCACTTAGAATAGTTGCCTTAACTCATTTCTACGAACCAGGAACGACGCCATGAGCAAGTCTGAAAACCTCTACAGCGCAGCCCGCGAGCTAATCCCAGGCGGCGTGAACTCACCCGTGCGCGCCTTTACCGGCGTGGGTGGCACCCCGCTGTTTATCGAACGTGCGGATGGCGCATATCTGTATGATGTGGATGGTAAAGCCTATGTCGATTACGTCGGCTCCTGGGGCCCGATGGTACTGGGCCACAACCACCCGGCGATCCGCAATGCGGTGATTGAAGCCGCTCAGCGCGGCCTGAGCTTCGGCGCGCCAACCGAGATGGAAGTCAAAATGGCGGAGCTGGTCACCGAACTGGTGCCAACGATGGACATGGTGCGTATGGTGAACTCCGGTACCGAAGCGACCATGAGCGCTATCCGTCTGGCGCGCGGTTTTACCGGCCGTGACAAGATCATCAAGTTCGAAGGTTGTTATCACGGCCATGCCGACTGTCTGCTGGTGAAAGCTGGTTCCGGCGCGCTGACCCTCGGCCAGCCGAACTCCCCGGGGGTGCCGGCTGATTTCGCGAAACACACGTTGACCTGCACCTATAACGATCTGAACACCGTTCGCGCCGCGTTCGAGCAGTATCCGCAGGAGATCGCCTGCATCATCGTTGAGCCAGTTGCGGGCAACATGAACTGTATCCCACCGCAGCCTGACTTCCTGCCGGGCCTGCGCGCCCTGTGTGATGAGTTCGGCGCGCTGCTGATCATCGACGAAGTGATGACCGGCTTCCGCGTGGCGCTGGCGGGGGCGCAGTCATACTACGGCGTGGAGCCGGATCTGACCTGCCTCGGCAAAATCATTGGCGGCGGCATGCCTGTCGGCGCGTTCGGTGGACGTAAGGACGTCATGGACGCGCTGGCGCCAACCGGTCCGGTTTACCAGGCGGGTACGCTCTCCGGTAACCCGATTGCGATGGCGGCGGGCTTTGCCTGTCTGACCGAAGTGGCGCAGCCGGGTATCCACGAAACCTTGACGGACCGGACGACGCAACTGGCAAACGGTTTGCTGGAAGCCGCAGAAGATGCGGGTATTCCACTGGTGGTGAACCACGTGGGCGGGATGTTCGGGATTTTCTTCACCGATGCGAAAACCGTGACCTGCTATCAGGACGTGGTGAAATGCGACGTGGAACGCTTCAAACGCTTCTTCCACCTGATGCTGGAAGAAGGCGTGTATCTTGCCCCGTCAGCGTTTGAAGCGGGCTTTATGTCCGTGGCGCACAGCGAAGAAGATATCAATAACACCATCGACGCAGCGCGTAAGGTATTTGCGAAGCTGTAAAATGTGCGGCTTGATGCCCTCACCCCAACCCTCTCCCACAGGGAGAGGGAGCAAACACTAAAACGGCAATCTAAGGATTGCCGTTTACTTTTATTACCGACTCTGCTTTCTCAACAGATAAATAAAGTAAGGCGCGCCGATAAAGGTCGACAGGAGGCCCGCCGGGATCTGATACGGGAACAGCACCATCCTTCCGCACCAGTCAGCAAAGACCAGGATCGCCCCGCCCGTCAGCGCAGAGATCACGATATGCGGCAAAGTCCTGCGGAAACCCATCATACGGGCGATATGCGGCGCCATTAATCCGACAAAACTGAGCGGGCCGATAGTCATGGTGGCCGTCGCCGTCAGGCACGCGGCCAGCAGCAACAGCGCAATGCGCGTTGGCGTCAGCGCCACCCCGACCGCGCGGGCGGTATCCCCACCCAGCGGCAGAATGGTCATCCAGCGGCGGCACAGCGGCACAATCGCCAGCAGCACGATCATCACAATCCCGGTATGCACCACCTGACTGCCGTTGGCGTTGTATGTTGAACCGGAAATCCAGGTCAGGATCTGCGCCATGCGCGGATCGCCGCTCGCCTGCAACATCATCAGCAGCATAGTAAACGCGGTGCTGAGCGCCATCCCGGCCAGCAGCATGCGGTGAGGTGAGAAACCACCTCGCCCGGAGGCGATCAGGATAATCATCAGCGTGACTGCCGCACCGATACTCCCGGCAGGCATCAGCCAGCCGAACGCATTGCCCGGCACGAGGAACAACATCATCACTACGCCAAACGCGGCCCCGGAGCTAATCCCTAATACTTCCGGGCTTGCCATCGGGTTGCCGGTGAGACGCTGGATAATACAGCCCGCCACCGCCAGCATGACGCCCGCAATCAGCGCGGAGAAAATCCGCGGCCAGCGCCACTGCATGAGTTCATGCAGCAAATCCCCCGTTGCCCAGTGCCAGCCCGTGGCGTCGCGTCCCAGCGAGAGTGCGGCAAACGAGGCGATAACCAGCACTGCCAGCCCGGCAAGGCTGAACCACACCACCGACTGACGCTCGGCATGCACTTTATCGCCGGCATCCATCGCCGGAGCGCTAATGCTGCGCAGGCGCGGCAGCAGCCACAGCAGCAGCGGCGCGCCGATCAGGGCCGTCACCGAGCCCGTGGAAACTTCCATCCAGACGCGCGCCAGCCAGAGAATGAGCTGATCGGAAAGCCAGAGTATCAGCGCACCAATCAGCGGCGCCAGCATCAGACGCGCCAGCAGACGGCGCGCGCCGAGCATTTTTGCCAGCAATGGCGCAAACAGGCCGATAAAACCGATGATGCCGACGGCGTTAACCAGTAACGCGCTCAGCACAATCGCCAGGGTCAGGGCCGCCAGACGGGCCAGCGACAGCGCCAGCCCGAGATTGCGCGCCACGCCGTCGTCCAGGCCCATCAGCGTGAGCGGACGCAGCAGCAGCAGCGTCAGCACCACGCCGCCGAACAGCTGCGGCCACAGACGCTGGACGATACTCCAGTCGGTCTGGGTGAGCGTGCCGGTACTCCACATAAACATGCTTTGCAGCTGGTCGTGGTGAAACAGCACCAGCAGCTGGTTGATCGCCCCACAGTAGAGGCTGACGACCAGCCCCGCGAGGATCAGCGTAACCGGTGAGAGACGTTTTCCCCAGGCTACGCCAAAGACCAGCGCACCGACCACGCATGCGCCTGCCAGCGCGGCAAACTGCGAGGTTAACGCTCCCGGCAGGGTCCAGAGCGTGGTGATGGTGATCCCCAGCTGAGCCCCCGTCGCCACGCCCAGCGTGGTTGGCTCCGCCAGCGGGTTACGTAGCACCTGCTGAAACAGTACGCCCACCAGTCCCAGTCCCGCCCCGACCAGCAGGGAGATAGCCAGACGCGGCAGCAGGCTGTAGTGGAACAGCATTTGCTGAATATTGTCGATATCCGGTGCGGCAAACGCGGCTGTCCACTGATCGCGCGGTAACGCCGTGGTCAGGTTAAAGCCGGTTAATGCCAGGGCAGCCAGAAAAATGAGCGCTAACAGTAACATCGGGAAACGGGCCATACGCGTGCTCATGCCTTGCCTCCCAGTGCATTGTCCAGCACGCGGGCAAAATGCATGGCCGACAGCGTCGCGCCGTAGAACCATACCGCTGGCGCGCGCAGGAAGCGCTGCTCGCGGACAAACGGCATTGCCTGCCAGAGCGGAGTCGCCATCAGGGTTTGCATTTCGCGCTCATTGCCGTGGTCAAAGCACAGCACGTCCACATCACGAAACGCCGCCAGACGGTCAATCCCCACGGCGGTACTGCCCCAGAATGTCATCTCGCCTTCCCAGGCATTGCGAATGCCAAAGCTGTCGAGTACTTCCTGGAACAGACAGTTATTTCCAAAGACCAGCATATGGCGGGAATCCAGCAGGGTCACCATCAGCAAAGGCCGATCGCCACGGTGGGCAAAGCGCGGCTTAAGGGAATCAATCAGCGCATCAAATTCATTGAGATGTTTTTTCGCCTCAGCCTCACGGTTGAGGAACTGCGCCATCTCGTGGATGGAATTTTTTGCCATGGTCAGCGGCTTTTTACCGTCGCTAAAGGAAAAGCCCCGTCCGGGCGCAATCTTCGCCATGGTCTCTTCCGACGGGCCATACCCCGCAGACCAGAATAAATAAGACGGTTTCATCTGGGTGAGAAGCTCAAGGTTCGGCTCCGTACGCAGACCGATGTCGATGACGGAGTCCGGCAGTTTTGGCTCATTCACCCACAGGGTGTAGTTGGGAATATCGGCCACGCCGTAAGGCGTCACGCCCAGCGCCATCATCAGTTCGACGGGCAACCACTCCAGCGCCACGATGCGGTGCGGATCGACTGCGGCAGCGCGGGCCGGGCCCATCTTTAACAGCAGAGGTGAGAGTGCCATGGCCGTTAGCAGGCGACGGCGGCTAATTAATGTTGGATCCAGCATCAGTAGACAAAGCTCACGGGTGCAGCCCCGGCCGGGTGAGGCAGAATGCCCATAGGAATACCGTAGATATGTTCCAGCGTTTCGCTGCGCATCAGTTCGGCAGGCGTACCCTGAGCGATCATTTCACCGCCGCGCAGCGCTACCAGATAGTCGCAATAGCGTGCCGCCATGTTGATATCATGCAGAACGGCAATCACCGTCAGGCCGCACTGCTGACTTAAGCGATGCACCAGCGCCAGGACGTCAACCTGATGAGCAATATCCAGCGCTGAAGTGGGTTCGTCGAGCAACAGGCAGCGGCTGTCCTGCGCCACCAGCATCGCGATCCATGCGCGCTGACGCTCGCCACCGGACAGGCTATCCACCAGACGGTGCGCCAGCGGTTTTAACCCAACCAGCGCGATCGCCTCTTCCACTTTCTCTCTGTCAGCAACGCCAAAACGCCCGAGCGCACCGTGCCACGGATAACGTCCAATCGCCACCAGCTCGCGCACCGTCATCCCCTCCGCCTGCGGCAACTGCTGCGGCAGATAGGCCACCTTGCGGGCAAAGGCCTTACTGCTCCAGCTCGCCAGCGGCTGGTCATCCAGCAGAATGTCGCCCTCGGACGGTGGCTGATGACGGCCCAGCATCTTCAGCAGCGTCGATTTACCGGAACCATTGTGCCCGATTAAACCGGTCACTTTACCTGCGGGAAACGTCAAAGAGAGCGGATGCAGCAAGGTGCGCCCGGGTACGCGAAAGGAGAGATTGTTGAGCGTGAAGGTGGAGTCGGATTGCGTTTTAGTATCCTGCATGTCAGCCAACTTAAATAAAAAGGGCACGGCGAACCGTGCCCATAAAGAGGTTAGAAGCGGAAGGTCGCCGTGGCAACAACCTGGCGTCCTGCTCCCCAGTAGCATGCATACTCGCTGTAGCAGCTGGAGACGTATTCACGATCAAAGATGTTGTTCACGTTGACGCCGACGGAAGAGCCCGGCAGACCGAAGCGCGCCAGATCGTATTTCACGGTCGCATCCGCCAGGGCATAACCCGCGACGTTAAAGGACTCATAGGCTTTAGGCGACGCTGAGGAGTAGTACGTCACCGTGTTACCGATGTAGCGAGCACCCGCACCAACGGTCAGGCCACTTAGCGCCGTCTCGTGGAAGGTGTAATCCGCCCACAGTGATGCCATGTTGCGCGGTACTTCTGCCGGACGACGACCTTCATACCAGGTATCGTGGGTGTATTCCGCATCGGTGTAGCTGTAGGCCGCCGTCACGTTCACGTTAGCCGACACCGCCGCTTTCGCTTCCAGCTCAAAGCCTCGGGAGCGAATTTCACCGCCCTGCACGCTAAAGCCGCTGGTCGGGTTCGCCGGATCGGCGGTCAGGTTATTGTTCTTGGTCAGCTGGTATACCGCTGCCGTCACTACAACAGGCAGATCTTTTGGAACATACTTCACGCCCGCTTCATACTGCTTGCCGCGTGCCGGATCGAACGGTTTGCCGCCCTGGGTGGTGCCAGAGAGCGGTTCGAAAGATTCACTGTAGCTGAAGTATGGTGTAATCCCGTTGTCGAACAGGTAGTTAATCCCCCCGCGCCAGGTAAATGCCTGATCGTTAATTTCCGCGGTGGTTCCGTTATTACGGTTAAAGGCAGACGTTTTCGCAAAGTCATAGCGGCCACCCAAGGTGAGTACCCACTTATCCCATTCAGCCTGATCCTGCGCATAGAGCCCGGTCTGCTCCTGACGATTGAGCATGGCATACGGGAAGTTCACATTGACGTTCGCATTGCCGTGCTGAGGATTGTTCATGCTGATCGGATCGGCGGTGCCGTAGTCAGCATCAATGTCATTTCGCATACGAAGGTAATCCACACCCGTCAGCAGGGTATGGTCAACGGCGCCGGTCGCGAATTTCGACTGGAGCTGTGTATCAACCGTGAACGAGTTGAGATCTTCATCTGAGCGCACGTAGGCACGGCTGATCTGGGCCGGGGCGATATAGCCGTTACCGTAAACTGAACGGTACAGCGTGTTGATTTTGGTATAACGCAGGTTCTGACGCACGGTGAAGGTGTCGTTGAATTCATGCGCGAAGCTGTAACCCACCATTTTCTGACGACGGGAGATCTTATTGTCTTCATCACCTTCGTTGAAGTCGGTCGGCAGTTTGTGCGCTTTTCCGTTAGCATCATAGTAAGGCACAACGGTACCTTCACGTGGCAGCCAGCCGTAGTAACCCGCATCCGGATCGCTCTGGAAGTTGCTCAGGAAGGTGAAATCGGTTTTATCATCAGGACGCCAGCTGAAAGACGGCGCAATCGCGTAACGAGTAGACTTCACCATTTCCTGCTGCGCGTTCTCACTACGTCCCAGACCGGTCAGACGGTAGGACCACACACCGTCATCGTCAATCGCGTCGCTGAAATCAAACCCCGTCTGCCAGAGGTTATCCGTCCCCATTTTGAACTGAATTTCTTTCAACGGTTCCGTGGTTGGACGCTTGCTGACCATACTCACTACGCCGCCCGGATGGCTTTTGCCATACAGTACAGACGTCGGGCCACGCAGCAGCTCTACGCGCTCAAGGAAGTACGGGTCCATGGACGCTTCAGAGTAGTTGTCTCCCTGCAACTTCATACCATCCAGATACTGGTTGGTATTCACGGTGCTGGAGGTCGTGAAACCACGAATCGAAACCACATCGTAAGTTGTTGAGGCGCCGCGCGTTGCGAAAACGCTTGGGGTGTAGGCCAGGGCCTGTTTAACCGTCCCCGGCTGTTTCATGTCCATCTCTTCACGAGTCACAACAGAAATAGACTGCGGGGTTTTCTCAATGGGTGTATCGGTTTTCGTCGCCGTTGCAGTGCGTTTTGCCGCAATCGTCGGTGCAGGACCCCAGGCACTTTCCTGTGCAGCCGGTGCGGCAGTCACGGTGATGGTTTCTTCTTTCTTGGGGGTTTCAGCGGCCTGTGCATAAGCAGACATGCCGGCAACCGCTGTGGCTACGACGGCTGCGATTTTACGCAGCGACGTGTTAATTGGCTGAGCAGTATTGGAAAGCGCCATGATGGATCTCTGATGAAAAAGGTGAATGATAACGTAAACGAGAATTATTATTATGACCGCAGAATAATATGCGAAACGCTGACGGCATAGCAAGCGATATGCGGCCCTACAAGAATTGAGGGTTTAAGAAATAATCAACGGAAAACGGGTCGTTAATAAGGATTGAAAACAGGGTTAAGGAAATGAGTTGCTGAGGTGAAAAAATACCCCCTTCCAGGGAAGGGGGTGTCATAAGGGCTAGTTGCCGCCGAACATATCCTTGATCCAGCCGGCGACGCCGTCGCTGTCTTTCTTCTCTTCTTGCTGCTGCGGCTGTTGCTGCTGCGGCTGCTGAGGTTGAGAAGACTGATCGAACGGGTTACCTGTCGGTTCTTCTGGCTGGCTTTGCTGGCACAGCGCATCCGGGTTGGTCGTCCAGACCGGCAGCGAACGCACGCCGCCGCCACAGATGAAGTTACCCGAGCTGTCCACGCCCATATCGACGATATCTTCCGGGGCAACGAGGTTCAGCGGCACCGGAGACTGATTGGCCAGATAGCGCTGGTAAATCGACATCGCGCCGCTCGCACCATACAGTTTGGTCGGCTGGTTGTTATCGCGGCCCACCCAGGTGATCACCACTTCACGGCCATCAATACCGGCGAACCAGGTATCGACGTTGTTGTTGGTAGTCCCGGTTTTACCTGCCAGATGCAGACCAGGATACTTCGCCCCCAGCTGACGCCCGGTACCGCGCTGGACCACCTGCTGCATGGTCCACAGCGTCATATAGGCCGCCTGCGCCGGAACAGCGCGCTCCGCCTGCGGGAAGCTCTGATACAGCACGGAGCCATCTTCGGCAATCACCGAACGCAGGGCGGAAAGCGGCGCTCGGTTACCGCCGCTGGCGATGGTCTGGAACGCCTGGGCCACTTCGATTGGCGTCAGGTTAAGCGCCCCCAGGATCATCGCTGGCACAGGGTGCAGCTGATCTTTCGGTACGCCCAGCTTCTGCCAGGTGTCGGTGATGGCGGGGAGGCCCAGCGCCATGCCGAGGTTAACCGTTGGCACGTTCATGGAACGGGTTAACGCATCCACCAGCATCACCTGACCGCTGAACTGCTTATCATCGTTCTGCGGAGACCACACCTGGCCGTTAGGCTGGCGCAGGGAGATTGGCGCATCGGCAATCCAGGTGTTCAGTCGATAGAGATTCGGCTGGCTCAGCGCGGTCAGGTAGGTTGCCGGTTTTGCCAGAGAACCAATCGAACGACGCGCCTGCATCGCGCGGTTATAGCCCGCATACTGCGGCTCGGCGCCGCCCACCATGGCGCGAACTTCGCCGGTGTTGCGATCAACTACCACCATCGCGGTTTCCAGATCGCTCAGCTTACGCTGCTTCTTCAGAACCGGAATACCTTCAACCGCCGCTTTTTCTGCCGCATCCTGCGCCACGGAGTCGAAGGTGGTGAAGATCTTCACCCCGGAGAGATCTTTCACTTTATCTCCGAGCTTAGACTGCAGCTCCTGACGTACCATCTGCATAAAGGCAGGCTGCGGAGAGATCACCCCACCGCGCGGCTGAACGCCCAGCGGACGCGCGCTCAGCATGTCGTACAGCTCCTGGTCAATCACCTGCTGTTGTTGCAGCAGACGCAGCACCAGGTTACGACGCTCCAGCGCCAGTTTCGGGTTACGCCACGGGTTGTAGATCGACGCGCCTTTTACCATGCCCACCAGCAGCGCCTGCTGGTCAAGGCTCAGCTCTTCTACCGGACGGCCAAAGTAGTACAGGCTCGCCAGCGGGAAGCCGCGGATCTCGTTATCGCCGCTCTGACCGAGGTACACCTCGTTCATGTACAGCTCAAGAATACGATCCTTGCTGTAGCGCGCATCCATCAGCACGGCCATGTACGCTTCGTTGGCTTTACGCCAGTAAGAGCGCTCGCTGGAGAGGAACAGGTTTTTCACCAGCTGCTGGGTCAGGGTACTCGCCCCCTGCACCGTACGCCCCGCAGTCAGGTTAGCCAGTACCGCACGACCAATGGAGTAGAGGCTAATCCCGTCGTGCTCGTAGAAGTGGCGGTCTTCGGTTGCCAGCAGGGTATCCACCAGCAGATCCGGGAAGCCGTTACGCGCCACGAACAGGCGCTGTTCGCCGTTTGCGGACGACAGCATGGTGATGAGACGTGGATCGAGACGGAAGAAACCGAACTGGCGATCGTTATCCATGTTCTCAATGGTTTCCAGGCGATCGCCGTCAAAGGTCAGACGCGCGCGCACCTGCCCCTCTTTACTGTCCGGGAAGTCGAACGGACGGCGGATCATCTCAATGCTTTTCGCCTGGACGGTAAATTCACCCGGACGGGTCATTTTCGTGACCTGACGATACTGCGTGGCTTGCAGCAGCTTCACCATCTCATTCTTGCTGATGGACATGTCCGGCTCAAGGTTCACCATGCGGCCGTACACTGCCGCAGGCAATTGCCAGACTTTCCCGTCGATACGGCTGCGGATCTTCTGATCCAGATAAACGCCGTAAATCGCGATCAGGACAACAAAAACAATAAACAGCTTCAGCAGCAGCCAGAACCAGCCGCGCTTACCACGAGGCTTACGCCCTTTGCCTTTCCCTTTACGCGGCATCGGTTCTTCATCCTCATAATCGTCTTCATAGTCATCGTCATACTCCTCATCTCTGAGGCGACGACGGCTTACCTTTTCTTTCGCCGGACGCGTCGGCTTTCCCTTACGTCCTATTGGCTCGCGGTCATTCCCCGCCATGCTTTTTCTCCGCAACATTCAGGCGCAAAGGCCAGATTTTCTTATCTTGCACAGGTTAGTGAAAGAAGAAATCTCTCAAAATAAACAGCAAGACTTTCCTGACAGGAAAGTCTTTAGTGTTTTCTCCCTCTCCCTGTGGGAGAGGGCCGGGGTGAGGGCATCAGGCCGCACTTTCCCTTTCAGGCCGCACTCCCCCATTACGAATATTTCTTCGTGCGCCGTGTCGGCGCGGTATTCGCCGGATCGTCCGGCCAGACGTGTTTGGGATATCGCCCCTTCATCTCTTTCTGCACTTCACGATAGCTCCCCGCCCAGAACGCCCTCAGATCGCGGGTGATCTGCAAGGGACGATGCGCAGGCGAAAGCAGCTCAAGCACTAACGGCACGCGCCCTTCAGCGATGGACGGCGTGGTGGCCTCACCAAACATCTCCTGCATCCGAACCGCCAGCGCTGGCGGATTATCCTCATGATAACGAATGGCAATCCGACTCCCGGTTGGCACAGTGTAATGCCCAGGCAGTTCACTATCCAGACGTTGACGTAACGACCAGTCCAGTAAATTCTGTAACGCTGCCTTAACATCAAGCGCCTTCAGGGCGCGCAGGGAGTGTACGCCGCTCATCTGCGGCAACAACCACTGTTCAAGCGTCGCGAGCAGCGTCTCATCATCCACCGCTGGCCACCCCTGTTCCGGCAGCCACTTCGCGGCGCAGTGCAGACGTATACGATATTGTTCAGCCTCAGGCGTCCAGTTCAATACGCTCAGCCCTTTTTCCCGAATGCCGTTCAGCATCGCCTGGTGTAACTCTTCCTCCGACGGCTTCGCCAGCGGTTTTGTCCCGAGCGTCAGTTTGCCAATCTGGCTACGACGGAACGCCTTCAGCGTGCCCTGGGCATCATCCCATTCGACAATGTCAGATTGCTGAAGCAGCTGCGGGCAGGCACGCGTCAGGGCGTCAATATCTACGGCAACCGCCTGCAAGATGCGCGCATCCGGGGAGTGACTGCCCTGGAGTAAGAGCGGCGCGATCAGCCATTCATGACGCGTCAGAGCATCATCGCTGTCCAGCATCGCGCCCATCCCATTTGCCAGTTGATAACGACCATCCAGCCCGCGACGGCGCGCGATTCTGTCCGGGAAGGCCTGGGCCAGAAGAGGGATAACTTTATCGCTGTCAGGCGATCCTCCCCGGCTCTTCAGGCGGTGACACAACTGCTGCGCGCGCTGTTGCCAGTTTCCCTGCTGGCGTGAAAAGGCCTGTCCCAGATCGCTGCTGCCACCGCGCGGCGGCTCCTCAAGAATAGCCGCCAGTTTTGCCGCCGTGGCAATTTCATCGTCGCCTTGTGCTGCCACCAGCATCGCTGCCAGACGCGGATCGTTGCCCAGCGCCGCCATTTTCTGGCCGCGCGCCGTCAGTCGCTCGCCTTCCAGCGCGCCAAGCTGGGTCAGCAGGCTGCGCGCGGCGGAAAGGTTCACAACAGGCGGAGGATTAAGCCAGGTGAGCTGGTCAGGGTCCGGGCAGCCCCACTGCATCAGATCCATTACCAGCCCGGAGAGATCGCTTTGTAAAATCTCAGGCGTACTCTGCAATGCCGCACGCTCCGCCTGCTCGGCGCTGGTTAAATGCAGGCAAATACCCGGCTCAAGACGCCCTGCTCGGCCTGCGCGCTGCACCATTGAGGCCTGGCTGATGCGCTGCGTCAGTAGCCTGGTCAGCCCGGTACGCGGATCAAAACTGGCCACCCTCTCCTGCGTACTGTCCACCACCAGGCGAATGCCTTCGATGGTCAAACTGGTTTCGGCGATATTGGTCGCCAGTACCACTTTGCGCTGCCCCGCCGGTGCGGGAAGGATCGCCTTGCGCTGGTCAGCCAAATGCAGCGCGCCGTAGAGCGGGCACAGCATAACGTCACTGCTCACCCTGGATGCCAGTTGCTCCTGTACGCGCTGGATTTCGCCTACGCCGGGTAAAAACAGCAGCAGCGAGCCGGGTTCCTGACGGAGCAATTCGGCGGTGGCGATGGCAACGGCTTCGTCAAAACGCTGATGGGCAGGCAGCGGCTGATAGCGGCGCTCGACCGGGAACGCACGCCCTTCAGAGGAGATCATCGGCGCGTCAGGGAGCGTCTGCCGGAGCCGCTCGTTATCCAGCGTCGCCGACATAATCAGCAGCCGAAGGTCGTCGCGCAGCCCCTGCTGAACGTCGAGCAGCAGCGCAAGGGCCAGATCGGCCTGGAGGCTGCGCTCGTGAAATTCATCAAGGATCACCAGCCCGACGCCGCTCAGCTCCGGATCGTTTTGCAGCATACGGGTAAGAATGCCTTCAGTGACCACCTCCAGCCGCGTAGACGGGCCAATGCAGATTTCGGCGCGCATCCGGTACCCTACCGTCTCGCCCGGTTTTTCATTCAGCAGTTCCGCCAGGCGCTGCGCCACATTGCGCGCCGCCAGCCTGCGCGGTTCCAGCAGGATAATTTTCCCGCTGATGCTCCCCTCGCGCAGAATTTGCAGGGGCAGCCAGGTGGATTTACCCGCTCCGGTGGGCGCGCTGAGCAAAACCTGTGGCGCATGTTCTAAGGCTGCGAGAAGCTCAGGAAGGACGACGGCGACGGGCAAAGAGGACACTTACGGCTCCAGAGGGTTAACATTAATCGGCGTACATTGTAGCATCGGCGCATATCATTACCGAGTCTTGCGCATGTCTGAGTCAAAACGGCTATTCTTCGCCATTGGATTACCCACCACGCTTCAACGGCAAATTGTTCGCTGGCGCGCCAGCCACTTCCCCGCGGAAGCGGGCCGCCCTGTCGTCGCCGCCAATATGCACCTGACGTTAGCTTTTCTTGGCGAGGTGAGCGCAGAAAAGCAGCGCGCGTTAAGCGCAATGGCCGGACGCATTTCTCAGCCGGGTTTTACGCTGCATCTTGACGATGCCGGGCAATGGCTGCGCTCTCGGGTGGTCTGGCTGGGGACGCGGCAGCCCCCTCGCGGACTGCTCCAGCTCGCAAATATGCTGCGGGCACAGGCCGCGCGCAGCGGCTGTTATCAAAGCCCGCAGCCGTTTCATCCCCACATTACCCTGCTGCGCGATGCGGGTCAGGCTGTTGCCATCCCGCCACCGGGCTTTCACTGGTCCTTTCAGGTGAATGAATTTGCGCTGTACGAATCTGCCTTTGTACAAGGACGCACCCGCTATACTCCGCTCCAGCGCTGGACGCTGGGCGATACGTTAAGGAATCCTGATGAAGTTTAGCCCTGCACTCCAGCCCGCCACGCTGATCCAGCGTTACAAACGCTTTCTCGCTGACGTGATCACGCCTGAGGGCGAAACGCTCACGCTGCATTGTCCTAACACCGGCGCCATGACCGGTTGCGCCACACCGGGTGACACGGTCTGGTATTCCACATCAGAAAATACTAAACGCAAATATCCTCATACCTGGGAAATGACCGAGACGCAAAGCGGGGCATTTATTTGCGTTAATACCCTGCGCGCAAATCAGCTGGTTAAGGAAGCCCTGACAAATGGAATCCTTCCTGAACTGGTGGGTTACGGCACGCAAAAAAGCGAAGTGAAATATGGCGATGAAAGCAGCAGAATTGATTTTATGTTACAGGCGGAAGACCGCCCTGAGTGCTATATTGAAGTGAAATCAGTGACGTTAGCGGAAGAGGAAAACGGCTTCTTTCCGGATGCGGTAACGCTACGTGGCCAGAAGCATCTGCGGGAGCTAATGAGTGTAGCGGCGGCGGGCAAGCGCGCCGTGTTGCTGTTTGCGGTTCTGCATTCAGCCATTGAACGGTTTTCCCCGGCCCGTCATATTGATCCTAAATACGCGCAATTGTTGAATGAGGCACAAAAGCAGGGGGTAGAGATTTTCGCTTATAAAGCGGAACTTTCTGCCGATAATATGACTCTGAGATCCTCTCTTCCCATTGTCCTATAAGGGATTAGACGATTGACTAATAAGTGTTCTGGCCGCGTGCGCAAATACGCTTTTCCTCACAGGGTTGTCAAGTGTTACGTTTAGATAATTGCCATACGGAAAAGCATCTGCTATTTATAGCGACCTGATTTTTCCCCCAACACGGGGATCGATAGTGCGTGTTAAGGAGAAGCAACATGCAAGAAGGGCAAAACCGTAAAACATCGTCCCTGAGTATTCTCGCCATCGCTGGGGTGGAGCCGTATCAAGAGAAGCCGGGCGAAGAGTATATGAACGAAGCCCAGCTGTCGCACTTCAAGCGTATTCTTGAAGCATGGCGTAATCAACTCAGGGATGAAGTCGATCGCACCGTTACACATATGCAGGATGAAGCTGCTAACTTCCCGGATCCGGTCGACCGTGCCGCTCAGGAAGAAGAGTTCAGCCTCGAACTGCGTAACCGTGACCGCGAGCGCAAACTGATCAAAAAGATCGAGAAAACGCTGAAAAAGGTCGAGGACGAAGATTTTGGCTACTGCGAATCCTGCGGTGTTGAAATCGGTATTCGTCGTCTGGAAGCGCGTCCAACAGCCGATCTGTGCATCGACTGTAAAACGCTGGCAGAAATCCGCGAAAAACAGATGGCTGGCTAACGCCTTCCCTCTCACTACTCTGCTAAGGCGGGAGTTTCTCCCGCCTTGTTACCGTTGATATGTCTGAATCTCACTATATCGGGCGCTTTGCGCCATCTCCCTCCGGTGAATTACACTTCGGCTCATTAATTGCCGCGCTCGGCAGCTACCTACAGGCTCGCGCCCGTCAGGGTAAATGGCTGGTTCGCATTGAAGATATCGATCCTCCGCGTGAAGTTCCCGGTGCGGCAGAAACTATTCTGCGTCAGCTGGAACATTACGGTCTTCACTGGGACGGCGACGTACTCTGGCAGTCTCAACGCCATGATGCCTACCGTGAACGTCTGGCGTGGCTTGCTGAACAGGGCCTTTCCTATAACTGCACCTGCACGCGTGCGCGAATTCAGAGCGTGGGTGGCGTTTACGACGGCCACTGCCGTACGCGGCACAACGGCCCTGAGAATGCCGCCGTACGGCTGATACAGCGCGCTCCGGTGACGCAGTTTACCGATGTCCTCTCAGGAACCATTCAGGCGGATGATCGTCTGGCGCGTGAAGATTTTATTATTCACCGTCGCGATGGCTTGTTTGCCTATAACCTGGCGGTGGTTGTCGATGACCATTTCCAGGGCGTCACGGAAATCGTGCGTGGGGCGGATTTGGTTGAGCCTACCGTGCGGCAAATATCGCTTTACCAGCAGTTTGGCTGGACGGTGCCGGATTACATCCATCTGCCGCTGGCGGTCAATGAACAGGGGAGTAAGCTGTCAAAACAGAATCATGCCCCGGCGCTGCCTGACGGCGATCCGCGCCCGGTATTGATCGACGCGCTGCGATTTCTCAACCAGAATGTAACGCAGGAATGGCAGGATCTGAGTCTGGATGAATTGCTGAAAACGGCCATTGCTGACTGGACGCTTATGGCCGTGCCAAAAATCCAGCATTCTCAAATGCGTTGCGCTGAGCTATGATTAGCCGCTTTTTTGATAACAAAACACACTACGAGGTGTACTATTTTTACCCGAGTCGCTAATTTTTGCCGTAAAGTGCTGAGCCGCGAAGAGAGCATGGCGAATGATGCTATTGCACAGCCACACATGTCGGTCATTCCGCGTGAGCAGCACAATATTTCCCGCAAAGATATCAGTGAAAATGCCCTCAAGGTGCTCTATCGTCTGAATAAAGCAGGCTACGAGGCCTATCTCGTCGGCGGCGGGGTGCGCGATTTACTGCTGGGCAAAAAACCAAAAGATTTCGACGTGACGACCAGCGCCACGCCTGAACAGGTGCGTAAATTATTCCGCAACTGCCGTCTGGTTGGCCGCCGTTTCCGGCTGGCGCACGTGATGTTTGGACCGGAAATTATTGAAGTGGCGACCTTCCGCGGTCACCACGAAGCGGGCGTCAACGATCGCACAACTTCCCAGCGCGGCCAAAACGGCATGCTGCTGCGCGACAACATCTTCGGCTCTATTGAAGAAGATGCTCAGCGTCGCGATTTCACCATCAACAGCCTTTACTACAGCGTGGCGGATTTTACCGTGCGCGATTACGTCGGCGGTATGCAGGATCTGAAAGACGGCCTGATTCGCCTGATCGGCACGCCGGAAACGCGCTATCGCGAAGATCCGGTCCGGATGCTGCGCGCCGTGCGTTTCGCCGCCAAGCTAAACATGCGTATCAGCCCGGAAACCGCAGAGCCGATCCCGCGCCTGGCGACGCTGATTAACGACGTCCCCCCTGCCCGTCTGTTTGAGGAGTCGTTAAAGCTGCTCCAGGCAGGCTACGGGTTTGAAACCTACAATTTGCTGCGTGAATACAACCTGTTCCAGCCGCTGTTCCCGACCATTACCCGCTACTTCACCGAAAACGGTGACAGCGCAATGGAGCGGATGATTGCACAGGTGCTGAAGAACACGGATACCCGTATTCATAACGATATGCGCGTGAATCCGGCGTTCCTGTTCGCGGCCATGTTCTGGTATCCGCTGCTGGAAACGGCGCAGCGCATTACCCAGGAGAGCGGCCTCGCCTATTATGATGCGTTCGCGCTGGCGGCAAACGACGTGCTGGACGAAGGCTGTCGCACGCTGGCGATCCCGAAACGTATTACCACGCTGGTGCGTGATATCTGGCAGCTTCAGCTGCGTATGTCCCGCCGTCAGGGTAAACGTGCCTGGAAACTGATGGAGCATCCTAAGTTCCGCGCCGCGTTCGATTTGCTCTCTCTGCGTGCTGAAGTCGAAAGAAACCAGGAGCTACAGCGCCTGGCTCAGTGGTGGGGAGAATTTCAGGTCTCTGCACCACCGGAGCAAAAAGATATGCTCACGGATCTCGATGACGAGCCGGCACCGCGCCGTCGTCACCGTCGCCCGCGCAAGCGCGCGCCGCGTCGTGAAGGCACGGCATGACCCTGGCGTATATTGCCATCGGCAGCAATCTGGCCTCTCCGCTGGAGCAGGTTAACGCTGCCGTTCAGGCGCTGGGGGAGATCCCGCAAAGCCATATCGTGGCGGTCTCCTCCTTTTACCGTACGCCCCCGCTCGGCCCGCAGGATCAGCCTGATTATCTGAACGCCGCCGTGGTGCTGGAAACAGCCCTTGACGCAGAAACGCTGCTGGATAATACCCAGCGTATTGAGCTACAGCAGGGTCGCGTACGTAAAGCCGAACGCTGGGGACCGCGCACGCTCGACCTCGATATTATGCTTTTCGGCCACAAGGTGATTAACACCGAGCGCCTCACCGTTCCGCACTATGACATGAAAAACCGTGGGTTTATGCTCTGGCCGCTGTTTGAAGTCGCCCCCGATCTCACCTTCCCTGACGGCACCTCGCTGAACGCCGTTCTGCAAAGCCTCAACGCGGAAAAACCGGTCCGCTGGTAATCCCGTGTCACCCCCGATTAGCCATGTGTCAAATATGGTTAATCGATTGCCTAAAATCATTGTTCCCTCGAATGTTACTGTTAGAATGCGCAAAGATCCGCTTTTGGGCCATCAGGAAACAGTATGAAACCAACTACCATCTCCTTATTGCAGAAATGCAAACAGGAAAAGAAACGCTTCGCCACTATCACCGCGTATGACTACAGCTTCGCAAAACTGTTTGCCGAAGAAGGGATCAACGTCATGCTGGTCGGAGACTCGTTAGGGATGACGGTACAAGGACATGATTCCACTCTGCCGGTCACGGTCGAGGATATTGCTTACCATACCCGCGCCGTGCGCCGGGGTGCGCCCGCCTGCCTGCTACTTTCCGATCTGCCGTTTATGGCGTATGCCACCCCGGAACAGGCCTTTGAAAATGCGGCAACTGTGATGCGCGCCGGCGCCAATATGGTCAAAATCGAAGGCGGCGACTGGCTGGTCGATACGGTGAAAATGCTCACCGAACGGGCCGTGCCAGTTTGCGGGCACTTAGGGCTGACGCCGCAGTCCGTTAATATCTTTGGCGGTTATAAAGTTCAGGGGCGTGGCGATGCGGCGCAGACGCTGTTTGATGATGCCCTGGCGCTGGAAGCCGCTGGTGCACAGCTGCTGGTGCTGGAGTGTGTGCCGGTTGAGCTGGCTAAGCGTATCACTGAGGCGCTGTCGATTCCGGTGATCGGCATCGGCGCGGGCAACGTCACCGATGGCCAGATTCTGGTCATGCACGACGCCTTCGGGATCACCGGCGGTCACATTCCAAAATTTGCTAAAAATTTCCTGACAGAAGCAGGCGACATGCGTGCTGCTGTGCGGCAGTATATTGCCGAGGTTGAGTCCGGCGTTTATCCGGGCGAAGAACACAGTTTCCATTAAGGAGTCCAGGTGTGCTAATCATAGAAACTCTGCCGCTGCTGCGCCAGCATATCCGCCGTGCACGTCAGGAAGGTAAACGTATCGCCCTCGTCCCGACCATGGGCAATCTGCACGACGGCCATATGAAGCTGGTCGATGAAGCGAGAGCCCGTGCAGATATCGTGGTAGTCAGTATCTTCGTTAACCCGATGCAGTTCGATCGCGAAGACGATCTGGCGCGCTATCCACGTACCTTGCAGGAAGATTGCGAGAAGCTCAAAAAACGTTATGCGGATATCGTCTTCGCACCGGCCCCCGCAGATGTTTATCCTCAGGGTACCACTGAAGCGACCTACGTCGACGTACCGGGTATTTCGACCATGCTGGAGGGTGCCAGCCGTCCGGGCCATTTCCGCGGCGTTTCCACCATCGTCAGCAAGCTGTTTAACCTGGTGCAGCCGGACATCGCCTGCTTTGGCGAGAAAGATTTCCAGCAGCTGGCGCTGATCCGCAAAATGGTTGCCGATATGGGCTACGACATAGAGATTGTCGGCGTGCCGATTGTACGTGCGAAAGATGGCCTGGCGCTTAGCTCCCGTAACGGCTATCTGACTGCGGAACAGCGTAAAATTGCGCCAGGCTTAAGCAAAGTCATGAATACCATGGCAGAGCAACTGCTGGCAAAAGAATTAACCGCAGAAGAAATCATCGCTCTGGCTGAACAGGCGCTGAACGAGAAAGGTCTTCGTGCTGACGACGTTCAAATTCGGGATGCCGATACGCTTCTGGAACTCTCAGATACCAGCAAACGTGCGGTAATTCTGGTGGCGGCTTGGCTCGGCCAGGCCCGCCTTATCGACAACAAAGTGGTTGAACTGGCGTAGTTTTACTACCCGGAAGTGAAAGGTAAACGTAATGATTCGCAAAATGCTACAAGGTAAGCTTCACCGTGTGAAAGTCACCCAGGCCGACCTGCACTATGAAGGCTCCTGCGCGATCGACCAGGATTTTCTCGACGCGGCGGGTATTCTCGAAAACGAAGCTATTGATATCTGGAACGTTAATAACGGCAAACGCTTTTCAACGTACGCGATTGCCGCTGAACGCGGGTCTAAAATCATCTCCGTTAATGGGGCAGCGGCGCACTGCGCGGACGTGGGTGATATCGTCATTATTGCCAGCTTTGTGATGATGTCTGACGAAGAGGCACGTCGCTGGCAGCCAAAAGTGGCATACTTTGAAGGCGATAATGAAATGAAACGTATTGCGAAGGCAATTCCGGTTCAGGTTGCCTAAGCCAATAGTACTGTTATAAATTACCCGACAAATAGGTTGGGTAATTTATACATAATTAAAATGAATAGCGTTCTTTTTATATATTTTTATTAATATATTCAAGTCACCCTGCCGAACACCTACTCATCAAAATGATGAACAATTATTATCATTCACTATTAAATAATCATATTGACTTAAAGATCGTTTAAGTATTTCTAACGCCTAACGGCTTCTCACAACCATTACTCATCACTTAGAATCCTTTTCCCGAAGCATCTGTTCGGAACGAACATAAGCCTTGCTTATGTTCACTTTTCTAGCATTTAAATATGGATATAAAAAATGTCTTTTAATAAATTAGGTCTGGCAACTGTAGTAGCAATGGTTCTGAGTGCGGGTTCTGCAATGGCAGCTGATATTCCTTCAGATACAGGCACTATTACTTTCCACGGTATGGTTTCTAATAACACCTGTAAAGTATCCCTGGATCAGAAGATTGACCAGGATGGTAATGATTTTGACGTTAACCTGGATACCGTGTTTGTAAAAGACTTCGCTAATGCGCTGGGTACCACCAGCACCCTGGGAGAAAAGAAATTCTCCCTCACCCTGACAGGTTGTGATTCTGCTACCGTCAACCAGGCATCTGCTCAGTTTGATTCCTGGGCGGGTTCTTCTTCAACTTCCGGCGGTCTGCTGGTTCCACCATCAAATACTCAAGGCGCCGCTAAAAACGTCAATCTGGTACTGTCAAACGATGGCAACTCCGCTACCGATCAGATCAAACTGGATCAGACCAACAATACCCAGAAAGCAACGATTGATACCACAGGCGCAGGCGCACTTTACTACCGTGTAGCGTATACCCAGGGTCAGAACTGGGATGCGGCCAACAACCCAGTGTCAGCTGGTGTGGTTCAGGCACAAGCTGCATTCACCATGATCTACGAGTAATTTTAAGCGCATAAATAAAATGCTCATATTATCCCCTGACGTACGTCAGGGGACTATTGATATCATTCCAACAGGAAGTGGAAAAATGTTAAGCACATCATTTTATAAAGGATTTAAAGCTGCCTGCTTTACAGCTGCTGCTGTCGCGTCATTCCAGGCAAGCGCAGATATCGTTATTTCGGGAACACGTATTGTTTATCAGCAGTCGCAAAAAGATGTCATCGTTTCTTTAGACAACCGTGGCAAAAAGCCACTATTAGTTCAATCATGGCTCGATGACGGTCGCGATGACACCAACCCACAGGAATTAAAACTACCGTTTATTATTACTCCACCAGTATCCCGAATTGATCCGCAAAAAGGTCAATCCGTTCGGATCTCATACCTGGGTGGTTCATTGCCGCAAGATCGCGAATCCCTATTCTGGTTCAATGTGCTCGAGATTCCACCGAAGTCAAAAGTGAAAGACGGTGAAAATCCTAACCAGCTCCAGCTGGCATTCCGCACACGTATTAAACTCTTTTTCCGACCTGACGGCCTGAAAGGTACGCCAGGAGATGCAGCCGCCAAAGTAACGTGGTCACAACAAAAACAAGGTAATACGCTAAACCTGATCGCACACAATGATTCCCCTTACAACGTTTCTATTTCAAATGTAAAGCTGAAATCAGCAAATAAAGAGTACCAGGTTGAGCATAAATCTATTTTACCGTTTAGTACTCAAATTATGCAGGTAAAAGGTTTAGGTAGTACTGCCACCGGCACTGTTGCTTACGAAACCATTAATGACAATGGCGGCTCTGATACTTTTGAAAGCAAAGTAAATTAATAACCGCACCACCGCCACATTATAAATATAACACGTATGAATGATTCATAGCATTCATACGACGACTTGTCTGGATGAAGCATGCTATTTCAACGATCAATTTTATGTCTCGCAATCTGTGCAGCATTTCCTCTGCATGCCAGCGAGACTGAAAAAAAAGCTGTAGACACCTCATCCGAAACAGAATCGGCCATTGAATTTAATGACCAGTTCCTTATCGATAATGGTGGAGGTATCAATGTCGATCGTTATGCTTATGGCAACCCAGTTCTGCCAGGTACTTACCGTGTAAAAGTGAATTTGAATGGCAATTCAAAATCCACGGTCGAGATGACATTCATTGATAACAAAACGCCACGTGCCTCAGCATGTCTGACTAAACTCACGCTGACACAGGCAGGCGTTGATACCAGCATATTAGGCGATGATGTCAAAAACGACGAAACGTCTTGCGTAGATATCAAAAAATATTATCCCGGTGCTTCTGAAAATTTTGATAGTAGCAAGCAGGAAATGGATCTTAATTTCCCGCAAATCTACGTGCTTAAACTTCCAGCAGGGTATGTCGATCCTTCATTATGGGATAATGGTGTTCCGGCCGGATTACTCTCATACGATCTTAATACCTGGCACAGCGAGTCAAACGGCACCAATTCAGATACCGCTTATGCGGGCTTGCATTATGGCCTGAACGTGGGGCCGTGGCGTTTACGTTCTCGCGGCAGTCTGAACTGGGACAGCGATAATGGCACACATTATTCCAGCCAGGATATCTACCTCCAGCGAGACATCACACCACTTAACGCACAGATGGTAATGGGTGATTCCTACACACGCGGTGATGTCTTTGACTCGGTGAGCCTGCGTGGTGCGCGTATGTATAACGATGACCGCATGCTCCCGGAAGGCACCTCTGGCTACGCGCCAGTAATTCGTGGTGTGGCAAACAGTAACGCCAAAGTTAGCGTAACGCAAAGCGGCAATAAAATTTATGAAACCACCGTTCCACCCGGTGCTTTCGAGATCAATGACCTCAGTACAACAGGCTATGGCAATGATTTGATTGTCACTGTAGAGGAAGCCGATGGAAGTAAACGGACGTTTACCGTTCCGTTCTCCTCAGTTACACAAATGCTCCGCCCAGGCTCCAGCCGCTGGGATGTGGGTTTAGGTGAGCTGAATGATGATTCATTGCACGATAAGCCAAACGTTGGCTACGCAACTTACGCGTATGGTCTGAATAATACCTTTACCGGTTACGTGGGTGCGCAATATACGGATATGGATTTCTACGCCGGCCTGCTTGGTCTGGCTATGAATACCCGTATTGGTGCATTCGCATTAGATGTTACCGGGTCCTATGCCGATATCGACGGGCTGGACACGCTTAAAGGGCAAAGTTATCGGCTGACCTACAGCAAAATGCTTGAAGCTACTAACACATCTCTTAACGTGGCAGCTTATCGCTTCTCTACAGAAGATTATCTCAGCCTTAACGATGCCGCCTCATTGCAGGACAGTATTCATCACGAGGAATATGGCAATCGATCTTATGACAGCAATGCCGAGCTTTATGCTGATTATCAGCGTACCAAAAACCAGATACAGGTCAGCCTGAACCAGCCATTGAATGTTAACGGTGATGAATACGGCTCACTCTATATTAGCGGCACCTGGCAGGATTACTGGAATGACTCTAGCTCCACCTCCGACTACAGCGTGGGTTACAACAATAGTTTTGCTTACGGTAGCTATAGCGTTTCTGTGCAACGCACGTACAACGAAACAGGGGAAAAGGATGACAGCGTTTATTTAAACGTCAGTATTCCATTCAGCATATTCAATAAAGATAGCGCGCAGTCAGGCGGATTCAATAACGTCAACATGAGCCTGCGCACTGATTTAAAAGGCGGTACCAGTTTTAACTCTACGGCAAGCGGCAACTCCAAAAACAGTGAAGTGAGCTATTCCGTTAGCGCCTCATCAAGCGGGGGCAACTACGGCAACCTGAACCAGGTCAGTGGCTATAGCTCATGGAACAGTCCTTACGGGCCGCTCGGTGTCTCAGCGTCCTTTGGCGATGACAATAGTAAACAGTATTCCGCGAGTTATAACGGCGGAATGGTTGTCCACTCGGGTGGCGTTGTATTTACATCCGGCAGTATCGGCGAAACGGATTCACTTGCGCTGGTAAAAGCAAGTGGCGCAACGGGTGCTCGGCTGGGTTACGGCCAAAGCCGCATTAACAGCTCCGGGTACGGGATTATGCCGTATATGTCAGCCTACAGAGAAAACCGAGTATCGCTCGATATCAGTACTCTCGAAGCAGACGTTGAAATCAAAAATACCAGCGCAGTTGCCGTACCTCGCAATGGCTCCGTTGTATTAGTGAATTTTGAAACGGATGAAGGTCGTTCGCTTGTTCTGGAATTACAACGTTCTGATAACGGCTTTATTCCGCTAGGTGCAGACGTTCTGAATGAGAAAAACGAATCTATCGGAACGGTAGGCCAGGCAGGACAAGCTTATGTACGCGGTGTGGAAGACAAAGGCGCTCTCCGGGTGGTATGGGGAAGCGATGGATCCAGCTCTTGCACGGTGCATTATCAGATTCCTGAAAATGCGAAGAAAGCAGGCTTAACCACGATTCTGAGTAATCAACAGTGCCAAATGTAATGATGTTAAAACAGGGAATCACACCCATGGGAAATAATATGAAGAAAAATCATTGCGGTTATTCATTAATCGCATTAGCAATGTTAGCGATGTCAGGTTCTGCTGCGGCAGCCGATCTCAATGTTAACTTCACTGCCAATATCCGCGAAACCACCTGCGATATGAAACTGGTCGGCGGTACGGGTTCAGATACGCAGCAAACGCTGACTATCGGTAATAACGGTCAGGTACGTTTAGATGATGTCAAAGCCGGAACGGCAAATGCCAATTTCAAAATTGTGCTCGTTGAATGCCCGGCGTCGCTGACCTCGTTAAAAACAACCGTAAAAGGAACCAAATCAGGTTATTTAGCTAGCGGCCTTGTTAACCAGATTGCAAAAACTAACGGTGGCGCTGATTACTCTGCGGCTGAAATCGCCAGAGCCGATGCACCAAATACTCCTTTTATCATTAACTCAACCCTGGATTCAGAGCGCCTGGTCTGGAGTCCGACAGAAATCCAGAATAAGGAAGTTGCTCTGGTGGCCACCTTACGTGAAACAAAAGAAAACAGCATGACCATTGGTGATTTTCAGGCCGTGGCGACCTTTGAATTTAGCTACGAGTGATTAGTGCAGGAAAACGGAGCAACATTATGAAATTCAATTCTACTTTTATCGCCCTGTCCGTTTCTGCTCTTCTGTTCTCGGGAATGGCAAGCGCAGCAATTACAGGCACCCCTAGTGTCGAATTAACGATTAAATCAAAAATTGTATCAGGCACATGTACCGCAAAAGTACTTAACGATGCAGGCACAGCCTCCACTGAAATTGCGTTCGGCGACGTATACAAATCCGATCTGGTGAACAAAACCCGTGTCGAGCCGCTCAAGATTAGTTTCACCAACTGTTCTGGAGTAACCAAGGCAACGGTGTCCGCTGCGAAAGGCGCTGGTGGTGAATGCAGTGGCGTCAACAAGACGGGTGATTCTTACTCTGGCGGCTTAGCAACGGGCTTTGAGATCTGGTCGGGTGTTGTCGATACTGGCGAGCTTATGAGCTGTAACACGCCTCCGGCTGCTAAGGATGTCACCATTACTGATGGTACCGGTGAATTCCCGATGAATTCCCGTATCGTTATCGGGCAAGGCCAAACCATTGCTGATGTAGGCGCGGGGGCGGTTACTGCGCCAGTCACGTTTACTATCGCTTATCCATAATACCAGGAACCAGTATGCAACAATCACCGTTTATTTTATACCAGCCCGGTCTTGTGTTGCTTATGGGCTTGGCTGGTGGCATCTTGCCTGGCGTAAGCCAGGCAAGCTCAGGATTAGACGTAAATATTACCGCTAACATTGTTAATAGCACCTGTAAGATGACCGTGGAAAATGACGGCGAAATTTATCTCCCCAATGCGATGCGCAGTTGGTTTTATAACCCGGATGGTAGCGATCGTTTTACTGCAACCGATGATGCAGGCGGTACGCCTTTTAAGATCCATGTAGATGATTGCTATGGAGACAGCGGTACGGCTAAAAAGCTGAGTTTTAGCTTTTCGCCGCAGTCGGGTTTCTGGCCAGGACAAAATCAGGTTTTCAAAAGTGATGATACCGCCGCAGGCGCGGCAAAAAATGTCGGCGTCGTCGTTTTCTCAGAAAAATATAAAAAGAATGTTTTAAACAACGACGGCACGTCAAAAATCACTTATGACGTAAGCGGTCAGGATACTGCATTTTTAACGGATTATCAGTTCTATGCCCGATATCAAAATATTGGCGTAGTGGCTGGTGGTGTCGTTACCAGTAAAGTATTGGTTGACGTCACTTACGAATAATAATCAGAACAGGAAAAAGGATGAGAATGTTCAACTTTATAAGACAGGGTTTCAACGTGAAAGGCACAATGGCGTTTGCCATGGCGAGCGCGTTATTAACCCTCAGCCACTCCTGCTGGGCAGATGAGTGCCGCATGAATAATGGAAAAGGCGGCACAACCACGCTGATCAATTCTGACTACTCAGGTGGCACCGTACGTCTTCCCCCTCCGGGTAATTATGCCAGTACTCTTTTTAACGTTAACCTGACACCAGGCATTCAGGCCGAATGTGGTATGGGGGACGATGGTTTTAACCTCGTGTCACAAACAAACCCGACCTTGCTGATGGGGAGCAGTTATGGCAGGGCTATGTTTGAAACAAATATTCCGGGGATTTATTATTCCGTAAGGGTGCACACCGCAGAAAGCGATGGAGGCATGGGTGGTTACTTCGCTATGAATACTACTGGCTGGACTACCGTTGCATCCTCAGGTAAGTCTGACCCCTGGGATAGAAAATGGATAAACACCTCAGTTCAAATTTATATTGATGAAGGTTACAGAGGCAACCCGAACAAAGAAACCGCAATCAGACCCAAACCCGGCACTCTGGGTAAAATGGCTATTGGTAATCCAGATGATACTAACAACCGACCATGGACATTTGTGGTCAACGAGGACTCATTCCAGATCCCGATCGTTCTTCCAACCTGCGACATGGCCATGCTATCGGATGGTACTAATAATGTTAACCTGGGAGAATATTATGTTTCAGACATTAAAAACAATCGGGTTAAGGATATCCCTTTTTCCATTAGCTTAAGCAATTGTACCGGTGTGGCAAATATCACAACCAAACTCACCACCTCAAAGCTAACCGGAAAAAATAATGATCTTCTTGGTAATACGCTTTCGTCCGGAGCTGAAGGCGCAGGCGTGAAAATCATGTATAACGGAACCTCTCAACTTCTGCCGAATAATCCTGACTCATCCTATGTCATAACGGATTACCAAACCCCTGAATCCAAGCAAATTAATTATGTTGCTCAACTGGTAGCAAACGGAAACACAGTGAAACCGGGGTCGTTTAAAGCCACCGGCGTATTCACCCTTTCATACGACTAACCGCTATCCCTGCGGCTGATTACTGATCAGCCGCGACATCGTCTCCAGTGAATCCGTTCTTAAGATATACAAACGCTTCAACAGGAACGGATTATCCCCCGGCTTCACCTTCCCTTTCATCGTCGTCACTGCCAGATGAAAACCAGCGTCATTCGCTGCCTTTATCGCTTTATTGTCATAGCCGCCAAATGGATACGACACATACAACACGCGCGGGTTGAACTGCGCCAGTGCACGACGTGAGCGTTCAAAATCAAAAAGGATCACGTGATAGCTACGGCTCAACAGGATGGGGTGTTTATAGCCATCCACGCGATGCAGGAAATGAGTGTGAGACTGAATGTCGAACACATCCTGGATGCCCTTGATTTCCTGAACGCTCATAAACTGTAGCGATTTTGGATCCCACTTCTGCGGATGGCCTTTGATTCGGGATGAAATTATAAACGCCGTCGCGTTGAAGCCATATTCTTTCAGCACCGGATACGCATAGCGGCTCACCGATTTCAGGCCATCATCAAAGGTGATCACCACCGCTTTCGCGGGCAGGTTCATCTTGTTACGCACGTACCCTTCAAGCTGGTACATCGTCAGCGTGGTGTAGCCCTGATCGCGTAACCATGCCATCTGATTATTAAACGCACGTACGCTGGTCGTCGTGGAGGTATGTCGAAAACGGGTGTTCTCTTCATCACGCAAAATATGATGGTAGGTCAGAACCGGTAGCCCGTTATCTTCCTGCGCATCCAGGCTGCTTACCCATGCCAGACGATTACCGATACGGATCTGGAACCAGGTCTGGTTCAGGCGGTCTTTCAGCTTATTCAGAATCGGATAGCGAAGATTAGCGCTTAAGGTGCCAAAGGGCGCGCTTCCGCTGCTGGGGGCGTTATACACCGGCGTGTCTTTCCAGGTAATGAGGTTTTGATTACTGAGCGGCTTGTTCAAGTCACCCAGGCTATCCTCAACGCGTTGTTTGCCCTGAACTTTTTCAAGGTGGTCTTTATCAATAAACCCCGTACCGAATCCGAAACGAAATTCATAGTAATCCGCCGCGGCCGGAAAGACAGCGAGGATCTGCCCGGCGCGGACATTCCCCACATTCACAACGGCATTTCCTACCTGCGCCCAGATGGCCGCATCTTCGGTGGTTTGCATATACTGAGCAGGAAGGCCTTGCTGGCTGGTCAGGCTGGCAGACGCACCACCGGAAACCACGAGCAGAAGGATAAAGATAACGCGCTTGAGCATGGAATATAAATCGACACAGAAAATCAGCCGCCATTGTAACAAAAGCGGCATCAATACCAATGTTTAATGCTTATACAGATCGTGAAGCAGAACAAAAGGCGGGTTCTTCTGCTGCTGGTGCCACAAGCTGCTCACGCCCGGCGAGCCCTGCGCCACAATGGCGTGACGAAATTCAGCGCTGCTCAACGTTGCGCGCAGCGGATACATCGCTTCGAGTAAAGGCAGGCTGATACCGGAGATTACTTCACAGTTATCGTGCTTATGGCTCATTAGGGCAGCCGCACGGTATGGCGCCGCGCCGGATCTGTCAGTGAGAAAAATCACGCCATCGCCGGTGTCGGTTTCATGCAGCGCGTCACACATCATCCGGCTGAGCATATTGGTGCTCAGCCCTCGCCAGTAATTTACCGCACGACATTGCGCCAGGGGGCCAAATCGGGCCGCCAGCTTAAGCAGCATTTCCTGTGCCTCTTCATCGTGGCAGGTGATCACCCATCCCAGCATAACGTCTCTCCTTAGCAGGCGAGTAGTTTATCCAGGTGAAGGTTAGTTTACGGTGATAACTGTCAAAGAAAGTGCCCGGCAAACAGAACGTCGCCGGGCAGAAGGTTAGCTACGCAGCCCGCGTCCGCGCTGGATCAGATACCAGCACAGCAGATAGAACGCCACGATAAACACCACCAGCACCACAACGGTGGTGAACAGCGGGACATCGGCAATGCCGAGGAAGCCAAAGCGGAAGCCGCTGATCATGTAGACAATCGGGTTCAGGTGCGACAGCGCCTGCCAGAACGGCGGCAACAGCGTCAGGGAGTAAAACACCCCGCCCAGATAGGTCAGCGGCGTCAGCACGAAGGTCGGGATCAGGCTGATGTCATCAAACGTTTTAGCAAACACCGCGTTCAGCAGCCCGGCGAGGGAGAACAGGATCGCCGTCAGCAATAATGTGAGCGCCACGAAAAGCCACGAATGCACCTGGAACGGGACGAAGAACAACGAAATCGCCGTCACCAGAATCCCCACGCACAGCCCGCGCGCTACGCCGCCGCCCACGTAACCGGCGATGATCACATGCGTTGGCACCGGGGCCACCAGCAGCTCTTCAATGTTGCGCTGGAACTTGGCGCTAAAGAACGACGACGCTACGTTCGCGTAAGCGTTGGTGATCACCGCCATCATGATCAGGCCCGGCACGATAAACTGCATATAGGTAAAACCGTGCATCTCACCAATGCGGGAGCCAATCAGGTTACCGAAAATGATGAAGTAGAGCGTCATAGTGATCACCGGCGGCACCAGGGTTTGCACCCAGATACGCATAAAGCGGTTAATCTCTTTTGCCCAGATGCTTTTCAGCGCGACCCAGTAAAGATGCGTCATGCCTTGTCTCCTTGTTTGTCGTGCACCAGAGAGACAAACAGCTCTTCCAGTCGGTTTGCTTTGTTACGCATGCTTAATACCTGAATGCCCTGCGCACTCAACTGTGAGAACACGCTGTTGATACCCTGCTCGCGCAGCACTTCTACCTCCAGCGTCGAGGTATCGACCAGGCGATAGTTGTAGCCCTCCAGTTTCGGCAGCGCGCTTTTCGCCGCCAGATCGAGGATAAAGGTCTCTGATTTGAGCTTGGAGAGCAGATTCTTCATCGAGGTGTTTTCCACCAGCTCACCGTGCTGAATGATGCCGATATTGCGGCACAGCATTTCCGCCTCTTCCAGATAGTGCGTGGTCAGAATGATGGTGGTGCCTTTATCGTTCAGATCTTTCAGGAAGCCCCACATGGAACGACGCAGTTCAATATCCACGCCAGCAGTCGGCTCATCAAGGATAAGCAGCTTTGGCTCGTGCATCAGCGCGCGGGCAATCATCAGGCGGCGCTTCATCCCCCCGGACAACATCCGCGCGCGTTCGTTACGCTTCTCCCACAGGTCGAGCTGTTTCAGATACTTTTCGCTGCGCTCAAGCGCCTCTTTGCGCTCAACGCCATAATAACCCGCCTGGTTAACAACAATCTGCTGTACCGTCTCAAACGGGTTGAAGTTGAACTCCTGCGGCACCAGCCCCAGCTGACGCTTGGCGTTGACCACATCTTTTTGCAGATCGTAGCCAAACACGCTGACGCGGCCGGAGGTTTTGTTGACCAGCGAGCTGATGATCCCGATGGTGGTGGATTTCCCCGCCCCGTTCGGCCCCAGAAGCGCGTAGAAATCTCCCGCTTCGACTTTAAGATCTATCCCGCGCAGCGCCTGAACGCCCCCCGGGTAGGTTTTTTTGAGCTGTTCAAGCTCCAGTGCAATCGCCATGAATTCAACTTACCTTAAGTTCTGACACACGTTGTGTGGTTTCATTAAAAGTCGGGTTACCCTATAGTAGCGCAACGCAATCACTTGGTTACAGGTCGCTAACCTCCATGAACGACATAGATACACTCATCAGCAACAATGCACTATGGTCAAAAATGCTGGTGGAGGAAGACCCCGGATTTTTTGGAAAACTCGCGCAAGCGCAGAACCCGCGCTTTCTCTGGATTGGATGTTCTGACAGCCGTGTCCCCGCCGAACGTCTGACGGGTCTTGAACCTGGCGAACTGTTTGTTCACCGCAATGTGGCTAACCTGGTTATTCATACCGATCTCAACTGCCTTTCGGTTGTGCAGTACGCCGTTGACGTTCTTGAGGTTGAGCACATCATTATTTGTGGCCACTACGGCTGCGGCGGCGTGCAGGCGGCGGTCGAAAACACAGAGCTGGGGTTAATCGATAACTGGCTGCTGCACATTCGTGATATCTGGTTCAAACATAGCTCACTGCTGGGCGAAATGCCGCAGGAGCGCCGTCTCGACACCCTGTGTGAGCTGAACGTAATGGAGCAGGTCTATAACCTGGGCCACTCGACGATTATGCAGTCTGCCTGGAAACGCGGGCAGAAGGTCTCCATCCACGGCTGGGCGTACGGTATTCACGACGGTCTGCTGCGCAATCTGGAAGTGACCGCCACCAACCGCGAAACGCTGGAACAGCGTTACCGCTCGGGAATTGCCAACCTCAAGCTTAAGCATGTGAACCATAAATAACAAAGCCGGGGGTTTTCACCCTCTCCCTGTGGGAGAGGGCTGGGGTGAGGGCAACAGCCCGCAATTATTCGTCCAGAATCACTACTTTCCCAACATACGGCAGATGGCGATAACGCTGCGCGTAATCAATGCCGTAACCCACCACGAATTCGTCCGGGATGGAGAAACCAACGAACTCCACCGGCACCTGCACTTCACGGCGTTCAGGCTTATCCAGCAGGGTACAAATCGCCAGTGATTTTGGTTCACGCAGGCTCAGGATCTCACGCACTTTAGAGAGCGTGTTACCGGAGTCGATGATGTCCTCAACAATCAACACATCTTTGCCACGAATATCTTCATCCAGATCTTTCAGGATTTTCACATCACGGGTTGTGGACATGCCGCTGCCGTAACTGGAGGCGGTCATAAAATCGACCTCGTGCGGCACCTGCACTTCACGGCACAGGTCTGCCATGAACATGAAAGAACCACGCAACAGACCGACCAGCACCATTTCGCTGCCGCTGTCCTTGTAATGTTCGGTGATTTGACGACCCAGTTCGGCGATACGCGCTTTGATCTCGGCTTCCGGGATCATCACTTCAACAGTATGTTTCATATTACTAACCAAATGATTTTAGTGAAAATCTCTCAATGCGGATGACTCTCGCTCCGGCATCGATACGCAAGCCAGCCATTATACCAGTAAATGGATTGCCCTGGCGTATGAGTTATAAAAAGCAATATTTGTGATTCCGATCACAGTTGTTAATACCTATAATTAATTGCTAGCAAATAATTAACAAAACTGACGAGTACTTTTCTATGGCTGAAACAAAAACTAAACAGCCGCGTCTACTGGTGACATTAACAGCCGCGTTTGCCGCATTCTGCGCGCTGTATTTGTTAATCGGTGGCGTATGGCTGGTCGCGATTGGCGGCTCCTGGTACTACCCGATTGCGGGTCTGGTTATGGTTGGCGTAACCGTCCTGCTTTTACGCAGAAAACAATCTGCTCTGTGGCTGTACGCAGCGTTACTGCTCGCAACCATGATCTGGGGCGTCTGGGAGGTCGGGTTCGACTTCTGGGCGTTGACGCCGCGCAGCGACATTCTGGTCTTCTTCGGTATCTGGCTGATCCTGCCGTTTGTCTGGCGTCGTCTGATCGTCCCTTCCAGTGGTGCTGTAGCCGGTCTGGTCGTTGCCCTGCTGATTAGTGGCGGCATCCTGACCTGGGCCGGATTCAACGACCCGCAGGAGATCCACGGTACGCTGAACACTGAATCCACACCGGCTGCGGCTATTTCGCAGGTGGCTGACGGCGACTGGCCAGCCTATGGTCGAAATCAGGAAGGTCAACGTTACTCCCCGCTGAAGCAGATCAACGCGGACAACGTGAAAAACCTGAAGGAAGCCTGGGTATTCCGTACCGGCGACCTGAAAATGCCGAACGATCCGGGTGAGCTGACCAACGAAGTGACCCCGATTAAAGTGGGCAACATGCTCTACCTGTGTACGGCGCACCAGCGTCTGTTCGCGCTCGACGCGGCCACCGGTAAAGAGAAATGGCACTTTGATCCACAGCTGAACTCCAACCCGTCGTTCCAGCACATAACCTGCCGCGGCGTCTCTTACCACGAAGCGCGCGCTGATAATGCCAGCCCGGAAGTCATTGCCGACTGTCCTCGCCGCATTATGCTGCCGGTGAACGATGGCCGCCTGTTTGCCATCAACGCTGAGACCGGTAAGCTGTGCGAAACCTTCGCTAACAAAGGCATTCTGAATCTTCAGACCAACATGCCGGACACTACGCCGGGTCTGTATGAGCCGACCTCCCCGCCAATTATTACCGATAAAACCATCGTGATTGCCGGTTCGGTAACGGATAACTTCTCTACCCGCGAAACCTCCGGCGTTATCCGTGGTTTCGACGTGAACACCGGTAAACTGCTGTGGGCCTTCGACCCGGGCGCGAAAGATCCCAACGCGATCCCATCGGATGAACACACCTTTACCTTTAACTCACCGAACTCCTGGGCACCGGCAGCGTATGACGCGAAGCTGGACCTGGTTTACCTGCCGATGGGCGTGACCACGCCGGATATCTGGGGTGGTAACCGTACGCCGGAGCAGGAACGTTACGCCAGCTCCATCGTGGCGCTGAACGCAACGACCGGTAAACTGACATGGAGCTACCAGACCGTTCACCACGATCTGTGGGATATGGATATGCCGTCCCAGCCAACGCTGGCGGACATTACCGTTAACGGTAAAACCGTTCCGGTGATTTACGCCCCGGCCAAAACCGGCAACATCTTCGTGCTGGATCGCAGCAACGGTAAGCTGGTTGTTCCTGCGCCGGAAAAACCGGTTCCGCAGGGTGCGGCCAAAGGCGACTACGTTACCAAAACGCAGCCGTTCTCTGATCTGAGTTTCCGTCCGGAGAAAGACCTCAGTGGTGCAGACATGTGGGGTGCCACGATGTTTGACCAGCTGGTATGCCGCGTGATGTTCCACCAGCTGCGCTATGAAGGCATCTTCACGCCGCCGTCAGAGCAGGGCACGCTGGTCTTCCCGGGTAACCTGGGGATGTTCGAGTGGGGTGGGATCTCCGTTGACCCTAACCGTCAGGTCGCCATCGCTAACCCAATGGCGCTGCCGTTCGTTTCCCGTCTGATCCCACGCGGTCCGGGTAACCCAATGGAGCAGCCTAAAGATGCGAAAGGCAGCGGTACCGAAGCCGGTATCCAGCCGCAGTATGGCGTTCCTTATGGTGTGACCCTGAATCCGTTCCTTTCTCCGTTCGGTCTGCCGTGTAAACAGCCTGCCTGGGGTTACATCTCCGGTCTGGATCTGAAGACCAACAAGATCGTCTGGAAGAAACGTATTGGTACGCCACAGGACAGCATGCCGTTCCCGATGCCTGTTCCAGTGCCGTTCAATATGGGTATGCCAATGCTGGGTGGCCCAATCTCCACCGCCGGTAACGTGCTGTTCATCGCGGCAACCGCAGATAACTACCTGCGCGCGTACAACATGACCAACGGTGAAAAACTGTGGCAAGGCCGTCTGCCAGCCGGTGGACAGGCTACGCCGATGACCTATGAAGTGAATGGCAAGCAGTACGTTGTCATCTCCGCAGGTGGTCACGGTTCGTTTGGCACGAAGATGGGCGACTATATTGTCGCGTATGCACTGCCTGACGACGCTAAGTAATGAAAAAGCCCGGTGGCGCTAACGCTTACCGGGCTTTCGGGTGTCCTAGGTAGGCCGGGTAAGGCGAAGCCGCCACCCGGCTTTTTTTATACGGTAAAGCCCAGCATCATCCCCGTATCTTCATGCTCCAGCAGATGGCAGTGGGCCATATAGGCAAACTCTTTCGGCGCTTCGTGGTCGAACTTCACCAGCACCTCGCTGACACCGCCTTCCACCCTCACCGTATCTTTCCAGCCCCGGCGATGCGCGTCCGGCGCTTTACCGTTCTCAGAGAGAATACGGAACTGCGTGCCGTGGATATGGAACGGGTGCAGCATCATGTCGCCTTCGCCTGAAATCACCCAGCGTTCAAACTGCCCTTTCGTGGCGGCGAACATGGGCGTGTTCATATCGAACGCTTTGCCGTTGATGCGGTTGGCGTCGTGGAAATCGAAACCATGGCCGCCGTGATCCATGCCGCCCATTTTACCGTGGTCCATATTCATATGGCCCATCATCTGGCCGTGGTGCATTCCCGCCATGGCCTGATTGCCGTACTTCTTCATCAGCGCCTGCATGCCCATCATGTCGAGCATCGGGTCCATGGAGAGCTGAAGTTTACGCTGCGTAAGCCCGTCCAGCGACGGGAGTGCGGGTAGCGTGGTGAGGGCGTCCGGCAGCGTACCGGAAGCGGCGATCTGTAGCGGCTGAATGCGCAGGACCGGATGGGGTTTATCAAACGGCGCAACGGCCATCCCCATCTGGCTGACCGGCAGGGTCACCAGGTCAAACGCTTTGCCATCGCTGATATCCACCAGCACCTCGAAGCGCTCGCCCATCAGCATCGGCAGCTCGCTCACCTTCACCGGTTCCGGCAGCAGGCCGCCGTCGCTTGCCACCACATACAGCGGGCGTTTATCGCTGGTGGCGAAGTTCAGCGAGCGGGCGTTACAGCCATTTAGCAGGCGTAAACGCAGCCAGCCTTTTGGCGCGGCATGCTGCGGGTAGATTGCGCCGTTGGTCAGCAGCGTATCGCCAAACCATCCTACCGCCGCGCTCATTACGTCCAGCTGATAGTCAATTTGCCCGTCAGCGCTGAATTTTTTGTCCTGCACAATCACCGGGACATCGTCGATACCCCACTGTTTTGGCAGGCGCAGCAGGCGGCTTTCATCGTCTTCAATCAGCACCAGACCGGCCAGCCCCATCGCCACCTGATGGCCCGTTTTGCCATGCTGATGCGGGTGGAACCAGCAGGTCGCCGCACGCTGGTCAGGAGTAAAGGTGACGCTGCGTTTACCACCAGGCCTGATGACGCCCTGAGGCCCCCCATCCACTTCGCCCGGGACTTCCAGCCCATGCCAGTGCAGCGTGGTCTCTTGCGCTAGCGTGTTGTGAATGTCTACCGTCACCGCCTTCCCTTTGCGTAACTGCAACGCAGGGCCGAGCAAATTGCCGTTATAACCCCACGTCGTGGCGGCGTGCTGACCGAACGTGGTTTTACCGGCCTGCACCACAAGCTGAATGCGGCTGCGGGCATCTGCGGCGAGTAATTCAGGTATGGGTAAAGCAGGTCTGTCGGCGGCAAAAACGGCGCGGCTCCAGAGCGGTAACGCGCTGGCAACCCCCAGCGCGGCAGAAAATTTTAAAAAATCACGACGTTGCATGTGCATTTCCTTATTTCCAGCAGGCGATCTTTTGAGCATAAACCCTCCCCTTACCGGAAGGTCAAGCACGGCGGCAATAATAAAGATCGTCGGCCTGGCATCAAGTATGCTAACGTTAATTTTCCGTGATGCAGTGGTAAAGGCAATGAAGACGTTTTTCAGAACAATTTTGTTCGCCAGCCTGATGGCGATGTGTGCGAACAGTTACGCGCTAAGTGAAAACGAAGCGGAAGATATGGCCGATCTGACGGCAGTTTTTGTTTTTCTGAAAAACGATTGTGGTTACCAGAATTTACCCAATGGGCAAATTCGTCGCGCACTGGTCTTTTTTGCCCAGCAGAACCAATGGGATCTCAGCAACTACGACAGCTTCGACATGAAGGCGCTCGGTGAAGACAGCTACCGTGATTTAAGCGGTATTGGCATTCCCACTGCTAAAAAATGCAAAGCGCTGGCTCGCGATTCACTCAGCCTGCTCGCCTACGTGAAGTAACCTTCCCGACGCCCCTTGTTGACCCGCTAACCGCTTCACGGCGGTGTTGTGTTGCGCCCATCTGCCGGATGTAATGGATGTTAACGAAGGAGGTGCTCCCCATGACCGAAAAAACGGTATGGCAAGAAACGCTGCATGACCAGTTTGGTCAGTATTTTGCCGTGGATAACGTGCTCTATCATGAGAAAACCGATCATCAGGATCTGATAATCTTCGAAAACGCCGCCTTTGGCCGCGTAATGGCGCTGGACGGCGTGGTGCAAACCACCGAGCGCGACGAGTTTATCTATCACGAAATGATGACCCACGTCCCGCTGCTGGCCCACGGCCACGCGAAGGACGTGCTGATTATCGGCGGCGGCGACGGCGCGATGCTGCGTGAAGTCTCGCGTCATCAGAATGTCGAAACCATCACCATGGTGGAAATCGACGCCGGTGTGGTGTCGTTCTGCCGCCAGTATCTGCCCAACCACAATGCTGGCAGCTATGACGATCCGCGGTTTAATCTGGTTATCGACGATGGCGTCAATTTTGTTAACCAGACCACGCAAACGTTTGATGTCATTATCTCTGACTGTACCGACCCTATCGGTCCGGGCGCGTCGCTGTTTACCTCGTCGTTTTACGAAGGCTGCAAGCGCTGCCTGAAGCCTGGCGGGATTTTTGTGGCGCAAAACGGCGTTTGCTTCCTGCAACAGGATGAAGCGCTTGATAGCCACCGTAAGCTGAGCACCTATTTTGCTGACGTCAGCTTCTACCAGGCGGCGATCCCCACTTACTACGGCGGGATCATGACCTTTGCCTGGGCGACGGATAACGACGTCCTGCGCCATCTCTCCACCGAAATTATCCAGGCCCGCTTCCACCAGGCCGGACTCAAATGCCGATACTACAACCCGGCGATCCACACCGCAGCCTTTGCGTTGCCTCAATATCTGCAAGACGCGCTGTCCTCAAAGGAGGTGAACTAATTGAAAAAGCTTAAACTGCATGGCTTTAACAATCTGACCAAAAGCCTGAGTTTTTGTATTTACGATATCTGCTACGCCAAAACAGCAGAAGAGCGCGATGGTTATATCGCCTATATCGATGAACTCTACAACGCCAACCGTCTGACCGAGATCCTGACAGAGACCTGCTCGATTATCGGCGCCAACATCCTGAATATCGCGCGCCAGGATTACGAGCCGCAGGGAGCAAGCGTCACCATTCTGGTCAGCGAAGAGCCGGTTGACCCGCAGCTTATCGACAAAACCGAGCACCCCGGCCCGCTGCCAGAAGTGGTTGTCGCCCACCTGGATAAAAGCCATATCTGCGTGCACACCTACCCGGAAAGCCACCCGGAAGGCGGACTGTGTACCTTCCGCGCGGATATTGAAGTGTCGACCTGCGGCGTGATTTCACCGCTGAATGCGTTGAATTATTTAATCCACCAGCTGGAATCCGATATCGTCACTATTGATTATCGCGTACGCGGTTTTACCCGTGATATCAACGGCATGAAGCACTTCATCGATCATGAGATCAACTCCATTCAGAACTTCATGTCCGACGACATGAAGTCGCTATACGACATGATGGATGTGAACGTCTATCAGGAGAATATCTTCCACACCAAAATGTTACTTAAGGAATTCGACCTTAAGCACTACATGTTCCACACGAAGCCGGAAGATTTAAGCGAAGAAGAGCGTAAGGTCATTACCGACCTGCTCTGGAAAGAGATGCGCGAAATTTACTACGGCCGTAACATTCCGACCGTGTAATCGTGGCCCGAAGCAGGGACGCTTCGGGGAGTTACTTCTGTTTCATAAAGTCGCGGTAGGCGTTCACCACTTTCAGGAAATCTTCCACACCGCACAGCGACAGGCTTTCTTCGTCGTAGTAGCTCATCCCCTCTTCCATCTCATCACCCGAGAACTCAAGCTGGTTGGCACGCACCATCACCTCTTCGCCATCCATCCACAGGGTGTATTCGTGCCCGGCGCGTTGCCAGGAGCGTTCACTGCCTTTCACCGTTTCCGCTGCCTGTTCGACTTCATCCAGCAGCGCGAGGTTCTCTTTCACCTCTTCGTTAAACCAGTGTCCAACGGCTTCGTGCCCCATCGACATTCGCACTTTCACCACGCCGGTGATGTCGCGCAAAAATTCGTAATCCATAGCGTTTTCCTCTGCAAAGCCATTAGGGTAATTATCGCAGCAGAGAGGAAGAAAAAAAGCGGGAGAGGTGGGAGGAATGAAAATAAAAAAATACCCCTCACCCTGGCCCTCTCCCAAAGGGAGAGGGGTTAGGGGTGAGGGGTTGGTTTTTATACTGCCGTCTGGAAGATCACCCCGTCAGCCTTCTCGGTGTACTGAGAGAGCTGGTCGAAGTTCAGATAGCGATAGGTATCCACCGCCGTCTTATCTACCTGAGCCACAAAGGTCTGGTACTCTTCCGGCGTTGGCAGTTTGCCAATCAGCGCCGCAACCGCTGCCAGCTCCGCAGAAGCCAGGTAGACGTTCGCACCGGTACCTAAACGGTTCGGGAAGTTACGGGTCGAGGTGGAGACCACCGTCGCGCCGTCGGCTACGCGCGCCTGGTTGCCCATACACAGGGAGCAGCCCGGAATTTCAATACGCGCCCCGCTCTTACCGAACACGCTGTAGTAGCCCTCTTCGGTCAGCTGCGCCGCATCCATACGGGTTGGCGGCGCCACCCACAGACGGGTCGGCAGCTGGCCTTTGTGAGTATCCAGCAGCTTACCGGCAGCACGGAAGTGGCCGATGTTGGTCATACAAGAGCCGATGAACACTTCGTCGATCTTATCGCCCTGTACGTCAGAGAGCAGACGCGCATCGTCCGGATCGTTTGGCGCACACAGGATTGGCTCTTTGATATCCGCCAGATCGATGTCGATCACCGCCGCGTACTCTGCGTCAGCGTCAGCTTCCAGCAGCTGCGGATCCGCCAGCCATTTTTCCATGCCCTGAATACGACGCTCCAGCGTACGGCGGTCGCCGTAGCCTTCCGCAATCATCCACTTGAGCAGCACGATGTTGGAGGTCAGATACTCAATAATCGGCTCTTTGTTCAGCTTGATGGTACAGCCCGCAGCAGAACGCTCGGCAGAGGCATCGGTCAGCTCGAACGCCTGCTCAACTTTCAGATCCGGCAGACCTTCAATTTCCAGAATGCGGCCAGAGAAGATGTTTTTCTTGCCCTTCTTCTCAACGGTCAGCAGACCCTGTTTGATGGCATACAGCGGGATTGCGTGCACCAGATCGCGCAGAGTGATGCCCGGCTGCATTTTGCCTTTGAAGCGCACCAGCACGGATTCAGGCATGTCGAGAGGCATCACGCCGGTCGCTGCGGCAAACGCCACCAGACCGGAGCCCGCAGGGAAGGAGATACCAATCGGGAAACGGGTATGAGAGTCACCGCCGGTACCCACGGTATCCGGCAGCAGCATGCGGTTCAGCCAGGAGTGGATAACGCCGTCGCCCGGACGCAGGGAGACACCGCCACGGTTCATAATGAAGTCAGGCAGCGTGTGGTGCGTAGTGACGTCAACCGGCTTCGGATATGCCGCAGTGTGGCAGAAGGACTGCATGACCAGGTCAGATGAGAAGCCCAGGCACGCCAGGTCTTTCAGTTCATCACGGGTCATTGGACCGGTGGTGTCCTGAGAGCCCACGGAGGTCATTTTCGGCTCGCAGTACGCGCCAGGACGGATACCGGCGACGCCGCAGGCGCGACCGACCATTTTCTGTGCCAGCGAGAAGCCGCGATTGCTTTCCGCCACGTCTTTCGCCTGACGGAACACGTCACTGTGCGGCAGACCCAGCGCTTCACGCGCCTTGGTGGTCAGGCCACGGCCAATGATCAGCGGAATACGGCCACCGGCACGCACTTCGTCGATCAGCACGTCGGTTTTCAGCTCGAAGCTTGCCAACAGTTCGTTGGTTTCGTGGTTGCGCACTTCGCCTTTATACGGGTAAACGTCAATCACGTCGCCCATGTTCAGGTTGCTCACGTCCACTTCAATTGGCAGAGCGCCCGCATCTTCCATGGTGTTGAAGAAGATTGGCGCAATTTTGCCGCCGAGGCACAGGCCGCCGCCGCGCTTGTTCGGCACGTGCGGAATGTCGTCGCCCATGAACCACAGCACGGAGTTGGTGGCGGATTTACGGGAAGAACCGGTACCAACCACATCACCGACGTAGGCCAGCGGGAAACCTTTCTCCTGAAGCGCTTCGATCTGTTTAATCGGGCCAACGCTACCCGGCTGATCCGGCTCGATGCCTTCACGGGCGTTTTTCAGCATCGCCAGGGCGTGCAGGGGGATATCAGGACGAGACCACGCGTCCGGAGCCGGAGAGAGGTCATCGGTGTTGGTTTCACCGGTAACCTTAAAGACGGTCACGGTAATTTTTTCAGCAAGCGCAGGGCGGTTCAGGAACCATTCGGCATCGGCCCAGGACTGCATCACCTGCTTCGCGTAAACGTTGCCTGCTTTGGCTTTTTCTTCTACATCGTAGAAGTTATCGAACATCAGCAGCGTTGAAGAGAGCGCTTTGGCAGCAATCGGTGCCAGCTTTTCGTTGTCCAGCGCGTCAATCAGCGGATGAATGTTATAGCCGCCCTGCATGGTGCCGAGCAGTTCAATGGCTTTTTCAGGAGTAACCAGTGGGGAGGTGGCTTCGCCTTTGGCGATAGCAGCAAGGAATCCGGCTTTTACGTAGGCAGCTTCATCTACGCCAGGCGGTACGCGGTTGATCAGCAGATCTAACAGGAATTCTTCTTCGCCCTCAGGCGGGTTCTTCAGCAGCTCGACGAGCGCGGCCATTTGGGTTGCATCTAAAGGTTTGGGTACAATTCCCTCGGCGGCACGTTCTGCTACGTGCTTACGGTATTCTTCTAGCACGACGGTTCTCCTCGCTCTCATTGTCATATGCGGCGGGCGTTCTCTTCACGCTCCTGTGAGACAGCAGTTTGTAGGGTAAATGCCCGATACCGCGTCGGGCAGCATAGCAGGATTTCTGCACAGTGTTAATCTGTTTACAAAAAAGCAACATTAAATTATTTGCTGAATCGTTAAGCATGGTGTAGCGGGGAGACGAGGCGAATCTTGTCCTCTTTCCCGTCGCCTTTTCAGCTATCCGATATAATTGTGTAATAAATACTCACACTCTTTATCCGGACGCTCCGGTTGGTTTCCCAACAATAGTCAAAACTGTAAAACACGAGTGAATGATACTCGCGGCAACAGCAACGCCTCACGGCACTGCACTCGTCTCGTTGGAGTCAATCTATGAAGTTGCCTTTTAAACCACATCTTCTTGTTCTGCTTTGCAGTGCGGGGCTGTTTGCCGCCTCGGGTGTCATGTACGTTAAAAGCCGCGCAACGGAACCTGCTACGCCTGCTCCGGTTACACAACAACCTGGCGCACCGGTAGCCCAGCCTGCGCCCGTCGCTGCCCCGGTCTACACTGCGGCGCAAATCGACCAATGGGTTGCCCCTGTCGCGCTTTACCCGGATGCCCTGCTGTCGCAAATCTTGATGGCGTCGACCTACCCGTCAAATGTTATTCAGGCCGCGCAGTGGTCGAAAGACAATCCTAAAATGCAGGGTGATGCCGCCCTGCAGGCGGTAGCCACCCAGCCGTGGGATCCCAGCGTAAAATCCCTGGTTGCGTTTCCTCAGCTGATGTCGTTGATGGGCGAAAATCCGCCATGGGTACAAAATCTGGGAGACGCCTTCCTTGCACAGCCGAAAGATGTGATGGATTCCGTACAGCGGCTGCGCCTGCTGGCCCAACAAACGGGTGCGCTGCAATCCACACCGCAGCAGACGGTCACCACCGTCACGAAACCTGCATCGACAAAAACCACGACAACCGCAACGCCTACCAGCCCAACGGTGATCAAGATTGAATCCGCCGATCCGCAGGTAGTGTATGTTCCCACGTATAACCCGAATACGGTTTATGGTACCTGGCCTAACACCGCTTACCCGCCGGTCTATCTTCCGCCTTCACCCGGCGAGCAATTCACTGACAGTCTGGTTAAAGGATTAGGTTTTAGCCTCGGGGTCGCTACAACCTACGCCATTTTCAGCAATATTGACTGGGATGACGACGACTGGGATCACCATCATCACGATGATGACTGGGACAATCACGGCGGTTATAACCGCAACGGTGATAACAACATCAATATCAACGTGGATAATTTCAACAGAATCAGCGGGCAGCACCTGAACGGTAATAACCACACCTGGCAGCACAATCCTGCCTATCGTGAAGGCGTGCCTTACCCGAATAACCAGCTGGCTAACCGCTTCCACTCTACACATACAGCCACCGGGCTAAGCGCGACGCAGCAAAAACCAGTCAATCGCGACAGCCAGCGCCAGGCCGCTCTCAGCCAGATGGAACAATCAACGGGTAAAACCCTCCCACACTCAGTACATACAGCCACGCGGGATGCTCAACGTCTGGCCTCAACGCAACAGTTGAAGCAGATCTCGCAGCGAAATAACTATCGTGGATATGACACCAGGCCACAGGCCGTAAAACGGACGAGCACGCCGCAGCGTGAACATCATCAGACTGACATGCACAGACAGGAGAAGCGGGTTTCACAGACGGTACAGCAGCCAGCCAGGCTGCATCGGGCCAATGCCCTGAGCGGCAACGACAGCCGCTCCGCGAACTGGCAGGCGCAGCAGCAGCGCGGGGCGCAAAGCCGGCAGCTCGCTACTCGTCAACATCAGCCGCGCCAGCTCACTGGCGAACGCGCTGAACGCCATGAATTCCGTCATCGTTAAGGGAGCCGACATGAAACGTCAATTACTCAGTGGAAAGGTGTTGTTCATGGTCTCGGCGGCCGTCATGGCACAGCAATCGTTCAGTTCGCCAGAACAGGCGACCAGTGCGCTGGCAAGCGCCATCAGCGAGCAAAACGAAAGTGCGATGAACAATTTGCTCGGTGAAAACTGGCGCGATTTCCTGCCGCCCGAAGGCGTTGATCCCGAAGCGGTCGATCGCTTCCTGCGCGACTGGAACGTTCATCATAAAACCGTCATCAGTGGCAACGTGGCGCACCTGGTGGTGGGCGATAACGGCTGGCAGCTACCGATCCCGGTGGTCAAAACGGCATCTGGCTGGCAGTTTGATATGCAGGAAGCCGCAGAAGAGATCCTGACCCGCGAAATCGGGCGCAACGAACTCGCAGCCATCGAAGCGCTTCACGCCTATGTTGATGCCCAGCAGAGCTATTTTGCGATGAACCAAAAGTACGCGCAGAAGATAGTCAGTTCTGAAGGTAAAAAGGATGGACTGTACTGGCCCGTCGCTCCCGGTGAAACGCCCAGCCCACTGGGTCCGGCGTTCAGTCCTCCACAGTCGGGGGCGGGTTACCATGGTTACCGATTCCGCATCCTGCCGGATAAAAATGGCTTTGCCATGGTCGCCTGGCCGGTGAACTACGGTCAGACGGGGGTAATGAGCTTTGTAATTAACCAGGATGACGCGGTTTATCAGGCAGATCTCGGCAACGATTCGGCGCAGAAAGCGCAGGCTCTTAGTGAATACCAGCCGGATAAGACCTGGCAGCCTGTCACACCCTGAACGCAGCGCATAAAAAAAGCGGCCTGAGGCCGCTTTTTTCATCTGAAGAAACTTATTTCTTCTTCGCTTTCGCGTTTGGCAGGTCAGTAATGCTACCTTCAAACACTTCTGCCGCCAGGCCCACGGACTCATGCAGAGTCGGGTGTGCGTGGATGGTCAGCGCGATGTCTTCTGCGTCGCAGCCCATTTCGATAGCCAGACCGATTTCACCCAGCAGCTCGCCGCCGTTGGTACCGACAATCGCACCACCGATGACGCGGTGAGTTTCTTTGTCGAAGATCAGTTTGGTCATACCGTCTGCGCAGTCGGACGCGATAGCACGGCCAGAAGCAGCCCACGGGAAGGTGGCAGTTTCGTAGCTGATGCCTTTCTCTTTCGCTTCTTTCTCAGTCAGACCAACCCATGCAACTTCTGGCTCGGTATACGCGATAGATGGGATCACTTTCGGATCGAAGTAATGCTTCATGCCGGCGATAACTTCAGCGGCAACATGACCTTCGTGAACACCTTTGTGCGCCAGCATTGGCTGACCGACGATATCGCCGATAGCAAAGATGTGCGGCACGTTGGTACGCAGCTGTTTGTCAACGCGGATGAAGCCACGGTCGTCCACTTCCACGCCAGCTTTGCCCGCGTCGAGGTTTTTACCGTTCGGCACACGGCCAATAGCCACCAGTACGGCGTCGTAACGCTGTGGTTCGGATGGGGCTTTTTTGCCTTCCATGGAAACGTAAATACCGTCTTCTTTCGCTTCAACGGCAGTCACTTTGGTTTCCAGCATCAGGTTGAATTTCTTGCTGATGCGTTTGGTGAAGACTTTAACGATATCTTTGTCGGCTGCCGGGATTACCTGGTCGAACATTTCAACCACGTCGATCTCTGAACCCAGCGCATGGTACACAGTACCCATTTCCAGACCGATGATACCGCCGCCCATAACCAGCAGACGCTTAGGAACGGTTTTCAGCTCCAGCGCATCGGTGGAATCCCACACGCGTGGATCTTCATGTGGAATGAATGGCAGTTCGATTGGGCGAGAGCCTGCCGCGATGATCGCGTTGTCGAAGTTGATCACGGTTTTGCCGTTTTCGCCTTCCACTTCCAGGGTGTTCGCACCGGTGAATTTACCCAGACCGTTTACCACTTTCACTTTACGGCCTTTGGCCATACCCGCCAGACCGCCGGTCAGCTGAGTGATAACTTTCTCTTTCCAGGTACGAATTTTGTCGATATCGGTTTTCGGCTCGCCGAAGACGATACCGTGTTCAGCCAGCGCTTTGGCTTCTTCGATAACTTTCGCTACGTGCAGCAGCGCTTTAGAAGGGATACAGCCGACGTTCAGACAAACACCGCCGAGGGTGCTGTAACGTTCTACGATGACGGTTTCCAGACCTAAATCCGCGGCGCGAAATGCTGCGGAGTAACCTGCCGGGCCTGCCCCAAGTACTACGACCTGAGTTTTGATTTCTGTGCTCATCATGACCTCTTAATGTATACCCGTCGTCCACCGGGTCGTTCTATCCGCCCGTATTTTACAAAATTGTTAACAATTTTGAAACAACAAACGGCTCACGAATTATCGCTTTCACCAATAACCTCAAAAACCCCATGAGATTATCAGAAAAAAGCCGGCCGACTGGCCGGCTTTTCGATTACATCACCAGGCGGCGAATGTCGCTCAGGGTGTTGTTAATGATGGTGATGAAACGCGCACCATCAGCCCCGTCGATTACGCGGTGGTCGAAGGACAGAGAGATTGGCATCATCAGACGCGGCACGAACTCTTTGCCATTCCACACCGGCTCCATCGCGGACTTGGACACACCGAGGATAGCCACTTCCGGCGCGTTTACAATCGGCGCGAAGTGGGTGGTACCCAGGCCGCCGATGCTGGAGATAGTGAAGCAGCCGCCCTGCATTTCGCCGGCAGTCAGCTTACCATCACGCGCTTTTTTGGAGATGGTGGTCAGTTCACGGGACAGCTCGGTAATGCTCTTCTTGTTCACGTCTTTGAAGACCGGAACCACCAGACCATTTGGCGTATCAACCGCAACACCGATGTTGATGTATTTCTTCAGCGTCAGCTTCTGGCCGTCTTCGGACAGGGAGCTGTTGAAGCGTGGCATCTGCTCAAGGGCAGCGGCAACGGCCTTCATGATAAAGACCACTGGGGTGAACTTCACGTCCAGCTTACGCTTCTCAGCTTCGGCGTTCTGCTGTTTACGGAACGCTTCCAGATCGGTGATATCGGTCTTATCGAAGTGCGTAACGTGCGGGATCATCACCCAGTTACGGCTCAGGTTAGCACCAGAGATTTTCTGGATACGGCCCAGCTCCACTTCTTCGATTTCACCGAACTTGCTGAAGTCCACTTTCGGCCATGGCAGCATGCCCGGGATACCGCCGCCAGCTGCTGCCGCAGGTGCAGCTTCGGCGCGTTTCACCGCGTCTTTCACGTAAGCCTGAACGTCTTCGCGCAGGATACGACCTTTACGGCCGGTGCCCTTCACTTTCGCCAGGTTCACACCGAATTCGCGCGCCAGGCGACGAATCAGTGGAGTCGCGTGGACGTAAGCGTCGTTTTCAGCGAACTCAGATTTTTCTGCTTTAGCAGCAGGGGCAGCAGCAGGTTTAGCAGCCTGAGCCGGTGCAGCAGCAGGTGCCGGAGCAACCGCGGCAGCCGGAGCGGCGGCAGGCGCTGCGCCTTCCACTTCGAAGACCATGATCAGAGAGCCGGTAGACACTTTGTCGCCGGTGCTGATTTTGATCTCTTTAACGGTACCGGCGAACGGCGCAGGCACTTCCATAGAAGCTTTGTCGCCTTCAACGGTGATCAGTGACTGTTCAGCGGCAACTTTGTCGCCCACTTTCACCATCACTTCGGTCACTTCAACTTCGTCACCGCCGATATCCGGTACGTTAACGTCTTTCGCGCCGCCAGCAGCCGCTGGTGCAGCCGCCGGAGCCGGAGCAGCAGCCTGAGCAGGCGCAGCGGCAGATGCTGCACCCGCCACTTCGAAGACCATGATCAGCGAGCCGGTAGACACTTTGTCGCCGGTGTTGATCTTGATCTCTTTAACGGTACCGGCGAACGGTGCTGGCACTTCCATAGAGGCTTTGTCGCCTTCTACGGTGATCAGTGACTGCTCAGCCGCAACGGTGTCGCCCACTTTCACCAGGATTTCGGTAACTTCAACTTCGTCACCGCCGATGTCAGGCACATTTACTTCTTTCGCTGCCGCGGCCGCTGCTGGAGCAGCAGCAGGAGCGGCTTCTTTCTTCTCTTCCTGCGCAGGTGCAGCAGCTGCTGCACCGTCGGCGGAATCGAAAATCATGATCAGTTTGCCAGTCTCGGTTTTATCGCCAACAGAGACTTTGATCTCTTTAACGATGCCAGCCTGAGGAGACGGGACTTCCATAGAGGCTTTGTCGCCTTCTACGGTGATCAGCGACTGTTCAGCTTCAACTTTGTCGCCTACTTTGACCAGGATCTCGGTGATTTCAACTTCATCAGCCCCGATGTCCGGTACATTGATTTCGATAGCCATTATTCTTTTACCTCTTACGCCAGACGCGGGTTAACTTTATCTGCATCGATGTTGAATTTGGTGATTGCGTCCGCAACCACTTTCTTATCGATTTCGCCACGTTTAGCCAGTTCGCCCAGTGCTGCTACTACCACGTAGGAAGCATCAACTTCGAAGTGGTGACGCAGGTTTTCGCGGCTGTCAGAACGACCGAAGCCGTCAGTACCCAGTACGCGATAATCATCAGCTGGAACGTAAGTACGAACCTGCTCAGCGAACAGTTTCATATAGTCAGTAGACGCCACCGCTGGCGCGTCGTTCATCACCTGAGCGATGTACGGAACGCGTGGGGCTTCCATTGGGTGCAGCATGTTCCAGCGCTCACAATCCTGGCCATCACGCGCCAGTTCAGTGAAGGAGGTCACAGAGTACACATCGGAACCCACACCGTAGTCTTTCGCCAGGATCTGCGCTGCTTCACGAACGTGACGCAGGATAGAACCGGAACCCAGCAGCTGAACTTTACCTTTGCTACCTTCGATGGTTTCGAGTTTGTAGATACCTTTACGGATACCTTCCTCGGCACCTGCTGGCATTGCCGGCATGTGGTAGTTTTCGTTCAGGGTGGTGATGTAGTAGTAAACGTTCTCTTGCGCTTCACCGTACATGCGCTGCAGACCGTCATGCATGATGACTGCCACTTCGTACGCGTAAGACGGGTCGTAAGAGATACAGTTAGGGATAGTCAGAGACTGAATGTGGCTGTGGCCATCTTCGTGCTGCAGACCTTCACCGTTCAGGGTCGTACGACCAGAAGTACCACCAATCAGGAAGCCGCGAGCCTGCTGGTCGCCGGCCTGCCAGCACAGGTCACCGATACGCTGGAACCCGAACATGGAGTAGTAGATGTAGAACGGGATCATCGGCAGGTTGTTGGTGCTGTAAGAGGTCGCAGCAGCCAGCCAGGATGCGCCTGCGCCCAGCTCGTTGATACCTTCCTGCAGGATCTGACCTTTCTCGTCTTCTTTGTAGTATGCAACCTGCTCACGGTCCTGCGGGGTGTACTGCTGGCCGTTCGGGCTGTAGATACCGATCTGACGGAACAGACCTTCCATACCGAAAGTACGCGCTTCGTCGGCGATGATTGGAACCAGACGATCTTTGATTGACTTGTTCTTCAGCATCACGTTCAGGGCACGAACGAAAGCGATAGTGGTAGAGATCTCTTTGTTCTGCTCTTCCAGCAGCTGAGAGAAGTCTTCCAGGGCTGGCAGTTCCAGCTTCTCGGTGAAGTTAGGCTGACGAGCAGGCAGGTAGCCTTTCAGCGCCTGACGACGTTCGTGCAGGTACTTGTGCTCTTCAGACCCTTCCGGGAAGGTGATGTAAGACAGGTTTTCTACCTGCTCATCGGTCACTGGAACGTTGAAACGGTCGCGGATATAACGCACGCCGTCCATGTTCATTTTCTTAACCTGGTGAGCGATGTTTTTACCTTCTGCGGTATCACCCATGCCGTAACCTTTGATGGTGTGGGCCAGGATCACAGTCGCTTTACCTTTGGTTTCCTGCGCTTTTTTCAGTGCAGCGTAAACTTTCTTCGGATCGTGACCACCGCGGTTCAGCGCCCAGATCTGCTCGTCAGTCCAGTCTGCAACCAGGGCTGCGGTTTCAGGATATTTGCCGAAGAAGTGCTCACGAACGTAGGCACCGTCTTTGGATTTGAAGGTCTGGTAGTCGCCGTCAACGGTTTCGTTCATCAGCTGGATCAGTTTACCGCTGGTGTCTTTACGCAGCAGCTCATCCCAACGACCGCCCCACATGACTTTGATCACGTTCCAGCCTGCACCCGCGAAGATGCCTTCCAGTTCGTTAATGATCTTGCCGTTACCGGTTACCGGACCATCCAGACGTTGCAGGTTACAGTTGATGATGAAGCACAGGTTGTCCAGCTTCTCACGGGTCGCGATGGTGATCGCGCCTTTAGATTCTGGCTCATCCATTTCACCGTCGCCCAGGAAGGCGTAAACGGTCTGCTCAGAGGTGTCTTTCAGACCACGGTGTTCCAGGTACTTCAGGAATTTAGCCTGATAGATTGCACCAATTGGACCCAGACCCATAGATACGGTCGGGAACTGCCAGAACTCAGGCATCAGTTTAGGGTGCGGATAAGAAGACAGACCCTTACCGTGAACTTCCTGACGGAAGTTGTTCATCTGCTCTTCAGTCAGACGACCTTCCAGGAAGGCACGTGCATAGATGCCCGGAGAGATGTGGCCCTGGAAGTACACCAGATCGCCGCCGTCTTTCTCGTTGGCTGCACGGAAGAAGTGGTTGAAGCACACTTCGTAAACGGTCGCAGAGGACTGGAAGGACGCCATGTGGCCACCCAGTTCCAGATCTTTCTTGGATGCGCGCAGAACGGTCATGATAGCGTTCCAGCGGATAGCAGAACGGATACGGCGTTCCAGATCCAGATTGCCCGGGTATTCCGGTTCGTCTTCGACGGCAATCGTGTTTACGTAGTTGCTAGCCCCTGCACCTGAAGCCACTTTCACGCCGCCTTTGCGCGCTTCTGAAAGCAGCTGATCAATCAGATACTGAGCACGCTCAACACCTTCTTCACGGATGACCGATTCGATCGCCTGTAGCCAGTCGCGAGTTTCGATCGGATCCACGTCATTTTGGAGACGTTCTGACATGGGGGTATTCCTTATCTATCTAATACGTTGATTTGTCTGGAACCTGTCCCATTGTGCTCTCGGTTAAGAACACAATAAGACAGGTTCTGCGTTTAGTTGCCGCGCTCTAAAAGTACCTGGCGCTTAATCCTTTCGTTGCTGTATGCGGCGCAATGAACGCTCGCGACGCGATTGTTCACGGCTGCGGTCCAGCAAGATTTCCTCAATGAAAGCCAGATGGCGGTGCGACGCTTCACGCGCCTGCTCCGGTTCCCCGGCCATTATCGCCTCGAATACTCGGGTGCGATGGTTGCTTACCAGCGGGAGCATCTCCCGACGGGCATACAACAATTCAAAATTCTGACGAACGTTCTGGGCCAGCATGGGCTCCATGCAGCGTAGCAGATGGAGGAGCACCACGTTGTGCGCTGCTTCGGTGACGGCAATTTGATACTGGACAACGGCGCTGGATTCGGCGTCTAAGTCGCCGGACTGCTGTGCCCGTTCAATGGCCTGATGCAGCTCGCGAATACGTACGCGGTCTTCATCAGTGCTGCGAAGGGCAGCGTAATAGGCCGCGATACCTTCCAGCGCGTGACGGGTCTCAAGCAGATCAAACTGGGATTCTGGGTGGTCAGAGAGAAGTTCTACCAGCGGGTCGCTGAAGCTCTGCCACAGGCTGTTTTGCACAAAGGTTCCGCCACCCTGACGACGGAGCAACAGGCCCTTTGCTTCGAGACGTTGAATCGCCTCACGCAGAGAGGGGCGTGAAACGTCGAACTGTTTTGCCAGCTCGCGTTCTGGCGGGAGTTTCTCGCCCGGGCGCAGTGTCCCTTCGAGAATCAAAAACTCCAGCTGCTGCTCAATCACATCGGAAAGTTTTGGTTGGCGAATTTTGCTGTAGGCCATATTCCCTGTCTTACGCCTTTTTGCCCGGAGTCAATTGGTCTTACCAATTTCATGTTCGTATCGCTAAAGTAACAAAGTATTCACCTTCTGTCCATATTGGTTTTGATTGAAATCAGGAAACCCGGCACATTTTAACAACCTTACAGAACTAACGTTTCAGGAATGTAACTTTGCACAAATGAAATGGTTACTCCCAAAGGGGCAGTTTTAACCATATTGAAACGAGGGCTTTTGCAATCTGAAGCGATTCAACAAGGCAAAATATGAAAATTCGCCCACTTATGACGCATTTCTATTCTATAGGTTGGGGTATGAGGGGTTAACGTACCGATTTACAATTGGTTTCTTTTTATTCAAGTCGTCATCAGTCCTTCATAAAGCAGGTGCATTCGCTGGCACTTACCACTATTCTGGCGCTAACGGAAGCCATCTCCGCTTTTTTCGGTATCGTTAACCGTAAAGAAATAAATACAGAATATGGACTTTCATAATTACACACGCACAGCGTGAACATAACAACCACACACGAGGTTTCAAATGGAAGCTCAACAGCATGGCGATCAGCTAAAGCGCGGTCTTAAAAACCGCCATATTCAGCTCATCGCCCTGGGCGGTGCTATTGGTACTGGCCTGTTTCTGGGCAGTGCGTCCGTTATCCAGTCGGCCGGTCCGGGCATCATTCTGGGTTACGCGATTGCAGGTTTCATTGCGTTTTTGATTATGCGCCAGTTAGGGGAAATGGTCGTTGAGGAGCCGGTTGCAGGCTCTTTTAGCCACTTTGCCTATAAATACTGGGGCAGCTTTGCGGGCTTCGCCTCTGGATGGAACTACTGGGTTCTTTACGTGCTGGTTGCTATGGCGGAACTCACCGCCGTCGGTAAATACATTCAATTCTGGTACCCGGAGATCCCCACCTGGGCGTCTGCGGCAGTCTTCTTCGTGCTGATCAACGCCATTAACCTGACCAACGTGAAAGTGTTTGGGGAAATGGAGTTCTGGTTCGCCATTATCAAAGTAATTGCCGTTGTAGCGATGATCATTTTTGGCGGCTGGTTGCTCTTCAGCGGCAACGGTGGCCCGCAGGCAACCGTGCGCAACCTCTGGGAACAGGGCGGGTTCCTGCCGCACGGCATGACCGGCCTGGTAATGATGATGGCGATCATTATGTTCTCCTTCGGCGGTCTGGAGCTGGTGGGCATCACCGCCGCGGAAGCCGACAACCCGGAGCAGAGCATCCCGAAAGCCACAAATCAGGTTATCTACCGTATTCTGATCTTCTACGTGGGCTCCCTGGCGGTCCTGCTCTCCCTGCTGCCATGGACACGCGTCACGGCGGATACCAGCCCGTTTGTGCTGATCTTCCACGAGCTGGGCGACACCTTCGTGGCCAACGCGCTTAACGTCGTAGTGCTGACCGCCGCGCTCTCTGTTTATAACAGCTGCGTTTACTGCAACAGCCGTATGCTGTTCGGCCTGGCGCAACAGGGCAACGCACCGAAAGCGCTGCTTACCGTTGATAAACGTGGCGTACCGGTTAACACCATTATCGTGTCGGCGGTCGTGACGGCGCTTTGCGTTCTGATTAACTACCTGGCACCGGAATCGGCCTTCGGCCTGCTGATGGCGTTGGTGGTTTCCGCGCTGGTGATCAACTGGGCGATGATTAGCCTCGCGCACATCAAGTTCCGCCGCGCCAAGCAGCAGCAGGGCGTAACCACGCGCTTCCCTGCCCTGCTCTATCCGCTGGGGAACTGGGTTTGCCTGCTGTTCATGGCGGCCGTGCTGGTCATCATGCTCATCACGCCAGGCATGGCGATTTCCGTCTACCTCATCCCGGTGTGGATTGCGATCCTCGGCGTGGGCTATATGGTGAAACAGAAAAATGCCAAAACGGTGAAAGCGCACTAAGTGTTTTCTCGCTGTACCCGCGGTTGCGGGTACAGCGTCTTGTTACCTTCCTCACAAATTCACGCCAACAGCAAAATCCTCCATATCACCGCCCTTATATTGCAACGCATATATCCGTTTGCCAGCGAATAATTCTCTCCATACCGAAACCCGGAGATCTGTCGATGGATAACAACAAACTGTCAGTAAAAGAAAAGATCGGCTATGGCATGGGTGACGCCGGATGCAACATTATCTTTGGCGCCATCATGTTATTTGTTAACTATTTTTATACGGATATTTTTGGTCTGGCGCCTGCGCTGGTTGGGGTACTGCTGCTGTCCGTTCGCGTGATTGACGCCGTAACGGACCCAATCATGGGCGCGATTGCCGACCGTACCCGCAGCAAATATGGCCGATTTCGTCCATGGCTACTGTGGATTGCCTTCCCCTATGCGCTGTTCAGCATCCTGATGTTCACCACCCCAGAGTGGAGCTATAACAGCAAAGTTATCTATGCATTTGTCACCTACTTCCTGCTGTCGCTGACCTATACCGCCATCAACATTCCGTACTGCTCGCTCGGTGGCGTGATCACCAACGACCCAAAAGAGCGCGTAGCCTGCCAGTCCTATCGTTTTGTTATGGTCGGTATCGCCACGCTGCTGCTGTCGCTTACGCTCCTGCCAATGGCTGACTGGTTCGGTGGGGATAACAAAGCCAAAGGCTACCAGATGGCGATGACCGTGCTGGCGCTGATTGGTACCTGCATGTTCCTGTTCTGCTTCGCCACGGTGCGCGAGCGCGTTCGCCCGGCTGTACAAACCCACGACGAACTGAAAAACGACCTGAAGGATGTGTGGAAGAATGACCAGTGGGTGCGCATTCTGCTTCTGACGCTCTGCAACGTCTGCCCGGGCTTTATCCGCATGGCGGCCACCATGTATTACGTCACCTGGGTAATGGGGCAAAGCACCCATTTCGCCACGCTGTTTATCAGCCTGGGCGTTGTCGGCATGATGTTCGGCAGTATGCTGGCGAAAGTGCTGACCGACCGCTGGTGCAAGCTGAAGGTCTTCTTCTGGACCAACATCGCGCTGGCGATTTTCTCCTGCGCCTTCTACTTCTTCGACCCGAAAGCGACGACAACCATTGTTGTGCTTTACGTCCTGCTGAATATCCTGCACCAGATCCCATCCCCTCTGCACTGGTCACTGATGGCCGACGTGGACGACTACGGTGAATGGAAAACCGGGAAACGTATCACCGGGATAAGCTTCTCCGGCAACATCTTCTTCCTGAAGCTGGGTCTGGCGATTGCCGGGGCGATGGTTGGCTTCCTGCTCTCCTGGTACGGTTATGACGCGGGCGCAAAAGCGCAGAGCGCGGATGCCATCAACGGCATTGTGCTGCTCTTTACCGTCATCCCTGGCATTGGATATTTAATTACCGCGGGCGTTGTACGTCTGCTGAAAGTGGACCGTGAGACCATGAAGCAAATCCAGTCCGATCTGGAGAAGCGTCGCACCAACTATCGTGAACTGAGCGACTATCAGGAATTTAAAGCCGCTGAGACTAAATAAGGAAAGCCGAATGCAAACCTGGCCAAACCCGTTTATTGAACAACGCGCCGACCCGTATATCCTGCGCCACGAAGGACAATATTACTTTATCGCCTCCGTGCCGGAGTATGACCGGCTGGCGATCCGCCGCGCGGACTCGCTGGAAGATTTAGGCAATGCCGAAGAGGTAGTTGTCTGGCGCAAGCCCGACACCGGCCCGATGAGCCAGCTGATCTGGGCACCGGAACTGCATCATATCGACGGCAAGTGGTACATCTACTTTGCCGCCACACATACCCAGGCGCTCGACGAACTCGGGATGTTCCAGCATCGCATGTTCGCCATTGAATGCGCAGATCGCGATCCGCTCACCGGTACGTGGGTGGAAAAAGGGCAAATCAAAACCCCGTTTGACACCTTCGCGCTGGATGCCACTACCTTTGTGCATCAGGGCAAACGCTGGTATCTGTGGGCGCAAAAAGCCCCGGACATTTCCGGTAACTCCAATCTTTACCTGTGTGAAATGGAAAATCCGTGGACGCTGAAAGGCGAGCCGGTGATGCTCAGTAAACCGGAATATGACTGGGAGTGCCGCGGATTCTGGGTCAACGAAGGCCCGGCGGTGCTGTTCCATGGCGATAAGCTATTTATCAGCTATTCCGCCAGCGCCACCGACGAGAATTACTGCATGGGATTACTGTGGATAGACGTAGATGCCGCTCCGCAAAACCCGGCTAACTGGCATAAATCCCCGCGCCCGGTGTTCGTCACCAGCTACGAAAACCGTCAGTATGGACCAGGCCATAACAGCTTTACGCAGACGCCGGAAGGCGACGATGTGCTGGTCTACCACGCGCGAAACTACACTGAAATTGAAGGCGATCCGCTTTACGATCCGAATCGCCACACTCGCCTGAAGCTCGTCCGCTGGGACGACAACGGGATGCCTGATTTCGGCATCCCGCCTGCGGATACGCTGTAACGGCTTCGGCGCGCTGGGTCAGACCAGCGTGCCGTAAATCGTCAGCAACGCCACAATCACCACCACCACAAACGACGTTTTTTTCGCCATCGAGACGGCAGCTTTAGGCGTTTCGACTTTGTTCGTGTGCGGCTCGCGAGCCAGCGAGAATTGAGCCAGTCGGGTTAAGACCTGATACTGCGCGGTATGGCGGTCTGCAAGGGAGGCAAACCACGCTGGCAACGCCTTTTCACCGTGACCGATGAGGGCATAGACCACGCCGACCAGTCGCACCGGAAGCCAGTCGAGCACGTGCAGAATGGCATCAATGCCGGACTGGAGACGTTCATGCGGCGTAAGGTAGCGGGCAAGCCAGGTCTGCCAGGCGCGCAGAAAAGCATAGCCCATCAGCAGTACCGGTCCCCATGGACCGCCCACCACAAACCAGAACAGCGGCGCCAGGTAGTAACGGAAGTTAATCCACAGCAGCGCGTTTTGTAGCTCGCGCAGAAATTCGCGTTCATCGCAGTCCGGCGGTACGCCGTGGATCATCGTCAGCTCGCTCGCCATCGCGCCGCGCGCGTGGACATCATCCCGGGAAGCAGCTTTCAGATACGCGTGATAGTGCAAACGCACCTTGCCCGCGCCAATACACAACACGCCCAGCAGTATCCATACCACCAGCAGCGGCACGTTGAAAAAGAGGCCGTAAAGTGAGCGTAGCAACAGGAACGTAATCACCATCACACCTGCCGTCATAAGCAGCGTGCGTAGCATGGAAAAATGCCTGATCCGGCGGAATAACACTTCCAGCCGATGATCCAGATGCCAGTGCTCGCCGAGCTTAAACAGGCGTTCGGCGATCATAACCAGCAGCATGGTAAACAACGTCATGTTATCTCCTTATCTGACGACGTGGTAAGCATGGCGTGAAACCGGGACCAGTCAAACGCCGGGCCGGGGTCGGTTTTTCTTTCGGGGGCGATGTCGCTGTGCCCCGTAATGTTGTCTTCAATGGCGGGATAAAGCCCCACTAAAGTTTGCGTCACAGCAACCAGTTTCTGATATTGCGCATCGGTGTAAGGCGTGGTGTCCGTTCCTTCCAGTTCAATTCCAATGGAGAAATCATTGCACCGCTCGCGCCCCTGATACATCGACACGCCGGCATGCCAGGCTCGCTTATCAAAAGGAACATACTGAACCACTTCGCCATCACGGCGGATCAGGCAGTGCGCCGATACGCGCAAATGCGCAATCTCAGCAAAGTAAGGATGAGCATCGGGATCTATCGTTCCTGTGAATAACGCGTCGATCCACGGACCGCCAAACTCACCTGGCGGGAGACTTATGTTGTGAACCACCAGCAGTGTGGGCTTTTCATCCTCCGGGCGGCAATCGTGGTGCGGCGACGGTACATGTCGCGCGTCCACCAGCCATCCGTTTTCTAACAACATGCTGGAACTCCTTATCTATGGTGCTGTTACTCGGTTCAGAGTAGCATGTTTCAATATTATGATTCGTTACCAATTTGGAGTTTTATCATGCCGCCTCGCCGCTATAACCCCGACCACCGACGTGACGCGCTTCTGGAACGTATTAATAGTGATATCCCGGCAAGCGTTGCCCATGCCCTGAGAGAAGACCTCGGCGGTGACGTCAGCGCCGATAACGATATTACCGCCCAATTGTTGCCAAAAGAGACACGGTCGCACGCGGTAGTCATCACCCGCGAAGCGGGGGTTTTCTGCGGCAAACGCTGGGTTGAGGAGGTCTTTACCCAGCTGGCGGGCGACGAGGTGCAGGTAACATGGCACGTTGAGGACGGTGATGCGGTCACGGCAAATCAGCCACTGTTCGAGCTGGACGGCCCGTCCCGCGTCTTGCTGACCGGTGAACGCACCGCGCTCAATTTTGTGCAAACGCTCTCTGGCGTTGCCAGTGAAGTACGCCGCTACGTTGACCTGCTGGCAGGCACCCGCACGCAGCTGCTGGATACCCGTAAAACCCTGCCGGGCCTGCGCACCGCGCTAAAATACGCCGTGCTCTGCGGCGGTGGCGCCAACCATCGTCTGGGGCTATCCGATGCCTTCCTGATCAAAGAGAACCACATTATTGCCTCTGGCTCGGTACGTCAGGCCGTGGAAAAAGCCTTCTGGCTGCATCCGGATGTGCCGGTTGAGGTGGAAGTGGAAACGCTGGATGAGCTGGACGAGGCCATTAAAGCGGGGGCTGACATCATCATGCTCGATAACTTCGACACGGAGCAGATGCGTGAAGCGGTCAAACGCACAAACGGCCAGGCGCAGCTTGAGGTGTCCGGCAACGTGACGTTCGACACCCTCCGCGAATTTGCTAAAACCGGCGTCGATTATATCTCCGTGGGAGCCCTGACCAAGCACGTACGTGCCCTGGACCTCTCGATGCGCTTCAAATAACTGATCTTCCCCTCTCCGCCCGGAGAGGGGAAATACGAAACCGCTCGCAATTACGCTGTCCTTCTCTGCAACACTGAATCATTTCCCTGAAAGCCCTTTCACGTTCGCGCTTTTGCCCCTCGTTTCTGCGCGCCGGTACTGCCACAGTAGCGCCACTTAACGTAAGGAGCAGATATGAACAGACAACAAGGATTTACCCTGATTGAGCTAATGGTGGTCATTGGCATTATTGCCATCCTGAGCGCGATTGGCATCCCGGCTTATCAGAACTACCTGCGAAAAGCAGCGCTCACCGATATGCTGCAAACGTTCATTCCCTACCGCACCGCTATTGAGCTTTGCGCCCTGGATCGTGGTGGTGTGGATCGCTGCGACGCAGGAACCAATGGCATCCCCTCCCCGACTACCACGCGTTACGTTTCAGCGATGAGCGTGGCGAAGGGGGTCGTATCGTTAACAGGGCAGGAAAGCCTTAACGGACTTGAAGTGCTCATGACACCGATCTGGAGCGACGGTAACGGTATGACGGGCTGGACGCGCGCCTGCAACATTGCGTCCGACACGGCGCTCAGACAAGCCTGTGAAGATGTTTTCCGCTTCGACAACAACTGACAGGAGTGGACAATGAACACCGAACAGCTTATGACGCTCTGTCAGCGCCATCACGCACTGCTACTCGCAAGCGACACCGAGATGATCAGCATTGCGGTGGTGGGTAATCCTGCCTCTGAGCTGATGGAAGCGTTACGCTTCGCCACGCAGAAACGTATTGATATTGAGTGCTGGACGGCTGAACGGATGGAGAAACGGCTTCAGTCCCTCTCATCATCACACCTACCGGGAATAGTGCCAAACTCAGCCGCTGACGTGCTCAGTACAACGTTGCAGCAGGCAGTGAACCAGCGGGCTTCTGACATCCATATTGAACCGACGGAGCACGGCTACCAGATCCGTTTGCGAATCGACGGTGTTCTCTACCCGCAACCGCCGGTTTCCGCCGCCCTCGGTACGACGCTTGCCGCACGCCTGAAGGTGCTGGGCCAACTGGATATTGCGGAGCGCCGCCTGCCGCAGGACGGTCAGTTTACGGTGGAGCTGGCAAGCGTCCCCGTCTCTTTTCGTATCGCAACCCTTCCCTGTAGCGGTGGAGAAAAAATCGTGCTTCGTCTGCTTCACCAGGTGCAGCAGGCACTGGAGCTTGAACTGCTGGGGATGAGTGCAGACCAGCAGGCCCGTTTTGCCGGGGCGCTTAACAGCCCTCAGGGGTTGATTCTGGTCACCGGCCCGACCGGTAGCGGGAAAACGGTGACGCTGTACAGCGCGTTACAGGCGCGAAATACCCCTGACGTTAATATTTGCAGCGTGGAAGATCCCGTTGAAATCCCGCTTGCAGGCTTAAACCAGACGCAGATTAATCCGCGCGCGGGGCTGACCTTCCAGAGCGTGCTGCGTGCCCTGCTCAGGCAGGATCCTGACATCATTATGGTGGGTGAAATTCGTGACGGCGAAACGGCAGAAATTGCCATTAAGGCGGCGCAAACCGGGCATCTGGTGCTGTCCACCCTCCATACTAATTCGACGACTGAAACGCTGGTACGGCTGCAACAGATGGGCGTCGCGCGCTGGATGATCTCTTCGGCGCTCTCGATGGTGATTGCCCAGCGGCTGGTGCGTCGTTTATGCCCGTACTGCCGACAGGAAGCCAGCCGCCACACCGAATTACCTCGCACGCTGTGGCCCCGGCCGCTTCCTCGCTGGCAACCCACCGGTTGCGAGCGCTGCTACCACGGTTTTTATGGTCGCGTAGCCATTTTTGAAGTGCTCGTCATCGACGACACGCTGCGGCAGGCCATCGCCAGCGGAGCAAGCACGGAGGTGATTGGGTCCAGCGCACGTCAGGCGGGAATGACCTCTTTGTTTGAGCACGGCTGCATGGCCGTAGAGCAAGGGCTGACCACGCTCGAAGAGCTGTTGCGCGTCCTGGGAATGCCCGATGGCTGCTAATTCGCTCTGGCGCTGGCGTGCCCTGACCACCGAGGGGGAGGTGCAAACCGGCACCCTCTGGGCCATCGACCGTAACGCAGCTTACACGGCTCTGGTGCTTAAACAACTGCACCCGCTGGCGCTAAAACGCTGCCAGCAGCGACACCGATGGCAGGTGCAACACTGCTACGATATTTTTCGCCAGCTCGCCACGCTGCTACAGGCCGGACTCACGCTGTCCCAAAGCCTGCACATGCTGGCGGAACAGCATCCTTTGAAGCACTGGCAGGCGCTGCTGCACAGTCTTGCTGATGACCTGAGCGAAGGTTGCGCCCTGTCAGAGGCCATGAAGAAATGGCCAGAGGTGTTTAGCCCCCTTTATGTCTCGATGGTGAAGACGGGTGAGCTGACGGGTAAGCTCGAAGCCTGCTGCCGTCAGCTTGCGCTGCAGCAAAAATCCCAGCAGCAGCTCAGTGCAAAGGTGAAGAAAGCGCTGCGCTATCCGCTGATCATCCTGACGCTGGCCGTTTTCGTGGTGCTGGCGATGGTCACGCTGGTGTTGCCTGAGTTTGCTGCAATCTACAAAACGTTCAACACCCCGCTCCCTTTGCTCACGCAGGCAGTCATGGGGCTGGCGGCCCTGGTTCAGGCGCATATGCTCACCCTTTTGGCCCTGCTCGTGGCAATGGTTGTCATCGCCTGTAAGCTGCGGCGGCATCCGCGCTGGCAGTACGTCCTGTTACATGTACCGGTGATGGGCACGCTGATGCGTGGGCAAAAACTGGGGCAAATTTTTACCGTGCTGTCATTAACCCAGCAGGCTGGAATTGCTTTTTTACAAGGAGTGGAGAGTGTGGAGGAGACCGTTGAGAGTGGCTATTGGCAGGAGAAACTCCGTGAGATACGCAGCGATATCGAACAGGGGATGCCCGTGTGGTCCTCCTTCCAGAAGGCCTCTGTTTTTACACCACTGTGTATTCAGCTCATTCGCACCGGAGAAGTGTCGGGTTCACTGGATGTGATGCTGATGAATCTGGCCCGCCATCATACGGAACAGACATTTCAGCAGGCAGACAATCTGGCGGCGCTTCTTGAGCCTTTGCTACTGGTCGTGACAGGTCTGATTATTGGCACGCTGGTGGTGGCGATGTATCTGCCAATTTTCCATCTGGGGGATGCAATGAGCGCGGGGTAATGCTGGCGCACGGACGCGCGCCAGCCGTAGCCGTCAGAGGCTATTAAATACGCGGTTTTCCTGCTCCTGAACGCGGATAAACGTCGTGCGTTTAGTCAGCTCTTTCAGGCGGGAAGCCCCCACGTAGGTGCAGGCAGAACGCAGACCGCCGAGGATATCGCGCGCCGTGTTTTCGACCGGGCCGCGCAGTGGCAGCTTCACGGTTTTACCTTCCGCCGCACGGTATTTCGCGACACCACCCACGTGACGGGTCATCGCAGATTCAGAGCTCATTCCGTAGAACAGCATGAATTTCTCACCATTCTCTTCCACCACGGTACCGCCGCTCTCTTCGTGGCCGGCCAGCATGCCGCCGAGCATCACGAAGTCCGCGCCGCCGCCGAAGGCTTTCGCCACATCGCCTGGCATGGTGCAGCCACCGTCGCTGATGATCTGGCCGCCCAGACCGTGCGCGGCGTCAGCGCATTCAATTACCGCAGACAGCTGCGGATAACCCACACCGGTTTTCACGCGCGTGGTGCAAACGGAGCCCGGGCCAATGCCCACTTTCACAATGTCGGCCCCGGAGAGGATCAGCTCTTCACACATTTCACCGGTCACCACGTTGCCCGCGATGATGGTTTTGGTTGGCCAGGCTTCACGCGCCTTGCTGACGAACTGGACGAAATGCTCGGAATAACCATTTGCCACGTCAATGCAGACAAAATTCAGCGCCGGATTGGCGTTCAGGATCTGTTTGGTTTTCTCGAAATCTGCATCAGACGTACCGGTCGAGACCATCACATGCTTCACCACGTCAGCCGAGGCTGAGGCGACAAACGCATTCCACTCCTCAGGGCTGTAGTGTTTATGTACCGCAGTAAGGATGTCGAATTGCGCCAGCGCGGTCGCCATCTCGAAGGTCCCGACGGTGTCCATATTGGCCGCGATAATCGGCACGCCAGACCACGTCTGACCGGAATGCTTAAAGGTGAATTGACGTTCGAGTTCAACGTCTGAGCGACTTTTCAGTGTAGAGCGTTTAGGGCGGATAAGAACGTCTTTGAAACCTAACTTCAGATCTTCTTCAATACGCATGTGCGGATTCCTGGGGTTAGAGGCAAATATATTAAAAGCACAACTCCAGTGACGCTATCATACGCACTAATACCTGCTCCGCAAGACTGCGAAATTCTCTTTTTTTACGCTACAATCCTATAAATTTACCTGGTAAAAAGCGGGTAAAGAGAGCTAAACATTGGCTGTTGTAAGTTTGAATTTTAAGCAACTGATTTTAAAACTGAATAATTCCCAGGATCTGATTTAATGGGGTATATCGTCGCATTAACCGGCGGCATCGGTAGTGGTAAAAGCACCGTTGCGCACGCGTTTGCTCGTCTCGGCGTCACGATTATCGACGCCGATATCATTGCCCGTCAGGTGGTAGAACCCAATACACCCGCCTTAAACGCCATCGAAGCGCATTTTGGTCGCCGTGTGATACAGGCTGACGGCACCCTGAATCGTCGGCAGCTGCGTGAGTGCATATTTTCCGATCCGGCGGAAAAAGCCTGGCTTAATGCCCTGCTCCACCCCATTATCCACCAGGAAACTCAGCGTCAGATTGCCGCAGCCAGTTCGCCCTATGTGTTGTGGGTGATCCCGTTACTGGTGGAAAATCAGCTTCAAAATAAAGCAGACAGAACGCTGGTGATTGACGTTTCCCGCGAAACGCAAATCCAGAGAACCATGGCGCGTGACCATGTTTCACGCGAGCATGCTGAACAAATTCTTGCCGCACAGGCCACGCGCGAAGCGCGCCTCGCCGTTGCGGATGATGTTATTGATAATAACGGCGCACCAGATGCCATTGCATCGGATGTTGCTCGTCTGCACGCGAAGTATCTGACCTTCGCCGCGCAGGCCGTTGCACAGGAAAAACCATAATGTCGACTCATATCCTTTTTGAGCATCCGCTTAACGAAAAAATGCGTACCTGGCTACGCATAGAATTTCTTATTCAACAACTTTCACAACATCTGCCCGTCAACGATCACGCCACCGCGCTGCATTTTTTCCGCAACGTGGGCGATCTGCTGGATGTGATTGAACGCGGCGATGTCCGCACTGAGCTGTTGAAAGAGCTGGAGCGCCAGCAGCGTAAATTACAGGCCTGGGCCGAAGTACCGGGCGTAGATAAAAGTCGAATTGACGCTTTACGCCAGCAGCTAAAAAACAGCAGCGCGACGCTGATGGCCGCGCCGCGCGTTGGACAATTTTTACGCGAGGACCGTCTGATTGCGCTGGTGCGTCAGCGTCTGAGCATACCGGGCGGTTGCTGTAGCTTTGACCTTCCAACGCTGCATATGTGGCTGCACATGCCGCAGGAACAGCGCGATCGCCAGGTAAACAGCTGGATGGGCAGTCTGGAGCCGATGAATCAAACGTTATCCCTGATCCTCGATCTTGTGCGTAACTCTGCCCCGTTCCGCAAGCAGACCAGTCTCAACGGTTTTTATCAGGATAACGGCGACGACGCCGATCTTCTGCGTTTGAATCTCTCTCTTGGCGAGCAGCTTTACCCGCAAATTTCCGGACATAAAAGCCGTTTCGCGATCCGCTTTATGCCGCTGGACAGTGAGCATGGCACCGTGCCGGAACGCCTCGATTTTGAACTGGCCTGTTGTTAAGGAGTGCCGATGTCTGACGTAACCACCGTAAACTGCCCAACCTGTGGGAAAACTGTCGTCTGGGGAGAAGTGAGTCCATTTCGCCCATTCTGCTGCAAACGCTGTCAACTTATAGACCTGGGCGAATGGGCGGCGGAAGAGAAACGCATTCCGAGCGAAGGCGATCTCTCGGATAGCGATGACTGGAGCGAAAACCAGCAGTAACATTTAAAGCCTGCTGGCGCTTCGCTTAGCAGGCCTACGGTTGTGCGACCAGCCGGAGGATCACAGGCTCATTGGCAGGCGGGAATTTTTCCGCATCGCTGGCCTGAAGCTCAATCCAGTTACCCGGCTGCCCCTCTTTTCCCCATGGCTCACCTTCCCAGTTTTCCACCAGCCAGAACCACAGCGTTATGTGCCTGTCCGGAAACTGGTACTCCAGCTTATCGAACAGCGTTGCGTCAAGCGGGGTGATCCCCACCTCTTCCTGAAGCTCACGCACCAGCGCCTGCTCCGGCGTTTCACCTGATTCGATTTTTCCGCCGGGGAATTCCCATTTGTTGGCCATATGCGCATCGGCGGCACGTTGGGTAATGAAGATCTGATTTTGCGGGTTGCGAATGATCCCGACAGCAATTTGCAGTGTTTTCATCATGTCACGTCCATAAAAAAGGCGCAGATATCTGCGCCTTTTCGGTTTGTTATGTTCTTAGCTCAGGCGGCCGTGGCACGCCTTGTATTTTTTGCCGGAACCGCATGGGCACGGATCGTTACGACCGACTTTACGATCGCCCGTCTGCGCTGCGATTGCCGCTGCGGCTTCGCTCTCATCGGTCTGATGGCTCAGCTGCTGCATCTGTGCCAGACGCTCAGCTTCTTCACGACGCTGCTGCTCCATCGCTTCCACTTCTTCCGGCATACGCACCTGAACTTTGCTCAGAGTGCTGATGACTTCATACTTCAGCGACTCCAGCATGGCAGCAAACATGGAGAAGGATTCACGCTTGTACTCCTGCTTCGGATCTTTCTGCGCATAACCACGCAGGTGGATACCCTGACGCAGGTAGTCCATTGCCGCCAGGTGCTCTTTCCACAGGGAGTCCAGGGTCTGCAACATTACGCCTTTCTCGAAGTGACGCATCATCTCAGCGCCAACCACTTCTTCCTTACGCTTATAGACGTCCAGCGCGGTTTCGTAGATACGCTCGCGCAGGGTCTCTTCGTGCAGCTCAGGCTCTTTGTCCAGCCACTCTTTGATTGGCAGTTCGAGGTCGAAGTCGTTTTTCAGACGTTCCTGCAGGCCTTCGATATCCCACATCTCTTCCAGAGACTGCGGTGGAATGTGCGCGTCGATAGTGGCTTTGAACACATCTTCGCGAATGCTGTTGATGGTTTCGCTCACGTCGGACACGTCCAGCAGTTCGTTACGCTGGGTATAGATCGCACGACGCTGGTCGTTGGCAACGTCATCATATTCCAGCAGCTGCTTACGAATATCGAAGTTGCGGCTTTCTACTTTACGCTGGGCGTTGGCAATCGCTTTGGTAACCCACGGGTGCTCGATCGCTTCGCCTGGTTTCATGCCCAGTTTACGCATCATGCCGGACACACGGTCAGAGGCGAAAATACGCATCAGCGCATCTTCCATAGACAGATAGAAACGGGAAGAACCGGCATCACCCTGACGGCCCGCACGACCGCGCAGCTGGTTATCGATACGACGAGATTCATGACGCTCGGTACCAATGATGTGCAGACCACCGGATGCCAGCACCGCGTCGTGACGCACCTGCCAGTCGGCTTTGATCTGCGCGATTTGCTCCGGGGTTGGGTTTTCCAGCTCGGCCACTTCGGCCTGCCAGCTACCGCCGAGCATAATATCGGTACCACGACCCGCCATGTTGGTAGCGATGGTTACGGCAGCCGGGTAACCCGCCTGCGCAACGATATCTGCTTCTTTAGCGTGGAACTTGGCGTTCAGCACGTTGTGCTTGATGCCCGCCTTGGTCAGCTCGTTAGACACCACTTCAGATTTCTCGATGGAGATGGTCCCCACCAGAACCGGCTGGCCCTTCGCGGTACGATCGCGAATATCTTCGATGATCGCCTGGATTTTTTCCGCTTCGGTCATGTATACCAGGTCCGGCATATCCTTACGGATCATTGGACGGTTGGTTGGTACTACCACGGTATCCAGCTTATAGATGGAGCTAAACTCAAACGCTTCGGTATCTGCGGTACCGGTCATCCCCGCCAGCTTCTCGTACAGACGGAAGTAGTTCTGGAAGGTGATAGAGGCCAGCGTCTGGTTTTCGTTCTGAATATCCACGCCTTCTTTCGCTTCCACGGCCTGGTGCAGACCATCGGACCAGCGACGTCCCTGCATGGTACGACCGGTGTGTTCATCGACGATGATGACTTCACCGTCTTTAACGATATAGTCAACGTCGCGGGTGAACAGGGCGTGCGCGCGCAGTGCAGCCGTTACGTGGTGCATCAGCATGATGTTGCTCGGGGAGTACAGAGACTCGCCCTCTTCCATAATGCCTTCAGCCACCAGCAGCTCTTCGATTTTCACCAGGCCGCGTTCGGTCAGGTTGACCTGACGCGCTTTTTCATCCACGGAGAAGTGACCTTCACCCTGGAAAGTATCGGAGTCTTCTTTCTCCTGACGCAGCAGGTGTGGAATGATTTTGTCGACTTTACGGTACATCTCGGAGCTGTCTTCGGCCGGGCCGGAGATGATCAGCGGGGTACGCGCTTCATCGATCAGAATGGAGTCAACCTCATCCACCAGCGCATAGTGCAGTTTACGCTGGACGCGCTCTTCAGGGCTGAACGCCATGTTGTCACGCAGGTAGTCGAAGCCGTATTCGTTGTTGGTGCCGTAGGTGATGTCCGCGTTATACGCTTCACGCTTCGCAGGTGCCGGCAGGCCGGACATGTTAATGCCCACGGTCATGCCGAGGAATTCGAACAGTGGACGGTTATTTTCGGCGTCGCGTTGCGCCAGATAGTCGTTGACGGTAACAACGTGAACGCCCTTACCCGTCAGCGCATTCAGGTAAGCCGGCAGCGTTGCAGTCAGGGTTTTACCTTCACCGGTACGCATTTCCGCGATGCAGCGCTCGTTGAGCACCATCCCGCCCAGCAGCTGCACGTCGAAGTGACGCATGCCGAACACGCGTTTACTGGCCTCACGTACTACGGCAAAGGCTTCCGGGATCAGGCTTTCTAAGGTTTCGCCTTTCTCCAGACGCGCACGGAACTCCGCGGTTTTTGCTTTCAGTTCATCATCAGAGAGCTTCTCCATCGCCGGTTCCATACCGTTGATGACGTTCACAGCTTTGCGCATGCGGCGCAGGGTACGATCGTTACGACTACCAAAAACTTTGGTTAACAATTTGATTAGCATAATAAAATCTCAAACGCCCCAGTCGGGCAGATAAATTAAGGTATTGAAAAAGATTAATTTAGCTGAGGCGTTGAGGCCCGGCACGGATGCCGTGAACCTGGCTAATCCAGGTCGAAACAGAGAAGGATGCGGGGGAAACAAAAGCAGTTTGCGCCGTCTGACTCACGGTCACAGGCGGCTGGTTGTCCTGCGTCAGAAGCGCATTGAGCGTATCGAGCAGAGCAAGGTGCTGAGCCTGGACCGGCAGCGTTTCTTCAGCAACAGGCATCGTCTGCGGCGCCATCGCGAACGACAGATGGCGAATAACCGTGCGAATCGCGTGTTGCTGCCAGTAATCAACGGAGAAATTGGGACGACGGCTGGCTTCAAGCCATGCGAGATTAGTGAAGTTAACCCGCGTGGTGAGATCGTGCTTGGTCGTCGTGGAACGTGCTGGGGTTGCCGCGTCTGCGCTGTTGCTGAGCACAGGCAAGCCGAGACTCGCCGCGACCATCCCCAATAAGAGATGCGGCCAGAAGTAACGTCTGCCAAATTGTCGCCAGCGCGTCAGTATTCCGCTCACTTGCTCCACCACGTTCGCCCGCCAGTGCAGGCTGAGTTCATTTATTCTTTTTTAGCGCCCAGATATTACCACTAAAGCCAATACACGACAGCAGGAATGACACCTTGCAGCAGGTAAAAACGGTCATTAATGCAGCGAACACACCGTTATTTGGCACCCAACACAGGCCAGGGGTGAGAGAGACAAATCCAGAAAGGGCAGAAATAAAAACGACTGGCTTCCCTGGTCGGAGAGAGTACCAGGTGAACCAGTCGCTTTTCTTACGAAACGGCTTTAACCGTTACGCCAGGACCATAGTCGGGGCTTTGAACGCCAGCGGCAGTTCAGCTTCGTCTTCGAAGGTCACATATTCCCAGGCTTCCTGTTTTGCCAGGACGGCCTGCAACAGTTTGTTGTTCAGTGCATGACCGGATTTAAACGCGGTAAAGGCACCAATGATGTTGTGACCACACATGAAGAGGTCGCCGATCGCGTCCAGCATTTTGTGACGGACAAATTCATCTTCAAAACGCAGGCCGTCTTCGTTCAGTACGCGATAATCGTCAACAACGATGGCACAATCGAAGCTGCCGCCCAGGCACAGGCCGCGGGATTGCAGATATTCGATATCACGCATAAAGCCGAAGGTACGTGCTCGGCTGATCTGACGCATGAACGCATCCGCAGAGAAGTTCATCGCATAGCGCTGGGTGCTGGAGTCAATCGCAGGATGGTTAAAATCGATGGTGAAGTCCAACGAGAAACCATTGTACGGTTTGAATTCAGCCCATTTGTCGCCATCTTCGACGCGAACGGTCTCTTTAATGCGAACAAATTTCTTCGCGCAGTTCAGTTCTTCGATGCCGGCATCCAGCAACAAATAAACGAACGGAGCAGCACTCCCGTCCATGATCGGGATTTCTGGCGCATCGACTTCAACCATAATGTTGTCGATACCCAGACCCGCCAGGGCGGCGTTCAGGTGCTCTACGGTAGAAATCCGCACGTCATGCTCGTTCACCAGACAAGTACAGAGCATAGTATCACGCACAGATTTGGCATCGGCCGGAAAATCTACCGGTGGATTCAAGTCGGTGCGACGATAGATGACCCCGGTATTGGCCGGCGCAGGGCGTAACGTCAGTGTGACTTTCTTGCCGGTATGTAAACCGACACCCGTCGCCTGAACGATACGTTTAAGTGTCCTTTGTTTGATCATCGTATAATCTCGCCAAATTAACTATCCAACCGAGAGTGTATATCACTAACGGTGGGCCAGTTTAGCACAAAGAGCGCAAATCCCCAAATTCCAGCCAATTCTTAGTCAGCTTGCTTACGCAGGAACGCCGGGATATCCAGATAATCTGGCTCTTTTGCCGTTTGTGGAGTCGGGTCGTTCACCACTTTCGCAGCCGGTTTTTGCTCCTGAGTCAGAGGCGACATACCGTGCTGCTGGTAACGATCCATCACCGGCTGCTGAGTCTGTTTGTTGGTCACGAGGGTGATCTCAGGACGCTTGTCCATACCGATACCGGTGGCCACAACGGTCACACGCAGTTCGTCGTTCATTTCCGGGTCAAGGGACGTACCGATAACAACGGTAGCGTTGTCAGAGGCGAATGCACGGATGGTGTTACCCACGGTTTCGAACTCATCCAGACGCAGGTCAAAGCCAGCGGTAATGTTGACCAGCACGCCGCGCGCGCCAGACAGATCGATATCTTCCAGCAGTGGAGAAGAGATCGCCATTTCAGCGGCTTCTTCCGCACGGTCTTCACCGCTCGCCACGCCAGAGCCCATCATCGCGTAGCCCATCTCGGACATCACGGTGCGAACGTCTGCAAAGTCAACGTTCATCAGGCCAGGACGGGTAATCAGTTCAGCGATACCCTGAACCGCGCCTTTCAGCACGTCGTTTGCCGCGCCAAAGGCGTCCAGCAGAGAGATACCGCGACCCAGCACTTTCAGCAGCTTGTCGTTCGGAATGGTAATCAGAGAGTCCACGTGCTTGGACAGCTCGGTGATACCCTGCTCCGCGAAAGCCATACGCTTCTTACCTTCAAAGTTGAAAGGCTTGGTCACGACAGCAACGGTCAGAATACCTAAATCTTTAGCGACTTCCGCCACAACGGGTGCTGCACCGGTACCTGTACCGCCGCCCATACCCGCTGCGATGAAGACCATGTCTGCACCGTCCAGTGCAGCGCGCAGCGCTTCACGATCTTCTTCAGCCGCGTTGCGGCCCACTTCCGGGTTAGCCCCTGCTCCCAGACCTTTGGTGATGCCACCACCGATCTGAATCGTCTGGCCAACAGCCGTTTTACGCAGCGCCTGCGCATCGGTGTTCACCGCGAAGAATTCAACACCTTCGATGCGCTCGCGCACCATGTGCTCTACGGCGTTACCGCCGCCGCCACCGACGCCGATGACTTTAATCACCGCGTCGTTGGTTAATTCCATAGGTTCAAACATAATCTCTCTCTCCGTTGTGCCTGTCGCCCGAGACCGCTAATTCTCTCCGGTCTCTTAAAAAATTAAAATTCTTTTCGCAACCAGGTGTTAAGTCGTTTGACCCACGACCCCACCGAGACGCGTTTTTCCACCTCTGCCTCACCACTTAAATGGGATTCTTTCCCGTAGTGCAGCAGGCCCACCGCCGTTGAATAGTACGGCTCCTGAGCATAATCCGTTAAACCGGTGATATTCAGCGGCGCACCAATACGCACCTGCGTATGGAACACGCGCTGAGCGCAGGCCGCAAGACCTTCAATTTGCGCTGCCCCGCCGGTTAATACAATCCCCGCTGCGAGATGATGTTTCACACCCTGCTGGCGAAGCTGTTCCTGTAACTGCAAAATCTCTTCGTTGACCAGGTTGAGCAGCTCGGTATAACGCGGCTCAATTACCTCTGCCAGCGTCTGGCGTTGCAGGCTGCGCGGCGGTCGACCGCCTACGCTCGGCACTTCAACGCTCTCGTCTTTGCCGACGATAGAGCCCAGCGCGCAACCGTGGCGCACTTTAATCGCCTCTGCATCGCTCGGTGGCGTACCAAAGGCGTAAGCGATATCGCTGGTCACCACATTCCCGGCGTACGGGATCACTTTGGTGTGGCGCAACGCACCGCCGGTATAGACAGCCATGTCCATTGTACCACCACCAATATCGACCACACAGACGCCCAGTTCACGTTCGTCTTCGGTCAGCACGGAATAGCTCGCGGCAAGTCCGGCGAAAATTAGTTGGTCAACTTTCAGGCCACAACGTTCAACGGCTTTTACAATGTTCTTCGCCATATCGTTGTGACATGTGATCAGGTGCACTTTTGCCTGCATACGTACGCCCGACAGACCGACCGGATTCTTGATACCTTCCTGGTAGTCGATCGCGTATTCTTGCGGGATCACATGCAGCACACGGTGCTCGTCGCGAACACGCACAGATTTCGCCGTGTGGACAACGTTCTCAACGTCTTCCTGCGTCACTTCTTCTTCAGAAATCGGCACCATACCGATTTCATTCTGGCAGCTGATGTGCTTACCAGAAAGAGCCAGATAGACAGAGGAAATCTGGCAATCTGCCATCAATTCAGCCTGGTCGATGGCGCGCTGAACGCATTTCACCACCGACTCAAGGTCGTTTACCCCACCTTTATCCATACCACGGGAAGGGCAGCTGCCCACGCCAATGATATTGACCATACCGTCGGGCAGAACTTCCCCTACCAAAGCGGCAACCTTCGCGGTGCCAATCTCCAGTCCTACTACCAATTTTCTGTCCGTCGACTTGATCATTGTTGTTCTGCCTGTACCTGTGCCTGATTTTGTTGCTGATTAGGTTCCTCGACCGGAGCCGGCTCCCAACCGACTGCTGCGCCTGAGTCATAGCGCAAATCAACGTAGCTTATCCGTTTGCCATCCGTCTGCGCCTGCTGCTGTAAAACCGGGTAAAGTTCTACAAAACGCGCCAGACGTTTCATTGTGTCGCCGCGGCCAAGATTGAGCTTAATGCCATTCGTTAAGGTCAGCTGCCAGGAACGGCGCGCCGTCATCGCAGCATCTTTTAACGTAAAGCGATCCTTAGCCAGCACCTGCCCCATCTCACGAAAACCCTGCAATACTTCGTTTTCGCTGCCTTCCGGGCCATACAACATCGGTAAATTCTGCTTGTTGACACGATCGCTCGGGACGCTGAACGAATTTCCGTCTACGTCAACCATATGCTGATCATTCCAACGCGCAATCGGCACATATTCAACCAGATGAATCTTCAATTCATCAGGCCATTGCTTTCTGACACTCGCCTGTTTTATCCACGGCAGACGTTCAATCTGACTCTGGATAATGTTGACGTCCTGCGTCATAAAGGTGCCAGGCGACCCCAGCGCCAGAATTGACTGGCGAATGTCATCGTTACGCGTGTAGTGACGCTCTCCGGTCACTACCAGCTTCGACAGCGGCAACCGCTGTGCGTCTTCCATCCAGCCCAGCACCATCCAGCCGCTGATAAACACGGTGCACAGCACCCCGAGCAGGAAGATAATCCCTGCAAGACGCGTTCCATTACTCCGGCGCGAAGAAGAATATTCTTCTTCGTCATCGCGGTTGCGCGTGTTCAACGCAGCCTGAGACATATCAGCCCGCCTGGTCCAAAATACGTACGACTAATTGCGAGAAGCTCATTCCCGCCTGACGCGCCGCCATCGGCACAAGGCTATGGCTGGTCATACCCGGAGACGTGTTTGCTTCCAGCAGATAAAATTGCCCATCACCGTCAAGCATCACATCAATTCGTCCCCAGCCTCGGCATCCCAAAACATTCCAGGCTTTAAGCACCAGAGACTGTAATTCCGCTTCACGTTGTGCTTCAAGGCCAGCTGGGCAGAAATATTGCGTCTCATCAGAGAGATACTTCGCCTCATAATCATAGAAGACTCCGGCGGGTTGGATGCGAATTGACGGTAAAATTTCTTCACCAAGCATCGCGACGGTAAATTCCGGCCCGCTAAGCCATTTTTCAATCAGAACTTCTTCATCATGTTGAAATGCCAGAGCTAAAGCGTCAGCCAAATCTACAGCTTTATCAACTTTGGACATTCCCACGCTCGACCCTTCACGGCTAGGCTTCACAATAACCGGTAAGCCCAGTGCCGCAATGCGTGTATTAACGCTGTCCGACAAGCCCAATTCAAATTCACGGCGCGTCAGTGCAACCCATGGCGCAACGGGCAGACCCGCCCCCTGCCACAGCAGTTTGCTGCGCAGTTTATCCATGGAGATAGCGGATGCCATCACGCCACTGCCGGTGTACGGCATACCGATCAGCTCCAGCAGCCCCTGCAACGTGCCGTCTTCACCGCCGCGGCCATGCAACGCGATAAAGGCTTTATCGAAGCCCATCGCTTTCAGCTGCGTAACGTCCACCTCTTTCGGATCAACCGGATGCGCGTCCACGCCACCTTCACGCAGGCCCGCCAGCACGGCAGCGCCCGAATTCAGAGAAACCTCGCGTTCGGCGGAAGTGCCGCCAAACAGGACAGCAATCTTATCAGCCATGACGCTCGTCCTCCTGAGTTTGCGGCTTCAGTTTGATTTCAGCTAAGGTACGGGCGATTTTGCCGATATTTCCCGCACCCTGAATCAGGATCAGATCGTTACCCGTCAGGACCGGGGCAAGCATTTCAGCTACCTGCACCGGGTCGGGGACCAGGATAGGGTCCACTTTACCGCGTCCGCGGATGGTACGACATAAAGACCGACTGTCCGCGCCCGGAATCGGCGCTTCACCCGCGGCATAAACATCCAGCATCAGCAGGGTATCGACCTGCGAAAGGACGTTGGCAAAATCGTCATACAGATCGCGGGTACGTGTGTAACGGTGCGGCTGGAAGATCATGACCAGATTCTTTTCCGGCCAACCCGCGCGTGCCGCTTTGATGGTTGCGTCCACCTCCGTCGGATGGTGACCGTAGTCATCGACCAGCATCGCAGAACCTGGCTTACCGTTTACTGGCTCCAGTGGGAACTCACCCAGGAAGTCGAAGCGACGGCCCGTTCCCTGGAAGCTTTCCAGCGCGCGCAGGATCGCCTCATCATCAATGCCTTCTTCCGTTGCAACAGCCACCGCCGCCGCCGCATTCAGGGCATTGTGACGTCCCGGCGCGTTCAGGGTGACATGCAGGAGCTCTTTATCCTGGCGTGCCAGGGTGAAATGTCCCTGCGCACCAATCTGCTTATAATCTTCCACGCGTACATCAGCGTCTTCGCTGAAGCCGTAGGTGGTAATTTGACGCCCGACGCGCGGCAGCAGCTCGCGGATCACCGGGTCGTCCACGCACATCACCGCACGGCCATAGAACGGCAGGTTGTGCAGGAAGTTAATAAAGGTCTGCTTTAAGTTCTCGAAGTCGCCCTGGTAGGTATCCATATGGTCAGCTTCGATATTGGTGACGATAGCCACCATCGGCTGCAAATGCAGGAACGACGCGTCGCTTTCATCCGCTTCCGCAATCAGATAACGGCTGTGGCCCAGACGCGCATGCACGCCAGCGGCTTTCACCAGACCACCGTTAACGAACGTTGGGTCGAGACCCGCTTCCGCATAAATGCTGGAGACCATCGCTGTTGTTGTGGTTTTACCGTGCGTACCGGCCACCGCAATGCCGTGACGGAAACGCATCAGTTCCGCCAGCATTTCCGCGCGACGGATCACCGGAATGCGCGCCTCATGCGCCGCAACGATTTCCGGGTTATCCGCGGAGATCGCGCTGGACACTACAACCACGCTCGCATCGCTCACATTTTCCGGGCGATGATTGAAATAGATAGTCGCCCCCAGCGACGCCAGCTGCTGCGTAACAGGGTTTGGCGCCAGGTCAGACCCGCTGATCTGATAGCCTTCGTTAGCTAACACTTCGGCAATACCGCCCATGCCAGCACCACCGATGCCGACAAAGTGAATGTGCCGGACGCGACGCATCTCGGGCACGATAGAACGCAGTTTTGCCAGTTGTTGTGTATTCATTCTCTAAACGCCATCGACTACTTCAAAAAAATCGTGCAGCGCAACACGCGCTGCGAGAATTATGCCTGGGCTGCCAGGCTCACTTCTTTTGCCACCCGTTCCGTTGCATCCGGGATAGCGGTCGCGCGTGCGCGTTGCGCCATCTTCAGTAATACATCCCGGTTCCAGCCCGCCAGGGTAGTGGCGACCGCATCAGCGGTAAATTGTGGCTGCTCAAAAATTTTTGCGGCACCCGCTTTCTCAAGCGGCAGCGCATTCCAGTACTGCTGTCGGTCTTTGTGCTGGAACGGCACAAAAAGCGCTGGCAAACCGGCGGCGGCGATTTCGCTCACCGTCAGCGCGCCCGAGCGACAGACCACGACATCGGCCCAGGCATAGGCTGCGGCCATATCATCAATAAATTCAGTCACTTTATGCTGCGGCTGACCTTCCTGCGCGTAAGCCTGCTCAACGCTCTGCTGAGCGCCCTTCCCGCTCTGGTGCCAGATGGTCACCGCATCACCCAGTTTTGTCGCAACCTGTGGCATCGTCTGGTTTAAAATACGTGCGCCCTGTGAACCGCCGACAACCAGCACGCGCACCGGCCCTTCGCGACCCGCCAGACGCGTATCTGGCAGCGGCAGCGCCAGCACGTCCACACGCACCGGATTCCCTACGACATCCGCTTTCGGGAATGCCCCAGGGAAGGCCTGCATAACTTTGGTGGCGATTTTTGCCAGCCATTTGTTGGTCAACCCGGCAATACCGTTCTGCTCATGCAGAACAACAGGGATGCCCAGTGACCACGCCGCCAGTCCTCCCGGACCGGAAACGTAGCCGCCCATGCCCAGAACGACGTCAGGCTTAAAGCGCTTCATAATGTCGCGCGCCTGACGCCAGGCATTGAAAATGCGCACCGGCGCCAGCAGCAGCGCCTTGATCCCTTTGCCACGAAGGCCAGAAATACGAATAAAGTCGATCTCGATACCGTGTTTAGGTACAAGGTCGGCTTCCATGCGGTCTGCGGTTCCCAGCCAGCGTACCTGCCAGCCCTGTTCCATTAAATGGTGCGCAACCGCCAGTCCCGGGAACACGTGTCCGCCGGTCCCGCCTGCCATCACCATTAACCGCTTCGGTTGATTCATCGTGAACCTCGTGTAAACGCCTGAGCTTTCTCCAGACGCGTTTCATAATCTATGCGTAACAAAAACATGATGGCCGTCGACATGATCAACAGACTCGAACCACCATAACTGATCAACGGCAACGTCAGACCTTTGGTTGGCAGCATACCCGCTGCGGCCCCAACGTTTACCAGTGCCTGGAAGCTAAACCAGATACCAATTGAGCAAGCCAGGAAACCGGAGAAGCGGTGATCGATCTCCAGCGCTTTACGGCCAATCGACATGGCGCGGAAAGCGACGAAGAATACCATTAATAGCGCCAATACCACACCGATATAACCCAGTTCTTCCCCAATAATGGAGAAGATGAAGTCGGTATGCGCCTCCGGTAAATACTCCAGTTTTTGCACCGAGTTGCCCAGGCCTTGGCCCCAGACTTCGCCGCGGCCAAACGCCATCAGCGACTGTGTCAACTGATAACCGCTGCCGAACGGATCTTCCCATGGGTTCCAGAACGAGGTCACACGGCGGATACGGTATGGTTCGGCGAGGATCAGCAGCACCACTGCCGAAATCCCCATCCCGATGATGGCAATGAACTGCCACAGTTTTGCTCCCGCCAGGAACAGCATCGCCAGCGTAGTGACAAACAGTACGACTACCGTACCGAGGTCGGGCTGCGCCAGCAGCAGGATCGCAAGCACCAGAATCACGCCCATCGGTTTTAAGAAGCCGCGCAGGTTGTTACGAACTTCGTCGACTTTACGCACCAGGTAGTTTGCCAGGTAGCAGAACAACGAAAGCTTGGTGAACTCTGCAGGCTGAATACGCAGCGGACCAAAGGCGATCCAGCGTGATGCCCCGTTAACGGAGCTCCCGACGACCAGAACGATCAACAGCATGATGATTGAGGCGATAAGCATGGCCGTACTGTGCCGCTGCCAGAACGACATCGGCAGGCGTAAGGTGATCATTGCCAGGCAGAACGCGAGAATGATGTACAGCCCGTCACGCTTGGCAAACAGGAACGGATCGTTTGCCAGACGCTGTCCGACAGGCATCGACGCCGAGGTGACCATAATAAAGCCGGTCGCTGCCAGCCCCAGCGTGAGCCAGAACAGCGTGCGGTCGTACATAATCAGGCTGTCGGAATCTTTATCCCGTGAAGCCATCACCCAGCCTTTCAGCGCCGTAAACAGCCATACCAGGATACCAAACCCTGGCAGACGCGGCATTTTCAGGCGAGGGAGAGATAAACGCATCAGCCTAACTCCTTCGCCAGGCGGGTAAAGACATCGCCCCGCTGTTCGAAATTCTTAAATTGATCGAGGCTGGCACAGGCTGGCGAGAGCAGCACCATATCGCCGGGCTTCACGCGGGGGGCGATAAGGCGCATCGCCTGTTCCATGGTCTCGGTTTGTTCGGCGACCTCAGGACGCAACGCCGCAAGCTCGCTGCCATCGCGGCCAAAGCAATAAAGGCGCACGTTGTCACCGTTGAGGAACTGCTTCAGCGAGGAGAAATCGGCTGATTTACCGTCGCCGCCCAGCAGCAGATGCAGTGTGCCTTCAACGTGCAGACCGTTCAATGCCGCCTCGGTGCTACCCACATTGGTCGCTTTGGAATCGTTAATCCAGCGTACGCCGTTGTGCTCCAGCGCCAGCTGAAAACGGTGAGCCAGGCCGGTAAAGGTGGTCAGCGCCTTCAGGCTTGAAGATCGCGGCAGACCAACGGCATCCGCCAGCGCCAGCGCCGCCAGGGCGTTGGTGTAGTTATGCTGGCCGGAGAGCATCATCTCTTTCACGTTCAGCACCTTCTCACCTTTCACCCGCAGCCAGGTTTCGCCCTGCTGGCGGTTAAGGTGATAGTCACCCATGTTAATACCGAAGCTAATGCAGCGATCGTCTGCGCCACGCACCGGCATGGTGAGTGCATCATCGGCATTCACCACGCAGACTTTGGCATTTTCATAGACACGCAGCTTGGCCGCGCGGTACTGCTGCAAGCCGAACGGGTATCTGTCCATATGATCTTCGGTGACATTAAGGATCGTCGCTGCCGCCGCATGCAGGCTTGAAGTGGTTTCCAGCTGGAAGCTGGAAAGCTCAAGTACAAACAGCTCACACCCTTTATCGAGCAGCATCAACGCGGGCAGACCAATGTTACCGCCCACGCCGACATTTTTGCCCGCCGCTTTCGCCATCTCACCCACCAGGGTGGTGACGGTGCTTTTACCGTTTGAACCGGTAATGGCAACGATCGGGGCCTGCGCCTCCCGGCAGAACAGTTCGATATCGCCAACAATCTCAACGCCTGCATCCGCCGCGGCACTCAGCGAAGGATGCGCCAGCGCCATGCCCGGGCTGGCAACAATCAGATCGGCGACCAGCAGCCACTCATCATTCAGACCACCCAGGTGGCGTTCAACCTGCTCCGGCAGCTTGTCCAGACCCGGCGGAGAGACGCGCGTATCCATCACGCGCGGCGTCACGCCACGCGCAAGGAAAAAGTCCACGCAGGAGAGGCCGGTAAGGCCCAACCCGATGATAACGACTTTTTTGCCCTGGTAATCTGCCATGATTAACGTACCTTCAGCGTTGCCAGGCCAATCAGCACCAGCATCAGCGAAATAATCCAGAAGCGCACAATGACGCGCGGCTCCGGCCAGCCTTTCAGTTCATAGTGGTGGTGAATCGGTGCCATACGGAAGATGCGCTGGCCGCGCAGCTTGAAGGAACCGACCTGCAAAATCACCGACAGGGTCTCAACCACAAACACACCGCCCATAATCACCAGCAGGAACTCCTGACGCAGCAGCACGGCGATAATGCCCAGCGCGCCGCCCAGTGCCAGTGAACCGACGTCGCCCATAAAGACCTGCGCCGGATAGGTGTTGAACCACAGGAAGCCCAGCCCCGCGCCGACAATCGCCGTACAGACGATCACCAGCTCACCAGCGTGTCGCAGGTACGGGATGTGCAGGTAGTTTGCAAAGTTCATGTTACCGGTCGCCCACGCCACTAGCGCGAAACCGCCCGCGACAAACACGGTTGGCATGATGGCCAGGCCGTCCAGACCATCGGTCAGGTTGACGGCGTTGCCGGTGCCGACGATCACAAAGTAAGCCAGCAGAATGTAGAACAGCCCCAGCTGCGGCATCACGTCTTTGAAGAACGGCACCACCAGCTCGGTGGCCGGGGTGTCTTTTCCTGCCAGGTAAAGCGCGAAGGCCACACCCAGCGCAATTACCGACATCCAGAAATACTTCCAGCGCGCGATCAAACCTTTGGTGTCTTTGCGCACGACTTTGCGGTAGTCATCAACAAAACCGATGATCCCGTAGCCAACCAGAACAGTCAGCACGCACCAGACGTAGGGGTTAGACGGATAAGCCCACAGCAGAACGGACACCACAATCGCGGTCAGGATCATGATCCCGCCCATGGTCGGCGTACCGCGCTTGCTGAAGTGTGATTCCGGACCATCGTTGCGTACAACCTGGCCGAAAGAGAGTTTTTGCAGACGGGCAATCATGCGCGGGCCCATCCACAACGAGATGAACAGCGCAGTCAGCAGGCTGACGATGGCGCGAAACGTCAGATAGGAAAAGACGTTAAAGCCTGAATAATATTTGACCAAATGTTCGGCCAGCCAAACTAACATGTCCCGTTCTCCTGTAATGCGTGCACAACCTCTTCCATGGCGGCACTACGTGAACCTTTAACTAAAACAGTCACAATCTGTTTTTCTGTAATCAATGCCTTCAGGCGTTCGATCAGTGCAGATTTATCGGCAAAATGTTCGCCAACTTCACTGGCATCGGAAATGGCCTTGCTCAGCGTGCCTGCGCTCAGTACGCGGTCAAGCCCGGCAGCTTTCGCCGCTTCGCCAACCTGTATGTGGCAGGCTTCGCTTTCATCACCCAGCTCGGCCATATCGCCCACAACCATCACGCGATAGCCCGGCATCTCAGACAAGACCTGCACGGCCGCCGTCATGGAGCCGACGTTAGCGTTGTAGGAGTCATCCAGCAGGAGTTTGTTTTCAGCCAGCTGGATCGGGAACAGACGCCCCGGCACGGCTTTTAAATTTGCCAGACCAGTTTTTATCGCAGCGTGTGAGGCCCCTACCGCCATTGAGAGCGCTGCCGCAGCAAGCGCATTGGCGATGTTATGACGACCCGGCAGAGGCAGCAGCACGTCGATGTCGCCCGTTGGGGTCGTGAGGGTGAACTCGGTACCGTGTGACGTCACATGAATGTTGGTCGCCGAAAAATCACTGTTTGCCGCATTCGGGGAGAAGCGCCAGGTTTTGCGTGAACCAATGATGCTCTGCCAGTTCAGCCAGTCATTGTTATCGGCATTCATAATGGCGATGCCGTCATCCGGCAGGCCGGTATAAATTTCACCTTTCGCTTTCGCCACACCGGCCAGCGAACCAAAACCTTCAAGATGTGCCGCCGCCAGGTTATTCACCAGCGCCGCTTCCGGACGCGTCAGGCTCACGGTCCAGGCGATTTCGCCTTGATGGTTAGCCCCTAACTCAATCACCGCATATTCATGCTCGTGGGTCAGGCGCAGCAGCGTCATCGGTACACCGATGTCATTATTAAGGTTGCCCGCCGTATAAAGCGTGTTTCCGCACTGGCTAAGGATCGCCGCCGTCATCTCTTTAACGGAGGTTTTGCCCGACGAGCCCGTCAGCGCCACGACGCGTGTTGGCACCTGCTGGCGAACCCATGCCGCCAGCTCACCAAACGCCAGGCGCGTATCTTTCACCACAATCTGCGGCAAATCGATATCGAGCTTACGGTTGACCAGCAGCGCACCCGCGCCGTTATCTTTAGCCTGTTGCGCAAAATCGTGGGCGTCAAAACGTTCACCCTTCAGCGCCACAAACAGGCAGCCCGCCGTCACCTTACGGGTGTCGGTGGTCACAGCCTCGATGGTCAGATTCTGACCATGCAGCATCCCCTGCAATACCGCAGCGGCCTGGCTTAACGTAATGCTAATCATGCCACCACTCCCAGCAGACGCGCTGCCGTCACGCGGTCGGAGTAATCCAGACGACGATTGCCGACGATCTGATAATCTTCATGACCTTTACCGGCCAGCAGAACCACATCGTTCTCCTGCGCCTGCATAATGGCGTTAGTCACGGCCTCCGCACGGCCTTCGACCACGCGCGCACGCCCAGCATCCAGCATGCCCGCCAGAATGTCGTTGATAATGGCCCTCGGCTCTTCGGTACGCGGGTTGTCATCGGTCACCACGGGAATATCCGCGAACTGCTCAGCGATGGCGCCCATCAGCGGACGTTTGCCCTTGTCGCGATCGCCACCGCAGCCAAACACGCACCAGAGCTTGCCTGCGCAGTGCAGACGCGCCGCTTCCAGCGCTTTTTCCAGCGCATCCGGCGTATGGGCGTAATCCACGACCACCGTCGGCTTGCCCGGCGCACTGAACACTTCCATGCGGCCACAGACCGGTTGCAAACGCTCAGACGTTTTCAGCAGATCCACCATCGGGTAACCCAGCGCCAGCAGCGTCGCCAGCGCCAGCAGCAGGTTACTGACGTTGAAAGCCCCCATCAGGCGGCTTTCAATTTCACCTTCGCCCCAGGTGGAAGCAAAGCGGATCGTCGCCCCGCTATCGTGGTAGTTCACTTCGACTGCCTTCAGCCAGCGGCCACGACAGTTCGGATTAATGCGATCTTCCATCGACACCGCCACCGCATCTGGCAGTTTTTCCAGCCAGCGGCGACCGACTTCGTCGTCGGCGTTAATGATCGCCTGCCCGTGGTGGTGAGTGGAATAAAGCAGCCATTTCGCCGCTTCGTAGTGCTCCATATCACCATGATAATCAAGGTGATCGCGGCTCAGGTTTGTAAAGACAGAGGCGGCAAATTTCAGTGCCGCCACGCGATGTTGTACCAGACCATGGGAGGAGACCTCCATCGCCGCGAAGGTCGCCCCCTGCTCTGCAAGGCCTGCCAGCATACGCTGCACGTCAACCGCCGAGCCTGTAGTGTTTTCCGTCGGGCTTACTTTGCCCAGAATACCGTTCCCCACCGTGCCCATGACGGCACCGGTTTCACCCAGCAGCTGAGCCCATTGCGCCATCAGCTGAGTGGTGGTGGTTTTTCCGTTGGTTCCTGTCACGCCAACAAGCTTTAACTGGTCGGAAGGTTCGTTGTAAAAACGTCCTGCCAGCGCGGAGAGGCGCTCATTCAGCTGGCTGAGATAGATGACCGGCACGCCGTGCATTTCACGGATCTCACCGTCTGTTGCCTCATCTTTGGCCTCAGCAATAATGGCAGCAACACCTTGCGCAATCGCCTGCGGGATATAACGACGCCCGTCCGCCTGATGACCTACCACTGCCACAAAAAGATCGCCAGAAGCCGCTAAGCGGCTATCCAGTACCATCTCTCGCAGTGCTCGCGCAGGTAGCATAGGCACCCACGGAGCAAGAAGGTCGCGCAAATTACGATCTGCCACCTGTTCCCTCGCCTTGATTAATTACAAATTCACTTTTTTCGCCCGTCGCCAGCGCATCCGGTTCAATGTTCATGGTGCGCAACACGCCGCCCATAATAGCCCCGAACACAGGCGCGGAGACGGCGCCGCCGTAGTATTTACCCGCCTGCGGATCGTTGATGACGACCACCAGCGCAAAACGCGGATTGCTTGCAGGCGCTACGCCTGCGGTATAGGCAATGTATTTGTTGATATAGCGGCCGTCCGGCCCCACTTTTTTCGCTGTACCGGTTTTGATGGCGATACGATAGCCCTTAATCGCGGCCTTCACGCCACCACCACCGGGCAGCGCGACGCTTTCCATCATATGTACGACGGTACGAACGATAGATTCCGGGAAAACACGTTCCCCCGGAACCGGTGGATCAACTTTGGTGATCGACAGCGGGCGATAAATGCCATAGCTGCCAATCGTTGCGTAGACTCGCGCTAACTGTAAGGGAGTTACCATTAGCCCGTAGCCGAAAGAGAAGGTGGCCCTCTCTATGTCAGACCACCGTTGTTTTTGAGGATATAAGCCACTGCGTTCTCCGACCAACCCCAAATTGGTCGCCTTTCCCAGCCCAAAACGTGAGTAAGTATCTACTAACGCTGAGGACGGCATCGCTAACGCCAGTTTTGACACACCGACGTTACTCGACTTCTGTAAGACCCCGGTCAGGGTCAGTTCGCTGTAACGTGCCACGTCTTTTATTTCGTGGCCGTTAATTCGATAAGGGATCGTATTCAGAACGGTATTTTCGTTGACGATGCCCCGCTGTAGAGCCGTCATCACCACCATAGGTTTTACGGTTGAACCGGGTTCAAACACATCGGTGATGGAGCGGTTACGCATCGCATCTTTTGCTGTACCGGCAAAATTATTCGGGTTGTATGAGGGACTACTGGCCATCGCTAGCACTTCACCTGTCGCCACATCCACCAGCACGGCACTGCCCGATTCCGCCTTGTTAAACGCGACGGCGTTGTTCAGCTCACGATAGACCAGCGCCTGCAAGCGCTCATCAATACTCAGGGCCAGGTTGTGCGCGGCCTGGCTGTCTGTCGAGGAAATATCTTCAATGACGCGACCATAGCGGTCTTTACGCACGATTCGCTCGCCAGGCTGGCCGGTAAGCCACTTGTCGAAGCTTTTTTCAACGCCTTCAATCCCCTGGCTATCCACGTTGGTGAAGCCAATCAGGTGCGCGGTGACTTCGCCGGAAGGATAATAACGGCGGGATTCTTCCCGCAGATGAATGCCGGGCAGCTTAAGTTTTTTAATGTAATCAGCCATATCAGGGTTCACCTGACGGGCAAGATAGATGAAGCGCCCTTTCGGGTTGGCGTTAACGCGTGACGCCAGCTGATCCAGCGGCATTTTCAACGCGTCTGAGAGCGCCTTCCAGCGGTTATCAAGGGTGATCCCGCCTGCGTCATGCAGCTCTTTAGGATCGGCCCAGATCGCCTTCACCGGCACGCTCACCGCCAGCGGGCGGCCGGAGCGGTCGGTGATCATCCCACGAGAGGTAGAAACTTCCTGCACGCGCAGAGAACGCATATCCCCCTGACGCACCAGCATGTCAGGCGCGATGATTTGTAGCCACGCCACGCGTCCCAGCAGGAAACCCAGCGCCAGTAGAATGCAGCCGCAAAGCAACGCAAAACGCCAACTGATAAAGTTGGCCTGTTCTTCCTGGCGTTTTGGTTTTAGCGTTTTTGCCGCTGCTTTCATGCGTCGCGTTTTCCCTTATTTTTGTACTACGATATTTTCCTGCGAAGGATCAACATGCTGTAATTGCAGTTTTTCCGTTGCGATCCGTTCAACCCGGCTGTGATCGCCGAGCGCGTTTTCTTCAAGGATCAGATTTCGCCATTCAATATCCAGCGCATCGCGTTCCAGTACCATCTGTTCGCGCTGCGCAGTTAACAAACGGGTATGGTGAGCGGTGGTTACCACCATGACTGCCGTCACAATGATGCAAATGAACAAGCAGAGTGGCAGCTTCCCAAACCGCAAAAGATCGTCGCCGATCACGCCAGGCAAGGCATGGCGCTCGTTGCTTCCTAACGATCCCTTAACTTTGCTTAGGGTCTCTGTCACTCTGCTGATCATGCGTTCGTCCTCTCTGCAATACGCAGCACTGAACTACGGGCACGTGGATTCTCTGCCACCTCTTCTTCGCCCGGCATCAACTTGCCTAATGCTCGCAACTGACGGCCTCCCAGCTTTCTGAGTTGTTCTTCCGTCATCGGCAGCCCAGCTGGAACCTGCGGACCGCGGCTCTGTTCACGCATAAAGCGCTTAACGATGCGATCTTCCAGCGAATGGAAGCTGATGATGGATAACCGCCCACCCGGGGCCAGCACGTCGAGCGAGCTTTTTAGCGCCAGCTCTATTTCCTCCAGTTCACTGTTTACCCAGATACGAACCGCCTGGAAGGTACGGGTCGCAGGATGTTTGTGCTTGTCCTTCACTGGCGTTGCCGCCGCGATGACTTCTGCCAGCTCTTTGGTACGGGTCATTGGCTCAACGCGGTTGCGCTCCACGATGGCGCGCGCAATACGTTTGCCAAAGCGTTCTTCGCCGAAGGTTTTGATCACCCAGGCAATATCCGCTTCGTCAGCAGTTTGTAACCACTCGGCGGCAGACTGGCCGCGGGTGGGGTCCATACGCATATCCAGCGGACCGTCGCGCATAAAGGAGAAGCCGCGTTCTGCATCATCAAGCTGTGGTGAAGAGACGCCAAGATCGAGGAGGATCCCGTCGATTTTGCCGGTCAGGCCGCGCTCGGCGACATAATCCGCAAGCGCAGAGAAAGGTCCATGCACGATGGAAAAGCGAGGGTCATCGATGGTTTGCGCAACGGCAATCGCCTGCGGATCGCGGTCAATTGCCAGCAGGCGCCCTTCCGCTCCAAGCTGAGAGAGGATCAAACGCGAGTGGCCACCGCGACCAAAAGTGCCATCAATATAGATGCCATCTGGATGAATATTCAGGCCGTTAACGGCCTCATCCAGCAGCACCGTTGTATGTTTATAATTTTCCATCATATTTATAGAGACAAGTCCTGCAGCCGTTCCGATAATGTTGCGGAATCAGACTGCTCAGCGTCGATATCTTCCTTGACCTGTTGATACCAGGTCGTTTCGTCCCACAGTTCAAACTTGTTGAACTGCCCGACCAGCATCACTTCTTTAGTCAGACCGGCATGTTGCCGCAACACAGGCGCAATCAATAATCGCCCGGCGCTATCCATCTGACATTCACTGGCATGTCCCAATAACAACCGCTGTACGCGGCGTTCCTGCGGGTTCATGCTCGACAGTCGCGACAGCTTTTGCTCAATGATTTCCCATTCAGGCAAAGGATAAAGCAGCAGGCAGGGGGAGTTGATGTCAATGGTGCAAACCAGTTGACCCGAAGCGTTCTCAATCAGCTGGTCACGGTATCGGGTTGGTACCGATAAACGCCCTTTGCTGTCGAGATTGACTAACGTTGCTCCACGGAACATGCCAGCCTCACCCCTTCTCACCACTTTAACCCACAAATTCCCACCTGAAGGAGTTTACGGAGCGAGGGAAAAGCTTGTCAAGCCAGGACTCTCTCTGTACGGACCCGAAAGCATCCTATTTACAGAGCAAGAGTGACCTGGCTAATAACTAAACAACTGGCGAGGCAAAATTAACGTTATGAATATTTGTAAGAAAAAAACCGAATATGCACACGAGCGTTAAGACTCACTCAATATCATCGCAGGGAAATATAAAGTGTCAGTTTGCGACGCGGGCAGCATTTTAAGGCATATCGCCGGGGGATAACAGCACCAGTTTAATCCCGAGGCAATATGGATTCGTTCGTGTACATTGAGGCCTGGAGGGAGAGTGAAAAATGGCTGAATATTCATCGGCTGGCGCCTGTTTGTAACAAAACAATACAAAGAAATGTCAGTCAAAAATTTATAATTGTGCTTTTTAACACCAAAATGGATTCAGAAAAATAGCAGGCTATGAATCTTAGAGATAAATCCTAATTTTTATCCGGGAATTATTTATCGCAATAAATTCGCCGCAAAAGGGGCAGTTATACCGCCCCTGTGGAAATATTAATGGCGGCTCAAAATTCCGCGCCGATAGAGATTACGTTTGATACGCGTAAGCCCGGGTTTCGGCTTGCGGGGTTCATCCAGGCTTGCCAGAACAATCTCCAGCACGCGCTCGGCGACGTCGCGGTGACGCTGAGCCACCGCCAGCACTGGACATTGCAGGAAGTCGAGCAGTTCGTTATCACCGAAGGTAGCAATCGCCAGATCGGATGGCAGCTTGCCATCGCGACGTAACGTCACGTCCATCACTCCCTGCAACAGAGCAAACGAGGTGGTAAACAACGCCTGCGGCATCGGGTGCGTTTCCAGCCATTTCTCGAACAGCTGGGCAGCCGCTTCGCGCTCATAACTGTTGGCATAGAGATAATGAACGTCACGCGGATCGTCTTTCCATGCCGTACGGAACCCTTGTTCACGCAGGAAGCTTACCGAAAGTTCAGGCAAAGCGCCAAGATACAGCACCGTTTCAGCCGGGAAGGTACGCAGCTCGGCAGCCAGCATTTCTGCATCGTCCTGATCGGCACCCACGACGCTGGTGAAATGTTCACGATCGAGCGCACGATCCAGCGCCACTATCGGGAACGGATCGTTCGCCCAGCGCTGATAGAACGGATGCTCGGGTGGTAAAGAGGTCGACACGATGATGGCATCAACCTGACGTTGCAGCAGATGCTCAATGCAGCGCATCTCGTTGTCGGGCTGATCCTCGGAGCAGGCAATCAACAGCTGATAGCCCCGCTGACGAGCCTGACGTTCCAGATAGTTGGCGATGCGGGTATAGCTGGTGTTTTCCAGGTCCGGGATCACCAGGCCAATAGAGCGGGTGCGCCCGGCACGTAAACCTGCGGCGACAGCATTCGGATGGTAATTATGCTCACGAACGACTGCCATCACTTTCTCAACGGTCTTATCGCTGACACGATACTGCTTTGCTTTACCGTTAATCACATAGCTGGCCGTGGTTCTCGACACGCCGGCGAGCCGGGCGATTTCATCCAGTTTCACAATTGCCCCTCAAAAAAAGAAAAGAGTCCATGGCCCTGTCAAGGTTATGGTTAAATATTTTAACATCTAAACGCAGAATAGCCTTCACGGCAACCGCTTTTGTCTGCGTTGTCGGCGGATTACGCAAAAAAAAGCCCGGCTTTGGCTACCGGGCTGAAAGAGGCGAACCTATTGCGCTACTCACGCATGATTTTATCGCCGCGCGAGAGGCCAACAACGCCAGAGCGCGCAACTTCAACAATTTTTGCCACATCCCTGACAGAGGCCAGGAAAGCGTCCAGCTTATCGCTCGTTCCGGCAAGCTGGACAGTATATATAGAAGGCGTGACGTCAATAATCTGCCCACGGAAAATATCCGTGTTGCGCTTGACCTCTTCACGGCCGTAACCGCTGGCCTGAATTTTCACCAGCATCACTTCACGTTCGACGTAAGCACCCTGCCCCAGCTCGCTGACGCGCAGTACGTCCACCAGCTTGTGCAATTGCTTTTCGATCTGCTCAAGCACTTTCGCATCGCCGACAGTCTGGATCGTCATGCGCGAGAGCGTAGGGTCATCGGTCGGTGCCACGGTCAGGCTTTCAATGTTATAGCCGCGCTGGGCAAAGAGCCCAATAACCCGCGACAGTGCGCCCGACTCATTTTCCAGTAATACAGATAATATCCGGCGCATATCAGGTTCTCTCCGTTTTGCTTAACCACATTTCATCCATACCACCGCCACGAATATGCATCGGATAAACGTGCTCTGTGCCATCGACGATAACGTCCATGAAGACGAGGCGATTGTTTTTAACGTGCTCAAGCGCTTCGCCGAGCTTCGCTTCCAGCTCTGACGGATTGGTTACCCGCATGCCAATATGACCATAGGCTTCAGCCAGACGGACAAAGTCCGGAAGTGATTTCATATAGGACTGGGAGTGACGGCCCGAATAAATCATATCCTGCCACTGTTTTACCATGCCGAGGTAACCGTTATTCAGGTTCAGCACCAGCACTGGCAGTTCATATTGCAGCGCAGTAGAAAGTTCCTGAATATTCATCTGTATACTGCCGTCACCCGTTACGCAAATAACCGTTTCGTTTGGCAACGCCAGCTTTACCCCCAGCGCGGCGGGCAAACCAAAGCCCATCGTGCCGAGCCCGCCTGAGTTGATCCAGCGACGCGGTTTATCAAACGGGTAATACAGCGCAGCAAACATCTGATGCTGGCCCACGTCAGAAGTGACATACGCATCGCCATTGGTCAGACGCCAGATCGTCTCGATCACCGCCTGCGGTTTGATGTTCTCACTTTGCGTGTCGTATTTAAGGCACTGACGGCCACGCCATTGCTCGATTTGTTGCCACCAGTCGCGGATCTCGTCCAGCGGTTGAGAGGCGGTCTCCTGCGCCAGCAGATCCAACATTTGATCCAGCACCTGTCGTGCGTCTCCCACGATCGGCACATCCGCCGGCACCGTTTTAGAGATAGAAGTAGGATCGATATCAATGTGCAGCACCGTCGCATTCGGGCAGTATTTCGCCAGGTTGTTTGTGGTGCGATCGTCAAAACGCACGCCGACGGCAAAAATCACGTCAGAATTGTGCATCGTCATATTGGCTTCGTAGGTGCCGTGCATACCCAGCATGCCCAGCGCCTGCCGATGCGTGGCAGGGAATGCCCCCAGCCCCATCAGTGATGACGCAACAGGAAGATTGAGCTTCTCGATCAGTTCGCGTAGTTGCGTTTCGCAGGCTGCATTGACGGCGCCGCCCCCCACATAGACCACCGGTTTTTTCGCAGACAGCAGCGTTTGCAGCGCACGTTTAATCTGTCCTTTGTGCCCTTGCGTGGTCGGATTATACGAACGCATGCTCACCGACTCAGGCCAAAGGTAAGGCAGTTTATTCCCCGGATTGAGAATATCTTTTGGCAGATCGACAACCACTGGCCCAGGACGACCGCTGGCGGCCAGCCAGAAGGCTTTTTTCAGTACGCCCGGGATATCTTCAGTTTGTTTAACCAGAAAGCTGTGCTTCACCACGGGGCGTGAGATCCCCACCATGTCGCACTCCTGAAACGCATCATAGCCAATCAGCGACGTCGCCACCTGTCCGGAAAGAATGACCAGTGGAATAGAGTCCATATACGCAGTCGCTATGCCGGTAATGGCATTGGTCGCCCCCGGCCCGGAAGTGACCAGCACAACACCCACTTCGCCCGTGGCGCGGGCCAGGCCGTCAGCCATATGCACAGCAGCCTGTTCATGACGAACCAGAACATGATCAATACCGCCTACCGTGTGCAGCGCGTCGTAAATATCGAGAACCGCGCCTCCGGGATAGCCGAACACTTGTTTCACGCCCTGATCGATAAGCGATCGGACGACCATTTCCGCGCCAGACAACATCTCCATGCTTTGCCTCCAGGCTTTTGTTATAGACGGTCTACAGAATTCATTTCCGCGCCGTCTTCTGACAGGGTAAACCCATCTTATAATGTGCAGAGTGATGGATACCTTAACCGCTCGTTATGAGGCAGGCAATTAGCAAACGGGATGCGGGAATGAGCAATAAAAGCAGAAAAAACAGCTGACAGACATGAATATGGTGAATTCGTCTGGTATGAGTGGAGACAATAATAATTCATCTCTTAAAAAGAGGATGGATCAGGAAATCATCTATTTTTGAGCATGCATAAGTAACTGAAAAAATGAACACAGAACATAATATCGCCAGTTTTAAAAACCGCAGAATAAACCGCATGACGCCATGCGGTTTATTCACCAGAACCTAGCGACGGCAAATATTGATCAGCAGCTCTTCCATCCACTGATGCCCTTTATCCCGACCCGCAGCCTCATGCCAGGAAAGATAACAGGTACGGCTATTAAGCTTGAGCGGCAGAGGTAAAATTTGCAGATTCAGTGAATCGGAGAACTCTTCAGCAAGCCAGCGCGGCGCAATAGCGACTAACTGCGTCTGAGAAACGACATTTAATACGCTGACCATGGCCATTCCCTGATAAGCCACGCTGGCTTGTTTATCGGCGGTGTCATACCACGGCTGACTGAATGAGGCATATCTGTCAAGAGCAACAACGGCGTGTTGCTCACTGTAAACATCGCTTTCACGCAGCGGCGAATTCATACGGGGATGTTTTTTACTGGCGACTAACACCATTTCGTCTTTGAACAACGGAACACAGGCAAACTCTGGACGGCGGAACTCTTCGTATCCCAGAACAAACTCTGTTTCCTGATAACGAAGCTGGTGTTCAGTGTTTTGATTTAATGATGATTTAAAAACGAGATGAATATTTGGGGCGATCTGTTCAACTTTATTATATATAACAGACGTCAAATAATTATCTAACGGACTGCAAACACAGAGATGGAAAACCCGCTCACTGCTTAAGGGTTCAAAGCCCGAACCGGGAAGTTCATTTTGAACCAGCTGTAGCGCCTGACGAATCGAACCGAATAGCTGGAATGCACGCGCTGTGGGCTGAATTCCCCTCCCATAACGAACGAATAACTCGTCGTTAAACATCACCTTAAGTCTGGCTACGGCATTACTCACGGCAGGCTGAGACATTCCCAGAGATTGCGCTGCTCGCGTAATATTCTGCTCCTGCATCACTGCATCGAATACAGTTAACAAGTTAAGATCCACTGTGCGTAACTGAGGCTTAACCCCATCATAAGTCTGTGGTTGGTTAATATTATTTTCTGGCATTTCTGACTCCACCGTCACGCTAAATTCCCTTTGCCCAGGTACAGTAATAACTTCGAAAAATATGATTTACCATGCATATACAACAAGCGAAAGGAAATTATTTAAAATTCGGAATATATAAAGAGCCCCATTCACCGAGCGGCTTTACGCACCCCATAAATGAAGAGTTAAAAATCGTTCAAAAGATATCTCAAACTTTATTGTGAGCATGAAACCATAAACCAGACAAATACACAATCAACGCTCTCATTAATAATGACTTAAGCGTTATTAAACTATTAATAGTATACAACGCATATTCATTAACAAATTGATATCAATTTTGATAACTTACTTACCCGTAAATCATTCATGAAGTTTATAAATCAATGATATGAAACACATTCCATTTCTTAGCATGTTGATGAAAATAGTATGTTCAATTGCTACCAATTATATTCAAATTATTCCAGAGATGAATCCACAGTCCAATAATAGACAATAAAATCGGTTAGCCACGCAAAAACCAGCACAATTAGCTAATGTATTCTCCCTGCGTTGGGTCCCCGTTTTGTCGGGGAGGGGTTGACATGAGTCGGCGTATCCAGTACCACTAAAAGCCTATCGCATTCACCTGGAGCAGGATTCATGATTCGCACCCTTCGTTTCACCGGTCTACTACTACTAAACGCATCCACTGTGCGCGGTAGACTGGCGGGCGAAATTCAGCGTTGAATCGTCTTCAGTAAAACTAAAAACCCGCGCCACTGCGCGGGTTTTTTTATGCTCGTAGCAAGGCGCCCTAAGACTGACAAGGACCTAACCCATGAGCCAGCAAGTCGTTATTTTCGATACTACTTTACGTGACGGTGAACAGGCATTACAGGCGAGCCTGAGTGTTAAAGAAAAACTGCAAATTGCGCTGGCCCTGGAACGCATGGGTGTAGACGTAATGGAGGTCGGTTTTCCTGTCTCCTCGCCGGGTGATTTTGAGTCAGTGCAGACCATCGCCCGCACCATCAAAAACAGCCGCGTGTGCGCTCTGGCTCGCTGCGTTGAGAAAGATATCGATGTGGCCGTGGAATCCCTGAAAGTTGCAGAAGCTTTCCGTATCCATACTTTTATTGCCACCTCCCCCATGCACATTGCAACCAAGTTGCGCAGCACGCTGGATGAAGTGATCGAACGTGCGGTGTATATGGTTAAACGGGCGCGTAACTACACTGACGACGTGGAATTTTCCTGTGAAGATGCAGGCCGCACGCCGATTGACGATTTGGCCCGTGTAGTGGAAGCCGCTATTAATGCCGGAGCCAGAACCATCAACATCCCGGATACCGTCGGCTACACCATGCCGTTTGAGTTTGCCAACATCATTACCGGTCTGTATGACCGCGTACCAAATATTGATAAAGCCATTATCTCTGTACACACCCACGATGACCTGGGCCTGGCCGTTGGCAATGCTATCGCGGCGGTGCACGCCGGCGCGCGTCAGGTAGAAGGCGCGATGAACGGCATCGGCGAACGCGCAGGCAACTGTTCGCTGGAAGAAGTGATCATGGCGATCAAAGTGCGCAAAGACATCATGGACGTGCACACACGCATTAATCACAACGAAATCTGGCGCACCAGCCAGACCGTCAGCCAGATTTGCAACATGCCGATCCCGGCCAACAAAGCGATTGTCGGTACGGGCGCGTTCGCTCACTCTTCCGGTATTCACCAGGATGGCGTGCTGAAGAACCGTGAAAACTACGAAATCATGACTCCGGAATCCATCGGTCTGAACCAGGTTCAGTTGAACCTGACCTCACGCTCTGGTCGCGCGGCAGTGAAGCACCGTATGGAAGAGATGGGCTACAAGGACAGCGATTACAACATGGATCAGCTGTACGACGCCTTCCTGAAGCTGGCGGACAAGAAGGGCCAGGTGTTTGATTACGATCTGGAAGCGCTGGCATTCATCAACAAACAGCAGGAAGAGCCAGAGCACTTCCGTCTGGACTACTTCAACGTCCAGTCCGGCTCAAGCGACATCGCCACCGCCTCCGTGAAGCTGGCCTGCGGGGATGAAATTAAAGCGGAAGCCGCCAACGGCAACGGCCCTGTGGATGCCATTTACCAGGCGATTAACCGCGTCACTGAGTACGACGTAGAGCTGGTGAAATACGACCTGACGGCTAAAGGGCACGGTAAAGACGCCCTGGGTCAGGTGGATATCGTCGTCAATTATAACGGTCGCCGCTTCCACGGTGTGGGTCTGGCGACAGATATCGTCGAATCCTCCGCGAAAGCGATGGTGCATGTCCTGAACAACATCTGGCGCGCCGCCGAAGTCGAAAAAGAGTTGCAACGCAAAGCTCAGAATAAAGAGAACAACAAGGAAACCGTGTGATGTCGAAGAATTACCATATTGCTGTGTTGCCGGGTGACGGTATTGGCCCGGAAGTGATGGCACAGGCGCTGAAAGTACTGGAAGCCGTTCGTTCGCGTTTTGCGATGAAAATTACCACCAGCCACTACGATGTGGGCGGTATTGCGATTGATAACCACGGTACGCCATTGCCGAAAGCCACTGTGGAAGGCTGTGAAAATGCCGATGCCGTGCTGTTTGGCTCCGTGGGCGGCCCTAAGTGGGAACATTTGCCGCCAGCAGAGCAGCCGGAGCGCGGTGCGCTGCTGCCGCTGCGTAAACATTTCAAACTGTTCAGCAACCTGCGTCCGGCGAAGCTGTACCCGGGGCTGGAAGAGTTCTGCCCGCTGCGCGCGGATATCGCGGCCAACGGTTTCGACATTCTCTGCGTGCGTGAGCTGACCGGCGGCATCTACTTCGGTCAGCCAAAAGGTCGCGAAGGCAGCGGTCAGCATGAGAAAGCGTTTGATACCGAGGTCTATCACCGTTTTGAAATTGAACGTATCGCCCATATCGCGTTTGAGTCAGCGCGCAAACGCCGCCGTAAAGTGACCTCGATTGATAAAGCGAACGTGCTCCAGTCTTCCATTTTGTGGCGCGAAATCGTCAGTGAAGTCGCTAAGCAGTACCCGGACGTTGCGCTGTCGCATATGTATATCGACAACGCAACGATGCAGCTGATCAAAGATCCGTCTCAGTTTGACGTGTTGCTGTGCTCCAACCTGTTCGGCGATATTCTCTCGGATGAATGCGCCATGATCACTGGCTCCATGGGCATGCTGCCCTCGGCCAGCCTGAACGAAGAAGGCTTTGGCCTGTACGAACCGGCGGGGGGCTCCGCGCCGGATATCGCAGGCAAAAACATCGCCAACCCGATTGCGCAGATCCTCTCCCTGGCTCTGCTGCTGCGCTACAGCCTGGATGCAGGCGATGCAGCAACCGCAATTGAAAACGCCATTAACCGGGCGTTAGAAGAAGGCGTCCGTACCGGTGATTTAGCACGCGGCACGGCGGCAGTCAGTACCGATGAAATGGGCGACATCATTGCCCGCTATGTCGCTGAAGGGGTGTAATCATGGCTAAGACGTTATATGAGAAGTTGTTTGATGCGCACGTTGTTTACGAGACGCCAGACGAAACCCCACTGTTGTACATCGACCGTCATCTGGTACACGAAGTGACGTCTCCTCAGGCATTTGACGGCCTGCGTGCGCACAAGCGCCCGGTGCGTCAGCCGGGTAAAACCTTTGCCACGATGGATCACAACGTTTCCACCCAGACCAAAGACATTAATGCATCTGGCGAGATGGCGCGTATTCAGATGCAGGAGCTGATTAAGAACTGTAACGAGTTTGGCGTGGAGCTGTACGATCTGAACCACCCCTATCAGGGCATCGTCCACGTAATGGGGCCTGAACAGGGTATTACTCTGCCGGGCATGACCATTGTCTGCGGCGACTCCCACACCGCGACGCACGGCGCATTTGGCGCCCTGGCGTTCGGGATTGGCACCTCTGAAGTGGAACACGTTCTGGCGACGCAGACCCTGAAGCAGGGCCGCGCCAAAACCATGAAGATTGAAGTGAAGGGGAAAGCCGCGCCGGGTATCACCGCGAAAGATATCGTGCTGGCGATTATCGGCAAAACCGGCAGTGCAGGCGGTACCGGTCACGTCGTTGAGTTCTGCGGCGACGCTATCCAGGCGCTGAGCATGGAAGGTCGTATGACCCTGTGCAACATGGCCATTGAAATGGGTGCCAAAGCAGGCCTGGTGGCCCCAGACGACACCACCTTCAACTATGTGAAGGGGCGTCTCCATGCGCCGAAAGGACAGGATTTTGACGACGCGGTAGCGTACTGGAAAACCCTGAAAACGGACGAGGGGGCAATTTTTGATACCGTTGTGACGTTGCAGGCGGAAGAGATCGCCCCGCAAGTCACCTGGGGCACCAACCCGGGCCAGGTCATTTCCGTCAACGACAGCATTCCTGACCCGGCTTCCTTCGCCGATCCGGTCGAGCGCGCGAGTGCGGAAAAGGCGCTGGCCTATATGGGGCTGAAACCCGGCGTACCGCTGACCGACGTGAGCATTGATAAAGTGTTCATCGGCTCCTGCACTAACTCCCGTATCGAAGATTTACGCGCTGCGGCAGAAATTGCAAAAGGCCGCAAAGTGGCACCGGGCGTGCAGGCGCTGGTTGTGCCGGGCTCCGGTCCGGTGAAAGCCCAGGCGGAAGCGGAAGGTCTGGATAAGATCTTTATCGAAGCAGGCTTCGAGTGGCGCCTGCCCGGCTGCTCCATGTGTCTGGCGATGAACAACGACCGCCTGAATCCGGGCGAGCGCTGTGCCTCCACCAGCAACCGTAACTTTGAAGGCCGTCAGGGCCGCGGTGGGCGCACCCACCTGGTCAGCCCGGCAATGGCCGCCGCTGCGGCAGTCACCGGTCATTTCGCCGATATTCGCAGCCTGAAATAAGGAGACAATCATGGCAGAGAAATTTACCCAACATACGGGCCGTGTTGTCCCGCTGGACGCCGCTAACGTCGATACTGACGCGATCATTCCTAAACAGTTTTTGCAGAAAGTGACGCGCACGGGTTTTGGGGCGCATCTGTTCAACGACTGGCGCTTCCTCGACGATAAAGGCGAAGTGCCGAACCCGGAATTCGTCCTGAACTTTCAGGAATACAAAGGCGCCTCCATTTTGCTGGCGCGGGAAAACTTTGGCTGCGGATCGTCGCGTGAACACGCGCCATGGGCATTGACCGACTACGGTTTTAAAGTGGTTATCGCCCCAAGCTTCGCGGATATCTTCTACGGCAACAGCTTCAACAACCAGCTGCTGCCGGTGACGCTGAGTGACGAACAGGTCGATGAACTGTTTGCGCTGGTGCAGGCAAATCCGGGGATGTCGTTTGAAGTGGATCTGGAAGCAGAAGTGGTGAAAGCCGGTGACAAGACCTACAGCTTCAGCATTGATGCGTTCCGTCGCCACTGCATGCTGAACGGTCTGGATAGCATTGGCCTGACGCTGCAACACGAAGAGGCTATCTCCAACTACGAGAAAAAACAGCCTGCGTTTATGGGCTAAAGGCAATGGCCCGCAGGACGCGGGCCATTGATAAGGGTGCGTTGAGGCGTAACCACTCTGGAGAGGCGGGGAAACTTTCCCCGCCAATACCGCTAACGTTTTGCTTCGTAAGCCAACACTGCCGCCAGCTCTGTTTTCTCCTGTCTGAAGTGCAGCTCACACAGCGAGTCACGCACCATCCAGGTGAAGATCAACAACGTCGTACAGATCAGAAACAAACCTAACAGCAGAGTACGTTTTGGCATTCCAGCCTCCTTATTGCTTTTCGGCAATGAAGAGACTAACCTCGCAATGTTGGTTGTGAAGTTTGTCTCCCGATCAGTTTTTTGATGTGGGACTCTCCACTGTTTGCCTCTTGCGAAAGCCTGAGGCAAACAGCCTCAAGCACCCGTCACGCACTCTATGCGCCTTCTCTGCTCCTGTCAGAAAATCGTTTCATTTCGTGAAGCCGCCTTCCATAATCAAACGTCTTTAACCCGGCACGTTAATACAAGCGTGATGACCGAAATCGCTGCGATCACCCAGTACACGGATGCATGTCCATAGCTTTGCGACAGCGCCCCCTGAATCACCCCTGCCAGAATCACGCCGGTAGAGATACTGTTAGTAAACAGCGTGGTCGCGGAGCCTGCTCGCCCCGGCATTAAATCCTGGAACCAGAGCATGCCGATCCCGGCAACGATTCCGATAAATACCGCGTTAAATAGCTGTAACGCCAGCAAAGCTTCACGCGAATGGAAAAGGATTAACCCCGCGTAGAACACCACCCCAGCCGCCACGGCGACGACCATCATCCGACGCTTTCCGAAACGTTTTACGTAGTAACCCGCCAGAATCATCGCCGGGATCTCCAGCCCGGCAGCGGTGCCCATCAGGATCCCCGCGAGCTTGTCGGGCAGTCCCAGATCGCTGCTGATCCACAGCGGCATATCGATAATGTACATGGTGTTGCAGGTCCACATCAGCGTGGAGGCGATAAACAACATGCGGACGTTTTTATCCTGCCAGCCGCTTACCTGGGTGATGGGCTTGTCCGTCACCTGCTCTACGCGCGCCACCGATGGCAGCACAAAGGCTATCAGCGCCAGGCTGATGGCAAAAATTCCCGCGGCGATGGTGAACATGACGGTGAAACCGTAGTTCAGCGCCAGCATGAACGCCAGCGGGGGGCCGATGACCCATGCGAGAGAGAGCTGCGCACGCATCACCGAGCTGAACATCACCACTTCCCGCGCCGAGTTGTCGGCGTACTCCCGGGCCAGGGCGAAGAGCTGCGGCATGGCGGTGTTCGCCAGAGAGGCCAACAGCACGCCACAGGTGATAAGCGTCAGGTAGTGACGATTAAAGGCAAACAGCAACGCGTTGCCCACGGCCATGGCGCAACAAAAGAGGATCAGCTTGCGGCGATCGCCCTGGCTGTCGGATCGTTTCGCCAGCCACAGGCTGACGAGGATCCCGGCAATGGCGTTGACGGTGTAGAACAGGCCTACCCAAAATGGCTGCGCCCCAACCTCACGACTGAGAAACAGGCTCAGCGTCGGCGCCTGTAGCGCACCGGCCACGCCCATCATGAAGGCCACCAGCATAAAAGCGGCGTACACGCCGTTCAGGCGTCGCCCCATCGTCATCAACCAGAGCATGCGCAAGTCCTTATGAAAGCGAATCGAAATTGGGTGAAATAGTAAACGAAAAAAGCCAGCAAAAACATTTTGCTGGCGGGTGATTAGCACCAATACTCAGTCACACATGATCGAGGCGAGTTAGCGAGAAGAGGTCGGTTTCGTAACGTCCCACTGCATCAGATCTTCCAGTATTCTCAGCCGCTGCTCTGCGCACTGGCGGGCCAGCCAGGACACTCCCTTTGTCGCTGAAAAATAGTGCTGATAAAACTGACGTGCGGTAGACCTCTTCATAATTTACCTCCTCGCTTCATCGATAAGGATTATTGGCTTAATATAGGGATTAATAAATTGCTGATTTTTTGTCAGGAGTTCCTCTTTTATGCCTTCTGGTCGTCTGCAACAACAATTTATCCGCCTCTGGCAGTGCTGCGAGGGGCAATCGCAGGAGACCACGCTGAACGAGCTGGCTGAGCTCCTCAACTGCTCCCGGCGTCATATGCGTACCCTCCTTAACACCATGCAGCAGCAGGGCTGGCTAAACTGGGAGGCCGAAGCCGGACGCGGTAAGCGCTCGCGCCTGACTTTCCTCTATACCGGCCTGGCGTTGCAGCAACAGCGGGCGGAGGATCTGCTGGAGCAGGACCGCATCGATCAGCTGGTCCAGCTGGTGGGCGACAAAGCCGCCGTGCGCCAGATGCTGGTCTCGCATCTGGGACGCAGCTTTCGTCAGGGACGCCACATTCTGCGAGTGCTTTACTATCGCCCAATGAAAAATCTGTTGCCCGGTACGGCGTTACGTCGCTCTGAAACCCACATGGCCCGGCAGATTTTTAGCGGTCTGACGCGGATAAATGAGGAAAACGGGGAACTGGAAGCGGATATTGCCCATCACTGGCAACAGGTGTCTCCGTTGCACTGGCGCTTCTTTTTACGTCCCGGCATTCATTTCCACCATGGACGCGAGCTGGAGATGCGCGACGTTATCGACTCCTTAGAGCGCGCCCGCACGCTGCCGCTCTACTCGCATATCGCGCGGATCCACTCCCCAACGGCATGGACGCTGGATATTGAGCTATCGCAGCCGGACAAATGGCTTCCGTGGCTTCTGGGCTACGTGCCCTCGATGATCCTGCCTGCCGAGTGGCGATCCCTGAACAATTTTTCCAGCCAGCCGATTGGTACGGGCCCCTACTCCGTTTCACGGAACAACAGTAATCAGCTGAAGATCCGCGCCTTTGATGATTACTTTGGCTATAGGGCGCTGATCGACGAAGTCAACGTCTGGGTACTACCGGATCTCAACGAAGAGCTGAGCGCAGGCCTGACGCTGGAAGGGCCAACAACCAGCGAAAAGGCGTTCGAGAGTCGCCTGGAAGAGGGTTGCTACTATCTGCTTTTTGACAGCCGCAGCCATCGCGGGGCGAATCACGACGTACGCAGGTGGATCAGCCATATTCTGGCTCCCGCTAACCTGATTTATCACGCTGAAGAGCAATACCAGACCTGGTGGTTCCCAGCCTATGGCCTGCTTCCGCGCTGGCACCATGCGCAGCCAGTACGCAGTGAAAAACCTGCCGGACTGGAGACCATCACCCTCAGCTACTATCGCGATCACATTGAACACCGGTTTATCGCAAGGATCATGAGTAAGCTGCTGGCAGCCGAGGGCGTGACGCTGGCGATACAGGAAGTGGACTATGATGAATGGCACCGTGGAGATGTTATCAGCGATATCTGGCTCAACAGTGCGAACTTCACGCTGCCGCTTGATTTTTCGCTCTTCTCTCACCTGTATGAAGTGCCCCTGATTCAGCACTGTATCAATCGGGACTGGCAGCGAGACGCCGCACGGTGGCGGGCAGGAGAAATGGATCTGGCCGCCTGGTGTCAGGAGCTGCTGGCCGGGCAGACGATCGTACCGTTGATTCACCACTGGCTGCTGATCCAGGGTCAGCGCAGCATGCGCGGCCTGCGAATGAATACCCTGGGCTGGTTTGATTTTAAATCCGCGTGGTTTGCGCCGCCGGAGCCATAACGCTTTCGTAATATTCACCAAATCATTACAATAGCGCCGTTCTCAACGGGGTGCTGCATCACTGATGTGCGCTGAGATAATACCCGTCGAACCTGATCCGGATAACGCCGGCGAAGGGATTTGAGGCTGTCTCTCAAAATCCTTTGCCACTCAACCCTGAGGTGCAAAGTGTTAAAAAACGTTCTTCCTCTGCTGGCGCTGTTTGCGCTGCCTGTTTTTGCTAAGCCTGTCCTGACGGTCTACACCTACGACTCCTTCTCCGCCGACTGGGGCCCCGGCCCGGCGGTGAAAAAAGCCTTTGAAGCCGACTGCAACTGCGAGCTGAAATTCGTGGCGCTGGAAGATGGTGTCTCTCTGCTTAACCGGCTGCGTATGGAAGGCAAAAACAGCAAAGCCGACGTGGTGCTCGGGCTGGATAACAACCTGCTGCAAGCCGCCACTCAAACCAGACTGTTCGCCAAGAGCGGCGTGGCGGCAGATGCCGTCAACGTGCCGGGCGGCTGGAAAAACGACACCTTCGTACCCTTTGATTACGGTTACTTTGCGTTTGTCTACGATAAAAACAAGCTGAAGAATCCGCCCAAAAGCCTGAAAGAGCTGGTCGAAAGCGATCAGAAGTGGCGCGTGATTTATGAAGATCCGCGCACCAGCACGCCGGGTCTGGGGCTGCTGTTGTGGATGCAGAAAGTCTATGGCAACAAAACGCCTGAGGCGTGGCAGAAACTGGCTGCGAAAACCGTTACCGTCACCAAAGGCTGGAGCGAAGCCTACGGCCTGTTCCTGAAAGGCGAAAGCGACCTTGTGCTGAGCTACACGACTTCTCCGGCCTACCACATTATCGCCGAGAAGAAAGACAACTACGCCGCCGCGAACTTTACTGAAGGACATTATTTGCAGGTGGAAGTGGCCGCCCGCACCGCCGCGAGCAAACAGCCGGAGCTCGCCGAGAAATTCCTGAAGTTTATGGTTTCACCGGCATTCCAGAATGCTATTCCGACAGGAAACTGGATGTACCCGGTCACTGATGTTGCGCTGCCGGCAGGTTTTGAGCAGCTGAACAAACCGCAAACCTCCCTGGAATTTACGCCGCAGCAGGTTGCCACCCAGCGCGCCGCATGGATAAGTGAATGGCAACGCGCCGTCAGCCGCTGATCCCCGGCTGGTTAGTTCCCGGGCTGCTCGCCGCTATACTGATGGTGGTCGTCAGCCTGGGTGCATTCCTTGCGCTGTGGTTTAACGCGCCAGAGAGCGATCTGCTTGCCCTCTGGCACGACAGCTATCTCTGGCACGTCATCCGTTTCTCGTTCTGGCAGGCGTTTCTCTCCGCGCTGCTGTCGACGCTCCCGGCCATTTTCCTCGCGCGCGCCCTCTATCGCAGACGTTTCCCCGGCAGGCTTGCCCTGCTGCGGCTGTGCGCGATGACGCTGATCCTGCCCGTGCTGGTGGCGGTGTTCGGCATTCTGAGCGTCTATGGTCGGCAGGGATGGCTGGCATTCCTTTTCAACCTGCTTGGTCTGGAATGGACCTTCTCGCCATACGGCCTGAAAGGCATTCTGCTGGCGCATATTTTTTTCAATATGCCGATGGCGACGCGCCTCTTTTTACAGGCGCTGGAGAACATTCCCGGCGAGCAGCGCCAAATTGCCGCCCAGCTTGGTATGCGCGGCTGGTCGTTCTTCCGTTTTGTCGAATGGCCGTGGCTGCGACGTCAGATCGCCCCGGTTGCCGCGCTGATCTTTATGCTCTGCTTCGCCAGCTTTGCCACCGTCCTTTCGCTCGGCGGCGGGCCGCAGGCCACCACCATCGAGCTGGCGATCTATCAGGCGTTAAGCTACGACTACGATCCGGGGCGCGCCGCGCTGCTGGCGATCGTGCAGATGCTGTGTTGCCTGGTGCTGGTGTTACTCAGCCAGCGGCTGAGCAAAGCGATCCCCGCAGGAAGCAATAACATTACCGGCTGGCGCGATCCGCAGGACAGCCTGCACAGCCGCATCTCGGACGTGATGCTGATCGCGCTGGCGCTCCTGCTTCTGCTGCCGCCGCTGCTGGCCGTGATCGCCGATGGCCTCAACAGGAATGTGTTGTCGGTACTGCAACAACCTGTCCTGTGGCAAGCAACGTGGACCTCCTTGCGCATTGCGCTGGCAGCCGGGCTACTGTGCGTGATCCTGACCATGATGCTGCTCTGGAGCAGCCGCGAGCTGTACGCGCGTCATGCCCGTAAAGCCGGACACGCGCTGGAACTGACGGGTATGCTGATCCTGGCGATGCCGGGCATTGTGCTGGCGACCGGATTCTTTTTACTGTTCAACAGCACCATCGGCCTGCCGGAAAGCGCCGACGGCATCGTCATTTTTACCAACGCACTGATGGCCATCCCTTACGCGCTCAAGGTACTGGAAAACCCGATGCGCGACGTCAACAGCCGCTACAGCTTGCTGTGTCAGTCGCTGGGCATGCAGGGCTGGCAGCGTCTGAAGGTGGTAGAATTGCGCGCACTGAAACGTCCGCTCGCCCAGGCGCTGGCGTTTGCCTGCGTGCTGTCGATTGGCGATTTTGGCGTAGTGGCGCTCTTCGGCAACGAGGATTTCCGCACGCTGCCGTTCTGGCTTTATCAGCAAATTGGCTCTTACCGTAGCCAGGACGGCGCCGTCACGGCGCTGCTCCTGTTGCTGCTGTGCTTTGCGTTATTTACCGTTATCGAAAAACTTCCGGGGCGTGATGTTAAAACTGACTGATGTAACCTGGCTTTATGAGCACCTGCCAATGCGTTTTACCCTCTCCGTGCGTCAGGGAGAGCGAATCGCAGTGCTTGGCCCCAGCGGGGCCGGAAAAAGTACCCTGCTCAATCTGATTGCCGGTTTTTTGCAGCCAGCCAGCGGGTCGATCGTCATTGATAACGGCGAGTATACCTACGCTCCGCCGGCTAAGCGCCCGGTGTCGATGCTGTTTCAGGAAAACAATCTGTTCAATCATCTTACGGTCTGGCAGAACATCGCGCTGGGTATGGATCCGGGGTTAAAGCTCAGTGCTGCGCAGCGGCAGACGCTGGAGGCGATCGCCGAACAAATGGGCCTGTCTGCGTTTATCAACAGACTTCCGGGGGAGCTTTCCGGCGGCCAGCGCCAGCGCGTGGCGCTGGCACGCTGTCTGGTGCGCGAGCAGCCGCTGCTGCTGCTCGACGAACCCTTTTCGGCGCTCGACCCGGCTCTGCGTCAGGAGATGCTCTCGCTGGTTGAGGAGGTGTGCGAGCGCGAACAACTGACGATGCTGATGGTTTCGCACAGCATTGAAGATGCCGCACGCATCGCGCCGCGATCGGTGGTGATCGCAGAGGGACGTATTTTGTGGGATGGAGAAACAGAAGAACTTCTGAGTGGTAACGCAGGGGCATCTTCATTGTTGGGTATTCGTGCGGTCTGATGCCCTCACCCTGGCCCTCTCCCACGGGGAGAGGGAAAACACCTTAACGGCTCACCACCTTCAACAGGATCTCGCCGTACACCGGCATCAGCGGGTGGCGGATTAGCGCCACCAGCGCTACCACCGCCACGCCGAGCGTAAGTGGGGCCAGCCAGAGCAGGCGCGTGCGCGGGAGATAGCGGGTCAGGCGATCGACGCTCGCTTTCGCGCTGCGCCACAGGCGCCAGCAGAGCCAAACCGCCAGCCACAGCAGCACCGCCGTACCCAGCAGAAGCCATTTAAACTCACCGCTTTGCATACCGTCAGGAATATCAATCGCCGCGCCCGCCAGGATACCCGGCAGGAAGTAGAACGGCGGCCAGAAGACGCAGCCGATGATATTCGGCACCACAAACTTCGCGACGGGCAGATCCAGCATCCCGGCCACCATCGGCACCAGTGGACGCGTTGGCCCAACGAAGCGCCCCACGAGGATGGTGAACATGCTGTGCTGGTGCAGCGCATGCTCGGTTTTATCCAGCAGCGCTTTGTTTTTTTTCATGAACGACCAGCGGTGTAGCGGCTTCTTAAAGCGCCAGCCCAGCCAGAAGGAGATCCAGTCCCCCAGCAAACAGCCGATAATACCGGCCATCCACGCCTGCCAGAAATTGACCTCGCCGCTGCCGATAAGCGCCCCAAGCCCCGCCATCATCACGGTGCCGGGCAGGATCAGCCCGACCAGCGCCAGCGACTCCAGAAACGCCACCAGCGCCACGGCGATGAGCGAATACATAACGGACTGGGTAATAAAATGTTCCAGCAATGCCTGCATAACTATTCCGGTCAGAAAACGAATCAGCGATTCTGCTTAGCGCCCTGCACCGCGTCAAGGCATCAATTGTCTGAATAGTTTACAAGATGCGCCTGAAGTTCACCTGAATGTTTACCGATTATTCACATCCCGCACGGAATTCGCTCGGGCTGGCACCGGTGCACTTCTTAAACACGCGAGAGAAATAGAGCTGATCTTCAAAGCCGACGTTACGCCCGACGGTGGCGATAGGCATTCGGGTGGTGCTGAGCAGCAGTTTCGCCTGGCTGATGCGCTGATCCTCGCGCCAGCTGAGCACGCTCACGCCAAGCTGCTGGCGGAACAGATGCGACAGCCGTGACGGCGACAGGCACACATGCTGGGCGACGCTGGCAATATCAAACTGGCTGTCGGCAAGGTGGTCGCTGATGTACTGGCAGGCGTCGCGGACGCGGTTGTCCAGCGGCGGATTAAGCGACTCGTTGATGGCCTCCATGCGGCGCAGCAGCACCTGTTCAAGCAGGTTGATGGCCAGCAGTTCAGCGTAGCGCCCTCCCGCCTGCCCTGCCTCAATAATTTGTGCGAACAGCTCACGGAACTGCGCCAGATGCGCCTCATCCGGGCGATAAAAACCGGTTTGCGCGAAAATGGCCGGCCACGAGAGCCACTCCTGCCAGTAGGCGCGCGGACGGAAATAGACCCACTGGTGATACCACTCTTTGGCATCCGGGTGGCGTCCGTAGTGGTGGATCTCCCCCGGCGGGAACAGCAGCATATCACCAGGACGGCAGATAAACTGCCGATCGCCGTTTTTAATCACCCCTTCCCCGCGAACGGTCAGGTTCAGAATATACCCTTTCATTCCGAGCGGTCGATCGACGTAGAAATCGAGATACCCCTCGGCCTCAATGGGCGTCAGCCCCGCCACCAGATGGGCGTTAAATGAGTATCCCGGCAGCAGGGGATCGTTTTGCGGTTCGGCCATAGATTCAGTTCTCCCAAGGGTCCTGAAGGAAACCAATTGTCCATATCGATAAAAGCAGTATAAAAATGGCCCGCGAAAAGATCCAAAAAGCATCACGCCTCTTTTACGTCCGCCATGTTTCAGCCTTTTCCCCTGATTTCTCCGCCAGCACGGGCGGATAAGCAGTAACAAAAGTGTCTATAAGTACGGCAGAAATGTCCACATTGAATATTTGCACGGCGTCACACTTTCAATCGTAACAGCAATTTAGTCCATAAGATTAGCGGATCCTGCCTGACGATCTTTGTCCCCAGTCTCTAATGTTCTTCCATACCTGTTTTGGATGGAGCAACACCATGGCAATTGCAATTGGCCTCGATTTTGGCAGCGACTCAGTTCGCGCGCTGGCAGTGGACTGTACGACTGGCCAGGAAATAGCAACCAGCGTTGAGTGGTATCCGCGCTGGCAAGAGGGGCGCTACTGCGATGCGCCGAACAACCAGTTCCGTCACCACCCGCGCGATTACATTGAATCAATGGAAGCGGCGATCAAAACCGTGCTGGCGGAGCTGACGGATGCCCAGCGGGCCGACGTCGTGGGGATTGGCGTCGACAGTACCGGTTCAACGCCGGCCCCGGTTGATGCAGAAGGCCGCGTACTGGCGCTTCGCCCGGAGTTTGCCGATAACCCGAACGCCATGTTTGTGCTGTGGAAAGACCATACCGCCGTGGAAGAGGCGGAAGCCATCACCCGCTTATGCCACCAGCCGGGCAAAACCGACTACTCGCGCTACATCGGCGGGATCTACTCCAGCGAATGGTTCTGGGCAAAAATCCTGCACGTTACCCGCGCGGACGCGTCGGTCGCACAGGCAGCGGCGTCATGGATTGAGCTGTGCGACTGGGTTCCCGCCCTGCTTTCCGGCACCACTCGCCCGCAGGCTATTCGCCGTGGCCGTTGCAGCGCCGGGCATAAATCGCTGTGGCATGAAAGCTGGGGTGGTCTGCCTCCGGCAGCGTTCTTCGATGAACTCGACCCGATCATCAACAAAAACCTGACATACCCGCTGTTTACCGACACCTTCACCGCCGATATTCCGGTCGGCATGCTCTGCGAGGAGTGGGCGAAACGCCTCGGTCTGCCGCAAAACGTGACCATTTCCGGCGGCGCGTTCGACTGCCATATGGGCGCCGTGGGCGCGGGTGCGCAGCCTAACACGCTGGTGAAAGTGATTGGCACCTCCACCTGCGACATTCTGACGGCGGATAAAACGACCGTTGGCGACCGCGCGGTGAAGGGTATCTGCGGTCAGGTTGACGGCAGCGTGGTGCCTGATTTTATCGGCCTCGAAGCGGGTCAGTCCGCGTTTGGCGATATCTACGCCTGGTTTGGCCGGGTGCTCGGCTGGCCGCTGGATCAGCTGGCGGCCGCGCATCCTGAACTGAAAAACCAGATTACCACGAGCAAAAAACAGCTCCTGCCGCAGCTCACCGACGCCTGGGCAAAAAATCCGTCTCTCGATCACCTGCCGGTGGTGCTGGACTGGTTCAACGGCCGTCGTACGCCGTTTGCCAACCAGCGTCTGAAAGGGGTGATTACCGATCTCAACCTGGCGACCGACGCGCCCGCGCTGTTTGGCGGCCTGATCGCCGCCACCGCGTTCGGCGCGCGCGCCATTATTGAGTGCTTCACCGGGCAGGGCATTGACGTGAACAACGTGATGGCTTTGGGCGGTATCGCCCGTAAAAACCCGGTGATCATGCAGGCCTGCTGCGACGTGCTCAACCGTCCGCTGCAAATTGTGGCCTCCGATCAGTGCTGTGCGCTGGGCGCAGCGATTTTCGCGGCCGTGGCCGCAGGCGTCCATGCGGATATCCCGACCGCGCAACAGCATATGGCGAGCGCCGTCGAAAGTACGCTTCAGCCGCAGGCTCAGCAGGCACAACGCTTTGAACAGCTTTATCAGCGCTACCAGCAATGGGCAAAAAGCGCCGAACTTCACTATCTCCCTGTCGCCGCCCCGGCCAAAAGCACCGCGGACACTACGGCAACCCTGACACATTAAGGACACGATAATGACCATTTTTAATAATTATGAAGTGTGGTTTGTGATTGGCAGCCAGCATTTATACGGACCGGAAGCGTTGCAGCAGGTGACGAAACACGCGGAGCACGTTGTGAATGCGCTGAACGCGGAAGCCAAACTGCCGTGCAAACTGGTGCTGAAGCCGCTGGGTACTACGCCGGACGAAATCACTAACATCTGCCGCGATGCCAATTACGATGACAAATGCGCTGGCCTGGTGGTGTGGCTGCACACCTTCTCGCCAGCCAAAATGTGGATCAACGGCCTGGCTATCCTCAACAAACCGCTGCTGCAATTCCACACTCAGTTCAACGCCTCCCTGCCGTGGGACAGCATCGACATGGACTTCATGAACCTGAATCAGACCGCGCACGGCGGTCGCGAGTTCGGCTTCATCGGCGCGCGTATGCGTCAACAGCATGCCGTGGTGACCGGCCACTGGCAGGACGGCCAGGCACAAAAACGCATTGGCTCATGGATGCGTCAGGCGGTCTCTAAGCAGGATACCCGTCACCTTAAAGTGGTGCGTTTCGGCGACAATATGCGTGAAGTTGCCGTAACCGACGGCGACAAAGTGGCCGCGCAGATCAAGTTCGGCTTCTCCGTGAATACCTGGGCAGTGGGCGACCTGGTGCAGGTGGTGAATGACATCAGCGATGGCGACGTTAACGCGCTGGTGGACGAGTACGAAAGCAGCTACCGCCTGACGCCTGCGGCACAGGTCAACGGCGACAAGCGCCAGAACGTGCTGGATGCCGCACGCATTGAACTGGGCATGAAGCGCTTCCTGGAACAGGGCGGCTTCCATGCCTTCACCACCACCTTTGAAGATCTCCACGGCCTGAAACAGCTCCCGGGTCTGGCGGTACAACGTCTGATGCAGCAGGGCTACGGTTTTGCGGGCGAAGGCGACTGGAAAACTGCCGCTCTGCTTCGCATCATGAAGGTGATGTCGACCGGTCTGCAGGGCGGCACCTCCTTTATGGAGGACTACACCTACCACTTCGAGAACGGCAACGATCTGGTGCTCGGCTCGCACATGCTGGAAGTGTGTCCCTCTATCGCCGTCGAAGAGAAACCGATCCTCGATGTGCAGTACCTCGGCATTGGCGGCAAAGCGGATCCGGCCCGTCTGATCTTCAACACCCGTACCGGCCCGGCCATTAACGCCAGCCTGATCGACCTCGGCGACCGTTTCCGCCTGCTGGTGAACTGCGTCGATGCTGTGGAAACTCCGCATTCTCTGCCGAAACTGCCGGTCGCGAACGCCCTGTGGAAAGCGCAACCTGACCTGCCAACCGCGTCGGAAGCCTGGATCCTGGCCGGCGGCGCGCACCACACCGTCTTCAGCCACGCGCTTGACCTGAACGATATGCGTCAGTTTGCCGAGCTGCACGACATCGAACTGACCGTGATTGATAACGACACCCGTCTGCCAGCCTTTAAAGACGCGCTGCGCTGGAACGAAGTCTATTACGGTTCAAAACGCTAAGCCCTGAATGCCCGGTGGCACTTCGTTTACCGGGCCTACGGTTCTGTAGGCCGGATAAGCGCAGCGCCATCCGGCAGGAGACGACAATGTTAGAAGATCTCAAACGTCAGGTACTCGAAGCCAACCTGGCGCTGCCAAAACATAACCTGGTGACCCTGACTTGGGGCAACGTCAGCGCCGTTGACCGGGAAAAAGGCGTGTTCGTGATCAAGCCTTCGGGCGTGGATTACACGGTGATGACCGCGGAAGATATGGTGGTGGTCAGCCTCGAAACGGGTGAAGTGGTTGAAGGCAATAAAAAGCCCTCCTCCGATACGCCAACCCACCGCCTGCTCTACCGCTCATTCCCAACCATCGGCGGGATTGTGCATACCCATTCACGTCACGCGACCATCTGGGCGCAGGCGGGCCAGCCAATTCCGGCCACCGGCACCACCCACGCGGACTACTTTTACGGCACCATTCCCTGCACGCGTCTGATGACCGATGCGGAGATCGGCGGTGAGTACGAATGGGAAACCGGGAACGTGATCGTCGAAACCTTCGAAAAACAGGGTATCGACGCGGCGCAAATGCCCGGCGTGCTGGTGCACTCCCACGGTCCGTTTGCCTGGGGTAAAAACGCGGAGGACGCGGTGCACAACGCGATCGTGCTGGAGGAAGTCGCCTACATGGGGATCTTCTGCCGCCAGCTGGCACCGCAGTTGCCGGATATGCAGCAAACCCTGCTCGATAAGCATTATCTGCGCAAGCACGGCGCGAAGGCGTACTACGGGCAGTAAAACATTGTCCGGTGGCGCTGCGCTTATCGGGCCTACGGATCCTGTTGGCCGGATAAGCGTAGCGCCATCCGGCAAAACAGGCACTGTATAAAACCCCAGCAAACACCCCTCAACCAGGCTATAATCAGGCCTGGTTTGTTTTGTGGGATAGCGGCGTGGCACAGGCGCAAGAAGGCTTTTTACTGACCCGACACTGGCGGGATACCCCTCAGGGCACCGAGGTTGCGTTCTGGCTGGCGACGGATAACGGCCCGCTGCACGTTACCCTGCCGCCTCAGGAGTCCGTGGCGTTTATCCCTGAACACCACGTCGAGAAAGTAAAGCAGCTCCTGCGCGGTGAAAACGGCTGGCGCCTCACGCCTCTTGAGCTAAAAGATTTCCACCGCCAGCCGGTTTATGGCCTCTACTGCCGCGCCCATCGCCAGCTGATGCGCTATGAAAAATTGCTCCGCGAAGCGGGCGTGACGCTCTATGAAGCGGACATTCGCCCGCCGGAACGTTTTCTGATGGAGCGGTTTATCACCGCCCCCGTCTGGGTAGATGGCACCGCGCAAAACGGCAGGATCGTTAACGCGCGCCTGAAGCCTAATCCGCACTATCGCCCACCGCTGAAGTGGGTCTCGCTGGATATCGAAACCACCCGCCACGGTGAACTGTACTGCATCGGCCTGGAGGGCTGTGGGCAGCGGGTTGTCTATATGCTCGGGCCCCCGAACGGCGATGCGTCCGCGCTGGATTTTCATCTGGAATACGTTACCAGCCGACCACAGCTGCTGGAGAAGCTTAACCAGTGGTTTGCCGAGCACGACCCGGATGTATTGATCGGCTGGAACGTGGTGCAGTTTGACCTGCGCGTGTTGCAAAAACATGCCGAGCGGTACCGCATTCCCCTGACGTTAGGGCGCGGAAACACGGAGCTGGAGTGGCGTGAGCACGGTTTTAAGAACGGCGTATTCTTCGCACAGGCTAACGGTCGCCTGATTATCGACGGCATCGAGGCGCTGAAATCCGCCTTCTGGAACTTCTCTTCCTTCTCGCTGGAAGCGGTCGCCCAGGCGCTGCTCGGCGAAGGTAAATCCATCGACAATCCCTGGGACCGAATGGACGAGATCGACCGGCGCTTTAATGAGGATAAGCCAGCGCTCGCTACCTATAACCTGAAAGACTGTGAGCTGGTAACGCAGATTTTCCATAAAACCGAGATCATGCCCTTCCTGCTGGAACGCGCAACGGTAAACGGTCTCGCGGTCGACAGGCACGGCGGCTCGGTAGCGGCCTTCAGCCACCTCTATTTCCCGCGGATGCACCGGGCTGGCTATGTGGCCCCTAACCTCGGTGACGTGCCGCCGCAGGCCAGTCCCGGCGGTTACGTGATGGATTCACGGCCCGGGCTGTATGATTCGGTGCTGGTGCTGGATTATAAAAGTCTGTACCCGTCGATTATCCGCACATTTCTGATTGATCCGGTAGGGCTGGTCGAGGGGATGGCGCAGCCAGACGATGCGCACAGTACTGAAGGTTTTCTCGGGGCACGCTTCTCGCGCGAAAAACACTGCCTGCCTGAGATCGTGGGAAACATCTGGCACGGCCGCGACGAGGCAAAACGCCACGGCAACAAGCCGCTCTCACAGGCGCTGAAAATTATTATGAATGCCTTTTACGGGGTGCTGGGCACCAGCGCCTGCCGCTTCTTTGATCCGCGTCTGGCGTCGTCCATCACCATGCGCGGGCACGACATTATGCGCCAGACCAAAGCGTTGATTGAATCCCGGGGTTATGACGTTATTTATGGCGACACCGATTCCACCTTTGTCTGGCTGAAATCGGCCCATTCAGAAGACGACGCCGCGCAAATCGGCAAAGAACTGGTCGCCTTCGTGAACGCCTGGTGGCGCGAAAATTTGCAAAAAGAGCGGTTAACCAGCGCGTTAGAGCTGGAGTTTGAAACCCATTTTGCCCGCTTCTTAATGCCGACCATTCGCGGAACCGACCAGGGCAGCAAGAAGCGCTACGCCGGACTGATTCAGGAAGGCGACAAGCAGCGGATGGTGTTTAAAGGGCTGGAGACAGTGCGCACCGACTGGACGCCGCTGGCACAGCAGTTTCAGCAAACCCTTTATCTGCGGGTGTTCCGCAATGAGCCGTATCAGGACTACGTGCGCGAGACGATAGCCAGCCTGATGGCAGGCGAACTTGACGCGCAGCTGGTGTATCGCAAGCGCCTGCGCCGCCCGCTGGCGGACTACCAGCGTAATGTTCCTCCGCACGTCCGCGCGGCGCGACTGGCGGATGAAGAGAACGTTCGCCGGGGCCGCGCGCCGCAGTATCAGAACCGGGGAACGATCAAATACGTCTGGACAACGAACGGACCAGAACCCGTTGATTACCAGCAGTCTCCGCTCGATTACGATCACTACCTGACCCGCCAGCTTCAGCCTGTTGCGGAGGGAATTTTACCGTTCATCAACGACGACTTTGCTACACTAGTGACAGGACAACTTGGGCTATTTTGACGCGTGACGAAACCGTTGCCATCCAGTACCATAGCGCCCTTTCCATTCCCGGACCCATTTTTCGATGACCGTCTTTTTTGACGGGGTCGAACTATTGCCTGCAATTAAAGATTAGAGCCGAACAACTATGCCTTTTACACTTGGTCAACGCTGGATCAGCGATACAGAAAGCGAACTTGGATTAGGAACCGTCGTTGCCGTCGATGCGCGCATGGTTACCCTCCTTTTCCCTGCTACCGGTGAAAACCGCCTGTACGCTCGCAATGACTCCCCTGTTACCCGCGTAATGTTCAATCCGGGTGATACCGTGACCAGCCATGACGGCTGGCAACTGAAGGTTGAAGACGTAAAAGAAGAGAATGGACTGCTCGCCTACATCGGAACGCGTCTTGATACCGACGAGACAAATGTCATCCTGCGTGAAGTGCTGCTCGACAGCAAACTGGTGTTCAGCAAGCCACAGGACCGTCTGTTTGCCGGGCAAATCGACCGAATGGATCGCTTCTCCCTGCGCTACCGCGCGCGTAAGTTCCAGAGTGAGCAGTACCGCATGCCGTGGAGCGGCCTGCGCGGTCAGCGTACCAGCCTTATTCCCCATCAGCTGAATATCGCCCATGACGTGGGCCGTCGCCATGCGCCTCGCGTGCTGCTGGCTGACGAAGTGGGCCTGGGTAAAACCATCGAAGCAGGCATGATCCTGCACCAGCAGCTGCTCTCTGGCGCTGCCGAGCGCGTGCTGATTGTGGTTCCAGAAACGCTGCAACATCAGTGGCTGGTTGAAATGCTGCGCCGCTTTAACTTGCGCTTCTCCCTGTTCGACGATGAGCGCTATGCCGAAGCCCAGCACGACGCGGACAACCCGTTTGAAACCGAACAGCTGGTCATTTGTTCCCTGGACTTCGTGCGCCGCAGCAAGCAGCGCCTGGAGCATCTGTGCGACGCTGAATGGGATCTGATGGTCGTCGACGAAGCGCATCACCTCGTCTGGAGCGAAGACGCGCCAAGCCGTGAATACATGGCGATTGAGCAGCTTGCCGAGCGCGTACCGGGCGTTCTGCTCCTGACCGCCACGCCGGAGCAGCTGGGTCTTGAGAGCCACTTCGCCCGTCTGCGTCTGCTCGATCCCAACCGTTTCCACGATTTTGAGCAGTTTGTTGAAGAGCAGAAAAACTACCGTCCGGTGGCGGACGCCGTCGCGCTGCTGCTGGCCGGTAATCGTCTCTCTAATGATGAGCTTAACACTCTCAGCGATCTGATTGGCGAGCAGGATATTGAGCCGCTGCTTCAGGCCGCGAACAGCGACAGCGATAATGCGGGATCCGCGCGTAAAGAGCTGATCGACATGCTGATGGACCGCCACGGTACCAGCCGCGTGCTGTTCCGTAACACCCGTAACGGCGTGAAAGGCTTCCCGAAACGCGAGCTGCACACCATCAAACTGCCGCTGCCGACCCAGTACCAGACGGCGATTAAAGTCTCCGGCATTATGGGTACCCGTAAATCTGCGGAAGATCGCGCGCGCGACATGCTCTACCCGGAGCAGATTTATCAGGAATTCGAAGGCGACACCGGCACCTGGTGGAACTTCGATCCGCGCGTGGAGTGGTTGATGGGCTACCTCACCGCTCACCGTTCCCAGAAAGTGCTGGTGATCTGCGCCAAAGCCGCTACCGCATTGCAGCTGGAGCAGGTTCTGCGTGAGCGCGAAGGCATTCGCGCCGCCGTGTTCCACGAAGGCATGTCCATAGTTGAGCGCGATCGTGCAGCAGCCTGGTTTGGTGAAGAGGACAGCGGCGCGCAGGTTCTGCTGTGCTCTGAAATCGGTTCTGAAGGCCGTAACTTCCAGTTCGCCAGCAATCTGGTGATGTTCGATCTGCCGTTTAACCCGGATCTGCTGGAGCAGCGTATCGGCCGTCTGGATCGTATCGGGCAGGCGCACGATATTCAGATCCACGTGCCGTATCTGGAGAAAACCGCCCAGTCCGTGCTGGTGCGCTGGTACCACGAAGGGCTGGACGCGTTTGAACACACCTGCCCGACCGGCCGCACCATTTACGATCAGGTCCATGGCGATCTGATCGGTTACCTGGCCGCGCCTGAAAATAGTGAGGGCTTTGATGAGCTGATTAAATCCTGCCGTGAGAAGCACGATGCACTGAAAGCGCAGCTGGAGCAGGGTCGCGATCGCCTGCTGGAGATCCACTCCAACGGCGGTGAAAAAGCGCAGCAGCTGGCCGAAAGCATTGAAGAGCAGGACGACGACACCAGCCTGATCAGCTTCTCCATGAATCTGTTCGACATCGTCGGTATAAACCAGGACGATCGCGGCGAGAACATGATCGTGCTGACCCCGTCCGATCATATGCTGGTGCCGGATTTCCCGGGCCTGCCGGAAGACGGCTGCACTATCACCTTTGAGCGTGATGTGGCGCTGTCCCGCGAAGACGCACAGTTCATTACCTGGGAGCACCCGCTGATCCGCAACGGTCTGGATCTGATCCTCTCCGGCGATACCGGCAGCAGCACCATTTCCCTGTTGAAGAACAAAGCCTTGCCTGTGGGCACGCTGCTGGTGGAGCTGATCTACGTTGTGGAAGCGCAGGCGCCGAAACAGCTTCAGCTTAACCGCTTCCTCCCGCCAACGCCGGTGCGTCTGCTGCTGGATAAAAACGGTACGAATCTGGCCGGCCAGGTGGAGTTTGAAAGCTTCAACCGTCAGTTGAGCGCGGTGAACCGCCATACCGGCAGCAAGCTGGTGAATGCGGTGCAACAGGACGTGCATGCCATTCTGCAACTGGGTGAAACCCAGGCCGAAAAAGCGGCCAGAGTGCTGATTGATGCGGCGCGCAGCGAAGCCGATGAGAAGCTTTCTGCCGAGCTGTCGCGTCTGGAAGCGTTGAAAGCGGTGAACCCGAACATTCGTGACGATGAGCTGGCCGCAATTGAGAGCAACCGCCAGCAGGTGCTGGAAAGCCTGAATCAGGCGGGATGGCGTCTCGACGCCCTGCGTCTTATCGTTGTGACGCATCAGTAAGCGGAGCGCAAAATGGTAATGGAGCCCTACAATCCCCCGATGGATCCGTGGCTGGTCATTCTGTATCAGGACGAGCACATTATGGTGGTTAACAAGCCGAGCGGCCTGTTGTCCGTGCCGGGGCGTCTGGAAGAGCATAAAGACAGCGTGATGACGCGTATCCAGCGCGATTATCCCCAGGCCGAGTCTGTCCATCGTCTGGATATGGCGACCAGCGGCGTGATTGTGGTGGCTCTTAATAAGGCGGCAGAACGTGAGCTGAAGCGTCAGTTCCGCGAGCGCGAGCCGAAGAAGCAGTATGTCGCCCGCGTGTGGGGCCATCCGGCGCAGGCGGAAGGGTTGGTGGATTTACCGCTGATTTGCGACTGGCCGAACCGGCCAAAGCAGAAGGTGTGTTATGAAACCGGCAAGGCTGCGCAGACCGAGTATGAAGTGCTGGAGTACGCGCCGGATAATACCGCGCGCGTCCTGCTGAAGCCGATTACCGGGCGCTCCCATCAGCTGCGTGTGCATATGCTTGCGATGGGTCACCCGATTCTGGGTGACAGATTCTATGCGCCGCCGGAAGCGCTGGCGTTAGCGCCGCGCCTGCAACTGCATGCGCAGACGCTCACCATCACCCACCCTGCTTTCGGCAACGCCATGACGTTCAAAGCCCCGGTGGACTTCTGAAAAAATGGCCCGACACTGTCGGGCCATTTTTTTATTTAAAACCTTTCTGCTCTTTAATCAGCTCGTAGGCTTTCTGGATTTCCTGCGCTTTCTGTTTCGCCATCTCCATCATCTCAGGCGGCAGGCCTTTCGCCACCAGCTTATCCGGATGGTGCTCGCTCATCAGCTTACGATAGGCGCGTTTGATGGTCGTGACATCGTCAGAGGGCTTCACGCCGAGGACATTACAGGCATCTTCAAGCGTAGGGCCACGCTGCGCCTGCTGCCAGCCGCCACCGGACGATTGCTGTTGATAACCGCCGCCAAAGTGCGCGCCACCCTGCATCATGCGCAGGAACTGATCGAACTGCATGCGGGAAATGCCCAGCTCTTCAGCAATCACATACAGGACGTCCCGTTCATTCGGATGCAGAGAGCCATCCGCGAAGGCGGCCTGGATTTGAATTTCCAGAAACATCCGAATTAAATCAAAGCGCCCGAAGCAGATGCTACGGAACTGCCGCATTTTTTCACGCAGCGGGTAGTTATCCGCTTTACCAATCCGGAATGCATTCTGCGCCGCGACGCGGGATTCGCCGTGCAGATTCATGCGATCCATAAAGACGCTGGCAACCTGAATATCGGCTTCCGTTACGCGCCCTTTTGATTTGGTTAAGTGCCCCATCACCTCGAAGGTGGTGGAGAAAAAGAGTGACTGGCGCTCGCGCTGGTTGGCAAACCAGGCCATTTTGCGGCTGCGTGCTTTATCAAACATATGGCCGATAATGAGGCCAAGAACAACACCCCAGAATCCGGCACCCATAATAATTGCGAACGCAACGCCGATTATTTTACCCCAATACTGCATATACTCCCCGAATGGTCATGTTCCTGGCCGACGCAACGCCATCATTACAGTGGTCGCGCCACGGTCAATTGAGGGACATCGCCTATAATTTGCATTATCATACTCGTCATTCGATAGCGAGCCTAACACTCTGGCGCGCAAACGGGCAGGATTAACGCTGGTACTGCGCTGATGAGTAAGATAGTCTCTGAGCGTTTGTAAGCCGTAGCCACTGATGACGGAACAATAAAATACAACGTATGAAAAAACGTATCCCCACCCTTCTGGCCACAATGATTGGCACCGCCCTGTATAGCCAACAGGGGCTCGCAGCCGATCTCGCCTCGCAGTGTATGCTTGGCGTCCCAAGTTACAATCGCCCACTGGTGAAAGGCGATACGAATGACTTACCCGTCACCATTAATGCCGACAGCGCAAAAGGTAATTATCCTGACAATGCAACCTTTACGGGCAATGTCGATATTAACCAGGGTAACAGCCGTCTGCTGGCTGACGAAGTGCAATTGCACCAGAAGCAGCCGGAAGGTGCTCAGGCGCCTGTCCGTACGGTGGATGCGCTGGGTAATGTGCACTATGACGACAATCAGGTCATCCTGAAAGGTCCGAAAGCCTGGTCGAATCTGAATACCAAAGACACCAACGTCTGGGAAGGTGATTATCAGATGGTCGGTCGTCAGGGGCGCGGTACCGCAGACCTGATGAAGCAGCGCGGCGAGAACCGCTACACCATTCTCGAAAACGGCTCGTTTACGTCCTGTTTGCCAGGGTCAAATACCTGGAGCGTTGTGGGCAGCGAAGTGATCCACGACCGTGAAGAACAGGTTGCAGAGATCTGGAACGCCCGTTTTAAACTCGGCCCGGTGCCCATTTTCTATAGTCCTTACCTGCAACTGCCTGTGGGTGACAAACGTCGTTCAGGCTTCCTGATCCCGAACGCCAAGTACAGCACGTCGAACTACTTTGAGTTCTACCTGCCGTACTACTGGAACATTGCGCCCAACATGGACGCCACGATCACGCCGCACTACATCCATAAGCGCGGTAACATCATGTGGGAGAACGAATTCCGCTATCTGACCAAAGCGGGCGCGGGTCTGATGGAGTTTGATTATCTGCCATCAGATAAGGTGTTCCAGGACGAACATCCGAGCGAAGGTGATAAGCACCGCTGGATGTACTACTGGAAGCACGCCGGGGTATTGGATCAGGTGTGGCGCTTCAACATCGACTACACCAAAGTCAGCGATCCGTATTACTTCAACGACTTCGACTCTAAATACGGGTCCAGTACCGACGGTTACGCCACGCAGAAATTCAGCGTGGGCTACGCCATTGAGAACTTTGACGCGACGGTGTCGACCAAGCAGTTCCAGGTATTTGATACGCAATCGCGTAGTACCTATGGTGCAGAGCCGCAGCTGGACGTGAACTGGTACCAGAACGATGTGGGTCCTTTCGACACGCACGTTTACGCTCAGGCGGTCCATTTCGTCAACACCAACTCGGATATGCCGGAATCAACGCGTCTGCATATCGAGCCGACGATCAATCTGCCGTGGTCAAACGACTGGGCAAGCCTGAATACCGAAGCCAAGCTGATGGCCACCCACTATCAGCAGAAAAATCTGGACTGGTATAACAAACGCTATGGCACCGATCTTGAAGAGTCGGTAAACCGTACGCTTCCGCAATTCAAAATGGACGGGAAGCTGATTTTCGAACGTGATATGGCTCTTCTCGCGGATGGATACACCCAGACGCTTGAGCCACGTATGCAGTATCTTTATGTGCCTTATCGCGATCAGAGCAAAATTCAAAACTATGACTCGTCCTTCCTGCAATCAGACTACAGCGGCCTGTTCCGTGACCGTACCTACGGCGGCCTTGACCGTATTGCGTCTGCTAACCAGTTAACGACCGGCGTCACAACGCGCATTTATGATGATGCTGCCGTTGAACGTTTTAACGTTTCTGTTGGTCAAATCTACTATTTCACCGAGTCTCGTACCGGTGATGACGACATTAACTGGGAGAAAGACAACAAAACGGGCTCACTGGTATGGGCGGGCGACACCTACTGGCGTATGACGGATCGTTGGGGTCTGCGCGGTGGTGTTCAGTACGATACACGACTGGACAATATCGCGACGGGCAGCGCTGCCATCGAATATCGTCGTGATGAAGATCGCATGTTGCAGTTGACGTACCGTTACGCCAGCCCGGAGTATATCCAGGCGACACTGCCAAACTATGCGAATACAGACCAATACAAAGACGGTATTTCACAGGTGGGTACCGCCGCGAGCTGGCCTATCGCCGATCGTTGGTCAGTCGTCGGAGCCTACTACTATGACACGAATGCCCAAAAACCTGCTGACCAGATGCTGGGTCTGCAATATAACTCCTGCTGTTACGCAATACGTGTCGGTTACGAACGCAAACTTAACGGCTGGGATACGCAAAACAGTCAGGGCAAATACGATAACGTGATTGGCTTTAATATCGAGTTGCGCGGCCTGAGCTCTAACTACGGTCTGGGCACGCAGCAGATGCTGCGCTCGAACATTCTGCCGTATCGTAGTTCATTGTAATGTGCTTGATTTACAACGTAATCCGCTTTGCGGTTAATTGAAATGGAAAAAGTATGAAGAACTGGAAAACGCTGCTACTCGGTGTCGCTATGGTTGCGAATACCAGCTTCGCGGCCCCACAGGTTGTCGATAAAGTCGCGGCTGTGGTTAACAACGGCGTCGTGCTTGAAAGTGACGTTGACGGTTTGATGAAATCTGTAAAGCTCAACTCGGGCCAGGCAGGTCAACAACTTCCGGATGACGCTACGCTGCGCCACCAGATCCTGGAACGTCTGATCATGGATCAGATTGTCCTGCAAATGGGCCAGAAAATGGGTGTGAAGATCTCTGACGAGCAGCTCGATCAGGCGATCGCTAACATTGCAAAGCAGAACAACATTACCCCGGACCAGATGCGTAGCCGCCTGGCCTATGACGGCATCAGCTATGCCACCTACCGTAATCAGATCCGTAAAGAGATGCTGATTTCAGAAGTGCGTAACAATGAAGTCCGTCGCCGCGTCACCATCCTGCCTCAGGAAGTGGATGCCCTGGCGAAACAGGTGGGTAATCAGAATGATGCCAGCACTGAACTTAACCTGAGCCACATCCTGATCCCACTGCCGGAAAACCCAACCTCCGATCAGGCGGCTGAGGCGGAAAGTCAGGCGCGCGCTATCGTTGAGCAGGCGCGTAATGGCGATGACTTCGGCAAACTGGCGATCACCTACTCTGCTGACCAGCAGGCGCTGAAAGGCGGCCAGATGGGCTGGGGCCGTATTCAGGAGCTGCCATCCCTGTTTGCCCAGGCGCTGAGCACGGCGAAGAAAGGCGACATCGTCGGTCCAATCCGTTCCGGTGTGGGCTTCCACATTCTGAAAGTGAACGACCTGCGCGGTCAGAGCCAGAACATTTCGGTTACCGAAGTGCATGCGCGCCATATCCTGCTCAAACCGTCTCCGATCATGACTGACGATCAGGCCCGTGCGAAGCTGGAACAAATCGCCGCAGACATCAAGAGCGGTAAAACCACCTTCGATAAAGCGGCAAAAGAGTTCTCTCAGGATCCTGGCTCTGCAAACCAGGGCGGTGACCTGGGTTGGGCGGCAGCGGATATTTACGATCCAGCTTTCCGCGATGCGTTAATGAAGCTGAATAAGGGTCAGATGAGCGCGCCAGTGCACTCCTCCTTCGGCTGGCATCTGATCCAGCTGATGGACACGCGCAACGTGGATAAAACCGACGCGGCGCAGAAAGATCGTGCGTATCGGATGCTGTTTAACCGTAAGTTCTCTGAAGAAGCCGCAACCTGGATGCAGGAACAACGCGCCAGCGCTTACGTGAAAGTGTTGAGCAACTAATGAAACCGCATCGTGTTGTGATCACTCCCGGCGAACCCGCCGGGATTGGGCCTGACCTTGTGGTTCAGCTCGCCCAGCGCAGCTGGCCGGTAGAGTTGGTTGTTTGCGCAGATGCAACACTGTTACAAGACCGGGCAGCCTTGCTCGGTCTGCCTTTAACGCTCCTCCCTTACGTTGAAGGCCAACAGCCCGCACCGCAGCAGGCTGGTACTCTCACCCTCCTTTCTGTTCCGCTCCGTGCACCTGTTGTCCCCGGTGAGTTACACATCGAAAACGGCCACTACGTTGTCGAGACGCTGGCGCGCGCCTGTGACGGTTGCCTTCAGGGCGAATTTGCAGCCCTGATCACCGGTCCGGTGCATAAAGGCGTAATCAACGACGCGGGCATTCCGTTTACCGGGCATACCGAATTTTTCGAAGAGCGTTCGCACAGCCCGAAAGTGGTGATGATGCTGGCAACCGAAGCAATGCGCGTTGCGCTGGTAACAACGCACCTGCCGATCAAAGCCATTCCGGATGCCATTACGCCTGAACTCCTGCGTGAGATCATTGGCATTTTGCATCACGATCTGCAAACCAAATTCGGTATTCCGCAGCCGCATGTGCTGGTTTGCGGCCTGAATCCGCACGCGGGTGAGGGCGGACATATGGGCACTGAAGAGATCGACACCATCATTCCGGTGCTTGAGGAGATGCGGGCGAAGGGGATGAACCTCAGCGGGCCACTGCCTGCCGACACCCTTTTCCAGCCCAAATACCTGGATAAAGCCGATGCCGTACTCGCGATGTACCACGATCAGGGTCTGCCCGTGCTAAAATACCAGGGATTTGGTCGCGGGGTGAATATCACCCTCGGCTTACCCTTTATTCGAACGTCCGTTGACCACGGTACTGCGCTGGATCTGGCAGGCCAGGGAAAAGCGGATGTCGGCAGTTTTATCACGGCGCTTAATCTCGCCATCAAAATGATTGTTAATACTCAATGACTAATCGAGTCCATCAGGGCCACTTAGCCCGTAAACGCTTCGGGCAAAACTTCCTCAACGATCAGTTTGTGATCGACAGTATCGTTTCTGCCATTAATCCGCAGAAAGGCCAGGCCATGGTCGAAATCGGCCCGGGTCTTGCCGCGCTGACCGAGCCGGTAGGCGAACGCCTTGACGAACTGACCGTTATCGAACTCGACCGCGATCTGGCCGCGCGTCTGCAAACGCACCCTTTCCTCGGGCCGAAGCTGACGATTTATCAGCAGGATGCGATGACCATGAACTTTGGCGAACTGTCAGAAAAAATGGGACAGCCGCTGCGCGTGTTCGGTAACCTGCCGTACAACATCTCCACCCCGCTGATGTTCCATCTGTTTAGCTATACTGATGCCATTGCCGACATGCACTTCATGTTGCAAAAAGAGGTCGTTAACCGTCTGGTTGCAGGGCCGAACAGTAAAGCGTATGGTCGTTTAAGCGTGATGGCGCAATATTACTGCAACGTGATCCCGGTATTAGAAGTGCCGCCTTCCGCGTTCACGCCACCACCAAAAGTGGATTCTGCGGTTGTGCGCCTGGTGCCACATAAAACGATGCCGTATCCGGTCAAAGACCTGCGCGTGCTGAGCCGTATCACGACAGAAGCCTTTAACCAGCGCCGTAAAACGATTCGTAACAGCCTTGGCAATCTGTTTACCGTTGACGTGTTAGCTGAGTTGGGCATCGACCCGGCAATGCGTGCGGAAAATATTTCCGTAGAGCAGTACTGCAAGCTGGCTAATTACATCAGCGACAATGCGCCGCCGAAGGAGAGCTAAGCCATGATTGATTCGCCCCGCGTCTGTGTTCAGGTTCAAAGCGTCTACATTGAGTCCCAATCCACACCGGATGAAGAACGTTTTGTCTTTGCTTATACCGTAACCATTCGCAATCTGGGGCGGATGCCTGTGCAACTGCTCGGGCGCTACTGGCTTATCACCAACGGCAATGGCCGCGAAATTGAAGTCCAGGGTGAAGGTGTGGTCGGTGAACAACCCCATATCGCCCCTGGCGAAGAGTATCAGTACACCAGCGGTGCGGTCATTGAAACGCCACTGGGTACCATGCAGGGCCATTACGAAATGGTCGATGCCGACGGTAATGCTTTCCGCATTGCTATTCCCGTATTCCGTCTCGCCGTACCTACACTTATTCATTAATCTAATGTCTACATATCTGATTGGCGACGTTCACGGTTGCTACGATGAACTGATCGCATTATTAAAACAGGTCGACTTCACCCCCGGGCAGGACACGCTCTGGCTGACGGGCGATTTAGTGGCGCGCGGCCCTGGCTCCCTTGACGTCCTGCGTTACGTCAAATCTCTGGGCGACAGCGTGCGGCTGGTACTGGGCAACCACGATCTGCATCTGCTGGCCGTATACGCCGGGATCAGCCGTAATAAGCCGAAAGATCGCATTACCCCCCTGCTGGAAGCACCGGATGCCGATGAGTTGCTCAACTGGCTGCGTCGCCAGCCACTGCTACAGATTGACGAAGAGAAAAAGCTGGTGATGGCTCATGCCGGCATCACGCCTCAGTGGGATCTTGAGACGGCAAAAACCTGTGCGCGCGACGCCGAAGCGGTGCTGGCGAGCGACTCCTACCCGTTCTTCCTCGATGCGATGTACGGCGACATGCCGAATAACTGGAGTGATGACCTCAGCGGCCTGGCGCGGCTACGTTTTATCACCAATGCTTTTACGCGGATGCGCTACTGCTTCCCGAACGGGCAGCTGGATATGTATTGCAAAGATACGCCGGAAAATGCCCCTGCGCCGCTTAAGCCATGGTTTGCGATTCCGGGCCCCGTGACAAACGAATATAGCGTGGTATTTGGGCACTGGGCATCACTGGAAGGAAAAGGCACCCCGGAAAATATCTATGCGCTGGATACCGGATGCTGCTGGGGCGGGGATTTAACCTGCTTACGCTGGGAAGATAAAACCTACTTTGTCCAGCCATCCAACCGACAGCTGGATTTAGGCGAGGGAGAGGCGGTCGCCTCCTGAAGATGTTTATCCTCTCCCTTTGGGGAGAGGATAAAAACGTTAACGACGTTCCAGAATTTCGAAGCAGTAGCTGTGCGAGTTCTGCGCATCCGCATCGTGAAACTCACTGAATACGGACTCCCACTCGTCCGGATCGTAATCCGGAAAATGGGTATCCCCTTCCACTTCCGCATCAATGTGCGTCAGATACAGTTTCTGCGCTTTTGGCAGGAACTGCTCATACACGCGACCACCACCGATCACCATGATCTCTTCGGCATCGCCGCAGGCGGCAATCGCTTCATCAACGGATTTCACCCACTGCACGCGATCGTCAGTGCCCGGCTGGCTACTGATCACAATATTCTTACGACCCGGCAATGGACGACCAATCGACTCCCAGGTCAGGCGGCCCATCACTACCGGCTTGTTTAACGTAGTACGTTTAAACCATGCGAGATCGGCAGGCAGGTTCCACGGCATGGCGTTTTCCATGCCGATAACGCGGTCTACCGCCAGCGCTGCAATCAGACTGATCATTGAAAATTTCCCGGATGCAAAAAATTGCCGCCACTATACGGAAAGCTTAATCTTTCGTCGACTGGCGGCAGGGTAAAGAATTAGAAATTTTTTAATATTGCTGGCAACTCCACTTCACGCAGAGGGTTTACTCTCCGGTTCATCCGCAGGATCACCGGTATGCTTGCCCTCTTCCGTCCCTTGCCAGCCGTGGCGCTGAACCAGCGACAGGTGATTACGATCCTCGTTGATGATTTCCGTCAGCATGGTGCTGGTGCGTTTAAACACCGCTGCGCGTTCGGTTGCCGTACTGCTCGCCATCGCCACCATCTCTTCCACCATCTCATGGTTAAAGCGGCGGAACAGATCGGCACGTTCACGCGCTTCATACGCACCAAGCCCCAGACTTTCCAGCGCCATGCGGCCAGATTTGAGCGCCCCTTCGAAGGTTTCACGTTCAGGGGCTGCCACCCCCGCCTGACGCAGCTGGATGTAGTGATCCACATCGCGCGCACGTGAGATAATGGTCAGATGCGGAAAATGCTCTTTAACCAGCTCAACCATCTGCATGCTGGTCTCAGGATCGTCGATGGCGTTAATCAGCACCTCGGCTTTCGCCGCCCCGGCGGATTCCAGCAGGTCCGCCCGGGTCGCATCACCGTAAAACACTTTCATATCGAATTTACGCAGCGTATCAACATGGTCAGGATCGTGATCGAGGATAACCATTTTCACACCGCTGGAGAGCAGTAAACGGCCTGCGATCTGCCCGAAGCGGCCAAATCCGGCGATGATCACGCGCGGCTGCTCCTCGTCGATCTCATCGGCTTCTCGCTCCTGTTCGCTTCCCGTTTTTTCCAGACGCGTCAGCAGCACCAGCAGAATTGGCGTTGCGGCCATCGACAGCGCGACCGCCAGCGTCAGCGCTTTTGCCCATTCCGGATCGAGTACATCTGCCATCTGCGCTGCGCCAAAGACCACGAAAGCAAACTCACTCCCCTGCCCCAGCAGCACAGCAAACCAGCGGCGTTGCGGTTTTGGCACGTTTAACGGTCGGGCAATCAGCCACAGCATCGCCATTTTAATGACCAGGAAACCCACCAGCAGAATGATGATGCGCAGCGGGTGGGTTACCAGCGTCCCGAAGTCGATAGACATCCCGACGCCGATGAAAAACAGCCCAAGCAGCAATCCTTTAAACGGCTCGATATCGCTTTCCAGCGCGTGACGATATTCGGAGCTTGCCAGTAAGACCCCTGCGAGGAAAGCGCCCATCGCCATCGACAGCCCAGCCTCTTCAAGCAGCAATCCAAAACCAAACACCAGGAATAACGCAACGGCGCTGAATACTTCGCGCAGGCCAGAGCGAGCCACAAAGCGCAGCAACGGACGCGTTACGTAGCGCCCCAAAAGAATTACCAGCGCCAGCGCACCGACAACCTTCAGCGCAGATAAGGCAAATGCCCCCAGCGTCGTTGATGCGCCGCTGGTTGCCAGCAGCGGGATCATCGCTACCAGCGGGATGGCGGCAATATCCTGGAACAGCAGTACGGAGAAGGTGCTGCGCCCCATTTGCGAGACCGTCAGGTTACGTTCGTTCATTGCCTGCATGGCAATCGCCGTCGAGGAGAGCGCCAGCGTCATGCCAATCAGCTCTGCGACTTTCCACTCCATCCCCAGCAAAATGCAGAACCCGCCCAACAGCAGACCGCAGGCCAGCATTTGCAAAGCGCCACCGCCAAACACCGAGGCGCGCAGTTTCCACAGCCGCTGCGGATCCAATTCCAGGCCAATCACAAACAGCATCAGCACCACGCCGATTTCCGCAAAATGCAGGATTGACTCGGCATCCGTCACCAGCCGAAAGCCCCAGGGGCCAATCACACACCCGGCAATCAGATAGCCGAGCACCGAGCCCAGCCCCAGACGGACCGCCACGGGCACAATTAATGCCGCCGCGCCGAGGTAAATCAGCGCCTGTATCATCGTATGGCTATCCATTGTGCCCCTCCTGCCACTCGAGTAAGCGTTGTTTGTAGTGACTAGCCTGCGCCTGCAAGGTTTCATCGTCGCAGACAAAAGTACAGTGCATTGCAAAAGGCGGAAGCCAGTTCAGGCCACAGTAAAGGGCGGTAGCCTGGAGCGGCTGCGCCAGCACGTCAAATCCGGGGAAAGCGCCAATCTCAAAGTGGCTTTCACCCCCACCGGTGGTTACAGCCCACATCAGGCTTTTTCCCTGAAGCGCTTTGCCGTTATGTCCGTATGCCCAACCGTGCGACAAGACTTTGTCGATCCACAATTTCAGCAGCGGAGGTGTGCTGTACCACTGCATCGGATGCTGCCAGACGATCAGATCGGCACGAGAGAGCGCCTCCTGTTCGGCGGCGACATCGATACTGAAATCAGGATAGAGTTGATAGAGGGAACGTATCTCAACGTTTTCGAGCGTCCTTGCCTGCTCAAGCATCCGTTTATTCGCATGCGAATGTTGCGGATAGGGATGCGCATAAATTATCAGAACCATGAATATGCCTGTCTTTTACTTTTCTTGTAGCATTGAGTGTAGACAGTTACCACCCCGACTTAAAGGGGCTATCTAACGGTTAAAAGTAAAACGCAAGTATTGGCAACCCATCCCACCTTACCAGCGACAGTGGCGCTAAACACGAAGAGCGATACGCGAGACAAATTCATCCTACAAAATAGTTATGGCCATTCATATTATCAACAGATATTTTTAGCGAAACTTAAGTCATTATTTAATAAATCAACCTGTACATAACCTATTGAAAAAATAATAATTTTATGCTTTTTTTGTTTTAAGCTCACGCTTTAAGACGGACTAAATACGTTTTACGCACGTTATCTAATGTTCCTTCTCACTCAAATGGATGTGTACATGAGCAACAATTTCTTTAGATTAAATCATACAACCAAAACTCTTGGAAAGATATTTCCTGCCTTGTTGATATGCACCCCTGCGGTTGCGTTTTCTGCAACGATTGACCAATCAACTTCTGTTCCTCAAGATTTCTCAGCCGATGCTGAATATATTATTAATGAAAACGTGACAATCTCCTCCGCCGGTAGTGAAGCGGCGGTATCGGTCTCTGGGTTTGCGATCGATAATGTCACTAACAAAGGAAATATTTCCGGTACAGGAACTGGCCTGGATATTAATACTGGCGCGCAACGTGTAGTTATTAACAATGACAGTGGTGCAACCATTTCTTCCACCACAGCGAATGCTGTCAATATTCAGTCATTACTCGGCGATTTCAACAACAATGGAAATATCATCGGTGCGGTAAATGGCATTTATGTCAGTGAAAGCTCCTCAGCAGTAAATATTACCAACACCAGCACTGGAGTGATAAAAGGAAAAACAGGCCTGAGTTCTCAGACTGGCATTGGTATTAATAACAGCGGTGCAATTATTGGTACAAGCGGTGACGCTATCACACTAGGCACTGGCAATACAAAGATATTAAACAGTGGTACGGTACAAGGAACCCAGAACGGCATTAATGTAAAAGATACGGCAAAAGTAGATATTACGAATAGCGGAACGATTAGTGGCGATACTGCGGCTATTATGTTCGCCAGCAATAAAAATAACACCCTGGTACTTGATACGGGTTCCACTCTTATCGGTGACGTTATTTCCACCAATTCCATGGGAAACACTCTCACTCTGATCGGCACCGGTACGGAAGACAGTAACTTCGTGGGTCTGAATGAAGGCGACGGTTTTGCCAGCGTAAAAATGGAGGGTGAAAGCTGGGCACTGTCGGGCGATCTCGACATTATTGGCTCTGGCGACTCCTTGCTGATAGAGACTGGCGCGTTAACCCTGTCGGGTGCGGTATCGAATACCGGTAATACGCGGGTGGCCAAAGACGCCTCGCTGCAACTGGGCGATGGCGAAAAAACTGCGACGCTCAGCGGTGGGCTCACCAACAATGGTACCGTCATTTTTAATCAGGGTAGCGATTTCACTTTCGCCACCGACATGACCGGTAGCGGTAACGTCGAAAAAGTTGATTCCAACACGCTGACCCTGACAGGCAAAAATAGCTATACAGGGAATACGGTTCTGCACGGTGGCACCACGCTGGTCTCCACCGGAGCAACGCTCGGCGTCAAGGGCAGTAACGCCACCGTTACCGTTGAAAACGGCGCGACCTTTGCCACCGCAGGCGAAGTGAACAACAACATCGCGATTCTTAGCGGCGGTACGCTGGCGGCATGGAATGCAGTCCAGGGTAACTCCACGCTCAGCGCTTCCGGTGTTGATACCATCAACGGCAACGTGGCTAATGGCGGCACGCTGTTGCTGAGTGCGGCTGATAATAGCGTTGGCAATAATTTTACGATTAATGGCGACTACACCGGCTCTGACGGTAGCCAGATTGTGATGAACAGCACTCTGGGTGAAGATAACTCACCAACTGACCACCTCACCATTACGGGCAGCAGCTTCGGTCAGTCCGGCGTCAGCATTACCAACATTGGCGGCGCAGGCGCGCAAACCATTAACGGTATGGAAATTGTCAGCATTGGCGGCAGTTCCGAAGCCCAGCTGACGCTGGCAAAACCGGTCGTCGCAGGCGCCTGGGAGTATAACCTCTACCAGCACAGTGACGGAAACTGGTATCTGGAATCAAAGGCGACGCCTTCTGATGATCCTTCCGACGACACCGATGACGGTGGCAATAATGATGACGGCGGTAACACCGATGACGGTGGCAACACCGATAATGGTGGTAACACCGATGACGGTGGTAACACAGATGACGGTGGTAACGCCGATGATGGTGGTAACACCGACAACGGCGGCAACACTGACAACGGCGGCAACACCGACAACGGCGGCAACACTGACAACGGCGGCAACACTGACAACGGCGGCAACACCGATAACGGCGGCAACACCGATAACGGCGGTAACAGTGCCCCGGAAGTTATGGCACCTGAAGTGGGTGCTTACTTAGGTAACTACCTTGCTGCGCAGAGCATGTTCCTGCATAAGCGCGACGATCGCGACCAGCTCACTTTCCGCAATGAAGACGATCTGAACACCTGGATGTACGTTAAGGGTCGCTATCATGAGAACGATGCGGGTGGCGATAAAGTCAGCTACGACACCACCACCACCGTTCTGCAAGTCGGCAGCGATTTCATGAGCAAGCCAATGGATAACGGCATCCTGCGTGCCGGTGGTATGTTCGGTGCAGGCCAGGCGAAGACCCACTCTGATGCGAAGCACAACGTGCGTGACGCACAGGGTAAAGTTGATGGCTTCAATGTTGGGCTGTACGCCACCTGGCAGGAAGATCAGAAATTACGTCTGGGCAGCTACGTTGATACCTGGGCCGCTTATAGCTGGTACAACAACAAAGTCACCAGCAATCGTAACGATGAAGATTACGATAGCGAAGGTTTCGCCGCGTCTGTTGAAGTCGGCCACGCGTGGGTTATCCAGTCTGAAAATGAACGTACATGGAAGATCGAGCCACAGGCGCAGGTGATCTACAGCTATCTCGATCAGGAAAATCACACCGATCGCGACGGCGTACGCGTAACCACGCTGGACAATGACAGCGTCTTTGGTCGTCTTGGCGTTAAAGCAAGCTACTTCCAGCAGAAGGACGTCAAGGCCTGGCAGCCATACGTCGCAGTTAACTGGTTGAAAGGTGCTGGTCAAAACGATCTGGCATTCAATGACGAAACCGTCAGCAACGATACGCCAGAAGATCGTGGTCAGTTAGAGCTGGGCGTAACCGGCAACCTGAACGAAACCACAACGATCTCCCTGCGTGCCAGCGGTGAGTGGGGTGAAAACAGCTATGCCGCTTACGGCGGTCATATTTTGTTAAACCATCGCTGGTAATCGATCATTCTGACGCAAAAAAAGCAGTGGCATGTGCCACTGCTTTTTTTTTAGTTATCCAGCTCACCCATTGATTTAACCTGGTCACGGTTAATCTGTTCAGTTTGACCGGTTTCGGCGTTTTTGTACGATACCAGACCGGTATCGTCATCCACCTGCGGTTTCCCGTCAGTAACGATAGTTTTACCATCGGTGGTTTTTACGGCCTGATTTGACGAACAGCCCGCCACGGTGAACATTGCAGTGGCAGCCAGAACGGAAGCGATCAGTAGTTTATTTTGCATGGTGTTTTCCCCTGCTCTCAGTTGAATTTTCGTTATCGACCTAACCATTTTAGGCTAACTGACTGAAAGCGGATGAAAAACCAGAAGGTTCTTAAGATGGGTAAAGAAAACCGTAGGGCGGGTAAGCGAAGCGCCACCCGCCACTTGCCCGGCGGCGCTAACGCTTGCCGGGCCTACGCAGATTACTTGCTAATCTGAGCGTGCATTTCCTGCACCGAAATCACCTTCTCGGTGGCATCCGCATTCAGCGCCATGGCCGTCGCGAAACCGCCGTTCAGGGTGGTGTCGTAATGCACTTTATACTGGAGCGCGCTGCGGCGAATCAGCTTGGAGTCTTCAATCGCCTGGCGACCTGCGGTGGTGTTGATGATGTAGGTGTACTCACCATTCTTGATACGGTCCTGAATGTGCGGACGACCTTCATGCACCTTGTTCACCAGACGCGGGTTGATCCCAGCTTCACCCAGCACAATTGCCGTGCCGTGGGTTGCATCCAGCTCGAAGCCCTGTTTAAGCAGCTTGGCGGCCAGGTCAACCACGCGCTCTTTATCGCCTTCGCGAACGGAGAGCAGCGCACGGCCCGATTTTCTCATGGTGGAGCTGCTGCCCAGCTGTGCCTTGGCAAACGCTTCTGCGAAGGTGCGGCCCACGCCCATCACTTCCCCGGTAGAGCGCATCTCTGGCCCTAATAGAGGGTCAACGCCCGGGAATTTGTTGAACGGCAGCACCACCTCTTTCACCGAGTAGTACGGCGGGATGATTTCTTTCGTGACGCCCTGCTGAGCCAGCGTCTGGCCAGCCATCACGCGCGCCGCCACTTTCGCCAGCGGAATACCGGTCGCTTTAGAGACGAACGGTACGGTACGCGCCGCACGCGGGTTGACTTCAATCAGATAAACTTCGTTGTCTTTCACTGCGAACTGGACGTTCATCAGGCCGCGAACCTGCAACTCGAAGGCCAGCTTCTGCACCTGCTGACGCATCACATCCTGAATCTCCTGGCTCAGGGTGTACGCAGGAAGAGAACATGCGGAGTCACCGGAGTGCACGCCAGCCTGCTCGATGTGCTCCATGATGCCGCCAATCAGCACCATTTCGCCGTCGCAGATAGCGTCAACGTCGACTTCAACCGCGTCGTCGAGGAAGCGGTCGAGCAGCACTGGCGCATCGTTGGAGACGCTCACCGCTGTCTGGAAGTAGCGACGCAGGTCGGCTTCGTCATAGACGATTTCCATCGCACGGCCGCCCAGTACGTAGGATGGACGCACCACCAGTGGGTAACCAATCTCTTTCGCTTTCTCAACGGCCATTTCAATCGCGGTCACGGTGGCGTTCGCCGGCTGTTTCAGCTTGAGACGATCAACTGCCTGCTGGAAACGCTCGCGGTCTTCCGCACGGTCAATAGCGTCCGGGCTGGTGCCGATGACCGGCACACCTGCTGCTTCCAGCGCACGCGCCAGCTTCAGCGGAGTCTGGCCGCCATACTGCACGATCACGCCTTTCGGCTTCTCGATGCGCACGATTTCAAGCACGTCTTCCAGCGTAACCGGCTCGAAGTAGAGGCGATCGGAAGTGTCGTAGTCGGTCGAGACGGTTTCCGGGTTACAGTTGACCATGATGGTCTCGTAACCGTCTTCGCGCAGCGCCAGCGAGGCATGCACGCAGCAGTAGTCGAACTCAATGCCCTGGCCGATACGGTTTGGACCGCCGCCCAGCACCATAATCTTGTCGCGGTCGACGGACGGGTTCGCCTCGCACTCATCTTCATAGGTGGAGTACATGTACGCGGTATCGGTCGAGAACTCTGCCGCACAGGTATCCACGCGCTTGTAAACCGGGTGCAGGTCATACTGGTCGCGCAGCTTGCGGATCTCCGCTTCACGTACGCCCGCCAGTTTAGCCAGACGCGCATCGGCGAAGCCTTTACGCTTCAGCATGCGCAGGAAGTCTGCGTCAAGGCCGTTGATGCCCAGCTCTGCCACTTTCTCTTCCAGACGCACCAGCTCTTCAATCTGCACCAGGAACCAGCGGTCGATGTTAGTCAGGTTAAATACGCCGTCGACGGAGAGGCCCGCACGGAAGGCATCGGCGATGTACCAGATACGCTCTGCGCCCGCGTCTTTCAGCTCGCGGCGGATTTTGGTCAGTGCTTCCGGGTCGTCCAGGCTGACTTTCGGGTCAAAGCCGGTCGCGCCCACTTCCAGGCCACGCAGCGCTTTTTGCAGGGATTCCTGCTGCGTGCGGCCAATCGCCATGACTTCACCAACGGATTTCATCTGGGTAGTCAGACGGTCGTTCGCGCCGGCGAATTTCTCGAAGTTAAAGCGAGGAATTTTAGTCACAACGTAGTCGATGGACGGTTCGAAGGACGCTGGCGTGCGGCCACCGGTGATGTCGTTCATCAGCTCGTCAAGGGTGTAACCCACCGCCAGTTTCGCCGCCACTTTCGCAATCGGGAAGCCGGTGGCTTTGGAGGCCAGCGCGGAGGAACGGGACACGCGCGGGTTCATTTCGATAACAATCAGACGGCCGGTTTTCGGGTTCACCGAGAACTGCACGTTCGAGCCGCCGGTTTCCACGCCGATTTCACGCAGTACCGCCATCGAGGCGTTACGCATGATTTGGTACTCTTTGTCGGTCAGCGTCTGAGCTGGCGCAACGGTGATGGAGTCGCCGGTGTGGATCCCCATCGCGTCGAAGTTTTCGATGGAGCAGACGATGATGCAGTTGTCGTTTTTATCACGCACCACTTCCATCTCGTACTCTTTCCAGCCAATCAGCGATTCATCAATCAGCAGCTCTTTGGTTGGGGAGAGATCCAGACCGCGTTCGCAAATCTCTTCGAACTCTTCGCGGTTGTAGGCGATACCGCCGCCGGTGCCGCCCATGGTGAATGATGGACGGATGATGCACGGATAGCCCACGTCAGCCGCGACGGCCAGCGCTTCTTCCATGTTGTGTGCGATACCGGAACGCGCGGTGTCGAGGCCAATTTTTTTCATTGCTACGTCGAAGCGACGACGGTCTTCTGCTTTATCAATCGCGTCGGCGGTTGCACCAATCATGGTCACGCCGAACTCTTCCAGCACGCCCTGACGCTCCAGCTCCAGTGCACAGTTCAGCGCCGTCTGGCCGCCCATGGTCGGCAGCACCGCATCCGGACGCTCTTTCTCGATAATTTTGCGTACCACTTCCCAGTGAATCGGCTCAATGTAGGTCGCATCTGCCATTTCCGGGTCGGTCATGATGGTGGCCGGGTTTGAGTTTACCAGGATGACGCGGTAACCCTCTTCACGCAGGGCTTTACACGCCTGCGCGCCGGAGTAGTCAAATTCGCAGGCCTGGCCGATCACGATCGGGCCAGCGCCAAGGATCAGGATGCTTTTTATGTCTGTACGTTTTGGCATGGTCTTCTCAGCTCCTGATTATTTAGCAGTCTTACGGTATTGCTCGATAAGTTCGATGAAGTGATCGAACAGCGGCGCGGCATCGTGTGGGCCCGGGCTGGCTTCAGGGTGGCCCTGGAAGCTGAACGCAGGCTTATCGGTGCGATGGATACCCTGCAAGGTACCATCGAACAGTGACTTATGCGTCACGCGCAGGTTAGCTGGCATCGTCGCTTCATCCACAGCGAAGCCGTGGTTCTGCGCGGTGATCATTACCGTGTTGTTGTCGATATCTTTCACCGGGTGGTTACCACCATGGTGGCCGAACTTCATCTTGACGGTGTTCGCTCCGCTCGCCAGCGCCAGCAGCTGATGGCCGAGACAGATGCCGAATACCGGGATATCGGTTTCAAGGAAGGACTTAATGGCGTCGATAGCGTAGTCACACGGCGCCGGGTCGCCAGGACCGTTAGAGAGGAAGATGCCGTCCGGGTTCATCTTCAGAACATCTTCCGCAGACGTTTGTGCCGGGACGACCGTCAGGCGGCAGCCACGGTCAACCAGCATACGCAGGATGTTGCGCTTGGCACCAAAATCGTAGGCCACCACGTGGAACGGCAGCTCGCTTTCCGGTTTCGCTTCCGGCAGGTCGCCTTCCAGCGTCCAGCTTCCCTGCGTCCAGCTGTAGGCTTCTGTGGTAGTCACTTCTTTCGCCAGGTCCATCCCGTTCAGGCCCGGGAAGGCTTTCGCTTTTTCCAGCGCCAGCGCCGCATCGAGGTTGTCCCCTGCGATGATGCAGCCATTTTGTGCACCCTTCTCGCGCAGCAGACGCGTCAGCTTACGGGTATCGATATCGGCAATCGCCACAATGTTATGGCGCTTCAGGTAAGAAGAGAGGTCTTCGGTGTTGCGGAAGTTGCTGGCAATCAGCGGCAGGTCGCGAATGACCAGGCCTTGTGCATGTACCTGAGAGGATTCTTCGTCAGCCGCATTGGTGCCGACATTGCCGATATGAGGATAAGTAAGAGTAACGATTTGGCGAGAATAGGAAGGATCAGTGAGGATTTCTTGATAACCGGTCATTGAAGTATTGAAAACGACTTCCCCAACCGCCGAACCCGTTGCCCCTATGGCCCGACCGATAAACTGGGTTCCGTCTTCCAGAACCAATAGCGCTGACTTAATCAAAACACCCTCCAGAGAATATTCACTCACTTTATTTGCATATTAATTCATAACCATGTCATGGATCAATGCAAATGTGTTGCCAGCGGATTTTTGGCAAACGGCGGCATTCTGGGGATTTGCCATGTAAAAGTCAACTTAAAACGGGGATTTTGTTTATTCTTTTGCAGGCCTGATGGCTTGATTTCAAATTAAGCGGCAAAAAGATCAACTAAATCACTGTGGAAACCGCTTGCGCAGGCAGTTTAAAAGAAACAATCGTCTTACGGGAATAAAAAGTGGACCAGATGGTCAAAATTTACAGTACAGTAACATAAAATAGCATGAAAACACTTACTTTAAATGAGTTAAATGCAATAATCCTTTGAAATAGACAAAATAAAAGGGCAATAAAATATTGCCCTATGCAATCAAACAGTTACGACTGCAATAACCACATCACGATGGGTAATAAAGCTTACAAATTGTTGAGCTCGAGCACATCTCGCATATCAAAAAAACCATTTGGCTTATCTTTTAGCCACAGTGCGGAGCGTACCGCCCCGTTTGCAAACGTCATGCGGCTGGATGCTTTATGTGTGATTTCGACCCTTTCACCAATATCGGCGAACATAGCGGTATGTTCGCCGACGATATCACCCGCGCGAACGGTGGCAAAACCAATAGTGCCAGGCACGCGCTCGCCAGTGTGACCTTCGCGAGAATAGACCGCGATGTCTTTCAAATCTTTATCCATTGCATAAGCAATCGCTTCGCCCATCGCCAGCGCCGTGCCAGATGGGGCATCGACTTTATGGCGGTGGTGCGCTTCAATAATCTCAATGTCGGTATAGTCGCCCATCACCTTCGCTGCCTTTTCCAGCAGTTTCAGCATGACGTTAACGCCGACGCTAAAGTTCGCAGCGAAGACAATCGCAATGTCGGCGGCTGCTTCCTGAATGGCCTGTTTACCGGCATCATCGAAACCGGTGGTGCCAATCACCATCCCTTTACCGTGCTGGCGGCAAAACGCCAGGTGAGTCAAAGTGCCTTCCGGACGGGTAAAGTCGATGAACACGTCAAAGTCTTCTTTCACCGCCTCCAGGTTGCTCTGCACGGTAACGCCTGTCTTGCCCGCGCCTGCCAGTTCGCCCGCATCGGTGCCCAGCAGGGATGAACCTTCACGCTCCAGCGCCGCGCCAAGTGCCACGCCATCCATCTGTAGTGCCGCCTGAATCAGCTGGCGACCCATACGTCCACCCGCGCCCGCAATGGCGACACGGATCTGTGCATCATGCATAGTTATTCTCTTACGTTAAAATGATGTAAACCGTTTTCAGATTAACCAGCCTTCGCTAAGGCTGCCAACTGAAAACACCAATAATTAGAATTTAACGTGAAACCGACTCAGATATCAGTAAAAGACATGATTTTGTCGTCACGATAAGATACGAAGCAAAAAAAAGGCCAGCACAGAAGGTGCTGGCCTTTCATCAGAAAAGAAATTATTCCACTTCGCGGGCGTCAATTCGCAGCTCTTTCGGCACTTCAAAGACAATATTCTCTTCACGGCCTTCCAGCGGCACCGCTTCGCCACCACCCAGCTCTTGCAGGCGGGCAATGACGTTTTGCACCAGAATATCCGGCGCTGAAGCACCTGCGGTAACACCGACGCAGGCCGCGTTTTTCACCCACGCTTCCTGAATGTCCGTTGCGTCGTCGATCAGAAACGCCGCTTTCCCCATACGCTGCGCCAGTTCGGCCAGACGGTTAGAATTAGAGGAGTTTTTTGAACCGACCACCAGCACCACGTCCGCCTGTTCAGCCAACGCGCGCACGGCTTCCTGACGGTTGGTGGTTGCGTAGCAGATATCATCTTTGCGCGGCCCGACGATTTTTGGGAAGCGCTGGCGCAGGGCGTCAATCACGTCTGAGGTGTCGTCCACGGAAAGCGTCGTCTGGGTCATAAACGACAGACGCGCTTCGTTTTTCACATTCAGCGTAAAAACGTCTTCCGGCGACTCAACCAGATACATGCCCCCTTCCGGGTTGCTGTACTGACCCATGGTGCCTTCAACTTCCGGGTGACCGGCATGGCCAATCAGAATCGACTCTTCACCACGACGGCTTGCACGCGCCACTTCCATATGCACCTTGGTCACTAACGGACAGGTGGCATCGAATACGGTCAGATCGCGGCTTTTGGCTTCGTTACGTACGGCCTGGGATACGCCGTGCGCGGAGAAGATGAGGATTGCGCCGTCCGGCACTTCGCTGATCTGCTCGATAAAAATCGCACCGCGCTCGCGCAGGCTGTCGACCACGTAGCGGTTGTGCACCACTTCGTGACGCACGTAAATCGGCGCGCCGTAAATCTCCAGCGCATTTTCAACAATGCTGATAGCGCGGTCTACACCGGCGCAAAAACCGCGCGGGTTAGCCAACAGGATCTGCATTTCAGTCCTCCAGCGCCGGATCGATCTCCAGCACTTCTACATCAAAATGAACGGTACGCCCGGCAAGCGGATGGTTGAAGTCAACGGTGATGGAATCCCCGTTGATTTCGCGGATCACGCCAGGCATTTCGCTGCCGTCCATAGCGGTAAAGAGCATAATCGCCCCGATCTCCGGTTCACCCGCATCCATAAACTCACGGCGCGAGAAGTACTGAATCAGATCCGGGCTTGGCACACCGAATGCCGCATCCGGCTCCAGTGAGAACGCTTTTTTCTCACCCACTTTCAGCCCGAGAAGCTGTTGTTCGAGGCCTTCAGACAGGGAGGTGTCGCCCAGACGAAACAGCGCCGGTTTGCCATTGTTGCGGGTGGACTCGGCCGTGGAGCCGTCATCCAGCTTCAGCGTGAAATGAACGAGAACCGCGCTGTTGCTCTGTACGGATTTAGACATGCAAATTGCTCGCTTGTTTTGGGTCACCTGTTGCCCGGTGGCGCTACGCTTACCGGGCCTACGGGGGCCACAAATTCTGTAGGCCGGGATCGCTACGCGTCACCCGGCTGGTTTTGTTACACCTGCGCTTTCGCGGCCGGTTTAGGCAAGAAGCCTTCCAGCACGATTAACGCTGCACCAACGCATATTGCGCTATCGGCGAGGTTAAAGGTCGCAAAGTGCCAGTCGCCGACGTAGAAGTCGATCATATCGACTACAAAGCCGTGCCACAGGCGGTCAAACAGGTTACCCAGTGCGCCACCAATGATCAGCGCGTAGGCGATGTTATTCAGCTTTTGCGTGGCCTTCGAGCGGTACATCAGCACCGCGAGCACGACGCAGATACCCATTGCGATACCTGCGAAGAACCAACGCTGCCAGCCACCGCTGTCGGCAAGGAAACTAAACGCCGCGCCGTAGTTGCGGGCGTAGTGCAGGTTAAGCGACGGGAACAGCGGGACCGTATCCCCCAGAGCGAAATTCTGGAGGATCAGGAACTTGCTGCCCAAATCAATAATCAGCACCACTACCACCAGCCACAGCCAGCGCAGTCCTGTTGAACAGAGAGTTTTACTCATCAGGCAAACTTACGTTTTTCGCCGTCGCCGGCGACGTTGCTTACACAGCGTCCGCAGATGTCTGCGTGTTCCGCCACCTGGCCGACATCGGTAGTGTAATGCCAGCAACGCGGGCATTTTTCACCATCGGCTTTGCTCAGTGCGACCTTCAGTCCTTTGAGCAGTTCGCTCTGCTGAGCATCAGCAGATGCCTCGGCATAATCCGCAACTTTCGCACCGGAGGTCAACAGGACAAATCGTAATTCATCGCCCAGCGCGGTCAGCTTCGCGGCCAGCTCAGGCTCTGCGTACAGGGTCACCGTCGCTTCCAGAGAGCCACCGACTTTCTTGTCAGCGCGCGCCTGCTCGATAACCTTGTTCACTTCGCCACGCACTTTCAGCAGCTCGTCCCAGTAGGCGTCGTTCATTGCTTCAGTGCTGGAGAGGTCGAACAGACCTTCGTACCACTCGCCGGTGAAGACATACTTCTCACGGTCGCCCGGCAGGTAACCCCAGATTTCATCTGCGGTGAAGGACATGATCGGCGCCATCCAGCGTACCAGCGCCTCTGCGATGTAGAACAGCGCGGTCTGGCAGCTACGACGCGCCACGCTGTCCGCTTTCGCGGTGTACTGGCGGTCTTTGATGATGTCGAGATAGAACGACCCCATCTCAATGGAGCAGAAGCGCATCAGGCGCTGCACCACTTCGTGGAAGTCGTAAGACTCATAGGCTTTCAGAATATCTTCCTGTGCCGCTTTCGCGCAGCCTACCGCCCAGCGATCGAGCACCACCATCTCTTCCGGCTTCACCATGTCTTTTACCGGATCAAACCCGTTCAGGTTCGCCAGCAGGAAGCGCGCGGTGTTACGGATACGACGATAGCTGTCAGCAGCACGTTTCAGGATCTCGTCAGACACCGCCATTTCGCCCGTGTAGTCGGTGGATGCCACCCACAGGCGTAGAATATCCGCGCCCAGCTTGTTCATCACGTCCTGCGGAGAAACGGTGTTACCGATGGATTTGGACATCTTACGGCCCTGACCATCCACGGTGAAGCCGTGGGTCAGTACCTGGCGGTAAGGTGCTTTGCCCTTCATGGCGGTGGAGATCATCAGGGATGACATGAACCAGCCGCGGTGTTGGTCGGAGCCTTCCAGATACATGTCGGCAGCGTGACCGGCGAACTCAGGGCGCACGTCAACCACGGAGGAGTGGGTAGACCCGGAGTCGAACCACACGTCCAGGGTATCCGGCACTTTCTCGTAGTTGTCCGCGTCAGCGCCCAGGATGTCACGGGAATCGAGATCCCACCACGCCTGAATGCCGTCAACTTCAACGCGCTTCGCCACCTCTTCCATCAGTTCCAGGGTGTTCGGATGCAGTTCCTGCGTCTCTTTATGCACGAACAGCGACATCGGCACGCCCCAGGTGCGCTGACGGGAGATACACCAGTCAGGACGGTTAGCCACCATGGATTCGATACGCGCCTGGCCCCAGTCCGGGATCCACTGCACGCCTTTGATCTCTTTCAGAGACTGCTCGCGCAGGCCTTTCTGGTCCATGCTGACGAACCACTGCGGGGTCGCACGGAAGATAATCGGGGTCTTATGGCGCCAGCAGCACGGATAGCTGTGCTGCATTTTCTCAACGTGCAGCAGCGCGCCGCTGGTGCGAAGCATGTCAACGATGATGTCGTTGGCTTTAAAGACGTTGATACCGTCCAGCGCCGGGTAGGTGCCAGGCAGGTAAGAGCCATCCGGACCGACCGGGTTGGCGATTTCCAGACCGTATTTCAGGCTGATGTTGTAGTCGTCAGGACCGTGGCCGCCGGCGGTATGCACCGCACCGGTACCCGCGTCCAGCGTGACGTGGTCGCCCAGGATCGCCGGAACGTCGAAGTCCAGGAACGGGTGTTTGAAGCGCATCAGCTCCAGCGCGTCGCCTTTTACGGTGCCCAGCACGCTGTAATCGGTGATGTTCGCGCGTTTAAGCACGCTTTCAACCAGATCTTTTGCCAGGATAACCGCGCGACCATCAATTTGTACCAGCGCGTACTCAAACTCACCGGACAGGGAAATGGCACGGTTGGCTGGTAACGTCCACGGGGTGGTGGTCCAGATAACCAGCGAGACTGGACCGCTTACGCCTGGCAGGCCAAATTTAGCTTTGATCGCATCCTGATCGACCGCTTCGAACGCCACGTCGATAGAAGGCGAGGTTTTGTCGTAATACTCTACTTCCGCTTCTGCCAGCGCAGAACGGCAGTCCACGCACCAGTGCACCGGCTTAGCGCCTTTATGCAGGTGACCATTGCCGATGATTTTACCCAGCGCACGGATAATGTTGGCTTCGGTTTTGAAGTCCATGGTCAGGTACGGGTGCGACCAGTCGCCCAGCACGCCCAGACGGATGAAGTCAGCGCGCTGACCGTCAACCTGGGTGGCAGCGTATTCGCGGCATTTCGCGCGGAACTCTGCGGCGGTGAACTTCTCACCCGGCTTACCGTACTCTTGCTCCACTTTCAGCTCGATTGGCAGACCATGGCAGTCCCAGCCCGGAACATAAGGCGAGTCATATCCCGCGAGTCCTTTGGACTTCACGATAATGTCTTTCAGAATCTTGTTTACAGAGTGACCAATATGAATGCTGCCATTCGCATAGGGAGGGCCATCATGCAGAATGAAGGTTTTTTTGCCTTTTTTGGCTGCACGAATGATGCCGTACAGGTCATCATCAGTCCAACGCGCCAGCATTCCCGGTTCGCGCTTGGCGAGATCGCCGCGCATCGGGAACCCTGTTTCCGGCAAATTCAGGGTTGATTTATAGTCACTCATCAGATTCTCGGTTCCGTATTTATCACGTAGGCAGTTAAGCCGGTTCTAAAGCCCAAAAAACTCGCGGGCCGTTAATTCATCTCGCGCGATTTGCGCCTTAAGTTCATCCAGCGAAGCGAATCGCTGTTCATTGCGTATTTTTTTACGCAGTATCACATCTATATGGCGACCGTAAAGGTCCATTACAACGTCCAGCAGGTGTACTTCTAACTGTTGACGCACACCGGAAACCGTTGGACGTGTACCAATGTTGGCAACACCGTAGAAAGGCTTCTCACCCAGTCCTGCCACTTCCACCGCATAGACCCCTTTAACCGGGGAGACCTGACGACGCAGCGGTATATTCGCCGTCGGAAAACCTATCGTGCGGCCCAGCGCATCGCCATGGACCACACGACCTGAAATTGTGAACGGATGACCCAGCAGCGTTTCTGCCGTGTCCAGTTCATCGTTCGCCAGCGCCTGACGTACCGCCGTGCTGCTGACGCGCACCCCGCCCTCACAGAAGGTCATCGTACTGGTGACGTCAAACCCGTACTCCAGGCCAGCCTTCTGTAATAACAAGAAATCGCCCTGACGACCAGCGCCAAAGCGGAAATCATCGCCCACGGCGAGAAACTGCACGCCAAGCTGCCTGACCAACAGATCGCTGACAAAGTTTTGTGCGGTCAGCGCGGCAAACCGACGGTCGAAGCGTACGCACAGGACGTAGTCCACGCCGGACTCCGCCAGGTAGCGTAACTTCTCACGCAGACGCGTCAGCCGCGCGGGAGATTTCTCGCCGGCAAACAGCTCCAGCGGCTGCGGTTCGAAAATCATCACCACAACGGGCAGGCCACGCGCCTCCCCTTCTTTACGCAATCCCTGCAACAGCGCCTGATGCCCACGATGCACGCCGTCAAAATTACCAATGGTCAGCACGCACCCGTGCGGGGCTTGACTGAGATTATGTATGCCGCGTATCAGCTTCATGACTGGCTCAAAACAGTGAAAATCGCCAAAGTATACCTTGTACGGCGGTTAAGGTTAACCGGCGATTGTTCACGCGAAACAGAAAGCCGTATGATTTCATCAGGCTGACCTTTCACAGCAAAAAAATCTGCCCGAGAACTGCGATTTTTATGCCGAAAGGCTGTATTCACGAAAGACAAGCTGGTAGAATCCTGCGCCATCACTACGTAACGTAGCGTCGCTCATTAACGGCGCTTATTTGCACAAATCCATTGACAAAAGAAGGCAAAGAGGGCATATTCCTCGGCCTTTGAATTGTCCACATAGAACATATTTGGGAGTTGGACTTGGCTAATATCAAATCAGCTAAGAAACGTGCCGTTCAGTCTGAAAAGGCTCGTAAGCACAACGCAAGCCGTCGCTCTATGATGCGTACTTTCATCAAGAAAGTATACGCAGCAATCGAAGCAGGCGACAAAGCTGCAGCGCAGAACGCATTTAACGAAATGCAACCAATCGTGGATCGTCAGGCTGCTAAAGGTCTGATCCACAAAAACAAAGCAGCGCGTCATAAAGCAAACCTGACCGCGCAGATCAACAAACTGGCTTAATCGCTACTTGTTGTTGCTTGTTTGAAAGAACCCGCTTAACGCGGGTTTTTTTATGTCTTCAGATTGCCGGCGGCGTAAACAGCGCCGAGTAGTCGCGGTTGCAGATTCGCTGCACCGCCGGGTGCTGAATCATCCTTTCGGCGAATATGGCGTGATACTCTTCCATCACGTTATCCACCCTGCCAATCTCGGTAATCTTGTCGTCTGAATAGAGATCGTGCGCGTACAGCGTCGGGGCAACGAAGATAGCGTTGTGCGCCTCGCCAAAAGCCTTCATCAAAGCCGCATCGTCGAACTCACCGAGGATCTCCACGTTCAGCCCCTGCGAGTTAAACCAGTTCAGCAGCTTACGTCCGAGCATAGACCGCCTACCCGGCACCAGCAGGCGGCGCTCTTCCAGGCAGGCAGGAAACGGTTTTTCCGGCGGCGGATTAATGCACCAGAAACTGACGCCGCATTCGCCAATTTTCACCGAGAACAAACCTTCCTGCTGCGTGGAGTCGATTGGGCAGTCCGAGATAATCATATCCAGCTTATGCTGGCTCAGCTGTTCCAGCAGCATCTCGTGAGTGGACTCAAAGCAGCGTAAATGAATCTGTTCATCTTCCACCACCGCCGCATCCAGCACACCGCTTACCAGCCGTTTGGACAACGCATCCGCCACGCCCACGTCAAAGAGCAGGTTCGACTCTTTGCGATAGTTAACGATATCCAGCATCTCCTGGCTCAGGGTGAACATCTTGTCCGCATAGCGGAACACCAGTTCGCCCAGCTCGCTCGGCTCAATGCCACGTCCTTTCCGCTTAAAAAGCTTGCCCTGTAAGCGCTCTTCCAGGGCTTTGATTTGCCCGGTAATAGTTTGTGGTGTCAGGTAGAGCGCCTCTGCCGCTCCCACGACCGAGCCCTGCTTGTAGACATGCCAGAAGTAATAGAGATGGTTATAGTTCAAATGAGACATCACGTTTTCACTCCCTGATAGTTTATCGGGAGAAGGCTTCCCTTCTCCCGGTTTCCTGTTATGCCTGGACAGCCTGTCCGGACAACTTCACCTTCAACAAGGTATAACCAATAACCGCGGCCAGTAACGACCCGATAAGAATGCCGAGTTTCGCCCAGACGATAAGCTCAGGCGCGCTGGCACCAAACGCCAGCGTCGAGATAAAGATCGACATGGTGAATCCAATACCGCACAGCACGCCGATGGCCATAATCTGACTAAAGGTGGTTCCGTTTGGCAATGACGCCAGCTTCAGCTTCAGCGCCAGCCAGCAGAACAGGCTGATACCCAGCGGCTTACCGATAAACAAACCAGCGATGATACCCAGCGGCAGCACAGAGGTGAGTCCGTCCAGGGTAACACCGGCCAGGGAAACACCCGCGTTGGCAAATGCAAACAGCGGCAGGATCATAAAGCCCACCCACGGATGAAGCACATGCTCCAGCTGTCTGGCAGGCGATTTGCCGTCCTGCTCCTTCAGCGGAATAAAGAAGCCAACGATGACGCCCGCCAGCGTGGCATGCACGCCAGACTTCAGCACCGCCGTCCACAGCACCATCCCCACCAGAATATAAATACCCGTGCGTCGGACGTTGAAGACGTTCAGCAACGCCAGCACCGCAATAGCCACGGCCGCCACGCTCAGCGACAGAACCGACAGATCGCTGGTGTAGAACAGCGCGATAATCACGATAGCGCCCAGGTCATCGATAATCGCCAGCGCCATCAGGAAAATTTTCAGTGCTACCGGGACGCGGCTACCGAGCAAGGCTAAGACCCCGAGCGCAAACGCGATATCCGTTGCGGCCGGGATCGCCCAGCCGTCACGCGCAACCGGATCCTGCCACGCAAACGCGAGAAAGAGCAACGCGGGAACGATCATCCCGCCAATCGCCGCGATCACCGGAAACGCCGCGCGCTGACGGCTGGCAAGAGAACCGATCACCAGCTCACGTTTGACCTCCAGGCCTACCAGCAGGAAGAACACCGCCATCAGCGCATCGTTGATCCACAGCAGCATGTTCTTGTTAATTTCCAGCGCCCCGACCTTCAGCTCGACGGGGGTTTCCAGAAATGCGTGATAGAGATCGCGCGTCATGCCCATATTGGCGAGCAGCATGGCGGCTGCAGCAGCAATAATCAGGATGACGCCGCCGGATGCCTCACTGCTAAAGAAACGGTGTAGTAATTTCACGTTTAAACTCTCTTTTACAACAATACCTCGGTAAAACCATAATATCAGCGCAAACAGATCGGTAAAAACAGATTAATATTGGTTATAGATTCAGTTTAACCGAGGAATAACGCTATAAAGCAAAAAGCCCGGAATCGCTTCCGGGCTTTAAAGGATAGTAACCAGCTGGCAGGTTAGCGGGTTAAATCGTCGAAGAATTTTTTGACGCCATCGAAGAAGCTTTTGGAGCGCGGGCTGTTTTTCTCACCCGTCGGGCCACCAAAACTCTCCTGAAGCTCTTTCAGCAGCTGTTTCTGCTTGTCGTTCAGGCCGACCGGCGTTTCAACGACCACGCGGCATAACAGGTCACCCTGCGCGCCACCGCGAACGGATTTAACGCCTTTGCCGCGCATGCGGAACAGCTTCCCGGTCTGGGTTTCGCCAGGGATTTTCAGGTTAACGCGACCGTCCAGCGTCGGCACTTCGATTTCGCCGCCCAGCGCCGCCATCGCAAAGTTGATTGGCACTTCACAGTACAGGTTGTTACCTTCACGCTCGAAGATGGCGTGCTGTTTAACCTGAACCTGAACGTACAGATCCCCTGCCGGTGCGCCGTGCTCGCCCGCTTCCCCCTCACCTGCCAGACGGATGCGGTCGCCCGTATCCACGCCTGCCGGGATCTTAACGGACAGCGTTTTGGTTTTCTCCACGCGACCGTGACCGTGGCATTTGGTGCACGGATCTTTAATCAGCGTACCGCGACCATGACAATGCGGACAGGCCTGCTGCACCGCGAAGAAGCCCTGGCGCATCTGCACCTGACCGGAACCGTGACAGGTTGGACAGGTCTGTGGCTGAGTCCCCGCTTTCGCGCCGCTGCCGTGGCAAACGTCACACTCTTCCAGCGTCGGGATACGGATCTCTTTGGTTACGCCACGAACCGCTTCTTCCAGCGTCAGGTCCATGTTATAGCGCAGATCTGCGCCGCGCGCCGCGCGCTGACGACCACGACCGCCGCCGAAGATATCGCCAAATACATCGCCAAAGATGTCGCTGAAATCAGCGCCGCCGCCGAAGCCGCCGCCACCAAATCCACCGCCGCCCATGCCGCCCTGTTCAAAGGCCGCGTGACCATACTGGTCATAAGCCGCACGTTTTTGTGCATCGGTCAGGACTTCGTAGGCTTCTTTAATCTCTTTAAATTTGGCTTCAGCCTCTTTGTCACCCTGGTTACGGTCAGGGTGGAATTTCATGGCCAGGCGCTTATATGCCTTTTTGATTTCACGCTCTTCCGCAGTTTTCGGAACGCCTAAAATCTCGTAATAGTCTTGCTTTGCCATTGGTTTTTTTAAGCCCCTTAACATGCGAGCACGGGCGTGGAGAATACTCCTACGCCCGTGCCGATTAATTACCCTGCATCAGGGCGATTATTTTTTATCTTTCACTTCTTCGAACTCAGCGTCGACAACATCGTCGTCTTTCGCGTTGTTCTGGGAAGCATCAGCGCCCGCCTGCTGCTGTGCGTGCTGCTGCTGAGCGATTTCCATCAGCTTCTGAGAAACCTGTGCCAGCTCCTGCATCTTCGCTTCAATGTCCGCTTTGTCTTCGCCTTTCAGAGACGTTTCCAGCGCGCTCAGTGCAGTTTCGATCGCAGTTTTGTCTTCCGCTGGTAGTTTATCGCCCGCTTCTTCAACCTGCTTACGGGTGCTGTGCAGCAGATGGTCACCCTGGTTACGGGTCTGAACCAGCTCTTCGAACTTACGGTCGGATTCCGCGTTAGCTTCGGCATCACGAACCATTTTTTCGATTTCCGCTTCGTTCAGGCCAGAAGATGCCTTGATGGTGATCTTCTGCTCTTTACCGCTGTTTTTGTCTTTCGCAGACACGTGCAGGATACCGTCAGCATCGATGTCGAAGGTGACTTCGATCTGTGGCATGCCGCGTGGTGCCGGGTTAATACCGTCCAGGTTGAACTGACCCAGAGATTTGTTATCCGCCGCACGCTTACGCTCACCCTGAATCACATGGATGGTTACCGCAGACTGGTTGTCTTCAGCGGTGGAGAACACCTGGCTGTGTTTCGTCGGGATAGTAGTGTTTTTGTTGATGAGCGGAGTCATCACGCCACCCATGGTTTCGATACCCAGTGACAGCGGAGTAACATCCAGCAGCAGTACGTCTTTCACTTCACCCGTCAGAACACCACCCTGAACCGCAGCACCGATAGCAACCGCTTCGTCCGGGTTCACGTCTTTACGTGGCTCTTTACCAAAGAATTCAGCAACTTTCTTCTGAACCATTGGCATACGGGTCTGACCACCTACCAGGATAACGTCCTGAATATCAGACACGGACAGGCCAGCGTCCTGCAATGCAACTTTCAGCGGCTCGATAGAACGGTTCACCAGGTCTTCTACCAGGCTTTCCAGTTTCGCACGGGTCACTTTGATGTTCATGTGTTTTGGACCGGTCGCGTCTGCGGTGATGTACGGCAGGTTCACGTCGGTCTGCTGAGCGGAAGACAGTTCGATCTTCGCTTTCTCAGCGGCTTCTTTCAGGCGCTGCATGGCCAGCGGGTCGTTACGCAGGTCAATGCCCTGATCTTTCTTAAACTCGTCAACGAGGTAGTTGATCAGACGGGTATCGAAGTCTTCACCACCCAGGTGGGTATCACCATTGGTTGCCAGAACTTCGAAGGTTTTTTCGCCGTCAACGTCGTCGATTTCGATAATAGAGATATCGAAGGTACCACCACCCAGGTCGTAAACCGCGATAGTACGGTTACCAACTTCTTTATCCAGACCGTAAGCCAGTGCTGCTGCGGTTGGTTCGTTGATGATACGTTTTACTTCCAGACCTGCGATACGGCCAGCATCTTTGGTTGCCTGACGCTGAGCATCGTTGAAGTAAGCAGGTACGGTGATAACAGCTTCAGTTACCGGTTCACCCAGGTAATCTTCCGCGGTTTTCTTCATTTTCTTCAGCACTTCAGCAGAGATCTGCGGAGGTGCAGTTTTGGTGCCTTTCACATCAAGCCATGCATCGCCGTTATCGGCTGCGATGATTTTGTAAGGCATGATGGAAACGTCACGCTGAACTTCTTCGTCCTGGAAGCGGCGGCCAATCAGGCGTTTGATCGCAAACAGGGTGTTTTGCGGGTTTGTCACTGCCTGACGTTTAGCCGGCTGACCAACCAGAGTTTCACCATCCTGGGTATAAGCAATGATAGAAGGCGTGGTGCGATCGCCCTCGGCGTTCTCCAGCACACGTGCAGTAGTGCCATCCATAATCGCTACACAAGAGTTGGTAGTACCCAGGTCGATACCAATAATTTTACCCATCTAAACGTCTCCACTAAAAATTCAGTCAACATGTGGTTGTGTACCTGTAATAAGGGCAGAACGTGCTTTTTCAACTGCCCAGATTTGATTTTTTTCAGGTCCACACACTGCGGTTGCTTACAAGATGGGGTCACAACGGCATCCATCAAGGGGGAAGGATAAAAAATTTTTTAATTTCACCCCGATGAGATCATAGACGGCGCCGATGCCGCCCATTATGATGCCGCGCCCCGTCAGGGAGAACTGGCGCGGGTTTAACCATTTCACCATATTAATGATGATTTTTTTGAGGACTTATGGGCAACACTAAGTTGGCTAATCCGGCTCCGCTGGGCCTGATGGGTTTTGGCATGACCACCATTCTGCTGAACCTGCACAACATCGGGATGTTCCCGATGGACGGCGTAATCCTGGCGATGGGTATTTTTTACGGCGGTATCGCGCAAATTTTCGCGGGCCTGCTGGAATATAAGAAAGGCAATACCTTCGGCTTAACCGCCTTTACCTCTTACGGTTCGTTCTGGCTGACGCTGGTCGCCATTCTGCTGATGCCTAAAATGGGCCTGGCAGATGCTTCAAACGCCCATTTCCTGGGCGTGTACCTGGGACTGTGGGGCGTGTTCACCCTGTTCATGTTCTTCGGCACCCTGAAGGCGAACCGCGCGCTGCAATTCGTCTTCCTGAGCCTGACCGTGCTGTTCGCTCTGCTTGCCGCGGGTCACCTGGCGGATAACGAAGGCATCGTTCACGTTGCCGGCTGGGTCGGTCTGGTGTGCGGCGCAAGCGCTATCTACCTGGCAATGGGTGAAGTGCTGAACGAGCAGTTCGGCCGCACCGTATTACCGATTGGTGAAAAACACTGATCCCTCTGTCGTGCCCGCGTCGCGGGCACGACATCCCTCTGACTGGCGAAGCCACATCCCCAATACCAGCCCCATCAGCGATAACGCCAGCACGTACCATGCAGGTGCAAGGGGTGACAGCCCCATCAACACCGTGACCACAATCGGGGTCAGCCCACCGAAAATGGCATACGAGACGTTATAAGAGAAAGAGATGCCGGTGAAGCGTACCTCCGGCGGGAAGGCGCGGACCATTACGTACGGTACGGCGCCAACGACGCCCACGCACAGCCCGACGATGCCGTACAGCAGGAACAACTGTTCAGGATGGCTGCCCGCAAGATGGTAGAATGCCCAGCTCGACGCGGCCAGCAGCAGGCTGCCGACAATAAAGGTCACGCTGGCACCGAAACGATCCGCCGCCAGTCCCGCGGCCAGACAGCCAAAGCAGAGCATAATTGTCGCGATACTGTTCGCCTGTAACGTCACAGCAGGCGCAAAACCGTACTGTTTTTGCAGCCAGACCGGCGACATCAAAATGACCACCACGATACCCGCAGACAGCAGCCAGGTCAGAAGCATCGACACGACTACCGCTTTTTTATGCCGCACTACTACGGTTTTTACCGGCAATTCTTGCGCCAGCGCCTTCCGCTGCTGCATTTCCAGAAATACTGGCGTCTCCTGCAACCAACGTCGCAGGTACATTGCCACCAGCCCAAACGCCCCGCCCAGCAGGAACGGGATACGCCAGCCCCAGTCGTGAACGGCCTGTTGCGTCATGCTGGTATTGATGATGGTTGCAACCACGGAGCCAAGCAGGATCCCAATCGTCAGCCCTGCGGTCAGCGTTCCGCACGCAATGCCGATGCGGCGCACCGGGACGTGCTCAGCGACAAACACCCACGCGCCCGGCACTTCCCCGCCGATGGCCGCGCCCTGGAGAATACGCATCAGCAGCAGCAATAACGGGGCGATAATGCCCATCGACTCATAGGTAGGCAAAAGGCCAATCGCCAGCGTCGGCACGGCCATCAGCAGGATGCTGAGGGTAAACATCTTCTTGCGCCCAACCAGATCGCCAAAGTGCGCCATAACAATGCCGCCCAGCGGACGCGCCAGATACCCGGCAGCGAAAATGCCGAAGGTTTGCACCTGACGCAGCCATTCAGGAATATCCGCCGGGAAAAACAGCGCCCCCACGACGGCGGCGAAGAAGACAAAGATGATGAAGTCGTAAAACTCCAGCGCGCCGCCCAGAGCAGCGAGCGTGAGGGTTTTGTAGTCCTGTCGATTCAGAGGTCGGGTGTTATGTGACATAGCGAACCATTGTGCATGTGTTGTGGATTATTTTTTACAGCAATCGTAAAGAAAAAATTACTATATCGTAAATCCATTTACACGCTACTGCGGCTGGCGCTAATGTCACATTTAAAGCATTTTCAGGAGATTGTTTCGCGGCGAGCGCTTTTAGGGCGAAATGCTGCTACCACATTGCCGTCAGTTTCCACGTACGGACCGTCAAGCAGTTGTATACAATACGGTACACTTGCAAAGATACCGTGGACGATAACGCTCCCGTCTTCGGCTTTTACTCCTTCCAGCGTTTCTTTTATCGACTTCGGCTGCCCCGGCAGGTTCAGGATCAGCGCCTGTTTGCGGATCACCCCGACCTGACGGGAAAGAATGGCCGTCGGGACAAAGTGTAGACTGATCTGGCGCATCTGTTCACCGAAGCCCGGCATTTCACGATCGGCGATAGCCAGCGTCGCGTCCGGCGTTACATCGCGGCGCGCGGGGCCGGTTCCGCCCGTCGTCAGCACAAGGTGGCAGCTCATCTCATCCACCAGCTCACACAGGGTCTGCTCGATGATCGGCTGCTCGTCCGGGATCAGGCGAGTCTGGATCTCAAACGGGGTAGTGAGCGCGCTGCCCAGCCACGCTTCCAGAGCAGGGATGCCTTTATCCTGATAAACACCGCTGGAGGCGCGGTCAGAAATCGACACTAAGCCGATGCGTAAGGTATTCATATCCATTCCATTCAAAAAGTACTGATTAAAGGGAATGATACACGCAGAGAGAAAATTCAGACAGAGGCGGGGGAAAGAGGCGTGACCGGGAACCCGGTCACGCAGAATGATTACAGCAGGTCGCCGATCATTTTTTCCAGTTTTTCCTGGTCGATAGCAAACTTACGGATACCGTCCGCCAGTTTATCTACGGCCATTGGATCCTGGTTGTGCTGCCACAGGAACTCGGACTCGGTGATGCGCTCTGGGCGCGCTTTCACTTCACCGGTGTAGGACAGTTTACGCTCGATAGCTCCTTCGCTTTCTGCCAGCTCTTTCAGCAGCGCAGGGGCGATGGTCAGGCGGTCACAGCCAGCCAGCTCAATGATTTCACCGACGTTACGGAAGCTTGCGCCCATAACAACGGTCTCATAGCCGTGCTGTTTGTAGTATTCGTAGATTTCTGTCACGGAAATCACGCCTGGATCTTCAGACGCCGCATACTCTTTCTTGTCGGTGTTGGCTTTGTACCAGTCCAGAATACGGCCCACAAACGGAGAAATCAGGTATACGCCAGCTTCGGCACATGCACGCGCCTGTGCGAAGGAGAACAGCAGAGTCAGGTTACAGTTGATCCCTTCTTTTTCCAGCTGTTCAGCGGCGCGAATGCCCTGCCAGGTAGAGGCCAGTTTGATCAGGATACGGTCGTTGCTGATGCCCGCATCGTTGTACAGTTTGATCAGGCGTTTTGCTTTGGCAATAGACGCTTCGGTGTCGTAGGACAGGCGAGCATCAACTTCAGTAGAGATACGGCCAGGAACGAGCTTCAGGATTTCCAGACCGATGTTTACTGCCAGTTTGTCAGTCGCATCTACAACCTGCTGCGCGCGGTCATTGCTCTGTGCTTTTGCCCAGGTCACCGCCTCGTCGATCAGTTTGCGATACTCAGGGATCTGCGCGGCGTTAAGGATCAGAGAAGGGTTGGTTGTAGCATCCTGCGGCTGGTACAGCTTCATTGCCGCAATATCTCCGGTGTCAGCGACGACAGTGGTGAACTGACGAAGGGAGGTCAATTTATCCGTCATGATAGTGTTTCTCTTTTAACGTTCCCTGGATAATTCACACTACCGACAGCCTGCCAGCAGCGGAAAAATGACAGGTTTACTTGTTAGGGGGATGTAACCGGTCTGCCCTGATGATAACACGAGTGAGAGGCAGCGCAACCGCAGACAGTGCGCTTAGGCAGAGTATGATAAACTCAGAATATTAACAGGCTGCTAAGTAACAGCATGCACAATCAGTGGTAGCGCTTACATATTCACGTTGGCATCAACAAGAGGGACGTTAGTGCCTGATTTCTTTTTCTTTATTAACGAAGTCCTCTGGGGTTCTATCATGATATACCTGCTTTCAGGAGCAGGTATCTGGTTTACGTGGCGCAGCGGACTGATTCAGTTTCGCTATATTCGCAAATTTGGCAGAAGTCTGAAAAACAGCGTCACACCACAGCCGGGCGGCCTGACCTCATTTCAGGCGCTCTGTACCAGCCTGGCCGCGCGCGTCGGCAGCGGTAACCTGGCCGGTGTCGCGCTGGCAATCGGCGCGGGCGGTCCGGGCGCGGTATTCTGGATGTGGGTGACGGCGATTATCGGTATGGCCACCTCCTTTGCTGAATGCTCGCTTGCGCAGCTCTACAAAGAAAAAGACGGCAACGGTCAATTTCGCGGCGGCCCCGCCTGGTATATGGCTCGCGGACTGGGAATGCGCTGGATGGGCGTCCTGTTCTCAATCTTTTTACTGATGGCCTATGGTCTTATTTTCAATACCGTTCAGGCTAATTCCGTCGCCCACGCGCTGCGCTTTGCCTTCAATTGTCCGGAGTGGCTGACGGGCAGCGCGCTTGCCCTTCTCACCCTGCTGACCATTGTGACCGGGCTGAGAGGGGTAGCCCGCCTGATGCAGTGGCTGGTTCCGCTGATGGCGCTGCTGTGGGTGTCAACCAGCCTGTTGGTATGCGCGATACATATCGACGAAGTGCCGAACGTCATCGTCACCATTTTCCAAAGCGCGTTCGGCTGGCGCGAAGCGGCTTCCGGCGCGCTGGGTTACACCCTTAGCCAGGCTCTCACTGCGGGTTTTCAGCGAGGCATGTTCTCCAACGAAGCGGGAATGGGCTCCACGCCGAATGCCGCCGCAGCGGCCGCATCCTGGCCCCCGCATCCCGCCGCGCAGGGCATTGTACAGATGATAGGCGTCTTCACAGACACCATTGTTATCTGCTCCGCCAGTGCGATGATAATGTTGCTGTCCGGCGCCGTTGAACATCCATCCGGCAGTACAGCAGGCATTCACTGGGTACAACAGGCGCTGGTCTCACTCGTCGGCGGTTGGGGCGCAGGCCTTGTCGCCCTTGTCGTGGGGCTTTTTGCCTTCAGTTCTATTGTGGTGAACTATATCTATGCCGAGAACAACCTTATTTTCCTGAAAGTTGACTCGCGTCTGGCCCGCAACATCCTTCGCGCGGGTGTGCTGGCGATGGTATTTGTCGGTTGCCTGCTCAGCATGCCGATGATCTGGCAACTGGCGGATGTCATTATGGCGCTGATGGCCATCACCAATTTGACGGCAATTTTGCTTCTTTCACCGGTTGTAGCGCTGATCGCGCGCGATTATCTGCGTCAGCGCAAGCTCGGCGTACAGCCCGTTTTTGACGCCTCACGCTATCCCGAAATCGAATCACAAATTGCCCCTGGCACCTGGGATGATTTGCCGCGGCAATAACAGCTATCGATCAATTCAGGGCGATTTTTTGTTAAAGTCGCTCTAAATTTCCTGCAAGGACTGGATATGCTGATTCTGATTTCACCTGCCAAAACGCTCGACTACCAGAGCCCGCTCGCCACTGAGCGTTATACCCAGCCGGAATTGCTGGACTACTCGCAACAGCTGATCCACGAGGCGCGTAAGCTTTCGGCTCCGCAAATCGCTTCGCTGATGAGCATCAGTGATAAACTCGCCGACCTGAACGCCACCCGTTTTCACGAGTGGCAGCCTGACTTCACGCCCGCTAACGCCCGCCAGGCGCTGTTGGCCTTCAAAGGTGACGTCTACACTGGCCTGCAAGCAGAAACGTTTAGCGAAGCCGATTTCGATTTTGCCCAGCAGCATCTGCGCATGTTATCCGGCCTGTACGGGGTGCTGCGCCCGCTGGATCTGATGCAGCCATATCGTCTGGAGATGGGTATCCGCCTGGAAAACGCCAAAGGCAAAGATTTGTACCAGTTCTGGGGCGATGTCATTACCGATAAGCTTAACGCGGCGCTGCAAGCCCAGGGGGACAACGTGGTGATCAACCTGGCCTCCGATGAGTACTTCAAATCGGTGAAGCCGAAAAAGCTGAATGCGGACATTATCAAGCCGGTGTTCCTCGACGAGAAAAACGGCAAATTTAAAGTGATCAGCTTCTACGCCAAAAAAGCGCGCGGTCTGATGAGCCGCTTCATCATTCAAAACCGCCTGACGAAGCCAGAGCAGCTCACTGGCTTTAACAGTGAAGGGTATTTCTTCGACGAGGCATCGTCAGGAAAAAACGAGCTGGTGTTTAAGCGTCACGAGCAATAAAAGACAACCCCGCCAGCTGGCGGGGTTTGTGTTAATGGTGCTTCCGGTCCGGCCCCGGGCGATGATCGTCATGACGGTGATGATCGTGACGATCGCGATGTTCATCGTGCGGACGCCAGTGGTTATCGCGCCAGTCATAGTGCGCTTTCCACCAGTCATGGTCGCGCCAGCGGCCGCCATCCCAGTAGTGTCCGTTATTATCCCGATCGCCAATTTGCAGTTTTACCGCAGGGACGAGGGTGATCTCAGCTGCCTGCACCGCCATGGGAGCGACCAGCATCAGTGAAAGCGCGATAAGTGCAGGTTTCAGTGTAGACATAGGTGACTCCTTATTCTTCTTGCCCAACGTGGGCCGATGTAAGGAGAGTACGTGATGGGAACGGTGGATGTTATTCTCTGCAATCCTAAACCCTAAGTAACCGCATTTATTGGGAATTTCTGCTTTTTTCCTGCTGTTTTTCTCCTTATTTTCTCCATAAAAAAGCCGGGTGGCGGCTTCGCCTTACCCGGCCTACTTTCTGAAATGTTCCAGGCCCGGTAAGGCGTAGCCGCCACCGGGCAATAAACTCACGCTCGGGTCATCATCAGCTTACGCAGTGCGGCAAAGTCTGCGGGCAGCTCATGGGACAGCAACGGCAGGTCGGCGCGCTCGGCCAGCTCTTTTGGCAGCGGCAGCGTTTCACCCAGGATCGCTTCCACGCTCTCTTTGAACTTGGCCGGATGGGCGGTACCGAGGAACAGGCCATACTCACCCGGTTGAAGCTGATCGCGCAGGGCACGATAGGCAATCGCCGCGTGCGGCTCAGAGGTATAGCCCACCGCTTTCAGCTCGCGCATGGTGGCTTTCGTGGTTTCGTCCGTCACCGCTGCGTAGCCCAGGTCGCCCAGACGCCAGACCTTACGGCGGAACAGCTCTTCCACACGCGGCCAGTTGTTAGGCTGTGACACATCCATCGCATTGGAGAGCGTGGCTTGCGTCGCGTTCGGCGCCCATTTTCCGTCCTTCAGGAAACGCGGCACGGTGTCGTTGGCGTTGGTAGCGGCGATAAAGCGCTTCACCGGCAGGCCGAGTGATTTCGCCAGCAGGCCCGCCGTCAGATCGCCGAAGTTCCCGCTTGGCACAGAAACTACCAGCTGATTGCGCGCGTCCTGCGGCAGCTGGGCCACCGCTTCGAAGTAGTAGCAGATCTGCGCCAGCAGACGGCTGATGTTGATGGAGTTGGCAGAGTTCAGCCCCAGCGCCGCCTTCAGCTCTTCGTCATCAAAGGCCTGCTTCACCAGCGCCTGGCAGGCATCGAAATCGCCGTCGATCGCCACGGTTTCAATGTTGCCCCCAAGAGTGCAGAACAGTTTTTCCTGAAGCGGGCTGATTTTGCCTTTCGGATAGAGGATCACCACGCGGACGTTTTTCAGGCCGTAGAACGCATGAGCCACCGCCGCACCGGTATCACCTGAGGTCGCGGTCAGGATGGTCACCGGTTTGTCGCCGCTGATGTGGGTCAGCATCTGCGCCATAAAGCGACCGCCGAAATCTTTGAACGCCAGCGTCGGGCCGTGGAACAGCTCCAGACAGCCAACGTCAGGCTCCACCTGCTTCACCGGGGCCGGGAAAGCAAACGCCGCGCGCACGCGCTCTTCGAGCAGCTCCTGCGGGATTTCGTCGCCAATAAACGCAGACAGAATTTTGGTGCTGCGGGTGACAAAGTCCTGCTTAAGCAGTTCATCGATTTCAGTCAGTTGAAATTCCGGCAGGTCGTGGGGGAAGAACAGCCCCTGATTTTTGCCCAAACCCTGCGTTACCGCCTGCGCAAAGCTGACCTGCTCGTTATGATCTTTAAGGTTGTAGAGTTTCATTCGTTATCCCAGTACTCGTGCGCCAGCCGTGTCCAGACGGCAAATATGAACAAAGCCTTCCTGATTTTGCAGGTAGTGTTTAGAGAGCCAGTCCGCCACGCGCTGCGCGGTGTCTGGCTTGTCGCATAAGGCGAACAGCGTTGGGCCGGAGCCGGAGATGCCGCACGCCTGTGCGCCGATATCCATGGATGCCTGTCGCGCTTCGTTAAAGCCCGGCAGCAGCTTCGTGCGATACGGCTCGGCAATAACGTCTTTCATCAGTTTCGCCGCCAGCTGCGGCTGTCGGGTATAGCAGGCATGAATAAAGCCCGCCAGATGACGCCCGTGGGCGATACAGTCCTGACGACGATACTGCGCCGGCAGGATCGCACGCGCTTCGGCGGTAGAAACCTTAATGCCCGGATAGGCAAGCACCCACAGCCACTCATCAAACCCTGGCACCTGCTGGCTGATGATGCCATTTTCTTCAATCATCAGCTGCATGCCGCCAAGGAAGCACGGCGCCACGTTATCATAATGAATGCTGCCGGAGATGCGCCCTTCCAGCTCGCCCATCAGCGCCAGCAGGCGGCTGTTGTTCAGCGGCTTGCCGCAGTGCTCATTCATCGCCACCAGCGCGGCGACCACCGAGCAGGCGCTGGAGCCGAGTCCCGAACCAATCGGCATGCTCTTTTCCAGCGTCATGGCGACCGGCACGTTTTTACCGATCTCCTGACAGAAGCGTTCCCAGCACTGATAAACGATATTCTCACGCGGTTCAGGCGGCAGCTTGCTGGCAAAACGGCCGACGTTATTCAGGCTGAAGCGCTCTGCCGCCTCAACCGTTACCGTATCGCCCAGCAGCGAACCATCCACCGGCGTAACCGCCGCGCCCAGCACGTCAAATCCGACGCTCATATTGGCGCTGGAAGCCGGGGCATATACTTTAACCATCTTAAACTCCTAACTTCCATGACAGGGTACGCAGCAGATCGGCAAACACGCCCGCCGCCGTCACATCATTCCCTGCGCCATAGCCGCGAAGTACCAGCGGCAGTGGCTGATAATAATGGCTGTAGAACGCCAGGGCGTTCTCGCCGTTTTTCACCTTGTACAGCGGATCGTTGCCATCCACTTCGGCAATCTTCACGCGGCAGACGCCGTCTTCTTCAATATTGCCAACATAGCGCAATACCTTACCTTCATCACGGGCTTTCGCAACGCGGGCGGCAAAGGCGTCGTCAAGCTGCGGCAACCTGGCCATAAAAGCGCTGACGTCGCCGCTGTCATCAAATTCTGCTGGCAGCACCGGCTCAATCACGATATCCGAAAGCTCCAGCTCGCGGCCGGTTTCGCGCACCAGGATCAGCAGCTTACGCGCCACATCCATACCGGAGAGGTCGTCGCGCGGATCCGGCTCGGTGTAGCCCAGCTCGCGCGCGGCGCGGGTGGCTTCCGACAGGCTCATCCCTTCGTCCAGCTTGCCGAAGATAAACGACAGGGAGCCGGAGAGGATGCCGGAGAAACGCTGTAGTTCGTCGCCCGCGTTCAGCAGGTTTTGCAGGTTCTCGATGACCGGCAGGCCCGCGCCCACGTTGGTGTCATACAGAAACTTGCGGCGCGACTTGCTCGCCGCCAGACGCAGCTGGTGATAGTAATCCATCGACGAGGTGTTGGCCTTTTTGTTCGGCGTCACCACATGGAAACCTTCGCGCAGGAAATCCGCGTACTGATCGGCCACAGCCTGGCTGGAGGTACAGTCGACGATCACCGGGTTAAGCAGGTGATACTCTTTCACCAGACGGATCAGACGACCCAGGTTGAACGGCTCTTTCGCCTCTTCCAGTTCCGCCTGCCAGTTTTCCAGGTTCAGACCGTGGACGTTAGTCAGCAACGCTTTCGAGTTCGCAATTCCGCAGACGCGCAAATCGATATGTTTCTTCTTAAGCCACTCCTGCTGGCGCTTTACCTGCTCCAGCAGCGCGCCGCCGACGCCGCCGACGCCCACCAGGAACAGCTCAATCACCTGGTCGGTGTTGAACAGCATCTGATGCACCACGCGCACGCCGGTAGTGGCGTCATCGTTATCCACGACAACGGAAATTGAACGCTCTGATGAGCCCTGGGCAATCGCCACGATATTGATATTGGCCCGCGCCAGGGCGGCAAAGAATTTGGCGGAGATTCCGCGCAGGGTGCGCATGCCGTCGCCTACCACGGAGATCACGGCCAGACGCTCCTGAATAGAGAGCGGCTCCAGCAGCTCTTCTTTCAGCTCCAGGTAGAACTCTTCTTCCAGCGCGCGACGGGCGCGCAGGCAATCGCCCTGCGGGACGCAGAAGCTGATGCTGTATTCGGAAGAAGACTGCGTGATCAGCACCACGGAGATCCCGTTACGGGACATGGCCGCAAATACGCGTGCCGCCATGCCAACCATACCTTTCATACCCGGGCCAGAGACGCTGAACATCGCCATGTTATTAAGGTTCGAAATGCCTTTTACCGGCAGGTCATCTTCATCAGCGCTGGCGCCAATCAGCGTACCCGGCGCCTGCGGATTACCGGTATTTTTAATCAGGCAAGGGATCTGGAACTGGGCAATCGGGGAGATGGTACGTGGGTGAAGCACTTTGGCGCCGAAGTAGGAAAGCTCCATCGCTTCCTGGTACGACATCGACTTCAACAGCCTGGCGTCCGGCACCTGGCGCGGGTCACAGGTATATACACCATCAACGTCAGTCCAGATCTCACAACAGTCTGCACGTAAACAGGCCGCCAGCACGGCAGCGGAGTAGTCAGAGCCGTTACGCCCCAGCACCACCAGTTCGCCCTTCTCGTTACCGGCGGTGAAGCCTGCCATCAGGATCATGTGGTCAGACGGGATTTTGCTCGCCGCAATGCGGCGTGTCGACTCGGCAATGTCGACGGTGGATTCAAGGTAGTGTCCCACAGCCAGCAGTTTTTCAACCGGATCGATGACCGTCACGTGGTGACCGCGCGCTTCCAGCACGCCCGCCATGATGGCGATAGAGAGTTTTTCACCCCGGCAAATCAGCGCCGCGTTGATGCTGTCCGGGCATTGACCCAGCAGGCTGATACCGTGAAGGACGTGTTTAATTTGGGCAAATTCGAGTTCCACGGTGCTTTTCAGCTGCGCCAGCGGGAAGCCAGGCTGGGCGTCTGCCAGCCCCTGAAGCAGTTCAGCGAAGATACGTTCGGCGTCGCTGATGTTCGGAAGTGCATCCTGGCCACCGATGGTTTTTTCAATCATCGCCACCAGGTGGTTCGTGATTTTTGCCGGGGCAGAGAGCACGGTAGCAACCTGCCCCTGCCTGGCGTTACTTTCCAGGATATCGGCAACACGCAGAAAACGCTCTGCATTTGCCACTGATGTACCGCCGAACTTCAACACTCGCATGGTTCTACCTCATTTCCTTTAGCCGAAAAAAAAGCCCGCACTGTTCAGGTGCGGGCTTTTTTCTGTTTTTCCTGTACGCGTCAGCCCGCATCGTTACCTGTGGTAATGATGATGGTTGTAGTAATGGTGGTGATGCTGATGCGTTTCATGGATGTTGTGTACTCTGTCATTATTATCTGTCTGTGCTCTATTCTTTTAGGGTTAAAGGATCGGACACCTTAAGTCAATGAATTTTTAATTTGATCACAATTCGGGACATTCTCACGTCCCGCTGCGTGCAGATTTATTTTCATCGGAATACCCCAGATGCAACCCCAGACATCAGCAGGATCGGCCATAATAAAAACCTATGACACTATTTTACTCGGCTAATTTTTTTTCAATATCATGAAGCAATCGGTGCAGCATTGCCGTGTCGCGCTGTTCAAGACGCCCCAGGCGCTGCTGTAACCAGTCCACCATTTTTTGATCGTCAGCGACGCCCAGTTGCTCGAGAAGCTTATCTGCACGAATACGCAGCGCCGCCAGCTGGTTTTCATCCGTTACTGACGCTGGCGGCTGAGAAATTTGTATTAAGGATGCTAATTGATAGCAGTACACCATCACCGCCTGCCCCAGATTGAGTGACGGATAATCCGCCACCATCGGCGCGCCCGTCAGGACGTCAGCCAGTTCCAGTTCTTCGTTAGTCAGCCCGGAATCTTCTCGCCCAAACACCAGCGCGGCTTTCTCCAGCCACTGGCTTTTTTCTTCCAGTATTGGCACCAGTTCAGCAGGCGTGGCGTAATAATGAAACTTCGCCCGGCTGCGCGCGGTCGTCGCGACGGTAAACGAAATATCGTGCAGTGCCTCAGCGAGCGTAGCGTAAGTGGTTATATTATCGAGAATATCACCCGAACCGTGCGCCACCCATCGCGCAGCAGGCTCCAGATGCGCCGTGCTGTCTACGATACGCAAATCGGTAAAACCCATGGTCTTCATGGCACGCGCCGCAGCGCCAATATTTTCAGCTCTTGCTGGTGCCACCAGCACAATCGACAGATGCATTTATGCTCTCTTTTTAATCAGTTAGCAGGTAAAAATGTGATTCACTTCAACATATTACGCAGCACGAATTTACAATTTTGCAACACAAATCACCGAAATAGCGTTTCATAACAATTAAAAAAAGCTAAACTATTTTGTGGCTGAACAATCAGTTAGAATGTTAACAGAAGTCCATTATCCTTATGTTTTGTAATGATAATGACCTTATGAATACTCTTTTCCGATTGGATTCGTACCGTTTATCAATCAATGTCCGCAACTAGTTGGTTTATTGAAAAATTGTGACAAAGGCTAGCATTCAGCTACGATGATTTCATCAAACTGTTAACGTGCTACAATTGAACTTGATATATGTCAACGAAGCGTAGTTTTATTGGGTGTCCGGTGTCACTTAGCCTGTTATGTTGCTGTTAAAATGGTTAGGATGACAGCCGTTTTTGACACTGTCGGGTCCAAAGGGAAAGTACCCACGACCAAGCTAATGATGTTGTTGACGTTGATGGAAAGTGCATCAAGAACGCAATTACGTACTTTAGTCACGTTAAGCCGATCATGTTAATTTGCGACATGCATCAGGCAGGTCAGGGACTTTTGTACTTCCTGTTTCGATTTAGTTGGCAATTTAGGTAGCAAACATGCAGACCCCGCACATTCTTATCGTTGAAGACGAGTTGGTAACACGCAACACGTTAAAGAGCATTTTCGAAGCAGAAGGCTACGATGTCTTTGAAGCGACCGATGGCGCAGAGATGCATCAGATCCTTTCTGAAAATGATATCAACCTGGTGATTATGGATATCAATCTGCCGGGCAAAAACGGGCTTCTTCTGGCGCGCGAACTGCGTGAACAGGCGAACGTCGCGTTGATGTTCCTGACAGGCCGTGACAACGAGGTTGATAAAATTCTTGGTCTGGAAATCGGCGCGGATGACTACATCACCAAGCCGTTCAACCCTCGCGAGTTAACCATTCGTGCACGCAACCTGCTGTCCCGCACCATGAATCTGGGTACGGTCAGTGAAGAGCGTCGTAGCGTCGACAGCTACAAATTCAACGGCTGGGAACTTGATATCAATAGCCGTTCGCTGATTAGCCCGAACGGTGAGCAGTACAAACTGCCGCGCAGTGAATTCCGCGCGATGCTGCACTTCTGCGAAAACCCGGGCAAGATCCAGTCCCGTGCAGAACTGCTGAAGAAAATGACCGGTCGTGAGTTGAAGCCACACGATCGTACCGTTGACGTAACCATCCGTCGTATTCGTAAACATTTCGAATCTACGCCTGATACGCCGGAAATCATCGCCACGATCCATGGTGAAGGCTATCGTTTCTGCGGTGACCTCCAGGAGTAATCCTCCCGTCACGCAGTAAAAAACGGCGCTTTTGCGCCGTTTTTTTTATCAATGCCACGGCATAATCGGCACCGCGCTAATCGCGTTTTTCGGTGAGCCTTCCACGACTTTGTCGGAATAAGCCAGATAAGCCAGTGTGTTGCGCTTCGCGTCATAAAAACGGACCACCTGTAGCTTTTTGAACACCAGCGAGGTCCGTTTCTGGAATACAACGTCGCCCTGCGCTTTGCCGTTTTTAATTTTGTCACTCAATTCCACCGGACCAACCTGCTGGCAGGAGATGGCCGCGTCAGACGTGTCTTCAGCCAGCCCCAGGCCGCCTTTAATCCCGCCGGTCTTCGCCCGGCTGACATAGCAGGTGACGTTTTTAACGTCCGGATCGTCAAAGGCCTCCACCACAATTTTGTGGTCCGGCCCAAACATTTTAAACACGGTGTCCACGGAGCCAATTTGCTCCGCCTGTGCCACGCGCCCTGCCATCAGCGCCAGTGCTGCAAAGACTAAAACCTTGTATTTCATATTGTTACCATTCATAAAAATTACGCTGAGCGATTATTCAACAGGTTAGATAAAAATGTAGCAAGATCACAGGATTAGAATATATCCGCATTTAAATCACCACAAAAAGCATTTATGCGCAAAAAAAACACTGAATGCTAAAACGTCAAAAAATGCTATTATCCGCTAACCTGTAAACAGGCACCTGCGGCAGTTTTAAGGATGAGGATAGTATATGGATCAGGCTGGAATTATTCGCGACCTGCTCACCTGGCTGGAAGGTCATCTCGACCAGCCTTTGTCACTGGATAATGTGGCGGCAAAAGCAGGCTATTCCAAGTGGCATCTGCAAAGGATGTTCAAGGATGTCACCGGTCATGCTATCGGTGCCTATATTCGCGCACGTCGTTTATCAAAGTCTGCTGTCGCGTTGCGCCTGACCGCGCGACCAATCCTGGATATTGCCCTGCAATATCGCTTCGATTCACAGCAAACCTTCACTCGCGCCTTTAAAAAACAGTTCTCGTTAACGCCAGCGCTTTATCGCCGCTCGCCGGACTGGAGCTCCTTTGGTATGCGTCCGCCGCTGCGTCTGGGCGAGTTTGCGATGCCAAAATATGAAATCATCACCCTGCCGGAAACGCACCTGGTCGGCACCACGCAGAGCTACTCCTGTTCCCTGGAGCAGATCTCCGAGTTCCGCCATCAGATGCGCGTTCAGTTCTGGCGCGAATTTTTAAGCCATGCTCCGGCGATCCCGCCGATTCTGTATGGCCTGAACGAAACGCATCCCAGCCAGGAAAAAGACGACGAGCAGGAGGTGTTCTATACCACGGCGCTGACGCCTGACATGGCGAACGGTTACATTCATGGCTCGAAGCCTGTCGTGCTGGAAGGCGGCGAGTATGTGATGTTCTCATACGAAGGGTTAGGAACGGGCGTTCAGGAGTTCATCCTGACCGTTTACGGGACCTGCATGCCGATGCTGAATCTGAATCGCCGTAAAGGTCAGGACATTGAGCGCTACTATCCGGCGCAAGATGCAAAACCGGAAGAAGGCCCTATCAATCTGCGTATGGAATTCCTGATTCCGGTACGTCGTTAACGCTGCAACTCATCCAGTGCAGGGGCATCAAGATGCGAAATGTCCCCTGCCATCTCAACCACCCACCCCGATGCCAGCCAGGCACTTTCCTGATAGTCGATACGGGAAATGGAACAGTTGCGCAGACGCAAACGGCGTTCGGCGTAAGCTGGCAGCCCCAGAATGGTACTCACCAGGCAACCCAGCGCGATACCGTGGCTCACCAGCAGCGGTCGGCTACCTGCCGGGAGTTTCAGGCACTCGGCCAGCGCGGCATGCATGCGCACGCTCAGCTCCTGCATGGATTCCCCCTCAGGGATGCGACCATCTTCAGTGCCGTTCACCAGCGTGCGACGCCAGCCTTCTTCGGTTTCCGTCAGCGTATCGATAGGGCGTTTTTCCAGCACGCCCATATCCAGCTCGCGCAGGCGCGGTTCAAGGGTCACGTCGCAGCCACAGGCATCGGCGATGATGCGTGCCGTCTGCTGCGTGCGGCCTAAATCACTGGAGATGACGTGAGTGATACCCAGCGTTCTGGCGCGCTCCGCCACCTGCCACGCTTGCTGCACACCTTTGTCGGTGAGAGGACTGTCTGACTGGCCTTGAATACGTCGCTCGGCGTTCCACTGCGTTTCACCGTGGCGAACAAGGTATACCTGTAACATGCTTTTTTTCCGTTATACTGCGATGAATTTTTTAAATCGAGCTTAATTATGCACCATGTTGTCTCTGCTACCACCAATCCTGCCAAAATTCAGGCAATTCTAAGGGCATTTGAAGAGATCTTCGGCGAAGGATCCTGCCATATTGACGCCGTCGGCGTCGAGAGCGGTGTGCCGGAACAGCCGTTTGGCAGCGAGGAAACACGCGCTGGCGCACGAAATCGCGTGGCGAATGCAAAAGCCGCCGCGCCAGATGCTGACTTCTGGGTCGCGATTGAAGCAGGTATCGACGAAGGGGCGACCTTCAGCTGGGTTGTCATCGAAAGCCGCGAGCAGCGCGGCGAAGCGCGTTCAGCCACGCTGCCGCTGCCGGAGGTCATACTGGAGAAAGTCCGCGCGGGTGAGGCGCTGGGGCCGGTAATGTCGCACTACACCGGCATTGATGAGATTGGTCGTAAAGAGGGGGCGATTGGCGTCTTTACCGCGGGCAAGCTCACCCGTTCGAGCGTTTACCACCAGGCCGTTATTCTGGCGTTAAGTCCGTTCCATAACGCGATTTATCGTTAAGTTTGTAGGCCGGATAAGGCGAAGCCGTCATCCGGCGTTTTTCAGCAATACCGCTTCAAGCCACTGACGCAGTTCAACCGGCGCCGACTTCAGGCTGTTTGAACCCCGGGTAATCGTCGCGATGCCCGCGCCCAGCTCGTTTTTCAGTTCACGCTGGCTCATTTCGCCACGCAGCAGTTCCTCAATAATGCGTACCCGTGTACCCAGCGCTTCACGCTCGTCTGGCGTCAGCATCAGCTGTAGCAAGGGTAAATGCAGATCTTTGTCGTAAGACTGGCGGAGCAACTCCACAAAACGAAGCCACTCCTGATGACGCTGTTCGGCCATGGCCGAGGAATACGGGGAATGCTGGGTCATGTTATGCTGCCTCTTGTACTCATTAGCGAGTACAGCATAACACAACCCACGCCGATCAGTAACGTCTCTGCCACTCGGCATCGCTCATCAGGGCATCTTTCTCCCCCATGAAGTGCCGATAGTAGGCGTCATACGCCAGCACGTTCTTCACATATCCGCGCGTTTCCGAGAACGGAATGCTCTCGACGAACGCCACGGCGTCGAGTCGCCCTGCGCTGTTACCAAGCCATGTCCGCACGCGGCCTGGCCCGGCGTTGTACGCCGCTGACGCGAAGATACGGTTATTACCGAACTGCTGATAGACGTACTGCAAGTAGCTGGTACCGATGTTGATGTTGGTCTCCGGATCCAGCAGCTGGGACGGGCTGCTGTAGCCTGGGATATTAAACATCTTCACCGTGTGCGTCGCGGTGCCCGGCATAATTTGCATCAGGCCGCTGGCCCCCACCGGCGAACGCACTTTCGGGTTCCAGGCGCTTTCCTGACGGGCAATGGCCATCGCGTAGCTTTGCGGAATATCTTTGCCGCTGGTGTAGCGATCGAACAGATCCTTATAAGCCAGCGGGAAACGCTCTTCGAGATGATCCCACAGCTTGCCGGCGATCGTCGCCTGCACGCTCAGATCCCACCAGCGATTATCAAACGCATAGCGGGCAAGCTGCGCCTTCTCGTCGGTGGTACGGCTGGTGACCAGGTTGGCCCATTCGCTGCGCGCGGTATTATCCAGATTCCAGTACATCAGCTCGCGCACGCGCGCCATTTCCGGACCCTGCGTCAGCGCCGGGTTCGCGTTGGCTGGCGCTTTGTCGATCTTCAGGGTGTACTCCTCGCCCAAACGCTGCGCCGCCGCCATCGGGTAGAAGCCGCGCTGCTGCATCAGGGAGTGGAGGATCGCTTTGGCTTCGTCTTCACGACCACGCTCCAGCAGCAGGTCCGCCTGCCAGTAACGCCATTCATCTTTCTCTTTAGCATCCATCGGCAGGCGCGCCAGCCAGGTATTGAGGCCACGACGATCGCCCGTTCCCAGCGCCATGCGCACGCGACGCTCCACCAGCGAGACAGAGTTTGAACGCATTACCGCGTCGTCACGCCAGCGCGCCTGTTCGTCGGTGACATCTGTTCCCATCAGTCGCCATGCCACAATATCGCGCAGTTCCTGGGTTTGATCGTCATTAAGCTGCTGGGCCTGCACCAGCTGCGGGATCATCAGCCGGGCGTTTTCCACATCCTCACGCGCCACGCTGGAAAAGGCCACCGCCGCCATCTGGCGGGTAAAATCGGTCGCGCCGGTGGTACGCGCAAACGTCAGCACGGTATTGGGATCGTTTGCCAGACTGATAACGGCAGAGGCAATGGTCTGATAATCCGCGGGCATCTGGCCCGCCAGCACGGTGACCAGCCGGGTGTTACCGGCCTTCATCGCCAGGCGAATACGTTCCAGGTAAGAGAGCGGATCCTGCTTGCCCGAGGCGCGCCAGGCGCTGAACAGCGGGTCACAGGCGTTTGGCTGGCTTTTGCCCGTCAACCACAGCTCTTTCGCGCCGGTCCAGGCTTCCTCCTGCTGACCGGTCGCCCATTTCGCATAATAGTAATTACACTGCGCTTCCGTCGCGCCCGGCTTATCCGGGCTGAAAGCCAGCAGGCCGCGCCAGTCTTCGCGACGGGCCAGCTCGTTCACAAACCGTGACTTCAGGGTGCGCGCAGGCGGCAGTGTCGGGTTCGCCTGAATGAAGTTATTTACGGTGACGGTCGGTTGATTCATGAGATCATCAGTGATCTGACGATACTCCAGATACGGATACAGCGGATAATCCTTCAGCGTCGGCATCAGCGCCTGCACGGTATCCATCTGCTTGTTGTCCCATGCCTGCTTAATCTGGGCATAGCGGTTACGTTGTTCATCCAGTGAATCGGCATGCACCGCCTGGCTTACCGCCATTACGCATACGCTGGCAGCCAGCAGACGCCAGACCACCCGTTTGGCTTTTTCCACAAGCTCTTCCTCATTGTTTTTCGTCAGTTGCAGCGTCTTGCCACGTTAAAGTTACCTCAACTTATGCTAACCAGGCATCCCACAACGCGCCACGTCATGGACACTTTTTTACCTTTCTTGCGCGTTTTAACACTCCCGACGTTCCTGGCTGGGATTAGGGCGTGAAAAAGGCTACACTTCGAGGCTGAAATTCATTCTCATCACGATAAAAGAGGCGAAGTCCAACGTGGCTCAATTCGTTTATACCATGCATCGTGTCGGCAAAGTTGTCCCGCCGAAACGTCATATTCTTAAAAATATCTCGCTGAGCTTTTTCCCGGGCGCAAAAATCGGTGTTCTGGGTCTCAACGGTGCCGGTAAGTCCACCCTGCTGCGCATCATGGCCGGCATCGATACAGACATCGAAGGTGAAGCCCGTCCGCAGCCTGGCATCAAGATCGGCTACCTGCCGCAGGAACCTCAGCTGAACCCGGAACACACCGTGCGTGAATCCGTTGAAGAAGCGGTATCCGAAGTGGTTAACGCCCTGAAAGGTCTGGATGAAGTGTATGCCAAATACGCCGAGCCGGATGCGGACTTCGACAAACTGGCCGCTCAGCAAGGCAAATTTGAAGAGATTATCCAGGCGCACGACGGTCACAACCTGAACGTGCAGCTGGAGCGCGCGGCAGATGCCCTGCGTCTGCCGGACTGGGATGCGAAAATCGCGAATCTCTCCGGTGGTGAACGCCGCCGCGTGGCGCTATGCCGCCTGCTGCTGGAAAAACCAGACATGCTGCTGCTCGACGAACCGACCAACCACCTGGATGCGGAATCCGTGGCGTGGCTGGAACGCTTCCTGCACGACTTCGAAGGCACCGTGGTGGCAATTACCCACGACCGCTACTTCCTCGACAACGTGGCGGGCTGGATCCTGGAGCTGGACCGCGGTGAAGGGATTCCGTGGGAAGGCAACTACTCTTCCTGGCTGGAGCAGAAAGATCAGCGTCTGGCGCAGGAAGCGTCTCAGGAAGCGGCGCGCCGTAAGTCTATTGAGAAAGAGCTGGAGTGGGTTCGCCAGGGCGCGAAAGGCCGTCAGTCCAAGGGCAAAGCCCGTCTGGCACGCTTCGAAGAGCTGAACAACACCGAATACCAGAAGCGTAACGAAACCAACGAACTGTTTATCCCGCCTGGAGCACGTCTGGGGGATAAAGTGGTTGAAGTGACCAACCTGCGTAAGTCATACGGCGACCGCCTGCTGATCGACGATCTGACCTTCTCCGTACCGAAAGGCGCTATCGTCGGCATCATCGGTCCGAACGGCGCGGGTAAATCCACCCTGTTCCGCATGATGTCCGGTCAGGAACAGCCTGACAGCGGCTCTATCACCCTGGGTGAGACCGTGAAGCTGGCCTCCGTTGACCAGTTCCGTGACGCGATGGACAACAGCAAAACCGTGTGGGAAGAAGTCTCCGGCGGTCTGGATATCATGCGTATCGGCAACACCGAGATGCCAAGCCGCGCCTATGTTGGCCGCTTTAACTTCAAGGGCACCGACCAGGGCAAACGCGTGGGCGAGCTGTCTGGCGGTGAGCGTGGTCGTCTGCACCTGGCGAAGCTGCTTCAGGTTGGCGGCAACGTTCTGCTGCTCGATGAACCTACCAACGACCTGGACATCGAAACCCTGCGCGCGCTGGAAAACGCCCTGCTGGAATTCCCGGGCTGCGCCATGGTTATCTCGCACGACCGCTGGTTCCTTGACCGTATCGCAACCCACATTCTGGACTACCAGGACGAAGGTAAAGTGGAGTTCTTCGAAGGTAACTTCACCGAATACGAAGAGTACAAGAAACGCACGCTGGGCGCAGACGCGCTGGAGCCGAAGCGTATTAAGTACAAGCGTATTGCGAAATAAAAGCAAAACGGCAACTTCGGTTGCCGTTTTTTATGTTTGTTCCCTCTCCCCGTGAGGGGGCCAGAGTGAGGGCATCAGGCCGCACAGTGTGTAGGCCGGGTAAGGCGAAGCCGCCACCCGGCTTTTTTATTTGCCCACGTAATACCGCTTCACCTCATCAAACTGCATCGCAAAGTCGATATAGCTCATCAGCGCAGGCGAATTGAGCTTACGGCTCGGATAGGCCAGCCAAAGATCGTTCCCCTCAACGCGCCACTCCGGTAGCACCTTTACCAGCGCGCCCTTTTCGATTTTATCTTCCAGCAGGAATGCGGGTAACAGCGTGATCCCCGCCCCGGCAATGGCGCATTCTCGGGCGTACACCAGGTTATCCGTCATGTGGGCGTTATCCGGCAGGTAGCGGTAATCCACACTCTCGCTTCGCAGAAGCCACTCCGACCATGCCCGGTGCGTAATGCAGCGGTGATCCACCAGCTGTCGTGGATGGATTAACGGCGCCCGACGTGCCAGATAGTCAGGCGAGGCCAGCATGTAGCGCGGACAGTGCCCAATCATGCGGCCAATCAGGGAAGAATCCTGCGGTTTGCCGGTGCGCAGCGCCACGTCAAAGCCCGACTCGACCAGATCCACCACATCGTCTGAAATTGATACATCCAGCGACACGTCAGGGTAGCGAAGCTGGAACTCGGCATTCATATGCGCCAGCAGCGTCGCGCCAATCCCTGCCGGACAGGTGATCCTCAGCCGTCCGCTGGGGTTTTCTCGCAGCCGCTGAATGGCATACTCCGCGCGCTCGCTGGCCGCCAGCATCTCGCGGCAGTGCACCAGATAGTGCTCGCCCGCAAACGTCAGGCTTATTCTGCGCGTCGTGCGGTTAAGCAGGCGGATCCCCACCTGCTGCTCCAGCTGGCTAATGCGCTGGCTGACGCTGGATTTCGGCAGTTCAGCCTTCTGCGCCGCCGCAGTAAAGCTGCCCATCTCAGCCACCAGCGCAAACAGCGCCATATCCTGTAGCTGTTTAAACATGATTGTTCACCCTGTACGAACGCTGAGTTCTTGATTGTCCATCTTATCATGCAGCTGACCACTTAATAGACTAGCCTCAACACAACGCATTCATTGAGGAGAACACCATGTCTGTTAAAGCCATTGCCGTTAACCCAGAAAATCCCTCCACCTTCGTTGAAATCATCCCGCCGATGCCGCAGCCCGGCGAGTACGATCTGCTGGTGGAGGTGAAAGCCGTCTCCGTAAACCCGGTGGACACCAAGGTACATGCAGGCATTGCTAAAAGCGGGCTGAAGGAGCCGCGCATTCTCGGGTGGGATGCCAGCGGGATCGTCAAAGCCGTCGGGCCTGGCGTCACCGGATTCAAACCGGGTGACGAAGTATGGTACGCGGGGGATATCACCCGACCGGGCAGCAATACCACGCACCAGCTTATCGATGCGCGCATTGTCGGGCACAAGCCTGCAAACCTTGGCTGGGCCTCTGCGGCAGCACTGCCGCTGACGGCGCTCACCGCGTGGGAAGGCCTGTTTGAACGGCTGAAGATTCAGGATGCCGACGCAGATAAAACGCTGCTGATAATTGGCGGCGCGGGTGGAGTCGGATCGCTGGCGATCCCGTTTGCGAAGCACAACAGCAAGGTGAAGATCGTCGCAACCGCCTCACGAGAAGATTCCGGCCGGTGGTGTCGCGATCGCGGGGCTGACGTTGTCGTAAATTACCGCGACCTGAAGGGTGAACTGGCGAAACAGGGGCTCACCTTTGTGGATTACATTTTTATCCTCAACGACACCGACGGGCACTGGGATGCGGTCAGCGATCTGATTGCCCCTCAGGGACACATTTGTTCCATCGTTGAAAATGCGCATCCGCTAAACCAGGACAAGCTGAAGTCCAAATCTGCCGCCCTGCACTGGGAATTTATGTACACCCGCAGCATGTACCAGACCGCGGATATGGCGCGCCAGGGCGAGATTTTAAATGAGGTGGCGAAGCTGGTGGATAACGGCGTGGTGGAAAGCTCGCTCAGCGAAACGCTGCACGGGCTGAGCGTGGAAAGCATTACCGAAGCGCACCGCATGGTGCTAGAGGGGCATATGCGTGGGAAAGTGGTGGTTGAGTTCTGAGTGGTTTGTTCCCCCTCACCCTGCCCTCTCCCCACGGGGGAGAGGGTAAAGACAGCTCCGTGCGATCCCCTCTCCCCTTTGGGGAGAGGGTTAGGGTGAGGGGTAAGTTTTTTACCCCTGCTCACCCATCATCTCTTTCACCAGCTCGACGCAGCGCAGGAAACGGGTGTCGTAATCCGACTCTTCCACATGCACAAACTCAACGTTGTTCTCGTTGAGCATCTCCACCAGCATGGTCTGGAACTCACGCCTGTCTACCGAGCTGCCCAGGCTGCGCATACCGTCGGCTACCCATGGGGTGTTGTTTTCCAGCAGGATAACCAGATCAAAGCGGTATTCATCAATCAGCGCCTGCACAAACGGGTGCTCGCGCCCCTCGTACTTTTTACAGAACGCCTGCGTGGTGACGAAATCGGTATCAATAAAGGCGACTTTATTGGCGTATTTCACCGCGAAATCAATGTACTGGGCATGACCAAGCGCGATTTTATCGTAGTCGGAATACTGTAATGCCATCTCGTCACCACCGAGGTGTGAGAAGACGTAATCGCGGCCATACTCCCACGCACTGGTGGTATTGAAGATATTCGCCAGCTTATTCACCAGCGTCGATTTCCCGCTGGACTCGCCGCCGAGGATCGCCACCGTACGCACGAAGAATGGCTTCACCTCGGTCGGAATGTAGTCCCAGTAGCGGAACGGGTTCTCGCGGATCTGCGCCCCGCTGATGTTCATAAAGGTGCGTTTAGGATCGATCAGCACGGTTTCGATGCCCAGATGCTCGCGGAACTGCGGCGCGTCGGACTCTTCAGAGGTGTAGATCCAGTTAGGCGCAATGCCCTTCTCTTCCATAAACGCTTTGATGCCGTTGCTCCATACGTCCCAGCCGTGCGGGTACGGCTCCATGCCCTCTTCGTTAAAGGCATGAATACGAATATTTTTCTGATACTTAAAGGTCTGAAGCAGCCAGCGCAGGCGATCCGGCACGGTGGGCTGCTGCGACATGGCGCTGTCTTCAAACAGCTGGCGATCGCGGGTTTCATCATAACCCATGATGATATGCAGCTCGTCGACCTGGCTACAGGCGCGCTGGATCAGATAGATATGCCCGGTATGCAGCGGGTAGAACTTACCGAACACCACGCCAATGTTCTTTTGCATCCGCGGAAATTCAAGCCCCAGAAAACGGTGCAGCGCTTCCAGCTTCTGCGCGCTGGGGCTTTTGATTTTGGCGTTCAGCAGTTGGCTCAGGTAGCCCTTGGTCATGCCGCTGGCGTCCGCTACCTGCTGTAATGTGCAACCCTTCTGGCGGATAGCGGTCTTGATGTAGTCAAATGATGACATAAATTACGGTGCCTCCTGCAAAATCGAATACGTAATTATAAGTCGTCAAAGACATTTAACGCATCTGCGAGTTTTTTAACGCCAAAAACCTGCATCCCTTCCGGGATTTTTTTCGGCACGTTGGCGGCCGGAACAATTGCGCGGCGGAAGCCATGTTTTGCCGCTTCGGAGATACGCTCCTGACCGCTCGGCACCGGGCGAATTTCGCCCGCCAGCCCTACTTCGCCAAATACCACCAGATCCTGCGGCAACGGTCTGTCGCGCAGGCTGGAGACCATCGCCAGCAACAGCGCCAGATCCGCGCTGGTTTCCGTAACCTTCACCCCACCAACCACGTTGACGAACACGTCCTGATCCGCCATTTGCAGGCCGCCGTGACGGTGCAACACCGCCAGCAGGATCGCCAGGCGGTTCTGTTCCAGACCGACCGCCACGCGCCGCGGATTACCCATCATCGAGTGATCCACCAGCGCCTGAATTTCAACCAGCAGCGGACGCGTCCCCTCCCACAGCACCATCACCGAACTACCGGACGTAATTTCGTCGCCACGGCTCAGGAAGATGGCCGACGGGTTGCTGACTTCGCGCAGCCCCTGCTCGGTCATGGCAAACACGCCCAGTTCATTCACCGCGCCGAAGCGGTTTTTATGGCTGCGCAGGGTACGAAAACGGGAATCCGCATCGCCGTCGAGCATCACCGAGCAGTCGATACAGTGCTCAAGCACTTTCGGGCCGGCCAGCGAGCCGTCTTTGGTGACGTGGCCCACCATCACTATCGCTACGCCGCGCGTTTTGGCAAAGCGCGTTAAGTACGCAGCCGTTTCACGCACCTGCGCCACGCTCCCCGGTGACGACTGAATGTCCGCCATGTGCATCACCTGGATGGAGTCGATCACCATGAGCTTCGGCTGCTCTTCTTCGGCGATCATGCAGATCTGCTCGATGCTGGTTTCCGAGAGCATATTCAGATTGCCGGTCGGCAGACCGAGGCGGTGCGCGCGCATCGCCACCTGCTGGAGTGACTCTTCGCCCGTGACGTACAGGGTTTTCATCTGTTCGGCGAGCTTGCAGAGCGTTTGCAGCAGCAGGGTCGATTTACCCGCGCCCGGGTTACCGCCGATCAGAATAGCGCTGCCCGGCACTACGCCACCGCCGAGCACGCGGTCAAATTCTTTGAAGCCGGTTGAGAAGCGCGGCAGCGCCTCAAGGCTGATATCCGAAAGTTTTTGTACCTTCGACACGCCTGCATTGCCCGCATAGCCGCTCAGCCGTTCATTGCGGGCCACGCTCGGCGAAGCCGCCACACCACGCACTTCGGTGATGGTGTTCCAGGCATGACAGGCGCTGCATTGCCCCTGCCAGCGCGGATAATCCGCACCACATTCATTACAGACAAATGCGCGTTTTGGAGCTTTCGCCACGGTTTACCTCGTTATTTCTGTGCGGTCTGCGCGCCGGATAGCGCTGACGCTTACCCGGCCTACAAAAGCAGGCCGCTATTTTTGATTAATGCTGCCGGAGAGAATGCAGAACACGCCCATCAGGTCAGCATGACGGATAGTGACTTCCGTCTTTTCATTCACTTTCGGCTTGGCGTGGTAGGCAATACCCAGTCCGGCAACTTTGATCATCGGCAGATCGTTCGCGCCATCGCCGATGGCGACGGTCTGTTCGACCGGAATGGCGTATTTCTCCGCCAGACGCGTCAGCGTATTGGCTTTGTACTGCGCATCCACGATGTCGCCAATCACTTGTCCGGTGAGTTTGCCGTCCATGATCTCCAGCTCGTTTGCCACCACGGTGGTCAGACGCAGCTTGTCACGCAGGTAATCGGCAAAGAAGGTGAACCCACCGGAGGCAATCGCCACTTTCCAGCCGAGCGTCTCCAGCTTGAGCACCAGCTGCGTCAGCCCTGGCATCAGGGGCAGTTCATCGCGCACCTGACGCAAAATGTTAGCATCGGCCCCCTTCAGGGTCGCCACGCGCTGTCTCAGGCTGGCGGTGAAATCCAGCTCGCCGCGCATCGCGCGCTCGGTGACTTCAGCCACCAGCTCGCCGCTGCCCGCCAGTTTAGCAATCTCGTCAATACACTCGATCTGAATGGCGGTAGAGTCCATGTCCATCACCAGCAGGCCCGGCGTTTTCAGATGCGGGATCTTGCCGAGCGGGGCTACGTCCAGCCCGGCGTCGTGCGCCAGACGCGTGGCGCGCTGCGTCAGGGAACCCGCCAGGCGAATAACCTGATAATCTTCCACGCACCAGGCCGCAACGATGACCATCGCTGCGCCCAGTTTAGTTTGATACTGGGTGAGGCGTTGCTTATCCAGGCCGCGTCCGTACAGCAGCCAGCCGCTACGGCCAGCGTGGTAATCGAGAGGCATCACCTCATCGCCACTTAAAGAGAGCGGCAATCCTGGCCATAAAGAGACATCCGTTGGCAGGTCGCACCAGGTAATGTTCGGCATTGAAGCTCCTGTAATTTCGTTCGCGCCGGAAGGTTCCAGAGGGAAAATAACGCATGAGGCTACCCTGTAACCATCACTTCTGGCAACATTAAGCCGTAAATTTTAAGCAGGTGGAATATGGCTCGCGCAAAACTGAAATTCCGGCTTCATCGCGCCGTGATTGTCCTGATCTGTCTCGCACTATTAGTGGCGCTTATGCAGGGGGCATCCTGGTTTAGCCAGAATCACCAACGACAGCGTAACCCACAGTTTGAAGAACTGGCCCGTACGCTGGCGCGCCAGGTGACGCTCAACGTTGCGCCGTCTATGCGCACCGAAACGCCGGATGACAAGCGGATAGCCCAGGTATTGCGCCAGCTTACGGAAAACAGCCGCATTCTGGATGCGGGCGTGTACGATGAACAGGGCGACCTGATTGCCCGCGCGGGTGAGCATGTCGACGTGCGCGACAGGCTGGCGCTGGACGGCAAAAAAGCTGGCGGTTATTTCAATCAACAAATCGTTGAACCCATTCAGGGCAAGAATGGCCCACTCGGCTATTTACGTCTGACACTCGACACCCACACCCTGCCAACCGAAGCCAAACAGGTGGATAACACCACCAATATTTTGCGCCTGATGCTGCTGCTCTCGCTGGCGATTGGCGTGGTACTGGCGCGCACGCTGCTGCAAGGCAAGCGCACCCGCTGGCAGCAGTCGCCGTTCCTGTTAACCGCCAGCAAGTCAGTTCCCGAAGAGGAAGAGAGCGAGAAGAAAGAATAGTGATAAAGTAGGCGGATGATTCGGAAAAGGAACTCTGCCATGTCGACGTTACGCCTGCTTATCTCTGACTCTTACGATCCCTGGTTTAATCTCGCGGTAGAAGAGTGCATCTTCCGCCAGATGCCCGCCACCCAGCGCGTCCTGTTTCTCTGGCGCAACGCTGATACGGTCGTTATTGGCCGCGCGCAAAATCCGTGGAAAGAGTGTAACACCCGCCGTATGGAAGAGGACAACGTCCGCCTGGCGCGCCGCAGCAGCGGCGGCGGTGCGGTGTTCCATGATCTCGGCAACACCTGCTTTACCTTTATGGCGGGCAAGCCGGAATACGACAAAACCATCTCGACCTCCATTGTGCTCAACGCGCTCAATTCGCTCGGCGTGACGGCTGAAGCCTCGGGTCGTAACGATCTGGTGGTGAAAACACCTGAAGGCGACCGGAAAGTGTCAGGCTCAGCCTACCGCGAAACGATGGATCGCGGATTCCACCACGGCACATTATTGCTGAATGCCGATCTGAGCCGTCTGGCAAACTATCTGAACCCGGACAAGAAAAAGCTCCAGGCGAAAGGCATTACCTCCGTGCGCGGTCGCGTGGCGAATCTGGTGGATCTGCTGCCGGGGATTACTCATGAGCAGATTTGCGACGCGATCCGTGAAGCCTTTTTCAAGCATTACGGTGAACGCGTAGAAGCCGAGGTGATTTCTCCGGATAAAACCCCGGACCTGCCCAACTTCGCGGAAACCTTTGCGCGCCAGAGCAGCTGGGAGTGGAACTTCGGTCAGGCACCGGCGTTTTCACACCTGCTGGATGAGCGATTTACATGGGGCGGCGTTGAGCTGCACTTTGACGTGGAGAAGGGCCATATCACCCGCACGCAGGTCTTTACGGATAGTCTCAATCCTGCACCGCTGGAGGCGCTGGCCGCACGTTTACAAGGCTGTCTGTATCGGGCGGATATGTTGCAGCAGGAGTGTGATGCATTAATTGGGGATTTTCCGGAGCAGGAAAAAGAGCTGCAGGATGTATCGGCGTGGATTGCTCAGGCCGTGCGCTAAGTGCAAACTGGTGCCCTCACCCCAACCCTCTCCCACAGGGAGAGGGAGGGAAGAGACAGAATTACTCTTTATCGCCCAGCAGAACGGATTCCAGCGCGATTTTGATCATGTCGTTGAAGGTGGTCTGACGCTCGGCAGCGGTGGTCTGCTCGTGAGTACGGATATGGTCAGACACGGTGCAGATGGTCAGCGCTTTCGCACCGAATTCAGCCGCCACGCCGTAGATACCGGCCGCTTCCATTTCCACGCCCAGAATGCCGTATTTTTCCATCACGTCGAACATGTCGCCTTCTGGCGAGTAGAACAGATCGGCAGAGAACAGGTTGCCCACGCGCGCGTCAACGCCCAGCGCTTTTGCTGCGTCAACCGCGTTACGCACCATGTCAAAGTCAGCGATGGCCGCAAAGTCATGATCTTTAAAGCGAATGCGGTTGACTTTAGAGTCGGTGCACGCGCCCATGCCGATCACCACGTCACGCAGCTTAACGTCCATGCGCACCGCGCCGCAGGAGCCGACACGGATGATTTTCTTCACGCCGAAATCGGTGATCAGCTCTTTGGTATAGATGGAGCAGGATGGGATACCCATGCCGTGACCCATCACGGAGATTTTGCGGCCTTTATAGGTACCGGTGAAGCCCAGCATGCCACGCACGTTGTTCACTTCACGCACGTCTTCGAGGAAGGTTTCTGCAATGTGTTTCGCGCGCAGCGGGTCGCCCGGCATCAATACGACGTCAGCGAAATCACCCATTTCTGCATTAATGTGAGGAGTTGCCATCTTCAGTTCCTTTTACATTGTTGTTTTTGCCGGGTGGCGGCTGCGCCTTACCCGGCCTACATTCTGTTCTCCCTCTCCCTGTGGGAGAGGGTCGGGGTGAGGGCATCAGGCCTCACCCAATCCGTTTAGAACATAGCCTTGCCATATTCCATGTCAGACGTACCAAAGTATTTCGCAATCGTCTGGCCGATGTCCGCGAAGGTTTCACGATGACCCAGCGAGCCCGGTTTGACTTTCGGGCCGTACACCAGCACCGGAATGTGCTCACGGGTGTGGTCGGTACCGGTCCAGGTCGGGTCACAGCCATGGTCAGCGGTCAGGATCAGAATGTCATCTTCCCCCACCAGCTCCATCAACTCTGGCAGACGGCGGTCAAACAGCTCCAGACCCGCAGCATACCCGGCGACGTCGCGACGGTGACCCCAGGAGGAGTCGAAGTCCACGAAGTTGGTGAAGACAATGGTCTTGTCGCCCGCTTCTTTCATCTCTTTGATGGTGGCGTCGAACAGCGCATCCAGACCGGTCGCTTTAACCTTTTTGGTGATGCCGCAGTTAGCGTAGATGTCCGCGATTTTACCTACGGAAATGACCTGGCCGTCTTTCTCGTCGACGAGTTTTTGCAGCACGGTCGGCGCCGGTGGCTCCACGGCCAGATCGTGACGGTTGCCGGTACGCTGGAAGTTACCCGCTTTGTCGCCGATAAACGGACGCGCGATAACACGGCCAATATTGTAGCCGCCTTCGGTCAGCTCTTCACGGGCGATCTCGCACAGCTCGTACAGTTTATCCAGGCCAAACGTCTCTTCGTGGCAGGCGATCTGGAACACAGAGTCAGCAGAGGTATAGAAAATCGGTTTGCCGGTTTTCATGTGCTCTTCGCCGAGCTGATCCAGAATCACGGTACCGGAAGAGTGGCAGTTGCCGAGGTAGCCCGGCAGGTTGGCGCGCTTCACCAGCTTATCGAGCAGCTCCTGCGGGAAGCTGTTCTCGTGATCGGAGAAGTAACCCCAGTCAAACAGCACCGGCACGCCAGCGATTTCCCAGTGACCGGACGGCGTATCTTTACCGGAAGAGAGCTCGTGCGCCCACGCGTAGGCGCCCACCACTTCCGCGTTTCCGTCCATACCGGCTGCGATTTTACCGGTAGAACCTTCATGCGCTTTTACCAGCCCGAGGCGGGTCAGGTTTGGCAGGTTCAGAGGGCCTTTACGACCGTTGTCCGCTTCGCCTTTTGCACAGGCTTCCGCGATGTGACCCAGGGTATCGGAACCCACGTCACCAAAACGTTCTGCATCTTCGGTTGCGCCGATGCCGAATGAGTCCAGCACCATAATAAATGCACGTTTCATAATTGTTCTCCGTACTTAGTGCTTCATAAAAATGCGATCAGATCAGTATACCGCTATTCAGTGATACGACGATAGACCGTCGGTGTGGTTTCCGGTGCTTTATCGTCAAGAGTTATTGCCGCCTTCACCGCTTTCGCCGCGTCCTGCCAGCTGGCTTCGTCTTTCGCGTGGATCACCGCCAGCGGACGTTGGCCGTCAACGCTGTCGCCCAGACGGGCCATATCGGTAAAGCCGACGCTGTAATCAATGGTGTCCGATGCCTGACGACGACCGCCGCCCATAGACACGACCGCCATGCCGAGCGCGCGGGTATCCATAGCCGAGACAAAGCCTTCACTGTCCGCATAGACCGCTTTGCTGAGCATCGCGGTGGGCAGGTATTTCGCGTAGTTTTCCACGAAGTCGGTCGGGCCTTTCTGCGCCGCCACCATCCGACCAAAGATCTCCGCCGCTTTGCCGTTGTCCAGCACAGCCTGAAGCTTCGCGCGCGCGTCAGCGTCGTCTTTGGCCAGCTTGCCGGAGATGAGCATCTCAACGCACAGCGCCATGGTGACATCGAACAGGCGCGGGTTACGGTATTCGCCTGTGAGGAACTGCACGGCCTCGCGGACTTCAACGGCGTTACCGGCGCTGGACGCCAGCACCTGGTTCATGTCCGTCAGCAGTGCGGTGGTGCGCACGCCCGCGCCGTTGGAAACGCCAACGATCGCTTCAGCCAGCGCCTCAGAGAGTTCATAGGTCGGCATAAACGCGCCGCTGCCCACTTTCACATCCATCACCAGCGCGTCCAGCCCTTCCGCCAGCTTTTTGGCGAGGATAGAGGCGGTGATCAGCGGGATGGAGTCTACGGTCGCGGTAATGTCACGCGTCGCGTAGAAACGCTTGTCTGCTGGCGCAAGAGAGCTGGTCTGGCCGATAATCGCCACGCCAACGTCTTTAATAATGTCGCGGAAGCGGTTGTCATCCGGGAAGATATCGAAGCCCGGAATGGCTTCCAGTTTGTCGAGCGTACCGCCGGTATGACCCAGGCCGCGCCCGGAAATCATCGGGATGTAACCGCCGCAGGCTGCCACCATCGGGCCAAGCATCAGGGAGGTCACGTCGCCCACGCCGCCGGTGGAGTGTTTGTCCACAATCGGGCCGTTGAGGTTAAGGCTTTTCCAGTCCAGAACGGTTCCTGAATCTCGCATCGCCATGGTCAGGGACACGCGCTCAGGCATCGACATATCGTGGAAAAAAATGGTCATCGCCAGAGCCGCAATCTGCCCTTCAGAGATGGTGTTATCACGAATGCCGTTGATAAAGAAGCGGATCTCTTCGTCGCTTAATGCATGACCATCACGTTTTTTACGAATAATTTCTTGTGCGAGAAACACGGTAACCTCCATGCGGAATCGGGTGAATGGCGGCGGGTATGTTGACCCGCCCTACGATCCTGTAGGCCGGGTTAGCGTAGCGCCACCCGGCAATTCAAACTTAGTAGCTGCTTGCGCTCTTACCGTCACCGTGACCCAGCGCTTTCAGCAGGCTGGCCAGCAGGCTGGACGCGCCGAAGCGGTAGTGGCGGGAGTCCGCCCAGTCGGCGCCGAACAGCTCGTCGGCAATCGCCAGGAACTGCTGCGCGTCTTCTGCGGTACGCACGCCGCCTGCCGGTTTGAAGCCAACGGTTTTGGACACGCCCATATCACGGATAACTTCCATCATGATGCGTGCGCTTTCCGGAGTCGCGTTGACCGGCACTTTACCGGTAGAGGTTTTAATGAAATCCGCGCCCGCTTTGATGGAGATTTCAGACGCCTTACGAATCAGCGCCTCTTCTTTCAGCTCGCCGGTTTCAATGATCACTTTAAGCAGCACGTTTGCCGCCGCACACGCGTCTTTACAGGCTTTCACCAGGTCAAAACCGACCTGCTCGTTGCCGGCGATCAGCGCGCGGTACGGGAATACCACGTCAACTTCGTCTGCGCCGTACGCAATCGCCGCGCGGGTTTCCGCCAGCGCGATCTCGATGTCGTCATTACCGTGCGGGAAGTTAGTCACGGTCGCAATGCGCACGTCCGGCGTGCCCTGTTCTTTCAGCGTTTTGCGGGCAATCGGGATAAAACGCGGGTAGATACAGACGGCGGCGGTATTACCCACTGGCGTTTTTGCCTGATGGCACAGGGCGATGACTTTTTCATTGGTGTCGTCATCATTCAGGGTGGTCAGGTCCATCAGTTTCAACGCGCGCAGGCTGCTTGCAGTTAAATCGGTCATAACATTCTCCAACGGCAGTGCCGTATAAATTTTACCTTGCGGGTCTGTGAGTATTCTAACATTCACCCGCATCCACACTTCGACATTCATCACAGTTAATGAAAACTGTGTGCAAATTTGCATTACTGTAATGAGATCTTCTTCAAACTTTCATGCGTCAACCGCCGACAAAAGCAGCGATACCCCCTGTCGGATCAAAAGCCCCGGCAGGCTGGCTTCTTACAATTCGTTCACCATCCGCAGAACCCTCAAGGAAGTTGAACATGCCCGACGCCCTGCAACAACGATGCCAGCACATTGTGACCAGCCCGGTGTTAACCCCGGAACAAAAACGTCATTTTCTGGCGCTGGAAGCGGAGAACAATCTGCTCTATCCCGCTCTGCCAGAGGCGGCCCGCGCCGCGCTGGACGAGGGATACATCTGCGACATGTTCGAAGGTCATGCGCCTTACAAACCGCGCTACGTGCTGCCGGACTACGCTAAATTTCTGGCTAACGGCTCAGAATGGCTGGAGCTGGAAGGGGCGAAAGATCTGGATGATGCCCTCTCACTGCTCACTATCCTTTATCACCATGTTCCGTCCGTCACATCGATGCCAGTCTATCTGGGTCAGCTCGATGAGATACTCAACCCATATGTTAAAATTCTAACACAGGATGAAATCGATAGCCGAATAAAACGTTTCTGGCGTTACCTGGACAGAACCCTGCCCGATGCCTTTATGCATGCCAATATCGGCCCGGCGGATACGCCCGTCACGCGTGCCATTTTGCGAGCGGACGCAGAGCTGAAGCAGGTCGCGCCGAACCTGACCTTTATTTACGACCCGGACGTCACCCCTGACGATCTGCTGATGAGCGTGGCGAAAAACATTTGTGAGTGTAGTAAGCCGCATATTTCCAATGGCCCGATAAATGATAAAATTTTCACAAAAGGTCGCTATGGCGTGGTGAGCTGTTACAACTCCCTGCCGCTGGCGGGCGGCGGCAGCACGCTGGTGCGCCTTAACCTGAAAGCGATTGCGGAGCACAGCCGCTCACCGGAAGACTTTTTCACCCGTACCCTTCCCCACTACTGCCAGCAACAAATCGCGATCATCAATGCGCGCTGCGATTTTTTATATGAACAATCCGGCTTCTTTGAGAATAGCTTCCTGGTGAAAGAGGGGCTGATTGATGCCGATCGTTTTGTACCGATGTTTGGCATGTACGGTCTGGCCGAAGCGGTAAACGTGCTGTGCGAGAAAGCAGGCATTACGGGACGGTACGGTAAAAACGAGCAGGCCAATGCGCTGGGTTACCGCATCAGTGAACAGCTGGCGGCGTTCGTTGAAAACACGCCGGTGAAACACGGCTGGCAGCACCGCGCGATGCTGCACGCGCAGTCAGGGATCAGTTCTGATTCAGGCACCACGCCGGGGGCGCGTCTGCCGTACGGTGACGAGCCAGATCCCATCAGCCACCTGCTGGCCGTAGCCCCGCACCATAAACACTATCATTCGGGGATCAGCGATATTCTCACCCTGGATGAGACGGTTAAACGCAATCCTCAGGCGGTGGTGCAGCTGTGCCTGGGAGCGTTTAACGCCGGTATGCGTGAGTTCACCGCGAATGTGGCCGGAAACGACCTGGTGCGCGTTACCGGGTATATGGTGCGGCTCTCCGATCTGGAGAAATATCGGGAGGCCGGCTCGCGCACCAACACCACCTGGCTCGGCGAGGAGGCCGCGCGCAATACCCGTATTCTGGAACGTCAGCCACGCGTGATAAGCCATGAACAGCAGATGCGCTTTAGTTAGTCAGGTTATTCCCTTCTCCTGCGTGGACGGGCCGGGCAGCCGCCTGGCGCTGTTCCTCCAGGGCTGTAACCTGCGCTGCAAAACCTGCCACAACCCGTGGACCATCGGGCGCTGCAACGACTGCGGCGACTGTGTTCCCCACTGTCCTCATGATGCGCTGACGATTCAGGCCGGGCGCGTCTGGTGGCAGGAGAGTCACTGTCAGCAGTGCGATACCTGCCTGCACCTGTGTCAGCAGCAGGCGACGCCGATGGCGCAGCGATACAGCGTCGAGGAGATCCTCTCACGGTTCCGCACGTCCGCGCCGTTTATTGAGGGAGTGACCGTCAGCGGGGGTGAGGCCACCACGCAGCTGCCGTTTGTGGTTGCGCTGTTCACCGCGATCAAAGCCGATCCGTCCCTGCGCCATCTGACGTGCCTGGTGGACAGCAACGGCCTGTTAAGCGAAACCGGCTGGCAAAAGCTGTTACCGGTGTTTGACGGCGCGATGGTGGATCTGAAAGCCTGGGGCAATGAACATCACCGTTTTCTGACCGGGCGTGAAAACACGCTGATCAAGCAGAGCATCCGCTGGCTGGCCGATCGTCATCGCCTGACGGAGCTGCGCCTGCTGGTGATCCCCGATCGGTGTGATTATCTACAACATCTGTCATCGCTGACCGCTTTTATCCACGCGTTGGGGAACGTTCCGGTGCGGATCAACGCGTTTCATGCCCATGGGGTTTACGGGGAGGCGGCGCGATGGCGGAGCGCCACGCCGGAGGACATCGAGCCGCTGGCGCAGGCCCTGGAACGACAGCAGATCACGGTGATCCGCCCGGCCCTTTATCTATAGCGTGATGCCGAAGACCGCGCGGGTATTTTCCAGCAGCGCGCTGGCAATCACATCTTCAGGCTCCTGACGCAGCTCGCACAGCACATCAAAAACGCGCGCCGCCTGCTCCGGGCGGTTGGGCTGGCCCTGAAAACCATTCAGCGGCATGTCAGGGGCATCCGTTTCCAGCAGGAGCGAAGACAGGGGGAGCTGCGCCATCACATCCCGGGTTTTGCTGGCACGCGGATAGGTGATAGTGCCACCGACACCAATTTTATAGCCCAGCTCGATAAAACGCTGCGCCTGCTGAAGGCTTCCAGCGAAACCATGGACCACGCCCCTGCGCGGCACGTCGATGCGCTTCAGGTGCATCGCCAGTTTGTCATGGGTGCGCCTGGAGTGGAGGATCACCGGCAGATCGTGGCGCTTTGCCAGCCGGAGCTGCGCATCCAGGATCGTCTGCTGGCGTTCAAACTGCGGATCTTCACGATAGAGATCGAGGCCGATCTCACCGATGGCAACCAGCTTCGTATCCGCGTTTTGCAGCGTGGCATCCAGCCTGTCGAGATGGTCATCAAGATGGTGCTCAATCACGATCGGATGCAGACCCAGCGCGGCATACAGCGCATCGTGACCCTGGGCAAGCGCCAGGACTTTCTCGAATCTCGCCGCTTCAATAGCGGGCACAATAATGGCTCTCACACCGGCCTCAGCCGCACGCGCAATACTTGATGTTTCCACCCCGCTAAACGGCGGGAAATCAAAGTGGCAATGGGTATCGATAAAAGAGTGCGTCACGCCAGGTCCTCGTTATCGAGTATGCCGTCGTTGGCCTGCGGCGCGTCCACCAGCGGCATCGCCACCGCGTCATTGGCCACACTAGCGGGTGGCAATATGATGCTTTTATGCCGATGAAGAGGCGGTTGCTCGGCCAGCATTTTCCCGACGGTCGCCAGGAAGTAACGCCCGCATAGCCGCCCCGTTTTGTAATCCATACGCAACGCAGGCAGCCGACTGCCCAGCGCCATGCTCAGCAGCGGCTTCGGCGGATAAATTTCAAAGATGCGCAGCTTGCCCGGTGGTTTTTCAATAAAACGCTGCATCGCGCCGTAGGTGGTTTCATGCTGCTTCGCGATATTCACCAGCGGTTGCAGGCTGCTGTCGCCCAGCCAGCGTTCCATCCGCTTAAACCACTGTGGGGTGTAATACATCTGCGAAGGTACCGTGCGGATCACCACAATGGTTTTCGCCCCGCGCCGTGCGGCCTCCTGTACCGGCACCGCGTCGCTGATACCGCCGTCAAGATAGTTTATCCCCTCCAGCAGCGCGCCGGTACGGTAGAAACCCGGGATCGCGCTGGAAGCGCGAATGATATCCAGCCAGTTCTCTTTCTGCGGCGAAAAGTAACCCGGTGAATAGTCATCGCCACGGCTGGCGCACATCCAGAACGCTTTGCCGGTATCGAACAGTCGTGACGCGGTATCCATGGCCAGCGGCATCTGGCTGGAGGTGGCATCCAGTAACCAGTCGAGATCGATCAGGTTCCCGCCGCGCACGAAGCGTACCGGATTGAAGAATTCTTTGGAGGTGGTGTAGCGCATAATCACTTTGCGCGCATAGCCGGGCTGGTTGCAGACATAGGCGGAGAGGTTCTGCGCCCCGGCAGAGGTACCGAAGTAGAGATCGAACGGGTTGAATTGCGCGCGCATAAATTCGTCGAGCACGCCGGCGGTAAAAATACCGCGCTGCCCGCCCCCTTCACAGACCAGCGCAAGCTGGCCTGCATGAAACGGTTTTAACGTCAGCGGCGCAATATTGCCGAGCGTCACGGGAATTCGTTGCCCCACCTCTGCCTTCCTGTTTTCATTATTTTGATGAGACACAGTAACGCACATTCCCGATGGTTCTCAAACGAGAAAAAGCCAGTCACGAGGACTGGCTTGAGTTTGTTTAATAACTATTGCGTTTGCTACGGGCGACGTCGACCCGTAAACAGGCTGACCAGGAACAGAATAATACCGACGACGAAAACAATTTTCGCTGCCCATGCCGCGGTACCCGCCAGTCCACCAAAGCCCAATGCGGCGGCAATTAACGCGATAACCAGAAATATAATGCCCCAACGAAACATAAGCCTCTCCTTTACCATAGTTAATGTCGGCCGCTAAACGTGAGCGCTCAGGTCACTCACCGGCTTTTCCAGAGTCGTTTTTATTTCGCCCGCGGTTTTCAGCCAGACGGGCGAGTGGTACTGCTTTACTTCGTTTTCAGATCGTTTTTGACGCTTTTCACACCATCAATAGCTTTCGCAATTGACTCGGCACGATCGCTTTGTGCCTGGTTCTCAACCGTACCGGACAGCTGGACCACGCCATCGGTGGTTTCAACTTTCACCATACGGGATGGCACGATGTCGTCAGCTAACAGTTTAGCTTTGATTTCGCTGGTAGTTGCTGCATCTCCGGCATAGCCCTTCACCGACGATTCTTTGCTGTCACGTACGTGCAGTTTGTCGCTTACAGAGCTTACGCCCTCAACGCCTTTCGCTACTTTAACGGCCTCTTCAGCCTGAGTCTGGCTTTCAACGAAACCGCTCAGAGTGACAACCTTGTTGTCGGTTTTAACAGAAATATCGGTGCTCTTAATGGATTCATGATCCACCAGTGCGGCTTTCACTTTTGCTGTGATAGAGCTGTCATCCATGAAATTACCGACTTTATTCATAGAGCTATCGATTTTTTCCCCTGCGGTATTAGCGGTATTTTGCGCTTTATCCATGGTGCTGGATTCCGCCAGAGCAGAACCGCTTACCAGGACACTACCCAACGTTACAGCCAGCAGAGTTTTAGAAATCTTCAGTCTTGTCATATTCATCGATTTATTCCTGTGTTTTGCCCGTTATTTGGGCGACATACTTCCCTAAATCTTGGTTTTATATATTGCGAATTAACACACGGGCGAAATGGAGAACCAGTGGACATGCATTGAACAGTTAATTCATCCACGCCCGGTGCTAAACACTGAGTTAAATATAGATCACAATCAGAGGGGTGCATTCAGAATTGGGGAAAAAACGAACGAATAGCGAAAAATTACGTTGAATTAAGAACATTCCGCAAGGGTTTAATAACACTGGAATTAAAGAAGAGCACGGCGGCTGCCGTGCTCTGTGAGGGAATTAATGCTCGCGCGTTTTGCGGAACTGAACGTCGGGATAACGTTCCTGCGTCAGGTTCAGGTTAACCATAGTCGGGGCGATATAGGTCAGATTATCGCCACCGTCCAGCGCCAGCTGAACTTCGTTCTTACGCTTAAACTCTTCGAATTTCTTCACGTCTGAACATTCAACCCAGCGCGCGGTCGCCACGTTCACCGATTCGTAAATCGCTTCCACGTTGTACTCGCTCTTAAGACGGGCAACTACCACGTCAAACTGGAGCACACCCACCGCGCCCACGATCAGATCGTTGTTGGCGATAGGGCGGAACACCTGTACAGCCCCCTCTTCCGAAAGCTGGACCAGGCCTTTCAGCAGCTGCTTCTGCTTAAGCGGATCGCGCAGGCGAATGCGACGGAACAGTTCCGGCGCGAAGTTCGGGATACCGGTGAACTTCATCATCTCGCCCTGCGTGAAGGTATCGCCGATCTGAATGGTACCGTGGTTGTGTAAACCAATGATGTCACCCGGATAGGCTTCTTCCACGTGCGAACGGTCGCCCGCCATGAAGGTCAGCGCATCGGAGATCACTACGTCTTTGCCAATACGCACCTGACGCAGCTTCATGCCCTTTTCGTACTTACCGGAAACCACGCGCATAAAGGCGACGCGGTCGCGGTGTTTCGGGTCCATGTTGGCCTGAATTTTAAAGACGAAGCCGGAGAACTTCTCTTCCTTCGCTTCTACTACGCGGGTGTCGGTTTTACGCGGCATCGGCTGCGGGGCCCACTCAACCAGACCGTCGAGCATATGGTCAACGCCGAAGTTGCCGAGTGCAGTACCGAAGAAGACCGGGGTAATGTCACCGCTCAGGAACAGCTCTCTGTCGAACTCGTGAGAGGCGCCTTTGACCAGCTCAAGCTCATCGCGCAGTTGCGCGGCCAGCTCTTCACCGACAGCGGCGTCCAGCTCCGGGTTGTCCAGCCCTTTCACGATACGGACTTCCTGAATGGTGTGGCCCTTACCGGTCTGATACAGGTAGGTTTCGTCTTTATAGAGGTGGTAAACCCCTTTGAACAGCTTGCCGCAGCCAATCGGCCAGGTGATTGGCGCGCAGGCGATTTTCAGCTCGTTTTCCACTTCATCCATCAGCTCCATCGGATCACGGATGTCACGGTCGAGTTTGTTCATAAAGGTAAGGATCGGCGTATCGCGCAGACGAGTGACTTCCATCAGCTTGCGGGTACGATCTTCAACACCTTTCGCGGCGTCGATCACCATCAGGCAGCAGTCCACCGCCGTCAGGGTACGGTAGGTATCTTCGGAGAAGTCTTCGTGCCCCGGGGTGTCCAGCAGGTTCACCAGGCAGTCATGATACGGGAACTGCATCACGGAGGTGGTAATCGAAATACCACGCTGCTTTTCCATCTCCATCCAGTCGGATTTAGCATGCTGGCTGGAGCCACGGCCTTTAACGGTACCCGCGGTCTGGATCGCCTGTCCGAACAGCAGCACCTTCTCGGTGATGGTCGTTTTACCGGCATCCGGGTGCGAGATAATGGCAAAAGTGCGGCGTTTGGCCACCTCTTGCAGATAAGGAGACAACGTCATAATCAATTCTTCTTAGGTAAGCGCGGCAGCAGGCCGCGCATCATGGAATACGAAAAATGCGGCTATTTTACCCATCAACAGGGGGCAGGCAATCATTGTTTACACAGGAGCTGCTCCAGTTCGTTCAATGACGTAACGGTCCAGGTCGGCTCGATGCCTTCCGGCAGCGTGCGGCCATGCGCATTCAGCCAGACGGTCGACAGGCCCGATCTCATACCTCCCAGAATATCAGATTCTGCCGTATCCCCCACCATCAGCACGCGATCGCGGTCAGGATTGCCCGCTTGCGCCAGCGCATAATCGAAAATACGCGGATCCGGCTTCGGCACGCCTACCTCTTCGGAGATCACCAGCGCGTCGAAATGATCGCGCAAGCCAGTGCGTTCAAGGCGGATCTGCTGAAGCGCGGTAAAGCCGTTGGTGATGATCCCAAGCTTCACCTTCCCTTTCAGCGAATCCAGCAGAGAAACGGCGCCGGGCAGCGGCGCGCAGATATCCGCCATCGCATTCAGGAAGGCCTCGTTCAGCACCCCAGGACTGATGTTTAACCGTTCAGCCCAGACGTCAAAACGCTGATGCTGAAGCTGTAACGCGGTGATGGCACCGTTCTGGTAATCCACCCACAGCGGCTTGTTCACCGCCTGATAGTCCTGAAAATCTTCCGCGGTGAACGTCACGCTATAGTCGAGAAACATCCGCTGTAGGCCGCCGAACGAGTCAAACGTAAACAGCGTTTCGTCGGCATCAAAGAAAATCCAGTCCCATTTCATCGTTACAACCTTATTTTCGTTATCCAATCGGCAGAGCCATGATAATGGCGTCTTCACGTCCCTCTGCGGTGGGGTAGTAGTTACGGCGGATAGTCGCCTCGTTGAAGCCTAAGCTTTCATAGAGCGCGATGGCGGCGACATTGGACGCGCGCACCTCCAGCCACAGGGTGAAAACGTCACGGGTTTCCAGCTCACGAATGAGGTGCTCAAGCAGTTCCCTGCCCAGCCCGCGGCGCTGGTAAGCGGGATCGACCGCGATATTAAACAGCGTCGCCTCGTCCAGAACGACCTGCGTGATGGCGAACGCGGCCATCGCACCGTCAACGTCCAGGCGGAGATTTAAATAGCGTTCGCCCTGATTGCTGGCAAACGTCTTTTCGCTCCACGGAAAGGCATGGGCGCGTGTTTCAATCGCGAACGCGGTGGCCAGGTCAGCCGTCGTGAGGGAAGAAATCGTGTTCATATTCGCAAATTTGTTGCCATAGCGCGCTACGCGCTTTTGGGTTGGCTTTCAGTTCGTCCAGCGCTGGCGAGCTGATCTGGCTTCCTTCAAGAGGTAGCTCATCCACCGCCCCGATTCGCCAGCTGTTACAGCGGCTGTCAGGGGGAAGCATCGCGACGCTTTCGGGCGCCAGCTGTAATACCTGATCGTTTGTCACCTTCAGGGTGCGAAGGACATCCTCAATCAGGGGTTCGTTCAGGGCAGGCGGCGCTTCTGCCACCATCACCAGGCGGACATGCGCAGGGATGGAGATGGCTATTTCGCCCCGCAACGCCGTCGGGCGACGCAAAGCCCACTGGGTGATGCCCAGCTGCTGCAACTGCCAGTCTCGTCGGGATGTCATAGCGAAAACTCCTGTCTCTCAGGCGCGCAAATATAGCAAATGTGTCGAAACTGCGCCATCTACCTACTATAATCCCCGCCTGAGTTTATTGAGGAACAATTCATGTCTGCATTTACCCCGGCAAGTGAAGTCTTGCTGCGTCACAGTGATGATTTCGAAGAAAGCCGTATTCTGTTTGCCGGAGATATGCAGGATGACCTGCCCGCACGTTTCGACTGTGCTGAAAGCCGTGCCCACACCCAATACTACCACCACTGGCAGGTGCTGAGCCGACAGATGGGCGAGCGCGCACGCTTTAGCCTTGTGGCGGAGCAGAGCGATATTGCTGACTGCGATACGCTCATTTACTACTGGCCGAAGAACAAACCGGAAGCCCAGTTCCAGCTGATGAACCTGCTTTCTCTGCTGCCGGTCGGCTGCGATATTTTTGTCGTCGGTGAGAACCGCAGCGGGGTGCGAAGCGCAGAGCAGATGCTCGAAGGCTACGCGCCGTTGACGAAAATCGACAGCGCCCGACGCTGCGGCCTGTATCATGGCCGTCTGGAAAAACAGACCACTTTTGATGCCAACACCTTCTGGGACGAGTACCAGCTTGACGGCCTGACCATTAAAACCCTGCCGGGTGTGTTTAGCCGTGACGCGCTTGATACGGGCAGCAAGCTGCTGCTGTCCACCCTGACGCCGCACACCAAGGGCAAGGTGCTGGATGTCGGCTGTGGCGCGGGCGTGCTGTCAACGGTTCTCGCCAGCCACTCACCAAAAGTGCGTTTAACCCTGTGTGACGTGAGCGCCCCGGCGGTAGAAGCCAGCCGCGCCACGCTTACTGCGAACGGCATTGAAGGCGAAGTGATCGCCAGCAACGTCTTCTCCGACGTGACCGGTCGCTTTGACATGATCATCTCTAACCCGCCGTTCCACGACGGGATGGAGACCAGCCTTGAAGCGGCGCAAACGCTGATCCGTGGCGCAACCCGTCACCTTAACAGCGGCGGTGAGCTACGTATTGTGGCGAATGCCTTCCTGGCGTATCCGAAAGTGCTGGATGAAACCTTCGGCTTCCACGAAGTAATCGCCCAGACAGGCCGCTTTAAGGTGTATCGCACCGTGATGACGCGCCAGGCGAAAAAGTAATTCCTCTGCCCGGCGATGGCTGACGCTGCCATCGCCCATTTTTGCAGCAATCAAAACAACGTGCGCAATTTTCTGTTGACGTAAAGCTGAAAACATCTAGAATGCGCCTCCGTGGTTACGATACTTTTACAGTGTCGATGGTATGCGAAGGTGGCGGAATTGGTAGACGCGCTAGCTTCAGGTGTTAGTGTCCTTACGGACGTGGGGGTTCAAGTCCCCCCCCTCGCACCATAAATCACGTTGATATTGCTCGCACTGGGCGAAGGTGGCGGAATTGGTAGACGCGCTAGCTTCAGGTGTTAGTGTCCTTAGGATGTGGGGGTTCGAGTCCCCCCCCTCGCACCAACGAGGCGATATCAAACCAGTAAGATGACTGTGCGAAGGTGGCGGAATTGGTAGACGCGCTAGCTTCAGGTGTTAGTGTCCTTACGGACGTGGGGGTTCAAGTCCCCCCCCTCGCACCAATTATCTTACATCCCTTCAGCAGTACCTCTTTTTTTCCCTTTTATTTCAAACTCATCAGAATCACCAGCAGTCCACTGATTAGCGCAACGCATGATGGCAACAGCACGTAATGCCGTAACTGTTTGTGCCAGATCATCGCGGATGTCACCAGCAAGCCCGAAACAATCATTGCTTTCCAGACATCAATGGGAAGATCGGCAAACATCAGCCCACCGATAATGGAACCAGGCAGCAATATTCCCCACCCACTTCCCAGCGCTTTGCTCAACATGGTTTCACCTCTCGCACTGATAATGATAACCAGTATCATATGATAGTAATTATCACTTGTCAGCATGCGACGTAAGAAATTGCGCCAGCAATTGCTTTCCCATAATGACAGAGAATGTGTAAGGTGATAAATTGCCCACCTGTTAACTTCCGATAACGTTTTTCTGATAATAAAAATTCAATTTTGTAGCGACCAATAATACATAACAACACCTTGCTCATTGTTTTAATTGAGTTTTAATAAAAACGCACGCATATGACATCACAATCCTGGCTGTCCTTAGTCAACAAGAAATATCAGCTTTCTTTACGTTTATTTTTATTTCTGAACGCTGCATCAGCATTGTTCTCGGTAACAAACCCTCTCTATTCCGTTCGTGTGTTATCATTCCCCCTGTTTGCCGTATTGACTGCCAGCACTGGCTTACTTATCTGGCACTGGAAAAATAGCACGCGAAAAATAAATATCCCTGCTGTTTCAGCTATTTTTGGGTTTTTATGGGCATGGCAGATCGTCTCAAAATTTCTGTTAATAACGCACGATCACGCAACCTATTTAATGATGGCGCTATTAACAGTGCTTTTTATAGGGTCTCTGGCTTTCGCCAGTAATATTAAAGCCTTTACGTTACATTCATTTCCCGCTTTTATATCCTGCCTGTGGCTTAGCCCGTCCGAAAACTGGCTGAGAATGGCCTATTTTTTCGCGCTGCCGGTGGTCGCCATTGGTATCCATCATGTTCTTCAGCGGCGTAATGACCGTTTCGCCCAGGAGCTGCTTTCCGAACTGCTGGAAGAGCGTGAAACCCTGACCGATCTCAGCATGATGGACCCGCTCACCGGCCTATATAACCGTCGCGGGCTGCAAAGCCGGCTTGAGAACCTCCCCAGGCCTGACGCTGGCGAGCACTTTGTGCTGCTGATGGATATCGACCATTTCAAAGCCTACAACGATCATTACGGCCATATGATGGGCGATCAGGCCTTGATCAGGGTCTCGGCTGCGATCCGCGACGCCGTGCGCTCACGCGATGTTGTCGCCCGGTTTGGCGGGGAAGAATTTATGGTGCTGTTAAGTAACATCCCACTGGAGCAAGCGCGCCAGACAGCTGAACGCATACGTCAGAAGGTTTACGATCTCAAAATCCCCCACATGTTTAACGAAAGCGTCGCCACTAACGTGACCATCAGCATTGGCATAGCCATGTTCGAAGGTGAAGACGTTGATGGCGCACTGGCGAAAGCCGATAAAGCCCTCTATGAAGCCAAGCATATGGGACGCAACAGCATTCTGCTAAGCGACGAGCTTCATATCGCCTGAAACCGCCTTCACAGCGCCAGGATAAAACGCTTGCGCTCGGTTTTATCTATAGTTAGGATTGGCAATCATTATCATTTAGATTTGTAATCCACACTATGGCGACTCGTACCGCACACATCGTTGAGCCACTGCTCTGGCGAGCTCCACTCTCCGCCGGAGAAACGACGCTTGCGGATGCCATTCGGGAAAAAATCGCCGTAACACGCGCCCATCTGCTGGATTTCATCAAACTGGATGAAGCACCGCCGCATCATGCTCTGACGCTGACTCAGTGGCAACGACCTGCCGAGCTGCGGTCACTGCTGGCAACCTATTCCGACCATATTTATCGTAACCAACCGACGCTGGCGCGGGAAAATAAACCGCTGCTTTCCCTCTGGGCACAATGGTATATCGGGCTGATGGTGCCGCCTGTCATGCTGGCCCTGTTGACCCAGGAAACGATGCTCGATCTCTCGTCGGAACATTTCCACGTCGAATTCCATGAGACCGGACGCGCCGCCTGTTTCTGGATTGATGTACACGAAGATCCGAGCGCGAGTCACCTGTCAGCGCAGGCGCGAATGGAACGACTGATTACAAGAGCGCTGGTTCCGGTCATTGATGCGCTGGAAGCGACGGGGGAGATCAACGGCAAACTGATCTGGAGTAATACCGGGTATCTTATCCACTGGTATTTAACGGAGATGAAGCCGTTGCTCGGCGACGAGAAAGTGGATGCGCTGCGTCAGAGCTGTTTCTTTGCCAGACAGCTGTCGGATGGGCGGGATAACCCTCTTTACCGCACCGTGGTTCCGCGTGAGGGACTTCTGGTGCGTCGTACCTGCTGTCAGCGCTACCGTCTGCCGGATGTCCAGCAGTGCGGCGATTGCACGCTTAAGTAGTCTGGCCCTGCCTGAAACCCGCAGAGAGAGAACAAACACTAAAAACGGCAACCTGCGTTGCCGTTTTGCTTTTACCTAAGCGACCTGCTGATTTTCCTCTTCCCCATTACGCTGTGCTTCTTCCGCTTCCTGCTGAAGCAACTGTTTCTCGTACACCTTGAAGAACGGGAAATAGATAATGGCGGAAACGCAGGCCAAAACCAGCACCAGAATGGCTGCACGGAAATCCCAGCCCAGCGCCCAGGCGGCACCAACCGGAGCCGGTGCCGTCCACGGCACAACGGAAATCACGCGGCCAATCAGATCAAACTTCATCGCTGCCCATGCCAGCACGGCATTGACCATCGGCGCCAGCAGGAAAGGAATAAAGAACACCGGGTTCATCACAATCGGCGTACCAAAAATCACCGGTTCATTGATATTGAAAATGCTTGGCACCACGCTCAGACGTCCAATGGAGCGCAGGTGCGCGGAGCGGCTACGCAGGTAACAGAACACCAGCCCCATCGTCGCTCCTGACCCACCGATCACAATAAAGAACGTCCAGAAGGCTTCCATAAAGATGTGTGGTAAAGGCAGGCTCGCCGCCAGCGCGGTCTGGTTCGCCCCCAGGTTCGTCAGCCAGAACATTTGCAGCATACCCGAGACAATCGCTGCACCGTGGATCCCGGCAAACCACAGCAGGTGGCCAATCAGCACCGCCAGCAGGATCGCTGGCAGCGAGTCCGCCGCAGAGACCAGCGGTTTGAATATCGACATGATGGCCTGCGGGATCAGCATACCGAACTGCGACTGGATCAACAGACTCAGCGGATAGAGCGTCAGCACCACCACCAGCACCGGGATCAGCAGGTCAAATGAGTTTTTGATCATCGGCGGAACCTGGTCTGGCAGGCGGATCCCGATATTGTGTGCTTTCAGGAAACGCATCATCTCAACGCAGTAAATCGCCACCAGGATCGCGGTGAAAATCCCGGTGCCTCCAAGGCTATCAACCGGTAAGGCGCCTTTGGTTTTAGGGGCGGCGACCAGCAGGAACGCCATCAGCGACAGCATCGCGCACATGAACGGATCCAACTGATGGGTTTTAACGTAATGTTTGCCCAGGTTGTAGGCGATAGCCGCACAGATATAGAGGGACATCACCCCCATCGTCATATCAAACGGCGTCAGAATTTGACCTTCAAACTGCTTCGCCATATCCAGCCAGGCGCGAGCAAAGCCCCAGGTGGTATCTGGCGAAAAAGGTGGGTAAGCGAACACTAATAAAAACGACCCGACAATCATAAACGGCATTGCCGAGATGAACCCGTCACGAATCGCCATAACGTGACGCTGGGAAGAGATGCGCCCGGCAATAGGGCTGACATAATTTTCAACGAAGCGGAAAATCAGATTAAATGCAGCATGGTTGGCAGACATAGCAGATCTCCTGTCAGACGTTCGTTTCGGACGTTCTCACGTCACACGTTGTTCCATACATCAGCGTCACAACCTTGCCGGATCGTGTACCTGCGGTACTGCTCAAACGGAATGGTTTCATACTTAGCTCTTATTATTAGATACAGGGGAAGTTACACACTCAGTATTAATCTCTGCATCACGCTCTGCAACCGGTTACTGTAACCGGTTTCTGTGAATGTGAAGGCGATCCAGAAATCGCCCCTGACGGATATTTGTTACTTAAGGGATATTTACAGCGACTAAATTCTTATGACAGATTACGGAAGATATTTGTCAGGAGGAATCAATGAGTTTGCAGTCTGTACAGCAGTTTTTCGCCGAACACGCTCCGGATATAGAAATCATCGAGCTTAACCAAAGCACAGCGACTGTTGCCCTTGCTGCTGCCGCGCACAACGTTGAACCCGGCCAAATTGCCAAAACGCTGTCACTGAAAATTAAAAATGATGTGATTCTGGTGGTTGCAAAAGGCGATGCGCGTCTGGATAACAAAAAGCTCAAAGAGACATTCGGCGCAAAAGCCCGCATGCTCAGCTGCGATGAGGTAGTAACCCTGACGGGTCATCCTGTTGGCGGGGTCTGCCCTTTTGGACTGGAAAATCCGCTCTCTGTTTACTGTGACATCACTTTAAAACAGTACGCCGAAGTGTTACCCGCAGCGGGCGCCATCCACAGTGCGGTGCGTATATCGCCCGACAGAATGGCGGAACTGACCGCAGCAAAATGGGTTGATGTCTGTATTTGAACGTTGCGCCAGAAAAATTCTGGCGCATCACTTAACACTACGAGAAAGAAGGAACGGTGAGAGCGGAACGGCGTATTTCCCTGACCGGGAGATGCGCCAGGATATCTGCCGCATCCAGTAATCCCACATCAGAATTGACGCCCAGTTTTACCATTGCGTTAAACTTATGCGCCCGGATGGTTTTGATATTGCGTTCAAGCTGTGCCGCAATTTCAGGGATCGAAAAACCCGATGACATATATCGCAGAATCGCCCTTTCAGTTGGGCTTAGCATACGATGCTGGCTCACACACCAGTGATTGTACACGTTGTCGTTCACGTGATGCGTTTCGCTGAGTAATGTCTCCAGCCCCTCCATTAACTGCTTCAGCGGAACCGATTTACTGATAATTCCATGTAAGCGAGAAGGCGAAAGATGGCTGACCAGTCTCGCCTCCATTTCATCAGAGGCCAGCACGATACGCTTGACGTCGCTGTGGGTGAAGGTGAGATCCCGCAAACAGGCCAGACAGTTTCGCCGCTCCTCACGCTCATCGGACAATGAATAAATTACGGCAAAGAATGAGATTTCCGAGAGCGCCGCTTTGAAGTTGTCAAATCTGGCAAACAGGTGCACCTGGTAATGGCTCAGGGCGGGCATCGCAAAAAGATGCTTCAGCCCCATAGCGCTCATTGAGCAGCTTTCGATGACGGCGATATGTTTTGTTGCAGTGGTCTTTTCCATTCCTCAAACTCTCCATAAGCCGACATTAAACTGAGTTCTCGCATTCCCTGGGTACTGCTTATCCACGCGTACATATCGGCATTACTGCGAAGTGATAAGCGACGCATTGCACTGTTTTTCTGTGCACTGATCGTTTTATTACTTTTATTAAGTAGCGTGGCTATTTGGTTGATTCCCCAACCTTTACCTAACAAACGCAACACCTTGCGTTCAGAGTGGGTAAGCGCAATCATTTGCTCACTCTCCTCTTCAATATCAGGATTTTCCGGTATCAATAACGTCTGGCTTATTCGCTCGGCACGTTCACTCCCCGCGCGAATAGCGTTAATTACGCCTTCAATGGGTTCCATATCCGAAAGCAGCGTGCTTTCCGGACGCATAAGAAGCTCTACTGCAAGTGGATAAAGGGGGCGCGAAACGAGGAATATCCAGTGAATATCCCGGTACTGATTCATTAACCCATAATATTGCTCAAGCGTGCCGCGTGGATTACGATACTCACCCGAAATATCGGCAATAACGACCCCAGCGCGACGCAATTGTAATAACGTCAACTCCTGCATCGAACGGCAGTACGTTATCTCAAAATCGGGAAAATGACGCGACATGACGCCACCTAACCCATTTTGCATAACCGGTACTCTGCTGATCACCACTCCGTGTTTACCATTCAATGGCAACATAGACCCTCCCTGTCATGAATTCTTTATTTAAGAACGAACTAACCCTGCAAGGTTAAACACGTTTGCATTCCGAAGTACAAACGGGTTAATACTCGCAAAATAGAACAAATATCACATGGGTTAAGAAACGCCCAATACAGGCCTAATATCGCATAAAGACCATTTAAATTTAATTCAAATTGCGTGAAAAGATCGAAAATATGAAATTAGAAATACTTAATATATTGTTTTTATAAATCCTAATTTCATATTCATTAAATAAATAACAATGCTGTCTTTCCTCCGCCCCCATCGCGCCACTGATCGCACAAATGTTGATCTGGCCCAGCGCAAAGGGCCCTGCACTTTGTGTTAAAAGTAAGCAATCTCTCTTCTCTTCAGGGCGTTTCATGCAGGCAGATCGGTCTACGCAACGTGCCACCACGCGGCTATGTATTCAGTGCGGGCTTTTTCTCTTACAGCACGGCGCAGAAAGCGCCCTCGTCGAAGAGCTCTCCACACGCCTTGGGCTGGCGCTGGGGATGGACAGCGTTGAGAGTTCCATCTCGTCAAATGCCATTGTGCTGACCACCATTAAAGACGGACAGTGCCTGACCTCCACCCGTAAAAATCATGACCGCGGCATTAACATGCACGTCGTGACGGAAGTGCAGCACATCGTGATCCTTGCTGAACACAAGCTGCTCGATCTCCGGGAGATAGAAAAACGTTTCAATCAAATCAAACCCCTCCGGTATCCGCGCTGGCTGGTTGTGCTGATGGTGGGACTGTCCTGCGCCTGCTTCTGCAAGCTCAACGCGGGCGGCTGGGACGGCGCTGTCGTGACCTTCTTTGCCAGCAGCATCGCAATGTATGTCCGCCAGCTGTTGACGCACAGACAGCTACATCCGCAAATTAACTTCTGCATCACGGCATTTGTGGCGACAACCGTATCCGGCCTGCTTTTGCGCCAGCCCTACTTCGCCAGCACGCCTACTGTTGCGATGGCCGCCAGCGTATTGCTGCTGGTGCCGGGTTTTCCCTTAATTAATGCCGTCGCTGATATGTTCAAAGGCCATATCAACACCGGTCTGGCGCGCTGGGCGATAGCCAGCCTGCTGACGCTGGCGACCTGTATCGGGGTGGTTATGGCCATGACACTCTGGGGGTTACGCGGATGGGCGTGATGGATTTTATGCTCGCACTGGCACAGGACATGCTCTTGTCTGCCCTTCCCGCCGTTGGTTTTGCGATGGTGTTTAACGTCCCACAGCGTGCATTACCCTGGTGTGCGCTGCTGGGTGCCATTGGCCACGGCTCTCGTATGATCATGATGACAGCGGGCTTTAATATTGAATGGTCGACGTTTATCGCCTCCATGCTGGTTGGCAGCATCGGTATTCAGTGGTCCCGCTGGTATCTGGCGCACCCGAAGGTATTCACCGTGGCGGCAGTGATTCCTATGTTCCCGGGCATTTCAGCCTATACGGCGATGATCTCCGCCGTCAAAATCAGCCATTTTGGCTACAGCGAACCCCAGATGATCCTGCTCCTGAGCAACTTCCTTAAAGCCTCGTCGATCGTGGGTGCGCTCTCCATCGGCCTGTCGATCCCCGGCTTATGGCTTTACCGCAAACGTCCACGCGTATAATAAAATCGCTTGCAATTGTATCGCGCACTATCTATATTCATTTCATGGACGCAAAAACGAACGACACCACCAACGCGCTTCTGCTGGATAACCAGCTCTGTTTTGCCCTCTATTCGGCAAATCTGGCGCTTAACAAGCTGTACCGGCAACTGCTGGCGCCGCTTAATCTGACCTACCCGCAATACCTGGTGATGCTGGTGCTCTGGGAACAGGATGATATTACGGTGTCAGACATTGGCGAGCGGCTGTTCCTGGATTCCGCCACGCTGACTCCCCTGCTGAAACGCCTGGAAAGCGCAGGATTGATCCTCCGCCAGCGTTCCCGTCAGGATGAGCGTCAGGTCGCCGTCACCCTGAGCGACGCGGGTCGGGCGCTGCAACAGCAGGCCGTGACGATACCCCACGCCGTGGGCTGTGCAGCGCAGTGTGATACCGACACCATGCTGGCGCTCAAGCAACAGCTCGAAAGTTTGCGCCAACAGCTGCATCGCGCGTAAGGCTGTACTTTACGCGTCTAATTTTAACTTAAAACATCGCGCGCTATTTAATAGCGCATATAAACGTAAGATGAGGAACCTGCCATGTCTTTAGAAAAAGTTGTCTACACTGCCAAAGCCAAAGCAACCGGAGGCCGTGATGGCCGCGCCACGTCTTCCGATGGCGTTCTGGATGTCAAACTGGGTGTGCCAAAAGAGATGGGCGGCATGGGGGGTGAAGTAACCAACCCTGAACAGCTGTTCGCTGCGGGCTACTCCGCCTGCTTCCTGGGCGCAATGAAGTTCGTTGCGGCACGCGATAAATTCGCTCTGCCAAAAGACGCCTTTATTGAAGGCGAAGTAGGGATCGGCCCGCTGCCAACCGGTTTTGGTATCGAAGCGAAGCTGAACATCCACGTTGAAGGGATGGACGCAGCGGAAGCCAAAAAACTGGTGGATGCGGCGCACATCGTCTGTCCGTACTCTAACGCGACGCGCGGCAATATCGACGTGACGCTGAACATCATCGCGTAACCAGCCCCTGTGATTTTAGCCCCGGTAAGCGTAACGCCACCGGGGAAATCCTCTCCTTTCCTCCCCTCTCTCTGTGCTACCATAACCCTCAATCACGCCCGTAGTAATCAGTTGAGAAAGTGTTATGTCCTCCAGAATTCTGACCACCAGCATTGCTGGCATTGATGCCTTTATGCGCGATCCTCGCGGTGTGTTGACGCACGCCGAAGGCGGCACGCTCGCGGTATTTGCCGACAACGCCCCGGCGTTTTATGCGGTCACGCCGGAGCGTCTGGCGCAGCTTCTGGAAATTGAAGAGAAGCTGTCGCGCCCGGCGAGCGATGTCATGCTGGATAATCAGTTTTTTGACGAACCCGCCAGCGCCCCGGTGGCCGTTCCAATGGGGAAATTTCCCATGTACGCCGGTTGGCAGCCGGACGCCGATTTTCAGCGGCAGGCGGCCTTATGGGGAATAGCCCTCTCGCAGCCCGCAACACCGGAAGAGCTGGCAGCCTTTACCGCATACTGGCAAGCTGAAGGAAAAGTCTTCCACCATGTTCAGTGGCAGCAAAAATTCGCGCGCAGTCTGCAAATCAACCGCGCCAGCAACAACGGCCAGCCAAAACGTGATATCAATGCTTTTTCAGAACCGGACAAAAAAATCCCTGATGGATTCCGAGGTGCGAAATGAAAAACGTCGGCGACCTGATGAAACGTTTGCAGAAGATGATGCCTGCCAACGTGAAGCCCGCCTTCACCACCGGTGAAGAGCTGCTGGCATGGCAAAAAGAGCAGGGTAAAATTCGCGCGGCTGCCCTCGCCCGCGAAAACCGCGCGATGAAAATGCAGCGCACCTTTAACCGCTCGGGCATTCGCCCTCTGCACCAGAACTGCTCCTTCGAGAATTATAAGGTCGAGTCTCAGGGGCAGATGAACGCCCTTAACCAGGCGCGCCAGTACGTGGATGAATTTGACGGCAACATCGCCAGCTTCATCTTTAGCGGAAAACCCGGCACCGGGAAAAATCACCTCGCCGCCGCTATCTGCAACGAGCTGCTGCTGCGCGGGAAGTCAGTGCTGATTATCACCGTGGCCGATATTATGTCCGCCATGAAAGACACCTTCAGTAATCGCGAAACCAGCGAAGAACAGTTGCTAAATGATTTAAGTAACGTGGATTTGCTGGTCATCGACGAGATCGGTGTCCAGACGGAGTCCCGCTACGAAAAAGTGATCATCAACCAGATTGTCGATCGCCGTTCGTCGTCAAAACGCCCAACCGGTATGTTGACGAACCACAATATTGACGAGATGACCCGACTTCTTGGCGAGCGGGTGATGGATCGCATGAAGCTGGGTAACAGCCTGTACGTCATCTTCGACTGGGACAGCTACCGCAGCCGCGTCACCGGCAAAGAGTATTAAGATATTTCCAGGGAGCGCCGGAAGAGCAGAGGTATATACTGAACCCACTTCTGGCCCAAAACGGACCTTGTTGAGTAAATCATTATGAAAAAACAATTTTTTATCAGCATCCTTACTGGCGCCCTGCTGGTGACTGGCGCAGCGCAGGCCGCATCATGGCAGGAGTCGCTCTCCAGCGCAGCAAGTGAGTTAACCAAAGAGAGCGGCACGTCCCAGGGCGGGCTGTCAGCCTCGTCCCTCACCGGCCTGCTGGGCAACAGCTCCCAAAGCCTGAGTGCCGGAACGATGAACAACGCCGCGGGTATTCTGGAATACTGCGCGAAGCAGAAACTGGCTTCCGTCACCGATACCGAAAACATCAAAAACCAGGTGTTGGGTAAACTGGGACTGGACACCCAGGAGCAGAAAGCGGACACCAACTATATGGACGGTATTCAGGGCCTGCTTAACGCGCAGAATGGTCAGCAGCTGAACCTCAGCACCCTTGGAAATTCATCTCTGGCGAAACAGGTGAAAACGAAAGCCTGCGATCTGGTGCTGAAACAAGGCGTTAATTTCCTCTCCTGATTGTCCCCCTTTTTCTGCCACAACACGCCGCGTTTATTACATTAGTCTTATACCGCGGCGTGAAGTGCGTTTTTTTACCCCCTGCCACCACCTCAGCCTCCGTATGCCACGATGCGACTGTATTCAAAAATCCGATTTTATAAACCAAATCCTAACAACAGCACACTTTCGTGACACTAAAATTGCAGCTAAGCGACATCGCAATTACATTGTATTACCCAAAAAATAAGCAATTAGCCGGCTAAGCGTCCGGCATGATGAGGATCTGCTGTTGTCAGAGTTAATGTCCCTTGTCCTTTTCCTGGCTTCCATCGGCGTTTATGCCTGGAAAGCCGGTCGTCACACCTGGTGGTTTGTGGCCACCCTGGTGGTGCTCGGTATTTTTATTGTTTTAAACATTACGTTATATGCCAGCGATTACTTTACCGGCGACGGTATTAACGACGCGGTGCTCTACACATTGACCAACAGTCTGACCGGCGCAGGTGTGGGTAAGTACATCCTTCCGGGTCTGGGGCTGGTGGTCGCCCTGGTGGGCATCTTCGCCGCGCTGGCCTGGGTTCTGCGCCGTCGCCGTCACCGTCCGCATCATCATGGCTACAGCCTGCTGGCGCTGTGCCTGGCGCTGGCCTCCGTGGATGCCAGCCCGGCATTCCATCAAATTACCGAGCTGGTAAAATCCCAGTCGCGCGATGGCGATCCGGACTTTGCGGCCTATTACAAAGAACCCTCGAAGAAAATCGACAACCCTAAACTCAACCTGGTCTATATCTACGGCGAAAGTCTGGAACGCACCTGGTTTGACAACGATGCTTTCCCGAACCTGACGCCAGAGCTTGGCGCGCTGAAAAACCAGGGCCTCGACTTCAGCCACACCATGCAGTTGCCTGGCACGGATTACACCATCGCCGGGATGGTGGCTTCCCAGTGCGGCATTCCCCTGTTCGCCCCGTTTGAAGGCAACGCCTCCGCCTCGATGTCGAGTTTCTTCCCGCAGAACATTTGTCTCGGCGATATCCTGAAAAACTCGGGCTATGAAAACTACTTTATGCAGGGCGCTAACCTGCGCTTTGCCGGGAAAGATGTGTTCCTGAAATCCCACGGTTTCGATCACTTATATGGTTCCGAAGAGCTGAAAACCACGGTCGCCGATCCGGCCTACCGCAACGACTGGGGCTTTTACGACGATACCGTTCTGGATGAAACCTGGAAGAAATTCGAGGAGCTTTCCCGCGCCGGTAAACGCTTCTCGCTGTTTGCGTTGACCGTCGACACGCATCATCCGGATGGTTTCGTCTCACGCACCTGTAAACGTCAGGGCTACGACATTGACGGTAAAAACAACAAGTCGTTCAGCGCTGTGACCTGTAGCCAGGAACATATCGCGGCGTTAATCGAGAAAATCAAAGCGTCGCCGTATTTCAAAAATACGGTCATTGTCGTTTCATCTGACCATCTGGCGATGAAAAACAGTGCCTGGGATGAGCTGAATAAGCTGGATCGCAGCAACCTGTTCTTTGTGCTGCGCGGCGATAAACCGCAGCAGGAGATCATTGCCGCTAAACGTAACTCGATGGATAACGGCGCTACCGTGCTGGATATTCTGGGTGGCGATAACTTCATTGGCCTGGGCCGCAGTACGTTGTCGGGCCAGTCCCTGTCGGAAATCTTCCTCAACATGAAGGAAAAAATCCTCGCCTGGAAGCCGGATATCATTCGCCTGTGGAACTTCCCGAAAGAGATAAACGACTTCACCATCGATCAGGATAAAAAAATGATCGCGTTCTCCGGCAGCCATTTCCGCCTGCCTCTGCTGCTGCGCGTGTCGGATAACCGCGTCGAGCCGCTGCCGGAAAGCGAATACTCCGCGCCACTGCGCTTCCAGCTGGCGGAATTCGCCCCGCGCGATAATTTCGTCTGGGTCGATAAATGCTACAAAATGGGCCAGCTCTGGTCACAAGAGCTGTCACTGTCCACCGACTGGTGCGTCTCACAGGGGCAACTCGGCGGCGAGCAGACCGTGCAACACGTTGATAAACCGCAGTGGCAGGGGAAAACCGCGTTTAAAGATACGGTTATTGATACCGCACGCTATCAGCGCAACGTTGACCTGCTGAAAATCGTCGACAACGACATTCGTTATAAAGCTGACAGCTTTATTTTTAACGTTGCCGGCGCGCCTGAAGAGGTGAAGCAGTTCAGCGGTATTTCACGTCCCGAATCGTGGGGGCGCTGGTCTAACGCGCAGTTAGGTGATGAGGTGAAAATTGAGTATACCCATCCGCTGCCGGAGAAATTCGATCTGGTGATCACCGCCAGGGCATTTGGTCCCAACGCAAACCGTCCTGTGCCGGTGCGCGTCGGCGATAAAGAACAGATGCTGACGCTGAGCAATGATGTCACCACCAGCACGCTGCATTTCGTTAACCCCACGCGCAGCAATACGCTGGTCATTGTGCCGCCCGAGCCGCAGTCCACTAACGAAGGGAATATTCTCGGTCACGCTCCGCGCAAGCTGGGGATCGGCATGGTGGAGATTAAAATTGTGAGCAGCGCTGGCTGATGACGGCGTTCACACTCCGCCCGACGCGCATCGACGACGTCGCTGCCCTGCCCGCCATTGAACGCGCGGCGGGGCAGCGATTTCGCGATGTTCCTGAGCTGGCCTGGCTGGCAGACAGCGAGGTTATTTCCGTTGAAGATCACCTCGGTTACGCCGGACGCGGATTAAGCTGGCTGGCGCTGGCTGACGACAGGCCCGTGGGCTTTATTCTCGCCGAAGCCCAGCCATCTTCGCTGTTTATTGTGGAACTTTCGGTTCATCTGGACTGGCAGGGACGAGGTCTCGGACGCCGGTTGATTAACCGTGTCGCAGAGCATGCCCGCACGCTGGGGCTAACCTCGCTGACGTTAACGACGTTTCGTGATGTCCCGTGGAACGCGCCCTACTACAGGCGATTAGGGTTTGAAATGATGACGACGCTGACGCCGGAAATGCGCCAGAAACGTGAAGAAGAGACGGCGCACGGTTTAGCGTATGGTTCCCGCTGCGCCATGCGCCTGCCTCTGTAAAATCGCCCGGTGGCGCTGCGCTTACCGGGCCTACAAAACCCAATTCCGCAGCCGCCACCCGGCAAAATGCACATCCCGTAGGCCGGGTAAGGCGCAGCCGCCACCCGGCAAAACCCACAATCCGTAGGCCGGGTAAGGCGCAGCCGCCACCCGGCGAAACGCACATCCCGTAGGCCGGGTAAGGCGCAGCCGCCACCCGGCAAAACCCACAATCCGTAGGCCGGGTAAGGCGTAGCCGCCACCCGGCAAAACGCACAACGTCAGAACGTTTCCCAGTTATCGCCCGCATCTGCGGTCGCCGGTTTACGCGCCACTACCGGTGCGACAACGCTTTTCGCGGAGGCGAACTCGCGCGCCTTCATCTGTTCCTGCTGAATACGGAACACCGCAACGGCCTGCGTCAGACGGCTCGCCTGCTCTTCCAGTGCCGCCGCGGCCGCCGCAGACTCTTCCACCAGCGAGGCGTTCTGCTGGGTCACGCGATCCATCTCCGCCACCGCCAGCCCCACCTGGTCGATACCGCGGCTCTGCTCATCAGACGCAGACGCGATTTCGCCCATGATGTCCGTCACGCGCGTTACCGCATTCACGATCTCACCCATGGTTTCACCGGCGCTTTCCACCAGCGTTGAACCCACTTCCACCCGGCCAACGGAGTCCTCAATCAGGCTCTTGATCTCGCGCGCCGCCTGGGCGCTACGCTGCGCCAGATTTCGCACTTCACCTGCAACTACCGCAAAACCACGGCCCTGCTCGCCCGCACGCGCCGCTTCTACCGCCGCGTTCAGCGCCAGAATGTTGGTCTGGAAGGCAATGCCGTCGATTACGCTGATAATGTCGGCAATCTTCTGCGAACTGCCGGCGATGTCGCGCATGGTCTGCACCACGTTATCCACCACTTTACCGCCTTTTTGCGCCGTCTCAGAGGCGCTCAGCGCCAGGTTGCTCGCCTGACGGGCGTTCTCGGCGTTCTGCTTCACGGTGGCAGTCAGCTGTTCCATGCTGGCCGCCGTCTCTTCCAGAGAGGCAGCCTGCTGCTCGGTACGGGATGAGAGATCGTTATTGCCCATCGAGATTTCGCTCGCACCGCTGTAAATGGCGTTTGCGCCGTTACGCACGTCACCCACGGTACGCACCAGCTCGCCCTGCATATGGCGCAGGGAGTCAGCCAGTTCACCCATCTCGTTGGAGCCTTCCACGTCGATGCGCTTCACCAGGTCGCCGCTGGCGATATGACGAATGCTGTCAATCAGACGGTTCAGCGGCGAAATCAGTGCCTGACGAATACCCAGCCAGACGGCAACAATCACCACCAGCACCGCAGCCAGCACGCTAATCAGCACCCAGATAGCCTGGCGGTAAGAGCTGTTGCTGTCTTCAACCGCGGTCTGATAGAGCGCGTCGTTTTGTTGCAGGTAGCTGACGTACTGCTTCTCAAAGCCATCCTGATAGCTCTGGGTCGGCTGGTCGAAGAACTCGTTGATCTTGCCCGCCCCCAGCAGCTGGATCAGCTCGGCCAGCGCGCCGTGGTAGATATCGTAATTACGTTTGATTTCCAGTGCCGCAGCGTCGCTCTGACGCGGGTCACGCGGAAGTGCTTCGTAATCCGCCCAGTTTTTTTCCGCCTGTTTCAGAGACGCAGAGGCAATCTGCATCAGCTCGGCGACGGTTGAGCCGCTGCCGATATTGTTCTGATCCATCATGTAGCGGATACCCGCGCGGTTCAGGGTGTTACGGGTTTGCAGCAGCGCCACCCAGCTACCGTTCAGGGTGGATTGTTGCTGGCGAATGGTTTGCAGAATGGTGAAATTCTCTTTGTCATGCTTCAGGGCATTGAAGAAAAGACCACCGGATGTGAGTTGTAAAAGGCCAAATATCGCTAAAACCAGCAGTAAGCTGGTGACAATCTTGATACGATTTAACATGTTTTCTCTTTCCTCAGGCAGATACAGAATATTCGGCCTGGCATGAGAAAACTTTACGAAAATCATCCTGGAATTTAGGGTTTTTACGCTTCGTCCCGCGCGGCAATATGTCGGTTTCCGAGTTCAATAAACTCTTCCAGCAGCGCCGTGAGCTGCTTCATCTTCTCCGGGGTATATTCCGCCTCAATCTGCTGGTACGCCTCTTCCACCTGAGCCTGAGCACGCTGGTACAGCGCGTTGCCTTCTTTCGTCAGCGATACGTACAGCTTGCGCTGGTCATTCACCGGCTTTAAGCGCAGCACCAGACCGTCGCGCTCCATCCGCGTCAGAATGCCGGTCAGGCTTGGGCGCAAAATGCAGGTGCGGAACGCCAGATCGTGAAAATCCATGGAGGGATGCTCGGCCAGCACGCGGACGATACGCCACTGCTGCTCGGTCAGATTATGCCGCTTCACTATCGGGCGGAAGTAGCCCATCGCCGCTTCACGCGCCTGCAACAGCGCGATGGTTAATGAATCATGCATCACCTTCCCCCTTACATCATTAACAAGTAAACAATTTAAAACAGATGCTTTTATAGACAATACGTTGTAACCCCAAAAGTCTAACAGAAACAAAGTCATTTTTTTAATGCATTGATTTAAATGATAATTAACCCATTGGTGTAAATTTATTGTTATTCATATCACAAATTATTCACTTCTGATTGCGAAACGAACAGCAAAAGCATAAAACCAGATCATTAACATATTAATGAAATCATAACTGGACAGTCGGTTTGAGGAGTATGGGAATGAAAGGTACTGTTTTTGCCGTAGCGCTAAACCACCAAAGCCAGCGTGCGGCCTGGGCTGAGGCGTTTGAAAAAGCCCCCTATAACGCGCCGCCAAAAACGGCGGTGTGGTTTATCAAGCCACATAACACCGTTATTCGCGCAGGCGAGCCGATTCCCTTCCCGCAGGGAGAAACCGTGTTAAGCGGCGCAACGGTGGCGCTGGTGGTGGGCAAAACCGCCAGCAAAGTACGCGTTGAAGAGGCGGCGGCGTACATCGCCGGCTACGCGCTGGCCAACGAAATCAGCCTGCCGGAAGAGAGCTTCTACCGCCCGGCGATCAAGGCCAAATGTCGGGATGGATTTTGCCCGCTCGGCGAACCTGTCGCCGTTGATAACGTGGACAAACTGACCATCATCACCGAGATCAACGGTCGCGAAGCGGACCACTGGAACACGGCCGATCTGCACCGCAACGCCGCCGAACTGCTGAGCGCCCTGAGCGAATTTGCCACCCTGAATCCCGGCGATGCGATATTGCTCGGTACCCCGCAAAGCCGCGTCGAAATTCGCCCGGGCGATCGGGTACGCATTCTGGCAGAGGGATTTCCGCCGCTGGAAAACCCGGTGGTGGAGGAACGCGACGTTACCATCGCTTCGCGCACGCCGCCGCACGCCACGCTGTTCGCCCTCGGCCTGAACTACGCCGATCATGCCAGCGAGCTGGACTTCAAACCGCCCACCGAGCCGCTGGTGTTTATCAAAGCGCCGAACACCTTTAACGGCGACAACCAGACCTCGGTGCGCCCAAACAACATTGAATACATGCATTACGAAGCCGAGCTGGTAGTGGTCATCGGTAAAACCGCGCGTAAGGTCAGCGAAGCCGAGGCGATGGACTATGTTGCGGGCTACACGGTGTGCAACGACTACGCCATCCGCGATTATCTCGAAAACTACTATCGCCCGAACCTGCGGGTGAAAAGCCGCGACGGGCTGACCCCCATCAGCCCGAACGTAGTGCCAAAAGAAGCCATCCCTGACCCGCACAACCTTCGTCTTCGCACCTACGTCAACGGTGAACTGCGTCAGGAAGGCACCACCGCCGATCTCATTTTCAGCATCCCATTCCTGATTGCGTATCTGAGCGATTTCATGACCCTGCAACCGGGCGACATGATTGCCACCGGCACGCCGAAGGGGCTGTCCGACGTGGTACCGGGCGATGAGGTGGTAGTGGAAGTGGAAGGCGTAGGCCGTCTGGTAAACCGAATTGTCAGTGAGGAGACTGCAAAATGAAAAAGATTAACCACTGGATCAACGGGAAAAACGTCGCCGGAAGTGAGTACTTCCAAACCACTAACCCGGCCTCCGGCGAGGTGCTGGCAGAAGTGGCCTCCGGCGGCGAAGCCGAAATCCATCAGGCCGTTGCCGCCGCCAAAGAGGCGTTCCCGAAATGGGCCAACCTGCCGATGAAGGAGCGTGCGCGCCTGATGCGTCGCCTGGGGGATCTGATTGACCAGAACGTGCCGGACATTGCCGCGATGGAGACCGCCGACACCGGCCTGCCGATCCACCAGACCAAAAACGTGCTCATTCCACGCGCCTCGCACAACTTTGAGTTCTTCGCCGAGGTGTGCCAGCAGATGAACGGCAAAACCTACCCGGTCGATGACAAGATGCTCAACTACACCCTCGTGCAACCGGTAGGCGTTTGTGCGCTGGTGTCGCCGTGGAACGTGCCGTTTATGACCGCCACCTGGAAGGTCGCGCCGTGCCTGGCGCTGGGTAACACCGCGGTGCTGAAGATGTCCGAGCTCTCCCCGCTGACCGCCGACCGTCTGGGCGAGCTGGCGCTGGAGGCGGGCATTCCGGCGGGCGTGCTGAACGTAGTGCAGGGCTATGGCGCCACGGCGGGCGACGCGCTGGTGCGTCATCATGACGTGCGCGCCGTCTCCTTCACCGGCGGCACCGCCACCGGGCGTAACATCATGAAAAACGCCGGGCTGAAGAAGTATTCCATGGAGCTGGGCGGCAAATCTCCGGTGCTGATTTTTGAAGACGCGGACATTGAGCGCGCGCTGGACGCCGCCCTGTTCACCATCTTCTCCATCAACGGCGAACGCTGCACCGCCGGCTCGCGCATCTTCATCCAGCAGAGCATCTACCCGGAGTTCGTCAAACGCTTTGCCGAGCGCGCCAGCCGCCTGCGCGTGGGCGACCCGACCGATCCGAACACCCAGATTGGCGCGCTGATCAGCAAGCAGCACTGGGAGAAGGTCTCCGGCTACATCCGCCTCGGCATTGAAGAGGGGGCAACCCTGCTGGCGGGCGGCCCGGACAAACCGACCGATCTGCCTGCGCACCTGAAAGGCGGCAATTTCCTGCGCCCGACCGTGCTGGCGGATGTCGATAACCGCATGCGCGTGGCGCAGGAAGAGATCTTCGGGCCGGTGGCCTGCCTGCTGCCGTTTAAGGACGAAGCGGAAGGCCTGCGCCTGGCAAACGACGTGGAGTATGGCCTGGCGTCGTACATCTGGACGCAGGACGTCAGCAAAGTGCTGCGTCTGGCGCGCAACATTGAAGCCGGCATGGTGTTCGTCAACACCCAGAACGTGCGCGACCTGCGCCAGCCGTTTGGCGGCGTGAAGGCCTCCGGCACCGGGCGTGAGGGCGGCGAGTACAGCTTCGAGGTCTTCGCGGAGATGAAAAACGTCTGTATCTCCATGGGCGACCATCCGATTCCAAAATGGGGGATCTGATCATGGGAAAATTAGCCTTAGCAGCAAAAATCACCCACGTGCCGTCAATGTATCTCTCTGAACTGCCGGGCAAAAACCACGGCTGCCGCCAGTCAGCCATCGACGGGCATAAAGAGATCAGCAAGCGCTGCCGCGAGCTGGGCGTCGACACCATTATCGTCTTCGACACCCACTGGCTGGTGAACAGCGCGTATCACATCAACTGTGCGAACCATTTTTCAGGCATCTACACCAGCAACGAGCTGCCGCATTTTATTCGCGACATGACCTACGACTACGACGGCAACCCGGAACTCGGCCAGCTGATCGCCGACGAAGCGGTGAAGCTTGGCGTGCGCGCCAAGGCGCACAACATCCCGAGCCTCAAGCTGGAGTACGGCACGCTGGTGCCGATGCGCTACATGAACGCGGATAAGCACTTCAAAGTGATCTCCATCTCGGCGTTCTGCACGGTACACGACTTCGCCGACAGCCGCAGGCTGGGCGAGGCCATCGTCAGCGCCATCGAAAAATACGACGGCACCGTGGCGGTGCTCGCCAGCGGCTCGCTGTCGCACCGCTTTATCGACGACCAGCGCGCGGAGGAAGGGATGAACAGCTATACCCGCGAGTTTGACCGCCAGATGGATGAGCGGGTAGTGAAGCTATGGCGCGAGGGGCAGTTCAAAGAGTTTTGCAGCATGCTGCCGGAGTACGCCGACTACTGCTACGGCGAGGGCAACATGCACGACACGGTGATGCTGCTGGGGATGCTCGGCTGGGACAACTACGACGGTAAGGTGGAGTTTCTCACCGAGCTGTTCGCCAGCTCCGGCACCGGCCAGGTCAACGCCGTTTTCCCGCTGCCCGCGTAAGGAGCCACCATGCCGCACTTTATTGCTGAATGTACCGACAACATCCGCGAGCAGGCCGACCTGCCGGGGCTGTTTGCCAAAGTGAACGAGGCGCTCGCCGCCACAGGTATTTTCCCGCTCGGCGGTATCCGCAGCCGCGCCCACTGGCTGGACACCTGGCAGATGGCCGACGGCAAGCACGATTACGCCTTTGTGCATATGACGCTCAAAATCGGCGCCGGGCGCAGTCTGGAGAGCCGGGAAGAGGTCGGTGAAATGCTGTTTGCGCTGATCAAAACGCATTTTGCAGCGCTGATGACCGCCCGCTATCTGGCGCTGTCTTTCGAGCTCGACGAGCTGCACCCGACGCTCAATTACAAGCAGAACAACGTGCACGCGTTGTTTAAGTAGCCGTCTGCTCGCCCGGTGGCGCTTCGCTTACCGGGCCTACAACGGCTCGAACGTAGGCCGGGATCGCTACGCGCCACCCGGCAACAACAGGATATCGCCATGCTCGACAAACACACCCATACCCTGATCGCCCACCGCCTGCATCAGGCGGAACAATCCCGGGAGCAGATCCGCGCGATCTCGCTGGAGTACCCGGAGATCACCATTGAAGACGCCTACGCCGTCCAGCGCGAATGGGTGAGCCTGAAAATTGCCGAAGGCCGCGTGCTGAAAGGCCACAAGATCGGCCTTACCTCCAAAGCGATGCAGGCCAGCTCGCAGATCAGCGAGCCGGACTACGGCGCGCTGCTGGACGATATGTTCTTCCACGACGGCAGCGACATCCCCGTGGATCGCTTTATCGTCCCGCGCATCGAAGTGGAGCTGGCCTTCGTGCTGGCAAAACCGCTGCGCGGCCCGAACTGCACGATCTTCGACGTCTACAACGCCACGGATTACGTCATCCCCGCCCTGGAGCTGATCGACGCCCGCTGCCATAACATCGACCCGGAAACCCAGCGTCCGCGCAAGGTGTTCGACACCATCTCCGATAACGCCGCCAACGCGGGTGTGATCCTCGGCGGCCGCCCGATTAAACCCGACGAGCTGGATCTGCGCTGGATCTCCGCCCTGCTCTACCGCAACGGCGTGATCGAAGAGACCGGCGTGGCCGCAGGCGTCCTTAATCATCCGGCGAACGGCGTGGCGTGGCTGGCGAACAAACTCGCGCCATACGACGTGCAGCTTGAGCCAGGCCAGATCATCCTCGGCGGCTCGTTTACCCGCCCGGTTGCAGCCAGCAGAGGCGACACCTTCCACGTCGACTACGGCAACATGGGCTCCATCAGCTGCCGCTTTGTGTAAGGAGATGATCATGCAAAACGCATTCAAAGCGGCGCTGAAAGCAGGCCGTCCGCAAATTGGGTTATGGCTGGGGCTGACCAGCAGCTACAGCGCTGAGCTGCTGGCCGGGGCAGGTTTTGACTGGCTGCTGATCGACGGGGAGCACGCGCCGAACAGCGTGCAGACCGTCCTGACTCAGCTCCAGGCCATCGCCCCTTATCCCAGCCAGCCGGTGGTGCGCCCGTCGTGGAACGATCCGGTGCAGATCAAACAGCTGCTGGACGTGGGGGTGCAAACCCTGCTGGTGCCGATGGTGCAAAACGCCGACGAAGCGCGGCTGGCGGTCAGCGCCACCCGCTATCCGCCCGCGGGCATTCGCGGGGTGGGCAGCGCCCTGGCGCGCGCCTCGCGCTGGAACCGTATCCCGGACTATCTGCATCAGGCTAACGACGCCATGTGCGTGCTGGTGCAGATCGAAACCCTAAGAGCGTTAAAAAACCTGCCGCAGATCCTGGACGTGGACGGCGTCGACGGCGTGTTTATCGGCCCGGCGGATCTGAGTGCCGACATGGGCTTTGCCGGTAATCCGCAGCATCCGGAGGTGCAGGCCGCCATTGAGCAGGCGATCGCGCAGATACGCGCCGCCGGTAAAGCGCCCGGCATCCTGATGGCCAACGAGCAGCTGGCGAAACGTTACCTTGCACTCGGCGCGCTGTTTGTCGCCGTCGGCGTCGACACCACCCTGCTCGCCCGCGGCGCGGAAGCGCTGGCGGCACGCTTTATCGAACAACCGGTTACGTCAGTTAATAACAATAAATCCGTCTACTAAACGTAAGATCTGGAGCGCAGCATGACGACCTCTACCCTGCAAGATAAGAAAGCTATAGAACATCGCGTTATCAACAAGCTGTTCCGTCGTTTGATCGTGTTTCTCTTTATCCTGTTTGTCTTTTCGTTTCTCGATCGCATCAACATCGGCTTTGCCGGGCTAACGATGGGCAAAGATCTGGGCCTCACGTCGACCATGTTTGGCCTGGCCGCGACCCTGTTTTACGTCACCTACGTGCTGTGCGGGATCCCCAGCAACATCATGCTGGCGAAAATCGGCGCGCGGCGCTGGATCGCCGGGATCATGGTGGTGTGGGGCATCGCCTCTACCTGCACCATGTTCGCCACCAGCCCCGAAACGCTCTACGTCCTGCGCATGCTGGTGGGCATTGCCGAAGCCGGTTTCCTGCCGGGGATCCTGGTCTATCTCACCTGGTGGTTCCCGGCCTATCACCGCGCCCGCGCCAACGCGTTGTTTATGATCGCCATGCCGGTGACCATGATGCTCGGCTCGATCCTCTCCGGGTACATTCTGGCGATGGACGGGCTGTGGAACCTGAAGGGCTGGCAGTGGCTGTTCCTGCTGGAGGGGCTGCCGTCGGTGGTGCTCGGCGTGGTGACCTGGTTCTACCTTAACGACACCCCGGATCAGGCCACCTGGCTGGATGATGACGAAAAGCAGGCACTCAAAACGATGATCGCCCGCGAGCAGGAGCTGGCCATTGCGCACGTCGCCACGCCGCGCTCGACGCTGCGCGAGGTGCTGACGCCCGCCGTGCTGCTCTACACGCTGGCCTACTTCTGCCTGACGAATACGCTGAGCGCGATCAACATCTGGACGCCGCAGATCCTGCAAAGCTTCAACACCGGCAGCAGCAATATCGTGATTGGCCTGCTGGCGGCGATCCCGCAGTTTTGCACCATCCTCGGGATGATCTGGTGGAGCCGCCGCTCCGACAGGCTGAAAGAGCGAAAAAAGCACACCATCCTGCCGTATCTGTTTGCGGCGGCGGGATGGATGCTGGCCTCGGCGACCGATCACAGCCTGATCCAGCTGCTTGGCATCATCATGGCCTCAACCGGATCGTTTACCGCCATGGCGATATTCTGGACCACGCCGGACCAGGTGATTAGCCTGCAATCCCGCGCGGTGGCGCTGGCGGTGATCAACGCCATCGGCAACGTCGGGTCTGCCGTCAGCCCATTGCTGATTGGTATTCTGCGCGACGCGACCGGCAGCTTCAGCTCGGGGCTGTGGTTCGTGGCGGGTCTGCTGGTAGTGGGCGCGCTGGTGCTGACGCGCATTCCGATGACGCAGCGGGTTCAAAAGAGGAACGATCATGTGCCAGAGCCCTATCGCCAACATTGATATCAGCAAGGAGTACGACGAAAGTCTGGGCACCGACGATGTGCACTACCAGTCGTTCGCCCGCATGGCGGCCTTTTTTGGCCGCGACATGCAGGCGCACCGCCACGACCAGTATTTTCAGATGCATTTTCTCGACACCGGGCAGATTGAGCTGCAGCTCGACGACCACCGCTACTCGGTGCAGGCGCCGCTGTTCGTTCTGACGCCGCCGTCGGTGCCGCACGCGTTTATCACTGAATCCGACAGCGACGGCCACGTGCTGACGGTGCGCGAGGATCTTATCTGGCCGTTGTTAGAAGTGCTCTACCCCGGCACGCGGGAGGCGTTCGGCCTGCCGGGGATCTGCCTGTCGCTTGCCGACAGGCCTGACGAGCTGGCGGCGCTGAAGCATTACTGGCAGCTCATTGCCCGGGAATCCACGGAACAGCTGCCGGGCCGTGAGCATACGCTGGTCCTGCTGGCGCAGGCCGTATTTACCCTGCTGCTGCGCAACGCGAAGCTCGACGACCACGCTTCAGGCGGCATGCGCGGCGAGCTGAAGCTGTTTCAGCGCTTTAACCAGCTGACAGATGCGCATTACCACGAGCACTGGACGGTGCCGGAATACGCCAGCGAACTGCATCTTACCGAATCCCGCCTGACCGATATCTGCCGCCGCTTTGCCAACCGCTCGCCGAAACGGCTGATCTTCGACCGCCAGCTGCGGGAAGCCAGGCGCTTGCTGCTGTTTTCCGACAGCACAGTGAGCGAAATTGCCTGGCAACTGGGGTTTAAAGATCCGGCCTATTTCGCCCGTTTTTTCAACCGACTGACGGGGTGCTCACCCAGCGCATACCGGGCGCAGAAAGTACCGGTTTCCTGAACGCATCACGGTTCGTAGGGCGGGTAAGCGCAGCGCCACCCGCCGAAAAGCCGCACAGATCACAAAACAACATCCCACCCGAAAAGTACCTGCCGTTGTCCCAATCGTCCCTTCACGTTCCGCCCCTCTCACGCTTCAATTAAACAACAAAAACAAAACATAAATTTAACAACCATCTTCCGATACGAGGTCCCTATGAAGCCTGAAGATTTCCGCGCTAATGCCAAACGTCCGTTAACCGGTGAAGAGTATTTAAAAAGCCTGCAAGATGGCCGTGAGATTTATATCTACGGCGAGCGCGTTAAGGACGTTACTACCCACCCGGCATTTCGCAATGCGGCGGCGTCCATCGCCCAGATGTACGATGCCCTGCACAAGCCAGACATGCAGGATACACTCTGCTGGGGCACCGACACCGGCAGCGGCGGCTACACCCATAAATTCTTCCGCGTGGCGAAAAGCGCCGACGATCTGCGCCAGCAGCGCGACGCCATCGCCGAGTGGTCGCGCCTGAGCTACGGCTGGATGGGCCGCACGCCAGACTACAAAGCCGCGTTCGGCTGCGCGCTGGGGGCTAACCCTGCCTTCTACGGTCAGTTCGAGCAGAACGCCCGCAACTGGTACACCCGTATTCAGGAAACCGGCCTGTACTTTAACCACGCCATCGTCAACCCGCCTATCGACCGCCATAAACCGGCGGACGAGGTGAAAGACGTTTACATCAAGCTGGAGAAAGAGACCGACGCCGGGATCATCGTCAGCGGCGCGAAAGTGGTGGCCACCAACTCTGCGCTGACCCACTACAACATGATTGGTTTTGGCTCTGCGCAGGTGATGGGCGAAAACCCGGACTTCGCGCTAATGTTCGTCGCGCCGATGGATGCCGAAGGGGTGAAGCTGATCTCCCGCGCCTCTTACGAGATGGTGGCAGGGGCGACCGGCTCCCCGTACGACTACCCGCTCTCCAGCCGCTTTGACGAGAACGACGCCATTCTGGTGATGGATCATGTGCTGATCCCGTGGGAAAACGTGCTGATCTACCGCGATTTCGACCGCTGCCGTCGCTGGACGATGGAAGGAGGCTTCGCCCGCATGTACCCGCTTCAGGCCTGCGTGCGTCTGGCAGTGAAGCTCGACTTCATCACCGCTCTGCTGAAGAAATCGCTGGAGTGCACTGGCACCCTCGAGTACCGCGGCGTGCAGGCGGATCTCGGCGAAGTGGTGGCGTGGCGCAACATGTTCTGGGCGCTGAGCGACTCCATGTGCTCCGAAGCCACGCCGTGGATAAACGGCGCGTACCTGCCTGACCACGCGGCGTTACAGACCTACCGCGTGATGGCGCCGATGGCCTACGCGAAAATCAAGAACATCATCGAACGCAACGTGACCTCCGGGCTGATCTACCTGCCGTCCAGCGCGCGGGACCTGAACAACCCGCAGATCGACCAGTATCTGGCGAAGTACGTACGCGGCTCCAACGGGATGGATCACGTCGAACGCATCAAGATTCTGAAACTGATGTGGGATGCCATCGGCAGCGAGTTTGGCGGACGTCACGAGCTGTACGAAATCAACTACTCCGGTAGCCAGGATGAGATCCGCCTGCAATGCCTGCGTCAGGCGCAAAGCTCCGGCAACATGGACAAGATGATGGCGATGGTTGACCGCTGCATGTCCGAGTACGACCAGCACGGCTGGACCGTACCGCACCTGCACAACAACACTGATATCAACATGCTGGATAAGCTGCTGAAATAACGCAGCGGGAGGTTTCAATGCAATCTGAAGAACGCCTGCGTTTTCGCGACGCGATGGCCAGCCTGTCGGCGGCGGTGAATGTGGTCACCACCGAGGGCGATGCGGGCCGCTGCGGCATTACCGCCACCGCCGTCTGTTCGGTCACGGATACCCCGCCCTCGGTCATGGTCTGCATCAACGCCAACAGCGCCATGAACCCGGTCTTCCAGGGCAACGGCAAACTGTGCGTCAACGTGCTGAACCACGAGCAGGAGATCATGGCCCGCCACTTTGCCGGGATGACCGGCATGGCCATGGAGGAGCGCTTTGCTCTCTCCTGCTGGCAGAAAGGACCGCTGGCGCAGCCGGTGCTGAAAGGCGCCCTGGCAAGCCTGGAAGGTGAGATAACCCAGGTGCAAACCATCGGTACCCATCTGGTCTACCTTGTGGAGATTAAGAACATCATCCTCAGCAGCGAGGGGCACGGCCTGATCTACTTCAAACGCCGTTTCCACCCGGTGATGATGGAGATGGAAGCCGCGGTTTGATCCCGTTGCACAAAAAAACGCTAAGGTTTCCGCAAAGGTGCGCCGTTAACTATCCATAAGATAAATTTTCCGGGGCGGCTGGCGACGTCGTCAGCCGCCCCCTTAACGCTGGAAAGTCTTATGGCCCCTTCACCCCGAAGCCGCTCGGCTGAGCGTCTGGTTGACATCATTATTGCTCTGCACCGCAACGGAAGCGTTAATCGCCGCGATCTGATGCAAAAATTTGGCATTACCGAACGTACGGTGTACCGCGATCTACAGGCCCTTTCCCCAATTATCGAACACGACGGCAAAGGACGCTATCAGCTGCTGCCCGCATATCAGCCCTGCCGCTGCACGCAATGCCCTGATGCGAACGACGAAACCCCGCAGGGCTAGATTATTCTCAGTGATCTCAATCACATATTTTCTCCCGCCGGGGGTGAGCCTTAACCACTCACCCTCGCTTTTGACCGCTCACGCATCGCTTTCAACCACTCACCCATTTACCGTGCTTTACACGCGCGAGGATCTGGCACGATCGCTCCAGCATTAATCAATACCTCCTCACAACGAACCCTGACCCTTTTTTCTTTACATAAAAAACCAGGTCTTACTATGGATACTAAAAAACTACTTAAGCACGTGCCCTGGGCCATCCTCGGGATCATCGGCGCTTTCTGTCTGGCGGTTGTCGCATTACGCCGGGGCGAGCACGTCAGCGCCCTGTGGATCGTGGTCGCGTCGGTTTCCGTCTATCTTGTGGCTTATCGCTACTACAGCTTGTACATCGCGCAGAAGGTCATGAAGCTCGACCCGACGCGCGCCACCCCGGCGGTCATTAACAATGACGGCCTGAACTATGTGCCAACCAACCGTTACGTGCTGTTTGGTCACCACTTCGCCGCCATTGCAGGCGCGGGTCCGCTGGTCGGTCCGGTGCTGGCTGCGCAGATGGGCTACCTGCCGGGTACGCTCTGGCTGCTGGCGGGCGTAGTGCTGGCGGGAGCGGTGCAGGACTTTATGGTGCTGTTTATCTCCTCGCGCCGTAATGGTTCGTCGCTGGGCGAGATGATCAAAGAGGAGATGGGCCGCGTGCCGGGCACGATCGCCCTCTTCGGCTGCTTCCTGATCATGATCATCATCCTGGCAGTGCTGGCCCTGATCGTGGTGAAAGCGCTGGCCGAAAGTCCGTGGGGCGTCTTCACCGTCTGCTCTACCGTGCCGATTGCGCTGTTCATGGGCATCTACATGCGCTTCCTGCGCCCTGGCCGCGTTGGCGAGGTGTCGGTCATCGGTATCGTGCTGCTGGTCGCCTCTATCTACTTCGGCGGTGTGATTGCGCACGACCCGTACTGGGGCCCGGCGCTGACCTTTAAAGACACCACCATCACCTTCGCGCTGATCGGTTACGCGTTCATCTCAGCGCTGCTGCCGGTGTGGCTGATTCTGGCTCCGCGTGACTACCTGGCGACCTTCCTGAAAATCGGCGTGATCGTCGGGCTGGCAATCGGGATTGTGATCATCAACCCTGAACTGAAAATGCCGGCGGTGACGCAGTACATTGACGGTACCGGTCCGCTGTGGAAAGGTGCCCTGTTCCCGTTCCTGTTTATCACCATTGCCTGCGGTGCCGTGTCTGGCTTCCACGCGCTGATCGCCTCCGGCACCACGCCGAAGCTGATGGCCAACGAAACCGACGCGCGCTTCATCGGTTACGGCGCAATGCTGATGGAATCCTTCGTGGCGATCATGGCGCTGGTTGCGGCGTCGATTATCGAGCCTGGCCTGTACTTCGCGATGAACACCCCACCAGCGGGTCTCGGCATCACCATGCCAAACCTGCATGAGATGGGCGGCGAAAATACCGCGCTGATCATGGCGCAGCTGAAAGACGCCAGCGCACACGCGGCGGCGACCGTCAGCTCCTGGGGCTTCGTGATTTCGCCTGAGCAGATTATGCAGACCGCGAAAGACATCGGCGAACCATCCGTGCTGAACCGCGCAGGTGGCGCACCGACGCTGGCGGTGGGTATCGCACACGTGTTCCACAAAGTGCTGCCGTGGGCGGACATGGGCTTCTGGTACCACTTCGGTATCCTGTTTGAAGCGCTGTTCATCCTCACCGCGCTGGATGCCGGTACGCGTGCAGGCCGCTTCATGTTGCAGGATCTGCTGGGTAACTTCGTGCCGTTCCTGAAGAAAACCGACTCTCTGGTAGCAGGTGTTCTGGGTACTGCGGGCTGCGTAGGTCTGTGGGGTTACCTGCTGTATCAGGGCGTTGTAGACCCGCTGGGCGGCGTGAAGAGCCTGTGGCCGCTGTTCGGCATCTCTAACCAGATGCTGGCGGCTGTGGCCCTGGTGCTGGGCACCGTTGTCCTGGTGAAGATGAAACGCACCAAATACATCTGGGTAACCGTGGTGCCTGCGCTGTGGCTGCTGCTCTGCACTACCTGGGCGCTGGGTCTGAAACTGTTCAGCACCAACCCGCAGCTGGAAGGCTTCTTCTTCATGGCTAACCAGTACAAAGAGAAGATTGCCGCAGGCGGCGCGGATCTGACCGCGCAGCAGATTGCCAACATGAACCATATCGTGGTGAACAACTACACCAACGCGGGTCTGAGCATTCTGTTCCTGGTGGTGGTGTACAGCATTATCTTCTACGGCATTAAAACCTGGATGAAAGTGCGTAATGCCGATGGCCGTACGGACAAAGAAACCCCGTACGTGCCGGTGCCGGAAGGCGGCGTGAAGACGTCTTCACACCATTAATAAAATGGCGGGTGGCGCTGCGCTGACCCGCCCTACAACGTTACTGTAGGCCCGGTAAGCGTAGCGCCACCGGGCTTTTTCTTATCAGGACACGTTATGTTTGGTAACTTAGGCGAAGCAAAAAAATACCTCGGTCAGGCGGCGAAAATGCTGATTGGCATTCCGGACTATGACAACTACGTTGAGCATATGAAGACCAACCATCCGGATAAGCCGTACATGACCTACACTGAATTCTTCCGCGAGCGTCAGGAAGCGCGCTACGGCGGAAGTGGAGAAGGCGGCGTCCGCTGCTGCTAAAGGAGAAACCATGACCCCGATTGCCGTTACCCTGCTGACCGGTTTTCTCGGTGCCGGTAAAACCACCCTGCTGCGCCACATCCTGAATGAACAGCACGGCTTCAAAATCGCCGTCATTGAAAACGAATTTGGCGAAGTCTCCGTTGACGATCAGCTGATTGGCGACCGCGCCACGCAGATCAAAACCCTGACCAACGGCTGCATCTGCTGCACCCGCTCCAGTGAATTAGAAGACGCCCTGCTGGACCTGCTCGACAGCCGCGATCGCGGTGACATCCACTTCGACCGTCTGGTGATCGAGTGCACCGGCATGGCCGATCCCGGCCCAATTATTCAGACCTTTTTCTCCCACGATATTCTGTGCCAGCGCTACCTGCTGGACGGCGTCGTCGCGCTGGTGGATGCGGTACACGCCGACGAGCAGATGAACCAGTTCACCATCGCCCAGTCTCAGATTGGCTACGCCGACCGCATTCTGCTGACCAAAACCGACGTGGCGGGTGAAAGCGAAAAACTGCGTGAGCGCCTGACGCGCATCAACTCGCGCGCACCCATTTATACCGTGACGCACGGCGATATCGACCTGTCTCAGCTGTTCAACACCAACGGCTTTATGCTGGAGGAGAACGTCACCGCGAAACCGCGCTTCCACTTTATGGCAGACAAGCAAAACGACGTAGCGTCGATTGTGGTGGAGCTGGACTACCCGGTGGACATCAGCGAGGTCTCGCGCGTGATGGAGAACCTGCTGCTGTCGTTTGCCGACAAGCTGCTGCGCTATAAAGGAATGCTGTGGATCGACGGCGAGCCGAACCGCCTGCTGTTCCAGGGCGTGCAGCGCCTGTACAGCGCCGACTGGGATCGTCCGTGGGGCGATGAACCGCCGCACAGCGTGATGGTGTTTATTGGAATACAGCTGCCGGAAGAGGAAATTCGGGCAGCGTTTACGGGACTGAAAAAGTAAATCGTCGCTCCCCTTTAAACAGTAAAGGGGGCGTATTTCATTAAGGCAAAATGCGGGTTTCGCCCTTTCTGTTTGCAATATTGTCTGTTAATGTTCTTATCATGAATGAAATCATGCTTTGATTAATATTGGTTACAATATTAATTAATTGGATTCATATAATTTTCATGAATTGGTAGGCGTAATATGGCAATCATTATTCCCACGGTTAGCAGCTGTAGCGAGAAAATTACGGCAGGAGAAAAAAGACTGGCAAGGCTTCTGGAGGGTGGGCTCAGCGAACAATGTACCTGCTGGTATGATACCCGAATGGGAGACAAAGACGATCATCCTGATTTTGTGATTCTGGCCCCCGATAAAGGGCTGCTGTTTATAGAAGTGAAAGACTGGTATATCACAAAAATAAAATCGGCTAATAAAACCCATATTAATTATGAAACCAAAAACGGCATAGAGCCGTTGAAGAACCCACTCGAACAAGTTCGACAATATACCTTTCATATCATCAATAGCCTGAAAAAAGATCCCCTGCTTCGCCAGAAACAGGGAGAGCATGAGGGCGGTTTTATTATGCCGTATGGATACGGTGTTTATTTGAGCAACATCACTCGGGCACAGCTGGAAAAGAGTTTTACACCTGAGGAGTTGAATGAAATATTGCCCGCCAGCCAGGTGATATGCAAAGACGAACTCAACGAGTTTATGACTCGAGAACAAATCTCTGGCCGGCTCGAATCCCTTATCAAACATCACTTTGTTCATAACACAACACCACAGCAGCTCGACCGCATCCGGTGGCATCTTTATCCCGATGTCCGCATTAACCCATCCGTTACGCGGGTTGACCTGGATAATTTTACTTTCCACACCCCTGATGTGGTATGCATGATGGACAGGAACCAGGAACAACTCGCCAGAAGTATGGGGGCGGGACACAGGGTAATTCATGGCGTGGCAGGTTCGGGCAAAACGCTCATTTTGCACCACCGATGTATTGAGCTTGCCAACAACATTGAAAACACCAAACCGATACTGGTGATTTGCTACAACATTACGCTGGCTAAAAAACTCAAAGCGCAGCTCGAACAGCATAGCCTCAGACTTCCCGTCGAAGTTATCCATTTCCACGCCTGGTGTTATCAGCAATTAAACGCGCATCGGCGTCTTCCCCCCAGGAGCAAAAACTTTATTGAGCTGATGGAAAATGCGCTGACGGTGGCATTTGAAGAGGGAGCAATCAAACCGGAGCAGTACAGCGCCGTTTTGATAGATGAAGGACACGATTTTAAACCGGAATGGCTAAGAATCCTCGCCAAAATGCCGGACAATAAAGATAGCTCCCTGCTGTTTCTGTACGATGACGCTCAGTCAATTTATCAGAAAAAGAAAGCTCTCGATTTTACCCTGTCCAGCGTCGATATAAAGGCTCAGGGCCGTACAACTATTTTGGATACCAATTATCGCAACACCCGGCAAATACTCCATTTTGCCAGCAGCGTAGCATTTAATTATCTCAATAATCACATAGAAGCTTCTCTCAAATACCAGCAGCCTGCCGCAGGTGGCCTGTCCGGGAAGTATCCCGCGCTGGCCAGCTTTGATAATCAGGACGAGGAGATTACGCGCGTCCTCGATTGGGTCACAGAGCAGCGACAGGAAGGTGTTGCGTGGTCAGAAATCGCCATACTGTGCCCCTCAACCTACAGCATTTCAGGCATGCTCGCGCCAAGGCTTGAAGCCCGCAAGATCCCATACCAGATGATTGTCTACAGCGATGATAAAAAGCACTGGTCCCCGCAGAATGATTACCTCTGCGTCATGCCGCTGCCCAGCAGCAAGGGGCTTGAGTTTAATTCGGTCGCCATTATGGATGCGGCAAAGGAAAGGGACAGTGAAGATCTGAGTGACGATATCAAGCGCCTTTACGTCGGCATTACCCGCGCACGACAGAATCTTCTGGTGACAATGCACGGAACCGGAAGCCTGCGAGATCATCTGGTCGAGACCTGGGAAAAGAGCGTTAAGTCGATCTAACTATTCTGCGTTGAAAAGTATCTGCACCGAACAATCCCCTCTCCCCTGTGGGGAGAGGGCCAGGGTGAGGGGTAAAGTCCAATATTATTTCAACGCCTCCGGCAGCGTCACAATCCATAGCTCGCTGTCGGAATCCGGCTTCTTCAGCGGCTTGACGCTGAGGGTAGTTTCAACCGCTTTGTCATCCAGCGTCAGCTTGCCTTCCGCGTTCACCCGATAATCCTTGAGCTTCTTGCCCTCGGCCGGGTTGTGCATCGCCACCTTCACGCCAAAGTCATTATCGTTCGCCACCGCCAGCGTTTTGTCGTCAATCAGCGCCAGCCCTTCGGCCTTTTCCTGCTGCCAGCCCAGCGCACGCAGATCGACCACCTGCGTTTTTTCCGCAAGTGAAATGCCGCGCTGCGCCAGCGTTTTCTCATCGTCAAATTCCGGGTATTCGCCCGGCTTGTCGAAGGCGGCCAGATCGCTCGCCTTGCTCAGATCCACCCTGTAGATGAGGTTACGCATTACGTCGTTTTTATCTTCGCCCTGTTCAATCAGCAGGATAGTGTGGTTATCCAGCGCCACGATATCGCCGATTTTGGCGTCGCTGTTTTTGCTGTAGGCCGCGCTGTCGACAGGGTAGCCGTACATCGCGGTTTTTCCGGTCGCCGGATCGAAGCTGACCAGTCGCGTAAACAGCGCCTGCTTTTTGCTCTTCCCGTCGATATCCAACGTACTCTGGACAGCGGCGATAATACGTCCGTCCGGCATGCGGGTCAGGCCTTCAAATCCCCGGTTTGCCTGGCGCCATTTGATAACATTTGGCAGACCGCCGGCGATGGATTTCTCCCCTTCCGCCGCCTGTGGGCCGTGGATCGCGAGGATTTTCCCTTTACTGTCAATATTAATCAGGAACGGACCATACTCATCGCACAGCCAGTAGCCGCCCTTCCCGTCCGGCGTGATGCCTTCCGTATCCAGCCCGCGGTTATCGCCTTTCAGCACTTTTAAGGTGTCGCTTAGCGCGATTTCATTGGTGGAACCAATCACGCCACTTTGCAGCGGCAGACCGTTGATTTCGCCTTTATCGTCATGCAAAGGACGCGCGTCCACGGCCTCCGCTTTACCGTTTTGCACGCGGATCGTCATTAGCAGCGGGGCGAAATCCGGGGTAACAAAGATTTTAGCGTCATTTTTCCCCATTTTTGGCGAATCCGCGTTAGGACCGCGATCGGTCACGGTCGTAAACGTCAAGGCATCGCCCTGCTTGCCCGTAAACAGCAGGCCAGAGCCAGTCCCCACAGGCAGCCCGTTCGGAAACGCGCTGGCAAACGCACCGCTGTATTTGACATGCGCGCCTTCGGGAAAACTGACGACGTAACGCTCCGCGGTTGGCTGTGCCGCCAGGCCAGAGAAAGAGAGCGCACAACCAATTAGCACAGGAATGATTTTTCTTTTCATAGTGTTAGCACCCAGTAAGTGAAGCCAACAACGTAATGAAGAAACGTGTCAGAAAAATGACATGGTGAAAGCGGTTCGGCACAACGGGGCGTATAGCCACCTCCAGAAATGTAAACCTGTGTCTTTATCTGTGACAACTGAAACACTTTTGGAAATTATTAGAAACTCAATTAATTCATCCTGAACTAATTTTTCCGACCCGTTCAGCGTACGTTTAATGAGAATCCTGAACCCTTCCTAAACGCGAATGCATTACGTATTGACTCCTTGCCGGGTCAACATTCGAACAACATTTAAAATTCAAAAACCAAACAAAATCAGCATAAAAACGTGACAAGCATCGCATTTGCAGAGATAAACAGCTCTTGTTAAGGTGCCCTCAGATTAATTTGATGACGAGGAAAAACTCATGAAAAAGCTCAACGTTCTCCTTCTTTCCGCTCTGACTGCCGTATCGGGCTCCGCACTGGCCATGGGCGGCAGCATTGAGCAGGGTAAAAACTTTACCAACCTGAATGTGGAAATGGGGAAATCAACCTCCGGTCTGTACACCGAAGGTAGCTGGCTGAAAAACACCGATGACGGCACCACAACCGGTGGCGTAGGAGCAGGCTACAACTTTGAAGTCGGCCCGGTGATGCTGAACGCAGGCGCTAAGGCCCTCTACGTTGGCCCGAAAAAAGGCGATAACGGCGTGGCGTTCCCGGTCGGCGGCGGTGTGAACGTTGCCCTGACCGACAGCATCAGGGTATTCGGTGAAGGCTACGTTGCGCCAGACGGCCTGAACAACAGCGTGAAAAACTACGTTGAAGCGAATGGTGGCGTAAGCTGGACGCCAGTGAAGCCGGTGACGCTGAAGGTGGGTTATCGTCACGTGAGCGTTGATGGTAAAGACGGTCGTCCTAACCACACGCTGATTGACGGCGCATATGTTGGCGGTGGCGTGTCCTTCTAAGCCTGTTTGCCCGTTTCGCCCGGCGGCGCTACGCTTGCACGGGCCTACAATGAAGGGTGCAATTTATGAATATTATTGCACCTTGTAGGCCGGGTAAGCGCAGCGCCACACGGCAAAAAAGGCGATGAGACTGTTAATAAAAAAACCTGCCGGATGGCAGGTTTTTTTATGTCCGACATTACTTGCGAACGACCACCAGCTTCTGGTTCACAAACTCTTTGATCCCCAGGTCCGACAGCTCGCGTCCGTAACCCGAACGTTTTACGCCGCCGAACGGCAGTTCTGCCGCCGTATCGGTGAGCCAGTTGATGTACACCATCCCGGTCTCAATACGCGATGCCATCTTCTTCGCGCGCTCAATATCCTGGCTGAACACCGCTCCGCCCAGGCCGTAGTGGGAGTCGTTCGCCAGCGCGACCGCCTCGTCGTCGTTTTTCACCACGTAAATCTGCGCTACCGGGCCAAAGAACTCTTCGAAGTACGCCGGGTTGTCGCGTGAGATGTTGGTCAGGATGGTCGGCTCAAAGAAGCTCCCGTCTCGCTGCACAGGTTTGCCGCCATAGTGCAGCGTAGCGCCGTTTTTCACCGCCTCGTTAACCTGTTTGGTCAACGTGTCGAGCGCGTCTTTAGAGGACAGCGGCCCCAGCGTGGTGCTTTCGTCCAGCGGATCGCCAATCTTCACCTGCTTAAATGCCTCGGTGAATTTGCTCAGGAAGGCATCGGCAATCTTTTCATGCAGGATAAAGCGCTTCGCCGCGGTACAGACCTGCCCGGCGTTGTTGAGCCGCGCGTTAACGCCGATCTTCACCGCTTTATCCAGGTCCGCATCGTCGAGCACCACGAATACGTCGTTACCGCCAAGCTCCAGCGTGGATTTCTTAATGTGCTTCGCCGCCTGGGCCGCTACCACGCTGCCCGCTTTTTCTGAACCGGTTAGCGCCGCGCCCTGTACGCGATCGTCAGCGATGATGTTCGCCACCTGATCGGACGAGATAAACAGGTTGGTCCACGCCCCTTCCGGCGCGCCCGCCTCACGCACCAGATGGGCGAAGGTTTCCGCACAATGTGGCACAATGCTGGCGTGTTTAGCGATGACAGGGTTACCCGCCGCCAGGTTTGGCGCCAGAACGCGCATCAGCTGATAGTATGGGAAGTTCCATGGTTCGACGGCCATCAGCACGCCGATGGGGTGATGTTCAACCCATGCTTCCCCGAGTTCAGAGTCATACTTCACCGGGGCCAGGAACTGCTTCGCGTTGTCCGCATAGTAGCGGGCGATTTGCGCGCACAGCTTCACCTCGCCGCGGCTCTGTTCGATGAGCTTACCCATCTCCTGGCTGGCGATTTTCGCCAGCTCCTCCACGCGTTCGTCGATCAGGTCCGCCAGCTTATGCAGTACCGGCAGGCGCTGGCTTATGTCGCCTTTCGCCCAGTCGGAGTGATAGAGCGCATCGGCTGCCTTCAGCGCCGCTTCAACATCTGCGTCAGTGTGGGAGGGATATTCTTTGATGAGCTGGTTAGTGGCAGGATTTACTGTCTGATAAGCCATATCGAATCTCCATGTTTTACCGCTTAGGGTATTAAGGGTAGTCAACATGACTGGCTATGGACGTAAAGTTGGGTATATCCGGAAGGTTCTGAGTAAAGCGATGCCATACCGTGGCTGGCGTGGTATAAAAAACCTTCATAAGGAGTTGCTATGACCGATACCCGCCACATCCGTCAGACCTTTCACCGCGCCTCGGGCCTTGAACTACGCAGCACGTGGCAGAGCATGCAGGCGTACAAACGCCATTGCCACCCTCAGCTCTCCATCGGCGCAATTGTGGAAGGCCAGACATGCTGCGTGTGTAATGGCAGAGAATACATCCTCCAGCCCGGGGACCTGATTGTGATCCCGGCTTATGTCCCACACAGCTGCAACCCTGTTGCCGGGCAGCCGCGTAGTTATCATATGCTTTATATCGATACGGACCTTCCCCTTGCGGTTCAGGTGATTCGCAACGCTACGCTGTTTATGTATTACCGGGAAGTTGTTGAGAGGATGTCCCCTGCGTCCGTAGACAGGCTGCTTACTGCCCTTCCCCATTGCATGGATGAGGCAGAAAAGCCTGGATCAACCAGCCAGCAGGTTCAGCAGGCATTTCTTTCCAGTCTTTCCAGCCCGCCTTCCCTCGACGCACTTGCGCAACGATTCTCGCTGCGAAAGGAGACGCTGATCCGTACCTTCAAGAAGGACACGGGCCTGACGCCTGGCAGCTTCCTCAATATCTCCCGCGTTGAGTACGCCAAAGCGCGGCTGCGTGCCGGGGATGATATCGCCGATGTCGGCTACCAGAGCGGGTTTGCCGACCAGAGCCATTTTCATAAGACCTTTGTGCGCTACACCGCCGCCACACCGCGCCAGTACGCTACGGGCCGATCAATATCAGACAATAAATAGGTTCTGTGTTTTCGTAGTCTGGCCCCAGTTTTGCATTCTGAGGTCGCTATGGAACTGTTCTTCCCTTCCGCTTTTCTCGCCCTGGCGCTGGCGCATTTTGTTGCCCTGTTAAGCCCGGGCCCGGATTTTTTCCTGCTGATGGGCTACGCCGCCCGCTACCGACTGCGCGGCAGCGCCGGATTGTGCATCGGGATAGCGGCAGGAAATGGGCTTTACATTTTGCTGGTCATTATGGGATGGAGCGCGCTGCGTCAGTTCGCGTGGCTGTTCACGTTGATTGAATTATCCGGCGCACTGTATTTGCTCTGGATCGGCTCGCATCTTGTACGCAGCCGACCGCAGACGCTGGCGCTAAATGAAACACATGAGCGCTGCCCCTCGCTGCGTAAGCAGATCCTGCTGGGGCTGGGTTCGGCGCTGTTGAATCCCAAAAACGCGTTGTTCTACCTGGCGCTGATGACGGCGTTACTCGGGCCGGACGTCACGCTGCTTCAGCAGGCGACCTGCGGCGTCTGGATGGTGATGGTAGTACTGGTATGGGATTTTGCGCTGGTGTCGCTGATGGGGTTACCGGCGGTTCAGCGAAAGCTCAGCCGTTCGCTCTGGCTGATAGAGCGCACGGCGGGGGTGGTATTGATGGGGTTTGGTGGGTGGGTGCTGTGGCGGTTTTTGCACTTTTCCCCCGTATCCCTCTATCCTTAACCCATGGAAAAACATACCGAACTCAAACGCGCCAAGCTTCTCGCGCTGTCGCTGCTGCTGATTGCCGCTGCGGCCTTTATCACTACCCTGTTCCTGCCGCAAACCTTCTGGGTACGCGGCGCAAAAGCTATTGCCGAGGCGGCGATGGTCGGCGCGCTGGCGGACTGGTTTGCCGTTGTCGCGCTGTTCCGCCGGGTGCCAATTCCCTTTATCTCGCGCCATACGGCGATTATCCCGCGCAATAAGGACCGCATCGGCGACAATCTTGGCCAGTTCGTGCAGGAAAAGTTTCTGGATACCCAGTCGCTGGTCGCATTAATTCGCCGCTACGAGCCGGCCCAGATGATTGGTGCCTGGTTCAGCAAGCCCGACAACGCCCAGCGCGTCGGGCTGCATCTGATGCAGGTGATGAGCGGTTTTCTTGAGCTAACTGACGACGGGCGCATTCAGCGCCTGCTCAAACGCGCGGTGCATAAGGCTATCGACAAGGTCGATTTAACCGAGACCAGCGCCGTCATGCTGGAAAGCATGACCAAAAACAACCGTCACCAGGTGCTGCTGGACGCCATCATCAACCGTCTGATAACCCTGATTCAGCGAGAGAGCACGCGGGAATTTATCTCTGACCAGATCGTCCACTGGCTGAAGACCGAGCATCCGCGCAAGGCGATGGTGCTGCCCACCGAGTGGCTGGGCGATCAGAGCGCAGAGATGGTGTCGAACGCGGTGAACACGCTGCTGGATGATATCAGCCACGACCGCACGCACCAGATCCGTCGGGCATTTGACCGCGCCACGCTGAAGTTTATCGACAACCTGAAAAACGACCCGGAGATGACGGCCAAAGCCGACAACATCAAGCACTATCTGAAGAATGATGAAGCATTTAACCGCTACCTGGGTGAAATGTGGGCTGACCTGCGCCAGTGGCTGAAAAATGACATGCAGAGCGACGATTCCCGCGTGAAGCAACGTATCGCCAACGCCGGGCTGTGGTTTGGTGAGACGCTGTCGAATGATGCCAGCCTGCGTGCGTCGCTGAACGAGCATCTGGAGCAGGCCGCGCACCGCGTCGCGCCGGATTTTGCGGCATTCCTGACGCGCCATATCAGCGACACGGTGAAAAGCTGGGACGCCAAAGATATGTCACGCCAGATAGAACTCAATATCGGTAAAGATCTTCAGTTCATTCGCGTAAACGGTACCCTGGTAGGCGGAACGATTGGCCTGATCCTGTTTTTACTTTCTCAGTTGCCCGCCGTGCTGGGGCATTAATCCGCTTTTGGCGGCGCGATAACGTAGCGCGTCGCCTCGAAGCGGTTCAGGATCAGGTGCACCAGAAAGACCATCGTCAGCGTGACCACCAGCGCGAAGGTAACGGAGGTGATACGGTACAGATCGCTGAACACCAGATCGCTGTCCGGATGCATGTTTTGCCCGAACATAATGCCGATGGTGGTAATGCTGGAAAATCCCACCCCGGCCCCGACCTTCTCCATCACGTGCAGGCGCGCGCCAAATGCCAGCCCGAGGCCGATCAGCGGCATCATCAGCAGCATATGGCTGCTGTGATCGTACAGAATAAGCTGAACGACGAGGATATAGAGACAGCCCAGCACCACGCCGACCACGCGCCAGATGGAGCTCATGACCGCGCCGCGGTAGTGCATCGGGAACAGGATCAGAATGCCCGCCATCAGTGCCGAGAGCGAATCGCTTAAGTCGCTCATCTGAAATACCACGAAAATCAGCGTCGCCACGGTGCCGGAGAGCAGCGACTCGTGGCGCACGCGGGCATCGTCTTTCTCTATCAGCGGCGGCGGTTTACGTGGCTCCACGTCCGGCAGCAGGTAATTCATCAGCGCGCTCAGACACACCGCCATCACACTCGCTTCAATGTTGGAGAACAAAAGCGTGTGCCAGTTGGTGGTGGGGTAGCTCATAAAGTTGAGCATTACGCTCTGGCACACCACGCCCATCGAACCGAACAGAAACAGCGGCCCCTTGCTCATAAAGCGAAAGCGCATCACGTACAGGGCAAAGACCACCAGCGTCATAATGACCGGCCATTGCGACAGAAAGCCGATGATGATCACCATTTCGACGCAGTTGAGCGATGCGCTGAAGATAAACTGCTTCGCCACGTGGCGGTTAAACACCGGCACCAGCGACAGCAGCATGATCGGATAGACCACAAAAAACACGCCGTAGCTGGTGTTATAGAAGCTCGAAATACTGAGCGCAATCATCCCGGCAAAGACAATGCGCAGGGTCTGGCGGAAGTCGTTTGCCGTGTAGACGATGTTGCCGTGCGGGGTAAATACCCGCGCCAGGGTGCTAATAGACATAGTGAAGCAGGCTCACCAGATGGATTTGCATCCCGGAGAAGAAGCGCGCAAAGGGCCCTTCGCTGTTGTAGAGCTGTACGGTGGCGCGCGCGCCGGTCGGCAGCGACTTCGGTAAGGCTTCGTCCAGCGCCACGTGAATGCGCATTCGCTGGGCATCGCGCACCCAGCGGTTAGAGGTTTCCGGTTCAGAAAGTTGACCGTTAACGGCTTCCTGACCGGCGAGGATCCCCGCGTCACTGCTGGTCACGTGGGCGCGGAAAACCCGTCCCGGAAAGGCGTCAAACACCACGGCGGCGTCGGTCCCCTGGTGGGTATGACGCAGGCTCTTCTCGCGGAAATCCGCCACAATATCCGTCTGCGTATTCACCAGCGCCAGCGCTGCCGAACCGGACGAGGCGTAAAAACCGGGGCTTAATTGCAGATTACTCACCGTGCCGTCCGCCTCGGCGTAGACCTTCGTCCAGCCAAGATTCAGCTCCGCTTCATCCAGCGCGTTACGGTATTTTTGCAGCGTCACGTTACGGTGTTCATTCCGCTCGCCGCGCTGAATGCGCAGGTTACGAATATTCGCCTGAATCGAGCTGACGGACTGCTCGCTGCTCTGCCAGGTAGTGCGGACCTTATCCAGATCCGCCTGCGACACGTTCTGCAGGGTGCTCAGTTTCTGGTAGCGGTCGAAAGTCACTTTGTCGTTACGCGCGGTCAGCACGGCGGTCTTCAGGCTGGCCTGCGCGGCGGCGATCTGCGCGTCCAGTTGTTCGTTGGAAAGGCGAGCTTGCTCAAGCGCGATCTGCGCCGCTTCCACTTTATTGCGAAACGGGGTGTCGTCGAGCTCAAACAGCAGATCGCCTTTCTTCACCTGGCTATTGTTGTGGACATGGACCGCCGCCACATAGCCGGAGACACGGGCAGACACCGGCGTCACCACGCGCATCACGGTGGAATCCGGCGTCAGCGGGATCCAGATATCCGCGACGATAAAGTAGACAAACATCAGCAGGAAAGAGGCAATACTTACCCTTACCCAGCGGGCAAACTTTTGTTCAGGAGTCATTATTTTTCGGTCTTGTTATCTTCTTCGCGGATTGTCCGCAAATTGCAGGCGATTTGATTCAGGGTGGCGCTGAAAATGTCGAGATGTTCAGGCGCGATGTTTTGCGATACGCGCGTCTGAAGCGTCTCAATTACCTGGGTGAGCCTGTTAAGTACAGCTTTTCCCTCAGGCGTCAGCGTCAGAAGCCGGATGCGCTTGTCATACGGCGAGACGGTGCGCAGCAGGTAACCCTGTTTTTCCAGCTGTGTCAGGGTGCGCATTAGCGGCGGCAGTTCAATGCCCTGCACCTCCGCCAGCTCACTCACCGAGACGTTATCCCCGAGCTGATGCAGCTGCATCATCACCGTCCAGCTCGACTGGGTTAACCCGGTATCGAGAATGGCGTCGTCAATGACGGCACGCCACTGGCGCACGATCATCGCCATCCGCATGCCCATCGGCCTGCGGCTAAACAGTTCTTCTTCACTCATGGGGAAACCTCTCGTCACACGCGGTCACAATAATAGTTATCAGGGTAAGTATCAAGAAACGAGAAGTTAAAGCGCAGGAATTGCGAAATGAGATTCTCCCTCTCCCTGTGGGCTGAGGGTTCCCCACAAATTAATGCGAGCACTGAGCAATCCCCTCGCCCCTCCGGGGAGAGGGTTAGGGTGAGGGGAACATACGGCGGTGGTGGTCATTCCGTTCACTTTATGTTCCTTGCTACTCTGTAACGACATGACCGGTGAACGTGCCAGGGTGGCTCAGTCGCCACCACCCTGGCGACCCGGGCTCCCGGCGGTAAATCGCCGCTTCGCGGTGCCCTCGGCTTATTCCTTCCGGCTTATCGGGTACGGGCGGAGGCAACGTCCCTGTAAAGCCGCCCTCTCGGCGCATCCCTGCGCCTCGCCCCGGCCGGAAGGCAAACGCCTCAGCGATTTACAGCCGGACCAGGGCATCGCTGACAGCCCTCAGTCATTTAGAAAGCAACTTTATTGCTTCTGCATAAAAAAATTACTGGGGATCCCTCAGCCCTGTGGGAGAGGGCCAGAGTGAGGGCACAGCCCGCAGCGGAGTTTAGCGGCTAAAATGTCTGGTGATGGCGCCCTGTCCTGAAGCCGTCACAACCACCTCCCTGTACCCCGCCACCCGCTGGATCCACCCTTTGCTTTCCAGATAAAGAAGCAGCGCTGCGCCGGCTTCGCCTCCGAGATGAAACCGCCGCTCGCTCCAGTCCAGGCAGGCGCAGCACGCTTTTCGGCGCGAATGAGCGCTTAACGAAACGCCGAGCTTCAGAAATTGCTCCCGACCATACGGCGTAAGCGCTGAACCGTCTGCCTCCAGCCAGCCTGCTGCCTGCATGAAATCGTAGATCTGCACCGCCACCGCGCCTGCGAGATGGTCGTAGCAGGTCCGGGCTTTACGCATGGCTTTCGGCGCGGTAGTTTCCGGCGGGGTAATGCGGCTCCACGAAAGCCCCATCATCTGTTCCACCAGCGCCGCCACGTCGTGCCCGGCAAGACGATAATAACGATGCCGCCCTTGCGACAGGCAGGTAATTAGCTGCCCTTCAACCAGCCGGGCGAGATGCCCGCTGGCGGTCGACGGCGCAACGTCTGCCGCCGCACTCAGTTCGGTGGCCGTCCACGCCCGCCCGTCCATTAGTGCACAGAGCATTTTCACGCGCGACGGATCGGCCATTGCAGCCGCTACAGCGGCAATGGCCTTTTCCAGCATCGCGCTGTTATCAGAGGGTAAGCTCGTCTTTAACATTTGTCGCCCAGGGTGTGGTGATCTCAGCGGCCAGCTTATCATCATCCGTCAGCAGAATAAGGTGATTCGCGTGGTCGCTGTACTGAGTCAGGATAGACACGCCCTTTGCGGCCAGCGCCGCCGCTATCTCGCCCAGCTCGCCAGGACGCTCCTGCTTAAGCTTTCTGATCACCGGCTTTCGCAGCGCCTGCACGGTAAACCCGGCGTCGAGCAGCACACGGCGGGCTTTTTCCCCGTCCTCCACCAGGAAATGGGCATCCGTACCGAAAACGCCGCCCCCCTCCAGCCCCACGCCGTTGCGGCCTAACAGCTGTCCAAAGCGCGCCAGCTCGCCGGGCCTGTCGCTAAAAATCACGTGAACGTCATACATCCGCGTGCCCTCTCGTTTCAGAGCTGTACTCCCGCACCAGCTGCGCCACGCGAATACGGTAGAAAGAAAAAATCGACTCCCGGCCTTCGGCCTGCGCGGCCTGATGGAAGACATTCTGCTTCCAGCGGCGGACGGCCTCTTCATCCCGCCACCAGGAAAGGGACAGGATTTTGCCGTCGATGCTCAGGCTCTGAAAACGTTCTATATCAATAAAGCCGTCGATGTCCGCCAGCAAAGGCTTGAGTTCAGCGGCAAGCTGCAGATAGCGCGCCTGATGATGAGGCTCCGCTTTGGCTTCAAAAAGGACTGCGATCATGGGTGTCTCTCCGTTGTGAGGGTGTGGAGAGAATGCAGGAGGAAAAACCACAATGCTTCGGTATGGAGCGAAGTGTTTGCCGGATGGCGCTGCGCTTATCCGGCCTACGGGCTCATGTAGGCCCGGTAAGCGTAGCGCCACCGGGCAGGGTTTAACCCACCATCGACTTCGACTCCATAAACGCCCCAATCCCCCACTCGCCTGGATTACGGGCGCTGATGGCGATGATCCGCGAGCGCGGAATTATTCCAGGTTAGCCTTGTTCAGACCGTAAGCCGCATCCAGCGCGCCCGGCTCCATGCGGGAGGTAATGCCCAGGCGGTTCCAGGCGTTGATCGCTACGATGGCGAAGTTCAGCTCTGAAATCTCGACGTCCGAGAAGTGCTCCGCCACGCTGCGGTACAGTGCATCGCTCACACCATGTACGCCAATCTGGGTCAGCGCTTCGGTGAAGGCCAGCGCCGCTTTTTCACGGGCGCTAAACAGCGGGGACTCGCGCCAGGCCGCCAGATGGTACAGGCGCAGCTCGCGCTCACCGGCGATTTTAGCCTCTTTCGAGTGCATATCCAGACAGAAGGTGCAGCCGTTCAGCTGCGATACGCGAATGTCGATAAGGTGCTTAAGCGCCGGGTCGATGGAGGTTTTCGCCACCTCCATGCTCAGGGCAGAAAGCGCGTTGGCAAGTGCAGGTGTGGCTTTGTGGTGGTTTACGCGGGTGCTCATTGTCTTTCCTCTTTTTGTGCCGTTTTTTTCATGCGATAAGGCAAATCTACGCCGTAAATGACATAGTAAAAAGACACAAAAAGCGTGAAATGAGGTAGGACATGAAGCCGGGCTATCATGAGATTTATTCCCGCTATCGCGACAACATCACGCGCGGCGTGCTGAAGCCGGGCGATAAAGTGCCTGCCATCCGCGTGCTGGCGGAAGAGCTTAAGGTCGCGCGAAAAACCGTCGAGACGGCGTATGCCATTCTGACGGGCGAAGGGTATCTGGTAAGCCAGGGCGCGCGCGGGTCGCGGGTGAACCCGGATCTTCTGCTGCCCACGCAACACGCCCCCACAGAACAAACGACCGGCACGCTGCCGGCGTCGTTGATTAACCAGCGCGAACGGGCCGGTTTTCTGCGCCCCGGCATTCCGGCGCTCGACAGCTTCCCCTATAAAAAATGGCTGCTGCTGGCGGGCCAGGCGACGCGCGCCATGCGTCAGGATGAAATGCTCAACCCGCCGGTGCTGGGCTGGTATCCGCTGCGCGAGGCGATTGCCCGCTATCTCAATATCTCGCGCGGGTTATCCTGCACCGCCGAACAGGTACTGATCACCAGCGGCTACAGCGGCAGCCTGCGCCTGATCCTTGACACGCTTGCCAGCCGCAGCGACAAGGTGGTGTTTGAGGATCCGGGCTATTTTATGGGCCAGCAGCTGCTCAAGCGGATCGTGCCCCGCCTGCACACCGTGCCGGTTGATCGCTGCGGCATCGATACGGACTACCTGCTCCGTCATCATCGCGACGCGCGTTTTGCCATCGTGACCCCGTCGCATCAGAGCCCGCTGGCGGTGACGCTCTCACTGCCGCGCAAGCAGCAGCTGCTCGACTGGGCGTCACAAAACGAGGCGTGGATTATCGAAGACGATTACGACGGGGAATTTCACTACACCCGCAAAGTGCTGCCGTCGATGAAAAGCCTCGATCGGCATGACAGGGTGATCTTTATGGGCACCTTCAGCAAAACCATCATGCCTTCACTGCGCATGGGCTACGTGGTGATGCCCGCCAGCACCGTCGGGACCTTTACCGACTGCGCGGACATTACCACCAGCGGCCAGCCGGTGCTGACGCAAAAAATCCTCACCGCATTTCTCAACGAAGGGCATTTTTTTCGTCATCTGAAAAAGATGCGCGCCCTGTATCAGATCCGCCGCGACTGGATGATTGCCGCCCTGGGTGAGGTCTATGGTGATCTGTTCTTCACCGAGCAAAACGACGGTGGAATGCATATTGTCGCGTTCCTCGCAAAGGGAAGCGCTGACCGGGAGATCGCCCGCTGCTGGCAGGAACAGCAACTACAGGTTAATGCGCTGTCGGAGTGGTATCGCGGGTCGGGCAAACGCTACGGGCTGGTGATGGGCTATAACAACGTGCGGTCATATCAGGAGGCGGTTGAGCTGCTGGAAAGGCCGAAACGGCAGACGCTTGCGCTGTTGAGTTGAAAACCGCCGGGTGGCGGCTGCGCCTTACCCGGCCTACGGTCTCCTGCAGGCCCGGTAAGCGTAGCGCCACCGGGCAACCCTATGCTTACACATCATATCGCGATAACCCAACGTCCTTGAGCTGCTCGTCGCTCATCTGGCTCAGAATGCGGCGGGTACGGTTGATGCGATACCAGTTACGCAGCGTTTTCGCTACCCAGACAAACGCGATAAACGGACGTTTTGAACGATTCTCGTAGAATTCCATGATGCTCTCCTCGCTGTGCCAGTGGGGTTATCATCATGGAAAACGGCCAGTACAATACAGATTCAAAAACTGCTTTTGTTTACCATACAGATCCGCTAAAACGGTATCTGCATGGCGTTTTACCCACCAGTCTGTACTGGTTTAATAATCTGTATGGTGAAAACAAAGGATACAGCATGACGCGCTATCAACATCTGGCCAACCTACTGGCAGAACGTATCGAACAAGGGCTGTATCGCAGCGGCGAACGTCTGCCGTCGGTACGCACGCTGAGCCAGGAACACGGCGTGAGTATCAGCACCATACAGCAGGCCTACCAGATCCTCGAAAATCTCCAGCTGATCACGCCCCAGCCGCGCTCCGGTTATTTTGTCTCGAAACGCAAAGCGCAGCCGCCCGTACCGGCGATGACGCGCCCGGTGCAGCGCCCCGTGGACGTCACCCAGTGGGATGAGGTGATGATGCTGCTGGACGCCCGCGCCGACAAAGAGATGATCTCCTTTGGCGGCGGCTCGCCGGACATCAACCAGCCGAGCCTGAAGCCGCTGTGGCGCGAGATGAGCCGCATTGCGCAGCATAACCCTGGCGAAATGCTGAGCTATGACGTGCTCGATGGTCGTCTGGAGCTGCGCGAGCAGATCGCCCGCCTGATGCTGGACGGCGGCTCCACCGTGGCGGCAAACGAGATTGTGATCACCAACGGCTGCCACGGCGCGCTGTCGATCGCCCTGCTCTCGGTGTGCAAGCCTGGGGACATCGTGGCGGTCGAGTCGCCGTCGTTTCACGGCACCATGCAGATGCTGCGCGGATTCGACATCAAGGCGATTGAAATACCTACCGATCCCGAGACCGGGATCAGCATCGAGGCGTTAGAGCTGGCGCTGGAGCAGTGGCCGATCAAAGCGGTGATCCTGGTCCCCAACTGCAATAACCCGCTCGGGTTTATCATGCCGGAAGCACGTAAAAAGCAGGTGCTGGCGCTCGCCCAGCGGCACGATATTGTGATTGTGGAGGATGATATCTACGGCGAGCTGGCCGCAGAGTACCCGCGCCCGCGCACCATTCACTCGATGGACATTGATGGCCGCGTGATCCTCTGCAGCTCCTTTACCAAAACCGTGGCGCCCGGGCTGCGCGTCGGCTGGATTGTGCCGGGGCGCTATTACGACCGGGTGATGCACATGAAATACGCCGCGGGCGGTTTTAACGTGCCGGGCACGCAGATGGCGGTGGCGGCGTTTATTCGCGACGGCCATTACCATCGCCACGTGCGGCGCATGCGCCAGATTTATCAGCAGAATATGGAGACCTATACCTGCTGGGTGCGGCAGTATTTTCCGGCAGAGATATGCGTTACCCGCCCGCAGGGCAGCTTCCTGCTGTGGGTCGAGCTGCCGGAGACGGTCGACATGGTGTGCGTCAGCAAGCAGCTGTGCCGTCTCAAAATCCAGGCTGCGGCCGGGTCGCTGTTTTCCGCCTCCGGTAAGTACCGCAACTGTCTGCGGATCAACGTGGCGCTGCCGCCGACGGATAAACATCGCGAGGCGTTGAAGAAGATGGGTGAGGCGATTGTGATTGCGATGGAGGGGTAGTGCGGCCTGTTGCCCTCACCCCGGCCCTCTCCCACAGGGAGAGGGTGAAAACCGATCCCGTAGGCCCGGTAAGCGCAGCGCCACCGGGCATTGGCTAACGACTCAGAACGTCCACGAAACGCTGCCGACAATGCTGCGCTCTGCACCGAAGTAGCAGTAAGAGAGCGAATTACACGCCGCAACGTAGCTTTTGTCCGTCAGGTTATTGACGTTCAACTGCGCGCTCACGCCCGTGAGCCCCACTTTCGACAGGTCATACCCCACGACCATATCCACCAGGGTGTATGACGGTAGCGTATGGGTGTTCTGACGATCGCTGGCGATCCCGTTGACATAGCGCACGCCGGAGCCGACGGTCAGGCCGTCCAGCGGGCCGCTTTTGACGTCGTAGCTCAGCCAGGCGCTGGCCATGTTACGCGGGGCATAGACGGCGCGCTTGCCCTCCTCTTCCGGGCTGCTCTTCTTGTAGCGAATATCCGTATAGGTGTAGGCCGCCTGCATGCGCAGGCTGTCGGTCAGCTGTCCAATCGCCTCCAGCTCAACGCCTTCGGATTCGATTTCACCGATGGAACGGTACGGATCGGTCGGCTCCTCTTTAGTGGCAATGTTCTTCTGGTTGATGCGGAACACCGAGGCGCTGAACTGGCTGTTCATCCCCTCCGGCTCATACTTCACGCCCGCTTCCCACTGCTTGCCCTTCATCGGATCCAGGATATTCCCCTGCTCGTCGGCAAAGCTGGTCGGCGTAAAGGCGGTGGAGTAACTGACGTACGGCGCGACGCCGTTATCAAACAGATACAGCAGCGCCGCGCGGCTGCTGAAGTTGTTTTTATCCAGATCGCTGCGGGTATGGTTGAAGTTGTCGACGTTCGACACGCTTACCTGGTCGTAACGCCCACCCAGCGTGAGGCGCCAGCGGTCAATGGACATCTGATCCTGCAGGTAGTAGCCGGTCTGGCGCAGCTTATGCTTTTCCCTGCTGTACTGGGTGATGTAGTCCGGCTTCGCGCCATAAGCAGGATGGAAAGCGTCAATCGGCGGGAAGCCGCCGTAGTAGCCGGTGACGTTGTTGGTGCGGTCCTGGTAGTCCATGCCGATCAGCACGCGGTGGTTCACCTCGCCGGTATCGAAGCTGCCGTCGACCTGGTTATCCAGGGTGATGGCGTTCATCTTCTCATCGGAGCCGGAATAGCCGCGGTTCAGCTCGGTGTCGTTCAGCCAGCCTGCGGCATACACCTGGTTCAGCTCGACTTTGGTGTGCAGGTAGCGCAGCTTCTGGCGCACGGCCCAGCCGCTGTCAAACAAGTGCTCGATGTTATAACCGACCATGTTTTCCCGACGATCGTACTTGTCGTAATCGTCTTCACCTTCAAAAAAGGTGTTGGAGATTTTCTTACCGCTGTGCGGCACGACGGTGCCCTCATACGGCAGGCCGGAGTGGCTGCCGCCTTCCGGATCGCGGTGCAGGTAGGCCATCAGATCCAGACGGGTATTATCGGTGATACGCCAGGTCAGGCTCGGCATCAGCGCGTAACGCTCTTCTTTGAGCGGATCGAACTGGGAATCGGCATAGCGGGTCATCCCGCTGAGGCGCACCGCCACGCGGTCGTTATCATCAACCGGGCCGGTGACGTCGAACATCGCCCCGCGCTGGTTATTGTTACCGGCGAAGAGCTTGATCTCCCCGCCCGGATCGAACGATGGCTTACGGGAGGTGAGCGCCACGATGCCGCCCGGCGATGAGCGACCGTACAGCACGGAGGCCGGGCCGCGCACGACTTCGATACTGTCCAGGAACCACGGATCAACCACCAGCGAGCTGTGGGAATTGGTGTCGCCCATCATCTTCAGTCCGTCGAGGTAGACGTTGTCCAGGCTGCCGTCCGAGAAGCCGCGCAGCACCATGTAGTCGAAGCGGTTTGATGCCCCAATCTGGTTGCTGTAGACCCCCGGCGTGTAGCTCACGGCCTGACGCACGCTGGTTGCGCCCTGCTCTTCGAACTGCTCGCGGGTGACGATAGAGACCGATTGCGGGGTTTCAATATCCGGCGTTTCAAGCTTGGTGGCCGCAGACTGCATCTGCGAGGTCACCACCACGGTGTCAGTTTTTTGGGCATCCTGCGCCAGTAAAGGAAAAGCGACGCTACCGGTAACCCATCCCACCAGCAGTGCCAGACGCGATTTAGCAAACATAACCCTCTCCAGAGATATTTCTTATTGTTAATAAGAATTATTACCTTTTTGAGGGTGCAAACAGCTATGCGCGCCGCCAGGTTATGTATGCGCGATGCTAAACCGCACGGGATACGTTCGCGCGATGGACAAAATTACGTTAGCGGAGTTTGCGCACGTCACCCGGTGAAATCCCGTAATGACGACGAAACGCGGTGGCGAAGTTGGTGGCATGCTGATACCCGCACATCCACGCCGCCTGCTGTACGCTGTGGCCTTCCAGCAGATAGCGACGCGCCAGCGCAAGGCGACAGTCGCGGAGATAATCGAAGAGTGTGCAGCCGTAGCGTTGACGGAACTTGCTGCGCAGGCTGCTTGGGCTCATGGCAGCAAGGGCTGCCAGCTGCGCGAGTGTATGGTCACGTTCAGGAGACTGTTCCAGCAGGCACCGGACGCGTTCCAGACGCGCATGCTCAGGGCGGCTCGGGCAGGGCAGCTGGCACTGGTTCAGGCCGTGGCCGAGCAGCTGGTACATGAGCCCCTCCAGCAACAGCTTACGCGTGAGCACGCTTCCCCCCTGCCGCTGTGCATGCTGAATGCCTGACATCACAAACTCGGGAACGTGCCAGACAAACGCGGGGGTATTCAGGCTTTGCCATTCCAGCAGTAGCGACTCAAGCAGGGCTTCACGTCCGGCATCGTGCGGGTACACGCCAAACGAGAGCGTTTTCAGCGTGCTGTCAGCATCGTGACGCGCGCTCATCACCTGATCTTCACTCAGACGCGAGCTGAACGCCATGCCCGGGCGGACGGGATAATCGATACCATTGAGCGTGAGCGTCACGCACCCTTCCAGCACCACCAGCATATAAAGCGGGCTGCTGTGGCGAGAGGTGGTTTCATAGGGCTGTAATACACGTACGTCGGAATGGGTCAGTGAAATGCCGGACGAGAGCGTCATCTCTTCAACATTCCCCTGCAACACGGGGCTGCCGCTGACCTGCTCATCTTTTAGCTGCGGGAAACGGTAGTCGATGCCGTAGCGCTCGCCGAATATTTGAAAATCCTCAACAAAAAATATGCGCTTCGCTGATGTATTTTCACTCTGGAGCATAATTCGGAGCCTGCATCGGGGAAAGGACAGGCAAAACAGTACCATTCATTTGCCATGGCAGCAATCACCGGGCGCAGACACTATTACGCTCCGGACGAAGCCGGAGCGAAGGCGTATATTTCTTTACGAGAAATATATTTATGCTTCCTGCCACTCAGCAAAAACCTCTTTATGGTTTTTGGTCAGGACAACTTTATTATCTTCGACCTTATCGACCCAGCCGAGAGGAATAAAGTGGTGCTTGCCGCCTGATTCCGGGTCGCTCTTCGCAAGCTTGATACGCTCACCATCAAGATGGTCTACAACCCCGACATGCGTTCCGCAGCTGGCGACAACCTGAGTGTGATCCTTAATTGCGCTTTTATCTACCATATTCATTCTCCTGTTTCGGTTATTTGCCTGTTGCACGAAATTAACTGTAGCGCATAAATTCGGACCTGAAATGCGTATTAGCATTTTGAAACATCATTGACAGAACCGAATATTATGTCTATTTAGCGCCGAATTGAAAAAATAAGAATAAGATTAATTATTAGCGACTGATTATTTCCCGTTCATAATTAAAGTATCGCAACCAACGAGGAGGTATTTATGACGATTCGCAACAATCGGACAGAAATTTCGCTGGCTCTTGGTGAAGCGGTCTTAGACATCGTGCAAAAAGGCCATGAGGTATCGCGAGAAAATCTCGCCCAGGCGATGAAAATCAAAGCGGAAAAAGAGCGCGACGATGAGCGGCTTCTGAACTACTGGAAGGCCTGTAATATGCTGGTTTGAACGTAGCGGCGTTTAGTCTGACTAAACGCCGCTGTCTGTTACTCGTCGAAGTACCAGTATCCCTGGTTAATCAATCCGGTCAACTCTTCCACAAACGCCGGATTATTCAGCGCTACACCCAGCTCGGCCTGGCCGAGCTGGGTGTAGCGGGACAGCGCGTCCGCCCCGTTCACATCCGCCGTCTCCAGCTGTTCGCTGTTGATAAAGAAGCTGCCGTTGACGTTCAGCACGCGCAGCCCGCTCAGGCGTGAAAGCGTTTCGCCCCCTTGCAGCGCGTCGAGCACCTCGTCTGCGGAATACGGCGGCTCGGCGGCGGCAATATCCAGCTCGTGACGCGGCGTGGAGACGAAGCTGCCGAACCATTTTGTAAAATCATCCGGCTTGCTAATCATGTCGATCATCATCTGGCGAATGCGATCGAGCTCGTACTGCTCCACGCGGCCCGGGTGTTCGCGGCAGGTCAGATCCGGATCGCTGTAGTGCTCGCCACCCAGATCGTTTTCCAGCGCGTAATCGGCAAAGCTGCTAATCAGATCGCGACCGTTCGGCCCGCGGAAACCGACAGAGTAGTTGAGCGCGGTTTCATGGGTGAAGCCGTCATGCGGGAATCCAGGCGGAATATAGAGGATATCGCCCGGGGCCAGATCTTCGTCAATGATTGGCTCAAACGGATCGACGTGCAGCAGGGCCGGATGCGGACAGAACTGACGCATCGGCAGCTTGTCACCCACGCGCCAGCGACGGCTACCCATCCCCTGAATAATAAACACATCGTACTGATCGATATGCGGCCCAACGCCGCCGCCCGGGACGGAGAAGGAGATCATCAGGTCATCGAGACGCCAGTCCGGCAGGACGCGGAACGGACGCACCAGCTCTGCGGCGGGCATATGCCAGTGGTTCACCGCCTGCGCCAGCAGAGACCAGCCGGTTTCACCGAGGTTATCGAAATGCTCAAACGGGCCATTGCTCGCCTGCCACTTGCCGTTAGCATGGCTTACCAGGCGGCTATCGACTTCCGGCTCCATCGCCAGACCCGCCAGTTCATCAGGGGTAATGGGGTCGACAAAATTCGGGAAGGCATTTTTCAGCACAACGGGTTGTTTTTGCCAGTATTTCTCAAGAAATTCCGGCCAGTCGAGGTTCAGTTGATACGCCATGGTTAGCACCAGTGAGAGGGGAGACAGGCGCGATTATAGAAGAGACAGCCAGGGGGGAACTTGTCATGGGTCAATCGAGCGCGCGTAGGTCGGGTAAGGCGAAGCCGTCACCCGACGCACGCGCGGGCTAAAACTTAATCCAGGTTCAGCTCGTCATAATGGGTGATCAGTTTGCCCACGATGCCGTAGTCCAGCGCTTCCGCCGGTGACATCCAGAAGTTACGGTCGGTGTCCTTCTTCACTTTCTCCAGCGGCTGGCCGGTGGCGTCAGCAATCAGTTTGTTCACGCGTTCCAGCATGCGGATAATCTCGCGCGCTTCGATTTCGATATCCGTTGCCTGACCGCGCACGCCGCCCAGCGGCTGGTGGATCATAAAGCGGGTATTCGGCAGCGAGTAGCGGTGCTCTTTTTTCGCCGCCAGGAAGATGGTGATCCCGGCGCTTGCCACCCAGCCGGTGCCAATGACGTGCACTTCCGGTCGGATAAACTTAATGAAGTCGTGGATGGTGTCGCCCGCTTCCACGTGGCCGCCCTGGCTGTTGATGTACAGCTTGATCGGATCGTTGCTGACGCTTTGCAGCAGGATCATCTGAGTGATGACTTTCTGGGCCAGCTCCTGGTTGATCTCACCGGAGATGACAATCGAACGGGATTCCAGCAGTTTTTGCTGTAGAGCGCCCGCGCCGCTTGTTCCTTCCGCTTTTTCTTTATCGTCACTGCTTTTCAGTGTGTAGTGCATCGTTATGTCCTCAGCTTGTCGCGCTCAAAATCAGAGTGTAGCCTGTTTTACCCGTCGGCGTCCTCACACAAAACATCGTGGCTCAGGATGAATATCGCCTGTGTCACGCTCTGGCTTCGCAGCCGGAAAGGTCTCTAAAAACAGCGTTCCGATCCTAACCAATTCGCCACATTTTTATTACACTTTCATATCATCTTCATATTGCCGAATGATAATAATTATTAATGTGTTAGTATGAATGAGGATAGCAAACAGTCGCTTACGTTCAAAAAGGCGCATTTTATTCTCGATGGTTTACTGATCACACCGGGGCGGTGAATGGAACACATTGTTTATGTGGTTGATGACGATGACGCAGTCAGGCAGTCCGTTGTTGGGCTGCTGGAATCAGCGGATATACACGCCCTTGGCTTTTCCTCAGCAGAAGCCTTTCTCAGCCATCCCTTTGAGGATCTGCCCTCCTGCGTGATCCTCGATATGCAAATGCCCACGATCACCGGGTTTGATGTCGCAGATGCGCTGAAAGCCAACGGGCGGGAAATACCGATCATCTTTCTCACCGGTCACGGCACTATCCCTATGTCCGTCCGGGCGATCAAAGGCGGGGCCTACGAATTTCTCACTAAACCCGTTGAATCCAGCGCCCTCATTGGCTCTATCGAATCCGCGCTCAGGCTGGCACAGCACAACGCCGCCCGCGTCAAAGAGCACTACGCCCTGAAACAGCGCCACATGTCCCTCACGCCGCGCGAGCATGAGGTGCTTGAGCTTGCCATCAGCGGCAAGCTCAACAAGCAGATCGCCGCCGAGTTGGGCGTCAGTGAGATTACGGTGAAAGTACACCGCCGCCGGGTGATGGAGAAAATGCAGGTCCGCTCCGTGGCCGAGCTGGTCAGGGCCGTCGAGCGCCTGACAAAACATCAGCCAGCGGAATAACCGTTACGCCTCCTGTCCGGCAAGCGGCAACGCGAAGGTAAACACCGTGCCGTACGGCTCTCTGCGGCGCGCGCTCAGTTTTCCCCGGTGCCGTTCAATGATGCTGGCGCTGATGGTCAGCCCCATCCCCATTCCCTGCGCTTTGGTCGAATAGAACGAGTCAAAGATCCGCTCGGTGAGCTCCGGCTCAATGCCGCTGCCGGTATCGGCGATCTCAAAGATCACCTTCCCTTCGGCGCAGTTCGCGGTGGCGATCGTGATGCTGCACGGGCGATCCGTCACTTCCGCCATCGCTTCCATCGCATTCATCACCAGGTTAAGCAGCACCTGCTGGATCTGCACGCTGTCGCCGATGATAAAGCTGTCGTCAGCGTTCAGGAGATAATCAACGCTTATGTGTCGCAGCTCAAGTTCGCTGCGGGAGAGCATAATGATGTGGTGGATCAGGAAGTGCAGATCGATTCGCGTAAACGTGGGGTCCTGTTTGCGCGTCAGAGATTGAATGCTGCGGATGATCTCCCCTGCCCGCTCGCCCTCGGCGGCGATCTCCTCCAGCCCCTCTCGCACTTTGTCCAGCCGCGCCGGATCGCGGTTGAGCCAGCGCAGGCTCGCGCCGGCGTTCGAGACAATCGACATCAGCGGCTGGTTGATCTCGTGCGCGATCGAGGAGGTGAGTTGCCCGACGGTGGTGGCCCGTGAGACTCGCGCCAGATCCGCCTGCGCCACCCGCATCGCATCCTCCGCCGCCCGCTGGCTGGTGATGTCGGTAATGATGCCGTAATACTCATTCACTTCGCTGCCCACGCCCACCGGATCGCCAATCCCGAGAATGTAGCGAACGGAGCCGTCGGTGCGGATAATGCGAAACTCCGCGCGCATCGACAGCCCGTCACGCACGCTCTGATTAACGAGGTTACCAATCCGGCCATAATCATCCTCATGCACGAAGGTCAAAAACTCCGCCATTGAGATCATCTTTTGCTGCTCCGGCAGGCCAAGAATACGGGCGTACTCTTCGGACATAAACATCAGATCCTGCACCAGCTCCCAGCGCCAGCTGCCGGTATGACTGATCTGCTCACCCAGCATCAGCGAGGTCTGGCTGGCGCGCAGCTCTTTCTCCACCCGTCGGCGGTGGATGTTTTCCGCCAGCAGCTCGGCGTAAAGCCGCGCCGTCTCCAGCGAAACCGCCGCCTGCGCGCCCAGCAGGCTGACCACGCGCGAATGTTCGGCGGTAAACACTTCCGGCATCAGGCGGTTTTCCAGATACAGCACCCCCACCAGTCGCGCCTGTTTGAACATCGGCACGCACATCACGGCGGCGCCGGACGTCACCAGATAAGGATCCTGGCTGAACGGGTGAAATTCCTCCGGTTTGCCGGTGCGGATCTCCTGCCCGGTGCGGATCACCGCGGCCAGCACCGACAGTGGCATGTCCGTCGCCATCGGTGTCTCTTTCAGGATGCGAACCCGCACCCCGTCGGTGCTGGTCCAGGCGCTGGCTTCGATCTCCGGGATGTGATTATCGCTGACGCGAAGCAGCAGGCCACGCTGCGCCCCGGCCCGTTCAAGCAGCAGCGTCATCAGGTTTTCAATTAAACGCTCGAGGTTGATTTCTTCGGACAAGGCGCGTGAGGCTTTGATGACGCTCTGTAAATCGCGGATCACCTCGTTCTGGGCAAATGCCACGGTGTCGTACGCGCGGCTCTGCCCGGAGGCCAGCAGATGCGGGAAATCCTGCTCCAGCTGACGCACCTTGGCCTGCGCCCCGGCGCGGCCCCAGGCGGCAATCGAACCGCGGAAATGGGCGTCGGAGGCGGTCGGGTAGCCGCAGGCCAGCGAGAAACGCCCTGCCAGCTCGTGGGCCAGGGCATTGATCGGGTTAAACCCGCCCTCCCGCGAGAGCCGCACCGCCTTTTCATACTGCTCCAGCGCGATGCTGTTCATGCCGTCCAGACGGACGATTTCGGCATAAATCAGCGCCTCTTTATCGGCAAACGTGCCCGGATTGATCCGCGCCCAGAGGGCAATTTTGTCGTAATGGTGATGAATACTGCGGCGATAATCCGCCGAGAAGGTCTCCGGCGTAAGCTGGCGGGAGAGCGCCAGCGCGCTGTAAAAATGGTAATCCAGCAGATGGATATGGCCCGGTGCGGACCACGCATACCAGCCCGCCCTCTCTAAATCCGCCTGCGCGTCGGCGTATTCGCCGCAGGTAAAGTGCGCCATCCCGCGATAGAGCCAGTACCAGAACAGCATGGTCGAGGTCTGCTCGGGCGCCTGCTCCGGCGGTGCGGGCAGCAGATCGTCAGGCAGCGCCTGGGCGGCGCTCCATGTGCCCGTCACCGGCGTGCGTAAAAACTCCACGTAGCGGCGCTGAATGTGCAGAACGGTTTCAATGTCCTGATAATCCGTTTTACGCACAAAGGCCAGACCGCGATCGATGCTGGTCAACACGCCGTCCAGATGATCGCCCCGGGAGAGGAAGTTAATGATCTGATGACAGGCCGCGAAGCAGGCCATCGTCATGTCGCCGTGGGTCACCGCCGAGGTAAAGCAGGCCTTGGCGCACTCGATAGTGTACGACAGCGGCTGGGTCCAGACGCTGAGCTGGTCGAGCGGCAGCAGAGTTTTAGCTTCATAGGCATCATAGCCGTGGCGGTTCACCAGCTCGCGAGCCAGCGTGCCGTACTCAAACCCGAGACGGTATTCGGCGTAGCGGTGGCCAATCAGCACGCCAAACCAGGCCATCGCCGTGGTGGATGCGCCGGTTATGCCGCGATCGAGCGTGAGGTGCATCATCCGGCACAGGAGTAAAAAGTGCAGGCGCGGGCAGGTAAAGCTGGCGAAAATACTGGCGCTGTAAAGCAGGTTCATTACCGCTTCGGTCTCCGCGCTCTCCATCAGCTTAAGCTGAGTAAACGGGTTCTGCGGCGCGTCGGCGGTGCGTTGACAGAACTGCTGCCAGGCCTCGTCACATTCGGCATTTTCCGGGTAGCGGCTGATCTGGATCCCGAACACGCCCAGCCAGCATAACGACGCCTCCAGCGCCAGGCGGATCTCCGACTGGCGCATATAGACTTCCGCCAGCAGGTTAGCGGCCAGCGCTTTCTCCGTCAGCCCGCCCGGTGAGCCGAGGATCGTATCGCACAGCGCGCGCGTGCGCTCCAGGTGCCCGAGCGCGAACTCACAGCCCGCCTCTTCGATATCCAGCATAAAGTCCGAGACCGGACCCGCGTTCCCCAGCGCTCTGGCGGTCTGGATGTAACTTAAGGCGGAAAGGTAATCGCCGGTACGCTTCGCACGCCGCGCGGCCTGGAGGCTCAGCTCACGGAATCTCTGGCGCTGCGGCGCAGGCTGGATGCAGTCCAGCGCGGCGCTGACGTGGTGAACCGCGCGGAACAGCAGTTCGTTACCCGCCGTCTGCCGCGCGGCATCCGCCAGCAGGCTGGCGGTGGTCAGGTGCAGATGGCTTTTCTCGCCCTCATCCAGCAGGGCAAAGGCGGCTTCCTGCACCCGATCGTGGGTAAAAGCGTACTCTTTCTCCGTCAGCACAATCAGCTGAGCGGTAACCGCCGGATGAAGGGCGTAGCGGATTTCCGCCGCCGACTGCCCCACCACGCGGCACAGCATCTCCAGCTCGCCCGTGCAGCCGAGGCAGGCGATGCTGCCCAGCAGGCGGCGCGTCTCGTCGGGCATCTCTTTGAGCTGTTCAAGCACCAGCGTCACCACGTTCTCGGTGTAATGCCGGGCGCGGATGGCCTGGAGATCGTAATGCCATTTCCCCTGATATTTGTTGTGCACCACCAGTCCGTCATCGACGATGCGGCGGAAAAATTCCTGAACGAACAGCGGGTTGCCGCCGGTTTTTTCATGGATCAGCGTGGCAAGATCGGAGGTGCCGGTACTGCGGGCATGAAAAATCCCCCCGAGCCAGCGTGCCACGGCCTTCACCGACAGCGGCTGCGGCACGATCGTCATGGCATGCTGCGCCGCCTCCGGCAGGCTCGCCAGCGCGGTCTGCAAGCTGGGTTCAGAAAGCGAACTGAGATCGCGGTGCGCCGCCACCACCAGCAGCGGGATGGCGCCGCAGGCGCGCAGCAGGTAATCGAGCGTTTGCAGGCTGGCGGCGTCGATCCACTGCACATCATCCAGCAGCAGCACCAGCGGCGCGCCCTGGGTGGCGAAGGTTTTCACCAGCGCCAGCACCATATGGCTGAAGCGCGCCCGCGCGTCGATGGAAAATGTATCCGCAGAGAAACGCGGTTTGTTCTCAAGAAGTAAATTCAGCTCCGGCACCAGGCTGACAGCCAGCTCCTCGAAGCCTTCCAGCGCGCGCGACAGGCGGATTTTCCACGTCGCCACCTCCCCGGCTGGCAGCCCGAGCAGGTGCAGCGTGAGCGTCCGAAACGCCGAACTCAGCACGCCGTAGGGCAGCGTGGGAGAGTATTGATCGACCTTGCCCACCGCCAGCAGCACCTTGCGCTGTTGCAGCGATTTCAGCGTGGTGGCGATCACGGAAGATTTACCGATCCCCGACGGACCGCCAATCGTCACCAGTTCCGGCGCACCGCTCTGGCTGACCCGCTCAAACGCGGCGATGACGTCGCTGGCCTGCGGATGCGCAGAGAAAAGCGAATCGGCAAGATGGATCGCCGGAGAGCGATCCTGCTGGCCGGGAATAAAGTCGACGATCTCACCTTCGGCGGTCAGCGTCGCCTGGCAGCGCCTGAGGTCGGCAATCAGCCCGTCGACGGTCTGATAGCGATTCTCCGGATTCTTCTCCAGCAACTTAAGGATAATGGTCGAGAGCATGCCGGGTACGTCCGGACGCACCCGGCCCGGCGCAAGCGGCTCAGAGGCAATATGGTAATGCGCCCAGTTAGTCTGGTCATCAGCGCTCAGTTCAAACGGCAATCGCCCGGTCAGAAGTTCATAAAGCACGATACCCAGACTGTAGAGATCGCTCCGGCTGTCGACGGCGCGCCGGGTACGCGTGGTGTGTTCCGGTGACATGTAGGCGGGCGTGCCGCCAGACGCGGCAAGCCGGGACCGGGAGAATGCGTCGGAGGTGGCGCAGGAAAGACCAAAGCTGCACAGACGGCTGGTGGCGTCGTGATGAACGAAGATCGACCCGGGTTTGATATCGCCGTGGATCAGGTTGTGCAGATGCATCTGGCGCAGGGGACCGCAGATGCGGATCGCCATCTCGATAAAGCGGGCGATCCCGGAAATCGCCTTACCTGCCCGGCACGCCAGCAGTTCAAAGCAGAACGGCGCGTAGACCAGCGCAAAACGTCCGCGGTACTGGGTTGAAGCGACGGGCCGGATAGCCCAGCCGTCATGAAGTCGATCGCGCAGGGCAAACTCGTTTTTAAGCAGCCGCGTTGCCCGCTCCTCTTCTTCATCGCTGACCGCGGTGGCGATAATAAACGAACCGCCTGACTGGGGATGCCGCCCGTTCATCCAGGAGATGCCGCCCTCCTGCGCCAGCACGGTAAAAATAACATCCTCTTTCAGAACAAAAGCCCGCCCTTCATGGAGACTTCCCCGGGCGGGCCAAAATGCAGGCGACGTTTGTTCGTTCATCCGCGATCCTTATTGTCGGCGGGTCAGCTCCCGCTGAATATGATCCAGCAGAATATCGATGTTAATCGGCTTACGCAAAAATGCAGCGGCGCCCAGGCTGAGTGCATACCGCTGCATATTTTCATCCGCATGGCCGGAGATAAACAGTATTGGCGGCGGCGGCGTGGCCAGCAACCGCAGCTTCTCAAACAGCTCGATCCCGTTCATGCCGCGCAGCTTGATGTCGGTGATCACCAGCGACGCGCCTGAAAGGGCGAGAGGGTGGCTCAAAAACACCTCTGCCGAATCGAAGGTATCGGTAGCATACCCTTCCGATTGCAGCAGGTTACTGAGCCCGCTGCGAACAGAGCGTTCGTCATCAATGATGGCAATGCGCCACGGCAGCGTCATGCTGTCTTTCCTCAAACAATTCGTTACGCGTCGCGGCTTTCCTTCGCGGGCGCTGGGGGCGCGGTACCGCTGATTTTCGGTACGCATTCATGACGAAACCAGGCCAGGGTCAGCGGTTCGCGGCTCACCAGACGCCGTCCGATGGGGATCAGTTGTTCACCCACCAGCATGCCGAACAGGCCAAGCAGCGCGACGACCGGCGGCGCCGGGGAATGCACGTCGAGCAGGGCGTAAATTACCCCAGCCGCGACCCCGCACACCAGCGAAATAATCCAGGCCTTCATGATGACGCTCCGGACAGGTGCTGAACGTGGGGAACCGTCACCTGCACGCCAGCGGGATTATCGCGGGATAAAAGATGACGCATCGCCTGTTCCCCTGCCAGCATCCCCAGCAGGCCAATTAGCGCCAGCGCGGGCGGCGCGGGGGAACGCACCTTCAGCACGGCATACATCAGGCCAATCAGCACGCCTGCCGCAAGGGATATCAACCCTGTACTCATTGTGAACTCCAGAGAAAAAGGCAGTGACGAGCCGGATGAGGGACCAGCCCGCCGCCGGGATTTAGCGTGCCGGAACCGGCGCTAAGGTACGGTGCTCGCTCTTCTGGCGAGACGGCGCTTTGTGCACCATGGTGTAGGCATAATCCACGCCCATGCCGTAGGCGCCGGAGTGCTCGCGCACGATATCCATCACCGCGGTATAGGTCTCTTTATGTGCCCAGTCACGCTGCCACTCCAGCATCACCTGCTGCCAGGTCACCGGGATCACGCCCGCCTGGATCATGCGCTGCATCGCGAAGTCGTGGGCTTCTTTGGAGGTGCCGCCGGACGCGTCCGCCACCATATAAATTTCGTAGTCCCCTTCCAGCATCGCGCACAGGGCAAAGCTGTTGTTGCACACTTCGGTCCACAGGCCCGCGACAACCACCTTCTTCTTGCCGTTAGCCTTCAGCGCGTCACGCACCTTCTGGTCGTCCCAGGAGTTCATGGAGGTACGCTCCAGAATGTCCTGACCCGGGAACACGTCCAGCAGCTCCGGATAGGTGTTACCGGAGAAGCTTTCGGTTTCAACGGTGGTGATGATGGTCGGGATGTTGAACACTTTTGCCGCTTTCGCCAGCGCCACGGTGTTGTTTTTCAGCACCTGGCGGTCAATAGACTGCACGCCAAACGCCATCTGCGGCTGGTGGTCGATGAAGATGATCTGACAGTTGGCTGGGGTTAAGACTTCGAGTTTTGTAGTGGTCATAAGATTATCCAGTGAGGTTAAAGGTTAAAATCGCCGCGAACAGCACGCCGATAAAATCGCATTCATCCTATGACCCACGCCGCTGGCGCGTAATTATCTCTTCGTATAGTTAACCTTAGGTATAGTTATACTTTGGTATACCTATCCTATTGTATAACTGGATCTTTCCCGAAACCGGTTCCCATAATCCTGACCATTCCCCTCTCAGTCTGGAGCAGTTATGGTTACCCTCGGTAAAGCCGATCTCATTCTGGTTAACGGCCAGTTTCACACCGTCGATCGCGAGAACCCTCTCGCGGAAGCCGTTGCCGTGCGCGACGGGAAATTCCTGGAAGTGGGCACCGTCGCCGAGGTGATGCAACACCACTGCGACGGCACTAAGATGGTCGACTTAAAAGGCCACACCGCCATCCCCGGCCTGAACGACTCGCACCTGCACCTGATCCGCGGCGGGCTGAATTACAACCTCGAGCTGCGCTGGGAAGGCGTACCGTCCCTGGCAGATGCCCTGCGCATGCTGAAAGAGCAGGCCCTGCGCACGCCGTCGCCCCAGTGGGTGCGCGTGGTGGGCGGCTGGAGCGAGTTCCAGTTTGCCGAGCGCCGTATGCCAACTTTAGACGAGATCAACGACGCCGCGCCGGATACGCCGGTTTTCATCCTGCACCTGTACGACCGCGCCCTGCTCAACCGCGCCGCGCTGAAGGTGGTCGGCTACACCTGGGACACGCCGAATCCGCCGGGCGGGGAGATCCAGCGCGACGCCAACGGCAACCCGACCGGGATGCTGATCGCCCGTCCTAACGCCATGATCCTGTACTCAACCCTCGCCAAAGGGCCGAAGCTGCCACTGGAGCAGCAGGTCAACTCCACGCGCCAGTTCATGCGCGAGCTGAACCGCCTGGGGCTGACCAGTGCCATCGACGCGGGCGGCGGCTTCCAGAACTACCCGGAAGATTACGAGGTAATTGCCGAGCTGCACGAGAAAAAGCAGATGACCATCCGCATCGCCTACAACCTGTTTACCCAGCGTCCGGGCCACGAGCTGGAAGACTTTGAAAAATGGACCGACATGCTCACGCCGGGCCAGGGCAGCGACTTCTTCCGCCACAACGGCGCGGGCGAGATGCTGGTCTTCTCCGCCGCCGATTTTGAAGACTTCCTCGAGCCGCGCCCGGATCTCGCGCCGGGCATGGAGGACGAGCTGGAGCGCGTGGTGCGCCATCTGGTCGAACACCGCTGGCCGTTCCGCCTGCACGCCACCTATAACGAATCCATCAGCCGCATGCTGGACGTGTTCGAGAAGGTGAACCGCGACATTCCGTTCAACGGGCTACACTGGTTCTTCGACCACGCCGAAACCGTGTCACAGGCCAACATCGACCGCATCAAAGAACTGGGCGGCGGCATTGCCGTGCAGCACCGCATGGCCTTCCAGGGGGAATACTTCGCCGAGCGTTACGGCATCGAAGCCACCCGCCACACGCCGCCGGTGGCGAAAATGCTGGAGACCGGTGTGCCGGTGGGCTTAGGCACCGACGCCACCCGCGTGGCGAGCTATAACCCGTGGACCGCGCTCTACTGGCTGGTCTCCGGCCGCACCGTTGGCGGGATGCAGATGTACGATCACAGCGCCCGTCTGGATCGCGATACCGCCCTGATGCTCTGGACCCAGGGCAGCGCGTGGTTTTCCAGCGAGCAGAACCAGAAGGGGCAGATCAAAACGGGCCAGCTCGCGGATCTGGCGGTGCTCAGCAAAGATTACTTCCGCGTGCCGGAAGAGGAGATCAAGGGCATCGAGTCCGTCCTCACCGTGGTCAACGGCGATATCGTCTACGCTGCTGGCAGCTTTGGCCCGCTCGCGCCGCCCGCCATTCCGGTCCTGCCCGAGTGGTCCCCGGTGGTGAAGGTGCCGGGCCACTACCGCAGCGCGCCGCCGCAGGCCGCACGCGTCGGCATGAGCGCCGTCCACCACTGCAGCGGCCCGTGCGGGGTTCATAGCCACCAGCATGATTTCGCCCGCACGTCAGAGATGCCGGTGTCCGACGATAACGCTTTCTGGGGGGCGCTGGGCTGCAGCTGCTTTGCATTCTGATGAAACAAAATGACGCTTCGCCCCGGATCGATCCGGGGCTGTTCTTCCTGCGCCTGACCGGCAGCCTGCTGCTGCTGTACGTACACGGCCTGCCTAAGGTGCTCCACTTCAGCGAAGAGCTGACGCGCATCGAAGATCCGTTTGGTTTCGGACCTTACGCGAGCCTGATCCCGGCGATCGTCGCCGAGGTCATCTGCCCGCTGTTTATCATTGCAGGGGTTTACACCCGCCTGGCGTGCCTGCCGATTATCGCCGTGCTGCTGGTGGCGATGCTGGCGGTGCACCCGGACTGGTCGATTGCCGAAGGGCAGTTTGGCTGGCTGCTGCTGATTATCTTCACCACCCTCGCCCTCACCGGACCGGGCCAGTGGCGGCTGCAGCGTAAGACGACGGAGAGGTTCGCATGACCCAGGTTAACGACGTTCGCGACGCACACGTCGAGACGACGCCCGCATCGGCGGCTTCGCCCTGGCAGCCGCTGAGCCAGCCGGTGTTCCGCATGCTGTGGATCGCCACGGTGGTCTCTAACGTCGGCTCATGGATGAGCGACGTCGGCATCAACTGGAGCATGCTGACGCTCAGCGCCGATCCGCTGGATATCGCGCTGGTGCAGGCGGCCAGCAGCCTGCCGATGTTCCTCTTCGCCCTGCCGTCCGGGGTGATGGCGGACATCGTTGACCGACGAAAATACCTGCTCTTCTCCCAGCTATGGGTATTCATCGCCGCTGCCGGGCTGACGCTGCTCTCTTTTACCGGACACGTCACCCCCACCGTTCTGCTGGCGGCAACGTTTCTGCTGAGCGTGGGCGCGGCCATGAGCTCGCCGCCGTTTCAGGCGATTGTGCCTGACCTGGTGAGCAAGCCCGAGCTGGGTTCCGCCGTGGCGCTTAACTCGCTCGGGGTCAACATCAGCCGGGCGATTGGCCCTGCGCTGGGCGGTTTCCTGCTGTCGCTGGCCGGGCCGTGGATGGTGTTTGCGCTTAACGCGCTCTCCGTGGTCGGCGTGGCGTGGGTGCTGTGGCGCTGGCGTCCGGCGCCTTCCGTGCAGCGGCTGCCGCCGGAGCACTTCTTCTCGGCGGTGCGGTCCGGCATTCGCTACGTGCACGCCGCCCCGGTGCTGCGTAACGTGCTGGTGCGTACCGTGGCGTTCTTCGTTTTCGGCAGCGCGGGCTGGGCGTTACTGCCGCTGGTGGCGCGCCGCGAGCTGGGCTTAGGCCCGGCGGGCTACGGCGTGATGCTGGCGTGTATCGGCCTGGGGGCGATTGCCGGGGCGATCCTGCTGCCGCGCCTGCGCCAGCGGCTGAATGCCGATCGGCTGATGGTGGCCGCCAGCCTGACGTTTGCCCTCACCATGCTGGCGCTGGCGTTCGTGCGCCACGTCTGGCTGCTGAACCTGTTTGAGTTTTTTACCGGCTTCGCGTGGATTGCGGTGCTCTCCACCCTCAACCTTGGCGCACAGCGCAGCGCCGCCCGCTGGGTAAAAGCCCGGGCGCTGGCTGTGTATCTGACGGTGTTCTTCGGCTCGATGACCGCAGGCAGCGCCGTCTGGGGGCAGATCGCCTCGCAGTTCGGCACCCCGACCTCGCTGGTGGTTGCCACGCTGGGGATGGTGCTGGCAAGCGCGACGGCGTTCCGCTGGAAGCTGGAGAAAGATCCGAATTTAAATCTCGACCTGAGCGGGCAGCCGCTGGACGGCGTGGAGATTGAACTCCCGAACGAGCGCGGCCCGGTGCTGGTGTCGCACGAGTACATCATCGACCCACAGGACGCGAAAGCGTTTTTGCAGGCCGTGCACGAGCTACGCCGGGTGCGCCGCCGCGCCGGAGCGATGAGCTGGGCGGTGTACGAGGATATCGAACGTCCAGGGCTGTTTATCGAGACCTTCCTGATGGGTTCCTGGATTGAGCATTTGCGCCAGCAGGAACGCCACACCATGAATGACCTCCTGTTGCAGAGCCGCGTTCTGGCTTTTCATCAGGGCACAATATCACCGGCAATTCGCTATCTGGTCGCGCCGGTATAACCATAACGATCACCTGCACAGGAACACACTATGGCACTGTTTAAGGCAAAAGACGGCACGCAGATTTACTACAAAGACTGCGGCGCGGGCAAACCGATCCTCTTCAGCCACGGCTGGCCGCTGGACGGCGACATGTGGGACAGCCAGCTGAACTACCTGGCCGAGCGCGGCTTCCGCGCCATCGCCTTTGACCGTCGCGGCTTTGGGCGTTCGGATCAGCCGTGGAACGGCTATGACTACGACACCTTTGCGTCCGACATTAACGACCTGATTACTACCCTGGATCTGCGCGACGTAACGCTGGTGGGCTTCTCCATGGGCGGCGGCGACGTGACCCGCTACATCAACAACTACGGCAGCGAACGCGTGGCTGGTCTGGCGCTGCTGGGCGCGGTGACGCCAATCTTCGGCAAATCCGACTCCTTCCCGCAGGGTGTGGATCAGAGCGTGTTCGACGGCATTCGCGACGGGCTGCGTAAAGATCGCGCCCAGTTCATCAGCGACTTCGCCACTCCGTTCTACGGCATCAACGCCGGGCAGACCGTCTCTGCCGGTGCCCTGACCCAGACGCTGAACATCGCCCTGCTGGCGTCCCTCAAGGGCACCATCGATTGCGTGACCGCCTTCGCCGAAACCGACTTCCGTCCGGATATGGCGAAAATCGACGTGCCGACGCTGGTGATCCACGGCAGCAACGACCAGATCGTGCCGTTTGAAAGTACCGGCAAGCTGGCGGCGGAGATGATCAAAAACGCCACGCTGAAGGTGTACGACAACGCGCCGCACGGCTTCGCGCTGACCCACCAGGATCAGCTCAACGAAGATCTGCTGGCGTTTGTGAAGTCGCTGTAAGTCTGAGGGCTGACGCCAACGGCGACAGCCCCCTTTTCACCTCAACCCACCTGAACAAGCAGTGACACCATTCAGATTAATCCTATAAAATACTGACCTTTACCGCCTTTACCCGACTTCCGGAGTTTGTGATGGTTCAGGATCGCACCGCGTTAGCCCCCTTCTTTAATGAGCATATCAATAACAACAGCCGATACAGCCCTAAATGGGGGCCAGCCTATCACCAGATGGTCAAACGCGTAGCGACAGAGCGACCCGAGTTTCGTGATCAAAGCCTTATCAAGGCACTTTGGTATGAACGCTCCAACGGCGTCGCCAGCATTAAACAGGGTGGAATGTCGCAGAACGAATACAATGCGGCCCAGATTCACCTGCGGGAAATCACAACCCTGATGGCACAGGGCTGCACCCCGGCCGTATATGAAAAGGTGGTCAACAAGCTACAGGCGCTTAAGGCCAAATCCATTCTCAAGAAACAGTACTGGGCGTTGTGTCACCGGGCTTTTGCCACGCTGTACCCTGAGCGGGTTTCGAACGTGGTAAATACCAAAATGTTTTCCCGCATTTATAACTACTGTAATAACCGCTTCGGGCTTGGGCTCGCCGGGAAAGGGACGTGGTTTGAAAAAAACCTGGAGCTGAAGGCGGCGCTGAACCGCGAGCTGGGCGGCCATGTAGACCCTGTCGAACTCAATATGTCGCTGTGGCATCTCTACACGCATTTCATCAAAGATAAGAGTGATATCGGCCTGGTAGGTAGCGAGTCCTGGGCCGAAGACGACGATCAGGATACGGATGAGAGCGTGGCGGATGTTCCACTGAACGTCATTCTCTATGGCCCTCCGGGGACGGGTAAAACCTATTCCACCGTTGAGCATGCCGTCCGCGCCTGTGAACCCGCTGAGTATTCCCGCCTGCTGGATGGCCTTCAGGGCAGTGATTACCGGAACGCACTTAAAGCGCTTTATGACCGGCTGGTCTCCGAACAGCGCATCCGCTTTGTCACTTTCCACCAAAGCTTTGGTTATGAAGAGTTTATTGAAGGGCTACGCGCCGATACCACCCGTGACGGTAACGTTCGCTATGACATTAAATCCGGCGTCTTTAAGCAAATCTGTGAGGATGCGGCGTTTGGTTACGCAGGTGAACAGCTGGCGCTGAACGAGGCGCTATCAAAGTTTCAAAAAGAACTGCTGAATGGCGAAGCCGCCACGCTCAAAACGACATCAGGTAAACCGTTCGGCGTCACCTATAAAAGTGAAACGAACTTCGGCATCTTCCCTTTAAACAGCAAAAAAGGGGATCTGGGGAATGGATACAACGCCTACGTGAAGGACATCAAAGCCTGGTATCAGAACAACGGGATTGATATCCACAACGAGTCGTATGTCCGGGGTATCCTCAACTATCTTCATGATAATTATAATCTTCCCGTCACACCGAAAAAAAATGCACCGGCAAAACGCCAGAACTACGTGCTGATTGTTGACGAGATTAACCGTGGCAATATCTCCAAAATTTTCGGAGAGCTCATCACCTTAATTGAGAAATCCAAGCGCATGGGTGAACCCGAGGCCCTGAGCGTGACGCTACCCTATTCGGGCGAAAAATTCAGCGTGCCAAACAACCTGTTCCTGATCGGCACCATGAATACCGCGGACCGTTCCCTGACCGCTCTGGACACCGCCCTGCGCCGCCGCTTCGAGTTTAAGGCCATGCTGCCGAAAGCCTCCATTCTGGAAGGCCACGTCATCAAAGGTATCGATCTCAAACGGCTACTGCAGATGCTCAATGAACGCATTGAGGCGCTGTACGATAGCGAGCACACGCTCGGGCACGCTTTTTTCATACCGGTAATTGAGACGGAGGACGATGACATTGCTTTCGCCCGTCTGCAGCGGGTGATGAAAAATAAAGTACTGCCGCTGCTGGAGGAGTACTTTTACAACGACTGGCAGAAAATTCGTCTGGTCCTTGGAGATAACCAGAAGCAGGATCCCGCCCTGTGCTTCATCCGTTCGATCAAAAACGAGGGAAATATTCAGCGGCTGTTTGGAACGGATGCATCGGACGATCTGCAGGAAGAGGGAGAGCGCTATCACCTTGCAGGCGAAGACGATCCTGTCTGGAATAATGCCATCGCCTGGCGTCAGATTTACGATGCAGGTGCGCGAGGCGCGGAGAACGACGAATGACCGGGCGGCGGCAGTGGTCCACCTTTGAATACGGTTATTTGGTCAGTAAAAAGGACAGCGGCCGGGTTAAGGACGCAGTGGAGCTTCCTCCGGCCTGTTTTGCGTGGCTGGAGCAATGCTGCCTGAACGACGATGCGGAATACGACGCGCGCCTGCTGACGCTGAAAACGGTCGGGCGCGTGAAGGTGCTGCAGGTGAAAAACTATGTCGGCGTCATTGCGCTGCCGGGAGGAGCGTTCATCGAGGTGTTGCCAAAGACCGGCCATGATAACGCCCGCGAACAGCTGATGATGATGCTGCGCACGCTGAAAACCTTCCGGCACATCGCCACAACCTCCGCCAGTATCAAAACCTCGCGCATGCCGCTGATGGATATCTTTATTCATCAATTTATCCAGAGCGTCCAGGCGGTCCTGCTGCAGGGTCTTAAGCGTGACTACCTTCGCCAGCAGGAGAATCTACCGTGGATGAAGGGAAAACTGCGGGTTTCAGCACAACTGTCGACAAATAGCGTTCGCCGGGATCGCTTTCAGGTGGAGTATGACGAGTACAGTGTTGACCGACCGGAGAACCGCATTCTCAAAACGGCCATCGATACGGTTTCGCGCCTGACCCGCAACCCTCAGCTCATCCAGCAGCTTCGCCCCTTGCAGTCGGCCTTCGAAGGTATTCCTCCCGTTGTTGATACCGCTCACGCGTTCGATCTGGTTCGCCTCGACAGGCATATGCATCACTATGAACAGGCGCTGGAGTGGGCCAAATTGATCCTACACGGGGAGTCACCACTTTGTATGCAGGGTCATGCTGATGCCATATCGCTGCTCTTTCCAATGGAAGCGGTATTTGAATCCTTTGTTGCGGCGTGGATGAGGCATCATCATCATCAACGTTACCAAATTGATACCCAAGCAAAAACACACACTCTGGCTCGCTATCACACCAGGTATATGTTTAGACTCAAGCCGGATATCTGGCTTCGCCCGTATGACACGTCGAAACATTCTTCAATTATTTGCGATACGAAATGGAAAAAGATTAAGCCTCATAAACCTGGCTTTAACATTTCGCAAAGCGATCTTTACCAGATGCTGGCCTACGGAACGAAATATCTCGATAGCCGCGGCGATATGATCCTGATCTACCCGCAGCATGACGGTTTTAGCGATGCGCTTCCCCATCCCTTCGAACTTCATAAGCCGGACAGCCATGCGCTACGTTTGTGGATCGTCCCTTTTACCATCGGAACCAGTATTCAGAGCTCGATACTCCACCTCCCCGAGTCCCTGAAGCTGCGGAATTAGAAGCAGACGCCTGCAAAGCAGGCGTCTGAAGCGATTAATTGACCGATACCGGGCGGGTCAACGCCTCATCCACGATGCCATTCTGCTCGCTCCCCCGCCTGCGTTCTGCCAGCAGCCGACACACTTCCGCATGCTTCTCCTCGGTAAAGGTAAAGCGCGACATAAAGCCCATGCGGATCAGCGACCCAATCGCCGGTAACAAACAAATGCCGAAGAACAGCCCCGACAGCACGCTGTCGCTCTGTGACTGCGCCTGCGGCACATAGTTGATCATCGTCAGAAACACGCCGATTAACCCGCCGCCCACCGCCACCGACATCTTGCCGGTAAAGGTCTGCCCGGAGAAGGTGATCGCCGCGCAGCGCTTGTGGGTGTGGTATTCCGCATACTCGATGGTGTCGGCAATCATCGACGAGGTGAGGATGTTGGTCATCATCACGAACAGCGTGCTCAGGCCGAGCAGGATAAACAGCAGCGCCGTGTGCTGATAGCCCGTGAACCACATCACCACGCGCACCGCCACGTCCAGCCCGCAGAGGATCATAAACAGCTTCCGCTTCTGCATCCGGCGCGTCAGCAGCGGGGCGACCAGGCACAGCACCGCCGCCACTATCCCCATCACGCCAATTGCCATTTGCAGGCTGCTGTCGCCCATGTTGTTGATAAAGAAGTAGATATAGAGTCCGCCCGCCACGTTATGGAACACGCAGAAAAAGAACGACAGCAGGACGATAAACAGCGGCTTGTTCTGGCGCAGGTTGTGGAAGGTGTCGCGCATCGTCACCTTTTCCGGGCTGGGCGGGACGCGCTCTTTGATCTGCATAAAGCCGTTGAGCATCAGCGGCAGCCCCACCAGCATCATCACCAGCGCCGCCATAAAGTAGCCTTTATCGTTGCTGTACTGGGCAAAGAACGCCGCCAGCTTCGGGAAGAAGATGTTGGCGCAGGCAATCCCGGCGTTCACCCCGAGCATCGCCGCCGTTACCGCGCGGGTGCGCTGGCCGGAGTCGTTGGTCATCACCGACGACATCGACCAGAACGGGATATCGGAGATGGCGTACAGCGTCCCCCACAGGATATACGTCACCCCGGCGTAGAGGATTTTGGTGGTCATGTCCGCTTCGATTTTATAGAATGCCAGCAGGGTGACGCCGGTAATCAGCAGCGGCGCAATCAGTAAAAAGTGGCGAAACTTGCCGAACCGGCTGTTAATGGTGTCCATAATGCTGGCAAACAGCGGATCGTGAACCGCGTCCCACGCGCGGGCAATCAGGAAGATGGTACTTGCCGCCAGCGCCGAGATCCCCAGCACGTCGGTGTAAAAATAGTTTATAAACGAACCCACTAAACCAAAGCTAAAACACTGACCTAAACCATAGCCAAAGTAGGACCATAACTCGCGAGACGGTATTTTCATTGTCATTGCCATAGTGCGTACCTGGTTGCCCGGCGACAGCGCGCCGGGTCGTTATTATTAGCCCTGCGGATCCGGGGCGATATTGCGCAGCTTCTTCATCAGCGCGATTTCAGCGCGTGAAAACGGGATACCGTTCTCCTCGAACACGTCGTGGAACCACAGGCGGCAGTAGTCCGTGGACTCCTTCATCACCACCGGCCACGGCAGCCAGGTCTGGGTTTTACCGCGCACCAGCCCCCACTGATACGGCGCGACCTTTGCCATGTACATCAGCGGGAGCTGCTCTTCGATGGTGCCGCCCACGTGACGCGCCAGCCATTCGGTGCAGAAGATTGGGCGGCCCAGCGCCTGAAGTTGCTGGATAATCGCCGTCATGCGCCCGGTATTGGTGTAGGCGTGATAGCTCACCACGTCCGACAGTTCCAGCGCGGTCTGGTCCAGCGGGTGCTGATAAAACGTCTCGCCCTCCTCTTCCGCCGGCAGACGCCACGCGCAGACGGTAAGCGGCTGGGTCGGATCTTCCTCACGCACCCAGCGGAACGCCAGCTTCATCAACTCGTGCGCGCAGGTCTCCAGCTTCTCGTCGTACAGCACCTCTTCCGTGCCTGTCGCGAAAATGCCGCGGTTTCCCGGCTCGTTATACAGATCCCACAGCAATACGCGCTTATCCTCGCGGAACTGGCGCACAACGTCGCGGATATAGCGCTCAATCTGTGGCCAGCAGTCTCGATCGCACACCTTGTCGCGCCCCGGGCTCGCCGCCGCCTGGCTGTTGTGTTTGCCCGGTACGGGCGGCTTTTGCGGGCCGAGGTACGGCTCGTCGCCGGAGAAGCCGCAGTCGTCCATCAGGGTCAGCATGGTGCTGAAGCCGTGACCGTCGGCAATCGTCAAAAAGCGGTCGATGCGCGCCATCAGCCCGTCGCGGTCATGCTCCCAGACGATGAACGGCAGGTTGATGCGCAGGGTGTTATAGCCCGCGTCCGCCGCCCAGCCCAGCTCGCGGTCGATAGTGGCGGGATCGAAGGTCTCTTCCTGCCAGATATCGGTCCAGTTCACCGCTGTCGACGGCAGATAGTTGAACCCGCACAGCCAGCCTTTTTGCTGATACCACGCCTGTGCCTGTTCTTTACTCCACTGCTCTTTCATTACGCATCCTCTTGCTGATAATGTTTAGCTAATAAATATTAGCCGCGGGATAAATGCGCAAATCGCGGTGCAAAGAAAAGCGACGCCTCTCACAAAGTTCACGCTTCGATGAATGAGAAACGTGATCGGCGGCGCTAAAGCGTGCGGTTAGGGTATGATGCGAAATCGCGAAAGGGAGAGGACGGATGAAGCGAAAAACGAAAGTGACGATGAACGATATTGCGCGGGCGGCGGGCGTGTCGCAGGCGACGGTATCGCTGGTGCTTAACCAGTCCCGCAACATCAAGCTCAGCGACGACACCCGTCAGCGGGTGATCAACGTCGCTACCGAGCTCGGCTACGACCGTCTTCCTGCCATTCACGCTCCGCGCAACCAGGAGGAGATCGCCCTGCTGGTCAGCTCGTTGCAGAGCTTCGACCCATTTATCGACGCCATCAGCCAGGCGCGGGAAGGGGCGTGGCGCAACGAAACGTTGCTCACCGTCTACGACTACGGCGACGACGTGGAGCTGGCCCTGAACATCATCCGCCAGCTGGACAAGCGCAACTGCATCGGGATTATTCTTGCCTCTCCGGTCACGAACGTCGTCGATATGACGCCATTTCAGGACTGTACCCGCATCCCGCTGGTGCTGCTCAACCAGCGCGACCCCGGCTCCCCGCTGCTGCCGTCGTTTATCCCGGACGACTACGCCAACGCTTTTCAGGTGACTAAACACCTCATCGCCTGCGGCGCCACGCGCATCGCCCACATCACCGGCGAGAGCTGGATGGAGGCCTCGCGCCAGCGTCTGGCGGGCTACCAGGCGGCATTGAAGCAGGCCGGTTTAACGTGTGACGAGAGCCTGGTGCGCCAGACCAACTGGCAGTTCAGCGAGTCCTTTACCGCCACCACGTCCCTGCTGGAACTGACCGAACGCCCGGACGCCATTTTCTGTGCCAGCGACTGGCTGGCGATTGGCTGCTACCAGGCGCTGGCGGTGAACGGCGTGCGTATCCCGCAGGACATGCTGCTGGCGGGCTACGACGACCAGAAGATTTCCGAGCAGCTCACCCCGCCGCTGACCAGTATCCAGCTGCCCTACAGCGAGCTGGGACGGCTGGCGGTGGAGTACCTGTGCAATCAGGAAGATGCCGCCACACACGTGACGCTGGCGGGCAGGCTGAAGGTGCGCGCCTCAAGCCCCGTCTGAAGTAAATACCATGCCCGCATAGGGCTTCTCGCGACACGCCGCCAGCCGCGCGGCGAGGCTGCCCACGTGCAGCTCCAGCTTGTGCCCGTCCGGGTCGAGAAAATAGAACGACGCCCCCTCGCTTTTGTTCTGCTTCCAGACGGTGACGCCCGCCTGCTCAAGCCTTTGCGAGAGCGGTTCAAAATCCTCTTCCGCCACGGTAAACGCGTAGTGGGTGTAGTCGCTCTCCTGCGGTGGCACGTACTGGCGCGCCTCGTCGTAGGACAGGCAGACCCATAGATCGCCGCAGGTGAGATAAGCCCCGGTATTCCAGCGGGCGTGCAGCGCAAGCCCCAGTAGCTCGTGCCAGAAGGTGACGCTTTTTTGCAGGTCGCTGACCGCGAGGGTCAGATGATTGAGAGATTGCAGCATGACGTGCCCTTTTGTTTTTCGCGCCGGACGTGGTACGGTAAAGAGATGAACATAAACCACGCCGTGCTCACCGTAAACCGCTGGTGGCTGCCTTCTTAAAGGCGGCACGGAGTAGTTTTCCCCATTTTCAGATAGCCGCCGAAAGGCGGCTTTCACATTTCTAAGACCCCTTTCGGCAATTGCACATTAAGGAGTCTTTATGAACGCACCCACCATCCTCACCGGCGACCGCCCAACCGGCCCGCTGCACCTCGGTCATTTCGTCGGATCGCTGCGCCAGCGCGTGGCGCTCCAGCAAACGCACAACCAGTTTGTGCTGATTGCCGACCTGCAGGGGCTGACCGACAACGGCAGCAACCCGCAAAAAATTCGCGACAACATCCCTGAAGTGCTGGCCGACTACCTCGCCGCCGGTATCGACCCGAACCTGACCACGATCTGCCTACAATCCGCCCTGCCCGCCCTCGCCGAGCTGACGATGCTGTATATGAACATCGTCACCGTCGCCCGCGTGGAGCGTAACCCGACGGTGAAAAATGAGATTGCGCAGAAGGGCTTCGCCCGCTCGCTGCCGGTCGGGTTTATGGCCTACCCCATCAGCCAGGCAGCGGACATCACCGCGTTTAAGGCCGAGTGCGTGCCCGTCGGCGACGACCAGCTGCCGATGATTGAGCAGACCAACGAGATTGTGCACAAGATGAACAGCCTGCTGCCCGCCCCGGTGCTGCGCCACTGCAAGGCGATGCTGAGCGACACCAGCCGCCTGCCCGGCATCGACGGCAGCGCCAAGATGTCGAAATCGCTGGGCAACACGTTGCACCTGTCGGCCAGCGAAGAGACGATCCACCGTGCGGTCAGCGCCATGTACACCGACCCGAACCACCTTAAGGTGAGCGACCCGGGGCAGATTGAGGGGAACGTGGTGTTTACGTATCTCGACGCGTTTCATCCGGACAAGGAGAAAGTGGCGGCGATGAGGGCGCACTATCAGGCGGGCGGGCTGGGTGACCGGTCGTGCAAGAACGAGCTGGAGGCGTGTTTGCAGGAGCTGATTGCGCCGATGCGGGAGCGGAGGGCGATGTATATGCAGGACAAGGGGGAGCTGATGGCGATGCTGAAGCGCGGGACCGAACGGGCGCAGGGGGTGACGCAGGAGACGTTGAGGGAGGTGAAGGTTGGGCTGGGGGTGCCGGTGTTTTGAGAGTGTGAGTTAAGAGAGTTCGCGGTGGAGTGTATGGTACCGGCATGAAGCCGCTAACTCTTTTATTACGAAAATAAGCAAGGCGCAATAATTCTTAAACGCATTATTAGCCATAGTTGTTTGTCATTCTGTTAAGAGCGCTATATTTATAGACTCTTTTTATTTTAAACGTCGCGGCAAGCATTATGAGTAAGTTTATTATTTCCATGCTGAATACGTTACTTTGTGCTTTTGTGATTGTGTTATGCCTCATATGCGTGGGCGTCACTGATAACTGGAAAGAATGCACTATAGCAATAATCATCACTTTAGGATGCGCACATTTCATGGCCATTTTACTGAATCGTGTATTGCCTCATAAGTTATCGATCTTAGAAGGAATAGTGGAATTATTGGGAGGGCCATTATTAGTTATAGGCGCAATTGTGTGCTTTGATGTATTCGAACCCTGGCCGCTAAAAATCATTGGGATGTTTGCGTGGACTGTTTTGATTTTCTTTGTACCTTCAATAATAAATCCCAGACGTTAATTCGGTTTATTAATCAATGTCTACGTCATTTCTTCACCCACGGAATCCAACATAATGTACCCCACTCTTTCGCAGGTCATTGAGGTTGTACGTCAGTCCTCGGGACATCATCGCAAGCGCATTGATGAGAACACCCTAATCGAAGCCGACCTCGATATATGCGGCATGGATGGCGATGCCCTGATTGAAGACTGCGAGGAAGCGTTTGGCGTTACGCTCGTCACTGAAGAAGATGGTTATGAGAAAATTTTTTCCCTCGCTGAAAACGAGTTTCTTTTTAGCACCGAGGGCATAGATTACTTTGGTTTCTGCCGTTTGATTCGCAGGATACGTGGTCTACCGGAACCTGTGATACGCGATTTAACCGTTGGCGAACTTCATGCTGTACTGGATAAGGCTGTGAAAGAGCAGATAAAGCACGAGTGATTTTTTCTTACTACGGGCATGGGATTACATGCCCGTTACCTATCACTTTGGTCAGTTCAATGTCACCCGTAGCGGTATTAAAGTACAGATAGAAAAAATCTGCGTTTAACCGTTCGGGTTTCGACCAGACCTCCTTCACTTCCAGGCTACGCTTTTCCTTCACATACCCTAACGTTTCGAGATAAGCGCGCAACGGCACAGCACTGGTAGCGCCTTTAAAAATGATACTGTTTGAAGGTTCGTAACCATCGCCCGAATGCGCCTCAAAATAATAGTCGTCCGTTACTTTTGGGGCGTTCTTAATATCCTTGTCTGTCAGTATCCGGTAGTGGAAAAAATCGTTTTCCGTATAAACAGTCGTCTCATCAGAACCGAATGCCACAAGCCAGACAAACAGCCATCCGAGGATAAATACCGTAGCAGCCGAAAGTGCGCACCACTTCAGGACTTTTGACGGGAGTGTCATAGAAAGCGTCAATGAAATATCTCAAGCACGTTTCAGGCTGCATATCTTTCGGATGGTATACATCAGTAGCGCGTTAACGACGACCATCATCCCACACAACACCCACAGGAATGATGGGTCTGCTTCACCATCAGCAAACCCCAGACCGGTACGATTTAAAAAATCATTGCTGGCTTGAGACAAGTAATCGAGCAAGCCTCCCAGAGGAAACAGGACGATAAAGAAGGAAGCAATGAGGCATGCCAGACCAATCAGGATATTATTTTTTAACTTTGCATGAAGCATAATCAGTCCTTCCTGTCACATCAATACGTCCATATGCCATCAACCCTTTACCACCAGGAACACGAATCTTCTTACGTGCAAGCAAAGATTGTCTGACCAGTTGAAAATGAGGGATATTATAGAACGTTATGCATCCCCACGACCCTCCCTCACCATTCGGCCTCAATGGATGAAGTCGAAATGAGCCTCTGTCGACCCCATTCACAAATACGTTATCAGCCATGGTCGAAGCATTAAACAAGCCGAACCATTCAGAATGATCGGTCCCGTTCTTGAAGTCTTTTACAAACCGCTCAACCCGATTAGCAATACTGCCTTCCGGTGCATCAACGATCCAGTACGTACCCACTGGTAACGCAGCATTCCTGATAAAGGCGCACTCAGCAATATTGGTTACAGGTTCAATCCCTGAAAAAATGGGAAACGTCCCAACGCCATAAACGTGTAGTTTCAGCCTTCTTCCATCGGCTGAGACATCGTTGTAATCCATCCTACAAATCTGCATAGCAATCCTCCCTGTCGCTTTGCGGAGAATGTTACAACCGATTTATTGGGTGCACCAGCGGAGTTAGATAATGCATTTAAAAAAGGAAAGATACGGGCATGCGTATTCAAGCCCGTATTAACTTATCCTTTTACATGATTAATGAAGGGATATTTTAGATATTATTCTTACTTTGCCAGACCATTTCCGCGCTTCACCATAGGTATATCTCCCGTATCATTCAGCGCTCCCGGAAACGTTTTTAACCACTGGGCGACTTTCTGCTTATTTAAATTCACCACACTCATCCCTTCCAGGCATCCCCATAATTCTCTTGTATGCTGTGGCGTAATCACAATGCAGTCTTTCATAGCACGGATTTTCACGGGCATACCGTTGATAAAGCCTGCACGGGTTAACCAATCGCCGCCCAGAAGAAGGTATTTCATGTCTATGCGTGCATAGAGTTCGCAACAGGCGGCACTGTCCTGCGGTGTTTCCGCGCGGGGATGAATAGGGGCCGCGTTGGGCTGGTTGCCGTGCAGACGGCGGGCGCTGTTTTTGCGTACCAGCTCGCGGTTTTCAATCATGCCGGTGAAAGCGTCTGATTCTGTTTTGCAAACGGTAAACTCTGGCTTAAAATTCGTCGCAGCCATTTTCAACTCCTTCATAGTTGTTTGTGGTTAGCGATATGGGGGTGTTGCAGCACCTTCATATCGCGAATTCTCACTTTAAATATTCTTTGATACTTCCTTTGCCGTTCGGCGTAATTTCTGGTGCTTATTATACAGGGCTGAATATAAATACAGCGGTTTTGGGTGGGGTAAATCTGGAATTTGCGAGGGGGATTCAGGAAATAGGATTTTAATTCGAGAAATGAAAACGCTTCGGCTGGAAACCTGTTCAACTCACCTCTTCCAGATATCTGTTCGTTTGTAAAACTGCGCTAATGCCGTATCGGTTGTCCCGATAACTTCCTCTCTGACCTCTCAAAAATTCATCAAACCTATAGATTAACGATTTACATCATCCTGATTTTGTTATGTGATCCTGTTACAGGCTTTAGTAACGCCCTGCCCAGCCAACCGTAACAGGACTTCATCGATGGAATTTTATCAGGCCGATCCGACGCTTGAGAACTACTGGCGTGGTGTGATCCTCTTTGGAAGAAACGTCGCATCTTACAAGTTCGCGCTGGCGTCAGCGTTGTATGAAGTGGATAAGACGGGCAGCGATTTGATTACGCTCGACCAGCTTGCCGTGCCGTTTAGCCGCTATCTTTGCGAGCACCTGAAACATGCGCCAAAACAGATCACCTCCCGCAGCAGTCAATTTCTGGAAACCTGCCTGAAGTTCAACCGAGGTGAAATCACCCACGCCCAACTCATTGAAGCGACGGTGCGCCTTGGCTTTAACAACGTGATCGATGCCTTTCACTACGTGAACCAGGGCGAGATCGATAAACGTTTTTTCCTTGATGAGCGCAAAACCAACAACGGGATTCGCCTGACGGACAACTTCTATTTACTGGGCGAACGCCTGCAGTATAAAAACCTCGCCTTTGAAACTAATGCCCGCTGGAACCTGGTAGAACAGGCCTGGTCTATGGGGATTTCACGTAACCTTGTGGGCGTGGAGTTTGATGAAGATAATCAGTTGCTGTTCACGAGGGTGAACGCGCGGCGCGTAGACATCACCAGCTGTCGCGACAGCCTGAATGGTTACCAGAAAGGACGATGCTTTTACTGCTTTAAACCCATCAGTCTGGTACCGGGAGATGCAGAACTGGCGGACGTCGACCACTTTATTCCCTGGGCTGCCCGCCATGAAGTGAGCAATATTAACGGCGTATGGAACTTAGTGCTGGCCTGTCGGTGCTGTAACCGTGGCGTCGAAGGCAAATCTGCACGCATTCCCGACCTCAGGCTTCTGCAGCGGTTACACACCCGCAATGAGTATTTTATTCAGAGCAAACTGCCGTTACATGAGACGATTGTTCTACAGACAGGGCAACGTCCTGAAGCACGGAGAAGCTTTCTTCAGCGTAACTGGCAGGCCGCGCTGTACAAACTTATCTATACCTGGAAACCCAACGCGGAAGGCGAGGCAACGTTTTAATGACACTTCACTACTATCAGAACCACGCGCAGGATTTCTTCGATGGCACGGTCAATGTCGATATGACCCCGCTATACGAGGCCTTTACCCAACATCTGCCTCACGGTGCCCGGGTTCTTGATGCGGGCTGCGGTTCAGGCCGGGACGCAAAAGCCTTTAATGAGATGGGTTATCAGGTGGATGCTTTTGATGCCTCTTCCGCGATGGTGGAGCTGGCAAGGCAACATACCGGGCTACCCGTGCAGCTAATGACCTTTTCAGAGATCGACGGTAAAGCGCAGTACGATGGGATCTGGTGCTGTGCCTCTTTGCTGCATGTCCCCTCTTCCGAGCTGCCTGCGGTGATGCAGAAGCTTGCGGATGCGCTTAAACCTGGCGGCGTCTGGTACGTGTCCTTTAAGTATGGCAACGGTGAGCGGGTGCAGGGTGAAAGACGGTTTACGGATCTGGATGAAGAGGGGTTGCGGGAGTTGCTGAGGGCGATTCCGGGGATGGAGATAGCTTCGCTGTGGGCGACTCAGGATAACCGCCCAGACAGGGATGAGACATGGCTGAATGGGATATTACGAAAAAACATTCATTGTTCATCATGTTGAGCTAATCGACAGGTAGTATGTTAACTAGTGATTCAAAATTTTCTGTCAGCTCAACTTCACCCGTGGCGGTGTCAAAAAGTAAAGATAGAATGAATCCCCATTTGATTGTTCAGATTTCGACCAGACCATTCATTTACACAAACTCGTAAAGCCTTACTGCTAGAAAGGCACTCTTATCAAACGTACAATCAAAACCCTAAAATAGCCCTTTTCGAAAAAAATTGCTTCTAACAGGACTCATTGTGAATAAACAACAGCTTGCGGCAAAAATCTGGGAATCAGCCAACCAGATGCGTTCTAAAATTGAAGCCAACGAATACAAAGACTACATACTCGGCTTTATCTTCTATAAGTACTTAAGCGACCAGCTGGTGCAGTTTGTCACCAAACAGGGGATGACGTCCGTAGATATCAAAACCCTAAATGAAGAAGACGCTGACACTGTTGAATACGTGCAAAGTAACCTAGGCTACTTTATTGCCTACGATAATCTGTTTTCTACATGGGTTGATCCAACATCCGAATTTAACGAATCTAACGTACGTGATGCACTTTCGGCCTTTAGCCGTTTGATTTCGCCAACTTACAAAAAACTGTTTGACGGTATCTTTACCACCTTAGAAACAGGTTTAAGTAAACTGGGTGAAAGTGCGGGCAAACGTACCAAAGCCATCAGCGACTTACTACACCTGATCAAAAGCATCCCCATGAATGGCAATCTAGGGTATGACGTACTGGGCTACATTTACGAATACCTGATTGAAAAATTTGCCGCCAATGCCGGTAAAAAAGCAGGTGAGTTTTATACGCCTCATGAAGTTTCGGTACTTATGTCGAACATCATCGCCCATGAGTTAAAGCACAAAGATACTATCAAAATTTACGACCCTACTTCTGGCTCAGGTTCGTTGCTGATCAATATCGGTGAGGCATTCGAGAAATACGCGAAAAATAAAGATTGCATCACCTATTACGCTCAAGAGTTAAAAGCTAACACCTACAACCTAACCCGTATGAACCTCATCATGCGCGGTATTAAAGCTAGCAACATTAAAACCCGTAATGGCGACACCCTAGAAGAGGATTGGCCGTATTTTGATGACAGCGATCCTCAAGGCTCATACTACGCCTTACATGTTGATGCCGTGGTGTCCAACCCTCCTTACTCACAAAACTGGGACCCCAGCTTTAAAGAGAGCGATCCGCGCTATTCATGTTTTGGCCTGGCACCTAAAACCAAAGCGGATTTTGCTTTTTTACTGCACGACCTCTATCACCTAAAGCCCGATGGCATTATGGCTATCGTGCTTCCTCATGGTGTCTTATTCCGTGGTGGTGAAGAAGGTGAAATTCGCAAGCAACTCGTTGAACAGAATCATATTGATGCCATTATTGGTCTACCGGCCAATATCTTTTTTGGCACCGGCATTCCCACAGTGATTTTGATACTCAAGCAAAAACGCCAAAACACCGATGTATTGGTGGTCGATGCCTCCAAACACTTTATGAAAGAAGGTAAAAACAACAAACTGCAAGCCAGTGATATCAAGCGTATTACTGATGCGGTGATTAACCGCGAAAGTATCAACAAGTTCTCGAAACTGGTGAGCAAACAAACCCTACGCGACAATGGTTACAACCTCAACATACCGCGCTATGTGGATTCCTCTGCGACGGCAGAAAGCTGGGATTTACACGCCACCATGCTCGGCGGTATTCCCAATAGGGAAATTGCCGAGTTAGACAACTTTTGGCAGGCCTTCCCTCAATTGCGCAGTACTTTGTTTACACCAAAATCAGCTGCTTACAGTGAGCTTGCCATTGATAAACAGGACGTCAACGACCGCATTAGCGGGCACCCGCAAGTGTTAGAGTTTATCAGCGCCTACAACCAGGCTTTTAATGGCTTTGATGACCACCTAAACACCGAATTAATACAAAACTGGCAAAGCGTAAAGCGTAATCAGCAAGAAGCAGTATTAAGTGCTGAGCTATTTGCCCGCTTAGCACCTATTGCCTTAATCGACAAATACCAAGCCTACCAATGTCTGAACAACCAATGGCAAATCATCAGCGCTGATTTAGAAATGATGCAAACCGAAGGATTTGCCGCCACCAAACAAGTTGACCCCAATATTGTTATAAAGAAAAAAAACGGCCAGGACACCGAAGTACAAGAAGGCTGGAAAGGCCACATACTGCCCTTTGATTTAGTGCAGAAAACTTACTTAATTGATGACTTAAAATCTCTGGCAGATAAAGAAATCCGCCTAACGGAAATCGCCAGCACGCTAGAAGAAATTTTAGAATCCCTGACCGAAGAAGAAAAAGAACAAGATACGGTTAAAGAAAGCAAAGATGGCTTTGCCAATTCCGAATTAAGCAAAGCGGCCAAGGCCTTCCTGAAAGAACAAAAAGACAGTAAAGTTAAATTCGCAGAGGAAAGCTATGAAGCTAAAATCATTCGCGCGAACAAATTAATCGATGAAGAAAAAACCCTGAAAAAAACAGTCAAAGATGCCGCCACTACCCTGCACTTGCAAACCAAAACGACTATCGAAACATTAACTGATGAGCATGTGAACAACCTGCTGCACCTTAAATGGATTGCACCATTGAGCACAGAACTTGCCGCCATGCCAAACGCAGTTATTAGCCAACTTACTAGCCAAGTGCAAGCCCTTGCTGATAAATATGCCGTCACCTATTCGCAAGTCTCCCATGCGATAAAAACCACCGAGCAAGAGCTGGCAGAGATGATGGGCAAGCTCACAGGTAATGAGTTTGATATGCAGGGCTTGGCAGAACTCACCAACTTATTGAAAGGTGAATAAGATGAGTGTGGATAACAAAGCACCAGAAATTCGCTTTGAAGGGTTTAGTGGGGAGTGGGTTGAAAATAATCTAGGTGAACTAATAGATATTAAGTCAGCCGCGCGAGTTCATAAAGAGCAATGGACTGAAGCAGGCGTGCCATTTTTTAGAACAAGCGATGTTGTATCTATTTACAAAGGACAAAAAAACACTAAAGCCTATATTTCTCATGAAGTTTACAATGGCCTCTCTGAGAAGATTGGCAAGGTAGTAAAAGATGATCTTCTTATAACTGGCGGCGGCTCGATTGGTATTCCCTACCTGGTCCCGAATGATAATCCTTTATATTTCAAGGATGCTGATTTACTTTGGTTAAAGAACAATAAAAAGTTTAATGGATACTTTCTATATACATTTTTCTTTAGCGAATGCTTCAAAAAACATATTAAAAGTATTTCTCATACAGGAACTATTGCGCACTATACAATTGAACAAGCTAAAGCAACGCCGATAAATACATGCAACGACGAAGAGCAAACCCAAATCGGCAACTATTTCCAAAAGCTCGATAGCCTAATCAATCAACACCAACAAAAGCATGACAAGCTCAGCAACATTAAGAAAGCCATGCTAGAAAAAATGTTCCCAAAACAAGGGAAAACCATCCCAGAAATCCGCTTTAAAGAATTTAGTGGGGAGTGGGAGGAGAAGCCGTTTGGAGACTGCTTTGTTAACGTACCGAACAACACGCTTTCTAGAGCCAACTTAAACTACAAAACTGGATTGGCCAAAAATATTCACTACGGCGACGTACTAATTAAACTTGGTGAAATTCTGGATGCAAGTAATGAGATCTTACCATTTATTACTAACGATGACGTGGCCAACAAGCTAAAACATGCCACCTTACGCGATGGTGACGTTATCATTGCTGATGCAGCCGAAGATAGTACTGTTGGAAAATGCACGGAATTATTTAATATAAATGAGCAGTTAATTCTTTCTGGATTGCACACGATTGCCGTTAGACCTACATTGCCGTTTGCTTCCAAGTATCTTGGTTACTACTTAAATTCATCTTCATACCATGATCAGCTTTTATCATTGATGCAAGGTACAAAAGTATTATCAATATCAAAAACTGCAATACAGAACACAAATGTTGCATTTCCAAAGAGTTCGGAAGAACAAGCCGCAATAGGAAATTACTTCCAGAAACTCGATATGCTAATCAATCAACACCAACAACAAATGACCAAACTCAATAACATCAAGCAGGCTTGCTTGAGCAAAATGTTTGTATAGGGAGTGCACATGATCACCTTCAAAAACGAAGCGCAGTTTGAGCAAGCCTTTATTGAAGTACTCACCAACAAGGGCTGGGAACCGGAGATACTCAAAAACAAAACCGAAGCCGATTTGCTACAAAATTGGGCGTCCATTTTGTTTGAAAATAATCGTCAGCGGGATCGCTTAAACGATGTCCCGCTTACCGCGACTGAAATGCAGCAAATTATTGAGCAAATCAAAGAGCTTAAAACCCCGCTCAAGCTGAACGGTTTAATTAATGGTAAAACCGTGGCTATTAAGCGCGATAACCCAGCCGATACCTTGCATATAGGCAAAGAAGTCAGCTTAAAAATATACGATCGCCAAGAAATCGCCGCAGGACAAAGCCGTTATCAAATTGTACAACAGCCAAAATTTGAACGTGGCGGTCCTTTACGTAACGACAGACGAGGCGATGTGCTGCTGCTGATTAACGGTATGCCAGTGATCCATGTGGAGCTAAAGCGTAGCGGTATTCCGGTTAGCCAGGCCGTAAACCAAATTGAAAAGTACAGTACAGAAGGCTTATTTAACGGCCTTTTTTCGCTCATCCAGGTATTTGTGGCTATGGAGCCAAACGAGACCAAATACTTTGCCAACCCCGGACTAGACGGCAAGTTTAACCCCGATTATCAGTTTAACTGGGCCGATTTTAATAACGAACCCATGAACCACTGGAAAGACATCGCGTCTACCTTGCTTTCTATCCCTATGGCGCACCAATTGATTGGCTTTTATACCGTCGCCGACGATACCGACGGTATGCTTAAGGTAATGCGCAGTTATCAGTATTACGCCGCCAATGCGATATCAGACAAAGTAGCCAAAACCAACTGGCAACAGCTGGGTAGCGCTAATAACCCTGATCGTCTCGGGGGCTATGTGTGGCATACTACCGGTTCGGGAAAAACCATGACCAGTTTTAAATCGGCACAGTTAATTGCCCAATCGAAAGATGCCGATAAAGTGATTTTTTTAATGGACAGGATTGAGTTGGGTACCCAGTCGCTGACAGAATACCGCAATTTTGCTAGCGATGGCGAAGACGTTCAAGCCACAGAAAATACTCATGTGCTTATTACAAAATTAAAAAGCAGCGCAACTTCCGATACGTTAATTGTTAGCTCCATTCAAAAAATGAGTAATATTTTTGAAGAAGCTGATGATGAGGGAACAGCAACAAATTCAGCTGATATAGAAAAAATCCGTGCTAAGCGCTTGGTATTTATTATTGATGAAGCACATCGATCAACGATGAGTGGAGGCAAAGAAAATAAACTAGGCATGCTGGTAAGCATTAAAAAAACATTCCCTAAGGCACTCTTTTTTGGTTTTACCGGCACGCCGATTCATGATGAAAATAAAATCAATAGCAATACTACCGCTGATGTATTTGGTAACGAGTTGCATCGCTATAGCATAGCAGATGGTATACGTGATGGTAACGTTTTGGGATTTGATCCTTACAAAGTACCTACTTTTAGAGATAGTGATCTAAGGAAAGAAGTTGCATTAGAACAAGCTAGGGCTGAATCGGTTGCTGATGCGATGGCTGATCCAGCAAAAAAGAAAAAGTTTAATCACTTTATGAAAGATGTGCCTATGGCAGGCTATAAAGATGGCACTGGAAAATATCACAAAGGCATTGAAGACTATATACCTAAAAGCCAATATTTAACTAATGCCCACCAGGAGAAAGTGGTCAGTGATATCTTAGATAAATGGGATGTACTCAGCCAAAATAATAAGTTCCATGCGATTTTCGCCACGAATAGTATCGCTGAAGCGATTGACTATTACCGGCGTTTAAAAGCGGCTAAACCCGAACTTAAAATATCAGCTTTATTTGATCCTAATATTGATAACGATGGCAGTGGTGACCGTGGCCCAACATTTAAAGGTGATGGTTTGAATGAAATTATGGATGACTACAATAAGCGCTATGGTCACGATTTTGATTTTGCCCGCCACGCCGCTTTTAAAAAGGATTTAGCGGCACGTCTTGCCCATAAAAAACCCTACGAACGTATTCATACCGAGCCTTCGAAGCAATTAGATTTATTGATTGTAGTGGATCAAATGCTTACTGGTTTTGATTCTAAATGGCTTAATACTTTGTATTTAGACAAGGTAATTAAATACCAAAATATAATTCAAGCGTTCTCACGCACCAATCGCTTGTTTGGTCCCGACAAACCCCACGGTATCATCCGTTATTACCGCTATCCGCATACAATGGAGCAGCACATTAATGCTGCAGTAAAACTCTATTCCGGCGATAAGCCTATCGGCTTGTTTGTTGACAAGTTAGAAAGCAATCTTAAAGCCATAAATGAATTAGTAGCTGACATTACCGAGCTGTTTGTTACAGCTGGAGTTGAGAATTTTGAAAAACTGCCAGACGATATAGAAACCTGTGCCCAATTTGCCAAGTTGTTTAATACCTTTAGCCAGCATTTGGAAGCGGCTAAAGTACAAGGCTTCCATTGGGAACAGTCGGTCTATTCCTTTACTGAAAATAATGCAGAACATGAAGTAACGCTGGCTATAGACGAACAAACTTACCTGAGTCTGGTCCTGCGCTATAAAGAATTAACAGCCAAAGGTGAGCACGATGGTGCAGGTGGTGGCGATGTGCCTTTTGATATCAGTGGGTATTTAACTGAAATAGATACCGGCAAAATCGATGCCGACTATATGAACAGCCGCTTTGATAAATACTTAAAAGAGCTGAACAAACACCAGGACCCAGCGAGCATTGAAACTACATTAAATGAGTTGCACAAGTCGTTTGCATCACTCACCCAAATCGAGCAAAAGTATGCAAAACTCTTCTTGCACGACTTACAGCGCGGTGATGCACAGTTAATTGAAGGCCATACTTTCAGAGACTACATCAACATCTACAAAGATAACGCTGAAAATGCGCAAATAAACGCCGTTGTTAGTGCTCTTGGTTTAGATAAAAGATTACTCACAGCATTAATGGCTGATAATGTTAATGATAAGAATCTCAATGATTTTGGTCGCTTCGATGCATTAAAAGAATCGGTAGATAAGGAAAAAGCAAAAGCCTATTTTGAAAAACAAGATGGCGTAAGCATACCTTTATTTAAGTTGAATATACGCATCGAACAATTTTTAAAACAGTTTATTTTTGCACAAAAAAATGATTTTTTAAGTGACACAGATGTTGTTGGTGATGTGATTTGATGTGATTCACTCAGCATAAGACTTGCCACATTTATGCTGAGTGTTCTTATTTCAGAGGTACTACATCATGAACTCAATAAAATTGATTGGTAATATTCTGGTAAAATCTACCTTTCAGAACTGAACCTACCTTTTTCCCCTGCAAGTGTCTGATGGTGGATACAGCAACGCCTGTCTATACAAAACAGGCGTTGCAAATTCATGCAGGCAAGTACGTTTTCTTAAGCGGCACCAATAACTTAGTCTCTATATCCACTTGCTCATAGTTTTCCACTAACGCACGAACCAGATCGTCAAGCGTCCATAGCGTCAACGGGATTGTAGAACGATCGGCCTCATAGCGTGCATCTTTGCTGAATCCGCCTGTGCTGACATACAGCCCGCGATCGTCTTTATGGCGGCCACCGATAAAGCTACGGATTTGCTGGCTGCTCATCTGTTCCCGCCGATGCTTCACCTCGACAATAATGCGCGGATTTTCGAAGCCAAAACCGTCAGGCGAAGCAATGATATCTTTACCACGGTCAGCACCTGCAGGCGATACCTGAGTTTTATATCCCATGCTGCGTAACACGCCTGCAACTAGATTCTGCATCTCATCCCAGTCGAGACGGTTGATACGATCTTTGATGCCTTCAAAAGCGATCATTTCCATGTCCCGCAGAGGATTAGAAACAACATCATCCTCTTCACCTAAAACAGTTACTTCCGGCGCGACATCTGAAACAGGCTTTTTGCCCTGCATTAATTCATTCACGGCAAACTCAGGCACCTGAAAAACCGTTAGCGTAGAGCCAAGGGTGTTTCTGGTTGCATCGCTCAGACTATCACGCTTGATTTCTTCAGCGTTCCACTTCACTTTACGGGCGATGCCCATGCCATCTTCAAGCCACTCGGCATGAAACTCAAAATCTGAGGCGATTTTCCCTATCAAATAAGTCCGATTAGAAGGTGAATAAGTGATAGCCCAGTCACCTTTCTGCATCTCATTCACAAAGCGCCAGACCTGGGAAGCACCGGAACGAACTGTGCCTGGCTTAGTCTGTGGCTCAAGCTCCTGATACCGGGTAAACAACTGCTCTCTTGAGCATCCCGGTTTCACATAGGGAGCGAGCTGCGACCAGCCGATTGCAACAACCTGTTTATCCCTGAAGTCATCGTACAATTTTCCGCCATCACCGCGGATCATCCACATTTTAGTCGCCACAATAATTCCTTCTGAAAATGCCTCACCGTGCGGGCAGAAACTGTCTACCAGAATATGGTCATTCCATTCAACCATCTTATGCTGGAAAACAGTCGATAAGATGGCCAATCAAATTCCTACCCTAAACCTGACGCCTCTCAAGACTATTGTAAATTGCCTCAATCTCGCCCTTCAGGTTATCACCGCAATAAACCATTGATGTATCGTATCGTTCATATCGCGCTTCACGTGTCGCGCTAAACCAGTTGAACGATCCCACGCACAGCAAACCATCATCTCCAATAACAATTTTGCTATGAACACGATTGACCAGTTTTGTCGCAATACCAAGGGCGTTCAGTTTCTCCAGCGCCGCTTTGAGGTTCTGCTGCTTCTCTTTTCGCTTCTCAAAATCATTATGTTCAGTGTTGTAGCTTCTGTCAGTGACAATCGTGACGTTAATACCACGTGAACACGCCGCAATCATAGAATCAAGAAAACCGGTTTGCTCCAGTTTTTGCCAGGTCAGCCATGGAGAAACTATCGTGATGTGTTTACCGGTATTTTCAAACGTCTGATTCAGGAAATTATCATGCTGCTCCACACCATGGAGTGTGTATATTTTGGTCTCGGCAGTTTTTAAATCCTTACGCTCTTTATAGTCAAAAGAGAGCGCATTCTTTTCTGACTCAAAGAGATATTTTGCCAGTAATCCCCGCGGAGATGAGGCTGGCTGGATCTCAAACAGGTCCATATCGCCGAAGACCAGGAAACTGTCCTTCGCACGGGAGATAGCAACGTTCAGCATGCTGTTATCGCTATCAATAAACCCGCCATCCTCATGCTTTGAATAGACTGGCGAGAATATAACAATCGCTCTTTCCGCCCCCTGAAGAGAATGCACGGTGCCCACCGTGAGCGACGTTTCATTCGCGCCTGTACTGATGCCTTGTTTACCCAACGCCTGTTTGATGGTCGATACCTGAGCGCTAAAAGGCGTCACGATACCGACAACCTCATGAAGCGATTTGCCGTAATGCGCTTCAATATCTTGCTGGTTATCTGTCAGCCAGGCAGCTATCGTTTCAGCTTCAAGCAAATTATATCGACTTCCGCTACTTGCCAGTTCTCCTTTACCATCAATATGGAGATAACCCATGGCGGGCATTAAATTGCTCTCTTCACACCCTCTTTTAGGCAACAACTTACCGTGATAGCAGAGCGTATTGCAGTATCCAATAATATTATCGAAGCACCGGCGGTGTTCATATAAGTACATTCCACGAGCCAGTTCGGGATCATATTGATAGCGTGAGGCACACTGCGCTATTTTCATGACGCTGCCAGATGCGGCGCTTTTACCAAGCTCTGCGATTGCCGTATATTTCTCAGTAATCTCTTCTTGTGTACTACCTGACAGAATTTTTTCCGCCAGCATGTTACCTATATCAATAGCGGGAGCAATACTCCATATTGGCGGGATCTGTTCCGTATCACCAATCACTAATGCCTTTTTAGCTAAGGCAAACGAGGCAGCAGCCACTTCAGGAAGCACCTGCCCGGCTTCATCGACAATGAGTAAATCGGCAAAATCATATAAATAACTTTTCTCGAATTTACGCTGACCTTTGTGTTCACTTATCTGCATATTGCCGGGCAGCATATAGCAGGTCATGACCACGCATGGGGTAAGTTTCATTCGGCGTTGCCAGCGGGCGGCTACCCCTTTAGCACCTTTCTTGCCCTTCTCTTTTTGCAGATCATCGATCTTCGCCATATCCATTAGCCAACGACCTTCCCAGTAGTGGGTCGTCAGTAAGAATGCAGGGAAGCGAATCTGCGTATCAGCCAGTTCATCTGCCTGTGAGAAGCTCAGCTCCTCGTTGCCCTCATGCCCTAAATCAAGTGCCAGATTCTGCCACTTCTGAGCCGCCTGCTGTTCTTTAAGAACAATTTCATGGGCGGAGTCAATCTGCTGCCGGTAGGTTGTTTGCTCGCGCTCAGCGGAGTTGAGCAGTCCATCTATATTACGTTCGATGGTTTCAGGATCAGACCAATTATTTCCCGCAATCAACGCACCTAATTTATCTTCTAGAAACAGCTGTATTTGGTACTGCCGCTTACTGCGAACCGCTGGTAGCCATGAAAATAATGAATAGATCAGTGATTCACTGGCTCGATATTTTTTCCATTCCGCTTTAGCACTCTTCAGTAGAGTGACTTTTTGTTCTTGCCCGGAAAGTAATTTATTTAAATTAGCGAGATATTGCTCAATGTCGTTAGCAATAAGCTCACGCGCAGCCCGAACCTGGCTTAACGTTTGCCATGTTGCGTTCAGTCTTACCAGTTGTTCGAATTTTTCTGCCAACTGGCCATGCAGGAGTTCAATGACCTTTTCAGGGGATGAACAATCTTTTTCAGGAAAGGCTGCCTTAGCTTTCTCCAGATAAAACAGCAGTGCATCCTCTACATACTCTTTTGACTCAACCTGGTTGAAGAAATCTTCAGTTTGGTATTTTTTGGCTGCTTCGGCGTTACGAGTGCTTGAGGGGAAATAAGCGCCGAAGCTTTTCAGCTCTGGCAACCATCGTCCGGCCATAGCACCAGTACCCTGGGAAAAGTCTTTCCCGAACGCCTCGATAATGTTCGTTACAGCCTGGTTATTCGTTGAAGTTGCGATAATAACCGGAGGTTCTGCTTTTTTGAGAGCCGCTCTGGCCCATTGAGTGGCAATAATAGAAAGCACCAGCGTGGTTTTCCCGGTACCCGGAGGGCCGTTAACGGCAAGGATATCGCCATGCCTGGCATCCAGAAAATGGCTTAAGGTATCGCGCTGAGCCTTTGCAAGCGGGAACTTATCTCCGGAGTGTCCAAGCCTGTCGCTGAATTTTGCTTCCGGAGCGAGCAAAGACTCTGCAGCATGAACCTCCCGCGAGGCGAAACGATTGAAGAGCGGCACATCCTTTTTGCAAATAAGCAGGTGATCATAAAGCGAAAGGATATGGAAACTGGCACCGCCAGATTGCGCAGTTTTAACAATATAACCGTGCTCAGCGAGTTCATATTGCTCGGGATTTTTAATCCAGTCGCCGACAACGTTCTTCAGTAGTCTCTCTGAATCATCCAGATATTGACGCCAATCCTGCTGCCAGGCTGCATATCGTGCTTCTCGTTCTTCATCTGTTTCGGCGGTCTTATCAACGCTGTCATCAAAGTTGATAGAGAATGACGTATGTGTCGTTATGTATTTGTCATACTGCTCAATCTCACCAATCGAAAATGCTCCTTTTAGCAAAGGTTCAAGCAGGTCTCTGGGAATGGTGGTCGCTGGCGTCGGATATAAAAAACCTTCACGGCTCAACAGGGCTGGCGTCACTATCGGGGTAACAATATCAGGCGCACCAGCGGAACGGTCCTTTCCATGCTGCAGTAACCGGAAATAAACCTTTGGCCGCAAGATGACATCGACTGTTTCGACGTCGTCTTTTTCTCCTTCAAAAAATTTATCGACGATCGCTTCGTCAATACGTCCCGCCGCTATCCCATGCCAGTGAGTGAAATTTTTGGCATCTTTCCGTTCAAAACTGCCCTTTCCTGACTCAGCATCTGCAAGCGAGTTGCGCCAGTATGAGGCAAACCCTAAAGCATTTTCATCCATTATCAGTCCTATGACTCAATGAAATCCATTGATTTATCGAATATAAAATCACCGTATGGATAACCATTGTCCACGTTGAAAAGCTGGCTGCAATGTTTTGTTCACGCTTCGATAAAAATACTCGGGTTATACGGAGTTCAGGAGGCAAGCATATCCTGCTGCATGGCGCATAAAAGCTTTATAACCGAAGCAGCAGAGGGTTACCGGTTACACGGCACGCTCCAGAAGCCCGTGAGCCCTACTGGCAGCGTTCAATGCAATATTGGAACCTGTAAATTCAGACAATAGCGCTGTCGAAGATGGTTCTGTATGTAGGCTCTCCAGCTATTGTTTTGTCCGATGCTTGCGAATAAAAGCATTCAAAATGTCGCCTTCACCATGCATGACAGAAAAAGAATATTCACATTCTTTCTTTATCAAGATTCCACATAATTCCTTGTGCAAATCTACATTAACTCCCTTTCCTTTCTGCGCTTTCTTCACACCGAGCTCACATGAACTGATTAATTCAACGTTACAGGGTTTCTTCAAACAATTCACACCATCAATAAAGCCCTGGAGAATGCATCTATTTGCGGTCGTATCACTGTAGGAGAAGGTCAGATATTTTATTTTCCCTTCGCATTCCAAAACAACTTCCGCCGAACCTTCACGTGTTGCAGCATCACAACTTCCTGTTGAATATATTTTTACCATCTTCACTTTGTACCTTTCCCCCTACCAAACGAATCATTACATCCTATATCAAAGGCATTCTCGTCAAAACTTAACTATCTCAGTAAATTCTCACGATGCCATTCCAGATAACAATACGATTCAACAGAAAACGCCTTTATTTTCTCGGGCAACAAACACTGCTCTTTAACACTAATATCCAGCTCATTACTAATTAATAAACGCCCATCGTTCTCAAACGAAATCCATCCCTGATCAAATAGAATATCAATGTGCGCAGATAATATAATACCATTATAAGGATCAAGACGTTCATTCCCATTCTCGCAGGCAGCCCACGGTTTTATATGGCTGGCACGGAGTAACGGCGCAAACGTCGTCCCCGTAACAGGGCATGCCGGATACAACATGAGACAATCTTTCCGAAAGGTACCCTGCCCCAGCCGTGCCGCAATCAACTGCTCGCGTACAGTATCTTCAATACTTTTATCCTGCTGGATAGCCAGGCAATCACGTTGTGCCTGTTCCTCTCCATCAGACGATATTAACGAAAGAACGTGCTGCTCAATTGCACTATCAGAAAGCACACTCAATCGCTGATGCACACGCTGCGCTGAATGAGAAAGCGCAGCAGGAGCGCCCTGCTCGTCACACCAGCCGACACGCACATCACTAAGCCAGGAATCAAAACGGTCACGACTATTTTTCAGACTATTGTGAAACTCGCTGGCGGTTTTACCCGCTCCAAAGCGAGGATAAAACAAGGCAAAAGCCTCTTTCCATTTCTGAACACCCAGTCCTACGGGTGGTTGAGATTTACCGTACTTCGACAAATACCACGCCACTTCAAGCAAATCGTCTTCCGAGCTATTCAATGTTACATCCTGTTTTTCCAGCGTAATTCATCACCAGATTATGTCTGAAAAGATCGTTAACTAAACTGATCAGGTTAGTTGTTTTAGAAAAAACATCTCACATCGGTTTTCACCATCAACAAGCACGACACGCAACCAACAACACAAAAAGGAATACGCCATGCCCCCAAATAGAATCCGCCTGGAGTGGCTGGCGCTGGACGAGGCCGCATAAGTCATCCAGCAGCACAACACCACATCACCTTATAAAGATTATCCAATAAACTGTCAGGTATGCTGGTTGCCGATACAACCAGCAATCAATGTGGCGAATATTAGTTCACCGTACCAATCAGCGCGGACATGAATGTGCTGAAGTTAGCGTATGTTTCAATGACATAAGCCGTAGATGCTTTATCGCGGCTCTCGAAACAGTCATCAGCGAAGTTGTAGGCAAATACGGACAAAACATCTTCACCAATCAGTACCTTTTCAGAAAGGTTCGGATCGACATACATCTCGTTGTCACGTGTTTCAAAGTTGCGTATGTAGATATTCGACCATACGGGTTCACCGTTCTCCGCCTGCACCACGCTATATAGCGTCAAACCGTTGTACTTAAATCCATCCATGATTTTGAACATATCTGAGTAGTCCAGCCGTTTGAACATCAGGCGCTGGATATCCTCAAAAACCTTTCTCTTCTGTGCCTTCCATTCAGCAGGGGCTATTTGGCGCATCAAGTCTGCCATTACGTCTGGGTCTACTGAGTTGACTACCGGGTAATTATTTTCAACAAGCATTTTTTTGAGGATGCCAGGAGTGAGTTAACTCTTTAGCTGAGCAGGTAGCAAAGCAGGCATTGCTATTGTTCTTCCTTCCTCGTCGCAAAACTCGACAAGATAGCCCAATGTCGGGGTATCGAAAACGATGACAATCGTACCAACAGCCCCTTTTACCAGTCCTTCATTCGGTAAATCCTCGTCTAAAACCACTACGTCTAATTCGGCTCTTTTCATTTTTTTCTCTCATTTAACGAATATGGTTGTAAGTCGGGGAACTAGCGCGTCTGTTTCATACATCCAGCCTGTACGCACGATCGCTGTTTCACCGTTAACGCCTAAAATGGGCATATCGACAGCTATTGTTTGGCCATAATTATTTGCCTGCAACACTTTAGCTGGGGCCGATAATACGCCTTCCTGAATTCTTGCTGCTAAGACATTTGCATTAGTTGGGTTGTATCCCAGCGCTGACTCAAACACCCGGGCTTTATGCCCCCCTGTAGGATGTGTTGAATCTAAAGCATAGGCCGCGAGTTTTTTCGGGTCGATAACGGCGTGTTCAGCATTCACTAATGTACCACTCTCAGAGGTGAAACCTTTTACATATGGGCTTTCAAGTGCTGGTATTTTACTGAGCCCCGATAGTTCATCTATTTCGCTTAAAGGGTTCAACCTGCCCATTGTTAATCCTGCCGCAACAGAGGCACCCGCAATGATTAACCCTTTGTTGTTCATAATTTGATCGTAGCCCGCTGGAGCATCCCCACCAAGCTGCTGCGCTGTTTCATGGAAACCATCAATATTGCCGTTATACACACCACCAGCGGCCAGCATTCGGCCAACGGCTTTACTATTCAGCGTCTTCCCCGATGGTGCAGTTGTTGGCCCGTAATAATCGTAATGCATCCGTTGAGTGGGGGCAGGCTTCCTGCCTTGCCGATCGGCTATTGCGTAACGATAAGCGCTAGTAATTTCGCCCTTAAACCATGAATGCCGCGATGAGGCGGTAGGTGTAAAAATCAAATCACCATTATCGTCGATGTAAAATGGATTCCTGTCGCTACTCCAACGCCTAGAGATATCTACACCAACAAGCCAGCCAATTTGCAGTTCTTGCTCTACCTGATCGTAGATGGGATCTGCGTAGCTACGATCTTTTCGCTCATACGGTCTTTGATGTGGAGATACGGTATATTTCTTTTCTGGAAGACCAAAAGAGAGACTGTGACCGTTCGCTTCATAAGATAGATCGTAATGAATACACGCTTCTCTCAGCGAGACAGCTGGCGTCAGAATGTATTGAAAATCTTCTGGGTCTAATCGCCGTGTTAAATCGTGTGACCGGTAAAGTCGAAACATGTGAAATCCTTATCCTTGAATTTGATAAGGATTCTCCGCCCCGACAGATTAAAAATCAACCGCTGAATACACAGAATTTATAATAATTCGTTGCTGACAACTAATAAAGGCAGAATTTCAGTTCAAAAAAATACTTTAAATTCAGCCAGCAAATACCTACAGAAAATATAATAAATAATATTTATCATTTAAACCATAGCAGCCTTCTTAGCGTAATAGATTTCTCAGATATCCATTCCAGATAACAATACGACTCAACAGAAATGGCTTTATTTTTGAAGCAACAAAAGCTGATCATATTAGTTGTTTTAGTAAAAACTTCTCACACAGGTTTTCATAATCAACAAGCACTACACGCAAACTACAATAAAACAAGGAACGACCCGCCAGGGTTCATCTGAATGTAGAGACCGTTACAGTCAAAGTATCTGTATTCCGTGCCAGGTGGCCAAGGTGTGGATAGATAAAAAATGAATAAAACGGAAAGACCATAAATTAAGAATGTTTACTTTCGAGAGGTAAATTATGTTTTTACTACAGTCGGATATGGACAATTACGGACGGAAATGGACACAAAAAAAGCCGCCCTTAAGCGACTTTGATTTGCATCTTATGGTGCCGAAGGCCGGACTCGAACCGGCACGTATTTCTACGGTTGATTTTGAATCAACTGCGTCTACCGATTTCGCCACTTCGGCACTGAAGGGGATGCGGAAACGTTGTGGATTATACCTGTCGCGCGCCGCCATGCAAGCGACGACGCGCTAAACCCGCGCTAAGTGCCCAAAAAACCAGCGCCCTTCGTCACTCCAGCTCAGACACCGCCAGCCGAATCACCCCCGCCGCCTTCTGCTCCGGCAGCGCCAGCACCTTCGCCCACATGTCCTGCACCATATCGCAGGAGAGCTTCTCTTTGCCCACCGCCTTCTCAGGCATCTGCAGCAGCTGGATGTCCTCGCCGTACTTATCGGCAAGTTCCTTCATAATCGGTCGCACATCCTCGACGGCCGCCTCACGCTCGGCCTGCGTCACGGTGTGGCGATTTTTACCGTAGGCCGCACGCATCATGTCGGCATCGGCCTGCATGCGCCGCGCCATCAGGTCTTTATCCAGCATGCGCATCGGGTTGATGCCGCCCTTCACCATCGGGTAGAGGAAGCGGAAGCAGGCGTCGTCGCTCACCTTCTGGATGGCGGCGGTCTGCTCCATGTTGATGGTCATGTAGTTCACCACGTTGGCGTCCGGGGCGTTTTGCAGGCGCGTCATCTGCAGATGCAGGATCTGCGGCTGGATGGTGTCGATAATCTGCTGCTCCGGCTCGCCCGCTTTTTGCAGGGCGGCCATCTGGTCGAGGATGCGCTGATGCAGCGCGGGCTCCTGCTCCTTAATCACCTGCCAGGCGGGCATCGCGTTGAGGGCGTTATCCATCTGCCGTTCCGGGGCGCGCTGCCTGTCGAAAAACACCCAGAACGCCACGGCGGCAGCCGCAATGACGATAATCACAATACGGGTCCACTTTTTATTCATCTCGCATCCTTATCCTTGAGTTATGCCGGTTTACACCGGCACGCCGCTGTGGAAGCGAAACTCGTGGTCCGGTGTCGAGATAAGTGTGGCTTCAATTTCGCCAAAAAGCTGTATGCGCGGTGAGATATCGTCGTCGCTCACCTGCTGAGCCAGCGTCAGGTAGTCCTGATAATGGCGCGCTTCCGAGCGCAGCAGCGAGAGATAGAACTTCTGCAGGTCGTCGTCGAGGAACGGGGCCAGCGCGGCGAAGCGTTCGCAGGAGCGGGCTTCGATGTAGGCGCCGCAGATGAGCTTGTCGATCAGCGTCAGCGGTTCGTGGGTGCGCACTTCCTTTAGCATCCCTTTGGCGTAGCGGCTGGCGGTGATTTTGACGTACGGAATGTCGCGAGCCAGCATCGCCTCGCGCACCTGCCAGAAGTGGTGCAGCTCCTCTTTAATTAGCAGCACCATGCTGTCGATGAGCGCCTGGCCCCACGGGTCGTCGGTTTTGGGCATCACGCTTTTGCCAATCTGCCTGTGCAGGGCGATGAAGTCCGGCTCCGGGCCGTCGCGGAAGGTGAACAGTTCGTAGGGTTTGAGCCAGTCGAGCAGCGCATCGGCACCGCTTTCGTCGGCGACGTATTTACGCACGAGTAATAGCGCAGTCTGGGCGGCCTTGAGCTCGCACACCATATGGTCGGTGAGCAGCAACGGTAGGTTCGCCGGGTCGCGGGCTTTATCAATCCATGCTTGCGGGGTCGGGCACTGAAGGAAGTTGAGTACGGGGGCGAGTATCTGCGGGTAATCCATGGTTCTGCCTTGAAAAAGCGGTGGCGCGCGCCACCGCCTGAAACGCTTAGTGACGCACGCCGTCGTCGTCTTCGTCGACGTAATCTTCGTCGTCGCCTTCTTCGCCGTCTTCACCGTTCGGATCTTCGAAGTAGGTTCCCCAGCCGTCGTATTCCACTTCAAACTTCTCGGCCAGGTTCATCAGCTGTTCGACCTGCGCGTCGATCAGCTCCGCCTTCAGCGCGCCTTCGCTCAGGATATCGCAGCAGATGACGGTGTCGCCCTCTTCCACTTCCAGCTCTTCCGGCTCGGTCACTTCGTAACCCAGCTTGAAGGCTTCCACGGCCATTTTTTCCAGCGCTTCAAAGTCGTCCGCAGAGAAATGGTGTTCGATGGTGTACAGCGCGTCCGGATCGCTACCGTCTTCCAGCAGTTCTTCAATAATCAGACGCGTCTCTTCGCGTTGCTCTTCCAGTAATTCCGGGTTTGCCATGGGTCAATCCTCTTTAAAGTGCGGCAGATACTTCTATTTTCACACACGGACGGGTTTGCCTCCACCTTTGTTGGAAAGATTTGTGAAACGGAGTTGCAAATGAATAATTACACATATAAAGTGAATTTTAATTCAATAAATGGCGTTCGCCATGCGAGGATAAAATGTCTGATCTGTACAAGAAACACTTTCTGAAATTGCTCGACTTTACCCCTGCACAGTTCACTTCTCTGCTGACTCTTGCCGCACAGCTCAAAGCCGATAAAAAAAATGGCAAGGAATTACAAAAGCTTACTGGAAAAAACATCGCACTCATCTTCGAAAAAGACTCAACCCGTACACGTTGCTCTTTCGAAGTTGCCGCATTTGATCAGGGCGCGCGCGTTACCTGGTTAGGGCCGAGCGGCAGCCAGATTGGGCATAAAGAGTCAATTAAGGATACCGCACGCGTGCTCGGGCGGATGTACGATGGCATTCAGTATCGCGGTCACGGCCAGGAAGTCGTCGAAACGCTGGCGCAGTATGCGGGCGTGCCGGTGTGGAACGGGCTGACCAACGAGTTCCACCCGACGCAGCTGCTGGCGGATCTGCTGACCATGCAGGAGCACCTGCCGGGCAAGGCGTTTAACGAGATGACGCTGGTCTACGCGGGCGACGCGCGCAACAACATGGGCAACTCGATGCTGGAAGCGGCGGCGCTGACGGGGCTGGATCTGCGCCTGGTGGCCCCGAAGGCCTGCTGGCCGGAAGAGAGCCTGGTGGCAGAGTGCAGCGCGCTGGCGGAAAAGCACGGCGGGAAAATCACCCTGACGGAAGACGTGGCGGCGGGCGTGAAGGGCGCGGACTTTATCTATACCGACGTGTGGGTGTCGATGGGCGAAGCCAAGGAGAAGTGGGCGGAGCGGATCGCGCTGTTGCGCGGGTATCAGGTGAACGCGCAGATGATGGCGCTGACCGGCAACCCGAACGTGAAGTTCCTGCACTGTCTGCCGGCGTTCCATGACGACCAGACTACGCTCGGCAAGCAGATGGCGAAGGAGTTCGACCTGCACGACGGGATGGAGGTGACGGACGAGGTGTTTGAGTCGGCGGCGAGTATCGTCTTCGACCAGGCGGAAAACCGGATGCATACGATTAAGGCGGTGATGGTGGCGACGCTTGGGAAGTGATTGACTCCTCTGCGGTCTGGTGCCCTCACCCCGGCCCTCTCCCACGGGGAGAGGGAGAACACCCAGCCCGTAGGCCCGTGCAAGCGCAGCGCCGCCGGGCGAATCAGGCGACGATGCGGCCTGGTGCCCTCACCCCGGCCCTCTCCCACGGGGAGAGGGAGAACACCCAGCCCGTAGGCCCGTGCAAGCGCAGCGCCGCCGGGCGAATCAGGCGACGATGCGGCCTGATGCCCTCACCCCGTCCCTCTCCCACAGGGAGAGGGAGAAAACACAACCCGTAGGCCCGTGCAAGCGTAGCGCCGCCGGGCGAATCAGGCAACGATGCGGCCTTATGCCCTCACCCCGGCCCTCTCCCACGGGGAGAGGGAGCAAACCGGCGCCATTTCATTGATTTTTCACCCCGAAAAAGGTACGTTTTCGCCTTCATTCCAGCGTGGACATGCCAGCATTATGCCGATTATTCAGTCTGTTGAACGTGCGTTGCAGATCCTCGACCTGTTCAACGAGCAGGCCACCGAGCTTAAGATCACCGACATCAGCAAACTGATGGGGCTGAGCAAGAGTACCCTCCACTCGCTGCTGAAAACCCTCCAGCTTCACGGCTATATCGATCAGAACCCGGAGAACGGCAAATATCGCCTCGGCATGAAGCTGGTTGAGCGCGGTCATTTCGTCGTGGGCTCCATCGATATTCGCCAGAAGGCGAAAGGCTGGCTGACGGAGCTGTCCCAGCGGACCGGGCAGACCACCCATCTGGGGATCCTGGACGGTCGTGAAGGGGTCTATATCGAGAAGATTGAAGGCAAGCTGGCCGCCATAGCCTATTCGCGCATCGGCCGCCGCCTGCCGGTTCACGCCACCGCCATCGGCAAAGTGTTGATTGCCTGGCTGGGCGAGGCCGAGCTGAACGCCCTGCTGGAGGGCTATCAGTACACCACCTTTACGCCCGCTACCCTCGCCTCTCGCGAAGCATTAATGGCCGCTCTGGCGCAGACCCGCGAACAAGGCTATGCCCTGGACAGCGAAGAGAACGAGCAGGGCGTGCGCTGCGTGGCGGTGCCGGTGTGGAACCACGAATCCCGCGTGATTGCCGCCCTGAGCCTGTCGACCCTGACCTCGCGCGTGGACGACGCCGAGCTGGCTAATTTCCGCGAGGAGCTTCAGCAGGCCGGGCTCGAGCTCTCACGCGCACTGGGCTATGCCGGCTCGTAGGTGAAGTAGTCGAAGTCCGCGTGGCAGCCGTCGCCGCTGATGTCCTCGCAGTGCAGTCCCACAAACGCACCGGTAAAGAAGCCGCGCCCGCCGATATAGTCGTCCGACAGCTTCCACGCCTCATACGTCACCGGAACGGTGTGCCACGTCTCGTCGTCGAACGAGTAGCTGTAGCGGTAGACCAGTTTATCCACGTCCACCCGCAGCCAGACGCTCTCGGCCTGTTCCGGCACCGGAATCGGCTGCTCGTGCAGCGGCCATGACGGCACGTTGTGGTCAAGCTGGATCACCTTAATCGTTCTGCCCTGCCCCTCCTCGTAATCCACAAAGCAGTAGCTCCAGTTTTTGCTGTTGTAGTAGCAGGTCAGCCCCGCGCTCTGCTGGAAGTGGACCGGCGAGAACTGCATCCGCGTCTCGGCCCGGAAGGTGAAATGCTGCCAGCGGCGCGCCACGGTCGACTGGGTGAATGTCGAGTTGAGCGAGTCGTTGCCGTAGAGCCGTAAGTAGCCCGGGCGGGTGGTAAGCGAGCCGAGGGTATCGTCGAACGGAATGCGCAGGGTCTGCAGTTCCGGGTCAAGCGAACTGGCGTCGAAATCGTCCCGCCAGATGCCCGGAACGGCTGCAGGCTGCTGCGCCATCTGCGGGCCTTTCACGGTCAGCTGCGCGTGCCTGCCGCCTTCCACGTAAGGCCAGCCGTCGCGCCATTCAATGCGGGCGATGCCGGTCTCGCGCCCCAGCGGGCAGTATCCGCGCCCGCCGGAGGCCAGCAGCGGCACGCCGGGCAGGCGCAGCGGGCGGCTGGTAAGGTAGGCCATGTACCACTCCCCGGTGTGGGTTTGCAGCAGCGAGCCGTGGCCGCTCTTTTGCAGCGGGTTCTCCGGCAGGTGCCAGCTGGTCATCATCGTCACGTCCGGGTGCAGCTCGTACGGCCCGTCGATGGTTTTTGCGCGCAGCACCACGACGGCGTGCTCGTAGCTGGTGCCGCCCTCGGCAACCATCAGGTAGTACCATCCCGCGTGGCGGTACAGGTGCGCGCCTTCGGTGTAGCAGAGCGGCGTGCCGGTAAACAGCGTTTTGCGCTCGGGCGAGAGCGTGCCAGTCTGCGAATCAAACTCCTGCATCACGATGGTGTTGTGCGGGTTGCTGTGGTGGCGCGGCCCCCACGGGCGGTAGAGGTAGTATTTGCGGCCATCGTCGTCGTGGAACAGGGAGGGATCGAACCCGCCGTTGCCCATCGGGATCGGCTCGCTCCACGGCCCCTCGATGGACGGCGCGGTGACGAGAAAATTGCGGCCGTTTTTCCACGGCGAGTCGACAATCTTCACGTCGGTGTAGAGCAGCCAGAACCTCCCGTCGGCGTAGCTCAGGCACGGTGCCCAGATGCCGCCGGAGTCCGGGTTGCCCTTCATGTCCAGCATCGACACGCGGTCCAGCGGGGTGCTGACCAGCGACCAGTTTTTCAGATCGCGGGAGTGGTAGATGCGCACGCCCGGGAACCACTCGAAGGTCGAGGTGGCGATGTAGTAGTCCTCGCCCTGACGGCACAGGGACGGGTCCGGGTTGAAGCCGGTGAGTATCGGGTTAGTAATTTCCATGTTGCCTCCGGTTAATGGGATGCGGCTGTCGCAGCGTCGGGAACGGCCTCGCCCTGCGACGCGCGGTGCTTGATCAGCTGCTGGCTGATGGCCTCCACGCGGGCGTCGGTGAGCTTGTAGAACGAAAGCATGATGAACATGCCCGCGTAGAGCACCACCGGCACCACGCAGAACAGAATTTTGATGGTGGTCAGCACCTCGACCGGCTGCACGCTGCTGCTGGCGGAGTAGTTGACGTACGCCAGGATCCAGCCCACCACCGCCCCGCCAATTGCCAGGCCAATCTTCAGGCTGAACAGGTAGGTGGAGAACACCAGCCCGTCGAGACGGCGACCGCTACGGCTCTCCTCGTAATCCACCACGTCAGAGGCCATCAGCCACTGCAGCGGCGTGGTGGTGTTAAAGACGAACAGGAACAGAATGTTGAGGGCAAAAATCAGCGCGATGTGCTCCGCCGGGGTGACGAAAATCAGCAGGCTAATCAGCGAGTAAGCGACGATGATCCACTTGAAGGCGGTAACGCGGTCGAAGCGGCCCAGCAGGCGGGAGGAGCAGAGCGAGCCGAACATGGTGGCGAGGCTGCCGTAGAGTAAAAACTGGGTCGCCATCTCCGGGTGATCCATCACGTATTTCACGAAGTAGAGCGTCGCCCCGCCGCGCACCACGTTGGAGCAGGTCGCCATCATCTTGAAGGCACACATGATGCGCCACTGGCTGTTGCCCAGCAGCAGCTTAAGGTCTTTCGCCACCGACGAACCCGGCTGCACCTCAAAGGTGTAGCGCTCTTTGGTGGTAAAGAAGCAGACGTAGAGCAGCACCACGCCGCTCAGCCCCAGCACGCACATGGCGCCGAAATAACCCACCTGCTCGTTGCCTTTGCCAATGATGCTGACCAGCGGCAGCGCGATGCCACTGATTGCGAGCGACCCCGCGGCGGCGAGGAAGAAACGCCAGGACTGCAGGGCGTGACGCTCTTTCGGGTCGGCAGTAATGACGCCCGGCATGGCGCAGTACGGCACGTTAACGAAGGTGTAGACCAGAGTCAGCAGAATATAGGTCACGCAGGCGTAGATGATTTTGCCCTGCGCGGAGAAGTCCGGCGTGTAGAAGGTCAGCATGCAGACGATGCCGAACGGGATGGCGCCCCACAGCAGGAACGGGCGAAACTGGCCATGCCGCGTGCGGGTGCGGTCTACCAGCAGCCCCATCAGCGGGTCGGTCACGGCGTCGAGCACGCGGGAGACTAAAAACAGCGTCCCCATAATGCCCGCGGAGAGGCCAAACACGTCGGTGTAGAAATAGGCCAGCAGGAACATCGTGGCCTGCCAGACGAAGCCGCAGGCGGTGTCACCCAGCCCGTAGCCAATTTTGTCTTTCATGGTTAATTGCGTCATCAGAATTACACCCTTATGTAGTGTGCTGAATTACAACATCGTGTTAATGGAGTGTAATGAGCTGTTCAATTAACCAGCAATGCTCATATCTTATTTCTGTATTACGTTATTTCGCTTTTGTGACGTCAACGATATATCGCAACTTATTGTTTAAATTAGTAAATTGCAGACACGCAAAAACCGCCCGCGGACTATTTTCCGCAGACGATTTTCTCTCACAAAATAATTAAATACCGAGCGCTTTTTTACCGGCGTTAATTACCTCAATGATTTTATCGGTGTCATAAATACAGCCTTTCCAGGTGCCGCCGCTCACGGACTGTAATGCCGCCCACAGCCGGGTATCGTCCGGCAAAAAGTCGTGAGCGTGCAGGTCCGGATGCACCTGCCGCCGTGCCAGCTCGCGCGCGCCCACTTCCGGCGTCAGCGGGTTGTCCGCGGTACCGATAAAGTTTACGCTGCCTGTTAATGTCAGGCGGTCGACCGCAATCTCAATGATGTCGTTATCGCGCAGCTTGCCTATCGGCCCGCCCGCCAGCGCCTCCGGCGACACGTGGCCCAAACAGGCGCCCGTCGACACGCCCGAGAAGCGCGCATCGGTGATTAACGATACCGTTTTGCCCCACGAGATGTGTTTGAGCGCGGAGGTGAGCTGGTAGGTCTCCTCCATGCCGGTGCCGGACGGTCCACCGCCGATCACCACCATGATATCACCCTGCTTAATCTCTTCCCGCTTGATGGCCCTGATCGCCTGCGCTTCCGAGACAAACACCCGCACCCGGCCGGTGTGGCGGTACACGCCATCTTCGCCCACCACCGACGGGTCGATCGCCGTGGCCTTGATCACCGACCCTTCCGGCGCGATGTTGCCCGTCGGGAAGCAGACCGTCGAGGTCAGCCCTTTGGCTTTTGCCTTCTCCGGCGGCAGGATCACGTCATCCGGATCCACGCCGTCCTGCTCGCGCAGGCACTGGCGGAAGCGCGCCCGGCGCTCGGACGCCTGCCACCAGTCGAGGTTCTCGCCGACCGTCTGGCCGGTCACGGTCATGGCATCAAGATGCAGCAGGCCGAGATCGCGCAGGTGGAGCATCACCTCCGGCACGCCGCCCGCGAGGAACGCGCGCACGGTCGGATGATAGTCCGGGCCGTTGGGCAGCACGCTTACCAGGCGAGGCACCCTGCGGTTAACGCGTGTCCAGTGCTCAACGTCCGGAATAGTGCAGCCCGCCGCGTGGGCGATGGCCGGAATGTGCAGCAGTAAATTGGTGGAGCCGCCGAACGCCGCGTGGATCACCATCGCGTTTTCGATGGCTTTGTCGGTGAGGATATCGCGCGTGGTGATGCCGCGGTTATCCAGCTCGCTCACCGCCCGCGCCGACTGGCGGGCGATCTCCAGCCACACCGCCTGTCCGGACGGCGCCAGCGCGGAGTGCGGCAACGCCAGACCCAGCGCTTCCGCGACCACCTGCGAGGTGCCCGCCGTGCCGAGGAACTGACACCCGCCGCCCGGCGACGCGCAGGCGCGGCAGCCCAGCTCGGCGGCCTCCTGCAAGGAGAGTTCATGGTTGGCGAAGCGCGCGCCGATGGTCTGCACCTTGCCCGCATCTTCCCCCACTGTCGGCGGCAGCGTCGCTCCGCCTAGCACCAGAATGGTCGGCAGGTCGTGCATCGCGGCCAGCGCAATCATGGTGGCGGGCAGCCCTTTATCGCAGGTTGCCACGCCGATCACCGCCCGCCGCGTCGGAAGAGAGCGGATAAGACGACGAAACACGATCGCCGCGTCGTTACGATACGGCAGGGAGTCGAACATGCCGTGCGTGCCCTGCGAGCGCCCGTCACACGGATCGCTGACGAAGGCCGCGAACGGGATCCCCCCGTTGCGTGTGATCTCCTTCGCCGCCGCCTGCATCTGCATGCCGATTTCCCAGTGTCCGGTGTGGTAGCCCAGCGCAACCGGGCGTCCGTCTCCGGCGCGGATGCCGCCCTGAGTACCGATAATCAGCACCTCTTTGCCGGTCAGCTTGTTGGCGTCCCAGCCCATCCCGGCGTTCTGCGTCATGCCGAACAGGTTGCCGCTGGGGGATTCCATCAGCATCTGCGGAGTCAGCGGCAGCGCGCCCTGCGGCCCCGCCGCGTGGGTGATCACCGCATAAAACGCGTCGTCCTGTGGGGTGAAAATTTTCTCAATGGTCATCGTTATCGTCCGGCTCAGCAGAGCTTGAGCTGTTGTAGCAGGGTTTTCAGCTGCGCCTTACGCGGCTCGTCCAGCGGCGAGGCTGGTGGCAGGACGTGCGTAGAAATTGGACGACCGCAGAGCACGATCGCCTCTTTAATGACGTTCACAAACGGCGTATCCAGCTGATACATCTGCGGGATTTGCAGCAGGGTCTGATGATACTCAGCCGCTTTCGCCACGTCTTTATCCCGCCAGGCTTTCAGAAGATTTACCGACACCTGCGGAGCAAAGTTACCGCTGGCCGAGATCGCCCCGTCACCGCCGAGCAGCAGGGTATTAAACAGATGATCGTCGTAGCCGCAGAGCACGGTGAAGTGGGGATGGGCCGCTTTAACGGTGTGGATCATGCTGCGCAGGTGGGCGACGGAGTCGATGGTGTCTTTGATGCCGACGATGTTACTGCGCGAGTCGGCGAGGGTTTTCACCAGCGCCGGGGTCAGATCCTGCCCGGTCAGCGCCGGGAAGTTATAGAGCATCACCGGCAGCGTGACGCTGTCCGCCACCTGCTCGAAGTAGCGGATCAGGTTCGCTTCCGACACTTTCCAGTAGTAGGGGTTGATCACCACGATGCCGTCCGCGCCCGCCTGCTGGGCGTGCTGGCTCAGTTCAATGGTTTCCCGGGCGTTGGTGCCGCCGGTGCCGATCAGGACCGGCACACGACGATCGACATGATCGATCGCAAACCGGGCAATGGATTTACGCTCTTCGGCGCTGAGCTGGGAGAACTCACCGCCGCTGCCCAGGAAGAACAGGCCGTCGACGCCTGCCGCGATCAGATCGTCGATCAGCGCGACGGTGCCCGGCTTATCAAGCTGGGCATCGGCGGTAAAGATGGTGGAGACAGGGGGAATGATACCCGTGAACAACGCGGACTGCGGCATATGATCTCCTTGCTGAATCATTTTGTTCTACATTATAGAACAGCGTTCATTAATTTAACGATCATACTATGACGGAGAAAAAGCACAGGTAAATGGGAGATGAGGAGGGAGTGCGGGAAGTTTAAGCTGGATCACATAATGCGTGGGTGCGGTCTGGTTCCCTCACCCTAACCCTCTCCCAAGGGGAGAGGGAACTTTTACACCCTCTCCCCTTGGGAGAGGGCCGGGGTGAGGGGTTACTCTACCAGCATCTTCACCACAACCTTACGCACCTGCGCCGGCGCCCCCACCGCGCACAGCGGCTTATGCACTTCGCCCGGGTAAAACACCACGAAATCTCCTTCGCTCAGCACCACGGTTTTCTCCTGCTCGCCTTCCGGCAGGAACGCGATGTCTTTGTCCGCCAGCCAGTCGGTGTCCGGCGTGCCGTGAGGCAGGGTGCTGAAGGTCATCCCTTCCTGCCCCTTCAGCACAATCTGAATATCCAGGTAGCGTGCATGGTATTCAGCGCGACGCTCAGCGAACGGCTGGGTCATGTCCTCCGATACCAGATAAAACAGGCTGTTGCCGCTGATGTCGTGCTTGCCGGTCGGCGTCGCGTCGGTGACGTGGGCCTTGACGTGCTCAATGGCCTGGCGCAGCTCTTCTGGTAGCCAGGACTGGAGATGATGAATATTGCCAATAATCATGATACAACCCTCAAATTAAAACATTGTTTCATTTTAATCTTTTATACGAGAATCGCCTCTCCCATACCAGCCCTTTTTAGACAAGATTTGCGCCAGCGCATGTTTATTGGAAAATGTGTTAATTCACTGTTAATTACATAAAGGCATTTATGCAGTCGTTATGCATAACCTCATTTCCTAAGCTTTACGCAACTTATCTAACTCGCTGAATTTAAAACGTAACTCACAAAACCTGTTGTTGCATCACACTTTATCACTTCGGTTATTTCCTTCAAAAATCCATAATTATTTATCGATTTCTCTTAAGTGAAAAATAGTTAACTGTCATTATTGCATAGCTATTCTCGAGGAAAAATTTTATTCATTAAAATCAACAGCATAACTAAATATTTCAAAGCATGTAATTCTACAAAACAATAACAACCTCAAATATTGCCACCCGTTCCTGCTTAGCTATTCATCCCGTAATAATATGAAATTAATCATTATCTGATACGAATCATGCAATTGAAAATAAACTGCTCGATATCGGTTTTCGCGTGAGCAGCGTCACAATAACCATTATTTAAGCGCCTACTATGAATCACGAAATCAATTGAGCTTAGCCGCCATGAAATTAAACACATCACATGGCGCATGCCCTTTTTATTCTGAAAAAAAGTTAAAGGAATAATTATGGAAAAGCATTACGTCGGTTCTGAAATTGGTCAATTGCGTAGCGTTATGCTACACCGTCCTAATTTAAGTCTTAAACGTTTAACGCCATCGAATTGTCAGGAGCTGTTATTTGATGACGTGCTCTCGGTTGAGCGGGCGGGAGAGGAGCATGATATCTTCGCAAACACGCTGCGCGAGCAGGGTGTGGAAGTCCTGCTATTAACCGACCTTCTTACGCAAACGCTTGATATTGCCGAAGCAAAAGCCTGGCTTCTTGAAACACAAATCTCCGACTACCGCCTCGGCCCAGCCTTTGCCGGAGACGTCCGCGGCTGGCTGGCGGATATGCCGCACCGCGAACTGGCGCGCCGATTAAGCGGCGGATTAACCTACGGTGAAATTCCGGCGGCTATTAAAAATATGGTGGTCGATACCCACACGGCGAATGATTTTATTATGAAACCGCTGCCGAACCACTTATTTACCCGCGATACCTCCTGCTGGATTTATAACGGCGTGTCCATTAATCCGATGGCGAAACCCGCCCGCCAGCGCGAAACCAATAATCTGCGCGCAATATATCGCTGGCACCCCGCATTTGCCGATGGCGAGTTTATTAAGTATTTCGGCGACGAGAATATTAATTACGACCACGCCACCCTGGAAGGCGGCGACGTATTAGTGATTGGCCGCGGGGCGGTATTGATCGGCATGTCAGAGCGCACGACGCCGCAGGGCGTGGAGTTCCTCGCCAACAGCTTGTTTAAACATCGTCAGGCCGAGCGCGTGATCGCCGTTGAGCTGCCGAAACATCGCTCCTGCATGCACCTCGACACCGTGATGACCCACATCGACGTGGACACCTTCTCCGTTTACCCGGAAGTGGTGCGCAAGGACGCCCAGTGCTGGACGCTCACCCCGGACGGACGCGGCGGCCTGCTGCGTACCCAGGAAACCGACCTGCTGCACGCCATCGAGAAAGCCCTCGGCATTAACCAGGTGCGCCTGATCACCACCGGCGGCGATGCCTTTGAAGCCGAACGCGAGCAGTGGAACGACGCCAACAACGTCCTGACCATCCGTCCGGGCGTGGTGATCGGCTACGAGCGCAACGTCTGGACCAACGAGAAATACGACAAGGCGGGCATCACCGTGCTGCCGATCCCGGGCGACGAGCTGGGGCGCGGTCGCGGCGGCGCGCGCTGCATGAGCTGCCCACTGGAACGCGACGGAATTTAAAGGAGCCATCATGGAACGAAAACCCACTCTGGTTGTGGCCCTTGGCGGCAACGCGCTGCTCAAGCGCGGCGAGCCGCTGGAAGCGGACATCCAGCGCCAAAACATCGAGCAGGCCGCCCGCACCATCGCAGGCTTAACGGAGCAATGGCGCGTGGTGCTGGTGCACGGCAACGGCCCGCAGGTCGGGCTGCTGGCGCTGCAAAACAGCGCCTACGACAAAGTCACCCCCTACCCGCTGGACGTTCTTGGTGCAGAAAGCCAGGGAATGATCGGCTACATGCTCCAGCAGGCGCTGAAAAACAATCTGCCCCAGCGCGAGGTGAGCGTCCTGCTCACGCAGGTGGAAGTGGACGCCGCCGACCCGGCGTTCAGCAACCCGACCAAGTACATCGGCCCGGTCTACAGCGAAGCCCAGGCGAAAGCGCTGGCCGCGGAAAAAGGCTGGGTGTTCAAGGTCGACGGGGCCTATTTCCGCCGCGTGGTGCCCTCTCCGCAGCCGAAGCGCATCGTGGAGAGCGACGCCATTACGGCGCTTATTCAGCGCGACCACCTGGTCATCTGCAACGGCGGCGGCGGCGTGCCGGTGGTGGAAAACGCCAACGGTTATCGCGGCATTGAGGCGGTGATCGACAAAGACCTCTCCGCCGCTCTGCTGGCGCGGCAGATCGAGGCCGATGCCCTGCTGATCCTCACCGATGCCGACGCGGTGTACCTCGACTGGGGCAAGCCGACCCAGCGCCCGCTGGCGCAGGTCACGCCGGAACTGCTCAGAGGCATGCAGTTCGACGCCGGATCGATGGGGCCAAAAGTGGCCGCCTGCCGCGAGTTTGTTGAAGCCTGCAACGGCATTGCCGGGATCGGCGCGCTGGCCGACGGCGCGGAGATCCTGGCGGGCGAGAAAGGCACGTTGATTCGTAACTGAGCACCCATTTCCCCTCACCCTAACCCTCTCCCCAAAGGGGAGAGGGGACGATTACACCCTCTCCCCTTTGGGGAGAGGGCTGGGATGAGGGGTAAGGTCTTAGACATTAATTTTAAAAAGGATTTACCCATGACCATCAACCTGAAAAACCGCAACTTCCTGAAACTGCTGGACTACACCCCGGCGGAGATCCAGTACCTGATCGATCTCGCCATCGAGCTGAAGGCGGCCAAAAAAGCCGGGCGCGAAAAGCAAACCCTGGTCGGGAAAAACATCGCCCTGATCTTTGAAAAAACCTCCACCCGCACCCGCTGCGCCTTCGAAGTGGGCGCGTTCGACCAGGGCGCGCAGGTCACCTACCTCGGCCCAAGCGGCTCGCAGATTGGCCACAAAGAGTCGATGAAGGACACCGCGCGCGTGCTGGGCCGCATGTATGACGGCATCGAGTACCGCGGCTACGGCCAGGCCATCGTTGAGGAGCTGGGCGAATATGCGGGAGTGCCGGTGTGGAACGGCCTGACCGACGAGTTCCACCCGACGCAAATCCTTGCCGACCTGATGACCATGCTGGAGCACTCTCCGGGCAAAACCCTGCCGGAGCTGAGCTTTGCTTACCTCGGCGACGCGCGCAACAACATGGGTAATTCGCTGATGGTCGGCGCGGCCAAAATGGGGATGGATATCCGCCTTGTGGCGCCGAAATCCTTCTGGCCGGAGGCCGGGCTGGTTGAGCAGTGCCGCGCCATCGCCAAAGAGACCGGCGCGCGCATCACCCTCACCGACGATGTGGAAGAAGGCGTGCAGGGCACCGATTTCCTCTACACCGACGTGTGGGTTTCCATGGGCGAGCCGAAGGAGGCGTGGGCCGGGCGCGTTAGCCTGATGAAGCCGTATCAGATTAATGCGGACGTGATGAAGGCCACCGGTAACCCGAACGTCAAGTTCATGCACTGCCTGCCGGCGTTTCACAACGAACATACCAAAGTGGGCCGCGAAATCGAGATGGCGTACGGCCTGAAGGGGCTGGAGGTGACGGAGGAGGTCTTTGAATCCCCGAACTCCATCGTCTTCGACGAAGCAGAGAACCGCATGCACACCATTAAAGCGGTCATGGTGGCGACACTCGGCGACTAATCACCGCCCGGCGCGCCGCGGGGTGCGCCGGGTTCAGGAGAACATCATGGGCAAGTTCAAATTTCCCTCCGCTTATACCATTCTCTTTTTTCTGATTGCCGTGGTTGCCGTGCTGACGTGGATTGTTCCGGCCGGGCAGTACCATATGGCGATGAACGAGGCGCTCGGCAAAGAAGTGCCGGTTGCGGGCACTTACGCGCACGTGGCAGCGCACCCGCAGGGGCTCGTCTCCGTGCTGATGGCGCCGATTGCCGGGCTGTACGATCCGGAGTCCGGCCAGGCCGGGGCGATCGACGTGGCGCTGTTTATTCTGATCATCGGGGGGTTCCTCGGGATCGTCACTAAAACCGGGGCGATAGACGCCGGGATCGAGCGCGTCACCACCCGACTGCGCGGCCGCGAAGAGTGGATGATCCCGATCCTGATGGCGCTGTTTGCCGCCGGCGGCACGATTTACGGCATGGCCGAAGAGTCGCTACCCTTCTATACCTTACTGGTGCCGGTGATGCTGGCAGCGCGGTTCGATCCGGTGGTTGCGGCCTCTACCGTGCTGCTCGGCGCGGGGATCGGCACGCTCGGATCCACCATCAACCCGTTCGCCACGGTGATCGCCGCCAACGCCGCCGGGATCCCCTTCACCAACGGCATCATGCTACGCATCGCGCTGCTGGTGATCGGCTGGATCATCTGCGTGGCGTGGGTAATGCGCTACGCCCGCAAGGTGCGCAAGGATCCGTCGCTGTCGATCGTGGCGGATAAGCAGGAAGAAAATCTCGCCCACTTTCTCGGTAACAAGGGCGAGCAGTCGCTGGAATTTACCCCGGTGCGCAAACTCATCCTGGTGATCTTCGCCCTCGCCTTCGCGGTGATGATCTACGGCGTGGCGGTGCTGGGCTGGTGGATGGCGGAGATTTCGGCGGTGTTCCTCGCCAGTGCCATTATTGTCGGGCTGATCGCCCGCATGAGCGAAGAGGAGCTGACCTCAACCTTTATCAACGGCGCGCGAGATTTGCTGGGCGTCGCGCTGATAATCGGCATCGCGCGCGGTATCGTAGTGATCATGGATAAGGGCATGATTACCCACACCATTTTGCACAGCGCCGAGGGAATGGTCACCGGATTGTCGACGGTGGCGTTCATCAACGTGATGTACTGGCTGGAAGTGGTGCTGTCGTTTCTTGTGCCTTCTTCGTCCGGCCTGGCCGTTCTGACGATGCCGATCATGGCGCCCCTTGCCGATTTCGCTAACGTCAACCGCGACCTGGTGGTTACGGCTTACCAGTCGGCGTCCGGCATCGTCAACCTGATCACTCCCACCTCTGCCGTCGTGATGGGCGGGCTGGCTATCGCCCGCGTGCCCTACGTGCGTTATCTGAAATGGGTCGCGCCGCTGCTGGGGATTTTAACGGTGGTGATTATGGTGGCGTTAAGCCTGGGCGCTTTGTTGTGATTTGCCGGATGGCGCTGCGCTTATCCGGCCTACGGATCGGTGCGGTGCCACCGGTTATTTCGGGAACTGATATGGGAACTATGATGGATTACGAAGAGTACTCTCCCAAAGAGCAACTACAGCTAACGGTCTGCCAGCGTCTGATCGCGGAAAAGAGCTATCTCTCCCAGGAAGAGATCCGCCGCGACTTACAGGAGCATGGTTTTGAGACCATCAGCCAGTCCACCGTTTCACGTCTGCTCAAGTTGCTTGGTGTCATAAAAATTCGCAATGCCAAAGGGCTAAAGATTTATTCGCTGAATCCCCAGCTGCGCCCGGCCCCCGACGCGGCGCGTACGGTCTCTGAAATGGTGGTGAGCGTGGAGCACAACAGCGAATTTATCCTTATCCATACCGTCGCCGGATATGGCCGCGCGGTGGCGCGTATTCTGGATTATCACCAGTTACCGGAAATTTTAGGTGTAGTGGCCGGGAGCAGTATTGTCTGGGTCGCGCCCCGCGTAGTGAAGCGCACCGCGCTGGTGCATAAGCAAATTAATTATTTACTCAGAACGCATTAATATTCACAAAGAACCGTTTGCATTGAGTAAAGCGTGCATTAAATCGCTTGATCCCAAAAGCGAGCTGCGTATAATGCCCGACAATTTGCCGGGAGGAAGCATGGTCAAGCGTGTACGACATAACGTCTTACCGCGTCTGAAATCAGACGCTGGCCTGCCGTTTTTCTTCCCGTTGCTAAACCTATTCCCAGAGCCCCTCATTTGAGGGGCTTTTTTTTGCCCGGCGTCAGGAGATAAACATGAATCCGCTTTATCAAAAACACATCATTTCCATAAACGACCTCAGCCGCGAAGAGCTGGAACTGGTTCTGGAAACCGCGGCAAAACTGAAGGCCAATCCGCAACCGGAGCTGTTGAAGCACAAGGTGATTGCGAGCTGCTTCTTCGAAGCCTCGACCCGCACCCGCCTCTCCTTCGAAACCTCCATGCACCGTCTGGGCGCGAGCGTGGTGGGCTTCTCGGACAGCAGCAACACGTCGCTGGGCAAAAAAGGCGAAACCCTGGCGGATACCATTTCGGTTATCAGTACCTACGTTGACGCGATTGTGATGCGCCACCCGCAGGAGGGCGCGGCGCGTCTGGCGACCGAGTTTTCCGGCGGCATTCCGGTGCTGAACGCCGGTGACGGTGCTAACCAGCATCCGACGCAGACCCTGCTGGATCTGTTCACCATTCAGGAGACGCAGGGCACGCTTGAGAACCTGAACATCGCCATGGTCGGCGACCTGAAATATGGCCGCACCGTCCACTCCCTGACCCAGGCGCTGGCGAAATTTAACGGCAACCGCTTCTTCTTTATCGCGCCGGACGCGCTGGCGATGCCGCAGTACATTCTCGACATGCTGGACGAGAAAGGCATCGCGTGGAGCCTGCACGCCAGTATCGAAGAGGTGATGGGCAACGTGGATATTCTCTACATGACCCGCGTGCAGAAAGAGCGTCTGGATCCGTCCGAGTACGCCAACGTGAAGGCGCAGTTCGTGCTGCGCGCCAGCGACCTTGAAGGCGCGCGTGACAATATGAAGGTGCTGCACCCGCTGCCGCGCATCGATGAGATCACCACAGACGTGGACAAAACGCCGCACGCCTGGTACTTCCAGCAGGCCGGAAACGGCATCTTCGCTCGCCAGGCGTTACTGGCACTGGTTCTGAATCGCGAATTAGCTCTGTAAGGGGAGACGACCATGACACACGATAACAAACTCCAGGTTGAAGCCATCAAGCGTGGCACCGTGATTGACCACATCCCTGCGCAGGTGGGCTTTAAACTGCTGACGCTGTTCAAACTGACCGAAACGGACCAGCGCATCACCATCGGCCTGAACCTGCCGTCGGGCGAAATGGGCCGTAAAGACCTGATCAAAATCGAGAACACCTTCCTGACCGACGAGCAGGTTAACCAGCTGTCGCTGTACGCGCCGGACGCCACGGTTAACCGCATCGACGATTACGACGTGGTGGGCAAATCCCGCCCAAGCCTGCCGGATCGCATCGAAAGCGTGCTGGTCTGCCCGAACAGCAACTGCATCAGTCATGCTGAGCCGGTTTCCTCCAGTTTCGCAGTGAAAAAACGCGCCAAAGACATCGCACTCAAATGCAAATACTGCGAAAAAGAGTTTTCTCATTATGTGGTGCTGGCCAACTAATTGAGGTTGGTAATGAAATCCCGGCTGTTATAATGGCCGGGAACATTCTTAACGCTGTAATTCTGGAGAAAAAATGAGCAAAGTACTCGCGACGGAAAATGCACCAGCGGCTATCGGCCCATACGTTCAGGGCGTTGATCTGGGCAGCATGATCATCACTTCTGGTCAGATCCCGGTGAACCCAAAAACCGGTGAAGTGCCCGCCGACGTAGCGGCGCAGGCGCGTCAGTCGCTGGAAAACGTGCAGGCGATCGTGGAATCTGCCGGTCTGAAAGTGGGCGATATCGTCAAAACCACCGTGTTCGTGAAAGATCTGAATGATTTCGCGACCGTTAACGCCACTTACGAAGCGTTCTTCACCGAGCACAACGCGACCTTCCCGGCTCGCTCTTGCGTGGAAGTGGCGCGTCTGCCAAAAGACGTGAAAATTGAAATTGAAGCGATTGCCGTACGTCGCTAATTCAATTCAATTAAGAAAGGGCAGCTTAGCTGTCCTTTTTATTTCGACTATTTTTACTCTCCATATAAAATGACAAATCGCACCGTCCATTATTAAGCTTCTCCACCCGATAATATTCTCTAATAATGGATGAGTAATGAAACTTTCAAAAATTGCACTTGCCCTCGCGACAGTGACCGTTGCATCGTCGGCATTTGCTCACGGCTATATTGAATCTCCAGCCAGCCGCGCCTATATGTGTAAGCTTGGCCAAAATATTGATTGCGGCGCTGTACAGTATGAACCGCAGAGCGTGGAAAAAACTTCCGGTTTCCCGACCGGCGCTATGCCGCCGGACGGCCAGCTCGCCAGTGCAGGTATTTCCCAGTATTCTCAGCTGGATAAGCAAAGCCTGAATGCCTGGACCAAAAACCCGATAACAGCAGGCCCGCATGAGTTCGTCTGGCATCATACTGCACCGCATAAAACCACTAACTGGCGCTATTACATCACCAAACAAAACTGGGATCCAAATAAGCCGCTGACTCGCGATCAATTTGAATTAACTCCATTCTGTACGATCAACGGAAATAGTCAGGCACCAGCCGTAACAAAATCTATGACTTGCAATGTTCCTGCGCGTACGGGGTACCAGGTTATTTACGGCGTGTGGGAAATTGCGGACACCTCAAATAGCTTTTATCAGGCCATTGACGTTGATTTCGGGAATGGTGGCAACGTAACCCCGGACGAAACGCCTGCGATCGTTTCCGAATGGAGCAAAACCCTGAGCGGCCAGATTGCCGGTAATAACCTGAACGTGGGCGATAAGGTTATCGCACGCTTCTTCGACGCCAACGGTGAAGTGACCGCCATGCGTACCGAAATGACCATCGGCTCTGCTGAACAAGGCGACGCTAACCAGTGGTCTTACGATCTGGCGCAGAAGATCAACACCGCTCAGAGCGATGTCCGCGTCGGTGTTAAAGATGAAGCCGGTGACATCAGCCCGGTTCACGGCGCCAACAGCGTATTCGTGAAAGACGGCAGCACGCTGAAATCCGTTGCCATCTCCTATGAAGAGCAAAAAGCGCAGGTGAGCGAGACCATCGCCGTTTCCGATCTGCAATACAGCAAAATCGAACATGGCAACGCGACCGTCACCTTCCACGTCAACACGCAGGGTGACGTTAATTTTGAAGCGCACGTGATGAACCACCACGGTGCGGAAAAAGGTTACCTGAAGCAGGACATGAACAACGTCAATCAGGACGTGACCATGACGTTGACTGACGTGACGGCGGGTCACCATATGCTGAAATACTACGCGACCAATAAAGACGGCACGATGTTCGCCCAGGACGTGCTGAACCTGATGCTTGAAAGCGATGCGGCTGCGGACAGCACCGGCCACCACGACTTTACCTTCCCGGAGAATATCGCCTCGTACAAAGCAGGCACAGTGGTACTACAGCCAAAAGACGGTAAGACCTACGAATGTAAGCCTTTCCCGTACAGCGGCTACTGCGTGCAGTACAGCCCAACCGCAAACCAGTTTGAGCCTGGCGTTGGCGCGCACTGGAAAGAGGCGTGGGTGTTGAAGAACTGAGTGTTCTGATTCCCTCACCCCAGCCCTCTCCCAAAGGATAGGGTGTATATATTCCCTCTCCCTTTGGGAGAGGGTTCTTTACTACTGATTCCGCGTCGCTCTGAGCAGCGTTTCCAGCGGGTACACCGCCGCAATCACCACTTCGTCCTGGATTGTCGCCGCGTTATCCAGTTCGCTCTGGATCGACGCGATCTCTTTATCATCCAGCGTTCCCTGACGTGCCACCAGATCCGTCAGCCGCAGGCCAATCGAGGCCAGCTTGTCCACCTCCTGAATTACCGGTTTGATGGCCTTCAACTGATAGCTGTTTTCGCTCAAGGCCAGCACGTCGCTGGTGTTGTTCTGCCAGCGGTTAAAGACGTGGCGCAGCGCGTCGGCGCTCTCCGTGTCTTCCGCATCGCTCACCAGACGGTCAGCCCATTTATTCATCTGACGCACGGTCGCACTTTCCGCGTTTAGCGCGTCAGCGAGCCGGTTGAGCGGCTCAAACTGATGATAGTTTCCAGCCAGGAACTTAAGATGCTGACGGGTGTAATACTGCGCCGGTTCAAGCGCCTGGGCGAGGATTTGCAGCGGCAAGGTATCCGCATTGTTAGCGAGGCGCGTGAATTGTATCTGCTGCTGGGTATGCTGCTGTAGCCCAACCGATACCGTGGACCAGCTGTCCATCGCCTGGAGCCGGGTATACATGTTGTCGATGTCGTTGACGTCCTTCGCCGACCAAAGCCGCTCCGCCACCGCAAAGGCGCGCGGCCACAGACGGATATCCAGCACTGGCGCGATCACGTTTTCCGCCCACAGCGCGGCTTCACCGCCGAGCAGATTGGCCTCGTTCGCCGGGTCCGGCACCACCGGCGGAACGCCTTTCGGCACCTCGTCCAGACGCGTGCCGCTAATCGGGTAGCGGGCGTTACCCACCAGGAAATAGCCGCTGAGCTTATCGTTCTCAACAGAAACGACCGGACGCGTTTCACCCATCCAGGTATCAACGGTAAACGTTACCTGATTGTCGTCCCGCCACTGAATGTTATCCACCGCCCGACGCGATTTCCCGGCAAAATCAATGAATCCGCGCCAGCCAGCATCGCCTTTCACCAGCGTAAAGCTGCCTTCCACCGGCTTGCCTTTCAGACGCGGCATCGAGAAAGCCCAGCTCTGGACGCTGTCGGTGTCTGCTATCACATCCACGCCGTTCAACCCCTGCGGCACAATTTCATTGCGGTAGTGGTAGGCGGTGGATTGCGGCTGATCGAGGTAGAAACCGGTAGAGAGAATGCCCTTATAGCCGTTCTGCGCCACCTGCCCCAGCGCGTCCTGTCCCTGCCAGGACTGGATCAGAATGCTTTTCGGCAGATCGGGATGGTAGATCTCATCCCAGCCAACCATCTGCCGGTGGTGCTTCTCAAGGATCGTCTCCAGCTTGCGGTTGAAATACGCCTGCAACGCATGGCTGTCCGCCAGTTTGTTGTCGCGCATGAATCTCTGGATCGCAGCGTTCGCTTTCCACTGGCTGTCGTCAACCTCATCGCCGCCAATATGCAGATACGGATCCGGGAAGATCGCCGCCAGTTCGCTGACCATCGCGTCGGCAAAGGTATAGGTCGCCTCTTTGGTGGGATCCAGCACTGGCTTAAGCACGCCCCAGTGGCGCTCCATGGCGTACGGCCCCGGCGCGCTCATCAGCTCCGGGTAGGCGACGGCAATCGCCGAGGCGTGGCCCGGCATATCAATTTCCGGCACCACGCGTATGCCGCGCTCGGCAGCGTAACGCACAATCTCGCGCATCTGCTCCGGGGTGTAGAACAGCCCATCGCTGGCAAGCTGGGTTAATTTTGGATAACGCTTCGAGGTAAAGCGCCAACCCTGATCGTCCGTCAAATGCCAGTGCAGGACGTTGAGCTTAGCCGCGGCCATGCCGTCGATCTGGCGTTTGATATCGGGTAACGGGATGAAATGGCGCGCTGAATCGAGCAGCAGCCCGCGCCACGGGAAGCGCGGCGAATCTTCAATGGTAACCCACGGAATCGAGGTGTTTTCGGCACCGTTCTGCATCAGCTGGAGCAAGGTTTCCATGGCGCGCAGCGCGCCGAAGCGGGTGTTGGCGGAGATATTTACGCCGTTGGCGTCCACCGTGAGTTTATAGCTCTCATCGCTGTCCGGCAGCGGCTGCGGCTTCACTTTTTTAGCGATGGAAATACGGATGGTTGGCTTGTCAGGTTTTTCGGCCTGCGGCTGTAGCGTCCAGCCAATTTGCAGGGCGATGCGCTGGCGCAGGCGGTTGACCGCATCCCCCAGATCGTCGCCGCTGACGCTCACGGAGAGTTGATTGTTAAGCACCAGCGCACCCTGTGTGGTCGGGCGTTCAACCTTCGCAGGCCAGGGCATTAAGGGAAGGTCGCCTGCCGGGGCGGCAAAGGCGGAGGCGCCGAGCATGAGCCCGGCGGTTAAGAGGCTGTACCGTAACATGAATGTTCCTTATCTGACGGGCCAAATAAAGGCAAAACATTCTGTTAACATGCGCTCAAATTGTCGTCAAGCGAATGCGCCGACGGAGATCACAGGTTGTTGAATTTGGGAGGAAAGCCAGCTGCCGGGTGGCGGCTTCGCCTTACCCGGCCTACGTTCGGATCGTAGGCCCGGTAAGCGCAGCGCCACCGGGCTTGCCGTTACTGCCATCCATACCGACGGCTATAGAACCCTTTGACCATCTGCGTCAGCACCATGTAACCCGCGAGGATCGCCACCAGCCACGGGAAGTAGCTCAGCGGCAGCGCCTGAAGTTGCAGGTAACTTGCAAGCGGCGAGAACGGCAGCGCGATCCCGAGCGCCATCACAATGCCCGTCATCACGATCAGCGGCCATGCGGCACGGCTCTGGATAAACGGAATGCGGCGGGTGCGGATCATATGCACAATCAGGGTCTGGGACAGCAGCCCCACCACGAACCAGCCGGACTGGAACAGCGTCTGGTGTTCCGGGGTGTTGGCGTGGAACACAAACCACATCAGGCAGAAGGTCAGAATGTCAAAGATGGAGCTGATCGGCCCAAAGAACAGCATAAAGCGCCCCAGATCGGCGGGGTTCCAGCGCTGCGGCTTCTGGATCTGCTCGTCGTCCACGTTATCAAACGGGATGGCGACCTGAGAGACATCGTACATCAGGTTCTGGATCAGCAGGTGCAGCGGCAGCATCGGCAGGAACGGCAGGAAGGCGCTCGCCACCAGCACGCTGAAGACGTTACCGAAGTTGGAGCTGGCGGTCATTTTGATGTATTTGAGCATATTGGCGAAGGTGCGACGCCCTTCGATGACGCCCTCCTCCAGCACCATCAGGCTCTTTTCCAGCAGAATGATATCTGCCGCCTCGCGGGCGATATCCACCGCGCCGTCCACGGAGATACCGATATCCGCCGCACGCAGGGCTGGCGCATCGTTGATGCCGTCGCCCATAAAGCCCACCACGTGCCCTTCACGACGCAGCAGAGTGACGATGCGTTCTTTATGCATCGGCGTCAGGCGGGCAAACAGCGTGGTGCGCAGGGCAAGCTCGGCCAGCTCATCGTCGGACAGGTGCTCAATGTCGCTCCCCACCACGACGTCGCCCGCGTCCAGGCCCACTTCGTGGCACACTTTGGCCGCCACCAGCTCGCTGTCGCCGGTCAGGATTTTGACGGTGATCCCGCTCGCTTTCAGTGCTTTCAGCGCCGGCGCGGTGGTCTCTTTCGGCGGATCGAGGAATGCGATGTAACCCTCGAGGATCAAATCGGATTCATCGATACGCTGGTAGTCCCCTTCCCGCGCGGGCAGGAACTTGCTTGCTACCGCCACCACGCGCAGCCCCTGACGGTTCAGGTTATCAGTGACGCGTTTGATGCGGCGCAGCATGGTCTCATCCAGCGGCACGATCTCGCCGTTATGACGCACCTGCGTGGAAACATTCAGGATCTCCTGCAATGCCCCTTTGCAGATCAGCTGATGTACGTCCGGCTGCTCGCTGACCACCACCGACATGCGTCGCCGTTCAAAGTCGAACGGAATTTCGTCCACCTTCTGCCAGCGGCCGGAGAGCATGCGGGCAGACTCTTCATCCACACCTTCCAGCACCGCCACGTCGAGCAGGTTTTTCAGCCCTGTCTGGTAGTGACTGTTCAGCCACGCGCTGTACAGCACCCGTTCGCTGGTCTTCCCGGCGATATCGGTGTGGTTCTCCAGCACGATTTTGTCCTGGGTCAGGGTGCCGGTTTTATCGGTGCAAAGAATATCCATCGCGCCAAAGTTCTGGATGGCATCGAGGTGTTTGACGATCACCTTTTGTTTAGAGAGTTTGACCGCCCCGCGCGCCAGCGTGGAGGTGACAATCATCGGCAGCATTTCCGGCGTTAAGCCGACAGCCACGGAGAGGGCGAACAGCGCCGCTTCCCACCAGTCACCTTTGGTGTAGCCGTTGATCAGCAGGACAATCGGCGTCATGACCATCATAAAGCGGATCAGCAGCATGCTGACGCGGCCAATGCCTTTCTGGAATGCGTTCGGCTCGCTCTCCTGCTCGCTGACGCGTCCGGCAAGCTGTCCAAACCAGGTGTTGCCGCCGGTAGCGGTGACAATGGCCTGCGCCGTGCCGCTGACCACCGTGGTGCCCATAAAGCACAGGGTGTCGCATTCCAGCGGATTCATCTGCTGCGGATCGCGGGTCCTCGCCACCTTCTCTACGGGCAGGGATTCACCGGTGAGTGACGCCTGCGCGACGAACAGATCCCGCGCCTGGATGATGCGTAAATCCGCCGGGATCATGTCCCCCGCCGCCAGCTTCACCAGATCGCCCGGCACCAGCTGGTCAATGGGCAGTTCAATCCAGGCGTTTTCGCCGAGGTCGTTAATCACGCGCGACACGGTGGCAGTATTGCTGACCATCGCTTTCAGCGCATCCGCCGCTTTGGTGGAGCGCGCTTCCTGAATAAAGTTAAGCAGCGTGGAGATCCCCACCATCAGGGCAATTACGCCTGCGGCAAACAGATCTTCAGTGGCGTAAGAGATAATCCCGAGCACCGTCAGCAGCAGGTTGAACGGATTGCGGTAGCAGAGCCACAGGTGGACCCACCATGGAGAGGGTTTTTGCGCCGGGATCTGGTTATCGCCATGTTCCTCGCGGATTTTTGACACTTCTTGCGCGTTCAGCCCTTCCGGGTGGCCGCCAAAGGCGCGCCAGACTTCGTTTTCATCCATCGCCGCCACGTTCAGGCAGCGCTCGGTCAGGGAAGCGGGGATTTCCGCGCCCGCCAGGGTGTTGGCATTTGGCAGCGGATCGCGCGCAATCAGGCGATGTGGCAGGTGGCGGCTCAGCTGCGCGAACAGCTGCCGGGTGATATTTTTCAGCATAGTCATTCCCCCGCATCCGCAAAGGCGGACGCAGTTTTCCCGCAGGCGTGGCAGAGCCGTACCTGTCAGGCACTTAATTTATCAAGCAGGAACGTATGAACGTTGCTGCCTCACGCCGGTGAGACAGCAAAAGGCTGGCTTACCGGAAAGAAGGTTTTCTCCTGGTCAGGAGAGGTGTGGGATCGGGATCCATGTGGCCTCCGGTAAGTTAAAAATGGGATGTCGTCGCGCAGTATAAGGATTTAACCATACCTTTTGTGACTATTCGGGCGGTATGATACCCCCTCGTAAATAAACCGCACGTAAACCAGACTTTGCCCATAGCGAATTCGCAGGATAGCATTAGGCTCAACTGATTATTTTATCGTTGTTACAGGGAATACAGCATGCAGAACCGCCTTACGATTAAAGACATCGCGCGTTTAAGCGGCGTGGGGAAATCGACCGTCTCACGCGTGCTTAACAACGAAAGCGGTGTCAGCGAGCGCACACGCGAGCGCGTCGAGGCGGTGATGAATCAGCACGGTTTTTCCCCTTCCCGCTCCGCGCGCGCCATGCGCGGGCAGAGCGATAAAGTGGTCGCCATTATTGTCTCGCGTCTGGATTCCCTCTCCGAAAACCTCGCCGTACAGACGATGCTGCCCGCGTTCTACGAGCAGGGCTACGATCCGATCATGATGGAGAGCAAGTTCTCGGCGCAAATGGTGGAGGAGCATCTCGGTATGCTTCAGCGCCGCAACATTGATGGCGTAGTGCTGTTCGGGTTTACCGGCCTTAAAGAGGACATGCTTAAACCCTGGCAGCCGTCTCTGGTGCTGCTGGCGCGCGACGCCAGCGGGTTTGCCTCTGTCTGTTACGATGACGAAGGGGCAATCGTGATCCTGATGCAGCGCCTGTATGAACAGGGCCATCGGCATATCAGCTATCTCGGCGTGCCGCATGCCGACATCACCACCGGCAAGCGTCGCCATGAAGCGTACCTGGCGTTTTGTAAAAAAAACAATCTCCCCGCCGTGGCCGCGCTGCCTGGACTGGGTATGAAACAGGGATATGAGCAGGTCGCCAGCGTGCTGACTGCACAAACCACCGCCCTGGTGTGCGCCACGGATACCCTTGCATTGGGTGCGAGCAAATATTTGCAGGAGCAACGCATCGGGGAGCTGCAGTTAGCGAGCGTGGGAAGCACGCCGCTGATGAAGTTCTTACACCCGGAGATTATCAGCGTTGACCCGGGTTATGCCGAGTCTGGCCGGCAGGCTGCCGCGCAGCTGATCGAGCAAATTACCGGGCGTACCGAGCCCCGTCAGATCGTTATTCCAGCCCGCCTCTCATAATTTTTTTTGAATGGATTATTGTGATCTTCGCCCGATTTCGGGAACGTTCCCATTTTCGCCGTCACGTTGAAGGAGTAGGCTTGCGCACAGGTCATAACCCCTTTCACCATCTGTCATGAGGTTTCATGATGAGTAAAGTCAAACAAGCCGATATCGATCAGCTGATCGTCCTGGTCGGCGGACGCGAGAACATCGCCACCGTCAGCCATTGCATTACCCGCCTGCGCTTCGTGCTGAACGATCCGGCCAAAGCCAATCCGAAAGCCATTGAAGAGTTGAAAATGGTTAAAGGCTGCTTCACCAACGCCGGGCAGTTCCAGGTGGTGATTGGTACCGAAGTGGGCGATTACTATCAGGCTCTGCTGGCGACTACCGGGCACTCTTCCGCCGATAAAGAGCAGGCGAAGAAGGCAGCGCGCCAGAATATGAAATGGCATGAGCAGCTGATTTCCCATTTTGCGGAGATCTTCTTCCCACTGCTGCCGGCGCTGATCAGCGGGGGCTTAATTCTGGGCTTCCGTAACGTCATCGGCGATGTGCCAATGAGCGACGGCAAAACCCTGGCGCAGATGTACCCGGCGCTGCAAAGCATCTATGACTTCCTGTGGCTGATTGGCGAAGCCATCTTCTTCTATCTGCCGGTCGGGATCTGCTGGTCAGCGGTGCGCAAGATGGGCGGAACGCCCATTCTCGGAATCGTACTCGGCGTGACGCTGGTCTCTCCGCAGTTAATGAACGCTTACTTACTTGGTCAGCAAACGCCAGAGGTGTGGAACTTCGGCCTGTTTACCATCGCCAAAGTGGGCTACCAGGCGCAGGTTATCCCGGCATTGCTGGCGGGTCTGGCGCTGGGCTTTATTGAGACGCGTCTGAAGCGCATCGTGCCGGACTATCTCTATCTGGTGGTGGTCCCGGTCTGCTCGCTGATCCTGGCGGTGTTCCTGGCGCATGCCTTTATCGGTCCGTTTGGCCGCATGATTGGCGACGGCGTGGCCTTCGCGGTCCGTCACCTGATGACCGGCAGCTTCGCACCGATTGGCGCCGCACTGTTCGGCTTCCTGTACGCTCCGCTGGTGATCACCGGCGTGCACCAGACCACGCTGGCGATCGATATGCAGATGATCCAGAGCCTCGGCGGCACGCCGGTCTGGCCGATTATCGCCCTGTCTAACATTGCGCAGGCCTCCGCTGTAACCGGCATTATCATCGTCAGCCGTAAGCACAACGAGCGTGAGATCTCCGTTCCGGCGGCCATCTCCGCCTACCTCGGCGTCACTGAACCGGCGATGTACGGTATCAACCTGAAATATCGCTTCCCGATGCTCTGCGCGATGATCGGCTCCGGTCTGGCGGGCTTGCTGTGCGGCCTGAACGGCGTAATGGCAAACGGGATTGGCGTCGGCGGCCTGCCGGGTATCCTCTCCATTCAGCCTTCATTCTGGCAGGTATTTGCGCTGGCTATGGCGGTGGCGATTATCATCCCAATGGCGCTGACTACCGTGGTTTACCAGCGTAAGTTCCGTCAGGGCACGTTGCAGATTGTTTAATTCCCTTTTTCGGGGCGCAGTTGCGCCCCTTCGCATTTGCAGGAACGTACTATGAATACCCTTCCTCACTGGTGGCAGAACGGCGTTATCTATCAGATTTACCCAAAGAGTTTTCAGGATACCACCGGCAGCGGCACCGGCGATCTGCGCGGCGTAACGCAGCGCCTTGACTACCTGAAAACCCTTGGCATTGACGCCATCTGGCTGACGCCGTTTTATATCTCGCCGCAGGTGGATAACGGTTACGACGTGGCGAACTACACTGCCATCGACCCGACCTACGGCACGCTGGACGACTTTGACGAGCTGGTTGCCCGGGCGCATGAACGTGGCATCCGCATCGTGCTGGATATGGTCTTTAACCACACGTCCACGCAGCACGCCTGGTTCCGCGAGTCGCTGGATAAAGCGAGTCCGTACCGTGAGTTCTATATCTGGCGCGACGGTACGCCGGACGCGCTTCCCAACAACTGGCGCTCAAAGTTTGGCGGCAACGCCTGGCGCTGGCATGCCGAAAGCGAGCAGTATTATCTGCATCTGTTCGCGCCGGAGCAGGCGGATCTCAACTGGGAAAACCCGGCGGTGCGCGCCGAGCTGAAAAAAGTGTGCGAGTTCTGGGCCGATCGCGGCGTGGACGGCTTGCGTCTGGACGTCATTAACCTGATTTCAAAAGATCAGGATTTCCCGGACGACACCATCGGGGATGGCCGACGTTTCTACACTGACGGGCCGCGCATCCACGAATATCTCCAGGAGATGAGCCGGGATGTCTTTACGCCGCGCAACCTGATGACAGTGGGCGAGATGTCCTCCACCTCGCTGGAGAACTGTCAGCAGTATGCGTCGCTCGACGGGCGCGAGCTGTCGATGACCTTTAACTTCCATCATCTTAAGGTGGATTACCCCGGCGGCGAAAAGTGGACGCTTGCGAAGCCGGATTTTGTGGCGCTGAAAACCCTTTTCCGCCACTGGCAGCAGGGGATGCACAACAAAGCCTGGAACGCGCTGTTCTGGTGTAACCATGACCAGCCGCGCATCGTGTCACGCTTTGGTGACGAAGGGGAACACCGCGTGGCGGCGGCGAAAATGCTCGGTATGGTGCTGCACGGGATGCAGGGCACGCCGTATATTTATCAGGGTGAAGAGCTGGGCATGACCAACCCGCATTTCAGCCGTATCACCGACTACCGCGACGTGGAAAGTCTGAACATGTTCGCCGAACAGCGGGCTAACGGACGCGATACCGATGAACTACTGGCGATTCTGGCGAGTAAGTCACGCGATAATGGCCGCACGCCGATGCAGTGGGACGCCTCGCACAATGCGGGCTTTACCGGGGGCGAACCGTGGATTGGTGTCTGCGACAACTACGAAACCGTGAACGCCCGCGCGGCGCTGGACGACCCCGATTCGGTGTTCTACACCTATCAGTCGCTGATTCGCCTGCGCAAAACCCTGCCGGTGCTGACGTGGGGGGATTATGAGGATCTCCTGCCTGACCACCCTTCCCTGTGGTGCTATCGCCGCCAGTGGCAGGGGCAAACGCTGATGGTGGTGGCGAACCTGAGCCATTTGCCTCAGGAATGGCAAGCGGACGCTATCAGCGGCGAGTCGCAGGTGGTGATAAGCAACTACCCCGCCCCTCAAACCTCAATGCTTCGTCCGTTTGAAGCCGTGTGGTGGTTAAAGCAGTAATTCCTCCGCCGGGCACGATGCCGTGTCCGGCTTACTTTACTGTTTTTGTTGAATAATTAATCAGATTTTTCCTTCATGTCTTTACAATTGCCTCAGCGCCCGCCGTTTGTACTCTCGTCTTTTTACTTTGTCCTGCATCAAAAAAATCGCAAACATGTTTGATGCAAATCACTATATGTAGCACTTAAAATGCACGCCGACCCAACATCTTGTATTTATCGTCTACTATTCCAACAACAAGACGGCGCGAACGCTGGCCGGAATTGTGGATAACACGAGCTGGGCACGCGGGAAGTCTTTGCCTCGGCGAGGAATACGCCCGGTGAATACTTCTCCACCTCTGTGGATAACCTGTTTTTAAAATGGAGTGATCATGACACCGCATGTGATGAAACGTGATGGCTGTAAAGTGCCGTTTAAATCAGAGCGCATCAAAGAAGCCATTCTGCGTGCAGCTAAAGCAGCGGGAGTCGATGACGCAGATTACTGCGCCACCGTCGCAGAAGTCGTTAGCAGCCAGATGCACGAACGCAGCCAGGTGGATATCAACGAGATCCAGACCGCGGTTGAAAACCAGCTGATGTCTGGTCCGTACAAGCAGCTGGCGCGCGCCTACATTGAGTATCGTCACGACCGTGACGTCCAGCGTGAGAAACGCGGTCGCCTGAACCAGGAGATCCGCGGCCTGGTAGAGCAAACCAACTCGTCGCTGCTCAATGAAAATGCCAATAAAGACAGCAAAGTGATCCCGACCCAGCGCGACCTGCTGGCCGGTATCGTCGCCAAGCACTATGCCCGCCAGCACCTGCTGCCGCGCGATGTAGTCTCGGCGCACGAGCGCGGTGAAATCCACTACCACGATCTCGACTACTCGCCGTTCTTCCCGATGTTTAACTGCATGCTGATCGACCTGAAAGGCATGCTGACCCAGGGTTTTAAAATGGGTAACGCCGAGATTGAGCCGCCGAAATCCATCTCCACCGCGACGGCGGTCACGGCGCAGATCATCGCCCAGGTGGCGAGCCACATCTATGGCGGCACCACCATTAACCGCATCGATGAAGTGTTGGCCCCGTTCGTGACCGAGAGCTTCAACAAACACCGTAAAACGGCGGAAGAGTGGCAGATCCCGGACGCCGACGGTTATGCCCGTTCCCGCACCGAGAAAGAGTGCTACGACGCGTTCCAGTCGCTGGAATATGAAGTAAACACGCTGCACACCGCCAACGGCCAGACGCCGTTTGTGACCTTCGGGTTTGGCCTCGGAACCAGTTGGGAATCACGCCTGATCCAGCAGTCTATTCTGCGTAACCGTATCTCCGGCCTCGGTAAAAACCGTAAAACGGCGGTGTTCCCGAAACTGGTGTTCGCCATTCGCGACGGCCTGAACCACAAGTTTGGCGATCCGAACTACGACATCAAACAGCTGGCGCTGGAGTGCGCGAGCAAGCGTATGTACCCGGACATTCTGAACTACGACCAGGTGGTAAAAGTCACCGGTTCGTTTAAAACGCCAATGGGCTGTCGCAGCTTCCTCGGCGTGTACGAAGATGAGAACGGCGAGCAGATCCACGACGGGCGCAACAACCTGGGCGTCATCAGCCTGAACCTGCCGCGCATCGCGCTGGAAGCCAAAGGTAATGAAGCGGCCTTCTGGGCGCTGCTGGATGAACGTTTACAGCTGGCACGTAAGGCGCTGATGACCCGCATCGCCCGCCTTGAAGGGGTGAAAGCCCGCGTCGCGCCAATTCTCTATATGGAAGGGGCCTGCGGCGTGCGCCTGAAGGCGGATGATGATGTGTCGGAGATCTTCAAAAACGGTCGCGCGTCGATCTCTCTCGGCTATATCGGCATTCACGAAACCATTAACGCGCTATTTGGCGACAAGCACATCTATGACAACGACGCCCTGCGTGAGAAAGGTATCGCGATTGTGCAGCGCCTGCGCGATGCGGTAGACCAGTGGAAAGAGGAAACCGGCTACGGTTTCAGCCTGTACAGCACGCCGAGCGAAAACCTTTGCGATCGCTTCTGCCGTCTGGATACCGCCGAGTTCGGCATCGTGGAAGGGGTGACCGACAAAGGTTACTACACCAACAGCTTCCACCTCGATGTGGAGAAGAAGGTGAACCCGTACGACAAGATCGACTTCGAAGCGGCCTATCCGCCCATCGCGAACGGCGGTTTTATCTGCTACGGCGAGTACCCGAACATTCAGCACAACCTGAAGGCGCTGGAAGACGTGTGGGATTACAGCTATCAGCACGTTCCGTACTACGGAACCAACACGCCAATCGACGAGTGCTACGAGTGCGGCTTTACCGGTGAGTTCGAGTGTACCAGCAAAGGCTTCACCTGCCCTAAATGCGGTAACCACGATGCAGCCCGCGTCTCCGTGACCCGCCGCGTGTGCGGCTACCTCGGCAGCCCGGACGCCCGTCCGTTTAACGCCGGTAAGCAGGAAGAGGTGAAGCGCAGGGTGAAACATCTGGGAAATGGGCAGATCGGGTAATCCACTGCCATGTTAATGCCCGGTGGCGCTGCGCTTACCGGGCCTACGGACCGCTCTCTTTTGTAGGCCGGGTAAGCGCAGCGCCACCCGGCGTGGTTATTCGCGATGAACTATCACCAGTACTACCCCGTCGACATCGTCAACGGCCCCGGCACCCGCTGTACCCTCTTTGTATCAGGCTGCGTTCACGAGTGCCCCGGCTGCTATAACAAAAGCACCTGGCGCCTGAACTCGGGTATGCCGTTTACCGCTGAGATGGAAGACCGCATCATCAACGACCTGAACGACACGCGCATTAAACGTCAGGGGATCTCGCTCTCCGGCGGCGACCCGCTCCATCCGCAAAACGTGCCGGCGATCCTGAAGCTGGTAAAACGCATCCGCCGCGAGTGCGCGGGAAAAGACATCTGGGTCTGGACGGGTTACAAGCTGGATGAACTGAATGCGCAGCAGAAGGAAGTGGTGGATCTGATTAACGTCCTGGTCGACGGCAAGTTCGTGCAGGATCTAAAAGATCCTATGCTTATCTGGCGCGGCAGCAGCAACCAGGTTGTGCATCATCTGCGTTGAATGAAGGCGGATATCCGCTGTCCGCCTGAACGTCAAAACCGACTTACACTCTCCATTGCCTCAGCCTTAAACGCCGCAAAATCCTCGCACTGGCACAGGCGCGCCATCGCGCGTTCACGCAGGAAAGTGACAAAAATATCGTAAATCGCCATTGCCTCTTCGTACTCGCTTTTGCTGATGGCGAGCAGAAAAATGACATGGGCGGTTTCATCTCCCCACTGAATGCCCTGCGGCGCCAGCACGGTGTAGACCACCGTTTTTTGCGCCAGCAGGCCGAGGGAGTGCGGCAGCGCGATGCCGTCGCCGAGCATAGTGCTGACGATAGCTTCACGCTCGATAACCGATTCCAGAAATTCCGCGCCGACAAAGCCTTCGCTTTCAAGCTGCCCACACAGTTCGCGGAACAGCGTTTGCTGGTCGACAGGCTTGTCGAGAATGCGGAAATGGGCCGCGTCGAAGTATTTCTCCAGCATCCACGGGCGGGTACGGTCCACCAGCACCAGCTTGCCGATCTGCTCTAACTGATAATCGGTCGGGAACGGGGCGATTATCACCACCGGTTTGGATTTTTCGCTCACGCGAGCGGTGGAGATCACGAAGTCTTCGCCGATGGCATCGGCAAGTTCGTACTCGCGCAGGGTGAGCGTGCGCGTCACCTCAATCTGCGGGTATTTGCGCTGAAGCACCGCCTCGATCATGCGCACCATCGCGTTACCGGCGTCACATACCAGCAGCACGCGCGGCTGACGCTGGTAGCCGATGTTGTAGTGGCGCTCCAGACCGACACCGATATGCAGCACCAGAAAACCGATTTCGTTTTCGCTGATCACATACGGCGTGTATTTGCCCCAGCTCGACACCGCCGCGAGGGTCATATCCCACGCCATCGGGTAGTGCTGCTTGATGTTATCCAGCAGCGGATTGGGGATCATGATTTGATACCGCACGCGGGTAATCATGGTTTTGATGTGCGTGAGCAGATCTGCATGCAGTTGCTCGTCGCTCAACAGGTTGTAGTTATAGTGGGTGTTGATGTAGCGCAGGATATAGTTGACCAGGGCTTCGTCGTCGTCAGCATTAATGGCGCTGGGGGCGATCTCCTGGATCTGCCGCGCCGCAATGTGCACGCACAGCCAGCTCTCTTCCGATGGTGAAAGCGCTTTGCCCGCCAGCTCCTGGATAGCCACGGCGATATCTTTCGCCGCCTCGCGTACGTTCTCTTCCACGTCTTCAGCGTGGAATTCCGGCAGCGGATACCCCTCGCTGATGCGCCGCACCGACACCGCGCAGTACAGGCGCAGGAACAGCTCGCCTTCATCGGTCAGGCGAATGTGATGGCGCGTCAGCGCGTCGTGCAGGACAGGGACCATCTTTTCCGCCACGCCCGCGTTGAGCGCCACGTCGGTCACCAGCGGGTTCAGGCTATCCTGCTGCGCCAGCTCCCACAGGAGGTCGGTCAGGCAGGCGCGGATCGCCATCTCGCTGCCAAACAGCTTCATGCCGTGGCGCGGGCGGGTTTCCAGCGTCAGGTTGTAACGGTGAAACCACTCGCGTACTTCCACCATGTCGCTTTGCAGCGTGGCCCGGCTGACGAACCACTCATCTGCCAGATCCTCCAGCTTAAGGGAAAAGGCTGACGTCAGAAAACGCACCACCAGATAGTGCACGCGCTCCGGTCCGGTTCGCGGAATGCGCAGCGCGCGCGGGTGGGACGACTGCAATTGTTGATAGCGCACCACATCATTGATTTTGAGCTGATAGCCGTTGCCCCGGCTCAAAATGAACTGCGCGCCGTGGCTGGCCAGCAGCGCGTTCAGGGCGGTGATATCCGCCCGGACGGTTCGCGTGGAGACCGACAGCCGCTGCGCCAGCTCGTCCTGCGGCAGCGTCTCGTTTTGCAACAGATCGAAAAGTTGTGCTAAACGTTGGTTCGGAAATCGCACGTCGTTGTCCTCTTACTGCTCAGGGTGAAATGACCATCTGGGATGGGCTGCCGACCGGGGTATAGTCTGACTCGGCGCTCAGCTTGCCGTCCGGCGCCACGCGGAAACGGGTAATGTTGTCGCTGCGCTGGTTCATGACGTACAGCCAGCGCCCCTGCTTATCAAGCGTCAGGGTGCGCGGATAGTCGCCCCGCGTCCAGACATCGTCCTGATGTGTCAGCGTGCCCTCCGCCGTTACGGTAAAGTGCCCGATGCTGTTATGCAAACGGTTAGCGACATACAGCTGTTTCCCGTCGGCGCTTAGCGCCAGCCCGGCGGCAAAACTGGTGCCTTTATAACCGTCCGGCAAGGCTGAAACCGTTTTACCCTCTTTCAGCCTGCCGTTGCTGTCCAGCGCATAATGGGTGAGCGTAGAGGCTTCTTCGTTAATCAGCCACAGGGCATCCCCCTTCGGCGTAAAGACGAAGTGGCGCGGCCCGGCCCCTTTTGAGGAGGCGCTTATAAACGGCGGATCGTTCGGGGTCAGCTTTCCGGTTCGATCGTCAAAACGGTACTGATAGATGCGATCCAGCCCCAGATCGGTGGAAAAAACGTATTTCCCGCTCGGATCGGCGGCGATCATGTGCGCGTGAGGGCCGTTATGATCGCTGATGGCGAAACTGCCCTCGACGGCAGCTTCCGGCTTTGCCGCGCCCGGTTCGCCTTTGTCCTGATGGGTGTCCGTAGCATCGCCCAGGCTGCCGTCTGCGTTAACGGGCAGCACCGCGATCGATCCGCTGACGTAGTTCGCCACCAGCAAATGTTTGCCGTTCGGCGTCAGGGAAAGATACACCGGCCCCGCGCCGCCGGAGGCCACCTGATTCAGCTCGCTCAGCGCGCCGTTATCGCCTATTCGCAACGCCTGCACCACGCCCTGCTCCACCTCGCTTGCCAGGTAGAGCGTTTTGCCGTCGTGCGAGACGGTAAGCTGCGCAGCGTTCGGGAGTTGGCTCACCAGCGTTTTGTTATCGAGCGCGCCGGTTTGCGGGACGACGGTAAAACGGTACAGCCCTTCGCCGTTGGGATTATAGGTGCCCACCCAGGCGTATTGCGTCTGGGCGACAGCGGCGGTGGCGAGCATTGAGAGTGAAGCGACAAGCAGGGTACGGGTGTGCATGGTGGCTCCTTCGGGTGTGTGCGGTGTGTTTCCCCTCACCCTAACCCTCTCCCCAAAGGGGAGAGGGGACGATTACACCCTCTCCCCTTTGGGGAGAGGGCTGGGTGAAGGGCAGGTTCTACTTCACCAGCTTCTTCGTCATCGCCAGCAGCGTACGCACATCTTCCGGACGCGTGTCGCCGCTGGCTTTGTCGATAATCGAGCTGTAGATATGCGGGATGATTTTGCTCACGCCCGCGTCGAGGGCGATCTGCAGGATCTCCTCAAAGTTCTCCAGATCGATTCCCCCGGTCGGCTCCAGCCAGAAGTCGTGACGGGCGCAGGCTTCCGCCACCGCTTTATACTCGTCACGGCACTTGAGGCCGCCCATCGGGAAGTACTTGATTGAGCTGCCGCCGAAATCTTTCAGCAGGGCAATCGCGGTTTCCACCGGCACAATGCCGTCCGGCGCGTTGCTGCTCAGCGGGCCGGTGGAGATTTTCACCATGCCGACGGTGCCGGTCGGGGAGACCAGACCGTTGACCACGGACTCATTCTGCCCCAGCAGCGCGCGGCTGGCGGCCACGCCGGTAAAGACCTGATTGACGTGCTGCGGCTGTACCTGGCGGGAGATTTCACTCACCATCGCCGACTGGTTCGGATCGCCTGCGCCCAGCCCCACAGAGAGCGCGTTATCAATCAGTGCCGCGTACTCGCGCATATCCGCGACGGCGCTCGCCACGTCGGGGTAATTTTTGGAGAGCACGCCCACCAGCACATGACCTTCCGCCGCCTCGTAAATGGCGCTGGCGTTGGCTTTCGATCCTGCCAGCACGTTCAGGCAGACGCGGTCACGGTAAAAGTTGGGGGTCAGTTTCATGCTTTTTTCTCCTGTCCTAATACTTCGCTAATGCGGCGGTACACGATGTTTAGCTGGTCAGCATTCACGCTGCGCACATCCGCTTCGATAATCCCTTCGTTGGCCTTGTAGCCACGGAAGTAAACGGCGTATTCGCCCTGCTTGAGTGCGTTCACCAGTTCACCGGTGCCGACGCCGGTGGTCGCTTCGTCAAACTTAATCTCGGTGCGCGCGATATCGCGACCCGCGCTGTCCCAGACCACGCGGGCGGTGACGCCGTTCAGGGTGTTGAGCGCGTCAATAAACGGCGTCATCTTCGCCACCATCTCGGCCCCGCTCTCCCTGGTGGCCGTCAGGTAGTGTTCGATGGCGCAGGTCAGGCCGAGGATCCCCTCTTTGCCCACCTTCATCGCGCGGCCAATGCCCGCCGTCTGGCGCTTCACCCACTCAACGTACTGGGTTTTGCCGATCACCAGGCCGCTGGTTGGGCCTTCAATCGCCTTCGCGCCGCTGTAGATCACCAGGTCCGCGCCGGAGCGGTAATAGGTATGCAGATCTTCTTCCGCCGCGGCATCAACGATCAGCGGCAGGTCGTGTTTACGCGCCACCACCGCCGCCTGCTCGACGCTGAGCATGCTTTTCTGTACGCAGTGGTGCGATTTAATGTAGAGGATAGCCGCTGTACGCGGGGTGATCGCTGCCGCCAGCTGATCGGCAGAGCATTCGTTGGCGTAGCCCGCTTCCACCAGCCTGCCGCCGCCCAGCGCTACCATGGTGCCTACCGGCGCGCCAAAGTTAACGTTGTGGCCTTTCGGCAGGACGATCTCGTTGTTCTCAATCGGTGTGACGTGCAGGTTTTCCAGCAGCCAGTCGCTGTCTTTCACCAGTACCGCCGCCACGGACTGGGCAATGCCCGCCGACGCGCAGGAGACCACCGTTGCGCCTTCCACCTCCAGCAACTTCGCGATGTATTCGCCGGTTTTATTGACCAGATCCTTTATCTCGAAATAGTGATTCATGCCGTCCATCGCCGCCTGCACCACTTCCGGGCGCGGCGTGGAGACACCCAGCGCCGTCATGCGGCCAGAGGTGTTGATAACCTGCTTTAAGTTGTACTTCTCATAAATCGAAGGCATGTTCCGTGCTCCCTTGTTCGGTCATGTAGCCCTTGCCCGCGCGGATCGCGGCAAGCGGCACCAGAATGTGTTCAGCCTGCAGGCTGTCGTTTTCAGCATCCGTCAGCACCGTCGGCTGGCGTTTGAGGGTGAACAGCGTCAGATCAGCGTCGAGACCAGGCTGAATGCGGCCTTTGCGCGTCAGGCGCAGGCCGTCTGCGGCGTTGGCGGTGACGCAGTCAATCACCTGCGGCAATGACATGCCGATGGCGAGGAATTTCGACATCACGCTGGCCAGCGAGCCGACCGGGCCGTTGATGCGGTTGCGGCAGTAGATATCCGAGCTGATGGTGTGCGGCAGAATGCCCATCGCGATGGCGCGTTTCGCCACCTCAAAGCTGAAGCTCGCCGTGCCGTGGCCGACGTCCAGACGCACGCCGCGCTTCAGCGCAGACGTAATGGAGGCGCGCAGCTCGCCGGAGGGCGTCAGAATGCGGTTGGGCTTGCCGTTGTAGCAGTGGGTAATGATGTCGCCGGAGCTTAACAGCTCGGCAATCTCATCGAGGTTCGGCGGGTTGTTGCCGATGTGCACCATCAGCGGCAGGTTGCCGTTCTCTTTCTGAATGGCTTTAGCGCGCTCCAGCGGGGTAATACCGTTTTCACCGACCACGCTGCTGCTCATGCGCGCCTTCAGGCCGACGATAAAATCCGGGTAGCGCGTCACCGCCTGCTTCACCGCATCAGCATCAATATTGGCCATATTGGCCAGCTCGTTCTGGGCAATCAGCCCCACGCGGGAGATGTTCAGCAGGGCAAACACCTCGGTGGATGCTTTGCGGGTGATGGCGTAAAAATCATCCACGTCGTCGGCCCCGGTACTGCCCGCGTCCACCACGGTGGTGACGCCGGTGGCAATGCCCACGCTGTCCGGCTCGTCATGGTAAATCGGGGAGTTCGGGTAGCAGTGGACGTGGGAGTCAATCCAGCCCGCGCTGACGAACACGTCGCCGTTCAGCTCAACCGTTTTGCGGGCGGGAGCGTCAATGTCGCCTGTCGCGGCAATCTTCCCGTCCTGGATGGCGATATCGGTCAGGGTATCGTCGGCGAGGCGCGCACGGCGCAGGAGTAAATCAAACATGAGGATCTCCTGATAAAGCGGGCACCGAAGCGCCCGCGGGTATTAAAGGGCGACCGGGAACAGCCAGCCCAAAATCATTGCGCCGAGGATGGCGCCACCGGTAATCGGCTTCTGCCAGATGTAGAACAGCAGCGCGCCCACCAGGGAACCGACGCCGATTGGAATGGAGGCGGTCATGGCGCTGAGGATAATCAACGGCCCGAGGAAGCGGCCGGAGGCGTTACCCGCGCCCATCATCACGTCTGCACCGTAGGTGGAGTTACTCTGGTTGATGGTGAACTTACGCGCCAGGATGATGACGTAGCCAATCGCCAGACCAATCACCAGGCCGGTAATCAGCGAGGCAATAAAGTTGGTCACCGGGAACATGATCCCCGCGCCCAGCAGCAGCGCCGGTACGCCGAGGCCCACGCCGGTCTGGATCGCCCCGCCGATGTCGAGAATCCCGACCAGCGACCCTTCGATGATACGGGCGAACAGGAAGCTTGCGCCGAACGCCGCCACCGCGCCGTAAACGCCGGTATCGATTCCCGCTTTCAGCATCGCCACGAAGGCCACTTCGTTAAACGCGCCGATGCCGTAGAGGTAGTACATGTGCGTCCCGGCGAAGACGCCGGAGGAGAGCAGGCCAACGAAGATCGGGAACGACCAGTCGGCATACCAAAAACCTTTATTCTGTTCCATTTAGAGGCTCCTGTTATTTACCGCTGAGCGAGTTGTGGATCATATCGAGCCAGTTCGGCACGGTCAGATGGAAGGATTCGATCATCTTCATGTCGAAGCCGCGGAAGAAGCCGCTCAGCACGAACAGCAGGACGATCGCCGCCATCATCACTTTGGTGACGTGGTTCCAGCCGCTCTCTTCCACGCCTTTACCGATCAGGATCCCCAGCACCAGGCCCGGCACGGCGTTACCCATGATCAGCTGCGCTGCGCCGCCAAAGATGGTGGCCCAGAAGCCCGATTTTTTACCCGCGTCGATGGCTGCCAGCCAGAAGATCACCGGCATCACGGTGTTGACCAGCAGGTTCGCGGCAGGCACCAGCACCTTCACGGCGGTGACCTGAAGCGCAGCCGGAACGGAGGAGGCGGTCAGGTTAAGGAAGGTCACGACAATCATGCCGATAATGCCGCAGGCAATCGCCATTTTGCGCGGGTCATGCAGCGTTTCACCGACGTTACGGTTTTTGATCATCAGTGCAGCAGCACCCCAGTTCGGGATGATGCGGTGGTCAACGTCCTGTGTGAAGGCACCTGCGGCCACGGAAGAGGCCCAGGCGTTAAAGAAGAAACCTAACCCAAAGGAGAAGTGGGACGCCGGATCCCCTTCACAGGAGTTCAGTTCCCCCAATGTACGAAACGCGCCCATACCCTGAGTGGTAGGCGCATGAAACATGCGTGCAGCCCCGGCTCCAACACCGACGCCAACCAGGCCGCCAATGATGAGCGATTTTATTAATATAATTAAGAACATCAGTCTGCCCTTTTATGAATAATCAGCGTTGCGTGACGAAATCCACCTGGTCGAGATTGATGGCGGTCACGTTGACGGTCACATCCAGCTCCACGCTGTAGGTGCGTCTTTCCCGACGCAGAAAGAAGAACAAAAACGCTTCTTTTCGCACCGCTTCTTGCGCCTGAACAACCTGCACATCCTGTGGCTCAATACGCAGTAAGATATGCGGTGAGGCTTTCATCACCGCGGCCTGTACGTGATTGAGGGCGTCGGCAAAGGCGCGCGCTTTGGCATCGCCCTTCCCCTTCACTCTCACCGTGGTCGTGAACTGTTCTTTCATGCTTACGCGCCGTATTTCTTCTGCCACGCCTGTACCAGACGCTCGCCCAGCTCTTCTTTATCCATAAAGCCAAAGCCCAGCACGTTGCAGCCTTCGTTGATAGCGGTCACCCCCTCATCCACGGAGCGCATGCCGTATTTGGCCTTGTAGCCGTATTTGGTCTGGGCGGTGATGGCACCCGCGCCGCCGCTGCCGCAGAACGAGATCCCGAAGGTGGCGTTTTCTGCTTTCATCACGTCACCGAGCTTCATATCCGCTGCCATGCCCGGTACGACAACCGCGCGTCCGCCGGCTTTTTCCACACCCGCAGCCACTTTCTGACCTTTACCCAGGCGATCGCCAATCACGACTGTAATCTGTTCCATGTGTTGCTCCTTAAAGGTTGTCTTTCGCGACTTCGAAGTGAACGGAGAGCAGCCAGGCTTCTTCATCAGGAAGATTGCCAAACTGCGCTACCACTTCACGGGCAAGTTGCATTGAATCTGGTGAAATTTCGTCGAACAGCTCTGCTTCAACCTCCGGCAGCGGCTCGCCGGTCACAGACCGGTGCGCCATTGCGCGAACGTGGGAGGTCAGCATCTGCTCCTGTACCGCGTTGGGGATGATGTTGTGCCGGGCCAGCAGGGCGTAGACCTGCTGAAGCATGGTGTTCGCGAGCTGTTCTGTTTGCACCGCCTGTTCCCCAACGTCGTTCATTACCGCTCCGTTAATCACTCGTCTTACCCCGTTAATGGCTCTGGAATAAAACTAACGTCGAGGGGGCGTTGTTTGTAGCGAGTTGTTTTCCACTTCGAAGTGGAAAGGCGAGCCGCGGCAGTGATCTGTGCCACATAAATGCGGTGAATCTGGATTAATCGCTGGATTTACGTGATGAATATCACGCTATTACGCGGCACTAAACAGGTAAGCGGAGTGGAAAAGATTACGAGCAGGCTCGTAGAAATGTGACGTGGATAAGGTTTTCTTATGGGGAGGGAGGAGAGTGTGAGCGGGGATGCTTAACGCGCCCCGCTCATCCAGACTATCAACGATACTTTTTGTGATACGCGTTGCGGGTCGCCGCAAACTGGTCGGCTGCCGCCTGGGCTTCCTTCACTTTGCCTTCGTTCGCCAGCTTCAGCGCGCCGTCGATCTGGCCGACCAGCACGTCAAAACCGTGGCGGTAGTCTTTCATCTCGGCGCTGTCCGCCGCTTTGCTTTCCAGCTTCGGCGGCGTCGCTTTTTGCGCATCCAGCGCCGCTTCACGCATTTTGGTCAGTGCGTCTTTCATCTCCGCCGCATCGTCGGTTTTCTGCACCACCTTCAGGTTTTGACTGAGGATGTCCATGTTGTCTTCAAGATCGGCAGCAAACGCAGATGAACCAAGAACCAGCGTTGAAGCCGCGACGATCGCTAACAGGTGTTTACGCATTGCTCACTTCCTTTTTTATTATAAATCACGCTTTTACGGGGATTATTGCCCGGCGATTTTCATCTCCGGCAGTAATACAGAACCACACTGAATATTGCTGCGTGTTTCAATATCGTTACCGACCGTAACAATATTGCGCCACATGTCCTTGAGGTTGCCGGCGATGGTGATTTCGCTCACCGGATACTGAATTTCACCGTTTTCCACCCAGAAGCCCGCTGCGCCGCGAGAGTAGTCGCCGGTGATACCGCTCACGCCCTGCCCCATCAGCTCGGTGACCACCAGACCGGTGCCCATCTCTTTCAGCATCTGTTCAAAATTCAGGCCCTGCCCGGCAATGCGCCAGTTATGAATGCCGCCCGCGTGCCCGGTGCTTTTCAGCCCCAGCTTACGCGCGGAGTAGTTGGTCAGCAGCCACTGGGTCAGAATGCCGTCTTTAACGATATCCCGGCGCTCCGTGCGCACGCCTTCGCTGTCGAACGGCGTGGAGGCCAGCCCTTTCAGCAGGTGCGGGTGCTCTTCGATGGTCAGCCATTCCGGCAGGATCTGCTTGCCCAGCGAGTCGAGCAGGAAGGTCGATTTACGGTACACCGAACCACCCGCAATCGCCCCCACCAGATGACCAAACAGACCGGTTGCCACTTCGTTGGCAAAAATGACCGGGGCTTTCATGGTGGAGAGTTTACGCGGCGAGAGGCGTGACAGCGTGCGTTCGGCGCACTCTTTTCCCACCCACTCCGGAGACTGCAAATCCCCCAGCGCGCGGCCAATGGTATACGCGTAATCACGCTCCATATCGCCGTTCTCTTCGGCGATCACGCAGCTGGAAAGCGAGTGGCGGGTTGAGCAGTACCCCTGCAACATGCCATGGGAGTTACCAAACACTTTGATGCCGTAGTGGCTGTTAAAGCTGCCGCCTTCGGTATTGGTGATGCGTTTGTCAGCCTGCAAAGACGCCTGCTCGGCGCGCGAGGCCAGCTCAATGGCTTCATCCGGAGTCACTTCCGCCGGATGGAACAGATCGAGATCCGGCGCGTCAAACGCCAGCAGCTCTTTATCAGCCACGCCAGCGTAAGGATCCGGGGAGGTGTACCGCGCGATATCCAGCGCCGCCTGCACTGTACGGGCGATGGCATCCGGGCTGAGATCGGTAGACGACGCGCTGCCTTTGCGATTCTGGTGATACACCGTGATCCCCAGCGCGCCATCGCTGTTAAATTCTACATTCTCCACTTCGCCATAGCGGGTGCTCACGCTAATACCGGTGGTTTTGCTGACCGCCACTTCGGCGCCATCTGATTTACCTGAAGCGAGCATCAGCGCGGTGGAGACGGCTTCTTCCAGGATCTTACGCTGCGCTTCAACTTGTGAGGTTACTTTCATCGCAAATGCCATACTGTAAGAGAGAGTTAAGTGAAGTCTAACAGAGAACCGTTTTTCAGTGCGCGTCTTAACTGGTAACATTAGCCTCTTTTTTTAAGGAGCCTGACATGACTAAGCAGCCCGAAGACTGGCTCGACGACGTTCCCGGTGATGACATCGAAGACGAAGATGATGAGATCATCTGGGTCAGTAAAAGTGAAATTAAACGTGACGCCGAAGAGTTAAAACAGCTTGGCGCAGAAATGGTAGAACTGGGTAAGAACGCGCTGGATAAGATCCCGCTCGACCAGGATCTGCGCGATGCCATTGAACTGGCACAGAAAATCAAGAAAGAAGGGCGTCGCCGCCAGCTTCAGCTTATCGGGAAACTGCTGCGTCAGCGCGATGTTGAGCCGATCCGTCAGGCGCTGGATAAACTTAAGAACCGCCACAACCAGCAGGTTGCGCTGTTCCATAAGCTGGAGCAGATCCGCGACCGTCTGATCGAGCAAGGTGATGACGCGGTACCTGAAGTGCTGAACCTGTGGCCGAATGCCGACCGCCAGCAGCTGCGTTCTTTGATCCGTAACGCGAAGAAAGAGAAAGAAGGGAATAAGCCGCCGAAGTCTGCGCGTCTGATTTTCCAGTATCTGCGCGAGCTGTCTGAGAACGAAGAGTAAACCCCTCACCCCAGCCCTCTCTCCAAAGGGGAGAGGGAGAAGAGATAATGTAGGCCCGGGAAGCGCTAACGCCACCGGGCCTTTTTTTACTCTGCGGCCGCGGCTTTCTTCGCCAGACCGTCCAGCAGCTTCTGATGGATCCCACCAAACCCGCCGTTGCTCATCACCAGAATGTGATCGCCAGGCTGTGCGGCTTTCACCACCATATCCGCTAAGACATCCACGTCCGCACTCCAGTGCGCTGGCTGAATGCAGGCGTCGGCCACTTCGGCCACCTGCCACGGAATATGCTGCGGTTGCAGGAGGAAGACCTCGTCGGCACGCCCTAAGGACGGCGCGAGATCGTCTTTGCATATCCCCATTTTCATGGTGTTCGAACGCGGTTCCAGCACGGCCAGAATACGCGCGGTGCCGCCAACTTTGCCACGCAATGCGGCAAGCGTCGCCAGAATGGCGGTTGGGTGGTGCGCGAAATCGTCATACACCGTCACGCCGTGGGCTTCACCGCGCAGCTCCAGACGGCGACGGGCGTTGATAAACGAGCCCAGCGCATTGGCGGCATCCGCAGGCAGTACGCCCACGTGACGCGCCGCGGCGATCGCCATCAGGCCGTTGTGCATGTTGTGCTCGCCCACCAGGCCCCACTTCACCTCGCCCACTTTCTCACCGTCGAGCAGCACTTCCCATTCGGAAGCATCCGCGTTGAGCTTTTTCGCCTGCCAGTGCCCCTGCTCGCCAACCAGCTCCTGCTCGCTCCAGCACCCCATCGCCATAGTCTGCTTCAGGTTGATGTCGTTCTCCGGCAGGATAATGCGGCCCTGACCCGGAACAATGCGCACCAGATGGTGGAACTGTTTCTGAATCGCTTTCAGGTCGTCAAAGATATCCGCGTGATCGAACTCAAGGTTGTTGAGGATCAGCGTGCGTGGGCAGTAATGCACGAACTTGGAGCGCTTGTCGAAGAACGCGCAGTCGTATTCATCCGCTTCAATCACAAAGAACGGGCTGTCGCCCAGACGCGCGGAGACGTCGAAATTCCCCGGCACGCCGCCGATCACGAACCCCGGCTTGTAGCCGCAGGCTTCGAGGATCCAGGTCGCCATACCGGCGGTGGTGGTTTTGCCGTGCGTCCCGGCAACGGCGACAACCCAGCGGTCGCGCAGGACAAAATCATGCAGCCACTGCGGGCCAGACATGTACGGGATATTGCGTTCCAGCACCGCTTCAACGCATGGATTCCCACGGGTCATGGCGTTACCCACGATCACCAGATCCGGCTGCGGCTCCAGCTGGCTGGCATCGTATCCCTGAATCAGAGAAATTCCCTGCTTCTCGAGCAGCGTGCTCATCGGCGGATACACATTGGCGTCCGAACCTGTCACTTCATGGCCCAGCGAGCGCGCCAGCATTGCCAGTCCGCCCATGAAAGTGCCACAAATCCCCAATATATGAATGCGCATACGTCACTATCCTTCTTCAATGTGGCGCACATTTTACTCACATGTCAGCGGCTGTGAAACGCATTTCAGGTAAATCCGTATTTTGCTGGCGCGATTCACCTCTGCGCTAATATTTGAATGTTTGTTAAGATTGTTGGACATCAACCGCTTTACTCAACATAAGATGCAGGGAAAGTGTTATGAAAACGTTAGGTGAATTTATTGTCGAAAAGCAGCACGAGTTCTCTCATGCTACGGGTGAGCTCACTGCTTTGCTGTCGGCAATAAAGCTGGGCGCTAAGATCATCCACCGCGATATCAACAAGGCCGGTCTGGTCGATATCCTGGGTGCCAGCGGTGCCGAGAACGTTCAGGGTGAGGTTCAGCAGAAACTCGACCTGTTCGCCAATGAAAAACTGAAAGCAGCACTGCGCGCGCGCGACATCGTTGCGGGTATCGCCTCTGAAGAAGAAGATGAGATCGTCGTATTCGAAGGGTGTGAACACGCAAAATACGTTGTTCTGATGGATCCGCTGGACGGCTCCTCCAACATCGACGTTAACGTTTCTGTCGGTACCATTTTCTCCATCTACCGTCGCGTCACCCCGGTTGGCACACCGGTGACGGAAGAAGACTTCCTGCAGCCGGGCAGCAAGCAGGTTGCTGCCGGTTACGTGGTGTATGGCTCATCCACCATGCTGGTGTACACCACCGGCTGCGGCGTGCACGCCTTTACCTACGATCCGTCGCTGGGCGTTTTCTGTCTGAGCCAGGAGCGCATGCGCTTCCCGGAGAAGGGCAATACCTACTCCATCAACGAAGGCAACTACATCCGATTCCCGAATGGCGTGAAGAAGTACATCAAATTCTGCCAGGAAGAGGATAAAGCCACCCAGCGCCCGTATACCTCGCGCTATATCGGCTCGCTGGTGGCGGATTTCCACCGTAACCTGCTGAAGGGCGGTATTTACCTCTACCCAAGCACCGCCAGCCACCCGGACGGAAAACTGCGTCTGCTGTACGAGTGCAACCCGATGGCATTCCTGGCCGAACAGGCAGGCGGCAAAGCGAGTGACGGTAAAGAGCGTATTCTGGATATCGTGCCGGAAAGCCTGCACCAGCGCCGTTCGTTCTTTGTCGGCAACGACCACATGGTGGAAGACGTTGAACGCATGATCCGCGAATTCCCGGACGCGTAACGCGTAAATAGGGGAGCCCGACAGGCTCCCCTATTTTTATCATGCCGTTTGCGCCGTCAGTTTGAAGGATGCCATCGCCTCCATCAGCTCGCGCGATTGTTCCTCCAGGGAACGCGTTGCCGCAGAGGATTGCTGAACCAGCGCCGCGTTTTGTTGCGCCGTTTCATCCATCTGATTGACGGCAATGTTAACCTGCTCAATACCGCGGCTCTGCTCCTGAGACGCCGTCGCAATTTCTCGCATCAGTTTGGTCATACGCAGCACTTCGGTGGCGATCTCGTCCATCGTCTCACCGGCCTGTTGCGCCAGCTCGCTGCCCTCGTTCACGTGGGTTTGCGAATCGCTGATCAGCGAGCGGATCTCTTTCGCCGCATCGGCACTGCGGCTGGCGAGATTGCGCACCTCACCCGCCACGACCGCAAAACCCCGTCCCTGCTCGCCCGCGCGCGCCGCTTCCACGGAGGCGTTCAGCGCCAGAATATTGGTCTGGAAGGCAATGCCGTCGATGACGCTCAGGATATCGGCGATGCGCGCCGAGCTGCCGGCGATGTCGCGCATCTTCTCAATGACGTAGCAGACCATTTCGCTGCCATGATCGGCGGTATCGGAGACCGACTGCGCCAGCTGGTGCGCCTGCCCGGCGTTATCGGCGTTAAGTTTCACCGTGGCGGTGATCTCTTCCATGCTGGCGGCCGTCTGCTCCAGCGAGGTGGCGGTGGATTCCGTGCGCTGGGCCAGGTTCAGGTTCCCTGCCGTCAGCTCGCGGCTGCCGGTATCAATCTGCGAGCTGGCGTCACGCACCCGCAGAACGGAATTCATCAGCGACTGGCGCATCTCTTCGATGACCGCGTTGAGGCGATTAAATTCCTGGCTCGCCGGCGCGTTCAGGGTGTGGGTTAAATCCCCGGCCGCTACGTGCTCCAGCTGGGCAATTGAGGCTGAAAGCGGCTTAAGCAGCATATGGCGCAGCACCAGCCAGGCCAGCACGATAATGCCTGCCGTCAGCAGCGCCGCGACGATAATCAGGATCAGCACACGGGTTTTACTCGCCTGCACGGCGCTCACCTCCGCTTTGCCGCGCGCCTCGCTCCACGTCTGGAACGCCTGCATATCGTTATCAAACTGCTTCGCCACCGGGACCAGCTTGCTTTCCAGCAGATCGTAATAGCCGTCCGCACTTTGCTCGTTCAGGGCTTTCAGCATCGGGCTGATACCCTGCTGGTTGTACACCGCCAGGCTCGCGGCGACGTTATCCAGCAACTTTTGTCCCTGCTCATCCGCCACGCCGCCGCCGATCACGCCCTTGAGCGTTTTCTGTGCCAGCGCCACTTCCTGGTTAATGGTTTTGACCGCCCTGGCCGCATCGTCCAGCAGGCCGACCTCCATCATGCGGACGGCCTGTCCCGCTTCATTACGTGCGCGCAGGATCAGCGTATAGCCGGCATTCAGCTGCACCATCTGTTCACCCTGAAGATGATTGATGCGCTGGAGAGAAGCAGAACTTTGCGTAAGGGCATAAATGCCAATGCCGCTGACAATCAGCAGCAGAAGGGTCATAACGGCCAGTAAAGAGAGCAAGCCGGTACGAATCGATAGCGTTTTAAGCATGATGTTATTTCCGGTAGCGAGATATTTCTGGGCATAAAAAAAGAGTATCGACCGCTACCGGAAAATGTTTAGAGTTTAAGCAATTTCAGCATGTTATCGCCCTGTTAAAGATGTATTCACACGGGTAACAGGCGAGCTCTGGCGGTTCTCCCACAGCACCGTCAGGCCGCGCTGGAGCGCGATAAAAATAAACAGCAGAATACCGATGGCGATTTTGGTCCACCAGGAGCTGAGCGTGCCGTCGAAGTTGATATAGGTCTGAATCAGCCCCTGGATCGCCACGCCAAACAGCGTACCGAGCACCGTCCCTACCCCGCCGCTGAGCAGCGTACCGCCAATCACCACCGAGGCAATGGCGTCAAGCTCAACGCCCACCCCCGCCAGGGCATAGCCTGCCTGGGTGTATACCGAAAACACAATCCCCGCGAGCGTGGCAAGGCCGGTCGAAAGCATATAGATGCGGATGGTGGTGCTGCGCGTGGAAATCCCCATCAGGTTCGCGGACGTGGCGCTGCCGCCAATGGCATAAACCTGGTTACCAAACCGGGTACGGTGAGCGAGGAAGATCCCGATAACCACCACGCCCAGCATCAGCAGCCCCATTGCGCTCAGGCGCCCTCCGCCGGGAATTTTCCACGCCAGGCTGGAGAGCGTGTCGTAGATCGGATGGTTAATCGGAATTGACTCCTCCGACACCAGATAGCTCACGCCGCGCAGGAAGAACATCCCGGCGAGGGTGATGATAAACGCCGGTATTTTCAGCGCGTCGATCAAAAGCCCCATAAAGGCGCCGAACGCGCAGCCCATGACCAGCACCAGCGGAAACGCCAGCAGCGGCGAAATACCCCAAAAGCCAATCGCCTTGGCAAGGAAAACGCCGGTAAAGGCGATCACCGACCCAACGGAGAGATCGATCCCGCCGGAGAGGATCACAAACGTCATGCCGACGGCGATAATGCCTAAAAAGGCGTTGTCGGTCAGGATGTTGCAAATCACCCGCGTGGAGGCGAAGCCCGGGAACTGGGTCAGGCAGTAAAGGTATCCCAGCACGAACACGCCCAGCGTGATCATTAACGGCAAATTACGTTTTATCATGACCGCGGAACCCCTTAATGAGAGTGATAAAGCGCGGCGACTGCACGATAAGTACGATAAGCACCACGACCGCTTTGACGACCTGATTAAGCTCCGGCTGGAACCCGGAGAGCAAAATACCGGTATTCATACCCTGAATAATTAACGCCCCCACCACCGAGAGCAGCAGATTAAAACGTCCGCCCATCAGCGACCCACCGCCGATAACCACCGCGAGGATCGCATCAAGCTCCAGCCAGAGTCCGGCGTTGTTGGCATCCGCCCCGCGAATGTCGGCCGCCACAATCACCCCGGCAATCGCAGCACAGACGCCGCTCAGCACGTAAGTCAGCATCACCATCAGCCGTGTATTTACCCCGGCGTTTTTCGCGGCCCGAATGTTAATCCCCACCGCTTCGATGAACATCCCGAGCGCCGTTTTGCGGGTGAAAAGCCAGAACACCACCAGCGTCACCAGCGCGACGATCACCGGGGTCGGGAAGAACAGAAAATTACCGCTGCCAATCCACGCAAGATTCGGGGAGGTAAAGGTGACGATTTGACCGGAGGTGATAAGCTGCGCCACACCGCGCCCGGCCACCATCAAAATCAACGTCGCGACAAACGGCTGGATCTTGAGCACCGCGACCAGAATGCCGTTCCACAGCCCGGCTAATACACCGGAGCCCAGCGCGGCCAGCAGAACCACCGGCAGGCTGTGCCCGGCAACGGTCATCGAGGCGGCGGTGGCGCCCGCAATCGCCATTACCGCACCGACGGAGAGGTCGATCCCGCCGGTGGCAATGACCAGCGTCATACCCATCGCCAGCAGCGCCACGGGCGCGGCACGGTTTAAGATGTCGATCGGGCTACCAAACAGGCGGCCATCCTGCACGACGATCTGGAAGAAATGCGGAGCCACCAGGCTATCCACCAGCAGCACCAGCAGCAGCGCCACGATTTGCGGCGTGCCGGTCGGCCAGCTGAAGCGGCGCTTCGCTTCGCCAGTTTGCGAAAGAGAACGGGACATCACATATGACTCCTTACGCCGCGATGGCATTCATGATCGCCGGAACCGACAGTTTATCCAGCGGGATCTCTGCCACCTGCCTGCGATCGCGCATGATGATGACGCGATCGGCATAGCCAACCAGCTCCTCCAGCTCAGACGAGATCACCAGCAGCGCCAGACCGTCGGCGCACAGCGTTTCGATAAGCCGGATGATTTCGGCATGCGCGCCCACGTCGATACCGCGCGTGGGCTCGTCGAGGATCAGGAACTGCGGTTTGGTCAGCAGCCAGCGCGAGAGCAACACCTTCTGCTGATTACCGCCCGAAAGGAACTCGATGGGCTGTTCCGCGCTCGGGGTACGGATACCGAGCTGGCGGATGAAGCGCTCGGCAATCGCGTTCTGCTCGCGCTTAGGGATCGGACGCAGCCAGCCGCGCTGGGCCTGTAGCGCCAGAATGATGTTTTCCCGCACCGAGGCGGCGGCAATAATCCCGTCCGTTTTTCTGTCCTCCGGGCAGAAGCCCACGCCGAGGCACGACGCCTGATGCGGTGAACGTAGCGTTTGCGGTTTGCCTTTGATCAGCGCCGTTCCGCTGTCGGCAGGTTTGATCCCGAAGATCACTTCGGCGGTTTCGGTGCGCCCGGAGCCTAACAGCCCTGCCAGACCCACAATTTCACCGGGGCGTACCTCGAGGTTAAACGGCGCGATGGTCCCTTTTTTGCCGTAATCGTGAAACGCGGCGATCGGTTTTTCGCTCAGCAGCGTGCGGCCCGCACGCTGGAGTGCGTTGGTCTCCAGCTCGCGGCCCAGCATCATTTTGACCAGCTCAATCTGCGGCAGCTCGCGGGTTTCCCGGCAGCCGACAAAGCCGCCGTTGCGCAGCACCGTAATACGGTCGCTCACCTCGTAAACCTGATCGAGGAAGTGCGTAACAAAGATAAGGCTCACGCCCTGATCGCGCAGCTGGCGCATCAGGGTAAAAAGCATCTCCACTTCCTGGGTATCGAGGCTGGCGGTGGGTTCATCAAGGATCAGCACTTTCGCCGAGAGATCGATAGCGCGACAGATCGCCACGATCTGCTGCATCGCCACGGAAAAACGGTTCAGCGGTTCGCGCACGTCGAGAGAGAAGCCATACGATTCCATCAGCTTCGCGGCGCGCGCTTCCATCTCTTTACGGCGCAGCAGGCCAAAACGTCTGGGCTCGCGGCCAATAAACAGGTTATCCGCTACCGACATGTTTGGCAGCAGGTTCACTTCCTGGTAGACCGTGCCGATCCCCAGTTGCTGCGCATGCGCGGTGTTTTTGGGCGAAATAGCATTACCTTCCAGCCAGATAGCGCCGCGATCGGCGTGATAGACCCCGGTCAGGGTTTTAATCAGCGTCGACTTCCCCGCCCCGTTTTCGCCGAGCAACGCCATGATCTCCCCACGCCGCAGGCTGAAATCAACGTTATCCAGCGCCTTAACGCCAGGGAAAAATTTACTCAGGCCCTCTGTGCGGAGGATTTCCTGGTGTTGTTCGGTGGTCATGGTTTCCCCTCACCCTGACCCTCTCCCCGGAGGGGAGAGGGGATTATTCGTGCCAGTCTTTAATATTCTGCCCAAACTGCCCTTTTCCCTCTCCCCTCCGGGGAGAGGGCTAGGGTGAGGGGGGCTGAGCTTAGTAGCCCATATTTTTCTTCTTCTCTAACTCTTCTTTCGCCGTGTCCGGCAGGTAGAGCGTGGATTTGGTGATGGTCAACTTCTCAGGCTGGGTGCCGTCTTTCTTGAATTTCTCCAGCGCATCGAATGCCGGGCCCGCCATGTTCGGCGTCAGCTCCACGCTGGCGTTCGCTTCGCCGTCAATCATCGCTTTGTAGATGTCCGGTACGCCGTCGATCGAGCCGGTGAGAATATCTTTGCCCGGCTTCAGGCCCGCTTCTTTGATGGCCTGGATGGCGCCGATCACCATGTCGTCGTTGTGGGCGTAAACCATGCAGATATTTTTGCCGTTATTTTCTGCCTTGATGAAGCTTTCCATGACCTCTTTACCCTTGCTGCGGGTGAAGTCGCCGGACTGAGAACGGATGATCTTGATGTTTGGTGCTTTGGCGATGGCTTCCGCGAAACCTTTCTTACGGTCGATAGCCACGCTCGCCCCGACGGTGCCCTGCAACTCAACCACGTTACACGGCTTGCCATCCACCTGCTTCACCAGCCAGTCACCAATCAGTTTGCCTTCCAGCACGTTATCGGCGGTGACGGTGGTCATATAGAGAGATTTGTCTTTTACGTCGATGGAACGGTCGAGCAGGAACACAGGAATTTCAGCCTCTTTAGCTTCCTTCAGCACCGGCTCCCAGCCCGTGGCAACAACCGGGGCAATAAAGATGGCATCCACGCCCTGAGCGATAAAAGAGCGCACCGCTTTAATCTGATTCTCTTGCTTTTGCTGACCATCGGCGATTTTCAGGGTAATACCGCGCTTTTCGGCCTCACTTTTCGCCACGTTCGTTTCAGCGGCGCGCCAGCCGGATTCAGATCCGACCTGCGAAAATCCAACGGTTAACGGTGCGGCCATCGCCATAGACGACATGGCTGCCGAAACTGCTGTAACAAGAAGTAAGCGCTTCCACATATGAACGTCCTCGTAGGGTAGGTTATTGTTGGTTAAAAGATGTTCTGCGGATGAACTATAGCCAATGGAATATGTTACGGATTGCGTTACATCACACTTCAGAAAAGTGAATAAAACGTTAATCACAAGTTTGTAATCGCTTTCATTTCCACATTTAAAATGCGGCTGAGTTTATGGATTATCCTGTCATGGAAACGGTCTGAAAAGTGAAAGCGCGAGGGAGATAAGACGAAAACAGGCGAAGACTTTCAGCGCCAGTTGGCTATAATACCTGCCACTTGTTTACCATCCATTTTAAAGGACACCGACATGAGCTTACTCAACGTCCCTGCGGGTAAAGAACTGCCAGAAGACATCTACGTTGTGATCGAAATCCCGGCCAACGCAGATCCAATCAAATACGAAATCGACAAAGACACCGGTGCGCTGTTCGTTGACCGTTTCATGTCTACCGCCATGTTCTATCCGTGCAACTACGGCTACATCAACCACACTCTGTCTCTGGACGGTGATCCGGTTGACGTACTGGTCCCAACGCCATACCCATTGCAGCCAGGCTCCGTCATTCGCTGCCGCCCTGTTGGCGTGCTGAAAATGACTGACGAAGCGGGTGAAGATGCGAAACTGGTTGCCGTACCGCACACCAAGCTGAGCAAAGAGTACGATCACATTAAAGATGTGAACGACCTGCCAGAGCTGCTGAAAGCGCAGATCGCCCACTTCTTCGAGCACTACAAAGATCTCGAAAAAGGCAAATGGGTTAAAGTTGAAGGCTGGGATAACGCAGAAGCGGCGAAAGCAGAAATCATCGCCTCTTTCGAGCGTGCTGCTAAGAAGTAATTCTTACTGCTGATACTAAGCCCCGCGCGTCGGGGCTTTTTTGTGCCTTTCGATGCGCCCGGCGGCGCTACGCTTGCACGGGCCTACAATCAGCAAGAGGCGCAAAACGATAACGCCACCTTACGGTGGCGCTGTCGTTTTTCAGAACTGGTCTCTGTCTAACCAGTTACCGCTTTCAATCAGCGTTAACCCGTTGACCGAACGTTGGTACACATACATCCATGCACTGCCGTAAGGCGTCTGGATCAACTGGCGAGCGTATTCACCGCCCCTGGTGCGCAAGGCATCAAGTTCGGCCAACGTAGCATTATCAATACGATAAACCTCACCCTGTACCGTTCCGTTCCCCGGAACCGCGCCTGGATAGTGGCCCAGACTGTACAACTGGTAGTTTTCGATTGTGTAATTTCCCAGCAACTGGGCGTTGGTCATCCAGTGGCTGTTGCCTTGCTTGGTTCGTAAACTGCCATAAACAAATATTCGCATTGCTAAAACTCAAACTGATAGAGCAGATCAAGTGCCTGGTCTACGCCGGACACTGCTTCCAGATATAGCTTAGGCATCAGGCGATAACGTAACGTGAGTGTAGCCAGTGAGTCAAAGATCCCCACGCCATATTTTACCTGTAGACCCGGCAGTACATAGCCGCTGACCACTACCTGCGAAGAGTCACCCACGCCCTGAGTGTCCAGCGCCAGATTGCTTACGCCAAACGTCTCGCCGATTTTACCCACAACCTGACCACTTTGTGCAACCCCCAGACCGACTAACATCGATGTCATTGCCGCACCATCGCCCTGTTGGCTATCCAGACCCTGGCCGCGCAGCAGGTAGGAGAGCGCTTCCTGCTGCGACATGGCCGGGTCAGAGAAGATCTCTGCCTTAGGTTCATCGGCGGAGCCCGTCACGCGCACGCCCGCAATCACATCATCTTCGGTGGCTTCCGGGTTACGGATCGCTTCGATATTGAGTACCGGCTGATCCGGTGGGCCGGAGAACAGCAGCTCACCTTTACGCACAATCAAATCCTGACCGTAGGCATGGAAGCGCCCTTCAGGAATATTGATTTGTCCATTGAGGCCAAGCCCCTGTTGATCCTGCGCCACCTTCAGGTCACCCGTGAGTCTCGCCTTCAGCCCAAACGCGTCCAAACGCACGTTATTCCCCACGTGCACAATAAGATTACTATTGATCGGTATGCCAGCGCTCTTCTGTTCAACAGGTTTCAGATTTTCATTGAGCATAACTTCATCACTGGAGACGCCAACCGCGCTTTCCGGCACTTCGTGAACCACGATGCGCGCCCAGGGCACGTCGACGCGGCCGTCCAGGGTGAAGAGACTCGGCGTTGCCTCAAAGACTACGTCTGGCGACACGTCCAGGCGCACCATCGGCGGTACCGTGATACGCACCCTGCTGCCCTTGGCCGCTATACGGGCGCGCCAGTTGTCGAGCTGGCTCCAGTCTGCGTCACCAGTCAGGTTGATTTGTCCCTGCTGTGTCAGCACTGAGCCACTGAGGGTTGAGCTTTGGCCGTTAAAGTTCATCGTCAGCTGGCTTGGCTGCATATCGAACGGCATAAAGTTACCGTCAATGTCCACGCCGTTTAACCGCATCTGGCCAAACAGCTGTGGGCTTTGCGCATCCCCCGCCAGACGCAGGTTGGCGCTGAGCATCCCCGCCGCCTTTTCTCCCCGCGAGAAAATCGGATTCACCATCGCCAGGTTGAAGTTGCGAATATTGACGTTGCCGCCGAGATTGCGCCGCCCTTGCGGATCGGTAATTTGCACCTGTCCGTCAAGCTGACCGTTGTTGGTCAGACGAATAAGCCATCCCAGTTCCGCACGATTGTTACGCAGGTCAGCGTTCACATTCAGGGTGTCGAACGCCACCGGCAGCGGCGCGTCATTGACCTCCTGCGTCACCTTCACGTTACGCCCGGAGAGGGTAACGCTGCCCTGCGGCAGTCCCTCTTTGGTGGTGTCCCACGCGACGTCCGCTTTACCGCTGAAGACCCCGCTGGCCTGGGTGGTTTCCGGCATAAACGGTTTCAGCATCGCCAGGTCAAAACGGTTGAGGTTGATCTGCGCGCGTCCTTCCGCGCCCGCATCAATGGTCTGCGGCACGCACAGCTCAGCATTCGGGTTGGTCCAGCAGTGTGGCCCAATGCTGATCTTTTGCTCCGCATTGCGGTAGTCCAGCGCGATGGATCGGGACAGCACCAGCGGGCCGACCGGCGTGCTGAAGCGGGTGTTATCCAGCACGCCCTTCCAGCGCGTTGCCTGGCGGTCAAAACTGCCCGTCAGGTGCAGCTGCCCGGAGACCGGCTCGCCCTGCACGCGCAGCTGGAGATCGTGCTGCTTTTCGTTACCTTTTGCCGCCAGCGTGACCAGACTGATGTTCACGTCCGGCTGGGAGATACGCTCCACGCGCAGGTCCAGGTTTCCGCCGATCTGATCGGTGGATTTCACGTCCCCTTCGACGCGCACGCGGGCAATGGAAAGTTCCTGCCAGCGCAGGTTATTGGCGGTGATGTCCGCCAGCAGCTGCGGCGCCTCCACTGTACCGCGAACCTTCACTAACCCCTTCGCCGTCCCGCCAAGACCCGGCAGGGCGTTATCGAGATTTGGCGCGTCGATGGTGGCATCCAGATCGAGATCTTTCACCCCCAGCTCGCCTTTGATATCTGCCGTGTTGCGGCCCAGCGCCACGTGCAGGCCCGGGATCACCCACTGGAGATAGCTGTTGCCCTTAAGCGAGCCCTCTACGTTGACTTTGTTCTGCTTCACATTACCGGTGAGCTTGAGTTCCGGCACGTCCATCTGCCAGGTGCCGCCGTACAGGCTACCGCGGGTTTTGATCAGACCATTCAGTTTTGACGGCCAGTCCGGGACTTCTTTAGCGGTGTTGATCCCGGTCAGCTTCAGCTCGCCGCGCCAGCTGATCGCCTGCTGCCAGTCGAGCAGCGCGGTCAGCTCGGTTTTCCCTTCCAGCGCCGCCACGGTCAGCTTGTCGAGGTTAACCTGCAACTCGTTACCCTTCGCATCCAGAGTAATATCGGCGGGCGGTACTCCCTGCCCCTTCACTGCCGTACGGAACGACAGCGTGTAGTCGGTCATTTTGCCACTCAGCTTCAGCTTTAGATCGTCGGCCTGGAACTGCTTTTCACCGGTGAACGGCCAGTAAAGCTGCTTGCTGACAATCTCAAGGTTGAGCGGTAGACCGGCCTCTGCCAGCTGGGTTTGCCCGCGCAGTACCATATCCACAGGGCCGGAGAGGTTCACGCCGAACTCCAGCTTCTCGCGCAGCGCGCCGCCGACTTTCACCTTAACCTTCTCGCCTTTCAGCGGATCGATGTTCAGGGCGCTGTTAAGGGTAATATCTACCGGCCAGTTATCGCGCAGCAGCGCATTGCCTGAGGCATTTACCGACCCCTGGTTGGTATCGATATCCAGCGCGTCGAGCTTCATGTTGCCGTCGATACTGCTGACTTTAAGCAGCATGTTGAAGACCGTCAGATCGGTATCGCCGGTCAGACGCAGCTGCTCGCCCTTAAACTCTTCGATATTGAGGTTCAGCGGCAGATGCACGTCGGTCATCTCCGGCAGAACCGGTTTCGAGAAGAGATCTTTCAGCGTTTCACCCAGCGGTTTTTCTTCCGGCTGCGGGTTCTGGATCTTCGGCTCGACGATCTCTTCCTGCGCCACGTCGGCCACCTTCGGCAGCGCAATCAGCAGCCCTTGCAGGGAGGTTGGGGTCAGGGTGAGGTTTTTCTCCTGCCAGCGCAGACCGGAGGTGAAATCCATCACGGATACCGTCGTGTCGTCGATTTTGATATTGACGTTATCCAGCGCGACCCGGTAGAGCGCAATCGGGTACGGCGTGGAGAGATTCAGCGGGCCGCTGTCCTCTTCTTCGACAGGCTCAGACTTCGGCATTTTTTTGGAGTCTATCGCCACGTTCACATCTTTTAGCGACAGATCGTTTACGCAAAGCTGGCTGTCCCGCAGGCAGCCGAGCTTTACCGCCAGATGAAATTCGCCCGCGTTCACCGCCACGCCGGGCTGTTCATAACGAATATTCTTCAGGCGCAGATCGCGCCAGCCGCCCGTCACCTGGCCGATTTCCAGCCCTGGCACCCAGCGGTTCGCGGCGTTAAACAGCAGATGCAGACCCGTGGTGGTGCCCACCAGAAACGCCACCGTACCGAGCAGTAATACGATAAAAATCAGCACCCCGAGGCTTATCTTCTTCCATAAACTCATAATTCAGGCCCCAGACCGATGTAAAACTGTAAACCGTGTTCTTCTTTGTCGCCCACCGGAACGGCGAAATCGAGCTTGATCGGCCCGACCGGTGACTGCCAGCGCACGCCCACACCCGCGCCGGTTTTGAAATCGCTGCGGCGGATGTCGTTCACCGCCTCGCCGCTGTCGACAAACATGGCGCCCCACCATTTGCCGCTGACGTTGTACTGATACTCCAGCGAGCCGGTCGCCAGTTTAGAGGCCCCGGTCAATTGGCCTTTCTCGTTTTCAGGTGAGATCGATTTGTACTTATAGCCGCGAATGCTGCGGTCGCCCCCGGCGAAGAAACGCAGATCTGGCGGAACGCGTTCGAAGTCACCGGTTTCGATCCAGCCCAGGTTGCCGCGAACCACAAAGCGGTGCTTGTCGTAGAGGGTACGGATCCAGACGTTTTGCGCCTGCACGACGGAGAAATCCACGTCTGAGCCCCAGGCGGAGTTGGAATAATCGATGGAGTAGCGCTGAGAATCGCCCCAGGTCGGCATCAGGCCACCGCGCGAGCGGGTACGGCTGATCATCACGCCCGGATAAAGCAGCATGGTGGTGTTGGTGACGTTTGCCTGAGTAAAGTGGTCAAGGCTCCAGCGCAGGTTAATGGCGCGCTGCCAGCCGCTGGAGAGATCCCAGAAGCGTGATACCGCAAGCGTCGTCGAATCCTGCTCGGTATCGTTCAAATCGGTACGCTTAAAGCCGCCCTGCACGAGGTAGTATTGCTCAAGCGGATTTTTCAGCAGCGGCATTTTATAGCTGAAGTCCAGCTGCTGTTCAGGCGCAGACAGGCTGAGGCTGGTGGTCAGGCTGTGACCGTAGGAGTTCATCCACGGTTTTTTCCACGAGGCTTTCACACGCGGGCCGACGTCCGTGGAGTAGCCGACACCGGTCTCAATGGTGTTCTCGGTGCGCGGTGAGACCACGCCATGCAGCGGTAACACTTTCGTTTTACGGGATTTATCAAATTGCGGTGCCACCACCACGGAGTTAAACCAGCCGGTGGCAGATAAACGACGGTTCAGCTCGCCCAGGTCGCTAGACTGGTAGTAGTCGCCCTTTTTGAACGGCACCAGGTTTTGCAGATACTCATCACGGATTTGCGATCCTTCAAAGGTTACATCGCCAAACCGATAGCGCTCGCCGCTGTCGTAATCGATATCCCAGAATGCCTGACGTCGTTCAAGCGCAACGCCCAGCTGGCTTTTGTTGAACTGGCTGTCAAAGTAGCCTTTGCGCAGCGAAACGCTGGTTAAGGATTTTTTAAAGCGATCGTAATCCCCGTGATTAAGCACGGTGCCCACTTTCGGGCGGTTGCTGAGCAGATCCAGGTAGTCACGATCCGTGCGTGCACCGCCGCGCAGCACCACGTTCGTGCCGCCAATCAGGACGGGTTCTCCCGGCGAGACGCGGGCAATCAATACCTGACGTCCTTTAGCCGGCGGCGGCCGTAAATCGAAATCAATGGTGGGTTCGTAGTACCCCAACGCCTTTAAGCCTTCGCGAATGGCGTCATCCACGCGCGCGCGAAAACGCCGATCCGGCGTGACTTCATCGCTCTGGATGGTGGAAAGCTGCGCACGCACGTTTTTTTCCAGCGCCCCGGATAACCCCTCAACCTGCAAACGGACATTCGCCGCGCTGGCAATCCCGCTTGTCAGCATTAAACTGACTAAACATAACTGGCGGATCTTTGTCACGTTTTCTCCTGAATATCCCTGTTTCCACCCTGGAAGCAAATGCAGTGCCGCTCCGCGGCAAAATACGGCCTGAAAGCCAAAAACCCAAATTACGGGTTGAAAAAGGGCCTAACACCCAAATATTTCTTATGATTAAATCTAGACTCATTCATCGCATTTATTGTGTTCAATTAAACGCTTCGTGACAACCTTAACCGAAACAACGCTACCCCGGAGGCCCCACCGTGAGTTTATTTGATAAAAAGCATCTGGTATCACAAGCCGATGCGTTACCGGGACGCAACACCCCTATGCCAGTGGCGACATTACACGCCGTAAACAACCATTCAATGACAAACGTTCCTGATGGAATGGAGATCGCCCTGTTTGCCATGGGCTGCTTCTGGGGCGTAGAACGCCTGTTCTGGCAACTGCCGGGCGTGTACAGCACCGCTGCGGGCTACACCGGAGGATATACGCCTAACCCAACCTACCGCGAAGTCTGTTCCGGTGAGACCGGTCATGCTGAAGCGGTACGTGTGGTGTATGACCCGAGCGTCATCAGCTATGAACAGCTGCTCCAGGTGTTCTGGGAAAACCATGACCCGGCGCAGGGCATGCGTCAGGGTAACGATCACGGCACCCAATACCGCTCGGCCATCTATCCGCTCACCCCTGAGCAGGAGGCTGCAGCCCACGCCAGCCTGACGAGTTTCCAGGAAGCGATGCAGGCAGCCGGTGATAAACGTCAGGTCACGACGGAAATCGCTACTGCGAAACCGTTCTACTATGCCGAAGACGACCACCAGCAGTACCTGCATAAAAATCCGTACGGCTACTGCGGCATTGGCGGCATCGGCGTCTGTCTGCCTCCACAGCAGGACTGATTACAACATCAGCGCCACGCGAGCCGCGTGGCGCGCCTGTAAGCAAAAGTGTCAGTTCATTACTTAACCACTCACTGCCTTTTCATCCGGCCACTTTTTGCCGAAAACGTGACCTCTGGCAGATTTACACGCCTTTACGCTATACTACCGCTGAAATAATCGGCTCAACGCTACGAGCTGAGTTCAATGTGTCTTCACACGAATGGTATCAACTCCCCTTCTGAGGATCTGGCGAGAAGCCGGATAAACTATGTTAAACAGTATTTTAGTAATACTTTGTCTTATTGCCGTCAGTGCATTTTTCTCGATATCGGAGATCTCGCTGGCTGCCTCCCGTAAAATCAAACTGAAGCTGCTTGCCGACGAGGGCAACATCAACGCATCACGCATTCTGAAAATGCAGGAAAACCCAGGCATGTTCTTTACCGTGGTGCAGATTGGCCTGAACGCGGTCGCCATTCTTGGCGGTATCGTGGGCGATGCAGCATTTTCTCCGGCGTTTTATAGCCTCTTTGTAAAGTACATGTCCGCAGAGCTGGCCGAGCAGTTGAGCTTCATCCTCTCCTTCTCGCTGGTCACCGGTTTGTTCATTCTATTCGCGGACCTGACCCCGAAACGCATCGGTATGATTGCGCCAGAAGCTGTGGCTTTGCGTATCATCAACCCGATGCGCTTCTGCCTGTATGTCTTCCGTCCGCTGGTGTGGTTCTTCAACGGCCTGGCGAACGTCATTTTCCGCATCTTCAAGCTGCCGATGGTGCGTAAAGACGACATCACCTCCGACGATATTTATGCGGTGGTGGAAGCCGGGGCGCTGGCAGGCGTGCTGCGCAAGCAGGAGCACGAGCTGATCGAGAACGTTTTCGAACTGGAATCCCGTACCGTGCCGTCCTCCATGACCGGCCGTGAGAACATCATCTGGTTCGATCTGCATGAAGACGAGCAGAGCCTGAAGACCAAAGTGGCGCAGCATCCGCACTCCAAGTTCCTGGTCTGTAACGAAGATATCGACCATATCATCGGCTATGTGGACTCCAAAGACCTGCTGAACCGCGTGCTGGCAAACCAGAGCCTGGCGCTGAACAGCGGCGTGCAGATCCGCAACACCCTGATTGTGCCGGACACCCTGACGCTCTCCGAAGCGCTGGAAAGTTTCAAAACCGCCGGTGAAGACTTCGCGGTGATCATGAACGAATATGCGCTGGTGGTGGGCATTATCACCCTCAACGACGTCATGACGACGCTGATGGGCGACCTGGTCGGCCAGGGGCTGGAAGAGCAAATTGTGCAGCGTGATGAGAACTCATGGCTGATCGATGGTGGTACGCCGATTGAAGACGTCATGCGCGTGCTCGACATCGACGAGTTCCCGCAGTCCGGAAACTACGAGACCATCGGCGGCTTTATGATGTTTATGCTGCGTAAGATCCCGAAACGTACCGACTCGGTGAAATTCTCTGGCTTCAAGTTTGAAGTGGTGGATATTGATAACTACCGCATCGACCAGCTGCTGGTAACGCGCATTGATAGTAAACCGACCGTGCTGGTACCGAAGCTGCCAGACGCGGAAGATAAGGTGTCGGCGTAACCCTTTGTATGTCCCACAAACATCAACGGCTCCCATCGGGAGCCGTCTTTTTAACTACTACTGCATAGCACGTTGGTTAAGCCATCTCAGTTTGCAGACGCATAACCTGACGGTTGACTTCGGACATCACAGACAAGTGCTGTTTGTCCTTCACTTTCGGGATAAGGATTTTGCCCTTATCGAACTCAAAAGCGCCAACATCCTTGATATACAACCGTCCACGGAACAGGATCTTCACGTACTTCGCCACCTGAAGCGGGTTGTAGCGTTGGAAAATTTTCATTCTTGTATCTCCTGCGAATCATACGCCCTTGCGGTGCCACAATCGGCCCGACTGTCCTGAGCGCAAATTTTGATGCCCAATGACTATAGACCAGAACCTCGTACTTACCCAGTGTGCATAAGTTTATTTACCGTTTGATTACAATTATTCAGAATAATCTTTGCAAAGCGTGATACAGAGCAGTATATGCCGTCGTTTTTGCGTGGATATGTGCGTTCGCCCGCAAACTGGCATCGGGATTGCGGGAAAAGCCCATTGATCGCACTTATGATTAAAAGCGCATGACCAAGTGGTCGGATCACCTGCTCACAATAAGGAAACACCATGACCCTACGTAACCTCCTGGCAGCAGCTTGCCTGTTGCTGCCGCTGATGGCTTCCGCACACAACATTGAAAAAGGACAACGTGTCCCGCCGGTCGGCATTGCTGACCGGGGAGAATTGATTCTCGACAATGATAAGTTTAGCTATAAAGCCTGGAATAGCGCGCAGCTTGCGGGCAAAGTGAGAGTTGTACAGCATATTGCCGGACGTACATCCGCTAAAGAGAAAAACGCCACCCTCGTGGAAGCGATCAAGGCCGCAAAACTCCCGCACGATCGCTATCAGACCACCACCATCGTGAATACCGACGACGCGATTCCCGGCTCCGGGATGTTTGTGCGCTCAAGCCTTGAGAGCAATAAGAAGCTCTATCCTTGGTCGCAGTTTATTGTCGACAGCAACGGCGTGACGCGTAAAGCGTGGCAGCTGGAAGAAGAGAGTTCAGCGATTGTTGTGCTGGACAAAAACGGTCGCGTACAGTGGGTTAAGGACGGCGCGCTGACGCAGGATGAGGTGCAGCAGGTGGTTGCCCTGCTGCATAAGCTGCTGACTCAGTAAAGTGACACCCTGAAGCCAGGATTGAGGAATGACTCGCGCGGGGTGTAGTCCAGTGGCTTACCCTGCCAGTCATGCACATGCGCGCCTGCGGCCGCAGCCACCGCATGCCCTGCCGCCGTATCCCAGACGTTCGTCGGCCCGAAACGGGGGTACAACTGCGCCTGCCCTTCCGCCACCAGACAGAACTTCAGCGACGAGCCAATCGACGTCGTCTGGTGTTCCCCCAACTGTTGCAGGTACTCCTCCAGCTCGCTGTCGCTGTGCGAGCGGCTGATCACCACCAGCGGAGGACGGGCATCTCGCACCTGGATCTGCTTACGCACGCCGCACTCTTCCTTCCAGGCTTTACCTTCCGCCGCGCTGTACATCACCTTCATCACCGGGGCATAAACCACGCCAAGCACCGCCTTTCCTTTTTCAATCAGGGCGATATTCACGGTAAATTCACCGTTACGCTTGATGAACTCTTTCGTGCCGTCCAGCGGGTCCACCAGCCAGTAACGCTGCCAGTGCTGACGTTCGTCCCAGCCCTGGGGCGCTTCTTCAGAAAGGACCGGAATATCCGGCGTCAGGGTCTGCAAACCTTTCAGGATCACCGTATGCGCCGCGATATCCGCCGCCGTCACCGGGGAGTCGTCCGCTTTGCTGACAACATCCATCGGTTTCGCACCGTCGTACACCTGCATAATGGCATCACCCGCATCCCGTGCGAGCTGACAAATTTGATCTAACATTCTCCACCTCTTCGTTAACGCAGTGGGCATAACTTATTGTTTTAGTTATATCGTAATGTGAACAATTCCGCTATCTGTGAAGCAATTCTGGTTTCAGCGTTCTTTTTTCTGGCAGCATTCACACTTCTGTAAGCAACAAATACTACATACATACTCTTTTGTGGCTTGGATCGAAAAAAGGACTCCTCAGATGATTAAGTTTAGCGCAACGCTCCTGGCAACGCTGATTGCGGCAAGCGTTCAGGCAGCGACGGTGGATCTCCGCATTCTGGAAACCACCGATCTGCACGGCAACATGATGGACTTCGATTACTACAAAGATACGCCTGTCGAAAAATTCGGACTGGTACGTACGGCAAGTTTGATCAACGCCGCCCGCGGTGAAGTGAAAAACAGCGTGCTGGTCGATAACGGGGACTTAATTCAGGGCAGCCCGCTCAGCGACTACATGGCGGCGAAGGGGCTGAAGAAAGGCGAGATCCATCCTGTTTATAAGGCAATGAATACGCTGGACTATGCCGTCGGCAACCTGGGCAACCACGAATTTAACTACGGCCTGAAATACCTGCACGATGCGCTGGCAGGGGCAAAATTCCCGTACGTTAATGCCAATATCATCGACGTTAAGACGAAAAAGCCGCTCTTTACCCCTTACCTGATTAAAGAGACCGAGGTTGTCGACCAGGACGGTAAAAAACAGACGCTGAAAATCGGCTATATCGGCTTTGTGCCGCCGCAGATCATGACGTGGGATAAAGCCAACCTCGACGGGAAAGTAACCGTCAACGACATTACCGAAACGGCGCGCAAATACGTGCCGGAGATGCGGGCGAAAGGCGCAGATGTGGTGGTCGTTGTGGCCCACTCTGGCCTCTCGGCCGACCCGTATCAGGCGATGGCTGAGAACTCCGTGTATTACCTCAGCCAGGTACCGGGCGTCGATGCGATCCTGTTTGGTCACGCCCACGCCGTCTTCCCGGGCAAAGATTTCGCCAGTATCAAAGGCGCGGACATCGAAAAAGGGACGCTCAACGGTGTGCCATCGGTGATGCCGGGCATGTGGGGCGACCACCTTGGCGTGGTAGATCTGGTGCTGAATAACGACAGCGGGAGCTGGAAAGTCACGCAGTCGAAAGCGGAAGCGCGTCCGATTTATGATGCCGCTGCAAAAAAATCCCTGGCCGAAGAAGATAAAAAGCTGGTCGACGTCCTGAAGCATGACCACGACGCAACGCGTGAATTTGTCAGCAAGCCGATCGGTAAATCGGCTGATAACATGTACAGCTTCCTCGCGCTGGTACAGGATGACCCGACCGTGCAGGTAGTCAACATGGCGCAGAAAGCCTATGCCGAGCACTATATTCAGGGCGATCCGGATCTGGCCAATCTGCCGGTTCTGTCTGCCGCGGCGCCATTCAAAGTGGGCGGGCGTAAGAACGATCCGGCCAGCTACGTTGAGGTGGAAAAAGGCCAGCTGACCTTCCGTAATGCCGCCGATCTCTACCTCTATCCCAACACCCTCGTGGTGGTGAAAGCCACCGGGAAAGAGGTGAAGGAGTGGCTGGAGTGCTCTGCCGGACAGTTCAACCAGATCGATCCGCACAGCAGCAAACCGCAGTCGCTGATAAACTGGGACGGTTTCCGCACCTACAACTTCGACGTGATCGACGGCGTGGAATATCAGATTGATGTAACCCAGCCCGCGAAATATGACGGCGAATGTCAGGCCATTAATCCGCAGGCAGAACGCATTAAACACCTGACCTTCAACGGCAAAGCGATTGATCCGAATGCCACTTTCCTGGTGGTGACCAACAACTACCGCGCCTATGGCGGTAAGTTTGCCGGTACGGGTGACAGCCACATCGCCTTTGCCTCGCCGGATGAGAACCGTTCGGTGCTGGCGGCGTGGATTAGCGCGGAGTCGAAAAAAGCGGGTGAAATTCATCCGGCGGTGGATAACAACTGGCGTCTGGCGCCGATCAACAGCGACACTACGCTGGATATTCGCTTTGAGACATCACCGTCCGATAAAGCAGCCGCGTTTATCAAGGATAAGGCGCAGTATCCGATGAAACAGGTCGCGACGGATGATATTGGGTTCGCGATTTATCAGGTGGATTTGAGCAGGTAGCGATGATTGTGCCGGGTGGCGCTTGCGCTTACCCGGCCTACGGGATCGAGGATTGCGGGTAGGCCGGGTAAGGCGAAGCCGCCACCCGGCATTTCATGCCGCACGATCGTCCCGATTCGCCATCACCTTCGGCGTATTCACCTCAATCCAGTCAGCCAGCGCGGCCACCTTCTCGCTCACCTCCAGCCCCATCGGCGTCAGGCTATATTCCACGTGCGGCGGCACAGCCGGATAAGAAACGCGATCGACAAACCCGTCCTGCTCCAGCGCCTGAAGCGACTGGGCCAGCATCTTCTCGCTGACACCACCCAGCTTGCGGCGCAGATCGCTAAAACGATGCGTCCCCTGACGTAACGCCACCAGGATCAGCACGCCCCAGCGGCTGGTAACATGTTTGAGCACTTCCCGTGACGGGCACTGTTCTGCAAAGAGATTGCCATCGCGCATTTGCTCGCTGAGCGTCGGTATCGGTGTTTTCATACTTACCTTTTTGTGCGTACTTACTAAAAGTTAGTTATGGTGATAGTGTGCCACAACACCAGACAAACACGAAGGAGATTCATCATGATCGCGATTACCGGCGCAACCGGCCAGCTTGGCCAACACGTTATTGAAGAACTGCTGAAAACCATTCCGGCCAGCCAGATCGTGGCTATTGTGCGTAACCCGGCAAAAGCCGACGCCTTAAGCCAGCGGGGAATTGTGGTACGTCAGGCGGACTATACCGACCAGGCCGCGTTCACCACCGCCCTGAACGGCGTGGATAAGCTGCTGCTTATCTCCTCCAGCGAAGTGGGCCAGCGCGCCGCACAGCATCAGAACGTGATTAACGCCGCCAAAGCCGCCGGGGTGAAACTTATCGCCTACACCAGCCTGCTGCATGCGGACAGATCCCCGCTGGGTCTGCACGTTGAGCACGTCGAAACCGAAAATGCACTGGCGGCTTCAGGCGTGCCTTACGCCCTGCTGCGCAACGGCTGGTACACCGAAAACTACCTGGCAAGCGCGCCGCCAGCGCTGGAACATGGCGTATTTATAGGTGCCGCAGGCGAAGGCAAAATTGCCTCTGCGACCCGTGCGGATTACGCGGCGGCTGCGGCAAAAGTGATTTCTGAAGAGGGTCACGCCGGCAAGGTGTATGAACTGGCAGGTGACAATGCCTGGACGCTGAGCGAACTGGCTGCGGAGCTTAGCAAGCAGAGCGGTAAGCCGGTAACGTATCAGAACCTCAGCGAAGCCGATTATGCCGCTGCACTGAAAGGCGTTGGTCTGCCTGCCGGGCTGGCGGAGATGCTGGCGGATTCCGATACCGGTGCGTCCAAAGGCGGCCTGTTTGACGACAGCCGTACCCTGAGCAAACTGATTGGCCGTCCGACCACGCCGCTGGCGGAGAGCATCAAAGCCATTCTGTAATTGTTAAGAATTGGTTATTTTTTGTGGCATCCCTTCGGGTCATCTCGGATAATGAAGCGATGACCCACAAGGAGGCTCACCGTGCAAGGCGTACCGGAACAGTTTACTGATGAGAGAGACAGCGCGCGCTTTCGCCATCTGGCGCAGTTGCCGGGTCTGGAGCTATATCACGCGCATATTGCTGACTACGCCTTTGAGCCTCACACGCATGAAGCCTTCGGTATCGGCACCATTGAAACCGGCGCCGAACGCTTCCGCTATCGCGGTACCCAACACTTAGCCGCTGAAAAATCGGTCGTGACCATGAACCCGGACGAGATCCACACGGGCGAATCCGCCACCGAAGGCGGCTGGCGCTACCGGATGGTCTATATCGAACCCGACCTGCTGGAAGAAGTCACCGGCCTTCGCCACTGGTGGTTTAGCGACGTGACCCGCCACGACCCGCTGCGCTCGCAGCAAATTGGCCAGCTGATTTACGGCCTTTGGCATACGAACGATGCGCTGGCACAAAAAGGGTTGCTGCTGGATCTGATTGAGACGTTCCAGCCGCTGGCCCGTCACGCGCCGGTAGCCCGGGAGGGCGCGCACCGCTTTGAGCGCGTTCGCGACTATCTGCACGACAACTATATGCGCGCGCTCACCCTGGACGAACTGGCGAGCGTCGTGTCGCTCAGCCCGTACCATTTCCAGCGCCAGTTTAAGGCCCATTTTCACGTCACCCCACACCAGATGCTGATGGCCATCCGGCTGTGGCGCGCCAAAGCATTCCTCACCCACGGCATGCCTGCCGCCGAGGTGGCCGCCGCAACGGGGCTGACCGATCAGTCTCACCTGACCCGCGCCTTTACCCGCCGCTACGGCATTACGCCCGTGCGTTACCAGAAGCAGGTTTCGCCGCGCTAATGCGCAACCTCATACAATACGCGTGCATCTGTGCCTCCTACACTGGCTACAACATGTATTACTGTGGACGAAAAGATGATTAGTGGCGTGTTGTATGCCCTGCTTGCAGGGTTGATGTGGGGGCTGATTTTCGTCGGCCCGCTGATTGTGCCGGAGTACCCGGCAATATTGCAGTCGACCGGACGCTATCTGGCGCTGGGGCTTATTGCCGTGCCGCTGGCATGGCTGGGGCGTGCGCGTCTGCGCCAGCTGAGTCGCCAGGACTGGCTCACCGCGCTGTGGCTGACCATGATGGGTAATCTTATCTACTACGTCTGCCTGGCGAGCGCCATTCAGCGCACCGGTGCGCCGGTGTCGACCATGATTATCGGCACGCTACCGGTGGTCATCCCGGTTTTCGCGAACCTGCTTTACAGCCAGCGTGACGGCAAACTGGCGTGGTCAAAAATGGCGCCCGCTCTGGTCTGCATCGCCGTGGGGCTGGTGTGCGTGAATATTGCCGAGCTACGCCACGGCCTCGAAAACTTCAGCTTGTGGCGTTACGGTTCAGGGATCTTTCTGGCGTTTATCTCGGTTGTCTGTTGGGCCTGGTATGCCCTGCGCAACGCACGCTGGCTGCGGGAAAACCCGGATAAACATCCGATGATGTGGGCGACGGCGCAGGCGCTGGTCACGCTTCCTGTCTCGTTGCTGGGCTATGTGGGTGCATGTATCTGGCTGGGTAGCCAGCATCCGGATTTCGCCCTGCCCTTCGGACCGCGCCCGTGGGTATTCGTCGGGTTAATGGTCGCCATTGCCGTGCTCTGTTCGTGGGTTGGCGCGCTGTGCTGGAACATTGCCAGCCAGAAGCTGCCGACGGTGATACTGGGGCCACTGATTGTCTTTGAAACGCTGGCCGGGCTGCTCTATACCTTCCTGATGCGCCAGAGCGTGCCGCCGCTGCTAACGGCCTGCGGGATCGCGCTGCTGGTCGTTGGGGTGGTGATTGCGGTGAGAGCGAAGCCGGAAAAACCGATGGTCGTTCCGGCGTCGGAGGGGTGAGCTTTTCGACCAGCGGCGCTTAGCTTGCAGGGCCTACAAAACCGTAGGCCGGGTAAGCGTCAGCGCCACCCGGCACAGTATCAGAACGTTTCCCAGTTCGCTTCAGACGCCGCTACGGGCTGCGCTTTAGGTGCATAGGTCTTTACCGGCGCGGCTTTCACCGCCTGGTTACGGGTGATCTTAAACACCGCCACCGCGTCGTTCAGGCGCGCGGCCTGATCTTCCAGCGCCGCCGCCGCCGCCGCAGACTCCTCCACCAGCGAGGCGTTCTGCTGGGTAACGCGATCCATCTCCGCCACCGCCTGGCCCACCTGGTCGATACCGCGGCTCTGTTCGTCGGAGGCCGACGCAATCTCACCCATGATGTCAGTCACGCGCGTAACTGCATTGACGATCTCTGCCATCGTCGCGCCCGCTTCATTTACCAGCTGAGAGCCCGCGTTAACGCGCTCGCCGGAATCATCGATCAGGGCTTTGATCTCTTTCGCCGCCTGAGCGCTGCGCTGGGCAAGGGTACGCACCTCACCCGCGACAACCGCGAAGCCACGCCCCTGCTCGCCCGCACGCGCCGCTTCTACCGCCGCGTTCAGCGCCAGAATATTGGTCTGGAAGGCAATGCCATCGATTACGTTGGTAATTTGCGCAATTTTGCTGGAACTGGTGGCGATTTCGTCCATGGTGCGCACCACGCCTTCTACCACGTTTCCGCCCTTCTTCGCGGTGGAGGAGGCGTCCAGCGCCAGACGCGACGCCTGACGCGCGTTATCGGCGTTTTGCTTCACGGTGGCGGTCAGCTGTTCCATGCTGGCTGCCGTCTCTTCCAGAGAAGCGGCCTGCTGCTCTGTGCGGGAAGAGAGATCGTTGCTGCCCGCCGAGATTTCACCCGCGCCGGTGTAGATGGTATCTGCGCCTTCACGCACTACGCCCACCGTGTTGGCCAGCGCAGTCTGCATCTCCTGAACGTTGCGCGCCAGGATCGCCATTTCATTTTTACCCTCAGCCTGAATCGGCTGGGTTAAATCCCCTGCCGCAATGGCGCGGATATGGCTGATCACCTCTTCCAGCGGCAGCAGCAGCACGCGGCGCATCGCAATCCAGCTGGAAATAATCACCGCGATCACCAGCAGCATCACCGCAGAGAGGATCCACAGAATGCGTTTGTAGTCGCTTTCATTGTCTTTGATGCCTTTGTCGGTGAGCGCGGCCTGCGCCTCGCGCCATTCGCGATAGACCTTTTGCATCGCGGTCTGCTTCTGTTCGGCATTTTGTTTGAACATATCTTCCAGATTGCCCTGCCCCAGCAGAACGTTCATTTGCGTCAGCGTGGCGGAGTAGATGCGGTAGTGCTCTTCCAGCCTGTCGGCCAGGTGCTCGTCCATACCCGGCGTTTCCGGCAGCGCGTAATATTTATCGTAATGTGTCTGGGCATCAGCCAGCAGGTTTTTCGCGGTATTGACCAGCTCGTTCAGCTGCCCGCCATTAATCTGCGACGCCATGCTGCTTTGCAGACGCAGCATGCCGCGGTTAAGGGTGACACGCGCCTGATTCAGGCTGATCCAGGCGTCGGTAAACTCCGCGACGTTCTGGCTGGAAAGCTGAGAAACGGTGAAGTTCTCTTTGTCGTTATTGAGCGCATTAATGAAAATGCCGGCGGAGATCAATTGCATGATGCCGAGCACAAGCAGCACCGAAATCAAAAGAGTAATGACTTTTATACGTTTAAACATGCGTTGCCTTTTTTATATACAGGTATTGTCTGACCTGTATCTATCGGCACGCGCGGCAGGTTGTTTACTGTTTCTCCACCTTTAAAAACTTTCGAAAGCCCTTTTCTGCATTCAATCAGCAAGTTAAAAGCACGCTTTTTTTGTGATCCCTTTCTCATTTTTACCCTTGCCTCTAAAGGGTTATAGTATCCTCATAAAGATGCATCTAAAATGCATCTTATATTCCTGATGATGAGGTAACTGCTATGGCCTTCCGCGACCAACCCTTAGGCGAGCTGGCGCTCTCCATCCCTCGCGCTTCAGCGCTGTTCCGTAAATACGATATGGATTACTGCTGCGGCGGTAAGCAAACGCTGGCGCGCGCAGCGTCGCGTAAAGAGCTGGATGTAGAAGCTATCGAAGCGGAGCTGGCTAAGCTGGCAGAACAGCCTGTCGACAAAGACTGGCGCACCGCGCCGCTGGCTGAAATCATCGACCATATCATTGTGCGTTACCACGACCGTCACCGCGAACAGCTGCCGGAGCTGATTTTACAGGCCACCAAAGTTGAGCGCGTTCACGCCGATAAACCTTCCGTACCGCGCGGCCTGGCGAAATACCTGACCATGCTGCACGAAGAACTATCCAGCCACATGATGAAAGAGGAGCAGATCCTCTTCCCGATGATCAAACAGGGCATGGGCAGCCAGGCAATGGGGCCAATCAGCGTGATGGAAAGCGAACATGATGACGCCGGAGAACTGCTGGAAGTGATCAAACACACCACCCACAATGTCACACCGCCGCCAGAGGCGTGCACCACCTGGAAAGCGATGTACAACGGCATCAACGAGATGATCGACGATCTGATGGAACACATCAGTCTTGAGAATAACGTTCTGTTCCCGCGTGCATTATCGGGTAAATAAAAAAGCCCGGTGGCGCTAGCGCTTACCGGGCCTACAACGTCCTCGAACGTAGGCCGGGTAAGCGTCAGCGCCACCCGGCAACATGCTTAACGCATGCCTGCCATCCGTTTCTTACCGATAAACAGCCAGCCCAGCCCCAGCGCGATAAACCACAGTGGCGTGACGATGAGCGCCTGACGGGTATCTTCTTCCAGCGTCAGTAGCACCAGCACGAAGACGAAGAACGCCATACACACCCAGCACATCAGCTTGCCCAGTGGCATCTTGTAGATCGACTTCTCATGCAGATGTGGACGCTGTTTGCGGTACACCAGGTATGAGCAGAGGATGATGGTCCAGACGAACATAAACAGGATCGCCGACACAGTGGTGATCATGGTGAACGCGCCGATTACGCTCGGGTTAACGTAGAGCATCACCACACCGCCCAGCAGACAGATGCAGGAGAAGGTCAGCCCTTTCGCCGGTACCGCACGTTTAGACAGTTTGGCGAACGCGCTCGGGGCAACGCCCTCCTGCGCCAGACCAAACAGCATACGGCTGGTGGAGAAAACGCCGCTGTTCGCGGAAGAGGCCGCAGAGGTCAGCACCACGAAGTTAATCAGGCTCGCGGCAGCGGGCAGCCCCACCAGCACGAACAGCTCGACGAACGGGCTCTTGGTTGGCACTACCGAGCTCCATGGCGTCACGGACATAATGATGATCAGCGCGAACACGTAGAACATGATGATACGCAGCGGAATGGAGTTGATCGCGCGCGGCAGGGATTTCTCCGGATCTTTAGTTTCCGCCGCCGTGGTTCCCACCAGCTCAATCCCGACAAACGCGAACACCGCAATCTGGAAACCGGCGAAGAAGCCGCTGATGCCTTTCGGGAACCAGCCGCCATCATTCCACAGATGGGCAAACGAGGCCTGAACGCCAGTTGGCGACTGGAAGTGCGTCAGCACCATTACCAGCCCGACGACAATCAGCGCGATGATGGCGACGATTTTGATCATCGCGAACCAGAACTCCATCTCACCGAACATTTTAACGGTCGCGAGGTTGAGGCTCAGCAGCAGGACAATCACCGCCAGCGAGGCCACCCAGTCCGACAGGCCGGGGAACCAGAATTGGGCGTAGGCCGTAATAGCGACAACATCCGCCATGCCGGTAACCACCCAGCAGAACCAGTAGGTCCAGCCGGTAAAATAGCCCGCCCACGGGCCAAGCAGGTCTGACGCGAAGTCGCTGAAGGATTTGTATTCGAGGTTCGAGAGCAGCAATTCACCCATTGCACGCATCACGAAAAAGAGCATAAAACCGATGATCATATAAACGAAGATGATCGACGGGCCTGCAAGACTGATGGTTTTGCCCGAGCCCATAAATAGCCCTGTGCCGATGGCGCCGCCAATGGCAATAAGCTGAATGTGACGGTTCGTGAGATTTCGCCGTAGCGACTGTTCAGACGTCGCCTCTTCTGCGGCGGCGACTTTGACCTGATCTACCATGTGATATTTTCCTGTTTATGCCTGTCTGTGTTGTTAAGGCTCTTCTGGCCTTTAAATACGCCAAAAAAAATGACGTTCCCTTTATAAGGGCTTATCGATAGTAGGTAAGAATCGGCGGGATGAATACTATGATTTGAATATTATGTTAATAATATGTTGAAAGTGAGTGTCATATCACTCATACAGCGCGAAACAGCTCACAAAAATACACGTAACAGTTTCGTTTGCAATACAAAATGTTGATTCCGTCGTAACTCCAGGTTTTATCGCTATTTTCCTCTCCCCGATCGGAGAGAGGAAAATAAGAAAAACCGATTACAGGATTTCCAGCAGTTCGACTTCAAACACCAGGGTGCTGAATGGCGGAATGGACGCGCCAGCGCCACGCTCGCCGTATGCCAGGTTGTGCGGGATAGTGAGTTCCCATTTTGAACCTACTGGCATCAGGGTCAGGGCTTCGATCCAGCCTGCAATCACGCCGTTGACCGGGAATTCAGCCGGTTCGCCACGCGCGACGGAGCTGTCGAACACGGTGCCGTCGATCAGCTTACCGGTGTAGTGTACGCGAACGTGGTCGGTACGCGCCGGGATTGCGCCATCACCCTGATTGATTACGCGGAACTGCAAGCCGGACTCGGTGCTGTTCACGCCTTCACGCTCACGGTTCTCTTCCAGATATTTCACGCCTTCTGCCGCCATCTCTTCGAAACGCGCGCGACGTACAGTGTCAGCACGTTCGTGGATTTCACGCAGCGCACGGTGCACAACGTCAACCGGCACAGCGGGCTGCTTGCCTTCCAGCGCGTCAGCGATACCCGCCACCAGCGCTTCCGGTAACAGACCTTCCAGGCCGGATTCGCTCAGCTGCTGTCCTACCTGCAAGCCGATGCCGTAGCTTGCCTGCGCTTCGATAGTGTCAAAAGTCGGGGTGGTCATGGGTTTTCCTTCCATCACATTTAAAGTAGCGGGCAGCATATCAGCCATGCCCTTATGGGTAAAACTTTGTCTTAAGTAAAGGTGACAAACTGCGACGAAACGGAAACAATAGTAGCCGTCAGGATTTTCCCTAATATATGTCACGAAAGCTGGCTTTGTTACGCCCATCAGGCAGTTAGCAAACTACACTTCTCAGGACAGGATAAAAAGACGCGGAGCAGGAGGAGAGCCATGCCCGGGCGATTTGAACTGAAACCTACCCTGGCGAAAATCTGGCATGCGCCGGATAACTTTCGCATCATGGACCCGCTGCCGCCTTTGCACCGCAGAGGCATTATCATCGGCGCGTTGCTGATGGTCATCGGTTTCCTGCTTCCTTCCGGCAGTGACAACGTTGATACCGGGCCGGTAAGCCGCAATGCTGAGCTGGATATCCAGTCGCAAAGCCAGCCGCAGCCTGATTCACAGCCGATGCAGACGCAACTGGTCACACCGTCTAACGATCCGGGCCAGGTTGCGCCGGTTGAACCTGAACCTGTTCAGGAAGATCAGGAGCAGGCCGCCGCCCCTTCAGAGCCACAGGCGCAACAGCCCACCGGCATTGAGCAGCAGTGGCGTTCGTATCGCGTAGAGCCAGGTAAAACCCTTGCTCAGCTGTTCCGCGACCACAATCTGCCGGCAACGGATGTGTATGCCATGGCGCAAGTCGAGGGGGCTGGCAAGCCGCTCAGCAACTTGCAAAATGGTCAGATGGTGCAGATCCGCCAGAATGCCAGTGGGGTGGTGACCGGGTTAACGATCGATACCGGAAACGGGCAGCAGGTACTGTTTACCCGCCAGCCGGACGGCAGTTTTATCAGAGCACGTTAATAGCCCAGGCCGGGTAAGGCGAAGCCGCCCCCCGGCACTTTTGTTCTCAGGCACGACGTTTATTCACCCACCAGATCCCCGAGCAGACCAGCACCAGCGCAATCGCGTATTTGATGTCCAGAATGTCTTCGCCGAGGAATATGGCGGAGAGCACTGTTCCTGCTACAGGTATGACAAAGTTGAACGGGGCAATCATACTCACGCGGTTCACTTTCAGCAGCGCGCTCCACAGGGCGAACGCCACGGATGAGAGCAGCGTCAGATACCCCAGCACGGCGACGGCCTTCATGCTGTGCACCTCCAGCGCCCCGCCCGTGGCATAGCCTCCCGCAACCAGTGCCGCCCCGCCTATCGCCAGCTGCCATCCCGTCATCACCGTCGGGTCAACGGTCTGGGAAATGCGTTTCCCGTAAAGCGTGGCCGCAGAGAGAATAAAGGCCGCCAGCACCACAAATCCGTCACCTTGCCAGACAAACTGGAAATCACTTAACCCGCCGTGGAAGTTCACCAGCATCACGCCGGTAAAGCCCAGAACACAGCCCAGCGTTTTGTTATAGCTGAGTTTGTCGTTGTGGTAGATAAAGTGCGCCAGCAGCACGCTGAAGAAGGTCCCGGTGGCATTCATGATCGAACCGTTCACCCCGGTGGTGTAAGCAAGGCCGATATAAAAGAAGGTGTACTGGATGGTGGTCTGGGTCAGCCCGAGGATCGTGAGCTGACCAAACTGCGTGGGTGTGAGCCTGGCAATCGGTTTACGTTGGGCCAGGGCAAAGAGCAGCAGCAACGCACCGGCAAACAGAAAACGGTATCCAGCAAAGACGACTTTGGACGGAATATCATCGGTCGCGATCTGGAAGAGTTCGTAGCCGCTTTTAATGGCCGGGTATGAGCTTCCCCAAAGCAGACAGCAGAGCGTGGCGCAGGCATAGGCCACATTTCGACGGGCAAAGACGGGCGTGGGCAGAGCGGTATCCATGACAAATCTCATAAATAAAATTGCGTTTCAATTTATTATCAGAGAATGCATCAGGAATAGCGACCTTACAATCGCAAAACATGACGTAGGGTCACGCTAAAAAGCAAAACGCCGGCACAAGGCCGGCGCTTCGACGTGAGCAGAGTAAAAAATTACTCAGCTACTACGTTAACAACCAGTTTAGCGAACACTTCGCTGTGAACCTGGAAGTCAACTTCGTGCTCACCAGTGGTACGCAGAACGCCGTTCGGCATACGAACTTCGCTCTTAGCCACTTTAACGCCTGCCGCAGTAACTGCATCAGCGATATCGCGGGTACCGATGGAACCGAACAGTTTACCTTCGTCGCCAGCTTTAGACGCGATGGTAACGGTGCCCAGTGCGTTGATTGCTTCAGCGCGAGCGTTAGCAGCCGCCAGAACGTCAGCCAGTTTGGCTTCCAGTTCAGCACGACGTGCTTCGAAAAACTCTACGTTTTTCTTAGTAGCTGGAACAGCTTTACCCTGTGGTACCAGGAAGTTACGAGCGTAACCCGCTTTAACGTTTACCTGATCACCCAGGCTGCCCAGGTTTGCTACTTTATCAAGCAGAATAACTTGCATTACCTTATCCTCTTAAAGTCGTATTAATGGACCGTGCCCGATTACTGATGACGATCAGTGTACGGCAGCAGAGACAGGTAGCGAGCGCGTTTGATAGCGCGAGCCAGCTGACGCTGATATTTTGCACGAGTACCGGTGATACGGCTTGGGACAATCTTACCGCTTTCGGTGATGTAGTTTTTCAGCGTTGCGATATCTTTATAGTCGATCTCTTGAACGCCTTCCGCGGTGAAACGGCAGAACTTGCGACGACGGAAATAACGTGCCATTTGGCTAGTCTCCAGTATCTATCAAATCAATCTGCTCGGCATGCAGAACCATTTTGCTCAGGCCGTTCTTTGCCTTGTGGCAAGAGATGAACCCCTGAACGATTACTGCACTACCGACCGTTAAACTGTGAGTAATGGCCTGGTTTTCGTGTCCGCTAATGATAACGGGCATTTGGCACCACGCCTGCCGGTGAAACCCGGCTTCCTCTTGCACAGAACGATGCTCAAGCACGAACTGGCAATGCGGAATTCCTGATGGGCTGACCTTTCGAAGGGGGGTCCTGCACACGGTGCCGGACAACACCAGACGGTTGGTCATCAGAAATTACTCTTCAGAATCCCCAGCATCAGAATCATCTGCGGTTTCGTTTGCGAAATCATCGCGACGCTCACGGCGCTCGTCTTTCGCTTTAACCATCGGAGATGCTTCGGTCACTGCGTGTTTGGTACGCATAACCATGCTGCGGATAACGGCATCGTTGAAGCGGAAGGTAGTTTCCAGCTCATCAATCACTTCCTGCGGCGCTTCAACGTTCATCAGAACGTAGTGAGCTTTGTGCAGTTTGTTGATTGGGTAAGCCAGCTGACGGCGGCCCCAGTCTTCCAGACGGTGGATCGTGCCTTCTGCACCAGTGATGGCAGCAGAGTAACGCTCGATCATACCCGGAACCTGTTCGCTCTGGTCAGGATGGACCATAAAAACGATTTCGTAATGACGCATCGAATTGCTCCTTACGGATTATTCAGCCTCCTGTCTGGGTCAGCCGAGGCCCGGGGAGGCAAGGAACGTGTTAAAGGTCGGCTGAAAAATTGACGCGTCATAATACTTGCGCGCCCCGCTAAACACAAGGTGATTGCACAAATAATTCGCACAAAGGGTAAAGCTGTTCTAAGTGGGTGATTTAAAATCTCACTTATCAGAAACGCTGTTTTTTTGAACAACACCATCAGAAATGGTCACCCATCGCAACCCGAGTAGCGATTACACTTTAATCAGAAGCCTTAAGCAGAGAAGGAGAGCATTACCCCATATCACAGCACGCAGTCGTGGAGCGCATATCATGAAAAGAATCGCATTCGCCATTTTGGCTGCGCTTTTGCTCAGTGCAAACGCGATGGCAGCCATCAAGATAGACAGCCGACAGGCCAGAAACATGGATGATGTGCAGAGCTTAGGCGTTATTTACATCAATCATAACTTCGCCACTGAAAGTGAAGCAGATCAGGCGCTTAATGAAGAAACCGATGCGCAGGGCGCAAAATACTATCACGTCATACTGACACGTGAGCCCGGCAGCAACGGCAATATGCGCGCCAGTGCAGATATTTACCAGTAACGCTTTATCTCCAGCACCAGGAAAGCCAACGAAAATCATAGCTATATATGATTGCCCCCTGCCGGGGGCTTTTTTTATGAATGGCTCCGGAATACCACCGGTTACAACTGTTTCGGTATTCCAGAGCACTTATTCACTTCTGCCCGTAATAAGCATTCGGGCCGTGCTTACGCATGAAATGCTTGTTCATCAGATAATCATCAATGCCCTGAAGCTGTGGGTTAATGCCGCGCGCAATCCACGCCATTCGAGCCACCTCTTCCATCACCACCGCGTTATGCACGGCGTCATGCGCATCTTTACCCCAGGAGAATGGACCATGCTGGTACACCACAATACCCGGCGTATGCAGTGGTTCCGTCTCACCCAGCGTTTCGATAATGACCCTGCCGGTGTTAAGTTCGTACTCGCCTTCGACCTCAGCCTGCGTTAACGCCCGCGTGCAGGGAATATCGCCGAAGAAGTAGTCCGCGTGCGTCGTACCCAAAGCAGGGATCGCCAGCCCGGCCTGTGCCCAGGCGGTGGCGTGCGTGGAATGGGTATGCACAACACCACCCAGGGACGGGTAACGCTGGTACAGCGCCAGATGGGTTGCCGTATCTGAAGAAGGACGCCATTTGCCTTCAACAACGTGTCCTTCCAGGTCAACCACCACCATATCGTCCACTTTCATGGCGTCATAGGCCACGCCGCTCGGCTTAATCACCACCAGCCCCTGATCGCGATCGATGGCGCTTACGTTGCCCCAGGTAAACGTCACCAGTCCATAGCGCGGGAGATCCATATTGGCCTCAAAGACCTGCTGTTTCAGCTTAAGCATGTTCCGCCTCCAGTAAGCCTGCCCGCGCCATGCGCTCGCGCACCCAGTCCCGGGCTTTCGCCACTTCTGCCGCCGGGTCGTCCGCGGTTTCGCTCCACATCTCAATCAGGTAAGGTCCGCAATAACCTGTCTGTTTGAGCGTCTGGAAGCACCGTTCGAAATCCACCACCCCGGTGCCGAACGGTACGTTTTTAAACACGCCGGGACGGGTATCTTTTACGTGCACCGCCACGATATGCCCGATGCCCGCCTGCAACTCCATCTGTACGTCGTTATCCCATGCCGACAGGTTGCCGATATCCGGATAAAGCTGGAACCACGGATTGTTCAGATAGTGCGCGTAGCCCAGCGCCTTGCTAATGGAGTTCATCAATGGATAATCCATGATCTCCATCGCCAGCGTCACCTGCGCACGGCTTGCCATCTCAACGCTCTCTTTCAGGCCGTCACGGAAACGACGGCGCGTCTCATCGTTGGCTTCCTGATAGTAAACATCGTAACCCGCCAGTTGGATCACGCGGATGCCAACATCCTGTGCAAAGCGAATGGCTTTACGCATGATCTCCAGCCCTTCGGCGCGTACGGCATCATCTTCGCTGCCAAGCGGAAAACGACGGTGAGCGCTCAGGCACATGGACGGCACGCGCACGCCGGTTTCGGCAATGGCGCTCACCAGCGCCAGACGCTGGTCGCGGCGCCAGTCCAGGCGAGAAAGACGCTCGTCCGTCTCATCCACCGACATTTCGACAAAATCGAAACCCAGCTGCTTCGCCAGCTGTAACCGCTCCAGCCAGCACTCCCCCGCAGGGAGTGCCTTTTCATAGATGCCAAGCGGGACCTGTTTTGACAACATACCCGCTCCTTAACCCCAAAGCTGAGCGATTGAGCGTTTAAACTGACGCGCAGCTTCCACCGGAGATTCCGCATCGCGAATGCTACGACCGGCAATAAAGACGTGGATTGGAATACCCTTGAACAGCGGCAGATCTTCCAGCGCCAGACCACCGGTCACGGTCACTTTGAAGCCCATATCGGCCAGGCGTTTGATCGCGTTGATATCGGCTTCGCCCCACGCCACACCTGCGGCCTGCGCATCACGGCTGCGGTGATAAACCACCTGCTGGATACCCGCTTCGCGCCACTCCTGTGCCTGCTCCCAGGTCCAGAAGCCGGTCAGTTCAATCTGCACGTCGCCGTTGAACTCTTTCGCCACGTCCAGCGCGCCTTTCGCAGTGTTGATATCTGCACAGCAGATCACGGTGACCCAGTCGGCGTTGGCTTCAAAGCACATGCGAGAGAGAATTTTGCCCGCATCGGCAATTTTGGCATCCGCCAGCACGATTTTATGCGGATAGAGCGCCTTCAGGTCACGAACCGCACGAACGCCTTCGCCCACGCACAGAATGGTGCCGACTTCGATGATGTCCACCTCTTCCGCAATCAGACGGGTGGTTTCGTAAGCGTGAGACAGCGTCTGGTTATCCAGCGCGACCTGCAACATTGGTAATGACATTTTCAATTCCTCTTAAACGGCCGCCGCAGTGGCGTTATCAATTAAATCCAGCACGTCCTGCGCGGTACGGCAGGCACGTAAACGGTCAAAATTAGCTTCGTCATCAAACAGGTTAACGATCTGCATGATGCCCACCTCCTGGTGGGTGTTGGCATCGACAGCTGCCATGGTGATCAGAATGTCGACCGGGTCGTTATCTTCGTGGTTGAACACCAGCGGGGTTTTCAGCGTCACCAGCGCAAATCCGGTTTTCTTGACACCCTCTTCCGGGCGGCCATGCGGCATTGCCAGCCCCGGGGCAATCACAAAATAGGGGCCGTGCTGCGCCACGCCATCCAGGATGGCCTGGTAATAACGCGGCTCGACAACGTCCGCCTTAACCAGCAGGTCCACGCTCAGCTTCACCGCTTCCTGCCAGGTACTGGCTTCGGCCTGTAAAAGGATGGAGTTATTCTCAGCCAGCGAATCACGTAGTTTCATGTGGCATCCTTACTTCACGTCTTGTGGGAAGTGCTCTTTGATCACTTCCAGCAGTTTTGGCCCAAAATCTGCAGGCGACAGCATGTTGCGCACGCCTACCACGTATTTGTTGCCCGACACGCTAATCTCGCCGGCAATGTGCGTTGAAGCGATGATGATGTCCGCGCCGTTCAGTTCACTTTTGTATTCACCCACTGCGCAGCTGTTCACCGTGTGGTCAATGTTTGACTGGGTTAAAAACTGGTCCACTTTCATTTTCATGATCATGGAGCTTCCTTGCCCATTGCCACACACAGCCAGGATACGTACGGTCATAATCGAAACTCCTTAGTGAGCAGAAACTTCTGCTGTTTGTTTTTCCGCATCTTCTTCAGCTCGCAGCGAACGGCCAGCGAAGAACATATAAGTCAGTGCAATCAGGATGATGACGGCCATAAAGACCAGCCCGACGGACGCAAAGCCCTGCATCATCGGCGGCGCCAGAATTGACCAGTCCGCCATGCCCATCCAGGCGCTCATGCCGGTGAGCTTGACCGCCCACACGCACCCGAAGATCTCAACCATGCCCATCACCAGGCAGATCTTGAGCGCGGCGCGCCATCCGCCGAAGTGGTTAGCAAACACGCCGATAGTGGCGTTGGAGAAGAACATCGGGATAAAGCCAGGAATAATCAGGATTGAGGAGCCACAGCCCACCAGGATGCCGACCGCAATCAGCTGGCCGATGGTGCCCCACATAAAGCCCCAGACGACGGCGTTTGGCGCAAAGCTATAGATAGCCGCACAGTCAATCGCCAGCACCGCGCCAGGGATCAGGCGCTGAGAGATACCGTTGAACGCTTCCGACAGCTCGGCGACGAACATACGCACGCCCTGAGTGATGATGAAAATGGCCACGGCAAAGGAGAAACCGGTTTGCAGGATATAGACCGTCCAGTGGGTTTTACCCGCCATCACCTGCACCACGTCAATGCCAAAGGAGAGCAGGATGGCACCGAAGAAAAGGGTCATCACAATCGCCGTGGAGACGATGTTGTCGTGGAAGATATTCAACCAGCCAGGCAATTTGAGGTCTTCAACACTCTCCTCTTTTTTACCCAGGTACGGTGCAACTTTGTACGCAATCCAGGAGGCGAACTGCTGCTGGTGACCGATGGAGAAGCCGCAGCCGTCAGTAACGTCCTGCGTTGGCTTATACATCATGTTGGAGGTGATGCCCCAGTAAAGCGAGACCAGCACTGCCGTGCAGATGACCGTGGTCCACATTGGGTAGCCGAAGATATAGAGAGAAACGGCAATCAGCCCCGCCTGCTGGAACATGATGTGCCCGGTGAGCATGATGGTGCGAATACCGGTGATGCGGCGCAGGAGTACGTAAATGATGTTCAGCGCCAGCGCGAGCAGTACCGCATACCCAACCCAGCTGTACGCATCCCCCATGCGATCGATGGTGGCCATCATGGACGCGTAAGTGTCAGAGATGGCGCCGTTAATGCCATATACCTCAGACATTTTGGCAACGACCGGCTTAAACGTGCTGGTCAGAATGCCAGACCCCGCCTGCAACAGCATAAAACCAATGATGGTTTTGATGGTGCCTTTGATAATCACGCTGACGCTTTTGCGCAGCAGGATGTACCCCAGGCACGTCACGATACCCAGCAACAGCGGGGCGTTGGTCATTACCTGATTAAAGAAAACGGTAAAGACGTTGTAGAGGATCTCCATAACTCTCTCCAGAAAATGAGAACACGAGGGGCAATCCCTGTGTGGTTGGTGTCATCACTCTATTAATCACAAATAATCACCACAAGATTGCATTTGATTATTTGTGACGGATCACGCAATTTATTTCCATGGAGTTAGTAATGATTTTCACTACCGATCCAGAAAGATAAATAAATTCTTAATTTTCAATATATTAATTATATGTAGCGGTTATCTTAACAACGCCGAGGTGTATTTTCTGTGATGTGGCGAGGGGAATTTTCCGCAAATCAGCCATTGCAAATCGATTCAAACAGTGCCAGCATTAATCACAACAAGTCACAGTATGATTACTTTTGATTAAAACCAGGAGTCAAACGATGAGTAAAGTGAAAACCATCACCCGTGAATCATGGATTTTGAGTACCTTTCCGGAGTGGGGTAGCTGGCTGAACGAAGAGATCGAGCAGGAACAGGTTGCTCCTGGCACATTTGCGATGTGGTGGCTGGGATGCACCGGGATCTGGCTGAAATCAGAAGGCGGCGCCAACATTTGTGTCGATTTCTGGTGCGGCACCGGCAAACAGAGCCACGGCAATCCACTGATGAAAAAAGGCCACCAGATGCAGCGTATGGCCGGCGTTGAAAAGCTCCAGCCGAACCTGCGCACCACGCCTTTTGTGCTTGATCCTTTCGCCATTCGCCAGATCGACGCCGTTCTCTCTACCCACGATCACAACGATCATATCGACGTGAACGTGGCGGCAGCGGTAATGCAAAACTGCGCGGACGACGTACCCTTTATCGGGCCGCAGACCTGCGTGGATTTGTGGATTGGCTGGGGCGTGCCAAAAGAGCGCTGCATTGTGATGAAGCCGGGCGACGTGGTGAAAATCAAAGACGTTGAAATTCACGCGCTGGATGCCTTTGATCGCACCGCGCTGATCACCCTGCCTGCCGACCAGAAAGCCGCAGGCGTACTGCCAGACGGGATGGACGAGCGCGCAGTGAACTACCTGTTCAAAACGCCTGGCGGTTCCCTGTATCACAGCGGTGACTCTCACTACTCCAACTACTACGCGAAGCACGGTAACGAGCACCAGATTGACGTGGCGCTTGGCTCTTACGGTGAAAACCCGCGAGGGATTACCGACAAAATGACCAGCGCGGACATGCTGCGCATGGCCGAAGCGCTGAACACCAAAGTGGTGATCCCCTTCCACCACGATATCTGGTCAAACTTCCAGGCCGATCCGCAAGAGATCCGCGTCCTGTGGGAGATGAAAAAAGACCGACTCAAGTATGGTTTCAAGCCGTTCATCTGGCAGGTTGGCGGCAAGTTCACCTGGCCGCTGGATAAAGACAATCTCGAGTACCACTACCCGCGTGGTTTTGATGATTGCTTCACCATTGAGCCAGACCTGCCGTTCAAGTCCTTCCTCTGATTGTGCAGCCAATCGCCAGACACTGTGTCTGGCGATGTCATATTTAATTTAGTAATTTCATGCTATTTCAAATATCATCTTTTCAAATCAATTCTTTTCGGAATAGCTCATGACGGAAGCGCAACGGCATCAAATTTTACTGGAACTCCTGGCGCAAACAGGGTTTATCACCGTCGAGAAAGTGATCGAACGTTTAGGGATCTCCCCTGCTACCGCGCGGCGGGACATTAACAAGCTGGATGAAAGCGGCAAGCTGAAAAAAGTCCGCAACGGCGCAGAGGCCATCAGCCAGCAGCGTCCACGCTGGACGCCGATGAATATTCACCAGGCGCAGAATCACGATGAAAAGGTGCGGATTGCCAGAGCGGCATCACAGCTGGTGAATCCCGGGGAAAGCGTGGTGATTAACTGCGGCTCGACAGCGTTTTTACTGGGCCGAGAGATGTGCGGCAAGCCGGTGCAAATCATTACCAACTATCTGCCGCTGGCCAACTATCTCATTGACCAGGAACATGAAAGCGTGGTGATCATGGGGGGCCAGTATAACAAGAGCCAGTCCATAACCCTGAGCCCGCAGGACAGTGAAAACAGCCTCTACGCCGGGCACTGGATGTTTACCAGCGGCAAAGGCCTGACGGCGGATGGCCTGTATAAAACCGATATGCTCACCGCAATGGCAGAGCAGAACATGCTCAACGTGGTGGGTAAACTGGTGGTGCTGGTCGACAGCAGCAAGGTCGGTGAACGCGCCGGCATGCTTTTCAGCCGCGCCGAGCAAATCAGCATGGTGATCACCGGCAAAAACGCCAACCCCGAGATCCTCAGCAAGCTCGAGGATCAGGGTGTCACGGTGCTGCGCGTTTAAAGGTGCTGACGGAAAAACTCCACGGTGGCTTCCAGCGCAGCCGGAGTAATACGGTGCCGGACACCGGCACCCCACAGGCAGGTCAGATTGCTGTCCAGCCCTTCACGCTGTAGCGCCTGTTGCAGACGGAACGTTTCACCGGGCGGTACGACATCGTCGGCATCCCCATGCCACAGCAGCAGGGGACGATCGGCCAGCTGCGAAAGCGCATGGCTGACGTCCCATTCAGACAACAGGGCCTCAATCTCCTGAGGTGCCTGCGGCGGGAACAGCGTCTTTGCCAGTGACATAAAGTAGCCCGATCCCATCAGGCAAGCCACGGACGTCACCTCCGGATGCCTGGCCATGAGCCCCAGCGCCGTCATTCCGCCCATTGATGCGCCTGCGACCGCCAGCCGTTTCCCCTCCACCAGCCCGGCCTGTAAAAGCGCGTCACGCAGCCCGGCGAACTCGGTCAGATTGCCGTGCAGCGTTTGCCAGAACAGCCCCAGCCGCGCCTGTTCATCGCCCGTAAAGCGTGCCCCATGATCCGGCGCATCAGGCATGACCACCCGGAAACCGGCCTGCGCCAGCGCGACGGCAAAATAGCTGTAGACCAGCTTTGAGGAGAGAAAACCATGATAGAAAACTACCGTCGGCAGCGGCTGTTCACCTTTACCAGCCGGAAAAGCATGGATGATTTCATGCTCACTAAGCAGGCGAGTTTCAATTTCAATCATTGTCGATCCTGTGCTGATGAATGATTCATAATGTTGAGAGCTGGATTACGGTTTCACGATATTTTCATTCGAAATCTACGTCCCAGATAACACTTCGGGAACATTCCCCCAAAACTAAATTCGCAGACCACTACACTATGGCTATCAGGAAAAGAGACAGGTTTATGCGCAGGCTTACCGCTTTATTGCTGGTCTCACTGCTCAGCGGATGTTCCGTATTGCAGGGTACGCCAGAACCGGCACCGCCGGTTACCGATCATCCTCAGGAGATTCGTCGTAATCAGACGGAAGGATTACAACGCCTGGGAACCGTATCCGCGATGGTTCGCGGTTCACCGGATGATGCAGAAGACGCAATTGAAGCACAGGCCGTTGCCGCAAAAGCAGATTATTACGTCATCACGATGATTGATGAAACCATTATTACGGGACAGTGGTATGCGCAAGGCATTTTGTACCGTAAGTGAGCATCATCATTTGAACGACCTTTACACTGCTTTGCGTCCGTAGACATTTTCCTGTCCACAATAAACTCCATGCCAGCAACAATGGAAATGAGTTTATTCGCGAAGGATTGCCCGGCGGATACCGGAGACAGGTGAAAAGGAGCTGACGATGAAACGAACCCTTGCTTTAACGACGCTATTGCTTTCAGCGGGCCTGCTGAGCACCACGGCGCAGTCGGCTGAATTTGCCAGCGCGGATTGCGTCACGGGCCTGAATGAGATTGGTCAGATCTCCGTCAATAATATCACGGGGAGTCCGCAAGACGTTGAACGTGTCGTCGCCCTGAAGGCCGATGAACAGGGCGCATCCTGGTATCGCATCGTCCAGATGCAGGAAGATCACCATGTTAATCACTGGCGCGTGCAGGCTATTCTTTATGCATAATCCCCTCCGATAAAAGCCGCTTAATTGTAGTGGCTTTTCACTTTTGCAAATTTTTTATCTCTCCCGAAACTCAATAAAAACAAACGCGTAACATTCAGTTACATTAAACAGATAAACGTTCTCTCCGCTCTGCCGTTGAACAGCCATCACTTTTCAATAATGAGCAATTTATGATCACCTTTTTCCGCCGGGCAGGACTGGGCACGAAGCTATCGCTGCTAACAGGTGTAAGTGTCGCTACGCTTTTTTTGCTGTTCACTTTCCTGTTGAGCCACAACGCCAGCCAGCAGCTTGAAGATCTTGCGGTTGAAGACCTGCATAACCAGTCCACCGGCATGGTGGATATGGTAGAGATGTTCAACACCAGCCTGAGCGAAGAGGTTGAAAGCTATACCCGTCTGTTCACCACCTTTTTGCCACAGCCATTAAACAGCGACAGCAGCCAGAGCCGGACCATAAATGGGCTTACCGTTCCTTTGCTGAAAGGCGGCGAAACGGAGCTGCATGAAAACAATACGCTTTCTGATGACTTCCTGAGCCGAACGGGAGCCATCTCGACGCTGTTTGTCCGCAGCGGTAACGATTTTGTCCGCGTGGCGACGTCGCTGCGCAAAGAGAATGGCGACCGCGCCATCGGAACCGTTCTTGATACCACCAGCCCGGCATTTGCCGCCGTCACTAAAGGGGAGGTCTATCGTGGCCTCGCGCTGCTGTTCGGCAAGCGCTATATCACGCAGTACCAGCCTGTTAAGAATGCGGAAGGCCAGGTTATCGGGATTATCTTTGTCGGCGTGGACATCACCCATTCGTGGAACGTCATGCGCGAGAAAATCCTTAACCGTCGTCTGGGCGAGAGCGGCCACTTCTTTGTACTGGATCGCAGCAGCGGCAAAACGCGCGGACAGTATCTGTTCCATGCCAGCGAAGAGGGCAAACTGCCTAACTGGGACACGGCGACACAGCAGCAGCTTCTAAGTGATAAAGCCGGCACGCTGGAACGCGTGAGCGCGGATGGCCGTACGCTCAAAGTTGCCTACACGCCGCTACCGGGCTGGAACTGGACCATCGTGGGTGAAGTGGATAAAGCCGTACTGCTTTCAAGCGTCACCACACTGCGCGATCGCTTCCTGATGGCGGGCGTGGTGCTATCCGCACTCTTCGCGGGCCTGTTCGTTATACTCATTCGCCGGATGCTAACCCGCCCACTGCGCGAGGTGATCGCGCTTGCCCGGCAGTATGCCGCAGGCGATCTGCGCGCCAGCCTGCCGGTTACCCGCCAGGATGAAGTCGGCCAGCTGATTGACGCCATCAACGGGATCGGGGAAGGCCTGCAAAAAATTGTGTTGCAGGTCCGCGAGGCCGCAGGCGAGATCCATCTGGGGACTAACGCGCTGGCTTCAGACACCGGCGAGATCTCTGAACAGATCAACAAGCAGGCCAGCAGCGTTGAGGAGACCTCCGCCAGCATGGAGCAATTAGCCGCCACCGTGCAGCAAAATGCCGCCAACATGGAGCAAACGCAGCAGCTGGTGGGTGAAACCTCGCGCGCGGTGCATCAGGGTGGAGAGACGGTGACCCACGCAGTCTCCACCATGGATGATATTCGCGATGCATCGAAACGCATTGAAGACATCACCCGCGTGATTGAGTCCATCGCTTTCCAGACCAATATCCTGGCGCTCAATGCGGCGGTTGAAGCGGCGCGGGCGGGCGAGCACGGGAAAGGTTTCGCAGTGGTGGCGCAAGAGGTACGCGCCCTGGCCGCACGCAGCGCCAACGCGGTAAAAGAGATTGAACAGCTGATTGGGGATACGCTGAACAAGGTGAGCGAAGGCCATGCGCTGTCTGAGCAGACGCGTCTGGCGATGGATGCCATCATTGTTCATATCGATAACATCAGCCAGCTTGTCACCGAGATCAACCACGCCTCCCGCGAGCAGTCGGCGGGAATTGGCCAGGTGAATCTGGCGATGACGCACATCGGTGAGGCATCGCACATCAATGCCGATCGCATCTCACGCAGCGAGCAGACAGCACAGACGCTGCGCGAGAAGGGTTCACATCTCACCCGGCTGGTGAGCCTGTTCCAGCTGAAGGCTTAACCGACCCGGCCCGTGGCGCGCAGCAGCAGGTCGTTTTGCACCTGCTCGCTCATCAGCGTGCCGCCCCGGGTATCCAGCATCATGCGGCACCACGCCTGCGCCACGGGCGGCGATGCGTGCCGCAGCATTTGACTTCCGGCCCCGAGTAAAAAGAGCTGCTGCGCGATCTCCCTGCCCTGCGCTTCCTGCGGTTTCCACAGCTTCTGCTGTAGCTGACGCCAGCTGCGATCGAAGTGCCTGTCCTGACCTTTGACCTGCGCGAAATCATCGGCGAGCAGGTCGAGAATGCCCGGCTGCTTCGCCAGCACGCGCAGTACATCCAGGCACATAATATTGCCAGAGCCTTCCCAGATGCTGTTGACGGGCATTTCACGGTACAACCGCGGAAGCTCACTCTCTTCGCAATAGCCTGCACCGCCCAGCACCTCCATTGCCTCTGCCACAAACGGTATGCCCGCTTTGCAGACGCTGTATTTTGCCGCCGGAGTGAAAAGCCGCGCCCATGCGGCTTCCTGTGGGTCGTTGCGGTTGTCCCACGCCCGGGCGAGTCGGAACAGCAGTGCCGTGTGTCCCTCCAGCACCAGCGCCATACGGCTTAGCACGTCGCGCATTAACGGCTGGTCGATCAGATTTTTGCCGAAGGTCTGCCGCTGATGGGCATGATAAAGCGCCACCGAGAGCGCACGGCGCATCAGTCCGTGACTGCCCAGCGCGCAGTCAAAGCGCGTCAGCCCGCCCATCTTCAGAATTTGCCGGACGCCTTCCCCCTCTTCGCCCAGCAGCCAGCCGGAAGCATCAAGAAATTCAGCCTCACTGCTGGCATTTGAGCGGTTGCCGAGCTTGTCCTTCAGACGCTCAAGGCGCACGGCATTACGTTGCCCGTCGGGTAAGAAACGCGGGACAAAAAAGCAGGACAACCCGCCCTTCGCCTGCGCCAGCACCAGATGCGCATCGCTCTGCGGCACGGAGAAAAACCATTTGTGCCCCACCAGCCGGTAACGGCCATCGCTGCATTTCTCTGCTTTGGTAGTATTACTGAGTACGTCCGAACCGCCCTGCTTTTCCGTCATCCCCATGCCGATCAGCAGGCCGCGCTTTTGCGCCCCCGGCGCGAGATGGGGGTCGTAGCGATCGCTCATTAGCGGCGTTAACCACTCATGAAACGGTTTGGGCAGCGACTGTTGCAACAGCGGCGTAGCCGCAAAGGTCATGGTCACCGGGCAAAGCGTTCCCGCCTCCACCTGAGCATGAAGTACGAAACGCGCGGCCCTGGCGACGAACGATCCTTTCCGCGCCTCCTCCTCCCACGCCAGGTTGTGCACCCGGTTGGCGCAAAGCCCCTGCATCAGAAGATGCCATGCCGGATGAAAGCGGACGTCATCCAGCCTCGCTCCCGTGGCGTCATAACGCAGCAGCTCCGGCGGATTAACGTTCGCCAGTCTGCCCAGCTCCAGCGACTCTGCCGTACCCAACTGCTGGCCGATGCTGGCAAGAAGATCCACATCCCACTCAGCCCCTTCGCGCGCTACCGCATCGCGCAGGGCGCAATCAGAGAGAAAAAGGTTGCTGTTCGATAGCGGTGCAGGTTGATTAAAAACGGTATGTGTCTGCCAGTGCATGCTGTCTCCCTCCTTTCATTGGCAATAAAGATAAGTATGGACAGAGGGCATGCACGCTGCATGGGAGGGGGGTCACACGATGACGATCGTGTTGATATCATTCGTGAAATAGCTCACAGAACATAAGAATAAACTATTTCCTTACTTCACTAATGCTGAATAATTTATTCTTACCCCGTTTTTGTGAGGATCGTTATGCAACAGGCTGCGCACAAGCGTGCATTAATTGCAGGCTCCATCGGTAATTTCATCGAGTGGTATGAATTTGCGGTCTATGGTTTTCTGGCAACGGTGATTGCCAGAAACTTCTTCCAGCTTGAGGGGGAAGCGGAGCTCACCAGCCTGATCCTCACCTGGGCCTCATTCGCCATCGCTTTCTTCTTCCGCCCGCTGGGTGCGGTGGTCTTTGGCCGCATTGGCGACAGGATTGGCCGTAAACCGACGCTGATTATTGTGCTGGTATTGATGACGCTCGCCACCGCTGCCATCGGTATTGTGCCGGTCTACGCCAGTATCGGGATTGCCGCGCCGCTGATCGTTACACTCCTGCGTATTCTGCAAGGACTGTTCGCGGGCGGTGAGTATGGCGGCGCGGTCTCGTTGATGACGGAGTTCGCCCCGCGCGGCAAGCGCGGTCTTTACGGGGCATGGCAGTCCTTCACCGTGGCGCTCGGACTGTTAGCAGGCGCAGGCATTGTCGCGTTGCTCTCTGCCCTTCTCTCCCCTGAAGCCTTGCACGACTGGGGCTGGCGCATTCCGTTCTTCCTGGCGTTGCCGATGGGTGCGGTCGCGCTATGGCTGCGGGTAAGCATGGAAGAGACACCGAGCTTTGTGCAGCAACGGGAAAAACCGGTTGTTACTCAGGCCAGCACCGCCGCCACGTTCAAAACCATTCTGATGGGCATTGGTCGCGTGATGGTCTGGTCTGCGGCGGGTTATACCTATCTGGTGATTATGCCGACCTATCTGCAATCTGCGCTGCACACCGGTTTTAACCAGGCGCTGCTGATTGCGGTGATTTCTAACATTGGGTTTGCGCTCACGATCATTCCGTCGGGCATACTGAGCGACAGGATCGGGCGGCGGACGGTGATGATTATCGCCACCGTGCTCCTGCTGATCCTCGCCCTGCCGCTGCTGAAAATTTTGCAGGCGGAGTCCAGCACGTTGGCTGTCAAAGCGATTGTGGTGTTGATTGCGGGGGGTTTGGTTGGGATGCTGGCAGGGCCGGGGCCGGCAATGCTGTCTGAGATGTTCCCGACGCGCGTGCGTTATACCGGGCTGGGGCTGGCCTATTCTCTGTCGAATGCGATCTTCTCGGGCTGTGCGGGGCTGATCATTACCGGGCTGATTAAAGAGACGGGCAATCTGGATATTCCGGCGTACTACGTGATGGCAACGGCGGTAGTGAGTATTTTCGCGCTGATGACGCTGAGAAAGGATGACCATTTGCGGTCGTTAGAGGAGTGAGATTGTTGCCCGGTGGCGCTGCGCTTACCGGGCCTACGGTACCATGCTTTTGTAGGCCGGGTAAGGCGAAGCCGCCACCCGGCACAACAGGCTACCCGCGCTGACGCACCGCTTCAAACAGGCAGATACCCGTCGCAACAGAAACGTTCAGGGACGATACGCTGCCCGCCATCGGAATGCTGATCAGCTCATCGCAGTGCTCGCGGGTCAGGCGACGCATGCCTTCACCTTCTGCCCCCATCACCAGCGCCATACGGCCGGTCATTTTGCTCTGATACAGGGTGTGATCCGCTTCACCGGCCGTGCCGACGATCCAGATATTTTCTTCCTGCAACAGACGCATGGTGCGCGCCAGGTTAGTCACGCGGATCAGCGGAACGTTTTCCGCCGCGCCGCAGGCCACTTTTTTAGCGGTAGCGTTAAGCTGCGCGGAACGATCTCTTGGCACAATCACCGCATGCACGCCTGCTGCATCGGCGCTACGCAGGCACGCGCCCAGGTTGTGCGGGTCGGTTACGCCATCGAGGATCAGGAAGAACGGGTTATCCAGCTCAGCGATCAGATCCGGCAGATCGTTCTCCTGATACTGACGGCCTGGCTTCACGCGCGCGATAATGCCCTGGTGTACAGCACCTTCGCTTTTTTCATCCAGATACTGGCGGTTCGCCAGCTGGATCACGACGCCCTGCGCTTCCAGCGCGTGGATCAGCGGCATCAGACGTTTGTCTTCACGCCCTTTCAGAATAAAAACTTCCTGAAAACGCTCCGGCGCGCGCTCCAGCAGGGCCTGCACCGCGTGGATGCCGTAAATCATTTCACTCATTGATGGTTCTCGTAATAAATATTTTCCCTCTCCCTGTCAGGGAGAGGGTAAGGGTGAGGGGAAATTACTCCGCCTGCTGTTTCTTCGCCGCGCGCTTCGCTTTGGTCGCGGCCGCTATTTTTTGGGTCTTGGTCGACGGTTTTTTCGCTTTACGAGCGTCTTTTTTCGCCGCCTTGGGCTTCTGCTGCTTCTCGCCACGGAAGGCGCTGTCTGGCTCAAAGTTTACTCTTTTACCTGCCTGACGTCGCTTGCCGCCCGCTTTACCGTTGCCGCCTTTTTTCGCTTTCTCACGCTCGGTTTTCCCGACGTTACGCGGAGCCCGTTCGCTGGAGATGAGGCTGAAGTCGATTTTACGGTCGTCCATATTCACGGCTTCAACCTTCACTTCCACCCGATCGCCCAGACGGTAGGTCTGACCGCCGGATTCACCGATCAGACGTTGTCCGACCTGGTCGAAGCGGTAGTAATCGTTATCAAGGCTGGAAACGTGCACCAGACCGTCGATAAACAGCTCATCCAGACGTACGAAGAAGCCAAAGCCGGTGACGCTGGCAATCACACCTTTAAAGACGTTACCCACCTGATCCAGCATAAAGTCACACTTCAGCCAGTCCACCACGTCGCGCGTTGCTTCATCCGCACGACGCTCGGTCATGGAACAGTGCTGGCCCAGTTGCAGCATCTCTTCCATGGAGTAGTGATACCCACCGGTTTCGGTCGTATTGCCTTTGTGACCTTGCTCGTGCGCCAGCAGATACTTGATCGCACGGTGCAGGGACAGATCCGGATAACGGCGAATCGGCGAGGTAAAGTGCGCATACGACTGTAACGCCAGACCAAAGTGGCCTCGGTTTTCCGGATCGTAAATCGCCTGCTTCATGGAACGCAGCAGCATGGTTTGCAGCATTTCCGCGTCAGGACGATCGCTGATGGATTCCAGCAGCTCGGCATAATCGCGTGGCTCAGGCTTATTGCCGCCAGGCAGTTCCAGGCCGAGTTCGGCCAGCACGGAACGGAACGAGGTTACGGCTTCCGTGGTTGGCTTATCGTGAATACGGAACAGAGCAGGCTCTTTGGCTTTCTCAACGAAACGTGCCGCCGAGATGTTCGCCAGGATCATACACTCTTCAATCAGCTTGTGCGCATCGTTACGCTGAGTCTGCTCGATTCGCTCGATACGACGCTCAGCGTTAAAGATGAATTTCGCCTCTTCACTCTCAAACGAGATCCCACCGCGCTCTTCGCGCGCCTGATCCAGCGTTTTGTAGAGGTTGTGCAGCTCTTCGATGTGTTTGACCAGCGGCGCGTACTGTTCGCGAAGATCCTGATCGCCCTGCAACATATGCCAGACCTTGGTATAGGTCAGGCGCGCATGAGAACTCATCACCGCTTCGTAGAACTTATAGCCCGTCAGACGTCCCTTGCTGGAGATGGTCATTTCGCAGACCATACACAGGCGGTCCACCTGCGGGTTGAGGGAACACAGGCCGTTAGAGAGCACTTCTGGCAGCATCGGTACAACCTGCGACGGGAAGTAGACCGACGTACCGCGGCTGCGCGCTTCGTTATCCAGCGGCGTGTGTGGACGTACGTAATAACTCACATCCGCGATAGCCACCCACAGACGCCAGCCACCACCGCGTTTTTTCTCACAGTACACGGCATCATCGAAGTCGCGGGCGTCTTCACCATCAATGGTGACCAGCGGCAGATCGCGCAGATCCACGCGGCCTGCTTTGGACTCTTCCGGCACTTCTTCACGCAGGTTTTCGATCTGGTCTTCAACCGCTTTCGGCCAGACGTAAGGAATTTCATGGGTGCGCAGCGCCATATCAACGGCCATGCCGGTGCCCATGTTATCGCCCAGCACTTCGACGATTTTACCTACCGCTTTGGTACGGCGGGTCGGGCGCTGGGTAAGTTCAACCACTACCACAAAGCCCATGCGTGCGCCCATCACCTCTTCAGGCGGGATGAGAATGTCGAAGCTCAGACGGCTGTCGTCCGGCACCACAAAGCCTACGCCCGCATCGGTAAAGTAACGGCCTACAATCTGGCTGGTTTTCGGCACCAGCACGCGGACCACGCGCGCTTCGCGGCGGCCTTTACGATCTGCACCCAGCGGCTGCGCCAGGATCTGGTCGCCGTGAATACACATCTTCATCTGTTCAGATGAGAGGTACAGGTCGTCTTTACGGCCTTCCACGCGCAGGAAGCCGAAGCCATCGCGATGACCAATAACGGTGCCTTTCAGCAGATCGAGGCGTTCTGGCAGCGCGTAGCACTGGCGACGAGTAAAGACCAGCTGGCCGTCGCGCTCCATGGCGCGCAGGCGGCGGCGAAGGGCTTCAATTTGCTCTTCACCCTCAATGTTTAATTCAACGGCAAGTTCTTCACGATTGGCGGGTTTTTCGCGTTTTGTTAAGTGTTCAATGATGAACTCGCGGCTGGGGATAGGATTCGCGTATTTTTCGGCTTCGCGTTCCTGGAAAGGATCTTGTGACATGTCGGTTCCTCCGTTGTCAGCTCCGGTGGAAATTTTCTTCATTCCACCAGCAATAATTTATAAAGCGGTTGATTCTCTTCAACCAAATCGGCCAGCGTGTAGTTATCCAGTTCCTTGAGAAAACTTTGCACGGCCTTTGAAAGCGCCTGTTTCAGGCGGCAAGCGGGCGTAATGTGGCAAAACGCACTGCTACAGTTCACCAGAGATAGCGGCTCCAGTTCACGTACCACATCGCCGATACGGATACTCTGTGCCGGTTTACCGAGACGGATCCCTCCATTCTTCCCGCGGACGGCAGCAACGTATCCGGCACGACTAAGTTGATTGATTATTTTGACCATATGATTACGGGACACACCGTACACCTCTGTGACTTCAGAGATGCTGGTCATCTTCCCATCGGGTAACGACGCCATGTAAATCAGCGCGCGTAAGCCGTAATCGGTGAAACTTGTTAACTGCACATCAACCTCAGGAAAAAGGGAAAACGCGGTCAAACCGCAGAGATATTCATTAATGATGATAAACCAGCCAGATAGTTAGCGGCTAATTTATTTGACAGACGGGGCGAAAAAGCGGAGATCCAGGAGCGGTCGCCGGATGGCGCTGCGCTTATCCGGCCTACGGGTTTCCCCGCAGGCCAGCAGTCACGAAGATTATGCGTCGAACGGGTCGCGCAGGATCATCGTTTCAGTACGATCCGGGCCGGTAGAAATAATATCGATCGGCACTTCGGTCAGTTCTTCAATACGCTTAATGTAGTCCAGCGCAGCTTTTGGCAGGCCACTACGTTCTTTCACACCGAAGGTGGTCTCAGACCAGCCCGGCATGGTTTCGTAGATTGGCTCAATGCCTTCCCAGTCGTCAGCGGCCAGCGGAGTGGTAGTCACTTCGCGACCATCTGGCAGACGGTAGCCCACGCAGATTTTCACTTCTTTCAGGCCGTCCAGTACGTCCAGCTTGGTCAGGCAGAAGCCAGACAGGGAGTTGATCTGCACAGCACGACGCACGGCAACGGCGTCCAGCCAGCCGGTACGACGACGACGACCGGTGGTTGCGCCAAACTCGTTACCCTGCTTGCAGAGGAACTCGCCGGTTTCATCAAACAGCTCGGTCGGGAATGGACCTGCACCCACGCGAGTGGAGTACGCTTTGATGATGCCCAGAACGTAATCCACATAACGTGGGCCCAGGCCGGAGCCGGTTGCCACGCCACCCGCGGTGGTGTTAGAGGACGTTACATACGGATAGGTACCGTGGTCGATGTCCAGCAGGGTACCCTGCGCACCTTCAAACATGACGAAATCGCCACGCTTGCGCGCCTGGTCCAGCAGATCGGACACATCAACAACCATGCCGGTCAGAATGTCAGCAATCGCCATGACGTCATCCAGCACTTTCTGGTAGTCAACGGCTTCGGCTTTATAGAAATTCACCAGCTGGAAGTTGTGATATTCCATCACTTCTTTCAGTTTTTCAGCGAAGGTCGCTTTGTCGAAGAGGTCGCCCACACGCAGACCGCGACGAGCCACTTTATCTTCGTATGCCGGGCCGATGCCACGACCGGTAGTGCCGATCGCTTTCGCGCCACGCGCTTTTTCACGCGCCACGTCCAGCGCCACATGATAGTCCAGGATCAGCGGGCAGGCTTCGGAGAGCAGCAGACGCTCACGAACAGGGATACCACGGTCTTCCAGACCTTTCATCTCTTTCATCAGCGCAGCTGGAGACAGCACAACGCCGTTACCGATGATGCTGGTGACGTTTTCGCGAAGAATGCCTGATGGAATAAGATGGAGGACGGTTTTTTCACCGTTGATTACGAGAGTATGGCCTGCGTTGTGACCGCCCTGGTAGCGTACAACATATTTAGCCCGTTCAGTCAGAAGATCGACAATCTTCCCTTTACCTTCGTCACCCCATTGGGTGCCCAGTACGACGACGTTGTTACCCATTTTTTTCAAAATCACCGTTTGCTTAAAAATGGATTCTACCATCGCTTTTTCAGATATACAGCACTTTTTGACCCTAAAATATGCCGATTGCGATTAGTTTTTGATCAGCCAATCGTTTTCCTCAACATGTAGTAGATAACGATACCGGCAACCACAAGTCCACCACCAAAACGACGCAAAATATTGTCCGGAAGTTGGCTCATTGTCGCGATCATCCGTCGCCATGCGCGTGGATAGAGCATCGGGCCGAGGCCTTCCAGCACCAAAACCAAAGCCAGTGCGAGCCAGATCGTTGAATTCATTTTTCATCCTTATAAAAGAAAACCACCGCTCCGTGAAGAGCGGTGGTTTGAATACTCAAACGAGCCTGAGTTTATCGCGTTGCGTTAGTCGGCGTCTTCATATAACGGAAGAAATCGCTGTCCGGGCTGAGTACCATCACATCCTGGTTGCTCTGGAAGCTATTCTCGTAAGCACGCAGGCTACGGATAAAGGCGTAGAAGTCGGGATCCTGGCTGAAGGCATCGGCAAACAGCTTCGCGGCTTCGGCATCGCCTTCACCACGCAGGATACGGCCCTGACGCTCAGATTCCGCCAGCGTCTTGGTCACTTCGTAGTCCGCTGCGGCACGCAGTTTCTCGGCCTCTTCCTGACCCTGTGAACGGTGACGACGGGCTACCGCTTCACGCTCGGCGCGCATACGGTTGTAGATCGCCTCGGACACCTCCGCTGGCAGGTTGATCTGCTTGATACGCACGTCAACCACTTCGATACCCAGTGCAGCCATACTGTTCGGGTTGATCACCGGTACTTTACCGTTGGTTTCAGCCTGAACGCGTTCAGCCGCTTTGGCAATCGCGTCATCCGCTGCCGGTGTTTCCACTTCGTCTTCGGTACCCGCTGTACCTGAGTTCAACGCATCACGCACTTCCAGTGTCAGACGACCACGGGAGTCGGTCACGATGTCTTTTACATCCAGACGACCAATTTCAGAACGCAGACGGTCAGAGAACTTACGTTTCAGCAGCACTTCTGCCTGAGAAACATCACCACCGCCGGTTGCCAGGAAGTAGCGGCTGAAGTCGCTGATACGCCATTTGATGTAGGAATCAACGATCAGGTCTTTCTTCTCTTTAGTCACGAAACGGTCGGCCTGGTTATCCATGGTCTGGATACGTGCGTCGAGCGTTTTGACTGACTGAATGAAAGGCACCTTGAAGTGCAGACCCGGCTCGTAGATCACCGGACGCTTGTCGCCGTCACGCACGACGCTGCTAAACTGGAACTTGATCCCACGTTCGCCCTCTTTCACCACAAAGATGGAGGTGTAGAGCACGACCAGTGCGATGATGATGATCGCAATAACTGACTTACGCATCCTTATTCCCCCTGACGCTGGTAGTCGTTACGCTGCGCGTTAGCACGGCGTTGGTCCATAATGTCACCATCGTTCGAAGAAGGCGTTGTGTTCGCGCTGGAGCTGCCAGACGAGGCTGGCGGCAGACGCAGCAGGTTGTTGGCTCCGCTGTTGTCTTTTGCTGCCGGTGCAGAACCGCCTTTAAGCATCTGATCCAGCGGCAGGACCATCAGGTTTCCGCCTTTGTTGTCGTTAACCAGCACTTTACGCGTATGGCTCAGCACTTTTTCCATGGTCTCGATATAGAGACGCTCACGGGTAATTTCCGGCGCGGCTTTATATTCCGGCAGGATCTTCGCGAAGCGAGCCACTTCACCCTGTGCTTCCAGGATGGTCTGGGTCTTATACGCGCGCGCTTCTTCCAGAATACGCTGCGCCTGACCGTTTGCACGCGGCTGAACTTCGTTGGTGTACGCTTCCGCTTCACGGATGTACTGCTGTTCGTTTTCACGCGCGGCAATCGCATCGTCAAACGCCGCTTTCACCTCTTCCGGCGGACGTGCAGCCTGGAAGTTGACGTCCAGCAGGGTGATACCCATGTTGTACGGACGGATGGTCTCTTCCAGCTCGCGCTGGGTATCGCTACGAATAACGGTACGACCTTCGGTCAGGATACGGTCCATGGTGTATTTACCGATCACGCCACGCAGGGCGCTGTCGGTCGCCTGACGCAGGCTGTCATCCGCGCTGGTCACGCTAAACAGATAACGCTCAGGATCGGTCACGCGGTACTGGACGTTCATCTCAACGCGCACCACGTTTTCGTCAGAGGTCAACATCACGCCAGACGCCGCCAGTTCACGGACGGACTCCACGTTCACTGCGGTCACGTTATCAATGAAGGTCGGTTTCCAGTTCAGGCCCGGCTCAACCAGATGGCTGAACTTACCGAAACGGGTTACCACGCCGCGCTCTGCTTCTTTAATGGTGTAGAACCCGCTGGCTGCCCAGATGATGACTACCGCCGCGGCCACAATGCTTACTACGCGGCCACCCATAGGCGGGCGCGGACTCTGAGTGGAGTTGCCACCCGAGCCAGAACCTTTTCCTCCGCCAAGGCCACCAAGCTTTTTGCTCAGTTTGCGGAAGATATCATCCAGATCCGGCGGCCCCTGCTCGCGACCACCTTTGTTGCCATTTCCCCCAGAGTTGCCGCCTTGATTATTGCTGCTTCCCCACGGGTCGCGGTCTTGTCCGTTATTACCGGGCTGATTCCACGCCATGTATATGCTCCATATTTGTTATGCAAGGGCGAATTTTTCAGGCTTCCCCTTTCTGATCAGACGATATAGTCCGCCAGCGCAGGTTCTTGTTTACAGAGGCGACGCCAGTCAACGATCGGCATACGCACCTGCATCCCCACGCTGCCGTCATCCTCCATCCACTCTTTTTCTATCGCCTGAAGCTGATAAAACCGGCTACGCAGCCTGCCTTCCTGTGGCGGCAGTCGCAGCGTGTGCTGAGCTACCTCACCGGAAAGACGTTCTGTCAAAGCCTGGAAAAGCAGTGGCACACCAATCCCGGCCTGAGCAGATAGCCAGACCCGAATTGGTTTGTTCTCTTCATCTCGGTCAATACGCGGTTCGAAATCGTCCAGCATATCGATCTTGTTCATCACCAACAGGGTGGGAATTTCGTGGGCGTCAATCTCTTCGAGCACCACATTCACCGCGTCGATGTTCTCCTGCACGCGTACGTCAGCCGCATCAATCACGTGCAGCAGCAGGGTCGCCTGACGCGTCTCCTGCAACGTCGCTTTAAACGCCGCCACCAGATCGTGCGGCAGATGGCGGATAAACCCTACGGTATCCGCCAGTACCGTTTCACCGACGTCTGCGACGTCAATACGGCGCAGCGTAGGGTCCAGGGTCGCAAACAGCTGGTCTGCGGCATACACCTGGGCCTCGGTTATCTGGTTAAACAGGGTGGATTTACCGGCGTTGGTATAGCCCACCAGCGACACCGTTGGGATGTCGGCTTTGGTTCGCGCCCGACGCCCCTGTTCGCGCTGTTTCTCGACACGCTCCAGACGAGAAAGGATCTGGGTTATACGGCCACGCAGCAAACGACGGTCGGTTTCGAGCTGGGTTTCACCCGGGCCACGTAAACCAATCCCGCCTTTTTGTCTTTCAAGGTGTGTCCAGCCACGCACCAGACGCGTCGCCAGATGGCGCAACTGCGCCAGCTCAACCTGCAACTTACCCTCGTGGGTACGCGCACGCTGAGCAAAAATATCTAAGATCAACCCCGTGCGATCGATAACACGACATTCGCAGAGAGCTTCCAGGTTACGTTCCTGAGCCGGAGACAGCGCATGATCAAACAGCACGACTGATGCGCCGGTTGCTTTTACGGCATCCGCAATTTCAACTGCTTTACCTTCACCAACAAAGTACTTCGGGTGCGGCGCTTTACGGCTACCGGTAATCACCTGCATTGCTTCGACACCGGCGGAAGAGACCAGAGATTCAAACTCCTGGAGGTCTTCCATATCTTTGTCTTGCGAAAAATAGATGTGTACCAGCACCGCCTGCTCACCGGCGTCATAACGGTCAAACAAGCGTAAACCTCTCTAAAAAGATCAGCGGGGAACGCAGGATCCCTGGCTCCCCGTGTGGAAAACAGCCCAAAACCTTATTCGGTTTCTTCGCTGTCCTGCGCAGGAGCAGATGAACCCTGCGCGTTGCTGCCATGATGGTAGTTACTGCCAGTGCCGCCGCCAGCGTTATTGCTGTGATGAGATACCGGACGGGACGGAACAACAGTAGAAATCGCGTGCTTATAGACCATCTGGCTGACCGTGTTTTTCAACAGGATCACGAACTGATCGAAAGACTCAATCTGACCTTGCAGCTTAATACCATTCACCAAATAAATAGAAACTGGAACACGCTCCCGACGCAATGCGTTCAGGAACGGATCTTGTAAAGATTGCCCCTTAGCCATTCTATCTTTTCCTTATATGCTTGTTTTGTACTTAGAACCTTGCGATTCTGAAAAATTGCGCACGATACGGCTTAATTGTACACATTCAGTCAGCGATATCACCAATAACCTCAATCACTTCGTTTAACGCCTGTTGTGGTTTTTCACTGTCTAACCAGTGAACCCCCTCCCAACCGCGCAACCAGGTGATCTGGCGCTTCGCTAACTGTCTCGTGGCGCAAACACCTCGATAAACCATTTCATCGTATGAAATCTCGCCTTCAAGATACGACCACATCTGGCGGTATCCCACACAACGAATGGAAGGCATGTCCGTATGCAAATCTCCACGGGCAAAAAGCGCCCGCACTTCTGCTTCAAAATCTGAAGCCAACATCTGATGAAAACGCTGCTCAATTCGTTGATGGAGCAGTTCACGGCTCGCCGGGGCGATGGCGAACTGATGCACCTGATACGGCAGAGCGTCTCCTGACGTTTGCGTCAGTTCCGTTAAAGTTTTACCCGAAATGAAAAAAACTTCCAGTGCCCGGGAAAGCCTTTGCGGATCGTTTGGGTGGATCCGCGCTGCGGCAAACGGGTCAATCTCTTCCAGTTGCCTGTGCAAAACGTCCCACCCCTGCTCTGCCGCCTGCCGCTCAATCTTCGCTCTCACTTCCGGATCGGCCGATGGCAGAGGCGATAACCCCTCCAGCAGCGCCTTAAAGTAGAGCATCGTGCCGCCAACTAACAGCGGTATGCGTCCCGCGGCGGTAATCTCGGCCATCTCAGCTAAGGCGTCGCGGCGAAAATCTGCTGCGGAGTAAGCCTGTGCCGGGTCGAGAATATCCAGTAAACGGTGCGGTGCCGCACGCAGTTCGTCTGCGTTGGGCTTCGCCGTGCCGATGTCCATTCCTCGGTAAATGAGGGCTGAATCAACGCTAATCAACTCTACTGGCAAAACTTTACGTAACTCAATGGCTAACGCCGTTTTACCGGAGGCCGTTGGCCCCATTAAAAAAATCGCCTTTGGCAGGCTCGCCTTACATACATCAGTCATGTTTCAGGGCGGTCATCGCCGTTTTTAAATCAACAGGTTGTAACAAACCACCTGGCGGCGCTTTCACCAGTTGTGGACAGAGGCGTTCCACCTCTGCCAGAACGGTAATCGCCTGCGCCATACTCCACGGCGAATGTTCGCTGGCCAGATGGCGGGCGATCCACTGCGCGGTATCGGCGGCATCAAACGTCGTTTGTTGCGCCAGGTAGCCTATCAGTTCAGGAATCAAGTTTTGTAAATTTTGTTGGCGTAAGGGTAAAGGCACTGCGCGAATTGTCACATGCTGCGCGTCCAGTACGATTTCAATCCCCATTTCGGCAAGAAGCGCCTGGGCACGCTGCAAAACCCCTGTTTCCTCATGGTTTATTTTCAACCGAACCGGGATCAGTAACGGCTGAGCACAGGCGGCGTTTTCCCCTGGCGTCAGTTGCGCCTGTTTAAGCCAGCGTTCCGCTACCGGCAACGCCAGCAGCATCAATTTCCCCTCACGTTCAAGCAGTGCCATGTCCGGGGCGACAATCGTCAATACCCGGCCAAAACTCTGGCTATGTCCGTCAAGGGAAAACGGCGATACCTCAATATGTTCTTTCCGTTCCACGGCTGGGGTGCCCAGCAATTTACGGTATAACGCCCCTTGCTGCTTTCGATACCCCGGCTGGGCATTCGGGTAGTTGGCGCCCGTCGGGCGCGGTGCGCTTCCCGCTGACGAAAAACGCGGAGCCACTGGTTCGCGCGCGGCTGCGGGTTCAGCGAAATGGTTACGTCCGGCCGCCACGCGATTTTCTGGCAGCGATCGCGGTGCAGGAACGTCGTTTTCCAGCGGCAGCGTTGGCTCAGCCTGCTTCTGCAAAACGCTAACGACGCCCTGATAGATAAAATCATGCACCAGACGCGACTGGTGGAAACGCACCTCGTGCTTGGCGGGGTGCACGTTGACGTCAACCTGATGCGGGTCGATCTCCAGATAAAGCACAAAGGCGGGCTGTTGATCGGCGCCGAGCTTATCTTCACAGGCCTGGCGAATGGCGTGGTTAATCAGACGGTCGCGCATCATGCGACCGTTGACGTAGCAGTACTGAATCTCAGCAAACGCGGCGCTACTGGCGTTCGGATCGGCAACCCAGCCGCGCAGGGCCAAATCGCCATGCTGCCACTCAATGGCCAGCGCTTTTTCCAGGAACGGCGTGCCGCAGATGGCGCCCAGCCGACGCTCCTTTTGCCCGCCTTCCGCCACTGCCCGGTACTGACGCATCACCTTACCGTTATGACTGAGGTTAAGAGTGACATCAAAGCGTGCCAGCGCGATGCGGCGGATGATCTCGTCGATATGTCCGAATTCGGTCTTCTCGGTTCGCATAAACTTGCGCCGGGCGGGCGTGTTATAGAAAAGATCCAGCACTTCAAGCGTGGTGCCTACCGGGTGCGCCGCTGGTTTAACCGTGACGTCCATATCGCGCCCTTCGGCGTAGGCCTGCCAGGCTTCCTGCTGGTCGGCCGTGCGGGAGGTCAACGTTAAGCGGGAAACGGAGCTGATACTGGCCAGCGCTTCGCCGCGAAAACCCAGGCTGATAATCGCTTCCAGATCGTCAAGTGACGCAATTTTACTGGTGGCATGACGCGCCAGCGCCAGCGCCAGCTCGTCCTTTTTGATGCCACAGCCGTTATCACGAATGCGGATAAGCTTTGCGCCCCCGCGTTCAATATCGATATCAATGCGGGTCGCCCCTGCATCGAGGCTGTTTTCCACCAGCTCTTTTACCACCGATGCAGGGCGTTCCACCACCTCACCGGCGGCGATTTGGTTCGCGAGCTGCGGCGGTAGAACCTGAATCGGCATGAACTCTCCTTAATTAGTCGCGGTCATCTCACCCGGCAGCGCGGCGCTTGCCGTCTGGGCTGCCCCGCCCTGCGGCGCAGACTGAAGCGGATGCGCGTCAAAGTATTTACGCAGACCGTTATAAATCGCTTCAGCAATTTGCTGCTGATAGCTGTCGCTTCCCAGTAAACGCTCTTCACCGTGATTACTGATAAAACCCGTCTCTACCAGAATCGACGGAATATCCGGCGAACGCAGGACACCGAGGCTCGCATGTTCCGGACGACGCTTATGCAGCGATCCGACGCTTTGCAGCTGGTTGAGTACGTTAGTGGCGACATCATACCCGACGCGCTGAGAATGACCGAACTGTAAATCCAGCACCGCCTGGCTGAGATACGGATCGGCCTGGCTGTTTGCCAGCACATCGCCTGCCCCGCCTAACAGTTCAGACTGCTTCTCGTGCTCTTCAAGCCAGTTCGCCATTTCACTGTTGGCACGACGGTTCGACAGTACCCATACCGACGCGCCGGTGGCGTTACGGTTCGGCGCAGCATCCGCGTGAATCGACACCAGGAAGTTGGCGTTTTGCTTACGCGCCACATCCGAGCGTCCCATCACTGAAATAAAGTAATCTCCGTCGCGGGTCATGACCCCTTTAAACATCGGATCGTCATTCAGAAGCGCACGCAGCTTACGGGCAATGGCGATAGTGACGTTTTTCTCCCGCGTGCCGCCCGGGCCAATCGCGCCAGGATCTTGCCCGCCGTGTCCGGCGTCGATGGCGATAATCACTTTGTCGCCACTGACCGGCGTTCGCCGCGCGCTGACCGCCGGACGCGTCACCGTGTTGCTGCTGGTCACGGCGGTAAGTCGGTCATTTTGTGATTTAAACGGATTACGGGCTGGCTCAGACGGCCTTGGGGTATAAACCGGCGCTTCTACGCGTTTTGCTACCACAGGTGCAGGCGGTGGCGGCGGCGGAACATCAGCATTAATGGTAAAAACCACCGTATAACTGGCGCCGTTTTGCTGCTTAACCGCCTTCGTTTTGCCCTTTTCGGTGAGATCGACCACCAGACGCAGAGACTGCGCATCCTTCGGCGTCCCCGAACGGATGCTTTTCACCAGATTGTTGCCGCTGAACTGGAGCGGCAGCCCCTGGATCACCCCGGACTGTTTAATATCGAGCGCCACGCTGCGGCTGTCGATTTGTGAGAAAGCATATTCAGGATCGCCCATAAAGCTGAAGGTAATGCGGGCCTGGCTATCGCCATTCGACACCTGAATATCCGAGAGGCTGGCCGCACCGGCCTGCGCGCACAGCAGAACCGTGGCTGCCAAAATCCAACCTTTAACGCGATTAATCATCCCGTTATCCCTACGCTCAACCGGCTAAACGCGCCAGTAAGGAACAGCCTGATGAGGAAACCGCACTGATGCGCGCCTCACGCCCTTGTGCCTGATAATCCAAGTGAATTTCGACATCCGGGTCAGGCAGCACACCCGCACCTTGTTGCGGCCACTCCACCAGGCAAATGGCGTCGTTGGCAAAGTAATCGCGGATCCCCATAAATTCCAGCTCCTCAGGATCCGCAAGACGATATAAATCAAAGTGGTACACCATGATATTTTCAAGCGTGTACGGTTCTACTAGCGTATAAGTCGGGCTTTTTACGTTCCCGTTATGGCCTAACGCCTGCAAAAAACCACGGCTGAAGGTTGTTTTACCCGCGCCTAAATCACCATACAGATAAATGACGGTCGCCCCCTGACAGGCATGCGCCACGCGCTTGCCGAGATCTAAAGTGGCTTGTTCATCAGGTAAAGGAATCGCTCGATTAGTCATTTTCTACGTCAATCACATCCGGGTTAACAACACGCCGCAGCGTGCAAAAAAGATCGGTGGCCAGCATACCGCGCGTTCCGTAACGAGCAGCCAGCCTGTCAGCCGCCGCACCGTGGGCCACGCAGCCAGCACAGGCTGCATCATAAAGGGGAAGTTTCTGTCCGAGCAATGCGCCAATGATGCCAGAGAGCACATCACCCATGCCGCCGCTCGCCATGCCTGCATTACCGGCATCAACGATGCCCATCGCATCATCGCTGGCAATAACGGTCCCCGCCCCTTTCAAAACGACAACACCTCCGTAACGTTTTACCAGACGTTGGGCTGAAAGTAAGCGATCGCTTTCAATTTCTGCCACGCTACAGTTAAGCAGCCGTGCGGCTTCGCCGGGGTGTGGCGTCAGAATGCGATTGTGACGCTTATCCGGGTTTATTGCCAGAAGGTTAAGCGCGTCGGCATCCCAGAGCATCGGCTTACGAAAATTCTCGGCCTTTTGCAGGGCCTGTTTACCCCACTCCTGCTGACCCAGGCCCGGACCAATGACTACCACGTCCGCCCACTCAAGACCCTCTTCAATCGCCTGTGGGGCAAGCTCGTGGACCATCAGCTCCGGCCGCGCGGTAATAATCGGCGGAATGTTTTCGCTGCGGGTCAGCACGCGTACTAATCCGGCACCGCTGCGCAACGCGGCCTCTCCTGTCATGCGAATCGCACCTGCCGTGCCATGATCGCCACCGATAATCAGCAGCCGGCCATGATCACCCTTATGGGATGTGGGGCGGCGCGGAGGCAGCCACTGAGCAAGCAGGGAGGCATCAAAGCGGGTGATGTGGGTATCCTGTCCAGCCAGCCAGTTTTCCAGCCCCAGTGCGTTGTAATGTAACGTCCCCACGACATCCCGCGCTTTACCGGTAAGCAAACCCGGCTTCAGGGCGATAAAGGTCACGGTGTGCGCAGCCTCAATCGACACGCCCGGCGTCGCGCCGGTTTGCGTCATCAGGCCGGAGGGAATATCCAGCGCCACCACCGGGGCGGGGTGCGCATTAGCGTGGGTAATCAGCGCGGCGACGTCATCGCGAGGCGCGCGCATCAGCCCCGTTCCCAGCAGACCATCAACAATCACGTCGACATCCTCGGGCCAGATAATATCAGGCGCATGAATAATGCCCCCCGCATTCAGCCAGGCCTCTCTCGCCATGCCAGCCTCTTCCGGTAGCGGCTTGTCGCTCTCCAGCGCCAGCAGGGTGACGCGCAGCCCCGCCGCCACCGCAAGACGAGCCACCACATAGCCATCGCCACCGTTATTGCCGTGCCCGCACAGAATCAGGTAGTGCGAGGCATCCGGATAAGCCGTGCGCGCTACGTTAAACGCCGCCTCGCCCGCGCGCTGCATCAGTTCATAAAGGGTAACGCCCAGGCTATCTGCGGCCTCTTTTTCGGCCCGACGGATGTCATCCGCATGCCAGATGGAATGTGGTATACTTGCGGGGTTTTTCTTCACAGTATGGTCCGTCATGTCACAGCCCCTCGATCTCAATGAATTAGCGCAAAAAATAAAACAGTGGGGTGCTGAACTGGGCTTCCAGAAGGTCGGTATTACCGATACCGACCTCTCTGCCAGCGAGCCTAAGCTACAGGCATGGCTGGATAAACAATACCACGGCGAGATGGAGTGGATGGCGCGTCACGGTATGATGCGTGCCCGCCCCCACGAGCTGTTGCCGGGTACGCTGCGCGTCATTAGCGTACGCATGAACTATCTGCCCGCTAACGCGGCCTTTGCGCGCACGCTAAAAAATCCTTCGCTGGGTTACGTCAGCCGATACGCTCTGGGACGTGATTACCATAAACTTCTGCGCAACCGTCTAAAAAAGCTCGGGGAAACCATTCAGCAGCACTGTGTTTCGCTGAATTTTAGACCCTTTGTCGATTCTGCGCCTATTCTTGAGCGCCCGATCGCCGAAAAAGCCGGGCTTGGCTGGACAGGTAAGCACTCACTTATCTTAAGCCGCGACGCGGGCTCATTCTTTTTCCTGGGTGAATTGTTGATTGATTTACCCCTGCCGGTAGACGGTCCGGTGGAAGAAGGGTGTGGCCGCTGCGTGGCCTGTATGACCATATGCCCAACGGGCGCTATCGTTGAACCCTATACCGTTGATGCGCGCCGCTGTATCTCTTATCTCACCATCGAGCTGGAAGGTGCTATTCCAGAGGAATTTCGTCCGCTTATTGGCAACCGCATCTACGGCTGTGATGACTGCCAGCTGATTTGTCCGTGGAACCGCTATTCACAGTTGACGGACGAAGAAGACTTCAGTCCCCGCAAGGCGTTACATGCCCCGCAGCTGATCGAACTGTTCGCCTGGAGCGAAGCCTGGTTCCTGAAGGTGACGGAAGGTTCCGCCATACGTCGTATCGGCCACCTGCGCTGGCTGCGTAATGTGGCCGTTGCGCTGGGTAATGCCCCATGGGATGAAGCCAATCTTCAGGCGCTCGAAAGCCGCAGAGGTGAGCACCCACTTCTTGATGAGCACATAGAATGGGCGATTGCGCAGCAAATTGAGAAGCGAAATGCCGGCGTGGTTGAAGTACAATTACCGAAGAAACAGCGCCTGGTCAGGATGATTGAAAAAGGGCTGCCACGGGATGTGTGATATATTCACAGGCTGTGAATAAAAATAAGAATTCAGGCGCCATAAGGTTTAGCAAACAGGTCAAGTGATCTCAATAACATTTTGAAATCAAATTTTCTTCATAGATTACAGTTAATTACGAAGATATTATTCACCCTGCTAACATTTTGTACAACTGGGATTTATCACAGTTTCTGTGGATAACTCTGTTTACAAGAGTGTTTCAGATACAATAGAAAACGTCCCCAACGAAGCATTTCGCTGTGGATAATTTAGGGAAGAAGAAGAATTTGGAGCGGGAAACGAGACTCGAACTCGCGACCCCGACCTTGGCAAGGTCGTGCTCTACCAACTGAGCTATTCCCGCTTGGGTATTCTGGTGCTGTGCGTATCTTGCGATACTTTCAAATTTTGGAGCGGGAAACGAGACTCGAACTCGCGACCCCGACCTTGGCAAGGTCGTGCTCTACCAACTGAGCTATTCCCGCTTGGGTGTTCTGGTGCTGGCGTATCTTGCGATACTTTTCAAATTTTGGAGCGGGAAACGAGACTCGAACTCGCGACCCCGACCTTGGCAAGGTCGTGCTCTACCAACTGAGCTATTCCCGCAAATCTGTACTGCTTTTGTTGCTGTCGTAACGTGTAATTCTCTGTCGTTACGGGAGGCGCATTATACGAGAAATCCGTTTAGCTGCAACCCCCCTCAAAGCGATTTTTTTGAAATTCAGTTCAAGTGCTTATTTAATCGGCAAGCTGAACAATTTAGCGACAAAAACCCGGCCACGCAAGGCGCCGGATCGCAAAATTAAAGCTTAATAAAGTTTTCGCGATAGTACGCCAGCTCCGCAACAGACTCACGGATGTCGTCCATTGCCTGGTGCGTCCCCTGCTTTGTGAAGCCGTCGAGAATTTCCGGTTTCCAGCGGCGGGCCAGCTCTTTTAAGGTGCTCACATCCAGATAGCGGTAGTGGAAATAGGACTCCAGCTCCGGCATGTACTTAAACAGGAAACGACGATCCTGACCAATGCTGTTGCCACAGATAGGCGATTTTCCTGCCGGCACCCACTGCTTCAGAAACTCAATCGTCGCCAGCTCCGCTTCGCGGTCGCCCAGAGTGCTGGCCTTCACGCGTTCCACCAGCCCGCTGCCAGTATGGGTACGCACGTTCCACTCATCCATCAGCGCAAGCTGGTCATCGGACTGGTGCACGGCAATCGTTGGGCCTTCCGCCAGAATATTGAGGTTGGCATCGGTGACCAGTGTGGCGATCTCAATAATGCGATCGCGCTCGGGATCCAGGCCGGTCATCTCCAGATCGATCCAAATCAGGTTGTTTTCGTCCGCGCTCATGTTATTTTCCACCCTTCTCGCTTAACCGGCAGTAGCAGGTTAACTAGTATTAATTAGAGTGTATCATAGAGGTTTTGCCCGCTATGGGCGACCAGGAGCCAGCGCGATTGAGTAAAAATAAACTCTCCAAAGGGCAGCAGCGCCGCGTGAATGCAAATCACCAGCGCCGTCTTAAAACCACTACGGAGAAACCCGATTACGACGACAACCTGTTTGGCGAAGCGACGGAAGGCGTGGTGATTAGCCGCTTCGGTATGCATGCCGATGTCGAGTCTGCCGACGGGGACATCCACCGTTGCAATATCCGTCGCACCATCCGTTCCCTGGTGACCGGTGACCGCGTGGTCTGGCGTCCAGGCAAAGCGGCTGCGGAAGGGGTAACGGTTAAAGGTATCGTTGAAGCCGTGCATGAACGCACGTCGGTTCTGACCCGTCCTGATTTCTACGACGGCGTAAAGCCCATTGCCGCCAATATCAACCAGATCGTGATCGTTTCAGCGATTTTACCCGAACTTTCGCTCAACATTATTGACCGTTACCTGGTGGCCTGCGAAACGCTACAGGTTGAGCCGCTCATCGTGCTGAATAAAATCGATCTGCTGGATGACGAGGCCATGGCCTTTGTGAATGAGCAGATGGATATCTATCGCAATATTGGTTATCGCGTTTTGATGGTTTCCAGCCGCACCAAAGATGGCCTGAAGCCGTTAGAAGATGCGCTGACCGACCGCATCAGTATCTTTGCAGGGCAGTCTGGCGTGGGTAAATCGAGCCTGCTTAACAACCTGCTCGGCCTTCAGCAAGAAATCCTGACCAACGATGTGTCGGACGTCTCCGGGCTGGGCCAGCACACCACCACCGCCTCACGTCTCTATCACTTCCCGCACGGCGGCGATGTGATTGACTCCCCGGGTGTGCGTGAATTTGGTCTCTGGCATCTTGAGCCGGAACAAATCTTTAACGGATTTGTCGAATTCCATGACTATATAGGCGCTTGCAAATACCGCGACTGTAAACATGACAACGATCCGGGCTGCGCCATCCGCGAAGCGGTGGAGAACGGTGAAATAGCGGAAACCCGTTTCGAAAATTACCATCGTATTCTCGAAAGCATGGACCAGGTAAAAACGCGTAAAAACTTTTCTGATTCTGATAACTGACAACTAAGCTAAGCGTCGCTAAAATCGTCCCCTTTTTTCAGGTTCCGGCAGCGTACTGCCGGATCAGGAACGACAAAACAATGGCCTGGAGGCTACCTTGTTAAACTCATTTAAACTTTCGCTTCAATACATTCTGCCTAAACTGTGGCTCACTCGCCTGGCGGGCTGGGGCGCGAGCAAACGAGCGGGCTGGCTGACCAAACTGGTCATCGACCTGTTCGTGAAATACTACAAGGTCGACATGAAAGAAGCGCAGAAACCGGATACGGCAAGCTACCGCACCTTCAACGAATTTTTTGTGCGTCCGCTGCGCGACCAAGTGCGCCCGCTGAATACCGACCCGAACGTGCTGGTGATGCCTGCTGACGGCGTGATCAGCCAGCTGGGTAAAATTGAAGACGACAAAATTTTGCAGGCGAAAGGCCATAACTACAGCCTGGAAGCGCTGCTGGCCGGTAACTACATAATGGCGGATCTGTTCCGCAACGGGACTTTCGCGACCACCTATCTCTCCCCACGCGACTACCACCGCGTTCATATGCCGTGTAACGGCATCCTGCGCGAGATGATCTACGTGCCGGGGGATCTGTTCTCTGTAAACCACCTGACGGCGCAAAACGTCCCTAACCTGTTTGCCCGTAACGAGCGCGTCATCTGCCTGTTTGATACTGAATTTGGCCCAATGGCGCAGATTCTGGTAGGTGCTACCATTGTGGGCAGCATCGAAACCGTCTGGGCGGGCACCATTACGCCGCCACGCGAAGGCGTGATCAAGCGCTGGACCTGGCCTGCCGGGGAAGAAGAAGGTTCTGTGGCCCTGCTGAAAGGTCAGGAGATGGGCCGCTTCAAGCTGGGCTCAACGGTAATCAACCTGTTCGCACCGGGCAAAGTTAACCTTGTCGACGAGCTGGAAAGCCTGTCCGTGACCAAACTCGGCCAGCCTCTGGCAGTATCGACGGAGGTCTTTGCAACGCCAGACGTTGCGCCAGTCCCGTTGCCGGAAGAAGAGATCAAAGCCGAGCACGATGCCAGCCCGCTGGTTGACGACAAAAAAGACGAAGGTTAACAACAGAAGGATCGCTGACGTGCGCCCGATTATCGTATTACTGATGGCCTGGTGCCTCAGCATGGGGGCGTACGCAGCGACGGCCCCCGACGCCAAACAGATAACCCAGGAGCTGGAGCAGGCAAAAGCGGCGAAACCCGCTCAGCCGGAGGCCGTTGAGTCGCTCCAGTCTGCACTGAACGCACTTGAGGAACGAAAGGGTTCTCTTGAGCGCGCCCAGCAATATCAGCAGGTTATCGACAACTTCCCCAAACTCTCTCAAACCCTGCGCTCGCAGTTAAACAGCCTGCGTGATGAACCACGCCAGGTACCCGCAGGGATGACGTCCGAGGCGCTGAATCAGGAGATCCTGCAAGTCAGCAGCCAGCTGCTGGAAAAAAGCCGTCTGGCACAGCAGGAGCAGGAACGGGCGCGTGAAATTGCCGACTCTCTCAGTCAGCTTCCACAGCAGCAAACCGATGCCCGCCGTCAGTTAAATGAGGTGGAACGCCGCATTGGGACGCAGACCGGCAACACCCCGCAGAATCAGGCCCAAAATCTTGGGCTACAGGCGGAATCCGCCAGACTAAAAGCGCTGGTTGATGAACTGGAGCTGGCACAGCTGTCTGCTAACAACCGCCAGGAGCTGTCGCGGATGCGTTCGGAACTGGCGCAGAAGCAGAGCGAACAGCTGGATGCGTATCTCCAGGCGCTGAGAAATCAACTCAACAGCCAGCGTCAGCGTGAAGCTGAACGTGCGCTGGAAAGCACCGAGTTGTTGGCCGAAAACAGCGCTAACCTGCCCGACAGCATCGTCGCCCAGTTTAAGGTTAACCGCGAGCTTTCTGCCGCGCTGAATCAGCAGGCGCAGCGCATGGATTTGGTGGCCTCGCAGCAGCGTCAGGCCACTAATCAAACCCTCCAGGTTCGTCAGGCTCTCAACACGCTGCGTGAACAGTCCCAGTGGCTTGGCTCGTCTAACCTGTTGGGCGAAGCGTTACGCGCACAGGTGGCTCGTCTGCCAGAGATGCCAAAACCGCAGCAGCTTGATACGGAGATGGCGCAGCTGCGCGTTCAGCGTCTTCATTATGAAGACCTTCTTAATAAGCAGCCGCAAATCCGCCAGATCCGTCAGGCTGACGGACAGCCGCTCACCGGCGAGCAAAGCCGTATTCTGGAAGCGCAGCTGCGCACCCAACGCGAACTGCTCAATTCCCTGTTGCAGGGGGGCGATACGCTGATCCTCGAACTCACCAAGCTGAAAGTCTCAAACAGCCAGCTGGAGGACGCGCTGAAAGAGGTCAACGAAGCCACGCACCGTTACCTGTTCTGGACCTCCGACGTGCGGCCGATGACCTTCGCCTGGCCGATCGAGATCGTGCAGGATCTGCGCCGCCTCATTTCGCTGGACACCTTCAGCCAGCTGGGTCTCGCCAGCGTGATGATGCTCACCAGTAAGGAGACCATCTTCCCGCTGCTGGGGGCACTGATTCTGGTGGGTTTCAGTATTTATTCCCGTCGCCACTTCACCCGTTTCCTTGAGCGCTCCAGCGCCCGTGTGGGGAAAGTGACACAGGATCACTTCTGGCTGACGCTGCGTACAGTGTTCTGGTCAATTCTGGTCGCGTCTCCGCTGCCGGTGCTGTGGATGACGCTCGGATACGGCCTGCGTGAAGCCTGGCCCTATCCGCTTGCCGTCGCAATTGGCGATGGCGTGACCGCCACCGTTCCGCTGCTGTGGGTGGTGATGATTTGCGCCACGTTTGCGCGGCCAAATGGTCTGTTCATCGCTCACTTTGGCTGGCCGCGTAATCGCGTGGCGCGGGCGATGCGCTATTACCTGATGAGCATCGGGCTGATTGTGCCGCTAATTATGGCGCTGATCATGTTCGATAATCTCAATGACCGGGAGTTCTCCGGCTCGCTGGGACGGCTGTGCTTTATGCTGATCTGCGGGGCATTAGCGGTAGTGACGCTCAGCCTGAAGCGCGCCGGGATCCCGCTCTATCTCGACAAGTCCGGCAGTGGCGATAACATGTTTAACCGTCTGCTGTGGAACCTGCTGCTTAGCGCGCCGCTGGCGGCGATGCTGGCGGCGGCTGTCGGTTATCTCGCCACATCGCAAGCGCTGCTCGCACGACTGGAAACGTCAGTAGCTATCTGGTTCCTGCTGCTGGTGGTCTACCATGTTATTCGCCGCGGCATGCTGATCCAGCGTCGTCGTCTGGCGTTTGACCGTGCCAAACATCGTCGCGCAGAAATACTGGCCCAGCGCGCGCGGGGTGAGGAAGAGCCGAACCACGTCAACAGCACCGAAGGGACTTCAGACGCCGATGACGTCGAACTGGATCTCGATGCGATCAGTACCCAGTCCCTGCGGCTGGTACGCTCAATTCTGATGCTGGTTGCCCTGCTGTCGGTGATCTTCCTGTGGTCGGAAATCCACTCTGCGTTTGGCTTCCTGGAGAACATCTCTTTGTGGGATGTGACGTCGACGGTGCAGGGGGTCGAAAGCCTGGAGCCCATCACCTTAGGGGCCGTGCTGATTGCGATTCTGGTACTCATTATCACCACGCAGCTGATCCGTAACTTCCCTGCCCTGCTGGAGCTGGCGCTGTTGCAGCATCTGGATTTAACCCCCGGCACAGGCTATGCGATCACCACCATTACCAAGTATTTAATCATGCTGTTTGGTGGGCTGGTTGGCTTCTCGATGATTGGTATCGAATGGTCAAAACTGCAATGGCTGGTTGCCGCCCTGACCGTAGGCCTGGGCTTTGGTTTACAGGAGATCTTTGCCAACTTCGTCTCGGGTCTGATCATTCTGTTTGAAAAGCCGATTCGAATTGGCGATACGGTGACCATCCGCGATCTGACCGGCAGCGTTACCAGGATCAACACCCGCGCCACCACCATCAGCGACTGGGACCGTAAAGAGATCATCGTCCCGAACAAAGCGTTTATCACCGAGCAGTTTATCAACTGGTCGCTGTCTGACTCCGTCACGCGTGTGGTGCTGACCGTACCCGCTCCGTCGGATGCCAACAGCGAAGAGGTGACGCAGATCCTGTATACGGCTGCTGAACGCTGTTCGCTGGTAATCGACAACCCGCCGCCGGAAGTCTTCCTGGTTGATTTGCAGCAGGGGATCCAGATTTTCGAGCTGCGTATCTACGCCGCCGAGATGGGACACCGTATGCCGCTGCGCCATGAGATCCACCAGCTGATCCTGGCTGGCTTCCGCGAGCACGGAATTGATATGCCGTTCCCACCTTTCCAGATGCGTCTGGAAACGCTGGACGGACGTAAGACAGGAAGAACGTTGACATCTGCGGCGCGTTCGCGCCCGGCGGGAAGTTTATAATCCATTTCCCCCTCCCTTCCGGGAGGGGTTTTTTCATCCGCTATGCCACTTCTGCCACGCAGGTCATCATGCGGCGGCGGTAGTTCTCATAAATCCCCATTGCCAGCAGCGAGAAGAAGATCGGTCCGCCAACCATCCACAGCGTGCTGCTCCAGTCATTTGCCTCAACCACGGGCTGAATGACGGTAAAGATGTTGGCGAACGCGACGACCAGCACCACAACAGTGGTCGCCAGCAGCGTCGCCACGCGGGTTTTGAAGATCACAAACGGTCGCTCCAGATCCCGCTTCGCCTTAAAGAACGGGAACGCCAGCGCCAGGAATAGGTACGGAAGCGTCATCGATACGTTTGCCATCAGGGTCAGCTTGTTATAGAACGCCGACGCGGTATCGCCGCCAAAGGACACCAGCAGAATGAACACGCACACCAGCAGGCACTGCATCCACATCGCGTTGGCAGGCATACCGGCAGCATTCAGCTGCGTCATACGTGCGGGCCACAGCGCCTTTGGCGTCCCCTGAATAATCGCTTTCAGCGGCGAGTAGATCAGCGTGAAGAACGCGCCAGTATAGGCGAGGAACATCGACAAACCGGTAATCCGCGCAAACCAGATCCCCAGGGTGGCCGACGTTTCCGGCGCGAGATCCATGGCGTTGCCCAGCGTCACCCCCAGGCTTTTCATCAACACGTAGGTAATGTTGCCGAGGTTGGTGGTGTTATTGCTCAGTACCTGCTGCCAGTTGGTGCTGACGCCCCAGAGGAAAATCGCCAGCGAGTAGCCAATGGAAATGACGATGGCGGCAAAGATAATGCCTTTGGCAAAGTTCTTTTCCGGGTTTTCGGTTTTATCGACCAGCCCGCCCACGGCTTCAATTCCACCGTAAGCAAAGATGGCAAACACCACGAAGGAGAGCATGGCCAGCCCGGACTGGTAACCCGGATTAGGCGATGAAACGAAGTTGACTTCCTGTGCGAAATGCCCGCCGTTCAGGCACAGAATAGCGATACTGACCAGCAGCAGCACCAGGTTCAGGCACATCACGGAAATTCCGCCAACGGCAGTGATACGGGCAATTTTGTTGATGCCTTTCGAGGCCACCCGCGTGACAACCACCATCCAGCACACCGCCAGAATACCGACCACCTGTGTGGAACTCAGCCCCGCCAGAGACCAGACCTGCGTTTTATCCGCACCGAAGAGAAACGTTGAGAACGGCACCCAGACCTTGGCCGCCGTGCTGACCATCCAGACGACATAGGATGAAAACCACATGAACGTACCGATAAACGCATAACGCGGACCGACGCTGTTGTTCATCCACGAATAGATGCCGCCTTCTTCTTTCCTGTACGCCGACCCCATCTCCGCCATCATTAGCGCAAACGGAATAAAGAAGAACAGCGCGGAAACGATATAAAACGGCGTCGCGCTGTAGCCCATCAGATAAAACGCGGACGGGCTATTGGCAAAGCCAAAAACTGACGTAAAAATCATCAGGATGAGCCCGGTAAGGGTCATTTTTTTGAGTGAGTGAGACATATAACCATCCGAAACGGAATTAAACTGCGCGGATGGTAGCAGATGACCAGACAAATATTGTGGCTATCCGAGTCAAATTAAGAAAAAGACCCGTGCATAGAGAAGATAGTAGTTTTTAATGTGGCAGAGTTAAATGACCGAGTAGACCGGGTAAGCGACAGCGCCACCCGGCAATTCTTTATGCGCGATCGACCGTAAAGGCAATCACATCGCCCAGTTGTTCTGCGCCCAGCGCCAGCATGACCAGGCGATCCACACCCAGCGCCACGCCGGAGCAGTCCGGCAGACCGGCTTTAAGCGCTTCCAGCAGGTTGGTGTCAATCGGCTGCTGCGGCAGACCGCGCGCGTTGCGCTTGCGGTTATCCTGCTCGAAACGCTGTTGCTGTTCGCGCGCGTCGGTCAGCTCATGGAAACCGTTCGCCAGCTCGATGCCTTTAAAGTACACCTCAAAGCGCTCCGCCACGCGGTGATCTTCGGTGCTGATCTGCGCCAGTGAAGCCTGGCTGGCCGGGAAGTGATAGACAAACGTCGGACGATCTTTGCCAATCTGCGGTTCAACACCAAAGGTGAACAGCAGTTGCAGCAGCGTGTCGCGATCCTCTTCGTTATCCGCCACGTTGCTCAAATCCAGTTTTGCCGCCACTTCACGCAGCTGTGTTTTATCAGCCGACAGCGGATCAATTTCCAGATGACGCTGGAAGGCCTGCTGATAGGAGAGCGTTTCAGCTTCCGCGCAATCCAGCACCTGTTGGAGCAGATCGTCGACTTCGTTCATCAGACGATACATGTCGTAGTGCGGGCGGTACCACTCCAGCATAGTGAATTCCGGATTATGGTGTCGGCCCATCTCTTCATTACGGAAGCTACGGCACAGCTGATAGACCGGACCACACCCGGCCGCCAGCAGACGCTTCATATGGTATTCCGGGCTGGTCATCAGATACAGATTCATGCCCTGAGAGTGGCCTGGGCCAACAAAACGGGTTTCAAACGGGACCAGATGAATATCCGTGACCGTCGCCTGACTCATGCACGGCGTTTCCACCTCCAGGACGCCGCGATCCGCAAAGAAGCGGCGGATCTCCGCCATAATTGCTGCGCGCTTTAGCAGGTTTGGAATGGATGCGCTCGGCTGCCAGGTGGCCGTTTCGCTCATGAGTTATTTCTCCGTTTTCAGACAAGGGCACGAAGTCTACTCGCAAGCCGGGGCAGAGACAAATTTTGCACAGTAAAAGCTCCTTTTCATTGCACAGAGAAATACTGTGACGCCATTCATTAATCACGATGATAAATCACCGCACAGAACAGCAAAAAAATCGAACACGTCAAATTTCCCTCACTTCTACGCGGTTATACTGTTTTACCCATAAAGGAGCAGTGGAATCGCTTCCGCAATCGTCCGTTCGGGCAGGTGAACGTCCTTTAGCTCATCACGTTGCGGGAAAACAAAAATCTGGAGGAATGTCGTGCAAACTTTTCAAGCCGATCTTGCCGTAATAGGCGCTGGCGGGGCTGGATTACGCGCTGCAATTGCTGCGGCACAAGCCAATCCGAACGCCAAAATCGCATTGATTTCAAAAGTCTATCCGATGCGCAGCCACACGGTAGCCGCAGAAGGAGGATCCGCCGCCGTCGCGCAGGATCATGACAGCTTCGAATACCATTTCCACGACACGGTTGCAGGGGGCGACTGGCTTTGCGAACAGGATGTCGTTGATTACTTCGTGCACCATTGCCCAACGGAAATGACCCAGCTGGAACAGTGGGGATGTCCTTGGAGCCGTCGTCCGGACGGGAGCGTCAACGTCCGCCGCTTCGGTGGCATGAAGATCGAACGCACCTGGTTTGCTGCCGATAAGACCGGCTTCCACATGCTGCACACCCTGTTCCAGACCTCCCTCCAGTTCCCACAAATCCAGCGCTTTGACGAACATTTCGTTCTCGACATTCTGGTCGACGACGGTCATGCGCACGGACTGGTAGCAATGAACATGATGGAAGGCACGCTCGTCCAGATCCGCGCTAAGGCGGTGGTGATGGCAACGGGCGGTGCGGGCCGCGTATACCGCTACAACACCAACGGCGGCATCGTCACCGGTGACGGTATGGGCATGGCGCTCAGCCACGGCGTCCCGCTGCGTGATATGGAGTTCGTCCAGTATCACCCAACCGGCCTGCCGGGCTCCGGTATTCTGATGACGGAAGGCTGCCGCGGCGAAGGCGGTATTCTGGTCAACAAAAACGGCTATCGCTATTTGCAGGATTACGGCATGGGTCCGGAAACCCCGCTTGGCGAGCCGAAAAACAAATACATGGAACTCGGCCCACGCGACAAAGTCTCTCAGGCTTTCTGGCACGAGTGGCGCAAAGGCAATACCATCTCAACGCCGCGCGGCGACGTGGTACATCTCGACCTGCGTCATCTCGGCGAGAAGAAACTGCTGGAGCGTCTGCCGTTTATCTGCGAGCTGGCGAAAGCCTATGTGGGCGTCGACCCGGTGAAAGAGCCGATCCCGGTGCGTCCAACCGCGCACTACACCATGGGCGGTATCGAAACCGACCAGCAGTGCGAAACCCGCATCAAAGGGCTGTTTGCGGTGGGTGAGTGTTCCTCCGTCGGTCTGCACGGCGCAAACCGTCTGGGCTCGAACTCGCTGGCTGAGCTGGTGGTCTTTGGTCGCATGGCGGGCGAACGCGCGATGGAGCGTGCCGCAACGGCAGGTGAAGCTAACAGCGCGGCGCTGGATGCGCAGGTTGCAGACATCGAAAAACGCCTGAAAGGCCTGGTGAACCAGGAAGGTAACGAAAACTGGTCGAAGATCCGCGACGAAATGGGGCTGTCGATGGAAGAAGGCTGCGGGATCTACCGTACGCCAGAGCTGATGCAGAAAACCGTCGACAAGCTGGCAGAACTCCAGGAACGCTTCAAGCGCGTGCGCATCACCGACACCTCCAGCGTCTTCAATACCGACCTGCTCTATACCATTGAACTGGGCCACGGCCTGAACGTCGCAGAGTGTATGGCCCATTCCGCCCTGGCGCGTAAAGAGTCCCGCGGCGCACACCAGCGCCTGGATGAGGGCTGCACCGAACGTGACGACGTCAATTTCCTTAAACATACTCTCGCCTGGCGCGATGCGGATGGTACCACCCGTCTGGACTACAGCGACGTGAAAATCACTACGCTGCCACCGGCGAAACGCGTGTACGGTGCAGAAGCAGAAGCCGCCGATAAGAAGGAGAAGGCGAATGGCTGAGATGCAAAAACTGAAAGTTGAAGTGGTGCGCTACAACCCGGAAGTGGACGCCGCGCCGCACAGCGCTTTCTATGAAGTCCCTTACGACGAGCAAACCTCCCTGCTGGATGCGCTCGGCTATATCAAAGATAACCTGGCCCCGGACCTGAGCTACCGCTGGTCCTGCCGCATGGCAATCTGCGGCTCCTGCGGCATGATGGTCAACAAAGTGCCGAAGCTGGCGTGTAAAACTTTCCTGCGTGATTACACTAAGGGCATCAAGGTTGAAGCGCTGGGCAACTTCCCGATTGAGCGCGATCTGGTGGTCGACATGACCCACTTTATCGAAAGCCTCGAAGCGATTAAGCCGTACATCATCGGCAACCCGCGCACGCCGGATCAGGGGCCAAACACCCAAACGCCCGCGCAGATGGCGAAATACCATCAGTTTTCCGGCTGCATCAACTGCGGCCTGTGCTACGCCGCCTGTCCACAGTTTGGCCTGAACCCTGAGTTTATCGGCCCGGCCGCCATTACCCTGGCGCACCGCTATAACGAGGACAGCCGCGACCACGGCAAAAAAGAACGTATGGCACAGCTTAACGGCCAGAACGGGGTCTGGACCTGCACGTTTGTCGGTTACTGCTCCGAAGTCTGTCCGAAGCATGTCGACCCGGCCGCCGCCATTCAGCAGGGAAAAGTGGAAAGCTCGAAAGACTTTCTTATCGCTACCCTGAAACCACGCTAAGGAGTGCATGATGACGACTAAACGCAAAGCCTACGTGCGACCAATGCCGTCCACCTGGTGGAAAAAACTGCCGTTTTATCGCTTCTATATGCTGCGTGAAGGCACGGCTGTTCCCGCGGTCTGGTTCAGCCTCGAACTGATGTACGGGGTGTATGCCCTCAAGCACGGCCCGGAAGCCTGGGCCAGTTTTGTGGGTTTCCTGCAAAACCCAATCATCGTAGTTCTGAATCTGATTGTGCTCGCAGCCGCGCTACTGCATACCAAAACCTGGTTTGAACTGGCGCCAAAAGCAGCGAACATCATTGTAAAAGGCGAAAAAATGGGGCCAGAGCCGGTTATTAAAGGGCTCTGGGCAGTGACGGCAGTTGTCTCTGTGGTCATTCTGTTTGTCGCACTGTTCTGGTAAGGAGACTACTGTGATCAATCCAAATCCAAAACGTTCAGATGAGCCGGTCTTCTGGGGGCTGTTTGGCGCAGGCGGCATGTGGAGCGCCATTATTGCCCCGGTCATTATCCTGCTGGTCGGTATTATGCTGCCGCTGGGGCTGTTTCCGGGCGATGCGCTGAGCTATGAGCGCGTACTGGCCTTTGCGAGCAGCTTTATTGGCCGGGTGTTCATCTTCCTGATGATCGTCCTGCCGCTGTGGTGTGGTCTGCACCGTATCCACCATGCGATGCACGATCTGAAAATCCATGTGCCAAGCGGTAAATGGGTCTTCTACGGCCTGGCAACCATTCTGACGGTCGTCACGTTGATTGCCGTGGTCACCATCTGACTGAACAGGCCCGCCATCCGGCGGGCTTTTTACTTTTTCATCTTCTCCACCAGCCACCGGGAAAATTCGCGCATGGCAGGCGTTTCTGCCCGGGACTGCAATCGGGTCAGCCAGTAACTGCCGAGTTCAATCTGCGTTGCAAAGGGCTGCACAATGCGCTCGCTGGCTAACAGATGGGTAAACATATCGACAGGTGCAATGGCAATACCTACCCCTGCCTGAGCGGCCTCCAGCATGGTCACGGACGAATCAAATACCATCACACGGTGCGTTGGCGAAGGGGGGTGCTCGCCGGCCGCCTGCATCCACGCGGTCCACTCGTCGCGTCGGTAGGAGCGCAGCAGCGTAAACCTGAGGATGTCGGCCGGACTGTGCAGACAGGCGGCGATATCGGGCGTACACAGCGGCGCGAGCGGCGCATGACAAAGAAATTCAGCCTCGGTGCCATGCCACGCCCCGCCACCGTAGCGGATCGTATAGTCAAGCCCTTCGGCAGCCGGATCAACGCGGTTGTTATGGGTAGAAAGCTGAAGATCGATGTGCGGATAGCCACGGCGAAAATCGTCCAGCTGTGAGAATAAAACCCCGATGGCAAACGTACCCACCACGCCGATTTTCAGCTTCTCCTGCGCACGATGGTTAGCGAAGCGATCCAGCATTCCGGCTATACGATCGAACGAATCATTCAGTACCGGCAGTAAGTTTTCTCCCTCGGTAGTCAACATCAGCCCGCGCGACACGCGAACGAACAGCTGACAGTTCAGATGCTGCTCCAGCGTTTTCACATGCTGGCTAATGGCTGAATGGGTCACGTTCAGCTCAATGGCCGCATGCGTAAAGCTGAGATGTCTCGCGGCGGCTTCAAAGGCTCGAAGCGAATTGAGGGGGAGATAGCTTCGCGTCATGGTCTCTTCCGTTAGAAAAATTAACAGCTAATGCTAAATTTAACCGTTTGTCAGGCACAGTCAAATCCAACAGACTACGCCTGTCTGACGGGCCCGGACATCCCCTTGACTCGCTATTACGGAAGATTACTGATGATGAAAAAATCTCTTTGCTGCGCCCTGCTGCTCGGCATCTCTTGCTCTGCTCTCGCCGCGCCAGTGTCAGAAAAACAGCTGGCGGAGGTGGTGGCGAATACGGTTACCCCGCTGATGAAAGCCCAGTCGATTCCAGGCATGGCGGTGGCCGTTATTTATCAGGGTAAACCGCACTATTATACGTTTGGCAAAGCCGATATCGCGGCCAGCAAACCCGTTACGCCTCAGACTCTGTTCGAGCTGGGTTCTATAAGTAAAACCTTCACCGGGGTTTTAGGAGGGGATGCCATTGCTCGCGGTGAAATTTCGCTGGACGATCCGGTGACCAGATACTGGCCACAGCTAACGGGCAAGCAGTGGCAGGGGATTCGTATGCTGGATCTCGCAACCTACACCGCTGGCGGCCTGCCGCTACAGGTACCGGATGAGGTCACGGATAATGCCGCCCTGCTGCGCTTTTATCAAAACTGGCAGCCGCAGTGGAAGCCTGGCACAACGCGTCTTTACGCCAACGCCAGTATCGGTCTTTTTGGCGCGCTGGCGGTCAAACCTTCCGGCATGGGCTATGAGCAGGCCATGACGACGCGGGTCCTTAAGCCGCTCAAGCTGGACCATACCTGGATTAACGTTCCGAAAGCGGAAGAGGCGCATTACGCCTGGGGCTATCGTGACGGTAAAGCGGTGCGCGTTTCGCCGGGAATGCTGGATGCACAAGCCTATGGCGTGAAAACCAACGTGCAGGATATGGCGAACTGGGTCATGGCAAACATGGCGCCGGAGAAGGTTGCTGATGCCTCACTTAAGCAGGGCATCTCGCTGGCGCAGTCGCGCTACTGGCGTATCGGGTCAATGTATCAGGGTCTGGGCTGGGAGATGCTCAACTGGCCCGTGGAGGCCAACACGGTGATCGAGGGCAGCGACAGTAAGGTGGCGCTGGCACCGCTTCCCGTGGCAGAAGTGAATCCACCGGCTCCCCCGGTCAAAGCGTCCTGGGTCCATAAAACGGGCTCTACTGGCGGGTTTGGCAGCTACGTGGCCTTTATTCCTGAAAAGCAGATCGGTATTGTGATGCTCGCGAATAAAAGCTATCCGAACCCGGCACGCGTTGAGGCGGCATACCATATCCTCGACGCGCTACAGTAAAACATTGCGGGTGGCGCTGCGCTTACCCGGTCTACACAACGCATGAACTTTGTAGGCCGGGTAAGGCGAAGCCGCCACCCGGCAAAACACCCTGCACAATCTCCCGCATTTTCCCTGCTGTCATCTACACTTAACAAAAAACAGTAAGGAAACTCCTATGCGCATTCTGCCTGTTATTGCCGCAGTAACAGCCGCGTTTTTAGTGGTTGCTTGCAGTTCCCCTACTCCTCCGCCTGGCGTCACGGTAGTCAGTAATTTCGACGCACAGCGCTTCCTCGGCACCTGGTATGAAATCGCCCGACTGGACCATCAGTTCGAACGGGGCTTAGAAAAAGTCACGATCAGCTACAGCGCGATGGATAACGGCGGGATCCGGGTCATTAACCGCGGCTATAACCCGGATCGCCAGATGTGGCAGCAGTCAGTTGGTCAGGCCTATTTCACCGGCGCATCTAACCGCGCGGCCATGAAAGCCTCTTTCATCGGCCCATACTATGGCGGGTATAACGTCATTGCGCTGGACAGAGAGTACCGCCACGCGCTGGTCTGTGGGCCGGATCGCAACTATCTGTGGCTCCTCTCACGCACGCCAACGATCTCGGCGGAAATGAAACAGCAGATGCTGGACATAGCGACCCGGCAAGGGTTTGATGTGACGAAGTTAATCTGGGTAAAACAGCCGCATTAGTGCGTACTGAGTTTTAACCCGATGATACCCGCGACAATCAACGCGAGGCTGGCGATGCGCGCCAGACTCGCAGACTCCCCCAGCAGCAGAATGCCGGTAATGGCAGCCCCTACTGCGCCAATTCCCGTCCAGACAGCGTAAGCTGTGCCGACGGGTAAGGTTCGCATCGCCCATGACAGCATGACGATACTGACAATCATTGCGGCGATAGTGATGACGCTGGGCGTCAGGCGGGTAAAACCGTGTGTGTATTTCAGACCAATTGCCCATACCACTTCGAGCAAACCAGCAATAACAAGAACGATCCAGGACATTTCAGGCTCCTTAACTTAAAGACAAGTTGGGGCCGTCCCCGATGAGTGAAGCGCTTACGGGTCGTCCCGCAAGGCAGAAGTTGCGCCTTATATTTTGGTTAGCGTGGAATTTTTTTTCAAACTTTTTCTGCTGAACACCTTAAAGCAAGAAATAGCCTCAGTAAGGCACGTAGTTCAGGCATTTATGACTCATCCGACTTCTCTATGATGATAGGCTTTCTGATGGCAGGAAGCCAAACCACTAGCCGACTGCGAAAATTTTATGTTCAAAATTCTTTTGATTGACCGTTGTCACTTCACCCGCGCGGGATTTGAAGCCTGGGTCAATCATTCAGACCTGTTTTCGGGTCATTTCGTCGTAACCGGGGTAAATAATCTTTTCCTCGCCAGAGAGCATATCCTGCAATGGAAACCTGCGCTGGTCATCGCTGATTTATCTGGCTTCCGGCAGGATTTACACCATTTTCAGCAGCTTTCCTCCCTGCTAATTGCCAGCGAAACACTGCCTTTTATTATGCTGCAATCAGGGCAGGAGCAGGAGATGACTGATTATCTGGCGCAGTTCCCGATATGGTCTTCGCTCTCCAAAAATACCGATCTGGAAGCACTGGCGGCGGTGATAAACGATGCGCTAACGTCATGCGCGAGCGCGGAGCTACCGAAAATGGCGGCACCGTTGCTGACGCGTCAGGAAGAAAGAGTTCTGACCTTGTGGATGGATGGTGCGAGCAACCAGAAAATTGCCAGCAATCTTCGCATTAACGGAAAAACGGTATATACGTACAAACGCAATATCCGCATGAAGCTGCATATGGATACGCGCTACTCGCCGTTTTTATCGCTACAGGAAGTGGAGAATTGACGGTACGGTGTAATAACTTGCCGTACCGTCGCTTACATTAGTTCTGAGCTTTAGTTGCTGCGCCAGAAATCGCGCTACCACCGTCGGAGATATCTTCCCCTACGCCACGGGTGGTGTTACATGCAGTCAGTACCGAAGAAAGCACCAGAACAGAAAAGATCGCTGCAATTGTTTTCTTAACCATAATATCTTCCTTTTATAGCCAAAGTTATTTTGTGTATAGCAACTTAAGAATAGACAAAATCTTGCCGTTTGACGGAAAAGGAAGAATTTTTAGGAAAATTAGACGGAATTAGCTGGCCGCATGGGAAATGATATGGCCGAGATCCTGGATATCTTCACCCACGCCACGCGCGGTGTTGCAGCCGGAGAGAATTGCGCTGGAGAGCGCTAACAGAAGCAGAATTTTAACGGTACGTTTCATCTTCCCTGCCTGCAAAATCAGGCGCAGCGGGCGCTGCGCCTTTAATCATGACGTAAATTACTTCACGCGGGATACGTATTCGCCGGAGCGGGTATCCACTTTGATCACTTCACCGATCTGTACGAACAGTGGCACTTTCACCACAGCGCCGGTAGACAGGGTGGCAGGCTTGCCGCCAGTACCTGCGGTATCACCTTTCAGACCTGGATCGGTTTCAACGATTTCCAGCTCAACGAAGTTCGGCGGCGTAACCGCGATAGGCTGACCGTTCCACAGGGTCACGATGCACTCAGCCTGATCCAGCAGCCACTTGGCGTTGTCGCCAATCGCTTTCGCGTCCGCAGACAGCTGCTCGAAGGTTTCGTTGTTCATGAAGTGCCAGAACTCACCGTCGTTGTACAGGTAAGTCAGGTTCATATCGACAACATCAGCGCCTTCAGCGGAGTCAGTAGATTTGAAGGTTTTCTCAACACGGGTACCGGTCAGCAGGCGGCGCAGCTTAACGCGCGCAAATGCCTGGCCTTTACCTGGTTTAACGAATTCGCTGGCTTCAACCGCGTACGGTTCGCCGTCCATCATGATTTTAAGACCAGCACGAAAATCGTTGCTATAGTACGTTGCCATAAGGCCCTCTAAATTTGTTAACTGGTAGCTAAGCCACAAAATGGCGCATATTGTAACCCTAAACACCCCGTCCAGAGAAGATTGGTTATCGCAACTTGCCGATGTAATCACCAGTCCTGATGAATTGCTGCGTCTTTTAGACCTCGAACAGCACGAAGCGTTGCGTGCAGGCCGTGAGGCGAAGCGCCTTTTCGCCCTGCGCGTTCCCCGCGCGTTTGTTACCCGAATGGAAAAGGGTAACCCTGATGATCCATTATTAAAACAAACGCTGACCTCTCAGGATGAGTTTATTACCGCCCCCGGATACAGCACCGATCCGCTGGAAGAGCAGAACAGTGTTGTACCGGGTTTACTGCATAAATACCGCAATCGTGCCCTGCTGCTGGTTAAGGGCGGGTGCGCGGTAAATTGCCGCTATTGCTTCCGTCGCCACTTCCCGTACGCCGAAAATCAGGGTAATAAGCGCAACTGGCAGGTGGCGCTGGACTACATCGCAGCGCATCCGGAACTGGATGAAATCATCTTTTCCGGCGGCGACCCGCTGATGGCAAAAGATCATGAGCTGGACTGGCTGCTGACTCAACTTGAGACCATCCCGCACATTAAGCGTCTGCGCATTCACAGCCGTTTACCGATCGTCATCCCGGCGCGTATCACCGACGCCCTGGTCACGCGCCTGGAGCAGTCCCGTTTACAGGTGCTGCTGGTAAACCATATCAACCATGCAAATGAAATTGACGCGGACTTTCGTGCGGCGATGACGCGTATGCGAATGGCAGGCGTGACGCTGCTCAACCAGAGCGTATTACTGCGCGGCGTGAACGACAGCGCCCACGTGTTGGCCGATCTCAGCAATGCCTTATTTGATGCGGGCGTAATGCCCTATTACCTGCATGTTCTGGATCGCGTCCAGGGCGCGGCGCACTTCATGGTGACGGATGAAGAGGCACGGAAGATTATGCGCCAGCTGTTAACGCTGGTTTCAGGTTATATGGTGCCGAAGCTGGCACGTGAGATTGGCGGAGAGCCGAGTAAGACGCCGCTGGATTTGCAGCTGCGGCAGCAGTAAAAAAAGCAGGTGGCGCTACGCTTACCTGCCTACAGGTAAAGCGGCAGCGCCATCAAAATGTTATATCAGTTCGGGCACTTATAGACCTGGCCGTTCATCTGGCTGGCGGTTGGCACAAAGCTGGACAGCATACCCTGCGTCGGGCTGCTTACCCCGTAAATCACGTTGCCGCCCATTGCCGCAGCCTGATTACGCAGGGCATTGGCCGCACCGCGCATAGAGCCGCCCTCCTCGCCGTGCTGCCCTGACATCCAGTTGCTTTGCTCGCCAGAGGCGGTGCCTAACAGCTGGCATTCGCTGCCCGGCTTATCTTCCACAAAGCGAACGCTCTGGCCCGCTGCCGTCAGCTCATTGCTGGTGCTACAACCCGCCAGCAGCAATGCTGCACCTACAATCCCTGCACAGACTTTTATGCGCATGTTATTCCTCGTTTTCAATAAGCTGGACAGTAGTTGTCCGCGTGTAAACCTTATACTAAAAAGATGACCAAAAGAAAAATGCTGAGCATTTCTGCGAGCCAGATTCCGCTGGCACTCCTCCGACATCTTAAATGAATTCTGATAATAACCTTTGGGATATCGTGTTTTAGCCCCCGATCGTTTTTAGTGATGCGACGTACAACTTTTGTACGGGACTAAAAAAAAGGGGGTTTCATGAGTGCATCATCCTCAGGAGAGGAAAAAGTAACCTGGGTGGGCTATCTGGCGTTCGTGCTCACCATCGTATTTTTCTCAGGTTTTTTCGCCAAAAGTACTGAATGGTGGCGCGTGCTGGATTTTACCGTTCTGAACGGCAGCTTTGGACCGGTGAACGGCGCCCTAACGTTTCGCGGCGAGGGTGGCACAGGAGCGAAAGACGGTTTTTTGTTTGCCCTTGAACTGGCGCCCTCGGTCATTTTATCGCTCGGGATCATTGCCGTTACCGAGGGGCTGGGCGGGCTGCGCGCCGCACAACAGCTCATGACGCCCATTCTGCGCCCGCTGCTCGGCGTGCCGGGCATCTGCTCTCTGGCGCTTATCGCCAACCTGCAAAATACCGATGCAGCCGCAGGGATGACCAAAGAGTTGACCGACGAAGGGTCGATTACTGACCATGAACGCGCCATTTTCGCCACCTTCCAGACCAGCGGTAGCGCCATTATTACCAACTATTTTTCTTCCGGTGCCGCACTTTTTACCTTTATTACCGTCCCGGTGATCGCGCCGCTTGCCGTCATTCTGGTGTTCAAATTCGTTGGCGCGAACTTCCTGCGACTGTGGATCGCCCACATGGAAGTTCGTCGCGTTCAGGAGGAAAAATGATCGCCCAGACGCGTAAAAATATCATGGACTTGTTTATCGATGGCGCCCGCCGCGGCTTTACCATCGCCACCACCAGCCTGCTGCCGAACGTGGTCATGGCGTTTGTCATCATTCAGGCGCTTAAGGTGACCGGCCTGCTGGATATTGTCGGCAGGGTATGCGAGCCCATCATGGCCCTGTGGGGGCTTCCGGGTGCGGCGGCAACGGTACTTCTGGCCTCGGTGATGAGTATGGGCGGCGGCGTGGGGGTTTGCGCCAGCCTGGTCGTCGCCGGCACGCTCAGCGGCCATGATGCCACCATCCTGCTGCCCGCCATCTACCTGATGGGCAATCCGGTGCAAAACACGGGCCGCTGCCTCGGCACCGCGGGCGTGAACCCGAAATATTACCCGCACATCATCGCTGTCTGCGTCATCAACGCCCTGCTCTCGATGTGGGTGATGCAGCTACTCTTCTGAGGAGATAAAAATGGATTTTTCAGTGCTGGAACCGCATCTCTTCCGCCATGCACATCTTGTTTGAGTAACGGCTCGACGGGCAATAAAAAACCCCGGGCATCGCTGCCCGGGGTTCATTCTGAGAGGTTCAGAACAACATGATTACATCATGCCGCCCATGCCACCCATGCCGCCCATACCACCAGCAGCACCTAAGTCAGGCGCGTCGCCTTTAGGCATGTCGGTTACCATGCATTCGGTCGTGATCATCAGGCCAGCTACAGATGCCGCGTACTGCAGAGCAGAACGGGTAACTTTAGTTGGGTCCAGGATACCGAAGTCGATCATGTTGCCGTATTCTTCAGTTGCTGCGTTGTAACCGTAGTTACCTTCGCCCGCTTTCACGTTGTTCGCAACTACTGATGGCTCTTCACCGGCGTTGGACACGATCTGACGCAGAGGGGCTTCCATTGCGCGAAGCGCAACTTTGATACCTACGTTCTGGTCTTCGTTCTGAGCGGTCAGGCCAGCCAGTTTAGCGGCTACACGCACCAGCGCGACACCACCACCAGCAACTACGCCTTCTTCTACCGCAGCACGGGTCGCATGCAGGGCATCGTCAACGCGTGCTTTCTTCTCTTTCATTTCAACTTCGGTCGCAGCACCAACTTTGATTACCGCAACGCCGCCTGCCAGTTTCGCTACGCGCTCCTGCAGTTTTTCACGGTCGTAATCGGAAGTTGCTTCTTCGATCTGCTTACGGATCTGACCAACACGGCCCTGAATAGCGGCTTCTTCACCCACACCGTCGATGATGGTGGTAGTGTCTTTGTTGATCACAACGCGTTTCGCCTGGCCCAGGTCTTCCAGGGTCGCTTTTTCCAGCTCCATACCAATCTCTTCGGAGATCACGGTACCGCCGGTCAGGGTAGCGATATCCTGCAGCATCGCCTTACGACGATCGCCGAAGCCAGGTGCTTTAACCGCTGCCACTTTCACGATGCCACGCATGGTGTTAACCACCAGAGTCGCCAGCGCTTCGCCTTCAACGTCTTCAGCAATGATTACCAGCGGCTTGCCTGCTTTCGCAACGGCTTCCAGCACTGGCAGCATTTCGCGGATGTTGGAGATTTTCTTGTCAGCCAGCAGGATGAACGGGCTTTCCAGCTCAACAGCGCCAGTTTCTGGCTTGTTGATGAAGTATGGGGACAGGTAACCTCGGTCGAACTGCATACCTTCAACCACATCCAGTTCGTCTTCCAGACCAGTACCGTCTTCAACGGTGATCACGCCTTCTTTACCGACTTTATCCATCGCTTCAGCGATCAGTTTACCTACGGTTTCGTCGGAGTTAGCGGAGATAGTACCAACCTGAGCAATGGCTTTAGAGTCAGAGCACGGTACGGACAGCGCTTTCAGCTCTTCAACAGCAGAGGCAACAGCTTTGTCGATACCACGTTTCAGATCCATTGGGTTCATGCCCGCAGCAACGGCTTTCAGGCCTTCGGTGATGATCGCCTGCGCCAGTACGGTCGCGGTGGTGGTACCGTCACCAGCAGCGTCGTTCGCTTTAGAGGCAACTTCTTTCACCATCTGTGCGCCCATGTTTTCGAACTTGTCTTCCAGCTCGATTTCACGTGCAACAGAAACACCATCTTTGGTGATGGTTGGCGCGCCGAAGGATTTGTCCAGCACGACGTTACGGCCTTTCGGGCCCAGAGTGACTTTCACTGCGTCTGCCAGTACGTTTACGCCGCGGAGCATTTTTACACGAGCGTCGTTACCGAATTTTACGTCTTTAGCTGCCATGTTCTTATTTCCTCAAATTCGTACAGTTTCGTGCGTTAATTACGCTTCAACAATTGCCAGAATGTCGCTCTCGGACATGATCAACACTTCTTCATTGTCGATCTTCTCGGATTTCACGCCGTAGCCATCGTTGAAAATGACGATGTCACCAACTTTAACGTCCAGTGGCTGCACAGTTCCGTTTTCCAGGATGCGGCCCTTACCGACAGCGATGATTTCGCCACGCGTTGATTTTGCTGCTGCTGAACCGGTCAGAACGATGCCGCCAGCAGACTTGGTTTCAACTTCTTTACGTTTGACGATCACACGATCATGTAACGGACGAATACTCATTGATAGCTCTCCTTTGAGAAAGTCATTATCAGTTATGGATGACGCCGGTCCGCATGCGGTTTTCCGGCTAGTGCCCTGAGAGATGGGGATAGCTTTTTACCCCTTCAAGGGGTAATCGAAAAAAAATTTGCGAAAGTGTTACCATCCACTCTCTTTTGATGGTGGCGGGACGAGGTAAATGAGTGGACTCAGGCAGGAGTTGGGGCTGGCGCAGGGCATTGGCTTACTCTCAACGTCTTTGTTAGGCACGGGCGTTTTTGCGGTTCCCGCGCTGGCGGCGTTGGTTGCCGGCAATAACAGTCTTTGGGCATGGCCGGTGCTGATCGTGCTGGTGTTTCCTGTGGCGATTGTCTTTGCCATACTCGGGCGGCACTTCCCGAGCGCAGGCGGCGTAGCGCATTTTGTCGGCATGGCGTTTGGGCCGCGAATGGAACGCGTCACCGGCTGGCTATTTTTGTCGGTGATACCCGTTGGCCTTCCGGCAGCCCTGCATATCGCAACCGGCTTCGGACAGGCGCTGTTTGGCTGGCACGATGAACAGCTGCTGCTGGCTGAACTCGGTACGCTGGCGATTATCTGGTGGGTTGGCTCACGCGGGGCCAGTTCCAGCGCCAACCTGCAAACGCTGGTCGCCGTGTTAATCGTCGCGCTGATCGTCGCCATCTGGTTTGCGGGTGACATTACGGTGGCGGATATTCCTTTCCCCGCGATTAATGACATCGACCACACACAGCTTTTCGCTGCACTATCCGTCATGTTCTGGTGTTTCGTCGGTCTGGAGGCGTTCGCTCATCTGGCATCCGAGTTTAAACAGCCCGAGCGTGATTTTCCCCGCGCGCTGATGATTGGCCTGCTGCTGGCGGGCACCGTGTACTGGGCCTGTACCGTACTGGTGCTGCACTTCAACGCGTTCGGTGAAGAGAAAGCCGCCGCCGCGTCGCTGCCGGGCATCGTGGTGCAGCTGTTTGGCGTTAAAGCCCTGTGGGTAGCCTGCGTGATTGGCTATCTCGCCTGCTTTGCCAGCCTCAACATCTATATTCAGAGCTTCGCCCGGCTGGTGTGGTCTCAGGCACTTTATAAACCGGATAGCCCCCTCTCACGCCTGTCAAAGCGTCAGCTTCCGGTGAATGCGCTGAATACCGTACTGGGCTGCTGCGTGGTGAGTTCCCTGGCCATTTATCTCCTCGACATCAACCTTGACGCGCTGATTATCTACGCCAACGGTATTTTCATCATGATCTATCTGTTGTGCATGCTGGCGGGCTGTCGGCTACTGAAAGGACGCTTTAAGGCGCTGGCGGCTATCGGGTGTGTCCTGTGCCTGCTGCTGCTGGCGATGGTGGGATGGAAGAGTGTGTACGCCATCGTCATGCTGGCGGGGCTGTGGGTGTTATTACCGAAGCGGCAAAATCCGCAGGCCCGGTGAGCGAGCGCCACCGGGCAAGAAACTTACCGATCGTCTTTATGATCTAACCGGTCGCGCTGCTCATCCTTACGCTGATATTCCCCTTCAAAGGTATCCCCCGGGCCGGTGCTGAAACCACCGCCTGGCATACGGCTGAAACGCAGGTGCGGCAGCAGCTTCATGGTCAGATGCTTCTGCACCGGCGGCAACAGCAACAGCAGGCCAAGGAAGTCAGTGAAGAACCCAGGCAGGATCAGCAGCAGGCCAGCAATAATCAGCGACACGCTTTTGATCATCTCGGCGGCCGGGCTTTCGCCTGCGGCCATCTTCTGCTGCATTAACAGGAAATTTTTGAAACCTTGATTGCGCACCAGCGACATGCCAATGACGGAGGTGAAGATCACCAGAATCAGCGTCAGCAGGACGCCCAGCACATGGGCAACCTGGATGAAAATCGAAATCTCAATGTAAACATAAAGAAAGAAAGCAATAAATGGTATCCAGCGCACTGGCATCTCCTGTGTGGCAGGTGCCTTCTGGCCCCTGACTGAATGTGTTCGCGAAGCGCGTAGATAAGAAATGGTGACGGTTAGCCAAAATTCAATCGGTTTGCACGGATATTTTTTCTGGAAATATTAAAGCGGTGACATATTTCACAGATTAATAATTATCATGAAATCGGGTCGATAATAAGTGATCCAGCTTACGGCAATTCGCTATCATCAGCATATGATCTCGAACATCTGGCCGATTGAGGGAATAATCGTCGGTCATAAAATATTCAAAACCACATATCTACTGTGTGTTTAGTACAATCCATCGGCAGCTTGAAAAGAAGGTTCACATGTTAAACAACATTCGTATCGAAGAAGATTTGTTGGGTACCAGGGAAGTTCCAGCGGATGCCTACTATGGTGTTCACACTCTGAGAGCGATTGAAAACTTCTACATCAGCAACAGCAAAATCAGCGACATCCCTGAATTTGTGCGTGGCATGGTGATGGTAAAAAAAGCCGCGGCTCTGGCAAACAAAGAGCTGCAAACCATTCCTAAAAGCGCTGCAAATGCGATTATCGCCGCGTGCGATGAAGTGCTGAACAACGGCAAATGCATGGATCAGTTCCCGGTTGACGTCTATCAGGGCGGCGCAGGCACCTCCGTCAACATGAACACCAACGAAGTGCTGGCAAACATCGGCCTGGAGCTGATGGGTCATCAGAAAGGTGAATACCAGTATCTGAACCCGAACGACCACGTTAACAAATGTCAGTCCACCAACGACGCCTACCCAACCGGCTTCCGCATCGCGGTGTATGCCTCTGTCGTCAAACTGGTCGACGCGATTAATCAGTTGGGTGATGGCTTCCAGCGTAAAGCCGTTGAGTTCCAGGACATCCTGAAAATGGGTCGTACCCAGCTGCAGGACGCGGTGCCAATGACCCTCGGCCAGGAGTTCCACGCGTTTAACGTGCTGCTGAACGAAGAGACGAAAAACCTGCTGCGCACGTCCGAACTGCTGCTGGAAGTGAACCTGGGCGCTACCGCCATCGGTACACGCCTGAACACCCCGGATGGCTATCAGCAGCTGGCGGTACAGAAGCTGGCTGAAGTGTCCAACCTGCCGGTTGTGCCTGCAGAAGACCTGATTGAAGCCACCTCAGACTGCGGCGCCTACGTGATGGTGCACAGCGCATTGAAACGTCTGGCGGTGAAACTGTCCAAAATCTGTAACGACCTGCGCCTGCTCTCCTCCGGTCCGCGCGCTGGCCTGAATGAAATCAACCTGCCAGAGTTGCAGGCGGGTTCATCCATCATGCCAGCTAAAGTGAACCCGGTAGTGCCAGAAGTGGTGAACCAGGTTTGCTTCAAAGTCATCGGTAACGATACGACCGTGACCATGGCCTCCGAAGCCGGTCAGCTCCAGCTGAACGTAATGGAGCCGGTGATTGGCCAGGCGATGTTTGAATCTATCCACATTCTGACCAACGCCTGCTACAACCTGCTGGAAAAATGCATTAACGGCATCACCGCGAATAAAGAAGTGTGTGAAGGCTACGTCTATAACTCCATCGGCATCGTCACCTACCTCAACCCGTTCATCGGCCACCACAACGGCGATATCGTCGGGAAGATTTGTGCCGAAACCGGTAAGAGCGTGCGTGAGGTGGTTCTCGAGCGAGGATTGTTGACCGAAGCCGAACTGGACGATATCTTCTCCGCCCAGAACCTGATGCACCCGGCATATAAAGCGAAACGATATACCGATGAAAGCGAACAGTAACCGTTCAGGCTAAGCTTCCGAAAGGCACGTCACTTGTGACGTGCCTTTTTTCTTTATGGCCGTTACCAAAACACAACAATTCAATATCAACTTGTTAATAAGCAAGGCAGGTCTTTATGTTTGGAGCAGAACTCGTCATCGTCCTGTTGGCGATTTATTTGGGCGCACGACTCGGGGGTATCGGCATCGGCTTTGCCGGCGGTCTCGGCGTGCTCGTACTTACCCTGATCTTTCAGATTAAACCCGGCGCAATCCCTTTTGACGTTATCGAAATCATCATGGCGGTTATCGCTGCCATTGCGGCCATGCAGGTCGCTGGCGGTATGGACTACCTGGTGAGCCTGGCGGAGCGTATGCTGCGTCGTCATCCAAAATACATCACCTTCCTTGCCCCACTGGTGACCTGGTTTATGACCATTCTCGCCGGTACTGGCCATACCGCTTTCTCCACGCTGCCGGTCATCACCGAAGTGGCGAAAGAGCAGGGTATTCGCCCGTCTCGCCCTCTTTCTATTGCTGTAGTCGCCTCCCAGATTGCGATCACCGCCTCGCCCATTTCTGCGGCAGTGGTCTTTTTCGCGGGTATTCTCGAGCCGATGGGCGTAAGTTATCTGACGCTGCTGGCGATCTGTATTCCGGTCACGCTGATTGCGGTAATGATCACTGCCGTGCTGTGTAACTTCCTCGGCGCCGAGCTGAAAGACGATCCGGTTTACCAGGAGCGTCTGGCAAAAGGTGAAGTGAGCCTGCGCGGTAGCCAGGTCTTTGAGCTGAAGCCGCATGCAAAACGCTCCGTGCTGCTGTTCCTGATTGGTATCGTCGCCGTGATGTTCTACGCGACCGCCATCAGCGATACGGTAGGTCTGATCCAGAACCCGGTTCTGCCGCGTAACGAAGCGATTGTGGTATTTATGCTGACCATCGCGACGCTGATCAGTATCACCTGTAAAATCGACACCAGCGAAGTGCTGAACGCCAGCACCTTCAAATCCGGTATGAGCGCCTGCGTGTGCGTGCTGGGTGTGGCGTGGCTCGGTGACACCTTCGTGAAAGCGCACATCAGCGATATCCAGACAGTTGCAGGCGACCTGCTGCACAACTATCCGTGGCTACTGGCGGTGGTGCTGTTCTTTGCCGCAACGCTGCTGTACTCCCAGGCTGCGACCACCAAAGCGCTAATGCCTGCGGCACTGATGCTGGGCGTGACGCCGCTGACGGCGATTGCCTCTTTCGCGGCGGTTTCCGCCCTGTTCGTGTTGCCAACCTACCCAACCCTGCTGGCTGCGGTAGAGATGGATGACACCGGCTCGACCCGTATCGGTAAATACGTGTTTAACCACGCGTTCCTCATCCCGGGCGTGGTGGCGATTACGCTCTGCGTGGTCCTCGGCTTTATCATCGGCGGCATTGTGCTGTAAACGGTTAGCCGTTGTAAAAATAGTTAAAAACGGGCCGCGCTGCGGCCCGTTTCATTAATGACCAATCACATGGCGTGATATAGTGAAGACTTTCGTGATGAGGAAGTCGACTTGTGAACACACCTGATGCTGTTGTTGTACTGTGTACCGCCCCTGATGAAGCTTCCGCCCAGGATCTCGCCGCCAAAGTGCTGGCCGAAAAACTGGCTGCCTGCGTCACGCTACTTCCCGGCGCCACCTCCCTTTATTACTGGGAAGGCAAGCTGGAGCAAGAGTACGAAGTCCAGATGTTGCTCAAAACCAATTTGACCAACCAGCAGGCGCTCCTCGACTGCCTCAAGTCTCATCATCCTTACCAAACCCCGGAGCTGCTGGTGCTGCCAGTGGTCCACGGCGATAACGATTATCTCTCATGGCTCAACGCTTCTTTACGCTGATCCTGCTGCTGTGCAGCACGTCAGTTTTTGCCGGGTTGTTTGACGCGCCCGGCCGTTCGAACTTTATTCCTGCCGACCAGGCATTCGTTTTCGACTTTCAGCAAAACCAGCACGATCTCAGTCTCACCTGGCAGGTGAAAGAGGGTTATTACCTCTATCGCAAGCAGGTCAGCATCACGCCGGCAAAGGCTGACGTCGGCGCATTGCAGATGCCCGCTGGCGAATGGCACGAGGACGAGTTCTACGGTAAAAGTGAAATTTATCGCCAGCGCTTAAGCGTGCCCGTCACGGTGAATCAGGCGGATAAAGGCGCAACCCTGACGGTGACGTATCAGGGTTGCGCCGATGCGGGCTTCTGCTATCCCCCTGAAACAAAGGTCGTTCCGCTTAGCGAAGTGAAAGCGGCGGCCTCCCCTCTCCCCTCAGGGGAAATGGCCAGTGTGAGGGGTGAAGGCGAAGCCGCTTCAGACCTTCCGTTCTCAGCGCTTTGGGCGTTATTGATTGGTATCGGCATCGCCTTTACGCCCTGCGTACTGCCTATGTACCCGCTTATCTCTGGCATCGTGCTGGGTGGTAAGCAACGCCTTTCCACCGCCCGCGCGCTGTTGCTGGCCTTTATCTATGTGCAGGGCATGGCGTTAACCTATACGGCGCTCGGCCTCGTGGTCGCCGCTGCCGGGTTGCAGTTCCAGGCCGCCCTTCAGCACCCCTATGTGCTTATCGGACTGTCAGCAGTGTTTATTCTGCTGGCGCTGTCGATGTTTGGCCTGTTCACTCTGCAACTGCCCTCTTCCCTGCAAACCCGTCTGACGCGAATGAGCAACCGTCAGCAGGGGGGCTCTGCGGGCGGCGTGTTCGCCATGGGTGCCATCGCCGGGCTGATTTGCTCCCCCTGCACCACCGCGCCGCTGAGCGCCATCCTGTTATACATTGCCCAGAGCGGCAACCTTTGGCTCGGCGGCGGCACACTGTACCTTTACGCGCTCGGCATGGGTCTGCCGCTGATCCTTGTGACGGTATTTGGCAATCGTCTGCTGCCGAAGAGCGGCCCGTGGATGGAGACAGTGAAAACCGCGTTTGGTTTTGTCATTCTGGCGCTACCGGTATTCCTGCTGGAACGCATCATCGGTGATGTGTGGGGTACGCGTCTGTGGGCTATGCTCGGCGTGGCCTTCTTCAGCTGGGCATTTATCGTGAGTCTGGGTGCGAAGAAACCGTGGATGCGCCTGCTACAGATCCTTCTGCTGGCGGCCGCGCTGGTGAGCGTCCGTCCGCTACAGGACTGGGCGTTTGGCACCCCGGCAGGTCAAACACAGGCTCATCTGAATTTTATACAGATTAAAAACGTGGATGACCTTAACCGCGCCCTGGTGCAGGCGAAAGGCAAACCGGTCATGCTCGATCTCTATGCCGACTGGTGCGTGGCCTGCAAAGAGTTTGAAAAATACACCTTCAGCGATCCGCAGGTACAACATGCGCTGAGCGATACCGTTCTGCTCCAGGCGAACGTTACCGCCAACAGCGCGCAGGATAAGGCTCTGCTGAAGCAACTTAACGTGCTCGGGCTGCCTACCATCCTGTTCTTCAATGAACAGGGGGAAGAACAGCTGACGCAGCGTGTAACCGGGTTTATGGACGCGACGACATTCAACGCGCATTTGCGCAATCGCCAACCGTAAACAACACTTTAGACGGGACAAACCGTTGGGAATAGCGGAGGAGATAACCGTGCAACGCGAAGACGTACTGGGACAAGCCCTGCAATTACTTGAGATTCAAGGGATCGCCAGCACCACGCTTGAGATGGTAGCCGACCGTATCGATTACCCTCTGGATGAACTTAAGCGCTTCTGGCCGGATAAAGAGGCGCTGCTGTATGATGCCCTGCGCTATCTCAGCCAGCAGGTGGATATCTGGCGCAGGCAACTGATGCTGAATGAAGAGCTGACCACCGAGCAAAAGCTGCTGGCACGCTATACCGCACTGACGGAGTGTGTCACCAACAACCGTTACCCAGGCTGTCTGTTTATCGCCGCCTGCACCTACTATCCGGATCCCGGACACCCCATCCATCAGCTGGCAGATCAGCAAAAACGAGCCGCGCACGAGTTCACACACGAGCTGCTGACCACACTTGAAGTGGATGATCCGGCAATGGTCGCGAAGCAGATGGAGCTGGTGCTGGAAGGTTGCCTGAGCCGCATGCTGGTGAACCGTAGCCAGGCGGATGTGGATACGGCGCACCGTCTGGCGGAAGATATTTTGCGGTTTGCGCAGTGCCGTATGGGTGGTGCACTGACCTAAGCCAGCATTCCCGTCCAGGCGGAAATAAACAAACACAGCGCCATTGCACGTTGAAATCGCACCATCGCCACGGTGGTGCGGAAAATCCGGTTCACCGCCTTCCCCAGCCACGCCCAGCACAACAAACAGACCACTGAGATCGCCAGAAACCATAGCGCCATCAGCGAAATATCCCGTAATGCATGGTCGCTTGCCGGAGCAAACAGGCTGACGACGGCCAGCGCCATCATCCAGGTTTTTGGGTTTACAACCTGTAATAACGCCGCCGCCCGCGCGGTAAATCGGACATGACGCCTGGAGGAGAGATTCGCGGCCGGGGCGCTAAACAGCTGCCAGCTCATCCAGGAAAGCCACAGCACGCCCGCCCAGCTCATCACCTGACGTATCAGCGGATACTGGCGTAACACTTCTCCTGCCCCAGCGCCTGAAACCAGAACAATAGCGCTGGCGGCAATACACCCGCCCAGGATCGCAGGAACCGTATTTTTTACGCCAAAGTGCTGACTGTTAGCCAGTACCAAAATATTGGTTGGCCCCGGCGTAATCGAGGCGACAAATGCAAACAGCAGGAAGGGTATTAAATTCACAGGTGGCTCCTTTTAGTAGAGCCATGAATGTGCCGTTATTTTCTGGAAACGTCTGGAAGGTTTGTGCACAACCGACGGTAGTGTGCCGGAGAAATACGGTACGCCCGCTGGAACCAGCGACCAAGATGGCTTTGATCGGCAAAACCTACTGCCGTCGCCACATCAACAGGCAGTTCCCCATACGCCAGCATCTGTCGGGCCTTTGCCAGGCGCAGCTGGATAAGCCAGGCGTGCGGCGCAAGGTGAAATTCGCGCTTAAAGCAGCGGGTGAGCGTAAAGCGATCCGTCCCCGTCTCCCGCGCAAGGTCTGACAGCCCCACGTTCTCGCCGATATGCGCATAGAGATAGTCGCGGGCACGCTGCGCCACAGCGGAGCTTTGTAACTGCGACGGGAGCTTCTTCCGCCAGTGGCAGTGGGCTGTAATCTTAGTGAGCAGGTTATCCATTGTGCTCTGTTGTACGATCTTCATCTCATCGTTATGCAGCGAGGCAAATGTATCACCAATAGCGCGCACCAGCTGAGGCTCTCGCGTCAGCGTTTGGGCAAAGTGGAGGGTGTAACTCCCGGGAGTAGAGTCATACAGCCCTTGAAGCGTACGGGTGAGCCAGTGTTCATCCAGATAAAAGGTCAGATAAGTAAAGCCACCCTCTACCGGTGCATCACCGTCATGAATTTCACCAGGCTCAAGTAAAAAAGCATCGCCCGGCTGGCTACGGTGGCGTTCACGGCGACAGTGGAACTGCTGCGTACCGGAAAGGGTTATTCCGACCAGATAGCTATCATGCCAGTGGGGATCAAAGGCGTGTCCTTCGAAATGCGCCTTAATTGTCTCAATACCTGTTTCTGCATGCTGACGCAGCTCAAGCCAGTCGTTTGCCATACTGCCCTCCTCTTACCGTCAGCATTGTCACATCTTGCCTGAACTGTCTGGAAGATTTGTGCATTTTCAGCGCACAAACGGACAGATTGCCGCAAACTTAAGCAGTTGAACAGCTTTTCCCGAAATAATGTTGACGATCGCGCGCGATTGCGGTTTAATGCGCTCCGTTGCCCGGATAGCTCAGTCGGTAGAGCAGGGGATTGAAAATCCCCGTGTCCTTGGTTCGATTCCGAGTCCGGGCACCACTATTTAAAGAACCCAGCCTATGGCTGGGTTTTTGCTTTTCTGCGCTTATCAAAACCTTACCTAAATTTTATTCCTGTATCTCTTCCCGATGAGGTCGTGCGGCCAGCATTGCCCGGTGGCGCTGCGCTTACCGGGCCTACAAAACCCGCAGGCCAGATAAGGCGAAGCCGCCATCCGGCATGTTTTTCCGCGCACAAAGCAAAAAACCCCGCACCTTCCGGTACGGGGTTCTTTCTGTTTGATGCCTGGCAGTTCCCTACTCTCACATGGGGAGACCCCACACTACCATCGGCGCTACGGCGTTTCACTTCTGAGTTCGGCATGGGGTCAGGTGGGACCACCGCGCTAAAGCCGCCAGGCAAATTCTGTTAATCTGTATCAGGCTGAAAATCGTGTCTGTCTCTTCGCCAAAACAGCTTCGGCGTTGTAAGGTTAAGCCTCACGGTTCATTAGTATCGGTTAGCTCAACGCATCGCTGCGCTTACACACCCGACCTATCAACGTCGTAGTCTTCAACGTTCCTTCAGGAGACTTAAAGTCTCAGGGAGAACTCATCTCGGGGCAAGTTTCGTGCTTAGATGCTTTCAGCACTTATCTTTTCCGCATTTAGCTACCGGGCAGTGCCATTGGCATGACAACCCGAACACCAGTGATGCGTCCACTCCGGTCCTCTCGTACTAGGAGCAGCCCCCCTCAATTCTCCAGCGCCCACGGCAGATAGGGACCGAACTGTCTCACGACGTTCTAAACCCAGCTCGCGTACCACTTTAAATGGCGAACAGCCATACCCTTGGGACCTACTTCAGCCCCAGGATGTGATGAGCCGACATCGAGGTGCCAAACACCGCCGTCGATATGAACTCTTGGGCGGTATCAGCCTGTTATCCCCGGAGTACCTTTTATCCGTTGAGCGATGGCCCTTCCATTCAGAACCACCGGATCACTATGACCTGCTTTCGCACCTGCTCGCGCCGTCACGCTCGCAGTCAAGCTGGCTTATGCCATTGCACTAACCTCCTGATGTCCGACCAGGATTAGCCAACCTTCGTGCTCCTCCGTTACTCTTTGGGAGGAGACCGCCCCAGTCAAACTACCCACCAGACACTGTCCGCAACCCGGATTACGGGTCTACGTTAGAACACCAGCCATTAAAGGGTGGTATTTCAAGGTTGGCTCCACGCAGACTGGCGTCCACGCTTCAAAGCCTCCCACCTATCCTACACATCAAGGACCAGTGTTCAGTGTCAAGCTATAGTAAAGGTTCACGGGGTCTTTCCGTCTTGCCGCGGGTACACTGCATCTTCACAGCGAGTTCAATTTCACTGAGTCTCGGGTGGAGACAGCCTGGCCATCATTACGCCATTCGTGCAGGTCGGAACTTACCCGACAAGGAATTTCGCTACCTTAGGACCGTTATAGTTACGGCCGCCGTTTACCGGGGCTTCGATCAAGAGCTTCGCGTTGCCGCTAACCCCATCAATTAACCTTCCGGCACCGGGCAGGCGTCACACCGTATACGTCCACTTTCGTGTTTGCACAGTGCTGTGTTTTTAATAAACAGTTGCAGCCAGCTGGTATCTTCGACTGATTTCAGCTCCGCCCGCAGGGGCTTCACCTACACATCAGCGTGCCTTCTCCCGAAGTTACGGCACCATTTTGCCTAGTTCCTTCACCCGAGTTCTCTCAAGCGCCTTGGTATTCTCTACCTGACCACCTGTGTCGGTTTGGGGTACGATTTCGTGTTACCTGATGCTTAGAGGCTTTTCCTGGAAGCAGGGCATTTATCACTTCAGCACCGTAGTGCCTCGTCATCACACCTCAGCGTTAATAAGGTACCGGATTTACCTGGAACCTCCGCCTACATGCTTAAACCGGGACAACCGTCGCCCGGCTGACATAGCCTTCTCCGTCCCCCCTTCGCAGTAACACCAAGTACAGGAATATTAACCTGTTTCCCATCGACTACGCCTTTCGGCCTCGCCTTAGGGGTCGACTCACCCTGCCCCGATTAACGTTGGACAGGAACCCTTGGTCTTCCGGCGAGCGGGCTTTTCACCCGCTTTATCGTTACTTATGTCAGCATTCGCACTTCTGATACCTCCAGCACCCCTCACAGGACACCTTCAACGGCTTACAGAACGCTCCCCTACCCAACAACACATAGTGTCGCTGCCGCAGCTTCGGTGCATGGTTTAGCCCCGTTACATCTTCCGCGCAGGCCGACTCGACCAGTGAGCTATTACGCTTTCTTTAAATGATGGCTGCTTCTAAGCCAACATCCTGGCTGTCTGTGCCTTCCCACATCGTTTCCCACTTAACCATGACTTTGGGACCTTAGCTGGCGGTCTGGGTTGTTTCCCTCTTCACGACGGACGTTAGCACCCGCCGTGTGTCTCCCGTGATAACATTCTTCGGTATTCGTAGTTTGCATCGGGTTGGTAAGCCGGGATGGCCCCCTAGCCGAAACAGTGCTCTACCCCCGAAGATGAATTCACGAGGCGCTACCTAAATAGCTTTCGGGGAGAACCAGCTATCTCCCGGTTTGATTGGCCTTTCACCCCCAGCCACAGGTCATCCGCTAATTTTTCAACATTAGTCGGTTCGGTCCTCCAGTTAGTGTTACCCAACCTTCAACCTGCCCATGGCTAGATCACCGGGTTTCGGGTCTATACCCTGCAACTTAACGCCCAGTTAAGACTCGGTTTCCCTTCGGCTCCCCTATACGGTTAACCTTGCTACAGAATATAAGTCGCTGACCCATTATACAAAAGGTACGCAGTCACCCCATAAAGAGGCTCCCACTGCTTGTACGTACACGGTTTCAGGTTCTTTTTCACTCCCCTCGCCGGGGTTCTTTTCGCCTTTCCCTCACGGTACTGGTTCACTATCGGTCAGTCAGGAGTATTTAGCCTTGGAGGATGGTCCCCCCATATTCAGACAGGATACCACGTGTCCCGCCCTACTCTTCGAGTTCACAGCAAGTGTGCTTTCGTGTACGGGACTATCACCCTGTACCGTCGGACTTTCCAGACCGTTCCACTAACACACAAGCTGATTCAGACTCCGGGCTGCTCCCCGTTCGCTCGCCGCTACTGGGGGAATCTCGGTTGATTTCTTTTCCTCGGGGTACTTAGATGTTTCAGTTCCCCCGGTTCGCCTCGTTAACCTATGTATTCAGTTAACGATAGTGCAACGAATTGCACTGGGTTTCCCCATTCGGACATCGCCGGGTCAAAGGTTCATATCACCTCGCCGGCGCTTTTCGCAGATTAGCACGTCCTTCATCGCCTCTGACTGCCAGGGCATCCACCGTGTACGCTTAGTCGCTTAACCTCACAACCCGAAGATGTTTCACTTCCGATTGCGAAAATTTGAGAGACTCGAACACACCATTAAAGATGTGTCGTTTCAATTTTCAGCTTGATCCAGATTTTTAAAGAGCAAATATCTCAAACATGACTCGCAAGTCAGTTTTGAGATATGACGGCAGGTGACTTTCACTCACGAACCAGCAAGTGGCGTCCCCTAGGGGATTCGAACCCCTGTTACCGCCGTGAAAGGGCGGTGTCCTGGGCCTCTAGACGAAGGGGACGTACAGTCTCAATCGCAAGACGCCTTGCTATTTACTTTTCATCAGACAATCTGTGTGAGCACTACAAAGGCAGGTTCTTTAAGGTAAGGAGGTGATCCAACCGCAGGTTCCCCTACGGTTACCTTGTTACGACTTCACCCCAGTCATGAATCACAAAGTGGTAAGCGCCCTCCCGAAGGTTAAGCTACCTACTTCTTTTGCAACCCACTCCCATGGTGTGACGGGCGGTGTGTACAAGGCCCGGGAACGTATTCACCGTGGCATTCTGATCCACGATTACTAGCGATTCCGACTTCATGGAGTCGAGTTGCAGACTCCAATCCGGACTACGACGCACTTTATGAGGTCCGCTTGCTCTCGCGAGGTCGCTTCTCTTTGTATGCGCCATTGTAGCACGTGTGTAGCCCTACTCGTAAGGGCCATGATGACTTGACGTCATCCCCACCTTCCTCCAGTTTATCACTGGCAGTCTCCTTTGAGTTCCCGGCCGGACCGCTGGCAACAAAGGATAAGGGTTGCGCTCGTTGCGGGACTTAACCCAACATTTCACAACACGAGCTGACGACAGCCATGCAGCACCTGTCTCAGAGTTCCCGAAGGCACCAATCCATCTCTGGAAAGTTCTCTGGATGTCAAGAGTAGGTAAGGTTCTTCGCGTTGCATCGAATTAAACCACATGCTCCACCGCTTGTGCGGGCCCCCGTCAATTCATTTGAGTTTTAACCTTGCGGCCGTACTCCCCAGGCGGTCGACTTAACGCGTTAGCTCCGGAAGCCACGCCTCAAGGGCACAACCTCCAAGTCGACATCGTTTACGGCGTGGACTACCAGGGTATCTAATCCTGTTTGCTCCCCACGCTTTCGCACCTGAGCGTCAGTCTTTGTCCAGGGGGCCGCCTTCGCCACCGGTATTCCTCCAGATCTCTACGCATTTCACCGCTACACCTGGAATTCTACCCCCCTCTACAAGACTCTAGCCTGCCAGTTTCGAATGCAGTTCCCAGGTTGAGCCCGGGGATTTCACATCCGACTTGACAGACCGCCTGCGTGCGCTTTACGCCCAGTAATTCCGATTAACGCTTGCACCCTCCGTATTACCGCGGCTGCTGGCACGGAGTTAGCCGGTGCTTCTTCTGCGGGTAACGTCAATCGACAGGGTTATTAACCCTGTCGCCTTCCTCCCCGCTGAAAGTACTTTACAACCCGAAGGCCTTCTTCATACACGCGGCATGGCTGCATCAGGCTTGCGCCCATTGTGCAATATTCCCCACTGCTGCCTCCCGTAGGAGTCTGGACCGTGTCTCAGTTCCAGTGTGGCTGGTCATCCTCTCAGACCAGCTAGGGATCGTCGCCTAGGTGAGCCGTTACCCCACCTACTAGCTAATCCCATCTGGGCACATCCGATGGCAAGAGGCCCGAAGGTCCCCCTCTTTGGTCTTGCGACGTTATGCGGTATTAGCTACCGTTTCCAGTAGTTATCCCCCTCCATCAGGCAGTTTCCCAGACATTACTCACCCGTCCGCCACTCGTCAGCGAAGCAGCAAGCTGCTTCCTGTTACCGTTCGACTTGCATGTGTTAGGCCTGCCGCCAGCGTTCAATCTGAGCCATGATCAAACTCTTCAATTTAAAAGTTTGATGCTCAATGAATTAAACTTCGTAATGAATTACGTGTTCACTCGTTGAGACTTGGTATTCATTTTTCGTCCGAGGACGTTAAGAATCCATGTCACTTTGAGTGCCCACACAGATTGTCTGATAAATTGTTAAAGAGCAGTTGCGACGCGCTTCAGCGCTCTGTCGCGAGGTGGCGTATATTACGCTTTCCTCTTTCAGAGTCAACCCGTTATTTCAGGATTTTTCTCTTCAACCGACCGGGTAGTCTGTGAAGTGATTCACATCTGCCGTGTCGATGGAGGCGCATTATAGGGAGTTCCCGAGCGACCGCAACAGAAAAGTTGCAAAAAAATGACTGACTGCTGTATTCCCCAGCAAAACCCCGCCTTATACCCTTTTACGCACAGAGTTATCCACAATCCATTGACGATCCCGGTGCGATCCCGCTAATTGAACACTATACTAGCGGCAAATATTCCTCTCGCAGACCAACCTGATGACGACACAACGACTTCAACGTGACTGGCGTATCCCAACCGCCGGGCTCGCCGTGCTGGTGTTACTTATGGCAGGTTTCGCACTGCATACGCACTGGAATGCTTTTATTCAGTGGTGCCTCGCCGCTCAGATCACCCTGCACCGTTATCTGGTGATGTATTTGCTGCAACTTAATAATCATCAGTACAGCGGTGGGCTGTGGTTGTTAACCGGTGCGTTTCTTTATGGTGTACTCCATGCCGTTGGACCAGGACACGGCAAATTTATCGTCGCCACGTATCTCAGCACCAATAAAGAGAGCCAGCTCGCGGCGCGCGTCGTACCGTTTATCGGTAGCCTGATGCAGGGCGTCAGCGCGATCCTCTTTGTGTTTATCCTGGCGGTTGGATTGAACCTCGCGTCAGGAGATATCAGTACCAGCCGTTGGTACGTCGAGAAAATCAGCGCCTTACTGATTGCCGCCTTCGGTGCGTTTATCATTTATCAGGCGCTCAGCAGCCTGCGTCCGCGCAAAATGGCGATTAGCGCCATCAAGCCGCATCATCAGCACAATGAACACTGTGGCTGCGGCCATCACGGCGTAGGGGTGGATCTGGCTAAAAGCGACTGGAAAACCCGTCTGGGCGTGGTGCTGGCCATTGGCGCACGCCCGTGCAGCGGAGCAATTATGATCCTGATGTTCTCGAATGCGCTCGGCATTATTAGCTGGGGAATTACTGCTGTGATGACAATGTCGCTGGGCACGGCGCTGTCGATTATGGGGCTGTCGCTGGCAGTACGTTACGCGCGTGAACGCACAGTAGCCTGGTTTAGTGGCGGCACTTCCCTGAACTGGGTAATGCCGATGGTCAAAATAGCCGGAGGAGTTGTTCTGATACTGTTCGCAACTATCCTCTTCCTGACGGTGATCCCCGTCAGCGTCAGCGGCGACTATATCGCCGCAGGATGCTAATAAAAGAAAACCCGCCAGCGGCGGGTTTTTTATCACTCGTTAATTCGCGGATGCTGGTCAACCAGGCGAGAACGTTTTTTCTGAAGCTCTTCAATCTCTGCGTCAATATCTTCAATCTTCTGCTCTACGTTATCGTAGTGCTCGCGCAGGATCTCCTTCGCTTCCTGAATATCGGACGCCGCAGGCGTTGCCCCTTTCAGTGGACGGTTCGCCGTCTCCTTCATAGTAATACCGGTAATCAGGCCAATCACCGCAATAACCATCAGATAGTAAGCAGGCATCATCAGGTTCTGCGTGCTCTCCACCAGTGAAGCAGCAAGCGTCGGCGTCAGGCCCGCAATCAGAACGGAGATATTAAAGGCTGCCGCCAGCGCACTGTAGCGAATATGCGTCGGGAACATTGCCGGTAGCGTAGAAGCCATCACCCCGATAAAGCAGTTGAGGATCACCGCCAGCATCAGCAGACCGGCGAAAATCAGCCCCAGCACATTGCTGTTAATCAGAATAAAGGCCGGGATTGCCAGCGCGAACAGCGCGACGCTACCGAGAATAATGAATGGCTTACGGCCAAAGCGGTCGCTCAGCAGACCCATAATCGGCTGCACGAACAGCATGCCTACCATGATGGCGATAATAATCAGCACACCGTGGTCTTCCGAGTAGTGCAGGTTATGCGACAGATAGCTCGGCATGTATGTCAGCAGCATGTAATAGGTCACGTTGGTGGAAATCACCAGACCGATACAGGTCAACAGGCTGCGCCAGTGTTTGGTCGCAATCTCCTTGAACGACACTTTCGGGCCATCCTGCAACCCTTCACGGTCGCCCTGCTCCAGCTTTTCAACGTGCTGCTGGAACGCAGGCGTCTCTTCCAGGGCGTGACGCAGGTAAAGACCGATGATGCCAAGCGGCAGCGCCAGGAAGAACGGAATACGCCAGCCCCAGTCGAGGAAGTTCTCTTCACCCACTACGGTTGAAATCAGAACCACAACTCCCGCGCCCATGACAAACCCGGCAATCGAACCAAAGTCGAGCCAGCTGCCCATAAAGCCGCGTTTTCGATCCGGAGAATACTCAGCGACAAAAATCGATGCACCGGTATATTCGCCGCCAACGGAGAAGCCCTGCGCCATCTTACAGATCAACAGTAGGATCGGTGCCCATATACCAATGGTCGCATAGGACGGAATAAGGCCGATACAGAATGTACTTATCGACATGATGACAATAGTAATAGCCAGGATCTTCTGGCGACCATATTTATCACCCAGCATGCCGAAGAACAGGCCACCGAGAGGGCGAATAAGGAAGGGAACAGAGAACGTACCCAGCGCGGCAATCATCTGCAAGCTGGGATCGGCACCGGGGAAGAACACTTTACCAAGCGCATAGGCAACAAAGCCGTAGACACCAAAATCGAACCACTCCATCGCATTACCGAGCGAGGCCGCCGTAATCGCTTTGCGCAGTTTCGCATCATCAATAATGGTGACATCGCGCAGCGTGATGGGTTTTACTTTTTTCCTTCTAAGCATAGCTTTCCTCGTAGACTCAGCCCCGTCCGTTTCACAGCGCATTTGCAAGCTGTGAACCAGAGATCCGCTCCATGCGAATCTCCTTATTCAAGCGTAGCAGGTTTACTTACATTGACGTTTTACCTCAATACAACCGAACCTGTTGACGCCTGTCTGGGCAGTTAAAGACCTTTTTACCCTACCAGCGTTTATATATGTGATCAACTTCACATATATTTTTCCGGTTCGTAAGTTGGCTTCAGGTTTTGTCAATTCACGATAAATAAGGTCATTCTCACCCCCTTTATCAAGCACATCTTAACACCCGTTATTATTCCTCTTAAAACAAAAAACAATCACATTTCTTCACATCGAATTTACACAAAATTTAATTATTAACAGCGGGCATTCCTGTTTACATTCAATATGTGACGCAGATAACTAAAACAGTGTTTTATTTTCATTGAATCGCAATTCCAAAGATCGCATGATAAACCCGAACACAATATCCCAGCGGCTTTCAAATGAAGGAATGCTAAGCACCTGAATTTCGCTTTACAGCATAAGTAACGAATCGATTGGTCTTCAAAAAAGGCAATCATTTGAATTTGTTGATCTATTTTTTGAGATTTCCGCCAGCCACGCGGGCGAGATGTGAGGGTTAATGATGAAGATTAAAGCAACAATAGAACGCATCCCGGGCGGGATGATGCTGGTCCCGCTGGTACTTGGCGCGATATTAAATACGCTGGCCCCGAATACCGGTGCTTATTTTGGCGGTTTTACAAAAGGTATGATCACCGGAACGGTGCCGATTCTGGCAGTCTGGTTCTTTTGCATCGGCGCATCTATTAATTTACGTGCAACTGGTACGGTATTACGTAAATCAGGGACGCTGGTCATTACTAAAATTGCGGTCGCCTGGGTCGTTGCCATGATCTGCGCGATGTTCATTCCGGAGAATGGCATACAGACCGGATTCTTCGCCGGATTATCCGTTCTGGCCATTGTTTCAGCAATGGATATGACCAACGGCGGTCTCTATGCCAGCCTGATGAATCAATATGGCACCAAAGAAGAATCAGGCGCGTTCGTGCTGATGTCCCTGGAGTCGGGTCCGCTGATGACCATGCTGATTCTGGGTTCTGCCGGCCTTGCCTCCTTTGAACCCCACCATTTTGTCGGGGCGATCCTGCCGTTCCTGATTGGTTTTGCGCTAGGCAACCTCGATCACGATCTGCGCGATTTCTTCAGCAAAGCCACCCCGGTACTGATCCCGTTCTTCGGCTTCGCGTTGGGCAATACCATCAATCTGAACGTGATTCTGGAAACCGGCCTGCTGGGTATTGTGCTGGGTGTTGCCGTCATCGTCATCACGGGTATCCCGCTAATTATTGCAGACCGCGTCATTGGGGGCGGTAACGGAACCGCAGGTGTGGCCGCCTCGTCGGCCGCAGGCGCTGCGGTAGCTAACCCGGTGATTATCGCCCAGATTAACCCGGCCTTTGAACCGGTGGCGGCTTCCGCCACGGCCCTGGTTGCCGCCAGCGTGATTGTGACGGCGATTCTGGTCCCGATCATCACGGCGCTGTACGCCAGACGTTTTGGACAGGTTCCGGAAACCCAGGCAGAGCCGAAAGCGGTAGAAATGCACCACTAAGCCGTTCGCCCCCTCCTTAAAAAGAGGGGGCAATCACGCACTAAATATCTCTTCCACCATGCCATCCACCAGTCGTTTTGCCGAACAGAGTCTCGGCATACCCAGCGCGACCGTTTGCCAGCTCTGCGTCACTGACCAGCTCACCGGATGTTTATCCGCCTGACACCAGTCCCCCAGCCAGCCAAGCATATCTTTATAATCCATCAGACCAGGAGAAGCGGGCGTCGTCAGCCACTGATGGTAAAAATGCCGGGTGGTGGGAGAAGCGTTAATCCCCTGTGCCAGATAGTTTGCGGCCATGCTGCGCAGGTTATCTTTCAGCATGGCCGCCACATCACTATTCGCCAGACGACAGGCATCGCCAAACGCGCCCCAGCGCAACTCTTCCAGCACGATAAAGCAGCGGCCAGCCAGCGACCAGCCGTCATACTGCCCGGCTCGCCAGCGGGTAAAAATTTGCTCGCTGTGCTCACCCGCCTGAACCGTAAGGCCGCGCTGCGCGAGCGCTTTCTCTTTATAGGCGGCACGCTGGTTGAAATGTGCGGAGAGCGCCTCGTACTGTTGCAACAATCCGGAAGGTTGAGGGAGGCGTGGATTAACCTGCTGGCGCAGGGCTACCAGCTTGTCGGACATGCGGGTCAGCGCCAGGTGTCCCGGGTCGAGCATACCGGCCAGTTTCTCCGCCAGACCCAGCCGCAGTGCTGCATTTTCGTTGAGCATTCCCGCCATTGCCCATGGCCGCAACCGGGTCTGCGTAACGATCTCCTGCGTCAAACGCTCACGAAATTGCAGTTGCTGTGGCCCCAGGAGGGTGTGACGAGCAGCATCCGCCCCCTGGACCAAATCGACCATAAATTTTGGATGAATACACTCCAGCGTCCGCCCGGGACCGTCCAGTAGCTGTGTTGTCATGGTTGCTCTGCCGCGAATAAGGTTTGAATATCATCGCGTAACAGTCGGGTATCTTCCTGAATCCACGCCGCTGTGGTCATACTTTGCTTCAACAACTGGCTAAGCGCCCGGGTTGAATGCTCATTCTGCTGCCGCACGGCAAGGCTATCACGCAAGCTTTCCTGTAACCCGGTCAGGCACAACGAAAACTCTGCAAAGAACGTTGCCATACCTGCCGTAACAGAGACATCGACCTGCGCGGCCAAAGCTTTACGTATTTGATCGCAAAACTGATCGGTATGCTGCGTAAATTTGCCATGAAGCTGGGCGATATCGATGACATATCGGGTGCGCGTCTCCACATACGCTTCCCAGCCCCAGCCGGGATGATTGAGCCAGCGCGAGACGGTATTACGTACGCTGCCCGCCCCTGCAGGCTGACTGGCGGGAGGGGTGTCCTGCACAATGGCATCATTAAATAAGCCGCGCGTATTGAAGTTAAGCTGGTTTGCCTGAAACGCCGGAAAGCTAATCCGCGCCCGAAAGCCGGCATGACTGAGCTGTTCCTTAATTTGCATCTCGATGGGGCGCATCGCCTCATTCAACGATCGGGCGAGCGTAGACTCCAGCTGATCGAAGCGTAACGCCAGCTCCCGGCTAATTCTGCTCTGCGCATTCAGCAAAATCTGCTCGCATGACGATCGGATCTTGCTCAGGACAATCTGTGCCTGCCCTTCATCGTCAAGCACCAGTTGCTGGTTCCCATCCGTGTCGTCTGTACGCATGCTGGATGGCTCGCGCCCGGCTAAATCAAGAATTAACGGGCGGCTAAACATGTCGTCCAGCGCCTGGTGAAGTTCGCCTTTCTGACTAAGCAGAAATGTATCCGCTGCGTTGAGCGCCTCTTCAACTTCATGCTGGACCTCATCGCTCACTACGCTCTGCCGCTGACGCAGCATCGCCATGTCCTCTTCCAGGCGCTTAATATTCCGCTCCAGCTCATCAAAGGCGACCGTCAGTCCCTGATGGCGAAAATCCAGGTATTCTCTGGCATTTTGCGCATAGTTCAGCAGCTTATGCGATGCCGACCGCAGGGCGAACAGCGAGGCGTTGGCGTAAGCCGCGTAAATCAGCTTGCGGATGGGCTGTTCGAACAGCGAATCCTCCCACAGCAGATCCGCCGCATGGCGAATATGGTCACTATCGTCGAGATCGGCCGTACGCCAGCGGCGGCCCAGCGCGGCCTCGGCAAAATCCTGTACCCAACGCTGATCCTGATGATCGGGAAGCCGCCCATGGGTGTTCATCTCATAGCGGGCGCGGTTTGCCAGGTAGGCCCACATGGAAGAGACCGGATAAATTTGTCCCGGAGAAATATTCCCTTTCATCAGCGTGCCGGAAATCATCGCCCGTACCTGCTCTTCATCGTCGCTGTTACGATCTTTCTGATCGAATTTATTGACCAGGGCGTAAAGCGGCAGGGATTTCCCCGCCGCCGAAATTGCCTGACGAACCTCGGCGTCGGAAATAGATTTAAGCTGGGTATAGTCCATCACCGCCAGCACGGCGGAGGCGCGCGCCAGCTGCTCGCTGAGCATTTTTTGCAGGTGCGGCTGTCCGGCCTCGTTCGGCCCCGGCGTGTCGAGCAGCGTCAGTTGCCCCAGGTGCGCATCCAGACCGGCGAGGTGCACAAATTCCACCTCAATCACCGGAATATGTTCAATCGCGGCGTACTCAGAAAAAGGAAACTCCACGCCCAGCGCCTGAGAAAGCCGCACCAGATCGTTCAGGCTTTTCAGACAATGAAAGATGGGCTCCGCGCCCAGGTGATGTTTTCCGAACGCCTCACCTCTTTCGATGCGCTCCAGCAGCGTATTCATGTCCTTGTCGATTTCCAGACGCCGCGCCAGCTTGCCGCGATCTTTATCGCACAATTTCGTCTGCAACTGGGAAATCAGGGTATCAATGGGCGCAACGTGCAAAAAATGCAGCACCGGCTCCTTCTGGCCCGGCGTATGGCGGATCAGCGTGGGCAGCGCCGTCATCGGACGATTGCGGTTCGGCAGCACTTCCGTGCCCACAATCGCATTAATGGTGGTCGATTTTCCCGCTTTCATGGTACCCACAATCGCCAGCACCATTTCGAGGCGGGTTATTTTGCGTAATTCGTTATTCAGCAACGCCTGCTGAGCGTCGACACCCCGCGCGCTAAAATGTAATGGCAAAACGTTGTTATTAACGCCGCTCATGGCAGCGGCTGTGCTATCCAGCTTTGCAATCGGCATTGATTTTAATGAATCAAGATTGTTCAGAGCCAGCTGTAACAAACGTTCGGCTTCCTGGCTTAATTCAAATATGGTCTGTGTGTGCATGATAAAAGCCTTCCCTTAACGCAAATTTATTACTTTTATTAAGCCACGTTTTTTTAATTATACTGTTCAGGCTTATATGATCACGTATGGAAAACATGTTCATTTAATACAAGCCACTGAAGATAATGAGAATTTAAATCTCACCCTTCTAATACGTGTAAAACATCCCTCTGGTCAGAAGACCAAAAGTAAATAGACAAAACGCATTTTCAGGAAACATCAGGAGATATCATCGTTATTTACCCACCAAAAAAGAGAGGTATTCCCTGACACCAAAAGATGTATAGCATCAGAAAGGATAGATAAATAACGGCTTGTTCCTTCACCTTATCCGAAATGGCACAGCGTAGCAATTTGCTGTAATAAAATATTCGATATATTTATCATCATAACGATCACTGCCGTGCAGGGCATAAGCTTCCCCTAATTCACTGACAGTTCGTGTCATCTTTTACGCATTTTTGCGCTATTTTTCTAAAACAATATCACCGACAAAAGTGGGGATTTGCGTTATACTCGCTGCCTTTTTCGGCACACTGCCGTCATTTAGCTGGCGTTTTCCAGCGTGTTAACACTTTTGAGGATACCAACATGCAACTTCCACACTGCCCGAAATGCAATTCTGAATACACCTATGAAGACAATGGCATGTTCGTTTGCCCGGAATGCGCCCATGAATGGAACGATGCGGAGCCTGCGCAGGACAGCGATACGCTGATTGTGAAAGACGCGAACGGCAACCTGCTGTCAGACGGCGACAGCGTTACCGTTGTGAAAGATCTGAAGGTAAAAGGCAGTTCTTCCATGCTGAAGATTGGTACCAAAGTGAAAAACATCCGTCTTGTTGAAGGCGATCATAATATCGATTGCAAAATTGACGGCTTCGGTCCGATGAAACTGAAATCTGAGTTCGTGAAAAAGAACTGATTGACCCGCCCGGTGACGCTTCGCTTACCGGGCGTCCGGGAACTACACTTAACGGGCTTTTCTTACGTGAGGTAAAGATTATGCCGTTAAGTCCCTACATCTCTTTCGCCGGCAACTGTGCGGAGGCCACCGCCTTCTATCAGCAGGCCGTCGGCGCAGAACTCCTCTACAAAATCACCTTCGGCGAAATGCCTAAAGACGAAAACAGCGAAGAAGGCTGTCCGTCCGGCATGAACTTCCCGGATACCGCCATCGCCCACTCTAACGTCCGCATCGCGGGCAGCGACATTATGATGAGCGACGGGATACCGCCTGGCAGCAGCGCGCAATACGCGGGTTTCACACTGGTGCTCGACACCCAGGATGTGTCGGAAGGCAAGCGCTGGTTCGACAACCTCGCCGATGGCGGCAATATTGAAATGGCCTGGCAGGAGACCTTCTGGGCGCACGGATTCGGCACTGTGACCGACAAATACGGCGTGCCGTGGATGATTAACGTCGTTAAATCGTAGGCTGGATAAGCGCAGCGCATCCGGCAACAGCGTCCGGTGGCGCTGCGCTGACCGGGCCTACGGTGATTGTCATCAAATCCCCCTCAACTCTTCAAACTCCCGCAACCAACACTTAACCTGAATGTCATATTGATGCGCCAGCATGAGGCCACATTTATCGTGAGGCCCAGCACATGCAAACTGTCATTCGCGTCGAGAAACTGAGCAAAACCTTCCATCACAACAAGGCGCTGCATGCCGTTGATCTGACCGTCCAGCAGGGCGAAATGGTGGCGCTGCTGGGGCCATCCGGTTCAGGAAAATCCACCCTTCTTCGTCACTTAAGCGGCCTCATTACCTGTGACAAAACGCCGGAAAGCCGCGTCGAGCTGCTGGGTAACACCGTGCAACATGCGGGGCGTCTGGCGAGCGATATTCGCAAAAGCCGCGCGCAGACGGGCTATATCTTTCAGCAGTTCAACCTGGTGAACCGCCTGACGGTGCTCGAGAACGTGCTGATTGGCGCGCTCGGCAGCACCCCGTTCTGGCGCACCTGCCTGCGCTGGTTCTCCCCTTCCCAGAAACAAGAAGCCTTACAGGCGCTGACCCGCGTCGGCATGGCGCATTTTGCCCACCAGCGCGTCTCAACGCTCTCCGGCGGACAGCAGCAGCGCGTCGCCATCGCCCGCGCCCTGATGCAGAAAGCCAAAATCATTCTGGCCGATGAGCCTATCGCCTCGCTGGATCCGGAATCGGCCCGCATCGTGATGGAAACCCTGCGCGACATCAACCAGAACGACGGCATCACCGTGGTGGTGACGCTGCATCAGGTGGATTACGCCCTGCGCTACTGCGAGCGCATCGTCGCCCTGCGTCAGGGCCACGTGTTCTTCGATGGCGCCAGCCATCAGTTTGATAACGAACGTTTTGATCATCTCTACCGCAGCGTAAACCGCGTCGAAGAACGCGCGCAGGCTGCTTAACGCCCCGATAACGAGGAATGGAAATGAACTACAAAGCCGTTGCCGCGCTGGCCTTCACCAGCATGTTCAGCATCAGCACCCTGTTAAGCCCGGCCTGGGCAGAGGAACAGGAAAAAGCGTTGAACTTTGGCATCATTTCAACGGAATCACAGCAAAACCTGAAGCCGCAGTGGGAACCGTTCCTGAAAGATATGGAAACCAAACTGGGGATCAAAGTGAACGCCTTCTTCGCCCCGGACTACGCGGGCATTATCCAGGGAATGCGCTTCAACAAAGTCGACATCGCGTGGTACGGCAACCTCTCTGCCATGGAAGCGGTAGATCGCGCCAACGGCCAGGTCTTTGCCCAGACCGTTGCAGCAGACGGCTCCCCGGGCTACTGGAGCGTGCTGATCGTTAACAAAGACAGCCCGATCAACAACCTCAACGATATGCTCGCCAAACGCAAAGAGCTGACCTTTGGTAACGGCGACCCGAATTCTACGTCCGGCTTCCTCGTCCCGGGTTACTACGTCTTCGCGAAAAACAACATCTCCGCCAGCGACTTCAAGCGCACGGTCAACGCCAGCCACGAAACCAACGCCCTGGCCGTAGCAAACAAGCAGGTAGACGTTGCCACCAACAACACTGAAAACCTCGACAAGCTGAAGACCTCCGCGCCGGACAAGCTGAAAGCGCTGAAGGTGATCTGGAAATCGCCATTGATCCCGGGCGACCCGATCGTGTGGCGTAAAAACCTCTCCGAAAGCACCAAAGACAAGGTCTACGACTTCTTTATGAACTACGGCAAAACGCCGGAAGAGAAAGCAGTGCTGGCGCACCTGGGCTGGGCACCGTTCCGCGCGTCCAGCGATTTGCAACTGGTGCCGATTCGCCAGCTGGCGCTGTTTAAACAGATGCAGGGCGTGAAGGACAACAAAGGTCTGAAGGAAGAAGAGAAGACCAGCAAAGTGTCGGAAATTCAGGCGCAGCTGGACGATCTCGACCGCCTGACCGCCGCGCTCGGCGCGATGACCAGCGTGAATAAAGCGGTGCAGTAACTCAAGTCCCCTCTCCCTTGAGGGAGAGGGTTAGGGTGAGGGGGAAAGGCGCACGCTGATGCCCTCACCCCGGCCCTCTCCCACAGGGAGAGGGAGAACAGATTAAGGAGCCAACATGCAAACCATCACCCTCCCGCCGCCAAAGCGCAGCTGGTTCTCGCTCATAAGCTGGGCCGTTCTGCTGGCGGTGCTCGTTATCTCCTGGAAGGGCGCGGAGATGGATCCGCTGCTGCTCTTCAGGGACTCGGGCAACATGGCGACCTTCGCCGCCGACTTCTTCCCGCCGGACTTCAGCCAGTGGCAGGACTACCTCAGTGAAATGGCCACCACCCTGCAAATCGCCGTCTGGGGCACCGCCCTCGCCGTGATCCTCTCCATTCCGTTTGGCCTGATGAGCGCCGAAAACATCGTGCCGTGGTGGATCTACCAGCCGATGCGTCGCCTGATGGACGCCTGTCGCGCCATCAACGAAATGGTCTTTGCGATGCTGTTCGTGGTCGCCGTCGGCCTGGGTCCGTTCGCTGGCGTGATGGCGCTGTTCATCCACACCACCGGCGTACTCTCCAAGCTGCTCTCCGAAGCGGTTGAAGCCATCGAGCCCGGCCCGGTGGAAGGCATCCGCGCAACCGGCGCGAACAAAATCGAAGAGATCCTCTACGGCGTCCTGCCGCAGGTCATGCCGCTGCTCATCTCCTATTCGCTATACCGCTTCGAGTCCAACGTTCGCTCCGCCACCGTGGTCGGCATGGTGGGCGCAGGCGGTATTGGCGTCACCCTGTGGGAAGCGATTCGCGGTTTCCAGTTCCAGCAAACCTGCGCATTGATGGTGCTCATCATCGTCACCGTCAGCCTGCTGGATTTCCTCTCTCAACGCTTGCGTAAGCACTTCATCTGAGAAGCGAGGCTTTGATTGGTATGCACTTATCCAGACATCCGACCAGTTACCCTACCCGCTGGCAAGAGATTGCGGCAAAGCTCGAAGTGGAGCTGCGCACGCACTATCGGTGCGGCGACTACCTGCCTGCCGAGCAGCAGCTTGCCGACCGCTACGAAGTGAATCGCCACACCCTGCGTCGCGCCATCGATCAGCTGGTGGAACGCGGCTGGGTCCAGCGTCGTCAGGGCGTCGGCGTGCTGGTGCTGATGCGCCCGTTTGACTACCCGCTCAATGCTCAGGCGCGTTTTAGCCAGAACCTGCTTGATCAGGGCAGCCACCCCACCAGCGAAAAGCTGCTGTCTGTCCTGCGCCCGGCCTCCCGCCACGTAGCGGACGCGCTGGGGATTCAGGAGGGCGACAACGTCGTTCACCTGCGCACGTTGCGCCGGGTGAACGGCGTGGCGGTCTGTCAGATCGACCACTACTTCGCGGACCTCTCCCTCTGGCCCGTGCTGCAACATTTCGCCAGCGGTTCCCTGCATGATTTTCTTCAGGAGGCGACGGGTATCGCGCTCAAACGCACCCAGACGCGCATCAGCGCCCGCCGCGCGCAGGCTAAAGAGAGCAAGGTGCTGGAGATCCCCAACATGGCCCCGCTGCTCTGCGTGCGCACCCTCAACCACCGTGACGGCGACGTCAACGCAACGGAATACTCCGTCAGCCTGACCCGCGCCGACATGATTGAATTTACCATGGAGCACTGAATGCACTTCGACACCTCCACTCGTCAGCGCTGGATGCGCGTGCTGGCCCACAGCCAGCCTGCTGCGCTGGCTGCCCGCATGAACGCGCTCGGCCTGACGCCGGACTACGACACGATCCGCGCGCCGGAGATCGGCCTGGTGCAGATCCAGGCACGCATGGGCGGCACCGGCGAGCGCTTCTTCGCCGGCGATGCCACCCTCACCCGCGCGGTGATCCGCCTGAGCAGCGGCACGCTGGGCTACGGCTACGTACTTGGACGCGACAAAACGCACGCCGAGCGCTGCGCGGTTATCGACGCGCTTTTACAGGAACAGCCGCATTTTCAGACCTTAATGGAAACCCTTATTGCCCCGCTGGAAGCTGACCGCGCCGCACGCCTTGCCGCGCGTCAGGCCGAAGTGAATACCAGCCGGGTCGACTTCTTTACGCTCGTTCGCGGAGACAACGCATGACGCTTCAACCTGCCTTTACCCTGGCCGTCCAGGATGCCCAACAGAGTTTCCGTCGCCTGCTGAAAGCCATGAGCGAGCCCGGCGTGATCGTCTCGCTGCACCAGCTTTCGCAGGGCTGGCTGCCGCTGAATCTCGCCTCTACCAGCGTGCTGCTGACGCTGGCGGACAACGACACGCCGGTATGGCTGTCAGGGGCATTGCTGAACGATATCGCCAGCCAGAACCTGCGCTTTCACACCAACGCGCCGCTGGTCGAGCAGCCCCAGCAGGCGGTCTTCGCCGTGGCAGACGAGCAAATCAGCCACGAGCAGCTTAACGCCCTGAGCGAAGGCAGCGCCGTCGCCCCGGAAACCAGCGCCACGCTGATTTTGCAGGTCTCCAGCCTGAGCGGTGGTCGCATGCTTCGCCTGACGGGTGCAGGCATCGCCGACGAGCGGATGGTCGCCCCCCAGCTGCCGGAGTGCATCATCCATGAGCTGACCGAGCGCCCGCATCCGTTTCCGCTCGGCATTGACCTGCTCCTGACCTGCGGCGAGCGCCTGCTGGCGATCCCGCGAACCACTCACGTGGAGGTGTGCTGATGTACGTTGCCGTCAAAGGGGGCGAGAAGGCGATCGCCGCCGCCCATGCCTTGCAGGCGCACAGACGCCGGGGGGATGACGCTCTTCCCGAGCTGAGCGTCGCCCAGATTGAACAGCAGTTAAACCTGGCCGTCGACCGCGTGATGACCGAAGGCGGCATCGCGGACCGTGAGCTGGCGGCACTGGCGCTGAAACAGGCTAGCGGCGATAACGTGGAAGCCATCTTCCTGCTGCGCGCTTACCGCACAACGCTTGCGAAGCTGGCGGTGAGCGAGCCGGTAAATACGGCGGAAATGCGTTTAGAGCGCCGTATTTCTGCGGTGTATAAAGATATTCCTGGCGGCCAGCTGCTTGGCCCCACCTACGACTACACCCATCGTCTGATGGACTTCGCTCTGCTGGCAAACGGTGAAACACCGCAGCTCAGCGCCTCTGATGCTGAACAAGACGCCTCCCCGCACGTCTTTAGCCTGCTGGCAAACCAGGGGCTGGCGAAGGCGGAAGAAGACACCGGCAGCACACCGGATGACATCACCCGCACGCCGCCGGTCTATCCCTGTTCGCGCTCGTCCCGTCTGCAACAGCTGATGCGCGGCGACGAAGGCTATCTGCTGGCGCTGGCCTACTCCACGCAGCGCGGCTACGGGCGCAACCACCCGTTCGCGGCAGAGATCCGCAGCGGCTATCTCGATGTCGAAATTGTGCCAGAAGAGCTGGGGTTTGCGGTGAACATCGGCGAACTGCTGATGACCGAGTGCGAAATGGTCAACGGTTTTGTCGCGCCAGAAAATGAAGATCCACACTTTACCCGCGGCTACGGGCTGGTGTATGGCCTGAGCGAGCGCAAGGCGATGGCGATGGCGCTGGTTGACCGTGCGCTCCAGGCGCCGGACTACGGCGAGCATATTGCAGGCCCGGCACAGGACGAAGAGTTCGTGCTGGCCCACGCGGATAACGTTGAGGCCGCGGGCTTTGTCTCGCACCTCAAGCTGCCGCACTACGTCGATTTCCAGGCCGAACTGGAACTGCTGAAACGCCTGCAACGGGAGCGCGCCAATGGCTAACTTAAGCGGCTACAACTTTGCCTATCTGGACGAGCAAACTAAACGCATGATCCGCCGCGCCATCCTTAAGGCTGTGGCGATCCCCGGCTACCAGGTGCCGTTCGGCGGCCGCGAAATGCCGATGCCCTACGGCTGGGGCACCGGCGGTATTCAAATCACCGCCAGCGTGATTGGCGAAGCGGACGTGCTGAAGGTCATCGACCAGGGGGCAGACGACACCACCAACGCCGTGTCGATCCGCAACTTCTTCAGGCGCGTAACGGGCGTCAACACCACTGAAAAAACCGAAGACGCGACGCTGATCCAGACCCGTCACCGCATTCCGGAGACCCCGCTGACTGAAGATCAGATTTTGATTTTCCAGGTGCCGATCCCGGAGCCGCTGCGCTTTATCGAGCCGCGGGAAACCGAAACCCGCACCATGCACGCCCTGGAAGAGTACGGGATCATGCAGGTCAAACTGTATGAGGATATCGCCCGCTTCGGCCATATCGCCACCACCTACGCCTACCCGGTGAAGGTGAACGGCCGCTACGTGATGGACCCGTCGCCGATCCCGAAATTCGATAACCCGAAGATGGACATGATGCCCGCCCTGCAACTTTTTGGTGCCGGACGTGAAAAACGCATCTACGCCGTACCGCCGTTTACCCGCGTAGAGAGCCTGGATTTCGACGATCACCCGTTTACGGTGCAGGAGTGGGACGAGCCGTGCGCCATCTGCGGATCCAAACACAGCTATCTGGATGAAGTGGTGCTGGACGACACTGGCAAACGGATGTTTGTCTGCTCCGACACTGATTACTGCCGCCAACAGAGCGAGGCGAACAGCCAATGAAACCGCTGCTTTCGGTTAACAACCTGACTCACCTTTATGCGCCGGGCAAAGGCTTTAGCGACGTGTCGTTTGAGCTGTGGCCGGGCGAAGTGCTGGGCATTGTCGGCGAGTCCGGCTCCGGTAAAACCACCCTGCTGAAGTCCATCTCCGCGCGCCTGACGCCGCAGAATGGCGACATTTTGTATGAGGGCGTGTCGCTGTATGGCATGAGCGAAGCCGAGCGCCGCCGCCTGCTGCGCACCGAGTGGGGCGTGGTGCATCAGCACCCGATGGACGGCCTGCGCCGTCAGGTGTCAGCGGGGGGCAACATCGGTGAACGGCTGATGGCCACCGGCGCACGCCACTACGGCAATATCCGCGCCACGGCGCAGCACTGGCTGGAGGAAGTTGAAATCCCCGCCTCGCGCATCGACGACCTGCCGACCACCTTCTCCGGCGGCATGCAGCAGCGTTTACAGATTGCCCGCAATCTCGTCACCCATCCGAAGCTGGTGTTTATGGACGAACCGACCGGCGGGCTGGACGTATCCGTGCAGGCTCGCCTGCTCGACCTGCTGCGCGGCCTGGTGGTGGAGCTGAACCTGGCGGTGGTGATTGTCACCCATGATTTAGGCGTCGCGCGCCTGCTGGCGGACCGTCTTCTGGTGATGAAGCAGGGTCAGGTGGTGGAAAGTGGGTTAACCGACCGGGTGCTCGACGATCCCCATCATCCGTACACCCAGCTGCTGGTGTCGTCCGTATTGCAGAACTGAGGGCGCTGTTGCCGGGTGGCGCTGCGCTTACCCGGCCTACGAACAGCGCACCTGTAGGCCGGGTAAGGCGAAGCCACCACCCGGCAAAACGAACACCGCACCCGTAGGCCGGGTAAGGCGAAGCCGCCACCCGGCAAAACGAATCGCGAGGCAAAAATGATCCACGTTGAAAATGTCAGTAAAACCTTTGTGCTCCACCAGCAAAACGGTGTCCGCCTGCCGGTACTGCAAAATGCCTCATTAGAGGTCAGAAACGGCGAATGCGTGGTGCTGCATGGCCATTCCGGCAGCGGAAAATCCACCCTGCTGCGCTCCCTGTATGCCAACTACCTGCCGGACGAAGGCCATATTCATATCCGCCATAACAATGAATGGGTCGATCTGGTCCAGGCTCCCGCGCGCAAGGTGCTGGAAGTACGCCGCTGGACGATCGGCTGGGTCAGCCAGTTCCTGCGGGTGATCCCGCGGATCTCTGCCCTGGACGTGGTCATGCAGCCCCTGCTGGATCTCGGCGTGCCGCGCGAAACCTGCACCGCTAAAGCCGCCAGCCTGCTGACGCGTCTCAACGTACCGGAGCGTCTGTGGCACCTCGCCCCGTCGACCTTTTCCGGCGGCGAACAGCAGCGCGTGAACATCGCCCGCGGCTTTATCGTCGATTACCCGATTTTACTCCTGGATGAACCCACCGCCTCGCTCGACAGTAAAAACAGCGCAGCGGTGATGGAACTGATCGAACAGGCCAAAGCGCGCGGCGCGGCGATCGTCGGGATCTTCCACGACGACGCCGTACGCCATCGCGTGGCGGACAGACTGCACCCGATGGGGACAAACGCATGATTATCAATAACGTCAGGCTGGTACTGGAAAATGAGGTCGTGAACGGCTCGGTTGAGGTCCGGGACGGTGTCATCCGCGCGTTTGCTGAAACCCAGAGCCGCTCACCGGACGCGATGGATGGCGAAGGCGGCTGGCTGCTGCCGGGGCTGATTGAGCTGCATACCGATAATCTTGATAAATTTTTCACGCCCCGCCCGAAGGTCGACTGGCCTGCTCATTCAGCGATGAGCAGCCACGACGCGCTGATGGTCGCCAGCGGCATCACCACGGTGCTGGACGCGGTGGCGATCGGCGACGTGCGCGACGGCGGCGATCGGCTGGAGAACCTGGAGAAGATGATCAATGCCGTGGAGGAGACGCAAAAGCGCGGCCTCAACCGCGCCGAGCACCGCCTGCACCTGCGCTGCGAGCTGCCGCACCACACTACCCTGCCGCTGTTTGAAAAGCTGGTGGGCCGCGAGCCGGTCTCGCTGGTTTCCCTGATGGATCACTCGCCGGGGCAGCGCCAGTTCGCCAACATTGAAAAGTATCGCGAATACTATCAGAGCAAATACGCGCTCAATGATGCCGAGATGGCGCGCTATGAAGAAGAGCAGCTCCAGCTTGCGGCGCGGTGGTCGCAGCCGAATCGTCTCTCCATTGCCGCGATGTGCCGTGACCGTAATATTGCCCTGGCCAGCCATGATGATGCCACGCACGACCATGTTCGCGAATCCCACCAGCTTGGGAGCGTGATCGCCGAATTTCCCACCACGTTCGAGGCGGCAGAGGCATCGCGTAAGCATGGCATGAACGTGCTAATGGGTGCGCCGAACATCGTGCGCGGCGGGTCGCACTCCGGAAACGTGGCGGCAAGCAAGCTCGCCTCCCTCGGCCTGCTGGATATCCTCTCATCTGACTATTACCCCGCCAGCCTGCTGGACGCGGCCTTCCGCGTCGCGGACGACGAAGGCAATAGCTTCACGCTGCCGCAGGCGATTCGCCTGGTGACGAAAAACCCGGCCACCGCGCTCAATCTTCACGATCGCGGGGAAATTGCCGAGGGGAAACGGGCCGATCTGGTGCTGGCGCACCGTAAGGGCGAGCACATTCATATCGACCACGTCTGGCGTCAGGGAAAAAGGGTGTTCTGATGGGAAGACTCATCTGGTTAATGGGCCCGTCCGGCTCCGGGAAGGACAGCCTGCTGTCGGCGTTACGGCAGCGGGAACACTCACAGCTGCTGGTGGCGCACCGCTATATCACGCGCGATGCCAACGCCGGAAGCGAAAACCATATCGCCCTGAGCGAGCAGGAGTTTTTTACCCGCGCCGGACAAAACCTGCTGGCGCTAAGCTGGCATGCCAACGGTTACTACTATGGCGTCGGCATTGAGATCGACCTCTGGCTGCACGCGGGGTTCGACGTGCTGGTTAACGGCTCACGGGCGCATCTCCCGCAGGCTCGCGCCCGGTACGAAGCGGCGCTGCTCCCGGTCTGTTTGCAGGTTTCCCCGGAGGTTCTGCGTAGCCGGCTGCAAAAGCGGGGGCGCGAAAACGCGCGCGAGATCGACCAGCGGCTGGAACGTGCGGCGCGCTACACCCCGTCGGGTTGCCATCTCCTCAATAACGACGGAAGTTTGCTACAGTCAGTCGAGACCTTTCTATCGCTTATTCGCCAGAAGGAGAAACAGCATGCCTGACTGCCAGCTTCGCCCCGCCACCGCCGACGATGCGCCGATCGTTTACGCTCTGATCTGCGAACTTAAGCAGGCCGAGTTCGATCATCAGGCGTTTCACGCCGGGTATCTGGCCAACTTGCAGGATCACAATATGCGCTACCAGCTGGCCGAGCTGGACGGGAAGATCATCGGGATGATCGGCCTGCACATGCAGTTTCACCTGCACCACGCCCGCTGGATCGGCGAGATCCAGGAGCTGGTGGTGATGCCGCAGGCGCGCGGATTGAAAGTGGGCAGCCAGCTGCTGGCCTGGGCAGAGGAGATCGCACGCCAGGCAGGCGCCGAGCTGACCGAGCTTTCCACCAGCGTGAAGCGCGTGGACGCGCACCGTTTTTATGTTCGTGAAGGATATACGCAAAGCCATTTCCGCTTCACCAAACCGCTGTAGAGGTGCGTTATGAGTCTGACGATCACGCTGACAGGAACCGGAGGGGCGCAGCTGGTGCCGGTGTTTGGCTGCGACTGCGCGGCGTGCCGACGGGCGCGTTTGCAGGAAAATTATCGCCGTCGCCCCTGCAGCGCGGCGGTGAAATTCAACGATGCGGTCACCTTGCTGGACGCGGGTATTCCACACCTGATGGACGACTGGCCCGCGGGGAGTTTCAGGCAGTTTTTGCTTACCCACTATCATATGGATCACGTTCAGGGGCTGTTTCCTCTGCGCTGGGGCGTGGGAGCGACCATTCCGGTTTACGGTCCGCCGGACGACGCAGGCTGTGACGACCTGTTCAAACATCCGGGCCTTCTCGATTTCAGCCACACGGTGGAGCCGTTTGTGACGTTTGAACTTCAGGGCTTGCGGGTCACGCCGCTGCCGCTCAACCATTCAAAACTCACATTTGGCTATCTGCTGGAGTCCGCCCACAGCCGCGTGGCGTGGCTTTCTGATACCGCCGGGCTACCGGATAAAACGGTGACGTTTCTGCTAAATAATCAGCCGCAGGCGATGATTATTGACTGTAGCCATGAACCGCGCCAGGAGACGCCGCGCAACCACTGTGATTTGAATACGGTGATTGCGCTGAACGAGGTGATTGGCTGTCCGCAGGTGATCCTGACGCATATCAGCCATCAGTTTGACGTCTGGATGATGGATAACCCGCTGCCGTCCGGCATTGAAGCGGGGTATGACGGGATGGTGCTGGTGCTGGATTAGGTTTTCTCCCTCTCCCGTGGGAGAGGGTTGGGGTGAGGGCAACAGGCCGCACTTAGCCGCGATCGTAATCGTCTTCCAACCGGCGCTCATCCTCCTCTAACCGACGCCGGTCGTCATCCAGCTGCCGCTGACGCTCGTCTAAGCGCTGGCGTCGGTCTTCTAACTGCCGGCGACGGTCGTCGTACTGGCGGCTGTCGGTTTGACGGCTGCGATCGTAACGATCGTCGTCATCGTCATTACGGCTGCTGCCGGGGTTATAGGCGTCGTTGATCGCCTGCTGAATATTGCCAATAGCATCATCAATCACATCGGCATGCGCCAGTTGGCTGGTTAAAGTCAGCAGACCCAATAACAGAGCGGTAGAGTAACGTTTCATAAGGCCAGACTCGCAGGTGAACTGGCCTTAAAGTAATGACTGGCTGTTAGCGGGAGTAGCGGAGGAATCTCAAATTACCATCACCTTGCGCAGCGCCTGCGCCAGCTGTGCGCGGGTGAACGGTTTTCGCAGTAACGGAACGTCCGGCAGCTGCGGGTTATGCGCCGGGCGCAAATCCTGCCCGCTGATCAGCAGAACCGGCAACTGCGGATAGTGGCTGCGTACATGGCCGATCACCTCCGCACCGCTCAGGCCGCCCGGCAACATCAGGTCGCTGATAAACATACCGATATCCGGCGACGCGTCCAGCATGTTCAGCGCCTGCTCGCCGTTTTCGGCTTCAAGTGTCAGGTAGCCAAGCTGGTGCAGTTGCTCGCACAGGGTCTGACGCACGCCCGCCTCATCTTCCAGGACCAGCACAAGCAGCTCACTTTCTGCCGGGGCCGTGGTCGCCAGCACGACATCATCGGAGAACGCGGGCAGCGTCGAGCGCGGCAGCTGGAGCCGCACGGTGGTTCCCTGCCCCGGCGCGCTTTCGATCTCAACGCGACCACCCGACTGGCGCACAAAGCCGTACACCATCGACAGCCCTAGCCCGCTGCCGCTGCCGGTCTGTTTGGTGGTGAAGAACGGTTCAAAGACCTGCGATTTCACCTCCTGCGACATCCCGCAGCCGTGGTCAATCACCTCCAGCGCGACCATATCCTGCCTGCGCCCGTCGCTGCGGGTCACACGCTGGTTCCAGGTGCGGATTTTGATCACACCGTATTGCCCCTCCATTGCGTCACGGGCGTTCATTACCAGGTTGATAATGGCGTTTTCCAGCTGGCTGACGTCAATCCATGCGGGCCACGCCGGGGTTTGCGCTTCAATATCCAGCGTCAGCGTGGCGGGAAGCGAGTGCCGCATCAGCTCGCTCAGGTTCTCCAGCAGCGGCTTCATCTCTACCGCATGGGGTTGCAGGGATTGCTTGCGCGAGAAGGCCAGCAGACGCTGGGTGAGCATGGCTCCGCGTTCCGCGGCTTTAAGCGCACGGGTGATGCGCGGCGCGTCCGGTGATGCCGAATCGGTCAGCTCCAGACTGCCGATAATCACCGCCAGCAGGTTATTAAAATCATGCGCCAGGCCACCCGTCAGTTGCCCGACCGCCTTCATTTTCTGGCTGTGCAGCAGCGCCTCCTCCAGCCCCTGACGTTCGATGCGGTCAACCTCCATCTGTGAGGTCTTCTCCTTCAGCAGCCGCGTGGTGTGCTCCAGCGAAGCGGTATTGCGGGCGAAAACGTTAAACGCGCGCGCCAGTTCCCCCAGCTCATCACGCCGCTGTAGCGCGGGCACCAACACATCCTGCTCCCCGTGAGCGAGACGCGACATCGCCCTTGAGATAGCCGTCAGGTTGGAGCCCAGATTGCGGTAAATATACCAGCAGGCACAGCCGGTGATGATCAGCGCCAGCACCGCGAAGATGCTGATAAACACGCTGATGGATTGCAGCTCGTGATGGCTCTGGGCCGTGCGAAGCCGGGAAGCCTGCGCCACCTGTTCAACGTACTGATTAATGTCGCTGTTTAATATCGCCACCAGCGCCTTGATGTGGAACATGTACCAGCTGATGGACAGATCGCTCTCCTCCAGCTGCGTCGACAGTGGTGCGAGCTTGCGCAGCTCATCATTAAAATCCGGGAGCACCAGGTTGGCCACCGGTTGCAGGGCGCTCGCGGATAACCCCGCGGTTACTGCATCCAGCTGCTGCACCGTGGCGCGCGGTGAAGGGGTATCAATGGCGGCAACGATCAGCCTGTCCATCTCTGCAAGCTGTCGGGCGTCTGGCACATTGCTCGCGTAACGGCGGTTGATATCCTGCAAATGACGCAGGTAGCTTTGGCTTTGATAGAGCGAGCTGAGCAGCGCGTTACGCTCCAGATGCCGCTTTTGCCCGCGCTCCAGCATTCCCGTCACGCTCTGCTGTAATTCATTACTCCTGCGAATAATTCGCGCCACCAGCGCCGGCTCCTGCTGCGCCAGCGGCGCATCGGCAAGTTGATCCAGCGAGTGGCGCAGCGCCATCTGCGTCTGTTTCAGCCGCTCGGCTTCGCCTTTGTACTCCAGCGCACCGACCACCTGCGACAGCCGCACCGCCGCCGTTGCCACATTTGCGGTATCACGGGCGAGGTTCATGCTGCCGGTCATGTCATCCAGCGTTTGCTGTTGGACCTGCTCCTGGATCTGGCTGGCGTGACGAAAGCCGAGCACCGCCACACCGCTGACCATCAGCGTGACGGCGACCACCAGCAGATTAAAAATCAGCAGGCGTCCGCGGGCGCTGGTGAAGAACGGGGGGCGTGAAGACATGGGTTTGGGCTCCTCTGCGGATTGGTGCCTTCACCCTGGCCCTCTCCCACAGGGAGAGGGAAAAGGAAAATGTGATGGCGATTAGCTATTCATAACTATGACAAATATGAACAGCTTCTGACATTTTGCATTTACGCGCCTGTGATGAAGTGCAGATATCGACATTCACAGGAGATCCGCCATGAGCAGAACCCCGGTTTTAGAGATGCGCCACATTGCCAAAACCTTTGGCAATTTCCACGCGCTCAAGGGCGTGGATTTGACGGTTTTCCCCGGTGAGATCCACGCGCTGATGGGGGAAAACGGCGCCGGAAAAAGCACGCTGATGAAGATCCTCGCAGGTGCCTATACCGCCAGCAGCGGCGACATCCTCATCGACGGTAAGCCGTTTCATATCAAAGGGCCGAAGGATGCGCTGGCCGCAGGCATTACCCTGATTTATCAGGAGATGCAGCTTGCTCCTAACCTGACCGTGGCGGAAAACATTTTTCTCGGCAGCGAGCTGTCGCGCGGCGGGCTGGTCCAGCGCAAAGAGATGGCTGCCCAGGCGCAGGCGGTCATTGACCGCCTCGGTGCGCAGTTCAGCGCCACCGACCTGGTCATGAAACTGACCATCGCCGAGCAGCAGCAGGTGGAGATCGCCCGCGCCCTGCACCGCAACAGCCGCATTCTGGTGATGGACGAACCTACCGCCGCCCTCTCCTCACGCGAAACCCACCGTCTGTTCGAACTGATTTTGCGCCTGCGCGATGAAGGCATGGCGATTATTTACATCAGCCACCGGATGGCGGAAGTGTATGAACTCTCTGACCGCGTCAGCGTGCTACGCGACGGGCAATACGTCGGCAGCCTGACGCGCGACAAGCTCAACGCCTCCGAGCTGGTGCGCATGATGGTGGGCCGTCCGCTCAGCGATCTGTTTAACAAAGAGCGCGATATTCCCCTCGGCAGCCCGCGTCTTAACGTCCACCACCTCACCGACGGCAAAAAAGTACAGCCGTGCAGTTTGCAGGTGCGCTCCGGTGAAATCGTCGGGCTGGCGGGGCTGGTCGGGGCCGGGCGTTCCGAGCTGGCGCAGCTGATCTTCGGCGTGCGCAAAGCCACCGGCGGCATGATTGAGGTGGACGGCGAACCGGTGGTGATCCACTCCCCGCGCGCGGCCATTGAGAACGGCATCGGTTTTCTTACCGAGAACCGCAAGGAGCAAGGTCTGTTTCTGGAGCTGGCGGCGCAGGAGAACATCACCATGGCGACGCTGGAGCGCGACGCCACCTTCGGCTGGCTGAACCGCAAAAAAGCGCAGTCTATTTCCGACGACGCCATCGCCCTGCTCAATATCCGCGTGCCCCATTCACAGGTGCGCGCGGGCGGGCTCTCCGGCGGCAACCAGCAAAAACTGCTGATCTCCCGCTGGGTGGCGATAGGCCCGCGCATTCTGATTCTGGACGAGCCCACGCGCGGCGTAGACGTCGGCGCAAAAAGCGAGATCTACCGCATCATGAACCAGATGGCGCGCAAAGGCGTTGCGATACTGATGATCTCCAGCGAGCTGCCGGAAGTAGTAGGGATGAGCGACCGGGTGTACGTGATGCGGGAAGGCAGCATTGCGGGTGAACTGCACGGGCGCGACATCTCTCAGGAAAACATCATGACGCTGGCAACCGGCGTAAACGACACACATCATCAGGCGGTGTAATTATGACAACTCCAACCCATCCGCAGCAGGTGGCGAAATCCGCCTCCGCCAAAAAAATGCTGATGAGCGATCTGATGCAAACGATCGGCATTTTGCCGATTTTAATCCTGATTGTGGCGGTATTTGGCTTTATCGCCCCGAACTTTTTCACCGAGAGCAACCTACTCAACATTACCCGGCAGGCGTCGATCAACATTGTGCTGGCGGCCGGGATGACCTTCATCATCCTGACCGGCGGGATTGACCTCTCCGTGGGCTCGATTCTGGGCACCACGGCAGTGGCGGCGATGGTAGTGTCGCTTATCCCTGAATTTGCGATGCTCTCCATTCCGGCGGCGCTGATGCTCGGTATGGTGCTGGGGCTGTTCAACGGTGCGCTGGTGGCCTTCGCCGGACTTCCGCCGTTTATCGTCACGCTCGGCACCTATACGGCGCTGCGCGGCGCGGCCTACCTGTTGGCGGACGGCACGACGGTTATTAACTCCAACATTAACTTCGAGTGGATCGGCAATAACTACCTCGGCCCGATTCCGTGGCTGGTGGTGATCGCCCTGGCGGTGATTGTGGTGTGCTGGTTCATCCTGCGCCGCACCACCCTCGGCGTTCACATCTATGCGGTTGGTGGCAACATGCAGGCGGCACGCTTAACCGGCATTAAGGTCTGGCTGGTGCTGCTGTTTGTCTACGGCATGAGTGGCCTGCTCTCGGGCTTAGGCGGCGTGATGAGCGCTTCACGTCTCTACAGCGCCAACGGCAACCTCGGCACGGGGTACGAGCTGGATGCGATTGCGGCGGTGATCCTCGGCGGCACCAGCTTCGTCGGCGGGATCGGCACGATCACCGGCACCCTGGTGGGCGCGCTGATCATCGCCACCCTCAACAACGGCATGACGCTGATGGGCGTCTCCTATTTCTGGCAGCTGGTGATCAAAGGGGCGGTGATCATCATAGCGGTGCTGATCGACAAATACCGTACCCGACACCATCAAAGTGCATAACAACAATACCCTACGTGAGGAATACAGCATGAGATTGAAGCCCTTAGTGACCGCGCTCTGTGCTGGCGCGCTGCTGGCCGCAACCCCGTTTGCGCAGGCAAAAGATCTGAAATCCATCGGCGTGACGGTGGGTGACCTGGCTAACCCATTCTTCGTGCAGATCACCAAAGGTGCCGAGCTGGAAGCGCGCAAGCTGGCGGGGGACAACGTCAAGGTGACGCTGGTCTCCAGCGGGTACGATCTGGGCCAGCAGGTGTCGCAGATCGATAACTTCATTGCGGCGAAAGTAGACATGATCATCCTCAATGCCGCGGATTCCAAAGGGATCGGCCCCGCGGTAAAACGCGCTAAAGAGGCGGGGATCGTGGTCGTGGCGGTGGACGTGGCGGCGGAAGGGGCCGATGCGACCATCACCTCCGATAACACTCAGGCGGGAGAAATGGCCTGTAAGTACATTACCGACCGCCTGAAAGGTAAAGGCAACGTGGTGATCATCAACGGACCGCCGGTTTCTGCGGTACAAAACCGCGTGGAGGGCTGCCAGACCGAGTTCAGGCGCCACCCGGATATCAAAGTGCTCTCGGATAATCAGAACGCCAAAGGCAGCCGCGAAGGCGGCCTGGAGGTCATGACCTCCCTGCTGGCGGCCAATCCGAAGATCGACGGCGTATTCGCGATTAACGATCCGACCGCGATCGGCGCCGATCTGGCGGCTAAACAGGCGCAACGCAATGAATTCTTTATCGTTGGCGTGGATGGCAGCCCGGATGGTGAAGAAGCCCTGAAGCGCGAAAACTCGCTGTTTGTTGCTACCCCGGCGCAGGATCCGCAGGTGATGGCGGCGAAGGCGGTGGAGATCGGCTATGACATTCTTCAGGGCAAACCTGCGCCGAAAGAGCCCGTGCTGATCCCGGTGACGATGATCGATAAAAAGAACGTCGGCACATATAAGGGTTGGACGGTTAAGTAAGCCCCTCACCCCGGCCCTCTCCCCAAAGGGGAGAGGGTGTTCAAGTTCCCTCTCCCCTTTGGGGAGAGGGTGTTCAAGTTCCCTCTCCCCTTTGGGGAGAGGGTTAGGGTAAGGGGGCGGCAAAAACTCAAGGAGTCCCCATGAAACGCTCCGACATAAATGAAATCCTCGGCCACACGCGGCAGTTCTTCTCCATGCACGGCGTGCATCTCCCGCCGTTTGCCAGCTTTCCGCCGACAAAATGGCAGCAGCTTGACCAGGCAGCATGGCAGGAGGTGTTCGACCTCAGGCTCGGCTGGGACGTGACGGCGTTCGGCGGCAACAGCTTTGCCACCCAGGGCCTGACGCTTTTCACCCTGCGCAACGGCTCCCCCAACGGCGTGCCCTATGAAAAGTGCTATGCCGAAAAAATCATGCATGTCCGCGACGGCCAGGTGACGCCGATGCATTTTCACTGGCGCAAGCGGGAGGACATTATTAACCGCGGCGGCGGGAATCTGATTATTGAGTTATGGAATGCGGGCGCGCATGAAGAGACCGAAAACACCGACGTGACCGTCACGATAGACGGCTGTCGGCAGACGCACGCGCCCGGCAGCCAGCTGCGCCTCACGCCTGGGGAGAGCATCTGTCTGACGCCCGGCCTGTACCACAGTTTCTGGGGTGAACGCGGCTTTGGTGACGTGCTGGTGGGCGAAGTGTCGTCGGTCAATGACGATGAACACGACAACCACTTTTTACAGCCCATTGACCGCTACAACACCATTGAAGAAGACGAACCGGCGGTGCTGGTGCTGTGCAACGAGTACACCCTCTTTCGGATATAAGGAGTGAATGATGCCATTGATTTCTCTTGCCGACGGTCTGGCCCACGCCAGGGAACACCGCTACGCCCTGGGCGCGTTCAACGTGCTCGACTCCCATTTCCTGCGCGCGCTGTTTGCCGCCGCGAAGCAGGAACGCTCGCCGTTTATCATCAACATCGCCGAAGTGCATTTTAAGTACGTGTCTCTGGAGTCGCTGGTGGAAGCGGTGAAATTCGAAGCTGCCCGTCACGATATTCCCGTGGTGCTTAACCTCGACCACGGGCTGCATTTTGAGGCCGTCGTGCGCGCCCTGCGCTTAGGGTTCAGCTCGGTGATGTTCGACGGCTCGACGCTGAGCTATGAGGAAAATATCCGCCAGACGCGGGAAGTGGTGAAGATGTGCCACGCGGTGGGCGTCTCGGTAGAGGCGGAGCTGGGCGCGGTAGGCGGGGATGAAGGGGGCGCGCTTTACGGGCATGCGGATGAAGCCTTCTTCACCGATCCGCGGCTGGCGCGCGAGTTTGTCGATTTAACCGGTATCGACGCGCTGGCGGTCGCCATTGGCAACGCGCACGGCAAATACAAGGGCGAGCCGAAGCTTGATTTTCCGCGTCTGGACGCCATTCGCCAGCAGACGGGCCTGCCGCTGGTTTTACACGGTGGCTCTGGCATAAGCGACACTGATTTCCGCCGCGCCATTGAACTCGGTATTCATAAAATCAATTTCTATACCGGCATGTCGCAGGCCGCACTTGCCGCCGTTGAGCAACGCATGGCGAACCGCCAACCGCTTTACGATGAGTTTGCCGAGCTGCTGCTGGGCATTGAAGAGGCCATTACCGATACGGTTGCGGAACAGATGCGCATCTTCGGCAGTGCGGGGCAGGCCTAATGGAACGCAAAGGGATCGTCGCCGCAGGCAATATGCTGGTGGATCACGTCCACCAGATCGTACAGTGGCCGGAGCGCGGCTGGCTGGCAGAAATCACCCACAGCGAACGCTCAACCGGCGGTGCGCCGCTCAACGTTCTGCTGACGCTGGCAAAAATGCACGTCGGCCTGCCGTTACAGGCGGTGGGGCTGATTGGGGAAGACAGCGACGGAGACTATATTCTGGCGATGCTCGACCAGTATCACGTCAATCGCCAGCGCGTGCAGCGCACGACGTTCTCCCCAACGTCGATGTCGCAGGTGATGACCGACCCCAGCGGACAGCGCACCTTTTTCCACTCGCCGGGCGCCAACCGCCTGCTGGATCTTCCCGCCTTCGATCGTTTAGACGGATCGCTGAAGATCTTCCATCTCGGCTATCTGCTGCTGCTCGACAGCCTGGATATGCCGGACGAGGAATTTGGCACCCGCAGCGCGCGGTTACTGGCACAGATGCACGATCAGGGGTATGAAACCTCGCTCGATCTGGTGTCCCGCAAGGGCGACCCGCGCTATCAGCCGCTGGTGCTCCCTGCCCTGCGCCATCTTGATTATCTGGTGATTAACGAGCTGGAAGCCGGTGAGTTTAGCGGGCTTGAGATCCGCGACAGCCATGATGCGCTGAACATGGCCCATATCGCCGACGCTGCCGCACAGCTGCTGGCGGCAGGCGTGCGGCAGCGGGTGGTGATCCACTGTCCGGAAGGGGCATGGGGTGAATCGCCGGGTGAAAAAGGGCAATGGGTTCCGTCGTGGAAGCTGACGCAGGACGAGATTATCGGCAGCGTCGGCGCGGGCGACGCGTTTTGCGCGGGCTTTTTATACGGCTGCCATGAATCCCTGCCGCTGACGGAGAGTATTTATCTGGCGCACGCCTGCGCGCGGGCCAGCCTGCTGGCGGCTAATGCAATTGACGGCGCGAAAACGCTGGCCGAGCTTCAGACGTTTATTCAGGAGAACGGTCAGGCGGCTTTCTCATGATGGGAAACGTCCGTGGCAAAAACATAGCCCAGACCGCGAATGGTTTTGATCAGCAGAGGCTGGTGCGGATTGACCTCAATTTTTCGCCGCAGCCGCATGATCAGCACGTCGATAGTGCGGTCAAAGACCTCGGCGCTTTCGCTGTGGGTCAGTTCAAGCAGCTGTTCACGGCTCAGTACCCGGCGGGCGTTTTGCGTTAATGCCAGCAGCAGGCCATATTCGCCCTGGGTTAACGGCACGGTATTACGCTGCGGATCGCTCAGCTCGCAGCGGGTGGTGTCCAGCGTCCAGCCGTTAAAAGCAATACCCTCAACGCGCGGCGCGGCAGGCTCCGCGGCCAGCGCGCCGGTACGACGCAGCACCGCCTTAACGCGGGCGACCACCACGCGCGGATTGAACGGTTTTCCGATGTAATCATCAGCGCCCATTTCCAGCCCGACAACCACATCTGATTCACTTCCCAGCCCCGTCAGCATCACCACCGGTAGCGACGGTCGCCGCTTTTGCATCTGCAGCAAAACCTGTAATCCGTTGATATCCGGCAGCATCATGTCCAGCAGAACCAGCGCAATGCCGGAGTCCTGCTGGACACGGTTCACCGCTTCCTGACCGGTGTGACACGTCAGCACGGTAAAGACGTGCTCGCTGAGCACATCCTGTAGCAGTTCGCAGACTGCGACATCATCATCAACCACCAGAATCGCCGGTTTCATCGCATGCTTCCGTCAGGGAATTATGTTAAGTCTGAACCATTCTGCCGCCGGCTCCAGCCGAATTGTTTTTTACGTGACGGAAATTCAATCCATGTCACATCCCCTGCCCTTTCGACACGTCAATTTTGACGATTGGCTGTTTTTCGTCAGGGTTTTGCCCCGCAAAGGGTCGTAAAGTCAGGAAATACCCATAGTAAAAACATGGCATAGAAGCTGCATATTGGGCAGGTAAGAACTGTTTAACTGGAGCAAAGCGATGAAAAAAGTCGTCACGGTTTGCCCTTATTGTGCCTCAGGTTGCAAGATCCACCTGGTGGTCGATAACGGCAAAATCGTCCGGGCGGAAGCGGCGCAGGGTAAAACCAATCAGGGCACGCTGTGCCTGAAAGGGTACTACGGCTGGGATTTTATTAACGATACCCAAATCCTCACCCCGCGCCTGAAAACCCCTATGATCCGCCGCGAGCGCGGCGGCAAGCTGGAAGCCGTCTCCTGGAATGAAGCGCTGGATTATGTTGCCACGCGCCTTAGCGCCATCAAGGCCAAGTATGGCCCGGATGCGATTCAGACCACCGGCTCCTCACGCGGAACCGGGAATGAAACCAACTATGTGATGCAAAAATTCGCGCGCGCCGTTATTGGTACCAATAACGTCGACTGCTGCGCTCGCGTCTGACACGGCCCATCGGTTGCAGGTCTGCACCAGTCGGTCGGTAACGGCGCAATGAGTAATGCCATCAATGAGATAGATAACACCGATCTGGTGTTCATCTTCGGCTATAACCCGGCGGATTCTCACCCTATCGTCGCGAATCACGTGATTCGCGCCAAACAGAACGGGGCGAAAATCATCGTCTGCGATCCGCGCAAAATTGAAACCGCGCGCATTGCCGATATGCACATCGCACTGAAAAACGGCTCGAACATCGCGCTGTTAAATGCAATGGGGCACGTCATTATTGAGGAGAACCTCTACGACCAGGCGTTTGTCGCAAGCCGTACGGAAGGGTTTGAAGAGTATCGCAAGATTGTCGAAGGCTATACGCCGGAGTCCGTAGAGGCGATAACCGGCGTCAGCGCACAGGAGATCCGCCAGGCGGCGCGGATGTACGCCGGAGCGAAAACCGCCGCTATTCTGTGGGGTATGGGCGTGACCCAGTTCTACCAGGGCGTGGAAACCGTGCGCTCGCTCACCAGCCTCGCCATGTTAACCGGCAATCTGGGTAAAGCGCATGTGGGCGTGAACCCGGTACGTGGTCAGAATAACGTGCAGGGCGCGTGCGACATGGGCGCGCTGCCGGACACCTATCCGGGCTACCAGTACGTCAAATTCCCGGAAAATCGCGAGAAATTCGCGAAGGCCTGGGGCGTGGAGAGCCTGCCTGAGCACACGGGGTATCGCATCAGCGAGCTGCCGCACCGCGCGGCGCACGGTGAAGTGCGTGCGGCCTACATCATGGGTGAAGATCCGCTCCAGACCGACGCCGAGTTGTCTGCGGTGCGTAAAGGGTTTGAGGATCTGGAGCTGGTGATTGTTCAGGATATCTTTATGACCAAAACCGCGGCGGCGGCGGATGTGATTTTACCGTCGACCTCCTGGGGAGAGCATGAAGGTGTCTATACGGCGGCAGACCGCGGCTTCCAGCGCTTCTTCAAGGCTGTCGAGCCGAAGTGGGATCTGAAAACGGACTGGCAGATCATCAGCGAAATTGCCACCCGCATGGGCTACCCGATGCACTACAACAACACACAGGAGATCTGGGACGAGTTGCGGCATCTGTGCCCGGACTTTTATGGGGCAACCTATGAAAAAATGGGTGAGCTAGGCTACATCCAGTGGCCATGCCGGGATGAGTCAGAGGCGGATCAGGGAACGTCGTACCTTTTTAAAGAAAAATTCGACACCCCGAACGGGCTGGCGCAATTCTTCACCTGCGACTGGGTCGCGCCGATCGATAAACTCACCGACGAGTATCCGATGGTGCTCTCCACCGTGCGTGAAGTGGGCCATTACTCCTGCCGTTCCATGACCGGCAACTGCGCCGCGCTGGCGGCGCTGGCGGATGAACCGGGCTACGCGCAGATCAACACCGCCGATGCCGAACGGCTCGGTATTGAAGATGAAGCGCTGGTGTGGGTGAACTCGCGTAAAGGCCGCATCATTACCCGCGCGCAGGTCAGCGACCGTCCGAACAAAGGCGCGGTCTATATGACCTACCAGTGGTGGATTGGCGCCTGTAACGAGCTGGTGACGGAGAACTTAAGCCCGATAACCAAAACGCCGGAGTATAAATACTGCGCCGTAAACGTGGAGCCCATAGCGGATCAGCGCGCAGCGGAACAGTACGTGATCGACGAATATAACAAGCTGAAAGCCCGCCTGCGTGAAAGCGCAATGGGATGAAGCTGTTAATTAATCGCTGACTAAATGGGGTGAGATATTCACCCCATTATTATTTCTGGCATCGCTATTAATAATATCAATATATTTCTCTGAAGACGTCTCGCAGAAAAATGTAATTTGCGCGAAAATTAATTACATCTTTGCATTTTAATTCAGAGGGATAAGATATGCGGCGGGTGCTTAAGACTTTCTGTCTTGAGCATTGTTGAGGGACAGAAAGTGGAAAGCCCCGGGAAATTTGCATTTACCCGAGGCTACCCCTCAACCCCCAACAGGTTGAGAGTAGCCTCTTATTCTTTTTTTCACAAGGAGTAAAAGGCATGACGCCATTAAAAACTGCGTTAGGCATCGTCTTTATTATTTGCCTGACGATAGTGATCTTTACCTTTATTACTCGCGGTAACTTATGTGAGTTTTCAATAAAGAGTGAACATCAGGAGGTGGCGGCTAAATTAGCCTGTAATGCAGGCTAACCTCTTCGGGCGGAACCCGTGTTCCGCCCGGCTTGTGGGATGCTGAGGTCTTAACGCACCCGTTTTTTTCTTCTGTCACCGCGATTATACTGCGCGGCGTGTACCCAGATGATAAGAATCCATGAAAACCCTTTTTCTGTTGTTGTTATTTTTAACCGCGTTTGCCCATGCCGATGAGATAGGCAGCCAGTATAAAAAGCAGGCTGAAGCGGGCGATGCGCGCGCACAGTATTATCTTGCCGATACCTGGTTCAGTTCCGGCGACAGCGCGCAGGCGGCGCTGTGGGCCGAGAAAGCGGCGAAAGGCGGCAATGTCGACGCCATGGCGCTGCTGTCGCAAATCCTCTTTACGCAGGGCGACTACGCACAGGCCAAAGCTCTGGCCCAACAGGCAAACATTGCGGGCAGCAAACGCGGCGCGATCATGCTGGCGCGGGTGCTGGTGAACACGCAAGCAGGCAAGACCGACTACCCGCAGGCCATTAAACTGCTGCAAACGTCGACCGAAGACATCGATAGCGACTCGGCGGTAGACGCGCAACAGCTGCTGGGGCTGATCTATGCCAACGGCGTTGAAGTCCCTCAGGATGACGTGCAGGCTGCGGCGTGGTTCAAGCGGAGTTCGGCTCTGTCCCGGACGGGCTATGCGGAGTACTGGGCAGGCATGCTGTTCAGGCAGGGTGAGAAAGGCTTTATCACACCGAATAAACAGAAAGCGCTTTACTGGTTAAACCTGAGCTGTACGGAAGGGTTTGATACCGGGTGTGAAGAGTTTGATGCGTTGAGCGGGGAGTAAATTATTGCCCGGTGGCGCTGCGCTTACCGGGCCTACGGTTATGTAGGCCGGGTAAGGCGAAGCCGCCACCCGGCATTTTTACATCACTGGTCAGCCGTTTTATCAAAACGACCCAGCACCTCGCGTTCATACGCCAGCGCTTTTTTACGGTCGAACTTGTGTTCCCACTTGGAGATTACCAGCACCGCCAGCGCATTACCCACCACGTTCAGCGCGGTACGCGCCATGTCGAGGATACGGTCCACACCGGCGATAAACGCCAGGCCTTCCAGCGGAATACCGACGCTGCCCAGCGTCGCCAGCAGCACCACGAAGGAGACGCCCGGCACGCCTGCGATACCCTTTGAGGTCACCATCAGGGTCAACACCAGCACGATTTCCTGCCACAGCGACAGGTCAATGCCGTACAGCTGAGCGATAAAGATTGCCGCAATACTCTGATACAGCGTTGAACCATCCAGGTTGAAGGAGTAACCGGTCGGTACAACGAAGCTGGTAATGGACGCCGGTGCACCGTAGGCCTCCATCTTCTCAATGATACGCGGCAGCACGCTCTCGGAGCTTGCCGTGGAGTACGCCAGAATCAGCTCATCTTTCAGAATGCGGATCAGGATCCAGATGCTCAGCCCGCACAGGCGCGCCACAATCCCCAGCACCACCAGCGCGAAGAACAGGATCGCGAAGTGCACCAGAATCACCAGCTTCGCCAACGGCCACAGGGAAGCAAAGCCGAAGTTCGCCACGGTTACGGCGATCAGTGCAAAAACACCCACCGGCGCATAGCGCATCACCATGTGGGTGACTTTGAACATGGTTTCAGAGATAGAGCGGAACACCGTTACCAGCGGTTCACGGTGCGTCGCGGGCAGGGAAGAAAGCCCCAGACCAAAGAGCACTGAGAAGAAGATGATCGGCAGCATCTCGCCCTTCGCCATTGACGCGATAATGTTGGTCGGAACCAGTGACAGAATTGTGCCCATCAGACCGTGCGAATGGCTCTGCACGTCGGCGGTGGTGCTTTGATATTTCGAAATATCCACCGTCGCCAGCTGCGACATATCAATCCCGGAACCTGGCTGGAACACGTTCGCCAGGGTGATACCAAGAATGATGGCAACCGTGGTGATCACTTCGAAATAGAGAATGGTTTTAACGCCGATGCGGCCTAACTGTTTCGCATCACCTACCCCGGCAATACCGACCACCAGCGTCGAGATCACAATCGGCACAACAATCATCTTGATCAGATGAATAAAGATATCGCCCGCTGGCGAGAGAAGGTTCGCAATCAGCCACTCGCGGCTGTCGCTATGGTAATGGAGGTAACTGCCCAGCAAGATGCCCAGCACAAGGGCCAGCAGGATCTGCCAGGCCAGGCTGACTTTCAAATTTTTCATAGAAACTGACTTCCTCAATGAAATCTCCGCACCAGCAAAACTGCATGAATATGGAGACATACTGAAAGGGTATGAATTGTGTTGCGTTGGTTTATGGGATTTTTTAACGCGCCGTATGAGTATCATTTGCACGGCATGCTGCGCAAGCCTTAAAGAACAAGGCATTTCACTGCAAAAAGCGTCATTGACGGTAATTAATAGCAATCCACATCAATAACCGATTGTTATGAAAAAACTTTTACAAACAAAAAAGTGAATAATTCTTCAGATGAATTATTTCCCTTCAAAGTTTCATTCGCTCAATTTTCATACTCTTCAGACATTGCGTGATCTGTCGCCCAAATACTAAACAAAGCTTGTAAAGCCCCTACTATTAACGTTTTTGCGACATATTATTAACATCTTACAAGGAGAAAAAAAGCCATGAGCCAAATACACAAACACGACATTCCCGCAAACATTGCGGACCGTTGCCTGATAAGCCCGGAGCAGTACCAGGAGAAATACCAGCAGTCCATTTCCAGCCCTGACGCATTCTGGGGTGAACAGGGCCACATCCTCGACTGGATCAAACCTTATCAGAAGGTAAAGAACACCTCTTTCGCGCCGGGCAACGTCTCCATTAAATGGTATGAAGACGGCACGCTGAACCTGGCGGCGAACTGCCTGGACCGCCATCTTGCCGAACGCGGCAACGAAACGGCCATTATCTGGGAAGGCGATGATGCCTCTCAGAGCAAACACATCTCATATAAAGAGCTTCATCGCGACGTCTGCCGCTTCGCCAACGTGCTGCTGGCCCAGGGCATTAAAAAAGGCGATGTGGTGGCGATCTATATGCCGATGGTGCCGGAAGCCGCGGTGGCTATGCTGGCCTGCGCGCGCATCGGCGCGATCCACTCCGTTATTTTTGGTGGCTTCTCGCCGGAGGCGATTGCCGGACGTATCGTCGACTCGAACTCAAAGCTGGTGATCACCGCTGACGAGGGCGTGCGTGCCGGGCGCGGCATTCCGCTGAAGAAAAACGTCGATGAAGCGCTGAAAAACCCGAACGTGAAATCCATCCATAACGTCATTGTCTTCAAACGCACGGGCGGCAACATCGACTGGCACGAAGGCCGAGACCTGTGGTGGAGCGATCTGATTGAAAACGCGAGCGACCAGCATCAGCCGGAAGAGATGAACGCGGAAGATCCGCTGTTTATCCTTTATACATCCGGATCCACTGGTAAGCCGAAAGGCGTGCTGCATACCACCGGCGGCTATCTGGTTTACGCGGCCACCACCTTTAAATACGTTTTCGACTACCATCCGGGCGACATCTACTGGTGTACCGCCGACGTGGGCTGGGTCACCGGTCACAGCTACCTGCTGTACGGCCCGCTGGCCTGCGGCGCAACGACGCTGATGTTTGAAGGCGTACCTAACTGGCCAACGCCGGCGCGTATGTGCCAGGTGGTCGATAAGCATCAGGTCAACATTCTCTACACCGCGCCAACGGCGATCCGTGCGCTGATGGCGGAAGGCGATAAAGCCATCGAAGGGACCGACCGCTCTTCCCTGCGCATCCTCGGTTCCGTGGGCGAGCCGATCAACCCGGAAGCCTGGGAGTGGTACTGGAAGAAGATCGGCAACGAGAAGTGCCCGGTGATGGACACCTGGTGGCAGACCGAAACCGGCGGCTTCATGATCACCCCGATGCCGGGCGCCACGCAGTTGAAAGCCGGTTCGGCCACCCGTCCGTTCTTCGGCGTGCAGCCCGCGCTGGTGGACAACGAAGGCAATCCGCAGGAAGGGGCCACCGAAGGCAACCTGGTAATCGTCGATTCCTGGCCTGGCCAGGCGCGTACCCTGTTCGGCGACCATGAGCGCTTCGAACAGACCTACTTCTCAACCTTTAAAAACATGTACTTCAGCGGCGACGGCGCGCGCCGGGACGAAGACGGTTATTACTGGATCACCGGACGCGTGGACGATGTGCTGAATGTTTCCGGCCACCGTCTGGGCACGGCGGAGATTGAGTCTGCGCTGGTGTCGCATCCGAAGATTGCCGAAGCGGCAGTTGTCGGCATTCCTCACAACATCAAAGGCCAGGCGATCTACGCCTACGTCACCCTGAACCACGGCGAAGAGCCGTCGCCAGAGCTGTATACCGAGGTGCGCAACTGGGTGCGTAAAGAGATCGGCCCGCTGGCCACGCCGGACGTGCTGCACTGGACCGACTCACTGCCGAAAACCCGTTCCGGCAAGATTATGCGCCGTATTCTGCGCAAAATCGCAGCAGGCGACACCAGCAACCTCGGTGATACCTCAACGCTTGCCGATCCTGGCGTGGTAGACAAACTGCTCGAAGAGAAGCAGGCCATCGCAATGCCTTCCTAGTGTTTTCTCCCTCTCCCCGTGGGAGAGGGCCGGGGTGAGGGCATCAGACCGCACCTTCCTTCCATCACCCTAACCCTCTCCCCATAGGGGAGAGGGGATAAAAACAAACCAACCTTACCTTTGGAGACTCTGTGATGAATAACGATATTTGTCAGCAGATAGAGAATAGTGCGCACTACAAGGAGCTCGTCGAAAAACGGCAACGGTTTGCCTTTATCCTTTCCATCATCATGCTGGTTATTTACGTCGGCTTTATTCTGCTGATCGCCTTTGCGCCGCAGTGGCTCGGTACGCCGCTGCACGCCGGAACCAGCGTTACGCGCGGCATCCCAATTGGCATTGGCGTTATCGTTATTTCGTTTGTGCTGACAGGTGTGTATGTCTGGCGTGCGAACGGTGAATTCGATCGTCTTAACAGAGAAGTTCTGCGCGAGGTAAAAGCATCATGAAGCGAGTCCTGACGGCGCTTGCCGCCACACTTCCCTTTGCTGCCCATGCGGCAGATGCCCTTACCGGCGAGGTCCAGCGCCAGCCAACCAACTGGCAGGCGATTATCATGTTCCTGATTTTCGTGGTGCTAACGCTTTACATCACCTACTGGGCGTCGAAACGCGTGCGCTCCCGTAACGATTACTACACCGCGGGCGGCAACATTACCGGCTTCCAGAACGGGCTGGCGATAGCGGGAGACTTTATGTCTGCCGCCTCGTTCCTCGGGATCTCCGCGCTGGTTTATACCTCGGGGTATGACGGCCTGATCTACTCCCTCGGCTTCCTCGTCGGCTGGCCGATCATTCTGTTCCTGATTGCCGAGCGCCTGCGTAACCTTGGCCGCTACACCTTTGCAGACGTAGCTTCATACCGCCTCAAACAAGGCCCCATCCGCATGCTCTCCGCCTGCGGTTCGCTGGTGGTGGTGGCGCTGTACCTGATTGCGCAGATGGTGGGCGCGGGTAAATTGATCGAGCTGCTGTTCGGTCTGAACTACCACGTCGCGGTGGTGCTGGTAGGCGTGCTGATGGTGATGTACGTCCTGTTCGGCGGCATGCTGGCCACCACCTGGGTACAGATCATCAAAGCGGTACTGCTGCTGTTCGGCGCCAGCTTTATGGCCTTTATGGTGATGAAACACGTCGGGTTCAGCTTCAATAATCTGTTTACCGAAGCCATGTCAGTGCACCCGAAAGGGGAAGCGATCATGAGCCCGGGCGGGCTGGTGAAAGATCCGATATCCGCGCTCTCGCTCGGTCTCGGCCTGATGTTCGGTACCGCTGGCCTGCCGCATATCCTGATGCGTTTCTTCACGGTGTCTGATGCACGTGAAGCGCGTAAAAGCGTGTTCTACGCCACCGGGTTTATGGGCTACTTCTACATACTGACCTTTATCATCGGCTTTGGCGCGATCATGCTGGTGGGGGCAAACCCGGCGTTTAAAGACGCGGCGGGCGCGCTTATCGGCGGTAACAACATGGCGGCGGTGCATCTGGCCGACGCGGTAGGCGGTAACCTGTTCCTCGGCTTTATCTCTGCCGTGGCCTTCGCCACCATCCTCGCGGTGGTTGCAGGGCTGACGCTGGCTGGTGCGTCTGCGGTATCGCACGATCTCTACGCCAACGTTTTCCGCAAAGGCGCAAGCGAGCGCGATGAGCTGAAAGTCTCCAAAATCACCGTACTGGTGCTGGGCGTCGTCGCCATCCTGCTGGGGATTTTGTTCGAGAAGCAGAACATCGCCTTTATGGTGGGGCTGGCCTTCTCGATTGCGGCAAGCTGTAACTTCCCGATCATTCTGCTCTCCATGTACTGGTCAAAACTGACCACCCGTGGGGCGATGATTGGCGGCTGGCTGGGGCTGCTGACGGCGGTGATTCTGATGATCCTCGGCCCGACCATCTGGGTGCAGATCCTCGGTCACGAAAGCGCTATCTTCCCGTATGAATACCCGGCGCTGTTCTCCATTGCCGTGGCGTTTATTGGGATCTGGTTCTTCTCAGCGACCGACAACTCGCCGGAGGGTAACCTGGAGCGTGAGAAATTCCGCGCCCAGTTTATCCGCTCGCAAACCGGCCTGGGTGTTGAGCAGGGCCGCGCGCACTAAACCTTTTCTCCCCGGTCGCTCTGGCCGGGGAACTTAAAACATCACCCACGCCACCAGCGGCGCGATTAATACCATTGTCACGCCCGAGAGCATCATCACCAGGCTTGCAACAACGCCTTCCTGCTGTCCCAGCTCATACGAACGTGCCGTCCCCGCCCCGTGCGACGCCGCGCCAAACCCCGCCCCTTTCGCCATCCCTTCGCGAATGGAAAGGCGCAGAAACAGCACATCCCCCACTGCCATGCCGAACACGCCGGTCACCACCACAAACAGCGCCACCAGATCCGGCTGTCCGCCGAGCGGTTTAGCCGCCGCCAGCGCGAACGGTGTGGTCACCGAGCGTACCGCCAGGCTGCGCTGGATTTCATCAGACAGGGTAAACAGCCGCGCCAGCCAGACCGAGCTGCACACCGCCACTACCGTCGCGGTGACGACACCCGCGCTGAGCGACATCCAGTGGCGTTTAATAATTGCCAGGTTGTCATACACCGGCACCGCAAAGGCGATAGTCGCCGGGCCGAGCAGCCACAGCAGCCAGTGGGATTCACCAATGTAGTTCTGCCAGGAGATATGGCCGAAGACCAGCATCAGCACCAGCAGGATCGGCGTAAAGACCAGCGGCATCAGCGGCAGCGTGCGAAAGCGGCGATACAGGCGCTTGTTGGCAAAGTAAATGACGACTGTCGCAATCAGGCATAGCACGCTTATCTGAAAGTTAGTCATGCTTCTGCCTGCTGATTTCAAAGCGATACACTTTATCCACCACCCAGGCGGTGGCGCCCAGCACCATCAGCGTGCTCAGGGCGATAACCGCAAAGATGCGCCAGCCGTCGACCATCAGCAGTTGCGCATAATTCACCACCGCCACCACGGCCGGAACGAAGAACAGCAGCATCTCCGCCAGCAGCCAGCGCGCACCGGCCCGCACCCAGCTAAGGGGCAACGCGCGACAGAGGATCAGCGTCAGCATCAGCACCATTCCCACCAGGTTGGCGGGTAAAGGCAGGTTCAGCCAGTCGACAAGATATTCAGCAAAAACAAATAGTCCCGCGTAGAGCAGTACCTGAACCGGTACCTGGAGTCGTTGAACAACGGCAGGCGTAACACGGCTTAACGCCACGGCCATGGGGGTTTTCCTCAGAAATGAGACGAGGCGCCAGTATAGTGAGCGTACGGTATCGACTGAAATGAATTAAAATCATCGAAGGTATAGTTTCGAGGAATAATCATGGACATAAGAACGCTGCGCTATTTTGTCGAGGTGGTTCGCCAGCAAAGTTTTACCCGCGCAGCGGAGAAGTTATTCGTAACCCAGCCTACCATCAGTAAGATGCTGAAAAACCTCGAAGATGAGCTGAACTGTACCCTGCTGATCCGCGACGGGCGCAAGCTGCTGCTGACCGATACCGGTCGCGTGGTGTTCGAGCGCGGGCTGGCAATTCTGGCGGAGTTCCGCCAGCTGGAGGCCGAGCTTGGGGACATCAACCACCTGACAAAAGGGCTGCTGCGGCTCGGCATTCCGCCGATGGTCGGCATGATGATGGCCGGACCGATTAGCCTGTTTCGCCAGCGCTATCCCGGCGTTGAGCTAAAAATTTCTGAATTTGGCGGCCTGACCGTGCAGCAGGCGGTGATGAACGGTGAACTTGACGTGGCCATGACGGCCCTTCCCGTGGAAGAAGAGAGCGGGCTGGCAACGCTGCCGCTGTTCAGCCACCCGCTGTGCGTGCTGGTGCCGCGCTCCGGCGACTGGCTGAAGATTGAATCAGTAAAACCCGAGCTGCTCGGCGAACACCCGCTGCTGATTTACAACGAAGATTTCGCCTTAAGCCGCCAGCTGATGGCGCTGTTTAACCAGCACAACGTAAAGCCGCGCATTGCGGTGCGCAGCGGCCAGTGGGATTTTCTGGCAGCGATGGTACAGGCGGGCGTGGGGATAGCCATTCTGCCGCAGCCGATCTGCGAGCGGCTGGATAAAAACACGCTGCGCTGGATCCCGCTGGAGAGCGATCTGCACTGGCAGTTAGGGATGATCTGGCGTGAAGGGGTGTATCTGTCGCACAGCGCACAGGCGTGGTTGCAATGCTGTGAGGGGTTTTGGGTACCCTCACCCTAACCCTCGCCCCTCCGGGGAGAGGGTTAGGGTGAGGGGAACATACGGCGGTGGTGGTCATTCCGTTCACTTTATGTTCCTTGCTACTCTGTAACGACATGACCGGTGAACGTGCCAGGGTGGCTCAGTCGCCACCACCCTGGCGACCCGGGCTCCCGGCGGTAAATCGCCGCTTCGCGGTGCCCTCGGCTTATTCCTTCCGGCTTATCGGGTACGGGCGGAGGCAACGTCCCTGTAAAGCCGCCCTCTCGGCGCATCCCTGCGCCTCGCCCCGGCCTGCAGGAAACGCCTCAGCGATTTACAGCCGGACCAGGGCATCGCTGACAGCCCTCAGCCATTTAGAAAGCAACTTTATTGCTTCTGCATAAAAAAATTACTGGGGATCCCTCAGCCCATAGGGAGAGGGAACCGATCGAGCACGTAGGCCCGGTAAGCGCAGCGCCACCGGGCAATTACAGCGCTACTGATTCTCTATCAACAACGCTTCCAGCAGATCCAGATCGTGCAGCAGCTTTTGCAGCGTCTCGTTGCTGATCTGCCGCGTCGCGCGCAGGTGATACAGCTCGGCACGCTCGGAGCGCAGCGCCGCCAGGCGGAAACGGCGCTCGAGGTTCTCTTCCTGCAACGAACTTTCCACGTCGTTACGTCCGTCAGCACGGCGACGCAAATTACCGATCACGCGTGAACTGACTTCCTTCAGCAGCTGGTTATCAATGTTCTCTTCGGCATCGGCGGCCAGACGCTCCTCCATCTTCTCGATGGCGACAATCGCTACTTCCGCCGTCGCCGCACGGGCAATCCGCTCTTCCTTATGCTGCTGCGAGGTGTCACCCGCATCAATATGCTGCAGCAGAATCGGCAGCATAATTACGCCGACAAACAGGGAGAAGAGGATCACGCCCGCCGCCAGGAAGACCAGCTCGTAGCGCGCCGGGAAGACGTCGCCCGTCGGCAGAAGCAGAGGAATGGAGAGCACACCAGCAAGGGTGATCGCCCCGCGAACGCCCGCGAAAGAGGCAATCAGCAGCTCGCGCGTGGTCCAGGAGCCGAACTCCATCGGCTTTTTGGTCAGGAAGCGAACGCTGAACTTCTTCATCGTCCACAGCCAGCCGAAACGCACCAGCATCAGCGAAAGGTAGATGAGTACGATATCGGTAAACAGCATCCAGACTTCAACGTTTGGATCCGCTTCGGCCGCGATCAGCGAAGATTCCATAATGCCCGGCAGTTGCAGGCCCAACAGCAGGAACACCATGCCGTTAAAGACAAACTCGAGCATCGCCCAGGTACTGTTCGCGCGCAGACGCATCGCCAGTGGCGCCCGGCGCATCACGCCGGAGCGGGTGATGGTCATCCCCGCGGCTACCGCCGCCAGAATGCCCGACACGCCGATATGTTCGGCAATCAGGTAAGAGGCGAACGGCAGCAGGAACAGCAGGACGATCTGCGTCGCCGGTTCATCGCCGCCCCAGCGGCTGAGGAAGCGCAGCGAACGACCGTACAGCCAGCTTACAACAAAGCCTGCGAGGATACCGCCAATCGCCACCTTGAAGAATTCGAGGGTTGCACCGCCGACGGTAAAGACCATGGTGCCCATGGCTACCGCCACGGCAAACTTCAGGGCGACCAGGCCGGAAGCGTCGTTCATCAGCGCCTCGCCCTGCAAAATGCCCATGATTTTCTTAGGAATGCGCCCTTCGCCCACAATGCCGGACAGCGCCACGGCGTCGGTCGGCGACAGCACGGCAGCCAGCGCAAAGGCGGGTATAAGCGGGATCCCCGGTACGGCCCAGTAGATCAGGAAACCAATCCCGACCACGGTAACGACCACCAGCGCCAGCGCCAGACCGAAGATCTCTCGCCCGTGCTCAAGAAATTCGCGCGTCGGCGTTTTCCAGCCATCGGCAAACAGCAGCGGCGGGATAAACAGCACGAGGAACAGTTCCGGATCGAACTCCACGTGCAGACCGAACGTCGGCCACGCCAGCAGCGCGCCGATAGCTATTTGCATTAAAGGCAGGGGGACCTGGAAGGGCAGTACGCGTGTAACCACCCCGGATAATGAGACCACAAGGGTCATGATGAGTATTGTGAAGAAAATTTCCATGCGTTCCCTGTTTGCTGTGTTTCTTTTCAAGCCAAACCTGAGGCGTCGTGCCTCTTATTCTATCCTCTCCAGAGTAACGTAAAAGACAACGGGATGGGTCCTGAAAATAAAAACGGGCGGCCTGAGCCACCCGTTTTCGCATCAATGGATAACTTAAATTGCCCAGCCGCCCGCGTAGAACGCTACCAGCGCAACGGCGATGACAACGGTACCGATGTTCAGCTTGCGCCACTCACCGGAGACCAGACGCCCAATCACCAGCGAGGCGAAACCGATCATAATGCCGGTCACGATGTTACAGGTCAGCACGATAAAGACCGCGGTGATCAGACCAGACATGGCATCAACAAAGTCAGCAAAGTCGATTTTCGCCACGTTGCTCAGCATCAGCAGGCCGACGTACATCAGCGCAGGTGCGGTCGCGTAAGCTGGCACCAGATAAGAGAGCGGAGAGAGGAACAGGATCAGCAGGAACAGTACGCCAACGGTAATAGCCGTCAGGCCGGTTTTGCCGCCTGCCGCCGTACCCGCTGCGGACTCAATGTACACTGCCGCTGGCGCTGCACCCACCAGGCCAGAGAAAACGCTGCTCAGGGAGTCGGTGGTCAGCGCTTTGCCGCCGTCAATGATCTGGCCGTCTTTGTCCAGCAGGTTAGCCTGCCCCGCCACCGCGCGGATGGTGCCCGTGGCGTCAAACACCGCGGTCATTACCAGCGCCAGCACGCTTGGCAGGATCACCGGGTTCAGCGCGCCCACAATATCCAGGCTGCCAATCAGGGAGTTACCGTTGTCATCGCTCAGCGACGGCATGGCGAAAATCCCGGAGAAATGAACGGACGGGTCGAAAATCAGGCCGACGATGGACACGCCGATAATGGTCAGCAGAATGCCGCCCGGCACTTTCAATTTTTCCAGGCCAATGATCACCGCCAGCCCCACCAGCGACATAATTACCGGGAAGCTCGCGAAGTTACCCAGCGCAACCGGCAGGCCGTCCAGCGGGTTCTTGATGACCAGACCCACGCCGTTGGCGGCGATCAGCAGCAGGAACAGGCCGATGCCGATACCGGTGCCGTGCGCCACGCCCTGCGGCAGGTTGCGCAAAATCCAGCTACGGATGCCGGTAGCAGAGATCACGGTGAACAGTACACCCATCAGGAACACCGCGCCGAGCGCTACCGGGACGCTGATATGCTGGCCCAGCACCAGGCTGAAGGCGGTAAACGCGGTCAGGGAGATGGCGCACCCGATCGCCAGCGGCAGGTTCGCCCACAGGCCCATCACAATCGAACCCACACCCGCAACCAGGCAGGTGGCAACAAAGACCGCCGCTGGCGGGAAGCCCGCTTTGCCGAGCATGCCCGGCACCACGATGACGGAGTACACCATCGCCAGAAACGTCGTCAGACCGGCAACAACTTCCTGGCGCACGGTGCTGCCGCGAGCAGAAATTTTAAACATGGCGTCAAGTGAACCGCCGGTACGCGCAGATGGCGTAGACATAGAAAACATCCCCTGAAAATTTTTATTGAAAGTCCGTAAGCGTGGTGGAGACTCCACTGCCAGCGAAACGTCAAATCCTTGTGCTGCGTTTGCGACGAAAGGGGCGTCACAAAAAAAGCAAACGTTTAGCTCCGCGCTTACAAAACGGGTGGTCAAATGTAGGCAAACGATTATCTAGCCTAATACCCGCCCTTTTCAACTGAACTTTCTCGTTTTTCGCTAAAATTGCCTCATGACGATGAAGAATTAAGCAGAGGATGCGCAAACGTTATCGTCCATGCGCAATTTCGTTACATTTCATCCCCCGCCGGGTATCGTCAGCGGGCCGCCTTTCGCAAGCGTTGTCTGCCAGCCCGGACGTGCCTCCACTCTCTGTTTCCACGCCGCTATGTGGTCGAGATTGTCGATGCCGCCTCTCGCCAGCAGGGCGAAGAGGGGAAAACTCATCTGGATATCAGCCATGGTCAGCGTATCGCCGGCAAACCAGCTGTTTTCGGCAAGATGGTCGTTAATAAAGCGCGCATGCGTTTCCAGCTGGCGGTTGAGATACGCTTTTTGCACCCCCTGCCCCAGCGCCTTACCCAGCGTGCGCAGGCCAAACGGGACGGGGGGTTTGCCGAGGCTGTTAAATACCAGCTTCATTAACAGCAGCGGCATCAAGGACCCTTCGGCGTAATGCAGCCAGAAGCGATACTGCACTTTATGGGCGGGATCTAACGGTTTGAATCGTGACGCCGAATCGTACGTTTCCTGAAGATATTCCAGAATCGCGCCTGATTCAGCCAGAACCAGTCCGTTATCTTCCAGTACCGGGGATTTTCCCAGCGGATGCACTTTTTTGAGCGCGTCTGGTGCGAGCATGGTTTTTTCGCGCTGGTAGCGCACAATCTCATATGTCAGACCCAGTTCTTCCAGCGCCCAGAGGACGCGATGAGAACGAGACTGGTTAAGGTGGTGGACCGTTAGCATGATGTTCTCCGGTGATTCATACTTTTTAACTATAGAAAACTGAACAACTTCACGAAAAAAATTCGGCTAAAATCTCATCATCTCCGGTGGCAAAAACGGCGGCCGGGCATAGAATTAAAGTGTCAGTACAAACCGGAACCTCCTCCACAAGCTCGACACGAGGAGTACTGATGTCGGGGGAAACCCTCCCGTGAGCCAGCGGGATAGAGAGAAAGACAAAGACCGGAAAAAACTAAAGCGCCCTTAGTGGCGCTTTAGTTCTTTATGCTTGTTGCCGGGTGGCGGCTGCGCCTTACCCGGCACACACCTCTCAATCCTCCTCCAGCAACCGCGCCCCTGTTCCCTGCTCGCCCAGCCTGTCACCCGGGTTACGCAGCGGACAATCGCTACGTGATAAACACCCGCAACCAATGCAGCCATCCAGTTCATCGCGCAGGGCCACCAGCGTGTGAATACGACGATCCAGTTCTTCTCGCCACTGGGACGACAGCTGCTTCCACTCTTTCGCGCTCAGCGAGTGTCCTTCCGGCAATACGCCGAACGCGTCGCCGATGGTAGCCAGGGGGATGCCGATACGTTGCGCAATTTTGATAATCGCCACGTAGCGGAGCACATCGCGGGTATAGCGCCGCTGGTTTCCGGCGTTACGGATACTTTTTATTAACCCTTTGCTTTCATAGAAGTGGAGCGCCGACACCGCCACGCCGCTTCGTTTCGCCACTTCACCGGGGGTTAACAGCGCTTTGATGCGCGGTAATCTCTTTTCCATAAAACCTCTTTACCTCAAGTTAACTTGAGGAATTATACTCCCCCGCAGAGAAAACGACGAATCAACCAGGACAGATGTCTCCACAGAGGGGTAACCTTATGTCGCATCAGCAAATTATTCAGACGCTTATTGAATGGATTGATGAACATATCGACCAGCCGTTGAACATTGATGTGGTCGCTAAGAAGTCGGGCTATTCGAAATGGTATTTACAGAGAATGTTCCGCACCGTAATGCATCAAACGCTGGGTGACTACATTCGCCAGCGCAGGCTCCTGCTGGCGGCGCAGGCGTTACGCTCAACTCAGCGGCCCATTTTTGATATCGCAATGGATCTGGGCTATGTGTCGCAGCAGACCTTTTCCCGCGTCTTCCGCCGCGAGTTTGACCGTACGCCGAGCGACTACCGCCATCAGCTCAATTAATGCGTGTTAACGCAAGGGTTGCTGCTGCCAGGCCATAAATGCCTGGGGCGGCATCGCTTTCGCGAAGTGCCATCCCTGACAATACTGCACGCCACGCTTCAGCAGCCAGCTCACCTGCTCCCCCGTCTCGACCCCTTCCGCAATGGTTTTCAGCCGCAGGCTTTGCGCCATCTCAATGATGTGCTCGGCAATCAGGTGGCTGGTGCTGTTGGTGGTTAAGGTATCGATAAAAGATTTGTCGATTTTCAGGATATCGACGTTCAGCGAATAGAGGTTATGCAGGTTAGAGTAGCCGGTTCCGAAATCATCAATCGCCACTTCATACCCCGCCTGGCGAAACGCCTGAATGACCGGCGTGGTTTTCGGCACGTCAATAAACCCCCGCTCCGTCACCTCAATTTTTATTTGCTGCGCGCGAACCGAGTAAAAGCGGGCTTTGTCGGAGATCAGGGCGATAAGACGCGAAGAGTGAAAATCCGACGCCGACAGGTTAATCGAGACATACAGATCGGGGTGAGCGGCAAGAAAATGGCCCAGATCGGTGAACACCTCCTCCACGACGTAATCCGTAATGCGCTCAATCATCCCCTCTTTTTCGGCCAGGGGAATAAATTCCGCCGGGCTCATAACCTGACCGTTGAATCCTGGCCAGCGCAACAACGCCTCTGCTCCCACGCACTGGTTATTTTTTATATCAATAATGGGCTGATAATGGACGCACAGCTGGCGTTTATTCAACGCCCGGTGCAGAAGTCGGCCAGGCGAATTGAATTCACGGTGTGTTCGCGACCACACCAGCAAAATAATAATGCTGCAAATCATCCCCAGCGGTAGCGTCAGAGTAGCCTGATGATAAAGCGTTTTATAAAAACGGGCATTGGAGGTTGAAACGATGGCCGCAATGGGCCTCTGCTCTGATTTTACAATCGTATAAAAACGGTCATCTTTCTGAAAAGTCGTTTCCTGATGTCGGAGCATCGAATGCAATAAAGAAATATTGGCTTTCTGACTCACAGAAAAGAATGCATTGCTGACGGTGTCATACACTCCCCACGACAGGGAACGATCGTCTGACATCACCTCACTGTACGAAAGCGGGTTGACCACTGCGACATAATTTCCGCGCTGCATATATATCATTTTATAACCATTAAAAAATGGTGTATCGCGAAAATAATAGATAGCAACGTCGGGTTTACGTGTGTAATTGGCAGCGGGGATGATGTAAGGATGATCCGGCGTAAAAAGGGTCGAGCAGAGAAAGTCCTGGCCTTCAGCATAAATTAAATCGGCAACAAAAAGGCGACCGCGGGAAACGTTCAACATATATTGACGATGCTCCGGCGTACACACTTTACCCTGATATTTTTCCGCGTCTTCCCGGGCCATATCAACCTGTTGAATAACCCGTTCAGTTTTGTTTAAAGCAAGTTCAGCAAACGTGCGCAGCTGAGCGCTGATTTCCGACACGGCTCTAAGCTGGGCAAACCATAGCGCAAGCATCACCGGCAGCATAACTACCATGATAATCCCGACCGCTTTGAGCATTTTGCGCCGCGCGCTACGATTCATTTCCCGCTCTGTATCCCTGCATGTTGTACGCCTGTAGCAATGAAGACCGGCTGCTTTGATAAACAGGTGATTACGTTGCATGAATCATGGGAAGTTAGCAACTGACTTTTGGTATTAAAAATCCTAAAATTCGTGATGCCGATAATATTTTCCCGTAAGCCAAACTAAAAGTATTCATTTCGTTTCTGATAAGGATAATAATTACCCGCGACAGGTGTGGAAAATTCGTTGGCTGAAATAGCCTGCTCTTTGTTCTTATGCTGATTTATAAATAATCAGACGCCAGAACCGTTTTTCCTCTTCCCGTACGCTTGGCGTCATATAATGCCTTATCAGCACGCATCAGTATGGCAGAAGTATCCCGTTGCCCCTGACAGACTTCAACCACCCCGGCGCTGAAAGAGAGTACCAGCGTTTTATCGCCCACACGCAGCGGTTTTGAGATCAGCGCGGCACGCAGCCGGGAAGAGAGCAACGTAGCGGCCATACCATCCGTACGCGCCAGCAGAAGAACAAACTCTTCGCCCCCTACCCGTCCCAGTGCTGACCCGGCCGGGCTCACTTCGCGAATACGGTCGCAAAAGTGAATCAATGCCGCATCGCCAACCTGATGTCCCCACCGATCGTTGATCTGCTTGAAATAATCGAGATCGAACATCAGGAGACAGAAATGGCTACTGACATCCTGCGGCGAACTGGCTGCCAGCGCCATTTTGAGCCGCTGTAAAATTGTCGAGCGATTCAGACAGCCCGTCAGATCGTCCGTGGTGGCTTTGACGGTCAGCTGCTGTTCTGCTTTTTTACGTTCGGTGATATCGAGGCCAATATTGAGAATGGAGTTATCCGGTAAAAGGATGTTTGACCAGAGGATGGTTAACGGCGTCCCGTCTTTACGCACCGGGTGCCATTCGTACATATCCTTAAGTGGTGCGAAACGAACCGACTCCTGCACGCGCTGTCGCTCCTCGGGATCCGGGTAAAACAGGGCCAGCGGATCGGGGTGCTCGCCGATTTCAGTCATACTCCAGCCAAAGACTTTTTCGCATTCGGCGTTCCACAATACACACCGGTTATGCCTGTCAAAGGCGTTCATCAATACCGGAGCACGTTCAAATAAAGTTTTATATTGCGTGACGACGCGCTGCATCTCTTGCGCTGTTTTTTCCCGCACGATGATGTCATCAAAATAATCTTTTAGCTTCTCGACCAATACCACCACGATATTTTTCAATATCGGCAACGAGGTCAGTTTTTCATTAAAAGCCAAAAAGAAATAACCACTGCACTGTCTGCCATGCGCTGAGAGTTTACACAGCACGCCGCTTTGCAGCCGCGCATAGCCAGGATGCTGAGGGGAAAATACCGCCCGGCCAATATGCTCTTTCCAGTAGATAACGCGCCAGGCGCGGTGATGCCGTTGCAACAGGGTGCTGGCAAGAAAATCCGCCACGTTGAAGGCGTGACACGTCACGTCGCCGGCACAAACCACGCGCGGCCCGTCTGCGGATTCGACACTGACCCACGAGAGATTTGCCCCCAGTGCGCTGTTGATGATTTCCAGCATTTCAACCGGCGAACACTGCGCGTTGAGTTGTGGCATCAGCTTCGCCAGGGCGTGCAGAGCCTGCATGCTGTCGTTAATAATCTCGCGTCTTTTTTCTTTCATTATCTTTTCGCAGGTCATTAATCGAGAGAGCAACCGCAATAACTCATATCTGAATAAAAGAATAAGACCACGAAATCAAAGAGTATGCTGAGTGTTAAAAAAGAATAAAAATCCAAAAAAACCAAATAATTCAATGTGATGAATTATTTTTGCGGGTACATTTATTGTTCCACACAAGCATAATCCATAGACATACTGCTGTAAACGCTATACAGCCGAGGGTGTTTTGCAAAGGTTTTGCTATCTGAATGAATTAAAAATAAAAATTCCGGCTTAGCGCCGATCTGAACGAGGACGATATATTTTACCCGGTTATAAACCCACTTTTACCTCATACGATACTGGCGAATAAAACAGCAAATGTGATATAGTTCACACATCTTATGTAACGAGAAACATTGTTTCATTCCAGTTCGTCTGTTTTGTCGAGGATGGGTTTTATGGCAACCATTACCACCAGTATGGTGCTCCTGCGCTGGCCGTTGTTGAGCGCGGTTTTGATGTTCCTGGCCAGCACGTTAAACATTCAGTTCCGAAAGTCCGACTACGCAGGTCTTGCTGTGATTAGCACCCTGTTAGGGTTGGGTGCCGCATGCTGGTTCGCGACAGGTTTGCTCGGCATTACGCTGGTGGATATGGCCGCCGTCTGGGAAAACATTAAAGTGGTGATGGTTGAAGCCATGAGCCACACTCCGCCAGACTGGCCGATGGTGATTACCTGATAGCCTGTTATAAAAAACCCAGACATTGTCTGGGTTTTTTGTGTTTCACGCGTCTGGATATCAGAACGGGATATCGTCGTCGAAGTCCATTGGCGGTTCGTTAGACGGTGCCGGAGCAGACTGCTGCTGAGGACGAGACTGCGCGCCGCCGCTGAACTGATTGCCGCCCTGAGGCTGTTGAGGCTGACCCCAACCGCCCTGCTGCTGGCCGCCACCTGCCGGTGCGCCACCGCCCTGACGACCACCCAGCATCTGCATGGTGCCGCCTACGTTGACCACCACTTCCGTGGTGTATTTTTCCTGACCGGATTGATCGGTCCATTTGCGGGTACGCAGCTGGCCTTCGATATAGACCTGAGAACCCTTACGCAGATACTCACCGGCCACTTCAGCCAGTTTGCCAAACAGCACAACGCGGTGCCATTCGGTCTGCTCTTTCATTTCACCGGTCGCTTTATCACGCCAGGATTCGGAAGTAGCCAGCGTAATGTTGGCAACTGCGCCACCACTCGGCATGTAGCGTACTTCCGGGTCCTGGCCCAGATTACCGACGAGAATCACCTTGTTTACGCCTCTGCTGGCCATGTTCGTGTCTCCTGAATACGTTTCTTAATAGTGTAAACGCGCGAGTGTACCATTTCCATGCGACACTTTGATAGTTGCGTAGCATGTTCCAGAGTTCTCTCGCGGACTCGACATTGTTACACAGTGAATCAGAAAATGCATTCCAATACTGTATATTCAAACAGGTCATTTTGTGTCATAATTAGCCGTTTCTGACAGCCGTTTGTCCTTCAAACAAATCAGGCAATCCGTGTTCCAACCGGGAAAGGTGAATGGATAAGATCGAAGTTCGGGGCGCCCGCACCCACAATCTCAAGAATATCAACCTCATAATCCCTCGCGACAAACTCATCGTCGTGACCGGGCTTTCGGGGTCTGGCAAATCCTCACTGGCTTTCGACACTTTGTATGCCGAAGGACAGCGTCGTTACGTTGAATCGCTCTCGGCGTACGCGCGTCAGTTCCTGTCGCTGATGGAAAAACCGGATGTCGACCACATTGAAGGGTTGTCTCCTGCTATCTCCATTGAGCAGAAATCCACATCGCATAACCCGCGTTCTACGGTCGGTACCATTACCGAAATCCATGACTACCTGCGTCTGCTGTATGCGCGCGTGGGCGAGCCGCGTTGTCCGGATCATGACGTTCCGCTGGCGGCCCAGACCGTCAGCCAGATGGTGGATAACGTGCTGTCTCAGCCGGAAGGCAAACGCCTGATGCTGCTGGCGCCAATCATTAAAGAGCGTAAGGGTGAACACACCAAAACGCTGGAAAACCTGGCAAGCCAAGGCTATATCCGCGCCCGTATCGATGGCGAAGTGTGTGACCTGTCCGATCCGCCAAAGCTGGAGCTGCAAAAGAAACACACCATCGAAGTGGTGATTGACCGCTTTAAGGTACGTGAAGATCTGGCGACGCGTCTGGCGGAATCCTTTGAAACGGCGCTGGAACTGTCGGGCGGCACGGCGGTGGTGTCAGACATGGACGATGCGAAAGCGGAAGAGCTGCTCTTCTCCGCCAACTTCGCCTGCCCGATTTGCGGCTACAGCATGCGCGAGCTGGAACCGCGCCTGTTCTCGTTCAACAACCCAGCGGGCGCGTGCCCGACCTGTGACGGCCTCGGCGTTCAGCAATATTTCGACCCGGACCGCGTGATCCAGAACCCGGAGCTGTCGCTGGCGGGTGGCGCCATTCGCGGCTGGGATAAGCGTAATTTTTACTACTTCCAGATGCTGAAATCGCTGGCAGAGCACTATAAGTTCGACGTTGAAGCCCCGTGGGCCAGCCTGAGCGCGAACGTACATAAAGTGATCCTGTTCGGTTCCGGCAAAGAGAACATCGAGTTCAAGTACATGAACGATCGCGGTGACACTTCCGTGCGTCGCCACCCGTTCGAAGGGGTGCTGCACAACATGGAGCGCCGCTACAAAGAGACCGAATCCAGCGCGGTGCGCGAGGAGCTGGCGAAGTTCATCAGCAACCGCTCCTGCGCCACCTGCGAGGGTACACGTCTGCGTCGCGAAGCGCGTCACGTGTTTGTCGAAAACACGGCGCTGCCGACCATCTCAGACATGAGCATCGGCCACGCGATGGACTTCTTCAACAACCTGAAGCTCTCCGGCCAGCGCGCGAAAATCGCCGAAAAAGTGCTGAAAGAGATCGGCGATCGCCTCAAGTTCCTCGTGAACGTCGGCCTGAACTACCTGACGCTTTCCCGATCGGCTGAAACGCTCTCCGGCGGTGAAGCCCAGCGTATCCGCCTGGCGAGCCAGATTGGCGCGGGCTTAGTCGGCGTGATGTACGTGCTGGATGAGCCGTCTATCGGCCTGCACCAGCGCGACAACGAACGCCTGCTCGGCACGCTGGTTCACCTGCGTAACCTTGGCAACACGGTGATTGTGGTTGAGCACGACGAAGACGCCATTCGCGCCGCAGACCACGTGATCGACATCGGCCCGGGCGCTGGCGTGCACGGCGGACAGGTGGTGGCAGAAGGGACGCTGAAAGACATTATGGCGGTGCCCGAGTCGCTGACCGGCCAGTACATGAGCGGCAAGCGCAAAATTGAAGTGCCAAAACAGCGCGTGGCGGCGAACCCGGAAAAAGTGCTGAAGCTAACCGGGGCGCGCGGCAACAACCTGAAAGACGTGACCCTGACGCTGCCTGTCGGGCTGTTTACCTGCATCACCGGCGTGTCCGGTTCCGGTAAATCGACGCTGATCAACGATACGCTGTTCCCGATTGCGCAGACGGCGCTGAACGGCGCGACGCTGGCCGAGCCTGCACCGTACCGCGACATTCAGGGGCTGGAGCATTTCGACAAGGTTATCGATATCGATCAGAGCCCGATTGGCCGCACCCCACGTTCCAACCCGGCGACCTATACTGGCGTCTTTACGCCCGTCCGTGAACTCTTCGCGGGTGTACCGGAAGCGCGTTCGCGCGGCTACACGCCAGGACGTTTCAGCTTTAACGTGCGCGGCGGCCGCTGTGAAGCGTGCCAGGGCGACGGCGTAATCAAGGTTGAGATGCACTTCCTGCCGGATATCTACGTGCCGTGCGACCAGTGTAAAGGCAAGCGCTATAACCGCGAAACGCTGGAGATTAAGTACAAAGGCAAGACCATCCACGAAGTGCTGGATATGACCATCGAAGAGGCGCGCGAGTTCTTTGACGCCGTCCCTGCGCTGGCGCGTAAGCTGCAAACCCTGATGGATGTGGGTCTGACCTATATTCGTCTGGGGCAGTCAGCGACAACGCTGTCCGGCGGTGAAGCGCAGCGCGTGAAGCTGGCGCGTGAGCTGTCCAAACGCGGTACCGGTCAGACGCTGTACATTCTGGACGAGCCGACCACCGGCCTGCACTTTGCGGATATCCAGCAGCTGCTGGACGTGCTGCACCAGCTGCGCGATCAGGGCAACACCATCGTGGTGATTGAGCACAACCTGGACGTGATTAAAACCGCGGACTGGATTGTCGATCTCGGCCCGGAAGGCGGCAGCGGCGGCGGTGAAATCCTCGTCTCCGGTACGCCAGAGACCGTTGCAGAGTGCGAAGCCTCGCACACCGCGCGCTTCCTTAAACCGTTGCTGTAATCGTTACACGGAGAGCTGCTGTCGGATCGTTTCCGGCAGCAGTTCTACCGCCTGTTGATACGACGCATCTACCAGGTAGTAAATTTGCGAATCTGGCAGCGAGCCGTCGAGAAACACCGTACTCCAGTGTGCTTTATTCAGATGCTTGCTTGGCCTGACATCATCGTGCTGCTGGCGCAGTAAGTCGGCCAGTTCAGGACTGGTTTTCAGCGATGCCGCAGGACGTCCCTCAACCTCTTTTACCATCGCGAACAACACATCACCCACTTTGATCTGCGTGGCTTTCCAGTCGCTGTGAACGCTCTGTTCTGCGCCCGGCTTGCTCATGCAGTACTGAAGTATCTCCGAAATTGTCATCTTTATTCCCCTTGTAGCGTTGCGATAATTTTACGCGAACCACCGTGAATGCGATGTTCTCCCAGCCAGATCCCCTGCCACGTTCCCAGCAGCAGCCGTCCGTTGTGGACCGGCAGCATCAACGAGACCCCCAGCAAAGAGGATTTGATGTGCGAAGGCATATCATCCGCCCCCTCGTAATCATGGTCATACGGGGCGTTATCCGGGACGGTTTTCAGAAAATGCCGCTCCATGTCAGACCGGACGGTGGGATCGCAATTTTCATTGAGCGTGAGAGAAGCAGACGTGTGCTGAAGCAGCAGATGCAGCAAACCCGTTTTGACGCGCGACAGGTCGCGGATTTGCCCGATGACTTCGTCCGTCACCAGGTGAAATCCGCGTGGTTTTGCGCTTAAGGTCAGGGTCTGTTGATACCACATGTGCTGCTCCGTGTTGAAAGATGAATCTTTCTAAGTGTGCAGCAAGAAAGCGAAAGGTAAAACCCGCGCGGCGAGATTTGCTTAAAAAAGCATTCACCCCGCCGTTAATGCATCAGTATTCGGAGTTAACGATCACCTCTTCACCAAATTTTCCGGCCATTGGCAGCGGCCGGTAGGTGGAGTTCGAGGCGCGTAACACCCGGATGCCTCTGGCTCCCACATCGTGCGCCGCGGTGATGTCGTTATCTGAATCACCGTAGAACACCTTGATATTTTTCTTTTCCAGCCACTGGGTTTTGGTGTTTTGCCCTTCCTGGTCCCCGGCAAAAATGACCGGATTCATGCTGGCCGCCGGGATCAGAAAATCATCCTGTAGCGTTTTCGAGACGGTTTCGGTTTTGGTCTGGCTACGTCCGGTCACGAAGTAAATGCTGTCGCCGCGCTTTACGTGCATGGCGATCAGCGCGCGGGCAACCTCTTTCGGGATACTGAACTCATCCCAGCCGTTGTTCATCTTTTCCCAGAATTCCGGGTTTTTCAGATAGGCTTCGCTCTCAGGGGAGTACGTTTTTTTGCCGCGCCAGAAACCGGGACTGGAGAAGAGAACGGTATCGTCAATATCGAAGCCCACGGCCATCGGCGGGCGACCCGTCAGGCTGTTTTCGATTTGTGCCACTGAAACCCAGTGAATGGGGGCCTGTTCGGCAAGAATGGCGGCGGTGGTGCCGGTATAAAGCGGCGTGGGTGCAGAAGCCCGCGCAACAACGGTACTATTAAGCGAGAACAATAAGCAGGCGGCGCTGAGCGCCAGTGTGATCTTGCGCATGTTTTCCCCTGAATATTCAGTTTGTTATCTTTTTATTTTGAGCGGATGGTCAAAAACTATCCGACCATAACCCCAGCGGGAGGGGAAGAAAAGGAGTTTTTACTTATGAAGCTGAATAAAAAGAAGACGATCACAAAGCGCAGAAGAAACGTGTAGACCCGGTAAGCGAAGCACCGCCGGGCAATGACTGGCACCGGCGCGAACAAAAAAGCCGGGTGGCGGCTGCGCCTTACCCGGCCTACATATAGCATGCAAGTAAGTGAATACTTACATTACGGATGCAAACGCCTGCGCCACGCGCTGGACGTTGCCAGCATTCAGCCCCGCCACACACATACGGCCGCTGGCGATCAGGTAGACACCGAACTCTTCGCGCAGGCGATCGACCTGCGCTGCGCTCAGTCCGGTATAGCTGAACATCCCGCGCTGCTTGAGAAGATAATCAAAGTTATGTCCAGGCACGGCCTCTTTCAGAACGTTAACCAGCTCCTGACGCATCGACAGGATGCGCTTACGCATGCCTTCCACTTCCGCAAGCCAGGTGGCTTTCAGCTGATCATCGCCCAGTACGGTCGCGACCACCTGCGCACCAAAGTTCGGCGGGCTGGAGTAAATACGGCGGACCGTCGCTTTCAACTGACCGAGTACGCGTCCCGCGGCTTCGGCGTCTTCACACACCACGGACAGACCGCCGACGCGCTCGCCGTAGAGGGAGAAGATTTTTGAGAAAGAGTTGCTGACCAGCGCAGGCAGACCCGCGCTGGCAATCGCGCGAATGGCGTAGGCGTCCTCCTCCATGCCCGCCCCAAAGCCCTGATAGGCGATGTCGAGGAACGGGATCAGGTTACGCGCCTTCAGTACCTCGATCACCGCATCCCACTGGGCATTGGTGAGGTCCGCACCGGTCGGGTTATGGCAGCACGGATGCAGCAATACGATACTGCGCTCCGGCAGGGTGTTCAGTTTTTCCAGCAGCGCATCAACGCGTACGCCGTTGGTTTCGCTGTCGAACCATGGATAGGTCGCAACCTTAAAGCCCGCGCCTTCAAAGATGGCCACGTGGTTTTCCCACGTCGGGTCGCTGACCCACACGCCGGAATCCGGGAAGTACTTTTTCAGGAAATCTGCGCCTACCTTCAGCGCACCCGAGCCACCCAGCGTCTGGATAGTCGCCACGCGCTTTTGCGCGAGCACCGCGTGATCCGCACCAAACAGCAGCGGCGCAATGGTATTACGGTAGGTATTTAACCCTTCCATCGGCAGATAAAGCGAAGCCCCGTGCGGGGTTGCGTTAAGACGCGCTTCGGCTTCGGCAACGGCTTTCAGTTGAGGAATGATGCCGTCCTCGTTGTAATAAAGACCGATGCTGAGGTTCACTTTGTCGCTGCGAGGATCTTCTTTGAAACGCTCCATCAAGGAGAGGATAGGGTCGCCGGCGTAGGCGTCTACTTTCTGAAACACGCGATGTTCTCCGGATTGTTATGAGGCAGGGCATTCAACAATAAACCGGAAGCGGAAGAAGATCGAGGGGATGTTAACAGAAGCGGGATGCATCGCATCCCGCTCATGCTTAGTCGACGTATTTCATTGCGACCCTTGAAGTAAGGCGCGTGATAAGTTCGTAAGCACTCACTTTTGTTATTTCAGCAATACGCTCTACCGGCAGGCCTTCGCCCCACATCACCGCATCGTCCCCCGCTTTATCCTGCGCGTCGGGTCCCAGATCGACACAAATCATGTCCATCGCCACACGGCCGACAATCTTCACTTCGCGACCATTGACCAGTACCGGCGTACCCGTTGGCGCGGCGCGCGGATAGCCGTCGCCGTAGCCCATCGCTACCACGCCAAGCCGCGTGTCGCGCTCACTCGTCCAGGTGCCGCCGTAACCTACCGGCTCCCCTGCTTTGTGCTCACGCACGGCAATCAGCTTTGAAACCAGCGACATCACCGGCTTAAAGCCGAAGTCCGGTCCCCAGGGTTTGTTCTCAAGCGGGGAAACGCCATACAGTATAATCCCCGGACGCGCCCAGTCGAAGTGCGACTGCGGCCACAGCAGAAGGCCGCCGGACGCCGCAATGGAGCGCATCCCCGGTTTGCCTTCGCAGAAGGTGGTGAAGATATCAAGCTGCTGTTCCGTTGCGCCGCATTCAGGCTCATCGGCGCGGGCAAAGTGGCTGACGATATTCACCGGTTGACGCACGTTCTTGCACTGGCACAGCCGCTGATAAAACGCTTCGGCATTCTCCGGGCGCACGCCCAGGCGGTGCATGCCCGTGTCGAGCTTCATCCACACGGTGACCGGCTCGCTCAGTTCGGCCGTTTCCAGTGCGGCCAGCTGTTCTTCGTTATGCACCGCCGTGTGCAGGTGCTGATCGGCAATGGTCGGCAGGTCCGAGGCTTCAAAAAAGCCTTCGAGGAGCAGAATCGGTTGCGTAATTCCACCTGCGCGCAGGCGGAGAGCTTCTTCGAGACGGGCGACGCCAAAAGCGTCGGCATCGGGGAGCGTTCGCGCGGTCTCAAGAAGACCGTGTCCGTAAGCGTTCGCTTTCACGACTGCAACGAGCTTACTGGCGGGCGCCAGTTCTCGCAGACGTTGCAGGTTGTGTCGCAGAGCGCGGCGGTTAATCACAACAGTTGCCGCTTGCATTTGAATTCCTTAGAAATTACTCATCATCATATTGAGGACCGGCATAGTTGTCGAAACGCGACCACTGGCCGTTAAAGGTCAGACGTACCGTACCGATGGGGCCGTTACGTTGCTTACCAATAATAATTTCGGCGATCCCTTTCAGATCGCTGTTCTCGTGATAAACCTCATCACGGTAGATGAACATGATTAAGTCGGCATCCTGCTCGATGGAGCCGGATTCACGCAGGTCGGAGTTGACCGGGCGCTTGTCTGCACGTTGTTCCAGAGAACGGTTTAGCTGCGACAGCGCCACCACCGGCACGTGCAGCTCTTTGGCTAACGCTTTGAGCGAGCGGGAAATTTCGGCAATCTCCAGCGTACGGTTGTCGGAAAGCGACGGAACACGCATCAGCTGGAGGTAGTCAATCATGATAAGGCCGATGCCACCGTGTTCACGGGCGATACGGCGCGCGCGGGAGCGCACTTCCGTCGGCGTCAGGCCGGAGGAGTCATCAATATAGATGTTCCGTTTTTCCAGCAAAATCCCCATGGTGCCGGAGATCCGCGCCCAGTCCTCATCGTCGAGCTGACCGGTACGGATGCGGGTCTGATCCACGCGCGACAGGGATGCCAGAGAACGCATCATGATCTGTTCTGAGGGCATCTCAAGACTGAAGATAAGAACCGGTTTATCCTGCAACATCGCCGCGTTTTCGACGAGGTTCATCGCAAATGTCGTTTTACCCATCGACGGACGCGCCGCGACGATAATCAAATCCGATGGCTGAAGACCTGCCGTTTTCTTGTTGAGATCGTCATAACCGGTGTTCACCCCCGTCACGCCATCGTGCGGCTGCTGGAAAAGCTGCTCAATACGCGCAACGGTGGCGTCGAGCACATCGGCGATGTTTTTCGGGCCTTCGTCTTTGTTCGCACGGCTTTCGGCGATTTTAAAGACGCGGGACTCGGCAAGATCAAGTAGATCTTCGCTGGTGCGCCCCTGGGGATCGAAACCGGCCTCGGCGATCTCATTCGCCACCGAGATCATCTCGCGGACAACGGCACGTTCACGGACGATATCAGCGTAAGCGCTGATGTTCGCGGCACTTGGCGTGTTTTTTGACAGTTCTGCCAGATAGGCAAACCCGCCGACACTGTCGAGCTGTCCCAGACGCTCCAGCGATTCTGCGAGTGTAATCAGGTCGATCGGGCTGCCCGACTCCTGCAAACGCGCCATTTCAGTAAAGATGTGGCGGTGCGGGCGGGTATAGAAGTCTTCCGCAACAACGCGCTCGGCGACGTCGTCCCAGCGTTCGTTATCCAGCATTAAACCGCCCAACACCGACTGTTCCGCTTCAATCGAGTGCGGCGGGACTTTTAACCCGGCGACCTGATAATCACGTTCACGGGGTTCAGTCTGTTTGTTGAAGGGTTTGTTTCCTGCCATAGTGAATGGAGTTACCGAGATAAAGAGTGGGTCGAAAGATTACCATAATTTTCTAACGGAGGGAGCATGGCAACACGCATTGAGTTCCAGAAACATGGCGGGCCAGACGTACTGCAAGCCGTGGAGTTTACCCCCACGGCACCTGGCGAGAACGAAATCCAGGTTGAAAACAAAGCGATCGGCATTAACTACATCGATACCTATATTCGCGGCGGTCTCTATCCGCCTCCGTCGATGCCGAGCGGACTGGGCACCGAGGCGGCCGGTATCGTCAGCAAAGTGGGCAGCGCGGTTAAGCACATTAAGGAAGGCGATCGCGTGGTGTACGCGCAGTCGGCGCTGGGCGCTTACAGCTCCATCCATAACGTTCCGGCCGAGAAAGCGGCGCTTTTGCCAAATGCGATCGGCTTCGAGCAGGCTGCCGCCTCATTCCTGAAAGGGCTGACGGTCTATTATCTGCTGCGCAAAACCTACGAAATTAAGCCTGACGAGCAATTCCTGTTTCACGCAGCCGCAGGTGGCGTAGGGCTGATTGCCTGCCAGTGGGCGAAAGCCCTGGGGGCGAAGCTGATCGGCACCACAGGCAGCGCGCAAAAAGCGCAGCGCGCGCTGGACGCGGGCGCATGGCAGGTGATCAACTACCGGGAAGAGAGCATCGTTGAGCGGCTGAAAGAGATCACTGGCGGCAAAAAGGTACGCGTGGTGTATGACTCGGTGGGGAAAGACACCTGGGAATCTTCGCTGGACTGCCTGCAACGTCGCGGGCTGATGGTGAGCTTCGGTAACGCCTCCGGGGCTGTCACCGGCGTGAACCTGGGCATTCTGAATCAGAAAGGGTCGCTGTATGTCACCCGCCCTTCCCTGCAAGGTTACATCACTAATCGGGAAGAACTTGAGGAAGCCAGCAACGAGCTGTTCTCGCTGATCGCCAGCGGGGTGATCAAAGTGGATGTAGCAGAAGCGCAGAAATATCCGCTGACCGATGCGCAACGTGCGCATGAGGTGCTGGAGAGCCGGGCAACCCAGGGCTCAAGTCTGTTAATTCCCTGAGCCATAAAAAGAAATTGGGCTTCCCATGGGAAGCCCTTTCTTTTTTTTAGTTCGGCTGTATGTAGGGTACAGCTCGATGAATTCTTTAGCGGCAGCCATAGTGACAGATTCGATAAGTAAATCCTATTCTGTTCTAAAGATTGCTGCCGGAAAAGTTGCAGGTATGTGACGTACCCCTCAATACCTTAGTAACGGAAGCGGTTATTACGCTGATAAGTCGGCAGTTTTGGTGATTTAATCGCCCGTATGGCCCATACCACCGCAATCGCCAGAAGTAACCACGGCAAGAGTTTAATCGTCAGGGCAAATAAACCGCCGACAAACATCACCACCGTGGCCACGACGAGCGCGGCCAGGATACCGAGCAGCGATACGCCCGTGACCATCAGCATGATAAAGAAGCCAATCACAAAAAGTAGTTCCAGCATGATGCTCTCCCACGAGTTCCCGAATGATGCTGCGATCATTACAAGAATCATGCCAAAAATAAGTTGTTGTTCTGAAAGCAAAACGCCCCGCAATGTGTTGCAGGGCGTGGCGTATTTGACCATCTTTTAGCGAAATTTAACGTTTATCCGCAACCAGACGCAGCGCGTGTTCCAGTACCTCAATATCCGCACCGGCTTTATGCGCGTTCTCGCTGAGATAACGACGCCACTGACGCGCACCAGGAATGCCCTGGAACAGGCCAAGCATATGGCGGGTAATGTGGCCCAGATACGTACCATGACTCAGCTCGCGCTCAATGTACGGATACATGGCGCGCACTACGGCCACGGGATCGGTGTCAGCACCCTCAACGCCAAAGATTTCCCGGTCAACCGTCGCCAGAATGCCCGGATTCTGATACGCCTCGCGTCCGACCATCACGCCATCCATATGTTCGAGGTGCGCTTTGGCCTCGTCCAGCGACTTAATACCGCCATTGATCGACATGGTCAGGTGTGGGAAGTCGCGTTTCAGCTGGTACACGCGCGGGTAGTCCAGCGGCGGGATCTCGCGGTTTTCTTTCGGGCTGAGGCCTGAGAGCCAGGCTTTACGGGCGTGGATGATAAACATCTCGCATTCACCCTTCCCTGATACCGTGTTGATGAAATCACACAGAAACTCATAGCTGTCCTGGTCGTCTATGCCGATACGGGTTTTGACCGTGACCGGGATAGAGACGACGTCGCGCATCGCTTTGATGCAGTCCGCCACCAGGTGCGCATTTCCCATCAGACACGCGCCGAACATGCCGTTTTGCACACGGTCGGACGGACAACCGACGTTGAGGTTAATCTCGTCATAGCCGCGTTCTTCGGCCAGCTTCGCGCACTGCGCCAGCGCAGCCGGATCGCTGCCACCGAGTTGCAGCGCAACCGGATGCTCCTCTTCGCTGTACGCCAGATAGTCGCCTTTGCCGTGAATAATTGCGCCGGTAGTGACCATTTCGGTGTATAGCAGCGTATGGCGGGAGAGCTGACGCAGGAAATAGCGGCAATGTCTGTCCGTCCAGTCGAGCATTGGCGCAATGGAGAAACGATGTGCAGGGAAAGCGGTCTGAAATTCTGACGACATGGCGAACTTTTAAGCATCTGGTGGAAAAGGGGCGCTACTATAGCACAAAGAAAAGCCGGAGGCGCAGCGCCTCCGGTGCACTTTAGAACGTCATGCTCAACTGTGCCCCTGCACCCCAGGTCTCGTCTTCGCCATAAAGCCCCATCAGGTCAACGTGGACGGAGTTGAACGGCGCGAAACCGACACCGCCGGTAAAGACGTTGCTGTCGTTCCCTTTCATATCCGCACGATAACCGGCGCGTACTGCCAGCCAGCTCAGTGGCGTGACTTCAGCACCGACGCCAACGTACTGGGAGGTGTCTTCGCTTTTAAAGCCCTTGGTTTCGGTCAGATCGCCATCTGCGGTCAGCGTGACCAGATCGTTGTGCCAGGCGGCCCCGGCAGTGACCAGCGGACGGATCTGATAGGTGTCTTTATAACTCACCACCTCTCCTGTGCGCCCGTTGCGAATTCGGATATCTTTGGTATCGATATCGCGCGACATCAGGTTTTGCCCGCTCACGCCGACCGTCCAGTTTTCACCGAAATCAGCAGCAATACCGGCATCGACGTTGAAGCCAGTGTCGTCGGTACGGTAGCGGCTGTCGTTCCACTTATTACTGTCGTAATCGTAGATTGAGGTAGTGTAGTTATAGAGCCAGGTTTTTTGCAGCTTCGGCGTGACGCCAACGGAAACCGGAACGCCGCCAAGATCGAACTGACGGGCTACCGCAATACCGTAGTCGGACACAATCGCCGCCCGGCCAGACGCCGTAGAGTTAAGGTTTTTGGTGATCTGATCGGAACCGTTTAGCGCGGCATCCAGCGCCACACCGGCAGCCACCGCATCGCTTCGTTGTATGCCGCGCAGATAATCAATGTCCTGCTGATCGATTGAAGAGCTGACGCGGCCATGTGCATAGCCTTTTGCCATAAAGGCCACGGAAAGGACATCGTTAGGGATACTGACGGCAATCCCCGCCCCTGCGGTGGCGTGTGCGGTTTTGCCTTTCAGGTAGTCCAGCTCATCAGCGAGATCTTTCGCTGCGCCCTGGAACTGATTGATCGAACCTAATGGATCCGTGATGATATCAATGGGGGTCAGACTATCAACCACGTCCTTGTAATGATTGATTTTATCGTTAATGGTATCAATCTCGTCCTGAAGATTGTCTTCATCGGTCACCTGCACGCCAACGGACGGCAAAATGACCGTCACATCATCCTCGGGCTTAGATTTTGCCAGTAACGCGGGGTTGATTAACGCCCCGCTGCCATAGCTCCCTGCCGCGACACCCGTTCCGCCCATTGCGTCGCTACGCGCTTCCGTCCAGGTAATGGCTGCTCCCGCCTGATTTGCCATAAAAAAGGAGACAGCAATGCTAACCATCGAAAATTTAAAATGTTTTTTCACAGTGTGCTCGTAAATAGTTTGTTATTAGTTAACCCTGTCTGTTATCACCCAAACAGGAACGAACTATTGCTGTGAATAAGTACAAAAAGACCCGCTATTTCCCTAAGTTAAATTCCATCCCGGCCTGTTCTAATGTGTGACGACCATCAATATTTATAGAAGAGGAAATTATTTTCGCCCAGGTTTTCCATCGTGCGGGCCAAAAAACTGAGGCGGATGGTCTACCCAGTGGTCTTCGCGCGTCACGGCATACACCGGATTGAGGGGATAGTAGATGCGGTTATGTTTTTTATTAGCCTCACCCACCACCAGTAAGCGCACCTCTTCATCGGTGTTGTTGATAAAGGTATGGCATACCCCCGTGCCGGCAGGAAATCCCACGCTGTCTCCGGGTTCAAGCTTCCACAGATAACCATTGATCCAGGCCTCAGGGTAACCCTCCAGAACGTAAACAAACTCCTCTTCGTCGCTTTCCGCATGCGGATAAGAAGTACGGCGTCCGGGCGGCAGCCGTTCATGGTGAATACCAATGCGGCCGAGACCCAGCTTGCGGGCCAGCGGCGCGCCAATAGAAAACCGTTCATTGCTGTCCGGATACGTTGCGTCATCGGCGCCTTCCACGTCCCGCCAGTGCCGAATACAATCAGGTCTTTTCATCATGCGATCTCCCGATTTGCGATGCGTCAGGTATAGCACAGCCCGGCGGATCTCGGTGTTTTTAGCAGAACATGATAAAGTGAGGGTTTTCACCCCTTACCACATCCGAGGTGCCCGATGGACAAGTCCACAAAAGAGCTGTTAGCGCAAGCTGAAAAGCTCTGTGCGCAACGCAATGTGCGCCTGACCCCGCAGCGCCTTGAGGTACTGCGTCTGATGAGCCTGCAACAGGGTGCCATCAGCGCTTACGATCTGCTCGACCTGCTGCGTGAAAGCGAGCCGCAGGCAAAACCGCCGACCGTCTATCGGGCGCTGGATTTTCTGCTGGAGCAAGGGTTTGTGCATAAAGTGGAATCAACAAACAGCTATGTGCTGTGCCATCTTTTTGACCAGCCTACTCACACGTCCGCCATGTTTATCTGCGATCGCTGTGGCGTGGTGAAGGAAGAGTGTGCGGAAGGTGTGGAAGATATTATGCATACGCTGGCAGCCAGAATGGGCTTTGCGCTGCGCCATAACGTGATCGAAGCCCACGGCTTATGTTCTGCCTGCGTGGAGGTGGAGTCATGCCGTCATCAGGATGCCTGTCAGCACGATCACTCTATCCTGGTGAAGAAAAAGCCGCGTTAAGGCCAAAGAAAACGGCGGCTCAGAGCCGCCCTTGGGGATAGTGCCGGTTACCAGCGGTAGTCGTTACGGGTTTCCCAGTCTTTGACTTCGTTTTCCGCCTGATCTTTTTCATAACCGTAGCGCTCCTGGATTTTACCTACCAGCTGATCGCGCTTACCTTCAATGACGGTCATATCGTCATCTGTCAGCTTACCCCACTGTTCTTTCGCTTTACCTTTGAATTGCTTCCAGTTGCCGCCGATTTCGTCTTTATTCATAATCGTGTCCTCGTGTTAAGCGTCTATGAGTGTCGTCCGCTTCGTTCTATTCTGCTGGACGTGATTATTATTGTAGTTAAGGATTCGGCATTTATTTTTATATTCGGAATCTTTAACCGTTACGATATATCGTGCGGGGCTGGAAACCAGGTATTGTTTCGCCAGTGACGACGCCAGATAACGGCCAGCGAAAGGCCACGCAGTGAGAGAAACACCGCCAGCGCGAGCCACAGACCATGATTGCCGAGATACGGCAAGGTCAGCAGCGTCAGGCCGAACCCCGCCGCAGCGACGGCCATGCTGTTGCGCATCTCCGCCCCTCGCGTCGCACCAATAAACATGCCGTCCAGCAAATAGCACCACACGCCCACCACCGGTAATACTACCTGCCAGAGGATGTAGCGATCGGCCAGCTCACGTAGCGCGGGCAACGAGGTGAGAAGCGCGACAATATGCCCACCAAAACAGGCGTAAACCAGAGCAAAGACCAGCGCCACCAGACCCGCCTGACGACAGGCAGCACGCCAGACTTCGCGTAACTGGCCGCTTTCACGCGCGCCATAAGCCTGCCCTGAATGCGCCTCGACGGCGTAAGCAAAACCATCCAGCGCGTAAGCGGTAAAGGTCAGTAACGTCATGAGCACTGCGTTGACGGCGACGATCTCAGGCCCAAGACGGGCACCAAAAACGGTTAATGCGCCGAAGCAGAGTTGCAGCAGGAGCGAACGGAGCATGATGTCGCGATTAAGCGCCAGCAGCTTACGCATATTGCCGCGCCAGGCCGATTTCAGCAGATCCAGGGTGATACCGCGCATCGCCAGCACGCGCCAGACCATCCCCAAACCGATCAGCAGCGTCCCGTACTCGGCAATTGCCGTAGCCAGCGCCGCGCCCCGGACGTTCATGTGCAGTCCCATCACCAGCCAGAGATCGAGCACAATGTTAAGCAGGTTGCCCACCACCAGCAGGATCACTGGCGCGCGGGCGTACTGCACGCCCAGCAGCCAGCCCAGAAGGACCAGGTTTGCCAGTGAAGCGGGCGCGCTGAGCCAGCGAATTTCGAGGAACCGCCGGGCTTGTTCCAGTACGGCATCGCTGCCGCCTACAATATGGAGCGCAAGATCAATCAGTGGCGTACGCAACAGAACGATTAACGCGCCAGCACCGAACGCCAGAATGAGCGGCTGAACCAGCGCACGCGCCAGACGCAGGGGATCTTTTGCACCATACGCCTGGGCCGTCAGGCCTGTCGTACTCATGCGCAGAAAAAGTAGCAGCATAAAGAGGAAGCTGGTCGCCGTTGCGCCGATCGCGACGCCGCCGAGATAAATCGGCGAATCGAGATGCCCGATAACTGCCGTATCCACCAGCCCCAGCAGAGGAACGGTAATATTGGAAAAAATCATCGGTAGCGCAAGACGCCACAACGCCTTATCGGCAGAAGTTAGCAATGCCATGGAAATTACCGGAATCAGAAAACAGGCCAGGCTGTAGAGGAACTACAGCCTGTCAGGAAGAGATTACAGCCATTCACCGTTGCGGATAACGCCGACCGCCAGCCCTTCAATAGAGAAGCTCTGCTCGCGGAGATCCACCACAATCGGGGAGAATTCATTGTTTTCAGGCAGAAGCTGCACGGTATTGCCTTGTTTTTTCAGGCGCTTAACCGTCACTTCATCATCAATGCGCGCCACCACGACTTGCCCGTTACGCACGTCCTGGGTTTTGTGTACCGCCAGCAGATCGCCATCCAGAATACCGATATCTTTCATGGACATTCCGCTAACGCGCAGCAGGAAATCGGCGCTCGGCTTGAACATGCCTGGGTCAACCTGATAGTGCCCTTCGATGTGCTGCTGCGCCAGCAGAGGTTCACCTGCGGCTACGCGACCCACCAGCGGAATACCGCTCTCTTCTTCCACCAGCAGACGGATGCCGCGTGAGGCGCCGGAAACAATCTCAATCACGCCCTTACGCGCAAGCGCCTTAAGGTGCTCTTCGGCAGCATTAGGAGAACGGAAGCCCAGACGCTGCGCAATTTCTGCACGCGTGGGTGGCATACCCGTCTGGCCGATATGATCCCGAATGAGATCAAACACCTCTTGCTGCCTGGTCGTTAACGCTTTCATACCGCCCCCTGGGTGTATATACAGTTATGCTGTGAGTATATACAGTCAAAGGCGATTTTGGAACCAAAAACTGCACAAAAAACCAGGGACTTAATTATTCCTCGAGGCTCATCGGAAATGCGACCAAAGTAGCGTGACCCAAGTGATCGCCGCCGTGATAATCGACAGCAGTACGGCAGCGGAACCCATGTCTTTCGCCCGGCCAGACAGTTCATGGAATTCCGACCCGATTCGGTCAACAACGGCCTCAATAGCGCTATTCAGAATTTCCACTATCATCACCAGAAGGACAGATCCGATGAGCAGTACGCGGGTGATAGCATCAACATCAAGGAAGCAGGCGATGACAACGGCAACGATTTCGGCAACCGCTTCCTGGCGGAAAGCGGCTTCATTAACCCATGCGGCGCGGAAACCTTTCCATGAATAACCGGCAGCTTTAATGATTCGAGTTAACCCAGTGGTATTATTGGCCATTAAAAGAACCTTTTATGATAAATAGCGTCAGTAACTAAAGCCGCAGCGCGTTTTGCTGCGACCTGAAGTATGACGGGTAACAACAGAAATTTTGCGCGCTTTCTGTTATCCTTGCGCCGCAATTGCATTATTAACCAGAGGCTTTACATCGTTTATGTCCGGCTGGCCACGAATTTACTACAAATTACTTAATTTACCATTAAGCGTACTGGTAAAAAGTAAGTCTATCCCAGCAGAACCTGCGCTGGAATTAGGGCTCGATACGTCGCGCCCTATTATGTACGTTTTGCCTTATAACTCGAAGGCAGACCTGCTAACGCTTCGCGCTCAATGTCTGGCGCACGATTTACCTGACCCGCTTGAACCGCTGGAAGTCGACGGTACGCTGCTGCCGCGCTACGTGTTCATCCATGGCGGACCGCGCGTGTTCACCTATTACACGCCGAAAGAAGAGTCCATTAAGCTGTTCCATGATTACCTCGATCTGCACCGCAGCAACCCCGATCTGGACGTGCAGATGGTGCCGGTGTCGGTGATGTTTGGCCGTCGTCCGGGGCGTGAAAAAGGGGAAGAGAACCCGCCGCTGCGTATGCTCAACGGCATTCAGAAATTCTTCGCCGTCTCATGGCTGGGACGCGACAGCTTTGTTCGCTTCTCGCCTTCCGTTTCACTGCGCCGCATGGCGGATGAACACGGTACTGACAAAATCATTGCGCAAAAGCTGGCGCGCGTTGCGCGTATGCACTTTGCACGTCAGCGTCTGGCGGCCGTTGGGCCACGTCTCCCGGCGCGTCAGGATCTGTTTAACAAGCTGCTGGCTTCCAAAGCGATTGCCCGTGCCGTAGAAGACGAAGCGCGCAGCAAGAAGATTTCGCACGAGAAAGCGCAGCAGAACGCAATCGCGCTGATGGAAGAGATCGCCGCAAACTTCTCCTACGAGATGATTCGTCTCTCTGACCGTATCCTCGGTTTCACGTGGAACCGCCTCTATCAGGGGATTAACGTCCACAACGCCGAGCGCGTGCGTCAGTTAGCGCATGACGGCCACGAGATTGTCTATGTGCCCTGCCACCGCAGCCACATGGACTACCTGCTGCTCTCTTACGTGCTCTATCACCAGGGCCTGGTGCCGCCGCATATTGCTGCCGGTATCAACCTGAACTTCTGGCCAGCAGGTCCGATTTTCCGCCGTCTGGGTGCGTTCTTCATTCGTCGTACCTTCAAGGGTAACAAGCTCTACTCCACCGTCTTCAGGGAGTATCTGGGCGAGCTGTTCAGCCGCGGTTATTCCGTGGAGTACTTTGTTGAAGGCGGTCGCTCCCGTACCGGTCGTCTGCTCGATCCGAAGACCGGCACGCTGTCGATGACCATTCAGGCCATGCTGCGTGGCGGTACGCGTCCTATCACGCTGGTGCCTATTTACATCGGTTATGAACACGTGATGGAAGTGGGCACCTACGCGAAAGAGCTGCGCGGTGCGACCAAAGAGAAAGAGAGTCTGCCGCAGATGCTGCGTGGTCTGAGTAAATTGCGCAACCTCGGTCAGGGCTACGTGAACTTTGGCGAGCCCCTGCCCCTGATGACATATCTGAACCATCATGTTCCGGAGTGGCGCGAGTCTATTGATCCTATCGAAGCGGTACGTCCGGCCTGGCTGACGCCAACGGTCAACGGCATTGCATCCGAGCTGATGGTACGCATCAACAATGCTGGTGCGGCAAACGCCATGAACCTGTGTTGTACCGCGCTTCTGGCCTCTCGCCAGCGTTCACTGACTCGCGAGCAGCTGACCGAGCAGATTGATTGCTATCTGGATATCATGCGCAACGTGCCGTATTCCGTGGATTCGACCGTGCCGTCTGCCACCGCCAGCGAATTGATCGATCACGCGTTGCAGATGAACAAGTTCGAAGTCGAGAAAGATACGATTGGTGACATCATCATTCTGCCGCGCGAGCAGGCCGTGCTGATGACCTACTACCGTAATAACATCACGCACATGCTGATGCTGCCGTCACTGATGGCAGCCATTATTACCCAGCACCGCCGTATTTCGCGTCAGGAGCTGCTGCGCCATATTCAGGCCATCTATCCGATGCTGAAAGCGGAGCTGTTCCTGCGCTGGAGTAAGGATGAGCTGGCGGCAGAGCTCGATAAAATGTCCGCAGAGATGCGTCGTCAGGGGCTGATTACCATCAGTGATGACGAACTGCATATCAATCCGTCACGTTCCCGAACCTTGCAGCTCCTGGCTTCCGGTGCGCGTGAGACGTTGCAGCGCTACGCCATTACCTTCTGGTTATTGAGTGCTAACCCGTCAATCAACCGCGGTACGCTGGAAAAAGAGAGTCGGACGCTGGCCCAGCGCCTGTCCGTTCTGCATGGCATTAACGCCCCGGAATTCTTCGACAAAGCGGTATTCAGCTCCCTGGTGCTGACGCTGCGCGACGAAGGTTACATTAGCGATACGGGCGATGCTGAGCCGGAAGAGACGATGAAGGTTTACCAGATGCTGGCAGAGCTGATTACCGCGGATGTGCGTTTAACGATTGAGAGTTCGACGCAGGGCGAGTGATGTTAAAGCCGGGTGGCGCTAACGCTTACCCGGCCTACATATTCTGCTAAATCGTAGGCCGGGTAAGGCGAAGCCGCCACCCGGTTTTTTTATGACCAGTAACTCATCGCCAGCCCCATAAACAGCACCAGCCCGACGTAGTTATTATTCAGAAACGCTTTAAAGCAGGCTTCACGCTCGCGCTTCACGATCAGCTTCTGCTGATACGCAAACAGCAGACCCGCCACCAGCACGGACCAGTAAAACTCCCAGTTCAGCCCGTTCAGGCGACCAATCGCCACCATCAGCGCCAGCACCGACACCTGCAATATGCCGATGATCAGTTTGTCGTGACGGCCAAACAGGATCGCCGTCGATTTGATGCCAATCTTGAGATCGTCATCGCGATCGACCATCGCGTATTGGGTATCGTACGCAACGGCCCAGAGAATATTCGCCAGGAACATCAGCCAGCAGCTGAGCGGAACGGACTCGCTGACCGCGGCAAACGCCATGGGAATCGACCAGCCAAATGCCGCACCCAATACCACCTGCGGCAGATGGGTGTATCGCTTCATAAATGGGTAGACCCAGGCCAGCGCCAGAGCAGCGACGGACAGCAGAATGGTCATGGTGTTAAGGGTTAACACCAGCATGAAAGAGAGAAGCACCAGCACCACAAACAGGATGCGCGCCTCTTTCCCGGTCACCTGACCGCTCGGCAAAGGACGATTCGCGGTGCGCTTAACATGTCCATCAAATTTCCGGTCAGCATAGTCGTTGACCACACAGCCCGCAGCGCGCATCAGCCAGACACCCGCCACAAACACCGCCAGGATCCACAGCGGCGGTACGCCCGGCGTGGCAACCCACAGCGCCCATAAGGTCGGCCACAGCAGCAGCAGCGCGCCAATGGGTTTATCAGTACGCATCAGGCGGTGATAGGCCAGCAGCTTATTCTGCGTCAGACTCCACTCCATTTTTTCTCCCTCTTAGTACAACGGCGATGCAGGCAAAAAGAGTTCCGTCAGTATTAACGGCTTGCCACTCAAACGAAGGCGGGAACGGCGCCCCCACAAATCGGCATCGCAACCAATTTCAATAAAATCACGGGTCAGTTCAGACGAGGTGAACAGATATCGCCCCAGCGGCGTTTTGCCGAGGCGTTGCAGTGCAAGCTCCGGCCCGGAAAGTGTAGACTCAGGAACCACCGTTCGCCCGGCAAGCCACGGCTCGCCATCCGCACAGAGTAAAATTTCACGCAGCCAGTAGCGTTCTTCCTGCGGCAGCAGCGGCAGCTCGCTGGCAATCGCTTCAGCCGAGACAAAACCTTCCTGAATCATCGTCACCGTGACCGTTTTACCCTGTTGCTCAAAACGTTTTGTCATGGAATCTTCCAGCAACAGCCAGTCCAGTTGCTCCGGGTCAAGCGCGGGTATTTGGTCGAAATAGCGTAGCGCACGCAGCTGCGTTAGCGCGGGGTGTGACATGCCAGACTCTCCGATACATAACGTAAAAGCATTGTATCGCAGATTGGCAAAATGAGGACGGACAAACAGAATTTAACGATCACTATCGCAACAAAGGTGCAACTTAGCCAAAAAAAGTGCGCCCGCGAAGGCGCACCAAACGACTAACAAAATCAGCACTGTGGGGAGACGGTTACCCCTTGCCTTTTACACTGCTGATAAAGGTGGAACGGGCAGTGGTTGAACCTAAACGCTCGGCTTCATCAAGCAGTTTCAGCGCTTTATCGACATCGCCGTTTTTAACTGCCTGCTTGATGGCGTTGTTAAAGTAAGTTTCAGTATCGTTAAGCACCGGCTCGGCTTTTTTCGCCGGGGCCGGGGCTGCGGCTGGTGCTGCGGCTGGCGCGGCATACACAGGCGCGGCAGTATTACCCACCGTTACCGGACCCGGGCCAGATGAGCCAAACAGTGGGCCTACGAGTACGCTGGAGCTGCTGTTGGTTTTCACCTTCAGCTTAAGCAGGCCGTCGGTGGTATGGCGCGCAATCGGATCGGGAATATCGGGAATGGCGTTACCAACCCCTTTGGCATAGGCTTTTGCCGGATCGAGCAGAGTGGTGGTTTGCTGCAAATCTTTTTCAGTGGTGAAGACCAGTACGTAGAGCTTTTGCTGCCCGAGCGCCGGGGTCAGACGCATTACCCCTTCCAGGCGGTCCGCGCTCATTACACCCGGCTCTTGATAGGTAAAATAGCTGCTGGGGAAATAGGCGGAAGGCGTCATGTTCTGATCGAGGATCAGAACGTTCGGCGCAAAAACGCTGGTCTGTTTGTTAACTTCACTGGATAAAGTCAACGTTAGCTCACCGATATTAGCCGGTACGCTATAGGCGGCTACCGGCCCGGTAATGCCAGCCACATTGAGCTGTTGGCCACCCGTCGCAAGCTGTGTGCTCTGCGTTTTGGACTGATCCACCGGCGTCCAGGTTAATTGCTGTAGAGCGGCTGTCGGAATGGCAGGCGCTGCGCTGGTATTCTGCGGTACATAATTGACGTCAGCGAGCGTGACGCCAGGCACACAGGCCAGCAGACCCGCTGACAGGCACAGCGCGACGAGATTTTTCTTCATTTTCATTGTTATCACCTCAGAAAGCGTAAGCACTGCGGTGGCCAGGCAATAGCGCGCAGTACCTCAGGAATTGAGGGGCTCTCGCCCCCCAGATTACATCGTCAGATCAGGATGCGGTTACCACCAGATTTCCATCTGGGCGCCGAAGGAGAACTCATCGTCATCGCCGCGGCTGGTAGAGAATCGACCGTTACCGGTGGAGTCAGAGATCGCATAACGGGTGGCATCGCCGTTACCGTTCTTCGCGTAGCCCCATTTCTCATCCCACTTCGCGTAGGTTGCGAAGACACGGATGGCCGGACGAGACCAGATGCTGTCGCCAGCCTGCCACTGTTGCGCCAGGGTGATTTTGTACTGGCTGTTGCGATCGCCGGTTTCCTGGGATTTGACGTTGTCGTAGCCCACTTCCAGCAGGGTGCTCATGATTGGCGTCCATTTGTACATCGGACGTACACCCACGGTCCACCAGTCACTCCCCTGGTTATCATCCATGTCGAGTTTCTGGTACATACCGACATACATCAGGTCCCACTTGTCGGCCAGGGTGATTGCACCGTGGTCCAGGATGCGCCAGAGGCTGCCGTTGTTGTTAATCACATCGTTGGCGTAATTGGTCGTCGTGCCATCAGGATTCGTGATGGTAAAGCTGGAAGAACCATAGGAACCCTGGCTCAGACCTTTACCCTGCGTGGTCATTGAGTCCATCGCATACTGCAGCACAAACTTGTTGTAGCCTTTCAGCATGCTCTGGGTATGTTCAGCGGTGAACATCCAGCCATCTTTCGACGCGCCGTCGGCAAGATCATAGCCGTCGGTCGTGTTCGCGCGGCCATAATCCACACCCAGTTCCAGCACGCCGTCCGGGTTAGTTTCCAGGCCCGCTAAACGCACGTCAAATACGTCGTTCGCGGTATCTTTGGTACGGTCATAGATGTTCTGGCTGCTGAAGGCATAAGAACCGCCAGCTTCCTGGGAACGCGTCGCTGCCAGAGACAGTTTACCGAAGCCCAGATCGATGTTTTCAATACCGGCACCAGGACCAGAGATATCCCAGTAGTAGAAGTCGATCATGTGTACGTCATGACGCTGATAGAAGCGCTTACCGGCCCAGATGGTAGAGCCAGGCAGCCATTCAATCAGGTTTTTACCCTGCACGTTAGCTTCACGGAACGCCGGATCGGTACCTTCCCAGTCATTCTGCTGTGCCACGGAGTACGCTACGTTGGTGTCGAAATAGAAGCTCTTGTCGCCTTCTTTCCACACTTCCTGGCCCAGTTTCAGTTCGGCGTAGGTTTCACATTCGTTACCAAGACGGTATTTACTTTGTGCGCCTGTTGCCTGGAAACATTGTTGTTCACCGCCACTACCCGTCCAGCCGATACCAGAACGAGCATAACCATGGAAATCCACTGCCAGTGCCTGAGCAGACATTACGCCCGCTGCGACGGCAACTGCCAAAGGAAGTTTGCGCAGAGTAATCATTATTCTATCTCCTGAGATCATTGCTTTTCTTTGTAATTGGAATGCTTAAACGCCTGGCTCTTTGTGCAACCGACGACATGCAGTGCCATCCTCACGGAACAGATGGCAACGCTCTGGCGGCAAACCGATAGCGAATGTGGCACCCTCTTCTACCAACACCACGTCATTCTGGCGGTAGACCAGGTTCTGACGGATGGCGGGGATCTGGATATGAATCTGTGTTTCGTGACCAAGCTGTTCGACGACCTGAACTTCACCTTCCAGCGTCACATCAGCGATGTGGCTCGGCAGTAAATGCTCAGGGCGGATACCGAGGGACATATTGGCCCCCACCTGTACGTTGGCGCTGTCGACCGGCAGCCAGACTTGCTGACGGTTTGGCAGCTCCACCTGTACCTGTTCGATTGCCGTCGCGGTCACTTTTACGGGCAGGAAGTTCATCTTTGGCGAGCCAATGAAGCCCGCAACAAAGCGGTCTGCCGGGTAGTGATACAGCTCCAGCGGTTTGCCCACCTGCGCCACGCGACCGGCGTCCAGTACCACGATTTTGTCGGCCAGCGTCATCGCTTCGACCTGATCGTGGGTGACGTAAATCATCGTGCGGCCAAGACGCTTGTGCAGACGGGAGATTTCGATACGCATCTGGACGCGCAGGGCGGCATCCAGGTTTGAGAGAGGTTCATCGAGCAGGAACACGCGCGGCTCTGCCACCAGCGTACGGCCGATTGCCACACGCTGACGCTGACCGCCGGAAAGCGCTTTCGGCTTACGCTCCAGCAGGTGAGCCAGCTGTAACACTTCAGCCACCTGCGTCACGCGCTGGTTAATGACATCTTTCTTCGCGCCAGCCAGCTTCAGGCCAAAGGACATGTTTTCCGCAACGGAAAGATGGGGATAAAGTGCATAGGACTGGAACACCATGCCGACGCCACGTTCGGCAGGCGGGATGTCGTTCATGCGGGTATCACCGATCAGCAGATCGCCGCTGGTGATGGTTTCAAGACCGGCAATCATACGCAGCAGAGTAGATTTACCACAGCCGGATGGGCCAACAAACACCACGAACTCGCCTTCAGTGATGTCCAGATTGATGTCTTTAGACACCACTACGTCGCCCCAGGCTTTCGTTACATTACGCAGCTGTACGCTCGCCATGCCCTTCTCCCTTCGTTACAACCTGTCACCGACAGAAACATTCAAGATAAGTTCACTATGGGGTATCCATTACTTTCGTGAATCCTCCACCCCCCAGCTTTTTTATGGGGGAGGAGGCGGGAGGATGAGAGAGCAGGCTCTGCGACCGCGGCTGGGGGGCTGAGGCAAAATTCGTGAAGCCACCTGCAAAATTCGGTGGGTTTTTATGTGCGCCAGCACTCATAACTTAAATTTATGCAAGCGGGATCACACAAACGGGGGGTGGGGCGTAGGGGCTGGGAGGATGGAAAGAGGATGTCAAATAAGGAGACTGAGTCACGTTGAACCACCTCAGTGTATCCACGAGCACATCACCAAAAAAGGATGGCAGATATGAAGATCAAGACTGGCGCACGCGTTTTCGCATTGTCCGCCCTGGCAGCAATGATGATTTCCGCACCGGCTCTCGCCAAAATTGAAGAAGGTAAGCTGGTTATCTGGATTAACGGCGATAAAGGCTATAACGGCCTGGCCGAAGTGGGTAAGAAATTCGAAAAAGATACGGGCATCAAAGTCACCATCGAACACCCGGACAAGCTGGAAGAGAAATTCCCGCAGGTTGCGGCGACCGGCGATGGCCCGGACATCATCTTCTGGGCGCATGACCGTTTCGGCGGCTACGCACAGTCTGGTCTGCTGGCTGAAGTGACCCCAGATAAAGCTTTCCAGGACAAGCTGTTCCCGTTCACCTGGGACGCCGTTCGCTATAACGGCAAGCTGATCGCTTACCCAATCGCGGTTGAAGCGCTGTCTCTGATTTACAACAAAGACCTGGTACCAAACCCGCCGAAGACCTGGGAAGAGATCCCTGCCCTGGATAAAGAGCTGAAGGCGAAAGGTAAATCCGCCCTGATGTTCAACCTGCAAGAGCCGTACTTCACCTGGCCGCTGATTGCTGCCGACGGCGGTTACGCGTTCAAGTTTGAAAACGGCAAATATGACGTGAAAGACGTGGGCGTGGACAATGCAGGCGCGAAAGCGGGTCTGACCTTCCTGGTTGACCTCATCAAGAACAAACACATGAACGCGGATACTGACTACTCCATCGCGGAAGCGGCGTTCAACAAAGGCGAAACCGCGATGACCATCAACGGTCCGTGGGCCTGGACCAACATCGACAAGAGCAAAATCAACTACGGCGTGACGCTGCTGCCAACCTTCAACGGCAAGCCGTCTAAACCGTTCGTGGGCGTGCTGAGCGCAGGCATCAACGCCGCCAGCCCGAACAAAGAGCTGGCGAAAGAGTTCCTGGAAAACTACCTGCTGACCGATCAGGGTCTGGATGAAGTGAACAAGGACAAACCGCTGGGTGCCGTTGCGCTGAAATCCTTCCAGGATCAGCTGGCGAAAGATCCACGCATCGCGGCCACCATGGATAACGCCCAGAAAGGCGAAATCATGCCGAACATCCCACAGATGGCCGCGTTCTGGTACGCCACCCGTACTGCGGTGATCAACGCTGCAAGCGGTCGCCAGACCGTTGATGCCGCGCTGAAAGATGCTCAGGGCCGTATTACTAAGTAAGTCTGAAAAACGGCGGGTGGCGCATGCGCTTACCCGCCCTACGACTACGGCACGATCCGTAGGTCAGGTAAGCGCAGCGCCACCTGACGATAAGTTTCCACCGTTGTAGAGGAAGAACCCCATGGATGTCATTAAAAAGAAACACTGGTGGCAAAGCGACGCGCTGAAGTGGTCAGTGATAGGTCTGCTGTGTCTGCTGGTGGGTTACCTTGTTGTTTTAATGTACGTACAAGGGGAATATCTGTTTGCCATCATGACGCTGATTTTAAGCTCTGCTGGCCTGTATATTTTCGCCAACCGTAAAGCCTACGCCTGGCGCTATGTCTACCCTGGCGTGGCCGGAATGGGGCTGTTTGTCCTCTTCCCACTGATCTGTACCATCGCCATTGCGTTCACCAACTACAGCAGCACTAACCAGCTCGCGCAAGAACGCGCAACGCAGGTGCTTCTGGACCGCTCTTATCAGGCGGGTAAAACCTTTAACTTCGGCCTGTATCCTGCGGGTGACGAGTGGAAGTTAGCACTCACTGACGGAGAGAGCGGCAAAAACTATATTTCCGACGCGTTCAAATTTGGTGGCGAGCAAAAGCTGGCCTTAAAAGAGGCTGCGGCCCTGCCGGAAGGTGAACGTGCCAACCTGCGCGTCATTACCCAGAACCGTCAGGCGCTGACCCAGCTCACCGCCGTGCTGCCAGACGACAGCAAAGTGATCATGAGCTCGCTGCGCCAGTTCTCCGGCACCCAACCGCTCTATACCCTGGGGGATGACGGCACGCTGACCAACAACCAGAGCGGCGTGAAGTACCGTCCGAATAACGACATTGGTTTCTATCAGTCCATTACTGCCGACGGCAAATGGGGTGATGACAAACTCAGCCCGGGCTATACCGTCACCATCGGCTGGGACAACTTTACCCGCGTATTTACCGACGAAGGCATTCAGAAACCGTTCTTCGCCATCTTCGTCTGGACGGTGGTCTTCTCCGTACTGACCGTGATCCTGACCGTGGCCGTGGGCATGGTGCTGGCCTGTCTGGTCCAGTGGGAATCCCTGAAGGGCAAAGCGATTTACCGCGTGCTGCTGATTCTGCCGTATGCCGTACCGTCGTTTATCTCGATTCTGATTTTCAAAGGGCTGTTTAACCAGAGCTTCGGTGAAATCAACATGATGCTGAGCGCGCTGTTTGGCATCAAACCGGCCTGGTTCAGCGACCCGACCACCGCCCGCTCGATGATCATCATCGTGAACACCTGGCTGGGCTATCCGTACATGATGATCCTGTGCATGGGGCTGCTGAAGGCCATCCCGGATGACCTGTACGAAGCTTCGGCGATGGACGGCGCGGGTCCGTTCCAGAACTTCTTTAAGATTACGCTGCCGCTGCTCATCAAGCCGCTCACCCCGCTGATGATTGCCAGCTTCGCCTTTAACTTTAACAACTTCGTGCTGATTCAGCTGTTGACCAACGGCGGCCCGGACCGTCTTGGCACCACCACGCCGGCAGGCTATACCGACCTGCTCGTGAGCTACACCTACCGTATCGCCTTCGAAGGCGGCGGCGGTCAGGACTTCGGTCTGGCGGCAGCGATTGCCACCCTGATCTTCCTGCTGGTGGGCGCCCTGGCGATTGTGAACCTGAAAGCCACACGTATGAAATTTGACTAAGGAGGGCACTGAACATGGCTATGGTACAACCCAAATCTCAGAAACTGCGCCTCCTGGCGACGCACCTGGGCCTGCTGATTTTTATCGCGGCGATCATGTTCCCGCTGCTGATGGTTATCGCCATCTCCCTGCGTTCGGGTAACTTCGCCACCGGGAGCCTGATCCCGGACGAAATCTCCTGGGAGCACTGGAAGCTCGCGCTGGGCTTCAGCGTGGAACACGCGGATGGCCGCGTCACGCCGCCGCCGTTCCCGGTGCTGCTGTGGCTGTGGAACTCGGTGAAAATCGCAGGTATTACCGCCATTGGTATCGTGGCGCTGTCCACCACCTGCGCTTACGCCTTTGCCCGCATGCGTTTCCCGGGCAAAGCGACGCTGCTGAAAGGGATGCTGATTTTCCAGATGTTCCCGGCGGTGCTGTCGCTGGTAGCGTTATATGCCCTGTTTGACCGCCTGGGCCAGTACATTCCGTTTATCGGTCTGAACACCCACGGCGGCGTGATCTTCGCCTACCTTGGCGGTATCGCACTGCATGTGTGGACCATTAAAGGCTATTTCGAAACCATCGACGGCTCGCTGGAAGAAGCGGCCGCGCTGGATGGCGCGACCCCATGGCAGGCGTTCCGCCTGGTGCTGTTGCCGCTGTCGGTGCCGATTCTGGCGGTAGTGTTTATCCTGTCGTTTATCGCTGCGATCACCGAAGTACCGGTTGCCTCACTGTTACTGCGTGATGTGAACAGCTACACCCTGGCCGTAGGTATGCAGCAATACCTCAACCCGCAAAACTACCTGTGGGGCGACTTTGCCGCGGCGGCCGTACTCTCTGCCATCCCGATTACCGTGGTGTTCCTGCTGGCGCAGCGCTGGCTGGTGAACGGCCTGACGGCGGGCGGTGTGAAAGGTTAAGTTTCATTTTGTTATGCCACTGCAACCCTCAACTTTAGACGTATTGTATTGACCCAACTTGTGACTGTTGTTAGGCGGCCTCCGGGCCGCCATTTTTTTATTCGCGTTTCAGCCGCTTCGAGTTACACAGCCAGAGGGTGATCACCAGCAGCAGGATCGCCGCCGAGTAGATCAGCACATCGAGCGGGGATTTATGATCGACGATGATCAGCCGCACAATCGCGGTGATCCCAATGTAGACAAAATAACGCAGCGGGAAGTGAAAGCCGGACTGAAAATACTTCACAATCAGGGCGATAAATTCAAAGTAGAGAAAGTAGACTACCAGGCCCTCCACCAGCGCGTATTTGCTGGTTTGCTCAGGTGCGAACAGCACATCCGCCAGATGCACCGTCTCTTTACCCAGAAACACGACCAGGATCAGGCCAAGGCTCAGCAGACCGAGGCTCAGCACGGTCTGGAGTATCGTTGAGATAAACTCAACACGCGGACGAGTCAGGGATGTCATACAGCACCTCATTCTCCAGGGCGAGGTTCCTGTATAACGCAAAAATGTGACGGGGATCTATATTTTTTGTTTATGTTTTGTCCACATGAACATTCTTGCCGGGCGGCACTGCGTTTGCCCGGCCTACAAAAATATTCTTGTAGGCCCGGTAAGCGCAGCGCCACCGGGCCTACAAGCATCAGCGGAAGTTAATGTTCTTATCGCTGGTCATATCATACAGCTGGAACTTACGTCCAAGCTGCTGACCGCCGTCGCGCGTCAGCGGCGTCCAGCCCACTGCCGCACGGCTGCGGGTTGGGCCTGACGAGAACAGATCCAGCGGAATCGACACGTACACCCCTTTGGTGAAGTCCCCTTCCCCGTACTCGTCTGGCGAAACGTTGGTGATGGTGGCATAACCGCCTACCACTACGCCGCTGTCGAAGTGTTTGGAGATATCCAGCGTGCCGCCCTTATCGCCCGCCAGGTACTGCCCGACGCTGGCTTTCACCAGCACATCCTGTGCGAACGACGGCGTCCAGTAGGCGGTCAGGTGGCCGGTTTTGACGCTGTAGTCGGTGAACTTCATCATGTCCTGCGCGCTGCGCCAGTCACGCTGTTTCACGTAGTTGGCATCAATCCCAAACGCCCAGTTACTGTCGACGGGACGATAAAGCACCTCCGCCCCCGCGCCGCCGAACATGGTTTCCAGATAGCCACCGTAAACCTGGCCGTAGAAGCCGTTACCGAAGTACTGGAAGTAGTTGGCCTGCAGGTTATTCACGTAGATATCGTTCTGCACATATTCGCGAACGCGGGTACGCACGCGCGGCAGTTTTGAATCGTTCGGCGGGTTGGTGTAGTTAAATTTGTCGTAGTTGTTGGCAAGGTTGCCGAACAGACTACCGGTGGTCAACAGGTGGTCGGTCACCCACAGATCCGCCGTCGCCATCGCGCCCAGCTGATACATGTAGAAGTTTTCCGGCCCACCCACGGACTGGTTCAGCACCGGATCGATATGGAAATCGAAGCGGGATTTATCGATATACCAGCCCTGCTCGGTGCTCTCTGGCACCACCGGCTCAACGCGTTTTTGCACCAGCTCGGTTTCATGTCCCAGCGGTTCGCCTTCAAGATGACGCTTAAGGCTGGCAACATCGGTTTCAGTGGTGACCTGCGGCAGGTTGAGACGGTTCTCCGTCACGCGGATCGTGCGGATCCCCTCCGGCAGATCGTTCATGACGATCCGGTTGGCGCGCTCGATCCCTTCGCGGGAGTCGCGGTATTTTACCTGCTCGCCGGTGACGTACAGCGTATCGCCTTTGGTCTGGATCTTCGGATCCGCCAGGCCCGCGTTATATTTCAGCAGCGTCAGCTGGTTCGCTACCACGGAGTGCTGAATGATCGCATCCTGCGGCTCCGGCTGGTATTTGGGCCGCGGGTTATCATTGTAGCGCGGCCGCATGTCGTTAAAGTTGGTGCGCAGCGTAAAGCCAAACATCAGGGTATTACCGCGCTCATAGCTGAGGTTAACGTCGGCCCAGTCGGTGACGCGGTAAATGGCGCCGACGTTAAACTTGCTCTTCTGCTCAATCTTGCCGGCAAAATCTTCGCTGTAGTTATTGCCTTCGTACTCCAGCTTCAGGCGCAGCGGCTGCCATGGCGTTTGATACTCTACGCCTCCAAACAGCGAGGCCGGGCCGTGGAACATCTGGTCGCCGTTGATGGAACCCGCTTTTTTGTAGCTGTTATCGCGGTAGCAGTATTTGTCGCTGTAGGTACAGAACGGGTTGGTTACGTTGCCGCTGGTGCCGAGGTAGCCCCAGCCAAGACCCAGCGAGAAATCAAACGGTCCCCAGGCTTTGCTGGCAACGATGTATTCCGCATCAAACAGGCCGGTCCCGCCAATGTCTTTCGCCCCGACGGAGACCTGCGGCATCCAGTAGCTCTCTTCCCACAGGCGCAGCTTCACGTCGAAGGCTTTGTCTTTATAGGTCTGATCGCCGGAGAAGGCGTCCACGCTGCTGTACTGTTTTGTACGCACGTCGGTGTAACGCAGCGTGGTCTCCAGCCAGGGGAACAGCTGCACGGACGCAGAGTAGTAACGGTACTGATCGTTATCGCGATAGTTAAGGCTGATTTCCCCCTCGCGGGCCATACGCGCGGTCGGGGTTTGCAGTAAGCCCACGCCGCCAAAATCGGACTGCGACGGGCCGATGGGTGCCGGATACGTTTCTGCATGACAGGCGGCACTCACGCACAGTGCAAGCATGCTGTAGAGATAGGTTTTTTTCATTATTCCGGTATCCGCTGTATCAGGGAGCGAAGGATATCGGCATTAAGCCCGTCATACGCTTTCGTCCAGAAATGGTCGGCAAAACCGACAAAAATGATGCTGCCTGGCATAGGTTCGATATGGCGTTTATTCCAGTAAGCCACCGGCGCTTTCTGCGTATGCCCGTCCGGATAGACCACCCAGGCATAGCTGTTATCCGCACCGCTGAGTAGACTTTGCTCGTCGAGATAGCTCGCCACGTCCCGGCCCGGCGTAAACGGCTTTTTGCCAGGGCTGCTGATAAGCCCCATCACGGTGACGGTGGAAGGCTGAGCTGGCAGCCACAGGGTATAGTCCCCTTCCAGCGACGGATTGCCGTTTTCGGCGACGCGCACCTCATCCGGATCGAGATTCACCTTCTGGCGACCCGTCACCTTAACCGCCTGAAGCTGCTGACGCAGGCTAGTAATGGCCGCGGCATCGTCAGCATCTTCCTGTTGTGCCAGCCCGCTCAGTCGGGCGAGCAGCGCCTGATGTTTTTGTTCCGCTACAATCGTCGCCTGACGCTCGCTGATAACCGCCCCGGTCCACCAGCTTTTCGCCAGCCTCGGCTGCCCCACCAGATCGAGCAGATGCCCGGCATTAGTTAAGGTTTTAGGTTTTTCGCTGTCCGGGGTGTAGACCTGTACCGTTCCCGCAGACCACGCCAGCGGCGAGGCCAGGCTGGCGAGAAGCGCAACGTGAATGAACATTTTCATGATTTCGCCGCCTTGATCAGGGTGGTCTTCACCGGGAAGAAACCGGCACCGAGATACTGTAAGGACTGGCGGATTTGCCCCTCTTCGTCCACCCAGAAGCGGTTATGCCAGGTGGCCTGATCGGTTGTCACCTCTTCATCCAGCACGCGCACCTGCGTTTCGTCGCTGCCCACTTTGACGCTGTCCGTACCATCCCAGCGGAAGGTGGAGCGGGCCGTGGCGTAGCGCACCTGTTTGTGCTCGGTCCAGCCCATTGTGCGCGTCCAGCTTGCGCCATCGACGATCTGATTCGGCTTGATGAGCGGATCTTCAGCCAGGTTGTTTACCTCAAGCAGGTTGTCGCCGCCGAGCAACGTTTTCACGAAACGGGAATGCTGAGTCACGATGGTGGCCTGATCCTGAGTCACCCATTTCTGCTGCCCGTTTTCATCGAAAGCGAGCACCACAAACAGTTGCGGACCATCGTTTAGCTGCATGTACTGGCTGGCATACGGCATGTTCTGAAGTTCGTCATCGGTCAGATGCACGCCCGGCGTGCCGAACATGCTGTCCCACAGTGAGTGGCCCAGCCCTTTGGTGGTAGCTGAGCACGCCTGCAACAGCAGGCAAATCAGGATGATTGCAGGTCGCTTCACGACTCTTCTCCGAAGGGGCGAAATAACCACACCGAAGTGTGGTTATGATTAAAACACCCGGTATTACTGGGTGCTGGTCGTCGTAGTGGTCGTGGTTCCGGTATTGGAGCCATCACCGCCACCGGTTGCCGCCAGCGCGACACCCACGGCTGAACTTACGGCGCTGGTGCTGGCTGCGGTAGAACTCCCCGCAGACGCAGACGTCGCTGCCGACCCTGCTGCTTCCCCGACCTGGACCGGAGCTGCATAGACAGACGTCGCCGCAAACGCAGATATGGCAAAAATGCCATACAGTACTTTCTTCATAACAATTTCCCTTCAATGAATGAATGGAGATTTGCCCGAAAAGAAATTCAGGCGGATTCGAGTATACACAACTAAAGCAGTGGGTTTACCGTGGGGGTAAATAGGGATGAGGTTTTCAGACTAATGGTTAAAAATGAAAAGAAAAAATAATTATTGAAATAGATAACCATTCATTATCAAACAGTTATAATATAAACCCATTAAAGTATCACTCCGTATTTTCTTAAAATAACCCTCAGCAATTAACGGGGTAACCGTGTTTTTCGGATTAAACTCAGATTCAGAATTTGAGATAACTAACAGACATCAGGAATTATCCGATAAAAAAATGCCGGCATATCGCCGGCATTGTTCATGACATATTTATTACGCACGCCATGCTTTATAACGGTTAATCAGACCATTGGTGGAGCTGTCGTGGCTGTCGATTGCTTTATCGTCACCCAGCTCTGGCAGAATGCGGTTTGCCAGCTGTTTGCCCAGCTCAACGCCCCACTGGTCAAAGGTGAAGATGTTCAGAATAGCGCCCTGAGTGAAGATCTTGTGCTCGTAGAGGGCAATCAGCGCGCCCAGGCTGAACGGTGTAATTTCACGCAGCAGAATGGAGTTAGTTGGACGGTTGCCTTCGAACACTTTGAACGGCACAACGTGTTCCAGGGTTGCCGGATCTTTACCCTGGTCACGGTACTCCTGCTCAACCACCTCGCGGGATTTACCGAACGCCAGCGCTTCGGTCTGGGCGAAGAAGTTAGACAGCAGCTTCGGATGGTGGTCGGAAAGCGGGTTGTGCGTAATCGCCGGGGCGATGAAATCGCACGGTACCATTTTGGTGCCCTGATGGATCAGCTGGTAGAACGCGTGCTGACCGTTGGTGCCCGGCTCGCCCCAGATGATTGGGCCAGTCTGATAATCCACCGCGTTACCGTTACGGTCAACGTACTTGCCGTTGGATTCCATGTTGCCCTGCTGGAAGTAGGCCGCAAAGCGATGCATATACTGGTCGTACGGCAGAATCGCTTCGGTTTCAGCGCCGAAGAAGTTGTTGTACCAGATCCCGATCAGCGCCAGCAGCACCGGCAGGTTTTTCTCAGGCGCGGTGGTGGAGAAGTGTTTGTCCATCGCGTGCGCGCCGGAGAGCAGCTCAACGAAGTTGTCGAAGCCGACGGACAGGATGATGGACAGACCGATCGCAGACCACAGTGAGTAGCGGCCACCCACCCAGTCCCAGAATTCAAACATGTTCGCAGTATCAATACCGAACTCACCCACCGCTTTACCGTTGGTGGACAGCGCCGCGAAGTGTTTCGCCACGTGCTTTTCGTCGCCCGCGGTTTTCAGGAACCAGTCGCGCGCGCTGTGGGCGTTGGTCATGGTTTCCTGAGTGGTGAAGGTTTTAGACGCCACCAGGAACAGCGTGGTTTCCGGGTTCACCTTTTTCAGCACTTCAGCGATGTGAGTCCCATCGACGTTGGACACGAAGTGCATGTTGAGATGGTTTTTGTACGGGCGCAGCGCCTCGGTCACCATAAACGGGCCGAGGTCAGAGCCGCCGATACCGATGTTTACGACGTCGGTGATCGCTTTCCCGGTGTAGCCTTTCCACTGACCTGAGATGATCGCTTCAGAGAAGGTTTTCATCTTTTCCAGCACCGCGTTCACTTCCGGCATCACATCTTTGCCGTCAACGATAATTGGAGTATTGCTACGGTTGCGCAGCGCCACGTGCAGCACGGCACGGTCTTCGGTGCGGTTGATCTTCTCACCGGAGAACATGGATTTGATGGCATCTGCCAGCTCAGTCTCTTTCGCCAGATCTTGCAGCTTCGCCAGCGTCTCTTCGGTGATACGGTTCTTAGAGAAATCCACCAGCATCAGGTCATCGAAGGTGGCGGAAAACTTGCTGAAACGATCGGCATCTTTCGCGAACAGATCCGCGATAGTGACGTCTTTCATTTCATCAAAATGTTTCTGTAGTGCCTGCCATGCAGCGGTCTGCGTTGGGTTGATGTTTTTCATAGCAATACTCTTCTGATTTGAGAATTGTGACTGCGGTCGATTGTAGCGCCTGCAAATAAAAATTGTGATGGTTTTTATGCCATTGCCCTGGTCTGCATCAAACGCAGGTGAAAAGACCCGGAAAGTATAGCTGCTGTCGCGCCCTTCCGGCGTGGCGAAATGTTGGTCAAAAAGGGGTAAAAAGGAGCATAAAATATGGGCCTGTTATAAGTCCTGTTTCTGAGGGGTACCCCCCCATGAAAAATCCGCATAATCCCAGCATTGACAGGACCTCCCCCGCATTTTATTTATAGGGCCGTATTTTGCGCCTGCACCTGTTCTCGCTTCATTCTTGTGCCAAGGTCGCTCTATTCATTCCCTGACACGAGGTTGTTATGACGAGTTTTGTGGTCGCCAAGTTTGGCGGCACCAGTGTGGCAGACTACGCTGCCATGAACCGCAGCGCCGATGTGGTGCTGGCCGATCCGAATACCCGCCTGGTGGTGCTCTCCGCCTCAGCCGGCGTGACGAACCTGCTGGTTTCTTTGTCTGAAGGACTGGAAGCGACCGAGCGTTTCGTGAAGCTGGATGCACTGCGCAAAATTCAGTTCGACATCCTTGAGCGTCTGCAAAACCCGAACGTCATTCGTGAGGAAGTGGAACGCCTGCTGGAAAATATCACTACCCTGGCAGAAGCCGCTTCACTGGCAACCTCTACCGCTCTAACCGACGAACTGGTCAGCCACGGCGAACTGATGTCCACCCTGCTGTTCGTTGAGATCATGCGCGAGCGCAATATTCAGGCGCAGTGGTTCGACGTGCGTAAAGTAATGCGCACCAGCGACCGCTTTGGCCGCGCCGAGCCGGACGTTGAAGCTTTGGCAGAGCTCACTAACCAGCAGCTTGCCCCGCGTCTTGATGAAGGCATAGTGATCACCCAGGGCTTTATCGGCAGCGAAGCCAAAGGGCGCACAACCACGCTGGGCCGTGGCGGCAGCGACTATACCGCCGCCCTGCTGGGTGAAGCCCTGCATGCCACCCGCGTGGATATCTGGACGGACGTGCCGGGCATTTACACCACCGACCCGCGCGTGGTCTCTGCGGCAAAACGCATTGACGTGATCGCCTTTGAAGAAGCGGCTGAAATGGCCACCTTCGGCGCGAAAGTGCTGCATCCAGCCACGCTGCTGCCTGCCGTGCGCAGCGACATTCCGGTCTTCGTTGGCTCCAGTAAAGATCCAAAGGCGGGCGGGACGCTGGTCTGCAAGAAAACCGAGAACCCGCCGCTTTTCCGCGCGCTGGCCCTGCGTCGTAAGCAGACGCTGGTTACCCTGCACAGCCATAATATGCTGCACTCCCGCGGATTCCTGGCGGAAGTGTTTGGCATCCTGGCGCGCCACAATATCTCCGTGGACCTGATCACCACGTCAGAAGTCAGCATTGCGCTGACGCTCGACACCACCGGTTCAACCTCAACGGGTGATACCCTGCTGACGCAGTCGCTGCTGATTGAGCTTTCCGAGCTGTGCCGCGTGGAGGTGGAAGAAGATCTGGCGCTGGTTGCCATCATCGGTAATAAGCTGTCGCGCGCGTGCGGCGTGGGCAAAGAGGTGTTCGGCGTGCTCGACCCGTTCAGCATCCGCATGATTTGCTACGGCGCGTCCAGCTACAACCTCTGCTTCCTGGTCCCTGCCGATCAGGCCGAGCAGGTTGTGCAGAAACTTCATCAGAATTTATTTGAATAAAATTCGTTAGCACGATAAACATTATCCATAAGCCGGGCACAGACCCGGCTTTTTTATAACAAAACAACACGACAATACTGCAAGGAATTCACTATGCTCTCCGCTATCACCCGGCTGTTCCCGTTATGGGCGCTGCTGCTCTCCGTACTCGCGTATTACACTCCCACCACGTTCACGGGCATTGGTCCGTGGGTCACCACGCTACTGATGCTGATTATGTTCGGCATGGGCGTGCATCTAAAAATTGACGATTTCAAACGCGTGCTGTCTCGCCCGGCACCGGTTGCCGCAGGGATTTTCCTGCACTACCTGGTGATGCCGCTCGCGGCCTGGCTGCTGGCGATGGCCTTTAAGATGCCGCCCGACCTTTCCGCCGGGATGGTGCTGGTGGGGAGCGTCGCCAGCGGCACGGCATCTAACGTCATGATCTATCTGGCGAAAGGCGACGTGGCGCTCTCCGTCACTATCTCTTCCGTTTCCACGCTGGTGGGCGTGATTGCCACGCCGCTGTTAACCCGCCTGTACGTGGACGCGCATATCCAGGTGGATGTGATGGGCATGCTGCTCAGCATTCTGCAAATCGTGGTGATCCCGATTGCGCTGGGACTGGTGATCCACCATCTCTTCCCGCGGGTGGTGAAAGCGGTTGAGCCGTATCTGCCCGCGTTTTCGATGGTCTGCATACTTGCCATTATCAGCGCCGTGGTAGCCGGTTCCGCATCGCACATTGCTTCGGTGGGCTTTGTAGTGATCATCGCGGTTGTGCTGCATAACACCATTGGTCTGCTGGGCGGATACTGGGGTGGAAAGCTGTTTGGTTTCGACGAATCCACCTGCCGCACGCTGGCGATCGAAGTGGGGATGCAGAACTCTGGCCTGGCGGCGGCGCTGGGTAAAATTTACTTCTCACCGCTGGCGGCGCTACCGGGAGCGCTGTTCTCCGTCTGGCACAACCTGTCCGGTTCGCTGTTAGCAGGGTACTGGTCCGGTAAGCCGATTGATGACCAACCGAAAAAAGATGCGGTGAAACAGGGTTAATTGACCCGGCTTGCTTTACACTGAAGCCTCCCCATCAGGAGGCTTCAGCAATGGCTACACCACGTTTGACCCAGAAAGACATGACCGAAGCCGAGCAGCGCGAACTTAAAACGCTTCTCGACCGCGCCCGCATCGCGCATGGCCGCACGCTGACGAACGCCGAAACCAATCAGGTTAAAAAAGAGTACATCGATAAGCTGATGGCGCAACGTGATGCCGCGGCGAAAAAAGCCCGCAAGCTGAAAAAAGAGCAGGCGTATAAACCCGACGCAGAGGCGACTTTTTCCTGGTCCGCCAGCACATCAACCCGTGGAAGGCGCTAATCAGCGCCCTTTCTTTTTGCGCCCCGGCTGGGTAAAGCGTTTTCCGTTGCCCGGCTTGCCTCGCCCTTTCTCTTCCGCCTGCGGTGCCTTCACCACCGGACGCTTAATCGCCTGCGTTTTCGGTTTGGCTTTAGCTTTCGGCTTCGCTTCGGACGAGGAGTTCTCGATAAGTTTGAACAGCTCGATCAGCTCGTCATCCGTTAAGTCACGCCACTCGCCCAGCGGGATGCCAGACAGGCTGACGTTCATGATGCGCGTGCGTTCCAGCTTCGTCACTTCATAACCGAAGTACTCGCACATGCGGCGGATCTGGCGGTTCAGGCCCTGAACCAGCGTGATGCGGAACGCGAATGGTGCTTCTTTTTTTACTTTACACTTCTTCGTCACGGTGCCCAGAATCGGCACGCCAGCGCCCATTCCGCGGATAAACTCGTCCGTCACCAGCTTGTTCACCGTCACGATGTACTCTTTCTCGTGGTCGTTACCGGCACGCAGAATTTTGTTGACCAGATCGCCGTGGTTGGTGAGGAAAATCAGCCCCTGAGAGTCTTTATCCAGACGGCCAATCGGGAAAATGCGGCTGCTGTGGTTCACGAAATCAACAATGTTGTCCCGCTCGCCATCTTCCGTGGTGCTGACAATCCCAACCGGTTTGTTCAACGCGATAAACACCAGGTCTTCGGCATCACGCGGTTCGATGACCTGACCATTCACTTTCACCACATCGCCAGGTACCACCTGATCGCCAATGGTGGCGCGTTTGCCGTTAAGAAACACGTTACCCTGTTCAATGTAACGGTCAGCCTCGCGACGTGAGCAGATCCCGCTCTCGCTAATGTATTTGTTTAATCGGGTTGATTGAGTTGGCAGCATAGTTTCTCCTGTGAAGGGCGAAATATACCTTACCTTGCGCCTGACAAAAAAGTCCTAGTAACCGCTGATCAGAAAATCGAGTGCATCCCGCAATGAAGCACTGCTGTTAGTAAGATCGGCAACGCGTTCACCTAACTCTTTTAGCGATATGCCTGCCATCATGTGCATCATCACCACGCAGGGTTTTCCCGCGACCTCAACGGCGGGAGCGACCAGTACATGCTTCATCAGAACGACCTCTGAAAGTCACTAAAGGAGCCGTTTTCATCAACCCACTGGTTAATGGCGTCAATAGAAGCTTTATTTTCTTCAAGCCACTCTGCGCGCCGATGTTCACGAAATAGCTCCTGCAAAGCCGCCGTTAGCACGGCAGAAAGGTTAAGTTTAAGCCTTCGCGCCTCTTCAAGGATGTCCGGCGACAGGGAAACATTCACTGATTTTTTAATACTATTAGCACCGCGCATGAGAACCCCCATTGGAATGCGCATGAACTGGCGAAGTGTAGCGTAATAAATGAGCACTTCCTATTCCCTTAAAAATGTAAGGGTTGAAGAATAAATTGCTCTTTATGGGGAGTCACGCCTCACAAAACCGTTTTGCGAGGCGCTTTCAGAGATTAATACTCATCCCGCTCATCGTCTTCATCCGGCTGCTCCATCACGCTGTATGCCACCGCACAGAACAACGAGTTAAGACGCTTCATATCTCCCAGCAGCCCCAGGTGGAGCGAGCTGGTTTCGATACTCTGCACGTTCTGCTGGTGCAGACGCTCAACGTGGGCGTGCGAGTAGCGCCGGTTGAGGATGCGGAAACGGTGCTTGTTGCGGCGCAGGCGGCGCGCGCTCGGCACGTCGCTGGAGAAGAAGACCGACATCGCCAGCTTCAGGTTGCTGACCAGCTGTTCGTGCAGCGCTTCCAGCTCCTTCAGCCCTTCGACAGAAAACGCCCGACGTGCGGCCAGGGATTTGTCTGCGATTTCACTGCCCATACGCTCGACAATATCCGAAGCCTGCTCCAGGTTAAGCGACATCTCAATGATTTCCGCCCAGCGGCGCGACTCCTCTTCCGCCAGCTCGTCCTGCGGGATCCGCGCCAGATAGAGCTTGATGGCGGTATACAGCACGTTGATATCGTCCGCCAGCCTGCGCAGCTCTTTTTCTTCGCGCGGCTCGCCGTGCATCACTTTTTGCAACCCTTCCAGCATGGTTTCCATCGCGTCACCCATGCGCAGCGTTTCGCGGGCGGCATTCGCGATGGCCAGCGCGGGCGTGTCCAGCACCGAGGTGTCCAGATGCTTGGGTTTAAGGCGCGCGTCCAGCTCCGGTTCATCACGAATTAGCCGCTCGCAGAAGCGGGCCATCGGCACGGCAAACGGCACCATCGCCAGACAGCGTACCAGGTTGTAGAAGACGTGGAAGTAGATCACCAGCTCCGCTTTCGGCAGAGAGAGGTTGTCCATCAGGTTCGCCAGCGGGTGCACAAACGGCAGAATGATCAGGCTACCCACCAGCTTGAAGAGCAAACTCCCCAGTGCCACCCGGCGGGCGGCAGCATTGGCTGCGCTGTTGTTGAGCATCGCCAGCAGGCCAGAGCCAAGATTCGCACCGATGACCAGGCATAGCGCCACCGGGAAAGAGATCGCGCCCGCAGCGGTTAGCGTGGCCGTCAGCAACACGGCCGCCAGGCTGGAGTAGCTGACAATGGCAAACACCGCGCCGATCAGCGCATCCAGCATAATATCGCCGGTTAACGAGGCGAAAATGACCTGCACACCGTTGGCCTGGGTAATCGGCGTAACTGCCTGCACAATCAGCTCCAGCGCCAGCAGGATCAGCCCGAGGCCAATACCGACGCGGCCAAGCTGCCCGGCACGGCTTTGCTTACGACCGAGGAAGAAAATGACGCCGATAAAAATCAGCAGCGGCGACAGCCAGGAGAGATCGAAGGTCAGGATACGTGCCATCAGCGCGGTACCGACGTCGGCGCCCAGGACAATCACCAGCGCCGGGGCGAGCGCCACCAGATCCTGCGCCACGAACGAGGTGACGAGCATGGTGGTGGCGTTGCTGCTTTGCACCAGCGCCGTGACGCCAATACCCGCACAGAAGGCGAGCGGCTTCTTCTCAACGCTGCCGCTGAGAACGGTACGTAAACGTGCGCCAAACACGCGCATCACGCCGGTACGAACGATATGGGTGCCCCATACCAGCAGTGCGACTGCGGAGAGCAGGTGTAACAACGTCAACACAGTGGGTTTTCCTCCTTATCGTTATTCATTTTCCTTAGGTTCAGTATAAGGGTTTAAACGTAAGAAAGAGACAAGGCACCATAGCGGTGCCCTGTTTGTTGTAAGGAAAAGTGACGTTAGTCTGCGTCGTAGCCTAAATTCGGCGCCAGCCAGCGTTCCACCTCAGACACGCTCATGCCTTTTCGCAGGGCGTAGTCTTCAATCTGATCCCGCTGAAGCTGTGCCACGGCGAAATACTTGCTGTCCGGGTGGCTGAAATACCAGCCGGAAACGGACGCGCCCGGCCACATGGCGAACGACTCGGTAAGTTTCATGCCGGTATGCGCTTCCACGTCGAGCAGTTTCCAGATAGTGCCCTTCTCGGTGTGTTCCGGGCAGGCCGGATAGCCGGGTGCCGGACGAATGCCCTGGTAGTTTTCGCGGATCAGCTCCTCGTTGCTGAGATTCTCATTCGCCGCGTAGCCCCAGTGCACCTTACGTACGCGCTCGTGGAGGTACTCAGCAAAGGCTTCCGCCAGGCGATCGGCGATCGCTTTCACCATGATTTTGTTGTAATCATCGTGCTGTGCGTCGTACGCGTCCGCCAGCGCGTCTTCTTCCAGACCGCCGGTCACCGCAAAGGCGCCGATATAGTCGGCTTTACCGGAGAGTTTCGGTGCGACGAAATCCGCCAGGCAGTAGTTGGCAAAGCCCACTTTCTCGGTTTGCTGGCGCAGATGGTGGCTCACGGCCAGCACATGGGTGCGGGTTTCATCGCGGTAAATTTCGACATCGTCGCCCACGCGGTTCGCCGGGAACAGCCCCACCACGCCGCGCGGGTTGAGGGCTTTCTCTGCGCTCAGTCTGTCGAGCATATCGTTGGCATCTTTAAACAGGCGTTTCGCCTCTTCGCCTACTACCTCATCTTCAAGAATGCGCGGATATTTGCCCGCCAGCGACCAGGTCATGAAGAACGGCGTCCAGTCGATGTAGTTACGCAGCGTTTCGATGCTGGCCGTCACCTCCTGCACGCCCAGACGGTGCGCGACCGGCGGCGTATAGCTGGACCAGTCGAACGCCAGATCGTTATCGCGTGCCGCCTGAAGCGAAACCGGCGGCGTGCGCGGTTTCTTACGTCCATGCTGAATGCGGACGGTTTCATACTCTTTGCGGGTGCGGGCGACAAAGTCATCGCGCTGGGTGTCAGACAGCAGCGCGGAGACCACGCCCACGGTGCGCGAGGCGTTTTGGACATACACCGTCGGCCCACTGTAGTTCTGCTCGATTTTCACTGCGGTGTGGGCTTTCGAGGTGGTTGCCCCGCCAATCAGCAGTGGAATAGTGAAGCCCTGGCGCTCCATCTCTTTTGCCACGTTGACCATTTCGTCCAGCGACGGCGTAATCAGCCCGGAAAGACCAATCAGATCCGCATTCACTTCGCGAGCGGTCCTGAGGATTTTATCCGCCGGGACCATCACGCCAAGATCGATAATTTCGTAGTTATTGCATTGCAGTACCACGCCGACAATGTTTTTGCCAATGTCGTGCACGTCGCCCTTCACGGTGGCAATGACCATCTTACCGTTACTGGAGCCCTTCTCTTTGCTGGCTTCGATAAACGGCTCAAGATAAGCCACGGCCTGCTTCATGACGCGGGCGGATTTCACCACCTGCGGCAGGAACATTTTGCCCTCGCCGAACAGATCGCCGACCACGTTCATGCCGTCCATCAGCGGCCCTTCGATCACTTCAATCGGACGGGCTGCCTGCTGACGCGCTTCCTCGGTATCCTGCTCAATGAACTCAGTAATGCCTTTTACCAGCGAGTATTCCAGACGCTTTCTCACATCCCAGGAACGCCATTCGGCCTGTTGAACATTGGCTGATTCGTCAGCTTTACTGCCGCGGTATTTTTCCGCCAGATCCAGCATGCGTTCGGTGGCGTCGTCGCGACGGTTGAGGATCACATCTTCTACTGCGTCGCGTAGTTCTGCGGGCAGGTCGTCGTAAATCGCCAGCTGTCCGGCGTTAACGATCCCCATGTCCATCCCGTTGCGGATGGCATAGTAGAGGAACACGGCGTGGATGGCCTCACGCACCGGGTCGTTGCCGCGGAACGAGAACGAGACGTTCGACACGCCGCCGGAAATTAGCGCATGCGGTAGCTCGCGTTTGATGTCTTCACACGCGCCGATAAAGTCCTGGGCGTAGTTGTTGTGCTCTTCAATGCCGGTTGCGACAGCAAAGATGTTCGGGTCGAAAATAATGTCTTCCGGCGGGAAGCCCACCTCTTCGGTCAAAATTTTGTACGCCCGGCGGCAAATCTCAATTTTGCGCTCGCGGGTATCGGCCTGGCCCACTTCATCGAAGGCCATCACCACCACGGCGGCCCCGTAGCGACGCACCAGCTTCGCGTGGTGGATAAAGGTATCGACGCCCTCTTTCATTGAGATGGAGTTAACGATGCCTTTGCCCTGAATGCACTTCAGCCCCTTTTCGATGACGTCCCATTTGGAAGAGTCAATCATGATCGGCACGCGGGCGATGTCCGGCTCGCCGGCAATCAGGTTGAGGAAGCGCACCATCGCCGCTTCGGCGTCGAGCATCCCCTCGTCCATGTTGATATCGATAATCTGCGCGCCGCTCTCCACCTGCTGGCGGGCAACGTCCAGCGCTTCGCTGTACTTCTCTTCTTTGATCAGGCGCTTGAATTTAGCGGAACCGGTCACGTTGGTACGTTCACCCACGTTCACAAACAGGCTGTCGTCGCCGATGGTCAACGGCTCAAGGCCGGAAAGACGGCAGGCTACCGGAAGCTCGGGTAACTTGCGCGGTGCAAGCCCGGCGACGGCGCGGCTCATGGCGGCGATATGCTCCGGCGTGGTGCCGCAGCAGCCGCCGACGATGTTGAGGAAGCCAGATTCGGCCCACTCGCGGATTTGCGCCGCCATGGTGTCGGCATCCAGATCGTACTCACCGAACGCGTTCGGCAGACCGGCGTTCGGGTGGGCGGTGACGTAGCACTCTGCGATGCGCGAAAGTTCCTGCACGTACTGGCGCAGCTCGTCCGGCCCCAGCGCGCAGTTCAGGCCGAAGGAGAGCGCTTCGGCATGGCGCAGAGAGTTATAAAACGCTTCGGTTGTCTGGCCGGAAAGCGTGCGCCCCGAGGCATCGGTGATGGTGCCGGAAATCATGATCGGCAGGTCAACGCCCAGCGCCTCGAACTCCTCTTTCACCGCGTAAATTGCAGCTTTGGCGTTGAGGGTGTCGAATACGGTTTCAATCAGGATCAGGTCGGAACCGCCTTCCACCAGCGCTTTAGTGGACTCACGATACGCGGCCACCAGTTGGTCAAAGGTGATATTGCGGAAGGCTGGATCGTTCACGTCCGGAGAAATCGACGCGGTGCGGTTGGTCGGGCCCAGCACCCCGGCAACATAGCGCGGCTTGTCCGGCGTGCGGGCCGTCCACTCGTCGGCGCAGGCGCGGGCGAGTTTCGCCGCTTCAAAGTTGATCTCCGCCGACAGGGATTCCATCTGGTAATCCGCCATGGCGATGGTTGTCGAGTTGAAGGTGTTGGTTTCTACAATATCCGCACCCGCTTCGAAGTAGGCGTTGTGGATATCCCTGATGACAGAGGGTTTGCTCAACACCAGCAGGTCATTGTTTCCTTTCAGGTCACAAGGCCAGTCGGCAAAGCGCTCGCCGCGGAAATCGTCTTCACTCAGACGATAGCCCTGGATCATGGTGCCCATGCCGCCGTCCAGCACCAGAATTCGTTCATTTAACTGCGCACGCAGTTGCTCTACTTTGCTGCTCACACTTGCTCCCGACAACGTTCAACATGGCCAAAAGGCTGCGTTCCATACTGGCATAATCTCTAAGGGTCGAAAAGTCACACAGCGGTAACATGAGACATGTTCACTATCACTCCTCCGATCAGTCAGGAAAGCGGTTGCAAAACCACCAAATAAAACGAAAATGATTTCCACGATACAGAAAAAGGAGTTCGTCATGGTTACGACCGTTCCCGCTAAACGCGGCAGAAAACCTGCTGCAACCACCGCTGCACAACCTGGCGGACAGGTTCAATCCCTGACGCGCGGCCTGAAGCTGCTGGAATGGATAGCCGAATCGCATGGTAGCGTGGCCCTGACGGAGCTGGCGCAGCAGGCGGGACTGCCGAACTCCACCACTCACCGCCTGTTAACCACCATGCAGCAGTTGGGCTTCGTACGTCAGGTGGGCGAGCTGGGTCACTGGGCGGTTGGCGCGCATGCCTTTATCGTCGGCAGCAGCTTCCTGCAAAGCCGCAACCTGCTGGCGATTGTCCACCCGATTCTGCGCAAGCTGATGGAGGAGTCCGGCGAGACGGTAAACCTGGCCGTGCTGGATCAGAGCGATCATCAGGCGATTATCATCGACCAGGTGCAGTGTACGCAGCTGATGCGCATGTCCGCGCCGATAGGCGGCAAGCTGCCGATGCACGCCTCTGGCGCAGGGAAAGCGTTTCTCTCGCAGCTTAGCGAAGAGCAGGTGACGGGTCTGCTGCACCGTAAAGGTCTGCACGCCTACACCCACGCCACCCTGGTGTCGCCGGTGCATCTGAAAGAAGATCTGGCTCTGACCCGCAAGCGCGGCTATTCGTTTGATGACGAAGAACATGCCCTCGGGCTGCGCTGCCTCGCGTCCTGTATTTTCGACGAACACCGCGAGCCGTTTGCCGCCATCTCCATCTCCGGGCCGATTTCACGTATGACCGACGACCGCGTCACCGAGCTGGGTGCGCTGGTGATTAAGGCCGCGAAAGAGGTGACGCTGGCGTATGGTGGGATTCGCTAGGATTGAGAGCGGTCTGGTGCCCTCACCCCGGCCCTCTCCCACAGGGCTGAGGGTTCCCCACAAATTAATGCGAGCACTGAGCAATCCCCTCGCCCCTCCGGGGAGAGGGTTAGGGTGAGGGGAACATACGGCGGTGGTGGTCATTCCGTTCACTTTATGTTCCTTGCTACTCTGTAACGACATGACCGGTGAACGTGCCAGGGTGGCTCAGTCGCCACCACCCTGGCGACCCGGGCTCCCGGCGGTAAATCGCCGCTTCGCGGTGCCCTCGGCTTATTCCTTCCGGCTTATCGGGTACGGGCGGAGGCAACGTCCCTGTAAAGCCGCCCTCTCGGCGCATCCCTGCGCCTCGCCCCGGCCTGCAGGAAACGCCTCAGCGATTTACAGCCGGACCAGGGCATCGCTGACAGCCCTCAGTCATTTAGAAAGCAACTTTATTGCTTCTGCATAAAAAAATTACTGGGGATCCCTCAGCCCACAGGGAGAGGGAGAAAACATGATGCCCTTACCCTGCGGGAGAGGGAGAAAAGCGGATGCAAAACCGCTGCTTGCGGCGGTAAGCGTAGACATCTTCCACGTGCCCGTTTTTAATCCGCGTTTGCAGCCCGCGCCAGTAGCTGGCGCGGAACAGATCGGCATGCATCTCTTCAAATAACGGCCCGATGCGTGGGTCCGCACACAGCCAGTGGCGAAACTCCTCCGGAAACACATCGCCCGGCGAGACGCTGTACCACGGCTCGCTGGACAGTTCATCTTCCGGATAGCGCGGCGGCGGGATATCGCGGAAGTTCACCTCGGTCATGTAGCAAATTTCATCGTAATCGTAGAACACTACCCGCCCGTGACGGGTGACGCCGAAGTTTTTAAACAGCATATCCCCGGGGAAAATATTGGCAGCGGCGAGCTGGCGGATGGCGTTGCCGTACTCTTCGATGGCATCACGTAAAGCCTGGCCCTCTGACTGTTCCAGCCAGATATTTAGCGGCACCATACGGCGCTCAATGTAGAGATGGCTGATCGCAATCTTATCGCCAAGATCGGTAATTTTCGTCGGCGCTTCCTGCATGAGCAGCGTCATTAGCGCCGGATCGATCTGCTGCTTATCCAGCACAAAGTTTTCAAACTCCTGGGTATCGGCCATTCGCCCGACGCGATCGTGCTCTTTTACCAGCTGATAGCAGGCACGGACGTGGGCTGCGGTCATCTCTTTCTGCGGGGCGAATTTATCCTTAATCACCTTAAACACCCGATCAAAGCCCGGCAGCGTGAAGACCAGCATCACCATGCCGCGGATACCCGGCGCTTCGATAAACTGCTCATCAGCCGTGGTGACATAACGCAGGTATTCCCGATAACTCTCCGTTTTGGCATGCTTCTGACAGCCAATCGCCATATACAGCTCGGCGGTGGTTTTGCCCGGCAGGATCTCGCGCAGCCACTCCACCAGGGCGGCGGGGAGCGGGGCGTAGACCATGAAATAGGAGCGGGCGAAGCCAAATACGATACTCGCCTCAGCGCTGGTAGTCAGGCAGGTATCGACAAACAGTTCGCCGTCGTCGGTACGGTGAATGGGCAGCAGAAACGGCACGATGGCTGTCGGCGTAACCAGTTTACCCACCAGCCAGGCGGCCTTATTGCGGTAGAAAAGCTCGTTGGCAACCTGCAAATGGCTGCGGCTGAGCACCGCCTCGCCGAAGGTTTCACTGAGATACGCGTGGATATAGCCGATATCCCGGGGTTTATTCTGCCACGGCAGGCGCAGCGGCAAATCCGTTAAGACGCGGTTCAGGAGCTTTTCCCAGCCGCGATCGGGAAAGAAATCTTTCGCCAGCGGACGCGGAATGGTACGGAAGCGTCGCTCGGGCTGGGAGCTGAAGATAAATAACCGCTCAGGAGATAATGAGCGGTGGTCAAATAACCGGCAATAGACGGAGTTGAAAAAGCTCTCCGCAATCTCGAAGCGCGGGTAGTCGGGTAACAGATGGGTGTAATGCTCTTTCACGCGCAGTAAAAATTCCGCATCCGGGCTTTTACCGTCGGTGATACAGCGCAGTTGTTCCACCACCAGACCTACGTGGTGATCATAGAGATGGATACGCTGCTTCATGGCCTGCTGAACCGCATGCCAGTCGGCGTGCTCAAAACGCTGTTGCGCGCCGGATGTGACTTCCAGAAAGCGGCCATACTGGGCATCGAAGCCCTGCAAAATAGTTTGGGCTATCAGTAATTCCAGACCACGCGACATATATTCCCCCTCACCCCAACCCTCTCCCCGAGGGGGGAGAGGGGGAAAGATCAGAACTGTGCTTCTTCCGTTGAGCCCGTTAATGCCGTGACGGAGGAAGTCCCGCCCTGAATAATCGTGGTCACATTATCGAAGTAGCCGGTTCCCACCTCCTGCTGGTGCGAAACGAAGGTGTAACCCTCTTTGCCCGCCGCAAATTCTGGCTGCTGTACCTTCTCAACATAGTGCTTCATACCTTCGCCCTGTGCGTAGGCATGCGCCAGGTCGAACATGTTGAACCACATGCTGTGGATACCCGCCAGGGTGATGAACTGGTACTTGTAGCCCATATCCGACAGCTGCTGCTGGAAGCTGGCGATGGTCGTGTCGTCCAGATTTTTTTGCCAGTTAAAGGACGGTGAACAGTTATAGGCCAGCAGCTTGCCCGGATATTTCGCATGAATCGCATCGGCAAAGCGCTTCGCCAGCGCCAGATCCGGCGTGGAGGTTTCACACCAGACCAGGTCGGCGTAAGGGGCATACGCCAGGCCGCGGCTGATCGCCTGTTCAATACCGGCATGCGTGCGATAGAACCCTTCGCTGGTGCGTTCGCCGGTGATGAATTCGCTGTCGTACGGGTCGCAGTCAGAGGTGATCAGGTCCGCCGCGTCCGCATCGGTACGGGCAATGACCAGCGTCGGCACGCCGAGCACGTCAGCAGCCAGACGCGCGGCAACCAGCTTCTGGATCGCTTCCTGAGTTGGCACCAGCACTTTCCCGCCCATATGCCCACACTTCTTCACCGACGCCAGCTGATCTTCAAAGTGTACGGCCGCTGCACCGGCCTCAATCATCGATTTCATCAGCTCAAAGGCGTTCAACACGCCGCCGAAACCGGCTTCCGCATCGGCGACGATCGGCAGGAAATAATCAGTAAAGCGCGGATCGTGGGGCTCAATGCCCGCCGCCCACTGGATCTGATCCGCACGGCGGAAGGTATTGTTGATCCGATCTACCACTGACGGCACCGAGTTCGCCGGATAAAGAGATTGATCCGGATACATGCTGGAGGCCAGGTTAGCATCCGCCGCGACCTGCCAGCCGGAAAGATAGATAGCTTCAATGCCGGCCTTCGCCTGCTGCAATGCCTGACCGCCAGTCAGTGCGCCGAGGCTGTTGATATAACCTTTTTTAGACCCCCCGTGCAGCAGATCCCACATTTTCGCCGCGCCGTTCTGCGCCAGCGTACACTCCGGGTTAACCGAGCCGCGTAACTTCACCACTTCCTCTGCGCTGTACGGACGGCGAATGCCTTCCCAGCGCGGTTGGGTCCACTCTTTTTGTAACTCTTCGATCTGTTGGGTACGGGTTTTCATGTGCAGATGCTCCATATTGTTATGTGGTGAATTACGCCAGGAAGCGGTAGCCCGGCAGGGTCAGGAAGTCGATTAAGTCATCAGAGGTGGTGATTTGCTCCATCAGGCGCGCAGCGTCATTAAAACGCCCGCTGCTGAAGCGGTGCTCGCCCAGTTCGTCCTGGATGACCCGCATCTCTTCGGCCAGCATCTGACGGAACAGGGCTTTGGTGACCGGTTTGCCGTTGCTGAGCGTTTTTTGATGATGGATCCACTGCCAGATGGAGGTACGTGAAATTTCCGCCGTGGCGGCATCTTCCATCAGGCCGTAGATCGGCACGCAGCCGTTGCCGGAGATCCATGCCTCGATGTACTGCACGGCGACGCGAATATTGGCGCGCATGCCCTCTTCCGTACGCTCGCCCGCACACGGCGCAAGCAACTGTTCTTCTGCGATTGGCGCATCGTCTTCACGGGTGACAAACAGCTGGTTTTTGTTGTCGCCGAGTACGCGGTTGAAGACCTCCATCGCCGTGTCGGCCAGACCGGGGTGGGCAATCCACGTCCCGTCGTGGCCGTTACGGGCTTCCAGCTCTTTATCGGCTTTCACCTTGTTGAGCACCTGATTGTTACGCTCTGCGTCTTTGCTCGGGATAAACGCCGCCATGCCGCCCATCGCAAAGGCGCCGCGTTTGTGGCAGGTCTTAATCAGCAGGCGCGAGTAGGCGCTGAGGAAGGGTTTATCCATGGTCACAACCTGACGATCCGGCAATACCCGGTCGGCATGGTTTTTCAGGGTTTTGATGTAGCTGAAGATGTAATCCCAGCGGCCGCAGTTCAGGCCCACAATATGGTCACGCAGCGCATGGAGGATCTCATGCATCTGGAATACGGCTGGCAGGGTTTCAATCAGCAGCGTGGCCTTAATGGTGCCGCGCGGCAGGCTGAAGCGGTCTTCTGCGTAGCTGAAGACTTCACTCCACCACGCCGCTTCCTGCCAGGACTGGGTTTTCGGCAGATAGAAATAGGGGCCGCTGCCTTTCGCCAGCAGGTTCTTATGGTTGTGGAAGAAGTACAGCGCAAAGTCGAACAGGCTGCCCGGAATGGCTTCTCCGCGCCAGGTGACGTGTTTTTCAGGCAAATGCAGACCGCGTACGCGGCAGATCAGCACCGCCGGATTCGGTTTGAGCTGGTAAATTTTACCGGCTTCGTTGGTATAGCTGATGGTGCCGTTGACGGCGTCGCGCAGGTTGATCTGCCCGTCGATAACTTTCTGCCAGTCCGGCGCGAGGGAATCTTCGAAGTCCGCCATAAATACTTTGACGTTGGCATTCATGGCGTTAATCACCATTTTGCGCTCTACCGGGCCGGTGATCTCTACGCGACGATCCTGTAAATCTTCAGGGATTCCGCGAATTTTCCATTCACCATGACGAATGGAAGCGGTTTCCGAAATAAACCCTGGCAACTTGCCGTTATCGATCTCCTGCTGTTGATGAATGCGTGCCGCCAGCAGTTTATTACGCTGTGGCGTAAAGCGAGTCACCAGTTCAGTCAGAAACTCTACCGCTTCTGCCGTCAAAACTTGCTGTTCTTGCTCACCATTCGGCTGGGTAAAGGTCAGTTCATCGACCGTTGTTGCCTGTTGAGTCATCGTTCTGCTCCTCATCAAAGATCCAAAATCACGCCCCCGATGCGAGCGAAAGATCGTTGTGTAGTTTTCGCTCAGCAGAATTAAGACTATCTATAATTTTTCCAAAATCAAAAACAATTTCCATTTTAATTCATATCCAATAACAACTGTATGATTAATATGGGATTAAAGTTTTTCACGATGTTGAGTTGGTTTTCGGAAATAAAAAAGGCACCCGAAGGTGCCTAATGTGAATAGCTGAAACGCTTTAGGATCGTTTAATGCAGACGATTACTCCAGCGTCGGATTCATGTGGCGCAGATCGTACGGCGTAATCTGGTAGACATAATAGTTGAGCCAGTTAGTGAACAGCAGATTTCCGTGACTACGCCAGGTTGCCCGAGGCGTGTTTTGCGGATCGTTTTTCGGGAAATAGTTGTACGGGACATCCGGATTCAGACCCGCTTCAACGTCACGAAAATACTCTGACGCGAGGGTATGCGGATCGTACTCAGGATGGCCGGTAACGAACGCGATGCGTTTGTCTTTACTGGCGAACAGGTAGGCATCGCCGTCTTCCGTTTCGGCCAGGATTTCCAGGTCGGTGTAATCGCGGATCAGCTGTGCCGGAAAATCGGCGTAGCGAGAATGCGGAGCCAGGAAAGTGTCATCGAAACCACGCGTCAGCAGCGCATGCGGGTGAAGAATGTGGTGTTCGTATACGCCAGAAAGTTTGTCGCTGCGGGTTTGCTTGGGAATGCCATAGAGGATATTCAGCGCGGCCTGTACCGCCCAACAGACAAATAAGGTGGACGTGACGTGATCTTTTGCCCACTCCAGCACCTGCCTGATTTGTGGCCAGTAGGCAACGTCATTAAATTCCACCAGACCCAGCGGTGCGCCGGTGACGATCAGTCCATCGAAATTCTCATCGCGAATATCTTCAAAATTACAGTAGAAGTTATTCAGATGCTCAGCAGGCGTGTTGCGTGACTCACGGGCGTCAATGCGCAGCAGCTGGATATCAACCTGAAGCGGAGAGTTGGAGAGCAAACGCAGGAACTGGTTCTCCGTTTCGATCTTTTTTGGCATCAGATTGAGAATAAGCACCTTCAGCGGGCGAATTTCCTGACCTGTCGCACGCGAAGCCGTCATGACGAAGACATTCTCTTCACGCAAGAAATTGACGGCTGGTAGCTCGTCCTGCACCCGAATCGGCATAACCTTAAATCCTCACAGCATACGTATAAACGTTTAGACATCCAGACAGCTAACGATACCCAGAAACGGGCTTAATGTCGAGTCTGCAAGCGAAAGGTGAGAAAGTTTCAAGGAGGGAAAGCATGTAGGGCGGGTAAGGTGGGGCCACCACCCGACTTTTCAGAACGCACAAAGCAAAAAACCCCGCACCTTCCGGTACGGGGTTCTTTCTGATTGATGCCTGGCAGTTCCCTACTCTCACATGGGGAGACCCCACACTACCATCGGCGCTACGGCGTTTCACTTCTGAGTTCGGCATGGGGTCAGGTGGGACCACCGCGCTAAAGCCGCCAGGCAAATTCTGTTAATCTGTATCAGGCTGAAAATCGTGTCTGTCTCTTCGCCAAAACAGCTTCGGCGTTGTAAGGTTAAGCCTCACGGTTCATTAGTATCGGTTAGCTCAACGCATCGCTGCGCTTACACACCCGACCTATCAACGTCGTCGTCTTCAACGTTCCTTCAGGAGACTCAAGGTCTCAGGGAGAACTCATCTCGGGGCAAGTTTCGTGCTTAGATGCTTTCAGCACTTATCTTTTCCGCATTTAGCTACCGGGCAGTGCCATTGGCATGACAACCCGAACACCAGTGATGCGTCCACTCCGGTCCTCTCGTACTAGGAGCAGCCCCCCTCAATTCTCCAGCGCCCACGGCAGATAGGGACCGAACTGTCTCACGACGTTCTAAACCCAGCTCGCGTACCACTTTAAATGGCGAACAGCCATACCCTTGGGACCTACTTCAGCCCCAGGATGTGATGAGCCGACATCGAGGTGCCAAACACCGCCGTCGATATGAACTCTTGGGCGGTATCAGCCTGTTATCCCCGGAGTACCTTTTATCCGTTGAGCGATGGCCCTTCCATTCAGAACCACCGGATCACTATGACCTGCTTTCGCACCTGCTCGCGCCGTCACGCTCGCAGTCAAGCTGGCTTATGCCATTGCACTAACCTCCTGATGTCCGACCAGGATTAGCCAACCTTCGTGCTCCTCCGTTACTCTTTGGGAGGAGACCGCCCCAGTCAAACTACCCACCAGACACTGTCCGCAACCCGGATTACGGGTCTACGTTAGAACACCAGCCATTAAAGGGTGGTATTTCAAGGTTGGCTCCACGCAGACTGGCGTCCACGCTTCAAAGCCTCCCACCTATCCTACACATCAAGGACCAGTGTTCAGTGTCAAGCTATAGTAAAGGTTCACGGGGTCTTTCCGTCTTGCCGCGGGTACACTGCATCTTCACAGCGAGTTCAATTTCACTGAGTCTCGGGTGGAGACAGCCTGGCCATCATTACGCCATTCGTGCAGGTCGGAACTTACCCGACAAGGAATTTCGCTACCTTAGGACCGTTATAGTTACGGCCGCCGTTTACCGGGGCTTCGATCAAGAGCTTCGCGTTGCCGCTAACCCCATCAATTAACCTTCCGGCACCGGGCAGGCGTCACACCGTATACGTCCACTTTCGTGTTTGCACAGTGCTGTGTTTTTAATAAACAGTTGCAGCCAGCTGGTATCTTCGACTGATTTCAGCTCCGCCCGCAGGGGCTTCACCTACACATCAGCGTGCCTTCTCCCGAAGTTACGGCACCATTTTGCCTAGTTCCTTCACCCGAGTTCTCTCAAGCGCCTTGGTATTCTCTACCTGACCACCTGTGTCGGTTTGGGGTACGATTTCGTGTTACCTGATGCTTAGAGGCTTTTCCTGGAAGCAGGGCATTTATCACTTCAGCACCGTAGTGCCTCGTCATCACACCTCAGCGTTAACAAGGTACCGGATTTACCTGGAACCTCCGCCTACATGCTTAAACCGGGACAACCGTCGCCCGGCTGACATAGCCTTCTCCGTCCCCCCTTCGCAGTAACACCAAGTACAGGAATATTAACCTGTTTCCCATCGACTACGCCTTTCGGCCTCGCCTTAGGGGTCGACTCACCCTGCCCCGATTAACGTTGGACAGGAACCCTTGGTCTTCCGGCGAGCGGGCTTTTCACCCGCTTTATCGTTACTTATGTCAGCATTCGCACTTCTGATACCTCCAGCACCCCTCACAGGACACCTTCAACGGCTTACAGAACGCTCCCCTACCCAACAACACATAGTGTCGCTGCCGCAGCTTCGGTGCATGGTTTAGCCCCGTTACATCTTCCGCGCAGGCCGACTCGACCAGTGAGCTATTACGCTTTCTTTAAATGATGGCTGCTTCTAAGCCAACATCCTGGCTGTCTGTGCCTTCCCACATCGTTTCCCACTTAACCATGACTTTGGGACCTTAGCTGGCGGTCTGGGTTGTTTCCCTCTTCACGACGGACGTTAGCACCCGCCGTGTGTCTCCCGTGATAACATTCTTCGGTATTCGTAGTTTGCATCGGGTTGGTAAGCCGGGATGGCCCCCTAGCCGAAACAGTGCTCTACCCCCGAAGATGAATTCACGAGGCGCTACCTAAATAGCTTTCGGGGAGAACCAGCTATCTCCCGGTTTGATTGGCCTTTCACCCCCAGCCACAGGTCATCCGCTAATTTTTCAACATTAGTCGGTTCGGTCCTCCAGTTAGTGTTACCCAACCTTCAACCTGCCCATGGCTAGATCACCGGGTTTCGGGTCTATACCCTGCAACTTAACGCCCAGTTAAGACTCGGTTTCCCTTCGGCTCCCCTATACGGTTAACCTTGCTACAGAATATAAGTCGCTGACCCATTATACAAAAGGTACGCAGTCACCCCATAAAGAGGCTCCCACTGCTTGTACGTACACGGTTTCAGGTTCTTTTTCACTCCCCTCGCCGGGGTTCTTTTCGCCTTTCCCTCACGGTACTGGTTCACTATCGGTCAGTCAGGAGTATTTAGCCTTGGAGGATGGTCCCCCCATATTCAGACAGGATACCACGTGTCCCGCCCTACTCTTCGAGTTCACAGCAAGTGTGCTTTCGTGTACGGGACTATCACCCTGTACCGTCGGACTTTCCAGACCGTTCCACTAACACACAAGCTGATTCAGACTCCGGGCTGCTCCCCGTTCGCTCGCCGCTACTGGGGGAATCTCGGTTGATTTCTTTTCCTCGGGGTACTTAGATGTTTCAGTTCCCCCGGTTCGCCTCGTTAACCTATGTATTCAGTTAACGATAGTGCAACGGATTGCACTGGGTTTCCCCATTCGGACATCGCCGGGTCAAAGGTTCATATCACCTCGCCGGCGCTTTTCGCAGATTAGCACGTCCTTCATCGCCTCTGACTGCCAGGGCATCCACCGTGTACGCTTAGTCGCTTAACCTCACAACCCGAAGATGTTTCACTTCCGATTGCGAAAATTTGAGAGACTCGAACACACATGAGCTGTGTGTCGTTTCAATTTTCAGCTTGATCCAGATTTTTAAAGAGCAAAACTTCTTAATGCACTCGAAAGTACATTCAGAAGTTCATCATTCATCAGACAATCTGTGTGAGCACTACAAAGGCAGGTTCTTTAAGGTAAGGAGGTGATCCAACCGCAGGTTCCCCTACGGTTACCTTGTTACGACTTCACCCCAGTCATGAATCACAAAGTGGTAAGCGCCCTCCCGAAGGTTAAGCTACCTACTTCTTTTGCAACCCACTCCCATGGTGTGACGGGCGGTGTGTACAAGGCCCGGGAACGTATTCACCGTGGCATTCTGATCCACGATTACTAGCGATTCCGACTTCATGGAGTCGAGTTGCAGACTCCAATCCGGACTACGACGCACTTTATGAGGTCCGCTTGCTCTCGCGAGGTCGCTTCTCTTTGTATGCGCCATTGTAGCACGTGTGTAGCCCTACTCGTAAGGGCCATGATGACTTGACGTCATCCCCACCTTCCTCCAGTTTATCACTGGCAGTCTCCTTTGAGTTCCCGGCCGGACCGCTGGCAACAAAGGATAAGGGTTGCGCTCGTTGCGGGACTTAACCCAACATTTCACAACACGAGCTGACGACAGCCATGCAGCACCTGTCTCAGAGTTCCCGAAGGCACCAATCCATCTCTGGAAAGTTCTCTGGATGTCAAGAGTAGGTAAGGTTCTTCGCGTTGCATCGAATTAAACCACATGCTCCACCGCTTGTGCGGGCCCCCGTCAATTCATTTGAGTTTTAACCTTGCGGCCGTACTCCCCAGGCGGTCGACTTAACGCGTTAGCTCCGGAAGCCACGCCTCAAGGGCACAACCTCCAAGTCGACATCGTTTACGGCGTGGACTACCAGGGTATCTAATCCTGTTTGCTCCCCACGCTTTCGCACCTGAGCGTCAGTCTTTGTCCAGGGGGCCGCCTTCGCCACCGGTATTCCTCCAGATCTCTACGCATTTCACCGCTACACCTGGAATTCTACCCCCCTCTACAAGACTCTAGCCTGCCAGTTTCGAATGCAGTTCCCAGGTTGAGCCCGGGGATTTCACATCCGACTTGACAGACCGCCTGCGTGCGCTTTACGCCCAGTAATTCCGATTAACGCTTGCACCCTCCGTATTACCGCGGCTGCTGGCACGGAGTTAGCCGGTGCTTCTTCTGCGGGTAACGTCAATCGACAGGGTTATTAACCCTGTCGCCTTCCTCCCCGCTGAAAGTACTTTACAACCCGAAGGCCTTCTTCATACACGCGGCATGGCTGCATCAGGCTTGCGCCCATTGTGCAATATTCCCCACTGCTGCCTCCCGTAGGAGTCTGGACCGTGTCTCAGTTCCAGTGTGGCTGGTCATCCTCTCAGACCAGCTAGGGATCGTCGCCTAGGTGAGCCGTTACCCCACCTACTAGCTAATCCCATCTGGGCACATCCGATGGCAAGAGGCCCGAAGGTCCCCCTCTTTGGTCTTGCGACGTTATGCGGTATTAGCTACCGTTTCCAGTAGTTATCCCCCTCCATCAGGCAGTTTCCCAGACATTACTCACCCGTCCGCCACTCGTCAGCGAAGCAGCAAGCTGCTTCCTGTTACCGTTCGACTTGCATGTGTTAGGCCTGCCGCCAGCGTTCAATCTGAGCCATGATCAAACTCTTCAATTTAAGTTTGATGCTCGTGAATTAAACTTCGTAATGAATTACGTGTTCACTCAGAGACTTGGTATTCATTTTTCGTCCGAGGACGTTAAGAATCCATGTCACTTTGAGTGCCCACACAGATTGTCTGATAAATTGTTAAAGAGCAGTTGCGACGCGCTTCAGCGCTCTGTCGCGAGGTGGCGTATATTACGCTTTCCTCTTTCAGAGTCAACCCGTTATTTCAGGATTTTTTCTCTTCAACCGACCGGGTAGTCTGTGAAGTGATTCACATCCGCCGTGTCGATGGAGGCGCATTATAGGGAGTTCTCCGCAGGCCGCAACCGCTAAATGACAGAAAAATGACTGACTGCTGCATTCCCCAGCAAAACCCCGCCTTATACCCTTTTACGCACAGAGTTATCCACAGCGCTTCGAAAAAGTGAAAATATGCGAGCGTTGCGCAAACGTTTTCGTTAAAATGCTCGCGCTTAACAAGGAGGCCTCGTCAGGTGTGTTAGATGAGTTTTTCGCTGGAAAATTCATCTAACGCTCTCTGTAATCGTGAAATCCAGGGGATTTACCATGCAACAACGTCGTCCAGTCCGCCGCGCTCTGCTCAGTGTTTCTGATAAAGCCGGTATCATCGAATTCGCTCAGGCACTTTCCGCACGCGGTGTGGAGCTGCTTTCTACAGGCGGTACCGCTCGCCTGTTAGCAGAGAAAGGTCTGCCGGTAACCGAAGTGTCCGACTACACCGGTTTCCCGGAAATGATGGATGGACGCGTCAAAACCCTGCACCCGAAAGTGCACGGCGGCATTCTGGGTCGTCGCGGTCAGGACGACGGCATTATGGAGCAGCACAATATTGCCCCCATCGACATGGTTGTCGTAAACCTCTATCCCTTCGCCCAGACCGTCGCCCGCGAAGGCTGTTCTCTGGAAGATGCCGTAGAGAACATTGATATCGGCGGCCCGACCATGGTGCGCTCCGCAGCCAAGAACCATAAAGATGTGGCCATCGTAGTGAAGAGCAGCGACTACAGCGCCATTATTAATGAGATGGACGCCAACGAAGGGTCCCTGACGCTTGATACGCGTTTCGACCTCGCCATCAAAGCCTTCGAACACACCGCCGCGTACGACAGCATGATCGCCAACTACTTCGGTAGCCTGGTTCCTGCCTACCACGGTGAAAGCAAAGATCCATCTGGTCGCTTCCCGCGCACCCTGAACCTGAACTTCATTAAGAAGCAGGATATGCGCTACGGCGAGAACAGCCACCAGCAGGCAGCCTTCTATATAGAAGAAGAGGTGAAAGAAGCCTCTGTTGCGACTGCTCAGCAGGTACAGGGCAAAGCCCTCTCTTATAACAACATTGCCGATACCGACGCCGCGCTGGAATGCGTGAAAGAGTTCAGCGAGCCGGCCTGCGTTATCGTCAAGCACGCCAACCCATGCGGCGTCGCAGTAAGCACCTCCATTATGGATGCCTACGATCGCGCCTACAAAACCGACCCGACCTCCGCGTTCGGCGGCATTATCGCCTTCAACCGCGAGCTGGATGCGGAAACCGCGCAGGCCATCATCTCCCGTCAGTTTGTCGAAGTGATCATCGCGCCATCCGCATCCGAAGAAGCGCTGAAAATCACCGCGGCGAAACAGAACGTGCGCGTGCTGGTTTGCGGTCAGTGGGCGGAACGCGTGCCGGGCCTGGACTTCAAGCGCGTGAACGGCGGTCTGCTGGTTCAGGATCGCGATTTGGGTATGGTGATAGAAGCCGACCTGCGCGTGGTGACCAAACGTCAGCCGACCGAACAGGAGCTGCGCGACGCGCTGTTCTGCTGGAAAGTGGCGAAGTTCGTGAAGTCTAACGCCATTGTTTACGCCAAAGAGAACATGACCATCGGGATAGGCGCAGGCCAGATGAGCCGCGTTTACTCTGCGAAAATCGCGGGTATTAAAGCAGGTGACGAAGGTCTGGAAGTCAAAGGTTCCGCCATGGCCTCTGACGCCTTCTTCCCTTTCCGCGACGGTATCGATGCGGCCGCTGCTGTGGGCATCACCTGTGTGATCCAGCCTGGCGGTTCAATCCGTGATGACGAAGTGATTGCCGCTGCCGACGAACATGGCATCGCAATGATCTTTACCGACATGCGCCACTTCCGCCATTAATTTCCGGAGCAGAAAATGAAAGTATTAGTGATTGGTAATGGCGGGCGCGAGCACGCTTTGGCGTGGAAAGCAGCGCAGTCTCCGCAGGTTGAAACCGTCTTTGTGGCACCGGGTAACGCCGGTACCGCACTGGAGCCCGCGCTACAGAACGTCGCCATCGGCGTAACCGATATCCCGGCGCTGCTGAGCTTTGCCCGGAACGAGAATATCGATCTGACGATTGTGGGCCCGGAAGCGCCGCTGGTGATCGGCGTTGTAGATGCCTTCCGCGCCGCGGGCCTGAAAATTTTCGGCCCAACGGAAGGTGCCGCACAGCTGGAAGGTTCAAAAGCCTTCACCAAAGATTTCCTCGCGCGTCATAACATCCCGACGGCGGAATATCAGAACTTCACCGAGGTAGAGCCTGCTCTGGCTTACCTGCGCGAAAAAGGCGCACCGATTGTCATTAAGGCCGACGGCCTGGCCGCCGGGAAAGGCGTGATCGTGGCGATGACCCTTGAAGAAGCCGAAGCCGCCGTTCACGATATGCTGGCCGGCAACGCCTTTGGCGATGCGGGTCATCGCATCGTGATTGAAGAGTTCCTCGACGGCGAAGAGGCGAGCTTTATCGTGATGGTCGACGGCGAGCACGTTCTGCCGATGGCCACCAGCCAGGATCACAAGCGCGTAGGCAATGCCGACACGGGTCCAAACACCGGCGGGATGGGTGCTTACTCCCCTGCTCCGGTGGTCACTGACGAAGTACACCAGCGCACCATGGACCGCATCATCTGGCCAACCGTAAAAGGGATGGCGGCGGAAGGCAATACCTACACCGGTTTCCTCTACGCAGGCCTGATGATCGACAAGCAGGGTAACCCGAAGGTGATTGAATTCAACTGCCGCTTCGGCGATCCGGAAACTCAGCCGATCATGCTGCGCATGAAGTCCGATCTGGTTGATCTGTGTCTGGCGGCGTGCGAAGGCAAGCTGAATGAGAAAACTTCCGAGTGGGACGAGCGTGCCTCTTTAGGTGTGGTGATTGCTGCGGGTGGGTATCCGGGTAGCTACAACACCGGGGATGAGATCCACGGCCTGCCGCTGGAAGAGATTGACGGTGCGAAGGTGTTCCACGCCGGTACAAAGCTCTCTGACGATGACCGCGTGCTCACTAATGGTGGACGCGTGCTGTGTGCGACCGCGCTGGGTCATACCGTGGCAGAGGCGCAGAAGCGCGCCTATGCGTTGATGGCGGATATTCACTGGAACGGCAGCTTCAGCCGCCAGGATATCGGCTATCGTGCCATTGCGCGGGAGCAGGGAGAGTAATTTCACACCCTCACCCTAACCCTCTCCCTCAAGGGAGAGGGGACTTAACTCAAAAACTCTTTTCTGTCGGCTGCCAGGTGCAGAAATCTTCGTTCGCCACCAGCAACAGCTGAGAGCCTTCCGGCGCTTCCAGCCATGCCACACTCACCTCCACAGATGAATGCCGCTGACGACGCTGAATGTGTTCGGTTGCCCAGGATTCAAGCTCAGGCTTCACTGTCTGCCCTTCGCAGGTGGTCACCGTGCCGTCGGCATGCCAGCGCCCCTGGCGCAGCACCACGCGGCCCTGACGCAGCGCATCGCTGGTCTGGCGAAGTTGTTCAGCACGGTAGCGGTAGAGGGCGACCTGATCGCTGGAAAGCTGCTGTTTCAGTCCACTGACCTCATGCTGCATAAAGCTCAGCTCGCCGTGGTCGTCAAAACGCACCTTCACGTGTTCGGGAGTCTTACTGTAGATATTCAGTTCAATGAGCGACAGCGCATCGCCCTGCCAGCGGTATTCTGCGGTCGAGGTATTGCCGTTATGCCACGGACTGAACGCGGTAAGCATATGCACTTCATCGCTGGAATCTTTGCGCCAGATCCTGACCGCACCCTGGTTGTCAGCGTAGCCGCTGGCGGTAAACGGGGGGAGTGAGGAATCATGACTACAGGCAGACAGCAACAGTACGCCTGCCAGCGCGAGCGGTCCACGCCAGAATGACAAAAGGGGCGTTGCCGCCCCTTCGTTAAAACTGTTCACTGCCACGCGTCTTACTTAACTGCGTCTTTCAGTGCTTTACCAGAAACAAATGCCGGCACGTTAGCTGCGGCGATTTTGATTTCTTTACCGGTCTGCGGGTTGCGGCCAGTACGCTCAGCGCGGTGGTTCACTTTGAAGGTACCGAAACCAACCAGTTGTACAGCATCGCCTTCTTTCAGAGACTCAGTAATAGCAGCCAGGGTAGATTCCAGAGCAGCTTTAGCCTGCACTTTAGACAGATCAGCCTTGTCCGCAATTACATCAATCAGTTGAGTCTTGTTCATAAGTTATCCTTTCAATGTGTTTATCGCTTGCTAAGCATCGAGTGCGACGAAAATGCCAAAAAAGCACTCTCCTGCATACACGCACCGATAGCCACTTTTTTTCGCCCCCCAAATGTAGACCAGACGGGGGGCGAAAGGGAAGAGTCGAGGAGTGACAAAACAGGCGTTAAATCACGTTTTGTTGTCTCATTGGTTAAAAATTATACCGATATTGCTCTCGCCGGCCTCGCGCAGGTCCGCGCGCAGCCCTTTGATCAGCTCAATATCACGTTCTTCACACTCCGCCAGCAGACGGAAAATTTCCCACTGAATATCCCATTCCTGTTCAACCGCCGGGTTAGCACGCAGCTCTTCGTCGGTCATTTCACGGCCTTCCTGGGTCATTTCCAGCATCGCGACGGTGGTGATGGATGCCTTACTGACTTCAATGGCGTGCTCCAGGGTTTCACCGCTCAGACGGGAGTGGATCAGCTCGCTCAACGCCACACAGGCATCGATAGCCGGGTAGACGCCATACAGGTCGTAATCGTCCGCCGCAGGAATTGCCTCTTCCAGCTTTTCAAGCTGAGAGTCGAAGTTTACCTTTGCGTCTTTGACCGTCAGCGTCTCCCAGATCAAATCCAGAATACGTCGATAAATCTGGCCTTCGCCAAACTCCGTTTGCTTACAGAACGCGGCATAGTTGGGGTACATGCGCTCGCACAGGCAAGCCATAAACGTCACGTGCTGCCAGCTTTCCAGCTTCTCAAGGCGCAGATGAATCGGGTTTTGTAACATGATGATGTCTCGAATCGAAAATTAGCCGCAGTTTACCTGAATCACGGCTGAATTTCCTGCCAACGAATGAATGCCGGACGTGAAGAGGCAACGGCGTCAGCCCAGCGGGTAGGCTCAGGTAAGCGGTAGCCCTTCATACAGCGTTGCACCCACGCCAGGGCGCTGTCCATGCTGACCCGATGCCCGGTTGCGATAAACAGCGGATTGCAGCGCGCTTTACTGCGCCAGACCCACGCCAGCTGCTCGCCTTTATGGATAAGCGGCGCCAGCGCGCCCGGTTCGGCAGAGAGCGGCTCAAACGCGCCGCACAGGCGTTTTTTCGCCACGCCGATGGTCGGCACGTCTACCAGCAGACCAAAGTGGCTGGCAACGCCCAGGCGACGCGGATGGGAGATGCCGTGCCCATCCACAAACAGCAGATCGGGTTTTTGCGAGAGTTGCTCCCACGCGGCCAGCAGCGCGGGATATTCGCGGAAGGAGAGAAAGCCGGGGATATAGGGCATGGTGGTGGCGATACGCGCCACCTTGTACTCCACCAGCTCCAGCGACGGGTATTTCAGCACCACCATCGCCGCTCGCGTCACTTCACCGCCTTGCTCAAACCCGACATCCGCCCCGCCAATGTATCGCGGAGGGTCCGTATCCAGACGATCCTCGCGGATCACCGATGAAGCCAGTTCGATTTGCTGAGCGCGTAGCGACGCGAGATCCATAACCACTCCTTACTTGTGATACTGGGCAGAAAGCCGATGCACCGCCTCCACAAATACGCCAGCGTGTTCTGGCGGTACATCCTGATGAATACCGTGACCAAGGTTGAAGACGTGGCCTTCGCCCTGGCCGAAACCAGACAGTATAGTCGACACTTCTTCTTCGATACGGGCAGGCTGTGCATAGAGCATGGACGGGTCCATGTTGCCCTGGAGCGCCACTTTATCCCCCACGCGACGACGCGCATCGGCAATATCAGTGGTCCAGTCGAGGCCCAGCGCATCACAGCCGGTGGCCGCCATCGCTTCCAGCCACTGACCGCCGCCTTTCGTAAACAGCGTTACCGGCACGCGACGGCCTTCGTTTTCACGCAGCAGACCATCGACAATTTTGTGCATGTAGTACAGGGAGAACTGCTGATAATCACGCCCGGTCAGCACGCCGCCCCAGGTGTCGAAAATCATCACCGACTGCGCGCCCGCTTTAATCTGCGCGTTGAGATAGAGCGTGACGCTCTTCGCCAGCTTGTCGAGCAGGGCATGCAGGGCCTGCGGCTCTGCGTACATCATCTTTTTGATGACGGTAAAGGCTTTGCTGCTGCCACCTTCCACCATGTAGGTTGCCAGCGTCCACGGACTACCGGAGAAGCCAATCAGCGGCACGTCGCCTTTGAGCTCGCGGCGGATGGTGCGCACGGCGTTCATCACATAGCCCAGCTCGCCTTCCGGATCGGGGATCGGCAGCTTATCAACGTCGGCTTTGCTTTTGATCGGTGAGGTAAAACGCGGCCCCTCGCCGGTTTCGAAATAGAGCCCAAGGCCCATCGCGTCCGGAATGGTAAGAATGTCCGAAAAAAGAATGGCGGCATCGAGGGGGAAGCGGCGCAGCGGCTGGAGCGTCACCTCACAGGCCAGTTCGGCGTTTTTGCACAGCGACATAAAATCGCCCGCCTGCGCACGCGTGGCTTTGTACTCTGGCAGATAGCGTCCCGCCTGGCGCATCATCCACACCGGGGTGACATCAACGGGCTGGCGCAGCAGCGCACGCAGATAACGATCGTTCTTCAGTTCGGTCATTTTGCAGTTCCTTATTGCGTCAGTCCGTCAGTGTAACACTACTCATACTCGGCCCGACACATTGCCACGGTATCTTCTATCAGGCGACGCGCCACCGTTCCCGGCGGGGGCAGCAGCGGTAAATCGTCGTAGCGATACCAGTTCGCCTCCAGCAGCTCTTTCTGATCGATAACAATCTCGCCGCTGTCGTATTCCGCCATAAACGCGGTCATCAGGGACATCGGGAACGGCCACGGCTGCGACGTCACATAGCGCAGGTTTTTCACCTTAATGCCGCTCTCCTCCATCACCTCGCGCGCCACCGCCTGTTCCAGCGTTTCGCCGACTTCCACGAACCCGGCGAGGACGGTGTGAATGCCGTTGCGATGGCGGGTATGCTGCGCCAGCAGGATGGAATCATCACGGCGGATGGCGACAATGATGCACGGTGCGATTTGCGGGTAGTAACGTTCACGGCAGTGGCCGCAGAGCAGCGCCCATTCGGTTTTGCTCGGGTGCATGGTGTGGCCGCAGTAACCGCAGTATTTGTGCGAGCGGTAAAACTCCGCCAGCTGTACGCCGCGCCCCGCCAGCTGGAACAGGCCGACGTCCAGATCCAGCACCTGACGTACGGATCCCATATCCTGACGGCGCGCCTGTTGGATCAACCACACGGGATCGCCCTGCCACTCGCCGATCTTCAGCGCGGACTGGCCCACCAGATCGAACGTTTCCGCGGCACCGTAGGGCAACTCTCCTGAGGGCAGCCATAATTTTTGTTCGTGGCTGACGATCCACCAACCCAGATCTGATTTTTCAATAATACGATCCATATCTATTGCACTACCTTCGCTTCACTGACATGTTGTTAGCATTGTGGTTACATTTTGGATAAGCAGATCCCATTTTAAACCTTATGGAGTCGACCATGTTAAACCAGCTGGAAAGCCTGACTGAGCGCGTTGGAGGAAGTAACACCCTGGTGGATCGCTGGCTACATGTGCGCAAGCATCTCCTTGTGGCGTATTACAATCTGGTTGGTCTTAAGCCTGGCAAAGAATCCTTTATGCGACTCAATGAAAAAGCGCTGGACGACTTTTGTCAGAGCCTGGTCGACTACCTCTCCGACGGCCATTTCAACCTTTATGAACGCATTATCCGCGAAATGGAAGGGACAACGCCGTATTTAGCGGCCAGTAAACTCTGTCCGTTGCTTGAAGCCAACACCCAGCAGATCATGGACTACTACGATTCCACGCTTGAGAACGCTATCGATCACGATAACTATCTTGAGTTTCAGCAGGCGCTTTCCGACCTTGGCGAAGCACTGGAAGAGCGATTCACGCTGGAAGACAAGCTCATCGCCCTCGTGCTGGACAACAACCTGACTATCAGCACCAGCGATAACGTTGCGCGCCCTGCTTGAGTTCTTAATCGTTAACGAGTAATTTACAACCATTCGCCCCTCTGCGGAGGGGGATTTTTCTTGTCGGAGTGCCCAGTGTGAAAGCACGGGCTGAGACCGTTAATTCGGGATCCGCGGAACCTGATCAGGTTAATACCTGCGAAGGGAACAAGAGTCACACTGCTGTTGTATCGCCCTCGGGCGATCTTCTCTTGCTTCATCCGTCGTCTGACAAGCCATGTCCTTCACATCTGGAATGAGCTATGTCTACAACAAAACTGACCCGCCGCGAACAGCGCGAACACGCACAACGCTTCATCGACACCCTGGAAGGCACCGCTTTCCCGAACTCAACGCGCATCTACATCACCGGTTCACAGGCCGATATCCGCGTGCCGATGCGCGAAATCCAGCTCAGCCCGACGCATATCGGCGGCAGCAAAGAGCACCCGCAGTTTGAAGACAACGAAGCCGTGCCGGTGTATGACACCTCCGGCCCGTACGGCGATCCTGATGTTGCTATCAACGTGCAGCAGGGTCTGGCAAAGCTTCGCCAGCCGTGGATTGATGCCCGTAACGACTGCGAAGAACTGAGCGTGCGCAGCTCGGCGTACACCAACGCGCGCCTGGCCGACGACGGTCTGGACGAGCTGCGCTTTACCGGCCTGCTGACGCCGAAACGCGCTAAAGCGGGCAAATGCGTAACCCAGTTGCACTACGCGCGACAGGGTATCGTCACGCCGGAGATGGAGTTCATCGCCATCCGCGAAAACATGGGCCGCGAGCGCATTCGCAGCGAAGTGCTGCGCCACCAGCATCCGGGTGAAGGGTTTGGCGCTCGCCTGCCGGAGAACATCACGCCGGAATTCGTGCGTGATGAAGTAGCCGCCGGGCGCGCGATTATTCCCGCCAACATCAACCACCCGGAATCCGAGCCGATGATTATCGGCCGCAACTTCCTGGTGAAGGTCAACGCCAACATCGGCAACTCTGCCGTCACCTCTTCCATCGAAGAAGAGGTGGAAAAGCTGGTCTGGTCAACGCGCTGGGGCGCGGACACGGTGATGGACCTCTCCACCGGCCGTTACATTCACGAAACCCGCGAATGGATCCTGCGTAACAGCCCGGTGCCGATTGGCACCGTCCCGATTTATCAGGCGCTGGAGAAGGTAAACGGTATCGCCGAAAACCTCACCTGGGAAGCGTTCCGCGACACGCTGCTGGAGCAGGCGGAACAGGGCGTGGACTACTTCACCATTCACGCGGGCGTGCTGCTGCGCTACGTGCCGATGACCGCGAAGCGTCTGACCGGTATCGTCTCACGCGGCGGTTCGATTATGGCGAAATGGTGCCTTTCCCATCATCAGGAAAACTTCCTCTACGAGCACTTCCGCGAAATCTGCGAGATCTGCGCCGCTTATGACGTTTCTCTGTCGCTGGGCGACGGCCTGCGTCCTGGCTCCATCCGTGACGCGAACGACGAGGCGCAGTTTGCCGAGCTGCACACGCTGGGCGAGCTGACCAAAATCGCCTGGGAGTACGATGTGCAGGTGATGATTGAAGGCCCGGGCCATGTACCGATGCAGATGATCCGCCGCAACATGACCGAGGAGCTGGAGCACTGCCACGAAGCACCGTTCTACACCCTGGGGCCGTTGACCACCGATATTGCGCCGGGCTATGACCACTTCACTTCCGGGATCGGCGCGGCGATGATCGGCTGGTTCGGCTGCGCCATGCTCTGCTACGTGACGCCGAAAGAGCACCTCGGGCTGCCAAACAAAGAGGACGTGAAGCAGGGACTGATTACCTACAAGATTGCCGCCCACGCGGCGGATCTGGCGAAAGGCCATCCGGGCGCGCAAATTCGCGACAACGCCATGTCCAAAGCGCGCTTTGAATTCCGCTGGGAAGACCAGTTCAACCTGGCGCTGGATCCGTTCACCGCCCGCGCCTACCACGACGAAACCCTGCCGCAGGAATCGGGCAAAGTCGCGCACTTCTGCTCCATGTGTGGGCCGAAGTTCTGCTCGATGAAAATCAGCCAGGAGGTGCGCGACTACGCCGCCGCGCAGACCATTGAAGTCCGCATGGCAGACATGTCCGAAACCTTCCGCGCCAAAGGCGGCGAAATCTACCTCAAAAAGGAGGAGGCGTAATGTACCAGCCCGATTTCCCACCTGTCCCCTTCCGCTTAGGGCTTTACCCGGTGGTGGACAGCGTGGCGTGGATAGAGCGCTTGCTGGAGGCAGGCGTTCGCACCCTCCAGCTGCGCATCAAGGATAAACGCGACGAAGAGGTGGAGGCCGACGTGGCCGCCGCTATCGCGCTGGGACGTCGCTACCACGCCCGCCTGTTTATCAACGACTACTGGCGGCTGGCGGTTAAACACCAGGCGTATGGCGTGCATCTGGGACAGGAAGATCTGGAAACGACCGATCTCAACGCAATCCGTAACGCCGGTCTGCGGCTGGGCGTTTCCACCCACGATGATATGGAGATCGACGTGGCGCTGGCGGCCCGCCCCTCCTACATCGCCCTCGGCCACGTTTTCCCGACGCAAACCAAACAGATGCCGTCTGCCCCACAGGGTTTGGCTCAGCTGGCAGCCCACGTTAAGCGCCTTGCCGATTACCCCACCGTCGCCATCGGCGGGATCAGCCTTGAACGTGCGCCCGCCGTGCTGGAAACCGGCGTCGGCAGTATCGCCGTCGTCAGCGCTATCACCCAGGCCGCAGACTGGCAGGCCGCCACCGCACGGCTTTTACAACTGGCAGGAGCAGGCGATGAAAGATCGTGATTTTATGCGCTACAGCCGCCAGATCCTGCTGGAGGATATCGCCATTGACGGGCAGCAAAAGCTGCTCGCCAGCCGGGTACTGATTGTCGGTTTGGGTGGCTTGGGCGCGCCCGCCGCGCTGTATCTGGCCGGGGCGGGCGCGGGAACGCTGGTACTGGCCGATGACGATGAGGTACACCTCAGCAACCTGCAACGGCAAATCCTCTTCACGACAGAAGATGTTAACCAGCCTAAAGCACAGGTTACGCGCAAGCGGCTGAACCAGCTTAACCCCGATATTGAACTGGTGGCGCTCCAGACGCGGCTGAGCGGAGAAGATCTGCAACGCGAAGTTGCCCTTGCCGACGTGGTGCTGGACTGCACGGACAATATGGCAACGCGTCAGGCCATTAATGCGGCCTGTGTTGCACAGAACACGCCGCTGATCACCGCCAGCGCGGTCGGTTTCGGCGGGCAGATAATGGTGCTTACGCCGCCGTGGGCGCAGGGCTGCTACCGCTGCCTGTGGCCGGACGAGGCTGAACCGGAGCGTAACTGCCGCACGGCTGGCATTCTTGGGCCGGTGGTGGGCGTGATGGGTACCCTTCAGGCGCTGGAAGCCATCAAGTTGCTCAGCGGCATGGAAACAGAGCGCAACACGCTCCGGCTGTTCGACGCCCGTTCCAGCGGCTGGCGCCATCTGGCGTTAAACCGCGCCAACCGCTGCCCGGTATGCGGAGGCCGCGATGCGCATTCTGTTTAACGATGAGCCGATGACGTGTGACGACGATCTCACCGTTGCCGCCCTGCTCGACACGCTGCGCCAGCTGAAGCCGGGAACGGCACTGGCGCTCAATCAACAGATCCTGCCGCGCGAGCGGTGGGAACATCAGCAGGTCATTGAAGGCGACCAGATCCTGCTGTTTCAGGTTATCGCTGGGGGCTGAGATGTTACGTATTGCCGACAAAGTCTTTGATTCACATCTGTTTACCGGAACCGGAAAATTCGCCTCCCCGCAGCTAATGGTGGATGCTATTCGTGAAAGCGGCAGCCAGCTGGTGACGCTGGCGATGAAGCGCGTGGATCTGCGTCAGCACAACGATGCCATACTTGCGCCGTTACTGGAGGCAGGCGTGACGCTCTTACCCAATACCTCCGGTGCGAAAACGGCCGAGGAAGCAATTTTCGCTGCGCATCTGGCCCGGGAAGCGCTCGGCACCTGCTGGCTGAAGCTGGAAATTCATCCGGACGCCCGCTGGCTGTTGCCCGATCCGATCGAAACCCTGAAAGCGGCAGAGACGCTGGTGCAGCAGGGATTCACCGTTCTGCCCTACTGTGGTGCCGATCCCGTGCTGTGTAAGCGTCTGGAAGAGGCCGGCTGCGCGGCCGTGATGCCGTTAGGGGCGCCCATTGGCTCCAACCAGGGACTGGAGACCCGCGCGATGCTGGAGATCATCATCGAGCAGGCGACCGTGCCCGTGGTGGTGGATGCGGGCATCGGCGTACCCAGTCATGCCGCGCAGGCGCTGGAGATGGGGGCCGATGCGGTGCTGGTCAATACCGCGATTGCGGTGGCCGACGACCCGGTGATGATGGCGCGTGCGTTCCGCCTTGCCGTGGAGTCCGGTCTGCTGGCACGACAGTCCGGCCCCGGCTCGCGCAGCTTTCAGGCGCAGGCCACCAGCCCGCTGACCGGTTTTCTGGAGGCACTCTGATGGCTACCTTTACCGATCGCTGGCGTCAGCTTAACTGGGACGATATTGCCTTACGCATCAACAGTAAAACCTCTGCGGACGTAGAGCGGGCATTAACAGCCCGGCATGTGACCCGCGAGGATTTGATGGCCCTGCTTTCTCCGGCAGCCAGCGCATACCTTGAACCGATGGCGCAGCGCGCGCAACGCCTTACCCGCCAGCGCTTTGGCAACACGGTGAGCTTTTACGTGCCGCTTTATCTCTCTAATCTGTGCGCCAACGACTGCACCTACTGTGGCTTCTCAATGAGCAACCGCATTAAGCGTAAAACGCTGGATGAGCATGAGATCGCCCGCGAGTGTGCGGCTATTCGTGAGATGGGTTTTGAACATCTCTTACTGGTGACGGGTGAACATCAGGGCAAAGTGGGGATGGACTATTTTCGCCAGCATCTTCCGGCCATCCGCCGCGAATTTGCCTCATTGCAAATGGAAGTGCAGCCTCTGTCGCAAGAGGAATATGCGGAACTGAAAACCCTTGGGCTGGACGGCGTCATGGTCTATCAGGAAACCTACCACGAGGCGACCTATGCCCGGCATCACCTGAAAGGGAAGAAGCAGGATTTCATCTTCCGGCTGGAAACGCCGGACAGGCTGGGGCGCGCCGGTATCGATAAAATTGGGCTGGGCGCGCTTATCGGTCTGTCCGACAGCTGGCGGGTTGACTGCTATATGGTGGCAGAGCATCTGCTGTGGCTACAGCAGTACTACTGGCAAAGCCGCTATTCCATCTCATTCCCACGGCTGCGTCCGTGTACGGGAGGCATTGAACCCGCCTCGCTGATGGATGAGCGCCAGCTGGTGCAAACCCTGTGCGCATTTCGCCTGTTCGCGCCGGAAGTGGAATTGTCGCTCTCCACGCGTGAATCCCCCGCGTTTCGCGACCGCGCGATCCCTCTGGCGATCAACAACGTCAGCGCCTTTTCCAAAACGCAGCCGGGCGGTTACGCAGACGATCGCCCGGAACTGGAACAGTTTGCACCGCACGACGGACGACGGCCCGACGCGGTGGCGGAAGCCCTGACTGCACAGGGGCTACAGCCCGTGTGGAAAGACTGGGACAGCTGGCTGGGAAGAGCTTCGCATTTGCGCTGAAACCGCCTGCAACAACGCGGAAAGGTTACGAGACGGCTCGTAAGATCAACGCCGGGCGATTGAGGAGATCTGCCCGGTTTTATTAGGATTAACCACGTCAGCAACGGACGCTGACCAGGGTGAAAATGCTTCTTCCTCGTTTCGCCCTGCCCTCCGCCCCTTAAACAAAATTTCAATTGATAAAATAAATACGTCGTTTCTTATCTACTCTTAAGATAAATCAACCCGTCGGAAATCGCTTTCTGTATAATTTACTACCAGCAATCTGACAGCGACTATGCTGAGGATATCGACAGACGCAACGCGTCTACCATCTGGATTGATGCACAACTCATGGCACTCCACAGTAAAAAGCTCTCTTTCACCCGACCAATTATGGTCAGCTTCGCGGGGATTCTGTTCAGTTTCGCGATAATCGCGATTCTGGTCATCCTTTCACAACGGAAGGATTTTATTGAGGATTATCATAAAATTAATGGTAACTTCACCCATAATCTGGCGGTGAACTATACCGAATCCATTCTGCGAGAAAACGACTATATTCTTGGTCGCGCTGCGATGTACTACGCCCGTGAAGACAGAGTGAATCAGACGATAAATATCGATCCGACACAGGGTTTGCAGATGTTAATGCATTTGCAGAATCTGATGCCGACGGTGTCGTCTATCTCTCTTGCGGACACCGAAGGGCACCATCTGCGCGCGCCGGAAGTACTGCCAACGGAGAAGAGTAGGTCGTTCGACGCACGAACACGCCCATGGTTTATCGGGCAAGCGGAAGCCAGCAACTTTCCTCACTACACCCGCCCCTATCTGGACTATTTCACCCAACATCCTACGGTCACCCTCTATAAACCGGTCATTTCACCGGAAGGCCGTCTGAAGGGCACGCTCGCTTTCCATCTTGATTTACCCTCCATGGGGTATACCCTGCGCCAGATGGTGGCACCGGTTCAGGGTGAGTTTTTTGTCGTGGAACGTGACGGCGCCGTTGTGCTGCATCCGGACACGGGGGCGCTCTTTAAGCAGTACGTAAGCGAAGCGCTGATGGACAAAATGACCAGCGGCGAAGGGCATCTTTTCGACCCCAAAAGTAAAACCTGGTATTACTTCTACTCTTTCACCAATCCGGACTGGTTTGTGATTTATCGGGTCTCCGATGCCACGCTTTCCGTCATCACCCGGCATGAAACCACCGTCGTCGGCTGGGGATTTGCGCTGGCGGCAATCATCATCATTCTGTTCGGGCTCTACCTGCGCCATGCCTCGCGTTCTGTGCTGATGAACATTATCAACGCCATCAAAACCGGAGACGTCAATCAGGCGCCACGTCTTGAGGCGATGCTCAGCCATACCATTCGAACCAATAAGGAACGTGAGATGGCCTATGTCCGTCAGGCCACCCATGATGCGCTGACAGGCTGCAAGAACCGCCGTGCTTTCGACAACGATGTGGATGAGCTGCTGACCGCTCATCAACCCTTCGTTCTGGCGCTGGTCGATATCGATAACTTCAAATCTATTAACGACACCTGGGGCCACCTGAGCGGGGATATTGTTCTGCGCAGCGTGGCGCGCGAAGGTATTCAGATCATGCAGCCGCACCACGTTTCCGTTTACCGCTACGGTGGGGAAGAGTTCGGGGTGATTTTCCCGGCCGAGCTGATGAACTCCGCGCACGCGCTACTGGAAGCCTGGCGCACCGCCGTGGAAAAACGGACCTGGCGGGAAGAGAACCTGCGAGTAACCTTCAGCGCGGGGGTGGGAGAGTGGCACTTCGAACCGCTGGAACAATTTATCGGCAGCGTAGATGAAGCGCTGTATACCGCTAAACAACAGGGTAAAAACCGCATCGTAAGCACGGCCAGCCGATAATACCCTTCCTGAAATTCCGCCCGTTAAGACGGGCAGAATGCTTTCATGTATAAAATTGTAACCGGTTTCAGAAAAATGCCGATTTCTTTGTGATGCCTGACACACAATCGCGGTAAAGCGGTTGTTGAAGCGGTCTGCGCGGGATAATTATCAATAAACACATGTAGATCGAGGCTGACTATGAAGAACATCGTTTTATGCTGTGCAGCGGGAATGTCAACCAGCATGCTGGTTCAACGTATGAAAGATGCCGCGCAGAAAAAAGGAGTCGAAGTAACCATTAAAGCCGTTCCGGTCGCGGAGTTTAAAGATAACATCGCGACGGCTGATATCGTATTACTGGGGCCACAGGTTAAATACGAACAGGCAAAACTCCAGGCGCAGGCCGATCCGCTCGGAAAAAAGGTCGCGGTTATCGACATGATGGATTACGGCATGATGAAAGGTGATGCCGTACTGGAAAAAGCGCTCAAGCTGCTGGAGTCATAATGGAAGACTTAGAAACGACAATCATGGAGCTACTGGTCAATGCAGGTGCGGCGCGCAGTGCGGCCCTGACAGCGTTGCAGATGGCGCGAAAAGGTGACTTTGACGAAGCCGAGAAAGCGATGGAAGAGTCGCGTGAATATGTGAAACATGCGCATACTATCCAGACGCAGCTCATCGGTCTTGACGAAGGGACCGGGAAACTTCCGGTTAACCTGATCACCGTTCACTCTCAGGATCACCTGATGAACGCGATGGTCATTCAGGATCTGGCGGGCGATATGATTGAGCTTTATCGACGCATCCCGTTAGTGAATTGAAGACATACAGACGTAAAAAAACCCGCCGAGGCGGGTTTTTTATTGTCGGGTGACGCTGCGCTTACCCGACCTGTGATTCATATGCCCGGTAATTTTACCTACCGGGCATCAACGATTACTCGTTGTCGGAACCGCCCAGACCTGCGTTCAGCAGTTCTGCAAGGCTCGCGGATGCATCTTCGGCAGTCACCTGCGGTGCAGCTGGCAGTTCACCCGCTGCACGACGACGCATACGATCCTGGTGGTACGCATAACCGGTACCGGCCGGAATCAGACGACCCACGATAACGTTCTCTTTCAGACCGCGCAGTTCATCACGTTTACCTGCAACAGCCGCTTCGGTCAGGACACGAGTGGTTTCCTGGAACGATGCAGCAGAGATGAAGGACTCGGTTGCCAGAGACGCTTTGGTGATACCCAGCAGATCGCGTGCAAAGGTCGCACCGATTTTGCCGTTCGCTTCCAGATCGCGGTTAGCGATCTTAACGCGTGAGTATTCAACCTGCTCGCCTTCCAGGAAGTCGGAGCTGCCCGCGTTTTCGATGGTTGCTTTACGCAGCATCTGACGAACGATAACTTCGATGTGCTTATCGTTAATCTTAACGCCCTGCAGACGGTATACGTCCTGTACTTCGTTAACAATGTAACGAGTAACAGCATGCACACCACGCAGACGCAGGATGTCGTGCGGCGCTTCTGGACCATCGGAGACCACGTCACCACGTTCCACGCGTTCACCTTCGAACACGTTGAGCTGACGCCACTTAGGAATCATCTCTTCGTACGGCTCGCTGCCATCTACTGGCGTGATAACCAGACGGCGCTTACCTTTGGTCTCTTTACCGAAGGAGATGATACCGCTGATTTCAGCCAGGATAGCAGGCTCTTTCGGACGACGTGCTTCGAACAGGTCCGCAACGCGTGGCAGACCACCGGTGATGTCCTTGGTACCGCCGGATTCCTGAGGAATACGCGCCAGGGTGTCACCAGAGCTGATCTGTACGCCATCTTCCAGCTGTACAATCGCTTTACCCGGCAGGAAGTACTGCGCAGGCATATCGGTGCCAGGGATCAGAACGTCGTTACCCTGAGCATCAACGATTTTCAGTGCAGGACGCAGATCTTTACCACCGGTAGTACGTTCAGCAGAATCCAGAACCACCAGAGAAGACAGACCGGTCAGCTCGTCGGTCTGACGAGTAATGGTCTGGCCGTCGATCATGTCAGTGAAGCGGATGAAACCACTTACTTCGGTGATAACCGGCATGGTGTGTGGATCCCAGTTTGCTACGGTTTCGCCGCCGGCAACCTGCTCGCCATCACCTTTCGCCATAACCGCACCGTAAGGCACTTTATAGCTCTCTTTGGTACGACCGAATTCGTCGATCAACTTCAGCTCGGTGTTACGAGAAGTCACAACCAGCTTGCCTGCGGAGTTAACAACAGACTTCGCGTTGCTGAGCTTGATGCTACCTTTGTTTTTCACCTGGATGCTGGATTCAGCAGCCGCACGAGATGCCGCACCACCGATGTGGAACGTACGCATCGTCAGCTGTGTACCCGGCTCACCGATGGACTGTGCCGCGATAACGCCGATAGCCTCACCTTTGTTGATGATGTGGCCACGCGCCAGGTCACGACCATAGCAGTGCGCACACACACCAAAGTCGGTGTCACAGGATACAACGGAACGCACTTTCACAGAGTCAACAGAGTTCGCTTCCAGCAGGTCACACCACTGTTCGTGCAGCAGAGTGTTGCGTGGAACCAGAATGTCTGCGGTGCCCGGCTTCAGGATGTCTTCCGCGGTCACACGACCCAGTACGCGATCGCGCAGCGGCTCTTTAACATCACCACCCTCGATAACCGGGGTCATGGTGATACCTTCGAGGGTGCCACAATCGTCTTCGGTGACGACCAGATCCTGCGCAACGTCAACCAGACGACGCGTCAGATAACCGGAGTTCGCCGTTTTCAGTGCGGTATCCGCCAGACCTTTACGCGCACCGTGCGTGGAGATGAAGTACTGGAGTACGTTCAGACCTTCACGGAAGTTCGCGGTGATTGGCGTTTCGATGATGGAGCCATCTGGCTTCGCCATCAGACCACGCATACCTGCCAGCTGACGAATCTGTGCCGCAGAACCACGCGCACCGGAGTCGGCCATCATGTAGATGCTGTTGAAGGAGACCTGCTGCTCTTCTACGCCGTCACGGTTAATCACGGTTTCGGTTTGCAGGTTATCCATCATCGCTTTGGATACACGATCGTTCGCCGCAGCCCAGATATCGATAACTTTGTTGTAACGTTCGCCTGCGGTTACCAGACCAGACTGGAACTGCTCCTGGATCTCAGCAACTTCAGCTTCCGCTTCAGAGATGATCTCGTGTTTCTTCTCTGGGATGACCATGTCATCGATACCAACAGATGCACCTGAACGCGCTGCATAAGCAAAGCCGGTATACATTGTCTGGTCAGCGAAGATAACGGTCGGCTTCAGGCCCAGAATGCGGTAACAGGTGTTCAGCATTTTGGAGATCGCTTTCTTGCCCAGCGCCTGGTTGACGATGGAGAAAGGCAGACCTTTCGGTACGATCATCCACAGAATCGCACGGCCAACGGTCGTGTCTTTCAGGCTGGTAATCGCCACGAATTCGCCGTTTTCATCTTTTTCGTATTCGGTGATACGCACTTTAACGCGCGCATGCAGAGAGGCCAGGCCAGCGCGATAAATACGCTCAGCTTCTTTCGGGCCAGTCAGCACCATGCCTTCGCCTTTGGCGTTAACACAGTCACGGGTCATATAGTACAGACCCAATACAACGTCCTGAGAAGGAACGATGATAGGTTCACCGTTCGCTGGAGACAGGATGTTGTTGGTAGACATCATCAGCGCACGCGCTTCGAGCTGGGCTTCCAGCGTCAGCGGTACGTGAACAGCCATCTGATCACCATCGAAGTCGGCGTTATAGGCCGCACAAACCAGCGGGTGCAGCTGGATCGCTTTACCTTCGATCAGGACTGGCTCAAATGCCTGGATACCCAAACGGTGCAGAGTTGGTGCACGGTTCAGCAGTACCGGGTGTTCGCGGATTACTTCGTCCAGGATATCCCAAACGACAGCTTCTTCACGCTCAACCATTTTCTTAGCGGCTTTGATGGTGGTGGCCAGGCCACGCAGTTCCAGCTTGCCGTAGATGAACGGTTTGAACAGCTCCAGAGCCATTTTCTTCGGCAGACCGCACTGATGCAGACGCAGGTATGGACCTACGGTGATTACAGAACGACCGGAGTAGTCAACACGCTTACCGAGCAGGTTCTGACGGAAACGACCCTGCTTACCTTTGATCATGTCGGCCAAAGATTTCAGAGGACGTTTGTTAGAACCGGTGATCGCACGACCGCGACGACCGTTATCCAGCAGGGCATCTACCGCTTCCTGCAGCATACGTTTTTCGTTGCGTACGATGATGTCCGGCGCAGCCAGATCCAGCAGACGTTTCAGACGGTTGTTACGGTTGATCACGCGACGGTACAGATCGTTCAGATCCGACGTTGCGAAACGACCACCATCCAGCGGAACCAGCGGACGCAGATCTGGCGGCAGAACCGGCAGAACGGTCAGGATCATCCACTCTGGTTTGTTACCAGACTGTACGAACGCTTCCAGCAGTTTGATACGCTTGGTCAGCTTTTTACGCTTGGTTTCGGAGTTGGTTTCGTTCAGCTCTTCGCGCAGAGTTTCACACTCTTGCTCCAGATCCATGCTCTTCAGCAGGGCCTGGATAGCTTCCGCACCCATCTTCGCGTCGAATTCGTCACCGAACTCTTCCAGCGCGTCCAGATACTGTTCTTCGGTCAGGATCTGGTTACGTTCCAGATTCGTCATCCCGCCTTCGATCACAACATAAGATTCGAAGTACAGAACACGTTCGATATCGCGCAGCGGCATATCCAGCAGCAGGCCGATACGGGACGGCAGAGATTTCAGGAACCAGATGTGAGCAGTTGGAGACGCCAGCTCAATGTGGCCCATACGCTCACGGCGTACTTTGGTCTGGGTCACTTCAACGCCGCACTTCTCACAGATCACACCACGGTGTTTCAGGCGCTTGTACTTACCGCACAGGCACTCGTAGTCTTTTACTGGCCCGAAAATACGCGCACAGAAAAGGCCGTCACGCTCAGGTTTGAACGTACGGTAGTTGATGGTTTCCGGCTTTTTAACTTCACCAAAAGACCATGAACGGATCATGTCTGGCGAAGCCAGAGCAATTTTGATCGCATCAAACTCTTCGGTTTTAGTCTGCGCTTTCAGAAACTTTAATAAATCTTTCACGGATTTGCTCCCGTCGGAGTTAGCACAATCTGGTGTCGGGGGTTAACCCGACACCAGTGACCTGTTTGAGCGAGAATTACTCGTCTTCCAGTTCGATGTTGATACCCAGCGAACGAATCTCTTTCAACAGTACGTTGAAGGATTCTGGCATGCCCGGCTCCATCTGATGGTTGCCGTCTACGATGTTCTTATACATCTTAGTACGACCATTCACGTCATCAGACTTAACGGTGAGCATTTCCTGCAGGGTGTATGCTGCGCCGTATGCTTCCAGCGCCCACACTTCCATCTCCCCGAAGCGCTGACCACCGAACTGAGCCTTACCACCCAGCGGCTGCTGAGTAACCAGGCTGTAAGAACCGGTAGAACGAGCGTGCATCTTGTCGTCGACCAGGTGGTTCAGTTTCAGCATGTACATGTAACCTACGGTTACCGGACGCTCGAACTGTTCACCGGTACGGCCGTCAAACAGCGTAATCTGACCAGACGTTGGCAGACCACCCAGTTGCAGCAGTTCTTTAATTTCAGCTTCTTTTGCACCGTCGAATACCGGCGTTGCAATTGGCATACCCTTACGCAGGTTTTCCGCCAGACGCAGAACTTCATCATCGCTGAAGGTGTTCAGGTCGACTTTCTGACGCACGTCAGTACCCAGATCGTAGGCACGCTGGATGAACTCGCGCAGTTTCGCGACTTCTTCCTGCTGCTTCAGCATGGCGTTAATCTTGTCGCCGATACCTTTCGCAGCCATACCCAGGTGGGTTTCCAGGATCTGACCGATGTTCATACGAGACGGTACACCCAGTGGGTTCAGTACGATATCTACCGGCGTACCGTTAGCATCGTGCGGCATATCTTCGATCGGGTTGATCTTAGAGATAACACCCTTGTTACCGTGACGACCTGCCATCTTGTCACCAGGCTGGATCTGACGTTTAACAGCCAGATACACCTTAACAATCTTCAGCACGCCTGGTGCCAGATCGTCGCCCTGAGTGATTTTGCGGCGTTTCGCTTCGAGTTTTTTCTCGAACTCGTGTTTCAGTTCGTCATACTGCTCAGCCAGCTGTTCCAGCTGATTCTGTTTCTCTTCGTCGGTCAGGCCCAGCTCCAGCCAGCGATCGCGTGGCAGTTTGTCGAGCTTCTCAGCTTCAACGCCACCGGCAACCAGCACCGCATAGATACGGCTGAACAGACCCGCTTCGAGGATTTGCAGTTCTTCAGACAGGTCTTTCTTAGCCTGTTTGAGCTGCATCTCTTCGATTTCCAGCGCACGCTTATCTTTCTCAACGCCGTCACGAGTGAAGACCTGAACGTCGATAACCGTACCGGAAACACCGTTTGGTACGCGCAGAGAAGAGTCTTTAACGTCAGACGCTTTCTCACCGAAGATAGCACGCAGCAGTTTCTCTTCTGGCGTCAGCTGGGTTTCGCCTTTCGGTGTAACCTTACCAACCAGAATGTCGCCGCCGGTCACTTCCGCACCGATGTAAACAATACCGGATTCATCCAGTTTGGAGAGCGCAGCTTCACCCACGTTAGGGATGTCGGCAGTGATCTCTTCTGGCCCCAGCTTGGTGTCACGGGACACACAGGCCAGTTCCTGAATGTGGATGGTGGTGAAACGATCTTCCTGAACCACACGCTCGGAGACGAGGATGGAGTCTTCGAAGTTGTAACCGTTCCACGGCATGAACGCTACGCGCATGTTCTGACCGAGCGCCAGTTCACCGAGGTCGGTGGACGGACCGTCTGCCAGCACGTCGCCGCGCTCAACTGGCTCACCCAGAGATACGCAAGGCATCTGGTTGATACAGGTGTTCTGGTTAGAACGGGTGTATTTGGTCAGGTTGTAGATGTCGATACCCGCTTCGCCCGGATACATCTCGTCTTCGTTAACTTTGATAACGATACGGGATGCGTCAACGTACTGAACGGTACCGCCACGCTTAGCAACTGCTGTAACACCAGAATCAACGGCAACAGCACGTTCCATACCGGTACCAACCAGCGGCTTATCAGCACGCAGAGTTGGAACGGCCTGACGTTGCATGTTCGCACCCATCAATGCACGGTTGGCGTCATCGTGTTCCAGGAACGGGATCAGGGACGCACCGACGGATACCACCTGTTGGGTGGATACGTCCATGTAGTCAACCTGGTCGCGGCTGAACAGGCTGGATTCGCCTTTGCTACGGCAGGTAACCAGATCTTCTACAAAGTGGCCTTCGTCATCCAGGTTGGAGTTCGCCTGAGCGATAACGTAGTTGCCTTCTTCGATAGCAGACAGGTAATGAATTTCGTCGGTAACCACACCGTCGGTCACTTTACGATACGGGGTCTCAAGGAAACCGTATTCGTTTGTCTGTGCGTACACGGACAGGGAGTTGATCAGACCGATGTTTGGACCTTCAGGCGTTTCGATTGGACATACGCGACCGTAGTGAGTCGGGTGTACGTCTCGAACTTCAAAGCCTGCACGTTCACGGGTCAGACCGCCTGGGCCGAGTGCAGAGATACGACGTTTGTGCGTGATCTCAGACAGCGGGTTGTTCTGGTCCATGAACTGAGACAGCTGGCTGGAACCGAAGAACTCTTTCACTGCCGCAGAAATCGGCTTGGCGTTGATCATATCCTGAGGCATCAGGGTATCCAGATCGCCCAGAGACAGACGCTCTTTCACCGCACGCTCTACACGAACCAGGCCAACGCGGAACTGGTTTTCCGCCATTTCGCCTACGGAACGGATACGACGGTTGCCGAGGTGGTCGATATCGTCCACTTCGCCTTTACCGTTACGGATATCGATGAGCTTCTTCATCACTTCAATGATGTCGTCTTTGCTCAGGATACCGGAACCTTCGATTTCGTCGCGCAGCAGAGAACGGTTGAACTTCATACGACCTACCGCGGACAGATCGTAGCGGTCTTCGGAGAAGAACAGGTTCTCGAACAGGCTTTCAGCCGCTTCGCGAGTTGGTGGCTCACCAGGACGCATCATGCGGTAGATTTCAACCAGCGCGCTCAGACGATCGTTGGTTGGGTCGACGCGTACAGTCTCAGAGATGTACGGACCGTGGTCCAGATCGTTGGTGAACAGCGTTTCGATACGTTTGTGGCCAGACTGGCTCAGCTTAGCCAGCAGATCCAGGCTCAGCTCCATGTTCGCCGGGCAGATCAGCTCGCCAGTTGATTCATCAACGTAATCTTTCGCGGCTACTTTTCCTGCAATGTATTCAACCGGAACTTCGATGTGTTTGATATCATCTTTTTCCAGCTGGCGGATGTGGCGCGCGGTGATACGGCGACCTTTTTCCACATACACTTTGCCGTCGGCTTCGATGTCGAACGACGCGGTCTCACCACGCAGACGTTCCGGCACCAACTCCATCTGCAACTTGTTGTCGCGGATTTCAAAGATCACTTTCTCAAAGAACAGGTCCAGGATCTGCTCAGTGGTATAGTTCAGTGCACGCAGAATGATGGTTGCAGGCAGCTTACGACGACGGTCGATACGGACAAACAGGTTGTCTTTTGGATCGAATTCGAAGTCCAGCCATGAACCACGGTAAGGAATGATGCGTGCGTTATACAGTACTTTACCGGAAGAGTGCGTTTTACCTTTATCGCTGTCGAAGAAGACGCCCGGGCTACGGTGCAGCTGGGAAACGATAACACGCTCAGTACCGTTGATAACGAAAGTACCGTTGTCCGTCATGAGTGGAATTTCACCCATGTAGACTTCTTGTTCTTTAATGTCTTTTACGGTGCCTTCCGGCGCTTCGCGCTCGTAGATCACCAGACGCAGTTTTACGCGCAGCGGTGCGGAATAGGTCACGCCACGGATCTGACATTCCTGAACGTCAAACACCGGTTCGCCAAGGCGGTAGCTGACGTACTGCAGCTCGGAATTACCGCTGTAGCTCTGAATCGGGAACACGGAACGGAAGGCTGCTTCCAGGCCGTACTGCCCTTCAGGATCTTGCTCGATAAACTTCTGGAACGAGTCAAGCTGGATAGAAAGGAGATATGGAATGTCCAGAACTTGTGGACGTTTACCAAAATCCTTACGAATACGTTTTTTCTCGGTATAGGAGTAAACCATAGGGTTCCTCAGCTCGCTGACAAGTCGACCCATCTGTCCGACGAAGGGACAGTTTGTGCAACACCATTTTGTGGACCGGAAAATTGAATACTTTCCGCAATACCTGTTGCTATCACGCTTAAACCATTTCATTGCGATTTACACAGAGCGAGCACCCTGTCGCAGTATATTAAGTCGTCGATAGAAACAAGCATTGTCAGGACAACCAGCAGTCAAACAGTGTGAAATGCTGCTGATGCCTTACAGCGCAAAAAGGCTGGTGACTAAAAAGTCACCAGCCATCAGCCTAATTACTTAGGCTGCAACCAGAAAAGTTGGCTTATTTAACTTCAACTTCAGCGCCAGCTTCTTCCAGAGATTTTTTCAGTGCTTCTGCGTCGTCTTTGCTCACGCCTTCTTTCAGCGCAGCTGGAGCAGATTCTACCAGGTCTTTAGCTTCTTTCAGACCCAGGCCAGTTGCGCCACGTACTGCTTTGATTACAGCAACTTTGTTCGCGCCAGCAGCTTTCAGAATTACGTCGAATTCAGTTTTTTCTTCAGCAGCTTCAGCCGGGCCCGCAGCTACAGCTACAGCAGCAGCAGCAGAAACACCGAATTTTTCTTCCATTGCAGAAACCAGCTCTACAACGTCCATTACGGACATAGCTGCTACTGCTTCAATGATTTGATCTTTAGTGATAGACATTTAAATTGTTCCTGAAAATCAGAATAAGTTTATACGTAAGCAAATGCTTTATAAAGATAACTGCGATTAAGCAGCTTCTTTCGCATCGCGTACAGCAGCCAGAGTGCGAACCAGTTTGCCAGCCGCAGCTTCTTTCATGGTTGCCATCAGGCGTGCAATTGCTTCTTCGTAGGTCGGCAGGGTGGCCAGGCGATCGATTTGCGATGCCGGGATCAACTCACCTTCAAAGGCTGCAGCTTTGACCTCAAATTTTGCATTCGCTTTCGCGAACTCTTTGAACAGACGAGCAGCAGCGCCCGGGTGTTCCATAGAGTATGCAATCAGGGTCGGACCAACAAACGTGTCTTTCAGGCACTCGAACTGAGTACCTTCAACTACGCGACGCAGCAGGGTGTTACGAACAACACGCATGTATACGCCAGCTTCACGACCTGCTTTACGCAGTTCAGTCATTTTGTCTACAGTAACGCCACGGGAATCCGCAACTACTGCAGACAGCGCGCCTTTGGCTACTTCGCTGACTTCAGCAACAATCGCTTGTTTGTCTTGAAGATTTAAAGCCATTAGCTTTGCTCCTGGATGTTTGCCGGAACTCATGTTCCGGAACTCACTTCACTCGACCCAACGGGAAGAGCGTCTTAATACGGTGAGCAGAAACAAGCCAGAGTATTTAAAATAATCTTAGCGTTCTGTCACCGTCTACGCAGGGGATTAAGTTTCTTGCGAAACACCTGCGGTCTTCGACGGAGGCCTGGATAGGCCAGGCTCCAACGAACAATTCTTTTAGCCGCTAACTTTTGTTAGCAAACGTGGGGGTAAGATTGTAGACAAAATCACCGCCCACGTAAAGGCATTAGTTTGCAGCAGCGCTCAGGCCAGCCTGGTCAACTGCAACACCTGCACCCATGGTGGTGGAGATGCTAACTTTCTTGATGTACACGCCTTTCGCCTGAGTTGGTTTAGCTTTTTTCAGCGCAACCAGCAGAGCTTCCAGGTTTTCTTTCAGTTTGTCAGCGTCAAAGTCCACTTTACCGATGGTGGTGTGGATGATGCCGTTTTTGTCGTTACGGTAACGAACCTGACCTGCTTTAGCGTTCTTAACCGCTTCAGCAACGTTAGGAGTTACAGTACCCACTTTCGGGTTTGGCATCAGGCCGCGTGGACCCAGAACCTGGCCCAGCTGGCCAACAACGCGCATTGCATCTGGAGAAGCAATAACAACGTCAAAGTTCATTTCGCCTTTCTTGATCTGGTCAGCCAGATCTTCCATACCTACCAGTTCAGCGCCGGCAGCTTTAGCCGCTTCAGCGTTTGCACCCTGAGCAAATACAGCTACGCGTACGGAACGGCCAGTACCGTGTGGCAGTACAGTTGCGCCACGAACGTTCTGATCGGATTTACGAGCGTCGATGCCCAGGTTAACGGCAACGTCAACGCTTTCAACGAACTTAGCAGTTGCCAGTTCTTTCAGCAGAGCGATAGCTTCGTTGATGTCGTACTGTTTGGTCGCATCAACTTTGTCACGGATCACGGACATGCGCTTGGTCAGTTTAGCCATTTCTTAGTCCTCCACTACCAGGCCCATGGAACGTGCAGTACCTTCAATGGAGCGAGTCATCGCTTCAATGTCGGAACCAGTCATGTCGGCAGCTTTGGTCTGCGCGATTTCCTGCAGCTGAGCGCGGGAAATTTTACCCACTTTGTCTTTGTTCGGCTTACCGGAACCAGACTTGATGCCCGCTGCTTTCTTCAGCAGAACTGCTGCTGGAGGGGTTTTGGTAACGAAAGTGAAAGAACGGTCAGCGTAAACAGTGATTACAACTGGGATTGGCAGACCTTTTTCCATGGATTCAGTTTTGGCGTTGAACGCTTTACAGAATTCCATGATGTTCACACCCTGCTGACCCAGAGCTGGACCAACTGGTGGACTTGGGTTCGCCATACCTGCTGCAACCTGCAGCTTGACGTAGGCTTGTACTTTCTTAGCCATTCTAAAATCCTCTGATTGGGTAATAACGCCTCGGAGAGGCTCCCCGTGAATAAAATTCGTTTTACGGGTCGGAACCCATAAAAACAAAAGGCGCGAAATTGTATTCCAATCTCGCGCCCTGTGCAACGATTAAATCGTCGCTTTTTTGATCGCTGCTTAGGCTTTTTCTACCTGAGCAAAGTCCAGCTCTACCGGGGTCGCACGACCAAAGATAGAAACGGAAACTTTCAGGCGGGACTTCTCGTAGTCCACTTCTTCGACGACGCCATTAAAGTCAGCAAACGGACCGTCGTTAACACGAACCATCTCACCCGGTTCAAACAGCGTTTTCGGACGCGGTTTATCACCCACCTGCTGGAGGCGGTTCATAATCGCATCAACTTCTTTGTCGCTGATTGGCGCCGGACGGTCAGATGTGCCGCCGATAAAGCCCATCACGCGTGGTACGCTGCGCACCAGGTGCCAGCTCGCGTCGTTCATCACCATCTGAACCAGCACGTAACCCGGGAAGAATTTACGCTCGCTTTTGCGACGTTGGCCGCCACGGATCTCAACCACTTCTTCGGTCGGAACCATAACTTCGCCAAATAACTCTTCCATATTGTGTAATTTGATATGCTCACGCAGCGACGTAGCTACGCGGCCTTCAAAACCGGAAAACGCCTGAACGACGTACCAGCGCTTTTTAGGGGCTTCAGACATCTCAGAACCTCAGGCCAGTGATAAAGGATACCAGGCGAACCAGAATACCATCCAGTCCCCACAGGATCAGTGACATTACAGCGGTTACCGCCGCTACAATCAGCGTGGTGTGCAATGTTTCCTGGCGAGTCGGCCAAATGACCTTGCGGACTTCGGTACGCGCTTCGCGGGCAAACGCAACGGTCGCTTTGCCTTTCGTCGTCAACAGCGCGACACCACCCGCCGCAGCAATCAGAATTACCACTGCAAGCGCGCGTAGCGGCAGCATCATGTCACGATAAAGATAGTTGCCGACAATCGCCACAATCAGCAGCACGGCTACAACTACCCATTTCATCGCTTCCAGGCCGCGCCCGCTCCCTTGAGCTTCGGTATTCGCACTCATAAACCAACCTGTCAGAAGTATTCTACAAACATTTTCACCCCGCGAGTGCGAGGCAAACCAATCGAAATGCTATTCGCTTTTCGTATTATACGCTCTCCGCAGAGCCTGTCTCAGCAATGATTATGACAAAATTAATCACTGATGAGCCAGGTTCTGATGTGAAAGCGTGCAAAAAGGGCATCAAATGATGCCCTTTTATTGCGCATTGCGTCAAATGTTATCAGCGATTAGCCGAGAACTTTAGCAACAACGCCCGCGCCAACGGTACGGCCGCCTTCACGGATTGCGAAACGCAGACCGTCGTCCATCGCGATTGGGTGGATCAGAGTCACAACCATCTTGATGTTGTCGCCTGGCATTACCATCTCTACGCCTTCTGGCAGTTCGATGGTACCGGTCACGTCAGTTGTACGGAAGTAGAACTGTGGACGGTAGCCTTTGAAGAACGGAGTATGACGGCCGCCTTCGTCTTTGGACAGAATGTACACTTCAGATTCGAACTTGGTGTGTGGCTTGATTGAGCCTGGCTTCGCCAGAACCTGACCACGTTCGATTTCTTCACGTTTGATACCACGCAGCAGAACACCAACGTTCTCACCAGCACGGCCTTCGTCCAGCAGTTTGCGGAACATTTCAACGCCAGTACAGGTAGACTTCGCAGTCTCTTTGATACCAACGATTTCAACTTCTTCACCAACTTTGATGATACCGCGCTCTACACGACCGGTAACAACGGTACCACGACCGGAGATGGAGAATACGTCTTCGATTGGCAGCAGGAATGGCTTGTCAATCGCACGCTCTGGTTCTGGGATGTAAGAATCCAGGAAGCCAGCCAGTTCGATGATTTTCGCTTCCCACTCTGCGTCGCCTTCCAGCGCTTTCAGCGCGGAACCACGAACGATTGGAGTATCGTCGCCTGGGAAATCGTACTGAGACAGCAGTTCACGAACTTCCATCTCTACCAGTTCCAGCAGCTCTTCGTCATCAACCATGTCGCATTTGTTCAGGAACACGATGATGAAAGGAACGCCTACCTGACGACCCAGCAGGATGTGCTCACGAGTCTGAGGCATAGGGCCGTCAGTCGCAGCAACAACCAGGATCGCGCCGTCCATCTGCGCAGCACCGGTGATCATGTTTTTAACATAGTCGGCGTGGCCTGGGCAGTCTACGTGTGCGTAGTGGCGAGTCGGGGTGTCATACTCAACGTGAGAGGTGTTGATGGTGATACCACGAGCTTTTTCTTCTGGTGCGTTATCGATCTGATCGAAAGCACGAGCAGCACCGCCGTAGGTTTTAGCCAGTACGGTAGTGATTGCAGCGGTCAGCGTTGTTTTACCATGGTCAACGTGGCCGATAGTACCGACGTTAACGTGCGGTTTTGTACGTTCAAACTTTTCTTTAGACATCGATTGTCCCTCTAAGACACGGATAAATCGGTGATATCACCACATCAACCAGGCGAAAATGCCTGAACTGTTGAATACATTTACATTGAAACAGAGAGAAAGGGAGGGAGAAGTGAAGTGGTGCTGATACCCAGAGTCGAACTGGGGACCTCACCCTTACCAAGGGTGCGCTCTACCAACTGAGCCATATCAGCACGTATTGGAGCGGGCAGCGGGAATCGAACCCGCATCATCAGCTTGGAAGGCTGAGGTAATAGCCATTATACGATGCCCGCATCCTGAAACTCGGCTACCCAGTTCTTTCTGTAACAAAAAAAGAGATTTCTCTCTTTTCTGTTCGAGCTGGTCAATTTTTCCAACCAGCTCCGGCGGCGTTGACGCTGCCAGAAAGTGGTGGTGGGGGAAGGATTCGAACCTTCGAAGTCTGTGACGGCAGATTTACAGTCTGCTCCCTTTGGCCGCTCGGGAACCCCACCGGACTTGATGGTGCCGACTACCGGAATCGAACTGGTGACCTACTGATTACAAGTCAGTTGCTCTACCTACTGAGCTAAGTCGGCATCAAGTAGCGCGCATTCTATGGAGACCTGCGCAGTCATGCAACTAAAAAATTGCATAAAACGTTCTTTCGCTCACATTTTATTCGAAACCAGGGCTAACCGCTGTAAATTCATCCGCTCGTGATTAAAAATCCAACATGAACGCCTGATTTCGGCACGCTATAGCCCCGGGTGATGCCTGCCCGGTTAAGCATCGCTTTCCCATATTTTTTCTTATTATTCCTCTCATCTGGTGTTAACCTCCTGCCCATTGTCCAAAATTAACTATGTGATGAGCCCGCACCCGCCGTTTCGTGATGGTTCACAGAAGCATGCTTATGAGCAAAAAAGAGCAAACGTTAATGACGCCCTATCTTCAGTTTAACCGTAGCCAGTGGGCAGCCCTGCGTGACTCCGTCCCTATGACACTGACGGAAGGTGAAATCGCACGGCTAAAAGGGATAAACGAAGATCTCTCCCTGGAAGAGGTGGCAGAAATCTATCTCCCCCTCTCTCGCTTGCTTAACTTTTATATCAGCTCCAACTTGCGTCGTCAGGCCGTACTGGAACAGTTCCTCGGCACGAACGGTCAACGTATTCCTTATATCATCAGTATTGCGGGCAGCGTGGCAGTGGGTAAAAGTACCACCGCGCGCGTGCTTCAGGCGCTGCTGAGCCGCTGGCCGGAACACCGCAGCGTGGAGCTGATCACCACCGACGGCTTCCTGCATCCCAATGAGGTGTTGAAAGAACGCGGCCTGATGAAGAAGAAGGGCTTCCCGCTCTCTTATGATATGCACCGCCTGGTAAAGTTTGTCTCTGATTTAAAATCGGGCGTGCCGAACGTTACCGCACCGGTCTACTCGCATCTGATCTACGACCGCATCCCGGATGGTGACAAAACGGTGGTGCAGCCCGACATCCTGATTCTGGAGGGCTTAAACGTACTGCAAAGCGGGATGGATTACCCTCACGATCCGCATCACGTGTTTGTCTCTGACTTCGTCGATTTCTCAATTTATGTGGATGCGCCTGAAGATCTGTTGCAACGCTGGTATATCAACCGCTTCCTGAAGTTCCGTGAAGGGGCGTTCACCGACCCGGATTCTTACTTCCACAACTACGCTCAGCTCTCTGAAGAAGAGGCTATCAACGTGGCGACCGGGCTATGGAATGAGATCAACTACGTCAACCTCAAAGAGAACATCCTGCCGACGCGCGAACGTGCAAGCCTGATCCTCACCAAGAGTGAGAAACACGCCGTTGACCAGATTCGTTTACGGAAGTAGATCTCAGACGTAAAAAAAACCGGCTTATCGCCGGTTTTTTCCTTTATGCATGCGGCTTTTCGCCGTTTTCATCCTGATCGACCGCGAAGCAGGCCACCAGCTGTCCACCATAATCTTTCAGTTGTGGCTGCAACTGCGTACACGGACCGAAGCGGCGACGGCAGCGGGCGTTGAACGCACATCCCGGCGGCGGGTTAAGCGGGCTTGGTAACTCGCCGGTCAGCTTAATGCGCTCACGGCGGTCATCCGGGTTCAGTCGCGGCGTCGCAGACAGTAGTGCCTGAGTATATGGATGACGCGGGTTATTAAAGATCTGATCTTTCGTCCCCTTCTCTACGCAGCGTCCCAGATACATCACCATCACCTCATCGGCAATGTGCTCAACCACAGACAGGTCATGGGAGATGAAAACGTACGACAGCCCAAGATCCTGCTGTAAATCCATCATCAGGTTCAGCACCTGCGCACGCACGGATACGTCGAGCGCCGAAACCGGTTCATCGGCAATCACCACGTCCGGGTCGAGCATCAGACCACGGGCGATGGCGATACGCTGACGTTGACCGCCAGAGAACATATGCGGATAGCGATCGTAATGCTCGGTTTTCAGGCCCACCTTCGCCATCATCGCCAGCGCTTTTTCACGACGCTGCTCTTTGCTCAGGTTGCTGTTGATCAGCAGCGGCTCTTCCAGAATCTGCCCCACTTTTTTTCGCGGGTTCAGCGAACCATACGGATTCTGGAACACAATCTGGATTTTCTGACGTCGCAGTTTCTGCGCCTGCGGATCGTGCTTGAGCAGATCCTGGCCCTGATAGTAAAGCTCGCCGCCAGTCGGAACTTCAATCATCGTTAACAGACGGCCCAGCGTGGACTTCCCACAGCCAGATTCCCCTACCACCGCCAGCGTTTTTCCGCGTTCGAGAGTAAAGGAGACACCATCCAGCGCTTTTACCAGGCGCTCAGGAGCAAAGAGGCCCTTCTTCACCGGGTAATGTTTTTTCAGGTCGATGGCCTGCAACAGCATTTGTTGCGTACTCATAGTGTTGGCCTCCCGGCATCATCGAGTGGGTAGTGGCATTTCGACTGACGTCCGTCAGCTAACAGGTTCAGCTCCGGCTCGTCGACGCGGCATTTATCCGTCGCATACGGGCAGCGCGGGTTAAGCAGACAGCCCTGAGGACGGTCATATTTACCCGGTACCACCCCCGGCAGCGAGGCCAGACGCGCTTTATCCTGCGCGAACTCCGGCAGCGCGCGCAGCAGCGCCTGCGTATAGGGATGACGCGGGGCCCGGAAGATATCGTGTGAACTCCCGGTCTCCACCACCTGGCCTGCATACATCACAATGATTTTGTGTGCCGCTTCAGCCACCAGCGCCAGATCGTGCGTAATCAGCACCAGCGCCATATTCTCTTTCTGCTGCAACTCCAGCAGTAGCTCAATAATTTGCGCCTGAATGGTCACGTCCAGCGCGGTTGTCGGTTCATCGGCAATCAGCAGTTTTGGACGACAGGCAATGGCCATCGCGATCATTACACGCTGACTCATCCCACCGGACAACTGGTGCGGATAAACGTCCAGACGCGATGCCGGATCGGGTATACCCACCTGCGTCAGCAGATCGATAGCGCGCTGGCGACGGGTTTGCTTGTTACCGCCCTGGTGCACCTTAATGGCTTCCATAATCTGGAAACCCACGGTGTAACACGGGTTCAGACTGGTCATCGGGTCCTGGAAGATCATCGCCACTTCCGCTCCCACCAGTTGGCGGCGCTGTTTTTCGGAAATGCGCTGCAGATCCTGACCATTGAACTCCAGGCTTTCCGCCATTACGCGGCCGGGATAGTCAATCAGCCCCATGATTGCCAGTGAACTCACTGACTTACCGGAACCGGACTCCCCAACGATACCAACCACTTCGCCCTGATTTACGCTATAGCTGATGCGGTCCACAGCACGAAACGGTGTGCCTTCATCGCCGAAGTGCACCGATAATTTATCTACATTTAATAACGCCATCTCGTGCCTCTTACTGCTTCAGTTTGGGATCAAGTGCATCACGCAGACCATCACCCATCAGGTTAAATGCCAGCACCGTCAGCAGAATCGCCAGACCCGGGAAGGTGACGACCCACCAGGCGCTTTGCGCGAACTGCAACACGTCGGAGAGCATGGTGCCCCATTCCGGTGTTGGCGGCTGCGCACCCATGCCAAGGAAGCCAAGAGCGGCCATATCGAGAATGGCGTTAGAAAAACCGAGCGACGCCTGAACAATCAGCGGTGCAAGGCAGTTAGGAAGAATATTGACGAACATCTGGCGCATCGCCCCCGCACCCGCCACTCGAGATGCCGTTACATAATCGCGGTTCACCTCGACCAGCACGGCCGCACGGGTTAATCGGACATAGTGAGGAAGCGCAACGAACGTTAGCGCGAGCGCGGCATTGCCTATCGAAGGACCAAAGACCGCGACCAGCACCAGGGCCAGCAGAAGGCTTGGCAATGCCAGCATGATATCGACGATACGCATGATGACGTTATCAACGATGCCGCCGAAGTAGCCCGCCACCAGACCAAGCACAACGCCCATGATCAGCGACAACACCACAACGAGACAGCCAACCAGCAGAGAGAGGCGCGCACCGTACATCAGACGAGACAGCACATCGCGGCCAACGTCATCAGTACCGAGCAGGTGCGTCAGGCTACCACCTTCCTGCCAGGCCGGTGGCGCGAGCAGCGCATCACGGAACTGGTCCGCGGGGTTATACGGCGCAAGGAAGTTCGCAAACACCGCAATCAGGATCATGATGGAAACATACACCAGCCCGACGACCGCGCCTTTGTTGCGCTTGAAGTAGTGCCAGAATTCCTGCATCGGCGTCATTGGCACCGGTGCGGTAACCGCTTTATTTTGAGTAACTTGTGACATGATGGCCCCTTACTTCTTATGACGAATACGCGGGTTCACCACGCCGTACAGCAAATCGACCAGCAGGTTGACGAGGATAATCATCGTCGCGACCAGCAATACACCGCCCTGCACAACCGGATAGTCACGGCGTTGCAGCGCATCAATCAGCCAGCGTCCAAGGCCTGGCCAGGAGAAGATGGTTTCGGTCAGGATCGCCCCGGCCAGCAGCGTACCGACCTGCAAACCGATAACGGTCACCACCGGCAGCATGGCGTTACGCAGGGCATGAATGATGATGACGCGCATACGGGTCAGACCTTTAGCGCGGGCAGTCCGAATATAATCTTCGCCCAGCACTTCCAGCATGGAGGAACGAGTCATACGCACGATCACCGCAAGTGGGATGGTGCCCAGCACCATTGCAGGCAGGATCATGTGCGCAACCGCATCAATGAAGTTGCCCTCTTCGCCCCAGATCGCCGTATCAATCAGCATAAAGCCGGTTAACGGGTTGGTGTCGTCAAGGAAAACCATATCGCTGACACGTCCGGAGACCGGCGTCAGGTTCCACTGTACCGAGACCAGCATGATCAGCATCATGCCCCACCAGAAGATAGGCATGGAGTAGCCGGTCAGTGCCAGGCCAACGGCGGTGTGGTCGAAAATAGAGCCACGCTTAACGGCAGCCAGCACGCCGACGGGAATCCCCACCGCGGTCGCGAAGATCATGGCGCAGATGCCGAGTTCCAGCGTCGCCTGGAAACGCGGCACGAACTCGTCCCACACCGGAAGACGGCTTTTCAGTGAAATCCCTAAATCGCCGTGTAATACGCCCCAGATGTAGTGGAGGTACTGCTGCCACATCGGCTTATCAAGGCCGAGTTCAGCCAGCAGTTGCGCATGACGTTCAGGGGAGATACCACGCTCGCCCGCCATAATCATCACCGGATCACCCGGAATCATATGGACGAAGGCAAAAGTGAGAAGGGTGATACCGATAAACGTCGGGATAACCAGTCCCAGACGTCGGAGGATGAACTGCAACATAACCCGGATTCTCTCTGATGACGCACGCTCAGTAGCGTGACGTCTGTATTGCTCACAAATGTAAATTCCCTCTCCCTTCGGGAGAGGGTTAGGGTGAGGGGATGCATGCACGCCCCTCACCCCTGCCCTCTCCCACAGGGAGAGGGAGAACACTCTACTTATTATTCAACAGACACGTTTTCGAAGTGGTGTTTGCCCAGTGGATCGACCACGTAGCCCTTCACTTCTTTACGCACTGGCTCGTACACGGTGGAGTGAGCAACAATCAGCGCCGGAGCCTGATCGTGCATGACAACCTGCGCTTGCTTGTACAGTTCGATACGTTTGTTGTGATCATCGGTCGCACGCGCTGGCTGGATCAGGTCTTCAAACGGCTTGTAGCACCAGCGAGAGTAGTTGGAACCGTCTTTCGCTGCCGCACAGCTGAACAGGGTCGCGAAGAAGTTGTCCGGATCCCCGTTGTCGCCGGTCCAGCCCATCATGACCGCCTGGTGTTCGCCCGCTTTGGCGCGTTTCAGGTACTCGCCCCACTCGTAGGTCACAATTTTGGCCTGTACGCCAATCTTCGCCCAGTCAGCCTGAACCATTTCCGCCATACGACGTGCGTTCGGGTTGTAAGGACGCTGTACCGGCATCGCCCACAGCTCAACGGTGAAACCTTTATCCTGGCCCGCTTCTTTCAGCAGCGCTTTCGCTTTCTCAGGATCGTAGGTGTAGTCCTTAATGTCGTCGTTATAGCCCCACATGGTTGGTGGGATCAGGTTCTTGGCCGCAACACCAGCGCCCTGATAAACGGCTTTGATGATCGCTTCTTTGTTCACCGCGTAGGTCAGCGCCTGACGCACTTTCACGTCATCGAACGGTTTCTTCTCGGTGTTGAAGGAGAGATAACCCACGTTCAGGCCCGCCTGCTCCATCAGGTTGATATTTTTGTCCTGCTTCATGCGCGCGATGTCAGCCGGGTTTGGATACGGCATCACCTGACATTCGTTTTTCTGCAATTTTGCGTAACGCACGGATGCGTCAGGCGTGATGGAGAAGACCAGACGGTCGATCTGCGGCTTGGTGCCCCAGTAGCCCGGGAAGGCTTTATACAGAATACGGGAATCTTTCTGGTACTGAAGCAGCTGGAACGGGCCGGTACCGATTGGGTTCAGGTCCACTTTTTCCGGCGTGCCGGCTTTCAGCATGTTGTCCGCGTACTCTTTAGAGAGAATAGAGGCGAAGTCCATCGCCAGGTCAGCGAGGAATGGCGCTTCCGGACGCGTCAGCACGAACTGAACGGTTTTATCGTCCACTTTTTTCACTTCAGCAATCAGGTCTGGCAGACCCATCCCTTCGAAGTATTCATAGCTGCCGCCAGACACTTTATGGTACGGGTTCTGGGCATTTTTTTGACGGTCGAAGGAGAACACTACGTCGTCGGCGTTAAAGTCGCGCGTAGGTTTGAATTCTTTGCTGTCCTGCCACTTCACGCCCTGACGCAGGTGGAAGGTATAGGTTTTACCGTCTTCGCTGATATCCCACTTTTCAGCCAGGCCAGGAATCACTTCCGTGGTGCCGGTTTTAAATTCAACCAGACGGTTATAGATCGGTACAGAGCTTGCGTCGTAAGTCGTACCAGAGGTAAAGAGCTGTGGGTTAAAGCCTTCCGGAGAGCCTTCAGAACAGTAAACCAGGGTTTTTGCCTGTACGCTTGCTGCGACGGTCATGGCCACCAGGCTCAGACCAAGCTTCAGCATCCCTGACTTCTTCAAGGAAATACTCATTATTGTGCTCCAATGTGATGTTTTGCTTTGTTGTGTTACGCCGCCTGACCTTTATTTATTTTTTACCCGGTCCGGTCGGTGATGCCCGAGGGCGTTAAAAGGGATAGAGAATCCTTTCAGAAGAGCGTTTGAGTTGCAGCGCAGATCCTCCCTGAAATGCCCCTCGTGCCCTACAATCTGTCAACAGAATGTGAAAACGTCAATACAGGTGGCGGGGATTTACGTGGAGTGTGAGAAACCGCAAACAAAGATTAAAAAAACTCTGAATGCCAGTTTTCAGCAGAGAAATTTATGCTACTCGCCATGTTGCAGCACAAACCCCTCCCTATTTCGCAACACCCAGTGATTAAGTTTTATTCAGAATGGGTAAATTTTCTTACAGAATGGTGATTATCTGAGCACTAAATACCGCGAACGTTAAAACGCACAGCGAAAAATGCTGAGGTTATCCATAAGCAACGCGAAAAAAGATCAAACTATATATAAAAAAATACAATGGATTATGTCACAAAACCGCAAGCAGGCAGGGGGAAGCAGGGCTAAGGGGTATTTTGAGGACTCGGGTGGGGTAACGCGTTAATGCAAAAAGGGCTAACCTTGCGGTTAGCCCTTTTTAGAATGTGGTCGGCGAGAGAGGATTCGAACCTCCGACCCACTGGTCCCAAACCAGTTGCGCTACCAAGCTGCGCTACTCGCCGAATGCGGAGCGCATCTTACTGCTGAGGTGCGCCCTCGTCAATCCCTTATTTTCAAAAAGCCATTCAACTGGCGATATTCTCGCCAGACCAGCTACTGCGCGGCTTTTGTGGTGTTATCAGGGAGTTTACACCAGTTGTTGTTTTCGTTAATCCCACCGTTCGGTGAGGTATAGCCGAGACAGCCCATAATAGTGTCGTACAGCTCAACGTGACGGCGCGGTACCTTAATCTCTGCCTGCTGTTTCAGGTGGGCAAACATTTTGGCTTTGTCCGGGTTTTCCAGATACTTGTCCGACATCCACATGATCATCGGCACGCGGAACTGCTCTGGTGGCGCCAGCTTACGCGGCGTACCGTGTAAATGCTCTTTCTCGTTGATGGACTCACCGTGGTCGGCCGCGTAGATCACAATCGCTTTCTTATCGCGAAGCTGGTCAATCACCCGGCTGAGGAAGGTATCCACATACAGAATCGAGTTATCATAGGCATTGATCAACTCCTGCTTGCTACAGTTCTTGTTAATGCCGACGCACTCAGGCGTCCATTTGGCGAAATCGCGCGTGTAACGCTGATAGTAGCTGTAGTGTGACCCTTTGGTATGCAGAACAATAAGGTGCTTACCCTGCGGATGGTTTTTCAGCGACTGTTCCATTTCAGAGAGCAGCAGCATGTCATCAACGTTCTTTCCGCGGTTACGCGGCTCGGCGCCAATCTGCTCGCGGTAGGCGATGTTATCCGCCATGGTGTTGGTGTAGAACCACATCTCACTTTGCATGGCGAACAGATCGGAGCTAAATCCAAGCTGCTTCAGAACAGCAAACACGTTTTGCTCTTTGAGAGTGCGCTGAGGGTTATCACTCGCACCGCCCTCGCGAACAAACATACAGCGCAACGAGAGCTTCGTGGCGGTATCGCAGGAGTAGCCGCGGTATGCCACCAGATTCTTTTCCTGCGCCAGTTTCGGGGTGGTATCGCGGTCATAACCGAGAATACCCATATGATCCCAGCGCGTCGTTTCGCCGATAACGAAGACCACGTAAGTATCATCCAGCCCGTCAGCCGGAGCCTGGTAGGTGAACTTTTTGGTCGGGTTAATCAGCGATTTCACATCGCTGGATTCGTCCGCCTGAGCCCAGGCATAAAGACCTAACGCCGACAGCCAGTTAGACGGCAGGTACGAGTTAGCCACCACGCCGCCGTAGCTTGGCATATCCACGCCTGTCGCTTTTTCGATCCGTTTTTGCTGCTTTTCCATCAGGCGAATAGGCGCCCATACCAGCAGACCCGCCAGAAGAACGACGGCGACGTTGCGGATGCGCTGTCCCCGGGTACGCAACTGGCGTAACAGGGTGTAGCGACAGGTGTTACTCCAGATAAAAAAGAGCGGGATCAGGCAGGTCAGAATCGTCCACAGGATGAACCCTTGACCCACCACCTCTTTCGAGAGGTCGATGTCCGTGGTCATCACCGAGGCCACAATACCGTAGCCAATGACCACGTTCATGAATGTCATGTAATAGCTTGCGGCGGCGGAGATAATCACCACCAGCGAGGCCAGAATTTGCCATGTACGACGGCCAAAGAGAGAGAGCAGGCGTAACAGGAAGAAGGTCGCCAGAATTGAGCCAAACACTTCAATCGCGGCAAAAATTCCATTTCTTACAGTGAGGTGTTCGAAATAACCTTCCACTCGTCTGAACAGCACCGCGCCATTCAGAAACAAACCGATATAGACAGCCAGCATCAGACACAATCTTTGCTGGGTAAGAGACCTAATATATTTCATGCAAACAACCCTGGGGGAAGGGGTATAAAAACCCGCCGAATCTCAGTGAGAAAGCTGACAGAGTAAGTAGATGCGAGAGAAACCGTTATCAGAAACGTCTACAAGCGCGATAAGTAGACCACAGCAGGGAAGAAAAGTGGCAGCAGAGAATGTGAATCGATGAAGATTTTTACAAAATAGCAAGTCCGGAAGCGATTTAGAAATAAATAAAAGAGGCCCTGCGGCCTCTTTTCATCGCATCATACATGCGCTTCTTTATACAGTTCGCGCTGCGGCTGACGGATCGTGGTGGACAGCGCCAGCGAAATAATCAGCAAGGCAAATATCACGCAGAAGGTTACGTAGAAGCCGCCAAACAGCGAGGCAATCAGTGAACCGCAAATACTGCCGATACCGAAGCCGAGATAAATGACGCCGTAGTTTTTCGCCAGGTTGTTCAGGCCGAAGAACTCGCTCACCAGTGACGGGAAGACGGTAATAGTGCCGCCAAAGTTAAAGGCTACGCAGGCAATTGCTGCAAAGAATGTCGCCTCGTTCAGCGGAGCGAACAGCAGAGCTGCCATACCCACCAGGGAGATGACCTGCCCCAGCGTAATCACACGGATACGGGCGATTTTGTCAGACAGGATACCCAGTACCAGACGACCCGAGAGGTTAGCGATGGAGATGACCGTTACCGCGTTCGCCGCCGTCGCCGCGTCCAGTTTTACCATCCCCTGCGCGATATCTTTCGCCACACCGATGACATACAGACCGCTCATGCAGGCCGTCAGGAACATCACCGCCAGCATCCAGTACTGCGGCTTACGCATGGACTGAGCGAGGGTGAAATCGTTCTCCACCACGCCGTTAACGGTTTTCACTTCCTGCTGCGGCGCATCTTTCATCAGCGTGGCGCCGAAGAGGATCATTACCAGCACAATCACGCCCCAGATCATAAAGGTTTTCTCAAGCCCCACCGAGGCCAGCAGATGGGAGTCAATGAATTTGAACCCCAGGCTGCCCAGGCCATATGAACCAATGGCAAACGCGGAAATAAGCCCTTTACGCTCCGGGAACCACTTCACGCAGTTAGACAGCGTCAGCAGATAACCTGCGCCGTCCGCCAGACCCACCAGCACCCCGGCGCTTAGCCACAGCATCATCAGGTTGTTTGAATGTGCCGTCAGGAAGAAGCCCACGCCCAGCAGGATCCCGGAGGCCATGGTTACGCGCTTCACGCCGAAGCGCTCCTGAAGTTTGCCCGCCACGGAAGAGGAAATCGCTAATCCAAGGCTCAGCAAGCCGAAGGAGAATGCCACCTGGCTTATCGGTGCGCCGAGCTTATCGGACAGGGCGCTGTTAAACAGGCTCCAGGTATAGACCGAGCCCAGTGCGAACTGGGTAACGATGGTGCCGAAAAGCGTCAGCCAACGCGTGCGGTTATAAGTTGATGTGTTCATGGCAGTGTCCTGCAAGAGAAATTAAGGAAGTTCGCTGAGGACACGATAAACAAAACCCCAAAACGCCAGGGGTAAAACGGCATGAAATGCAGGAGATACGGAATGAAATGCCTGGAAGCGGGAATGAATGACCTTGCCGGAAAAGAAAACGCTTAAAGGTGAGTGACCACTATCACCACAGCCCGCGCCGTTATTGTATTAAATATGTTACCGCAGCGTTTAAAAAAGTAACAATCCTAAAATTTGGCGCTTAAGCCCAGGGTGTACAAATATTCTTCCTCCGACTGCTGGTTGTAGCTGATCTTCGCCCAGGGATGTAAATCACCATACTGCGTATCAACGCGCCACCCCAACGAGTTCACGCTGGCATGCCAGAGGGGATCGGTAAGCGGCTGCGTGGTAGTTACCTCACCAAATGCATTCACCGTTGCAGGGGGAGCGCCATCAGTGCGCCACGCCATGACGGGGCCGGTGGTAAAATGTCCCGCCACGGGAAAATTCCAGCCAACGCTCAGAACGGTTTCCGCATCTGAACCGGATGGGTCGTTCAGGGCAAAGCCCGCAGCATTCTGCGAATGGTTGATACGCTCCGCGAGAATATCTTCATAACGAGGTTGGTGATCGGCGTCCCATGTATAGCGTTCCGTCGTATTACTTTGTGCATCTGAAACGATATATTCCTGTTGCCACGCAAAAGCGGTGTTACATATAAGCAGGCAGGCTGAGACACCCACCAGGCCAGAAGCAGCATGGCGACCACTGATTTTTTTTAACATCATCAAAGCGACTCCAGAAAGAGCCGAGTTCGGCGATATATGTCATTGTTCGAAGAGGTATTAGGGCGTATAGCCCTGTATTAACTATTGTCTCTTTAGCAAACACGTCAAGCCGGGCAGATTGAAATTTTTGCGTTTACCGTATCAGGAAGGGAGATGACCTATGCAACGTTGCGGCTGGGTAAGCCAGGATCAGCTTTATATCGATTATCACGACAAGGAATGGGGCGTGCCGGAAACCGACGGTAAAAAACTGTTTGAAATGATTTGCCTTGAAGGCCAGCAGGCCGGGCTGTCGTGGATCACCGTTCTGAAAAAGCGTGAGAACTATCGCAAGGCCTTCCACCATTTCGATCCGGTTGCGGTGGCCGCCATGACCGACGAAGACGTGGAAAGGCTGGTTCTGGATACCGGTATCATCCGCCATCGCGGTAAAATTCAGGCCATTATTGGTAACGCGCGTGCTTATCTGGCGATGGAGCAAAACGGCGAACCCTTCTCAGCTTTTGTCTGGTCGTTTGTGGATAACGAGCCGAAGGTAACGCAGGCCGCCACGCTTGCAGAGATCCCAACGTCTACCCCCGCCTCAGATGCCCTGTCAAAAGCGCTGAAAAAACGCGGCTTTAAGTTTGTGGGCACCACCATCTGCTACTCCTTTATGCAGGCCTGCGGGCTGGTCAATGACCATATTAAGGGCTGCTTCTGCCACCCGGAGGGCCACCATGATCCGCAAATGGCAAAGTGAGGATACCGCTCCGCTTTTGAGTCTGTGGCTGGAGAGCACCACCGAGGCGCATCCGTTTATCGACGCAAGTTACTGGCAAGCGAATGAAGCGGTAGTGCGGGATGATTACCTTCCCGCCGCCGAGACCTGGGTCTGGGAGGAAAACGGTACCCTGTGCGGTTTTATCAGCGTCATGCAGTTCCAGTTCGTGGGGGCGTTGTTTGTCGCCCCGGCGTTCATCGGAAGGGGGATCGGGCGTGCGCTGCTGAACTATGTTCAGCAGCACTACCCGTATTTAACCCTGGAGGTGTATCAGAAAAACGTGCGGGCGGTGAATTTCTATCATGCTCAGGGTTTTCGCATCGAAGACAGCGCCTGGCAGGATGATACCCAACACCCGACGTGGATCATGAGCTGGCAGGCGGATCAAATGCCGTAAGGGGAAGCGCCGGTCCCTCATATTTCTCCACCCATGCCAGCGCCGTATTCCCCGCACAGCCATTCCCCAGCTTCGAGCTGGGGAGATCTTTGGTCAGGACGTTTACGGCGCCGTTCTTACAAATACCGCCCTCGTCCAGCGCCAGATCCGGCCATGCTCCCTGATGAATGCAGAACACGCCAGGGCGGATCCCGTCACTCACCACGGCGCCAGCCAGCACCTGCCCGCGTGCGTTCCAGACGCGAACGAGATCGCCGTCGTTAATCCCCCGCGCCTTTGCATCGTCGTTATTCAGCGCGATCGGCTCACGACCCGCCACCGCATACTGCTCGCGCAGAGCCGAATAGTTGAGCTGGCTGTGCAGACGATGGGCAGGATGGGCAGACAGCAGCTGAAGCTGCCCCGGCTGCGCATTGCCATGCCATTCGTCCGGCTCCAGCCACGCCGGGTGCGGCGGGCAGTCCGCGTAGCCAAAGCTGGCGATGCGCTTGCTGTGGATCACAATCTTCCCGCTTTCGGTTTTTAACGGGTGATTCTCCGGATCGCGACGGAAGTCAGCAAAGCGCACAAACCGCGCGTTCTGCTCGCTTTCCGGCATTTCGAAGAGTTGATTCGCCTCCCAGAATTCAGCAAATGGCGGCAGCGTCACGCCCTGCGCAGCCCCGCGCTGGCTGGCTATCTGGTAAAACGTTTCGAGCCATTGCAGATCCGTTTTGCCCTCGGTGAAACGCTCGCGCCCGCCCGCTTCCCATAATTCACTCAGGTCAGCAAAGACGTCAAAATCATCACGCGCTTCATCCCGGGGGGCCACGACGCGCTTCATCGGAACCATGTGCTGGTTGCTGTAATCCCCGGTCATGGTGAGATCGTTACGCTCGAACGAGGTCGTGGCGGGCAACACGATGTCGGCATGTTTCGCTGACGCGGTCCAGAAGCACTCCGAGATCACCACCAGCTCCGGCTTCTGCCAGGCGCGGATCAGGCGGTTGGTATCCTGGTGATGGGTGAAGTTGGCCCCGCCCGCCCACCAGACAAACTTAATATCCGGGAAATGGCGATCCTGGCCGTTGTGCTGATAAAACCCGCCCGGGTTCTCCAGGGCCTCAACAATGCGCGCCACGGGAATTTTATCCACCGCGTCCACGCCACCCTGCACTGAGCCCTGCATGGACGCCAGCACCGCCGCTTTACGCGTTGGATTACCGCCGTTGGCAAAGTGATAGGAAAGCCCAAAACCGCCGCCGGGTGTGCCAATCTGCCCGAGCATCGCGGCGAGCGTCACCAGCATCCAGTGTTTTTGCTCGCCAAACTGCTGGCGCTGCATTCCCCAGCCGGACATCAGCATCGTGACGTTGCTATGGAATAACGCCGCCAGTTCGCGGATTTTAACGGCATCAACGCCGCAAACCGCAGCGGCCCACTCTGCGGTTTTGGCGACACCGTCGGTTTGGCCCGTCAGGTAGTCGGCAAATTTATCGAAGCCCGTTGTACAGCGCGTAAGAAAATCCGTATCGTGCCAGCCGTTCTCCACAAGGGTATGGGTGATACCCAGCATCATCGCCACGTCGGTGCCCATATGGGGCGCGATCCACTCGGCGCTGTCGCCGAAGAAATCCAGGGTTTCAGAGCGCATCGGATCGATACAGATGATGCGTTTGCCGCTTTTGCGCAGCGCGTCGAAGTAGGAAACGCCCTGCTCGTCGGACGCATTCCAGGCAATTTTCAGTGTATTGAGCGGGTTGGCGCTCCACAGCACCACCACGTCGGTATGCTCCAGCACCAGCGGCCAGCTGGTCTGCTGCTGATAAACCTCATTGCCGCCCACGACGTAAGGCATGATCGCCTGCGCTGCGCCGGTCGAGTAATCACCCAGATGGCCAGTATAGCCCCCGGCCAGGCTCATGTAGCGTTGCAGCAGGGTGGCGGCCTTATGCAGCACGCCATTTGAGCGCCAGCCATAGGAGCCGGCAAATACGGACGACGGGCCATAGCTGTCGCGGATGCGTTTATGCTGCGTATGGATCAGCGCCAGGGCATCGTCCCAGCTCACGCGCACGAACTCATCCTGCCCGCGAATACCTTGCGGTTTATCCGGTGACGCCAGAAAGCCTTTACGCACCATCGGCCAGCGTACGCGAGTTTTGCTATGTACCTGATCGCGAACGACGGTCTGTAAAGAGTTGAGATGGCGCGAAGGCAAAGCCCCGCGAGACGACAGCACGGTGTCGCCATCGGTTTCGACCAGCATCGGCCCCCAGTGGGCGGCGGTCAGAATGGTTTTTGTTGAGGTGCTCAAAGCGTGCGCTCCTGGTTGCGTGCAGGTATGACGGCCTTTCATTGAGGCAGTTTATCGTTTGTGACAAATTTCAGAGTTATACACTGAATTTTCTCCGTATTCGGACGTCATAATCCACTGCCACGTCCGTCGTGGCAAAGAATAAAAAGGATTAAGGAAATAAGATGAAAAAACGCGTACTCGTTATTGCCGCTCTGGTGAGCGGTGCTCTGGCTGTTTCAGGCTGCACAACCAACCCTTACACCGGCGAACGCGAAGCGGGTAAATCCGGCATTGGCGCGGGTATTGGTTCCCTGGTGGGCGCTGGCGTTGGCGCACTCTCCTCCTCCAAGAAAGATCGCGGTAAAGGTGCGCTGATTGGCGCAGCGGCAGGCGCAGCCCTGGGCGGCGGCGTGGGTTATTACATGGATGTGCAGGAAGCAAAACTCCGTGACAAAATGAAAGGTACAGGCGTGAGCGTGACGCGCAGCGGTGACAACATCATCCTGAACATGCCAAACAACGTGACCTTTGACAGCAGCAGCGCGACGCTGAAACCCGCAGGCGCGAACACCCTGACCGGCGTGGCCGCGGTGCTGAAAGAGTACAACAAAACTGCCGTGAACGTGATTGGCTACACCGACAGTACCGGCAGCCAGGATCTGAACATGCGTCTGTCGCAGCAGCGTGCCGATTCCGTGGCCAGCTCGCTGATCACCCAGGGCGTAGAAGCGAACCGCATCCGCACCAGCGGCATGGGTCCGGCTAACCCGATCGCCAGCAACAGCACGGCGGAAGGCAAAGCGCAGAACCGCCGCGTTGAGATTACGTTGAGCCCTGTGCAGTAGGTAAAAGCAAAACGGCAACCCCGTTGCCGTTTTTAGTGTTTGCGCCCTCTCCCGTGGGAGAGGGTTGGGGTGAGGGCATCAGGCCGCCACCCGGCAAATTGCTTGATTCGTCAGATTTTCCCGCTAAGGTATTCTCACTAATTTCAGGGAAATCAGCGATGAGCAAACCAACCCGGGCCACCATCAGCGACGTGGCGAAAGCCGCCAAAACCGGTAAAACCAGCATTTCACGCTACCTCAACGGCGAGAAACACCAGCTTTCCGATGCGCTGCTGGCGCGAATTGAACAGGCCATTGCCGATCTCGACTACCGTCCCAGCCTGATGGCGCGCGGCCTCAAGCGGGGTCGTACCCGTCTGATTGGCCTCATCATCGCCGATATCACCAACCCTTACTCCGTTAACGTCCTCAGCGGCATTGAGGCGGCGTGCCGTGAGAAAGGCTTTACCCCGCTGGTCTGTAACACCAATAACGAAGTTGATCAGGAGTTGCACTACCTCGATCTGCTGCGCAGCTATCAGGTGGAAGGGATCGTGGTCAATGCCGTCGGGATGCGCGAAGAGGGACTGAATCGCCTGCAACAATCGTCGCTGCCGATGGTGCTTATTGACCGCAAAATCCCGGAATTTGCCTGCGATGTGGTCGGGCTGGATAACACCCAGGCGGCCACCACTGCTACCGAACATCTGATTGAACAGGGTTTCGAAGCCATTTTGTTCCTGAGCGAACCGCTGGGTATGGTTAACACCCGCCGCGACCGCCTGGCTGCATTTCGTGCCACGCTGGCGCGTTATCCCGGTGTGATCGCCGAAAATGCCGAAATCTCCCTCCATGAAGCCGGTCAGCTGGATAATACCCTGCGCCAGTTCCATACCCGCCATCGGGGTATGCGCAAAGCGGTGATCTCCGCGAACGGGGCGCTGACGCTTCAGGTTGCCCGCTCGCTTAAACGCATTGGCCTGCACTGGGGCAGCGACATCGGCTTACTCGGCTTTGATGAACTGGAGTGGGCTGAACTTGCTGGCGTAGGCATTACCACCCTCAAACAACCCACCTGGCAGATCGGCTATGCCGCGGTTGAACAAGTGGTTCGCCGCATTGAAGGCACCCGCGACGCCGTACGCGAGCAGGTTTTTTCTGGCGAGCTGATCGTTCGCGGCTCTACTGCCCGTTAATTTCCCCTTCGTGACAGCGATCATAAATTCAGCATCCCGATCTTTTCTTTGGAACCGGTTCCATCTAGCGTAATACTATCGATTACGCCCTGGAGTCAGGAAATGAGCAGGAAAATTATGGTGGTCACCGCCGCGTATGGCGCGGATCAGGTGCGACAAGCAGGCGGTCAACGGGCGATGCTTCCCGTTATTGCCGGCGCAGGGGCTGATGGCGTTGAAATCCGCCGCGAGCTCTTCAGCAGCGACGAGTTAATGGCCCTGCCTGCGCTCGGCGAGTCCATTGAACTGCTGGGTTTACTGGCGTGCTACTCCGCCCCGGCCCCCCTGTTTATGCCCGATGGAACCCTCAACCCGGATCTTCCGCGCTACCTTAGCGAAGCCAGCACCCTGAACGCGCTGTGGCTTAAAGTCTCGCTGGGCCATTTCAGCGACAAACAACCGCTTGAAGCCCTGCGCGTACTGCTGGATGAAAGCGGCATGACGCTGGTGGTGGAAAACGACCAGACCGACTGCGGTCAGCTCGCTCCGATGCAGCGCTTCAAAGCCGCCTGCCGGGTAATGGCGCTGCCGGTCACGCTGACGTTCGATATGGGCAACTGGCTGTGGGTTGGCGACTCCCCGGAAGAGGCTGCACGTCAGTTGGCTCCCGCCGTGAGCTACATTCATGTGAAGGCCGCGATCCCGCATAAGGCGCAATTCCGCGCCGTCGCGCCGGATCAGACCGATTCTCGCTGGCGGGATCTGCTTAATCAACTCCCTGCCGATGCGCCACGCGGTATCGAATTTCCGCTGGAAGGGACGGATCTCACCGCCGTCACCCGCCATTACGTCAACCTGCTGCGCGAGGAGTAAACCATGCACAAGACGCTGGATGTCATCACCATCGGCGAGGCCATGGCGATGTTTGTCGCCACCGAAACAGGCGAGCTGAGCGCAGTGGAGCACTTTATCAAACGCGTTGCAGGTGCTGAGCTGAATGTTGCTACCGGCCTTGCGCGGCTGGGGCTGAATGTTGGCTGGGTAAGCCGCGTGGGAAATGACAGCTTTGGCCATTTCGTACTCGACTCGCTGAAAAAAGAGGGCATTGATGCCGCAGGCGTGACCCTCGACGGACGCTTCCCGACGGGTTTTCAGCTGAAATCTAAAGTTGAAAATGGAACCGATCCCATCGTGGAGTATTTCCGTAAAGGCTCAGCGGCAAGCCATCTCTCCGTGGATGATTATCACGCCGCGTATTTCTCCTCCGCGCGCCACCTGCACCTGAGCGGCGTGGCGGCGGCGCTCTCGGCCAGTTCGTACGATTTACTCGATCATGCCGCTTCGGCAATGAAAGCGCAGGGCAAAACGATCTCCTTTGATCCAAACCTGCGTCCGGTGCTGTGGAAAAGCGAAGCGGAGATGGTTGAGAAACTCAACCGACTGGCGTTTCAGGCGGACTGGGTACTGCCGGGGGTAAAAGAGGGAATGATCCTCACTGGCGAGAGCACGCCGGAAGGCATTGCTGATTTTTACCTCAACAAAGGAGTAAAAGCCGTGGTGCTGAAAACCGGTGCTGACGGTGCATGGTTCAAAACTGCCGACGGCGAGCAAGGCGCCGTCGCTGCGGTAAAAGTCGATAACGTGGTCGATACCGTGGGTGCGGGCGATGGGTTTGCCGTCGGGGTCATCAGCGCCCTGCTGGAGGGCAAACCGCTGTCGCAGGCCGTGGCGCGAGGCAACAAAATTGGTTCGCTGGCGATTCAGGTGCAGGGCGACAGCGAAGGATTACCAACACGAGCAGAGCTCGGAGTCTGAATTCTCTCTCCCACAGGGAGAGGGCCAGGGTGAGGGCAGCAATCCGCACCAGATAATTAAGCCACCGTGTACCCTACAGACAACGGCGGCAACAACCTCAACAACAGAGGCAAGCCTATGAACAGTTCGACCAATGCAGTAAAACGCTGGTGGTACATCATGCCAATCGTGTTTATCACGTACAGCCTGGCGTACCTGGATCGTGCCAACTTCAGTTTTGCATCCGCCGCCGGGATCAACGAAGACCTCGGGATCACCAAAGGGGTTTCCTCCCTGCTGGGCGCCCTCTTCTTCCTGGGTTATTTCTTCTTCCAGATCCCCGGCGCGATTTACGCTGAACGCCGCAGCGTGCGAAAGCTCATTTTCATCTGCCTGATCTTATGGGGTGCATGTGCATCGCTGACTGGCGTGGTGAATAACATTCCTGCTCTGGCGGCTATTCGCTTTATTCTCGGCGTGGTTGAGGCGGCCGTCATGCCAGCAATGCTGATTTACATCAGCAACTGGTTCACAAAATCTGAGCGTTCACGTGCCAATACGTTCCTGATACTCGGTAACCCGGTCACCGTGCTGTGGATGTCGGTGGTTTCCGGCTATCTGATCCAGTCCTTCGGCTGGCGCGAGATGTTCATCATCGAAGGGGTTCCCGCGATTATCTGGGCCTTCTGCTGGTGGGTGCTGGTGAAAGATAAGCCAGCCCAGGCAAAATGGCTTTCTGAAGACGAAAAAGCCGCACTCCAGGCGCAGCTGGATAAAGAGCAGCAGGGGCTGAAAGCGGTGCGTAACTACGGCGAAGCCTTCCGCTCCCGGAACGTTATTCTGCTATGCGCACAGTATTTTACCTGGAGTATTGGCGTGTACGGCTTTGTTCTGTGGCTGCCGTCGATTATCCGCAGCGGCGGTGAAAACCTTGGCATGGTGGAAGTGGGCTGGCTGTCATCAGTGCCTTACCTGGCTGCAACCATCGCGATGATTATCGTCTCCTGGGCATCGGACAAGCTGCAAAACCGAAAGCTGTTCGTCTGGCCACTCCTGCTGATCGCTGCTTTTGCCTTCATTGGTTCCTGGGCCGTAGGCGCGAACCACTTCTGGGCCTCGTATACGCTGCTGGTGATTGCGGGTGCGGCCATGTATGCCCCCTATGGTCCGTTCTTTGCCATCATCCCGGAAATGCTGCCGCGTAACGTCGCAGGGGGCGCGATGGCGCTGATCAACAGTATGGGTGCGCTGGGTTCGTTCTTTGGCTCGTGGTTTGTGGGCTATCTGAACGGCGCCACCGGCAGCCCTTCAGCTTCTTACATCTTTATGGGGGTGGCGCTTTTTGCCTCGGTATGGCTTACTCTGATCGTTAAGCCTGCTAATAATCAACAGCTACCCGTCGGCGCACGCCACGCCTGAATCCTTTTAAATCAACGGAGATTAGCATGAAGCCGTCCGTCATTTTGTACAAAGCACTGCCTGAAGATCTGCAAAAACGCCTGGAGGAACACTTTACCGTTACCCGGGTAAAGAACCTCAGCCCGCAAACCGTGGCACAGCACGCCGACGCGTTTGCCTGCGCCGAGGGCCTGCTGGGTTCAAGCGAAAAGGTGGATGCAGCGCTGCTGGAGAAAATGCCGAAGCTTCGTGCAACCTCAACCGTTTCTGTGGGCTACGACAATTTCGACGTGGATGCGCTTAACGCGCGCAACATCCTGCTGATGCACACGCCACATGCTCTGACGGAAACCGTCGCCGACACGCTGATGGCGCTGGTGCTCAGCACTGCTCGTCGCGTGGTGGAGGTGGCTGAGCGCGTGAAAGCGGGCGAATGGACGAAAAGCATTGGCCCGGACTGGTTCGGCGTGGACGTACATGGCAAAACGCTGGGGATTGTTGGGATGGGCCGTATCGGTCTGGCGCTGGCACAGCGCGCCCATTTCGGCTTCAACATGCCCATTCTGTATAATGCACGCCGTCATCACGCTGAAGCTGAAGAACGTTTCAACGCCCGTTACTGCGAGCTTGATACGTTGTTGCAGGAAGCCGACTTTGTCTGCCTGATCCTGCCGCTGACGGATGAAACGCGTCATCTCATCGGCAGGGCGGCGTTTGAAAAGATGAAGAAATCGGCCATTTTCATCAACGCAGGTCGCGGCCCGGTGGTCGATGAGAAGGCGCTGATTGAGGCACTGCAAAACGGTGAGATCCACGCCGCCGGTCTGGACGTGTTTGAACAGGAGCCACTGCCGGTGGATTCTCCGCTACTGAACATGCCAAACGTCGTCGCCCTGCCCCACATCGGCTCAGCCACTCACGAAACACGCTACAACATGGCGGCGACCGCCGTGGATAACCTGATTGCCGCGCTCGGCGGTAAAGTGGATAAGAACTGCGTTAACCCGCAGATACAACAGTAGAAACGAAAAAACCCGCCAGAAGGCGGGTTTTTGAATTTTGTGCTACTGGGTTGGAAGCTTACAGGCTTACAACGTTACCAGCTGCTGGGCCTTTAGCGCCGCTTTCGATGGTGAAGGAAACTTTCTGACCTTCATCCAGAGATTTGTAGCCATCGTTCTGGATAGCAGAGAAGTGTACGAACACGTCTTTAGAGCCATCGTCAGGAGTGATGAAGCCGAAACCTTTATCAGCGTTGAACCATTTTACCAGACCAGTCATTTTAGCAGACATAGAAATTACCTTATTAACAAATATATTGTGCCTTCCGGCTTGATGGATTGCGTTACAGATTTTTAAGCGATGAAGGAAGGGTCACTACGAAGGGTATCTATGGATAACAATCTGGACTGCTTTACTAAACTGCTTTAGGTCTGTGTAACAAACCGACGAAGATAGTTATACCGATATGGTAGAAGAATGACAAGCGTTATTTTCATCATGCATAAAAAAACCCCGCCGAAGCGGGGGTTTTTCTTATTCCGTTGCAGCGACCGCTGCGCTCCAGGCCTGGCTAAAGGCCTGATGCTGGGACGCCAGCGGCCCTATCAGCGTATTGTACTGACTCGCCTGCTGGGAGGTCGGGAACTGGATACCGTTAGAGACGAAGCTCACCTGCGTACCCTGCTCATTAATAAAGTCACCCACCTGAACCAGCTGCTGAGTAAAGACTTGCGCCGCCGGGATCAGTGGTTGCAAGGCGTTTGACGGCTTGGTCACGACTTTCTCATACACCTGGTCATAAACCGGCTTGAGATCCTCGTCCTGCTTCAACGCGGAGCGCGACGCATCAGCCTGCATTTTGGCATTTTGCAGCTGCTGGCTCAGTACCCCAAGCGCGCCATTTGACTGGCGCAGCGGTTCGCGCTGGGTCATATAATCCTGTGGAACGCGGATGGCATTCACGCTATCCACTACCGGGCGAATACCGGAATCCATCGCCTGGCTTACCTGCTGTGAATAGCCATACAGAATGGCGTAATCCGACACGAATGGACCAAACTGTTTTTTCTGATCCGCAGTCAGCGTTGGTAAACGCTCGCCGCTACGCATCACTGTATTCTGTAGAAAATCGATAAACGCTTTGCGCTGATCGCCTTCTTTATCGAAACACCCACTCAGGCTAACAACCATCAACAACGCCGCAATAGGCGCAAACCAGCGAGAGCAGGACTTTCCTGTCGCCATTTTATTACTCCTTTCACCCAAAAAGCGCACACCGGCACACGCGTGCCCAACGCTGACAAGGATAGTCCAGGTCAGCCTTGCAAGATAGAGTTTTCATGCAAAACGGGTATTGCCGTTTTTGTACTGACTATTTACAAAAAAATACCTGTGCATCCCTACATATGATTAATCAGGTAATTAGCATAACTATCCATATAGCTGAAACGGGTAAAGCGATCGTTATCGCACAATTAATCACAACCGTGACGATCCTGTGTTTGGTTTAGGGACTATTCTTAACATGCTCTCTGATGTTCATGATCCCGATGTGTGATTTATGAGGAGTTCTCAATGGAATTAAAAGATCCTGAGTTTGAGCTGCTGAGCAGCCTGGAACAGATTATTTTTAAAGATGTACCGCCGACGGTTACCCTGAATCAAAAGTCCAATCCTTTTAGTGAATTTGAGCGTTTACGCAAAGGGTCGGGCCTGAAAACAGATGAATTCGCAAGAGCGATGGGTGTCAGCGTAGCGATGGTGCTGGAGTGGGAGTCAAAGCGTGAAAAACCTACCCCAGCCGAGCTAAAGCTGATGCGCCTGATCCAGGCAAACCCTGACCTTCGCAAGCAGTTAGCCTGATAAAGTTTGTTTGCCCCCGCCCTTGCGGGGGCTTGTGTTTAGAGGCTTTCACATCGCCATCCCGACTCTTCCCACGCCAGCTCATGCGTCAGCTTTAATCCTGCTAAAAACGCTTCATCGTGCGACACCACCAGCAGCGCGCCGGGATAATCGGCCAGGGCCGCTTCAATGGCCTGAACGGAAGCCAGATCGAGGTGGTTGGTCGGCTCATCCAGAAGCAACAGCTGCGTTGCCGCTTCACGCCACAATACGCAGGCCAGCGCGGCCTTCAGGCGCTCGCCGCCGCTTAGATCGGCCAGTGGAAGTGTCACTTTCTCCGCGCCCAGCTGAAGCTGCGCTAAACGGGTACGCAGCGCCCCCTCTTCGAGCGGTGTATTGCCCAGGCTAAGGTGTGTCATCACCGACTGCGACAGATCCAGCCGGGAAAGATGCTGATCGAGATAAGCACATCTGACGGAGACCTTACAGGTTCCCGTAACAGGGGCGGTTTCGCCCAACATCACTTTCAACAGCGTGGATTTCCCACAGCCGTTCGGCCCGCGTAGCGCCACGCGCATCGGGCCATCCATTCGCCAGTTTATCGGGGAGACAGGCACGTGCGGAAGCACCAGTTCTTCCAGCACCAGCACCTGTTTTCCTTCCGGGATTTCACTGCCCGGCAGGGTAAACATCACCGCGTTATCTTCTTCAACCCGCTCGCGTGCCTGGTTAACCGCAGCGTTCAGGGCATGATTTTGATCGCTATGCTGTTTTTTCCAGGAACCAATCCGCTCTTTCGCCGCCCCTTTGTATTTGACCCGTTCAAACGAGGCGATGTTAAGGCTGTCGACCGTGCGAAGCGTTTTGGCCGAACGCCGCTGGCTGTCGTCATGCTCTTTATGCATACGGGCGCGGGTACGCTTGCGTTCGGTGGCAGCATGCTCCAGCGCGGCGCGGGCAGCCAGTTGCTCAGCATCACGCTGGGTTCGATAGTCAGCATAATTCCCGCCGTAGCTGCGCAAGCCCAACGCGCTCAGTTCAAGGATACGCGGTACCTGGGCCAGCAACTCACGGTCGTGAGAGGCCACCAGCACCCCGCCCTGATACCGGGAAAGCTGCTCGTAGAACCACACGCGGCCTTGCCTGTCGAGGTGGTTGGTCGGTTCGTCCAGCAGCAGGTAATCAGCATCCGCGGTGAATGCGCCGCACAGCAAGGCACGAATGCGCTCGCCGCCGCTTAGCTCTGCCGCGCGTTTGTTCGGCTCAAAAGAGGGAAGTTTTGCAGCGATAAAAGCCTGGCTTAGCCGTTCAGCCAGATCCCAGTAACCATCGAGCGTGTCGAGATCGTCGGGTTCATAATGACCGCCGTCGATGCGCGTGCGCGCCGCAAAGATCGCGTCGTAACCAAGCAGTCCGGCAAGAGTCGTATCCGCAGAAATATCCTGCTGCTGCGCCACATAGACGTGTGTACCAAAGCGCTCAACGTGACCGCTGGCGGGTTCATCAACCCCTGCCAGCAGACGCAGAAGGCGTGTTTTACCGCTGCCGTTGCGGCCAACCAGCGCACACACTGACGCATCCAGAGAAAGATTCAGTGGACCAAAAAGGATATCGCCCGTCGCAAACTGACAGGTGACCTGATGCAAAATAAAAGAGGGGGATTGCGCAAAATGAGCCATAAGCACTCCTGAATGAAATCAAAACATCCCCTGCCGACGCGATGCGTTGAGCAAGGATCGAAATTCATCAGTCGTGTTTGTTCATTTTTGGGGGGCGCTCCTGAGGGCGAAATTTAACGGGAACAAGAATAACGGCAATGCGCCGCCCATTTCAAGGTTAAATTTTCACCAGCGCTATTGCCCGAGCGTAAAAAACCCGCCGAAGCGGGTCTCACAATCAGATAAACGCAAACGCATCGCCAAACAGACGATCTTCCCGCGCGTCACGCTCGTTGCAGAACAGGTCGCGGGCAATTTTCGCCATTTCAAAGCGACCGGCAATGTAGATATCGTGCCCGGCCAGCGTTCCGTGATCCTGCAATACCGCAGTCAGCACCGTGCCGCTGCGCCCGCGCCAGCCCTCTTCCGGCTGCTCGACGACCGGCTCGATGCGCAGGTTTGGATGATTGACGCTCAGCGCTTCCAGCTCAGACAGATCGTAAAGGTGCTTCTCTTCACGGCCGCCCCAGTAGATGGTGATATCGCGATTTGGATTACGCGCCAGCGCCGTCAACAGAATAGAGCGGACATAGGAGAAGCCTGTACCACCGGCAATCAGGATCAGCGGACGGTCTTCGTCTTCACGCAGCCAGGCCTCGCCGTGAGGAATATCGACCACGATTTCACGCTCTTTCAGGATGCGATCCATCACGGCCATCGCGTACAGGTTAAGCTCAGACGCACCAATATGCAGCTCAATAAATTCCTTCTCTGCTGGCGTTGAGGCCATAGAGAAAGGACGCTTATCACGCTCGTCCATCACGACCATCAGGTACTGACCGGCACGGAATGAGAATGCCGCTTCAGGAACCAAACGGACGCGATATACGGTGTCGGTAATAGCATCTACCGACGTCACTTTACAGCTTAAGGTTGTCATTCGCTCTCTCTGTCGGGAAGTCTATAGGGCTAAACGGTCTTATTCTGCCTTACCGTTATTCATTATGGCCAGCTCGTCCCAGATCGCGTCAATTCGCGCGGTCACGGCAGGATCTTTTTCGATCGGGCGACCCCATTCACGGTCGGTTTCGCCAGGCCATTTGTTCGTGGCATCCAGTCCCATTTTTGAACCAAGGCCGGAAACCGGCGAGGCAAAGTCCAGATAATCAATCGGCGTGTTTTCCACTAACACCGTATCACGCGCCGGATCCATACGCGTGGTGATGGCCCAGATGACGTCATTCCAGTCGCGGGCATTGACGTCATCATCGCAGACAATCACAAACTTGGTATACATAAACTGGCGCAGGAAAGACCATACGCCCATCATCACGCGCTTAGCGTGACCGGCATACTGCTTCTTCATCGTCACCACCGCCAGGCGATACGAACACCCTTCCGGCGGCAGATAAAAATCAACAATTTCCGGGAACTGCTTTTGCAGGATCGGCACGAACACTTCGTTCAGCGCCACGCCAAGTACCGCCGGTTCATCCGGTGGACGGCCGGTGTAGGTAGAGTGATAGATGGCATCTTCACGCTGGGTAATGTGCGTGACGGTGAATACCGGGAAGTTATCCACTTCGTTGTAATAGCCGGTGTGGTCGCCGTACGGTCCTTCGGGTGCCAGCTCGCCCTGTTCAATGTAACCTTCCAGCACGATCTCTGCGCTGGCTGGCACTTCCAGGTCATTGGAGATGCACTTCACCACTTCGGTTTTGGTACCGCGCAGCAGCCCTGCAAAGGCATATTCCGACAGCGTATCAGGAACAGGCGTCACCGCGCCCAGAATGGTTGCCGGATCGGCACCCAGCGCGACGGAAACCGGGAAGCGTTCGCCCGGATGGGCCGCGCACCACTCCTGGAAATCCAGCGCGCCACCGCGGTGGGACAACCAGCGCATGATGAGCTTGTTTTTGCCAATCAACTGCTGGCGATAAATGCCGAGGTTTTGACGCTCTTTATGCGGCCCACGCGTCACGGTGAGGCCCCAGGTAATCAGCGGTGCGGCATCTTCAGGCCAGCACTGCATAATGGGAATTTTGGTCAGATCAACTGCATCGCCTTCCAGCACTTTTTGCTGGCATGGCGCGCCGCGCAGGCGTTTGGTGGGCATATTCAACACCTGCTTAAACTGCGGCAGCTTGTCGAACAGGTCGCGGAACCCTTTTGGCGGCTCCGGCTCTTTCAGAAAGGCCAGCAGTTTGCCCACTTCACGTAACGCCGTGACATCTTCCTGCCCCATGCCCATCGCCACGCGGCGAGGTGTGCCAAACAGGTTGCACAGTACCGGCATAGCGTAGCCTTTTGGGTTTTCAAACAGCAACGCCGGGCCGCCCGCGCGCAGGGTGCGGTCAGCGATTTCTGTCATTTCCAGATACGGATCAACAGGAAGCATAATGCGTTTGAGTTCGCCCTGCTTTTCCAGCAGCGCCAGGAAGTCGCGTAGATCGTGGTATTTCATGCAGTTAATCATGGCCTCTCTGTAAGCGCTTCATTATACGGCGTAAGACCGCGTGATGCTGTAATTTTGTTAAATTAGCGTGAACTTCCACGACTTACTCTCTTTTTCGCCATTATAATCACCTTAGCGATCCCGCCAGGGTTTTGGTATGCTTGCGCCCCGAACAATGGGAAGAGTGATTATGCAGGCCTGGTATTTACTGTATTGCAAACGCGGGCAACTTCAGCGCGCACAGGAACATCTTGAACGTCAGTCTGTTAACTGCCTGACGCCCGTGATCACGCTTGAAAAAATGCAGCGTGGAAAACGCACGACCGTCAGTGAGCCTCTGTTCCCGAACTATCTGTTCGTTGAGTTCGACCCCGAAGTGATCCACACCACGACGATCAGCGCCACGCGCGGCGTCAGCCATTTTGTACGTTTTGGCGCCCATCCGGCAAGAGTACCGTCATCGGTTATTCATCAGCTCTCTGTCTACCAGCAGCCTGAAGATATTACCGATCCGGAAACCCCTTATGCCGGGGACAGCGTGGTGATCACCGAAGGCGCTTTTGAAGGGTTACAGGCCATCTTCGCTGAACCAGACGGTGAAGCGCGTTCTATGCTGCTGCTCAACCTGCTGAACAAAGAGGTGTTGCAGAGCGTTAAAAACACCGATTTCCGCAAAGTTTAGAACTGCACGCCGAACAGACGACGCACGTTGTCATCGGTTTGGGCTGCCAGCCACTGCGCATCTTCCCCGCGCCAGTACGACACTCGCTCAGCAATGTGTCCCAGATAAGCCGGTTCGTTACGTCGTGATGCCGGTTTGGGCTGCATATCCCGGGGCAACAGATACGGCGCATCCGTTTCCAGCAACAAACGATCGGCCGGGATTACGGATAACAGCTCGCGCAGCTCCAGCCCACGACGCTCATCGCACACCCAGCCCGTGATACCCAAGTAAAGCCCGCGGTTCAGGCAATCCAGCGCTTCCTGACGGGAGCCCGTAAAGCAGTGCAACACCGCGCCTGGCAGTTTCTCCAGCCAGGGGTCCAGTAGCGCCAGAAAACGTTCATGCGCATCGCGACAGTGCATAAACACCGGCATCCCCAGCTCTGCAGCCAGCGCGAGCTGGGCGGTAAATGCCTTCTCCTGCTCTTCAGGCGTCGAGAAGTTACGGTTGAAATCAAGCCCGCATTCGCCAATGGCAACCACTTCTGGCGTAGCCGCCAGACGATGAAGCGCCTCAGCGCTTTCATGCGTCCACTGGCTGCTGTCATGAGGGTGCACGCCTGCGGTGGACCAGCAGTGTTGATAGCGTTGCGCCAGCTGCCGTGCCTGCTCACTCTCATGCAGATTTGTTCCCGTCAGTAACAGCCCGCTCACGCCGGCGGCAAACGCGCGCGCCACCACTTCATCGCGGTCTTTCGCAAACTGGGCGCTGGTCAGGTTAAGCCCGATATCAAACATACGTATCCCCATATGACAACCGCCCTGACGGGCGGTTGGTTTTATTCTTTAGTGGTCTCTTCAGACGGCTCGTCTTCTTCGTCCCGGGTACGCCCCTTTCCGACGTAGAAACGAGCGAAGAATACGCCGACTTCAAACAGGCAGTACATGGGTATCGCCAGTAAGGTTTGCGAGAAGACGTCCGGTGGCGTTAACAGCATACCTACGACAAATGCCCCTACCAGGATGTACGGGCGCTTCTTACGCAGATCGTCAGGCGTGGTCACCCCCACCCAGCAGAGCAGGACAATCGCGACGGGCACCTCGAAGGCGACACCAAAGGCCATAAACAGCGCCATAACGAAGCTGAGGTAGCTGGCGATGTCCGTCGACACCTGTACCCCTTCCGGCGCGGTATGCGTCAGGAAGCCGAAGGCCAGCGGGAAGACAACGAAGTAGGCGAACGCCATACCGATATAAAACAGCAGCGAACTGGACACCAGCAGCGGAATAACCAGCTTGCGTTCATGCCTGTACAGCGCGGGTGCCACAAATGCCCAGACCTGATACAAAATGACCGGCGCAGAGGCAATCAACGACACCCAGAAGGTCAGCTTGATCGGGGTAAAGAACGGCGAAGCAACGTCCGTTGCAATCATCGTTGCGCCCAGCGGCATCTGCTTAATCAGCGGTGCGGAAACCACCTGATAGATATCGTTGGCAAAATAGACCAGACATAAAAAAATGAGGAAAACCGCAATAATGCAGTTTAACAGACGCTTACGCAGCTCAATGAGGTGCGTAATCAGCGGTTGAGTATCATCTACTGCCATGTTTACGCTTTATCACTCGACGAGGGGGATGATTCGGAAACGGGCGCGGCGGGTTTTACCTCAGCCGTTTTGACCACGGGCTCTTCCGGCGGCACCTGCTTTTTCACTTCGGGCTCCTGCGGCGATTGCTCTGGCGAAGCAGCCTGATGTTCCGCGCTGGAAGGCGTCACACCCTCGCGCTGCTCTTCGCTGCCCTTCACCACCGGATTATGGATGGTGTTTGCTTCATCACTCGCCTTCTCAGGATCGTTAACGCTGTATGAGCGCTTCATGGATTCAGCCGCTTCGCGCAACTCATCCATGGATGCTTTCAGCTCCGGCGTCAGGTTGTCCATGCTCGCCTTTTCAACCTTTTTCAGGCTGTCCTGAAATTCCTGAAGCTTCAGTTCCTGCGCCAGCTCGTTCTGCACGGTCGTTGCCAGCGAACGGAGCGCACGCACCCAGCCCACGACAGTTTTTACCGCAACGGGTAAACGCTGCGGCCCCAGCACAATCAAACCAATCACAAAGACCAGCAGTAACTCACCAAAACCAATGTCGAACACGAATTACACCTGCTCTTTATCGTGACGTTTGGCCTCTTCCTTTTTGGCTTCGTCCTGCTTATCGGCGATAGATTTAGCGGTAAAATCAGCGTCCTGACCGCTTTTTTCCTGCTTATTCTCATCATCGCTCATGGCTTTCTTGAAGCCTTTGATTGACGCGCCCAGGTCGGAACCAATTGATCCGAGTTTTTTCGTGCCGAACAGCAGCACAACGATGACGGCAATGATCACTAACTGCCAGATACTGATACCACCCATGCGTGTTCCCCAGTGATAGATGATTAATTAGTCAGATCGCATTATACGTATGCAATCTCTCGATAGCGACGCTAATTCAGCGTGTTTTTTGCCAGCCAGCAAGCCAGACAACCACACCGGCAGCCATAATCCAGGCTGGCATCATTTCCCAGTCCGGACGATTGATCAACAGCAACGTGCCGCTTATCAGCAGCGTCGCGCCAATTCCGAAGAGATAGCGGGACTGCCCCTGACGCACGCGACTGGATTGAAGCTCGTGCGCGATTTTATCCATGCTGTGCTGAAGGTTCTTGCTCTGACGCAAACTGTCGTAAACCAGTTCAGGAATTTCTGGCATTTTTTCAATCCAGAACGGGCCTTTCTCTTTAAGCGAGCGAACCAGGGCTGGAATACCGACCTGATCCTTAATCCAGGATTCGAGGAACGGTTTCGCGGTTTTCCACAAGTCTAACTGAGGATAGAGCTGGCGGCCTACGCCCTCAACGTAAAGTAATGTTTTCTGAAGTAAAACTAATTGTGGCTGCACTTCCATATTAAAACGGCGTGCGGTGTTGAACAGGTTGAGCAGAACATGCCCGAAAGAGATCTCTGAGAGCGGCTTTTCAAAAATTGGCTCACAGACGGTACGGATCGCAAATTCAAACTCTTCCACGTTGGTATCTGGCGGAACCCAGCCTGAATCCACGTGCAGTTCGGCCACCTTACGGTAGTCGCGATTGAAGAAAGCGATAAAGTTCTCGGCGAGATAACGTTTATCCTCTTTATTCAGCGAGCCGACAATACCGCAGTCGATGCCGATGTACTTCGGGTCTTCCGGGTGCTCATAGCTGACGAAAATGTTGCCCGGATGCATGTCAGCATGGAAGAAGCTGTCGCGGAAAACCTGAGTAAAGAAGACCTGCACGCCGCGCTCGGCAAGCAGCTTCATGTTGGTGCCCTGTTTTTCCAGCGCTACCACGTCCGAGACCGGGATGCCGTAGATACGTTCCATCACCATCATGTTCTGACTGCAATAGTCAGAATAGACTTCCGGAACATACAGCATCGGACTGTCTTCAAAGTTTCGACGCAGCTGAATGGCGTTCGCCGATTCACGCAGCAAGTTAAGTTCATCGATGAGCGTTTTTTCGTATTCCCGTACCACTTCCAGTGGACGCAGACGGCGGCCATCCGGCAACAGACGCGGCACCCAGCGAGCCAGGCGATAGATCAGCTTCATGTCCGCTCTGATAACCGGCAGGATATCCGGGCGAATCACCTTAATGACCACCTCTTTGCCATTCTCCTTCAGGCGCGCGGTGTGAACCTGCGCAATAGAGGCAGAGGCCAGAGGCTGAATGTCGAAATCATCAAACCAGGTCTCGATGGGGATATTGCCCATCGCTTCTTCGATTTGTTTCTTCGCTCTCTCTCCGTCAAACGGAGCGACGCGGTCCTGCAATAGCGCGAGCTGATCGGCAATCTGCGGCGGGAAAAGGTCGCGACGCGTTGAGAGCATCTGCCCAAACTTGATCCAGACCGGTCCCAGCTCCTGCAACGCAAGACGCAGGCGTGCGCCCAGCTCCTGATCCTTATGGCGATTCGGCATCCAGAACAGCGTGCGACGCCAAAGCCGAAGCGGCAGGGTGATACGCATTCTGGGGATAAGCTCGTCGAGCCCGTAGCTCAAAAAGGTGCGAACGATAAAATAGAGGCGCCGAATTTCACCAGGCGTCATTTGCCCTCCAGTTTTTCAAGCCGTTTGGTTAACGCATCAACTGCGCGCTCAACTGCCGCGGTCTCTTCTGCAAACCAGGCGACTTCTAAAGGCCCAGGCGCCATACGCCACTCTTCGGTCAGCACCTCGGCAGCATAGCGCTGTTGACGGAGCAGGCCTTTACGCAGGAAAGTGGAACCCGTGCGCAGCGTTTTGCTTATCCCTTCAGCCGCGATGTCGCCGATATAGGGCGCCAGCAGTTCCGCGGGGTCAAATTCAGCCTGATCGCTGAGTGCAACGAAGTTCTGTACCACCTGAATATCGCCCTCGACCTCCAGCTCACCGCTGCGAATAAGCGCCGTCATCTGCTGACGGTCACGCAGTTTTGGCAATACGCTCATGTGCGTAATCACCGAGCAGTCAGCCTCGCCTTCCCACTCCCCCAGAACGTCAAGCTGGCGTTCGCTGAAGACCAGCACAAGCGGCGTCGAGAACTCTTTTAAAACGATACGCAGCACCTTTCCGTTAAGCCGCTGACGTGCGGTTTTCAGCGCCGGGGCGCGATACAGAAAGGCATTCAGTACATTCTCGATGCCTGCGGTGACTAAGGGTTTAATGGGCACGGGAAACCTCCACTCAGAACTTGTAACCACGATGCAGCGCGACGACACCCGCCGTCATATTGAAGTATTCCACGTTTTCAAACTCCGCATCCTGCATCATCGCTTTCAGCGTGTCCTGATCCGGGTGCATTCGGATGGATTCGGCCAGATAACGGTAACTTTCTGCATCGTTTGCCACCAGCTCGCCGATGCGCGGCAGAACGTGGAAGGAATAGGCATCGTAAGCTTTGCTCAGCGGGTCGATAATTGGTTTAGAAAACTCGAGAACCAGCAGTCGGCCGCCCGGCTTCAGCACGCGGTACATAGAGCGCAGCGCTTTATCTTTATCGGTCACGTTACGCAGGCCGAAGGAGATGGTGATGCAGTCGAACGTATTGTCCGGGAACGGCAGCGCTTCGGCGTTGGCCTGAACATATTCAACGTTGCCTACCACGCCGATGTTACGCAGCTTTTCGCGTCCCATTTTCAGCATGGAGTCGTTGATATCTGCCAGCACCACGCGACCGGTTTCGCCAACCAGACGGGAGAATTTAGCGGTCAGATCACCTGTGCCGCCGGCTAAATCCAGTACCTTTTGTCCACGGCGCACGCCGCTGCAATCAATAGTGAAGCGCTTCCACAAGCGATGAATGCCAAATGACATCAAATCATTCATCACATCGTACTTCGCCGCCACGGAATGAAATACGTGGGCCACCATGTCAGCTTTCTGCGCTTTGGCGACAGTCTGAAAGCCAAAGTGCGTTGTGTCTTGTGAATCGTCAACCATCTCAGAGCCTGCTAATCAGTCAAATGTTCGTGAAGTGTAACAGATTGGGCGCATTTGCCCTACGTTTCAACCACCGTGAAAGAAACGCGCCGACTGCGCTTCGGGGGATAAACTCGCCGCTAACCCATTGTCTTCATTGCGGCTATTTTGCTCACCATCGCCTTCACGCAAACGAAACTCCTCGTCCTGAGCCGTAGCCTGCTCCACCAGTTCCGGATTAATCTCGCGTTTAACTTCCACCCCCAGGCTGCGAAACGCCTCCGCCTGCGCCAGCAAATTGCCGCGCCCGGAGGAGAGTTTTTTCATCGCCTGGCGGTAGTTATCCTGCGCGCGATCCAGGCTTTGCCCCACCGAGGACATATCGTCCACAAACAGCCGCATTTTGTCGTACAGCTTGCTGGCGCGATCGGCAATCTGCTGCGCGTTACGGCTTTGGTGCTCATAACGCCACAGGTTGGCAATGGTACGTAACGCCACCAGCAGCGTGGTGGGGCTGACCAGCATAATGTTATTTTTCAGCGCTTCGGTGATCAGTTCGGGCTGTCTGTCGAGCGCCAGCAGGAAGGCTGGCTCAACCGGAATGAACATCAGCACATAATCCAGCGATCGCAGCCCCGGCAATTGTTGATAATCTTTTCTGCCCAGCAGACGGATATGGTTACGCACGGAGGCGATATGCTCCTGCAACGCTGTTTCGCGGGTATAGTCATCTTCCGCGTTGAAGTAGCGCTCATAGGCCACCAGCGTCATTTTGGCGTCGATAACCACATCTTTGCCCTGCGGCAGACGAACAATGACATCCGGCTGCATCCGCGAGCGCGCATCGTTTTCAATGCTGACCTGCGTTTCGTATTCGTATCCTTCACGCAGGCCAGAGGCCTCCAGCACGCGCGTCATGACCACTTCGCCCCAGTTTCCCTGCGCTTTGTTATCACCTTTCAGTGCGCGCGTCAGGTTAACCGCCTCCTGAGCCATCTGCGCATTTAGCTGCTGGAGATTACGGATCTCATGCGCCAGCGTGTGGCGCTCGCGAGCCTCCTGACCAAAGCTGTCCTGCACCTGACGGCGAAAGCCGTCCAGCTGTTCACGCAGCGGCGTCAGCAGGCTGTTCAGGCTCTGGCGGTTCTGCTCATCCACGCGGCGATTGCTGTGCTCAAAAATGCGGTTCGCGAGGTTCTCAAACTGCTCGCTAAGACGCTGCTCGCTGTTGATCATCTGACGGATTTTGTCTTCGGCGTGCAGTTGGGTGGATTCAAGGCGGGTGGTCACTTCCCGGAGATCGGCCTCCAGCGAGGTGTTAATGTCGCGCAGATTGCGCAGTTCGTTATTGAGCAGTTCACACTCATCGCGCCAGTGGTCACACAGCGCAAGCTGTTGTTTCGTCGCGCTGAGTTCGGCGACGATCTCTTCGCGCTCTGCCAGCTGATCGGCTTTCTGCTGAGCATGTTGGTAGCCGCAAATGAGCCAGCCAATCCCCACGCTCACCAGCGCAACTACCGCATAAACCAGGATTGAGATATCCACAATGCCCCCTGCATCCACGTGTAACCCGCACAAAATAGAATTGTGCTGTATGAACGTCCAGTTTGAAAGGGTTTTCCTGCGAGGCGTTACGCAAAAAAGAAAGGCCGAGCATGTCGGCCTTTTAGCACTGAAGAGAGAATTAGATCAGACGGCGCGCCGCTTCAACCACGATTTTCACCGCATGGCTTTCCGTCTGCTTCATGGTTTCAGCGTTCGGGATCTCCTGCTGGGTACGGTTGACGATAACGCCCGCCACCATACCGGCACGCAGACCCTGGCTTGCGCACATGGTCAGCAGCGTCGCAGATTCCATTTCGTAGTTCATGACGCCCATCGACTGCCACTCTTCCATGGAGCCTTTGAAACGGCTCACCACGCGACCAGAGAAGGTGTCGTAACGCTCCTGGCCCGGGTAGAAGGTATCGGAAGATGCAGTGACGCCCACGTGGGTGGTGGCGCCCACGGACTTCGCGGCTTCAACCAGCGCGGTGGTGCATTCGAAATCAGCCACTGCCGGGAATTCCATCGGTGCAAAGTGCAGGCTTGCCCCGTCCAGACGCACGGATGCGGTGGTAACCAGCACGTCGCCCACGTTGATGTGCGGCTGAATGGCGCCTGTGGTGCCAATGCGCAGGAAAGTACGAATGCCCAGCTGTGCCAGCTCTTCAACGGCGATAGAGGTAGACGGGCCACCGATACCGGTAGAGCACACGATCACCGCTTTACCGTCCAGCTCTGCGCGCCAGGTGGTGAATTCGCGATGCGCTGCCAGCTTAACCGGCTTATCCATCAGCGCGGCGATCTTTTCCACACGCTCAGGATCGCCAGGGACGATAGCAAGCGTAGCCCCTTGTAAATCGTTTTTAGTGAGGCCGAGATGAAAAACATCAGACTTAGACATAGGTGACTCCTCTGTGGGTCGGTTTGTCAGAAGAAGTAAAACGGTACTTTACAGAAGCAATGTGCATTATTTCGTGACACACCTCACCATGAATGAAAATGATTGCAGTTAATTTCCATAAAATGGTGATTCACATCACATTAACAAGTTATACCGCCGGGTGCTGCACAAAAGATAGACGCTATAAGGCACTGTGGGTTGTTAACCTGGTGTCTATATTTATCTTTGCGCTAATCCATTCATTGGTACGGAGAATGCCATGACTGAAAAAACCGGTTTTGCACCTGCTGCGGCCCCGCATGCTTCAACCATCGTCTCAACCCCTGAAGAGGCCATTACCGCAGGCGAGACCTCCATTCCCTCCCAGGGAGAGAACATGCCAGCGTACCACGCGCGGCCAAAATCCGCCGATGGCCCGCTGCCCATCGTGATCGTGGTGCAGGAAATATTTGGCGTTCATGAACATATTCGCGACCTCTGCCGCCGTCTGGCGCTGGAAGGTTACCTGGCCGTTGCGCCGGAACTGTATTTCCGTCAGGGCGATCCGAATGATTACAGCGACATCCCGACGCTGTTCAGCAACCTGGTCAACAAAGTGCCGGACGCGCAGGTGCTGGCCGATCTCGACCACGTTGCCAGCTGGGCAGCGCGCAACGGTGGCGACCCGCACCGTCTGATGGTGACCGGCTTCTGTTGGGGCGGACGCATTAGCTGGTTGTACGCCGCGCATAACCCGCAGCTAAAAGCGGCCGTGGCCTGGTACGGCAAGCTGGTGGGTGAAAAAACGCTGAATTCACCGAAGCAACCTGTTGATATTGCCACGGATTTAAATGCGCCTGTGTTGGGGCTCTATGGCGGTCAGGATACCGGGATCCCGCTTGATACGGTCGAGACCATGCGCCATGCGTTGCGCGCAGCAAACGCGAAGGCGGAAATTGTGGTGTATCCGGAAGCCGGGCACGCCTTTAATGCCGATTATCGTCCGAGCTATCATGCGGAATCGGCGAAAGATGGCTGGCAGCGGATGCTGACATGGTTTAGCCAGTACGGCGGGAAAAAAGCGTAAAAGCAAAAAGCCCGGTGGCGGCTACGCCTGACCGGGCCTACATTTCATCAAGCCTGACGCAAATTCTGCGCCGCCTGCACCATGTTCGCCAGCGCCGCGCGGGTTTCAGGCCAGCCACGGGTTTTCAGGCCGCAGTCCGGGTTTACCCACAGACGTTCCGCCGGGATGCGCTGGGCCGCTTTTTGCAGCAGCGATTCAATCCACTCCACGCTTGGCACATTCGGGGAGTGAATGTCGTACACGCCCGGCCCGATTTCGTTCGGGTAGTCGAACTCTTCGAACGACTCCAGCAGTTCCATGTCTGAACGCGAGGTCTCGATGGTGATCACATCGGCGTCGAGCGCGGCAATGGAGTCCATGATGTCGTTAAATTCGCAGTAACACATGTGGGTGTGGATCTGCGTATCGTCCTTCGCGACGGCCGCGTTGAGGCGGAACGCCTCCACGCCCCACTGTAAGTAAGCATCCCAGTCGCTGCGACGCAGCGGCAAACCTTCACGCAGCGCAGGTTCGTCGATCTGAATGATGCCAATCCCGGCCGCTTCCAGATCCGCAACTTCATCGCGCAGCGCCAGGGCGATCTGTTTGGCGATGGTTTCCCGGGTTACGTCTTCACGCGGGAACGACCAGCAGAGAATGGTCACCGGACCCGTCAGCATGCCTTTTACCGGTTTGTCGGTCAGAGACTGGGCATACTTCGCCCACTCCACGGTAATCGCTTCCGGGCGGCTGACGTCGCCGATTACCACCGGCGGCTTCACGCAGCGGGAGCCGTAGCTCTGCACCCAACCGTTCTGGGTAAAGACAAACCCGTCCAGGTGCTCACCGAAGTATTCCACCATGTCGTTACGCTCGGCTTCACCGTGCACCAGCACGTCCAGACCTAAACGTTCCTGCTCGACAATCGCCTGTTTGATGTGTTCCGCAATACCGGTGCGGTAGTGATTCGCATCCAGATTGCCCTTTTTGAAGTCCAGGCGCAGGCTGCGGATCTCGGTAGTCTGCGGGAAGGAGCCGATTGTCGTGGTCGGCCACGCGGGCAGGTTAAAGCGCGCACGCTGGGCTTCGGCGCGCACTTCATACGGGCTCTGGCGCTGGCTGTCCCGGGCGGTGATGGCCGCCAGACGCTTTTCCACTGCCGGGTTATGCACGCGCGTCGAGTGACGGCGCGCCTGGATCGGAGCGCTCCAGTCGCTAATCGCTGCCGTGTCGCCGCTGTTCAACGCGTCGCGCAGCAGAGCCAGCTCCTCACACTTTTGCAGGGCGAAGGCAAACCAGCTTTTCACCTCAGGGTCGAGTCGGGTCTCCACGCTCAGGTCAATCGGGCTATGCAGCAGGGAACAGGAAGAGGCCACCCACAATTCACGTTTACCGACTATGTCTTTAATTTGTGCATATTTCTCGGTGAGATCGGCACGCCAGACGTTACGACCATTCACCAGACCGGCAGAGAGCAGCCAGTCCACTGGCAGACGCTTGTGCAACTCTGCTACATCGTCTTTGCCGTGAACGAGGTCAACGTGCAGACCCTGAACCGGCAGCGCGGTAATGGTTTTCAGGTTCGGCGTTACGCCTTCGAAGTAGGTGGTCAGCAGCAGCTTCACCTGCCCGGTGAGCGCGTTATACGCCGGTTTGAAGGCGTCCAGCCACGCCTGCGGCAGCTCAAGCACCAGCGCCGGTTCATCGATTTGCACCCACTGAATGCCGCGTTTGCCCAGCTCAATCAGCCCCTGCTTATAAACCGGCAGAATGTCGTTCAGCAGGCTGAGGCGGTCGAACTGTTCGCCTTTCACTTTGCCCAGCCACAGGTAGGTTATCGGCCCCAGCAGCACGGGTTTCACCTGGTGACCCAGCGCCAGCGCTTCGTCCACTTCATCCAGAAGCTGGGTCCAGGTCAGTTTGAACTGCTGGCCTTTAACGAACTCCGGCACCATATAGTGATAGTTGGTGTTGAACCACTTGGTCATTTCCGCCGCCGCCGCTGGCTCACCCGTTGGCGCGCGGCCACGGCCGATGCGGAACAGGGTATCGATATCCACCGATCCATCGTTGTTCTGATGACGAGCCGGCACGTTGCCAAGCAGCAGGCTGGTGGTCAGAACATGGTCGTACCAGGCGAAATCGCCCACCGGCAGCAGGTCAATGCCCGCCTGTTTTTGCTGTTCCCAGTGACGCGCGCGCAGCTCACGTCCCACCGCCAGCAGTTCTTCACGGGTGGCGTTACCTGCCCAGTAGCTTTCTTGCGCTTTTTTTAGCTCGCGACGCAGGCCAACGCGAGGGAAACCGAGAGTGTGAGTGCGGATTGTCATGGTATGCCCCTTGTGAAATTCGTTATTTAGACGTCCAGATGTTTACACATCTATAATTGGCAGGTACTGTATATTCCTCAAGCGCAAAATGTTCATGGCGAAGTGAAGGACTTTCATGATCGAGATAAAACACCTGAAAACGCTACAAGCGTTGCGGAACTGCGGTTCTCTTGCGGCGGCAGCGGCCACGCTGCACCAGACTCAGTCTGCCCTTTCTCACCAGTTCAGCGATCTGGAACAACGCCTCGGCTTTCGTCTTTTTGTGCGTAAGAGCCAGCCTTTGCGCTTTACGCCGCAGGGCGAAATTTTGCTTCAGCTGGCGAACCAGGTGCTGCCGCAGATTGCCAGCGCGTTGCAGTCCTGCAACGAGCCGCAGCAGACCACCCTGCGCATCGCCATTGAGTGTCACAGCTGTATTCAGTGGCTGACCCCCGCGCTTGAGAATTTCCGCCAGAAGTGGCCGCAGGTGGAAATGGACTTCAAGTCCGGCGTCACGTTTGATCCGCAGCCGTCGCTTCAGCAGGGTGAGCTGGATCTGGTGATGACCTCAGATATTCTGCCGCGCAGCGGTCTGCACTATTCTCCAATGTTTGATTTTGAGGTACGTCTGGTGCTGGCCCCGGACCATCCGCTGGCCGCCAAAACGCGCATCACGCCGGAAGATCTGGCAACGGAGACGCTGCTGATTTACCCGGTACAGCGCAGTCGTCTGGATATCTGGCGCCATTTCCTGCAACCCGCAGGCATCAGCCCACAGCTGAAGAGCGTGGATAACACGCTGCTGTTAATTCAGATGGTGGCGGCCAGAATGGGAATTGCGGCGCTGCCGCACTGGGTGGTCGAGACGGTTGAACGCCAGGGTCTGGTGGTTACCAAAACCCTGGGTGAAGGACTGTGGAGCCGGCTGTACGCCGCCGTGCGCGACGGCGAGCAGCGTCAGCCGATTACGGAAGCGTTTATTCGCTCAGCGCGGAACCACGCGTGCGACCATCTTCCGTTTGTGCGGAGCGCGGAGCGACCCAGCGGCGATGTACCCACAGCGAAGCCAGGATCACCGTTCCCCCAATAAGGAAACTCGGCCAGTGCGGCTGTTCCTGCCAGATGGCGAGGTTCACCAGTAGCCCCGCCGGCACGTGCACGTTGTTCATGATCCCCAGCGTTCCGGCGTCTACCTGCGTCGCGCCGTAGTTCCACATAAAGTAGCCCAGCCCCGACGCCACCACGCCCAGCCAGACCAGAACGCTCCACTGCACGGGGGTGGTCGGCAGCTTTTGCGGGTTGCCGAGCATAAACCATGCCGCAATCGCGACAATCGCTGCGCCCATATAGAACCACGCAAACGCGTTATGCTGCGGCATCGGGCGGGTCTCCATGAGGCGTTTGTAGCCCACCATCCCGATGGCGAAGCTGATATTGGCGAGCTGGACGAACATCAGCCCGGTCCAGAAGTGATCGCTCACCTTGTCATAGCGAATTATCGCCGCGCCAATGACTGCCAGCGCCGCGCTCAGCAGGTATCCCCAGCGCAGGCGGCGCCTGCTGAGCAGGTCGTAAATCAGCGTGATATAGAGCGGCGTGAGCACGGTAAAGAGCAGAAATTCCGAGACGGAGAGGTAGACGTAAGCCCGGAAGCTGAACAGGTACATGATGCCGAGCTGCATCGCGCCTACCAGCATGTACAGCAGAATGGTTTTCAGCGATTGCCCGCGGGTACGCAGGAACGGCAGGAACACCAGCGCCGCCAGCCCCACACGCATCAGCACCGAAAAGTAGCTGTCGACCGATCCGGCAAGGTATTCGCCAATCAGGCTAAAGGAGAAGGCCCACAGGATAGTGGTGATAATGAGTAGCGCCACAATGCTTGTCTCTCAGAAAGAAGGAGAGGCATTGTAGCGAACTCTTTAGTTGACATCTGAACAATAAATAATCAAATGAAGATTATTCAAGGAACAGTTTGCGCAAATACTTAGGTACCGCGTTGTCTGCGTTGGTGCCAATCACTTCCAGCTCCGGGTGCAGATCTTTCAGGCGCTGGTGCGCGTTCTGCATGATGCAGCCTTTGCCCGCCATGGAGAGCATCTCGGCATCGTTCATGCCATCGCCGAACGCGATGCAGTCTTTCAGATCAAAGCCCAGACGCTTCGCGACCGCTTCCAGCGCGTGACCTTTGGACACCCCGCCCGCCATCACTTCCAGACAAGTCAGCGTGGAGAAGCTCACGTTCACGCGGTCTCCCCAGCGGGCGTTGATCGCCTGCTCCAGCGGAAGCAGCGCTTCGTGACTTTCGCAGGTAAAGAACACCTTGCTGATCCCTTCAGGATCCAGCAAACCCGGTTCATACAGGGAGTAGTTGAAGACGGCTTCCTTGAAGAAACGCATTTCGTCCGGGCGATGACGGTTCATAAACCACTCGTCGTCGCGATAAACGTTAGTGACGATATCCGGGTTGTTATGCACAATGCCGAACAAATCAGTGGCGATGTCGCGATCGAGATTGTGGGTAAAAATCAGGTTGCCGTCCGTGTCGTGTACGCGCGCACCGTTGGAGGTGATCATGTACGACTTGATCTCAAGGTTATCGCGGATCTGCCCCACGTCCACGTGGTGGCGGCCGGTGGCGAACACAAAGTTCACGCCGCGGGCAGTCAGGAGTTTTAAGGTCTCTTTCGCATAAGGCGACAGGGTGTGGTCGGGGGAAAGCAGCGTGCCATCTAAATCAGATGCAACAACCTGGTACATAGGGATTTCAACCTCTGGTGGAAAACAATAATCAGTTATGCCTGTTGAAAAATTCAACAATGGCGTTGAGCGCGACTGAGCGCATAGCGTCCTTTTCAAAAAGGATCTCATGGTACGCACCGTTGATGACCAGCGGTTTACCCCCTTCACAGGGATGGCCCGCCGCGGCGCGAAGTTCACAATAGCGGTCATGCATGCGGTTATCCACCACACGCTCTTCTTCCGCCTGGATCAGAAGCGTCGGCGTGTCATCATCGCCTACGCCCGCCAGCACCTGCTCACCGGCATGAATACCTTCCCGCACCCAGTGCCAGGTGGGGCCGCCGACCCGCAGACGCGGTTCATCGGCATAAAAACGCAGGTTGCGGCGATAACGCTGCCGACTGTGGGTTAACACGTTGATGGCAAACGGCAACGCCCGCCAGCGTCCTGTTCCTATGGCATAGCCTTCACGAATGCGCTGATGGCCCTCAGCCCAGTCGAGAAGATGGCGCACCATCCAGTCAGGAAAACGTATCACAATGCCGTACATCGGCGCGGTCAGCGCAATGGCGTCGCACTGGTGCTTATGGCGCTGCAAAAACAACGTCGAGATCGCGCCCCCCATGGAGTGGGCAAGAATATAACGCTTGCGCCACGGTCCGGGCTGCACTTCCTGATGCCAGAACGCGGCCAGATCGTCGACGTAATCGCTGAAGTTATCCACGTGGCCGCGATGGGTATCCGGCAGCATCCGGCCGGATAGCCCCTGCCCGCGATGGTCGATAATTAACACATCAAAGCCCAGATGGAACAGGTCATACGCCAGCTCGGCATATTTGATATAGCTTTCGATGCGCCCGGGGCAAACCACAATCACCCGGTCATTTTTTTCATCATGGAAACGAACGAAGCGTACCGGGATATCCCCGACGCCCATAAACTCATTTTCCTCACGCTGGCGCCAGAAATCGGTCAGCGGCCCCATGGAGAAAGCAGCAAATGCGTTTTCTCGTGTTTCCCAGTCCTTTTTCTGCTGAAACATTGGGTTTCCACCCCCCGTAATTCAGGGAATATCGTTTTTTTCGTCACCGGTCACAAAATGACTCAACAATAGCGTATTGTGGCATAAAAACAGACGATCCGGGAGTTTCAAATGACCTTCGAGTGGTGGTTCGCTTACCTGCTGACATCCATCATCCTCAGCCTTTCACCTGGCTCGGGCGCAATCAACACCATGACCACCTCCATTAATCACGGCTATCGCGGCGCGGCGGCGTCAATTGCCGGTTTACAGACAGGGCTTGGCATTCACATTGTGCTGGTGGGGATTGGTCTGGGCACGCTGTTCTCCCGTTCGGTGCTGGCCTTCGAGGTGCTGAAATGGGCTGGCGCAGCGTATCTTATCTGGCTGGGTATTCAACAGTGGCGCGCCGCAGGCTCGATTGATCTGCATACGCTCTCCCGGACGCAAACACGCGGCCACCTGTTTAAGCGCGCGGTATTCGTTAACCTGACCAACCCGAAAAGCATTGTGTTCCTCGCCGCCCTGTTCCCGCAGTTTATCGTGCCGCATCAGCCCCAGGTGATGCAGTACGTGGTGCTGGGCGCGACCACCATTATTGTCGATATCATTGTGATGATTGGTTACGCGACGCTGGCGCAGCGAATTGCGGCGTGGATCAAAGGGCCTAAGCAGATGAAGGCCCTGAACAAAGTCTTTGGTTCGCTGTTTATGCTGGTTGGCGCGCTGCTTGCGTCAGCGCGTCATGCTTAGCGAGAAATGATGAGATGAATGCCGAAGCCGGCGAACAGTGCGCCGGCAAAGCCGTCGATCCACTTCGCGATGCGCTGGTAGCCGCGACGCATCGCCGGTAAAGCAAACAGGCTTGCCACAACGGTAAACCAGGCGAACGTCTCAACAACGATTAGCAGGAAGATCCCCCAGCGCGCGCCCGCACCGACGTTATCCCCCACAAACAGCGAGAACACAGAGCCGAAGTAAATAATCGCTTTCGGGTTCGCCAGGTTAGTCAGCAGCCCTTTCACAAAGCTACGGCCGCCCGTTGCCAGCTCAACCTTTGGCTCTTCCGGCTTTTTCTCTTCTTTCTTCAGCGCCCCGCGCAGCATCTGGTAGCCCATCCAGCACAGGTAAAGACCGCCGCCAACCATGATGATGTTATGCAGCCACGCCATTTTCGCCAGGATCAGGTTCAGACCAAGCAGCGCAACCGCCGCCCAGACCATAACGCCCATGGTGATACCGAACACACCCATCATCGCCTCTTTGCGGGAGCGGCTGACGGCCGTTTGTGACACGAAGAAGAAGTCAGGGCCAGGGCTCATCAGCGCAACGATGTGCACTAACGCCACGGTGAGAAATAGCATTAACATAATTAGCTCGCGGGGAAATAATGTAGTGAGTCATCATCCTGGCACTTTTTCGCCCGGCTGACTACTCCTCATCATCACCATCAGCGTGGGAACGGATAAGCGCCATAAACTCTTTACCAAAGCGCTCCAGTTTGCGCGTGCCGACGCCGTTGACGCTGAGCATCTCGCTGGCGCTGAGTGGCATTTGCTCGGCCATCTCGATCAGCGTCGCGTCATTGAACACCACGTATGGCGGGATGTTCTCTTCATCGGCAATGGCTTTACGCAGCTTGCGCAGCTTGGCGAACAGCTTGCGATCGTAGTTGCCGCCGTAGGATTTCTGCATCACGCGCGGCTTCAGGGCGACGACGCGCGGAACGGCGAGCTTCAGTTCAACCTCACCGCGCAGGACCGGTCGCGCCGCTTCGGTAAGCTGAAGCGCAGAGTGCTGGGCAATATTTTGCGTGGCAAAGCCGAGATGGATCAGCTGGCGGATGATACTCACCCAGTGCTCATGGCTCTGGTCTTTCCCGATGCCGTAAACCGGCAGCTTGTCGTGACCCATATCGCGGATACGCTGGTTGTTAGCCCCACGCAGCACTTCGACGACGTAGCCCATCCCAAAGCGCTGGTTCACGCGTCCGATAGTCGAGAGCGCTTTGCGCGCGTCCATCAGACCGTCGTACTGCTTCGGCGGGTCGAGGCAGATATCGCAGTTGCCGCACGGCGCCTGACGCCCTTCACCAAAATAGTTGAGCAGCACCAGACGGCGGCAGGTTTGCGCTTCGGCGAAGGCACCCATCGCGTTAAGCTTGTGGCGTTCGATATCCTGCAACTGCCCCTGCGGTTTCTCCTCGAGACAGCGGCGCAGCCACGCCATATCCGCCGGATCGTAAAACAGCATCGCTTCCGCAGGCAGGCCATCACGCCCGGCGCGGCCGGTTTCCTGATAATAGGATTCGATATTGCGCGGGATATCAAAGTGCACCACAAAGCGCACGTTGGGCTTGTTGATCCCCATCCCGAACGCCACCGTTGCGACCACGATTTGCAGGTCGTCACGCTGGAATTTTTCCTGTACGTCGGCGCGGATGTGGTTTTCTAACCCGGCATGGTATGCCGCCGCGCTAAAGCCGCGATTTTGCAGACGCGCAGCGGTGTCTTCCACCTTCGCGCGGCTGTTGCAGTAGATGATGCCGGACTTGCCGCGCTGCTCCTGCACGTAGCGCAGGAGCTGATCCAGCGGCTTGAATTTTTCCATCAGCATATAGCGGATGTTCGGCCGGTCGAAGCTGCTGACCTGAATATAGGGGTCTTTCAGCCCCAGCAGGCGAACGATATCCTGACGCGTGGTGTCATCCGCCGTGGCGGTAAGCGCCATAAACGGCAGCTCAGGGAAGCGCTGACGCAGCTGGCCGAGGGCGGCATATTCCGGGCGGAAATCGTGCCCCCACTGGGAAATACAGTGCGCTTCATCCACCGCCAGCAGCACCGGGTTCCAGTGCGCCAGGTGGTCGAGGAAGTTGTCCAGCATCAGGCGCTCTGGCGCGATATACAGCAGGCGGATCTGCCCGGTGCGGCACCCGGCCATCACCTCTTGCTGCTGCTCGCGGGTTTGCGTCGAGTTAAGACAGGCCGCCGCCACGCCGTTGGCAAGCAGCTGGTCGACCTGGTCTTTCATCAGGGAAATAAGGGGGGAGACCACAACCGTCAGGCCATTAAGTACCAGCGCGGGCACCTGATAGCAGAGCGATTTTCCGCCGCCGGTCGGCATGACCACCAGGCAATCGCGGCCTTCCAGCACGGTTTCAATGATGGTTTCCTGGCCAGGACGGAACTGCTGGTAGCCAAAGGTTTCATGCAAAACCTGTTTAGCCAGCGATTCCTGATTCAATACTTCCGCCTGCGCCACGTTAACCCCATATGCCAGAAATGAAACAGGCGCTATTTTCAGCGCCTGAGAGAGAAACTTCAACGTTTAACGCAAAAACATTCGAGCAGCTTAGAAAATATCGTTCAGCATGACGCCCACACCAACGCGGGTCTGGTTGAAGTTATAGTCGATCAGCGATTCGCCATAACCGCTATACACCTGGGTATAGAGACGAACGTGTTTCGTCACCGGGTAGCTCAGGCCCAGCTCTGCGCCGCCGTAGCCGGTATTCCAGTTGTACTGCCCTTTGGCGCTCAGCACCGCGTCACCCAGCTGATAGCCCACTTTAAGCTGATAATAGCCCATGTATTTGGTGATATCCGGGTTGTCATCGGTGCTGCCCACCACGTACCACGGCTTCACTTCCACCATGAAATTGCCGTTCTGCGCCATCAGACGCGTATAGACGCGATTCCAGCTGCGTGAGGTTGGGTCGGAACGACCGTTGGAATCGTGGTTATAGCCCACCTCCACGTCGCGCAGCGTCCAGCCTGCAAACTCATAATCAGTGGCGAAACCGAGGAACAGCTGCGGTTCATAGTTGGTTTCGCGGAACGGTGAAGATTCCCCGCTGTTGGAGAGCTGCCACCATGACTTCTGCGTGTAAGATGCACCAAGCACCGAGTTCGGCCCCAGGATGCCGCGCCATAACGGGAAGGCCAGGCTGAGCTGGAACTTCACCTCATCTTTACGCGCATTGTCAGACCAGTTATAGGAGCTTATCGCCTCTTTGTTGAGATCGCTGGTCTGGGTATAGATCACGTAGTTTGTGTCATAGGGGTAGAGCGTGAACGGATTGTCATGCTCCTGAAGCATATTGGCGATGATGCTGCCCTGAACGGCAGGTTTATCATGCACTTCTTTGATCGTCGCTTCCTGCGCATATGCTGTGAGGGGCAGCGCAACCGCCGCCAGTAACCAACCCAGATACGTCCGCATCGGTGGTGTTCTCCTGAAATTGTGACATTTAATGAATAGTTTTGTCCGGGCATTCTACAGACTTCTGCGATAACTTCCGCTTCCTCGTTTCTTAAAGTGGCATTCCTTTATCCTGAAGCATAAAATCAACATTTTGTTAACAACAAGGATGCCACGTCAGATGTCAGCCACACTCACCGCCGAAGAAACCTTAAAGCTCGTGGGCGAGATTTTTGTGTACCACATGCCATTCAACCGTGCACTGGGTCTTGAGCTGGAGCGATACGAAAAAGACTTCGCTCAGCTGAGTTTCAATAATCAGCCAATGATGGTCGGTAACTGGGCGCAAAGCATTTTGCACGGCGGAGTGATTGCCTCTGCGCTGGACGTGGCGGCCGGTCTGGTGTGTGTGGGCAGCACGCTGACGCGCCATGACACCATCAACGAAGATGAGTTACGCCAGCGCCTGTCGCGCATGGGCACCATCGATTTACGCGTCGACTATCTGCGTCCGGGACGCGGAAACCGCTTCACCTGCACCAGCAGCCTGCTGCGCGCCGGGAATAAAGTTGCCGTCGCCCGCGTTGAGCTGCATAACGAGGAGCAGGTTTATATCGCCAGCGCAACCGCCACTTATATGGTGGGTTGAGGCGGCAAATTCGGGTAAAATTACTTCACTTTTTTGTAACGGATTTTCCCGATGGATGCTAAACAGACGCGGCAGGGCGTTTTACTCGCTCTTGCCGCTTATTTTATTTGGGGTATCGCGCCGGCGTACTTCAAGCTTATCGCCTATGTCCCGGCGGACGAGATCCTCACTCACCGCGTCATCTGGTCGTTTTTCTTTATGATCGCGCTGATGAGCATCAGCCGTCAGTGGTCAGGCGTCAAAACGCTGCTAAAAACCCCGAAGAAGGTCTTCCTGCTTGCCCTCTCTGCGGTGCTGATTGGCGGAAACTGGCTGCTGTTTATCTGGGCGGTGAATAACCATCACATGCTCGAAGCCAGCCTGGGCTACTTCATTAACCCGCTGGTGAACATCGTGCTGGGGATGATTTTCCTCGGCGAACGTTTCCGCCGGATGCAGTGGGTGGCGGTGATTCTGGCCCTCTGCGGCGTGCTGGTGCAGCTGTGGACCTTCGGTTCACTGCCGGTTATCGCCCTGGGGCTGGCGTTCAGCTTTGCCTTCTACGGCCTGGTGCGTAAAAAAATCGCCGTGGAAGCGCAGACGGGAATGCTGTTTGAAACCCTGTGGCTGCTGCCTGTCGCGGCGATCTACCTGTTCGGTATTGCCGACAGCGCCACCAGCCACATGGGCAGCAACCCATGGTCGCTGAACCTGATGCTGATGGCGGCGGGCGTGGTCACGACGATTCCCCTGCTGTGCTTCACCGGCGCGGCAACGCGTCTGCGTCTCTCGACGCTTGGCTTCTTCCAGTACATCGGCCCGACGCTGATGTTCCTGCTGGCGGTGGTGTTTTACGGCGAGGTGCCGGGTGCGGATAAGATGGTGACGTTTGCCTTTATCTGGGTGGCGCTGGCGATTTTCGTTGCGGATGCAATTTATACCCAGCGCAGGACTCGCAGAGGAATTTAGGTGCTTTGTAGGGCGGGTAAGCGCAGCGCCACCCGCCTGATTTTTACAACCAGTTCTTCCGCTTGAAGTACAGGTACGGCGCCAGCCCGGCGAGGATCATAAAGATAATCGCCCCCGGGTAGCCAAAGCTCCACTTCAGCTCCGGCATAAACTCAAAGTTCATCCCGTAGCTGGATGCCACCAGCGTCGGCGGCAGGAACACCACGGAAACCACCGAGAAGATCTTGATGATGCGGTTCTGCTCGATGTTGATAAAGCCCATTGCCGCCTGCATCAGGAAGTTGACCTTCTGGAACAGGGATTCGTTGTGCGGTAGCAGGGATTCGATATCGCGTAAGATCTCACGCGCCTGCTCCAGCTGACCGCCCGGCAGACGCGCCTTGCGAACCAGGAAGTTCAGCGCGCGCTGGGTATCCATCAGACACAAACGCACCTTCCAGCCGATATCTTCCAGCTCTGCAAGCGTGGACAACGCTTCGTCGTACTCATCACCCTGATGGCCTTCCATGATCACGCGGCTCAGCTTTTCCAGGTCGCTGTAGATGTTTTCGATTTCATCCGCCAGCTGTTCGATTTTGGTTTCGAACAGATCCAGCAGCAGCTCATAGGCGTTACCGTCCATCATCGCCTGGCTGCGGGCGCGCATGCGGTAGAGACGAAACGCAGGCAGTTCGCGCTCGCGCAGGGTGAACAGGCGGCCATCGCGGATGGTAAACGCCACGGTGGAGTTCCCCGCGTGGTCTTCGGCATCTTCGAAGAAGAAGAAGGAGTGAATGTGCAGGCCGTCTTCGTCTTCAAAAAAACGGGCGGATGCTTCGATGTCTTCCAGTTCCGGGCGTGTCGCCAGGCTTTGCCCCAGTTCAGATTGTACGCGAAGGCGCTCATCGTCGTCCGGCTCGACCAGATCCACCCATACGGCATCAATGAGGGGCTGTGACTCTTCGGCTTCAAGCCGAGTCAGTCGGTTATTTTCGAGTTGAAATGCGCTCAACATGACCGGGACTCCCAATGCAAAAAATATCGGACAGTTCGGTGGGCACACAGAAACAAATTGGGTTTCAGACCATTAAACAGCCTGACTCAGCGCGACGGGAATGATGCAGTCGCTGACAACCACTAAGGCCATCAGCAAGAGGAGATAGCCTTAGGAGTTGTTCCTGGATGACAGGGAATTGAGCCAGTATCTACTGGGTGTGTCCAAGGCGAATGTCCTCTTAGCGTAATCGTGCGCGCATGTTACGCCAGCAATAACTGTGGCGTCAACACGCAACGGAACGCTGAAGGGCATTAATTGACCTTCAACGTATAAGGCTAGCAGATTATTACAAAATAGTGATATTTTTCTGAAAGTTACACACTTTCCAGCTTGGCATAGGCTGCCACCAGCCATTTGATCCCCTGCCCCTGGAACGCGACCTGCAAACGGCTGTGCTCGCCGCTGCCTTCCAGGTTGACGATGGTGCCTTCGCCAAACTTCGAGTGGCGCACGCGCTGGCCCAGCTTGTAACCGGTGTCGGTTTCAGAGATTGGCGAGCCCATACGCTGATGACTGACCGGACGGCTGATGCTGGCGCGCAGGCGCACCTCTTCCACACACTCTTCCGGCAGTTCGCCGATAAAGCGCGACGGACGGTGATACACTTCTTTCCCGTACAGGCGGCGGGTTTCCGCGTAGGTCAGGGTCAGTTTCTGCATCGCACGGGTCACACCCACGTAGGCCAGACGACGCTCCTCTTCCAGACGCCCGCCTTCATCCAGCGACATCTGGCTCGGGAACATCCCCTCTTCCATCCCGACGATGAACACCTGCGGGAACTCCAGACCTTTCGCGGAGTGCAGGGTCATCAGCTGAACCGCATCCTGCCAGGTATCGGCCTGCCCTTCACCCGCCTCCAGCGCGGCGTGAGAGAGGAATGCCTGCAACGGCATCAGGTCTTCGTCTTCTTCGTTGTAGCTGAACTGGCGCGTTGCCGTCACCAGCTCCTCTAAGTTCTCAATACGGGTCTGGCCCTTCTCGCCTTTTTCCTGCTCGTACATGGTGCGCAGGCCGGAATCTTTGATTACCCGGTCAGTCTGGACGTGCAGCGGCATGTCGGCCGTTTCCTGCGCCAGCGCGTCGATTAACTCCAGGAAGCGCTGCAATGCGCTGGCGGCGCGCCCGGCGAGGGCTTTTTCCTGTAACAGCTCGCGGCATGCCTGCCATAGCGTGAGCTGACGATCGCGCGAGGCCTGACGCACCACGTCCAGCGTACGATCGCCGATGCCGCGCGTCGGCGTGTTCACCACGCGCTCAAACGCCGCATCGTCGTTACGGTTGGCAATCAGACGCAAATACGAGAGCGCATCTTTGATCTCCTGACGTTCGAAGAAGCGCATACCGCCATAAATGCGGTACGGCATGCTCACCTGTAACAGCGCCTCTTCCAGCACGCGCGACTGGGCGTTGCTGCGATAGAGAATGGCACACTGCTCCAGCGCACCGCCGTTCTCCTGCCAGGTTTTAATGCGGTTCACCACGAAGCGGGCTTCGTCGAGCTCGTTGAAGGCGCAGTAAATCGAAATCGGTTCGCCGTCGACGCCATCGGTCCACAGCTTTTTACCCAGTCGCCCGTTGTTGTTCTCAATCAGGGCGTTGGCCGCGCTCAGTATGTTGCTGGTAGAACGGTAGTTCTGCTCCAGACGGATGGTTTGCGCGCCGGGGAAATCGTTGAGAAAGCGCTGGATGTTCTCCACCTGCGCGCCGCGCCAGCCGTAGATAGACTGGTCGTCATCGCCCACGATCATCACCTTGCCGGTATCCCCGGCCAGCAGGCGGATCCACGCGTACTGAATGTTGTTGGTATCCTGGAATTCGTCCACCAGAATGTTGGTGAAGCGTTCACGGTAGTGTTGCAGGATATGTGGTTTGTTGAGCCACAGCTCGTGGGCGCGCAGCAGCAGTTCGGCGAAATCCACCAGACCGGCGCGATCGCACGCTTCCTGATAGGCCTTGTAGACGTTCTGCCAGGTCTGCTCAACCGGGTTACCGAAGCTTTGAATGTGGTGCGGACGCAGCCCTTCGTCTTTCTGACCGTTGATGTACCACATCGCCTGACGCGGCGGCCACTGCTTCTCGTCGAGGTTCATCGCCTTGATCAGACGTTTCAGTAAGCGCAGCTGATCTTCGCTGTCGAGGATCTGGAAATCCTGCGGCAGGTTAGCGTCCATATGGTGCGCGCGCAGCAGACGGTGCGCCAGGCCGTGGAAGGTGCCAACCCACATGCCGCCCTGGCTGGTGCCCATCAGCTGTGCGATACGGTGGCGCATCTCCGCCGCCGCCTTGTTGGTGAACGTCACGGCCATAATCGAGTACGGCGAGCAGTTCTCCACGCTCTGTAGCCAGGCGATACGGTGAACCAGCACGCGCGTCTTACCACTGCCCGCTCCAGCCAGTACCAGCAGGTTTGTACGCGAGGCGGCAACCGCGTCACGCTGTTTGTCATTAAGGCTGTCGAGCAGGTAAGAAACGTCCATTGGCACCGTCACGTCATGTCGGGCGGGCAAATGTTTCCATTCGCCAAAACCCTGTTAATTTATACAGAACAATTGATGATTATATCAGCGTCGTGAGGGATGCCAACCGTGAAATTTCCACGTGCGGCAGAAGACGGCTATCCGGGGTAGTCATCAGATCGGCATTTTCCGGCTTGATCCAGCAGGCCTGCATGCCGCAGCGGATCGCCCCGGCGACGTCCGTGGTCAGGTCGTCGCCCACGTGCAGGATCTCACCGAGCGGCAAATCCAGTTTTTCCGCCGCCAGATGATACATATCGTTGAACGGCTTCGAGCGTCCGTGCGGGCCCGCGCGCAGCACGAACTGAAAATAGTTCCCCAGACCAAACAGTTCAGGCTGAGCGTTGCCGTTGGTAATGGCGACCAGCGGCCACTTTTCGGCGAGCTTCGCCAGCGTGTCGTGGGTCTCCTGCGGCACGTCGATTCGGCTGCGCCATTTGGCGAAGTTTTCCATGGCCGCTTCAGCACCCATGGCCGCGTCCTGCGCGCTCAGGCCGGCATTGAGCATCGCCTGCTCAACCGCACGGCGGCGCCATTCGGTCACGTCATGATAAATTTCCGGCTCGGTTTCCCGCAGGGACTGACGCAGCTTCTGGAACTCTTTGTTCTGGATCGCTTTCAGCGCAGGATGGTAGTTCTGCACAAACGCCAGCGACTCCTGCTCGGTACGCAGGATCACTGGGCGGTTGTCGTAAAGGGTGTCATCAAGATCAAACGTCAGGGCTGAGATCTGACCGAGTGGGCGGTAAAAACGCATTATTTCCCCCGTTTGGCGCGTGGATGCGCCGCGTCATACACCGAGGCAAGGTGTTGGAAGTCTAAGTGGGTATAGATTTGGGTGGTCGACAGATTCGCGTGACCAAGCAGCTCCTGTACGCCGCGCAGGTCGCCGCTTGATTCCAGCATGTGCGTCGCAAAAGAGTGGCGCAGCTTATGCGGGTGAACGTGGCTGTTCAGCCCCTGCTTAATGCCCCACTCCGCAAAGCGCTTCTGCACGTTACGCGCCGAGATCCGCTTGCCGAGCTTCGACAGGAACAGCGCATCCTCTTCCGCGCCAAACAGACCGCGCAGATCCAGCCAGTGCTCAATCCAGGAAACCGCATTGCGGCCGATCGGCAGGCGGCGCTCTTTGCTGCCTTTGCCCATCACCCACACTTCGCCAGATTCCAGATCGAGGTGCTTTAAGTCGAGGTTCACCAGCTCAGAGAGACGCAGGCCCGCGCCGTACATCACCTCCAGCATCGCACGGTCGCGCACGGCCAGCGGATCGTTAAGATCGATATTCAGCAGGCGGTTTACGTCGTCGACGTCGATATTTTTCGGCAGATGACGCGGGGCCTTTGGCGTGGCGATCCCTTTTGCCGGGTTGGCTTTCAGACCGCCCTGGCTGACCAGCCAGTCGAAGAAACTGCGCAGGGCTGAGAGCCGGAGCGCCAGGCTCGCCGGGCTTAAGTTTTTTTTACGGCTACGCACAACGAAGCCGCGAACCGTGGCGGCGTCACATTGTTGCCAGCTTTTCAGGCCGATTTCATCGGCAATCTGCATGATGGCATCAAGCTGACGCTGATAGTTGAGCAGCGTAATAGGGCTAAGCTGGCGTTCTACGCCAAGATAGCGCAGAAAACGGGTGACGTCAGTGGCGAGCAGTCCGTCCGTCATACGCGCTCAATCCAGCGCTCCAGCAGCTCAGGCAGCATCAGGGCGATCTCCTGCAACAGTTGCGTGCCCTGCCCCTGTTCATAATGATGCGCGTCGCGGCTGGTAAATAACATCACGCCCAGGTCACCATCGCGCCCCATCAGCGACATCGCCACCGAGCCGATAGCTTTGGCTTCCGGCAGCACCACCAGCAGTTCTGGCCCGTTAAGCGGCCCCAGATAGTGGTGCTCATGGCCCAGACGCTGAATGCGCAGCGGTTCAAACGCCTGACGGCTCAGCGCCAGATGGGTAAACCCGGACGGCGCGCCAATGCGCCAGCGGTCGGGAAAGAGACGGATCGTCGCGCCTGCCAGCCCCAGCTCGCGCGCCCAGCGGTGGAAGCGGTTGAGGAACTCTTCGAGACTGTGCGCGGAAGCCAGACGCGCCTGAAGGTGCAGAAGACGATAGAACAGGCTTTCGTTATTGCTGGCCTGCTCCATCAGCAGCGTCATGTTCTCTTCGAGCTGATTGATGTGGTTGCGCGAGCGCGCCATGTGCCATTCAACCAGCGACACGGTCTCGCGAACCGGATGCGGCACGCGCATCCTTTCGACGACGCGTGCATTGCGGATAAAAAACTCAGGATTGTGCAGCAGGTAATCCACCACAGCGCTGTCGTCCAGCTCCGTTACAGGTTCCCGCAGTTCTTCCCCTGGTTGCTTCATAGATGGATAAACCCGTCATAAACATGTGTCGCCGGGCCAGTCATGTACAGTGGATGACCCGCTCCTTTCCAGGCGATATCAAGACGCCCGCCCGGTAATTCCACGCGAACCTCTTCCGCCAGTAACCCCTGCGAGATACCGACGGCCACCGCCGCACAGGCACCGCTTCCGCAGGCCTGGGTTTCGCCCGCGCCGCGCTCGTAAACCCGCAGGCGAATGTGTTCACGCTTCACCACCTGCATGAAACCGATGTTCGCCCGCTCCGGGAAGCGCTCGTGGCTTTCCAGCACCGGGCCGAGCGTTTCAACCGCCGCAGTTTGCACATCATCTACCTGAATCACGCAGTGCGGGTTACCCATCGAGACGACGCCGCACAATACTGTCTGCTCGGCGGCACGCATAATATAGGTCTTTTCCGCTTTGTTGGCGCGAAACGGCACGGCAGCGGGTTCGAAGTTCGGCTCGCCCATGTTCACGCGCACCAGTTCGTCGTCGGTGACGCTGAGCACCATCCGGCCATTGGCGGTGCTGACGCGGATATCGCGCTTGTTGGTCAGCCCTTTCAGCCGAACAAAGCGGGCAAAACAGCGCGCGCCGTTGCCGCACTGGGAAACTTCGCTGCCGTCGGCGTTAAAAATGCGATAGTGGAAGTCCAGGTCAGGATCGTAAGGCGGCTCCACCACCAGCAGCTGGTCAAAACCCACGCCCACGTGCCGATCCGCCAGACGACGGATCAGTTCCGGGGAGAAAAAGACATTCTGCGTTACCGCGTCGACGACCATAAAGTCGTTGCCAAGGCCATGCATTTTAGAGAACTGCATCATTTGCTCCATTGCGCGGGTACAGAACGTAATCGTCAGAGATTGACCTGAGTCGGGCCGCCGTTATTGCCGCGATCGTTGGTATCCGGCGTAGATGACTCGATACCACTTTGCACCGGTTTCGTCGGCGGTGGTGCGTTTTTATCCTCTGGCGGGAAGTACAGTGGTCCCTTCAGTCCACAGCCGGTCAGGCTAAACAGAGTGACAAGAACGGCAAGCGTTCGAAAGACGTTTTTCATGTAGAGGTTGCCCGTAAGTTCAAATCTGTTTCTATCATCGCAGGAGAAGACACAAAAGCAAGAGTTTGCCGCTTTCCTGCAACGGGAATTATTTAGCGTTATACTGCCGCCATCACGAAAAACAGGAATAAAACCATGAACGACAGTGAATTTCATCGCCTTGCCGATACCCTGTGGATGACCATCGAAGAGCGTATCGACGACTGGGACGGCGACAGCGATATCGATTGTGAAATCAACGGCGGGATCCTGACCTTAAGCTTCGAAAACGGCAGCAAGATTATTATTAACCGTCAGGAGCCGCTTCACCAGGTGTGGCTGGCGGCGAAACAGGGCGGCTATCACTTTGATCTGAAAGGTGACGAGTGGGTCTGCGACCGCAGCGGCGAAACGTTCTGGGATCTGCTGGAGCAGGCGGCGACGGCGCAGGCGGGTGAGGCAGTGAGTTTCAGGTAGTTTTGTTGCCCGGTGGCGGCTACGCCTTACCGGGCCTACAACGGCTCGAATCGTAGGCCGGGTAAGCGTGAGCGCCAACCGGCAACAGCGGCTCGGACCGTAGGCCGGGTAAGCGTTAGCGCCACCCGGCAAAAGCAGCTCGGACCGTAGGCCGGGTAAGCGTTAGCGCCAACCGCAACAGCAGCTCGGACCGTAGGCCGGGTAAGCGTTAGCGCCACCCGGCGAAAAGGTTCAGGAGAAATACTGCTGCAACAGCGGCGCAGTTTCCTGGTTAGCGGGCACCGCAGGGGTAATCGCCTGCGTACGGAACGGGATCACCTGCGCTCGTCCATCCACATTCACAATCTGGTAGAACTGCGGCAGGTTGAAGTTGATAAAGCTTGAGCCGTAGGTAAAGCGATCGTGCGAGGATGAATAGAACCGGCTGACGTCGCGCACCAGCTCCTCTTTGCTGCCTTCACAGTGGTGATACACCTCGGCACGGTTGGTTTCATCCAGAATGTAGATATTAAACCCGGCGTTATCGCCCGACTCCTCGAAGAAGAACTGAATAATCCCTTCACTCGCAAAGCCATCCACCACCTGCGGCAGCTTAACGTGGTTGGTTTCCACCTGAACCGACAGGCCATGCAGTTTGTTGTGTGAAATCGCGCCGTAGAATTCAATGGCGTTCTCCAGCTTCTGCACCGACACGTTCAGGCGCTCAAAGAACAGCCCCCAGGTCTGGCCGGAGACGCGCAGCGCTTTAAAGCGTCCGGTTTCATTCCGGGTGCTGGAAAGACGCAATTCGATGCACTCAGACACCAGCTGCTGCACGCGGGTACGAATCAGGCCGCGAAGGTGCTGGCTGTAGCAGAACACCTCTACGCTGTCCGGCGGCGCGGCGTCCTGATGCATCTTGCCGAGGATCGTTTTCAGCGCCTCGATCATCGCCTGCTCGCCGTTAAAGTGCAGGGTACGCACTTCGTTCCACGAGTTGCGGTACAGCAGATCCACGCTGCCCACCAGGCAGTTTTGCTGCTCACCGAAGCTAAAGACGTCCAGCTTACGGAAGTCAAAGTGAACCACCTGATTGCGGAAGGCCGCCGTCGGGTCGTATTCCAGGTTGACGATGATCGCCAGATGGCGAATCTCACACGGGCTGTAGAGCGCTTTTGGCGTCGGCGCAGGCAGACGCAGTGGGAAGTGGTGCGAGACATCCGCCACCATCTCCTGCAATTTGGCTAAATCGACCACCTCGTTGCCCTTGATAAACAACCGGGTGCGTGAGGTGAGAAGGCCGTTAAACCAGGCCCAGGCCACCAGCTTGTTAAGGTAGCGGTTATACTCCAGCGGCTGATGGCTGATGATCGAATCCATGCTTGGCGCACGGTTGTACAGATACCACCCGGTGCGGTTTGCGCGGCCCGGCGGCACGTAGATAAAGGTCAGATTCGGTTCAGACAGGTCAGGCGAAATCTGTGGGTTCACCAGCGTTACCTTGCCCGGCAACGCTTCAAACGCGGCGTACAGTTTACGGGTCAGCACCCCGATATCCTGTGGGCTGGCAGAAACGCTAAGGTTGTTACGGCGGGCAAAGCGGATCAGGTTGCGGTAGCTCTGCATCATCGCATCAAGCAGCTCGTTGTGCGCCTCGCGCACCTGATCGATTTTCCAGTTGGCGCGGTTGTCGAGCATGGCGAGACGCGCTTCGTCCCATCCCCACTCTTTTACTAACTGGCTGACCACTTCACGGCGCCAGCCAACGCAGGCGCGCTCGCGGCTCAGTTTTTCACAGACTTTGAGATAGAAACATCGACGCACCAGGTCAAGACGCGTGGCGTCATCAATGGCCGTCAGGTATTCGGTGACGCGTTCCAGCATCATGCAGTAGGCATCAAGCCCGTAGGAGACGATCTCCCCATCGTGCAGACGCTGCTTAATATCTTTCGCCAGCAGACGCGGGGTGGGGTATTCCCAGGAGTAGGCTTCCAGCAGCAGGGTTTTCAGCACCGCTTTGTACGGTGAATCAATGCTCTTATAGAGCTGCCAGAGGCTTGCACCAAAGTACTCTTCGGCGGACAGGGAGCTCAGACCGCCCAGATCCAGCCACTCGTTTGGCGTCAGTACGCCCTGCGAGTAAAGCGACATGACGTAGTCGTCATAATTCTCTTCTTCATCGCACGGCACCATATTCCACAGAATACGTTTTCCGGCCAGGCGAACCGCTGTACGGTAAAACTCATCCAGCAACAGAATATGCTGAGTCGAGCCGCAGTCTTCACCACCCAGACTGCCGCTTTCGTTATGGCGGAAACGGTTTTCATCAATCAGGAAGAAGCTCACTTCCACGCCGAGCGACGCCGCCCAGCTCTCCAGCAGACTGCATTTACGCTGCAACAGCTGGCGCTCTTCATTGTCGAGCCAGGACTGATGGCAGACCCAGATATCCAGGTCAGAAGAACAACTTTGCCCAACCGATGACGTGCTGCCCATGGAGTAAACCCCGGTAATCGGCAGCTCGCCTTTCGGCGAAACCTGCGGCGGCATACCACGGTAAAGCTCAAGTTCAGTCAGATAGTGTTGTTGGGTTTCATCAGGCGTGAAGAGGCAAATGCCCTGGGGAACGTTACCATCGAGGTAACCCGGCATTAGCGGATGGTGATAGTGCAACAATGTCGGCAGTAGACTGTATACCTGCTGGAAAGCAGGGCCCATGGCAGCAAGCGCGCGATCCACACGCAATTGATTGATGGCATCCAGTCTCTGTTTCAGAGTCTCAATATAGAGGTACAAGACGTATCGCCTGATGTTTCCGGGTTTCGCACGCCAGTCAAAACAGAACAAGCAGCGGACCCGCAGTATTTCAAAAAATAACCGTTACCCTTTTTCGCCTTGTTCTTTTCTGGTGGTACAGACGAAAAAATGGTCTAAAACGTGATCAATTTAACACCTTGCCGGTTGACCGTAAAGAAAGATGCGCTACATACAAGTGTAGCACCGTTCTGTACGTGTAAATTCCTGAATACGGCGGTGGCTGACGCGAACGCCGCCCTGTCCCTCTCACTCTTCATCAACCGTAAAACTGCCATCCGAGTGTCAACAATGTTAGGATGGTTAGCGATTGATAATGACGGTAACAAGCATGTTAGACAATGTTTTGAGAATTGCCACACGCCAAAGTCCTCTTGCGCTCTGGCAGGCACATTATGTTAAGCAGCGCCTGGAAGCCTGCCACACCGGATTACGCGTTGAGCTGGTGCCAATGGTCACGCGTGGCGATGTCATTCTTGATACGCCGCTGGCCAAAGTGGGCGGAAAGGGTCTGTTTGTCAAAGAGCTGGAGCTGGCATTGCTTGAGAACCGCGCCGATATCGCCGTGCATTCGATGAAAGACGTGCCCGTTGAGTTCCCGGAAGGGCTGGGGCTGGTGACCATCTGCGAGCGCGAGGATCCGCGCGATGCGTTTGTCTCTAATCGCTATGACTCGCTTGATGCGTTGCCGGCAGGCAGCGTGGTCGGCACGTCAAGTTTACGCCGCCAGTGTCAGTTGGCTGAACGTCGTCCGGATCTGGTGATTCGCTCGCTGCGCGGGAACGTCGGCACACGCCTTGGCAAGCTGGATAACGGCGACTACGATGCCATTATTCTTGCGGTTGCGGGCCTGAAACGCCTGGGGCTGGAAGAACGTATTCGCGTGGCGTTGCCGCCGGAGCTGTCGCTGCCCGCCGTCGGCCAGGGTGCCGTCGGCATTGAGTGTCGTCTGGATGATACGCGTACTCAGGCACTGCTCGCGCCGCTGAATCATGACGATACCGCCGTTCGCGTAAAAGCCGAGCGCGCGATGAATACTCGCCTCGAAGGAGGCTGTCAGGTGCCAATTGGCAGCTATGCTGAATTAACTGACGGTGAGCTGTGGCTGCGTGCGCTGGTTGGCGCGCCGGACGGCTCGCAGATGGTTCGCGGTGAACGTCGCGGCAAGCCGCAGGATGCCGAGGCGCTTGGCGTATCGCTGGCGGAAGAGCTGCTGAGTAATGGCGCGCGTGAAATTCTGGCTGAGGTCTATAACGGAGAGCCCCCTGCATGAGCATACTTGTCACCCGCCCTTCTCCCGCAGGAGAGCAGTTAGTGAGCCGTCTGCGCGCACTGGGGCAGGTGGCCTGGAGTTTTCCGTTGATTGAATTCTCCCCCGGTCGCGAGCTGCCTACGCTCGCTGACCAGATGCGTGCCTTGCAGGAAGGTGATCTGCTCTTTGCGCTATCGCAGCATGCCGTGGAATTTGCCCATGCGCAGCTACAACAGCAGGGCGTTAACTGGCCCCACGCACCCCGCTATTTCGCCATCGGGCGCACCACGGCGCTGGCCTTACATACCGCGAGCGGAATCGATGTTCGTTACCCGTTAGATCGGGAAATCAGCGAAGTCTTGCTACAATTACCTGAATTACAAACTATTGCCGGAAAGCGTGCGCTCATTTTGCGCGGCAACGGTGGCCGCGAACTGCTGGGCGAGACGCTGCGCGAACGCAGCGCAGACGTGACGTTTGTGGAGTGCTATCAGCGCTGTGCGAAACACTATGATGGCGCGGAAGAAGCCATGCGCTGGCATGCGCGCGGCATTAATACGCTGGTGGTTACCAGCGGTGAAATGTTACAACAGCTTTGGTCGCTGATTCCGCTTTGGTATCGCGAAAACTGGTTACTCCGCTGTCGGCTTCTGGTCGTCAGCGAGCGTCTGGCGAACCACGCCCGGGAACTGGGCTGGCAGGATATTCGGATCGCTGATAACGCCGACAACGATGCGCTGCTGCGCGCATTACAATAACTCTCAAATGGGAAGCCATAATGACGGAACACGAAAAATCCTCCGCCGTGGTTGAAGAGACCAGGGAGACTGTGGACACCACGTCACAGCCAGAGACGACAGACAAAACCGTTGAGAAGAAAAACGGCAGCAATAAAACCAGCCTCACGCTGAGCGTGATTGCCATCGCGATTGCGCTGGCCGCAGGCGTGGGTCTCTACGGACTGGTGAAGAAACAAGGCACCAACCAGACGGCCACCAGCGACGCGCTGGTTAACCAAATCACCGCCCTACAGAAAGCGCAGGAGACGCAAAAAGCTGAGCTGGAAGGCGTGATCAAACAGCAGGCTGCCGCCCTCGCCGACGCGAACAGCAAACGTGAAGAGTTGACCAAACAGCTGAGCGAAGTGCAGGAGAAAGTCGCCACGATTTCGGGAACCGATGCCAAAACCTGGCTGCTCTCACAGGCCGATTTTCTGGTGAAGCTGGCCGGGCGCAAGCTCTGGAGCGATCAGGATGTCACCACCGCCGCCGCGCTGCTGAAAAGCGCCGACGCAAGCCTGGCCGATATGAACGATCCGAGCCTCATCAACGCACGCCGCGCTATTACGGAAGATATCGCCAGCCTGTCTGCGGTTTCTCAGGTCGACTATGACGGTATCATCCTTAAGGTAAATCAGCTCTCCAACCAGATTGATAACCTTCAACTGGCCGATAACAACGACGATGACTCCCCGATGGATTCCGACGGTACCGAGCTGTCCAGCTCCCTGAGCGAATGGCGTATCAACCTGCAAAAGAGCTGGCAGAACTTTATGGACAGCTTTATTACCATTCGCCGCCGCGATGAAACCGCCGTGCCGCTGCTGGCACCGAACCAGGATGTCTATCTGCGCGAAAACATTCGCTCCCGCCTGCTGGTGGCTGCCCAGGCCGTACCACGTCACCAGGAAGAGACCTACAAACAGGCGCTGGATAACGTTTCAACCTGGGTACGTGCTTACTACGATACCAATGACGCAACCACGACCGCGTTCCTGGAGGATATCGACAAGCTGAGCCAGCAAAACATCACCATGAACGTGCCGGACAAGCTGGAAAGCCAGCCGATTCTGGAGAAGATCATGCAGACGCGCGTGCGTAACCTGCTGGCCCAGCCGGGCGTTCCGGCAGAGCGCCCGGCTGAAGCACCTGCCGCCGCGCCAGCGCCTGAAAGCGCGCCGCAAGGAGAGTGATGATGCTAAAAGTCTTCTTACTCTTCATCCTGCTGATCGCCGGAATTGTACTGGGGCCGATGCTCGCGGGTCACCAGGGTTACGTATTGATCCAGACCGATAACTACAACGTCGAAACCAGCGTGACAGGGCTGGTGATCATCCTGATCCTGGGTGTGGTCGTCCTGCTGGCAGTGGAATGGATCCTGCGTCGGATTTTCCGTACCGGGGTTCACACGCGCGGCTGGTTCGTTGGCCGTAAGCGCCGTCGCGCCCGTAAGCAGACCGAGCAAGCGTTGCTGAAGCTGGCCGAAGGCGACTATCAGCAGGTTGAAAAGCTGATGTCGAAAAATGCCGACCATGCAGAACAGCCGGTTGTTAACTATCTGCTGGCCGCTGAGGCGGCGCAACAGCGAGGCGATGAGGCCCGCGCCAATCAGCATCTCGAACGCGCGTCTGAGCTCTCAACTAAGGATCCGATTCCGGTTGAGATCACCCGCGTTCGTCTGCAACTGGCGCGCAATGAAAACCATGCCGCACGTCACGGCGTTGACCGTCTGCTGGAAATCACCCCTCGTCATCCGGAAGTGCTGCGTCTTGCGGAGCAGGCATACATTCGGACAGGTGCCTGGGGTTCGCTGCTGGACATTATCCCTTCCATGGCGAAAGCCGACGTGGGCGATGATGAACATCGTGATGAACTTCAGCGTCTGGCCTGGATTGGCCTGATGGATCAGGCGCGCGCCGATCTTGGCAGCGACGGCCTGAAAACCTGGTGGAAAAACCAGAGCCGCAAAACGCGCCAGCAGGTTCCCCTTCAGGTGGCGATGGCAGAACATCTGATTGAGTGTGACGACCATGACACCGCGCAGGAGATCCTTCTCGACGGTCTCAAGCGACAGTATGATGACCGCCTGGTGATGGTCATCCCGCGTCTGAAAACCAACAATCCGGAACAAATAGAAAAAGCACTGCGCCAGCAGATCAAAACCGTGGGCGATCGTCCGCTGCTGTGGAGTACGCTTGGCCAGTCTTTGATGAAACACGGCGAGTGGCAGGAGGCGAGTCTCGCCTTCCGCGCTGCGCTGAAGCAACGCCCGGACGCATTTGATTACGCCTGGCTTGCTGATTCGCTGGACAAGCAGCACAAGCCGGAAGAGGCCGCAGCCATGCGGCGTGATGGGCTTCTGCTTACGCTACACAATAACGGAACGCAGCAGTAATTATCCAGGAGGCCAGATGGCCTCCTTTTTTGTACCCATAAAAAAACGCCTGCTATAAAAGCAGGCGTTAAAACAGGTCTGTAAGACAACATATTTGGTGCTTCACTCAACGTTATGTCCATGGTGTTTGATGAGGCCGAAGCGACATCTGTCAGTGGACGATAAGCACCGTAAACGGCTCTGCGTCATTCCTGAGTTTATGAGGCCGTAGGGCGAACATAAGAGATGGAATGAGCATCTACACGCATATTATTGCATGTAATGTGCCAGGTTTACACGCATAACTTTTACATCGCGCAACATTTTAAGATAAAAGGAAATTATGTTGTTAAGAGGCGCCTTACGCCATACAAACTCGCGCTAAGGGCGGCAATCTGTCGTCACCAGGAGACAGGTTAAGAGAGAAAATAATAAATTCTTTATTATTAACAGCTTATATGTCGCTGAATCGCGACAAGGATATAGAGTGTTGTCGGGGAATGGCTACAGGATGAAAAAGCGCAGAAAACAAAAAACCCCGCCGAAGCGGGGTTCAAAATTGGTCGGCGAGAGAGGATTCGAACCTCCGACCCACTGGTCCCAAACCAGTTGCGCTACCAAGCTGCGCTACTCGCCGATGTACTGCTTTTTTGAATTTTTAGTTCAACTCATTAAAAGTCGTGGTGCGAGGGGGGGGACTTGAACCCCCACGTCCGTAAGAACACTAACACCTGAAGCTAGCGCGTCTACCAATTCCGCCACCTTCGCAATTCACAACTCTTTCAATAATGGGGTGGCTAATGGGATTCGAACCCACGACAACTGGAATCACAATCCAGGGCTCTACCAACTGAGCTATAGCCACCACTGTATTCTTTCACGCGGTTCTGACTACTTCTCAGACCACCGCAGCTCTAGCGCCGGGACTAAAATGGCGCGCCCGACAGGATTCGAACCTGAGACCTCTGCCTCCGGAGGGCAGCGCTCTATCCAGCTGAGCTACGGGCGCTTAGCGCCGTTGCGGGGCTGGATATTACGTACCTCCGACCCCGCTGTCTAGTGCTTTTTTGAAAAAAATGCGCGTTTGGTTATGGTTTGCACATTTTGCCGCTTATTCCTCCACTTTATGGGCGGAGCCACGGCGACCCAGGCCAAAAAGTTTATATGCAGCTGTGACGGCAGCCAGGAAGATCATCCCGACAAACAGCGACATGCGGGTATCTTCATTAAAGTACATTCCAATTAATACGCAAATCAGGAACGCCATCGTCAAATAGTTCGCATACGGGAACAGAATGGAACGGAATGGATGGCTGGCGATCGCTTCTTTGTGCGCCTGTCGGAAACGCAGCTGGCTAATCAAAATGACAAACCACGGTACCATCCCCGGCAGCACGCTGGCGCTATAAACATAAACAAACACGCGCTGCGGATTCGGGATGATGTAGTTCAGGCAAGAGCCAATCAGCAGAATCACAATCGACACCGCTACGCCCGCCACCGGTACACCCACGCGGGAGACTTTACCCATCATCGCCGGCAGCTGTTTGTTTTGCGAGAGCGCGTAAAGCATACGCCCACAGCTGTACATTCCGCTGTTACAGCCGGAGAGCGCCGCCGTCAGCACCACAAAGTTGATAATGGCGGCTGCCGCCGTGATGCCAATCTTAGCGAAGGTTAAGACAAACGGGCTGCCGGTGGTGCCGATCTCGTTCCATGGGAAAATGGTCACGATAACGAAGATCGCGCCCACATAGAAAATCAGGATACGCCACAGTACCTTGCCTACCGCGCTACGCAGCGTGACCTGCGGGTTTTTCGCCTCACCTGCGGTAATGCCGATCAGCTCAACGCCCTGATAGGAGGCGACAACGATACAGAGCGCCGTCAGAAAGCCCTTCCAGCCGCCCGCAAAGAAGCCGCCGTGCCCGGTCAGGTTACCAAAACCGATAGCGTGCCCGCCGTTACCGAAGCCAAAGAAGATGACCCCAAGGCCAACGACAATCATCACGATGATGGTGGTGACTTTGATCATCGCAAACCAGAACTCGATTTCGCCGTAAAGACGAACGGCGGCAAGGTTCGCCAGCGCCACCAGCCCTACGGCAATAAGCGCGGGTATCCACTGGGCCATCTCCGGGAACCAGAACTGCACGTAGACCCCGATGGCGGTGATCTCCGAAATCCCCACGGCCATCCACATAAACCAGTACGACCAGGCCGTGAGATAACCAAAGAACGGGCTCATATACCGGTGGGCGTAAACGGCGAAAGAGCCCGTCACCGGCTCCAGAAACAGCATTTCGCCCATTGAGCGCATGATGAAGAAGACGAACAGTCCGGCAATAATATACGCCAGCAGGACGGAAGGCCCCGCCCACTTCAGCGTGCTTGCCGAGCCCATAAACAGGCCAACGCCGATAGTCCCGCCCAGCGCGATCAGTTCAATATGTCGAGCTTCCAGCCCACGCTGAAGCTCCGGTTTTTTCTCTGCCATAATTCCTCGGTTGTGTTTGCTGTTTCCCGACTTGTTGCCGGGTATTGTTTTGAGGGGTACTGAAATACGGAGCGAATGGTTTCTTAAATTCTGGCAAATGGCAAACAATGCATTAAAAAAATGAATGCATTGCACATAAACTCAGCAGTTTTGCGGGGGGCGTTGCAGCGCGAACAGCAGATCGCGCTGCATATTGATTACATTTTCCCGGTGTAGTGCCAGGCAAGGTAGCGCAGAAGGCGAATCTGTCGTTTTATACGCGTCGGTTGGGAGAGCAGGCGGTAGAGCCACTCCAGCCCCAGATTTTGCCAGACTTTGGGCGCACGCTTAACGTGGCCGGTAAAGACGTCGTAGGTGCCGCCAACGCCCATATAAAGCGCATCCGGGCTGACCAGACGGCAATCGCGCATCAGTATTTCCTGGCGCGGCGACCCCATAGCGACAGTGACAATTTTCGCCCCGCTGTCGCGCACGCGCTCATATAACGCCAGGCGATCTTCCGGCCTGAAATAGCCATCCTGGCTGCCCACTATGTTAACATTCCACTGGTTACGCAGCTTTTGTTCGGTCTGCGCCAGCACCTCTGGCTTGCCGCCGATCAAAAATACCGGCGTGCCTTCAGCGCCTGCGCGCTCCATAAGCCGCTCCCAAAGGTCAGCACCCGCCACGCGAGACACATTAGCGTCTGGAAACTTTTTACGAATTGAACGCACCACGCTAATACCGTCTGCGTATTTAAACTCCGCGGCTTCAATCAGGCTTTTCACTTCCACATTATCTTCAACCGCCAGCATTTTTTCTGCGTTGATGGCCACCAGCGTGCCCGACTTCATCTGCCCGTCCGCGAACAGAAAATCCAGCGCGTGCTGCATGTCACGCCAGCCAATCAGCTGTAGCCCGCGCAGCGCATAACGCGGGGCTGAAGTTGTATCCGTCATGATAATCCCTACTCAGACTTGCGACAGCGTTGTGCTGCCCTGTGGCTCACGTCTGTGCACAAGCCCTGCACTGTCAAACAACCAGTACAGCAGTTTTGCCAGCAGCAGACAGAGTCCGAAAACGACCATAAAGAACACCACGCGTGAGACGAATGAATCCAGCCCCTCGCGCGCCAGAACGATCATATTGAAAATGGCACCGAAACAGAAACTGTGCAAAACAGCGGCTTTGTAGCGGTTGGTCTCTTCGTTACCCAGCGTATATAGCCAGTCGAACCATTTTATTATCAGCCCTACCGCGATCGCGCCAGGCAGGATAAACCACGTTCCGCCCATCACTACCAGCGAGCCAATCAGGGTTGGGGAAATCGCCAGACCCGAATGGTTGTTCAGCACTTCCCAGGTGAAGTAGTTCGCCGTGTTCAGGACAATGCCGGGACGATCGGGCCACAGCCACGTCGGTATAAAGACATAGAAATCGCGAACAATCGGCGCCAGTCCCTGGAATTCGATCTTGTCGTAGTTTTGCAGCAGTAATGCCAGGTTTTCCCACGGCGAGAAGGTGTCGCGCGTCAGATACAGGAAGGTGTAAAACGCTTCGTCGCCGGCCACGTTCAGCCCGTAGCGCTTCAGCGCAAGCCAGAACATCCCCACAATGCCAAAGACGCCTGCCGCCGCCAGCATCCACAGCGAGATCCAGCCGCGAATAATGCCGATAAACAGGAAAATCGCGAAGGCGATAATGATGTTGGCGCGGGTGCCGCCGACGATCATGTAGGTCAGAATGCCAAATGCGACGGTGCTGACCAGGAAGAACAGCCAGGCTTTGCTGTCCTGACGCAGGAAAAAGACCACCAGCATCGCCGGGATAAAGAAATAGAAGAAACGCTTGAGCGCGACGCCGGAGACTTCGGCGGAGAAAATCTGGCTATAGGACTGCAACTTAAACAGTAAAAAGCCGTTATGCATGAAGAAAATCGCCACGCTAACGAGGGCGATAGTCATCAGCATAACCCACGTCAAATGGGTTTCTACCCGGTTCATGGTAAACAGCGGACGACGAGGGGTGGTGTCTTTTGCCGCTCGCAGGCGCGTTTTATAAGTGACGTAGTACACCGCGTAGAAGCAGGTCGCAGAGAGCAGCGCCTGCAACAAGATTTCCGGCGGCGCGACGCCAACATCAAAGCGGAACACGAGGATGCTGGTCAGCGGGAAGCCAAAGAAAAAGGTCAGCAAAAACAGCAGCGAGAAGAATACGTTGAAGTTAAAACGTACCCGCCGGAATTCAAACCAGGTGAGCGTGGCGATAAACAGCGTGCTCAGCAGCCAGACCACCAGCAAGCCGCTAAACTGCAACTGGCTCATGCGTTGTCTCCTGAAGCAATACGCAGCGCGCGGTGCCACGGCGTGAGGTAGTTCGGGCTGAAAAAGTCGATGCTATTTTTATCAACCAGCGTGAGCTGACGCTGCGCTTCCCGTACCACCTCGACATTAAGCGTGTCAGAGGTAAACAGCACCGGAATATGCTGCTCGGCCATGTCCTGCCAGAACGGGTTTTCGCGGTTGAGCACGCAGGGTACGCCCGCCTGAATCAGCAGACACAGCGTGCCAATCCCCTGCTGACGGGCAAAGATGAAATAGCCCAGATCGCATTTTCGCAGCAGCGCGAGATAGTCATCAAATTCCAGCTTATCGCTGAGAATGTGCAGGTTTTCTGCGCTAAACAGCGCAAGCCCCTGCTGGCGAACTTCATCGATGTAGGCGTCGTTATTGGCGGGATAGCCCATCGGCACCACCACGTTCACCGTGTCGCCAAACTGCTGATGCACCGCCCTCAGCGCCGCGACATGCTCGTTACTGCGATCGCCGGAATTCCCCACCAGGATGGTCAGCTTGCCCTCTCGAACCGTGTCATTCGCCATGGTGTTCAGCGCCGGATCCATACGGGTCGGGAAATAGAGCAGCTCCCCGCGAACCTTCGGGTGCTGTTTAGCAAAATAGTTGAGATCGCCTCGGGTAGCAAAAACGCAGCCCACGCGCACCTGCGCCAGACGACGCAGCGGATAGAAAAGTCGGAACTTCCAGCCACGGGAGACTTCGTAGAGATCCGCTCCCCAGATATGCCAGCTGAACTGAGAAGGTTTGATCCCGCCGTTTAACAGCGCCAGCCACAGTCCGGTATTGAACTGTCCATGGAAGAAGAAACGTTGGCTTCGATCCGCTTTGGCTTTAGCAACCACGGCCTTCGTCAGCGCCGCTTTGTCTGGCCAGAAGGTGATATGCAATGCCGGACACGCCGCGCTCAGGCCGTTATCGCATCCAACGACCATAAACTCACGCGCATCGGGCGTGCCGGATGCCAGTTCATCGTTGAAGAACCGCAGAACGGTCTGGTTATGATGCGGGATATCCGATCCCAGTATGTGTATCAGTGCAGTCATGCGCGTTTACGCCAAAGTAAAAATACGCCGCAACAGGCAGCGAAATAAACGATATAAGTTGCCATATAGGCCTGCGCCGCCCCCAGCGCACCGTGGGTGGGGATCAGCCAGTGAGAAAATGCCGTTAGCAGCGCAAACTGGCCGATCTCTGCCAGGATATACAACCGCAGCGAAGCCTTCGCAATCACCAGATAGCCGAAAACGTATGCCCCCACTTTCAGCACATCGCCGACCAGTTGCCAGGCAAACAGATCGCGCATGGCGGTAAACTTCGCCGAAAACAGCAGCCAGATGGCGAAATCACGCAGTAACCAGACGGTAAAGCTGGCGATCGCAACCGCCGGCAACACGAAACGCAGGGCGCGAAAAATCTCGCGGGTAATATCCTGCCTGGACGTCAGGCGCGATAAGGTTGGCAGCAAATAGACGCTAAAGGAAGCCGTAATAAATTGGAGGTAAGCATCTGAAATGCTGCTCACGCCCTGCCAGATCCCCACTTCATCCCAGCTGTAATGCGCTGCCAGCAGGTTTCGCATCATCACGTAAGCCACGGGAAGCGTTACCGAAGTGATGAGCGCCATCAGGGTAAACTTTCCTAGCTGCCCCGCCAGCATCTTGTCCCACTGCGGTTTCAGGTAACTCAGCGGGACATTGCCTCTGCGCATCAGCATAAACGCTGCCGGAATGACAACGAGCGCAGGCACCAGCGCCAGCCCCAGCAGCGCGCCTTCATAGCCGCCCAGTCGATAGCAAAAGTAGTAGGCGATAACGCCGATGATGCTGCCGAGGATCAGCGCCAGCGCATTCCCGGCGGCATCACGGAAGCCTTTCATCAGCGCCAGCAGCAGGTTCGCCCAGGCGATGCCCATCTGAACGAACGCCACCAGGCGCACCAGTCCCTGATAGTGCGTGTGTCCGAACAGTCCCTGACTAACAGGTGCCGCCGCCAGCAAAAAGACGATGGCCAGCAACGTAGAGAAGCCCAGCACCATAGCAGAGGAGGTGCCCACCACCGTGCGAAGCTTTTCGGCATCGTCATGATGCTGCGCGACGTATTTGGTGACGCCATTGAATATCCCGGCACCTGCCAGCACGCCAAGCACCGTGACCAGCTGGCGGAAGTTCCCTGCCAGCCCAACGCCTGACGGACCAAATGAGACGGCCAGCAGCTTGACGACCAGTAACCCGGCGCCAATTTTTACTAGCGTGGACGCTGCCGTCCACACCGACGCTTTTGCCAGAGACATATCAGGCGAAATAACTCAGAAGCGAATTGATCACCGTACGCTGGTTCACCGGCGCGAGGTTGTAGAACAGGGGCAGGCGGAGCAGACGTTCGCTCTCTTTGGTGGTGTAGCGGTCTTCACCGGCAAACATCCCGAAGGCTTCGCCAGCCGGGCTGGAGTGCAGCGGAATATAGTGGAATACCGCCATAATTTCCGCCTCCTTCAGCCAGGCAATCAGCTTGCTGCGATCGTCGTTATCGCGCAGCTTGATATAGAACATGTGGGCGTTGTGGATGCAGTCTGCCGGAATAGTCGGCAGTTCAATACGTCCGGCTTTAGCCAGCGGCTCCAGCGCGTCGTAGTAGGTTTGCCACAGGGAGAGGCGTTGCAGATTGATTCGCTCTGCCGCTTCCAGCTGCGCCCAGAGATACGCGGCCTGCAAGTCCGCCATCAGGTAGCTTGAGCCGATATCGCGCCAGGTGTATTTATCCACCTGACCGCGGAAGAACTGGCTGCGGTTGGTCCCTTTTTCACGGATCACTTCCGCACGCTCCACAAGGGCACGATCGTTAATCAGCGTCGCGCCGCCTTCGCCGCCTGCGGTGTAGTTTTTGGTTTCGTGGAAGCTAAAGCAGCCGATATGACCGATGGTTCCCAGCGCGCGACCTTTGTAGGTGGACATCACGCCCTGCGCGGCGTCTTCCACCACGAACAGGTTGTGCTTTTTGGCGATGGCCATGATGGTGTCCATTTCACAGGCCACGCCCGCGTAATGCACCGGAACAATCGCCCGCGTTTTGTCGGTGATCGCCGCTTCAATCAGCGTTTCGTCGATGTTCATGGTATCCGGACGGATATCCACAAACACGATTTTCGCCCCGCGCAGGACAAACGCGTTCGCCGTGGAGACGAAGGTGTAGCTCGGCATGATCACTTCATCGCCGGGCTGAATATCCAGCAGCAGCGCGGCCATTTCGAGCGATGCGGTGCAGGACGGCGTCAGCAGCACCTTGGCACTGTGAAAACGTTGCTCCATCCACTGCTGGCAGCGACGGGTAAAACCACCGTCGCCACAGAGCTTGCCGCTGCCCATAGCCGACTGCATGTAATCAAGTTCAGTGCCCACAACGGGAGGCGCGTTAAATGGAATCATCTTGTCACCTGTATAACCAGTAGGCGGTGGCGTCGATGCTGGCACCACTCGCAATATAACGTTTAAGCGCAGCGGTGTTGCCCATCTGGGTTGCGACCCGCAGCGTCGATACATGTTGTTGCTCCGCCCAGTGCAGCGCCGCCTGCATGAGTTTTTCGCCCATGCCGCGCCCGGCTAACAAACCGATGCGCGCCTCTTGCTCGTTGAGCCTGCGAAGCGAAACAAAACCCTGAATCTGCCCACCGGCAGTACGGAACACCAGACAGACGTGGTCAAACGTGCCTTTAACCGCATTCTCTATCCACCGGGCATAAAAGCGGCCGCTGTCATCGGGCGCATACCAGGGCGTCCGGAAACGGCTTTGAGCGAAAGCCAGCGCCGCCATCTTGCGCAGCGCGGGGATATCCTGCTCCGTTGCAATTTCCGCGCCCGGTGAGCCGTGGCGGGCCACGGTAACAGAGAGATCAACCTCGCCCTCGACCAGCCGGAATCCGTGCTGCTGGAGCACGTCCAGCAGATCGGCGCGGTCCGCCGGGATCTTAGCCTGTACGCGCTGCCAGGCGCTGAAGTCTGCGTCCTGCAACGCAGGAGCGTTATCGCGCAGACGCACTATCGCTGAGGGGAGCGAAAAAAATACGCTTTCCCACTCAAGGGACTCCAGCACGCCGTTGAGAGTAATCAACGCCAAACGCCCTTAGTATCAACAATATACTGCTGACGCACGGCATCAGCGGAGACCGCTTTAAACGCATTGTGATCCACCAGCAGCACCAGCACATCCGCCGTCGCCAGCGCGTCATCCAGTGCGGTAAGGGTGCAGTGACCGGCAAGTTTTGCCGGCAACGCATGAATATTCGGCTCAACCACCAGCGTTTCACCGCTGTGCCAGGCTGCGATCGTTTCGGCAATTTCCATTGCCGGGCTTTCGCGAAGATCGTCAATATTCGGTTTGAATGCCAGACCAAAGCAGGCAATTTTCAGCTCACTGGCACGTTTACCACTGTCGGCGAGGCAATCCGCCACAGTGGCTTTCACCTGGTTGATAACCCAGTGCGGTTTGTGGTCGTTTACTTCGCGCGCGGTGCGAATCAGGCGCGCCTGTTCCGGATTCTGCGCCACGATAAACCACGGATCGACAGCGATACAGTGCCCACCCACACCCGGCCCCGGCTGAAGGATGTTCACGCGTGGGTGACGATTGGCAAGGCGAACAAGTTCCCAGACGTTAATCCCCTGATCGGCGCAAATCAACGACAGTTCATTCGCAAATGCAATGTTAACATCGCGGAAGCTGTTTTCGGTCAGTTTGCACATTTCGGCAGTACGGGAGTTGGTCACCACACATTCGCCTTCAAGGAAGATCTTATACAGCTCGCTGGCGCGCGCGGAGCAGACTGGGGTCATGCCGCCAATCACGCGGTCATTTTTAATCAGTTCCACCATCACCTGGCCTGGCAGTACGCGCTCAGGGCAGTAGGCGATGTTGATATCGGCCTGGTCGCCCGCCTGCTGGGGGAAGCTGAGATCGGGACGCGCCTCGGCCAGCCACTGTGCCATCTGCTCGGTTGCCCCAACAGGTGAAGTGGACTCAAGAATAACCAGTGCCCCTTTCTTCAGCACAGGCGCAATGGATTTTGCCGCCGCCTCGACGTAAACCATGTCAGGCTCATGATCGCCTTTAAAGGGCGTAGGCACCGCAATCAGGTACGCATCGGCTTCTACCGGCGTGGTGCTGGCGCGCAGGAAGCCACCGTCCACCGCCTTTTTCACCACACGATCGAGATCGGGCTCCACGATATGAATTTCGCCACGGTTGATGGTTTCCACCGCGTGCGCGTTAATATCTACGCCAACGACCTGCTTTTGACGAGAGGCAAAGGCCGCCGCAGTAGGCAGCCCGATATAGCCAAGACCAACAACAGAGATGGTAGAAAAACTCATAGCGTTACCCGATTGTGTTTAAGTGCGTGCAAAATACGTCCACAAGCCTGCCCGTCCCCGTACGGGTTATGGGCACGGCTCATCGCCTGATACTCTTCTTCGTCATGCAGTAAGCGCGTGACCTCTTCGACAATACGACGCGGATCCGTTCCCACCAGACGCACGGTACCGGCAGTGACCGCTTCCGGACGTTCAGTGGTTTCGCGCATCACCAGTACCGGCTTACCGAGGGAAGGCGCCTCTTCCTGAATGCCGCCAGAATCGGTCAGGATCAGCCAGGCGTGGTTCATCAGCCAGACAAATGGCAGATAGTCCTGCGGCTCTATCAGGAGCACGTTTTCCACGTGGCCCAGGATACGGTTGACCGGTTCGCTGACGTTAGGGTTAAGGTGCACCGGATAGACAATCTGCACATCCTCATTCTGCGCGGCGATTTCAGCCAGCGCGTGGCAGATTTGCTCAAAGCCACGGCCAAAACTTTCGCGGCGGTGTCCCGTCACCAGAATCGTTTTCTTGCCGTTGTTCAGGAACGGATAGCGCGCAGCGAGTTCTGCCTGAAGCTCGCTGTTAGCCAGCACGCGGTCACGCACCCAAATCAGCGCATCAATGACCGTATTGCCGGTAACGAAGATTTTGCTGTCGCTGATATTTTCGCGCAGCAGGTTCTGACGTGAGTTCTCGGTTGGCGCAAAATGGTACATCGCCAGGTGACCGGTGAGCGTACGGTTGGCCTCTTCCGGCCACGGGGAATAAAGATTGCCGGTACGCAGTCCCGCTTCGACATGGCCAACAGGGATACGCTGATAGAACGCGGCCAGGCTGGTCGCCACGGTGGTGGTGGTGTCGCCGTGCACCAGCACTACATCCGGCTTGAACGACTCCAGAATAGGCTTTAATTCTTGCAGAATACGGCAGGTGATTTCCGTCAGTCCCTGTCCCGGTTTCATTATATTGAGATCGTAATCCGGGACGATAGAAAAGAGGGTTAAGACCTGATCGAGCATCTCACGGTGCTGGGCAGTCACGCACACTTTCGCTTCAATATCAGGATCTCTGGCCAGCGCATGAACCAGAGGCGCCATCTTGATGGCCTCCGGCCTGGTGCCAAATACGGTTAGTACTTTCACATCGATTCTCTTCGATTAGACGATGAAGGCCGCAGCCTTCATCGTAGACGGCGTTCTTAGTTTGTGCGGCGACGTAATAACGCTACGCCAGCGCCAGTCAGTGCGCCCACAATCCCCCACATGATCATCAGGAATGCGCGACGCGGACTATCGCGTTTTACAGGCTCTTCAGGCGTTCTTAAATAACGATAGGTCTGAAAACGCGGGTCCAGCGTTGGACCGACGTTGAGCGTATTGAGCATGGCGCGGTTTTGGTCGTAATCAAGGTCAAAGTCAGGGCCAACGGCCTGGATATTTTCCAGACGTGCCTGAAGCATTGGGCGACCAAGAAGGAACATTTCTGAATCAGGGAGTTCGTCAGCCGGAACATCCGTTTCGCTACGGGAAATATTGTGCTGTTCCGCAATCTTCAGCGCCTGCTCAATATTATGCACGCGACGGGCGAAGATGGCCTTAGCGACCTCTTCCTGACGTTTGACCTGCGCTTTCATCTGGATAGTTCGCGCAGCCCAGGCGCCTTTCAGCTCGTCATTCAGATGACTGGCCGCACGCTGGCTGGCAAAAGCAACGTACTGACGCAACAGGTTATTGGCGTCAGGCGCCGTTTCCGCAATCAGCTTCACGCTGTCGCTAACGTTACGGAGCACATCGCCAGGCATAAACTGAATGTTGTTGATTAAATCATCCAGCAGCGCGGCATCCGCTTTGCTGTTACCGACCATGCGCTGCTTGTAGTAGTCTGTCTGGGACCAGAAATCGCGACGTGTATCCCACGACGCCAGCTGCATCACAAACTCTTTGTAGGACTCATCCATCACCGAGGCCTGATCCGGGGTCGCCAGATTGGCCTTGATATCAAGATTACGCAGGAATTGCTGCTGGGAGTAGTAGCCTCCAAGCATATTCACCGTTGGTCGGTCTGTGATCGCCGTGGCGCTCCACTCTTGTTTCGCAAAGAAGGTGTAGGCAAGCGCTAACAGCGCGAACCCCAGGCCAATCCCCACAATCCACAGTTTGCCTTGCCATAACACTCGAAACAAACCACGAATATCCAGCTCGTTCTCAGTGCCCACTGATTTCGCTCCCGCCAACGGTTGAGTCATCATAGTCCCGGTTTTACTTAGTTAAAGTTGTGTTTTTGCCACTGTTCCGACGCATCCTGCGTTTTAAACGTTTAATAAAACGCGCGACTTTCCATGCACGCTTGATGCAGTAACCGTACATGAAAAATGCTAGCAAGAATAATACCAACATTACCCATTCAGGAATGAAATGAGCGTATTCCGCGGCAACGCCAATCGCAGCCAGAATAGCAGCCGCTAGCGTAATCAACACAAACGCCTGACGAGACGTGAAGCCGGCGCGCATAATCAGATGATGAATATGCTGCCGATCGGGAGAAAACGGGCTCATCCCTTTACGTAGACGACGGTACATAATAGCGACCATGTCCATCAGCGGGATGGCGATAATCCAGAGAGCCGTTACCGGGCTGATAGGGTGCGTTTTACCCTGCGTGGTCTCCAGCAGGACCCAGATCACCGTAAAGCCAATCAGGGTACTGCCCGCATCGCCCATAAAGACTTTATAGCGACGCCCTAACACACCCAGGTTCAGGCAGATGTAAGGCAGAATGGCGGCAATCATGGCAAAGCACCACATTGACAAGCTGTACTGGCCGTCAAACCATAAAATGATGCCGATTGCGCCAAACGAAACAGAGGACAGCCCACCGAGCAGACCGTCTATGCCATCAACCATGTTAAAGGCGTTGATAGCCGCCCACACGGCAAACAGCGTGAGGAAGAAGCCGAACGGCCCAAGCACCAGCTCCCAGGGACCAAACACGTAGCCCAGGCTTCTGAGATAGAGGCCGCCCACCACCATCATAATGATGCCAATGGCCGCCTGCACCGTCGCGCGGAACTTCACGCTGATATCAAAACGATCATCAAGGGCGCCGACCAGTACCAGCACACCGGCACATGCCAGGTAGAGTGCGGCATGGGGGATATAGTAATCCGCGATCCCGAATGTGAAACAGATGCCTGCGTATACCGAAATGCCGCCCACCAGCGGAATAAGCCCCTGATGACGTTTACGGAAATTCGGTTTGTCCACTAACCCAATTCTTTTTGCTACCTTGCGCGCAATGAACAAAAAACAGGTTGTGAATAAAAAAATACTGATCAGCTCAGTTACTGCAGTGAGTAGATTCACAATGGATTGCTCTCAACAAATGTTAGTCCCGGAAGTATAACCATGAAGCCTCTGCCTCAGAAGGATTAAAGAAGGCTTATCACAACTCCCTTTGTATGTTTTTCAATCAATTATTTCTTTGACTGTGCAAACCTTCTTATTGTCGCACCGACCGGTCAAAATTGGGAGTGTGTGGTAATAGCGTATAGTCCATAAATAAAAAACGCCACGTAAAAACGTGGCGTTTACTGGGATTATTTGCGTTACGAGCGTTTCATCATGTCGAAGAAATCGTCGTTCGTTTTAGTCATCGCCAGTTTGTTAATGAGGAATTCCATTGCGTCGATTTCGCCCATTGGATGGATGATTTTGCGCAGGATCCACATTTTCTGCAGCTCTTCCTGAGTGGTAAGCAGCTCTTCTTTACGGGTACCGGAACGGTTGTAGTCGATCGCCGGGAAGACGCGTTTTTCTGCGATTTTACGAGAAAGGTGCAGTTCCATGTTGCCTGTACCTTTAAACTCTTCGTAGATAACTTCGTCCATTTTGGAGCCGGTATCGATCAGCGCCGTCGCGATAATGGTCAGGCTACCGCCCTCTTCCACGTTACGCGCCGCACCGAAGAAACGCTTCGGACGATGCAGGGCGTTGGCATCCACACCACCGGTCAGTACTTTACCGGAAGCCGGCACCACGGTGTTGTAGGCACGCGCCAGACGGGTAATGGAATCGAGCAGGATGATCACGTCTTTCTTGTGCTCAACCAGGCGTTTCGCCTTCTCGATGACCATTTCCGCAACCTGAACGTGGCGGGAAGCAGGCTCGTCGAAGGTTGACGCAACCACTTCCCCTTTCACCAGACGCTGCATCTCGGTCACTTCTTCCGGACGTTCGTCAATCAGCAGCACCATCAGCACACAGTCTGGATGGTTGTAAGCAATGCTCTGCGCGATGTTTTGCAGCAGCATGGTTTTACCGGCTTTTGGCGGCGCCACAATCAGACCACGCTGGCCACGACCAATTGGCGATGCCAGATCCAGCACACGAGCGGTTAAGTCTTCAGTAGACCCGTTACCACGCTCCATACGCAAACGAGAGTTCGCGTGCAGCGGCGTTAAGTTCTCGAACAGGATCTTATTGCGGGAGTTTTCCGGTTTGTCGTAGTTGACTTCATTAACCTTCAACAGCGCAAAGTAGCGTTCACCCTCTTTTGGAGGACGAATCTTACCTGAAATGGTGTCACCAGTGCGGAGGTTGAAACGGCGGATTTGGCTAGGGGATACGTAGATGTCGTCAGGGCCGGCGAGGTAGGAGCTGTCTGCAGAGCGGAGGAAACCAAATCCGTCTTGCAGTATCTCCAGCACACCGTCGCCAAAGATATCTTCGCCACTCTTAGCGTGTTGCTTCAGGATGGCGAAAATGATGTCCTGCTTGCGCATACGAGCCTGGTTTTCCAGTCCCATATTTTCGCCGAGAGTGATCAGCTCAGAAACCGGCGTATTCTTTAATTCGGTAAGATTCATAATGGTGTGGGTTCTTAAACTCGGGGTGATTCTCGAACTTAATGTTGTGAATGGTATGGCAGGGTCATCCATGCCTGTTTAGCGGCCATCACCTCATGTCTGTTCGCTGTCTGGTCACAGGGAAAGAACGCAGAACTGAAACGACAAGACGGATTGAGTGACAAGCCCGGAATCTAGCAACTTCACGCACTGTTTAAGTTAACAACGGGAAGTATCGGGTAAAACAAGATTCAAACAACAAGATATGTTTAAAACGTAGTCATAGCTAACTTAGCACGACTAAAGCCGGGCGTCCAGAGCTCACCATTAATTAGGCGCTCTGGACGCTCAGCGGAGAAACCTTACGCCAGGTTAGCGTCCAGGAACTCTTTCAGTTGACCTTTGGACAGTGCGCCCACTTTGGTCGCCGCCACGTCACCGTTCTTGAACAGCAGCAGGGTCGGGATGCCACGGATACCGTATTTTGGCGCGGTGCCCGGGTTCTGGTCGATGTTCAGCTTGGCAACGGTCAGTTTGCCCTGATATTCGTCAGCGATTTCATCCAGAATCGGAGCGATCATTTTGCAAGGACCACACCATTCAGCCCAGAAATCAACGAGGATCAGCCCGTCAGCTTTAAGTACGTCCGTGTCAAAACTGTCGTCAGTCAGGTGAATAATTTTATCGCTCATATATAACTCCACAGGAATAAGCCTGGTACGTTGGTTTTGTCTCCACCAACGACGTGTTGATGTCGCATTAACCAACTAAAGGTTGACTTTATTTCACCGGATACGCTTTCGTAAAGCAATAGTAAGCTGATATTCTACCACACTATGAGCAAAACACATTTAACAGAACAGAAGTTTTCCGACTTCGCCCTGCACCCAAAGGTGATCGAAGCCCTTGAAACTAAAGGGTTTCATAACTGCACGCCCATTCAGGCTCTCGCCCTGCCGCTGACGCTGGCCGGTCGTGATGTTGCAGGGCAGGCGCAAACCGGTACTGGCAAAACGATGGCGTTTTTAACGTCAACGTTTCATTATTTACTTTCTCACCCAGCGATTGCAGACCGCAAAGTTAACCAGCCGCGCGCGCTAATTATGGCCCCGACGCGAGAACTGGCGGTACAGATCCACGCAGACGCTGAACCCCTGGCGCAAGCCACTGGCCTGAAACTTGGCCTGGCCTATGGCGGCGACGGCTACGATAAACAGCTGAAAGTGCTGGAAAGCGGCGTAGATATCCTGATTGGGACCACCGGCCGTCTTATCGACTACGCTAAACAGAACCATATCAACCTCGGCGCAATCCAGGTCGTGGTGCTGGATGAAGCAGACCGCATGTACGATCTGGGCTTCATTAAAGACATCCGCTGGCTGTTCCGCCGTATGCCTGCGGCAAACCAGCGTCTGAACATGCTGTTCTCCGCAACCCTTTCATACCGCGTACGTGAACTCGCATTCGAGCAGATGAACAATGCGGAATATGTGGAAGTAGAACCGGAGCAGAAAACCGGGCACCGCATTAAAGAAGAGCTCTTCTATCCTTCTAATGAAGAGAAAATGCGCCTGCTACAAACCCTGATCGAAGAAGAGTGGCCGGATCGCGCGATCATCTTCGCGAACACCAAACACCGCTGTGAAGATATCTGGGGCCACCTGGCGGCAGATGGTCACCGTGTGGGCCTGCTGACCGGCGACGTGGCGCAGAAAAAACGCCTGCGCATTCTCGACGAATTTACTCGTGGCGACCTTGATATTCTGGTCGCGACCGACGTGGCGGCCCGTGGCCTGCACATTCCAGCCGTGACGCACGTCTTTAACTATGACCTGCCAGATGACTGTGAAGACTATGTACACCGTATCGGTCGTACCGGTCGTGCCGGCGCAAGCGGTCACTCCATCAGCCTTGCATGTGAAGAGTATGCGCTGAACCTTCCGGCCATTGAGACCTATATCGGTCACTCTATTCCACAGAGTAAATACAATCCGGACGCGCTGATGAGCGAACTGCCGCCACCTAAGCGCCTTACCCGTCCACGTACCGGTAATGGCCCGCGTCGTTCCGGCGGTGCGCCGCGTAATCGTCGTCGTTCAGGTTAAAAAATGATGCTCAGTTCCACCTCGCTCTATGCGGCAATTGATCTCGGTTCGAATAGTTTTCATATGCTGGTTGTACGCGAGGTGGCGGGAAGCATACAGACGCTGACGCGCATCAAGCGCAAGGTCCGCCTGGCGGCGGGCCTGAGCAGCGATAATCACCTCTCTCCCGAAGCCATGGAACGTGGCTGGCAGTGTCTGCGCCTCTTTGCAGAGCGTCTGCAGGACATACCGCATGCCCAAATCCGCGTTGTCGCGACCGCGACGCTCCGTCTGGCGGTTAATGCCGTCGATTTTATTGCCAAAGCGCAGGAAATTCTCGGCTGCCCGGTGCAAGTCATCAGCGGTGAAGAAGAAGCGCGTCTGATATATCAGGGCGTGGCGCACACTACCGGGGGCGACGATCGCCGTCTGGTGGTGGATATTGGCGGAGCGAGTACTGAACTGGTGACCGGCACGGGTGCCCAGGCGACCTCGCTGTTCAGTCTGTCGATGGGCTGCGTAACCTGGTTGGAGCGCTACTTTACTGACCGCAATCTCGCGCAAGAAAACTTCGACGAGGCTGAAAATGCCGCGCGTGAAGTGCTGCGTCCGGTCATGGACGAACTGCGCTACCACGGCTGGAAAGTGTGTGTTGGGGCGTCAGGAACTGTACAGGCGTTGCAGGAAATCATGATGGCGCAGGGGATGGATGAGCGGATCACGCTTGCTAAACTCCAGCAGCTTAAACAGCGCGCCATTCAATGTGGTCGTCTGGAAGAGCTGGAAATTGAAGGGCTGACGCTCGAACGTGCGCTGGTCTTCCCCAGCGGGCTAGCCATTCTCATCGCCATTTTCACCGAGCTAAACATCCAGTGCATGACCCTGGCAGGCGGCGCACTGCGCGAAGGTCTGGTCTATGGGATGCTGCATCTTTCGGTGGACCAGGACATTCGAAGCCGTACGCTACGTAACGTCCAGCGCCGCTTTATTGTGGATACCGATCAGGCGCAGCGAGTGGGCCAACTGGCATCGCTCTTTGCGGATCAGGTTAAACCACGTTGGGATATCGAACCGTTAAGCCGCGATTTGCTGCTAAGTGCGTGTGCGTTGCATGAAATTGGGCTTAGCGTTGAGTACAAACAAGCGCCGCTACACGCAGCCTGGCTGGTGCGTAATCTCGATTTGCCGGGCTACACTCCCGCGCAGAAAAAATTGCTCGCGACCCTGCTGCTGAATCAAACCAACGCCGTTGACCTCTCTTCACTTCATCAGCAAAACGCTGTACCGCCGCGCGTGGCCGAACATCTCTGCCGCTTACTTCGTCTGGCGATTCTGTTTGCCAGCCGGCGTCGCGACGATCTCCTCCCGGCCATTACGCTGGTGGCAGACGATGAAAAACTGACTCTGACGCTGCCGGAAAATTGGCTAGAAGATCATCCGCTTGGAGCAGAGTTGATCGAGCAGGAGTGCCAGTGGCAGAGCTATGTGCACTGGGCGCTTGATGTGAAGTGACCCTTTGAAGCGTGCCGGGGGGCGGCTTCGCCTTACCCGGCCTACAAAATTGTTATCCTTTCTCTTTGGCTTTCGCCAGCATGGCGCGTATGTTCGCCACGTTGGCTTGACCCTTGTGCATCCGCTCTTCAGCGGTAATAGCTTTACGCTCCTGCTCCCAGATAAGATCGTCCTGAGGCAACTCCAGCAGGAAACGGCTCGGCTCCGGGCGCACCAGCTCACCATACTGACGGCGCTCTTTGCACAGCGTAAACGTCAGCTCTTTCTGCGCACGGGTGATCCCCACGTAGGCCAGACGGCGCTCTTCGTCGACGTTATCTTCATCAATGCTGCTCTGGTGCGGCAGCAGGCCCTCTTCCATCCCCACCAGATAGACATACGGGAACTCCAGCCCTTTCGAGGCATGCAACGTCATCAGTTGGACCTGATCGGCTTCTTCTTCACTCTCGCCGCGCTCCATCATATCGCGCAGCGTGAAGCGGGTGACCACCTGCGTCAGGGTCATCGGCTCGTCAATCTCAGAACCTTCAAGCATTTCGGTCATCCAGCTGAAGAGCTGATTAACGTTTTTCATGCGCATTTCTGCCGCTTTCGGGCTGGCGGAGGTTTCATACAACCAGGATTCGTAATCAATGCCGTGGATCAGATCGCGTACTGCCGCCACGGGCTCGCGCTCTGCCAGACGCTGCACCTCACCCAGCCAGTGGGTAAAGCGGGTTAAGGCGTCATAGCCGCGCCCGGTCAGGGTCTGGCTCAGCCCCATATCGAAGCTGGCGGTGAACAGACTTTTGTTGCGGGTCATCGCCCATTCACCCAGCTTTTGCAGCGTCGCAGAGCCAATCTCGCGCTTCGGCGTATTTACAATGCGCAGGAAAGCGCTGTCGTCATCCGGGTTGGTCAGCACGCGCAGATAGGCCAGCAGATCCTTGATTTCCGGACGCGAAAAGAACGACGTACCGCCGGAGATTTTGTAGGGGATGCGGTTCTGCATCAGCATCTTTTCAAAGACGCGCGACTGGTGGTTTCCGCGATAGAGGATCGCGTAATCCTTGTATTCAGTTTTGTTGACGAAGTGATGGGCAATCAGCTCGCCGGTTACGCGCTCCGCTTCGTGCTCTTCGTTATTGGCGCTAAGGACTTTCAGCTCGGTCCCGTAACCCAGTTCAGAGAACAGGCGCTTCTCAAAGACGTGCGGGTTGTTGGCAATCAGGATGTTCGCCGCCTTCAGGATACGCCCGGAAGAACGGTAGTTCTGCTCCAGTTTAATCACCTGCAACGCCGGGAAGTCTTTGCTCAGCAGCACCAGGTTTTGCGGACGTGCGCCACGCCATGAGTAAATCGACTGATCGTCATCGCCTACAACGGTAAAACGCGCGCGCTGTCCTACCAGCAGCTTCACCAGCTCGTACTGGCTGGTGTTGGTATCCTGGTATTCATCCACCAGCAGGTAACGAATTTTGTTCTGCCAGCGCTCGCGCACCTCTTCATTCCGCTGAAGCAGCAGCGTCGGCAGCAGGATCAGATCGTCGAAATCCAGTACGTTGCAGGCTTTCATATGCGCGTCGTACAGGCCATAGCAGTGGGCAAAGATGCGGTCACGCTCGCCTTTGGCACTTGCCGCTGCCTGGGCCGGCGTCATCAGATCGTTTTTCCAGTTCGAGATCGTTGAGATCAGCTGTTGCAACAGCACTTTGTCATCTTCTATCAGCCCTTCCGTCAGCTCTTTGAGCAGCGCCACCTGGTCGGTGTCATCAAAGAGCGAAAAGTTGGACTTCATTCCCAGCGCCGCGTATTCGCGCTTGATGATATCCAGACCCAGCGTGTGGAAGGTGGAGATCATCAGCCCGCGCGCCTCTTTACGGCCAAGCGTCTGGCCGACGCGCTCTTTCATCTCACGCGCCGCTTTGTTGGTAAAGGTGACCGCCGCGATATGGCGCGCCTGGTATCCACAACCCCGAATTAAGTGGGCGATTTTGTTGGTGATCACGCGTGTTTTACCAGATCCCGCTCCCGCCAGCACCAGGCAGGGTCCGGTGACGAATTCGACAGCTTGTTGTTGTCCGGGGTTTAAACGCATAAATGATCACTCAATGAAAGTCGGGAGAGGAGGAAAAACGCGTGGTAGTATACCGATCGTAAACTCGTTGACTCAAGGCACGATCATGGCAAAAACAGCAGCAGCACTGCATATCCTTGTTAAAGAAGAAAAACTGGCACAGGATCTGCTCGAACAGATTAAAAACGGCGCCGACTTCGGCAAACTGGCGAAGAAACACTCGATTTGCCCGTCAGGCAAACGCGGTGGTGACTTAGGCGAGTTCCGCCAGGGCCAGATGGTTCCGGCGTTTGATAAAGTGGTCTTCTCCTGCCCGGTGCTGGAGCCAACCGGCCCACTGCATACGCAGTTCGGCTATCACATTATCAAAGTGTTATACCGCAACTAATCAAAAGCCCGGTGCATTAACTCACCGGGCTTTTTTATTTGAGTGTTCCAGCGTTCAGATACCGTCGCCGTATTCGAAGGTGTGGTGAATACCGTTAAAGTGCTGATCCATATCCATCGACGGTTTATCGCTGTCTGGCTTACCGACGATGCGCGCCGGGACGCCAGCGGCGGTGGTGTGCGGCGGTACAGGCTGGAGCACAACCGATCCCGCGCCAATCTTTGCGCCGCGTCCGACTTCAATATTGCCAAGGATTTTAGCACCCGCGCCGATCATCACCCCTTCACGAATTTTCGGATGGCGATCGCCGCTGGTTTTACCTGTACCGCCCAGCGTAACGGATTGCAGAATCGACACGTCATCTTCGATCACCGCCGTTTCACCGACAACAATGCCGGTGGCGTGATCGAGCATGATCCCGCGGCCAATTTTCGCCGCCGGGTGAATATCGACCTGGAAGGTCACGGAAACCTGGTTTTGCAGGAAGATGGCCAGCGCGCGGCGTCCCTCATTCCATAACCAGTGGCCGATGCGGTACGCCTGTAAGGCGTGGAAGCCTTTGAGATACAGCAGCGGCGTGGAGTATTTATCCACCGCCGGGTCACGCGTGCGCACGGCCTGAATATCGCAGGCGGCAGAAGCAATCATTTCCGGATCGGCAGCGTAGGCCTCTTCCACCACCTCGCGAATAGCGATAGCAGGCATGATAGGGGAAGCCAGTTTATTGGCGAGCATGTAGCTCAGGGCGCTGCCGAGATTTTCGTGCTTGAGTAGCGTCGCGTGATAAAAACTGGCCAGCATGGGCTCACAGTCGGCCAACGCTCGGGCTTCGGCTTTAATATTATTCCAGACGATATCCAGTTCTTCACACGGCATTGCTTGCTCCAGACGATAGTTAATGACCAGCCAGTTCTGCGCTGGCTGGGTCATTCAGGTGACGATACTTCCCGGCTAATTGCTGCTGCGCTCGTCCTTGCGCGCACGACCTAATAAGGTCAATGCTGCCTCGCGCGCATTTTTTCCGCAATACAATACCTGATAAATTTCCTCGGTTATTGGCATTTCGACACCGAAACGATGCGCCAATTCGCGAACTTCTTTGGTATTGCGATAGCCTTCAACCACCTGACCAATCTTCTCCTGCGCGCTTTTGACATCGCTACCCTGTCCGAGCATCATGCCAAAGCGGCGGTTACGCGACTGGTTGTCGGTGCAGGTCAACACCAGATCGCCCAGCCCAGCCATTCCCATAAAGGTGGCCGGATCGGCGCCCAGCGCTTCGCCCAGGCGTGACATTTCGGTCAGGCCACGGGTGATCAGCGCAGTACGCGCATTCGCGCCGAAGCCGATGCCGTCAGACATCCCGGCCCCGATGGCAATGACGTTCTTCACCGCACCGCCCAGCTGTACGCCGATAAAATCAGGGTTGCTGTACACGCGGAAGCTTTTGCCGCAGTGCAGCAGTTGCTGAAGATCGTCGGAAAATGCCTGGTCGGTGGACGCCAGCGAGATCGCCGTCGGCAAGCCCGCAGCCAGCTCTTTGGCGAATGTCGGCCCGGAGATCACCGCCAGCGGGATCGCTGTTCCCAGCGCTTCGCGGGCAACGTCCTGCAACAGACGTCCGGTTTCCGCTTCCAGCCCTTTCGTCGCCCACACAATACGCGCATCCGCACGCATCAGCGGCTTAATCTGACGCAGGACTTCGCCAAACACATGGCTTGGCACCACAATCAAAATATTGCGGCTGGCCGCCAGCGCGGTTGCGAGGTCGCTTTCCAGATACAGAGAGTCAGGGAACGGAACGTCCGGGAGAAACGCCACGTTGCAGCGGTCGTGTTGCAACGTCGCGATATGTTTTGGATCGTGGCCCCACAGGACCACGTCGTGACCATTTCTTGCCAGTGTGATGGCAAGAGCGGTGCCGTAAGAGCCGGCACCGATCACAGTCATTGACGCATTAACAGTGCTCATCAGGCATCCTGATGTTGTTCGGCACCTTCGCCAGCCTGCTGCTGTAGATAGTTCATAAACAGCGCATCAAAGTTGACTGGCGCAAGGTTCAGTTGCGGGAATGTACCGCGAGAAACCAGGCTGGTGATGCATTCACGCGCATACGGGAACAGAATGTTCGGGCAGTATGCACCCAGGCAATGCGCCATCTGGTTACCTTCGATGCCGCCGATAGAGAAGATACCGCCCTGCTGGACTTCGCACAGGAATGCAGTTTCTTCGCCCAGGGAGGCGGTCACGGTGACACGCAGTACGACTTCATACACGTCATCCGCCAGCTGGGTGGATGCGGTATCCAGATCAAGTTTAACCTCTGGCTGCCAGTCTTTCTGGAAAACGTGCGGCGCATTTGGCGCTTCGAAAGAGACATCCTTGGTGTAGATGCGCTGGATCTGGAAAGTCATCTCGGTGTTGTTTTGTTCTGACATGGAAAAACCCTTTTTAATTGTCCTAAAGTCTCTAGCTCAGCAGCGGATCGAGTCCACCGCGGGCGTCGAGCGCATACAAGTCATCACAGCCGCCAATGTGCTGCGCATCAATAAAAATCTGTGGAACCGTTGTGCGACCACTGCGTTGGATCATCTCTTCGCGTTTAATCGCGTCACCATCAATCGGCAGTTCCTTAAACGTTACGCCTTTGCTGGACAGCAGCGCTTTCGCTCGGTGGCAGAACGGGCACGTTGCTTTGGTGTAGATCTCAATATTGGCCATCACTTAACTCCTTATTTACCGCGCACTAAAGGAAGATTCTCCCCGCTCCAGCCGGAGATGCCTTCTTTCAGCACCGTTACGTTTTCAAAGCCTGCTTTATGCAGTGCGTTGGCAGATTCCTGCGCCTGCATGCCAGTGCCGTCAACAACAATAATCGGCTGGGCTTTATGCTTCTCCAGCTCACCAATGTTGTTCGCTTTAATTTCCGCTGGCAGCAGGTTGATAGCACCTGCAATATGGCCCTTGCGGAAATCGTCGCGCTGACGCAGATCGACAACCACGGCGTCCTCTTTGTTGATCAGACGTGTCGCTTCACCGCGGGTGATCACCTTAATTTTAGACGTCAGACCCTTAAATGTGGTGAACAGTACAGCGACCAGCAGGCCAATCCACGCGATGCTCAGAACCGGGTGGCGGCTAACGAATTGCATAATTTCTTGCATGGGGGGTAACAACTCCCGACTAAGTGATTAAAAAAACCAGGACAGGAGTATACCTGTGCGCTGTGGCAAATACAGCCAGCGACATAAAGCTAATCTATTTTCTGCGGCATGCCACGAAAAAAAAGCCTCAAAATGGCCCGAGAACGGCCTTGCCTCCACGCTTTCTTTGATCTTCTGCGGCTATTTTATCGATTCAGCTGTAGTAAAATTACGCAAATTTTTTGTCTCTTGAGCATGAGGTTGTCGCAATGTCGGTTTCTAAAAAACCTATGGTACTGGTGATTCTGGATGGCTATGGCTACCGTGAAGATCAACAGGATAACGCCATTTTCAACGCCAAAACCCCGGTTATGGATGCGCTATGGGCAAAACGTCCCCACACCCTGATTGATGCGTCTGGTCTGGAAGTCGGCCTGCCGGATCGTCAGATGGGCAACTCTGAAGTGGGTCACGTTAACCTGGGCGCAGGCCGTATCGTTTATCAGGACCTGACGCGCCTGGACGTTGAAATCAAAGAACGTACATTCTTTGCCAACCCAACGCTCACCGGAGCAGTTGATAAAGCCGTTGCCGCAGGCAAGGCCGTGCACATTATGGGCCTGCTCTCTGCGGGCGGCGTTCACAGCCACGAAGATCACATCATGGCGATGGTAGAGCTGGCCGCTGAGCGCGGTGCGGAAAAAATCTATCTGCACGCCTTCCTGGATGGTCGCGATACGCCGCCACGCAGCGCAAAAGGTTCTCTGAAAGCCTTTGAAGATAAATTTGCCGCACTGGGCAAAGGCCGCGTGGCATCCATCGTTGGCCGTTACTATGCCATGGACCGCGACAACCGCTGGGACCGCGTTGAGCAAGCCTATGATCTACTGACCCTGGCAAAAGGCGAGTTCCAGTTCCCGACCGCCGTTGAAGGCCTGGAAGCGGCTTACGCGCGTGATGAAAACGACGAATTTGTGAAGGCAACCGTGATCCGCGCTGAAGGCCAGGCCGATGCCGCTATGGAAGATGGCGATGCGCTGATCTTCATGAACTTCCGTGCTGACCGCGCGCGCGAAATCACCCGCGCCTTCGTCAACAGCGATTTCGACGGTTTCGCCCGTAAGAAAGTGGCGAAGATCGATTTCATCCAGTTGACCGAGTATGCAGCGGATATCAAAGCCCCATGCGCGTATCCACCCGCTTCCCTGGAAAATACCTTCGGCGAGTGGATGGCGAAAAACGATAAAACGCAGCTGCGCATCTCCGAAACTGAGAAGTATGCGCACGTGACCTTCTTCTTTAACGGGGGCGTAGAAGAGCCGTTTAAAGGCGAAGACCGCATCCTGATTAACTCACCGAAAGTCGCCACATACGATCTCCAGCCAGAAATGAGCTCTGCGGAGCTGACCGAAAAACTGGTGGCCGCGATCGAAAGCGGTAAATACGACACCATCATCTGTAACTATCCGAATGGCGACATGGTGGGCCACACCGGCGTGATGGAAGCTGCCGTTAAAGCGGTTGAAGCGCTGGACCACTGCGTTGAGCAGGTCGCGAAAGCGGTTGAATCCGTGGGCGGCCAGCTGCTGATCACCGCTGACCACGGTAACGCAGAACAGATGCGTGACCCGGCAACCGGTCAGGCGCATACTGCCCATACCAACCTGCCTGTTCCACTGATTTATGTAGGTGATAAGTCAGTGAAAGCAGTGGAAGGCGGCAAGCTTTCCGACATCGCGCCAACCATGTTGTCGCTGATGGGTATGGAAATCCCTGAAGAGATGACTGGCAAGCCGCTGTTCATCGTGGAATAATCGCTCCCCATGAGGGGAAAGGCGATTTTTTCAATCACATGGGTCGTGAAGCCGTTTCGGTTATCAGTCAGACCTCTGCTTTGCGCCAGCGCACTCAGCGCTGGCGTATTGCTGTGCGCCGCATCTGCCCACGCGGATGACCGCGACCAGCTCAAATCCATTCAGGCCGATATCGCCGCCAAAGAGCGTGTGGTACGCCAGCAGCAGCAGCAGCGCTCTGCCCTGCTTGCCCAGCTTAAAAAGCAGGAAGAGGCCATTTCCGCCGCCGCGCGTAAGCTGCGTGAAACGCAAAACACTCTTGCCCAGCTTAATAAGCAAATCGATGAAATGAACGCGTCGATTGCGAAACTGGAGCGTCAGCGCGATGCCCAGGAGCGCAACCTTGCTGCACAGCTTGACGCCGCTTTCCGCCAGGGTGAGCACACAGGCCTTCAGTTGATCCTCAGCGGTGAAGAGAGCCAGCGCGGTCAGCGTTTACAGGCCTATTTCGGCTATCTCAACCAGGCTCGTCAGGAGACCATTGCGCAGCTGAAACAGACGCGCGAAGAAGTCACCACGCAAAAAGCCGAGCTGGAAGAGAAGCAGAGCCAGCAGCAAACGCTGCTCTACGATCAGCAGGCGCAGCAGGAGAAGCTTGAGCAGGCGCGCAATGAGCGTAAGAAGACGCTCGCCGGGCTGGAGTCCTCTATCCAGGCAGGACAAAGCCAGCTGAGCGAAATGCGCGCCAACGAATCCAGACTGCGTAACAGCATTGCCCGGGCAGAGGCCGCGGCCAAAGCGCGTGCCGAAAAAGAAGCGCGCGAAGCGCAGGCGGTGCGTAATAAGCAGCAGGAAGCCTCCCGGAAAGGCACCACCTACAAACCGACTGAAAATGAACGTTCCCTGATGTCGCGTACCGGCGGCCTCGGCTCCCCGCGTGGTCAGGCTTACTGGCCCGTTCGCGGTACGATCCTGCATCGCTATGGCGAACAGTTGCAGGGTGAGCTACGTTGGAAGGGGATCGTTATCGGTGCGTCTGAAGGTAGCGAAGTGAAAGCCATCGCCGATGGCCGCGTGATCCTGGCCGACTGGCTACAGGGTTACGGGCTCGTGGTGGTGGTCGAGCACGGTAAAGGCGACATGAGTCTTTACGGCTACAACCAGAGCGCGCTGGTCAGCGTTGGCACTCAGGTGCGCGCGGGTCAACCCATTGCCCTTGTGGGCAGCAGTGGCGGTCAGGGCCGCCCGTCACTCTATTTCGAAATTCGTCGTCAGGGTCAGGCGGTCAATCCACAGCCGTGGTTGGGAAGATAAGTTTTGCTTCAATTTCGTCGAATTGTTTTTTCCGTCGTCAGCGCACTGGCGCTGGCTGCACCGGTTTATGCAGGCAAACTCGCGATTGTGATTGATGACTTCGGTTATCGACCACACTATGAAAATCAGGTGCTGGCGATGCCGTCAGCCATCTCTGTCGCCGTCCTGCCTAATGCGCCTCACGCGCATGAAATGGCGACCAAAGCGCACAATGGCGGCCATCAGGTCCTCATCCATCTGCCGATGGCCCCTCTCAGCAAGCAGCCGCTGGAAAAAGATACCCTGCGTCCGGACATGAGCAGCGACGAGATCGATCGCATCATCCGCGATGCGTACAATAAAGTGCCGTATGCCGTGGGTCTGAATAACCATATGGGCAGCGCGATGACCTCCAGCCTGTACGGTATGCTGAAAGTGATGCAGGCGCTGGAGCGTTACAATCTCTACTTCCTCGACAGCATGACCATCGGCAATAGCCAGGCGATGCGTGCCGCTCAGGGGACGGGTGTAAAAGTCATCAAGCGCAAAGTCTTCCTGGACGACTCCCAGAACGAAGCGGATATCCGCGTGCAGTTCAACCGCGCGGTACAGCTGGCGCGCCGTAACGGTTCGGCGATTGCCATTGGGCATCCGCATCCGTCTACCGTTCGCGTTTTGCAGCAAATGTTGCCGGGCTTACCCGCCGATATCACGCTGGTGCGTCCGAGCGATCTGCTCAATGAACCTCAGGTGGATACTTCCCGTCCGGGTAGCGCGCAACCACCCGCAACGCAGCCGCGTAATCCATTCCGCGGCGTGAAGAACTGCACGCTGAAACAGCCGCCTGAACCGGTCTATGCAACCCGCTTCTTCACGGTGATTGGCGAAAGCATCAGCAGCAGTACGCTGGTTAAATACGTCCAGCAACAGTGGCAGGGTTGGGGAAAAAAAGCCTGATCGGCTAACGCCTATTCTGCCAGATAAGAGTTCGACTGCTCTTTTGCAACGGACTCTTTCTTTTCTCGATCCTGATACCAGGCCTTGAAATACTTCAAAAAACTGTACGCCGTGGCATAAAACCCTGTCACCACACCCACTTTGCCCTGACGCCACGCACCGCTAAACAGATACCATTTGAAAAATGCGCCGATAGCGCTGATCGCGCCGCGACCAAGAGAGGGACGTATCGTCTGATATTGAACCAGGCGAGTGGTATATCCGTTTAATTTATTGAAAAGTTCATGCAGTGAATAAAACGTATCATGTCTGACATAGCCAGGAATACGTTCAGAACGGAGAAAACCTTCAACCTGATCGTCTACTGGCCGGTTATTAAATCGCGACTGCGTACGGTTAAAAAGACGCACCGGATAATCCGGAGATGAGACTGGATAAATCGTTCGGACATTTTCTCCCAGAACAAACCAGTGACGACATATCCGCCACGCCATATCCGATTCGGGTTCATCGCCCATTTTTAATTTTAAAATAGCACCAACGGTTTCTTGATCGAGTATTTCGTCACTGTCCATGCACAGCACCCAGTCGTTGTGCGCATGGGATATGGCATGGTTCATCTGCTCGCCGTGCCAGCTATATTTTTTGAATATGGGCGACAATCCATAACTCTGGCAAATATATATCGTTGCGTCTGTACTGCCGGAATCAACTACAACGAATTCATCCGCTATTTTTAAAAGAGGAGGAATAACATCGTGCAACGTTCTTTCGGAGTTAAACGTTAATAAGCAAACCGTTATTTTAAACATATTCTCACTCTCTCAAAAACAACATAAAATTTTTGCGCTAATACTATCGAATTGAGAAGAGGCGATTAAAGTCTTAAATCGCACTTTTAAAATAAGCGCGTTTAAAACCTTTCCTTATAAAAAGACAAAGAAATACAAAAAATCTATTTTATTTCAGTAAATTCTTTATAATGCGGTCAGATGAAGGGTAGCATACGGATTCAGACATGCCGCAAAAACGTAAAATCCTCCTCCTGGACACAGGCAAAGAATGGGGGGGAGGTACCAACAGTATGCTTGAGCTTCTGAAGCGAATCAACCGCGACAAATTCGACATTACCTGTTGTTTTTACAGTGATTATAGTCGTGCTGAAGGTCAAACGATAGGCCAGGTGCTCAACAGCATTGGGATCCCATTACTCGTTATCCCTCAACGTAAGCAACCGGCATGGGCAAAACTCCTGAAAGAAGCGGGACGTGGTCTGCTGTTTTTCTCGCGTTCGGCGCGCAAAGCATTTACGCGGCATATTGATACCCTGTGGCGTATCCGGCCCAACGTCAGCAAGATCGAGACCATTTTCAGGGAAGGTGGATTCGATACGCTGTATATGAACAACCAGCCAGGCTCTAATGAAGAAGGGTATCTGGCGGGCGCAAACCTGCGTGCACGGATAATCCAGCACTGCCGGATTGAACCAGTGCTGACCCCGCCGCTGGTGAAGCTGGTGAATGCCCATGCCACAAAAATCATTGCCGTCTCGCACGGCGTTGAACGCGTGCTACTTCAGCATGGCGTCCGGCCAGAGCTGTGTACCACGGTCAACAATGCCATCGACATCCATCAGCCTTTGCCGGACCGATGCGCGATGCGCCAGCGACTGAATATTGAAGACGATACGTTTGTATTCGGCAGCATTGGCTCGTTAATCCCTCGTAAGGCCAACCACCACACGCTGGAGGCGCTGGCACAGTTCAGCCAGAGACACCCGCAGGCAAAATGGAAAATGGTGCTGGTCGGTGAAGGGGCTGAACGCGGCGCGCTGGCTGCACAAGCTGATGCATCAGGTATTGCTGAGCACGTCATTTTTACCGGTTTCCAGAACACGCCTTTTGACTATCTCGCCACTTTTGACGCGTTCATTCTGGCCTCGCAGAGCGAAGGCTTGCCCCGCGTCGTGCTGGAAGCAATGCTGCTCAACATCCCCGTGATTGGTTCAAAAGTGACCGGCACGGCAGAATTGATCGACCATGAGTCGACCGGGCTGCTGTTCCCCTGGAGCGACGTGTCGCAACTTGCTCAACATCTGGATAATATCTGGCAGGATCCTGCTCTGCGCACCCGGCTCGCCGCAGCCGCGCACCAGAATGTCTGCAACATGTATGCCATTGAAAGCTATGTTAACGGTGTCGAGGCCGTTCTTGGCGCGCAATAACCAAACGAGAAGAACATGTTTAAATTCCTGAATGCTCGCTACCGCCACATTACCGGGCGTCATAACATTCCTTACGCTTCCCTTCCGGTCACGCGCGATCTCGTTGCGGTTGATTCCATTGTGATCCCGTGTACGGGCGCGGATTTCGTCGAAGAGGCGTTATTGTCAGCGACCTTTGCAGAGCGTTATGCCTCTGACGTCAGCGAGATTGTTATCGTCAGCGATCAGCCTGAATCCGCTTTCGGCGAACTGCCGCCAAAAACCCGCGTTGTTACCCTCACGCTTCCAAAACGTGAAGAAGGTTACCGCTATAAGCAGATCTACCTCAGTCGTCTGGTGAAGCTTAACGCTCCGTTGCAGGCGCGCGGTCAAGGTGTGCTGATGATCGACTCCGATCTCAACCTGCTTAAAATGCCAGAGATCAACATGGCGGATATGCACATCTACTCCAGCTTCCGTCAGGGCAAAATGATTGCCAAGCTGGACGGCGCGCCAGCGGAGAAAGTGCCGGCGTATTACAAAGAAACGGTGCGCCCGTATCTGGTCGATCACGTTAACGGCGCGTTTCTTGCCGCCACCAAAAAGACCTGGCGCCGTATCTGCCCGCTGTGGCTGACGCTGTTCCAGGATACCTGGGAGCTGATGGACGATACGCAGCCGCCGACCGATCAGCTGCCGCTCGCTGCGCTGCTGGACATGCTGGATGTCAAAACGGTTAACCTGGGCGACTGGATGAACTGGCCGGTCTCCAAGAAGATCGGCGGACAGGAAGCCGTTGTGCCGAAAGAGGTGATTGGCGCGCACGGCGGTTTCCCACTTTCCGAATGGCAGAAGTATCTGGAATCACCGGATAATAAGCTGCTGTTCAAAGGTCAGGATTACACCCGCAAGGTGCGTTACCTGACGGACGAAGAGAAAAAGAATCAGTAAAAAAGGGGCCTCAGGCCCCTTTTTGATTACTTATCCCAGCTCAGGATCACTTTCCCTGACTGGCCGGAACGCATTGCGTCGAAGCCCTGCTGGAACTCATCGATGGAGAAACGGTGAGTGATAATCGGGGACAGATCCAGACCGGACTGGATCAGCGCAGCCATCTTGTACCAGGTTTCGAACATCTCGCGGCCATAAATGCCCTTAATGAACAGCCCTTTGAAGATGACTTTGTTCCAGTCGATGGACATATCTGACGGCGGAATACCCAGCATCGCGATACGGCCTCCGTGGTTCATGGTGTCGAGCATGGTGCGGAACGCCGGTGGCGCGCCGGACATCTCCAGACCCACGTCAAAGCCTTCGGTCATGCCCAGCTCTTCCATCACGTCTGTCAGGCTCTCTTTCGAGACATCCACCGCGCGGGTGACGCCCATTTTGCGCGCCAGCGACAGGCGGTATTCGTTCACGTCGGTGATCACCACGTTGCGCGCACCCACATGCTTCGCCACGGCTGCCGCCATAATGCCGATTGGGCCCGCGCCGGAGACCAGCACGTCTTCACCCACCAGGTCAAAGGAGAGCGCCGTGTGTACCGCGTTGCCGAACGGGTCGAAGATGGAGGCCAGGTCGTCAGAGATATTGTCCGGGATTTTGAACGCGTTAAACGCCGGGATCACCAGGTATTCCGCGAAGCATCCCGGACGGTTCACACCCACGCCGACGGTATTGCGGCACAGGTGCGTACGCCCACCGCGACAGTTGCGGCAGTGACCGCAGGTAATGTGGCCTTCACCGGAGACGCGGTCGCCAATGTTGAAGCCTTTCACTTCCTGGCCAATGCCGACCACTTCGCCGACATATTCGTGGCCGACAACCATTGGCACGGGAATGGTTTTTTGCGACCACTGGTCCCAGTTATAGATGTGAACGTCAGTACCGCAGATGGCGGTTTTACGAATTTTGATCAGTAGATCGTTATGACCGACTTCCGGCTCCGGCACGTCGGTCATCCAAATCCCTTCTTCCGCTTTCAGTTTGGATAACGCTTTCATCACACGTCCTCAGGCAATTACGCCCAGCTGTTTGCCGATGCGGGTAAAGGCTTCCACCGCACGTTCAATTTGTTCAGGCGAGTGCGCCGCAGACATCTGGGTGCGGATACGCGCCTGACCTTTTGGTACCACCGGGAAGAAGAACCCGGTCACGTAAATCCCTTCTTTCTGAAGCTCACGAGCAAATTTCTGCGCGACAACCGCGTCGCCCAGCATCACCGGAATGATCGCATGGTCAGCGCCTGCCAGGGTGAATCCTGCGGCACTCATTTTTTCACGGAACAGGCGGGCGTTAGCCCACAGGCGGTCGCGCAGCTCAGCCCCGGATTCCACCATCTCCAGCACTTTAATAGAGGCGGCCACAATCGCCGGCGCCAGGGAGTTGGAGAACAGGTACGGGCGGGAGCGCTGACGCAGCCACTCAACCACCTCTTTGCGCGCAGCAGTGTAGCCGCCAGACGCGCCACCAAGCGCTTTGCCCAGCGTACCGGTGATGATATCTACGCGGCCCATTACGTCGCAGTATTCGTGGGAGCCGCGGCCATTTTCGCCGACAAAGCCAACCGCGTGAGAGTCATCCACCATCACCAGCGCGTCGTATTTATCCGCCAGATCGCACACGCCATTCAGGTTGGCGATCACGCCATCCATGGAGAACACGCCGTCGGTGGCGATCAGCACGTGGCGGGCACCGGCTTCACGGGCCTCTTTCAGGCGGGCTTCCAGCTCAACCATGTCGTTGTTGGCGTAGCGGAAACGCTTCGCTTTACACAGGCGAACACCGTCGATGATGGAGGCGTGGTTCAGGGCGTCGGAGATAATCGCATCTTCTGCGCCGAGCAGGGTTTCAAACAGACCGCCGTTGGCGTCGAAGCAGGATGAGTACAGAATCGCGTCTTCCATTCCGAGGAAGTTCGCCAGCTTTTGCTCAAGCTGCTTGTGGCTGTCCTGCGTACCGCAGATAAAGCGAACGGAGGCCATACCGAAACCGTGGGTGTCCATGCCGTTTTTCGCCGCGGCAATTAGCTCAGGGTGATTCGCAAGACCTAAATAGTTGTTCGCGCAAAAGTTGATCACATGGCTGCCGTCGGCAACGGTGATGTCCGCCTGCTGGGCAGACGTGATAATACGCTCTTCTTTGAACAACCCTTCCGCACGTGCGGTGTCGAGGTCGCTGTTTAACTGTTTGTAAAAATCACCACGCATTGCAATTCTCCAGACTCGGCAAATTTTGGCACATATTACCCAAACCAATAGTTCATGACGAGATGACGCCGTATCTCTTCTCGTTTTTGCAGCATAAATCACGTGTACCCCTGCTGCATATCGGTGAATGGCTGAAGACCGGGCATTGTGATGATATGATAAAGAGATTAGCGTTCGGGATGTTCCCCGGACTCCACACTTCAAAGGTTACAGTTATGATCATCGTTACCGGCGGCGCGGGCTTTATCGGCAGCAATATTGTTAAGGCCCTCAATGACAAAGGCATCACCGACATCCTGGTGGTGGACAACCTGAAAGACGGCACCAAGTTCGTAAACCTGGTGGATCTGAACATCGCTGACTACATGGATAAAGAAGACTTTCTTATCCAGATTATGGCGGGTGAAGAGTTCGGCGAGATCGAAGCCATCTTCCACGAAGGGGCCTGTTCCTCCACCACCGAGTGGGACGGCAAGTACATGATGGATAACAACTATCAGTACTCCAAAGAGATCCTGCACTACTGCCTGGAGCGTGAAATTCCGTTCCTGTACGCCTCTTCCGCGGCAACCTACGGTGGACGCACTTCAGATTTCATCGAATCCCGCGAGTATGAGCAGCCGCTGAACGTTTACGGTTACTCCAAATTCCTGTTTGATGAGTACGTGCGTCAGATCCTCCCAGAAGCCAACTCTCAGATTGTCGGCTTCCGCTACTTCAACGTCTACGGACCGCGCGAAGGCCACAAAGGCAGCATGGCGAGCGTGGCGTTCCACCTGAACACCCAGTTAAATAACGGCGAAAGTCCGAAACTGTTCGAAGGCAGCGACGGCTTTAAGCGTGACTTCGTCTACGTAGGCGACGTGGCGGCAGTGAACCTGTGGTTCCTGGAAAACGGCGTGTCCGGCATTTTCAACCTGGGCACAGGCCGCGCGGAATCCTTCCAGGCGGTGGCAGACGCGACGCTGGCTTACCACAAGAAAGGCAGCATCGAGTACATTCCGTTCCCGGATAAGCTGAAAGGCCGCTACCAGGCATTCACCCAGGCGGACCTGACTAACCTGCGCGCCGCAGGCTACGACAAGCCGTTCAAGACCGTTGCCGAAGGCGTAACGGAATATATGGCCTGGCTGAACCGTGACCGCGATATAAATTCACAAAATCATTCGAGCGGTATCAAGGCGGCAACGAAGTGAATCTTCGGGAGCTTACAAAAGTAAGTGACTGGAGTGAACGCAGGCAGCCAACGCAGAGACAGCTTGAAGGATGAAGTGAATGAAAATACTGGTGATCGGCCCGTCCTGGGTGGGCGACATGATGATGTCGCAAAGTCTCTATCGCACGCTCAAGGCGCGTTATCCCCAGGCGATAATCGACGTGATGGCACCCGCATGGTGCCGTCCGCTGTTATCGCGTATGCCGGAAGTGAACGAGGCGATCCCGATGCCGCTCGGCCACGGGGCGCTGGAAATCGGTGAACGCCGCAAACTCGGCCATAGCCTGCGCGAGAAACGCTATGATCGCGCATATGTCCTGCCAAACTCCTTCAAATCCGCTCTTGTGCCCTTCTTTGCGGGCATCCCGCACCGTACCGGTTGGCGCGGTGAAATGCGCTACGGCCTGCTTAACGACGCCCGGGTGCTGGATAAAGAGGCCTGGCCGCTGATGGTAGAACGCTACGTGGCGCTGGCCTACGACAAAGGCGTGATGCGCAGCGCGAAAGATCTGCCGCAGCCGCTACTGTGGCCGCAGCTCCAGGTAAGCGACGGGGAGAAATCCCACACCTGCAACGCGTTTGGCATTTCGTCCGAACGCCCGATGATTGGCTTCTGCCCCGGCGCGGAGTTTGGTCCGGCAAAACGCTGGCCGCACTATCACTACGCAGAGCTGGCGAAACAGCTGATCGACGAAGGCCATCAAATTGTGCTGTTTGGCTCAGCGAAAGATCACGAGGTGGGCAATGAAATTCTCGCCACGCTCAGCACCGAGCAACAGGCCTGGTGCCGAAACCTGGCCGGGGAAACGCAGCTCGAGCAGGCGGTTATTTTGATTGCCGCCTGTAAAGCCGTTGTCAGCAACGACTCTGGCCTGATGCACGTCGCCGCCGCGCTGGATCGTCCGCTGGTGGCGCTGTATGGCCCGAGCAGCCCGGACTTCACGCCGCCGCTGTCGCACAAAGCGCGCGTAATTCGCCTGATCACCGGCTACCACAAGGTACGTAAAGGTGATGCCGCAGAAGGCTACCATCAGAGCCTGATCGACATTACGCCGCAGCGCGTTCTCGAAGAGCTCAACGAACTTCTGTTGAGCGAAGAAGGATAACGAATGCGGGTATTGATCGTTAAAACCTCTTCGATGGGCGATGTGCTGCATACGCTGCCGTCACTGACGGACGCGATGCGGGCCATTCCCGGCATTCGTTTTGACTGGGTGGTGGAAGAAGGCTTCGCGCAGATCCCCACCTGGCACGAAGCGGTTGACCGCGTGATCCCGGTGGCCATTCGCCGCTGGCGCAAAGCATGGTTCTCCGCACCGATTAAAGCCGAACGTAAAGCCTTCCGCGAAGCGGTGCAGGCCCGGCGTTACGACGCGATCGTTGACGCTCAGGGCCTGGTGAAAAGCGCCGCGCTGGTCACGCGTCTGGCGCACGGCGTAAAGCACGGCATGGACTGGCAAACCGCCCGCGAACCGCTGGCGAGCCTGTTCTATAATCGTCGCCACCATATTGCGAAGCAGCAGCACGCCGTGGAGCGCACCCGCGAGCTGTTCGCGAAAAGCCTGGGCTATGCAAAACCTGAAGCCCAGGGTGACTACGCTATTGCACAGCATTTTTTGCGCGAGACGGAGGAGCATGCCGAACCGTATCTGGTGTTCCTGCATGCCACAACGCGCGACGATAAGCACTGGCCGGAAACGCACTGGAGAAGGCTGATTGAACTAATGCAACCTTGCGGTATCCATATTAAACTCCCGTGGGGTGCAGAACATGAGCGGCAGCGTGCGGAGCGTCTGGCAGCAGGCTTTTCCCACGTTGAGGTGTTACCCAAACTCACGCTGGCGCAAGTTGCCGCACAGCTGGCGGGCGCTAACGCCGTCGTTTCTGTGGATACAGGGTTAAGCCATTTAACCGCCGCACTGGATCGTCCTAATATCACGATTTTCGGCCCGACCGATCCGGGGTTGATCGGGGGTTACGGTAAAAACCAGCATCAGATGGTCAGCCCTACGCAACAAACGAAGGATATTAGCGCAGATGCTATTTTTTCATTTTTACAGGGCAGCCATCGGCTTTCCAACAGGGATATTTAACCCATGAGTTATGTATTTCTGCTGATTTTACTCTTTCCGGTGAAACTCCTCCGGAAGCTGTTTCGAAAAGACACGGGCAAAAACCTTGTCATTCAGACAGCCAAAATCGGTGACTTTATTAATGCGACACCTCTACTGGCATATCTGCAAAAAAGCGATGTGTTGGTCAGTCGCAGCGTTGGTGCGCTGGCGAAGCATGATGAGACTATCGAGCAGATCTATTTTATTGAGCAGCATAAGCGCAACCTGTGGCGTAAACTGTGCTTCGCGTGCAGGATCATGAACCGCTACGACAACGTCTACCTGCTACAACCCAACAGCGTGAACCTCTTTTTTGCCGCCGTCTGCAATGCTAAAAACAAACAATTTTTAACCATTTACACGCGCAGGTGGTATCACGGGATTTTCTATCTTGCGGCTGACGGTACCGTTGAGCATGGCAAAAAAACGCTTTCGGTGACGAACTACCTGAAACTGGCCGACCGCGCACTCACATGGCAAGACTCTCCCAAGCACGCCACAAAGCCGCTCTTTGAACCGACGACCTGGCCGGCCATTCTTGATAAACCTGACGTTATCCGCATCGGCATCAGTATTGCGGCGGGCAATAAAGCCAAAACCGTTCCTCCGGTTATCTGGAAGCGGATTGTTGATCAACTCGCTGATTTACCCTGCGAGTTTTATGTCTTCGGTGCGCCAAATGAACAGTCGTGGATGGACGATATCACCCGCCTTTACGGTGAAATCCCTAATTTTATCAATCTTATTGGCAAAATTTCGCTGGAAGAGCTTCCCTGGGCCATTTCTAAGATGGACTGTTATATCGCGTCTGACTCGGGGAATGTGTATATCGCAGACGCCGTTGGCGTTCCGGTAGTCCTGCTGTTTGGTCCGTGTTGTCACTATGAACAACGTCCGCTTGGCAATGTGTTGCTGATCGGGAATGACGACAACATTTGTTCTTATGTGTTTGAAACGCGCTATTACTTCATGCAAGAACGGGAAGCACTATTCTCTGTCACTGACTCCGCGTTACACGATCTTCAGCAGTTTATCCGTACATTACCCAAAGCCCGCTCACTGGCTAGCGCTACCGACGCTCAAGGAAACTAATTTTTATGGCTTTTTTAAGCGTCATTATTGCTGCGCATAACGCTGAAGCTACGCTGCATGCCACGCTTTCAAGCCTGCTGGCAGCAACCGTTCAAGACACTGAAATTATTATTTTTAATGACAGTTCTGAGGATACCACGCAGGCAATAATTGAAGAGTGGTCACCTAAATTTCCTCAGATCATAACGCGCACCGTGAACTTTCGTAACGTCGGCCGGGTACGAAACAGTGCTGTCGCACTGGCATCCGGTGAATATATTACGATGCTCGACAGTGACGATTGCTTAAAGCCGGGCAGCCTCAGGGACGCAATTACCTTTCTGAAAGCGCAACGTCCGGATATGTTACTGACACGTTTGCTTGAGATTCGCGATCCCCGGAAAATGACTTCAGACTGGCAGGGATTCAATCCTGTGCCATTGTCACAACATGAAGCAGTCGCTCGTTTCTTACGCCATAAAGACTTTCAGGCGCATCTCATTGGCCAGTTTATTCATCGTAGCCTGTACGAAAGCAACCCTATTCCTCCAATGTTATGTTATGAGGATTTCGCTGTCTTCCCCGGAATGTTGATGCAGTCGAGCAAAATAGTCTATCAACGCCAAGGGCATTATTATTACGTCAAGCGTCGCGACAGTTTGTCGAGCAGTCTGGACGCCAGCAAAATTTCAACGCTTGTCGAATGCACGTTACAGATGGAAAGAACATTTCCGTCAAGCTACAGGCATCTTGTCAATTGCCACTGGTTTGATATTTACAGCAACCATCGGTCCTGTCTTACAGACCAACAATTGCAACTCGTGAAACAACGCGTAAAGGCCATGTACACATTGTCTTTTTTCCTGTCCACCGATGTTCGTTTTAGCTACAAAAAAAGGGTTATTGAGGCGTTATGGAAAAAATAAAACCACGGCTATATCAACTGACGATTGCTTTGAGCCTCATCTCTTTGATGCTGGCATTAGTCAGTTCAGGGAAGCAAAGAGAGTTTTTCTATATTGCTATTTACGTCAGTATTATTGGCCTGGCTTTCGAATATAAAAAAATCACTCTTCGACCTTTTACTATAGCGCTGCCCATTCTGCTGATTGGGTTACTTAACCTCGGCTGGTACTTAATCTATGAGTATCATAACGAGGGACTCAACCTTTATAGCGACTATCTAGGCGCCAGCAAAAAGTTAATTTTAGCGAGTATCCTGATTTTCTATATTGACCGCTTTAAGTTTTACATTGATAAAGACAACTTCAGGAAATTTTTCTTCTACGCAGCGGCCTTAGGGTTTGTGCTCGCCACAGGATATGGCTTGTGGCAGGCCTCGCAAGGTATGACTCGCGTTGAGATGGCAATTAACCGTGCCACCGTTTCAGCCTATGTTTATTCTGTCCTGTCACTGGCTTTCGTATACAGTCTTTACCTTCAGCAGAACGTGAAGCTGTATGTTGTCGCGGGTTTCACTATATTAATCTCTTACTTCGTCATACTGTTGACGGGTACCCGTGCTGCGATGGGTTTATATCTGCTTCTGGCGATAGTGCTCACGCTATATCATTTCAGAAAAATTCATCTCAAATCCACTCTCATCTTTTTATGCATTGTGGCCGGCATTGTCGTCGTAAGCTACAAACCGTTGATTGCACCGAAAATAACGCAAACCCAAATTGAAGTTGAGAAATATCAGCAAGGCTATGACCGCACGTCACTGGGCGCACGTTTTTCGATGTGGACTGTCGGGATCGAGAATGGTCTTGCACATCCGTTGGGGCAATCACTTGAAGAGCGTGAAACGTGGACACGGCAGTATATAAAAGACGGTCATCCACATCTTGCTACCGCGCTCGTGTACATCAAAGTCCACCTGCATAATGAATTTATAGAGAAATATTCATTGCAGGGGATCCCCGGCGTGGCGGTAATGCTCTTTTTCTTCGTTTCGATGATTGTGTATGCCCTACGAAACAGAAACGCACTGCTGCTAACCTCGATGCTACTTTTGCTTTTGTATGGACTGACGGATGTCATACTGCTCAGTTCAGAAGCCTTAATCTTCTTTATGGTTTTGTTTGCATTAAGTACACCTTTCACCCAAACAAAGCAGCAATAGCAAATATGCCCGCCTGGCGGGCATAACTATTTTTTGTACTGGTAAAACTCCGCCAGCGTCATCCCCACGGTCTTATCTGATAACCAGGTAAAGAGCTGCTCCAGATCCTGATAAAGCCCCTCAATCGCGGCCTCGTCTTTAAAAGTAGGGCTCCCGCCAGGCATAAATTCCGACGAATGCAGCATGAACTCTACGTAGTCATTTCCCTGAGACAGGCACTGCTGCGCCACCTTAATCATCTCCTCCGCGTTACCGCCGGCCGGGCGTAACCAGTTAACTGACGGAGAACGGTATTTACCGCGCAGACGATCGTAACCCTGCTTCAGGGAATTCAGCCATGCCGGGTGTTTATACTGGATGCTCATTGGCACTTCGAGGAGAAGGCTGTTTCCCGGCCGGGAAATGTCGTCTACGTCCAAAAAGTAGGCGCGATCGGGAAAATGCTGGTAATTCGTTCCGCCATTACCCTGCGGGGCACCTTTCGCGTTGCGCCAGTTCACGCGCGGCGTAACGGAACAATCTACCTGATACCCCAGCTCAATCAGCAACCGGGCGTAACGGCTGTCGAATGCCCAGCGCCCGGCGCGATGGCTGAGCATTTTTGTCTGGAAGGTCTCTTCCAGTAGGCGGGTCATGAACAGCACTTTCTCACGCATGACCTCGTCTGAAAACTCAATCAGATAAGGCTGCCAGCGCCAGTCATCACCGGTCAGATCGTGCTCCGGAGGGCTGTTCCAGGCATGGAGATGCATTCCTACCTCGCCCTGCCCCCGGGCTATGACCTCTTTCGCGAACTCAATGAACACCGGTTCGACGGCCATCTCGTAGTTGGTGAGCCAGACAGGCTTAAAGCCGAAACGCTCGCAAAGCGTCTGAAACCGCGCCAGGTAGCGCGCGTTTTCCGTTTTGATGACCCGGTGGTTCTGCCAGAGATTATCCCCTTCGGTATCGATCGTGATGATAAACGCTGGTTTTTTCATAATGAGTCCGCAAGACAAAATAGTTAGCGCTATGTTACGCACGCCCGAAAGCAGGAGTAAACCCTTCCAGGGAAATTCCTGACATTATGGAGAAAGAGTGCAAGTCGTTACCAGGTCTATTAGAATTGCCAACAGTACAACGCCGATAAGATGATGATGAATAACTTACCTGACACGCCTGATTTGCGCATTTTACTGATTAAACTTCGCCATCATGGTGACATGTTACTCACCACCCCCGTCATCAATTCATTGCGCCAGAAATGGCCTGAAGCCCAAATCGACGTGCTTCTCTATGAAGAGACGCGAGACATGCTCGCCGCGCATCCGGCAATCGGTACGATCTATGGTATCGATCGTAAATGGAAGCAGTTGGGGACGCTGAAGCACCTGCAAAAAGAGTGGCAGTTGCTTCGTGCTTTACGCGCTCAGCATTATCATCTGGTGATCAATCTTGCCGATCAGTGGCGCAGCGCGATTGTTACCCGCTTCACCGGCGCACCGGTTCGGCTCGGGTTCGCTTTTAACAAGCGCAATAATGCCTTCTGGCGTTTTTGTCACAGTGAACTGGTCTCGGTCGCCAGCCATCAGAACCTGCATACCGTTGAACAAAACCTGTCCATACTGAAACCATTACCCGTTGCCGCCAGACCCGCCGTCACCATGGCTTACAGCGCGGATGACTGGAACCATGCTCATCACAAGCTGACACAAAAGGGCGTGGGAGAACGCTATATCGTTATTCAACCCACTTCACGCTGGTTCTTTAAGTGCTGGGACGAAGGCAAAATGGCGCAAACTATCGCCGCATTGCAGCAGGACGGCCACACTATCGTCCTTACGGCGGGACCGGATAAGAAAGAACTGGCGATGATTGACCGCATTCTTGCCGCCTCCCCGCAGACGGGGGTTGTGTCGCTGGCAGGGCAGTTAACCCTGCGCCAGCTGGCCTCGCTTATCGATCACGCAGCCCTGTTCATTGGCGTTGACTCCGTCCCCATGCACATGGCCGCCGCCCTTCAGACGCCCTGCGTGGCGCTGTTTGGCCCATCAAAGTTGACGTTCTGGTCGCCATGGCAGGTTAACGGCGAGGTCATCTGGGCTGGTAACTACGGCCCGCTTCCCAACCCTGACGCCATTGATACAAAAACGACGGAACGTTATCTCGACGCCATCCCCGTTGATGCTGTCGTCTCCGCCGCAAGGAGATACCTGCAATGAAGCTTCATCGTCTGGCCATTGTGCGCCAAAAATATCGGCCGGATGGGGGAGCAGAACGTTTTGTCTCCAGGGCACTCACCGCGCTGAGCAATCAAAATCTTGAGCTCAACGTCATCACCCGCGAGTGGCAGGGCGAAAAGCAGGACGACTGGCATATTCATATCTGCGATCCACGAAAGTGGGGCCGCATCAGCCGTGAACGCGGCTTTGCACACGCCGCGCGCGCGCTGTGGCAGCAACAGCAGTTTGATATTGTACAGAGCCACGAACGTATTCCGGGCTGCGATATTTACCGCGCCGGAGATGGTGTACATCGACGCTGGCTGCTACAGCGTACGCGTATTCTTCCCGCCTGGCGCGCGAAGCTGCTCATGCACGATCGCTATCACCGCTACGTGATGAACGCCGAACGTGAAATGTACCAGGCTCCCGAGTTGAAAGCCGTTATCTGTAATGCGGAGATGATCAAGCGCGAAATCGTCGAAGACTTTGATATTGACGCAAAAAAGATACATGTGATTTATAATTCAATAGATTCCCGCCGCTTCGTTCCGGCAGAAGAGAGGCAGCGCGCTGTACTGCGTAAGCAATTTGGCTTACCCGCTGATGCCGTCATTTTCTGCTTCGTGGGTTCAGGGTTTGAACGCAAGGGGCTGGCAAGCGCTATTCAGGCTATAGCAGGAACATCGGCGTGGCTGGTTGTGGTCGGTCAGGATAAAGCGGAAAGCCGTTATCGCGACCTCGCCCGTTCATTAGGCTGTGAGGGGCAAATCCGTTTCCTGGGGATGCAAAAAGAGACGCTGCCATTTTATCAGCTTTCTGATGGTTTACTGCTGCCGACGCTGTATGATCCTTTCCCTAACGTCATACTTGAAGCAATGGCCTGTGGATTGCCCGTCATTACGTCAGAGAGTTGCGGTGGTTCAGAATTTATTGAGCAAGGCCAGAACGGGTTTTACTGTGATGCACTTGATATCCACACATTGAAGGAGGCCGTCATGTCCATCCCTTCACTGGAAAAAAATAACAATATGGGGCTTGCGGCGCGTGAACGCGTTAGAGAAGCAACCCCTGAAAAACTATCAAGTCAGCTTATTTCGCTTTATCAAAAATTACTGGATTAATAATGCGCATCCTAATGATTATTGATGGTTTACCCGGTGGAGGAGCCGAAAAAACGGTTCTCACCCTCTCCAGCGGACTGACAGAACTGGGGCATCAGGTCACCCTTTTCTCCTTACGGAAGGTGTGCGACTACGCCATTCCGGAAGGCATCGATTTTCAGGTCGTGCAGGATACCTGTAAAAAACCCTGGCGGAAGCTGACCGAGATCCCGCGTCGCGCCCGTTTGCTGGATCGCGCCATTGAGCAGGCAGAACGCAGCGGTAAATTTGACGTCGTCTTCTCGCATCTGCATAAAACCGACCGTATCGTGGCGCACAGCCGCGTGCTGGATCGCGATAAGGTCTGGTTTTGCGTACACGGGATGTTCTCCTTCTCCTATTTGCGCCATCGCAGCGGGCTTTCTCGCTGGTTTAAGCATTATAAAATTCGTCATACCTATGAAAACCGCAACGTGGTGGCGGTATCCGGCGCCGTGCTGCACGATCTGTCTGAAGTACTCGCGATCCCCCTGCGGCGCAAAGCGGTTATCCATAACCCGTTTGATATCCCTGAAATTCAGCGTCTGGCGGAAGCGCCCTTTGAGATGCAGGGGCAGAATTACATTATCCACGTTGGCCGTTTTCATGAGCACAAACGTCACGACCGGCTGCTTCGCGCGTTCGCGATGAGCAAGATTGACGCATCACTGGTGTTGATGGGCAAAGGCTCTGACGTGAAAATTAACCAGCTCAAACAGCTTGCCGCTAAGCTGGGAATTGAAAACAAGATCGTCTTCCGCCCGTTTGAAACCAATCCTTATCCGTGGATCAAAGGTGCACGCCTTTTAGTGTTAAGTTCCGACTGCGAAGGTTTTGGTAATGTACTGGTAGAGTCCATTATCTGTCAGACCCCACCGGTGAGTACAAACTGCCCTGGCGGCCCTGCTGAGATCCTTACTGGCCCCCTGGCGCGCGGTCTGACCGCGTTAACCGACGAATCACTGGCGAATACCCTGGCAGAACTGTATGCCTCTCCGCCGGTTGTTGATCGCGAAACGATCGCATCGTTCGGTATCAACGCCATTTGCCAGCAATACATTGCTTTGGTCGACAACCAAAAATAATCAGGTTTCATATGCAAAATTCAGCGCCTTTATTAAGCGTGGTGGTTGCCGTTTATAACGGTGAAGCTTTTCTCGATCAGTTCTTTACCTGCCTTGTAAATCAACACATCGACAGTATGGAAGTCATCATCGTGAATGACGGCTCCACTGACCGCTCGATGCAGATTGTCGAAAAATGGTGCGAACAGCTGCCACAGATGCAGGTTATTGAACAACCTAATCAGGGCGTGTCCATCGCGCGTAATACCGGCCTGGCCGTTGCGACCGGCCAATATCTCTCTTTCCCGGATATTGATGATGTCTTCAAACCCGGCATGTACCAGCGTCTGCTGGATATGGCCGTCACACAGAACCTGGATGTCGCCACCTGCAATGGCAACTACGTCTGGGAAAATAACAAAAAACCGTCTCGCCCTATCTTCCCTGAAGATAAGCTCGCCTCAACGAGCGTCATGAATGGCGCGGCATGGTTAAAAAAGGCGCTGGATTCACGTAAGTTCCTGCATGTGACCTGGCTGAATATCTATCGTCACGATTTTATTCGTCAGCACGGCTTCCGTTTCGAGCCTGGCCTGCGCCATCAGGATATCCCGTGGACGACTGAGGTGCTGCTTGCTGCGGAACGCGTTCAGTACACCAGCGAACGCTTTTACGACTACTACATTCACTCCGCCTCGGTATCGCACACCCCGGATAATGACGACACGCTGATTCGCTCAGCACGCCATTACATGAAGATCCTGAAGATGCTTGATGCCATTAACCAGCGCTACCCGGATAAAGTGAAAAATATCCCGGCCTGTCACTGGCAAATCGCCAAAGAGGGTCTGGGAATTATTCATACCTTCGGCAACATGAAGGATGAAGCGAAGAAATCAATGATAATCAAAGAGTTCTTCGACACCGGGATCTGGAAGCTCATCTGGAAAAGTGCCAAAAGCCCGCGTTTGCGCTGGCGCCTGGGCCGACGCTACTTCCGTTTAAAACGGTATCTGGCATAAGAGATAGCTTTAGCACGCTTAAATGCTTAGAATTTCCCGGCCGAAACTAAAAAAACGGATAATCGCTTGGAATTGTTGTATACCGCCCTGCTCTACATCATTCAGCCACTGGTGTGGCTGCGACTGTTGCTTCGTAGCCGTAAAGCGCCTGCGTACCGTAAACGCTGGGCCGAACGCTATGGCTACTGCCGCAATAAAGTGGCGCCGGACGGTATTCTGCTGCATTCCGTGTCAGTTGGGGAAACGCTGGCCGCCATTCCACTGGTGCGTGCCTTACGCCATCGTTATCCGTCACTGCCCATCACCGTCACCACGATGACGCCAACCGGCTCAGAGCGCGTGATGTCTGCCTTCGGTAAAGACGTGCATCACGTCTACCTGCCGTACGATCTCCCCTGCGCCATGAACCGTTTCCTGAATACCGTTCGCCCTAAACTGGTGATCGTCATGGAAACTGAACTGTGGCCGAATATGATTTCCGCCCTGCATGCCCGTAAAATTCCTTTGGTTATCGCCAACGCGCGTCTGTCGGAACGCTCGGCGAAAGGGTACGGCAAGCTGGGTAAATTTATGCGTCGCCTGCTCAGCAAAATTACGCTGATCGCCGCGCAGAACGAAGAAGATGCCGCGCGCTTTATCGCCCTCGGCCTGAAGCGCAACCAGCTTGCGGTCACGGGTAGCCTGAAGTTTGATATTTCCGTCACCCCTGAACTCGCCGCCCGTGCGGTAACGCTGCGTCGTCAGTGGGCGCCGCGTCGCCAGGTCTGGATTGCCACCAGCACCCATGACGGCGAAGAGGCCATTATTCTTCAGGCTCACCGCCAGCTGCTGGAAAAATTCCCTGATTTACTGCTGATTCTGGTTCCTCGACATCCTGAGCGTTTTAAAGATGCCCGGGAGATGGTGCAAAAAGGCGGTTTCAGCTTCACCCTGCGCAGCAGCGGCGAAATCCCCTCTGGCAGCACGCAGGTGGTGATTGGCGATACGATGGGCGAACTGATGCTGCTGTACGGGATTGCCGATCTTGCATTCGTTGGCGGAAGCCTGGTGGAGCGCGGTGGTCATAACCCGCTGGAGCCGGCAGCCCACGCCATTCCCGTGCTGATGGGTCCACACACGTTTAACTTCAAAGATATCTGCGCGAAATTGCAGCAAGCCGATGGCTTAATCACCGTGACCGATGCGGACTCGGTGGTCAAAGAGGTCTCAACCCTTCTGACTGACGAAGATTACCGCCTGTGGTACGGTCGTCACGCCGTTGAAGTCCTGCATCAGAACCAGGGTGCACTGACCCGTCTGCTGCAACTTTTGCAACCTTACCTGCCGCAGCGGAGCCACTAATGTCAACGCGTCTGTCGGTCGTGATGATCGCCAAAAACGCCGCCGACCTGCTTCCGGATTGCCTGGCCTCTGTTGCCTGGGCTGACGAAATCGTCATTCTCGATTCCGGAAGTACGGACAATACGGCGGACGTTGCCCGTGCAGCCGGGGCAAAAGTCTTTACCGACACCGACTGGCAGGGCTACGGTATTCAGCGTCAGCGTGCGCAGGGTTACGCCACAGGCGATTACGTGTTGATGATCGATACCGATGAGCGCGTCACCCCGGAACTCCGACAGGCCATTCAAACGGTGCTTGCCGCGCCACAGCCCGGCGCGGTCTACAGTATCGCGCGTCGTAACTATTTCCTGGGCCGCTTTATGCGCCACAGCGGCTGGTACCCCGACCGCGTGATGCGCCTCTATGCCCGCGAGCGTTATCAGTACAACAACAACCTGGTCCATGAGTCTCTGGCCTGCGATAACGCTCAGGTCATCCCCCTGACGGGCGATCTGCTTCATCTGACCTGCCGCGATTTCGCCAGCTTCCAGCGGAAACAGCTGAACTATGCCACCGCCTGGGCACAGGAGCGGCATGCGCGCGGCAAGAAGGCCACGCTGACCGGCATCTTCACCCATACGCTGGGCGCGTTTCTGAAAACGCTGCTGCTACGTGGCGGCGTGCTGGACGGCAAGCAGGGCTGGTTACTGGCGGTAGTGAATGCCCAGTATACTTTCAATAAATACACCGAGCTGTGGGCGCTGAACCGCGGCTACTCAGAGAAAACGTGAGCCATGAGCACAAAAGCGATTTATCCGGGTACCTTCGATCCGATCACTAACGGTCATCTTGATATCATCACCCGTGCGGCGTGTATGTTCGACAAGGTGATTCTGGCCATTGCCGCCAGCCCGAGCAAAAAGCCGATGTTTGACCTGAACGAACGCGTGCAGCTTGCCACCGATGCGATTTCGCATTTGTCGAATGTTGAGGTCGTCGGATTCAGCGATTTGATGGCAAACTTTGCCCGTGCCCAGCAGGCCAATATCCTGATCCGCGGTCTTCGCGCGGTAGCAGACTTCGAATATGAGATGCAGCTGGCGCACATGAACCGCCATCTGATGCCGGAGCTGGAGAGCGTATTCCTGATGCCCTCCAAAGAGTGGTCCTTCATCTCTTCTTCGCTGGTGAAAGAGGTGGCGCGCCATCGCGGGGACGTTACCCACTTTCTGCCGGTTAACGTCCACCAGGCGTTGATGGAAAAGTTAAAGTAACCCTACTTCTGGCACTGACGGCAGTAAAACGTGGCGCGCTGAGCGTGCTTCGTGGCAATAATCGGCGTCCCGCATGCTCTGCACGGTTCCCCCTTACGACCATAAACCTGCAACTCCTGCGCAAAATAGCCCGGCTTCCCGTCGCTTTGCAGAAAATCCTTCAGCGTCGTCCCGCCCTGCTCAATTGAGCGCAGCAGTACCGCTTTAATCACTCTGACCAGCAGCTCGCACTCCTGCGCAGACAGCGAAGAGGCCAGCCGATCGGGATGGATCCCGGCGGCAAACAACGATTCGCTGGCATAGATATTCCCCACGCCCACGACCAGCTTGTTATCCATCAGCCAGGGTTTAATCGGGGTTTTCTTTTTCGCGCACTTCTCTTTGAGATAATCTGCGTTAAACGCCTCTGAGAGCGGCTCAGGTCCAAGATGCGCCAGCACGTTGTGCCCTTCCAGCTCTTTGGTCCACAGCCATGCACCAAAGCGACGCGGGTCGGTGTAACGCAGCACCTTGCCGTTACTCATCACCAGATCAACGTGGTCGTGCTTTTCCGCAGGCAACTCTTCGGTGAGGATGCGCAGGCTTCCCGACATGCCCAGATGGATAATGATCCAGCCGTCAGGCAGCTCCAGCAGCAGGTATTTCGCGCGGCGCTGTACGCTCAGGACGGGTTTATCGCTTAACGCGTGGATCTCATCGGACACCGGCCAGCGCAGACGCCCGTTGCGAACGACAGCATGAAGAATAGTCGCGCCAACCAGATGGGGCTCAATGCCGCGGCGGCTGGTCTCTACCTCAGGTAATTCAGGCATGGTTCCTCCGTTGAGATGCAGAATGCAAAAAACCCCGCAGTTGCGGGGTTTTTCAATACAAGGAGACTAAAATTATTTGATTTTAGCTTCTTTGTACAGTACGTGCTGGCGTACAACTGGATCGAATTTTTTCAGTTCCAGTTTTTCCGGCTTAGTACGTTTGTTCTTCGTGGTGGTGTAGAAGTGACCTGTACCAGCAGAAGAAACCAGCTTGATTTTCTCGCGAATACCTTTAGCCATGATTTATTTCCTCTTTAAGTACTTAGTACTTTTCGCCACGGGCACGCAGTTCGGACAGAACTGTATCGATGCCTTTCTTATCGATTACACGCATACCTTTAGCAGATACGCGCAGGGTGACAAAACGCTTCTCGCTCTCAACCCAGAAACGGTGAGAGTGCAGGTTCGGCAGGAAACGGCGTTTAGTCGCGTTCAGTGCGTGGGAACGGTTGTTACCGGTCACCGGACGCTTGCCAGTAACTTGGCAGACTCGGGACATGTCTATTCTCCAAAAATCAAATTAGCTCGAGCTTCGTATGGGGTATCGGCGCCTCGTCAGGCTTTACAGCCCGGTCATCGCATAGTTCTATTGAACTCTCGATTGCCAGGCCCAAATGCCAAACCCGAGATTCTCAAAGGTGGCGTAGTATACGCTGACTCGGCGGTGTGCTCAAGTCCCGAACAGACAAAGATCCCGATGGATCGCGAGAAAAGGCCTAAATCCAGCCACGTTCGGCAAAAGAAATGTACTCTCCGCGGCCAATTATCAGATGGTCCAGCACACGAATGTCCATGAATTGACAGCATTTGATAATACGTTCGGTAATTGCTTTGTCAGCTCTGCTTGGTTCTGCACAGCCAGAGGGGTGATTATGCGCGAGGATCACGCCGGCTGCATTCACTTTTATCGCTTCCCGCACAATTTCACGCGGATGCACCTCAACGTGGCTCAATGTTCCCGAAAAAAGGCGGGTATGTTTCAGTACCCGGTTTTTGTTGTCGAGAAAGATCACCATAAAGATCTCCCGCTCCAGATCGGAAAGCTGGCTTTGCAGAAATTCGCGGGTCATATCGGGGGTGAGGATCGGGTCTTCTTCCTCCATACGCACGTTGTAAAATCGCCGGGCCAGCTCCGCAATGCCCCGCAGCTGGGCATATTTCGCCACGCCAATGCCCTCAACGTGCGTAAACGCCTCCAGCTCGGCGGTCAACAATCCATACAGTGAGCCGAAATGCTCTATCAGCTCTTTCGCCAGCGTAAATACCGTTTTCCCCGGCGTGCCTGTGCGTAAAAAGAGCGCCAGCAGCTCGTCGTCCTTTAACAACGTGACGCCATGGCGCAGCATTTTTTCACGCGGTAGCAGCAGTTCAGTCTCTTCCATGCCCGGCCTCCTTCTGTTTGCCATTATGCTGCCACAGGCAAATTCGGGGCTCGACGCTGGCGTTTCGTTCTTGCGTAGCGCCTCGCAAAGTGAATTAAGGACATCATCACCCCGTTTTAGGGATTGTGATAAAATGCCCGCTCTCTGGTGAAACCCAACAGGAAAGAATCATGATGAGCCTGGCCGGTAAAAAAATCGTTCTTGGCGTCAGCGGCGGTATTGCTGCCTATAAAACGCCAGACCTGGTGCGCCGTTTGCGCGAGCGCGGGGCCGACGTACGGGTCGCGATCACCGAAGGCGGCAAAGCCTTTATCACCCCGCTGAGCCTGCAAGCCGTCTCGGGATACCCGGTATCCGACAGCCTTCTCGACCCGGCAGCCGAAGCCGCAATGGGCCATATTGAGCTGGGGAAATGGGCCGATCTGGTTATCCTTGCCCCCGCCACGGCAGATGTAATTGCCCGCGTGGCGGCCGGGATGGCGAACGATCTGGTAACGACCATTTGCCTCGCCACGCCTGCGCCCGTCGCGGTTGTACCCGCAATGAACCAGCAGATGTATCGCAACGCCGCTACCCAGCATAATCTGGATACGCTGGCCTCGCGCGGCCTGCTAATTTGGGGACCGGAGAGCGGCAGCCAGGCCTGTGGCGACGTGGGGCCAGGGCGTATGCTCGACCCATTGACGATTGTTGATATGGCCGCCGCCCATTTCTCGCCTGTCAACGATCTGCAACATCTCAACATCATGATTACCGCGGGCCCCACGCGCGAGCCGCTGGATCCGGTGCGATACATCACCAACCACAGCTCCGGCAAAATGGGCTTTGCGATTGCTGCCGCGGCAGCCAAACGAGGCGCGAACGTGACGCTGGTGAGCGGCCCGGTGTCGCTTACCACCCCTGCGTTTGTGCGGCGTATTGATGTAACTACCGCGCTGGAAATGGAAGCCGCCGTACAGGCGCATGCTCAACAGCAGCATATTTTTATCGGCTGTGCGGCCGTCGCTGATTACCGCGCCGAAACCATTGCCGACGCCAAAATTAAAAAGCAAGGTGATGAATTAACAATAAAAATGGTGAAGAATCCGGATATCGTTGCCGGTGTCGCCGCATTGAAAACTCATCGTCCTTACGTTGTTGGGTTTGCCGCAGAAACGAATAATGTGGAAGAATATGCCCGGCAAAAACGTACCCGCAAAAACCTCGATTTGATTTGCGCGAACGACGTATCGCTGTCCACGCAAGGATTTAACAGCGACAGCAACGCATTGCACCTTTTCTGGCAGGATGGAGATAAAGTCTTACCGCTTGAGCGCAAAGAACTCCTGGGCCAACAATTACTGGACGAGATCGTTACCCGTTATGATGAAAAAAATCGACGTTAAGATTCTGGACCCGCGCGTTGGCGAGCAATTTCCGCTGCCAACGTATGCCACCTCCGGCTCTGCCGGTCTTGACCTGCGCGCCTGTCTCGATGACGCCGTAGAACTGGCGCCGGGTGCAACGACCCTGATCCCGACCGGGCTGGCGATTCACATTGCTGACCCGTCACTGGCAGCGGTGATCCTGCCGCGCTCTGGCCTGGGCCATAAGCATGGCGTCGTGCTGGGTAACCTGGTCGGCCTGATCGACTCTGACTATCAGGGTCAGCTGATGGTATCCGTCTGGAACCGTGGCCAGGACAGCTTCACCATTGAACCGGGCGAGCGTATCGCGCAGATGGTGTTTGTACCGGTGGTGCAGGCAGAATTTAACCTGGTGGCAGACTTCGACGCTACCGACCGTGGCGAAGGCGGCTTCGGCCATTCCGGGCGCAAATAACCGCCCGACAAACACGCATCTCACAGCGCCATAATGCAATAACAAACCGCAAACGTCAGTTTGCGGGTCGCTGTGTGGTTGCCAGCCTGACAAGTGCTTATTTTCAGGGGTATTTTGTAACATGGCAGAAAAACAAACCGCGAAAAGGAATCGTCGCGAAGAAATACTTCAATCTCTGGCTCTGATGCTTGAATCCAGCGACGGCAGTCAACGCATCACCACCGCCAAGCTGGCGGCCTCTGTGGGCGTGTCAGAGGCGGCGCTGTATCGTCATTTCCCGAGCAAAACCCGGATGTTCGACAGCCTGATCGAGTTTATCGAAGATAGCCTGATCACGCGCATCAACCTGATTCTGAAGGATGAAAAAGACACCAGCACGCGTCTGCGTCTGATTGTGCTGCTGATTCTGGGCTTTGGTGAACGTAACCCGGGTCTGACCCGTATTCTTACCGGCCACGCGCTGATGTTTGAACAGGATCGTCTGCAAGGCCGTATAAACCAGCTTTTTGAGCGTATCGAAGCCCAGCTTCGTCAGGTTCTGCGCGAGAAGAAAATGCGGGAAGGCGAGGGATATAATACGGATGAGACGCTGCTGGCAAGCCAGATCCTGGCATTTTGCGAAGGGATGCTCTCCCGGTTTGTGCGCAGCGAGTTTAAATATCGACCAACGGACGATTTTGACGCCCGCTGGCCGTTAGTGGCAGCACAATTACAGTAACGCCATCGCCGGATGGCGGCTTCGCCTTATCCGGCCTACGAACAGGTAGGCCCGGTAAGCGTAGCGCCACCGGGCAACGCAATTAAACCCCGAACTCTTCGCGATACGCTTTTACCGCCGCCAGGTGATCCGCCATCTCAGGCTTCTCTTCCAGATATGCAATCAGGTCTGTCAGCGTGATGATAGAGATCACTTTGCAGCCATAATCGCGTTCCACTTCCTGAATAGCAGAGATGTCGCCACGCCCGCGTTCCTGACGATCAAGCGAAATCAGCACACCCGCAAGCGTTGCACCGTTAGCCTGGATAATCTCCATCGATTCACGGATCGCGGTGCCTGCGGTGATCACGTCATCCACCAGCATCACGCGGCCCTGCAACGCACTGCCGACCAGATTGCCGCCTTCACCGTGGGTTTTGGCCTCTTTACGGTTAAAGCAGTACGGTACGTCGCGGTCATGGTGCTCCGCCAGCGCCACCGCCGTGGTGGTTGCAATTGGAATGCCTTTGTACGCGGGGCCAAACAGCAGATCGAAATCAATCCCGGAATCCACCAGCGCTTCGGCATAGAAGCGGCCTAACAGTGCCAGGTCGCGCCCGGTATTAAACAGCCCGGCGTTGAAGAAATACGGGCTTTTACGCCCGGATTTCAGCGTGAACTCGCCAAACTTAAGTACCTGCTTGTTAAGCGCAAACTCAATAAACTGGCGCTGATACGATTTCATGGATTTGCTCCTTTGTCTTTTCAGTCTTACAGGCAAAAAAAAGGCGACTCATTGGTCGCCTTAAAATCAATTTTCTAACGCCGCTTTCTGCGTCGCTACAATAGATTCAATACCCCCTCGGGCCAACGCCAGCAAGGTGAGCAGTTCTTCGTGAGTGAATGGCTCGCCTTCTGCCGTGCCCTGCACTTCAATGATGCGACCATCTTCGGTCATCACCACGTTCATGTCGGTTTCTGCGGCAGAATCTTCAACGTATTCCAGATCGCAAAGCGCTTCGCCGTTAACAATACCAACGGAGACAGCAGCAACCATCCCTTTCATTGGGTTGGTTTTCAGCTTACCGGCGGCAACCAGCTTGTTCAGCGCATCTGCCAGCGCCACACAGGCACCGGTAATGGAGGCCGTACGCGTGCCGCCATCGGCCTGGATCACGTCGCAGTCCAGCGTGATGGTGAACTCACCCAGCGTTTTTAAGTCAACCGCGGCGCGGAGCGCACGTGCGATCAGGCGCTGGATCTCCATAGTACGGCCGCCCTGCTTACCTTTTGCCGCTTCACGGGCATTACGGGTATGGGTTGCGCGCGGCAACATACCGTATTCGGCGGTGATCCACCCCTGCCCCTGACCTTTCAGGAAGCGAGGCACGCCCTCTTCGATGGACGCGGTGCAAAGCACCTTGGTGTCACCAAACTCAACCAGCACGGAGCCTTCAGCGTGTTTTGTATAGTTACGGGTCAGGGTGACGGGACGCACCTGGTTGGCGCTACGACCTGCTGGACGCATGATGGATTCTCCGGCTTGAAACGAATGTGGCTGCGCATTATACGGATAAAGGACGCTTATTCCTATCCTGAGAAGCCCCTGAAAGCTATAATCCCCCCATCTCTCCTTTAAAAACGGGAATGTCTATGATCCGCAGTATGACCGCCTACGCCCGGCGTGAAATCAAGGGTAGCTGGGGTAGCGCTACCTGGGAAATGCGCTCGGTAAACCAGCGCTATCTGGAAACATATTTCCGTATGCCGGAACAGTTCCGCAGCCTGGAGCCTGTGGTGCGTGAGCGTATCCGTACGCGTCTGACCCGCGGGAAAGTGGAATGTAACCTGCGTTTTGAGCCCGATGCCAGTGCACAGGGCGAACTGATCCTGAACGAAAAGCTGGCAAAACAGCTGGTTAATGCGGCGAACTGGGTCAAAATGCAAAGCGATGAAGGCGAGATCAACCCGGTTGATATTCTGCGCTGGCCTGGCGTGATGGCCGCCGGAGAGCAGGATCTGGACGCGATTACCGCTGAAATCCTGGCTGCACTCGACGGCACGCTGGATGACTTTATCGTTGCCCGCGAAACCGAAGGCCAGGCGCTGAAAGCGATGATTGAGCAACGCCTTGAAGGCGTGAGCGCCGAAGTGGCTAAAGTGCGCGCTCATATGCCAGAAGTGCTGCAATGGCAGCGTGAGCGTCTTGTCGCCAAACTGGAAGAGGCGGAAGTTCAGCTGGAAAACAACCGTCTGGAACAAGAGCTGGTGCTGATGGCGCAGCGTGTAGACGTGGCTGAAGAGCTGGATCGTCTGGAAGCGCACGTTAAAGAGACCTACAACATCCTGAAGAAGAAAGAAGCGGTAGGCCGCCGTCTCGACTTTATGATGCAGGAGTTCAACCGCGAGTCGAACACGCTGGCGTCTAAGTCTATCAATGCAGAGGTGACCAATTCAGCAATTGAACTGAAGGTCCTGATTGAGCAGATGCGCGAGCAGATCCAGAATATCGAGTAATACCTTTCAGGGTGGTGTCTGGCACATCACCCATTACTTTTTCTAAGCCTTATTTATCCTTACTTTCTTTGCCTCCCGCCTTATCACAAGCCCGCCTGGCATGCGTTGATAAATTCCTTTAGGGCAAATCCCCTCGCCTTAGAAAATCTCAATCGTGATCTTGCGCACAAATCGCTAACCTCCTCCACTTCATTCCGGAGGGTTTATGCTGCTTCACATTCTCTATCTTATTGGCATTACCGCTGAAGCCATGACCGGCGCGCTTGCCGCCGGACGTCGCCGAATGGACACCTTCGGCGTGATCATTATTGCCACGGCCACTGCGCTCGGCGGCGGGTCCGTGCGCGATATCCTGCTTGGCCATTATCCGCTCGGCTGGGTTAAAAACCCTGAGTACGTCATTATCGTGGCAACGGCAGCCGTGCTAACCACGATTGTAGCCCCGGTGATGCCTCATCTGCGCCGCTTGTTCCTGGTGCTGGATGCGCTTGGGCTGATTGTTTTTTCCATCATTGGCGCACAAATTGCTCTCGATATGGGTGAAGGCCCGGTTATCGCCACCATTGCGGCGGTGATCACGGGCGTGTTTGGCGGGGTGCTGCGCGATATGTTCTGCAAACGTATCCCGCTGGTTTTCCAGAAGGAACTGTACGCCGGCATCTCCTTTGCCGCGGCAGTGCTTTATGTCGCCTTGCAGCACTATGTCACAAACCACGATGTGGTCGTTATCTCCACGCTGCTGTTTGGTTTCACCGCGCGTATGCTGGCATTGCGCCTGAAGCTGGGCCTGCCGGTTTTTCATTACAAGCACAACGCGCATTAATGTCAGAACCCGTTAATGTGCTGCTCAGCCAGCCACCTTGCCAGCCTATCAACGGGAGGCGCATGCAGCCAGGTAACGACCTGCTGCGCCTTCTCTTCACCTGTTCCCGGCAAAGCCTGCCAGTCAGCGGCGCTCCGCTGATTCAGCGCCTGCCACGACGCCGCCCCAACCGCATTCAGCGTGGCTTTTGTCAGCGGGATCCCCATCGCTGTGACCCAGCGAATAAAAGGTTGTTTGCGCACAATATTAAAACGATGCCAGAGCGATAACCCGCGCCCGGCGGAAAAGCCAGGCGTGGACTGTAGCTGCGCCTGCGTCAGTGTTAACCACGAAAAAATATGCTCGAAACGATGCGCCTGATGAAGCGTTCGCCAGCCCGCCTCGCCTAACCCCTCGATCCCTAGCCCTTGTTTCGAGCTAAGCCACGTCAACCGGGCAAAGAACTGTTCCATACACGCTGGTGAGGCATAAAAACAGGTCAGCGAGTGGTACTGCAGGGCCGGAGGTTTTGGTTTTTCCCTGTTCGCTCCCCGCCAGACAACTCGATCGAATCGGGGGATCCCCTGCCCGGCGAGGCTTATCAGAACCTGATCGCCGGGAACAATATCCAGCCGCTGCCAGCGTGTGACCGACCCCAGGCTCACCCGCCGCACCTGTTTATCATCAAGCTTTACTGGATCCAGTTCGGCTACAACGGACACCTTGCCCGTTCGCCCGACGCCAAACTGTATCCCTCGCACTTCAGCAACCTGAGCGACAGGCGTATATTTCCATGCGACAACCCAACGGCCTTCACCGGGTAACCAACCGTCGCCCGCGGGTTCATCCGCTGAACGCACCACAATGCCGTCCGTGGCAAAGGGCAATGCTGTTGTATGCCACGCTGAACGCTGCGCTTCGACCGCATTCACAGACGCGGCGGGCAGCGTATAACGCGCCGTCAGGGTGAACCCGGCTTTTGACAACGCATCCAGAGATACCTGCATCTCTTTAGGTCCATCCGGCCAGGCCCAGATAAACACGCCGAGCTGCCTGAGAAGTGCGCTATCGTTATGACGCATCATGGCGCCCGCCACTTTTGCCCGCATGTTCATCCCCCCCATCTGACGCTGGATGTGGTTTTCATGAATCCAGAACAGTTCACCCTGTAAGACGCTATTTGCCAGGGGGCCGGACAGGTTTTGCGGAACAGAGGGGATTGATCGAACCTGCGCCGTCCAGTCTTCACCTTTCACACCGTTGCCACGGCTAATGGCCCGGACAAGCTTCCCGCCCTGGTACACCAGCGTCACAGCCACGCCATCCACTTTGGGCTGCATCCAGAGATGTTGCCGGGCTCGCATCCACTGGCTGAGCTCAGCTTTACTGGCAACCTTATGCACGCCCGTATGCGCAACCGGGTGTGTCACACTACCTGTCAGAGGTGGCGGTCTCTCTTCGGAAGAGACATGACCAAAGCAGCGCTGCCACTGGTTCAACCGCGCGTTAAGCTGATCGTAAACCCCGTCATCAACGTCACTGACTCCCTGCTTCCAGTAAGCATCGTCCCAGCGTTTGATCTGCGCGCTCAGCGCTACAATTTCCTTTTCTGCTTTTGCCTGCGACCATACCGGGCATACCGCTAACCCGGTGCTACACCACAACAGCGCAAACCCGCTTATCCATCGCCACATTATTACCCCTCCTTTGCGTTGGAGGAGGTATAACCCGGTATTGAAAACGACGCGAATGGCAACGTTACGCTTTACGAGGCGTTATCCAGCGTTTCTTTTTGTTGCTGCAAACCGCAGACAAAACCTGAAAACGGCACGCAAAATTTAATCATCCACGGGAAAAAGTGTGACAAAGGCTACGTCACACAGCGGCGACGTGTATAATAAGCCCGTATGTAGGACTTCTTCGTTAACACATACAAAAGACTCTCATGGCTCAAGGCACGCTTTATATTGTTTCTGCCCCTAGTGGCGCGGGTAAATCCAGCCTTATTCAGGCACTGTTAAAAACCCAACCGTTGTACGATACGCAGGTTTCTGTTTCTCACACCACGCGAGCACCGCGTCCGGGTGAGGTGCACGGTGAACACTATTTCTTTGTGAATCACGACGAATTCAGAGCGATGATTGGCAGAGACGCGTTTCTTGAACACGCAGAAGTATTCGGTAACTACTACGGTACTTCGCGTGAAACCATTGAGCAGGTTCTGGCGACCGGCGTGAACGTGTTCCTGGATATCGACTGGCAGGGCGCGCAGCAAATTCGTAAGAAAATGCCTGATTCGCGCAGTATTTTTATTCTACCGCCATCGAAAGATGAACTGGATCGTCGCCTGCGTGGTCGCGGCCAGGATAGCGAAGAAGTTATCGCGAAGCGTATGGCACAGGCTGTTGCAGAAATGAGCCATTACGCGGAATATGATTACCTTATTGTGAATGATGATTTTGATGCCGCGCTGAGCGATCTCAAAACTATCCTTCGCGCAGAACGTCTGCGTATGAGCCGCCAGAAGCAGCGACATGACGCATTAATCACCAAACTGTTGGCAGACTGAACCCACTTTCAGTATCATGCCCAGTCATTTCTTCACCTGTGGAGCATTTTAAGTATGGCACGCGTAACTGTTCAGGACGCTGTAGAGAAAATTGGTAACCGTTTTGACCTGGTACTGGTCGCCGCGCGTCGCGCTCGTCAGATGCAGGTAGGCGGTAAAGATCCGCTGGTACCGGAAGAAAACGATAAAACCACCGTTATTGCACTTCGCGAAATCGAAGAAGGTCTGATCAACAACCAGATCCTCGACGTGCGTGAGCGCCAGGAGCAGCAAGAGCAGGAAGCCGCAGAACTGCAGGCCGTAACCGCCATTGCTGAAGGTCGTCGTTAATTAAACCTGCGGGTCGCCCTTGTATCTGTTTGAAAGCCTGAATCAACTGATTCAAACCTACCTGCCTGAAGACCAGATTAAGCGTCTTCAGCAGGCGTATCTCGTTGCACGTGACGCTCACGAGGGCCAGACACGTTCAAGCGGTGAACCCTATATCACGCACCCGGTAGCGGTGGCCTGTATTCTGGCCGAGATGAAACTCGACTACGAAACGCTCATGGCCGCCCTGCTGCATGACGTGATTGAAGATACCCCTGCCACCTACCAGGACATGGAACAGCTGTTTGGCAAAAGCGTTGCCGAGCTGGTGGAAGGGGTCTCTAAGCTTGATAAGCTGAAATTCCGCGATAAGAAAGAGGCGCAGGCCGAAAACTTTCGCAAGATGATCATGGCGATGGTGCAGGATATCCGCGTCATTCTCATCAAACTTGCTGACCGCACCCACAATATGCGCACGCTGGGCTCACTTCGCCCGGATAAACGTCGCCGCATCGCCCGTGAAACCCTCGAAATCTACAGTCCGCTGGCGCACCGTTTAGGTATTCATCACATTAAAACCGAGCTGGAAGAGCTGGGTTTTGAAGCGTTATACCCGAACCGCTATCGCGTGATTAAAGAGGTGGTGAAAGCCGCTCGCGGTAACCGTAAAGAGATGATTCAAAAGATCCTCTCTGAAATCGAAGGGCGCTTGCAGGAAGCCGGTATTCCGTGCCGCGTCAGCGGTCGCGAAAAGCATTTGTACTCTATCTACTGCAAAATGGTGCTCAAGGAGCAGCGTTTTCACTCGATCATGGATATCTACGCGTTCCGCGTCATCGTCCACGACTCGGACACCTGCTACCGCGTGCTGGGGCAGATGCATAGCCTGTACAAGCCACGTCCGGGGCGCGTCAAAGATTACATCGCCATTCCAAAAGCGAACGGATATCAATCTTTGCACACCTCCATGATTGGCCCGCACGGCGTTCCGGTTGAGGTGCAAATTCGTACCGAAGACATGGATCAGATGGCGGAAATGGGTGTCGCGGCGCACTGGGCTTATAAAGAGCATGGCGGCGAAAGCAGCACCACCGCGCAAATCCGCGCCCAGCGCTGGATGCAGAGCCTGCTGGAGCTGCAACAGAGTGCAGGTAGCTCGTTTGAATTTATCGAGAGCGTTAAATCCGATCTCTTCCCGGATGAGATTTACGTTTTCACGCCGGAAGGGCGCATTGTCGAACTGCCTGCGGGCGCGACGCCGGTCGACTTCGCTTACGCCGTGCATACCGATATCGGCCATGCCTGCGTGGGTGCCCGCGTCGACAGGCAGCCTTATCCGCTGTCGCAGCCGCTCTTCAGCGGGCAGACTGTCGAAATTATTACCGCGCCGGGCGCACGTCCTAACGCCGCCTGGCTGAACTTTGTCGTGAGCTCAAAAGCGCGCGCAAAAATCCGCCAGCTGCTGAAAAATCTCAAGCGCGACGACTCCGTTAGCCTGGGGCGTCGTCTGCTCAATCACGCGCTGGGTGGCAGCCGCAAACTGGCAGAGATCCCCCCAGAAAACATTCAGCATGAGCTGGAGCGTATGAAGCTCGCCTCGCTGGATGACCTGCTGGCAGAGATTGGCCTCGGAAACGCCATGAGCGTGGTCGTAGCGAAGAACCTGCAACAGGGCGAAACGACAGCCGTTCCTGCTAACGCGCAAAATCATGGTCACCTGCCAATCAAAGGCGCTGACGGGGTGCTCATCACCTTCGCCAAATGCTGCCGCCCTATCCCGGGCGACCCGATTATTGCGCACGTCAGCCCGGGTAAAGGGCTGGTGATCCACCACGAATCCTGCCGTAACATCCGTGGCTATCAGAAAGAGCCTGAGAAGTTCATGGCGGTCGAATGGGATAAAGAGACAGCGCAGGAATTTATCACTGAAATCAAGGTGGATATGTTTAACCACCAGGGTGCACTGGCGAACCTGACGGCAGCGATCAACACGGCCTCGTCAAACATTCAGAGCCTGAATACTGAAGAAAAAGATGGCCGCGTTTACAGCGCCTTTATTCGCCTGACCGCCCGTGACCGCGTACATCTGGCCAATATTATGCGCAAGATCCGCGTGATGCCGGATGTCATTAAAGTCACCCGTAACCGAAACTAGCATTATGAATTCAACACGTTACGAGCGAATCTGCGAAATGCTCGCCAGGCGTCAGCCTGATCTGACGGTCTGCATGGAGCAGGTCCATAAACCTCATAACGTCTCTGCTATCGTCCGCACCGCAGATGCCGTCGGCGTGCATGAAGTCCACGCCGTCTGGCCAGGCGCACGTATGCGTACCATGGCCTCCACCGCCGCAGGCAGCAACAGCTGGGTATCCGTGAAAACTCACCAGACTATTGGTGAAGCGGTCTCGCACCTGAAAGGGCGTGGCATGCAGGTCCTGGCAACCAACCTCTCTGCTAAAGCCGTGGATTTCCGTGAGATCGACTACACCCGTCCGACCTGCATTTTAATGGGCCAGGAGAAAACGGGGATCACGCAGGAAGCACTGGATTTGGCTGACCGGGACATCATCATTCCGATGATCGGCATGGTCCAGTCACTCAACGTGTCGGTCGCCTCAGCGCTGATCCTGTATGAAGCGCAGCGCCAGCGTCAGAATGCCGGAATGTACGAGCGCAGCAACAGCATGCTGCCGGAAGAGGAGCAGCAGCGCCTGCTGTTTGAAGGTGGCTATCCGGTGCTGGCTCGCGTTGCGAAGCAGAAGAAATTGCCTTACCCCCACGTCAACGCGCAGGGCGAAATTGAAGCCGATGCCGAGTGGTGGTCCACCATGCAGTACGCAGGGTAAATCATGAAAGGCCGCCTGCTGGACGCCATACCGCTCAACAGCCTGACGGGCGTGGGCGCGGCACAAAGCAGTAAACTGGCGAAGATTGGCCTGCACACCGTGCAGGATCTCCTGCTCCACCTCCCCCTGCGTTACGAAGACCGTACTCAGCTTTATAAAATTGGCGATCTGCTGCCCGCTATTTACGCCACCGTTGAAGGGGAAGTGCTGAACTGCAACATCACCTTTGGCGGACGCAGGATGATGACCTGCCAGATCAGCGACGGCACCGGCATTCTCACCATGCGCTTTTTCAACTTCAATGCGGCGATGAAAAACAGCCTTGCCACTGGACGACGCGTACTTGCGTACGGTGAAGCCAAACGGGGCAAATACGGCGCGGAGATGATCCACCCGGAATACCGCGTGCAGGGCGATCTCAGCTCACCTGAGCTACAGGAGACGCTCACGCCGGTCTATCCAACCACCGAAGGCATTAAGCAGGCCACGCTGCGCAAGCTCACCGACCAGGCGCTGGAGCTGCTCGATACCTGCGCCATTAACGAGCTGCTGCCGCCGGAGCTGGCGCAGGGCATGATGAGCCTGCCGGAGGCGTTGCGCACCCTGCACCGTCCACCGCCAACGCTTCAGCTTGTTGATTTAGAAAGCGGTAAACATCCCGCCCAACGGCGTCTTATCCTTGAGGAATTACTGGCTCACAACCTGAGCATGCTGGCCCTGCGCGCAGGTGCGCAGCGTTTCCACGCGCAGCCATTAAGCCCGCATGATGAGCTCAAAGATAAGCTGCTGGCCACACTGCCGTTTAAACCCACTGGCGCCCAGGCGCGGGTCACCGCCGAGATCGAACGCGATATGGCGCTGAATGTGCCGATGATGCGCCTGGTGCAGGGCGACGTGGGTTCCGGGAAAACGCTGGTTGCCGCATTGGCCGCTTTACGCGCTATCGCCCACGGCAAGCAGGTGGCGCTGATGGCACCGACAGAACTGCTGGCCGAGCAGCACGCCAACAATTTCCGTAACTGGTTCGCCCCACTGGGGATCGAAGTGGGCTGGCTGGCCGGGAAGCAGAAGGGCAAAGCACGTCTTGCGCAGCAGGAAGCTATTGCCAGCGGGCAGGTGCAGATGATTGTCGGCACGCACGCCATTTTCCAGGAACAGGTGCAGTTTAACGGCCTGGCGCTGGTCATTATCGACGAACAGCACCGCTTTGGTGTTCATCAGCGTCTGGCGCTGTGGGAGAAAGGTCTGCAACAGGGCTTCCACCCGCATCAGCTGATCATGACCGCCACGCCGATTCCGCGCACCCTGGCGATGACGGCCTATGCCGATCTGGATACCTCCACCATCGACGAGTTGCCGCCGGGCCGAACGCCGGTGACCACGGTTGCCATACCGGACACGCGGCGCAGCGACATCATTGACCGCGTGCGCAACGCCTGTACGCAGGAAGGGCGTCAGGCGTACTGGGTCTGCACCCTGATTGAAGAGTCTGAGCTGCTGGAAGCGCAGGCTGCCGAAGCCACATGGGAAGAGTTAAAGCTCGCCCTGCCAGAGCTGAACGTCGGTCTGGTTCACGGGCGCATGAAGCCTGCCGAGAAGCAGGCGGTGATGCAGTCGTTCAAACAGGGCGAGCTGCACTTACTCGTTGCGACCACGGTTATCGAAGTGGGCGTGGATGTGCCGAACTCCAGCCTGATGATTATTGAGAACCCGGAGCGTCTGGGCCTGGCGCAGCTCCACCAGCTACGAGGCCGCGTGGGCCGTGGCGCGATCGCCTCTCACTGCGTGCTGCTCTACAAAGCCCCGCTGTCGAAAACCGCGCAGATGCGTTTGCAGGTATTACGCGACAGCAATGACGGCTTCGTCATTGCGCAAAAAGATCTGGAGATCCGCGGCCCGGGTGAACTGCTGGGCACACGTCAGACGGGTAACGCCGAATTTAAAGTGGCGGATTTGCTGCGCGATCAGGCCATGATCCCCGAAGTACAACGCCTTGCGCGTCATATTCATGAACGCTACCCCGAACAGGCGGCAGCGTTAATTGAACGCTGGATGCCGGAAACCGAGCGGTATTCCAACGCCTGACGGTCAGCCAAACATCGGCAGCATCAGGTAGAGCTTAATGACCAGCGCGTTGACGATATCAATGAAGAATGCGCCCACCATCGGCACCACCAGAAACGCCATGTGCGACGGGCCGAACCGTTCGGTGATCGCCTGCATATTCGCGATGGCCGTTGGTGTCGCTCCCAGACCAAATCCACAGTGACCCGCAGCCAGTACCGCCGCATCATAGTTTTTGCCCATCATGCGCCAGGTAACAAAGATGGCATACAGCGCCATAAACACGGCCTGTACCGCCAGGATCGCCACCATCGGCAGCGCCAGCGAGGCCAGTTCCCACAGCTTGAGGCTCATCAGCGCCATCGCCAGGAACAGCGACAGGCTGACGTTCCCCAGCACGGACACCGCGCGTTCGAAGACGCGGTAGAAGCCCATCTGCGCCAGACCGTTGCTCAGGATCACCCCGATAAACAGCACGCAGACAAAGGTTGGCAGTTCGAAAGCCGTTCCCGCCAGCCATTGCGCAACGATTTTGCCCACGGTGAGGCAGATGGCAATCATGGCGATGGTTTCAATCATCACCAGCGAGGTGATGCTGCGACCAACGTCCGGTTTTTCGAACGCGGTCGGCACCATTTCATCGTCTGGTCTGCCTTCCGGCGTAGTGGAATGTTTCACCAGATAGCGCGCCACCGGGCCGCCAATCAGCCCGCCAAGCACCAGGCCAAAGGTCGCGCAGGCCATAGCCACTTCCGTTGCGTTTTCAAAGCCATAGCGTTCGATGAACAGCTTGCTCCACGCCGCGCCCGTTCCGTGACCACCTGACAGGGTAATCGACCCCGCCAGCAGACCCATCAGCGGATCCAACCCCAGCAGCGACGCCATACCGATGCCGATGGCGTTTTGCATCAGCAGCAGGCCCACCACAACAATCAGAAACACGCCCAGCACCTTGCCGCCTGAACGCAGGCTTGCGAGGTTAGCGTTCAGGCCGATAGTGGCAAAGAAGGCCAGCATCAACGGATCTTTCAGGGACATATCAAAATCAATTTCCCAGCCCATGCTTTTTTTCAGCACCAGCAGGGCAAGCGCCACCAGCAATCCACCGGCGACAGGTTCAGGAATGGTGTACTTTTTCAGAAAGGAAACACTGTGTACCAGCTTGCGACCAAGCAGAAGAACCAGCGTTGCGGCAACAAGGGTCGACAACGTATCGAGATGAATCATAAAAGGCTCCTGTTATGCGCGTGTTCCATACACACGCGGCGTTATCCTGGGCCGGGTGATGCTCGTCATGAGCCGCCGGCGCGAAAAGTGTAATTTTTTTTTCCTGTTCGTTGTAGAAAACCTGCTCACACCGGCAGATTTTCTCTCTTTTTTTTGCCGGCAATCGTTTGCTTTTACCAGGTGGTCAGCTAAAATGCCCGCTTTTCCACCGTGGGATTGCCGCCGATGTCTGTTAACACTCTGGAGTCTGCTGATGCGCAACCGATTGCGCAGAAGCAAAACAGTGAACTGATTTACCGCCTTGAAGATCGTCCCCCGCTGCCTCAAACCCTGTTTGCCGCCTGCCAGCATCTGCTGGCGATGTTCGTTGCGGTCATCACGCCGGCTCTGCTGATTTGTCAGGCGCTGGGGTTACCGGCGCAGGATACGCAACACATCATCAGTATGTCTCTGTTCGCTTCCGGTGTAGCCTCCATCATTCAAATTAAAGCCTGGGGTCCGGTGGGTTCGGGGTTGCTGTCGATTCAGGGCACCAGCTTTAACTTTGTGGCGCCGCTGATCATGGGCGGTACGGCACTGAAAACCGGCGGCGCAGATGTCCCGACGATGATGGCGGCGCTATTCGGCACCCTGATGCTGGCAAGCTGCACAGAGATGATAATCTCCCGCGTTCTGCACCTTGCGCGCCGGGTGATCACCCCGCTGGTCTCCGGCGTGGTGGTGATGATTATCGGCCTGTCGCTGATTCAGGTGGGTCTGACCTCCATCGGGGGCGGCTACGCGGCAATGAGCGACCATACCTTCGGCGCGCCGAAAAACCTGCTGCTGGCAGGCGTGGTGCTGGCGATCATTATTCTGCTTAACCGCCAGCGTAACCCGTACCTGCGCGTGGCTTCGCTGGTGATCGCCATGGCGGCCGGTTACCTGCTGGCGTGGGCGCTGGGCATGCTGCCGGAAAACACCACCCCAACCAACAGCGCGTTGATTACCGTGCCAACGCCGCTCTACTACGGCCTGGGCATTGACTGGAGTCTTCTCCTGCCGCTGATGCTGGTCTTTATGATCACCTCGCTGGAAACCATTGGCGATATCACTGCCACCTCCGACGTGTCCGAGCAGCCGGTCTCCGGCCCGCTGTACATGAAACGTCTGAAAGGCGGCGTGCTGGCGAACGGACTGAACTCGTTTGTCTCGGCGGTGTTCAACACATTCCCGAACTCCTGCTTCGGCCAGAACAATGGCGTGATCCAGTTGACCGGCGTGGCCAGCCGCTACGTGGGCTTCGTGGTGGCGCTGATGCTGGTGGTCCTCGGCCTGTTCCCGGCGGTAAGCGGGTTTGTGCAGCACATCCCTGAGCCGGTCCTGGGCGGCGCGACGCTGGTCATGTTCGGTACCATCGCGGCCTCCGGCGTGCGTATCGTCTCCCGCGAGCCGCTGAACCGCCGCGCAATCATGATTATTGCGCTGTCTCTCGCCGTAGGACTTGGCGTCTCCCAGCAGCCGTTGATTTTGCAGTTTGCCCCGGACTGGGTGAAAAACCTGCTCTCTTCCGGCATCGCCGCGGGCGGTATTACCGCTATCGTGCTGAATCTCATTTTCCCGCCTGAAAAGAACTGATCCCCACACGGCAGGCTGTCAATGCCTGCCGTGACATCTCTTTACACCATTCCCGCCTTGAGCATTGCGCATAAATCGTGCATAACACCCTTATGTGCGTTTCGCGGGAAGGAAGACCATGAAATTTATTGGAAAGCTGCTTATCTATCTTCTGGTAGCCCTGCTCATTGTAGTGCTCGCCTTTTATTTTCTGCTCCAGACCCGCTGGGGCGCATCGCAGGTCAGTAGCTGGATCACGGTGAATACCGATTACGAGCTCAACTTTGACCTGATGGATCACCGCTTTTCATCCCCTTCTCACATTCTTCTGGAAAACGTTACCTTCGGACGAGATGGCAAACCGGCCACGCTGGTCGCTAAAAAAGTGGATATTGGCTTAAGCAGCCGCCAGATCACCGACCTGCTGCATATGGACGCCATCACCCTGTTCGATGGCACGCTGAATTTATCTCCACAGACGGCGCCGCTGCCGTTCCAGGCCGATCGTCTGCAACTGAATAACATGGCCTTTAACAGCCCGAATACGGAGTGGGATCTCAGTGCGCAAAAGGTGACCGGTGGCGTCAGCCCGTGGCAGCCCGAGGCGGGGAACGTACTGGGGAAAAATGCGCAAATCCAGATGAGCGCCGGGTCGCTCACGCTCAACGGCATACCGGCCAACAACGTGCTGATTCAGGGACAACTCAACGGCAAAGAGGTGGTGCTCAATACCATCGGTGCCGATATGGCGCGCGGCTCGCTTACGGGGTCGGCTCAGCGTAATGCCGACGGTGGCTGGGTTATCGACACCCTGCGTCTGAATGAGATACGCCTGCAAAGCGACAAATCGCTGCTGGATTTCTTCGCCCCTCTCTCCACCCTGCCTTCGTTACAGATTGGGCGGCTGGAAGTGACCGATGCCCGTCTACAGGGGCCAGACTGGGCGGTAACCGACCTTGATCTTAGCCTGCGTAACCTCACCCTGAGTAAAGGAGACTGGCAAAGCCAGGAGGGACGGTTATCCATGAACGCCAGCGAATTTATCTACGGCTCGCTGCATCTTTTTGACCCTATCCTGAACGCGGAATTCTCCCCACAGGGCATTGCGCTGCGTCAGTTCACTTCCCGCTGGGAAGGGGGCATGGTGCGCACCTCCGGCAACTGGCTGCGCGACGGGAACGCGCTGGTGCTGGACGACGTTGCCATTGCCGGGCTGGAATATACGCTTCCGGAAAACTGGAAAACGCTGTGGATGGATCCGCTCCCGGCATGGCTGAACAGCGTGACGCTGAAAAAATTCGGCCTGAGCCGCAACCTGGTGATCGACATCGATCCGGCGTTCCCATGGCAGATCACCTCCCTCGACGGTTATGGCGCTAATCTGCGTCTGGCGCAAGACCATAAGTGGGGCGTGTGGGGCGGTAACGCAACCCTGAACGGGGCGGCAGCAACCTTTAACCGCGTCGACGTGCGACGCCCGTCGCTGGCGCTGAATGCCAACGCCGCAACGGTAAACATTACCGACCTGAGCGCCTTTACCGAGAAAGGGATCCTGGAAGCGACCGCCACCGTGTCACAGCTGCCACAGCGACAAACCACCGTGAGCCTGAACGGGCGCGGTGTACCACTCAACGTTTTGCAGCAGTGGGGCTGGCCAGCGCTGCCGATTGCGGGCGACGGCAATATTCAGCTCACCGCCAGCGGCAGCGTGCAGGCGAATGCGCCGCTGAAGCCGACGGTGAACGGGAAGCTTAGCGCGGTGAATATGGATAAACAGCAGGTGCAACAGACCATGACCCGCGGGATGGTGTCGGCGGTGGCTCCGGCACAGTAAAAAGCCGGGTGGCGGCTTCGCCTTACCCGGCCTACGAGGTTTTGGTTCCCTCTCCCCGTGGGTGAGGACATCAGACCGCATAATTACCGTAGGCCCGGTAAGCAAAGCGCCACCGGGCATTTTTCCAGCTCAGAGGTGGATCACCACCTCATCCCCCTCGGCTTTCACCACCACACCCCACTCGCTGCCCGCATGTGAACCGCCTTTCACGCCGCCAACCTTTTGCACGTTGCGCAAGCACACCGACCAGTTTTGCGCATCTCCCGCGCCGGTAAAGGTCACGACGTCGCCCTGACGTGACGCCTTCAGCGTAAACACCACAGAACCGTCCGCCGCAGGCACTTCGCTTACCGCCGTTGCGCCATCGCTCAGGTTGAAGAGCTGGAAGGCTGTCCCCTCGTGCCACGCATAGTCCGGCTTCTGGTTATTATTGCCGAGCGCCAGCAGCGTGTTGTCGCGCACATAGACCGGCAGGCTCTGGAAATCGTGCTGCTGCTTATGCCAGCGGCTGCCCTCGATTACATCGTTGTGCCACAGGTGCGTCCAGCGCCCTTCCGGCAGCCAGAACTGCACGTCGCCCGCCTCGGAGAACACCGGCGCCACCATCATTGAATCCCCCAGCATGTACTGGCGGTCAAGGTAATCGCACGCCGGGTCGTCCGGGAACTCCAGCATCATCGCCCGCAGCATCGGCGTGCCGAACTCGCGGGCCAGCGCAGCCTGACGATACAGGTACGGCATCAGCTGGCATTTCAGCTGGGTGAAGTGGCGCACCACGTCGCAGGACTCATCATCGTACGCCCACGGCACGCGGTAGGATTTGCTGCCGTGCAGGCGGCTGTGGCTGGAGAACAGCCCGAAAGCGCACCAGCGTTTGTAGACGTGTGCCGGAGCGGTGTTTTCGAACCCGCCGATATCGTGGCTCCAGAATCCGAAGCCGGACAGGCCAATCGACAGCCCGCCGCGCAGGCTTTCCGCCATCGATTCATAGTTGGCGTAGCAGTCGCCGCCCCAATGCACCGGGAACTGTTGCGCACCCACGGAGGCAGAACGGGCAAACAGCACCGCCTCTTCTTCTCCCACCGTCTCTTTCAGCACGTTCCACACCAGTTCGTTGTAGATGTAGGCGTAATGGTTGTGCATCTTCTGCGGATCGGAACCGTCAAACCACTGGACGTCCGTCGGGATACGCTCGCCGAAGTCGGTCTTGAAGCAGTCGACGCCGATCTCCACCAGGCCTTTCAGCTTGTCGGCGTACCACAGGCACGCGTCCGGGTTGGTGAAGTCGTAGATCGCCAGCCCCGGCTGCCATTTGTCCCACTGCCACAGGGAGCCGTCCGGGCGCTTGAGCAGGTAGCCCTTCTCTTTCAGCTCACGGAAGATCGGCGATTTCTGGCCGATGTACGGGTTGATCCACACGCAGACCTTCAGCCCTTTCTCTTTCAGGCGGCGGATCATCCCTTCCGGGTCGGGGAAGGTCACCGGGTCCCACTCAAAATCGCACCACTGGAAGGCTTTCATCCAGAAGCAGTCGAAGTGGAACACGTGCAGCGGCAGGTCGCGCTCGGCCATGCCGTCGATAAAGCTATTGACCGTCGCTTCGTCGTAGTTAGTGGTGAAGGAGGTGGTCAGCCACAGGCCGAACGACCACGCAGGCGGCAGCGCCGGACGGCCGGTGAACTGCGTATAGCGGTTTAATACCTCTTTTGGCGTCGGGCCGTCGATCACGAAGTACTCCAGATACTCCCCTTCCACGCTGAACTGCACTTTGGAGACTTTTTCGGAGCCGACTTCAAACGAGACGTTCTCGGGGTGATTCACCAGCACGCCGTAGCCGCGGTTGGTCAGGTAGAACGGGATGTTTTTGTAGGACTGCTCGGTGCTGGTGCCCCCGTCGCGGTTCCAGGTTTCGACCGTCTGGCCGTTGCGCACCAGCGCGGTAAAGCGCTCGCCCAGGCCGTAGACCGTTTCCCCCACGCCCAGATCCAGACGTTCAAACACATAGTTGCGATCGGTGTTGGTATCCTGCACGTAGCCGTTGTTTTTCAGCTGGCTGCCGGTAATGCGCTGGCCGTTGCGCAGGAAATCCAGCGCCCAGAACTCGCCTTTGGCGACGCGCACGCTGACGCTGCCGCTTTTCAGCTCGGCAAATTCGGCGTTGTTTTCAATCTCAACTTTTACATCCTTCAGAACGTTCAGCGGATAGTGCGGGCCGTTGTTCAGCGCACCCTGGAAGTGTTCGATGCGCACCCCGACAATCCCCTCCTGCGGGGCAAACAGGCGCACCGTGAACATCAACGTGTCCAGCTGCCAGGTGCGTTCGCGCACGTCACGCGGCGCGACGTACACCACCAGGTCATTGCCCTGCTGCTCCACGTCGAACACCTGGACCGGATACGTCACGTTAAGGCCCGGTTGAATAAGCCAGTTTCCATCACTGATTTTCATGCATACGTCCTCTTAGTTCTGCAATTCTTTGCTGACCGGCAGGTTTTCAAACTCCTGCTGATTGCGGCGCGCGCCCTGCGCCAGCTCGCGCAGGATTTTGGTCAGGAAGGGGGTTTTCAGCGTGTAGTAGCGTTTGGCGATAATGGCGCTCAGCACGTAGCAGATCGCCGGTGCCAGGGTAAATAGACCGATAATGATGCTGATGGTCGCGCTGTTCTGGGTTTTGGCCGCCGCGTTGTAGCCGCCGCCTGCCAGCATCCAGCCGATCATCGCCCCGCCCAGCGCCAGGCCGAGCTTCAGCACAAACAGCGTGCCCGCGAAGCTGATGCCGGTCAGACGTTTGCCGTTGGTCCATTCGCCGTAGTCGACGGTATCGGACATCATTACCCACTGAATCGGCGTCACCAGCTGGTGCAGCACGCCGATAACGAAGATGAAGCCGAACATCAGCACGGTGGCATGCATCGGCACGAAGAACATCGCCACGCTGACCACCGCCAGCGCGGCGTTGGTCCACCAGAAGATGCTGACCTTGCACTTCCAGTCGGTGAGCGGTTTCGCCAGCGCGGAGCCAATCAGGTTGCCGACGCAGTAGGTCGTCAGGAAGGCGACGAACACCTCCGGCGAGCCCATGATCCAGGTGCAGTAATACATCATCGCGCCGCCGCGCACGCAGACGGCGAGGATGTTGAGGATGGTCAGCACGCCGACGATGCGCCACTGGTCGTTTTGCCAGATATCACGCAGATCTTCACGCATGGAGGTGGTGCTCGGCGGCACCTGGATGCGCTCTTTGGTGGTGAAGAAGCAGAACGCCAGCATCAGGAACGCGACCACCGACAGCACGGCGATCCCGCCCTGGAAGCCGAATGCCTTATCGTCGCCGCCAATCAGGTTCACCAGCGGCATCATCAGCACCGTAGAGAGCATGCCGCCCGCCGTCGCCAGCACAAAGCGCCAGGACTGGAGGGAGATACGCTGCGTCGGGTCGTTGGTGATCACGCCGCCCAGCGCGCAGTACGGGATGTTGACCACGGTATAGAGCAGGGTCAGCAGGGTGTAGGTGATGGCGGCGTAAACCATTTTACCGTTGAGGCTGAGGTCCGGCGTGGTATACGCCAGCACGCAGACGATGCCGAACGGGATCGCGCCGAACAAAATCCACGGGCGGAACTTACCCCAGCGGCTGCGGGTGCGGTCGGCAATCAGCCCCATGCAGGGGTCGGAGATTGCGTCCAGCGCACGCGCCAGCAGGAACATGGTGCCGACAAACCCGGCGGGAATACCAAAAATATCGGTGTAGAAAAACATCATGTAAAGCATGACGTTATCAAAAATGATATGGCTGGCGGCGTCTCCCATGCCGTAGCCAATCTTCTCTTTTACTGACAATACTTCGCTCATATTTTTATCCTTCACGCTGTAGGGGGCGCTGAGACCGGTTGCATTGGTTTTAAACCATTGTTTCAGGAGCGGGTATTGCGTTTTCTGGTTAAGAGATTACGTTTCTTGTTTTTTGTGATCGGGATAAAAGTTGATGAGCACGAAATGCTAACCTGAGGATTTTCTTAAGAATTAGCTGAAACAGGGGGATTCAGGTCAAAAGAGAGGTGAAAAAAGTGGTGTGGGGTATGTGGTAAATGCCTGAAAGTAGCTATAATGCGCCCCGCCTCCATGTAGCAATCGAGGCGCGGAAGATCGTCATCTCCGGTGAGGTGGCTGGACTTCAAATCCAGTTGGGGACGCCAGCGTTCCCGGGCAGGTTCGACTCCTGTGATCTTCCGCCAAAAATGTCATAGATTTCCAAGTATTTACCTACGTTTTGTTCATTTTGCGGTCTACTTCACATTTTCATTTGTAAAATAAATACAATCATCTTATTTCTATCTACAAATAAATGAGATCGTTATGAACGATATTCAAAAGGAACACCTTTCACCTTTTTTCTCTATTCTAGTTGGTTTTAATAAATCAAATTACACAGCTAAATTTTTACATGAATCCATCATGAAAATCATTGATACAAAAATTCATAATGAAGGAGAAATAAAGAAATATTTAACCACTACTGAAATCATTAAAGAATCCACCGTGTTCATTTCTCCTTACTCAATAAATAAAGTACCCAGTTGGACTAAAAAAAATGATATACATGATATTGAAAATCATGTTGCACTGACTTTTACTCGAGGCAATTATGTTGCTTTTTATTTTTCTGAAAAAGGAATGAAAGATTCGATAAGAGAATATTTTAAGAGTACCATATTGCCAAATCTACATCCTGTAGAAATATCGCATTTAAATCATTTGTTTATTGACGAAGACAATATCAAGATGCTTTGGCTTTTAGGCATACATGGAAAAAATACATTTAAGGCTGATTCAAAAGTACTAGGTGGTAATAGCGTAGCAGAGTCTTTAGATCCACTTGAAGACCAATCTTACATGATGTCTGCTGTAAGAACAGAAATCGGAAATAATAATAAAACCATTGGTCTAAATCCTTTCAAGTCATCTATCTGGAAGGGACCTTGCAAAGATTGGGTTACTTTTGAAAACAACGTCATAGAAATATTGGACATGCTAAATTCCAATAATCAAAACAATTTATCTCCTATAGGTATTCTCGCTAGCCCAATAAATGATCTCAAAAATGTAATTGATGCCTATGATTTTTCGATAATTGACCCAGATTTCATTTCCTATGAATTGCCACTTAAAAAATTAGATTTATTAAGGAACATCAGAAATAAATATAGAATAGAAATTTCATTAACGCTTAATGCATCATTTACCCTAAAGGTGTTTTATGAAAACTCCTACTGCGGTGATATTCAAGTAGCGCTTAAAATAAAAGATTATATTACTAGTTTTGAAATTATTAGCCAGCAGCATGCCCCACAAAAGAAAGATTTACTTAATAAGTATGCGAAAGTTTTTAAACATTCTGATTTAATTAAGTGCTGGTATGAATCAGGACATGCAGTAGTAAACAGTTGGACTTTTAAGACTGACTACAAAGATGTTACTTATAATGGTTTTATCTGGGCAGATTTTGAAAAGTATGATATTTGTAAAGAAAAACCATTAAACTCAGAAAAACTCGATTTAAAACAAATAGGAAAACAAGATTCTCTATTTTGTTGGGTTAAAAACCGCTGGAATAGCCGCTGGGACACGTTTGATAAATTCAACACAACCGAAAAACCGAATGGATGGCTCTATTGTGACGATGGCGCTGGTGAGAAAGCAGACTTTATCCATATTGACGATCATAATGATCAAACGATCATATCATTGATTCATATTAAAGCAGCCAATAGTAATAGTAGCAGCAGAAGAGTATCAGTTGGCGCTCATGATATTGTCTTAAGTCAAGCAGTCAAAAATTTGAGATATGCAAACCGTAAAAATCTCATCCAAGATCTTACAGAAAGAACTACCAGCTCTCAGTACAAGATGTGTTGGTTTGAGAATAAATTAATTCAATCTTCGGACTTTCTTACCAAACTTTCATCATTGAACTCAAACCCGACTAAAATAAAAACTCGGGTCATAGTTATACAACCTCATACAACAAAAAGTTATTATACAAAAACACAAAATAATAACATCAAAAGACAGTTGGATGTTTTATTAGTCAGTTCAGACAATGCGATAAAATCATCTGGCGCAGATTTTCATATAATTGGTTTTAACGACGACTGATTTTAAATAAAAAAATTTTAACCGTTAGGCTTTATTCCCTTATTACGCAACGCCTCCCTCGCCAGTTCCTTCAACCAGCTGGCGAGGCTCACCCCTTCCTCAGCCGCTACCGCATCCAGCTGTTCCTTCAATGCCGGATCAATACGCATTTTAAACTGCGGAGACTGCCCACCGCCTTTTGGTTTTTTTTCGCGCGATATGATTGACATGAGGCCACCTATCCATCTACTCTGACATGCATAGGAGGCCACCTAATCCTCCTGTATTAGCAACGCTCCGAAGTGCGGGAACACAACCGGAGCATCTAACCTCACCAACTATCAAGGAGTTGATTATGGCTGATTCGCATTCTACCCCAGACACCGACCAATCCGGAACCGAGCGTTCGTTAATTGTGGGATACCGCCCGAATGTTTACGACAAATCTACGCCAAAAATCATCCTTTCCGGCAAGTGGCTGCGCGCGGCGGGGTTTGATACCGGGCAGCAGGTCACGGTAAAGGTCATGAAAGGATGCATCGTTCTGGTGGCGTATAACGAGCATGAGCAGCGTTTGCAGGACGATTATAAACGGACGAAAGCAAAGCTTATTGAGATAGAGGACGCGCTTGCAGCGATCCAAATTCCACATGCTGGAAAGCGCCTCGCAAAATCAAATACAAACCACCTGGCTTAGCGGCTGTTTCTGGCATACTACCTGCCTGGTGCATTAGATGTGGAGGCGACATGGCAGATAAAGACGTAATCCAATCCCCGGCAGGCGAATTTGTTATGTTTGCCAGTGATGATGGAACGGTTCGCATCACATGTCGCTTTAAAAATGAAACACTCTGGCTGTCGCAAGCAGCCAGAGCGGCTCTTTTTCAGGTCACACCGCAAGCCATAACTCAGCATATCAAAGCAATTTATGAAGAGGGTGAACTTGAATAAAAAGTAACTTGTAAGGCTTACTTACAGGTTCAGCAAGAAGGACAATCGCAACACATTTCACTATTGCCTTTCCGGCTTCCTCGCTTTCGGTTAGGGCAGATCAGGCGCTCCAGGAATAACTGGTAAATGGCTTTGTTATGGATAACAAGTGCCTGAAGAATCTCCCTGTTGGATCCCCTACATGTTTATTTCGAAGAAATGCTGGAAAGCGCCTCGCAGTTTCTCACTTGCACCATCCGTTTGATATCCCTTCTTTGTCATACTCCTGCCACTCACGCCCTGGCTGCCACTGACAGCCATTGCATTTATCAACTACAGCTTATATTCTTTTTATAAGCTACAGCTTATCATGGACGAAAGCATGTGGACGGTACTGTTTAGTAAGGTATTCGAGCAATGGTTGCTTGAACAGGAAGATGGGTTGCAGGAAAAGGTACTGGCAGACCTGTTAAATCTACAGAATTATGGACCGCGTCTTCCTCGTCCCTATGCGGATACCGATAAGGGCTCACAGTATAAGAATATGAAAGAGTTACGTATTCAATATGCAGGTCGCCCGGTTCGTGCGTTCTTCGCGTTTGATCCTGTACGTCAGGCCATTGTGCTTTGCGCGGGCGATAAGCGTAATGACAAAACCTTTTATGAAAAACTGATTCGCATTGCAGATGCCGAATTCACCCTTCATCTGACAAGCCTGGAGGCAGCCAAGTGAAAACCTTAAATGAAGTGATTGCGTCACGCTCACCGGAAAGCCAACAGCGCATTCAGGAGATGGCAGAGGAAATGTTCCTCGAAACCGGTCTGCAACTTCTGCGTGAAGAGCTCCAGCTTTCGCAAAAACATGTCGCCGATCTTATGGGCGTAAGTCAACCTGCGGTAACACAGCTGGAGCAGCGTGGAAACGATCTGAAGATTGCTACGCTTAAGCGTTACATCGAAGCGATGGGCGGAAAACTTAGCATTAACGTGGAACTACCCACTGGCAAGCAGGTTGCGTTTCATCTCTAGCGCGATTGTATCTGTAGTTGATGGCGCAACTATATAAGCCGCATTTTACATCCACCTCAGAAAATTAATTCTGCGACGTGCGCCACACCCCAGGCGTACAACCATACTCCGTCTGAAAATGACGAATAAAGTGCGCGCAGTCGCTGAATCCCATCCGCTGCGCAATATCCGTCACGCTTTGCTGCGAGTTCTTCAGCAGCCAGCAAGCATAGCGCAGTCTGGCGCTGCGGATAAATTCGCGGGCCGTTTTGCCGAATTCTGCGTGGAACAGACGGTTGAGCTGGCGTTCACTCAATGCCACTTCTCGCGCAAGCCCGGCGGTAGTGAGCGGCCGGGTCAGGAACTGTTCAATCAGCATGACGGCGCGGCGCAACCGCGAGTCAGGGATAAGCGCAAAATTAGCCGGACGCGGGGTGGCAATTTCATGCGGAACGAGCGACAAACGCTGACAGATGGTGCTGGCGATATCATCCCCGGCATGGGCGCGGATAAGCTCAGTTGCCAGCGTCAGGGTGGAAATACCGCCCGGGCAGGTCAGCACATCACCATCGTCGATGAAATCATACCCTTGCTCAGCATAAACCAGCGGGAAAGCCTGCCGAAATGCATCAAGGTGGAAAGGATGGATGGACGCTCGTCGTTCATTCAGCAATCCTTCCTGTGCGAGGACAAAACTGCCGGTGCCAATGCCAATGAGCGGAACCCCGGCATGGTGGGCATGTGCCAGATACGCTTTATCCCCCTGATATCCTAAGTCCAGATACTGCAATTCACCGCCGATAACAGCAAGGTAGTTAAAACTGTCCGGCGGCCCATGGGGAGAATCCGGCCTCATGATAATCCCCGCATTGCTGATAATCGGGATATCAGGAAATTCACTTATCAGGCTGATTTTAAATGCTAATTTATCCTGAGCTTTCGCTGCATAACGCAGCGCTTCCAGCAATCCAGATACCGCCAGAAGTGAATAACGGGGCCATAATATCAACCCAATATGCAGACACTTTTCCGGTACTGATTTCCCCCCATCGGAGGAGTCAAATACACTTTTCATTTACTTGCCAAATTTAAAATTAATTACATTATCGCAACATGATCTGTCGCACTTTATATTTCTAAGATAATCCTGATATTTTAAATCAAGCATAAATGAGACGGGAGGAAAATATAATGCTTTTCTCGTTTACATCATTCTTTTTTTGAACCACGACACACATATGTCGGTAATGTTCCTAAGGTAAAGATATAGTTACCATTATGTTGTTCATTGATACGCATATAAATACTCTTGCCCGGATAGACAAAAAATTGCGGTTCATATTTTTCCAGCCAGCTGTCTTCGACATTATCGTCCGGGAACGTCATATTTTTTTCTGACGTCAGCAAATAGAGGCGATCTTTTCTCTCCACCCGAAAGGAAATTTTCCTGTCGATGGTTTTACCCGGATCGCTCTTTGCCCGGCCATTCATGCTCAGGGTGCCGAATTTCCCGTCGAAGGTGTAATTCAGCCAGACCGTCAGCGTCTCATCCGGATGGTGCTGTACCAGATTAGCCTGGCATGAAAAAGGCTGAACGTAAGATCGGTGCCACAGGTAATAGCCCGTCAGCACGCCTGACGTGACGAGGCCCGTCACGATGACATACAGCATCTGCCGAAAACGAGTCATGCTAGCTATCCTTCAGGAAATAATCAGATATACAGCGGTTCGGTTCTTTCATTGGCCGGTCGCAGCGAATAACCGACGCACGAGGAAGCAGGGCGTACCAGCTGATGTAAACCCAGGGATATTGCGCGCATTCAGCCTTGAATTGTTCTACATAGGTCAGCGCGGAAGCGCGTTCAGCGTGAGTCTGAATGTCGTTCGCAAGATAAACGCGACAGGCCCCGACGGATGCCGCAAAACGATAATCCTCAACAAAACGGTTTTCCCTGGCGCTCATATATCCCGTCACGCCTGCCCCGGCCAGGATGACCAATAGCCCCATGACGACAGCCAGCCAGCGCGTGGGCTTCCTGGCAACGGGCGCTGCTGGCTCGGAGGATGCAGAGACCTCCTCGATCGCTGGCACCTCCTCACATTGTCCCTCTGCGGGTTGAGGCGCGACAGGCGAAGGCTCTCTGACGGTTATTTGCGTGTCGCTTGCCAGCGTCAGCCCAATACGGGGAATGGTAACGATAGGGTCAGTTTCAAAACCAATCTTTTTGAGCCCTTTGCGCAGAATGGAGATGTTCTGGTAATAGGTATTGGAGGAGACAAGCATGCCGCGGCTTTGCCAGACAATATCAAGGAACTCTTGCTGAGTGACAATCGACCCCGCTCTGTCGATTAATAACAACAGGCATCGGCCTGCTGGCGAATTTAACACAACCACACGGTCAGGATTGTTGATATCACGTAACGTGCTGGCCGCAGGATGAAATTCGACGATATTATTTATAATGTAATGCTTATGCATAGGGGCAGTATGAATTCTCCGGTTAACAGATGTTGAACCTGAGTCACCGCATGTATGTGATGACATTCGCGTCGGGATTAATGTGACTGATTAACGGCATGCTGTATATCTTCGCCATTGGCGAAAAATCTTAATTTATATTTCATCCCTTAAACTTCACTGAACCTGCATAAGAACTCAACCCTTGTAGAATGCGGCTTGCAGAGCCGCTTCATCCGCGATCATCCTCATTATGATGTTTTGTGAAGTGAATTTCCGCTCCACAGAAGTATCTGACTATCGGCAGCATCTCATTTATCAGAGCCTCTCCTTTTGGCGCACCCCTCGCCTCTTGACATTGACAAATATCTACATAAAAAAACATTGTACGCCACGGACATACGTGTCTGAAATATTCAGCCCCCTTAAGCCTTAAGTTTTCTCAACCTGACCAATATCAATAAGTTACATGGTTTTTGTATGCTTTTTACCCACCTCTCTATCAGTTTTTATCGATGATAACATTCGTAAATTGTTATTCCCCGTCAGCAACTTCACACCCGCACTGACACCAGATGACAAACTCCTTACAAAACATTTATCAAAGCTAAATTTTCATTAAAAATAGCGGCTATCATAATTTACAGAAAGCGAAGCGGAATAAGACCAATCAGAGGGAAGCGTCGTAACCGGTCTCGATCTCAGTAATTAATACAATTTTAGATTAATTCAGATTACCTCTTTATTGGCCGACGTATAGTAGGCCTACACTATGCAATACGTCATTGCTTCGAGAATACTGGCGATACCCTTATAAATAATTCGCCTGATTACTATTATAAATCGAGGAATAACATGACGAACAATAACCAAATAACACAGCATATTACTGTTGCATTGATGGGCGGCGATCATTATGCAAGAAACGGCATTAAAACGTTATTACTCAGCATCCGCGACGACCTACACATCATTATCATCGAAGGAGGTTATCAGGAACTGGATAAGGCGCTGTCATCGATTCGTATCGATATCTTATTTATATCCGGCGCAGAGAAATACCATACAGGGTATGGCTCACTGAAATATTTAAAAAACATCAAAGCCACGCATCCAGAGGTGATTATCTGCCTGTACTCAACCTCTGCCCATTCCCTGTTATGGGCCAGGGAAGATATTGATGCCTATATCTCGCTACAGAACACGGTTTATCAGTGGCGGATAAAGCTAGCAAAAATGGTCGATAGCCATTATCGGCCCCAAAAGCAGCCAGCGGCGTTATCGCTGACGCCTGGAGAAAGGAGGGTATTAAAGGAACTCAGGAACGGACTGGATATACGTTACATCGCAGAACTGGAGAAACTTTCTTATCGCCGCGTGAGCGCTTTAAAAAGCTCAGCGATAAGAAAACTCGGGCTCAGGAATAAGACAGATTTGCTGGTCTTTTTAACCAGTTAGACCTGCCGCTTTCAGAGCAAATCTCGTAATAAAAAAACCAAGGAACCATGAAATGAAAGCACGCCTTACTTGCCATTCTCTGCTGGCATTAAGCATTGCCGCCCTGCTGCCAGAGGGCTCAGCACTGGCCACCACCACCAGCGGCGGCACGGTTAACTTTAGCGGTAAAGTGGTGACCTCCGCCTGTGCCATCAGCGCCGGTAGCGCGAATATCGACGTCGACATGGGTGAAGTGCGTACCGCCACGCTGGCTGCCGCAGGCAGTGAAGCCAGTACCGCAAAAGCCTTCTCCATCACGCTGGAGGATTGCGAAATCGCCGATACCTCCGCGTCCACGGAAGATAACCCCATTGCCGCAACGACCGTGGCTATCACCTTCACCGGTACGCCGGACAGTACCGATGTGAATAGCCTGGCCGCGGGAGTAAACGGCGGCGCGGGCTCGGCGCAGCATGTCGCTATCCGTCTTTATGACGAACAGGGCAACGTCGTCAGGCTGGGTGAGCCGGCAGCAGCGATCCCCCTGCGTGCGGGGGCGAACACCCTGAACTTCAGCGCGAAATATTACTCCCCACTGGGCAACGCCACGGCGGGTGATGCCAGCGCGGTCGCAACCTACACCGTGACCTATTCGTAATCTTCAGGCCCGGTCTGCTGGCCGGGTCTGACTCAGCTTTCAGGAGACGCACAATGCGCGTAAACACATGGATTTGTCTGGCTGGCACGTTATGTTCATCCGCCGTGTATGCAGGCGGCGTGGGGTTGGGTGCAACGCGGCTGGTCTACGCAGGCGCGACGACGCAGACGATGATGCAGGTAAGAAATACCCACCCTGATGCCACGTTCCTGATCCAGTCATGGATGGAAGACGAGAAAGGGAGCCGTACCAACGACTTCGTCATCACGCCGCCGCTGTACGTCATGAAGCCCGCCAGCGAAAGCGCGGTGAAAATCATGTTCAGCGGCAACGCACTGCCAGCCGATCGCGAAACGCTGTACTGGATGACGGTCAAAGCTATCCCACAGCAGGTTAAAAACGGTTCCGGCAATTCGCTGCAATTCGCCTCTGCCAACCGCATCAAGGTCTTTTATCGCCCTGAGTCGCTTCGGGAAGGCGCAGGAGAGGCATGGAAAAACCTTGCAGGCGCCTACCGCGCGGGCAAGGTCACGCTGACCAACCCAACGCCGTATTACCTCACCACCATTAACCTGAAAATTGATGGCAGGCCGGTGTCGCCCGTCATGGTGCCGCCGAAAGCCAGCGTGACGCTGGCAGACACCTTCAGCCATGCGAGCAGCATGAACTACCAGACGATTAACGATTATGGGGCCTGGACGCCCGTCACCCGCACGTCATTGTCCCAATAATAAAAACAGTAAGGCGTGACCACATGAAAATTAAAATCCTGTGCGCCACGGCGATCGCCCTGGTGATTCGGCAAGCCGTGGCTGCCGAAAGCGAGCTGCACTTTAATCCTGCGTTTCTTAACGGCGAACAGGCAAACAGCGCCGACCTCGCCTGGGTCAACGCCGGGAGCGCGTTGCCGCCGGGCGAGTACAATCTTAACGTGTATATCAACACCCAGTTCGCGTTCACAGGTAACGTCACGTTTCGCGTCGCTGAAAACACCGCCGGTGAAGCCCTGCCGTGCCTTACACCTGCGCAATTCGCCGCACTTGGCATCGACAGCCGTCAGGCGAAAGGGGGTGAGCTGTCGCCTGCGCAGCGCTGCATTTTTTTAACCCAGTCATTCGCCGATACCCGGTTTGATTTTGACCAGAGGACGCTTACCCTCAACTTCACCGTACCGCAAAGCGCGATGCGCGCTCTGCCGCGCGGGTACGTCAGCCCGGAGAGCTGGGAATCCGGCATCCCTGCCGCGTGGCTGAACTATGTGGTCAATGGCGCGAATAATGACTACCGGGGCGAGACGCGTACGCGGGAACAACAGCTGTTTGTGAGCCTGAACAGCGGCGCCAACCTGGGCGCATGGCGGCTGCGTGATTTCACCACGTGGACCAAAGAGAGTAACGAGCTCACCCACGTCCAGACCTGGCTACAGCGGGATATCCGCGCCCTGCGTGCCCAGGTTTATGCCGGTGAAACGTTCACCTCATCGCAGGTGTTTGACGCCGTTGGCCTGCGTGGGATTGCCCTGAAGACCGATGACAATATGTTGCCCGCCAGCCTGAGCGGTTACGCGCCTGAAGTGCGCGGCATCGCGCGCAGCAATGCCACGGTGACGGTTCGCCAGAACGGTAACGTTATCTATCAAACCTCGGTTCCGCCGGGGGCGTTTGTGCTGAAAGATCTCTATCCAACCTCTTCCGGCGGCGATCTCGCGGTCACCATTCAGGAGAGCGACGGCAGCCAGACGCAATACACCCTGCCCTTTGCCAGCGTGCCGAATCTGGTGCGTAACGGTCAGGTGAAATATGCTCTGGGGGCCGGGAAATACCGCCCTGCGGGCAATCAGATCTCGCCCTCCTTCGCGCAGGGCGAGCTGTTCCTGGGCTGGCGATACGGTCTCACGTTTTATGGCGGGGCGCAGTTTTCCGATCGCTACAACGGCCTGGCCTTAGGTATCGGGCAGAATCTCGGCCGCTTTGGCGCCTACTCCCTCGACCTCACCCATGCCCGCAGCCAGCTGGCTGATAATCAGCACTACACCGGGGATTCGGTGCGCCTGCGGTACAGCAAGCTGCTGAACGATATCGGTACGCGGGTCAATTTCTTCTCGCTGCGTTACTCAACGGCAGGGTTTTATACCCTCAGCGATACCACTTACAAAGGCATGGCGGGCGGAGCGCCAGAACAGACCGTAGAAGACGATGGCACCGTCACCACCCGCTACGACACGGTTTACAACCTGCATATGTCGCGTAAGGCAAAAAATCAGCTGCTGTTGTCGCAGCCGATGGGCGAATACGGCGCGCTGTCTCTGTCCTGGGATCAACAAACCTACTGGAATACGTCAAAAACCACGCAAAGTTTGCAGTTCGCGTGGAACGCAACGTTTCGTAATCTGTCGCTTGGCATCAGCGCCCAGCGTAGCTCTAGCCTGTACGACAACAAGAAAGACAATATCCTTGCGTTGTCCCTGTCGGTGCCGCTGGGTAACCCGGCGCTGTCGACCCGTCTCCGTTTTACCGCTACCCATGCGGATCCCGCTGGCACCACCGCCAGTACCGGTGTCAGTGGTTATCTGCCGGGACAGGAGAATCTTTTCTATAGCGTCAACCAGCGCTACAGCGCGCAGCAGCACTACGGCGGCGATGCCGCGCTGCAATACGAGGGCGCGTGGGGAGACTATAACCTGGGCTACAGCTACGCCGGTGACTCCCGCAACCTCAGCTACGGGATGAGCGGCGGCGCGGTGCTGCATGAGGATGGCCTGACGCTGAGCCAGCCGCTCGGTAACACCAATATCCTGGTGAAAGCCCCGGGCGCCAGCCATGTCGCCGTGCTCAACCACAAGGGCATCAAAACCGACAGCCGGGGCTATGCGGTGATCCCGTACGCCACGCCGTATCGCGTTAATCAGGTTGCGCTGGATGTCACCACCGTGGGCAATGACGTGGAGCTTGAGAACGCCATCGCCAATAAAGTCCCCACCGACGGGGCACTGGTTCGCGCCACCCTCACCACGCGTCAGGGGGCAAAAGCGATGTTTATCGTGCGTCACGCTAAAGACGTGCTCCCCTTCGGCACGCTGGTCTCGTCAGAGGATGACAACGCCAGCGGTATCGTCGGCGATGGCGGCAGCGTGTATCTGACCGGCCTGTCAGCGAAGGGAACATTGCATGCCGTATGGGGACGCGACAGCGCCCAGCGCTGCACGATCCGCTATGCGTTGAACCCGAAAAATTATCAGGCCCGCACCGGGCTGTATTCCCAGGAGGTCATATGTCAGTAACCGTCCGGTTTCTCCCCCTGATCCTGCTGATGTTCATCACCGTCCCCGTACGCGGCTATGACGTGCTGGTTTCCGTTACCGGCAACGTGATCGGCAATACCTGTATTGTCTCGGAAGATTCGAAGGAGCAAAACGTGCCGCTGGGCACCCTCGGCGTAAAGCAATTTAGCGAGGCGGGGGCAGTCAGCAATATCAAAACGCCCTTCACGCTCACCCTTGAAGCGTGCGGCCCTACCTTTGCTGGCGTGAAAATCCGCTTCAGCGGTACGCCGGATGACGAAAACCCGCAGCTTCTGAAAGTCGCTGACGGCGGCGCGACCGGCGTGGCGGTGCAGATTCTGGATAAAGACAGCGTACTTATCCCGCTGGACACCCAAACCACTGCTTACGGCGCGGCGGGGGATGACAGCGTAAAAATGACCTTCTATGCGCGACTGGCCGCCACGGGTGCGCCGGTCAATGCCGGAGACGTTTCGGCAGTGGCGACCTGGACGACGGAGTATCAATAATGCGTTTACTGTTTTTAGGCCTGTTTTTCATGACGTCTCAGGCACTTGCCCTCTCCTGGACATCGGATATCACACTTTCACCCACGCCCATGTCCTGGTCCGGCCCGGCAGATTCCATCGTGCCTGGAAAGACGATCGGCTCTGAATGGAGCGCCACTGCGCGCGTCTCGGAAGTGTTCTGGTGCGGCCTGGTATTTACCTGCTCCAAAGGGACGCTGGAGCCGAGCAGCAGCGTAACGGCCACCGGCATCACGGTTATTCTTGATGGCGCAAATTACATGGTATTTGAAACGGGCGTGCCCGGCATCGGCTTCATTCTTGGGCTTAAAGATTATAACGGCACCACCTATGTCCCGATGCAGACGGGCATTACGCAGAGTTATCCGGCCGACGGGACTAACGGTTACGCCTCCACACTGGGCTGGTCGGCAAAAGTGACGTTTATCAAGACCGGCGTTCCGCTGAAATCCGGCGTATACCAGACCCCCACCATTAATGCGGCGATCCTGACGGCCTATAACAACGAAGTGAAAACCGCGCAGGTGATCATCAACCCGACCACCATCACGGTGACGGCAAGCGGCTGCACGGTAGGCACGAAAAGCGCCAACGTCGACCTGGGCACCATTGATGTTCACACGCTACCCAGCGTAGGCAGTACCTCGCCATCGGAGGCGTTTAACGTCAGCCTGACCTGCGATGAGAACGTGGCGGTTAACGCAGTAATGACCGATCAGACCACGCCGTCAAATACCTCGTCGGTCGTGACGCTGACCGGGGACTCCACAGCCTCCGGCATTGGCGTGCAGTTTTTCTATAACGGTACCGGGCCGCTGATGATGGGGCCAGACAGCTCGGCCGCAGGCACGACGGGACAGTTTTTCATCCAGACCACCAGCGCAGCACAAACGCTGTCGCTGCCGTTCCAGGCGCAGTACGTCCGAACCGGAGAGCTGGTCCCCGGCTCGGCTAACGCCCTGGCGAGCATTACGTTTTCGTATCAGTAGGTCAGTGTTTAACCCACACCAGCTGATCGACCCGGAATCCCAGATCGCGTGCGGTATTCAGGTAGTCCTGTTTTACCGCATCCGGAATGGTCGGGGTGCGCGATAAAATCCACAGGTAGTCGCGGTTCGGGCCGCTGACCAGCGCGTACTGGTACTTATCGTCCAGCTTGATCACGTTATAGCCGCCGTAGAACGGGCCGAAGAACGATACCTTCAGCGCAGCCGTAGTCGGTTCGCCGGTAAAGTACGCCTTTCCTTCGCTCTCATTCCACTTGTTCTTCACCGGATCATAGCCACGATTCAGCACGCTGATACCGCCATCGCTGCGCTTGCCGTACGTCGCGGTCACCTGTTCCAGACCGCGCTCGAAGCGATTTTCCAGTCGGGCGACTTCATACCATTTGCCGAGATAGCGGCTGGCATCAAAGCCGGTAATGGGCTGCACGCCTTTCGGCGGCGTGGGAGATTTACAAGCAACCAGCGTCAGCGCAATGGCGACACCGGTAACGACAGGCCATAGCCTCATGAGAACTCCTTTCATTTACGCGGTTGGACGTTAAGTGTAGCGCACCCGTGCGGCGCTTCATCCCGTCGGGGAATATTCGTAGTATATTGAGACTACTCCTTCTCTTCGGATGCAGACATGGCTTACTCCATCGGCGAATTCGCCAGACTCAGCGGCATCACCGCCACCACGCTGCGGGCGTGGCAGCGACGCTATGGATTACTCAAACCCGAGCGTACGGACGGCGGTCACCGCCTGTACAGCGATGAGGACGTTCAGCAGGCGCTGAAAATCCTCGACTGGGTTAAAAAAGGCGTACCCATCGGCCAGGTAAAATCACTGCTGGAACGCCCTGTGCCGCGCCGCGCCAATAACTGGCAAACCCTGCAACAGGCCATGCTGCAAAAGTTGCAGGAGGGGAAAATTGAATCCCTGCGTCAGATGATTTACGACGCCGGACGCGAATACCCAAGGCCAGAGCTGGTCACTAACGTGCTGCGTCCGTTGCGCAGCCAGATATCGGCCAACGTCGCCGCCGCTATGACGCTGCGTGAGATCCTCGACGGCATCCTCATCGCCTACACCTCGTTTTGCCTTGAGGGCGATAAAAAAGCGCCGGGCGATAACATCCTCATCAGCGGCTGGCATCTGAACGACCCGTGTGAGATCTGGCTTGAAGCCCTGACGCGCACCGGCCAGGGCCACCGCATCGACATACTGCCGGTTCCCCCTGCCGCGCTGGCCCCGGAAATTTTTCCGGATCGCAAATGGCTGCTGGTTACCAGCGGTAAACTTACCGCCGCGCGGAAAAAGCAGGTTGCGCAGTGGCAGCAGCAGGTTTCCCTTGAGGTAATTATCCTCTGATTATTTTCTGCTGTGGCAAACTTCACGAAAAGTTGAATATTTTTTCGCGCAGCGAGTGCTAACGTTTTCCTGTCACCGACAACTCAACAGGAAAACACGATGAAAAAGACACTCCCTCTGATGATGCTGGCTACAATGGCTTTCGCCCCTGCCGCATTCAGCGCCCCGGCAGGCACCCTGAGCGTCCACGTTCTGGACCAGCAAACCGGTATGCCGCCAGCGGATGTGGCCGTCACGCTGGAAAAGCAGGAGCAGGACAAGTGGACCCCGATTGCCAGCGGTAAAACCGACCACGACGGGCGTATTAAATCGCTCTATCCGCAGGATCAGGATATGGCGCCAGGCGTCTATAAAGTGACCTTCAAAACCGCAGATTACTTCCACGGCAAAAAGCTGGACTCCTTCTTCCCGGAAGTGCCGGTGCTGTTCACCGTCACCCGCACCAATGAAAAACTGCACATCCCGCTTCTGCTCAGCCAGTACGGTTACTCAACCTACAAGGGCAGCTGATTGCTCTTGATTTTAAAGACGATTAAAAAATAATCCCGCCAATACTTGGACAAACTCGCATTGTTGTGTAACTTTTAGATATGAGATCGGGAGGTGCACACCATGACAACAAAACCTGTGCTGGGTATTAGCGGATGTTTGACCGGTTCCGCCGTTCGCTTTGACGGCGGGCATAAGCGTATGGGCTTTGTGATGGATGAGCTGGCGCAGTGGGTCGCTTTCCGCCCGGTATGCCCTGAAATGGCTATCGGCCTGCCCACGCCTCGTCCGGCGCTGCGCCTGGTGATGACCACCGGCGGCGAGACAGAAATGCGGTTCAGCAAAGCGCCCCACGATGACGTCACGCAGAAGATGGCCGCATTTACGGCAGATTATCTGCCGAAAATCGGCGATCTGTCGGGGTTTATCGTCTGTGCAAAATCCCCCAGCTGCGGCATGGAGCGCGTGCGGCTGTACGACGAAAACGGCAACCGGGGCCGCAAGGAGGGTGTCGGGCTGTTCACCGCCGCCCTCCTTGAAACTTTCCCCTGGCTGCCCGTCGAAGAAGACGGTCGCCTGCACGATCCGGTACTGCGGGAAAACTTTGTTGAGCGCGTTTTTGCCCTCCACGAACTGAACGTAATGCGTAAAAATGGCCTGACGCGCCGTGCCCTGCTGGACTTTCACAGCCGCTATAAGCTTCAGCTTCTGGCGCACCATCAGGCAGGCTACCGTGAAATTGGCCCGTTCGTGGCATCACTGCACGAGTGGGACGATCTGGACGCGTTTTTCGTGGCCTATCGCGACAAACTGATGAATATCCTGAAAAAACCCGCTTCGCGGAAGAATCACACTAACGTGCTGATGCACATTCAGGGCTATTTCCGTAACCAGCTGAACAGCCGCCAGCGCGGAGAACTGCGTGATGTGATCCTGCATTACCGGGACGGACTGCTGCCGATCCTCGCGCCGCTGACGCTGCTTAAGCATTATCTGGCTGAATACCCTGACCGGTATCTGATGACGCAAAACTACTTTGATCCCTATCCTGATGATTTGGGTCTGCGTCTGGCCGTTACCTGATAAGAAAGAAGCGAAGGCCCATTGACCCACAGAGGCCCAAAGCTGTACCCCGTTTAGACGACACCCTCACTGTCGTCTTTTTTTTGCGCTCAGCGTAAAATACTGTAATTCTGTACAGGTTAAGCATGCACAGCGGAGTACCCCGATGATCAAAAATCTGCATATTCAGAACTACCGCTCAATTCGCGATATGTCGCTTGAGCTGGAACAGCTCAACATCGTGTTCGGCCCCAACGGCACCGGAAAATCCAATATTTATAAAGCGATTTACCTGATGCACAGCGCGGCGCAGGGGCAATTCTCCCAGGCGCTGGCAAACGAGGGGGGAATTTTGAAAGTGTTCTGGGCGGGCAAAACCCGCAGCGACCAGCTGCGGCGCATGAACCTGGCGGTGGAAACGGAAACCTATGAATATGAGCTTCAGGTCGGGTTCGTGGAAAAGCTGCCCTATCCCTCACAGTTTCAGCTCGATCCGGTGATCAAAGAGGAAGCTATCTGGCTGAGCGGCCAGCACCGTCGTCCGTCGTCACAGCTGATGAAGCGTAAGAATCAGGCGGTTTTCCTGAACAACGTGCATCACGAAAAAGTGACCCACAGCGGTACGCTGTATGAGAACGAGTCGGTGTTCGGGCAACTCGGTGAACCGCACCTCTATCCCGAAGTGTCGCAGATGCGCGAGTCCCTGCGTAACTGGCGCTTTTATCATGAGTTTTCCGTCTCATCCGGCTCGGCGATCCGTGCGCCGCAGGTGGGTTTTCGTTCCCCGGTGCTGGCCAGCGACGGCGCGAACCTGGCCGCCGCGTTTCAGACCATTGTCGAAATTGGCGACGAGCTGCTGCTGATGCGCATTCTCGACCAGGCCTTCCCCGGCTGCGTGTTTTACAGCGACAACACCGGCGGGCGCTTCCGCATGATGATGCAGCGCGAGGGGCTGAGCAGGCCGCTGGAACCGGCAGAGTTCTCCGACGGGACGCTGCGTTTTCTGTGCCTGGCGGTGGCGCTGCTAAGCCCGCGCCCTCCCGCATTTATCGCCCTCAACGAACCGGAAAACAGCCTGCATCCGCAGATGCTGCCCGCTCTGGCAAGCCTCATTGCCGAGGCCAGCCGCTACTCGCAGATCTGGCTCACCAGCCACTCGCCGGAGCTGGCGCAGTTGATTGAGAAGCACCGATCGTTTTCGCTGTATCAGCTGTCGATGGTGGAGGGGGAGACGCGGATGGAGCGGCTGGGGTAATTGTCATCCTCACCGGTAGTGCTGAGAGAACCGCTTTTTATCTTTTCTGGAAGCGTCATAAGTTAACTCCTTATTTTGGTTAAAATCTGCCTGGTCAATGTCTTAAAAGGACATCGATTGGGAGTAAACATGATCTGGTTTCACCTTTCCATGCGGATAGCGGACATACGCTGGAGCGTATTGACATACTTGATGGAAAAAATAGGTATGGGGTTTTCAAGCGCAATAATGACGTTATTCAACAAAATAAGGAAATAGGGAAATGTCTATACCAGCATACTTATGGCTTAAGGACGACGGTGGAGCATTAATCAAAGGCGGAGTTGATGTTCAGCACAGAGAGTGCAGCATTGAGGTTAAAGGGTTCCACCACAATCTCATGATCCCAACAGATAACGCAACCGGCAAAATAACCGGTACACGTATGCATTCCCCTATGCTGATCATTAAAGAATTCGACTGCTCTAGCCCATATCTTTATAAAGCAGTTGCGACAGGTCAAAGCCTGGTGTCAGCAGAAATAAAATGGTATCGGATCAACTACTCTGGTCAGGAAGAGGAATACTTCAACATGCTGCTTGAAGGCGTGCGAATAGTTTCGATTTCACCGGCAATGGCGCCAGGGGATAACCCTAACGAAAACCATATGGAAACGGTCGAACTGCGTTACGAGAAGATTACCTGGAAGCATAACGACGGGAACATTATCTTCAGCGATGCATGGAACGAACGCCAGTCAGCATAGAACGCACAAGGGGCGCTTAGCCCCTTAATCATACAACCAGCGCCCCGCTTTGGCAGACTCAATTATCATTTCGAGCGTTAGCGGCTTGTACTGACGATCTCGAAACTTCTTTCTTAGCCCAAACTGGAACCAAAAAAGCTCGGGCTCAAAGTAGTTATCCATGACAAAGTTGCTGTGCTCAATTTCATACCGGTTGAAAAGGTCGAGCAGCATCTCCTCCAGATCTTCAGGTACGAGGTTAAAATGCTCCTGGAAGGTCCATTCCTTCAGGGCAGGACGCTTGCGCTCACTGTAGTTCTCAGTAATGTAATCTAAAAATTCCTGCTCATCCGGCAACAACATTAGAAATAGGTCCAGGCAATCCGATCTTTCGGTCGGGCAATGAGGTTGTACTTGTTTCTGGTTTCTCTGGCAACTAGGGCAAAGATAATTACCGCCTGGGCATAGCCAACAAAGGGAACTGCTCTTCCCACGACGGCCCCAACCTTATTTGTCTGTCTGGTTTTACCCATACCGATGATAGTCTCCACTCTCATGCCTTCAGGAAAGTGGACCCCCTTTAAAATGCGACGCGCTACCTTGGACGCGATACTTGTACGCGAACCGGACGCACCCAACACCTTACGCTTGGGTAATATAGGCTGCCCCGCCAGGATTGTTGCAGCAGTCTCCACAGTTACGCCCAGATGGTTCGCCAGACCCTCAGCGAATATCAGCAAAAATAGCTCCTGTGGGGTTACGTTCGCATTCCCGTGATAGAAATACGTCCCGCCAGATTCCTCTACTGTGTCCATAGCATAATCCATTAATCAAAGAGATAAAGGTTAAACCCTTATATTTGTTAAGGATAACAAGGCAATACCACTTTGATTAAATTCAGAAAAGTGCCTGCATAAATGCTTCAAAATGAAATCGGGTCAATCGATAAACCGCTTGCGTACCCTTTCCAGCGGCGCAATCAGCAGATTGATGAGCGGCTTACGATCGATAACGATATCGGCGTTCACCGTCATCCCGCCCATCAGTATGCGCTTTTTCTTGTCCGGGTCGGTAAACCAGGAGGGGACGCGCACTTTAGCCAGGTAGTAGTTCTGCCCTTCCTGGAGCGGGATCAGCGCCGAATGGGCATCAATGTTTACCTCATAGAAATCGGACAGCGTCGCCTCCACGGAACCGTATTTGTCCACGGGCCAGGAGTCGAAGCGCAGCTTGACCTTATCGCCTTTCGCCACGCGCCCCACCCCCGTTGCCGGAACATACAGGTACCCCTCCATCGTCGCCGCGGTATTTTTACGGATCACCACCACCACCTCGCTGTTTTGCGTAATGGCCCGGCCTGGCGGGAAGTTAATCGCCACCACGTAGCCATCTGAAGGGGCCAGCATCGCCATGGTGGAACTCCCCCGGCTGGACAGGTTGCGATCGATTTCGCTGATGCGGTTTTTCACGTACAGCTGCTCTTCGCTCAGCGAGTCAATTTGCGACTGGGTGCTGTCGGTCAGGCTGGTTTTGCGCGCCTCAAGCTCAAGAATAGTGCTCTCCTCCAGCGTCAGGTTGAGCTGGGCGTTGAGCACATCGTTATGGCTTTTATCGAGATCCACTTTGGAGACATAGCCCTTCCCGGAGACGGATTTCCACGCCTCGTAGGTGTCGGTGCTGTTTTTTAACAGCGCGCGCAGCTTCTTCACCTTATCGCGGGAAACGGCGATCTGCTTGTCAGTGAGAGCCAGCTGCTGCGCCAGATTTTTGCGATACGACGCAATCGAGTCCTCAATGGCCTGGATGCGCTGCTCGCTGCGCTTTTTCTCCGCTTCCATCTGCTGGCGGTCAAACTGCACCACCGAGCCCTGCTTGCCGCCATAGTCCTGCGACACGGTGAACAGCGGATCGTTTTCCTTCACGTACTGGCCGGGCCGGACGGCAAAATCAACAAGGGTTCCGGACTCTCTGGCGCGCACCTCCACATCGCCCTGCGCCGGGATCAGCACCCCGCGTGCCAGCGTGGTTTCCGAAAAGTTGAAAGCAATCGCAAAGACCAGCAGGCAGAGAAAAAAGGCGATGAACAGCGTCAGCACGGTTTTCAGCCGCGGCGCGTTGATTTGATAGCTTTTTGAGAAGTGGTGCGGGATTAGCGCCCGACGCTGTCGGCTTCGGTTTTTTAATTTCACGATATGTCATCCATGATAAATCACTGAAAGATCGTCCCATCCACTCCAGAGCGTGGGGGTTTTGCGCAGCGCGTTCAGCGTGTCGGCGGCGGCCAGACGGTAATCCTCTGGCGCATACGCCTGGCTCTCCTGCCCAAACTCTGCCGCGTGCAGCGAACAGACCGGCAGCAGCGTTCGGACGCTGTAGCCATAACGGGATAAAAACCGCGTGGAGACGTCCGTTAACCACGCCTTGCGATCGCCTGCCTGAATTGGGAACAGTGGCGCATCCGGCAGGCGTTCATCCATCAGCAGCACCGTCACCAGGCGCTGAGGGGCGAAAAACGAGCCGGCGCGCCGTCCGTCGTGTGCGGCCATCAACTTGTGCAGCGCAGGGTGACGGGTAATAAACTGAAAGCGCACATCATCTGGCGCGGTGGCGAGCAACGCATCCATAATCAGGCCAAAGCCCGCCCAGCGCATGCCCAGTAGCAGGGTGCGAGATGAACTGTAAAACCCCTGATCCTGCGTCCACTGCGCCACGTACGCATGCAGATCGAAGCGAACGTTGCGCGCCCACAGCGCGGGCGGGAAAATCTGTTCCACGAAGTTAAACCCGCTCAGCTCATGGGCATTCTGATGCAGAAAATCAGCCGGCACATCGGCCTCCGGGCAGGGCATAAACTGGCTGTAGTTTTGCGCAATCCGGTTTGCCATTAAGGTGCGTCCGGCCTGGCGCGCGCAGAGTCGGGCATAGAGACGCGGCAGAAACATCATTGCTCACTCTCCCGCAGGGTGCCGTTTTCCATGGTATAGAGACGCCCCTGACAGCCCACCACGTCCGGCGAGTGGGTAACAAATACCAGGCCAATCCCCAGGCTACGCAGGTTCGCCAGCACCTTTTGCGCGGTGGTCTTATCCAGGTTCGCCGTCACTTCGTCGCAGAGCAGTAGCTTAGGCTGGCTGTACAGGGCGCGCGCCAGGACCAGACGCTGCATCTCCCCGGCCGAGAAAAAGGTGTTCCCCGGCAGCATCTCCGTTTCGTAACCGTGCGGCAGACGGGCGACGACGTGGTCCACTTCCGCCAGCCGACACGCGGCGATGACCTGCTCTTTATCCGGCGCGCTGTCAAAGCAGGCGATGTTGTCCAGAATCGAGCCGGTGAAGAGAATATCGTCTGCATGGACAATGCGGATGTGCTGGCGCAGCGAGGAAAGATCGCACTCTTCAATGGGGATCTTATTGATCCGCAGCGTGCCAGACGATGACAGCAACATGCCGGAGATCAGACGCAGCAGCGTGGTTTTTCCCGACCCGCTCTGGCCCACAATCACCGCCTCTTCGCCCTGCTTCAGGGTCATGTTGATATGCTGTAGCGTGGCCTCCCGGCCCGGATAGGCAAATGAGACATCCTCAAATTGCAGACAGACCGGCGAGGTGACAATCCGCTTCCCAAACTGGCTGGTTTCAGAGGGGGCAAACAGCAGGTCGCCCACGCGATCCAGCGGCCCCTTAAGGGCATTTTTGTCCAGCAGCTTCTGCGCCACCTGCACCATGGCATCGGAAAAATAGCGCTTATAGCTGATATAGGCGTACAGCATCCCGATACTCATCTGCCCTTCCAGGATCAGCCACGCGCCAAAGCAGACCACCAGCAGCTGCTCGGCATTGATCACCAGCAGCGAAGCCACGTCAAAGCGGGCCAGCAGCCGCTCTTTACGCATCAGCCCGGCGATGTGTTCGCGCTGGGATTTGTCCATCACCGCATCCCGGGCCTGCTCCATATTGTTCGCCTTGAGCGTAATGATCCCTTTCTGTGTCTCTACCAGCAGAGATTCATACTGGGCGGTACGCTCGATGGAGTCATCCACCGCGCGTTGATAGGGGCCGATCAGCGAAAAGCGGATCAGGAAAAACACGCCCATCAGCAGCATCGTCAGCAGCGCAATTTTGACGTTATACAGCAGCATAAACAGCAGGCTGGTGACGGCGATCAGGCTGGAAAAGAGAATTTGCACGTAACCATTGCTGATGAACTCCGCGCAGGCGTGGAGCGATTTTTCAATAGCCAGCACGATGCCCGGCGGGCGCGAGCGGAACCAGCTGGTCTGGGTGCGCAGCATGTAGTGGCGCACGGACTGGCTTAAATCGTCATAGGCAATGTTACGCATCAGGATCTCAAGCAGCTGCTTGAGGAATTTACCGATGACTTCAAAGATAAAGACGATAGCGAAGATCGCGGTGAGCAGGATCACCAGATCGCTGTCGCTGCGGGAAATGGCCTCATCCATAATCAGCTGCACGTAGGTGGGGCTCGCCAGCATGGTGATGAGAGTAAAAATACAGAGCACAAACAGCAGCAGCTGGCGCTGGAACAGGCTCGGAGATTTATTGGCTAACCGGCCAAGCGTGAGCTTTTCATCCGGGGATTTCTTTTCGAAACACGGCGTGGGCTTAAGCTCAAGCACATACCCGGAAAACAGTTTTTCTGCCTCTTTCAGGCGGTAACGACGCACGCCGCTGGCCGGGTCGTGAACGGTCACGCTGCGGCTGTCGATCTTCACGATGACCACGAAATGGTTGCCGCGCCAGAAGGCGATGAGCGGCAGCTCAGACGTTTCTATTTCAGTGATTTCGCCTTTAAGCACCCGGCCAGACATATTTTTATCGCTGGCAAGGGTCAACAATTCCGCCATTGAGGTTCCCGCATCGGCGGAAACGGAAATCTCCCGGCGCAGCTGGCTGACGGAGACATGGTGGTCATAGTGCCCCAACACCATCGCCAGGCAGGCCAGTCCACATTCGGTAAATTCATGCTGGCGAATAACAGGGGTCTTACCCTGTTTTTTATACTGAAAGAGCGAAAACATAATGATCCGTGGCTGAAATAAAAAAATGGCCCGGCAATGCGGGCCATGCGTACAACGTGCTTCTCGCTTAGGCGCTGAAGAAACCGCCGATGAAGCCGCCCACCAGGCCGAATACGCCGCCGATGGTGCCGCCCAGCGCGCCTAACATCTGGCTGCCCGCGTTATAGCCCGCGCTTGCGCCCTGAATAGCGGCAGCAAACGGATCCCAACCACCGATGATGGCCTGTGCTTTTTTGAAATCGATAACTTGCATGATACTTTTCCTGTAAACGTGAATTAGTTGTAGCTACCAACCAGCGCGCCCAGGAAGCCCATTGCGCCACCCAGAACTCCGCCAACCACACCGCCAACCATGCCCATGATGCTGGCGCCAGTGTCGTAACCCAGCTGTGCACCTTTAACCAGACCAGCGAACGGGTTTAACGCGCCGCCAATAATGTCTTTCGCTTCTACGAATGAAATCGCTTTCATTTTTATCTCCTGTAGTGATGGATCTTTAGCATGATGCTAAAGGCTAATTTCCTTTTATGAAGGAAAGCGGTTGCTACGGGCAGGTGGTCAGCGGAATGATTTTATTGCCATAAATAATCATTCGCCTTGCAGCCTGCCCGGCATTATCTATTTCCAGCCGTTGCCCCGGAGGAATATATTTTGAATTATTGTATTGCGTACTGCACCCGACCGAGGAAACATATTTAAAATAGGTATTCCCGGTATTACTCACCACCCCGTTGCTAAACGCATAATCAAAATGTCGTGTCCATGGACGGACAATCAAAATAGCCTCAAGCGAGACCACCACATCCGACTGGATGCGCTGGCCTTTGCGCGTGATGACCTTTGCCTGGAGCGGCGTCTCGGTGAATTTTACGCGATAGTATCGCTCTTTGTTGTCATGCGGGCCGGTATAGTAAAATTTAAAACCCGCGCGCTCACCGCTCCCCAGCGTTAATTGCTTAGGCGAATACATGACTTCGCCGTCTTTTATTTCGGTTTCTTTTCCCTTCTCTTTAGGAACGTCTACCTGAATAAGCGAAACGGTATAATTCTGACGTTCGCTGGTATCGTTTTTTATCGGCTGAAAAACAACTTCTCTTTCGGGAAGAAAATCAATATTCAGACTTTCGATAATTAAAGCATTTGCCCCTGTGGAAATGAAGCAATTTATTGCAAAAATAGCCAGGAATTTTCCAGTCATGGTTGATTAATTCCAGGATGCGCTAACATCTATTCTTCCCTGCGCGGTCACTTCGCCAAACCAGCTATTTCCGTCATAGGTGGTCTTCGATACCGGATTATCCATAACGAACTGGAGGATCAGCGGTGTTTTCCAGAGCCACATATCGGTCACGCCGGAACTCATTTTGTCCCACTCTTCCGCATGGGTGGCCGGCGCCGGGATCGACAGTACCTCGCCTTTACAGTTATGCGCCATACGCGTCTGGCTTTTCCCCACCAGCACGTTGCCAGGAATGGGAACCGTAAAGCCGTTGCCGCTGAAGGCGCAGTAGTCCACCCCATTCAGGCTTTGAGTAGGCCCGGTGACTTTTACCGTGACCGCCATCGCCGCATCTTTTTGCGCCCCGCTGTAGGTGATGGTGTAGGGGATCTCAATGGGCGTTTCGCCGATGGCGCCTTTCCCGGAGCCGCCCAGACCGTCAGGATCGAGGGCGTAATCCGGGTTGTCGGGCGTAATCTCCAGCCCCGGCTGAATAGGGTTAATCACCAGGCCACCCCCCGGCTGGAAGCAGAAATCCGCCGCCAGCGAGCTGTTGCCGGGCGTCAGGCACAGGCTGACGATATTGCCAATGCTGCTGCCGTCCCCCGCCTGCGCCACGCTCAGAATTAACGCTTTCGGCAAAAATATTTTAAGGTACGCTTTGCCGCCGTTTTTCTGCGGCGCCGCGAGGAAGGTGTTTGCCAGGACACGCGTATCACTCAGGATACCGCCGGAGATACTGTACCAGGTGTTTTCATCGAAGGTCAGCTCGGCGGCAAGCCCGGTGCCGCCGTTCATGTGCGATTGCAGCACGCTGTTGACGCGGGAAGAGGTGAGCGCCAGCCCCCCGTTGTAACCGGAGATATCTTCCCCAACAAACGTGTATTCAAGCAGGTCGCACAGCACGCCAGAGACCGTGTTGCGGGTGTATTTGGTGCAGGTGGCCCCTGTTGATCCATCGACAATCGTCACCTCGCCGCTGATCGGGTCAATCCCCAGGTTGAGCGCCCTGGAGTTGGTCATGGTCAGCGTGCCCACCTTGTGAAGCGTATTGGTGGTGGTCACTTTGTTGATGGAGCTGATTTGCGGCGTGGAGGTGATGGTCACTTCATCCCCTGGCGCGGCGTTGAGCAGATAGTTAAAGAACGGATCGCCCAGGACCCAGCGCCCGTATGACGTGCCGGGCTCCATCACCGGCGGCTTGACCACCATCGACGTATCGGTATAGCGGGTCGTCGGGGTGTACCCCGTGTTGCCGCAGGACGAGGAACACGCCGTCCCTTTAAAGAACGGAGAGGCGCTGGAACCGGTCACCGAAAAGTCGATGGTCAGCGCGCTGCCTGCCGGACCGCTGTAGCTGTTGTCCGGGATGTAAGTGGCGATACCGTTATTCGTTTTCGCGCTCAGCGTCGGCCACTCACGCGAACCGTGTAAAAACGCGGTCGAGGTGCTGTTCAGACTAAACAGCCCCGCGCTGTTTCCCGTACCGTTATTGTCCGGATTATTAATGGCGAAATAGGGCAGCTCCTGCGCATGGGCCACCGCGCTCATCAGCAGCAAATTAAGAGCGAATATCTTTTTCATCGTCACGTTCCTGCGTTCCTTTTGCTTCCTGCCAGACGAAATCGCCTTTGTCGCAGGAGATGTCCCCGAGCCACAGCGCACCGCGGTTAGACTCAATGTCCAGGCGCACTTCGCAGACGCTGTCGTCCGGCGTGGCGATACTCAGGACAGGGTTGTTCTTATCAACGTCGATCACGAAGCGTCCGTCGTTCTCCGTCCGGGTCAGCCCAACGTGGTTTTTGATCTGCGTGGCGCCAATCGGATTGCCGTTTGCATCCACAAGGCGGCCAAACAGGGTGACGATTTTCTTCACCTGCGGCTTCATCACCACGGTATTGCCCGGATAAACCGTGATATGGCGACGCGCATTCGCGCCAATCTCATAGCTTTCCGTACCGGTTTCACTGTTCATCACTTCCAGGTCATAAGCCTGGTATGCCGGCAGCGACAGCCAGGTTTTATCCCCTTTGATGCGTTCTGCCCGGCCGTTAAGCTTCAGGGTCAGCGCTTCATCAGATTTGAGACCGGTACTGACAATCACCCCTGCGCTTTCGGTGCCTTTCCCGGCGGCGATGGCCTCTTTGGACCAGCCCACGCTGCCGTCACTGGTCAGCGTGGAGTTCCATCCTTTACTCATGCCGCTCTGGACGCTGAGGATGTTGCTGTTCCACGGCGTGTCGAAGTTCACGCTGCCGCCGCCGCTTACGCTGCGATCCTGGCGGCTGTTAAAGGCTTTCGAGACGTTGGCGGTGGCCGATTTCAGGTAATCGCCTTCAAACTGGCGGCTGGCGCTGACGTTCAGCGCCGTGCCGGTATCGCGATTGTGGGAAACGCCAACCGACACGGTATTGCCGAGCGGTATGGCGAAATCGAGCATCACGTAGCGATCTTTCTCTTCGTAATACCCGTCGTATTTGTTGCGCGACATCCCCACCCGCAGGCGCGCCGTACCGTAGCGACCGGCGTATAACCCCTGGGAGTAGTCCAGCTGATAGCGTTTATAGCGATAGAGGTCGTCCTCCTGACGCATCAGGCTCAGGTTGCCCGCTGAGGGCAGGCCGAACGACGGCAGGCTAAAGGAGGCGCCCCAGGTGTTGCCCTTGCTCTCATAGATATCGAGGAACTTGCCGCTGGAGAGCTGTTCATGGGAGTACCAGACCGAACCGATCTGCCACGGCAGGCTGAGATTCGCGCCGTAGTTGGCGCGGTACGTTCCGTCGGAGGCGGCCATGGTCTGGGTATTCACTGAGAAATAGCCCGTCAGGTTCATGGAGGCCCACAGCTCGCTGACGATGTGTTCCCGCATCATGTAGGTGGAGGCGTTCCAGTCGACCATCCCGCTGCGCTTGCTGAACGAGGCCCCCACCAGCGACATGGTGTCTTTATGTTTGGTGTCGTAATCGTAGTAGTAGGTGTTGTCCTGCTCGTTTTTGTGTTTCGCGTATTTTTTATAATTGACGACGGATTTATCGCGGCTATACATCCCGCCCCACATCTGCCAGCGCAGCGTTTCCGACACGTTGCTGGAGAACGGCTTATTCACGGTGTACATGCTACGCGACACGGTGCGGCTTCCGCTCACCACCTCAACTTCGATGCTGTAGATCCCGTAGGGCAGGCTGCTGGTGTCAATTTCATGGTTGCCGACATCAAAGCGCTGAATCCCGATAAGCTGCCCGTCACGACGAATACGGGCCTCGCCCGCCGTGGGGAAATAGACCACCACCGGCGTCAGAGAGAGCGAGTTATCGCGCTTACGGGAGTTGGCCTGGTTGCCCATGGAAACGCCGTAGACTTCACCGCCGGAAATCCCGCTGACGCTCGCCAGAGACTGCATCGCCCAGCCGTTCAGCATGCCCGCGGCGTAGCGCATCCCCTGATAGTCGCGCTCCCACATAACCGCATTCATCTGGGTATCGCTGCTGCTCTCGTTGACGTAGCCAGAGCCGTCGATCAGCACATGATCAACGCCCATTGAGATCCAGTTTCTTGCGTTCAGATACCCCGACGACCAGCTGTCACCGTAGCCGCTCTCGGTGTGATACGCCCCGAGGTTGTAGGAGAACGTGCCGCTCAGGTCGTCAGACTCCGGCGCATCAATGTCCACCTCACGCGGGCGAATATTCACCCCGTAGTCGCTCTGCGACAGATTCAGCAACAGGCGCATTTTTTTCTGATCCAGCTCGAACGCGGACCCCGTACTTACCGGAATGCGCATCTGGTCATCAAACTGCTTGTCGTTAATGCTCTGCAATAACGTTCTCATCTCTTTTGACAGACGAATGCCGTTATCAGACTCCTGGACCTGAACGTCCCTCAGCCCCAGCTTCAGATCTTTTGCAAAGAGCGTCACGTCACCGATACGAACATATTCGCTCGCCGTGCCTTCGTGGTTCCCTTGTTGTGCTGAGTGTGAACGCGTATTCACCAGATAGACGGGAATTTTGATCCCCTGCTCCAGCAGTGCATAAAGCGAGTCGGGAAAACGGTAATTAGCGATAACCACGGAGCTTGAGGCTGCATGCGCAAGCGCGGGCAGCGTGCCGGATGCGCAAGCCATCATCACCGGCAACACTAATTTATTTTTCACCATGCATCCTTACTTAACAGGTATGAACTGTTTCAGGTCCCATATTCCGAGATGAAAATGGTTATCCGTAACGTTGATATCCTCGATAGCGCGCGAGGTATCCGGCATCAGGTAGAAGTTTTTGGTACACGGCGTAGTCGGTGATTCCGGATTCGGCTTCAGGCAGGTTCCGGTCGCATTGACGCGAAAAGCGGTGTTGCCCTTATTCGTTATTTTCCCCGCCACATAGACGAAGTCGATCTTCTTATCACGGGGCTGAACCACCAGAATGGTGCTCACCACCGCGCGCGTCATCCCGGTACCGTTTTTTGGTGAACCGCTGTCCACCTCTTCGCTCACCCCTTCATCAGTGAAGGTAATGCGGTAGTAACGCTCTTTGTTATCGGCGTTCCCGTGATAGTAAAATTTGACAATATTGCTGGTACCGGCGGGCATTACCATGCGCGTGGGCGTCAGCAACAGCTCGTCCACTTTCTCCGGATTAATGACGATCCCTTCATCCATTGGGCTACTGATCCGCTGTGCGCGAACAGAAACAATACGCACGCTGTCTGCTTCGTTTTTTATTTCCTTGGCGGTGGAGTCAGCATCCGCAGGAATAATGGTGGTGACTTTTCCCACATTAATGGCCAGCGCGGAGGAAGAGATAAATAATAAAAATAAGAAGGCGGATTTGAGGTTAAACATGCTATTTCCCTAAACAGGGGCTTGCGCCCCTGGATCGATCAGGCCTTAGCCCCAGGTTGCGCGGAACGCAACAGATACGGTCCCTTCCCACAGGCTGTTGGTCAGGTCTTTGAACTCTTTCGCAGTACCCGCGTTGTCCTGAGCGGAGTCAACGTAGAAGACGAATTTGTCCTGGCCGGTAATTTCGGTATCTGCCGCCGCGCCTGCGCTGGTGGTCAGGTTCCACAGGCCAGAAGAGACGCCGGTGTTAGAAGAAGAATCAACCAGCGTGGTCCATGCGGTTGATTTCGCCCCCACGGTGCCACCGATAGAGCCCAGGTCGTTACCGCCCCAACGCGCACCCACTTTCAGCTTGGTCGCTTCACCGCCCACGCTGAACAGCGTGTTGTTTGAATCGTCGAGGATAGCTTCGAGTTTGAAGCTGGTCGCCGTAGAGTGATCGCCACGGATAGCCACATCAAACAGACCGGTATCGGTGTTGAAAGATTTGGTATTGGCGCTGTAAACGAAGTTCAAAGCACGCGTTGGCGTAACAACCAGGTCGGATTCGCTGTCTTTGGTCGCGGTTGCCTGCCAGGTGGCAGAAGCCGTCGTTTCTGCTGCATTAACTGCGCTCAGGGCAGAAACAGACAACAGGGAGCCCAGAACGATAGCGTTCAGTTTGTTCATTTATTTAGTCCTTCAAAAAAGAATCCACGTGTATAAAAAGGGGAGCCCCTTTTTCGAGGCGGAGTATAGACAGCCGCAAAATAACGAGGCAATACAGAAAAATTCACTCGCCGGAGAATAACAATAAAAATATAAATAAATTTCTCGTATCTTATTGTTACATATTGAGTAAATCACTCAATTTCCCGAGCAATAGATAAATATCGATTTTTCAATAAAGAGAAATATCAGGACGTCGGAACAGCCACACACATCATTACAGGCAAAACCAGCCCCTTAATTAACCAGGCGTGCGGTTTAACGCGGGTAATATAGAAGAAGTTGATATTATCAAGTAACATTTCGTTTACAACGCCATCCGGCGCCGCATCATCTTCAGATTTATTCAGCTTTTTATCCTTAATATAAAAGATATTGCTTCCGTCGACTTTTTCCACGCTGAGTGTGTAATTTCTGTCAATCAGGTAGCTTTTGCCCTCTTTCTTGAGTACGCCTTTATGAATAACCGTCACAACATCTTTGTTGTTAAACAGGAAAAGCGTGGTTAGCGACATATCGGTTAACTCACCCGTGGAATAGGTTTTCCAGGAAATGGTATCTGACTGGCAGCCAAACCCCTCATCCTGCGTTCTGGTAAAATAGATCCACAACAACGCGATGGCAGACAGCGCCAGTACGATACTGAACAGTACACTCATTTTAGTCCTTGACATATTTTAACTCCCGGTCAGGCTTCTGTAAGAAATGCAGTTCTTATAATCGTCGATACTGTCCTGCTGATAACAGATGGCCAGGAAATAATTTTCTATCTGCGACTTTTTAAACCTGGAATAGTAAGCATCTGCAACCTGGTGTTGACAGTCGATATGTTGACTGGCAATGACCTCTTTTACGTGATTAAAGTAGTGCTGTCGCGGCTGATACATATTCTTATCGATCAGGTATACCGTACACCGGTCCACTTTACCGAGCAGATGCATATCAGAATCTTTCAGGCTCTCGGCATAGGAATCCCTTTGGTGCAACAGTAAAACAGCGGTGCCGATAACGGTAATCAGTAATAACGTGCAAAGAGAAATAAAGAGTCTGTGCAGCGATATTAATTGTTTAGGCGGATCGGCATCTTTCTTATGCGCTAGCGTATCGAATGCTTCAGAGGCAGATTGCTCACTAAGCGTTGAAACGACCGGCGGCCTGACCGTGTGATGTTCAATATGCGCGGCAAGGCTAAATCCCTTGCCACGTATCGTTTTTATCAGTAAAGGATCGCATCCTAAAGTACGAAATGCTTTTCTGATTTCACTTATGGCAACATTCAGACTTACCGAAGAACCAGAGAAACCATGATCCTCCCAGACCTTCTTTATCAGGTCGTCTCTGTCGAGAGTTTTACCATTATTGATGATAAGTTCATAAAGCAGACGACCCGCCTGGTTAGATAACTTAATGGATGACTCTTCCTCTCCATTAATCATGATCATACCGGTGTCGACTTCATAAAGCATTGTAAGATCAATGAGATACTTCATATTATTATTACGCCATTGTTAAAATTATGTGCATTTGCCAGGCAATAATAAGTCTAAAGTTTGTGTGGTCAAGTCGCGTGATATTAATTGAGAGATGAATTCATAAAGCTTCATTAATTAACAATTATTAAATCATTAATAAAAATATTCGAACTAACGCATTTAGGTTAAAACATTAAAAAAAACTAACTCGCAAGATTATAATCTTAAACTTTAGAAGTTGTTGGAATAATGTTTTGTTATGTACTTTTTTAGTGCAACATAATATCGTCAAAGCATTCTCCCGAGTCGCCATGCGTCTAGCCGGTACATCAGGGACATGTGTAGCCGATTAACATTCATTTTAAATAACACAAATCTTCATGGAGTTTATCATGTTCAAATCGATCATGACCGTATCACTGCTGGCCGCCGCTATTGCTTCTACCAGCGCAGTTGCCGCAGACAATTCGGCGGGTGGTATCATTAACTTTACCGGCGCTATTACCGATACAACCTGTACCATTAACGGCGGTAAAAGCGCGGACTTTACCGTTGCGCTTTCCCCTATTTCGGTAAAAGATGCAGGCACCACGGTTGGCCTGATCACTAAGAATAAAAAATCTATTGCGCTGACGTTCTCAGGTTGTTCACCAGCAGCCGGAACAACCGGTACCCCGCTGAAAGTGTATTTCTCCAGCGCGGATAATATTTCCACTGACGGTAAATACCTGCTGAATAACAGCGTGAACGAAAGCGATGCCAGTGTGGCACGTAATGTCGGTTTTGCGTTAGTGGAGCCAGGTTCGTCTACGCCAATTACCCTGAACCAGCCTTACACTACGGATATTATGGGTACAGCGACCGCGCCAGATTCCGAGACGCTGACGCTGGATGTTTATTACTATAAAACGAACGCCGCTGCCGCCACCGTGGGCGAGTTAAGCTCCAACGTAACGTATACCATTTCCTACCTGTAATAATGATTATACAGGCTCTGTTTTCGCAGAGCCTGTATTTAAGGTTGCAATCATGCGCAAGACAATTTTGCTGGCAGGCTTACTGCTAAGCACCGGTCACTCATGGGCCAATATTGTCATTAATGGAACCCGTGTCCTTTATCCTGAAAATAACAAAGAGGTGATCGTCCAGTTAATGAATACGGGCGATGCGCCCGCTCTGGTGCAATCCTGGATAGATGACGGTGATATTAATTCCACGCCGGAAACAGCCAATGTGCCGTTTCTGCTGTCGCCGCCGGTGATAAAAGTTAACGAACATAATGGCCAACAGCTTCGTATTAAAAAGCTGCCGTCCAGCTTGCCTGCGGATCGCGAATCCGTCTTTTTCCTGAATGTCCTCGACATTCCGCCCAGACCTGAAAATCTGCAAAATCAGAATACCGTTCAGCTGGCGATTAAATCCCGTATCAAACTTTTTTACCGGCCCGCTGCGCTGAAAGGCACGCTGGATGACGCGGTGGCGAAACTGACGCTCGCCGCCGAAGGCGATCGCTTTCGCATTACAAATAACAGTCCGTTCCATATTACGGTCGCCAATATTTCGCTGGGTAAAACGAAATTGCTCCAGGAGTCCCCGATGGTTTCCCCATTTGGGCAGCTGACGGTCGCCGCAAAAAATACGGTTAATCGCGGACAGACCTTCCAGCTGATGTATGTGGACGATCTTGGCGCGTATAAAACCCGGACTTTCACCAGTCAGTGATCGGAAAGACTCACCATGAAAATGAAACAAAACAGACTCTGTCTGCTGGCAGTCTGCACGCTTCTGCTTTCGCATAAATCAGGGGCCGTCTCGTTTGATCCCTCCCTGCTTGCTGGCGCATCCGGTGAGTCCGATCTGTCTCGCTTTTCCGAAAACAACGCCATGCCTGCCGGCAGTCAGGAGATGGATATCTACGTAAACGGCAGCTGGAAGGGACGTTATACCGTCATCTACGGCGAGCAGCGTGACGACATCCGCCTTGCCTGGAAAGATGCCCGGTCGCTTGGCATCAACACCACGTCCGTGCCTGCGCCCGCCATTGCGCACGGGCAGGTGCAGCTGCGCGATCTGGTTCAGGGCGGTGAAGTCAAAACCGATACCAGCACCCTGAGTCTGGCGCTTACCGTTCCGCAGGCGGCCGTGCTGCGTACTGAAGAAGGTTACATTGCCCCCCAGTTTTGGGACGAGGGGATCCCGGCGCTGATGCTCTCGTGGAACACGACCTGGTATAACACCCGTGCAAAAGGCGCTGCGAAAGACACAAATGATGATTTTTATGCCGGGCTGGATTCCGGCGCCAACCTGTTCGGCTGGCAGTTTCGCGACAGCAGCGCCTGGCGGAAAACGGCCAGCGGAGAGAGTAGCTGGCAGAATAATACCCGCTACCTGCGCCGTCCCCTGGCCTCGCTGAAATCCAACCTGACGCTGGGTGACTTTTATATTCCTGGCGATCTGTTTGATTCCCTGCGCGTGCGCGGCGTGTCGCTGGCGTCGGACATGAAGATGCGCCCAAATTCACAGCAGGGTTTTTCACCGGTGGTTCACGGCGTGGCACGGACGAACGCCCTGGTGAAAGTTATCCAGAATGGCAACGTGATCTATCAGGAGAACGTACCGCCGGGCCAGTTTACCCTCGACAGCATTCAGCCTACCGGCTCTGCGGGCGATTTGCTGGTGGTGGTGCGTGAAGCGGACGGTTCACAGCAGTCCTTCACGGTGCCGTTTTCCGCCGTGCCCGGGATGCTAAAAGAAGGGGTGAGTCAGTACAGCGTGGTGGCGGGTAAAGTGCACCAGAACACGCTCGATGCCGAACCCGCATTCATGCAGGCCACGCTGCGCTACGGGTTTAATAACCTCATCACCGGGTATACCGGGACGATTATTAGCGATAACTACCAGGCCGGGCTTGTCGGTACCGGGTGGAACCTTCCGTTTGGCGCGGTCTCGTTTGATGTCACCCACGCCAAAACCACCCTCCAGGATCGCACCAGCAGCGGTCAGAGTTATCGCGTGTCGTACAGCAAATTTATCGATACCACCGCCACCAACTTCACCCTGGCGGCCTATCGCTATTCCACTAAAGGCTATTACAGCTTCAGCGACGCGCTCTATTCGCGCGAAGGGTATCAGCGCCTGAGAGCGCAGTACGACGACTATGAAGATCGATTTGGCGTTGCGCCCGACATGTCGCTAAGCACCTGGGATGCCCTGCGCGCGGCGCAGCCCAAGAATACCTTTACGCTTAACCTTAATCAGCGCCTGCTCAATAACTGGGGCACGGTATTTGTCTCCGGCACACAGCGCGATTACTGGAACTCACAGCAAACCACGCGCGAATACCAGATGGGCTATTCCAACGCCATCGGCCGCGCCAGCTATACCCTGTCGGCCAGCCGGGTACGGAACAGGGACAGTGAAGAAGAGACGCGCCTTTACCTCTCCCTCAGCCTGCCGTTCTCGCTGTTTGATAATAATGCCTGGATCACCTCCAGCCTGACGGCCAGCGATTCGCATTACGAGCAGAGCAATATCAGCATGAGCGGGAACGCGCTGGCGTCGAACCGCCTGAGCTACACCCTCTCCGGCAGTAATGCGCGGGGGGGTAAAAATGCGGCAAGCGTTAACGCCGCGTACCGTTCGAACTTCGCGACACTCGGTGGCTCTTACAGCGAATCCTCCGACTACCGCCAGACCGGGCTCAGCGGACGGGGAAGCCTGGTGGCCTACCCGTGGCACGTTCTCGCCTCAAACGAAACCGGCACAACCATGACTATCGTCGATGCGCCAAAAGCGGAGGGACTGATGGTGAACGGCGATGAAAGCATTATGACGAACCGCGATGGCGTGGCGCTGGTGCCTTACGCCACCCCGTATCGCAAAAACGCCATTACGTTATCGCAAACGGAAAACAGCGCTGGCGCGGAGGTGATCGGCAACATGGCTAACGTGGCCCCTTACGACGGGGCGGTGAGCTACATCCGCTTCGAAACAGACAAACGCCAGTCATGGGTACTTCATGCGACGCGTGCCGACGGCAAACCGCTGCCCTTTGGTACCGAAGTGCTTGATGAACACGGTGAATCTGTCGGGTATGTCGGCCAGGCCAGCGTACTGTATATCCGCGCTGAACAGCCGCCACGCGCGCTCAACGTGCATCTCCGGGGCGGGAAGTGCGAAATCTCCGCCCCAGCCTGGGGGTTGAACAGCCCCTCATCGGTTTGCCATTAATTACGGATTATCAAAATGTTACGATCATTCATATTCCTGCTCCTCTCCAGTATTAGTGGGATGAGCTATGCCACCTGCTCCGGCAGCAGCATCGTTTATGGCACACCGATTACCATTGATTTATCGGATAAGCTGAGCCCGGCCACGCCCACATGGACCGGCAGCTTCAGCACCCAGTACAGCGGCTCATTCAACTGTACGACAGGTAACAGTGAATTTTCTTACACGCCGATCCTCTCGACCGACAGCAAATACGCGACCATCCTCGGGTTCAGCAATAACAAGTATATGGTGCGGGCGGAGATCACCAATCCCCCGGCCAATAAAACCCTGACTGCCAGCGGTAGCCATACGGCGTCTGAGCTGAACACACCGTTTACGGTTCGCTTCACCCTCGTTAACCAGAGCGGCACTACCCTGACGGGGGATACGGCGAACATGAGCGACGTTCTGTTCGTCAGCGACATGAGTGGGCTATCCTTCTGGGAAATCATCACCTGGCCAATCAATCAGGTCATCAAGATAGCGCAGTGGTTATTCAGCGGGTTCAAGTGGCCTTACGACAACCGCGATATGTTTGGTCAGCCGATGATCATCAAATACGCGCCAAAACTGACTACCTGTTCCTTTGATAATGCGGGGCTGACCGTAGCGCTGCCGACGCTCGGCATTCCCCAGCTCAGTGCATCCTCACAGCCGGGGCTGACGCCTTTTTCACTGAACATGAGCTGTCAGAACGTCGGGGTTAACGGCAATTCCGATCGGGCAATTGAGATGTTTCTGTCCAGCACGCAGCTGCTCTCAACCGACAGCTCAGTGCTGATCGACAGCAGCAGTAGCGCGGCGCAGGGCGTGGGGCTACGCCTGATAAAACGTGACGCCCCGCAAACGCCGGTGACCTTCTCTACCTCAACCACCAGCCGTGGCAACGCCACGATGATTTTCAGCGTGGCGGCTGGCGCGGCGCTGGACGAACATTTCACCCTTCCGATGGCGGCGTACTATTACGTGTGGGCGCCCGCCCAGGTGAGCCAGGGTAAGATCAATACATCGGCTACGCTGAATATTATCTATCCCTGATGTGAGCTATTTCTCCATCTTTCCAACCGCTTGCACATACTTAATCAGTTCGCTGTGGTTGGAAAGATTCAGCTTTTTCATCGCATTGTGCTTCTGCGTCGCAATGGTACTGACCGAACGGTTTCGATGACGGGCAATCTCCGTCGTTGAAAATCCTTCCACGATAAGATGGAGCACCTCCCACTCTCTGGCCGAGAGGATGGAGCGCGCCCGGGAACCGGACCGCATTACCCGCCTGAGCCACGAAGAGATCGACGGTGTTTGCCCGTCCGCCATGAGCAACGCGGGTAATTCCTTTTTCAGTTCAGTCAATTCATCCTGCTGACTGATGGTTAATTCAAATTTCATCTCCAGAACTTTTTTTAACAGCCCGTAAGGCAGCTCGGGCACCAACAGAACACGCCTGACGTGATGGGTTTTACATAAAGATGTAAAACGGCTGCTGACCTCCGCACTCCACTCTTTATGATTAAGCAGATAATTAAATTCAGTGAAGAAAACATCCACGTTATTATCCGCGACCGCCGCCAGCGCCTGTTCAGTGGAATCGACCTGAGTAATGTTCAGTACGTAATCGGGTAAAAGATCATGGAGCGCCCGGAATATTATCTCTTTAAATATATTTATTTTGTAAAACACCATTACCCTTACGATACGTTCAGTATTATTCATGTCTTTTCTAAATTCTCGTGACCGGAGGAAAATGATAATAGTTTATGTACTCACCACTCACAACCTCTTCGCGCCAGGATTTTATCCTTCTCAGGCTTAAAAATCTGAACAAGGACATTAAATTTATAGAAAAAATTCTATTTTATTCTGCACGCCGTTTCCTCTTGCAGATAAAGCCTTGTCGATAACCCTGCCGCGATCACAATTTTTCTTTCAGGAATAGCAGTAAACCACTGAAAAAACGGTGGATAAACCCCATCAATCGACCTTCTGATGCTTATTAACCGCCCATTCACAGAATAAAAATCTGGCATGAATATTATTAGAAGATTAAAACAATTGCATATACCATTAAAACCATTTTTCAATTTTATCTTCCTCTAATAATTGGCATCGGCTTTACTCGACGGTTTGTATTGGCTTACATTGATGCCATCGCATCGCGTTATTTAAAAAGTGCTCGCCATTCTTTTAATAAGAGAGTGCGAACCGCCATTTTCTCTTATATGGACTGTTTACTCAGCGAAAGGAGAATGCCAATGCAAAATAAAAAAACAATTCACGTTGCCGTTGTTGACAGCTGCGAATTCACGATGATTGGCCTGCAATCGCTCGGAAAGCGTGAGCCTGATGAAAAACACGACGTTATTTTCCATGGGTTTACCCATATCGAAGAACTTGCTATGAGTGAACAACTCTTTGATATCATCATTTATGATCCGTTGAATACGCGTCATTTCCGGGTGACGACGAATGACGACATTCTCTGTATTAAACAGAAACAAGTGACGGCGAAGATCTATATCTATTCGTTATCCGCTGGCTATTTGAAATTCAAACATGTTGATGGGGTAATCAGCAAAAGAGTCTCCCTGGGGGATATCAAAGCGCTGTGGCAAATACTGATGAGCCAGACGCCGCAAGAGTCTGGTCGTTACAACGTAGGCATGACTACCCGCTTACGCACCCCGGCGAGGCTGTCCAGCGAGGAGGCCAGCGTATTGCGCGGCTATTCCTGTAATCTCAAAACCAAGCAAATCGCCCGTCAGCTGGGGTGTAACGTCAGGCTGGTTTACTTTTATAAAAACAACGCCATGAACAAGCTTAAGGCCGTGCGTGGCCCCTCGTTTTACCAGAGCATTCGCTGGATCCTGAATTAAGAATTTGACCGTGTGTCGTTTGCCTTTTGTTCCCGTGTCCGCGGGAACCTTTTTTTCATTTCCTGAAGGCTGTTCCATGTATACCGTTCTTCCCTCTCCCCTGTTGCAACGTATCTCAGGGCTGCGATTCCAGCCGCTTGTCGATCTTCATTCGGGCCAGATGTTCGCGCATGAAGTTCTCGTGGAGATCCATAACGTCAATCTGGAGATATTGTTTGCTTCTCTGCCTTCGCGCAGCGCGCTGCAAATCTTCTTCTGGCAGGCCAACACCCTGTTACAGATACCCGTCCGGGACGCTTACTGGCTAAACCTTCTGGCAGAGCACCTTCTCGACGAACGCGCTATCCGGTTGTTGCTGGCGTTACGCCATCAGCAGCGGTTAACGATTGAAATTCAGGATCCTCTCACCATCACACGGCTGAGTAAGGCTGAGCAACATCGTCTTCATGCCACGCTTGTTCGGTTAAAAGAGGCGGGATGGCAAATCTGGCTGGACGATTTAACCCGGGAGTTGGCTGAGGCGTTCGCGCGGCTTGCGCTGCCACTGGATGGGGTAAAAATTGACCGCTCAGCGCTGCGCGAGCGAGCGCCGCTTGCCCCGTTTGTGCAGGAGGTCAGGGCAGGTATCGCGCAATCAATTCTTATCGAAGGCATCGAGAATTCGCGGGATCTGGCGCGCGCCCGCACGTCTGGCGCACAGTCTGGCCAGGGTTTTCTGTGGCCCGAAAGCCGCACCGATGCCCGCGTAACGCTGTGAGGGCCAGCTTACCGTGGCCTACCAGCCCGGCACCGCACCGCCGTTAAAAATGGTCTCTGCCGCTTTCGCCACTTCCGGCGACTGATAGGACTGGATAAATTCCTTCACGTTTTCGGCGTCTTTGTTGTCTTCTCGCGTGACCACTATATTCACGTAAGGCGAGTTTTTGTCCTCAATAAAGACGCTGTCATGTACCGGAGACAGCCCCGTTTGCTGAAGATAGGTGGTACTGATGATGGCCACATCCACTTTCGGATCGTCCAGCACGCGCGGCAGCTGCGCCCCTTCCAGCTCCATAATCTGTAAGTTTTTGGGATTCGCGGTAATATCCAGCGCCGTCGGCAGCAGGCCAACATCTGGTTTAAGGGTAATCAGCTTCTCTTTTTGCAGCAGCAACAGCGCGCGGCCGAGGTTGGTGGGATCGTTTGGAATCGCAATGGTTGCGCCATCCTTCAGCTCAGACACCGATTTAATCTTTCTGGAGTAACCCGCCATCGGGAAGACGAAGGTATTGGCCACGGCGACCAGCGTGTAATTGTGCGCCTTGTTATCTTGTGCAAGGAATGGGCGATGCTGGAAGACGTTGGCGTCCAGTTCGCCCTGGTTGGTGGCATCGTTGGGTAGCAGCGAGCCGCTAAAGCCCACCAGCTCAACATCCAGACCGTATTTCTCCTTTGCCACCTTTTTGGCGACTTCCGCCACGTCCTGCTCAGCGCCATTAATCACGCCGACTTTAATGTGTTTGGCATCATTGCCGCCTTGATCGCAACCTGCCAGCAGCAGGGCCGCGAGCACCAGAGCACTCAACTGAAATTTCACGAGACAGTTCCTTTCGACAGTGGTTTTGAAGACTATATCGACAACGAGACGGCAGGCTAAAAAACGAAAAGGAATCAGTAAGACGGTTAAGTTATATGCGGCCTGTTGCCGGGTGGCGCTGCGCTTACCCGGCCTACGTAACGGGCGAAGTGTAGGCCCGGTAAGCGTAGCGCCACCGGGCGATGGGCATCAGGCTACGGTAGTCCAGGCGCAAGCAGAACCGCTAACCTCACGCCTGCCGACGCAGCGGCGCTTCGCGCAAAAACCACGACAGCACAAACGCCAGCACCATAATCCCCGCCGCCAGCATAAACACCGCATGGATAGCCGAGCCGAACGCATCCAGATAGTCCAGACGCAGGGCATCAGGCAGATGGTGAATGGCAACGGGATTAAGTTCGCGCGGCAGTTCCGCCCCTTCCGGCAGCCTGTCGATCAGCCCTGATTGCAGAATATGGGTGAACACCGCGCCAAACAGCGCAACGCCAATCGCCCCGCCAATGGAACGGAACAGCGTCACCCCAGAGGTCGCTACGCCGTATTGATCGGCTGACACGCTGTTCTGCACCGCCAGCACCAGCACCTGCATCACCAGTCCCAGCCCCATGCCCAGCACGCCGGTAAACAGGTACAGCTGCCAGGTTGGGGAGGTGATTGAAATGCGCGTCAGTAACGCCATCCCCACCACGCCGAGCAGCGTGCCGAGGATCGGGAACAGACGGTATTTCCCGGTGCGGCTGATGATGCGCCCGCTGATGATGGAGGTGAGCAACAGCCCGCCCATCAGGGGGATCAGCTGCAAGCCGGCCTGCGTTGGCGTGGCGTCTTTCACCACCTGTAAATAGAGCGGCAGGAACGTTACCGAGCCAAACAGGGACATGCCGATGATAAAGCCAATCAGGCTACAGAGCAGGAAGCTGCGGTCGCGGAAGAGCGACAGCGGGATAATCGGCTCCCACGCCAGCCGCTCTTCGTAAATAAACCCGGCGATCCCCGTCAGGCCGAAGGCCAGAATGCACCACAGCTGCGGGTCGTTCCATTGGCGGATCGTACCGCCCTCGGTGGTAAACAGAATGATGCACAGCAGCGCCATGCTGAGGTAAATCGCCCCCAGGTAATCAATCTCATGCTTGCTGCGCCGCGCGCTGCCGTGGAATACCGCGCCAATCACCAGCAGCGCAAACAGCCCCAGCGGCAGGTTGATGTAGAAAATCCAGCGCCAGGATGCATGCTGAACGATAAACCCGCCGATCAGCGGGCCTATCACCGTCGCCAGGCCAAACACGCCGCCAAACAGCCCCTGATAGCGACCCCGATCGGCAGGCGGGATCACGTCCGCCACGGCGGCCATGCTGATCACCATCAGGCCGCCGCCCCCCAGCCCTTGCAGGGCGCGCATCAGCACCAGCTGGGTCATGTTCTGCGCCAGGCCACACAGCGCAGAGCCCACCAGGAAAAGCACTATTGCGATTTGCAGGACGATTTTACGGCCAAACAGATCGCCGAATTTGCCATACAGCGGCACCACGATGGTCGAACTGAGGATATAGGCTGTCACCACCCAGGAGAGCTTATCCAGCCCGCCCAGCTCGCCGACGATGGTCGGCAGCGCGGTGGAGACAATGGTCTGATCCAGCGCCGAGAGCAGCATCACCAGCAGGAGTGCGCTGAACAGCAGCTTAATCGACGGCGCCTTTTTCGCAGGTTGAGTCATTACGTCAGACTCCATAAGAGATCGCTTGAAATTAATTAATCGAATAATTAATATTCAGGTAAGTTATGGATAAGATCAAGAGACAGCGTGACCGTGCCAGCACTAAAAGACAATTCTGAACCCCGCCGCCCCGGACGTCCGCGCGGCGGCAAGCGCGTTACCGCCAGCCGCGAACAGCTGCTGGACATCGCCCTGAACCTCTTCTCCCGCCAGGGGATCGCCAATACGTCGTTGAACGCTATTGCCCGCGAAGCCGGCGTGACGCCCGCCATGCTGCACTACTACTTCAACTCCAGAGAACAGTTGCTGGATGCGATGATTGAGGAGCGCTTCCTGCCGTTACGTGAGCGGATCGGGGCAATTTTCGCCGACAACCGGGATTCGCCGGTGGATGCCCTGACGGAAATGGTCAGGGTGCTGGCCGAACTGGCGGAAAAGTATCGCTGGTTTGCCCCGCTGTGGATGCAGGAGGTGATCGGCGAGATGCCAGTACTGCGTACGCATTTGCAGGAGCGCTTTGGCGATGAGAAATATCACACCACGCTGGCAACCATCAAAGGCTGGCAGCAGGAAGGAAAGCTGAATCCGGCGCTGGCCCCCGAACTGCTGTTCACGACGCTGCTGAGCCTGGTGCTGGTGCCGTTCTCTCGCATGCGCAATGACGAGAGGCTTAATGCCCTCTCGCCGGAGATCGTTGTGCGCCACGTGTTAGCCGTGATCGGCAACGGGATCGGCGGTTAAAGATCCCTGGTCAGATAGTGTCTCTGCATTCCCTGATAAGGGTAATCCTGTAAGGACATCTGCACCTGATAACCCTGTTTTTCATAGAACGGACGCGCCTGGAAGCTGACCGTATCCACCAGCGCGTGACGGCACCCTTTGCGACGGGCCTCCTCTTCAGCCGTTTTGATCAGCTGGCTGCCGACGCCCGTTCCCCGCACCCTGTCGCTGACCCACAGAAAGTCGATATTCAGCCAGTCGCCTTTACGTACGCCGATTAACCCGCCCAGCATGACGCCGCTGTCGTCCCGCACATATACGCCAATATCGCCACTAAACGTCGCCAGATCTAAATACTGCGCGTTATAGGCTCTTAGCCCCGTTAATAATTCTTCTTTTTCTTCAGCCGTGACTTTATCTGTAATGCTCAGGTGCATAAATCTCTCCTTATTTTCAGCGCAATCTGAATATCTCACAGCTTAACCTTCATAAAAACTCCTTATTTCCTCCATTGTTTAAACAAGGAAATATTCATTCAATATGTAAATAAAAAAAACCTTTCCAATAGGCTCCGAAAACGTATAATGAGAACGATCATTCTCACTTTTTACGGTAGCCGACGATGAGCACAAAGCTGGAAGAACGACAAAAACTACGGCAGGACGAAATCATCACCGCCGCGCGCCGCTGCTTTCGCGCCAGTGGATTTCACGCTGCCAGCATGTCGCAGATCGCCAGCGAAGCCAGGCTCAGCGTCGGACAAATCTATCGCTATTTCAGTAACAAAGACGCGATCATTGAAGAGATGATCCGGCGCATTATCGACTCACGTATTGAGGAGATGCAGGGCAAAACCCTGGTTGAAGGGATGCCGCAGGCGCTTGCCTGGCGCCAGACGCTTAACGAAGATGATGACGCGCTAATGCTCGAAATGTCCGCAGAGGCCACGCGCAATCCGCTGGTGGCAAACATGCTGATCGAAGCCGAAGCCCGCATGTTCGCCAACGCCTGTGAGCACCTGAAAAAGCAGTTCCCCCACCTGAGCGATGAGCATATTCGCTGCTGCGTGGAGATTACCGCCGTGATGATCGAAGGCACGATTTACCGTCGACTCACGCCTTTAAAAGTACCGTCAGAACAATTAGAGCCCATATACCAGAATATTTTAAATATGCTTTTCTCTGCGAAGTAATCGCATGTGAATAATTAGCGGAAATAAGTAATTTCCCTTTTTTCATTTCTGGCTCTGCCAGAGATGCGGGATCGCTGTGCTTTTAATTAGCCCTCCTCCCTGTTAAGCGATTAACAGGGCAGGCTTCGTTCACCCTGGAAAAAGATTATGAAAACCATAACAACCTCCATCGCAGCATTACTCCTCCTGACAGGGTGCGATAATGCGCAAACATCTGCTCCCCAGCGTCCTCTTCCGGAAGTGGGGATTGTCACACTCATGAGCCAGCCGGTGTCCGTGGTCAGCGAGCTGACCGGCCGCACCGCCGCCGCGATGAGCGCCGAAGTGCGCCCTCAGGTGGGCGGCATTATTAAGAAACGGCTCTTCACCGAAGGCGATACGGTCAAGGCCGGGCAGGCGCTGTATCAGATCGATCCTTCCAGCTACCGCGCCGCTTATGATGAAGCTGCCGCCGCACTGAAACAGGCGCAGGCGCTGGTGCAGGCCGACTGCCAGAAAGCCCGGCGCTATGCGCAGCTGGTTAAGGATGACGGCGTATCACGTCAGGATGCGGAAGACGCGAAGTCCACCTGCGCGCAGGACAAGGCCAGCGTCGAGTCAAAGAAAGCCGCGCTGGAAAGTGCCCGCATTAACCTCAACTGGACCACCGTCACCGCGCCGATTGCCGGACGTATCGGCATCTCCTCTGTGACCCCCGGCGCGCTGGTGACCGCCCAGCAGGATACCGCGCTGGCCACTATTCGCGGGCTGGACAGTATGTACGTCGATTTAACCCGTTCCAGCGCCGATCTGCTGCGATTACGCAAGCAAACCCTCGCCAGCAACAGCGATACGCTGAACGTGTCGTTGATCCTCGAAGACGGCAGCAGCTACAGCGAAAAAGGCCATCTGGCGTTAACCGAAGTGGCGGTGGATGAGTCTACCGGCTCAGTCACCCTGCGCGCCGTCTTCCCGAACCCGCAGCATCAGCTTCTGCCGGGCATGTTCGTCCGCGCCAGAGTGGATGAAGGCATCATGAATGACGCGATCCTCGCCCCGCAGCAGGGCATCACTCGCGACGCCAAAGGCACCGCCACCGCGCTGGTGGTGAACGCCAGCAACAAGGTCGAACAGCGTCAGCTGGAGACGGGTGACACCTACGGCGACAAATGGCTGGTGCTGAATGGCCTGAAGGCGGGCGATAAGCTGATTGTGGAAGGCACCGACAAAGTCACCGCCGGGCAGGAAGTGAAAGCTGAAGAGATGAAAACCAACGGAGGAAACGCCTGATGTTTTCCCGTTTCTTCGTGCGTCGCCCGGTCTTTGCCTGGGTTATCGCCATTCTCATCATGCTCGCCGGGATACTGGCGATCCGCACGCTGCCCGTTGCGCAGTACCCGGACGTTGCCCCGCCGTCGATCAAAATCTCCGCCACCTACACTGGCGCCTCCGCACAAACGCTGGAGAACAGCGTAACGCAGGTGATCGAACAGCAGCTCACCGGGCTGGATAACCTGCTCTACTTCACCTCCACCAGCAGCTCGGACGGGTCGGTGAGCATTAACGTCACGTTTGAACAGGGAACCGATCCGGACACCGCTCAGGTACAGGTGCAGAACAAAGTCCAGCAGGCGGAATCGCGCCTGCCGACCGAGGTGCAGCAGTCCGGGATCACCGTCGAAAAATCCCAGAGCAACTTCCTGCTGATCATGGGCGTATATGATAAAACCGACACCGCCAGCAGCTCGGATATCGCCGACTGGCTGGTGAGTAATATGCAGGATCCGCTGGCGCGCGTGGATGGCGTCGGCAGCCTGCAGGTGTTCGGTGCAGAATACGCGATGCGCATCTGGCTCGACCCGGCTAAGCTGGCGTCGTACTCGCTGATGCCCTCCGACGTGCAGAGCGCGATTGAAGCGCAGAACGTGCAGGTCTCCGCCGGTAAAATCGGCGCGCTGCCCTCGTCGAACGCCCAACAGCTGACCGCCACCGTTCGCGCTCAGTCGCGTCTGCAAACGGTCGATGAGTTCAAAAAAATCATCGTCAAGAGCGAGTCCAACGGTGCGGTGGTGCGCATCAGCGACGTCGCGCGCGTGGAGATGGGCAGCGAAGACTACACCGCCACCGCGAAGCTGAACGGCCACCCGGCGGCGGGTATGGCGGTGATGCTCTCGCCGGGCGCCAACGCGCTTAACACCGCCACGGCGGTAAAAGACAAGATCGCCGAGTTCAAAAAGTCGATGCCGGAAGGCTACGACGTGGCCTACCCGAAAGACAGCACCGAGTTCATCAAGATCTCCGTTGAGGACGTGATTCAGACCCTGTTCGAAGCCATTATCCTCGTGGTGGTGGTGATGTACCTGTTTCTGCAAAACATCCGCGCGACGCTGATCCCGGCGCTGGCGGTGCCGGTGGTGCTGCTGGGCACCTTCGGCGTGCTGGCGCTGTTCGGTTACTCCATCAACACCCTAACGCTGTTTGCCATGGTGCTGGCGATAGGACTTTTGGTGGATGACGCCATCGTGGTGGTGGAAAACGTCGAGCGTATTATGCGCGACGAAGGGCTGCCCGCCCGGGAAGCGACCGAAAAATCGATGGGCGAAATTTCCGGCGCGCTGATCGCCATTGCGCTGGTGCTCTCTGCGGTATTCCTGCCGATGGCCTTCTTCGGCGGCTCTACCGGGGTCATTTACCGTCAGTTCTCGGTCACCATTATTTCGGCGATGTTCCTCTCCGTGGTGGTGGCGCTGACCCTGACGCCCGCGCTGTGCGGCTCGATCCTGAATCACACCGCTCCGCACAAAAAGGGCTTCTTCGGCGCGTTTAACCGCTTCTACAGTAAGACCGAGCACGGCTATCAGAATAAGGTTCTGCGCGCCCTGCGCCGTTCCGGCGGCATGCTGGTGATCTTCGCCCTGCTCTGCGGCGCGATGGGGTTCGCCATGCTGAAACTGCCGGGCAGCTTCCTGCCAACCGAAGACCAGGGTGAAATCATGGTGCAGTACACCCTCCCTGCCGGCGCAACCGCGGTGCGTACCGCAGAGGTAAGCCGCCAGGTACGCGAGTGGTTCCTCACCAAAGAGAAAGCCAATACCGACGTGATCTTTACCGTTGAAGGCTTCAGCTTCAGCGGCAGCGGCCAGAACGCCGGGATGGCGTTCGTCTCCCTGAAAAACTGGTCAGAGCGTAAAGGCGAGGAAAACACCGCGCAGGCCATTGCCCTGCGCGCCACGCAGGAGCTGAGCGCCATCCGCGATGCCACCATCTTTGCGATGACACCGCCGGCAGTGGACGGTCTGGGCCAGAGCAACGGCTTTACCTTTGAGCTGATGGCGAGCGGCGGCACCGACCGCGACGCGCTGCTGAAACTGCGTAACCAGCTGATTGGCGAAGCGAATCAGGACAGCTCGCTGCACGCCGTGCGCGCCAACGATCTGCCGCAGATGCCGCAGCTTCAGGTGGATATCGATAACAACAAAGCCGTGTCGCTGGGGCTCTCCCTGAGCGACGTCACCGACACCCTGTCCAGCGCCTGGGGCGGCACCTACGTGAACGACTTCATTGACCGTGGCCGCGTGAAAAAGGTCTACATCCAGGGCGACAGCGACTATCGTGCGGTGCCGTCGGATCTCAACAAATGGTATGTGCGCGGCAGCGACAGCACTATGACCCCATTCTCCGCCTTCGCCACTACCCGCTGGGAGTATGGCCCGGAAAGCCTGGTGCGCTACAACGGCTCGGCGGCGTATGAAATTCAGGGCGAGAACGCCAGCGGCGCCAGCTCCGGTACGGCGATGAGCAAAATGGAGCAGTTGGCGAATAACCTGCCGTCCGGCAGCACCTGGGCGTGGAGCGGTTTGTCGTTGCAGGAAAAACTGGCGAGCGGTCAGGCGATGAGCCTTTATGCCCTCTCCATCCTCGTGGTGTTCCTGTGCCTGGCGGCACTGTATGAGAGCTGGTCGGTGCCCATTTCGGTGATCCTCGTGATCCCGCTTGGGGTGCTGGGCGCGGCCATTGCCGCCTCCCTGCGCGGCCTGAGCAACGATGTCTATTTCCAGGTGGCGCTGCTGACCACCATCGGTCTGTCGTCGAAGAACGCCATTCTGATTGTCGAGTTTGCCGAAGCCAAAGTGGCCGAAGGCTACTCACTGACGCGCGCCGCCCTGCGGGCCGCCCAGACGCGTCTGCGTCCGATCATCATGACCTCACTGGCGTTTATCGCAGGGGTTACGCCGCTGGCCGTGGCAACCGGGGCAGGTGCCAACAGCCGCGTGGCGATCGGTACCGGCATTATCGGTGGGACGCTGGCCGCGACGCTGCTGGCCATCTTCTTTGTTCCTTTATTCTTTGTACTGGTGAAACGTCTGTTCTCCGGTAAGCACGCAAACCGGAGGTCATAATGTTTCGTGTAACTGTTTTAGCGTTAGCACTGCTGAGCGCAGGCTGTGTGTCATTAGATCCCACGTATCAGCGCCCGGACGCGCCCGTTCCGGCCACACTGCCCGGCGCGCACGGCGAAGCCAGCGCCGTGGTGAACCAGTGGCAGCAGGTGATGAATGATGCGCGGCTGAAAAGCGTGGTGACGATGGCGCTCAACAGCAACCGCGACGTGCAAAAAGCGATTGCGGATATCGACGCCGCCCGTGCCCAGTATGGCGAAACGCGATCCTCCCTGTTCCCGACGGTGGACGCGGAACTGAGCCACACCCGCAGCCGCACGCTGGCGAGCGGCGTCGCGACGAGCGACGAAGCCAACGGCACGGTCTCCAGCTTCGAACTGGATCTGTTTGGCCGCAACCAGAGCCTGTCGCGCGCCGCGCGTGAAACCTGGCTTGCCAGCGAGTTCACCGCGCAGAACACGCGCCTGACGATGGTCAGCGAGCTGACCACGGCCTGGGTGACGCTGGCGGCGGATAACAGCAATCTGGCGCTGGCGAAATCCACCCTGGAGAGCGCCGCGAACTCGCTCAAAATCGTCAAACGTCAGCAGGAAGTAGGTGTGGCAGCGGCCACGGACGTCAGTGAAGCGATGGCGGTTTACCAGCAGGCGCGCGCCAGCGTGGCGAGCTACCAGACGCTGGTGATGCAGGACAAAAACGCCCTTAACCTGCTGGCGGGCGATACGGTGCCCGAGAACCTGCTGCCCGGCACGCTGGAGAGCCTGAGCGATAACGCCATCACGCTGATCCCGGCGGGCGTAAGCTCCAGCGCGCTGCTGCGTCGCCCGGACATTCAGGAGGCGGAACATAACCTGCTGAGCGCTAACGCCAACATCGGCGCGGCACGCGCCAACTTCTTCCCGACCATTTCACTGACCGCCAGCGCGGGCGTCGGCAGCGATTCGCTGTCATCCCTGTTCAGCCACGGCATGAAGGTCTGGTCGTTCGCGCCGTCCATCACCCTGCCGCTGTTTAGCGGGGGCAACAATATGGCGCAGCTGCGCTATGCGGAAGCGGAGAAGAAGGGGCTAATCGCCACCTATGAGAAGACCATCCAGAGCGCGTTTAAGGACGTGGCCGACGCGCTGGCGCGGCGCGAAACGTTGAGCGAACAGCTTGATGCCCAGCGTGAATACGTGGCGGCGGAGCAAAAAACGCTGGATGTGGCGACGCGCAGTTACAAGGCTGGCGCGGGCGATTATCTGACGGTGCTCACCGCGCAGCGATCGCTGTGGTCAGCACAGGAATCACTGATTGCCTTGCAGCAAACCGACCTGGAAAACCGCATCACGCTGTGGCAATCGCTGGGTGGAGGGGTTCAGTAACGGCCTGAGAGGGCGATTCTCATACCAGGTGAAAAGTAAATTCATACTTTCGGCTGGAATCGCCTGCCTGAATGTAACGATACATTTCAGGGAAAGCCTGTGACTTTACCGGAGGTCTCAATGAAATCTGCACACCTGGTTTGCCTGCTCGTTTGCCTGATTTTCGCTGCGTTTGTTCACGCGCTGGAGAAGAGCGCTCCGGAGAAAGAGGCCCAGATAAAACAGCAGGTCCTGAAAGATGTGAAGAAAACCTGTACCCCGCAGAAAAAGCAGAGCGATAAGGCCTGGCAGGCGATGATTTTGTCGTCTGAGGCCAATCAACTGCTGATCAAAAATGCCATCACCGCCGTGAAGCGTGACAACCTGGACGCCTACTGGGATGCAGTAAGTCAGGTGGATTGTATGGAAGATTACTGAGGGTTGAGCGCCGGGTGGCGGCTGCGCCTTACCCGGCCTCCATCACATGTTTAACGCTTCCGCACATCCGGAATAATCAAATCCCCACGCAGAACGTAGGACCCGAGCATCTGCGTTTTCGCCGTCAGCCAGCTCACGATGCGCGCCGCCATGGCGTCCATGGAATACTCAATGGCCGGGATCACCGGAATACCCGGGAGATGCAGCGAACCGCCGAGGCTGAAGACCATGATGTCTTCCGGTACCGATTTATTAAACGCCTGTAACTGCGGGATCACCCGCTGGGCTTCCTGCTCGTCTGCCACCAGCAGCGCGTTGAAGTTCAGCGTGGACGCGTTGTTGAGTAATTCCTGAAGCGCAACGGACGATGAAGTCGCGTCCATAAACACGAGGTTGCGATTAAAGGGCAGGAAGTTTTTCTCCAGCGCATGTTTGTAACCCAGCAGCACCTGATCGGCAAAGCCGCTGCCGTGCGGGTGGATCAGTGCTATCTGGCGACGCCCCTGGCTGGTGAGATAGTTGCAGGCCGTTTCAGCCGCGAACGCGTGATCGAACTGAATGCTGTTGGCGTTATCGGCTTCCATACAGTCGACCAGAATGACGTTGTCCATGTCCACGTCCAGCGGGAAACGCGCGCCAATCACCAGAATGTCATCACATAAGCCGCAGGAGAGTTCTTCAAGGGCGTTCATCACTTCTGTTTTCGTGTGTGCGAAACGCAGCAGCAGATGTTTTTGATGCTGGCTGAGGTGTTTTTCCAGCGCGTACAGGTAACCGGTGGTCTGGTTAATGTTCTCCTGCGCGCAAATCACCCCAATGCAGCCCGTCGACTGGCTGAGCAGCGACTGGGCGATCACGTTGGGACGATAGTTCAGCTCATCCACCGCTCTCAGAACAGCCTGTCGGCTGGCTTCTTTAACGCCACGCGACCCGCTCAACACCCGTGATACCGTGGCTTTGGACACCCCGGCCAGACGCGATACATCGTTGATTGTAGACATCTCTCTCCCCTGTCAGACGCAACTGGCGTCTGTAATTTCCATCACCGCTACGGCTCACATTATAGCCAGAACGGAGTATATCCGTTTCCGTTTTCCATGGAAACCGATTTTCCGTTTCCACTCAATTTGATGTCAAAACAGCCAAATTATGTGACCCACATCCGGTTAATTAGCGTCATAAGTAGTGGATATTGATGGTTGTCACACTTCTGTCTTTTATGAATGGAAACCGGTTTCCGTATCATGTCCAATCATCATCGCAATAACTTTTTACATTTTGAGGATGGTCGTCGATGTTCAAGATTATGCTGTGCTGCTCTGCCGGGATGTCCACCAGCCTGCTGGTCAGCAAAATGATCGATGTTGCAAAAGAACGGGGCTTGCCCGTGAAGATAGATGCGTATGGCGTATCCGAATTTGATACGCAGTTTCCGCACTATCAGGTGGTGCTTCTCGGACCGCAAGTGAAATACATGTTAAAGACGCTCTCAGACAAGGCAGCGACGCAAGGCATACCGGTGCAGCCCATCGACATGATGGATTACGGCATGCAGCGTGGCGATAAAGTACTGGACTATGCTCTGTCGCTCATCGAAGCGGCACACTAAAAGGTGTTCACATGAGTTCGTTATATCAATCCATGGTCGCGGTGATTGAACAGTCAATTACGCCGCTGGCCGCGAAGCTCGGTCAGCAAAAGTATGTGATTGCCATCCGCGACGGCTTTACCGCCGCGCTGCCGTTTATGATCATCGGCTCGTTTATGCTGGTGTTTATCTTCCCGCCGTTTTCGGCGGATACCACCAACAGCTTCGCCCGCGGCTGGCTGGATTTCTCCGAGACCTACCGCGAACAGCTGATGCTGCCCTTTAACCTCAGCATGGGCGTGATGACCTTCTTCATCTCGGTGGGGATTGGGGCGAGCCTGGGACGTCAGTTTAACCTCGATCCGGTGATGTCCGGTCTGCTGGCCTTTATGGCCTTCCTGCTGGTCGCCGCGCCGTATGCCGACGGCAAAATTTCGACGCAGTATCTGTCGGGTCAGGGCATCTTCACTGCGCTTATCACCGCGATCTACTCCACCCGTGTGTACGCGTGGCTGAAGCAGAACAACGTCACCATCCGCCTGCCGAAAGAGGTGCCGACCGGCGTGGCGCGTTCGTTTGAGATCCTGATCCCGGTGATGGTGGTGATTGGTACCCTACATCCGCTGAACCTGTTCATTGAAGCGCAGACCGGGATGATCATCCCGCAGGCGATTATGCACCTGCTGGAGCCGCTGGTGTCTGCGTCTGACTCGCTGCCCGCGATTCTGCTCTCCGTTCTGCTGTGCCAGATCTTCTGGTTTGCCGGTATCCACGGGTCGCTGATTGTCACCGGCATCATGAACCCGTTCTGGATGGCGAACCTCTCTGCAAACCAGGCGGCGCTGGCGGCGGGCGCGGCGCTGCCGCACGTTTATCTGCAAGGTTTCTGGGATCACTACCTGCTGATTGGCGGCGTAGGCTCGACCCTGCCGCTGGCGTTCCTGCTGCTGCGCAGCCGCGCCACTCACCTGCGCACCATCGGCAAAATGGGCGTTGTGCCAAGCTTCTTTAACATCAACGAACCGATTCTGTTCGGCGCGCCGATCATCATGAACCCGATGCTGTTTATCCCGTTCGTGTTTGTTCCGCTGGTCAATGCCTGCCTGGCGTACGGCGCAACCAAACTCGGCTGGCTGGCCCAGGTGGTTTCGTTAACCCCGTGGACCACGCCCGCGCCGATTGGCGCCTCGTGGGCGGCGAACTGGGCGCTGAGCCCGGTGGTGATGTGCCTGGTCTGCATGGTGATGTCCGCCCTGATGTACCTGCCATTCCTGCGCGCCTATGAGCGTACGCTCATCAAAAATGAAGAGCAGAAAGCCCAGGCAACCGTCGGCACCGCTGAAACAGTTAGCAATTAAGTCAAAGAGGAAGGGTCATGAAATACGCATTTCCCGATAACTTCTGGTGGGGCAGCGCAAGCTCCGCTCTCCAGACGGAAGGGACACGAGAGGGTGAAACCACGTGGGACTACTGGTTTTCCCGCGAGCCGAACCGTTTTCACAACGGCGTGGGACCGCAGCATACCTCCACGTTTTATCAGCACTGGAAAACGGACATTCAGCTGTTGAAGCAGCTGAACCACAACAGCTTTCGCACCTCGATTAGCTGGGCGCGCCTGATCCCCGACGGTATCGGTGAAGTGAACCCGGACGCGGTCGATTTTTATAATCAGGTCATTGATGAGCTGAATGAACAGGGCATCACGCCGTTTATCACCCTGTTCCATTTCGACATGCCGATGGCGATGCAGGAGATAGGCGGCTGGGAAAACCGTGACGTAGTGGACGCCTACGCCCGCTATGCGCAGATCTGCTTCGAGCTGTTTGGCGACCGCGTGCTGCACTGGTTTACCTTCAACGAGCCGATCGTGCCGGTGGAAGGCGGTTATCTGTACGATTTCCATTACCCGAACGTGGTGGATTTTCGTCGGGCGGCGACCGTGGCGTATCACACGGTGCTGGCCCATGCGAAGGCCGTTCAGGCTTACCGCGCCGGGCATTACGCGGGGGAGATCGGCATCGTGCTGAACCTGACGCCGTCATACCCGCGTTCGCAGAACCCGGCGGACGTGAAGGCGGCGCATATCGCGGATCTGATGTTTAACCGTAGCTTCCTCGACCCGGTGCTGCGCGGGGAGTATCCGGCCGACCTGGTGGCATTGCTGAAATCTTACGATCATCTACCCGCCTGCAAGCCGGAAGACGGTTTCCTGATTGCGGAAGGGAAAATCGACCTGCTCGGCGTTAACTACTATCAGCCGCGTCGCGTGAAGTGTCGCGACAGCGCGGTGAACCCGCAGGCGCCGTTTATGCCGGAGTGGTTCTTTGATAGCTACGAGATGCCGGGCCGTAAGATGAACCCGTACCGCGGCTGGGAAATCTACGAGCCGGGTATTTACGATATTCTGGTTAACCTGCGCGACAATTACGGTAACCCCCGCTGTTTTATTTCTGAAAACGGGATGGGTGTCGAAAACGAGCAGCGCTTTATTGAAAACGGTCAGATAAACGATCGGTACCGCATCGAATTTATTTCTGAGCATTTAGCGTGGCTGCATAAAGGTATTAGCGAAGGCTGCAATTGCCTTGGCTACCATATGTGGACGTTTATTGATAACTGGTCGTGGTGCAATGCCTATAAAAACCGCTACGGTTTTATTCAGCTCGATTTGGAGACGCAGCAGCGCACCATTAAAAAAAGCGGAGAGTGGTTTGCCGCTACCGCCTTAAATAATTGCTTTGATAAAGAGTAAAAATGATGATCGCATTAGAAGAAGCCGTAATGGAAATTATCGTCAACGCCGGTCAGTCCCGCAGCCTGTGCTTCGAAGCGCTGCATGCGGCGCGCCAGGGCAACCTTGACGAAGCCAAAAGCCTGCTGCGTGAAGCCGATGGCTACGCGCGCCAGGCACACAAGATGCAGACCAAACTGATCGAGCAGGACGCGGGCGAAGCCCGCCAGCCGATGACGTTAATTATGGTGCACGCGCAGGATCATTTAATGAATTCGCTATTAGCGCGTGAATTATCTGAAGAGATTATTCATTTATATCAGAGATAGTCTATGGCGAAATAATTTAATGTAATACCTCTGTACCTAAAACTAGAAATCCACTTGTTCTGATGATAGCGACATATTCTGTCAGATCGGAGCGGGATGGTTATTGTCTGAATAAAATTAAACTATATTGAGATAACCATGAATACGATTAAAAAACTTCCATTAACCATGGCGGTTATCGCCGCGCTTTGTCCAATTTCCGTGCTCGCGCAAGAATTTACGCAGGAGCAAATCGACGCCATTGTGGCGAAAGCGGTGGATAAAGCCCTGGCCGAGCGTCAGGCGAAAATGGATGCGGCGGTCGCGAAAAAAGCGGACGTCATCACCGAGCCGCAGAGCGCAGCGCAATCCCCGGACATGGCGATTCCGTTTGGCATCAAATTTACCGGCTACGCCCGCTACGGCGCGCACTTCCAGGCCGCTGACCAGAAGTATGTGGCGGTGGACGGCTCCTACAACGGCGCGTCCGCGATTGGTCGTCTGGGTAACGAAGGCAACGGCGGGGAATTCCAGCTCTCCAAGGCCTTCAAGGGTGATAACGGCGCCATCTGGGACATCAACGTGATGATCGACCACTGGGGCGACGAAGTTAACCTCAAAAAAGCCTACGCCGGGGTGACCAACATTATGGCCTCCAACCCGAACGCCTACTTCTGGGCCGGTCGTGACTTCCACCAGCGTCCGCAGCAGGGCATCAACGATTACTTCTGGATGAACCACGATGGCCAGGGCGCCGGGGTGAAGAACTTCGACATCGGCGGCGTGCAGTTCGACGTGGCTGCCGTGGCGGCGGTGGAATCCTGTAGCCCGGAAGTGATGGAAGATGAAGCCAACCCGTCGCGCATCACCTGTACCGGCGGCTCCGGCACGGGTGACAAGGGCAACTACGCTGCCACCTCAAAAATCCACGGCATGAAGCTCGGCCCGATCGACCTGGAGCTGTACGCCAACTACGGTTTTGACTCCAAAGCCGTTGAGAGCGACGAGCGTCTGAACGCCTGGCAGGGCGGCGTGGTGCTGAGCCACACCAACGACAGCGGTGTGAACAAGGTGATCGCCCGCTACTCCGATAATTCGGACAACAGCGTGTTCAATAAAACCGAAGACCTGACCACGGTCTACGCCAGCTTCGAAGGGCTGTATAAATTCACCCAGGCCACGCAGGTGGAGTACATCCTCGCCTTCCACGACTATGACAACAGCCGTGATGACACCGATAACCGTAAGAACTACAACGCCATCGTGCGCCCGATGCACTGGTGGAACGACGTTCACTCCACCTGGCTGGAAGCGGGCTGGCAGCACGTAGATTACGACAACGGCGGCGACAACAAGGGCTGGAAGCTGACCCTGTCGCAGAACATGTCTATCGCCATGGGGCCGGAGTTCCGTCCGATGCTGCGCTTCTACGTGACCGGCGGCAAAGTGGACAACGAACGCACCGCGCGCGTGAACAACACCAAAGACGAAACGCTCGATGACTTCAACGTCGGCGCGATGTGGGAGGCGTGGTTCTAAGGTCAACAACATGCCGGGTGGCGCTACGCTTACCCGGCCTACGGTTTTCCCCCTCTCCCCGTGGGAGAGGGCCGGGGTGAGGGCATCATGCCGCACACAACCATGCTATGCTGTTGGCCAATTAACGACAACATAACAGGGGAGAACATGGGTTCCACACGCAAAGGGATGCTCAACGTCCTGATCGCCGCCGTTTTATGGGGCAGTTCCGGGGTTTGCGCGCAGTACATCATGGAGAAAAGCCACATTTCTTCACCTTACCTGACCATGGTTCGCCTGCTGTTTACCGGCGTGATCCTGCTGACGCTCTCCTTCGTTCACGGCGACAAGATTTTCTCGGTCATCAAAAACCGCAAGGACGCCCTCAGCCTGCTGTTTTTCTCGCTGGTTGGCGCGCTCACCGTGCAGCTCACCTTCCTGCTGACGATTGAAAAATCCAACGCCGCTACGGCCACCGTGCTTCAGTTCCTGTCGCCAACCATCATCGTGGCGTGGTTCGCCCTGGCGCGGAAGAAGCGTCCCGGCATGTTTGTCCTGTCGGCTATTTTGACATCGCTTGTGGGTACCTTCCTGCTGGTGACCCACGGCGACCCGACGTCGCTCTCCATCTCGCCTGCCGCACTGTTCTTCGGTATCGCCTCGGCGTTTGCCGCGGCGTTTTACACCACCTATCCATCAACGCTTATCGCCCGCTACGGCACGCTGCCGATTGTCGGCTGGAGTATGTTGATTGCGGGACTAATGCTGACGCCGTTCTACGCCGGACGCGGCACCACCTTCGCCATTGACGGCGGCCTGCTGCTGGCGTTTTTCTACCTGGTGGTGATTGGCACCGCGCTGACGTTCAGCCTGTATCTGAAGGGCGCGCAGATGATCGGCGGGCCGAAGGCAAGCATTTTGAGCTGCGCCGAACCCCTGAGCAGCGCGCTGCTGTCGGTGGTTTTGCTGGGGGTGGCATTCACCCTGCCGGACTGGCTGGGAACGCTGCTGATTGTGTCGTCGGTGGTGCTGATTTCGATGGATTCACGCAGAAGGGTTAAGGCATCGGCTTAAGCGAACGTCCCCTCACCCCGGCCCTCTCCCCAAAGGGGCGAGGGTGAAAAGACAGCACCGAGCAGTCCCCTCTCCCCTATGGGGAGAGGGTTAGGGTGAGGAGGAAAATTGACTTACTTCGCCTTCACCTTCCCCGCCACCAGCAGCGCGGTCAGCAGCATCAGCGTACCGGAGATCACCAGCGGTGACGTCAGCCCCAGATGGTCGAGCGCTACGCCGCCCACCGCCGCGCCGCAGGTGTTCGCCAGCTGGATCACCGCCACCTGAATCGACCCGGCTTTTTCCGCCTGATCGGCAAGCGAGCGGGTGATCCACGTCGACCAGCCCACCGGCACCAGCGCAAAGGCAAAGCCCCAGACAATCGCAATCGCCGATGCGACCCACTTGTCGCTGCCCCACAGCACCAGCACCGCGGCACTGATCGCCAGCACCAGCGGCGCACCCGCCAGCGCCACCTTCAGGGAGCGCTTCAGGAACTGAGACGACAGTGAGGTGCCGACGAAGCTGGCGATACCGAAGCTCAGCAGCACCAGCGTCAGGCCATCCACGTCAAAGCCCGCCATGGTCATATACACCGGGCGAATATAGGTAAAGAAGGCAAACTGCCCGGCAAAGGCCATGAAGATGGCGGTCATCCCCGCCAGCACGCCCGGACGCTTGAGCAGCGCGAACATGTTCTGTTTGTGGTGCGCCGCTTCACCCGGCAGAGACGGTAGCGCTTTCCACACCCAGATAATGCACAGCACGCCCATCACTGCCGCCGCGTTAAAGACGTTACGCCAGCCGATAATCCCACCAAGGAAGCTGCCCAGCGGCGCGGCAATCACCAGCGCAATAGAGACCGCGCCGAAGATAACGGACAGCGCTTTTGGCACGGTGCGCGCGGGCACCAGGCGCATGGTCAGCGAGGCCGACATCGCCCAGAAGCCGCCTAACCCCAGCCCCAGGCAGGCGCGACCCAGCAGCAGCAGGGTGAAGCTTTCAGCGAAAGAGACCAGCAGGCAGGAGAGCGTCAGCAGCACGCTGAACAGAATGACCACTTTACGACGGTCAATGGTGCCAATCGCCTGGGTGATAAACAGGCTGGCGAACATCGCCACAAAGGCGGTGACGGTAACGGACTGCCCCGCCACGCCTTCGGAAATGCCCAGATCCTGCGCCATCGGCGTCAGCAGGCTGACCGGCAGAAACTCAACGGTGATCAGGCAGGCGACGCAGAACGCCACGGAGAAAACCGCCGACCAGTTGGGGCGAGACACCTCTTTGGCCTGCGGCGGAGTCGTGGGCTGGATATGTTCTGTCATGGCATCACCTGAGATTAAAACGTGCGGAAAAGTCGCGCAGTTTATCATCAAAAGTGTGACGGATTTAACGATTTGACAACTTTTGTGGTTTTAGAGGGGATCAGTGCAGATAAAACACACCTTCTTCCGGCAGAAATAGCTGGTTATAGCGCAGCTGGAAGGCGTTCAGCTCCTGCGGATCGGGCTCCATTTCGCGCATAAAGCCAAGTGCCAGTCGAATTTGCGCATCGGTAATGGGTGCGGCAAGGCGGGCTTTACGCAGCATACGGTGCCAGGTATGCAGATTCTCTTCACTGCCGTCAACAATGCAGACCTGCCAGATGAGCAGCACCTGCGCCGCATTTTGCAGATGTGCCTCGTCGGGGCGCTCAAGGTAGCGGATAAACTCATTGCCCGGCGTTTTACCGAACTGATCGATCATCGACTCGACCGGCATCGGGGTGATGCCCAGCCGCTCGCTTAAACGTTTGATGGCGCGGCGGGAGTCTGAGGTCAGGACACGAAATCCAACCACAAATACCACGGCAAGCGTTGCCAGCATTATCCAGACCATGCGTTCTCCTTAGACTAGCCGCCCATCATAGCGGGAAACGCAGCGCGTCAACAGCGGGAACGGCCAGAATAGTGAACCGAAAAAAGCTGGATAATTGCGATGAAAGCAATCCCGCGCAGGCGTGGCTGCGCGGGCTGTTGCTGGAGACCCTTCAGCGCGCCTGAAGCCCTTTCAGCAGCGCGTCGTGGAAACGTTCAGGATCCTGCATCTGCGGCGCGTGGCCCATGTCGTTAAACTCGACCAGCGTCGCGTGCGGAATGCGCTTCGCCGTCTCTTTGCCCAGCACCGCGTAATTGCCGAGCGTCTTGCGGATCTCCGGTGGGGCGAGATCTTTCCCGATGGCGGTATTGTCCTTCGTGCCGATCATCAATAATACCGGCATCTTCAGCTCGCTAAATTCATAGACAACCGGCTGGGTATAAATCATGTCGTAGAGCAGCGCCGAGTTCCACGCCACGCGCGCTTTACCCGGCCCGTTGTTCAGCCCGGCGAGCATAGTGACCCAGCGCTCGTACTCCGGCTTCCACTCCCCGGCGTAGTAGGTGTTTTTCTCGTACTGACGAATACCGTCGGCGCTAACTTTCAGCTCGCGCTGGTACCACTGGTCGACCGTAATATGCGGCACGCCGCGCGCTTTCCAGTCTTCCAGACCAATCGGGTTCACCATCACCAGCTGCTCCACCTGCTGCGGCCACATCAACGCATAGCGGGTTGCCAGCATGCCGCCGGTCGAATGTCCTATAACCGTCACGCGCTCGACGCCCAGCGTTTTCAGCAGCGCGTGGGTGTTATCCGCCAGCTGCTGGAAGGTGTACTGGTAATGCTCCGGCTTGGTGGATTTACAAAAACCAATCTGGTCAGGGGCGATCACGCGATACCCACCGGCCGACAGCGCGCGGATAGTGCCGTCCCAGGTGCCAGCACAGAAGTTTTTGCCGTGCATCAGCACCACGGTGCGGCCGTTGGGTTTTTCCGGTTTCACGTCCAGGTAAGCCATATCCAGAGGCTGGTTCTGCGAGGTAAAGGTAAAGTGTTTTACCGGCCAGCCGTAGTCAAAACCTTCCAGCTTCTCGCCGTAGGTGGGGGCATCCGCGGCCATTGCGGGGGACGCCAGCGCCATCAGCAGCGCAAGGCAGGACAATCGTCGGGTTAACATGCAAGCTCTCCGTTAGCAAAAGGGCTAAGGCTGCACGAAAGGCGGCAGCAAAAACACTGTAGAGCATAGAGAGGAGCGAGTGTGTAAAGCGGAGTAAAGGTAGGCCGTGCAAAATAAAAAAGCCCGGCATCACACACCGGGCAAAGAAGTTACCTGCACACTCAGGCTACTTTTAATTTCTGCGCACGATTCTCACGTCGGATCTTACGCTCTTCCAGCACCGCAACCATCGCCATCAGGACGATACAGCCAATCGCGGCGGCATCCAGCGCGGCGAAGGTGCCCGCCCAGCCGGTAAGGCCGAAAATTGGCGTGCCGTCGGCGATCATCCCCAGACCCAGCTTGGCGAAGCTGTCGCCGATCAGGTAGGCGAAGGTGCCCTTAATCCCATCGGCGGCGCCGATCGCTTTTTTCGGGACGAAGCCCACTGCCGCCACACCGATCAGTAATTGCGGACCAAACACCAGGAAGCCGAGCGCGAACAGGGACGCCAGGTAAATGTACTGGTTGCTGGCGTGCTGGTAGACGCCAAGGGTGGCGATAATCAGCGCCAGCGCGACGCAGGCCACCAGCGCGCGGCGGCCATTGGCGAGGTCGGAGAGCCATCCCCACAGCAGCGTGCCGACCAGCGCGCCCACTTCAAACAGGGTGAAGCCCTGAATCGCCACTTCTTTAGAAAGCTTCAGCTCCTGGAAGGCATACACGGTGGACCACTGGTCGATACCAATGCGCACCACGTACAGGAAGATGTTCGAGAAACAGAGCAGCCAAATCACTTTGTTTTTCAGCACGTACTCAACAAAGATCTGCCATTTGGACATCTCGTTTTCTTCGGTCTCTTTGTCCTCTTCGCTGATCTCTTCCCCGAACAGCTCTTCGGCTTTGCCGAGGCCGTACGACTCCGGGGAATCGCTGCCGTAGCGCAGGCCGATAAAGCCAACAATCAGGGCAATAATCGACGGGAAGATAAACATGCCGATGACGTGGCCGTCGAACAGGTAGTTCGCGCCGAACAGCGCCACGCCTGCCGCACCCGCTCCGCCGAGGTTGTGGGAGATGTTCCACATGCCGAGGTACGACCCCCGCTTGCGGCGCGGCGTCCATTTGGTGATGGTGGAGTAGCTGCACGACCCGCCGGTGCTCTGGAAGAAACCGCTCAGGGCGTAAAAGGCGATCATCAGGAACAGGCTGACGGAGCCCGCGCCCATGCTGGCGCTGAAGCCGAGCATACAGATGGCAGAGAGGATCAGCATAAACGGCAGGAACTGCTTGGTGTTTTTGCCGTCCGCATAGTAGGAAACAACGGTTTTCCCCACGCCATAGGTGATGGAGAAGCCCAGGCCAATCATCCCCAACTGCGTCATGCTCAGCCCGTAGGTGGAGATCATGTCGTTCTGCGCGATGTTAAAGTTTTTGCGGATCAGGTACATGGTCAGGTAGCCGATGAAGACCACCAGATAGGACTGCATGAACGGTTTGAACCACATTTTGCGCCGCACGTCGAGCGGCAGATCCAGGGTCGGCTTGCGCACCTGATTTAAGAAGGCCAGCATGACTGAGTTACTCCTGAGCTGATTTTTGCAGCATTGTAAAAACCAGCCAGGAGAGATGCCTGAGACAGCGTCCAGGTGAAACCGGGAAAATTTCTTAGTTTTGCGCGACTCGGCAGCAAAAGGTGAGGCGCGTCACGCTTCGCGCGGTGCCTGCGCGTGCAAAAACGGCAGCAACAGCAGGGCGGAGATGCCCGCCGCGATAGCGATCACCGCGAAGAACCCGCTCCAGTGCCAGATGTCGATCACCCGCGCCAGCGGCCAGCCGGAGAGCGATGCGCCGAGGTAGGCAAACAGCCCGACAAAGCCCGTCGCCGCGCCTGCCGCCTCTTTGTGGGAGCACTCTGCCGCCGCCATGCCGATCAGCATCTGCGGGCCAAAGACGAAAAAACCGATGGTGAAGAAGCACGCCGCCTGCATCACGTAGCTGGCGAACGGCATCAGCCACAGCGAGCCGACGGAGAGCAAAATTCCGGCGGCGAAAATCAGGTTCATCGGCCCGCGGTTGCCGTTGAAGAGCTTGTCCGAGCCCCAGCCCGCCACCAGCGCGCCGATAAACCCGCCCAGTTCAAACATGGTCACCGCCGAGTTGGCGGTCACCAGATCCACACCGAGCGTCTCGGACATGTACAGGTTGCCCCAGTCGTTGATGGCCGCGCGCACCACGTAGACCAGCACGTAGCAGAGCGACAGCAGCCAGATGTAGGGGTTTTTCAGTACGTATTTGGTGAGGATCTGCTGGCGGGACAGCCCGGCCCCCTCCTGCTGCTGGGCGATCTCCATCTCGTCGTGCCGCCAGTCGCCCACCGGTGGAAGGCCGACGGTTTGCGGCCTGTCGCGCAGGCGCCAGCAGAGGAACAGCCCGGCGATAATTGCCAGGCCACCGGCAATCATCATCCCCGCACGCCAGCCGTAGTGCAGCGCGGCAGCCCCCACCACCATCGGGATCAGCGCCCCGCCGACGTTATGCGCGGTATTCCATATCGCCCACCAGCCGCCGCGCTCGTTGCGTGAGTACCAGGCGGTGAGCAGGCGGGCGCAGACCGGCGCGCCCCAGCCCTGGAAGAAGGCGTTCAGCGCCCACAGCAGGGCGAAGGCCCACAGCGACGTCGAGAAGCCAAACAGGATGTTCACCACGCCGGTGGTGATCAGCCCAACGCCCATGAAATAGCGCGCATTGGAGCGGTCGCTGACGATGCCGGAGAAGAACTTCGACAGACCGTAGGTGATGTAAAACAGCGTCGCCAGCAGGCCGATATCGGTGCGCGCCATCACGCCGCTGGCGAGGATCTCCGGCGCGGCGGCGTTGAAGCTTTTGCGGGTGAAGTAGAACAGCGCGTAGCCGAGCCAGATAGTGACCAGGATATGACGTCGCCAGTAGCGGTAGCGGGCGTCGATTTCCGCTTTGTTGCCTAACGGGGCGGCGCTGACGGGGGTTTTAAACATGGTGCGTCCTTAACGGCAAACTGACGCTGACGCGCGTCCCGTGGGTGCAGGAGATCGTCAGCGTGCCGCCCAGCGCCTTCACGCGCTCGCGCATCCCCGCCAGGCCAAAGCCCTGCTGGCCGGAGCCCGGCGGCAGGCCGCAGCCGTCGTCTTCAATCACCAGCATCAAGCGCTCGTCCTGCTGCCAGCCCTGGATCGTGACCGCGCGGGCACTGGCGTGTTTGACGATGTTGTTCAGCCCCTCCTGACAGACGCGGAACAGCGTCACGCGCTGACCTTCGCTCAGGATAGCTTCATTGATGCGCCAGTCGAGATGGCTGACTATCCCGCGGCTTTCCAGCTCCATCTCGCGCATCAGGGAACGCACCGCCTGCTCCAGGGACAGATCGTCAAGCTGGCGCGGGCGCAGCCGCCCTAACAGGCGGCGAACGGAGTCATAGACACCCAGCGAAAGCTGTTCGATATGCGCCCCGCCCTGCTTCACACCCGTGTTTTCTGCCGCCAGGCGCTGGACAATGCCCGCCTGGGTGCGGATGGCAGTGATGGTCTGGCCGATGTCATCGTGCAGCTCGCGGGCAACCTCCTGGCGCACGCTCTCTTCCGTCTCCAGCAGACGCTCCGCCAGACGGCGATTGCGCGCCAGCTCGGCTTGCAGAGACTGGTTCAGCTCGCGCAGGCGCTGGATGCCCGCCCCCAGCAGCAGCCCGGTCAGGCTCTGGGCCAGCAGCGAGAGCAGCAGATCTACCGGATGATCGTGCCAGGTCTGGCTGGCGATCAGCGCGATGGCGTTCATTAGGGTCGCGATCAGCGCCCCCTGCCAGCCGTAGTGCCAGGCGAGGGCGATGATCGGCAGCGCCAGACAAAACGGCGTGAAGCGTGATAATTCAGCGGGCAGACCAAGCTGCAACCACAGGCTCACCACAAACAGCAGCAGATACCAGATCAGGTGCCGGGCGCGCCAGTTCACCGGCTGGGAGACCAGCGCCGGGCCGAGCGGCTGCCAGACGGTGCTGGTAAGGTAATGCCAGAAAACCAGGCAGGTCGGGGCCAGCGTCAGGCCGCCGGTGAGGGTCAGCAGCAGGGCGTTGAGCACCTCCTTTTCGCCCACCCACGGCAGGGACTGCAACAGCGCGGCGGCAATCAGCGCCGCCCCCTGACGCAGCAGCGTGCGCCAGTCGCGCTGGTGACGGTAGCGGGAAATCAGGGCGACCGGGATAAGCGTGAGCAGGCTTCCGGTCATCAATAAAGGCAGATGCGCCAGCGCCACTTCCTGCGCCAGCCAGATCAGCATCAGCCACTCTGCACCGAGCAAAACGGGCCAGTATCCGCGCGGGCACTGAAGCATCAGTCCCAGACGCAGGCCAAAGGGGAACAGCAGCACCGCCAGCTCCGGGCGTTCCACCAGATGCAGGCTGATGCTCCACAGGCAGAACCATGCGGCGGAGAAGATAAAAAAGCTGGCGACGACGGCGATCAGCCGTGAAAAAACGGGACTCATTGCCAGCTGTCAAACATACGGCGCGCCAGCTCGACATCGTTACTGACGTTGAGTTTTTCCATCAGGTTGGCGCGATGAACATGCACGGTTTTCGGGGACAGATCCAGCTCCGCGGCAATCTCTTTTACCGACATGCCCTGGGCAAGTTTCTCTGCCACCTGACGCTCGCGTCTGGTGAGCGGATCCTGCCGTCCCGCCGCCAGCTTGATGGCGATATCCGGCGTCAGGTAGCAGCCGCCGGTGGAGACGGTGCGCACGGCGGCAATCAGCTCGTCGGGGCTACAGCGTTTAGAGAGGAAGCCGCGCGCGCCCGCGTTGAGCGCCTGCTCGACCAGCGCCGGGCTGTCGTGGACCGAGAGCATAATGGTCGCCATCCCTTTCGGCAGCTGGCTTAACAGCTCCAGCCCGGAGAGATCCGGCATTGAGATGTCGCAGATACAGACCTGCACCCCGCGTCCCGGCAGGCCCGCCAGCGCCTCGCGACCGGAGCCAAACTCGGCCACGACCTGAAAATCCGGTTCGAGGTTTAAAAGCTGGGCAAAGCCGGAGCGGACGATAAGGTGGTCGTCGATAAGGGCGATGGTGGTCATGGTTTGATCCTGATGCGTGAACACGCCGGATGTCGGCGTAAACGCCTTATCCGGCCTACGTGTAACGTCCTTGCAGGCTGGATAAGCGCAGCGCCATCCGGCAAAAGCCTTTTACCTTAAGTGATTTACTCGAAAAACACCGCAATTTTGTTAAACATGGTGGGATCGGACTGGTTGCGCGCCACGTTGGTGACGTCCTCCAGCTTGTCGATCTGCGCCATCATCTGCTCCAGACGCTGGTCGTCGTTCACCAGTAGCCAGATGCGGCTGTGCTCGCTGCCCTGAATCGGCAGACAGAGAATGCCTTCCACGTTAAACGCCCGTCGGGCAAACAGCCCGCAGACGTGGGTCATGACGCCAGGGTGGTTGCGGACGGTGAGTTCCAGAATGACGTTATCATATTGTTTCTGCATGGTTTATTCCCCCACCATCTCAGTATTGGCCGCACCCGGCGGCACCATCGGATACACTTTTTGTTCAGGGTCGATACGCACGTGGATCAGTGCCGGGCCAGGGCGAGAAATCGCATCCTGCAACGCCGCGTGGGCATCTTCTTCGGCGTTCAGATCGCAGGTGTGCAGGCCAAAACCAGCGGCAATCTGCATGAAGTTGATCATCCCCGGATAGGTCGCCGCAAACACGCCCTGCTTATAGAACAGGCTCTGCTGCTGGTGTACCAGGCCCAGCGCCTCGTTGTTCATCAGAATGATTTTGACGTCTAACTGATTTTCGGCTGCGGTGGCCATCTCCTGAATGTTCATCATCAGGCTGCCGTCACCGGAGAAGCAGATCACCTTACGGTCCGGGTTGGCGAGCGCCGCGCCAACCGCTGCTGGCAGGCCGAAGCCCATGGTGCCAAGGCCGCCGGAGGTCAGCCACTGGCGCGGGCGGTTAAGCGGATACGCCTGGGCGGTCCACATCTGATGCTGGCCGACGTCGGTGGTGATAATCGCGCTGTCATCCACGCAGGCGGCAACGGCGTTGATAAGACCATAGTGGCTCAGCGGGTCGCCCTCGGTTGGGATAGCGCCCGGGAACTCGCGTTGCAGATCGGCCACCAGCTGGCGCCAGTCGGCGCGGTCGGTTGCCTCCGTCTGTGGGATCAGCTGTGCCAGCACCTCGGCCACGTCGCCCTGAATCGCCACGTGCGGCTGCTTGATTTTACCCAGCTCGGCGCGGTCGATATCCACGTGAATGATTTTGGCGTTCGGGCAGAACTCCTCGGTTTTGCCAATCGCCCGGTCATCAAAACGCGCCCCCATAACAATCAGCAAATCCGCCTCTTGCAGGATGTAGTTGGTGCTGCGCGCGCCGTGCATGCCCAGCATCCCTAAAGACAATGGGTGCGCTTTTGGCAGCATGCCGAGCGCCATCAGGGTCATGGTGGTAGGCAAATTAGCTTTTTCAGCGAACTGACGAATTTCATCCGCGGCGTTGATCGCCCCGCCGCCCAGATAGAGCACCGGGCGTTTCGCCGCGTTAATCATGGCGGCGGCGTCGCGCACGCTCTCAGCGCTGAATTCCGGCGCCGGGGCACGCTTGCCCGGCTCGGGCAGGACGTCGATCTCAATTTCTGCGGTCTGGACATCCTTAGGAATGTCTATCCACACCGGACCCGGGCGGCCAGACTGGGCAATGCGAAACGCATCGCTGATCACCTGAGGCAGCTCGCTGATATCGCGAACTAAATAGTTATGTTTGGTGATGGGGATAGAGATACCGTAGGTATCCACTTCCTGGAACGCATCGGTACCGATCATCGAGGACGGCACCTGGCCGGTAATGCAGATCAGCGGAATGGAGTCGAGGCGCGCATCGGCGATGGCGGTCACCAGGTTAGTGGCGCCCGGCCCGCTGCAGGCCATACAGACCGCCGGTTTACCCTGGGTACGCGCCATGCCCTGAGCGATAAAGCCTGCGCCCTGCTCGTGGCGCGCCAGCACGTGGCGGATCTGTGTGCTTTGGCTTAACGCATCATACAGCGGCAGCACGGTCCCACCCGGGATGCCCGCAACGGTGGTGATGCCCTGTCGTTCCAGTAAATGAACAATCAGCTGCGCGCCGGTGAAACGCGTTTTTGTGGATGTTGTGCCCGAACTTGCCATGCTCCAGTCCTTTTCTTCTGGGCCGACTTTCCGGGGAGGCTCTTAAACGAAAAACCCCGCCCGGTTTGCGCCGGCGGGGTTTTGGATTCGTGTGTTGATCCAGTCCCTACGGCGCATTGCCGACGACCACCACCACACGCACGACGACCACTGCGGCAGGTTGCGCAGTTTTTAGTAGGGTCGAAGTGAAGATGGATGAAGTCATTGGGGACCTGTGTTTGGAATCATTGATTGAATTTATACAAACACAGGTTTTCGGATGTGACAATGGAAATATTTTCATCTGCGCAAAAATGCGTCAGGGATCACGTTTCGTTTGTTGGGTGATGACACTCAATAAATAGCGCAGGTGATACCCCAAATCTGACCGCCAGCTTTTTAATATGGTTCAGAGTAAGCTGTCTCTGACCATTCAGAACCCGTGAAACCATCGATTTACTACCAATTTCATCCTGAAAATCCGATATCGTCAGATTGTATTGATCCATCAATGTTCTTAAAACTGCAATTCCGACAGGAACAGACTCCATCTCCTTGCGTAGTGCGACTATCTCTGGCCGATTAGCTTCGTAACGGCTAATTCTGGCACACACAATATCCAGCAAGGGGCTATTGGGCTCGTTCATAAGGAGATACTCAACCAGCTCAAGCGCATCCTTATAATCTTTCTCGCTCGGCTGTTCACCCAGTAAAGGAACGGCCGCAACAAGGGCGTGCGTAGCTTTCATTGCATCAGCGACGATCATCATTTCTTCCCCTTAGTGCGATGTTTCTCCGTAAAACGGTCATATTCCTTATGAGTAAAAACATGGCGCACATAAAACTTTTGGCTTTCAAAGAATATGAGAGCCACTACTCTGAGATTGTTATTTGCAATATCAATAACATAATGCTTTTCAAGATACTTGAAGTTATCCAGCGTTGGGAAAAGTTTTCTCAGTGCAGCGGGCGTCGGGCAGTGGCTCTTTTCAATAACTCGTCCTAAAAAGAGAAGCTCTTCTCTGTATTGCGGGAACTGGCTTACCGCATCCAAAATTGCCTTCATTGAGATTAAATGCATCCTGCTTGCCTGCCGCGTCCGTTGCCATTATGGCAACGATAACACCTATTGCCAATAAGTCAACGGAGGATACTATTTTCACTTCGTCAGAAAACAAAAAACCCCGCCTAAGCGAGGTTTTTATCAGGGTTTTGCGGTTGGTTGCCGCAGAACACACTGTGTTACGTCAACGCAAAAAGTATACGCGATCGAAGACGAACGCGCAATTCCGGCACGGATTTTGACGTTTTTGAGTATGGATCGCCTTCCAAAATTTGTCCATAAAATACTGTTCATGCATACAGTATTTATCTATACTGAGGGTGTTCGCAGTGAGCGAGGGGGCCGCAGTTTACCGGCGCAACGAAGTCCTGGCTGAAACGGGTGGTGCCGTCAGTGCCTTAACCCCTGAAGTGAGCACACTGTGTTACGTCAATCCAGGTGCTGGCCACAGGCGGCGGAAAGGTACGCCAGCATCGTGCTCCTTTTAACCAAAAGGAGACGCGTATGAGCGTCGTGGATATGGTCATACTTGTCCTCAAACTCATTGTTGCTGTATTGCAACTGCTTGATGCTGTCCTGAAATACGTTAAGTGATTCAGGTTCAAGTCGCACCTGAGAGGGGCGGGCAACCGCCCCTCTTTAATAACGAGGGAATGCTATGTCGCGTCTGTTAATTGAGCCTGTTACCCCTGATGAACCGGGCTATATCGCCCTGAAGGCCGAGAGTATCGCGTTAAATTTCAATATGCTGCGCAGGCTGGAAGAGAACTGGCAGCGCGGTGAGAATCGCTTTAACGCGCCGGGTGAAAAGCTGCTGGGGGCGTTTCTTAACGGCAGGCTGGTGGGCGTGTGCGGTCTAAATCGCGATCCATTCAGCCAGCAGCCGCGCGCCGGACGTATTCGTCATCTCTACGTCAGCGAAAAGTGCCGTGGGCTGGGGATTGGAAAACAACTTTTGACCGTGGTGATGGCGGATGCCAGCATCTGGTTTGATTTTCTTAATACCCATGCGCCGGAAACCGCGTACGGATTTTATCATCGGGCGGGCTTCAGGCTTGTGTCAGACGAGCCCCGGGTGACGCACCGCCTTTTTTGCGCAGTGTAAGCGGCTGGCAGCCTCGACGGGGGAATGTTACAGTTGGATGACATTTCACCAACCGATCCGCCATGTCCATCACCGTTTTCTGCATTTTACTGTTCGCCGCACTGCTGCATGCCAGCTGGAACGCCATCGTTAAGGCCGGAACGGACAAGCTCTACTCGACGATCGGCGTTAGCGGTTCAGCCGCGCTTATTGCCCTGATTTTACTGCCTTTCTCTCCCCAGCCGACGGCTGCAAGCTGGCCATATTTGTTCGTCTCCTGTGCGTTACACTGCTCGGCGGCGTCGGGACGATGGGATCTTACGGTCTGGCACTCTGGGCGATGACTCAGGCGCCGCTGGCGGTGGTCGCCGCACTACGTGAAACCTCTATTCTCTTCGGCGCATTCATCGCATTTGTGCTTTTAAAAGAGAAGGTTGTGGGCCTGCGCATCGCGGCGGCGCTGGGTATTGCAGCCGGTGCGGTCCTGCTGCGCCTGGCGTAATTCGCTGGCAACATTAGTTGCCGATCTTGTTTACAAATCCTGCCTTCACGCCTTCTGTCATTCATCACAGTAATGCTTAAATTGTCATCTCTCTGTGGTAGATTCCTCGCGCATTTATGGGAATGCGTAGTCACTTATTCTTTATTTATCTCTTTTGGCAAAAGTATTCAGCGACATGAAAAAGCAACGGAACGTGAACTTATTGTTGATGCTGGTGTTACTGGTGGCCGTCGGGCAGATGGCGCAAACCATCTACATTCCGGCGATTGCCGATATGGCAAAAGATCTGAGCGTCCGCGAAGGTGCGGTACAGAGCGTGATGGCAGCCTACCTGCTGACCTATGGCGTTTCACAGCTGGTTTATGGTCCCCTGTCCGATCGCGTCGGGCGTCGTCCGGTCATTCTGGTGGGCATGAGCATTTTCATGGTGGCGACGGTGATTGCCATTACTACGCACAGCCTGACCATCCTGATTGCCGCCAGCGCCCTCCAGGGCGTGGGCACCGGCGTCGGCGGGGTCATGGCGCGTACCCTGCCGCGTGATATGTACCAGGGCACCCAACTTCGCCACGCCAACAGTCTGTTAAATATGGGCATTCTGGTCAGCCCGCTGCTCGCCCCGCTGATTGGGGGTCTGCTGGACACCGTCTGGTCCTGGCGCGCCTGTTACGCCTTCCTGCTGGTGCTGTGCATTATTGTCACCTACAGCATGGCGCGCTGGATGCCGGAAACACGTCCGCAGGACGCGCCGCGCACGAAGCTCATCGCCAGCTACAAAACGCTGTTCGGTAATGGGTCGTTTACCTGTTATCTGTTGATGCTAATCGGCGGCCTGGCGGGCATTGCGGTGTTTGAAGCCTGTTCCGGCGTGCTGCTGGGCGCAGGCCTTGGCCTGAGCAGCATGGTGGTGAGCATTTTGTTTATTCTGCCGATCCCGGCGGCGTTCTTCGGCGCATGGTTCGCCGGACGTCCGAACAAACGCTTCTCTACGTTGATGTGGCAGTCGGTGATCAGCTGTCTGCTGGCCGGGCTGATGATGTGGATCCCGGGGCTTTTTGACGTGATGTCGGTCTGGACGTTGCTCATCCCGGCGGCGCTGTTCTTCTTCGGCGCGGGCATGCTGTTCCCGCTCGCCACCAGCGGCGCAATGGAGCCGTTCCCGTTCCTCGCGGGCACGGCAGGCGCGCTGGTCGGCGGTTTACAGAATATCGGTTCCGGCGCGCTGGCCTGGCTTTCGGCTATGATGCCGCAGACCGGGCAGGCGAGTTTGGGCCTGCTGATGACCCTGATGGGGCTGCTGATTTTGCTGTGCTGGCTGCCGCTGGCGTCGCGCGTCCCGCATCACGAACAGCCGGTTTAACCGCATGATGGCCCGGCTTCTCGCCGGGCTTTTCACACACGGGCGCAATCATCGCCTGTAATAACGGCTCTGGCGCAGGCCGCCAGGCGCCCTCTTCCCCGTCGTAAAACTGGAAGTCCGCGTTAAGCGCATACGGGATTTTCGCCTTTTGCAGCTCGCAGGCCATAAAGTTGGCGAAGGCCATTTGCGAAGCGGTTGGCGTGAGGTGGTTTGACTCCCCCACGCCCCAGCCCCCGACCCAGCTAATGTGCCCGGTTTTTTGCTGCCAGTGCAGCGCGGCATTGATTCGGTTACGGATAGCCGCTTTCTCAGCCGCGGTTCCGGACGTCCACGGGTATTTGCCGTTCGTTTTCAGCGGACCCCAGGGGAAAATATGCCATTCCGCCAGCAGGTAATTCTGGCTGTGTGCGGGCAGCTTCAGGCTGGATAAATCCTCCGGCGCGGCGCGCAGACGAGGGGCGATAAAAATCATGCGGCTGGCATCAATGGCGTGAATGTCTTTGATCGCTTTCTCATACACCCGGTTGAGCGAAGCAACGTTGTGGTTGAGCTTGTCCGCCGGTTCGTAGATCAGGTCAAACCCCAGCAACGGCGAGCGCTGACCAAAATAGTGCGCCACGGCAATCCACCAGTTGATCACCGCTTTTTCGGTATCCGCTTTCGGATCGTTTTTATATTCATCGGCCTGATAGGCGATGATGGGGATGACGCCGTATTGCTCGCAAGCCTCCACCAGCTTACGCAGGTGAATCAGCCGCGCTTCCGTCGGTTCGCCCGCCACCCGAATACGGACATGATGTATGCCTTTCGCCTGGAAATCACGGACCACCAACGGGTCGAATTCGCGTATACCGCGCTCGGTGCGGGCCCAGTCGACATCCATTCCGACGCCCAACATCTGCGCGTAACGGGCAGCCGTCAGGGGTGGCTCAGCGGCACAGGCCCAGCCGGAAGCGAGCGCTAACACGGTGACAATTAACGGCTTTAACACGACGCCCCTTGCAAATAATCAAATGCTTTACTCTGTATTTAGCATGCTTTTTCACAATTGGTGTAGAGTCAAAACGAACTAAATTCTGAGACAGATTATGAAAACGACTGACCTGACCGGCCTCATTGACCGGTTTCCGCTGCTGGCGGATTTGATTGCCCTGAAAGAGATCACCTGGCTTAATCCGAACACCACGACGCTGGCGGAAGGGTTGCCATATGTCGGGCTGACCAAAGCCGACGTGGACGACGCGCATGCGCGCCTGAAACGCTTCGCGCCGTATCTGGCGAAAGCCTTCCTGGAAACGGCGGCAACGGGCGGGATTATCGAATCCGAACTGGTCGCGATCCCGGCGATGCAAAAGCGGCTGGAGAAAGAGTCTGGCAAGGCCATTCCAGGCACGCTGCTGCTGAAAAAAGACAGCCATCTGCCGATTTCCGGCTCCATTAAAGCGCGCGGCGGTATCTATGAGGTGCTGGCCCATGCGGAAAAACTGGCGCTGGAAGCCGGGTTGCTGAGCGTTGAAGATGACTACAGCATCCTGCTGGAGCCACGCTTTAAAGCCTTCTTCAGCCAGTACAGCATCGCGGTGGGTTCAACCGGCAACCTGGGGATGTCCATTGGCATTATGAGCGCGCGCATCGGCTTTAAGGTCACGGTGCATATGTCCGCAGACGCTCGCGAGTGGAAGAAAGCCAAACTGCGCAGCCACGGCGCGATCGTCGTGGAATATGAGCAGGATTATGGCGTGGCCGTGGAGCAAGGGCGCAAAGCGGCGGAAAGCGATCCAAACTGTTTCTTTATTGACGATGAGAACTCACGCACGCTGTTCCTGGGCTACGCGGTTGCAGGTGAGCGCCTGAAAGCGCAGTTTGCCGCGCAGGGGCACGTGGTGGACGCTGCACATCCTCTGAACGTTTATCTGCCGTGCGGCGTCGGCGGCGGCCCCGGCGGCGTGGCGTTTGGCCTGAAGCTGGCCTTTGGCGATAACGTCCACTGTTTCTTCGCCGAGCCCACGCACTCCCCGTGCATGCTGCTGGGCGTTTACACCGGGCTGCACGATGAAATCGCCGTGCAGGATCTGGGTATTGATAACGTGACGGCGGCGGACGGTCTGGCGGTAGGTCGCGCGTCCGGCTTCGTGGGCCGCGCGATGGAGCGTCTGCTTGACGGGTTCTATACCCTCTCCGATCAAAGCATGTACGACCTGCTCGGCTGGCTGGCGCAGGAAGAAGGTATTTGTCTGGAGCCGTCGGCGCTGGCGGGGATGGCCGGGCCGGTACGCATAACGGCGAATGCTAACACTACACACCTGGTCTGGGCGACCGGCGGCGGCATGGTGCCGGAAGACGAGATGGCGAAATATTTAGCGAAAGGGAAGTAAATATGCCGGGTGGCGGCTGCGCCTTACCCGGCCTACAGGTGCAAAATTTGTTGAATGTGGGTGACCGCAAACAGCAGTGACAGCGACAGCACGGCCAGGGCGATAAGGAACTTATCCCGCACCGCCTTCGGCTGTACAAAGTCGCTCTGCGCCACGTCCATCAGGTTACGGCTGCGGGTGTAGCGCCATAAAATGATGGCTACCAGCGCCAGCACAACAATGGAGATCCAGAATGGCGCCCCCGTGCGGTGCCAGTTGTGCTTAATGGCAAGCGCGATCAACGCACCATACCCCAGCAGCGTGCGCAGCCAGGCCAGCGAGGTTCGCTCCGGCTGAAGCCCGGGGTCCGCTTCCCGCCGCGCTTTGCGGCTATCCGGCATACAGCACCAGTAACATCACTACGCCCGCAACCATCAGCAAAATCGTACTGATGATGAGCAAACCGCGCGTGTAGGGGAGATCCTGCTTCAGACGCATCGCCTTTTCATTTCTCAGCCAGCGCAGATAGCCATAAATCGCCAGCACGCCGGCAATCAGGCACAGCAGCAGGGCCAGCACTTCGCGAATCAACGGAGTGGCAAAATCGGGGGCGAGCTGATCAAGGCCGACGCCTGCGGCCAGAAAGCCCAGGGCGGTGCGGATCCACGCTAAGAACGTGCGTTCGTTAGCCAGTGAGAAGCGGTAGTCCGGCGCTTCACCGAGGCGGGAAATGTTCATGAAGATTCCTTGTCGTGCATCATGCAGGCTTCAGCATAGCGTAATTCAGCCAGGACAAGGAGACCGGCATCTGGCGATGCCGGTCAGAAAGATTAGTGCAGCTCTGGCCAGTAATCCTTATTAGCTTCAATCAGCTCGTCCAGAATCGCCTTCGCCACCGATGCGCTCGGTACGGTTTTCGACAGGGTAATCGCCTGCCAGAGTTTCTGATACGAGCGCTGCTCCCAGGCGTCCACCACCAGTTTTTCCACCGCCACCTGCTGGCTCATGAGCCCTTTCTGGAAGTGAGGAATATCACCCACGGTCAGCGGCTCCGGTCCGTTGTGGCCGACCAGACACGGAATTTCTACCATCGCGTCGGCGTCAAAATTATGGATAGCCCCATTGTTAGGCACAATCAGCAACATGCGTTCCTGGGTGTTAAAGGCAATCGCGGTCGCCAGATCGACGATGTACGACGCATGTTCGTCGATTTCCAGTTCACCGGCAGAAGAATGACCGGCTTCGATAATCGCCCGGCATGAACTGAATACATGCTTCTCACGGTGATCCATCACTTCATTGGCGCGGGTACGCTCCGGGTTGGAATGGGCGACCACATAGTCCGGGAACAGGTAATACTTCAGGTAGGTGTTCGGCATGGTGTCCGGATCCAGCGCCTGTACGTCTTTGGCCTTGGCGAAGGTATCGTTCCAGCTCGCTTCAGTATGCGCATCTTCCGAAGGCGGAACATAACCGTTTTTCGCCACGTATTCGCGCAGTTTCGGCATCAGATCGTTTCCGTTCAGATCTTCAATCGACGTCCACCAGCCGAAGTGGTTCAGACCGTAGTAGCGCACGCGCATCTCTTTGCGATCTTTCAGGCCGACGATTTGCGCCATACGGCCTTCAATGCCGATCGGCATGTCGCAGATGTTGAGGATTTTCGCGTTCGGACGCAGGCGGCGCGTGGCTTCCGCGACAATCGCCGCCGGGTTGGAGTAGTTCAGCATCCACGCGTTCGGGGAGTACTGTTCCATATAATCTACCAGCTCAAGCACGCCGCCGATGGAGCGCATGCCGTAGGAGATGCCACCCGGCCCGCACGTTTCCTGGCCCAGCACGCCGTGGCGCAGCGGGATTTTTTCATCTTTTTCACGCATCGGGTATTTGCCCACGCGAATATGCGCCATCACGAAATCCACATCGGTAAAGGCTGCTTTCGGATCGGTGGTGTAACTAAATTCAATCTCAGGCGCCTGCTCCCTGAGGATGATTTTGCACGCCTCGGCGATAACCTCCTGACGTGCTCCGTCATTGTCATAGAACTTCAGCGCACGCAGCGGGAAACGGTCACGGTTGGCTAACAGCATCAGGACGATACCAGGCGTGAATGTACTGCCGCCGCCTGCAATAACAACTGAGAATTTTTTCATGATATAGCCTCTGTCAGAGTGGTTTGTTCGTTTGTTAAAGGGGTTTTCATCAGCGATTCCAGCTGGTCGCGCACCTGAGGAACGTGCAGACCGACAATCACCTGAATGCCGTTGCCGCGCCGCACCACACCGTGTGCGCCCAGGGCTTTGAAGACGTCGTCGCTTTGGGTTTTCGTCATATCCACCAGGGCGATACGCAGGCGGGTGGCGCAGTTATTGATACTTTCGATATTTGCTGCGCCGCCGAGCGCCTGTAAGAACCCAGCGGCCTGTCCGACCTGCTGGCTGGCTGCTGCCGGGGCGGTGGTTTGCCCACGCGCCGCCTTATAGTCGGCCTTGCTGTAGAGCTTGATTTCGCTCTCTTCCCGGCCCGGCGTTTTTAGATTCAGACGTTCGATAAGCGTCCTGAAGACCACGAAATAGAGAGCGGTGAAGCAGAGGCCGATGCCAATCTGGGTGAATACCGTCGAGGCGTGGTTATGGAACATCGGGATCCAGTTTTGCGGCAGGAACTGGTCCAGCAGACCGCCCCCCATGTTCCCCACCACCCCGAAGGTATACATCACCGTCGCCATCGTTGCGGCCAGCACGGCGTGGATAGCAAACAGCAACGGCGAGATAAACAGGAAGGTGAACTCCAGCGGTTCGGTAATACCCACCAGCACGGCGGTAAGCGTGGCCGGAACCAGCAGCCCCGCAACCTTGACGCGGTTTTCCGGCGACGCGGTGTACCAGATCGCCAGCGCAATCCCGACCGAGCCAAACACTTTCGAATTGCCGTGCAGGGCGAAGCCGCCTTCAGGGAACAGTGTTTTCAGCGGCACAGTGCTCTGGCTGAATTCCTGCAGGTGCTGCGCCCAGTAAACCTGAATGCCGCCCTCTACCGCCGCCGGGCCGAAGATAAACGGACCGTAGACAAAGTGGTGCAATCCGGTTGGGATCAGAATGCGTTCCAGGAAGGTATAGACCCATACGCCGAGCGCACCGGCAGAGCGCAGGAACGCCTGCAGGGACTCAATGCCCATCTGCACTTTCGGCCAGCCCAGCAGCGTCAGCCAGGCGCAGGGGATCATCACGAAGAACGCGAGGATAACGACAAACGAGGTACCCTGGAAAATCCCCAGGAAGACTGGCAACGGCTTTTCGAAAAATCGGTTGTGGATGGCGGTGACGAGCCCGGAAATGATAATCGCCCCGATGATGCTGGTATCAAGCGTTTTGATTCCGGCAATCATCGCCAGCCCGCTGCCAGCAGTGGGTTCAGCAGAGAAGTCGACGCCAAAGAAGTGACCCCAGGTCATCCCCATCGCGTTGATAAAGTAGTTCCAGGTCAGAAAGCTAATCAGCACCGCCAGACAGGCGCGGCCCTGCGCCTGCTTTGCCAGGCCAATCGGTAAGCCGACAGCAAAAATCAGCGGCATATTGCGGAACACCGCCCAGCCGCCCTCTTCGATGATGTGAACAATCTGCGCGAACAGATGATCGGGGGCCGTTAAAGCTTCGCCGACAAACAGCGGGTTGCGAAGCATGATGGCGATCCCGACCACGATCCCGGCAAAGGGAAACAGTAAAACCGGGGTGAACATGGCGCCGCCAAAACGTTGTATTTGACTGAGCATTTTTAAATCCTCATGAAACAACCTGTAGGGGTAGAGGCCTTTATGATTTTTTACTGGCCTGAGGTGAGCATAAGAAGTTACTGATGCGGGAACATGGCGTGCCGCTGCGATTCGTGATCGCATTCATGGTTTTAATTTGACCAATCAGGTCTACTTTTGATAGCAAATATGGACAAGTTAAGACGTAATCCACGCCATAACGGGCGAGCAGAGGTCTACAGGTGATCTACAAATCTATTGCCGACAGATTGCGGCTACGGCTCAATTCGTCGGACTACAACATTGGCAGCCCGTTACCCGGCGAAAAAGCGCTGGCAAAGGAGTTTGGCGTAGCCCGGATGACCATCCGCAAGGCATTGGATCTGCTGGTAAGCTGGGGGCTGGTTGAACGTCGACACGGCAGCGGGACGTTCGTGGCGCGCAAAGACGTTCATCATGAAACGACTAACCTGACCGGGCTGGTGGAGGTACTGCGCCAGCAGGGGAAAGAAGTGCAGAGCAAGGTGTTGCAGTTTGAAGTGATGCCCGCGCCGCCCGCCATCGCCAGCCAGTTGCGGATTCAGGTTGATGAGCGGATCTATTTTTCAAGGCGGGTACGTTACGTGGACGGAAAACCGCTGATGCTGGAGGACAGCTTTATGCCGGTGAAGCTGTTCCGCAATCTTTCCCTGGCGCATCTCGAAGGGTCTAAGTTTGATTACATCGAGAAGGAGTGCGGGATCACCATTAGCGGCAACTACGAGAGCCTGACGCCAGTGCTGGCAGATAAACAGCTGGCCGGTTATATGAATCTGCCGGAACAGACGCCGCTGCTGCGCATCACCTCTCTTTCCTACAGCGACAGCGGCGAGTTCCTCAACTATTCCGTGATGTTCAGGAACACCAGCGATTACCAGGTGGACTACCATCTGCGGCGTATCCACCCGGAAGACTTATTAGCCCATCCCCCAGAACAGCACCGCCAGTAGTTGCGGGGTGATAATGCGCAAAAACATCACCAGCGGATAGACCGTGGCGTAGGACAACGCCGCCGCGCCGCTGGTGGCGTGCAGGTTATTGGCGAACGCCAGGGCGGGCGGATCGGTCATGGAACCGGCCAGCATGCCGCACAGCGTGAGATAGTTCATTTTAGCGAACATACGCGCCAGTAATCCGACCGTTATCAGCGGGATGGCGGTAATGAATATGCCATAGCCTACCCAGCTCATCCCTTCGCCGTTCACCAGAGTATCGACAAAATCGCCGCCGGATTTCAGCCCCACCACCGCCAGAAACAGCACGATGCCCAACTCCCGCAGGGCCAGGTTAGCGCTCGGCGGCATAAACCAGTAGAGCTTACCGATGGAGCCGATACGCCCGAGGATCAGCGCCATAATGAGCGGCCCGCCTGCCAGCCCCAGCTTCAGTGCTACCGGGAAGCCGGGCACGTACAGGGGGATGGAGCCAAGCATGACGCCAAGCCCGACGCCGATAAAGACCGGCAGCATCTGCACCTGCTGGAGTTTTTGCTGGGCGTTGCCCACCATGTTCGCTACGGCATCAATAGATGAAGGACGCCCGACGAGGTTGAGAATATCACCGAATTGCAGGCTGGCATCCTGGCTGGCCACCAGCTCGACACCGGCGCGGTTAAGCCGGGAGATCACCACGTCATAACGCTCTTTTACCTGCAAATCGCGTATTTTCTTGCCCAGGACCTTCTCATTGGTCACTACCACGCGCTCCACGCGCATGTCCGTTCCACGGGTTGAGAGCGAGGTATCCACCTCCTGACCAATCACCAGCCGGGCATTGTTTAAATCCGCCGGTTGCCCTACCAGATGCAGGAGATCGCCGTGTTGAATGAGGGTGTCAGGTGAAGGCACCATCAGCGTGTCGTCACGTTTCAGGCGTGAACAGATAATGGTCGCGCTGTTCAGAATGGGGACATCCTGTATCGCCATATTATTCAGGTTGGGGTTTTCGACGCGAATGTTGATGGTTTTAATGAGCGCATGGCCGTTGGTCAGCGTGCTTTCATGCTCTTTCGCCTCCTGCTCGACGTTTATGCGGAACAGCACGCGCACCAGCCACATGGAGAGCAAAATACCGCAAATGCCAAACGGATAGGCCATGGCGTAGCTCATCCCCATCTGATCGACGACATCAGCAGGGATACCCAGATCGCGCAGAATTTGCTGGCCCGCCCCGAGCGCGGGCGTGTTGGTTACGGCGCCGGAGAAGATGCCCAGCACGACGGGCAGCGGAATAGCGAAGAGTTTGTGCAGAATGGCGGTGACCAGCCCACCCATCACGACGATGCCGAAGGCAAAGAGATTAAGGCGTAAACCGGAGACGCGCAGGGAAGCGAAGAAGCCCGGCCCCACCTGAATACCGATGGTATACACAAAGAGGATCAGGCCGAACTCCTGGATGAAATGCAGCATATCGGCGCTGAGCACCCACCCAAGCTGGTCGGCAAAATGGCCGACAAAAATCCCGCCGAAAAGCACCCCGCCAATCCCAAACCCGACGCCGCGGATTTTGATATTCCCCAGCCATAGCCCCACTACCGCGACAAGGGCCAACACGCTGACGGTTAACGCGATATCACTCATGTTCCACATCCTGTGTATAACCTTAGTTATATCAAGGATTCTCTCAGAGCTGGCGGCGGTTGTATGGGCGATGGCGCACAAAAAAGCCCTGCCGGGGCAGGGCCTTGTGCGGTCTGTGAGCGTTGTCGGGTGGCGGCTGCGCCTAACCCGACCTACAGTTTCGGCGGGTTTGTTAACTGTTTAACGCCGGCCTGTCGCTAATGGCGATGCGCTGCGGCGCGATAGCTTCCGGCACGTTACGGGTGAGGTCAATATTCAGCAGCCCGTTAGTGAACGTCGCGCCAGAAACTTCCATATGGTCTGCCAGGGTAAAGCTCAGGCTAAACGGCTGAGTGACAAGCCCCTGATGCAACCATTTGGTCTCGGTGTCTGGTTTTTCCGGTGACCCTTTAACGGTCAGGCGCGTACCCTCAAGCTGGATGTCGAGATCTTCCTGATGAAACCCGGCCAGCGCAAGCGTGATGCGGTAGTGGTTATCATCGCTTTTTTCGATGTTGTACGGCGGAAACGTCTGCTGTTCGGTTGCGCTTTGCAGCGCGTTAGCCAGTTTGTCAAAACCGATCCACTGACGCAGCAGGGGGGAAAAATCATAGTTACGCATACTAAATCTCCTTCTGAGAAGCGAGTTCGGCACAGTTTATTTTTGTGCGCAGTTGTACCTGCAAACCCTTGCGGATTCACATATGCTCCCTTTACGGCAAGCAATTTCAGGTGGGCCGCAGCCGCGACCCGCTTAATTAATTGATTTCGATACGACGCGGTTTTTTCTCTTCCGGAATCACACGTTCCAGTTCGATAAACAACAGGCCGTTCACCAGGTTCGCGCCCTTGACGTGGATGTTCTCAGCCAGCTGGAACTTGCGTTCAAAGTTGCGCTCTGCGATGCCCTGGTAGAGGTAGGTTCGTTCTTTCTGCTCGCCCGCATGGGAGCCTTTCACCACCAGCAGATTGTCCTGCGCGGTGATCTCCAGTTCGCTCTCTGCGAAACCGGCGACAGCAATCGCAATGCGATAGTGGTTTTCGTCAACCAATTCAACGTTGTAAGGAGGATAGCCGTTGCTCTGGCTCTGGTTGTTTTCTAAGTGGTTGAACAGACGATCAAAACCAATGGCAGAACGGTATAGCGGAGAGAGATCGAAATTACGCATAGATAAAAACTCCTGGAATCAGCGAGAAAATGTAGCCTTCCACCATGGACAGGCTTCTGCTTCCCCGAACACCCATCAGGCGTGTCCGTTATCGGGTTACATTCTTAAAATGGGTCTGGATACGGCCTTTTCAAGCCTGTTGATGTGAGATTTTTTTGCACTTTGCTGGTTGTCGCATAGACTCAGGGGCACAGCACAAAGGGTTAAATTGCGATGGCGACCACAGTGCGGGAGTTTTGAGCTATCCATTTTGGACGCGCCTCGCTATAACCCTGAGTTGCAGGTCAATGCCGTGCTACTAATGATGACTGAGTGATGATGAGAAATGTTCTGATTAAGCTGGCGACGTTCAGCGGGGTTGTTTTACTTTGCGGGTGTTCGAGCGTGATGTCGCACACCGGCGGTAAAGAAGGAACATATCCGGGGACGCGCGCCAGTGCCGCCATGATCTCTGATGATGAGACAAACTGGGGTACCAAATCTCTGGCGATTCTTGATATGCCGTTTACGGCGGTTGCCGATACGCTTCTGCTGCCGTGGGATATGTTCCGCACCGACAGCTCAGTGCGTTCGCGCGTTGAGAAAAGCGAGCAGGAGACGCTGGCGACTAACTCCGTCATCCCGCCCGCAGAGATGACCCCGCGCTAATTCTGTGCGGTTTCCGTTAGCCACAGCTGGCGGAAACCGTCCTTCTCTTCCATCCACGCAACAAAACGTCCGTCCGGGGAAAACACCACAGCGTCAGCAGACGGCGGGTTGCCATGATCGGACGTCAAAAACGTCACCTCTCCGGTCTGCGCATCGCAGCAGGCAATGCGGCCTGCAAGCACAAATCCCAGCCCGTTGCCGGAAGGATGCCAGTTAAAGGCCGACTGAATATCGCTCTCAGCGTGGGTCAACTGACGCGGCTCACCGCCTTCAGGGGAGATAAGCCACAGCTGCACAATGCCGTTATCGTCCCGCATTAAAAACGCAATCTGCGTCCCCTGTGGATTGCTGCGCACCCAGTGGCGCGGCACGTTCACCAGCCCCGGATACGCCTTCTGATGGGTGAAGGTAAGGCGGCGTTGCATGATGCCCGCAGGCGGCGCGGGCATTGTATCCGGCGTCCCCTGCAACGGCGCATCGCCCGCCCGTTTCCAGCCCTGCTCGTCCTTGGGAAGGTCCACAATAAACAGTTCGGGCACTTTCTCGCCTTTCGCAGACACCGTATCGCCGATAAACGCCAGCCTGTCGTTGCCCACCCAGCCCTCTTCATAGGCGCGGTTAATCTCATCGCTGCCCGGTTGCGGGTTCGGCGTTGTCCGGCTTACCAGTACGCTCCAGAAGGTTCCGGCATATTCCCGCGGATGGTTCCCCTGTGGGTTTACCGGACCAAAAGGCGCCGCCACCCCGACGTTACGCAAATCCAGCTGCGGATCGCGCGCGTGCAGTACATGGTCGTTGTAGGTAAAGCTGACGAACTGCCCGTTCGGGCTAAAAACGTGAACGTGGCTGCCGCCACGCAGCGCCCCCGCCGTGTAAGGCGCGGTGATATCCATCGCATCAAGATTGCTCACCTGGCCGTTGTGCGCAATCACTCCCTGACGATGGTGAAAATCATACTGCCAGTCTGCATCCGGGTTTTTCGGGCCGTGGATAAAAACATATTTCTCCTCGGCAGGATGAACGGTCACCACGCCGACATGCGCGCCGTCAGTCGCACGGTAGATCACCTCAACCTCGCCCGTAATGACATTGACCCGCTCAATGGTTTTACCGGTAAACGACGCGCCGGACGGGCGGACATCATAGACAAGCCACTGGCTGTCTGGCGTCCAGATGTTGATGTTAGTGAGCTGGTGGTTGCGGGAAGCGAAGGTGATTTGTTTCATGAAAATACCCTGATGCGCGGTTATCGCATCAGGGTAAAACATCCGAAGGGATTAACCTACTCGTTTCACGTCACCTACCAGCAGGATGTAGGAGAGCGCGCCGATCAGCGCCACGGCAGAGATATACACCAGAGCCGGACCAAAGCCGTAGTCCTGCGCCAGGTAACCGATGACCAGCGGCACGGTGATCCCGCCCAGGCCGCCAACGAAGTTGAATACGCCACCAGTCAGGCCAATCAGCCGCATCGGTGCCAGGGACGACACCAGCGACCAGGTGATGGAGGCAAAACCGTTCCCGAAGAACGCTACCGCCATCAGGGTCATGATCCACACTGGATCGTTGGTGTAGTTCGCTCCCATGATGCAGGTAGAGATCAGCAGTCCGCAGATAATCGGCGTTTTACGCGCAACGCCCAGTGAGAAGCCTTTTTTCACCAGCTTATCCGCCAGCCAGCCCGAGAGCAGGACGCCGAAAAACGCCGCAAGGAAGGGTACGGTGGTCATAAAGCCCGCCTTCAGCGCGGTTATCCCTTTTTCCTGGGTCAGATAGTTCGGGAACCAGGTGAGGAAGAACCACAGCGTGGAGGTCACCGCGAACTGGCCCAGATATACGCCCACCAGCTTACGGTGGAAGACCAGCTTCCAGTCCGCTCTGGTCAGCGGCTGGCGCGCCTCTTTTTTCACTGGCGCATCGCCGTCCACCAGACCGCCGCCGTCGCGGATGTAGTCCAGTTCGGCTTTGGTGATGCTTTTGGTCAGACGCGGCGGCTGATAGACCTTAAACCAGATTAACGACCAGATAATGCCGATCCCGCCGGTGACGATGAACACCCAGTGCCAGCTCAGCAGCTCCTGGATCCAGATTAACAGCGGCGTCAGAAACGCCAGACCAACAAACTGCCCGGAGGTGTAAAAACCAACAGCGGAAGCACGTTCGTGTTCAGGGAACCAGCTGGTCACCATGCGGTTGTTGGTCGGGAACGCGGGCGCTTCAAACACCCCGGTGATGGCGCGCAGGCCTATCAGCGACATCAGCCCGGTGGCGAAGCCCTGGAACAGGGTCGCCACGGACCAGCCCAAAATAGCGATAAAGTAGGTCAGACGTGACCCCACGCGGTCAAGGAACCAGCCGCCGGGGATCTGGCAGAGCGTATAAAGCCAGGCAAACGCCGAGAAGACGTAGCCCATTTCCGCTTTGGTGATGCCAAACTCTTCCTGAATATGGGCCGAGGCCACAGCAAGGTTGGCGCGGTCGACATAGCAAATGACCACGGTAATAAAAATCATAATTAGCGTCAGGTAGCGGCGACGCCCGGTTTTTGTAGCAGTAACTGGAATATCCATCGCAATCTGTCTCCAGATTTTGGGCATAGCGAAGCCGCTCACCATGCCCTGTAATTTACAGAGGGTGTATTTGGTTTTTTTAATTAAAAACGTAAACGGAATGCGCTAAATAATTCGTGCTGGGGGAAGGCGGCAAGTTTTCGCATCCCCGGGAGCATACAAAAGTATGTGACCGGGGTAAGAAAACGCAGCCAACGCATCACCAGCGCGAAGTATGACGCGCATTTACCACTCGGCTACGGAACCGTCTTCATGACGCCACAGTGGGTTACGCCAGTCCGGCGCACTTTTACTCAGCTCAATGACTTTGGCTTCGTCGATCTCCACGCCAAGGCCCGGCTTCGTTAACGGTTTAAAGAAACCGCCTTCCATGCTGAAGTCTTCCTTGTTTTTCACAAAGTCGAGCAGCTCCGCGCCCTTGTTATAGTGAATGCCCATGCTTTGTTCCTGGAACACCGCATTGCGGGAGACGAAGTCCACATGCAGACAGGCTGCCAGCGCAATCGGCCCAAGCGGACAGTGCGGTGCCAGCGCCACATCGTAGGCTTCTGCCATGCCGGCAATTTTGTAGCATTCGGTGATGCCACCCGCGTGGGAGAGGTCCGGTTGCAGGATCGCAATGCCGCCCGCTTCCAGCACGCGCTTAAACTCGAAGCGCGAGAACATACGCTCCCCCGCCGCGATGGGAATGTGCGTCTGTTCAGCCAGTTTTGGATAGTATTCCGCCTGCTCGGCCAGAACAGGCTCTTCAATAAACAGCGGGCGATACGGCTCCAGCTCTTTAATCAGCACTTTGGCCATTGGCGCGCTGACGCGGCCGTGGAAATCCAGGCCAAACTCAATCTCGTTGCCGAAAGCCTCGCGGATTTGCGCCACGGTGTTCACCGCCCGGTCTACCGCGCGCGAGTTGTCGATAACGCCCATCTCTTCGCAGCCGTTGAGTTTGAAGGTGTCAAAACCGATGTTGCGCAGCTGCCGGATACCGTCGATCACTTCCGCAGGGCGGTCACCGCCCACCCAGCTGTAGGCTTTGATTTTGTCTCGCACCAGGCCGCCCATTAATTGCCAGACCGGGGCATTCAGCACTTTGCCTTTGATATCCCACAGCGCCTGATCGATACCGGCGATGGCGCTCATCAGGATCGGACCGCCACGGTAAAATCCCGCCCGGTACATGACCTGCCACAGGTCGTTGATGCGCGCCGGATCCTGGCCAATCAGGTATTCACCCAGCTCGTGAACCGCGGCTTCAACCGTACGCGCACGGCCTTCAATCACCGGCTCGCCCCAGCCAACCACGCCTTCGTCGGTTTCGATTTTCAGGAACATCCAACGCGGGGGTAAACGGTACGTGGTAAGTTTGGTTATTTTCATTGCACTGCCTCTCGATACGCTTTCACAAATGCTGCCGCCTGCTGTGCGGTACGCTCAACGGGCTGTCCGGCACGATAGAGATCGCTGCCCAGCCCCGCGCCCGCACAACCTGCTTTTATCCACTGCACCAGGTTTTCCGGCGTGACGCCGCCCACGGCAAAGACCGGCACGCTGGCGGGTAAGACCGCTTTCAGCGCTTTGATGTAATCCGGACCAAAGGCCGACGACGGGAAAATTTTGAGAGACTGTGCGCCCGCATCGAGGGCGGCAAAGGCTTCTGTGGCCGTGGCGCAACCCGGGCATACGGTCATGCCGTAATCCACCGCCCGGCGGATCACCTCGGGGTTGATATTCGGTGTGACGATAAGCTTGCAGCCCATCTTCGCCAGTTCATCCACCTGCTCCGGCTGTAATACGGTACCAGCACCAATCAGCGCCTTATCACCGAACGCCTTAACAACTGCCGGAATGCTTTTTTCCCATTCCGGGGAGTTGAGCGGGATTTCCACCGCGTCGAACCCGGCGTCGATCACCGCGCCAACGTGCGCTAAGGCCTCACCGGGCGTGATACCGCGCAAAATCGCGATCAGGGGAAGATCAGTTTGCCACTGCATGAGCGATGCTCCTTATGCCTGCCTGAAATGCCGTGTCGCCTTCCACCGCAGCAACATCCCGTCCGATAGCGTGGAACGCCTGGCGGTAACGAGACGTCAGCGATGAACCCGCGACGAGCGTGATGGCCTGCTGCCCGGCGAACCCGTCGCTCAGGGCGGCGACTTCTGCGCCAATCAGCAGGCCGGACAGAAATTCGCTGACCTGCTCGCGCGGAAGATTTCCCAGCACGTGCGAGGCGCGAACCTCAAAAAGTTGCGGCAAAACGGCAGGGGATGCGATCCCGCGCTCAAGCCCGGCGGCAAACGCTTCCGGCGAAGGGGTTTGCTCCGGCAAACCGGCCCCCACCAGCGAATGCTTAAGCAGCAAGTGGTGCAGTTCGCCGGTCATCACCGTGCGGAAATCATGAATTTGCTCAGCATCCGCCTGGACCCATTTGCAGTGCGTCCCGGGCATGACGTAGACAGAAGAAGGAGAAAGGGTGCGCGCCCCGAGCAGCTGCGTCTCTTCGCCGCGCATCACGTTATGGTTATCGTCGCGAGAGACGCATAAACCGGGAATAATCCAGACATTGTCGCCAACAGACGTTAACTGCTCGCCAACGGCGGTGAAATGCACCGGAACCGACAGGTAAGGCGCAACCTTCCAGCCCACGTTACTGCCGACCATTCCGGCCATCACCACTGGCGTAGTACCGTCGCGCCAGTTTTGTGTCACCTCTGCTAACACCGCTTCGGGGGATTTACCGTTCAGGCGCGTCACACCTGCTTCTGATTGCCTGCTTTCCAGACACTGCTCCCCCTGGTAGAGCCAGGCGCGCAGATTGGTCGATCCCCAGTCAATTGCGATGTAGCGTGATGTCATGTGATTTCCTTCAACCTTCGTGTCGAGCTGGCGATCATGGTCAGCGCCGCCTGCTCTGCCGCATCGCCGTCCTGATGCCGTATCGCATCGAACAGCGCTTTATGTTCCTGAAGCGTTTTCGGCATGTTGGCCTCATCGCCCATCCAGGTACGTTCAAATACTGCTCGCTGTAGCGAGCTGATCGCCACGCTAAGCTGCTGTAACACCGGGTTATGCACCGACTGCAGTACCGCCTCGTGGTAGCGAATGTCCGCCTCGTTGAACGCCTCCCGATTCTGGTTATTGGCGATCATGTCGTTTAACGCCGACTCAATCTGTGCCAGGTCACCTGACGTTGCGCGCTCTGCCGCCCAGCGGGCGATGGCCGGTTCCACCAGATTTCGGACTTCGCTCATCGCGCCGATAAGCCGTGGGTCGTAGTCGTTTTCCAGTACCCATTGCAGAACATCGGTATCGAGGTAGTTCCACTGGTTACGCGGCGCAACAAACGCGCCGCGATAGCGCTTCATTTCAATCAGCCGCTTCGCCATCAGCGAGCGGAACACTTCCCGGATGATGTTGCGCGAGGTTTCAAACTCCTCGCACAGTTCCGCCTCTGCTGGCAGCGGCGAACCGGGAACGTATTTGCCACCCACAATCTGAGTGCCCAGCGTGATGACAATGCGATCGGTTTTATTGAGTGTCATGGAGAGTCCTTGTGCTCTGTAAGTCCATCACTACTTTACCGCGACCGCTGAATTTCGCCTCACTTTTGCAGTACAAACGTGAGTCCTTTCGCCTTAGCCGTGGTGATAATGTAGTACAATCAATTAATGTTGTAGTACAATCCAGATCACAAAAAGAACAATTCGATAAATTCAGCGCAAAAAAAAGCCCCGGTTGATAACCGAGGCTGATGATTACAGACAGCTGTTAGGACAGGACAAATTTCTCAATCGCATAAGCCACGCCGTCTTCCAGGTTAGATTTGGTGACGAAGTTCGCCACTTCTTTCACCGACGGGATGGCGTTATCCATCGCCACGCCCATGCCTGCATATTCGATCATCGCAATATCGTTTTCCTGGTCGCCCAGCGCCATGATCTCCTCAGGCTTGATGCCCAGCGCATCGGCAAGCGATTTGACGCCCGTGCCTTTATTGACGCGTTTATCGAGGATTTCGAGGAAGTACGGCGCACTTTTCAGCACGGTGTATTTCTCTTTTACCTCAGCCGGAATGCGTGAGATGGCTTTGTCGAGAACCGCAGGTTCATCAATCATCATCACTTTCAGGAACTGGGTTGCCGGGTCCATGTTTTCCGCTTCGCAGAACACCAGTGGAATGGTTGCAACGTAGGACTCGTGCACCGTGTAGTAGCTGATATCGCGGTTGGCGGTGTAAAGCGTATTGCGATCGAGCGCGTGGAAGTGAGAGCCCACTTCGCGGGAGAGTTTTTCAAGGAACAGGTAGTCATCATAGCTCAGTGCAGTTTGCGCCACCGTGCTGCCATCTGCTGCCTTTTGCACCAGTGCGCCGTTATAGGTGATGCAGTAATCGCCAGGCTGATTCATGTGCAGCTCTTTCAGGTAGCTGTGCACCCCGGCATACGGGCGTCCGGTGGTGAGCACCACGTTCACACCTTTTTCGCGTGCGGCGGCGATCGCATTTTTAACGGCAGGAGAGATAGTGTGGTCTGGCAGCAGCAGCGTGCCGTCCATATCGATTGCAATGAGTTTGATAGCCATGAGGTCCCCAGGATAAATGAGTGCTATCTCATGCTAACGCGATTAAGCACACAAAAATAGAGCTACCTTGCGCAACAAAAAGCCCCTTTTGTATTTATCCCGGGAACAAGAACTCACTCGCGGGTGAGAACGATTTTGCCAAACGCACCGCGATCCAGATGCTCAAGCGCCTGTTCCAGTTCGTCAAAACGATAGCGATGTTCAATCACCGGTTTTAACTCCGTGACATCAACAGAACGGACGAAATCTTCCAGCGCCCGGCGGTGTCCAACCCCAATCCCCTGAATGACGGGGGATTTCAGCAGCAGCTCGCCAGCAGGCAGGGAAATGTCCGTTCCGGCCAGCACGCCAATAACGGAGATACGCCCGTGAACGGCTACCGCGCGAAGGGAATGTCTCAGATTCTCCCCACCCACGGTTTCGATAATATGGTCGATGCCGCGATCCTGCGTCAGTGCCAGCGTATTTTCAGCCCAGTCGCCTTTCAGTCGGTTGATGCCCTGGCTGGCTCCCAGCTTTTTGGCCAGAGCCAGTTTTTCATCACTCCCCGACGTAACAATAACTTCTGCGCCGTGCGCTTTTGCTATCTGCAAAGCGAATAGCGCCACACCGCCCGTGCCTTGTACCAGCACCGATTGCCCGGCGCGTAAATGACCGCGCTCCACCAGCGCGAACCATGCGGTAAGCCCCGCGCAAGGAAGCGTGCTGGCCTCAGCGTCATCCAGGCTTTCCGGGGACGCCACCAGCGCGTTTTCACTCACAATCACATATTCGGCCAGCATGCCCTGGAAGTATCCACCGGACGTTTTATAGGGCAAATCGCGCGCGTCTGCCTGCGGCTTGCCGTCGATCCATTCCGGGAAGAAGGTTGAGATGACGCGTGCGCCGGGTTTGAAACGCGTAACGCCTTCGCCAATGCTGTCCACCACGCCTGCCATGTCAGATGCTGGGGTAAACGGGAAGGAAAGCGGAATCGGCATCGTGCCTTCAATCACCATTTTATCCCGGTAGTTGAGCGCAACGGCATTAACCCTTACGCGAACCTCCCCCGGGCCTGGCTGTGGCACAGGCACCTGAACAAGCTGAAGGCTCTCGCGCCCAAGGGCGTTCATTGACCAGCGCTGCATTGTTTCTGTCATTTTTTCTCTCCTGCCATCAAATAAGCTTTAGGACTGACAGTCTACCGTTGACGTTTGGTCGCCAGTGGCGATAAGTTTTCCCATAATTGATGACGCAGTGGATACAATTCATGACCGATACGCTGAAGGATATACCTGTATTTGTGGCCGCCGTTGAGGCGGGAAGTTTTGCGCAGGCCGCCGTCCGTCTGCATTTGTCGCGCTCGGCGGTAGGAAAAAGCATTGCTCGTCTTGAAGAGCGGCTGGGGGTTCGTCTTTTCCAGCGTACCACCCGCAGCCAGAGGCTGACCGACAACGGCGCTCTGTTTTATGAACGCTGCCTTCGCGCGCTGGAGGAGATTCGGGGCGCGGAGTCGCTGCTTGAAACAGGGAAGCAGCAGGTCAGCGGCCGCCTGCGCGTCGCCATGCCGGTTCTGTTTGGTCGCCAGTGCGTCGCGCCACTGCTGATAGAACTGACGCAGGAACATCCTGGGCTTGAGCTTGAAATGTCATTCAGCGACCGCGTGGTGGATCTGGTAGAGGAAGGCTTTGATATGGCGGTACGTAACGGCACGCTGCAGGACAGCAGCGTGCTGGTCGCCAGAAGGCTGGGCGAGCATCGCATGGTGCTGTGTGCCGCCCCGGATTACCTGATGAAGAACGGCCATCCAGAAAACGTTGCTGATTTACCCCACCACACTGCCATTAACTATCTGCGATCAGGCAGAGTGCTGCCCTGGCAGCTAATGGATAGCGAAGGGAGATCGCACACCTTTACTCCCCGCTCATCGCTCAATATGGATGATTTACAGGCAATCTGCGACGCTGCGCTGGCCGGACACGGCCTTGCGTGGTTGCCCTGCTGGATGGCCCGCAGAGAAATACATCAGGGAAAACTCATCCCGCTTTTAAAGCAGGCACCGGACGTGCGCTTCGACGTTCATGCAGTCTGGCAGCAGACGCCGCATCTGCCGCTGAGGGTTAGAATAGCGATAGATACGCTGGCGAGCCGTTTACCGTCCGTGATGTCGCTGGATATGCCTGCGCCCATAAAAAAGCCGCGCTAAAAGCGCGGCCTGTTATCGTGCGGTATAACGACGATTAAATATCGATGTTCGCCGCTTTCAGGGCGTTCTCTTCGATGAAGGCGCGACGTGGTTCAACCGCGTCACCCATCAGGGTAGTGAACAGCTGATCCGCTGCGATTGCGTCTTTAACGGTGACGCGCAACATGCGACGGCTTTCCGGATCCATGGTGGTTTCCCACAGCTGATCCGGGTTCATTTCGCCCAGGCCTTTATAACGCTGAATAGAGAGGCCACGACGGGACTCTTTCACCAGCCACTCCAGCGCCTGTTCGAAGCTGGCTACCGGCTGACGACGCTCGCCACGTTCGATAAACGCGTCGTCTTCGATCAGACCACGCAGCTTCTCGCCGAGGGTGCAGATACGGCGGTATTCCGGACCGGTAACAAACTCGTGCTCCAGCGGGTAGTCGGTATCGACGCCGTGGGTACGCACGCGGACGATCGGCTCGAACTGCTGCTCAGCGTTCTGCTGAACGTCGAACTTCCACTGGCTGCCGTGCTGCTCTTTCTCGTTCAGCTCGCTCACCAGGGTGTTCACCCAGCGGGTGACGGTCTGCTCGTTGCTCAGCTCGGCTTCGGTCAGGGTTGGCTGATAAATCAGCTCTTTCAGCAGCGCTTTCGGATAGCGACGCTCCATACGGCCAATCATTTTCTGCGTGGCGTTGAACTCGGAGACCAGACGCTCCAGCGGTTCACCGGCCAGCGCTGGCGCGCTGGAGTTTGCGTGCAGGGTCGCACCATCAAGGGCGATCGCGATTTGGTACTGATCCATCGCCTCGTCATCTTTAATGTACTGTTCCTGCTTGCCTTTCTTCACTTTATACAGCGGCGGCTGGGCAATGTAGACGTGGCCGCGCTCAACGATTTCCGGCATCTGACGATAGAAGAAGGTCAACAGCAGCGTACGAATGTGCGAGCCGTCGACGTCCGCATCGGTCATGATGATGATGCTGTGATAGCGCAGTTTGTCCGGGTTGTACTCGTCGCGACCGATGCCGCAGCCGAGCGCGGTGATGAGCGTCGCCACTTCCTGAGAAGAGAGCATCTTGTCGAAGCGCGCTTTCTCAACGTTGAGGATTTTACCCTTCAGCGGCAGAATCGCCTGGTTCTTGCGGTTACGGCCCTGCTTTGCAGAACCGCCCGCGGAGTCCCCTTCCACAAGGTACAGTTCAGACAGCGCCGGATCGCGTTCCTGGCAGTCAGCCAGTTTGCCCGGCAGGCCTGCCAGGTCCAGCGCGCCTTTACGACGGGTCATTTCACGGGCTTTACGCGCCGCTTCACGGGCACGCGCCGCATCGATAATTTTACCCACCACGATTTTCGCGTCGGACGGGTTTTCCAGCAGGTATTCGCTCAGCAGTTCGTTCATCTGCTGTTCAACCGCCGATTTCACCTCAGAAGAGACCAGCTTGTCTTTGGTCTGTGAGGAGAATTTCGGATCCGGCACCTTCACGGAGACCACGGCAATCAGGCCTTCACGGGCATCGTCACCGGTGGCGCTGACTTTCGCTTTTTTGCTGTAGCCTTCTTTGTCCATGTAGGCGTTCAGGGTACGGGTCATCGCCGCGCGGAAGCCCGCAAGGTGCGTACCGCCGTCGCGCTGTGGAATGTTGTTGGTAAAGCAGTAGATGTTTTCCTGGAAACCATCGTTCCACTGCAGTGCCACTTCCACGCCGATACCGTCTTTTTCAGTAGAGAAGTAGAAGATATTCGGGTGAATTGGCGTTTTGTTCTTGTTCAGATACTCAACGAACGCCTTGATACCGCCTTCGTAGTGGAAGTGGTCTTCTTTGTTGTCGCGTTTGTCGCGCAGTCGAATCGACACGCCGGAGTTCAGGAACGACAGTTCACGCAGGCGTTTCGCCAGGATCTCGTACTCGAATTCGGTGACGTTGGTGAAGGTTTCAAGGCTCGGCCAGAAACGCACCATGGTACCGGTTTTGTCGGTATCACCGGTAACGGCCAGCGGTGCCTGCGGCACACCATGGGTATAAATCTGGCGGTGAATTTTGCCTTCGCGCTGGATAACCAGCTCCAGCTTCTGCGACAGGGCGTTTACTACGGATACGCCTACGCCGTGCAGACCGCCGGAAACTTTATAGGAGTTATCATCGAACTTACCGCCTGCGTGCAGAACGGTCATGATAACTTCCGCAGCAGATACGCCCTCTTCCGGGTGAATACCGGTTGGGATGCCACGACCATCATCGGTAACGGACACGGAGTTGTCCGCATGGATCGTGACCACGATGTCTTTACAGTGACCCGCGAGCGCTTCGTCGATAGCGTTATCTACCACCTCGAATACCATGTGGTGCAGACCGGTGCCGTCATCCGTGTCGCCGATATACATACCCGGGCGCTTACGCACCGCATCCAGTCCTTTCAGGACTTTGATACTGGAGGAGTCATAAGAATTCGACATCAACGTTTCTCGCTCATTTCAACTTGGGTTAATCCGTTATTTTACCCTTTTCCACGGTAAACATCTTCGAATTTTCGTCCGACATGTCCATAACGTGTTCAGCGCTAATGGCGCTGACGAAAACCTGCGACTGCGTGGCTTTTAAGCGGCTGGCAAGTAGCCCGCGCCGCGCGTCGTCAAGTTCCGAGGCAAAATCATCTATCAGGTACAGGCAGCGTCGCCCACTTTCGCGGGTGAGGAACTCCCCCTGCGCCAGGCGCAGCGCGCACATCAGGAGCTTCAGCTGCCCGCGCGACAGCGTGTCTTCCACCGGCGCACCGTCGGCACGAATGCGGAAATCCGCCTTGTGCGGGCCGTGCGCGGTGTAGGTCAACATGCGATCGCGCTCGAAGCTTCTCTCTAACACCTCGGCATAATCCGTCTCTTTTTCCCAGCCACGCTGGAAAGAGAAGGTGAGAGAGAACTCGGGTAAAAACTGTTTGCAGGTGTCGGCCATGTCTTCGGCGATACCTGCGCTGTATTCGGCACGCCAGCGGCTGATTTGTTCCGCAAGAGGAATTAATTCCATGTCCCACGGACGCAGCTGGGCGTAGCGCGTGACCTGGCGCAATGCGGCGTTACGCTGTTTAAGCAGACGCTTCAGATTGCTCCAGGCGTTAAAGAAACCGGCTTCATTGTGAAAGCATCCCCAGTCGAGGAACGCTCTTCTGTATTTGGGGCCACCGTTGAGTAAAGTAAACCCCTCCGGCGTAATCAGCTGCATCGGCATCAGCAGTGCCAGCTCCGCCACCTTGTGGCCGTCGGTGCCGTCGATGCGCACCTTGCTGTCGCCCTGCTTGTCTTTGGTCAGGCCGATGGCGGTTTCCCGCTCGGCACCCTGCAAGCGCCCATGCAGCACAAACGCATCCTGCTCGTGGCGAATCACGCGACCAATCTGCAAACTGCGAAACGCCCGGCCATGACCGAGCGTATAGATGGCTTCCAGCACGCTGGTTTTGCCGCTGCCGTTCGCGCCAACCAGGAAATTAAAGCCAGGGGATAAAGCGAGATCCGCGCTCTCGATGTTGCGAAAGTCGCGGATCAACAGACGGGTGAGCGACATTACAGTCTCATTGGCATGACAACATAAGCAGCCGACTGTGATGCGGCATCTTCAATCTGTACGCTCGAAACGGAGTCAGTCAGCAGGATGCGAACGTTCTCGCATTTCAGTGCATTCAGCACATCCAGCACATAGCTGACGTTGAAGCCGATTTCCATCTCAGCCCCGGCGTAGGTGACGTCCAGAATCTCTTCTGCCTCTTCCTGCTCCGGGTTGTTGGCGGTGATTTTGATCTGGTTTTCACTCACGTACAGACGTACGCCGCGGAATTTCTCGTTGGAGAGAATAGCGGCGCGCGCGAACGCCTGCTTGAGGATGTCGCAACCTGCCTCCAGCGTTTTGTCCGGGTTCTTCGGCAATACGCGGCGATAATCCGGGAAACGTCCGTCTACCAGCTTCGATGTGAAGACAAAATCGCCCACGTGGGCACGAATATTGTTGCTACCAATCTGCACGCGCAGCGGGGTGTCGCCGCCGTCGAGCATACGCATCAGTTCAATTACGCCTTTACGCGGTACGATCACCGAATGGTTTGGCAGTGAATCGCCAATAGGCATAGAACAGACCGCCAGACGGTGACCGTCTGTAGCCACGGTACGCAGCTCTTCACCTTCGGTTTCGAACAGCATGCCGTTTAAGTAGTAACGAACGTCCTGATGCGCCATAGAGAACTGCGTGGCTTCAATCAGACGCTTCATCGTCGCCTGCGGCAGGGTAAATTCAACTTCGCTCTGCCAGTCATCCAGGTTCGGGAAGTCCGCAGCGGGCAGCGTGGAGAGGGAGAAACGGCTGCGGCCAGAGCGCACCAGCATGCGGTCGCCCTCCAGCTGCACGGCGATTTCAGCGCCTTCCGGCAGCCCACGGCAAATATCAAAGAATTTACGTGCCGGAACCGTGGTCGCGCCCGCGTCGTGCGGCTGAGTCAGCGTAACGCGCGCGATCATTTCCATTTCCAGATCTGTGCCGGTCAGCGACAGCGTACCGTCAGCGACCTGAAGCAGCAGGTTTCCAAGAATAGGCAGCGTAGGGCGGCCGCCTAATGGGCCACTCACCTGTTGCAGCGGTTTTAATAAATGTTCACGTTCAACGGTAAATTTCATAGCGTCACGATGATAATGTTCTGATTAAATTGGAAAAATCTTCTTTTATGTCGTGGCTTTCTTCGCGTAACTGCTCAATCTTGCGACAGGCGTGCAGCACGGTCGTATGGTCACGGCCACCAAACGCATCACCGATTTCCGGCAGGCTGTGGTTGGTGAGCTCTTTTGCCAGCGCCATCGCCATCTGACGCGGACGCGCCACCGAGCGGGAACGACGTTTAGACAGTAAATCTGCCACTTTGATCTTGTAGTACTCAGCCACCGTCTTCTGAATATTGTCGATGGTGACCAGTTTTTCCTGCAATGCCAACAAATCGCGCAGCGCTTCACGCACAAAATCGATGGTGATCGCACGACCGGTAAAATTGGCGTTGGCGATAACGCGGTTCAGTGCCCCTTCCAGCTCACGAACGTTGGAACGCAGGCGCTTGGCAATAAAGAACGCCACTTCACCCGGCAGGCGAATGTCGTTCTCGTCGGCTTTTTTCATCAGGATCGCGACGCGGGTTTCCAGCTCCGGCGGCTCGATCGCCACGGTCAGGCCCCAGCCGAAGCGGGATTTGAGACGATCTTCAACGCCGTTGATCTCTTTTGGATAACGATCCGAGGTCAAAATGATCTGCTGATTGCCTTCCAGCAGGGCGTTAAAGGTGTGGAAAAACTCTTCCTGCGATCGTTCTTTATTGGCAAAGAACTGGATGTCATCGATCAGCAGCGCATCAACGGAACGGTAGTAGCGTTTAAACTCTTCGATCGCATTGTTTTGCAGGGCTTTTACCATGTCCTGAACGAAGCGTTCGGAGTGCATATACACTACTTTGGCATTGGGCTTACGCGCCATAATGCCGTTGCCCACCGCATGCAGCAGGTGCGTTTTACCGAGACCCGTGCCGCCATAAAGGAACAGCGGGTTGTAAGCACCACCGGGATTATCGGCAACCTGGCGGGCCGCCGCGCGCGCCAACTGGTTCGACTTACCTTCAACGAAGTTATCGAACGTGTGTTTCACGTTAACATTAGAGCGGTAGGTAGGCTCAGCGGGGGCCGGAACGTTATCCCAGCCCTGACGAGCCGGTGCAACGCGAGGCGCTGGAGCGGGCGCCGCCTGTGCAGGGGCTGCCACATTGACAACTTCACGAACGGTTTGGGTGACCGGCTTTGTGCCCACTTCAAAACGCAGCTGTGGGGCATCTGACCCGCAGAAATCGTTAAGCAGTCCATTGATGTTATTAAGGTATTTATCCCTTACCCAATCGAGCACGAAACGGTTTGGCGCGTACAAAGCCAGCGTGTTATCGCTCAGTTCCGCCTGCAATGGGCGGATCCACATACTGAATTCTGTGGCTGGTAACTCATCCTGCAATCGGGCAAGACACTGCTGCCAAAGCGAAAGTGACACGGCGGACTCCACTCGAACAATAAAAGAAAACTATTGAATATTCATGATTGTTGGCGCACATCGACATGACCCCATCAGGGTGATGTGCGAACCGCTATCTGCGGTTATACACGCTATCGTTGATACAGCCTGAACGATGTTGTGTTTATGCCCGGCCAGGATCGCTGGATCCCGATCAGGACCGCGGATCATAGCCTAAACTGAGCCAGAGATCTTCTGTTTCTCACAGATTCTTCCCGATTTATCCACAGGAAGATCCGGAATCGGGTAAGTGTAAACGATCCTGACACGAGTGCCTCGCGATTTAGGCCGCATATTGGAAAATTTAATGAGCACAGACAATTTTGGGCTTAAATGATCTAACGAAGATCCAGGAGGATCCTTGCGCTTTGTTGGCGAGCCCGTATAATCCTCGACCCGGCGCGTGATGCTCATCTTCCTGCGTCGTTCGTTGCTCATTTTCCACGCGAAATCGTGCGGAAATACGCAGGGATTTAAGGAAAGAGAATTGACTCCGGAGTGTACAATTATTACAATCCGGCCTCTTTAATCACCCACGCTGAGGCGTTAGTCGTTCGAATCTCGTTCGGGTATACGCAAAAGTCAGTGAATTTATTCAAGTTTAGGTAGAAATCGCCATGAAACGCACTTTTCAACCGTCTGTACTGAAGCGCAACCGTTCTCACGGCTTCCGTGCTCGTATGGCTACTAAAAATGGTCGTCAGGTTCTGGCACGTCGTCGTGCTAAAGGCCGCGCTCGTCTGACCGTTTCCAAGTAATAAAGCTAACCCCTGAGTGGTTAAGCTCGCATTTCCCAGGGAGTTACGTTTGTTAACTCCCACTCATTTCACTTTCGTCTTCCAGCAGCCACTACGGGCTGGCACGCCGCAAATCACCATCCTCGGCCGCCAAAATTCGCTGGGGCATCCCCGCATCGGTCTCACAGTCGCCAAGAAAAACGTTAAGCGTGCGCATGAACGCAACCGGATTAAACGTCTGACGCGTGAAAGCTTCCGTTTACGTCAGCACGAACTGCCTTCAATGGATTTCGTGGTGGTGGCTAAAAAAGGGGTTGCCGACCTCGATAACCGTGCTCTCTCGGAAGCGTTGGAAAAATTATGGCGCCGCCACTGTCGCCTGGCTCGCGGGTCCTGATAGCCCTCATTCGGGTCTATCAACGCCTGATTAGTCCGCTACTCGGGCCACATTGCCGTTTCACGCCAACATGCTCAAGCTACGGAATTGAGGCATTGCGCAGGTTTGGAGTGATAAAAGGCAGTTGGTTGACGGTGAAACGCGTATTAAAATGCCACCCTTTACACCCAGGTGGAGACGACCCCGTCCCTCCAGGACCTTTTGATACCAGAGAACACTAACGATGGATTCGCAACGCAATCTTCTTATCATCGCTTTGTTGTTCGTGTCTTTCATGATCTGGCAGGCATGGGAGCAGGATAAAAATCCTCAACCCCAGCAGCAGACCACGCAGACCACGACCACCGCAGCGGGTAGCGCCGCCGACCAGGGCGTACCGGCCAGTGGCCAGGGGAAACAGATTACGGTTAAGACCGATGTGCTTGAGCTGACTATCAACACCCGTGGTGGTGATGTTGAGCAGGCGCTGCTGTTGACCTACCCGAAAGAGCTGAAGTCTACCGAACCGTTCCAGTTACTGGAAACCACGCCTGAGTTTATCTACCAGGCACAGAGCGGCCTGACCGGTCGTGATGGCCCGGATAACCCGGCGAACGGTGCGCGTCCACTGTATAACGTCGAGAATGACACCTTTGTGCTGGCTGATGGTCAGAACGAACTGGTTATTCCGATGACCTACACCGACGCGGCAGGCAACACCTTCACCAAAACCTTCACCCTGAAACGCGGTGAATATGCGGTGAACGTGGGCTACAGCGTACAGAACACCGGTGCGAAACCGCTGGAAATCTCTACCTTTGGTCAGCTGAAGCAGTCCATCAATCTGCCGTCTCACCGTGACACCGGAAGCAGCAACTTTGCGCTGCATACCTTCCGTGGCGCGGCTTACTCCACGCCAGATACTAAGTACGAGAAATACAAATTCGACACCATTGCCGATAACGAAAACCTGAACGTCAGCTCTAAAGGCGGTTGGGTCGCAATGCTGCAACAGTATTTCGCGACGGCGTGGGTACCGAATAACGACGGTACGAACAACTTCTACACCGCGAACCTCGGCAACGGTATTGCAGCCATCGGCTACAAATCTCAGCCGGTTCTGGTGCAGCCGGGTCAAACCGGTAAGCTGGCAAGCACCCTGTGGGTCGGCCCGGAAATCCAGGATAAAATGGCTGCCGTTGCGCCGCACCTGGATCTGACCGTTGATTACGGTTGGTTGTGGTTCATCTCTCAGCCGCTGTTTAAGCTGCTGAAGTTCATCCACAGCTTCCTGGGTAACTGGGGCTTCTCCATCATCGTTATCACCTTTATCGTTCGTGGCATCATGTACCCGCTGACTAAAGCTCAGTACACCTCCATGGCGAAGATGCGTATGCTACAGCCGAAGATTCAGGCTATGCGTGAGCGTCTGGGCGATGACAAACAGCGTCAGAGCCAGGAGATGATGGCCCTGTATAAAGCAGAGAAAGTGAACCCACTGGGTGGTTGCTTCCCGCTGCTGATTCAGATGCCAATCTTCCTTGCGCTGTACTACATGCTGATGGGTTCCGTTGAGCTGCGCCACGCGCCGTTCGCCCTGTGGATCCATGACCTGTCCGCACAGGACCCGTACTACATCCTGCCGATCCTGATGGGCGTGACGATGTTCTTCATCCAGAAGATGTCTCCGACCACCGTGACTGACCCGATGCAGCAGAAGATCATGACCTTTATGCCGGTCATCTTCACCGTGTTCTTCCTGTGGTTCCCGTCAGGTCTGGTGCTGTACTATATCGTCAGCAACCTGGTGACCATCATCCAGCAGCAGCTGATTTACCGTGGTCTGGAAAAACGTGGCCTGCATAGCCGCGAAAAGAAAAAGTCCTGATTCGGTAACTTAACGCTAAAATAAGGGCGGTCGATTGACCGCCTTTTTTATTTGTATTGAACGAGAGCAACCATGAGCCATAACGACACTATCGTCGCCCAGGCAACCCCACCGGGACGCGGTGGTGTAGGCATTCTGCGCATCTCCGGCCTGAAGGCGCGTGAGGTGGCCGAAGCGGTGCTGGGTAAACTGCCAAAGCCGCGCTACGCTGATTATCTGCCATTTAAAGATGCCGACGGCACCTCGCTGGACCAGGGCATTGCGCTGTGGTTCCCCGGCCCAAACTCCTTTACCGGCGAAGACGTGCTGGAGCTTCAGGGTCACGGCGGCCCGGTGATCCTCGACCTGCTGTTGAAACGTATTCTGACCCTGCCTGGCCTGCGCATTGCGAAGCCGGGTGAGTTCTCCGAGCGTGCCTTCCTGAACGATAAGCTCGACCTGGCTCAGGCCGAAGCGATTGCCGACCTGATCGACGCCAGTTCCGAACAGGCAGCCCGCTCCGCGCTGAACTCGTTGCAGGGGGCATTTTCCGCACGCGTGAATCACCTTGTGGAAGCACTTACTCACCTGCGAATCTATGTTGAAGCGGCTATCGACTTCCCGGACGAGGAGATTGACTTCCTTTCTGACGGCAAAATCGAAGCCCAGCTCAACCAGGTGATGAACGATCTGGATGCCGTTCGCGCCGAAGCGCGCCAGGGCAGCCTGCTGCGTGAGGGCATGAAGGTGGTCATTGCTGGTCGCCCCAACGCCGGGAAATCAAGCCTGCTGAACGCCCTGGCGGGCCGTGAAGCGGCGATCGTGACCGACATAGCCGGTACCACCCGCGATGTTCTGCGCGAGCATATCCATATCGACGGCATGCCGCTGCACATCATCGATACCGCTGGCCTGCGCGATGCGAGCGATGAAGTCGAGCGTATCGGTATCGAACGCGCCTGGCAGGAGATCGAGCAGGCCGACCGCGTGTTGTTTATGGTGGACGGCACCACGACCGACGCCGTTGACCCGGCTGAAATCTGGCCAGACTTTATCGCCCGTCTCCCGGCCAAACTGCCGATCACCGTGGTGCGCAATAAGGCCGACGTTACCGGCGAAACGCTGGGCATCAGCGATGTGAATGGCCACTCACTTATTCGTCTGTCGGCCCGTACCGGGGAAGGCGTGGAAGCCCTGCGTAACCATCTCAAACAGAGCATGGGTTTTGACACCAGCATGGAAGGCGGCTTCCTGGCGCGTCGTCGTCACTTGCAGGCGCTGGAAGAGGCGGCTCGCCACCTTGAGCAGGGCAAAGCCCAGCTGATCGGCGCTTGGGCCGGCGAGCTGCTGGCGGAGGAACTGCGTCTGGCGCAGCAGAACCTGAGCGAGATCACCGGGGAGTTTACGTCGGACGATCTGCTGGGACGGATTTTCTCGAGCTTCTGCATTGGTAAGTAAGTTTTAGTCCATCTTCGTCCGTGAACGTTCACTAACCCGCATTAACTATTTGTTAATGCGGGTTTTTACTTCCATACTCGTCCATAGTCGTGCGGGTTCATCCGCGATTTTTGTGTACTGAATTGTGCCCATCTTTAAATCCCTCGTGTGACATTGTTTATTTTTTGAGCTAAAAATCACATCAAATGACACAAAAAACGGTATAAAAAACGCTCAAACATGCCTTCTCATGGACACAGTGAAAAAGAAGGCGTTAATAATCCAATATTAAACAATCTATTAGAAAGTATGCCCATGGACACACTGTAGAGGTGAGATATGGCACTTTCAGATACCAAACTACGCACACTTGCTCCCAGAAACCGCCCCTGGCAACTTGCCGATCATGACGGGTTGGTGATTGAAGTTCTTCCCACCGGACGAAAAATCTGGCGTTTCCGCTACCGCTTTGACAACAAATCGCAAAAGATCACGCTGGGTGAATACCCGGCTTTCTCACTTGCAGAAGCGCGGCTCTGGCGTGAAAAGTGCCGCACACTGGTTGCCCATGGCATCAATCCCGCGCAGAAAAAGCAGGAAGAAAAGCTTAAACAGAAAGACCCAACGACAGTCAAAACATTCGCCAAACGCTGGCTGACCGTTATCGTTGAAAAAAGTAACCGCGATCCGCGCAACATCGCTCGCGTTATCGAGAAGGACAACATTCCCATCATCGGGAAGCTGGAACTGGAAGAACTCACAACTGCCCATATTCAGGTCGTGCTCGACCGCATCAAGCAACGAGGTTCGGATCACGTCGCGCTACTGACGCGAAACGTGCTTAAACGCATGCTGGCCTACGCGATTTCGAGGGGAATCATCTTCAACAACCCGGCAGCCGCTATCGAGGCTCGTTATACCGCACAAGCAACAAGCCGCGACGTGGCGCTAACGGCAGAAGAGATCGGTATCCTGCTACGGGGGATCTACACCTCTAACATGAACCGACGCCACAAGCTGGCTTTGCACCTGCTGATCATCGGCATGGTGCGTAAATCGGAGATGATTGAAGCGACATGGAGCGAAGTTAACTTCAACGTGCTGGAATGGCGTATACCCGGCGAAAGAATGAAGATGGATAACCCGCATATTGTTCCGCTGTCAAAGCAGGCGCTGGCGATGTTCGAAGAGTTAAAATTTCTGGCCGGAGATTCTCCATACGTCTTCCCCAGCCGAAACGACTACCGACGTCCGATCTTCAAAACAACGCTGAACTGTGCGGTGCGTACGCTGGATCTTAACGTCAGGGATTTTGTTATTCATGACTTCCGGCGTACTGCCAGCACATTGCTCCATGAGCAAGGCTACAACTCCGACTGGGTAGAGAAATGCCTGGCGCATAAAATCGGCGGCGTTCGCGGTGTCTACAACCGCGCGGAGTACCTGAATCAGCGGCGGGAGATGCTTCAGTCCTGGGCGGACTTGGTTGATGCGCAGATTGAGGAGGGGCGGAAGGTGGTTATCGGGAAGTTTGGGAAATTATATGAGACCAATACTTAAAATGAACATTGGCCCTTTTAAAAGGGCCAACATTAAAAGGGCCAACATTAAAAGTATTATTTCTTTTCTTTTTTTGATGCCACATCAAAATTACTAAGTAAGGGTTGATAAATTGAATCATAAAATTGTTTATATGATTCACTAACATATTCCGATAATTTTTCCTTTTCTAGAAGTTCTACAATCCTAGGAATCCACTTACAATCATCAGTTATTATTTGCTCTTTATCCCAACCAACATTTTTATAAGAAGCAATCGTAGAAAAAATCATTAGCTTCGTTCTTGATATTAATGGTAAAAAGAACATTGTCACACTATTAAGATTAGGGTAAAGCGGTTTAACTTTTATTTGTATAACATGAAACGGCACTTCTGTAGTCGTGGCCAAAGAAGTTGGTACATTTCTATATTTAGTAACTGTTTTATAAGCATCCTCACTAAATATATCTAACCCTAAGACACCAGGTTTGCGGACTCTATCTTCATATGATTCATTTGTAACTATAGCTCTCACAAAAAATCCGTCGTTATTATTACTAATCCATTCGGATAGTGATTTTATTTTTGGGATTGAATTATAATCGTTATGAATAATAATCTCTCTTTCAAACAGAGCCTGTAACTCCCCATCAAGTGTAAAAGAAGATTCAATTAGTTCAGGTATAGAATTATAAATCTGCATAGCTGCATCTTGTTCAAAGAATCTTTTCGCATCGTTTTCGATTAATTGTTTCAAAGAATAATGCTTGTCTTTTTTTTCTATTTTAACATCATCCCGACGAAGAATTTCTTTTAGAAAAACTTTTTCATCTGGTAGTGCATTAACAAATACATCTGTAAAATTAGCTTGACTAACGAATACTGGTGATTGTTTTTCATTCCCCTGAAATTCATCAGACACATAATCAATAATATCTTTATACCTAACTAACTCTGTTTTACTGCTAAGTACAGCCTCTCCAATAGCCTTAGTAAAGAAACTCAACTTATTATCAGCGTAAGAATACTGCAAACTTTCCGAAGAATACATAAAATAACATTTATCAAAACTCTGTTTAGACGTATTTATATACTTATCAAAAGCCGTCGGATCTTTGATGTATGGGATCCCAGAGTTACAAGCATCTACTATTTTCACAGTTAGTTTAGGGGAGATAGATTTGATCAGAATATCTAACTCTGAGTTTTCTAGAGATGTTGATTTAATCCTTTTCGAATCAAAATCACTCATTATATAGTGAAATTCTTCACCATCAAAATAGCCATGCCCACTAAAATAGAAAAAAAGCTGATCAATTTCCTTACCAAAATTACTTTGCAAAAATGATGTTAATTTAGCCTTAACTGTTTGTGTGTTTGTTTCGTTGTCGATCATTAATATCGAATCATAATTATCACCAATCGATATCAATGAATTCATCAATAAAACATCATTCTTACTTGCCATTAAATTTTGCTGAGAGTCATACTCACTAACACCAATCAAAATAGCTATTTTCATATAAACCTCTTAAAAGCGTGATGCAACCATCATATAACAGTAACTTTCTATGGTTAACCCAATGAATCTTTTCAGAATTTCACTACGCTTACTCATTAATTTCAAGCATAATTAAAATCTTCAAATCCCAAAAACAGTTTCCCACAGCTTTCCCCTTCCCCCAGATCTACCCTATCCCCTACTCATAGCAGTACCCCTAAAAGCTTCCTGTTCTAAGACGAACTGTGACCTGTAAGAAGCGCCTTTGGCGGTCAGCCCCCCGGTCAACCAGGGAACGAAGCGTGGTCTGAAACTGACATCCTGTCTCGATACAGGTGGCCACACCCTTTATCGCTACCCTGTTGCAAGCGTAGCGACAGACAGAACGCTGTAGAGAAGTCGGGCGGCATTGCCGAAGGCTTTGCGTCCGTACTTCCTGCTGAATGTACAAAATGCGGCGTCACTATTAAGAGCATAAGCGAGTGAAAGTGACGCCAGCTCAACCCAGCTACTGCCTGCAAATCCACTGCAAAAAACAGGCTGACACTCAAACAGATGTCAGAAATTCACTTACCAGGAGGAGAAACCAGCACTACCGAACCGATACCGGAGGACAGGTTATTTTACCTGTGGGGATATACCTGCCTGAGCAGGCGGCTGCATTCGTACATCACCGTACCCCGTCTTACCTCATCTGCGCATTCTCCGCCGCACCGGTATCGTTCAGCACAGCACGCTGTGTCCAACCGCGCGTCGGAGAATTGAGTGGAATAGCTATGTCGAAACTTACAAAACGCATGGAAAAACTCGCCCTGCCGGTTGGTGGCAGTTTTAAAACAGTCCATGATCGCCTCCGTATCGCCAGGCGTTTAAGCCAGCATCTGCACAAGCTGAATATCCAGATTCAGGATCTCCAGCATCTGAAATCGTCACATATCGAAAGCTACGTGATGGCACGACGGGAAGCAGGAATTACGCCACGCACGCTACAAAACGAGATGGCCGCCCTGCGCACCATTTTTGCTCAGGCTGGACGCGAAAGGTTTACCCAATCGGAACGAAGCGTTCGAGTTGGGCAACGCTAGGCCCACTGGTAGTGAACCAGACAGGGTTGGCGTACCGGTTATCCGACCCCGTGCTTTTTTCGAAGCCCCTGCTGGGGGCGGAAATCTATTAAAATGAAAGCTTACATTAGTTAAGTAACCATCTGATATATAGGAATTTATAGGACATAGATAATGCCCTCAAAACAGTGTCTTTTTAATCAAAAATGGGCATCGCTACTAGCTAAATCCAGTTGTCGCTCTTTTTGCCTTTTCTCTTAGTCTTCCAGTACGCTATCGTAATTAGTCATACGAAAAACAGGGATTTTCCCGCCACACAGACAGGAAGTCATCATGATTATCAGCCCGCCTTTTAACCGCGAACAGAACGCTGGTGAAAATGATTATACCTGGGTAAACAATATGCTTCCCATCGATGCACGCCGAAGTTTTCCGCTGAATACACATGGTTCCTGGCATGGTGGCGTGCATGTCACCCATACCGATGCAACCAGCCGCCCGGAAATGCTCCGGGCTATTGCTGATGGTGTGGTGGTTTCTTTTCGCAAACCTTCTGGTCTGGAAAAGCGCGATGCGTTCCCGCTGAACTACAACGGAAAAACAGATGACGGCTATGTGCTGCTAAAGCATGAAACAGCCATTGGTAGCGGAGACAGCGGCAGCATTGTTTTCTATTCCCTGTACATGCATCTGCGGGAGCGGCTGGACCCAGCCATCGTGGAAGGGGCCAAAATCTGGCGCAAGGATGTCATTGGACAGAGTGGCATGGTGGATGGCGCGAATGCCTTCCATTTTCAGGTGTTCTGTGACGATCAGAACATGATGAAGCTAACCGGCCGCACCACTCCGGGGCTGAATATTGCGTCAGACGGCAGAACGGACACCGTATACGGTGATATTCATTTTTATCTGCCTGCCGGGACCGTGTTTTACGAGCAGATCCCGGACATGGCGTCACCGGATGCCTCTCAGCTCAAAGTCATTCATACCAGCACAGAGTCGCTATACGTCAGTATGACCTTCGAAAAAGGTAGCTGTACGATGGTTACACGCAGGAAAAATTCTACTTGTGATGCTGCCTATGATGTTATCGGCGAAGCTCTGATTGATGTGGACCACAAAAATTATGAGTACACACTCTATGAACTGGCTAAACAACTTTATCCTCAAAACCGTTCTGCTGGTTTTGAGTTACTACGTTTTGGGCGCGTCATCAGTACCAATGTCACACTGACGCCAACAGATTCGCCATTATGGCGAACGATTAACTTCCCTGGTGGTTCAGGCATGGTCAATCTGGCCGTCCCAGAGATAAAAAAATTCAGCGACGCTGATTTTCCCCACTGGACAGGATGGTGGATGGTTGACGACGATACCGACAACAACAGCCAGTGCAATTCGTTATTCGTGAAATCATTACAGAAAGATGGGCATTTCAGTGCACTCAGCAATCGGCTGGTTTGCCAATTCCCACTGGAGTGGAATGCAGCCACCTTCGATCAGCGTTATTCGTGGCTAAAGTCGGGCAACGATGATATTACAGCCATGCAGGATGCTGATTACGACAAACTGAAAACCCACGCATCAGCGTTATGTTTCGACCTGGGAGAACTGGGCTCAGGCCGTTTATGGCATTTTCACCCGGCTGAGTTTATTAGCCATTTCCGCAAATGCGGCTGGCTAAGCCAGCAGGAACTGAAGCAAATAGTACCCATGCACGCCATCCGTAATGCAGGGAAAGTAAAAGGTATGGTATGGGAATCCATCCCTTGGCATGACGGGGAAAAAAGCCTTGCTGAACGTCTTAATATCCCTCTGAACCGGGCGATGCAGAAATACCTTATCACTACTCCTCTGCGCACTGCCTGCTTCCTGGGAAATGCCATTCAGGAAACCCAGTGGCTAACGCGCACGGAAGAAGGCGGAAGCACTCACCTCTGGTACTACCCGTGGCACGGCCGCGGGCTGCTGCAACTGACGAATCCAATCAACTATTTCACCTATTTCACTTTCTGCGGCAAATCATACCCGGAAACGGTCAGTCAGAATCTGATGACGGAATACAGACGATTATCTAACCTCCCGGCAGACCAGCGGCATAAAAACAGTAAGCTGCCCGACGACGCTCACCCTGATTTACCAGCAAATGTGATTGAGTGGCGAAATTATGTCGCCAGCTCTGATGAAACAGTAGCAGACAGTGCAGGGTTTTACTGGGCTTTAAACCCAATGGCCTTTTATGCCGATGAGGAACACAGCTTAGAACGATGCGCTGTTAGTGCCGGTATGCAAACACGTGTTTATTATCGTAGCCCAGCATTCTGGAAGGCTTGCGCCACAGTGAATCTACCAGGGAAAAGAGATGATCAATATTCACACGCCCTGAACGGTTTTGAGGCCCGCTGCTGTGTGTATGGTAATGCCATCTCTGTGCTGACGGAGATGAAATTCCCGGATGCAAATCAGAAGACAGTAAACGATAAACCAGAATCAAATCAGCTAAGGAGAGCAAAATGAGCAAACATTTTTTACCTTTAATATTAATTCTTTGCTCATCAACAGCATGGGGAAATATCACACCAGGCATAACCATGCCTGGTGGATTTAATAAGAGCTCATTTTCAGCCGTTCGTCTTGATGCCGGTGGATTTGAAGGATACAACGCAGTGACAAATAACGGCTGTGGAGGGGTGACATATAAAGACTTCACTCCAACACCCTATCGCACACTAAAAGATAAAAACAACGATCCTGTGTATAAAGGGATAGATTTTTGGTACTGCGAGTTTGAGAACACAGTAAGAAAGGATGGGTATGGTCCTGGTCGCCTGCTCCCGGAAAAAGTCTATTTTGATGAAAAAAACGGGATCTGGAAGAAAAAGAAATACCACCTGAGCAAGGAAGAAACGAAGGCGTCATTACGCACTTACGGGATCAGCGTTATCAACACCCTGCAACCGGTAACGGTATATAACATTGATTCAGTGAACGCCAAAGGGTATGCCGTCATTGACAGCAACATCCCCAAAGAAGACCGCAACCACGGAATGAAAGGTAAAAGAATTTCATTCTGCCTAATGCACGATGGCGATGCTCTGTGTGGCTCTGGCCCGATGGTTTACACATTTGACGGCAAGGATGTTGATTTCAGCCCCTATGTGCTCAAATCCCTTGAATCGATTGAAATGGGTCTTCCGGCAAAGCTGTAAAAGAGTGGCTCCGATAAAGAACCAGGAAGCTATTAACGTCTTAGCCATTTCCCGGTTGCTGTATCGGTGATTTCCTTCCTGGAAATCACCATTGTCCAAATGGCAACTCGCTTTATCCCCTCCATGCCCCCTATCCTGCATGCCTGCATCCATGGGGGATTTATGGCTCGTTTTCTGTTCTGTAGTTTTGCACTCGTTCTGCTTTATCCATCCGGCATTGATATGTATCTGGTAGGGCTACCGCATATTGCCCGCGATCTGGGGGCCAGCGAGGCGCAGCTGCACATCGCGTTTTCGGCCTACCTCGCGGGAATGGCGTCGTCGATGGTATTTGCCGGGAAAATCGCGGACAGAGCCGGCCGTCAACCCGTCGCCATTACGGGGGCGGTTATCTTTACGCTGGCATCGGTACTGTGTTCAATGGCTCAGGAAAGCACAATGTTCCTGTCAGGGCGCTTTATCCAGGGCATTGGCGCGGGCGGCTGTTACGTGGTGGCGTTTGCCATTCTGCGCGATACCTTGAGCGCCCAGCGCCGCGCCAGGGTGCTGTCGATGCTGAACGGCATTACCTGCATCATCCCGGTGCTGGCACCGGTTGTAGGCTACCTGATCATGCTGAAATTTCCATGGCAGAGCCTTTTCTGGACCATGGCCACAATGGGCGCCATCGTCTTTATACTGTCCGTGACGGTGTTGAAAGAGACCCATCCCGGTTCGCAGCAGACGCACCACGCTGCTACCATTCATCCGGCTGAAAAGCTTCTGAATCGCTTTTTCCTGAGCCGCCTGGCCATCATCACGCTCAGCGTGGCGGTGATCCTCACCTATGTAAACGTTTCCCCGGTGTTACTGATGGAGACGATAGGCTTCGATCGCGGTGAGTATTCGACGGTGATGGCGCTCAATGCGATGGTCAGCATGGCAGTTTCATTCTCGATGCCCTTTGCGCTCAATATCTTCCGCCAGCGCACGCTGATGCTCACTTCACAGACGCTGTTTCTCGCCGCAGGCGTGATTCTGGCGACCGCCACCTCACATGCGCTGATGCTGGTGGGTATGACCCTGATCTGCGCCGGATTCTCCGGCGGCTTCGGCGTGGCGATGAGTCAGGCGCTTGGCCCGTTCTCACTGCGGGCAGGCGTGGCAAGCTCGGTGCTGGGCATTGCGCAGGTCTGCGGTTCGTCGCTGTGGATTTGGCTGGCGGCGGTGATCGGCCTTAACGCGCTGAATATGCTGATCGGGGTTCTGATTGGCTGTAGCATACTCTGCATTACCTTACTTATGGTCATCCAGCCCGCGGCGCACTATGAAGAAGCCCATCAGCAGTCTCGATCTTAATCTTTTACTTTGCCTGCAGTTGTTGTTGCAGGAGCGCAGCGTCACCAAAGCCGCGAAGCGAATGAACGTGACGCCGTCCGCAGTGAGTAAATCGCTGGCGAAGCTGCGCGACTGGTTCGACGATCCGCTGTTTGTGAAAACGCCTTTAGGGCTACTGCCCACGCCGCTAACGGTGAGTCTGGAACAGGATCTGGCCGACTGGATGCAGATTGGCAATCAGATCGTCGATAAATTCCACCATAGCTCTCCAGGCGGGCTCAAGTTTGTGCTCGCCGCCGAAACGCCGCTGATGCTGATTCGCTTCAACACCCTGCTGGAGCAGGTGAATGAGCGCTACCCACAGGCGACGGTGAAGTTGCGCCAGTGGGATTATGATTCGCTGGACGCCATTACGCGCGGAGAGGTCGATCTCGGTTTTACCGGCCGCGAAACGCACCCGCGCTCCCGCGAGCTGCTAAAGCTGATGCCGTGGTTTATTGACTACGAAATCCTGTTCAGCGACCGTCCGTGCGTCTATCTGCGAGAAGATCATCCGGCACTTCACGAAGCGTGGAACCTTGAGACGTTTCTGCGCTACCCGCATATCAGCATCTTCTGGGAGCGCAGCGATACCTGGGCGCTTGATGAAGTGCTAAAAGAGATGGGCCGCGAGCGCAACGTCGCCATGAGCCTGCCCGGCTTTGAACAGTCGATGTTTATGGCGGCTCAGCCGGACCACAACTACATTGCCACTGCGCCCTACTACTGCCATCACTACAATCAACTCCACCAGCGTAATCTGGTCTGCCTTCCCATTCCCATCGATGAGGCGCAGGCAGAAAAGCTGACCGTACCCTTTACGCTAATCTGGCATAAGCGGAACAGCCATAATCCAAAAATTATCTGGCTGCGCGAAACTATAAAAGCCCTGTATACCGCGCCAGGTCAGGTTTTTGCCTAAGATAATGTAAAGTTCGGTCCTCAGGCTTCTCTTATTTCTATTTACTGATTAAAACAGAAGCTGAGTTAAGCGATAATCATGTAACCGTTTAACCGACTACGACCATTATCAGGGAGCGAAAAATGGCTACGCACTTTGCACGAGGAACATTAACGGAAGGGCATCTCGTATCGGCCAGAATTTCTTCAGCCTGTCACAGTGAGGCGCTCAAACTACCTGAACACCGCAGGACGCGGTTTTTAGCTTCCAGAGCGCTCCTCGCAGAACTGCTTTTTATGCTGTACGGCACCAGCGAATTACCGGACATACTCACCCAGCCAGAAGGTCGCCCGGTTTTTGCGGACCCGGCACTCCCCCATTTTTCCATTGCGTATACCGGCAACATTGTTGGCGTCGCGCTGACGACTGAAGGTGATTGCGGCCTGGATATGGAGCTGCAACGCGTCACGCGCAGCTTCCATGGTGCTAACGCGCTCGATGAATACCCGCTCTCCAGCAATGAAAAGCTGTGGATACGTAACCAGAACGATCCCGTTGAAGCCAGAGCGCAGCTCATCACCCTTCGCCAGAGCATCCGTAAACTGAGCGGCGCGGCATCAGACGACGCCAGCCTGTTGCAGCTGCTTCCCGGCTCCGGACGCCTGCGTGCCGCGAAAGCCTCGCTGGTAGAGGCGCTCAGCGACGCTGAGGACGTGTTGATCTGGTCCGTTGCGGTGAGCCCCGCCATCGAACGGCTGAAAATCTGGGAGTTTGACAGTATTCGCGGTTGGCGTAGTCTTCCGGATGTACCTGAGCGCGCCAACGAGCCCGCCGCGCGCCTGATGCGATTAACCAGTTTACCGGCAGAAAAAGCATACACCCATAGCTGATCCGTCCAGGGTCATCATGATGAAACAGGAGTAATCATGTCTGATACGTTGAAAGTTGTTACGTTACTGGGAAGCCTGCGCAAAGGTTCTTTTAACGGGATGGTAGCGCGCACGCTGCCACAGCTGGCGCCTGCGGGAATGGAGATCAGCGCCCTGCCGTCTATTGGCGACATCCCGCTTTATGATGCTGACGTTCAGCAGGAAGAAGGGTTCCCGCACAGCGTGGAGGCGATAGCCGAGCAGATCCGTCAGGCTGATGGTGTAGTGATTGTAACGCCAGAATATAACTACTCGGTTCCGGGGGGTCTGAAGAACGCGATTGACTGGTTATCCCGTTTACCGGAGCAGCCGCTGTCAGGCAAACCGGTGCTGATCCAGACCAGCTCAATGGGCGCCATCGGCGGTGCGCGCTGCCAGTATCACCTGCGACAGATCCTGGTGTTCCTGGATGCGATGGTGATGAACAAGCCGGAATTTATGGGCGGCGTGATTCAGAACAAAGTCGACCCGCAGACGGGTGAAGTGGTGGATCAGAGTACGCGTGACCATCTCTCTGGTCAGCTGACTGCGTTTGGGGATTATATTAAGCGGGTTAAAACCTGATAAAAAAGCCCGGTGGCGCTAGCGCTTACCGGGCCTACACTCGTCAGTAGGTCAGGTAAGCGAAGCGCCACCTGACACCACAAACCGCACCTTAGTGCGCGTCAATAAACACAATCTTGAGCACAAACAGCAGCGCCACAATCATCACGCACGGGCTGAGTTCGCGGAAACGGCCGGTACCGATCTTCATCACACAGTACGAGATAAAGCCCAGCGCGATACCTTCGGTGATCGAGAAGCTGAACGGCATCATCACCGCGGTAATAAACGCCGGAACGGCTTCCGTCAGATCTTCCCACTTCACGCGCGCCAGGCTCGAGGTCATCAGCACGCCGACGTAGATCAGCGCGCCAGCTGCCGCGTACGGTGGCACCATCCCCGCCAGCGGAGAGAGGAAGATCACCAGCAGGAACAGCAGACCCACGACTACCGCCGTCAGGCCAGTACGGCCGCCCACGGACACGCCGGAAGAGGATTCAATGTAAGCGGTAACAGACGAGGTGCCGATGAAAGAACCCGCAACGGACGAGATGCTATCCACATACAGCGCCTGCTTCATGCGCGGGAATTTGCCTTTCTCGTCCGCCAGACCCGCTTTGTCCGTCACGCCAATCAGCGTACCGGAGGAGTCAAACAGGTTGACCAGCATGAAGGAGAAAATCACTCCGGCCAGACCCAGGTTCAGCGAGCCCGCCAGATCAACGTGACCAATCACGGTAGAAACGCTCGGTGGCGCAGAGACAATACCGCTGTAATGCACGTCACCCAGCATCCAGCCCAGCAGCGTGGTCACGATGATAGAGACCAGCACCGCAGCGTGGATGTTACGCGACGCCAGGATCGCGATAATAAAGAAGCCCAGCACGCCCAGCAGCACGCTGTGAGAGGTCAGGTTACCAATACTCACCAGCGTTTCCGGGTTCGCCACGATTACGCCAGCGTTTTTCAGCCCCATCATGCCGATAAACAGACCGATACCGCTGGTGATACCCACGCGCAGGCTCACGGGAATGTTCGCAATCATCCAGTAGCGCACACGGAAGATGGTCAGCAGCAGCAGGCCGACCGCGCCCCAGAAAATAGCGCCCATCCCGACCTGCCACGGCAGGCCCATCGCCTGAACCACCACGAACGCAAAGAACGCATTCAGACCCATTGCCGGGGCCAACGCCACGGGCAGATTAGCGAAAACGCCCATCAGGATGCTGCCAAGCGCCGCGATCAGACAGGTGGTAACAAAGACGGCGCTGGTGTCCATGCCAGCCACGCCCAGAATTTGCGGGTTAACGAAAACGATATAGACCATCGTCAGGAAGGTAGTAAAACCGGCGATCACTTCGGTGCGTGCCGTTGTGCCGTGCTCGCGCAGTTTGAACACGCGCTCAAGCAGCCCCTGACCAGATGTCTGGGTAGTGTGTTGTTGACTCATCATCAATTTCCGAACAAGGAGGGAAAATTCGTCGCTATCCTATACCAAAATGCGACAATAGTGGCGGTTACGGGATACTTTTTTCATTGATTTTGCTTATACGGCAACGATTGCGTCTCGTTAAACTGTCGTACGTAAACGTTAAACTTGTTAAAAGGGAAAGGCATGTCCGGAATTGAAGCGGTATTTTTCGACTGTGACGGTACGCTGGTCGACAGTGAGGTCATTTGTTCCCGCGCGTATGTCGCCATGTTCCAGGAATTTGGCATTACGCTCGATCTCGAAGAGGTGTTTAAACGCTTTAAGGGCGTGAAGCTGTACGAGATCATCGACATCATTAACGAAGAGCACGGGGTGGATCTGGCGAAAGCGGATCTGGAACCGGTGTACCGCGCCGAGGTCGCACGCCTCTTCGACGCCGAGCTGGAAGTTATCGCCGGCGCTAACGCGCTGCTGGATGCGATGACGGTGCCGATCTGCGTGGTCTCTAACGGCCCGGTCAGCAAAATGCAGCATTCACTCGGCAAGCTGGACATGTTGCACCACTTCCCGGAAAAACTGTTCAGCGGCTACGATATCCAGCGCTGGAAGCCGGATCCGGCATTGATGTTCCACGCGGCGAAGGCGATGAACGTCAACGTGGAGAACTGCATCCTGGTGGATGACTCGTCTGCGGGCGCGCAGTCGGGGATTGATGCGGGGATGGAGGTGTTTTACTTCTGCGCCGATCCGCACAACAAGCCGATCGATCATCCAAAAGTGACGACCTTTACAGACCTGGCGCAGCTGCCGGAATTGTGGAAGGCGCGCGGGTGGGATATTACTCGCTGAAAAAACAAAGCCGGATGGCGCTAACGCTTATCCGGCCTACAAGGATCGTAGGGCGGGTAAGCGATAGCGCCACCCGCCACACACATCACTCTTTCGGATCTTTACCCGCCAGCAGCTTGTCCAGCTCGTCGCCGCCCACGTGACGGAAATCCTGTCCCTTCACGAAGTAGAAGATGTATTCGCAAATGTTCTGGCAGCGGTCGCCAATACGCTCAATTGAGCGCGCGCAGAACAGCGCGGTCAGCACGCTTGGAATGGTACGGGAATCTTCCATCATGTAGGTCATTAGCTGACGCACTATGCCTTCGTATTCCTGGTCAACTTTCTTATCTTCACGGTAGATACGGACCGCTTCGTCCAGATCCATGCGCGCGAAAGCGTCCAGCACATCGTGCAGCATCTGCACGGTGTGGCGACCGAGAGACTCCAGGCTCACCAGCAGCGGCTGGTGCTGCTGGGAGAATTTCTCCAGCGCGGTGCGGCAGATTTTATCCGCCACGTCACCAATACGCTCCAGCTCGGCGATAGTTTTGATGATCGCCATTACCAGACGCAGGTCGCTCGCGGTTGGCTGACGCTTGGCAATGATGCGCACGCACGCTTCGTCGATGGCGACTTCCATCATATTGACGTTGTGATCGCCTTCGATAACGCGCTTCGCCAGCTCGCTGTCCTGGTTGTGCATTGCCGTAATCGCATCAGAAAGCTGCTGCTCGACCATGCCGCCCATGGTCATCACCTGGGTGCGAATGCTTTCCAGCTCTGCGTTAAACTGGCCGGAAATGTGTTTATTAAGATTGAGGTTGTCCATGGTTTCTCCACATGCACTAAGGCAAATCAACCGTAGCGGCCAGTAATATAATCTTCGGTTTGTTTCTTCGCAGGACGGGTGAACAGCGCGTCCGTATCGCTGAACTCAATCAACTCGCCCAGGTACATAAACGCCGTGTGGTCAGAGCAACGGGCTGCCTGCTGCATGTTGTGAGTGACGATCACCACGGTGTAATCCTGCTTCAGCTCGGTGATCAGCTCTTCGATACGCCCGGTTGAGATCGGGTCAAGGGCTGAGCACGGCTCATCCAGCAGCAAGACTTCCGGGCGAATGGCGATACCGCGCGCAATGCACAGACGCTGCTGCTGTCCACCGGAGAGAGAGTACCCGCTCTGGTGAAGTTTATCTTTGGTTTCGTTCCATAATGCGGCCTTGGTCAATGCCCACTGCACGCGCTCGTCCATATCCGCACGGGAGAGCTTCTCAAACAGACGCACCCCAAAGGCGATGTTGTCATAGATCGACATCGGGAACGGCGTGGGTTTCTGGAACACCATCCCCACTTTCGCACGCAGCAGGGCGATATCCTGGGTATTGGTCAGGATGTTGTCACCGTCCAGCAGAATTTCACCTTCTGCGCGCTGCTCCGGATAGAGCGAATACATTTTGTTAAAGGTGCGCAGCAGCGTGGATTTACCACAGCCAGACGGACCGATAAATGCCGTGACCTGGTTCTTCGCGATATCCAGGTTGATATTCTTCAGGGCATGGAATTTGCCGTAGTAGAAGTTCAAATCACGAACCTGAATCTTACCCGGGGCAGTATCAACCATACTCATTGACTCATTTCCTCATTCGGCGCCGCGATGTGCCGCGCCGTAAAAATTTAACCGTGTTTCTGCTTCGCGAAAATGACGCGCGCCAGAATGTTCAGCAACAGTACGCAAAGGGTGATGATCAGCACCCCGGCCCAGGCCAGCTGCTGCCATTCCGCGAATGGGCTCATCGCAAATTTAAAGATCGTCACCGGCAGGTTGGCGATCGGCTGCATCATGTCCGTACTCCAGAACTGGTTGGAGAGGGCGGTAAACAGCAGCGGTGCGGTTTCACCAGCGATACGGGCGATAGCCAGCAGGATACCGGTCATGATCCCCGAGACGGACGCTTTCAGGGTGATCGCCGAAATCATTTTCCATTTCGGCGTGCCCAGCGCGTAAGCCGCTTCACGCAGGCTGTCCGGCACCAGTTTCAGCATGTTTTCAGTGGTACGAATAACGATAGGCACCTGCAACAGCGCCAGCGCAATCACACCCGCCCAGCCGGAGAAGTGTTCCATTTGCGCCACCACGATGGTGTAAACAAACAGACCTACCACAATCGACGGGGCAGAAAGCAGAATGTCGTTAATAAAGCGGATGACTTCAGCGATCCAGGACTTGCGGCCATACTCCGCCAGATAGATACCCGCCATGATGCCCAACGGCGTACCGAAAACGGTCGCCCACAGGATCAGCAGGCCGCTGCCCGCCAGGGCGTTTGCCAGGCCACCACCCGCCGTGTTTGGCGGCGGCGTCATCTCGGTGAACAGCGCCAGGGACATTCCATCAATACCACGGGTGATGGTGGACATCAGGATCCAGATCAGCCAGAACAGGCCGAACGCCATCGTGGCCATGGAAAGCGTCAGCGCAATGCGGTTTTTAATCCGGCGCTTTGACTGCATTTTGCGACGAGATTCCGCAAGCTGAGCGGTGTTTTGCATGTCGAGAGTCGCCATTAGCGTGCCCCCTCGTTTTTAGCCAGACGCATAATCATCAGCTTGGAGATAGCCAGCACAATAAAGGTAATAACAAACAGGATCAGACCCAGTTCCATCAGCGCTGCGACGTGCAGCCCGGATTCCGCTTCGGCAAATTCGTTCGCCAGCGCAGAGGTAATACTGTTCCCCGGCATGTAGAGCGACACGCTGTCGAGCTGGTAGGTGTTGCCGATGATAAAGGTCACCGCCATGGTTTCACCCAGCGCGCGGCCTAAGCCCAGCATGATGCCGCCGATCACCCCATTCTTGGTGAACGGAAGGACGATGCGCCAGATAACCTCCCAGGTGGTGCAGCCGATGCCGTAGGCCGACTCTTTCATCATCACCGGGGTTTGTTCGAAGACATCGCGCATGACCGCCGCAATGTACGGAATAATCATGATGGCGAGGATCACGCCAGCCGCCAGAATACCGATACCGAATGCCGGGCCAGAGAACAGGGCCCCCACAAACGGAACGGCGGAGAGAACATTACCCACCGGCTCCTGGAAGTACGTCGCAAACAGCGGAGCAAAGATAAACAGGCCCCACATGCCGTAAACGATACTTGGGATGGCCGCCAGCAGTTCAATGGCGATACCCAGCGGACGTCGCAGCCAGCCTGGTGCCAGCTCCGTCAGGAACAGGGCAATACCGAAGCTTACCGGCACCGCAATCAGCAGAGCGATAAAAGAGGTCACCAGCGTGCCGTAAATCGGCACCAGCGCACCGTAAATATCGTTCGGCGCATCCCACTCTTTGGTCCACAGGAAGGCGAAACCAAATTTTTGAATGCTCGGCCAGGAGGAGAAAATGAGGGACACGATAATGCCGCCCAGCAGCAATAGCACAATCAGCGCAGCCAGTTTCACCAGCGCGCTGAAAATCATGTCACCTTTTTTACCCGGAGGGTTAAATGCAGGCTTGGTTGCAGCCATAAATTACTCTTCTTTATGAGACGTCTTACGAATATGCCCGGTGGCGCTGGCGCTTACCGGGCCTACAGGATGAACCGTAGGGCGGGATCGCTGCGCGCCACCCGCCATCTTCGTCAAAAATATCCTGTTAGTACAGCGCTTTACCGCTGCTGTCTTTCACGTTGGTTTTCCATGCAGCACGGATCTGCTCAACCACGCTGTCTGGCAGGCTGGCGTAATCCAGGTCATTCGCCTGTTTGCCGCCGTTTTTGTATGCCCAGTCGAAGAACTTCAGCACTTCAGCACCCTGCTCAGGCTTCTTCTGCTCTTTGTGGACCAGAATGAAGGTGGTAGACGTGATAGGCCATGCATCGTCGCCTTTCTGGTTGGTCAGGTCCTGAGCGAAGGATTTGCTCCAGTCAGCGCCTTTTGCGGCGTTAGCGAAGTTCTCTTCGGTCGGGCTAACCGGTTTGCCGTCAGCAGAAACCAGTTTGGTGTAAGCCAGGTTGTTCTGTTTCGCGTAAGCGTACTCTACGTAGCCGATAGAGCCAGGCAGACGCTGTACGAAGGCAGCGATACCGTCGTTGCCTTTACCGCCCAGACCGGTTGGCCAGTTAACGGTAGAGCCGGAACCGACTTTAGATTTCCACTCTTCGTTCACTTTCGCCAGGTAGCTGGTGAACACGAAAGAGGTACCAGAACCGTCAGCACGACGAACCACCGCGATATTCTGCGAAGGCAGCTTAACGCCCGGGTTCAGTTTGGTGATGGCTTCGTCATCCCATTTTTTGATTTTGCCCAGGTAGATATCACCCAGGGTTTTGCCGTCCAGCACCAGCTCGCCTGATTTCAGGCCAGGGATGTTAACAGCCAGCACAACGCCGCCGATCACGGTCGGGAACTGGAACAGGCCTTCCTGATTCAGTTTCTCATCAGACAGCGGAGCGTCGGATGCGCCGAAATCAACGGTATTCGCGGTAATTTGTTTTACGCCACCGGAGGAGCCGATACCCTGATAGTTGACCTTGTTACCGGTCTCTTTCTGGTAGGTATCCGCCCATTTGGCATACACCGGCGCAGGGAAGGTTGCACCAGCGCCAGTCAGGCTTGCTGCTGCGAAAGCAGAGAAAGCGCTCAGAGATAAGGTCGCGGCGACAACAGTTGCGACAGTGGTACGCATAACTTTCATAATGTCTCCTGCAAGGATTTCGTAAATCATTGTTTAAGTGGCTACGATGAGCAAAATAGGACAAACAGGTGACAGATAAATGTACGAAATATGACAGTTTTATGACAAAGAAAATTTCACTTAAAATTAAGCAAAAATCCATAAATAAATCATAAACTTAATGATTATTATGACAGCTTGTTTTCAGTAATATTTTCTTTATGTGACACTGATAAAATAGCTGAAAATGACGGATTGTCATAAAAAAAGGCTCCACCGGATGGCGGAGCCTGGAAGGATTATTCTACGGTAACGGACTTCGCCAGATTTCGCGGCTGGTCAACGTCGGTGCCTTTGATCAGCGCGACGTGGTAAGCCAGCAGTTGCAGCGGTACGGTGTAGAAGATCGGCGCAATCACCTCTTCCACATGCGGCATCTCGATGATGTGCATGTTGTCGCTGCTGGCGAAACCGGCATCTTTATCCGCAAAGACGTACAGTACACCACCACGGGCGCGCACCTCTTCGATGTTAGATTTCAGTTTTTCCAGCAGTTCGTTGTTCGGTGCCACCACGATAACCGGCATATCCGCGTCGATCAGCGCCAGCGGACCGTGTTTCAGCTCGCCTGCCGCGTAGGCTTCCGCGTGGATGTAGGAGATCTCTTTCAGCTTCAGCGCGCCTTCCAGCGCGATAGGGTACTGATCGCCACGGCCCAGGAACAGAGCGTGGTGCTTATCAGAGAAATCTTCAGCCAGCGCCTCAATGCGCTTGTCCTGAGACAGCATCTGCTCGATACGGCTCGGCAGCGCCTGGAGACCGTGAACGATGTCATGCTCAACGGAAGCATCTTCGCCTTTCAGACGCGCCAGCTTCGCCACCAGCATCAGCAGAACGGTCAGCTGCGTGGTGAACGCTTTGGTGGAGGCCACGCCGATTTCGGTGCCCGCTTTGGTCATCAGCGCCAGATCGGATTCACGCACCAGTGAGGAGCCCGGTACGTTACAGATGGCCAGCGAACCCAGGTAACCCAACTCTTTAGACAGACGCAGCGCCGCCAGGGTATCGGCCGTTTCGCCAGACTGGGAAAGAGTGATCATCAGGCTGTTACGGCGCACAGCGGATTTACGATAGCGGAACTCAGATGCGATTTCGACGTCGCACGGCACGCCCGCCAGGGATTCAAACCAGTAGCGAGAGACCATACCGGAGTTGTAAGAGGTACCGCAGGCCACGATCTGAATGTGCTCGACTTTGCTCAGCATTTCGTTGGCATTGGCGCCCAGCTCGCTCAGATCCACTTCACCATGGCTGATGCGCCCGGTCAGGGTGTTTTTAATGGCGTTTGGCTGTTCGTAGATCTCTTTCTGCATGTAGTGACGATAAGCACCTTTGTCGCCCGCGTCGTATTGCAGGTTTGATTCGATTTCCTGGCGCTTAACCTGCTCGCCTTTCGTGTCGAATACGGTCACGCTGCGACGTGTCACCTCGGCAATGTCGCCCTCTTCCAGGAAGATAAAGCGACGGGTAACCGGCAGCAGCGCCAGCTGGTCGGAAGCGATAAAGTTTTCACCCATGCCCAGACCAATCACCATCGGGCTACCGGAACGCGCGGCCAGCAGCGTGGACGGGTCACGGGAATCCATGATCACCGTACCGTAAGCACCACGCAGCTGAGGGATAGCGCGCAGCACCGCATCACGCAGTGTACCGCCCTGTGCCAGCTCCCAGTGCACCAGGTGAGCAATCACTTCGGTGTCGGTTTCAGAGACGAAGGTATAGCCGCGCGCTTTCAGTTCTTCACGCAGCGGTTCGTGGTTTTCGATAATGCCGTTATGCACCACCACAATGTGTTCAGACACATGCGGGTGTGCGTTGCCTTCAGATGGCTCACCGTGAGTCGCCCAGCGGGTATGCGCAATACCGGTGCCACCGTGCAGCGGATGTTCCTCCGCCGCCTGGGCCAGCATCTGCACTTTACCGAGACGACGCAGACGGGTCATATGACCTTCTGCATCGACGACAGCCAGACCGGCTGAGTCATAACCACGGTATTCCAGACGACGTAAACCTTCGAGAAGGATTTCAGCAATATCACGCTGCGCAACTGCGCCAACAATTCCACACATAGTTAGATTTCCTGATTATGGCGTTATGCCATGCGTTGTCGCTGACCTGTATTTGCCCTTTCCGGGCCCCCCGAGCCTTGTAGAGAGTGGGGTTATTTTTATGGGTACTGCTGGTGGGGGGAGGATTATGTTATCCCCTCACCCCGGCCCTCTCCCCATAGGGGAAAGGGTGAAAACCGCACCATTCAGTTCCCCTCTCCCCTATGGGGAGAGGGTCAGGGTGAGGGGTGTATATTGTCGTTACTTTTTCTTCACCGGGCGTTTCCAGCCCTGCTTACTGACCTGCGGAACGCGGCTTAACACCAGCTCGTTCTCGGCCACATCGCGCGTAACGGTTGTCCCGGCGGCAATGGTCACGCCTTTGCCCACGGTGACAGGCGCCACCAGCTGGGTATCGGAACCTACAAACACGTCATCACCGATGATGGTTTTAAACTTATTGGCACCGTCATAGTTACAGGTAATCGTCCCTGCACCGATGTTTACGTTGTCGCCAATTTCCGCATCGCCCAGATAGGTCAGATGACCGGCTTTCGAGCCTTTACCGAGACGTGCTTTTTTCATTTCCACGAAGTTACCTACATGAGCGCCTTCCAGCAGCTCAGCGCCCGGGCGCAGACGCGCAAACGGGCCGATGGTACAGGCGGAATCCAGACGCGCATCTTCTACCACGCTGTACGGGCTGATTTCGCAGTCGTCACCGATCACGCTGTTTTTAATCACACAGCCGGTGCCGATTTTGACGCGGTTGCCCAGCGTGACGTTACCTTCCAGGATAACGTTAGTATCTATTTCAACGTCGCGCCCGTGGGTCAGCGTGCCACGCAGATCGAAACGCGCCGGATCGCGCAGCATAACGCCCGCCAGCAACAGTTTTTCTGCCTGCTCGGACTGGTAAATACGCTCCAGGCGTGACAGCTGTAGACGGTTGTTTACCCCGTCCGTTTCGCTGATACGCGCCGGATGAACGGCAGCAATCTCACGCCCTTCCTGGTACGCCATCGCAATGATGTCGGTGATGTAGTATTCACCCTGCGCGTTGTTATTATTGAGTTTGGACAGCCAGCGCTTCATATCCGCACCGTTCGCAATCAGGATGCCGGTGTTGATCTCCTGAATCTGACGCTGTTCGTCAGTGGCATCTTTATGCTCAACAATCCCGGTTACCTTGCCGTTTTCACGCGTAATGCGGCCATAGCCGGTTGGATCGTCCAGCACGACGGTTAACAACCCAATGCCACCCTGCGGTTTGGCTTCACGCAGGCGAGTGAGGGTTTCAACGGAGATCAGCGGGACGTCGCCGTAGAGCATCAGGATGTCTTCATCATCAGCGAAGAAGGGTGCAGCCTGCTGCATTGCATGACCCGTACCCAGCTGTTCTGCCTGTAGCACCCAGTTGAGATTGTCGTCACGCAGCGTTTTTTTCAGCAGATCGCCGCCATGTCCATAAACCAGATGCACCTGGCTGGCAGCTAATTCATTAGCTGCATCAATAACATGCTGCACCATTGGCTTTCCTGCCAGCGTGTGGAGCACTTTAGGCAGATCGGAATACATGCGGGTACCTTTGCCTGCGGCAAGGATCACCACGCTCATCGCACTGTTTAACATACGCATCCTGACGGTAGTTTGTGTGAGAAGTAAAAACGTTTGATGCTTAAAATTCTACATCTTTTTCATCATGAATTAAGGCCGAAAAAAAAAGCCAGCCTGGGATCCAGACTGGCTTTTGTGCTTTTCAAGCCGGTGTTACATCGCTTTTTTGGTCAACTCGATAACGCGCAGTTTCGCGATCGCTTTGGCCAGCTCCGCAGACGCCTGAGCGTAATCCACGTCACCATGAGAGCTGCTAATGTGCTCTTCAGCCTTACGCTTCGATTCCAGGGCTCGCGCTTCGTCGAGATCCTGGCCACGAATAGCGGTATCGGCCAGAACGGTCACACTGCCTGGCTGCACTTCAAGAATGCCGCCGGACAGATAGATAAACTCTTCATGACCGAACTGTTTAACGATGCGGATCATACCAGGCTTAATGGCGGTGAGCAGCGGTGCGTGACCCGGGAAAATACCCAGTTCACCTTCACTACCCGTTACCTGGATTTTCTCGACCAGACCAGAGAACATTTGTTGCTCTGCGCTGACGACGTCCAGGTGGTAAGTCATTGCCATATCACCCTCCGATTAAGGCGTTAAAGTTTTTTGGCTTTTTCCACGGCTTCTTCGATGGAACCAACCATGTAGAACGCCTGCTCTGGCAGGTGATCGTATTCGCCTTCCATGATGCCTTTAAAGCCACGGATGGTGTCTTTCAGGGAAACGTATTTACCTGGAGAACCGGTGAATACTTCCGCAACGAAGAACGGCTGGGACAGGAAGCGCTGGATCTTACGCGCACGTGCTACCACCAGTTTGTCTTCTTCAGACAGTTCATCCATACCCAGGATGGCGATGATGTCTTTCAGTTCCTGGTAACGTTGCAGCAGGGACTGTACGCCACGCGCGGTGTCGTAGTGTTCCTGGCCAACAACCAGTGGATCCAGCTGACGGCTGGTAGAGTCCAGCGGGTCAACGGCCGGGTAGATACCCAGAGACGCGATCTGACGGCTCAGTACCACGGTTGCATCTAAGTGAGCAAAGGTGGTGGCTGGAGATGGGTCAGTCAAGTCATCCGCAGGTACGTATACCGCCTGAACGGAGGTGATAGAACCAGTTTTGGTAGAGGTGATACGTTCCTGAAGAACACCCATCTCTTCCGCAAGCGTAGGCTGATAACCTACCGCTGAAGGCATACGACCCAGCAGTGCAGATACTTCAGTACCGGCCAGGGTGTAACGGTAGATGTTATCAACGAACAGCAGAACGTCACGGCCTTCGTCACGGAACTTCTCAGCCATCGTCAGGCCAGTCAGCGCAACGCGCAGACGGTTTCCTGGTGGCTCGTTCATCTGGCCGTAAACCAGGGATACTTTATCCAGAACGTTGGAGTCGGTCATTTCGTGGTAGAAGTCGTTACCCTCACGAGTACGTTCACCAACACCCGCAAACACGGAGTAACCGGAGTGCTCGATCGCGATGTTACGGATCAGCTCCATCATGTTTACGGTTTTACCTACACCCGCACCACCGAACAGACCAACTTTACCGCCCTTCGCGAACGGGCACATCAGGTCGATAACTTTGATGCCGGTTTCCAGCAGTTCCTGAGAGCTGGACAGCTCTTCGTAGGAAGGTGCCGCGCGGTGGATAGCCCAACGCTCTTCTTCACCGATGTCGCCTTTCATGTCGATTGGTTGACCCAATACGTTCATGATACGACCCAGTGTTGCTTTACCTACCGGGACTTCGATCGGGTGCTCAAGGTCTTTCACTTCCAGACCACGACGCAGACCGTCGGAAGAACCCATGGCGATGGTACGCACGATACCGCCGCCGAGCTGCTGCTGAACTTCCAGCACCAGGCTCTCGTTACCATTTTGTACCTCAAGCGCGTCGTACACGCGTGGTACGGCGTCCTGAGGGAACTCGACGTCCACCACGGCGCCGATTACCTGGACAATCTTTCCAGTAGCCATCTTGAATCCTCTACGTAATTCGTAAACCTGGTTAAACCGCGGCGGCCCCCGAGACGATCTCGGTGAGTTCCTGAGTAATGCTGGCCTGACGAGCTTTGTTGTAAACCAACTGCAGCTCTTTAATCAGGCTGCCGCCATTATCGGTCGCGGCTTTCATCGCCACCATTCGTGCGGCCTGCTCGCTGGCCAGGTTTTCTACAACGCCCTGATAAACCTGAGATTCAACGTAACGACGCAGCAGGGTATCCAGCAGCGGTTTCGGATCGGGTTCATACAGGTAATCCCAGGCTTTCTGTTTCAGCTCGTCATCTTCTGATGCCGGTAACGGCAGCATCTGAGTGAGCGTAGGCACCTGAGACATGGTGTTAATAAATTTGTTGCTGACAACGTACAGTCTGTCCAGACGGCCTTCATCGTAGGCCTGCAACATCACTTTAACCGGGCCGATCAGTTCGGACAGGGACGGGTTATCACCCATACCGGTCACCTGAGCGACAATGTTGCCACCAACGGAGTTAAAGAAAGAGACGCCTTTAGAGCCAATCAGTGCCAGATCGCACTGAACGCCTTTATCGGACCAGCCTTTCATATCCGCCAGCAGTTTTTTGAACAGGTTAATGTTCAAGCCGCCACACAGACCACGGTCAGTCGACACCACCAGGTAGCCCACGCGCTTAACGTCGCGTTCTTCCAGGTAAGGGTGCTTATATTCCAGATTACCGTTTGCAAGGTGACCAATCACTTTGCGCATGGTCTCTGCATAAGGACGGCTGGCCGCCATGCGATCCTGCGATTTACGCATTTTGGAAGCGGCGACCATCTCCATCGCTTTAGTGATCTTTTGCGTGTTCTGGACGCTTGCGATCTTACTACGTATCTCTTTTGCGCCGGCCATGAGCTTCTCCTCAATGCCAGACGGCTTGTCCTGAGACAAGCCGCCGGACGATTACCAGGATTGGGTTGCTTTGAAGGAATCGAGGATAGCTTTCAGCTTGCCTTCGATTTCGTCGTTATAGCCACCGGTCTGGTTGATCTCTTGCATCAGCGGAGCGTGATCACGGTCGACGTAAGCCAGCAGAGCGGCTTCGAAGCTACCGATTTTCGCCAGTTCCACATCTTCGAGGTAACCGCGTTCAGCCGCGAACAGTACCAGGCCCTGCTGAGCAACAGACATTGGCGCGTACTGTTTCTGCTTCAGCAGCTCGGTCACTTTCTGACCGTGGCTCAGCTGTTTACGGGTTGCTTCGTCCAGATCGGATGCGAACTGAGAGAACGCAGCCAGTTCACGATACTGTGCCAGCGCGGTACGGATACCACCGGACAGCTTCTTGATGATCTTGGTCTGAGCAGCACCACCCACACGGGATACGGAGATACCCGGGTTAACCGCCGGACGAATACCGGAGTTAAACAGGTTGGTTTCCAGGAAGATCTGACCATCGGTAATGGAGATTACGTTGGTCGGAACGAACGCAGAAACGTCACCCGCCTGGGTTTCAATGATCGGCAGAGCGGTCAGAGAACCTGTTTTACCCTTCACTTCACCTTTGGTGAAGTTCTCGACGTATTCCGCATTAACGCGGGAAGCACGCTCCAGCAGACGAGAGTGGAGGTAGAATACGTCGCCCGGGAATGCTTCACGTCCTGGTGGACGACGGAGCAGCAGGGAAACCTGACGATAAGCAACAGCCTGTTTAGACAGGTCATCGTATACGATCAGCGCATCTTCACCGCGGTCACGGAAGTATTCGCCCATTGCGCAACCAGCGTATGGTGCCAGGTATTGCAGTGCAGCAGATTCAGACGCGGTAGCTACCACAACGATGGTGTTAGACAGTGCGCCGTGCTCTTCCAGTTTACGAACCACGTTGGAAATGGTGGACGCTTTCTGGCCGATAGCCACGTACACACATTTGATGCCGGAATCACGCTGGTTGATGATGGCGTCGATTGCCATCGCGGTTTTACCGGTCTGACGGTCACCGATGATCAGTTCACGCTGACCACGACCGATTGGGATCATGGCATCAACGGACTTATAACCCGTCTGCACTGGCTGATCAACGGACTGACGGTCGATAACGCCTGGTGCGATAACTTCGATTGGAGAGAAGCCATCGTGCTCAACCGGACCTTTACCGTCGATTGGCGCACCCAGGGTGTTAACAACGCGACCCAGCAGGCCACGGCCAACCGGCACTTCCAGAATACGGCCAGTACACTTAACCTTCATGCCTTCGGCAAGGTCAGCGTATGGACCCATCACAACGGCACCTACGGAGTCGCGCTCCAGGTTCAGTGCGATAGCGTAACGGTTACCCGGCAGGGAAATCATCTCACCCTGCATACAATCGGCCAGGCCGTGGATGCGGATAACACCGTCACTTACAGAAACAATAGTACCTTCGTTGTGAGCTTCACTCACAACACTGAACTGAGCAATGCGCTGCTTGATCAGTTCGCTGATTTCGGTGGAATTCAGTTGCATGCTCCAGTCCCCTTAAGACTGCAAGACGTCTGCAAGGCGCTCAAGACGGCCGCGTACGCTGCCATCAATGACCATATCACCCGAACGGATGATTACGCCTGCCATTACAGACTTATCGATTTTGCAATTCAGCTTAACTTTGCGTGACAGACGTTTTTCCATCGCGGCGGTGATTTTCGCAAGCTGTTCATCACTCAGTTCAGTCGCGGAAGTTACTTCAACTTCAGCGGTAGCTTCACTAAGGGCACGTAAGTGCTCAAACTGCTCGAGAACATCCGGGAGCACACGGAGACGACCATTTTCCGCCATCACCTTAATCAGGTTCTGGCCGTTGGCATCCAGTTGCTCTCCGCACACGGCGATAAACGACGCGGCGAGGGTTTCAGGCGCTAACGCACCAGAAAGCAACTCGGCCATTTGTTCGTTTTTCGTCACCTCAGCGGCAAACGCCAGCATATTCTGCCAGCGATCGACATTTTGGTGTTCGACAGCAAAGTCAAAAGCTGCTTTGGCGTAGGGGCGAGCTACCGTAACAAATTCAGACATCAGCCCCTCCCTCCTTACAGTTCAGCGACAAGTTTGTCCACGATGTCGCTGTTAGCAGCTTCATCCACGGAACGTTCGATGATCTTCTCGGCGCCAGCAACAGCCAGAATCGCAACCTGCTTACGCAGTTCTTCACGAGCACGTTTACGCTCAGCTTCAATTTCAGCCTGAGCCTGTGTCACGATCTTAGTACGTTCCTGTTCTGCTTCAGCTTTGGCTTCGTCCAGGATCTGAGAACGGCGTTTGTTAGCCTGTTCAATGATTACCTGAGCTTCAGCTTTCGCTTTTTTCAGCTGGTCTGTCGCGTTGGCCTGTGCAAGGTCCAAATCTTTCTTAGCGCGTTCTGCGGAAGCCAGACCGTCAGCAATTTCTTTCTGACGTTTTTCGATGGCAGCCATTAAAGGCGGCCATACATACTTCATGCAGAACCAGACAAAGAGAATAAACGCGATGGCCTGGCCGAGGATTGTTGCGTTCATGTTCACAGCACAATACCTCTTAAATTTCTGTGGCTTGGGGTTTTAAAACAACTACTACGCGACAGCAAACATCACGTACAGACCCAGACCTACAGCGATCATTGGGATTGCATCCACCAGACCCATAACGATAAAGAACTGAGTACGCAGCAGAGGAATCAGATCAGGTTGACGCGCTGCGCCTTCCAGGAATTTGCCCCCGAGGATGCCGATACCGATCGCAGCACCGATAGCCGCCAGACCCATCATCACAGCGGCAGCCATGTACAGCAGATCCATATTCAGGTTTTCCATGACAGTCTCCAGTTTGTTTCAATTAAAACGTAGTAGTGTTGGTAAAAAATCAGTGCTCTTCAGACGCCATCGACAGATAGACGATCGTCAGAACCATGAAGATAAAGGCTTGCAGCGTAATGATCAGGATGTGGAAAATGGCCCATGGCACATTCAGAATCCACTGTGACCACCACGGCAGAAGACCCGCGATCAGAATGAAAATCAGCTCACCCGCATACATGTTGCCGAACAGTCGCAGACCCAGTGAAACAGGTTTGGACAGCAGGCTAACGCCTTCCAGGATCAGGTTGACCGGAATAAACGCCCAGTGGTTGAACGGCTGCAAGGTAAGCTCTTTCACAAAGCCGCTTACGCCTTTCATTTTGATGCTGTAGAAAAGAATCAGGATAAATACGCCCAGCGCCATCGACAGGGTGATGTTCACGTCGGCAGACGGAACCACGCGCAGGGCAGGCAGACCGAAGACATGTTCGCCGATCCACGGCAGGAAATCGATAGGCAGAAGGTCCATCAGGTTCATCAGGAAGACCCAAACGAACACGGTCAGGGCCAGCGGAGCAATCAGCTTGCTCTTACCATGGTACATGTCTTTGACGCTGCCATGGACGAAGCCGATGATCATCTCGATGAACGTCTGGAATTTCCCTGGAACACCGCTGGTCGCTCGTTTAGCAACACCGCGGAACATGGCCAGGAACAGAAGACCCAAAACCACCGAGAAGAACATGGAGTCGATGTTGATCGTCCAGAAGGTGGCCGGGGGGTTATGTGGATCCACCAGCGAGAATGTACGCAGGTCCAGCTGAAGGTTATTCAGATGGTGACCTATGTAATCCTGCGGCGTCATATTTTCTGAAGCCATGATGCCTTTTACCCTTTGTTATTGATTACAGCTGGAGCCAGAACTTGTACCACCAGCACCAAAACCCACGTTGCTATCAGCGGCATGAATACCACTTTCAAAACCGCCAGCGCCATCACCAGTAGAGCAAAGGTCAGCAACACCTTACACACTTCGCCGAGAGCGAAGGACCAGGCCACGCGGCCTTTGGCGGGTGTATGCGCCTGATGACGCCAGGCAAAAATCATAAACAACACGTTTGGCAGAACCACCGCCAAACCTCCGCACGCGGCGGAGATGCCCCAGAAGGGGTCTTTGAGGCTAAACAGCAGTCCACTTGCTATCACAGCCAGAAACTGAATGAACAGAAGCTTACGAGCAACGTTTCTACTCAAGAGCGACACAGACATCACGTTTTTACTCCTGCTCCCTTCGAGGTATGCCGCGTGTCGTATAAAACGTCCTTTAAGGCTCAGAGTCAAGCATCAAAAAGCGGTCAAATTATACGGTGCGTACCCGTGATTTCAAACATTAAGTAGCGAAAAGGTGAATAAATGTTTAAATATTTTTCCCCAGTCCTATTTTTCAACTTTTGAACTCAGTGCCAACCTTCAGGCAAAACTGCAAACAGCGCGGAAACGTTGGTGATAAAGCGTGCACGAGATCACAAAATACACATTTGCGATAAAGTGGTATTTATCAAAGACGTAAAACGATTTATTTCATCCGATTGAAATTAAAGCAAAAAAATCGCAACTATTTTTAAAACAGAGCCGTATACAACAAAAACCTTTTATTGACATTCTTAATAAATATTTAACATTTCATTCTTGTTGCCTTTACCCACTTTTAGCAGGCTGATATTTTCATGGTTGACTATCTTCAGGGTGAACGAATCACTTCAGGTTAACCATAAGAAAATCCATGGTGACAACAAGGTTAAATTAACTACGGCCAAATCTGACTGGATGTGCTGCTTTTTAACACCATCAGAACAGCACAAATTCCACATTTTTTATTAATTTTTTAAAATGTGTTTGGCTTAATTATCACCAGATGACGCTCACCTTCGAGCTGAGGGATCTGGAGTTTTTCAATGGATTCCACTGCAAAACCGTCCGGAAGCTGCTCTATTTCGTCCCCCGGAAGTTGTCCTTTCAGCGCATAAAAACGGCCCTTATCCGCCGGCAGGTGTTTGCACCAGCTCACCATGTCATTGAGTGAGGCAAACGCGCGGCTGATAACGCCGTCAAACGGTGGCTCTGCCGGGAACTCCTCTACCCTGCTCTGCACGGGCGTGATGTTTTCCAGCTTCAGCTCATGCTGAACCTGTCGTAAAAAGCGTACGCGCTTGCCCAGACTGTCCAGCAGCGTGAAATGACTCTCCGGTCGAACAATAGACAACGGAACGCCCGGCAAGCCCGGACCGGTGCCCACGTCGATAAAACGTTCACCGGTAAGATACGGCGCCACAACGATGCTATCGAGAATATGGCGAATCAGCATCTCGTTGGGATCGCGTACGGAGGTGAGGTTGTACGCTTTATTCCATTTGTTCAGCATATCGACATAGGCCACCAGCTGATTTTTCTGGTGATCGGTGAGCGAAATACCTGCCTGTTCCAGCAGACGAGAGAGTTTATTGAGCACGGTGGATACCTGTTAAGAGATTTTTCGCCCGGTGGCACAGCCGCTTACCGGGCCTACGATTAAGTAGGGCGGGTAAGCGAAGCGCCACCCGCCAAAAGCAATGTTAATTACGCGCTGCGGCGCAGCATACCCTGCTTTTTCAGCCACACCAGCAGAATCGAAATCGCGGCAGGTGTGACACCGGAGATACGTGAGGCCTGGCCAATCGACACAGGTTTGTGATCGTTCAGCTTAGCGATCACTTCGTTGGAAAGCCCCGTCACCTGACGATAGTCCAGCATTTCCGGCAGCAGCGTATTTTCGTTGCGCTGCTGTTTTTCGATCTCATCCTGCTGACGCGCGATGTAACCTTCGTATTTCACCTGAATCTCGACCTGTTCAGCCGCTTCAGCGTCTTCAAGGCCCGGTGCGAACGCGGTCAGTTTGACCAGATTCTCGTAGGTGACTTCAGGACGGCGCAACAGATCTTCACCACTGGCTTCGCGCGAAAGCGGCGCAGTTAAGTGAGCGTTCACTTCAGCAGCAGTTTCCGCCTGCGGATTCACCCAGGTGGTTTTCAGGCGCTGACGTTCCTGTTCGATACGCTCTAGCTTCTCGTTGAAGCGCGCCCAGCGTTCGTCATCCACCAGACCCAATTCGCGGCCCACCTCGGTCAGACGCAGATCGGCATTGTCTTCGCGCAGCATCAGGCGATATTCCGCACGAGAAGTAAACATGCGGTACGGTTCTTTGGTCCCCAGCGTGCAGAGATCGTCGACCAGAACGCCCAGGTAAGCCTGAGAACGCGCTGGTGCCCAGCCCTCTTTCTCGGCAGAGAAGCGAGCGGCGTTCAGACCGGCCAGCAGCCCTTGTGCGGCAGCTTCTTCGTACCCGGTGGTGCCGTTAATCTGGCCTGCGAAGAACAGACCCTGGATGAATTTGCTTTCCAGCGTCGGCTTCAGGTCACGCGGATCGAAGAAATCGTACTCAATAGCGTAGCCAGGACGAACGATCTTCGCGTTTTCCATCCCCTGCATTGAACGCACAATCTGCATCTGCACGTCGAACGGCAGGCTGGTGGAGATGCCGTTCGGGTAAATTTCGTTCGAGGTCAGCCCTTCAGGTTCGAGGAAGATCTGATGCTGGTTACGATCGGCAAAGCGCATCACTTTATCTTCGATCGACGGGCAATAACGTGGGCCGATCCCTTCGATCACGCCGGCGTACATTGGGCTGCGATCGAGGTTGCTGCGGATCACGTCATGGGTTTTTTCATTGGTGTGCGTGATGTAGCACGGCACCTGCTGCGGATGTTGCGCCGCATTGCCCATGAACGAGAACACCGGCATCGGGTTATCACCGTGCTGCTGTGCCAGTACGCTGAAATCAATGGTACGCGCATCAATTCGCGGCGGCGTACCGGTTTTCAGGCGGCTTACGCGCAGCGGCAGCTCACGCAGACGACGAGACAGCGGAATCGACGGCGGATCGCCCGCACGGCCACCGCTGTAGTTGTCCAGACCAATATGGATTTTACCGTCCAGGAATGTCCCGACCGTCAGCACCACCGCTTTTGCGCGGAACTTGAGACCCATCTGGGTCACGGCGCCAACAACACGATCGTTTTCCACGATAAGATCTTCTACAGCCTGCTGGAAGATCATCAGGTTCGGTTGGTTTTCCAGCGCGGTGCGCACAGCCTGACGGTAAAGCACGCGGTCTGCCTGTGCACGGGTGGCGCGAACAGCCGGTCCTTTACTCGCGTTTAGTATCCTAAACTGAATGCCCGCATGATCGATCGCTTTCGCCATCAGGCCGCCAAGTGCATCCACTTCTTTTACCAGGTGTCCTTTCCCAATGCCGCCAATCGCCGGATTACAGGACATTTGTCCCAGCGTGTCGATATTGTGTGTCAAAAGCAGGGTCTGCTGACCCATTCGCGCTGCGGCCATTGCGGCCTCAGTGCCTGCGTGACCCCCGCCAATGATGATGACGTCAAAAGGATCCTGATAAAACATGGTGGTCTGCCTCGCGTAAAGCGGTATGAAAATGGATTGAAGCCCGGGCCGTGGATTCTACTCAACTTTAGTCTTTCGAGAAAGCATTGGGATCCTGGGCTATTAAAAAGAAGATCTTTTTATTTAGAGATCTGTTCTATTGTGATCTCTTATTAGGATCGCAGACCTTTGTGGATAAGTCCGATCCCATAAATAAGATCATGCAGTTAGGAAGGATCGTTTGCTGTGAATGATCGGTGATCCTGGACCGTATAAGCTGGGATCAGATCGCCACTTTATACACAGGTCAAAAACTAAACTAACGTTGTTCTTTGGATAACTACGGGTTAATACGAGCTTTTAACCAGAGTTATCCACATCTGATCGCACGATCTTTAATCGTTTTTGAGTAAATTTTTCCATTCCGCGAGCCAGATCTCAGCTGGATCTTCGGGAATATCATGATCGAGGATGTTGATCTTCAGTGTTTCACCCAGCTGTTTTGCTCCGCAGGCGGTCACCGCAGCTTCTACTTTCTCTATGGCGCCACAGAAAGTGTCATATTCACGGCTGCCGATCCCTACAGCGCCAAACCGGACGTTTGCCAGATCGGGCTGTTGTTCCAGCAGTTCGTCATATAAAGGTTGCAGGTTATCCGGCAGATCGCCCGCGCCGTGCGTGGAGGTGATCAGCAGCCAGACCCCGTCAGTCGGGAGATCTTCCAGCAGCGGTCCGTGCAGCGTTTGTGTAGAAAAGCCCGCGTCTTCCAGCTTCTCAGCCAGATGTTCCGCTACATATTCCGCACCGCCCAGGGTGCTGCCGCTGATAAGAGTAATGTCCGCCATTGATCGCTCGCTCAGATAAAGAGGCGGCCATTGTACGCTGTGAACGAGCTGGGATCTACCTGTGGAAAATGTGGGAATGAAATTGCCCGATCACGGGCGGATAGTACGCATGATCGGGTTTTGCAGGGAGATCAGGGTTTCGGTGGACTGAATTTCATCGATTGTTTGGATCTTGTTGATAAGTACCTGCTGGAGGGCGTCGATGGATCGGCACATGACCTTTATAAAGATGCTGTAGTGCCCGGTGGTGTAGTACGCCTCAGTGACTTCATCCAGCGCGTTCAGCTTCTCCAGCGCGGAGGGGTAATCTTTGGCGCTTTTCAGAATAATGCCAATGAAGCAGCAGACGTCGTAGCCGAGTTGCTTCGGGCTGACATCAATGCGTGCGCCGGTGATGATCCCGGCCTGCTTCATTTTCTCTACGCGAACGTGAATGGTCCCCGGGCTGACGCCAAATTGTTTCGCCAGTTCGGCATACGCGGTGCGTGCGTTGGCCATGAGCGCTTCCAGAATGCCGCGGTCCAGATTGTCGATCTGATAATTTTCCATAGGTTTTTCTTATGAAGATTAATGATTCCTTCTATTCTAGCGTCTTATTTTAACGAATCAAAAGTGAAGGTGGCTTTTTGTTGATGGGTTATTGAATTAAGCGCCTGTTCTGTTGCTTAATCAGTATCAACAGGACGCAGGAGTATAAATAATGAAAACCGCTTACATCGCAAAACAACGCCAGATCAGTTTCGTTAAATCCCATTTTTCTCGGCAGCTGGAAGAGAAGCTTGGCCTTATTGAAGTGCAGGCGCCGATTCTGAGCCGCGTGGGTGACGGGACGCAGGATAACTTGTCTGGTTGCGAAAAAGCGGTACAGGTAAAAGTGAAAACACTGCCAGACGCCCAGTTCGAAGTGGTTCATTCCCTGGCGAAGTGGAAGCGTCAAACCCTGGGACAACACGACTTCAGCGCGGGCGAAGGGCTTTACACGCATATGAAAGCCCTTCGCCCCGATGAAGACCGCCTCTCCCCCATTCACTCTGTCTACGTTGACCAGTGGGACTGGGAGCGCGTAATGGGTGACGGCGAGCGTCACGTCGGTACGCTGAAATCTACCGTTGAGGCGATCTACGCCGGGATCAAAGCGACCGAAGCGGCCGTGAGCAAAGAGTTTGGTCTGGCACCGTTCCTGCCGGAAACGATCCACTTTGTTCACAGCCAGGAGTTGCTGAGCCGTTTCCCGGATCTGGATGCCAAAGGCCGTGAACGCGCGATCGCCAAAGAGCTGGGCGCGGTATTCCTGATCGGCATTGGCGGGAAATTGTCTGATGGTAAACGTCACGACGTCCGTGCGCCGGATTACGATGACTGGAGCACCGTGGGCGAGAGCGAATATGCCGGTCTAAACGGCGATATTCTGGTCTGGAACCCGGTTCTGGAAGATGCGTTTGAACTCTCTTCGATGGGGATCCGCGTGGATGCTGAAGCACTGAAGCGTCAGCTGACCGTGACCGGTGATGAAGATCGTCTGCAACTGGAATGGCACCAGGCGCTGCTGCGCGGTGAAATGCCGCAGACCATCGGCGGTGGTATTGGCCAGTCTCGTCTGACCATGCTGCTGTTGCAACTGTCCCATATCGGTCAGGTACAGTGTGGGGTCTGGCCGCAGCAGGTACGTGAGAGCGTCGGTTCTCTTCTTTAATTAACGTCGCCAGCGTCTGAGCAGGCGGCTACGCAACCCGGTATCAAAGCGCCAGATGTGATCGAAGATGCGCATGATGCCGGGTTTTCCATGTGCAGACATCGCCACGGCATGGAAACGGTGCTGGTGCACGCGCTGCATCTCCTTCACTTTATTCACGACGTCGTCCGGCAGCCGCTGGGCAATAAAATCGGAAATCACCACCGCATCCGCGTCGTACCAGTCTCCGCCCTGCATGCGCTCAATGATGCTGCGAAAACAGCTGGCCAGATCGGTGCCGCCGCGAAAGCGCTGGCTTAAAAAGCGGATCGCCTGCTCCAGCCCCTGTGGGCTGGTCAGTTCATACCCCACCACTTCGCTGGAAAATAACATGATGTAGCAGCGACGACGATCGGCGAGCGCCACGCGCATCAGAGCCAGGCAGAACGCTTTTGCACACTGCTCGTTAAATCCCCCCATCGATCCGGACGTATCTACGCAAACAATGAATGGACCGCGCGGTTGCTCATCAAAGTCCTGATGCACCACCGGGCGCTGGCTGATTTTTTCGCGCCAGGCTTCGCCATGCAACCGATAGGTAAGAAGCTGTTTTTCCACCAGACGGCGATAAAACTCATACTCCAGTTCGGTCATTCCCAGCGTGCTGAGTTCCGTAGGCAACAGGCGCAGGATATCATCGCTTTGCTGTAAGCCGTCCACCTGCTCCGGTACGGTGGACGGCTCGCGTACCAGCGTACGAAAGGTTTCCATCGGCGCATCTTTCTTTGGAACTGACCTGGCCTCCCGGGAACGACCAAGCTGTTCAGCAAGCTTCATCAGCTCCGGCTGTTGTGCCAGAAAGTCGCCGTACTTCACGATCAACTGATAATCGCCACGTTTTAACTGACCGGCACTCATATCCCAGAGTCGACCGGCGGCGTTTTCATTCTCCACCAGCACCTGTTCTAGCTGGCCGCTTAACGTCATCCGCTCCTGAACTTCGCTTAACAGCTGTTCGCGCTCTTCGTCCAGCAACTGCTGGTTGAGAGAGGTGGCCTGAACGACAAGACTGAGCCGCCAGCGCTGTAAAAACAGCGTATGCAGGGCGGGAGTAAAGCTGGGGTTGTCCGTGACCAGCGCTCTGGCCTGGCTGGCAAACGGGGAGTGAACGTTATCTAGCAGCGTCAGGGTTTGCTGTAGCTGGGCAATAAACTGCGGCGTTGAAAGCCGCTGGCACTGCTGGTAACCAGCCACTTCCTCTGTCAGTTCCGGCGGGACTTCCGTCTCCTTAAACCGCTGGCGCAGGTTATCGCGCCAGCGGGGAAGATCGTCCGTCATTGCTTTTCTGAGCTTCGGAAATTTTTCAAAGAAGGCCGCCAGCTGCGGTGAAGCGAGCAGGGTAATGACGACCTCTTCGATCAACCCTTCCTCGCTAACCGCCAGCATGACGTTAAGCGTGTCCAGCGTTAGCATTGACGCGCCTGTTTAATCTGCGCGCTGACATCCTGCAAGCTGGCTTCAATGCGACCTAACCAGTCGCTATGGATAAAGAGGCATTTCTGCTGCTCGCTGAAGCGCGTGTGCTGCTGATGCCATTCGTTATCCAGCGCTTCGAGCTGCTGTTTGATCTCCTCCGGAAGACTGTCAGAGGCCGTGCCCGGCAGCGCCAGGCGCGATCCCTGAAGGCTGACGTCGCGGATCACAAGGTGCTGGCTGCTGTCGACTTCCATCGACAGCGGCTGTGCAAAGCCGATACCGTTGAGTTTACCGCGGATCTCGCCGCCCTTATCCAGCCACTGAACCAGCGCAACGCGTTCGATCGTCACGTGCACCACCTGCATATCATGAAGCTTCAGCGGCTGCTGAAGAAGAAGCGTGAGCGAGGCGTCAGTCAGCTCGGCTGGCAGTTCATAGTGCGGTTTACGGGCAAACATCCCGCCAAGACGGTTCACCTTCAGCGCGGTTTTGTCACTTTGCTGCTGCTGAAGCTGAAGACGACGTTGGGCAATCGCCCCCAGTTGATTAAGCATGGATTGCTGACCCCACGCGTGCCCGGTCATCAAAACGTCCAGCTGCTGCTGCATCAGATTCATCCCTTCTGCGTCGTGCCACAGACAGTCTTTCAGCAGGATTAGATCGATGGGGGCGACAGCATCGCGGCCGCTGAACAGGGCGCTTGCCTGAAGCAGACGAATGGCTTTTTTCCAGCGACGGTCGGAGACGTACGGCGCGGAGGGCAATAAATCAAGCTGCTGGCGCAGCATGAAGATCAGCTCAAAGACGGCATCGGGCAGCTTAATTTTGCCTATCTCTTCCTGCCACTGGTCATACTCTTCGTCCGTGACCTGTAATGATGGTGCCACCGGATTTTCGTTTTCGTCCTGCTGGCTTACCAACATTGAGCGGAAGTTCGATTTGTCCTGGACTTTATCCAGCCACAGGCGGATCAGCATGCGGTCATACAGTGCTTCCAGGCTGCTGTCGGCTTCGGGAAGTTCGTTAGACGCGGCCACCAGCAACCGCATGGGGATCTTCTCTTCGCTCGCGCCGTTGCGGAAGCGGCGTTCGTTGATTGCCGTCAGCAGGGTATTCAGAATGGCCGGGCCGGCTTTCCAGATCTCATCAAGAAAGACGATTTCCGCTTCCGGGAGATAGCCCGCCGTCAGACGTTCATAGCGTCCCTCATCTTTTAACGCCTGAATGGAGAGCGGGCCGAAAACTTCTTCCGGCGTGGAGAAGCGCGTCATCAAATACTCGAATGCGCGAGCGTTCTGGAAAGCGAATTTGAGGCGGCGTGCGATCAGACTTTTGGCAATGCCCGGCGGACCCAGCAGAAACACGCTTTCCCCGCTCAGCGCCGCCAGTAAACAGAGGCGAATGGCGTGGCTACGCTCGTAAAGGCCTTTCTCCAGCGCACTGCTGAGGCGGGAAATTCTTTCTGCTAATAAATGTGAGTGAGCCATAATAGTTTTGCATCCTTTCGCCGTCGTGGCGGCTAATTGAAGCGAGTATAGACGTTTCGGTCTGGCCTGGTAATAGGCTGAAGTGCGGCGCTATTTTCTTTGCGCTACATTAATGCGGCTGCATTTAGGGGTACGATTTTGCATTGAATCGTGCATACTGTGCGCTTTTTGTGGGCCAAGGGACTAAGCACACATTTGTTATTCAAACGAAAAGACTAGTCTATGAGCACTGATAATAAGCAATCATTACCCGCAGTAACGCTTGCAGCGATCGGGGTTGTCTACGGTGATATCGGCACCAGCCCGCTTTATACGCTTCGTGAATGTTTGTCCGGTCAGTTTGGTTTTGGTGTAGAGCGTGACGCCGTATTTGGTTTCCTCTCGCTCATCTTCTGGCTGCTGATCCTGGTGGTCTCCCTTAAGTATCTCTCTTTCGTTATGCGGGCTGATAACGCGGGCGAGGGCGGTATTCTGACCCTGATGTCCCTTGCTGGGCGCAATACGTCTGCAAGAATGACCTCCGTGCTGGTCATCATTGGCCTGATTGGCGGCAGCTTCTTCTATGGGGAAGTCGTGATTACGCCAGCGATTTCGGTGATGTCGGCCATAGAGGGGCTGGAGATTGTCGCGCCTCAGCTTGATACGTGGGTGGTGCCACTCGCTATTATCGTGCTGACGTTGCTGTTTGCTATACAAAAACACGGTACCGGGCTGGTGGGTAAGCTGTTCGCGCCTATTATGCTGGCCTGGTTCCTGATCCTGGCGGCGCTGGGCTTACGCAGTATTATTGCCAACCCGGATGTCCTGCACGCGCTGAACCCAATGTGGGCGGTGCATTTCTTCCTGGAATATAAAGTGGTGTCGTTTGTGGCGCTGGGCGCGGTAGTGCTTTCCATTACCGGTGTTGAAGCGCTGTATGCAGATATGGGCCACTTCGGGAAACTCCCAATTCGCGTCGCCTGGTTTAGCGTTGTTCTGCCTTCACTGGTGCTGAATTACTTCGGCCAGGGCGCGCTGCTGCTTGCCCATCCTGAAGCGATTAAAAACCCGTTCTTCCTGCTGGCGCCGGACTGGGCGCTGGTTCCGATGCTGATCCTGGCGACGCTGGCGACGGTCATTGCCTCTCAGGCTGTTATTTCCGGCGTATTCTCCCTGACGCGTCAGGCCGTGCGTTTGGGTTATCTCTCCCCAATGCGCATTATCCATACCTCTGAGATGGAGTCAGGCCAGATCTACATTCCGTTCGTCAACTGGCTGCTCTATTTCGCGGTGGTGATTGTTATCGTCAGCTTCGAGCACTCCAGTAACCTGGCGGCGGCGTACGGTATCGCGGTAACCGGAACGATGGTGTTGACCTCTATTCTCTCCACCACCGTGGCGTACCGTAACTGGCACTGGAATAAGTTCCTGGTGGGGCTGATCCTGGTTGGCTTCCTCTGTATCGACGTACCGCTGTTCTCTGCGAACCTCGATAAGATTGTCTCCGGTGGCTGGCTGCCGCTGACGCTGGGTCTGGTGATGTTCATCGTGATGACGACGTGGAAGAGCGAACGTTTCCGCCTGCTGCGTCGTATGCATGAGCACGGTAATTCTCTGGAGGCGATGATCGCCTCGCTGGAGAAATCCCCGCCGGTGCGTGTGCCGGGTACGGCGGTGTATATGTCTCGTGCGCTGAACGTGATCCCGTTTGCGCTGATGCATAACCTTAAGCACAACAAAGTGCTGCACGAGCGCGTGATCCTGCTGACGCTGCGTACCGAAGATGCGCCGTATGTTCACAACGTGCGACGCGTACAGATTGAGCAGCTGTCGCCAACCTTCTGGCGCGTGGTGGCAAGCTACGGCTGGCGCGAAACGCCGAACGTGGAAGAGGTATTCCACCGCTGCGGTCTGGAAGGGCTGAGTTGCCGCATGATGGAGACATCGTTCTTTATGTCCCACGAGTCGCTGATCATCGGCAAGCGCCCATGGTATCTGCGCCTGCGCGGCAAGCTGTATCTCATCCTGCAACGTAACGCCCTGCGTGCGCCTGACCAGTTTGAGATCCCGCCCAATCGCGTGATTGAGCTGGGGACGCAGGTCGAGATTTAATTCTCAGTGCGGCCTGATGCCCTCACCCAGCCCCTCTCCCACAGGGCTGAGGGATCCCCAGTAATTTTTTTATGCAGAAGCAATAAAGTTGCTTTCTAAATGACTGAGGGCTGTCAGCGATGCCCTGGTCCGGCTGTAAATCGCTGAGGCGTTTGCCTTCCGGCCGGGGCGAGGCGCAGGGATGCGCCGAGAGGGCGGCTTTACAGGGACGTTGCCTCCGCCCGTACCCGATAAGCCGGAAGGAATAAGCTGAGGGCACCGCGAAGCGGCGATTTACCGCCGGGAGCCCGGGTCGCCAGGGTGGTGGCGACTGAGCCACCCTGGCACGTTCACCGGTCATGTCGTTACAGAGTAGCAAGGAACATAAAGTGAACGGAATGACCACCACCGCCGTATGTTCCCCTCACCCTAACCCTCTCCCCGGAGGGGCGAGGGGATTGCTCAGTGCTCGCATTAATTTGTGGGGAACCCTCAGCCACAGGGAGAGGGCGCAAACATAAAAAACGGTAACCTGACGGTTACCGTTTTGCATTTACCTCCTTTGCATTTCACTTAGCGAAACGTTTCGACGCCGATCACAAATCCGTTACGTCATGATGGTTTTCTGAACACTTCTGCGGCTACACTGTTTTTAGCGAAACGTTTCGCTAGTGGAGCAAAAAATGAAGAAAGGCACAGTACTCAACTCAGAAATATCATCGGTAATTTCCCGTCTTGGGCATACCGATACGCTGGTGGTTTGCGATGCAGGCTTACCGGTTCCGCGCAGCACAACCCGTATCGATATGGCGTTAACGCAGGGCGTACCCTCGTTCATGCAGGTACTGGAAGTCGTGACGGCGGAGATGCAGGTTGAGGCGGCCATTCTCGCGGCGGAAATCAAACAACATAATCCGCAACTCCACGAAACGTTGCTCAGCCACATTGAGCAACTGCAACAGCACCAGGGAAACACCATAGAAATTCGTTACACAACGCACGAGCAGTTCAAACAACAAACCGCAGACAGTCAGGCGGTGATTCGCAGCGGGGAGTGTTCCCCGTATGCGAATATCATTCTCTGTGCTGGCGTCACCTTCTGAGGCCATCATGGACGTATTACTGCAACTCAAAGGGATCGATAAGTCGTTCCCGGGCGTTAAAGCCCTCTCTGGCGCGGCGCTGAACGTTTATTCCGGGCGCGTAATGGCGCTGGTGGGCGAAAACGGCGCGGGCAAATCCACCATGATGAAAGTGCTGACCGGGATCTATCAACGCGATGCCGGTTCGCTGCTGTGGCTGGGTAAAGAGACCACCTTCAACGGCCCGAAATCCTCTCAGGAAGCGGGCATTGGCATCATCCACCAGGAGCTGAACCTGATCCCGCAGCTCACCATTGCGGAGAACATCTTCCTCGGCCGTGAGTTCGTGAACCGGTTTGGCAAAATCGACTGGAAAACCATGTATGCCGAAGCGGACAAACTGCTGGCGAAGCTGAATCTGCGCTTTAAGAGCGACCGACTGGTGGGCGACCTTTCCATCGGCGATCAGCAGATGGTGGAGATCGCGAAGGTGCTGAGCTTCGAGTCGAAGGTCATCATTATGGATGAACCGACCGACGCCCTGACCGATACCGAAACCGAATCCCTGTTCCGCGTGATCCGTGAGTTGAAATCCCAGGGGCGCGGCATTGTCTATATCTCTCACCGCATGAAAGAAATTTTCGAGATCTGCGACGACGTCACCGTCTTCCGCGACGGGCAGTTCATTGCCGAGCGTGAAGTGGCCACGCTGACCGAAGATTCGCTGATTGAAATGATGGTGGGACGTAAGCTCGAAGACCAGTATCCGCGTCTGGACAAAGCGCCAGGAGAGATCCGCCTGAAGGTGGATAACCTCTGCGGGCCGGGTGTGGATGACGTCTCCTTTACCCTGCGCAAGGGCGAGATCCTTGGCGTCGCGGGCCTGATGGGCGCGGGACGTACCGAACTGATGAAAGTGCTCTATGGCGCACTGCCGCGCACCAGCGGCTACGTTACCCTTGACGGCCATGAGGTGGTCACCCGCTCGCCGCAGGATGGCCTGGCGAACGGCATTGTCTATATCTCCGAAGACCGTAAGCGTGACGGCTTAGTGCTGGGCATGTCGGTAAAAGAGAACATGTCCCTGACCGCGCTACGCTATTTCAGCCGCAGCGGCGGCAGCCTGAAACACAAAGATGAGCAGCAGGCGGTCAGCGATTTTATCCGTCTCTTTAACGTTAAAACCCCATCGATGGAGCAGGCGATTGGCCTGTTGTCCGGCGGTAATCAGCAGAAAGTGGCGATTGCCCGCGGGTTGATGACTCGCCCGAAAGTACTGATCCTCGATGAGCCAACTCGCGGCGTTGACGTGGGCGCGAAAAAAGAGATCTATCAGCTGATTAACCAGTTCAAGGCCGACGGTCTGAGCATCATTCTGGTCTCTTCCGAGATGCCAGAAGTATTAGGCATGAGCGATCGCATTATCGTCATGCATGAAGGGCATCTCGGTGGTGAATTCACTCGCGAGCAGGCCACCCAGGAAGTTCTGATGGCTGCCGCTGTGGGCAAGCTTAATCGCGTGAATCAGGAGTAAGAAGATGACTACCCAGGCTGTTTCTGGTCGCCGCTATTTCACAAAGGCATGGCTGATGGAACAAAAATCGCTGATTGCCCTGCTGGTGCTGATCGCGATTGTCTCGACCATGAGCCCGAACTTTTTTACCGTTAATAACCTGTTCAATATTCTTCAGCAGACCTCCGTCAACGCCATTATGGCGGTGGGGATGACGCTGGTGATTTTGACCTCGGGTATCGATCTGTCCGTCGGTTCCCTGCTGGCGCTCACCGGCGCGATTGCCGCGTCGATTGTCGGTATTGAGGTCAACGCGCTGGTAGCCGTTGCTGCTGCGCTGGCGGCAGGCGCGGCAATTGGCGCGGTAACCGGCGTGATTGTGGCAAAAGGCCGCGTACAGGCGTTTATTGCCACGCTGGTGATGATGCTGCTGCTGCGCGGCGTCACCATGGTGTACACCAACGGTAGCCCGGTGAATACCGGCTTTACCGAAAACGCCGATCTATTTGGTTGGTTTGGTATCGGACGCCCGCTGGGTATTCCGACGCCAGTCTGGATCATGGCTATCGTCTTCCTGGCGGCGTGGTACATGCTGCATCATACCCGTCTGGGTCGTTATATTTATGCGCTGGGCGGTAACGAATCGGCAACGCGTCTGTCCGGTATTAGCGTCAACAAAGTTAAAATTATCGTTTACTCCCTGTGCGGTCTGCTGGCATCTCTGGCGGGCATCATCGAAGTGGCGCGCCTCTCTTCCGCGCAGCCAACGGCGGGTACGGGCTATGAGCTGGATGCCATCGCGGCAGTGGTTCTGGGTGGTACGAGCCTTGCGGGCGGTAAAGGTCGCATTGTTGGGACATTGATCGGCGCACTGATCCTAGGTTTCCTGAATAATGGCTTGAATTTGTTAGGTGTTTCCTCCTATTACCAGATGATCGTTAAGGCAGTGGTGATTTTGCTGGCGGTACTGGTAGACAACAAAAAACAGTAACTGACGACACTACAGGACATCTTAGATATGAACATGAAAAAACTGGCTACCCTGGTTTCTGCTGTCGCGCTGAGCGCAACCGTAAGTGCTAACGCCATGGCGAAGGACACCATCGCGCTGGTTGTCTCTACCCTGAACAACCCGTTCTTCGTCTCCCTGAAGGATGGCGCGCAGAAAGAAGCAGACAAACTGGGTTACAACCTGGTGGTGCTGGATTCTCAGAACAACCCGGCGAAAGAGCTGGCTAACGTTCAGGACTTAACCGTTCGTGGTACCAAAATCCTGCTGATCAACCCAACCGATTCCGACGCGGTCGGTAACGCCGTGAAGATGGCAAACCAGGCGAAGATCCCGGTAATCACCCTGGACCGTCAGGCGACCAAAGGCGACGTTGTTAGCCATATTGCGTCTGATAACGTACTGGGCGGCAAAATCGCCGGTGACTACATCGCGAAGAAAGCAGGTGAAGGCGCGAAAGTGATCGAGTTGCAGGGTATCGCCGGGACTTCCGCGGCCCGTGAACGTGGTGAAGGTTTCCAGCAGGCTGTAGCGGCGCACAAATTTAACGTGCTGGCGAGCCAGCCGGCAGACTTCGACCGTACAAAGGGTCTGAACGTCATGCAGAACCTGCTGACCGCGCATCCTGATGTGCAGGCGGTATTCGCACAGAACGACGAAATGGCGCTCGGTGCGCTGCGTGCGCTCCAGACTGCGGGTAAATCAGATGTGATGGTTGTCGGATTTGACGGCACGCCGGATGGTGAAAAAGCAGTAAATGATGGCAAACTGGCTGCGACCATCGCTCAGCTGCCTGAGCAGATTGGCGCGACTGGCGTGCAAACTGCCGATAAAGTGCTGAAGGGCGAAAAAGTTCAGGCCAAATATCCTGTTGACCTGAAACTGGTCATTAAGCAGTAAAGGCGATTCAGGCAGTCGCTGGCTGCCTGAGGGACACCAAATAAAAGAAAAGTGTGGCATACGCCACCGGGTAATACCGGTGGCGCTCTCAGATGGACACCTCAATACATGAAAACCGCAGGCAACCTCGTCGTCCTTGGCAGTATCAATGCCGATCACATTCTTAACCTTGAAACGTTCCCCACTCCGGGCGAAACCGTCACCGGCAATCAGTATCAGGTGGCGTTCGGCGGTAAGGGCGCAAACCAGGCAGTTGCCGCCGGACGCAGCGGGGCGAATATCGCGTTTATCGCCTGTACGGGTGATGACGATACCGGCGAGCGCGTACGCAAACAGCTCGCAAGCGACAACATCGACATCGCACCCGTCAGCGTGGTTGCAGGGGAATCTACCGGCGTGGCGCTGATTTTCGTCAATGCGGAAGGTGAGAATGTCATCGGTATTCATGCGGGGGCTAATGCCGCGTTAACGACTGAACGCGTCGAAGCGCAGCGTGGGATCATCGCCGGAGCGGAAGCCCTGCTGATGCAGCTGGAGTCACCGGTTGAAAGCGTGCTGGCCGCTGCGAAAATTGCGCATGAAAATCATACGTCTGTCGTACTTAACCCGGCGCCTGCCCGTGTATTATCAGACGAGCTGCTGGCGCTGGTGGATATCATCACCCCGAACGAAACCGAAGCGGAAAAGCTGACGGGTATCCGTGTCGAAAATGATGACGATGCCGCGCGTGCCGCGCTTGCGCTGCATGATAAAGGCATCGGCACCGTGATCATCACCCTCGGCAGCCGTGGGGTGTGGGCTAGCGTCAATGGCGAAGGCCGTCGCGTACCGGGCTTTAAGGTCAAAGCCATTGATACCATCGCCGCAGGTGACACCTTCAACGGTGCGCTGGTAACGGCGCTGCTGGAAGGAAAAGCAATGGATGACGCGATTCGCTTCGCGCATGCCGCCGCCGCGATTGCGGTGACGCGTAAAGGCGCTCAGCCTTCTGTTCCATGGCGTAAAGAGATTGATGAATTCTTAAGTCAGCAGGGGTAACGCTTGGCCACAATGAAAGATGTCGCCCGTATGGCGGGCGTTTCTACCTCGACTGTCTCCCACGTTATCAATAAGGATCGCTTCGTCAGCGAGGCGATTCGGGAGAAAGTTGACGCTGCAATTAAAGAACTCAACTATGCGCCGTCTGCGCTGGCCCGCAGCCTGAAGCTTAACCAGACGCGCACCATCGGCATGCTGATCACCGCCAGTACCAACCCTTTTTATTCTGAACTGGTGCGCGGCGTGGAGCGCAGCTGCTTCGAGCGCGGCTACAGCCTGGTGCTGTGCAATACCGAAGGCGATGAGCAGCGCATGAACCGAAACCTGGAGACGCTGATGCAAAAACGCGTCGACGGGCTGCTGCTGCTCTGTACCGAAACGCATCAACCCTCGAAAGAGATCATTCAGCGCTACCCTTCTATTCCTACGGTCATGATGGACTGGGCGCCGTTCGACGGCACCAGCGATCTGATCCAGGATAACTCGCTGCTGGGTGGCGATATGGCGACCCAGCATCTGATAGATAAAGGCCATACCCGCATCGCCTGTATTACCGGCCCGCTGGATAAAACCCCGGCGCGCTTGCGTCTGGAAGGCTATCTTTCGGCCATGGAACGGGCGGGGCTTGCCATTCCTGATGGCTATCGCATCACCGGCGATTTCGAATTTAATGGTGGATTTGAAGCAATGCAGAAACTGCTGGCGCAAGAGCCGCGCCCGCAGGCGGTGTTTATCGGTAACGATGCGATGGCATTCGGAGCTTATCAGGCGCTGTATCAGGCGGGATTACGTGTTCCGGACGACATGGCGATCGTCGGTTATGATGATATCGAACTGGCGCGCTACATGACGCCGCCGCTGACCACCATTCATCAGCCGAAGGATGAACTGGGTGAGCTGGCTATCGATGTGTTGATCCACCGCATGGCTCAGCCCACGCTGCAACAGCAACGTTTGCAGCTTACTCCTGTTCTGATGGAACGCGGTTCGGTTTAGCCTTCTCTTTATGACGCTCTTTAATCAGGTTCCGGCCGTCTTTTGGTTTTAACAACATAAAGACCACCGCCGATACCACGGTAAGGGCGCCCATGGTGATAAAGGTATAGTGGAACTGCTCAACGGTATTTGTACCGTCAAACCCTTCATAAAACCGCAGTACCGCCGCGCTCATGGCAACCCCGAGGCTGATCGACAGCTGTTGAGTGACCGCCAGTACGCTGTTGCCGCTGCTGGCATTCTCGTCGGTGAGGTCCCCAAGGGTGATGGTGTTCATCGACGTAAACTGCGTCGACATGGCCATACCCAGCACAAACAGCGGCAGGATCAGCATCCAGATGGGTAACGCCGCAGATTGCAGGGAGAACTGCGCAATCATCAATCCAATAAAGATCGTCACGCCAACCAGCGTCTTACGATAGCCAAACCAGCGCAGCACCTGCGTGACCGTCGATTTTGCCAGAATTGAGCCCATCGCTGTGGGGGCCATCATGCAGCCAGCAATCAGGGCCGGATAGCCGAAACCGACCTGGAGCATCAGCGGCATCAGGAACGGTACGCAGCCCGTGCCCAGACGCGAGGCAATATTGCCCGCGATCCCGACGGAAAACGTTCGGGTGTTAAACAGAGATAAAGAGATAAGCGGTGTCGGATGGCGACGCGCATGACGGATATATAGAAGGAACAGCAGAATACCGCTAAGAATGATGGCCAGCGCCAGCCACGTCGCTACGATTTTCTCGCCAAACAGCTCCATCCCGCTGGAGAACAGGACCAGGCTCAGGCCAAACAGGAAGAAGCCGCCCATATCGAAGCTGCGTCGTGGTGTGGTGAAGTTCGGCATATATTTGCGGGCATAGATTAGCCCTGCCACACCAATCGGAATATTAATCAGGAAGATCCAGTGCCAGCTTGCCCAGGTCACCAGTACGCCGCCGAGAACCGGGCCAAGTATCGGACCGACCAGCCCCGGCATAGTCACAAAGTTGAGCACCGGGAGCAGTTCGCTGCGCGGATAGGCGCGTAATAACGCCAGACGTGCGACGGGCATCATCATCGCGCCGCCTATCCCCTGTAGAACGCGGAAGATAACCAGTTCCGTCAGAGAGGTAGAGAGGGCGCAAGCCAGAGAACCGAGGGTGAACAGCGTCACCGCCAGCATAAACACTTTGCGCGTGCCGAAACGATCGGCCAGCCAGCCGCTGACCGGAATGAGCATCGCCACCGTCAGGGTATAACTGATGATGGCGGATTGCATCGCCAGTGGGGAGCGGTTAAGGCTTTGGGCTATTGCGGGAAGGGCGGTATTGAGGATAGTGGCATCCAGTGCCTGCATAAAGAACGCCATGGCTGCAATCCACGGCAATCCGGCCATACTGCGTGCTTTTTTCTCTGTCATTTATTTACCTGCTGGTGGGTTGGCGCGGCCAGCAACGCCTGGCACGCACTCAGGGCTCGCTGCCCGTCGCTTTCCTGAATGGCATCGACTATCGCCTGATGCAGATCCAGCTTCACCACCTCATCCTGTGTGATAGAGGCAAAGTAAGTGTGGTACACAGAATGGAATAAAGAAGCAAAGGAGGTCAGGAAAGGATTTCCGCTCATATTATAGATATGTTCATGCCAGGCCATATCGACCTCTATCCAGCGCTCGCGGTTAAAGTGCTTTTTCAGATCCACCATCTCTTCCATAAAAGTATTGAGCTGCGCTTTTTGCTCTGCTGTGCCGAGCGTGGCGGCAAGCAGACAGGCCTGAGGCTCAAGACTGCTGCGCATGACCAGAAAGTGATCGACGACCTGATTAAAGTTATCTTCGGTCATCCACCAGGTGAGTAACTCCTGATCGAGAAAGTTCCAGTTCCCCTGAGGCATAACGCGGGTGCCAATGCGCGGGCGTGGAAGCACCATCCCTTTCGCCGTTAATGTTTTTACCGCTTCGCGAACGGCGGTACGGCTTACACCAAACTGATCCCCCAGCTCCATCTCGCTGGGCAGGATGCTACCTGGGGCATATTTACCCGCTAAGATCAGCTGAGCCAGCTTTTCTGCCAGCACATAGGACAGGTTTTTTTGAGCTGCCAGCTGTTGTGCGCTTAATGGCATCGCTTTTATTCCTTAAATATTGATGCGGCTAATTATGCCATCTCAGGGGTGATTGTGGTTGCAGATACATCAATTAGAACAATTTGTAGCTTGATCTCATCGCTTTTGGTGAAAAAAAACACGGTCAGAAACTTTTTTTAAATTACCTCTTGTCACTTCAGAAGAACTCCCTATAATGCGCCTCCACTGACACGGAACAACGGCACGCAAGCCGCCGGGTCAGCAGAGAAAAGCAAAATAAACGCTTGACTCTGAAGCGGGAAAGCGTAATATGCACACCCCGCGCCGCAGCGAAAACGTAGCGGCACTGCTCTTTAACAATTTATCAGACAATCTGTGTGGGCACTCAAAGTGACATGGATTCTTAACGTCCTCGGACGAAAAATGAATACCAAGTCTCAACGAGTGAACACGTAATTCATTACGAAGTTTAATTCATTGAGCATCAAACTTTTAAATTGAAGAGTTTGATCATGGCTCAGATTGAACGCTGGCGGCAGGCCTAACACATGCAAGTCGAACGGTAACAGGAAGCAGCTTGCTGCTTCGCTGACGAGTGGCGGACGGGTGAGTAATGTCTGGGAAACTGCCTGATGGAGGGGGATAACTACTGGAAACGGTAGCTAATACCGCATAACGTCGCAAGACCAAAGAGGGGGACCTTCGGGCCTCTTGCCATCGGATGTGCCCAGATGGGATTAGCTAGTAGGTGGGGTAACGGCTCACCTAGGCGACGATCCCTAGCTGGTCTGAGAGGATGACCAGCCACACTGGAACTGAGACACGGTCCAGACTCCTACGGGAGGCAGCAGTGGGGAATATTGCACAATGGGCGCAAGCCTGATGCAGCCATGCCGCGTGTATGAAGAAGGCCTTCGGGTTGTAAAGTACTTTCAGCGGGGAGGAAGGCGACAGGGTTAATAACCCTGTCGATTGACGTTACCCGCAGAAGAAGCACCGGCTAACTCCGTGCCAGCAGCCGCGGTAATACGGAGGGTGCAAGCGTTAATCGGAATTACTGGGCGTAAAGCGCACGCAGGCGGTCTGTCAAGTCGGATGTGAAATCCCCGGGCTCAACCTGGGAACTGCATTCGAAACTGGCAGGCTAGAGTCTTGTAGAGGGGGGTAGAATTCCAGGTGTAGCGGTGAAATGCGTAGAGATCTGGAGGAATACCGGTGGCGAAGGCGGCCCCCTGGACAAAGACTGACGCTCAGGTGCGAAAGCGTGGGGAGCAAACAGGATTAGATACCCTGGTAGTCCACGCCGTAAACGATGTCGACTTGGAGGTTGTGCCCTTGAGGCGTGGCTTCCGGAGCTAACGCGTTAAGTCGACCGCCTGGGGAGTACGGCCGCAAGGTTAAAACTCAAATGAATTGACGGGGGCCCGCACAAGCGGTGGAGCATGTGGTTTAATTCGATGCAACGCGAAGAACCTTACCTACTCTTGACATCCAGAGAACTTTCCAGAGATGGATTGGTGCCTTCGGGAACTCTGAGACAGGTGCTGCATGGCTGTCGTCAGCTCGTGTTGTGAAATGTTGGGTTAAGTCCCGCAACGAGCGCAACCCTTATCCTTTGTTGCCAGCGGTCCGGCCGGGAACTCAAAGGAGACTGCCAGTGATAAACTGGAGGAAGGTGGGGATGACGTCAAGTCATCATGGCCCTTACGAGTAGGGCTACACACGTGCTACAATGGCGCATACAAAGAGAAGCGACCTCGCGAGAGCAAGCGGACCTCATAAAGTGCGTCGTAGTCCGGATTGGAGTCTGCAACTCGACTCCATGAAGTCGGAATCGCTAGTAATCGTGGATCAGAATGCCACGGTGAATACGTTCCCGGGCCTTGTACACACCGCCCGTCACACCATGGGAGTGGGTTGCAAAAGAAGTAGGTAGCTTAACCTTCGGGAGGGCGCTTACCACTTTGTGATTCATGACTGGGGTGAAGTCGTAACAAGGTAACCGTAGGGGAACCTGCGGTTGGATCACCTCCTTACCTTAAAGAACCTGCCTTTGCAGTGCTCACACAGATTGTCTGATGAAAAGTAAATAGCAAGGCGTCTTGCGATTGAGACTGTACGTCCCCTTCGTCTAGAGGCCCAGGACACCGCCCTTTCACGGCGGTAACAGGGGTTCGAATCCCCTAGGGGACGCCACTTGCTGGTTCGTGAGTGAAAGTCACCTGCCGTCATATCTCAAAACTGACTTGCGAGTCATGTTTGAGATATTTGCTCTTTAAAAATCTGGATCAAGCTGAAAATTGAAACGACACACAGCTCATGTGTGTTCGAGTCTCTCAAATTTTCGCAATCAGAAGTGAAACATCTTCGGGTTGTGAGGTTAAGCGACTAAGCGTACACGGTGGATGCCCTGGCAGTCAGAGGCGATGAAGGACGTGCTAATCTGCGAAAAGCGCCGGCGAGGTGATATGAACCTTTGACCCGGCGATGTCCGAATGGGGAAACCCAGTGCAATCCGTTGCACTATCGTTAACTGAATACATAGGTTAACGAGGCGAACCGGGGGAACTGAAACATCTAAGTACCCCGAGGAAAAGAAATCAACCGAGATTCCCCCAGTAGCGGCGAGCGAACGGGGAGCAGCCCGGAGTCTGAATCAGCTTGTGTGTTAGTGGAACGGTCTGGAAAGTCCGACGGTACAGGGTGATAGTCCCGTACACGAAAGCACACATGCTGTGAACTCGAAGAGTAGGGCGGGACACGTGGTATCCTGTCTGAATATGGGGGGACCATCCTCCAAGGCTAAATACTCCTGACTGACCGATAGTGAACCAGTACCGTGAGGGAAAGGCGAAAAGAACCCCGGCGAGGGGAGTGAAAAAGAACCTGAAACCGTGTACGTACAAGCAGTGGGAGCCTCTTTATGGGGTGACTGCGTACCTTTTGTATAATGGGTCAGCGACTTATATTCTGTAGCAAGGTTAACCGTATAGGGGAGCCGAAGGGAAACCGAGTCTTAACTGGGCGTTAAGTTGCAGGGTATAGACCCGAAACCCGGTGATCTAGCCATGGGCAGGTTGAAGGTTGGGTAACACTAACTGGAGGACCGAACCGACTAATGTTGAAAAATTAGCGGATGACCTGTGGCTGGGGGTGAAAGGCCAATCAAACCGGGAGATAGCTGGTTCTCCCCGAAAGCTATTTAGGTAGCGCCTCGTGAATTCATCTTCGGGGGTAGAGCACTGTTTCGGCTAGGGGGCCATCCCGGCTTACCAACCCGATGCAAACTACGAATACCGAAGAATGTTATCACGGGAGACACACGGCGGGTGCTAACGTCCGTCGTGAAGAGGGAAACAACCCAGACCGCCAGCTAAGGTCCCAAAGTCATGGTTAAGTGGGAAACGATGTGGGAAGGCACAGACAGCCAGGATGTTGGCTTAGAAGCAGCCATCATTTAAAGAAAGCGTAATAGCTCACTGGTCGAGTCGGCCTGCGCGGAAGATGTAACGGGGCTAAACCATGCACCGAAGCTGCGGCAGCGACACTATGTGTTGTTGGGTAGGGGAGCGTTCTGTAAGCCGTTGAAGGTGTCCTGTGAGGGGGGCTGGAGGTATCAGAAGTGCGAATGCTGACATAAGTAACGATAAAGCGGGTGAAAAGCCCACTCGCCGGAAGACCAAGGGTTCCTGTCCAACGTTAATCGGGGCAGGGTGAGTCGACCCCTAAGGCGAGGCCGAAAGGCGTAGTCGATGGGAAACAGGTTAATATTCCTGTACTTGGTGTTACTGCGAAGGGGGGACGGAGAAGGCTATGTCAGCCGGGCGACGGTTGTCCCGGTTTAAGCATGTAGGCGGAGGTTCCAGGTAAATCCGGTACCTTATTAACGCTGAGGTGTGATGACGAGGCACTACGGTGCTGAAGTGATAAATGCCCTGCTTCCAGGAAAAGCCTCTAAGCATCAGGTAACACGAAATCGTACCCCAAACCGACACAGGTGGTCAGGTAGAGAATACCAAGGCGCTTGAGAGAACTCGGGTGAAGGAACTAGGCAAAATGGTGCCGTAACTTCGGGAGAAGGCACGCTGATATGTAGGTGAAGCCCCTGCGGGCGGAGCTGAAATCAGTCGAAGATACCAGCTGGCTGCAACTGTTTATTAAAAACACAGCACTGTGCAAACACGAAAGTGGACGTATACGGTGTGACGCCTGCCCGGTGCCGGAAGGTTAATTGATGGGGTTAGCGGCAACGCGAAGCTCTTGATCGAAGCCCCGGTAAACGGCGGCCGTAACTATAACGGTCCTAAGGTAGCGAAATTCCTTGTCGGGTAAGTTCCGACCTGCACGAATGGCGTAATGATGGCCAGGCTGTCTCCACCCGAGACTCAGTGAAATTGAACTCGCTGTGAAGATGCAGTGTACCCGCGGCAAGACGGAAAGACCCCGTGAACCTTTACTATAGCTTGACACTGAACACTGGTCCTTGATGTGTAGGATAGGTGGGAGGCTTTGAAGCGTGGACGCCAGTCTGCGTGGAGCCAACCTTGAAATACCACCCTTTAATGGCTGGTGTTCTAACGTAGACCCGTAATCCGGGTTGCGGACAGTGTCTGGTGGGTAGTTTGACTGGGGCGGTCTCCTCCCAAAGAGTAACGGAGGAGCACGAAGGTTGGCTAATCCTGGTCGGACATCAGGAGGTTAGTGCAATGGCATAAGCCAGCTTGACTGCGAGCGTGACGGCGCGAGCAGGTGCGAAAGCAGGTCATAGTGATCCGGTGGTTCTGAATGGAAGGGCCATCGCTCAACGGATAAAAGGTACTCCGGGGATAACAGGCTGATACCGCCCAAGAGTTCATATCGACGGCGGTGTTTGGCACCTCGATGTCGGCTCATCACATCCTGGGGCTGAAGTAGGTCCCAAGGGTATGGCTGTTCGCCATTTAAAGTGGTACGCGAGCTGGGTTTAGAACGTCGTGAGACAGTTCGGTCCCTATCTGCCGTGGGCGCTGGAGAATTGAGGGGGGCTGCTCCTAGTACGAGAGGACCGGAGTGGACGCATCACTGGTGTTCGGGTTGTCATGCCAATGGCACTGCCCGGTAGCTAAATGCGGAAAAGATAAGTGCTGAAAGCATCTAAGCACGAAACTTGCCCCGAGATGAGTTCTCCCTGAGACCTTGAGTCTCCTGAAGGAACGTTGAAGACGACGACGTTGATAGGTCGGGTGTGTAAGCGCAGCGATGCGTTGAGCTAACCGATACTAATGAACCGTGAGGCTTAACCTTACAACGCCGAAGCTGTTTCGGCGAAGAGACAGACACGATTTTCAGCCTGATACAGATTAACAGAATTTGCCTGGCGGCTTTAGCGCGGTGGTCCCACCTGACCCCATGCCGAACTCAGAAGTGAAACGCCGTAGCGCCGATGGTAGTGTGGGGTCTCCCCATGTGAGAGTAGGGAACTGCCAGGCATCAAACAAGTGAAGAGGCCATCCGAAAGGATGGCCTTTTTGCGTTTATACGTCGAAAAACGGTAGGCCGGGTAAGGCGAAGCCGTCACCCGGCAGATCTCAGACTGCACACCACGCCAAAATAAACTCTGCAATCCCCTCCACATTATTCAAATCCAGAACCGGTACTTCCAGCGTCAACGCAGCGTCACTGACCACAGCAATCACATGTTCATCCAGCGTTAACTCACTTACATCATGCCCGGCACCGTTTCTGAACAGCAGGATCTTCGCAACAGCCTCGTGCTTAAACCCCTCAACCAGCACCAGATCCAGCGTGGAATGATCCATCCGGCTGACAAGATAAGCGAGATCCAGCGATGCTTCATCCGGAGTTTCTGTCATTAACGCCCAGCGCTGGTTACTCGCCACCATCGTTTGTGCAGCGCCAGCCTTACGCAGCTCATAGCTGTCTTTCCCCGGCTTATCGACATCCATGTTATGGTGCGTGTGCTTAATCAATCCGGGACGAATACCTTTAGCGCAAAGTGCAGGTATCAGCTTTTTTAGCAGCGTAGTCTTCCCGGTGCCGCTCCAGGCAGAGATCGCTAATACGGGTATCATTTCTTCTCCTGCATCATCTGCAAATCTTCCGTCGTGTTTACATTCACAAACGCCGATTTCATGTCACTGAAATCAACGGAATGCCCTCCTGACTGGCGCATAAATACCATGACGCGTCGCTCTCCTGCGGCCAGGTAATCTTCCAGCGCAGATATTAACGAGCGATTAATCAATGCGATCGTCGGATGGTCGCGTTCGCCGTCGTGTACCCAGACGACGGGAGCACCCTCGCACCGCTGCACCAGACGTTCAACCAGACAGGACGGGATGAAGGGCGTATCACATGAACAAAAGAGAAACCACTCTCCATGCGACTGCTGCATAACGGAAAGCATTCCCGCCAGCGGGCCGGGGTAGTCCACAAGCTTATCCTGATAAACCGGATATCCACTGCGCTGGTAAATATCAACATGTCGGTTAGCGCTGATCGCCATCGACGACACCTGATTTGCCAGGGTATCAGCAACATGCTGCCATAAGGGGGTGTTGTTCAGGAGCTGAAGACCTTTATCTTTTCCGCCCATTCGCGTTGCCCTGCCTCCGGCAAGAACGACCCCGATGATTTCCTGGCATTGATTCACGAATATCGCCTCTTTTATTGTGGGATTGACCCTGCTAACGTGTCTCTCTAAATGAAAGGAGCACTACCATGAAATGTAAACGTCTTAATGAAGTCATTGAGCTTCTCCAGCCGGCCTGGCAAAAAGAGCCAGAGCTGAATCTGATGCAATTTTTACAGAAACTGGCGAAAGAGTCAGGTTTTGATGGCGAACTGGCAGACCTTTCTGATGACATCCTGATCTACCACCTCAAAATGCGTGACTCGGCTAAAGATGCTGTTATTCCTGGTATTCAGAAAGATTATGAAGAGGATTTTAAAACTGCATTACTGCGCGCCCGAGGCGTAATTAAAGAGTAAAAGCTTGTAAGCGGAGCCACCGAAATCGCCACAAGATGATATCCTGAATCATTCGTATAATTTCCGGATGATCGGATGAACGACCAGGCTTTTACTTTCCAGACACTACACCCGGATACCATTATGGATGCGCTGTTCGAGCAGGGTATTCGGGTGGATTCCGGGTTAACCCCTTTAAACAGCTACGAAAACCGTGTCTACCAATTTCAGGACGAAGAGCGCCAGCGCTTTGTCGTAAAGTTTTACCGGCCACAGCGCTGGTCCGCAGAACAAATTCAGGAAGAGCATCAGTTTGCCCACGATCTGCTGGATGACGATGTTCCCGTTGCGGCACCGCTCAAATTTAATAACCAAACGCTGCTGACCCATCAGGGTTTTTACTACGCGGTATTTCCGAGCCTGGGCGGAAGACAGTTTGAGGCAGATAATATCGATCAGATGGAATGGGTTGCCCGTTATCTGGGGCGCATTCATCAGACGGGACGTAAAAAATCGTTTGTTGCCCGACCGACGATTGGTGTTCAGGAATATCTTATTGAGCCGCGAGAGGTATTCGAAACATCGGCGCTGATCCCAAAGGCGCTTAAGGATAATTTCCTCACGGCGACCGATAAGCTTATTGATGCTGTAAAAGCCTGCTGGCGGGATGATATTACCGCACTACGCCTGCACGGTGACTGCCACGCCGGGAATATTCTCTGGCGCGACGGCCCGCTATTTGTCGATCTTGATGACGCTCGTATGGGACCTGCGGTGCAGGATCTGTGGATGCTGCTCAACGGTGATAAAGCCGAGCAGCGCATGCAGCTTGAGACCATAATTGAAGCTTATGAAGAATTTAGCCCCTTTAATTCAGACGAAATTGCCCTGATAGAGCCTTTACGTGCGATGCGATTTGTTTATTATCTCGCGTGGTTAATCAGGCGTTGGGAAGACCCGGCTTTTCCCCGAAATTTCCCCTGGCTTACCGGGGAGGATTACTGGCGCAACCAGATATCCACATTTACCGAGCAGGTTAAGGTTCTACAGGAACCCCCTCTGCAATTAACGCCGATGTATTAATTGGACACACCCAGGAGAGAGTTAATCATGAAAAAAATTTGGCTGGCGCTGGCTGGTATGATTCTGGCATTTAGCGCAACTGCTGCGCAGTTTACCGACGGCAAGCAGTACATTACGCTGGACAAGCCTGTAGCTGGCGAGCCTCAGGTGCTGGAGTTCTTCTCCTTCTACTGCCCGCACTGCTACGAGTTTGAGCAGGTACTTCATGTTTCTGACAACGTGAAGAAAAAGCTGCCGGAAGGCACCAAAATGACGAAATACCACGTTGAGTTCCTTGGCCCATTGGGTAAAGATCTGACTCAGGCATGGGCGGTTGCGATTGCGCTGGGTGTGGAAGATAAGATCACCGCGCCTATGTTTGAAGCCGTACAGAAAACCCAGACCGTACAAACTACGGCAGATATCCGTAAAGTGTTTGTTGATGCCGGTGTGAAAGGTGAAGACTACGACGCTGCCTGGAACAGTTTTGTGGTGAAATCTCTCGTGGCACAGCAGGAAAAAGCTGCCGCTGACTTCCAGTTGCAGGGCGTGCCGGCGATGTATGTTAACGGTAAATACCAGGTAAATATGCGTGGTATGGACACCACCAGTATGGATATCTTCGTACAACAGTACGCTGATACCGTGAAACACCTGGTTGAGATGAAGTAACAAACATAAAGAAAACGCCGGTCATTGACCGGCGTTTTTGTATGAAGATTTTAACTCCGCTATCTGTTCGTCTTTCTCTTTCCAGAGTGTATTGAGCCAAAGCTGGAAACGACGTTTGAAGTTTTTATCGTTAACGTAATCACCGTGCAGTTCCGTATCGATGGGCAACAGATCAACGCGGACTACGATACGCGTCAGCTTGCCGCTGAGCATATCGTAGAACGGCGTCCTGTCGTTTTCCGGATAGCAGAGCGTTACGTTCAACAATTTATCAAACTGCTCACCCAGCACGTTGAGGGCCATTGCGATACCCGCTGCCTTTGGCGGCAACAGGTGCTGATACGGAGAGCGAGTCTGCTGGCGCTTCTCTTCGGTAAAGCGCGAACCTTCGACGAAATTAACTATGGTGGTGGGATGCGCGCGAAACTTCTCGCAAGAACGGCGCGTAGTTTCCACGTCCATACCGCGGCGTTCCGGATGACGAATCAGATAGCTGCGTGAATAGCGTTTCATAAACGGCATATCCAGCGCCCAGCAGGCCAGACCAATGAAAGGCACCCATGCCAGTTGCTGTTTCAGAAAGTATTTGTTCATCGGAATATGTTTGCGAAACAGCACGCACAATACAACGATGTCGGCCCAGCTGTGATGATTGCAGATCAGCAGATACCAGTTCTTTTTATTCAGCTTCTCAAGGCCCTGAACGTCCCACTTTAACCAGGGGTTCAGATACAACAGGATCGCCAGCCCTTCACACCAGCAGTACATCATAAAATTACAAAAAGCAGACACTGCACGCCATACCGGAGGGACGGGCAGCAGGAGCTTAATTATTCCGGCAACGATGATTGGCACAGAACAGGCGATGGTAACCAGAATAGTTAAAATGACGCTTAGCAATAAGGTTATCGCAGCGAGTATTTTCGACATAATGAATTTTTTCAGATAGTTAGCTGTAATTAAGCAGCCGGCTATCCGGTGCTGGGCGCCGATCTTATCAGATATTGGCCCAGACCAGGGCGCTTTCGCACGAAGAGGCTGCGGCTTTTCCTACCATGCAGCGAAATTTTCTATATAGACAGGGTGCTTACGTCTTATATCCACATAGACTAAATAACCATCAGCGGGGTGGGATCTTAAGTGATCTAATTTCAACTAATTGATTTTATTTGATAAATAAGTTTTCAGTATCAGTTTTATAGAACTGTTATTCACCTGTATTAAAAATATGCACAAACTTATCCACAGTTTGTTTTTGCGAGCGATCTTCACGATCGCAAAATCTTTTTCTGTATAAAGCGCTAAAACCTGATGTTTTCATCCTTCTGTGGCATCCTTTACCCATAAATTAATTAAAGGCACGGACATTATGGTTCAGATCCCAGAAAACCCACTTATACTCGTCGATGGCTCTTCTTACCTTTATCGGGCGTATCATGCGTTTCCTCCTCTGACCAACAGCGCAGGGGAACCTACCGGCGCAATGTACGGCGTGCTGAATATGCTACGCAGCCTGATTCTGCAATACCACCCAACCCATGCGGCCGTGGTGTTTGATGCGAAGGGGAAAACCTTCCGCGATGAATTATTTGAGCATTACAAATCTCACCGTCCTCCCATGCCTGACGATCTGCGTGCGCAGATTGAACCGCTGCACGCTATGGTCAAAGCGATGGGGCTGCCTTTGCTGGCTGTCTCGGGCGTTGAGGCTGACGACGTTATTGGCACCCTGGCGCGCGAAGCTGAAAAGGCTGGCCGTCCGGTGCTGATCAGTACCGGTGATAAAGACATGGCGCAGCTGGTAACACCTGGGATCACGCTGATTAATACCATGACCAACACTATTCTTGGCCCGGAAGAAGTGGTTGCCAAATATGGCGTGCCGCCAGAACTCATTATTGATTTCCTCGCCCTGATGGGGGATTCCTCGGATAACATCCCTGGCGTGCCGGGCGTGGGCGAAAAAACAGCTCAGGCGCTGCTGCAAGGGTTAGGTGGGTTGGATACGCTGTACGCTGAGTCCGACAAAATTGCCGGACTTACCTTCCGTGGTGCAAAAACCATGGCCGGAAAGCTCGCCGATAACAAAGAGGTGGCTTACCTCTCTTATCAGTTAGCCACCATCAAAACCGACGTCGAGCTGGAGCTTACCTGCGACCAGCTTGAAGTGCAGGAACCCGCCGCAGAAGAACTGCTTGGCCTGTTCAGAAAATACGAATTTAAACGCTGGACCACGGATGTCGAAGCCGGGAAATGGCTTCAGGCGAAAGGGGCAAAAGCTGCGGCGAAGCCGAAAGAAACTATTGTTGTCGATGCCGAAGAGCAGGCAGAAGAAGAAGCGGCAGCGCTCTCATTCGATAACTATGAAACCATCCTTGAAGAGTCGCAGCTCGTCGCCTGGATTGAAAAGCTGAAAAAAGCACCGGTATTTGCGTTCGATACCGAAACGGACAGTCTCGATAACATATCTGCCAATATGGTGGGCCTGTCATTCGCGACGGAGCCGGGTATGGCAGCCTATGTTCCGGTAGCGCATGACTATCTGGATGCGCCGGAGCAGATCTCGCGCGAGCGCACCTTAGAACTGCTGAAGCCGATTCTGGAAGACGAGAAAGCGCTGAAGGTCGGGCAAAACCTGAAGTACGACCGCGGTATTCTGCAAAACTACGGCATTGAGCTACGTGGTATCGCTTTTGACACCATGCTGGAATCTTACATTCTGGACAGCGTGGCGGGCCGCCATGATATGGATTCCTTATCCGATCGTTGGCTGAAACACAAAACCATCACCTTTGAAGAAATTGCCGGTAAGGGCAAAAATCAGCTGACCTTTAACCAGATCGCGCTGGAAGAAGCAGGCCGCTACGCCGCGGAAGACGCTGACGTCACGCTACAGCTGCATCTCAAAATGTGGCCGAAATTGCAGAAGCACGAAGGGCCGCTGAATGTTTTCCAGAACATTGAGATGCCGCTGGTGCCTGTGCTGTCCCGCATTGAGCGTAACGGCGTCAAAATCGACCCAACGGTGCTGCATAATCACTCTGGCGAGCTGGCGCAGCGCCTGACCGAGCTTGAACAGAAAGCGCATGAGCTTGCTGGAGAGGCATTTAACCTGTCGTCACCGAAACAGCTGCAAACCATCCTGTTTGAAAAGCAGGGTATTAAACCGCTGAAGAAAACGCCGGGCGGCGCGCCTTCAACCTCTGAAGAGGTGCTGGAAGAGCTGGCGCTGGACTATCCGCTGCCAAAAGTTATCCTGCAGTACCGTGGTCTGGCGAAGCTGAAATCGACCTATACCGACAAACTGCCGTTGATGATTAACCCGAAAACGGGCCGCGTACATACTTCCTATCACCAGGCTGTAGCGGCGACCGGGCGACTTTCGTCAACCGATCCTAACCTGCAAAACATTCCGGTGCGTAATGAAGAGGGCCGCCGTATACGCCAGGCTTTCATTGCCCCAGAGGATTATCTGATTGTCTCCGCAGACTACTCGCAAATCGAACTGCGTATTATGGCGCACCTGTCGCGTGACAAAGGCCTGCTGACGGCATTTGCCGAAGGGAAGGATATCCACCGGGCGACAGCTGCCGAAGTGTTTGGCCTGCCGCTGGACAGCGTGACAAACGAACAGCGTCGTAGCGCAAAAGCGATTAACTTTGGCCTTATTTACGGCATGAGCGCATTTGGCCTATCACGCCAGCTCAACATTCCGCGTAAAGAGTCGCAGAAGTATATGGATCTCTACTTTGAGCGCTATCCGGGCGTGCTGGAATATATGGAGCGTACCCGCGCGCAGGCGAAAGAGAAAGGCTACGTTGAAACGCTGGATGGCCGTCGTCTTTACCTTCCGGACATCAAATCCAGCAACGCCGCGCGCCGTGCTGGCGCTGAACGTGCTGCTATCAATGCCCCGATGCAGGGCACTGCGGCAGATATCATCAAACGCGCGATGATCGCCGTTGATGCCTGGCTGGAAAAAGAGAAACCGCGCGTGAAAATGATCATGCAGGTACACGATGAACTGGTATTTGAAGTCCATAAAGACGACCTGGAAAAGGTCTCTCAGAAGATCCATGAACTGATGGAAAACAGCATGAAGCTGGACGTTCCGTTGCTGGTGGAAGTGGGTAGCGGCGAAAACTGGGATCAGGCTCACTAAACGTTATCGGAATAACGCGCGTTTTATGTAAGTAAGCAACATAAGTACGCGCGTTTTGTGACGATCATTAGAATTCCCTATGTAAAGAATGAAAAAAAACTACAAAAAGTGCTTTTTCAAGAGACAAAAAAAGAGTAGAGTTAACGACGTAGGGTACAGAGGTAAGATGTTCTATCTTTCAGACCTTTTACTTCACGTAATCGGATTTGGCTGAATATTTTAGCCGCCCCAGTCAGTAATGACTGGGGCGTTTTTTATTGCGGAAAGGAGAGTTTCGGGCGAAAAAAACGCGGTCATCGCCGCGCCTGTTGTTACTCTGCTTCCGCTTCTGTCGCCGGTTCCAGATCGTTAAACCAGCTGTCTAGCTTCTGTCGCAGTTTGTCCACACCCTGCTTTTTCAGCGAGGAGAACGGTTCAACCTGTACATCACCGTTGAATGCCAGCACCGCTTCACGCACCTTGTTCACCTGCGCCTTGCGCGCGCCGCTCGCCAGCTTATCCGCTTTTGTCAGCAGCACCAGCACCGCAATATCGCTTGCCACCGCCCAGTCAATCATCTGCTGGTCGAGATCTTTTAGCGGGTGTCGAATATCCATCAGCACCACCAGACCTTTCAGACACATGCGTTTTTCCAGGTATTCACCCAGCGCACGCTGCCATTTGATCTTCATCTCTTCCGGTACCTGCGCGTAACCGTAGCCCGGTAAATCGACCAGGCGTTTGCCTTCAGCCACTTCAAACAGGTTAATCAGCTGAGTACGGCCAGGTGTTTTTGAGGTACGCGCCAGGTTTTTCTGATTGGTCAGCGTATTCAGAGCGCTGGATTTTCCCGCATTGGAGCGGCCAGCAAATGCCACTTCAATCCCTGTGTCTGAGGGCAGGTGGCGAATATCGGGCGCACTGGTGACAAAATGCGTCTGTTGGTAGTTCCAGGTAGTCACGTGGTCGTCTCCAAAAATCGTAATCTGCGGGGGATTATACCTGAATGCGGGCAAAAGGCTTTTCCCTTCGTCATTGACGTGTAAGTGAAAGCCCTACGGAATGTAAGAGATCTGCCCTTAAACGTATGAGAAATTTAAGAGAAATCGCAGGCACTAAAAAACTCAAAAGATTAAAATTCAAAGAGTTATTAATGAGTAATTATCTGAAAATCCGGTTTAGTACCTTTTCGTTGCTTGTTAGTTTAAGAGAACAAGGTAAAGTGTGCGTCAAGGCGAGGATGCCAGCAGGAAAACGACTTAAGGATAAGGGTCAGGAGCGCCAGGAGGCGAAGACTCAGGATTGTCAGGACGACCGGCGCCTGGAGGCGTTTTTAACAGGAAACGGAACCGTATCACGGACGGTAGTAGCCAAGGGATAAACAGGGTTTGTTGAAGGCAAACAGGGAATGTCTGACCCGTTAAGGGTTGTGAGTCAGGAAAAAAGGCGACAGATTGCTCTGTCGCCTTTTTTCTTTGCTTGCTTTCTGCTAGATTTCGCCGCAATTCTATACTGAAGAAAACGACTTAAAGATAAAACATCATGAAAAAACCGACCTCCGCTGCGGGCGCGAAACGCCCTGCAAAAGCACGCCGCAAAACGCGCGAAGAACTGAATCAGGAAGCGCGCGATCGCAAACGCGATAAAAAGCATCGTGGCCATACTGCGGGTAGCCGTGCTAACGGTGGCGGTGCCGCAGGCGCTTCTGCAAAAGGCAAACAGCAGAAAGATCCTCGTATCGGCAGTAAAACTCCCATTCCACTGGGCGTGACAGACACGCCGGTCACTAAGCAGCACAAACCAAAGAGCGAGAAACCTATGCTTTCACCGCAGGCTGAGCTGGATATGCTGGAGAACGATGAGCGCCTGGATGCGCTGCTGGAACGTCTTGAAGAGGGTGAAACCCTGACCGCTGAAGAGCAGTCCTGGGTAGATGCCAAACTGGATCGCATTGATGAACTGATGCAGAAGCTGGGTCTGTCCTACGATGATGAAGAAGACGAAGAGGAAGACGAAAAGCAGGAAGATATGATGCGTCTGCTGAAAGGTGGAAACTAACATTTGCACCCGGCAGGTACACTCGTCCTGCTTATAACCCTTCCGGTTATATGTTATCTGGTGTGGTTATTCGTTAAACTACGGCGGTTGTCGCGGCGACAGAAGTGGCTGCGCACCCGAATGATGGCCCGCAACGGGACCAGAACGGGCCGCCGTATACGAACGCGACACCAACGGAAGGAGTGAGCATGTCTGTACCATCTATCGACTGGGATTTGGCCCTGATCCAGAAATATAACTATTCCGGGCCGCGTTATACCTCATACCCCACCGCGCTGGAGTTTTCTGACGCTTTCGGCGAGGCGGATTTTCAGCAAGCTGTGGCGCGCTATCCCGAGCGCCCGCTGTCGCTCTACGTCCATATTCCGTTCTGCCACAAGCTCTGCTACTTCTGCGGCTGCAATAAGATCGTTACCCGCCAGCAGCACAAAGCCGATCAATACCTCGATGCGCTTGAACAGGAAATTCTGCACCGCGCACCGCTGTTTAAAGGCCGTCACGTCAGCCAGCTTCACTGGGGCGGCGGTACGCCAACCTATCTGAATAAAGCGCAGATCAGCCGCCTGATGGCGCTACTGCGCGGCAATTTCAGTTTTAACGACGACGCTGAAATTTCGATCGAGGTCGATCCGCGTGAAATCGAGCTGGATGTGCTGGATCATTTACGCGCCGAAGGCTTCAACCGCCTGAGTATGGGCGTACAGGACTTCAACAAAGAAGTACAGCGCCTGGTCAACCGCGAGCAGGATGAAGCGTTTATCTTTGCCTTACTCAACCATGCGCGTGAAATCGGCTTTACCTCAACGAATATAGACCTGATTTACGGCCTGCCGAAGCAGACGCCGGAGAGCTTCGCCTACACGCTTAAACGCGTGGCTGAGCTCAACCCGGACCGTCTGAGCGTCTTTAACTATGCGCACCTGCCGACGCTGTTCGCCGCGCAGCGCAAAATCAAAGATGCGGATCTGCCTTCCGCCCAGCAGAAGCTGGACATTTTGCAGGAGACCATCGCCTCGCTGACCGAAACCGGCTATCAGTTTATCGGGATGGATCACTTTGCCCGCCCTGACGACGAACTGGCGATTGCCCAGCGCGAAGGTGTTCTCCACCGTAACTTCCAGGGTTACACCACCCAGGGCGATACCGATCTGCTCGGAATGGGTGTCTCCGCTATCAGCATGATTGGCGACTGCTACGCCCAGAACCAAAAAGAGCTGAAGCTGTATTACCAGCAGGTTGATGAAACGGGCAACGCGCTGTGGCGCGGCATTGCGTTAACGCGCGACGACTGCCTCCGTCGTGATGTGATTAAGGCGCTTATCTGCAACTTCCGTCTCGAATTCCGCGAGGTGGAGTCGCAATGGGATCTGCAATTCAGCGATTACTTTGCCGAAGACCTGAAGCTTCTTGCGCCGCTGGCGAAAGACGGGCTGGTGGATGTGTCGGAGAGCGCGGTGGTCGTCACGCCGAAGGGGCGTCTGTTGATTCGTAATATCTGCATGTGCTTCGATGCCTATCTGCGCCAGAAAGCGCGTTTACAGCAGTTCTCGCGCGTGATTTAAGTTGCAATGCCGGATGGCGCTTCGCTTACCCGGCCTACAACTCGCAACTATGTAGGCCGGGTAAGGCGAAGCCGCCACCCGGCTTTTCATCGACAGCTCGTTAGCTAAACAGCCCAACCAGCGCCGCACACAGCACCGCCGCAACGGCAGTTTGTGGCGTGTGGCTTTCTGCTGCTCCGCTCGAAAGCAAAGTCACTAATGATTCCAGCATGATGCTCCCCCCTGTTTCCGGGCACGATCATACAAAACTCATCGGAACAGTAAAGCGCAAAATAACGGCACTTTGCGCTCAATTAGTAACCTTTACACAGCGGAGTAAGATCACTCCATTCCCAGCTCTTTCAGCTTGCGCGTCAGGGTGTTTCGACCCCATCCCAACAGGCGAGCCGCTTCCTGTTTGTGGCCCTGGGTATGACGAAGCGCGGTGGTCAACAGCGTGCGCTCCATTTCAGGCTGTGCTTCAGAGAGCAAGTTTTGATGACCGGAACGCAGCGCGCGATCTGCCCACTGCGCCAGCAGCGTCGCCCAGCTGTCCGGCAACGTATGTCCTGCGGTGCTCTCGGGCACGGTGGCTTCAAACAGTTCTGCCGGTAAATCCTGAATCAGCACTTCCTGGCCGGCGGCCATCACCGTCAGCCAGCGACAGGTGTTTTCCAGCTGACGCACGTTGCCCGGCCACGCCAGACGGGTGAGGGCGGCATCCGTTTCCGGATGAAGCTGCTTGGCTTCCACGCCCAGCTCGCGGGCCGCCACCTGCAGGAAATGTCGCGCCAGACGCGGGATATCTTCCCGACGCTCGCGCAGCGGCGGCAGGTGGACGCGGATCACGTTCAGACGATGGAATAAATCCTCACGGAATTTCCCCTCCTGTACGCGCAGCTCCAGGTTCTGGTGCGTCGCGGCGATAATGCGTACGTCCACCTTCACCGGCGCATACCCGCCCACGCGGTAAAACTGTCCATCTGCCAGCACGCGCAACAGTCGGGTCTGTACATCCAGCGGCATATCGCCGATTTCATCCAGGAAAAGCGTGCCGCCGTCAGCCTGTTCAAAGCGTCCCTGACGAATGGTATTGGCTCCGGTAAATGCCCCTTTTTCGTGGCCGAACAGCTCAGATTCAATTAAATCCTTAGGGATCGCTGCCATGTTCAGGGCGATAAAGGGGGCTTTCGCCCGCGGGCTGTGGCGATGCAGGGCGTGTGCGACCAACTCTTTACCGGTCCCTGATTCACCATTAATCAAGACGCTGATAGACGAACGCGAAAGACGCCCGATGATGCGAAACACGTCCTGCATGGCTGGCGCTTCACCGATGATGTCCGTCGTTGGTCCAAAGTCGGGGGCATTGCGGGGCTGCTGTTGCTCCTGATAGTGGCTGATAGCGCGCTCAACCAGCGCAACGGCTTCGTCGATATCAAACGGTTTTGGCAGGTAATCAAACGCGCCCTGCTGGTACGCGCTGACGGCAGCATCCAGGTCGGAGTGGGCGGTCATTATGATGACCGGAAGCATAGGGTGGCGCTGTTTGATCTGCTTTAAGAGCGCCAGTCCGTCCATTCCCGGCATGCGAATATCCGAGAGCAGAACGTCCGGCGTTTTGGTGGTGAGTGCGTCGAGCACCTCGCTGCCACTCTCAAACGTCGTGCAGCTTAATCCCGCTCCTGTGAGCGCGCGTTCAAGCACCCAACGGATGGAGCTATCGTCATCGACTACCCAGACTATCCCTCGTTGCATAAACGTCACCTTTATTTTTTAATCGGCAGGAAAACCGAAAACTCGGTATGTCCCGGCCAACTGGTAAATTCAATTTTGCCGGAGTGTTGGTCAATCAAATTTCGGGCTATGGATAACCCCAGCCCGGTGCCGCCTTCGCGACCGCTGACCATCGGGTAGAACAGGGTGTCCTGGAGATGCGGCGGGATCCCCGGTCCGTTATCTTCCACATCAATACGTGCTGCCAGACGATAACGTACGCCGTGCAGCGTCAGCTGGAACGCGGTGCGGGTACGCAGAATAATTTCGCCACCCTCCGGGCCCAGCGCCTGCAACGCGTTACGCACAATGTTCAACAGCACCTGTTCAATCTGGTCCGGATCGTGCGCCAGCTCCGGCAGGCTTGGGTCATAGTCACGCACCAGCGTGACGTTATCCGGCAGCTCCATCGAGACGAGTTTCACCACCCGCTCCGCGACCTTGTGAATGCTTTCTGAAACGTGCATCCCTGGCTGCTGCGGCCCGAGCAGGCGATCGACCAGATTACGCAGACGGTCCGCCTGCTCAATAATGACGTTGGTATACTCCGCCAGGGCAGGGTCAGGCAGCGCTTTGGTCAAAAGCTGTGCCGCACCGCGTAAGCCGCCCAGCGGGTTTTTGATCTCATGGGCCAGCCCGCGCACCAGGTCGCGCGCCGCAATCTGCTGCGCATGCTGAAGCTGCTCCTGGCTGAGACGACGCTGGTTATCCATCGGCGCCATTTCCAGCAGAATCATGCCATCTGGCAGACGCTGTGCGGTGAGGGACAAAATATGCGAGCGTCCGTCAATCACCAGCGTCACTTCGTTATCGGTGAAGCCCTGACCCGCCTGCAAACTCTCCTGCATCAGGCCAATATTCAGCGAGAAATAGCTCAGCAGTTCTGGCAGCGGCGTGCCAAACAGTTTACGGGCGCTTTGGGCGAGCAGCTGCTGCGCCGCCGGGTTGGCGTAATGCACCGCCAGCTCGTCGTCGACCAGCAAAATACTGTTAATTAAAGAATTGAGGATCTGCCCAGCATCGGGCAGCGTGCCAGTTGCCATTCAGCAGTCTCCTGGAGTCGTTGCACTATTTTAGTGCAGTATAGCGTTTTAGAGGTAAAAAGCGCGTGAGATCAGGTTGTTGGTGGAGAAAAAAGCCCATCCGAAGATGGGCTAAAGTTTCCACGGCAACGACTCCCGACGCGTATGCGCCGGGTAAAACAAATCAATTAAACGCTGTAGTACAGTTCGAACTCAACCGGGTGCGGCGTCATGCGAACGCGGTCGTTTTCTTCGGTACGCAGCGCGATGTAAGCGTCGATAGCTTCATCGGTGAACACGCCGCCAGCGGTCAGGAACTCGCGGTCTGCGTCCAGCGCCTGGAGGGCTTCTTCCAGAGAGCCGGCAACCTGTGGGATCTCTTTCGCTTCTTCTGGCGGCAGGTCGTACAGGTTTTTGTCCATGGCTTCGCCCGGATGGATCTTGTTCTTGATACCGTCCAGACCGGCCATCAGCAGTGCTGCGAAGCACAGGTATGGGTTAGCCGCCGGGTCCGGGAAGCGCACTTCGATACGACGCGCTTTCGGAGACGCAACCACCGGGATACGGATAGAAGCAGAACGGTTACGGGCAGAGTACGCCAGCATTACTGGTGCTTCGTAGCCAGGGACCAGACGCTTGTAGGAGTTAGTGGTTGGGTTCGCCAGGGCGTTGATCGCTTTAGCGTGTTTGATAACACCACCGATGTAGTGCAGCGCCTGCTCGGACAGACCCGCGTACTTGTCGCCAGAGAACAGGTTAGTACCGTTCCTGGACAGGGACATGTGGCAGTGCATACCGGAACCGTTGTCGCCAAACATGGGTTTTGGCATGAAGGTCGCGGTTTTACCGAAACGGTGCGCAACGTTGTGCACAACGTATTTGTAGATCTGAATCTCGTCCGCTTTTTTGGTCATGGTGTTGAAGCGGGTGGCGATTTCGTTCTGGCCAGCCGTTGCCACTTCATGGTGGTGCGCTTCAACAACCAGGCCCATCTCTTCCATGATCAGACACATGGTAGAACGGATGTCCTGTGAAGAATCGACCGGAGGAACCGGGAAGTAACCGCCTTTCACGCCCGGACGGTGACCTTTGTTACCACCTTCGTACTTGGTGGAAGAGTTCCATGCGCCTTCGATGTCATCGATAGCGACGTGGGAACCAGAAATGGAAGCACCAAAACGGATGTCGTCGAACAGGAAGAACTCTGGCTCTGGCCCGAACAGAACGGTGTCTGCAATACCGGTAGAACGCAGGTACTCTTCAGCGCGTTTTGCGATGGAGCGTGGGTCACGGTCATAGCCTTGCAGCGTGCCAGGTTCCAGGATATCGCAGCGGATGATCAGCGTAGGTTCTTCGTAGAACGGGTCAATGAGCGCAGTGGTTGCATCTGGCATCAGAACCATGTCGGATTCGTTAATGCCTTTCCAGCCGCCAATGGAGGAGCCGTCAAACATTTTGCCTTCTTCAAAGAATTCGGCGTTCACCTGATGAGCAGGGATCGTGACGTGCTGTTCTTTACCTTTGGTATCGGTGAAGCGCAGATCAACAAACTTCACTTCATGTTCGTTCAGCATCGTCAAAACGTGTTCAGCGGACATACTTAACTCTCCAGATTGGTCATTGTCGTCGTGGTAACGAGGTCTTCAAATCGGCTGGGCTGCCATATTTTTACTGTATTTCTGTAAAGCGAAATCTGTGCCAACTTTTAAAACACCCCAAAAAGGCGTTATCATGCGCACCATAGTGCAGAAGGGCTGCACCACATTGGATTCGTTGCACCATTATAGTGCTTCAGTGTGAACATTGAGCACCATATTGGTGCAATTTACGTTAAAGTGCCCTTTTACCGCTCCGTGAAAGCGATCACAAAGCATCTCTGCAATACTTGTTTGCGGGGGATGTTTGTGATCCTGTTTTGTAGTGCGATTAATCCGTGTACAATAACGCGCTATTTCTAAATGCCTGAGGCAAAGTTGTGATCGAAAAATTGCGTAATATCGCCATCATCGCGCACGTCGACCATGGTAAAACTACCCTGGTTGACAAGCTGCTACAGCAGTCCGGTACGTTTGATGCTCGTGCCGAAACTCAAGAGCGTGTGATGGACTCCAACGATTTGGAGAAAGAGCGTGGGATTACCATCCTCGCCAAAAACACCGCTATCAAATGGAATGACTACCGTATCAACATCGTTGATACCCCAGGGCACGCCGACTTCGGTGGTGAAGTTGAGCGCGTGATGTCCATGGTGGATTCCGTGCTGCTGGTGGTTGACGCATTTGATGGCCCTATGCCGCAAACGCGCTTCGTGACCAAAAAAGCATTTGCCCACGGCCTGAAACCTATCGTTGTGATCAACAAGGTTGACCGTCCTGGCGCGCGTCCTGACTGGGTTGTTGACCAGGTCTTCGACCTGTTCGTTAACCTCGACGCGACCGACGAACAGCTGGACTTCCCTATCGTTTATGCGTCTGCGCTGAACGGTATCGCCGGTCTGGATCACGAAGACATGGCGGAAGACATGACTCCGCTGTACCAGACGATTGTTGACCGCGTTCCTGCGCCAAACGTTGACCTGGAAGGCACCCTGCAAATGCAGATCTCCCAGCTCGACTACAACAACTATGTTGGCGTAATCGGCATTGGTCGTATCAAGCGCGGTAAAGTGAAGCCTAACCAGCAGGTCACTATCATCGATAGCGAAGGCAAAACCCGTAACGGTAAAGTCGGTAAAGTTCTGACTCACCTGGGTCTTGAGCGTATCGAGAGCGACATCGCTGAAGCGGGCGACATCATCGCTATTACCGGTCTGGGTGAACTGAACATCTCCGATACCATCTGCGATCCGCAGAACGTCGAAGCGCTGCCAGCCCTGTCCGTTGATGAACCAACCGTATCCATGTTCTTCAACGTCAACACCTCTCCGTTCTGTGGTAAAGAAGGTAAGTTCGTTACCTCTCGTCAGATCCTTGACCGCCTGAACAAAGAGCTGGTGCACAACGTTGCGCTGCGCGTTGAAGAAACCGAAGACGCTGATGCATTCCGCGTTTCCGGTCGTGGTGAGCTGCACCTGTCTGTTCTGATTGAGAACATGCGTCGTGAAGGTTTCGAGATGGCGGTATCCCGTCCGAAAGTTATCTTCCGCGAAATCGATGGCCGTAAACAAGAGCCATTCGAAAACGTAACGCTGGACGTTGAAGAGCAGCACCAGGGTTCTGTCATGCAGGCACTGGGTGAGCGTAAAGGCGACCTGAAAAACATGAATCCAGATGGCAAAGGCCGCGTACGTCTCGACTACGTGATCCCAAGCCGTGGCCTGATCGGCTTCCGTTCTGAGTTCATGACCATGACCTCCGGTACCGGCCTGCTGTACTCCACCTTCAGCCACTATGACGACATCCGTCCGGGCGAAGTGGGCCAGCGTAACAACGGCGTACTGATCTCCAACGGTCAGGGTAAAGCGGTTGCGTTTGCGCTGTTCGGTCTGCAGGATCGCGGTAAGCTGTTCCTGGGTCACGGTGCTGAAGTTTACGAAGGCCAGATCATCGGTATTCACAGCCGTTCTAACGACCTGACGGTAAACTGCCTGACCGGTAAGAAACTGACCAACATGCGTGCGTCCGGTACTGACGAAGCAACGGTTCTGGTTCCACCGATCAAGATGACGCTGGAGCAGGCTCTGGAATTCATCGATGATGACGAACTGGTAGAAGTGACGCCTCAGTCAATTCGTATCCGTAAACGTCACCTGACCGAGAACGATCGTAAACGTGCTATGCGCGGTGCGAAAGAAGAGTAATTCGGTTATGCCGTAGGCCGGGTAAAGCGCAAGCGCCACCCGGCAACGAAAAGCCGCTGAGCGATCAGCGGCTTTTTTATTAGAACGAATAACGTAACCCTAAACGGATCCGGTACTGCTCGCGGTTGTAATCATTCCATCGGTCCAGCCACTGTAGTTCGAGGTACGGCAGCCAGTTTCTGTCGATCTTATAGCTGAACTTGTTGGTAATTTCCCAGTGATGATCTTTGCCATTTTTGCTGTGGTAATCATTCACCCGCTGGAAAAAATGCGGCTCAAAGGTGTAGAAAAACGCATCCGTCACTTTGAAATTCCAGTAGTTGGCGAATTCGTGCGTGTCGTTTTTATCCATCTGCCCGTTATAGTCCGGCGTATCGTAATTGTTATGGTTATAGCGATAGCGGAACGTCAGATTGAACCAGTCCGTAAATTTATAGTTAGTATCTAAATAGAGTGCTCCACCCGATCCTGCGCTGCTGTCATTGATCAAGCCGCCGGGCTGGAAGGTGAGTTTGTCGGTCGGTTTGAAGAGCGGATACCAACCCTCGATTTCGTTATAGCTGTGCTTCAGTTCGTCCCATTTCCCCACGTTATAAGCGTTGGTGAACATCAGCCCCGCGCCCATATCGAAGTTATAGCCCGCACGCAGGATCACCTCGTGCAGCTCAGAGGCCGTATTGTACGCTTCGCGCGTTTCGACATAGGCCCCGGCAAAAACCGGGCAGGACACAGACGACACGATCAGTACGGTGATGATTCTATTCATAATTTGTCCATGTATCAGGTACAGAAAGGCCTCCCTCCTGATTAACAGGAAGGACATATTGGCCGGATTTATAGTTATAAAGTGACTGCTGACGCTTTATTGTTGGTGGTTATCTCAGGGGTATTTGCTGTCTGTTTTTTCCGTTTTCCAATCTCCTCGATAATAAAGGCGAAGCGCGCTTCGTTGAGTTTATAAAACAGCCCCATGGTCACGGCAGCAACGATCGCCAGGCCGCACGGCCAGAGGAAAATCAGCTGACGCAAACCCAGCAGCGTGCCCGCGCTCTGCACGGCATGGGGAACGTAGCCAATCTGGGTCAGCATTATGCCGGGCAGAAAACCGGCGAGCGCAGCGGAGATTTTGCGCGAGAAGGTATAGCCGGTATACACCGACCCTTCGGCGCGAATCCCGGTTTTCCACTCGCCGTAATCAACCGTATCCGGCACCAGCGCCCAGTTCAGGCTGTTCACAAACGCCGTGCCGAAGAAGGCCATGCAGGAAAAGAGCACAAACAGCAGGGAGCTGGTCCCCCAGAAGAAATTCAGCACGTCGCCCACCGCCCACAGCGCCAGCCCGCCCAGATAGACCGGTTTCTTGCCAAAGCGCTTTACCGCACCGGGCACCAGAAACACGCCAATCAGAATGCAGCCCATGCTGAAAAAGCCCATCCACGACAGGAGATGCAGATCGTTCAGCACGTACTGGGTGTAGTAGACCTGAATCGCCAGCTTGATGTTAAACGCGGCGAGGGTACAGAGGTTGGCGATGCACAGCACCAGCAGCGGCGGATTGCGGAAAATTGCGCAGAATGATTTCAGAATGCCGGGCTTATGGTGATCGGGCGTAAGCTCGACGTAGCGCTCTTTCACCCCGCTGTAGCACCACCACATGCAGAACAGCCCCCCGGTGACGAACACCAGCGCAGCCACCAGATAGCCGAGTGAGGGCTGGCTGACGAACAGCGCCTGAATCGGCATAAAGCCGACGGTGCAGAGCAACAGTCCTACCGTTGCGCCGCCCTGACGCCACGCCGCAAGCTGCGCGCGCTCGTTCGGGTTTTTGGTGATGGCCGGAACCATTGCACCGTAGGCGCAGTTCATCAGGCTGTAGCAGAGGCCAAACATCATGAAGAGCACGGTGGCGAGGGCCGTTTTCACCGTCAGGCTAAAGTCGTTGGCCATAAACTGCGCCGTGGCCACCAGCGCCACCGGGACGGAGGCGTAGAGAATGAATGGCCGGAATTTCCCCCGCGCGCCGATATTACGCCGGGAGTCCAGCAGCACCCCGGTCAGCATGTCGGTAAACGCGGTAAAGAACTTGGCGACCAGAAAAATGATGCCGCCGTAGAACGCGGGCATGCCCAGCTCGTCCGTGTAAAACTTCAGCAGATACAGCGTGCCAATACAGAGCATCAGGTTCGAGCCAAAATCGCCCATCCCGTAGGCGCACTTCTCTCGCAGGCTCAATTTCAGGGTTAACGGATCAGTATTGTGTGTCATGGTCGATCCTCAAAGCGCCCCGCAGGGCGCTCAATCACGTCATTTATGCCGTACGTTTGCGCAGCTCAATTTCTTCCACGATGCGCACATACATCTTCTCGTTGAGGTTGTAGAAGCAGCCCATCGCCACGATGGTGATGACCGCCAGCAGGCTCGGGTAGATAAATATCAGCTGCCGCAGCCCTTCAACCGTGCCGGCGGATTGCACCACGTTGGGCACATAGCCAATCTGCGTAAGCATGATCCCCGGGAAGAAGCCCGCCAGCGCCTGCGATACCTTGCGGAAGAAGGTAAAGCCGGTATAGACCGTCCCCTCGGAGCGTACGCCGGTGCGCCACTCGCCGTACTCCACGGTATCGGAGACCAGCGCCCAGTTCAGGCTGTTCACGAACGCGGAACCGAAAAACGCCAGGCAGGAGAACGCCACAAAGCTCACCGAGCCGCCGCCGAAGAAGTAGTTAAGCAGATCGCCTGCCACCCAAATTGCCAGGCCGCTGATATAGACCTTTTTCTTACCAAAGCGCCGCACCGCGCCAGGCATCATAAAGACGCCGATAAAAATACAGCCCATGCTGAAGAAGCCCATGTACGACAGCAGGATCGGGTCGTTCAGCACGTACTGCGTGTAGTAGACCTGAATGGCGAGTTTGACGTTAAAGGCACCCAGCGTGCACAGGTTAGCGATGCACAGGATAAACAGCGGACGGTTCCCGGCGATGGCGCGAAACGACTGCAACAGCCCCGGTTTCTGCGCCGGGTTAGCAGGTTGCGTCTCAACGTAACGCTCGGTTACGCCCTTATAGCACCACCACATAAAGAACAACCCGAACAGCGAGAAGAGGGTGGCGGCAAAGATGTAGCCAAGCTGGTCATTGCCCTCAATGAGGTTCATCACCGGGACAAAGCCCACCGTACAGAGCAGCAGGCCGAGCGTGGCGCCGCCCTGACGCCAGGCCGCCAGCGAGGCTCGCTCGTCCGGGTTTTTGGTAATGGCGGGCACCATCGCGCCGTAAGAGCAGTTCATCATGCTGAAGAACAGGCCGTACAGCATGAACAGCACCGTTGCCATCACCGTTTTGCCGGTCATCTCAAACGGTGTGCCGACGAAGTTGGCAATCGCCAGCAGCGTCACAGGGAAGGCTGCATACAGCACGAACGGGCGGAATTTCCCTTTCGGGCCAATCTTGCGCCGGGAGTCGAGCATGATCCCGGTGCCCATATCGGTGAAGGCGGTAAAAAACTTCGCAATCAGGAAGATAATCCCCCCGTAGGTACCGGGCAGTCCCAGCACGTCGGTGTAGAACTTCAGCAGATACAGCGTGCCGATATCCAGCAGGATGTTAGAGCCGAGATCGCCCATCCCGTAGGCGAGTTTTTCTTTAAACGGCAGGCGCAGGGTTGCCGGGTCAGAAGTATGTTGACTCATTATTGTTCTCCGTCTGCCCGCAGGTTTCCCCGCGGGCGAGCCTTATCAGATATGACGTAAGGTGCTAAACAGATCTGCCCATTCGCTTTGCTGGCGATAGAAGACCGGCGGTTTGCCGAGCGGGGCATCAACGGTGATGTCACCGCCCTGGCAGGTTTCCCCCGTCCACGCATTGACCCAGCTGTCCTGCGGCAGATAGAGCGACCAGTCGCGGCGTCCCTCTTCATGAACCGGGGCCACCAGCAGATCGCGGCCAAACAGGTACTGGTATTTCAGCGTGTAGGCGCGCGCGTCGTCCTCGTAGTGCAGGAACAGCGGACGCATCACCGGCAGGCCGCTTTTCGCGTTCTGCGCAACCGCAGCTTTGATGTACGGCTTCAGAGTGGTGAACACGGTGGTCATGCGCGCGAAGTGCGCGATGGTTTCGGCGTCGCCGTCGAACTGCCAGTTGTCGCCAGGGCGATTGCCCTCGTGGGTACGCATCATCGGCGTAAAGGCGCTGAAGTCGCACCAGCGCAGCAGTAGCTCTTTGCTGCGCTTCATCTCGAACAGCGTCGTATAGCCGCCAATGTCGCTGTGGTGCAGCCCGTGCCCGGTCATCGCCAGAGACAGCGCCGCCGGTACGACGGACGCCAGACCATCGTCCAGGCTCCAGTCGACGTTCTGATCCCCCGCCCACATCATCACCGAGTGCTTCTGGCTGCCGGTGTAGCCCGCGCGCATGAAGAACAGGATCTCCCCGAGCTTGCCGGTCTCCTCCAGTGCTTCGTAGTTACATTTCGCCCACAGGGCAGGCCAGGCGTTATGCATGATCTCCGCGCTAACGCCGTTGTGCAGGAAGGTATCGGTCGGCAGATATTCCCCGAAATCGGCCATCCAGCCGCCGCAGCCCAGTTCGATCAGGTTCTTTTTGATGACCTCTTTGTACCAGCCGTAGGCTGCCGGGTTGGTCAGGTCGATAACGCCCGCGTAGAATTCGCCGAACTCAACGTGGTAATCCTCGCCGTTGGCGTTTTTGGTCAGATAGCCGCGTTTCGCCGCCTCTTCGCAGAGATCTTTATCGCTGGCGACGTACGGGTTGATATAGGAGAGGAACTGCACGCCTTCCTGTTTCCACTGCGCAATCCGCTCATCAAGCTGCGGATAGAGCGCGCTGTTCCACTTCCAGTTCCACATCACGCGTTTGCCGAAGGAGGTCATCCGGATGCCGGACCAGTCCTGCGCCCAGATGCCGTTCACCTTCACGCCGCCCTCGCGCATGGCGTCGAGCTTCTGCTGACACACCTCGGTGCCACCCTGAATACCCAGCGTCACGCCGTCGTAAACCCAGTCCGGCAGTTCAGGCTGACGCCCCAGCAGGCCGGTCAGTTTTTCCAGCAGATCGACGTAGGTTTCTGCGCATTCGAAGCGCAGCGTGGCGTTATCTTCCCAGAACGCCAGCTCGTGGAAGTCCGGCGCGCTGAAGTCGAAGTTCATATAACAGCTGTTATCCACGTGGCAGTAGTACTTCTGGGTGCTCACGAAGGTAGGCTGCGGGAAGAAGGTCCAGTAGTAATCGCCGCCCGCGTTCTCTTTGCAGTCGGCCTGCCAGGTGACGTAGGTCTGCTTATTGCGGCCCACGCCCTGCTCGCTGGTCCACAGCGGAAACGGCTTGCCGCGCAGATCGAAATACGAGAACTGCTCGCCGCAGCCGTAAATATGATCGTCAGGCTGAGCTGCCAGCCGCAGCCAGATGCGGTTATGGCTGGCGGCGTCATTTTTCAGCTTCAGCTCCAGACGGCCTTCAGCATCCACGCCGACCAGCAGCGTCGCGCTCACCGCGTCGCCGCGGGTAAAGCGGATTGCCCAGCCCGTGCTTTGCTGCGTAACGGTCGCGTTCGTCAGGGCAATCTTTTCGTTGAGCTTGTCTTTGATGCTGAAGTTGCCGCGAAACATCTCGATATCCGCCTCACCTGCGCCGATCCACAGGCAAGGGGCATCCGCAGAGTGGGATAAAATCAGACGGTCCTGCCAGCGCAGGGAAAAACCACTTTCGTTATTTTTCAGGTCAATATTGTGTAGGGTACGCATAAAAACTCCGTCTTTATTATTTGGCCAGGCTATCCAGTAATCCGACGGCTACGGCAGGCGCTAAGCCCGGCGCCAGCGGCAGGCGGGGGATCACCAGGCAGTGCAGCAGATGGTAAATATCCTGCTTGCCGTCCCAGACTTTGGTGGTCACTTCGTTATTGGTGTCCAGCTCCTGCCACCATGAACCGTTTTCGTAATCCATCAGGTACTTGATGCAGTAATCCCACCACTTCTGATACCAGGCTTCGTACTGCGCCTCACCGGTGACGGTGTAGAGCGCGTAAGCCGTGCCCATCGCTTCGACGATTGGCCAGCGCACGCGTTCGCGGACGATTGGCTTGCCGTCCCAGCCCACGGAGTAGACAAATCCATCGGCCCCGTCGGGTGCCCAGGCGTCCCGGATGGTGGCGTGGAACAGGCCTTTCGCATCTTCCAGCAGCCATTCCGGCGGGGTTTCAAAGCGCGCTTCCAGGGCGGCGCGCAGGTGCAGCATCAGGCGACCCCACTCAATCCAGTGCCCCGGCGTGCCGCCGTAGGCGCGGAAGCGGTGGGCGGGGTTATCGATGTTGTAGTCGCGGATCGGGTTCCAGTTGGTGTCGAAATGCTCGTTAACGCGGTACTCCCCTTTGCGCGCCACGTCGTGAATAATCACCGAGGCGATGCGCAGGGCGCGGTCGAGCCATTTACGGTCGTGGGTCACGTCATAAACGATCAGGAAGGCTTCCACGGCGTGCATGTTGGCGTTACCGCCGCGGTAATCTTCCGTTTTGCTGAAGGCTTCGTCCCAGGACTCCAGGCACATCTGCTCCTGTTCGCTCCAGAAGTAGCGCTCAATCACCTCGATGGCGTCGTCCAGCAACTTGCGTGCCTGCGGATGGCCGGTGGTGACGGCGCTCGCCGCGCCCAGCAGGACGAAGAAATGCTGATAGCCCTGCTTGGAGGCATCAATTACGCCTTCATCGTTTACGCAGGCGTACCAGCCACCGTGCTGCTTGTCGCGCAGCGGACCGTTCAGGGCATTAATGCCGTGCTCAACCAGGGCGTACGCACCAGGACGTCCCATGTTCGCCGCCACCGCGTAAACGTGCAGCATGCGGGCGGTGATCCACAGATGGGTGCCCATATCGCTACGCACCTGCCCGTTATTGCCCAGCCAGCCAAAGCCGGTCGGTACGGCGGCATTTTTACCGAAATCGAGAATGCGGTCGGTCTCTTGTTCGAGCCAGCGGTTATGGCTCAGGGTATTAAACCATTTCATGTTCGGATCCTTTCTTAACGGCGAGCCATCATTTCGTCGACGATCTCACCCAGACGCTGAAGTTTTGGTACGGAAATATCACGCAGCATCAGCTCGGTGTCCGGCAGGCCAATCACAGAGGACCAGACGGCGCGACCGGCTAAAAAGCCCGATGCCCCCGCCTGCATCGCCACGCTCACCGCGCGCGGGAATAACTTATCGTCCACGCCGGAGGAGAGGATCACCCACGGCATGGCGATGTTCTCGTTCAGCTTCTGCGAGGCCGCCAGCAGCTCCTGCTGCGTGCCCTTACCAAACAGCGGCATTTCCACTTTGTAGAGGTCGGCACCGCTGTCGCCCAGCTCTTTGGCCGCATCGATAATCGCCTGCTCGCGGTCAAACGCGGCGCCGCGGCGCGGTGGACGCACAACCGGCTCGATAATGCTCAACAGACCGTTATCGTGGCACAGCGTATTGAACGCTTTCACCATCTCCAGGCGCTGCTGCGGATCTTCATCGCTGCGCCACAGCACCAGCAGCTTCAGCGCCTTGCCGCCGTCGCGTTTGACCGCCTGCGCGTCAATGCTCTTATCGATCACCACGCTGTCGACCGGAATACCGTTCCCCGGAATAAACTCGTCGGCTGCCACAATCATCGCGCAGCTTTTGGCCACGGCCCGCTGCTCGACAATCTGGCGATAGCAGAACTGCTGGTCGACGAGAATGGCAGAGGCGTACGGCGACAGAATTTTTGCCGCGTTGACTTTAAAATCCGTCAGGTGCTGGTCGGTTACCGGTACCGGCGCGCCTGCCGCCGCAAACATCAGGCGCATCGCTTCGCGCTGATCCACGGCCAGCATCGCAAAACCGCCGGAAGGTCGGGTGATATCTTTCAGGGTGTACATCGTCATTCCTCAGTCCTTTCGTATCAGTGTGATTTTTTCAGCCCGGCAGATGCGCGAACCTGTTCAAGAATGGCTGTCCAGTCTTCGCGCCCGCGCCCGGCGGCGCGTGCCTGGTTGTAAACTTCTCGTGAAGCCGCGCCCAGCGGCATTGGGACATGCAGCTGGTTGGCCACGTCGAGGGCGATCCCCAGATCCTTATGCGCAAGGTCGATCATGAAGGCGGGTGAAAGATCCCCTTTCAGCACCTTGTTCGGCCATGACGTGGTGAAGTGGCCTTTGCCCGCAGGTGTGCCGCTCATCACCTTGAGCGCCACGTCAAAGGAGAGGCCAAGCGCTTCGCACAGTACGGCGGCCTCGGCGGAAAGGGCGTTCAGGGCGATGCTCATGTAGTTATTGATGAGCTTCACGCGGATGCCCATTCCCGGCCCGCCGGCGTTAATCAGTTCATTACCCATCGCCATTAAGACGGGGGTGGCGCGCTCAACCTGCTCTGCCGTGCCGCCTGCCAGCAGGAGTAGCGTACCGGCGATGGCATGATCAGAGGTGCGCCCGACGGGCACGTCCATCAGGCTGAAGCCTTGCTCTGCCATGTCGCGGATCAGCGCGTCGGTTTGCAGCGGGTGAATGGTGGACATATCAATGACCAGCGCGTCGCGGGATAATCCTTCGCACACGCCGTGCTCGCCGAACAGCACGCTGCGCACCAGGTCGCCGTTTGGCAGCATAGTGATCACGAATTCGGCATCCGTTGCTGCCTGTGCGGGCGTTGCCGCCGCCCGGGCGCCGCTCTCTACCAGCGCCTGAACCGCCTGCGGGTTCACATCAAAAACGTTAAGCTGGTGGCCCTGTTTCAACAGATTCTTCGCCATGGGCGCGCCCATCTGTCCTAAACCGATAAATGCGATTGCTGACATGCCTCTCTCCTGTCACATCGTGTCAATTTTTGCGCGTTTGTGGTGTCTGTTTTTGATCGTATTTGTAATTTATAGTCAAAAAATTGACACGGGTCACTTTTTAAACATTTGGTGAAATTAAAATGAAGGCATCAGAAATCGCAGAAGGAATCACCATGACTCGCATCGTTTGTGTCGGCATTACCGTGCTGGATCGCATCTGGTATCTCGATGATTTACCAAAAGAAGGTGGGAAATATGTCGCAAAAGACTACACGGAAGTGGGCGGCGGACCGGCGGCAACGGCGGCAGTGGCAGCCGCGAAACTGGGCGCGGAAGTGGATTTTATTGGTCGGGTGGGGGACGACGATACCGGCAGACGGTTGCTTGCGGAGCTGGAATCCCTGGGGGTGAACACTCGCTATACGCGCGTAGTTAAGGGGGCCCGATCGTCGCAATCGGCGGTGCTGGTGGATGCAGGTGGGGAAAGAGTGATTGCCAACTACCCCAGCCCCGATCTCCCTGCGTCGGCAGGCTGGCTGCATGAAATCGACTTCTCTCAGTGGGACATTGTCTTAGCCGACGTGCGCTGGCATGACGGGGCAAAACAGGCATTTACCCTGGCCCGTCAGCAGGGCGTTCCGACGTTGCTGGATGCGGATGTTACCCCGCAGGATATCGCGGAGCTGATCGCCTTAAGCGATCACGCGGCCTTCTCTGCGCCGGGACTGCGGCGTTTAACGCAGTTGGATGAAACAGAAGACGCATTAAAAAAAGCACAAATGCTCACAAATGGACATGTGTATGTCACGCAGGGGCGAGACGGCTGTTTCTGGCTGGAAAACGGCGCGCTATGTCATCAGCCTGGTTTTGAAGTGAACGTCATTGATACCACCGGCGCGGGCGACGTGTTCCACGGTGCGCTGGCGGTCAGCCTGGGGCAGAAATTGTCCGCCGCAGACGCCGTGCGTTTTGCCAGCGCCGTCGCAGCACTGAAATGCACAAAGCCCGGCGGGCGCGCGGGTATACCCGACTGTGATCAAACCCGCTCTTTTTTGTCACTTTTTGTATAAAATGCGGGGCGTGATGGTTTTCAGAGGACAGCCCATGAGCCTTACCGAACTGACCGGCAACCCGCGTCACGATCAGCTGCTGACGCTGATTGCCGATCGCGGCTATATGAACATTGATGAACTGGCGCAGCTGCTGGATGTCTCCACGCAAACCGTGCGCCGGGATATCCGCAAGCTTAGCGAGCAGGGGCTGATCACCCGTCATCACGGCGGTGCGGGCAGGGCATCCAGCGTGGTCAATACGGCGTTCGAACAGCGTGAAGTTTCGCTTACCGAAGAGAAACGGGCGATTGCCGAAGCGATTGCGGACTATATCCCGGATGGCTCGACCATCTTTATCACTATCGGGACGACCGTGGAGCACGTTGCCCGGGCACTGCTTAATCATAATCATCTGCGCATCATCACCAACAGCCTGCGGGTGGCGCACATTCTTTATAAGAACCCGCGTTTTGAGGTGATGGTACCTGGCGGTACGCTGCGCCCGCATAACGGCGGCATTATCGGGCCTGCGGCAACGGCGTTTGTGTCTGGCTTCCGGGCGGACTACCTCGTGACCAGCGTGGGGGCGATAGAGCACGACGGCGCGATGATGGAATTTGACGTTAACGAAGCCAGCGTGGTGAAAACCATGATTGCCCACTCCCGCCACATTTTACTGGCGGCCGATCATACGAAATACCACGCCTCCGCGGCGGTTGAAATTGGCAACGTGGCGCAGGCGACGGCACTGTTCACCGATGAGCTGCCCGGCCCGGCGCTGCAAAGTCACCTAAAATCCAGCAAGGTTGAGGTTGTCGAAGTGAATTCCGGAGAAGAGCAGCAGGCTGGCTGATCGTCTTATGGCCCGATATTGCGATTCGGGCCTTTCCTTTCTCTAAGCTGAATCTGGCGCATAGCTAAACTTTCTCTTTCCCGCTACAGTTACTTTTCCACGGCGAAAGGAGATAAACATGCTTTATATCTTTGACTTAGGAAATGTAATCGTCGATATCGATTTTAACCGGGTGCTGGGCGCATGGAGCGATTTTAGCCGTGTTCCGCTGGCGACGTTAAAGCAGAATTTCGCGATGGGTGAGACTTTCCATTTGCACGAGCGCGGTGAGATCAGCGACGAAGCGTTCGCAGAGCGTTTCTGTCAGGAAATGGGTCTCTCGTTAAGTTACGAGCAATTTTCCCACGGCTGGCAGGCCATATTTGTCGCGATCCGCCCCGAAGTGATCGACATCATGCACAAGCTGCGCGAGCAGGGGCATCGCGTTGTCGTGCTGTCTAATACCAACCGTCTGCATACCACCTTCTGGCCGGATGAATACCCGGAAATTCACGCGGCGGCAGATAAAGTGTATCTCTCCCAGGAGATGGGGATGCGTAAACCTGAGGCGCGCATCTATCAGGCGGTATTGCAGGAAGAAGGATTCACGGCAGCGGATGCGGTCTTTTTTGACGACAACGTCGATAATATAGAAGGGGCTAATCAGTTAGGTATCACCTCCATTCTGGTGACCGGAAAAGAGACGATACCGAACTACTTTGCGAAGCAGTTATGCTAAAAACCGTTCATCAAAAAGCCAATCACCACACGCGCCCGCTGAGGGCGTGGCTGAAACTCCTCTGGCATCGCATTGATGAGGACAACATGACCACGCTGGCGGGCAATCTCGCTTACGTGTCCTTGCTTTCGCTGGTTCCGCTGGTGGCGGTAATTTTTGCGCTTTTTTCGGCGTTTCCGATGTTTGCCGATGTGAGCATGCAGCTTCGCCATTTTGTTTTCGCAAACTTTATTCCTGCCACCGGCGATGTGATCCAGAACTACATTGAACAGTTTGTCGCTAACTCCAGCAAGATGACGGCGGTGGGGGCGTGTGGGCTTATTGTTACCGCGCTGCTGCTGATGTACTCCATCGACAGTGCGCTCAACACTATCTGGCGGAGCAAAAAAGTCCGCCCAAAGGTCTATTCCTTTGCCGTCTACTGGATGATTTTAACCCTCGGCCCCTTGCTGGCGGGGGCGAGCCTGGCGATCAGCTCCTACCTTCTTTCGCTGCGCTGGGCGAGCGATTTAAACAGCGTGATCGATAACGTGCTGCGCATCTTCCCGCTGATTCTATCGTGGCTTTCGTTCTGGCTGCTTTATAGCGTGGTGCCAACTACGCGCGTACCCAACCGGGATGCCGTGGTGGGTGCGCTGGTCGCGGCGTTGCTTTTTGAGTTGGGCAAGAAAGGATTCGCGCTTTATATCACCATGTTCCCCTCTTATCAGCTGATTTACGGCGTACTGGCGGTGATCCCCATTTTGTTTGTCTGGGTCTACTGGACGTGGTGCATCGTCTTGCTTGGCGCCGAAATAACTGTCACTCTCGGGGTCTACCGCGAACTTAAAAAAGCAGCAGAAGCTGAAAAACAACAAGAAGCAGACCAACCATGATTGCATTGATTCAGCGCGTAATCCGTGCCAGCGTCACCGTGGCGGATGAGGTGACGGGTGAAATCGGCCCAGGACTTTTGGTGCTCCTGGGTGTCGAAAAGGATGATGACGAACAAAAAGCCAACCGCTTGTGTGAGCGCGTGCTGGGCTACCGCATTTTCAGCGATGCGGAAGGCAAGATGAACCTGAACGTTCAGCAGGCGGGCGGTAGCGTGCTGGTGGTGTCCCAGTTTACGCTGGCTGCGGATACCGAACGCGGCATGCGGCCGAGTTTTTCGAAGGGCGCGGCACCGGATCGCGCAGAAGCCCTTTACGAGTACTTTGTTGAGCGCTGTCGCCAACAGGACATGAATACACAAACCGGACGATTCGCTGCGGATATGCAGGTTTCGCTGGTGAACGATGGCCCCGTCACATTCTGGCTCCAGGTATGAGCCAACTGGCGGCCTGGCCGCGGGTAACAAGAGAGAGTACAGCTATGTATCACCTTCGAGTACCGCAAACGGAAGAAGAGTTAGAGGTTTATTACCATTTCCGCTGGGAAATGCTGCGCAAGCCACTGCATCAACCGAAAGGGTCTGAACGCGACGCCTGGGACGCGATGGCGCACCACCAGATGGTGGTTGATGAAGAGGGCAACCTCGTTGCCGTGGGGCGTCTGTATATCAATGCCGACAACGAAGCTTCAATCCGCTTTATGGCCGTTCACCCCTCCGTGCAGGACAAAGGCCTTGGAACGCTGATGGCCATGACGCTGGAATCCGTCGCCCGTCAGGAAGGGGTCAAGCGCGTCACCTGTAGCGCCCGTGAAGATGCCGTTGAGTTCTTTGCCAAGCTTGGTTTCGTGAATCAGGGGGAAATCACCGCCCCGCAAACTACGCCGATTCGTCACTTTTTGATGATCAAACCCATCGCCACCCTGGACGATATTCTCCATCGTGCCGACTGGTGCGGGCAGCTCCAGCAGGCGTGGTATCAGCACATTCCGCTCAGTGAAAAAATGGGCGTGCGTATTCAGCAATATACCGGGCAAAAATTTATTACCACCATGCCGGAAACCGGCAACCAGAACCCACACCATACCCTGTTTGCCGGTAGCCTTTTTTCACTCGCCACGCTCACCGGCTGGGGACTGATCTGGCTGATGCTGCGCGAACGTCATCTCGGCGGCACCATTATTCTGGCCGATGCCCATATCCGCTACAGCGCGCCGATCAGCGGCAAGCCGAGCGCGGTAGCTGACCTGGGCGCATTGGGCGGCGATCTCGACCGTCTGGCGCGTGGGCGTAAAGCACGCGTACAAATGCAGGTTGAGCTGTTCGGCGATGAAACGCCGGGCGCGGTGTTTGAAGGCACCTATATCGTTCTGCCTGCGAAGCCGTATGGCGCGTATGAAGAGGGCGGGAACGAGGAGGAGTAGCAGTCGTCTGGAAAGCGGCTCGCAAATACACAACGTAGCAGGAATTATACTTCGCTTTATTCAGCGTATCCCATTAACGTAATCAGCTAGGGGTACGTCATTGACGTACATTGGATGTTTGCTACTATAAGCCAATGGCGTACGATATATGCTATTCATTGAAACGGATATTTTTACAGAAGACGTCAAAACGTTACTGGATGACGACGAATATCATAGGTTCCAAATATTCCTGGCAACGCAACCGGATTACGGCGATCTGATCCAGAATTCGGGAGGCTTGCGAAAGATTCGCTGGCTTGCTGGCGGTAAGGGAAAGCGTAGTGGAGTCAGAGTTATCTATTTTCACCGTACGCGTGAGTGTGAAATCAGGTTGCTGCTCATCTATCGCAAAGGGATCAAAGATGACCTCTCCGCGGGTGAAAAAGCCATACTGAAAAAGATGATTGAGAGGTGGTAAATGGATAAGGCGCTGTTTGAGCGATTAACCCAAAGCATTGCGCAAATCAACGAAATTGCCGAGGGCCAACGAGAGCCGTCGCGTACGTTTCAAATTGATGCGATGAAAATAAAAGAAATTCGTCAGGCGTCCGGGTTGTCGCAGAGTAAATTCGCGAACTTAATCTCAGTTAGCGTTGATACGTTGCGTAACTGGGAACAAGGCAGACGCTCACCTACAGGCCCCGCTAAAGCGCTATTGCGCGCCATTGCTAACGACCCTCAACATGTCATCCCAGCCCTATCGCAGTAAATAGCCCGGTTGCACAGAGGCTCGCCGGGCTTTAGTGGAGATTACTCCCCTTCCCCCGGGAACAGGAACGGGTTGATCGAGCTACGGGCAAAGCCCTCCTGCTCCATCTTCGCGTCCAGGATCAGCGAGGCGAGATCGTCGGCTACCGCTTCGACTTTCGGGTCTTTTTCCTGATACAGAATCTTCAGGTAGGTCCCGCAGTCGCCGCAGCTTTCGGCTTTCACCGCCGCGTCTTCGTTTTCCAGCGACCAATAGTTCAGATCGCGGGTCTGTTCGCAGTTGCTGCACTTGATGCGCACCACGTGCCACTCGGTTTCACACAGGTTGCAGTGCAAGTAGCGCAGCCCCTGCGTCGTACCAATCTGTACCATGCTGGAGACCGGCATTGAGCCGCACACCGGGCAAAACTGGCGCGCTTCGCCATATTCAGCGCGGGCTTTACCCGGGATCAGGCTCGCCATTTGCGCCCAGTAGAGCGACAGCGCAGCCCAGATGAACGGCGCTTTATCGCTGCTCACCAGCGAGAAGTCGGAGGCAAACAGCGCGCTCGCCATCTCTTCCAGCTCTTGCTCTGAGGCTTTTTCCAGGTTCTCAATGACCGCCAGCGCCGTGCCGCTCATTTCGGGCTTCAGCTCGGCAATCAGCGAATGCAGCAGCTTATGCCAGTGCTTGTCGCGCGGCAGAACGTGAATGTCCAGCGGCGGCTTGCCCTGCGCGTTGGCTTCTTTGATGCGTGCGGTCAGATCCATTTGCAGCGGGTGGTCGTATAGCACCACTTCCTGCGCATGGGCGACCAGCGCGGCAAAACGCAGAAAATCGCCCAGCGGGTTGTTCTCTGCCAGCTCGCGCAGACGCTCTGCGCGGCGGTTGTAGAGGTTCTTGAGTCTGGGGAACAACAACGGCGGAATATAATCCGCCGTGCGTTTCTCGCTCGACCCCAGCTCATCTTGCGGGATTATGCGAATACTCATTCAGATGACTTTTCCTGTTTCTGGCGGACTTCACGGTACCAGCGCGGGTGATGTTTCTTCGCCCACGTACTGGTTACCCATCCTTCCACCATCGCGGTAATGGTGCCTTTCACCCAAAGGGCGGCGTAGATATGCACCATGATAACCACAATTAACGCCACTGCGGCAAATGAATGCAGCATCAGCGCAAATCGGATCACCGGGATTGAGAAAGCAGGCGCAAAGTACGGACGCCAGATGATCACGCCGCTCACCAGCAACAGGACCAGGAAGATAATCGCCGCCCAGAATACGCATTTCTGGCCGAAGTTATAACGCCCGGTATCACCCACTTCCTCGTTGACGACGATCTTACGAATATTCTTCGCCCAAAAGATATCATCCCGATTGATTAGGTTATGGTGCCAGTAGCGGAAAAACATGATGATAAACGAGGCAAACATCACCACACCCACGAACGGGTGCAGGATGCGCGCCAGCTGCGGCGTGCCCAGTATCTGCATCAGCCAGTTGAAGGAGGGGAAGAAGAACCCCAGCCCGCTTATCGCCGCCAGCATGAAGCAGAAGGCGGTGACCCAGTGGTTGATGCGTTCCGGCGCGGTGTAGCGCACGATGGTGTCACGTTTTCTCATTTGCGCACCTCGTCTTTCTCTTCATGCAGGTTATCGTCTTCCTCTTCCGCGCGGTTCGGACCAACGCCGACGTAGTGGAAGATGCTCGCTGCAAAGGTGGCCGCAAAACCGACCGCGGCCAGCGGTTTCCAGATACCTTTCCAGAACTTCACGGTGGCGCTGATTTCCGGGTTCTCCGGCAGGCCATGGTACAGATTCGGCTTGTCGGCGTGGTGCAGCACGTACATCACGTGCGTACCGCCAACCCCGGCCGGATCGTACAGGCCCGCGTTATCGTAACCACGGGTTTTCAGCTCGCCCACGCGCTCTGCCGCCAGCATTTTCATATCCTCTTTAGAGCCAAAGTGGATAGCGCCGGTTGGGCAGGTCTTCACGCAGGCTGGCTCCTGACCGACATTTACGCGGTCAACGCACAGCGTACATTTGTAGACGCGGTTGTCTTCCGGGTTCATGCGCGGCACGTCGAACGGACAGCCCGCGATGCAGTAGCCGCAGCCAATACACTGCTCAGACTGGAAGTCGACGATGCCGTTGGCATACTGAATGATAGCCCCTTCTGACGGACACGCCTTCAGGCAGCCCGGATCCGCACAGTGCATACAGCCGTCTTTGCGGATAAGCCATTCCAGTTTGTCGTTCTGTTCCACTTCCGAGAAACGCATTACCGTCCAGGACTTGGCGGTCAGGTCCGCCGGGTTGTCGTACACCCCGACGTTGTGACCCACTTCGTCACGGATGTCGTTCCACTCTGAACAAGCCACCTGACAGGCTTTACAGCCGATACAGGTGGTCACGTCGATAAGCTTCGCCACTTCCTGCTGGTGGTCCCGCGCCTGAGGCGCGGGCGTGAAACCGTTAGTCGCGGAACGACGGATAATGTCTTGAGATTGATAAGCCATAAGTCGTCTCCGTTACACCTTTTCCACGTTCACGAGGAAGGCCTTAAACTCCGGCGTCTGCGTGTTCGCATCACCGACGAACGGCGTCAGGGTATTCGCAATGAACCCTTTCTTCGCCACGCCCTCATAACCCCAGTGAATTGGGATGCCGATGGTATCCACCTGCTGACCATGAACGTTCAGCGTGCGAATACGCTTGGTCACCACCGCCTTGGCTTTGATGTAACCGCGGTTAGAGGAGACCTTCACGGTATCGCCATGGGCGATGCCGAGTTTGTTCGCCAGCTTCTCGCCGATCTCCACAAACTGTTCCGGCTGCGCGATGGCATTCAGCAGCGCGTGCTTGGTCCAGTAGTGGAAGTGCTCAGTCAGACGGTAAGTGGTGCCGACATACGGGAACTTGTCCTTTTTACCCAGCGCTTCAAAATCGCCCTTGAAGATACGGGCTGCCGGGTTAGAGACCACGTTCGGGTGCAGCGGGTTAGTACCCAGCGGCGTCTCAAACGGCTCATAGTGTTCCGGGAACGGACCTTCCGCCATCTTATCGATAGCAAACAGGCGCCCCATCCCTTCAGGCTGCATGATAAACGGCCCGACATCGCTGCCTGGTGCGGCAGTGCTGTAGTCCGGAATATCCACACCGCCCCATTTCGCGCCGTCCCACTTGAGTAGCTGACGCTTCGGATCCCACGGGTTGCCCTGCGGGTCAGCAGAGGCACGGTTATAGAGGATGCGGCGGTTAAGCGGCCATGCCCATGCCCAGCCCAGCGTATTACCGAGGCCCGACGGGTCGGCGTTATCGCGGTTGGCCATCTGGTTGCCTTTCGGCGTCCAGCTACCGGCAAAGATCCAGCAGCCGCTTGACGTCGTACCGTCGTCACGCAGGTGTGCGAAGGTGCTGAGCTGATCGCCTTTCTTCGCCAGCACGGTGCCGGTCGCCGGGTCGATAACGTCCGCCAGCGCCTTACCGTTGCTCTCCATGGCCACTTCTTCCGGCGCAGGGTTTTCCGGCGTCGAATAGTTCCAGGTCATGTTCAGCACCGGCTCAGGCGTTGCGCCGCCTTCAGCCGCGTACATTTTACGCAGGCGTAAGAAGATACCGGCCAGGATCTCGCCGTCGTTCAGGGCGATGCCCGGGGCGTCCGCACCTTTCCAGTGCCACTGCAACCAGCGGCCAGAGTTGACGATAGAGCCGTTCTCTTCCGCGAAGCAGGTGGACGGCAGACGGAACACTTCGGTCTGAATCTTCGACGGGTCGACATCGTTCGACTCACCGTGGTTCTGCCAGAACGTCGAGGTTTCGGTATTGAGCGGGTCAATCGTCACCAGGTACTTCAGTTTCGACAGAGACTCGACAACCTTGTTCTTGTTCGGGAACGACGCCACCGGGTTAAAGCCCTGGCAGATATAGCCGTTGACCTGGCCCTGGTGCATCATTTCGAAGTACTGGAGGACGTCGTACCCTTTGTCCCACTTCGGCAGCCAGTCAAAGCCCCAGCTGTTTTCCGCCGTCGCCTTGTCGCCGTAGAAGGCTTTCATCAGCGAGACGAAGAACTTCGGATAGTTGCCCCAGTAGTTTACCTGGCCTTCGAGCAGCGGTTTTGGCGTGCTGGCCGTCAGATAGGTTTGCAGGTCGGTCTGTTTCTCGCTCGGCAGGTTCATGTAACCCGTCAGGCTCTGAGACAGCAGGCCAAGGTCGGTCAGACCCTGAATGTTGGAGTGACCGCGCAGGGCGTTAACGCCGCCGCCTGCCATCCCCATGTTGCCGAGCAGCAACTGAACCATCGCCATGGTGCGGATGTTCTGCGCGCCGATGGAGTGCTGCGTCCAGCCGAGTGCATACAGGAACGACGCGGTTTTATCTTTCGCGCTGGTTTCCGCAATCAACTCGCACACCTTCAGGAAGTCCGCCTTCGGCGTCCCACAGATGTTTTCGACAACCTCTGGCGTATAGCGGGACACGTGCTCTTTCAGCAGGTTCCACACGCAGCGCGGGTGTTGCAGGGTGGTGTCGCGCTTCGCAAAGCCGTTTTCGTCCAGCTCGTAGTTCCAGCTGGTTTTGTCGTACCTGCGTTTTTCGGCGTCATAACCGCTGAACAGGCCATCTTCGAAGTGGTAATCCTCACGCACGATCAGGCTGGCGTTGGTATAGGCTTCGGTGTACTCGCGGTTATATTTTTCGTTGGTCATCAGGTACAGCAATACGCCTGACAGGAAAGTGATGTCAGTACCTGAACGAATAGGGGTGTAGAAATCCGCCACTGACGCTGTACGCGTAAAGCGGGGATCGATCACAATCAGCTTCGCGCCGTTGTGGATTTTGGCTTCCATCGCCCAGCGGAACCCGACAGGGTGCGCTTCAGCGGCGTTACCGCCCATCACCACAATAAGGTTGGCGTTCTTGATGTCGACCCAGTGGTTGGTCATCGCACCGCGACCAAATGTTGGAGCAAGACTTGCTACCGTTGGTCCGTGTCAGACACGCGCCTGGTTGTCGACCGCGAGCATACCGAGTGCGCGCGTAAATTTCTGGGTTAAATAGCCGGTTTCGTTACTGGACGCTGAAGCACACAGCATGCCGGTGGAGAGCCAGCGGTTAACGGTGGTGCCTTCGGCATTCTTCGCAATAAAGTTGGCATCGCGGTCTTCTTTCATCAGCTTAGCGATGCGATCGAACGCCTCTTCCCAGCTGATTTGTTGCCATTTGTCAGAGCCGGGAGCGCGGTACTCAGGAAACTTCAGGCGGCTTTCGGAGTGGATAAAATCTACCAGACCGGCCCCTTTCGGACACAGCGCACCACGGTTGACCGGATGATCCGGATCGCCTTCGATGTGGAAAATAGATGCTTTGGCGTTTTTCGCACCGTCGCCGAGGCTATACATTAACAGCCCACAGCCGACGGAGCAGTACGTACAGGTGTTACGGGTTTCGCGGGTGCGCAGCAGTTTATACTGCCGAGTTTCCGCCAGCGCTACACCGGGCGCAAAGCCCAGTGCCGCCGCCGTGGTGCCTGCCATACCGCCAGCGCAGATCTTAAAGAACTGCCTTCTGCTGACCTGCATGGGTCACTCCTTGGTTCATTACGACATTGCTATGTAGTTTTACTTTGCGGTTGAGAATTAACCGCAAAGGAGAAAAATTTGCGTTAATCCCTCATTTCTCCGAGGGATAAGCCCAGAATACCACAATGTCGGTACGCCTGTTCCAACGGCGTTAAAACAAAGTGAACGTATTATCACGGCATTGATTATAAAGTGTGATATCAATCACATTTCTCTCTGCGGATGTTAAGGGTGTGTAGCAGATGACCGGTTGCACCCCTCCGAATTGAGTAGGAGAATGGATGCTGAAAAGTTGATCCATACTATGCGTAAGGTCCGCTGTTTGTGGTGCAATAGCAGGCTCACTTCCGTGGTTGTTCAGGAATACCGTCGTGTTTAAACAAAACCGTGCTACCCACGCGTCGCCACTGCCTGCGGGCATTGTGGAACTGTCGGTACACAGACCGCCTCACATTTCACATGCCACGCCGGATTTTCTGGCGGAAGAGGTCCCCGTTGCCCTTGTTTACAACGGGATTTCGCATGTGGTGATGATGGCCTCGCCGAAAGATCTCGAGCTGTTCGCCATCGGTTTCTCCCTCTCGGAAGGCATCATTGCGCATCCGCAGGAGATCTACGGCATGGACGTCGTACCGGCCTGTAACGGTCTCGAAGTGCAAATCGAACTCTCCAGCCGCCGCTTTATGGGGCTGAAAGAGCGCCGCCGGGCGCTGGCCGGACGTACCGGCTGCGGCGTGTGCGGTGTTGAACAGCTTAACGATATCGGCAAACCCATTATCCCGCTGCCGTTCACCCAGACGTTCAATCTGGCGCATCTTGATCGGGCGCTTGTGCACCTGAATGACGTTCAGCCCATCGGCCAGCTCAGCGGTTGTACGCATGCGGCGGCGTGGGTATTGCCGTCGGGGAGCATTGCAGGCGGGCATGAAGATGTTGGCCGCCACGTCGCGCTGGATAAGCTGCTGGGCCGTCGCGCTCGGGAAAACAACGTCTGGCAGCAAGGGGCCGCGCTCGTTTCCAGCCGCGCCAGCTACGAGATGGTGCAAAAATCCGCCATGTGCGGCGTGGAAATTTTGTTTGCGGTGTCAGCGGCAACCACGCTGGCGGTTGAAGTGGCGGAGCGCTGCAACCTGACGCTGGTGGGGTTCTGCAAGCCAGGCAGGGCGACAATTTACACCCATCCGCAGCGATTAATTGTTAATCAGTAATTTTGAATGAGTATAGCAAATCCTTCCGCTTTTAGTTGTTCATGATGAGGTCTAGTATTTATCTCATCAAGGCACGGTGCCTTATCTAAACAACTTAACGAAAGGGTTTATCTCATGAAAAGCATCAAAACTTTTGTCGCAGTAATCGCTCTGGCTACATCTTTCGGTTCTTTCGCTGCGCAGACTGTGACCGCATCCGCCTCTACGCTGGACGGTGCAGAAGCTAAAATCGCCGCACAGGCTCAGGAAGCGGGCGCGTCATCCTACAAAATTACTCAGGCATTCACCGGTAACCGCGTACACATGACCGCTGAACTGAACAAATAATTTCGCAGTACCGTCGAAAGAGCGCCCCTGGGGCGCTTTTTTAGTTTATGCCCGCCAGACGCAGCAGCGCCGTCACCACCGCCGCCGCGACGATCACCACAATTAACGGCATTTTGCGCCAGGCCAAAAACACCGCGAACCCCACCCCCAGCACGCGCGCCATCCCGGCAAAATGGTCCCCTTCATAAAACGTTGTCGCCAGCGCGACGGAGAACAACAAAACGGTAGCCGCATCTGAAAGCAGCGCCTGCGACCGTTCAGAAAGCGCCAGCCGGCTGCCGAGTTTTGCCCCGCCGAGACGCATCAGATAGGTTCCGGCAGAAAGAATGGCGATGCCGAGAATAAAGACCGTCATGTTTTCCATTATTTTTTCCTCGCGGCAAGGCCGAGCAAAGAGAGCAGCACCGGCAGGCCAACCGGCGCAAACGGTACGGCGGCCAGCGACAACACCGCGCCGCTACAGGCGCGGATCAGCGTGGTACGGTTTTTAAATGCCGGCACCACTAACGCCAGCAGGATCGCCGGGAACACCGCGTCCAGCCCGATGGTTTCCGGGTCTGGCAGTAGCTTGCCGACCATCGCCCCCAGCACCGCGCCCAGCGGCCAGATGATTGCCACGCCTAACCCGCACAGCCAGTAGGCCGCTTTACGCTGCTCGGCGGTTTTTTGCGACAGGCCAAACACCACGCTTTCATCGTTCATGATATGGCAGCCCAGAAAGCTCAGGCCGCGCTTGCCCACCAGGTCACGCACCGTCACGCCGAACGGCACATGGCGCGCGTTTACCAGTAAACCGGCTGCGGCCGCCGCCAGCGGATTGCCGCCGCTCGCCACGATGCCGATAAACATAAACTCGGATGCGCCTGCCAGCACCGTGAGGGAGAGAACAAACGGCACCCACAGCGGGAAACCGTAGGCCATCGCCAGTGAGCCATAAGACATGCCGACCACGCCCACCGCGAGGCAGACCAGGACGATCGCTTTTATCGTGTCGCCTTTCAGGCAAGAGAGGTGATTCTTCATACCATTTTAGCCATATCGAACGTATTTCCATTATAATGAACGCATCAAAAACGTTTTACAAGGCGAACGATTCGTTCGTTATAGAGAGAATGAGGCCGTTATTATGACGCAGCCAATCAGCGTAATCGCCAGAAGCCTGGTGCGAGAACGCCTGCGAACCGGACTTTCGCTGGCGGAGATCGCCCGCCGTGCCGGGATCGCCAAATCCACGCTTTCACAACTGGAGTCTGGCAACGGCAACCCTAGCCTGGAAACGCTCTGGTCGCTTTGCGTGGCGCTGGATATTCCGTTTGCCCGGTTACTGGAGCCACAGCAGCCCGTCACGCAGGTGATCCGCCGCGGCGAGGGCACAAAAGTTGTCGCCGGGCAGGCGAACTACGAGGCGATTTTGCTCGCGGCGTGTCCGCCGGGGGCGCGTCGTGATATCTACCTGCTGCTGACTCAGCCGGGGGCAGACCGTATTTCCCAGCCGCATCCGCCAGGGTCGGTTGAGCATATTATCGTGACCCAGGGGCGGGCGATGGTCGGCCTGATCGACGCGGCGGAAGAGCTCGGCCCGGGGGATTACATTTGCTATCCCGCTGACCAGCCGCATATCTTTAAGGCGCTGGAGCCAGATACGCACGCGCTGCTGGTGGCGGAACAAAGCTAAACAGCGGCAAACCCGCTGCCGGTAAGACGACAGCGGGGCGATAAAATGAGACTAAGATCATAAAACAAAATATCCATATTAAATATATTCGACAATTAAATCATTTATGGCGTGAATTGTTCTTTGTACTTTAATTTAAGTTTAATACAGTTTTTAGAATATTTAATCATTTGGATTATAAATAAATATGAAAGACTAATTGTTCGTTTATGCGAGAATTCATTGGGTTAGGTGGGAGACGTCACGTTTAATGGCGATACTTTATCCTGTTAACCTATTTTTGTTATTCATGGAATTTATGTGTGATTACCTTGTTTTTTCGCAGGGCTGCTTATTTTTATGATTTGTTAACCTCTGAAATATATTTACACATAATTTTTATAGGGGTATGTTTGTTCTAAGAAATAATCATTATTCGCGCATTGGCTCTTATAACGATAAGGGCATGTAAAGGAGACAATAAAAATGAAAAAAAGAGTGCTGGTAGCATTTATTGTATCTGTCGGAGTAAGTGGCGCTGTCTATGCAAATAATACCGTACGTTTTTTAGGAGAAGTTACCGATCAAACCTGTACCATAAAAATTAATGGCACCGATTCTTATCCGGTTGTCCTGTTGCCTGCCGTCAGTAAAAGCGAGCTGACGGCCGCGGGGTCCAGCGCAGGGCAAACGCCTTTCACTGTGACGTTGAGCGGCTGCGATGTTACTGCGACGTCGTCATCTTCGGCAGGCGTACGTTTTGTCAGTAATTATCTGGACGGTAACAACCTAAAAAATATCGCGGCGGCAAGCCCGGCGACGAACGTTGCTATTCAGCTACTTGAAGGCACGACCGAGCTGGACTTCACCAGCGGCATAGCAAAAACGTCTATGCAGACGGTAGGTGGAACGAGCGGTCCAGACTCTGTCTCTTTTGATATGGCTGCACGTTACTACTCTTCTGCTGGCGGGGCTACGGCCGGAGCAGTAGAAGCGCAAGCACAGTTCGCAATTACCTATTTGTAACTCTTTTAGGCGCTACTTAACGTAGCGCCATTTATTCCCTATTAATTAGGGAGGTGTATATGCTGTACACTAATAAATGCTGTTTTATTGCTGTAATGGCATTTTTGTCTTCTGTTTTTATATCGAACATAGCATCTTCCAGTGTTATTCTTAAAGGTAATAGAATAATTTATTCTGCTGATGCAAAAGATAAGGTTGTAGAATTTTCTAACAATGGTGATACACCGATGCTGGTGCAGGTGTGGCTGGATAAAAATAACCCAGATTCAACGCCAGACACAGCGGATGCACCTTTTATCGTCACGCCACAAATATTTCGGATTAATGCGCTGAATGGTCATGCGCTGCGGCTAAAATTTACAGGGCAGACCCAACAGATCCCACAGGATCGCGAGTCCGTGTTCTGGTTTAATTATTTGCAATATCCCGCCATTAAATCGTCCGATCTTGCACAGAATCGCCTGGCATTGATTGTAAAAAGCCGGCTCAAAGTATTTTATCGCCCGCCCGGTCTGCGCGGCGACGCCAGTCAGGCTCTGACGCAACTTCAGGTGCAGCGTAAAGGAAATATGCTGACGTTACAAAACCCTACGCCATGGCATATTTCACTGCGCAACGCGCTGTTAACCCGAGGTGAGAAATCTACGGCGGTTGGCCAATCGGTGATGATTCCACCATTTGGCGACACACGCTGGGTTTTAACCGATCCGGTGGCCACATCTGTCACGGTTTACGCCATGAATGATTATGGCACGGCGGTGAGCCACACCTTCACGCTGCCTCGCTAGAAGTCGACATGGAAAGAGTGGGCAGGGAGGGTTTTATGCTCCGACATCGCGCGTATCCCCGGTGTTGTCTGTTTGTCTCGACGCTGACGTTAATCAGCGCCTCTTTCGTGCAAGCGCAAGAAGCGTATGTCTTTGACGCGTCGCTACTTCGCGGGTCTGGCCTGAATAAGGTTGATATTGAACAGTTAAACCAGGATTCAATGATCAAGCCCGGCAGTTATACACTGGATCTATATGTTAACGGTACGCTGGCCGCGAGGGATGACATCGTATTTACAGCCGTGGAACATCGCGTAATGCCGTGTTTTAGCTGGGGTACCTTAAAAAAGATTGGGCTGAAATCGTTGCCGGAAGAGCCTGGAGAAGGCTGCTATCGTCCGGACAATGCGCTTTTTTCCGGCATCACGGTGAGCAGCGTGATGTCGCAAATGCGTGTTGATTTTTCGGTACCACAAACCCTGCTGGATAAACTGCCGCGAGGAGGAATACGTGAAGAGAGCCTGGAGTCCGGAGAAAGTATGCTCTTTCTCAACTACATGGCTAACCAGTACCACGTCACGCAAAAGCAGGATGGCGGTGGCACGACAGACTCCACTTACCTGAACCTGAATGGCGGGTTAAATCTGGGACTGTGGCGCTATCGTCAGCAGTCTGCGCTCAACTATGACAGCGATCTGGGCAGCCATTGGACAACAACGCGGCGCTATGTCCAGCGAGCGATTGTGCCGCTGCGCAGTGAAATGATGATTGGCGAAGGCTACACCGACGGCAGATTTTTTTCCGGGATCAGCTTTCGCGGCGTGCAGCTCACCTCCGATACCCGAATGCGTCCGGAATCTCAGCGCGGCTACGCGCCAGTGGTGCGTGGGATTGCGCGAACCAACGCCAAAGTAACCATTCGCCAGGGCAACAACACGCTCTATGAAACCACGGTCGCGCCCGGTGCGTTTGCGATTGACGATCTTTATCCCACTAATTACGCAGGCGATCTGAACGTCATTGTCACGGAAGCGGATGGGAGTGAAAGTACGTTTAACGTACCCTTTTCCGCGCTGGCGGAATCCATGCGCGCGGGGTTTTCGGAATACAGTGCGACAGTGGGGCGCGTGCGGGACGTGGGCAACAATGACGAATTCAGTGAAATTGTCTGGCAGCACGGGGTAACGAATGCGCTCACTATCAATGCGGGCAATCAACTGGCAAACGGCTATCAGGCGTTTATGCTCGGCGGCGTTTACAGTTCCACGCTGGGCGCATGGGGGATGGACAGCACTTTCTCGCGCGCACGGCTGAACAGCGACGATTACCAAACCGGCTGGATGTCCAGGCTCAACTACAGTAAACATTTTCCACAGACGGGGACGTCGGTTGCGTTGGCGGGCTACCGCTACTCTACAGGCGGCTATGCTGAGCTGTACGATGTGCTCGGTTCACGCGCTGCGCATAATGAGGAGTGGCAATCCTCCACCTGGCGGCAGCGCTCCAGGGTTGAGCTTTCGGCCAGCCAGGCGCTGGACTGGTTGGGTAATATTAATCTTTCCTTCTCTTCACAGGACTATCGCGACCAGAAAAGCCGCGATAAGCAGCTTCAGGCCAGCTGGAGTAAGGCATTTGCCTACGGCATATCGGTGAACCTTACGGCGGCGCGCACCCGACGAATCACCCCATCTTCACAAAACGGCATGGGGAACGCCGTCGACTGGAGCGACGCCTGGCAGGCAAAAACGCAAACGCTGTGGTCATTATCGTTTTCTATTCCGCTTGGGCAGAGTCGCTACTCGCCAATGCTTTCGATTAGCGCTAACCATAGTGATGATGACGGCGGAGATTATCAGTCGACGCTTAGCGGGGTGATGGGTGAGCGCGATCCGCTGAGCTACAGCCTCAACTACGCCACAAACGATCGCGGGGAGCAGTCCGTCTGGGGAGCAAATTTTCAGAAGAATTTCCCTTGGGCCAGCGGCGGCGCGTCGTGGTCTTCCTCCAGCGATTACTGGCAGGCGTCGGCATCGTTACAGGGGGCACTGGTATTGCATCGTGGAGGTATCACGCCGGGACCGTATCTTGGTGACACCTTCGCATTGATTGAAGCACCCGGTGCGGATGGCGCACGGATATCCGGCGGGCAAGGGGCAAAGGTGAACGCGTTTGGCTATGCGCTTGCACCATCGTTGGTGCCTTATCAGTTCAATACTGTCAGCCTGGACCCGCAAGACATGGCCGACGATGTGGAACTCCAGACATCGGTTCAGCGTGTTGCGCCATTCGCCGGGGCGATGGTTCGCCTGCGCTACACCACGCTTCAGGGACAGGCCATGTTGATCACTGCGCAGAGGCTGAAAGGTGAGGTTATCCCGATGGGGGCCGCCGTTTACGATGAGTATGACAACAGCATTGGCATGATGGGGCAGGCGAGTCAGCTTTATTTTCGCGCCAGCGACGAGAAAGGCATATTGCGGATTAAGTGGGGGGAGGCCCAGCAGGAAAGCTGTCGGATAGCCTGGCAAAATACGCAGCCGTCGGAACCGTTACGGGTATTAACGTTGCCTTGCCGTTAAGCCCACCAGGGAGGAAATCATGAACAGACTACGTTTTGTCGTCGCGGCATTTTGCCTGATGAGCGTGGCGGCGTTTGCCCAGTGCGAAAAAGGGCCAAAATTCGAGCACACCGAAGAGGACGGAATGGGGACAGGGCTTGCGCTGGGGCGTATCAATGTCAGCAGCATTGACGTTCAGCCGGAAGGTACAGTTTTGGCTAGTAGCGTGGTGCGCTTCTCTGATAATCCGCTCTATAGCAGCCCCGATAATATTTTGTGGGTCTGCGATATTAGCGATAAAAATAACATCTTCGAAATCATTGCCACTAACGGAGATGACCGTTACGGCGGCTACTGGGATTTGGGGCAGGCAAGCGGTAATCCGAATGTTTACGGCACCTTATTTAAAAAAGTCGGGGTGCGTTTAACGCACCTTAACTCAGGCACTGTGTTTACCCGAAATTATCAACGGATACCGATGACCCGTTACGCGGTCTCAGACGATGGCAAAAAAATTTATATTCGGGTCAAGGATTTTAGCCCCATTCGCGCCGAGGCGATTCGTCTCAGCGCAGATGTTCCCACCAACACGGGAGCCGGAACCTGGTGTGGCGCTCCGGTGAGTAGCGGCAGCTATAGCTGTAATCAGCCCAATGGCTACGTCAGTTTTTGTTCGCCGGGCAGTAAAAATAACGATGCTTACTGTGATTCCGGAGACTCGGCAACCAGTTACACCGGGTGGGGTTACGATAACTGGATGGCGTTAAACATGGGAACGGCACCTGTCTCAACGCTGACCACCATCGCTACGTGCGTGGCGAAAAACGTCACGCCTGTGGTCGTGTTCCCTTCTATTTCGCGAACTGAGCTGGAAAGCGGCAAAGCGGCGCAAGCCAATTTCAGCGTGACGGTTCGTTGTGAAAATACAGCCGTCGGCGGTGTGGCGCAAAACCAGACGGCGCTGGGGTTACAGGTGCCTTACGAAAGCTTTCTCGCCGCGCAAACTCTTGGGCTGGTCAACAGCAGCGGCGGGGTGAGCCATCTCCTTTCCGAGAATTACGGACAAACCGGTATGGCAAGGGGAGTGGGGATACAGATTGCTAATGCCAGCGACGGTATAGTTCGCCAGTTCCTCGGTTGGGATCGCTGTATGACCACCAGTTGCGCAACGGGCAATAGCGGTGGCTGGTATCCCGTCAATGTAGGGGCAACCCGAATTGCAGGATCAGGGAATACCCAGGACTACCTGATTAACTTTAATGCTTCACTGGTGCGTTTACCTGACGAGGCGATCGCTGCCGGTAAGGTAGATGCCAGGGCGTATGTTTGGGTGAAAGTGCAATGATGCGTATTTCTCTGTTATTGCTATGGATGCTTGTGTCCTGGCCCTGCGCAGCGGGCATTATTGCCTCCGCAACGCGTGTGATTTTTCATGAAGGCGAAGCGCAACAGAGTCTGATGCTGGTGAATACCAATCCGTGGCCGGTAGTCGTGCAAACCTGGGTGGATGATGGCGATATCAATCGCGAACCGGGAAGTGTTAAAACGCCGTTTGTTGCGGTGCCGCCGTTGTTTCGTCTGGAGCCTAAGGGCGTACAAGGGCTACGTATCATGCACAACAAAGCGCGTATGCCCACTGACCGGGAATCGGCATTCTGGCTGAACATCTATGAAATCCCGCCTACCGGAAGTGTTGCCACACAACAACAAAGCATGGTGCTGACGATGAATACACAGATGAAAATATTCTGGCGTCCGGCGTCGCTCAACAATCCAGAAAGCGCGTGGGCGCGATTAACCTTTCATCGCGAGGGTTCTGTGCTGGTTTGTCATAATGATTCGCCTTACTTTGTCTCTTTTGCGGGCATTAACTTTAAGGCAGGCGAAAAGCTGTATCCGGTGACACAACTACCCGACATGATGGTTGCCCCCTTCGGGGAGAAGCGCTACGCCTTTGCCGCCAATGCCCCCTTCTCCGGGCAGGTGCAGGGGGAGTTAATCGACGACAACGGTAATAGCGCTGTTTATAACTGGCCGGTTAAATAACGCGACCCGACACAATATGCCGGGCCATGGCTCAGTCCAGGTAAAACACCTCGTTCAGCTCCGCACTCACCGGGCTGTTGTCCGGGTTAGACGGCATAACGTCAGCCATATGTTTCCACCAGCGCTGGCAGACGTCGGTGTTTGCCACCGCGTTCCAGCGCTCTTCCGATTCAATCTCCACTGTCGCAAACAGCAGGTTGCGGGCTTTGTCGAGGTAAATGGCGTAGTGGTGCGCGCCGTGGGCTTTCAGTACCGCTTCCAGCTCAGGCCAGATCGGGTTGTGGCGGCGCGCATACTCCTCGTGCGCATCCGGGTTTACCTGCATCACAAACGCTTTGCGGATCATAATGCCTCCAGGTACAGCTCGCGGACCTCATCGCGGCTGGCGGTGCGCGGGTTGCACGGCGCGCACGGGTCAGCGAGCGCTTTATCCAGCCAGCCTTCAATATCGGCTTTGGTCACGCCGAGCTGGCTAAATCCGGACGGAATGCCGACCCGGGCGCTCAGATCGCGAATCGCCTGAATGGCGGACATGCTGGCCGCTTCGTCGCTCATGCTGCGCGTGTCAACGCCCATCGCCTGTGCCACACGGGCGAATCGGGCGACCGCGTTCGGGCGGTTAAAGTTTTCGATGATCGGCAGCAGGATGGCGTTGCAGACGCCGTGCGGCAGGTTGTGCGTCGCGCCCGGCTGGTGCGCCAGAGCATGCACCAGCCCCAACCCGGCGCTGTTAAACGCCATGCCCGCCAGATACTGCCCAAAAGCCATCTGCTCGCGCGCTTCCAGGTTGTGACCGTCGTCGACCGCTTTCGGCAGCCAGAGGTTGATCAGACGAATGGCTTCCAGCGCGTTGGCATCGGTCAGCGGGTGTGCACCTACGGACACGTAAGCTTCAATGGCGTGGGTTAGCGCGTCCATGCCGGTTGCGGCGGTTACGGAGGCCGGAATATCGAGCATCACGCTGGCATCGTCCACGGCGATATCCGGGATGATGTTCGGGTCGATGATCACCTCTTTCACCTGACGCGCGGCGTCGATGATCACCGCGTTGCTGGTCATCTCCGCTGCCGTGCCTGCGGTGGTGTTGATCGCTACCAGCGGCACGCCCGCGTTTTTCACCTTGCCGACGCCGGAATAATCGGTTGACGGACCGGGGTTGGCGGTGAGGATTTTGATTGCCTTGGCGGTATCAATCGGGCTGCCGCCGCCAAAGGCAATCAGGTAATCACACTCTGCATCCTGATATGCCGCATAGCCTTTTTGCACCAGCGCTTCCGTCGGATTCGGGAATACTTCATCGAACAGGTGATACGACATCTGATGGGCGTCCAGCGCGGAAAACAAACTGTCGAGCAGGCCCAGCTTCACCAACTGGCCGTCGGTGACAATCAGCGCTTTTCCCCACTGTTTGTTTGCCACCAGATTGACCATATCGCCGATCGCGCCCGCGCCGTGCAGGCTGATTTTGGGGAGTGCCAACATAAAGCTCATGATAATTCTCCTTAATATGCTTTTGAGGTAATCCGTTCCCCTCACCCTAACCCTCTCCCCGGAGGGGAGAGGGGACTGCTTGGTGCGGCTTTTCACCCTCTCCCCTCAGGGGAGAGGGCAGGGGTGAGGGGCAATTTAATTCCGTCTTCGCAGCATCATCCGGCGGGTAATAATCGGCAGCGAAATCACCACGATCAGCATCGCGCCGATAATCACCGACATCACAATGCCGGGCACGTTGAGCAGGCTTAGGCCGAAGGTCACCAGCCCCATCAGGAAGGCGGCGATAATCACGCCCACCATGCTGCCGGACCCACCGAGAATATTGACGCCGCCGAGCACCGCCATCGTCACCACCGCCAGCTCCCAGCCCATCGCGATGGTCGGGCGGGTGCTGCCCAGACGCGAGGTAAGCAGCACCGACGCCAGGCCGGACATCAGCCCAACCAGCGCGAAGAGGATCAGGTTGTGGCGCTTCACGTTGATGCCGGAGTACCACGCGCCGGTCGGGTTGTTGCCGATGGCGTAGGTGCGGCGGCCAAAGTTCGTGCGGTGCAGCACAAAGGCAAACAGAGCGGCCAGCACGATAAACAGCGCAAACTCAAACGACAACGCGCCCCAGACGTAGCCCTGGCCGAACCAGGCGAAGCTCTCCGGGTAGCTGTTCAGCGCCTGGTCCCCGAGCAGGATGTAGGTGATCCCGCGGTACAGGCTCATGGTGCCGATGGTGATGACGATGGACGACAGGTTAAAGCGCGTCACCAGAATGCCGTTGAACAGCCCGCACAGTAGCCCGACGCCTAATCCGACGCAGACCAGCAGCGGCGTATCGACGCCCGCCGCAGCGCAAAAGCCCATCACCGTGGAGCTGAGCGCGATGGTGGAGGCTACCGACAGGTCAATTTCCCTGGCGATAATCAGCATCGCCATCGGCAACACGATGATCGCTTTTTCGGTGAAGTTGAACGTCGCGTCGGAGAGGTTCCAGATATTGAGGAAGTAGGGTGAGGCGAGCGCGTTCACCACAAACACCGCCAGCGTCACCGCCAGCAGGAAGCCCTCCCAGCACAGCAGACGCTGGAAGAAGCCCGGCGCAGAAGTGGGTTTGATTGCTTCAGATGTCATCATTTTGCTCATGATTTCACCGCCAGTTTCTGACGTGCCAGCGCCGCATCGCGCAGTATCAATCGGCCTTTACGTTTATTGCCGCGCTCGTTCAGCAGCACCGCTATCACAATTACCGTGCCGGAAATCGCCATCTGCCAGAACGGGGAGACGCCGATCACCGGCAGGGCGTTGTTAATCACCCCGAGGAACAGTGCGCCAAACAGACAGCCGAGCACGCGCCCGGTGCCGCCCATGGTGCTGATCCCCCCAATCACACAGGCTGCCACCACCTGCAATTCAAAACCGTTAGCGACGTCAACATACGCAACGGCAAAGCGCGATATCCACAGGTAGCCGCAGAACCCGGCCAGCAGACCGGAAAGGCAGAAACTAATGAACTGCATTTTTCCGGCGTTGATCCCGGTGTAGTACGCTGCCGTGGCATTACCGCCTGCGGTGTAGAGCGCTCGTCCGGTGCGGCTGTAGCGCAGGAAGTAGCCCACCAGCAGCAGCGCGGCGATGGCGCACCAGCTCAGCACCGGCAAGCCCAGCACTGACGCACGTGGCAGGCCGAGGAAATCTGTACCCATCTGGTTTGAGTTCACCCAGCCGCCGCCGGAGAGCAAAAAGATCATTCCACGGTAGATGCTCATAGTACCGAGCGTTACCACAATCGCCGGAATGCCCAGCTTCCACACCAGCAGGCCGTTTATCGCGCCCATCAGCAGCCCAAGCACGCTGGCAAGGATCAGCAGCGCCCAGACGGGCACGTCCGGGTAATGGAAATTAATCAGGGCGACAATCATCCCGGTCAGGGCCAGATTGGCCGCCATCGACAGGTCGATGCCTTTCGTGAGAAGCACCATCATCTGCCCGAGCGCGAGGACGATCAGAATGGCGGTGTCGTTAAACATCTCCACCAGGTTGCCCGGCGCGATAAACGATGGCACGCGGCTACCAATGGCGACGATCATCAGGATAATCACCGCGCCCAGCAGGGCTTCGCGGTGTTTTAAGAGTGAGCTAAGCATTATGCCGCCTCCTGTTTTGCACCGCTGGCGGCGCTGACGATGGTTTCCGCCGTCGCGTCTCCCGCCTGGTACTCGGCCACCATCAGCCCCTCGTGCATGACGATAATGCGATCCGCCATGCCCATCACTTCCGGCAGTTCGGACGAGACCATAATTACCGCCAGCCCCTGACTGACCAGCTCGGACATAAACTGATGCACGGCTGCTTTTGAGCCGATATCGATGCCTTTTGTCGGCTCATCGAGGATAATCACGTCAGGGTGCGTCGCCAGCCATTTGCCGATCACGACCTTTTGCTGGTTGCCGCCAGAGAGGGTCTCCACCGCCTGCTTCCAACTGAAGGCTTTCACTTGCAGGCGTTTGGCGTACTCGTCCGCCAGCTTCCATTCACGGTCGTCATGCAGCACACCGTTCGGATTGAGCTTGCTGAGCTGAGGCAGGCTGATGTTCTGGGCAATCGGCAGGGCGATAATCGCCCCCTGTTTCTGTCTTTCTTCCGGCACGCAGACGATACCGGCTTTGATCGCATCCGCAGGCTGGCGGAAGCGCCGGGGCTGTCCGTTGAGGATAATTTTCCCGGACGATGGCCGCGTGACGCCGGAAAGCGCCTGCATCAGCTCGGTACGCCCGGCCCCCACCAGCCCGTAAAAGCCGAGGATTTCCCCTTTACGCAGGGAGAACGAGATATGCGCAAACTCGGTCGGATGGCAGAGGTTTTTCACCTCCAGCACCGTCTCGCCTTTTTCGCAGTCGATGTTAGGGAAAGTTTGGGTAATGGCGCGCCCGACCATCATCGACACCATGCGCTCCTCGGTGATCTCATTTATTGCACCTGCACCGACGAACGCGCCGTCGCGCAAAATAGTGTAGTGATCGGCCAGCTCAAAAATCTCGTCGAACTTGTGGGAAATAAACAGGATGGCTTTGCCCTCCTGCTTTAAGCGCTCCACAATCTGGTAAAACTCGAGGATTTCATGCTGCGACAGCGCCGCCGTCGGTTCATCGAGGATCACCACCTGCGCCTCAAACGACAGCGCGCGGGCAATCGCCACCATGTGACGCTGGGCGATGCTCAGGGTTTTCAGCGTCGCGCGCGGGTCGATTTGCACTTCCAGCCGCGTGAGGATCGCCTGCGCCCGGCGGTGCATTTCCGGCCAGTCGAGCTTTTTCAGGAAGCCTTTGTGAAGGTACTGACCGACAAAAATATTCTCGGTGACCGAGAGTTCATCAAACAGCACGGTTTCCTGGTGAATGGCGGTGATGCCCATTTTATGCGCCGACTCCGGCGTCGGGAGATGAACGGGGATCGCTTTATAGAGAATTTCGCCCTCGTCGGGCTGGTAAATGCCGGTCATCACTTTGACCAGCGTCGACTTGCCCGCGCCGTTTTCGCCGATAAGCGCCGTCACTTTGCCGGGCCACAGCGCAAGCTGCACGTTCTCAAGAGCACGCACGCCGGGGAACACCTTGGTGATGCCAGAAAGCTGTAGCAATGGGGTCATGATAGTTCTCCTGGACAGAGGAATTTGTAGGGCGGGTAAGCGGCAGCGCCACCCGCCTTTTGCCGGATGGCGCTACGCTTATCCGGCCTACAAATTGCATCAAAAGATTTTCGAGAACTTATCAATATTGCTGGCATCGTAGACGAACGGCTCGGCCATCGCGCCGTTGCCGTCAGCATCCAGCTTCACTTTGCCCAGTCTGCCCATGCTGGCCTCGCCTTTCGTGGCCGTGCCTTTCACCAGGTCATCCGCCAGGTAGGTTGCCGCATAGCCGAGGTCGATCGGGTTCCAGATGGCAAAGCTCTTGCTCGCGCCGGACTTCACCGCGCCCGCCATCTCGGACGGCAGGCCTAAACCGGTGACGTACACTTTGCCAATCTTGCCCTGGTCCTTCACCGCCTGCGCAGCGGCCACAATGCCCACGGACGATGGCGAAACAATCACTTTCAGTTCGGGGTAGGTTTTCAGCAAGCCGACCGCTTCGCGGTAGCTTTTGTCAGAGAGATCGTCTCCGTAGGCCACGGTCACCAGATTGACGGACGGGTACTTCGGCAGCACCTTTTTCATCTCCGCAATCCATGTATTCTGGTTGGTGGAGGTTGGCGTGGCGCTCAGCACCGCCACGTCGCCCTTCTCCACGTTCAGCGCTTTCAGCGCGTCGGCGGCGAGCTTCACGTTGGTTTCGCCAATCAGGGCATTATTGGACGGGTTGAGGTGGATCTGGCGTCCGGCTTTCGCCACCCCGGAGTCCCACGACACAACCTTAATGCCGCGCTGCATCGCTTTTTTCAGCACCGGCACGACGGCGTCCGGATCGTTCGCGGAAATCGCGATCGCATCCACGCCCTGGGCGATCAACCCGTTCAGCACCTCGATCTGCGCTTCCGCCGTGGTGGTAGTCGGGCCGGTATAAATCACTTTTACATCGCCTAACTCTTTGGCCGCCTCCTGCGCGCCGACGTTCGCTGCCTCGAAGAATCCATTTCCTAAGGACTTCGCCACCAGGGCGATTTTCACTTCTGCTAAAGCGGAACCGGACAACGCCAGAGCGGCAACGGTGAGGATCAAGCTTGCTTTTATTTTCATTGCTTTTACTCCACTGACTTGAGTTAGTTGTAGGGATTGCAGGTGGTTTTCGCCCCGTCTCAATGAGCGGGGCGCGATGTTGTTATTGGTACAGATCTAACGCCGACTGCATGGGGGTGACGCCAAAGCGTTTGCCCAGGGCGATCAGCTCTTCCCGGGTGATGGTCTGCTTCATGCCGCCCATGGAATAGACCTTCACCAGCACTTCCGCGGATTTCTCGGCGGTGTCGATCAGGCCGAAGGTTTCATCCAGCGTCGGGCCGCTGCCGAAGACGCCGTGGAACGGCCACAGCACCAGTGAGTGCTTCTGCATGTCCGCTGCGGTTGCCTGACCGATTTCGTCGGTGCCCGGCACCATCCACGGCAGAATGCCGACGCCGTCCGGGAACACCACCAGACACTCGGTACTGCCTTCCCACAGTTTGCGAGTGAAGAAATCAGAATTATTTTCCAGCACGTAGGTCAGGGCGATCAGGTTGGTGGCGTGGCAGTGCATGATCACGCGGTCCTTGCCATTGGTCGCCTTGATGCGCTCGCAGTGGGAGAGGAAGTGCGCCGGCAGTTCAGAGGTAGGCACCGCGTCGTCCGTTAGCCCCCACAGAATGTGGTAGCCCGCGCCGTCGCTGTCCACTTTCACCACGCCAAGGTTGGCCTGCGGATCGAGCTGGACGTTGCGGAAGAACTTCCCGGAACCGGTGACGATAAACGGCGTGTTGGCGAGCAGCGGCATCGGCTGGCTCAGGGCGATATAGCGCGGCTTCTGGTGGAAATCGGCGGCAAATGGCTCGATATCCGCGTCGTCCAGGCGTAGCGTTAGGTTGCCGCCGTTGCGCTCATCCCAGCCTTTGAGCCAGGCGTCAGAGGTGGCTTTGATCATGCCCTGGACGAACCAGGAAGTGGTGATGGTCTGCATAGTTTTCATTTCCAGTTATCGCGGTGAGGTTGAACCCCTCACCCTAACCCTCTCCCCAAAGGGGAGAGGGGATGGTTTGCTCCCTCTCCCCTTTGGGGAGAGGGCAGGGGTGAGGGGGCAGTTACCCGCGCTGACTCAACACGTCTTCCTCATATGCCCGCACGTTGTCCAGCCACTGGCTGCCCGCAGGCGCATCGTGACGCTGGCAGTACATCTCCCACACCGCCTGCCACGGCAGGGATTTCTGCTCTTCCAGCAGCGCCAGGCGCGCGGTGTAGTCGCCGTTTTCTTCCAGCTGTTTCAGGGCGGCGACAGGCTCCAGCAGCGCGCGCAGCAGGGCTTTCTTCATGTTGCGGGTGCCGATAACCCACGCCGCGATGCGGTTGATGGAGGCGTCGAAGAAGTCGAGGCCAATGTGTACGCGGTCAAAGAGGTCGTGGCGGATGATTTCGCTGGCAATGGCCTGGGTTTCGTCATCCAGCAGCACCACGTGGTCGCTGTCCCAGCGCACCGGGCGGCTGACGTGCAGCAGCAGGCGCGGCACGTAGAGCATGGCGGCGGAGATTTTGTCGGAGATCACCTCGGTTGGGTGGAAGTGGCCGGCATCCAGGCACAGCGCGGTCTGGCGGCTGGTGGCGTAACCCATGTAGAACTCGTTTGAGCCCACGGTGTAGCTCTCTGCGCCAATGCCGAACAGCTTGCTCTCGACGGCGTCGATGTGGTGCGCCGGGTCCAGTTTTTCGCTGATAGCTTCATCCAGCGCGGCCAGCAGACGCTGACGCGGGGCCAGTCGGTCTACGGTGATGTCTTTCATGCCGTCCGGGATCCAGATATTCATTACCGATGGCGTGCCAAGCTGCTCGCCGAAATACGCCGAGACCCGGCGGCTGGCTTTGACATGGTCGATCCAGAACTGGCGGATTTCGTCGTTGGCGTGCGCAAGGGTAAACCCGTCCGCGCTCAGCGGGTGCGAGAAGCAGGACGGGTTAAAATCCAGACCCAGCCGGTTGGCCTTCGCCCACTCCACCCAGTTCTTAAAGTGTTCCGGTTTGATTTCGTTACGCGCGACCGGCTCGTCGGATTCGAGATAAATGGCGTGCAGGTTCAGGCGCTTTGGCCCGGGGATCAGGCTCAGCGCCAGTTCCAGATCCGCACGCAGTTCGGTGGCGTTGCGCGCTTTGCCCGGGTAGTTACCCGTGGCCTGAATACCCCCCGTCAGGGAACCGCCCGGGTTCTCGAAACCGGCGACGTCATCACCCTGCCAGCAGTGCATGGAGACGGGCAGACGGTCGAGCTGGCGCAGCGCCTCTTCGACATCCACGCCGACGGCGGCGAAACGCTGTTTAGCCAGGTCCCAGGCTTGTTCAAGTTGAGTGGTCATGCGCAAAGCTCCTTAGTCAGTCGTTTTTGCTGAAACTGCGCCCGGTAGCGGGCAATTTCATGGCAGGGATGGGGGGTGAAGGTGGTCAGGCTGTTATTCGCCGTCACCACCGAACGGAAATCGTCGACGTTTGAAAGTTCGTCCAGGGTCATCAGCTGAATGCCGATATTGCCGAGCGTGGAGGCTTCAATCGGACCTGCCACCACGGTAATGCCGCAGGCATCCGCGCAGAGCTGGTTCAGCAGCTGGTTCTGGCAGCCGCCGCCCACGATATGCAGTTGTGTGAACGGTTTGCCGCGAAGGTCAGCCAGCTCGCTCAGGATGTCGGCATACAGCAGGGCGAGGCTGTCAAAAATGCAGCGTGCCAGCTCGGCGGGGCGGGAAGGTACCGGCTGCCCCGCTTCAAAACAGGCGGCCTGGATTTCGGCGCTCATGTGCACCGGGTTGATAAAGCGATCGTCGTTCGGGTTGATCAGGAAGGTGCAGGCCTTCAGCGTTTCGGTTTCCGCGATAAGCGCGGGCAGGTCGGTGATGTTCTGCTCTTTCAGCACCCGCTGGAGCAGCCACAGCCCCATGATGTTCTTCAGCACCCGGTAGCGGCCTTCGGCACCGCCTTCGTTGGTGATGTTCGCCGCCATCGCGGCATCGCTGGTGTACGGGGTTTTGCTCTCGAAGCCCATCAGCGACCAGGTGCCGGAAGAGAGATAGGCCGCATCTTTGTCGGCGAGCGGCGAGGCAATGATCGCGCTCGCGGTGTCGTGACTGGCGACGGCGACAACAGGGATTTCATTCCCCTGCGGGCAAAGCCAGTGACCGATCACATTGCCCGGATGGGTTGGCGCGCCGAACCAGGACGGCGAGGCGCCCGTCCAGGCCAGCAGATGTTCATCCCAGTTATCGGTGTTGATGTTGACCAGCTGCGTGGTGGTGGCGTTGGTGTATTCCCAGTTCATATTGCCGGTCAGACGGTAGCTTAAGTAGTCCGGGATCAGCAGCGCATGCGCCACCTTTTCGACCAGCTCAGGCTGTTGCTCAACCAGCGCACGTAGCTGATACAGCGTGTTAAACGGCAGAAACTGGATGCCACTGCGACCATAGATGTTCTCCTTGCCAAGCTGCGCGATGGCGTGCACCATCAGCCCATCGGTGCGGCTGTCGCGGTAGGAGACCGGCAGGCCGACGCGTTCGCCGTGACTGTCCAGCAGCACGTAATCCACACCCCAGGTATCAATGCCGATACTGTCGATGCGAATACCGTCTTCGCAGACGTTGTGAAGTCCGGTGCGGATCTCTGCTTCCAGGGCGTCGATATCCCAGGTAACAAAACCGTCCTGTTTTTGCAGACAATTGGCGAAACGGTGCATTTCGCGAAGCGTAAGGGTGTGCAGGTCGCAGTCCCATGTGGCGAGCATTACACGGCCGCTGGATGCGCCTAAATCGACAGCCACACAATGGCGAAAAGTCATGGTCGGGTCCTTTCTTAAGTCATTAGCGAGGAGTGTAAGAAAGGGAAGAAATAGCCACCTTCTCGCCACTGACAGCCCAAATCTCGCGCTGGCAAGAAAGCAAAGATGAACGTGAGGGAGTTCACAGTTTCCAGTAATCGCGGGGTTTGCAGGCAGTGTGACGCTGACCGCATTTCCCGATCTTTCCGCCTGTTTCTTGAAAAACCGGCAGCTTTTGCGCGGTTTGCTGTCAAAAATTTAAGGTGAGCGGGGAAGGCCTTAATTACTATTTTGAGAACTTTTCTCATTGGTAGAGGCCGTTATGACCGTACTGCACAGCGTCGATTTTTTTCCTTCGGGGGCTTCGCCGGTTGCGATTGAGCCACGGCTGCCTCAGGCTGCGTTCCCGGAACATCATCATGATTTTCATGAAATTGTGATCGTTGAGCACGGAACGGGCATCCACGTGTTTAATGGTCAGCCGTATACCATCAGCGGCGGTACGGTGTGCTTCGTGCGCGATCACGACAGGCACCTGTATGAACATACCGATAACCTGTGCCTGACCAATGTGCTCTATCGTTCTCCGGATGCGTTTCAGTTTCTCTCCGGGCTGAATCAGCTGTTGCCGCAGGAGAAGGACGGCCATTATCCGTCGCACTGGCGGGTGAATCAGTCCACGTTGCAGCAGGTGCGTCAGCTGGTAAGCCAGATGGAGCAGAGCGAGGATGGACAGGAGACGCACGCCATTGCTACCCGCGAGATGCTGTTTATGCAGCTGCTGGTGCTACTGCGGCGCAGCAGCCTGGTGGAAGGGCTGGAAAATAACGACGCGCGCCTGAATCAGCTGATGGCCTGGCTGGAAGATCATTTTGCCGAAGATGTCTGCTGGGAAACGCTGGCGGATGACTTTTCGCTCTCGCTGCGCACGCTGCATCGTCAGCTCAAGCAGCATACCGGGCTGACGCCGCAGCGCTACCTCAACCGTCTGCGCCTGATCAAAGCGCGTCACCTATTAAGGCACACGGATGAAAGCGTCACGGATATCGCCTATCGCTGCGGTTTCGGCGACAGTAACCACTTTTCAACGCTGTTTCGTCGGGAATTTAGCTGGTCGCCGCGCGATATCCGTCAGGGGAAAGACGCGTTGCTTCAGTAACGCGAGGGCAGTCACCGTTTTTTTACCGCAGAAAGGCTAATAATGTCCGGTTATTCGCCGTCGAGGTTGTGGTGTGGCTGCTCAGTTAATTCTTCGTAAAGATGATTTTTTTGCCTCCGCGAGTCAGGCCGTTGCGGTGGCGGACCGCTATCCGCAAAACGTCTTTGCCGAGCATACCCACGAGTTCTGCGAGCTGGTGCTGGTGTGGCGGGGCAACGGCCTGCACGTCCTCAACGACCGTCCCTACCGCATCACGCGCGGAGACCTGTTCTACATCCGCGCCGAAGATAAACACTCTTACGCCTCGGTTAACGATCTGGTGTTGCAGAACGTCATCTACTGCCCTGACAGGCTTAAACTGAATGTCGACTGGGCGGGCAATATCCCCGGTTTACATGATGCCAGAGGCGAACCGCACTGGCGCTTAAGCAGCAACGGCATGGCTCAGGTGCGCCAGACGATTTCCCAGCTGGAGCAGGAGAGCCAGAAGAGCGATCCGGTGGCAAACCAGATGTCGGAGCTGCTTTTTGCCCAGCTGGTGATGACCCTGAAGCGCCATCGTTACGCTACGGATAATCCCTCTGCCACCACGCAGGAAGCGCTGCTGGATAAGCTCATCACCCGGCTTGCGGGCAGTCTTAACAAGAGTTTCGTGCTGGAAAAATTCTGCGAGCAGGAGCAGTGCAGCGAGCGCGCGCTGCGCCAGCAGTTCCGCACCCAGACGGGGATGACGGTCAACCACTATCTGCGCCAGCTGCGCATCTGCCACGCCCAGTACCTGTTACAGCATACGGAGCTGATGGTGAGTGAAGTGGCGATGCGCTGCGGCTTTGAGGACAGTAACTACTTTTCGGTGGTGTTTAACCGTGAGGTGGGGATGACGCCGGTTCAGTGGCGTCATCGCAGTCGAAAGGCAGCGTAATCAGTTCGCCATGCCGAGGCCGACGATATTGGCCGCAATAATAATCACCACACAGCCCAGGCTCAGCACGCTAACCGGACGACGCCCGGCATTGTTCCACTCTTTCAGCACCAGCCCAACCAGCCCGCCGCACAGCACGTAGAAGCTCATGTGCAGCATCCAGCTCATGTAGTCATACTGCGCCGGAATACTGGCGTGACCCCAGGCGTAGAAGAAGAATTGCAGATACCACATCAGACCGCCGAGGGCGGAGAGCAGGACGTTGGTGACGATCAGCGGTTTTGCCAGCGAGAAGTCGGCTTTTACCGACAGGTTGTTCACTTTTGCCAGACGAATAAAGCAGAATCCGAGGTTTACCAGCGCGCCGCCGCCCATGATCACCACGTAGCCTGGCAGGGCAACGTACAGCGGGTCGACGCCCAGCGCCGCAGCGGCGTCGTGCATCGGTTTGGCGGCGTTCATCGCGAACGACATGCCCGCCGAGAAGACGCCGCACATCACCGCCAGTAGCAGCCCTTTCTTCAGGTTGAACTCTTCGGCTTTGATGCCCATCTTGCGTTCTTTCAACTGGCCCGCGCGGGTGACAATTCCCACGCCGATCACCGCTACCAGCACGCCCAGCAGCGTCATTCGCCCACCCTGGGTGTTGATCAGCACATCGAAGTTGCCGTTGAGGATTGGCGTCATCAGGGTGCCAACAATCAGCGTAATGCCGATCGCGATGCCAATCCCCATCGACATTCCGAGGTAGCGCATGGTGAGGCCGTAGTTGATATTACCGATACCCCACATCGCGCCGAACAGGAATACCGGCAGCAGGGTGGAGGCGTTGAAGGAGGAGAAGTAGCCCCAGAAATCGGGCAGCAGCATGGCGCTGATTGTCCACGGCAAAATCAGCCAGGACACGGTACCGCCAACGGACCACATGGTTTCCCATGACCAGCCTTTCACCTTTTTAAACGGGGCATAGAAACAGGCTGCACTGGCCGCGCCTATCAAATGCCAGAAAATACCCATCGTAATCGCATGATTCATTTTTACATCCTCATCGTTTTTATAGCCGGAGGCTTCCCGCCGACTTGATGAGTGTAAAAATTAGGCGGTTTGGGAACCTTCAGAAGGTTGCCGCACTTTTGTTTTGAATGGCAATCAGCACGTTAACCACGTGAGCAGACTCACAATTCCTTCATTTCTCAAAAACCGAATAACCTTATAAAAACTACGGCATTGATAATCATTTTCAATATCATTTAATTAACTATAATGAACCAACTGCTTACGCGGCATTAACAGCTGTGCCGCCCGACAATAATGGAGAGGATTATGAGTTATACACTGCCATCCCTGCCGTATGCCTACGACGCACTGGAACCGCATTTCGACAAGCAGACGATGGAAATCCATCACACTAAACATCACCAGACCTACGTGAATAACGCGAATGCTGCGCTGGAAAGCCTGCCAGAGTTCGCTAATCTGCCTGTTGAAGAGCTGATCACCAAACTGGACCAGCTGCCAGCAGACAAGAAAACCGTGCTGCGCAACAACGCGGGCGGTCACGCTAACCACAGCCTGTTCTGGAAAGGCCTGAAAACCGGCACCACCCTTCAGGGCGACCTGAAAGCGGCTATCGAGCGTGACTTCGGTTCCGTTGACAACTTCAAAGCGGAATTCGAAAAAGCCGCTGCAACCCGTTTCGGCTCTGGCTGGGCGTGGCTGGTCCTGAAAGGTGACAAACTGGCGGTCGTTTCAACCGCAAACCAGGACTCCCCGCTGATGGGTGAAGCTATCTCTGGCGCATCCGGCTTCCCAATTCTGGGTCTGGACGTGTGGGAACACGCTTACTACCTGAAGTTCCAGAACCGTCGCCCTGACTACATCAAAGCCTTCTGGGATGTAGTGAACTGGGACGAAGCAGCAGCGCGTTTCGCCGCTAAAAAATAAGGTTGCATTGACGCCTGTGAGAAGCGAGTCTGATGACTCGCTTTTTTTGTATCTGAAGGAGTGGAGATGCATTACCCGGTGAATGTGTTTACAGGCAAGGTAAGGGAGTACGAAGGCAGTCGCCCGAGCGCTATCGCCAAAGTGCAGGTCGACGGTGAGCTGACGCTTACCGAGCTTGGTCTGGCGGGCGACCAGCAGGCCGAAAAGAAAATCCACGGCGGGCCCGATCGCGCGCTGTGCCACTATCCGCGCGAGCACTATCAGCACTGGAAAACCGAATTTCCTGAACAGGCGGACCTTTTCGTCGCCCCCGCGTTTGGCGAAAATCTCTCAACGGAAGGGCTGACGGAGAAGAACGTCTTTATTGGCGATATTTATCGCTGGGGCGATGCTCTGATTCAGGTCACCCAGCCGCGCTCGCCGTGCTTCAAACTTAACTACCATTTTGGCATTCAGGATATGTCGGCCCAGCTGCAAAACGCGGGTAAAACCGGCTGGCTGTATCGCGTTGTGCAGGCGGGACAGGTTTCGGCGGATGCGCCGCTGGAGCTGGCTTCGCGCCTGAGTGAGGTGTCGGTATTCGAGGCCTGTGCCATTGCCTGGCATATGCCGTTCGACGATGAACAGTTTCACCGCCTGCTGTCAGCGGCAGGATTATCCACCAGCTGGACCAGAACGATGCAGAAGCGGCGGATAAGCGGCAAGATCGAGAGCAGTTCGCGGAGATTGTGGGGGAAATAATTGCCCCTCACCCCGGCCCTCTCCCCAGAGGGGCGAGGGTGAAAAGACCGCACCGAGCCGTCCCCTCTCGCCCATGGGGAGAGGGTTAGGGTGAGGGGATTACGAACGCTTATACAGCGGCAGCCACAGCGTTAGCCGCAGCCCGCCCAGCGGGCTGTCATCGGCTTTCACCCAGCCACGGTGCTGCTGCATGGCGGTTTCAACAATCGCCAGACCCAGCCCCGTACCGCCAGATTCACGGTCGCGCGCCTCGTCGGTACGGTAGAACGGACGGAAAATCTGCTCGCGATCTTCCGGGCTGACGCCTGGACCGTCGTCGTCCACGATGATAGTGATCCCGTCTTTATCCACCGAGAACGCCACTTCAATCTTCGTGTGCGAGTAGCGCAGGGCGTTACGCACGATATTCTCCAGCGCGCTTTCCAACGTGTTGGGGTTACCGTACAGCGGCCACGGGCCCGGCGGGAAATTGACGGTGAAGGATTTGCCCATCTGTTCCGCTTCGAAGGCCGCGTTGTCCAGCACCTCATGCCAGAGGTGATTGGCTTTCACCGTTTCGCTCACCAGCGCGTTTTTCTGCTGATTGCGCGACATCACCAGCAGATCGTTGATCATGCTGTCCAGGCGATGCGCTTCCGTCTCAATACGCTCCAGCTCTTTGCTCTCACCGCTGCGACGGCGCAGCAGGGCGGTACCCAGCTGTAAACGCGTGAGCGGCGTCCGCAGCTCGTGGGAGATATCCGACAGCAGACGTTGCTGGGCCGTCATCATTCGATCAAGCGCGCTCACCATCTGGTTAAAACTGGTTCCGGCGGCCAGGAACTCCTGCGGCCCGGATTCCAGCTCCGGATGCTGCCTCAGGTTGCCCTGCGCCACTTCGTCCGCCGCGTTTTTCAGCTTACGCGCCGGTTTCGCCAGGCTCCACGCCAGCCATAACAGCAGCGGGGAACTAACCAGCATGGTGACAATCAACAGCAACAGCGGACGGTCAAACAGCAGGTTGATGAAGTCGGACTGGGAACTGCTCGCGGGGCGAATCAGGTAGAGCTGGTAGTTATCTTCCCCATCCCGCACCGAGAAAGGGCCCACCATTTCTACCCGACCATATTTCTTTTTCTGCGGGTGATCGGCGTTATCCGCCTGGCCAATAAAGTTGCGGATAATCTGCATTTCATTGCGATCGGCCCCAATCACGCGGCCTTCACTAGTGACCAGTAAAAGACGTTGTCCGGGGGGCGCCCACTTGTCGATAGCGCGAAACAGCCTGCGCCACCACATTAAATCGTTCGGCGGATCGTTTGCCAGCTCCGCTTCCACGTGCTGCTCGATCATCACGCCCTGACGTTGCTCGCTGTCGAGCAGCTCCGTCATCTGGCGTGAGTCGAGTTTTGGCAACATCAAAACGAGCATTAAAACCAGTGCCAGCGTCAGCCAGAAGATGGCGAAGATGCGGGCGGTTAAGCTGCCTATCATGAAGCGGAAACCATCAGATAACCGCGACCACGCAGGGTTTTAAACCAGGGGTGACCGTCTTTACGCTCCGGCAGCTTACGGCGCAGGTTCGAGATATGCATATCGATGGCGCGGTCAAACGGGGTGAGGCGTTTGCCCAGCACTTCCTGGCTCAAGTGTTCACGCGACACCACCTGGCCGAGATGCTGCGCCAGCAGATACAGCAGGGTGAACTCGGTGCCGGTTAGCTCCAGCGTTTCACCGTCGAAGCTCGCTTCCTGGCGGCCCGGGTTCAGGCTCAGGGAGTCCACTTCCAGCGTAGGTGAGCTGTTGTCGGTATTCTGCTGCTGCTCGCTCCAGTGAGAGCGGCGCAGGATCGCGCGAATACGGGCCACCAGTTCACGGTCGTTGAACGGCTTAGGTAAATAGTCATCCGCACCCAGCTCAAGGCCGAGTACGCGGTCAAGCTCGCTGCCGCGCGCGGTCAGCATAATGACGGGGGTCTGGTGTGTCTGGCGAAGCTCTTTCAACGTATCAATACCGTTTTTCTTCGGCATCATGACGTCGAGCAAAAGTAAATCGATGCTGTCGTCAAGGAGACTCAGCGCCTGTTCCCCATCATGGGCAACCAGGACGTTGAAACCTTCCATGTCGAGCAACTCCTTTAAAAGAGATGTGAGCTCTCGGTCATCATCAACTAACAGGATTTTATTCATTGTTTAAATACCTCCGAGGCAGAAATTACGACATCAAGGCTATCTAATCCATGACTTTACGTTGTTTTACACCCCCTGACGCATGTTTGCAGCCTGAATCGTAGACTGTCTCTCGTTGAATCGCGACACGAAAGATTTTGGGAGCAAGTGATGCGCAAAGTTACCGCTGCCGTCATGGCCTCAACGCTGGCCTTCTGTGCGTTTAGCCAGGCTGCTGTAGCTATCAACAGCGATAACGGTTCCTCAGCAGAGGGCGCAACGCAGCACAGCAGCCAAAGCCATATGTTTGACGGCATAAGTTTAACCGAACATCAGCGTCAACAGATGCGAGATCTGATGCAGAGGGCAAGACACGACCAGCCCCCTGTTAATGTTAGCGAAATGGAGACAATGCATCGCCTTGTCACCGCAGAAAATTTTGACGAAAGCGCTGTACGCGCTCAGGCAGAAAAAATGGCGCAGGAACAGGTTGCCCGCCAGGTAGAAATGGCGAAGGTTCGCAACCAGATGTTCCACCTGCTAACGCCCGAGCAGCAAGCGGTTTTGAATACCAAACATCAGCAACGTATGAACCAGTTGCGTGAGGTTGCACGGATGCAGCGAAGCTCAGATATGACGCTTTTCAGTAGCAATAGCAGTACCCGTAGTAACCAGTAAACCCTGTTTTCCTTGCCATAGACACCATCCCTGTCTTCCCCCACATGATGTGGGGGTTTTTTTTGCCCATCGTTCAGTGTTGTTAACGCTTTATTCATCCTTTCACTCCACCGCCATCCGTTATACTAGCGCCATGGCATGACAGGAGTGTTTATGAATCAATCCTATGGACGGCTGGTAAGCCGGGCCGCAATAGCCGCGACGGTGACGGCGTCGTGTTTGCTGATCATTAAAATTTTCGCGTGGTGGTACACCGGGTCGGTTAGTATTCTGGCGGCGCTGGTGGATTCACTGGTGGATATTGCCGCCTCGCTGACCAACCTGCTGGTGGTGCGCTATTCGCTGCAACCGGCAGATGAAGAGCATACGTTTGGCCACGGCAAAGCGGAATCGCTGGCCGCGCTGGCACAAAGTATGTTTATTTCTGGCTCCGCGCTTTTCCTGTTTTTGACCGGCATTCAGCATCTTATTTCGCCTTCTCCGATGAACGATCCGGGCGTTGGTGTGGTCGTAACCGTAGTTGCACTTATAAGCACACTTGTTCTTGTAACGTTCCAGCGCTGGGTTGTACGCAAAACACAAAGCCAGGCTGTACGGGCCGATATGCTTCATTATCAGTCTGATGTTATGATGAATGGGGCTATTCTTATTGCGCTCGGTCTGGCCTGGTATGGCTGGCATCGTGCCGATGCGTTGTTTGCGTTAGGGATAGGGATCTATATTTTATACAGCGCGTTGCGGATGGGGTATGACGCGGTACAGTCGCTTCTTGACCGTGCGCTTCCGGATGCAGAACGTGATGAAATTTATGCCATCGTGACCCACTGGCCTGGCGTCAGTGGTGCTCACGATCTTCGTACGCGGCAGTCAGGGCCGACCCGCTTTATTCAGATTCATTTGGAAATGGAAGACAACCTGCCACTGGTTCAGGCGCATATGGTCGCTGAACAGGTGGAGCAGGCGATTTTGCAGCGTTTCCCTGGGTCAGACGTCATTATTCACCAGGATCCGTGCTCTGTCGTCCCCAGGGCGTTTTGAGCTTTCGTAATTCGTTGTAAAAAAGTGAGCCAGACCAGCATTTTGTGGATAAATTATCACCATATGGCCTGACCTGAATCAATTCAGCTGGAAGGGATTGATATACTATTTGCAGTATTCGACGGTTGAACAGTTTCTTCCGGCAGCAGATTTCAATTTTGCATTCCTAAGTTCAGAGGTAGTCATGATTAAGAAAATCGGTGTGTTGACAAGCGGCGGTGATGCGCCGGGCATGAACGCGGCAATCCGTGGGGTTGTCCGTGCAGCGCTGACGGAAGGTCTGGAAGTTTTTGGTATCTATGACGGTTACCTGGGTCTGTATGAAGACCGCATGGTTCAGCTCGACCGCTACAGCGTGTCTGACATGATCAACCGTGGCGGTACTTTCCTCGGTTCCGCGCGCTTCCCGGAATTCCGTGACGAACACATCCGTGAAGTGGCTATCGAAAACATGAAAAAACGGGGTCTGGATGCGCTGGTGGTTATCGGCGGCGACGGCTCGTACATGGGTGCAAAACGTCTGACTGAAATGGGCTTCCCGTGCATCGGCCTGCCTGGCACTATCGACAACGACATCAAAGGCACTGACTACACCATCGGTTACTTCACCGCGCTGGGTACCGTTGTGGAAGCGATTGACCGCCTGCGTGACACCTCTTCCTCTCACCAGCGTATTTCCATTGTTGAAGTGATGGGCCGTTACTGCGGTGACCTGACCCTGGCAGCGGCCATTGCCGGTGGCTGTGAGTTCGTGGTAGTTCCGGAAGTAGAGTTCAGCCGTGAAGATCTGGTCGCAGAGATCAAAGCCGGCATCGCGAAAGGTAAGAAACACGCCATCGTTGCTATCACCGAGCACATCTGTGACGTTGACGAGCTGGCGAAGTACATCGAAACCGAAACCAAACGCGAAACCCGCGCGACCGTTCTGGGTCACATTCAGCGTGGCGGTTCCCCAGGCCCGTACGACCGTATCCTGGCGTCCCGCATGGGTGCGTACGCGATCGAGCTGCTGCTACAGGGCCACGGCGGCCGCTGCGTCGGTATTCAGAACGAGAAACTGGTTCACCATGACATCATCGACGCCATTGAAAACATGAAGCGTCCGTTCAAAGGTGACTGGCTGGACTGCGCGAAAAAACTGTACTGATCGGCTCTGTTGCCCGGTGGCGGCAAGGTAAATGCAAAACGGTAACCCTTGGGTTACCGTTTTTTATGGTTGCTCCCTCTCCCGTGGGAGAGGGTTGGGGTGAGGGCATCAGGCCGCTCATTCACTTTTTTTATTCCTCCACGTTATAGCCAATCTTTTTTTATTCTTTAATCATCGGTTAGCTTTCTGGCACGCTGCATTCATCAAAACACTAAACAAGAGAGCCGGGCGATGAATAAATGGGGCGTGGGGTTAACATTATTGCTGGCATCGACCAGCGTTCTGGCAAAGGACATTCAGTTACTGAACGTGTCGTACGATCCGACGCGTGAACTGTACGACCAGTACAACAAAGCTTTTGCGGCGCACTGGAAACAGGAAACCGGCGATAACGTGGTGGTTCGCCAGTCTCACGGCGGTTCAGGTAAGCAGGCGACATCGGTGATCAACGGTATCGAAGCCGACGTGGTGACCCTGGCGCTGGCTTATGACGTGGATGCGATCGCGGAGCGTGGCCGTATCGACAAAAACTGGATCAAGCGCCTGCCGGACAACTCTGCGCCATACACCTCGACCATCGTCTTCCTGGTGCGCAAAGGCAACCCGAAACAGATTAAAGACTGGAACGACCTGATTAAGCCGGGCGTGTCTGTCATCACGCCGAACCCGAAAAGCTCCGGCGGCGCACGCTGGAACTACCTGGCGGCCTGGGGCTACGCGCTGCACCATAACAACGGCGATCAGGCCAAAGCACAGGACTTCGTCAAAGCACTGTTTAAAAACGTCGAAGTGCTGGACTCCGGCGCGCGCGGCGCAACCAACACCTTCGTCGAGCGCGGCATCGGCGACGTGCTGATTGCCTGGGAAAACGAAGCCCTGCTGGCGACCAACGAGCTGGGTAAAGACAAATTCGAGATCGTGACCCCGAGCGAATCCATCCTGGCTGAGCCGACCGTCTCCGTCGTCGATAAGGTTGTTGATAAGAAGGGCACCAAAGCGGTGGCGGAAGCCTACCTGAAGTACCTCTACTCACCGGAAGGGCAGGAAATTGCGGCGAAAAACTTCTACCGCCCGCGCGATGAGGCCGTCGCGAAGAAATACGAAAATGCCTTCCCGAAACTGAAGCTGTTCACTATCGATGATGTTTTTGGCGGCTGGACCAAAGCGCAAAAAGAGCACTTCTCTAACGGCGGCACCTTCGACCAGATCAGCAAGCGCTAAGCGTTTTACAAAGAACGACACGGTAACCCGGTGTGAGAAATCCACCGGGTTTTTTATTTGGTCATCATTTTGCGTTACTCTTTTGCCTCTATTGAAAACAGGGAACGCGTTGTGAAAAAAATTATCTTACTGATTCTGATCGTTATCGCCCTTGCCGCAGGCGGCGTGTACTGGATGAAAGCGGGTAATCCGAATGCGTTGCGTCATATCGTTCTCGACCAGTGTGTGCCCAACCAGCTGCATAACCGTAACCCGGCACCGTGTGCGCAGGTGAAGCCAGATGCGGGCTACGTGGTGTTCAAGGACCGCAACGGACCGCTGCAATACCTCCTGATGCCCACGTACCGTATTAACGGCACCGAAAGCCCGCTGCTGACTGAGCCTCAGACACCGAATTTCTTCTGGCTGGCATGGCAGTCTCGTCATTTTATGAGCATGAAGCGGGGGGCCGACGTGCCTGACAGCGCTGTTTCTCTGACCATCAACTCCCCGACCGGGCGCACGCAGAACCATTTTCATATCCACATCTCCTGCCTGCGCCCGGACGTGCGCGAGAAGCTGAACGCGGCGCAGGGGCAAATCAGCACCCAGTGGCTACCGCTTCCGGGCGGGCTGGAAGGGCATGAGTACCTTGCCCGTCGGGTGACGGAGAACGAACTGGTGCAGCGCAGCCCGTTTATGATGCTGGCGGAAGAGCTGCCGGAAGCGCGCGACCATATGGGACGCTTCGCGCTGGCGATGGCGCAGCAGTCAGACGGCTCGTTTGTATTGCTGGCGACAGAGCGTAACCTGCTTACCTTTAACCGCGCGTCGGCTGAGGAATTGCAGGATCATCAATGCGATATCCTGAAGTGACCCCACCATAAATAGCGTTTACTCGCCCTGCCTGTCGCCGTAGACTTGCTGAAAAATTCTACAGGAGACAGGTATGTCGCTCTGGTTAACGCATCCTCTGCTGCTTCCCTCGCTGATCGTCGGCGTCACCATCGTGCTGTGGGCGACGTCGCTGTTGCCGGAATTTATCACCGCGCTGCTGTTCTTTACGGCGGCGATGACCGCCAGAATCGCCCCGCCGGAAGTGATCTTTGGCGGCTTCGCCTCGTCTGCCTTCTGGCTGGTGTTCAGCGGCTTTGTGCTGGGCGTGGCGATTCGGAAAACCGGCCTGGCGGACAGGGCCGCCCGGGCGCTGTCGGCAAAGCTTACCGACTCCTGGGTGCTGATGGTGGCAAGCGTTGTGCTGCTGAGCTATGCCCTGGCATTCGTGATGCCGTCGAACATGGGACGTATTGCGCTGCTGATGCCGATTGTCGCCGCGATGGCGAAGCGGGCCGGCATTCCTGATGGCTCGCGGGCCTGGTTTGGCCTGGCGCTGGCGGTCGGGTTTGGCACCTTCCAGCTCTCGGCCACTATTTTGCCCGCTAACGTGCCAAACCTTGTGATGAGCGGCGCGGCGGAGGGCTCATACGGCATCCACCTCAACTATGTCCCGTATCTGCTGCTGCACACGCCGGTGCTGGGTATTCTCAAAGGCCTGATTCTGATTGGCCTGATCTGCTGGCTGTTTCCCGGCAACCCAAAACCGGCGAAGGATCTCGCGCCATCGGAACCGATGGGGCGTGACGAAAAACGACTCGCCTGGCTGCTGGCGGTGGTGTTGACGATGTGGGTAACGGAGAGCTGGCACGGCGTGGGCCCAGCGTGGACAGGGCTGGCGGCCTCGGTCATCGTTATGCTGCCGCGCATCGGATTTATCACCGGCGAGGAGTTCTCGGCGGGGGTGAATATGCGCACCTGTATTTACGTCGCGGGTATACTCGGGCTGGCCATTACGGTGACGCAGACCGGTATCGGTGCGGCCGTAGGTGAGGCGTTGCTCCATATCATGCCGCTGGATGCAGACCGCCAGTTTACCAGCTTCCTGGCGCTGACGGGGATCACCACGGCGCTCAACTTCATTATGACCGCCAACGGCGTTCCGGCGCTGTACACCACGCTGGCGCAGAGCTTCTCCGACGCGACCGGCTTCCCGCTGCTGTCGGTGATCATGATTCAGGTGCTGGGGTATTCCACGCCGCTGCTGCCGTATCAGGCGTCGCCGATTGTGGTGGCGATGGGCTTAGGGAAAGTGCCTGCGAAGGCGGGGATGCTGCTCTGCCTGGCGCTGGCGATTGCGACGTATCTGGTGCTGCTGCCGCTGGATTATTTGTGGTTTAGCGTATTAGGACGTTTGTAGTGGTTTTGTAGGGCGGGTTAGCGAAGCGCCACCCGCCCCAAAGGCAATTACGCCTGCTTAGCCGCTTCTGCCGCTTTAACGATCACCGCGAAAGCGTCTGCTTTCAGGGATGCGCCGCCAACCAGCGCGCCATCGATGTCTGGCTGGGTGAACAGCTCAGCTGCGTTTGATGCGTTAACGGAACCGCCGTACTGGATGATGACCTGCTCAGCCACTTTCGCGTCTGCTTTTGCAATGTGGTCACGGATGAACTTGTGCACCGCCTGTGCCTGCGCTGGAGTTGCAGATTTGCCGGTACCGATCGCCCAGACTGGCTCGTAAGCGATAACCGCGCCTTCGAACGCTGCCGCGCCCTGGGTTTTCAGCACAGCGTCGATCTGACGTGCGCACACTTCTTCGGTTTTACCCGCTTCGTTTTCTGCTTCGGTTTCACCGATGCACAGAACCGGGATCAGACCCTGCTCTTTCAGCACAGCGAATTTCTTCGCGATGAACTCGTCAGATTCTTTGTGGTAGGTGCGACGCTCAGAGTGGCCGATGATGATGTATTTCGCGCCGATGTCTTTCAGCATTTCAGCGGAGGTTTCACCGGTAAACGCGCCAGACAGGTTAACGTCAACGTTCTGCGCGCCCAGAATGATGTGGCTGCCGTCAGCGGCACGTTTAGCCAGATCCAGGTACATATCCGGCGGAGCGATGGCAACCGCGCAGCCGGTCACGCCAGCCAGCTCTTTACGCAGGTTAGCAACCAGTTCGTTTACCATGTGGCGGCTGCCGTTCAGTTTCCAGTTACCCATCACTAAAGGATGTCGCATTTCAATTCTCCACGCTCAATAAGCGAATTAAGGAATATGGCCACCCTTAAGGGCAGCATGGTCTGTGAATCAGTATAGAGATTTTCCCTCGAAAGGCTTTGCTTTTTGTCATTAATTCGCCCCCTCGAGTGCGTCTGATAGGGCCAGCTTAATCGGTTCAACCGCGAAGGTCAGCCCCTTTTCGCCGTTATCTGCGACAACATAGCGAACGGCACCTTCCGTATCGGCGTAATAGCGTTTGTTTTTCCCGGCGGTAAGCAGTTTTTGCAGCTTTTGCTGGCTTTGCGCTTTCGTGAAGGTGGGGGTAAAGGCGCGCAAAATAGCACTCATATACTCCAGCGCTTTCGCTTTCGCTGCTTTCTGCTCTGGGCCCTGAATCGGCAGCCAGGTGATCTGCATACTTTTGATTTTTAACGTTCCGCGCTCAAGGGCAGTGGAAGCATATAGATTCTCGTTAATTTTGCTGGCAGCGCGGGTCAGGGTTGGCGTATCGCGGGCACCGTCAATCGCACGGAACTCCCCCAGCGCAAGCGAGGGGTTTTCTTTATTGAAGGCTTCGCGGAACTGGCTGATAGATTGATCGAAAGAGGGGGCGCCCGCCAGAAGGTAGGGGGCGGTGACCGGGGAAGCCGGTTCCGCGGCGTGCAGAGAAAAACTGGCGCTCAGCATCGCTAAACACAAATAAAGAGAGTGTGCCGAACTTTTCATCAACATTGCCCCTGGCCGTTATTGCCCATGATTAAAACGATATCTGGTCGGCTTGTCAAAAGGTCACAACTCCAGGGTAAAATGCGGGCTAAACAATAATAAGGAACCTTACATGACCATACAGCAGTGGTTGTTTTCATTCAAAGGGCGTATTGGACGCCGTGACTTCTGGATCTGGATGGCAGCGTGGGTTGTCGCCATGCTGCTTCTGTTTTTTGTTGCCTATAACGCCTGGCTGAGCACGCAAACTGCGGCTTTTGCGCTGGTCTGTTTACTGTGGCCAACCGCTGCCGTGGTGGTGAAACGTCTGCACGATCGCGGTCGCTCCGGCGCTTGGGCTTTTCTGATTATTCTGGCGTGGATGCTAGTGGCGGGGAACTGGTCAATGCTGCCCTCCATCCTCCCGTGGGTGGTGGGCAGACTGCTGCCGACGGTTATCTTTGTGATGATGGTTGTCGAACTGGGTGCGTTTATTGGCACCCAGAGCGAGAACAAATACGGAAAAGATACCCTTGAGGTGAAGTACCGCTGATCACCAGTAGTGTTCGGCGGTCATATGGCCCGGTCGGCGGCGAAGGTGTTTCGTCATCTGCCGGGTATCCTTCAGCAGTTGCTGCGTATCGCGCACCATCTGCGGATTACCGCACAGCATCACATGGCTGGTTTCGGTATTCATCGGTAAACCCACCGCCTCTTCCAGCGCGCCGCTTTCAATCAACGCCGGAACGCGACCGGTTAACGAGCCAGCTGCGGTTTCGCGGCTGACCACCGTCTGAATTTTTAACTTCCCGCCATATCGCTGTTCCAGCGCCTGCATCTGCGGCAAATAGCTCAGGTCTGCGGCGTAGCGCGCGGCGTGAACCAGCACGATATTCTTAAAGCGCTCCAGATCTTTGCCGTACTCCAGGATAGAGAGATACGGGCCGATGGCCGTGCCGGTCGCCAGCATCCAGAGCGTGTCACAGTCGGGGATTTCATCCAGCACGAAGAACCCCGCCGCGTCGGAGACAATCTGCACCTCATCGCCCGGTTTCAGCGCGGCGAGGCGCGGGCTGAGCTTACCGTCCGGGACGGTGACCAGATAGAACTCGAGATCCGGGTTATCAGGCGCGTTAACGTAAGAGTAGGCGCGCTGTACGCGTTCACCGTCGATATCCAGCCCGAGCTTGGCAAACTGCCCGGCGGTAAACGGATGAACGGGCGCGTGCAGCGTGAGGCTAAATAGCGCATCGGTCCAGAACTGTACCTTTGTGACTTTACCTGTTACCCAGTCCGCCATGATCTTCTCCTGTGCTGTTTCTCTCTTCTATCTTCCGTACTTGTGGGAAACATTTCCAGCCCATTCGGGCCGGAAAGCTCTATCGATCAAACGGTTTTACAGAATGTGCGTCTGTACGTCCGGGTCTTTGCGGTCGAGATAATGAATGGACTGAATGCGGCGAATGGTGCGGGATTTGCCGCGGATCAGCAGGGTTTCAGTGGTGGCCATGTTTCCCTTGCGGGTGATGCCATCCAGCAGATCGCCTTTGGTGATGCCGGTTGCGGAGAAGACCACGTTATCGCTGCGAGCCATCTCGTTCAGCGCGAGCACTTTATTGGCCTCGATGCCCATCGCCGCACAGCGCGCCAGTTCGTCTTCACCAATGCGAAGGTTCTCGTCGCTGTCGCCTTTGACCTCATGGCGTGGCAGCAGACGCGCCTGCATATCGCCGTCCAGCGCGCGGATCACTGCCGCAGAGACCACACCTTCCGGCGCGCCGCCGATGCCGTAAAGCACGTCGACCTCGCTGTCCGGCATGCAGGTCAGAATAGAGGCGGCAACGTCGCCATCAGGAATGGCAAATACGCGCACGCCGAGTGCTTGCAGATAAGCGATGGTGGCGTCGTGGCGCGGTTTCGCCAGGATGGTCACGGTGAGTTCGTTGAGCGGTTTACCCAGCGCCGCTGCGATATTGCGCAGGTTGGCATCCAGCGGCAGGCTAAGGTCGATAGCGCCTTTAGCACCAGGACCGACAATCAGCTTTTCCATGTACATATCTGGCGCGTTGAGGAAGCAGCCCTTATCGCCCACCGCCAGCACCGCCAGCGCGTTGGCCTGGCCCATCGCCGTCATGCGCGTGCCTTCGATCGGGTCGACCGCGATATCCACCGCATCGCCTTTGCCCGTCCCGACTTTTTCACCGATGTAGAGCATCGGGGCTTCGTCGATTTCGCCTTCGCCAATGACGATAGTGCCATCGATATTGACCTGATTAAGCACAATGCGCATGGCGTGGACGGCTGCGCCGTCTGCGGTATTTTTGTCACCACGACCCAGCCACTTATAGCCTGCAAGGGCAGCTGCTTCGGTGACGCGGGAAAACTCGATAGCAAGTTCACGTTTCATGAGGTACTCGTACAATCAAAAGGAATTGCACGAAGTTTATCACAGAGTGGGGAGGGGGAGGGGTGGTGCGGTCTGAGCCCCTCACCCCGGCCCTCTCCCCAAAGGGGAGAGGGTGTTTTAAGTCCCCTCGCCCCTTTGGGGAGAGGGTTAGGGTGAGGGGTGAGTCTGTCTTACTCGTCGTGCTCTTCCCATGCCAGGGCACGTTTCACCGCTTTCTTCCAGCCGCTGTAGCGGTAGTTGCGCTCGGTGGTTTCGATGCCTGGACGGAATTCGCGTTCGATCACCGCTTTTTCCTGAAGCTCGTCAAGGTTTTGCCAGAAGCCAACCGCCAGCCCTGCCAGATACGCCGCGCCCAGCGCCGTTACTTCTCGCACCTCAGGACGTTCAACGCGGGTACCCAGAATGTCGGACTGGAACTGCATCAGGAAGTTGTTGGCTACCGCACCGCCGTCCACGCGCAGGGCGTGCAGACGAATGCCGGAGTCCGCCTGCATCGCTTCCAGCACGTCGCGCGTCTGGTAGGCGATGGATTCCAGGGTCGCACGAATAATGTGGTTTGAGTTCACACCGCGCGTCAGGCCGAAAATCGCGCCGCGGGCGTACGGATCCCAGTACGGTGCGCCCAGACCGGTAAACGCTGGCACCACGTATACGCCGTTGGTGTCTTTCACTTTGGTCGCGAAGTATTCGGAGTCAAACGCATCGCTGATCAGCTTCATCTCGTCGCGCAGCCACTGAATGGAGGCACCCGCCATGAATACCGCCCCTTCCAGGGCATAGTTCACTTCACCGCGTGGGCCGCAGGCGATGGTGGTCAGCAGACCGTTTTCTGATTTCACCGCTTTCTCGCCGGTGTTCATGAGCATAAAGCAGCCGGTGCCGTAAGTGTTCTTCGCCATCCCTTCCTTGACGCACAGCTGGCCGAACAGCGCCGCCTGCTGGTCACCGGCAATACCGGCGATAGGAATACGGGTGCCGCCTTTACCGCCGATGTTGGTCTGGCCGTAAACTTCTGAAGATTTGCGCACGTCTGGCAGCATCGCACGCGGAATGTCCAGCGCGTCCAGCATCTTGTCATCCCACTCCAGGGTGTTGATGTTGAACAGCATGGTGCGCGAGGCGTTGGTGTAGTCGGTGACGTGAACGCGTCCCTGAGTCATCTTCCAGATAAGCCAGGTATCGACGGTGCCAAACAGCAGCTCGCCGCGTCGTGCACGTTCGCGTGAACCTTCCACGTGATCGAGGATCCACTTCACTTTGGTGCCGGAGAAATAGGGGTCAATGACCAGACCGGTTGTACTGCGCACGTACTCTTCCATTCCGTCGCGCTTCAGTTTTTCGCAGATCTCTGAGGTGCGGCGGCACTGCCAGACAATGGCGTTGTAGATGGGCTTACCGGTTTCGCGCTCCCAGACAACGGTGGTTTCACGCTGGTTGGTGATACCGATAGCGGCAATCTCGTCAGAACTGATGTCGGCTTTCGCCAGCACTTCCACCAGCGTGGAGCTTTGTGATGCCCAGATCTCCATCGGGTCGTGTTCAACCCAGCCTGGACGCGGATAGATTTGCTCAAATTCGCGTTGAGACACGCTGACAATGTTCGCGTCATGATCCATTACGACAGCGCGGGAGCTGGTAGTGCCCTGGTCGAGCGCAACGATATATTTTTTTTCGGTCATGGTATGTGTCCCGTAGTCAGATTACAGCGAAGCTTTTTGTTGTGTGGTGGAAGTCGACTCTTTTTCCTCTTCCACACAGGTGTCGCACGGTAAGTGGCGACCAATTAATTTGCGATAGCCGAATGCGCCCAGCGCCGCCCCTACGATAGGCCCGAACAGCGGAACCAGGAAGTAAGGAATGTCTTTGCCGCCGGTAAAGGCGACATCGCCCCATCCTGCAAAGAAGGCGAAGGTTTTTGGACCCAGGTCACGCGCCGGATTCATCGCAAAGCCGGTCAGCGGACCCATGGATGCGCCAATTACCGCAATCAGAAGGCCAATCAAAAGTGGTGCCAGCGGGCCGCGCGGAATGCCGTTTCCGTCGTCGCCCAGCGCCATAATGACGCCCATCAGAATAGCGGTAATCACCATTTCAACTGCGAACGCCTGCACAAAATTAATATGCGGATTCGGATACGTTGAGAAAATGCCTGCCAGTTCCAGACTTTCGACACTGCCACGCACCATATGATGCGTCTGTTCGAAGTCGGTGAAAAGATTGTAATAAAGCCCGTAAACTAACGCCGCTGCGCAAAAGGCGCCGGCAAATTGTGAAATGATGAAAGGGACAACTTTGCGTCCGTCAAAGCACGCGAATAGCCACAACGCGATGGTCACCGCCGGGTTAAGATGTGCGCCGGAAACCCCTGCGGTCAGGTAGATGGCCATCGCCACGCCCAAACCCCAGATAATACTGATTTCCCACTGACCAAAACTGGCACCTGCCACTTTCAGTGCAGCGACACAGCCTACTCCGAAGAATATCAACAACCCGGTACCCAGGAACTCGGCAATGCACTGGCCTTTTAAGGTTGATGTCTGACTCATAATCGGAATCCTGCAAAAGAGTAATGTTTATTGTTTGCGTGACCGCCCGTGACAGCCACGATGCCCTGTAGACATAGTGTTAATTTATCGTTAACGAGCACAAACGAGAAATATCGAAATCAAAATGTGTGGTCTGTGTCAATAAAATGAGCGTTTTCGCGCCATAAAGCGCGTTTTTGCATCAACGGTATAATGTGAGCTGAATCATTTCATTAACTAAAGAGTTAACAATTTAGGGGTATATGCCGCGAACGCACCAGGACCAGACCTAAAAGTGTTGCAAACCGCGATCTGCGCGGTGTGTCGCTGGACACAGAGCGCCGCGCTCCATACAATCGACGGTATATGTCGTGCGCGTTTACGTTAAAGCGTCGCCTTGCAATTCAGGAGAGGTAGCATCATGTCTTTAGAAGTGTTTGAGAAACTGGAATCGAAAGTACAGCAGGCGATCGACACCATCACCCTGCTGCAGATGGAAATTGAAGAGCTGAAAGAGAAAAACAACTCCCTGTCCCAGGAAGTTCAGAATGCTCAGCACAGCCGTGAAGAACTGGAGCGCGAAAACAACCAGCTGCGCGAACAGCAGAACGGCTGGCAGGATCGCCTGCAGGCACTGCTGGGACGTATGGAAGAAGTTTAATTCCGGTGGGGTTAACTGATTAGGCCGGGTAAGGCGAAGCCGCCACCCGGCTTTTTTATGGTTTTCGCTAACCGATATCAAACCATAAAAAAGGCCGCCTGAGGCGGCCTTAACGCTACTTGTCCTGCGCTGTCGTAGCAAAAGCAACAAACCCAACAGGTTCATCGCTCTTTACAACGAGTACGCTGGCGACAATGAACGCGATACATAAATAGCGTTTCATTATGCGGTCCCTGCTGCTTACCGCTCCACCGTTCACCACCGGTGATAAGTCGGTGGACACAAGCCCGGTTAAAGGTTGCTTTACGGTTGTGAATACACCTTTCCCTGGACCGGCGCCCATTTGCGAGATGGCGGAAAGGGACACAGCATCATAATGAGCAACAGCTGCGGAGTTAAGGTTCCCACACATAATTAGGAATTCATAAAGGGTCGACAGGGGTTACCTGAGGAATGAATCAGGGTAAGATAAAAATCCTGGTTAAAGGTTGCAATATCACCCAACGGACCGCGAATCCCGAGGGACAAAAAAACCGCCACATTGCTGTTGGCGGTTTTTTTATGCATCTCGCTTATCGATTAACTACTCAATGTCCAGCGCATCCTCGGAAAGGATAATGCCGGTATTGTCAGCATAAAGGTGGTCGCCCGAGAAGAAGGTCACGCCGCCGAAATTGACGCGCACGTCGCTTTCGCCGATGCCGTCGCCCGCTGCGCCTACCGGTATGGCCGCGATGGCCTGAATCCCGATATCCATGTCTTCGAGATCGTCCACCTGACGCACGGAACCGTACACCACAATGCCTTCCCACTCGTTCTGGACGGCAATTCCCGCCAGTTCAGCATCAATCAATGCACGGCGCACGGAACCGCCGCCGTCGACCACCAGAACGCGGCCACGGCCGTTCTCTTCGAGCAGATCGTACAGCAACCCGTTGTCCTCGAAACATTTCACCGTGATGATTTGTCCGCCAAACGACGACCGTCCACCAAAGTTGGAGAACAGGGGTTCAACGACGTTGACATCTTCCTGGTAGATGTCACAAAGCTCGGAGGTATCGTATTTCATAGGTTTAACGCTCTGTTGCTGCGAATGTGTTCAGTATATCGTGCGAAATGCCTTGTTGGCAAAATCATCAATTGTTAATTGATATTTGTCAGCTAACTCAGCGTCTGGCTTAAAACAATCCCGATGACGAACAGCAGGTTAGTCAGCAACGCGCCTTTTACCGTGCGCTCCAGCATCGGCGGCATGGCAGCCGGGCTGAGTTCACGCATGACATAGCGGGCCTGCTTAAACAGCAGCGGTGCGGCGAGCACAAACAGCCAGCCCCACAGGCTGTGCAGAGAGATCAGATTGAACAGCGCCAGGCAGACCAGCGCGCCGATGAGCAGGCAGGCGTGATAGCGGCGGGCATTCACCGGGCCCAGACGCACGGCCAGCGTGTTCTTACCGTTCTCACGGTCGCTGTCGATGTCGCGCAGGTTATTGATATTCAGCACCGCCGTCGCCAGCAGACCGCAGGCGGTCGCGGGCAGGAACAGGGCGGGGATCACCGTATGCGCCTGCAAGTACCAGCTTCCCATGACGCTCAGCCAGCCGAAGAACACCAGTACGGAGATGTCGCCCAGACCAATATACCCGTAAGGACGCGTCCCGACGGTATAGGTAATTGCTGCAATAATGGCAAGCAAGCCCAGCACCAGGAAGCCAATGAAATCGCTGGTGGTTTTCGAGGCGACCGTCACCAGCGCCAGGCCGGACAGGCAAATCAACACCACGGTGATAATCAGCGCCCGCTTCATCTGTGCCTGGGTAATTACCCCTTTTTGCATCCCGCGCAGCGGCCCGATACGATCAGGTTTATCGCTGCCTTTTACCGCATCGCCGTAATCATTGGCGAGATTAGAGAGGATTTGCAGTAGCCCGGCGGTGACAAGCGCCAGACCAGCCACCAGGGGATCGAAATGCCCCTGCCACCAGGCAAGTGCGGTACCGACGATAATGGCGGCAAAAGCCAGAGGAAGCGTTTTTGGACGCAGACTTTCGAGCCACGCCTGCGTACGGCTGATATCAGTCATAGTTATTTAGCCAATAAAAATGGGGGCCATAGCCCCCATCAACAGTGATGAAAATGCATTGAACGCGATTATAGAATAAAACGGCTCAGATCTTCATCTGCCACTAACGCATCCAGGTGTTTGCCCACATACTCTGCGTCAATGGTAATGGTTTGACCGTTAAGGTCGCTCGCATCGTAAGAGATATCTTCCACCAGGCGTTCCAGCACGGTGTGCAGACGACGCGCACCGATGTTTTCGGTGGTTTCGTTGACCTGCCATGCGGCCTGAGCGATGCGTTTGATCCCATCGTCGGTGAACTCGATATTCACGCCTTCGGTCGCCATCAACGCTTTGTACTGTACGGTCACAGAAGCGTTTGGCTCAGTCAGGATACGTTCGAAATCTTCAGTGGTCAGCGCCTGCAGCTCAACGCGGATTGGCAGACGACCCTGCAGTTCCGGAATGAGATCGGATGGGCTGGCAACCTGAAACGCACCTGACGCGATAAACAGAATGTGGTCAGTTTTCACCATGCCGTGCTTGGTAGAGACGGTGCAACCTTCCACCAGCGGCAGCAGGTCGCGCTGAACGCCTTCGCGGGAAACATCCGGGCCGGAGCTGTTGCCGCCGCGCTTACAGATTTTGTCGATTTCGTCGATAAACACGATACCGTGCTGCTCAACCGCGTCGATAGCGTCCTGTTTCAGCTCTTCCGGGTTAACCAGCTTCGCGGCTTCTTCTTCAATCAGCAGCTTCATCGCGTCTTTGATTTTCAGCTTACGCGCTTTCTGTTTCTGCCCGCCCAGGTTCTGGAACATGGACTGCAACTGGCTGGTCATCTCTTCCATGCCCGGAGGGGCCATGATTTCCACGCCCATTGGCGCGGCAGCGAGATCGATCTCAATCTCTTTGTCGTCCAGCTCGCCTTCGCGCAGTTTTTTACGGAATGCCTGACGCGCAGCAGAAGGTTCAGGCTGCTGTTCAGCCTGTCCCCAGTTATTTTTTGCCGGTGGGATCAGCACGTCGAGAATACGCTCTTCGGCCATCTCTTCGGCGCGATAGCGGTTTTTCTCAATCGCCTGGACACGCACCATCTTAATCGCTGAATCGGTCAGGTCGCGGATGATGGAGTCCACTTCTTTACCCACATAGCCCACTTCGGTGAACTTGGTGGCTTCAACTTTGATGAACGGCGCGTTAGCCAGTTTGGCCAGACGACGAGCGATTTCGGTTTTACCCACCCCGGTCGGGCCGATCATCAGAATATTTTTTGGTGTCACTTCGTGGCGGAGCTCTTCGTCGAGCTGCATGCGACGCCAGCGGTTACGTAGTGCGATAGCCACGGAGCGCTTGGCGTTGTCCTGGCCGATAATGTGTTTGTTCAGTTCGCTGACAATTTCGCGTGGGGTCATTTCAGACATGGGCGATCCTTACGCTTTGGAGGTCAATTCTTCGATGGTGTGATTGTGGTTGGTATAGATGCAGATATCACCTGCAATATCCAACGCTTTCACCGCGATATCGCGCGCGTTCATGTCGGTATTTTCCAACAGCGCACGGGCTGCGGCCTGGGCGTACGGGCCGCCAGAGCCGATGGCAATCAGGTCGTTTTCAGGCTGAACCACGTCGCCGTTACCGGTGATGATCAGCGAGGCGTTTTCGTCAGCCACGGCCAGCAGTGCTTCGAGCTTGCGCAGCATGCGGTCGGTACGCCAGTCTTTTGCCAGCTCAACGGCGGCTTTCACCAGATGACCCTGATGCATTTCCAGTTTGCGTTCAAACAGTTCAAACAGCGTGAAGGCATCAGCCGTGCCGCCTGCGAAACCGGCGATCACTTTGTCGTTATAAAGACGACGTACTTTCTTCACGTTGCCTTTCATGACGGTATTACCCAGCGTGGCCTGGCCATCACCGGCAATTACCACCTGGCCGTTACGGCGTACACTTACTATTGTTGTCACGAGCAGACCCCCTGGTTACAGATTCGGGAAACAGAAGCCCTGAGCCTGTGCTCAGGGCTGAATTAAATGATAGATGGGGGGGATTTTGGGGGTTTCAACCCCCGGAGGCGAGTCGAATGCAGTTTGTGTGGCCAGCCACTTTCAAACGGGAAATGGTGCCGTCTGCGTTTTCTTTGCCTTTGACCGGTCCAATCACCACGCGATTCCAGCCGTTATTGGTGGTAATGCGTGAGTCAAATCCTTCAAATGCCAGCTGAGCTCGCACCGTTTCTGCCTGCTCAGCGCCTTTAAACGAACCGCACTGAACCATCCAGCGGCGTTCATCTTTTTTCTCAGCCGTCTGCTTTGGTGCCTCGGTCTCTTTAGTGACCGGCGCAGCCTGCTGCGTTTTTGGCTGTTGCGCAGTGGTATGTGCAGGCGTCTGCAACAGATCCTGATACGGCTGTGCTGTTTGCTTCTGCGGCTGGGCTTTCGGCTGCTGCTGAACAGGCTGCGTTTGTACGGTACGCGTCTGCTGCTGCGGTTGTGTACGCGGCTGTTGTACCGGCTGCGTCTGCGTCCACTGCTGCTGTTGCGTTTGCTGCTGTGCCTGACGCTGGCGCTGCAACGTTTGCTGACGCTGCGCCGGGGTTTGTTCGTTCCACGGTACTTCGTTCAACTGCGTAGGCTGCTGGCGCATGTCCGCCTGCATCTGAGCGAGCAACTGGCGCTGTTCGTCCGTCAGCTGATCGGCATTCTTCACTTCACCCCCGGCAGAAGGCTCGGTAGGCGCACGTACGCCAGGCTGGCGGCTTTCCAGCTCTTTAATGTAGCGCCAGCGCTCTTCAGGCTTCGGAGGAAGGCCGTTGCCGACGACCTTGTTACCCTGAAGGGCTTCAGACTCTTCTTTTTTATGATGCGTAATGAAGTAGAGGCCGCCAATAAAGGCCACCAGCACAGCCGCAGCAATGGCGACCATGGCTGGGGAGACAGCAGACAGGCTACGTTGCTTGCTTTTTGAACTACTCTTTTTGCGTCGCGAAGGTGCCGGCTGGCCGCGACGTACATAATCTCGTTGTGCCACTATCGTTTCGCTGTATTTATTCGTTCGTCAGCCCGCCATGTTACTTAAGCGACGGGGCTTTGACCAGATAAGGGTGTCGAAAGGTATTTACTTTAAGTTAATGCCTGGGTAGAGCCGCGCACAATCAGCTCACAATCCAGTAGTCGTGACCCACTGCTAACTGTTTGACCGTGCAACTGATCCAGCAAAAGCAGCATCGCTTCCCGGCCAATGTCATACCGCGGCTGCGAAACAGTCGAAAGCGGCGGATCGCAAAACTCCGAAAGCGAAATATTATCAAAACCGATTATCGACAGGTCCTTCGGCACGCGCAGGCCGTGACGTTTGGCGTAGGATAACGCCCCCAGCGCCATCACGTCGCTGTGGCAGAAGACCGCGGTAGGCGGTTCTGGCAAGGTAAGCAATTTTTCCAGCGCCTGCCCGCCCGCTTCAAAGGTGAAATCACCGCGCGCAATGTAGTGCGGATCGACAACAGCCCCGGTACGGCGAAGCGCCTGAACGTAGCCCTGCAACCGGTAATGACACAGCGGCATCTCTTCTGGTCCGGCAATACAACCGATACGCTTATGCCCCAGCTCCTGAAGATAGTTCACGGCGTTGAACGCGGCGGTGAGGTTATCGATATGAACGGTCGGCAGCTCCAGCTCCGGCGCGAATTCGTTCGCCATGACCATTGGCGGTAAATTGCGCTGTTCTTCAATGCTGGCATCAAACGGCAGGCGTGAGCCAAGCAGCAGCATGCCATCAATCTGCTTGGTGATGATCAGGTCGATGAACGTTTTTTCCTGCTGGTTCTGGTGGGCACAATCACCAATCAGCACCAGATAGCCCTGGGCGGCGGCCGTGACCTCAATGCCGCGGATGATTTCGCTGAAGAAGGGATCGCAGATGTCCGGCACGATCACCAGGATGGTGCGGGATTCGTTGCGTTTAACGTTGCGCCCCATGGCTTGCGGGAAATAACCGACCTCAAGCGCCGCCTTTTCAACCCGGTTTCGGGTCGCCTGGGAGACTTTGTCAGGGTTCATCAATGCGCGGGACACGGTTGCTGTTGAGACTTGTGCTTTCTCGGCAACGTCTTTCATGGTCGCCGAGGCAACCTCTTTCCTGGACTTCAACGTCTTCTCCTCGCCTGAACACCGAACTGCGGACCGCACCATTTTTACAGATAGTTAATGGAATCGGTTACAGAATTTTCATAAAAAGTGTGAGGCGCATTAAATTTTTCGATCCGTCTTCAGCCTTCAATCGGATCGACGTCCAGAACCCACTTCACTTTTCGTGCTTCCGGCAGGGTATTAATCAGCGCCAGCGTGCCGCTGACGATCTGCTGTAAACGGATACGCGAAGGGTGCTGAAGTAAGAGTTGCCAGCGGAAACGGCCGCCGCGTTTCGGGGCGAGCGCGGGTACCGGGCCTAAAATCCACAGCTGATTATCCACCAGTGGGCTGGCCTGCAGGAGATTTCTCAGCTGTTGCAGGAATAGCGGCGCCTGCTGGTTGTTATGATCTTCCGCACGGATGATGACGTGGCTGGTCCACGGAGGAAGCTGCATCGTCTGACGTTCGGCCAGCGCCTGGTCGGCGAAGGCGTCATAGCCTTTGTGCAGCAGCGTTTGCAGCAGCGGGTGCTCAGGATGGTGCGTTTGCAGCACTACTTCGCCCTGCTTACCCGCTCGACCGGCGCGACCAGCAACCTGGGTATAAAGCTGTGCGAAACGCTCGGCGGAGCGAAAATCCGCGGAGAACAGCGCGCCGTCGACGTCCAGCAGGGCGACCAGCGTCACGTCCGGGAAGTGATGCCCTTTCGCCAGCATTTGAGTGCCAATCAGGATGCGCGCGCCGCCGCGATGCACTTCCGCCAGCTGCTGCTCCAGTGCCCCTTTGCGGCTGGTGGTGTCCCTGTCGATACGCGAAATGGGCACATCAGGGAAGAACGGCGCCAGCGCCTGTTCGAGCTGCTCCGTCCCCAGACCCACCGGCACGATGTGCGTTGAGCCGCAGGACGGGCACTGACGGGGTACCGGACGCTGGCTGTCGCAGTGGTGGCAGCGTAAATGGCGCTGAGCCTGGTGGAAGGTGTAGTAGTGATCGCAGCGCGGGCACTCGGCAATCCAGCCGCAGTCGTGGCACAGCAACGCAGGCGCGAAGCCGCGGCGGTTCAGGAACAGGATCACCTGGTTGCCCGCCTGCAAATGTTGGCGCATGCGGTTAATCAGCGCAGGCGCTAACCCGGCCTGCACCTGCTGGCCTTTCAGATCCAGCACATGCTGAATGGCCGGACGGGCATTTCCCGCGCGGCGCGTCAGGCGCAGCATGTGGTATTTACGCTGGCGAACGTTGTGCAGCGTTTCAAGCGCGGGGGTGGCGGACCCCAGAATAATGGGGATTTGCTCGCTGTGGGCGCGGTACACGGCTAAGTCGCGGGCGTGATAGCGCCAGCCTTCCTGCTGTTTATAGGAGCTGTCATGCTCTTCATCGATCGCGATAACGCCGAGATTTTTAAACGGCGTAAAGAGTGAGGAACGGGTGCCAATCACAATCGCCGCTTCGCCGTTTTTCGCTTTCAGCCAGGCGCTGAGGCGCTCGCTGTCGTTCAGGCCGGAGTGCAGAACCTCAACGGGCGCATTAAAGCGTTCACGGAAACGGGCGATGGTTTGCGGCGTCAGGCCGATTTCCGGCACCATTACCAGCGCCTGTTTACCCTGCGCGAGCACATTTTCCAATACGCTCAGATACACTTCGGTTTTACCGGAGCCAGTGACGCCCGCCAGCAGCCAGGCGGAGAAACGATCGGCGGCGCTGTGAATCGCGCCCACGGCGGTGGCCTGTTCGGTATTCAGACGCAGGCGATCGCCCGAGACGGAAAAGCCGTCGCGCCAGTCGTGAAGGGCAGGTGCTTCGCTGGCCAGCTCGCTCAGCCCTTTCTTCCTTAATGCCTGCAACGCGGTTTCGCTCACCTCGAGCTCGTCGACCTGATGGCGCCAGATTTTCCCCTGGCGTAGCGCGGCCAACGCCTGCTGTTGTTTTTGCGAGCGCTTCAGGCTGTTAATGTCGACCGCCTGACCCTGCTCGGTGGCAAACCAGTACCACATTGGCGCATGGCTGGCGCGCTTACCCTGACGCAGCATAATCGGCAGGGCGTGGAACAATACGTCGCCAATAGGATGGTGATAATAATCTGCCGCCCACAGCAGCAGTCGCCAGGTGCTGTGAGAGTAAACAGGTTCATCATCCAGCACTTCAACGATCGATTTCAGCTCGGTAAGCGGCAGCTCGCTTTTATCGCTGACGGAGACGACGATCCCCACGCGCTGCTGTTTACCGAACGGCACGGTCACGCGACAGCCCGCTTTGGCGCTCATGCTGTCGGGCAGCAGGTAGTCAAAGGTGCGGGGAAGCGGAACGGGCAGGGCAACGTGAGCGACGGGCATCGAATCTTCCTGACTTGAAAAGTGGCGCGTTAGTATACACATTAGTGAAAGCGGCGTGCGGATCAGTTTGCATACGTTGGTTAAATTCTGTATGATTCGCCGCCTTTGGTGTACTTTACGCCAAAGAACTTACATTCAACATCGCGTGGTGTCTGGCGTTAGGGCTGGAAGAGCGACGCGGCCTTAACTGAGGTTCTCCCATGAAAAAAGATATTCACCCGAAATACGAAATGATTACTGCAAACTGCTCTTGCGGTAACTCTATCCAGATCCGCTCTACCGTGGGTCACGATCTGAACCTGGACGTGTGCGGCAAATGCCACCCGTTCTACACTGGTAAGCAGCGTGATGTTGCAACCGGTGGCCGTGTTGACCGCTTCAACAAGCGTTTCAGCATCCCGGGCGCTAAATAAGTTTCCCGAAAAAAAGGCACCGCAAGGTGCCTTTTTTGTATCCGCTTATCAGTATTCCCACGTATCCGGGTCGATACCCAGTTCACGCATGATCACCTTCGCCTCTTCTGGAATTTCGTCACTGCGCTCTTTGCGCAGATCGTCATCGTTCGGCAACGGTTGGCCGGTAAACGCATGCAGGAACGCTTCGCACAGCAGTTCGCTATTGGTGGCGTGACGCAGGTTGTTCACCTGACGACGCGTACGTTCATCGGTGAGGATCTTCAACACCTTCAGAGGAATGGACACCGTGATTTTCTTGACTTGCTCACTCTTCTTACCGTGCTCAGCGTATGGGCTGATATATTCGCCGCTCCATTCAGCCATGAGATACCTTTAATCCTCTCAGTCATTAATCTAAAGGTGCAAAACCGGTAACCATCAGTTTTGAACCGTAATCTTTCGTAGTTTACCGTAGAGACGATACCGAGGCACGGATATTGCCGCTGTAGCGTGTCCTAAAGCATATAATTTTAACGGCTATTTGCGCATTGCTCAATCTATACGCAAAGAAGTTTAGATGTCCAGATGTATTGACGTCCATACTTTCAATGTTTACTCTGGTGCCTGACTTTTCACCTCATTCGCCAGGAAGCCTCACCATGACGCGTAAACAGGCCACCATCGCAGTGCGTAGCGGATTGAATGATGACGAGCAGTACGGCTGCGTTGTCCCGCCAATTCATCTCTCCAGCACCTATAATTTCACCGGATTTAATGAACCTCGCGCGCATGACTACTCGCGTCGCGGCAATCCTACGCGTGACGTCACCCAGCGCGCGCTGGCGGAACTGGAAGGCGGCGCAGGTGCGGTATTAACCAATACCGGCATGTCTGCCATTCATCTGGTGACCACGGTGTTCCTGAAACCTGGCGATCTGCTGGTGGCGCCGCACGACTGCTACGGCGGCAGCTATCGTCTGTTTGATAGCCTGGCGAAACGTGGCTGCTACCGCGTGTTGTTTATCGATCAAAACGACGAACAGGCGCTGAAACAGGCGTTAGCCGAACAGCCGAAGCTGGTTCTGGTGGAAAGTCCAAGCAATCCATTGTTGCGCGTAGTCGATATTGCGAAAATTTGTCAGCTCGCAAGGGATGCGGGAGCGATAAGTGTAGTGGATAATACGTTCCTCAGTCCGGCCCTTCAGAACCCACTGGCACTGGGTGCCGATCTGGTGTTGCATTCATGCACGAAATATCTGAACGGCCATTCTGACGTGGTAGCGGGTGTGGTGATTGCCAAAGATCCTGATGTTGTCACTGAACTGGCATGGTGGGCCAATAACATTGGCGTCACCGCGGGCGCGTTCGACAGCTATTTGCTGCTGCGTGGTATCCGCACCCTGTCACCGCGTATGGACGTGGCGCAGCGTAATGCCCAGGCGATCGTGGATTTCCTGAAAACCCAGCCGCTGGTGAAGAAGCTTTATCACCCGTCGCTGCCGGAAAACCAGGGGCACGAGATTGCCGCGCGCCAACAGAAAGGATTTGGCGCGATGTTAAGTTTTGAACTGGACGGTGACGAGCAAACGCTGCGTCGCTTCCTGAGCGGGTTGTCATTGTTTACGCTGGCGGAATCCTTAGGGGGAGTTGAAAGCTTGATCTCCCACGCCGCAACCATGACGCACGCAGGTATGGCACCCGAAGCACGTGCCGCCGCCGGGATTTCCGAGACGCTGCTGCGTATCTCGACCGGTATTGAAGATTCTGAAGATTTAATTGCCGATCTGGAAAATGGCTTCCGGGTCGCAGCCAAGGGGTAATCATGAGTGTGATAGCGCAGGCAGGGGCGAAGGGTCGTCAGCTGCACAAGTTTGGTGGTAGTAGTCTTGCTGATGTGAAATGTTATCTGCGTGTCGCAGGGATCATGACCGAGTATTCACAGCCGGGGGACATGATGGTTGTCTCTGCGGCGGGCAGCACCACCAACCAGCTGATTAGCTGGCTGAAACTGAGCCAGACCGATCGCCTCTCTGCGCATCAGGTGCAACAGTCCTTACGTCGTTACCAGAGTGAACTGATTGCCGGTTTGCTGCCTGCGGACGTGGCGGACGGACTGATAAGCGCCTTTACTCACGACCTTGAGCGTCTGGCAGCTCTGCTGGACAGCGGCATTACCGATGCGGTGTATGCGGAAGTGGTTGGCCATGGTGAAGTGTGGTCTGCGCGCCTGATGGCCGCCGTGCTGCAACATCTTGGCGTGGAAGCCGCCTGGCTCGACGCGCGTGATTTCCTGCGTGCCGAACGCGCCGCACAGCCGCAGGTGGACGAAGGGTTGTCCTACCCGCTGCTGCAACAGCTGCTGGTGCAACATCCGGGTAAACGTATTGTGGTGACCGGCTTTATCAGTCGCAGCAACGCAGGTGAAACCGTACTGCTGGGCCGTAACGGCTCTGACTACTCGGCAACGCAGATTGGCGCCCTGGCGGGCGTGTCCCGCGTCACCATCTGGAGCGACGTGGCCGGTGTCTACAGCGCGGACCCGCGCAAAGTAAAAGATGCCTGCCTGCTGCCGCTGCTGCGTCTCGACGAAGCGAGCGAGCTGGCGCGTCTGGCGGCACCAGTGCTGCACGCGCGCACGCTACAGCCGGTTTCCGGCAGCGACATCGACCTGCAACTACGCTGTAGCTACACGCCGGATCAGGGTTCCACTCGCATCGAGCGCGTGCTGGCATCCGGTACGGGCGCGCGCATTGTCACCAGCCACGATGACATCTGCCTGATTGAGTTCCAGGTGCCTGCGGGCCAGGATTTCAAACTGGCGCACAAAGATATCGACACCATCCTGAAACGTGCCCAGGTGCGTCCGCTGGCCGTTGGCGTGCATAACGATCGCCAGCTGTTGCAGTTCTGCTATACCGCTGAAGTGGTGGACAGCGCCCTGAAGATTCTGGATGAAGCGGGACTGCCGGGCGAGCTTCGCCTGCGTCAGGGACTGGCGCTGGTGGCAATGGTGGGCGCGGGCGTCACCCGTAACCCGCTGCACTGCCACCGCTTCTGGCAGCAGCTGAAAGGGCAGCCGGTGGAGTTCACCTGGCAGTCGGAAGAGGGCATCAGCCTGGTTGCCGTTCTGCGCAAGGGGCCAACCGAAAGCCTGATTCAGGGCCTGCACACCTCCCTGTTCCGTGCGGAAAAACGCATCGGCCTGGTACTGTTCGGGAAAGGGAACATCGGTTCCCGCTGGCTGGAGCTGTTCGCCCGCGAGCAGGTCACGCTTTCGGCGCGTACCGGATTTGAGTTTATTCTGGCAGGCGTGGTGGACAGCCGCCGCAGCCTGTTGAACTACGAAGGGCTGGACGCCAGTCGGGCGCTGGCCTTCTTTAACGATGAAGCGGTTGAGCAGGACGAAGAGTCGCTGTTCCTGTGGATGCGCGCGCACCCGTACGACGATCTGGTGGTGCTGGACGTTACCGCCAGCGAGCAACTGGCCGATCAGTATCTGGATTTTGCCAGCCACGGGTTCCACGTCATCAGCGCCAACAAGCTGGCAGGCGCGAGCAGCACTGATAAATATCGCCAGATCCACGACGCGTTCGAAAAAACGGGTCGTCACTGGCTGTATAACGCCACCGTTGGCGCAGGTCTGCCGGTTAACCATACCGTGCGCGATCTGATTGATAGCGGCGACAGCATTCTGGCGCTGAGCGGGATCTTCTCCGGCACGCTCTCCTGGCTGTTCCTGCAATTTGACGGTACCGTGCCGTTCACCGACCTGGTGGATCAGGCGTGGCAGCAGGGCTTAACCGAGCCGGATCCGCGCGTCGACCTTGCCGGTAAAGACGTGATGCGCAAGCTGGTGATCCTGGCGCGTGAAGCGGGCTACGACATTGAGCCGGGTCAGGTACGCGTTGAGTCTCTGGTGCCTGCGGGCTGCGAGGAAGGATCTGTCGATCACTTCTTTGAGAACGGCGACGAGCTGAACGAGCAGATGGTGCAACGTCTGGAAGCGGCAAACGAGATGGGCCTGGTGCTGCGTTACGTGGCGCGCTTCGAGGCGAACGGTAAAGCGCGCGTGGGCGTGGAGGCGGTACGTCCTGAACATCCGCTGGCGGCGCTGCTGCCGTGCGATAACGTCTTCGCCATCGAAAGCCGCTGGTACCGCGATAACCCGCTGGTGATCCGTGGCCCGGGTGCGGGGCGCGATGTGACCGCCGGAGCCATTCAGTCCGACATTAATCGCCTGGCTAAGCTACTGTAACCCCTCACCCTAACCCTCTCCCCTTAGGGGAGAGGGGACTGCTCGGTGCGGTCTTTCCCCCCTCGCCCCTTTGGGGAGAGGGCTGGGGTGAGGGGCCTTCTCACCCCCCATCATGAATCCCCTTCATCTTCCCTGAACAAACCTCACCGTTAATGTTGATTATTTCTGTTGACGTCATCCCGCTTTTCCGTCATTTTTACATCTGGACGTCTAAACGTATAGAAGTTCACAACACAACAAACAATGACACGCGAAAGATAGAGGTAAGGTATGAGCTTTTTTCACGCCAACCAGCGGGAAGCCCTGAATCAGAGCCTGGCCGAAGTAAACGGCCAGATTAACGTCTCTTTTGAATTTTTCCCGCCGCGCACCAGTGAAATGGAGCAAACCCTGTGGAGCTCTATCGATCGCCTGAGCAGCCTGAAGCCGAAGTTCGTCTCCGTGACCTACGGCGCCAACTCCGGTGAGCGAGACCGCACGCACAGCATCATTAAGGGCATTAAAGACAGAACCGGTCTGGAAGCGGCACCGCACCTCACCTGTATCGACGCCACCCCTGATGAACTGCGCGCGATTGCTCAGGACTACTGGAACAACGGCATTCGTCATATCGTTGCCCTGCGCGGCGACCTGCCGCCGGGGAGCGGTAAGCCGGACATGTACGCCACCGATCTGGTTGCCCTGCTTAAAGACGTTGCTGACTTTGATATTTCCGTTGCCGCTTACCCGGAAGTTCACCCGGAAGCGAAAAGCGCCCAGGCGGATCTGCTCAACCTGAAGCGTAAGGTGGACGCAGGTGCCAATCGCGCCATTACTCAGTTCTTCTTTGATGTGGAAAGCTATTTACGCTTTCGCGACCGCTGCGTCTCGGCGGGTATTGATGTCGAAATCATCCCTGGCATTCTGCCGGTCTCGAACTTCAAACAGGCGAAGAAATTCGCGGATATGACCAACGTGCGCATTCCGCTGTGGATGTCCAAAATGTACGAAGGTTTGGACGATGACCCGGAAACACGCAAGCTGGTGGGGGCCAATATCGCGATGGATATGGTGAAGATTTTAAGCCGTGAAGGGGTGAAGGATTTCCACTTCTATACGCTTAACCGCGCGGAGATGAGTTACGCCATTTGCCATACGCTGGGTGTCCGCCCGGCGTTATAAAGTAAAAAACCCTCATAAAGTGAGGGTTTTTTACTCGAACAGAAAGTTAAAAGGTATTAGCTATCGAATCTGTGGATTAATTCAACTATCTCTTATCGCTAGTGGTGTATATCGTAACGGTAACACTGTAAAGGGAGCATAGCGATGAGCATGTCAGACGAGACCAATAACGCGGCATCCGCCGGCAAATGTCCGTTCCACCAGGGCGGCGTCGATCACAGCGCGGGTGCAGGTACCGGCAGCAAAGAGTGGTGGCCTAAACAACTCCGCATCGATTTACTTAATCAACACTCCAGCCGTTCAAACCCTCTGGGTGAAGACTTCGACTACCGTAAAGAATTCAGTAAGCTCGACTATTCCGCCCTTAAGGGCGATCTCAAAGCACTGTTAACCGACTCACAACCGTGGTGGCCTGCCGACTGGGGCAGCTATGCGGGCCTGTTTATCCGTATGGCCTGGCACGGTGCGGGTACCTATCGCTCCGTTGATGGTCGCGGCGGTGCCGGTCGCGGTCAGCAGCGTTTTGCGCCGCTGAACTCCTGGCCTGACAACGTCAGCCTGGATAAGGCTCGCCGTCTGCTGTGGCCAATTAAGCAAAAATACGGACAAAAAATCTCCTGGGCCGACCTGTTTATCCTCGCGGGTAACGTGGCGCTGGAGAACTCCGGCTTCCGCACCTTTGGTTTCGGTGCCGGGCGTGAAGACGTCTGGGAACCGGATCTGGACGTGAACTGGGGCGATGAAAAAGCCTGGCTGACTCACCGTGACCCGGAAGCGCTGGCGAAGCGCCCGCTGGCCGCCACAGAAATGGGCCTGATTTACGTTAACCCGGAAGGGCCAAACGCCAGTGGTGAACCGCTGTCTGCGGCGGCGGCGATCCGCGCTACCTTTGGCAACATGGGCATGAATGACGAAGAGACCGTTGCGCTTATTGCAGGCGGCCATACGCTCGGTAAAACGCACGGTGCAGGCGAAGCCACGCACGTGGGCACTGACCCTGAAGCGTCGCCTATTGAAGCGCAGGGCCTGGGCTGGGCCAGCACGCACGGCACCGGTATTGGCGCTGACGCCATCACCTCCGGGCTGGAAGTTATCTGGTCTCAAACCCCAACCCAGTGGAGCAACTACTTCTTCGAGAACCTGTTCAAATACGAATGGGTGCAGACGCGTAGCCCGGCGGGCGCAATTCAGTTTGAAGCCGTGGATGCGCCGGAAATTATGCCTGACCCGTTCGACCCGTCGAAAAAACGCAAGCCAACCATGCTGGTCACCGACCTGACGCTGCGTTTTGATCCGGAATTCGAGAAAATTTCCCGTCGTTTCCTGAACGATCCGCAGGCCTTCAACGAAGCCTTTGCGCGCGCGTGGTTCAAGCTGACCCACCGCGATATGGGGCCAAAAGCGCGGTACATCGGCCCGGAAGTACCGAAAGAAGATCTGATTTGGCAGGATCCGCTGCCTCAGCCGGTGTTCCATCCGACGCAGGAAGATATTGAAAGCCTGAAAGCGGAAATCGCGGCCTCTGGTCTCTCCGTGAGCGAGCTGGTTTCCGTGGCCTGGGCGTCGGCATCGACCTTCCGCGGCGGCGACAAGCGTGGCGGCGCTAACGGCGCGCGTCTGGCGCTGGCACCTCAGCGCGACTGGGACGTTAACGCCGCGGCGGTGCGGGCATTACCGGCTCTGGAAGCGATCCAGCGCACCACCAACAAAGCGTCACTGGCCGATATCATTGTGCTGGCGGGTGTCGTGGGCGTTGAGCAGGCGGCGAAAGCGGCAGGCGTTTACGTCAACGTACCGTTCACTCCAGGTCGTGTGGATGCGCGTCAGGATCAGACGGATATCGAGATGTTTAACCTGCTCGAACCGATTGCCGACGGTTTCCGTAACTATCGCGCGCAGGTGGATGTGTCCACCACGGAGTCGCTGCTGATCGACAAAGCCCAGCAGTTGACCCTGACCGCGCCGGAACTGACGGTGTTGATCGGCGGTTTGCGCGTACTGGGTGCAAACTTCGATGGCAGCAAGAATGGCGTGTTTACTAACCGCGAGGGCGTGCTGAGCAACGACTTCTTCGTCAATCTGCTGGATATGAACACCCAGTGGAAAGCGACCGACGACTCAAACGAGCTGTTTGCCGGTAGCGATCGCGCCAGCGGGGAAGTGAAATATACCGCCACCCGCGCCGATCTGGTCTTCGGTTCCAACGCTGTCCTCCGCGCGCTGGCCGAAGTTTACGCCAGCAGCGATGCACAAGAGAAGTTCATCCGCGACTTCGTTGCCGCATGGGCGCGAGTGATGGATTTGGATCGGTTTGACGTGAAGTAACCCTTGTGCCGGGTGGCGGCTACGCCTTACCCGGCCTACAAATTAAAGTGCCATGTAGGCCGGGTAAGCGCAGCGCCACCCGGCTTTTCTATTACTCCCACTCCTGCAAGAATCGCTGTCCATACTGGTCCGCCACCAGCAGCGCCGCATAGACCTGATCCGGCGTTACGCCGCCAGGCATGTTGTGAATGGTTTCCCCTTCGGCACAGGACGCCTCCGCGATCAGCCGCATTTTAGCCGGAATATCCTCTTTGATATTCAGCTGCGCCAGCGTAATTGGCAGCCCGACGCTATGGCACAGCGCCGCAACGGTTTCGATTTCTTCTACCGGCGCGTTCTCCAGTACCAGTTGCGTCAGCGTACCAAATGCCACTTTTTCACCGTGGTAGAAATGGTGCGCATCCGGCACCGCCGTCATGCCATTGTGAATGGCGTGTGCCGCCGCCAGCCCGCCACTTTCAAAGCCCACGCCGCTCAGATAGGTGTTGGCTTCAATAATGCGTTCCAGAGCAGGCGTCACCACGTGTTGTTCCGCCGCCAGCATCGCTTTCTCGCCCTCTTCAACCAGCGTGTTGTAGCACAGCTCAGCCAGCGCTAACGCTGCCTGCGTGCACTTGCCACCCGCCATGGTCGTGGCGCCGCTACGCGAACAGGCGCGCGCTTCAAACCAGGTTGCCAGGGCATCGCCAATCCCGGCGGCCAGCAGGCGCGCAGGTGCGCCCGCCACCACCCTAGTATCGACAATCACCATGTTCGGGTTGTGCGGCAGCATCAGGTAGCGATCGAACTCGCCGCTGTCGGTATAAATCACGGAAAGGGCACTGCACGGCGCATCGGTGGAGGCAATGGTCGGGGCAATAGCCACCGGCACGTCCATAAAGTGCGCCAGCGCTTTGGCGGTATCCAGCGTTTTTCCGCCCCCGATACCCAGCACCGCCAGGCAGTCGGTACTGTCGGCCAGTTTTTTCAGGCGATCGATTTCATTTTGCGAACATTCGCCGCCAAACGGTGCAATTTCGGCATGGAGTCCGGCTTTTTTAAAACTCTGACGCAGGGTTTCTTCGGCAAAACCCAGCACAAATTTATCGCCTACCACCAGCCAGCGAGTCGCCAGCGGCTTCAGGTAGTCGCCGAGACGAGTAAGAACATCAGCGCCCTGGATGTACTTCCCCGGCGATTGAATGATACGGTCCATAACATTTCTCCCTTAGAGGTTGAGGTTACCAAACGCGTTTTTCCAGTCCTGCTCGAACTTCTCTATGGCTGACTCTACCGCTGGCGTGCCGAGCATTTGTTGCGCTACGTCTAAGGGAAGCGTGATTGCCTCACATCCTGCCAACAGGCAATCCAGCGCCTGGCGCGGCGTTTTAAAGCTGGCAGCCAGCACCATGCTCTCTGGCGCATGCTGTTCCAGCAGGGATTGCAGTTCCTGTACCGTGCGAATGCCGTCACCGCCCTGCGCATCGACGCGGTTTACATACGGTGCGACATATTTCGCTCCTGCCAGCGCGGCCAGTAACCCCTGAGCGGCGCTGTAAACGGCGGTTCCCAGCGTGGTAATTCCCTCTTTCTTCAGCGTTTTAATCGCGATGAGCCCCTGTGCAGTGACGGGAATTTTTACCACGATGTCCGGCAGGGCATTGTTCAGCCGTTTTGCTTCCGCCACCATTCCTTCGGCGTCGCGGCTCATGGTTTGGGCAAACAGCCTGCCCTCCGGGCCGATAGCCTGCTGCAGGCGCGGCAACACCTCCCAGACAGATTCGCCGCTGGCGGCTACGATGCTTGGGTTGGTGGTCACGCCCGCAATGGGAAAAATGCGCGCCAGGCGTTCAACTTCTGCCACGTTGGCGGTATCCAGGTACAGTTCCATTATTTTTCCTTAAGTCAGAAAGGTTGAATAAAGGATACGGCGCACCCAGTCGCGGCGAATACAGGTCAATTTTGCCAAATACTGGATAAATGTAATGTCCCTGGCGAAGTGAGAGAGCGATCACAATGCTACTTTTTGGCGATCAGCTGGCTGTGATACTGGCGTCGATATTCGGAAGGGGAACGTTCAGTGTGCTTGCGAAAGAGACGGCAAAAGTAGTTACTGTCCGTAAATCCGCAGCTTGCAGCGATATCTTTGATTTTGAACTCGTAGCCTTTAAGAAGCTGACGCGCGTGCTCGAGGCGTGTTTGCGTAAGATATTCGTTGAACCCCACGCTGCCTGTTTTTTGAAAAAGATGAGAAAGGTAGTTCGGTGAAATATAAAACGCCTGCGCCACCGATTCACGGGTCAGTGCAGAGGCGTGATGTTCTTCGATGTAGTGACGAATCGCTTCAAATAATGCACGGCTGCGGCTGGCGGTATGGATATCGCTGCCCAGCAGATCGCGACAGTGGCTGAGCAAACTTAATACCACCAGTCTGGCCGTTTCCCGATCGTCTGGCTGCATTTGCAATTCAGCGAGCGTCTGCAAAAGGAATGCGCCCACTCGCGGCCCGCGTCTGGCAACCTGTTGCTGTTGCAAAAGCGTGTTGTCGCGCTCGAGCTGAAGAGTCAGTTGTTGCTTGCCGAAGCTGATGTTGAGCGAAAAGGCGGGTTGAAGCGGAATATTACCGGATGAAAAAAATAACGCTTCGCAGGCCGTATCAAAGCTAAGCACGAGGCAAGGTGACGTTCGGGGGAGCGGTTTAGCCGAAGGGGGGAAATGCACCTGACGCAGCGGCAAGGTGCCGTTGATCAGGTCATTCAGGATGTGGGGGATATCGTGGTGCATGGTGTGGATACCAGGGTATTGCCCGGCGACGCTGGCGCTTGCCGGGCCTACGAAAAGCCTATTGTAGGCCGGGTAAGCGTAAGCGCCACCCGGCAAAACCGATCAACCGGTGTTACGCATCCCCGCCGCAACGCCCGCAATCGTCACCATCAGCGCCTGTTCAACGCGCGGATCCGGCTCTTTACCTTCCTCTTCCGCCAGACGCGAACGGTGCAGCAGTTCAGCCTGTAAAACGTTCAGCGGGTCGGTGTAGATGTTACGCAGTTGGATAGACTCGGCAATCCACGGCAGGTCTTCCATCAGGTGGGAGTCGTTAGCGATATCCAGCACCACTTTGATGTCGCCTTCCAGCAGCTCGCGTAGCTCTTTACCCAGCGCCCACAGCTCGGGTTTCACCAGACGCTGATCGTAGTATTCCGCCAGCCACAGGTCGGCTTTCGAGAAGACCATCTCCAGCATGCCCAGACGGGTAGAGAAGAATGGCCAGTCGCGGCACATGGTTTCCAGTTCGCTCTGCTTACCGTCTTCCACCACTTTTTGCAGCGCCGCACCGGCACCCAGCCAGGCTGGCAGCATCAGACGGTTTTGCGTCCAGGCAAAGATCCACGGAATGGCGCGCAGGGATTCAACGCCGCCAGTAGGACGACGCTTGGCCGGGCGCGAGCCGAGCGGCAGTTTACCCAGCTCCTGCTCAGGCGTGGCTGAGCGGAAGTAAGGCACAAAGTCTTTGTTTTCACGCACGTAGCCGCGATACAGATCGCAGGAGATGTCAGACAGCTCGTCCATAATCCGGCACCAGGATTCTTTTGGCTCCGGCGGCGGCAGCAGGTTGGCTTCCAGGATCGCACTGGTATAGAGCGACAGGCTGCTGATGGTCACTTCCGGCAGGCCGTACTTGAAGCGGATCATCTCGCCCTGCTCGGTCACGCGCAGTCCGCCTTTCAGGCTTCCTGGTGGTTGGGAGAGCAGCGCCGCGTGTGCAGGCGCACCGCCACGACCAATGGAGCCGCCGCGTCCGTGGAACAGGGTCAGTTCAATACCGGCTTTTTCGCAGGTTTTAATTAGCGCATCCTGCGCCTGATACTGCGCCCAGGAGGCTGCCATCACGCCCGCATCTTTCGCGGAGTCGGAATAGCCAATCATCACCATCTGCTTGCCCTGAATAAAGCCGCGATACCAGTCGATGTTCAGCAACTGGGTCATCACGTCGTTGGCGTTGTTCAGGTCGTCGAGAGTCTCAAACAGCGGTGCTACCGGCAGAGCGTAGTCGATGCCCGCTTCTTTCAGCAGAAGGTGAACGCCCAGCACGTCGGACGGGGTTTTCGCCATGGAGATCACATAGGCGGCCACCGATCCTTTCGGGGCATCCACGATCGCTTTACAGGTGTTGAGCACTTCGCGGGTGTCATTGCTTGGCTCCCAATTGCGCGGCAGCAGCGGGCGCTTGGAGTTCAGCTCGCGGATCAGGAACGCCTGTTTGTCGGCTTCGGACCAGCTTTCATAGTCGCCAATGCCGAGATAGCGGGTCAGCTCGCCCAGCGCTTCGGTATGACGGGTGCTTTCCTGACGGACGTCGATACGCACCAGCGGCACGCCGAAACACTTCACGCGGCGCAGGGTGTCGAGCAGTTCGCCATTGGCAATGATGCCCATCCCGCAGGCCTGAAGCGATTTATAACAGGCGTACAGCGGTTCCCAGAGCTGTTCGTTCTGGCTCAGCAGACCTTCCGGCTTCGGCAGGCGCTGGCCTTTCAGGCGCGCTTCCAGCCAGGCCTGCGTGGCCATCAGCTGACCGCGCAGTTTTTTCATCAGGAAACGGTACGGCTCACTGGCACCTTCTTCACCGGCCAGCGCGCGCAGTTCCGGCGTCGCTTCTACCATCGACAGCTCGGAGATCAGCACCTGAATATCTTTCAGGAACAGGTCGGTTGCTTTCCAGCGGCTCAACAACAGGACGTGACGGGTGATTTCCGCCGTCACGTTCGGGTTGCCGTCGCGGTCGCCGCCCATCCAGGAAGTGAAGCGAACCGGCACAAAGTCGACCGGCAGGCGATAGCCCAGATTTTCTTCCAGCTGTTCGTTCAGCTCGCGCAGGTAGTTTGGCACCCCTTCCCACAGGCTGTTTTCCACCACCGCAAAGCCCCATTTGGCTTCGTCGACCGGGCTTGGGCGATGCTTACGAATTTCATCGGTGTGCCAGGACTGAGCAATCAGCTGGCGCAGGCGGCGCATAAGCTGGTTACGTTCGTAGTCGGCAATGTCTTTGTTATCCAACTGCTTCAGACAGTTGTTCACTTCCACCATTTTGTGGATCAGCGTACGACGCGTGATTTCGGTTGGGTGTGCGGTCAGCACCAGCTCCAGCGAAAGGGATTCCACCGCTTTTTTGATGGTCGCTTCGTTGAGGTTGGGCTGGTCTTTGAGTTTACGAAGGGTGCGGGCAATGACTTCCGGGTTGCTGGCCGCTTCGCCTTTTGGCGAAATGCTGTGGTATTGCTCAGCGGTGTTTGCCAGGTTCAGAAACTGGCTGAAGGCGCGGGCAACGGGCAGTAGCTCATCATTAGAGAGGTTCTGCAAGGTGGTGAGCAGCTCCTGACGATTGGCCTCGTTACCGGCGCGGGAAGATTTGGACAGCTTGCGGATGGTTTCAACACGGTCGAGGATGTTCTCCCCCAACGCATCTTTGATGGTATCTCCAAGCACTTTGCCGAGCATACTGACATTACTACGCAACGCGGAATATTGTTCGTTCATAAAAACCCAGTCACCCCATCATTTTTGTTTATGCCCAGGCGAAAATTTTCTGGACATTATTTTGTCATCTCCCTTTATAAAGCCACGTAAAACCCCCGTCGTCAATTGCTGCGAAAACGGTTCAGCAGATGAATAAATGCGGGCAATTTACGAAATTTAATTCGTATTGCGTCAGATAAGAGATGCTTATGGGAATGTGACGGAGATCGCGGGATTTACTCCCCTCACCCTAACCCTCTCCCCAAAGGGGAGAGGGAACTTGAACACCCTCTCCCCTTTGGGGAGAGGGCAGGGTGAGGGGCCGTTTTAATGCCAGCAGAAGTGATGCACAACCTGGGTAATGAGTTCGCGGGTGGGCTTGATGAAGCGGGTTTCGAGATATTCGTCCGGCTGGTGGGCCTGGTTGATGGAGCCAGGGCCCAGAACCAGCGTCGGGCACAGGGTCTGAATAAACGGCGCTTCGGTGCAGTAGTTCACCACGTCGGTTTTCTCTCCGAGCAGTTTTTCCACCACCTGAACCAGCTGGTGGTCAGGCGGGCATTCGTAGCCTGGAATCGGCGGATGCAGTTCGGAGACCGTCAGACGTCCCGGCCAGCGCTCGCTGACCGGGGCCAGCGCTTCGTTCAGTAAGCCATCCAGATCGCTCAGCGTCATACCCGGCAGAGGACGGATATCCATATGCAGTTCGCAGCAGGCGCAGATACGGTTGGACGCATCACCGCCGTGCAGGCTGCCGAGATTCAGCGTCGGATACGGCACGGTGAACGCCTCGTAGTGATAGCGCTCTTTCAGATCGTCGCGCAGGGTCATGATGCGGCCAATCGCGTCATGCATCAGCTCAATGGCGTTCACGCCGCGCGCCGGATCGCTGGAGTGACCAGACTGGCCCAGCACGCGCACTGCGGTAGAAATATGGCCTTTGTGCGCCCGAATCGGTTGCAGAGAGGTAGGTTCACCGATGATCGCGCAGTCCGGGCGAATCGACGTGTTTTCAGAGAAATACCGTGCGCCCGCCATGCTGGTCTCTTCATCGGCGGTCGCCAGAATGTAGAGCGGCTTTTTCAGCGTTGTCACGTCCACGTCACGCAGCGCGTCGAGGATAAAAGCAAAGAAGCCTTTCATGTCCGCCGTGCCGAGACCGTAGAGCTTGTTGTCGTGCTCTGTCAGGGTGAACGGATCGCGGGTCCAGCGGCCATCGTCAAACGGCACGGTGTCAGTGTGACCAGCCAGCAGCAGGCCGCCAGCGCCATGTCCGGTGCTGGCGAGCAGGTTAAATTTGTGACGTGTTCCGGGGACGGGCTGAACCTCAACGTTAAACCCAAGATCGCTAAACCAACCCGCCAGCAGATTGATTAAAGACTCATTGCTCTGATCCAGCGCTTCTTCCGTTGCGCTGATGGACGGTGTGGCAATCAGGGCGCGGTAAATCTCGATAAATGGCGGTAAGTTCATTTTCATTGTTGACACACCTTAGGTCGTGATAGTATCAATATTCATGCAATAAATGTGAATAAAAATACATTAACGTTGAGCATAAAGGAACCCGATGTTGAATACGCTGATTGTAGGCGCTAGCGGTTATGCGGGCGCAGAGCTTGTAAGCTACGTGAATCGCCACCCACATATGACCATAACCGCTTTGACCGTGTCAGCGCAAAGCAATGATGCCGGAAAGTTAATTTCCGATTTGCATCCACAACTTAAGGGCGTGGTTGATTTGCCTTTGCAGGCCATGTCTGACATCAGCGAGTTTACCGACGGCGTTGACGTGGTGTTTTTAGCCACCGCACACGAGGTCAGTCACGACCTGGCGCCGCAGTTTCTGGCAGCCGGTTGCGTGGTCTTCGATCTCTCCGGCGCGTTTCGCGTTAACGACAGCGCGTTCTACGAAAAATATTACGGTTTCACCCATCAGCACCCGGATCTGCTCGAAAAAGCGGTGTACGGCCTGGCGGAGTGGAGCGCAGATAAACTGAAAGAAGCGAATCTGATTGCCGTGCCTGGCTGTTACCCGACGGCGGCGCAGCTCTCCCTTAAGCCGCTGATCGACGCGGGTCTGCTGGATCTTGACCAGTGGCCGGTGATCAACGCCACCAGCGGCGTGAGCGGCGCCGGGCGCAAGGCCGCGATCTCCAACAGCTTCTGCGAAGTGAGCCTTCAGCCGTATGGCGTGTTTAATCACCGTCATCACCCTGAAATCACCACCCATCTGGGCGCGGAGGTGATCTTCACCCCGCACCTCGGTAGCTTCCCGCGCGGGATCCTTGAAACCATTACCTGTCGCCTGAAGCCGGGCGTGACCAAAGACCAGGTGAGCGAAGTCTTCACGCAGGCGTATGCGAATAAACCACTGGTGCGTCTGTATGACAAAGGCGTACCAGCGCTGAAAAACGTGGTCGGCCTGCCGTTCTGCGACATCGGCTTTGCCGTGCAGGGCGAGCACCTGATTGTGGTCGCCGCGGAAGATAACTTACTCAAAGGCGCTGCCGCACAGGCAATGCAGTGTGCAAATATTCGTTTCGGCTTCCCTGAAACGCAGGCTCTTATTTAAGGTGTGATGATGAATCCATTAATTATCAAACTCGGTGGTGTACTGCTGGACAGCGAAGAAGCGCTGGAGCGCCTGTTTACCGCGCTGGTGAACTATCGTGAATCACATCAACGTCCGCTGGTGATTGTCCACGGCGGCGGCTGTGTGGTGGACGAGCTGATGAAAGGGCTCAACCTGCCGGTGATTAAGAAAAATGGCCTGCGCGTCACGCCTGCCGACCAGATTGACATTATTACTGGTGCGCTGGCGGGGACGGCGAACAAAACGCTGCTGGCGTGGGCGAAGAAGCACCACATCGCGTCCGTTGGCCTCTGTCTTGGCGATGGCGATAGCGTGAAAGTGACCCAGCTCGACGAAGCGCTTGGCCATGTTGGACTGGCGCAGCCAGGTTCGCCTAAGCTGATTAACACCCTGCTGGAAGGTGGTTTTCTGCCGGTGGTGAGCTCAATCGGCGTGACCGAAGAGGGCGAGCTGATGAACGTCAATGCGGACCAGGCGGCGACGGCGCTGGCGGCCACGCTGGGCGCAGACCTGATCCTGCTCTCCGACGTGAGCGGCATTCTGGACGGCAAAGGCCAGCGTATAGCGGAAATGACCGCCACAAAAGCCGAACAGCTGATCGATCAGGGCATTATCACCGACGGCATGATCGTTAAGGTGAACGCGGCGCTGGATGCTGCGCGCACGCTGGGTCGTCCGGTGGATATCGCCTCCTGGCGTCACGCGGAGCAACTCCCGGCGCTGTTTAACGGTACGCCGATTGGTACGCGTATTCTGGCTTAAGATTCTGTGCCGGATGGCGCTTCACTTATCCGGCCTACGTGAATTTTGTAGGCCCGGTAAGCGCAGCGCCACCGGGCAAAAATATCATCATTAAGGAAATTCGTTATGGCACTTTGGGGTGGGCGTTTTACACAGGCAGCGGATCAGCGGTTCAAACAGTTCAACGACTCTTTGCGCTTCGACTACCGCCTGGCCGAACAGGATATTGTCGGCTCTGTGGCCTGGTCCAAAGCGCTGGTGACCGTGGGCGTGCTGACCGCAGAGGAACAGCAGCAGCTGGAAGAGGCGCTGAATAATCTGCTGGAAGAGGTGCGTCTGGATCCGCAGCAAATCCTCCAGAGCGATGCCGAAGATATTCACAGTTGGGTGGAAGGCAAACTGATCGACAAAGTCGGCCAGCTGGGTAAAAAGCTCCATACCGGGCGTAGCCGTAATGACCAGGTGGCGACCGACCTGAAGCTGTGGTGTAAAGAGACCGTCGGCGAACTGCTGGCGGCGAATCGTCAGCTGCAGAGCGCGCTGGTGGACACTGCGCAGAACAATCAGGATGCGGTGATGCCGGGTTATACCCACCTGCAACGCGCACAGCCGGTGACCTTTGCGCACTGGTGTCTGGCCTACGTTGAGATGCTGGCGCGTGATGAGAGCCGTTTACAGGATACCTTAACGCGTCTGGACGTCAGCCCGCTGGGCAGCGGCGCGCTGGCCGGTACGGCTTATGAAATCGACCGTGAGCAGCTGGCAGGCTGGCTGGGTTTTGCTTCCGCCACCCGCAACAGCCTGGACAGCGTCTCTGACCGTGACCACGTGCTGGAGCTGCTGTCGAATGCCTCTATCGGGATGGTGCACCTGTCGCGCTTTGCCGAAGACCTGATCTTCTTTAACTCTGGCGAAGCGGGCTTCGTCGAGCTGTCCGACCGCGTGACATCCGGCTCCTCCCTGATGCCGCAAAAGAAAAACCCGGATGCGCTGGAGCTGATCCGCGGTAAGTGTGGCCGCGTGCAGGGCGCGCTGACCGGCATGATGATGACCCTGAAAGGGCTGCCGCTGGCATACAACAAAGATATGCAGGAAGACAAAGAGGGGCTGTTCGACGCGCTCGACACCTGGCTGGACTGTCTGCATATGGGCGCGCTGGTGCTGGACGGTATTCAGGTGAAACGTCCGCGCTGTCAGGAAGCGGCGCAGCAGGGATATGCTAACTCAACTGAGCTGGCGGATTACCTGGTGGCGAAAGGCGTACCGTTCCGCGAGGCGCACCATATTGTGGGTGAAGCGGTAGTGGAAGCGATTCGTCAGGGTAAAGCCCTTGAAGAGCTGGCGCTTGCCGACCTGCAGAAATTCAGTGCGGTTATTGAGGAGGATGTCTACCCGATTCTGGCCCTGCAATCCTGCCTGGATAAGCGTGCGGCGAAAGGTGGAGTCTCGCCGAAGCAGGTAGCGCAGGCGATTGCGGACGCGAAAAACCGGTTGGTTTGATTTGTGCGGGCTGGTGCCCTCACCCCGGCCCTCTTCCACAGGGAGAGGGAGAAAAACGGAGCCTGGCTTAGTGCCGGGCTTTTTTATACGCAAAAAAAAGCGGACCACGGGGTCCGCAAAAGTTCACGTTGGCTTTAGTTTTTCGAGTTTTGAGAGAAACTCGCTGACGGTGCGGGGTCGTTTTGGGTCAAACACGTGCCGCCTCGTCTATGTGATGTATTATTCAACAGAATGCTTGATAGGGATAATCGTTCGTTGCTATGCTATCTATCGCCATGAACTATCGTGGCGACGGAGGATGAATAATGAATATTCGTGATCTTGAATACCTGGTAGCGTTAGCTGAGCATCGCCATTTTCGCCGCGCGGCAGACTCCTGCCATGTCAGCCAGCCAACGCTGAGCGGTCAGATCCGCAAGCTGGAAGATGAGCTGGGCGTGATGCTGCTGGAGCGCACCAGTCGTAAGGTACTGTTCACGCAGGCAGGTCTGCTGCTGGTGGATCAGGCGCGCACCGTACTGCGCGAGGTCAAAGTGCTCAAGGAAATGGCAAGCCAGCAGGGGGAGGCGATGTCCGGCCCGCTGCATATTGGCCTGATCCCAACCGTTGGCCCGTATCTGTTGCCGCAAATCATTCCGCTGCTGCACCAGACGTTCCCGAAACTCGAAATGTACCTGCATGAAGCGCAAACCCATCAGCTGCTGGCGCAGTTAGACAGCGGCAAGCTCGACTGCGCGATCCTGGCGCTGGTCAAAGAGAGTGAAGCCTTTATTGAAGTACCGCTGTTCGATGAGCCGATGATGCTGGCGATCTATGAAGATCACCCGTGGGCGAACCGCGATCGCGTGCCGATGGCCGATCTGGCCGGAGAAAAGCTGCTGATGCTGGAAGACGGCCACTGTCTGCGCGATCAGGCGATGGGCTTCTGCTTCGAAGCGGGTGCAGATGAAGATACCCATTTCCGCGCAACCAGCCTGGAAACGCTGCGTAACATGGTCGCGGCGGGAAGTGGCATTACGCTGCTGCCTGCGCTGGCCGTGCCGCGCGAGCGTAAGCGTGATGGCGTGGTCTATCTGCCGTGTATTAAGCCAGAGCCGCGTCGCACGATCGGCCTGGTTTATCGTCCGGGTTCACCGCTGCGCAGCCGCTATGAGCAGCTGGCAGAGGCCATCCGTGGTGCAATGGATGGCCATTTCGACAATGCGTTAAAACAGGCGGTTTAAGCCGTTCAGCGCAGCTACCCGATAGGCTTCCGCCATGGTCGGGTAGTTAAAGGTGGTGTTAACGAAGTACTCGATGGTGTTGCCACCACCTTTTTGCTCCATGATCGCCTGGCCGATATGAATGATTTCCGCGGCACGTTCACCAAAGCAGTGAATACCGAGGATCTCTTTCGTCTCGCGATGGAACAGGATCTTCAGCGTACCCACGCTCATCCCCACAATTTGTGCGCGCGCCAGGTGTTTAAACTGGGCACGACCCACCTCGTAAGGCACCTTCATGGCCGTCAACTGCTGCTCGGTTTTGCCGACAGAACTGATTTCCGGGATGGTGTAGATGCCCGTCGGGATGTCCTCGATCAGATGCGCCGTCGCTTCACCTTTCACCAGCGCCTGTGCGGCGATGCGGCCCTGATCGTAAGCAGCGGAGGCCAGACTTGGGTAACCAATAACGTCGCCGACCGCGTAAACGTGCGGCAGCGCAGTCTGGTACATGCTGTTGACCTTGAGCTGACCGCGGCTGTCGGTTTCAAGCCCGATATTCTCCAGCTGCAATGAATCCGTGTTGCCGGTACGGCCGTTGGCGTACAGCAGGCAGTCCGCCTTCAGCTTTTTACCAGATTTCAGGTGCATGATCACACCGTCGTCGCAGCCTTCGATTTTCTCGTACTCTTCGTTGTGGCGAATCACCACGCCACTGTTCCAGAAGTGGTAGGAGAGGGAATCTGACATCTCCTGATCGAGGAACGCCAGCAGCCGGTCGCGGGTGTTGATCAAATCAACTTTGACCTCCATTCCCCGGAAAATCGACGCATATTCACAGCCAATCACGCCCGCGCCATAGATGATCACATGGCGTGGCTCGTGGTGCAGGCTGAGGATGGAGTCGCTGTCGTAAATGCGTGGATGAGAGAAGTCCACGTCTGCCGGATGATATGGGCGCGATCCGCAGGCGATCACAAATTTTTCAGCGGTGAGCGTCTCAACCGAACCGTCGTGGCACTCCAGCGCCAGGGTGTGTTCATCTACAAAATGCGCGTTACCCTGCAGAATTTCACAGTGGTTGCGCTCATAGAAACCCTGACGCATGCGCGTCTGCTGGTTAATGACCGTGTCTGCGTGATTCAGGATATCGGCAAAGGAAGAACGAAGAAGTCGGGAGTGGTCGCTGTAAAGAGGGTTCTGGTTAAATTCGATAATGCGGCTAACGGCGTGGCGGAGGGCTTTCGAAGGGATGGTGCCCCAGTGGGTGCAACCGCCGCCGACATTATGGTAGCGCTCAATAACCGCTACTCTGGCTCCCTGTTTTACCAGACCCATAGCAGCACCTTCGCCGCCGGGGCCGGAACCAATAACTATTGCGTCGTAATCGTAGGAATGTGGCATGGCAAGGCTTACCTGTTCTTATACATAAAAGCAACAGAATCATAACATCATTGCCTGGGTAACCCAATTATCGTTGTGCTTTTTTCGGGCAGTGGAGCACAAACCGCGCGTAAACAATCATTCACAAAGCCAGGTAAACAGATTAATTTTATTCTCTGGTATAGTGCCAACGGGCCTTTGGAAGGATTCAACTATCGTGATGGGCGTAAGAGCACAACAAAAAGAGAAAACCCGGCGTTCGCTGGTGGAAGCCGCATTCAGTCAACTGAGTGCTGAGCGGAGTTTTGCCAGTTTAAGCCTGCGCGAAGTGGCGCGCGAGGCCGGGATTGCGCCAACGTCCTTCTATCGTCATTTCCGTGATGTGGATGAACTGGGCCTGACCATGGTCGACGAGAGCGGTTTGATGCTGCGCCAGCTTATGCGTCAGGCGCGTCAGCGTATTGCCAAAGGCGGCAGCGTGATCCGTACCTCCGTGTCGACATTTATGGAATTTATCGGCAATAACCCTAACGCGTTTCGCCTTTTGCTGCGCGAGCGCTCTGGCACGTCGGCGGCGTTTCGTGCCGCCGTCGCGCGTGAAATTCAGCATTTCATCGCGGAACTTGCCGACTATCTTGAACTCGAAAACCATATGCCGCGTGCGTTTACTGAAGCACAGGCCGAGGCGATGGTGACCATTGTTTTCAGTGCGGGTGCCGAAGCGCTGGATGTCAGCATTGAACAACGTAAGCAACTCGAAGAGCGACTGGTATTGCAACTGCGGATGATTTCTAAAGGTGCGTACTACTGGTATCGCCGTGAACAAGAGAAGTTGGCACATCAAAACGATGAGTGAAGGTGAGTAATGAAACAGTCAGGTCAGGATAAAGGAACGCTGTTGCTGGCATTGATCGCTGGCTTATCCATTAACGGTACGTTTGCGGCGGTTTTCAGCTCAATTGTACCGTTCTCGATTTTCCCGATTATCGCGCTGGTGCTGACGGTGTATTGCCTGCATCAACGTTATCTGAACCGCACCATGCCGGTTGGGTTACCGGGGCTGGCCGCAGCCTGTTTTATTCTGGGTGTATTGTTGTACAGCACCGTGGTGCGTGCAGAGTATCCGGATATCGGTTCTAACTTCCTGCCTGCGGTGCTGTCTGTGGCGCTGGTGTTCTGGATTGGCTCGCGCATGCGTAGCCGCAAGAGCCAGTTACCAGAGTAAAGGGTTTTGTCATTGTAGGCCGGATAAGCGAAGCGCCATCCGGCTTTTTTGGCAGGTGGCGCTTCGCTTACCTGCCCTACAAGGCCCACATTACTTCGCCGTGAGCAGTACGCCGCACTCCATATGGTGCGTATATGGGAACTGATCGAACAGCGCCAGACGTTCAACCTTGTGCGTCTGGCTTAATGTTTCCAGATTCTTGCACAGCGTCTCCGGGTTACAGGAGATGTACAAAATACGCGGGTACGCCTGCACCATCTTCTCGGTTTCGCTGTCCAGGCCACTGCGCGGCGGATCGACAAAAATTGTCTCACACTGGTAGCTCTTCAAATCAATCCCTTGCAGGCGGTTAAACTCACGTACGCCGTTCATCGCCTGGGTAAACTCTTCTGCCGCCATACGAATGATCTGCACATTATCAATATGGTTAGCGGCGATGTTGTACTGCGCGGCGGCCACCGACGGTTTGGCGATTTCCGTCGCCAGCACGCGTTCGAAGTTACGCGCCAGCGCCAGCGAGAAGTTGCCGTTACCGCAGTAGAGCTCCAGCAGATCGCCCGTCGACCCTTCCGTCGCATTCAGCGCCCACTCCAGCATCTGCACGTTCATTGCCGCATTCGGCTGGGTGAAGCTGTTCTCCACCTGACGGTAAACCATCTCTTTTCCTGCCACCGGCAAACGCTCGTCGATGTAATCCTGGTCCAGCATGATTTTGGTTTTGGTCGCGCGGCCAATCAGGTGCACGTTGATGTTCTGCGCGCGCAGCGCATCGCGCAGGGCTTCTGCCTGCTCGCGCCACTCGTCGGTCAGCGCTTTGTGATAGAGCAGAGAGACAATGGCCTGATTGCTTTGGGTGGTCAGGTAGTCAATCTGGAACAGCTTGTTGCGCAGCACCGGATTAGTGCGCACACCGTCGATCATCAGCGTCATTAGCTGGTTGATAAGCTCACTCGCCGCCGGGAAACTGTCTACGCGAATCCGGGATTTCGTCTGCTGATCGAAAATGATGTGGTACAGGTCATCGCCATCGTGCCAGATGCGAAACTCAGCGCGCATACGGTAGTGGCTGACCGGAGAACGAAACACCTCGGGAACGGGCGCGTTGAAAGGCGTCATCATACTTTGCAGGCGGACAACTTTTTCTGCCAGCTGTGCGTCGTACTGTTCTGTCGGGAGGTGTTCGGGGGTCATGATGCGTCCTGAGTGATAAAGAATTACGCGGGGATTGTAGGGATTGTGCAGTGGATGTCCAGATTTAATGGCTAATAGCTATCTGGACATCTATACGTGTCTAATTGTAGCATTCTGTTTCCGGTCTCCTGAGAGTGAAAAGGGAATCCAGTGCAAATCTGGAGCTGACGCGCAGCGGTAAAGACTGGCGGGATGAGAGTTGTAGACACTGTGAAAACGGGAAGTCTTCATCCGTATAACGCCACCCAGCCCGAAGACCTGCCGGGATCACGTCGCATTTGGTTTCATCATCGCGTGCTATCGATGAGGCCTGCGGCATCCTTCTTATATTGTGGATGCTTTAACAATGATTAAAAAAGTATCGCTGTTGACGGCGTTTTCCGTCACGGCATTTTCGGGCTGGGCGCAGGAAAGCGCCGACTCGTTGGTGGTGACAGCAAACCGTTTCGAACAACCTGAAAAATCTGTTCTGGCTGCGACTTCTGTCGTGACGCGGGCCGATATCGACCGCTGGCAATCCACCACGGTTCTGGATGTCATGCGTCGCCTGCCTGGCGTAGATACGGCACAAAATGGCGGGATAGGGCAGCTCTCTTCTCTCTTTATACGCGGTACGAACTCCAGCCATGTCCTGATTCTCGTCGACGGGATCCGCCTTAACCAGGCGGGCGTCACGGGGTCGTCCGATCTCAGCCAGTTTCCGATCTCCCTGGTGCAGCGCATCGAATATCTTCGTGGACCGCGTTCGGCGGTGTACGGCTCGGATGCGATCGGTGGTGTAGTCAACATTATCACTACGCGTGCGAAGGATGGCACAACGCTGAATGCTGGCGTTGGGACACACGGCTTCCAGAATTATGGTGGCAGCACCCAGCAAACATTGGGTGAAAGTACGCGCGTTACGCTGGCGGGGGATTACACCTACACAAAAGGCTTTGACGTCGTTGCTGACGGTAATAACGGCGGCCTTGCCCAGACCGATCGCGACGGCTTTATGAATAAAACGCTCTACGGCGCACTGGAGCATGCTTTCTCTGAGCAATGGAGTGGTTTCGTTCGCGGCTATGGTTACAGCAACCGTACCGCCTATGACGGCTATTACAGTTCATTTACCCCTGATGTGCTGGTTAATACCCGCCAACTCTATAGCCAGACCTGGGATGCCGGATTGCGGTTTAACCGGGATGTTTTCCATTCACAGTTGCTCTCCAGCTACAGTCACAGCAAAGACTACAATTACGATCCGCACCTTGGACGCTATGACTCCACAGCAACCCTGGATGAAATCAAACAGTACAATGTTCAGTGGACCAACTCAGTTGACGTGGGACATGGCAACATCGGCGCGGGCGTTGACTGGCAGAAACAGAGCACCGAGCCGGGTACCAACTACGTAACCAACGCCTATGACCTGCGTAACACTGGCGTCTACCTGACTGGGTTGCAGCAGTTTGGAGATTTCACTCTGGAGGCGGCGGCCCGCAGTGATGACAACTCTCAGTTTGGTCGCCATGGTACCTGGCAAAGTAGCGCAGCCTGGGAGTTCGTTGACGGTTACCGCTTCATAGCCTCTTATGGCACGGCCTATAAAGCGCCGAATCTGGGTCAGCTCTATGGCTTCTACGGCAATACCCATCTTGATCCTGAAGAGAGCAAACAGTGGGAAGGGGCGTTTGAAGGCCTGACGGCAGGCGTAAGCTGGCGCGTATCCGGCTATCGTAATGACGTTGATAATCTCATCGACTTCAACAATAACCTGCAGCAATATTACAATGTCGGCAAAGCACGCATTAAAGGTGTAGAAGCGACAGCGTCGTTTGATACGGGTCCGTTGACGCATACTGTGGGCTACGACTATGTGGATGCCCGCAATGCGGCAACCAATCAACTTCTGGACCGTCGTGCTAAACAGCAGGTGAAATATCAGCTTGATACGCAGATCTATGATGTTGACTGGAGCCTGACGTATCACTATCTCGGCACGCGCTACGACACCGACTTTGGAACCTATCCGTCAGAGAAAGTTAAAATGGGCGGCGTCAGCCTGTGGGACGTCGCGGTTTCATATCCTGTCACCTCACATCTCACAGTTCGTGGTAAAATAGCCAACCTGTTCGATAAAGATTACGAGACAGTTTATGGCTACCAAACTGCAGGACGGGAATACACCTTGTCTGGCAGCTACACCTTCTGATCCGCGTCCCACCGTGCTGGTGTTTGATTCCGGCGTCGGTGGGCTTTCGGTCTATGATGAGATTCGGCAGCTCCTGCCGGATCTCCATTACATCTACGCCTTCGATAACGTCGCGTTCCCGTATGGGGAAAAGAGTGAAGACTTTATCGTTGAGCGTGTGATTGAAATCGTCACTGCGGTACAAAAGCGCTATCCCCTGGCGCTGGCGGTTATTGCCTGTAATACGGCAAGCACGGTCTCTCTTCCTGCCCTGCGCGAAAAATTCCCGTTCCCGGTTGTGGGCGTTGTCCCGGCAATCAAACCTGCGGCGCGTCTGACGGCGAACGGTATCGTGGGGTTGCTGGCGACACGCGGTACGGTAAAACGTCCTTATACGCGTGAGCTTATTGAGCGCTTTGCCAATGAATGCCAGATCGCCATGCTCGGCTCCGCGGAGCTGGTGGAAATGGCGGAAGCGAAACTGCACGGCGAGACGGTATCGCTTGAAGAGCTGCGTCGCATTCTGCGTCCATGGCTGCGGATGCAGGAACCACCGGATACGGTTGTTCTCGGCTGCACCCATTTCCCGCTATTACAGGAAGAGATGTTAAAGGTTTTGCCTGAAGGGACCCGGCTGGTGGATTCCGGTGCTGCGATTGCGCGTCGGACCGCCTGGCTACTGGAGCACGAGGCGCCGGATGCGAAATCAGCGGATGCGAACATCGCTTTCTGTATGGCGATAACAAAAGAAACCGAACAACTTTTGCCCGTTTTACGTCGTTATGGCTTCGAAACGCTCGAAAAACTGGCGCTGTAGCACGGTTTTGAGCAAAAAAGAGACGGTTGAACGTTTTTTTTCAAAGAGGGGTTGTCAACGTCTGAGAACTCCCTATAATGCGCCTCCACTGACACGGAACAACGGCTTACAAGCCGCCGGGACAGCGGGGTTCAGAGATGAACGCCAACAGAGAAAAGTGAAAATAATTGCTTGACTCTGAATGAGGAAAACGTAATATACGGGACCTCGCAACGGTGAGCGAAAGCCGCGTTGCACTGCTCTTTAACAATTTATCAGACAATCTGTGTGGGCACTCAAAGTGACATGGATTCTTAATGTCCTCGGACACTAAATGAATACCAAGTCTCAACGAGTGAACACGTAATTCATTACGAAGTTTAATTCATTGAGCATCAAACTTAAATTGAAGAGTTTGATCATGGCTCAGATTGAACGCTGGCGGCAGGCCTAACACATGCAAGTCGAACGGTAACAGGAAGCAGCTTGCTGCTTTGCTGACGAGTGGCGGACGGGTGAGTAATGTCTGGGAAACTGCCTGATGGAGGGGGATAACTACTGGAAACGGTAGCTAATACCGCATAACGTCGCAAGACCAAAGAGGGGGACCTTCGGGCCTCTTGCCATCGGATGTGCCCAGATGGGATTAGCTAGTAGGTGGGGTAACGGCTCACCTAGGCGACGATCCCTAGCTGGTCTGAGAGGATGACCAGCCACACTGGAACTGAGACACGGTCCAGACTCCTACGGGAGGCAGCAGTGGGGAATATTGCACAATGGGCGCAAGCCTGATGCAGCCATGCCGCGTGTATGAAGAAGGCCTTCGGGTTGTAAAGTACTTTCAGCGGGGAGGAAGGCGACAGGGTTAATAACCCTGTCGATTGACGTTACCCGCAGAAGAAGCACCGGCTAACTCCGTGCCAGCAGCCGCGGTAATACGGAGGGTGCAAGCGTTAATCGGAATTACTGGGCGTAAAGCGCACGCAGGCGGTCTGTCAAGTCGGATGTGAAATCCCCGGGCTCAACCTGGGAACTGCATTCGAAACTGGCAGGCTAGAGTCTTGTAGAGGGGGGTAGAATTCCAGGTGTAGCGGTGAAATGCGTAGAGATCTGGAGGAATACCGGTGGCGAAGGCGGCCCCCTGGACAAAGACTGACGCTCAGGTGCGAAAGCGTGGGGAGCAAACAGGATTAGATACCCTGGTAGTCCACGCCGTAAACGATGTCGACTTGGAGGTTGTGCCCTTGAGGCGTGGCTTCCGGAGCTAACGCGTTAAGTCGACCGCCTGGGGAGTACGGCCGCAAGGTTAAAACTCAAATGAATTGACGGGGGCCCGCACAAGCGGTGGAGCATGTGGTTTAATTCGATGCAACGCGAAGAACCTTACCTACTCTTGACATCCAGAGAACTTAGCAGAGATGCTTTGGTGCCTTCGGGAACTCTGAGACAGGTGCTGCATGGCTGTCGTCAGCTCGTGTTGTGAAATGTTGGGTTAAGTCCCGCAACGAGCGCAACCCTTATCCTTTGTTGCCAGCGGTCCGGCCGGGAACTCAAAGGAGACTGCCAGTGATAAACTGGAGGAAGGTGGGGATGACGTCAAGTCATCATGGCCCTTACGAGTAGGGCTACACACGTGCTACAATGGCGCATACAAAGAGAAGCGACCTCGCGAGAGCAAGCGGACCTCATAAAGTGCGTCGTAGTCCGGATTGGAGTCTGCAACTCGACTCCATGAAGTCGGAATCGCTAGTAATCGTGGATCAGAATGCCACGGTGAATACGTTCCCGGGCCTTGTACACACCGCCCGTCACACCATGGGAGTGGGTTGCAAAAGAAGTAGGTAGCTTAACCTTCGGGAGGGCGCTTACCACTTTGTGATTCATGACTGGGGTGAAGTCGTAACAAGGTAACCGTAGGGGAACCTGCGGTTGGATCACCTCCTTACCTTAAAGAACCTGCCTTTGTAGTGCTCACACAGATTGTCTGATGAAAAACAGCAGTAAAAAATCTCTGCAGGCTTGTAGCTCAGGTGGTTAGAGCGCACCCCTGATAAGGGTGAGGTCGGTGGTTCAAGTCCACTCAGGCCTACCAAATTTTTGCTGATGCTGCGTTGCGGCGACACTCACATACCTGAGTATGCTTCGTGTCACCACGCCTTGCCTCAACAAAAATTACCGGTAGAGAGATAACTACGATGGGGCTATAGCTCAGCTGGGAGAGCGCCTGCCTTGCACGCAGGAGGTCTGCGGTTCGATCCCGCATAGCTCCACCATCCTTTACTGCGAACACAAGAAAACTTCAGAGTGAACCTGAAAAGGTGCACTGCGAAGTTTTGCTCTTTAAAAATCTGGATCAAGCTGAAAATTGAAACGACACATCTTTAATGGTGTGTTCGAGTCTCTCAAATTTTCGCAATCATGAAGTGAAACATCTTCGGGTTGTGAGGTTAAGCGACTAAGCGTACACGGTGGATGCCCTGGCAGTCAGAGGCGATGAAGGACGTGCTAATCTGCGAAAAGCGCCGGCGAGGTGATATGAACCTTTGACCCGGCGATGTCCGAATGGGGAAACCCAGTGCAATCCGTTGCACTATCGTTAACTGAATACATAGGTTAACGAGGCGAACCGGGGGAACTGAAACATCTAAGTACCCCGAGGAAAAGAAATCAACCGAGATTCCCCCAGTAGCGGCGAGCGAACGGGGAGCAGCCCGGAGTCTGAATCAGCTTGTGTGTTAGTGGAACGGTCTGGAAAGTCCGACGGTACAGGGTGATAGTCCCGTACACGAAAGCACACATGCTGTGAACTCGAAGAGTAGGGCGGGACACGTGGTATCCTGTCTGAATATGGGGGGACCATCCTCCAAGGCTAAATACTCCTGACTGACCGATAGTGAACCAGTACCGTGAGGGAAAGGCGAAAAGAACCCCGGCGAGGGGAGTGAAAAAGAACCTGAAACCGTGTACGTACAAGCAGTGGGAGCCTCTTTATGGGGTGACTGCGTACCTTTTGTATAATGGGTCAGCGACTTATATTCTGTAGCAAGGTTAACCGTATAGGGGAGCCGAAGGGAAACCGAGTCTTAACTGGGCGTTAAGTTGCAGGGTATAGACCCGAAACCCGGTGATCTAGCCATGGGCAGGTTGAAGGTTGGGTAACACTAACTGGAGGACCGAACCGACTAATGTTGAAAAATTAGCGGATGACCTGTGGCTGGGGGTGAAAGGCCAATCAAACCGGGAGATAGCTGGTTCTCCCCGAAAGCTATTTAGGTAGCGCCTCGTGAATTCATCTTCGGGGGTAGAGCACTGTTTCGGCTAGGGGGCCATCCCGGCTTACCAACCCGATGCAAACTACGAATACCGAAGAATGTTATCACGGGAGACACACGGCGGGTGCTAACGTCCGTCGTGAAGAGGGAAACAACCCAGACCGCCAGCTAAGGTCCCAAAGTCATGGTTAAGTGGGAAACGATGTGGGAAGGCACAGACAGCCAGGATGTTGGCTTAGAAGCAGCCATCATTTAAAGAAAGCGTAATAGCTCACTGGTCGAGTCGGCCTGCGCGGAAGATGTAACGGGGCTAAACCATGCACCGAAGCTGCGGCAGCGACACTATGTGTTGTTGGGTAGGGGAGCGTTCTGTAAGCCGTTGAAGGTGTGCTGTGAGGCATGCTGGAGGTATCAGAAGTGCGAATGCTGACATAAGTAACGATAAAGCGGGTGAAAAGCCCGCTCGCCGGAAGACCAAGGGTTCCTGTCCAACGTTAATCGGGGCAGGGTGAGTCGACCCCTAAGGCGAGGCCGAAAGGCGTAGTCGATGGGAAACAGGTTAATATTCCTGTACTTGGTGTTACTGCGAAGGGGGGACGGAGAAGGCTATGTCAGCCGGGCGACGGTTGTCCCGGTTTAAGCATGTAGGCGGAGGTTCCAGGTAAATCCGGTACCTTGTTAACGCTGAGGTGTGATGACGAGGCACTACGGTGCTGAAGTGATAAATGCCCTGCTTCCAGGAAAAGCCTCTAAGCATCAGGTAACACGAAATCGTACCCCAAACCGACACAGGTGGTCAGGTAGAGAATACCAAGGCGCTTGAGAGAACTCGGGTGAAGGAACTAGGCAAAATGGTGCCGTAACTTCGGGAGAAGGCACGCTGATATGTAGGTGAGGTCCCTGCGGACGGAGCTGAAATCAGTCGAAGATACCAGCTGGCTGCAACTGTTTATTAAAAACACAGCACTGTGCAAACACGAAAGTGGACGTATACGGTGTGACGCCTGCCCGGTGCCGGAAGGTTAATTGATGGGGTCAGCGGCAACGCGAAGCTCTTGATCGAAGCCCCGGTAAACGGCGGCCGTAACTATAACGGTCCTAAGGTAGCGAAATTCCTTGTCGGGTAAGTTCCGACCTGCACGAATGGCGTAATGATGGCCAGGCTGTCTCCACCCGAGACTCAGTGAAATTGAACTCGCTGTGAAGATGCAGTGTACCCGCGGCAAGACGGAAAGACCCCGTGAACCTTTACTATAGCTTGACACTGAACACTGGTCCTTGATGTGTAGGATAGGTGGGAGGCTTTGAAGCGTGGACGCCAGTCTGCGTGGAGCCAACCTTGAAATACCACCCTTTAATGGCTGGTGTTCTAACGTAGACCCGTAATCCGGGTTGCGGACAGTGTCTGGTGGGTAGTTTGACTGGGGCGGTCTCCTCCCAAAGAGTAACGGAGGAGCACGAAGGTTGGCTAATCCTGGTCGGACATCAGGAGGTTAGTGCAATGGCATAAGCCAGCTTGACTGCGAGCGTGACGGCGCGAGCAGGTGCGAAAGCAGGTCATAGTGATCCGGTGGTTCTGAATGGAAGGGCCATCGCTCAACGGATAAAAGGTACTCCGGGGATAACAGGCTGATACCGCCCAAGAGTTCATATCGACGGCGGTGTTTGGCACCTCGATGTCGGCTCATCACATCCTGGGGCTGAAGTAGGTCCCAAGGGTATGGCTGTTCGCCATTTAAAGTGGTACGCGAGCTGGGTTTAGAACGTCGTGAGACAGTTCGGTCCCTATCTGCCGTGGGCGCTGGAGAATTGAGGGGGGCTGCTCCTAGTACGAGAGGACCGGAGTGGACGCATCACTGGTGTTCGGGTTGTCATGCCAATGGCACTGCCCGGTAGCTAAATGCGGAAGAGATAAGTGCTGAAAGCATCTAAGCACGAAACTTGCCCCGAGATGAGTTCTCCCTGAGACCTTGAGTCTCCTGAAGGAACGTTGAAGACGACGACGTTGATAGGTCGGGTGTGTAAGCGCAGCGATGCGTTGAGCTAACCGATACTAATGAACCGTGAGGCTTAACCTTACAACGCCGAAGCTGTTTCGGCGAAGAGACAGACACGATTTTCAGCCTGATACAGATTAACAGAATTTGCCTGGCGGCTTTAGCGCGGTGGTCCCACCTGACCCCATGCCGAACTCAGAAGTGAAACGCCGTAGCGCCGATGGTAGTGTGGGGTCTCCCCATGTGAGAGTAGGGAACTGCCAGGCATCAAATTAAGTAGTAAGCCGGTGCATTAATCCGGTGGTTACAGAAGTATTCGGTGGAGCGGTAGTTCAGTCGGTTAGAATACCTGCCTGTCACGCAGGGGGTCGCGGGTTCGAGTCCCGTCCGTTCCGCCACTTATTAAGACATTAAGCCTGCCCAAAGGGCAGGCTTAATGGCAAAAAAATTTAGGGGCGTAGCTCAGTTGGTAGAGCACCGGTCTCCAAAACCGGGTGTCGCGAGTTCGAGTCTCTCCGCCCCTGCCATATAGAATCCTTTGCTTCGGCAAAGGATTTTTTTTTGCCTGCAAAACGACTCAACACCTTCCTGAAGAATAAGCAGCCTGCGTTTCCGCAGGCTTTTGCGTTAATCCAGTATGCTGGTTTTTAACAGATCTTTTATCTGCGACTGCTTATCGCTGTTTTGCAGCCAAATGGCATACAGCGGCCTGGAGAGCGTTGTTGAATCGGTGACAACATGGAGTGCAGGTTTATTATCCGCCCAGCGAACAGGTAACCATGTACAGCCTTTCAGTGTGGGAAGATGCTGGCATGCGATCTCCGCAGAGCTTGTCGTGAGTTGCGGGATATCATCGCTGGCAATTAACCCCGTCTCGTGCTGCTGAAAATCAGGCCCCCATTCCAGGCGTAAATAATTCAGGTCGGCCTTCATCATTGCAGGCTCGGATGCATAGAGCGCCAGGCTAAACTGTCCAACAATCTGGCTGCTAAATTCATCCATCTTGGGGGCTTCTGTGGTGATCAGCAGATCAAGCTGCCGCTCGTGGAGTTGCTTAACCAGCGACTGGCGTTGCGCAATCCTCGCCTCAAATTGCAGATGGTTGTGTGTGCGATATAGCCGCATAAGCCACTGGCTGAGCATGCATTCCCATAGTGAAGCGCTGGCACCGATCGAGAATTCATTATGCCGGGATGTGTGCGCAACCTCCTTTCGCGCTGCCTGCCAGGTATTCATCAGGGTTTCTGCATAAGGCAATAGCTTTTCACCGGCCGGGGTTAGACGAATATTGTTGCGATGGCGGGTAAAAAGGTTCACACCCAGTTGATTTTCCAGCTGTCGAATACGAAAACTGACTGCTGACTGCGTCAGGTAGAGGGCTTCAGCTGCTCGCCCAAAGTGTCGCGTTCTGCTCACTTCGAGGAAAGTTTTTAGCAATTCCGTATCCACATCTTTCTCCACAAAATTATTTGTCGTTATGATTTAAATGTTTTGTTTTACACTCTGTCAAGCGTAACTAATACTCCGCGCCATAAATAGCTCGGCCAAAGAATTAGGAGCGTGTAGGATGGCGGAAAGCTTTACGACGACTAATCGTTTTTTCGATAATAAACATTATCCGCGCGGGTTCTCTCGTCACGGCGATTTCACTATCAAAGAAGCTCAACTTCTTGAGCGCCATGGTTATGCCTTTAACGAGCTGGATCTGGGTAAGCGCGAACCGGCAACCGAAGATGAAAAACAATTTGTCTCTGTTTGTCGTGGTGAGCGTGAGCCGCAGTCTGATGCAGAACGTGTATGGATCAAGTATATGGCTCGCATTAAGCGTCCTAAGCGTTTCCATACGCTGTCTGGCGGCAAGCCGCAGATGGAAGGTGCAGAAGACTACACCGAGTCTGACGATTAAGAAGAGAAGGGGCTACGGCCCCTTTTTTTATGCCAGCATTTTTTGCAGATGCAACAGCAGCCGATCGATCGCACGGTAGCTTAATGCCTCCTGCAAATGTCGCCTCTCTATTCCGGGGCAGCCCTCCACGTCAGCGACCGTGCGCGCAACTTTCAACAAACGCTGCCACGCGCGAATGGATAACCCAAACCGCGTCAGTGTCTCTTCCAGCCAGCCTGCATCTTCGGCGTTGAGAGAGCAAAACTGTCGGATCCCGCTGTTATCCAGCCGGGCATTCAGCCTGTTCTGACGAGCATACTGCCGCGCCTGAGCCGCAATAACCCGTTCTCGCACCGCTGCTGAGCTTTCGCCTTTGATACCGGTTTGCCTCAGCAGACCGGGCGGTGGCAGGGGGATCTCGAGAGATAAATCAAAACGGTCGAGGAAGGGGCCGGACAGCTTACTCAGATAGCGCAGCGTCTGCTCCGGCGTACAGCGGTTATGGTTGCCCTGATAATGGCCCGTTGGGCTAGGGTTCATCGCGGCGACCAGCTGAAACTGCGCAGGGTAGCTTATTTTGGCGCGTGTACGAGACAGATGGATTTCGCCGGATTCAATCGGCTCCCGCAACGCATCCAGCACGCGGCGTTCAAACTCTGGCAATTCATCCAGGAACAGAATGCCGTTGTGTGCCAGTGAGATTTCACCAGGTCCGGGAATTGAGCCCCCGCCCACCATCGCGGTAAGAGACGCACTGTGGTGTGGCGAGCGGAAAGGACGGCGGCGCCACTGTTTATGCAGCGATATTGAACTGACCAGGCTAAATATCGCGGCGCTTTCCAGCGCTTCGTGATTATTGAGGGGGGGCAGCAGGCCGCTCAACCTGCTCGCCAGCATCGTTTTCCCCGTGCCTGGTGGACCTATCAGTAGCAGGTTATGCCCACCCGCGGCCGTTATTTCTAACGCCCGCTTACCCTGTTCCTGACCCATAATATCGCTGAGGTCATCGGGAGAATCTGACACTACCTCCTCATTCTCCTGCGGCTCGGCAAGCTCGTGTCGGCCTTCCAGCCAGGCGCAAACCTCCTGCAAATGTCCCGCGACAAGACACCCCTTTTCGGCGATAAGGCTGACTTCAGAGGCATTTTCATTGGCCACAATGATTTGCCTTCCCGCGCGTATGGCTTCAAGCGCACCCGAGATTGCTCCGGGAACGCCTCTTAACGCGCCTGTAAGCGCTAATTCACCCACGAACTCGCACGAGCTTAACCCTGGCGTATTGAGCTGTTCAGAAGCCGCGAGAAGCGCTATAGCAATAGGTAAATCATATCGCCCTCCCTCCTTTGGCAAATCGGCGGGCGCAAGGTTGATGGTGATCTTCTTCGCCGGAAAAGCATAACCGCTATTAATAATTGCGCTGCGCACGCGATCCCTGGCCTCCTTAACGGTCGTTTCGGGTAAGCCGACCAGCGTCAGTCCGGGCAGTCCATTACTTAAATGAACCTCTACAGAAATAAGCGGTGCCTTCACGCCGATGGCCGCGCGTGTATAAACAACTGACAGTGACATAAGCCCCTCCTTGGCGGTAACTATGCCAGCATCATTTTTTCCTGTTTAGCGCTAATTCACTGAAATACGGCGCTCGTTCCAGCCTTTTAGCGGCTAAATGTAATCATTACATGTCGGTGGAATCGGCCTCGCAGAAAAGAAATCATGCGCGCCTTGCCTGATGAAACAGGACAAAAAAATGAAAAATCTTCATTTCTATTTTTTCCCTATATAAAACAACGATTTTGAAAGAAATAGTTCGCCTGCTACAGAAATGGGTCATAAAAAAATCTTGTGTCAGATGAAATATCTGTGGTAACTCTTTAGGTATTCCTTCGAACAAGATGCAAAAAGAACTGAAAATGACAGCCCTTCTACGAGTGATTAGCCTGGTCGTGATTAGCGTGGTGGTGATTATTATCCCACCGTGCGGGGCTGCACTTGGACGAGGAAAGGCTTAGAAATCAAGCCTTAACGAACTAAGACCCCCGCACCGAAAGGTCCGGGGGTTTTTTTATGACTAAAAAACTTAAATGAGGAGCAGAGAATGACGACTAGCACAAAATTCTGTTTCTCCAGATTTATGACGGGGAACTAACTATGAATGGGGCACAATGGGTAGTACATGCGTTGCGCGCGCAGGGAGTCGAAACCGTATTCGGTTATCCGGGTGGCGCAATTATGCCGATTTACGATGCACTGTATGACGGCGGCGTGGAACACCTCTTGTGCCGACACGAGCAGGGCGCAGCGATGGCCGCCATCGGTTATGCCCGTGCGACCGGTAAAACCGGCGTCTGTATGGCCACCTCCGGTCCGGGCGCAACGAACCTGATCACCGGCCTGGCTGACGCGCTGCTCGATTCCGTACCCGTGGTGGCGATTACCGGCCAGGTGGCCTCTCCGTTCATCGGCACCGATGCTTTCCAGGAAGTGGATGTGCTCGGTTTATCGCTTGCCTGCACCAAACACAGCTTCCTCGTTCAGTCTCTTGAAGAGCTGCCGCGCGTGATGGCCGAAGCGTTCGAGGTTGCCAGCTCTGGCCGTCCTGGCCCGGTTCTGGTAGATATCCCGAAAGATATTCAGGTTGCACTCGGCGATCTGGAACCGCACTTCTCCACCGTTGAAAGCGACGACGTGTTTCCCCATGCGGAGGTTGAAGAGGCTCGCCAGATGCTGGCGCAGGCGAAACAGCCGATGCTGTATGTAGGCGGCGGCGTGGGCATGGCGCAGGCCGTTCCTGCCCTGCGCGAATTTATCGCAGTAACGCAAATGCCCGCCACCTGCACGCTGAAAGGATTGGGCGCGGTCGACGCGGACTATCCATACTATTTGGGCATGTTAGGGATGCACGGCACCAAAGCGGCAAACCTGGCAGTGCAGGAGTGTGACCTGCTCATCGCCGTCGGCGCCCGTTTTGACGACCGCGTCACCGGCAAGCTGAATACCTTTGCGCCGAACGCCAAAGTGATCCATATGGACATCGACCCGGCGGAGATGAACAAACTGCGTCAGGCGCATGTCGCGTTGCAGGGCGATCTCAACGCGCTGTTACCGGCGCTGGAGCAGCCGCTGGATATCAACCCATGGCGTCAGCACACCGCCGATATGCGCGCTGAACACGCCTGGCGTTACGACCACCCCGGCGAGGCCATCTATGCGCCGCTATTGTTGAAACAGTTGTCCGACCGCAAACCCGCAGACAGCGTGGTGACGACGGATGTCGGCCAGCATCAGATGTGGTCAGCCCAGCACATGACCTACACCCGCCCGGAGAACTTCATCACCTCGAGCGGCTTAGGCACGATGGGCTTCGGCCTGCCCGCTGCCGTGGGCGCACAGGTTGCCCGCCCGAACGATACCGTTATCTGTATCTCCGGTGACGGCTCCTTCATGATGAACGTCCAGGAGCTCGGCACCGTGAAGCGTAAGCAGTTACCGCTGAAAATCGTTTTGCTCGATAACCAGCGTTTGGGCATGGTTCGCCAGTGGCAGCAGCTGTTCTTCCAGGAGCGTTACAGCGAAACGACCCTGACCGACAACCCCGATTTCCTCACCCTGGCCAGCGCCTTCGGCATTCCTGGCCAGCACATCACCCGTAAAGACCAGGTTGAAGCGGCACTCGACACCATGCTGTCAAGCGAAGGGCCATACCTGCTTCATGTCTCAATCGACGAGCTTGAGAACGTCTGGCCGTTGGTACCGCCCGGTGCCAGTAACTCACAAATGCTGGAGAAATTATCATGATGCAACATCAGGTCGCCGTGCAGGCTCGCTTCAACCCGGAAACGTTAGAACGCGTATTGCGTGTGGTCCGTCACCGTGGTTTTCAGATTTGCTCTATGAATATGGAAACGGCCACGGATGCACAAAATATCAGTATCGAATTAACCGTTGCCAGCCCGCGGCCGGTCGACTTACTGTTTAGTCAGTTATCAAAACTGGTAGACGTTGCCCATGTTGCCATCTGCCAGAGCACAACCACATCACAACAAATCCGCGCTTAAGCGTGACAGGACGAAAAAATGACGACAAAAAAAGCTGATTACATTTGGTTCAATGGTGAGATGGTTCGCTGGGAAGACGCGAAAGTTCACGTGATGTCCCACGCGCTGCACTACGGCACCTCCGTGTTTGAAGGCATCCGTTGCTACGATTCTCACAAAGGACCAGTGGTGTTCCGCCATCGCGAACACATGCAGCGTCTGCATGACTCAGCCAAAATTTATCGTTTCCCGGTCTCCCAAAGCGTTGATGAGCTGATGGAAGCCTGCCGCGAGGTGATCCGCCAGAACAAACTGACCAGTGCCTATATTCGTCCGCTGGTCTTCGTGGGTGATGTCGGCATGGGTGTCAATCCGCCCGCTGGCTATAACACCGATGTGATCATTGCTGCGTTCCCGTGGGGCGCCTACCTGGGCGCGGAAGCACTGGATCAGGGGATCGACGCAATGGTTTCTTCCTGGAACCGCGTGGCACCAAACACTATCCCGACCGCGGCTAAAGCGGGCGGTAACTACCTCTCCTCACTGCTGGTTGGCAGCGAAGCGCGCCGTCACGGTTACCAGGAAGGTATCGCGCTCGATGTAAATGGCTACATCTCCGAAGGTGCGGGCGAAAACCTGTTTGAAGTGAAAGACGGCATTCTGTTCACCCCGCCGTTCACCTCGTCCGCGCTGCCGGGCATCACCCGCGACGCCATCATCAAGCTGGCAAAAGATCTGGGTATCGAAGTACGCGAGCAGGTGCTGTCCCGCGAATCCCTGTACCTGGCTGACGAAGTGTTCATGTCCGGTACCGCGGCTGAAATTACACCGGTGCGTAGCGTCGACGGCATTCAGGTGGGCGAAGGCCGCTGTGGTCCGGTCACCAAACGCATTCAGCAAGCCTTCTTCGGCCTGTTCACCGGCGAAACAGAAGACAAATACGGCTGGTTGGATCAGGTTAATCACTAAATATAAATTTGGGACGGCACGCACCGTCCCATTTAATAGTCAGACGGGAGTAAATAAAGCATGCCTAAGTATCGTTCAGCCACCACCACCCACGGCCGTAATATGGCGGGTGCCCGCGCACTGTGGCGCGCCACCGGAATGACCGACGCCGATTTCGGCAAGCCAATTATCGCCGTGGTGAACTCCTTCACCCAGTTTGTGCCGGGCCACGTGCACCTGCGCGATCTCGGTAAGCTGGTTGCCGAGCAAATCGAAGCCTCCGGCGGCGTGGCGAAAGAGTTCAACACCATTGCGGTGGATGACGGTATCGCAATGGGCCACGGGGGGATGCTCTATTCACTGCCGTCGCGCGAGCTGATCGCCGACTCGGTGGAGTACATGGTTAACGCCCACTGCGCCGATGCGATGGTCTGTATCTCCAACTGCGACAAAATCACCCCGGGGATGCTGATGGCCTCCCTGCGCCTGAACATTCCGGTGATCTTCGTTTCCGGCGGCCCGATGGAAGCGGGTAAAACCAAGCTTTCCGACAAAATCATCAAGCTCGACCTGGTCGATGCCATGATCCAGGGCGCGGACCCGAAAGTCTCTGACGAGCAGAGCGACCAGGTGGAACGCTCCGCGTGTCCGACCTGCGGCTCCTGTTCCGGGATGTTCACCGCCAACTCCATGAACTGCCTGACCGAAGCGCTGGGCCTTTCTCAGCCGGGTAACGGCTCGTTGCTGGCGACCCACGCCGACCGTAAGCAGCTGTTCCTTAACGCGGGCAAGCGCATCGTTGAGCTGACCAAACGCTACTACGAGCAGGACGACGCCAGCGCGCTGCCGCGCAACATCGCCAGTAAAGCGGCGTTCGAAAACGCCATGACGCTGGATATCGCCATGGGCGGTTCCACCAACACCGTTCTGCACCTGCTGGCCGCCGCGCAGGAAGCCGAAATCGACTTCACCATGAGCGACATCGACAAGCTCTCCCGCAAAGTGCCGCAGCTGTGTAAAGTCGCGCCGAGTACCCAGAAGTACCATATGGAAGACGTGCATCGTGCTGGTGGTGTCATCGGTATCCTCGGCGAGCTGGATCGCGCAGGGCTGCTGAACCGCAACGTGAAAAATGTGCTCGGCCTGACGCTGCCGGAGTCGCTGGACCAGTACGACGTGATGCTGACCAAAGACGACGCGGTGAAAAAGATGTTCCGCGCCGGTCCGGCAGGTATTCGCACCACGCAGGCGTTCTCGCAGGATTGCCGCTGGGACACGCTGGATGACGATCGCGCCGAAGGCTGCATCCGCTCGCTGGAACATGCCTACAGCAAAGACGGCGGTCTGGCCGTGCTGTACGGTAACTTTGCGGAAAACGGCTGCATCGTGAAAACCGCAGGCGTGGACGACAGCATTCTCAAATTCACCGGTCCGGCAAAAGTGTATGAAAGCCAGGACGAGGCGGTAGACGCTATCCTCGGTGGCAAAGTGGTGGAAGGCGACGTGGTGGTCATTCGCTACGAAGGGCCGAAAGGCGGTCCGGGCATGCAGGAGATGCTCTACCCGACTACCTTCCTGAAATCGATGGGCCTCGGCAAAGCCTGCGCGCTGATCACCGACGGTCGTTTCTCTGGCGGCACGTCAGGCCTCTCCATTGGCCACGTCTCCCCGGAAGCGGCAAGCGGCGGCAATATCGCGATCATCGAAGATGGCGACCTGATCGAAATCGACATTCCGAACCGCGGCATTCAGCTGAAGCTGAGTGACCAGGAGATTGCGGCCCGTCGTGAAGCGCAGGAAGCCCGCGGCGACAAAGCCTGGACGCCGAAAGACCGCCAGCGCGAAGTCTCCTTCGCCCTGCGTGCCTACGCGAGTCTTGCCACCAGTGCAGATAAAGGCGCGGTGCGCGATAAATCTAAACTTGGGGGCTAATGATGGCCGAGTCACAACCCTTATCCGCCGCCCCCGAGGGGGCGGAATACCTGAGAGCGGTGCTGCGCGCGCCGGTCTATGAAGCCGTGCAGGTCACGCCCCTGCAAAAAATGGACAAACTCTCCTCGCGCCTCGACAACGTCATTCTGGTGAAGCGCGAAGACAGGCAGCCGGTGCACAGCTTCAAGCTGCGCGGCGCCTACGCGATGATGGCCGGGCTGACGGATGAGGAGAAAGCGCGCGGCGTCATTACCGCGTCGGCGGGCAACCACGCGCAGGGCGTGGCGTTCTCCGCGGCCCGTTTAGGGCTGAAAGCGCTGATCGTGATGCCGGTTGCCACGGCGGATATCAAAGTCGACGCGGTGCGCGGTTTTGGCGGGGAAGTGCTGCTCCACGGCGCGAATTTTGACGAAGCGAAAGCCAAAGCGATTGAGCTGGCGCAGCAGCAGGGCTTCACCTGGGTCCCGCCGTTCGATCACCCGATGGTGATTGCCGGGCAGGGTACGCTGGCGCTGGAACTGTTGCAGCAGGATGCCCATCTCGACCGCGTTTTCGTTCCGGTGGGCGGCGGTGGCTTAGCCGCTGGTGTGGCGGTGCTGATCAAACAGCTAATGCCGCAGATCAAAGTGATTGCGGTTGAAGCGGAAGACTCCGCTTGCCTGAAGGCGGCGCTGGACGCCGGACATCCGGTGGATCTGCCGCGCGTCGGGCTGTTTGCCGAGGGCGTGGCGGTGAAGCGCATTGGCGACGAAACCTTCCGCCTGTGCCGGGAATATCTCGACGATATCGTCACCGTCGACAGCGACGCTATCTGCGCGGCGATGAAAGATCTGTTCGAAGACGTTCGGGCGGTGGCGGAACCGTCCGGCGCGCTGGCGCTGGCGGGGATGAAGAAATACATCGCCCAGCACAACATTCGCGGCGAGCGTCTGGCGCACGTGCTTTCCGGTGCCAACGTGAACTTCCACGGCCTGCGCTACGTGTCCGAGCGTTGCGAGCTCGGCGAACAGCGTGAAGCGCTGCTGGCGGTGACCATTCCGGAAGAGAAGGGCAGCTTCCTGAAGTTCTGTCAGCTGCTGGGCGGTCGTTCGGTGACGGAGTTTAACTACCGCTTTGCCGATGCCAAAGACGCCTGCATTTTTGTCGGCGTGCGTCTGAGCCGCGGCGTGGAGGAGCGCAAAGAGATCCTCAACCTGCTGCATGAGGGCGGCTATAGCGTGGTCGATCTCTCCGACGACGAGATGGCGAAGCTGCACGTGCGTTACATGGTCGGCGGCCGTCCTTCGAAGCCGCTCAGGGAACGCCTGTTCAGCTTTGAGTTCCCGGAATCGCCGGGCGCGTTGCTCAAGTTCCTGCACACGCTGGGCACGCACTGGAACATCTCCCTGTTCCACTACCGCAGCCACGGTACCGACTACGGCCGCGTGCTGGCGGCGTTTGAACTGGGCGAGCACGAGCCGGATTTCGAAACGCGGTTGAACGAGCTGGGCTATGAGTGTCACGATGAAACCCACAACCCGGCGTTCCGCTTCTTCCTGGCAGGCTAAGGGTTGAGCGGCAAGTAGGCCGGGTAAGCGCAGCGCCACCCGGCTTTAGTGGTTCGGCAATATCGTCCAGAACGCATCAATAAGCGGCTCATGCAGCCGCTTTTTTTGTGCGCACACGCCAAGCTCAAACGGCGTTTTCTCGTCGCTGCGCTCTAAAATCATCACGCGATTGCGCACCGGCTCCGGGCTGTTGTCCAGCACCACTTCCGGCAGCAGCGCCACGCCGCAGCCCAGCGCCACCATCGACACCATCGCCTCATGGCCGCTGACGGTGGCGTAAATCGACGGGTTGCTGATTTTCTGACGGCGGAACCACAGCTCTATGCGGCGACGCACCGGGCCCTGATCGGCCATGATAAACGGCACCGTCGACCAGTCCGGTTTCTCCACCGAGACCTGGTTGCGCACAGGGCAGGGCAGCGCCGGGGCAATCAGTACTACCGCCAGATTCTCCAGCATTGAGAACGCTACCGCGCCCGGCAGGGTTTCCGGCTTCCCGGCAATCGCGAGATCCGCTTCGCCCGTGACCACTTTTTCCATCGCGTCGGCGGCATCGCCGGTGGTGAGCTTAATTTCAACCGACGGATGTTCCGCGCGGAAGCGGTCGAGAATGGGGGGAAGATGGCTGTAGGCGGCGGTCACGGAGCAGAAAATATGCAGCTCGCCGGAAAGCGACGGCCCCTGCTGGTCGATGGTGTGCCGCAGCTGCTGGTACTGCAACAAGGTTTGCTGGGCAAAGATGCGCAGCTCTTCACCGGCTTCCGTGAGGGTGACGGTGCGGTTATCGCGCACGAACAGCGGCTGGCCGAGGTCTTCCTCAAGGCGCTGGATCTGGCGCGACAGCGTGGAAGGGCTGACGTGCATCGCCCGGGCGCTGCGGCCAAAGTGACGGCTTTCCGCCAGATGCAGGAACATTTTCAGATCGCGTAAATCCACCGATTCCACTCCCTCTTTTTACATTGCATAAATTGCAATGTGACGTTGTGAATATATCAATTTCCGCAATAAATTTCCTGTTGTAATGTGGGTACATTCTCGCTGAAACGCGAACCGAACAATAAGACACACAACATCACGAGGTATCACCCATGGCTAACTACTTTAATACACTGAACTTGCGCCAGCAGCTGGCGCAGCTGGGCAAATGCCGCTTCATGGCGCGCGATGAATTTGCCGATGGCGCGAGCTACCTTCAGGGTAAAAAAGTGGTCATTGTTGGCTGTGGCGCACAGGGTCTGAACCAGGGTCTGAACATGCGTGACTCCGGGCTGGATATCTCCTACGCCCTGCGCAAAGAAGCGATTGCCGAGAAGCGCGCTTCCTGGCGTAAAGCGACCGAAAACGGCTTCAAAGTAGGTACCTACGAAGAGCTGATCCCGCAGGCGGACCTGGTGGTTAACCTGACGCCAGACAAGCAGCACTCAGACGTTGTGCGTTCCGTACAGCCGCTGATGAAAGACGGCGCCGCGCTGGGTTACTCCCACGGCTTCAACATCGTTGAAGTGGGCGAGCAGATCCGTAAAGACATCACCGTAGTGATGGTGGCACCGAAGTGCCCGGGCACCGAAGTGCGCGAAGAGTACAAACGTGGTTTCGGCGTACCGACGCTGATCGCCGTTCACCCGGAAAACGATCCGAAAGGCGAAGGCATGGCGATTGCCAAAGCCTGGGCAGCGGCCACCGGCGGCCATCGTGCGGGCGTACTGGAATCTTCCTTCGTTGCGGAAGTGAAATCTGACCTGATGGGCGAGCAGACCATTCTGTGCGGCATGCTCCAGGCTGGCTCCCTGCTGTGCTTCGACAAGCTGGTGGAAGAGGGCACCGACCCGGCATACGCGGAAAAACTGATTCAGTTCGGCTGGGAAACCATCACCGAAGCGCTGAAGCAGGGCGGTATTACGCTGATGATGGACCGTCTGTCCAATCCGGCAAAACTGCGCGCGTTCGCACTCTCTGAACAGCTGAAAACCATCATGGCACCGCTGTTCCAGAAACACATGGACGACATCATCTCCGGCGAGTTCTCTTCCGGCATGATGGCGGACTGGGCGAATGACGATAAGAAACTGCTGACCTGGCGCGAAGAGACCGGTAAAACCGCGTTCGAAACGGCACCACAGTTCGAGGGTAAAATCAGCGAGCAGGAGTACTTCGATAAAGGCGTACTGATGATCGCGATGGTGAAAGCGGGCGTTGAGCTGGCGTTCGAAACCATGGTGGATTCCGGCATCATTGAAGAATCTGCGTACTACGAATCGCTGCACGAGCTGCCGCTGATCGCAAACACCATCGCCCGTAAGCGTCTGTATGAGATGAACGTGGTGATCTCCGATACCGCCGAGTACGGTAACTATCTGTTCTCTTACGCCTGCGTACCGCTGCTGAAAGAGTTCATGACTACCCTGCAAGCAGGCGATCTGGGTAAAGCGATTGCGGAAGGTGCGGTTGATAACGCGCAGCTGCGTGACGTAAACGAAGCGATTCGCAGCCACGAAATCGAGAAAGTGGGCCAGAAACTGCGTGGCTACATGACCGATATGAAACGTATCGCAGTAGCAGACTAAAAAGACAATCGGGTGGCGCAAGCCACCCGAACTGTTTTAGCTACGCAGTATCGCGCCGGGATAACCCAGCTGGCGCCACGCCTCATACACCACCACCGACACCGCATTCGACAGGTTCATGCTGCGGCTGTCCGGCATCATCGGAATACGAATTTTTTGCTCAGCGGGCAGGGCATCCAGAATGGTGGCCGGCAGGCCGCGGGTTTCCGGACCAAACATCAGATAATCCCCGTCCTGATAGCTTACGGCACTGTGCGCTGGCGTGCCTTTGGTGGTCAGGGCGAACATGCGCTGCGGCTTCTCTGCGTCCAGAAACGCGGCGTAATCGTGATGACGAACGACGGCAGTAAACTCATGGTAGTCCAGCCCCGCGCGGCGCAGACGTTTGTCGTCCCACGTAAAGCCCATCGGCTCAATGATGTGCAGACGAAAACCGGTGTTGGCGCACAGGCGGATGATATTGCCGGTATTGGGTGGGATTTCTGGTTCGAATAAGACGATGTTAAGCATGCTGCCCCCTTAATTGCGGGGGGCAGAATAGCAGAAAAGAGAGGGACTAGGCGACGCCCGGCTCCTGCGAGCGGCTATACTGCATTTTGTAGACGGTTGCCGCCGCGGCCACGAGAGCAGGCACGCTGAGGATCATCAAAATACTGTCCGCCTGCCACTGCAAGGAGAGAAGCTGGGCGCTGGTCATGGTGCCCGCCACGCCGCCGAAGCGGCCGATCCCCTGCATCCAGGCGATACCCGTCGCACGGCACTCGGTAGGGTAAAAGGTGGCGGCCAGGGTCTGCATCCCCGACTGCGCGCCGTTCATCGCGATCCCCATCAGGAAGATTAACCCGCCAAACAGGGCGATATGATTATGCTCAATGCCGAGTAAAAGAATCAGGCCCATCGTCAGCACGAAACCACACGCGACCACCTTGTGCGCTTCCCAGCGGTCCATCATCCAGCCCGCGAGCAGAATGCCAGCGGTGCCGCCGAAGGTGAACAGCGAGGTGAGCCAGGCGGATTCCGCCAGCGCATACCCCATCCCCTGCATCAGCGTTGGCATCCAGCTCAGCAGGACGTAATAAATCACCAGTCCCATAAAGTAGGTGACCCACAGCATCAGGGTGCCGGGCAGCCAGGGCATGGAAAACAGCTGCGACACGCTGCCTTTTTTCGACGCGACCTTCTCCTCCGCCAGGAAAAAGCCTGTGACGCTATCCAGCGTGCTGCGGGCGAACCGGCTGGCGATGCGGCGAACCTGCGCGACGTCTTTCCCGCGCTGCACCAGAAACTTCACCGACTCCGGCAACAGCAGCGCCAGCAGCACCGTTAAAATCAGCGGCGCAATCGCGCCGGTCAGCAGCACGCTTCGCCAGCCATGGTGAGGGATAAGCCAGGACGAGATCGCCCCGCCGCCCGCCGCACCCAGCGGAAAGCCGCAGTACATGGTGTTAATTGCCATGGCGCGGCAGCGCTGGGGGGCAAACTCTGAGATCAGCGTGATGGCGTTAGGCATCGCGGCGCCCAGCCCGAGACCGGTCAGAAATCGCCACAGCGTCAGGGTATTCAGACTTTGCGCCCAGGCCGTGCCCAGGCTCGCCAGGCCGAAGAACAGGCATGAAAAGACCAGTACGCGCTTGCGTCCCATACGGTCCGATACCGGACCTGCAATAAGAGCTCCCAGCGACAGCCCCAGTAGCGCCGCACTCAACACCGGCCCCAGATCCTGTTTATGTATTCCCCACTCCGCCGACAGCGTAGGCGCAATGTAACCCATCGCGGCGGTATCGAAACCATCGATCGCCAGCACCAGAAAGCCCAGCACAATAAGAAGCCAGTGAAACCCTGAAAAAGGACTCTCATCGATCACCTGCTGAATATCCACCCGACCTGAATACGTCATACGTTCCCCTCCGATGTGATGTTGTTTTTGTGTTCTTGTATTTGCTTGTCTATACAATTGCGGAGGGCGGATTGTGTCAAATTTTCTTATCCAAAATGTTACGCAGGTGTTATTTTCAACAAAAAAAGCGCCCGAGGGTAAAGCCGGGCGCGGAAGAAGGGGAGGCTAACCGGGGGAGATCAGGCCGCGTTTCCCTGAGAAAGGGGGGCCAGCGCCGCAGGCAGCTTACTGAGCTCCTGCACCAGAGAGTCTTTGCTGATTTCACCGATTGTTTTCGCACCGGTCAGGGTCATCGCCACCTTCATCTCTTTCTCGATCAGGTTCAGCAGATTCGCCACGCCCGCCTGGCCGCTGGTGGCCAGCGCGTACAGGTAAGCACGGCCCAGCAGCACACTGTCTGCGCCCAGGGCAATCATGCGCACCACGTCCAGCCCGTTACGGATGCCGCTGTCGGCCAGAATCGCAATATCGCCTTTCACCGCATCGGCAATGGCTGGCAGGGCGCGGGCGGAGGAGAGCACCCCGTCAAGCTGGCGGCCACCATGGTTAGAGACCACGATCCCATCGGCGCCAAAACGCACCGCGTCGCGGGCATCTTCCGGATCGAGGATCCCTTTGATCACCATCGGGCCGTCCCAGAATTCGCGGATCCACTCCAGGTCTTTCCAGGAGATGGATGGATCGAAGTTGTTCGCCAGCCAGCCGATGTAATCTTCCAGCCCGGTCGGTTTACCCAGGTAGGCCGAAATATTGCCCAGATCGTGCGGACGGCCATTCACGCCGACATCCCACGCCCACTGCGGGTGCGTCACCGCCTGCCAGTAGCGGCGCATCGCGGCGTTCGGACCGCTCATGCCGGAGTGCGCATCACGGTAGCGTGCGCCGGGCGTCGGCATATCGACGGTAAAGACCAGCGTTGAGCAGCCTGCCGCTTTGGCGCGCTCCAGCGCGTTACGCATAAAGCCGCGATCGCGCAGGACGTACAGCTGGAACCACATCGGGCGCTTGATGGTCGGCGCGACCTCTTCAATCGGGCAGACGGACACGGTGGAAAGGGTAAACGGAATGCCTTTGGCATCTGCTGCGGCGGCGGCCTGCACTTCACCCCGGCGGGCATACATGCCACATAAACCGACAGGTGCGAGCGCTACCGGCATGGAGAGCGTCTCGTTAAACAGCTTCGTCTCAAGGCTCAGGTCAGACATATTCTTCAGCACGCGCTGGCGCAGGGCCACTTCCGACAGGTCCTCCACGTTGCGGCGCAGGGTATATTCGGCGTACGCCCCGCCGTCAATGTAGTGGAACAGGAATGGCGGCAAAATGCGCTGTGCCGCGGCGCGATAGTCACTGGCTGCGGAAATAATCATGCTTTGTTCTCCCTGGAAATATCACTCTCGCCAGGCAGACGGGTAATACGCGCCTGTCGGGCCTGATCTTCATCGAATCGTTTAATGGTGGTATGCACGAAGCCGAGATGCGCCATCATCGCCTTGCGCGCGGCCTCGGCATCACCGGCCAGAATGGCGTTGAGCACCGCCTCGTGCTGTTCGGTCAGTTGGGCAAATACCGGCGGCACCAGATACATGCGCTGGCGGCTCTGCTTCACGGAGGATTGCAGCAGGTCGAAGAACCCGCGCATGGTTTGCAGCAGAACCACGTTGTGCGAGGCCTCGGCAATCGCGAGGTGAAAACGCACGTCCGCCTGGGAGGCGATGTCCGGATCGCTGCTTTGCGTGGCCTCAAAGCAGGCTTTGAGCTTCTCTTTGTCGGCCTCGGTTGCCCGCATCGCCGCATGCCACGCGGTGCTGGTTTCGATGGCGTGGCGCGCTTCGAGGATGTCAAAGCTGTAGTCCGGGTCGTTTTCCATCAGCGTCTTAAGCGGCTGCACGATGTTTTGTTCGGACCAGTCGTCATGCTGCCAGCGCACGAAGGTGCCGCCGCCTCGACGGCTCAGCAGCACCCCTTCGCTGACCAGCGTCGCCAGCGCCTCGCGCAGTGAATTGCGCGACACGCCAAGCTGGGCGGCAAGCTGACGCTCGGCGGGCAATCTCATGCCCGCTTCCAGCTGTTGTTCTTCTATCAGCGCCCGTACGCGAGTGGCAATCTCGTCGGACAGGCGTCTGGGCATCACTATCATGGAATCATCCAGGTTAAGACATAGGCCTGCAATGTGGTGATCACGCCCACCATGCAGGTAAATATCAGGCTGTGTTTAACGGTAAAGCGGAACAGATCCGACTCTTTGCCTACCAGCCCCACCGCGGCACAGGCAATGGCGATGGACTGCGGTGAGATCATCTTCCCGGTCACGCCGCCGGTGGTGTTCGCGGCGACGAGCAGCACGTCCGAGACGCCAATCTGCTGCGCGGCTGTGGCCTGTAGGGCGGCAAACAGGGCGTTAGATGACGTATCTGAACCGGTCAGGAACACCCCCAGCCAGCCGAGGAACGGCGAGAAGAAGGTAAACGCGTGGCCGGTATGCGCCAGCGCTAACGCCAGCGTCGACGACAGGCCGGAGTAGTTCGAAATAAACGCGAACGCCAGCACCATGCCGATGGAGTAAATCGGCAGCATCAGCTCTTTAATCGTCGCCGCAAAGGTCTGCACCGCGGCGGCAGGCTTCATGCGCAGCCACACTACGGAAAGGATAGCGGCAAACAGGATCGCCGTGCCGGTGGCTGAGAACCAGTCGAACTTAAACACTGCCGCATACGGCGTGGCGTCGTGTACCACCGGCGGCATACGAGCGACCATCTTGTCGAGGAACGGCACGGAGATATTAATCACCATGTCGTACAGCGCGCCGCCCGGGGCGAACAGGGCCTTAAACGGCGGAATGCTCCACAGCGTCACGGTGGCGGTCAGGAACAGGAACGGTGACCATGCGCGTACAATCTGTCCGGCGGTATAGCCGGTGCGCGCCAGCGTCTGATCCACGTGTGATGCGCCCATGTCAGCAAAGCGGAAGATACGTACCGGCTGCCAGCGTTTCAGGAACAGCGTCAGACAGACCAGCGACACCAGGGAAGAGATGATGTCCGGCAGTTCCGGGCCGAGGAAGTTGGAGCTGAGATACTGGGCAATGGCGAACGAACCGCCCGCTACCATCACCGCAGGCCAGGTCTCCTTCACGCCGCGCCAGCCGTCCATAATCGCCATGATCCAGAACAGCACGATAATGGTCAGGAACGGCAGCTGGCGGCCCACCATCTGGCCGATCTCGAAGCTGTCCAGCCCGGTCACCTGGCCCGCCACCAGAATAGGAATGCCCATCGCGCCAAACGCCACCGGGGCGGTATTCACAATCAGGCACAGGCCAGCGGCATACAGCGGGTTAAAGCCCAGACCGACCAGCAGGGCGGCGGTGATGGCCACCGGTGCGCCGAATCCTGCCGCCCCTTCCAGAAATGCTCCGAAGGAGAAGCCGACGATCAGCATCTGCAAACGCTGGTCCGGCGTGATGGAGAGAATCGACGAGCGAATAATGTCGAACTGCCCGGTTTTGACCGAGATTTTGTAGACAAAGACGGCGGCGATGATGATCCACGCAATCGGCCACAGGCCGTAGAAGAAGCCATAGACGACGGAGGCCAGCGCGCGATCGACCGGCATTTTGTAGAAAAACAGCGCCACAAGCAGGGCGATGGCAACGGTGTACGTTGCGGCAAGGTAGCCCTTCAGCTTGAGCTTAATCAGCGCAAAGAAGAAAAACAGTATCGGTAGCGATGCGATCAGGCTCGACAGCCAGATATTTCCGGCCGGATCGTAGTTTTGTTGCCAGAGGCTCATGCAGGTCTCCTGAGGACCACACAGGTGTTCGTCGGGTGAGTCTCTGCTCATCTCTGCGTCACACTTAGTGTAAAAGTGGTCCTTCCAATATTGTGATGTAGGGTTAATGACAACAAATGGTTAACCAAGTGTTGCTATTCAGCAATTGTTTTGTGAAGTGGAGCATCGAAATTGTGAACGATGGATAGCTTTGTACGTGATTGGTAGGACCAAACCCGCAAAATCAAATCACCGTGTGCGTTGGGAGCGGTGGTCAGGTGGAGAGCCTTACATTCGCCTTTTAAGCAGATACGGCGCGTAAAAGAGGTTATATAAAAAGGAGAGGTGATAATGTTTCGTGAATTTAATGAGGTTTGTTTGTTTTATTTGTGTTTTTGAGAAGCTGTATATGTGTGAGCAGAGTGATATATTTCCTATAAATAAAAATTTTTTTTGGTTAAAAATGCGAAATCTAAGCTGTAGCAAAAAATTTTAATTAAGGTAAATTTCACATATAGATTTTAACAGTGTATTACAAACGATCAATTGATGATCGATAAGGAAATATCCTGTTCAATTGCGGTTTTTCAGGATAAAGGGTAAGAATTTTGCGCTGAACAGACATTTTTTGGCTAATAATATTCTGAAATAAATTGATCAAACAATGATCAGTTAACTCTCTTGTAATTTAGTTGCGGTATTAAAAGCAGATTAATAATTATTATGGCAATCGAAACGGGTTAAATTTGTTAGTTGAGTGTTAATTTCTGAGTGTTTACAGACGCGGCATAGTGCTTTTCAATGCGTAGACGTTAAAAGGCATTTGATTTACTATTTATTCAGAAGCAACGTAACAGAAGATTTTAAATTTATTACTAACCACAACGTATTCAGTGTTATTTTCGGCCAGAAGTCATTCCTCAGTTGAAGGATATCTGTGTATGGCCTTCTGAAAATATACGGATTATCACCATGGGATGGACCCTGCTTTATTCTATAAGGTCGCGTCACCCATTCTGCTAAAAACCTTTCGGTGGCGTTTTTAAATCCTTATAGCGGTTATTGTACATGGTACAACAAGTCTATATCTGTTTAATTTACAGAGGGGAAAGTGTTCCAAATGAAAATCAAAAATGTGGCGCTGGCGATTGCCGCGGCGGGGCTGCTGTTATCTTCTCAATCAGTACTGGCAAGCAGTGATTCTGGCGTTAATGCTTCTCTGGATACCGGTGCGGGTTCGCAAAGTACGGGCGGGGTGATCAATTTTACCGGGAAGATTACCCTTATTTCCTGTGATATTACTCCGGCCTCTAAAAACAAAACGGTAGACCTTGGGGCGTGGGCAAAAAGCTACTTTGACGATCACAACGAAACGACGCCGCGCGAGTTCAAAATCAACGTGGAAAACTGCCCGGAGACGGTTGAATCGGTTGCGGTACTGTTTGACGGAACCAAAGATACGGTGAATGACACACTGCTTCAGGTTACGCCGGGTGAAGGTATGGCGACGGGTGTCGGCGTGAAGCTTTATAACAGCGATCGCAGCACCGCGATTAAACCGGGTACGGTATCTGAAACAACCGCACCGGATGATCAAGGCAATGCTGAATTAACTTTCTATGCCGCACTTGACAAAGATGGCACGGAAATCAACGCCGGCGATGTTAACGCCGTATCCAACTTCCTGATGGTTTATAACTGATTTCACTGTCAGCCACCTCCAGAGATAATAATGATGAAACGTTTATCGTATATTATGCTCACTGCATTAATGGTTAGTTCTGCGTCAGTTTCCGCTGGCGTTGTAATGGGGGGAACACGGATCGTATACCCGCAAAACAGCAAGGAGGTGGCATTTTCTGTTTCTAATATGGAAAGTGCGGTTCCCTATCTTATTCAGTCGTGGGTTGAAGGCGATGGGCCGGATAAAAATAACGCTGCGCCATTTATTGTCACACCACCTCTGTTCAGACTTGATCCGGAGCAGACCAACACGCTGCGTATTCAATATACCGGCGCTCCGCTGCCCACAGATCGTGAATCTGTATTCTGGCTCGATATTAAAGCGATAGCGCCAAAGCCAAAAGAGAGCAGCAACGAATTACAGGTAAACGTCAAATCGAAATTTAAAATATTCTACCGCCCGGACAACCTGAAAGGGGACGCCGCCACGGCCTGGCAGAAAATAACGTTTTCGCGAACGGGAAAAGGGCTTAAGGCCGCTAACCCGACGCCATACTACGTCTCTTTTTATCGTCTGACCGTTGGCGGGCATAAAATTGAGCAGCCGGGCATGATCGGTCCAGGGGAAACCCGGGAATGGCCTGTGTCCGCCTCCGGGGGCGTAAGCTGGTCGGCTATTAATGATTTTGGTGCCATCACCGCCACCCACACCCAGCCTCTTTAAGACCATGCCTTTTCGCCTGTTTCGTTACGCGCCGCTTTCGGTGTTGCTGCTTAGCTTCAGCCGCGCGGGGATGGCCGAGGATTACTTTGATCCCGCCGCGCTGGAGCTTTCCTCTACTGAACAGAAAACGGCGGATCTGCACTATTTCTCTGGAAAGGGCGGGCAGATGCCAGGCACCTGGCTCGTGACGCTGGAGATTAACGGCCGCGAGGAGCGGCATCAGGAGATCACCTTCGTCAATGAGAAAGGCAGCCTGCAACCCGTTTTTAGCGTATCGCTGCTGGAAGCGCTTGGCGTAAATGTAAGGGCCATTCCTGCATTCTCCCGGTTGCAGGAGGGAGAAACGTTCACGCACCTCGAGGATTTTATTCCGGCAGCGCGAACTTCTTATGATTTCAACCAGCAGCGTCTCTTTCTCAGCCTGCCGCAGGCGGCAATGAAACACCGCAGCCGTGGCTACGTGCCGCAGTCGCAGTGGGACGATGGTATCCCGGCGGCATTTACTGATTACAGTCTGTCGGGCGGTCAGGCCCGTCATCAGAGCGGGGTCACGACATCCAGCTATCTGAGCCTGCGTAACGGCATCAATCTGGGGGCGTGGCGGCTGCGTAACACCTCGGCCTGGAGCTACAGCGACGCGGGCGGCGACCATTTTCAGTCGCAAAGTAGCTGGCTGACCCGGGATATTCGCCGTCTTAACAGCCAGCTACGGATCGGCGATGCCTGGACCGCAGGCGACGTCTTCGATAGCGTGGCGTTTCGCGGGGTACAGCTCTCATCAAGCGAAAGCATGTTGCCCGACAGCCAGCGCGGCTTCGCACCAACCATCCGCGGCGTCGCACACAGCTTCGCTAAAGTCTCCGTTTCGCAAAATGGCTATGTGATCTATGAAACCTGGGTGGCCGCCGGGCCATTTATCATTAACGATCTGTTCCCGGGCGCACAAAGTGGCGATCTACAGGTTACGGTCACGGAAAGTGACGGCTCAACGCGCGTCTTTACCCAGCCCTATTCTGCGGTGCCGTTTATGCGACGCCAGGGCAGCCTGAAATACAGTCTCAATGCAGGACGATTTCACTCCGGCTCCGGTGATGCGCGTTCGCCCGAATTTGTTGAAGGCGCTTTCTTCTACGGTCTGCTCTCCAGGATGACGGTGTATGGCGGCTTTCGTACGGCGAGCAACTATCAGGCCGGTGCAATTGGCGTAGGCAGAGGGTTTGGCGCATTTGGCTCGCTGGGTATTGATGATACGCTGGCAAAAAGCCGTTTACCCGACGGCAAAAGCGCGATGGGGCAGGCGTGGCGCATTCAGTACCAGAAAGATTTCAGCGCTACCGGCACCGCCTTCAACCTGGCGAGCTATCGCTATGCCTCGCGCAATTACTACGAATTTAGTGAACTGAATCAGTCTGACAGCCAACAGCTGCAACTCAATAATCGCCGTAGCCGCTCGCAGGTCACTTTTTCACAGACGCTGGGTCAGTTCGGCAGCCTCAGCGTCTCGGCATGGATGCAGGATTACTGGCATACGTCCGGGCAGGATAAAACCATCCACATTGGCTGGTACACCAGCTGGCGGGGTATTTCCTGGGGCGCGGGGTATGACTACACCGACTCAGCGCTTGAGCAGCATCCCGATCGCACCGTGTCGTTTAACGTCAATGTTCCGCTTGGCAACTGGCTGCCGGGCAGTTCGGTCAGTTACTACGCCAACCACAACAATCGTGGGATGACCACGCAGCAGGTGTCACTCAACGGCAGCGCGCTGGCGAACCGCAACCTGAATTACAGCGTTCAGCAGAGTAAGACCAGTGAGGGAGAGGCCGACAGCACCAGTCTGGCGCTGCAATACAATGGTGGCTACGGCAACGTCAGCCTCGGTTATGACCACAGCCGAAACGGTAGCAACGCGAGTCTTGGACTCGCCGGAGGCGTTATCGCCACGCAGTATGGCGTCACGCTTAGCCAGCCGCTGGGCGATACCGTCGCCCTGCTGCGCGTGCCCGGCGCGGCGAACGTTGAGCCGGAGGGCTACAACGGGATCCATACCGACAGCCGCGGCTATGCGGTCATGCCAACGCTCTCGGCGTATCGCAAAAATACCGTCAGCCTTGATACGGCGACGCTGGGTGAGAACGTCGACATTGAGCAAAGCGGTCTGACGCTCATTCCCACCAGCGGCGCGGTGGTGCTGGCCAATTACACAACCCACATTGGTTATCGCGTTCTGTTTTCCCTGCGCTACCACGGCGAACCGTTGCCGTTTGGCGCGCAGGCTGAAGTGGTGGAGCAGAACCGCCATTCTGCAAACCGAAGCATGGTCGCTGACGGCGGTCAGGCCTACCTGAGTGGAGTACCAGAGCGCGGCACCCTGCGCGTCACCTGGTATGAAAACGGGGAGCAGCAGCAATGCCAGACACCTTTCAGACTGGGGAAAGCTCATATGGCCCCCGGTATCGCCACGCTGTCCGTTGAGTGCCATTAGAGGAATATCATGCGTCGTTTTATTCACTGGTTTTTCTATCTGAGCCTTCTTTCGCTTTTTGGCATGCTGAGTTTTCATGCCCATGCTCAGACTTCACCTTGCCGCACCACGCGCGATCAGTGGGTCGTTCAGGTGCCTTATGCCATTGGGTATGCGCCCGGCACGGCTGACTGGACGCCGATATCTGCGCCGATACAGTCTACCGGGGCAGATTTCTACAGCTGTGATGGCGGGAATGATGCCTGGCGTAGTATCGGCTTTGTCGACGTGGATAACCCCGTCGGCACCGTGGTGGGTGAAGACGGTGCGTCGCGGCACGTCTACAAAACCCAGATTGACGGCATCGGCTACGCGCTCGGGTTTCGCGAGCAGCAGTACTGCGGCGCCGATGTGATACGTTATATTGACGGCACAAGTCAGGTGAATGGCAATGAGTCCCGGCGCATTTGCGACGCATCGCAAAACCCCGCCTTTGCCAGCGCCTCAACGTACAAAATGCAGTTCTGGGTGGTGTTTTACAAAATCCCGACGACCAGCGCCATGCCTGACGATAACGCCAATTCCCAGGAGCAAAATGTCGGCTCGCTGATATTGCAGGCGGGAGAAAATCAAGCCAGCGCCACCAACGTGGCGACACCAGTACAGATTCATCTCGCCAGCTTCACCGTCAGGCGTACCAGCTGCTCAGTGGGCTCTCGCAGCATTCTTGTTCCCATGGGGAGCGTGAGCCAGCGTGAATTTCACGGCATCGGCTCCCGCGCCGGAGGCGGACGCTTCAGCATTCCGGTGACCTGTGAAAATAACACGGCGGTTAAGATGGGTTTCTTTGGCGATACCACGCCGGGCAACGATCGGGCGCTGGCGTTGACGAAGCAGGAGGATAGCGCCAGCGGTGTCGGGATCGAACTGCTTTACGGTGACAATACCGGTTCGGTTCAGGGGCAGGTGGTATCGTGGAACACCCCGCAGGTGTCAGCGCTTGGCCAGGTGGGGGATAACCAGACGCAGACCTTCTGGTTTGATGCGCATTACCTTCAGACGGAAGAGAACGTAACGGCGGGAAAAGCGGATGCGATGGCCACGTTTAACCTGATTTACAACTGAGTTTCCCCTGCGCAGCGGCAGGGGAGAGCGATCAGAACGCGGTCTTACTAAAACCCGTCATCTCTTTCAGGCCCATTTCGCGGCCAAGCTCAGTCATCGGGTGCACCACCACCAGGCCACGGACGCTTTTCTTCAGCTTGCCCATGTCGGCCTGCTCTTTTTTGGTGATCGCGCGGCGATGCGGCATGTTCATCAGCTTCTGCGCCTCTTTACTCAGCTTCTGGCCTTTCACATCGCGCAGGCGCTCAATTTCCGCCTCCAGCTTCACGGACTCTTTTTCCAGCTCGGCATATTTCTCGGCGGAATCAACAAGGGAGAGGCCAGCCATCTGATGGCGGATCAGATCCAGACGGTCGCTCAGGCGTTTAATTTCGTTCTTTTCGACTTCTTTCATGACAAATAACTCTGAAAACGGGGAATTTACAAGGAAGGATACACCAATGTGTGCGGGCTTACTTCTGAAACGCTTTTTTTAAGCTGATTTTAGAAATCAGCTCAGTCAGGGAAAGCACCATGGTGGAGCGGACAACTTGTTGATAACGCAGCTTTTGCATCATGTACAGCTCAGGGTCGCTGTCATCAAACTGAGGTGCGGGAGGGAGCGCGGCTACGCAGTGCAGTTCGCCGAAGGGCCCCAGGATCTCATCATCGGTGAAGGTGTACTCATTGCCGTCATGATTGAGCTCTTCGCGCAGCGCCATTAACAGCTCGGCGTCTTCATACTCCTGACGGTTGAGCACGCCAAGACCGTAAATCAGCTTCAGCCGTACCGATAAATCGCCCAGCGGTCCGTCTCCGTCCAGTAACGGTTCTACAGCATACTTTACCGCGTAGTCGTCTTTGCGAAACACCTGAAGCACCAGAATGTTCACCGCCTCGGTTAACAGCTCGACGGCGGCGATCAGGAAACTTCGTACGGTTTTGCCAGCATTCAGACGCTCAAGCACACGATTTTCAAAGGCCTGGGTTTGTTCCATTATTGCCTGCATATCTGACAATCTGTTATTCGGGCGCAGGCTAACCTGCGCCGGACTCTGCATCATTTGGTTGCGTTGTATGCGCTGACCGCCTCCGCAACCACGTCACTGTTGGCATCCAGACCGGAAATCTGCGCCAGCGCAGCCTGTGCGCCTTTGTCATCAATCAGCTGAGCCAGCTCAATCGCCTGCGGGTCCTGCTCGCTGCGGTAGTGCATCGCGGCAGCTATCCCTTTCACCAGGTTAGCGTGCGGCAGACCGTATTCCAGCGTGCCCAGCAGCGGTTTAATCAGGCGGTCGCCCGCGCTCAGTTTACGCAGCGGCTGACGACCCACGCGCTCAACGTCATCTTTCAGATACGGGTTTTCAAAACGACCGAGGATTTTCTGGATGTATGCTGCGTGTTTATCAGCATCAAAACCGTAGCGTTTGATCAGCACCGCGCCGCTCTCTTCCATTGCCCCTTTGACCACCGCACGGATGTTCTCATCGAGGATCGCGTCACGAATCGTCTGATGACCGGCCAATTTCCCGAGGTACGCGGTTATAGCATGCCCGGTGTTCAGCGTGAAGAGTTTACGTTCGACAAATGCCATCAGATTATCGGTTAATTCCATTCCCGGAATGGTCGGCAGCGCGCCTTTAAACTGAGTTTTATCAACGATCCATTCGCTGAAGGTTTCCACCGTCACTTCCAGCGGGTCGTTGGTGGCGGATTCTGATGGCGGAACGATGCGGTCAACGGCGGAATCCACAAAACCAACGTGCGCTTCAACCCAGGCTTTATCTTCCTCAGCCACAGCGGCCAGAACGTGGCCTTTCAGCTGCGTGGTGCCGCGCACCATGTTTTCACAGGCGATGATGTTCAGCGGCGTTTCAACGCCTTGTGCTTTACGCTTCGCCAGGCCTTTCGCGACCGCCGGGGCGATACGCTCAAGCACCACCGGACCCACGGCTGTGGTGACCAGATCAACGCTCGCGATGAGGTCAATCACGTCGTCGCCAATGCTGCTTACCGCGTTGACGCCAGAGACCGTTTCAACCTGTTCGTTTTCACCCACCACGTGAACCTGATAGCTATGACGGGCATTCAGGGCATCCAGAACCACCTGATTCACATCGGCGAATGTCAGGGTAATGCTCGCGTCTGCCAGCAGTTTACCGATAAAGCCACGACCGATATTACCTGCGCCAAAATGTAATGCTTTCATAGTGTTAACCTTCATCAATGTTTTTACCCGAGAGGGCTGGGGTGAGGAACGTTTTCCCCTCACCCTAGCCCTCTCCCCGGGGGGGAGAGGGAAGAGGCGCTGTTACTTGTTAAGCAGAGCCAGAACTTCTTCAACGCTGGTGGTATTGGCCAGACGCTCAATAACCGTTTCGTCATCCAGCGCGTTGGTCAGGCTGGTAATCACCTGGATATGCTCGTTATTGCGAGCGGCGATACCAATCACCAGACGGGCGATGTCGTCCTCTTCTTCACCGAAGCGCACGCCGTCAGGATACTGACAGAACACCACGCCGGTTTTCAGCACGCGGTCTTTGGCTTCAACCGTACCGTGCGGAACCGCGATGGATTCACCCAGGTAGGTTGGGGTCAGCTTTTCACGCTCCAGCATCGCCTCAACGTATTCCGGCTGAACGTAGCCGCCTTTCACCAGCTGCTCACCGGCGAAGCGAATGGCCTCTTCTTTATTGGTCGCCGTGCGGCCAAGGAAGATGTTTTCTGCGCCCAGTTTGAACAGATGCGCGTTGCTCTCGTCGAAGCTGTCTTGCAGGCTGGTGCGCACCTTCACTTCGTTATCTTCATGGCGCTGGGCCGCAACCAGACGTTCAGTCAGGCTGGTGTACAGGCCGCTGTCGAGGAAGTTGGTCAGGGAAATGTGCTGCGCCTGCGGCACCTGACGCATGGCGCGCTCGGTCAGATCGCGGTGCGTGATCACCAGGTCAACGTCCGGCGGCAGGTTGTTAATCGCGCTGTTGGTCACGGAGATGTTGGTCAGACCCGCATCCTGCACTTTCTTACGCAGCACGCCCGCACCCATTGCGCTGGAACCCATACCGGCATCACAGGCCACGATAATTTTACGCACGTGGCTCAGGTCGTTAGAGACATCACCCGCCGCCAGCGGCGTTGCGCCTTTGGATTCGGCTTTCATGTCATGCATACGACGGGTTGCCGCTTCGATATCGTCGTCTTCTTTCACCTTGCTGGTTTTCAGCAGGATAGCGGAGACCACGAAGGAGACGGCCATGGCCGCACAGATCGCCGCGATGTTCGCGAAGTAGGCGCCTTTCGGGGTCATCGCCAGCACCGCCAGAATGGAGCCTGGAGAAGCAGGAGACACCAGACCACCGCCCAGTACGCTCAGGGTGAACACGCCGGTCATACCGCCAAGGATAACGGCCAGGATCAGACGTGGGTTCATCAGCACATACGGGAAGTAAATTTCGTGAATACCGCCCAGGAAGTGAATGATCGCCGCGCCGCCAGCAGACTGTTTCGCGCTGCCGCGACCAAAGAACATGTACGCCAGCAGAACGCCCATACCCGGACCCGGGTTCGCTTCAATCAGGAAGAAGATGGACTTGCCGAGATCGTGTGACTGCTGGATACCCAGCGGTGAGAAGATACCGTGGTTGATGGCGTTGTTCAGGAACAGGATTTTCGCCGGTTCAACGAAGATAGACGCCAGCGGCAGCATGTCGTGCGCCACCATGAAGTTAACGCCCGCCGCCAGCAGCTTGGAGAGCACTTCAACCGCAGGGCCAATGCCGAGGAACGCCAGAATCGCGAGGATCATCCCGATGATGCCCGCGGAGAAGTTGTTCACCAGCATTTCGAAGCCGGATTTGATCTTGCCATCAACCCAGACGTCAAATTTCTTGATCGCCCAGCCGCCCAGAGGACCGGCAATCATCGCACCGAGGAACATCGGCATATCCGCACCGACAATCACCCCCATGGTTGTGATGGCACCCACGACACCACCACGGTCACCGCCCACCAGACGACCACCGGTATAACCGATGAGCAGCGGCAGCAGGTACGTAATCATTGGGCCAACAAGTTTCGCCAGCGTTTCGTTAGGCAACCACCCTGTCGGAATAAATAATGCGGTGATAATACCCCACGCGATAAACGCGCCGATATTTGGCATCACCATGTTGCTGAGGAAACGACCAAAGCTTTGCACTTTGATCTTGAAATCGGATGACATAAAACACCCCTTCTTATGTTTACGCTTAGGCTTGTGGCCCGAGGTTTATCGTTAATGTGCGGCGGCAGAGGTAGCCGGGCCCTGTTCTGATGCTGTGAAATCTGGCACTGAATCGTTCAACTGTCCAGACAGCGGAATTTTGTGTGATCTGAATCACATGAATGTAGGGGGTGAGGATATTAATGAAGTGATCGCGATCACATAATGGGTGTGTAAAAAAAATACATTGCTCAGAATTACGCCAAAATGAGGGCTATTTTGTGATTAATATCACAATGTTAAGTTGGCTGTTTGTTTCCAGATTGTGATTTGATTCACAAAATATTTTTATGCAGATTTCTCCCGTATCCCCTCACGGCAGGAATGCGATACGTACACCTGCCTTTTTTCACGGCTTGATCCATACTGACCTCTTTATGGGCATTAAGGATAAGCAATGAAACTCATCGGCAGTTATACCAGTCCTTTCGTGCGTAAGATTTCGATTCTCCTGCTGGAGAAAGGGATTGAATTTGAATTCGTAAATGAACAACCGTACCACGCAGAGAACGGCGTTGCGCAGTACAACCCGCTGGGGAAAGTCCCGGCGCTGGTAACGGACGAGGGCGACTACTGGTTTGATTCCCCGATCATTGCGGAGTACATCGAGCTGCTTGGCGTTGCGCCAGCCATGCTGCCGGCGGATCCAAAAGCAGCGCTGGCGATGAAGCAAATTGAAGCCCTGGCGGATGGCATTATGGATGCGGCATTAACGTCCGTACGCGAGCAGGCAAGGCCCGCCGCCCAGCAGTCAGAAAATGAGCTGCTGCGCCAGCGCGAAAAAATCAGCCGCAGCCTGGATATGTGCGAACAGCTGATCCGCGAGGGGAAAATTCAGAGCGATAGCCTGAATCTGGCGACGATCGCCATCGCCTGCGCCATTGGCTACCTTAATTTCCGCCGCGTCTCGCCGGGCTGGTGCGTGGATCGTCCGCTGCTGGTCAAACTGGCGGAGACGCTCTTCCAGCGCGAAAGTTTCGCCCGGACTGAACCACCAAAGGCTTGATGCGGGTTATAACACTTCCTGGCGGGAGGCGGTACAATCCCCCCACATGTTAACTCCCTCTCCCGTCGGGAGGGGGGAAGATATTTACTCGCCAGGCGCATTCATGACTACTCATCATTCCCTCTACAGCCAGATCCCCGCTACCGATCGTCTGCTTCGTGATCCGCGCATCACTGCGGTGCTGGAGCAGTTTGGCCATACTGCAACGGTCGACATGCTACGCCAGCTTCAGGACGATGCGCGTCGCCATATTCAGGCTGAAAACGCGCTACCCGGCTGGTGCGAGGCATGGGCGCAGGAAGTTGAATGGAGGCTGAGCAAGCACGCGCAAAGCGCGTTGCGCCCGGTTATTAACCTGACGGGCACGGTTCTGCACACCAATCTGGGCCGGGCACAGCAGGCAGAAGAAGCAATAGAGGCCGTCACCCGGGCCATGCGCTCGCCGGTGACGCTGGAGTACGATCTGGACGGCGCCGGGCGCGGGCATCGCGATCGCGCACTGGCGGATCTTCTCTGCCAGATCACCGGCGCGGAAGATGCCTGCATTGTGAATAACAACGCGGCGGCGGTGCTGTTAATGCTGGCGGCCACCGCGAGCGGAAAAGAGGTTGTCGTCTCTCGCGGCGAGCTGGTGGAGATCGGCGGGGCGTTTCGTATTCCGGATGTCATGCGCCAGGCGGGCTGCACGCTGCATGAAGTGGGCACAACCAACCGTACCCATGCAAAAGATTATCGCGCGGCGGTGAATGAAAACACCGCCCTGCTGATGAAAGTGCATACCAGCAATTACCACATTGAGGGGTTCACCAAAACGGTGGAAGAGGCCGAACTGGCCGCCATCGGGCGCGAGCTAAACGTGCCGGTGATTGCCGATCTCGGCAGCGGGTCGCTGGTGGATATGCGCCAGTACGGTCTGCCGAAAGAGCCAATGGTGCAGGAAATAGTTGCTGCGGGCGTAAGCCTGGTCAGTTTCTCCGGCGATAAACTGCTGGGCGGGCCGCAGGCGGGGATTATCGTCGGCAAGCGCGAGCTGATTGCGCAGCTACAGCAGCACCCACTGAAGCGTGCCCTGCGTGCCGATAAAATGACGCTGGCCGCGCTGGAAGCCACGCTGCGGCTCTATCTCCACCCGGAGAAACTGGCTGACCGCCTGCCCACGTTGCGTTTGCTGAGCCGTGATGAAGCCTCTGTTCGCGCGCGGGCGGAAGCGCTACTGCCGCAGGTTGCTCCTCATTACCCTGAGTTTGAAGTTCGTATCGAGCCTTGCCTGTCGCAAATTGGCAGCGGCTCGCTGCCCGTGGACAGGTTACCGAGCGAAGCGCTGACGTTCACCCCGCGCGACGGACGCGGAAGCCAGCTTGAGGCGCTGTCGGCGCGCTGGCGTGCATTACCGACGCCAGTGATTGGCCGGATCGGTGATGGTCGTATGTGGCTGGATTTACGCTGCCTGGAAGATGAAGGGCGGTTTCTGGAGATGATGTTGAAATGATTATTGCCACCGCCGGTCACGTTGACCACGGCAAAACCACGTTATTGCAGGCCATTACGGGCGTGAATGCCGATCGCCTGCCGGAAGAGAAAAAGCGCGGCATGACCATTGACCTGGGTTACGCCTACTGGCCACAGCCCGACGGTCGCGTGCTGGGCTTTATCGATGTGCCCGGCCACGAGAAGTTTCTTTCCAATATGCTCGCGGGCGTGGGCGGGATCGATCACGCTCTGCTGGTTGTCGCGTGCGATGACGGGGTGATGGCGCAAACGCGCGAGCATCTGGCGATCCTGCAACTGACGGGAAACCCGCGGTTGACCGTCGCCCTTACCAAAGCGGACCGTGTGGATGAGGCGCGTATCAACGAGGTGCGTGAAGAGGTACTGGCGGCGCTGAGTGAATATGGTTTTAAGGATGCCGCTCTGTTTGTCACCGTGGCGACAGAAGGCCGCGGTGTCGACGCTCTTCGCGACCATTTGCAGCAGATCCCGTCTCGTGAGCATGCCAGCCATCACCGCTTCCGTCTGGCGATCGACAGGGCGTTTACCGTGAAAGGGGCTGGGCTGGTGGTGACCGGTACCGCGCTGAGTGGCGAAGTTAACGTGGGCGATACCCTGTGGCTGACGGGCGTGAACAAACCGATGCGCGTGCGCGGGCTTCACGCGCAAAACCAGCCGGTGGAACAGGCCCATGCCGGGCAGCGTATCGCGCTGAATATTGCTGGTGATGCCGAAAAAGACCAGCTTAACCGCGGCGACTGGCTGCTGGCCGACGCGCCGCCGGAGCCTTCTGAACGGATTATCGTTTCTCTACAGACCCACACGCCGCTGACCCAGTGGCAGCCGCTGCATATCCATCACGCGGCCAGCCACATCACCGGACGCGTGTCGCTGCTGGAAAACGATCTCGCCGAACTGGTGTTCGACTCCCCGCTCTGGCTGGCGGATAACGACCGCCTGGTTCTGCGCGACATCTCCGCGCGCGAAACCCTGGCGGGCGCCCGCGTGGTGATGCTGAATCCGCCCCGTCGCGGCAAGCGTAAGCCCGAGTATTTAGCGTGGCTGGCCTCGCTGGCCCAGGCTCGTGACGACAAGTCTGCGTTAGATATCCACCTTGAGCGTGGTGCGGTGGATCTGGCTGCGTTCGCCTGGGCGCGCCAGCTCAGCGGTGAAGGATTGCGTCTTCTGACGCAGGAGCCGGGTTTTATTCAGGCTGGCAACAGCCTGCTGAACGCGCCGGTGGCGGCGCGCTGGCAGCGTAAAGTGTTGAGCACGCTGGCGACCTACCATGAACAGCATCAGGATGAGCCCGGTCCGGGCCGTGAACGTCTGCGGCGTATGGCGTTGCCCATGGAAGACGACGCGCTGGTGCTGTTGCTGATTGAAAACATGCGTGAAAGCGGCGTGATTGCAAGTCATCACGGCTGGCTACACCTGCCGGAACATAAGGCCGGTTTTACCGCTGAGCAGGACGCGGTCTGGCAAAAAGTGGCGGCGCTGTTTGGCGATGAACCCTGGTGGGTGCGCGATCTGGCGCGTGAAACCAATACCGATGAGCAGCTGATGCGTCAGGTACTGCGGCATGCGGCGCAGCAGGGCATGATTGTGGCGATCGTGAAAGATCGTTATTACCGCAACGATCGGATCGTGGCGTTTGCGAACCTGATCCGGGAGCTGGATCAGGCGCGCGGATCAACCTGCGCCGCAGACTTCCGCGATCGGCTGAACGTTGGACGCAAACTGGCGATTCAGATCCTGGAGTATTTCAACCGCATCGGGTTTACGCGTCGTCGTGGCAATGACCATGTGCTACGCGACGCGCAGTTATTTCCGTAAGCGTTAAGCGCTGCGCGCCTGCTTCTGCTTAGCCAGCCAGACCGCGCCCAGCCTTCCCGCCTGGTTACCCAGCTCGCAGGGAAGGATGGGCACCCGGAGCGCTTCCCACTCCTCGAATCGCTGTAAATATTTATCCAGCAGGAGATAGATTTTCTCCTGCTCACTAATGCCGCCGCCAATCAGCACCGCCTGCGGATCAAACATAGAGATCACGCTGTAAATACCGCGCGACAGACAATGCGCCCACGCTTCAATGGCCTCGCGCAGATGCACGTCGCTGTCCATGCGTTTAAACAGCTCCTCACCATCAGGCATCTCATCTTCCGACACGGCCAGCGCGCGGCGGCAGGCTTTCATCAGGCCACTGGCGGACGCCACTTCATGCATCGGTTCGCCCTCATTGCCTACGGGCAGCACGCCAAACTCACCCGCCCGGTAGTGCGACCCGCGGTAGAGATCGCCCTCCATGACGATACCGCCGCCGATGCCGGTGCCGATGGTGATGCAGACGAAATGCTCATAGTCCTTGCCCGCGCCCTGCCAGCGCTCGCCCAGCGCCGCGCAATTGGCATCGTTTTCGATTGTCACGGGGAGATCGGTCAGCTGTGCGAACAGTTCGCACAGGTTTTCGCCGTCAAGATAGTCCAGCGCCCCGGCTTTGGCCGCTTCGCCAGTATGGTGATTGATATGTCCTGGAAAACTCACGCCAATACTGGCGATCTCGTGCTCCTGGCAGTATTTATCCACTACCGCTTTCCACTTCTCTTTGAAGGTGCTTTCATCGTCCGGCGTATCATATTCATCGGATGTCAGTTCTTCGCCGTTTTCATTAATTACGCCGTGTTTGATGTGGGTTCCACCCACGTCAAAGCCGATAAATAGCTGCATTGCATCATTCCTCATGAGCCCTTGAGCTATTAAGTATGGCTGCGGCGGCAGAAACGAAACGTAAAGTACGGTAATCCGTGATGCGGCTCGTAAACCCGCTACCCGCTGGCGAGAAAATCACCAGCCGGAACTACCCTTGTTGTACAACAACAGCAAGGAGACGGTCATGACAAACAATCCTCCCTCATCGCGTATCCAGCCTGGCGAGTATGGTTTTCCCCTTAAGCTGAAGCCCCGCTATGACAACTTTATCGGCGGCGACTGGGTGGCGCCCGTCGACGGTGAATACTATTCCAACCTGACGCCCGTTACCGGCCAGCCGCTGTGTGAAATTGCCAGTTCGGGCAAACGGGATATCGATTTAGCGCTGGATGCGGCGCATAAGGCGAAAGATAAGTGGGGGCAAATGTCCGTTCAGGACAGAGCGGCCATTTTGTTCAAAATCGCCGATCGGATGGAGCAGAATCTGGAGCTGCTGGCGACCGCAGAAACGTGGGACAACGGCAAGCCGATCCGCGAAACCATGGCGGCGGACGTGCCGCTGGCGATCGACCATTTCCGCTATTTTGCGTCCTGCATTCGTGCCCAGGAGGGGGGAATAAGTGAAGTTGACAAAGATACCGTGGCGTATCACTTCCACGAGCCGCTCGGCGTGGTGGGGCAAATTATTCCGTGGAACTTCCCGCTGCTGATGGCGAGCTGGAAAATGGCGCCCGCGCTGGCGGCGGGTAACTGCGTTGTGCTGAAACCTGCACGCTTAACGCCGCTTTCGGTACTGCTGCTGATGGAGGTAATTGGCGACCTGTTGCCGCCGGGGGTCATTAACGTGGTCAACGGGGCCGGGGGAGAGATCGGCGAATATCTGGCTACTTCAAAGCGTATCGCCAAAGTGGCGTTTACCGGCTCAACGGAAGTGGGTCAGCAGATTATGCAGTACGCGACCCAGAACATCATTCCGGTCACCCTGGAGTTGGGCGGGAAATCGCCGAACATCTTCTTTGCCGACGTGATGGATGAAGAGGATGCCTTCTTCGACAAAGCGCTGGAAGGGTTTGCGCTGTTTGCGTTTAACCAGGGCGAAGTCTGCACCTGTCCGAGCCGCGCGCTGGTGCAGGAATCCATTTATGAGCGCTTTATGGAGCGGGCGATCCGGCGCGTGGAGTCGATTCGCAGCGGTAATCCGCTGGATAACGTTACCCAGATGGGGGCGCAGGTATCGTATGGCCAGCTGGAAACCATCCTCAACTATATTGATATCGGTAAAAAAGAGGGGGCCGATGTGTTGACCGGCGGTCGTCGTAAGGTGCTGGGCGGCGATTTGCAGGAGGGCTACTACCTTGAGCCGACTATCCTGTTCGGTAAGAACAACATGCGCGTTTTTCAGGAGGAAATTTTTGGACCGGTGCTGGCCGTCACCACGTTTAAAACCATGGACGAGGCGCTGGAGCTCGCTAACGACACGCAGTATGGCCTGGGGGCGGGCGTCTGGAGCCGTAACGGTAACCTTGCCTATAAAATGGGCCGCGGCATTCAGGCCGGACGCGTATGGACAAACTGCTATCACGCCTATCCGGCTCATGCGGCGTTTGGCGGCTACAAACAGTCGGGCATCGGGCGCGAAACCCATAAAATGATGCTGGAGCACTACCAGCAAACGAAATGTCTGTTAGTCAGCTACTCCGATAAACCGCTGGGGCTGTTTTAATCTCCCGGGCGGCCTGAGCCGGGTTAAAGCCGGGTGGCGGCTTCGCCTTACCCGGCCTACTTTTTACTCCCTCTCCCGTGGGAGAGGGCTGGAGTGAGGGCAACAGGCCGCAGTTATTCAGCCTTCATCCACCCATATCCGCATTTCCCCTTCTCCCCGGTTTGCCCAGCTGAACCATGGAATAAAGGTCAGCGTCTGGGGCTGACGTTCTACCGGCGAGTGGTCGTACTGCCACAGGGCATCAGTGTCCTTCGCCTGACACCCAATCCCTTCCGCCTGTATCAGCATCTTGTGCGCGAAAATGCCTTTGCCTTCAAATACCCGAAACGCGCTGTCTTGCGGCAAAGAAAGGTTATGCAGATTTGCGCCGTTATCGGCTTCTTCCAGGCAGTAAACCAGCGGCCCACGCTGCAATGCGACTTTCCCCGCCTGCTGGCGCACCTGCGGGTTGCCGTACACGCGGCGGACCGGCATCGGTAACGTCAGCGTCAGCGTGTCGCCTTCCTGCCAGTTGCGGTTTAGGTATAAGTATCCACGGGAGACCTCGCCTGTAATGGCTTGACCATTGAGCGAAACAGCCGGTTCCGCACACCAGTCCGGCAGCCTCAGGGCCAGCGTGTGAGTCACAGGAACTGGTGAGGTTATCTCGATTTTCACCTGCTCATGCCACGGATAGTTTCCGCTAATCCGCAGCTGGAGGGTGTTTTCCCCCACCGGAATGGCGACATCGTTTCCCACGTACAGGTTGATCAACAGCGCGTCCGGGCGAACGGTATAAATATAGTGCCCCAGCGAGGTCAGCACGCGCGCAATATTCGGCGGGCAACAGGCGCAGCCGAACCAGCGCTGGCGCACCGGTTTCACGTGGTCATAGATATGGTTAAAGGCCAGTGTTTTCGGGTGCACTTCCAGCGGATTCACATAAAAGAAATGCTTACCGTCCAGCGCCATGCCACCCAGCACCGTGTTGTATAGTGCGCGCTCCATCACGTCGGCGTAGTGGCCGTCCGCCTCCATCTCCAGCATCCGGCGGGCAAACATCATCAGGCCGATGGAGGCGCAGCTTTCGGCATAGACCGTATCGTTGGGCAGATCGTAATCGCTGCTGAATGCCTCGCCGCTGCTTTGCGAGCCAATCCCGCCGGTGATGTACAGCTGGCGCTGTGCCATGTTGTTCCACAGCCGCAGGCAATCCTGACGTTTCCCTTCGTCGTTGCTCAGGCGCGCCAGATGCGCCATGCCCGCCATCAGATAGACAAAACGCACGGCGTGGCCGATGGCCGTTTGTTGTTCGGCAAGGGGCTGATGCGCCTGGCTGTAGGCTTTGTCCTTGACCATCCACGCCGGGCCATAGGTGTTCCAGTATGACGTTCTGCCGCGCTTCTCATATTCGATATCGTAGAAGTGAGGCTGTGTGCCGCGTTCCTCAATAAAGTATTTCACCAGATTGAGATAGCGTGGCTCCTGCGTGACGTCGTACAGCCGCATCAGCGCCAGCTCGATTTCCGGGTGGCCCGGATAGCCGTGCAGCTGGTTTTCGCCCGGGCCAAACACGCTGTCGATATGATCCGCCAGCCTGCACACCACGTCCAGCAGGCGGCGCTTTCCGGTTCCCTGGAAATACGCCACGCCCGCTTCAATCATATGTCCGGCGCAGTACAGTTCGTGGCATTCGGCCAGATTGGTCCAGCGCTCGGCCGGTGCTTTCACCGTGAAATAGGTATTGAGATAGCCATCTTCACACTGCGCCGCTGCGACCAGCTCGATCACCTCGTCGGCGGTTTTTTCCAGTTCGGCATCCGGCTTCTGGCACAGCGACCACGCTACGGCTTCGAGCCATTTCGCCACGTCGCTGTCCTGAAAGACCATCCCGTAAAACTCCCCCTGTTCCAGACCGGCCGCGATGCGGAAGTTGGCGATGGCGTGGCTGGGTTCAGCCTCCGCCACGCGATCGTTAAGCGCATCCCACTGGTAGGGGATTACCACATCGCGGACCAGCCGTTGGTACTGACCAAGAAACGGGTCGTTGATTTTCAGCTGATGCAGGTCGGCTTCCATTATGGTCATATCGTTCTCCTCAGGACTGTACATGACGCTGGCGCAAATCGGTGGCAATGCGCGACATCACGGGATTGTTAAGCCTGCACCAGCGGATAGCGACCGCCAGCAGCAGGTGGAAAAGGGCAGGGAGCAGCGTCTCCATGGCGGTGATGCCCTGCAATGAGGCGGGTGTCTGGTTGCCCGCGCCTGGCTGATAGGCCACGGCAATAAACACCAGGCTGATGATCCCGGCGCTGGATGCCCACGCGAGCTTGATGAAAAATAGATTGAAGGCGAAATTCATCCCCGAGGAGCGCACGCCGGTTTTCCATTCGCCGTAGTCATCGGCAAAGGCCATTAGCGAGAAGTGAAGCGGCAGGGTGAAGCCCAGGATCACGCCGTTACTTAAAATCACGATAAGCCAGAGCGTCTGGTGCGCCGGGCCACCTGGCAGGAACCACATTCCCATAGCAAGCGCAGCGAGTACCAGGTTGGTGTAGTAGTAGAGTTTGACGGTATCAATCCGCCGCGACAGCGGGTTGACGATCACCGCGCCCAGAATGGCGGCAAAGGTCACCATGGTGAAAAACAACGAGGTGTACGCCGTGCTGCCCTGAAGCACGTAGGTGATGAAGTACATGTACCCGCCGCCGCGAATGTTGAAGACGTTGATCAGCAGAAACGACATTACCAGCATCAGCAGCAGCTGATCGTTTTTACGCAGGCCCGCCAGGTGCTCGCGCAGGGTGAATTTCCCCATCAACGCAAGCGGGACGCGCTCGCGCACCCAGAAGAAGCAGCACAAGAACATCACCACAGCGATGGCGCACAGTACGCCGACGCCCAGCTGATAACCCCGGGCGGTATTGCCCTGTCCCAGCTCTGACACCAGCCACGGCAGGCCAACGGAGACCAGAAAGCCCGCCACGCCGCACAGTACGAAGCGCCAGGACTGGCAGGATATTACCTCGTTGTGGCGGGTGGTCATGGTGTTGATCAGCGCGCAATACGGCACGTTGATGGCGGTATAGCCTACGGACAACAGCAAATAGGTGCCGAACGCCCAGGCGATTTTCACGCCCATGCTGGCGTCCGGGACGGTGAAGGTCAGCACGCCGACGATCCCGATGGGAAGCGCGACCCACAGCTGCCACGGACGAAAACGCCCCCAGCGGCTCTGCGTGCGGTCGGCAATCACGCCCATCACCGGATCGGAAATCGCGTCAAATACCCGAAGAGCAATAAACAGCGTGCCCACCAGCGCGGGCGTCAGGCCAAATACATCGGTATAGAAAAAGGTCAGGAAGTTCATGATCAGGCAGGTAATTACCGTGCCGCCCGCGTCGCCCAGGCCGTAGCCAATTTTCTCGCGGACTGACAGTCGGTCATCGGCTGCCTGTTTTGCAACTTCTGCGTCTGTAATCGGTGTGGAAGTCATGGGGTAACTCCTCGATAAACGATTTTTTATCGTATTTGTGCAAGGTACCCCATTTATTCTGCATTCAACGGGCAGACCAACAAGGGAAGGGAAAAGTATAAAAAGGTGACGATTCCGACCTGATGGTAAAACTGTGAGTTTGATCGAGCTGTTCTGCTGATATTTATTAATAATCAAACAATAAACGCAATATTAGCCACCATAAAAGCGGGAAATTGAATATCCATGCTTGAATTATCCATAGCACTTCCGATTAAGGTTCAAAATGGCGGGTTATTTATCTCCCGGGGCGTGGGTCGTCATCCCGCACGAAAATTATCTTCGTGGGAGATAATCTTTGTCGAAAAAGGGACATTAACGATCCAGGAGGAAAATACGCTGTTTGAGGTAAACGCCGGCGAGAGTTTATTACTTTGGCCGAAGCGGCGGCATGTCGGCGTGGAAGATTTTCCGGGCGATCTCAAATTTTACTGGCTGCATTTTGAGGTGGATGAAGGCTTGCCTGCGTTGCCAGGTGCGACGCCACTGTCGATTGAGCAACACTGTAGCGTGCGGGATCCGCAATATGTTATTGCGTTATTCCGTCAGTTTTTAAGCGAGCAGGAAAAATTACAGCGTAGCCAGGCGCTGGAGATAATTTTGCTGTTAATTTTGCAGCAGATATCGCTCTCGCCGGGATATGAAGATAAAGCGGATGATGCGGGCGCAGCAATGGCGTGGAAGGCCAAACAGCTTATCCGCACTCACTTTCATTTGCCCATATCCACTTCACAGCTGGCGAAAGAGCTGCACTGCAACGCAGATTACCTGGGGCGAGTATTTCGCCGGACGTTTCATTTAACCCTGACGGAGGCAATACACCGCCAGCGCGTCAGGGCCGCTGAAAAATTGTTGCTGAACGATGCGGCCTCATTAACTGAAGTGGCCACCCGGTGCGGTTTTAATGACGTGGGTTATTTCCGGCAGATATTCTCGAAACATACCGGGTTAACGCCCGCCGTCTGGAAACGGCGGTACTGTAAAGAGCATATTAATTCCGGATGATTACTGGCCGTAATAGGCATTTGCGCCATGCTTGCGCAGGTAATGCTTATCCAGCAATTCCTGCTGCATAACCGGAAGCTGAGGTGCAAGCTGGCGCGAGAAAAGCCCCATATAGGCGCACTCTTCCAGCACCACGGCATTGTGTACCGCATCGGCAGCGTCTTTGCCCCAGGCAAACGGGCCGTGAGAATGAACCAGCACCGCCGGGACCTGCATCGGGCTTATGTCGCGCTCCTCGAAGGTTTTGATAATGACTTCCCCCGTCTGGTATTCATATTCACCCGCGATTTCAGCCGTCGTCATCAGCCGCGTGCAGGGGATCGCACCGTAGAAATAGTCCGCGTGCGTCGTTCCCCACGCGGGTAAATCCTGCCCCGCCTGCGACCAGATGGTGGCGTGGCGGGAATGGGTATGCACAATGCCGCCAATTTCCGGGTAACGACGATACAGCGCGAGATGGGTCGGGGTGTCGGAGGAGGGTTTTTTACTCCCCTCGACCACTTTACCCGTGGCGATATTTACCACCACCATATCTTCTGCGGTCATCACGTCGTACTCCACGCCGGATGGTTTGATCACCATCATGCCGCTGTCACGGTCAACCGCGCTGACGTTGCCCCAGGTGAACGTCACCAGCTGGTGGGCGGGTAGGGCGAGATTTGCCGCCAGCACCTCGGCTTTGAGTTGTTCTAACATGTCATGCCTCCTTCCTGCATTCGGGCTTCAATCCAGCGGCGCGCCTGGATGATCTCCAGTACCGGCTCTTTGGCTTTCTCGGTCCACATTTCAATCAGAAATGCGCCGCGATAGTTAAGTTGATTCAGCGTGTTAAACACGCCAACGAAATCGACGCAGCCCTCGCCAAACGGCACATCGCGGAACTGGCCGGGGCTTTTTTCGGTTACGGGCCGGGTGTCTTTCAGATGGATAGCGGCGATGCGGTCAATGCCCAACGTCAGCTCGGCGGTGACGTCGTTGCCCCACGCGCTCAGGTTGCCGACGTCCGGGTAAACGCTGAACCACGGCGAGGCGAGCATGTCGTCCCACTTTTTCCACTTGCTGATGGAGTTCATAAACGCGGTGTCCATGATCTCTACCGCCAGCATTACCTGCGCGGCAGCGGCCTGCTCTACGGCCCACGCCAGCCCTTCGGCAAAGCGCTGTTGCGTGCCTTCGTCATGCTCCTCGTAGTACACGTCATAACCCGCAAGCTGAATGGTGCGAATACCCAAATCACGGGCCAGCCGGATGGCTTTGGTCATGATCTCGCGGGCGCGTTCGCGCACGGTGTCATCGCGGCTGCCAAACGGGAAGCGACGATGGGCAGACAAGCACATCGACGGGATGGCCACGCCGGTCTCCAGCATCGCTTCCACCAGAGAGGCGCGCTGCGTGGTACTCCATTCAAGGCGCGATAAACGCTCGTCGGTCTCATCCACCGACATCTCCACAAAATCGAAGCCGCAGCTTTTTGCCAGAACCAGGCGCTCCGGCCAGGAGAGATCTTTTGGCAGCGCTTTTTCGTAAATGCCTAACGGATGCTGACGCATGGTTACTCTCCCCAGATGTCGCGAATTTGCGAATGGAATGCTTGTGCCACCTGCGGCGGATTGGCGGCGCCTGCCAGCGCGCGCCCGGCAATGAAGGCTTTGACGTTGATCTGCTTAAACAGCGGCAGGTCAGCGGGGGTGATACCGCCAGTGATGGAAAGCTGTAGCCCGATATCGGACAACGCCTTCATTTTGCTGAGATCCGCCTCGCCCCACTGCTGGCCGCTGGCCTGTGCGTCGCGTCCACGGTGGTATATCGCCTGCTTCACCCCGATGCGGTGCCACGCGCGCGCGTCGTCCAGCGTCCAGTTGCCAAACAGCTCCATCTGGATCTCGCCGCCGCCGCGCAGTGCGACCTCGTGGCCACGTTCAACGGTGGCCAGCGGGGCGGCACAGATGATGGTCATCCAGTTTGCGCCTGCGCCAAACGCCTGCTCAGCCAGCGTTTCTCCGGCATCGGCGACTTTCCAGTCCGCCACGATAATTTTATCCGGACACTGCGCGCGCAGGGCGCGAACGGCGTTTAGCCCTTCGGTCAGACACAGGATGGTGCCGGCTTCGACGATGTCGACGTGATCGGAAAGCGTCGCGACATCCCGCTGCGCGGCCTGAAGTGAGGTGTGGTCGAGCGCCAGCTGCAATAATGGTCGGCTCATAGGTCGTACTCCTTAACACGGGCGTGATAGCCCTGTAATGCTGAAATCAGTAGCTGGTAACGGTGATATTTGCGCTGGTAGGCGGCATGGGCACGCATGCCAGGTTCAATTATCCGGATGTCATGCCTGAGGGCGCGCTGAGCGGCGTAAAAATCGGGATAGAGACCTGTACCGACGAGCGCGGCCAGCGCCGCACCGGAACAGCCGGTCTCTTCCACCTGCGGGAGTTCAATCGCCAGGCCGCTGACGTCCGCGAGCATCTGCATCCACACGTCCGAATGGGTGGGGCCGCCCGTCACGCGCAGGGTCTGCACGTGGGGAAAGCGTTCGAGCATACGGTTGAGGTGGGTCAAGTGGCTGAATACCACCCCTTCATAAACCGCCTGGAGGAGGTGCGCGCGGGTATGCAGCGCCTGCAAACCATAGAAGCCGCTGGTCATCTCCAGTCCGGCGTTGCTGCCGTAGAGGAAAGGCAGGAAGAACACATCGCTTTCAGCTTTTGGCAGGCTGGCCACGGCGTGGTTAATCTCATCGAATGACATTTCGCCCCATTGGGCCGTCAGCCATTCCAGGTTGCCGGACGAGGTGGGGCTGGCTTCGTGAACGATGAACTGCTGCGGATGGACATAGCGGCCATAGACGTAGGGGAACGGCTCGTTGTCGCGGATGCCGTGGGCAATCCCACTGGTCACGGCCCAGGTCCCCATTACGGCATTCAGCGTATTTTCGTCATGCAGCCCGGCGCAGATCGCGGTGGAAACCACATCAAACAGTCCACCAACGACGGGAGTACCCGCCGTGAGACCGGTCAGTGCGGCTGCCTGAGCGGTGATTTCCCCGCAAATTTCTGCTGAACCGATAATAGGCGGCAGGGCACCGTCAATGTCGCTGATGCCGAGCCAGCGCGTGAGCTGCGGATCGTACTGCCCGGTATTCATGTTGTAGAGATTGGATTCCGAGATGTTGCTCTCTTCGCAGCCTTTGACTCCGGTCAGACACCAGCGCAGGTAATCGTGCGCCATCATCACGCTGCCGATTTGCTGATACCGCTGCGGCTCGTTCTCTTTAACCCAGCGCAGGAGTGAGGCCGGATGCCCCGTCCACAGCGTCTGGCGAGTATGCGGATAGAGCTTTTCGGGTATACCGTCCTGCTGCCAGCGTTGCACGATCTCCAGCGCACGGCGATCGGAGGAGAGTATGGCGTTACCCAGGGGGCGATCCTGTTTATCGAGCAAAAATAGCCCCTTGCCCTGGGCTGAAATGCCAACGCCTTTAATCTGACCGCCGTCAGCGCCTGAATTTTTAAGCAGCAGGGCGACGGTTTTGTGGCAGTGCTGCCAGAGCTGGTGCATATCCCGCTCGGCGTAGCCAGCGCGTGGGCTGAGCGTGGCCACTGAACGGCGTTCAATACAGACTTCTTTGCCCTGGCTGTTGTATAAACCGGCTTTCAGATAAGTACCGCCACAATCGATACCCAGCCAGAAGGGCTCTTTTTCACTCATCTTCTTCTCGCTTAATTGCCGGGTGGCGCTTCGCTTACCCGGCCTACGGTTTGGTTTAGTGAATCAGGTGAGGGCCTCAGGCCGCACGCTTATGCGAGTTCACCGTGGGGTTGGGCTCTGCTCCGGCATCGCATTTCCCCGGTAACAGCAGGGCCAGCAGCGATGCCAGCGCCAGCGAAACCGCCAGGCAGTAAACGCCTGCGTCTTTGCTGTACAGGGTGATCAGTACGCCTACCGCATAAGGACCGCAGAACCCGCCGAGGTTGCCCAGGGCATTAATCACGCCGCGAGCGCCACCCGCCATCTCAGCGCTGAACAGACGCGCCGGGATGGTCCAGAACACGCCCGCTGCGGATTGCAGGAAGAAGCCACAGCCCACCAGCGCGGCATAGGCCAGCCAGGTGTGCTCTTTCAGCGCCACGGAGAGGAACATGCAGAGCGCAAAGCCAATCAATGGCAGGGAAACAAACAGCTTGCGCTTGCCGGTGCGGTCAGAGAGCGTAGAGAACAGGAACATGCCGGCAATGGCGCCGATGTAAGGCAGAATGGCGAGCATTCCCACCTGGCCGATGCTGGTGTGCGTCAGTTCTTTCAGAATGGTGGGCAGCCAGAGGGTGTAACCGTAAATGCCGGTCTGGTAGAAGAAGTTGAGGGCGATCAGCTGCCACATGGTTTTGTCAGACAGCACTGCGCTGAGCGAGGCGTTTTTCACCTCTTTACCCGCAATGGCCTGCTGCTCTGCCGCCAGTGTTTGTACCAGGTAGTTTTTCTCGGCCTCAGAGATCCAGCGCGCTTCCTGCGGCCGGTCGTAGACGGTGAACGCCCACAGCACCAGCACAACAACGGACATCAGACCTTCAATAATGAACAGCCAGCGCCAGTCGAGAGCGGTGATAATCCAGCCCGACAGTGGGGCGGTGATGATCCCGGCGATGGGCACGAACATGATCACAATCGCGTTGGCGCGGCCGCGCTCGGCATCCGGGAACCAGTTACTGATCATCGTGAGCACAACGGGCAGCATCCCGCCTTCCGCCACGCCGAGTAAGAAGCGCAGCACCAGCAGCTGATACTGGTTGGTTACAAGCCCGGTCAGAACCGAGATCACCGCCCAGGCAACCAGCGACCAGCCGATAAACTTCTTACCGCTGCCGTGCACGGCAATTTTGCCGCCGGGAACTTGCAGGAACAAATAGCCAATAAAAAAGATCCCCCCCGCCAGGCCCGCCATCGTGGCGGAAATGCCCAGCTCTTCGTCCATACCGCCGGGCATCGCAAAAGCTATATTTACGCGGTCCATATAGGAAATAATGCAGGCGATAAGAATAGGGGGAATGATCCTTAGCCAGCGCTGGCGCGGAATGTCCGCGTGTAGAGCATTAGAAGAAATATTCATAGTTAATATCTCAGTGAAGGTAACCGGAAAATGTATTCTTTATTTTTATTGTGATGCTTTATTCATAGCGCTAATGCCGTCGCGCAAAATAGCGATGCGATGGCTGACGTCAGCATTAGCATTTATTTCCAGTAATTTAATACCGGAGAATTTCAATGTTGCGGCGCTCGCCGCAGTAAACAGCGTTTTTACATGTTCAGTGGACATGAGACTGTCGGCGCAGAACGAAGAAAACGGCGCGTGCAGATCCTGCCATTCTCCGTACTCACCGCGAGGGGTCGTGCCCGAAAACATCAGCGCCCCCAGTTTCCCGGCAGCGAGTGCCGCCTGAACATGTTCCAGCGGAAGGGCGGTGTTGCGACCTTCGATGGCCGAACGTGCCCAGTTGATACAGACGCTGATATCGGTCTCTCTCACTACCTCCAGCACCTGCTCTAAGGGCAAGAACCCTTTACGCGGCGCCGGGCTATTCATCGCATCACAGTGTTCCAGCACCAGATCGCAGCCCCAGTCCCAGCTCGCGATTTCCCTTACCGAGCGGGAGAATGCTTCTGTCGCTTGCTCGACAGAATCATTACCCGCCTGTGGTGCGGCCTGCATTTCCAGAGCGACCACTTTCCCGGGAAAGCGGGTGTTAACGGCATCAATCTTTTGATGCAGATGGCGGTAATATTCAATGCACGCTTTACGTTGTTCTTCGTCCGCGGACGCCAGGCCAAACGCGCCGTTGCTGCCGCGGCGGCGCATGGTTTCCATAACGGCTGTGACAACGATCTGCCAGTTGCCCGGCGTATGACGAAACAGCCATTCATCACCAAACGGATGGAGATTTTCAAGGCAAGGTTGTTCCAGCCCGCGAATATTTGGCGTGTCGGAAAGTTCCCGCCAGAAGGCGTGTTCTTCCTGCTCCCCTTTCTGGTGAAACGAGGGTGCGCAGGGGTACGCACCAATAATAAAACCGGTGTTGGTCATTTCGCATTCCTGTATTTATCAGAAAATTAATCTAATTCACTGATGGCCACTTTCACCACAATTTTACGAATTGCGGATCCCTTGTTTTTAATACAGGCAGGACGGTGAACATCCTGCGGGAAAAATATGGCGTAACTGCCAGGGATCATTTCGATAAACGACTCGTGTTCGCTGTCGTGATAAAAAATAATATCCCGTTGCTCCAGCAATGATTCGCTGATTTTGTTATTTCCGGTATCAATAGCAATACCGATTTTTTCTTCACCCCAGGCCAGAAACTGGATATCCAGATAGCGGCGATGGACTTCAGGGCAGTTCTCGTGCTGTTCCTTTGTGGTGAGGTCGAGAACCTGGGCAAAAATGTTGCGGCCTTCAATTTCGATCACGCCCGGCGCCAGGGTGGTGAAATCCGTGGTACGCAGAAAATTAAGCGCCTTTTCTATCGCCAGCGGCAGGCGACATGGATTTGGCTGTGCAATATGTCCGAATATCATGACCCACTCCTTACAGAGACTGGATTTTCGCCCACACGCTGTCGTCAACCGTGATGCCGTTGCGGCGATTCTCCTCCAGCAGGCGTGTGAACTCATGGCCTGGCAGACGGACGGCGACATTTTCATCAGCGCGTTCTGCGGTGGTGATGAAGTCCATGATGCGCTGTAGTTTGGCATCGCGGGTTGGACCGTCGATCAGGCGATCCACTTCGATGGCGATAAAGATCTGCGATACGCCGTATTCATCGCTGTTGTCCTGGGTCACTTCCGCGACGGACGCGCCGTCAGAGAGCAGGGTGGCGATCATGTCGAGCACAATCGACAAGCCGGAACCTTTCCAGTAGCCCATGGGCAGAATGCGACGGTTTTTCTCAATCACGCCCGGCTCTCTGGTCAGATTGCCTTCATCGTCAAAGCCGCCGTCGACCGGTAATTCGCGTCCGGCCAGGCGATTCACCTCCAGCATGCCGTAGGAGAACATCGACATCGACATATCGACCATGGTGATTGGATTCGACGGGATAGCGACGATCAGCGGGTTTGTGCCGATGCAGCATTCTTTTGATCCCCACGCGGGCATCACGGCAATAGAGTTGGTCCAGCAGATGCCGATATAGCCTTTCTCCGCCGCCTGCCAGCCGTAGCTGCCGCCGCGCATCCAGTGGTTAGCGTTACGCAGCGCCACCAGGCCGATCCCGTGATCGGACGCCAGCTCGGTAGCACGGTCCATCATCTTCTTCGCCGTCAGGTTGCCGATGGAACGCTGGGCATCCCACTGTTCGATGGCGCCTAATGTCGTTACGCGTTTCGGCTGGGCGTCAGGGAGGATGTCGCCTGCGTCAAGCTGCTGAATAAATCGCGGGAAGCGGTTGACGCCGTGTGAATAAACGCCGGACTCCGTGGTGCGGGCGAACATCTCGGCGCAGGCGTCTGCGGTATCCGCTTTTACACCGCGATCGAGCAGAACCCGATTGAACGCCGCTTTCAACTCTTCGAAGGTCACTTTCATCCCTGTTCTCCTGTTTTTTTAGGGGCAAGTGCGAGTGCTTTTTTATCGCTAAATTTCACTATGCGAAATCTGATTTCAAATATAACGATCAAATTTTGTCAGATCAACGACATTCACGCTTTTCAAAATCGATTAAAATCAAATGGTTGTGTTTTTTCTGTTGAGATCGTGAACTAAACCACACTTTGCGCTACCATCAGGGCGCGATAAACAGGAGCCATTTGATGAGCATAAAAGAGAGCGAAATGACGCAAGAAAAAGAGAGGCCAGCAGGTAGCCAGAGCTTGTTTCGCGGCCTGATGCTGATTGAAATCCTCAGTAACTATCCGAACGGGTGTCCGCTTGCGCATTTATCAGAACTGGCGGGGCTGAATAAAAGCACCGTGCACCGGTTATTGCAGGGGTTGCAGTCGTGCGGGTACGTGACGCCGGCGCCGGCGGCAGGGAGCTATCGTCTGACCACCAAATTTATCGCCGTCGGGCAAAAGGCGCTTTCATCGCTCAATATTATTCACGTGGCGGCGCCGCACCTCGAGACGCTGAACATTGCCACCGGCGAAACGGTCAACTTCTCCAGCCGTGAAGATGATCACGCGATCCTGATTTATAAGCTTGAGCCGACAACCGGTATGCTGCGCACGCGCGCATATATCGGCCAGCATATGCCGCTCTATTGTTCTGCGATGGGCAAAATCTATATGGCGTTTGGCCATCAGGATTACGTGGCGAGCTACTGGGAAAGCCACCAGGAACAGATCCAACCTTTGACCCGCAACACCATCACCGAACTGAGCGCGATGTATGATGAGCTGGCGGAAATTCGCGATCACAGTATGGCGATGGATAAAGAAGAGAACGAGCTGGGTGTGTCATGTATCGCCGTGCCGGTCTTTGATATTCACGGGCGCGTGCCCTATGCCATCTCCATTTCGCTGTCGACGTCGCGCATGAAGCAGGTGGGCGAGAAAAACTTGTTAAAACCGCTGCGTGACACGGCGGAAGCTATCTCGAAAGAACTGGGGTTTAACGTGCGCGAGGCGTAACTGATGAACCGATTTATTTTGACGGATCCTGAAAAATGTATCGGGTGCCGCACCTGTGAGGTGGCGTGCATGATGTCGCATCAAAGCAGCGCCACGCCAGAAGCGATTACGTCACGTATCCGCATGGTTAAGGGGGGAACCTTCACCACAGCCGTGGGCTGCCACCAGTGTGAAGATGCGCCCTGCGCGAATGTCTGCCCGACGGGGGCCATTCACCGTGCTGCGGGAGCCTGGCTCGTTGAGCAGGCTCGCTGTATCGGCTGCAAAAGCTGTATGGTGGCGTGCCCGTTCGGGGCAATGCAGGTTCGGGTTGTGGGAGATCGCGTTCAGGCGCTGAAATGTGATTTGTGCATGCATCGCGAGGGCGGTCCCGCCTGCGTCGAAGCCTGTCCCACCCACGCGCTGCGCTGCATAGACCCCGCCAGACTACGCGCGGAACGGCTGCGTAATCTGGCCTGAGGTTTTATTAACCGGCCTCGCGCCAGGCGTTCTCAATCTCTTCGGCGAGAATTTTCACACCCGCTTCGATTTTTTCCGGGTCCGGGACGTAGTTCATGCGCATGCACTGGTGCGTATGCGGCCACGGCTTATCCAGACCCGGGAAGAAGTAATCCCCCGGGACCATCAGCACGCCACGCTTTTTCAGACGCTGATAAAGCAGCTCTGTCGTAATGGGCAGATCCTTAAACCACAGCCACAGGAAAATTGCCCCTTCCGGTTTATGGATCAGGCAGCGTTCCTCCGGTAAGTAGCGGCGAAGGATGGCGATAGTTTCCTGAACGCGCTGAGAGTAAAACGGCTTGATCACCTCATTTGACAGGCGCAGCAGGTCGTTACGCCTGATCATCTCGCACATCATCGCCGGGCCGATGCCGCCAGGGGAAAGGCTGATAATGCCGTTCATGTTGGTAATGGCGGTGATGATTTTCTCGTTAGCAATGATAATGCCGCAGCGGCTGCCCGGCAGGCCCAGCTTGGAGAGGCTCATGCAGAGGATGATGTTCGGGTTCCACAGCGGACGCGCTTCGCTGAAGATGATCCCCGGGAACGGTACGCCATAGGCGTTATCGATCACCAGCGGGATGCCGTGCTGATTCGCCAGCGCATCCAGCTTCATCAGCTCGTCGTCGGTGATCACGTTCCCCGTCGGGTTGGTGGGACGAGATACGCAGATCATGCCCGTCTCTTCACCGATATGCAGATGTTCAAAATCGACGTGATATTTGAACTGGCCCTCTGGCAACAACTCGATATTCGGACGTGCGGAAACAAACAGGTCTTCTTCGAGGCCGGCATCGGCATAGCCGATATACTCCGGTGCCAGCGGGAACAGCACTTTTTTCGTGGTGCCGTCGGCGCGGCGTCCGGCGAACAGATTGAATAAGTAGAAAAACGCGCTCTGACTGCCGTTTGTCAGTGCAATGTTCTGTGGTTCGATATCCCAACCCAGCGCTTCCCGCAGCATTGCCGCCAGAAGCGTCAGTAGTTCTGTTTTACCCTGAGGGCCGTCGTAATTACATAGCGCATCGGTTGCTTTACCGTTTTCCAGCATGTCTGCCAGCAGCGTCTGGAAGTAGGTGTTCATCTCCGGAATTTGAGCCGGGTTTCCGCCGCCAAGCATGATAGCGCCTGGGGTGCGCAGCCCGTCGTTGAGGTCCTCCATCAGGCGGGTAATGCCTGAATGGCGGGTAAATTTGTCGCCGAATTGTGAAAACGTCATAGCAGGTGATCTGTCGGGCTTAATATGAAAGGCAGTAACCATAACGCCAGCACCGTGTTGGTGCAAATCGGCGGATGTGGTCGGATTTGTTGTTTTGTATGGTGGAGAGGGATTATTGCAGTGAATCGTTCTGATGAATGTACCCCTCACCCCGACCCTCTCCCCAAAGGGGCGAGGGTGAAAGACCGCACCGTGCAATCCCCTAGCCCCTTAGGGGAGAGGGTTAGGGTGAGGGGGCTGTTCTACTGATTACCCGCCCACACCACCATCACCTTATCGCCCTTGTGCTCGCGCACAAAGCCGTAGCCTTCTTTCATTGACAGCGTTGTTTGCTTGCCTTCACCCACAGCCGGATGACGGGCGCGGAACTGCCCCAGAAGCTGCCAGTGGGCGACAGTTAACGCCTGTTTACCCGTGACGTCCTGCCAGTTCATATCCGAACGGGTTCCCTGTAGCGGATCGGAGCCTGTCGGGCCAAATGGACGCTCTGATTCATCGCCGTAATAGATCTGCACGCTTCCCGGCGCCAGCAGCAGTAACTCAGCGGCGCGCTGACCCCCTTCACGGAACAGACGCGTATCGTGGGAGGAGAGATAGCTCAGCACATTAAAACTTTGCAGCTTTTCTGCCATTTGCTGCCAGGTCAAATCCATATCTGCCAGACAGTCCACTGCTTTCGCCGCCTGCTCCTGATAGTCAAAGTTGATCATCGCATCGAAGCCGTGGCGGTAATAATCGCTGTGCATCACGCCGTGGCCCCAGGATTCACCGGTCATCCAGAACGGCGCATCGTCGAGTTTTTTGTCCGGGTTGGCTGCCTTCCACGCGGCCAGCGCCTGGCTGGCCTGGTCTTTCAGTTGCTGCCAGGCTTCATGCTCAACGTGTTTGGCGGTATCGACCCGGAAACCGTCGATGCCGTAGTCACGTACCCACTGGCTAAGCCAGTGGGTCAGGTAATCTCGCGGCGTGAAATTCGTCATCACTTTCGCGTTGGTGTCGGGCTTGTGTTGATAAAAGTTCGGCAAACCTGACGGGGTTTTTGATTCCGTTTTCAGATCCGGCAGGAAGGCCAGGGACATGGTCAAGTCGTCAAAGCCCGGGTTGTCGTAATCACCGATATCGGTACGGATCCATTTTTTACCCCACCATTTTTCCCATGCGGCTTTGTCACTGAAGTTGATGTAATCGTTGAAGCTGTGCCAGCTTTGACCCGCGCCTGGCTTCCAGTCAGTCCAGCGTTCGCCGAGCGTTTTTTTTAGCTCATCTCCCTGTAAATAGAGTGCGCCAAACTGATATTCCTGCATATCTGCAAGCGTCGCATAGCCCGCGTGGTTCATGACAACGTCAAACAGGACGCGGATACCGCGCCTGTGCGCGTCGTCGACAAGCTGGCGTAAATCATCTTCGTTGCCCTTGTTGGCGTCGAGTTTCGTCCAGTCCTGGGTGTAATAACCGTGATACGCGTAGTGGGGGAAATCCCCTTTGGTGCCGCCGCCAACCCAGCCGTGGATCTGCTCCAGCGGGGAGCTTATCCAGAGCGCATTCACGCCCAGTTGCTGAAGGTAATCCAGTTTGCTGGTAAGCCCTTTCAGATCGCCGCCGTGGAAAGTACCTATCTCCTGCATACCATCTTTATGGCGGCCATAGCTGTTGTCGTTGGTGGGGTCGCCATTCACGAAGCGATCGGTCAGCACGAAATAGACGGTGGCGTTTTGCCAGCTGAACGGCGCGGGTTTGTCCGTTTCGGCGCGCTCAAGCAGCAGCAGGCCATCGCTGTTGGCGGCTGGCTGAAGAGTCACATTGCCATTTTGAACGGTCGCGGTCTGTTTGCTGTAAAAATCACGCACCACCGTGCCTTCCGGGAACGTGTTAACGACGTCGATCGTGAGCGGTTTGCCGTCCCACTTCGGGCACTGGCGGGTAACGTTTGCGACAGGCTGTGGCGCCGCACTTTGTACCGTCAGCATCAGCGTCGGCGTTCCAGAGCGCGTATCAATACGCATCTGATAAACGCCGTCACGGAATAATCGCCACTGCGGTGGCGTGCCTTCGCACGGTTTGAGCGACAGCATCTCGTTGAGCTTAATGGCCTTTGTCGGCTGCCAGCACGCGTTGTCAAGACTCAACGTCAGTGGACGGGTACCCTTCGCAAGCGTTGCCTGGCTGGTAAAGACGCCGGTACCTTCAGCGTTGAATGCGTCAAAACCCGGCGATGACCAGTCGGCATGCGCGAATGCGGGTAACATCAGAACAACTAATGCAGTGCGTTTCATTCCATTTTCCTGTCGCGGCATTTTTGACCAGTGTGCCATTCGGCTCAGGGGAAAAACTCCTCCTCTGAGGCTTTCTGTCAGGAGGACGCGAAGGGATGAGTGATCCCGCGCAAAATTAGGCAGTTATCTGCGATATCGCGCACATTTTTCCAGTATTGATGCTTTAATGAGCATGTTCCGGATGACATAGTTTCGGAATTGGACTATTTATAGACGTGCTCTTGAAGACTATTTTTGGTACGATTTGAGATTCCGCTCTCAAATTTTGAAGAAAATAAGGTGTTGGAATGCTTATATCCGACCAGGAGACCTAATGATATCGACTCCCATTCGACGATATGGGGCCGCGATACTCATGTTACTCACCATGGCATTTTCAGGTGAGGTGCTTGCAAAGACGCACACGGATACAACGAGTAAGAAAGCCCACGTAATAAAGACGACAAGCAGTAAGGTTAGCAGTAAACAAGAGTATTCTCGCAATAGTGCAAAGAGTAGTTCACTTCCTGATTTGCGAAAATACCCTTCCGGGACACCAAGGAAAAAAGCGTTTCTCCGGACGGTAATGCCTTACATTAAAAGTCAAAATGCCGCGATTACTGCGGATCGTAACTGGCTGATCGCCAAACAGTACGATAGCCGCTGGTCGCCGTCTGAGCGCACTCGCCTGAAAGACATCGCCAAACGCTATAAAGTGAAGTGGAGCGGGAACACGCGTCGTGTGCCGTGGAACATTCTGTTAGAGCGTGTGGACATTATTCCAGGCAGTATGGTCGCGACAATGGCCGCCGCCGAAAGCGGTTGGGGCACCTCGAAGCTGGCGCGCAACAACAACAATCTGTTTGGCATGAAATGCGCAAAAGGTCGTTGTACTAATGCACCCGGCAAGGTGAAGGGCTATTCACAGTTTGAATCGGTGAAAGATTCCGTGAATGCCTATGTGGTGAATCTGAACACCCACCCGGCCTACTCTTCGTTCCGTAAGTCACGCGCGCAGCTGCGTAAGGCGGATCAGGAAGTGACGGCCACGGCGATGATCCACAAGCTGAAAGGTTATTCCACCCAGGGACAGCGCTACAACAACTACCTGTTCTCAATGTACCAGGATAACCAGCGTCTGATTGCCGCGCATATGTAATGAAAAACGCCTTCCACTGGAAGGCGTTCTTTTTTCTAGAGCAGGACTTCACTGTACCGTTCCCGGTACTCCTTCGGCGTGGTGTCATACTCTTTCCTGAACACCGAATAGAAATACTGAAGCGACGGGTAGCCGCACATCTGTGAAATCTCGTTGATCGACAGCGAGGTGGAGATCAGCAGACTTCGCGCTTTCTCCAGCTTTTCCGCATGGATCACGGCGTGGATCGTCTCACCGACTTCCTCTTTAAACCGCTTCTCCAGATTCGAACGTGAAATGCCGACCGAATCCAGCACCTGATCGACCTTAATCCCTTTGCAGGCATGATTGCGAATGTAGTGCATCGCCTGAATCACGGCCGGATCGTTTAAGGAACGGTAGTCAGTTGAGCGACGCTCGACCACGCGAACGGGCGGAACCAGCAGACGCTGGAGCGGCAGGGATTCGTTGTCTAACAGTCGGTGCAGCAGCTTCGCGGCCTGATAGCCCATCTGACGGGTACCCTGCGCCACGGATGAGAGCGCCACGCGCGACAGATAGCGTGTAAGCTCTTCGTTATCAATACCAATCACGCACAGCTTTTCAGGCACAGGAATATGCAAATGTTCGCACACCTGTAATACGTGGCGGGCGCGGGCGTCCGTCACGGCGATAATCCCTGTCTGGGGCGGCAGCGTTTGCAGCCAGTCAGCCAGGCGATTCTGTGCGTGCTGCCAGTTTTCTGGCGCGGTTTCCAGCCCCTGATAAACGACGCCGCGATACTTCTCCTGGGCAACCAGCTGGCAGAAGGCATACTCACGCTCCATCGCCCAGCGCTTTCCGCTGGTGGCGGGCAATCCGTAAAACGCAAAACGATGGACGCCTTTCTCCTTTAAATGGAGGAAGGCGGTCTCAACCAGGGCATGGTTATCCGTGGCGATGTAGTGAACGGGGGGGTAATGTTCCGCTGAATGGTAAGAGCCGCCAACGCCCACGATAGGTACGTCGACACAACTCAGCAACTGTTCAATCACGGGGTCGTCAAAGTCAGCGATAACCCCGTCTCCCAGCCAGTCTTTGATGTTCTCCAGACGGGTACGGAAATCTTCTTCGATGAAAATATCCCATTCGGATTGCGACGCCTGCAAATATTCACCAACCCCCTCAACCACCTGACGGTCATAGGCTTTGTTGGCATTGAATAACAACGTAATGCGGTGACGCTTTTCAAACATGGCTCACTTTCCCAAATTAGTCACGATACGGTTCTCAGGCGCGCCGCTTGGTGGCAGAGTCCATCCAGACTGCCAGCAAAAGAATGGCCCCTTTGACGATATACTGCCAAAACGTCGGCACGTCCATCATACTCATCCCGTTATCCAGCGAAGCCATAATAAATGCGCCCATCACCGCCCCCGCCACGCTGCCAATGCCTCCGGCGAGGCTGGTCCCGCCAATCACGCAGGCGGCGATGGCGTCCAGCTCGGCAATATTACCGGCAGACGGGGAACCCGCACCCAGTCGCGAGCTGAGGGTCAGCCCCGCGATGGCTACCATCAGGCCGTTGATGGCAAAGACGGCGAGTTTGGTGCGCTCGACGTTGATACCAGATAAACGCGCGGCTTCAAGATTGCCGCCGATAGCATAAATACGGCGACCGAATGCGGTACGTGTGGCCATAAACATCCCACCTAACAGCAACAGCGCCAGCAGCAGAACGGGCGTTGGGACACCGCGATAATCGTTTAGCAGCCAGATGGCCCCCAGCACAATCACCGCAGTAAGCGCCTGACGGCCGACAACCGAGGTTGAGGCAGGCGAGGCCAGCCCCAGCGCCTGGCGACGCATGCGTCCTCGCCATTGCCACGCGACAAACGCCATCAGCCCAACCACGCCGATCGTAAAACCGACGCCATCAGAGAGGTAGCTTTGGCCAATCTGGGACATCGAGGCGCTGGTCGGGGAGACGGTAGTGCCGTTGGTGATCCCAATCAGAATACCGCGGAAGGCCAGCATCCCTGCTAAGGTGACAATAAACGACGGGACTTTACGGTAGGCCACCCACCAGCCGTTCCACGCACCCAGCAGCAGACCCAGTACCAGCGTGACCGCAATCGTCAGCGGCAGCGGCCAGCCGAGCCAGACGTCAAAAATTGCCGCCACGCCGCCGAGCAGACCCATCATCGACCCTACCGACAGGTCAATTTCCGCTGAGATAATCACAAAGACCATCCCCACCGCCAGGATCCCGGTGATGGCGGTCTGACGCAGCAGGTTAGAGACGTTACGTGCGCTTAAATAGGAGCCATCGGTCATCCAGGTAAAGAACAACATGATGACGATAATGGCGGCAATCATTACAAAAACTTGCAGATTCAGCGATTTAAGTCCTGCGAACGCACCGGGCGTCGGAACAGCGACTTTGATATCAGACGGGTTGCTTTTCGACATGGCGTTCGCTCCTTAAGGCAGCTTCCATCACCTGCTCTTGCGTCAGGTTCTGGTTGTTCAGGTTGGCTTTGAGTTTCCCTTCATGCATGACCAGCACGCGGTCGCTCAGCCCCAGCACTTCAGGCAATTCGGACGAGATAACAATGACGGCAATCCCTTGCTGCACAAGCTGGTTGATCAGCTTGTAGATTTCATACTTCGCGCCGATATCGATCCCGCGCGTGGGTTCGTCCAGAATTAAAATGCGCGGATTAAGCAACAGGCAGCGCGCCAGAATCGCTTTCTGCTGGTTGCCGCCGCTCAGGCGACCTATCGCCAGTTCCGGCGAGGAGGTTTTCACCTTGAGCCTGGCAAGTGACTGAAGAATACACTGCTGTTCTGCGGCATCATCCAGGCTGCTCAGCGCGCCGGAAAACTGGCTGAGCGCCGCCAGCGTGATATTTTTTCCCACCGCCATGACCGGCACGATGCCGTCTTTTTTGCGGTCTTCGGGCACCATGGCAATGCCTTTGGCAATGGCCTGCTGGCAGTTGTCGATTTTTACCGGCTGACCGTCGATATAAATTTTGCCTTCCCAGCGCCCCGGCCAGACGCCAAACAGACACTGCACGGCCTCGGTTCTTCCCGCACCCACTAAACCCGCAATACCGAGAATTTCGCCACGGTGCAGCGAGAAGGAGAGGTTATCCACGCGCTTGATGTGGCGGTTAACGGGATGCCACGCCGTCAGGTTTTCCACGCGCAGGAGTTCTTCGCCTATGGTGTGTGGTTCGTTGGGATACAGTGCGGTGAGTTCGCGACCCACCATCATGGTGATGATGTCATCTTCGCTCATGCCTTCTGCTTCACGCGTGCCAATGTGCTGCCCGTCGCGGATGACGCAGATGGTGTCGGAAATAGCTTTCACCTCATTGAGCTTGTGCGAAATATAGATGCAGGCGATACCGTGGTTTTGCAGGTCGCGGATGATATTGAGCAGAACGGCGGTTTCCTGTTCGGTGAGCGAGGCGGTTGGCTCGTCGAGGATCAGCAGGCGTACCTGTTTATTTAGCGCCTTGGCGATCTCCACCAGTTGCTGCTGGCCCAAACCTAAGTCGCCCACGCGCGTATCCGGTGAGATAGCGAGACTCACCTGGGCCAGCAGTTTTTCGCAGCGCAGCGTCATGGTGTCGTAATCCAGTACGCCGTGGCGCGAGAGTTCGGCCCCAAGAAAGATATTTTCCAGCACGGTAAGGTGCTTCACCAGTGCCAGCTCCTGGTGAATGATAGCGATGCCTTTACGTTCGGTATCACGAATGTGCGTGGCCTGAAGCACCTCACCGGCAAAGACGATTTCGCCCTCGTAGCTGCCGTGCGGATAGATCCCGCACAGCACCTTCATCAGCGTGGATTTCCCCGAGCCGTTTTCGCCGCACAGCGACATCACTTCGCCGGGGTTCAGCCGCAGGCTTACGTTGTCGACCGCTTTCACCGCCCCGAAGGCTTTGGTGATGCTTTTCATTTCAAGTAAATAAGACATAACTGCTCCGCATAGCCCGACAGATGAACAGGGCAGGTCGATGCGCCCCCGCCGGGCAGGGGCTGCGCTGGATTACAGTTCACTCTTCTTATGGAAACCGTCTTTCACCACCGTGGCGTCAATATTCTCTTTGTTGACTTCGATAGGGGTAAGCAGGCGAGCTGGCACGTCTTTCAGGCCGTTATTTAACGTCGCGTCTGCTTTAGGTTGCTGGCCATTGCCCAGCTCAACGGCAATTTCGGCGGCGGTATTGGCAAGCTCGGTAATGGGCTTATAGACCGTCATAGTCTGGGTACCGGCGATAATGCGTTTTACACCCGCAAGGTCGGCGTCCTGTCCGGAAATAGCGACTTTCCCGGCCAGACCCTGCGCGCTCAGCGCCTGAATGGCGCCCCCCGCAGTGGCGTCGTTAGAGGCCACCACTGCATCGATTTTGTTGTTATTTGCGGTCAACGCGTTTTCCATAATTTTCAGCGCGTTTTCCGGTAACCAGCCGTCAGCCCACTGATCGCCGACGACTTTAATTTTGCCCTCGTCGATATACGGCTTCAGCACTTTCATTTGTCCCTGACGGAACAGTTTGGCGTTGTTATCCACAGGCGAGCCGCCCATCAGGAAATAATTCCCTTGAGGCACTTTTGCGATCAAGCTTTTAGCCTGTAATTCACCCACCTTTTCATTGTCGAACGAAATATAATAATCAATATCCGCATTATTAATCATGCGGTCATAAGCCAGGACTTTTATGCCTTCCTGTTTTGCTTCTTTCACCACGTTGCTTAATACCTGGCCGTTATACGGGATAATGACCAGCACATCGACGCCACGGTTGATCATATTCTCAATTTGCGACATTTGCGTCTCTTCGTTGCCGTTAGCGGACTGAACGAACACCTCCGCGCCGAGAGATTCCGCTTTTTTAACAAAGATATTGCGATCTTTTTGCCAGCGCTCCAGGCGTAAGTCATCAATCGCCATGCCGATTTTGACCTCTTTGGCGTGGCCGGCAAAGCTTGCAAGCAGGAGAGTAGTGCAGAGCGTTAGGGTCAGGTTCTTTATCTTCATAATTATTAGGCCTTTTTGTAGGGGTATGTGTAGCTGAGATAAAAGAAACATTCACTGCTGAGACGCAGCAAATTTTTAACGTGGAAAGGCCCGCTGGCAATTACAGATTTTTATCTTCTCATTACGATATTTGGTTTATTTCTGAATTTATGACCGCGATCGGATTTTAAAAAGCGTAACCTATTAATTACATTTGATTCTGGAATGCGCGCCGAAAAATAGTTTGTCTGCACATTATTTTGCGAGCCAGCGCACAATTGCGCATTCTCTCAATAGCAGTGTGAAATAACGTAATTGAGCAACCTCCAATGTCTATTCACTATTACTCCAGAAGCAAGACCACGCCGCATACCCTGATTATGGAGCTCAATATGCAAGCTTATTTCGACCAACTCGATCGCGTTCGTTTCGAAGGCACGAAAACGACCAATCCTTTAGCATTTCGTCACTACAACCCGGATGAGCTGGTGCTGGGTAAGCGCATGGAAGATCACTTGCGCTTTGCCGCCTGCTACTGGCACACCTTCTGCTGGAACGGTGCCGATATGTTCGGCGTGGGCTCTTTTGACCGCCCATGGCAACAGCCGGGCGAGGCCATTGAGCTGGCGAAGCGTAAAGCCGACGTCGCGTTCGAGTTCTTCCATAAGCTGAACGTACCGTACTACTGTTTCCACGATGTGGACGTGTCGCCGGAAGGGGCATCCCTGAAAGAGTATCTGAACAATTTTGCGCAGATGGTCGACGTGCTGGCTGAAAAACAGCAGCAAAGCGGCGTGAAGCTGCTCTGGGGTACGGCTAACTGCTTTACCAACCCTCGCTATGGCGCGGGCGCGGCAACCAACCCGGACCCGGAAGTCTTCAGCTGGGCGGCAACCCAGGTGGTGACTGCGATGAACGCCACGCATCAGCTGGGCGGTGAGAACTACGTTCTCTGGGGCGGTCGTGAAGGCTATGAAACGCTGCTGAATACTGACCTGCGCCAGGAGCGTGAGCAGATTGGCCGCTTTATGCAGATGGTTGTGGACCACAAGCACAAAATCGGCTTCCGCGGTACGCTGCTGATTGAGCCAAAACCACAGGAGCCAACCAAGCATCAGTACGACTACGATGTCGCCACCGTGTATGGCTTCCTGAAGCAGTTTGGTCTGGAAAAAGAGATCAAAGTGAACATTGAGGCTAACCACGCCACGCTGGCGGGCCACTCGTTCCATCACGAAATCGCCTCTGCGATTGCGCTGGGCATCTTCGGATCGGTGGATGCGAACCGCGGCGATCCGCAGCTGGGCTGGGATACCGACCAGTTCCCGAACAGCGTCGAAGAGAATGCGCTGGTGATGTACGAAATCATCAAAGCGGGCGGTTTCACCACCGGCGGCCTGAACTTCGACGCCAAAGTGCGTCGCCAGAGCACCGATAAATACGATTTGTTCTACGGGCATATTGGCGCGATGGACACCATGGCGCTGGCGCTGAAGGTGGCGGCCCGTATGATTGAAGACGGTGAGCTGGATAAGCGCGTGGCGAAGCGCTACAGCGGCTGGAACAGTGAGCTGGGCCAGCAAATTTTGAAAGGTCAGTTATCGCTTGCGGAGATCGCGAAGTACGCTGAACAGCATCAGTTGGCACCGCAGCATCAGAGCGGCCATCAGGAACTGCTGGAAAACCTGGTCAATCACTACCTGTTCGATAAATAACAGCATTCATGCCCGGTAAGCGCAGCGCCGCCGGGCATTTCTGTCAAAGGAGTCACCACATGTATATCGGGATCGATCTTGGCACGTCGGGGGTGAAAGCCATCCTGTTAAGCGAGCAGGGCGATGTGTTAGCCACGCAGACTGAAAAGTTGCAGGTTTCACGCCCGCAGCCACTTTGGTCGGAACAAGATCCGGAGCAGTGGTGGCAGGCGACGGACCGCGCGATGAAAGCCTTAGGTGAGCAGCACAGCCTGCGCTACGTGAAAGCGCTGGGCATTGCCGGGCAAATGCATGGCGCCACGCTGCTGGATAGCCAGCATCGCGTTCTGCGCCCGGCTATTCTCTGGAACGATGGCCGCTGTGCGGAAGAGTGCGCGATCCTTGAGGAGCGTGTGCCTGTGTCCCGCGAGATTACGGGCAACCTGATGATGCCCGGTTTTACCGCGCCAAAACTCCTGTGGGTGCAGCGCCATGAGCCTGAGATTTTTCGTCAGGTGGCGAAAGTTCTGTTGCCGAAAGACTACCTTCGTTTTCGCATGACGGGGGATTTTGCCAGCGACATGTCTGACGCCGCGGGCACGATGTGGCTCGACGTGGCGAAACGGGACTGGAGCGAAGCGATGCTGGATGCCTGCCAGCTGACGCGCGATCATATGCCTGCGCTGTTTGAAGGCAGTGATATCACGGGCGCTTTGCAGCCTTCTGTTGCTGAACGCTGGAATATGCCAGCCGTACCTGTCGTTGCCGGCGGTGGCGATAATGCGGCGGGTGCGGTCGGCGTGGGGATGGTGGAGACAGGACAGGCCATGCTCTCGCTCGGCACTTCCGGCGTCTATTTTGCCGTCAGTGACGGCTATCGTAGTAACCCTGAAAGCGCCGTACACAGCTTCTGCCACGCGTTGCCGGGTAAATGGCATTTGATGTCGGTGATGCTGAGCGCGGCATCCTGCCTCGACTGGGCGGCAAAGCTGACCGGAATGGCGGACGTCCCGGCGCTTATCGCAGCGGCACAGCAGGCGGATGATACTGCCGGTGCGGTCTGGTTTTTACCGTACCTTTCAGGCGAGCGGACGCCGCATAACAACCCGGAAGCGAAAGGGGTCTTCTTCGGCCTTACCCATCAGCACGGCCCGGCAGAGCTGGCGCGCGCGGTGCTTGAAGGGGTCGGTTATGCGCTGGCGGACGGCATGGATGTCGTGCATGACTGTGGCCTGACGCCATCCAGCATTACGTTAATTGGCGGCGGGGCACGAAGCAGCTACTGGCGGCAAATGCTTTCCGATATCAGCGGGTTGCAGTTGGACTATCGTACTGGGGGAGATGTTGGTCCGGCGCTCGGTGCGGCACGGCTGGCGCAAATTGCGCTGAACCGGGATAAACCACTGCCCCAGCTTTTGCCCCAGCTGCCGCTTGAACAGCAGCATCGTCCTGATGCGAAAAATCATGCTCGCTACGCTGAAAGACGAGACGTTTTCCGCAAAATCTATCAGCAGCTTTTACCGCTAATGTCATAAACAGGAGCCGGGTGGCGCTAACGCTTACCCGGCCTGCCAGCCTTCAACCGGGTTAGCTCACAAACCTGCGTGTATCGATGCGTTGCAGCAGCATTGAGAGCAGCAGGCTGACAACCAGCGTAACGGTAAATATCCAGACAATATCCAGCACCGGCCAGCTTTTAAGCTCAACGCCGCGGGTGCGCAGGGCGTGGATCACCAGCGCGTGAAAACCGTAAATGCCCAGCGAGTGGCGAGAGATAAACCCCAGCACCGGAAGCGGGCGGGCATTCAGGGTGTTTTTAAACAGGGTCAGCAGCGAAACCGCGCAGATAAAGACCATCGGCCCGCAGTAGAGATACCAGGTATCGGCAAAGTTTCCGCGCCATTGCAGCTCGTGCAGCGTCCCTCGAGAGATAATAAACACACCGGCGATAAATGCTGCCGCGCAAAGCCAGTTTATTCCTCTCTTTTGCGTCTCCATCATGCCGATGGCGCGCCCCAGCATGCCGTACAGCACGTAATAAAACGTATCGCCGTTGATATAGAGGTTAACGGGCAGCCATTCAAAGCCATCAATTTTCTGTGAGACGGTATTCGGGTTTGCCACGATCCCGATTATTACCATCAAGGCCAGCAGCATTTTACCGCTAACGTTTTTTACCTGAATTAACGGCGAAACCAGATAGATAACCATTATCGCGAAGAAAAACCACAGATGATAGAACACCGGTTTTTGCAACAAATTGAGCAGGGAACGTTCAGCATTAATTGAAGTGAACAGGATGATATAGAGCAGCGAAATGGCGCTGTAAAACAGCAAACAGGAGACAATACGGATGAAATGTCTCGGCTGCGCGCTACGCTCGCCAAAAAAGAGAAAACCGGAAATCATAAAGAACAGCGGGACGCTCACGCGTGAGGCTGAGTTCAGAATATTGGCGACATCCCAGTTAACAGGGCTGATACTGTGCGCGTTCGTGACATACCAGGTCGTAGTGTGGATCATCACCACCATCAGACAGGCTATTCCCCGCAGGTTATCAATCCAGTTAATTTTTGACTGCATCAGTTCCTCTGTATTCCTGATAAAGAAAGTGTGACTGCGATTGCGTAAAACTTTTCCCTTGGAAAATTCTGAGTTTAACCAGGCTGTCTTGTCGGGAGCTGGCGAGATTCGCAGAATGTTGAACATTAATCTATAAACGTGTTGCTACTAAAAATAACAGCCACTGACCAGGGCGGTAATAAAAATGATGATGAAGCGTGGGGCGTCACTCTTTCTGCTGCTTTTATTAGCAGGGTGCAGTGCTTCTCAGGAGGCTCCAGTCCAAAAAGCGCAGCAGGGGAAAATGAGCCCGGAGCGTTCCCTGAATATGGAACAGCTGTGCAGGGATCAGGCGGCTCACCGCTATAATTCCGAAGCACAGAAAATTCATATTAACGGCTTCGAGCGCTTTCAGGGCAGCTATGAACTGAAAGGCTATACGGCGCGTAAAGAGGGCTTTGTCTGCTCTTTTGATGCAGACGGCCAGTTTTTACATCTCTCAATGCGCTAAATTGCTCGTATAAGCAGCAACCAGAGCCTTCGCAGGTTCTGGCTGTAGGGCTTATTCCCCAATTTTCCCTAAACAACCCCGTTTCGTACTGTATATCTTGCAGCCAGCGGGTATACTGATCCCTTCCATTTAAAACCACACGTATCCAGCACGAAATACTATGCAAAAGTTTGATACCAAGACCTTCCAGGGCCTGATCCTGACCTTACAGGATTACTGGGCTCGTCAGGGCTGCACCATTGTTCAACCTTTGGACATGGAAGTTGGCGCAGGCACCTCACACCCGATGACCAGCCTGCGCGCGTTAGGGCCAGAGCCGATGGCGACCGCCTATGTTCAGCCATCCCGTCGTCCGACCGATGGCCGTTACGGCGAAAACCCGAACCGTTTGCAGCACTACTATCAGTTCCAGGTGGTGATTAAGCCATCACCCGACAACATTCAGGAACTGTACCTCGGGTCACTGAAAGAGCTGGGTATGGATCCGACCATTCACGACATTCGTTTCGTGGAAGATAACTGGGAAAACCCAACGCTGGGTGCCTGGGGTCTGGGTTGGGAAGTGTGGCTGAACGGCATGGAAGTGACCCAGTTCACCTACTTCCAGCAGGTTGGCGGTCTGGAATGTAAACCGATCACCGGCGAAATCACCTATGGTCTGGAACGTCTGGCCATGTACATTCAGGGCGTAGACAGCGTTTACGACCTGGTCTGGAGTGACGGCCCGCTGGGTAAAACCACCTACGGCGACGTGTTCCATCAGAACGAAGTGGAGCAATCCACCTATAACTTCGAATACGCGGACGTGGACTTCCTGTTCACCTGCTTTGAGCAGTACGAGAAAGAAGCCCAGCAGCTGCTGGCGCTGGAGACTCCGCTGCCTCTGCCTGCCTACGAGCGTATTCTGAAGGCTGCCCACAGCTTCAACCTGCTGGATGCCCGCAAAGCGATCTCCGTGACTGAACGTCAGCGCTACATTCTGCGTATTCGTACCCTGACCAAAGCCGTTGCTGAAGCTTACTACGCGTCCCGTGAAGCCCTTGGCTTCCCGATGTGCAACCGAAACAAATAAGAGGCGGCCATGTCTGAGAAAACTTTCCTGGTGGAAATCGGCACTGAAGAGCTGCCACCAAAAGCCCTGCGCAGCCTGGCTGAATCTTTCGCTGCGAACGTCACTGCTGAGCTGGATAACGCTGGCCTGGCGCACGGTAAAATTGAGTGGTTTGCTGCACCGCGTCGTCTGGCGCTGAAAGTGGCAAATCTGGCGGCGTCTCAGCCGGATCGCGAAGTTGAAAAACGTGGCCCGGCCATTGCCCAGGCGTTCGACGCGGAAGGCAAGCCGAGCAAAGCGGCTGAAGGCTGGGCGCGCGGCTGCGGTATCACCGTCGATCAGGCCGAACGTCTGACCACCGACAAAGGTGAATGGCTGCTGTATCGTGCCCATGTGAAAGGCGAAAGCGCGGAAGCGCTGCTGCCAGATATGATTGCGACCTCGCTGGCTAAGCTGCCGATTCCTAAGCTGATGCGCTGGGGCGCGTCTGACGTTCACTTTGTGCGTCCGGTTCACACCGTGACCCTGCTGCTGGGCGATACCGTTATTCCGGCGACCATTCTGGGCGTGGCGTCCGATCGCGTGATCCGCGGCCACCGCTTTATGGGCGAGCCGGAGTTCACCATCGACAATGCTGATCAGTACCCGCAGATCCTGCTGGAGCGCGGTAAGGTCATTGCTGACTACGAACAGCGTAAAGCCAAAATCAAAGCTGACGCCGAAGAAGCGGCGCGCAAAATTGGCGGTAATGCCGATCTGAGCGATAGCCTGCTGGAAGAAGTGACCTCTCTGGTCGAATGGCCGGTTGTGCTGACCGCGAAATTCGAAGAGAAATTCCTGGCCGTTCCGGCTGAAGCGCTGGTGTACACCATGAAGGGTGACCAAAAGTACTTCCCGGTTTACGCCAACGACGGCCAGCTGCTGCCAAACTTCATCTTCGTCGCGAACATCGAATCGAAAGATCCGAGCCAGATTATCTCCGGTAACGAGAAAGTGGTGCGTCCACGTCTGGCGGACGCCGAGTTCTTCTTCAACACCGACCGTAAAAAACGTCTGGAAGATAACCTGCCGCGTCTGCAAACCGTACTCTTCCAGCAGCAGCTGGGTACGCTGCGCGACAAGACTGACCGTATCGCGGAGCTGTCCGGCTGGATTGCCCGTGAAATTGGCGCCGACGTTAACCACGCTACCCGCGCGGGCCTGCTCTCCAAGTGCGACCTGATGACCAACATGGTGTTCGAATTTACCGACACCCAGGGCGTGATGGGCATGCACTACGCGCGTCATGACGGCGAAGCGGAAGACGTGGCTGTGGCCCTGAACGAGCAGTATCAGCCGCGCTTTGCCGGTGACGATCTGCCGTCTAACCCGGTTGCCTGCGCCGTGGCGATTGCCGATAAGATGGACACCCTGGCGGGTATCTTCGGTATCGGTCAGCATCCGAAAGGCGACAAAGACCCGTTTGCGCTGCGTCGTGCTGCGCTGGGCGTGCTGCGCATCATCGTAGAGAAGAACCTCAATCTCGATCTGCAAACGCTGACCGAAGAAGCGGTCCGTCTGTACGGCGATAAGCTGACCAACGCGAAGGTTGTGGATGATGTTATCGACTTTATGCTCGGTCGTTTCCGTGCGTGGTATCAGGACGAAGGTTACTCGGTTGATACCATTCAGGCGGTGCTGGCGCGTCGTCCGACCCGTCCGGCAGATTTCGATGCGCGTATGAAGGCGGTATCCCACTTCCGTACGCTGGAAGCGGCGTCTGCGCTGGCCGCGGCCAACAAGCGTGTATCCAACATCCTCGCGAAATCCGACGAGACGCTGAACGAACGCGTAAACGCTGCAACCCTGAAAGAGCCGGAAGAGATTTCTCTGGCGATGCAGGTTGTGGTGCTACGCGACAAGCTGGAGCCGTATTTCGCGGAAGGTCGCTACCAGGAAGCACTGGTGGAGCTGGCGGAGCTACGTGATGTCATCGATGCCTTCTTCGAGAAGGTGATGGTGAATGTGGAAGATAAAGAGCTGCGTATTAACCGTCTCTCGATGCTTGAGAAACTGCGTGAGCTGTTCCTGCGCGTGGCGGATATTTCGCTGCTGCAATAATGTAAAAAACCCGCCCCTGACAGGCGGGAAGAACGGCAACTAAACTGTCTCTCTTCGCCAATGGCGCCATAACTGCGTTGGCTGCGCTCGTTCACCCGAATCACTTACTAATGTAAGCTCATCGGGATTCGCTCGCTTGCCGCCTTGTTCTGACGTCATTGGCTTTAAGATACTTTTCCTTATTTACATTTACACTCTCTCAAACACCGTCGCGATCCCCTGACCCAACCCGATACACATCGTCGCCAGTCCGAACTGGGCATCTTTGCGTTCCATCAGGTTGATCAGCGTGGTGCTGATACGCGCCCCGGAGCAGCCCAGCGGGTGACCGAGGGCTATCGCGCCGCCATTGAGGTTAATCTTCTCGTCGATCTGATCCATCAGCCCCAGATCTTTAATGCACGGCAGGATCTGCGCGGCAAACGCTTCGTTCATCTCAAAGAGGTCGATATCACTTGCGCTCAGCCCCGCTTTTTTCAGCGCCAGTTTTGACGCCGGGACCGGACCGTAACCCATGATGGAAGGATCGCAGCCCACGACTGCCATCGAACGCACGCGGGCGCGTGGCGTCAGGCCTAATTCGCGGGCGCGGCTTTCGCTCATCACTAACATGGCGGCGGCACCATCGGACAGGGCAGACGAGGTGCCCGCCGTGACCGTACCGGTGACCGGATCAAACGCCGGACGCAGGGTAGAAAGCGCTTCAACAGTGGTTTCAGGACGGATAACTTCGTCGTAGCTGAACTGCTTCAGTACGCCGTCTGCGTCGTGACCGCCGGTTGGGATGATCTCATTTTTAAAGGCACCAGACTGCGTGGCGGCCCAGGCGCGGGCATGCGAGCGCGCGGCAAAGGCATCCTGCATTTCACGGCTGATGCCGTGCAGACGGGAGAGCATCTCGGCGGTCAGGCCCATCATACCGGCGGCTTTTGCCACGTTGCGGCTCATGCCCGGATGGAAATCGACCCCGTGGCTCATCGGCACGTGGCCCATGTGCTCCACGCCGCCCACCAGACAGGCCTGCGCATCGCCGGTCATGATCATCCGTGCCGCGTCGTGCAGCGCCTGCATCGACGAACCGCAAAGACGGTTGACGGTGACCGCCGGAACCGAATGCGGGATCTCCGCCAGCAGAGACGCGTTACGGGCGATGTTGAAACCCTGCTCCAGCGTCTGCTGGACGCAGCCCCAGTAAATATCGTCCAGCGCAGCAGGGTCCAGCGCCGGGTTACGCGCCAGCAGGCTACGCATCAGGTGCGCGGAGAGATCTTCCGCACGCACGTTACGGAATGCACCGCCTTTTGAACGGCCCATCGGGGTGCGAATTGCATCAACAATGACAACCTTTTCCATTGTGACTCCTTAAGCCGTTTTCAGCGTGCCAACCGGACGGGCTGGCTCAACTGCTGGATAGTAGGGTTCGTTATGGCGCGCTTTGTTACGCAGACCTTCCGGCACCTCATAAAGCGGACCGAGGTGCTGATATTGCTGAGCCATATCGAGATAGCGAGCGCTGCCGAGCGTATCCAGCCAACGGAACGCGCCGCCGTGGAACGGAGGGAAGCCGAGGCCGTACACCAGCGCCATATCCGCTTCTGCCGGGCTGGCGATAATGCCTTCTTCGAGGCAACGCACTACTTCGTTGATCATCGGGATCATCATCCGGGCGATGATCTCATCGTCAGTGAAGTCGCGTTTTGGCTGACTGACGTCGGCCAGCAGGCCATCCACCGCCGGATCTTCTTCTTTCTTCGGTTTGCCTTTGCTGTCTTCTTTATAGCGCCAGAAGCCCAGACCGTTTTTCTGCCCAAAGCGGTTGGCGTCGAACAGGGCGTCAATGGCGTCGCGATAATCTTTCTGCATGCGCTGCGGGAAGCCCGCCGCCATCACCGCCTGCGCGTGATGGGCAGTGTCGATGCCGACAACGTCCAGCAGGTACGCCGGGCCCATCGGCCAGCCGAACTGTTTTTCCATCACTTTGTCGATTTTGCGGAAGTCTGCGCCGTCGCGCAGCAGCTGGCTGAAACCGGCGAAGTACGGGAACAGCACGCGGTTAACGAAGAAGCCCGGGCAGTCGTTAACGACGATTGGCGTTTTGCCCATCTTGCTCGCCCACGCCACCACTTTGGCGATGGTTTCGTCGGAGGTTTTTTCCCCGCGGATCACTTCGACCAGCGGCATGCGATGCACCGGGTTAAAGAAGTGCATTCCGCAGAAGTTTTCCGGACGCTTCAGCACGCTTGCCAGCTCGCTGATAGGAATAGTGGAGGTGTTGGAGGCCAGTACGGTCTCAGGACGCACCTTCTCTTCCGTTTCGGCCAGCACTGCTTTTTTGACTTTCGGATTCTCAACGACCGCTTCAACCACTACGTCCACGCGCTCAAAGCCGCTGTATTCCAGCGTTGGCTGGATGGTGGAGATCACGCCTGCAAGCTTCAGACCGTCAATTTTGCCGCGCTCAAGCTGTTTATTCAGCAGCTTGGCCGCTTCGGTCATGCCCAGCGTCAGGGATTTCTCGTTGATGTCTTTCATCACTACCGGCACGCCTTTCCATGCAGACTGGTAGGCGATGCCGCCACCCATAATGCCCGCGCCGAGTACCGCCGCGTGTTTTGGCGTTTCAACGTTTTTGGTGAGTTGTTTGGCTTTGCCCTTCACGAACTGATCGTTAAGGAAGATACCAACCAGCGCGCGGGCTTCGTTGGTGTGCGCCAGCGGGACAAAGCTCTGGTTTTCCAGCTTCAGGGCTTCATCACGGCCCAGACGGGCTGCCGCTTCAATGGTTTTCACCGCCGTGATCGGCGCCGGGTAGTGTTTACCCGCCGTCTGCATCACCATGCCCTTGGCGATGGTGAAGCTCATGGTGGCTTCAATTTTGCTGAGCTTCAACGGCTCCAGCTTTGGCTGACGTTTGGCTTTCCAGTCGAGATCGCCGTTAATCGCCTGACGCAGAATGGCTACAGCGCCTTCAATCAGTTTTTCAGGCTTAACCACGCCGTCCACCAGACCGATTTTCTGCGCCTGTTCCGCGCCGACATCTTTACCTGCGGCAATGATTTCCAGCGCGCTGTCGGCACCCAACATGCGCGGCATACGCACCGAGCCACCAAAGCCCGGCATAATGCCCAGTTTGGTTTCCGGCAGGCCGATGCGCAGGTCTGGGGTCGCCAGACGGTAATCAGTGGCTAACACGCATTCGCAGCCGCCGCCCAGCGCGTAACCGTTAACGGCAGAAAGGGTCGGGACAGGCAGATCTTCCAGACGATTAAAGACGCTGTTCGCAAAGTGCAGCCACTGGCTCAGCTGTTCTTCGGGCACCAGGAACAGCGACAGGAATTCGGTGATATCCGCGCCAACGATAAAGGCCGCTTTGTTGGAGCGCAGCAGCAGCCCTTTTAAATCTGATTGCTTTTCAAGTACATCCAACGCCTGGCCAAGACTGGCCACCGTCGCGGTATCAAGCTTGTTCACTGAGCCGGGGGCATCGAACACCAGTTCGGCAATGCCATCTTCCAGCCAGTCTACGTACAGGGTGTCGCCTTTGTAGAGCATGTCGGTCTCCTGAATCCAGCAATTGGATCTGGTCATACCAGATGAAACGGAGTGTGGAATTTATGTTAATAAAATGCAAATTAGTCATTAAGAAATTGCTGCGCTGATCACGGTCGGTGGAAATCACGCAGCCGGAGTGAGGTGTGCTAAGATGCGATGACTTGAGGTCAAAAAAACGAAAGGAAGAATGATGGACTCACTGGCTTCGCTTTATAAAAATCATATCGTTACCCTACAGGAACGTACCCGCGATGTACTGGCCCGCTTCAAGCTGGATGCCCTGCTGATCCACTCCGGCGAGTTGATGAATACTTTTCTTGATGACCACGCTTATCCCTTCAAGGTTAACCCGCAGTTTAAAGCCTGGGTGCCTGTCACGCAGGTTCCAAATTGCTGGCTGCTGGTGGATGGCGTGAACAAGCCGAAACTGTGGTTCTACCTGCCGGTCGATTACTGGCACAACGTGGAGCCGCTGCCGACCTCATTCTGGACCGAAGAAATTGACGTGATTGCGCTGCCAAAAGCAGACGGCATTGGCAGCCAGTTGCCAGCGGCGCGGGGGAACATCGGCTACATTGGTCCGGTTCCTGAGCGTGCGCTGGGTCTGGATATTCCGGCAGATAAACTCAACCCGAAAGGCGTGCTGGATTATCTGCACTACTATCGCGCCTACAAGACCGACTACGAACTTTACTGCATGCGTGAAGCGCAAAAAACGGCGGTGAATGGCCACCGTGCGGCGCACGAAGCGTTCCAGTCCGGTATGAGCGAGTTCGATATCAATCAGGCCTACCTGACGGCGACCGGCCACCGCGATACCGACGTGCCGTACAGCAACATCGTGGCGCTGAATGAACATGCCTCGGTTCTGCACTACACCAAACTGGATCATCAGGTTCCGGCTGAGATGCGCAGCTTCCTGCTGGACGCGGGGGCTGAGTACAATGGCTATGCGGCAGACCTGACCCGTACCTGGGCGGCGAATGCGGATACTGATTTTGCGCAATTGATCAAAGACGTGAACGACGAACAGCTGGCGCTGATTGGCACCATGAAGGCCGGAACCAGCTACGTGGATTATCACATCCAGTTCCATCAGCGCATCGCTAAACTGCTGCGTAAGCATCAGATTGTCAAAGACATGAGCGAAGAGGCGATGGTTGAGAACGATCTGACCGGGCCATTTATGCCGCACGGTATCGGCCACCCGCTGGGTTTACAGGTTCATGACGTCGCTGGCTTTATGCAGGATGATACCGGTACGCACCTGGCGGCACCGTCTAAATATCCTTATCTGCGCTGCACCCGCGTTCTGGCGCCGCGTATGGTATTGACCATTGAGCCGGGCATCTACTTTATTGAATCCCTGCTGGCGCCGTGGCGGGAAGGGCAGTTCAGCAAGCACTTCAACTGGGAGAAAATTGAAGCGCTGAAGCCGTTTGGCGGCATTCGTATCGAGGATAACGTGGTTATTCACGAGAACAGCATTGAGAACATGACGCGAGATCTGAAGCTGGCCTGATGGAAAGCTGGCTGATACCGGCCGAGCCGGTCACCTTTGTTGAGGAAATCAAGAAAAGCCGCTTTATCACGCTGTTGGCGCATACTGACGGCGTGGAGGCGGCGAAGGCGTTCGTCGAGTCCGTCCGCGCGCAGCACCCCGATGCCCGCCATCACTGTGTGGCGTGGGTCGCAGGGCCGCCAGACGACTCACAGCAGCTCGGGTTTTCTGACGACGGTGAACCGGCGGGTACGGCCGGAAAACCGATGCTATCCCAGTTGATGGGCAGCTGCGTGGGTGAAATCACCGCCGTCGTGGTCCGCTACTACGGGGGCATTTTGTTAGGCACCGGAGGGCTGGTTAAAGCCTACGGAGGGGGTGTCCAGCAGGCGCTTAATCTGCTGATAACAACCCGCAAAACGCCACTTACGGAATATACTTTGTTATGCGATTACGCCCAGCTATCGGGTATCGAAGCACTGCTTAAACAGTTTAACGGCGTCATCGCACACAGTGATTATCAGGCAATGGTGCAATTACGCGTGGCGCTTCCTCAGGCGGAACTGGCTGCTTTTTCAGCAAAACTCGCTGATTTTAGTCGCGGTTCATTGCAATTACTGCCGATTGAAGAATAATCCCCACCTCACAATTTTGAATACCTAAGGAAGCGGCAGAGATGCATTTTCGTGCCATTACCCGAATCGTTGGATTGCTGGTCATACTTTTCTCCGGGACAATGATCATTCCCGGACTGGTGGCGCTCATCTACCGGGACGGCGCGGGGCGTGCATTTACGCAAACCTTTTTTGTCGCGCTGACGATTGGCTCCCTGCTGTGGTGGCCAAACCGCCGTGAGAAAGGTGAACTGAAATCCCGGGAGGGTTTTCTGATCGTGGTCCTGTTCTGGACGGTACTGGGAAGCGTGGGTGCGCTGCCGTTTATCTTCTCTGAACAACCGAATCTCACCGTCACGGATGCGTTTTTTGAATCGTTCTCCGGATTAACGACCACCGGGGCCACCACGCTTGTGGGGCTGGATTCACTCCCGCATGCAATTCTCTTTTACCGGCAGATGCTCCAGTGGTTCGGCGGTATGGGGATCATCGTGCTGGCGGTGGCTATCCTGCCGATTCTGGGCGTCGGGGGGATGCAGCTTTACCGGGCTGAAATGCCTGGCCCGTTGAAAGATAACAAGATGCGCCCGCGTATTGCGGAGACGGCGAAAACCCTTTGGCTTATTTATGTCCTGCTGACGGTGGCCTGCGCGCTGGCGCTGTGGTTTGCCGGGATGCCTGCGTTTGATGCCATCGGGCACAGCTTTGCCACTATCGCTATCGGCGGGTTCTCCACCCACGATGCCAGCGTTGGGTACTTCGACAGCCCGACGATCAATACCATCATTGCCATCTTTTTGCTGATCTCAGGCTGTAACTACGGTCTACACTTCTCGTTGCTTAGCGGACGGAGCCTGAAGGTGTACTGGCGCGACCCGGAATTCCGGATGTTTATTGGCGTCCAGTTGACCCTGGTGATCATCTGTACCCTGGTACTGTGGTTCCACGATGTCTATAACTCGGCGGTCACGACCCTGAACCAGGCCTTCTTCCAGGTGGTATCGATGGCGACAACCGCCGGTTTTACCACGGACAGTATTGCGCGTTGGCCGCTGTTCCTGCCGGTGCTGCTGTTGTGCTCTGCGTTTATCGGCGGCTGTGCCGGGTCGACGGGCGGCGGCCTGAAGGTGATCCGTATTCTGCTGCTGTTCAAGCAGGGGAACCGTGAACTTAAACGTCTCGTCCACCCGAATGCGGTTTACAGCATCAAGCTGGGCAATCGTGCACTGCCGGAGCGTATCCTCGAAGCGGTGTGGGGATTCTTCTCCGCTTATGCGCTGGTCTTTATTGTCAGTATGCTGGCGATTATCGCCACGGGCGTGGATGATTTCTCTGCCTTCGCCTCTGTGGTGGCAACGTTAAACAACCTGGGGCCGGGGCTGGGTGTCGTGGCGGATAATTTCGCCAGTATGAACCCGGTGGCAAAGTGGATCTTAATCGCCAATATGCTGTTTGGTCGTCTTGAGGTCTTTACGCTGCTGGTGCTGTTTACCCCAACATTCTGGCGTGAGTAAGGAGACATTGGTGAAAACGTTAATTCTATTCTCAACGCGTGATGGGCAAACGCGTGAGATTGCTTCATATCTGGCTTCTGAACTCAAAGAGCTGGGCATTTATTCTGATGTGGTGAACCTGAATCGCACTGAACAGCTTGCCTGGCAGGATTACGACCGTGTGGTCATTGGCGCTTCAATTCGTTACGGTCATTTCCATCCGGCGCTGGATCGCTTTGTGAAAAAGCATACGGCGGAGCTCGCTAAGCTGCCCGGCGCGTTTTACTCGGTCAACCTGGTTGCCCGTAAAGCAGAGAAGCGTACACCGCAGACTAACAGCTATACGCGTAAGTTTTTGCTGAGCTCGCCATGGCAGCCCGATATCTGTTCTGTCTTTGCGGGCGCGCTGCGTTACCCGCGTTACCGCTGGTATGACCGCTTTATGATCCGCCTGATCATGAAGATGACGGGCGGGGAAACGGATACGCGTAAAGAAGTGGTTTATACCGACTGGGATCAAGTGGCCAGTTTTGCCCGTGAAATTGCACGTTTAACGGACGATTCGCGGGTTAAATAAGCGTTGAGTTTGAAAAGTGAGCGAACGAAAAGTTTTTTGTATTTAGTGCTTGTCACTTCAGAAGAACT